>OZ244560.1:0-5021095 GCA_965217655.1 Candidatus Azotimanducaceae bacterium
GATGCCCAGGAAATCTACGATAAGCTGGTCACTGAAATCAATCAATTCAAGCTGTTACCATCACCGCTGGTTGCCCCGGCTGGACGCAGTCGTTAGAATCATGGTCTGATTTATTCCCCGGATTTTTTATGATCAAACAATGGGTGCTGCGTATTCTTAATACTCCTGGGGGTCTGCTTGAGCAACACTGGTCCATGTGGGTGTTTATCGGCTGGGGCTGGCTCTCTATGCTGGTTCTGGTAATGAGCTTTATAACCACCGTGGTGTGGTGGATTCAGTAACATGCACCGCCCGGCTGGTTCTGCTGGCAGTCAGCGCAGCAACTCATCCAGCCTGTCCATGACACGATCACCGAATTCAACTGTGGAAACCAGAGTCATATCGCTTCTGGCGGATAAGTCTGCGGTGGAATATCCGGCTTCAAAAACCGACTGCATCGCCTGCCAAACGGCATCTGACTCGGATTTCATACCGAAGCTCATCTCCAGCATCATGGCGACAGAGCCAATCATAGAATAGGGATTGGCGATATTTTTGCCTGCGATATCCGGTGCTGAGCCGTGCGAGGGTTCGTAGTATGCTTTGTCAGGTCCCAGGCAGGCAGAGGGCATCAGACCCAGAGAGCCCAGGATACCGCCACCCTGATCGCTCAGGATATCACCGAACATGTTTTCCATGACCATGACATCAAACTGACCCGGATTCAGACACAGGGCGGTAGCGGCGGCATCTACCAGCAGATGTATTATCTCGACTTCCGGGTATTCCTGCCGAACTTCATCCAATATCTCGTTCCAGAAGACACTGGAAATCAGCACATTGCTTTTATGGATATTATGCAGGCGTTTCTTGCGCAGCATTGCCTGCTCAAAACCTACTCTCAATACCTGGCGAACCTGAATTTCATCATATTCGAGAACTTCCCTGACGTAACGCTGGCCATCGGAATTGGTGCCGCGTTCCTTTTCGCCAAAATACAATCCACCGACCAGTTCCCGAATCAGCAGAATATCAATACCGTCACCTATAATGGACTCTTTGAGTGGTGAGAAGTGCGCCATCTGCCTGCTGAGGAATATTGGGCGGAAATTTGCAAACGTGTTGTAGCGTGCACGGAGTGGAAGAATTGCGCCGCGTTCCGGTTGTTCTTCCACCGGAATTTTTTTGGATTCCTCATGGCTCAATCCAACAGGTCCCTTGAGAATCGCATCCACGGAATCGCAGGTTGCCCTGGTTTCTTCTGGAAAGGCAGTTCCGTGGGAAAAGTAAGCGCCGGCGCCGAATGGGCATTCAATCAGATCAAATGCCACATCCCGGTGTTTCTGAACAATGTCAAATACACGAATTGCCTGAGCCATGATTTCGGGCCCGATAGCATCTCCTGGTAGAACCGCCACACGGAAGGCATTAGTCATTTTGGTATTCCTTATCAAGGCAGTTTAAAAAAGGCGTGATTCTAACACGGCCGACCAGGTTAGTAGTGAAGATAGGGGTGTCTTTGGTCCAGCCAGTCCAACTCCGTCTGTTCCAGTCTTGTGTCGAGTTCTTCCGCTCCCGCGGAAGCATCGTCGACCCATTGGCGCAAAATTGGCCCACCGTTGATAACATCGACAGGTATGCGGTCTGTTTCATACTCGTATTCGTGATAGCGCCACAAATCATATTCCGGACGTAATTGCCGGAGTGCTTTCAGGAAACCAGCCATCAATCGGAAAGGTTTGAAGGCTGCGTGAAGGTAATCCGGGGAATCGGTGTGTATCTGAAAGCCCTGGCATAATGCACCCACATGTTTGTGGAACACAGGTGTAAAGCAACAGGGACGAAGGCGGATACCTGATTGAGGTTCCATTAAGGATATCAACTCATCAACAGGAATATCCGGTGCACCGGTGACTTCCAGCGGTGTCGTGGTGCCTCTACCCTCGGATAATGTGGTGCCTTCCAGCAATACAGTGCCAGGGAAACAGCGTGCCATGTTCAGACTGCTGGCGTTTGGGCTTGGATTTATCCAGGGTATCTGAGATAGAGGCCAGCCAAATCCAGGGGAACTTGATGGCTCATAGTGCATCATGGGTATGATTTTTGGCTGAGAACATGTCAATTGATCTGCAAACCAGACGGCCAGTTCACCAATGGTAAGGCCATGCCGCATAGGTAGCAGGTCGCATCCCACAAAACTCTGTTCGCCATCGACAAGGTACATCCCGTCTACCGGGCGGCCGGAGGGGTTGGGACGGTCCAGAATCCAGAGTTCAACGCCATATTCCATACAGGCTTTGACAAAATAGCGGAGAGTGGTGATATAGGTGTAAACACGGCAACCGATATCCTGCAGGTCGAACAGGACGACATCCAGGCCGGTTAACATTTCCGGTTGGGGATAACGATAAGTCCCGTAAAGGCTGATCACGGGAATACGATGTCTGGGATCTGTGAAATCCCCGGACTCCATCATGTTATCCTGCCGGTCGCCTCGCAGTCCGTGTTGTGGACCAAATGCCCGTTCAACCCGAATACCGGCATTTATCAGCGCATCCAGGGAATGTTCACTTTGGGAAGTGACAGAAGCCGGATGTGCCACCAGACCGACTCGCCTGCCACCCAGTTTTGCCTTCAGTGCTGGATCCTGCAGCAGGTTATCGATACCGAAGCCGAAGTTTTTCATAGGGTAATAATGATACCTGCGATATTGCTATGCTACCTTATCCAGATTCAAATGATGAGAAGAGAATTAAATGGCAGATTACGATTTTGATCTGTTTGTCATCGGAGTTGGTTCCGGTGGTGTCCGTGCTGCGCGTATGAGTGCAACTTACGGCGCCAGGGTAGCGACGGCGGAAGATCGTTACATGGGGGGAACCTGCGTTAATGTCGGGTGTGTGCCAAAGAAGCTCTTTGTCTATGCATCCCATTTCAGTGAAGCATACGAAGAGGCAGAAGGGTTTGGGTGGGCTCGTACCAACCCCGGATTTACCTGGCCAGTATTGCTGCATAATAAAAATACGGAAATCCAGCGATTGAATGATGTCTACCGGGGTTTATTGAATGGCGCCGGTGTCACCCATTTCGACGGTAGAGCCAGAATCATTGACGCTCACCATGTTTCAATCAACCAGCAGATTGTCTCCACGGGGAAGATACTGATTGCAACGGGTAGTTGGCCCTCAGTGCCGGATTTCCCCGGCAGGGAATACGTGATTACATCCAACGAGGCGTTCTTTCTGGAAACACTGCCAAGGCGTTCACTGGTCGTGGGTGGCGGCTATATCGCTGTTGAATTTGCCGGAATTTTCAAGGGATTGGGTGTAGAGAGTCATCTTGCTTACCGTGGACCGCTGTTTCTGCGCAAATTTGACCAGGATGTTCGCCTCTGTGTTCGGGATGAACTGGATAAAAAGGGTGTGATTCTCCATTTCGACAGTGTTGTTCAAGAAATAAATAAAAATGCCGATGGCTCCCTGCGGGTGTCTTTTGCAGATGGTAGCGAAATGGAAACGGACCTGGTCCTGTATGCAACTGGTCGAAAGTCCAATATTCATGATATGGGACTTGAAAATGTCGATGTGCGATGTGGGGACAATGGGGCAATTATCATAGATGAGGAATTCAGGACATCAGTAGACAATATCTTTGCCCTGGGGGATGTTACTGACCGTATTCAGCTAACCCCTGTTGCAATTGCGGAAGCCATGGCGTTTTCCAGCACCCAGTTCAATGGTCATCGAAAACTGATGGACTACGATGGAATTGCGACGGCGGTCTTCTGTCAACCCAATATAGGTACCGTAGGACTGACAGAAGACATGGCCAGGGAAAAATTGGGTGAAGTGGAAGTTTATCGATCTGTTTTCCGACCGCTAAAGCATACACTGAGCGGCAGCGATGAAAAAACCATGATGAAACTCATTGTTGACAAATGTACTGACAGGATTGTGGGTGTACACATGGTAGGACCTGAAGCAGGAGAGATAATTCAGGGCATTGCCATTGCCTGCAAGGCGGGCGCAACGAAGGCGGTGTTTGATGCAACGGTAGGCATTCACCCCACTACTGCCGAGGAATTTGTCACAATGCGGGAACCCACCGGCACCTGATGAAGGCAAAGTTGCAGTGAGAGTTTCCAAAGAATATCAGATAGCTTTCATGATGGCGGCGGCGGCATTTTTTACGCTCGTGGGCTACGAATTCATTCGTTCTCCAGCTACAGTATTATTCAAGAACACCTGGGGTGCGGAAAATCTACCCCTGGTCATGTCGGCGATGCCGGTAGTGGTTTTTGGCGGAGTTGCGCTGTACGGGTGGATCCTCAGTCACCTGGGACCGAGGCGCACACTGCTGGTGACTTCCCTTGGATCAAGCTTTTTTATAGTTGCCTGTTATCTCGGTTTGCTGACGGGTAGTAAAATGGTGACGCCAATATTGTTCCTGATCAAAGAACTCTACATTGTTCTGTTGATTGAGCAATACTGGAGTTATATCAACTCGTCCCTGACGCCGGCCACCGCCAAAAAAGTCAATGGGCCGATTACCGGGATAGCAGGAATAGGCGGTGTTGTCGGTGGCAGTGTTGGCAGTCTGATTGTCGGACCCCTTGGGACAGAGGCCATGGTCCTGGCGGCTGCACTAATGTTGATACCAGCAGCCATGGTCTCCAATCTGACCTATCGATTACATGGCGAACCCGAGGCGCCTGACACCAGTGATGAAAGTATAAGTCATCATATGGGTTGGCAGATGTTCCGCAGTAATCCCACGCTGGTCTGCCTGTTGGCGATTGTGCTGTCCACGCAGGTTATTGCAGCGGTTCTGGATTTCAAGTTCAACGAATTGTTGTCAGTTGAATTTGCCGGTGCAACGGATATGGAGACCGCATTCCAGCTGAGGTTCTGGGGTTTTCTGAACCTGGCGAGTATTGGTTTGCAATTCGTCATTGCACCGTTGTTGCTCAGTTTTATTGCACTGCGCCTGGTGCATCTGATGTTGCCCCTTATTCATTTCACCGCCATCATTTTCGCTATCATCGAACCATCGGTTTTCTCGGTGGGTCTTGCTTTTTTCCTGTTCAAGGCTTTCGATTATTCAATCTTCCGGGCAGCCAAGGAAATACTCTATATCCCGCTTGAATTCGATGCACGCTATCGGGCCAAGGAAGTGATTGATGTATTCGGTTATCGTACCGGCAAAGGCGGTTCATCTGTGCTGATTACACTGGCGCAAAGAGCGGGTGTAATCATGGGTAATTATTATCTTTATATCGCATTTTTCATGGCCGCGATATGGCTGACGCTGGTCTTTCCATTAACGCGGCAGAAATCCGGATAAAGGGAATCCACATCACTCTTGTCAAACATGACGGAGAAAATCCAGGTAGGCCGGCCTGTTTGCTCCGCGACAGCGGCAGCGCGAGTTTTGGCCCGCTGAAGGCTCCGTAAAATTGGCTCTGGCGATTGTAGTAGAAAGCGCCGAATAGTTGGTGGAATTTACCTATGCTATTGGAATCGATGGCAAGCTTCGGAGATAAGCGGCAAGTTCCGTCTCTTCGATAATGCCCTGCGCTGCTTTTATGATCATATCTCCAATGGATTTTATATCGTAATCAAGCTGTGTCCCATTCAGTTTCAGGATTAACTGCATTGCCGTATGCGCCGTTCGTTTGTTGGCATCATGAAAGCAGTGTCCGACCGCAATAAAGCAGGCGTAACAGGCAGCAAGATCATAAACGTCAACGATGAGGCCATAGGAGAGGCGATTTTCTATCCTGCCGATTACGGCCTCGACAGGACGGTTGTCCGCTGCACCCTGTAACTCGTGACTGAGTATCACACGTTCGTGTATGGCAACGACTTGTTCAGCCGTAATATAGCGCATTACTTATCTTTGAGGTATTCGTTTACCGCCTGTGCCTTTTGATCGAGGGTGTCGAGCGCGGCCATCACTTCGTCTGTTGCACAAGCAGTGAAATCCAGTTTTTCCACGGCACTTGCCGGAACGAAGTATCCCACTACATTCGAACGGTTGAGGACCGCTACAGGTTGAGAACCCGCCTTGTCGATCACTTTCCTGGGTTCGCGTAACTCGGTTACCGATATGGTCTTGTTGGTAAGAAGGGTTTCCATGATCATCTGGTTTCCAACATGAATTCTAATATATAATACACATTTAAACGTGTTTTTAAAATAAATTTATGCATCAATCCGCAAACATACTATTTTCAATTCGCCAATGGGGATCATCGGCAATCAGTACCCGGGAAGCCAAAGGCAGTAATTCCATGGAATGGGTGGAGAAAATGCAGGTAAGTTCCAGGGTTGTAATATTCTGCATTACGGCAGTGGCAGTCTGCTGATCAAGATGTGCTGTACCCTCATCAAGCAGCAGGATGGTTGGTCTTTGATACAGTGCACGCGCCAGGAGAATTCTCTGGCTCTGCCCGGCTGACAGGCTCTGGTCCATTTCGTAAATTTTTCGATCGTAACCTAAGGGATGAGCCAGTATTTCATCATGCAACAGCACGCATTTGGTGCACTCAATGGCATGGTCCCAATTCGGAGATGGACTCTGGAAGGTGATATTGTCCATGACGGAACCTGTGATCAAAGTGTCTTCCTGCATAACACTGGCAATGATGGCGCCCAGTGCTGAACGGTTGTTAGAAGACAGTGTCTGTCCCTGCACCCTGACTATGCCGTCGTCAAGGTCGATAATGCCCTGACAGACTTTGAGCAGGGTCGTTTTCCCGGACCCGGAAGGTCCGATGACGGCAATATGTTCTCCAGGAGTAATTTGCAGGTCCAGGTCACGGAATACAGTCAGCCTGTCGTATGCAAAAGATGCAGCTTCCAGTGCCAGCACGTGTTCCGCATGCGTGTCGATAACGGGAGGACGGTCTGCAACAGGCTCTGCCGGTGTTTCGGTAATCTCGGCCAACCTGTCCAGATGCAGCCGTAACATCAGTGCCTTCAATACTTCAGATGTCAGCAATTCTATGGCACCCATCAAGCGATCAAAATAGGCGAGAAAGGCGTAAAGCATGCCGATAGTAAACGCCTGGGCCAGAACCTCTTTGGC
This sequence comes from Candidatus Azotimanducaceae bacterium, assembly GCA_965217655.1. GTDB lineage: Bacteria > Pseudomonadota > Gammaproteobacteria > Pseudomonadales > Azotimanducaceae > UBA7455. The sequence goes on from OZ244560.1 coordinate 7,069, forward strand.
CAGAATATAGACAATCACCAGATACAGAAATGACCGGATACCGTTGCTGAACAGTTCATAGGACAGTTCCACATAACCAACCCGGACACTGGCATTGCTGACATCCACCAGCCTGTTCAAGTAATCATTTTCCCGGATCGATTCCCCATTGAAACGTTTTATGGCGCTTATCGACCGAACGGACTCCATGAAGTGAGAATCCAGGTTTGCGTGTTTTACGATCTGCTCGTGTATTCTGAACCGCATGGGCCAGTAGAAAAAGAGTTTGCCGACAACCAGGACAATCGCGGAGGCCAATATGATGGCTGTGAGCCATGCCGAATAGAGAAACAGCATAACAATGGTTATGACTATCAGTACTGTATTCAGGATCAACGAAATAACACTGGAGGTGACAAATTCCTGAATAGGGGACAATGAATGGAACCGGGATATGATATCCCCCATGTGTTTTGTCTGAAAATAGCTTATGGGCAGTCGAACCAGATGCGTAAACAGATGATTGGCCATCTGGATTGACAGCCTGTTGCTGAGATAGAGTCCGGTTAACTCCTGTAGACAACGACTGGTCAGGGTAATGATATTTAGTCCCAAAAATCCGAGAAAGAGGACCAGGAGAAAATCCACATCATGTTTGACCAGTACTTCATCTACGACCAGTTGCAGGTACAGGGGAGTGGTCAGGGAGAACAACTGTAATAAGATGGTGAGCAGAAATAACTGGCTTAGCGCCGGCAGCATTTCTGATATGGAACCGATGTAGTTGAACTTTTTTGGCCTTGTTGAGGACATTGTTTTTTGTACCGATGCACCCAGGTTCCCTGAAGGTGTGAGTTCAAGAACAACTCCGGTAAAGTGTTGTGCCAGTTCCCTGCGGGTTAATTTTCGGATACCGGCGGCCGGGTCGTAGATGATCACAGACCGTCGTTTGACCCGCGCCAGGACAACGAAGTGCTCAAAGTCCCAGTGCATTATGCAGGGCAGCTTCACCTGATTCAGATCGCCGGTCTCACAGCGCAGGGCACGAGGCTGAAAAGTCAGTGCGGTGGCAATATTCATCAGTTCCGAGATGGTCAGTGGCTTGTCCTTCGGCATGAATCGTCGACGCATGTCAATCAATCTGACCGGCTGCCTGTAGAAACCGAGAATCATGGTAAAGCAGGCCAGTGAACACTCGTTGACATTGGACTGGAAAATCATCGACATTCTAGACATCGTGCCGGGTGCCTTTGTTCAAGACACGCAGAGGGTGGATGAGCCATTCAAGTAATGTCAGTGTTGCAAGCGGCACACTGCAGAACAGTGACATACCACTTTTGAGTACCACTTCCTCACCGTATATATCGATCGGATGGTCGCTCAATTCGACTCGAGCCAGGAAGACCGGGTTACCCTCCGTGTCAGGGATGGGATGTTCGGAGATGTATACGATTTTGCCTGGAATCACGGTCATTTCACTGTTTGGCGAATCTTCCAGCCGGAGTTGTACACTGTGCTGGCCACTTACATGGTGATAGGCATAGGTAGGCACGTACAACGTGGCAGTGGTCTTCCTGGTCTCCGGGATGATTGAAATCAGGACTTCTCCCCTGGAAACCGCGGTACCTGGCTGTACAGAAATCACAGATATCTGCCCTTTCACAGGAGCTGTCAGTTGTTGATGATCTTCATCAAGCAATTGAGTCCGGGACTGGCGCAAATCGGACAGCTTCTGTTCAAGTAAGGATACCTGCTGGGCGAACCTGATGGGCAGTTCACTTTTTTGTTGTTCCAGGTCATGTAACTGTTGAGATAACAGCGAACTGCTCTGTTGCAGTTTCAGAAATTCCTGTCGTTCCAACAGAAGATTCTGCTCTGACCGGGTCCACTCCAGTTCCGAGAGGTATCCCGCAACTTTGAGACTGGATGCCGCCTTGTATTGATTCTGGCTTTGGTCGAGCATCTGTTGTTGCAACTGCAGGAGTAATTGCTGTTGTAACAGTCGTTTGGACAGGTTTGAATGCAGGGATTCGGCACGTTTTATTTCAATCTCATATACCAGCCCGGCCGATTTCTTATCCCTGGCTGTCTGTATGAATTGTTTTTCCACTTCTGCGAGCATGTCATGTCTTGCCTCGCTTTCTATTTCATTTCCCCGACTCAGGGTGGCCAATGGCATGCCAACATCCACCTGATTCCCTTCCGAGACCTGCAATGTTTTGATTCTGCCATGACCGCTGGCAGAGACTGAGGCGACATGGTGACTGTCAATATGGCCGTATAGTGCCTGCTTGCGTGTATAGGTGCTGTTTGCCATGAACAACATGGCGATGGTGACGATACTAACTACCAACAAGGTACACAGGGTAGTCCCCGGGTAGAGAAACCGTGTTATCCCGCCGTTATACTGGTTGCGGTGATACTGAATTGCTTCCGCCAGATAAAGTTTGTTTTCCATGGAACTGCTCGTGTGTGGCAACTCCAAGGTTCTCCTGTAAGCAGGATTTATCAAAGTCGAACGGGTTGAATTGTTTCCGGGAGATACGCCACGGAATGACGGGCATGTGGCTGTCTTGTGTAGGATATTTTCTTATAAAAAAGTTTTTAACGGGTTGTAGAAATCCACAGGAGTTTTTTTTATTCCATGAATGAACGGTGGTATAGTCTGGACTCTCTTAATGACAGAATAGCAAGGAGCCAGTTCCATGGCCTTCAACCAGGACAGTATACTGACTGTACAACCAATTCCCGGTTTGTCTGATGAGGTAAACCAGACGCGGCTGGATACCGCAGAAATCGTGGGTCAACGAATTATCCCGAATGAACACATTCTGGCTCGTCGCTGGAGTGATAACACAGAGTCAAAAAGACTATGGACGGATATCACCGATGAAGTGAAGCAACGAAAATTGTGGGCGCCACATCTACCCCTGGAATACGGTGGCAGCGACCTGGGTTTTCTTTCTCATGCCTACATGAACGAAATTCTGGCCTGGAGTGGCGTGGCGGCGCCTATGTTTGGTGTTGTGGCGCCAAATTCCGGCAATCAGAAGGTTCTGGTGCGCTATGGTACTCCGGAACAGAAAAAGAAGTGGCTGGCGCCATTGGTGGCGGGTGAAACGCAATCCTGTTTCTCCATGACAGAACCGGATAACGCAGGTTCTGACCCGAGGTCGATTCAGACCAGAGCCGTGAGAGACGGTGATGAATGGGTCATTAACGGTCACAAGTGGTTTACTTCCAATGGGGTGCGGGCGGACTGGGCTCTGGTAATGGCGCGAACAGAAGAACCGGATGGGGCAGGGGGCACCAATGAGAAGATGTCGCAGTTCATCGTGCCGACAGACACTCCGGGATTTGAGATCATCCGCAGCGTTCCGGTCTGGGGGCATACCGGTGGACATCACTGCGAGATTAAGTACAGCAATGTCCGCATCCCCTATGAGAACATGCTTGGACGGGAAGGCCAGGGCCATGCGGCTGCCCAGGAGCGATTGGGCGCCGGTCGCGTTTATCATTGTATGAACAGCATTGGCAAAATGTGGCGCGCATTCGATTTGATGGTGAAACGCAGTATCGAAAGACAGGTACACGGCGGCAAACTCGAAACCAAACAGTTCATTCAGGGATTTATTGCCGAATCCTATATGGACATTCAGGCTGCCCGGCTAATGACGATTCATTGCGCCGAGGTCATAGAGAGCGGCGCCGATTCCAGAACCGAGATTTCTTCCATCAAGGTATTCGTTCCTGCTGCATTCACCCGGGTTGTCGACCGTGCGATACAGGTGTTTGGCGCCAAAGGGGTATCTGGCGATACACCACTGGCCAGCATGTATCTGGGCGCACGAACGCTCAGAATTGCTGATGGACCCGATGAGGTACACAAAATACTCATTGCTAAAAATGTACTGAAACACTATCACAATGGTCTCTCCTGGGATTTTGGAATTTAAGGACAGGTAAACGAAATGGCAGTTTCAATCAATAAAAATGGAATACTGGCGGGCAAGGTCGCGGTGGTTACCGGCGCCAGTCGTGGTATTGGTGAGGCTATCGCCTTCCGGTACGCACAGGAAGGCGCCCGGGTGGTGGTTTCCGCCCGGACAGTGGAGGATGGAGATCACATTCTACCGGGCAGTATTAATTCAGTGGTCAAACATATTCGTGATGCCGGAGGAGAAGCCCATGCGGTAAGGACCGACCTCGCTGTTGCTGATCATCGAATCAACCTGGTCCGGGAAACACAAGAGGTCTTTGGCTCCGTCGATATACTGGTGAACAACGCTGCCGTCACTTATTTTGTTCCCATAAAATCGTTCAGGGAAAAACACTTTCGTCTGATGATGGAGGTCCAGGTTTACGGTCCTCTTCACCTTGCACAGTTGGTGTTGCCATCCATGATCGAGCAGAAGTCAGGCTGGATATTGAATATTTCTTCTCATGCAGCGATGCATCCACAAAAGGACGTTGCTGGCCGTGGTGGAACTGTTTACGGTATGTGCAAAGCCGCTTTGGAACGATTCACCACGGGGCTTGCCTCCGAGGTATACAGTGACAATATCGGTGTCAATGTGATTTCACCAGGGTTGGTAAAGACGCCGGGGGTGATGCATCACAAGCTTGTAACTGATGAGACGCCCAGTGAGCGGATTACGCCGGTTGAACATATGGCTGAAGCCTGTTTGCGCCTGGTCCATGGTGATGCACGGGATATCACTGGCCGGATTACCTATGCCGCTGATGTACTGAAAGATTTCAACCTCGAACCGGCAGAGTTGATTACCGGTTAGAGTAGGTTCTCGATAAAGAGTGTCTCAATTTCCGTGAGAAGATACCTTTGATAACGGTGTTCGCATCTCTGCGCCGATCTGACTGGCATCGAAGGGTGTCAACTGGTACACGTAATAGTTTAGCCAATTGGAGAAAAGCAGATTTCCATGGCTTCTCCATGTGACTATCGGTTCCTGCAGTGGATCATCATCCGGGAAGTAGTTTTCAGGTATCTCGGGGTTTATACCTGCGGCAAGATCCCTTTGATACTCGTCAAGCAGACAGCGAGGTTCATATTCCGTATGACCGGTTACAAATAACTGTCTCCCGTCTTTACGCGCAAAAATGCAGGGTCCGGCAATATCGGAATCGGCGATAATCTCAAGATCATCAATAGTCTGAATATCTTCTCTGCGCACTTCCGCATAGCGTGAGTGCGGAGCATCGAATACGTCATCAAATCCCCTGACGATCGGTGAGAGGGGGTTCACCAGATAGTGCGGATACACGCCGGATATTTTTTTGGGTAACAGGCATTTTGACACCCTGTAAAGATGCTGCATGGCGGCCTGAACTGCCCAGCAAAGAAACAAAACGGACGTTACGTTCCGGTCTGCCCAGTCCATGATCTCCTGTATGGGCTTCCAGAAATTAACATCTTCAAAATCGACCTGGCCCAACGGAGCACCGGTAATAATCATGCCGTCATACTTCTCGTTCCTTATCGTATGGAAGTCCTCGTAAAAAGTTTCCATATGCTCGATCGGGGTATTCTTTGATGGTCGGTCATTAATCCGCATCAGTTCAATGTTGACCTGTAGAGGTGTATTGGAAAGCATGCGAAGGAGATGGATCTCGGTTTCTATTTTCTTTGGCATGAGATTGAGCAGGAGAATCCGCAGGGGTCTGATATCCTGGTGTTCCGCTACACTGCTGGTCATACAGAAAATATTTTCCTTTCGCAGGATTTCAATGGCTGGTAATCCATCCGGAATGTTGATTGGCATGGCAAGGTCTCCATGGCAGCTTATGTTTATTCAAAAAAAAACCTACTCAGCATCCGCAAGAGTAGGTCGCTATCTCTTTAGCGGTACTTCTATAGCGCCCGCAAGCTGAACTCAAATCGGCGCTTATTGAGACGATTCTAACCAATTTTTGACTTACGGGTCAACGAAAAACTGCATCTTGAATTGTCAGGTACTCAATGCAGGGTTGCAGACAGGATTCAAACTTTTGTCGGACTCGTGCCATAAGTCAGTCGACGCCAGACCCACTCCAGTGGTCCAAACCGGAAGTGTTTCAGCCAGATTGAACTTGCGGTGAGCTCAAATATCCACACACCGGCTACGACATAGTAAAGCTCATGAAAACGCAATTGACCAAACAAGCCGAAGCCGATGAAAATCACGTTACAGATGATGGTTTGCATCACGTAATTACTTAATGCCATGCGACCGGTGGCCGCGAAAACGCGACGTACACGGGGAATACATCCGCATTTACAGATAAGCATAATCAGTCCGACATAACCCAGACTTGTGGCAAGACGTCCAAGGTCGTAGGTCCAATACAGAAATGTGCTCGCAAAGTTGTTCTGCAAAGCATCCAGTGTTTCCCAGGTGTTCACTGAGAGTCCGATACCGAATCCGAAAACTGTCATAAGGATGTAGATTCGAAGTGGAAGTGATGCATCGAATACATTCCATTTGAACAGAGCCATGCCAATCAGCATCAATGCCAGCGCGTCCCAGTACAGGGAAATCAACGAATAGATGACCTGCATCTGGAATGCAGCCACGGCGTTGGGTAGAAATGCGGACAGGTATCCGCCACTTCTGTCAGCGATTTCCGCCGATATTTCTGCTGCCGGGGGCACGTATCCGGGCATGGTCCGGGTCAACTCCAGTGCAAGAGTCTGCTCTTGAGTCAGCGATCCTCCCCGGGACAGCACTTCCTTTGCTTCTTCCGCGACCGGTTGAGCTTCCCGCAGCAGGTATCCACCCCCATAATTTAAGAGCGCCAGTATCATCAAAATGACAAGTCCGGCAGTAAACAGCTTTCCCGGAGCCACGTTTCTGGCAGGATAGAGAAGCAGCCCGACCATTCCGTATAGAAAGAGAATGTCGCCGTACCAGAGCAGCAGGTATGTGTCGATCAGGCCAAAAACGATGAGCCAGATGGTGCGGCGATAGTAAATGGTGGCGGGACTGTTCGTGCGACCGTCCGCCAGACGTGAGGTCAGTAAAATCACACTTGCGCCAAACAGCATTGAGAAAACAGCTCGTTGAGAACCCTCAAAACCAATCCAGGAAATCAGGAAAGCCCACACATCCGGTCCTTCGAATACACCAGCAACATTTGGATTCGATGCGGCGACAAAGGGCAAACCAAACAGCCAGACATTGATGATGAGGATTCCCAGAACGGCAACACCACGCAGCACATCAATCGAGTCAATGCGATCAGAGGGAACCGTTGGATGGGGAATGCCTGTTTCTTCAGTCAACATGTGAGTGTGCCCCGTAGCCCCCCGGAAAGGTCTGAAATTCGAGATTCTACTCTACATTCAAAGTTATGACTTGAATACTGGCATCAATCAGGTTTAATCTCTCCGTTTTCAACAGGGAAAATCATGTCAGAAGAATCAGGACCACTGCCCGTCGTCAATTGGCTGAAAGGAGCGGACACCGATGATCCTTATATCGAAGGACACAAGTGTACCGTCTGTAATGCCATTTATCTGGGTGAGCGGTCAAATTGTGCAAGTTGCGGTTCCCGGGACCAGATTGAGGCAGTTCGACTGGGCAACAAGGGAAAACTTTATTCATACTGTATTGTGCATCGGAGCTTTCCAGGTATTGAGGTGCCCTATATATCCGCCATAGTCGATCTTGAGGGTGGTGGTACCGTCAAGGGCAACTTGATCAATATCGATCCGGAACCGGAGAACATCCAGTTTGACATGCCTGTGGATGTTGTCTTCAAGGATGCACTGGGGCGGAAAGACAGAGACGGTAACAGCTATATCAGCTATTTTTTTCAGCCCGCGGCCTGAAACGGAGAAGGCAACAGTTAAATCAGTAATTTTTTTTCAGCCCACGGACTTAAACGGTAATAATTGAGTTCATAAGGAGAGACATATGAGTGATGTATACATTATGGGAGTCGACATGATCAAATTTGGTCGATTTCCGGAGAAAACGGTTCCGCAACTGGGTGCCCAGGCTGCATTGATGGCAATGGATGATGCTGGCTTGACCATTAGCGACATGGAGGCGCTTTACTGCGGTAATCTTGGTCAGGCAAGCAGCATGGTCGGTCAGAGAATCCTGCAGGAGATCGGTCAGACGGGTATCGCTGTAGTGAACTGCGCCAACGCCTGTGCCACCGGTGCGACCGCATTTCGCGAAGCCTGGATGTCGGTAAAAGCCGGAGTTTTTGATGTGGTGCTGGCTGTGGGTGTAGAGCAGATGGGTAAGGGACTGCTGGGCGGTACCGGTAGCGGTTCTGGAATTCCAAAGGAAGGCCTGCTGGGTTCGGGAACGATGCCGGCAGTGTTTGCCGAGGCTGGCATGGAACACGCAAGGAACCACGGGACAACGTTTGAACAATTCGCCAAAGTTTCGGTGAAGAACCATCACCACTCTACGATGAATCCGAAAGCAATGTACCAGATAGAAACACCTCTTGATGTGGTGATGAATTCAGAAATGATTTCCTATCCCAACACCAAACTGATGTGTTCCGTTAACGTGGACGGTTCGGCGGCCGCAGTGCTGGTCAGTGAGAAGAAGGCCAGGGAACTCGGCATGGAACGGGCTGTCAAGGTTCGGGCATCGGTTCTCACCAGTGACCCATATTCCGACCGGGATCTTGTGATGCCTGATGTCAATGCGGTTACCCGGAAGGCAGCCGCTCAGGCCTATGAGATGGCCGGTGTAGGTCCAGAGGACGTCAACCTGGTTGAACTGCATGACTGTTTTGCAACGGCGGAAATCCTGCATTATGAAAACCTGGGTCTGTGCGCTGATGGCGAAGCTGGGAGTATGATCGATAGTGGAGAAGTAGCACTGGGAGGCAGGGTGCCTGTCAATGTATCCGGAGGGCTGTTGTCTAAAGGGCATCCATTGGGTGCAACCGGGATTGCCAATATCTACGAGGTCAGTACACATCTGCGTGGAGAGGCTGACAAACGTCAGGTGGAAGGCGCCAGAATTGGCATGACCCATGTCATTGGGCTGGGTAGTGCCTGTGGTATCCATATTCTGGAAAAAGTCGCCTGACACTACCCGCCGTATGCGTATTGGCGTTGTCTCCGACACTCATAACAACCTTCGAAACTGCCGACGGATTGTTGGATTGTTCAACGAGGCAGGTGTTGATCGGGTTGTGCACACTGGCGATATCACCCAGGCAAAAACCATTGATGTGTTTGCCGGGTTAAACATGTCCATGACCGGTGTTTTCGGCAACAATGACCTGGAACGGGACTCGCTTGATGAGTCTATCGCGCGTCATGGTTTCCACTTTACCGAACCTCCGCTGACGCTTGAATGGGCGGGTCGGCGAATCGTGGTGGTGCATGATCCGTTGACACTGGATGAGCAGAATTCCAGTGACTGCGATGTGATACTGCACGGTCATACCCATCGACAGGTGATTCAATATGATTGCCGACAACTGACATTTAATCCCGGCGAATGTGCAGGCATGATGTCAGGATATAACGCCATCGGCATCGTCGACCTCCAGAGGATGGAAACTGAAGTGCTGTATTTCTGATGGTTGAACAGGTTCCGTATTCTCTGCTGGCAGAACTGGAAAACGTCAGGAATAAAAGCAAACCGCCTATCCACCTGTGGCGCCCGGACTACGTCAATGACATTGACATGACCATTGAAGCTGACGGGAGTTGGACTTACATGGGTACTCCGATTACCCGTCACCGGCTCTCCCATCTTTTTTCAACCGTATTACGCCGTGAAGCTGATGGAGACTACTACCTTGTTACACCGGTGGAAAAGTGTCGCATCACGGTCAGAGATGCTCCATTTCTTGCAGTTCTCCTGCAGGTGACTGGAGAAGGCAGGGAGCAGTCTCTGCAGTTTACAACCAATATGGCCGATGAATTGACAGCAGATGCTGAGCATCCGCTCCGTATCGAAGAGACTGGTTCTCCATCGCCTTACATCATGGTCCGCAACGGACTGGAAGCAAAGTTGACCCGCAGTGTTTACTATCAACTTGCTGAAAGGGTTGTGCAGGAAAATGATCAGTGGGGCGTCTGGAGCAGGGATGTGTTTTTCCCTCTGGCAGCAGTCCAGTCATGCGTCTAGGAGGCTGTCCGGGAACTGCGACCCGGTTACATGATCCCTTACATATTGCCGTAATTCGGCCCACCGGCGCCCTCCGGGACGACCCAGTTGATATTCTGCGCCGGGTCCTTGATATCACAGGCTTTACAATGAATGCAGTTCTGCGCATTGATCTGAAAGATTGATGACCCGTCTTCCTGCTCCAGTACTTCGTAAACACCCGCGGGGCAGTACCGCTGGGCTGGTTCGTCATAGAGGGGCAGGTTGGTTTGAATCGGTATGTCCGGGTTTTCCAATTGAAGATGGCATGGCTGGTCTTCCTCATGTGACGTATTGGTAATGAACACCGAGGAGAGCTTGTCGAAACTGATTTTCCCGTCCGGTTTGGGATAGTCCGGTTTCTTTGTCTTGCTGGCCAGTTTCAGTTGCGCGTGGTCTGGTTTGGGGTCAGTCAGTGTGAATGGCAGATGGCCACGGAAGATATACTGATCAATCCAGACCAGTGCGGAACCTGGCAAAAGACCAAGCTTGTGTTGCAGTGGCATGGTGTTTCTGGCCCGGTACAACTCATCGTACAGCCAGGAGCTTCTGTAACGTTCCGGGTAGCCAGTCAGAGTTTCCCCGCCGGTGGAACCTTCCTTAACCGCTTCGTAAACGGCATCTGCGGCCATCATGCCGGATTTCATGGCGGTATGAGAGCCTTTCTGCTTCAGATTATTGAGGAATCCTGCCTCATCTCCAACCAGCAGTCCTCCGGGCATGATCAGTTGTGGCAATGCCTGGAAGCCCCCCTTGATCACTGCCCGGGCGCCATAGGCCACACGTGTGCCGCCCTCCAGTGTCTGGCGAATGATTTTGTGCTGTTTGAACCGTTGAAACTCGTCGAATGGGCTTAAATGCGGATTTGTGTATCCCAGGTCGATAACCAGTCCCACGGTGACCTGATTGTTTTCCAGGTGGTACAGATAGGAACCACCCCCGGTTCCGCCTGCAAAGTGTCCCAGTGGCCATCCGATGGTGTGCATGACTTTGCCGGGTACATGTTTTGTCGGGTCAATATCCCAGACTTCCTTAAAACCGATGCCGTAATGTTGAGTGTCCGCATCTGTTGTGAGATTGAATTTCTCCTGCAGTTGTTTGCCGAGATGACCGCGACAACCCTCTGCGAAAATGGTGTACTTTGCGTGTAATTCGTAGCCGGGCTGGAATGTGGATTTTTGTGTGCCGTCGGCGCTGACACCCATGTCACCGGTAGCGACTCCCCTGATGGAACCATCACCGTGGTAAAGAACTTCACTGGCGGCGAAACCGGGGAAGATCATGACTTCCAGTTCTTCTGCCTGTTCTCCCATCCAGCGGCAAAGATTGCCCAGACTTGTGGCGTGGGATCCATCATTGTGCAGTGCGCGAGGCACCATCCAGGAGGGCAATCGCATACCCTGATGATCATCAACGAGATAATAAAAAACATCCTGGGTCACCGGATTGTTCAGTGGCGCCCCACGTTCCTGCCAGTCGGGAATCAATTCGTTGAGTGCTTTTGGTTCAACAACTGCTCCTGAGAGAATGTGGGCGCCAATTTCCGATCCTTTTTCCACAAGGCAAATAGTGAATTCATCACCTGCTTCCTTTACCAGTTGTGCGAACCTGATCGCCGCGGCAAGGCCGCCCGGACCGCCGCCAACGACAACCAGATCAAATTCCATGAATTCTCGTTCCATTCCCGTACTCCATACGATTCAAGCATGTATTGTATGTAAACTGGCGGGTTAAAGGAAAGTACGCTGGTGGAACAGTATTTTGTTTGCTTACATGAAGGAGTCAGAACAGGGAAGTTGATTCCGGGACCATAAATGGGCAGAATACGCGCTCTTTTCTGGCAGTATGTCCCGGATTACCATCAACCAGCAGCAAGCAGAGGAAGTACATGAAAGTTCTTGTAACGGCAAAGCGAGTTGTCGACTTCAACGTTAATATTCGCGTATTAAGCGACAACACAGGTGTTGATCTAAACAATGTAAAGATGTCGGTGAATCCATTCGACGAAATTGCCATCGAGGAAGCCGTTCGATTGAAAGAGGCCGGCAAGGTGGAAGAGGTCATTGTCGTATCCGTTGGTACGAGTGCCTGTCGGGAACAGATTCGAACTGCACTGGCACTCGGTGCAGACCGCGGTATTCTGGTGGAGACTGAAGAAGAGATGCAGCCACTCGGCATTGCCAGGTTACTGAACGCGATAGTCGAAAAAGAATCGCCGGGTCTTGTCATCCTGGGTAAACAGGCTATCGACGGTGATAACAGCCAGACCGGTCCCATGCTTGCGGCTATCGCCGGCATGTCCCAGGCTACCTTTGCGTCTCAGTTGGAAGTCGGAGACGGTACAGCAACGGTAACGCGGGAAGTTGACGGGGGCCTTGAGACAATTACCGTAAAATTGCCAGCGGTAATTACTACGGACCTCAGGCTGAACGAGCCGCGTTATGCGTCTCTGCCCAACATCATGAAGGCAAGGAGAAAACAGGTTGATATTTACACTCCCGAAGACCTGGCTGTTGATGTGGCGCCCCGGATCAAAACTTTGAAAGTTGAGCCGCCACCGGTAAGACAGGCGGGTGTTATCGTGGAAACGGTGGAAGAATTGGTGGACAAACTGAAAAATGAAGCAAAGGTGATCCCATGAGTATTCTGGTTGTAGCAGAGCATGATAACAACGCCATTAAGGCGCCGACTCTCGTAGCGGTTGCCGCGGCGGAAGAAATCGGAGGGAACATCGAGGTTCTGGTTGCAGGATCGAATTGTAATGGGGCAGGGGAGGCTGCTGCTGCTGTCAAAGGTGTCAGCAAGGTGCTGGTAGCTGATAATGAAGCTTTTGATCATCAACTGGCAGAGAATATAGCTGATCTTGTGGCTGCAATCGGTAAGGATTACAGTCACATTCTGACGCCCACCACTACCTCCGGGAAGAACTTTATGCCCAGGGTAGCTGCTCTACTGGATGTGGCCCAGATTTCTGATATCAGCGGTGTGGTCAGCGAAGATACCTTCGAGAGACCGATTTACGCAGGGAATGCCATTGCCACGGTTCAATCATCGGATCCAGTCAAAGTGATGACTGTTCGCGGTACTGCTTTTGATGGTGTTGCCGCGGAAGGTGGCAACGCTGAAATAGTGTCGGTTGATATCGTATGTGATCCCGGGCTTTCCTCCTGGGACAAGGATGAGATTGCGAAACTGGAACGGCCGGAACTGACTTCTGCAAACATCATCATTTCCGGTGGCAGAGGTATGCAGAACGGTGAGAATTTCGCATTGCTGGAGTCAGTTGCGGACAAACTGGGCGCCGCCATGGGTGCATCCCGGGCTGCGGTTGATGCCGGTTTCGTTCCCAATGACATGCAGGTTGGTCAGACCGGGAAGATAGTAGCCCCTGATTTGTATATTGCTGTAGGTATCAGCGGCGCCATCCAGCATCTGGCGGGTATGAAGGATTCCAGGGTCATCGTCGCCATCAATAAGGACGGTGACGCACCTATCTTTCAGGTAGCCGATTATGGTCTGGTGGCAGACCTGTTCAAGGCTGTTCCGGAGTTTGATTCTCTATTGAGTGAGTAGTATTTGTTGTTTCGCTTCATTGACGAGGGTGTTCGCAGATGGATTTGGGGCATCCGTTTGCTGTTGTCAGGGATAGCTCTGTAAGGTATTCATTACCAGATCAATGATGGATTTGCCGTCTGCCTGTACCGCAACAGCAGCGTTGCTGGCCTGGGGTGGTACCAGCCCCTCTTCTGCCGTCAGACCTCTCTGATCGCAGACCGTTTGTCCCCTGGTGAATTTGCCTGTGCATTCTACATCGACGTGCATGTTTTCGTGTCGGATGAGTGCCGGATGAGTGTAGGGCACCACAGCACAGACATCGTGTACCGGTGCATATTCCCTCCGGTAAAGTGACTGCTGTTTATTCAGGTAAAAATCCAGTGCGCCACCTATTGCTCTTGCCAGTTTCCCGGAGCTGGCAAGCAATGATTGGACCTGTGTTACCGTAATACCGAAGGTCGTGGTGACGTTGAGTCCCACCATGCGGATGGGAATACCACTGTTGAATACTATCGCTGCTGCTTCCGGGTCGGCATGGATATTGAACTCCGCCGCTGGTGTTGCATTGCCAAAAGTCGTCGATCCACCCATGATGGAGATTTCACGAATGCGATCCCTGATGTCTGGTGCGTCTACAATCGCCGTAGCGATGTTAGTCAGTGGCGCCACCGCAATGACTGTCAGGTCATCCTCCTGCCTGGCTGAATTGATGATCAGTTCCGGTCCGGAGATAGACAGTGGTTTCGTTGTGGGTGGTGGCAGGTTGGCCCCGTCCAGACCACTTTTCCCATGAACATTCTCGGCGTTTATGGCCGTGTCGAAGAGTGGTTTACCAACGCCTTTTGCTACCGGAATAGATAATTCGGCGGCTTCCAGAATGGCAAGTGCATTACGAGTGGTGTTGGCAATGTTCGAGTTGCCGAAAACTGTCGAAACTCCTGTCAGATCAAGAAGTTTTGCAGCTACCAGTAGAGCAACTGCATCGTCATGTCCCGGGTCACAATCGAGATGAAATCGAGTCAAAACGCCAATTCCACACAAAGGGTAATCATGGTGTCCCTCCGGACTCTGAGGAACGTCTGGTATGCCAGTTTACGTCCCTGGCTGTGTCTTCTATCTGGTCCACGACATTGAGTATCAGAGCAAACAGTGCCATCCGGATAAGTACACCATTGTCTGTCTGCCGGAATATCGCGAGGTTGGGATTTTCATTCAGATCATTATCAAGCTCATTGGCGTCATCCCTGGAATCCCGGGGTAATGGATGCATGATGACGGTATTCGGTTCACAGTATTCCGTATAAATGGACTGATTCAGCCTGAACAGCCCTCTATACAGGTCTGCTTCTTCCCTGGTCGGGAATCGTTCTTCCTGGGTGCGGGTCACGTAAAGTATGTCCGCATGGCTGATACCGGCGTACAAATCCATTGATTCAACCACTTTGTGCCCGGCGCCACGCATTGCACTGATGTATTCGTCTCCCAGGCTTAATTCCGGTGGAGAGATCAGAGTGAAGTGGACATTGCTGTACAGGGTCAGCAATTTACAGAGGCTGTGAACCGCCCGGCCATACCGCAGGTCGCCGATGAGAGCGATGCGAAGATTGTCTATACCCTTTCCCTGACCAGCCATTTCCTTCCTGATGGTATAAAGGTCAAGTAAGGCCTGACTGGGATGTTCATTGGCGCCATCACCGCCGTTCAGCACAGGTACCCGGCTGGCACTGGCGAATTCCTCAACAGATCCTTCGATTTTGTGCCGCATGACAATCACATCACTGTAGCCGCTGAGTACCCTGGCGGTATCGTAAAAGGATTCACCCTTGACAATGGCGGAAGCCCTCACCTCAGTCGTTTCACGCACTTCTCCCCCCAGGAGATTAAAGGCACAACCAAAGCTGACCCGGGTACGGGTACTCGGTTCAAAGAACATGTTGCCGAGGATGCAACCCTCAAGTACGCGGGTCACCCGCTGCCGGTTCACATAGGGGACCATCCGATCTGCAACGGAAAAAACCTGGTTGATTGCAGGGCGATCAAACTGGGAAACCGAAAGGATATGATTGTTGATGAAATTCATTGGATTAAATGACTTCCTCATGTTTCCGTTTATAACAGTCATTAAAACCGCTAACCCTCAATTTATCAATCCGTCAGAACAGACAGTTTAACTTTAGTAACGATCACCAGGCACTTGACCTTATGGGGCTCAAAGCATACCTTGCCTTAACAGAAGACAGATACTGCTGATGGCAGGATACTTCCGAAGGTAACCGCATTGACTGCCGCATCATTGCGGATTTTGCTGCTGACATCAAACATGTATTCTGGTATTTCCAGGAAGGTCGATAACGATGGATAACAAGATTCTTGTACTGGGTGCAAAAGGCCAGTTGGGTCAAGCCCTGTTATCCATACAACCCGCGGGTCTCAATGTAATTTATGCCGGTCGTGCAGAGTGTGATCTCACGGATGCAGTCGCAGTGGCCGGGTTTATGAACAAGATTCAACCCACAGTGATTATCAACTGTGCGGCTTATACTGCAGTCGACAAAGCCGAAGAAGAAATTGATGCATGCTTCGGTATCAATTGCGGCGCAGTACAGAACATTGCGGATTGTTGTACAGGAAGAAGACTCATTCACATTTCGACAGATTTTGTCTTCGATGGCCAGAAAACAACAGCCTATCTGCCCGAGGATACTCCGGCTCCACTGGGGGTTTATGGTAAAAGCAAACTGGCCGGAGAGAGAGCTGCGCTGCAATCAATACCGGAGCAGGTAATGATCATTCGAACTGCCTGGCTATATGGCACGGTGGGTTCCAACTTTGTAAAAACCATGATGCGTCTGATGACTGAAAAAGATGAACTGTCCGTCGTCTGCGATCAACGGGGGTCTCCTACCTTTACACGAGGTCTGGCCGATGTCATCTGGCGGGTCATCATTCAGGACTGTTTTACTGCCGGTATATACCACTGGACCGATTCAGGGAACATCACCTGGCACGAATTTGCAGCGGCCATACAGGAAGGTGCGATCGCCAAGGGCCTGCTGTCTGGAAAAATTCCGATTAAGCCCATTCTCGCAGACGAGTATCAAACATTGGCCTGTCGTCCTGCCTACAGTGTAATGGATACTTCAAAACTGGAAAATCTCGTTGGACATTGTGTAACACCCTGGCGAGATCATCTTGATGACATGCTCAGTGAGATCAATGCCTTATGAGTTTTCAAACAAGGTATATTAACCTGGACGAGGTTGCTGCCATCAGAGCTGCAGCACTTGAATTCCCTTCCTGGAGCCTCTCCGACCGGCAGACCTGCGATGTAGAACTCATTCTCAACGGCGCCTTCTTCCCGTTGACCGGGTTTATGACGGAAGCGGATGCCAATACAGTGATCGAGAGAAACACCTGGCAGGGTCACTTTTTCCCTGTGCCGATCATGCTTGATGTAACCGCCGAATTTGCCGATCAGTTCACGGTTGGTCAGGACATTTCCTTAAGGGACAGGGAAGGTGCTCTTATCGCGGTACTCAAACTGACTGAAAAATTTCCGTTAGCCAGAATTGAAACGTACTGCGATGAGGTAGAGATCTGTCTGGCTGGTGAGATTTGGGGAGTTGAAGCCCCCGTACATCATGATTTCAATCACATCCGCATGTCGCCTGGAGAAGTGCGGAATCAGTTCGACAAACTGGGGTGGTGCAATGTGTTGGGGTTTGACGCTCAGCGACCATTGCATCAGAAGCAGGTGCATGAAATTAATCAAGTCGCCGGATCCAGGGAAGCGAATCTGCTGATCATGCCCTCTGTTGGCGTGGTAGATACAGGAGATATCCATCACTATGCTCTTATGCATTGTTTTGAACATGTGCAGAACAGATTTCCCACACAGTCTGCCGCTCTGTGTATGCTGCCACTGGTCCGTCGGCATTCCGCCATCAGGGATGTTTTGTTGCATGCTCTGGTAATGCAGAATTACGGCTGTAGTCACTACCTGGTTGATGAAAATATCTGTTTTGCTGGTGCGACTGATCCGGATGACATTTCGCTGCAGGAAACGCTGTTGACCTTTGATGAAAGACTTGACATCAGTCTGGTCCAAAAAGATCACATGGTCTACTGTGCACAGCGCGGGGGTTTCATTACGCGTCGGGAAGTTAAAGAGCAGACAACGGTTCAGGAATTTTCCAGGCAGGCATTACAGGAACACCTGGAGTCTGGATTGGATGTTCCAGAGTGGTATACCTATCCGGAAATCATTACAGAGCTCAAAAAGATCTGTAAACCGCGCACGGAACAGGGGTTTACCCTGTTTTTTACCGGACTGTCGGGCGCTGGCAAATCGACCATTGCAAATATCGTGCTTGTCAGGATGATGGAAATGGGTGGTAGACCAGTCACTTTACTCGATGGTGACATCGTCCGTCAGATGCTTTCCAGTGAACTTGGGTTTTCAAAGGAACACCGGGATTTGAATATTCGCCGTATCGGTTACGTTGCCAGCCAGTTAACCAGGCAAGGTGGCATTGCCATTTGTGCACTCATCGCACCTTACAGGGAAGCACGCAGAGCCGTAAGGTCAATGGTTGAGGAAGTTGGCGGATTTATCGAAGTTCACGTTGCCACGAGTATTGAGGAATGTGAACGGCGGGATCGAAAAGGTCTGTATGCCAAGGCAAGAGCGGGAATAATCAAGGAGTTTACTGGCGTAAGCGATCCCTATGAAGTGCCCGAAAACCCGGAACTGGAAGTCGATACCAAGGATGTGACCCCGGAAGAATCAGCGCAGGAAGTCATGCTTGTTCTGGAGAAACTGGGTTACTTGAAACAGGCGGGCTAGAAAGCCCCCTGATTTTCGAGCAGTACCAGTAATCTTTCCACTGATTCTTCGATAGAAATCTCATGGGTAGGCAAGACCAGATCAGCGTCTTCCGGTACGTCATAAGGTAGATTCACACCCGGAACCGTGTCGAGACCTTCTTTATCGGCAGCTTCATAGAAACCTTCGGTATCCCTTTCCTTACAGACTGCCAGGGGAGCGTTCAGGTAAACCAGCAGAAAGTCTTTGCCAATGGTTGCCCGCGCTTTTTTTCTGACAGCATCAGTCGGCGCGACAAATGAACAGATTGTGATAATACCTGTCTGGTTCATCAATTTGGCTATCTCGACGCCACGTCTTATGTTTTCTGATCGGCTGTCTTCATCAAAGCCAAGGTCTTTGCTGGGTCCCAGGCGCATGTTCTGACCATCCAGTACTGTTGCAGTACGCCCCATATCAAACAATTTGCGTTCCAGAGCATAAGCGATCGAGCTCTTGCCGGAACCGGTTAAACCCGTTAGAAGCAGCGTTTTTGGGGTCTGCCCGAATCGTTCATTACGATTTTCCTGTGAAATCAAACTGGCTGTTGCCTGCAGGTGTTCACTTCGTTGGCCGGATTCCCATGCAGAACCCGTGATAACACTGCCAGTACCGACGATCAGGCCGGCGCCTACGGTCTCGTTGGTCAGACGGTCAATCATGATAAAAGACCCAGTGCTCCGATTAGCCTTGTAGGTGTCGAAGGCAATCCTTTGCGTCAGCATCAGCTCACAGCGCCCAATCTCATTCAAACCAAGGTTATCTCCCGGTGTCTGCGCGAGAGTGTTGACATCAATTTTGAAACGGATATCCGTAATGGAACCCGTCGTTTTTCTGGTTGCCTGTTTGAAGAGATACTGTTTGCCGGGCTGCATCGGCATCTCCGCCATCCAGATGATATGAGCGTCAATCCGGTCAGTGAAGTAGGGGATATTGTTGGGATGCACCAGCATGTCACCCCGGCTGATGTCCAGTTCATCATCTATCGTAAATGTTACAGCCTGTGGCGGGAACGCTTGTTCCAGTTCTCCATCAGGGGTCTCGATGGAAGCAATACGACTCGTTTTACGGGAAGGTAACACCATAATTTCATCGCCCTTTCTGACGATACCGGATGCTACCGTCCCGCAGTAACCTCTGAAATCAGGCCCAGGTCGGTTGACATACTGAACCGGGAATCGGAAATCCACCAGATTCCTGTCCGATGAAATCTGGATATTTTCCAGCATGGTCATCAATGGCGCCCCCTCGTACCAGGGCATATTGGTTGAGGAATCAACGACATTATCGCCATTCAAAGCCGACATTGGCAGATAGCGAAGATCCTGAATATCCAGATGCATTGAAAATGCCGCATAGTCGGATTTTATCTGTTGATACACTTCTTCTGTGTAGTCCACCAGGTCCATCTTGTTGATAGCGATGATGATATGTCTGATTCCAAGGAGAGTGGCGATAAAACTGTGGCGCTTGGTTTGAGTCAGGACGCCGTTCACTGCATCGATCAGTATGACGGCAAGATCGCAGGTCGAAGCACCCGTGGCCATATTGCGGGTATACTGCTCATGGCCGGGCGAATCGGCAATAATAAATTTTCGTTTGTCTGTAGAGAAGTACCGGTAGGCAATGTCAATCGTAATTCCCTGTTCCCGCTCTGCCTGCAACCCGTCAACCAGAAGCGCGAGATCAATCCCGTCTGCAACCGTACCAACGCGAGCGGAATCCGCCTTAACCGCAGCCAGTTGATCATCCAGAATCAGCTTGGAATCATGCAGTAACCGACCGATTAAAGTGCTCTTTCCATCATCCACGCTGCCACAGGTCAACAGGCGCAAGAGTTCTTTCCTCTCGTGCAGTTTTAGATAACCATCGATGTCGGTTGTGATCAGATCACTCTGTTCATTCATTTTTGGTCCGGAATTGATGTACTCCAAGCCGTCGGTAAAGCCAAAAACCGTTGGTTTTCAGAAGTAGCCTTCTTTCTTTTTCGTTTCCATGCTGCCTGCCTGATCACTGTCAATCAGTCGGCCTTGTCTTTCAGATGTCGTTGTCAGCAGCATTTCCTGCATGATGTCCTGCAGAGTTATTGCGGTGGACTCTACTGCCCCTGTCAATGGATAGCATCCAAGGGTGCGAAAGCGCACCATCTTCATCTCCGGCTTTTCATCAGGTTCCAGAGGCATTCTGTCGTCGTCCACCATGATAAGAGTTCCGTCCCTTTCGACAACCGGGCGTTCTTTGGCGAAATAAAGTGAAACGATAGGTATTTCTTCCAGCAGGATGTATTGCCAGATATCCAGTTCTGTCCAGTTTGACAGGGGGAATACTCTAATGGACTCACCATTGTTGAGTTCGCTGTTATAAATATTCCATAATTCCGGACGTTGATTTTTAGGGTCCCAACGGTGATTTTTATCCCTGAAGGAATAAACACGCTCCTTGGCTCTTGATTTCTCTTCGTCACGGCGGGCGCCGCCAAATACAGCATCGAAACCGTATTTATTCAATCCCTGCTTGAGGGCTTCGGTTTTCATGATATCCGTATGCTTCTGACTGCCATGTGTAAAAGGTCCAATCCCGGCAGCAACGCCTTCCTGGTTGATATGGATTATCAAATCAATACCCAGTGACCTGGTATAAGTATCCCGAAACCTGATCATTTCCTTGAATTTCCAGGTTGTGTCAACGTGCATTAACGGGAAAGGAGGTTTCCCTGGATGGAAGGCTTTCATGGCGAGGCGCAGCATCACGGAGGAATCTTTTCCAATTGAATACAACATCACCGGATTATCAAATTCCGCAGCCACTTCGCGGATAATGTGGATGCTCTCCGCTTCTATCTGTTGTAAATGAGTGAAACTGTAGTCTTCCATGCTGTGATGACTTTATTCAGGAGATACCGGAGATTGACTCAGGCGCCATGTGGTCTGATGGCGCAATATAACTTACTGGACCGACTTCAACAAATAGAAGTAAGTTCTAAGCTAATTCCCGTTGATTCCTCGACATTGATTCACTCCTTGACTCAAAGTCAACAAACGGTACAATTCGCTCTTCCTTATCAGGGTGTTGGGTGTTTAGCTCAGTTGGGAGAGCGACGGCCTTACAAGCCGTAGGTCGCAGGTTCGACCCCTGCAACACCCACCAGTAACATTGGAATGAATATTCATTCTGCATCAGCAACATTCGAATTGTTTTCGGAAGATGTTGACGGAATGAAGAGCCTTATACGGAGCGGTAGTTCAGCTGGTTAGAATATCGGCCTGTCACGCCGGAGGTCGCGGGTTCGAATCCCGTCCGCTCCGCCAATATCCTGATAAAAACGATATGTTACAGAATTCATACCACAAAATTGAAAAGCTTGAGGCTGCGAATCGGCGTGATTCCTCCCGAACCTGCAATCGCCAGTCTCCATCGTGACCGGCGTTTCGCCTTGACCCTGTCTTCATTCCAGGCGGTCTGGTATGCCCAACAGTTTGCGTGCGAAGTCGTACTCATGGCGTCCCCGGTGGTCTGCGTATTCCGGTGAAGTTAAGTGAGTGCCGTTACGATGCCGTCTGGCATCACATTCCCGGGGAGAGATCTCCGCTATTGTCCGGCGTTAGTTTCTGTGCCTCTGTCAGTACGTGGGTCATCAGGCTAGGAATGCCTGGTTGCCAATCAGATGAGGCTGAATCTTGCCAGATGTAGCCCAGATTCTTTAATTCCCTGATGGTCGCCAATACATCATCAGGTGGGTCAATACCAACCATTCTACCAGCCAGTATGTTGCCTAATTCGATATAAGATATCGCCTGGCGGTCTTTAAATGCTTTGGCCACCGACAAAGCCGCCAGCGTTACATGTTCCTCTATCATCTCATTGTACAAATTCTGATAAAACAGGTTCTTTCGGTAGTTAAACTCGCTCCATGCATCGGTCAGTAATGCCTGATCAATCTGTGTGCATTCGGCTTTCCTTGCTGTGTTCCATAAAGCCGCACCCCAAACTTGAATGAAGAACGGGTAGTGCTGACTCTCAGAGACCACCTGTGACATTACATCCGGGTCAAGCGATATGCCCTCTTTGAGTAGCGGTTGGACTATGGCGGCAGCAGCACCTTGTTCATCCAGGCGGCTCAGTGGTATCACTTCTGACCGGGTCCAGAACGATGCATTTATGGAACTCATCTGTTCTCTTAGCCCCGGTGTGCCAGCAAGCAGCAGTAGGAAAGGTGCTTTCTGACGCACATCCTGACTGACATTGAGCAGTTCTTGGCCCCAATCAGCAGGCATAGTGTGTGCCTCATCAACCAGCAGGACCAAAGGGTTCTTGCGTGCCTGCTTTATGAGAAAGTTGCTTAACGGCTCTGCCTGGCTTGATTGTACCACGCTTCGCTTACCACCTAGTTTGGCGAACATTGCACCAAGCGAACCCGATCCTTCTGTCGTCACCTGTGACAAAGCAGTCCCCAGGCTTGCCATCAGTTGTTCTTTTAAAGACATTGAGGACGAAGGTGTTATGCGGAGTACCGTATACTTGGGGCCAGTGATACAATGATTTTCCAACCATCCAAGCAGCACTGTCTTACCATTACCTCGTGGCCCGTACAGGATGATGTCGCTCGGCACTCCGTAAGGCTCGTTAAGCGCTTCCAGCAACCCATTGATGTCTTGTTTTACGCCATCACGCCCGGCAAGGAGCGGCGGCATTTGTCCATTGCCCGGTTTGAAGGGGTTGTTTTTATCCATAATTGTATGTGCACACGAAACGGTTCATTTCCTCCTCTAGTTTAGCATAAAACTTGCATTTACTTGTGTTCGTAGGTTTCAATTACCAGCCAGTCAGGACATTCGATCAACACATCACGTGATGGACCATGGAGGAAAAATGGAGATTGGCGGCTGAAATTGTCTGTAGATAATGGATTCGAAGAAGCCCCGTCCCTCTCCCTCTTTGCGAGGCAAGAGGGACGGGGCCCACCCGACGCCCAGTCTCGTCGATGCTGCGTGCAGCGTGCTCGTAGCGCCGGTGGTCCAAGAGCCGCAGGTCGTGCGCGAGGCGGACGAGAAACCTGAGCTTCTCCAAACCGAGGTTAGCACGAGCGAGATGGCCTCCACGATGACGGGTATAGGTCGCTTCCACGAGACGTTCAAGCACGTCGAGAGCCGTGCCCTGGATGCGGTCACCGAGCAGGAATCGCTGGCTGCGCGGGAAACGCTCCAGGGTCGGTACCAGCCAGAGGATGAAGCGGTAGTGGGACTCCAGCGCCGCACCGGTAGTTCGGGCTCGGTCCCGTGCGCCGCTACGACCGCCTTGATCCGCCTCGTTCGACTCCAAATCCCGCTCGCTGTCGTAGTTAGTCTTCAAAATACGCGAAAA
Organism: Candidatus Azotimanducaceae bacterium; assembly: GCA_965217655.1. GTDB lineage: Bacteria > Pseudomonadota > Gammaproteobacteria > Pseudomonadales > Azotimanducaceae > UBA7455. Next base: position 30,955 of record OZ244560.1, read on the forward strand.
AACCCGCCAAGGGGGGCAAGCCCCCCTTGGAACCCCCCAAAGAGGTAAAGGCGTAAGGATTCAAGGAGTGAGCGTCCGGGCCACCCGGAAACCGTCGTAGTTGAGCCGGAGGCCGGTGGTGACCCAGTAGCGGTACGCGGCACGGAGGTCCCTAGAGTAGAAGTCCCAGGAGCCGCCGCGCAAAACGCGCTTCGAGCAATCCCCACTCCGCCAGACACTGCCGTCTGCCGGTGCTCCCGAATAGGTATCATTCCAACAATCCTCAACCCACTCGAACACGTTCCCGTGCATGTTGTAGAGGCGAAAAGCGTTCGGCGCGAACGAGCCAACGGGGGCTGTGAATTCCCAGCTATCGCCACAATTATCTGTATAGCAGTTCGCCCGGTTCGTACCGATGGCGTTTCCCCAGCTGTACTTCGTGGTACTCCCCGCCCGCGCCGCGTACTCCCATTCCGCCTCGCTCAATAACCGATACTCCGCGCCCGTCTCCGACGACAGCCACGTCACGTACTCCTTGGCGTCGTCCCACGATACATTGATCACCGGACGGCGTCCGCGCCCCCAACCCTCGTCGTCCACCTTGTTCGGGTACGTGAACCGGTCGTAGTCCTCGAACGTCACCTCATGGACCGATACCGCGAATGGGCGCGCTATCGTGACCGGATGCACCGGCTGCTCATCGCTCAGACAATCATCGTCGTTCGAGAGGCAGCCCATCTGAAATCTACCCGTCGGAATCACCACCATCTCCGGTCCCTCGCCACCGCCGCGCAGCGTTTCCCGGAACGGGCCGACCGGAATCGCCTTCGGCTGAGGCGCGCTCGACGCGGACCCCGGCGCGGCTCTTGCAGCGGGACGTGCTGCAGGCCGTGCTGTAGGCTGTGCAGCTGAGGCAGAAGCTCCTCCGGTTTTCACCATGACCGCGATCACTCCGTCGCCAACCCCTGCTTCCTTGAGCGCCACCAGCGCGTCCAGCGACGTGTCGAAGTCGGTTGCCGACGTCTCGATCTTCGCGACTATCAAGGCCTCACCGAACCCGACCTTCGCCATTCGAATAATGTCCTCGTTCGTCAACAGCGCGTCCGCCGCCCATCCCACCAGCATGCAAGCAACGCCAATGGCAGCTACAGCCAGACGTTTCTTCATTGTTCCTTCCTCACCAGATTCACCCGAAACAAAGCGTACTCGCCAACAAATCACCGTGTCAAATACGGGGCGCGCAGTTATGTGGCGAATTGCGAACGGGTCGATCAGTCAAACAGGTTGGCAAGACGTTGCTTCATGTTATCGGCCACATATAACGCCAGCGCCTGTATTTTGCGTGTTGGATTGACGCCAGCGCTTTTGACAAAAATGCTGCCGTCGATAATAAACAGGTTCTTCACGTCGTGGCTGCGTCCCCACTCGTTGACCACGGACTTTGCCGGGTCGGTGCCCATTTGTGCGGTTCCCATCAGGTGCCAGCCGCCATTGGCAATGGGTGATGTTGACCGCAACTTGATCGCGCCTGCCGCTTCGAGCACCTCCATTGCACGGGCAATAGAAAAGTTGAGCATGTTGCGGCTGTTTTCGCTCAGTCTGTAGTCAATCCAGGGGGCCGGTATCCCATCGTGGTCTTTCAGCTCCGGATCCAGGGTGATGATATTGTGTTCATCCGGTAGGACTCCGCAGATACTGACCATGCCTGCCATTCTTTGACTACCCGGCGTGCGGACTGGTGAATTTCTTCGCCCCATAAAACTTGCCTGGATGCCATGCACTCGTTGTTAATGGTAATCTCACGCACCCGCAACGGGTTCTTTGAACAAGTATATGTTGTTGATGAACCAATACCCCGCCAGTGCGGGTATCAATGCGACTTCATAATGAACTGTGGTTGCTATTTGTCGCTCGCCGCCTTTTTTGGCTTGGTGTCTTCGATGGCCTTGATTTGATCCTTCACTTTCTGCGACTTCAACCGGTCGCTAATATCCACGTAACGCGACCCGTCTGACCTGAAACGTATGTTGCTGAAATCGAGGTTTTTTCGCCTTGGTGGAATCATTGTGTTCTGGCTCATCTTCCTATCCTCCAATTCGATACATGGAGTGTTACGCTGTTTATTTCAGTTGTCAACTTTCGCGAATTTTACAGACATGCTCGCCGCCTTTTCCATGAATTTCCGCCCAGATCGGGTTGGCACATCACTACCCTTTGAGCCGGAAAAAACTTAGTGACCTTATTATGATTTTTGGGCCAACATCAATTTTGAGATCCTTTTTTGCGATTGATATCATGTCCTGCAAGCAACGATCAGTAATCACTCCTTACCACTCTCAAAGTTAATATGCTTCGGGAACGATTACTCTGGTAACAGGGGGTGGGTCAGTTTTGCGCGCCGATCAACTATTTGATAGAGTAGGTGAGTATTGAATACTTCCAGGAAACGGACAAATAATGCAAATAGGCGATGCTAGGGTATCCACCCAGGATCATGATCTCAGCCTGCAACTCGCCACCCAGCAAGAGTCCCGTAGCGATAAAATCTATGACGACATTGCCAGCGGCGCCAATGCCTTACATGACGGCCTGAAACTTTCGCTTGAGATGCTGCGGGAAGATGACAGCCAGTTTGTGTGGATAATCGACCATTTAAGCCGAAGTGTCAAAGATAGGGTGGCCAATTATGGGCCCAAGAGCAGTGCAGGGCAGAGACCAATGTCTTGCTACAGCCTAAAACCTCCCTTGTTCTTTCTGTCTATTCAGCATAGGGGATAAAATGTCCAAAGAGGGACCCGTTTGTGTTTCGGTGATCAATATGAAAGGCGGCGTTGGCAAGACGACTATTGCGGCGTTGCTGGGTCGGCATGCCTCTTTGAGTCTTAAGCTCAATGTCCTTTCGATTGACCTGGATCCACAAGCTAATCTAACTCAGGCTTTTATGAGCGATAGAAATTATAGGCAGTTTCTGTCCAATAATTCGCCATCCATTGTCGAGGTGTTTAAGAACTATCAGCCGCCAACAGCAGATATGCCATCGCCAAGTCCACTTGATATCACTAAAGTAGTTATTGGCGATACTTCCTTGGGCGGGGGCAACCTGCAACTCATCCCTTCCAGGTTTGATTTTTCCGACAACTTAGTTAATTCGATTAAGCCTGATCCGAAAGTTCTGGCGCAACTTATTGCCTATAATTTCCAAGACAAGGATCTCATCATTATAGATTGTGCGCCGACCGAATCGATCTTCACTCAAGCCGCATACCACGCTTCTCGTTATGTCCTTGTTCCCGTCAAACCTGAGTATTTTGCAACGATTGGCTTTCCATTACTGAATGACTCACTTAACGCATTCAAAAGTGAGAATTGGGGCCACCGGATTGACGTTATTGGCGCTGTTATCAACAATTCTTCCTATCACTTCAGTGGAAACAGGGGTGGGCCGGAAAGAGACAGAGCTATAAGTGAAATAATCTCAGAAGCTGAAAAAAACGGTTGGCACATCTTTAAGAACGAGATCCCTTTGTCTCGTGGATTTCCTAAAATGATGCGTGGAGATTTTACACACAGGGGTGACGCAGATTTGTTTTATCGTTTTGCGAACGAATTCTTCAAAAAATTGGGGCTTAAGTGATAGCGGAGGACTAATAGATTATGACTGAAGCCAAACTTAAAGATACTTTACTTGTGATAGTTCGCCAATATGGTTTCGAGCAAGTTGACCGATCTCTAAAGGAAATCCGCCGCACAGGCGATCAACTCAAAAATACCAAACAGGATAAAGAGTTGTTTGATAATACCGCAGTGACAAAACCTCAAAAAAAGAGGGCAAAAGTTAATGCTCCGGAGTATGTTATGAAAATGGAATTCTCTTTGGAAAAGAAGTCGATAGCAGTTGAGCTTGCGAAAAGATTTGAGAGCAAGGATTTTCTCCCAACATTCGGAGACATTAGAAATTTTTGCCAGATTTACAGGATTGATGAACCTGCATCCAAGTCTCGAGCCAATGCTATTCCAAGGATTTTCAAGTTCATATCTTCAATGGAAACTGGAGAGCTCCAAAGGATATTAGATGACGAAGTGTTTTCGGGGCCGTCTCGGCTTGCGCCAATTGCTGACGCAATCCGGCGCAATGGCAGAAGCACCCGCTCCTATACTCCAACACCTACCGTAGCGCCTCCTCCACCTGCTCGTTAACATTGGTTCTCCCGCTTTGCTTGACGAATAAGGTACTGTTTTTCTGTATGCAACAGTTATAAATGTCCGGTTTTAAAACACGCAGATTCCAGTCCGAATTGCAACACGGGTCATGCAAGCAATTGCCCTCTCACTAACACAAACAGCAAATCAATGCATTAAAATCGAGTGTTGCACTTCGGAGTGCAATCGGCGTTGTTAAAATACTACCGGCAGTGGTTTTGGATCTCTGTGGGTAAGCGTTCCGTTCTCGGGGGATGGCGGGTTGTTGGATAGCGATTCTCACCGTTTCGGCGTTTGCACGTCAAGGGGTTTGTAGTCGATCCGGTCGTTGGGGTTAGTGGTTGAGCGTCCGTTTCCAGTCTTTGCGCAGGGGCCGCAGCCAGATGGTTTTTTTCGGCTTGTCGTATTTCTTGTGCCGGTCGTACCGTCCGCGTCCCTGGGTGATGCCGACATGGGTCCATCCAGAGGCCTTGTAGGTGACGCCAGTGAAGCGCGGCGTCTCCACGAACGTTTCGATCAACAGGGGCGTGATGTGATAGCGCGCGGTCCAGTCCTCGATCAACTGTCGGCACACGACGGACAGGATGTGCGAGGCGAGGTTGGGGATGCGTATCCAGGGCAGGATGAGGAAACGGGCGTTGTCGATGACCTTGGGGAGATTCTTTTCCCGCAGTGTCGGCGTCCAGCCGATGAAGCGGTCGCGCGGCGCCAGTTTGCGTGCCGCGGTGGAGAACCCGAGCAGGGCCAGGAGCCGACCGTGGCGGTCATGCACGATGTAGCGCATCTGTGCGCCGACCAGGGTTTTGTAGCCGAGGTAGTGGTAGCGGGCGATAAACGCGTTCCACTGCTGGCTTTGGGGCGTGCCCCCGAGCACGGTTTGCAGCCGGACCGGGCGCACCTCATCAAGGGTCTCGGGCGGCGGTTCCAGCGGCGCGTCGGTATCGGGTCCGAAGATCATGGGCACGGCGGGGTTGCGCCCCCACTTCGGCGGTGGCAGGACGATTAACCCGTCCTTGTGCATGGCCAGCATGGTGACGCGCGCCATCATGTCCTTGAGTCCGCCGTCGGGCTTGTACCAGCCGATACGCTGGCAGAACGCTTTCGACAGGGCGAAGCGGCTCAGGGCGGGCGGCCCGGCGATGAGCGTGCGCAGCAACGCCATTTCCTCGGCCGAGAAGTCGCGCCCGTAGTAGCGGCACTCGATCGGCTGGCTCATGCCGGCGCTATCAGGGCGCGCCGGCGGGTCTGGCTCATCGACCAGGGCAACCACTCGGCCAGGTCCGGCGGCGCGCGCCCGCCATTGGCCGCGCCGGCCTTGAGCCACTCCTGCAGCCAGCGGTGCACGTCGATGTCGTTCAGCGCCAGTGTTTCCACCACCGAGTACATCAGCGCGGTGAGTTGCGCCCCCGTCTCGCTATCGGAGCCGAACGACAGGCGCCGTCCGATGACCGCGCCGCGCAGCATGCGCTCGGCAAAATTATTGTCCATCGGCACCTCGGGCCGTTGCAGGAACACGCTCAGACCCTCTCGATGGTTCAGCAATGAGCGCAACGGCTTGGCCTCGCGTGCCGTCTTGTGCCGCGCCGACAGCTGCTGTGTGGCGGTGGCGAACAGGCGCTCGATCTCGGTTTCGAGCGCCCGCTGTGCGGCTTCAAACGCCTCGTCCTGCTGTTCCAGACCGGGCTTGTAATGCGACAGCCGCTTCTTGTTCAGCCGGTATATCCCGGCGATGTCACCGAGCCATGTCTCGCACCACTGCGTCAGTTCCACCTGCCCGGCGGCGCAGTCGATAAAATTGCGCCTTTGGTGGCTCCAACACCAAGCCAACACCACTCTGCCCGCGAGTTCGCGGGCCAGCTTCTTGTAAGCGCTATAGCGGTCGCAGACCAGAACGGTATCGGGCGCGGTCTCGCCGAACAGCTTGGCCGCCGCCGCGGCGCTGCGCGAGGGATCGATGTGGAAGTACGCCGCATCCACGGTGACCGAGGTCCACAGCCAGGCGCGAGGAGAACGGTCCGCCTGTTTCAGCGACTGGATTCTCCAACTGGTCTCGTCGCCGTGGCGGATCGCCGCCTGGTGCTGGTGATCGAGGATGGCTTGTCCCAGCGACTCGAACAACGGCACGAACCGCGACACACTGTTGCCCAGCGTACCGGCGGCCATCGGCAGGCCCTGCTGGCCCAGCCACCTCGCAACCCTGTTCAGCGGCCGGTGGCAGACAAAGCGTTCAAACAATACGCACGCCCACACAGTGGTGCCGTAGGGCGTATGGGCGAACAGCCGGTGCGGTGCGGGCGCGGCCACTTCCCGGGGCGAGTCAGCGCAGTCGCACGCCCGCCGCCAGCGCGGACGCCGGATCCGCCGCTTGTGGGCTTGTACATCGATCTCAATGATCGTGGTGGAACGCTCGCCATTGGCCACATACGGCTTGCCGCAGCCGTCACACACGCCCGCCTCGGCTGGCGGCGAGTGCACTTCGAGCCGTTCCTCCAACGCCGGCCGCGGCTTGCGCCCATGGCCGCGCACCCCGGGCTGCTGGCCGCGGCGGCGCGTCGAACGCGGCTTGGCCTGTTGCTCACTCCTGCGACCGTACAGCGACTTCGACAGTACCGCCCGGCTCGCGCCAACCTCGGCCAACGCCGTCTCCAGCGCCGCCGTGCGCTGCTGCGATACCCGCAACGACTTGCGCAACCGCGCGTTGGCTCTGGACAGCGTCTTGGGCGTGCCCTGGGGGCGCGCCTTGCGCAGCTGACTGCGCAGCCGTGCATTCTCCGCGCGCAGGTCCCCGACTTGCATACGCAACGACACCATCGTGCAACGCTTTCGCGGTTCCACATGAGTCGCGGCCAGCAACTTCGTCAGACGCTGTACCTCCGCCTGCAGGGACAACGCGTCCTTCGCCGTACGCCGGATCGCCTCGGTTTCCTGGCGGGCCTCGATCAACTTGTTTCGATTGGCTTCAAACAGAGCCTTAAAGGAACCCACTTGGCTGCGTGCGACGACCTCCGCTTGGCGCCACTCTTCGGCGCGGGCTTCGGCAGCCGTCGTGCGCACCACCTCCCGCTCATACCGCAAACGCCACTCGTGCGGGTCCTCCGTCAACCTGGCCGCAGGCAGCGACCAGAGCCCGTCGGCCTGCTCGCCCCGCGTCAGTTGGCTGTCAACATCCTGCACATGCATCACCATGAGCAAAATGATAGCGCAATACCTGCCTTGTTACCAGACCCCCATAGCAGTTTTTTTATCGTCACCCGTCAGGAATGAATCGAAGCAATCCTACAACTCAATGACGAAAAAATGGAGTACGATGCGCACCGATCCCCCGAGAACGGAACGCTTACCTCTGTGGTAGAATGTTTGTATATGGAAGCGAAAACGCTTTAGGTCTAAGTGGTTGAACTGGAACCGGTGGCGTGGCTACCGTGGTGGCTACTCAACTGCAACCTGGTAGCGAGACTTGCACCTTGAATCCCTGTAGCCGGTGATGGAGCTGGTAGCGAGAATTGTAATCCGGATCAAGTGTGAGCTAGCATGGTCAACTTGGCGCCTGGCTACCGGACCGGAAGAGTCCAGAACGGATGATTTATAGGATGCCACTAGACGCAATCTGAGGCGATTTAAGCGCACTTCTGAAAAGCCATGTTGTGAAAACACTGCCTAAACTGTCTATTTTCAGCCTGGTATGGAAACCTGCAACCTTGGAATACCTTCGAATACCTTATGAAGACGTTCATTTTAATTCTTATCGCGATACCCTTATGGCTCTATATTATTGGAGCCATCATTTCAGCATACGGACCCGATCCGGCTGTTGATCCAGATACGGAAGCATTAAAAGCCGAGGTCATGAAGTACATAATAGAGCCGTGTTATCTGGCAGGTATTCGCAGAAGTGGAGAACTAACGGAATTTATGCCGGAAAAAGATGCCTTGGAGCTAATAAAGATCGCGCAGGCTGAAGATACGTTAAATGTTACGGAAACGATCCTACCTGTTGTCAGAGGCAAGAATCCCGAGCAACGACAATCCATATATGAGGAATCTAAGAAACTGTGCATATCTGGCCTCTAGAATATCGATGACCTGGTGATCCTGGCTACCGGCTCAGAGGCGTCCGGTGTTATGCTGCCTATGAAGACAATCTGAAGGACTTACCTATGGAAACTGGCGTGGTTATGGTTTTTGTTGTTCTTAGTATTATCGCGGCGCTGATTATCGGTATTAATCAAGAAAGAGACAACCCAGACCATGGAACTGCCGGTGGTGGCCAGAAGGGTCTTTTTATGAAGACGAGCATTTTAATTGTTGGCGGGTTGCTCTTAAGTCTCTTTTTATTGCTCTGGCTGTCTGGCTTGCCTGGTAGGTCCACAGCAGTGGCCACCTCTCCGGCTGTTGATCCAGATACGGAAGCATTAAAAGCCGAAATCATGCATTACACGATTGAGCCGTGTTATCTGGCAGTGGTCCGCAATGGTGAACTAACGGAATTCATGACCGAAAAGGATGCATTGAATCTAATAAAAGCCGCGTCGGTAGAAAATACGGCAGAAACTACGGCGCTAGCCTTATCCCTTGTTAAAGGCAAGAATACCGAGCAACGGATGGCCATATATGAGATAGGGAAGAAAACATGTATTAATGCCCTCAAGGGAGCATAGTCAATCCCTGGTGCTGGCTACCGGACCTACCGGCATTCCCTGGAGCTGGTGGCTACCGGCATTCGATACCTGGTACCTGGTAGAGCTGACTACCGGTGGCGTTGATTCGCGTGATACTGGTTTTATCAGGTTTTACCGAGGGAATGCATGCACAGATTACAACCCGCTCCGGTAACCGCTGTTTACGAGCGGATCCGTTTCAGGGTCCCAAGCCGATTATTGCGGGTGATCCAGTTACCGGTTACCGGCTCCGAACCGCCCAGGCCTGGCTGATCCGGTGGTGATCCAGTTACCGGCTTCGAGGTGACCCGCGTGATGCCTACATCGATGATCTGGTGATTCTCGCTACCGGCTCCGAGTGGTCCGGCGCCTGACTGATGCCTACATCTATGAACAACATGGAATTCGAAATAAGATTGTAACTAAACAGTGCAGGATTTGATGAAAAGCAGACAGACGCTATTTGCATTGTAATCGACATTCCACAGGAAAATATAGACAAGGGGATTTCCAAGGAGATGATCGCCATATTTGCTGCGTCCTTCTTTGCTACTTTCACTTTCGTTTATGCAATGCTGAATCTATGAGGTTGGAATAACACCATGGTAGTCACATGAGTACTCCGTTATTCGACACCTTGCGTGTCACCAAAGATTTGCAATCATCCGGCTTTGACACTAAACAGTCAGAAGGAATTGTCGCTGCAATTGAGACCTCTTTGGAAAGTGCAGTCGCGACAAAAGCCGACGTCGCCGCGGTAAGCAATGAAATAACATCGGTCAGGTCTGAAATTGTCCAAATGAGAACTGAACTTGAGGTCAAGATACAAACCCAGGCCAACAAAATCATATTAGCAGTTATTGCGGTGTCCGCAGTGGCTGTAGGGGTAATTAAACTGCTGTGACGGGGCCATGATCTTGGCCAGTGTATTAATGTCAATAATTTACCAATTAAAGGAAATTATTCGGATTATTGTCGCTGACGTTAGGTGATTTTGCTATCTGATTAACTGGATACAGCTACACCGCTTGGGTGGTTGAGATACATAATCAATGCTGAAGCCACTGGGCGAGAGCGGCGATGTGTTCCGGCGTAGTACCGCAGCAGCCGCCGATCAGCCGGGCGCCTTGACGTAGCCAGCCTTTTGCTTCATCGACGAACTCCTCGGGCGACAACGCCGTTCGCCAAACTGGAGAGGTGGCGTAGGGCATCTCCGGGTATACACCGATAGGTCCCTGCCAGCGTTTGCGGATCATCGAGATGGCCGGCGCCACCGCTGCAATTTCGGTGTGCATCACGTTGACGACGTCCGGACCCATGGGAATCAGTGCGTCCAGAATGTCTTCGAAGTCGATGTCCGTGTAGTTGAACCCGACCAGTCCGTGGTCTGCTTCGCGAAGTCGCGCGCTAACACCTAGCCAGACCGGCAGGCCGGTGGTGAGCGCCGCAGCCATGGCACGCGGGGCATGGTGGGTGTCCTGGAGCATCTCCAGTGCGATGAGATCGACGCCAGCGTCGACAAGGGTCTCTGCCAACTCCTTCAAGTCAGCACTTTCGAGCTCGGTCGGCGGGTACTTGCCTCGGTCCATGTTCGGGGGCAGATTAGACAGAGAGCCGCCGATGGCGACGTCCACTGCAGACTTCCCCGCGGCGTCCCGGGCTTCGAAAGCGAGTTCTACGGCACGGCGGTTGATACGTTCGAACTCGTTGCCAATGCCGGCAGCCTGGAGCAGAGACCGGGCAGTGCCGAAAGTATTGGCGATGATCACTTCTGCACCAGCGTGGATATACGCGGTGTGGACGGTTCGTACGGCTTCAGGGTGGGTATGGACAGCCAGGCCCGACCAAGCGGCGGCGCTCATGGGCACACCGCGACGTTTGAGTTCCGAACCCGTACCGCCATCAATGAGAACGACCTCATCGCAGGAGAGTTTTTCGGACCAGTTCACGTGCAACCCGTGGATGCCGAACTGCTTATGGAGCAGTCCCTCCGCTCCGCCAATCTAAAAACACTGATCCACATCCAGCGCAGGTGCGTCTCCATGAGGTCTTCCAACCACTACAGCGGGTACGCCGGCAACCGTGGTGTGAGGTGGTACATCCTGCATGACGACGCTGCCGGCGCCGACTTTGGCGCCTTCACCGATGTCAATATTACCGATGATGGATGCGTTTGCCCCAATGAGCACACCTCTATGAACCTTGGGATGGCGGTCACCGGATTCTTTACCTGTGCCTCCGAGGGTGACGCCATGCAGAATGGAAACATCATCGTGAATCACGGCGGTTTCACCGATTACAAGTCCTGTCGCATGGTCAAACATGATGCCGCAGCCGATACGAGCGGCCGGATGAATGTCCACACCGAATATGGAACTCATCTGATGCTGGAAAAAAAATGCCAGACTGTGACGGCTTTCTCCCCAGAGCCAGTGTGCAATGCGATGCCCCTGCAGGGCCTGAAAACCTTTGTAGAATAGAAACGGTGTGGAGTAGCTGTTACAGGCTGGATCACGGTTCCGGGTTGCCTTGATGTCTATTTCCGCCGCGTGAATAAGCGATGGTTCAGCGAGATAGGCTTCTTCAATGATTTCGCGAATTGCCATGCTGGAGACGACGGGACTGTCCAGTTTGCTGGCCAAAAGAAAACTAAGGGCGCCTTCAATGGTATCGTGGTTCAGTACCGTGGCATGGAAAAAAGTTGACATGATCGGTTCGAATTCTGCCCGAGCTTGAACTTCACTGCGCATGGCCTGCCAGAGTGAACCTGCTTCGCGAATTTCTGCGATAGTGCGATCAGCGACAAGTTCCTCAACGTAACGTTTGTTAATATTCGAATTCATATTGTTTCTACTGAAGGTTTACGAAACGGGTATCATTGAACTACCCATGTGGACACTCAGTTTCCCCTTTTTACACAGAATTTCAAGGTTCATCATCAAAGGGAGGTCCGTATCCATTTGAATATTCGGTGTTTCTGGCTTTTAATGCGCTATTCAAAATTAATTATTGTCCGAGAATTTAACACCGAGGTGATTACTTCCTGTCAAGCCGTTGATTTTTAAACAACAATATGCAAATGTCGCAACTAAAACTTCCGGAAGTCGATTTTCTGGACAGGAACTAATTAATTGTCAGTCAGTATGCAGTTTAAAAGTGTTGGCATTGTTGCAAAAACCGGTACAGATCAGGTTTTGGAATCACTACGCCGGGTTGTGTATTTTCTTGAGTCCCGGGCGGTGGATGTGGTGATGGAAGCTGATTCAGCAGCATTGCTGGGAAACAGTGACGGGTGTGTGTTATCGGATATGGGGCAAAGCTGTGACCTGGTGATAGCGGTTGGTGGTGATGGCAACATTTTAGGTGCTGCGCGGGCACTTGCACCAGCCGGGGTCCCGATTCTTGGCGTCAACAGGGGCCGCGTTGGTTTCCTGGCCGATATATCACCTGATGACATTGAATTGAGTATTGGCGATGTGCTGGCAGGGGACTTTGTCATCGAGGAACATTTTCTGCTGGAAGGTGAAGTCTCCGGTCTTGATGCAGAACCCTGTGCACTGAACGAAGTACTGATTCACACTGCCAATTTACCCAAAATGATCGAATTCGATCTCTTAATCAATGACGAGTTTGTCTATAACCAGCATTCGGACGGTCTGATCATTTCCACACCTACCGGATCCACCGCGTATGCATTGTCTGCGGGTGGGCCGATCATGCACCCCAGTCTGGATGCAGTGGTGCTGGTGCCAATGTTCCCGCATACCCTGACCAGCAGACCTCTGGTCATTCCCGGTAGTTTTACCATGAAAGTGGTGATCGGTCCCCACATTGATGTGAAAGCTCTGGTGAGCTTTGATTCACAGATCGAATTCGAGATTGAACCCGGTGAAGAATTGGTGGTGCGGAAGAGACAGGATCGTTTGAAGCTTATTCATCCGCCAGGGCACAGTTTTTATAATGTCTGTCGCAATAAACTCGATTGGGCAACGCGAGCCGGTGACAAGTTGAATGGTCAATGAGTTAATGACTTAAAGACTCAATGTCATCCAGTGTATCGATATCCCTTAAAATCCCGGGATCGTCAATTTCAACCTGTATCAATTTGTCCTGGTGGGCGTCCACCACAGGCCGGGCGCCCCGGTCGCCTTCCAGTGACTGGATTTCGTTGAAGTATGCCTTGTCGAAAATGACAGGATGACCTGGTGTGCCGTTTGATGTTGGAATAACAATGGGCTGCAAGTCCTTATTGGCATTATAGGCATTGATGAGTTTCTTGATGGTTTCTTCTTTGATATAGGGCATGTCGGCGAGGAATATCATCGCGGCATCCATATCAACTGCCTTCTGAATGGCGTTGCTGAGACTGTGTGCCATGCCTTTGGCGGAATCCGGTGCAAGAAAATACGAAATGCCGGGGATGTTGATTTTAGAATCCAGTTCGTCGGCAAATGCCCGGTCGCCAAATCGAAGAACAACCAGTACTGAGTCAAGTGTTTTCGCTGCAATGTTGATTGTATTTTCAATCAACATGTTGCCGTTTTGGAGTGTCGCTTTTCGCTTGTCATCACCGAATCGTCTGCTGCTGCCGGCAGCCAGAATTATCGCACCAACCATTATGTTTGCCTCATCCCCGCCTATCCTGCCGCAACTTCACGGAAATCTGCTGATACAACCTCTTCTTTTTTCGCGGACCGAAGGGCGGTAAGTTGTGCAAGGATAGCTATTGCAATCTCCGCGGGTGTTTTACTGCCTATGGGCAAACCCACCGGACCATGCATTTTGCCGATTTCTGCATCGGAGAGATCCAGCATCTTCAATCGTTCACGCCGTTTTGCCGAGGTGCGGGTTGATCCCATGGCGCCGACGAAGAAAGCGTCTGTTTTAAGGGCTTCCATTAATCCCATATCGTCAATCCTGGGGTCGTGGGTCAGTGCAACAATGGCGGAAAAGTGATCGTTTGCATGAATTTTAACGGCATCGTCCGGCATGTCGTTGACCAGTTGTACACCTTCTATTGGCCATTGTTCTATCATCTCTTCACGAGGGTCGCAGACAATAACGTGATAGTCCAGCATTCGAGCCATTTCGGAAAGATACATGGAGACCTGTCCTGCGCCGATGAGGAACAGACGATAACGTGGACCATAGGTCTGGATGAGTGTTTTTCCTCCTGGACTGTTTGGGTCGAAATCGCCGATAAACCTGAGGTGCCTGAATCGATCCCTGTCTTCTACCATCATGCTGCCGTTGGAAATATCCAGAGTCCGCTCTATACATTCACGCCTTTCCAGCCGTTTGACGATCTGACGTAGCTTCTGCAGATGTCGTTGGTCCGGAATGGGTTCGATGACAACATGCAGTTGGCCGCCACAGGGTAACTGGTAACGTTCAACTTCCTCCTGAGTTGCCCCATAGATGAGCAGTTCCGGTTTTTCTGCCGCCAGGGTACCGTTTTTTAATCTGTCCAGAAGATCTTCCTCAATGCAGCCGCCAGACAGTGAACCAGCGACGTGACCATGGTCATTGCAGCAGAGGAGAGAACCCACAGGGCGCGGCGAAGAACCCCAGGTCTTTACGACGGTACACAGCCAGGCCATCTGCTGATTTTCCACCCAGTGGGTTAGCTGGGAGAGTACCTGTTGATCAGCATTCTCCATTACAGTGAAAATCTCCTTCGTCATCAGACGGTGTTAACATACACCGGCAAGTTTACAACTTTTTATCCTTTGTCACTATCGAGTGATGTCAGGAGGCATTTTGCCGATCTCATCAGACACTCCAAATCGATTGAAATACCCCATATTAAACCGGACATATTACTTGTTATAAATCGGACAATTTAAATGTTCTCTACATTCTGTTCTGCCACCCTGTTCAGCAATCGGCTCACAGTGCTATACTGCACCCCATGGAAACACCACTGTTCGACACGAGACACGCGGCCGACACGCTTGTAGCTGGCGGCATCCAACAGGATCACGCAAACGCAATCGTCACTATGCTGGATGAGTGTCTGCATGGTACTGTCGCGAAGACATCTGACCTGAATGAGGTCAAGGCAGAACTGAAGGCTGACATAGCTGAAGTCAAGGCAGAACTGAAGGCTGACATAGCTGAAGTCAAGGCAGAACTGAAGGCTGACATAGCTGAAGTCAAGGCAGAACTGACAACGATGCGTAGCGACTTTGAGGCCAGGATCGTGCAGCAGGCCAACAAAACAATTCTGGCAGTGATCGCAGCCGCAGGTGTAATCGTCACCGCGATCAAACTGTTCTGAATTCCCCGCCCCCGCCAACCCCGCATTCTTTCGTTTTTTTTGGTAAGGAATCTGATACTGCACTGGAGCCCAGTAGAATCAATCCCTCACATCAGCATAAATGTCTATTTAGCATTGTGTATCGCATTGCAAACACAATTCAGATGTTTTATTCAGATAAACACATCGAGTTTTAAATGATAGCTGACCCCTGGGCCGTTGTTCGGCAATACCCGTTGACCTGTGTGATTATTCTGACCAATGTTGTTTTATATCCCGTAACCTCTGGTCTGGAATCCGGCGATGTTACCGGGTTGTTCCAGCAGATGACGTTTCTTGAATTCCAGGAGCGTGGTCCCTATCAGTATTTTGCGGATCTGACCCATACCATTGAAACAGGCCAGTACTGGCGTCTGCTCACGCCAATGTTTCTGCATTTTGGCTTGTTGCATATCGTATTCAATCTGCTCTGGGTCTGGGAAGTGGGTCGAAGAATCGAATTGGTCAATGGCTCCCTGTTGTTATTGCTGGTGACGCTGGCAAGTTCCCTGTTGGCAAATTTCACGCAGTACTATTTATACGGGCCTTCATTTTTTGGTGGGATGTCCGGTGTAGTATTTGGCTTCCTGGGATACAGCCTGGTATGGAGTCGAATGGTCCCGCGGCGAACAACCGGACTGCCACCGGGCCTCTATATTTTTATGCTGGTTTATCTGGCGGTCGGCTTTACCGGGGCGATTGACCTGTTGGGACTGGGGTCACTGGCGAATGGAGCGCATCTTGGGGGATTGGTTGGCGGTGTTCTGATCGGGGTTGTTGCCGGGGGATTAAATCGACAGCCCAGGTGACTGCTATTTCACGCTGGCAACAAGGTGGTGAATTTTTTAATGAAAACGATGGTGAATGACTTTTAGGTTTTGGTTCATGCTACCGGATGACAGGGGCACATGTCGGAGCCTATGGTCATATCTTACGCTTAAATATCCGTCAGCAGGCCCGGCGCGTATTTACACTCTTCCAATATGACAGTCGTTTCTGGTGACATGGTTACCAGCAGTTTAATGAGTTGGAATGGATTAACGGCTTTATTGAACAAAGCATTACCAGTACCCTTAAAGGGTACTTAAAATTTGCATGTGCTGTTTCCGAAGAAGGATATAAAGACCAGCTACAATATCGAGGAGGCATAGTGTGATAAGAAGTTATTTATTATCGGTATCGGAGATGTTGAGGGCGAAGCCGTGGGGATATAGCCTGTCAATTCTCAGTCTGGCCTTGTCCCTTGCTTTTTTTATTCTATCGATGGCCTATGTACACTATGAATCACATTATGATCAGTGGATCCCAGGCTATAAAAATATCTACAGAATAGAACTTGAGCTGAACGGTAAAACTCGGGCGTCAGGTATGGAACGCAAGGATTATTCTGGTATCCCGGAAATCCTGGAATTTGCAACCTCCCTTATACCCGGTGGGTTCAATGTAGAAATCTCATACGATGAGAGAAAACATTTTATAAATTTTAACGCTGCTTCTGATAATTTTCTGCATATGATGGGTATTGGCGTTATAAGGGGGCAAATTCAAAATTCAAACCCTGCGACCTATTACCTGGCAATCTCTGAACGGAAAGCGGTAGAAATTTTTGGCAGTGTTGAGAACGCCCTGGGTGAACGCATAAAAACATCTAATAAAAATCTATTTTTGACGCCACCAATTGAAGGTAGCTACCAACCAAACGACCATAAAGAAGGCATTATTACGGCAGTATTTCAAGATGTGCGCCCTGACAGTCATATGAAATTTGATTTAGTTGGAATTTCGCCTTTTATTGCAACAACAAATTATGTCCTGCTGGAAGAGTCAGCCAGTATAGAAAAAATATCCGAGCTTTTGGAATCCAGGTATAAATCTTTGCTGGACAAAAAAATAAAATCTGGTGAGAAGTCAAATAATCCATCAGTGGTTTCCTATATCCAGCGTTTAACTGATTTGCAAAACAGTCAATTAACCCTGATCAGGGTATCAGATATCTATTTGTTTTCTAAATCCGGGGGCTTTAGACATGGCGACAGTAACCTTGTTACTACAATGACCACTTTTGCTTTCGTGCTTTTATCAATCGGTGCGATTAATCTTGCCGGACTGTTGGTCACCCAATATTCTGCGCGGGAAAAAGAATTTCTTATGCGCAAAATTTGCGGCTCATCCCCGCAAAACCTGTCATTGATGGTGCTGATGGAAGTAATCCTGATAACAGGCATTGCCTGTGTTTTTGCGGCATTGCTGGTGTATCTGCTGGCCTCTGATTTCAAGCAATATGTAGCGGATTTCAATCTCTGGCTGGCGATGGGGAATGGACTGTGGGGCTGGATTATTATCGCCCTGTTTGTCGTGGTGCTGATTAGCGTCTTCATGCCAATCCTCAATATTTACAACCTGAATCCTGCAGCCATCTTCAGGGGTTTCATCTCACAATCGCTCAGTCAATCCACGCTGGTGATGGTGTTTGTCGGTTTTGAAGTTGCACTTGCGGTCGTGGTAATCATCACGGCACTGACGATGGCTGGCCAGATACAGCATGTAAGTAAAAGGAACTTTCCCTTTGATGTAACAGATATTTATTTTCTTCATACATATAGTCAAGGTCCAAATTACCTGACGAGTTTTTTAGCCATGGCGCCTGAGAGCTATTTTCAAAGTCAATTTCAGAGCAATGTACAATTTGAAGCAGGATTGAAACGTATTCCCGGTGTTGTCAAGGTCGGGCAATCCGTCAGCGCGCCCTTTATCAAGGGTACGTATTTAAATGCTCAAAACAAGAATGCAGTTCGAGGTGGGGAACAAGAAGTTGTCATCAATTCTTTGGGTAAAGATTTTTTTGCTACCCTCAATATTTCTTTGTTGGCAGGCAATGAATTCTCCGACAAAGATTTTGAATTTGCCTATACAAGACTGGCGTCCAGGAACTTTTTGAGAAACTTCAATAATATAAACGAAAGGGAAAATAGTGAAGAACAGCAAAGCAAAGCACCTAAACTGGTTTCAAGGGTGATAATCAATGCAGCAATGTTGCAGAAGCTTGGCTACAGCGACCCTCGGAAGGCAATAGGAGAGCGGTTTAATCAGGCCGATACATCAATTATGTCCGAAACTGAAAATGAGAGCTTTATCATCATTGGCGTCACACCAAATCTATATACTGAGTGGACTTTTGGCCGACAGGAAAAACCGGCTATTTATATCCCGGCAACTAACGGGTATGCAGGGGCAATGGTGATCAAATATGTGGGCTCTGACACATCTGCCTTTATTAAAGAGTTAGAGCAATTGCACAAAAACTCATTTCCTGAAAGGCCTGACCGTAAGCTCAATCTGGTCTCGCTTGAAGGAGAGTTGGAATCCATTCTCAGTCCACATCGGGAAAAGATGAATATATTTCTGGGACTTAGTGTGATGGCTATTTTTATCGCCGGCATCGGGCTTCATTACGCAGTGCAATTCACTGTCAGCAGACAGCGCAGGGAGATGTCGATTCGCAAGGTTTTTGGCTCCAGTTCAAAAGATATCGCCATCAGGATTTTCTGGACCTTCCTGAAACCTGTGATTGCCGCCAATATTGTTGCATGGCCCATAGCCTATCTCATCATGTCCGAATGGTTACAGCAATATAGTGATCGCATTCAACCTGGGGTATCAATGTTCATAACAGCAGGGCTGATTTCCATTTTGCTTGTTGTGGTCGTTGTCGGGCGTGAGGCCTGGCGTATGGCGAGAGCCATGCCTTATGAAGGCCTTTTAGTGACAGCGCAATAACGAGGGTACTTTGGAGGAATTACAAACTAGTTAGTTTCTGTCCATTGAGTCTGAATTTAGTAATGCGGTGCTGAGACATTCCAGTAATGTTATTTGTAAATCAATCACTTGCACAGAAAGTAACAGGCACGGTGTTTAGTTCTCGGATAAAACCAGTCATATAATCGCTTAAAAGAAAAATATAGCGTCAGGGGTTTATACAAAATGGGCAATAGAGAGTTACATAAAGCACCAACTCGGGGAAGCTATAGTCAACAAATGTGTCACCATCTGAAACGTCCATTTGTACTCGCTTCCGTCTCTCTCGCTGTAGCATTGTTGAATTTCATGCCAATGGCAGCTGCAGGCGAGGACTTGCTTGGCATTTATGAACTTGCTGTAGAAAATGACCTTGACTTTCAGATTGCTAACGAACAGCACAAGATAAACCTTGACGGACTGGTATATAAAAAGTCTCTCTTTAAGCCCAAAGTGAATTTTGGTTCTGGATACAACCGTAATCTGAGTGATAACAAAAGTATCAATGATGCTTATGAAGACCCCGTTACCGGTCAGATCAGAAGTGTGACGTTTGGCTCCAGTCGTGACATCAGTCATGCCAACTATGGGCTGAGGATTCAACAACCGCTGTTCAACCTGCGAGACTGGTTTACCTTAAAAACCACAAAACTTGACAATGAAATGCACGAACTCACGCTGGCCTCTGAACAGCAACAGCTGATTATGCGGGTTGTAGGCGTTTATATGGCTGTTCTCCGTGCGAGAAACGATCTGGAAAGCAATCAGGCCGAACTGGATGCTGTCATTAGACAGATGGAACGGTCAGAGCGCCAATATAATGTTGGGGAGATCAGCTCTTCTGCCGTTGATACTGCACGTTCACGGCTGGATGCGGTCAGGCTTAATCATCTGGAAGTTCAAATCAGACTTCAGGAGCGGCGTGAGGATCTTGCGCAGATTATCGGGGATATACCGGATTCTTTAATTGGTTTGCAATCTGGTTTTACTCCCTCCCTCCCTGTGCCGGCAGATGTCCATTCATGGGTTGCTAAGGCACTGGATGGAAATAATGCCTATAAGCAATCCGGACTGCGTGTTCAAACCGCAAGTTATGCGGTCAAAAGCGACCGCTTCAAGAGTATGCCTATGGTCAATTTAGCAGGCAATTACTCTAAAAACCATCATGGACAGGACGGGTTTGGTATCAATGATGGCAGTACTCGAACAGGATACGCCAGTGTCGGTATAACAGTGACCATGCCGATTTATGACGGCGGCACCAGCCGGGCGCAGAGTCGACAAACCCATTCAGTCTATCGTCAGGCCACATACCGTCACAAGCAACAGGAGCGTTTTGTCATCTCTTCAACAAAGAGATTTTTCAACAGGGTCCAGAGTAGTATTCGAACCATAGAGGTTTTAAAGGCTCAAATCGCATCAGAACAAAAATTTCTGAATTCGACCCGCCGTGATTATGAGGATGGGATCAAAAACCTGGAAGACCTGCTGAATGCCGAGCAGGGACTGATCCGTACGCGCAATCGATACAGAAGCTCCCGCTATGACTATATTCTGGCGTCTTTAAATCTGAAGCAGCATACAGGGATGCTTTCTCCACAAGATGTGATTGAATTGAATGTATGGTTCAAACAGGAGGACACCGAGTGAATGACTGATAGGGATGATATGGATGATGATATTTCTGGCCAGTCTATGGACCGGATCGTTGCGCCTGCAAGAGGCGGCTTCATAAAATACGGCATCATAGTGGTGGCAATAGGCCTTACAGGCTATCTGGGGCTTGAGCAGATTGGTAAAAGCCGGGTCTTTGAAGTTTCAGAAGATCAACTCGTTTTCTCAACAGTAACCAGGCGCACTTTTGAAGACTATATTCCGATAAGCGCCACCTCACAGCCCAAATTCATCCAGCCGGTCAGTAGCAGGGTGGCAGGGCAGGTAGCTGCTGTTTATGTTGCCAATGGCGCCAGGGTGGAAAAGGATCAGATATTAGTGGTGCTTGAGAGTTTTGACCATGAAGTGGATGTGGCCAACCAGAAAAGTAGTAACACTAAAAAACGTGGTGATTTGCAGGACAGAAAGATCATAGAGGAGATCAGCCTCATGTCACAGGAAACAGAACTCGCCCGTCAAGAGGTTACCTTTAATGAAACAAAGCAGGAACTGGCCCGAAAAGAGTTGCTTTCGGAAACTGGTGATTTTTCTCTGGCAGCACTGAATCAACTGCGAGAAACCTACGGCTTGCGGGAGAAACAGTTTGAACTTGCGAATGCCACTTATGAGGCCTACCTCAAACAAAATGAAATCAAGCTGGAGCAGTTTGTCCTGGAAGAGGAAGATATAGACCGGGAACTGAAGATTATTGACCGTCTTGCCGATGCGCTTAATATCAGGGCGCCAATTGCGGGTAGTGTTTCGGGGCTTATCCTGATTATCGGGGAAAATATTTCGAGGGGCACTGAAATCGCATCGGTAAATTCTCCAGACCAGTTAAAGTTTATTGTCAACCTGCCTGAAGAAGTTATCAACGATATCAGGGTTGGTTTGCCAGCGATAGTTGAGCACAACAAAGAAGACCTCGATCTTATGGTAGAAAGGATAGACCCCGACATCAATGAAGGCGCCTTTATTGCCGAACTTGGACTGGTTGATGAAAAACCGGCAATGCTCAGGCAGGGGCGAACCCTGATCGGGCGCCTGTTTCTTACCGAGCCCCGGGAAGCCTTGCTCATCGACAATGGCTCTTTCATAAGGGAAACAGGCGGGAATTGGGTATTTGTTGTTGATGAGAAGGCAAATGTTGCACGCCGGAGAAATGTAATCATGGGAAAGAGCAATATTCGTTACGTCGAGTTACTTGATGGTCTGCATGAGGGGGAAAAGGTCATCACCTCCAGCTATAAAAATTATCTGGAAATGGAAGAATTGGAAATTCATGCCGATTAAAACGTTAACGGGAACAGGGAAGCAATTATGATAGCAATGGAGAATTTGCAGAAACGCTTTCGTATTGAAAATATTGAGACCACGGCTTTGAATGGCGTTTCCATTGATGTGGAAGAGGGGGAGTTTGTCTCAATCGTCGGACCATCAGGCAGTGGTAAGTCAACGCTCCTGAATATACTTGGCTTTATTGATGCCGCGGATAGTGGCAGCTACTATTTTGCCGAAAAGCAGACAGTAGGATTGTCGGAAAAGGACCTGCTGCAGTTCCGTCAGAAAGTCGGCTTTATTTTCCAAAACTTCAACCTTATTGATACGCTCTCCGTCAGGGAAAATATTCGTATACCGCTTTTGCATAAGAACCTTTCAAGGAAGGAGCAGAACAAGCTTATTGATGACTTTCTTGAGCGCATTGGCATTATGCACCGTGCCAACCATAAGCCGTACCAGCTTTCCGGGGGGCAGCAGCAACGTGCGGCAATAGCCAGGGCACTTGTCGGAGAACCGAAGCTTCTACTGGCTGACGAGCCAACAGGAAACCTTGACAGCCGAAATGGCGCTGAGATTTTTGATATTCTGAAAGGACTTCATCAAGCTGGTACAACCATATTGATGGTAACGCATAATCAGGACCTCGCCAATAAAGCTGACAGACATCTCCAAATGAAAGACGGTAAAGTGTTGAATTAGATGTATGATTCAGTGGCACGCACTACAGGTACTGGATGCCTGTGCGATAAGATACCTCTCCCAATAACATGAACCCGGACCATGAAAGATAGCCAACCAAAAGTCATTCACCGCAGGAACTATGCGGTACCGCCTTATCTGTTTGAAGAGACCGACCTGCATGTGGATATCCAAGAACTATCAACTGTTGTGACGACATCTTTGAAGGTACGGCGTAATCCTGATGCCGAGTCGGAACAACCAGATCTGGTGTTGAATGGCGGTCAGGACATGGAGACAAGATCAGTCGCTATTGATGGCAGGGAACTCCTGTCCAATGAATACGGGATCGATGATGAACTGTTGACGGTTTATAGCGTACCGGAGTCATTTACGCTGAAAACCCGGGTTGAAATCCGACCGCAGGACAATTTGGCGCTGGAAGGTTTATATCAATCAGGGGATATGCTCTGTACGCAATGTGAAGCAGAGGGTTTTCGGAACATCACATGGTATCTGGACCGTCCGGATGTGATGTCGAAATTCAGAACCACTATTGTTGCCGACAAAAAAAAGTATCCGGTACTGTTATCAAACGGTAACGATATTGAAAGGGGAGGGGTAAAGGGAGGGGAAGGTGATAGTGAACGTCATTGGGTGACCTGGAAAGACCCATTCAGGAAACCCTCTTATCTTTTTGCTCTGGTTGCAGGTGACCTGGAACACATTGAGGACACGTTTACCACCATGAGTGGTCGGGAAATCACACTGAAGATTTTTACCGAGGCTCACAATATCAACAAGGTTGACTATGCGATGACGAGTCTGAAGAACGCCATGGCCTGGGATGAACGGGTTTATGGTCGTGAATATGACCTGGACATCTTCATGATAGTGGCTGTGGAAAGTTTCAATATGGGAGCCATGGAGAACAAGGGACTCAATATCTTTAACACTTCCTGTGTACTGGCCCGTCCCGACACTACCACGGATGCAGTCTATCAACGGGTAGAGGGTGTTATTGCTCATGAATATTTTCACAACTGGTCGGGTAATAGAGTGACCTGTCGTGACTGGTTTCAACTGAGTCTGAAGGAAGGATTTACCGTATTTCGTGATCAGGAGTTTTCATCCGATATGGGTTCTGCCACGGTTTGTCGAGTGCTGGATGTCACTGTGTTAAGGAACACACAATTCCCGGAGGATGCAGGACCGATGGCACATTCCGTCCGCCCGGATTCATATATGGAAATTAATAATTTTTATACCCCGACGGTATACGAAAAAGGTGCGGAAGTAGTGCGCATGATCCGGACCCTGTCCGGCAAGGAACGTTTCCGAAAGGGAACTGATCTGTATTTCAAGAGTCATGATGGTCAGGCGGTGACGACAGAGGATTTTGTCAGAGCGATAGAAGATGCCAATGATATGGACCTTACCCGGTTCAGAACATGGTATCGTCAGGCAGGTACACCCGTGCTGGACATCTCCAGTCGCTTTGACGAGTCTGAGGGGGTCATGACACTGACGGTCCATCAGTCCTGTCCACCCTCACCGGGACAGAAAGAAAAGGGTCCATACCATATGCCGCTGGCTGTCGGACTGCTGGATGAGTCAGGCTCGGACATCCCGTTTACGGTGGATAAACCGGACATCTCCAGTATTGTTGCAGATGAAGATGCTTATACAGTTGTGCTGAACATCACAGAGCCGTCCCGGGAGTTTACTCTTGAAGGTATCGGTCAGAAACCTGTTCTTTCACTGCTGCGCGGTTTCTCAGCGCCGGTAAAACTGAACTATGACTATACCCGGGATGAATTGACATTTCTGATGACCCACGACAATGATGGCTTCTCCCGTTGGGAAGCAGGGCAACGCCTCGGTGTTGACATCATCCAGGAAGTTGTGGAGCAGATTCGGTCAGGTTCGGAGATTACAGTTGACTCGCGTCTGATCACAGCGTTCGAAAACAACCTGAATCAGGCTGTTGAACGTGACCAGGATGATTCTTTGGATAAGGCCATGATTGCTGCAATGCTGGATTTGCCCACTGAAACCTGGTTGGCTGAACTCGCCGATATCGCTGATGTGGATGCAATTCATCTGGCGCGAGAGGCCGTATGTGACGAGATCGCTTCCAGACTTGGCGGGCTGTTGCTGAAGGTATATCGATTGAATCAGTCCGGGGAAGCATATCGACCCGAGGCAGATGCAATTGCCCGTCGCTCATTGAAGAACATCGTACTGGGTTATCTGATGCAACCGGTTGACGGGAAGATGGCGCCACTGTGTGTTGAGCAGTTTGAGCAGGCAGACAACATGACTGATACATCAAGTGCTATTCGGGCACTGACAGGCTGTTCGGCGGAGGCAGCACGGGAACCGGCAGAGAAGGCGCTGAAGGAATTCTACAACCGCTGGGTGGATGAAGCACTGGTGATTGATCAATGGTTCACCATACAGGCGTCCTGTCAATTGCCGGGTACCCTGGATCGTGTCAAGTCATTGATGGAGCATGCGGCGTTTGATATCAGAAATCCAAACCGGGTGCGTGCTCTGGTGAATGGATTCACTTTATATAATAACGTGAACTTTCATAGTGCAGACGGTTCGGGATATGAATTTCTGGCAGACCGTGTGCTTGAACTGGACCAGTTCAACCCGATGGTGGCAGCGAGGATTCTGGGACCTTTGACGCGCTGGCGTAAATTCGATGTTCAGCGACGTACACTGATGACGGAACAATTGGAGCGTATCAAGGAGACAGAAAATCTGTCCCGTGATGTTTTTGAAATTGTCAGTAAGAGCCTTCAGCTACCCGAGGATAACCACAGAGCAGTCACATGAATCTGCGTACGGAAACCGAAGTTGTTATTCAAAGCGCCATAAAGAGCCTTCAGCTACCCGAGGATAACCACAGAGCAGTCACATGAATCTGCGATAACTCAATGGGGATTCAATTCACTAAGCAGATCAGGCCTGGAGACTGATTCATCTTTTTGGCCTTTAAGTTCTTCCACCAGTTTCAGCAGATCTGCACCTCGCCAGTCCTGCTCCCCGTCACTCGTGTAGAGCACACTTTCAAGTTTCCTGATTTCAACATTCAGATCATCACGCTTGAGGCGTTGTTGCAGTGCCTGCAGAGAACCGGTGTTGAATCTGGCGTTTGCCCACAGGAATAGATAGCGGTGTGCATCGGTTGCCTGATTGTCTTTACATGCCCTGCTTAAATTGAGATAGAGCTGGTCTTCATCCGGCTGGTAATCAGTCTCAGTTTTTTCGGGATTCCCGGAAACATCTATCGTCGTTCTCCGGGCGCTCCACCATTTCCAGGATGTAAATAAACACAGCAAACCAAGAGCCAGGGTGATGTACATCCAATACAATGAGGCCGGTTCCTGGATGACCTGAGGCTGGGTGCTCTGTGGAATGGGTACATCGATGTCGGGGACAGAAGCATCGGAACCGACCGAAGGCAGCACATCATAGGTAGCAGCAGGTATGACGGCGACTTCCTCGCTGTCGGTTTGAATATTCCACCAGGGGATCCTGATTTCCGGCAAGGTAATGGGACCGGCTGTGGTAGGTACGATACCGACAGTGGTGATGCTGGAAGATACAAGCCCGTCTTCTACTGCGCCTTCGCTGACGTCGGGCGGGTCAACATAGGTCTTGATATTCCCGATCTCAAGTTCCTTGAATGGGGGTAACAGCGAACCGGGGAGTCCCTTGGCATGCATGGACAGCACGCGGTTGATGGGCTCACCGACCCTGAATGTCGGGGGTTGTTCATTCCACTGTTCAGAAACGTCAAATGACAAGGCGGCGATCCAGTTTTCACCGCTGAACAACGCCGGCTTTGGTATTACAGTAATATTCAAATCTTCAGTGAGAGCACTCACCTGCTGGCGCTGGCTAAAAAAACCGCTACCACCCCGTGTCCCACGGAAAACTTCCAGCGGAATGGTAAGAATGCCACTCTTCTGGGGAAAGATCGCGTAGCGTTTTTCCAAAACGTGATAGCGTTGGTTATTGACAATCGTCTCGTAACGTTTTTCATCTACGATAGTCGTCACCACCGCATCCGGCAAGTCAGGCGGTGGGGGAAAGCTGCCATTGATTGACTCTGTGTAGAACAGTTTCAGGGTATAGATGATCTGGCTTTGCACATAGGCGGAAGCCTTATCGACACCCGTTTCCAGAAACACAAACCGGGCATCACGCCGTTTGATTGCGGCGGAAGGTGGCACGACATTGATGAGAATGGCCTCGGATTGTTCCCCTGCTATCTGGACAGGAGGTATCCGTAGTTGTCCTTCACGTCTTGGTCGCAGAGACAAGGTGTAGGTCATTGTCGTTTCCGATGTTGCTCTGCCGTTGACCCAAGTGAAAGATTGTTGTGAGTTCGAATTGGGTACGCCGACAATTTCGAAGTCCTTTTCAATGGCTGAAAAGTCAGGTGCCTGTGGATCCGGAACATTCTTGATTCGTATCGTGAGAGACAGGAGTTCCAAAGTCGTCAACGTATTGCGATCAACAGTAGCAGTGACCGCAGCGAGAATGGTGGTGCAGGTCAACGATGCCATAAATAAAATTAATGTTGTCAATAATGTCTTCACCAGTCTCCGTACTCCGTCTGGCGTGAGATTTGACCCTGCTTCAGGCGCTCTTCATGTTGTGCCCTGAATTTTCGACGCAATAGTCCACCCGGATCGTCTGGAATGCGGCGCAGCCATTGCTCCAGTGCCTGTTTTTCTTCACTGTCCATTTCAGAATCTGCATCCACTTGATTCTCTTCACCAAGCTGACTTTGATCCTGATCAGCTTCTCCATCCTGTTTCTGGTCTTCGTTACCTTCCTGTTGCTGTTGTTCAGGTTCTCCTTCCTGCTGCTGATCTTCATTTTCCCCATGTTGCTGTTCAGTATCTCCTTCCTGCTGCTGATCTTCATTTTCCCCATGTTGCTGTTCAGTATCTCCTTCCTGTTGCTGGTCTTCATTTCCTTCCTGTTGTTGATCCTGGTTTCCTTCCTGTTGCTGATCTTCCTGACCACTGTCCTCCTGCTCCTGGTTCTCACCATCGAGTTGTTGCTGCTGCTCAATCAATTGTTGAACCAACTGCCTGTTAAAGGCAGCATCCTCGTTATCAGGATCGAGTTTCAATGCTTCGTCATAGGCTTCAATGGCTTCTTCCAGGCGCATCTGTTTCGCAAAGGCATTACCCAGATTGTACCGGCCATCAGTGGAATCAATATTGGAAAACTGGCTCGCAGCATTCTGGTAGTCTTCATCGCGATACAGTGCAGAGCCTTTCCATCCCGGGTTTTCAAAGAGTTGGGCAGCTCTGCCGGGTTGGCCCTGCTGCAGGGCTTCAATGCCTTGCTGATCTTTTGTCTGCCATAGATCCGACCATTCAAATGCGTAGGTATTATCGACAGGTAAGAGGCACAGCAGTACCAGAGACCACAGCCAGCCGCGACGGAAAGCAAAGGCGGCAAGAGGCAGAAGCAGAATTAACAGCCATGGTCCTTCCTCTTCCCAGACATCAAAATCCCGTTCCAGCGCCAGTATGTTCTCGTCGGTAAAAAGGGGAGTCGCAGCCAGCAGATACGCCAGATCCTCATCGGTCAATGTCATCGGAGTAAAGCGCCCGCCGGCAATAGAAGCAAAGTCTGCCAGGGCAGCTTCATCAACTTTGGGAATAACAAGATTGCCGCTGAAGTCCTTGAGAAAGCCTGCATCCGGATACTCTCCGTTGAGCAAAACCCGGGCGCCATCGCTGGAACCGACAGACATGACGGAAACCGGATATCGTATTCTGTGCACTCTTGCGACAGCCTGTGCTTTTGCAATGTCACGAATTTCATCGGTGATGATCAGGATGCGACCACTGGTGATCCCCGCATCTTCAAACAGGGAGACAGCACGTTCCAGTGCCGGCGCCAGTTGACTGCCAAAAGCGGGCATGATTTCCGGTGTCAGAGCCGGGATCATTGCTGCAATAGTGACTGTATCGTCGGTGAGGGGTGAAACAGTGTGTGCATCCCCGGCGAATACCACGAGGGCGGTGACACCTTCACTGCGAAGATTCAAAAGGTCCTGCAATTTATGGCGGGCTCGAACCAACCGGGTAGGCTTGACATCTGTTGCATACATTGAGCGGGAGAGATCCAGCAGGATGACCAGAGCATCTTCCCGTTCATGGACTGGTTGCGGCGTCTTTTGCCAGACAGGTCCTGCCAGCGCCAGAATCGCCAGGCACCATGCAACAAGCACCAGTGTCAGAGGATTCCTGCTGACTTTACCGCCAGGCTCATCCAGTAAATGTGGTAACAGTACAGGATCAATTGACTGTTCCCAGTTGCTGTTTTTACGTTGCCGATACATCAGTAGAGAAAATAGAATCAGCGCTGGGATAAGGGCATAAAACCATTCGGGTCGCAGGAAATGAAAGTTGATCAAAATATCGTTCATGGCGATCCGGAGTCCTGTGCACTGGTGTTGCCAGCCAGCCTGAAGGTGATAAGCCGTATGGTGTGCATCGCAAAAACTGATGCATAGAGCAGGCTCAGGACTATCGCCAGCATTAAAGGCCAGTGGAATAATGTGCGCACAGGTCGGTAGATTTCAGGATTCTGTTCAATGGGTTCCAGCCTGTCCATTTCCGCATAAATTTCGGCCAGTTCGTCTGCACTTTTTGCACGCCGGTAAATCCCACCTGTCAAGCGAGCTATTTCAGTCAGGGTCTCCGTGTCCAGATCTGCTGATGGGTTTACTCTTCGATTAAAGAGTAAACCCCGCGTAACCATTTCTTCAGCACCAAAACCGATAGTGTAAATCCGAATGCCTTCTTTGGCGGCAAGTCCAGCCGCGAGCAGGGGATCAACCTCACCGGCGTTGTTGTAGCCGTCGCTCAACAGGATCAACACCCGGTTTTCCTCGGGTCGGTCCTGTAATCTTTTTACGGCGAGTCCTATGGCATCACCTATGGCAGTTCTTTCGCCGGCTATGCCAAGAGGGGTTTCCTGGAGCAAAGTGCGAACCGTATTACGATCAAAGGTCAATGGTGTCTGCAGATAAGCCTGGGTGCCAAACAGGATCAGGCCCATTCGATCACCCTGCCGTCGTTCAACAAAATCGCCAACCACATCCTTGACTACATCCAGTCTCATCACCACTCGATTTCCTTTTTTCATGTCATCCTGGCCCATGGAGCCGGAAATATCCACGGCCAGCAACAGGTCACGGCCACTGGTGGGCAATTCGATGGGTTCTCCAATAAACTGCGGTCTTGTTGCAGCAACTACAAGACATAGCCAGATTAACAACAGCATCAGTCGTCCGAACCATTTGCGTCGTTGACTGGTACTGGAATCACTGGCATAGCCGACCGCAACGGTATAAAAAGGCACATGTAATGCGGCATCTGTACGTTTTGCAGCGGGCACAAGGAAATACAACAGCAGTGGCAGGGGAAGGATCGTGATCGCCCAGGGCCAGAGGAATTCAATCATGCTGCAAATTCCGGATTATGATGTTTGATCCAGTAAACGCCGAGATCCTGAAGAGCGGCAACGTCAATTTTTGTTCCCGGCGTTTTAGTTCCCGGCGTTTTGGTTGCTGGCAAATAGTTACCCTCAATCAGTGCCTGACCCTTACCCATGGAAAATTCCTGGCTGCGTGACGTTCGATCCAGAAACGAGACCCAGGACTCTCCTGTCAGGCTGGCTACATCTTCTCTGCTGAATCGCGTCAGCGCTACCCGTTTTAACAATGTCTGGAAACGTGCAAGATACAGCAAGTCATCGCCATGCTGCTGGTAATTCTCGTGCAACTGCCTCAGTTCTTTCAGGGCTTCACGTCGATACCGGTTCGCACGCCAGCGTTGGTACAGCCAGTTGAATACTGCGAGGACAAGTAACAGGATTATCGCCAGTAGTATCCACCAGCCAATGGCAGGTGGCCAGCTTTCGACCGGGCCGGGCAGGTGAATATCCCGCAATTGTGCCAGTGGATCGGCCATGGCGGTTCCCTGACCGCCCTGGAGGGGTACAGCTACAGGTATCGATGAGGTTGACATGTCCATGTTATGCAGTGGAAGTTTCTGAAAACCTGGCAGACAAACTGCTGACCAGTGATTGTTCCGTGGAAAGTTCGATCAGTGGTGATCTGATGCGTGCGAATTCAGCTCGAATAATGTCAAGACCAGCCAGATACTGTTCCTGGTAGGCTCTTCGATGACGCGAGACTGCAGTATCGATACGAGATCGGGCGGAACCATCGGTTATGGTGTAGAGATCCGGGTTTGGCAGTTCTCTCTCCAGCGGGTCCGAAATGTGCAGGCCGATCACATCGTTGTGACGTGACAACTCTCGCAGGTGGACCCGGGTTGCTTCTTCGTTAAAAGATTGAAAATCCGAGATCAGGAAAATAATACTGCCGTGTTTGGCAACCCTGCGTACATTGTGCAGGGCTTCTGTCAGATAGGTCTGGTTATCATTGCCGGCATTGCGGTTGAGTGCCAGGTTGTAATCATGGATTTCGTGCAACAGTCGCAGTACTGACGACTTGTTGCGGCGGGGTCGCACCTCTCTGTGACCACTTTCCGAAAAGACGATACCACCTGTGCGATCACCGCGTTCCAGCGCAGTCCAGGCAAGGAGAGCTGCGCTTTCCGCAGCCAGTACGGATTTAAAGACTTGCCTTGAACCAAAAAACATTGAAGCCGATTGATCTACCAGGATCAGCACCGGTCTTTCCTTTTCCTCCTGGAACATTTTGGTATGCGGCGTCTGAGTGCGTGCGGTAACACGCCAGTCGATGGTGCGTACATCGTCGCCGGGCTGGTAAATCCGGACTTCGGCAAAGTCAATACCGCGACCGCGAAACCTGGAGGACAGCAGACCCGACAGGGGGTTATGCATCTTGTTCAATTCCGGTATGTCAAGCACACGGGCTGCGTGACGCAACTGTATCAAACCCCGAATATCAGTATAGGCGCCACCTTCAAGTTTGAACTGATCAGCAGCCTTGAACCGGTTAACAGACTTGCTTGTTGGATTTAATCTTGCCATAAGTCACTGTGATCAGGTAGCGGCAACCCGTTGCAGGATGGTATCCAGTATCCTGTCGGAATTCACACCGGTAGCTTCTGCCTCAAAACTGACGATGATGCGATGCCGAAAACAGTCATGCAGTACCGACTGCACATCGTCCGGGCTGACGAAGTCCTTGCCTTGCAGATAAGCATTGGCGCGTGAACAGAGATCCAGAGCGATAGTGCCGCGGGGAGAAGCGCCATAATCCAGCCAGGAAGCGAGATCCTGGCCGTAAGCTACAGGGTTTCGCGTTGCCATGGTGAGTTGAACCATGTATTCCTCTACTACAGGAGCCATGTGCAGATTAAGAATTTCCTGGCGAACACCGAAAATAGATTCCTGATTGATACGTGGTGGCTTAAGAGATTCGTTGACCTTCATCATCGCCTCACCGCGGACCAGTTGCAGAATGCTGCGTTCCGATGAGGCATCCGGGTAGTCGATATTGACCTTCATCAGAAATCGGTCAAGTTGTGCCTCCGGCAGTGGATAGGTGCCTTCCTGTTCAATCGGGTTTTGTGTTGCCATGACGAGAAACAGGTCCGGTAACGGAAATGTTTGACGACCAAAGCTGACCTGACGTTCTCCCATGCCTTCGAGTAGAGCGGATTGAACCTTTGCCGGCGCCCGATTGATTTCGTCAGCCAGTATCAGGTTATGAAAGATGGGTCCCTGCTGAAATTCAAACGTTCCATCCTGAACACGATAAATTTCCGTGCCGGTGATGTCGGACGGCAGCAGATCAGGCGTGAATTGAATCCGGTGAAACTCGCCTTCAATACCTTCAGCAAGAATCTTGATAGCCTTGGTCTTGGCCAATCCGGGCGCACCTTCCACAAGAAGGTGCCCATCGGCAAGCAATGCAATTAAAAGCCGATTGATCAATTTCTCCTGCCCGATAATCTGGCTGGACAGCCATTGCTCAAGAAGGAAGATGTTATCTCTATATGGCATATATTTTTAGTTTACCTGATTGGTCTCAGTTCACGGAAAAGAAATGACGTTATAGACATCTGTTTCAGTATCCGGTTCCCACGCCGCATTTTACCAGATGGGAAACCACCATAAATGGTGAAAAGCCATGGAATAATATCTATTTTGAATCGAAAAATGGATGTGCGGCGACTGGCGGATTAGGTATATTCCCGGGTGGCTTTCGTACCGTTATGTCCTCGAACAGAAGATCAGGTGTGGCAATCGAAATCATGGCATCGGTCCGTGGAATACCATACAGGGCGGATGCATACAGGAGTATGGAACCGCTCGCCTGAGGATACATCATGGAATGATTCGTCGATTTCCGGGATATGGCGACGATATCCTTGAACGTCGACGCGGCAATTCCAGACAATTCAGCTATCCGTATGGGTACCTCTCGACCGTCCGGGAAGACCTTGTATGCTCTCAGCAGATGTCCCACGGATGTTTGTCCGCCGCCGCCGGATTGTCTGAATGTATCTGTCGGGTAGTTGATTTTATGCAGCCAATTGCCGATACGACGAACGATGATGCCATACTCGTTACCCCGTTCGGCGATGAGTTGCACGAATTCTTTGTGTAGTTCCGGTTTTGTAAGACCACCTTCGCCGGTAACCTGCAGGTTTCCTGGCAGCGGCAGGATACCGCGCCTGTTGCCCATATGCGCAGTGACCCCCACAACAGGATTACGAGTTGCAAGCAGAGTCTTCAGGATGCCGTTTTCGATCAGCACTGCAGGTGTAACCGGGATTCCATCATCATCCACCGGATAGCCACCGAGCAAGCCGCCGCCGTTACCCGTGGGGAGCGTTGGATCGTCGCGAACACTGAGAAATCGCGGCAGAACCCGCGAGCCGATTTTGTCCACAAATGGGTTCCTCACTGCTTCCGTAACGCGATTCATACGATGGTCTTCGGTAAACGGAACTCTGATGGCCAGTAATCTCGGCGCCATGACCTGTAAAAAAAGTTCTGCCGCGGCCTGTCCTTCAAACAGTACCGGGCCGTTATAGCGGTCAACAAACTCTGCTTTACGGCGTGCGCTCAATGCGTTACCCATAGTACTCACCCTTCGCTTCAATACCTTCAGGTCAGGTAGTTCGCCCGATCGTTGGTAAACCACATCGAAGTCCTGCAAGACTGTTCCGTCCGGTGCCTGGGTCCGTGCCAACGTCTGTACCCAGACCACTGGCAGTGAGTAGGTAAAGGTCGTCCCTTCGCTGTTGATGTAGACGCTGCGCCGGTTGTTCATCCCGGTCTCGACACGAGAATCGTTAATTTCCGGCATGTCTTTGAACTGTTGAGACAGTTCCCTTACCAGGGTCTCTGCGGTGTCCAGAGTCAGATTGGAGACAATGGATTTGCCGAGGGTTGTGATTGGCTCCGCGGAATTGAAATCGGAGACTTCCTCAAGGGACTGATTATTTAATGCAGCCTGTTTTCTGGCCAGCAGATCTTGTGCGCGCTTGTATGCTTTGTCTGTGGCAAGCCAGAGTTGACGTCGAATTTCAGTGTAATCGTTTTCCAGTGGCAGTGGAATTATCGACCGGAAGTTGGCGGTATTGGAACGCCCCAGGAAATTGGTGTTATCGAAGTCGTGGTCGCCTATTCTCAATTCCACTGAGAGCGTCCGGCTATTCGTTTCCGAACGGGTAATGATCGCACCGAAACTCGCTGAGACCTGGAAGCCTTTGATTTCGTCGACCCTGTAGGCCAGGAAATAAGGATTTCCCATCTGTTCAATCTTCAGGCTTTGCATGGAACGGGCAAGTTCGTCACGCATTGCATTCATCAACACACCGTCCCCGGGGTCACTGGCTACTGAAGCCGATATCCAAAGGACAGTGAATCCTGACAGAGCGAACCGTCGTATAACTGACTTCACAGTTCGTCTCCATGACTGTTTGCCAACAACACTTTCTCCTCACCTGCATTGTATAAGGGTGGCGGTAATATTGGCCGTCTGTCCTGGGTTTCAGGCTTCTTCTGTACCTCGACCTGGGACACAAGTATGCCGGGTGAAACCGCGGATACGGGCACACCGCCGGACTCGGCGCCGCAGGTACCGTTGAAGACCGATATCCTGTCGTCCCCTGCCACAACGTGACTCAGAGTTGTCAGGGGCGTACCGATCAGGTCTACCCCTCGCACCAGTTCTTCCCGACCATCCGGATGGACACGGTAGACCAGAACAGGTTGCACACGGAAGGCATTAGGCGAAAATCGTCCAGTAGTGGTCACGCCTCCCTGGATGTCCTTAATCAGGAGGCCATAAGGTTTGTCTTCCTCACGAATCATTGCAACCAGCCGATCCTTCAATTCTGTGTGGCGCAATGGTCTGGCAACTTCCACAATGAGATTCGACTGGCGGGATACGGTTTTGAAGCCGGTTGCTTTACGGCCGTGTCCATTGGAGCGGGGGAAACCCTCGACAGGTGTACGTGACATCAGGAAGTTCTCCAGGACGCCATTTTTGACGACATTGACACGGCGCGCCATGACGCCCTGGTTGTCGTACGCATACGAACCTGCCAGGTCCGAGCCTGCGAGTTTTCGACGTGTAGGATCGAAGGTGACGGTAAAGTCCGCCGGCAGTATCTGTTCGCCTATTTTCTTTTTAAAAGTCTGGCCCTCGTCAACCCGTTTCTGGCGATGCCCTTCTATACGGTGGCCGAGGATCTCATGGAAGAATACGCCACTGGCGCGTCCGGAGAGGATGGCAGGTCCTGTGTAAGGTTCAATGACCGGTGCGTCACGGAGGGCTGCAAGATCGGCAATCATTCCATCGACTTGCTCTAATACCGTCTCGTCGTCAAGCAGTCCCTCAGTCGTAAACGAGGACCAGGTTTCATACAGCGGCAACTTCATGCCGTCCTCTGCCTCCGTATGAGCGCTGATGGACAGTTGATAGATTGTTTCCGAGGTCTGTATCTCTGTTCCTTCGCTGTTGACGAACCAGCGTGTCCCGGCAGTGGCGGAGAATGTAGCTGAGGCACTGTATATGTCGCCATGTTTTGCGAACGGCGCCGTGTAGCGTTTGACCTTTGCCTCCCAGTCCGCAACTTCGATGTCAAGTCTTGCCGTCTCGCCATGCAGCTTCTGGGGTTTTTCACGGGAGAAATCTTCTGATTGATCTTCTGTGTCCACCTTGAGCTGGACATCGGATTTGACCTTGATCAACTGTTCCAGCGCCTGTTTGTATTGATTATCGGTTTCGATCCATGCAGCGCTGCGTATGGCGTCGATATCATCCTCAATGGTGATGGGCGTTAGAGACCGGCGGCGGAAACTACCTGATCCCGGACCCCTGGTCGGCCGGGTGTTGTCAAGATCGTAGCCACCAACCCGGAGATCGACGTCCAGAAATCGATTTCGCTGCCGGTTGCTGCGAATCAGTACCCCGTATGATCCGGTAACAGAGGCAGTGTCCTGCTCGGTAACTTCAAAACTCAGAAAATAAGGCGGCGCCGGCTCTTCGCCAAGGACCTCAATCGAACGGGAGAGTTCCGACTTCAGCGCCTGCATCACAACTGATGGTTCTGCACCGGCTAATGGACTGATGAGCGTTACAAACACCAACATCATTGTATGCTGTCTGAACAGTCGCATAGAGGTCCTTAATTCTTGCTTCCAGGCATCATCGAGCATACTAAGCTGGTTTGTGTCCGTAAAGTACTGATTAATCCCGGATATTGACACCCTGGATATAGACAATCCCCTCCAAAACTCTTAGAGTGAACACGCTATCAGGTTAATTATATCCTTATAATTTGTAGGACGCGTTTGATGTCATGCAAAATAACAGGAGTGAGATCATGACAACACAAATATATCCTGGACGTTCCGCTGTCAAGCACCTTAGCTCTCTCTACCGATGCTGCCTGGCGGTCATCATCGTCACCACACCCTTGCTGGTGACGGCACAACAAAACGAGGAAGAGGCCACAGAAGCCACAGAGGCTACTGAAATTGAGCAGGCGCCGGTGGTTGAGTCCACCGAACTTGAGGACGCACCTGTCATCCCCGCCACCGAAATCGAAGAGATTGTCGTGACCGGTACGCGAATTGCCCGGACGCCGGAAGAACTGGCCGGGAACCTCACTGTCCTTGATGGTGACTTCATACGCGCCTCCGGGGAGGCGACACTCGAGCGCGTGCTGCGCCAGTTACCGCAAAATGCCAATCCCACTGCCGAGAGATTTGGCAGCAACCTCAACACGGTCCCGAATTTTACCGGAGCGTCTACTGTGAATCTGCGCGGGTTGGGGAGCGAATCGACTCTTATTCTGGTTGACGGCAAACGTATTGGTCACAGCGGCTTCCTGGGCGGTGTGACTGACGTATCCACCATCCCGCTGTCGATGGTGGAGAGAATCGACGTTCTGCTCGATGGCGCCTCTGCCATCTATGGTTCCGATGCCGTCGGTGGAGTGATCAACATTATCACCCGCAAGGACTATCAGGGCATTGAACTTGACCTGAACTACAGTCAGCCAAGTGACGGCAGCTATGACGAATGGTTCGGCACGATTTCGGGCGGTTTCCTCCTGGGCGAAACCCGGGTCCGTGCAAGCTATAATCACTCCGGTCATTCCGGCCTTGACGGGGCGGACCGCCAGGCGACACTGTTTCAACGATCGATATTCGCGGGTCCGCAGTTCGACATTCGCGTCTGCTGCTCCGCGGAAGGGATGGCCTTCCCCATCCTCTATCGTCTGGATGGCGATGTGCTTACACTGCCCGAATACAACGCTCTCTCGCCGGAGGATCAGTCCCGGGCAACCGCCGAAAACTACGCTGTCCTGCCCCCGGGATTCAATCAGGATTCCAGTGTTGATGAAATCACACAGTTTGGTCTGCCCGATTGGGGTGTGGAAACACAGGCCGGGTACCATGTGCTGCCCGAGAATCAGAAAGACGGTTTCACGTTCAGCATAGACCGGGATTTTGGCGCCTATGCCAGTGCAGAGGCCAGGGTTCGATACGAGAGCCGGGAAACGACTTACGATCGCGGTTACATTAGTCTTTCCGGCCAGACGTTGGGGGCAAGGAATCCATTCAACCCCTTCGGGCGCTTTGTCCACCTGCGTGGCCAGCGGCGGGATCTGCCGCCGATAACGACAGAAACCGAGTCTGATACGCTGGATCTCGGCTTCAACCTGGAGGGCTCTTTTGGCGACAGCGACTGGGGATGGGAGGCTAATCTTGGATTTACCTCGCAGGATACCGACAGTCTGCGTATCAATAGCTTTGACATCGTGCGATTAACTGCTGGTCTGGGATCTGACGGCGTGACTCCCGGCACGCAATTCCTGTCTGGTGAAACAGCCGAATCCTGTGCAGAGAAAGGAGGATCACTCAGCTTCGGGCTTTGCCGGCTCACCATTCCCGCGCCACCAGCCGCCAATCCATTTGGTGATTTGTCATCTTACATCAACGACCCTTTAAATGCGGTCAGCACAAACGAGCAGACACGCTTTGATGCACTGCTTCGCGGTTCGCTGTGGTCCATGCCTGCCGGTGACGTGAGTGTTCTTGTGGGTTACAGTTCTCTGGAAACCGTGCTCGACAGCGAGTCACAATTCCAAATTGGCACCACTGTCACACCCATCGGCGACATCGAAAGCTTCAGCACCGACGCCAGCCGTTCCAACAAGGCGGTTTTTATGGAAGGTCTGGTGCCGCTTATGGGCGGTGGAGGGGACATGAGTCTGAACTTGAGCCTGTCCGCACGATGGGATTCCTACGATGCCCCTGACGTCGTCTACCGGGATACCGCGTTGGGAACCACCGAAAAGGCGAATGATCTCCCTGATGTCGGCAGCGCCACTACCTGGGGCGCCGGGCTGGTGTTTTCTCCGGTGGAGAGCCTGCGACTGCGGCTCAATCGGCAGACATCGTTCGTGGCCCCTCAACTCAACCAGTTGTTGCGGCGCACCAGTGAGACCCAGGCAGTGGGTTTCGGCCGCTTGCTGGTCCAGGTGTCCGATGGTGTTCTCGCCCGCAAGGACACCCTCATTCTCATAGGTGGCAATTCGGATTTGAAACCCGAGACCGCCGACACCCTGAATGTGGGCGCAGAATATAATCCTTCTTCAATTCCCGGACTGGGTCTCAAGGTCACCTGGAGTTCCACAGATTTCAAGGATCGGATCAACCAGATTTCGAACCCTATTGTCGACCCCGATGATCTGCCGACTAATACCACCTACATTCCGGATCAAGACCTCTACATCCAGGTACGGCACTGGTTCAACGTGTCAAAGGTGGATCGTGAAGGCGTCGATCTGGAAGCCTTCTACACCCGGGAAACGGCTACCGGGGAATTCGGTATTTCCTGGCGGCATTCCAGGACCAGTAAGTACGATGTTATTCTCGACCCGGCAATTGATGACCCGCTCAGTGTCCTGGAGCACACTGAAGGCAACACGATTATTGGTGTGGTGCCCAAATCCGCGACAACGGCACAATTCACCTGGGGTCAGCGGGGTCTCGAAGCCGGACTGGATGTCACTACACAATCCAAAACCAGCAGTACTCTGGCAGGTGTCACGAATATCTATGAGCCACCGACCATTCTCGACCTGACGCTGAGCTACAGTTTTGTAGAGGATGGGTTGCTGGGTGTTCCGGGTTGGGCAGAAGGCGCCCGGGTATCCTTCACCGTGAATAACCTGGGTAATAACTTCGGCGAAACGAGCGTGGTGAGCGATGAAGGTGAAGAATTAACTCAGTCGCAATCGGACTCTTCACCTCTCTATGGCCGTGTCTACAATATGACGATTCATGTGTCTTTATAATATTCAACCCTGTCCCTGTGAAGCCTGATACCTGCAATTGAATCGGGCTTCACACCCTGGAGTAATAATATGAATATACGCTTGACGGCCTGGCTGCTTCTTGTGTTCTCGGCCTGGCACCGGGACAGTTTCTGGACAAGAGGCGACGTTCGTTCTTGAAGGTGACCTTTCGGCGTTCTACACCAGCGGCAACTTTGTAGTGTGGAAACCAAAACCCTCGACCGACGGAAAGGGCGCCACCACCATGATGTCAGCGTCTGCAATGGGCGCCGGGCAGCCGAAGTCGCTTGAGGAAACTCTCGACGTGATAGCGAAAGCACCCATTCAGCCGGACGGTACCTTCCGGGTAGAGGCGTCTGTGGATGAGCCACGCAAAGTGGTTTTTTACGTGCTCGATGCAATCGGCCCCCAGGGACAGCGTTTCGCACCGGTCAAGGGGAATGTTTTTATCCTCGAACCCGGACAATTGCGGTTGCGCATGAGTCGGCCCGGTCGCTTTGTCATTGAGGGCGGGCCATACAACGACGCCGTTTACAACTCCTGGCGTCTTTCCGAGGAGTACATAGAGACCCAGCGGGAATACTACCGGCTAATTCCGGCGGTGGAGGGAGAAACCGAGGCCGAGAACCGTGAACGCATCGATCGATACGGGGAGGTATTCAAGCACCTGCTGGATATTGAAAGCGAAGGCCGTGCCCTGGTCTCCACCACTCACCCGGATCCCCTGGTGCGTCGGTTGACGATTGAAACCGCCTGGCTGGGTGGTCCATGGATTCTGGAAGCCTACCGGGGGCTGGCCAAGATGACCCCGGAGGATCCCTGGGTCGTGGAAAAACTTGCCAGGGCAGAGGAGTCTGAGGCAAAGAGGGCCGTGGAAAGGAAGCGCTTCGCGGTCGGACAGGGAATTCGGGATTTCGTGGCGGAAACTCTCGACGGCAAACTGGTACAGCTGGCTGATGTCAGAGCGAACAGCAAGCTCGTACTGGTGGAGTTCTGGGCATCCTGGTGTGGTCCCTGCCGGGTCGAGATTCCTCATATGAAGGAGGCATATGCACGGCACAGGGATAAAGGCTTCGAAATCATCTCATTTACAATAGACGATGACCGCACAAACTGGGAAGTGGCTTCCGAGGAAGAGGACCTGCCCTGGCCAAACCTGGGGATGGGTCAGGATGCAGAAGCCCCGCTGGCGTACAACGTGACCGGTGTACCCAAGAACTACCTGGTTGAATCCAGCACCGGTGAGATACTGGCAAAGGATCTTCGAGGCCACGAACTGGATGAGACGCTGGCAGAGTTCTTCCCGTAGTGTTCCGGCCTGTTGTACTTTTCGCCTGGCTGGCATTTGCCTTTGGCTGTGATTCGGGATCCGAATTCCTGATCAGAGGTGATCTGGGCGACTTCGCCCGCGATGGTGAAGTCGTGCTGACGCAATACACATCCCTGGTCGGGGAGAACGAGCAGTTTGCCGCCGTGCCCATCGTGGATGGCCGGTTTGAGGTCAGTGGAGATACGTGGGCGCCGCGCATGGTTACATTGAAAGTCCGGGTAGAGGACCAGACCAGCGGTTCCGTGCGTCTGATCATCGAACCGGGTGAAGATTGCGGGTGACCTACGGCGATTGGCTCACAGGCCTCAGAGCTGAAGGCGGTCATTACCATCGCAAACTCATATCGTCCTGGCAGGAAAGTGATGAATACATCGAGGCGCTTTCACAATACAGGGATGTCATGACCCGCAAAAAGGAACTTGCCGAAGTAGAGGATGACGCAGCCGAAGTAGAGGATGAAGCAACCGAAGTAGAGGATGACGCAGCCGAAGTAGAGGATGACGCAGCCGAAGTAGAGATTGACGCAGCTAAAGAAGCACTCAGCGACGAAGCCTGGAAGTCATATGAAGCGCTGCAGTCCATTGAGAAAGAAGCGCTGAATATCTGGGTACTGCAGACGAAAGACCCTCTGGCCAGCTTTCTCGCGATGGAGCTTGGCGGGCGTGACGAATC
Source organism: Candidatus Azotimanducaceae bacterium (assembly GCA_965217655.1). GTDB lineage: Bacteria > Pseudomonadota > Gammaproteobacteria > Pseudomonadales > Azotimanducaceae > UBA7455. The sequence continues at coordinate 72,373 of OZ244560.1, forward strand.
AAAGACGGTCCCTGTCAGGCTGGATGAGCTTGAACCGTTTCTGTCGGCCGAGCAGGTGAAACGGCAGGTTCTGCCAATGCGTCGCCGCGCCGAGACATACGCCCGCATTGCAAGCAATGCCGCCAGTCTTGATATCGGCGAACTGGCGGATGATTTCACCGCGTTAGACCTGAACGGGACGCCGGTGAGCTTTCATGATGTGCTGGAGAAGCACGAAATAGTGCTGATCGATTTTTGGGCTTCGTGGTGTGGTCCGTGCATTGTACAATTCCCGCACCTCAAGTCCCTGCGCGAGCAATTTCACGACCGTGGCTTTGAAATAGTAGGCTTCTCGGTGGACGCGGATGCCGGGGACTGGCTGGAGGCCAGTGAAGAACACGCGATACCGTGGCCCAATCTGAGCGACCAGAAAGCCATGTCAAGTCCGGTGACTATACAGTTTGGCGTAACCGTTCTGCCGATGAATTACCTGATTGGCTCCGACAGGCGGATCCTCGGCAAGGGATTGACGCCGGAAGCAATCGATGCTGAACTGTCTGCGCGACTAACTACCGAATTGATTGATCAAAACTCCGGATGATCCAGTCGGGTTAATCCCCGGTGGACTCAACCGGACGGCCGAATACATCAACCTCGATTGCCTTCCCGATTCCCAGCGCCCGTACATCGTCTTCGAATTTTGACAGATCACCGGCGATAACCCATGTCAGGCGCGAGGGATGAATGAACTTTCGAGCCGCCGCGTGCACTTCGTCCAGGGTAACGTTCTGCAAAGCCTCGCCATAACGTACCGGATAGTCCCATGGACGCCCAAGCCCGGCGCTGGCAAGAAGACTGTTGAGCAGCGACCTGCCGGTTTCGAACTGCCCGGCCAGTGCGCGCATTCGCCGTTCCCGCGCCTGATTAAACTCTTCTGACGTGGCCGGTCGGTTCTCGATGTATTCCGTCAGTTCCCGCTGGAGTTCCGCCACGGCGTCGGCCGTCTTGTCGACCTGAACCGGTCCATGTAATGAAAACATCGGTTGGAATTTATCGGTACCGAGATCTGTCCTGGATCCATAACTCCAGCCCTTGTCTTCCCGGAGGTTGAGATTGACGCGGGAAATGAAACTGCCGCCCAGTATATCGTTGGCGATTGTCTTCGCCACATCGGGTTCAATCGTCGTTGGCGCCTCCGGGTAGCCAGCCAATATCACGCTTTGCTCGGTACCCGGCTTGTTGAGAAAGAATATTCGCGGCTCTTCTGCCGGTACTGCCGGTATCACTGCCTGGGATTCGCTGTATGGAACTTTGGAATGCCAGTTGGCGAAATTACTCGCCAACAGTTGTGCCAGTTTGTCCATGGTCACGTCTCCAGACGCGAAGACAGTTAATGGCTGCCCCAGAATGGAGGCCTTGTGGAAGTCCACAGCGCTTTGCCGAACGATGCGCTGTACTGCTTCCTCAGTCATCTGCCTGCCATAGGGGTGGTCGGCGCCGTACACCTGTTCATCAAGCACTATATGGGCGACGTCGTGGGGCGATGTCCGGCTCTGCTGGATGGAGGCAGTCCATTGATCGGTCCGCAGGGCAAGCTGATTTACCGGGTAGTCAGGGTTGCTCAGCAGGTCGGCAACCAGTGCAACAATACCGGGTAACTGCTCGGTCAGTCCTCCAGTCGATACATTGCTCGAATGGGATCCGCTATTCGCACTCAGGTTGCTCCCCAAGCGTTCTATTTCAGCACTGATTTCAGCCGAATCCCGGGTTGTAGTGCCACTGGTGAGTTCCTGAAATGCGATTCTCGTGATGCCCTGGTTATCCAGGGTCTCACCCGAGGATCCAACCTTGAATTGAAAATTCAGATCGGTCACTGGAAGACCTTGGCGGCGCGCGAGCACAATTTGTATACCGTTTTCCAGTGTACGCTCCTCGATCTCGGGGAATCGTAACTGTGCCGGGGGGGCGACATCCGGCAGGATGCTGCGGTCTGCGCCAGCGCTGGACATGTCATCAGAGGCTCTGACAGGGAAGGGCAAACCGTTGAGTTCATAGTAGGGGCGGGTCAGCCACTCGTTTGCCAATGCGGACAGACTTTCGGAAGTAGCCTCCTGGACCGCGGCAATAGGTTCCTTGAATCTTTCGGGGTTGTTCGCATAGACCGCGCCGGAGATCAGCGCGTTCGCCTTTGCAAACACGGATTCGTAACCCCGGACAATGCTTGTCAGACTCTTGATCTGCTGTCGCTCCAGCCGCTCCGGATCAGGTCCCGAAACGAGAAATTGAGCCATCGTCTCGTCAAGCACATTACGTGCTTTGTCGATGTCCGCATCCGGAAGAAGCTGCACAGAAACGATAAATACACCAGCGATTTCATTGTCCACAGGATATGCATTGACACTGGTTGCCAGTCGATGCTCTTCCACCAATGCCTTATAGAGTGGCGCCGTGCGACCGGATGCCAACGCGCTTCCCCAAAGCGACAGGCCGGCGGATTCGCGCAGGGTGGAAGGAACCGGCCAGAACCGCCGTATGAAACCGCTTGCGGCACGATCATATGTGGTATCACGGCGGACTTCGGTCAACCGGGGAATCCACTGGTTGAGGCGGGTCAGGGGCTGACCTGCAGGGGCATCGCCGTAGTACTTTTTCATGAGTGGACGTGCTGTGGCAGCGTCTATGTCTCCAGACAGTGCGATGACGACATTGGAGGCGCCGTAATAGGTCTTGAACCAGTTGTGTACGTCGTCCAGAGTGGCCGCATCCAGGTCTTCCATGGAGCCGATCACCGGATTACGATAAGGATGTCCGGGCGGGAATACTCCCCGAAACGCCTGGTTCCACGTTTTCCCGAAGGGTTGATTTTCGCGCTGGCGCTTTTCGTTTTTCACCACATTGCGTTGTTCATCAAGTCTCGCCTGGTCGATAACACCGAGCAGATGAGACATGCGATCGGACTCCAGCCACAACATACGTTCCAGGGCGCCGGTGGGTACGGTTTGAAAATAGTTGGTGCGATCGAAGTTGGTGGTGCCGTTTATGGCAGTCGCGCCAATTTCGCTGAGGGGCTTGAAGTACTCATCGTTATAGTTCTCGCTGCCCTGGAACATGAGGTGTTCGAAAAGATGGGCAAATCCTGTCTTCCCCTCCGGTTCGTCCTTCGAACCAACGTGATACCAGGTGGTCATTGCGATAATGGGTGCTTTGCGGTCGGTATGGACGACTACACGCAGGCCGTTGTCCAATGTAAATTCTTCGTAGGGAATGTCAATGTCGTCAAACTCTATGGCGAACGCAGGACAGGTGATAGACAGATACAGGAGGATACAGGCTGGAATCCGTAGGATGAGCTTTGGCATGAGACAGGTCTCCGTTGATTGCGCGACGCATAATAGACCACTACTGAAGATATTAGAATACAGTAAGTGTTCTGCTGCTAGTATAATGCAATATTGGATTCCTGTATGTCACCAGACTATGGAGTGGTGAAATGAATGAAAGCCCTGCGGACATACATTCAACAAACCTGAAGGCCCTCCGGGTCTGGTTGACAGTATTGCTCACCGGTCTCGCACTCTGCGGCCCGGCGATCGCTGAACCGGTCAAGACAATATATTCAACCGTCGATCTGATTGCAGAGCAGGCCACACTACCCTCAAGTGGAGGAAAGGTGACTGTCGGCCTGTACCTTGAGCCGGACCCAACCTGGCATGCCTATTGGATCAATCCAGGTGACGCCGGCCTTCCGGCATCCATATCCTGGAGCCTGCCCGAGGGATTCGAGGCGGGCGAACTCCAATTCCCGGCGCCGCACATCATTCCATTCGTCGATCTGATTACTTATGGGTTTGATGATCCGATTCTGTTGTTGACTGATATCGTGGTTCCGGCGGGACTATCGCCGGGTGAAATGGTGGAGTTGCAGGGACAGGTTCGATGGGTGGTATGCGACGACAAACTGTGTGTCCCGGAAAGCACTGTACTGTCAGTGAGCCTGCCCGTTGGCGATGGAAACAATGACGTCCTGCAGGCAGGGCGATTTGCGGCCGCACGCGGCAAAGTGCCCGAATCCGTCGACTGGCCGGCGCAATTCGAACATTTGAACGACAAGGTAACAGTGACCATTCAGACGCCCGAATTGGAATCTGGACTGAGCGATCCTTATCTGTTTATTGTTTCACGACACCTGGTGCGATACGGACACCAATCGGTGTCGTTTACACCGCGAAGCCTGGTCTTCTCGTTTGATCCCGGTCCACGTGTAAACACTGCGAGCGAGTTTTCGGCAGTACTGGTTTTCAAGGACAGTAGCGTTGCCGACCGCGCCTTTTGGCTCGATGTACAACAGGGAACCGGGGCATCGGCGGCGTCTACAGCGGGAATCAGTGTTGCGGGTGCCTCCTCTGCGCATGGTTTCGATGAATTTTCCCTCGGTCTGGCGTTGATTTTTGCCTTTTTCGGGGGTGTCATTCTGAACCTGATGCCATGTGTCTTCCCCATCCTCAGCATGAAAGCCCTGAGCCTGGTTAAAATGGCTCATACTGACCGTAAGATTACCAGGCAAAGCGGTCTGCTTTACACGGCAGGCATACTGGTCGCCTTTTCCTTGACCGGCGGCATTTTGCTTGCCCTCAGAGAGGCCGGACAAGCCGTCGGCTGGGGTTTCCAAATGCAAAACCCTTTGATCAACCTCGGCCTGGGACTGCTGATGCTGGCCATCTCACTTAATCTTTTTGGAGTATTCGAAGTCGGTACTCGAATCGCTGGTGTCGGTCAGACGCTGACTGAGGGCGGGGAACGTAAATCAGCGTTCTTTACCGGCCTGTTGGCCGTGTTGGTGGCAACACCATGCACGGCGCCATTCATGGCAGGTGCACTGGGCTATGCACTGGTTCAGCCGGCGGCAGTGGCGCTGGCCATTTTTCTGGTGCTGGGTTTTGGTCTGGCTTTTCCCTATCTGCTGCTTAGCTTCATTCCATGGTTGGGGCGAATGCTGCCCAGGCCAGGTCCATGGATGATGACTTTCAAGAATATCCTGGCGTTTCCGATGCTCATGACCGCTGTCTGGCTTTTCTGGATTATCGGCAAACAACTCGGCGTTAATTCCATGGCAATCGCCCTGCTGGCCGCACTCTGTTTTGCATTTGCGCTATGGGCTTATGGGAGAGTCTTGCAAACCGGACGGCCCTACACCTGGGGAACCCTGGGGATTGTTGGTCTGGTGGCAACAGTGTTGACCGGTTTAAGCATGGAGGATTTCAGGATAACCACGGACTCCGAAACCCATGCCGGGAAGCTGGGTCAACTGGAATTGGAACCATTCACTCCGGAACGCGTAATCGGCTATATCGATTCAGGTCAACCGGTATTTTTATACTTCACGGCTGACTGGTGCGTTAGCTGCAAAGTAAACGAACGGGTTGCTCTGGCCTCTGATACGGTCGGCTCGACGTTTCATGAAAATGGTATAAAAGTCGTTGCAGGCGACTGGACCAACGAAGATCCCGTGATTACGGATTGGCTTGACCGTTATGGCCGCGTCGGTGTCCCTCTCTACCTGTATTTCCCTCAAGGTTCGTCGCTGGATAATCCGGCGGTTCTACCGCAAATTCTGTTTCCCGACATAGTTGTCAATGCCATCCTGAACGCTGATAGAGACATTGGCCGTCTGACCAACAGTTCAGTTTTCATCCGAAGCATGTTGAATCGCGGCAAGTTCAATGCACAAAACCAGCACATCCAGAGCCAGACTTAACTCCTCCATTGAAGGAAAAGTCGGTGCTATTCGAATGTTACGGTTTTCCGGGTCCTTTCCATAAGGAAAAGTGGCGCCGGCAGGCGTTAATTTGACCCCAAGGTCTGATGCCAGTTGTATAACTTTGTCGGCGATTCCGGCCCTGGTATCCAGAGAGACAAAGTAACCACCATTTGGTTTTGTCCATGAGGCAATATCCTTGCCCTGTAGACCGTCCTTGAGTTTTTGTTCTACCAGTTCAAACCTGGGCCTGATGATATCACTGTGTTTGCTCATGTGAGCCCTGATGTGTTCCAGGTCTTTGAGGAAACTGACATGACGTAACTGGTTTACCTTGTCAAAACCGATCAACTGGGGAATCAGAAAGGCTTCAAATGCGTTCAGGTTGGTGACGGAAACACCCAGAAAAGCAATACCTGCTCCGGCATAGGTCACTTTGGAGGTACTGGAAAGCATAACCACACTGTTTTCGGTACCTGCCTTCTCGCAGGCCAACATCAGGTTACTGAGCTGGTCTGGCTTATCGTGCAGGTGATGAACAGCATAAGCATCATCCCACATGATTCTGAAATCGGCTCCGGCGATATTGCCAAGCTTTGCGAATCGATTGACTGTTTGAGTGCTGTAAGTATGTCCCGTAGGGTTTGAATACCTGGGAACACACCATATTCCCTTGATGGTGGAATCCTTCCTGCAAAGATCGAAGATTTCATCCATATCCGGACCATCCTCGACAAATGGGACGCATATCATTTCGATGCCGAAGTGTTCGCAGATTGTAAAGTGCCTGTCATATCCAGGCACAGGGCAGAGGAATTTGATGTCGGCGGATGATTCCCGCCAGCGAGGCAACATGTGTTCGATATAATTGTACATAAGCGTAAGACTGCTGTTGCCGCCTGCCATCACATGGCTACTGTCAATTCCCATGATTTTCGCACCCAGTTGCCTGGCTTCGGGGATTCCCAGTATGCCGCCGTAATTACGCACATCCGTGCCGTCCTGCAGCAGGTAGAAACCTTCCAGGATGCCATCCATTTCATCGGAAAGGCTCAATTGTTCAGGGCACGGTTTTCCCCGGGTGAGGTCAAGGGACAGTTTTTCTGCCTTGATATCGTTAAATCTGAGTAGCAGTTCCTGCTGTCTGGACTCTAACTCTACAGGGTTGTAATTTTCGATTTTCATGGAAGTTGACCATGTTTTTCTGTTGAGAGTCCTTGTAATTCTGCAGTACCCAGCATCAGATTCATGTTTTGCACAGCGGCGCCGGATGCTCCTTTGCCCAGATTGTCCAGTACGGAAATCAGCAGTATCTGGTCCTGATGCCCAAAGATAAAAATATCCTGCCTGTTTGTTTCATTATTGGCTTGTGGGTCCAGAAAGCCTCTATCAAGTGCGGCATCATTATTAGGTTCATGGACATTGATGCACTCTTCGTTTTCGTACTGTTCTGCAAGTAGCTGATATATCAGCTCCAGTGAGCAGCCTGCCAGGAACTGTTCTCTGAACAGGGGAATACTGACGAGCATACCCTGGTGGAAATGACCCACACTCGGCTGGAATACCGGACGATGGTCAAGCCCGGCCACCTGCTGCATTTCCGGAAGGTGTTTGTGCTGCAGGCCAAGGGAATAAGGTCTTGAATACCAAAGATTATCTGGATGTTGAGATGCTCGTGTGCGGTAGCGTTCTATCATTTCACGGCCGCCACCACTGTACCCGGAGACACCATTAATGACAAATTGGGTTGCTGCTGAAAGCAGACCGGTATTAATCAATGGCAGGACAGGGAGCAGGAATCCCGTGGCCCAACATCCGGGATTGGAAACACAGCGTGCGTTTCTGATTCTGTCCCGCTGTTGCCGGTTTATTTCAGCCAGTCCATAGACCCATTCTGCATGAGTTCTATGTGCAGTGCTGGCATCAATGAATCGTGTTGAATCCGGCGCCATTGCAACCGATTCTCTTGCCGCATCATCCGGCAGGCAGAGTATGACCAGGTCCGCGTCTGACATGACCGCTCTTTTTGCTTCGTTATCCTTTCGATCAGCATCGGAAATATCTGATAATTCAATATCATCTCTTTTTTGCAGATGTTGATGGATCAGTAGGCCTGTTGTACCGGCATGACCGTCAATAAATATCCTGTGCATTCCTGAAATCCTGGATTTTTCGCGGCTGAAACTCTCCGACAAACCGATGCTGACCTGAATCATGATTCCTGAAAAGGGTACAGTCCGTCGGGGCGACAATTTTAACATGTTCCGGCAAGAAAAAAGGGGTCACAAGAAAAAAGGGGTCAGGTTGAGCTGACCCCTTTTTCCGGGAGTATGTCAATCACCCAAGCGTTTCGGTGATGAATCGGGACATCTCCTCAACTTCTTCCAGACATATCTGATGTTCCATGGGGTAGTCAAACCACCGAACATCGTAGCCAAGTCTGATGAGATTCTCTCTTGAAGTCGCTGCCCGCATGACAGGGATCATCGCATCGTATTGACCATGGGCAAGCATAATCGGAATTGCGAGGTTGGCATCGGATTGTTCAATTTCTGTGGTGGCGGCGTCGTAGAGGTAGGTACTCAAGGCAAGCACGCCTGCAAGACGATGTTCAAATCGCAATGCCGCATATAGTGCGATAACTCCACCCTGGGAGAATCCTGCCAGCAGAATTTTTTGCGATGAGATACCACGATTCATTTCACGCCTGATGAATTCATAAATCGAGTTTGAAGATGCTTTGATGTCTTCACTCCCTTCAGATTCCGAGTGCGGAATAAAGTCGTACCAGCCCCGCATTTCTTCACCACCATTGATAGTGATGGCTCGCATGGGTGCATGGGGAAATATGTACCGGATTTGCAGGTCGTCCGGCAGATCCAGTTCTTTGATGACCGGTTCCAGATCGTGTCCATCTGCGCCGAGACCATGCAGAAAAATCACTGAGGCTTCAGCAGTGTGTTCCGGTTCAACATCTATGTGCTCAAGTAACTCTTGCATTGTTCAATACCAAAAGTTCAATATCAAAATTTCCCAAAGATAATCATTATCGAAAAGACCCTTTCAAATAGCGGAATTGTCCAGTACCCATGCTCAGGGGTGGAGTGGCTGCTTTGATATAGTTCAGACCCGTTCGGAAGTCAAGTACCCAAGTTCTGGAGTGAAGTACCCATCGCTAAAGCCATTTCAGGTAGTGTAGTGTGAACCTGCACTGCCCTTCCAGTTAAATTATGTACAGCATTCCACTGCTGGTGTTGCTCCACTTAATCACTTGTGTCTAAATAGTGACAGAAACTCTTTACTGTGATGTCGTAGAGAGATGCCTGAAGTAGATTTTTTGGAGACGCTGTATGGGACCACTGACTGGTACTAAAATTATCGAACTGGCAGGGATTGGCCCTGGTCCGTTTTGCGGTATGATGCTTGCGGATATGGGAGCGGAAGTCATCCGTGTGAACCGTACAAACGAGATTTCTCGGCCCATCGATGTGCTTGCCCGGGGTAGAAAATCGATTGCAGTCAATCTGAAGGAAACTCGTGGGAAAGCCCTGATCCTTGAATTGTGTAAATCCGCTGATGCATTATTCGAAGGCTTCAGACCCGGAGTGACAGAGCGTCTTGGCCTTGGCCCCGATGAATGTATGGCTGTTAATCCGAAACTGGTTTACGGTCGGATGACAGGTTGGGGGCAGGATGGCCCCATGGCCCTGGCGGCAGGTCATGATATCAATTACATTTCATTGGCTGGTGCTCTACATGCCATTGGCCCCAAAGGCGGAAAACCGGTTCCACCGTTGAATCTGGTTGGTGATTTTGGTGGTGGAGGGATGCTGCTCGCTTTCGGTCTTGTCTGTGCCATGCTTGAGGCACAAAAATCCGGTAAAGGGCAGGTGGTGGATGCGGCAATGGTCGATGGGGCGGCGATTCTCATGGCGATGTTTTTTACCCAACTGGGTGCAGGTCATTTTCGGGACCAGCGGGGTAGCAATTTACTCGACTCCGGTGCACATTTTTACGATACCTATGAAACCAGCGATGGCAGCTATATATCGGTTGGGTCTATTGAACCGCAGTTTTATGCCCTTCTTCTGGAGAAGACAGGTCTGGACTTCGATGAGTTTTCCCCTCAGATGGATCAGTCCCGTTGGCCGGACTATAAAGACAAGGTCGCAGAAGTCTTCAAGACCAGAACCCGGGATGAATGGTGTGATCTGATGGAAGGGTCCGATGTCTGTTTTGCTCCGGTGCTGTCTTTGTCAGAGGTGCATGAGCACCCACATAACAAGAGCCGAAACACTTTTGTTGAACTGGCCGGGTTGATGCAACCTGCTCCGGCGCCAAGATTCAATCGTACCGGTGCGGAATTGACTCACGGGTCTCGGGAGCCTGGCGAGGATACCAGATCAGTATTGGCGGAACTGGGATATTCGACAGACGAAACAGACTCGTTGTTTAAAGCCAGCGTCGTTGCCTGATCTTATTCGGGGGACAGTTATTCGGGGGACAGTTTACTTAATTCAGGGTGTTGTTTATTTGGAGGACATTTTAACTTTGCTTTGACACATTCTTCCCGTAATTCATATCCCATACACATGGCAATGAGAAATTGAATGTGTGCATAAACGGAGCGCCAATTCAGTTCTATGGGTAACTTCGTCCTGATTTAGAATCCTGCAGACCTGGGCAATGGCACTGACCTCGCTGAGACCGAGCTTGACTTTGTGACTCTATCGCACCACGGTACATAGTGGCGATGAGCTTGTTCGGCAAAACTTATGGGCATAGGGCAGAGCTAGGCGGCTCGGTCAGTGATAACAAGACCGTGTCCAATGGCCCGGAGAGCTTTCTCGACTTGACCTATGTGGGATCGGTGGTCTGGATTGAGGAGTTTGCGGACAGCACCTTCACTCAGCCCGAGGCGGCGGGCGAGAGCGGTTTTTGTGATGCCCTGTCGTCGCAACGCTGAATAAAGAGCCAGCTTGGCCGCAACAATCAGCGGTACGGCGATAAGTTCCTGGCCGTTAACGACAGGACTCGGCGTGGGGATATCTTCGCGATAATGAACGTGCGCACTCAGGGCTACCACCAGGGCATCTTCGGCCATAGCCAGCGCATCAACGCGATCACTGCCGCAGGTAAGGGCTTCGGGAACGTCTGGAAAGGAAATGGAAAAACCACCTGCTTCTTCAGACGTTAACACGCAAGGGTAGGCGTACTGCATCAAAAATCCTCCTTCGGAATATTGAGTTGTTTCAGCATGTTCCGAAATGTGCCCGCTGCCAGTTCGCCACGCTTGACGGTAGTGCGACGGTCACCGACATAGAGCATACCGTGGCTGCCCTTGCCCGGCCGCGGGTCGAATCGACATGCTTTTCCGGTTCGCTTAGCGTGGCGCTTAGCGCGTTTGACGAATTCCATTCCGGTCATTAGTATCCTAATATCGTACTTTAAGCTACGATTGTCAAGAAATGAGGTCCATTCATCTTTAAAATTTGCACAGAAATCAGCAGGCACGATATTTGTTTCCGGGTAAGAACCCGCTATTCTGCATTTCTTGAATTATCCAATCCCCGGGGTGAATGCTATTGGAGACCTACAGATCAGCATTTTTGCAGTCACTGGAAAATCCAGTGGACTTCTGGCGTGAGCAGGCACGAAGCATAGACTGGTTCAAATTTCCAGAGACTGTCCTGTCCAGGGATGATCGGGGGAACCACTGCTGGTTTGCAGATGGTGAAATGAACACAGCGTACCTTGCGCTCGACTATCATATCGAACAGGGCCGGGGTGATGATATTGCACTGATCCATGATTCCCCTGTTACCGGCACGATCAGTCATTTTACTTTCAGCAGATTAAGGGATGAAGTAGCGCGATTTGCCGGTGTTCTGCGTTCCCTTGGTGTCCACAAGGGGGACAGGGTTGTTATTTACCTGCCGATGATTCCGGAAGCGGTTATCGGTATGTTGGCCTGTGCTCGAATCGGTGCGATTCATTCTGTAGTGTTTGGTGGATTTGCGGCAAAGGAACTGGCTGGCAGAATTGATGATGCCAAACCCAGGGTTTTATTAACGGCCAGTTGTGGCATTGAATTTACTACTGTCATTCCATACAAGCCACTGGTCGATGAAGCACTGGCTATTGCATCTCATCAGGTTGAGCATTGCGTGATTGTACAGCGTCCCCAGTGTCTGGCTGAACTCGGACCGTTGGACCATGACTGGCGCAAAGTGATGGACGGGGCAGTGCCGGCAGATTGTGTCAAACTGGCCGCAACAGACCCGCTTTACATACTCTATACTTCAGGAACCACCGGAAAACCGAAGGGTGTCGTCCGCGACAATGGTGGACATGCTGTAGCACTGCGTTTCAGTATGAAAGCCATCTATGGTGCACGCTCTGGAGACACTTTCTGGGCTGCATCCGACGTAGGTTGGGTGGTTGGTCATTCCTATATTGTCTATGGACCACTGCTGGCTGGCTGCACCACGATTCTGTTCGAAGGCAAACCGGTCAGAACTCCCGATGCGGGAACCTTCTGGCGAGTACTGGAAGATCACAAGGTTAATATCTTTTTTACCGCGCCAACGGCATTTCGAGCTATCAGAAAGGAAGACCCTGAAGGAGATTTGCTAAAAGGCAGGGAACTATCTGATTTCAGGACACTGTTTGTTGCCGGTGAACGTACCGACCTGCCTACTTACCAATGGTTATGTGACTTGCTTCAGGTTCCGGTGATAGACCACTGGTGGCAAACGGAAACAGGATGGGCGATTGCGGCAAATCCCATAGGTATTGATCCCCAGAAGAGTAAGGCGGGCTCAGTGAGTCTGCCGATGCCGGGTTTTGATGTACAGATTCTGTCGGAAAATCATCAACAGCTAAGCCCGGGCAAGGAAGGTGATGTTGTAGTGCGTTTACCCTTACCGCCTGGCTGTCTACCCACGGTCTGGGGTGATCATGATCGCTATCTGGACAGTTACCTGACACAGCATCCCGGATTCTTCCACACTGGAGACGGTGGATATTTTGATCAGGATGGATATCTGTTTATCATGGGGCGAACAGATGATGTGATCAATGTTGCCGGGCACCGATTATCAACAGGGGAACTCGAAGAAGTGGTGGCATCACATCCGGCAGTAGCGGAATGTGCTGTCATTGGTATAGAAGATAGAGATAAAGGACAGATCCCCATCGGCATTCTATTGCTGAAGGACGGTGTCAATATCACAAAGAATACACTGCAACAGGAAGTGGTTGCCATGGTGCGCAGGGACATTGGCGCCTTTGCCAATTTTAAACGACTTGTGGTTGTCAGCAGATTGCCAAAAACAAGGTCTGGTAAAATTCTGCGTCAGGCAATGCGTAAAATTGCTGATGGAATGAACTTTGAAATACCCGCGACCATTGATGATCCCGCAATTCTGGACGAGATCAGGGATGAGTTGATCAGTAATAATATCGGTTTCATATCAGAAAGAAAAAATTGAATCGGAGTAATATGTGAACGGAAGTGTATTGATAACAGGTGCATCGTCAGGATTTGGTGAAGCGACTGCCCGCAGGTTCGCGTCAGCAGGTAAACCGGTTATTCTTGTCGCGCGGCGCAAAGACAGAATTGATGAGTTGAGGGAAGAACTGTCTGCACAAACTCAATGCCACGGTATTGTACTGGATGTGAGAGACCGGGAAGCTGTTGAAAATACCCTCGCTGATCTGCCTGAACCTTTCAACGATGTTGAAGTACTCGTCAACAGTGCAGGACTCGCACTGGGACTGGAAGGTGCAGATGCCGTAGATCTGGATAACTGGGATACCATGGTCGATACCAATATCAAGGGGTTGATGTACTGTACCCGTGTAATACTGCCCGGCATGGTTTCCCGGGGTGGTGGTCATATCGTTAATCTGGGCAGTGTAGCGGCCAGTTGGCCTTATCCAGGCGGCAATACATACGGCGGGACAAAGGCTTTTGTACAGCAATTCTCTCGAAATCTGCGAACAGACCTGTCGGGCAGGAATATTCGGGTAACCAATGTAGAACCGGGTATGTGTGAAACTGAATTCTCTCTTGTACGTTTCGAGGGAGACCAGGAAAAGGCGAGTGCTGTTTATGAAGGAATGAAGCCTTTATCGGGTTCTGATGTTGCAGAGATCATTTTCTGGGTAACATCGTTGCCGTCACACATCAATATAAACCAGTTGGAGGTAATGCCGGTAGCGCAGAGCTGGTCGCCGTTTACTGTACATCGTGAATAGAATGGGACCTGACCCCATTATTCCCTTTGCTCTGACCCCATTATTCCCTGTATAATTCAGGCTAGATCAAGTCAGGTGTCAATAGATGATTATTGTTCACGGTACATTCCCGGTTAAACCAGAAGTACGCGATGATGCATTGAAAGTAATGCGTCAAATGGCGATAGCCAGTCGCGCTGAGCCTGGCTGTATCACCTACGAATTTTATATCGGTCTTTCCGATATGAACACTTTGTTGCTGTTTCAGGAGTGGGAATCTTTTGAAGCACTGGAGGACCATTTTCAAACTGATCATATGGGAGAGTTTGTCAGGTTGCTGCCGGATTTCCTGAGCGGTGAAATCTTCAACCGTCGCTATGAAGTCCGGGAAGCCAGGGAAGAATTGGAGGAATCCCCGGATGTTGAGGGGCAGATGTCACATTTTGAACCCCGTGAGATAATCATTCACTGAACCTCTGGCGCCATTGCTCTGCTCATTGCGACAAAAATGTCTTCTACTGAGAGTTCACTGGTTTCACCGGTACGCCTTTCGGTAAGTTCAACAACACCATTTTGCAACCCCCTGTCACCCACAACGATACGATAGGGAATACCGATCAATTCCGCTTCCGCAAACTTGACACCTGGACGGTAACCGTCACGGTTATCCAGTAATGCTTCGATACCCATCGACTCGAATTTATCATGTAGTTTTTCGCAAACCAGACGAACCTGCTCTGATTTGTGAGGGTTAATTGGAATAATGATAACGTGGAAAGGGGCAATGTTGATTGGCCAGATGATGCCGTTGTCGTCGTGATTCTGCTCAATCACAGCGCCTACCAAACGCGAGATACCCATGCCGTAGCACCCCATTTGCATGACAACAGCTTTACCGTTCTCATTAAGTACCGTAGCATTCATCGCACGTGAGTATTTATCTCCCAGTTGAAAGATATGTGCCACTTCTATACCGCGTTTTAATTGTATCGTACCCCGACCATCAGGACTGGAATCACCGGCGACCACGTCTCTGAGATCGTACACAGCATCGTATCGGGCATCCCGGTCCCAGTTAACATTAATGAGATGGTAACCGTCACGGTTGGCGCCAGAGACAAAGTTTCTACGGGCGGCAGCGCTTCTGTCCACCAGAATGGGGATATCCAGGTCCACTACACCGATTGACCCCGGTGAACAGTGGCAGACTGAACGGATTTCTGCATCTTCCGCCATCGTGAGGGGAGCTCTGACCTCCGGAATTTTCTCTGACTTGAGTGGGTTCAGTTGGTGATCACCTCGTAGAACCAATGCGATAAGGGGACTCTCCGAACCCTTTACTATCAAAGTTTTTACGGTGTGTGCAGGGTCGACATCAAGATGTGCAGAGACCTCCTCGATGGTTCCTGCTCCGGGTGTCTCGACTTCTTCCAGGGTTTCGAGACTGTTATCGTCCGGGTCAGGAGCAACAGCTTCCGCCATTTCGATGTTGGCCGCATAGTCGCCTTCAGTACTGAAGGCGATTTTATCTTCACCGGAATCAGCCAGGACATGGAACTCCATGGATGCACTCCCTCCAATACTGCCGGTGTCCGCCAGTACAGCGCGAAATTCAAGCTGCATGCGATTCAAAATTCGAGAATAGGTGTTGTGCATTTTTTGATAAGTCTTTCCGAGGTCCTTTTCATCCAGGTGGAAGGAGTAAGCGTCCTTCATCAAAAATTCCCGGGCGCGCAAAACGCCGAATCTTGGGCGGATTTCATCCCGGAATTTAGTCTGAATTTGATAGAAATTAACAGGTAATTGCCTGTGACTTTTAAGTTCGTTGCGGGCAAGTTCAGTGATGACTTCTTCGTGAGTGGGTCCAAAACAGAAGTCACGTTGGTGTCTGTCTTTGAATTTCAGCAGCAACCCTTCGTCATATTGCTGCCAGCGTCCGGACTCATGCCACAGTTCTGCAGGCTGCACTACAGGCATCATGACTTCCAGTGCTCCGGCGGAGTTCATCTCTTCCCGGACAATTTTTTCTATCTTCTGAAGAACTCGCAATCCAGTGGGCAGCCATGTATACACACCCGAGGCGAGTTTCCTGATGAAACCAGCGCGCAGGAGCAACTGGTGACTGATGATTTCCGCATCGGCCGGAGTTTCCTTAAGAGTATTGATGTGATATTGAGACGCTTTCATGGGTTACATATTCAAAAAAACCGGGTGGGAGTAAAGAGTCAGGAGAATTGGGGTCAGAGTCAAGGGTCAGAGTAAATAAATTTTACTCTGACCCTTGGGGTTGAGTTGTCCAAAACGCTGGCGTATAATGTTGCTCATACCGCAGTTTGATATCGCCGCTGGGAGAGTCTACTTGTGAACCGGTCGTACATGCGTGAAGCATGCTTTTTAGTCCACTACCCCCCCCCCCCCCCCCCCCAATGGCATTAACTTAGTGGAAATAGCCATTAACTTAACAAGGCAGTATTGAGCCCGGTAATTTACTGCTTTTTTGGCTGATTATCTAATCAAGCTACTCCAAGGCTATTTTCCCGGCAGCCATTTTCCGATTGGTTTTCTGGAGCGCCGAGCATACGACTTGTTCGGTCGTAGCCGCTGCCGGCACGCGGTGATGCTGGTGACAATGTGGGTGATGGTTGCGCTCAGTACTATCGATTGCTGGAGCAGGAGGCTTTCAATATTCCTCGCGACTATCATCAAACTGTTTTTAAAGTTCGTCTTGATCTCCGGTTTGCCGTCGTCAAGCCTGTGCGCCTGGATAATCTGTTCACTGTGATTCGAGAATAGTCGCGTCATGGCCATCAAGTTGAAGTGTGCAAAGAGTTCCTGCTTCACGCCACGCTCGCTTTGGCCATGGAAGTCTTCAATGGTCATCAGTTGCTTGGATATCTTGTATAGTTCCTCTATGCCCCAACGCCCGTGATAGACATCGGACAGGTCTTTAATACCATATTTTCCCTGATCAAGCAGCGTGGTTCCCAAGATGTAGGTGGTGCCCGAGACCGTATATCTGACCAGCCGCAGAGCGTACGATGGGCCATCAAATTGCGGGTATTTCGCCTGCAGTTTCTGCTGGCTTTTCTGGCCCGGGGTGACCTCGACAATGGCATCTGTCTGAGCCTCGCTGATAAATTTGTCAAAGGTAGGGTTGGCTTTGTTCTTTATCCTGAATATCGGATGCAGACCGCGTCTGGCGTGTTCGTGCAGCATCTCGTAGGAATAATAGCCACGATCATAAACCACGACATCATTTTTTGACAGGGCGTGCACATGGGCGAGCGCTGCGGTGCGCTCGTTTTGATGGGCACAGAGGTCAAAATCTATCGGTAGCTTCGAGCGCATCTGATACAGACAACTCAACAAACCCTGTGGGTACCAGGCATTATCCGAGGGTATCCGGTAACCACTGTTGATCAATGGGCGCGGTAAATTCAGCTTCGAGCCATCTACTGCAAACATCCTGTGCCCATGCCATAGCGGGTCCATAGCAGACCGGTCGGTGTGTTTCAGGATGGCAGCATGCAGGTCCTTGAACATATCTTCATGTACTCTAGCCCGCGCTTTACACATCGCTGCGGCCGACACCGGCGTCGCCTTAGGCAATGCAATCTGCAATGTGCGGCACTGCTCCCACAGTTCGGCAAGGGTAATCGCGTAGCCCTGCTGGCCCTTTGAGAAGACCAACCGAAAGATGAACAGTACGATCAACAGCGTATTCAAAAGACGCTGCCGCTGTTGCCATACCCGGTCATATTGTTGGGTAACGGTAACCAACGTTTCGAGGATGTTTTGCCATTGCTGCACCCATGGATCAGCCGCCGTGCAGGTTGTTGGCGGTGTCCTGCGGGATTGGGTTGCCGCGGGCGGCCCATGGCGTAATAGGGTCCTGCATTGCCTGATCAAAGGATAAACATAAACGCCCTTTTGGCTCTTGCCGGGGTTATTCCTGCCCGCCTTGCGGCCTTCGGTCAGGCCCAGATACTGCCAGTTAGCCGCACGATAACAAGTGGCCTTGAACCGGGTTAAATCGACAAAGGTCTCGACCAACACCGGCCGGTAAGCGTGCTGCACAGCCCAGTCATCAGCCAGTTTCCGGGTCGCCATCGAGAGGGCCATGGAAGCCAGGCATTTGACCTTGACCCACGGCAGTATCAAAAAGCGACTGTTATTCACCACTAAATGCAATTGCTTCTTGTGCTTCTGGTGTTGCCAACCAATCCATGTATCGCGGCAAGCCAGGGACGAACCAGCAGCCGCAAACAACAGGCAGCCGAGTTTCCGTCCTTGCTGGTCCAGGATGTAATAGCGCAGGTGTGGGCCGAACGGCTGCGTGTAGCTGAGGTAGTGGTGCCGGGCGACCATTTCGTTCCATTCTTCGATCGCATCTTGATCGGTCACAACTTGCAGGACAAGCGGTGTCAATTGCTGCAGATCATCGCTAATGACCGGTTGCGGCGCACTCCGATGGGTCCAGGTGATCTCCTTGCGCGGCCCTCTTTGCTGTGCCTTGTTGATGGTCGGTAGCGTCAGAATACCAAGCTCTTCCAAACGGACCAGCAGACGCAGGCATAACTGGATCCGATAGTCCCCTTGGGGTGTGTACCAACCCAGATGATCGCAAATCGTGCGCCCCAGTTCACGCCGGTTTAATGCCGGAAACAGGGCTACCGTCTCCTGGATGGTCGCGATCTGTTGGCGCGTCAAGCGTTGACCAAAGAAGGTGGTTGATTTCAATTTTGTGATGCGTGTATCCATCCTGTAAATCCAAAAAAAAGGAGTACTCACATAGGATGACACAATGGACAGCGTGACACAAGCAGTTTTTTACTCGCCACAGCAGGGGCCGATTAGTTTATACAGTTCAACATGTTATTAAGATGCTGGAAAGATCAGAAAATAATTCCTGAAAAGTTAATGCCATTGCCCCCCCCCCCCCGGCATAAGCTACGGCGTTAACGGGGGACCCGTGATTACGTCGTACCTCCGCCCATTAACTGGATAAGGAGGAAATGCCATGTCCATCAAACTATTTAATAGTGGTGCCACGGCACTGGCCGTGGCACTCGTTGCATCACCCTGTCTTGCGGCAGACGAAACAACCGATGAAGACCAACCTGTCATCGAGGAGATCATCGTTACCGCCGAGAAACGCGAGGAAAGTATCCTCGACGTGCCGCTCACCATGACGGCCTTCAGCGGTGAGCGGATCGAAGAGCTGGGCATGACCAAACCGGCCGATTTGGAACAAATGGTTCCCGGGCTGCAGTTTGGCGATAACGGCGAGCAGGCGGGGCAAGGTACTGTGATTCGCGGTATCGGTACGCGGCTGGCAGGTGAGACCCATACTGACCTCGCCGTGGCCACTTATGTCGATGGCGTCTATACGCTGGGCACCTATGGCGTGGCACCCAACTTTTTCGACCTGGAACGTGTGGAGGTGGCCCGTGGCCCTCAGGGAACCCTGCACGGTAGGAATTCCATCGCCGGATCCATCAGCTACTACACGAGAAAGCCCACCGATGAATGGGACGCGCTGGTGCAGGCCGAATTTACGGATCAGGTTACCCAGCGTCTGAACGTCGCGTTTGGTGGCCCAATCAGCGAGCATTTCAGTTTTCGCATCGCTGCTGGCGTTTACCAGGGCGATGGTGCTCAGGAAAACATCGGCCCTGGCGGCGATTATGACGAACCTGACCAAGTCAGCTGGTCACCGCAGCTGCGCTTCAAGACAGATCGCCTGGATCTGAACGCGCGCTGGGCCCACATCGAGGACGACGGCGCCCCCCGGGTGCAGGTCCCGCTGTCCGACCGCAACCGGACCGAGCCCGTCGTGACTGACTTTAGAGGTGACGAGGTGACGAACACCTGGTATCTCTACGAGGGCAGCGTGCCGTCCATCGCTCCCGGTTGCCCTCACAGAACGCCGGGCTTCGAATGCGGCAGCCTTAAGAACAAGCTCAATGTCAATCGCCCAGGTTTTTCCAACAGCGAGGGCGACCAGGCGTTCTTCTACGCAGATTTCGACCTCACTGAGTCGTACACGTTACGCTACAACTACGGCTGGTCAGATGTCTTTCAACGAGTCTCACGTGACGTCGACGGCACCACCAGAGTGGGAAGCGCGACTGATCCGCTGCTCTCTGCCGACGGGGGTGTGCCGTTCGAAGACTTCGTGAAGCCCGTCATGTACGAGTATGACGAGCAGTCACACGAGTTGCAGCTCGTCTCCAACCTCGATGGCCCGTTCAATTTCATCACCGGCATCTTCGTCTACAAAAATGAAACGACTTGGTCCATTCCTACCTTCAACTATTCCAATACCTTTCGCTTCACCGACGCTGACGCAGCCGCAGCGGCCGCTTCACCGTTTTTTGGTGCTGTCCCCGTGTCCAATTGTCAGGACGTCCTCGACGGTGTCATCGTAGGCTTCGGGATTGGGTCTATTGACCCGTCGGCTTTGGCGACGGAAGGATTCTATTGGGCCTGCCCCCAGGGCGCCGATCATACCCAGACGTTCACGTTCGCCACGGACGCCAAATCGAATTCGCGAGCCATATTCTTCAGTGCCGACTACCAGATCGATGAGCAATGGCTCGTATCAGGCGGCCTGCGCTACACCGAGGACGAAAAGGAGCAGGGGGTGAACGGTGGTTGGATCATCGGCGACTTTCTTGGCGCCAACCTTCCACTGATCATCTTCTTCGAAGACTCGGACATGCAGAAACGGACGTGGGATGCGACCATCGGTCACATCAGCCTCGAGTACACACCGGTTGATGACAGGCTGATCTATGGCCGCGTCTCGACGGGCTACCGCGCCGGGGGGTTCAATTCGTTTTCGCTGGGCGCACCATCGGATCCCATCAAGGAAGAAACGCTGGTCAATTACGAGATCGGTATGAAGGGGATCTTTCTCGACGACTCTCTGCAGCTGTCCACAGCGGTGTTCTTCAACGATTTCGAGGATTACCAGATCGTCGGTATTCAGTTGAATCCGGTGGTGTCGCCCACCGCCACAACTCCGCTCATCGAGTGGACCGACAACATCCAGGGCACCACGCTGTGGGGGGGCGAGTTCGACTTCATCTATTACGTGAACGAGCATTGGCGGCTGAGCGGCTACTACAGCTACCTCGACTCGGAAATCGGCGAGCACGCCGAGGTGGTGCGCGGCAATCTGAACCCGGTGCTCGGCACCTGGGACCACATCGATCTCGAGACGGGTCTGCCCACCACGAGTTTCTATGTCCTGCCCCAGGACATGACGGGTAACGAGCTCCCCATGCAGGCCAAGCACAAGTTCGCACTTACCGTTACCCACACCAGGTCGCTTGGGGACATGGGCAATCTGCAGCTGCTGTCGACGTACAGCTTTACGGACGTACGGCATTCAGATCTCGCAAACAACTCAAGGGCAGACCTGGAAGCCTACGGGCGCTGGGATGCTCGTGCGACCTTTACATCCGTGGACGACGTCTGGTCGGCCACGTTTTACGTTCAAAACATCCTGGATGACATCGGGCTCATCGAGTACCTGCAGCAGTCGACCAACTCTTCCGAAGCGTTGCTGGCACTCGGTACGCTGACGGATCCGCGTCAATTTGGAGTTGAGATACGCTGGCGGCCTCGGTTCTAAGCCCCACGCCTAACCGCCCGCGTTCGGCCGAGCGGGGGCGGTATGCGCCGATCGCTGCTCGTTAAGGCGACGGCCACGCTTATGATGCTACCGTTTGTCCCAGCGGTGGCCACGGACATACTCGATGGCCTGGAGTTTAAACACGGCATCGCGTTCTTCCATGAGCTGAAGTACCCCGCTGACTACACTCATCTGGATTACCTCAATCCCGATGCGCCAAAGGGTGGAGTGCTGGTTGAAGCTACACAACGCAACTTCGATACGTTAGCTCCAATGCCAGAGAGGGGTATTGGAGCCCCCGCTGGGTTTTGGTTTAACGCGGATACGCTAATCATTCGCGCGGGCGATCAGGTCAGTGGATTTTACGGACGCCTTGCGGACGGTATTGCTATTACAGACGATAAGATGGCGATGGTATTCAGGATCCATCCGAAAGCGAAATGGCGTGATGGCGTTCCGATAACATCGAAAGACGTGGCGTACACGGTGAGATTGTCTATGAGCCAGATACAGGGAAGCTTGTGGTTTGGTTTTATCGACTCAGTTGAGGTCATCGATGAGCGTCATGTAGCCATTCACCTCAAGTCGCCGGTGACGTTGAATAACATCATCATGATTCAGTTTATTTCGATTTTACCGGAGCACTATTGGCGCGATAAAGATCCTACGGCCAGCACCATGGACCCGCCGCTGTCCAGCGGTCCCTATAAGATTTCCGCGATCAGGCAGGGCAGGTTTGTCGAATACCAACGGGACCCGGACTATTGGGGGAAAGACATCCCGGTCAATAAAGGTCGATACAATTTTGACACGGTACGCTATGAAGTGTATCGCGACACCACCGTTATTCGCGAAGCCTTTCGCAAAGGCCTGATCGATATCTGGACGGAAACCGACGTGCGTTACTGGCACAACGCCTACGACATCCCGGCGCTTAGCAAAGGTTGGATCAAGAAGATCCGCCGCAATTTTGGCATAGAGGTTGGCGTGCGCCGCAGTATTGCACTCAATAATCGCCTGGAAAAATTCAAGGATCGGCGAGTGCGCCAGGCACTGACGCTGGCGTTGGATTTTGAATGGCAGAACAGGGTGTTGCACTATGGTTACCATAAAAGAGCGCACAGCTACTGGCCTGATACGGCGCTTGCGGCCACGGGTCTACCCAGCGAGGATGAACTGGCATTACTGAAGCCGTACCGCGAGCAGTTGCCGCCGGAGGTGTTCGACCGGCCGTTTCGCTTTGCCGAGGCTGCCTCCCCGGAGGAACACAGGGCGAGCCTTATCCGGGCGCGGCAGCTCCTTGAGCAGGCGGGTTGGCGGGTTGTGGACGGCACCCTGATAAACGGGGCCCGGGAGCCGTTCGAGATGACGTTTCTGTCGCAGAATCCGGCCGACGCTCGCATCCTGCTGCCGTATTTTCGACAGCTGGAGCGGTTGGGCATCGCTGCTGATCTGCGTCTGGTGGAAAACACCCAATACTTCAATCTGCTCCGCAAGTTCGAGTTCGACGCGGTGCTGAAAAGTCTGGACATCTATATGCCGCCGGTCCTCGAGCTCAAATCGACGTACCACTCGGACGCGGCGTTCGTGCCGATGTCGGACAACGTTGCCGGCATCAGCCATCCGGCATTGGATTACCTGATCACCGAGGCGAACCTGGCCACGACCTTGGAGCGGATGGTGGCCACCTGTCGCGCCATCGATCGAGTGCTGCTGTGGCAGTATTACCAAATCCCGCTATATGCGGTGGATCTGCGTCGCACCTTGCACTGGGACAAGTTCGGCAAGCCGGATTTCGAACCCAAGTACTGGCCCGCGTTCCCGGATGGTTGGTGGTATGACCCCATCAGGGCAGGTCGCATCGAGATCACGAATTGAACGCTTCGAACTAGATCCCGTGGCGCGCTCCACCGCTAGCTAGAAGGTTGCAAAGTCTTCAAACTGCAAACCATACCAGCCTGGGAGGACGACTTCAGCAATAACCAGGTAGGTAACATCGCCGGATTCTCCTTGCATGCTGGTGTCGCAACTGAAGCACGACAGCGTAAGAAGCTTGACAAGGCTCAGGATGACGCCCGCCGGGGCGCGTGATAAGCTGATCAGATGCAACGCGCTCCGGGAGCTGTCAATGAGTATCGTCGAAAATGCCGTCAGGGAGATTGACGAACAGAGAATTGGGGTCAGAGTCAAGGGTCAGAGTAAATAAATTTTACTCTGACCCTTGGGGTTGAGTTGTCCAAAACGCTGGCGTATAATGTTGCTTATACCGCAGTTTGATATCGCCGCTGGGAGAGTCTACTTGTGAACCGGTCGTACATGCGTGAAGCATGCTTTTTAGTCCACTACCCCCCCCCCCCGGCATAAGCTACGGTGTAAACGGAGGATTCCGCGATGACGTCGTTCCTCCGTCCATTAACTGGATAAGGAGAAACGCCATGTCCATAAAACTATTTAATCGTGTTGCCGCGGCACTGGCCGCGGCACTCATTGCAGCACCCTGCCTTGCCGCAGACGAAACAACCGATGAAGGCGAACCTGTCATCGAAGAAATCATCGTCACCGCTGAAAAGCGCGAGGAGAACATCCTCGACGTGCCGCTCACCATGACGGCCTTCAGCGGCCAGATGATCGAAGAGCTGGGCATGACCAAACCGGCCGATTTGGAACAAATGGTTCCCGGGCTGCAGTTTGGCGATAACGGCGAGCAGGTGGGGCAAGGTACTGTGATTCGCGGCATCGGTACGCGGCTGGCAGGTGAGACCCATGCTGACCTCGCCGTGGCCACTTATGTGGATGGCGTCTATACGCTGGGCACCTATGGCGTGGCACCCAACTTTTTCGACCTGGAACGTGTGGAGGTGGCCCGTGGCCCTCAGGGAACCCTGCACGGTAGGAATTCCATCGCCGGATCCATCAGCTACTACACGAGAAAGCCCACCGATGAGTGGGACGCGCTGGTGCAGGCCGAATTTACGGATCAGGTTACCCAGCGTCTGAACGTCGCGTTTGGTGGCCCAATCAGCGAGCATTTCAGTTTTCGCATCGCTGCTGGCGTTTACCAGGGCGATGGTGCTCAGGAAAACATCGGCCCTGGCGGCGATTATGACGAACCTGACCAAGTCAGCTGGTCACCGCAGCTGCGCTTCAAGACAGATCGCCTGGATGTGAACGCGCGCTGGGCCCACATCGAGGACGACGGCGCCCCCCGGGCGCAGGTCGCGCTGTCCGACCGCGACCGGACCGAGCCCCGCGTGACGCAATATCGAGGGCAGAGGATAAGAGAGATGGCGAACACCTGGTATCTCTACGAGGGCAGCGTGCCGTCCATCGCTCCCGGTTGCCCTCACAGAACGCCGGGCTTCGAATGCGGCAGCCTTAAGAACAAGCTCAATGCCAATCGCCCAGGTTTTTCCAACAGCGAGGGCGACCAGGCGTTCTTCTACGCAGATTTCGACCTCACTGAGTCGTACACGTTACGCTACAACTACGGCTGGTCAGATGTCTTTCAACGAGTCTCACGTGACAACGACGCCACCACCAGAGTGGGAAGCGCGACTGATCCGCTGCTCTCTGCCGACGGGGGTGTGCCGTTCGACGACTTCGTGAAGGCCGTCATGTACGAGTATGACGAGCAGTCACACGAGTTGCAGCTCGTCTCCAACCTCGATGGCCCGTTCAATTTCATCACCGGCATCTTCTTCTACAAAAATGACACGACTTGGTCCATTCCTGTCTTCAACTATGGCAACCCCCTTCGCTTCACCGAAGCTGACGCAGCCGCAGCGGCCGCTTCACCGATTTTTGGTTTTATCCCCGTGTCCAATTGTCAGGACATCCTCGACGATGTCGTCGTATTCCTGGGATTGCCTATTGACCCGTCGGGTTTTCAGACGCATGGATTCTATATCGACTGCACCCAGGGCGCCGATCATACCCAGTCGTTCTTGTTCGCCTCGAACGGCAAATCGAATTCGCGAGCCATATTCTTCAGTGCCGACTACCAGATCAATGAGCAATGGCTCGTATCAGGCGGCCTGCGCTACACCGAGGACGAAAAGGAGCAGGGGTTCAACGGTGGTTGGAGCATCGGCGACTTTCTTGGCATCGGCGTTCCAATGTTGGGCCTCGGCGACTCTTCGGACCCGCAGAAACGGACGTGGGATGCGACCATCGGTCACATCAGCCTCGAGTACACACCGGTTGATGACAGGCTGATCTATGGCCGCGTCTCGACGGGCTACCGCGCCGGGGGGTTCAATTCGTTTAGCGAGGGGTTGGCGGAGCTGCGGCTCAGCAAACGGTTCACCAAGGAAGAAACGCTGGTCAATGTCGAGATCGGTATGAAGGGGATCTTTCTCGACGACTCTCTGCAGCTGTCCACAGCGGTGTTCTTCAACGATTTCGACGATTACCAGATCCAGGGTCATCAGGAGACTCCGGTGGTGTCGCCCACCGCCACAACTCCGATCGTCCAGTGGACCAAAAACATCCAGGACACCACGCTGTGGGGGGGCGAGTTCGACTTCATCTATCACGTGAACGAGCATTGGCGGCTGAGCGGCTACTACAGCTACCTCGACTCGGAAATCGGCGAGCACGCCGAGCTGGTGCGCGGCGAGCTGAACCCAGTGCTCGGCACCTGGGAGCACATCGATCTCACGACGGGTATGCCCACCACGAGTACCTATCACCTGCCCCAGGACATGACGGGTAACGAGCTCCCCATGCAGGCCAAGCACAAGTTCGCACTTACCGTTACCCACACCAGGTCGCTTGAGGACCTGGGCAATCTGCAGCTGCTGTCGACGTACAGCTTTACGGACGTACGGCATTCAGATCTCGCAAACAACCCATGGGCAGACCTGGAAGCCTACGGGCGCTGGGATGCTCGTGCGACCTTGACATCCGTGGACGACGTCTGGTCGGCCACGTTTTACGTTCAAAACATCCTGGATGACATCGGGCTCATCGAGTACCTGCAGGAGTCGACCAACTCTGCCGAATTTTTGCTGGCACTCGGTACGCTGACCGATCCGCGTCAATTTGGAGTTGAGATACGCTGGCGGCCTCGGTTCTAAGCCCCACGCCTAACCGCCCCCGTTCGGCCGAGCGGGGGCGGTATGCGCCGATCGCTGCTCGTTAAGGCGACGGCCACGCTTATGATACTACCGTTTGTCCCAGCGGTGGCCACGGACATATTCGATGGCCTGGAATTCCAGCACGGCATCGCGTTCTTTCACGATTTGAAGTATCCGGCCGACTTCACACATCTGGAGTACCTGAATCCCGATGCCCCCAAAGGCGGGCTGCTGGTTCAGGCAACCCAGAGCGCCGTCAATACCGTGGCGCCGTTGTCCGGCCAGGGGAGCCCGGCAGGGTTCTGGGTCCACTCCGAAACGCTGATCATCCGCGCGGGAGATGAGCTCAGTGCCTTTTACGGCCGGTTGGCCGACGGCATCGCTGTCACGGACGACCGGTTGACGATGGTGTTTAGAATCCATCCGGATGCCACGTGGCGCGACGGTGTCCCGATCACGTCGAAGGACGTTGCCTATACCTTCGATACCATTAGGAGTCTGTTCTCGGGTCGCCTGTGGCTCGATTTCATCGAATCCGTCGAGGAGATCGACCCGCGCCATGTGGCCATTCACCTCAAGTCGCCGCTGACGCTGACCAACGTCATCATGGTCCAATTCACGTCTATATTGCCGGCGCACTCATCAGACGTTTCCCAAGGTATGGGGCATTCTGGGTTGGAATATAAAGCTCTATCTGACGCAGCTGGTGACGACGCCACCCGCGCCCGATGATGGGAAAACTTACCGGCTGGATGGATGGCACAGAGACACTTCGCGACTCGATACAGAGCTGGAGGGGAAACCAAAACCCCGGGTATCCCTGAAGGTTGCCTACTTTCTTACGGATGCCACTGAGGATCGGGTTGGAAACTTCCACGTCATACCCGGGAGTCATTTGAGGTACGATATTGAGCGTCCCAGGGGGTCCGTGCCTTCGGAGGCAGTCTCGGTTCGAGTGAAGGCGGGTTCTGCGGTCATCTTCGATCGGCGGATTCTTCATTCGGCCAGTCGAAATCTATCGGATATCACACGCAAAGTATTGTTCTATGGTTACAGCTATCGCTGGCTCCAGCCCAGGGACAATATGACGGTCGAGCATCTCTACAGTCAGTGCGATCCGATCAGGAAACAACTGCTGGGGGCGGGTCCAACGGGTGGGCTCGGGTATACGGCTCCCAAGGATGAAGATGTGCCACTCAAGCTATGGCTCAGGGAGCACCTGGGAGAGGGAGCCATCGCGGACTGAGCTTAGGCGGATAGGTAGAATAAAAGGTGTATCTTGGAGATAGGCAAGGTCTCCGGCGGTCGTGCGTCAGGGGCTGGGGCCGTGCTCGGGGGTTCTGGCACGATGGGTCGCGGACTGGTTGGGCGGGGCGGGGGCTGCGCTGCGGTTGGTCGCTGCGAGGAACGGGCGATTGCCAGAAGGGAAGCTGCCATGGGCGCGCACTGTACAGACGTCCCCCATCGGCCTGGGCAAGGGCTTTCAGCCGGCGTATTCGAATGCGTTAATGGTTCCTATACTCTTATCACATTTGAAAGGATAGCGACTCCTACTACGACGTGGCTAATGTGATAACGAAAGACTTGACCCCGACCCCATTAACACTGGCTCTGTTGCTGATGCCTGTCACCGGGTTGGATATTCGAAGGGCTGGAGTTTAAACACGGCATCGCGTTCTTCCATGAGCTGAAGTACCCCGCTGACTATACTCATCTTGACTACCTCAATCCCGATGCGCCAAAGGGTGGAGTGCTGGTTGAAGCTACACAACGCAACTTCGATACGTTAGCTCCAATGCCAGAGAGGGGTATTGGAGCCCCCGCTGGGTTCTGGTTTAACGCGGATACGCTGATCATTCGCGCGGGCGACCAGGTCAGTGGATTTTACGGACGCCTTGCGGACGGTATTGCCATTACAGACGATAAGATGGCGATGGTATTCAGGATCCATCCGAAAGCGAAATGGCGTGATGGCGTTCCGATAACATCGAAAGACGTGGCGTACACGGTGAGATTGGCTAAGAGCCAGATATGGGGAAGCTTGTGGTTTGATTCGTGTCGACTCAGTTGAGGTCATCGATGAGCGTCATGTAGCCATTCACCTCAAGTCGCCGGTGACGTTGAATAACATCATCATGATTCAGTTTATTTCGATTTTACCGGAGCACTATTGGCGCGATAAAGATCCTACGGCCAGCACCATGGACCCGCCGCTGTCCAGCGGTCCCTATAAGATTTCCGCGATCAGGCAGGGCAGGTTTGTCGAATACCAACGGGACCCGGACTATTGGGGGAAAGACATCCCGGTCAATAAAGGTCGATACAATTTTGACACGGTACGCTATGAAGTGTATCGCGACACCACCGTTATTCGCGAAGCCTTTCGCAAAGGCCTGATCGATATCTGGACGGAAACGGATGTACGCTACTGGCACAGTGCCTATGACACACCGGCGCTGGAAAAGGCTGGATTAAGAAAATCCGCCGCAATTTTGGCATAGAGGTTGGCGTGCGCCGCAGTATTGCACTCAATAATCGCCTGGAAAAATTCAAGGATCGGCGAGTGCGCCAGGCACTGACGCTGGCGTTGGATTTTGAATGGCAGAACAGGGTGTTGCACTATGGTTACCATAAAAGAGCGCACAGCTACTGGCCTGACACCATCTTTGCTGCCACTGGTTTACCGAGCGAAGCTGAGCTGAAATTGCTGGCACCCTATCGCGACCAGTTACCCCCGGAAATGTATGAGCGTCCGTTTCGTTTCCCGGAAGTACTGTCCCCTGAAGACTATCGGGCCAATTTAGTGCGAGCGCGACAACTGCTGGCGGAAGCGGGTTGGCATATTGCAGATGGCGTGCTTACGAACTCGGCTGGCGAGCCTTTCGAGTTGGAGTTCCTGACACGGAGCGCCGAGGACGCTCGTATTCTGCTGCCGTACTTCAAGCAGCTGGAACAGCTGGGGATTAGAGGGACGATGCGTTTGGCTGAAAGCAGTCAATACGTCAATCGAATTCGTAGTTTCGATTTCGACGCCGTAGTTAAGGGGCAGGATATTCTGATGCCGCCGGTCATCGAATTGAAATCAATCTACCATTCAGACGCGGCGTTCGAAAATATTGCCGGTATCAGCCATCCGGCATTGGATTACCTGATCACCGAGGCGAACCTGGCCACGACCTTGGAGCGGATGGTGGCCACCTGTCGCGCCATCGATCGACTTCTGCTGTGGCAGTATTACCAGATTCCGTTATATGCTGTCGATCTGCGTCGCACCGTGCACTGGGACAAGTTCGGCAAGCCGGCTTTCGAACCCAAGTACTGGCCCGCGTTCCCGGATGGTTGGTGGTATGACCCCATCAGGGCAGGTCGCATCGAGATCACGAATTGAACGCATCGCGACCCCGGTTTACTCGGTTTACTCAGCATCGGGATGTTGGTAGGTGACGATTTGACTGTGGCCGACGTCAAGCACTACCGTTTCGTTGCCGTCCGGCCACTCAATAGTCAGGTCAGCGCTGGTTGCCTGCCCCAGGCCGAAGGTCTGCCAGGTGGGATTCTGAGAAACGTAGTTGTTACCGCCCGTCACCTCGCGAATCTGCATGACATCTCCCGCCTGCAGAATAATGCGTGTACCCAGCGCCTGTGTGTTCGGGGGGACACCAATCAGCCTGATACCAAGATAGTTGTTGTCCTCGCTATTGTTCCGCCACAGGGTGCATCTGTCATGTAACAGAAATATGTCGACATCACCGTCGTTGTCGAAATCTGCACAGATGACACCGCGTCCCTGTTCCCGGTCCTCCAGACCAAGGGCAATCCCCTGCTCTTCAAATGTCCCATCGCCGAGATTGACAAACGCTCGACTCCGGTCCGTACTGAAGTCAAGGTCATTCCAGCCGTTGGTATGGTAGATATCCAGGTCTCCATCGTTTTCGAAGTCCAGAAAACAGGCTCCCCAGCCCCACCCCCCGTCGGTAATCCCGGTAATCCCGGTCAGACCTGACACATCTTCAAAGACCCCCTGAGTGTTCCTGTATAAACGATTGCCGATGCGTGACACGGTCGGGTCCTCAAACTCCCGCCTATCCAGGGTGCTGGAAACAAACCAGTCCAGGTCGCCGTCGTTGTCGTAGTCCCCGACCGCCGAGCCCATGCCGTTGCCGTCAATCAACACCTCCGGGTCCGTCACGTTGGTAAAGGTACCGTCGCGGTTGTTCATGAACAGCTGCGTATGATTGAAGTCTGCCACCATGAGCAACTCGGGATAAAGGTCCCCGTCTATCCGCGCGAATGTCGGTGTGAACGTCCAGTCCTTTCCATCAAGGCCGATGCCCGTCACCACGTTCGGATCGTCGTGAGCAATGATGCTGGGGGACAACCCCGCCTCGATGCTCACAGATGTGAACACAATGCCGCTCACATCACTGTCATTCCGCCACAGATGTTCCGTGTCGCCCGGATTCTCGTAGTCCCGGCGTGTCCCCCAGTGTGATATCGCCAGATCCACATCTCCATCGAGGTCGTAGTCGCCAAATGAAGCCGAAAAGTTGAAAGTCGACGTGGCGAAGTCGAGGCCTGAACCGAAAGTCACGTCAGTAAACGTACCGTCACCGTTATTCATAAAGATCATGGAAGGATCGTTATCGGTACCACCGACAAAGAGATCCAGATCGCCGTCGCCATCCATGTCCCCGAATGCCGGTGCCGAATGCCTGTAGTTTTCTTCCGGGCCGGCCGTGTACGCGATCCCAGCATCCATAGCGACATCGACGAATACAAGATCGCCATCGTTACGATAGAGCAGGTTGGGCCCGATATCACCGCGGACGATAAAGAGATCGATGTCGCCGTCGTCATCGTAATCCCCGGCTGCGGCAGCGCTAGGCGCGATTTGAAGATCGTTGCCCGTCTCGTAATCGATTCCCGAGGCGGCTGTCACATCGGAAAACGCCGGGTCTGGTGGGGTTTGGGTATAAGTAAAATAAACCCGCTGTGCCGAGAGTCGCCGATTTAAGGTGGCCGGGGTTGAGGGTGCATTTGTGGTGAACAAATACGGGGAATGGGCTGAAAAGGGTGGGGTTTGCTCAATACTGGTTGAAGTGGCTCACATCCAGCGCAGTTCGCCGAACAACGGACGAGGGCGCCTGTGCTGTGGACCGAAAGCAGCTTAGAAAAGTGTCGTTGTATGCTCGAACACGATGGAGCGATGGCTGTCCCAGTTCGCTCGGGTGGATAGCACCTTCCGATGCCAGGTTGCGCCTTCACTTTCGCGACACGCCACGGTGAGGTCGTGATCCGGGTTGTAGTAGGCCACAAGGAGCCGTTCGTTTTCTGACGTGGTCGAGAATCCGACGGGGAAGTCCGCCGCAACGACGTCTACTACTTCTGCGGTAAGTGTTCTCAACTGATTACTCCCAATCGGTAGGGCAACGCTCGATTGCGTCCATCCCATTTACCTGTGATCATCGCGACATCCGTTGGCAATGCCTGTTACCTGAACCAGGCAGATGGTCATCGCATACTGGGCGCAGCTCCGGAAATCCCCGGGGATCACTTGCCATTCGACCACGCGCCACGCGCGTCCCCTATGCCCAACTCAGGTCGCATAACGACTCATACGCCGACCCGACACGACTGTCTTGACGTTCCTCACCACGTGGCCTACCAGGTGAGATAGTGCGTGGTCTCTTCGCCCCCCTCCGAAACCGCTCCGCTGAACCTCTGATATCCCGGATGCCTGAAGTCCTCGGTCGCGTCCAGACAGGCGTAGTAGCGTTCCCGCATTTCCTGGACTACGTCGGGGCGATCGCCGTACAGGTTTCTCAGCTCGTGCGGGTCCTCCTGAAGGTCGTAGAGCTCACCATACGGCTTCGTCGGGTAATGAATGTACTTCCACCCGGTCGTGCGGATACAGCGCTTGTCGACGGCTTCAGCGAAGATCAGGTCACGGAATCGGTTCTCGCCGGCGAGTACGGGCGCGAGATCGCGTCCCTGCACGCAGTCGGGTGTGTCGATCCCGGCGAGTCGGGACAGGGTGGGGAAGAGGTCGATCGATTCGACGAGGGCTTCCCGGTCGCCGCCTTCCTGACCGGGAATGCGGATCAGACACGGGACGTGGAGCTCGCAGTCGAGCAGGAAGGGCGCCTTGGCCGGGATGCCGTGATCGCCCAGGAATTCCCCGTGGTCCGACAGGAACACGACGATCGTGTCGTCGGCAAGACCCTTTTCCTCCAGACGGTCCAGCAGCAGCCCAACCTGCCAGTCGATCTGCGAAACCATCCCGTAGTAGGCGGCTTTCATGTCGCGGAAGGTTGCGTCGGAGGCGTCCGCAAACCCCTTGAACTTGTGGTCTTCCGCCTGGAAGTAGAGCCCGTACTCCGGCGGCTTTCGCGGGATGTCATCCGGGTCGCGGTGGAAGGGGGGAAGCGTGTCGGGGTCGTACATTCGGGCGAAGCGTCCGGACGGGACATACGGGTGGTGCGGACCGTAGAAGCCGACCCACAGGAAGAAGGGGTCGTCCGTGGAGACGGTTTCCAGGTATTCGAGCGATTTCATGCCGACGTATGCATCGATGTGACAGTCTTCGGGGAGGTCCGAGGGTACGGCGCCGAGCTTCTCGCGGAATCCGGGCAGGGCGTAGCCGGTCACGTACTCGTGTCCGCGATCGCGAACATACTGCTCGAATTCGTTCGGATCGGTGACGGTGTAGTCGCCGTCTTCGCGTTCCTGCCAGCCCCGTCGGATACCGGCGGCAGAGGTGTGGTCGATGTGCTGCCGGAATCGCTGCTGTCCGATGTGATGCTTGCCGACGACCGCCGTCCGGTAGCCGTTCGTCTTCAGGTGCTCGACAAGCGTGATTTCGTTCTCGCTCAGCCTGGACCCGTTCCATTTGACGCCGTGGCTGCGCGTGTAGCGTCCGGTCATGAAGGTTGCACGGGAGGGGGCGCAGACGGGGTTCTGGACGAAGAAGCGGTTCAGTCGAACGCTTTCGGCGGCGAGCCGGTCGATGGACGGGGTCTGGATGACGGGGTCGCCCGAGTACCCCAGCGTGTCGTATCGCAGGTGGTCGGTCGTGATGAAGAGGATGTTGGGCGTACTCAAATGCGTTCCCTTTGCCTGGATGTGTGGCCCTCGACTGTGACGGGCACGATGGCAAGATCGATCTGCTCAACGGGGGAGGACCGCCACGACACGCTCCCGTCTTGTCTGAATCAATGTCGATCTGGCTGTAAAGCAGGCCGGTCTCTGTCAGGCCATCAGGTGCGAGCGCGGTTCATGTATGATACCTCATGTGGTTACCACGTGCGAATCCACACTGCTATGAACCCTCGGTGCAATGATTGGGATTCCTGATGATGTCGGTGGTGGTGCGCGTCTCCACTGACTACATTTCCACCATGCCCAACCTCGCCCTCCACCAATCCTCCTCCGCCGATCAGCGCGTCGATAAAGCTCTAGCCTGGCTCGAACGCCAGGATACATCCCGTGGCGCTCTGGTGATCGGTGCATCCCGTACGTCGGCTGATGAGCTTGTGAGAGCCGTCGCGATGGATGGCAAAGCCGTATTCGGCTGGACGCTGGATGCAACCGTCGGATTGCCCCGATCGCCACGATTCCACCGGACGAAAAGTCCCCTGACACGCTACAGTCGGAGGTGTAGAGCGAGAGACGGTGACGCCGACGCGAGCTGGTTTGCAGGACAGGCATCCGGCGTCGGAGGATCGGCCTGATGCAGTTACTACTCGCACCAGCCGTGTTCATCCAGGATCACGGGGCGAAAGAGTCTTGAAGCTTCCGCCTGAGCCCTTCAGAAAGGCGTGTTTCCGACAAGTTCGCGCCTGCACGATGGCGACACGGAAAAAGTCGACTCCCGGATCAAAGCAAAAGGGCGCTCTGGGCCAGTATCGCTTATCTTTCGGATATGGAAGCTTCCCTGTCGCAAACCCGAACGCGTCTGACACGGTGGATAGTCTACTCGGCAAGCCTGTTGAGTTGCCTTGTTCTTCTCTCGTCAGCCGTCAGACCCGATACATCGGCGCTCGGCGACGCCGAACTGCGAAGGATTCCTTTGAAGGACGGGGATCGTTGTCTTGTGTCCGGGATCCTCCTCGACGAAAACGGTGTCGCTCTCCTTTTCAAAGGACGGCGTGTTACCCTGCATCCGGATGCGGTCTCCGCCTTCCTCGACAACCCTTCACGTTATTTCTCGCAACTCCAGCCAAGGGGAGCGCTATTCCAGGAGGATCAGACGTGGTCCCTTAGTATCGGATGGCTGGTGATCGGTGTCTGGATGAGCCTGGGACTCGCGTGCGGCGCGGCGTCCAGTCACATCGCTCTGCAGAGGGGGCGGTCCCCTGCCGTCTGGTTCGCCGCGGGCGTTGCGGCAAACGTCCTGGCGCTCCTGGCGCTGACGCTCAGTTCCGCGCCCGCCCGGGTCGCGCTCCCTGACCGGCTGCAGAAGATCCCGACGACCGATGCGCCCGTGCCCTGCCCGTCGTGCCACGCACACAACCACCCGACCGCAAGAAGCTGTTCGGCCTGCGGTCATCCGCTGTCGCCCTCCGGCGAATCCGAAGTACAACGCGTCTGAAGGAGAACCACACGGTGTTCGGCCAGATCCAATCCTATCTCGAGGACCACGTCTTCTCGACCGCGAACGGCCTGTCGCGTCGTCCCGAGCTCGACCGACACAACGAAAGCCATTCTGATTTATGCCTATAGCCAAGGCGTATTCAGTGCACGGCAAATCGAGAAGCGCTGCAACGAGGATTTGTCGTTCATGTACATCGCGCAGCAGCACTGCCCCAACTTTCGCGTCTTGAGTGACTTCAGGAAGGATAACAGCAAGTATTTTCATGCCTGCTTCAAGCAGACCGTGCAATTGGCGATGGAGCTGAAACTGGCATCCCTGGGGCATATCAGTCTGGACGGTTCGAAGTTTAAGGCCAGTAGTTCGAAGCAGAAGGCCATGAGTTATGCGCGGCTGAAGGACAAAGAAGCCGCCTTGGCGAAAGAGATCGAGATCTTGATTGGCAAGGCGAATCGGTGTGATCGCGAAGAAGACCGCCTTTATCAAGATCGGACCGGGTATGAAATACCTGAAGATTTAAAATTCAAGGAAGCCAGGCTAGCGCAAATCAAGGAGGCGAAAAAGGCCCCCTATACTTATCCTAACAGTATCGGTGATGCTTAACTGTCGACGGTCCGGACCGACCCGGACTTTGATGCCAGTGAATATGCCTTTTATTATGTCCGGGTATTGGAAATTCCAACGCCGCGCTGGCCTGCTTACGATGCAGTTCGACTGGGTGTGACCCCGCCCCCCGGGCAAGTTAACCTCATCACTCAGGAAAGAGCCTATACGACGCCGATATGGTACACGCCGCAGTGATGCGCAATTGAAGATCGCGACGACATGCCCACGTCGACCATCTAACGTGCCTATTTGTACCTCGTCACTGACATCGGTGAGCAGCACGATCTGGAGGCGACGCAACCGGCGACTCTCAAGCGCCTGCAGCAGGCCTATGCAGGGTGGGAGAGCGACATGATGTCACCTCTGTGGACCTGACAGGATGGGCGAAATGCGGAAGTCGGTGGGCAATTGAAGAAGCAGACGCAGAAGCCAGGCTTGATGAATTGGCCGGGTTGGCAACGCCTTTCGATCCTAGACTAGCTATCTGCCATCAATGATTCCGACCTACAGCATCTCTGGCGCTAGTCTTACCCCCTTTTACGATTCTGACGCTAGTTGCGCGAAAGAGCACGGTCGAATACTGGTTGCCCAGACAGTAGCGGTGCAACCGATGGCAGCCCTCACCAAGGATGATCTTGCAGACCTGCCGACGCGAGCGTGCCGCTACGAACGGCATCGTCCTGAGTCGACGCTGCTGTATCAGATCATCCAGGAACACTGGCCGCGATTTCAAGAGCACCTTGCACACCAGGGCAAGCAGCTACCGGCCTACGTCGTCCAGGAATTCGAAGCCTTCATGGCCTGTGGCCGATTGGATCGGGGGTTTCTTCGGGTCCAATGCCAGTCGTGCCACGCCGAGAGGCTTGTGGCGTTCAGTTGTCGCAAAAGAGGTTTCTGTCGGGGACGCCTAGTCCATCATGCGGCGCCCGACGCATGGCAGATAGTGCCGCCCACCTGGTCGACCGGGACGCCGGACCGTACGTTTTCCCCGATCGACCGGCTCGCCAGTGGGTACTGAGTGTACCCTATCAGCTGCGTTACCTCTTTGCTGCAAAACCCCAGGTGATCACAAAAGTCCTGGCCATCGTGCACCGGGTGATCAGCACCTGGCTTATCAAACGCGCTGGACTCGCCGTGAAGTCCGGTGCACAGAGCGGTGCGGTCACGCTGTTGCAACATTTTGGTTCGGCTTTAAATGCGCATTTACATTTTCACATGCTCTATATCGACGGTGTGTTTGATCGGCACGGGCGCTTCTATCCACTCAAGGCGCCGACCCCGAGTGACCTGGACTCAATCACCCACCAGATCGCGCAACGCGTCTCGCGTCACCTCGAGAAAGCCGGCTACCTGGTTCGCGATGCGGAGTCGGCCTACCTCGATTTACAGACCGATGACGACGATGCCATGGTGAACATTGTCGGCGCTTCCATCAGCTATCGACTCGCCTTTGGTCCCAATGCAGGAAGAAAAGCGCTTACCCTGCAAACGCTGCCCACCAGAGACACGGAAGACCAGCGGTCGCTGGCCTGCGCGGCCCGGTTCTAAACAATCAGGCTTCTCAGTACATGCCGGGGCGTCCTGCAAGGCAGGACAGCAGAAGAAGCTCGAGCGCCTGTGACTAGGCGTCCCCGTCGTTATTCACCCGCCCCGCGATCTCGGAACAGCGGCTCTCAACCGCCGCCAACGGCAATGTGATCTATGCACTCAAAACACCCTACAGCGACGGAACGACGGGGACGCCGAGTCACATGTCGTGCTCAGTCCGCTGGAATTCATCGGCCGGCTGGCAGCACTGGTCCTCGCCGGCCGCACCGAAACCTCGTGTCAAGTTAACGGGGACGCCGAGTCAAGGTTTCATGGCGTGTTCTCGCCGAACAGCAAGCTGCGCGGAAAAGTGGTGCCAGGAAAACCGGCCCAGGATAAACCAGCAGACAAACCGCGCGGCTACGGCCAAACGGGGCCGCCTAGGATGGGCGCAGCGACTCAAGCGCGTCTTCGCCATAGATATCGAGAAATGCGAAAAGTGCGGCGGCAAACTGAAAGTAATCGCAAGCATTGAGGACCCTGACGTCATCGAAAAGATCTTGAAACACCTGGGCCTCGACCAAGCAAGTCGCCCACGCAGTTCACTACATAACCGCTCGCCGCCGGAAAACATGTTCGAGCATACAACGACACTTTTCTAAGCTGCTTGCTGTCCACAGTTAGGGGGCGCCCTTGTCCTATGTTCGGAGAACAGCGCTGGATGTGACCCCGTCCGACCAATATTGAGCAAACTCCCACGGGTTGCAGAACATTTCCGTCCATTCCCCGTTTTCACTGGCCACAATGCCCCCTGAACCCCGCCACCTTTCATCGGCGACTTCACGGCACAGCCGGTTTATTTTCCTTATACTTCATGATTAATATATCTACGCAACCACAGCAAGACCTTTGGCCAGACTGGGTTTTGGACCATCCCTGGCTCGTATCATTTTTAGCAAAAGCGGAGGCAGAAGCGAGGAACAGTGGTGACACACGTTGCGATCACTTCCATATACAGATCGCCTACCTGCGACTCGGCGAGCCAGTATCCGATTGGTTCAACATTTTGGAACTTGATGCTCAGACCTTGCGTGAAGACATAATTGAGACGTTGGGGATGAATGCTAATGCTAAAGGCTTTGGTGATCACAGTTTAGATGATCATATGGCCAGGGCAGACAGAATGCTTACCGCACGGAACAGTGACAACCCAGCGATTGATGTTCCTTTGGAAGGTGTCTCCGAGTTGTACACGAATGAAATACTGGATATCGCTAGAAACGAAGCCGGTATCAATGGCGACTTGATAGATGAAAGGCACTTCTTGATTGCGTTGGCACTTAATCTTTTCCAGGGGGACCCTCCTAGCCCGAATGCCCTGCGTTACCTTACCCGCTTGACGAAGCACAAAGTCACGTCTTATGGAGACCGCATGAGTAGTGATGAGTGGAGCAGCGAGTTAGCGACGTCTCACGGCAAGGACCCGAGTGAGTTCCCATATGACATAAACGGGTGATTCTATACCGTAGGTCTGAAATACTGCACCAGAACATTGCTGAGCCAAAGGGTCAGCTTTACTTCATCAAGTAGCTGACCCATAGGTGCAACACGTCGACACGCCGTGTCCGGCCATGACCGGTCATTTTCCATCCGGTCTATCCAGCCGATAACCCAACTCTATGACCTCACCCTCGCCAAAGATACTTTCCTGTGCTTCATCCAGTTCCGGGGCGCGCTTGAAGCCCAGTTTCTCGAAAATTTTTCGACTCGGCGTATTGAAACTAAAAATGCCCGCTATCAGATACTGTAGATTCGTAGTATCAAAGAGATATTTCACGGCCAGCGAAACCGCTTCGCTACCAAAGCCCTGGCCCCGATGACGGGAGAACACCCAGATGCCGATGTCCGGTTCTTGACCAGCGGGAGATAAACTTATTCGTCCGATCGTTTGTCCCCCACAACGAATCGCCGCATTCATTCGTTGAGGTGGACGAGCAGGATTCGTGAAGAACTCCAGACACTCCTCCGCGCTCTGAAAACTCCCCATTGTGTTGAAATTCTTACGCGTTACCGGGTCCAACCAAGTTTGGTAGAACGGCAGATAATCGTCGTCTAGAAACTCTGCCAAAGAGACTCGTGAACCTTCAATATAGATTTTACGCATCGATCCCCTCTCCTGGCCGAGTTCGGCTAAAGCTGCCAACTCGAACACGAGTCATTTGATCTAGTGATGTTACAACAACCGTCTGGTAACGAGTGCTTCTGAACCAATCAGCGCCGCTGAATAGTTTGATTTCAAATGGCGGAATCGGTCAACAGCGGCGGAATCGCCAGCTCCTTGGCCAACGTATTATTCAGGGAACCCTCACAACATGAAGAATTTGCGCCACGCCTCACCAAAGATTCTCAACAACCTCATTACCTCCATGGTTACGCCGGTTGGACTCACTGTTTCTTCGGTGTAGGCTCGGTCGAGACCAAAATAGCCGTGATCTTATGTCGCAGTACGACAGCTACTCGAATTTCTACGACGCCACACAGCAGGGTGCGCTTGGGGAGCACTACCTGCGACTACTACAGAAGTACCATCCGAATGCTAAAAGCCTACTCGAGATTGCTTGTGGAACAGGCTCTCTCTTGTTGCTGTTTTCCAAGCACTATGACGTGGCTGGGTTAGACATATCCAAGGCCATGTTAGAGCTAGCGAGGAAGAAACTACCCAACACCAAGTTTTACCAGCAAGATATGGCCGGCTTTGATGTGGGTCGCACATTCGATGTTGTGGTTTGCCCGTACGACTCGATTAATCATCTGCTGTCCTTCAACGGCTGGATGAAGACCTTTAAGGCGACCAAGCGTCATCTCAACCCTCGTGGGGTATTCGTGTTCGATATAAACACCCAGTTTCGACTACGACAGCTCACCGGCCAGCCTCCGTTTGTCCAAGAGTTCGATGATAATACGATGATCATGAACATCTCCGATGCAGGTAAGGGCATAACGGACTGGGAAGTCCGTGTTTTTGAACACGAGAAGGGTTCCCGTTTCCGGTTGCATCGTGAAATCATAAGAGAGACTTCGTTTCCGAATTCAAGAATCCGTGAGGCTCTGGAGAAACTGTTCAATTCCGTTCGAGTATTTGATATGCAAGAGTGGTCACGGCCAAAGAAGGATTCTGGAAGGTTGTTTTACGTCTGCAGCGACAGAAGGCTGTAAGTCGGCGAAGATTTGAAATTAGCTTCCCTGAAACCGGATGGCCCTTGGGTCGTCACCTACGAATCCATGAAGTCAAACCGCTGTCCGCTATCGAGCGCATCCAAACCAATCTGCTCTTCCGAGCTACCTCAGTTTCAGATGGCGGAACCGGCCAGAAGCGGCGGTTTTGTTTGTCGTGGCCAAGAATCCAATCGTCGTCCTCTTGCTGTATCATGCTCAACAATGCGCCTTCACTATCCAGATCCAAAGCTCAGTTCTTTCGGGCTGCGCGCTATGAACATGATTGCGCGCGCGGCGGATGGTGGTATCGCCCAGCCTCATCGGGCAAT
This sequence comes from Candidatus Azotimanducaceae bacterium, assembly GCA_965217655.1. Taxonomy (GTDB): domain Bacteria; phylum Pseudomonadota; class Gammaproteobacteria; order Pseudomonadales; family Azotimanducaceae; genus UBA7455. Next base: position 113,336 of record OZ244560.1, read on the forward strand.
CATGGACGCGGCCCAGCGCGTTGTGCTACGGACGGACCTGGACATCGACCAACTCGAAGAGATCGAACCGGCCCACCTAGCAGAGCACTACAAAGACGCGTTATGCCGAGGCCAGGCACGACACTGCCCGCCAGCTCGTAAGAGGCATGATCGTGATGAGTCTGGCCGTTGGCACACCAACACCGCGCCAAATGGAATTGATCGCACTCTTCGCGGCGGCCTTAGGTGTCGATGAACCAGCAGTGCACGTTATCGATCACCTGGCCAAAAAGGAGTTGATTCGCTTCCGACTGGATTTTTATCGTCGCTCACACCTTCGCGACTACATCGGCACGCAGTACCGCACTCAGGGTGGGATCATGGGAGTCGCGAAGGGCTTACTGGGATCCCGTGGCCTGGTAGTCGACGATGCCCTCGCCTCCCAGTTTCGAGCTTTCGGCGCCCTGCCAGAAGATACGCTCGGTCACGGCCTCTTCCGTTACTACGAGGAAAACGGCTTCAGCTTCCCAGGCGAACCTTGGGGCTTCCCAGTGGGGGCGCTCTTTCACGATTTTGGTCACGTACTCGGCGGCTACGGAGTATAGGAACGATTAACACCCTATTTTGAGAAATCTGCAAGTAAGATTGGGTAGCTACAGGCCATTTTCTACAGCACTAGCCTGCTAACGGGAATCAAAGCAAGCGATGAGATCGAAGCTGGTCTCGCCTCCCAGATGTCCATTACACAGTTGCTCATTGCCCGAGTGGTTCCCGGAATAATCGACGCGGAGCAGTCTCTTGAAGTGGCTAAATTTCGTACTAACCGACTTCAGAAGTTAATGACTCTGTTCTTCAAACAAGTGGATTGCCTAAATCGGTATCGAAACAGAAGTAAGGATCAGGTGATACAGGTCCAACATGTAAACGTTGAGGATGGGGGCCAAGCAGTCGTCGGCAACATCAAGACAGGGGGGTCAGATGGGTAAATGGCGGGGACCACCCCATGACGAAATTGCTCGTTGTGGTGCGAAAACGAGACCGGGGCATCCCTGCGGTCAGTACGCGATGAAAAATGGTCGTTGCAGGTTTCATGGTGGCAAGTCTACCGGTGCAAAGAATCCACATAAGCCGTTTAAGCATGGACTGTACACAAAGGAAGCGATGCTCGAGGCCAAGGTCCTTGCTCAATTCTTGAAGGCGTCGAATAGCCAGATTGCAGAAATAGGAGGCGTCCGATGACGGACAACGTAATCAGCCTTATCCCTCCTCCAACCGCTCAGGAAGTTGAGGAACGGAAATTGAGGTTAGCCGCTTCTTTGGATGAACTGCGCAGGTCTCGGGTGGTCCTTGATGCACTTCTGCTCATGTTGGAGGACCAGTCGGACACCTTCGCCAAGAAAGAAAACTGGGCGGTCGATTTGACATTCGGTTACCTGGACGTGGCTCTTTCATCGCAGCGAGACTTGCGGGATGCAATCAACGCTTTCGCGCTCGAGCCTGCAGCCACCTATTCGGATATCGGCTCCTGGCTGGAAGTGAGTCCTGGCAGAAATAGAACGAGAGGAATCTGCGGCAAAAACGGACTCACAGTTGGCGACGGTACATTGAATGGTCCAGAGACAAGCACCAACGAGGAGACTTGCGGCTAAGAGGGGGCGTCTATATCTTCTATACCCTGTCCATGCGGGCGAGAGTATAGGAACCATTAACGCCCTATTCTGAGAAATCTGCAAGTAAGATTGGGTAGCTACAGGCCATTGCACTAGGCTTGCTGAGGTGGCAGTGTCCCGGGAGGTATTCCGGCAAGTGTTGGAGCGTATCGCCGGGCTCCATCCAGCACCAGGGTAGCGAATATCCCTGAGGTCATCAGCGGTGAAGAGAGGCAACCAAGGGCGAGGTGCGTGCCCGAAGGAGTTGGAAGGGAGTGCATACGTAGTGAAAGCCACCTCCGCTGCCCATCGAACGCCAGTTCACGACGCCGAGAGATGGTTTTGTGAGCTCGATGGGATGGTTGACAGCGTTCATGAGTAATACTACGATAGCTCTCGTCGAGGATGGTGCGTCGCTTGGGTCCAGGCAGCTCAATATGGGGAATTCCCGTTAGCGGCGTTGGAATCGCCGAGTAAGCTGCCCCAATGGACAGCAATTCCTTGCGTTCCGTGCTGGGATAAGCTCTAGGCCCTAAATGACCATATTCCCGCTGGTATAGTTGGACCCAGTCGCCATTTGGCGTTGAGCAGCGTTGCGACCCAGTCGTCGTCATACCGAGGACTCGTTGGGTAGTCTCGTTTCCGGCCGCACATCACTCGTTTCCGGCCGCACATCAAAGGAGCCTTAGGTGCAAGGAAAGCTAGCAGTAACAGCAATAATGTCCGACGGGCGGATTGGGCTCGTCGAGGAGGACATTCCCGCGACGGCCCCCGGATGTGTGCTTCTGGAGGTCAAGAGCTCGCTGGTCAGCCCAGGCACCGAGCTGGGCGATTGGCGTAGGTTCGCCCAGCACGGAGGGCGCCGCGACCCCGAAGGCAGACCGAGACCCTTCGGGTACTCCAACGCGGGCGTGGTGCGGGAAACGGGCGACGGCGTCGAGGAGTTCCGATCCGGAGATCGTGTCGCGGCCATCGGTGCAGGATACGCCAGGCATGCGAACTACGCGTTGGTCCCCCACAACTTGTGCGTGGCCCTCCCGGAAGCCGTGACGTTCGACCAGGGAGCCTACGCGATGCTCTCGGCCACGGCGCTTCATGCCCTGCGGCGGGGCGACGCTGGATTCGGAGAGTACTGCTGCGTGGCGGGACTCGGCCTGCTTGGACAGCTTACTGCGCGCTTCTACCAGCTGGCTGGGAACTACGTCATAGGCTGGGATATTATCGAGCGCAGGAACGAGATAGCCGCCGCCTGGGGCATCGATGCGACCGCCCTGACGGGTGCGGAAGATGAGATGGAGCTGAGCCGCGAGTTCACCGGAGGGAGTGGACTCGACTCTGCCGTTGTCGCCTTCGGCGGCGACGGGACCGAGGCAATCGAAAAACTCACCCGATGTATGAAACTCTCCCCCGACGGGCATCAGATGGGTCAGATCGTGGTCGTCGGCGGGGCCACGTTCGACCTGGCCGCCACCCTGTGGAACGTCGATATCCGCCGGGCGTCCAGAACGGGCCCCGGGTACCACGATGAGGTCTGGGAGCGCGGAAGCGCCTATCCTCCAGTCTTCATGCGATGGACCACTCGGACGAACCTGGAGCTCTGCATGCGACTCATCGCCGAGGGCAAGCTCGATGTGGACTCCCTCACCACGCACACAATAGCGCTCGAGCGAGCCGAGGAGGAGATCGCCGCCATCATCACCGAACCCGACAACATATTGGGCGTGGTATTCCAGATGAACCGATGATTGTGTTTCAGTGAAAGCCATTGGCGATGGCGTAACCCCACCCCGGGTCTTGGTTCCCTCCCGGCCCATCCCGGGCTTCGCCCGGCATCGGAAGGACCCTCCCCGACGACGGGGCGTGTGGAACCGTTTGGAGTGACAGATTCTCTGACCGACCAAAAGGAGAAACAGAAATGGCGACCGCGGACTCACCCCTCAAGCTGTGCATGATCTCGGGCTCCTTCGAGTACGACTCCGAGAGCTCCCTGACCACCTTCCGCGACTATGTAGAGCGAGAGCACCCGGTCAAGGCCACCCTGATCATCTACAAGACGGAGGACGACGACGTTTCGCTCAAGCCGCTGGACGATACCGACGTCTTGCTGGTGTTCACCCGACGCCTAAACACAGCCGGCGATGAGCTTGGGCGGTTCAAGGCGTACTGCGAGGCTGGCAGGCCGATCGTTGGCGTGCGGACCGCGAGCCATGCGTTCCAGAACTGGCTCGCCTTTGACAAGGAGGTCCTGGGCGGCAACTACCAGATGCACTGGAAGCACGGGCCCAAGGCGCGGGTCCGGTTCGAGCCCGATGCGACAGGTCACCCGCTTATGGAGGGCGTGTCGGAGTGCGCCTCTTCCGGCAGCCTCTACCGCAACACGCCGATCGCGGACGACACCACTCTCCTGATGAGCGCCAGCACCGACGAGCACGACGAGCCCGTCACCTGGACGCGGACCCATCGAGGGGGGCGGGTCTTCTACACGTCGATCGGGCACCAGGAAGACTTCCACGAGCCCAATGTCCTGCGCCTGCTGGCCAACGCCGTCCTCTGGTGTGGAGGCAGGATATGAGCGATGCCGAACCTGCAGATGCGAGCGACTCCCGGCTGACCCTGGGCCTCAGAACGCGCGTTGAGACCTTCAAGGGGCGCGGCCGCTGGAACGAGGTGACGGTCGAAGACTCCGTTGCCCCAAGCGAGTCGGCGCTGCTCATTTGCGATATGTGGGACGCCCACTGGTGCAAGACGGCCATGGAGCGGGCGGAGGACCTTGCACCTCGAGTCGACGCCCTGGCCGGTGTCGCACGGAGGGCAGGAATCCAGATCATCCATTCACCCTCGGGCACCGTCCGATTCTACGGAGGCACAAGCCCGAGGCAAGCCATGGCAACACTCCCCCTTGTCGGCCTGCCGGAGCCCCTAGACATACCAGACCCGGACGTGCCTGTCGACGGCTCGTTCTGCAGCTGCGACGCCGGCGATGAGTATAGGAACCATTAACGCCCTATTCTGAGAAATCTGAAAGGTCGTATGGGTTTCTATACCCACACGCTGAAAGACCTCATGGAACATCCTTGTTCCAGGGGATGATTACATACGATAGTTGACCTGCACGCCAAAGGTCCGGGGATGCCCAAGTTGATAGCCACCCACGTCGAAATTGTGGACGATCTTGTCATCGGTGACGTTGCGCACGTAGGCCGACAACATCCAGTGTTTTAGGTTCACCAGGAGTTTGACGTCGGTGGTCCGGTAGTCGGGCTTCCCGTATCTAACAGCTCCTCCTGTGTTGTTCAATGAACCGGCGACCCCATAGGTATCCACCCGCGCCGTGGCATTCATGCCGAAAAGGTCGAAATCATAGGCAAGCGACGCGTAGTAACTATCCTCGGGGGCATTGCCCATTCGAGCGCCGGGCATTATACCACGAATTTCTCCGAGCCCCTCAGGGACGCTACCGAGGTGGGCCGTCCAGTTCCTATCGCCACCGAAGGTGAGCAAAAGGTTATCGGTCAGGGCCAGTCGAACCTCCAGTTCCAGGCCTTCACTCTCGGCGCTGCCGGCGTTGACCCCATATTGCAGGTTGTCGCGGCCGGGGAGGTCTTCGGGGAACACGTCTCTTATGCGGAGAACATAATCCTCATACGCGATGCGATACAGGGAGCCCGTGAAGCTCATGCGACCGTCGAGTACCGATGCCTTGATGCCAAGTTCATAGTTCTCAACATAGTCACTCTCGGTGGTCTGGAAGCGGGAAGTGCGATCGATTTCCGCTTGCGCCAGTGCGCGAATCTCCGCAGGCAGGTCTGGATTGTTGACTGCCTCACCCAGTTGTGCAATTTTGGTGACGAGCCGGTTATTGATCAGACCGGGACGAAAACCCTCAGAATACGTGGCGAAAATCATCCAGTCCTCTATCGGTCGCCAGGTCAGCACGACCTTGGGAGATACGATGTCGGTCGGCTTGTCGAGGGAGACCTCCGGATCCACTTTCGAGACGACGCCGGTTCGCCCAATGTCCAAAGTGTGTTCCACCTCCGCGAGGCGCAGCCCGAGCTGGATCTCCCACTGATCGCTCAGACGGTAGCTGGCTTCGCCGTAAATGGCCTGCTCTTTAAAGCCCATATAGTTGTTATTTCCCTCACCAAAGAAACTGTTAAACCACGCTGCGATCGGGGCCTGATTCTCGAGGGGGACGTCAGGAAAAAAGCCCACTAGCCACTTGCATCCGTCGATGGCGGCGTAGGCCGGGGAGCGGTCGGTGCAAGGGGCGATACGCCCATATTGCGAATCATCATCCTTGAAGTAAGCCCCGAGCGTCCACTGCAGCGGGCCATCGGTATTGGAAATCAAACGGAATTCCTGAACGATCCGTTCGGTCGAGCGATACGCCAGGTTGTCCACGGCAACGGCGGACATCGTGTTCGGCCCGCACACCGTCAACTGCCTAAAACAGCGAAACTGGTTAACGAAACGGGCGCCCGGGCCTTGACCAAGTTCCAGGACTATGTTGGCTTCGCGTTCGAAATAAGACGTGGAGGAAACCAGATCGGCAAAAGGCAATTCCCAGTCGAGCGGTGGATCTGCGTCGCACCGTGCACTGGGACAAGTTCGGCAAGCCGGCTTTCGAACCCAAGTACTGGCCCGCGTTCCCGGATGGTTGGTGGTATGACCCCATCAGGGCAGGTCGCATCGAGATCACGAATTGAACGCATCGCGACCCCGGTTTACTCGGTTTACTCAGCATCGGGATGTTGGTAGGTGACGATTTGACTGTGGCCGACGTCAAGCACTACCGTTTCGTTGCCGTCCGGCCACTCAATAGTCAGGTCAGCGCTGGTTGCCTGCCCCAGGCCGAAGGTCTGCCAGGTGGGATTCTGAGAAACGTAGTTGTTACCGCCCGTCACCTCGCGAATCTGCATGACATCTCCCGCCTGCAGAATAATGCGTGTACCCAGCGCCTGTGTGTTCGGGGGGACACCAATCAGCCTGATACCAAGATAGTTGTTGTCCTCGCTATTGTTCCGCCACAGGGTGCATCTGTCATGTAACAGAAATATGTCAACATCACCGTCGTTGTCGAAATCTGCACAGATGACACCGCGTCCCTGTTCCCGGTCCTCCAGACCAAGGGCAATCCCCTGCTCTTCAAATGTCCCATCGCCGAGATTGACAAACGCTCGACTCCGGTCCGTACTGAAGTCAAGATCAGTCCAGCCGTTGGTATGGTAGATATCCAGGTCTCCATCGTTTTCGAAGTCCAGAAAACAGGCTCCCCAGCCCCACCCCCCGTCGGTAATCCCGGTAATCCCGGTCAGACCTGACACATCTTCAAAGACCCCCTGAGTGTTCCTGTATAAACGATTGCCGATGCGTGACACGGTCGGGTCCTCAAACTCCCGCCTATCCAGGGTGCTGGAAACAAACCAGTCCAGGTCGCCGTCGTTGTCGTAGTCCCCGACCGCCGAGCCCATGCCGTTGCCGTCAATCAACACCTCCGGGTCCGTCACGTTGGTAAAGGTACCGTCGCGGTTGTTCATGAACAGCTGCGTATGATTGAAGTCTGCCACCATGAGCAACTCGGGATAAAGGTCCTCGTCTATCCGCGCGAATGTCGGTGTGAACGTCCAGTCCTGTGCATCAAGGCCCAGACCCTTCACCACGTTCGGATCGTCGTGAGCAATGATGCTGGGGGACAAACCCGCCTCGATGCTCACAGGTGTGAACACAATGCCGCTCACATCACTGTCATTGCGCCACAGATGTTCCGTGTCGCCCGGATTCTCGTGGTCCCGGGGTGTCCCCCAGTGTGATATCGCCAGATCCACATCCCCATCGAGGTCGTAGTCGCCAAATGAAGCCGACAAGCTGAAAGACGACGTGGCGAAGTCGAGGCCTGAACCGACAGTCACGTCAGTAAACGTACCGTCACCGTTATTCATAAAGATCATGGAAGGATCGTTATCGGTACCACCGACAAAGAGATCCAGGTCGCCGTCGCCATCGAGGCACGGCGATCGCTTGCGGGATGTTGTCCGCCCGTCGCGCACCAGAGGAACATTTACGAGGGTTTGCATGCGGCCGGCGAGAATGAGGTGGTGACCATATGCCGCAGTTCGTGGGCCGGGTCGCAGCGCGATGGAGCCTCGCCGGCAGCGCACGACATCGAGTCTTCGTTCAAACATCTTCGCGAGTACATGATGGCGGGGCTCAATCTCGCGATGAGCGGAATTCCCTGGGGAGCGGCCGAAATTGGTGGCTTTATCACCGCCGACAATTCGAGCGACCGGTTTCACGAATTAATGGTCCGGTGGTACCAGTACGGCGTGTTTACCCCCATTTTTCGCACCCATGGAAACCGCGAAAACAATGAAGCGTGGACCATCGGCGGGGACGCTTATCGGCATGTCAGGGCCGCCATGATGCTGCGCGAGCGGTTGCGGCCCTACATCATGGAGCAGATGCGAGTTGCGTCCGGGCGTGGTATCCCGCCGATGCGGCCGCTCTTCTTCGATTTTGCAGCAGATCCGAATGTGGTCGAGGTGGAGGACGCGTTTCTGTTTGGTCCTGATATCCTCGTCGCACCGATTGTGGAATACCGGGCCCGTGCACGAGAGGTTTACCTGCCCGCGGACGCGCGGTGGGTCGACGCTTGGACAGGCGCAGAGCACACCGGGGGCGCTACCATCACCGCTGAGGCTCCGATCGAGCACATCCCCGTTTTGCTACGCGCGCAAAACCAACAGTTGCGGAGTCTATTCCAGGGACTCTACGAACTTTGATCCGCGAGCCGGCACTCGGCGGCGCGCTGTTCTATCTGCGCGGCATTGCACCCCCGGGCATCGACCTGCGTGTCATCTACCGCGGGGTGGTGCCGTTCATCGTCATTCAACTCATCGGTCTGGTGATCATCTACCAGTGGCAGGCGCTGGCTACCTGGCTGCCAGCACAGGCGTATGGTATCCGGTAGGAGTCACTTTTCCGTCTGCGTACTCTACGGTTTTTGTATGCCATTGACTATAATTACAATATAATTATAGTGTACTGATGGCTATTAAGTTTGAATGGAGCGAACGAAAGAATAAGGCCAACCTCAAGAAGCATGGAGTGAGCTTTGAGGATGCGCAAACGGTGTTCTTTGATGAACAAGCCTTAATGATTGAAGATCCTGACCATTCTGAGAAAGAAGACCGCTTTTTGATGTTAGGGATCAGTTCAGCTCTCAAGCTACTAGTCGTATGTCATTGCTACCGAGAAGAGGGCGAAGTCATTCGAATTATCAATGCTCGGAAAGCAATTAAACGGGAACGAAATCAATACACAGTGAAACTACGATGAGAAAGGAATACGACTTTTCCAAAGGTAAAAAGAATCCTTATGCCAAGGCACTGAAAAAACAGATTACTATTCGGATCGAAGAGCCCACCATAGACTACTTCAAGGAACTAGCTGAAGAGATGGGAATGCCTTATCAGAGCCTTATTAATCTCTATCTTCGATTGTGCTCATCTCCCAAATTGATAAGAAGCGAGCCAGGACGGAATTACCTCGACTTTGTTTGTAGATCCGATCTGATGGCGACTGCCAACGGATGAAGACACTTAGTTGCCAACCAATGCACTACTGTGCATAACAATGCACAACTGATTCCCGCAAAATTCCCGCAAGGATTCTTGGAGCAAGAAAACGCAATCTAGCCGAGGGTTAAGCACCTTCTTTCCCTGAGACGGTCCAGAAAAACGCCGCTTACTGCTCTATAGCTGACCCGAATACGAACAGGTTTTAGATTGCCAGTTCCGCCGCCATACCCACAGCGGAAGTAAAAAGAAACGCTGCATTTCGGACTGGGGCAGGACGACAGCATAACGGCCTTCAATGTCATCTGGCCTGGCCCTGGCAAGCACGAGTCGTGTAGAGGATGTTGAAGTCGACCAGCTGGTGGTGATTACCCAGGGACAGGACAGACGAAATACTGCCTTCTTTGACAGATCTAGGTATGCAGAGTTTAGGTTGAATCGCCTAAAACCCGGGAGTATAGTTACTCATACCGTAGTTTGATATCGCCGCTGGGAGAGTCTACTTGTGAACCGGTCGTACATGCGTGAAGCATGCTTTTTAGTCCACTACCCCCCCCCCCCCCGGCATAAGCTACGGCGTTAACGGGGGACCCGTGATTACGTCGTACCTCCGCCCATTAACTGGATAAGGAGGAAATGCCATGTCCATAAAACTATTTAATCGTGTTGCCGCGGCACTGGCTGCGGCACTCATTGCATCACCCTGCCTTGCGGCAGACGAAACAACCGATGAAGACCAACCTGTCATCGAAGAAATCATCGTCACCGCGGAAAAACGCGAGGAGAACATCCTCGACGTGCCGCTCACCATGACGGCCTTCAGCGGCCAGATGATCGAAGAGCTGGGCATGACCAAACCGGCCGATTTGGAACAAATGGTTCCCGGGCTGCAGTTTGGCGATAACGGCGAGCAGGTGGGGCAAGGTACTGTGATTCGCGGCATCGGTACGCGGCTGGCAGGTGAGACCCATGCTGACCTCGCCGTGGCCACTTATGTCGATGGCGTCTATACGCTGGGCACCTATGGCGTGGCACCCAACTTTTTCGACCTGGAACGTGTGGAGGTGGCCCGTGGCCCTCAGGGAACCCTGCACGGTAGGAATTCCATCGCCGGATCCATCAGCTACTACACGAGAAAGCCCACCGATGAATGGGACGCGCTGGTGCAGGCCGAATTTACGGATCAGGTTACCCAGCGTCTGAACGTCGCGTTTGGTGGCCCAATCAGCGAGCATTTCAGTTTTCGCATCGCTGCTGGCGTTTACCAGGGCGATGGTGCTCAGGAAAACATCGGCCCTGGCGGCGATTATGACGCACCTGACCAAGTCAGCTGGTCACCGCAGCTGCGCTTCAAGACAGATCGCCTGGATGTGAACGCGCGCTGGGCCCACATCGAGGACGACGGCGCCCCCCGGGTGCAGGTCGCGCTGTCCGACCGCGACCGGACCGAGCCCCGTCGTGACTGCCTATCGAGGGAGGATAAGAGAGATGGCGAACACCTGGTATCTCTACGAGGGCAGCGTGCCGTCCATCGCTCCCGGTTGCCCTCACAGAAGGCCGGGCTTCGAATGCGGCAGCCTTAAGAACAAGCTCAATGTCAATCGCCCAGGTTTTTCCAACAGCGAGGGCGACCAGGCGTTCTTCTACGCAGATTTCGACCTCACTGAGTCGTACACGTTACGCTACAACTACGGCTGGTCAGATGTCTTTCAACGAGTCTCACGTGACAACGACGCCACCACCAGAGTGGGAAGCGCGACTGATCCGCTGCTCTCTGCCGACGGGGGTGTGCCGTTCGACGACATCGTGAAGGCCGTCATGTACGAGTATGACGAGCAGTCACACGAGTTGCAGCTCGTCTCCAACCTCGATGGCCCGTTCAATTTCATCACCGGCATCTTCTTCTACAAAAATGAAACGACTTGGTCCATTCCTACCTTCAACTATGGCAACCCCCTTCGCTTCACCGAAGCTGACGCAGCCGCAGCGGCCGCTTCACCGTTTTATGGTTCTATCCCCGTGTCCAATTGTCAGGACGTCCTCGACGATGTCATCGTAGGCCTGGGGATTGGGGCTATTGACCGGTCGGGTTTTCAGACGGATGGATTCTATTGGGCCTGCCCCCAGGGCGCCGATCATACCGAGTCGTTCTTGTTCGCCACGGACGCCAAATCGAATTCGCGAGCCATATTCTTCAGTGCCGACTACCAGATCGATGAGCAATGGCTCGTATCAGGCGGCCTGCGCTACACCGAGGACGAAAAGGAGCAGGGGGTGAACGGTGGTTGGGTCATCGGCGACTTTCTTGGCGCCGGCGTTCCACTGTTGATCTGGTTCGAAGACTCGGACATGAACAAACGGACGTGGGATGCGACCATCGGTCACATCAGCCTCGAGTACACACCGGTTGATGACAGGCTGATCTATGGCCGCGTCTCGACGGGCTACCGCGCCGGGGGGTTCAATTCGTTTAGCGAGGTGGCGGTGCAACAGCACATCAAGGAAGAAACGCTGGTCAATTACGAGATCGGTATGAAGGGGATCTTTCTCGACGACTCTCTGCAGCTGTCCACAGCGGTGTTTTTCAACGATTTCGAGGATTACCAGATCGTCGGTCATCAGGCGACTTCGATGGTGTCGCCCACCGCCACAACTCCGATCACCGAGTGGACCAAAAACATCCAGGACACCACGCTGTGGGGGGGCGAGTTCGACTTCATCTATCACGTGAACGAGCATTGGCGGCTGAGCGGCTACTACAGCTACCTCGACTCAAAAATCGGCGAGCACGCCGAGGTGGTGCGCGGCACTCTGAACCCAGTGCTCGGCACCTGGGAGCACATCGATCTCACGACGGGTATGCCCACCACGAGTACCTATCAACTGCCCCAGGACATGACGGGTAACGAGCTCCCCATGCTGGCCAAGCACAAGTTCGCACTTACCGTTACCCACACCAGGTCGCTTGGGGACATGGGCAATCTGCAGCTGCTGTCGACGTACAGCTTTACGGACGTACGGCATTCAGATCTCGCAAACAACCCATGGGCAGACCTGGAAGCCTACGGGCGCTGGGATGCTCGTGCGACCTTGACATCCGTGGACGACGTCTGGTCGGCCACGTTTTACGTTCAAAACATCCTGGATGACATCGGGCTCATCGAGTACCTGCAGGAGTCGACCAACTCTGCCGAATTTTTGCTGGCACTCGGTACGCTGACGGATCCGCGTCAATTTGGAGTTGAGATACGCTGGCGGCCTCGGTTCTAAGCCCCACGCCTAACCGCCCGCGTTCGGCCGAGCGGGGGCGGTATGCGCCGATCGCTGCTCGTTAAGGCGACGGCCACGCTTATGATGCTACCGTTTGTCCCAGCGGTGGCCACGGACATACTCGATGGCCTGGAATTCCAGCACGGCATCGCGTTCTTTCACGATTTGAAGTACCCGGCCGACTTCACACATCTGGAGTACCTGAATCCCGATGCCCCCAAAGGCGGGCTGCTGGTTCAGGCAACCCAGAGCGCCGTCAATACCGTGGCGCCGTTGTCCGGCCAGGGGAGCCCGGCAGGGTTCTGGGTCCACTCCGAAACGCTGATCATCCGCGCGGGAGATGAGCTCAGTGCCTTTTACGGCCGGTTGGCCGACGGCATCGCTGTCACGGACGACCGGTTGACGATGGTGTTTAGAATCCATCCGGATGCCACGTGGCGCGACGGTGTCCCGATCACGTCGAAGGACGTTGCCTATACCTTCGATACCATTAGGAGTCTGTTCTCGGGTCGCCTGTGGCTCGATTTCATCGAATCCGTCGAGGAGATCGACCCGCGCCATGTGGCCATTCACCTCAAGTCGCCGCTGACGCTGACCAACGTCATCATGGTCCAATTCACGTCTATATTGCCGGAGCACTACTGGCGCGATAAGGATCCCACGGCGAGCACGCTGGTGCCGCCGCTATCGAGCGGCCCGTACGAAATTGCCGCGATCAAGCAAGGTCGGTTCGTCGAGTACCGGCGGGATCCGGCGTATTGGGGTCGTGACATCCCGGTCAACAAGGGCAGCTACAACTTCGACACCGTGCGCTACGAGGTGTATCGCGACGCCACGGTGATTCGGGAGAGCTTTCGCAAAGGGCTCATCGACATCTGGACGGAAACCGACGTGCGTTTCTGGCACAACGCCTACGACATCCCGGCGCTTAGCAAAGGTTGGATCAAGAAGATCCGCCGCAACTTTGGCATCGAAGTCGGCTTTCGCAGGGGCATCGCACTCAACAACCGTCTGGACAAATTCAAGGACCGGCGCGTGCGCCAGGCACTGACGCTGGCGTTGGATTTTGAATGGCAGAACAGGGTGTTGCACTATGGTTACCATAAAAGGGCGCACAGCTACTGGCCTGATACGGCGCTTGCGGCCACGGGTCTACCCAGCGAGGATGAACTGGCATTACTGAAGCCGTACCGCGAGCAGTTGCCGCCGGAGGTGTTCGACCGGCCGTTTCGCTTTGCCGAGGCTGCCTCCCCGGAGGAACACAGGGCGAGCGTTATCCGGGCGCGGCAGCTCCTTGAGCAGGCGGGTTGGCGGGTTGTGGACGGCACCCTGATAAACGGGGCCGGGGAGCCGTTCGAGATGACGTTTCTGACGCGGAATCCGGCCGACGCTCGCATCCTGCTGCCGTATTTTCGACAGCTGGAGCGGTTGGGCATCGCTGCTGATCTGCGTCTGGTGGAAAACACCCAATACTTCAATCTGCGCCGCAAGTTCGAGTTCGACGCGGTGCTGAAAAGTCACGACATCTATATGCCGCCGGTCTTGGAGCTCAAATCGACGTACCACTCGGACGCGGCGTTCGTGCCGATGTCGGACAACGTTGCCGGCATCAGCCATCCGGCATTGGATTACCTGATCACCGAGGCGAACCTGGCCACGACCTTGGAGCGGATGGTGGCCACCTGTCGCGCCATCGATCGAGTGCTGCTGTGGCAGTATTACCAAATCCCGCTACATGCGGTGGATCTGCGTCGCACCTTGCACTGGGACAAGTTCGGCAAGCCGGATTTCGAACCCAAGTACTGGCCCGCGTTCCCGGATGGTTGGTGGTATGACCCCATCAGGGCAGGTCGCATCGAGATCACGAATTGAACGCATCGAACTAGATCCCGTGGCGCGCTCCACCGCTAGCTAGAAGGTTGCAAAGTCTTCAAACTGCAAACCATACCAGCCTGGGAGGACGACTTCAGCAATAACCAGGTAGGTAACATCGCCGGATTCTCCTTGCATGCTGGTGTCGCAACTGAAGCACGACAGCGTAAGAAGCTTGACAAGGCTCAGGATGACGCCCGCCGGGGCGCGTGATAAGCTGATCAGATGCAACGCGCTCCGGGAGCTGTCAATGAGTATCGTCGAAAATGCCGTCAGGGAGATTGACGAACAGGGATTCACCATCCTCCCCAACCTGCTGAGTGCTGACGAGGTCGATGAGATCGTCGATGGGATTCGGGGCCTGGATAAACCAACGACGCACGACATTATTTCACGCACCCGGGTTGCCGATCGCCTGGCGACCCATCCCTCAGTATTGGCGGTGGTGCGCGGCGCCATGCCGGCGCACGTGCCGGACTTCAACCTGAAGAGACTGCCAAAGGGAACGGACAAAAAGGCATTGGCCGCGCGCATGCGGTTTTTCGAACGCGGCATTCAACTGGCGCACAGCTCGGTGAAAAACATGAAACCGGGCGCTGAACCAGGCGGCCTGCATTACGACGATTCCCTCTTCGGCATCCCGCGCCCGCATCATCGGCTGATGGTCAATACGCTGACGGCGCTGGTGCCGTTCAACGCCGAAACCGGCGCCACCCGGGTGGTGCCAGGGAGTCATCGCTGGGACCTGCCCGTCGACCACGACCATCCCACCGTCACCGTGGAAATGGATGCTGGGTCGATGGTGCTGTTCGACGGAGGCCTCTGGCACGGCCAGGGCCACAACACCAGCGGCCGCATCCGCTACTGCCTGAACCTGTTTTACGCCCGTTCCTGGCTGCGCAAGGTCGACAATCACTACTGGTCACTGGACCCCACGGAGCTCTCCGAGGAAATGCAGGAGCTGCTGTTCCCGATGGAGCAGACGCCGATTACTACGCTGGAGAAGCACGCGCACCAGATTGCCCGGTGACTTGATCAGTCGGGCCAGCTCAAGAACAAACGCCGCGCGTGAGGGTACGATGACAATGTCTTGTCTATCTGCACGACACTGCAGGGTCGATCTGGTGTGTCTTCAAGAGGCAGGCGTGCGAGCCTTTACGTAGACAACTGGATTTGCCATGATCGTCTTTGCTCAGAGCACCCGGCGTCGCCAGGTGTGCTATGAACAGCAACGTGACTTTGGGGCCGCAATAAACAAAGAGGGGACGGTAAAATGCCCGACACCTTTCTCCAATCCACCTTCCTCGATATGTTCGGCGATCCTATCACGAATCCGATGGGGTGGGAGGTCAAGCCGCTGGGCCCAGGTCATGGAGTAAGCCTTGATAAGATGCCGATCATCCGGTTTCTGATCATCTACCGGCTTGATCGGTATGACATATTCACGCAATCTGCTATTTGGCGAGAGCCAGAAGACGGTCGGTACAGGAGACAACCATGACACTTAAAGCCGATGCCGCCGGTGAGGCGAGCCGACCGCAGACGATGTTCTTCAGGTCGCTTCAGGTAGATGCCCACTGGGACACGTGGATGTATGACCACGAGGGGACGTTTTACCTGTTCTACCTGATCACCGAATATAGCCCTGGGGAAGGGTTTGGGGTGGCGACATCAGCGGACGGCGTCACCTGGACTGATCATGGCTGCGCCTTACAGGCATCTGAGAAGATGGAGATATATTTGGGAACGGGGGCCGTATGGAAAGCCGCCGACTTCGCAACCAGCGGCAGGTTCGTCTGCAACTACTCGGAGCACTGGCGTGAGGATGGAGAGCCACCTCAGCAGTGTATTTTCTTCGCCTGGAGTGTGGATCTCATACACTGGACTAAGTACGGTGATGATCCTATGTTCCGTGTCAACGAGCGGTTCTACCGTAAACCGGGCCGCTGGGACTGCATCTTCGCCATTCCCGCGGCAGGTGGAGGCTACTACGGCTACTGGACTGCGAACCCGCTGGATCATGTTGGCTTCGGTTTCGGTCGGAGCGACGACGGCATACACTGGGAGGCCCTTCACCCTCCTGTGCTGGATTGGGGCGGCGAGGCAGTCCCGGAGCATATGGAGGCCGGAGCGGTCGAGAGGATCAGGGGCAAGTATTACGCCATGACGGGCCAACCCGGACGCACTATCCGTACCATGATCGCCGAACGCGCCGAAGGGCCATTCAGGGTCGCAGCGAAGAACTACCGGCTTCTGGAGAACTCGGGGAGCCACCCGCACACCTATTTCGCCAGGTTTTTCCGCACCCCCGATGAGCTTCTCGTCAACCACCACGCCATACCCCGATTCAAGAACGAGTACGGTCGTCCCTCCTGCTACTTCGCGCCGATCAAGAAGGCGGTAGTAGATGACCAGGGCACCCTGTGGCTGACCTACTGGCCGGGTAACGATGCCCTGAAAAAAACCCCCCTTGAGTTGCAGTTCGCAGGGGGGCAGGCAGGCGCAGACGACGCGGTACGCCTGAGTGGGTCGCGGCTTCCGGTAGAGGACGGAGTTGTCCTGGAAGGCACTCTGGAGCTGCCCGATGCCTCAGTGACAGAGACTCAAAGGTCCGGTCTATACATTGAAAGTGGAGAGAATCAGGGCTCCTACATCCTGATCGGACCCGGAGGGGAGACAGAGTTTGGAATCATGCGGTTCCCCGGAGGGGAGCGTGAGAGAGAAGACATCATGAACCGTGAGCGGGTATTCGCGGGCGAGGCACAGTTCAGGCTGCTCCTGAAACATGCGGTCCTCGAGCTCTACCTCGACGATCTCTACATGCAGTCGTATGGCTTATTGGATGAAGCTACAGGCAGGATAGGCTTGCTCGGTACGGCGCAAGGTATCAGAGATCTGCGGGCGTGGAATACCGTATTTTAAAACCGGACAATTAACGTGCTTAAAAAGCGGACAATTAACGTGCTCTTAACACCATTGTTCCCAAGGATGGCAAGAATCATCGTTTGCTGTATAATTCGCGCCCGGTAGGGTTGTAGCAATGGATAGAAGAAGTATGCCGATTTATGAATATCAGTGTGAGGCTTGTGGCCATAGACTGGAGAAGCTTCAGAAAATCAATGACAAACCGTTAACTGATTGTCATGCCTGTGGTGCATCTGAATTGAAGAAACTTGTTTCAGCGGTTTCTTTTCGCCTGAAGGGTACTGGCTGGTACGAAACAGATTTCAAAACCGGAAAGAAGAAAAATATCAGTGGCGGAGGAGAAGACAAGTCATCGGGGATCAATTCCGATAATTCCACCACTGACACCATGAGTAACTCCAAAGACGATAACAAGAGCAGTTCCACGTCTGCCGCCAATTGAAACTGATCTGACTTCCAGAGATCAGTTTAATAAGTAATCAATGATTTAAAACAGTCAGAGGTACCCTATGCGCAGCCACTATTGTGGCCTTCTGAGAGATACCGATGTCGGAAAGGTTGTCGAATTGTATGGATGGGTTCACCGGCGTCGTGACCATGGCGGTGTAATCTTCCTTGATATACGTGACCATGAGGGCATAATCCAGGTGGTTTTTGATCCGGATACCCGGGATAGTTTTGCACTTGCCGATCAGGTCCGTAACGAATTTGTTCTCCGTATTACGGGCAGGGTAAGAGCCAGAGATAAGATTGCAATCAATCCAAAAATGCCTACGGGTGAAGTAGAGGTACTGGGGAAGGAACTGGAAATACTCAATCGCTCAGTAACGCCGCCGTTTCAACTGGATGAATATTCCTCCGCAGGTGAAGACGTACGTCTTCGTTATCGCTATCTGGACTTGCGTCGTCCCGAGATGCAGGAAAGACTTCGATTACGCAGCAAGGTTACTCATCTGGTACGGGAATACCTGGAAGAACAGGGATTCGTGGATATTGAAACTCCAATTTTGACCCGGGCGACACCAGAGGGGGCACGTGATTATCTGGTTCCTTCACGTGTTCATCCAGGTAATTTCTATGCATTACCGCAATCACCACAGTTGTTCAAACAACTGCTGATGATCTCTGGATTCGACCGTTATTATCAAATCGCCCGATGCTTCCGTGACGAAGATCTTCGAGCCGACCGGCAGCCGGAGTTTACCCAGATCGACATAGAAACCAGCTTTCTTGATGAAGACGGGATCATGTTATTAACGGAAAACATGTTCAGCAGGTTGTTTCAGGAGATCCTGGGTGTGTACCCGGGAGAGTTGCCGCACCTCAGTTACGCCGAAGCAATGCAGCGATACGGTACGGACCGTCCCGATTTGAGATTCGACCTGCCACTGATCGATATTGCTGATCTTGTGCAGGATGTTGGGTTCAAAGTCTTCAGCGGCCCTGCGAATGATGCAGATTCCCGGGTAACAGCGCTGAAACTTCAACGGGGGGATCGGCTTACCAGAAAAAAAATTGATGAGTACACCCGATTCGTCAGCAATTATGGTGCAAAGGGACTGGCTTACATCCGGGTGAATGACCTCGACAAAGGTATGGAAGGATTACAGTCACCCATTGTAAAGTTCCTGCCGGACGATGTTGTCAAGGGGATTCTTGAACGTGTAGATGCACAGGACAATGACATCGTCTTTTTTGGCGCCGACCGTGCATCGGTGGTCAGTGATTCTCTGGGTGCCTTGCGCTGCAGGCTTGCCGAAGATCTTGATCTTTATGATCGGGAATGGGCGGCCTGCTGGGTGACGGCATTCCCGATGTTCGAAAAGGACAGCGCCGGTGGCTGGACTGCACTTCACCATCCTTTTACGTCTCCCATAGGGGACCCCGCATTGATGGAAGCCGACCCGGGGAACACATCGTCCCGTGCCTACGATATAGTGATCAATGGCTACGAGGTTGGTGGTGGATCTGTTCGTATTCATCAGGCAGATGTGCAGAAAGCGGTTTTTCGAGTGCTCAAACTCTCTGATAATGAAGCCGCAATGAAATTTGGATTCCTGCTTGATGCCCTGCAGACCGGAGCGCCGCCACATGGTGGTATCGCCATAGGATTGGACCGTCTGGTAATGTTGCTGACAGGCGCCACTGCCATTCGCGATGTCATTGCGTTTCCCAAAACACAGACCGCGACATGCCTGTTGACGGATGCTCCCGGTACAGCGGACCCGGATCAATTGCAGGAACTTGGCATTTCGATCAGGAAGATGGACTGATAAGGAAGGTTCCCGGAATATGGCCGGACATAGTAAGTGGCATAATATTAAACACAGAAAATCCGGGCAGGACGCAAAACGCGGAAAAGTGTTTACCAGAATCATCAGGGAACTGACTGTGGCCGCCCGTGATGGTGGTGGCAACATTGATGATAATCCCGGTCTCAGAGTAGTTGTTGAGAAGGCAAAAGCGGCGCAAATGCCCAGAGATACCATGGACCGGGCAATAGCTCGCGGGGCTGGAGGCAGGGAAGGAGGCAACCTGGAGACACTGACCTACGAAGGCTATGGTCCGGGAGGTGTTGCCATTCTGGTAGAGGCCATGACTGACAATCGTAACAGAACAGTGTCAGAGGTAAGACATGTATTTGCCAGAGCCGGTGGTAACCTTGGAACCTTTGGCTCCGTGTCCTATATGTTCGACAAACGCGGATTGATCAGTCTTGCCGCGGGCGCCGATGAAGACGAGGTAATGGAGATTGCCATCAACGTGGGTGCTTTGGACGTGAATGTCGATGATTTTGGCAATGTGGAAGTTGTCACTGAGCCGGAAGACTGCATGCAGATCAGGGACACGCTTGCCGGGCAGGGAATTGAGCCGATCTCATCGGAAGTTTTGATGGTGCCGCAAAACTACAGTGACATGAATGTGGAAATGGCGGAGAAAGTAATGCGCCTGCTGGATTTGCTGGAAGACCTGGATGACGTAACCAGTGTTTATACCAATGCAAACTTTCCCGGCGAAATGATGGAAAACTGATTTCAATCCTCACCCGGATACATGGAAGTGTGCTAAACTACTTGCCTGCTGATTTGGTTACCTCTTATCACAACCCGCTGAAGGCTTTTCTGCATGACGCTTATTTTAGGCATCGATCCGGGTTCCCGGGTGACCGGTTATGGAGTCATCAATAATACCGGTCCTCGTCAGGAATATGTTACCAGCGGTTGCATTCGCACCGCTGTCAATTCGACCCTCCCTTCCAGACTCGATGAAATCTTTACCGGAATCACACAGATCATCACTGAATTCATGCCGGATGAGATGGCAATTGAAAGGGTATTTATGGCGCGAAGTGCGGATTCCGCATTGAAATTGGGTCAAGCAAGGGGTGCGGCTATCGTGGCAGCGGTCAACCAGGGCCTTTCTGTTCATGAATACGAAGCCAGAAAAGTCAAACAGGCGGTCGTGGGTACCGGTGCGGCAAGTAAGGATCAGGTCCAGCACATGGTACGGACATTGCTGGATCTTCCTGGTAACCCGCAGCAGGATGCCGCTGACGCACTTGCGATTGCCCTCTGTCATATCAATACCCGTTACAGTATCGACAGAATAGCGGGCGCCGATGCCAGAACATCGTTTCGCAGGGGGCGGCTGAATGGAATCAGTGAATAAATGATAGGTAGAATCTCTGGCATCATCCTGGAAAAGAATCCCGATCAGGTGTTGGTGGATGTCGGCGGTGTTGCTTATGAAATAGGAATACCACTGACGACTTATGAACGGTTGGGAGCTATTGAGGAAAGAGTGGTCCTGCACACCCATCTTGTCGTACGGGAGGATGCGCAATCGTTATACGGGTTCGCTACTGAACGTGAACGGGAATTATTTCGTATCCTGATAAGAGTGAGCGGCGTTGGACCCCGCCTTGCAATGACGATTCAATCAGGTACAGGCTCAGAGACTTTCGTCCGATGGGTGCGTGAAAACGATGTGAAAGCGCTGGTTGCAATACCGGGTATAGGTAAAAAGAAAGCAGAAAGGCTTATTCTTGAAGTGCGTGACCGGTTGCCGGATTGGGAACTGTCAGATATTGAAGTACCTGAATCGAGTATGGACCAGGACAATCTTGCGGACGCAGAGGCAGCCCTTATCGGTTTGGGTTATAGACCGCAGGAAGCATCACTGGCGCTGTCTATGGTGGATGATTCAACGCTGGATGTCGCCGATTTGGTCCGGCAGGCATTAAGGAAGTTGTCTGATGTTTAATTTCCTGAAGAATAAGGTATACATAGAAAGATGATTGAAAGTGACCGCTTGGTAGCAACACAAAGCAACACAAAAGAATGTATTGGAGTCGAAAAAGGATTGGGCCATCAGACCCAGGACATTCAAGGAATATTGCGGCCAGACACAGGTTGTTGAGCAGATGTCGATTTCCATCACGGCGGCGCTTGGCAGAAAGGAATGTCTTGACCACACTCTGTTACTTGGACCGCCAGGACTTGGTAAGACAACCATGGCTAATATCATAGCCAACGAAATGGGGGCGCAGATTACCTCGACATCGGGTCCCGCAATAGAAAAAAAAGGCGATCTGATTGCAATACTTACGCAGTTGGAAAGCGGTGATGTCCTGTTCATCGACGAGACCCATCGCCTGAATCCCGCGATTGAGGAAATTCTCTATCCCGCGATGGAAGACTTTCAAGTCGATATATACATCGGTGAAGGACCAGCGGCACGGTCTATCAAACTCAGCCTGAATCCATTTACACTTGTTGGTGCAACCACAAGAACAGGACTTCTCACATCGCCTCTACGGGACCGGTTCGGCATTGTGCAGAGGCTGGAGTTCTACAGCATCTCTGAACTCACCACCATCGCCCTTCGATCTGCAAAACTCCTGTCGGTGCCCTGCAGTGACGATGGCGCCAAAGAGATTGCGTTACGGTCCCGTGGTACTCCAAGAATTGCCCTTCGGCTGTTGCGCCGGGTCCGGGATTTTGCGGAAGTAAAAAGAGATGGGGTGATTAACCAGAGTACTGCAGATGAGGCCCTTAACATGCTCAAGGTGGACAACAATGGATTTGATCACATGGACAGACGATTACTGCTGGCGCTGATTGAAGTGTTCAACGGAGGTCCGGCAGGTGTAGACAGTATTGCGGCAGCGGTTGGTGAGGAGCGTGATACCATTGAAGAAGTCTATGAGCCCTATCTGATACAACAGGGATTTGTCTCACGAACATCAAGAGGCAGGGTGGCTAACGGTATTGCCTATGAGCATTTTGGCTTGAAGTCGCCGTCGGACAGATCTCAAGCCAGTGATTTATTTGAGGAACAACAGTGATGAGAAGAGAGGCGATTCTGTGAATGAACCAGTATCCATAGTACATTTAATACTCAATGCCAGTATTGTAGTGCAGTTTGTGATAGTGATACTGGTACTGGCGTCAATGGTGTCCTGGGTGATGATTTTTCAACGTGGATTCTCACTGGCATCGATTCGTCGTGAGGCTACGACCTTTGAAAACGAATTCTGGTCCGGCAAGGACCTGCGGCAGATTTATCATGAACTGGAAGCGCGTGACCAGGAAATCATCGGTATTGAGAATATTTTTGCCTCAGGCTTCAAGGAATATACACGCTCAAGGCAGCAGGAGTATGCTGATCTGGATCTCATTATGCAGAATGTTCAACGTGCAATGCGGGTTGCCATGTCGCGGGAAGAAGAACGACTGGAAACTCATCTGCCGTTTCTTGCAACTGTGGGTTCAATCAGCCCCTATGTCGGATTATTCGGTACAGTCTGGGGAATCATGAATTCTTTTCGCAGCATCCCCGTCAATCAGGCAAGTCTGGCAGCGTATGCGCCGGGTATATCGGAAGCATTGATAGCAACAGCAATCGGTTTGTTCGCCGCAATTCCCGCCGTTATCGCCTACAACCGATACAGCGCAAAAGTCGAAATCATCATTAACCGGTTCGAAGCTTTTACGGATGAGTTCAGTAGCATACTCAACCGTGCAGTCCACGATTCCTGACACAAGGGAGCTGATCAATGACCAAGGCGAAACGCAGGAGACTCATGGCAGAGATCAATGTCGTTCCCTACATTGATGTCATGCTGGTACTTCTTGTGATATTCATGGTGACGGCGCCATTAATGACTCAGGGGATCAAGGTAGATCTGCCGAAGGCGACTTCCGGTCCGCTTGAACTCAGCGAAAATGAACCGACGCTGGTGATATCTGTCAAAGCGGACGGAACCTGCTATATGAATGTGGGTGATGAAGAAGAGGCAGTACCATTGAGCATGGTGGGAGAACGTACTGCAAAGATAGTCGTTGCCAACCCGGAAATCGTCGTCCTGGTTGAAGGTGACAGGACGTTGAATTATGGCGTAATAATCAGCCTGATGAATGTGCTGCAGGAAGCAGGCGCTGACAGAGTTGGTCTTATCACTGAGCCACCGGAATGAAATATACTTATCAATATTCGATTGTGCTCGCAGTAGCGCTGCATGCCTGCGTGGTTGGCCTGTTAATGGTGAACTGGTCTTTGTTCGCATCCATCGAGGTGACACCAATTCAACCTTTCTACATAGAAGCCACGGTTGTTGGGAAAAACCCCTACGAAGTACGAAGACGGGAACAGGAACGGCAAAAAAGTCAGGTACGGGAGAGGCTCGAGTCCCGGCGCGAAGCTGACAGAAAAGAACAGGCGAGGTTGTCCAAACTGGCAGAGATGCAACAGGAAAAAAAACGGCAGGAGAAACTCCAGGCTGAACTGGCGCCACCCAGTGTTCCAGAGCAGGATAAACCGCAGGACAAACAACTGGTGGATGTAGAGGCTGAACGGATCGGGATTGAACATAACCTGGCCCTTGCAGTAGAGGAAGAACTGAACATGCGGCGGGCGGTGACTGATGATGAAAAAGCCCAGGCATACAGCGCCCGTTTACGGTACGACATTATTCAGAACTGGTCCCGACCGCCCAGTGCCAGAAATGGTATGCAGGCAGTACTGCGTGTATTTCTGGTACCTACCGGTGAGGTGACGAGTGTGGTTGTTGAAGAGTCCAGTGGAAATGATGCATTCGATCAGTCAGCATTGCTGGCTGTGAGAAAGGCAGAACGATTTGAAGTACCCGCTGATTCCAGTCAGTTCGAACGGAATTTCAGGGAATTCACGGTGGTTTTTCGTCCTGAGGACCTACGTCTCTGACAAAGGTGATAATATATGCGGTTCTGCCTGATTTGTTTCCTGTGTGTTTCTTCCGCCTATGCCGAGTTGCGAATTGAAGTAACTCAAGGTGTGGACAATGCCATGCGAATTGCGGTCGTACCCTTCGAATGGCGAGGACAGGGGCGTTTGCCGGAAGACCTTGCAGGTATCGTAACTTCAGACATGCAACTTTCCGGCCGGTTCGAAGCATTGCCGGTTTCACAAATGCTGAGTCTGCCGCATGAGGCAAATGAAGTCCTTTTTCGCGATTGGCGATTGTTGAAAGTTGAATATCTGATTACTGGGTATATCCAATCTGTCGGAGAACAATTACAGGTACATTACCAACTGCACAACATTTACAGGCAATCGGTAGAGGTGTCTGAAAGTATCATTGGCAGCAAATTGGATATGCGTCATATGGCGCATCACGTCAGTGATGTAATGTTCGAGAAGCTCACGGGTATTCCCGGTTCATTCTCAACTCGAATCATGTATGTCACCGCCTCGGGTCCGTTACAGAATAGAACTTTCAGACTCAATATCGCCGATGCAGATGGACACCAGGTCCAGACCATTCTGGAATCCAGAGAACCTGTATTATCGCCAGCCTGGAGCCCGGATGGTAATCGAATTGCCTATGTTTCATTCGAGTCCGACAGCAGACCTTCGATTTACATCCAGGATCTTGAGATGAACAAAAGAATGGTGCTCAAGAGATACCCCGGATTGAATGGCGCACCGGCGTTCTCTCCGGACGGAACCCAACTGGCCATCGTTCTGAGTAAGTCCGGCAGTCCGGATATCTGGATTTATGATCTGGAGTCACACCGTTTGCGTCGGATCACCCGGCATTACGGGATTGACACCGAACCGTCCTGGACTGCTGATGGCGGGTCCATTGTATTTACCTCCGATAGAGGCGGTAAACCGCAAATTTACAGGATTAAACTGCAGAATCTGGACATCGAGCGATTGACTTTCGAGGGCGACTACAATGCAAAAGCAAGTCTTTTGGCAGATGATAGTGGACTCGTAATGGTTCACAGGCGAGACGGAATATTCCATATCAGCCTGCTCGACTTCAGGCGGGGCCGGTTATCTGTCTTGACTGAAACCGAATTGGATGAGTCTCCGAGTATCGCACCGAATGGAAGTATGTTAATTTATGCAACTCAACATGGAGGACGGGGTATACTGGCTGCGGTTTCTATTGACGGTGGTGTTAAGTTCAACCTGCCATCAAGTACTGGAGATGTTCGGGAACCAGCATGGTCGCCAAAAAAACAAAGGAATTTTATACCGGTTGCAGACTAGGAGGCTTGTCCGCAGTAGGTCAGTCTGTTCTCGGACAGCCTCCCAGTATGAGTTTTTCAGGAATGTCACAAGACATGTGATTTTATTGCTGGATTTGTGGTTTAATCTACACTGAAGGCGCGAATGTAGGAGCTAATGATGGAGACACCGAAGATACATGTAATACTGGCAGCAGTTTTTTTCGCATTTTTGTTGGCTGGTTGTGCCAGTGAACCTGTAGTCCCGGAACCAGTATCCACTGTGGATGATGGGCCGCCACCGGCAAAACCTGTACCCATAGTACCGAAGGCGATACCCCCTGCGGTTAATAATGATGGGAATCTTGTCATCTCGACTGTTGATGACATGGGTAACGTCACAGAAGAAGTTCTTCAGGGTATTTTCTATTTCGACTTCGATCAGGCAATTGTCAAAAGAGCCGGACATGAAGAGTTGAACAAACATGCCAGGGTGATGATGAGTGACAGTATGTTCAGTGCCCGTCTGGAAGGTCATGCAGATGAGCGGGGTACACGTGAATACAATCTGGCATTGGGTGAACGACGTGCAAATGCGATTCGTTCCTATCTGGTGTCGATGGGAGTATCGTCATCTCAGATGGAAGTGATCAGTTATGGTGAGGAAAAACCGGTCAGTTCAAGCCACGATGAAAGTGGCTGGTCACAGAACCGCCGGGTAGAAATTATCTACCGATAATCTTCTCAAGGTTTATGGTAAGCAATCATGCTATTCTGAATGGTGCGTTGAGTCTGGTTTTACTGGGCCTCGCACCATTTTTATCTGCCCAACGGAACCCTGTTGTTGTTGAAGAATCCTCGGCAGTATCCGTGATTGCTCCTGTAGCGGAATCTTTCGGGAATCCTGTCGAATCCGGGTCTGACTCCGTTGAGGGACAGTATCAGTTGCAATTATTGCAGCAGGAGGTCATGACGTTGCGCGGACTGGTTGAGGAACTGAACTATAAAATCGAACGACTGCAGGAGACCCAGGATAACCGTTATCTGGAACTGGATTCCCGTTTCCAGAAACTGACGTCAAAGTATGAATTTCAGGCTCCATCCTCACTGCCACCGACTGCTGAACCTCTCTCCGACACGGCTCCAATAATCAATCTGGATGAGGAAACCCTGTACGATACCGCCCTTGAACTGATTCGTAATAAGCAATATGAACTTGCGGTGACACAGTTAAGAGCGGTTATTGATCAGTATCCAAACGGCAGATATACACCTAATGCATATTACTGGCTTGGTGATGTCTATATAGCCATGCCGCAACCCCAATACGAAAAGGCGAGGCAGGCGCTGGCCCAGGTCATTGCCTTTTTCCCGGATCATTCAAAAGTACCGGACGCAACTTACAAACTCGGAGTGGTTTACAATCTTATGGGAAATTGTGCGCGCGCAACCGAGATTCTCAAGCAGGTGATCAGGGAGCATCAGGGAAGGTCTGTTGCTGGTCTGGCGGAAACCCATCTTCGAAATAAGGTAAACTGCGGCGATTGACCCGGTTTGCCTGTGGATGATGCTAAATACACTGCGGATTACCGAGATATTCCATTCTATTCAAGGCGAATCGCGTAGCGTCGGTATACCTACGACGTTTGTTCGACTGACAGGGTGCCCACTGCGTTGTCAGTACTGCGATACTGAATACGCTTTCTCGGGTGGAGAGACCCGTGACCTCAATACAATCATGGCGGAGGTTAAGCGTTTTACCGCTTCCTATGTCACTGTGACAGGAGGCGAGCCACTGGCGCAGTCTTCCTGTACAGAATTGCTGTCAATGCTGAGTGATGCCGGATATATCGTTTCTCTGGAGACCAGTGGTGCCATGGATATCAGCACTGTTGACCGTCGGGTGTCAGTGGTCATGGATATGAAGACACCTGCTTCCGGTGAAGTTCACCGGAATCTCTACAGCAATATCAAACACCTGAAGAGTGATGACCAGGTGAAGTTCGTGATCTGTGATCGTCAGGATTATGAGTGGTCGAAATTCAAAATTGGTGAGTATGCGTTGAAAGATCGGGTTTCGGAAATACTGTTTTCACCGAGTTACAATGAAGTGTCCGCCAGAGATCTGGCGGACTGGATTCTGGCAGACGGATTACAGGTAAGGCTCCAGCTTCAATTACATAAATTGTTGTGGGGAGATGTTCCCGGTGTCTGACAGAAAAGCGGTGGTGCTGTTGTCTGGCGGACTGGATTCCGCAACGTCATTGGCGATTGCAGTTGATAAAGGATATGAGTGCTATTGCCTCAGTTTTGACTACGGGCAGCGCCACGGTATCGAGATTCAGTTTGCGGCGTCTCTCGCGAATTCGCTGGGAGCAGTGGAACACCGAATTGCCAGAATTGATATCGGCGCCTTCGGCGGGTCTGCATTGACAGACAGCCAAATTAAAGTACCGGATTATGTCCCGTGTGAAAACCAGATACCAGTAACCTACGTACCGGCCAGAAATACTGTATTTCTGGCCTGTGCCCTTGGCTGGGCAGAAGTGCTGGGTGCAAGGGATATCTTTATCGGCGTGAATGCCGTCGACTATTCTGGATATCCCGATTGTCGACCGGAATTTATCACTGCTTTTCAGACGCTGGCCAATCTGGCAACCAGGTCAGGAGTTGAGGGTGATCATTTCAATATTCAAGTACCTTTGATCGACCTGAACAAGAAAGAGATTATCCGTTGCGGTATGGCACTGGGTGTAGACTATGCCAGGACGGTATCGTGTTATCGCCTTGACGAACGGGGACATGCCTGCGGTCGATGTGACAGTTGCGTGATTCGCCGCCAGGGTTTCCAAAGTGCTGGTGTTGAAGACCCCACCCAATACTCAGTTTAAAAATGGTGGGCCGTCCGCGACTCGAACGCGGGACCAACTGGTTAAAAGCCAGATGCTCTGCCGACTGAGCTAACGGCCCTTCTCGGGAGGGCGCTATCATACTCATTGGACTCTGAAACTCAAGTCATGCCAAGTTGTTTGATAATACGTGGTGCGAGGTCAACGCCGGTCAGCTGATTGATCGTCAGTAATCCGCCAGGATTAATGACATTGAATTCAATTACCCATGGATACGCCATATCCATACCAACGAAGTTGGCCCCCTTTGACTGCAGTAAGGTACCGATCTCCATACAATAGTCGACTTCCTCTGTTGTCAATGAGCAGGGTTGGCTTTTCGCACCTTGCAAAAGGTTTGTACGGTGGTCATTCACTGCATGGCGTTTGTATTGGCCAACTATCCTGCCATTGGCAAATAGCACTCGTGTTTCGCCGTTTTCAATTTCATCAATGTACTCCTGAAGCAATGTGTATTGATCCTGGTTTTGCCCACAGAGATACTCGAGGATGCTCCGGTTGTTGGGATTTTCGGGTTTCAGCAAAAAGACATCACGCCCAAGGCTGCCGGCGGGAGGTTTGACAACCCAGGTTCTCCGGGACTCCTCAATAATGGTCAACAGCTTTTCCGGATCGCATCCCGCGTGTGTTTCCGGGTGCCGGATCATCTCCGGCATGCTGGCAATAAAATACTTGCTCTTCAGATGCATGATGCTGTCCAGCGAATTGATGAACCGGACATTATTGCCTACGGTGTAAAGCATCTGGAATTTATCAAGGAAGGAATTACGCTGACCCAGTGAAAACAACCAGACAATATCAAAATCGTCAAGGGTACAAATGGTGAGGGACGGAACTGGATCTCCAGCGTTTATGGATGATGTGACATTCCAGCCGGATGCGGTTATTTGCGAATGTGACAATGCCAGTGAATCCACCAAGCACAGGCACACCTCACAATCATTATTCAGCAACTCGTTGGTAAATCTCAGATAATTACCATCAACCAGCCGGTCACTTTCAGGTATCAGAAACAGAATCCTAATCATCCAGTAAACATATATGGTTTAATAAAAGGGTTATAATATCAGGACCGATGAAAGGTCAGGTCACAAATATGGCTTCAATTGCATTCGATGTCCCGCTGCATCAGAGTCATCTGTTAAGTACGGCAGAAATTCAGGGCTACAAAGACAGGATCAGAAAGCTGCTTAAAGAACAGGATGCAGTATTGGTAGCGCATTACTATACGGATGACGCCATACAGGAACTGGCGGAAGATACGGGAGGTTGTGTTTCCGACTCACTCGAGATGGCCCGTTTTGGTCATCGGCAGAGTGCAAACACGCTGGTGGTGGCAGGTGTCAGGTTCATGGGGGAAACCGCCAAAATCCTGAATCCGGAGAAGAGGGTGTTGATGCCGACACTGGAGGCTACCTGTTCTCTGGATATTGGCTGTCCGATAGATGCTTTTGCTGCTTTCTGTGATGACCACCCGGACCGGACTGTAGTTGTTTATGCCAACACTTCGGCTGCTGTCAAAGCCCGTTCTGATTGGGTGGTGACTTCCAGTATTGCACTGGAAGTAGCGGAATATCTGATGGACGAGGATGAAAAAATACTCTGGGCTCCAGATAAATACCTTGGCGGATATATCCAGCGTGAGACCGGTGCAGATATGGTGATGTGGGATGGCTCCTGCATTGTCCATGAAGAATTCAAGGCTCGTGGGTTGCGTGACCTGATGAATGTATATCCTGACGCGGCTGTGCTCGTACATCCGGAATCACCGGAAGCGGTCATTGATCTGGCTGATGTGGTGGGTTCCACGACGCAGATCATACGCGCCGCTCAGGAATTGCCTAATGAGAAATTCATCGTGGCAACAGACAAGGGGATATTCCATAAAATGCGCCTGACTGCTCCCGACAAGATTTTCATCGAGGCGCCGACGGCCGGTAGCGGGGCGACTTGTCGAAGCTGTGCACATTGTCCATGGATGGGTATGAATGCACTGGATAATCTTGAACAGTCACTGCAGGAAGGCAGCAACGAAATCGTTATTGATCCTGTTATTGGCGAGCGGGCTTTATTGCCGCTGGAGCAGATGGTCAGATTTGCCGAAAGCAACACAATTCGGCGGCGTTAATTCTCTTTCAGTTTCTGGATTTCCGCTATCTTCTGCTTCATTTTTGTTTCAAGTTGAAAATTGCGCCTGACCAATGGTAATCCATACTCAAGTTGTTTGAGTGCCTGATCAAAATTTCCTCTCAGGACAAAATACTCTGCCCGGGCCCAGTGTACTCCAGGAATATCGTCGGCCAAACCGGCGGTTTCTGCAAGGTGATACCAGAGGTAATCATCGTTCCTGCGTCTGTTGGTGAGGTCCAGTAGTACTTTATGTGATTCTTCGAATTGATGAACATTGTTTAGAGCCCGGGCGTAGATCATAGTCAAGGGATAGTTGTGAGGGCTGATACTCAATGCTGTCTCCAACAATGAGATGGCCATATCATAACGTTCCGCTTTCAGGTGGATTTCGGCTTCCGCTGCCAACAGGGCGATCTTGTCGGGGTAGTTCTCAAGGAGTGGACGCAGGTTGGTCATGGCTTCATCCAATTCCGCTTTGGCGGTCAACGATAATACCAGTCCATAGGCATTGGCTGTGGATTTAACCTTGTCTTCATGGGACATCCCTTTAAGGAAGACAGGAATGAGATCAACTGTAGAATCAGCTGTAATGACCCTCGCCCGGGCCTTCATCAGATGAAAGTCGATGTTGGGTGGAAACTCCTTCCTGGCGTAGCTCTCAGTCTGGTTATAGGCATCGGCGATTCTTAATCTTGTGACAGGATGTGAGCGCAGAAATTCCGGAATCTGATCAGTGTTGTAACGAGTTGCCTGTTCCAGTCGCTCGAACATGTAGGCCATTGCCCGCGGGTCCATTTCCGCTTTATTGAGATTGGTGATGCCAACTCGGTCGGCTTCGGCTTCTCTGGCACGGCTGTGGCGTAGTTGTTGTGATAATCCGGCGCTCTGGGCAGCAGTGAGCGCTGCCATCCCGGCATCGGAGCCTACCGTGGTCATCAATACTATGCTTGCCAGTAATCCGGCTATAGTGATCGCCATGGTTTTCTTTCCCTGTTCTACTCCTCGCGCATAGTGGCGCTGACTAATGTGGGCTAGTTCATGGGTCAGAATAGCCGACAATTCGTGTTCAGTCTCTGCATAAAAAAATAACCCGTGGTGGACCCCTACGATGCCACCCGGAACGGCAAAGGCGTTGAGAACTGGACTTTTCACAATAACCAGGTCCAGTCTTCTGTCCTTGAGTTGACTGTGGTAAACCAGCCTGTAGATCAGATGTTCCAGATAGTCCTGTAGAAGTGGGTCGTCAACCGTTGGCGCCGAGGCGCGTAATGAACGCAGAAAGCCCTGGCCGATTTCACGTTCCTGATTCAAAGATACGATACCTGATGTGGCATCACCCAGTGTCGGCAGGTTCTGATCAACAGCACTCCAGACATTGAATGAGATCAGACATGACAGAACTATCACACAGGGTATGACGAGTCTGGCATAATGGGTTGAGAAAAGTTGAAAGATCCGTGTCACTTTTATACTGATAATAAAGACTGCCAATATTAGACCGATGATTGGTCATTATGTTCATGCAGTCAGGAACTGCACAGACAGTTGATTCTGTTAATCTGTCATGTTATTCCATTATAGTATGAGCCAACAGGAGAATTCTGTCAGTGAAGAGATATTGTGATGAAGATCGATGAAAAACTGGACACATGCGGCCTGAATTGCCCATTGCCCTTGTTAAAGGCCAAGCAGGCACTGAATTCCATGACCAGTGGGTTGGTGCTTGAAGTGATCAGTACCGACCCGGGTTCGGTACGGGATTTTGAGGTGTTCTCCAACCAGAGCGGTCATGCGTTGTTGAAGAGCAGTGAAGACGATGGCGTTTATTGTTACTGGCTGCGCAAAGCCTGAGGTTGCATATGTTTGAAGTTGTCTATGGTTGGATCAATAAGTACCTTTCTAACGAAGAAGCGGTGTTGTTTATCGTTATTCTGATTGGTTTTTTCGTAGTGATCATCACCATGGGATCTATCCTGGGGCCATTGCTGACCGGTATTGTACTGGCCTATGTAATGCAGGATATCAGCAAGAATCTTGTCCGGATGCAGATACCAGGATGGCTGGCATTGACTATCACCTATTTTCTGTTTCTGGGTGGCTTCATCGGTTTCCTGTTCTTTATCATCCCTCATGTCTGGCGGCAGATGCAGAATCTGTTCAATGAACTGCCCAACATGGTTGACCGGGCTCAGGAGATGTTGGCCGGATTGCCACAAAATTATCCCAATCTTATATCAGATCAACAGATACAGTTATGGGTCGATACCTTGAACAGCAATACTTCCGGTATTACACAGTGGATTGTCTCCTATTCAATTTCCCAGTTGCCGGTACTCGTATCACTTGTCATCTACATTTTGCTGGTGCCCATACTGGTGCTGTTCCTGCTCAAGGATAAAGACCGCATCCTGGCCTGGTGTCTGTCATTTTTGCCCAGAAACCGACCGTTGATGAATCAGGTTGGTGTTGAAATGAACATGCAGATGGCGAACTATATTCGTGGTAAGTTCTACGAATTTCTCATTGTCGGTGTTACAAGTTATATCCTGTTTGCGATGTTCGGCCTTAACTACGCACTGCTCCTGGCTTTTCTGGTAGGTCTCTCCGTCATCGTACCGTATCTGGGGTTCATCGTAGTGACTATTCCGGTTCTGATAATTGCCTGGTTGCAATTCGGCTGGTCCGCTACCCTTTTTTATATCGTATTGGGATACTTCATTCTGCAGGGACTCGATGGCATGGTTCTCGTGCCTTTGCTGTTTTCCGATGTGGTTAATCTGCACCCCATTGCTATTATTATTGCGGTGCTGGTATTTGGTAGCTGGTGGGGACTTTGGGGGGTATTTTTTGCCATTCCACTGGCAACGCTGGTTAAAGCCATTATCACGGCCTGGCCTTCGAGGGCCGAGGAAGCGACATGACCTTTGTATTGTTAAAGAGGGTTTCTCCCGGTAATATAACCGATTTCCAGATAAGGCATTTCCATGATTTCAGGTAGCATCGTCGCACTGGTGACGCCAATGGATACAGAAGGCAACATCGACTGGGAAGCCCTGGACAGCCTTCTGGATTGGCACGTGGACATGGGTACCTGTGCTATTGTTCCCGTGGGTACAACAGGCGAATCCTCTACGGTAACGCCCCAGGAGCATTGTGAAATTATTCAACATGTGGTGCAGCATGTTAACGGTCGCGTTCCAATCATCGCAGGGACGGGCGCCAACGCTACCAGGGAGGCTATAGAACTCACCCAGGCAGCAAAGGAGGCTGGTGCGGATGCCTGTCTGCTGGTCACACCCTACTACAATAAACCAACCCAGGAAGGTCTTTATCAGCATTACAGGGCAATCGCGGAAGCGGTGGACCTGCCGCAGGTACTCTACAACGTACCTGGGAGGACCGCCTGTGACATGTTGCCGGAAACAGTCTCCCGGCTTGCCGGTATCAAGCAGGTGGTAGCTATCAAGGAGGCGACGGGAGATATTGAAAGAACCAAACAGATTCTGGCTCATTGCGGTACTAAAATGATTGTATATTCGGGCGACGATGCAACAGCCTGTGATCTCATGTTATCTGGCGCCAGTGGTACTATCAGTGTGACGGCAAATGTTGCACCGGCGAAAATGGCAGCGATGTGTAGAGCGGCCGTCGCTGGCAACAGGGAAGAGGCACAATCAATTGATGAATCCCTGACCGGACTGCATAACAATCTGTTCCTTGAGTCCAACCCCATACCGGCCAAGTGGGCGCTGGCCGAGATGGGACGCATCAAGAAAGGAATCAGACTTCCGCTGACGGAATTATCACTGGAGTACCATGACGCACTTCGCGATGCTATGCGACTAGCCGGCGTGACCAACTGAAATGCAACGAATTGGATTGATTCTCATAACACTGAGCCTGACCGGGTGCTGGTTTGGCAATGATGAGTTACGCGAACGCCTGGAGAGGGGTAAGACCAGACATGTGGTAATCCCGGAAGGACTCGATACGCCAGTATTCGTGGATTCGATGCCGATTCCGGAAGTGGATGATTCAAGAGGCCTTGCAGATCAGGATTTTAAGATCGGACTGCCGGAGGCTTTGAGTACAACCTTTGGGGTAGAGAAAGTTGTTATCAGAAAGCTGGGTGATGACCGATGGGTGTTTCTGGACACGGCGCCGTCAACAGTCTGGTCCGGAATTCTGGAGTTCTGGGAGAATAATAATCTGATCATTGCCTCGGCAGACCCCGGCACCGGTATCATCGAAAGCAAATGGTTACCTTCTAATGGTACAGGAGAAGCTGTCTTTGATAACATTAAACAGGATCTGTTGCAGACATCGGCAAACTGGCAACACAAATTCCGACTGCGGATTGAACCCGGTGTACGTACCGGTAGTACCGAGATTTCACTGAAACACAGACGCAAGCCTTTCACCGGTCCCGTGCGGCTTGATGTTGACTGGCGCGACAAATCGGATGACGGTGAACTCGAAGGTGCGGTATTGACTGCACTGGCCTGGTACCTTGGAGAGAATATACACCAGGAACAGACTGTTTCACTGATTGCTTCCGGGCTTCAGGAGCAACGGACAGAATTGGTGACGGACCGGGAACGCCCTGTTCTCAAGTATCGCCTTGACTTCAACCGTGCCTGGGCAACAGTTGGCGCCGCGCTTGAGAACGCACGCATCAACGTGGAGGATCTCAATCGAACAGAGGCAAATTACTATGTGTCGTTCTCGGTCGACCACAAGGCGAAACCGGGATTCTTCAGTCGCCTGTTAAACCGGGGTGATGGACCAAAGCAGTCCCGGGGCGGAGATAAATATCTTGTACACCTGCAATCAGACAATGATGAAGTGCATGTCACTGTGCTCAAGGACAAGGCCACACTGGCAGATGCCCTGACCGCGGAACGTCTGTTAAAGATCATCAAGGAGTATTCGACGTAACGTGCAAGTGGCGTCTCTTGGCAGTGGCAGTCGCGGTAACGGTACATTGATTGAGCATGGAGATACCTGTCTCCTTGTTGATCTGGGTTTTTCAGTCAGGGAAACCGTGCATAGATTGGAACGTCTCGATCGCTTGCCTTCCGATATTAATGCCGTTCTGGTAACCCATGAGCACTCGGACCATATAGGCGGTGTTTTACCCTTTGTCCTGCGCTTTGATATACCTGTTTTCATGACAGCCGGAACCCGTGATTCAAGGGCTTTTACAAAGATCTGTGAAAAACTGGGCGCCTTCAACCCGGTAGAATGTTTCAGCCCCCACAAACCGTTTACCATAGGCAGTATTACTATAGAACCTGTCGCTGTCCCCCATGATGCCAGTGAACCCTGCCAATTCGTTTTCTCCAACAGTGTCCATCGAGTTGGACTGCTGACCGATACCGGGCACATTACGCCGCATGTCCAACGGCAGTATCAAAACCTTGATGTATTGCTGCTGGAGTCCAACTATGATCCTGGCATGCTGGACTCCGGACCTTATCCCGAACGGTTAAAACAACGGATCAGTGGCTCACAGGGTCATCTCAGCAACACACAGGCTGCTTCACTGGTGGCCGGAATTGATATCAGGCGGTTGCAACATCTGGTGATCAGTCATATCAGCGAAAAAAATAACCTGCCTGGTCTGGTCACATCCGTAATAACAGGAGTTCTGGCCGACTGGCGTGGTGAATTGACACTGGCGGGTCAGGAAGATGGTACGCATTGGATAACGCCATGCGGATGAAAAAAACCGTTCAAACCGTTAGGCTACGTGTTTTTGTCGTGGAAAGGAATCAATGAGTGTGACTGCAAATATTGTTGAGGTCAGTGCCGGGAGTTTTCAGACAGATGTTGTTGAAAAGTCCATGCAGATGCTGGTACTGCTGGAGTTTTATGCGGAATCAGCGGAACCCAGCCGGCAACTCTCCATAGTACTTCGGCAACTGGCGGGGGAGTACCAGGGCAAGTTCCTGTTGGCACGTGTAGATATTCAGACCAATCCCCAACTGGTTCAGCAGTTAGGCATTAGAACGCTCCCGACCATCAAGGTCATTTCCCAGGGCAAAATGGTGCAGGACCTTGAAGGTCCACAGGATGCTCAAGCCCTCCGATCCCTGCTTGATCAACTTACCATGAGTCCTTTGGAACGAATCAGAGATCAGATCAACAGTCTGCTGGCAGACGGGCAACGACCTCAGGCAATTGAAATGCTGAAACAGATGGTCACCCGGGAACCACAGAATTACGCCCTGCAAGTGGAACTATGTGATCTGCTGATTATGGAAGACCGGGGTGACGAAGCAAAACAGATGCTGTCTTTGATACCCAGGGATACCGCAGGTATTGAGAAGCCTGAATGTCGTTTGGAATTTATTTCTTTGGCAGCGGGCCTGCCGACAATTGCGGTGTTGCAGTCCCGGGTCGAGGAAAATAGCGGCGACCTGCTGCTTCGTTTGCATCTGGCATATCGCTTCATTGTGGACGATCAGATGGAAGCCGCGCTTGATCTGCTACTGTCGATCCTGCAGATTGACAGGGACTGGGAAGAGCAGAAAGCACGTACTACCATGATAAAAGTGTTCAACCTGTTGGGTAAAGGCAATGAACTCGCAACCCGTTATCGCCGAAAGATGTTCACCTTCCTGCACTAATCGGGGGGCAGCTAATCGGGGGACAGTTTACTTAATTCAGCTATTCGGCTATTTGGGGGACGGTATGCTTAATTCAGGGTGTTCGCAGATGGTTTTGGGGTGTTCATTTGCTTCAGCGTCTATGCGTCCCTCCGGGATTCCCTCGTGTCTCCCCCCAGACCTGCTGCGCTGGACCCAGAAATGCGAATGCCAGCACCATTAACGCCGTGAGTAACGTAAACCAAATAAGCGTAAGGGTTCCGGCGAGGATCATCCAACCTGTCACAAAGAAAGAAGCCGCGATGATCAACTGCCGCCAAGTACCATAGGCTTTTTGGAGACACGATCGGCGACAACGCCGCCAATGGGGCCGATGATTAGCATCGACAGTCCCATACCCACCTGAACGAGCCCTACCGCAGAGTTGGTCCCGGCGAGGTTGCCGAGCACGACAACGACGGCTTCCCGTTGTCTTGAAGTAGACCTTATCGTGCCATCAGCTTGATGCGTGCGGCTTTGGCTTCATCGTACCACCAACCATCAGGGTAGGCCGGCCGATACTGGGGATGAGGCGGGCGTCCAAACTTCTCCCAATGTACTGTGCGCCGCTGGTCATAGGCGTATAGCGGGATCAGGTGGTAGTTCCACATGAGTACACGGTCCAATGCGCGACAGGCCGCAACCAATGCATCGAGGGTTACAGCGGCTTCCGCTGTCTCGATGAGATAGTCGACTACAGGGTCGCTGACGCCTGTGTAGTTGCGAGAACCTTCTCCCATTAACGCACTGGAGTGAAAGTTGGATCGCGCTTCCAGCGTCGGTGGTATCACGAAATCGTGACTCTGCACGAACACGTCGTAATCGTGTTTGCGCATGCGGTTGGTGTATTGGCTGATATCTACCAGTCGGATATTTGCCGCAATGCCGAGTTGCTGCAGCATTTTGAACCAGGGCAACAGTATTCGAGCGTTTTCGGGGTCATAGGACAACAACTCAAGGGTGAAATGCTCACCTGCAGCGTTCCGTAATTCACCCTCTTCAATCTGCCAACCGGCAGACGCGAGCAGCTGCCTGGCTTCGGTCAGGTTTTGCCTGAGCTTCGTATCGTTGCCTGCTGTCGGGAAGTTAAAAGGCTGCTCGAAAATCTCGGGCGGCAGGGTTTCCCGGAAACCTGCGAGTAACGCTAACTCGTCGTCGCTGGGCATACCCGTCCCCTCGAGGATTGTACCCGGCCAAAAGCTCTTCGCCCGGATACGATCGCCGTAGTAAAACTTCTGGTTCACCCATTCGAAATCAAGCGCCAGCGTGAGCGCTTTTCGTACACGTCTATCGGCCAGTCTGGGCACACGGCTGTTCAACACGAATGCTCTACCGATACCCACCCATATGCCGTAGTTTCGTCGCACCTTGCCAATCAATCCCTGCTCCATTTCAGGACCTTCGAACGCGTTGACCCAATGGCGAATGCCACATGGCGGTCGTCCAAAGCGTCAACGGACTCAATAAAGCCAAAGAAGTAGCTCGCCCCAATCTGGCTCATATTCAGGTCAAAGGTAAAGACCACATCATGGGCCGTGACCGGCACGTCGTCATCCCATCTTGCGTCGGGATGGATCCGGAACACGATCGTCCTTTTATCATCCGTAACCGCGATGCCATCGGCCAGACGACCGTAAAATGCAGCGAACTCATCGCCCCCGCGCACGACCAACGGCTCGCCGCGAAAATGGTACCCGGAGGGGGCGCCGGTCTCACCCAGCGATAGTGGCGCCAGTGTGTCGAATGAAAACCCCCACGAGAGCACCAGTTCGCCCCCTTTGGGCGCGTCCGGATTCAGATAGTCCAGGTGGGTGAAGTCGGGTGGGTATTTCAGGTCGTCAAAGAATGCGATGCCATGCTTGAACTCCAGGGTGTCCAGGAGATCGGCAAGGCTCGTGCCGGGCACGCAGATTGATAGCAGAAAGCAAAAACAGATTCGCAACATATTTCGGAGTAATCAACGACATTGATTCGTGCGATGCCCAGACGGGCGACGATACCACTTTTTTCATCTAGTCGCAGCGTTAACGGCTAGCCCGCATACATCACCGCGACTTCCAAGAGGTTAATTCTGGCATAGATTTTCAATAGTGAACCCAGGAGGCTGTCCGAGAACAGACTGACCTACTGCGGACAAGCCTGATTCGCCCTATTTTCCGCATATTTTCGTTCAATATGCACAATATTTGCCTCAAATAACCAAAAAATATGACTCAATCAGGCTCGCCCTCGCTACGGTCGCAGTTCTCGGACAGCCACCCAGTTGGGAAGGACTTCGTACTAATTTTTATCGATACGACTCCTTACCGACCTATCGGCGTTACCTAAGCACCTAACAGGCGCTTAAAGTCTTCTTTTTGTTCGTCGGTCATATCGGAGAATATGGGCACGCCCCAACTGGTCTCAGGGAATCCCTCCAGTTCCGGCGAACGTTTCAACCTCCAGCGGTTGTCAGGGTTACCGCCCAGTGCTTCACCAACGCCAGGAGGCCAAACGGGACAGTCCGGTCGATCGTGCTCTTCTGATCCGCAGGCTCGGCACCGGGGCGGTTTCTTGTTTGTCTTGAGCCTCGACTCAAGTGCCCACTTGCCGTCACCGATGCCAACTTCTTTGAGTTGCCGGCGTAGATTGACCTGTGCGGTACCACGTTCCTGGTGACCAAAAGTATTGAAGGGGAGGATGGCAAACTAGTTGTACTCGGCGGCTATGAAGATTACGTCACTTCAAGTAAACGGGTAGATCTATTTGATCCTGCAGATGGCAGCTGGACACAGCTGCAAGACCTGCCCAGTGCTATTTCTCATATAAATTTAGTTGAACATGACGGCACGATCTGGTTTGCCGGCGGAATGAAAGACAAGCCTGGAGTGTTAGTGAGTTCAGACAAAGACCACATAATTGCAGAAGTCTGGCAGTTTGACCCAAACCTCGATCGTTACATGGCGGCGCCACTCTTGCCGGAAAAACGCGGAGCTGGAGCTCTTGAGCGCATCGGTTCGACCTTGCACTATATCAGTGGGCTAATGGAGGACAGGGATACAGACGGTGAACAACACTGGGTATTTGATCTCGAGGAATGGTCTCAAACAGGCCAGGGGCAATGGCGCGATGCTGCGCCTATTCCTCTGCCGCGGAACCAGCATGGTAGCGCGGTATTGAACGG
The DNA here is from genome assembly GCA_965217655.1 of Candidatus Azotimanducaceae bacterium. GTDB lineage: Bacteria > Pseudomonadota > Gammaproteobacteria > Pseudomonadales > Azotimanducaceae > UBA7455. The sequence goes on from OZ244560.1 coordinate 153,958, forward strand.
TAAAATCTATGTTATTGGTGGTCAGTTACATCATGACAGTGTGCAGATTGATCAGGCTCGCATAGATATCTACGATCCTGAGTCGGATACCTGGCAGGAGGGTCCTTCATTGCCTTACGGGCACTCTCATTCTGAAGGTGCTACGTTTGTTTACGAGGATAGAATTTATATGGCAGCAGGGCATACTACACCGGATGGTGGGACCAAAGGCTTCTGTGAGAATCTCCTGACTCTGGCAGAAGGTGGCGAATTGGAACTTACTGCTAAACTTCCCAAACCAATGTCGTCCCCAGCATCCTCGATTTCTTTGACGTGGACATACCGAAAGACATGCTGGGATCGCCGTTGCGCGAGGTTATGGAAGACGACACGCCTCACCGGGATGCGGCACTGTTTGGCATGTTCGGTGGGCACATCAACGTAACCGATGGCAGGTACATCTATATGCGTGCTCCAACTCCGGACAATTCTCCCCTGTATCATTACACGCTGATGCCGTCACACCTGCGTCGGCCGTTTTCCACCAGGGAACTAAAGCACATGACCTGGCATGAACCGCTCAGTTTCACCAAAGGGTGTCCGGTGATGCGCATTCCATCAAGCGGGCCGGTAGGTAGGGCTGCAGAGCTTTACGAAACCCGACTGTTTGATCTTGACAACGACCCTGACCAGACCCAGCCACTTGACGACCCGGCAGTCGAACAGCAGATGATCGACAAGATGGTACGATTAATGACAGAGAACGATGCGCCCCTTGAGCAATACGAACGCCTCGGACTCAATGCCAGTTAACATGGCGACTCCCTCGTCCAATGTACCCTCAATCCCGGCCACCTTGATTCGGCGACTTTCGGCACAGCGAGTTTATTTTACTCAAACCCTTGCCGACCGCATTGGCCACCGCGGCGAGCGGCACGATAGTTCACCGGTCAGAAGACAGACATGGATGTGTGGGTTGTTGAACCGGGACAATGGCCATATGGTTCGTGCCTCGGTCGATCTACTGTGTTATAAAAGAACAAAAAATCAGCTTAAGCGTCAGGACAGCGCATGAAAATCAGCTATTTGGCATTTTGGACTACGGTGCACGGCGAGTCGCATGCACAAACCTACGACGCCAGCTTCGAAGAGATCCGCGTCCTGGATGAGGCGGGATGGGATACCGTTTGGTCCGGGGGTGTGCCACTACGGACCCTGGTGCCGGATACCCTTTTGTTGGCCGCCGCGATCGCTGCACGTACCAGCCGGATCAAGATCGGGACTGCGGTCCACCTGCCGGGCCTCAAGGCGCCCGGCGAGGAATTCACAACCGAAGTCAAAGCAGGCGGTTCTCCCATAAACCGACGTGGGGGCAATGCCCGAAAATTCGGCTGGGTCTTTGACAATTTCTCGCCAGCAAACCCGCTGCAAACCGCAGAGCAGATCGCCATGCTCGACCAACTCAGCAATGGTCGGTTCATCTACGGCGCCGGGGGGGACACAACGGGCGATGAGGTACGCCAGCGTCATTTACACGAGTACCTGGCGGTTATAAGGCAGGTCTTGACGGAAGATGACTTCTCCGGCTTCCAGGGCGAGTTCTACAACTACCCCCCGCTCCCTGATGATGGTGCGCGTTTCCTGCCGGAGTGCATCCAGAAGCCCCATCCGCCGATCCTGCTGCCCCTCGATAGCCAACAGGGCTTCGTACCTATGGGCAAACTCGGCTACCGAATTGCGATTGGCGGTGGCAGCTTGCACAATGAGCGTGGTGACGCGGTGTTGAAGGACGACGTCAAGAACTACCGACAGGCCTGGTTGGATGCCGGACACCCGGGCGATCCGTCCGTGGCGATCCGCATGAATACCCACGTGTCGGCCACGCAGCGGGAGGCCGACCACTTCCGGGAAGCCTCAGAAAGGATGCGGGTGGACAGACTGGCAAAGCGGAGACGCTCTCTGAAGCACGAGAGCTCAACAGACGAACCCAAGCGTTCAAGCGATCTGTTTGGCACGCCAGAGGAGGTCGTGGACCGAATTCACCAGATGCGCGAGGACTTCGGCGCAGACGAAATCATATGCACCATGCTGGGCTGGTCGGGCTCTCGCGAGGACGTATTGAGAAGCGTACGACTGATTTCGGAAAAGGTAATCCCCGAGGTCAGTTAACGCTAGCGCTCGCGGATCTTTGAGGGAAATGGTTCTGGCTGCCAACTGATGCCTCGACCCCATTTATTTACAATCGAGTAAGGGTTTCCAGCGCCTCCCGTGTCTTCCTGGGTAGATCTGCGGGGCCGTAAGGTTGAGGTTTGCGTGCTCGAGAAGTACTATATTAAACCGTCCTCTGTAGAAGGAGAACATACTTGGCATCGCGGCTAGAGCCTGGCGAATCAGATGGCGTGGCCAGCACCTACCTGAACTGCAGAATGCAGCTGATGAAGTTCGCATCACGTTTCTTTCGCCGGCCGGAAGACATCGAAGATGTGGTCCAGGAAGCCTTCGTCAGGACATTGGAGGCCGAGCGCCACGATACGACCATCCGTGTCGCCAGGTCATACCTGTTTCGCGTCGTCCGCAACCTGGCGCTGAATGAACTGGCACGCAGTGATGATCGGCTGACGGATGCGTTGCACGAATATGACCCGGCTATGGTCAACGGTGTGGACATTGAGAGGCAGGTCGAATCGAGTGAAAGGTTCGAGTTATTCTGTCGCGCCGTGGCCCGCCTGCCGGATGTTTGTCGGAGGGCGTTCGTGCTGCGTCGGGTGTACGGGTTCTCCCAGCGTGAGATTGCCGATCATCTCGGCATCAGTATCAAGACCGTCGAAGCGCACCTGGCCAAGGGCATCGTACGCTGTACTGATTTTATGGAACTTTTCGACGCGGCGGAGGCGCCTGCCGGCGAGTCATTGACGGAACACTATCATGAGGGATCATCAGACGCCAAAAAACGTGGTGACGCCGCTGCCCGATCTGGCAAAGATGCGCGAGGAGGCAGGAGCCTGGCTCGTTAAGCTCGACCGTGGGCTCGATCAGCGCGAACAGAACGACCTCAATGCATGGTTGTCCACCAGCGTGGCGCATCGCCGTTACCTGCACAAACTTGCGTCAACCTGGGACGCCATGGGGGTGCTTGAGACTTTGAGAGAAATGTTCCCGTTGCAGCATGACGTGCAGCCCCAGGCAACGGACGAAGCGAGGCCCGCCTGGGGACATTCCCGGTGGTGGTATACCCTCGCTGCTTCCACTGCGCTGGTCGTCCTGGTGGCCGGTACGCTGATGCTCAGCCGGCTTGATTCACGACTGCCGGAACTCCGGCAGTCACTGTCCACGATTGTGGGTCAGCAGACCAATCATGTGTTGCCGGACGGTTCCCGCATCCTGCTCAACACCCGCAGTCGGGTGGAGGTGGATTTCAACCACCGTACCAGGGTAGTCAAAGTATTTGAGGGCGAAGTCGGTTTCGATGTAGCCCACGAGGTCGATCGGCCGTTTAACGTCTATGCGGGACAAGGCCTGGTCAGCGCGGTTGGCACCGCCTTCAGCGTCCGTGTACAGGCCGGCGTCGTCGACGTGATCGTCACGGAAGGCCGGGTGAGTGTCATATCGAATATCACCGACTATCCACGGGCAGAGCAATTGATGATCCCGGAACGGTTCGCGGGTAACGATCACTCGCGGGCACTGATCAGCGCCGGTCATGGCGCCCGTTTCGAAGACGTCATCGAGTCCATCGAACCCCTGGACGCCGAAACCCTGGAACGCAAGCAGGCGTGGCGGCAGGGGGCGTTGATATTCAAGGGCGAACCGCTGGAGGAGGTACTGGCCGAAGTCAGCCGCTATACCGATCAGCAACTCGTCATTACTGACCCGTCAATCAGGCGTGTACCAGTGGGGGGGCACTTCCGGACCAGTGATATCAATACACTGGTGGCCCTGCTGGCCGATAACTTCGATCTCGATATCGAGGTCGTGAAGAGCAACCTGATTCATCTGTCCGCCCGAACCCCCCGGGCTGCTGGTGACAGCAACCCGATCAACGACAGCAACTACAAGGAGATGCAAATCGAGTAAGGGTTTTGCATGAGCAATGTGTCTTCATTCCGAGGGACTGGTAACCGCAAAGGTACCAATCCCTGCCAGGGTTATGCGGGTTATGCGGGTGTACTGGCGAATCGTGCTGGCAGGATTCTAGCTGCCATGCTGTTCCTGGTATTCGCTGATGGTTCCCTTGCATTGGAACCAGTCTACAGTTTCGAAATTCCCCGGCAGACGGCAGATGGTGCGCTGAACGCGCTCGGTGAACAGGCTGATATCTCCGTGCTGTACCAGTATGAATTGGTTGTAAAGCACGAAACGAACCAGCTGAGTGGCCGCTACACGCTGGAAGAGGCGATAGCTAAATTGCTCAGCAATTCGGGATTGAAGGCTGAATTCGGTACGGCGGGCCATCTGATCATTCATGCAGATGGGGAACAAAACGCCATGATCAAGCAAACTAACGAACGGATGCCGAATGCATCCGGTGGAAAATCGACAACCCGAACGCCTCTGCTCAAACGCCTGGGCACGGTTATCACCACGGCCATATTCGCGACGTCCGGAACGGGCGCGATAGCAACAACGGATGATACAACCGAACAAAGCGTACCTTACATCGAAGAAATCATCGTCACCGCGGAAAAGCGAGAGGAAAGCATCCTCGATGTACCGATGAGTATGACGGCCTTAAGCGGCGATAAGCTCGAAGACCTGGGCCTGACGAACGTATTTGACCTGGAGCAGCACGTGCCGGGCCTGCAGTTCGGTGACGACAACGAGCAGAAGGGACATGGCACGGTCATCCGCGGCATTGGTACCTATCGCGGTGGTTGGCAAGTCAACGTCGACCGGGACCTGGCCGTGTCCACCAGTGTGGACGACGTGTTCACGTTTGCAGGCTATGGCCTGGCGCCGCAGCTGTTTGATCTGGAGCGTGTAGAAATTCTTCGAGGTCCCCAGGGCACCATGCGCGGTCGTAACGCCATTGCCGGCGCGATCAACTACTACACGAAGAAACCCACCAATGAGTGGGATGCCCTCGTCCAGACCGAGTTCTCCGACCAGTTCACCCAGCGCTATAACGTCGCGTTTGGCGGACCGATATCGGAGCACATCAGTTTCCGAATTACCGCAGGCTACCTAGAGGGCGATGGCGCCCAGGAGAATATCGGCCTGGGTGGGGATTATGATGCACCCGACCAGAGCAGTTATTCACCACAGTTGCGTTTCAAGACCGACCGTGTGGATATCAACCTGCGGTATGCCTACGTACAGGACCAGGGGGCACCGCGCACCCAGATACGTATTACTGAACCCGACCGCGTCTCACGGTGTGTCGGCGCTCCCCTTGGCTTCGAGGGGCCACTCGAGGATGAAAACGGAAACTGTATCTCCGTTCAATTTTGGAATGCCCACTACCAGTACGATGAACCATTTCCCGCGATTCCAGCCAACTGTCCCCAGGGGGTCCCGGGCTTCAAGTGTGGTGACCTCGAGAACGTCCTCAACGTCAACGCACCCGGGATTTCCGACAGCGAGCGCGACACCTGGATTCTGAACGCCTCGTTCGACCTTACGGACTCGTTGGCGCTCAAATACAATTACGGCAAGACAGAGGTCGTGCAGAAGACCAGTCGCGATGGGGACAACACGAATATTGTCGCCCCGGAGACAGGAGACTTTGTGCGTGGCCACATCGGTGTCGATAGCCGGATTCACACCGTCTTTCCCTACGATGAGTTCACTCACGAACTACAGCTTTTTTCAGACTCTGACGGGGCTTTTAACTTCATTGCCGGCCTTTTTTATTACGAGAATGAAAACGCCTGGCACACCGACAATGAAAACTTCGCATTGAGTGGCTTCGTCGGACTAGGGGCTTATCAGCGCTTCGACGACGGTGCCGACGCGGAAGCAGCAAAGCTCGGCACCATACAACCCGGGCAGATTTTCGGGATTTTCCCGTTTGCGCCTGTGGAGGTGACGAATTGCGACCCGGATTTTATAGACGGCATTGTGAATCCCTTCCTTGCTTTGATCGACTCATTCAGTACACCGATCCGAACGACCAGTGAGATTACCGCAGGCTGTGACCAACGCACCGATCACACCCTCGCCGTCGTTCAGGACTTGCGCGTGGACACGGAGACACGTGCCGCGTTCCTCACCGGGGACTACCGCGTGAACGATGAGTGGCTGATATCCGGCGGCCTGCGCTATTCCGAGGACCGTAAGGAGAAGGGAGTCAACCTGATATCCCGGGCGCTCCGGTTTCTTGGCGTACCGGTCTTCTCGGTCCTCAATCACTTCGCCCTGCCGCCGGCCGACGGAACCTGGAGCGATACCATCGGTCATCTGGGGGTCGAATACACCCCGGAGCCGGACCGGCTGATCTATGGTCGAATCTCTACTGGCTATCGTAGCGGTGGTTTCAACTACGATAACGGCGATCAAGTCGCAAACCCGGGGAACCTCATCAAATCGGAGACAAACGTTAGCTACGAGGTGGGTGTCAAGGGACTGTTCAAGGATCAGCGCCTGCTGCTGGCTGCTGCCGCCTTCTACTACGATTTCGACGACTATCAGGTCCTGGCCACGCAGGAGATTCCGCCGGAATTCCTGTCACCGTTTCACAGGAGTCCATTGACCGAGTTTACCGATAATATCTCCGGCTCGAGTATCTGGGGCGCGGAGGCCGAGTTCGAGTACTACGTCAGCGAGCAATGGCGTCTCTCAGGTTTCTACGCCTACCAGGATTCCGAGATCGGCTCGCACTCCTCTCAGGTGAGGGCCGATCCCAATGCAGAGATCGGCCAGTGGGACTATCTGAACATATTGACTGGCCTGGAGACCACAAGCTTCTACACGCTGCCGACGATTCTTTCCGGGAATCAGCTTCCCATGCAGCCCAATCACAAGGCAGCGCTGACGGCGACCTACAGCACCACGCTGCAGGAATTCGGGTCCCTGGAACTGGGTTCAACGCTGAGCTACACGGGTAGCCGCTTCCCGGACATTGGCAATCTCGATTACTGGAAGATGCCCGCCTATTCCCGGTGGGATCTGCGTGGCACCTGGACATCGCCCAGCAGCGCCTGGACGGTGACGGCCTACGTGCAGAATGTGCTGGATGAGATTGGTCTCATCGAGGTGTTGCCGGAGGCACCAAGAACCCTTCGTGGGACTGCCATGGCGACGCTGACGGAGCCGCGGCAGTTCGGCGTGCAGATCCGCTGGCGGCCGGAATTCTAGCATCGCGTGGGGACCGGTCCTGCGGTAGCAGGACCGGTCTTTCGAAGCAACATCAATCCAAAACATGCCGTTGCCTATGGTACGTTGGTATCTTTTGATTTAGGGAGCAGCATGTCTCACGAAATAGTTATCCGCGGCGGCCATCTGGTTGACGGTCTCGGCGGCGAAGCCATTGATCACGGCGCGATCGGCTTCTCTTCCAACCGTTATAAGCAACACAAGATTCCCGACGGCCGCGCCGTACCGGGCACGCTCGCCGATCTCGATGAACTGGTACAGATAATCCGGTACACGGGAATCCCAACCGAGGTGGGCCAGGCGTGAGTGATACTATACTGGCCGCCTCGTTCAGCGATGCACCCCCCGAGAAGTTAGCCCAAGTTTAACAGTCTATTTTAAAACTATATGAATATCAATATGTTATGATGACAAAAAAGTTGTTCTGGCACTACAAATGGAAAATCTAGCCTGTTTCTGGTGTTTTTTTCCTCAGTTCGATGACCGCCTTTTGGATCCCACCAGGTGACTCGCTAATGCCAAGCGCCTGGTAAATCTCGCGTTGTGCAGTCTCGGCGACCGTGGCTTTACGGACATGCAACGCACAGTCATCAGCGCGGCGGAAGGTTGCGGTAATGCGCTGCTGCCCATTCAGGATGCGGCGCAACAGGGTCCAGCTTTCACTTTGCCCGTGCTGCCGCAGTCGGCGTCGTATGACCTGCACGAGCTGGTAGGCAAGCACGGTGATAAACAGATGACCTTCGGTGCGCACGGCTTTGTGATGATAGATCGGGCGTAGCCCGAGTTCAGACTTCAGGGAACGGAACACGGCTTCCAGGTCGGTCAGTGTGATGTACGTGCGCCACAGGGTTTCCTCATCCCAGTCGGTTTGGTTGCTGCGCAGGCAGTACACCCCCGGATGGGTCAGCATGGAGCCGTTGACCGGTTGTCGGCGCCAGTTGATGGCGAGTGCCTGGGTACCGTCTTCGCTGCTGGTAACGTCAATATCGTAATGCTGCGCCACCCCGCGGCTCTTCTCTTTCAGTCGCCCAATGCGTTGCCAGATTTTGTCGATGCGTTTCTGTGTGCGCGGTCTGGACAGTCCTTCCGAGAGCGTCGTCAGGGCGTTTTCAAAGCGCTTGGCGAGGCGCTCGGCAATGGCCTTCTCCTTTTCTTCCCGCGCCTCGGAATAGCAATACAGACGCGCCTCCTGGCCATCTTCGGACAGCACCTTGTGCAAGTGCACCGGCTGCTGTGTTGCCGTCGTCACCGTCATCGCCGACGCGAGATCAAAGGCGCGCTTGCGCTCGCGGCTCACCACCAGGTAGCGGTAGCCTTGCGCCGCCAGCCAGGAGCAAGCGACAGCTTGCGCAGTCTTATAGGTAATATTATCCTGTGTGGCGATACCGCGATCCATCACCACCAGAGCACTCTTTGGGGCCTGCAGTGCGCTGAGCATCTCGGCCAGCGTGTGCGGCTCGCTGACGTTGCCAGCGAACACCTGCGAGCGCCGCACGAAGCCGCTGGCATCCAGCATGAGGCCCAGTGTGAGTAGCGGACAATCACTGCGTTTCTCCTTGGAATGACCACGTTGTGCTTTCTCCTGGGCACCGGCATCCCCCTCAAAGTAGGTATTCGTCAGATCGTACAGCGTCACCGTCGGTTGCAGATCGAACAGGGTCATTGCGGCATCAAACAAATGTTCCTCAATCGCCTTCCGATGCACCATCAGCGCGTCAGAAGCCCGGTATAGCTGCATCAGGCTGTACTTCTCGAAGTCGACCGCCAGCAAGTCGCCCAGCGCACTGGTGTCGCGCAACCAGCGGTACGTCGCACGTTCCGAACCCGGTGCCGCCAGGCGGCCAATGATCGAACCCATCGCTGCTGCCTGTTGTCTGCTGTTCAGCCCCAACTGCGCCAGTAGCGCCCGCAACCCCACCTGCTCCATCGCCCATAAACCAACATGCTCAACCCCCACTGTGCGCGGACGAACCAGTTGCAGTGAGTCCACATCGACGCTCTGCTGGTCGCCGGTCGATGACGTGTCATCAGCGTCCGGGCTGGTTTCGGCCTGCCGGCTGATCAACTGTGCTACGATGCGTTGCGCGTGGTTATCGACCGCTTCCGGATAGTCCATGAGCGTTGCCTGACCAGCGAGCAGATCATCCAGACGTTGGTACAGCAGCGGCCACTGTGCTGGCGGCAAATCGAAGTGCGCACCGAGGTTCAACAACGTGCGTTGGCGCACTTTGTTGCCGATGCGTACGGACTTAACCAGGCGAAAGGTGAAGTAGTGATCCTGGGTACCGACAGTGCGCGTTTTGGTACGTCGAATAAACATGGCGGGGATACTACAGGGGGTGTCTATAAATGTCAATACCCTAAAAGACGATTATGGCACTACATTAGCCTTCTGGCGATCCGCCTCAATATAAATCAGCGACTTACGAGCAGAAAAACTTCAAAAAATTGGCAAAACAGCTCATTTAACCACGCAATGTGTTAAACATGGGTTAGGGTTTCGGTGGGTACTCAACATCTTCCTGCGCACCTGGCCGTTCATTCGTCCATCGCTCAGACACTTCGTGTATTTTGTCGTGCTGACCGCTATTCTCGCGCTCGTCACGCTGTTTCTCACGTTCATCGTATTCGGCCTCACCACCACCAGCATCGTCGGCGCGGACCCTGTGGGCTCAGTGCCTGCCGCAATATGGCAGCTCAACCCCGACGTCTATGTGAACGTCGAGCAGCTATCCGATGATGCCCGGCGCGGGTTGATCTGGCCGGCGCTCATCACGGCGATGGTGCTCATCGGCATGCTTATCGGTACCGGCATGGGGCTTACTTATTACAGCATCTGGATCTTCCAGCAGGTCAACCAGTGTATGCGACTGGAACTGATGGAACGCATGCAGGCGCAGTCGTTGGCGTTCCACGCAAGTGCCAGGGCCGGGGATGCGATTTACCGTGTCTTTCAGGACAGCGCCATGGTAACCGACCTGGTGCGTTCCATTCTGCTCGAACCCCTGATGTTCCTCGGGCGCTTTGTGGTGGGTCTGGTCGTGGTCGCCGCGTTCGATCCTTTTCTCGCGCTGGTCCTGGCGCTGACGGTCCCGCCAATTCTCTTTCTGGGTTACAAATTCTCTGGACCACTCCGGCGCCGCTTCAGATTTGCTCGCGAGCGCAATAGCGCCCTGACTTCACGGATACAGGAGAGCGTGCTCGGCATCCGGGTCATCAAAGCCTGTCATGCGGAAGCCACGCGCGAGGCTGAATTTCGGGAGTATTCACGCACAGCGCTCAACGCCGCCTTCCAAGCACGGGTGTCACTGGCGGTGTTGGGTATCCTGGCTTTCGCCGTGATTGGCCTTGCCACCCTGACCGTGGAATCAGTAGCGGCGCTGCTGTCCAATGCCAATGCCGAGACGTTTGCCCAGTGGATCCTGCTCGGTTATGGCTACGCTGCCTGGAACTACGGATCGTTCTTCATGGTGAACCAGCGCGCGGGAGAGGGGCTTGGCTCCATCAGGGCATTGTTGGCCACCTGGGGCAGAGCCCAGGATATGGCGATGGGTCTCGGCCGTGTATTTGAGCTACTCGACCTGGAGCCGGCCGTACAGGATGCATCCGACGCCCAACCATTGACCGGCATCCAGCACGGTGTGACCTTCGACGCCGTCACGTTTGGCTACGATCCGGAACGACCGGTGCTGAAGAACGTGAGTTTCAGCGCTTCCCTGAACACCCTGACAGCGATCGTAGGTCCAACCGGAACCGGTAAATCAACGCTCATGTCCCTGTTACTTCGTCTGGCGGACCCGGACGATGGCCGCGTTACCATCGATGGAGCAGACCTGCGCAGGGTCACAGTCGCCTCCATTCGCCAACAGGTCGCGCTGGCAACACAGGAGAACATCCTGTTCTCGGCAAGCGTTCTCGACAACATTCGCTTTGCCAGACCCGGGGCAACACCCGAGGAGGTCGCGGACGCCGCCCGCGTGGCTTGTGTGGACACGTTCATTGAGGCGCTTGATCAGGGTTACGAGACGCCGTTGGGGGAACGGGCAACGAAGCTGTCGACCGGCCAGCGACAACGCATCGTCATTTCCAGGGCCGTGGTCAAGGATGCACCAATACTGATTCTGGATGAACCGACCGCAGCGCTTGACGCTGTCACCGAACAACAGGTGCTGGCCAGCCTGAAAGCGTGGGGAGAGCGGCGTTGCATCTTCCTGATCACCCACCGGCTGTCCACGATTCGCCAGGCGGACCAGATCATCTACCTGCGCGATGGCCAGGTGCTGGGAACGGGTACCCACGATGAGTTGCTGGCGAGCAATGATGCCTATCGGTCCTTTGTCGAAGCTGAGCTCGGGACTGTAAAAGATGCACAATGAGTCGAGCAGTAAACCCATCCAGGATGTCGGGACACGCGAGACGCTGTCCTTGCTGCGCCGATCCCTGTCCTTCATCAGACCCTACCTGCCGCAGGTCTTCGTCAAACTGATACTGAGCCTGATCGGCGCCTCCGTGGCGCTCATCCTGCCCTGGCCGTTTAAAATGCTGGTGGACCACGTAGTCATGGATTTGCCAATCGGGGCATCACCCACCCCTTACCCACCGTATGTGCTACCACTGGTGCAGATGCTCGAGGGGCTCAGCCCCGGCGGGATCGTTGCGGCCGTCGTTGCCATCAGTGTGGTGAGCATCGTTCTCATCGGCGCATCCCTGGGTGCGCGGGATTCCCCCCAGGGCGAGTTGGCGGAGGGGATGGATACAGCGACCCGTAGTGAGAATCAGGCCAACATCTCGAACAGCAGTGTCGGTGGACTGCTGGGCTTGTTCGAGTACCGCTTCCAGTTGCGCATCACCCACGGTATCAATCACGATCTTCGCGGCCGTCTGTATCACCGTCTGATGGCGCAGCCCATGGTGCGTTTTGCCGATACCAGTATTGGTGACGCAGTGTACCGGGTGATGTATGACACGCCGTCAATATCACGGGTCTGCTACGACATTCTGGTGACTCCCCTGGTCAGCCTGTACTCGCTGGCGATCATACTCTGGACGACGCAATACAGTTTCGCCGCAGTACCCTCGCTGGTCGCAGTCGCCTGGCTGGCGGCGCCGATGGTGCTCGTCATGACCCTGTTGATGACCGGCGCCGCCCGCAGGCGTTCCATTGCTTCGCGTCAGGCAGGCGCCGAGACGACGGCAACCATTGAGGAAGGCATGAGCAATATTGCCGCGGTTCAGGCCCTCGGCGCCAATGATCAGCAGATGGACACCTTCAGCAAGGACAGTGACGCCTCGTTCAGGCGATTTCGTTCGTTCGAGCTTGTGAACCTCGCGGCGCTTGCCGTCAGCAGCGCTGCGCCATTCGTTCTGTCCTTCTACCTGTTCTTCGAAATCGTCGACGCGCTCATCGACGGTCGTATGGTGGCCGGAGACTATATGGTGGTCTTCGGTTTCTTCAGTTCGTTCGCGGGTACATGCGGGGCGCTAGGCGCCATGTGGTTCAACCTGCAGAACAGTGTCGCCGGTATGAAGCGAGTGTTCGACGTGCTTGACTCACCGGTCGATACGGACGCGCACGGCCAGGAGACACTGTCGGCGCCAGCCACGCGAATAGCTGTGGAAAATGCTTCTTTCCAGTACCCCGATGGCGCCAGAGCGCTGACGGACGTGAGTCTGGAAGGCCGGGTCGGGGAGATAGTCGCACTGGTCGGCCCCACCGGTGCAGGCAAGACGACGCTCGCCTATCTGCTGCCTGGTTTCGTCCGACCGGATTCCGGTCGTGTCACCATGAATGGTGTGGACCTTGGCACACTCACGGTGGAGACGATCCGCCGCAACATCGCCTTTGTCTTTCAGGAACCGGCCATCTTCGATGATAGCGTGCGTGCCAACTTAAGCCTCGGTCACCCGGGGGCGAGCGATGCGGACATTGAAGCGGCGCTCGCAAGTGCCGGTGCACTCGACTTCGCCCGGGCGCTGCCTGAAGGGCTCGATACACGCCTCGGCCAGGGCGGCGCGAAGCTCTCGGTCGGACAGAAGCAACGCATCGCCATTGCCCGTGGGCTCGTCAGTCCTGCACCGGTTCTGGTACTTGATGAACCGACAGCGGCGCTCGACCCGGAAACCGAGAACGCCCTGGTGGCCGCGCTTCGGCGGGAGCGAGAGCGGCGCTTGCTTGTCGTTATTGCACACCGGTTGAGCACGATCCGTAGCGCCGATCGGATTGTGTTTGTCGAGAATGGCCGTGTTATCGAGACCGGCAGCCACGATGAGCTGATGGCGAATCCGGCGAGTGCTTACCGGCGTTTCGTTGACCTTCAGGTTGGCAGTGCGGCATGAATACCTACAGGAACAAACATTCAGTTATCGGAAATACTCGATCACAAAAGGAGCAACAAATGAAATTCGGTGCCCAATTCGTCAACTACGTCTGTACCTGGGATGAGACGCTGGACTGTATCCAGTCCGTTCAGGACGGACGATGGGACAGCCTCTGGTGGTCCGACCACTTCCTGGTTCCTGCATCGGGGATCTGGAACAGGGAGTCACTGGAGGGATGGTCCGTGGTGACGGCAGCTGCAGCCATCACCCGGGATCTGGAACTCGGTCTGCTGGTGACTGGCAACAACTATCGGAACCCGGCGTTGCTGGCAAAGATGGCGGTGACCGTGGATCAGATCAGCCATGGGCGATATGTTCTGGGTATTGGTTCCGGATGGTTCGCGGCCGAGCATGAGGCCTATGGCATTGCGTTCCCGCCGCTGAAGGAACGCTGTGATCGTCTCGAAGAAGCGCTCGATGTCATCACGGCGCTGTTCGCGCTGGAGCCGGAGCAGACCGCGAATTACGAAGGCAAGTACTACACGCTGAAGGACTCGCCAATGAACCCGCCAAGTGTGCGCAGGCCCCGGGTACCCATTCTCGTGGGTGGCAACGGCGAGAAGCGCACACTGAAGACCTGTGCCAGATACGCTGATATCTGCAACATCGATTTCAACAACCCGGGTGGTGTCGACGTGTTCAGGCACAAGATGCAGGTACTGGACAAGCACTGCGAGGACCTGGATCGCGACCCTGCCGAGATCAAACGCACCATGGTGATGCCCATGCAGATTACTGATGACGAAGCAGCGGCGAAAGCCGCGCTGAAACGTCAACCGTGGATTTTTTGCGGCAAGCCTTCCTATATCGTCGACCTGATTGGTCAGTACTTCGATGCAGGCGTTGAAGAGATCATGTTTTCCGGTGTGCTGACGAAAAAGGAGAACTTCGACCGGATCAACGCAGATGTGCTGTCGGCTTTTGATTGATTCGAACCCTAATTATTTGAGCATTCAGGAGGAAAGAAATGACGAACAACGATCTACAGGAAAGGTTTCGCCGCGACGGCGTAGTCCACGTGCCGGGCGCCTTTTCCCCGGGCGAAATGGCCCAGCTGGAGGAATTCTGGCAGTTCTGTATCGACCATCCCGGCCCCTCGGCCTCGCGCATCTACGCTGACAGAAATGAATTCGTGCCAGGTCCAGGTCTTGATGCGGCGCGGGCACTTCCCGACCGGGAACCAGGGTTCGCCTATCAGGATGTCGTCAACCCGGCGAATCGCCCCCGGCTCGGGGAGCTCATCCATCTGCCTGGCATCGAGTCCATCGTCGCGGCAGCCTTCGGAGCCCGCAGCGTGTGGTTCCTGGCAGAGCAGGTTTTTCTCAAGGAACCCAATTCGCCCCGCACGAGTTGGCACCAGGATATTTCGGACACCCCTGTCGAGGGCATGGATACGCTGACGATCTGGATGTCGTTGGATCCGGTATCCGCGGAAGAGAGCCTGGAACTCGTCCGAGGATCGCATCTTGGACCGGTCTACGACTCCTTCAACGGAGTTAAACATTCAGGACCAGTCCCGGATATCGAGGGCCATCGTGACGACTACGATATTGTCTCGTTCGCCTGCCAGCCAGGTGACGCCGTGCTGTTTCACTTGGGCGTTCTGCACGGCGGCGGGCAGACCGGAGCGGCTTCTACACGGCGCAGCCTGGCTCTGCGCTTCGTTGGCCCCGACTGCCGTGGGGTCGACGGCGGGCAACCGGTAACGACCGATCTACCGGTCTTCCCGGATTAGTGGGGAAACGACGATGAATCTAATGCCCCTTCTTACTACGCCAGATGCTGCTCGAGCCTTCGTGAATGAATTGAACCAGGTCATCACATTGGATGACCCCCGATTTGGCAGTTTTGGCTTGAATGAACTGGAGAGCTATTACGCGAAATTTCAACGGGTTGTTGATGGATTTGACGTGAAAGTCGAAGCAATCAATTCCATTGAACAGAAAAATTGCCGGCTCGAAGAAATGGCGTTACATCTCCTTGGTAAAGAACGGACGATCCGACTGCCGGTCGCGATCGTCTACGATCAAACAGATCAGGGGTTGCACATCCGGTTGTATTATTCCAACGGACCGATTGATCAAACGCATAAAGAACGCTCTATCCTCTCTGCCAATCATGAGTTGACCTTTCCAGAACCTGTTGCGAACTATCAGAAGGCATTCGCAAAAGGTGATCTCGATGCAACGCTTGCGATGTTCGAGCCGACTGCAACGATACAGGAGCCTGGTGGTGGCATATATGGTCCTTCCTCTGACCGAAGCATCAAGGACTTCTATACCTTTGTATATTCCTTCGGAGGCGGGATTGGGTTGGAATTTTGCAACGCGATTACCAACGATCAATCCTGTGCGATCGAGTACAACTGTGTGAAGGTTGGCAACAATAACTACCCTCCTCAAGCGGGTGTAGGGATATATAACTACCGTGAAAACAAACTCACTGGTACGAGAATCTACGATGATTTTGTTCCATCGCACTGAATCTCAGCGCCGGAGGCTGAACGAATGACAACTACATTAACAATCGAGCAAAAACGCCAGCTGTTTCACGACGGCTACATTGTATTAAAGGGTGCAGTGCCTGGCGGTCTGGTCGAGGCTGCACAAGCTCGTATTGAGGCTGCAGAGAAGGGACCAACAGGCACATCCCCTGTCTTCAGGCCTAGAGACGAGAGTCTTTCGCCGGCGGCAGAATTGACTGACCTGGTGAATAAGTCAACGGTCACACCGATCCTGACGGAAGTGATGGGTACATTCGATCTGCCCAGTCGCGTTCACGTCGGCGTAAACCCTATAAGCGAACCACACGTCGATTTCACTGCGGCCGGGTATCGGGAAAAAGACCTGCCGTATTTTGGCTGTCGCCTGCACGCCGAGGGTCTGTGTACCATGCTTTCCCCGCAGGAACGGATTGAGGGCACACCCGGGGAAATCTACAAGAAAATGATCGCGACCGGCCTGAAGGGTGATATCGGTCGCTCCGCGGATGTGATCGGCATCAATACCGATCCACTGTTCCAAGACCCGGAAATGACCCTGGCGGTAGGGAGCTTCACCGCATTTGTCATCGTAGCTCTAAACGAGCAATTTGAAGATGGCGTTGGTCAGACCGCGGTGATACCCGGCGGGCACCACGTGCTGGAAGGATTCTATCGGTGGCAGTACCAAATCAGCGGAAAAATCGGTCCTGAAGGTCCAGGTTGGCCGCGTTTCGATTACAACGCGCCCAATGGTGCTGGCCATGTCTTACTGCCCGATGCTGTCCAGAAGAAATTCATTGAAATGGACAGCGAGCCACCGGAGACAACACCTGACGGGCGCCCATGGCCGCGGCCAACACCGATCAGAATGGGACCCGGTGATGCAGCGATTACTATATTCCAGATGCCCCATACGGGGACCCGAAACCAGTTCGGGACTGAGTCCCGCAAGAACATAATATTTCGTATCCGCAATAAGCGTCGCCAACCCGACAAAGTGGTGACCGGGGTTTCTGATCATCCTGATCGCGGTCAGTTTGGCGAATGGCTGGACTATGAGCCGGGAAACGACCCCTGGCAGCGATCCAAACATGCGTTAACTCATATGTGGGATGAGTGGGAGGGAATGCGCGACATTGTTGCCGCAGAGCAACCGACACTCACACCCATCGATTTCGGTGCGGTCAGCTAACCAGAAGAGAACCCTATTCGGATCCGGAGACGATTTCACACACTAAGCAACTGGACAGGGGCTGATGCGCTAACGAGGTGACTCGGCCTGTAGATTTTTAATGAACCGGCAGCTGGTGCCGCGAACAAGGAGAAAAGTTGTATGCCGAAGATGACCGGTCATAAATTCATTGCCGAGACCTTGCACGGGTATGGCGTCACGTCTGTTTTTCACGTGCCCTATATTCTCGATGGCGCGCTCGTGGAGATGGAAAAACTGGGGATCAAACGGGTGCGGTGCCATTCGGAAAAGGCCGCGGCTTATATGGCGGACGGGTATGCTCGCATATCGCACAAACCGGGAGTGGCCATGGCCCAATCTGTAGGCGCGGCTAACCTCGCTGCCGGGCTCCAGGATGCCTATCTGGCCGTATCCCCGGTGATTGCCATTACCGGACGATCTTCGCCGAGGTTCCTGTATCGCCATGCCTATCAGGAGATCGACCACAGGCCTATGTACGATCCGGTAACCAAGTTCAACGCCTATGTTGACACGGTAGACGACCTTCCTCTCTTGTTGCGCCAGGCTTTCCGAGAAGCAACTTCAGGGGCGCCGGGACCTGTTCATCTTGACCTTATGGGGATCCTGGGAGAAGGAACAGCGGCGCCTGAAGCCGATATGGAGGTGCTGGCCGAGGCGCCGTTCAAACAGTATCCCGCATTCCGGCCGGAACCGGAGGGTGAGCGTGTCCGGGAGGCGGCCGCGCTGATTGCACAGGCAAAGCGCCCTGTACTGATAGCCGGCGGTGGTGTGACGGCCTCTGGCGCACGGGCAGAGGTTTGTAAACTGGCGGAGATGCTGTCGATCCCCGTCGCTACCTCACTGAGCGGCAAAGGAACGATCGCCGAAGACCACCCGCTTTCTGCCGGTGTTGTGGGCACCTACTCGCGAAAATGCGCCAATGAGGTCGTGTCGGAAGCAGATCTGGTTGTCTACATCGGCAGCCATACCGGTGGGCAGGTGACCCACTTCTGGCGGGTCCCGAAGTCAGGTACGCGGACTATTCAAATCGATATCGACCCTGCAGAGATTGGTCGTAACTATCCCGCGGAGGTATGCCTTCTGGGTGATGCCAGGGTAACACTACAGCAGCTGATCGATGCCCTGGCGCCGCAAGCACCGAACGCTTCCTGGGTCAGTCGTGTTCAGGAGTTGGTCCAGCGTTGGCGGAATGAATTCGAGCCGTTACTGACCTCGAGCGCAACGCCTATTCGCCCCGAGCGCCTTTGCAGGGAAATCACGAATGTGCTGCCCTCAGATGCTGTTGTCGTTTCGGATACGGGCCATGCTGGCATATGGACGGGAACCATGATCGAGCTGACGCAGCCTGGACAGACCTTCATTCGATGTGCCGGTTCCCTCGGCTGGGGGTTCCCGGCTGCACTGGGCGCCAAATGCGCTGCACCGGACAGACCGGTAATCTGCTTCACCGGCGATGGTGGTTTTTGGTACCACCTCAGCGAGCTGGAAACGGCAGCTCGGTTCGGTATTAATTCGGTGACAGTCGTGAACAACAACCGCTCGTTAAACCAGTGCAAGGTCGGCTTTAACGCGGCGTATCGGGGTCAGAATACCGGTAACTCTGAGGACTTATGGGTTTTCGAAGATGTCAATTTCGCTGAAGTCGCGCGTTCCATGGGGTGTCTTGGCATCCGTGTCGAAGATCCATCGGAGATCCGGAGCGCACTGGAGCAGGCCATAGAGGCGGACAAGCCTGCAGTGATCGATGTGGCCAGTGATATCGAGGCCATGGCGCCTACGGCGTATGTGCCTGAATAAGCGCTATCCCTCTGGCACTCCCGTCCTGCATGACGGGGTATATGGTCCTCTCAGGAGCAAAACTGAGGTTCTAACGAGGCCGCTCGGCCTGTAGATTTTAATGAACGGCACCTGGTGCCACTAAGGAGAAAAGACTCGTGACCTATGAACTTATTATTTCCGGCGGTACAGTGATTGACGGTACCGGCGCGGAAGGCTTCGTCGCTGACTTCGTTGAACTGCAAGGGGGCACCCAATGATGGCCGAGAATACCGGGCTGACTGAAGCCGATTTAGCACAATTCCAGCAACAGGGTTACTGCATAAAGCCGGGCGTTTTCACCGAACCCGACCTGCAGCCCATGCGCGATGCCATTACTGCAGAGATTTCGGATGAAGCACAAAAACTTAAGGCTGGCGGCGAATTGAGTGACACTTTTGCCGATGATCCATTTGCGACGAGACTGAGCCATCTTTTGCGGGCGTATGGTCGCAGTGCGGACTCAATACTTCGACGATTTACCCATAGCTTTTATCACGGTCCTGAGATACTGAACCTGCAACGCCACCCGTCCCTCACATCCTGTGTAACGGACATTGTGGGTCCCGATGTCATTGGTTCTTCCGTATACCGCATCCGTCCAAAGGTGCCCTATCAGAAGAGTATCGTGTCGTGGCATCAGGACTCAGCCTACCTATTGCCGCACTGCGACGATCTGATGATCGTCACCTGTTGGATTCCCCTGGTTGATGTGACCAAGCACAATGGATGTCTCTATGTGATCCCAGGTGTTCACAATAATGGCATTTACACGCACTACGAAAGACCTGACGGTGGCTATCTGATCATGACGGATGATGAATTGCCCGGAACCGAACCCGTCGCTTGCGAGATGACAGCGGGCAGTGTGCTGTTTTTTACCAACCGCACACCGCACGCGTCTTTTTACAACAAGTCAGATGGCAGTCGCTGGAGTGTCGATGTGCGCTACCAAAGCAGTGACGTCCCCAACAACGTTGGTGAGGGCCCGGAAGATGTTACTGCTGATCGAGACCCGAGCACCATGGCGTGCTATCCCCCGGAAGCGGACTTCGTCATCTTGGATTCGGCCAATCGTGAAAATGAAATTACTTCCTATGAAGACCTCGCCAGGATTCGTCGGCGCTTTATGAAGAACCGGCCGAAGTTCGATCCGAGGTATTCGAGCATCAATGGTCGTGGCTGGACCACCTGCGCGGCAGGGGTGGAAAATGTGCCGCCAAATGATGTAAGGAGCTAGCTATTGCAAGGTCGGCTTTAACGCGGCGTATCGGGGTCAGAATACCGGTAACTCTGAGGACTTATGGGTTTTCGAAGATGTCAATTTCGCTGAAGTCGCCCGTTCCATGGGGTGTCTTGGCATCCGTGTCGAAGATCCATCGGAGATCCGGAGCGCACTAGAGCAGGCCATAGAGGCGGACAAGCCTGCAGTGATCGATGTGGCCAGTGATATTGAGGCCATGGCGCCTACGGCGTATGTGCCTGAATAAGCGCTATCGCTCAGGCACTCCCGTCCAGCATGACGGGGTATATGGTCCTCTCAGGAGCAAAACTGAGGTACTAACGAGGCCACTCGGCCTGTAAATTTTTGATGAACGGCACCTGGTGCCACCAAGGAGAAAAGACTCGTGACCTATGAATTGATCATTTCCGGCGGTACGGTGATTGACGGTACCGGCGCGGCAGGCGTCCTCGCTGACGTCGGCATCGACAATGGCAAAATTACCCGGGTGGGAGACCTGTCCGGTGAACAGGCCGGGCGAACTATCGATGCCACGGGCAAGCTGGTCACCCCCGGCTTCGTCGATCTGCACACCCACCTTGATGCCCAGATTGGCTGGGATCCGGAAATGCGCCCCAGTTCCTATCATGGCGTGACCACTACCCTGATGGGCAACTGTGGGGTCACCTTTGCGCCCTGTGGTGCCGACAACAGACGTTATCTGGCGGAACTGATGGAAGCGGTCGAGAATATTGCTGCCGACGCCATCATGGATGGCCTGCCGTGGAACTGGACCAGTTATGGCGAGTACCTTGATACCGTGCAATCACTGCAGCCTGCGCTGAATGTGGTTGGCCTGGTTGGCCACTCGGCGATCCGCTTTGAGGTGATGGGCGACAAGAGCTGCGACGAAGGTGTTCAGGCGGATGACCGGGAACTGGCCCGTATCGTCGAACTCGTTAAGGAGTCGGTTGCAGAGGGGGCAGTGGGTTTTTCCACTTCGCGCTTTCTCGGTCACCGGGTCCCTGATGGCCGACTGACACCGGGCACCTGGGCAAACGCCCGTGAGACCACAGCGATCCAGCAGGCCGTTGTTGATGCCGGTGGTCGCGGTGGCCTGTTCCAGGTCGCGCCTGACATGCAGAAGCGCTACAAGGTAGAACGTGAGATGTTCGAGACCGGTGCTGAACTCGGTTGCCAGGTGCTGTTCTCAGGGGGTACCGGCAGCGAAGGCGATGGCGGCCTGGCCATCTTGACAGAATTCCTGCAGCGCAACAACGAAGCCGGTCATCGCATCACGTCACTTTGTCATAGCAGACCGAGCGGCTCCTTCTTTGGTCTGGCGCAGCAGGCGTATTTACGTACACCGGCCTGGATTGAACTGATGAAGTTGCCATCCATCGCTGACAAGGTTGCCGCCATGCGTGATCCCGCAACAAGGCAGAGACTGATCAGCGAGGCCCAGGAGGCAGGCGGATTCGGTCAGGCCGCAGCGATGCTGCACCCGTTGGGAATGGCGGAATTTCCTGATTTCGACATGGACCGCAAGAACAGCCTGCAGCAACTGGCAGATGCCTCGGGTAAAGACCCGGTGGAGATCTACGTCGATCGCCTGATTGCTTCTGAAGGCCGTGAATTCTGGAACTACTGGATGTTCGGTGGGGCTCTGGAAAATCAGTGGAACTACATGAACCTGGAACATGTCGTGCCCATGCTCGGTGATGCCGGTGCCCACGTGGGCCAGTTTACCGATGCGGATTCACCCACCTTTCTGCTTAATGAACTGACCCGCCGCCGTGGTGTTTATACGCTGCCTGAAGCGATCCACCGTATCACTGGCCAGTCGGCCCGGGTACTGGGTCTGAAGGACCGTGGCGAGGTCAAAGAAGGCTGGCATGCTGACCTGAACGTGATTGACTATGAGGGATTGACCTCCTGTCATCCGGAATACGTCAATGACTTCCCGCATAACGGCGGTCGCATTGTCGTCAGGAGTCAGGGTTATGACGCGACCATCGTGGGCGGCCAGGTGGTCATCGAAAAAGGTGAATTTACCGGCAATCGTCCTGGTCAGGTCATTCGCGAATTTAATCGCGGCTGACAAGATCACTATAAGGAGGTCTTCTATGCTGGACTTGTTCATGCTCCCCGTTCTTTATCCTCGAGACGGTAGTCCGGCCAGAAGGGCTTACCATTCGACAGTCGCCAAATAGTCGGTTTCGTGAGTTTGTTGTGCCGCCAAAGCCAGCAGCCGATCATGCGCAGGTTGGTCAACCAGGCAACAAGAAATATTCGATGACGTGGGCGCAACGATTGAAGCGGGTATTTGCCATCGACATAGAGAAGTGTGAGGAGTGCGGTGGCATGGTGAAAATCATTGCTAGCATCGAAGACCCAGTATTGCCCGCCTGCTCAGTCGCTACAGTCGCACCGTGCGCGGAGCCTCTCCAGGGCCGTAACCGATCCAGGTCGCCACCATCCAGTCGCCGCCTTCCTCACGTACCAAGATGAGGACGCGTGGAACCGCATCAGCGTTTCGCCGCTTTTCAGCAGCCGAGAGCAGTCGATGGTGACGAAAGCAGTGTGACTGTCGGTCATGGTGACGTCGACGGTGTGAAGGAGGCTGTGGTCGTAATCGGCCGGCAACGCGGCGTGGACGCGTGTCCATCGCGCGTCACTGACTTCCTCGTTCTCGATGACCTGCAGTCGGCCGCCGCCGATGACCGTCGCTGGCACCCTGCAATACGGCCGCAGGCGCGTGACGTCGCGCTCATGGAATGCACGACCGAACGTGTCGGTGTATTCGCGCACCCGCGCTGCGACCTGTCGTTCCGCCTCGGTGGCCGTATCGTCTAGCACAGTTCATCTCCGTTTGCCAAAAGACTGCCCGGTATCCTGAACATCAGGTAATTAACTGAACCACGCGCCTGTTCACCCTATGATGTCGAAGGCGATGTGATGGTGACCGCGCCTGAGGCGATAGGTATCGAAGTCGCGGCGGTCGATTGTGAAGACTTTTTGCAGGGAGAGGCTTTCTGCCGTAGAGACTAGCGAGGCATCGGCGAAATCCATTGGTGCGTCGGCGTATTGCGCCATCAGGTCAAACGCGCGAACGAGTGTATCATCGTCGAGAAAAAGAACTTGCAGACCGCCTTCGGTGATAAAGTCCTTGAGCGCTGATGTGCCGGCGCTCGCCGAACCGAGCAGATGAAATGCTTCGGTGAGAACGGGGATGGTCGTCGCAATCGGCTCATCAATTCCCTTAAGTGTCTCAATACATCTGTCGTGCGCATGGTCGGTGCGGTCGAACAGTGCTACCAGCGGTCCCGCATCGGTCAGGATCATCGACCGTATTTCTTTCTGATTATCTCTACGGCCAGGCCCTTCGCATTGGCAGCAGGACCCACGGCGTCGCCTCCCGGACCCAGGTCGAGCTGGCGATATACCTCATAGGGTTTTGTTGCAGTTGTCTCTCTCGCTTCCGTTGCGAACGCTTCCAATCCGCGTTTCAACACATTTGAAATTGATAGGCCCGTCTGTTTCTGCAGGGCGGATAGTGTTGCTTCCGCATCGTCGTCTAGCCGAACTGTCCGGATGCTCATGGATAAGGCCTCATGTTGTTGTATTACAAACTGTATTCATCGCTGGGTGGGCTGTCAATCTGGAATTTCACAAAAACGTCACATCAATCCTGTCTTTGATTGACACCCCTGGAAACATGGTCGGCCCAGAGGCTGAGAAAACGGTGCTGATCCGACACTGTGGTCGCTTGTATGTTGCCGGGTCGAACATTACCGTCCCATCCAGGAAGCGACGGATGTCATCCAATGTCTGTAGTTTATTGTCGTCCATGTAGGTCACCATAGGGGACCATCATGAACAAAAGTCGCCCTCGTTTCAGGCTCATTTCACGTTGGACAAGACTGTTGATGTACTCGGACCCGTTGTCCGCATGGAACGCGGCCACGGCGAATGGGAACTGCGACAGCAGGGCTTCAAGCAGCGGCACCAGGAACCTTTCCGAGATGCCTGACACGGCCCCCACGTATTCGTACTGCGTGACCTCGTCAACGACATTGATCAGATACAGACCCTTGACGCCGTCCCGGTCGCCTTGGTGGACCGTGTCCACACGCAGGTGCCCCGGCATTCCCTGCGGGTCTGGCGCCGCACGCAACGCGATGCTGACCGTTGACGCGCGCGTCTTCGTCCATACCGTGCGCTTGGCCACGTACGTCTTTGACGCCCGGAGGTTGTAGACATGGCTGCTGGAAATGCCTGCCAGTCGTTCGAAGCGTGCATCGTCGAATACCTCGCGCTGACGGCGAAGCAGTTCGCAGGTGGCAAGCCCCGACATCTGGCCGAACGCCTCGTCGACTGTGGCCAGAAGCCGAATGTCCGCTGGCGTGTACCGACGCTCGAACGGCCGACCGCGATGGCCACCGCGACGGTCTTTGATCCTGCCAGTCTCCCGCCACTGTCGGATCAGACGGTCGATCTGGACACCCGATATGCCGGTCGTCATGGACAGAAAGCGCCGCACGGTGCCTTTGTCGCGCTTGCCCAATGTCCGGTAGCGGAGCCGACCGAGTAACTCGCTCACAAAAGCGTAGGCGCTCGCCCGATCCTGGTGTTTATAGTCCACAGCCTCGTTGCCTTCGACGAAGGCCCGAACCTGCTCCATAGTGTGTAGCCGATGGGTCTGTAGTGTCACGATCATCCTCCAATGATATATGACACGCCCGCTTCAGCATCACTTCGCCTTGGAATCACCCCATTCGTTCAGCATCATGTCGCGTTGGACAGTTCTACGTGATGACAAACAGTACCAAATAGTGGTACTGTATAAGGATGCGTCGGAAGCATCAAAAGACTCTTGAAAAAATCTATAGAAGACCAACAAGTGGAGACATCGCCTGGTCCGATATAGAGTCTCTCTTTAAGGCTTTAGGTGCAGATGTGACGGAACGGGCAGGATCGAGAGTGGCCGTGGTTTTGTTTGGTGAGGTTCGCGTATTTCATAGGCCACATCCTTCCCCTGATACCGACAAAGGTGCTGTCATCAGTATCAGACGGTGGTTAGAAGAGTACGAGGTGAAACCATGAATGTTCTTGAATTGGACGGGTATAAGGCAAAGATAGAGTTTGATCCTGAATTGGAACAGTTCCGGGGAGAGATACTGGGACTTAATGGTAGTGCTGATTTTTACGGTACCAGCCTTTCCGTTTTGAAGAAGGAATTTAGAAACTCACTTAATGTGTTTCTTGAGGTATGCAATGAAAAAGGGATTGATCCGAAGAGAGAGTATTCCGGCAAGTTCAATCTTCGAATACCGCCAAAACTGCACCGCAAGATCGCTACAAAAGCAGTCAGCGACGATAAGAGCATTAATCAATGGGTGGTCGAAGTCCTGCAACGTTCAGTCAACGAATAAGCATTCGAACCCAGTTGGCAGGTTGTGGGAGCCCGTCCAGATGAACTTGGGGACGAGGTCCCTATAGCGTGGGGAATATCCTCCTCCGAATTGCCCTTAACCTGCATAAGACACTTTGTCTCAAGGTGCGCTGATTCCGAATCCAGGAGAAACGATGAGAATCAAACTGATGGTTTGCCTGCTGTTCTATGCGATGGGTATCAAGGCATCGGATTCACCAAACGTGATTCTGGTCATGGCCGGCATACGATGTAGCATTTTACGGCCTTGAGAACGTTCCAGAGGAGGTTAAAGTCATCACGCAGGAGAGAGCCTATTCCAGTCCCATATGGTACACGCCGTAGGGGGTATCTTTGCGTGACGTTGCAACCTTGGATGTTGTTACTCTCTACCCGCTGGAGCCAGGCCAAACCAAATCGATTGATCCGCATCTTTATCTCGCATCGCCCGTCGGGCCCTTAAAATGATTTGGCCGGCCTCGGTTCTATCGTAAAACCATTCCTCGGTTGCCCATGGGGCTATAGGGCCCTCTGCCAATTCACAGGCTAGTTCTTCATAGTAGCATCGTATGTCGTGGACCGTTCCATACATTGATTTAGCTGGAAATCCGACTTCGTCCCAGTGTTCTCCCTCAACGATTCTCACAAATCTTTCTACCGCTTCGGAAACTTGCTCAGCACTGATTTTCATTCCTAATGAGGTTCTTTTGTTCTTTTGATACGCGCGGTCATAGGCCGCTTTTAAAGCTTGGGCTTCATCTACGGCGGGGTGCAGTTCACTGTTTGTTCTTGGAGGGAGTGAGCAAACCAGTGGCTCGTTCCCTGTTGAGCTTATGCTAACAGGAAACTCCCTGATAATCGGACCCTCGGGTTCCTCCAGCAAATCAAATGCAGCTTGCAAAACCTCATACTGGAATTTTTTGTCTCCTGGTTTCCCCAGTGACAGACCTACCGGGAAATCTGTGTGGAGGGTTCTTGGAACTTTCATTCGTTCCGCCAATTCTCTCATTGGAGTGATGACGACAGTTGATAGACCTGCTGATTCAAAAACGTGTGCTAGCGTACACAAGGTACGCGGACAAAGAGGTCATGTACCTGTCAGCAAAACAACGTCTACGCCCTCCTTAAGCATTTCTTTGGCGCAAAGTGGCCCAGAGTCCAAGCGAATTTCCGATACGGTGTCTGATTGGTTACCAGCGAAAGCGTAGTGGTTTTCCGCCACTTCACCGATGATCGCGTTTTCAGCAAGTTCCTGAAGGCGATCAATTGGATAAACTACATTGATATCAGCAGCGAAACCACCTCGATCAAAGTTGACGCTATGATGTCCGAGCGCTAAATCCCTGGCGTGTCTGGGTAAGGTTTCATAATGAAAGTCACTGTCACCAAGTTCATAACCATCCCCGCCTTGTCGATAAAGCGCGGCAGTTGTGACAATGGCCACCTTGGCAAGATTTAACGGTTTTGGTTCATTGAAGCTGCTCTCACCGAATTCTGGTACTGGCATATTTGCCCCGAATTTCCGCACTGCAGCTTCGTCTTTTCCAAAAACAGTCATTTCACTTTAGTCCGCGATGGTTACCAGATGAGAATTTCACGAGCGATGGAGAAAGTCAAGATTGACACAACTGCACATTACACTGACCCCATTTATTATACTGACCCCATTTATTATAAAAGTGCTGCTCCCGGATCAACGCTTTGATAGCATCACTTCAGGAAACAGGGAACCAGCATGAAAAAACTTCTCGCACTATTTGCAATCTCGATACTGACAATCTCGATGCCAATCGCAGCAGAGCAATCCTATTCTCCCTATGTTGACCGGGACTATCCGGAAAACGTGTACTGGGGCGATACCCACCTTCACTCCTATCTTTCAGGCGACGCCTACTCGTTCGGCGCGATGATTACGCCAGATCAGGCCTACCGTTTCGCCAAGGGCGAGATTACCCAGGCTGACGGAGGCGAGAATGTCAGAATACGCCGGCCACTGGATTTTCTGATGGTGGCCGACCATGCCAATAATCTGGGAGTTCTACCAGCTTTGGTCGCTGGAGACCCTCGCGTACTGGCAGCGAAAGAGGCGCCGGAACTGGCCGAACGACTGGCAAGACGGCCTACGGTTTCCGAGCTTCTCGGATCAGCGACCGAGGATGAGTACGATGCCGGCAGCCAATTGATCAGTGCCGCCAAGGCAATCGCATTCCGTGACTATGGTTTGGATGAATCGTTCAAGCGTGACGTGTGGCAGGAAGTCGTCGCTGTTGCCGAACGACATAACGACCCCGGTACATTCACAACGTTCGCCGGGTACGAATACTCGCCCAACCTAAACCACCGCAACGTCCTGTTTTCTGGCGGACCAACCGACACCCTGAAAACAGTTCCCTTCTCAAGTCAGGACAATCAGAACCCGGAGGACCTATGGGCGCACCTCACACGCTATAAGGAAACAACCGGCAGTGATGTCATTGCCATTCCACATAACAGCAACCTGAGTCGCGGCGCCATGTTCAGGCGAGTTACCTATGAAGGCAAACCCATATCTCGAGACTACGCTCGCATCCGTTCCGATTTTGAACCCCTTATTGAAGTGACCCAGATCAAGGGGGACAGCGAAACCTATCCGCTGATCTCTCCTAACGATGAGTTTGCAGATCACGAAACCTATCGTCGCTATTCAATGCCTGCGGCTTCAAAAGAGAGTGGCCGCACAGCAGAAGATATAGCGCGTGCTTCTTACGCCCGTTCAGCGCTGAAGACTGGTCTGGACATAGAAGCGAACGTCGGTGTGAATCCCTATAAGTTCGGCATGATCGGTTCCACCGATGCACATACAGGTATTGCCTCGGTCGATGAAGACAACTTCTGGGGCAAACTGGGTGGCGCCGAACCCAGCCGCTTTCGTTCCGCGAAACAGGAGTTTTGGGCGTCTTCCGGTTACGCCGCCGTCTGGGCAACGGACAACACTCGTGAGGCAATCTTCTCGGCATTGAAACGGCGCGAGGTATACGCGACGACCGGACCGCGAATCACCCTGCGCTTGTTTGCCGGTTGGAATTTTACTGAGGACCACTCTCAGCAACCTGATATTGCAGTGGCTGGCTATCGCCTTGGCGTCCCCATGGGCGGCGATCTGATCCAGAGCAAGGAAACCAAAAACAAAGTCCCGACATTTCTGATCCGGGCCACCAAGGACCCGGATGGCGCCAACCTTGATCGTGTGCAAATCATTAAAGGTTGGCGTGATGAGAGCGGCAAGCTACAGGAAAAGGTCTACGATGTAGCCTGGTCAGGCCATCGAAAGATTGGCGCCAATGGCCTACTGCCTTCGGTGGGATCTACAGTGGATCTCCCTGATGCCAGCTACAAAAACACCATCGGCAGTCCGGAGCTATCGGTCACCTGGAGCGACCCGGACTTCAACGAGACTGAACGCGCGGTGTATTACGTGCGCGTGCTGCAGATTCCCACACCGCGATGGACGGTCTACGATGCGAAATTCTATGGTGTGGACATCCCACAGGATCCACCACCCGTCATTGAGGAGCGCGCGTACTCGTCACCAGTCTGGTACACACCGCAGTAAAATTTGATGAACGGACCTTAAGTTAACTCTGGCACTTTACTCTGATCTAGAATGGGATACCCTTAAGGCGTCATGCGCTCACTCAATAATCGCATCCCGAACTACACTAGCGATTTTGTTTGGTAGATCCGACGGTTTTTGAACCATGTACACCAGCGTTAGTTCCTCAGAAGGGGTCGTCCAGGAAACGGTACCCGCGGCGCCACCCCAGCTATAGGTACCTGCTATATGCCCACCTCTGGCTTTTTTCTGATCCAAAGTAATTCCATTTGTGTAGCCAGCGCCCAGCCCAGGGCCACCTTTGGCTGCTTTGGTAGCCAAATCCCCAACCTGGTTACTTGTCATCATGGCAACGGTATCAGGTGTAAGAATTTGCTGACCAAACAAGATTCCCTTGTTAACCAACATCTGCTGAAAACGCAAATAGTCACGGGTCGTGCTAAAAAGCCCCCCGGCGCCTGAGACATATGCACTCATATTTACTTCCCCAAAGACCTTACCATCGCCTTTACGCTTTACTATGGAACCTGGTGGGCATTCGATGCAGTTTATCTTCCGGTACGTTCCAGTAAGTATCCTTCATGTCGAGTGGATCAAGAATACGCGACTGTATGAACTTGTTTAGAGGCATACCTGAGGCAATCTCGATAATTCGTCCCACCACTTTGAGTCCGTCACCTGGGCTATAGGCCCTGCGGGTTCCAGGCTGAAAATCCAGGGGCCTCGCCGCCAGTCTGGGAATCCAGGAAGCAAGCGTATCTGAGAGCCCGGCTCTGTCTTTACCAAGTGCTGTTCCCAATCCTCCCCTCGTTCCCACACCCGCAGTGTGCGTCAACAAATGGTGAATGGTCAGTGGTCGGTTGACCGGTACAAGCCGATATTCAGGGACTTTTGACTTTTGGTTGTTGCCTTTGGCTTTAGCTTTGTTTTTTACTTTCGACTTGTTTGCCATCTTTTTGGCGCTTGCCGACTTCAGCGGCACTGCCACCTGAAGGTCTTCATACTCAGGGATGTATTTGGATACCGGGTCATCCAGACTGATCAGACCATCGTCAACCAGTATCATCGCCGCAACACCAATCACCGGCTTGGTGGAAGATGCCATAATAAAAATGGCGTCTTCGGGCATGGGTTCCTGCGTCTTTTCTTCAAGAATTCCATGGGCCTTCAGGTAGATCACCTTATTACGTCGGCTGATACCGACAACAATGCCTGGCACACGGCCTTCATCAATGTATTGTTGCGCCAGTTCATCTATCTTGTTCAATCCCTCAGAGGACATGCCCACGTCTTCCGGAATTCCACGAGGAATTTCTTCTATCTGCTGAGTGGAAGATGGTTGCATGACGGTATTGCTACACGACACAACAAGGAAACCTACAATAACGATTAGCAACTTAGACATGGTTATTTTCTTTGGAGGAAGGAGAGTCACTACCATACCGAACAATCCACGCTCCGCCAACATGCACTGGAACCGGGGCCAGTGTTCCTGATCCCAATTATTCATTCTTTAAGAAACTCGGGACTCTTCAGCCAATCTGCCGGATAGCGATCGGTAATTTCCTGCATCGCCGCGGCAGATCTCGGGTACTGTCCTTTATCATCAGTGTCAGCTATCCAGGCATCGAGAAGGCCACGCATTTTTAGAAGCTGCTTTTCGTACTTCGAATTACCAGCCAGGTTCACCACCTCGTCAGGGTCCTCTTGAAGGTCGTAGAGTTCTTCCGCAACCCGCTTGCCATAAGGTGCCATCTGAGCACCTTCAAGCTCCCCTGCTTCAGCCATACGGCGCATAGCCATAAAACTGGTGGTTTTGCCTTCCGGGTCACGTATGGAAGCGGTCATTTCATAAGGCCCCCAGTTATACAGTGGTCGGTCCAGCATAAAGTTTCTGATGTAGTGAAACCGTTCGCCCATCACAGAACGCGTCCTGTCGATAACGTTGGCCCACCGATCTGCTGATGAATAGATGTACTCCCGGTGAAAATCCTCAGCAAAGACATCTTTGGCATCCATGAATTCGGGAACATCGATACCGGCAAGCCCCAATGTCGTGGCGGCAATATCCATCAGGTTTACCAGGTCTTCCCTTCTTCCCGGCGCAATGAGATCCATGCCTGGTGCTGCAATGATAAACGGAATATGCAGACCTTCTTCATAGACGAATCCCTTACTTCTGGGCAGATCTGAACCATGATCACTGTATAGGATAAACACTGTATTTCCCCACAGGCCCTCATCCTTAAATTGCTGTATTAGTTCCCCAACCCGATGGTCAGTACGCAGGATGGAATTGTAGTGATCCGCAACGTGTTGTCGGACCTGAGGGATATCCGGATATTGAGCAGGTACACTGACCTCTGCCGGATCTACCGGCTCTATACCCAACGAACGGAGCTGCTTATCTATACTGGCCACGCCCTTACCACCAGGGATGGACATCTGCCCGAGGAAAGGGCCTTTTTTAACGTCACGCCAGGACCCGGTTCCACGCAACCCTTTATAGTTTGGCTGTTTGGCCTCATCATTCCCAGCTTCGACGACACGACTACCGGGAGAATAAGGGTGCTGCGGATTACCTATTGAATAGAGATCGCGCCGATCATAGGTAAAGTTATAGTCATCCTTATGGGCGTTGTAGGTTTCATACCCTGCCTTACGCAATAACTCCTGCACTGTGGTTATCTCGTCAGGCAGGGAGATCTGGTATTCGGGTACCCGCCCGGAACGCATATCATGGGTTCCTGCCCGAATCGGATATACGCCGGTAACCATGGCTGATCGACTGGGCGCACAAACAGGTGCTGCTGCATACGCACGCCCAAAGGCAACACCCTCCCTCGCCAATGCGTCCAGATTCGGCGTACTGACTGTCTTGTCTTCATAAACGCTGTACCAGGGAGATTGATCATCGATATCAATCCACAAAATATTCGGTCGATCTGAAAATGCGGACAAAGGCAGGGTCGCGAGAAGCGATGCCAATAACAGTGAGAGTATAGGAACCTTTAACGCTCTATTTTGAGAAAGCTGCAAATTATCCAGGCTGAACGTCATCTCTCCTTCTGAGTTTGGGGCAATAAATGAGGTTACCAATAAATAGGTGGACAGGGAACGGCCTGTCTTATTCTCCTATCATCCTGGCTACGTGACAATAACCAGTTTCTCACAGGCTCCTTCCCACTCGAAAGTTGATGGACGAACGCCTATCCTGAACGACTAACCCGTCTCTAATGACTCGTGAAAATCGAGGAATGTCTGCAACGCAAAGGCGGGGTATTCCCACATGCTGTTGTGGCCGACGTTTTCCAGCACAACCAGTTTTGCGTCAGGCGCAATGGCTGCGATAACACGGCTTGAGACCAGGTTTGGGTCATGGCTGCCCGTGCCGATCAGCACCGGCATGGTGAGCTTGCCGATTACCGCAGCCAGATCGAATTTACCACTCGCCTGCATGGCCAGAGCCGCGGCTTCCTCGTCTTTGTGTTCGAAGAACCCCTCCGGTGGACGTGGCGCCTTTTCGATCCCGAGTTTGCGTCTCTCTGCTGCGGCGATTTTTGATCCCTCTTGCTGCGCCGCCATGTCGGCCGGGTCTGTATTGGCAGCGTAAAGTGCGGCTGACATCACCCGGTCAGGATGTAGCGCGCAGAATGCTATCGCCTGCCGGGTCCCGCCGGACTGGGACCACACATGGCAACGCTCGATACCCAGGTGATCAAGCACGGTGCAGGCATCTTCTGCGTATTGTTCGAGGGTGTATTGACCCGGGTCTTCTGCAGGAGAGCTCTGTCCGATACCGCGCACGTCAATTCGGACCACCCGGAACTGTTCCGCAAGTTGCGGCACAAGGTGATCCCACGATCGCAGGGTGCAACGTCCGGGGTGCCACAGAAGCAGGGCCGGGGAAGATTCCGATCCGTCAACTTCCACGTATAGTGTTGCGCCTTTGACTTGCACTTCCATTTTTCACCTCCCGGTTTGATTATGTCGAGCCACTGTCAGGTTCTTTGCCGGCTCCTCTTTGCATTAATATACCTCAATCTCACCCAAACGCGCTTTTGTTTTTTCCATCGCTTTATTTTCCACTGTCTGCAGAATGATCTTTCTTTTTTTTCGAATGCTCTCATTCTTACAATCGGTTATCCTCTGGCTTAAAAGAAAAAAGCACAGGGAGAATCAAGAACATGTCCGAACCACTGAAAGTCGGTCTCGTTGGCACCGGAGGCATCTCCAAATTTCACATGACCGCCTACCTGGAGCACCCCGACCGGGTGCAGCTTACCGCAGTATGCGACATCGCCCCGCCGCTGGTGCAGGAGTTCGCCAGGAAAGCGGGCGTCGAAGCCGTCTACCTGGACTACGACGACATGCTGCGCAAGGCGGATATCGATGCAGTGGACATCTGCACGGGTCACAACCTGCATGCGCCCCAGGCGATCGCTGCGGCTGCAGCCGGTAAACATGTGATTGTCGAAAAAGCGATGTCGAACACGCTGCAGGATTGTCGGGCGATGATTGAAGCGACCGACAGGGCCGGAGTAACCCTGATGGTTGCGCAGCACCTGCGTTATTCGCCGGATGCCTATGCCGTGAAACGTCTCATCGACGACGGCAAACTGGGCGAGATTCAGGCGGCTCGAACCCATGTGTTCAGGCAAGGCCCGCAGGAGGCCTGGTATACCGACGCCAAAGCGGGTGGGGGTGTGCTGCAGCTCAACACCGTGCATTACATCGACCTGCTGCGTTACTACCTTGGCAACGTCAAAAGGGTGACTGGGGTCTGCAGGACGGTGCAGCCACATATGACCAACGGTGCAGAAGACCTGGCCGCTGCAACCCTCGAATTCGAGAACGGTGCTATCGGCGATGTGTTCAGCAGCTGGACCAGCTATCTGGCGCCCGAAGCCTCGGCCTATATGGTCCTGGGCAGTAAGGGGACCATTCACTCGACGCCACCGGCGACCGCCAAAGACGATAGTCCGATTCGGCACTTCGGCATTGTCATGTTCGGGGAAAAGGAGGATGAACCCGATCGGCAGAAGCCGCCGTTCGAGCCCCTCGACACAAGCGACATCGTTCTGCCCAGCACGAGCTTCTTCGTCAATGAGACCCTGCACTTCGAAGAGTGCATCAGAACGAAAAGCGAGCCGTTAAGCTCCGGGCGGGATAACATCGAAACGATGAAGGTGGTCCTTGGCATCCTGGAATCGTCGCGTACCGGCAAGCCCGTCGATATGGCTGACCTTTAGCAGCCGGCGATTGTCGATGCGGGGACTGGCAATCTGGTCGCCATCGGATCGAGAAATGCGAGAAGTGCGGCGGTAATTCGAGCATACAACGACACTTTCCAAGCTGCTTTCCGTTCGCAGCACAGGCGTCCTCGTCTAACGCACCCTCGACCCCGGCCACCTTAAATCGGCGACTCTCGGCACAGCGGGTTTATTTTACTTATACCCATCAATGTGTTGACGTACGGTACAGACCCGGTACATTCTGGGCCAACCAATCAATCACAAAGCAGACAACACCATGAGCCTGACCCTGACCATCGATAAACACCTTGCCACCATCGTGATGGACGACGGCAAGGTCAATGCCCTTGATAATAACTGGTTTCGCACCATGCTGGGTTTATTGGACGAGGTTGAGGCCAGTGATGCCCACGCCTTGATCCTCATGGGTAGAAAAGGTATTTACAGCGGCGGGCTCAACGTGAAGTGGTTGCCCACGATGGATGCCTCTGAACAGACTGCGTTCGGGCAGTTGTTTCCCGGCACCTTGAACCGCCTGTACCGGTTTCCAAAACCCACCATCGCGGCTGTGACCGGACACGCCATCGCCGGGGGGTGCCTGTTGGCCTGTGCCTGCGACCGCCGCCTGGCCGTCTCCGGGGACTACAATATGGCCATGAACGAGGTGCTGATCAACATGACCATCCCTTACTGGGCGATCAATATCATCATGGACGTGATTCCCAAGCCGAAAGTGAACGATGTACTGAACCATGCGGAGTTTCTGTCTTTTGAGATCCTGCACGACATGGGTGTGTTCCGGAGCCTACATCCGAGTCCGGAAGCCTTGCTTGAAGCGGCGACAGATCTGGCTGCCGACTATGACAAAATCTCCCTGCGGGATTTTGCGGCGACCAAACACCAGGTGCGACCGCTGTAGGTTCGGCACTTTAATTTCAGTTTTTAAGGTCGGGACTTAAGTCTGGCGAGTCCACCGGCAACGGCGATCACAAGCAGCAGAACCCCGATGATCGCCAGCATTTCGCGCTCGCTGAATGCGTCTGCGAGGATGCCAAACGGCAACGAAAGCACGCCCTGGAATCCCCATGCCAACATCGTCAGGGACATCACGCGACCGAAGTAGCCCGCCTTGGTGATCGACATCATGAGCGCATTGTTTAGCAGCATGAAACCGGAGAGACCCGGCCCTAACGCTATCGTTGCTAAAACTGCCATTTCGAATGAGGGCGCAGTGGCGAGCAGGAAAAAGCCAACACCCAGAAGCGCAATGCATGCGAACAGAGCTGGCCAGGCCCAACGCGTACCCACGATCGCAGTCAGTGGCAATGCTACTGCCAGTGCCGCGACCGCGTTTCACAATGAATGAAACCGCGATGACTGACTGGCCGCAAAGCACCATTGGCTTTTTGGATACACGATCGGCGACAACGCCGCCAATGGGGCCGAGGATCAGCATCGACAGTCCAATACCCACCTGAACGAGACCTACCGCAGAGTTGGTCCCGGCAAGCTCGAAGGCAACCACGGCCATTACAGTCCACTGCATCATGTAGGCTAACATTGAAAATAGCGAAGCGATCCACAGAAGGCGATACTGTGGGTTTCCCAGGGCTTGAAATATGGTGCCGAACCAAGTGCGAATCATGTGTTCGCAAGCATACCATGCTCACTCCTCCGTCCGGCTTGCTTGTTGCGACGCGCCAGAGCAGTGGGGCGACAAAACAAGGAGTCGTACCGATAAAAATTAGTACGAAGTCCTTCCCAACGAGGTTCACTATTGAAAATCTATGCCAAAATCAGCCTTTTGGAAGTCGCGGTGATGTATGCGGGTTAGCCGTATGCCTGCCATGGAAATCATACCTTCAGTTTATTTAGTGTTTTTGTAATCAGAGCGAAGCGAAGGATCTCAAACGTCGAATACCGAACCGTACAAGAATAGGGAAACCCCAATCCGTACATAGAAATCACTAAAACGCAGGAAGCCTTGTTGGCATTCTTAATTGCATTCATACTATGTACTGGAGACGTTGCCACTGGCCGCCGGGCGCCTGGCAACTTGAATGTATGCTGGAATTTGAAAGAAGGTTAGTTATTACCTTCTGTTCAGCGTGTTAACAGGAGATCATGAACATGTCTATTTCACTTTACGATATCAGTGTTATTAATTTTCAGCAGATACTGAGTGCAGTCTCGGGATATCTCTCCAAGGGTCGAGAGCACTGTGAAGGAAATGACATTGATCTTGATGACGTTGTGAAGACGCGCCTATATCCGGATATGTTGCCCTTTGGTTTCCAACTCATTTCTGTGGCGCATCATTCACTCGGTGCAATACAGGGAGTCGAAGCAGGGGTCTTTTCGCCGCCTCCCCGACTGGAGCTTGAGTATGAGGAACTACAGAATCATGTAGTGGAAGCGCAAGCCGGATTGCAGCAGTATTCCAGAGAATCAGTAAATGCCCTGGAGGGCAAGGATATCGAGTTCAGGAGGGGAGAATTCAGTATACCGTTCAAGGCTGAAGATTTTCTGATGTCATTTTCGCTGCCCAACTTCTATTTTCATGCGACCACTGCATATGACATCCTGCGTATGAAGGGTGTCCCTCTCGGCAAGATGGATTTCTTGGGACAGTTGCGCATCAACAAGTAAATAACACTGGATTGCCTGCAGGAAAAACCAATTCAGGTTGGTCATCCACCATCCATAATTGCATAATGCTGGGTTTTGTGGTGTGGGGATTCTGTTGATGTCTGATAAAAACGATTCGTATTGGCGCGCTAATGTGGTGTTGATACTGTCTCTGTTGTCTGTCTGGTTTCTGGTGTCGTTCGTGTGCGGCATTCTGATTGTTGATTTTCTGGATCAATTCCGTTTCTTCGGCTACAAACTTGGATTCTGGTTTTCTCAGCAGGGTTCCATCCTGTTCTTTATCATCCTGATCTTTGTTTACGTATGGCGTATGAATCGTCTGGATGCTGACCATGGAGTGGACGAGGACGATCAGGTATGAGTGTACAGTTTCTGACTTATCTGTTCATCGGGCTTTCATTCGCACTTTATATTGGCATTGCCATCTGGAGTCGTTCATCTACAACCAATGAATTTTATGTGGCCGGCAGTCATGTTCATCCGGTTGCCAACGGGGCCGCAACGGCGGCTGACTGGATGTCCGCGGCATCATTCCTGTCCATGGCCGGGATAATTGCCTTTGAAGGCGCCGACGGCGCCCGTTATCTGATGGGCTGGACTGGAGGCTATGTCTTATTGGCGTTGCTGCTGGCGCCCTATCTCAGGAAATTTTCCAAATTTACGGTGCCGGATTTTATTGGTGACCGCTATTATTCCCAGATTGCGCGGCTGGTTGCCGTTGTTTGTGTCATCTTTATCTCTTTTACGTATGTTGCGGGACAGATGCGTGGTGTTGGCATCGTGTTTTCACGTTTCCTCGAGGTGGACATCAACATGGGGGTCATTATCGGCATGGCCATTGTCTTTTTCTATGCTGTTCTTGGCGGAATGAAGGGGATTACCTACACCCAGGTTGCCCAGTATTGCGTATTGATATTTGCCTATCTGGTACCGGCGATATTCATTTCATTGATGCTGACCGGGAATCCTGTGCCTATGCTGGGATTTGGCAGCACCATGGATGATGGGTCAGGGATGTATCTGCTGGACAAGCTGGATGGATTGACCAGTGAATTGGGGATGACTGCCTTTACCGAGGGGAACAAATCAACCATTGACATGTTTTTTATTACCGCAGCGTTGATGGCCGGAACGGCTGGATTACCACACGTGATTGTGCGTTTTTTCACAGTTCCGAAAGTGCGGGATGCCCGAATATCTGCTGGTTATGCACTGATATTTATCGCCTTGCTTTATACCACCGCGCCGGCAGTTGCCGCCTTTGCAAGAATCAACATCATCAACAATGTAGACGGTCTGGAATATGCCGAAGCACCGAACTGGTTTACCCGATGGGAAAATTCCGGACTCATTGCCTGGCTGGATAAAAACAATGATGGCCTGGTGCAGTATCGTGGCGGTGCGGCTTTAGAACCAACCAAACCGGTATATGAAACGGGCAGGGGTGAATCGGGGCAGCGAATGCTGGATAATGAACCCGGCGCAGGTGAGAACGAATTGTATATTGATCGGGATATCATCGTTCTGGCACACCCGGAAATTGCCGCACTACCAAACTGGATTGTCGCGTTGGTAGCTGCAGGTGGGTTGGCGGCAGCACTGTCTACCGCGGCAGGATTGCTACTGGTGATGTCCACGAGTATCTCTCATGACCTGCTCAAGAAGTGTCTGATGCCATCGATAAATGAACGCCAGGAGCTGTTGTTTGCCCGGACTGCCGCCGCCCTTGCCGTGCTTGCTGCAGGATTGCTTGGGATATATCCATTGGGTTTTGTGGTACAGGTAGTGGCGTTTGCCTTTGGTTTGGCCGCTGCCAGTTTTTTCCCGGTCATATTGTTGGGAATATTCTCCACCCGGATGAACAGGGAAGCAGCGATTGCCGGCATGGTAACCGGGCTGACATTTACCTTTTCCTACATCGTGTTCTTCAAGTTCATCAGTCCCGAGTTAAATAATGCTGATCACTGGTTGTTTGGCATTTCCCCCGAGGGGATAGGTACATTGGGGATGTTGATGAACTTTGCTGTTGCCCTTGTGGTCATGCGTCTTACTCCACCACCACCTCGCGAAGTTCAGGCACTTGTTGAGCAGATTCGAGTGCCAAAATTAATCAGACGCACAGCCGCTCTGCAATAAGGAATGGTCATGGCATTAATAATGTGCGTCCTCTCTTACTGGAAGCAGGAGTATCATGGTTGACACAATGGAACAAGCCGCGCTGCGGTATCATCTGGAACCGGTACCGGGGAAACTCGCTATCCAGCCGACCAAACCACTGTCTAATCAGCAGGACCTGGCGCTGGCATACTCACCTGGCGTTGCATATGCCTGTATGGCCATTGCGAACGATAACAGGACTGCCGCGGACTATACCGCCAGAGGTAATCTGGTAGGTGTGATATCCAATGGGACAGCAGTACTCGGTTTGGGTGCGATCGGACCGTTGGCGGGTAAACCGGTGATGGAAGGTAAGGCGGTTCTGTTCAAGAAGTTTGCAAATATTGATGTCTTCGATATCGAAATTGACGAGACGGATGTGGACAAACTGGTTGAAATAGTGGCATCTCTGGAACCGACCTTTGGTGGCATCAATCTGGAGGATATCAAGGCGCCGGAATGTTTTGTCGTTGAACAGCGTTTGCGGGAACGTTTGAATATTCCGGTATTTCACGATGATCAGCATGGTACGGCCATTGTTTCCGCCGCCGCTGTTTATAACGGCCTCAAAATCGTGGATAAATCCCTTGAGGAAGTGAAACTCGTTGTATCAGGGGCAGGTGCTGCCAGTATCGCCTGTGTCGATCTTTTGGTGAGTATGGGCATGAACAAGGATAATGTCATCCTGTGCGACAGTAAGGGTGTGATCTACAAGGGACGCCAGGAAGGCATGAATGAGTGGAAAGAAGAATATGCCGTTAACACCAACGCACGAACGCTGGACGATGCAATGGTCGGGTCAGATATATTCATGGGACTTTCCGGACCGGGAGTGTTGGGGCAGGAAGCAGTTAAATCCATGTCGGAGAAACCGCTGATTCTGGCGATGTCAAACCCGATTCCAGAGATCATGCCGGAAGAAGTCATGGCAGCAAGACCGGATGCCATCATGGCGACAGGACGTTCCGACTACCCTAACCAGGTTAATAATGTTCTGTGTTTCCCGTTTATCTTTCGAGGAGCTCTCGACTGCGGTGCAACCCAGATAAACGATGCTATGAAACAGGCTTGTGTAAAAGCCATTGCGGAGTTGGCCACCAGAGAACCCACGGAAGAAGTCAGCAGAGCATATGCGGGTCAAAGTTTGAAATTTGGGCGTGACTACCTCATCCCCAAACCCTTTGATCCACGCCTGATAGAAGAGGTCCCCATCGCTGTGGTTGAGGCGGCAATGGCAAGTGGTGTTGCGACGCGGCCGGTTAAGGACCTTGAGGCCTATCGGCGGAGGCTGCACTCCTATGTCAGCAGTAGTCGAATATTCATGCAGCCTGTAATCGAAAAGGTATTGGAAATCGATGCGAAGATTGCTTTCGCAGAAGGAGAAAATGAAGATGTTCTGCGCGCATTGCAGTCAGTAGTCGATGAGAATATAGCCAGACCCTATGTGCTTGGGCGTCCTGATGTCATCGAACGCAAGCTGGAGGCGCTCAGCCTGCGAATGGAGATCGGCAGGGATATTGTAGTCATTGAACCTCTTGAAACCGATAACCATGAGGAATACTGGCGTTTTTATCATGACAAGGTGGGGCGCAATGGTGTATCTGTTGAAGCAGCACAGATCACACTGCGCAGTAACACTACCGTACTGGCGGCCGTGATGACTGCTCTGGAGGAAGTTGATGGCGTGATTTGCGGTAAGGTGGGTCGTTTTGATCATCACTTGTGGGATATTACAACGGTGCTTTCCAATCAACCGCGTCCACAGGTTTCATCAGTGTGCGCCGTATTGCTGCAGGATGGTCCCCTATTCATAGCTGATCCCTTTGTCAACGTAGACCCGAATGAGGACCAACTGGTTGAATTAACCCAACACAGTATGGACTTTATCCGTAAATTCGGTATCGAACCCAAGGTGGCGCTGCTTTCCCATTCGAATTTCGGTACCTATGATGACGAAGGCGCCCACAAGATGAAGAGGGCCGCTGAGCGTTTGCGCGGCTATAACCCTGATCTGGAAATCGACGGGGAAATGCATGCGCTTTCTGCGTTTAATGAGCATTTGCGTTCATCCATCTACCAAAACAATCATCTGACCGGACGGGCTAATCTGTTGATTATGCCGAATATGGATGCCGCCAGCATAGCCCTGGGACTCAGCAGGTCCATTTCCAATGCCGGTATGATTGGTCCATATCTCAATGGCCTGGACAAAGCTGCACATATTCTGATTCCGTCAGTGTCAGCCCGTGGAATCTTCAATATGACTGCTTTGACTGTGCTGGATAAATTTTCGCAATATGGAAAACAACAAAGTTTGCTGGTCTGATACTGGCGCCGGGATTACGGTCACTGCAACTGGCAGAGTATGTCTATATAATCAATGGTATTACTTCTGGCTCAGGCTGAGGCAACACCTATGGGCAAAAAGCCGATACCGTCCACTGTAAATCCCTTTGCTACCCGTGCAAATGAGGAATTCTCTGGGGATAGTCATAATTCCGGCACACAGGGCAACTATGAAAAATCCCTGGCGGAAGCCCTGAAAATTATCAGGAAACCCTTTATATCCGCTGGCCTGCGCAATATACAGCGGCAACATCTGAAGAACCGCATGACCGTTTGGGA
Source organism: Candidatus Azotimanducaceae bacterium (assembly GCA_965217655.1). Taxonomy (GTDB): domain Bacteria; phylum Pseudomonadota; class Gammaproteobacteria; order Pseudomonadales; family Azotimanducaceae; genus UBA7455. The sequence continues at coordinate 196,070 of OZ244560.1, forward strand.
GCGGATTGCTGTCCTGACCGATAAGCCCCCCAAAGTACTGTTCCAAAACTGGGGGCCGAATCTTGACGGCGCATCTCTGGTCACAGCAATTGTCGATATTGATGGCCGCGATGTCGCTTTGTATGGACACGATTTTACTGTTCGCGCTGGATCAATGGATGCAACGAATGGCAGGAAACTGGCACGTCTCTTCGAACTGGCAGGCTCACGAAAGATCCCTCTGGTGGGGATGAATGATTCTTCCGGCGCCTATGTCCCCGCGGGCGTTGGCGGCCTGGATGGTTATGCCGAGGCCTTTACGGCGTTGCGCAAGATCAGCGGGGTAGTGCCTTCGATTATGTGTATGTTCGGTTTCAACGCCGGTGGCGGATCTTATCTGCCGCGACAGGGTAGTTTTCTGATCCAGCCGGAAGAGACATTTTTTGGGTTGACCGGGCCGGGAGTCGTGAAATCAGTTCTTGGAGAGGATATTGAAGCTGATGATCTCGGTGGTCCGAAAGTACACAGTCACAGTGGCGTCACTGATATCACGGTTAAGGACGAGGTTGCAGCCTTGCAGAAAGTGAGAGAACTACTGCGCTACCTGCCGGATAATAATACTGAATTTGCACCCTGGCAAAAGACCCTGGATCCGATTGATCGCAGGACATCGGACATTGATCTGTTGTTCAGGAAAGTATTCAACTCGCCGACTGGGTTCAACACGCCGTTTGATGTCAGCATTATCATCCAGCAGATTTGCGATCACGGCGATTACTTTGAAATTCAACCGGACCGGGCACGAAACACCATCACCTGTTTCGGTCGTCTGGCAGGACATGTCACAGGCTTTGTGGCCAATAATTCCGCCGTGGGGTCAGGACAGATAGATGTCGACGCAGCCTACAAGAATGCAAGATTCATAAGATTCTGTAACCTTTACAACATCCCGGTAATATTCATGGAAGATACCACGGGATTCCTTCCCGGGAAGGATCAGGAAAGCAGGGGTATTGTGCAGGCCGGGCGCGCCATGCTGGATGCCATAATAGATCTCCGAACGCCGAGGTTCCTGGTCCTGATTCGCAATGCCATTGGCGGGGCTTATGCGTCTTACAACAATTATCCCACTGGAGCAGACCTGGTCATTGCGTTGCCGGCTACCCGGGTAGCGGTTATGGGTCCGCCGGGTGTGGAATTTGTTTATAAAGACGAGTTGCGAGCACTGCGGGGTTCTCTGGAACAACGAATATCCGAAGAGAGAAAAGAACTCGACAGTAGTGTTGAGCATCCGGATATTGAGGCGGAACGCCGGGCGAATCAGTGGCTGATCGATGAAGAGGCGTTGTTGGTAAAGCGCTATGAAGAAGAACTGATGAATCCGCGGGAAGCGCTGAGTCTGGGTTCGGTTTCCCAGATTGTATTGCCTTCGGAATTAAGGGAGGTGCTGGCAGAACACATGCTGTTTCATCTGGACCACTATGAACCAGGTCCATTCAAAGGTATTCAAAGGGAATTCCATTAGGTCATGCCCATGTCTGTCCAGAACCGGAAAAATCCTCTGATCCATGAGAATCGTCAACGGGGAAGCAGTCAATCGGCATGGGAGAAATCCTTTGCCTGTATCGATATTCATCCGCTCATTATTTGCCGTGGACCGATCCGGATGGAGGCGATGGATGTATTTGAAGAGATGGGTATCACCGAATACGGCATATTGATATCGGAAAAGGACTCCATTACCTATGCCAATGCACTGTCACCAGAATTGCGCAGGCAGATCAGTACGTCAAGAGTGCATCGGGTACCCGATTATACGGGTGCAACCAGGGAGGAAAGAACCGAACGCATTCAGCAGATTATCAGTATTGCGCTCGATTATGGCTATGATTCAGTGTTTGCCGGTTATGGCTTCATGGCGGAAGACGAGGCGCTGGTTCAGAGTCTGGAACATGCCGGACTGAAATTCATAGGACCACAATCGTCTACCATCCGACAGGCAGGCAGTAAAGACCTTGCAAGACGTACGGCACTCGCAGTGGATATCCCGGTAACACCGGGTCTGGACAATGTAACTGTACTGACATTGCTGGAACGCTGTCCTGACCAGGAATCCCTCGTCAGGCTGATAAAGAATCATGAGTTGGATGTCGATATCGGGCAATTGGATTCTATAGAGGCGATAGCAGAGTCGATTCTCAATGCCTCCTATGAGAAGGGGATTGATCTTATTACCATAGATCAGGTTTCCGCGATGCTGGCGTTCCAGGTCGGGATGTTGTTTGAGCAGAATCCTGAACATCGTATTCGCCTGAAAGCCGTTGGCGGTGGAGGTGGCAAAGGCCAACGGATCCTGAATTCACCGCGGGAATATTCAGGAAAAAAGAAAGACCGGTTACAGCAGGCTATCGAAGCGGTAGATCCCATGTACAGGGAAGTGCTGGCGGAAGTAAAGGCCAATGGGGTCGGAGACAACAAGAATGTTCTTGCCGAACTCAATATGGAAAAAATACGGCACCAGGAAATACAGGTCGTGGGTAATGGAGACTGGTGTATCACAATGGGGGGCAGGGATTGCAGCCTGCAGATGAACGAACAGAAACTGCAGGAGATTTCCGTAACCCGGGAAGAACTCTCAATGGCCATAGCACAGGCTGAATGTCCAGAGACCAGGGCAGCTTTGGTGACTGACCTCGGGATTCTTGAAAGTATGGAATTGGAAGCGGCGCGTTTTGGCGCCGCCGTCGGACTTGATTCGGTTTCCACCTTTGAATGTATCGTGGATGGAGATCACCACTACTTTATGGAGATGAATACCCGGGTACAGGTTGAGCATAGGGTTACGGAATTGTGCTACGCACTGCGATTTACCAATCCCAATGATGTGGAAGATTACTTTACGGTAAATTCCATTGTCGAATTGATGGTTCTGTTGGCGGCTCATGGCAAGCGACTTCCGGAACCGGAACGTGTGTGTCGTGAAAAGGCCTCCCTGGAGGTCAGGTTGAACGCGACTGACCAGGCTTTAAAACCGCATGCCGGCGGAATTATCTGTCAATGGTCCCCTGTCCTGCCTGGAGAAATACGTGATGAACAGGGGATTTGCCTGCATAATCCAGATACGGATGTCTTCATGAAGTATCACCTGGCGGGTGCTTATGATGCCAACATAGCATTATTGCTGAGTACCGGTGAAAGCAGGATGGCATCACTGGAATCCATGGCAGAAATTCTTCGCTGTACCCGAATCTCAGGGGACAATCTCAGGACAAATCTACAGTTTCAATATGGTCTGCTGAGTTGGCTGCTCGGACAGGATGTGCAGGCAAGGCCGACAACGGATTTTGTTTCAGCGTTTCTGACTGCAACAGGGCAGTTGAAGGCAATGGCGGATAACCTTGATATCGCCAGGACATATGCCGCTATTGAACAGGTACACATTGCTCAGACCGATGACCGGGAAACAGCAGCGGCTATCAGCGAAATCATGAACAGAAAGGCAACGCTGCTACTTCGCGTTATCAATATTCTGTTTGCTGAACCACATTTTCTGGCTGGCTGGTTGTCTTTGAACAGACATCGATTCAGATTTACAGAGGGTGGCATCATCTGGTTGTCGAATCCCGTACAAATACTGAGTGATCTCTATCACTATCTGAATATGGAAGCTGGTAATGGAGGTCCTGCGTTATATGTCATCTGGGACCACGATCAGGTCCTGTTGCAGGATGCAATGGATTTCTATGATGTTGTGCAACAGACAACAGGCAATGATAACTGGATCGAAGTGCAAGCCTGCCTTAGCGGTGAGGCTGCCATATTTGGCTCTCGGGCAGCGGAGGTCAGGGCTGCTCATAAGGGATTTCAATTGGGTCTGGAAATCCTGACAATACTGCCCTATATCGGTATGCAAACCGGTTTCTTTGATCTGTCCGTATTATCTGACCTTTCAATTGCCATACCAGACCGGTTCAGAGAAGAGTTGCTCAGGCAGGAAAGCATGAGGGCGTTGTCTCCTCCGCCAGTGACTTCCGGGGATGAGATTACTGCACCCGTTGGCGGCATGTTTTACTCACGTGAGGCTACTGACCGGCAATCGTTTGTGCAGGCGGGAGATCATTTTGAAACAGGGGAACCGCTGTTCATCATCGAGGTGATGAAAATGTTCAATAAGGTACTGGCGCCGTTTTCCGGAACGATCGACAAAGTGTTGATCAACATGGATGCAACCATCGTTAAACAGGGCCAGGTGGTTTTCAAGGTAACACCGGATGTGGCAATGACTCAGGAATCGGAATCAGACGTAGCAGACAGAATAAGGATAGTCACGACTGAATATCTTGACTTCATGGGGTATCAGCAGAACCTGGGAACTTAATCATGATTACGTCACTGGATCACATAGCCATTGCGGTGCCAGACCTGAAACGCGCCATCAATCGATTTCTGGAAGATTTCGGGTTGAATTTCGAAGGTACGCAAGACGTGGTTGAGGCGCAAACCACGACTGCATTTTTTCCGATTGACGGGACCAGTATTGAACTGGTCTATCCGCTGGCAGGGCAGGGTCCACTGGTTGGATATCTGGAGAAACATGGACCAGGCATACATCATCTTTGCTTTCGCAGTAATGATCTGGATGGTGACATAGCACGGCTGAAGTCAAAGGGTTACCGGTTTTTGTCTGAGGAGCCGACCCCTGGAGCACACAATATGCGTGTGATCTTTATTCATCCAAAGTCCTGTGATGGCGTGTTGATAGAGCTGAATGAACCCGGTGATCACTCATGACCGATGAAAAGACACCTTCGTCCTCCATAGAGAACTGGCGGGTCGAGGCGGAAAAACAACTGAAAGGCAGATCAGTTGATAGTCTTAAGGTCACCACTGCGGAAGGCATTGACCTGAAGGCATTGTACACTGCTGCGGATTTGGCGGGACTCGAAAATACCGACACCATGCCGGGACTGGAACCCTATATTCGCGGTCCCCAGGCGACAATGTATGCCGGTCGACCCTGGACAATCCGGCAATACGCGGGTTTTTCGACTGCTGAAGAATCCAATGCTTTTTATCGTCAGCTACTGGCGGAAGGCGGGCAGGGCATTTCCGTGGCATTTGATCTCGCAACCCATCGCGGATATGACTCGGACCATGATCGGGTCACCCACGACGTTGGTAAAGCCGGGGTTGCCGTCGATTCCGTGGAGGACATGAAGATACTGTTTGACGGTATTCCATTGGACAGGATTTCTGTGTCGATGACCATGAACGGCGCAGTTCTACCCGTTTTGGCCGGCTACATTGTTGCCGCGGAGGAGCAGGGCGTTGCACAGTCTGATCTTGCCGGCACCATACAGAACGATATTCTTAAAGAATTCCTGGTACGCAACACTTATATCTATCCACCAGCACCCTCAATGCGCATCATCGGCGATATTATTGCTTATTGCACTGAGCACATGCCACGGTTCAATACCATTTCCATATCCGGCTATCACATGCAGGAGGCAGGCGCCGATGCTGCATTGGAACTGGCCTACACCCTGGCAGATGGCAAGGAGTACATCCGAACGGCGATTGCCGCGGGTCTGAAGATCGATGATTTTGCCCCGAGATTGTCTTTCTTCTGGGGTGTTGGCATGAACTTTTACATGGAAATCGCCAAGATGAGGGCGGCGAGACTATTGTGGTCGCGTATCATGGATGAGTTTAAACCAAAAAATCCACGGTCCAGGATGCTGCGAACACATAGTCAGACATCCGGATGGTCTCTGACCGAGCAGGATCCCCTGAATAATGTCATCAGGACAACCGTTGAAGCTATGGCTGCGGTATTTGGCGGCACCCAGTCTTTGCATACCAATGCACTGGACGAGGCAATTGCGTTACCTTCTGAATCCGCTGCGCGCATCGCCAGAAATACACAACTCATCCTGCAGGAAGAGACAGGGATTACCAATGTGATAGATCCCTGGGGAGGGTCCTACATGATGGAATCACTGACTGCAAACATCGCTGACAAGGCCTGGCAATTGATCGAAGAGGTCGAATCCCACGGTGGAATGGCAAAGGCCATTGAAACCGGATTGCCGAAACTTCGTATAGAAGAAGCGGCAGCCAGGAAACAGGCTATGATTGATCAGGGTGTTAATGTGATTGTTGGTGTCAATAAATATCAAACGGATCAGGAAGACAGTGTTGATATTCTGGAAATTGATAATTCCACGGTACGGGCCAGACAATTGTCCCGTTTACAGGAGATAAAGGGTCAGCGTAACCAAAGCAGAGTGGAAGATGTGCTGTACAGGATTCAACAGGCGGCTGCCGGTGACTCTAACCTGCTGGCATTATCGATAGAGGCCATGCGTGCACGCGCGACCGTTGGCGAAATTTCGCAGGCAATGGAGCAGGTGTATTCCCGTTTTGAGGCTGATACAAGAACCATATCAGGAGTATATGGCAGCCTTTATCAGGATGACGGTGGATGGCAATCCATCATCAGGCAGGTACAGGAATTTGAAGAGCGCAATGGTCGACGCCCCCGTATGCTAGTTTGCAAGATGGGACAGGATGGCCATGACCGTGGGTCCAAAGTGATAGCCACAGCCTTTGGAGATGCCGGTTTTGACATTGATTTGTCTCCCATGTTCTCCACGCCCGCAGAGGTTGCCCGACAGGCAGTCGAAAATGATGTTCATGTCATCGGAGTGTCTTCCCAGGCTGCCGGGCATAAAACCCTGATACCACTGCTTGTTGAAGAGCTGGGGAAAGCCGGCGCTGACGACATCATCGTTATCGTGGGTGGAGTGATCCCGAAAAAGGATTATGCCTTTCTTGAGAAGTCCGGCGTACAGGGCATCTTTGGTCCAGGTACGCCCATTCCCAAGGCTACGGAGAAAGTGCTTCATCATTGAGTTGGCTATCAAGGGATCATTGAGTTGGCTATCAAGGATTAATGGTTAATAAAATTGGATAAGGAGTCTCTGATTTCAGGTTTGAAATCAGGTGACAGAAGAGCGCTGGCAAAGTGTATTACCCTTCAACGAACAGATCTACGAACAATCGGTCCAGGCCATCATTATGATCTTTCCCCGAAATTCTGGACACCGAGTTAAGAAGTATATTTAGCAAGCGATTATTAGCTGCGGGAGCGTTCACGACCTGATGCTTTTTGCCTCCCGCTCAACAACAACCCCTGCATTGGATCTCAGGCAGCTAACCAAACCCACACTTCAGACACGTAACGGCGGCAAACCCCGGACCACTTTCATGGTTTCTATGGACAAAGTAATGATCCGCTGCAGAAGTTCCGATGGGTATGCCGGGTTCTGCATCGATTCAATGTAAGCGGTTCCCATCAGGTTAATGCAACCCGCGAACACCAGGTCAACGCAGGTTATGTGCTAAAATGGAAGGGAATAAATCGCGTTGTGAGCAAAGACAATATGGATATAAACCCATTCCAACCGGGCAGTGGCCAAATGCCGCCGCTCCTGGCCGGACGTGACGCAGCACAAAATGACATCAAAAAGCTGCTGGTAAAGCTGGATCTGCCTAGTGGGGTACCGAGCGATGTTTTGCTGTACGGGCCACGCGGCACCGGGAAGACGGTGTTGCTGCAATGGTTGGAAGAGTATTGTATTGAAGAACACAAGTGCAGGGTGCTCTCTATAGTACCTTCAGACACAATGGCATTAAAGGATCAGCTGAAGGTGGCGCTGGACACACCACAGGCCCAGGTGACGACAGAAAGATCAAGTTCGCTGGGTATTAGTCTCCTCAAAGCGCTTGTAAAGCGCACTGTAGTACAGTCATCCCAGGCACGATCCCTGGTCAGCTTTCTGATAGATTTAGCAAATAAAAAACCTCTGGTGCTTCTGGTTGACGAGGCCCACACTATGCCTGCCAAATGGGGCCGGGAACTGCTTAATGTCAGTCAGGACGTGCGCAAGAAAGCGCCCTTCCTGCTGGTGCTTGCAGGCACCCCCGGGCTTAGGGATTGTTTGCGTCCCATGAAGGCAACATTCTGGATTCGGACTAATAAAATACCAATGGGTAGGCTTACTGAGTCGGCAGCCACTGATGCCATTTTCACTCCCCTGCACAACGCAGGTATATCGCTTGACCCGGATGTGTTGTCACAGGTGGTCACCGAGAGCCAATGCTACCCGTATTTCATCCAGCTTTGGGGGTCGATTTTATGGGACGCAGCCAAGGAGGCCAAATGCGACCAGATTGACCAGGCATTACTGGATAAGACATGGGGCGCCTTTGACTACGGAAAAGGCATGTTATACCAAGAGTATTACGAGGACTTGAAACAGAATCATATGGTACCAGTGGCTTTGTCGATAGCCCAGGCATTTGAAGGCCGAGAGGCAATATCAGACATCGAACTACACGACACGGTGGCTGGGGAACCTGTTGGGGTTAATCCACCTGATATTGTACTGGAGACCGTCCGGGAATTGAGGAAGTTGGACTACATATGGCAGGGTTCAGAGAAGACTGTTTGGCACCCAGGTATCCCCAGCTTGATGACATACGTGCAGACAGAGGCTCAGAATCTGGAGCCGGACAATAGCAGTGATTTTTCGCCAGGGATGTGATGCCCGGCGGCGCCCTTGACCGGTCAGGTCAAAGTTGGAGAAGACCATGCGACCGGCAAGGATAATTGTCGCCGAACACTTTAGGCTATTTCAAAATCTCATATTGATTTAGCCTCAGAAACTGCCATGCTCTATACACCATGATAGCACGTGACCTCGCCCCAAGGCTGACCGAGGCAGCACAGACCTGGCCGGCCATCACGCTAACCGGACCTCGCCAGAGCGGAAAGACGACCTTGTGCCGGGCCCTGTTCCCACAGCATCAGTATGAGACGCTGGAAGCCCCCGACGTACGGGCCTTCGCCGCAGAGGACCCCCGCGCCTTCCTGGCCCAATTTCCGCAGGGCGCAGTGCTCGACGAGGTCCAGAGAGTGCCCGATCTACTCTCCTACTTGCAAGGCGTCATCGATGCAGACCCAGCGCCAGGTCGTTGGATTCTCACGAGCTCACAAAACCTCTCTCTGCTCGAATCGGTCAGCCAGTCGCTGGCAGGACGGACGGCAGTGTACAACCTCCTTCCGCTGACGAGAGGCGAGACGATCCGTTTTCCCCGGCACCCCGAGACTCTCAACGAGACTCTCTTCACCGGTTCTTACCCGCGCATATTCGACGAAGGACAGGAAGCATCGGATTGGCTCGGTTCCTACATCGCAACCTACATCGAGCGCGATGTGCGGACGATCAGCAACGTAGACGATCTCACGACCTTTCAGCGTTTCGTAACACTTTGTGCGGGTCGGACAGCGCAATTGCTCAACTACTCGTCGCTCGCAGGGGATTGCGGCATCTCGCAACCGACGGCGAAAGCCTGGCTCAGCATCCTTGAAACCAGCTTTATCGCTTTCCGCCTTCCGGTCCTTCACACGAATCTTCGCAAGCGCCTGGTAAAGATGCCCAAGCTGCATTTCTACGATACCGGGCTCGTCTGCTGGTTGCTGGGTATTCGTACCCCCGAACAACTCCGCGCACATCCGCTTCGCGGCGCGATCTTCGAAACCTGGGTAGTCTCGGAGGTCGCCAAACATCGGGCCAACCAGGGTGAAGCCAATGGAATCTCGTTTTACCGCGACCGGAACGGCGCGGAAGCCGATCTAATAGTCGAAAACCCGATCGGCGCCACGATTGTCGAAGCCAAGTCCTCAGAGACAGCATCGTCCAATCTGTTCGACGGTTCCAAACGGGTTCGAAGGCACCTTGCCCAATCAACCCACCGATGCTCAGTAGTCGTTGTCTACGGCGGCGATCAACCCCAGCGCCGGGGAACGGACAGCCTGATCCCATGGAGGGAATTGCATGAGTTCGACTGGGGTGCATCGGACAGTATCGTCACTGTCCGATCCGCGGGCCGACCGGTCACCGGCGCCAATGTGCTCGCACTGTTCCCCAACAAGACGTGGAAGAACGCGGTAACGGACGAAAGCGGCACGGCAATACTCGATTTGCATTCGGCTCAATTGCAGATGACCGTTTTCGTCGCCACAAACGGCTTCACGGCGCACATGGAGAGCATCTGGAAACCCGTAGACGGACCACTCGACGTCGAATTGACAGAACTGTCCGATGGCGGCGCTGTCATCTTCCCGAACCGTACGGGTCATGTGCCAATCCTGCGTGGCCGGCTCGAACCGATCCTGGACAACCATGACCGCACATATCTCTACGCCGATAACATCGCCATCAACGGCGGGCTCCAGCAGCCGGCGCAGTTTGCTCTCGGTGAGGATCTGCACCTCAGCGACGCAGACGGACAGGAAGCGATGGTCCGCATTGTCGCCATCGTCGGCCAGGCCTCCTTGGTACAATATCGCCAATGTAAACAGCTCTATGAGAAGATGACGCAATGAGCTTCATCTCTTCCACAACTTGCATCGGATCTCGGATGCTCCGAATTTTCGATCCGTAAGTATCTCCGATCGCTATCAACAAAGGGTGTGGTTGAAGCAGATCAGACGCGACAAGGTTACAATATTGGGGTTGCCGTCGATTCCGTGGAGGACATGAAGATACTGTTTGACGGTATTCCATTGGACAGGATTTCTGTGTCGATGACCATGAACGGCGCAGTTCTACGCGACGGACTTTGCAGGAACAACCGACGATGCCTGTATCATGTGCTGTGATGTAAGAGGAATTTAAGAACTGCGCCCTTGAACGGTTGCTTACTTTGAGTAAGCTTGTGTGATCGCTTTTGCAGCTTCGTCAATGCTTGGGAAAAGAGATTCCTGTGTAATATTCAGCAGACGCAGTTCATCCAGGATATGTTGTTTTTTATCGACAGGCACTTCGAACGTATAATGACTGTATACCGGTGTTCCGGGATTCCATTTAAGAACCTCATTTCGCTCGAAACGCTCATGGAACGCTGAAACAAGAAAGGCTCCAGACTGCGCTCGTATGCGTTCGAATGACTGCTGGGGTTCAACAATAAATACACGGTAAAAATCTCTAGGATCAATTCGTTCCTTAAATGACGGGTTCTCTTGTTCGATTAGCTGATACAGGTGATCCATGGCAACTGTGTATGAATAGTGGTATTGAGGCTCAGGTTCGCGCTCTTTTATATCAACGAGAGCCCAACCCAGAAGACAATTCTGTTCGGCACGTGAGAGCTTGGCAAAATTGGCAATGATACTGATAGTGTCGCTGTTAAAGGGCTTTACCAGTTCTTTGGGCACTGAGAGTGTATGAATTCGACCTGTGTTGTCGTTCAACTCACAAGCATAGAATAATGCCACTAGGGGATTTCGGGTAATATCGAGCAGGCGTGTCTTGAGCGCATGATGCTGCGCTAATACCCATTCTGCAAGTGCTGAGGTTGTTCCGCTGAACTCCTCTGGCCTCCGTGACATGAGATCAACAAGCATAGAACCCTCATTTGTGCGAAGAACGGGTTCAGCCACTTGCGTATTCCGCATTACGGAGGGTTGCAGCTGCCATTTGTCGCTGTGCTCTCCCCGAAAATAGAGTATACAATTGCTATGATGTGCTTCAATCTCTGTGCATATTCTGGTTAAATCCGCAACACACTCGACGCGCTTGCCAGGGTCGGCGAGTGTTGGTTGCAGAGTTTCCAATTCACTGTCTGGGTAAAGCTTTGCCTTCCAAATTCGTGACCTACTGAGGTTTGCTCCTGTAAGGGTCGCTGTTGTGAGATTCGTGCCATCGAGAGTTGTACTTTCGAGCACGGCATTTGACAGATACGCGTTAGCGAAATCCGTATTCGTTAGGTCGGCCTCGAAAAGATACGCTCTACCGAAACGGGTACCCACCATCGAACTCCCGCAGAGACTAACCCCCAACATACTTGCCCCACTAAAATCTGTCCCGGTGAGAACGGCATTGTCGAGTTTGGAATTGCCCAATTGTGCTTCTTGAAAGTTCGCGCCCAAGAGATTTGCGCCACTTAGGTCAGCACCGCGCTTCGTAAAATATGATGTCAAACGGGATTTTCTAAAATTTGCCTGACTGAAATCATACGTGGCAAGCGGAATATAGTTATCTCCGTCAAGCAATCCAGCCTGTTGAAATTTCTTATAAATATCGTACTCACTTAAATCAGCAACCCAGTTTTGCTGAGCTCGCTTTGCATTCCATCTTTCTGCGCCTTCGAATAACCACTCAATATGTTCTGGATTGGCCATAATAATATCTCCCCTTCTCCCATCTCTGCGTCGTAATCCGAATATACCACGAACGATTACCAGCATACCGCCAGGGGCGTTTGACACATATGTGCAGGCTATTCAAATCATGCGCCAGTGCATGGGATTCAATTGAGAAAAATCTTTAGGCATCGCTGCGTTTAGGGGCGACAAGGCAAAGGTGAAGTTGCCAGTGTGTATGAAGATCCCTCGTTTTACTGGATACTCAGTTAAGCACTTTGGACTTCCCACGGACCGATGGACACTTCTCAGTAGCTCCATTCGTGCTGATAATCACATCAATTTCGTCATCTAAATACACTCATCAATTCAAAGATAGTGTGATTTTAGATGAGGCAACGACCCTTCATTAGTGTGATTATTACTGAGTCAATGCGATACTCCAATGAGTGAGTTTTGGGGTTAAGAAAAAAAAGATTTTCAGGACACCCCACAAGACACCCCACAAGACACCCCACAAGATACCCCACAAGATACCGTACATGAGACCATACATGAGACCATACATGAGACCATACATGAGACCATACATGAGACAGAACATGTTGAACGCCTGATCTCGATCCTCACGGGGGAAATGAACCGTCCTCAGCTACAGGATTTCTGGGCGACCACCTCAAACAAACAACTCAATTTCGTACAGCACATCCGCACCATGCTCAAGACCACTGGCCGCGCTGCCGTCGTCGTTCCCGACAACGTGCTGTTTGAAGGCGGTGCCGGTGAGACGATCCGCAAGAAGCTGCTGGATAACACCGACCTGCACACCATCCTGCGCTTGCCGACCAGCGTGTTCTACGCCCAAGGCGTCAAGGCCAACGTGATCTTCTTCGACAACCACGAAGCCAGCCCGGATCCCTGGACAAAGCAGGTCTGGTACTACGACTACCGCACCAATATTCACCATACGCTGAAGAAGAAACCGATGCGCTTCGAGGATCTGTCGGACTTCATCAAATGCTATAACCCCCAGAACCGGCATCAGCGCAAGACGACCTATGACGAAAAGGACGCATCGGAAGGCCGTTGGCGCAGCTACAGCTACGAAGAAATCAGTGCGCGTGACAAGACCAGTCTCGACATTTTCTGGCTCAAGGACAAAAGCCTGACAGACCTGGACAACCTGCCCGAACCCGACGAACTCGCCGAAGAGATCATCGAGAACCTGGAGGCAGGTCTCAACAGCTTCCGTGAAGTCTTAGCCGGTTTGGAGACACGGTAGCCGGCGGATTGAACATTACGATAACTCTCGATGGCGAATTCTTACGCGTGCTGCGAGCTAAAACGGCATTGTCACCCACAAAAGAAGTAGCCTGACATCTATACACAATCCATCTCACATCCAACGACATGGGTTCGTCGCACCATCACATCAATTCCAGATTGCCAAGCAAACCGGGACTGGCTCTTGATATTGATGCCGCAGTGCAGTGATTATCGATAGCGAATCCGGTAATACCGCGGCCAAGACAGTACATCAGTTGATCGGAAATTTTTATTTTTGGTTCAAGAACGATGTTCCTGATCAGTAATTCTCCTCTGCTGCGAATTGCCTTGGCATCCATCCGGCCAATCAATTCATCACCGTACAGAATCGGCAGGCAGAAATAACCATACTGCCGTTTCTTTTCCGGAAGATAACATTCCAGTTGATAGTTGAAGTTGAACAGTTCCATGGTTCGTCGTCGATTAATCACCGCGTTGTCAAATGGTGAAAGAAACCGGACGCGTTTTGTACCTGATCTGACAGGCAATTGTTCCAGGGTTTCTGCATGCGAATAGCAGGTTATGCCATTGACGGTAACCGGTATGACGACTTCCCGCTCCAACAGATTGGATAGGGACTTCTGCATCAAGGATTTGATATTCCGGGCGGTCAGTTGCCGGATTGCGGTACGAATGTAACCAATGTCATATTCAGTGGCGATGCCCATGGCGCCGATCCGCCTGTTGACAAGGAATTCACACCATTCAATGTCTGTTGGTCGAGTAGTGTCTATGTGGTTGGGCAGAACATTCTCACGGAGATCGTAAATTTTTCGGAATCCGTCCCTGGCAACTACCATCAGTTCTCCTGCCAGGAACAGTTGTTCCAATACCCGTTTTGCAGGTTTCCAGTCCCACCATCCGTTTGACTTTCGCCCTTTGGGATTTTCGAAATGTGTTGATTGCAGAGGTCCTTCGTCTCGAATTTTTCGCAGGATCTCCGGCGCTATTACAGGGTCTGGTTTTCGCTTGATGGCACTGCCTTCCATTATCGGCAGGTAGTATCGATAATCCTCAATAGGGAGGTAGGCGGCGGCATGTGCCCAATACTCAAACAGCTTCCTGTCCTTTACCTGTAGTTCATTCAGCATTTCAGGTTCATAGTTTGCGATACGGGTTTTCAGAACGTGGTGATGGGCTCGTTCGACCACGGAAATGGTATCAATCTGAAGATAGGAAAGATCGTCGACAGCGCGCACAACGGCGCGTTTACCACGACCGAAATGAGCCTGGCGAATCAGACCCTGGCGATTGAGGAACAGTCGCCGGGCATCACGAAGGGAAATGCTGTCTGAATTTCTTTTCAAGATAATCCGGATTCAGATCTTTGATGTATCTTCCTCGAACAGGGAAGGGAAGAACCATTTGGCGCCCGCGGGTTGCTCCAACAGTAATTGTTGACGGTGCGTCAGTTTGGCGCCTTCCGGCGCCAGTACCCGGGACCGTGACCAGGTAAGCTGGGATGCACAATACTTGTACAGCAATGATCTACGCTCATGATCCGCAGTCCAGGCGGCGGTTCCGTGAGTCGTCGCCTCACTGAAAAATACCATGCTGCCGGCTGGCGCCCTGGGACAAATGACAATTTTGGAATATTTCTCTCCGCGGACCTGATCCGGCAATTTGAAATGACTGTTGTGGCTGCCTGGAATCAGGCACAATCCACCGGTTTCCGGGCCACTGTCCGTCAGGCTGAGGGCAGCTACACCAAATCCGTGCAGCGCCTGGAATCCGGGTTGAGGGTAGTACTTTCCGGGTTCTGCCCTGGCAAAAGGTTCCGAGGCGCCGTAATCGGCATGCAGCTTCCCGGCTTTCATACCCTTTTGCATATGCATGCCGAAGATGCGGTCAAGTCGGAAACAATCACCAAGTTGCATGCGCATGATTTCCATGATCAGCGGGTGTTCTATCAAATCCACTAAGGGTTTGCCCCAGTCGAGAAACCCGGGGCCGGATGCATAGGAGCCTCCAGCCATGCCAAATCGATACGTGTTATATTTACCGGCTTTTCCTTGTGTCTTTCCCGGCCGGTTTTCCGGCAGGTTGGTCAGGTGCTCGTCCAGCAATTGGTTGATTGTCGCAACTTCATCCTTGCCCAGTACGTCTTCAAAGACCAGATATCCCTGGAGATCATAGAGATATTGATACAATTCAGCCTCTTCATGGTTAAATGGTGTTCTGATCATCGTAATTCCAGCCAAATCCAATTGATTGTTTAAAAGATACAATATTGTGAGAGCCGCGGGAAAAAGTCCACCTGTCCATTCAAAATAGTCCCTGGCATTGCATTCCATTCGAAGGCACAATGCAAAAAAAAGCCTTGAAGGAGTTTTTGTTGTGAGAGGTCTCATTTTGTTACTGATTGTCATGCCGTCGTTCAGTCTGCTGGCAGCCAGTCCGGAGGCGGTTTACAGCAGAAACGGCATGGTGACTTCTCGTTCTGCCATTGCTTCCGAGGCGGGAGTTGAGATCATGCGAGCTGGTGGCAATGCTGTTGACGCAGCCGTTGCAACTGGATTTACACTGGCTGTCACCTATCCGTCGGCAGGAAATCTCGGCGGTGGTGGATTTGCAGTCATCAAATTGTCAAATGGCAAAGTGGTGACGCTGGACCACCGGGAAAAGGCGCCCGGCAATGCCCATAAAGACATGTTTCTGGACGAAAACGGAGCTGTCATCGCCGGATTATCCACCAGGTCCCACAAGGCTGCGGGTGTACCAGGGTCTGTTGACGGATTGTTACTACTTCTGGATACCTATGGGACCATGTCCCGTAAAAAAATACTGCAACCGGTCATTGAGCTTGCCCGTCAGGGTTTCCCATTAACTGAGGATCTGGCGCGGCAGTTCAGACGGATTCAACCGGATATACAGGAATATCCTGCATCGGTTCGCAAGTTTACGAGCAATGGTGAATCTTACAAAGCTGGAGACATTTGGCGTCAACCGGATCTGGCAGATTCCCTGAATCGAATATCGGATGCTGGTAAGGATGGTTTTTACCGTGGCAGGATTGCAGATCTGATCGTTGCCGAGATGCAAAGGGGAGGTGGTGATATCTCCCTTGATGATCTCGCTGACTATTCCTCGGTGTGGCGCCTTCCGGTTCATGGTAATTACAGGGGATATGACATATGGGGGATGGGTCCTCCGAGTTCCGGTGGTACGCTGCTGGTGCAGATGCTGAACATGCTGGAACCATTCAACCTTAGGGAGATGGGCTGGGGCAGTGCGGCAGTCATCCATCATATGGTTGAAGCTGAACGACTTGCGTATGCTGACCGGGCGGAATATCTGGGAGACCCGGATTTCCATGAATTGCCCATTTCAAAGCTGATCAGCAAGGAGTACGCGAGAATTCGATTTGCTGATTTTGATCCTGGCCATGCCGGTAACAGTAAAGATGTGAGTGCGGGATCATGGCCTGAGGAAAGTCATGAGACGACGCATTTTTCAGTCATGGATGCCAGCGGCATGATGGTGGCGTTGACTACCACGCTGAACAGTAGCTTTGGCAGCAAGATAGTCGTGCCCGGCACGGGCATTCTGCTCAACAACGAGATGGACGATTTTTCCGTTAGCCCTGATACACCCAATCAGTTTGGTCTGACTGGCGGCATAGTCAATGCCATCGAGCCGGGAAAGAGAATGTTGAGTTCCATGTCACCAACCCTTTTGACACGCAATGGTGAACCGGTATTGTCAACCGGGTCACCGGGTGGGTCGACGATTATCACTACCGTGCTGCAGGTCATCATCAATGTCATTGATCATGGAATGGGTATCGACGATGCGGTTTCTCTTCCCAGGTTTCACCATCAATGGAAACCGGATGAAATCAAGCATGGCAAATATGCCATTTCTCCCGATACAAGAGTAAAACTTGAGCAGATGGGTCATCGCAATTTCATTGAATATAGTCCAGGTCGAGGTATTGGGGATGCCAACTCAATCCTGTTCCGGGACGGCGTGTTTCATGGCATCAAAGATCCTCGTAATGAAGGCGCCGCAACAGGATACTGATTGTGTCATTCCCGTGAAGAAAAATAAGGTCAATATTCTGCTGGTGGATGGTTTCAATTTGATTCGAAGAATCTATGAGGCGCGACCAGACCCGGATATCAATGCCGTGATTCGCGCTTCTGTGCAGTCGTTGCAGCGAGCGCTGAGAGAACATCGGCCAACTCATGCCGTTGTGGTTTTTGAAGATCATGATATTACCTGGCGCCATCTTCTCTATGGAGATTACAAGGCAGGCAGGTCGCCAACTCCCAAGCCACTGCTGGAGGGTATAAAGCAGTTCGAAGATGCTTTTCAGAAGGCGGGAGTTAATTCCTTTTCTCTTCCTAGTTATGAGGCTGATGACATCATCGCAACCTTTGCTCACGGTACTGGCAAGACCCATGAGGCGATTATCCTGTCATCCGACAAACTGTACCTTCAACTGCTGTCGGATCACATCTCGGTTGTGAGCCACTTCGACAGTCACCGCTTTTCATCAGACGATGTACAGAACCGGTACGGCGTTGGTCCTTCCCAACTCATTGACTACTGGTCTCTGGTTGGTGACAGTTCCGGCAACATCAAAGGTGTCCCTGGCATAGGCGCCAAAACGGCCTCGCGTCTTCTGGAATCCTGGCATTCCCTGGACAATATGTTGAAGAGTGAGGTGGATGACAGGCATTTAAAAAAAATCAGGGATCATGAAGTCGTTGCCAGACGATGCCGGCAACTGGTTACCTTGAAGACCGATGTGGAACTCGGTACAAATCTGCGGGACTACCGGCTGAAGGTTCACTGGGATGATCCGTTGTGACATCCGCTTAATCCATGGCAGAAAAGTTAACAGGTCAGGCGTTGGCGTCAGCCAGATTGAGGATATTTTAAGTAAGCCCGGGCGACTTCGCCGCAAAACGTAAAGCCTGGCGGCGGAATTAATGTAGAATCTGATTTTTCCCGGAGGCATACACATGCCGGAAGACCTCACCTGTTTCAAAGCCTATGACCTGCGGGGTCGTGTACCGGATGAATTCAACAGTAATATAGCCTACCGTACAGGTCGCGCCTATGCAGCGTTGTTTAAGCCTGGGAAGGTAGTCGTCGGCCACGATGTCCGTTTATCAAGTCCTGAAATTACTCATGCACTGATCAATGGACTGACTGACGGTAGGGCGGACGTCATCAATATCGGGCAATGCGGTACAGAAGAAGTCTACTTTGCTACCGCATATCTGGAGACGGATGGGGGCATCATGGTAACCGCCAGTCATAATCCTGTAGATTACAACGGGATGAAGCTGGTCAGGGAGGATGCCAGACCGGTCAGCGGTGATACAGGTCTTGAAGAAATCAGGCAACGGGTGCTCAGGAATGATTTCGGCGCCGTTGGCAGCAGGGGCAAAGTGGTGCACCAGGACCTACGTCCAGAATATATCGCCAGGTTACTCGATTATGTGGATATCGGCAGCGTCAAACCGTTTCATATTGTCGTAAATGCAGGGAATGGTGGCGCTGGTGAAGTTATCGATCAATTGGAAGAGTTCCTGCCCTTCAGGTTTACCAAAGTCCACCACGAAGCGGATGGGCGATTTCCCAATGGCGTCCCCAATCCGCTGCTCGAAGAAAACAGAAAACCCACTATCGATGCGATCAAGGAGCATTCGGCTGACCTGGGTGTGGCATGGGATGGTGACTTTGATCGATGCTTCTTCTTTGACGCCAATGGCCGTTTTATTGAGAGTTACTACATCGTCGGTTTACTGGCAGGTACTTTCCTGCAGCGGGACAGTAACAACAGTATCGTGCATGATCCACGATTAACCTGGAATACAATTGACGTTGTCAATCAGTCCGGAGGCACAGCCATCTGCAGTAAAACCGGGCACGCGTTCATGAAGGAGAGAATGCGCCAGGAAAACTCGGTCTATGGAGGCGAAATGAGTGCGCATCATTACTTCCGGGATTTCTCGTATTGCGACAGTGGGATGATTCCCTGGCTATTGATAGTGGGGTTGATGAGCAGCAGGGATAAATCGCTGGCAGAACTTGTCGATGAAAGGATTGCGATGTTTCCAGCCAGCGGGGAAATTAATCGCCGTCTTCGAAATCCGAAGATGGTGATCGAGACCATAGAAACCCGTTATATCCGGGATTCCGAAACTGTGGATTATACCGATGGGCTCAGCATGGAATTTTCTGACTGGCGTTTCAACATTCGTATGTCCAACACTGAACCCCTCGTCAGGTTGAATGTGGAAAGTCGCAGGGACAGATTGCTCATGATGTCGAAGACACAGGACCTGCTGGCTTTGATGTGTGATGACCCTGTGATTAAAAAGAAAAAGTAGTCAACGAATCTGGTGTCTGTTGTGGCACGAAAATTAACTGCAGTGAAATCAGGTCAAGGAGTATATTACCGGTTTCGTTCAGGAATGCGTCCGTTTCTTCGCTTTCTTCCTTCCGTGACTCCGGCGGATTCTGGGTAACAGAACCCACGCCGGCGACTTCATTTCCGGTGATTTTTAAATCCTCCTGTTCCTGGCTGTCTTCCCTGCTCTCATCGACCACCATGGGTATGCCAGTAGGTGTAGCCACTGCAACGGCTGGTTCCTCTTCGCTCAGTGACGTGAGCGGGTCCAGTCCCTGAGTGCTGCGTTTATCGTTTTTCAGTGCTAAAAGGAACGTCTCGAAATCTTCCTTTTCCTGAATCCGCGTTGCTTCATTCAGACTGATGGTTTTGCCATTGGAACGTTCAAGCTGATAAGCCATGGCTTCCTTTGCAAAGATGAATTCCGGATCGGTTGTTACACGCTTCAGATGAAGTTTCTGCAGATCGGGTATCAGGGGACGGAATATAGATGCCACTCGATGTTTAACTGGCTTGATAGTGTCAAAGAGCAGAGGGTTTTCAGTTGCGCTCTCACCAATGGTTTCAGGATCGAATTCCTGCGGGTAAATAATGTCGGGTATGATTCCTTTATGTTGATTGCTGTCACCTGAAATTCGGTAAAACTTTGCCTGAGTCAGTTTCAACTGACCGTGACTGGACGGAAGTGGGACGATGGTTTGAACCGTTCCCTTTCCGAAGGTTGGAGTGCCAACGATGATGCCCCTCTGGTAATCCTGAATAGCGCCTGCAAAAATCTCCGAAGCGGAAGCGCTCAATCGATTGACGACAACCGCCAGCGGACCGTCATAGATGCTACCAGGATAATTATCTTTCATTGTGTAAACGCGACTGTTTTTATAGCGTATTTGTACAATGGGCCCTCTGTCGATAAAGAGCCCGGTCACATTTCTTGCTTCCTCCAGTGAACCACCGCCGTTGTTGCGCAGATCGATGATGACGCCCTCTACTTTTTCGGCGATGAGTTCCTTTAAAAGCCGTTGCACATCACGGGTAGTACTCCTGTAATTCCGGTCACCGGACTTCAGTGCCTTGAAATCAGAATAGAAGGTTGGAATGTCAATGATGCCCAATTTATGTGTTTCACCGAGTTGTTCAAGCTCAATGATTCTGGAGCTTGCCGTCTGTTCTTCCAGCTTTACAGTATTTCTGGTAATTTGAATTATCCTTGAATTTAATGCTTCTGCATCAGCGGGAATGATGTCAAGTCTGACGATGGTATTTTTCTTTCCCCGGATAAGTTGCACAACATCAGTCAGCCGCCAGCCGATGACATCGACAATCTCTCCTTTTGTTCCCTGCCCGACACCAATAATTTTGTCGTTTGGCTTCAGCAATCCAGACTTGTCCGCGGGACCAGCCGTTACCAGGTTAACCACTTTGGTAAATTCGACATCCTGCCGCAGAACAGCGCCAATACCTTCGAGAGACAGGCTCATGTTGATATTGAAATTTTCAGTATTCCTGGGAGAAAAATACTGTGTGTGCGGATCATAGGTTTCAGTAAAGGAATTAATGTACAACTGGTACACATCTTCTCTTCTGGTCTGCGATGTCATCCTCAGTTGATTCTGGTAACGCTTAAGCAGGGTTTCCTGGATTTTGTCATGTTCCTTATCGGCAAGTCTCAGGTTCAGCACTGAAAGCTTGATTCGTTTCTTCCACAATTCATCCAGTTGCTCGTCGCTCGTGGCCCAGGGTGAATCACTTCGGTCCAGCAGAAATTCTTCATCCGTTGTGAAGTCATAGTCATCAATACCTTCTTCCAGTACATCAATGACTTTTTTTAACCGTGCTATCCATCTATCCTGGTAACGGTTCCACATTTCATAAGCTGGCGCCAGGTTACCCTTACGCAGGGCGTCATCCAATTCATAGCGATAGATTTCAAAGTCATCGATATCACTTTGCAGGAGATAACTCTTGCCTGGGTCCATGTTTTGCAGGTATGCATCGAAAATTTTTGATGACAACACATCGTTGATACTTTTAGTGACATAGTGCTTAGCTACCAGTTCATAAACGATGCTTCGTGTTGTGCTGGTATGCTCAGGAGCAGGGGCAAGTGGACCCTCATTGAGATTCGCCGAACAATCCAGGGCGACAACCATCAACAGGAGAGTAAGTATTTTCATCGTGGTTCCAGACTTCAATGTATCTATTATACGGTGTTATGAGATTTTTTTGATATATGTGTGATAATACCCACCTGTTCTCGTTACCGGCGGTTTCAATATGGAAATACTTATGAAAAAACGCTTAATAATCAGTTGTATGGTACTTAGCCTGGGTGTATTACCGATATCCGCTGAAGAACAGGGGTCAGTAGAAACGGACCCCGAAATGAGCAAGGAACGGGGCTATTTCTTTGGTTTTTCCCTTGGCGAAAATCTGAAGCAGCTTGGTAATGGAGATGTGGATCAACAGCAACTCCTTGAGGGACTTGCAGATGCTCTGGAAGGCAAGAATCCAAGGTTGGATGCAGCACAGCAGCAGGCCGTCAAAAAAATAATAATGCTTCGTCAGGAACAGCAACAGGCAAGGCAACAGGCTGTGACAGATAATGAAAGTACGGACAATCTTGCAATAGCTGATTCATTTCTGGAGGAAAATGGGTCCAGGCCAAATGTCGTTACTACAGATTCAGGTCTGCAGTACGAAGTCATTGTCGAAGGGACGGGAAACAGTCCGAAAGAGACAGATCAGGTTACGGTCCACTATGAGGGAACATTTCTGGACGGTAAGGTTTTCGACAGTTCGGTTCAACGCGGGGAACCTGCGGAATTCAGACTTAACCAGGTGATTATTGGCTGGACGGAGGGACTGCAGTTGATGAAGACAGGGGGTAAAACCAGGTTATTTGTGCATCCAGAACTTGGATATGGGCCAGGTGGCCGCCCTGGAATTCCACCGAACGCATTGCTGATTTTCGAAGTTGAACTGCTGGGAATTGACTGAGAGTGAGTCGATCAGGGTGAAGAACATATTGCGAGATCCGTTGTTTCGCCGCTTCTTGTCGGCTTCATTTTTTGCCGGAGCCTTTGTCTGGGTCGCAGTCACTTATTTTAATGTCGATACGGAAGTAATTCAGGTATTTCTGATCATGTCTTTCATTTTTGTTGCCGCGATGATTTTTATAGGCCTGTTACTGGTACCACTGATAAAATTGACACATAAGAAACGTTCGTCTTTTCTCGAGTCTATAAAGCCTGCTCCCACCCGGCGTAGAAAACGGGAATAAATGGGGTCAGAGTAGAATTAATAAATGGGGTCAGAGTAAAATGAATTTTACTCTGACCCCATTTATTAATTCTACTCTGACCCCATTTATTCCAATGGTTTGACAGGAAGTATTCACAAATGTGCCGAATTTAAGGCAGGAACTTAATTAAAGGTCTCAGATGACAGGTGCTGCACGACTTCCTGGATATATAACCCCGTATAGTCTTTGTACATACAGGAAGAGTGAGGGGTAATGAATACGTTTTTCTTTTGCCATAACGGTGAAGTGGCAGGCAGTGGCTCATCTTCCGTAACATCAAGGAACGCACCGCCGAGACGATTCAGGCAAGGCATCAGGTCTGCTGCAACCAGGGCATTTCCGCGACCAAAGTTATAGATATAAGCGCCAGGTTGCATCAGGTCAAGCCGGTCTCGATTCATAAAGCGGTTGGTTTCAGGCCCACCAGGCAGCAACAATACTACGTGGTCAGCTATGGGCAACAACATTGGAAGTCGTTCTATAGAATATATTTCGAACTGTTCTGTTGAAACAGCCGATCGACGGACACCGAGTACCTGTTTAACCAGTGGTTTCATCAGCTGAGCACAGTGCATGCCGATATGACCCATGCCAATGATCAATATCGTCTGATTACTGAGCAAACGACTACCGGTCTGCAGATTCCGGTCCCATTGTCTGGCTTGAAAATTACGAATCATGGATGGCATTCGATGATTCATGAATAAAATGGCGCTCAGCAATGATTCTGCAAGAACAGGACCGTGAAAAGTGCCATTAGTCACAGAAACTTTCCCGGATGGGTCGGCGGCAACCCAGTCGTCACCGGCCGCGGGGGTAAAAACACCTTTCAAATGGCTGAAACGCTTATACCATTGACTCTCGAATTTCCAGGTCAGAACAAAATCCGCATCTGTAGCTTCATCAGGAAAAGTTGTGTTGTCGAAGTGGTGCCGAATCTCGCATTGGGGAATCCTGGAACAGGAAGTTAAAGCCCTGTCCAACTCAGCGAGGTCCGAAGTGTCGAAGTTGAGTGACTGATTTTCGATGTCGATGAGAAATGTGTGAATCTTCATAGGCGAAGGAATAAATGGGGTCAGGATGGGGTCAGAGTAGAATAAAATAAATGGTAATTAAATGGGGTCGGAGTAAAATGAATCTTACTCCGACCCCATTTAATTACCATTTATTTTATTCTACTCTGACCCCATTTATTCCGATGATAAATTACAAACCATTGTCAAATGCAGTCCGCAGCAGAGATATGGAAGCCGCCAAAAAAGCTGCCAGAGAGTTTCCCGAGGCTGTCCATCATTGGAAGCCCTTGATGGATACCGCCTATACTGCGCAGCCGGATATGGTTCGATTTTTACTGGATCAGGGGTCAGATATAAATGCTGTATCGGGAGATGCTTATCGGCATACGCCTCTGATCCGTGTGATTGAGTCACGGGCAACGGTTCCCAAGACGCCCGCCCATCTTGAAACGATCAGGTTGCTGGTCGAGAGGGGAGCAGACCTTGATATAAAAGGTGGCCAGCTCAGGCTGACCGCACTTGGAATTGCAGCCGTCGGTGGATTTGTGTCCTATGTCGATCTGCTGCTTGAAAACGGCGCCCAAACGGATATTCATATCGATGCCATGTTGTACAACAAGCCCAAACTCGTTAAGTGGGTCAGGGACAATTCCCCGGACATACTGGATACAGAAGGAAGGACATTGTTGCACTATCTGGCTCTCTCAGGCATGTGGCACTCGAAAGGGTCCGCACTGGCGCTGGAATGTGCCGGTATTCTTCTGGATGCAGATGCGGTGATTGACTGCGCGGAACCCATGAGGGATAACGGGGAAGGATTCCAGGCAACTGCGTTGTGGCGGGCAGTCGGGTGGCAGCATCATCACCAACTGGTTGGTTTTCTGTTATCCCGGGGAGCAAATCCAGACTATGCAATATTTGCGGCCACATTTGACGGCGACGAGGAGATGCTGGATTTACTGTATGCCGCCGGTGTAAACGTCAATAACAAAGTAGAGGGCAGGGCGCCGCTTGCCGACCTCATGTATTACAAACGTCCGGCAAATGTGCATTGGTTGCTGGAACATGGCGCCGTGGTCAATGATAGAGACAAGAACGGTATGACCGCTTTGCATTATGCGGCGCTTCAGGGAATTCGCGAAAACGTGATTAAGGACCTGCTGGACCATGGCGCCAGGAAACACCTGAAGGATAAATTGGGAAACACACCACTGGATCTGGCCAGACAGAAGAACCGCAAAAAAGCGATTATCCTGTTGTCGTAAGAATATAAAGAGGTCATAGTTATGTGACCCCATAACCATGACCTGGAATAGAATGAAACTCCTCGCTCTAGGCGATATACATCTGGGTCGGCGCCCTTCACGCCTGCCAGAAGAGTTAGCCGGTCGAGCTGCAGATTTCTGCCCTGCAAAGGCCTTGCAACTTACCGTAGACGCAGCCATCGAGAATGGCGTTGATGCAGTTTTGTTTGCGGGTGATGTCGTCGAAAGCGAAGACGACTATTTCGAGGCTTTACGAGAACTTCAAACCAATATTGACAGACTGACCAGCGCAGGCATCCAGGTCATCGCGGTAGCGGGCAATCATGACGTGAATGTACTGCCGCGTCTTGCCGACCTGTTTAAGGATATCTCCGGTTTTCGACTACTTGGACGGGGTGGGCAGTGGGAATCCCATACAATAGAGGCAGATGATGCAACAGTCCATCTATGGGGCTGGTCTTTCCCGGAGAAACGCGTCACTTCAAGCCCATTGACAGGCTGGACCTTTGACCGAAACCCCGGTATTAACCTGGGCCTGCTGCACTGTGACCGTGACCAGCATACGAGTCCATATGCGCCCGTTATGAGCCGTGAGTTCCCTGCTACAGGCCTTGACGGTTGGTTATTGGGACACATACACAAGCCGGACGACCTGACGCCTGATGACCTCTATGGTTATCTTGGCTGCCTCTCCGGCATGGATCCAGGTGAAACAGGGGCACATGGACCATGGTTGGTGAAGATTGCCGAAGGACGCATTACCGAGGTTGAACAGTGGCCCCTGGCGCCGGTGCGCTGGGAGTCCCTGCAAGTTGATCTCAGCGACATGGCCGATGACTTTGAATTGGAAAATATACTGATTACGTCGACTACAGAATTCGACCGGCAGTTCTCAGACGCCCAGTGGACACCCGAAATTATTGGACTCAGGGTGACCTTCACTGGACGCACTCACTTTGGCAACGAAGTGCGCAAAAGACTCGATGAGATGGGCAAGCAATCTATCTACTTTGAAGTCAATGGAAGACACTACTTTGTAGAGCATCACGAAGTGCAAACCCTGCCCGATGTGTCGCTGGCGCATCTTGCCGAACGGGATGATCTGCCTGGTCTGCTCGCGCAACGCCTTTTGCTGCTTGATCAGCCGGAGGATGATTCCCGTATCGAAATGATCAGGGCGGCGCAAGAGCAAATTCGAAAATCGCTTGCTCAGCCGGTCTGGCAGGCGCTTGATGAAGAACCCGAACTGCTTGATGATGACCATGTGGCCGAACTTCTGAGAAAGGCAGGCGAACAGGCACTCGACAAGTTACTGGCACAACAGTCGGAGTCGAATCAATGAAACTTGAAAGCCTCGACATTCAGCGTCTGCCAGGCATTTCGGAAGGCTTTGTTGTCAAAGGCCTGAAGGATGGAATCAACCTGATTACCGGACCAAACGCCACTGGCAAAAGCAGCCTGTTGCGTGCACTGCGCTATCTCCTGCGAGAACCACAAAGAGTTGATCCGGATGCATTGTCACTTGCGGCCAAATTCAGCAGTGGAGAAGCACGTTTCAAGGTCACTCGCACCGGCAGACAGATTACCTGGACCCGCAATGGGGAACCCAGTCTTCGACCCGCTCTGCCAGGTCCGGAGCAGATCGAACGTTATCGATTGTCTATGGAGCACCTTTTAAAGGCTGACGATGCAGATGAAGGATTGGCTACGGAACTATTACTGTCATTGCGGGGAGGTTTTGATATAGCCAGGGTGCGTATACCTCTTCCTGCCAGATTTGCAAATAGCGAAGGCCGTCAATTACAGACGGCGACCCGGGAACTTCATCAAATTGAGAGTGAGTCCACTGAATTAAATCAGAAACAGGAAAAACTGCCTGCCATTGAAAAAGAGATCAGGACCGCCCGCGATGCCGAAGTGCGCGCCAAACAGATTCGCCGTTCGAAACAACTGCTGCAGGCAGTTCGTGACCGCGAACAGCTGATTACCAGGCTACAAGTCTTTCCATCCAACATGGAAATGGTGAAGGGTACGGAAATCGATCGGCTGGCTGATCTCAATGAACGACAGGCAAAAGTTGAAGAAGAACGCAGGCAGCATGAACAGGAGCATAGACGTGCCGAAACGCACCTTGAGGAGATTGGGCTCGCTTCATTCGAACCAGAGGCAGCCGACATCGACATTGCCACTGTGGAAGACAAATTACGACACATCAATGATTTACGCGGCAAACTTGCCAGTGAAAGTGAAAGGCTATTGCAGTTACAAAGCATTGTCAGCAACGTGGAAAATCAACTGGGTGGCCTTGGTGCTCCAAAGTTGGATATTGGCAGTCTCACGCAGGCGGACGAATTCGCAGAGCCAGTACTGAAGATGCGCGCGACCAAGCGCGAACTTGAGACAAAGATCAGACTCGCCGGTAAACCACCTGACGAAAGCCTGATGAAGGATTTGAACAAGGCAATCGAAGCCTTACGTGACTGGCTGAGCGTCGTCGGCCAGGATACAGGCGCCAGGCTGATTAAGTTGGTTCTAACATTGCTGCTCGTTGCTCTCGCGGCAACCATTGGTGCTGCGGTTATCACCTATATCAATGATGCATATTGGTCACTCATAGGCAGTGCAGGCGCTGGTTTTTGCATGATCGGGGCAATCTGGAAAATATACAGGACTAAATTACCAGGCACGGTATCAGGAAGAAGGGACGCCGAGCTTCGTTTTACTGACACGGATTTGGATGCACCCTCCTGGGAGAGAGTGGATGTACGTTCACGCTTGAAAGAACTGGAAGACAAGCTTGGTGTTCTGGTTGCGCAACGCAATAGTGCTGCCGGGTCTGAACAGTGGAAGATGGAACTTGAGGAGCAGGAAACCGGGCTCGCCGAATTGGAGACAAGGAAAACACAGTTGGCTGAAACCATTGGGTTTGACCCGACCCTGCCAGTGTCCGCAATCGATCGCTTTATTCGCTTGACACGCGATTGGGACAAGGAGCGTGGCAACCTCGTTGACGCAGAAGGGAAAGTTAAAAGCTTCAAAGAAGAGATCAATGAAGCTACAAAACAGGTTGTGGATATACTTTCCAGGTGGCAACCGGATTTTTCACAGGCATTCACCGGTGATATGGATCGCCTGGAGCCTGAGTTCAATGCCCTGAAGCTCCGTCTGAACTCTGCGAAGGATGCATTGGGTATTGTAGATACTGAGAACCGGATGATTGCATCTTTAAAAGATCAGTTCCGTCAGAATGCCGAAGATGTGGAAAAGGTATATAAAGACGCAGGTCTTGCACCCGGTCAACTTGCCGCGCTGGAAGAATGTCTCGAGCGTCGCAAGGAATGGCTCAATATAAGTAAACAACTGCAGGAAACGAAATTTAATGAAGAATTAATTCGCACTGAACTCAAGGAAGAGGCTGAATTACTGGCGCTGGTTGATGCCGCGGAAGAGGATTCTTTGGATGACCAACTGGGCATTTCTGAGGGGAGGGCAGGGAAGCTTATTGCAAAGATTGACGAACGCAGTTCCATGAAAGCTCAAATCGAACAGATGGAAACTCAGCATCCACTTGAGGATGCCATTGGGGCTGTTGCCGAGGCGCGCGCCGTTCTCGTCAAACAACGTGAAGCTGCTTTGACACACAAGGCCACGGAGTTCCTGCTTGACGAGGTGGAAAATACGTTCAGATCCGAGCATCAGCCACTGGTCTTAAACAATGCACAAGATCTTTTTAGCGAAGTGACTGCGCACGCTTTTGAACTAAAACTCAGCGAGAATGGCGAATTTACCGCAATTGACACGAAGCAGAATGCACCTCGAAGCCTGGAAGAGCTGTCAACCGGAACACGCATGCAACTCCTCCTGGCGGTTCGCATGGCCTGGATGCGCGGGCAGGAACAAACAGGTGAAACATTGCCGGTTTTCCTCGATGAAGCGCTGACGACCAGCGATGAAGAACGATTTACTGTGATGGCAAAGAGTTTGGATACCCTGACTAAAAAAGATGGCATTCAAGTCATTTATTTGTCTGCAAGACAACATGAACAAGACCTGTGGCGACATGCAATCGGCATGAGCCCCCATCTCGTTGATCTTGCTGAGGTTCGATCTATTCCACCCACCCGTGAGGTGCCTATATTCAAGATTGTCCAACGGCAACCAGTCCCTGCGCCTGGAAAAAGCGCAGTGGAATACGCCAGGGTACTCGGTGTGCCAGGGATTGATCCATACCGTGAAGCCAGCGAAATTCATCTCTTCCATCTGTTGCGGGATGACCTGACTAAGTTGCATTCCTTTATGGAAGACTGGCGTGTTGATGCCGTCGGACCATTTGCGACACTCCTCAATCAGAATACATCCTCATTGCTGGTTGAGGACCCCGGTAAAAAAGCAATACTCCAGCTTCGTTGCCATGCCACCGAAGCCTGGGTTCAGGCCTGGCGGCAGGGACGCGCCCGCCGGGTAGGCCGCATAGAACTTGAGCAATCAGGCGCATTCTCAAACACATTCATCGATAAGGGTACCGAGCTTGCTGAATCACCATCTGTGGCTGGCAACGCACAAAGCTTTCTGGAGTCGCTGCAAAACAGGGGAATCTGGGGATTCCACAAGAGCCGTGTTGCAAAACTTGAATCCTGGTTTGAAGAGAATGGATACACCGACAAGAGACCCAGGCTTACTGCTGATGAGCGTCACGAACAGGTATTACTGGTAACAGACATTCAGAATGACATCGAGCTCAAAGACATCAGTACGTTGATCACCTGGCTTGAGTCGGCACTGTCAACGGAGGATTGACAAATATGACGATTGGTCTTGGGCTTGGCATTTCGAGGTTCCCTTTTGACAGTGCCAGAAGTTACTGGCAGTGGGTTGAGTTATGCGAACGGGGACAGGTTGATTCCATCTGGCAGACTGATCGCCTCGTGTCGAAGGAACCCATGCTTGAGTGCATCGCATCCATGGCGGCGCTGGCAGGTGCTACCGAGGTCATCAGGTTTGGCATGAACGTGGCATCAATCGCCCTGCGCGACCCTCTGCTGACCGCAAAGCAACTGGCAACGATTGATGTCCTGAGTAACGGTCGGGTTTTACCCGCATTTGGTTTAGGCAGTGCCTTCAGTATGGATTACCAGGCTACAGGAATTCCGACCAGACGTCGTGGCAAACGTGCGGATGAAGCTCTGGAACTGGTGCAAAGACTTTGGCAGGAGGAAGATGTCTGCTTTGACGGTGAGTTCTTCCAATATGTGAATGCTACGATCTCACCACGGCCGGTGAATGCGAAAATTCCCCTGTGGATTGGAGGGTCCAGCGAGGCAGCCATGAAGAGAACAGCAAAATATGGTACCGGTTGGCTGGGTGGTATCGACACACCGGGGCAGGCCGCGGTGATGGTGAAAGGTATTAAACAGGCTTTGCAAGATACACATAGGGAGATTGACGACGATCATTATGGCGCGTCGTTTTCCTTTCGTTTTGGTCATAAGGAAGATGAGGCGGTGATAAAAGCCGTCAGAGGATTGAAGGCGCGAGTCCGGGATCCAGAACGGTATATGGTGTCCGGTGATGCCAATGACATCATTGATCGTATCAATGAATATATCAAAGCGGGATGCTCAAAATTTGTCATGCTGCCGATTGCCCGTGGTCACCAGGAAATGATACAGCAGACCCGCCTGTTCATTGAAGAAATTCTCCCGGAATTCTGAAGTGAATCCTTTTTGTGGTAGGCTTTTCACAGGGGTTCATTACAAGACCAGTGTGCGCTCTTTACAAATCTTGTTTAGATCTGGTTGAGGGCTCTTTGAAAACCGCTGAGGGCTCTTGTTAGACCCGCTGAGGGCTCTTTGTTAGACCCGCTGAGGGCTCTTGTTAGACCCGCTGAGGGCTCTTTGTTAGACCCGCTGAGGGCTCTTTGTTAGACCCGCTGAGGGCTCTTGTTAGACCCGCTGAGGGCTCTTTGTTAGACCCGCTGAGGGCTCTTTGTTAGACCCGCTGAGGACCCGCTGAGGGCTTTTTAAACCCGCTGAGGGCTCTTGTTAAAGTCCAGACTGGAAGGAGGTTGTGTGGTTCTTGATAAAAAGAAGGAGAGAACCGGAATTTTCTACATTAAAAATCCCGATGGAGTGGTGGTCATGTTCCGGGGGAAGGAAGTATTCCGTTACAAATCGGTCGATGAATTTATCGAGGTACATATCAAGGCCGTCCGGGCTCTTGAAGAAAAACAGGAAGAAGAACTGGCCAGTCATTACAAAGATGATATCGAGTAAAACAGCAGGAATTCGTTGAATTTATCCTTAAATTGAACGGAAATTTGTCGACACAGCCCTGGTCAGTCCGGGTCGACGAATTGAGGAGCCCTTTCTTCAAAGTTTGATGTTACGGCCTCTACCTGATTGGTCCTGCCGATGAGCCGTCTTTGCAGTTTTTCCTCAAGGGCCAGCCCGGTATCACGGTCTGCATGCCAGGTATCTTCAAATAACTGTTTCCCCAAGCGGATGGCGCTTGGTGATTTGGCTGCGATGGTTTCTGCCATAGCCAATGCAGCTTCCAGCGGAGAGTCGCTGACCTGGGTGACCATGCCGAGTTGTGCTGCTTCCGAACCATCAAAAATACGCCCGGTAAAAGTCAGTTCCTTTGCGATATCCAGTCGAACGATATCTCTTAATGTCTGGGTAATGCTGCAGTCCGGGATAAGCCCCCACTTTATTTCCATCACCGAAAAGCGGGCGTCCGGTGCTGCAATGCGTATGTCGGCGCCCATGGCGATTTGAAACCCGCCACCGAATGCAACGCCGTGTATGGCAGCAATCACTGGTACGGGTATGTATTTCCAGATCATTCCCGGTTGTTGGGCTGAATTGCCTGGTGTTCTTTCGGAAGACTTTTTTCCGGAAGTTACCGGTTGACCCTGAGACTCACCCGTCATACTGCGAAAACCGGAAAAATCCAGCCCTGCGCAAAAACCGCGTCCGTTACCGGAAACGACGACGGCGCGTACAGATTTGTTGTCCATCAGTGATTCACCGGCTTCGGTGATTGCATCGAACATTTTGTCTGAAAGTGCATTGTACTTCTCAGCGCGATTGAAGCGTAAATCGGCGACTCCGTTTGCGTTGATATCCACGGTGACTAATTCGTTCAAATCTATTACCTCTAATGAATTTTGCGCACTACATCACGAAAATCGATAGTCGTCAATACGGCCATCGGATGTCATAAAAAATTAACTGGCGATAGCGATGGCGATGGTATCTGACGTAACCTTGACCGGGTAGGTTTTAAGATCTTCCCAGGCAGGCGGTGCGGTCACAGCGCCATCACTGAGTCTGAATTCCGCACCATGGTATGGACAGGTAATGCACCCGTTGTGCAACATTCCGCCTTCAAGGGCGTACATTTCGTGACTGCAGAAGTAGGCAATGGCATAAAATTTGTCCTGATGCCGACATAAAAGAATATCCTCGCCTTTCAGTTGCACGTACATCTGTCCATCATTTTCAAGTTCGGATGTTGCCACAACCACATGGAATTCAGTCATGATTAATCCATGTGTGTATTAAAGCAGGAAGGTTTATCAGATCGCACGTAAATCCGGCAGCTTGTAATGTCGGGCTTCCAGGTCACTGCGAATCGTTTTCTTGTCGATTTTCCCCGTCGATGTCAGCGGTATTTCATCTACAAAAATGATTTCGTCAGGTAACTGCCAGCGGGCAAACATTTGCACACAGTGTTCCAGAATCAATTCGTCGTTGATCCTGGAATCTTTTGCCGGGATCACCAGCGCCACGGGACGTTCATCCCACTTTGGATGCGGTTGAGCGACTACAGCAGCCTGTCTTACGCCTTCCAGGGACATGATATGGTTTTCAAGATCAACCGATGATATCCATTCTCCGCCGGACTTGATCAGGTCCTTGGACCGGTCTGCGATGATGACGTATTCTTCCTGATCGATTTTTGCCACATCTCCGGTAATCAGCCAGTCCTCGTGAAATTTCTCTGGCTGTGGATCATTATAATATTCCGAGCAGATCCAGGGCCCGCGAATCAGCAGTTCTCCAACGTTCTCGCCATCATGAGGTAGAGGACTCCAGTTATCATCAAAAATTTCTATCTCCAAACCCGGCATAAGCAGTCCGGCTTTGGCGATATTTTCGAACTGCTGATCTTCAGTGAGGTGCATGTGCGACCGTTTGGCTACTTTTCTCGACAGGGTTCCAAGTGGATTGGTTTCTGTCATTCCCCAGCCCTGGATCATTTCTATACCCAGGGTATCCCAGTACCATCGCATCATGGCAACTGGTGGTGCGGAACCTCCGCAGGTCAATCTCGTCAGCGTAGATAGATCAAATTTATCCGGGTTTTCTTCAATGAAGGTTTTAACTCCCTGCCAGATTGTAGGCACCCCGGCGGAAATAGAGACTTCTTCTTCTGCCATCAATTTTACCAGGCGGGCCGGGTCCATAAATCGATGCGGCATAACCTGCTTGCAACCCAGCATGGAAGCGGTAAAGGGCAATCCCCAACCCATGGCGTGGAACATGGGTACGATACCGCATACGGAATCAAGGGAAGACAGATTCATGGAATCGGTCATTGCCTGGGTAACAGTGTGCAGGTAGGTCGATCTGTTGGTATACATCACTCCTTTTGGTTTACCTGTAGTTCCACTGGTATAGCAGAGTCCCATGGGTGAGTTTTCATCGATCTCCGGCCAGCTGTATTCTGTCGGTTTGCCAACGATAAAGTCTTCGTAATCCACGGTATTGATTTGAGTATTTTCAAATCGTGTATTTTCAAAAGATGTCTCGCTGTTGTCTTCCTGTCGGCAAATAACCAACAATTCCACAGAGGGGATCTTGTCAAGAAAGGGTATCAGCAGGGGGAGCAAATCTTCATCGACAAAGATGATCCGGTCCTGTGCATGATTGATGATGTATTCAAGGTCCACCGAACTGAGACGGATATTGAGGGTATGCAGAACAGACCCCATGGATGTTACGGCCTGGTAGAGTTCCAGATGACGATAATTATTCCACATGAAACTGGCGACACGATCACCTGTCCGTATATTGTGTTCATGCAAAGCTCCTGCGAGTTGATTGGCGCGTTCCCAGGTGATTTGCAGGGTCTGCCGATGGGTACCGTTCTCCAGCAGGGTGACTATTTCTTCGTTGGGGTCAAGTTTGGCGCCGCGGCCCAGAATTCGGGACATCAGCAGAGGTGTTTGTTGCATAGTCATGTCAGTGACTCCGTAATTTCAGTGACCGTATAGCGGGCCTGTATCATGAATGATCACTGCCATTGATCAAAGCGCATAATTTCTTCTACGGGTCTGCGAGTGACAGGTCCAAACCTGCCGGTAGGATAACCCACGGGTATCAAACAGAATGCACCCATGGTTTCGGGGAGATTCAAAGCAGACGAGACCGCCTGGTGGTCAGAGAGCGCCAAAGTGGTCGGTGTGGCGCCGAGGCCAAGCGCCCGCGCCGCCAGCAAGAGATTCTGAACACCCGGCCAGATGGAACCACCGCTGGTTGCCAACATACCGGGTTTGACCTTTGTATCGAATTCAAGGCAGGCAGTGATCAGCACCGGTATCTCATGCATGTGTTCCATTTGCCAGATGACCGCATTCAGCATTCGCATGCGCCTGGCTGCCGACTGATGGGGCAAAGCATCGGGTCGGCTGGTCTGAGGACCGATATAGGATTCAACACCCTTACGATTCAGTTCGGCGAGTTTCTGCCTGACCTCGGGATCGCGAATGACCAGCCAGCGAGCGTTTTGCATATTGGATCCCGAGGGAGCCTGGTTTGCTGCATCGATGAGTTTTATCAATAGATCTTCCGGGACTTCTCGACTATCCAATCTTCGCATTGCCCGACAGCTGTACATTACTTCAAATAAGCCCATGTTTTCGGACATCACGATCTATCCCGCACCAGGGTAACAGCGGTACCGGTCACACTGACCATCAGCATACTTTTCCCAACGGTCTCATAGTCGATATTCACGCCCACTACCGCATCGGCATTACGATCTTCAGCCTGGTTCGCCAGATCATCCATGGCCATGGTTCGCGCCCTGGCAAGTTCCTTTTCATACGCAACAGATCTGCCTCCGACAATATCTCTGACCGTGGCAAACAGGTCGCGAAAAATGTTGGCGCCCAGAATCGCTTCGCCAGAAACTATTCCAAGGTAAGATCTGATACTACTGCCGTCAACTACGTTTGTGGTGGTGATAATCAAGATGTCTGCTCCTTTCGTGAACCGGATGTCCCAAGTGAAAAGTTACCAGGATGCTGCAAGGTGTGTAGTGTAACACGGGTGTATAGCACAGGTATTTGCCTTTCAGTGGGAACAGACAGACCACGAACGTTGAGCCCAATCAGCCAATGAGCCGGTTCATGAATCGAATTGTTTCAGTGCAGTGACTTATGGCACGAAGGCATCACGACCCTGCCTGTAGTTGAAGAATGTCT
Source organism: Candidatus Azotimanducaceae bacterium (assembly GCA_965217655.1). Taxonomy (GTDB): domain Bacteria; phylum Pseudomonadota; class Gammaproteobacteria; order Pseudomonadales; family Azotimanducaceae; genus UBA7455. The sequence goes on from OZ244560.1 coordinate 232,030, forward strand.
GCGCTGCGTTCCGGTTTACCAGATTTCGTTCATACATCGGGTGATACAGGCTGCGGACTTCGTGTTCTATGTCAAACAACTCTTTGCCGTTTTCGGGATCAATGATGGTCTGGAATCGATACTGATGTGCATCGGATTCCTCTGTGATCAGTCCTTTATCTTTCAGGTAAGTGTGAGGAGTGGAGAAATTGACCACATAGATGGCGATATGATGTCCATCATAGGCAACTGACTCACTGGATTCCCTGAACCGTAATGACTGCCCTTTGCCTATTTCGACATTGCACGAAGATTTTTTTACAGTGGTTGAGCAACTGAAAACACGTTCGTAGAAACGGGCTATGCCGGGACAGGTTCCTTCCGGTACGGTAAATTCAACATAGGGTATACCAAGACTCATGTTGCCGAATTTACCCGGGGTGTGGCATTTAATGAGATTACCCCATGGACAGGTGACATTGATGGTATTGCCGGATCGTTCGTAAGAGAAACTGGTATTTTCCAGACGTGAGCCCATTCTGGACAGGCGCGATTCCAGTTCATCAAGGTCGGGTACCACAACCCCGACATGACCGCGAATGACCTGGGGATCGTTTGTAGGCAAGTGGAACTGTTGGTTGCCGACATTGATCCAGACATTAAACGGACCAAAATCGATATAGGGGTCCCGGGTTAATCCCAGCCCATTGACGTAGAAGTAAGTCGCAAGGCTCTGGTCTGGAACCGTTACATTCACATGCTCCATACACAGGATGTTACAGACGTCTTCGTCTGGCCGATTAAAGGTTTTTGAACTGTTCATGATCTTTCCTGGTAGTCATACATCTCAAGAGTATACCAGCAAGTCAACATCCTGATTCAAGGCATTGCTGCGCTTTATCGTAGTGCCGGGTCTTAATGCAATATACAATGGCAGGCACATGGACAGGATGCTTAATTTTGATTGATCAGGCAGAAGATACTTTGGATAGAACAAAAAAACTGTTACTTATTACAGCAGGTACAATTTGTGTCGGGCTCGGTATCATTGGCCTGGTGCTACCGGTTGTACCGACATCACCGTTTTTATTGTTGGCTGCTGCCTGTTACGCCCGGTCATCGAAACGATTTTACAATCGGCTGCTGGCCAACCCGATTTTCGGGCCTCCCATACGTCAATGGCGGGAAGACAGGTCAATTCCGGCACGGGCAAAGTGGTTGGCAATAGCCATGATCCTGTTAACCTTTTCAGTTACCGTCATTTTCATACTGGAAGACGCGCCGGCCCGGCTGATCATGTCTCTGATCGGATTACTGGTTATAGTGTTCCTCTACAGGATCCCGTCCCGAGGCTGACTGCTTTTCAGACTGAAACCAGCAAACACTCTTAAACGAATCGACCAGCTAACAAACACACACAATATCCGACAATCAGCAGATGCCCCAATACCATCTGCGAACACTCTCAATTAAACAAATTGTCCCTCGATAACTAGATCGTTCTAAAATCATTCAATGCCACGAACGTGCCGCCATTTCTCTTACACAATTCCCGCATGAGAATGGCAAACTTGATACCGGTTTCCTGAAATCTGGGTGGTTGGGCAAACATCACAGGGAAACCAACGGCGTGAATGCGGACCAGACGGTTGCCATCGGCATCTTCCCGGTTGATTTTGTCTACTACATCGATGACCTGCTGTATGGACCGGCCAGTGAATTCATCACCAAACACATACAGGCTGATCTTTCTGTCGGGCCGGTAAAATGTGGCGATTGCCTTGGTGATGCCCTCTACAGGACTCGAATTGCTGAATGGACTCCAGGTTTGCAGGCGTTCAATGATTGCCCGACGGCGGACTCCTGTATCAGGAATCCACTCATTTGCATACTGGGAAAACATGTAGTTCCCCATGTCATTCATAACCTGGATGCCCTTAAGCCTTGGATAGACATCCAGTGTCTCTGTCACTTTCTGTAACACCAAAGGCCAGGCGTAGCTATGCATACTGCCAGATGTGTCGATAATGAATATCACATATTCACTGTCAACAGGAATACCGCCGATGGTGGTGTCATCCTGTGCTTTCTGATAATCAGCGAGCAGCCGTTCCATCTCTTCGGTCAATTCCTGTCTGGCTTTTGCAAGACGACCTTCAATCGTATTGTTCAACCTGCTCTTGTTAAGGGTTTTGTCCAATTCGGATTCAAGTGTGGATAGATTTGCCTGCAGACGGGTGAGTTTTTCCTGTTTTTCCTTATGCAGGTCTTCCCTTCTGACCATCTTCCTATTGATGTCGCGGGTATCCCCACGGATGTTGAACAGGTCTTCCTGGAGTGATGCAAGATAACCTTGAAGGTTTTCAATCGTATCCTCAAGAATGATCGGCTCAAACACCTTGGTAAGTACAAGGAGGAGAATCAATGCGGCGAATCCGCAACTGATTACATCAAGAAATGAGAGGCTGACACCTTCTATTTCTCTTCGTTTGTTTCTCATCAGGGCCAGTCCTCAGACGGTGCAAGGAAAGAACCGCCAGTCATCTGTGCCAGACGCCAGTAGGAAGGCGCCGCCATTGGATCACCCTCCATTTGGAACAGAATAATGTTGATCGACGAGTTGGATGGAATTTCCGCGATGGAACTCAAGAAAAGTTCAACCCTGTCCCGGCTGGAGATGGTAGTGCCACGGGGCGCATCAAACCCCTGTGTCGGCAAACCATCAACAATGAGAAAGATGTTATCGGGTTCCGGTTCCAGAGCACTCGCACGAGCGAAAGCATGATGCAAAGAAGTACCCCCACCGGGAACCACGCTCTTGACATGATCAATGACTTTTTCCCTATCCTCCCTGTCCAGAGTATTCAACCATTCAGATTCCTTGCCTGGAATTGCTGATTGAATGTCGGTGTTGAATGTATACAACTGAAATTGAGTATCTCCCGGCAGGTTTGCAGTAATCCATTCCACGGTACGGATTGCCCGTTGCCATTTTGCGGACTGTAGTTTCTGGTTGTCCGACATATTCCGGCGCCGGATAATGTTGACAATGGTATCACCCAGCATGCTGGCCGAAGCATCCATTAAAATAAGGATGTTGTTGCCACCAGTCCTCAAGCCGGTCAAATATTGACGGTCACCTCCCTCTTCAAAGGCTTCCAGGTTGACACCCACCGTAGCATCAGCTTCGACACTGCCGGCAAGCCTGGCAGCTTCTTCTTCCAGCCGTCTGAGTTCAGCCTGTAATTCTATAATGGCGTCCTGCTTGCTATCTTCACTTTGCGCAAGTGTTTTGATATGTATCTCCAATTCCCTGATAGCCTGGACCAAAAGAAGTATCAACTCTTCCGTCGTGATAATCTCATCATCCTTTTCATTGACAGTATTGCGAAGTACCACCAGTTCATCCGTTTCGTCCTCGATTTTTTCTTCAATATCTCTGACTTCGGCCAGGAGTTGCATGTTAATTTCCTGGGAAGTCGATTCAGTAGCGTGATTGATGAGGATATAAATCAGAATGACCGCACCAAATCCACAGGACATGACATCCAGAAAGGACAGGCCGAAGACGGTAAATTCACGTTTCCTGTACATCAGCCTGAAGAGATCAATGTAATGGGTTGACCGCCGACATCCAGAATGTCACCGGGTTGCAGATGGGTCTTATTACTGGCAGGAGACCCGTTAATCTTCAATATTTCCGGGACATGTACCTCGATGAAAAGATCATCTCCACGTGGGTAAATCGTGCAGACAGGATTACTGATGTCTTGCCTGATTCCGTTGGTAAAGTCACTGGAAAGTTTGAAGGAGTGTCCGATGGAAACCGCATGATTGTCACAAAGAAGGTGGCTTGGACGGCGTGTTTTGACGATATCGTCCACGATTTTTTGGGAAGTGGCAGGCAGATTGATGACATGAGTGATGTTTCCGGGACCGATTATTCTGTCAGCATGTGTGACGGCACTGTGAATAGCCTGTGCACTTGGAAGATCGATGATCTCGATGTTATCTATCAGATTTAGAGCGTCACGTAATCCAGGGAATCCTCTAAAGCGATGCGACAACAGAAGAGATGCGGTCTCATCGCTGCTCACCTGATCCCGGATGGTTTGTACAATCCGTGGATAGATGGGTATACAGGCAGTCATCAGTCGCTCACTGGCAATCACGGTGGAGTGTTTGACAGTACCCTGATCAAGATTGAAGGATTTACTCCGGGCATCATTCAGACTGGCAATCCATTCCGGAAGTTGATTGTAGAGCTCCTGTTCACTGCCGGCTTCATGCAGAGGGTCATATCTCGAAGTCTGAATGAACTGGTTGGCGACAATGTTTGCCCAGCGGTCCCAAAAAGTAAAAATGCCCGTTTCGGTGATGGTCTTGAAATCCGTCCTGGCGAGGTCTGACCTGTTGGAAATTTGTGTGAGGGTAATACGGTGGAGATGGATATCGAGATGCAGAACGACCTCACGGAGTGAAAGTTCAGCAGCAGCAGCCAGGGATGTATCGATCATCCCGGCAACCCTCATATTGCATTCCCTGGCCATCCCCAGCAACAGGCTCAATTGCGACCGGTCATAGTACCCAGGGACAAGAAAGATAACCTGATCAACGCTGTCTTCAATCCCTTGCCAGAGTGATTCCAGGTGGGCGAAGGCAAGATCTGCATGATGCCGAATTGCACGGGTGGCATTGGCAATGGGGTCCGTACCGAGTTGATTCCAGAACCGGTTGTTGGTCCAGCTGGGCAGCAATCTTGAATTTTGCAGTCCCTCTTGCCCGATGAGGAGTTTTTCACCGTCAAGGACTGCATAACCTGGACTGGTGGTCACCAGATCCTTGCCGATTGCGACCTGAATGCCGGAATCGTTGATTTCAATGATACCTGGAGTCAATGTTCTGTCCCGTTAACTTTGTAAATGGCTGATCAGCCGGTTATCGCAATAGTCTTCCGCATCAAGCACCTGCCTTTCCTGTGCCAATTGCAGTTGATGCATGAGAAACATCACGATAATGCTGATCAGAAGAGCAACGAATGTCGAATTAAATGCAACCCCCAGGGCTTGAGTCACGGCGGCGATATCACCCTGTACCGCTTTATGCGCCTGGGAAAGTGCCTGACCAATGCCACGCACAGTGCCCAGGAATCCAATGGATGGAATTGCCCAGGTGATATATCTGATCATCGACAATTCTGAATCCAGACGCTCGGATTCCGATTCACAGATAGCCCGTATGGCACTGGAAACATCCTGGATGTTACGGGTTGACCGGAATCGATGCAGCGCGGTCAGTAATGCCCTCGGCAGCAGATACCCCTGTTGATTGTCGGGCAGGGCCTGAATAGGCCTGGAAAATTCGCGTGCATCTTCGGGCAGAATGCTGGTTCCCTGATTGATTGGAATCAAGTCCATCTGCAGGATTTTACGTTCCCTGGATGATAGCAATGTCTTGTATCCCATCAGGGAAAGTGCCCAAAGCATCAGGATGAAACAGCATTCCTGTTCGAAGTCCTTGACGACCACAAAGGGTGAACGTTCCTGAATATAGTCCGGATCGGAATTCATCAGGATTGCCTGTTCTTCCAGTATAGCCGCTGCATTGGGACGGATTATCGAGACATAAATCCCGTGAACCAGAATGATCGCAATGAACAGAGAAAACAGTTGAAATATGAATTCAACCGGTAAGTGTCTTTTCATGTGGCTCCTTATGTAATCCTCATTGTTATCGATTCTCAACCCGGGTCAGATATCAACCGGAAACGGCACGGCATTGTCCGTGCTGATTTCCTCGCTGGGTATAAACCGATCCAGCGAAGTTCCAAGTTCCCGTCTCTTCAACCGGCTGGAATCCGGTACCTGTGGTGATTCTTCCACATCCTCCACTGGTTCGTCCGCAGCTGAGTCCTGTTCTTCTTCCTCGGGAGCGGCAGCACATAATGCACCGCAAGCCATTGTTATCAGTAAAAGCAGTGTCAGGGACTGCCGGATAAGATTTTTCATTCCACATACCTCGCAATCCGGAAACCAACTTCCGGTCTTGGGTTGCTGCCGTATTCCCTGTAGGTCCAGCGAAGTTCACTGAATCGACCACTGGTATAATTTGCTCCCCGGATGACATGATAGTCGCCGGAGTCGGGGCCAACAGGGTCCGTTACCTGGCCGGTATCAGTTTCAATACTGTAGTAATCGCTGATCCACTCGGATACATTACCGTTCAGATCATGGATGCCGAAGTTGTTGGCAGTAAAACTACCCACCGGTGCAGACCCTCTGTAAGTATCGTTATAACCATTCACATGATACGACACCATGTTGACGGCAGATTCATCGGCATAATTACCCGCATCACCGACCGGCGGCATATTCTCTCCCCACGGGAAACGTGTCGGAGTTCCTTTGTCATACCGGGCTGCCCAGGCCCATTCAGCCTCGGTTGGAAGTCGGTATCCTGTATTGACCGGCTGTATAAGTTGCCAACGGCCACCAACCTGATGATAGGCGACGGGCAGATCATTTTTTTCGCTTAGCCAGTTACAGAAACGTATTGCCTGTTCCCACCCCAGATTGACTGCCGGTCGGTCATCGTCCCCGAGCAGAGATCGTCCGAAAATTCCGGAATCATGGGAAAGGTCGAACTCTTTGAAGGCTTTGTTGGAAATTTCGTGGATACCCAGGTAATAAGGTCGTGTCAACAGAACATTCCTGAGGACCTCGTTTGAACGGCGGCCGGGTTCCCGGCGGCTGGCGCCCATATCAAGCCTGTCAGGAATGATCAGCTTGAGGATAACGCCATCCAGGGGTTCCAGTACATCTTTGATAGCAGCCACACGTGCCTCTTCCTCTGTCTTCAGATTGATCATCAGCTGCTGAGTCAAACCGGGTCTTGGGGTGACCGTTGTAGTGTAAGTAGCGTAACCAGTCTTGCTGACTTCGATCCGGTGTCGTGTGGCGGTAAGGGACAGTCGCTGGGAAGCCGGGCTCATCAGTTGTCCATTCACAAAAAGATTGCTGTCCGGGGGTTGTACCTGCAGTCTGACCACACCCATTACCGGCTGCATTTTTAAATTCAACGCAAGATCTTCATCAGGTTTGACGGTAATCTTTCTTCGGACTGATTCAAAGCCTGCCTTTGACAGGAGTATATTGTAGGTACTCTCCGGCGCCAGTATTACAGAAAGCGGGGTTTGACCCTGATAGCGATCAGAGATAGTGACGTTAACGCCCTTTGGGATGGTATTGATGGATATCTTGCCATCGGCCTTGATGAGTGAAACTGTATCCAGGGTGATCGATTCACCGGCAGCAACCTCCAGTTCAGATTGCCAGAGTTTGTATCCTTTTACCCTGATGCTGATGGTGTGTTTACCCTGCATGACCTCGATTGTAGCTGGAGAAAGTTCATAGACCTCATCATCTATTAATATCTCTGCGGAAGCCGGTTGCGACGATACCCGTACATTCGCCCATGCCGGGGACAGTTGGGCAACCAGTTCCTGCTCAACGCGCCGACCTTCAATTTCTATTTCAGTGAGGTAGGGCAGGTAGCGTTCACTTTTGAACAGCACATCATGTAATCCGGGTTCTATTTCGTCGATTGTAAGTGGAGTAAAGCCATAGCTTTTTTGATCGACGATAACCTCAACATTTTCTATGGGCTCAGACCTGGCCGTCAGTATGCCAGGCAGTTTCTGCATCTGGAATTCGAACTCCTGATCAGGAGCGTCATCAACCACAATCTCAGAGACAAGGTCATGGTAGCCGGATGCTTCTGCCCGGAAAGTGTAAGAACCTGAAAGCATCAGAAATCTTTCACCCAGCCGGTAAGTAATAAATCCACTGGTTACAGCCAAAGTATCCGGTTCAGGAGTAATGTCGAATTTCACTGCCCGGGCGGAAAACAGGAACAGTGCTGACAGGCCCAGTACCAGGAATATACAGCCAACAATCAGTGGAAATACCTTGAATACGGGTCGATAACGGTGCTGGGTGGTATCAGCACGCTGGAAAGAAGTCGGCGCTATTTCCTGATTGGTTCCAGTGCCGGAGACAGCCTCATTATCCAGGTTGGCAATGGGTTCCTGATCCTGTGAACTCATGTTTTCAGATCTCTTCGCTGCAACTGATATAGATCGGTTCTGGTGTCATCCCTGACATCAGTCGCAAATTGTACTGTACGTCTCTATAACCCTGCCTTGTACCCACAATGGTATAAGCTCCGGGATGGAGTGCCAGTACTGTACTGGATAATTTTCCAAATTGCCGAACCCGGTAAACAGTGACATTTGTTCTGTTGTCAGACTTGATTTCGACGTTTATCGGGGTCCTGGCGACTGAGATGAATTTTGAAAGGTCATCTATTTGCGTCTGCAGATGTTTGCTGTCGCTGTTGATGCGACTCGCATCAACGATAGCTTGTCTGGCCATCGACAGTTCTTCGTCGTCCTGCATCAATAAAGGATCATCAAGGAATTTCTGCAATTGTCTATGGATTGAGAGTCTTTGTTCAGACTGTGCCAGTCCCTGACTCGCGAAAACCAGAGATTCATCCAGATCAAGAACTCTTTGAAAATCATCAATGGCTTCCTGCCAGCGTTCCGCATTAACATTTGTTTCCGCACTTGCCTTGAGCGTATTGATCTGAGCCATTCGTTCAGCCAGTTCAATCTGCAGAATGCCGTCTTCCGGTTCAGGGGAACCGGGTATGAGCTTTCCAGCCTCTTCAAAGGATGCCCTTGCACTGGAGTAATCCTTCCTGTTGAGCGCAGAGAAGGCAACTGACATTGCATCTTCGAATTGTCGTTGATTGATTTTCTGCCTTACCCGACTGACACCCGTTACGGCTGGATTCCAGAGGGGGTCCAGTTTCTGAGCCTCATTGAACTGTCTTAGTGCGTCACGGAGGTCTCCACCTGACTCTGACTGTATCGCTGCCTCGACATGTGACTGAACCTGTTCCAGATTCTCTGCCCGTTCCAACTTGTTCTGCAGTGTCGGATTGCCACCTGTAATGGCGATGACTATGGTAAACGCTTCAAGGGCAGCCATCGCATCGCCGCTATCCAGTGCGGCATTTCCCCGTTTTATATTCTGATCAGAAATTTCATCCGCGGATGCCTTCAACTGTTCCAGTGCTTCTATTGTCTTCTGGTAGGACGCCAATGCTTCAAGATACAAAGATTCCCGATAACGGTCATCACCTGACTCTGCGTCTTTAACCAGTGAATCGTAAGTATCACGAGCCCACAAAGTGACGCCGATATCTTCCAGTTCGACCTGCAAACGAATCATTTGAGTTGCAGCATCTCTACCTTGTGTCCTGGCGAGTTCAATCCGGGCAGTTTCCACGGGCGCCGGTCCGGTCCGGGCCACTGGCGGGGTGGTTGTCTGCTTTGGATTGGTTGCTACAGTGGGGTTGATTTGCACTGTAGTCCTGTATTCCGGCAAATAGAGAAAAACAAACCCGGCCAGGGCGATGATCATGAAAAATACAATCGCAGTTACACTGGTTCGAACCTGAAGCCTGTTTCTAAGTGTTGGAGTTGCGGGAGGAGGTATGGTGGCGGGTTCAGGTTCCGTGTGGAATTTTGTGAAAACACCTGCTTCGATGTCATCGTCAACGGCATCGGCGGTATAACGTGAGAATACTTCACGTACGTGACCCAGGTCGCGGGTTCTGTCGTATGCTGACGGGGCAAGCATACTTTTAAGTATTGTTCCTGCTTCAAGAGGGACGGTAGAGCCGGGATCAAACTGTGATGTTAATTGCCAGTCCTGCCCGGTCAATGCACGGTAAATCAGACAGCCTATGGAATAGATGTCGTCAACAGTGTCGGCAGTCTGACCCCGGGAAACATCCGGACTCTGGAAATTTCCATGATTGTGAGTACTGACGGCAGGCGTCAAGCCAAAACCGTTGACAAACAGTTGCCTGGAATCGTCAATGAGAAGGTTCCCTGGATGCAGGTTTCCGTGTGAAAATCCAAGTCCGTGGGCAAAGATGACTGTGTCAATCAGTGAATCCAGCATCGGCCAGCACTGGCTGAAGGTTATATCATTAATATTGAGCGGTGATGCGTTCTGTATATATTGTTGACAGATGTAGCAGGTGTCATCGACCTGGCCAATATCGAAGGTACGGACGATGTTCGGATGGACAAGCCCTCTGGCCTTTTCAATCTGAGCCGCGGTATTCGTAACATCATGATTTGTCAGGGGAGTCTTGAATATTCTCAGACAAACACGTTCGCTGAGTTCCCGGTCCAATGCTGTCCAGGTGACTGTAAGATCATTCTCACCAATGCGGTTGAGTAACGTAAAGCGAGAGTAGTCCAGCCCTTTTTCAAGGTGAACTGTCATTGACCAAACCGCTGTTAGACTCTACTGTACCACCTGTTTCTTCTGCATAAATCTCTTTGAGTATTCCCCGCCATTGCTCAAACTGACCTGTGGCGGTACCCGTGAGTTCAATGGTTTTGCCTTCAATATTCAAGACATGCGGCCTGATTTCACCGCCCAGAGACTGACCCAGTTCCCGCAGTGACTCCTCATGGATTTCTGCATCCTTTTTACGTTCCAGACCACTTCTTACGCCAGCAATTCCACCCATGACGATCCCTGACGCAGCAGCACTCTGCGCCCAGGTTTTGCTTTGTGATCCGGCGTAGACACCGGCTGCCGCCGCTCCGAGACCTCCCAATAATCGTTTGTTGGCCTGGGATTTCAATTCTCTGTAAAGGATGGCTTCTTCGTAGGAGACCAGGCGCCACTCATCATAAGAATCTCTCATTTCCAGATAGAAACGACCATAATAATCATCCATGGTGTCAATAAAATAGTGCTCCCTTTCCTTGATCAGGTCTACACGTTCCAGCATCGCATTGTCTTCAGAAGGCAACTGGCTGATTTGAATCCGGCTCCTGTTTTCTGTCAGATAATCTCCAAAAGCATCAGGGGACAGGCTTCTGGCAAATTTGAGAGTGGAAACCTGGCGTATGTTGATAATTTCGTTGGCGGTGTGTTGTTGCCGCTTCAATAGAAGATCGTTTGCAATGTCGTTATAGAGATCCTGAAACGGGTCTTCCTTGGCGGACTGATACGAAAGTTTACTCGCCGTATCTTCATAACGTCTGTTCAGCCAGGTACTGCCGGTGGAGTCTGTTGCAACGACCTGAACTTTAAGTTGCTCGCCATCCGAGAGCAGGATGTTGCCAGTGACATGAATATCCACGGATTCCGAGGGATTTGGCACAACCCTGACCGCACCCCAGTTCCCGGTCAGTTCGAGAGTATCCTTCAAGTGATAGGCAATGTAACCGGATTCTGCACGCCTTACATCCGGTACGATGAAACCTTCTTCAATTTCCTCGGTGGTCTCGGGTATCCCGGGATCGAAAGGGATAATACCAATGTCGAGGAGTAATTCTTGCGACAATCCTTCCTGCGCCTGAATTGCCGGCGTTGAGTTGGCGTTGATCACGTTCGTTGTGGTGCAGGCGGTCGCTAGTAACAGGAAGATTCCTGATGCTGAGCAATGGATCATGTGCGCCGGTTTTTTCATACCTGACCTCCTTCTGGCCTGGGAGGCTGTCCGAGAACAGACTAACCTACTGCGGACAAGCCTGATTGGCCATATTTTCCGCTTATTTTCGTTTAATATGTACAATATTTGCCTCAAATAACCAAAAAATATGACTCAATCAGTCTCGCCCTCGCTACGGTCGCAGTTCCCGGGCAGCCTCCTAGATACCATCTCTGTATCGTCTATATTCTTCCCACAATTTTTCTTTCAGAACAGGGTCTTTTTCTGCAATTGCCGCTTCTCTGAGTTGTTTGGCAACGATATCGTCACCCTGGGGATCTGGAAGACCTTCCGGAATCTGTGCAATCGTGGGATTTACAACTTCTTCCAAAACTTCACTGCCATCGCCATCCAACGTGGGTTCCTGCAAAACCATGAGTGTTTCTTCAGTACCTTCCCGGGTGGCATCTCCAGCAGATTCTCTACTACCAAAAACAATGGTGTTGTCAGAAGTTGATGGTGCTGGTAGATTGTCCGACAGTACTCGTCTTGCTTCAAGTATCTGGCCATCGAATATAATCAGCGAATCGTTCAGATCCTTGTCCAACTGACCTGTTCTGCCACCTCGTTTCCTTCCTTGTCTGTTTTGCGGGAAATCTCCAATTTCAGGAAATCCTTCCAGGATAGAGCGGGAAGCGATAATAATTGCTGCATTCGAAGCATCCAGCACCTTCTGGGTATTATCAATAACGCTGCCAATCGTTTCCGGGACATCGGATTGTTCTTCATAGATCGATTTCAGTATGGCCAGATCATGACCGGCAACAATCACCGATATTCTTGCTTTTGCAAGAGCAGCTTCGGCAGCGGCAATTTCATCTTCACTTGACGCCGATTCCAGTGTTTCCCCGGCAGTTTGCAATGCGATACCAGCTTCCTCCAATGCTTTCCTTGCAGCTTCTGTTTTTTCCGCAAGGATATCCTCAGCCTGGTTGGACTGCTCATTTCCGGCGGGTGATGTCTCTGCATCACTGGACTGCTCAGTTCCGGCGGGTGATGTCTCTGCATCACTGGACTGCTCATTTCCGGCGGGTGATGTCTCTGCATCACTGGACTGCTCATTTCCGGCGGGTGATGTCTCTGCATCACTGGACTGCTCATTTCCGGCGGGTGATGTCTCTGCATCACTGGACTGCTCATTTCCGGCGGGTGATGTCTCTGCATCACTGGACTGGTCATTTCCGGCAGGTGATGTCTCTGCATCCATATCAGCGAAAATTTCTGATTCATTGCTTGTGTTTTCTCCTTTGAGTATGAGCGGATCGTACTCGCCGGCAGGCTGCTGAGACTGTGATGGACTGTTATCACCAAGTTGCCCACTGGCATCGGCGATTTTTTCGGCAGCATCCTGCAGGTCTTTTGCGGCCTTTTGCCGGTTTTTGTTGCGCTCTGACCTGCTTGATGAAGTGTCTGCCGTGGAGTCAGAAGATGGTGTGGATGCCGGTGAAGGCACCGACGATGGTGAAGGCACCGACGATGGTGAAGGCATTGATGGTGGTGAAGGCATCGATGGTGGTGAAGGCATCGATGGTGGTGAAGGCATGGACGGTGGCGACGGCATTGATGGTGGTGACGGTATGGATGGCGTTGAAGGAGCGCTGGTTGGCGGACTGGGAGGAGAAGGCATCGAAGTCGGAGGTGGTGGTATCGGAGAAGGAGGAACAGGGGGCGGTGGATTGGAGCCACAGCCATGAATGAGTAAGAAACCCATTGTGCCAATCAGTGTAAAATATGATTTGCCTTTCACTTTCTACTCCATTGGATGCAGGATGTTCTGCATGTTACTTTGTTTACCTGAAGTTTAACTGAATAACGCCTATTTTGTCTTACGGAAATTGGAACCTGTCCTGTCGCCGTATGCTACTTTGTTTGACCAGTCATATAAGCGAAATGTTCAATGTCACTATCTTATGATAAATGGTTCCGATACAGGATGGATATCAGAGAGGCTTTTCTATAGAGTACATTTTTTTAGTGGTCTACTGTATGACAATTTACGTATATACCGGCCTGCCCGCAACCGGAAAGACCAGTACCCTTATCAAAACCATGAGAGAGAGAGAGACTGCCGGTGGAAAGGTAGAGCTTTTTCTGTCTTCAGAGCACGAGGAACTGACCAGAAGACCCAATGTCAAGCCTGGTGGTTTGATGGGCTGCCGGGTGCCGGGTCTTAATTTCAGAATTGATCATGTATGTTCCACCAAAGAGGCTGTTAAGCTACTGAAGGATAGTGCACCCGGTACTCTGGTGGTGTTTGATGAAGCACAATACTATAAACCGGGAATAGTCGATGCCTGGTGTTCAGCTTCAGCTCGTGGCTTTGATGTTCTGGTAGGTACGCCATCTGCGGATCAACTCAAAATTTTGCAGAAAACAGAGTACCAGAGAGAGCATATGGAAGTGGATTGTCGTTGTGGTAAACGTTCTGCCACACATGTGATCTACGAAAACGGCATGGTTTATCCGGTACACCTCTGTGAACCGTGTTATGAGGAATCGGTGAATTCAGCTATTACTGCGCTACTGCGTGATGTCAGGGAAGCCAGTCCTTTCCCGGGTGACCTGCACACCTACCAACCCTTTTACAAGGTTGAAATGGAGGGTTGGGAACTGGTACGCGACGATTCACCAGCAAGATTGGAGATTATTCTTCATGCAGCGTTAAGATCAGGTAAGGTCAGGAAGCTGTTGGATGATCCTGTAGCGCAACCCTCGTTCATGGATCTGGGGTGTTGTTCTGGTTTCTTTGCTGATGGAATGGCGAGTCATGGTTACCGTTCGACAGGTGTTGATGTGGACAGAAATTTCATAGATTGGGGTAATCGCCTGTCCAGGATCAAAGGCCAGTCGATTCGTTATCTGCAATCAGACGCTCATCAATATATCACTGAGACGACAGATGAATACGATGTAACTTCGACTTTCGCTACTGTCCAATGGATCATGACACAGAAAGGTTACACCACGGGTGTCGAGTGTTTGCGAACACTTTTCCAAAGAACCCGTCATGTCGCTGTTGTAGAAATGGGTTATACCACAGAGGATATCTACCGTGACAGAATACCGGATGCTCCAGTCATTGATAAGGATTGGGTGCTGAAAATGATGCAGGAGTCTGGAGAGTTCGCTTCGATCGAGGTTCATCCTGCCGGGGAAAATGGCATTTGGAGAGATGTTTACGTCGGGTTCAGGGAGGTCCCGACATCCAGCCCGTTTTGTGGACTACCCTTTAATGATGACATGGTATTCCAGGTCTCCACTGCCATGGGTTATTGGGAAGATTCGTGGCTTGCAACGAAGTTTGAAGTCTGGTTGACGGCATCCCGTGATTTGTCACGATTGACTTTCGAAGGATGGAGACCGGGACAGGCGGCAGATGTTCAGATTCAGTTGAATGGGGATACCCTGGTCGAGTTGAGCAGGGTCAGTGGATTATTCGACAGTGAGTTTCCGATTTTCATTGCTGTTGGTACTACATTCAGATTGTCAGTTGGAACATCACAAGCCATAAGAGTAGAAGGGGATGAGCGTGCGCTTGCCCTTGTTCTCCGTAAAATCAAGTTCTCTGAAAAATAAACTTCTCAGTAAGTCCTCATTCACCCGGGCATGATTCTTTATGCCGCCATTATTGGCAACATATTGCTGACGGAAGATCGAATTTCAGCCGTATAAAACTCAACACTCCAGGGATGGTTTTTGATTGATTATCGACAATAGGTCGTTCAACATAGGCTGTAAGAGAGTAGTGTGTGAGAGTAGGATCAGGAATATTGGGAATCATGTCTGACTTTGGCCACCATAACGGAATGCGATCAATACTGGTTTTGATAACAGTGCTGCTGTCGTTTGCTCTCACCGGTTGCACTACCAGTGTAACCATTAGTGGTACCGTTCCCACTCCACTGGTCCAGGAACTCCCTATTCATGTGGGTGTCTATTATTCAGAGGAGTTTAAAAACTACGAATATAAGGAATTACCTGACGAATCTGAGCCTCCCATGACACATTACCAGGTCGCCCTGGGAACACACAATCTGAGCTTTTTCCGGAATCTGATGAATGCGATGTTCATGCGGGTGACTGAACTGGATAATCCGAATTTGACCGATGCTCAGAAAAATGAACTGGATGTCGTTTTGATACCTGTAATTGCAAGATACGATGTGCTGTTACCAGCAATTTCGACGCTGGTCTACCATGCAGTTTCAATTCAATATCATATTAAACTGACTGATCTGGAGAGTACTGATATCGTAAACTGGAAGATCGTTGGTTACGGAAAAGCTGAAGGCGGTGTTTTAGGGGGTGGTGAAGCTGTTGCCGAAGCTACCATGGAAGCAATCAGGGATGGTGGCGCCAGGATAGCTACGGAGGTCCCGGCGGCAATAAAATCTATACTGGCGGTCAAAGAAAAATCAGATGTCCTGGAGGAACCCTCAAATGAACCCCCTAATAAACCATAGGATCCAGGGGTTTGTCGTCCTGATGGCAGTGTTGCTTACAGGATGTGTGACATCAAGGATAGAGCAATCCCGTGAATCGGTTACAGGTATTGAAGCTGATGAAGTCATGGTGGTCATGGGTCGGGCCAGCTATAACGACCGGGAGGTAGAAAAAAGTTTTACCGATTGCATAATGAATGAACTATCCAGTGGGTCCAGACCAATTAGATTGATTTCCCAGAATGAGTTTCAGGATAGTCTTTATCCATGGTTTGAACCTCGCACTGCTCCAGGCACCACAGAACATTTGGGAGAACTGTTTTCCAATCCCGGTATCCGTGATCGTATGGATGAAGCAGGGATCCGATACCTGGCATGGATTGATGGAGATACCGTGACAACTGATGAGGGTGGCTCTATGAGTTGTACTCTCTCCACATTTGGTGGAGGGTGCTTCGGGGTGAGATATTGGGAGCAGGACGCGTCTTATGAAGCTTCCATCTGGGATGTACAGAATCTCAATACGGCTGGACAGATCAGCGCAGATGCCAGGGGGACTTCCTACATCGCGGGTCTTGTTGTTCCCATTCCAATACTGGCCAGCCCGGGCAATGCCGCATGCAAAGGTCTGGCCAATCAACTTCGCGAATTTATAATTGGAGACAGTTGACGCTTTCTAAAGAATTGTTAACGCTGCCGTTCAGGGATTGTCTGAAGAATTAGAGAAAGTTCGTTTTCTGGCGACTCTGAATGTCTGATGGAGGGTCAGGTTTTCCGTTTCGACAAAGGTTCCGTCGACGATTCTGGGACGGAATCGAATCGCTGAAAGTTGTGAACGCAATCGGTGGAATTGATTGGTTGATACATTTTTATCAATGACTTTAACCTCTCCGACGCGTCCGTTTGCATTGATGGTATACCTGGCGTTGATAAAGAGGTTTTCGTCTGGCGCTACCTTGCTTGGTCTTTTTTCCAGGTAGAGCACACGTGGGATGCCTGGACCAATCAGGGTAGGTTTACCGAATAATGCCTCAGAGAGATTCTCATGTTCAGGGTTTTCCTGCAGCAGGTTCCAGGCTCTGAGGTATGTTTCAAATGCTCGTTTGTCAGAGGTCAGTGTGTAGAGATCACCAAGCCTGATGATGGCATCAATCCGGTCAGTCAGGTCAGTGGTAGAATTGCCTTCGACCACATTGAGAGCCCGTTCCATTGCCAGTTTGGATGGCTTACTGCTGACAGGCTGCGAAAACATCATCCCATTCGACATGCGACCAATCATCCTGAAGCCGTACAGTTGCGAATAACGCAAATATGCAAGTCTCCTGAGTGGTTCAACCAAACGTAGATCGTTGGGACCATATTGAAGCTCAATAATATCTATGGCTCTGCTATAGAGGTTCTGGGAACGCGAAAAAAGCAATTCCTGATGATGTATTGTATTGTCCTGTGTAAATCGGAACCGTCTGGCACGCTCAGCAAAATAGTCACCCATTTTTCCTAATACAGGAAGAAGTTCTTCGCTGTTGTAGCCGTAGGTCTGTTCGTTGATACGCAGGTTGAACATCTGCTGTTGATCAGCTTTCAAGAAGTTGCCCTGCTGAAACTGTACTTCAAACAACTGCTCGACTATTGGAAGTTGGCTATGGCTGTAAACACCATCTTGTCGATGCGATATGTTCTGTGCCCGGAGAAGTGCCTGTTCAGTCTCTTCCAGTTGTTCAAGTTCCGCCAGGGTCAACGCCCTGGCCATAATCACATTCATCAGTTCCGGACTGAAGGACCTGACTGTCGACTCGATCAGGATTAAAGCGTCATTGAGCGTTGCCAGGGAGTTTTCATGGTATTCGCCAAGTCCGAGAATCATGCCCAGATTTGCCATCAGTTTGCCATATAACAGTGTACGACTACCTCTGAAATCCGGGTTATCTTCCAAAAGTCGTCTGGCGAGGGTAATGGCGTCATCAATAGAATCGTTGCCCAGAAGCTGGTCTATCTGCTTAAAGTCAGACATTGAGGATTGGGGGATATCCAGAGAGTGGAAATAGTAGTCCATGATATCGCCGCGGGCACTGGTGTTTATGAATAAGACCAACAGAAGAAGTGTCGGGGAGCGGAACAGGAAGTGTTTGAACATGAGTCTTTACTATTCGCTGGAATGTTTGTTTATGAACATCTGTGTAATTCTTACATGATCCTTGTTGACAGGTAACCCGTTATTATCCAGTGCAGGTCGGAAACTTGACTTCAAGAGTACGTCACGCAATAGCCGGTCCAGCTTTCTCGGGGCATTCGATTCAATGATTTCAACGTTTTGCACCGCACCATCCGACTGTACTGTAAAGTCAAGTATAATCGAGATCTCTGCCAGTTTGTCAGCTTTTCTCATAGAATGTGGCAAGATGAATTCAAGCTGATCAGTATAAAAACGGAAAGGGCTGCCAACAACATCCAGAGTCCTGGTCCTTTTGTCAGGAGAATTCATTTGATCGACAATACGTACGTTATAGTCATCTACCGGGTCTGGAACCAGAAACTGCTGTGGTTCCTGGAACGGACTGGATAGCTGTTCATCTCTGGTCATTCTGATGATCCGCTCGCCACCCGGGACAGGATTTCTGATGACATTGTACAAAGTGACCTGGTTCAGCCTGGCTTGATCCAGGGGTTTGGACTTGGCAATCAACTTTGGTTCATCGTTTTGCTGTTGTCCCAGGGCATAGTATTTTGCCGCTTCTTCAGGTTTTTGGCTGACTATAAATGCATCTGCCAATGCGTGATAAGCACGGCTGCTGATATCTGAAGGCAGGTCAGGATTTGCTTCCAGAATTTCCAGAACTTTCTGTAAATTCTTCTCACTACAACAGATACCATTCAGCCGACGGGCTTTTGCAGTGAGAATGTGGGTATCTATAAGCACTGGGTCTTTATCCCTGCCAGTCAATTCCATTTCCTTCAGTATCTGTTTGAGTTGATTCAGGGCATGTTTAAATTGACCGGTATCAACGTACCAGTTGACCAGCTTATGGGATGCGGCAAGGGCTTCCAGGCTTCCGTTGTTGTAGGAACGTCGGCTGATGATGAACGCAAATTTCTGTTGTGTATTTGCATCCAGAGGTTCACTTTTCTGCAATGCAATTTCTGTCAACTCTTCAACAATGGCAAGCTGACGGACCGTAAAGACCCCCTCATTGCGATGGACGATGTTTTGTGCATTTTGAAATGCATTCTCAGCATCTTCGTAGTGACCAAGCGCACTCAGGCTTCGTCCTTGTCCCATCAGTGGCTCAAACAAGGCAATATCAAAGTTGCCAGACTGTTCCGCGGTCATCGAAGCTACACTCTGCCAGGTATCGGCGGCTTCCTGGAATTCGCCATCCGCTTCATGCTGCTGTGCTTGCCTGATGAGACGGTCCGTATCAGCGTCACCAACAACAGTTAGTGTCCAGACTGACAACATGATCAATGTAAAACCCCGGATCATCGGTATCCTGCAGTTTATTCGTCTGTTAGTCCTGTCATTATCGCGCAGGCTTTTCAGGTTTGACAGTGGGCGTTCAGTTTTCGTTCATTTTGCTCCGGTTTGAATGAACCTGGATTCAATCAGTCAATCAAATATTGAAATATAGGGCCCTGCATGGATGATGTTCAGGCAGGTTGCGTAGGACAGTGAGGTAAAGAGTGTTAGAGTATGACTATGGACAGGAAAATTAACAGAATCTTGCGGTGCTTTTATGGTCTTGCTGTCATGGCGGTTTTAAGTCATGTTCAGGTGGTATTTGCCTTGTCTGAAGAGAAGGAAATTGAACTTGGCGCCACAGAGCACAGTAAAATAGTTGCCCAGTATGGCGTCTACCAGGATAAGAACCTGGGAAAGTACATTACGATGGTCGGTGAACGAATCGCGAAACTGAGCAGCCGGCCTGATCTTGAATATCACTTCACCGTTCTTGACAGCGAAGAGATCAATGCCTTTGCTTTACCCGGTGGCTTCATTTACATCACCCGCGGTTTGCTGACCCACATGAATTCGGAATCGGAACTGGCAGCAGTCCTGGGACATGAGATCGCCCATGTGACCGAAAAACATGCCATCAAGCGGGCAAATAAAGGTAAGGCTCTGAATGTGCTTAACACGGTTGCCAGCATTGTTGCCCACCAGCAGATGGGGGCAGTCGCCGCTTCAGGATTATCCGGATTGGGCGGTATGTTCGGTGGCGTTCTTTTAACCGGATACAGCCGTGAATTTGAACTGGAAGCTGACGAAGTCGGCGCCCGTTACATGGCTCTCGCCGGTTACAACCCGGAAGCAATGTTGAAGACTATTGATATATTGAAGGCAAAGGACCGTATCGAGATAGAGCATGCCCGCAAAGAAAAACGTGAGCCTAAAGTTTACCACGGATTTCTTTCGACTCATCCGGATCATGACACTCGATACGAGCAGGTGATAAGAGAGTCACTCGATCTTATGACAGATCAGCAGGAATACATCCGGGTTGATGAATTTCTTGAAAAGCTCAATGGTGTGTTTTACGGCAGTACCCAACAGGTCGGCGTGGTTAGAAACCACAATTTCTACCATCCTGGTCTCGGCATCAAACTAAGGTTTCCCGATAACTGGCGTCTGGTACCTACCAGGCAGCGTGTGCAGTTGGTATCTCAACAGTCGGATGCGGCAATTTTGATTGCAACGGGCAGGATGTATAAAGACGCTACTCCAGAGCACTATGCACGGACCTTGCTGTCTCTGAATGTGCGCGAAGGCAGGAATATTACTATTGCCGGTTTTCCGGCCTTTATCGGTATTGCCGACAGGTTGAATTCCCCATACGGTCCCAGACCTCAACGATTTGCCATTATATTTGAGAACAAACGTAGAATTGTCTATGAATTGTATGGCGCCGGAAAACATGACCTGAGAAATATTGCCAATGACAGGGACTTTATCGCTACGATTTTCAGCTTCGACTTGATGACCAAAGATGATTTCAGGACAGCGCTGCCAACGAGATTACAGGTTGTCCGTGCAGAAGAAGGTACCACAATGGAGGCTCTGGCGGCGGAGTCACCGATAACCAACTATGCTCTGGAAAAACTTCGGGTAATGAATGGTTTTTACCCTGCGGGTCAGCCCAAACCCGGACAGCTTATCAAAATAGTAAATTAGTTCCTGTTCTGAAAGTCTGCTTTCGAGAGTTTTAGTTGCGACATTCGCATATTGTTGGTTTAAAAATCAACGGTTTGACAGGAAGTAATCACCGCGATGTTGAATTCTCGGATAAAAACAAATTAGTTGGTTTTAGAGGTTAAGGTTAATCGCATCACTGAAGTCGGACGGTATCTTGTGACCGAAAGATGGAATTTTCCCGTAACAAGTCTACACATAACCATAAATTTACTTATAATACGCAAAATTTTCAGGTGCCTGTTCAATGCCTCGCAGTCCGATGTTCCCCAGACTCTTTGGCCGGTCGCCGATTGCAAAATTACAGACTCACATGGAGAAAGCTGAGGAATGTGCCTCGGAGCTTAAAGGCTTTTTTGAAGTAGTATTCCAGGGAGACTGGGACAAGGCACTGCTTGTCAATGATAAAATCTGCCGGTTGGAAGAAGAAGCGGACATTGAGAAACGTGAATTGCGTATTCATCTTCCCCGAAGTCTGTTTCTGCCTGTCTCCAGGTCGGACCTGCTGGAATTGATTCGTGTACAGGACAAGATCCCCAATCGGATAAAAGATGTCGCGGGTATTGTCACTGGCCGAAGGATGCAGATTCCGGAAAGCCTGCAGCACAAAATCCTCACCTATGTAACCACCTCCGTTGCCGCTGTGTACAGTACAAGGTCACTGCTGGAAGAATTCGATGAATTGCTGGAATCAGGATTCAGTAATCGCGAGATGGATCAAATGGATACCATGATCAGTGAATTGGGTGAACAGGAACATCTTTCAGATGAACAGCAGGTTGAGATTCGCAGGAACCTGTTTGATCTGGAACGGGATTTACACGCTGTCGATATCATGTTCCTTTACAGGGTCATTGATCTGATCGGTGAAGTGGCTGATCATGCCCAGACAGTTGGTAACAGGATGCTTTACGTCATCGCGCGGTAACGGAGTCTTTAATGGGTGTTATAGAAGATTACGGCATGATTTTGCTTGCGCTGGCCATTCTGTTTGGTTTTTTCATGGCATGGGGTGTGGGCGCCAATGATGTTGCCAATGCAATGGGTACTTCTGTTGGCGCCAGAGCCATTACTATCAAGCAGGCCATCATCATAGCAATGATCTTTGAGTTTGCCGGTGCATACCTTGCCGGTGGGGAGGTTACCTCAACAATACGCAAGGGTATTATCGACCCCGGCCTTCTGCAGGATGATCCTGAATTACTGGTTTACGGGATGATGTCCGCCTTGCTGGCAGCAGGGACATGGTTGCTGATTGCCACCACTTATGGCTGGCCGGTTTCGACAACACACAGCATTGTGGGCGCCATAGTCGGCTTTGCGGCTGTTGGCATTTCCGTGGATGCGGTACAGTGGGGTAAGGTTGGTGAAATCATTTCCAGTTGGGTGGTGTCGCCAGTGTTGGCCGGGACGATGTCCTTTCTGCTCTACATGAGCGTTCGCAAGTTCATATTTGAAAAGGGTGATCCGTTCGTTAACGCCATCCGATATGTCCCGGTCTACATTTTCCTGGTGGGGTATATCATCAGCATGGTGACTCTTGTGAAAGGGTTGAAGCACATTGGATTGCCAATATCATTTGAGCATTCGCTGATCTATTCTTTCGGAATCGCCGCAGCCTTGACACTCATCGGTGTGCTGGCGATGCACAGGATCAAGCGAAAGACTTCATCCAACACGCACGACATGGCCAATGTAGAATCGATCTTTGGCATTCTCATGGTATTTACGGCATGTTCCATGGCTTTTGCCCATGGGTCAAATGATGTTGCCAATGCGATTGGTCCGCTGGCCGCGGTCAACAGTATTGTGTTGAGCGGTGGTATGGTCATGCAGCAGGCCGTAATGCCGCCCTGGTTACTGTTGCTGGGTGGCGGAGGCATCGTTGCCGGGCTTGCGCTCTATGGATACCGGGTAATCAGAACAATCGGGACGCAAATTACCGCATTGACGCCCAGCAGTGGTTTTGCTGCAGAGTTGGCGGCTGCTTCGACCGTCGTCATCGCGTCCGGTTACTCTCTGCCGGTGTCTACTACGCATACCCTCGTAGGTGGTGTCCTGGGCGTTGGGTTAGCCAGAGGCATAGCGGCACTGAATCTCAAGGTTGTGGGGATAATCTTCCTGTCCTGGCTGGTGACACTGCCTGCAGGCGCAATTCTGTCCATCGTGTTTTTCAATGTGTTCAAGTTCATCTTCAGTGGCGCCTGAAGAATAATGCCATCTCCATTCGTGCAAGGTTGTCAGCGTATGTTGTAACATGCAGTGCATTGAATCTACTGGATGAAGCCGGTTGAGAGGTGATGGGGAAAAAGTGATGTTTACAGACAAACGTATAGTGGTCACTGGTGGCGCCGGTGCATTGGGACAATCCGTTGTACATTACTATGTCGAACGGGGTGCCCGGGTTGCCATATTCGACTACAGCGATGAGATTCTGGATGCCGCATTCAAGGAAAAGGATAGCAACAATCTTTACATCGCCTGTGACCTGACCGATCGGGATTCCTGTCAGTCTGCAGTGCAGTCGGTCATAGAGGGGTTTGGCGGAATTGATATCCTGTGCAACATAGCGGGTGGGTTCATCATGGGTGAAGATGTACATGAAACCAGTGATGAAACCTGGGATTTCCTGTTTGACCTGAATACCCGGTCTATCATGAATATGGTCAGTGCTGTGGTACCTGGTCTTTTGATCCGGGGAGGAGGTAAGATAGTGAATATCGCAGCCCGGGCGGCGACCGCGGGTGCAGCGAAGATGGGTGTTTACACCGCCTCCAAAGCATCGGTCATGCGTTTGACTGAGAGTATGGCGCTCGAATTGCGTGGACGGAATATTAATGTCAACTGCATTCTTCCAGGAACTATCGATACGCCGCGTAATCGTCAAGACATGCCAGGCGCCGACCACAGTAAATGGGTCCCCCCGGCAGAGATCGCCCGTGTGATTGGTTTCCTCTCTTCCGATGAAGCTGCGGCAGTTCACGGGGCAGGAATTCCGGTTGACGGGTTGAGTTGAAAGAGGCTGGCAACTAAATGAATAATGATGTTGAGCCCTGGATCAGAAAACGCCTGAACCGGATTGCAGACTGCAGGGTTTTCAGTGTGGACGAATCAACTTCCGTGTCCCCAAAGACTGGCAAAGAACACCGGTTCTACCGTATTAACTCCGCAGATTGGGTCAATGTTGTACCTGTTACTGCGGCGAACGAAGTTGTCTGCATTCGTCAATTTCGACACGGCTCGGAGAAAGTAACACTGGAGATTCCAGGTGGTCTGGTAGACCCTGGGGAAGACCCCGTTGCGGCTGCCGCCCGGGAATGCCAGGAAGAAACCGGATTTGCAGCGGATGAACTGGTTTCACTGGGAACTCTGAATCCCAATCCCGCGATTTTTCCGAATCTTTTACATACCTTCGTTGCTGCAGATGTGCGCCTGACAGGAGATGTACAAAATACCGATACCGAATATACGGAAGTACAGTTGATCCCCATGCGGCAGGTTCCGGATTTACTTGTATCAGGTGAAATTGACCACGCTCTGGTTGCTGCAACTTTGTGGCGCCTGCTCTATTTTCTAAAGGAATAAGTAATGGGGTCAGAGTCAAGTGCCAGAGTAGTTCTCCAGGGGAGGTGACAATACAAGAGAGTTTTAAGTAATGGGGTCGGAGTCAAGTGCCAGAGTAGTTCTCCAGGGGAGGTGACAATGCAAGAGAGTTTTACTCTGGCACTTGACTCCGACCCCACTATTCAGTGTGGCCGCAGGCGGACCCAGCCATTTTCCTGGTGTACGGTCCCGGTATCGTATCCGGGTTCTCCCGGCATGACGATGGTGTTGGTATCAGTATTCACACGGGCTCGCTGATCCGGAAGATTAGCCGCAGCGGCTGAGATTACCTTTTCCGCAGATTCGAACATCGCCAGATTTTTAACCATTCTGAGTGTCGGTGTCATCAGTACCATTTCTTCACTTTCGACTTTCTCCAGAATCACTCTCGGCGGCATCCAGCAAGAGTGAACCAATTCTCTGTCATCGTGTACTGGTATCTGATTGACAGGCATACGCACCACAAAAAATCTGGCGTCAAACCTTCTTGGTGGACCGATGGGGGTAATCCACCTTGCGACATAATGCATGGCGCCTGCATCAACTATGAGGTTTTCCTGCCGGAGAATTTCCAGGAAGTTTCGTTTCCTGTCGTTGACATCATCGCGATGTTTGCGGAATCGAAGGGCACTACCAGCGTCCGACAGGTCAAGACGGGTCAGTTTATCCCTGTTGAGCGCCAGCAGGATACCGGCCTCTTCAAATGCTTCCCTGACAGCGGCTATGTAGAAAGCGAGACCACCCGAGTTCAGGCCCATGAGCGCACTGGCTTCCCGGTCAGAACGATGCACACTCATGGCCTGCATGTACCGTGTGCCGTCATCCTGATCTACGGCTCCGCCGGGGAATACCCACATGCCACCGGCAAATACTGTGTTTGCGTGGCGTTCCATCATGAAAACCTGCAGGTCCGGACGATCATCGACCAGCATGACGGTTGCGGCTGGTCGGATGTTGACCTGTTCTGGATCATATTCATTCATTCGCAGGTCCTGAAGTCCTGTGGGTCAAATTGCCGTTCACAGCAAAGCTCTGAGATATCTTCCAGTCTCGGATGCCCGTGAGTGGGAAACCTGTTCGGGTGTTCCCTGAGCAATTACCTTTCCGCCTTCCGGTCCACCATTGGGACCGAGATCGATCAACCAGTCTGTCGTTTTTATAACATCCAGATTGTGTTCAATGACCGTAACCGAGTTGCCCGCATCGACCAGTCGGTTGAGTACAGCCAGCAGTTTTTTGACATCATCAAAATGAAGGCCGGTGGTAGGTTCGTCAAGTATGTAAAATGTCTTTCCAGTTGCCAGTTTCGACAATTCACGCGCCAGTTTAATACGTTGGGCTTCGCCGCCTGAGAGTGTTGTAGAGGGCTGACCAAGGTGCAGGTAATCGAGTCCCACATCGATCAACAATTGCAGCTTGCCGAGAATTCTTGGATGTTCGGAAAAATGTTCCACTGCTTCCGCTACGGTCAGTTCCAGGATATCCGCTATGGATTTTCCCTGATACTTTACTTCCAGCGTTGCTTCGTTAAATCGACTGCCCCGGCACTCTTCGCACTTGACATGTACGTCGGACAGAAAGTGCATTTCAATCTTGCGAACACCGTCTCCCTGACAAGCCTCACAGCGCCCGCCTTTTACGTTGAAAGAGAATCGTCCCGGTTTGTAACCCCGCATTCTGGAACCAGGCAACATTGAAAAAAAACTACGAATGTCATCAAAAACCTTGATATAGGTTACCGGATTACTGCGTGGTGTTCGTCCTATCGGACGCTGGTCTATGGCAACTACCTTGTTTAATTGGTCAAGCCCTGAAATCCTCTTATGGGTGCCTATGCGCCGTGTGGATTGATGAAATGCCCGTGCCATCGCCGGATACAATATATCGTTCACCAGAGTGGATTTTCCAGCACCGGATACACCCGTAATGGCGGTCAATACACCGAGAGGGAACGCCACATCAATATTTTGCAGATTATTTGCAGTTGCACCTTCAATCCTGACATGACCCCTGGGTTGACGTTTGACTGCCGGCACTTCGATCCGGGTCCTGCCGGAAAGGTAATTCCCGGTGATAGAAGTTGTTTTCTTCTCCAGGCTCGCAGGTGTCCCGGCGTGTACAATGCTGCCACCCCGCACCCCGGCGCCTGGACCAAAGTCAAACACATAATCCGCTGAACGTATGGTTTCCTCATCGTGCTCTACAACCACAACAGTGTTACCGATGTCCCGTATACGCTGTAATGTGGCAAGCAATTTTTCGTTATCTCTCTGATGCAAACCAATGCTGGGTTCATCAAGAATATAGATTACGCCAGACAACTCTGACCCAACCTGACTTGCCAGTCTGATTCGCTGGGATTCTCCACCAGACAGGGATGGTCCCAACCGGTCCAGGGACAGGTAGGAGAGCCCTACAGAGTTCAGGAACGCGAGGCGATTACAGATTTCCTTGAGTATTTCAGCAGCAATCTCACCTGCAGCCCCGGGTAATTTCAAGTTACGAAAGAAATCATGGGATTCGTCTATAGTCCAGCTTGAAACATTGACCATGGTTTCACCGCCAACCTTGACAGCAGCGCTCTCCGGCCGCAGTCGAACACCATGACAAGAGGTGCAGGGGGAATTGGCAAGGTATTGAGAATACCAGCGTTTCATGCCTTCTGAGCGAGTCTTTCGGAAGCGCCTCATGAGAGTATTGAGAGTTCCTTCATATCGGGAAAGTCTGGTGCCATATCTGCCCCAGTCAATTTCGAAGCGGTTTTCCCCGGCGCCCTTGAGCACCAGATTCTTTTGCTTTGCGGTCAGTTTTTTCCACGGTCTGTCTATTGGAATTTTGAGTTGTTCGAATACCTGTCGATAGAAGGTCACTATGGTGTTCCGATCTTCGTCTACTCGACCGACTGTTTTAATAGCGCCGTTTCGAATGGAGAGAGTGTCATCAGGTATCAGCAAATCCGGATCAAAAGTCATCTGGGTACCGAGACCATTACAATCGTGACACATGCCCTGAGGGTTGTTGAAGGAAAATCCCTGGGGTGTCAGTGAAGGGAAGGAGATTCCGCAATGACCACAGGACAGGTTTTCGGAGAATACCCTGTCAGGGTCTGAATCTGTTGCGGCAATCAACATGCCATCTCCAAGGGAGAGTGCAGACTCAACGGATTCGTTCAGTCTTTCAGTTATGTTTTCACGGATCACAATGCGGTCCACAACTGCTTCAAGAGTGTGTTTCTTTCTCTTGTCCAGGATTTCCACATCGTCGCTGCGGATGATTTTACCATTGACGCGAAGACGCACGAACCCTTGCATTCTGGCGTCCTCAAGCAATTCACGATGTTCACCCCTGCGATTTGTCAGTAAGGGAACGAGGAGATATAACCGGGTGCCTTCAGGTAACTCCAGCAGTTCTCTCGCGATATTCTGTGCAGTTTGTCCCTGAACTATCCGTCCACACTGATGACAATGCTGGATGCCGGTCCTGGCATAGAGAACTCGCATGTAATCGGCTATTTCAGTTATGGTGGCTACTGTTGAACGGGGGTTTCTGCTGGCAGTTTTTTGCTCGATAGATATCGTGGGTGAAAGTCCACGAATGGTGTCGTACCTGGGTTTTTCCATCTGACCAAGAAACTGCCTGGCGTAGGCTGACAGTGATTCCACATATCGTCGCTGACCTTCGGCATACAGGGTGTCAAACGCCAGACTCGACTTCCCGGAACCTGATACCCCGGTCAGAACAACCAGTTTGCGTTTTGGGATTTTAACTTCGACGGATTTCAGGTTATGTTCCCTGGCGCCTCTGATATGAATATGGTCCAGTTCATTTGACGCTGTTCTCATCTGCAATCCCATTGAGTTTTATAGTTGATGCTTGTTGCACGGCTGCTATTAGAAGTTTTTCTCAATGCAGCCCGGAGAATTAACTCTCCGCGCGAGAATCTGTCCGGAAAACAGAATCCCGTTATGTATATCATGGTCGAATACCTGCAATCCATATTAGTGGCGAGTAAATGTTAAACTGGATTGCATTCGAGATAGCGAAGGAAATCATCATGGCCGAAATTGTTACTGGATGTATGATCATCATCGGCAACGAAATTCTGTCCGGCAGAACCCAGGATACCAATCTTGCCTACCTGGCAAAAGAACTCAACGAACTGGGTGTCCGCATGGTGGAGGCGAGAGTCATCCCCGACATTGAAGAAACCATCATCTCTACCGTTAATGAATGCCGTACCAGATTTGATTATGTCTTTACTACCGGGGGTATCGGCCCTACCCACGATGACATCACCACTGACTGTATTGCCAGAGCATTCAATACCACTGTAGAAATGCATCCGGATGTAGTCGATATCATCAAAAGAAGGGAAGCACCGCCGGAAGTCATGGCATCCCGCTTGCGTATGGCACGGATTCCAGTGGGCGCCAGTTTGATAGATAATCCTACAGGTGGCCCACCTGGATTTCAGTTGGAGAATGTATTCGTGATGGCTGGTGTCCCAATGGTGATGCAGGCCATGGTTTCCACATTTGGCAAAGATCGCATCCGGGGTGCCGCCCCGGTGCGATCGAGAACCATCGGTGTTAATCTCGGTGAGACCCAGGTAGCTTCGGACTTACGGGAAATCCAGAATGACCACCCCAATGTGGACCTCGGCAGTTACCCCTACTTCAGGAAAGATGTCTATGGAACCAATCTGGTCATGCGAGGCACCGACGAAGCAGAACTGGATGTGATTCTCGTCAAGGTTCGCAGGATGATTAAAGACCAGGGTGCGGAACCGATCGAAGAATGACTAATAGTTTGAATAGCCAGCCTCCTGGCGATTGTTTATCAGAGCATCGTCAAGGTCTGTAGCTCGTTGCCAGGCAGGTCGTAAAGACAGCCCGGCAAAATAGTCTGTGAATGCATCGCGCTTCGGCAATGTCCCGTTTTGCAGCCCCCAGCCGACGTGTGAGCCAATATAGACATCAGCGGCTGAGAATCTGTCTCCTGCAATAAACTTACGGTCGGTCAGTGCATATTCAAGTACATTGAGCATCTGATCATATGTTCCATAACCCGCCATCTGGCTCTGTTCGGTGGAGGTATTAAAGCCCAGGGTAAAATTGGTTGTTGCATACTCTACCGGACCGGCAGCGAAGAACAGCCAACGATAATAATCCGCCCGGTTATCCGGTTCCGGCGCCAGCCCTGCTGCGGGATATACATCAGCAAGGTATGCACAGATCGCAGCACATTCCGTGACTACTGATGCCCCATGCCTGATGGCCGGAACTTTTCCCATGGGATTGATGCTGATAAAGGGTTCCTGTTTCATGGCTGGGCCATATTCGAGTACCTCGGTGGCGTATTCGATACCTGTCTCTTCCAGCATCCAGCGGACTATGCGGCCCCGGGACATCGGGTTGGTGTAAAAAACGAGTTCAGTCATGGATTGGCTCCGTTGGTTCAAGCTCAATGATATTATCTTGTTATGGTCCAGGAATTTCCCTTTTTTACCGGTGGCGGCAATACTGCGGTTTATCAGTGACGTCCCAGGTGTTTCCGCTTGTTTTGAACGTAGTCTACAAGTATGTATTCACCAAGTTTGTGGGGTTCTGTATAGAACACCCGACCACCATTGATTTTCGTCATCTGCTCGACAAAAGCCTTCAGATAATAGCTCTGGTCGAGCATAAAAGTGTTGATGGTGATATTCCTGGCGGTGCAACTGCGAATGGCTTTCAATGTCTTGCTGAATGTTGCCTGTGTCGGAGGATAGGCAAATACTGGTCGTCCGTTCTCCAGGTGCGCAGTAGGTTCACCGTCGGTTACCATGATGATCTGCCGGGTTCCCTGCTGATGTTTGGCAAGCAGCTTCTCGGCTAAAATGAGTGCGTGTTGCATATTGGTTCCAAGAAGAAAGTCGTCGTACTGGAGATAGGGCAGGTCATGAGACTTGATTTCGTGGGCGAGGGCAGAAAACCCAAGCACATAGAGGCTGTCTTTTGGATATGCCGCAGAAATCAGGTTGTGCAATGCCATGGCAACTTTCTTGGCCGACTGAAAAGAACCGCGCAGTGCCATTGACCAGGAAAGATCAACCATCAGAACTGTTGAAGTCTGGGTTATGAGTTCGTTTCGGTATACCTCAAAATCTCCTGTCTCCAATCTGACTGGAGCCCCGGGACCTTCCCGGTCCAGCGCATTGCGGATAGTCTTTGGCATATGCAGGTGGAAGGGATCGCCAAATTCATAAGGTTTGGAATCTTCAATGCGTTCCCCGAATCTGCCTTCTTCCGGTATCGCATGATTACCCAGATTCTGTTTCCTGAGACGGGCGTATATTTCTCCCAGGGCTCTCTGTCCCAGTGTACGGGTGCCTCGTGGTGTTAATTTCCACTTGTTTTTTTCGTCTTTGCGGGCATATCCGGCCTGTTCAAGAATTTCGAGCATTTTTTTCAACTCTTCAAGATTTTCCCTGGCTTCTTCTCCCAGCAATTCCTCTACCTTGTCACCGTCTATTGAGTCGACCTTGCCATCGTACTGGGCGCGCTGCATCTGTTGCTCCAGCGCGTCCAGTTCGGCCATTTCACGCATGAGTTCCATGGCAGCCTGGAGATCGATTTCCTCATCACCCGAAAAGTTATATCGCTTTCCCTGTGCATTGAAAAAATCCATTTCCCGGGCGAGTTTCATGAATTCCTGTTCCAGCTCCGGATCGCCAAATCTGCTGTTCATCAGATTCTGCAGCTGTTCCTGCTGATCTGGTGACATGCTGTTAAACAGGGACCTGGTAGCTTCCATTTGCTGTTGCATTTGCTGCAGCAGTTCATCCAGTGACTTCGGTGGATTGTCTCCGAACATATCACCGTGCTTTTCCATGAATTCATCGAATCCTGGATCTTCACCTTCGATTTTCTTTAACAGCATCTCGTTGAGATCCTTGATCATGTCCTTCATGCGGTCGATATCGCCCTCAGACATCTGCTTGACCATGTTTTCAATATCCCTGAAAAAAGATTTGGTCATGGCCTGACGAAGTTGCTGGATGAGTTTCAGAAATTTTTTCTGAGCATCGGGATTAAGAAATTCATAGTGCTGTAACACCCTGATTTTTCCCGCAGCATCATCGGGTAAGCTTTCGATGAACGCCTGATTCTGTTGTCCTATGTCGCTGAGGACCTGGTCTGAAAAGTTTTCATCGTCTTCCGGTTTCTGGCTACCATCACGAGGCGTCTGTTCTGACTCAATCTGTTGATCGGGATGATTATTGCGGGGATCGGCTTTGAGATTATCATCTATATCCCTGAACAGATCATCCATGAACTTTCGGGATTGTTCGCCAGCCACCTTCTGTTCGATCCATTCCTGGATAGTCTTTTTTTCCATGTCCAGGATTTCTTTGAGTTGGCGACTGATATCGTCCATGACGCTCGACATGTCATAACGTTCGAGTTGCTGCCTTTTCTGGTCTTTCAATTGTCGCACCATGTCCCGCAAGCCACGGATATAGTTCCCATCGTCAGTATCCATGCCGCGTTGCATCAGATAACGCATTGCCTGCTGCAGGTCTCCGAACTCCATGAGATCCTCAGAGAGCGAGTCTAGAATTTCATTCGCCTGCAACACCTGCTTCTGGGTTCCGTCCCATTGTGAATAACGGTTCAGGGATGTGAACTTATTCGACATAACGGTTCAGGGATGTGAACTTATTCGACATCTCGATATCCTCCCTAGCTGCGGTAGGTGATGCTTTCTCCAACCCGATCCTTGTTGAGTAGCTGATTCAGATGCAGGCCTTCCAGAATGAATTCCACTACTGAAGCACGCACGGCGGAATCGTTTGTAGCGGCCATTCTGCCGACGATCTCATCCATACCTTCTATGCGCCTGATGATTGAAGTGTAATCCTCAGACGAAACAGCCTGGCCGGTGGTTACATGAAGGCCGTCGGCAAACTCCAGCGCAATGGATTCCACTTCTTCCAGGTCAGTGAACCGATTGAAGACGGCTTTGATGGCATTTGTGAAAAGATTATTCATGATCTTGTCCTCCTGACCGTCTTCCATTGCCTCAAATTCTATCTTGCCCTGCAGAGAGGGTACGATGAAGGGCAGGTCGGAAATTCGTGGTGTCACGACCTGTTCCCCTAAAGCGATTGACCGCCGCAGAGCATTGGCCATCAGAGTTTCATAGTTGGCAACAGATGCTCTGACAGAGACACCGGAGCGTTGATTGATGTCCGCGGAATGGCGAGCCTGCTGGGTAATTTCCGCAATGATTTCCGTCATGAAGTCAGGAACCTGTTGTCTGTACTCTCCAAGATCCAGTCTTCGTTGTTCCTGCTCCATGATTGTCACTTCCTCCAAAAGGGTCTGAGGGTAGTGTGTACGGATTTGTGAACCGTAGCGATCCTTGAGTGGCGTTATTATCCTGCCCCTGTTGGTATAGTCCTCCGGATTGGCCGTTGCCATAATCATGATATCCAAATCCAGCCTCACCTTGTGACCTCTGATCTGGATGTCCCGTTCTTCCATCACATTGAGCAGACCAACCTGAATACGCTCGGCCAGGTCAGGCAGTTCATTGATGGCAAAGATACCCCGGTTTGTATGGGGTACCAGTCCGAAGTGCAGCGCTTCTTCATCGGCAAGATACCTCCCCTCGGCGATCTTGATAGGGTCCACCTCACCAATCAGGTCTGCAATGGTAATGTCCGGCGTGGCCAGCTTTTCACCATATCGCTGATCTCGATGCAACCAGTGTATTGGCGCATCATCGCCTTTTTCAGCAACAAGTTTTTTGCCCTGGGTGCTGACAGGTGCAAAGGGGTTCTCAGGTATTTCTACGCCGTGAAGTACTGGAATGTACTCATCCAACAGAGCAACCAGGCTTCTGATAATACGGGATTTTGCCTGTCCTCTTTCACCAAGGAGGAGTATGTCCTGCCCGGAAAGGATGGCGTTTTCCAGTTGGGGTATAACGCTTTCCTGATACCCGATAATGCCGGGAAACACCTCTTCTGAATTCTGTAGTCTTTTGATGAGGTTGCGTCTGATTTCTTCTCTGACGGGTAGTACCACATAACCGGAGGATTTGAGATCACCGATAGTCCGGGCTTCTGTCACACTATTCTCCCGTTACTGGATTTTGTGTTCTGGACTTTGTCAGTATAAACGGGTTGATCGGATATTAGGCAATACTTTTAGCCTTTATCAGGATCGAAGTGGTTTTTTTGCAATGAGGATTGCTCTTGCAGGAGCCGGGAATCCCTCGATGGTACGTGTCGGATCCTCCGGGTGAAGGAAGTCTTTCAGCGATTCAAATGTCATCCAGGTGGTTTTGCGCTGTTCCTCAGTCGTCGTCCGGCAGGTATCAACAACCCTTACATTCATGAAGCCAATTCGTTGCAACCACAATTCAAGTGCAGGTATGCCGGGCAGGAACCAGACATTGATCATTTTTGCATATCGATCCGGGGGAACCAGGGACGTGAGTTCATCACCCGGAACAACCAATGTTTCCAGAACAAGTTCACCGCCGGGTCTCAGAAAACTGAACAGTTCAGCAAGATGATCCATGGGAGATCGGCGATGATAAAGCACACCCATGGAAAAGACGGTATCAAAATAGTTAAAAGGTGGCAGATTTGCGGACTGTAGAGGCAGAACGAAGGCATTGTTGGAAGGAACCAACTTCTGGACTCCCAGGAACTGATAGAGAAACAACTGCGCGGGGTCTACACCTAAAGCCAGTCTCGCGCCTTCTCCCAGCATGCGAAACAGGTAGTACCCGTTGCCACAGCCAATATCCAGCACACGCCGTTGCTGAAGTGGGGTGATGTGAGTATGCAGACGCTGCCATTTCCAATGAGACCGCCACTCTGCATCAATGTCGACTCCGAGTAGATGCCACGGGCCTTTTCGCCATGGCATCAGCCGTTTTAACTGTTGTTCAAGGTGGTCCTTGTCGATTTGACGGTGCGTGGTAACGTGGACAGCATCTGCAGTAAAACAGGCATTGCTGTCATCAATACAGGGTATTTTTGACAGCACTTTTTCCCAGTTGGCGCTGTCCCCGTGAGGTTTGAAGTGAAGATTCAGAGCCGATCTGATGGCATCATGGAATCGTGATGGCAGGTGTTCGAGTGCTTCAGTGATACCTGACTCAATTAACCCCATCAGATTTCTCCAATTGAATCCAGGAGTTGTTTCATGGGCCGTTTTTATTCCTGCGAGCCAGCAGAGCAATGAAATTCAGGCATTGAACAATGGGTTCAACCTGATCAAAACCGGTGTATCCCAGTCTTTCCCTGTGTTCCGGGATCGTGTTGGGTATCAGGACATTCTCCAGGGCCGCACGTTTCCGGGAGATTTCCAGGTCGCTGTATCCTTTGAATCGCTTGAACGCCAGATGGAGATTCTGCAGGAGCGTCTGCTGTTCAGTGTCGTTGAAACTGACCTTCTCACAAAGAATCAGCACGCCACCATCCACAAGACCATCCGAGATGTGTTTAAGAATCAGGCTTCTGTCTTTTTCCGGGATGAATTGAAGCGTGAAGTTCATGACTACGATAGAGGCGTTTTCGATAACCGTATGTCTTAGATCCTCCTCGCGAATTTCGATACTGGCCCGGCTGTGATCGCGTTCGACGTTGATGCGGCATCGTTCCACCATGGCAGTGGAATTATCGATACCGATGACATGACAGGTTTCCGGCAAATGCTGTCGGATCCTTAACGTTGATGCCCCCAGGGAACAGCCCAGGTCGTAGCAATTTGTATGATGTTTGGCAAATCGTTCCGTCAGTACGGAGATCATATCCAGAAACAGATGATAGCCCGGTACAGACCGTTCAATCATACTTTCGAAGACATCGGCTACTTGTGCATCGAACTCGAAAGCCCGGAGAGGTCCGACGGTTCGTGCGTATACGTTATCTGTTTTTCCTGTTGACATGCCTTAGTCTAAATCTCCTGACCTGAAATATCATGATCGGATACAAGATTGGATGATTATCCCCATGCAGAGATTAACCTCAAGTTATCCCAGAGTTCACCCAACCGGCTACTGTGGCGGCAGGTTTCCTCATCTCTGCCTGTGGAGGCTTGCGTTTCAGGTGTGGGAAGAATAGTGCGAGTCCTTATGAAGAGGAGGATGCCAGGACTGGAAACTGATTCGATAGAAAAACTGATTCGATAGAAAATTAATATCCATTCCGTTAAAGTGAACCCCAGTCTGGTTCCCGGGCAGAAATTCGATAAATTGTAAACAAGCTGAATAATAAAGAGTTCCCTTATGGCAGATCTACAACGAAGCAGTCATTCAGAAAGTACGATGTCCTTAACGCCAATTGATGCAACCTTTGGCGCCGTTATCAGGGATGTAGATCTGGCAAATCCGGATGATGAAACCTGGGATGATATTCATGCGGTATTCCTGAAATACAGCTTGCTGGTGTTTCCTGGGCAGCATCTGACTGATCAGGCTCAGAGTGCCTTTGCGCATCGATTGGGAAAGCTCGAAAAGCGCGCCAACGGTCGTTTCTCCAACCAGAATAACGATGGCTCAATGATCAGGTCGGACTCAGGCAGGTTTCGTTTGCTGCGTGGTAATGAAGGCTGGCATTTCGATAGTACTTATATGCCACTTGCCGCAAAAGCCGGGATACTGTCCGCCCTTGTCATACCGCCGAAAGGAGGCGAGACGGAATTCGCAGATATGAGCGCTGCATGGGATGTCCTTGAAGAAGAAACCCAGCATAGGCTGGAAGGGCTGTCAGCCTATCATTCCCTGTATTACTCACAGTTAAAGGCTGGCTATATACATAAGACAGATCATGCCTACGGCTTCCACGATAAAGGTGCACCGTTGCGGCCGATCATCAAAAAACATCCGGAAACTGGACGGAAATCGATCTATGCCGGTAGACACGCCTATGGAATTCCAGGTATGAGTACAGAAGAGTCAGAAGAATTGTTAAGCAATCTGGTTGAGAATGCCTGCCAGCCACCAAGAACATACAAACACCAGTGGAATGTTGGTGATCTTGTGCTTTGGGATAATCGATGCCTGATGCACAGGGCAAGACCCTACGATACTCAATTTCCCCGGATTCTTCGTGGGTCCAGAGTGTCGGGTAAGCCTGAAACTGAACTGGCGCCAACCTTTGCTGACGCAAAAGCGGATGGATTCCGGCCGTCAACTTCGAATGAGTCTGTGCTTGATGCATGAAAATGACAGGAATGTCTCCGTGTCATGTGTGTAATGCCAAGTGCAGCCATTAACCTGCAGAAGATGTGAATGTGATCAGGGTCCTGTCTGGAATCGTGATCATTGAAAATTCAAATATCGACGTTGTGTTGTGGCAACCAGAATAATATACAACAGGTAGAAAGTGGTACTGATCGATATGGCGGCAGGTGCGGAATATATCGTTGCCAATGTCCCGGACAGCAGGCCGCCAAGTG
Organism: Candidatus Azotimanducaceae bacterium; assembly: GCA_965217655.1. GTDB lineage: Bacteria > Pseudomonadota > Gammaproteobacteria > Pseudomonadales > Azotimanducaceae > UBA7455. The sequence goes on from OZ244560.1 coordinate 269,286, forward strand.
GCATCAGGCTGTAGGTGATGCCATGTAACCCCATCACACGTCCCCGAAGTCTATCAGGCACCTCAAGCTGCATGACCGTCATTGCCGAAATCAAAAAGAGAGAAGCAAACATCGCAATACAGAAAGCAGCCAGCATGGCAATGTTGATTGAATATGCCAGATCTACAATCAGTGCAAATAGATAAATACTGAAACATGACATAAAACTTCCGCCCAGAATGATCCAGCCTGATTTCACTGGTTTTTTCAGTGCACCAACGATCAGTGTCCCGATGATTGACCCAATGCCAGTGACAGATAATAAATATCCGTAACCTGAACTACCTGCATTCAGTAATTCCGAGAATGCCGGCATGAGTTGCATATAGGATGATCCAAACAGCATGCTGATGTATGACATCGATATCAGTATCAGGAAATTCCTGTTTCGGAGGATGAATCCCAGACCTTCCAATACCTGGTTCATGGTGGAGTGCAATGGCGCCTCTGGAGATGCAACCCGCAATGTCGCCATGACAGAAGCCATGGCGACGTATCCCAATGCACAGATCAGAAGGACAATCCAGGTACCATAAAATGCGATTAACAGACCGCCAAACGCGGGGAAGATCATACGGCTGCCCTGCCAGACTATGGAATTAAGCGCCACGGCACTCATCATATCCTTGCGGTCGATAAATCCAGGGAAGATGGCCTGTCGAGTCGGCAAGTCAAGACCAGATATAAATGAGATGGCGCCGGTAATGAAGATGACATGCCACGCGTTAACCCTCCCACTGATATCGAGCAGGGTAAGTATGAATAACAATGCTGCGGAGAGCAGGGATGTCGCTATCAACAGGTGCTTCCTGTTAAGCCTGTCTGCCAGCGCTCCTCCCAATAAGGTTACCAGGATTGCAGGGACTCCAGCAGCCACGCCCAGGTAGCCCAGCATCAGTGTAGATTTTGTCAACTCATAGACCAGCCATCCCTGGGCCATGACCTGCATATACGTTGCGCCTACGGATGCGAATGAGCCTATCCAGAAGATACGGAATTGCCGATGTTTTAATGCGCTGAGTTGTGTGGTGAAAATTTTTTACGCCTGTCCTTTGTTTTTACCGGCTCTGCGAGATCGACTTCGGCAATGATGGGGTCCAATGAGGCACTGAAAGACACAAGCTGCCACTTGAACGATTCTACCAAACCCAATGAACTCTGGTCACCATTGCAATGGTGGGTCATCCAGGGCTTTGCCAGAGAGGCTCAATTGAAAATGTTGCGTTACCAGTTGAATTGACTCGGTGATTCTATTCAATTATTACGGAATTCGATAACACCCGATTCTTTACAAGACCGAAACTTGCTTGAGTTCGCGTGAGTTATCGCTTCGGAAATTGATTGCCCGCAGTTCGGACTGGTTATTTCATTGTTCGACATGCAGTGTGACTGGTGTTTGATGGAACGGTAATCCCTGGTGATACAGTGCGAGGCCAACACGTATCTGGTTTACAAGTGACCGATTACCCGAAGCTAACTCAAGTGCCTTCTCGGCCTGGCGAATGGCTTCCTTGAATTGTCCGGTTTCCGCAAGCGCGGCTGCCAATAACTCCAGCACTACTGGATCATTGGGTCTTTTCCTGAGTAACTGTGATGCCAGTTCAACTGCCCGTGTACCATCCCGCATATTGTCCACAGGTACAGTAGCGAGTTCACGTGCCAGCGCCGCTGCGAATCTCGGGTCCATTGGCGCCAGCATGAGTCCTTCTTCAAACTCGGATATTGCTTCGGCGTGTTGTCCCAATCGGGCTCTGACAAGCCCGATGTTATAGAGTAGCGCCGGATTTTCCGGTTGAATCAATTTGAGTTTCAGCCACTGCGTCACTGCACCCTCAAGATCACCGATAGCAGCCAGTGTACTGCCAAGATTAAGATATGCGTCCGTCAAACCAGGATTAAGTGTCAGCGCACGTTCAAAGTATGCTATGGCATCCGGATGTCTACCCTGGCGATAGCGCAACACACCTGAATTGAATTGTGCCTCGGGATAGGAAGGATCAAGTGAAGTCGCCCTGGCCAGTGAAGCTTCAGCAAGTGTTAATTTCCCGGCCTGCATGAGCGTCAGTCCCTGGTGACTCAGCAGGGTGACATTGTTTGCATTCTGTGCCAGACCCCGATTGTAGTATTCGATCGCTTCACGGTATTTCCCCTGGCGTGACAGTACTGTTGCCAGATTGCCATAGTCGGTGGGTGTCCCTGACCTGAGTGTCAACACCAGGCGTAACTGCATCTCAGCCTCGGGTAATGCTCCCTGTGCTGCCAACTGCCTGCCACGTGTAGCGTAAGAAAGTGAATTGACAGCGAGGTTTTCCAATTCAGTGAGCAGGGGGTCCTGGCGTTGGAACGGCTTCCGCCAGACCCTGGCCATAAGTTCGGCATGTTCAGCAAGTTCGGATTCATCCTGTTGCATATAAACCTGGGCGAGTAGTGTGTAGATATCCCCTGCTGCCGGGGCCAGGTCTACAGCCTGTTCAAGCAATATTCTGGATGCGTCTGTATCGCCCAGGATCAATGCGTCACGGGCAAGACCCAGTAACGCTGGAACGGAGTCTTTATTAATCTGTAATGCTCTCTGGTAAGCTTGCCTGGCGGCATCTGAGCGGTCCGTCTGATAGAGTGCATCACCATAGGTAAAGAATATCGTTTCGTTGTTCTGTTCAAGGGAAAGTGCGATTTCAAAATAGCTTATTGCTACCTTTTTGTCGTATCTTAAGCGTGCATGTCCAGCCAGGTATGGCCAGCGGAAGTTGTCAGGATCAAGCTGCCGTGCCTGGTCATAACAATGAACTGCAGCGTCAAACACTTCATGTGCGTGCAACACCTGGCCCAGTTGTCCCCAGGCGTTGGCAGATTTCTTCGCGTTTTCCAGTTTCGAAATGGATTCGTCGATCAACTTTCGGACTTGTATCTCCATAAGGCTGGAATCGACAACAGGTATGGTTTGTTGACCAAAGCAAAATGCCGCAAGCAGTAATCCAGTGAGAACAAATCCGTTTTTAATCATGTCCATCCATACCATCGCCACGACGAATGATGAGCAATTGGTTTGAATCCGTTCCAGGGAATTGTTCTATAACACCATCCGGCCATGTAATTTCGATCTCATCTACACGACCTGATTGAGCCAGCCCGAAGTGTACGGTCGCGTCACCGCTGGACAAATAACTATAGGTATGTATGACCGGTCGAACCAGCCAGTTTTTACCTGTACGAATCTTCGCCAGTGCACCAATGGCATCACGGTTCAGTTCGGTAACGCGGAGCATCAGCCAACCACCGTGTTTTGGTATATTGTTCTGAAACAGTTGTGCAGGTCCGTTCGAGTTTGTTACCAGCATATCAAGGTCTCCATCCTGATCAATGTCTGCAGTCAACAATCCGCGACTGACTGCAGGTGAGTGACAGAATGTCTCGGTACTATAACAAAAATCCTGAAACTCTCCGGAGCCTGTGTTCTCCATCATGAGATTGGGTTCCGCGTAGATACGGTGAAAGAGATTGAGTGATTCGCCTTGTTCCTGTCCTCTGCGTACCCTGCCATTGGCAACGGCAAGGTCAAGGTCGCCATCGTGGTCTGCGTCGAACAGTGCGGTACCGAAACCGGTATAGGGTACACTGGCAATACCAAGGCCCGACCGTGTAGTGGCGTCCATCATGGTATAGCCTTTCGTACTGATGTATAAAGTGTTGGTTTCTTCATCCAGGTGGGATAAAAAAAGGTCCAGTCCTAGATCACCATTAACGTCGCCCAAGGCAATTCCCATACTGGCTTCAGTCTCGCCGAATATATTTACGGCAATACCGAAAGCAACTCCGCGATCTACAAAATTTCCCTTTCCGTCGTTGAGCCAAAGTTGATTGCGTTCACCATCGTTGGCAATAAATAAATCATCATGTGAATCTCCATTGAAATCGAAGCACACCACGCCGAGTCCGTTATTGACTGCCTGAGAGATACCGCTTGCCGCACTGATATCGGTAAAAGTCCCGTCACCATTATTATGGTAGAGCTGATCACTGACACCCCTGTACGCATTTGGGCCACAGTAGTCGATTTCACCGGCGCCATTGGTACAGGCGAATGGTGGATTGTTGGTGACATAGGTGCTGATGTACAGGTCGAGATAACCATCCTCATCCACATCGCAGAAGGCTGCTGAAGTAGACCAGCGCAGTCCTTTAATACCAGCGGCAGCAGTAATTTCGGTAAAGGCTCCCTGGCCATTGTTGCGATATAGATGATCGTCACCGTAATTGGTTGCCAGCAGGTCAAGGTCTCCGTCATTGTCGATATCACCAATGGCGACTCCCATGCCATAACCCTGGTCTCCAAGTCCGGATTCTTCTGTTGCATCAGTGAATGTACCATCAGCTGTCTGGCGAAACAGGCGATTGCTGGCGCCTTGACCTGCAGAACCGCTGTTGATCAGATAAATATCGAGGTAACCATCATTGTCATAGTCAAATACCGCAGCACCGGAACCCATGATCTCAGGCAGAAAATAATCTCCCTGTATACCGGAATCGTGATTAAATTTGACATCTGCTGCAGGTGCAATGTCTATCAACCAATCGGAATTAATTGCCCCATCCATTGATTGTATTTCACTTCTTTCACAGCCTGACAGCGCCATAACGATGAGGATAAATGCCTGTTTTTCTCTCACCAGTATCTGTTTACATGCTTGTTGCCGGGGCGATATGGTAACACGCAACCTGTAACATTGGGTGCTGCCTGGAACAGCTATGCCTGGCAAATGCCTGGTATTTTCCCTGTTGAAAGTATTCAGGAAGTATCGAGGTTTACAAAAACCATACTGTTGGATTGAGCAGAATCCGGGCTCGTTGCTGCACAGGGTGGGATAATGTAAGCTGGATTTATCAAGGGTAAATTATTGTTTATTTTCGCAAAGGGATACAGGTTTCCCGTAAGGCTGACTGGAGTAAAGTAATGTACGTAATTGATATGTCCACGTTAAAGAAAGAAGGTGAATTCGGATCCAGAGAATGGGGCATAGCCTGTGCTGAAGCCGCTGTAAAAATTCTGAAAGCTGCCAATTTACCCGCAGATTTTGAGTGGGCGTTTACAGAATGTTATACCCATCCTCCTGCCAGACTGATGCAGGGAGGTCGTGAAAAAGCGGGCTATTACATCATGGTCAAGGATGGGGAGATCACTGGAGGAGATGGCGAACCGGAAGAGGCTCTTGCCATTCGCGGCTTCCACATCCGTGCTCGATGGGCGGCCATCTGTAATCAATCCGGTGCTTTTTATGGCAGGGAAGGTGGGCGACAGCGCGGGGTGGGTGAGCGCGCAATGCGCGAAGCGATCGAAAAATACGTGGGTCGATCCAATTCATACGGTGAAAAGAGTGGACTGGAGATGTATTGGCCAGAGACGGTCAGCGGGCCACTGATGGCCGGTGCAGAGGAAGGTAATGGGTTGCACAATATTGCTGCGACGATGCAGATTCAATCACCCGAATTCGTGGACCTGCCGGTCACAGAAATGCGCGTACCCGATTTTGAAAGCATGACCGAAAAACAGAAAAAAGAATTTATAAAGCTCCTGGCTATTGAAATGTAGTCCGTCGACTTTCAGGTCAGGAACTAATTAAATATATAAACACCTGAGCGATGATCCACTTTGACAACTTGCACTATCAACAACTCGCCTCTGTACTGAGAGTTTTGTACAACCTTTCCCACAGGGGTCAGCAGCAAGGTCATCGAGCCTTTTAAGTATTCTGTGCAACACTTGTAACCAAGGGTATTAGCGGTAGTTCATAGTGCCTGTCATTCTGGTTCGAACTCCATTTCCGGAACAACCACTTCCCAGGTGTCGCATTTCAAGCTTTGTTGATACTGCGGCTCCGACGCTTCCCGGCTCCATGCGACAATGGCCAGGACCGTGATGGACCTGCACCGCATCCCGGACGGAGGTCTGAAGCCTTTGGCAAAACGTCCCACTATATTCCCTGCATGGTCCCGCAATTTCCAGGGTTCCGTTTCCGCGACACGCACTTCCAAAGGGTCGCCGGGTGATAGGGAGGCGATGGCGCGATGCACTGGATTTTTAACCGGGAAACGTCCTGCAAAACTGAGATTGACGTCGCTCAGACTGAGTCGCAGATAGCGACGTGCAAGCTCTGGAGCTTGTGGTGGCAATCGGCTGGGCTTACGGCGCAGAATCGAGGTGCTTCTTGGCAGTGAATCCTGTAATGGGTGCGAGTTTCGAAAATATTCATTTGCCAATCCAGGCTCTTCGACACGCTTCGACGATACTACACCTTGTAGCGTACGCGGTGTCTGGAAAAGCGCGAGTGCAAGGGTATGCCGGGCGCGTGTCATAGCAACGTAATACAGCCTGCGCGGTGCGTCCGTATCCTCATTGCTGTCAATGTTGCTCCAATGCCCGTCCAGAACGGCCACATGGTCAAATTCAAGCCCTTTAGCACGATGGGCCGTGGTCAGCAGGAGGCCGTGTTGGCGACGGCGTATTTCCCGTCCCCACTCGGCAAGCCACTCAATGAAGTGACCCATTGGCACTTCTGTGCCGCCGGTTTCCATTATATGTGCATCCACCGCTTCCTGCAGCAGTTCAATCCAGGTGCCGGAGGTGCGTGCATCTACCCAACTTTGTAGTTCCTCACCGTTCACTGAACGGGCCTCGCGCCCGCGCAGCCATCCCAGTAACGCCTGGGTTTCCCGAAGGCGCCAGAAACTTGGAATTTGTTCATTCCCCATCTGTACGGGAATGCCATGGAGTTCGCAGAATCCTCGCACAGGATCCAGATCTTTCCATTTGCGCGTGATTACTGCACATGCCGACCAGTTCCAGTTCGTATCCAGGGCAGACAGGCGCTGCAGTTCGATCATCACTGTCTGTGCCTGGGAGCTCGGGTTGTTTTCTGACGACAGGATTTGCACCCGGCCACGAGCTACCATATCCATATCGTGCCAGACGCCTCCGGGAGGTGCTTTCAAGCGAGCCTGGTTGATGCGTATGGGATGCTCAACCTTCATCCGCTGTTGCGCAGGTTCGATCAACGCATTGGCCGCCGTAATCATGTGGGAGGTGGAACGGTAGTTGTCGGTCAGGTAGGTGGGACTGGCTCCGTAGTCCTTCTCAAAGCGACGGATGAATTCCACTGAAGCACCATCGAATGCGTAGATATTTTGGTCATCATCGCCTACGGCAAAGAGGCTGATCCTGTCGTCCTCATCGGTAAGTGTGCGGCCGGACAGGGCAGAGATCAAGTCGTACTCTTCCGGGCCGATGTCCTGGTACTCGTCTACCAGAATCCAGCGGAAACCCGCCATGAGCCTTCTTCGTTGCTCGTCCGCTTCTTCTGGCGGTAATCCCTCTCCGCGCAGCAGTGCAACCGCCTCTCGCATCACTTTCCGGAAAGCATCGTCGCCCAGCGGTTCCGCACGACCGCTGAAACTGGCGCCGACCAGGCGCATTGCGAGACTGTGGCAGGTGAGCACGGTGACACTACGGGCGTCGTTACCGACCAGTTCCAGGAGACGCCGGCGAATATCCACCGCCGCATGACGGTTGTAGGCCAGGGCCAGGATGCCGTGGGCGTTCTGGCGCCGTACCCGTAACAGATAGCCGATGCGATGTACCAGTACTCGGGTTTTACCGGAACCGGGTCCCGCGAGTACCAGCACGTTAGTCTGTTCCCGATTATCGGCTACGATGCGTTGCTGAATGGGATTCTTCAGACTTTCGACGATGCTACGCCACGAATCCGGTGTGGTTTGCCGTGAGATTTCCCTGTCTCGATTTGGCAGCCACCGCCGCAGGAATTTCTCCTGAGTCAGGTTGAAATAGTCGATGGCCAGTCGCAGTGCATCGGCTATGGTCTGCAATCCCAGTTGTACGTATTCCGCCATCACGTGGATTTGCAACACTTGTTCCTGGTAATGAAGGTTGAGTGGCTCGAAATCGGAGTTGGCGAAGCCACGTTTTCCCTCCTCCAGCCGAATGGTCATGGCTGGTCGGAAAACCGCCAGACCTTTGTTGAGACGAATGACTTCCTGCTCGTGCAGCCACAACAGAGCGCGGTCCAGCAGTTTTTCGGGTTTTTTTGCTTCGTGATTAAGCATCAGGTCGGACTTGATTGCTGCCAGCAACTTGCCCAGTGTTGTCTCTGCCAACAGATCAGTTCCCCGGCTTCCGGGCGGCAGGCAGGCCAGTAGATGATCCAGCAGGCAACCGGCGGCAGCGCGGCGTAACTCGGCTGTCTTTTCTAAACTCGACCATTCACGTAGCAGCGTTACCTGCACAGTCTCTGTATCAAGTTTTCGCAAACGCAGGCTGCCTCCAGCACCGCCTTCGCCACGGCCATCCTGGCCGAGACTGCGTAGGATGCGCCACAATCTCTCAGGTAGTGCATGCTGGTGACCGGCATCTTTGAGTTGTTGCGTGGTGATGCGCAGCTGGAGATTCGTCGTTTCATTTTTTTCCATGTCGGGCGCCGCTTCCCGAAGGTGATCAATCAGAGCGTGTTCCAACTCTGCTGACTCGGATAGCCGTTTCTGAGAGGCGCGTTGCACCCCCGTGTGCACAAAAGCAGTCAGTGCCGTGTCGTTATTGGCAATACCCAGTCTTTCCAGGTCGTACAGGGCGCCACGCACGCCTTCCGGGCTCAACGTTGATAGGTTCATCAACTCGTCGGTAGAGATGCCCTCGTCCGCATCTGCCTCGATCAGCGCCTTGGTGATAGCCAGCAACTGGTGACGATAGCCCTCATCAATAGATTGCTTTTTGAGTCTGTTACTGGCTTCGTCCACGGAGTTTACCCGGAGGGAAGAAGGAAAAACTTGCACCCGGTTCTCCTCCCGGTGCAGCAGCACCGACTCCTCCAACCAGGCGATGGCGGTTCGCACCCGGGTATCATCCGTGGCCGAGTCCTGTTCGAACGCATTGTCTTCGTCCTCTCCCAGGATCTCCCCTGCGGTGGCCACGACCTCGCCCTGCATGTGCTTCTTCCGGTCCAGATTACGCAGTGCCCTGAGAATCCCGTGGATTTCCCGTCTCGTGAGCCGGGAGCGGGCCGACATGCCGAACTGCCACTCCACATCTTCCGGCGTATAGAGTAGCACGCAACGCGCCGCCTGTCGGTCGCGACCGGCACGCCCTGCCTCCTGCAGGTAGTTCTCAAGTGAACCCGGGATGCTGGCGTGAATCACCAGCCGCACATCCGGCTTGTCTATACCCATACCGAAGGCGTTGGTGGCGGTGATCACCCGCAATTCGCCGGTGATGAAGCATTGCTGTACATACTTTCTGGTCTCGGGTCGTAATCCGGCGTGGTAGTAATTCGCAGACATATCTTTTAACTTAAGGAAATTCGCTACCTCTTCAGACTGTGTACGTGTTGCACAGTACACAATGGCGCCGCCGGGTGTATCCGGTGGCAGGTCCGCAAGCAAAATCTGATGAATGTGAGCGAACTTCTCGGCTCTGGTCGTTTGCACCACCACAAACTCCAGGTTGCTGCGCTCGGCGCCACCATTGAAGACCGATAGTTCGATGTCGAGTTCGTCTTTGAAGTGTGTGAGGATGTCCTTCACCACATCGGGTTTGGCGGTTGCGGTCAGGCACTGTACCGGTGGTATCGGCTCAGAGCCCGCTTTTTCACGGATGAAGCGTCCCAGATAGCGGTAGTCCGGGCGGAAATCGTGCCCCCACTTCGAGATGCAATGGGCTTCATCCACGACCCAGGCGCCAATCTCCCTTTGATCCAGTACGCGGCGCAGGGTAATGCTGCGCAGTTGTTCCGGCGAGATCATGAGAATTCCCGCATCTCCAAGTCGGACCCTGTCCATGGCATCGGCACGTTCGGGCATGGACAACATTCCGTTGATTGTCACACAGGAGACAATACCGCGTTCTTCCAACCCTGCCACCTGATCTCCCATGAGTGCTACCAGCGGTGAGATCACCACAGTCAGGGCACCTGTTTTGTGGTAGCGGGACAGTGCTGGAATCTGATAACACAGCGATTTGCCAGCGCCCGTGGGCAGGATTCCAAGAACATGTTCACCAGCCATCGCTGCTTCGATGATGGATTGCTGCATTGGCCGACCTGAGTCATCCTTCGGTTCCGACCTGAAGTCACTGAAGCCGAACCACCGGGTCAACTCTTTGCGGGCATCGTGCTGTTCCCTGCACCAGCAGCAGGCAGGATCGGTACAAGCAGTATCCCGCAGTCTCCCAACGAGACGCCCCGCCTCTGGGAACTGGTGACGTACCCAGGGCGGCATGACCGAGTTGCTGCCGGATACCGATAACCATGCCAACGCATAGGCCAACTCCCAACTGTGTCTGGCTGCATGCTTCACAATATCGAGACTTTGGGTCAGGCAGGCATTGCCCACCAGCAGCTCGTGCATCGCGGTACGGGCCTGAGCAAAGGAGGGTCGCTGTGTCCGTCTGAGAGTCGAGAACAGGGTGTTGAAGCCGTTGTTACCAGATTCCGTCGTAGTGAGCCAGTGCCAGGCCATCAGCAGGTCTGGTGACGTTTGCCCCAGGGCAGTCCGCTCGTCACTGAAGAGATCAAGCGTGAGCCGGGCATCAAGCTCAGGATCATTTACCCGCCCGCGTTTGAGTTGTCCGTCCTGGTAGTGTTTGACCAGGTAGTGATAAGGATTGCGGGGGAAGGCAAGGGGGCTAAGTCGCAATGTATCCACGACTGGTAATTTCAACAATCGCAGATCGGGTTTCGCTGCGGTCAGGTGGGAGAGGTCAAAAGCGATCAGGTTGTGCCCTAGCAGGAAAGCTGCTCCATCGGCCAGTGCATCAAGCTTTGTCAACGCCTCTGTCAGGCCTCTGCCATGGTGCTTCAGATTTTCACCGGTATCCGGGCGTATCGCAGCGAAGGCATGGATATGATGGTCCTCTATACCGACTTCAAGGTCCAACGAAAGACATCTGGGTAAAACGGTCCCTTTCTTGTACCCAGCCGCGTTACCACCAGATTTCACAGTCGACACGCCGTCGGCTTCCTGACCGGTTACCGGGTGGGATGCCATTCTATGGTTCTCATGACAGATGCTCTGTTAGAATGTTGCCACATATCATCATGATCCGCGATGTGGCGGACCTCTCTCAGATTACCCCAGGCGGGTAATCAGAGAGTTCTCGCAAATTCGCCTGGTTGATTGGAATCTGTCCTTTGCCCATGGCTGCTCCATTTGAAATTATTCTATGGGGGGTACTTCATAGGTGATTGAAGTTTGTTTGTCAATCAAGTCGAATATTGTACATCGTCTCTGCTAGTCCTTTCGATGTAGGTAGCAGAGTCCCTTTCCAGCGTCTGAGAAGGCTGTTCAGCTAAGAACTTCCCGGACTGGGATTAATTCACACTTGATTCGTCTTGAGCTGTGCGTATGGGCAATAGCAGGGAAATCAGCGAAGCCATAGCCAGAAATGCAGCAGACACCCACAGGCACGCGATCAGACCAAAGGCCTGGAAAACCCAGCCTGACAGAACAGTTCCAATGAGACGGCCCATGGCGTTCGCCATATAATGTCGCTCAACAAATTCGCCCTGTTCACTCAACTGTGCATTACCGCCCGCTTTTGTAACGGTTTCTCTGATGCCGTCGAAAATTGAGTCCGCGTTCGGAAAGTCGTTGTTTTCGTTAAATGTACCCTGCCAGGTCAGCGTCCAACCGCCACACTGCATACCGATGTTGTGCGCACAGTTTCCTGTCACCAGAACTCTGGAGTCGGGTCTAAACGGCAGGAGTGAGTTGTCATTCTTAAGCAGTACCATAGATTCCCGGGCGAGTTCAAGTTTGACCGGTTCCGGGAGTTGCCATTGAAGCACGCACAATGAGTTCACATTCGAATATATGGTTTTCTGGATGTGTCTCCCCTGAATTAAAATCGGTAATTCGAGAAATCAGGCCGTGTGTCGCACAGGATGCCATTTCAATGATTGGCTGACGAACCGTTGTCAGTGGTGGCCAGGTATGTGCCTGATTCGGCCAGCATGTTGATTATTTCGACCCGGTCGCTTACGGGTGCGAGTAACACAACGCCATCCACTTGAGTCTGTTGGATGAATTGACGCACCCCGGCGGCGTTGATGTCGTCGTCGCAAGGCCGCAGCAAAAGGGTATAGCCACCAGCCTCACAGGCCGCAAACGCACCTTCGAAGACCTTTTGTGGGCTCATGGAAAACAGCCATGACTAAAAATTAATAACGCTCCGGATGCTGCGGCCCGCATGCATGTGATCGAATGCCAGGTTAATGTCATCGAGCTTCAGGGAATAGGTGATGTACTCATCAAGCCTGATGTCTCCGGTCATATACTGATCCACCATACCGGGTAACTGGCTCCTGCCTTTGACTCCACCGAAGGCAGTTCCACGCCATACACGCCCGGTCACTAACTGAAATGGACGGGTACTGATTTCCTGCCCGGCGCCGGCAACTCCGATAATAATCGACTCTCCCCAGCCCTTGTGGCAACACTCAAGGGCGGAACGCATCAACTCCACGTTGCCGACGCATTCAAAGGAATAGTCAACGCCGCCATCCATCAGATCGACGATGACATCCTGAATCGGATCATCATAATCACGCGAGTTGATGCAGTCGGTAGCACCCAGGGACCGTGCCATATCGAATTTGTCAGGGTTGATATCAATTGCAATGATCCTGCCTGCTTTGGCCAATACAGCACCCTGTACAACACTCAAACCAATGCCGCCAAGTCCGAATACTGCAACAGAGGCGCCAGGTTCGACTTTTGCAGTATTCAATACCGCGCCGATACCGGTAGTAACACCGCAACCTAACAGGCAAACCTTTTCGAGTGGCGCCGCTTTGTTGATTTTAGCCAGAGAAACTTCGGCGACCACGGAATATTCCGAAAATGTGGATGTCCCCATGTAGTGGAACACTTGCTTGCTCCCACAGCGGAAGCGGGATGTTCCGTCGGGCATCAGACCCTGGCCCTGTGTGGTTCTGACGGATGAGCAGAGATTGGTTTTTCCGGAAGTACAAAATTTGCACTTGCCGCACTCTGCGGTATACAGAGGAATAACATGATCGCCAGGACTGACCGAAGTAACACCGGGACCTACCTCTTCAACGATCGCTCCACCTTCATGTCCCAGGACAACAGGGAAAAGCCCCTCTGGATCATCACCGGACAGTGTGAATGCATCAGTGTGGCATACCCCTGTGGCTACCATCCTTATCAGGACTTCGTGAGATTTTGGCCCTGCAACATCAATTTCTTCCAGGACAAGTGGTTTACCTGCTCCCCAGGCAACTGCGGCTCTCGATTTCATATTCAATCCAATCACAAACAAATTATGGGAAACTGTAACCTGAATAAGTGTTGTAAAGCCAGCGACGTGCTGGAAATCGATATCCACGATTCACCTACAAAGTAACGGTAGTTTCCAACGCCTGCCTGATCTGTATATCAAGCCGGAAGCACTTGTGGGAAATATCTTCTATCCCGAAGCGCTTGTGACGGACAATATGAATTTTGAAGGTCATTGACAACGACAGATATACTGATGTGTATTATTGTTATGGAGACCATGATGGCCAATACATGAACATAGACAAAACATCTTACAAATCAATGCACAACACTCGAAAAACAACGTATAAGGACAGCTATGTAGCATCACTGCTCAAGTCTCTGCCAAGACAGGAACAGCGACAGCCTCTGGGAATTACCGGGAAGAAATTGCCTTTCGATGGATTCGACATCTGGAATGCATACGAGTTTTCGTGGCTGAACGCAAAAGGCCGGCCGGAAGTTGCCCTTGCCCGTTTCCAAATGCCAGCCGGGTCTGTAAATTTCATTGAGTCAAAGTCCTTCAAGCTTTACCTGGGTTCCTGCAGCAATACAAAGTTTGCGTTGCGCAGTGAGGTCGTTGATACCCTGAAATCAGATCTGACCAGAGCGATCAATGCACCTGTAAAAGTGTTTTTGATGACCCCGGAAGAGGTCCAGACAGGAGGTTTGGGGCAGCTTTCCGGTACTTGTCTGGATTATCTTGATGTTGAGATATCAGAATACCGCTGGAATCCTGAATTACTGGAACTTGAAAAAGAACTGAAACTTGAAAAAGAATCAGTACAGGAAACCCTGTATACCCATCTCTTCCGATCACTTTGCCCTATCACAGGGCAACCGGATCTGGGGAGTATTACTGTGCAGTATGAAGGTCTTGGGATCCGTCACGAAGGGCTGCTGAAATATCTTGTTTCCTACCGCAATCAGGCAGCCTTCGGTGAGCAGATTACAGAACAGATCTTTGTTGACATCATGAAACAATGCTCTCCCCGGAATCTTGCGGTGATTGCCCGGTTCAATCGTCGTGGCGGTATCGACATCAACGTACATAGAACCAGTGAGTTATCATCCACGGATGAAGTCAGGATATGGCGCCAATAGACAGGATTTACAGAACGGTAATTCACCGGTATTTCACTCCTGGTTCGATTAAAGTATCGTTACGGCAGTAAAACTCTAAGGGAGGTCAAATCTGGTGGAAGCACTGAAAGCACTGCATACGCGTGTGTCTTCACCAAGACTGACAGGAGAAGTAACCGAAACCCAATTGCACAATATATTCAGGGCAGCACTCCGTGCTCCGGATCACGCATTGCTCAGACCCTGGCGGTTTCTGCTGATTCAAGACGAAAGCAGAGAGAAACTGGGAGAGGTATTTGTCCGGGCAGCACTAAAAAAAGATCCGGACCTGACACCCACGGAACTGGCAAAAATACGTGCCAAGCCGTTTCGTGCGCCTTTGATTATCGCCGGTATTGCCAGAGTGACAGAACATCCCAGTGTGCCTGAGATCGAGCAACTGATTTCTTGTGGTGCGGCGATGCAGAATATGATGCTGGCAGCCCATGCACAGGGTGTGGGTGCTATGTGGAGAACGGGCGTTATGGCCTATGACAGGATGGTCCAGGAAGACCTTGGCCTGGAGGATAATGAACAGATCATCGGTTATCTGTATCTCGGTCAGATACCGGGCAAGAGCCGTGTACTCAGGGAACTGGATATTGATGAGTTCTTCCAGGTATGGACTGGAGATTAATTTCCGCCGGTTGAGAGACCCGTAAAGGTGCATTAGCCAGAAATTTCCAGGGTGCAGGAGTTGAAGAGTTGAGCAAAAAAGCCAGATCCAGAAATGCAGCGAGAATACAGGACAGACTGATTGATGAACTGATCGGTATCTGTAGAGGCGTCATCGCTGGCGGCTATGTTGATGAACAAGAAGCAATTTTTATAGGTCAGTGGATAGAACAGCACCGGGAAATTGCAGACCGATGGCCAGTCAATCTGGTCTACGCACGTTTGACGGAAATGCTGAAAGACGGCGTTCTGTCAGGAAATGAACGAAAGGAACTGCTGACGACTCTCAAGGATCTCACAGGTGAAAGCTCACTGTTTCAGGAAGCAAATCGTGCAACTACATTGCCAGTGGATAAACCGGCGCCGAAGGTGGAATATAATGGCAAATCGTTCTGTATGACAGGCCGGTTTGTGTTCGGGTCCTTACTGGAATGTGAAGAGACAGTTGCCGAGATGGGCGGATTGGTAGTGCAATCACCTGGACAGGATACTGATTATCTGGTGATTGGAGAACTTTCCAGTCCAGACTGGGTACATACCACCTTTGGCCGGAGCATAGAAAGGGGTGTTGAACTACAGGAACAGGGATTCGGGATTAGAATCATGTCTGAAGAACATTGGGTTAATTCTCTGGGGTAGTCAATGGATGGAGCCTGAGTCCATGAAGGGTTATACTTGGTTTTCCACCTCGGTCCTTCCGCAATAAGGACTTGTGAACCCCGCCAGGCCCGGAAGGGAGCAACGGTAGCAAAGAATTCATGTGCCGGAATGCGGCTGAGGTGGTCTTCAGCACTTACCTGTCATTGAATGGTTCGGGATATCGAGATACATATAAGGCCTGATCTCCTGGATATATCACTATTTGACGGTTCAGGGCTGATAATTCTCCCTAAAAGGTCCATAACAGTTGACTTTGGTAAAGATGACAATAAACTGCTCACGTACGAAAGAAGTGTTTGGTCCATTCTCTGCTGATTCGAAGTTTAATCCTCGTCCTGAAGTATTTGAGAACCAATGATTTTTTTCCATTATTTGCCGATGGTGCAAATTGTTAAGTAGCTTAGGATATGATTATGTCAGAGAAAGTAAGTGGTACAGTGAAGTGGTTCAATGAGTCGAAAGGTTTTGGATTTATTGAACGTAAATCCGGTCCGGATGTTTTTGTTCACTTCAGTGCTATTGTAGGATCCGGTTTTAAAACCCTTCAGGAAGGGCAACCGGTTGAGTTTGAGATTACCCAGAGTCAGAAAGGTCCCCAGGCGGAGAATCTGGTCCCGCTGTAAGTTCGTCGCACCACGTGGATACTGTTTCTTTTTCCGGTTTCCAACAGTTGTAATAATCTGAATAAGAACTTTTTGTAGATCAGCACAAGTCAGAGTAAATCAAATAGCCCGGCTTTTTGGTTTCCCGTTTGATAAAACGTAACGCTACAATTTAACAAACGTGTGTTATGTTTCGCCAACCATGTAAAGGGGGTTGCGGCCTGGACCTGTACTGTTAACTGATAGATCCCAAAAAATATACCTTGTCTGAGTATGGCTTCCCGGACAGCAACCCGTTTGTGTTGTGTTTTTAACTGATACAGTGATTGTATATAATATCGCCGTGTCGGAGTGGGAGTACATCATTATCGGAAGGCATATCAATTATCCCTGATCCTCAGGGTGATGTTTTGTGACATGATGATGTTAATACTGTTGGAAGCGAAAGTGGCGGAATTGGTAGACGCGCTGGATTTAGGTTCCAGTATCGATAGATGTGAGAGTTCGAGTCTCTCCTTTCGCACCGGATTTATTGACTGAACAACCGATGAAATATCGACAAAACAAGGAACGCCATGCAAGTAACGCTTGAGACTACTTCCGGGTTGGTACGAAAAATGCGCGTTATTATTCCCGCCGATCAACTGAAAACGGGAATTGAAGCCAGACTTGAAGAGGTCAAAAGGAAAGTTCGGATCAATGGTTTCAGGCCAGGAAAGATACCTTTGCGCGAAGTGAAACGCAGATTTGGTGAGGGTATCCTGCGGGAAGTGTCCTCGGAAATAATGCAGGATTCATTGAACCAGGCTTATGTTCAGGAGTCGGTCACACCTGTTGGAATGCCTCAAATTGAAGATGTCGTTCTGGCAGAGGGTCAGGATCTGGAATACACGGCAATCTTTGAAATATTACCAAACATACAACCCAATGATTTTTCGTTGATTAATGTAGAGAAACCCATTGTCCAGGTTAGTGATCAGGATATTGACCAGATGGTAGAACAGCTTCGGCAACAACGGGTTGAATATACTGAAGTGGACCGTACCGCGAAAGTTGATGACAGGGTTAACATCGACTATGAAGGTTTCGTCAATGGAAAACCTCTTGACGGGGAGAATCTGTCCGGTTCAAAAAATATGGATATCGTCGTTGGCTCCAACAGCATGATTCCAGGCTTCGAAGACAACTTGATCGGATGTCAGGCGGGCGAACACAAAGATATCGAATTACAGTTTCCTGAGAACTATCACAATGAAGCCATTGCCAGCCAGCCAGTGGACTTCAAGGTGGATATCAACAGTGTTTCCGAACCAGAGCTACCTGAACTGGATGATGAGTTCTTTAAATTATTCGGTATTACGGAAGGGGGCAATACAGCATTTCGGGATGAGGTCAGGAAAAATATGAACAGGGAGTTGGAAGGGGCGGTCCAACGTCGGATCAAGTCCCAGGTGGTTGAAGGACTTCTTGCCTCGAATGAATTGGAAATACCCCGGTCATTGGTTGCTGCAGAGACCGAACGAATGAGGCATGAAGCCATGCATATGCTGGGCAGACACAATCATGATGAAACCGATTCCCCCGGGCTTCCGGCAGAGATGTTTTTAGAAGCTGCTGTCAATCGTATCAAGTCAGGTCTGATTTTTAACGCTATCGTGGAAAATCTTTCAGTGCAGGCAGACAAAAACCGGGTCAGGGCCGCCATAATGGAAATTGCGAGAACCTATGAGGACCCGCAAGAGGTCGTCAGCTACTACTATTCAAACGTAGAGCAACTCAAAGAGGTGGAAAATAGAGTTGTTGAGGACCAGATAATTGATCACATACTGGAGGAAGCGAATGTTTCCGAGATTCTGATGTCATATGAGGAAGCTGTAAAACCAGTTGAGAACAATAAAAAATCGGAAGCATCAACGGACTAGGAGGCTGTCCGAGAACAGACTGACCTACTGCGGACAAGCCTGATTGGCCATATTTTCTGCTTATTTTCGTTTAATATGTACAATATTTGCCTCAAATAACCAAAAAATATGACTCAATCAGTCTCGCCCTCGCTACGGTCGCAGTTCTCGGACAGCCTCCCAGTCTGAAGTTGTTTCATATTCTCCCGGGGCCATTTTTTTTCTTGAAGTTGAATTTAGCTGAAATCATCCCCATATTTCGTTAAAGTTTTACTGGAACAGAGAGCCGGAGCATAGTGAGTAAAATGAATAGAATGAATGAGAATCCCCAGATATCAGGGCTTGGTCTGATCCCGATGGTTCTGGAACAGACGGCGCGAGGAGAACGGTCCTATGATATTTATTCACGCCTGTTGAAAGATCGCATCATATTTATTGTGGGCCCTATCGACGACAACGTTGCCAACCTGGTTTGTGCACAATTATTGTTTGCGGATCACGAGAATGCCGACAAGGAAGTACAGATCTACATCAATTCTCCGGGAGGGTCAGTGACAGCGGGTTTGTCGATATACGACACCATGCAGTTTATAAACTGCGAAGTTCGCACATTGTGTCTTGGGCAGGCGGCAAGCATGGGAGCTCTGTTGCTTGCCAGTGGAACAAAAGGCAAACGAATCTGCCTGCCGAATTCACGGGTGATGATTCATCAACCGAGTGGTGGTTCTCAGGGACAGGCTTCCGATATAGAAATCCAGGCCAGAGAAATTTTGTATATGCGCCAAAGAATGAATGAAATCCTGGCCCAGCATACCGGTAACTCGGTGGAAGAAGTTGCCGCGGATACTGAGAGGGACAACTTCATGACACCTGTGGAAGCCATTCAGTACGGCATTATTGATGAGATCAGGAAAACCAGGGAGTCAGAGTTTATATCCAGTTAGTTCATGGCACACCTCGGACAAGAACTGGTTGGTTTATGTTTGTATTGTGTGAACACAGCACTAAGGTGTTTTGTGTTAAACAAGAGCCTTCAGAGGGTTTGATAAGAGAAACTGGAAGCTTTCCATCAAAAATGGTCTAATATCTGATGCCAGATGAAGCTGGTTTTGAACCATCACAAATTCTGCAGTTACATTCAAGGTGCAAGTATGTCAAATGATCGTAGAGGTAATAACGGAGATGAGAAAGTTCTGAAGTGTAACTTCTGCCACAAGAGCCAGCATGATGTCCTTAAACTTATCGCTGGTCCACAGGTTTTTATCTGTGACGATTGTGTGCAACTCTGTAATGAAATCATTCGTGAAGAACTTCAGGATAGTGCAGAAAACCGGGAGGGTAAATCACTCCCAACGCCTGAGGAAATCAAGGATATCCTTGATGAGTACGTTATTGGACAACACCGGGCCAAGAAAGTCCTCTCAGTGGCCGTTTACAACCATTATAAACGTCTGAATTATGCCGGGAAGAAAGATGATGTGGAGTTGCAAAAAAGCAATATCCTGCTTATAGGTCCAACAGGCGTAGGCAAAACTCTACTTGCCGAGACTCTGGCCAGATTGCTTGAGGTTCCCTTTACCATTGCCGATGCGACCACGTTGACCGAGGCAGGTTATGTGGGTGAGGATGTAGAAAACATTATTCAGAAACTGTTGCAGAAATGTGACTACGATGTAGACAAGGCACAGATGGGCATCGTTTATATCGATGAAATCGACAAAATTTCAAGAAAATCCGATAACCCTTCTATTACACGTGATGTCTCAGGAGAGGGTGTTCAGCAAGCACTGCTGAAGCTGATAGAGGGTACTGTGGCATCGGTACCGCCTCAGGGTGGTCGAAAACATCCCCAACAGGAATTCCTGCAGGTCGATACAACGAACATTCTGTTTATATGTGGTGGTGCGTTTTCAGGTCTTGACAAGGTCATTCTGGATCGGTCAGATCAAAGTGGCATTGGCTTCAATGCTAACGTGCAAACCAGAGAATCCAGGAAGAACCTTGGAGAAACCCTGAGAAAAGTGGAACCGGAAGATCTGGTCCGGTACGGTCTGATTCCGGAATTTGTAGGTCGTTTACCGGTGATAGCGACACTCGAAGAACTTGATGTGGATGCATTGGTCAGGATTTTGCAGGAACCGAAGAATGCCTATGCCAAACAGTATGCCAAACTGTTTGACATGGAGAATGTAGAACTGGACTTCCGTGAAGACGCTCTCGTTGCGGTTGCCGCTAAAGCCATGGACCGTAAGACAGGCGCCAGAGGATTGCGGTCGATTCTTGAAGATGTCTTGCTGGAAGTGATGTATCGGATTCCATCTGATACAGAAGTGTCTAAAGTCATCATTGATGAAAATGTCATCAAAGGTTCTTCTGAGCCATTGCTGATTTATGAAAATCAGGACATGCAAAAAGCCTTACCGAAGTAGCCGTATCTCAGCACGGCATAAAAAAGTCTACTTAAAACAGAATATTCAATCACTTCCTTCGTGAAGGAACAGGGGAGTAATATGGTGAATTCAAAAGATATACCGGTTGTAACACTAAAGGATATGGTGGTATATCCTTTTGCGGTACAAGCATTATTCATAGGAACCGAGAAATCCATCAGAGCTCTTGATTCTGCTCTGGATATTGATGAAGGGAAGAAAATACTGCTTGTCGCCAAGATTGACCCGGAGAACGAGGACCCCGGGGTGGACGATTTATATCGCATTGGTACAGTTGCCAGGATACTTCAGCGAATCCGTATACCGGATGGGACTGTCAAAATACTTGTCGAGGGAAAGAACAGGGCATGCATCACGAATATACGTGATGGGACTGTCAAAATACTTGTCGAGGGAAAGAACAGGGCAAGTGTCACGAATATACGTGATGGCGAATCGTTTTTTTCCGCGGATGTAGAACTATTTACAGAAGAGTCAGAACATCAGGACGAGGTAGAGTCAGAAGTCGAGGCGGGGATTCGATCCCTGATGAAGATATTTGATCGGTATGCGCAGCTAAGCAAGAAAATTTCACCGGAAGTAATGTCATCCTTATCCAATATCAGTGACCCGAGTCGGCTTGTGGATACAATTGCGGCTCAGTTGACCAGCCTCAAGTTGGAGCAGAAACAGAGAATACTTGAGATCGTCAATCTAAAGGACAGAATCAGTTACATGCTGAATCTGTTGGAAGGTGAGATTGATCTGTTCAATGTTGAAAAACGCATTCGTGGCCGGGTAAAAAAACAGATGGAGAAAAGCCAGCGCGAGTATTATCTCAATGAGCAGATGAAGGCTATTCAAAAGGAACTTGGTGACATGGATGATGTGCCGAATGAACTGGAGGAAATGCAGAAAAAACTGGATTCATCGGGTATGCCGAAAGATGCAAAGGTAAAAACCACTAACGAAATCAAGAAGTTGAAAATGATGTCGCCAATGTCTGCCGAGGCGACTGTTGTGCGCAGCTATATTGACTGGATGTTGAATACGCCGTGGAAAAAACGATCGAAGGTAAGAACTGATATCGTTGCTGCAGAAAAAGTTCTGGAAGCTGACCACTATGGTCTGGTGGAAGTAAAGGACCGTATTCTGGAATATCTCGCGGTTCAGGAAAGGGTACGTAAGATCAAAGGACCTGTTTTGTGCCTGGTGGGACCTCCTGGTGTAGGTAAAACCTCATTGGGAGAGTCCATTGCCCGGGCGACAAATCGGAAATTTGTACGGATGTCATTGGGTGGCGTCCGTGATGAAGCGGAAATTCGTGGGCACCGACGTACCTACATAGGGTCAATGCCCGGTAAAATCATTCAAAAACTGGCAAAGTGCGGTGTAAGGAATCCATTGTTTCTCCTGGATGAAATCGACAAGATAGGTCAGGACCACCGTGGCGACCCTGCTTCCGCATTACTGGAAGTGCTGGACCCTGAACAGAACAACACGTTCAATGATCATTACATGGAAGTTGACTATGATCTGTCTGAGGTCATGTTCATTTGTACTTCAAATTCAATCAATATTCCTCCGGCACTTCTGGACCGGATGGAGACTATTCGTATTCCCGGATATACGGAGGATGAAAAACTCAACATCGCTACCCGGTATCTGATACCCAAGCAAATAAAAAACAATGGTGTTGCTGATGATGAACTGGATATTACCAATGATACAGTCATTGATCTGATTAGATTCTATACCCGTGAAGCAGGGGTGCGGGGGTTGGAACGTGAAATTGCAAAAATTTGCCGCAAAGTTGTCAAGGAAAATGCGTTGGCCACCGAAAAGCAGGAAACCAGTCGCAGGATCACCAGCGATGCACTGGAAGATTATTCCGGAGTTCGAAAGTTCAACTATGGCCGTGCTGAGGAAATGGATCAGGTGGGCCAGGTCACGGGTTTGGCGGTTACCAGTGTTGGTGGGGAACTGCTCAGTATTGAGGCAGTGGCAGTCAAAGGCAAGGGAAGGACGGAAAAAACCGGATCTCTGGGAGATGTCATGCAGGAGTCAATTCAGGCTGCCATGACCGTCGTGCGTTCCCGTGCTGCAGTCCTTGGGATATCTCCGGATTTCCACGAAGTGAAAGACATCCACATTCACATCCCTGAAGGTGCAACTCCGAAGGACGGGCCGAGCGCCGGCATAGCTTTGTGTACTGCAATTGTTTCGGTACTGACCGGTATTCCGGCGCGTTCAGGTGTTGCGATGACTGGCGAGATCACCCTGCGTGGTCAGGTGTTACCGATTGGTGGTCTGAAAGAAAAATTGCTTGCTGCGCATCGAGGTGGCATTAGAAAAGTGTTGATTCCTGATGAGAATCAACGGGAACTCAAGGAAATTCCAGACAACATCAAGATTGACCTGGATATCAGACCCGTCAAGTGGATTGACGAAGTACTGGAAATTGCACTACAGAGGATGCCGAAGCCTCTGGATGGAGTAGTGACTCCTAAACCGGAATCCACCACTGATAGTGATGAAAATCACAGAATCAGTACTCATTAGGAGCACAGTTTTATATGATTACAAACAAGATCCGGGCTAATGGTAATCGAGATTTAAAATGACTCTAACATGCCCGGAATTCTTGACAGTCATTGCAGGCAGTTGGTATAAGGTTGTTTGAGTGTCAGGAATCTGTAAAGGAAGTATCTTTAACAGTTTGAGCAAAACTCAGAACGAATCTACAGGCACCGATTAAGGCGCTAATATGAACTACGATAAAGGGGTTTAGGGTGAATAAACAAGAGTTGATTGAGAATATTGCGGCATCCGTCGATATCACTAAAGCGGATGCAGGTCGGGCATTGGATTCAGTTATTGATTCGATTACAGACTCACTCAGGAAGGGTGATTCTGTAGCCTTGGTTGGATTTGGTACGTTTTCTGTACGTAGCAGAGCGGCAAGAACCGGTCGAAATCCGCAGACGGGTGAGTCAATCCAGATAGCCGCGGCTCAGGTTCCTGCATTTAAAGCAGGTAAAGCACTCAGGGATGCAGTCAACTAGTCTCAGCTGCTGATAGCGTCTGAGACGTACAAGACAATCCAGAAATCTTTGTTTGTAAATAAAGTAGTCATCAGGAAACCAGAATCTGACTACCTGAACAGGCTCAGGAATCCTGACCACCTGAGCATAGCCAATTCTCTTCCTGATTAATTGCGCAGGGTTAATCATCTGGAATTGTCAAGTATTTGGACAGGCACTAACAGGAATCAACTCCTGGGAGGCTGTCCGAGAACTGCGATCGTAGCGAGGGCGAGACTGATTGAGTCATATTTTTTGGTTATTTGAGGCAAATATTGTACATATTAAACGAAAATAAGCGGAAAATATGGCCAATCAGGCTTGTCCGCAGTAGGTCAGTCTGTTCTCGGACATGCCAGGAGGCTGCCCGAGAACTGCGATCGTAGCGAGGGCGAGACTGATTGAGTCATATTTTTTGGTTATTTGAGGCAAATATTGTACATATTAAACGAAAATAAGCGGAAAATATGGCCAATCAGGCTTGTCCGCAGTAGGTCAGTCTGTTCTCGGACAGCCTCCCAGAGTGTTGAAGCTGATACATTGAAAGTAATGTATTCTCTTTTTGCGCTGATTCTTACCAGTTGGGAATTCCGATTGGGGTTTTCAGGTAAATTTCCTGACTCCTGATAATACCGCATTATAGAAAACACAGAGTGTAGTCAGGATCAGGGTGTATGGAACATAGAGGCAGCCGATGTTAATTCAACATCTTCGGGATCGATCAGAGGGGGTATTCGCTAAAATTCTGGTCGGTCTTATTATTATCGTGTTCGCGCTTTTTGGATTTGGTTCAATCACAACGTATCTGGCGCCCGTACCGAAAGTGGCCGTTGTTAACGGTGATGAGATCACGCAGCAGGAAATGGAGTTGGCGGTAGAACGCAACAGACAATACCAGCTGTCCCAGGATGTAAACCCCCTTGATATAGATGAAGATCAGTTACGGGACAATGTTCTGCAAACATTGATAACCCGCAAGCTGCTGTCTCAGGCGGTTGAGGATATGAATCTTCAGTTCAGCGAAGCAAGACTGGAAAAAGAGATTATCGACACACCAGTGTTCCAGATAAATAACGTATTTGACAGTGAACAATTTCAGGTAGTGATTCGCTCCTCCGGTTTTACACCAATGAGCTATCGCGATGAAATGCGCAGTGACAAATTATTGGGTCAACTCATGTCGGCAATCCAATCCACTGTCTTCGTTACGGACAGCATGATCAGGAGGGTAGGCAGTTTGTCGGGGCAGACAAGAGATATTGCCTTTCTCCGGCTTGACCTGGAGTCACTGCTGTCAGAAGTTGGCGTCACCAGCGAAGAGTTGAGAAGCTACTATGACGCCAATTTGCAGAGTTACGAGACAGAAGAAACTGTAGACATAGGTTATGTGGAGCTGAAACTGGCGGATATCATTGATGAAGTGGAAGTCACTGAGGCTGCACTGGCATCCTATTATACAGAGCATCGCGCATCTTATTCGATGCCGGAAAGCCGGAGAGTTGCACACATCCTGATTGAGTCAAGTGATGACAGTAATAGAGAAGCGGCAAAACAGAAAGCCCGGGAAATTCATCAACAGTTAATGAGTGGAGGAGATTTTTCTGAATTGGCGAAGGAACATTCCGACGACCCTGGTTCTGCAGCCAATGGCGGTGACCTGGGTTTCTCAGAACGGGGTATATTCGACCCTGATTTCGAGGTAGTTGCATTCGAACTTGACCTTGAACAGATTTCCGAACCGGTACTCACGAAGGATGGTTACCACATCATCAAATTGCTTGAACTCGAAGAAGGACACGAGCCTGAACTGGAGGAAGTCCGGGAAACTGTAGAGAATACCTACAGGGAGAGTCTGGCAGAAGATCTGTTTATCAGTAGATCAAACAGACTCGGTGAATTGGCGTTTGAATCGGCAGATCTTCAGGGGCCTGCTGCGGAACTTGGTTTACAGATAAAATCGACCGGGCATGTGAGTCGGAAGGCTACGGAAGGTATCGCTGGTGATATACAGGTAATGGATGCTGTATTCAGTGGCGATTTGCTGTTGGACGGTAATAACAGCGACATCATCGAAATCAGTCAGACACAACATGTTGTCGTCAGGGTTAATTCCCATGAACTCGGTAAATTGCAGTCGTTTGAGGATGTCAAAGAAAGTATTCGGGAAAATCTGATCAGAGATAAAGCCTCTGAGCTTGCTGAATCCAGCGCAAGGGAAATGGTAGCGATGCTTGAGTCAGGTTCAGTAACCCGGTTTGTCGCCGATCAGTACGGGCTTGAGTGGCAGGTATTTTCAAGTGCAGATAGAAACCAGACGGATCTTGATCCGGATATCAGGGATCATGCATTTACGCTGCCGCGTCCAGCCGAGGGAGATAAATCCATCGGATATACGGGTCTGCCGGACGGAGATGTTGTGGTCATCAGCGTCACCAATGTCGTTAATCGAGCTGAATCTGATCTAATAGCGACGGAAATGACCGGTATAGGCGGTTTCCTGGCCTCACAACAGGGTTTTTTAGACTTCCAGGAATTTCAGGATAATCTTTCCGGGATATCGGATATTGCAAGGACTCAATAACCGGATTTCCAAATGAACTTTACAATAGACTCTGGATAGGGTATTGAACTCGATTCTTTCCGAGCAGTCACTGGCAGCACTGATTGAAATCAGGGGCTTTTTTGACTCGTCCCTTGGGATGCAGGTGTTACAGACTGAACAGGAAATCCTGGACCAGTTGCTCAACGGCTTTTTTGGCTACCATCTTCTTCAAGTCAGCGTTCAGCAACAAACGTTGTATGGGGCAAGCCCGATCCAGCACAAGTTCTCCCTGGGTCTTGCAGCAGCAGATAACGTGCCTGTGATTGCAAGGGCGACGGAATTGCCTCTTCAGAATGACAGCATAGATGTGATAGTTCTTCACCATCTGCTGGATTTTCTTGCATCTCCGCTGGATACACTACGAGAAATCGCACGAGTATCTTTGCCAATGGGTTATCTCGTGATCGTTGGCTTTAATCCATTCAGTATGTGGGGTTTGTGGAAAATATCAGCCTCACTGACTGGAAAGGTACCGTGGAATGGCCGATTCATACTGCCTGCACGACTGATGGATTGGCTGAACGTGTTGAATTTCAGGATTGATGGGGCACAATATTGTATTTATAAGCCACCTGTAACAGGCAAATCCTTAAAAAGACCGGATGACTTCCGGGAGTTGAGCAGAAGAGCCAATTATCCCTTCGGGGCGGTGTATGTGATTGTTGCCAGGAAGCAGATTGGTACCCTTACTCCTCTCCGGCCGGTTTGGCATACATCTCGAGCGTTGGCTCAACTAGGCGTTGTGCGCCCGGCCCGTAGAGATCAACTGCGTTTGATGGATCATCAGGAGTGACAGGATTGAAAGCAGAAGTTGAGATATTTACTGATGGTGCATGCAGGGGAAATCCAGGCGCCGGTGGTTGGGGTGTGTTGATCCGTTTTGGTGATGTGGAGAAGCAACTCTGGGGAAACGAATCACATACAACCAACAACAGGATGGAACTGCTGGCCGCAATAAAAGGTCTGGAAGCATTGACTCGAAGCTGTACTGTTTCAATTACGACTGATTCCCAGTATGTGAGGCAGGGAATTACCTCCTGGATCAATAGCTGGAAAGCACGTCAATGGAAAAATGCTAATAAAAAACCGGTGAAAAACCGGGATTTATGGGAGCGTCTGGATGCATTGTCAGGAAAACACAACATTGCCTGGCACTGGGTAAAAGGTCATAGTGGGCACAAAGAAAATGAACTTGCTGATTCACTGGCCAATCGGGGTATAGATGAGTTGGGAGGTTTATAAATGCGGCAGATCGTAGTTGATACGGAAACTACCGGACTGGAGGTGGCGTCTGGACACAGGATTATTGAGGTCGGTTGTGTGGAGATTATTGGTCGTCATCTCACAGGTCGACATTTTCACGAATATGTGAATCCGCAGCGGGATATTGACCTGGGCGCTCTTCAAATTCACGGTATCACCCGTGAATTTCTCAATGATAAACCTGTATTTGCGGACATCTGGTCAGATTTTCTGAAGTTCGTCGAAGGCGCGGAACTCATCATCCACAATGCGGATTTTGATATTGAGTTCCTCAATAATGAAATGAAACAGATGCCTGAGGATCCAGGTTCTATCACCGACTACTGCTCGATCATTGACAGCCTTGGGTTGGCTCGGAGTAAGCATCCCGGCCAGAAAAATAATCTTGATGCACTTTGTAGGCGATACAACGTGGACAGTTCCCAACGGGAATTGCACGGAGCTTTGCTGGATGCAGAAATACTGGCCGATGTTTATCTTCTGTTGACGGGTGGTCAGGTATCTCTCGACCTGGATGAGAAAAGAGTTGCTTCAGTGACAACAGCGACAGTCGGCCGGGTAAGAGAAAATCGTTCAAAGCTGAAAGTCATTCTTGCGAACCCGGACGAACTCGCCAGACATCAGGCCAGACTGGATCAGATCGAACAGGAAGCCAATGGAGTTTGTCTATGGAAAAAATTGGATAGCATTGTACGCGCCTGAGTTTAGAAATTTTTTGTTCATAAGGAGTGTTGATACTTAGTCTGGAACTATCCGTGCATTGTCTTTTCTGAAGGCATAAAGCAGCAACTGGGTCAGCACGATATTACCATCAGATCGATACTTACCTTCCATGAAAGCGCGCATACCGTCCATACGTCCTATGAGCAGATCCCAGCAGGTTTGATGACAATCCAGGAATAGAGTGACGGTCGGATTCGGAGTTGAACCCACATGGAAATAAAAGGTGTCAATGAATATTTCCAGAAAAAATGGTTGGTCGTGGGTAAACGAAAACTGGAAACGGATTTCATTTCCTGGCAGGAATCCAGGACGAAAATGGGGTGACAGCAGTTTCGACCTGGCGGCAAGAATCGATTCAAGCATCAAAGGGCAATCTGATTTGTTGTTCATAAGTTTTACATTTACCCAATGCCCGAAATGGCCTTACATGGGCGCTTTGAAGGCTGATATTCAGGTTCCTGAAGAGTATCTCAGTAATCAGAAAGTTATCAAGTGTGATAGGATTGCCGTTTTTTAAATATCAGGAGGATTCAAACCTTGGAATTCCTGCTCGAATACGGACTGTTTTTCTCAAAAGTAATTACATTGTTGATAGCGGTGATAGTTCTTGTTGCTGTAGTGGCTGGGTTCAGTCAACGCAATCGTCAACCCGAGAGTGGACACATTGAGGTAATAAGTGTCAATGAAGCAATTGATAATCTCACTAGAAATCTCAAGCATCTTGTCCTGAATCCAGAGGTCAGAAAACAGGATCAAAAAAAGGAAAAGAAACGGGTCAAGGAGGAAAGAAAGCTTCTGAAGAAAACCTCCGGGGAAAGTGGTGAGGAGAAGTCCCGGGTATTTGTCGTGAACTTTGTAGGGGACCTTCAGGCTTCGGCTGTCAGTGCTTTAAGAGAGGAAGTCACTGCCATTATGTCGGTAGCGCGAAAAGGAAAAGATGAAGTCGTTGTCCGACTCGAAAGTATGGGCGGAACTGTGCATGGATATGGGTTGGCGGCGTCACAACTGAAACGGATTACCAGTCAGGAGGTTTCCCTGACAGTAGCAGTTGACAAGGTGGCTGCAAGCGGCGGTTACATGATGGCCTGTATCGGCAGCAGGATCATTGCCGCACCCTTTGCTATTCTCGGTTCCATCGGTGTAGTTGCTCAACTGCCAAACTTTCATCGTCTTCTGAAGAATAAAGATATTGATGTGGAATTGTTGACAGCAGGTGAGTACAAGCGAACCTTGACCATGTTTGGTGAGAATACGAAGAAAGGTCGTGAGAAGTTTGTCGACGAGCTTGAAGATATCCATTCACTGTTCAAGAATCTGATTGCAGAGAACCGCCCGCAGGTCGATGTGGAGAAGGTAGCTACTGGTGAAACATGGTACGGTACTCGTGCTCTGGAGCATGATCTGGTTGATGAATTGATGACCAGTGATGAATTTATCAGTAACAAATGTACCGAAGCGAATGTATTTCTGGTGAAGTATGTAGTACACAAGAACAAGCTGGAAAAAATTATCGAACGGTTTACCAGCATATTGTCAAAGACATTTGGTATCAGAAGCCAGTTGGATGTGCCGTTGGCACAGGCAGACAGTATGGACAGATTCCGCATATAGAGGCAGGACTAATGACTGAATTCAAGGCATTAAGGGTAAACAAAAACGATGAAGGCGTGACACACGAGATCGTACAACGATCAACTGATGATCTACCGGCAGGTGATGTTCTGATCAGAGTTTCGTTTTCATCTGTTAACTACAAGGATGCCCTGTCTGCCAAAGGTTTGCCGGGAGTTACCCGACATTATCCCCATACACCAGGTATTGATGCTGCAGGAATTGTCGTCGAGACATCTCACGAGGATTTTAAAGAGGGTGATGAAATCATCTGCATCGGATTTGATCTGGGCATGAACACCCCCGGAGGCTTTGGCGAATATATTCGCGTTCCAGGTGAGTGGGTAACAAAGTTACCTGCCGGGCTGACCCTGAGGGAGTCCATGATACTGGGTACAGCAGGTTTTACGGCAGCACTCTGTTTGGACAAGCTGGAACGAATCGGAGCAAGTCCGGATGATGGCCCCGTCGTGGTAACGGGCGCCACCGGAGGAGTAGGTTCTGTTGCCGTCAGTTTGCTGGCACATGCCGGTTACGAAGTGACAGCCAGTTCCGGTAAATCCGACAGAGTGGATTATCTGAAGGCACTGGGAGCAACTACAGTTATCGACAGAGAAGCGCTGAGTACGGAGAATCCCCGGCCGATGCTCTCGACAGCTTATGCACACGGGGTAGACACGGTTGGTGGAACGATACTATCCAACGTTGTTCGGAGTCTGCATTATGGCGGCAGTGTCGCTATCTGTGGTCTGGTAGCCTCACCGAATTTTGAAATTACAGTGCTGCCGTTTATCCTGAGGGGTGTAAACGTTCTGGGAGTCGACTCCGTTGAGTTGCCGATTGCCTCTAAGAATTTGATCTGGCATAGACTGGCAAATGACTGGAAACTCGATTCGTTGGCCCGGATGACCCGGGAAACAGATCTGGTCGGGGTTTCAGAGGCAGTGGATAAGATATTCAGAGGTGATGTTACCGGCCGGACCCTCATCATCCTCTGACGCCCTGGTGGATAAGGTTCTGCTAATCCCGCCTCAGTTCTTCGGAAATTCCAATGGGGGTTGGGTATCGCAGAACGATCAGGTAAGAAGACACCAGGAATGTCAGGATAGCCGTTGCCTGTATCAGGTGTGATGCATTCTCGCTGATCAATGCATGGGATGTGGCAATAAATGCGATAAGCAATGAGAACTCACTTATCTGCCCCAGTCGAAATCCTACTTCCCAGCCTATGGCCACCGACTCACTGATGCCACGCAACAGATAACGGAATACCAGAGGTTTGGCCAACAGGATAACCGCGGCCAGCAACAAGGCAGGGAAGATGACATCCATCAACAGTTCCAAATGGAATGAAGCGCCTATTGAGAAGAAAAAAAGTACCAGGAAAAAATCCCTGAGCGGTTTAAGATCTGCAGCGATATGGAACGCTATTGGACTGGTGGCTATGGATACTCCGGCGATAAAGGCGCCAATTTCCAAAGACAAGCCGGCAAGTTCCGCTATGACGGCCAGACTCAGACACCAACCTACGGCGATGAGAAAGATGTATTCATGGAAGGCGTCAAATCGTGTCAGCAGCTTCAGTAAGACATATTGCACAAAGACATAGGCAAACAGAATGAGTAACGGCAGACTGATCAATACACCGATGACTTTGGCTGCGCCACTGAATTCCAGAAATCCACTGGTTATTACCAGCAGTACAATGATGGCGATGATATCCTGCAACAGCAACAAACTAACGACCAGTTCACCCGTATGGCGATGATGCAGTACAGTAGTCGGTAACAATTTGATGCCGATAATGGTGCTTGAAAACATCATGGCAATTCCAATTATCACACACTCCTGCAGGCTGTAACCGGTGATTTTGCCAACAAAGTAACCAATGGCGAAAAACAGGAGTGAACTGATGATGGCAACCAGTAGTGCATTTTTCAGCATGTGACCCAGTTTGGCAGGTTGCATGTCCAGACCTAACAGAAACAGCAGAAAAATGATGCCGATTTTGGCGATGCTGCTAATCAGAGCAGGGTCGGTAATAAGAGATGTCCCGGATGGCCCCAGTATTACCCCGATGGCAATATAGGCGACGATGAGTGGTTGACGAGTATACAGGGCCAGTGTAGCCAGTATCGCAACACTGGAGAAAATCAGAAAGAATGAAAAGATCAGGGGGTCTGATTCCATAATCCTGTTATCTTAAATTAACCAATCTGGAAGTAAATCATCTGCGACGGAAGAGTGGTTCCTGTCTGTCTGCAGTGATCTGGTAATTTTCACTGAAACTCTTCAACCCGGCGATGGCAGCTTCAGGATCATGACCTTCTGCCATTTGAAATGCATTAAATCCACAGCGCATCATCTGTTCCAACTGATCTCGTCTTACGTCGCCAACAGCTCTGATCTCGCCGATAAAACCGTATTTGCGACGCAGTATGTTGGCACTGGACAATGCTCTACCGTCATTAAAGGCGGGAAAGTTCAGTGCTATGACAGGGCAGTTGGACCAGCCATCAGGATCTCCCTCAATCAGACTCTCCACTGCTTCATCACTGTCAAGCCAGACGCCTGTATCTCTGCGTTTACCCTGGGTACCCCTGCTGGCAAGGTACAACTCAAGCGGGAGAATCAGGTCTGGAGAGGTAATGTCTACAGCAACATCCAGGACCATTACAAATGGTGATTCCCGGACTGCCCCATCTTTAATAATCCTGGTCATGCTCAACTCGTGTAGACGGTATCCTTGAACGGTTGGATGCCTATTCTGTGAAAGGTATCGAAAAACGATTCGTCTTCAGTACGCTGATCAACATACAGATTGACTATTTTTTCAATGACATCAGGAACTTCCTGTCGAGCAAAACCCGGACCCAGTATCCGTGCCAGTGCAGTGTTCGAGTCAGCTCCGCCACCTACGGAAATCTGGTAAAATTCTGCGCCTTTCTTGTCCACCCCCAGAATTCCGATATTGCCTACATGATGGTGTCCACAGGCATTCATACAGCCAGATATATTGATGTGAAATTCTCCAAGATCATGGAGGTAGTCCAGATCATCGAATCTGCGTTGAATCGCCTCGGCCACCGGGATGGTCTTGGCGTTGGCCAGTGAGCAGAAGTCACCGCCGGGACAACAGATCATGTCTGTCAGCAATCCGAGATTGGGTGATGCAAGTCCGGCACTGGAAAGTATCTGCCACAACGAAAAGAGATCCTTCTTGCGGACATCGGCCAGGGTGATGTTCTGTACGTGAGTAATACGTAATTCACCGAAGCTGTACTTGTCCGCCAAATCCGCTACCAGGTCCATCTGTTCGTCGGTCACATCACCGGGGGCAACGCCTGTTGCTTTGAGTGCGAGATTGACTATGGCATAGCCGGATACACGATGCGGAATGACATTGTGTGTCATCCATGCTTTGAACGAATCGGTCCCGGTAATGAGTCCTTCCTCTGGATCACTGTCTGGCAGGTCTTCGTAATCCGGCAGTTCAAAAGAGTTTCTTGCCCTGGCAATTTCTGCATCCGTGAGGGTGCCGGATCCGTTCTTGAGGGATGACCACTCTTGCTCCACTTTCCCGGCGAATACTTCGGGAGTCATTGCGCGAACCAGAATCTTGATTCGAGCCTTGTATTTGTTATCGCGGCGTCCGTAGCGGTTGTAGGTCCGCAGAATAGCCTCAATATAGGTCAGCAGATGTTCTTTCTCCAGGAATTCTTTGATGACGCTACCGATCACAGGCGTCCTGCCAAGTCCACCTCCGGCGAGGATCTGAAATCCCTTTTGATCTCCTTTTTCTATCAGGCGTACGCCTATATCGTGTACCTGTACAGCTGCACGGTCCTCACGAGAGCCGGTGACGCCGATTTTGAATTTTCTTGGGAGCCAGTTGAACTCTGGATGAAAAGTAGACCATTGCCGCAGTAGTTCTGCCCAGGGTCGACTGTCCTCAATCTCGTCTCTGGTGGCGCCGGCGTACTGGTCTGTTGTGATATTGCGGATACAATTGCCACTGGTCTGAATGGCATGCATTTGAACAGATGCCAGTTCTTCCAGTATGTCGGGTACTTCTTCCAGCCTGGGCCAATTGAACTGGATATTCTGGCGCGTCGTAAAGTGACCATATCCCTTGTCGTAGTATCTCGCGATATGTGCCAACTTGCGCAGTTGCCTTGATGACATCATCCCGTAGGGGATGGCTATGCGGAGCATGGGCGCAAGACGCTGAACGTACAGGCCATTTCTGAGCCGTAATTGTTGAAACTCGTCTGCCGGCAGTTCACCCGCGAGAAACCGCTCAGTTTGATCGCGATATTGGATAACCCGCTCATCGACCATTGTCTGGTCGTATGAATCATATTTGTACATTAACCGGCTCTTAAGAGGTAAATCAGAGAATGGCAACTATACCAAGTTTACCTGATTCCGGCCAGATGATGTCAGCATCTCCTGGCGAACCTTCAGCTTCATTGATTATACTGCAAAATCGGCTGTAGCCATCGTTCAATCTCGGATATGGGCAGTTTTTTTCTGGCCGCATAGTCTTCTACCTGATCTCTGCCGATCTTGCCGATGCCAAAATATCTGGATTCCGGATGAGAAAGGTAGAAACCACTGACTGTTGCCGCCGGGTCCATGGCATAGCTTGCCGTCAGTGTGACGCCGGTCTTTGCACTTGCATCCAGGAGTCTGAATAATGTTTCTTTTTCAGTGTGGTCCGGGCAGGCCGGATATCCCGGGGCAGGGCGTATACCCTGGTACTTTTCCCGGATGAGTTCGGTGTTGGATAAGGATTCGTCCAATACATATCCCCAATAGACATTCCGTACTTCCTGGTGAAGACATTCTGCAAACGCTTCCGCCAGACGGTCTGCAAGAGCTTTTACCAGGATGGCATTATAATCATCCTTCGCATCTTCAAAGTGGGCTGACAGGGTCTTGGCGCCGAGTCCGGTGGTTACCACAAATCCGCCAATGTAATCGTGTTTGCCACTGCCAACGGGCGCCACGTAATCAGACAGACAGAAATTTGGCTGGCCACCAGGCTTGTCTGTTTGTTGCCGCAGGTGATGTAATCTGGTCAGTGGGATACCGAAATCAGGATCTTCATAAAGCTGAATGTCATCTCCTTCTGCAAGGGCGGGCCAGAACCCTATGACGGCATTGGCTTTCAGATGTTTACCGGAGATGATGTATTTCAGCATTTCCCGGGCATCCCTGTAGAGTGCGGTCGCCGCTTCACCGACAACCGGATCTTTAAGGATCTGTGGGAATTTTCCGGCAAGTTCCCAGGTAATGAAGAACGGTGTCCAGTCAATGTAATCGACAAGTTTTTCGAGAGGAAAATCAGCCAAAGTCCGGGTGCCGGTAAACGACGGAACAGGCGGCGTGTAATTTTCCCATTCGAGAACCAACTTGTTGGCAACAGCATCGACATAGGGAAGTGCCTTATTTTTTTCTCGCCGTGTCTTGTTTCGTTCTCTGATCTTTTCGTACTCCGTCTTTAGCTCAGAGCAGAATACAACTTTTGAGTCGCTGTTCAGCAGACTGGAGGTGACGTTCACGGCACGGGAAGCGTCGGCAACGTATACCGATGCGTCGTTTTTATAGCACGGTTCGATCCTGACCGATGTGTGCGCCTTTGATGTAGTGGCGCCGCCAATCAGTAAAGGCAGGGCAAAATTCTGACGCTGCATCTCTGTCGCCACGTGTACCATTTCATCCAGAGACGGCGTGATGAGACCGCTCAAACCAATAATATCCACCCGTTTTTCCAGAGCGGTTTTCAGAATCTTTTCTGCGGGGACCATAACACCCAGATCAATAACCTCGTAGTTGTTACATTGAAGAACCACACCAACAATATTTTTTCCGATATCATGGACATCACCCTTGACGGTTGCCATCAGGATTTTGCCTCTGGAGCGGGCGCCAGCGCCTTTTTCCTCTTCAATATACGGAATCAGGTGGGCGACTGCCTGTTTCATGACGCGGGCGCTTTTAACAACCTGTGGTAGAAACATCTTGCCTGCGCCAAACAAGTCTCCTACCCGGCTCATACCGTCCATCAGAGGACCTTCGATAACCTCTATTGGGCGGTTGTACTGTTGTCTGGCTTCCTCCGTGTCTTCTACAACGAACCGATTAATACCCATTACCAATGCGTGTGACAAACGCTCCTCAACACTCGACTTGCGCCATGTCAGATCTTCGGTTCTGGCTTTTGATCCTCTACCTGCATATCTCTCGGCGATTTCCAGCAATGCTTCAGTTGCATCCTGTCGCCGATTGAGAATGACATCCTCTATCCTGTTCCTGAGATCCAGAGGTATTTCTTCATAAACAGTCAGTTGGCCCGCATTAACGATGCCCATAGTCAGACCGGCTTTAATGGCATGGTAGAGGAAGACAGCATGAATGGCTTCGCGGACCTGATTGTTTCCCCGGAAAGAGAAAGACACGTTACTGATTCCCCCGGAGATCAATGTACCGGGAAGGTGTTCCCTGATGAATCTGCAGCACTCAATAAATTCACGCCCGTAATTGTTATGCTCTTCAAGGCCTGTCGCCACGGCAAAAACGTTAGGATCGAAGATAATATCTTCCGGGCGAAATCCAACTTCGTTAACCAGAATGTTGTAAGATCGAATGCAGATTTGCTGTCGGCGTTCCAGATTGTCAGCTTGACCCTTCTCATCAAAGGCCATGACGATGACTGCTGCACCGTGTTTCATGCACAGTCTGGCCTGTTCTCTGAACTCATCTTCTCCGGACTTCAGACTGATGGAATTGACTATTGATTTTCCTTGCAGGCACTTCAGTCCCGCTTCCAGTACATCCCATCTGGATGAATCAACCATGACCGGCACTTTGCTGATATCGGGTTCAGTAGAGATCATGTTCAGAAATCTTGTCATTGCTGCTTTGGAGTCGAGCATGCCCTCATCCATATTCACGTCTATGATCTGTGCACCATTTTCGACCTGTTGCCGGGCAACCTGCAGGGCGGCTTCGTAATCTTCCTGTTTGATCAATCGGGCAAAAGCCGCTGATCCAGTGACATTTGTACGTTCGCCCACATTGACAAAGAGTGAGTCGGAACGTATTGACAGGGGTTCAAGACCGCTCAATAGACAGCTTCTATCGGATTTTCTGACTCTTCTGGGCGAATAGGTTGCAGCCAGGTCGGCAAACGCCGCAATGTGTTCCGGCGTTGTTCCACAGCAACCTCCAATAATATTGACAAGGCCGTCTACTACATAACCTTGAATGCTCGTGACCATTTCTTCTACGGATTCATCGTATTCGCCAAATTCATTCGGCAATCCACGGTTTGGGTATGCACTGACATGACAGTCTGCAATGCGGGACATCGATTCGATGTAGGGTCTGAGTTCGTTTGCGCCAAGCGCACAATTGAATCCTGCACTCAGTGGCTTCACATGTCTGATAGATGCCCAGAAAGCTTCAGTAGTCTGTCCCGAGAGCAATCTGCCACTGGCATCGGTAATGGTGCCGGATACCATGACAGGCAGATCAAGCGAACGTTCTTCCAGAATTGACAGAGTGGAATAAATTGCTGCCCTGGCATTCAACACATCGAAGATGGTTTCTATCAGGATGATGTCAATTCCACCATCTATCAGCCCCTGCAGTGCCTCTCCATAATCATCAACAAGGTCATCAAATGTGATATTGCGAAAACCGGGGTCGTTTACATTCGGTGAGAGACTTGCCGACCGTGTTGTGGGTCCGATGGCGCCAGCAACGAATCGCGGCTTGTCGGTTTGTTCAAATTCGTCAGCGGCCTGCCGTGCCAGATTTGCGGCATTGTAATTCAATTCATAGACCAGGTCTTGTGTACCGAAATCCGCTTGAGACACTCGATTTGCAGTAAAGGTATTGGTTTCGATTATGTCTGATCCAGAGGTCAGATATGCCCGGTGTATTTCTGTAATGATGTCGGGACGGGTCAGACACAGTAATTCATTGTTGCCATTCAGATTTGAAGGATGATGGTTGAATCTTTCGCCGCGGAAGTCAGTCTCAGTCAGATTGAGAGTTTGTATCTGGGTTCCCATGGCGCCGTCCATCACCAGAATGTGCTCTTCAAGTCTTTCCCTTAGCAGTGCTGATTTATAGTCTGAAGCCATGATTAACCTGAATGCCTGATCCGTGGAAAAAATGGGGAAAAATGGGGTCGGAGTAAAATGCATTTTACTCCGACCCCATTTTTCCCCATTTTTTGAGAAGAAGCATAACAGCTGTAACACTACTGGAGTTTGAAGATATTTGAAGTTGGCGATGAGCATGATTCATCTGGGTAAAATGGGGTCGGGAAAATGGAAAAATGGGGTCGGAGTAAAATGCATTTTACTCCGACCCCATTTTTCCATTTTCCCGACCCCATTTTACGCAAGTATGTTATGATGTTTTGTAAGCAAGTCGCAATTGTGCAATACCGTGATTCAGAACATGCACTTTGAGAGGGGATATGATTGAAATAACAGAATCTGCTCAGCAATATCTGGTGGAATTACTAAGCAATCAGGAGGCTGACGATGTCGGTATCCGAATTTTTATTACTGATCAGGGTACACCTCTGGCCGAAACCTGTCTTGCTTATTGCCCCAGCGGAGAACAACAGGAGACTGACGAGCGGGTAGAATATGCAGGATTTACAGGATGGATTGACGGGAAAAGCAAACCATTTCTGGAAGGCGCTCTGGTGGACTATGCTCAGGATCGCATGGGTGGCCAGCTGACCATCAAGGCTCCCAATGCCAAGGTGCCGCAGGTTTCAGAAGACAGTTCATTGGAAGACCGCATTAACTATGTGCTGCACAGCCAGATTAACCCATCTCTGGCGGAACATGGCGGAATGGTAACTCTGGTTGAGGTCATTGAAGGCAACAACGCAATTCTCCAGTTTGGCGGTGGATGTCAGGGATGCGGAATGGTTGATATGACCTTGAAGGACGGTGTGGAGAGGACGCTGCTTGAGCAGATTCCCGGCCTCAAGGCTATCTCTGATGTTACGGATCACAC
This sequence comes from Candidatus Azotimanducaceae bacterium, assembly GCA_965217655.1. Taxonomy (GTDB): domain Bacteria; phylum Pseudomonadota; class Gammaproteobacteria; order Pseudomonadales; family Azotimanducaceae; genus UBA7455. The sequence goes on from OZ244560.1 coordinate 308,388, forward strand.
CATGCGTGAGAACGCTTATTTCAGATAACCCTGTATCGTTCCAGGATGCAGGCAGGATTATCTTCATTTCCTGCCAATTTCCTGATTAACCATCATGCAGACTTTTTCAGAGACTCTTCCCTGGACAGCAGAATACGCCCGGGAAGAACATCTTTTACGCTGGAGCGCAGATCTCTCATCATTGATTCCGTTGTCTCCCAGCCAACGCAGGCATCGGTAATGGAAATGCCGTATTCCAGTAGATTCTTGTCAGCCGGAATTGACTGATTGCCTGCATGTATGTTGCTCTCAGCCATCAACCCGATGATAGATTGATTACCTTCCAATATCTGGTTGGCGACATTCTTCATGACCAGTGGTTGAAGATTGTGATTCTTACTGGAGTTGGCATGGCTGCAGTCAATCATAATATTGACCGGAATGTTGGCTTTGAGGAGTTGCTGCTCGCAGATGGATACGTTGACGCTGTCGTAATTTGTGTTACCACCGCCGCCACGCAATACGATATGCGCATGACTGTTACCGCGAGTGTGGATTATGGAGACGGCGCCTTCATGATTGATTCCCAGGAATCGGTGCGGTGAAGATACCGATTGCAGTGCGTTTATCGCGACTTCCAAGCCGCCATCTGTTCCGTTCTTAAATCCCACAGCGGAAGAAAGCCCGCTCGCCATCTCCCGGTGGGTCTGGGATTCAGCGGTGCGGGCGCCGATGGCGCTCCAACTGATCAAGTCCTGAAGGTATTGTGGTAACACCGGGTCCAGCGCTTCTGTTGATGTAGGCAAGCCTGTTTCAGCCAAATCAACCAGGAGTTTGCGACCCAGTAGCAGTCCTTCGGATATATTGAAGGAATCATTCAGGTGAGGATCGTTGATCAACCCTTTCCAGCCTACTGTTGTTCGGGGTTTCTCAAAATAGACGCGCATGACCAGATACAGGGTATCGGAAACCTCATCAGCAAGTCGCTTCAATCTGACAGCATATTCCCTGGCACACTCGAGGTCATGAATAGAACAGGGTCCAACGATCACCAACAGGCGCGGGTCCACACGCTGCAGGATGTTCTTAATGGTCTGTCGACCTTCGGACACAGTTGCCAGGGCATTGTCAGAGGCGGGTACTGCTGCTTTCAACTCATTTGGATTAATCAAGGTTTCTTCATTCAGCACGTTAATATCATCTACAATCAGGTTTGTCATAATCTCCAGTCTCCTTTCATCGACGTTTCAATACGCCAAAAAAAACCTCCAGGGGCTTCCGCCTGTGGAGGTTTAACCTTTCGGGCGGAGTAACCGCCCGAATAATTTTGGGGCGATCTACTTGTCGATGAAATAGTAATAACCCGGCCAGAAGTCTTCCGTATTGACGGATGACTCGGTCGGGTTGGTAAATTGCCTTGTATCGGGTTTCATGGCGCCAATCATAATGCCTGAATATTGCATTGCAAGTTTTTTTGGCTGCTGACTTGTGTCTGCCGGTTCTGTACTATTCGCCGGGTTCTTTAATAAACCAAAGAAAATGAAATGTTGCAGCACCGTGGTGCTGAATTTACACTGCATCGACGATGCAGCTGGTTCACTGCCTGGGACAGTTACTGCAGCATGGATAATGATATGAGTGACGACACGCAAAAGTACCCACCTAACTTCATCCGGCACATCATTGAACGGGATATTGCTGATGCCAAAAACGGTGGTGAGGTGATGACAAGATTTCCACCGGAACCCAATGGCTATCTGCATATCGGACACGCCAAAGCAATCTGTCTGAGTTTCGGTCTGGCAAAAGATTTCAATGGACATACCAATCTCCGCTTTGATGACACCAACCCGGTCAAGGAAAACGTAGACTTCGTCAAGGCCATCAAGAAGGATATTGCGTGGCTGGGTTTTGAGTGGCAGGAGGAGAAATACGCGTCGGATTACTTTGATCAACTTTATACCTTTGCGACACAATTGATCCGGGAAGGTAAAGCCTATATTGACTCCCTGACTGCAGATGAAATCAGGGAATATCGCGGAACTCTGAAAACTCCCGGTATAAACAGCCCGTACAGGGACCGAAGTGTTGATGAGAACCTCGGTCTGTTCAGCAGGATGAAACAGGGCGAATTCAGCGATGGTGAGCATGTATTGCGTTTGAAAATAGATATGTCTTCTCCGAATATCAACATGCGAGACCCGGTCATTTACAGAATCCGGCACATTTCACATCATCAAACCGGGGACAAGTGGTGTATTTATCCTCTGTACGACTATACCCACTGCATTTCTGATTCACTGGAAGGCATTACTCACTCCCTATGTGATTTAAGCTTTGAGGATCATCGTCCACTTTACGATTGGGTACTGGATGAACTGGCAATGAATGTTCATCCGCAACAGATCGAATTTTCGCGACTTAATCTCCAATACACGCTGATGAGCAAACGAAAGTTGAAGCTGTTGATTGATGAAGGAATTGTCGATGGCTGGGACGACCCCCGTTTACCCACAATAGCGGGTATGCGCCGCAGGGGTTATACCGCACACAGTATTCGGGATTTTTGCCGCAGAATCGGTGTGACCAGGAGCGATAACAATGTGGAACTGGCGATGCTGGAGAGTTGTATACGCGAGCATCTGGACAGAGTGGCGCCGCGGGTAATGGGTGTGATCAATCCTCTCAGGATTGTAATTGAAAACTATCCACCAGGGGAAACGGAATTACTGGATGCTGTCAATCACCCCGGGAATCCGGATATGGGAACCAGAAAGTTGCCGTTTACACGGGAAATTTACATCGACCGTGAAGACTTTAGAGAATCAGCCAACCGTAAATACAAACGACTGGTGACAGGAGGTGAGGTTCGACTTCGATATGCCTATGTGATAAGAGCAGATAAAGTGATCAAGGATGATTCGGGTGAAATCCTGGAATTGCGTTGTAGTTATGATGAACTGACATTGGGTAGAAACCCGGAAGGGCGCAAGGTTCGAGGAGTCATTCACTGGGTATCAGCCAGCGAGAATCTTCCTGCAGAAATTCGTCTGTTCGGCCCCTTGTTCAATGTTGATGAACCAGACACTGCGGATGGAGACTACCGTGAACTGATCAACCCGGATTCACTGATTATCAGGCAGGGTTATGTGGAGAGGAATCTTGGCGGGGCAATATCTGACCAGCAGTTTCAATTTGAACGTGAAGGTTATTTCTGCCCTGATGACAAACTCTCGACGGGGGATAGCCTGGTGTTTAACCGCGTCGTGGGTCTCAGGGATACCTGGGCGAAAATAGAAAAGGCTGCATCGTGACTGTGGCCATGATTTCCTTTCTGCCCAATGGTTGATAACAACGACATTCAGAGAGCGTATCAACGAATAAAACCGTTTATTCACCAGACCCCGGTTCTTTGCAGCGAGTTGCTGAATGCGCTATCCGGTGCAGACCTTTTCTTCAAATGTGAAAATTTCCAGAAAGCCGGTGCATTTAAATACAGAGGTGCGATCAATGCCGTTAAGCTCCTGCCGGAATCGGACGCTCATGCTGGAGTGGCTACTCATTCTTCCGGCAATCACGGCGCGGCGTTGGCGCGTGCAGCCTCTATCCGTGGTATTCCGGCTTACATAGTCGTACCGACCAATGCGAATGCAGTAAAGAAAGACGCAATACTGACATATGGTGCAACAATCATTGAATGTGAGCCGACACTTCCGTCCCGGGAAACAACTTTGCAACGGGTAGTCGAGCAGACCGGAGCCAACTTTGTTCCACCTTACGATGATGATCGGATTATCGCCGGGCAGGGTACTGTTGCTGTGGAGATGCTGCAGCAGATTTCGGAACTGGAAGCTGTACTGGTTCCCGTAGGCGGAGGTGGTCTGCTGGCGGGTTGTTCAATCGGGTTTGCCAGCGCTGGTATTGGGGAAATATACGGGGTGGAGCCCAGTGGCGCCGATGATGCCCATAGATCGCTTAAAAGCGGTGTGCGGGTTGAGGAACATACTCCTAAGAGTATCTGTGATGGATTGCTGACCACCCTGGGCGAACGCAATTTTCTGATAATCAGGAACCATGTACAGGAGATACTTCTGGTGTCTGATGAGGAAGTTGTTGCAGCCATGCGCCTGCTTTGGACGCACCTCAAAATTGTCGTTGAACCGTCATCTGCCGTGACAATGGCAGGACTATTGAAGTATCCGCACTTGTTTTCCGGCAAACGTGTCGGGCTGGTATTGACGGGAGGCAACGTGGATTTGGAAGCATTGCCTTTTTAGTGAGTTTTATGTGAGCTTCTCAAGGTCAAGGGTCTGCATTCCTGATAAGCCCGGTGACTTCTTCCTTTTCGGGGAAGCGACCCGTACTGTATTTTGAATAAACCAGATTGTCGTCTACGACGACATCAAAGATACCCTTGCCTTCAGCGAACAATATTGCTTCGACATTGAAATTCTGACTCAGTTCGGCAGCCAGACCGACTGCCTCGGGTTTGTAGTTTCAGCTTGAGCAGTAGTGGATTTCCACTTTCATATGCGTTTCCCTTTTACTCGTTTATTGCCTGATGGAAATATTAGCAAAGTCTAGAAGGGTGAACAATGAAAAACCTGCGTTGTTGTCCACACCTTGCGTTCACTCATATTGCCGCAGCCATTCATTGAAAGAAGGTGACCGTTTTTCCCGAAATGAAGCAACACCCTCTTTTGCATCCGGATGGTGGTCCGACATCGAGGTTCTGGCGGCTATATCTTCACAAGCCTGTTCAAAACTCAATTCTGCAGAGAGGTAAACGGATCGTTTGAGAAGTCGCATGGACACTTGTGGTCCATTTGCCAGCTCCATTGCCAGTTGTCGGGCTGTCTCCCTCAGTTTATTTCCGGGGACTACCTGGTTTACAAGTCCCAGTTCCAGAGCTTCATCAGCACTGACAATTTTCTTCCGCATCAAAAATTCGATGGTTCTGGCAACACCCAAATGTTGCACCAGGAGGTATTGTCCGCCTTCATCCGGCAACAATCCAAAGCGTAAGGTAGCACTACCCAAACGTGCCTCACTGGCGGCAATCTTGAAATCACAGGACAGCGCCAGTGACAGTCCGGTTTGGATAGCATATCCGTTGATGGCCGCGATACTCAGTTTATCCAGACGACGAATAGCCAGATTGACTGCCTGGGAGATTTGGCGTAACCCGTTGTAAGTACCGATGCCGGAATCGTGGCCGTGGTCTATTGGTGGCACCAGTGTGCCAGGAACAGAGTTATCACCGGCATATCCTTTAAGGTTATCACCGGCGCAGAACCCGCGACCTGTGCCGATGAAGACAACGACACGAACAGCATTATCCATCTGCGCCTGGGTTATGATTTCAATCAGATCCCGTTTCTTTGGCGCACTCATGCCATTGAGTTTTTCCGGTTCATTAAACTCTATCCAGGTGACCCCCGGTTTTTCCAGAGTTACTTCAAAGCCTGTAAATTTACCTGTTTCCATAAAAAGATTCCTTTAGTGTTTAATTTGTTTCACGATCGTTTGCATACGCCTGATCACATTGACCCGCCATAAACAGGTCATTTGTGGTTATCCCTGAAGCCGTATGTGTCCACCAGCTAACCTGAAGATTACCATAGGTAATTTTCAATTCCGGATGGTGATTATACTGTTCTGCCAGGCTGCAGATGTCTTCGGCAAAGGCCATTGCATCTACGAAATTACTAAATTTGAAATCTCGAACCAGCGTGGCGATGGAAACACCGGATACACGCCAGGATGGCAATGACTGGAGAAAGTCGTCGAGCAGTGCCGGGTCCACTGATTCGGTAATGTCACCGGTTGCAAAATGCAGTTCGTTGATATTCATCGGATTTCCTGTTGTGGTTTAAATCAATTGATCACCCGTATAAACTCTACTCCTTCATTGGACCGGCAACCAGTGTGAAAACAATAGAAAATCGTAAATTCCTCAAACAGAATGATCCTGCTGTTTATGCTGCTCTCAAGGGAGAAGAACAGCGGCAACAGTCAGGAATCGAACTGATTCCATCGGAGAATTATACTTTTCCCGAGGTACTGGCTTCACTGGGAAGTGTATTTACCAACAAATATTCGGAGGGTTATCCAGGGCGTCGTTATTATGGTGGCCAGACATTTACCGACGAGATCGAAAATCTGGCTCGCGACAGGGCAAAGACCATATTCAACTGCGAACATGCGAATGTCCAGCCATTGTCTGGTTCGGCCATGAATCAGGCAGTATACCTGGGACTGCTGGAACCCGGTGACACCATCATGGCGATGGACCTGTCCCATGGCGGTCACTTGACACATGGCGCACCTGTTTCCCACATGGGGAAATTATTCAATTTCGTTCGCTATGTCACTAATCCCCTGGATGGGTCTATTGATTATGACAGAGTGAGACAGGACGCACTTGCATCCAGACCGAAGATGATTCTGTGTGGTTACACCTCTTACCCGCGTGATATCGAATACGAGAGGTTCAAGACAATTGCTGATGAAGTGGGTGCTGTCACAATGACAGATGCTTCCCACTTTGGTGGCCTGGTAGCCGGGGGAGCAATGAATAATCCCTTCGACTTCGGGTTTGATGTTGTGACGACTACAACTCACAAGTCGTTGCGGGGTCCTCGTGGCGGCATGATACTCTGCAGCAAAAAACTGGCGTCAAAAATCGATAAATCTGTATTTCCCGGATTGCAGGGTGGCCCCCATATGAATGCCATTGCCGCCATTGCGGTTACGCTCCTGAAGGCACAATCGGAGGAATTCAGGCAATATGCACAACAGGTTCTAAAGAATGCCAGGACGCTGGCGGATGCTTTGCTCAAGCGTCAGATGACGCTGATCACCGGCGGTACTGATAATCACATGCTGGTGCTGGATACCGTGTCCAGTTTCGGTATTAATGGCAGACGAGCCGAAGAAGCATTGGATGCAGTCAGCATCACGACTAACAAGCAGATTATTCCTGACGATCCAAATCCGCCTTTGCGTCCAAGTGGGATCAGAATTGGTACGCCGGCAGCGACTACAAGGGGTATGCTCGAAGCCGATATGGAACAACTCGCTGACTGGATAGTAGACTGTCTGCAGAATCCCGAAGATGAATCCATGCAGGTACGTTTGCGTGACGATGTGGAGTCTTTTTGTCGTAAATTTCCTGTGCCAGGTATTTAATCGGGGGACTTTAATCGGGGGACAGTTTACTTAATAAAGGGTGTTCGCAGATGGATTTGGGGCATTCATCTGCTCCAGCGTCTGCGCGTCCCTCCGGGATTCCCTCGTCTCCCCCGCATGCCTGTAGTCATGCTCCTCCAGCTCGGCGCTTCGACATTATGCTTACGCAAATGAACACCCCAATGCCATCTGCTGTTTGTCGGACTTTGAGTGTGTTTATTAGTTGGTTACTGTCCATGAAATAGCTGTAGACAGGACATTCTGTATAGGACTGATATCAGGGGGATTTAAATTTATGCTCTGTTTTCCTCCATCATTTGTTTTCTGATTTCAGGATCAATGGCAGGATACAGGTGCGGACTCCACTTTGACTGGATGCCAAGTTCATTCCCGTCCCTTTGCCAGTTGTCGACTCCTTCGCGAGGTTCAACCAGCCCCCAGGCGATCAGTGAAGACGCATTATCGTGAATCGCCTGTTCAACCGAATGTGGTTTGAGTCCCAGTTGTGTGACCACTTTTTCCAGAACGGAAATGGGTCCTCTGCGGACCTCTCCTTCACGATAGTTTCCGGCGATACCTATGCCTGGATACAGTCGCTGCAGGTGTGCCTGGACTTCCTGTTGTGGGATTAGTCCTGATTCATCGGTTGCAACAAGGTTATACCGTTCGCCATTCCTGTTTACCGGGCATTCAGCGATCAGTCGTTGAGCATCGGCGACGTCCCTGACATCTACGATATTCCAGAACATCCTCGGGTGCCCATAGCCTTCCAGCATATCTCCGATGCGGGTCTGCCATGCCCAGGGTCTTTGATGAGACTTGGACAGCAAAGGACCGATGACGTGACAGGGACATACGCCAAAGGCTTCAAATCCAAATTTTTCTGCTTCCTCGTAGACAAACCGTTCGGAATCCACCTTGGTCATCGCATAAGCAATTTCCCTGTTTTTGGCTACGGTCGCCATATCCCACCTGGCATTCTCAGGACGAGTGTCCCTGTTCATATCAGCCCAGGAATCTTCCGTATAGGGACCATCAGGGTGAGGATGTCCTACTGCTGCAAAGGAACTGGTATAGACCAGTCTTCTGACAGTTCCGGCTTTTTTGATGGATTCCATCAGCATCTGTGTGGCAATCAGTCCACCTTCGTATACCTTCATCGGGGTTGAGCCTTCAAGATTGCCCATTTCTGCAGCTGCGTGAAAAATTCCGACACAGCCTTTGAAGACATCATCGTACACTCCGGATATGGTCATATCACATGAGTGGAGTGTCACTGAACCCGGTCCAATGCTGTTCATCGCATAAAGATGTGCGGTATTGCCGAGGTTGCCCACATCCCGGACGCATGCACGTACCGTATAGCCGTGTTTTATCAAGGTCAATACAATATGGGAGCCTATGAATCCTGCAGCGCCTGTGACGGCAACCGGGCCATGCTGTGGGCCAATATTGGTAGACATAAAGATTTTTCCTCCCAGGTGTTGTTTGTGTTTACGACAGTCTAATTAGTTCCTGTCCTGAAAGTCTACTTCCGAGAGTTTTAGTTGCGACATTCGCATATTGTTGGTTTAAAAATCAACGGCTTGACAGGAAGTAATCACCGCGGTGTTGAATTCTCGACAAGAACTAATAAATTCTTCACTGGATTTATACTCTCAGGGCACTTGAACAACGATGTGGAATGACAATTTCAGTCAGTTTATGAGGTCTTGGTCCTGATTAATAAAGGCAGGTCCGATGAAGGCTCTTGTGGTAAAACAGTTGAAGGCTCCAGTATCCTGAATTCAGAATCCGGTCTTTATGACAAGTAACAATTCGTGCGGCGAACTGATGATGTATTGTGCCCCGGCTTCGACCAGTTCATGACGTGTTCTGTAACCCCACAAGACTCCAATCGGTATCATGTCGCAGAATTTGGCTGTCTTCATATCTGTTGCAGTGTCTCCGACCATGGCAAGGTTTCCAGTAGTACAACCCAGCCGTTCTGCAATGAGCTGGGGGCCGGATGGATCCGGTTTATGCTTGACAAGTGATTGATAACCAAAGCCTGCAATGCAGCAAAAAGTGTTGTCGGGAAAACATCGATGGATCATTTCCTGGGTGAACTTGTCGTCTTTATTGGACAAGACTGCAAGTGGTATTGACATACGTGATAGAGATTCAAGTAATTCCATGATTCCCGGATAGGGACTGGTACAGTCATACCAGGTATCTGCATAATCATCCCGGAACAGTCTGACGCATTGCTCAATCAGTGTCTTGTCACTGCTGAAATTGTCTGGCAAACACCGCCGGGCACACTGTGCAGCCCCGTCTCCAATGTAATAACGGTAGTTGTCAATGTCCTGTTCCGGCATGGATAGTCCGGCGAGCGCTCGATTAAATGAACGCCCGTGACCTTCGAGTGTATTCAACAAGGTTCCATCCAGGTCAAAGACCAGACCTTTGAGTTGACGTGGCATTTAATCTCCCGAATTTCCGGGTTTCCCTCTGATAACCACGGTGTTGGCAATTTTGTCATGCCAGCCTTGCTTGCGGTGGTCAATGGCAATCCAAAGGAAGCCGAGACCAAATGGTATCAGACTCAGGAAATAGCCAAGGTAACGAACGATATTCTGACGTACATTTGCCTTGCCCAGGGTGCGTGCGTCTGCAATGAAGATCTTGAACAACATCTTTCCCGGTGTTGCCGATTTGAATATCCAGAAAAGAACAAAAACGGTCCCTATGAATAATATTTCCACTGTCCACTGCAGTGACAGCTTTTTGAGAAGCAAAAACACCTCAGCCTGATTCTGAAGGTCGTAGTCGGCAACCTGCGTTTCGCCGATGAACACGGTAACAACTGGTATGAGGATGATGGCCACTACAATGCTGTCGATCAGAAATGCCAAAAAACGTAGCCAGAATCCAATATATTCAACTTCAGAAGCCTCCATTTCATTCTTTACCCAGTTTGTTGAGCAGCATGGATTTTGCTTCGTTTATTCTAGCAGCGAGATAAGTGGATCCACCATGATCCGGATGCAATTTCTGCATCAATCGGCGGTGAGCCTGAATCACATCGTCCCTGGATGCGTCTGTGTTCAGACCAAGGATCTCATATGCCTGACGTTCACTCATGGAATCATCAGCAAACGGTGGAGATTCCCTGGAGGAATCGACATGGTCACGCCAGTCCTTGTGTTCCCGCTCCAGAAAGGCTTCCATGACATGGAGGCTATCTGCATCGACCCGGCATTCTTCCAGTAGTTCCAACAATTCTTCAAGTTCCATCATACTTAACTTTGAACCTGAAAATTTTCCGGCAAGGACCTCGCCGTCCATCATGCCGGAGTCATGAAAAAGAACCATGTGCAGGAATCGCGTATTGATATCAGATATCCGACCCTGCCCGGAAGGGGATGATTGTGGCGAACCTGTGCGAATAAAGCCTCGTAAAAACCGGAATATTGAGAATAACTGTAAAACTCGGGGAATCCAGGTGAGCAATCTCATTAGAAATGGCAGTGCAACACCCAGAATTACAAAAAGCGGATGCAGTTTTCCGGTCAACCCCAGATACATCAGCGTCAGTCCGATGAGGACAAGGAAGTAAATCTGCATGAACTGGCTGACGCTAAGCGATTTCCCCCTAAGTGTGATACGAAGAACCGCGAACACAGCCACGGCGATGATAAAAGCAATGACAAGTCTGAATAACATCTAGTCCTTCAACTGCCGGGTCAGACGTTTAATCTCTGACCCTGACCGTTTGCTGAAATCAAGCAGAGCCTGGTGTCCACCTGCCGCATAGACAGCAACAGCAGAGAGGAGTTGCTTCAATTCACTGGCACTGTTCAGATCAAATGGTGCGAAAGCACCACCTGACAGATGAGACATTTGCTGAAATATGGATCTGACGCCTGGATGAGATCCTTCCTGAAACATGAATAGCGGTAAATTCAACAGACCGAGTTTTCCCGCAAGCTGGCAGAGGGTATCAGGATTTTCCTCAATTGCATCGCCAACGAATACGACAGCCTGTAGTTTTCGATTAGTGTGTTCCTGCTGTGCATGGTTCAGTAAACGTTCAATCTGAGTATGGCCTCCCAGGCACCTTACAGCCGACATCTGACTCAACAATGTAGCCGTGTCTTCACACCAGTCAAGGGCCCTGAATTCCATGAATCCCCTGTAATAGCATAATTGAATTGCCAGTCCTCCCAGTGGCGCTGTTGCCATGAACATTTCTCCCTGGAGATGACAGGCATTGTCCCAGGTAGGCTCCCGACTTGCTGTCGCATCCATGGCAAATATCAGGCGCCCGACGTCACCTGCTGCTTTCCTGGCAGGCGTTGATGCCACTTTAGTTAAAAACTGGTTAACGCCCTGACTGGATGTCGTTAAAGATTTTTTTTTGCTCATTTCCGTTTATCTGTACCTGACTGAATCTCAGTATGGCATTGCAAGCCACAAACATGCAGAATTCGTATTATATCGTCAAGTGGAGTTTGTTCTGAACATGCCGGCAGCCGGAAAACTCGTAATTGGTATATCCAGCAGTGCTTTATTCGATCTGGAGGAAAGTGATCGAGTGTTTCGCGAAGATGGACTGAAGATCTATACGGAATATCAGCGGGCACGTGAAGACGATCCACTGGCGCCGGGAGATGCATTTCCACTCGTACGGAAACTATTGCATCTCAATGACATTCTGGAACAACCGGGGCGTGTTGAAGTGATCCTGTTGTCACGCAATACAGCAGACACCGGACTCAGGATTTTTAATTCCATTGAGCATCATGACCTGACTATCCTGCGCGCAGCCTTTACGGGAGGTTCGGCGCCATATCGGTATATGCGGCCTTTTGGATGTCACCTCTTTTTATCCACGAATCCCAGTGACGTAAGCGAAGTATTGGCAAACTCTATGGCGGCGGCAAGTATTCTACCGACACCGCCGGAATTTCAACCTGGGGAAGGATTGCACTTTGCCTTTGACGGCGATGCCGTTATCTTTTCCGATGAGGCAGAGAAGATATATCTGCAGGATGGTCTCACAGCCTTTGCCACCAGTGAGCGTGAATCCGCTGATGAACCGCTCACGGGTGGTCCCTTCAAACCGTTTCTGTATGAATTACAACGGTTGCAGTCGGAATTTCCACATGACTGTCCGATACGTACCGCACTGGTTACGGCGAGAGCAGCGCCTGCGCATGCGAGAGTTATCAAGACCCTGCGCGCCTGGAATATTCGGCTGGATGAGTCCTTATTCCTGGGAGGGATGAACAAAACGGAATTTCTCCAGGCATATGGTGCAGATGTTTTTTTCGACGATCAGGAGGAACACTGCAGGTTGGCGAGTGAATTCATTCCTGCGGGCCATGTAGTAGTGGAGCGGACATGAAAGGGACCAGATAAATGCGGCATATACCGAACCTGAAAGATCTGACCTCTGCGGAACTCCAGGTAATCCTGGACAAGGCATTGGAAATCAAGGCTAATCCTGGAGACTTCAGAAATCTTCTTGATGGAGAGTCCCTGGCGATGATTTTTCAGAAAACTTCTACCCGGACACGAGTTTCCTTTGAGGTTGCGATGACAGAACTCGGGGGCCACGGCATATACATCGACTGGGCTACCTCCAATTTTGTCCTTTCCGGCATTGAATACGAGACTGAATATCTGTCACGGAATGTGAGTAGTATCATGGCGCGTCTGCTGCACCACAGTGACCTTCTCAGGATAATCAGCGGAAGCCAGGTACCGGTCATCAACGGCTGTTGCGAAAAATTTCATCCCTGTCAGGCATTGACGGATGTGTTGACCATGATGGAACACTATGAGGGTGATATTACATCTGCTCGTCTAGTCTATGTCGGAGTACAAAACAACGTGTCCAATTCCCTCGTTATCCTATGCAGTAAACTGGGTATCAACCTGACATTGGCGACACCGGATGAAATTGATAACGGTGAGACCCGGGACGCGGATGTCCAGGACATTATCAGGAACTCAGCCGTGATTACGCATACGACCGATCCCGTCATTGCCATACAGGAAGCCGACTTTGTGTATACCGATACCTGGATCGACATGCAGTATTTCAACGATCCGGATCACGAAGTTGAGAAGCTGGCAAGACTTGAAAAGATGATGCCTTATCAGATCAACGAAAAGCTGCTGGCTGGTCTGGACTGCAGGATCATGCACGACATGCCAATCCATGACGGATTTGAAATTACATCCGACATGGCCTATGACGCCCGATCGATTATTTTCCAACAGGCCGAGAACCGGTTACATGCCCAGAAGGGCCTGTTATGGTGGGTTTATCAGCAGGCAGGCTTAAGTTGATGAACCTGGTGGTGAACCACCTGTTCGGGGTTGCGATAGCTGGTGAAGCAACTCTGTCCAGTGCATCACAGGCGTTTTCGTACCAGTTTGCAGATGTAACTGGCAGCCTATATTCGCGGTGAGAATGACATCTGGCTGGTACTCCTGCAGTGCACCTAATTTTTGGTCTCTCAATTGACGGGACATATCCGGTTGCATGATGGAGTATGTGCCTGCCGAACCGCAGCAAAGATGACCATTTATGGCGGGTAGTAATTCGATCCCTGTATTCTTCAGTATTTTTTCAATAACCCCGTTGAGTTTCTGCCCATGCTGCAGTGAGCAGGGTATGTGCAGTGCAGCCCTGATGACCCCGTTGGTACGACAGCTGATGGGCTTGTCAACAAGCAGTTCACTAATATCCCTGACCTTCCCGGCAACGGCTCGGGCTTTGGTTTCAGAAGGATCTCCTTTCAGAATATCGGGATAATCCTTCAGAGTCAGGCCACAACCACTGGCCGATGACACGATCGCCTCGATATCATCAAGCCGAGGGTAAAGCTGATCAATCAACCTGCGCATACGTTGCTTCCCGGTATTGTGCCCGGAAAGATGATAATCCAGCGCACCGCAGCAACCTTCGGATGCCAGGTATTCCACTGCAATATCCTGTTGATCCAGCAATGTCGTAATCGCGCGATTGACATTGGGTGTTGCTGCCCGCTGAACACACCCCTGTAACAGAATGACGCGCTTTTCATGACTGCCGGGATTCACAGGCAGTAATGCCTTTGCTTCCGGTACTTTTTCGGCAAGAAAAGCGGGTAGAACGGGTTTTAGAAACTGGCCAAGTCTGAGCAATGGCAGGAAAATCCCAGGTCGGGGTAGCACAAACCTTAACAGGTGTGAGATCAGAACCTGTGTAACCGGTCTGTTTGCCCGGGTTGCAGGGAGTTCCCTGGCAATATCCAGTAGCCGCCCATACTGAACGCCGGAGGGACAGGTGGTCTCACAGGATCGACACGTAAGACAGCGGTCAAGATGCGCCAACGGTTTTTGGTCGATAACATTTTCTTCCAGCAGGTTCTTGATCAGATAGATTCTTCCCCTGGGCCCATCAAGTTCATCCCCGGTAATCTGATAGGTAGGGCAGGTTGCCGTACAGAATCCACAGTGTACACAACTTCGCAGGATGGCATCTGCTTCCCGTACCTGCACCAAGTCATTGAGATCAGTGTGAATTCTGGTCTGCACTGGATCGCCATGTCAGTCTGTCGGGGTTAAAGATACCCCGGGGGTCAAAGTGTTGTTTCAGGTTTCTATGAATTCGTGCAACTACCGGGTCCAAAGGATGAAATCGATTTCGCTGCATTGCGTCACTGGAACGGAACAGCGTCGCATGTCCTGTTGTTATAATCTGATGCGGATCATCTGTCGGGTCGGCAACCCAGCGCAGTGCGCCACCCCATTCAATGACGCTCGCCTGCGTCAGATATTCGGAGGCAGACTGTGGCACCGATATACGCCAGAGGTTTCGGCCATGTTGCAACACCGGTAGCTGATGATTGTTGATTTCATGCCAGAGCGAGTTATCCAATATGTCACCGTCAATGCCTGATCTATCGTTGACCCTGATATAAAGAATTTTATCGAGGTATGCATGTGCACTGAGGCCAATCGACGCACTGAATAACTTGTTGATTCGATATCGGAAATCATCGGGACAGACCCGCAGTGTAACCTCGGACTCCGGTTGGGGTAACACTTTGAGGCTTATATCCAGAATCAAACCCAGGGTTCCCATTGCCCCCACCACGAGTCGGGATACGTCATAACCCGCAACGTTTTTCATTACCTGGCCACCAAAAGACAGCACCTTTGCCTGCCCCGTAAGTAACGTTACTCCAAGGACAAAGTCCCGAACGGCGCCGGACCAGGGCCTTCTGGGGCCGGACAGACCTGCTGCGACGACACCACCAATGGTTGCTTTACCACCGAAATCCGGTGGTTCAAAAGGCAGCATCTGTCCATTTTCGTCAAGTAATTTCTGAACTTCAAAAAGTGATGTCCCGGATCTTACCCGGATCATCAGTTCTTCCGGTACATAGTCAATGACACCTGTGTGGGACTGAGTATTCAGTTCTCTGCAAGCAGCCACCGCCGGATTCCCATAAAAAGCCTTGCTGTTACCGCCGCTTATCCACAACGGTGTGCCATCTGCCAAAGCATGGGATACCTCTGCTTGCAGAATGTCGGTAGTATCCATCAGAATCGTTCCAGATTCGGATGTTTTTCTGCGCCCGTGTGAACATGCATCGCCCCGAATTCCGCACATCGACTGAGTGTGGGTACGGCCTTACCGGGATTAAGGGTACCGTGTTCATCAAAACTGGATTTAACGCCATGGAATAACTGCAGTTCATCTTCACTGAATTGAATACACATCTGATCGATCTTCTCCACACCCACTCCATGCTCTCCGGTAATCGTACCGCCACTGGCAATACAGAGTTCAAGAATTCTGGCGCCAAATGTTTCCGCACGCTGCAACTCATCCTGTTTATTTGCATCGTAGAGAATCAACGGGTGCAGATTACCATCGCCAGCATGGAAAACATTAGCGACAGGAAGAGAGAAAGTCCGTGATAATTCAGAGATTGCTGTCAATACGTGGGGAAGTTCACGCCTCGGAATGGTGCCATCCATGCAATAATAATCCGGTGAGATACGGCCTAATGCCGGGAATGCAGACTTTCTACCCAGCCACAGACGCAGACGTTCGGTTTCTTCCCACGCTGTGGTTATTTTTGATGCACCATTAATGTCCAGAATTCCAGTCAGTTTCTGATGCTGGGCTTCCAGTTCAAGTTGATTGCCATCCAGTTCACACAACAGCAATGCCGCGGTGTCCGTTGGATAACCTGCATGAACATAGGCTTCAGCGGCCTCAATGGCCAACTGGTCCATCATTTCCAGTCCTGACGGTAAAATTCCACTGCCAATAATTTTTCCAACACTTGTTGCTGCCGCTTCGACGTCTGCAAATGCGGCAAGCACCACGCAAATCGCAGGTGGTTTCGGGAGCAGTTTTACCGTTACCTCCACTACAATTCCCAGCATGCCTTCAGATCCGTGCATCAGAGCCAGTAGATCGAATCCTGGAGCATCCATCGCGTCACTGCCCAGTTCGTACAGTTCTCCTGATGGAGAGACAATCTTCAGTTTGATGACATTATGTACTGTCAACCCGTATTTCAGGCAATGTACACCACCGGAATTCTCTGCTACGTTGCCGCCGATCGTGCAGGCAATCTGTGAAGATGGGTCCGGGGCATAATAAAGCCCAAGGTGCGCAACTGCATCCGAGATCGAAAGGTTGGTGACTCCCGGCTGTACGCGTGCCCTTAATTCAGTTTCATTCACTTCCAGAATCCTGTTGAATTTTGCGAGGCTGAGCAGTACTCCCTCGCTATGGGGCATGGCGCCTCCGGATAAACCAGTCCCGGCCCCCCGGGCAACGACGGGTATTCCCTGTGCATTGCACAACTGGACAATAGCCTGTACCTGGGTTACCGTGGATGGCAATACCACTATCCAGGGTATTTGTTTCCTGGCGGTAAGGCCATCTGTCTCATAAACCCTGAGACGCGCCGTATCCGTGATCATGTTTTCACCACAGATGCCACGGAGTTGGCGCATGAATTCTGATTTACCTTCGGTCATCGACTGATCCTGGGTATAAACAGGTGAAAGTATACTTCATTGGGAACTACGGCTGACAATGGCTCAGCCCGAACCTATAATCGACCATACACGATATAAAACGGAAAAGACTGTGACAATCAATTCGATGGAAGAAATTCTGGAGGACTTCCGACAGGGCCGGATCGTCCTGATCATGGATGACGAGAATCGTGAAAACGAAGGCGATCTGGTGATTGCCGCAGAAGTCGTTGCGCCGGAACACATCACTTTTTTTGCTCGACATGCCTGTGGTCTGATTTGCCTGACCATTACAGAAGAAAGGGCTCGGCAACTTAATCTGCCTCTGATGGTGGAGCATAATAATTCTCTTCACGAGACCAATTTCACGGTTTCCATTGAAGCTGCCGATGGTATCACCACGGGGATTTCCGCAGCGGACAGGACGAAGACTGTGCGCACCGCTGTTGCCAAGAATGCGCGGGCGTCTGAACTGGTCATGCCTGGACATGTCTTTCCTTTAATCGCCTCAAGGGGGGGTGTGCTTACTCGTGCGGGTCATACGGAGGCAGGTTGCGATCTGGCACGGATGTCCGGTTACGAGCCTTCCGCTGTCATCTGTGAAGTCATGAACGAAGATGGCTCAATGGCGCAACGTCCGGAACTGGAGCACTTTGCAGAACGTCATAACATCAAGATCGGTACGATTGCCGATCTTATCCAGTACCGTACTCTTTATGACAAGACCATCGAGTTGGAAGACGAGCGCCCGGTTATGACCGCCAAGGGTGAATTTACTCTCAGAACCTACACTGACAAGGTATCTGACTGCGTACATTACGCGTTGATCAGAGGTGATGTCTGTGAAGATGAGCCATGTCTGGTTCGAGTCCAGGTTCTCAATACGCTTCGCGATATTCTGCAGAGCGAAAGACCCGGATTTAAAAAGACCTGGTCCCTTCATGATTCAATGTCCAGAATCGCAGAAGAAGGTAAGGGGGTGCTTGTCATAGTGGGTCAGGAACCTTCACAGGAAGAGTCTCTGGCTCAGATCAGTCATTTTCCTGAAGTGCCTCCTGTACAGCGTCATAACAATGAAGTTGGCGTGTACAGGCTTGTCGGTACAGGCAGCCAGATTCTGAGGGACATTGGTGTGGGAAAAATGCGGCTGCTCAGCTCACCGACACGATTCAATGCCATTTCGGGATTTCATCTTGAAGTGGTCGAGTTTGTAGAGAATTGTTAGTTGACAACCCTTGCATACGTGTAATCCGGATCCTGACCAATGACACGCCGGACCACACCTTTCAAGTCAGGATGCTGAATATAGGCAGAGCCGGTTTCTGCAACCGGCAGCACAGGCACATCCTGAAGCAGGATATCCTGTAAAACGGCCGCCGCATCCATTCTTTGTCTGGTATCCGATGCTCCCTGCAACACGCGTACATGGCGATCATATACCGGATTAACATAATTTCCGCGATTGTTATGGTTCCAGGAGGCCTGCAGGTCTGCATAGGTCATGATGTCATCAAAATCCGGATACCAACTCGAAACGGCAATGTCGAATTGACCCTTTCTGGATTTATCGAGATATTGTTTTAACGTCTGTTGATCAACCTTGACTCTCAGACCGAGGGATTGATGCAAAAGCCCCTGAAAGAATTCAGCAACCTTCGCCCCCGTGGGAGATGCTACCGACAACAGGGTTACTTCAGGGATGGTGTTACCGCCCAGGTCCTGCTGTAGTTCCCGGATCAGTTGCCGGCCATGTTCAATGTCCACTTCGTTTGGAGGTACTGGATATTCATCAGCAAATTTACCCTGCACACCGCGCAACCAGCTCGGGAAAAAACTATAAGCTGGCTGGTATCCAGGTATGGCTATCACTCTGTTGACGAATGTTTCCGGATCAAATACAGACTGTATGGCTTGCCGAAGTTTTTTGTATCTGGTGATACTGGTATCAATCATATTAAAACGCAGGTAAGAGAGACCACCTGATTGAAACGTGCGCAGTCTTAATCCCAGAGCTGAAGCATCCTTCACCGTTTCAGCACCCAGTCGGACCAGGGCAATCCTGTTGTCCGCGAAGAGATTGAGGCGGGTTCGATTGTCTTCAGTGATGTAACCGATATTGATTTCCTGCAGGGTAATATTGTTCCGGTCCCAGTAATTCGGGTTCTTCCGTAATCGAAGATTGGCGCTGTGCGTCCAATGGGTCAGTTGGAAGGGTCCATTGGCCAGCAGTCTGTGCGCATCGGCTCCATATTGCTTCCCAGCCGCTTCGTAGAAGACACGTTTAATTGGGAAAAAAGTAGCATGCGGCATCAGACCAGGACAATAACCACAGGGAAATTCGAATTCAATCTGAAGTGTCCGGTTATCGATTGCTTTGATTCCCAGGGCAGACGGTGGCAGTTCACCCTTTTGTATCTGTTCCGCATTTTTTATCGGATACATGATGGCTGCAAAAGGGGCAGCTTCCAATGGGTCGTTAATCCGTTGCCAGGCAAAGACAAAGTCATCAGCAGTGACGGGAGAACCATCGGACCAGCGTGCGTCCGGTCGCAATTTGAACAGAATGCCAGTTGGTGTTGTCTCCCAGGATTCTGCTACTCCGGGAGCCAGACGGCCATACCGGTCATAGCGAAGCAGTCCTTCATTGGTGTGTCCGATGATGAAGAAACTGACCAGGTCGGTCATTCGAATGGTATTAAGGCTGGGCGGTTCCTGGGTCAGTGCAACTGTAATGGTCTGGTCTTTAAAATTCACCGCATCGGCAAATACATTTCCGGACAATACCAGCAGTCCCGCGGTAAAAATCCGCAATACATTTTTCCAAACCACAGTTCTGTTCCCTGTTCCTTAAAACGGGGACAGTTTACCCATGTTGGAAACAACCGGAAAGTCACCATGCAATCGGAGTTTAGTCTACCTGTACTGGAATCTTGACAGCCACTACCAGTGCTTCTTTCGCTGGTTCTTCCCTTATCTGAACGGGAAACGATTAAAAACCATTCAGTACGGGCAGCACTTATGGAGTTCTGTTATCCTTCGCGCCGTAAAACCCCGTCCTTCAAGGCGGGGATATAAGGTGCCCTTGACCGGTCAGGTCAAGGTTGGGTTGTTTGTATCATGTATCGATGTACAGTAAACTAGGGACATGTTGATACGCAAGGCATACCACTTCAAACTCAGGGTGAACCACCCTGACACCGCCGCCAGACTACACCAGTTCTCTGGTTGTACCCGCTTTGTGTGGAACAAGATGCTGGCCATGAATCTGTACCGCCTGGAATACAAACAGGCGTTGCTGTGGTACCCGGAAATGGCGTTCTGGTTAACCCTGTGGAAATCGAGTGACGAATACGGTTTTTTGCGGGATTGCCATTCTCAAGTGCTGCAGCAAAGCATGATGCAACTGGATAGAGCCTTTAAGGACGGCTTCGACAAGGAGCAACCGAACAAACTGATGCCGCGATTTAAAAGGCGTGGCGGTAAAGACAGTTTCCGTTATCCGCAAGGCTTCAAGGTTGCCGGTGAGCGTGTCTATTTACCCAAGATCGGGACTCTGCGTTTCCGCAAGAGCCGGGAAATAGAGGGCAAGGTCAAAAACATTACGGTCTCCAGGCAGGTGGATGGCTGGTACGTGTCCATGCAAACGGAGCAGGAAGTACCGACCCCGGTTCACCCATCGTCTGGTATGGTGGGTATTGATCTTGGGGTTGCCATATTTGCCCAACTGTCTGATGGTACCTCATACAAACCCCTGCACAGCTTCCGGCGGATTGAGCAGAAGCTGGCCAGAGCGCAACGCAAATTGTCGCGTAAGGTAAAATTTTCCAACAACTGGCGCAAACAGCAACAGCGGATAGCACGCATCCATCAGAAAATCACCCGGTGTCGACACGACTACCTGCACAAGATCAGCCACGAGATCAGCGAAAACCAAGCTGTCATCGTGGTGGAAGACTTGAAGGTATCGAACATGAGTCGGTCGGCACGGGGTGATGCTGATCATCCGGGGTCCCACGTCAGGGCCAAGTCTGGCCTGAACAAGGTCATCCTGGATCAGGGCTGGTCTGAGTTCCGGCGACAACTGGAATACAAGCAGGCATGGCGGGGTGGGCTGGTCATTGCGGTACCACCGCACTACACTAGTCAGCAATGTCCACAATGCCGCTATACTACCCGTGACAACAGACGCAGTCAGGCTGTATTCAAATGTGTGGCTTGTGGCTACGCCAAGAATGCCGATGTGGTGGCAGCGTCAAACATATTAGCGGCGGGACACGCCGTGTTAGCCTGTGGAGAGATCGGGTTGCCGAACTCTGTGAAGCAGGAACCCCTGGCAGCAGTTGCGTAATGCAGGCTGGCACCAGGAATCCCCTTGCTTCAGGTGGGGGAGGATGTCAACACGAATGGTAAATTGAAATCGCTGTCGCGGAGCAAACAGTCCGGCTTACCTGGATTTCATTCGCCATGATTGATAAGAGTCCTGTCTTTCAGGATGTAGAGAAACCACAGGAATGAGGATAACAAAATGAAGAACAATATTGGGTTGCTGTTGAGCAAACGAGCCCTGTTGAATGGTACTCGTGATGCCTATGTCGACAGTAAATCAGGCTTGCGGCTGACCTTCCGTGAACTGGAAGAGCGAAGCAATCGTATGGCTAATGCAATGCTTGATCAAGGCGTTGAAGTTGGGGACAGGGTTGCATTGATGCTGATGAACAGTGTCGAATTTCTGGAGTCGTATTTTGCCCTGGCAAAAATCGGGGCAGTAGTTGTGCCTCTTAACTGGCGTCTTGTCGCCGACGAACTGGAGTTCATCTTGAAGGACAGCGGAGCCAGGACACTGATCTTTGGTGAAGAGTTCATCGATCTTGCGCTTGATTTACATGGTCGGGGGGAAAAGACAGACCTTACTACATGGATTCAGGTAGCAGAGGATAGCGGTGAATCGCACTTTTCCAGTGACTATGACAGTGTGTTGAATGCCGGCAGCAACGAAGAACCACCGATCAGAGCGGCCGACGATGATCTCCTTTATATCATGTATACCTCTGGCACCACTGGGCTGCCCAAAGGGGTTGTACATACTCACTCGACGACCATGTGGGCACTTTTTACCTTCGGCGCGTCAGTAGACACCCATGAGGGTGATAAAAATCTGGCTGCGCTACCCATGTTCCATGTGGGCGCCCTGTTGCCTCTAACGATGAATATTTACCAGGGAGTGACCAGTATTGTCATGAGGGAATTCAATCCTCTGCGAGCCTGGGAACTGATAGAAGAAGAAAAAATTACTACGGGTCTGCTGGTGCCTGCCATGCTTAATTTCATGATCCAGACACCTGGTCTGGAGAGAATTGATTACTCTTCGATTCGCTGTATTCACAGTGGGGCGTCGCCTTTACCGGTAAATCTTATACGGCAGTATGCAGACCTGGGAATTGAGATTCACCAGGTATATGGATTGACCGAGTCATGTGGCCCTGCCTGTGTCATCAACGCAGAAAATGCAATCAGGAAGATTGGCTCCACGGGGCGTGCGTTCTTTCATACCGATGTACGTGTCGTAACGGAATCAGGTGAAGATGCAAAACCTGATGAGCAGGGAGAGGTGTGGGTAAAGTCACTGCATAACATGAAGGGTTACTGGAATCGACCGGATGCAACCGCGGAAACCATTACACAGGATGGATGGCTCAGAACCGGTGATGTGGCAATGATAGATGACGAGGGCTTTGTTTATATCCAGGATCGTATCAAGGACATGATCATTTCCGGCGGAGAGAATGTATATCCAGCGGAAATTGAGAACGTGATTCTTGCACACCCTGAAGTTGTCGAGGTTGCCGTTATAGGTCAGCCCAGTGAACAATGGGGGGAATCTCCGTTTGCGTTGGTTGTCCGTCAGGGAGAAGAACTGTCAGAAACGGATGTGTTGCAGTTCTGCGATGGCAAACTGGCGCGCTTCAAACTGCCGAAAGGCGTTGCCTTCATCGGGGAAATACCACGTAATGCCAATGGCAAAGTATTGAAGAGAGTGCTGAGAGAAAAATATCCGGGTCCGGCTATGGTGTAGTACCTGTTTAATGCCTCTCTCATGACCCCCACAATTTTCAGAGCAGACGGATACCGGTTTTTCTTTTTTTCAAGAGAAGAAACGCGCAGGCACGTTCATGTGCTGTCAGCGGAAGGTGAGGCAAAATTCTGGTTGGAGCCAGAAATTGAACTTGCAAAAAATTATCGTTATTCGAGGAAACAGCTAAAAAATATCGAAAAGTTAATCGAGGAGCATTACCATGAAATCATCAGCGCTTGGAAAGAACACTTCGGCGATTGAGGTTACGCATATTTCCGCACATGGAATATGGCTGCTCGCGCAGGATGAGGAATTTTTCATGTCGTATGAACATTTCCCCTGGTTTAAGGAACAGCCTGTCAATGCGATTCTGAATGTACAACAGCTATTCCAGGATCACTATTACTGGCCGGAAATTGACGTAGATTTATCCAAAGCGATTATAAAAAACCATGACAGGTTTCCGCTCAAGGCTAAAATCACTTAATGAAACATCTTGTCATCTGTGACTACGGCGCCTTCCTGGGGTGAATAGTCATCGATTGGCAGCTTCAGCAGTATAACCAATCACCCGGCAACTGAAAATGCTCGCTACTCATCAGTCGTTGAGCGCTTGTCAATTTCCATTTGTACAAGATGTTCAACAATATCCAGCATTCGCGTCAGACCGACTGTCTCGGTGACATTCACGGCGTATTGACCCTGCACGATCATCGCAGGAACATTAGCAATCTGCAGTCGGCGTGCAAGCTGATCTGCGGCTTCCACTCTGCGCTGTATTTCTCCGGATGCAAAGACCTCGGAGTAAGATCCCGCGCCGTTCTCACCAGCCCATTTTTCGAGACGTGCCGTTGTTGATATATTCAACCTGCGGTCATGCACAGCACTGAAAAACTTCAGGTGGAGTTCATCCAGTAACCCCAGTTTTTCCAGGGAATAATAATGTCTTGCCAGACGCCGCCAGGTGTCATTTGAAACCAGGGGACTGCGTATAAAATTGATCCGGTCCTGATTTTCATCAACCCATTCCACCAATTCCGGTTCAAGGCGATAACAATAAGGACAGGCATAAGAGAAAAATTCGATGACCTCAATCCGGTTTCCTCTGACTCTCCTGGGATTTTCGAGCATTGTGTATTGTTCACCGGCTACATAGTTGCCAAAGGGAACAGCATCTTTTAACACGACAATAGAGACATAACCGATAATCGCCAGAAAGAGGATAGCGACAACGCTGAATACCATTTTCTGCTGTTTAAGAAATCTGGATTGTTTTCTGGGCATACTATATTCAGAGGTAATTTAGACTGGATTATCGCGTGATATTCAGTTCGATTACAGGATGGAATCCAGTTTTTTTTTCATGAATATTCCCAGCAGATGGCCAGCAATCACAAAAACGGAAAAGTTATAGATTATCTGCCACATTTTCCACTCATAGGAGGTTTGCCACCAGATAATGTCGCCGACATCAATGAGAACTACGGCAATGGCCCCGACTGTCAATGACAGTTTGACAAAGTCCCTGAACTCCTGGGCACGCGCAATGCGAAAGAAAATCGCCAATAAAGTCACCATAACAAGATTAAGCAAAAATCCGTTGATCATGATGGTGCGATCCATCTGTGGTCTTCCTTCCAGGTTGATATGCACAAAACCAATAGGCCCCTGTTCGAACATTACCGACAGAGCATCCGGGTCATTGCGAAAATCCGGAATATGGTAAGAACCTGATTCCGGGAAAGTGTCTCTAATGATTTGTTGTGTTGTTGCGTCATTCGCGGTCTGTTTCAAAGAACTGTAAGGTATTTGATTTATACCCCAGTACAGAAATCCCCAGATAAATAAAAGGGTGGTTGTGATCAGTATTCCTAAAATTGTGTTCACTTTTATATCCCTCTTATCGGTATGTCAGTGCATGATGCATTGCACGGTAATAGTTGTCTATTTGTAAATTCGCAGTAAATTTCAGCAATGCCTGCCCATTCTCATTTATTCAAATTTTGCCAGGGCTAAAATGCGACTTCACGGCGCAATATCTGGTCATAGAAGTCGCTGTCGAGTTTGCGATAAATTTTGGAGCCGGGTGCAAGCACCAGTAGTTCCTGCTCCACTTTGTCGAGGTGAAACGCCTGTTCCCTGAGTTCGTTTTTCTGAAGCTTCATTGTAGTAGTAGTCGGTAAATTCTTCAGTACACGGATAAAAATCGGTCGGGCATAAGATGGCAGGTTCCGTATAATGTGGGTTGACAGACCCTCAAGGTCTATCTCACCACTGTCAACGCCATTTCTGAATACCAGGGCTGCCATTCCAGCACGACCATCGGTTCCCGGTATCTCAACGCCATAAACATTGCTGAAGGTCACATCTTCGTGCCCGTTGATAATTTCACCGACTTCGTTTGTGGATACGTTTTCACTCTTCCAGCGAAATGTGTCTCCCACACGGTCCACAAACTGATAATGTGTCTGGCCGAAGGCAAATCCGACATCTATGGTTTTCATGATGTCGCCAGTGTTGAAATACATATCATTGTCCACAAAGACATGTTGAATGATTTTTCTGTCTGAGGCTTCTTTATCGGTATATCCGTCGTATTTTGATTTTGCCGTTACCTCTATGAGCAGTAGCCCGGGATCACCTTCCGTAACCTCAATACAATGACCCTGGTCATCACGAACCATCTCATCGGTTGCCACATCGAATTGCACAATTTTAACGGGTGCGATACCGAGGCCAACTGTGCAATCCTTGTTGAACACATTGGCAAAGCCACCGTTAGCTTCACTGGCTGCGTAGAATTCACCGATACGTTGAATATCAAATCGTTCCTTGAATGCCATCCAAATGTCTGGCCTGAGCCCGTTACCCACGATGCTTCTCACCAAATTGTCCCTGTCGTTTTTCTGCGGCGGCTGGTTCATCAGATAGCGAATGAATTCGCCGATATAAACAAAGCATGTGCACTGATATTTACGCAGATCATCCCAAAAGGCGCTGACGGACAGCCGGCGTCGAATTACGGTGGCGGCGCCAGCGTTGAATGCGGCGGCAAGACCGATAATCAATGAGGTTCCGTGATATAAAGGCAGGCAATTGTAGACCCTGTCGAATTTTTTCAAGCGCAGCAGGCCATCACTGGACAATTTCGCACCGGTAAACATTCTACGGTGAGATACGATGGCGGCCTTTGGTAACCCGGTGGTCCCGGAAGTAAAAATATAAAAAGCGATACTGCCAATGGTTACCGTTGCTGTTTCCGGATGATTGGCAGCCTCGATCTGGCTGTTACAGGAGTCAATTGAGATGGACCAATTGGGTGGGGGGGAATCGCCACTGTCATTGACAAATAGATAGTCTTCACCGTCTCTCAGCGATAACTCATCACGAACTTCATTGATGGAATCTGTCAATTCCTCACCGAAGATACATTTTTTTGACTTGACAAGATTGATGCAATGCACGAGTTGTTGTCTGTTGAGGTTGGTATTGATCAGACCGGCGATGGCTCCGAGTTTGCAGATAGCTACAACCTGTACTACAAACTCTATCCGGTTTTGCATGAATAGACTGACACAGTCGCCCCTGGTTATCCCCTGGTCTTTCAATACTCTGGCAACCCGGTTTGCTCTTTCGTTGAGCGTCAGCCAGGTAACGATTTCATCTTCACAGACCAGAGCGGTATCTCCCGGGTATTTGACTGCGTTTTCCTGCACCATAAGTGACAAGGATTCTTTCGCATTGTCAGGTGGTGGTTTTGAGATGAGTGCATTGAGCAGTATCTTGATATCTCCAATAAAGTCGGCTGTTGACCCCATTTTTTTGTCCCGGTCTTTTACTTTTCTTAATAACTGGAAGATCATACGTCCGTGTGGCTTTTTGAACAAGAGACAACGGCTTGACCGGGAGTTTGATATGACAGAACTGGTGTTGGTTGAATTGGAGGAGGGTATAGGTGAACTGGTATTGAACCGTCCAGCTAAGCGAAATTCGCTGATCGGTCCAATGGTTAATGAACTTGCCGAGGGTCTGAGGTCGCTGTCTTCCAATGCAGACTGTAATGTCATTATCATCAGAGGTAATGAAGGTTACTTCTGTGCAGGTCTTGACCTCAAGGCATTTGCGGAAGATCCACCACCAGTGTGGAGGGCACAATTCCATAATGACTGGTTGAATTTTCACAACGATATATTTAATTGTCCCAAGCCTGTCCTGGGGGCTTTGGAGAGGTTTGCGATAGCTGGTGGTTCTGCATTGGCATTTGCCTGTGACTTCCTGGTAGTTGGCAAAAATTCATTCCTCCACGTCGCGGAGGTCGAAAAAGGGTTAATGGCGCCCATTAATACAGCCTGGTTAAGCATTCGATTTTCATATGCCTGTGCCTTGAAAATACTGGTTCAGGGACGGCGGTATTATGGAGATGAACTGGTGGACCTGGGTATAGCTGACAGGTGTGTTGAAGAAGTGGATGTTTTACAGGCAACCAGGGAGTTGGCTCGCAGACTTGCAGGATTTGATCCCGAGGTGGTTCAGTCTATGAAACGCTCCCTGTGCAGGGCAAAAGGACTTGATAACTTTCTAACGATTGTTGAACAGATAAGTCGTTAACTGATCTGCAATCGTAAATAAGGCATATCTGAAAAATCAGTCTCGAAGAGAGGGAGGATTGCAACAGCTAAAGTGATTTTAAGTGTAGGATATTGGCCATATCTACAAGCGGAATATCCCGTGTTTACAAGGTTTTCCGTAACTTGGGGCTGGGGTCAGATGTCGAGAAGTCTACTCCACTGAAGCAGTTTCCAGCTTGATGACAAGAGAAACGATGTGAAATACTGTTACTTATTCACATTGTAGAGGATCAAGTTGCAAATAAATGGGGTTACGGGATAAACGTACACTGGTAAATTAATTTAATATCGTAAGTCTTTGATTTATAATGAAACATGAAATCTGTAATGAAATTGGCCAAATTCTCGAATGTGTTGATTCTATTAGGTTACAGCCCGGTTTCGACTAGTTATCACCAGAGTTATCCACAGGTAATGTGAATAACAAAAAAAACTGCTACCTTGTGAGCATCTGCTTACTCCAGGGGTGTTGATATACGGTGATATCAAATCCAGAATTGAATTGCAGATACCGGGGTGGTTGTCTGTCAAAGAGGAATAAGGAATAATCACGCGCTGCTTTTATGAGCCCTTTGGGTGATATTTATGACAGTCAACATTCAATCTATTGCCATCCTGGGTGGTACCGGTGATCTGGGGGGAGGGCTTGCACGTCATTGGTCCAGGGCGGGTTACAACATACTTATCGGATCGCGTACGCTGGAGAAAGGGCGTGCAGCTGCAGGTGCGTTGCTGGGTGAGTTCCCCGATCTGAACGTGAGTGGACATGAGAACCTGGACGCAGCTACCCAGGCAGACCTGGTTGTGCTTACCGTACCCTTCGAACATCAGATCAGCACTTTGGCAACGGTAAAGCCGGGGTTGACCGGCAAGATACTGATCGATGTGACGGTTCCTCTAAGACCACCAAAGGTGGGTACCGTACAATTACCGGAGGGTGGTTCTGCAGCACAAATGGCGCAGGCGTTTCTCGGTGAAAAAGTACAGGTGGTTTCTGCATTTCAAAACGTTGGAGCTCAACATCTTAACGAAGATCATGCCATAGCCTGTGATGTGCTCGTCACCGGTAACAGGCGAGCAGCAAGAGATACGGTGATTACCCTGGTAGAAGCTGTCGGGTTAAAAGGATGGCATGCGGGTCCCCTGGCCAATGCTCTGGTTGCAGAAGCATTGACTTCTGTTCTGATTACTATCAATCGACATCACAGGATCAATGGATCGGGTATTGCCATTACCGGTGAGTCTTCAGGCGGGGAATAATGGACCTGCGTTTTATTGGCGTTCAAAACATACCCATGGTTCAGCCTGGTGATGATCTCGTGGTCCTGATCGAAGATGGTTTGCGGACAATGGGGGAGAACCTCCAGGGAAACGACATTATTGTCATAGCCCAGAAAATAGTGTCGAAATCCGAGAATCAGTTCCTTGACCTCACCACGGTGAAACCTACCAGAGAAGCAGAACAGCTTGCGGCAGAGGTGGACAAAGACCCAAGAAAGGTTCAGGCGATACTGGATGAATCAAATGAGGTAGTCCGCAAAGGAGCCGGTGTTCTCATCGTGGAGCATCGGTTGGGATTTGTGCAGGCCAATGCCGGCATCGATCAGTCGAATATCAGAAAAGAAAGTGTTGACGATGATGACCTTTGTCTGTTGCTGCCAATCAATCCAGATGCCAGTGCGAAGGCAATCCATTCACAGATTAAATCGCGTCATGGAATACACGTCGGAGTGATCATCAACGACAGTCTTGGGCGTGCCTGGCGTATGGGGACCCTTGGACTGGCCATAGGTGTTGCCGGGATTACAGCCCTTGAAGACTATATCGGGGAAACAGATATTTATGGTCGGGAACTTGTGGTGACCCAGGTTGCTGCCGCGGATGAAATAGCTGCCGGCGCCTCACTTGTTATGGGACAGACCCGGGAAAAAACACCGGTCGTCATCGTACGGGGTTACCAACCAAAAGAGCCTTCGGATAAGACATTGCGTGGCGTCAAACCCCTGTTGCGCCCTAAAGCAATTGATCTGTTTCGTTAAATGCCATTCTCAGGTAAATGTCTTGCTATATCCGGTGGTGTCGGTGGCGCCAAACTGGCTCTTGGACTATCCAGAATACTGGATCCTGAACAACTCACAATAATCGCCAATACAGGTGATGACTTTATCCATCTTGGCCTGGCTATTTCGCCGGATCTGGATACTGTCATGTATACACTGGCGGATGTTGACAACAAGGAAGTTGGCTGGGGTCAGTCCGGTGAAAGCTGGAATTTCCTGGAGGCTCTTGAGCGTCTTGGTGGCGAAACCTGGTTCCGTTTGGGTGACAGGGATCTGGCAACACACATCTTTAGAACGCAGAAATATCTCGGTGGTTCGACCTTGAGTGAAATAACCAGGGAACTCTGCCTCACCCTGGGTGTACGACATAAACTGGCTCCGATGACAGATGACAAAGTGAGTACGGTTGTCAATACCCGGGATGGAGAAACACTGTCGTTTCAACACTATTTCGTAAGAGACCACTGTGAACCGGTTGTTGCCGGTTTTGAATTTACGGGTATCGGCAATGCGAGTATGAGCGAAGAATTTACCTGCGCCATTACCGACCCGGCGCTGGAAATAGTGGTTATCTGTCCTTCGAATCCCTTTGTCAGCGTCGCCCCCGTACTCCGGTTACCCGGGGTGCAGGACAGCATTATGGAACGCAATGTTCCGGTTGTGGCAGTTTCGCCTATAATAGCGGGTCAGGCCATCAGGGGACCGGCGGCAAAAATGATGAGGGAACTGGGCAAATCACAAACTGCTACCGCAGTTGCCGAATACTATGTATCTGATTTCAGAGGATTGCTGACTGGTTTTGTCATTGATTCTCAGGATGATAATCAAGCCGGTACAATTCGTGCGCTTGGTCTGGAAACTATCGTAACCAATACGGTCATGTTAACGTTACAGGACAGGATTGATCTTGCAGATCAGGTGTTGGCTTTTACTGGACCGCGGGGTGGAACTCAATGACTGTTTCTGCAGTCATTCCCATAAAGCAACTCAGTGACGCAAAACAACGTCTGGGCAGTTTACTGTCGTGCAGTGAACGTACCAGTTTGTTCAGGACGATGGTTGAAGATGTACTGACCATTATTGAGGTCTGTCCCATGGTGGACGAGATACTGGTGATTACGAGCGATGTGCAGGTCGCCGACCTGGCAAGAGAATACAGTTGCCGGGTAATGCCAGAGCCTGAAAATGCCGGGTTAATCAATGCAGTGACTGCTGCCGCTGCATTTCTGGTGAGTGAGGGTGTTGAAAGTATGCTGTTTTTGCCTGGGGATGTGCCATTGGTATCCCTGGACGAACTCGAAGTTGTACTCGATGGCATGGGACAGAGTGAAAGTTCAGAATTTACTATTGTCCCGGCACGTGATTTGGGAGGTTCAAACTGCATTGCCTGTTCACCACCGGATTGTATGACTTTTGGTTTTGGTGAAGACAGTTTCCGGCGGCATTTGCTTATTGCCAGGGCAAAGGGCATTGTGCCCAATATAGTACATTTGCCAGGTATCGGGCTTGATGTGGATACTCCGTCCGATTTGGAAGATCTGGCCAGCATTATGTCTTCAGAAGGCTTCAAAGAAGAAAAAGGTACGTATCGGTATCTTGTTGAGAGCGGTATCCTGGAACGGCTGTCCAGTAACCTTCAGGAATTGAATGAATGAGAATAGTTGAGCAGATATTAGCCAGTGCCGACAGCGGCAATGCGCTCTCTGACGAGGAGATTTTTCAACTCTCCGAGTGTGATGTAACGGCAGACCTGATGCAGGTTGCTGCAAAATTGCGCGATCAGGGACATCAGAACGTAGTTTCCTACTCCAGAAAAGTCTTTATTCCGTTGACTCATTTATGCCGGGATGTTTGCCACTACTGCACTTTTGCACAGGTGCCCCGTAAACTCAGGGCTCCCTATTTATCGCCGGAAGAAGTTCTGGAAATAGCCAGTAACGGAGCCAGGGCGGGCTGCAAGGAAGCGTTGTTTACACTGGGAGACAAACCAGAACTCCGCTATCAGGCAGCGAGAAACGGACTTAAGTCATTGCATCAGGAATCTACATTGTCCTATTTGAGGGATATGGCGGATCTGGTTTTAACGGAAACCGGATTACTTCCCCACCTTAATCCGGGTCTGATGGATGCAGCGGAAATGGCGGAGTTACGCAAGGTCTCCGTTTCTATGGGCATTATGCTGGAGAGTGCTTCTGACAGACTTACAGAAAAAGGAATGCCACATTATGGTTCTCCAGACAAAGTGCCAGCAAGGCGTTTGGAGACCCTGCGAGTTGCCGGCGAGTTGAAAGTTCCATTTACCAGTGGAATTCTGATAGGCATAGGTGAAACCAGGCGGGAACGTGTGGAAGCTCTGCTGACATTGCGTAAAGCCAACCTGCCTTATGGCCATATTCAGGAAATTATCATTCAGAATTTCCGTGCAAAGCCGGATACACTGATGGCGGATGCACCAGAGCCTGCCCCTGAGGAACTGCTTTGGACAATCTCTCTTGCCAGGATTATCTTTGGTCCGGATATGAACATCCAGGCTCCTCCAAACCTGAGTCCGGGTGTCCTTGCACAGATAGTGCATTCAGGTATCAATGACTGGGGTGGTGTTTCACCGGTAACGCCGGATTTTGTGAATCCCGAGGCGCCCTGGCCTCATCTCGCCGACCTTGCTGCAGAAACTGCCAATGCGGGAAGATACCTTGACGAACGTCTGGCGATTTACCCCACCTATGCCATGGCTCTGAAAAAATGGGTTGATCCGGGTATGGAATCCCGTGTTTTGCGTATGATCGATGGCCAGGGTTTTGCCAGGATGGATGACTGGGCTGCAGGTGCATTGGCGCCACCCCCGGACGATGAGGTTTTGCGGGTAACAGGACTCACAAGATCGACAGTATCGGATGATCTGTCGCCTGTTCTAGATCGAGCTGTCGCTGGAGATGAACTGGCTGAAGACGACATCATTCGCCTTTTCAGGAGTCGAGGTGATGATTTTACACATGTCTGTCAAGCGGCTGATCAACTGCGACGGTCATCTGCCGGTGATGAAGTCACTTATTGCGTAAATCGTAATATCAATTACACCAATGTGTGTTATTTCAAGTGTCAGTTCTGCGCATTTTCCAAAGGCAAATTGAGTGAAAATCTGCGGGGACGACCCTATGATCTTTCTGCCGAGGAAGTGATGCGCCGTACCAGGGAAGCCTGGGGACGGGGGGCAACGGAAGTATGCCTTCAGGGAGGTATTCATCCCGAATATACCGGTCAGACCTATATCGATATCTGTCACACCATAAAACAGGTTATTCCTGAAATGCATATCCATGCGTTCTCACCATTGGAAGTCTGGCAGGGTGCCCATACATTGGGGATTGGTATTGGAGATTTTCTGAGTCAATTGAAGGCAGCAGGATTAGGCACGTTACCCGGGACTGCAGCAGAGATTCTCGATGACGAAGTCAGGGCTACCTTATGTCCCGACAAGATCAACACCGGTCAATGGCTGGAGGTGATGAAGACGGCACACGCGCAGGGCTTCAATACCACTGCGACCATTATGTACGGGCATATGGAAGAATACAGACATGTTGCCCGCCATCTGTTGCGAGTACGTCGACTGCAGGTGGAGACCAATGGCTTTACCGAATTTGTGATTCTGCCATTTATTCACATGGAAGCGCCTGTTTACCTGAAAGGCCATGCGCGCAAGGGACCGACATTCCGTGAGTCCGTTCTGATTCATGCCATTGCGAGGTTGGTGCTGAACCCCTGTTTTCGCAATATCCAGGCTTCCTGGACCAAGTTGGGCCACGAAGGTATAAAAGCCTGTCTGCAGGCGGGAGTCAACGATCTTGGCGGTACATTGATGAATGAAACAATCACCCGGGCGGCAGGTGCAAGCCACGGACAGGAAACCTCTCCCGAATTAATGGAAGAAATCATTTGCAGTCTTGGCAGAACACCCCGGCAGAGGACAACGACCTATGGTGAAGTAAGCGAGGTACAGAAGGCAAAGTCTTTCGGCGCCAAGACATTAACGGAACCTGTTTATACCATGGCAAGAAAATATGAACGAGAGCGATCCGGTAAGAAAAAGAAACTGTATCGACCCGGACTCGAAAACGGAGATAGAATTACCGGAGCAGATATCGTCTGAAGATAGAAATACCGGTGTAGTTATCGTATAGGAAAAGGTAGGATTTATGGCTGTCAAGCAAAGAATGGCACTGACGCTGCCTAATCATGAAGGGGTCGAGCGCACCTTGGAGCAGGCACAATGGGCAGAATCGGAGGGGTACGACGACCTGTGGTTTGCCGATGCTTCGGGTATTGATTCTCTGACTACAGCGGCGGCTGTTGCCATGTGTACCAACAGGTGTCGAATTGGTACGGCGATTATCCCGGTGTTTACCCGGACACCGGCGGTGCTGGCTTCTACCACTTCTATATTGCATAAAATCTCTAACGGCAGATTTATTCTGGGTCTCGGGTCTTCCAGTCAGACGATGATGGAGAACTGGAACGGGCAGAAATTCGAAAAACCATTGACCCGGGTGAAGGAAACGGCTCAACTGGTCAGGAGTATGCTCACAGGAGAAAAAACTGATTTCGACGGGGTTACCCTATCCAGTCACGGATACAGTCAATTACCGCTCCCTCCGGGCACTCCGCCAGTTTACCTTGCCGGTCTTCGTGGCAAAATGCTGGAAATGGCAGCCGAATATGGTGATGGCGTTATCATAAACCTGTTTCCCCGCGATGCGTTACCCAAAATGATGGAACACATACGGGTGGGAGCGGCACGTGGGGGCAAGAAACTGGAGGATTTGGAAATCGTCTGCCGGCATCAGTTTATAGTTACCGATGACATCGAGTCTGCAAGAGACACTGTCCGGGCCAGTTTTGCGCCTTATTATGCAACCCCGGTATATAACGCCTATCTGGCATGGGCAGGATACGAAGATGCAGCTAAAACCATAGCTGAAGGGTGGGCCGAGAGAGACCGGGCGAAAACTACCGGTGCACTGGATGATCGCCTGGTGGACCAGATTGCCAACATAGGATCCGCGGCTGTATGCCACAACAGAATTCGTGAATATGCAGAGATGGGTATTACCACACACATTATTGCCTGCACATCAAAAAATGATGAAGACAATACTTTCGAGGCATTTACTGCAAAAAATTTCACTATTTAGGAAGCTCTAAATGCCGATCTTCTGGAAACTGGCACTAAATAATGCACACTGGCTATACGATCAAAGCCGCCGGCAGTATCAGTGAAATAGGCAAACAGGTCTGGGATGCCTGTGCCAATCCGGCCTCCAGGTCCTTTGATCCGTTTCTGTCTTTTGCTTTTCTGGACGCGCTGGAAAAAAGCGGGTCCGTAGCCCCGCGTACCGGTTGGGCGCCTTACCACCTGATGCTGGAAAACGATGACCAGGATGGTGTACTGGGTGTAGTACCCATGTATCTTAAAAATCATTCTTCTGGAGAGTATGTTTTCGATTACAGTTGGGCTGATGCTTTTCAACGGGCCGGTGGTCGGTATTACCCCAAACTGCAGATATCCATACCGTTTACGCCTGCTACGGGCCGACGCCTGCTGACCAGAATCGGCGATGATCAGCGTAAATTGGAAAATTACCTGATGAGTGGTGTGATGCAGATTGCGGAAAAAATGAAGGTTTCTTCTGTACACATTACTTTTGCTGAACGACCTCAGTGGGAACATATGGGTGAATTCGGGTTCCTGCAACGCACCCATACCCAGTTCCACTGGCAAAACGAGAATTACAGGACTTTTGACGATTTCCTGGCTGCTTTGTCTTCCAGAAAAAGGAAAAATATCCGTCGTGAACGACGTGATGCGGTGGCCAATGGCGTTACTATTGAGTTACTGACCGGTAATGATATTCAAGAACATCACTGGGACTCGTTCTACAGGTTTTATGTGGATACTGGCGCCAGAAAGTGGGGGACTTCTTATCTGACACGTCAGTTTTTTTCCATCATTGGAGAAATTATGCCGCTGAACATCCTGTTGGTGATGTGCAAACGTGATGGTCGCTATGTTGCCGGTGCGATTAATTTTATCGGTAGTGAATGTCTGTATGGTCGGAACTGGGGTTGTATAGAAGATCATCCATTTCTGCATTTTGAAGTTTGTTACTATCAGGCAATTCAGTTTGCTATAGAACGTGGCCTGAGTCGAGTGGAAGCAGGTGCGCAGGGTCAGCATAAACTTTCCAGAGGATATCTGCCGGTTCATACTTACAGCGCACACTGGATTGTCAATCCTTCGTTCCGCAGTGCAGTAGAAAATTTTCTACAGGGAGAACGCCGCTACGTGCAGGAAGAGATAGAATATATCGGGACTCATTCTCCTTTCAGGAGTGGGAACTGACCTATGTCTCAATTGATTGAACTCGAACCTGTCACACCACGTATCGGAGCGATTGTGCATGGCGTGAACCTGACAAAATCCTTGTCGGATGAAATGTTTCAGGATATACATGATGCCTGGATGCAATATCTGGTTCTGTTTTTCCGGGATCAGCCGATGACACCGGATCAGCATCTCGAATTCGGTCGACGTTTTGGTGAATTGCATATCCATCCCGCGGCGCCATACTGTCACAACAATCCTGAATTGATGAAAATACATACAGACCGGCATTCACGCAGGAACAACGGGGAAGGATGGCATTCGGATGTGTCTGCCGACGAGGAACCGCCGATGGCGAGTATCCTGCATATGCACAGAACCCCTTCAAACGGCGGTGATACGTTGTGGGCGAACATGTACGATGCCTACGAGGCGCTGAGTCAACCGATGCGGGACTTCCTCGAAACTTTGACTGCGTTTCATTCATTGAACTACACCGGTTTTTATGGTGATCACAAACCGCAAAGGGAGAACCCTCAGGCAGAACATCCCGTCATCAGGGTTCATCCTGTAACCAGACGTCGTGCGCTTTATGTGAATAGTGGTTTCACGAAGCGCATCAGGGGTGTATCAAGGGTAGAAAGTGATGCTTTATTACAGATGCTGTTCGAACATGTCAAAAATCCGAATTTCCATTGTCGCTTTAAATGGTATCCGGATTCAGTAGCCCTGTGGGATAATCGTTGTACCCAACATATGGCGGTATGGGATTACTACCCGGAAACCCGATCCGGTATCAGGGTGACCGTTAAGGGAGACAAACCTTTTCACTGAGCATTTTTGGAGTTCGGCTTAAGTGGAGATCAACTCTCCCAGTCTATACCCACAGGGCAATGATCCGATCCTGTGACTTCCGGCATGATGAAAGCGTTGGATACCTTACGTTGGGCGGAAGGTGAAGCAAAAATGTAATCAATGCGCCAGCCCACGTTGTTGGCGCGGGCGCCACCCCATTGTCGCCACCAGGTGTAATGTCCCGGTGCTTCCGGATGTTGAATGCGGAAGGTATCTGACCAACCGTCCTCGATCCAACGATCCAGCACATCGCGTTCTTCGGGTAGAAACCCACTGCTCTTGTGATTGGTTTTAGGTCGGGCCAAGTCGATCTCCTGATGCGCGGTATTGTAATCTCCCATTACAAATACGGGACCTCGTTTCCGTGCCGTCTGCATTTTTTTGTACAGGGCATCGTAAAATGACAGCTTGTAAGGTACACGGCTGTTATCACGATTGGCGCCACTGCCTTTGGGGAAATAGGCATTGAAGAGTGTTGCGCGTCCAAAGCGGACAATAATGCATCTACCTTCACGATCAAATTCGTCAATACCCAGGCTGGTCTCGATACGGTCAGGCTGTTGCCGGGTATAGATGCCCACCCCGCTGTAACCGGGGCGTTCTGCACTGACGAAATGGGATGTATAGCCGGGAGGTTCCAGTGCAGCCAGGTCCAGTTGATTACGGAACGCTCTTACTTCCTGAATGGCCAGTACATCGGCGTTGCTGGCTGTAAGGAAATCGAGAAATCCTTTTTTGATACAGGCTCTCAGCCCATTAACATTCCAACTGATTATCCGCATTACTGTATTACCTGGTTTATTTCCGAAAACTATCCATCAGCCAGCATGGCATTTTCAAGGCGTTCTCTCAGACTGTTCAGTTCCTGCCTTATGGCTTGCGGAACACGGTCACCATATTGGGTGTAATATGCTTCGATTAATGGGATCTCGCTCAACCAACCGTCGATTTCTACACTGAGCAACTGGGCTATCTCGTCCTGGCCCAGATCAATTCCTGATAAATCCAGCGAATCCATAGTCGGCAGGTTCCCGATGGGGGTCTCTTCTGCATCCGCGCTGCCTTCGCAGCGTTCGAAGATCCACTTCAGAACGCGGGAGTTTTCACCGAATCCGGGCCAGATGAATTTTCCATTGGCATCCTTGCGAAACCAGTTGACGTAATAGATACGAGGCAGTTGTACATACGGCATCTTGCTGATGTCCACCCAGTGCTGCCAGTAGTCTGCCATGTTGTAGCCACAGAAGGGCAGCATGGCCATGGGATCGCGGCGAAGTTCTCCAATCGTACCAGTGGCAGCGGCTGTCTTTTCGGAAGAAATAATAGATCCAAAGAATGTCCCCTGAGTCCAGTTTGCAGCCTCGTTGACGAGTGGAACGACAGTTGCCCGCCGTCCGCCAAAAAGAATGGCACTGATGGGAACGCCTGCAAGATCCTCCCATTCATCGGCTATTACAGGGCATTGAGCTGCTGATACCGTAAATCTGGCGTTTGGGTGGGCTGCGAGGGTGCCGGATTCAGGCGTCCAGTCATTACCATTCCAGTCAATAAGATGGTCAGGTGGTTCTTCGGTCATACCTTCCCACCAGATATCACCGTCATCAGTTTCTGCGACATTGGTAAAAATACAGTCTCTGTGCAGGCTCAGCATGGCATTGGCATTCGAAGCCATCCCTGTGCCGGGGGCAACCCCAAAAATCCCGGCTTCCGGATTGATGGCAAACAGACGTCCATCCTGCTGGAACTTCATCCAGCATATATCGTCGCCCACCATCTCTACTTTCCAGTCAGGGATTGTGGGTATCAGCATTGCAAGATTGGTTTTACCACAGGCACTCGGGAATGCCCCGGCTATGTAGTGTATGACTCCTTCCGGGTTAGTCAGTTTGAGGATCAGCATGTGTTCTGCCAGCCATCCTTCATCATGCGCCATTACCGATGCGATGCGCAGCGCAAAGCACTTTTTCCCAAGGAGTGCATTGCCGCCGTAACCGGATCCAAAGGACCAGATTTCACGGCTGTCAGGGAAATGGGAGATATAAAGGTTATCCGGATTACATGGCCAGGGAACATCTTTATCCAGGTCATCAAGGGGCAATCCGACGGAATGAACGCAGGGTACAAATTCACCATCTCTGCCGAGTTCTTCCAGCACTGCTTTTCCGATTCTCGTCATGATATGCATTGATGCTACAACATAGGGAGAATCGGTTATTTCGACCCCGATATGTGCAATGGGAGATCCCACAGGTCCCATTGAAAACGGGATGACATACATGGTTCTACCGTGCATACAGCCCTTGAATAATCCCCTTAGCGTTTTGCGCATTTCATCTGGTGGTACCCAATTGTTGTTTGGGCCCGCATCGGCTTCATCTTCCGAACAGATAAAAGTCCTGCTTTCAACCCTGGCGACGTCCTTCGGATCGGATCGTACCAGGTAACTGTTGGGCCTCTTGTCGTGATCAAGTTGCCGGGCTACACCGGACTCGATCAGAATATCCCACATGCGGTTGTACTCGTCGTCGCTGCCGTCACAGATGATGAAGTCGTCGGGTTGGCACAGTTCTTTAATTTCTTCCAGCCAGCCAGCCAATTTTATATTTTTCACCATAAATCAGGATGCCCTTTGCCTAATAGTAAAGTCTCGAACAGGAGTTTAAATGCTTAAATATTTCGAATAGAGAGATCAGCTGTTATGGGAAGAATATAGTATTCGTTAATGGCAAGCCAGTTTCTGTTCAGGAAGTCGGTACTGCCATGAAAGCGTGCTTCTTCTCCTGGGACAAAGTACGATATGAGCAGTGCAATCGGGATGGGAAGAATCGACCTGGGAGCGTTGATTCTTATCACAGGAGTAGTCGTCAAGTTTTCCTGATAAAGCTAATGGAGTGTTCTTCCTCTGGATTCCAGTGAGAGAAGGCGTTTGCTGACAACCTGGCGAAGCTTATCGTCTTCAGATGCCTGCAACACCTGGATATAGGTATGTTGCGCCAGTGACACGTTACCCTGCATTTCGTAGACGACACCCAGTTGAAAGTTGAAGTCCAGACGGTTTGGAAATAACAACAATTGGCGGTCAATACAGGCTTTACTGTCCTCCCATGATTTTTTCTGCCAGAAGATGTTTTTCAGATTGTCCAGAATGCGAATCAGGACATCCTTGTTACCTGCGCTGGCAAAGTGTTCATCCCGCAACCCGGCATTTGGACCCGCAAGTTGCTTCAGCAGAGTTGCGCAATCCGGTTTGCTCAGGATTCGGCCAGAGAACGGGTCCACAATAATCCCCTTTGCCAACTCATAACAGACCAGGAAATGTCCTGGGAAACTGACGCCATGCACCGGTATGCCAATCCGTGATGCTATTGAAATGTGGACCAGCGCCAGGGTAATGGGGATGCCGTGTCTGGTATCGAGCACACGATTAAGATAGCTGTTTTCGGGATCATAGTAATTAGTGGCGTTTCCGCTGAATGCTTCGGCAACATGGATGAATTGGATAAGACTATTGACCAGAGTAACAGGTGACACAGCAATATCCTGAGTCTGTTCAAACTTTGTTGCGAGATTTCCAAGGGATGTAAGATAGTGTTTTATGTCGAGATCAGTTTGTTTTTCCGCAGCAATGAGAAGAGCGGCCTCATCCAGGTGAATATTTTCATCGGGTAGTCCCGCGATGTCAGTAAATCTTGCTCTTGCATCTTCATTCATGGCGTCATCTTTACAATCCTGATGCTGATATGCAATGTAGATAACAGCAGTTGTTTCAAATGATAGATAACGATAGAGCTGACCTGTACGCTTTTTCCCATCGAACGTTATTAAATTCCACCGTTCTTTCCTTTGGATCCCCCCGCACCATTCCCGAAATGAGCCACTCCCCGTTGTTTGGCCAGTTGCACCTGCCTTTCACGTTCAGCAAACCTCTGACGCCGTTTCTCCGTGAGTTGATCAATACAGTGCGGGCAGCTGATACCGGGTACATAATGTTCCGATGCCTTGTCTTTACCAGTGATCGGCATCCTGCAGGCGTGGCATTGATCATGCTTGCCCTTCTCCAACTGGTGGTTAACGGCAACTCGTTCATCGAATACGAAACACTCACCTTCCCATAATGATTCTTCTTCTGGAACATCTTTAAGGTATTGCAGGATGCCACCTTCCAGATGGTAGACTTCTTTAAAACCCGAAGACTTCAAGTAGGCGGAAGATTTCTCACAGCGGATGCCACCGGTACAGAACATGGCGACCTTACGGTGCGATTCCTGGTCCAGATTTTCATCAACGAATACCGGGAACTCACTGAAAGAATCTATCTGTGGATTTATGGCATTCTGAAACGATCCTATCTGTATCTCGTATTGGTTGCGTGTGTCGATCACTGTGACATCAGGGTCTGATATAAGTGAGTTCCACTCTCCGGATTTCACATAAGTTCCCTTTAGCTGGTTGGGATCAATATCCTGCACAGCCATGGTAACGATTTCCTTTTTCAGCTTTACCCTGGTGCGTTGAAAAGGCATCTGTTTGGTGAAGGTTTCTCTGCAGCGGATTCCAGCAAACCGGGTATCTGCCTTCAGAAACCCGATAACAGCATCTATGCCTTCCCTGGACCCGGCTATGGTACCGTTAATTCCTTCATGGGCGAGCAGCAGCGTTCCCCGAACACCGTTGTCCTTCATCTTGTTCATCAGTTGCGGCTGCAGTTCCTGACAGTCGTCCAGTACGACAAAACGATATAGCGTACAAACTACGATTTCTTTATGATTTCTCATTCCACAATCCACATTTCAAGGAATAGACCACTCCTCTAATCCTGTGAGTTGCAGTATACAACGGACGAGGTATACCCCGGAAAGTTTTACCTGTATTTGCGTTGGTTATCAGTGGAAGTGGGGTTGCCATGTGGTTTACCGGGACTCATGATCCGGCAATGATGGTACATGTTGTGCAAGGCATTGAACTACCTGGCAAAATCCCCCTGGACTGTGCGATTGAAAGTGTCTGGAAGATTTGCCTTCACCTGAGTTCTACGGTAACGTGAGTTTCAGTATTCTGAAATATCAGTTGATGGATGAGCGTGAATAGCAAATCGACCGGAGCATTTGTATCGGTGTCTGGCGTGTGTTAGCCAATGAAAATACCTGAATCATTATTTATCGTTATCAATCCCTTTATTGGCTATCTACTACGTTCACCACTGCACCGGTTCTGGAGCGGAAGTTTGATGCTTATCACCTTTACCGGACGGAAGACGGGAAAGGTGTTTACCACTCCGGTCCGGTTCATTCGTAACGGTGAAACAGTGCGCTGCTTTACCTCATCGGAAAATCGCTGGTGGCGCAATTTGCGTGGAGGCGGCGATGTTACGCTCCTGCTTGAAGGGAAATCCGATAATTTTCACGCGGTTGCCATCCAGGATGATCCTGCGAAAATCAGAAAATGGCTCCTGTATTATCTTGGGATGTTCCCTCAGGATGCCTTGTATCATGGCATTCGCCTGGAGGAAGACAAGCGGTTGAATTCAGACGATCTTGACAGGGCTTCCCATCTTGCAGTGTTGGTAGAAGCCACACCCTTTCCGGGACCGGAGACTACCTCTGAAGAGAAGTCCATTTGAGCACTGTTACGTTACGGATTCTTTCTCACAGTCCGGTTTTTTCAAGTAAAGACAGGGTTGACGGGTCGAGTTGATCAGTCATTTTTTTTTCAAGGACGTTCCCGGCCAGTTTTTTACCCAGTTCAACACCCCATTGATCAAATGAGTTGATGTTCCAGATGGCGCCCTGGCAGAAAACCTTATGTTCATTAA
This sequence comes from Candidatus Azotimanducaceae bacterium, assembly GCA_965217655.1. Classification (GTDB taxonomy): domain Bacteria; phylum Pseudomonadota; class Gammaproteobacteria; order Pseudomonadales; family Azotimanducaceae; genus UBA7455. The sequence continues at coordinate 351,412 of OZ244560.1, forward strand.
GTGCCAGTAGCGTGCCTAGATTCCATGGGTTCAGTTCTTCCAGCAATATTGTTGTACTTGGTCGGTTACCTGGACATTGCCGGTGCGGGTTTTCACTATGTTCCCCGGCGAGCAGCGCTGCGGACTGGGCAATCATATTGGCCAGTAGAACGCGATGATGCCTGTCGTCACTGAGTGAGTCCTTTATAACGCCAATGAACTCTATGGGTACGGTTCTTGTACCCTGATGTAACAGTTGAAAGAATGCGTGCTGCCCGTTGGTACCTGTTTGCCCCCAGACAACAGGCCCGGTGTGGTATTTGACAAAGTGTCCTTCCAAAGTCGTACGCTTGCCGTTGCTCTCCATATCCAGTTGCTGGAGAAATGCGGGCAGCATCCCCAGACGTTCGCAATAGGGTACAATTGCCGTGGATTCAAGACCCAGAAAGTTGTAATGCCAGATGCCTGTCAGGCCCAGGAGTACCGGCAGGTTTCCCCTTAAAGGGGCAGTCCGGAAATGCTGGTCCATAGCATGAGCTCCGGCAAGCAATTCCTCGAATCGGTCAGGTCCGATACAGAGACAAATAGATACTCCAATCGTTGACCAGAGGCTGTAACGTCCTCCTGTCCAATCCTGGAATGTGAGAATCTGTTGCTCAGAGATGCCTTTTGCAAGAGCCTTGTCCGGCGCAGACGTTACGGCAATAAAATGCCTGCTCTGCAGTGGATCTTCGAGTCCGGTATTTTCCCTGAACCAGGTGACTGCAGTTTCCGAATTGAGCATGGTTTCCATCGTTGTAAACGATTTGCTGGCGATAATGAACAGTGTTGATTCGGGTTCAAGATGCTGCAAAATACTTCGAATGGATGCACCGTCGACATTGGAGATAAAGTGGAAGTTCAGTTCAGGATGAGCAAATTCTGACAGTGCAGTGCAGACCATCTTTGGTCCAAGGTCCGAACCGCCAATACCTATGTTAACTACATCCGTTATGCGCTGGTGACTATAACCCGTCCACTCTCCCGACCGAACCTGTCTGCACAATGCCTTCATTCTCTCGAGTTCACGCTGAACGTCGAGGGGAGCATCAGGGCTTCTCAGTGAGGTATGCATTACCGCACGGTCTTGTGTTGTATTGATGACTTCCCCTCTGAACATCGCATCCCGTCGTTCAATGAGCGGAGATTCTGTGGCAAGATCAATAAGCGAGTTCAGAACATCATCACAAATCAGATGTTTGGAAAAATCCACATGTAACCCTTCTACGGATATCGAGTAGTTTTCTACCCGTAGAGAGTCTCTGTCAAAGTAATCAGCAATCCTGTCTTTACGAACTTGCCTGGCAAGTTGCAACAATGCTGACCAGGCATCGGTTTTTGTCGGATCGTCGTTGGGCACGGCGTAATGTCTTGTCATTATGTGTGGGAAGTATAACGACTACTGCAATGAATGTATCAACGTGTTTGTGGTAACGTCTGGGGCGCCAGGAAACTAACTGGAAACTCCAATGAACAGAATATTGCTCGTCCTCCTGATGCTGGTTGCGGCCACATTATTTTTTTATTTTGATCTGCACCGGTTACTGACCCTTGAGGCTATAAAAACCGGTCAGAACACTCTTGCCGGACAGGTGTTGGAACATCCTTTCTTATCGGCGGCTGCGTTCTTTCTGCTATACATTGTCGTGACGTCCCTGTCTCTGCCGGGTGCAGCGGTGATGACGCTGGCTGCAGGAGCGATTTTCGGGTTCTGGCAGGGGCTGTTGCTTGTCTCTTTTGCCTCTACTATTGGCGCCACGCTGGCGATGCTGGCGGCAAGATTTATTTTACAAAAGCCGGTGCAGAAGCGATTTTCCCGACAACTGAAAACAATCAATTCCGGGATGGAAAGGGAAGGTGCATTCTATCTGTTTACTCTGCGACTGGTGCCTGTCATTCCTTTTTTTGTCATTAACCTGGCGATGGGTCTGACCAGTATCAAACCGCTTACATTTTTTATCGTCAGTCAGATTGGCATGCTGGCAGGTACAATGGTTTATGTAAATGCCGGTACACAACTGGCCGGTATCGAGAACCTTTCAGATGTTCTTTCGCCGGGATTGCTGATTGCATTTGTGTTGCTGGGTATATTCCCTTTGCTGGCGAAACGGGCCGCAGATTTCATCCGATCCCGAAAGGTCTATAGGGGCTTCAGTAAACCGGCTGCCTTTGATCGGGATGTGATCGTCATAGGAGCAGGGTCCGGGGGTCTTGTGGCATCACTGATTGCAGCCACTGTCAGAGCCCGAGTGACGTTGATTGAAAAGAATAAGATGGGCGGTGACTGTCTCAATACAGGATGTGTACCCAGCAAAGCGTTGATCAGATCTGCAAGGCTGGTCTCGGACATGCGTCGAGGGGCATCGCTGGGGCTAAGAAATATTGCTCCAGAATTCGATTTCAGTGATGTCATGGAACGGGTGCAACGTGTTATCAGAGAGATTGAGCCCCATGACTCTGTAGAGCGGTACGAGAGCCTCGGCGTAAATGTTGAATTGGGTGAAGCAGAAATACTGTCGCCATGGTCAATAAAGATCAACGACAAGGTGCTGACCACTCGCAACATCATTATTGCGACTGGAGCTGAACCTTTCATACCACCGGTGAAGGGTCTGGAATCCATCCAATACCTGACATCCGATACTGTATGGAATTTGCGTGAACTGCCGGAACGCCTGGCTGTGATGGGAGGTGGACCGATTGGTACCGAACTTGCCCAGACCTTTGTCCGGTTGGGAAGCGATGTAACCCAGATCGAGCAGGCGCCAGGTATTATGTCCCGGGAAGACCCTGAAATTTCTGCGATGGTAGCGGCATCCCTTACCGCGGAAGGTGTAAAAATCATTGTTAATCACCGGGCAGAATCCGTTCTCAGTGAGAATGGAGAGAAATCAATCCTGTGTATTTCAAAAAATGGCGATGAGGTTCGTATCCCCTTTGATCAATTGCTGGTGGCTGTCGGACGTCGGGCCAATGTTGAGGGGCTGGGACTGGAGAAACTTGGCGTATTATTGACGGAAAGAGGAACTATTGCGGTTGATGATTACCTGAGGACGAATTTCCCGAATATCTATGCGATTGGTGATGTTGCCGGACCCTATCAATTTACCCATACGGCTTCACATATGGCGTGGTTCGCGGCGGTAAATGCATTATTCGGCACTTTCCGGAAATTCAAAGTGGATTACTCGGTCATTCCATGGTGCACGTTCAGCAGTCCGGAAGTTGCCCGGGCAGGTTTGAGTGAAATTGAGGCTGAAGCGCAGGGAATCGCGTTTGAAGTCACCCGTTTTGATGTCGCCGAACTGGACCGGGCCATTGCTGATGAGGCAGCTCATGGTGTAGTAAAAGTGCTGACCACACCAGGCAAGGACACGATTCTTGGCGTGACCATTGTCGCCGATCATGCGGGTGACCTGATCAGCGAATACATCCTTGCCATGAAACAGGGTATCGGACTCAGGAAGATCATGGGTACTATTCATATTTACCCGACCCTGGCAGAAATGAACAAGTTTGCCGCCAGTGAATGGCGCAGGAATCATAAGCCGGAATGGGCTCTCGATCTTGTTGAGAAGTATCACAGATTCCGCCGTGGTCGTCCGGCCTGATCGGGGGACAGTTTACTTGTATTCAGGATGTTCCCGGATAAGCTTGTGGCATGTTCGCAAACTTGTACCTGCTGGAATTTGAACCGCTATAGCATGTCCAGTGCGGTTGCCTTTGCCCATTTATAATCGGGTTTTCCATTGGGCGCACGTTGCACATGATCAACAAACAGGACATTCTTGGGTAGTTTGTAACCGGCCAGATGTTCCCGGCAATGGTTCAGTATAACTGTATCGTCCACCGCATCTACAGAGGTGCGCGATACCACAGACACAACCCGCTCGCCAAATCTCTCATCAGGTATGCCGACCACCAGACAATCAACAGTACCGGCATGGCTCTTGATCACTTCTTCCACTTCTTCCGGGAACACTTTCTCACCTGCAGTGTTGATACACATGGAACCGCGGCCCAGCAGGGTAATGCCGCCGTCTGCCTCAACCGTGGCAAAGTCACCGGGGAATATATAGCGGTTACCGTCAATGACGCGCACCGTTTTTGCGGTTTTTTCCGGATCCTTATAGTAACCCAGCATGGCGCTTTGGGTCGCGATCATGCCCATTTCTGCTGAACCGGGTTCGACTTCTTTGTCGTCATCATTGAATACCCTGACATTCGGATTCAAATTGAATCTGGCAGTTGAGGAAGACTCTTTCCGGGATGAGATGGATCTTCCCATGCCACCTTCCGTTGAACCCATGGTATCAATCAGGATCATGTCGTGATGGGCAAGCAGTCCTTCCTTGACTTCCTCAGACCACATGACACCGGAGGAGATGATGGTCTGTACACTCGAAATATCATAGGGATTGCCACTGTCGTGTGCTTCGTTCAGAGCGTTGAGTAATGGTCTGGCAAAGGCGTCACCCACTATGGTGAGCAGGGTGGCTCTGTGCAACTGCACTTCAGACCAGAGCAGGTGAGGGTCCATACCAAGTTTTTTGACCGTAATGGCAGCACCACCAGCCAGATGTGTAATCATTGATCCGACCCACATGCCTGTACCATGCATCAGCGGACAGCAGATCAATCCGACAGGCAGGCCATTACCCTGTAGCGCTTCGGTAATGTTTCCTGGAAGATCTTCGACAGAGACGGAAGGCGACACACCCAGGTTTGCAGTATGCTGGCTAAAATTACTGCAGTGACTTCCGCTGGCATACATGACACCCTTGGGTAAACCCGTGGTGCCACCGGTATACAACATGTACAGATCATCCAGTTTGCGTTCGATGCGCGGCATGGGCGTAGCTCCCGCAATGGCGTCCTCATACGCTATGGCGCCTTCCAGTAAAGGGTTCCCGGAATCGTCGTCGATCTGGATAAGGCAGCGAATATCATTGAGTTGATGCCGGATAGCATCTATCCGGTCAACGTATGCCGCCTGGAAAATGAGAGCCTGTGCATCGGAATTATCAAGAAGATAAATAAGCTCTTCTTCCCGGTAACGGTAATTTACATTTACCGGACACCCCCTGAGTTTGCAAATGCCGTGATGTGCTTCCTGGTATTCGTTGCTGTTATGCAGGTAAATACCGGTTTTGCTGTTTGGTCCCAGACCATGCTGTGTCAGAACACAGGCGATCCGGGCTGCCCGATCATCATATTCAGCCCAGGTTCGAATAACGTTATCGCAGATGAGAGCGGGCTGATCACCTATCGTATCTGAAATTCGTTCGTATGCAGTCGCAAAATGCCAGTCGACCATGATGTTCCCTGATGTATCTGAAGGTTTTAACCCGGGTTCAACGGGGATGACGAAATGTTATCGGTCGGTCTACCCACCGATTTCCGAGACAGAAGTAATGACCTTGCTGACAATGCCGTAGTCGATGGCTTCCTCTACGGACATCCAGTAATCACGATCAGTATCTTTCTGTACTTGTTCCAGAGGTCGTCCCGTCTCTTCGGCAATGATCCTGTTGATCCTTTCCTTGGTCTTGAGAATCTGTTCCATTTGAATCTGGATATCCGTGGCGTCTCCCTGAGACCCTCCCGAGGGTTGGTGCACCAGATAACGAGTATTGGGCAACGAGAATCTGTTTTCCTTTCTGGCTGCCAGGTATATATTGGTTGCGGCACTGGCTACCCACCCTGTTCCAACTACACTCACTTCAGGCTTGATGAATTTAATCATATCGTAGATTACATCGCCGGATTCTACGTGCCCTCCGGGGGAACTGATGTAGATGGTGATAGGAGCATTACTTTCGGCAGACAGGGCGAGTAACTGCTCTGTCACCTTACGGGCGGTGTTCTCGTTGATCTGCCCAAAAATAGAGATAGACCGTGACTTGAACAGTTTCTCTTCCATAAAGTTTATGGAAGATAGTTTCTGATCCTGGAGTTCCTCGTTCATCACCGATGATGTTCCTTATTCCTTTTTGTAATTGCTGACGAAGCATAACAGCGGGTTATGGGTTTCGCCAGATAATGGTTGGTTAGAGAGCCCTTTAAATCTCAACAGTTTCCTGAAACGAAATGACCACTGCTTTGTCCAGCCTGACGTGTGTTAGAATCCCCCGGCGCTTTAAACATATTAACCGTTCCCGACGATCACAGGATATCCGGAGAAAGGTCAATTTGAACCTGTTGTGCGCAGTGAGATTTACATGACACCTGAAAACTATGCCCGGCTTGCAGCAGAGGGCTTTAACCATATTCCGGTCACCAGAGAGTTGTTTGCTGATCTGGACACTCCCCTGTCCTGTTATATCAAGGTTGCCCGTGGACCCTACAGTTATCTGCTCGAATCCGCGGCACAGGGTGGTGAAAAGTGGGCCAGATACTCGGTGGTAGGTCTGCCATCAAGTCAAATACTGAAAATAAGCGGTAAAAGTTTCACATTGGAGATTAATGGCGAAGTCGTCGAACAAAGACTTTCAGAGGACCCTCTCGGTGACATAGAAGCATTCCAGAGCCGGTTCCGATATCCGGACCTGCCAGGTCTGCCGAATTATACCGGCGGGCTGGTGGGTTATTTCGGTTATGACACCGTCAGATATGTCGAAAAGAAACTTCGTTACACCGAACCTCCGGACAATATTGGTTGCCCGGACATACTGTTGATGGTATCTAACGACCTGATTGTTTTTGACAGTGTAAAGGCAAAGATTCATATCATTACTCATGCTGCTACGGATGATCCAGATGCCCTTGATAAAGCTGAAGCAAGACTGGACCAGATGCAGCATGCAATGCAGGGGGAGGTCCCTTCTTTTATAAGAAATCCGGCGAGAGGGCCAAACATACACGAGTCGGATTTCGTTTCCAGTTATGGAAAATCCCGCTTCATGCATGATGTGGAGAAAATCAGGGACTATATCGTGGAAGGTGACGTGATGCAGGTTGTATTATCACAACGCATGTCTGTGACTTTCGAAAATGACCCTTTACATCTCTATCGGGCATTGCGTACTTTAAATCCCTCTCCCTATATGTACTTTATGGATCTGGACGATTTTCAGATTGTCAGTTCTTCGCCCGAAATACTGGCACGACTGGATTCAGGCGAGGTTACGGTTCGGCCACTTGCAGGTACCCGGAGAAGAGGCAGGGATGCGGCAGATGATCTTGCGATGGAACAGGAACTTCGGTCGGATGCCAAGGAAATCGCGGAGCATCTGATGCTGATCGACCTGGGGAGGAATGACATCGGCAAAGTATGTGATCCGGGTTCCGTTGAAGTCACCGAGATGATGACTATCGAGCGCTATGCTCATGTGATGCATATCGCTTCCAATGTCAGAGGCAGGGTGCAACCTGCTGTCACTGGGATCAATCTCCTGCGTGCAACTCTCCCTGTAGGTACATTGAGCGGTGCTCCCAAGGTCCGGGCAATGGAGATCATAGATGAATTCGAGCCAGAAAAACGCGGAATCTTTGGAGGCGCCGTTGGTTACCTTTCGTGGAACGGAAATATGGATACAGCGATAGCCATTCGAACCGCGATCATCAAAGACAATAAACTGTACATTCAGGCAGGTGCCGGCGTTGTTGCAGATTCTGTTCCGAAATTGGAGTGGAAGGAAACAATGAACAAGGCGCGATCCATTTTTTCGGCGGCAGCAATGGCAGAATCCGGCCTGGATGTTGCAGGCGGCACTGCAGAAAATACTCGTGAATACAACAGGGAAGAATCTCGTGAGGTAGTGGGTCAGGCGGCGGGGGGAGGTGATTGAAATGATTTTAATGATTGACAACTATGATTCCTTTACCTGGAATGTGGTGCAGTATCTCTATGAGTTGGGCCATGAGGTCCTGGTCAAACGTAACGATGAAATGACTCTTGAGGAGATCGAGACGCTGTCGCCGCATCAGATTGTGATTTCACCCGGACCTTGTACGCCGGATAAGGCGGGTATCTCAATGGAACTGATACACCGTTTTGCCGGTTTGATACCCATTCTTGGCATTTGTCTTGGCCATCAGAGTATCGGACAGGTGTTCGGCAGCAGAATCGTAAAGGCCAGACGGGTTATGCACGGCAAGACTTCCGAAATTCACCATGATGGTTCAGGGTTATTTGCGGATTTACCGAGTCCGTTTACTGCGACCCGGTATCATTCCCTTGTGGTTGACGAGGTTCCTGATGAAATGAAACTGACAGCTTGGACTATGCGGCAGGGAAAAATAGATGAGATCATGGGTATTTCACACAGGGATCATCCAGTAGATGGAGTGCAGTTCCATCCTGAATCCATCCTGACAGAATACGGACATGAACTCCTGGCCAACTTCATCAATGGCCGGTAACAGGATAAAACAGTAATCGGTATGAAGGAGAAAAGACTTATGGATATGCCTGCTGCGATAGCCCGGGTCCTTGATGGTGAAGACCTGACGAAGGGGGAGATGGTCGAAATCATGCGAATGATAATGACTGGTGAAGCAACGCCTGCTCAGATAGGTGGCTTTCTGGTGGGTTTAAGAATCAAGGGTGAGACAGTTGATGAGATAACCGCTGCCACGATCGTAATGCGAGAGTTGGTAACGCCGGTCATCGTGGATACCGAAGGATTGGTAGACACTTGCGGCACGGGAGGGAGTGGGTCTAACAAATTTAACGTGTCAACTGCCAGTGCCTTTGTAGCGGCGGCATCCGGCGTGCGGGTAGCAAAGCATGGAAACAGGGGAGCCAGCAGCAAAAGCGGCAGTGCAGATGTGCTGGAGGTGGCTGGCGCCAGTATCATGCTTGATCCGGTTCAAGTGGCGCGTTGTATTGATTCCATTGGGGTAGGTTTTCTTTTTGCCCTCAATCATCACAGTGCAATGAAGCACGCGATAGGACCAAGACGGGAAATGGTAGTTCGCACCATTTTTAATCTGCTGGGACCATTAACCAACCCTGCCGGAGCGAAACGCCAATTACTGGGTGTTTACGATGCCCGGTGGGTTGTACCGATTGCCAATGTACTAAAAGCCCTGGGCAGCAAACACGTAATGGTTGTTCACTCGGATGATGGACTGGATGAAATCAGCATTGCAGCACCGACTTTGGTTGCGGAGTTGAAGCATGGAGAAATCAGGGAATACACAGTGGAGCCGGGACAGTTTGACTGTAAGCAGCAGCCGATAGATTCATTGCGTGTCGGAAGTGCAAACGAAAGTCTGGAACTTGTCCATCAGGCGTTGCAGGGCAGTAATGAGGCTGCCATGGATATGGTGGTGTTGAATGCGGGCGCTGCAATCCATGTAGCCGGCAAGACAGCATCCCTTGGAGATGGTGTGGAGATGGCCAGAGATGCCATTGGTAGTGGTCTTGCCATGGAGAAGCTGAAAGATTTTGTGGATTTCACCCGGCAGGTTGCCGACAATGGCTGATGTCCCGGACATTCTCCAGAGAATTATTGCGAAGAAGATCCAGGAGGTCGAAACAGGAAAGGCATCTATTTCCAGCGCTGTGATGCAACAACGGGCAGTATTCTGCGAAGAAAGACCTCGTGGCTTTGTGGACTGTATTCTTACCGAGTCGAAACAGGGAAGACCGGCTGTAATCGCCGAACTGAAGAAGGCTTCTCCTTCCAGGGGTATCATCCGGGAAAATTTTGTGGCATCGGAAATTGCGCAGGATTTTGCAGCAGCGGGAGCGGCTTGCCTGTCCGTGCTGACGGACCGGCAGTTCTTCCATGGCAGGAACGAATATCTGGTTCAGGCACGGGCAGAATGTACATTGCCGGTGTTGCGCAAAGACTTTATTGTCGATACTTACCAGGTATTCGAAACAAGGGTTATAGGGGCGGATTGCATTCTGTTGATCGCTGCGATACTGGATGCTAAAAGCCTGAAATCACTGTCGGACCTCGCTGGGGAATTGGGTTTGGATGTATTGATAGAGGTTCATAACCCGGATGAACTGGAAATGGCGCTGGCGCTTAACCCTCGATTGATTGGTATAAACAATCGTAATCTGCATACCTTTACTGTCTCACTTGATACCACCATAGATCTGATGGATAGCATTCCTGAAGAAATTCCTGTGATCAGTGAAAGCGGTATTGCCAGGCGCGATGATGTAAACCGGCTTACAGATGCCGGTGTAAAGGGATTTCTGGTCGGCGAATCACTGATGGCTGATGAGAACCCCGGTCAAAGATTGAAGCAGTTATTCTTTGAGGAAGGCGTCACATGAAAGCAACCATCAAATGGGTTGACGGCGTTCAGTTCCTGGCTGAATCCGGCAGTGGGCATGCAGTTCTGGTGGAAGGACCGGAGAGTGAAGGCGGGAGAAATTTCGGTTGCCGCCCAATGGAACTGATGTTAATGGGACTGGGTGGCTGCACCAGTTACGATGTTATCAATATCCTTGGAAAAGCCAGGCAGTCCGTCCGGGATTGTGTGGCGGAGATTTCCGCGCAGAGGTCAGACGATGTGCCCCATGTGTTTACTGGAATTCACGTGCATTTTACCGTGACCGGTAAGAATCTTAAGGATAGTCATGTTAAACGTGCCGTCGACCTGTCTGCAGACAAGTATTGTTCTGCATCGATTATGCTCGGTAGAGGCGGGGTTGAGATTACTCATGATTATGAAATTGTGAATATCTGATATGAATCGTCCCGGCAAGACAGACGGCATGCATCACATTGCATTGAAAGTTCGTGAACTTGAATCAACTGAACACTTTTATACCGAACTGGTTGGAATGGCGGTAGAGTGGCGGCCTGATGCTGACAATGTCTACCTGACTAACGGGAATGACAATCTGGCGCTGCACCGTATTCAGGGTGAAGCTGCACCCGGCAGGCTTGATCACATCGGTTTTTTTATAAACGACATCGGCAAAGTCGATCTATGGTATGAATATCTGCTGGAACAGGGAGTAAAAATGCTCATGGCTCCCAAAACGCATCGTGATGGGGCAAGAAGCTTTTACTGTGAGGACCCGGATGGTACCCGTGTCCAATTCATCCATCATCAGCCATTTGCTGCATCAGATCAGTTATCGAAAGGCCGCTGACAGGCCGGGAGGCTGTCCGAGAACTGCGACCGTAGCGAGGGCGAGACTGATTGAGTCATATTTTTTGGTTATTTGAGGCAAATATTGGACATATTGAACGAGAATAAGCAGAAAATATGGCCAATCAGGCTTGTCCGCAGTAGGTCAGTCTGTTCTCGGACAGCCTCCTAGATCCATCGAGAGGTCCCGGTCATCAATTTTGACACGGAACGCATCATCGACCTGACCGGTTTCGGAAACTTCCGTCCGCCGGAATCCATAGCCAGGTGCCCATGTTGCCTTTCATCTTCCTGCATCTGTTCAAGTATGGCGCGGGATCGGACATCAGCTTCCGGCAGTTTTTCCAGATGATCATGGAGGTGGTCCACGACTGCCTCCTCGGTTGCAGCGACAAAGCCCAGGTTTATCCTGTCACCCAGCATTCCTGCAATGGCGCCCATGGATACCGACCCGACATACCATAGTGGATTGAGATAGCTCACATGGGAATCCAGTTCCCTGAGTCGATGTTCGCACCAGACCAGATGATCGAATTCTTCTTCTGAGGCTTTTTCCATTGCGGCGGCAACCCTTCTGTTCTTCGCAGTCATAGTCTGACCCTGATAAAGTGCCTGGGCGCAGACTTCTCCTGAATGGTTGATACGCATGAGGCTTGCAGACAGTTGCTGCTCCCTGGCATTGAGTTGTGGTGACGCCAGAGTAATGGCTGGTGATGGTCTGGCTGATTCTCCCAACGTCCCGGTAGTGACTTTCAGAATCCGGTCAAAAGTACAGATAAATCGATCGACTGATTGGTGAATTGTGGAGAATGCCATAAGATTCTACCCAAGATGGGTCAGTTGACGTCCACCAAGAAGGTGCAGGTGAATATGAAATACTGTCTGCCCGCCTTCTTGATTGCAATTCAAGATCAGACGATAGCCGGAATCATCTATCCCCAATTGCCTGGCGATTTGTCCAGCGGTCAATATCATATGGCCGATCAGAGAATGGTCCATGTCCGTCAGATCGTTGACAGTGCTGATGTGCCTGTGAGGAACTATCAGAACATGCACAGGGGCCTGGGGATTAACATCCCTGAACGCAATCACCTGATCGTCCTCATGGATAATATCGGCAGGAATATCCCTGCTGACAATATTACAGAACAGGCAGTTCTCCATCACACTCACCTCGTGTCATTCATTATTGCACTAACGCATTTGCACAAATAATTTCCGATTGAAATTTCCCTATCGCAAACAAACATTTTAAAGAGTCAATTTACCCGATTTTGCTGATCGAGAACATAGGCGGAATACCCCTTTTCATTCAGAATCCAGGCGCCCAGTTCAGCACGTTTGCCGCCGTCACCTGTCATGACATAAATCACACCGGCATCAAGCCTGGCGAGGTGACTGCGCAATAGAAGCAGCGGAATATTCAGGCTGCCCGGGATGCCCTCCGATTTAACTTCTCCGGAATTACGCACATCGATTATGCAGGTTCGGGGTTCATCCTGTCTCACCATTTCCAGGGTTTCCTCCATGGATAATGTCTCGATGACAGGTCGCATCAACAGGCTTTCAAAGTGAACTTTTGACAGATGCATCAATGTTCCGCTGGATAGCATGGTGACAGTTGCATTTCTAGGCAGATTACTGATGAGTGCATCCTGTCCGAAGTTATCACCCGGTTTCAAATCAGTAAGGGCAGTGGTATTTCTTCCATCAGACCGTTCAACCCTGGCCCGACCGGATTCCAGGACATAAAAGTAATTACCTTCATCTCCCTGGCTGATGACAACATCTCCTGATGCATAGTGAGTTTTCTCGAACCTGGCAAACAGAGTCTGGATATTGGTGGGTGGAATGAAATCAAACAAAGGTGAACTGAGCAATACAGACATCCAGTCTACGTTATTTTCCTGCATCTGTTCATTAACAGATGTACCGGCAGAAGCGGAATTGACATCAACAAACGCCTCTGAGGGAGCATCTGTGTTACCACCGACAAGGGATTTCATTGCTTCCCGTTCCACAGTGAGAATTTGGGATTGTTCCGTTGAAATTGCAGTCAGTTGATGGGGAGAGTTACCGTCGATCACATTGTTTGCTGTCGACTCACCGGCTTTGCATTTGGCAACGTTAAAATTCGCATCAAGCAGATTAAGACTTCCTGATATGAGCCAGTACAGTTTGGTGTCTGTATCATTACGTCTGAATATCAGACTGTCTTTTTGATTCTCTGTGAGTATCGCCTGCTTGAGTATTTGACTGAATTCCGCATCAGGCATACGGTCGAAGGGCGTCAATCCCCTTATCAGTGCACGCACTTCGATGCCAGGCGTTCCTCTGGAAAATTCGTCAGAAATTATTGTTGAATTCATTCAGAGTCCAATATGAATATGAGAGTGAATCTGAAAATGTCGTTGAATTGATTCCAATATGAATATGATGTAGTCAGATTCCAATATGAATATGAGAGTGAATCAGAAAATGTAGTTGAATTCATTCAGATTCCAATATGAATATGAGAGTGAATCAGAAAATGTAGTTGAATTCATTCAGAGTCCAATATGAATATGATAGTGCGTCAGAAATTCCTGAAATCACCCGGTCGACGCGGGTCGAGTACCGCGTTCGATGACGATGCCCACATTATCTGCATTTTGTACTGCTCCAGGTTTGCAGACCCTGAGACGCAGCCATTCAACATAAAACTCATCCAGGATCAAAGTCGCTATATTTTCTGCCAACGCCTCCAACAGGAAAAATCGACTGTTCTTCGTATAGCTCGTAACACGGTCTGCTATGGCCTTGTAATCCAATGCATCCTCAATACGGTCCGATCCGGCAGCACCGGAAATATCCGTAAGCATTTCGATATCCAGGCAGACAATTTGCCTGATCGACCGTTCCCGAGCATAGACTCCGATTGTGGTTTCTACCGTAAGCCTTTTAATGAAAACGATGTCCTTCATGTATGGTTCTGCTACAGAGATGTCTGTATTGGATCACCTGGTCCGGGAGCCAGTTGATCCATAGGCCACCTGGGTCTGACCTGAATTTCAGGATTATCCCTCTGCCCGGAGACCAGCCTCAAATATCCTGCATAGGCAATCATCGCACCGTTGTCGGTACAAAGGTTTGCAGCCGGAAAATGCAGTGTACAGCCTTTTTTCTCTGCCATCACTTGCAGTCTGACTCGCAGCAACTGATTGGCGCTGACGCCACCGGCAATCACCAGATTATCGAGTCCGGTGTGTTCCATTGCCCGTAGGCACTTGATTCGGATTGTATCTACAACAGCCTCCTGGAAGGCACAGGCAATATCCGCTTTATCCTGTGCCGTCAGGGACCCGAGGTCGTGAATGGTATTCAGTACAAAGGTCTTGAGTCCGCTGAAACTGAAATCAAGACCGGGTTTGCCTGTCATTGGCCGGGGGAAAATAAATCTGCCTGGAATGCCATTCTCAGCAATCCTGGCAATCTGAGGCCCTCCAGGGTAAGCAAGCCCAAGCATTTTTGCCACCTTGTCAAATGCCTCCCCCGCAGCATCATCCTGGGATTCTCCCAGTAAAACGTATTGACCATGTGCACGGCATTCCATTAATTGTGTGTGTCCTCCGGAAACAAGCAGGGCAACGAAAGGGTAGGGGGGTGGATCGGGTGACATGGTTGCGGCGAGCAGATGGCCTTCCATATGATGAATGCCAAGTGCTGGAATGTCCCAGGCAAGGGCCAGGGATTTGGCGATACTGGCGCCCACCAGCAGGGCGCCGATCAAACCTGGACCGGCGGTATAGGCAATGGCACTGATGTCCCGGGAATGACAACCGGCTTTTGCCATTGCATTCACTATCATTGGCAAGGTCTTGCGGATGTGGTCCCTGGATGCAATTTCAGGTACTACGCCGCCGTAATTCCTGTGCAGATCAATCTGGCTGTAAAGCAGATCAGCGATGAGTCCAGCTTCAGCGTCATAGATCGCGACTCCTGTCTCGTCGCAGGATGTTTCAATGCCGATGACTTTCATATTTCTCCCTGTTAATTAGTTCCTGTACAGAAAGTCGACTTCCGAGAGTTTTAGTTACGACATTCGCATATTGTTGGTTTAAAAATCAATGGCTTGACAGGAAGTAATCACCGCGGTTTTGAATTCTCGGACATGAATTTATGAATTCGGGGTCTGACTTTGCATTGCAAGCCGATAATTGCTAGAGTACACGCCCTCCGAAACAGACACGAGCATACATGCCACACGTAAGAGTAAAGGAAAACGAGCCTTTTGACATTGCGTTACGACGATTCAAGCGATCCTGTGAGAAGGCAGGCATTTTAGCCGAAGTCAAAAAACGTGAATTTTACGAGAAACCTACATCGGTCAGAAAACGTAAAGCCGCTGCCGCGGTCAAACGATACGCAAAGAAAGTTCAGCGTGAATCCCGTCGCATGGAACGGTTGTATTGATTCACACCACTTGAAAATCCCCTTTGGCACAATTACCCATAGCCCATAATATCTATGCCTTGCATGGCATACCACCAGGGATCCCCTGATGAGTTCTACGATACAGAAACAGGTTCAGGAACAGGTGAAGATCGCCATGCGTGCTCGCGATAAAAAACGGCTGGCGGCATTGCGACTCATTTCCGCTGATTTCAAAAAAGTCGAAGTAGATGAGCGTATTGAACTTACCGATCAACGGATTCTCGCCATTCTGGATAAAATGACCAGACAACGTCGTGATTCTCTTTCACAGTTTAAAAAAGCGGGTCGTGATGATCTGGTAGAGCAGGAGCAGTTTGAACTTGATGTGATCAATGAGTTTATGCCGGATCAGCTTGATTCCGCGGAACTTGAAGCACTGATTGATGCAGCTGTTGCAGAGACTGGTGCGGAATCAATGCGTGATATGGGGAAGGTCATGGGCCGGTTGAAAAACCAGGTTCAGGGTCGGGTTGACATGGGGGTCGTCGGAACATTGGTAAAATCCAGACTCAACTGATCCAACTTTGCTTGCACTGGCGGCGTCCTGATGCCATTCTGTCATTTATCAGGCTCTACTTGAATCCAGTGTGATACCTCAGGAATTTATAGACGAACTTCTTTCGCGTATCGATATCGTAGAGATTATTGAGCCGCGGGTTACTCTCAAAAAAGCAGGCAAGGACTATTTAGGCCTCTGCCCATTCCACGATGAGAAAACACCGTCATTTACGGTGAGTCAGGACAAGCAGTTCTACTATTGTTTTGGTTGTCAGGCGAGGGGTACTGCACTTGAATTCCTGAAGCAAATTGAGCACCTGGATTTTATCCCCGCTATCGAAATGCTTGCCGCAAGGGTGGGTATGGAGGTCCCCCGGCAGAGTCAATCAGGCAGGGTTAATCAGCAAAGGGATACCATTTACGAGATTCTTGACAAGGCAGCGGCATTCTATCGTGAGCAATTAAAAACCCATCCACAGCGAGACCGGGCAGTCAATTACCTGCGAGGGCGGGGATTATCCGGTGCAATAGCCCGTGATTTCGGGCTGGGATACGCCCCTCCGGGATGGGATAACCTGCAATCGTCCATGGCAGACGACAGTGAGAATCATAATCTCCTGATCCAGTCCGGGATGCTTACCGAGAATAATGACCAGGATAGCGCATACGACCGATTCCGTGACAGAGTGATGTTTCCCATCAGGGATATCCGTGGACGCACTATTGCTTTTGGTGGAAGAGTTATGGGCGATGACAAACCAAAGTACCTGAATTCGCCGGAAACTCCCGTATTTCACAAGGGTCGGGAACTTTACGGTTTGTATGAAGCCCGCCGACGCACCCGTAACCTTGAACAGATTATCGTTGTAGAAGGTTATATGGATGTTGTTGCTCTCGCGCAACACAATATCAATTACTCTGTAGCAACTCTCGGTACCGCCACTTCACCTGATCACATCGAGCGGTTATACCGTATTGTCTCACGAATTGTATTCTGTTTTGATGGAGATACGGCAGGACGCAGTGCGGCGTGGAAAGCGATGGATACTGTGCTGGAGTTTATGCAGGACGGACGGTTTGCCGCATTTCTGTTTCTACCGGAAGGAGAAGATCCGGACACGCTGGTACGTCAGGAAGGCAGAGATAGATTTGAACTACGACTGAGCCGTGCAACACCCTTGACGGAATTCTTTTATTCCAGACTTGAGTCATCCCTGGACATGAAAACACCGGAGGGCAAGGCTGCGCTCAGTAAATCCGCGATTCCCATGATTCAAAGGATGCCTGATGGTGTATTCAAGCAACTGATGATAGATGAACTGTCAACCAGAACCGGACTGTCCACAGATCGTCTGTTGTCTGCTTCATCACAATACCCCGGGAATAGAAAGAGAGGTGATTCCGAAAGAGCTTATTCCTTCACCCGGGGCACTCCACATATCCCTGGGGAACCCTATAAACCAGGGGAACAGGAAATTGCCCAGATTGAAAATGCTGTCAGTATGTTGCTGCAGCAACCGGAACTTGCCTCTCGATTCACAGAAGAAGACTATTCTCGTCTCAGGGATGATCAGAACTGCAGGCTACTGATAGAGTTAATGGAACTGATACTGCAGAGTGGAGACATAAAACCGGCGGAACTTGTCCATGCTTATCATGATAAATCCCGCACCGGGTATCTTGAGAGCCTGTTGTCTCGTGAGCATATTCTGGATGTATCGGAATTCCATGGAGAATTTTCAGGGATACTGCGATCACGTCTTGCAAAATTGGATAAACGTGCTGAGCAGGAGAGCCACAGGAAATTACTGGACAAACCATACTCGTCATTATCCGCGTCCGAACGTGAGAAAATCAAAGATCATCCCCGGAAAAAGCGCTGAAAATGGAAAAACCTCCACATTATTGACGCTGTAGTCGGAAACAGCATTTTCAATCACAGTGAAGTGGAATGACAGGTGATCACTCGCTATAATAGCCTGCTTTGTCATTCTCATACTTTTTTAAAGAGGTCTTATGTCGAGCGGATTAGCGCAACAGGAATCACGATTGAAAGAGCTTATCAGCAAGGGTCGGGAACAAGGTTACCTGACTTATGCTGAGGTGAATGATCACCTCCCGAATGAGATTTCAGACCCGGATCAAATCGAAGACATTATCAGTATGATTAACGATATGGGCATAACAGTTCATGAGAGTGCACCGGAATCCGATGATTTGATGGTAGAGGGTGACTCGACGGATGAACTTGCTGCCGAGGAAGCCGCAGAAGTACTTGTGGCGGTTGAAAACGAAATTGGCCGCACTACGGATCCGGTTCGTATGTATATGCGGGAAATGGGTACCGTGGAATTGCTTACCCGGGAAGGTGAGATTGTTATTGCCAAGCGTATTGAAGAAGGCATCAGGGACGTCCTGCATGCCGCCGCACAGTTTCCAGGCGTTGTGGAAAAAATCCTTGATCAATACGCGGTGACCTTTGGAGTTGAAAGCAAGCTTACTGATATTCTCATAGGCTTTCTTGATCCCACTGAAAATGTGAAACCTGCAGCCCAGATAGTACCGGGACAGGTGAGGGATGAGAAAGATAAAAAGGAAGAGCACAAGGGTCCGGATCTGGAGCTGGCAGTGGTACGTTTTAAGGCGCTGAAGAAGCAGTACTCGAAAACTAAAAGTTCCATCAAGAGAAACGGACGTATCTCCGTCAAAGGAGCAAAGGAATTGAAGAACCTTGGAGAAGCTTTCCAGTTTTTCAAATTTGTCCCCCGGCAATACGCCAGCTTCGTTACGATCCCACGTGAAGTTCAGAACCTGATCCGACGTCACGAACGCCACATCATGAACACCTGTGTTCGCAAGCTCAGGATGCCCAGAAAAACCTTCCTGAGTGAATTCACCGGGAAAGAAGCCGATCTCAGTTGGGTACAGCAACAGATCAGTGCAGGGTTCAAGGATTTCAGGAAATACGAAGAGGAGATTGTACGCAGTCAGAAACGCATCCTTCAGATAACAGTGAAGTACGGACTTGAGGTCAGTGAAATCAAGGATATCAACCGGCGTATGTCTATTGGCGAAGCCAAGGAGCGCCGGGCGAAAAAAGATATGGTGGAAGCCAATCTCCGCCTGGTGATTTCCATCGCGAAAAAATATACAAACCGCGGGCTGCAATTTCTTGATCTGATTCAGGAAGGGAATATCGGCTTGATGAAAGCAGTGGATAAATTCGAGTATCGTCGTGGTTACAAGTTCTCAACTTACGCTACCTGGTGGATTCGACAGGCGATTACCCGATCCATTGCTGATCAGGCCAGAACTATCCGCATCCCTGTGCATATGATTGAGACTATCAATAAACTGTCACGCATCTCCAGACAGATGTTGCAGGAAAAGGGCCGTGAGCCTACTCCGGATGAACTGAGTGTAAGGATGGATATGCCGGAGGACAAAATCCGCCGTGTCCTCAAAATCGCCAAGGATCCGATTTCCATGGAAACTCCGGTTGGTGAAGATGAAGATTCTCATTTGGGAGATTTTCTGGATTCTGATGCCAGCCTTGGTGAAAATGCGTTTGTCGGATCCCCGGTTGATACCGCGACCGACGAGGGTCTGCGGGAAGCCACCCGAGGCATATTGTCCGGGCTGACATCTCGCGAGGCAAAGGTGCTGCGGATGCGATTTGGCATTGATATGAACACTGACCACACTCTGGAAGAAGTGGGTAAGCAGTTTGATGTAACGCGGGAGCGGATACGACAGATCGAAGCCAAGGCATTGCGCAAACTCCGACATCCGACCCGATCCGGTCACTTGAAGAGTTTCCTGGACGAAACTTCTTCCTGACTATTCAGGTACCTGCCTCGAATTAAGAGGGCCTATAGCTCAGTTGGTCAGAGCAGTGGACTCATAATCCATTGGTCCCAGGTTCAAGTCCTGGTGGGCCCACCACTTCATCTTTCTGCCACAGAACCTCGTTGACATTCGTCAGTCGTGCACAGGTTCTTGCAGCGACAAACAGATAGTCGGAAAGACGGTTGAGAAAGCGGAGTGCTTCAGGATTGATATCTTCCTGTGTCCCCAGTGTTACCACACAACGTTCCGCCCGCCGGCAGACTGCCCGGGCAAGATGTGCACTTGCAATAAGCCGTGAACCGCCTGGGAGAATGAAATTCTCAAGGGGTTGCAGATGCTCATTCAGTTCATCCAGTGCCTGTTCTGTTTTTTCGACATGACGTGGAGTGATAATTTCGAACCCCGGGATTGAAAGCTCACCGCCCAGATCAAATATTCGATGCTGGCAATAACGGAGAAATGACGTCAGAGATGCAAGGTCCGTATTACCTGAAATCCGCATTTCCTCAATCAGCATACCAATTGCACTATTGAGTTCATCAACTGTCCCCATGGCTTCCGTGCGAGGATGATCCTTTGAGATACGGGTGCCGTCCCCAAGACCCGTTTCGCCATTATCGCCGGTACGGGTGTAAATCCTGGATAGTCGCTTGCCCATGTTGTGCCCGGTATTGATCAATAGCTTAACAACAGATTACATCCACCTGGTTTGTCGCAGGTGTCAGGTCTGTTATTCTTGCTGAACGATTATAGTGCCTGGTGTAAGGTAATCTCCAGTAATTGGTGAGCATTCAGGGAGTATGGAAAGTTAATGCCTTCATTCGACGTTGTATCAGAGGTTGATCTACAGGAAGTGACTAATGCCGTTGATCAGGCAAATCGTGAAATCAGCAGCAGATATGATTTTCGGAATGTTGTTGCGGGTTTTGAGCATCAGGATGGACAGGTCACATTATTCGCAGAAGCTGAAATCCAGTTGAATCAGATGGTTGATATTCTGCGAAACAGACTTGTTAATCGTAAAATAGACCCGGGTGTCATGGATATTCAAGAGCTGGAGCATAGAGGTAAGCGGTATTACAGGCGTGTTCTTATCCAGCAGGGTATTGAAACTGACCTCGCAAGAAAAATCGTCAAGATGATTAAAGATCGGAAAATGAAAGTCCAGGTTTCCATCCAGGGTGACAAGGTAAGAGTTTCCGGGAAGAAGAAAAACGATTTGCAGAATGTGATCTCAATTCTCAGAGAATCGTCATTCGACATTCCTCTTCAGTTCAATAATTTCCGGGATTGATCTTGAGAGAACAGAAGAGAATCTCATGGCGGGAAGCGCTGACAATCTATTCGCACAAACGCGTCATTGCGATGGCATTTCTCGGATTCTCGGCCGGGCTGCCCTATCTGCTGGTCTTTTCCACCTTGACTGCATGGCTCCGGGATGAGGAAGTCAGTCGCAGTGCAATCGGCTTTTTTGCCTGGGTAGGAATCACCTACTCCATCAAAGTGTTCTGGGCTCCGATTGTGGACCGGGTGCCCATATTTTTTCTGACACGTAGACTGGGTCAAAGGCGTAGCTGGATGCTTCTGGCGCAGGTTGGTATCGCTACCGGACTGATACTGATGTCTCAGATTGGTCCCCAGGACCTGATCTATCTGTCATTGTTTGCACTTCTGGTTGCCTTTTCTTCTGCGACTCAGGATGTGGCGATTGATGCGTATCGAATAGAAGCCGTTGTGGATGAGTATCAGGGCGCCATGTCTGCAAGTTACATCTTTGGATATCGGATTGCCTTGCTGGCGGCAGGCGCCGGATGTCTCTATCTGGCGGAATATGTCAACTGGACATTTGCTTATCAGGCGATGGCAGCATTGATGCTGATTGGGATCCTGACGGTCATGTTGATTGCCGAACCAACCCGTGACACTGCTGACAGGCAAGTTGAAGAAGCACTGTTGTCCAGGATGTCACCGGGACCGGTTCTGGCGTGGTTCGCCGGGGCGGTTGTGAGTCCATTTGTCGAATTCTTCAAACGAAACGGCCAGTTTGCATTTGTAATTCTGTTATTCATTGCAGTATTTCGACTCAGTGATATTGCAATGGGCATCATGGCCAATCCGTTTTATCTTGATATGGGTTACAGCTTGACCGATATCGCCAATGTGGCCAAGATTTTTGGCTTTTTCATGTCAATTGCGGGTTCTGCCATCTGTGGTGTTTTCGTCGTGAAATGGGGTATCCACAGGCCTCTGCTGGCAGGCGCCATTGCGGTTGCAGTGACCAATCTTTTATTTGCAGGGCTTTCACTGACGGAACCGGACATCAGTTATCTGGCAGTAGTGATCAGCGCAGATAACATCAGCGGTGGGTTTGCCGCCACGGCGTTTGTCGCCTACCTGTCCTCTCTGACCAATCGTGCCTATACCGCAACACAATATGCGCTGTTCAGTTCTCTAATGACGTTACCGGGTAAATTTATTAGTGGATTCTCAGGTTTAGTTGTAGATTCCCTGGGGTATTTTGAGTTTTTCGTCATTGCCGCGTTAATTGGAATCCCGTCAATCCTGCTGGTTCTTGTGTTGATGCGCCATATCAGGGTTGCCATTGAAAAGAGTTGAGATCGACTCGTCCTTTGAGCAGGATGACACCTTCTTCGGCGAGGCGGGTTGCCTGCAGACCGGGTGACGGATTAGAGATTCTGCCTTGTGCATTGATGACACGATGCCAGGGTAACCGGGTATCCGCGGGTAATCGGGACAATATCCTGCCAATAATTCTGGCCTGTTGTGGCATTCCCGCAAGTCTGGCTATCTGGCCATAGGTAGCTACCTTGCCGTATGGGATCGAGTTGACAATCTGCCAGATCAATTCCTGTGAATGTTCAATGGAATCAGGCAATTTTTTTGTTCAATCCAATGTTCAACCCTTGACTCTGTAGAATGAATCCCTATTATTAGCACTCTGTTAAGGAGAGTGCTAATTTTCAACCTGTCAGGTCATGAATTTTAACGCTCTTTTCATTTAATTTCAGCAGTTGGTTTCCTCCAGGTTCCTGGGAATGAGAATAACTGATTGCTGAATCTGGAAAGGGAGAAAAGAATGAATATCCGACCACTACAAGACCGTATAGTCGTTCGACGCACGGAAGAAGAAACCAGATCAGCTGGTGGTATTGTGATCCCCGACTCTGCGGCTGAGAAACCGTCTCAGGGTGAGGTGATTGCAGTAGGGCCTGGAAAGAAACTGGATAACGGTTCTGTTCAGGAAGTAGACCTCAATGCCGGGGACAAAATCCTTTTTGGTCAGTACTCGGGAAGTACGGTCAAGGTTGATGGCGAAGAACTGCTCATCATGAATGAAAGTGAAGTGTTCGGCGTTATCGTGTAGGCCTATCGGGTAAAGGTGATGCATGAATCATCACCCTGTTCAAGTAAACAAGTAACTGTAAGGATAAACAATTATGACAGCTAAAGACATTAAATTTGGTGATTCAGCACGTCGAAGTATGCTGGCAGGTGTCAACATACTGGCTGATGCTGTAAAGGTCACACTTGGCCCGAAAGGCCGTAATGTGGTGTTGGACAAGTCTTTTGGAGCACCAACAGTAACCAAAGACGGTGTATCGGTAGCCAAAGAAATAGAACTGAAAGACAAGTTTGAAAACATGGGCGCCCAGATGCTCAGGGAAGTTGCTTCCCAGACTTCTGACGTCGCTGGTGATGGTACAACAACAGCTACTGTACTCGCCCAGGCTATCCTGAATGAGGGATTGAAATCTGTGGCAGCGGGAATGAACCCCATGGACCTGAAAAGGGGTATTGATAAGGCGGTATCTGCTGCAGTCAAGGAAATTGAAGGGCTTGCCCAACCTTGTTCCGACAGTAATACCATTGCCCAGGTAGGAAGTGTTTCTGCCAACAACGATGCACTGGTTGGCGAGATCATTGCCGAAGCGATGGAGAAGGTTGGCAAGGAAGGCGTTATTACCGTCGAAGAAGGTAGTGGTCTGGAGAATGAACTGGATGTTGTTGAGGGCATGCAGTTTGACCGGGGTTATCTCTCTCCTTATTTCATCAACAATCAGGACAGCATGAGCGCCGAACTGGAAGAACCCTATCTTCTGTTGTTCGACAAGAAAGTCTCTAACATTCGTGACATGCTGCCGATTCTGGAATCTGTTGCCAAGGCAGGCAAGCCGCTGATGGTCATCGCCGAGGATGTTGAAGGTGAAGCACTTGCCACACTGGTGGTTAACAATATGCGCGGTATCGTAAAAGTAGCCGCTGCAAAAGCCCCGGGATTTGGCGATCGTCGAAAAGAAATGCTTCAGGATATTGCGATTCTCACGGGTGGTACGGTAATCTCGGAAGAGGTGGGCCTGTCCCTGGAGAGTGCAAGTCTGGATGATCTGGGTCAGGCAAAGCGTATCAGCATGACCAAGGACAATACCACGATTGTTGATGGCGCCGGCGATTCCGGAGACATCGAAGGACGGGTTAACCAGATTCGCACACAGATCGAGGAGACATCCTCCGACTACGACCGGGAAAAACTGCAGGAACGTGTCGCCAAACTGGCGGGCGGTGTTGCTGTGATCAAGGTCGGTGCAGCAACTGAAGTTGAAATGAAAGAGAAGAAAGCGCGCGTGGAAGATGCATTGCATTCAACCCGGGCTGCCGTTGAGGAAGGTATCGTAGCTGGTGGTGGTGTTGCGTTGATTCGGGCTTTGCAGGCTATTGATGGTCTGGAGGGTGATAACGAAGATCAGAACGTCGGTATCAATCTTTGCCGCAAGGCAATGGAATCGCCGATGCGGCAAATTGTTGAAAATTCCGGTGATGAATCTTCAGTTGTCGTTGACAAAGTCAGACAGTCCGAGGGTAACCACGGATTCAATGCCGCAACCGGAGAATACGGTGACATGATCAAGTTTGGTCTGCCCGACCCGGCGAAAGTCACCCGTGCAGCATTGCAGGCTGCGGCTTCGGTTGCCGGCCTGATGATTACCACTGAGTGCATGGTCACTGAAGTCGAGGAAGACAAGCCGGCTGCGCCAATGCCTGATATGGGTGGTATGGGCGGTATGATGTAATGCTCTGTTGAACCAAAAAACCCCGCTATAGCGGGGTTTTTTTTGTCTTGATAATAAGACTTCGATTCATCGTGGATTTTCATTTCTTTTTCCTGGCAGGAAAACCGTAGTTTGAGACCTTAACAGGAATAGTTTTTTTAAATCTTCAATGTTACTATCTTCGCAAGTATCACTACTGAAGGGCATCGTAAACATGTCACTATGTTTATGGCATGAACGATCCTGTAAAAAACGTTGTCCCGGATGGAGTGTTTAATCAGAATTCAATAAGAGGAAGACATCATGGAAATTTTCACCACCTACGCCGACGGCCTTGATTATATTGTCAGATGGGCTCACTTCCTGGCGGGCATCACCTGGATCGGCCTGCTTTATTATTTTAATTTCGTGCAGACTGAGTACTTTAAGGAAGCGGAAGATGCTCATCGCGCCGGCGCCATCAGGACGCTGGTGCCAAGAGCATTGTGGTGGTTCAGATGGGGTGCGATGTTTACGTTCCTGACGGGAGTGCTGCTGCTTGCCTATCGCCATCAGATGATTTCTTTTGATATCACCATCGGAGCAGTGCTCGGTACGCTGATGTTCCTGAATGTCTGGCTGATCATCTGGCCAAACCAGAAGATTGTGATTGCGTCTGCCAAACAGGTTGCGGAAGGCGGCGAAGCATTGCCGGAAGCTGCCGGCGCGGCGCCAAAGGCAGCGCTTGCCTCAAGAACCAATACATTGTTTTCCCTGCCAATGCTGTTTTTCATGGGATCTTCAGTACATTTGCCGCCTCTCCAATTAGTAAGTAGTGCCAGCCCGGTCGCCCTTGTCATTATCATGCTGCTGATCCTTGCGCTGGAAGGAAATGCTATCGCTGGTAAACAGGGACCCATGACAACCGTTAGAGGTGTAATCGGCAGTGGTGTTGGTCTTACCGTAGTGCTCTATGGCGTTATGGTTTGCCTGTAATTAACCATACAGTCCGGCAAGGGCTCCCCATGGGAGCCCGTTTTTTAATATTGAAACCTGCTCTTTAGAGCCTTCATCCGGCCGGGGAAGCCACCGTTGCTGGAAGAGGAATGTTGTTCGGCAATCCGGGATATAATTCTGGACTATAAAATAAGAGTACAGGTTTATGAACGACGAAAACGACGAACTGGACGGTATCCCTGCCATTAAACCGGCAAGGGATGAGATTGCCACTCGTGTCCGTAGTGGCAGAGCAGAGGCGCCAAGACAGAGTAATTTCAATGGACTACTGGTATTTGTCATCATCCTGATGGCGGTTATCATGTGCGTAGGCGGTTATACCATCTATGAAGTTCAGCAAAAACTCAATCAGGCAAATGTTTTACTGGAGAAAGGGCAGGAAAACATCAGTGCATTGGAAGACCGTTTAGCAGCAACTGGAACAGATGTATCCAAGACCCTGCAGGAAATGCAGGGTAAAATCGGTGATAATTTTGAGCAGATAGACTTACTTTGGGGACATGCATATCGAACCAATAAGCCCAATATCCAAAAGAATACAAACGCTATTGCACAGACCAGAAAAGACTTGGACAATCAGGTCAAGCCACTGGCCCAAACGGTAAAAAATGTTGAGTCCGGATTTGGTACACTTTCTGAAGAGATGAACCGGATCCGGCAGGATCTTCAGGATGACGCTCAGGAAACAACGACACAGGTTTCACTGGTGCGGTCGCAGGTTCAGGATCAGGCAGTAAGCCTGGAAGGGATTCGAAGGAACATCGTGGCACTCACCAGGCAACTCAAGGAAGTACAGGAAGACATTGAGGTTATTAACAGATATCGTCAGCAGGTTAACCAGAAGTTAGTCGATCTGGAAAGCAAGATTGGCAGGACAACTCCTTAAATATACTGGGGTCAGTAAATATACTGGGGTCAGAGTAAAGTGCCGGAGTAAAATTCATTTTACTCCGGCACTTTACTCTGACCCCGGGTTCTTATATCGGAACACTAAACTTATAGTGAAGGAAAGCCAATATAACGCCATCTTCGGTAATCGAAACGAGTGTTAATCCCTGGGCTATAGTATCTCCCTCATGATAATTTCGTTTATTTATCCCTACCATTCGCAGAGATGGGGTTGAGGAATGGATATGGCTGGAGAACGTCAGAGTTGGAATCTGACGCTGAATATCCAGCGGTAATTCAGAAATGTGTACGGGTCCAGTCTCTTCAACAAAAACGTTTTCACTTGCTGTAATCACTGGATTGGATTTGGGGATGTCCAATGCTGTCTCGGAGACCATGGCCGGTTCAATTTTATCGGGCCAGTTAAAGTACCAGAGACCTCCTATGTTAATCAGGACCAGAACCGACACAGACAGCAGAATCCATTTTCGAGTCCCTGGTGTCCTGGGTATGCGTTGTACCGGATCCAATGTTGGTAGTTTTTGATTTCGTTTAGCCTGTTCAGCTTTATTCAATGCATCAAGCAGGTAGGACATTATCAGTTTATCCCGGATGTGGTGAGTTTAGAAATGGCATGCCGGTTCCCGCCACATTGTTAAGATGAATGTAGAATTCAGGATCGATAATGCCAGTGACAGGGACATTGATGGATCGCTGGAACTGCTTGACCCGATCCAGTATATCTTCATCAAATACGTGGCCAGACGTTTGTTTTCCGGGTACTCGATGCGGGCTGTTGACAATATGGGCCAATCGATTGACCAGCCAGTCAACCTCTACTCCGGAATCACCCGGGGAGATGGGTACAGTATAGTCGGGCGGAGGTTGCCACAGTAATGTAAAGGAGCCATCGAAGTCTTCGTCAAGAACGTTGTAATCTACGTCATATCCACGGTCACTGGCAATCAATGTTACCGTGTCCCTGGAGATGCTACTGATGGTAATCCACTGGTTTGTACTGTTTAACTTAATGATGGCGGGTCGATTCAGTTGATTGATTAGCGTGAGCCCCCCTGTTTCCTGATTCAGGCAGGAAAGTCCAATCAATTGGCTGGTATGACAGGGGTCTGCAGACTGATCTTCCAGAAAATAGCCCCACAGTGCGAATAGATCATTGAAAGCAGACCTTTGGTCTTCATGTCCCTCGGTATTGGTCGGAGAAATCAGTTGTTCATGTTCATTGGTAGATGGTGTCTGTATATCATTGATAACATTACTAAATGGTGTGTCTATTTCCACCATAAACCATATTATCGACACTAAGGCCACAGGAACGGTTGCCAGGGCAAGATGTTTGATCCATCGGCTGCCGACGGTATTCAATACTTCACTGGCTGCCTTGTTCACGATTGCGGGAGTCACCAGAGCCTTATTTTCAGTAAAGGCGCCCAATAGAGCACGGTCACAGATCAGATTGATTACCCGGGGTATGCCTTTACTCAAATGATATACACGTCGCATCGCTGCAGGTTTAAAAAAGTTACCTCTCGCTCCTGCAACGGATAAACGATGAGCGATATAAGCTTTGACTTCTTTCCGACTCATCGCTTCAAGGTGATATCGGGCAGTAATCCGTTGTGACAACTGTCGTAGTGCCTTCCGGGAAAGTAATTCCATCAGTTCCGGTTGACCCAGCAGGATAATCTGTAAAAGTTTACGCTGGTTCGTTTCCAGATTAGTCAACAGTCTAAGTTGCTCCAGAACTTCTTCTGACAGATTTTGTGCTTCGTCAATAATCAACAGGGTGCGACGGCCGTTTTCAATCGTGTTGACGAGATGCTTGTTCAGCCGGTCCACCAGCACCCTGGTGGTCGCGGAAGCCGGATAATCAATACCAAGATCATCGCATGTAGATGCCAGTAATTCATCCGCGCTGAGTTTTGGATGAATGATGAATGCGGTATCCACTTCTTCAGGTAATTGTGCCAACATACATCGACAAATCGTGGTTTTACCAGTACCCACTTCACCGGTTAACAGAGTAAAACCACCACCGTCGTTTTCCACACCGTACAACAGGTGTGCCAACGCTTCCCGATACCGATCACTCATGTAGAGATATTGCGGATTTGGAGCGATTGAAAAGGGTGCTTCGTTTAAACCAAAATATTCCTGGTACATATTCCTTTCAGAGGAAACTGCCGGCATTCTGTATTCAGTTTACTATTGTACAGTAGCGGGGGAAACACACCTTGACCCATCTTCAGCAGCGCGTGTAGGATTGCCAGATGATCAATGTCAGATTTTACTCTTCAGGGTATTATATGGAATGCGTTCAACATGTGTAAAAAGTGTTCTTGTCTACCTCAAATCTGGCCTTGTCTGGAGCGAAAATTGTGTTTACTGATTTAGCTTATACATTTATTGGTTTTTTCGACTTCCTTTATTCGTCTTTTCTCTTGTTGTCGCCCATGTTACTGCTCGGACTGTTTCTTTCCGGGTTATTACATGTATTCATTTCACGCCAGGCTGTAGTCAGATGGTTCCATGATGAAAGCTTGAAATCCGTGAGTACCAGCGCGGCGATAGGGGTGCCGATGCCTCTTTGCAGTTGTTCAGTAGTACCGGTAGTGGCGGAAATGCGGCGCAAAGGCGCTTCGCGTTCGGCCTGTATGTCATTTCTGATCACAGCGCCGGAAACGGGTGCTGATTCGATATTAGTCACCAATGCGTTCTTTGGCTGGGTCGCTGCTATCGTGCGTCCAATCATCAGTTTTATCACGGCGGTGGTAGCAGGCATTTTTTGCATTGGTATGATGCGAGGTGAAGAGACTTCGTCATTGCCAGATGCTGGAAACAATCAACATGGCATTGACGACGTTACCGCACATGGTCATAGCATTGACCAGGTCCATGAATGTGACCACGATCACGAACCTGACTGCTGCGACGATAATGATCCTGATTGTTGTGACGATCAAGATCCTGACTGTTGCGACGATCAAGGTAATCACCAGACGCTGTTTCCAGGTTCCGATGACTGTTTTGTTACACCGACTTTGTTGAAACGTATGATCCTGGAGTACTTGCGAGTTGTTGCATCGACGATATCGTCATGGCGATTTATTTCCTGGGCCAAGCCTGATTCTTGTCGAAAAGACAACTCCATCAGGGAAGACACAATTGCGGTCACGTCGGTTAAAGAAGAGATTGGCATTGATTTTAAAACCCTTATGAAACATATCTTCAGGTATGGCTTTGTTGAAATCGCCGATGACATTTTATTCGCTCTCCTGGTAGGCATTGTGCTTGGCGGGTTGATATATCTGGCTATCCCCGGCGATCTCATGGAACACGGGTATGCCCGATGGCTTTCCTACCCTGCGATGGTGATATTTGGCGTACCGCTTTATATCTGTGCTTCTGCAAGTACACCCATTGCAGCAGCACTCATTGCAAAAGGCTTCAGTCCCGGTGCAGCACTGATATTCCTGATGACTGGACCGGCCACGAACACAGGTACTATAGCGATCATTGTCAGTCAGTTCGGAACCCGTTTTGCCTCAATCTACGTAGGTATCGTCATTGCCGTCACTGTTGTGTTGGGAATCGCCATTGATCTGCTGCTGATTGCAACCGGGTATGAATTAACCGTCAATCTGGATGCTTCCGATTCACCAGCACTATTGGTGTTGCAATGGGGAGGAGCGCTTGCCCTGGGAGTCCTCATCATTTGGCGTTTTCGCGCGGGAGCGCTGAAGAGTGGCTACAACGATCTGCTGCTTAATTTATCACCTGTGTTCAGTCCTGGTCGAAACATGTAATAACGAGACTTACCGGCAGTCGTTCGATCCAGGGTGTCCGGGCTGCCTGATGAACCCGCCATAATGTGTTCGTGGTTGCTCGTTATAGATAAAATCTGTCCCAGGGCTTAGGGAAAGCGACTGATGCAAACAACCCATGTACTGATTCTGTTAACAGCATACTCTATTGGCGTATTCGCAGCTGCTTTTGTCGGTGGCTACATATCCACAAAAGGCATGATGACGCATACGCGAACTCAGGTCGTGATAAGCCTTGTTGCGGGCTTTATCCTTGGAATTGCGATGTTCCACCTTCTGCCGCATGCATTGGAACTGATTCCTGAGCCGCATGCAGTTGAAAAAGCCGTGTCCTCCCTGGTTGTCGGGATTGTCGCGATGATCTTTTTACTGCACGTCTTTCATTTCCACCAGCATGATTTCAGTGCCGAAGTTGATGATTTGTACGACCATCATCATTCTCATGAAACAACACAAGTCAATGAACACAGCTTGAAGAGTGTTGCAATTGGTCTTGGATTACACACAGTGACGGAAGGCGCAGCACTCGGCTTGACAGTTCAGGCCATTCTCGGTGAACTAAATGGATCAGGATTGCTTCCGGGTCTGGGGGTTTTTCTGGCGATTGTTCTGCATAAGCCATTGGACTCTTATTCAATAGTCGCGATGATGCGAGCCGCAAATTACAACAATCTTTATTGCACGCTGGTCAATATTGCATTCGCAATGCTGTGCCCGGTAGTGATATTCGTGACATTTTTCATGACAGGTGGGGTGTATGACTGGCAGGATCAGTCAATGGTGGGCTATGTCCTGGCGTTCGCTGCTGGAGCGTTTCTCTGCATTTCTTTGAGTGACCTGCTACCGGAAATCCAGTTTCACACACACGACCGGTCAAAACTTACGGCATCGTTGCTATTGGGACTCTGTTTCGCATTTGTGCTGTTTTACTTTGATTCAATTGTTATGCATTGAGGGTCTTAAAACTCCCTTGAAAGTGACTACAAGAAGACCAGACAAACAGTTGTAATAATCACAGCACCAATTAGATTAAGCGCCACACCTTCTCTGGCCATCACTTTTATCGGTACGGTGCCGGTACTGAAAACCACCATATTCGGAGCGGTTGCTACCGGTAACATAAAGGCGCAACTGGCACTCATTGCCGCCGGTACCATCAGCAATGCCGGTTCCATACCTGCTGCTATCGCAGCGGCAGCCAGGATTGGCATCATCAGAGTTGTAGTTGCAGTGTTGCTGGTAACCTCCGTCAGAAATGTTATCCCCATGCAGATCATCGCCAGCATCATAACGATATGCCAGGTAGCAATGCCGGATAGCATTTCGCCAAGTGCGGTACTCAATCCGGATGCAATAAAAGCTTTGGCAATCGCAATGCCACCACCAAACAGAATAAGCATTCCCCATGGAATACGATTGGCTGTTTCCCAATCCAGCAGTTTACCCCCCTTACCATTGGGTATGAGGAACATGAGAATAACAGCGATCAATGCGACGCTGGCATCGTTGGCGCCCGGTAAATCAAGCCATGTTTTCCAGCCGCCAAATGGTTCGCCACGGGTCATCCAGGCAAGCGCGGTAAGAGAGAACACGATCAATACGCGTTTCTCATAAGGTCGCCACTGTCCCACAGCCGGCATGTTGAAATTACCGGTAAAAGTGAGATTCCTTGTA
The DNA here is from genome assembly GCA_965217655.1 of Candidatus Azotimanducaceae bacterium. Classification (GTDB taxonomy): domain Bacteria; phylum Pseudomonadota; class Gammaproteobacteria; order Pseudomonadales; family Azotimanducaceae; genus UBA7455. The sequence continues at coordinate 383,786 of OZ244560.1, forward strand.
AGATAGAACCCGATGATCGGTACAAAGATGATGACAACCGGTATTCCCCAGCTCATCCAGGTTAGAAACGGTACTTCTGTTCCCGTAAACTGTTGATAGACCTCCCGGAACAATAGATTCGGTGGGGTACCAATGGGTGTTCCAATACCACCAACACTAGCCGCGTAGGCGATACCGAGAAGCAGGGGGATAGCCAGTGATTTATCTTCGGCTTTTTCCAATACAGCCAGGGCTACGGGGAGCAGCATCAAGGTTGTGGCAGTATTTGAAATCCACATGCTCAACAATGCCGATGCAGCCATAAAACCAAGCACCAGTCGTCGACTGCTGGAGCCACCTACCAGATTGACCATGGTGAGTGCAACCCGGCGATGTGCACCACTGCTCGCCATCGCCGTGGACAGGATGAATCCACCTAAAAGCAATAACACCAGAGGACTGCCGTAGGATTCGCCGATCTCCCTGGGTGTCAGTATGCCCAGAACCGGGAATGTGGCAATGGGTAACAGGGAAGTTGCGGGTATCGGTATTGGTTCAAATATCCACCAGACGGCACAGGTAATGGCGATGGCGGCAGTCCAGCATGCGCTGCTTTCCCAGCCCATAGTTTGCAATGTGAAAAATAAAACGGCGCCGAGGATGGGACCTGCTGCAAGGAATATCTTCGAACGATTCATGTTGGTCCCGGAAAAAAGGCACGATTATATAGGGTTTCTGCCTATTCTGTATTCGGGGGACAGTTTACTTAATTCAGGGTGTTCGCAGATGGATACCGTACTTATTGGATAGCTCGCTTCTTTAACGAAGCTGTTCGCAGATGGTTTTGGGGCATTCATTTGCTCCAGCGTCTGCGCGTCCCTCCGGGATTCCCTCGCTTCCCCCAAAGCCGTTCGGGAATTTAGCGCATTTATACGATATATTATTGATATATAATGTTTTATTTATATAATTAACCAGGCATTAAAATGCTATAATTTGTATATTACTGAAAATATTAAGGTGTTTAACCAAATTGCCTTTTTGAAATTAATAGCATCCTAAATATGTGCACATTTCTCCCAGAAGTATATCCATATTACGGCACAATCTTCGCCAGGGTAGCTCTTAATCCCTTGTTATTACACGTTTACCATAATGATAAATCGTCTACCTGACGCATGAACCAAGCGCTACCGGGGCGCGTGTCTGCTGAACGATTGCACTGGACGCGGTGACACCAAAACGCAGGGTAACGCGGAGCCACAATGGTCGCCACCAGGTGGGCCAGGTAACACCTGCTGTGTTTGCGTCAGGAAAAAACCACCACACGGACACACGTCAATCCAAGGGTTTATGTTAAACTTGCAGGCAATAAAACGTTTTGTGAGCAAAGACAATATGGATATAAACCCATTCCAACCGGGCAGTGGACAAATGCCGCCGCTACTGGCCGGACGTGACGCAGCACAAAAAGACATCAATGGGCTGCTGGTAAATCTGGGTCTGCCTAGTGGGGTGCCGAGCGATATTATCCTGTACGGGCCACGGGGTTACGGAAAGACGGTGTTGCTGCAATGGTTGGAAGATTATTGTATGGAGTGCCACGGGTATACGGTGCTCCCTATATTACCTTCGGACTCAATGGCATTAAAGGATCAACTGATGGAGGAGTTGGGAACTGCTCAGGCGCAGGTGACGACAGAAGGGTCGGGTTCGCTGGATGCAAAGGTCGTCAAGGTGGGTGGTAAGCGCAGCGTAGTACAGTCAAGCCAGGCAGGACCGTTAAGCAGCTTCCTGATAAAAAAGGCAAATGAGAATCCCCTGGTGCTGCTGGTTGATGAAGCCCACACTATGCCTGTCACTTGGGGCCGGGAACTGCTCAATGCCAGTCAGCGCGTGCGCCAGAAAGCACCCTTCCTGCTGGTGCTCGCAGGCACACCCGGACTTGAAGATCATTTGGGTACCATGGATGCAACATTCTGGAGCCGGTCAAAAATAATACCACTAGGTCGCCTGGATGCGTCTGCTACCGCCGCTGCCATAGTACAACCGCTACGCCAAGGGGGTGTAGAGCTTGACCCGAATGTATTGAGACGAGTTGTAGCTGAGAGCCAACACTACCCGTACTTCATTCAACAGTGGGGTAGGGTGCTATGGAAAGCAGCAAAGATAGCCAAATGTGCGCAGATTGACCAGGCATTACTGGATGCGGCATGGTGCGCGTTTAACGACGAAAAGGACCGCCTTTACAAGACTTTTTACAGTGAAATTATAAAGCAAGACATGGTGCCAGCGGCCTTGTCGATAGCGAAAGCATTTAAAGACCAACAGACGGTATCAAATATCGATTTACACAACATAGTGGCTGGGAAACGAGTTTGGCCTGCCCCACCCCAAAAGGTAAAGGCGACCATCAGTGCTTTGAGGCAATTGGGCTTCATATGGCAGGGTTCAGCGAAAACTGTTTGGCAACCAGGCATTCCCAGCCTGATGACCTACGTGCAGACAGAGGAACAACAACTAACGCCGGACAATAGCGACGATTTCTCTCCTGGAATGTGATGCCGGGAGGCGTCGTTGGGCTGCTCCCTTGACTGCGCCGGAATACGCAAACCAGTATGGTTGCAACCCAGATGTTCTGACCTCGGGTTGCGATACAGCACCAATCGAACCGAATAGTCATACTCCGGGCAAAAATACTGGGGTGATTCATGGGCTGGATTTGCAATTAGATTCACAAAACCCTTCCAAATGTGGAAAAATTATCCTAAGGACTCTCCCAAGGAAAATGTTGTCTTGCAGGATTGCATCTTGTCGGCGTCGACATCGTATCGTCTGCCATTGCAACAGGCACCATGTTCACCAACTATATGATCGTGTAATTTGGCGTCAAAATACCCTAAAATGTGCGCCAAAACCCCGAACGGCTAGACTTCCCCCGCGAGCCTGTAGTCTCGTTCCTCCAGCTCGGCGCTCCGACATTATGCTTGCGCAAATGAACACCCCAAAGCCATCTGCTGCGGGTCGGATGCCGTATATATTTGTTGGTTTGCTTCATTATCGAAGCTGTTCGCAGATGGCTTTGGGGCATTGTGTGGGTTGGTTGGATAGTTGCTTCTGGATGAGGTGCTCAGTTGTATTGAGTGCTTGAGACAAAGGGCTATACTGGTCCTATGTCAGCGTCAATTTTCTGGTATGACTTTGAAACAACCGGTACCGATCCTGTAATGGATCGGCCGGTACAGTTTGCGGGTGTTCGGACTGATCTGGATTTGAAGCAGATGGATGATCCCGTCAATTTATATAGTTGCCCTGGAGATGATGTCATTCCCAGTCCCGAAGCTATTTTGATCACGGGTTTGAGCATGGTGCAGTTACAGTCGACAGGCCTGAGTGAAACCCGGTTCTGCCATCAGGTGCTTTCGCACTTTCTCGAGCCCCAGACCTGTGTTGCCGGTTACAACAGTATTCGTTTTGATGACGAATTCACCCGGCAGATGTGTTACCGGAATTTCCAGGATCCTTATGCCCGTGAGTGGCGGCAGGGGAATTCCCGATGGGATGTCATCGATCTGTTTCGGATGGCTTTTGCATTGCGTCCGGATGGCTTGCAATGGCCAATGGACGAAGCTGGAACTCCGATATTTCGTCTTGGAGCACTCACCGAGGCGAACGGTGTTAAACACGATGCCCATGATGCCGTATCGGATGTGCTTGCCACTGTTGAGTTGACTGGACTTCTTAAGGAAAAACAACCAAAGCTGTTTTCCTTTCTATTCATGCTTCGGCAGAAAAAGGAACTGATCAGTCAACTCTACCCATTAGGCAAGACACCGATAGTACATGTATCCTCAATGTACGGCGCCAGGCGTTCCTGTCTGGCAATTACCCTGCCAATCTGCCGTCATCCCGATAACAGTAACGGGATCATATGTTTTGATCTTTCTTCAGAAACTGAAACATTGATCAATGCATCCGCTGAAGAAATAGCGCGATTGGTGTTTACTTCCACCAGAGACCTGGAGGAAGGGGAAACGAGAATCCCGCTGAAGACCATTCATCTCAATCGATGCCCGGCAATTGCACCATTGTCCACACTGAGCGAACACGATGAGATGAGATTAGGCATCGATCTTGCGCTCTGTAAGAAACGGTTCAGGCAATTGCAGACTACAAGCGGTCTGGTAGAAAAAGTGAGTGATGCTTTTGCCAGGCGGGATTTTTCAGAGACCAGTGACCCTGACCATATGCTGTATCAGGGAGGATTCACTGACCCGGTAGACCGGGCGACAATGGAACAGATACACCAGTCTGATGTCGGGCAACTGCATACTTTTACCGGTAGATTCCATGATGATCAGTTTGATGAATTGCTGTTTCGTTTTCGAGCGCGTAATTATCCTGACTCTCTGTCTCCGGATGAAAAGGATCGTTGGCATCAATTCCGTTGGAATCTCTGGCAGGGTGGTAAACAAATCATGAAAGTGATGGATGAGATTGATCGATTGCAGACCACTCATGGAGAATCTGACTGCCTGCGGGACCTGAAGTCATACTTGACAAAAATAAGCGCCACAGCAGGGGTCTTATGAACGTGCGTTCAGAGTCATGGATGGCAGGCTGTTCGTGCTGACTTTCTGATGTTGGTATACTGATTACCCTGGTGACATGGAAGGCTTGTCAGATTGTCCAGCCATTCAATTGAATTTGAACACATTGTCAAATCATACAATGACAAGCTGGTCATACATGATTTGTCTCTGGCGTTACCTGCCGCCGCAACGACGGCGATTGTAGGGGAGAGCGGCAGTGGCAAGTCAACACTTCTGCAACTTGTCAATGGACTGATATTACCGGATTCCGGCACTGTACGGGTACATGGTGAATTACTGGATTACAGTCGTTTGACCACCCAGCGACGGTCCATGGGTTACGCAGTACAGGGAGCTGGATTGTTCCCCCACCTTTCAGTTCGGGAAAATGTGGTTCTGGTGGCCAGAATGGAAGGATGGTCTGCCCGAAAGATCGGTGAACGGTATGACATTCTGCTGTCATTGTTTGATCTGGACGATGAATTGTCCGGGCGGTATCCGCACAGCTTGTCCGGGGGGCAGGAACAACGGGTGGGATTGTGCAGGGCAATGATGCTCGACCCACCCTTGTTATTACTGGATGAGCCTTTTTCGTCACTGGACCTCATTACACGGGAGTCCATCTACGATGAAATGCTGCAACTTGAGAATTCTACGGCAAAGTCTATCCTCCTGGTGACACATGACATCAGCGAGGCAGTAAAACTCGCACAGCACCTTGTTATTCTGAAGCAGGGTCAGGTTATCCAGCAGGGTAACTTACAGGAAATTCAAACAAACCCAGCTGATGATTACGTCAGACAGTTATTTCGGCAAAGGTCAAATGATGATGGCTGACCCACGCCGTATTGTCGGTTTTTTTCTCCTGTTTCTGATCTGTATACCGGCGCATTCAGACCGAATTACCATTGGCAGTAAAAACTTCAGCGAAAATTATCTGCTGTCTGAAATCATGGCACAATCGCTGGAACTGGAAGGGTTTACTGTCGATAGAAAATTCGGTCTGGGCGGAACATTGGTATGCTACGAAGCATTGTTGAGAGGCGAAATTGATGTCTATGCAGAATATACCGGCACCCTGTCCCAGGTCATTCTAAAGACAAAAGATCTCAAGCCGGAAATTGCCGGACTGAATACATCGGTTTCGAGCCTTGGCCTGCAGGTGCTTGATTCCTTTGGTTTTAACAATACCTATGCCATGGCGATGAAGGAAAAGCTGGCGTTTGAAAAAGGCATTACCCGGATATCGCATCTGGCGGATCACCCGGAACTGCTTCTGGGTTTTTCACTGGAATTTCTGAACCGGGAAGATGGCTGGCCCGGGATGGCCAGTACTTACAGCCTGTCCGGGAAACCAGTGGGTATCGAACATGGGTTGGCCTATCAGGCTATCGACGAGGGAACCATTGATGTCACCGATGCCTATTCTACTGACGGGGAGTTGTCCCGCTATACATTGGCAATACTGGATGATGATCGAGGTTACTTTCCACAATATTTAGCAGTCCCGTTTGTACGCTCGGATTTGCCGGATGGAGCGCGCGATATTCTGCTTCGCCTGACGGGCAGGATCGACAATCAAAGGATGCTTGAACTGAACAGCAGGACAACTGTTGACGGCAAGAGCTTTGCAGAAGTTGCGAGTGAATTTATCAGGGAAGAAAATCTTGGCGAGACTGAAATTGAAGACAGGCTTGTCTCCTCAATACTGCACAATTCCATTACCCACCTTAAGCTGACGATAATTGCATTGGCTCTGGGTTGTCTTTTTGGTTTGCCTCTGGGCATTCTTGTGTATCGCAACCGGTCAGCGTCAAGAGCCACTGTTTATGTTGCAGGATTGCTGCAGACGGTCCCTTCCATCGCATTGCTGGCATTAATGATCCCTCTGTTCGGGATTGGTGAGTGGCCGGCGATTGTGGCTCTTTTTCTGTACTCCCTGTTACCCATACTCCGTAATACTGTGACTGCTCTGGTCACCATTGACCCGTTGTTGAAGCGAGTAGCTGAAGCCATTGGGCTATCCAGATGGGAGCAACTGCGCCATGTGCTATTGCCAATGTCACTACCCAATATTCTTGCCGGTATCCGTACAGCTGCCATTATCAGTATTGGCACGGCAACACTGGCAGCATTTATCGGTGCCGGAGGGCTTGGTGAACCCATCGTCACCGGTCTTGCATTGAACGATACGAATCTGATTCTTCAGGGTGCACTACCGGCGGCAGGTCTGGCAATTATGGCTGAACTTTTCTTTGAGTTGCTGGAAAGATTACTGGTGAAACCCCACATGTTGAAAGGTCAGTTGCCGACCTGATTTCTGTCACTAAAAGGTAAATCAGACACCTTTGGCTGGTCAGGCTTGATAGTAAAGCGTTCGGTTTCTACAATACACCATGCACCGATTTGAGTTCAGTTAACGGATTGTGTTTGAACTTTCGGGAACCCACCTTGAGTTATTGTAACGGAAATATATTGACCCGGTTGACGGGAGCGAGAGTACCTTATGGGATTTACATCACAGATTCTACATGCAGACAGACGGGGCGGAGTTGAACATGGGTCGATACACAAACCCATACATACTGCGGTGACCTTCGGATACGATGATGCACATGATCTGGCGGCAGTATTCCAGGGTAGACAGCAGGGCTATTCCTATGGGCGACAGGTTAATCCTACGGTAAATGCCCTGCAGGAGAAGATTACGATTATGGAAGGGGGAGTGGCAACAGCTGCTTTTTCGACAGGGATGGCTGCTATCGGCACAACACTGTTTTCACTGTTACGTAACGGTGATCACTTTGTTTCTTCATCTTTCCTTTTTGGTAATACCAACAGTCTGTTCAACTCATTTGCAGCGCATGGGATCGAAGTGTCTTTTGTCGACGCAACCTCTGTGGATGCGGTTGCAGCGGAAATTCGGGACAACACCAGAATGGTGTTTGTGGAGACAATTGCCAACCCGAGAACACAGGTTTCCGATCTTGAGGCTATCGGAAAATTATGCAGACAGCACAATCTGGTGTATTTCGTGGACAACACGTTGACCACTCCCTACCTCTTTCAGCCCAAAGATGCAGACGCCAGTCTCAGCATCAACAGCCTGACCAAGTATATCGGGGGACATGGGAATGCACTTGGGGGGGCGGTAACCGAACTGGCAAATTACGACTGGTCTGAATATCCCAATATTTATGACACCTACAAAAAGGGTGATGCTTCCAACTGGGCGATAACCCAGATCAAAAAGAAAGGTCTGCGCGACTTTGGGGCTTCGCTGGGACCGGAAGCAGCCCATCACATATCTGTAGGTTCTGATACATTGGCGCTGCGTATGGACAGGTCGTGCCGGAATGCGTCAATCCTGACGTCATTTCTTGTACAGCACTCAGGGATCAGTCGTGTTTACTATCCCGGACTGGAAGAACATCCGCAGTATGAACTTGCCCGCTCCCTGTTCCGATATCCAGGCGCCATATTCAGCGTTGAACTGAAAGACATGGACTGTTTTGAATTCCTGAACAGGCTGGAACTGTTCATCTGCACCAGTAACCTGGGAGATAACCGCTCCCTGGCAATACCTGTTGCCCATTCAATTTACTATGAAATGGGACCGGAAAGGCGTGCTTCCATGGGGATTGTTGATTCCCTGGTTCGGTTTTCAATTGGTATTGAAGATACCGATGATCTGGTCACGGATTTAGAGCAGGCCTTGTCTTAGAGAAACCGGTATCATCTCTATTCGAAGGATGAAATTTCTGCAAACCTGACTTTTTACTGATATTAAGGTGATAACAGTGACAACATTGGTGATGAACACAGACTTGCCGTTACCCAACAAGCGGTCTGGAAAAGTAAGAGATCTTTATGATATGACGTTACCGGACGGTGCCGACGGTATTTTAATAGTAGCCAGCGACAGAGTCAGCGTGTTCGACGTGGTTCTGGAAAATGGCATACCCGGTAAAGGCATACTTCTGACCAGGGTCTCCAGATTCTGGTTTGATTTCTTTGCAGATTCAATCAAGCATCATCTGGTTTCTACCGACCCGGCAGATATTGAGGGCTTGACAGGAGATCAACGAGCGATGCTTGCAGGCCGTATCATGATCTGTCGTAAGACCAATGTTGTACCGGTAGAATGTATTGTTCGGGGATATCTGACCGGGAGTGGCCTCAAGGACTACCTGAACACCGGTAAAGTATGCGGCATCACACTGCCGGGCGGTATGGTAAACAGTGATCGGATTGATGAACCGATTTTTACGCCATCGACCAAGGCTGATGAAGGCCATGACGAAAACATCAGTTTTGATGAGGCATGTGGTCTGGTTGGCGAGACCATGATGCGGAACATTCGCGAGAAGTCGCTCCATATCTACAAAACCGGCAGAGAATATGCTCGTGAACGGGGCATCATCATCGCAGATACAAAATTCGAATTCGGTCTGGAAGCCGGTTCCGATGAGCCTGTGCTCATCGACGAGGTATTGACACCCGACAGCTCGCGCTTCTGGCCAGCAGACACCTGGGAGCCGGGTAAAGAACAAAACAGTTTTGACAAACAATACGTGCGCAACTACACCCAGGAACTTGTTGATGCGGGCAGGTGGAACAAGGAATATCCCGGACCTGCATTACCCGGTGATGTCATCGACAACACAATCGTACGTTATGAGGAAGCCTTGAGCCGACTGACAGCTTAACAGCTTGAAACAGGTGTCTCTGGCATAATCCCGATTTGTTTTTTTGCAGTCTTAAACGGCTAACGGCTGATAACAGACTCCTGTTCCGCCGAGTCCGCAGTAGCCATCGGGCGCCTTGGCAAGATATTGCTGATGGTAATGCTCGGCGTAAAAAAATTCCGTTACCGGGCAGACCTCTGTGGTAATACTCCCATAGCCTTCTTGTCGCAGGCAGTCCTGAAAGCAATGGAGACTGTCTTCAGCCTGCTTGAGTTGATTGTCATTGAACGTATAGATACCGGAGCGGTACTGGGTCCCAAGATCGTTACCCTGACGCATACCCTGCGTGGGGTTGTGGCTTTCCCAGAAAAGTGAAAGCAAGTTCTGGTAGTCCACTATTGTCGGATCAAAAACCACCAGTACGACTTCGTTATGGCCAGTCAACCCGGAACAGACTTCCTCGTAGGAGGGATTTGGAGTATAGCCGCCTGTATAACCCACCGCGGTTATATGGACACCTTCTCTTTCCCAGAATATTCGCTCTGCTCCCCAGAAACAGCCTAAGCCGAAGATGGCCTGTTCCAGGTGGCTGGGGAAAGGTGGTTTCAATGGTTTACCATTGACGTAGTGTGAAGCTGGCACAGGCATTAATTCCTCGCGGCCGGCTAATGCAGTTTCTGCTGTTGGTAATTCCATTTTTTTACTGAATAGACCCATGATTTCCGCTCTTCGATGATTTGTAGTGATGAACTGAGCAACGAATGATATAACAGTCTGAGCAGAGGAGTTTGTCTGAAATTCAGTTTATTTTCCAGTAAAAGAGGCCTGATGGATAATAGAAGATGAGCCTGTTTGATGAAGTAACAGAACGGCGCGGTACATACTGTACCAAGTGGGACAAGTATCGAGATACCGATATATTGCCGATGTGGGTTGCGGATATGGATTTCAAGTCTCCGCCACAGATCACTCAGGCTATAGTTAACAGGGCGGAGCATGGTATTTATGGTTACACAGAACCACCGGATGAACTCATTGAGGTCTTTCTTGGTTACCTGCAGAGTCAATTTGACTGGACTGTCAGTCATGAAGATCTTGTGTTTATTCCGGGAGTGGTGCCGGGTCTGAACATAGCCTGCCGGGGTCTCGTGGACCCTGGTGAGTCGGTCATAACCGCAACACCGGTTTATCATCCTTTTCTTGAGGCGCCGGAAAATACCGGGCATGAATTGATCCGGGTACCAGTTGACCAGGTGGATGGATCATATCTCTACCCATTGAATGGGCTAAAGCAAACCATAGATAACAGTTGTCGTTTGTTAATGTTGTGTAATCCATTCAATCCAGTGGGCAGAATGTTGACCAGGAATGAACTGAACGGGATTGCCAACATTTGTCTTCAGAATGAATTGACAATCTGTTCCGATGAGATTCACTGTGACTTATGTTTTGATGGTCGGCGACATATCCCAATGGCAAAGATCAATCCTGACATTGAGGACCATCTCGTGACTCTGATGTCACCAGGGAAAACATTCAATCTTTCAGGTATTGGGGGCGGCATTGCGATCATCCGGAATCCGGACCTTCGCGAGAAGTTCATTGCTGCCAGCGAAGGAATTACCGGCGATGTAAATCTTTTTTCTTTTGAGGTGATGCTGACTGCCTATCGCGATTGCGAACCCTGGCGAGAAGAATTGATTACCTGCCTGCAGGCAAATCGTGATTATCTGAAACAGCGGCTGGACAGTATTCCCGGATTATCCATGAATCAGGTGGAGGCGACCTATCTGGCCTGGCTCGGCACCGGGCAACTGAATCTCCAGGATCCAGCAGGATTTTTTGAGTCATCAGGTGTTGGTTTATCAGATGGCGCACATTTTGGGAGTCCTGGATATTTGCGATTGAATTTTGGATGCCCGATGAAAATTCTTGAACAGGCTTGTGATCGAATCGAACAAGCCGTCCTGTACAATAGTCCTGTAATTGGTTAGCAAAGTCTGCTGAACCGGTTGCTCTGAGGAGATCCACAAGATGTTGGAATCACTGGAAATTGCGGTATTAACGGTGTCTGATACGCGTACGCTGGAAACTGACACTTCAGGTCAGTTTCTCTGCGATTCACTTGAGGTTGCCGGTCATCATCTGGCAGACCGTTGCCTGGAAGTCGATGATGTGTACCGACTTAGAGCAAAAGTTTCGCAATGGATTGCGGCACCAGAGGTGGAAGTGATACTGCTCACCGGGGGTACAGGATTTACCTCCAGGGACTTGACCCCGGAAGCGATAGTACCCTTGCTGGATAGTACGATTGAAGGTTTCGGAGAATTGTTCCGGCACCTGTCCTACCTGGAGATAGGTACTTCTACGGTTCAGTCGCGGGCCCTGGCAGGGTTTGCCAACAATACTCTTGTGTTTTGTATTCCCGGTTCCACGGGTGCCTGTCGAACAGCCTGGGATGGCATTCTGCGAGAGCAACTTGATATTAATCATCGACCCTGCAATTTTGCTGAATTGATCAGACAGGATAGCCACTCTTGAATTCCCCATTGCATCCTGTCGATGAGGTTGTTGAGTATTTGTTGCAAAATGTTGAGTGCACAGCTGATTCGACTGTAAGGAATCTTGATGATGCGCTTGGTCGGTACCTCTCCCGGGACATACACTCACCTGTTAATGTTCCTCCGGCTCCGAACAGTTCCATGGATGGTTATGCTTTTGATGCTCGGGATAAATCGATAGCAATCGGTGGTGTTTACGAAATCAGTGATCGGATTCCTGCTGGTCAGGCAGGCAGGATGCTGGGGCCAGGGACCCTGGCGCGTATATTCACCGGGGCGCCAATGCCTGAAGGTGCAGACACTGTCGTTATACAAGAGGATACCACTCGGGTTGGAAACAGGATTCAGATCAATAATCTACCTGAACCCGGTGAAAACGTGCGTCCACGGGGACAGGACATAAGGCAGGATTCCGTCATACTCAGCCGTGGACGATGTCTGCGATCAGAAGATCTGGGATTGGCCGCTTCTGTGGGCTTGTCGGAACTGGATATCTTCAAACCCTTGAAAATTGCGATTATGTCAACCGGAGACGAACTCGTTGAACCTCCGGGAAAATTGGCTCCCGGTCAAATCTACAATGCCAACCGTTATGCACTTGCCGGACTGTTGCATGGATTGGGTATGGAAGTGCTTGATCTGGGATTGGTGGCAGATACACAGGAAGCAACCCGGGATGTAATATTGAAGGGTGCCGGACACAGTGATTGCATTCTGTGCAGTGGCGGTGTTTCAGTGGGTGAAGAAGACCATGTACGCGCGGCGGTTGAATCTTTGGGTACACTGGATATCTGGCGATTGGCGATCAAACCGGGTAAACCGCTGGCGTTTGGTCAAGTAGATGGTAAGCCATTTTTTGGTTTGCCCGGAAATCCGGTCTCCACTTACGTCACCTTCATGATGATCGCCAGACCTTTTCTTATTGCACTTCAGGGAGGCTGCGACCCCATACCGGTGTGTTATTATGGACGGGCTGACTTCAATTACCGGACAGGTAATCGTCGTGAATATCTGAGAGTCAGAATAGTGACCAATGCTTCCGGTGAGGTGTACCTTCATAAATTCCATAATCAGGGATCGGGTATCATGTCATCGGTAAGTTGGGCTGATGCACTTGCCGAGGTGGAAACCGGGCAACAGGTTCGTGCAGGTGACCTGCTGAAATATTATTTAATCTAGGAACAGGATCATGGGATTGATCGTATTGAGTATCATGCTTGCAATAATACTGGGTTGTTGCGTCTGGCTGGTATTGGGTGAGACCCTGCCGATCAGAGAGGAACTGAAGTGGCCAGCATTGAATAATATCGTCTGCTATACGCTCCTGCTGCTTGTCCCGGTCTATCTTGTCATCTTTTCTCTGAATTAACGAATGGGGTCGGAGTAAAGTGCCGGAGTAAACGCCAGGAAGAGTCCTTCCTGGCGTTTACTCCGGCACTTTACTCCGACCCCATTTATTGCTGTGGCACTTTACTCCGACCCCATTTATTATTGAACCCATGATTGATATCCGTCATTTGAGGACTTTGGCTGCACTCCGGGATACCGGGAGTCTGGTTGAAGCGGCTGACCGGCTATTTCTGACGCCATCGGCTTTATCGCACCAACTTAAGGATCTGGAGGATCGACTCCAGTGCGAGCTTTTTGTCAGAAGAACAAATCCGCCGCGATTTACCAGTGCCGGGCGCAGGATGCTGGTTCTCGCAGATGAAATTATCCCGATGATAAAATCCGCAGAGCGCGATATTACCAGACTGGCGGGTGGTGAAGCGGGGCGTCTGCATATCTGTATCGAGTGTCACAGTTGTTTTCAATGGCTGGTACCAGCGATGAACAGATATCGGGAACATTGGCAGGATGTCGAACTGGACCTGACAGGAGGATTCAATTTTGCGCCGTTGCCCGCATTACTCAGAGGCGACCTTGACCTGGTCATTACCTCGGATCCGCTGAATCTACCCGGTTTACTATATATCCCTCTGTTTGGATATGAGGCCATGCTGGCAGTTCCCAGGGGGCACCCGTTAGCAATGAAGTCATTCGTCGAACCACATGACCTCTCTGTGGAAACGCTGATTACTTATCCGGTAGAACGGAATCGACTGGATATTTTTACTCGATTTCTGGACCCTCACGATATTGAACCGGCATCCGTGCGCACTGCGGAACTGACACCAATGATGGTTCAACTGGTAGCGAGTGGAAGAGGCATAGCGTGCCTGCCAGACTGGACGTTAACGGAATATCAGGAGAATGAAACGATTGATACGGTAAAACTGGGTCCTTCGGGGTTATGGACCACGTTATACGCAGCCATACGGGAAGAACAGCAGGACACTCCATTTATGGATGACTTTATCTTTACTTCCATCGAGACATGCTTCGAAAACCTGACAGGTGTGAGACGCGTCAACGCGGAAGAACAGCAACGTATCAATGAGGCATAAAAAAGGCCCTGGGAGAGATCTCCCGGGGCCTTGTCTTACGTATGGGAAGCAGAATCCAGGAAAAACGTTAGTTTAACCTGGAGGCTCCCTCTATAGTCTGACTGTTAACGGGTCACCTCCTTTACGATCAGGGTACCAGAGAACGTGCCAGGAGGTTCCCCCTGGTAGAACAACCAGCACGATGTAAGCAGTGTCACAAATTGACATCCACTCCTCTTTTTCATCCAGAAGCTTCCATATAAACAGGTGGCCTCATGGCTACGCGCTATCCTTCCCTCTGTAAGAATTGTCGCACGTTCGACAGTCAATTCAAACTGCAGTGACTCGTTCAGAACGGATTATTAGTGACTTTTCAACCCGTTTTATCAATGTTTAATGCCGCCAGTCGTCAAAATGGAGAACCAAAGGCGTATAATCGGTATTCTGTGTTTATTCAAATACTACCCTGCCACAATGAACAATCCGTCGGTTCAGGAGCTCAAGGCGCGCATGCTCCAGTGCATGATTCGTGATCGATTTCGATTCAGAAAGGAAATTGACAAGGGTCATACAAGCGGGCGATTGATTGAGCGCATTGCAGGGTCCGTTTCCCTGGCAGAATCACGAAAGAACAGTATTCCCCAGGTATCCTATCCAGAAGGATTGCCAATATCTGCCAGGGTTGGTGATATCGCCACTGCTATCAAACACAATCAGGTTGTCATCATTGCCGGAGAAACCGGCTCCGGGAAAACTACCCAGATACCCAAAATTTGCCTGGATGCGGGTCTGGGTGTCTTTGGCATGATTGGTCACACTCAACCAAGACGATTGGCGACGCGTACAGTCTCCAGACGAATTACCGACGAACTTGGTGTGAAGTTGGGTGAACAGGTGGGATACCAGGTCCGATTCACTAATCACACCAACGAATACACTCACGTCAAAATCATGACCGATGGAATTTTATTGGCTGAAACTCAGCAGGACCGTTTTCTTGAGCAATACGAAGCGATTATCATTGATGAAGCCCACGAACGCAGTCTGAATATCGATTTCCTTCTTGGTTACATAAAAAAAATCCTTCCGAGACGACCTGACCTGAAAGTCATCATTACTTCTGCGACTATCGATATACAAAAATTTTCCAGTCATTTCAATAACGCTCCGGTCATAGAGGTCTCTGGTCGAACCTACCCTGTAGAAGTATTGTATCGACCGTCCGAGAGCAGTAAATCACGTGATTCCGATGAATTGATGTATGCTGGAATTCTGGACTCGCTGTTCGAAATTGAACAACTGGAAAAAAGCAGACGCAACCGGGGTGATACTCTGATCTTCCTTCCCGGTGAACGGGAAATTCGGGAAGTCGCTGCAGCAATCCGGAGATCTGACCTGGATACGCTGGAGATATTGCCTCTATATTCCCGTTTGGGTGTTGCTGAACAGAATCGCGTATTTCAATCTCACCATAGCCCAAGAGTTGTATTGGCTACCAATGTTGCCGAAACGTCGTTGACTGTTCCTGGTATTCGTTACGTCATTGATCCCGGTCTTGCAAGAATATCCCGCTACAGTATCCGCTCCAAAGTTCAGCAATTACCGGTAGAACCAATCTCACAGGCAAGTGCCGAACAGCGCAAGGGCAGGTGTGGCCGTGTATCCGAGGGTGTGTGTATTCGCCTCTATGACGAGGAGGATTTTGTATCACGACCAGAATTCACACAGCCGGAAATTATGCGTACCAATCTGGCATGGGTCATCCTGCAGATGCTGATACTGCGACTTGGCGGAATAGATCAATTCCCGTTTGTGGAACGTCCGAATCAGCGTCAGATCAACGATGGTTTTCATCTGTTGTTCGAATTGCAGGCAGTTGACGAAAATCGGCGCATCACGAGTCTGGGCAGAACGATGGCGAAATTTCCGGTGGATCTCCGGTTCGCCCGAATGCTGGTTGAGGCCAACCGCGCAAGGTGCCTCTCGGAAGTCATTACCATCACAAGTGCTCTGTCAGTTCAAGACCCACGGGAACGTCCTTATGATCACCAGCAGGCAGCTGATGAAGCCCACAGGCGTTACGTCAATCAGCAATCTGATTTCCTGGCTTTCGTCAATTTGTGGAATTCCCATGAGGAAGCAAGACAGGAACTCACCGCAAATCAGTTAAGAAAATATTGCCGATCAAACTTTATTTCATTTGTTCGTATGCGGGAATGGCGTGATATCCATCGTCAACTGCATTTGTTGTGCCGGGAACTTAAATTCAGGGAAAACAGGGAACCGGGTGATTACGCCAGTATTCATCAGGCATTGCTATGTGGTTTATTGAGCAACATCGGTGAAAAAACAGGTGAAAATGACTATGCGGGAGCACGCAGCCGGACTCACTATATCTTTCCAGGCTCATCGCAATTCAAGCGAAAACCCAAATGGATTGTTTCCGGTGAACTGATGGAAACCACCCGTCTGTACGCCAGGAATGTTGCAGGAATAGACAACAAATGGGTGGAACCTCTGGCCCGGCACCTGGTGAAAAGACGTTGCTTTGAACCATATTTCGATCCCGACCGGGGTCAGGTGTTTACTTATGAGTCTGTCACTCTCTATGGCATCACAATTATCAAACGCAGACGGGTAGACTTGAGTGGAATAGACCCGATTCAGGCAAGGAAGATATTTATACAATCCGGTCTGGTTGAACAACAGTTGAACTCTCCCACCAAGTTTTACGAACATAACAGAAGGTTGATTGCGGATACAGAGAAGCTGGAAACAAAAACGCGCAAGCGCGATATCCTTGTGGATAACCGGGTCTTATATGACTTCTATGATCAGCGGTTACCAGAATACATCTGTAGTGAACCTGATCTTCTTGATTTCATCAATAAGAACCCCGGGAAATCAGAATTGCTGAATTTACATCACGATCAGTTGATTCAGGGTGAGGTAAATTTCCGGAAGGAACAGTACCCGGATACTATCAACGTTGCCGGTGCTGAATTGAAACTGGAATACCATTTTGATCCACAGCACGAGGATGACGGCGTCAGCATCAATGTTCCGGTGGCGATTTTAAGGGAGGTTGGAAAAGCCCAACTGGACTGGATGATTCCCGGTCTGCTGAGAGAGAAGTGTCTGGCGCTGATCAGATCGTTACCCAGGTCCTTACGGAGAAATTTCATACCGGCACAGGAATACGCAGATAAAGTGATTGAGCATCTGGAGTTTGATGGCAGGGAATTAACTGAAGTATTGGCGATGCGTCTGTTCCGTATGACCGGTACCAGGGTTGTAGCAAGCGACTTCAACGAGGAGAACCTGGACAGGCATCTCAACATGAATATTCAAGTGCTGGATGACACAGGTAGAAAGCTGGGTAGTGGACGCAATATCGAGGTGCTGCGGGAAACCTGGTCCCGCGAAGTTGAACAGAGTTTTAAAAATAGAAGCAGACACTCCATTGAAAAGGAAGAATTGACGAACTGGACCTTTGGTGATCTTCCAGAACAGGTGGAATTCAAACACGCCGACATGAAAGTCAAGGGATTCCCGGCCCTGGTTGATAAAGGCGAGTCAGTGGCAATTGAGATCATGGATAGTCAACAAGCCGCTGTACAAAAGGGCAACGATGGATTGTTGCGCCTGATCAGATTGCAGTTGAAAGAACAGGAAAAATATATTCACAGGAATATTGAGCAGTTTACGATTTTTCATGCAGACCGGGGCCACCGTGATAAATTGTTGGCGGATATCGTGCATAGCATTTTTCGCATTACTTTCGTGGAAGGCTTACCCACAGTTACATCGGAATCGGCTTTCCATGAAAGGCTGATGGAAAAAGGTCATCTGATTACAGCTATGAATGAAGTCACAGGATTGCTGCAAATCATCTTCAAAGAAACTGGTGAAATCAGAGAAAGTCTTTCAAAACGGCAGACTGCACTCAATGGATTTGTCTGTGATGACATTCGCCAGCAGCTTGATGGGCTTCTCGGAATGGATTTTCCCAGGCATGTACCTCGACAATGGCTCAGGCAGTACCCCCGATTTCTGAAAGCGATCAAGTATCGACTGGATAAACTGCAGGGAAATCTCGTTCGAGACAGGGAAGCCACTCGGGAAATCGCCCGCTATACTGAACGCCTGGAACAAGACACGCTCAGCGATGATGCCAGGCATTTTCGATGGATGCTGGAGGAATACAGGGTGTCCCTGTTCGCCCAGGTCCTGGGTACCAGCATACCTGTATCGGCCAGACGTCTGGATAATAAATGGGGTCGGAGTAAAGTGCCGGAGTAAACGCCAGGGCGTTTACTCCGGCACTTTACTCCGACCCCATTTATTTCGACCCCATTTATTTCACCGCCACCAGATTTTTTCTTTGTCTTCCAAGTTGCTGCATCAGGCGCGCTTTACGATCGTAAAACCGTTCGACGCTGGCGGCTTTGACATGACCGAAACCTCTGATCGAATCCGGCAGACTGACCAGTTTCACAGCAGTCTCATAGTTCGAGACCGTGAGACAACCAAGGATTTTTACCAGCAGGTTTTCATAGTCAGCGATCAATCGGCGTTCCAGTTTCCTTTCTTCGGTATATCGAAATGGATCAAACCAGGTTCCGCGGGAGGATTTCAGTTTTGCCAGGAGCGCGAATACAATCATCATCAATGACGGGAATTTCCATTTTCGATTGTCCCGACCGGAAAGGAATGGCGGCGCCAGATGAAATTCCAACCTGTAGTCACCCTGCAGGACGCTGTCGAGATACGCTTTAAATTCGCCGTTGGCATACAGACGGGCGACCTCGTATTCGTCTTTGAATGCCATCAGCTTGTACAGATACCGGGCTGTCGCCCTGGTCAGAGACTGGTTCCCGTGATCAATTGTTGCATCCACCTTGCGTATTCTATTGACCCAGGTGAGATACCTGTTGGCGTAATCTTCAGATTGGTAATCTATCAATCGGCGCCGACGATCTTCAATTATTTCGTCCAGGTCAGTCAGCGGGTGAAATTCCGGTTTGATGCCGGCTACCTGCACCACCCGTTGTTTATCAAAAGCGGTTCTACGGCCCCACTCGAATGCCTGCTGATTGAATGTGACCGCGACGCCATTCAATTCGATTGCCGCGTAGATGCTACTGGCAAGAACCGGTAACAGCCCCATCTGGCAGGCGTAACCTGAGAGAAAGAGATTACTGGCTATCGGATCGCCCATAATATGGGAGGCAATCCTGGTTGCGTCGACAAAATACGTTTTCCCCGCCACAACTTCATGGGCGATGTATTCCTTCAAACTGTCGACGGGGATTACGGATTCACGGTCATGAATGAAGGCGGCGGTAACAGCAGCATGATCGTTGATCACAGCACTGGACCTGGTGTTGTTTAGTTTTCCAATCGCATCGTCACATGAGGCAACGACGAGATCACAGCCAAGTAGAAGGTCAGCATCACCCGCTGCGATTCTTACTGCCTTGATCGCTTCCTGGCTTCTGGCAATTCTTACATGGCTCACCACAGCCCCAAATTTCTGAGCCAGTCCGGTCTGATTCATGGTGGTACATCCCTTTCCTTCAATGTGCGCTGCCATGGCAATCAGAGCAGCGACAGTCAGCACACCAGTACCACCTGTTCCAGTGACAACGATATTCCAGGATTGCTCGTCTATTGAGGCAAGTTCAGGCTCCGGAAGTACTGGGAATTCCGCGTTCACGGGCATTACATGTTGTCTGAGTTGCCCACCCGAGACAGTCACAAAGCTGGGGCAGAACCCCTTGAGACAACTGTAGTCTTTGTTGCAGGCATGCTGGTCTATCTGGCGTTTCAGACCGAGTTCGGTATCCAGGGGCAATACCGAAAGGCAATTGGACTGTACGTTGCAGTCGCCACAGCCTTCACATATTTCAGGATTGATGATAACGCGCACATCCGGATCGGATAGTTCCCCCCGTTTACGACGGCGCCGTTTTTCTGCTGCACAGGTCTGATCGAAGATGAGAACAGTAGTCCCTTTGATTTCACGGAGTTCCTTTTCGATAGTGATCAGATTGTCCCTGTGATCTATCGTCAAGCCCTTAAATCGAGGCAATGTTCCATGCTTTTCAGGGTCTTCCGCTACCAGAGCAATGCGATTGACTCCCTCGCCGCGCAGTTGGGTAATCATTCGTTCCACAGAAAGATCACCATCGATGGACTGGCCACCCGTCATCGCCACCGCGTCGTTATACAATATCTTGTAAGTAATGTTGACACCCGAGGTGATTGTTTGGCGAATGGCTAACAGACCGGAATGGAAGTAGGTGCCATCACCCAGATTCTGGAACACATGACTGGTATTGGTAAATGGAGCCTGACCAACCCAGGAAACACCTTCTCCTCCCATCTGGGTAAATGTGTAGGCTTTGCGGTCACCTTCTTCCCAGGTGCCCATATAGTGACAGCCGATACCACCCAGTGACCGGCTGCCTTCAGGGATTCGAGTTGATGTGCTGTGGGGACAACCGGAACAGTAATGAGGGGTCCTGAAGGGTTTGTTCCCCGGTTCCGCCAGTGTTTGCTCTTTGCGTGTGTAGAAAGCCAGACGTTGTTCGATGATACTGTCGTGATAGTAGCGAGATATTCTCCTGGCAATGACCCTTGCTACCATCGCAGGTGTCAGTTCGGACAGATTGGGTAGCAGATCCTTGCCCTGTTCATCAAATTCGCCTACAACACGGGGTCGCTGTTCGACAGGCCAGTTGTACAACTGACTGGTTAGCTGATCCTCGATAATCGATCGTTTTTCTTCCACTACCAGGATCTCTTTCAGACCGGTTGCAAACTCATGCGTGCTGACAGGCTCCAGGGGCCAACTCATGCCCACCTTGAATACTCTCAAGCCCAAAGCGCCGGCTTTATGCCTGGTGATCCCCAGATCTTCCAGTGCCTGCATAACATCGAGATAAGCCTTTCCTGTGGTTATTATGCCCAGTTCAGGTTGCGCACTGTCGATTACGATTTTGTTCAGGTGGTTGACTCTGGAGAATTCACGCGCAGCGTAGATTTTAAATTTGTTCAAGCGAATTTCCTGGTCCAGCGCATTGTCGGGCCAGCGGATATGTACGCCATCATCTGGCAGAATAAAATCTTCGGGAAGCGCGATTTCAACCCGATTCGGATCTATGTCTGCAGAAATAGCAGAGTCCATGTTTTCGGTGATCGCTTTCAAAGCGACCCAGGCTCCGCAATATCGTGACAGTTCCCAACCAAATATGCCGAGGTCGAGTATCTCCTGAACATTCGCAGGATTGAGTACAGGTATTGAGGCGCCAATAAACATATGCTCTGATTGGTGGGGCAGGGATGAAGATTTAGCGGCATGGTCATCGCCGGCAATGGCAAGGACACCACCGTATCGTGAAGTGCCAAAGGCGTTAGCATGCCGGATGGCATCCATACTGCGATCTACACCGGGACCCTTCCCATACCACATCCCAAACACGCCATCATAGCTGGCATCACCAAACAGATTTACCTGCTGGCTACCGAGCACAGCGGTAGCTGCCAGATCTTCGTTGATACCTGGTACGAACCTGATATCGTGCCGGTCGAGGTATGCCTGTGCTTTCCACAATGCCTGATCCAGGCTGCCCACCGGCGATCCTCGATATCCAGAGATAAATCCAGCGGTATTCAGGTTACGCTCCTGGTCTCGCTGATGTTGCAGAATAGGCAGGCGTACAAGCGATTCAATACCGGTTATGTAAGCCCTGGTTTTATTCAGTGCATATTTATCATCCAGTGAGATGGGTTGTGCAGACAATTAGAGCTCCTGTCGAACAATTTATTGACAATAATATTATGAAAAATTACGTAGTAATTTTATGCTTTATAATGCTTAAAATACCTATATATAGAAATATATATTCTCAATCAACGGAACAATTAACTAAAATATCCTGTATGATTCCCAGGGGTCGATTCCCAGGGGTCGGAGTAAAGTGCCGGAGTAAACGACAGGAAGGACTCTTCCTGGCGTTTACTCCGGCACTTTACTCCGACCCCATTATTTGACCCCAGAGGTGGACCCCAGAGGTGGCTGATGGACGGCATAGATTTTAAAATTCTTGATTTGCTGCAACAGAACGGCAACCTGACGACCCATGAAATTGCCGAGAAGATTAATATTTCCCAGTCTCCCTGTTGGCGAAGAATCAATCGATTGGAAGAACAGGGGCTGATATGCAAGCGTGTAGTATTGCTCGACCGTGAAAAACTGGGTATGGATGTGGTGGTCTTCGCCACGGTAAATCTCTCTGCACAGGGTCGTAATAATCTGGAAGAATTTGAGCGGGAAGTGCAGGTATTACCTGAGGTTCTGGAGTGTTACACCATGGCGGGTACATGGGATTACATGCTTAAAATCGTGGTCAAGGACATCCGACATTACGAGAAATTTATTCGGGAAAAACTGATCAGACTCGCTAACGTTGGTGAGGTTCACTCGCACATTGCTGTGACAGAAATCAAGAACACAGGAATATTACCCATTGATACCCAGGGGCCGCAGGGGTCGCAGGGGTCGGATTCCCAGGGGTCGGAGTAAAGTGCCGGAGTAAACGCCAGGAAGGGTCCTTCCTGGCGTTTACTCCGGCACTTTACTCCGACCCCATTGACCCCATTTATCATTTATCCCGACCCCATTTATCCGCCTGAACAAACAATGGACAAAAATCCACATTTTCTACAGTATGAGTGATGAAATTTCTAGGAAATAGTCCTAAATACTTGTAATAATAGAAATTAAGAGTATATTGACATCAACTTACTGCCTGGTCAGTGAAAATGGCGCAAAATAGTCCATCGATCTTTGATTTGTCTATGACAGAGACCAGCTACAACCTGCTTTTGATAGACACGGATAACCGCGTTTCCGGGGGTGTCAGGCAAAAACTGGTGAGTGTCGGCTATAACGTTCATATCATGGCCAATGACAGTGAGGGTCTCCTCTATATCCGGCAACATGACCCGGAGGTTATTCTAATCAGTTGGAATGACAACATGATGGGACTGGTCAAAGAGATACGGACATACATCCAGAATCCGATCATTATTCTGCTGAAACCCGAAGAAGTCCATAACGCCGTGCCACTACTTGCGCATGGCGCTACAGATTATGCACTGCTGGCGCCTGGTGGTGAGGACCTCATGTTGCACGTTCTGGGCCGACATGTGCACCACGCAGAGATTGATCGGCAAGTCAACCAAAGCTCCGGTTCCACTGCCAATATTGAAGAAAAATTGAAACTGCTGGTGTCCGACCAGCAAGCGGGCTTTCGTTTACAGCGTGGCATGATGCCGTTATCACCAGCAACTATTGGTGAGGTACAACTGGACCATCGGATATTTCCTTCGCTGATTCTCAGTGGTGACTTCATCGACTATTTCCCATTGGCCGGAGACAAGATTCTTTTTTATCTGGCGGATGTATCCGGACATGGAGCATCCAGTGCTTTTGTGACTATATTGCTACGAAGCCTGTCTCGACGGCTGGAGCAGAATTTTTCTTCACTGAATCTGTCCGATACCGGCAGTATCCTGAACTGGATGAACAATGAACTTCTGCTGTGTGAATTGGAACATCATGTCACCATGTTTCTGGCTATCATCGATTTATCGACCAGGCAACTGATGTACAGCAATGCTGCCCATTTCCCGGCAGCCATCCTCAGCAGTCAGGAATACACATGTTATCTGGAGAGTGGCGGACGTCCACTGGGGCTGTTTAAGACAGTGGAATATGAATCAACAAGGGTGGATTTGCCGGCAGCCTGTACATTGATTCTGTTCTCCGATGGAGTATTCGAAATTATGCCTCAAGATACGCTTATGGGGAAGGAAGAGCAGCTGCTTTCACTGGTAAAAAACGGCATGAAAAATGTTGAATCGCTGGCCGGTAAACTGGGTATGGCAGAAGCTGTTAATCTGCCGGATGACATAGCTGTGTTTACCATTGACGTAGGGTAGTAATGTTATGGGAAAAATATTATCTGCGGAAATAGACGGTTTATTTATACTCAAGTTCACTGGAGATGTCCGGGTAACACTGGGACCCACCATTAGCACATTTCTTGACAATGTAAGCCGGTGCAAATCATTCAGATCCGTGGTAATTGATCTGACGGAAACCAGAAACATCGACAGTACCGCCCTTGGTATGCTTGCCAAAATCTCCTTGCGTACCCAGGAAGCCTTTGACAGTAAGCCTGTGATTATTTCCACTAATGAAGACATCACACGCATTCTGTTGAGCGTGGGCTTTGAAGATGTTTTTGTCATCATCCGGGAAGCTGCGACCAGCGAAACAGAGTTACAGGAATTGCCGGAACATATCATGTGCGAAGCCAGACTGCGTGCGCAGGTACTGGAAGCGCATCGCATTCTGATGGCTCTTAATGAAAACAACTGTCTGGGATTCAGGGACCTGGTTGAAGCACTTGAGGAAGAGCGTACATTCCAGGTCGCATGTTCGTTAGCCAGTTGAATTCCTGGCGGTCAATCTGGCCCGTACAAAGTCACGGTTATCAAGATGCAACAGACCGGCAATACGTCGAATAATGTATTCCTCGTACTTGTCGATACGGCCATCTGCATAAGCGACACGCCAGAGTTGCACCACTAAATTTTGTCTCTGGTCGTAGTGATAATGTTCATTGATCAGGCGTGTAAACTGATGGAGATCATTGGCATCTTCAACGGTTTCTTCCGCAGATGCCACCAGCGCTTCCAGTTCCCCGTCCGTAAATACAAATTGGGACTTAAGGCTGTCCAGAATAGAAATCTGCTCAATCTCCTGTCGTACCTGATCACTTCGCGACACTTCAATCATCAATGCCGCTGCCGCGAAAGCTATACCGGGGGGCTCGTCTTCCTTCTCCTCAGCGGGAAAGTGATCCTGAAAGTAGCGCCAGATTTTCTTCATTTTTCAACTCACTCACAAACTACTTGATGATTACTCTTTGAAGTGTAACATCCACGTGTTCCGGTTATCCTTCACTATGGCATGAACATTCGCACTCGAGTAGCGCCATCTCCCACTGGAGACCCCCACGTTGGCACCGCCTATATGGCGCTGTTCAGCTTCTGTTACGCAAGACAGGCTGGTGGCCAGTTCATCCTGCGCATAGAAGACACGGATGTGGAGCGCAGTAACAGGGAATCCGAAAAAAACATTATCGATTCCCTCCACTGGCTTGGTCTCGACTGGGATGAAGGCCCGGACAAATCCGGCGCTCATGGACCTTATCGTCAAAGTGAACGGCTTGAAATCTACAGGGGATTCGTAGACGAACTCATTGAAAAAGGCCATGCCTTCCATTGTTTCTGCACCAGGGAACGTCTTGCGGAAATGCGCTCGGAGCAGATCAGAAAGAAAGAAACCGCCAGGTATGATGGCCATTGCATGTCCTTGAGTAAAGAAGAGATCAATCGGCGACTTGCTGCTGGTGAAGAACATGTGGTCCGGATGAAAGTGCCGGAAGAAGGGTCATGTGTTGTCAGGGACAGGTTGCGTGGTGATATTGCTATTGAGTGGTCCAGAGTGGACATGCAGATATTGCTCAAATCGGATGGTTATCCCACGTATCATCTGGCTGTCGTTGTGGATGATCATTTGATGGAGATCACACACATATTCCGTGGCGAGGAATGGATACCCTCTGCACCCAAACATATGCTGCTGTATGACTACTTTGGTTGGGATATGCCTGAAGTGATACACATGCCACTGTTACGTAATCCTGATAAAAGCAAGCTCAGTAAACGTAAGAATCCGACCAGCATTCGATTCTATGAGCGCATGGGATTTCTGCCTGAAGCTTTGTTGAATTATCTCGGAATGCTTGGCTGGAGTATGACCGATGACGAAGAAAAGTTCTCACTGCATGAAATGATTGAACACTTTGACCTCAATCGAATTACTCCCGGGTCTCCCACATTTGATATCGACAAGTTAACGTGGTTAAACGGCCTTTGGTTACGGGAGGAACTGGACGATGACGCCTTTGTCGAACGCATCAGTGAATGGGCATACAACCGTGAAAATCTGAAGAAGATCATCCCTCTGATCCGGGAAAGAGTGGATGTCTTTTCTGAAGTCACGAACAAGATCGCTTTCTTTGCAGAAGGGTTCCCCGAAATTTCAGAGGCCGATTTTGCAGCAATATTCCCCGATCTGGAAAAAGGCGGTATCAGGGATAAGGATAGCTTGAAAAGAATCCTTCAGTTTGTCCTCTGGGAGATGGAATCTTCAGCCACCTGGGACCGGGACCGGCTTCACGATTTGATTGTGCAGCTTGCTGATAATCTTGACTTGAAGATCAGGTATATACTCGCACCAGTATTCATCGCCATTACCGGCAAACCGGTATCGCTGCCACTGTTTGATTCCATGGCTATCATCGGGCCGGATATGTCCAGGGCAAGAATCAGACAGGGAATCAATGTTCTGGGTGGCGTATCGAATAAACAATTGAAGAAACTGGAAAAAGAATACCAGTTAATGAAGAAACAACAAGGAGCAACGTAACATGATGCAACAAGCCATGGATTTACTGGAGGAGGGCACCGAACTCAAAGGCCTGCTTGACACCTTGACCAGCGACGATTGGGTAAGGGAAACCCCTTTTAAAAACTGGACTGTCAATCACGTGGTACAGCACCTTCATGGCTCTGACAAAATGGCTGTTGTTGCACTCAGGGATACAGATGAATTTAACGCCGCAAAACAGAATCCTGCAAAAGTCCAAACCACGATGAACCCCACTATTGAAGGTAGTAAACTGCTGGATACCTGGTGGTCCTATTTCAATGAGATGTGCCAGTTACTGGGAGACAGTGACCCGAAACGCCGGGTTCCATGGTTCGGTCCCGACATGGGCGCCATGATGTTTACCACTGCCAGACAAATGGAAACCTGGGCTCACAGCCAGGATATCTACGATCTGCTTGGAAAATCCAGAAACAATACTGACCGTCTGAAGAATATAGCGGTT
Source organism: Candidatus Azotimanducaceae bacterium (assembly GCA_965217655.1). Classification (GTDB taxonomy): domain Bacteria; phylum Pseudomonadota; class Gammaproteobacteria; order Pseudomonadales; family Azotimanducaceae; genus UBA7455. The sequence goes on from OZ244560.1 coordinate 411,069, forward strand.
ATAGGTGTTCGAACCTATGGCTGGACTTTTGTCAATCGAAAACTGGAACCGCCCGGGCCAGTTCCCTATGTGAAACTCACGGCGCCTTCCGGCGATATCTGGGAATTTAACGACCCGTCAACAGACAATTACGTTGAGGGTTCGGCTGTAGAATTCTGTCATGTGGTCACTCAGGGTCGCAACATCGCCGATGTCAATCTGACTGTCGTAGGAGAACCTGCGGGAAAATGGATGTCCATAGCCCAGTGTTTTGCCGGTCCACCGGAAAACCCACCGGCACCGGGGTCACGAACGGCTTCGTGACGAGTAATTCTGCAGCGATCAGGGCAACTGGGTTGAACCCATCAGGTCCCGATCAATTTCCCTTGCGGCTTCGCGTCCTTCGTTTATTGCCCGAACGACAAGATCTTGCCCTCGACGGCAGTCGGCTGCCGCATAGACACCAGGGACACTGGTTCGATAATCAGACTTGTTCGCACTGAAGTTGCCCCGCCCGTCAAGTTTCAGACCCAGTGTGTCATTAAGATAATGTTCGGGTCGAAGAAAACCCATTGATAGAAAAATAAGATCGGCCTTCCAGACTCTCTCAGTGCCTGAAATCGGTTGCATACTCTGATCGACATCAATGGTCCTGATGCCCGTGAGTCTACCTTCCTGGTCACGAATGAATTCCTGACCGCTGATGGAGTAGACCCTGGGATCATCCCCAAATTTCTCAGCCGCCTCAGCATGACCGTAATCCACCCGGTGTATGCGGGGGTAAAGCGGCCAGGGATTGTCCGGGGCACGGTCGTCAGGTGGTTTCGGTAGAATTTCAAAGTTGACCAGTGACCTGCATCCATGTCGAAGTGCGGTGCCAATACAGTCAGTGCCGGTATCACCACCGCCTATAACGATAACATCTTTGTCTTTGGCTGAAATATACCGGCCATTTTCATGATTGGAGTCAAGCAGGCTCTGTGTGTTGAGCGTCAGGAACTCCATTGCCATATGAACACCCGCACCTTCCCGATTTGGTATGGGAAGGTCTCTGGCATAGGAAGCACCGGTGGCCAGCAAGACTGCGTCGTTGTTCTGTACAAGTTCCTGTATGTCCACATTTCTGCCAACATCCGCATTGACATGGAATTGAATACCTTCTTCACGCATGAGCTGGATGCGACGATATACAACGGCTTTGTCCAGTTTCATATTGGGTATTCCGTACATAAGCAGACCGCCTGGACGATCATCTCTTTCGTAGACGGCCACTTGATGTCCGGCGTGATTCAATTGCGCGGCTGCGGCCAGTCCCGCAGGTCCTGAGCCAACAATAGCGACAGACTTGCCGGTTATCTGTTCCGGTGGTTGTGGTATGACCCAGCCTTCCTCAAAGCCGCGATCAATAATGGCATTCTCAATATTCTTGATGGTAACCGGTGGGCTTGTGATGCCCAGCACACAGGCTCCTTCACAGGGTGCGGGGCAGACCCTGCCGGTAAATTCCGGGAAATTGTTGGTTTTATGCAAACGGTCAAGGGCATCACGCCATCGGCCTTTATAGACCAGATCGTTCCACTCAGGTATCAGATTGTAGATCGGGCAGCCGTCACTGGACTGACAGAAAGGTACACCACAATCCATACACCTTGCGCCCTGTGTTTGAAGATGCCTGGTTTTATGTGGTGTAAAGATTTCTTTAAAATCGATAAGACGTTCGGCAGCGTCGCGGTAGGGTACTACTTCACGGTCGAATTCCTTGAAACCTGTCAGTTTCCCCATGTGTTTTCCATGTAGAGCTATGCCGCAGCTTCAAGGAGGACGCGTTTGTAGTCAATTGGCATGACTTTGACGAAATTTGAAATCTCATTTTGCCAATTCGACAATATGGCTTCTGCCACACTCGATCCCGTATATTCCAGGTGACGCTTGATCAACGACCTGCATTCCGCTATGTCACTGTAAACCTCGAGCTGCTCCAATTCGAATGTACCGGTGTTGCACATCCCTGGGAAGTTTCCCTTTGTGTCCCAGACATAGGCGATACCGCCGCTCATACCGGCGCCAAAGTTTCTCCCGGTTTCGCCCAATACCACAACCCGGCCACCGGTCATATATTCACATCCATGATCGCCGATACCTTCGATGACCGCGCTGGCCCCGCTATTGCGGACACAGAAACGTTCTGCAGCGATGCCACGGAAGTAAGCCTCGCCGGATGTTGCGCCATACAGAACCACGTTGCCTATAAGGATATTTTCCTCTGCTGAAAAGGTACTGTCTTTTGGCGGATAAATGATCAATTTGCCTCCGGAAAGTCCTTTGCCAACATAGTCATTGGCATCTCCTTCAACTTCCAATTTGATACCCTTCGCCAGCCACGCCCCCAGGCTTTGACCCGCGGAACCGTTGAGCTTGATGTTGATGGTATCTTCAGGCAGCAACTTACCCCTCGTAGCCTTGGCAACCTCATGAGAAAGCATGGTGCCGACGACTCGATTGGTATTGATCACGGGCATTTCAATGTCAACTCGCTGACCTCTCTGAATGGCCGGTTGGGCTAGTCGGATTAATTCATTGTCCAGTGCCTTGTCCAGATTGTGATTCTGATCGATGGTCCGATAGACTTCGGTTCCTTCGTATATGATCCTGGCAGGAGACAGGATACTGGACAGGTCCAGGCCACTGGCTTTCCAGTGATCAATGGCATCGTCGACATACAGTACATCAGTTCTTCCCACCATCTCATTAACAGTACTGAAGCCCAGATACGCCATGATCTGTCGTAATTCTTCGGCTACTTTGAAAAAGTAATTAACCACATGATCCGGACTGCCACTGAATTTTCTGCGCAATTCCGGGTCCTGAGTGGCAATACCCACTGGACAGGTGTTCAGATGGCATTTGCGCATCATGATGCAACCCATTGTTACCAGCGGTGCCGTGGAGAAACCAAATTCCTCAGCCCCCAGCAAAGCGGCTATGGCGACGTCTCGACCAGTCTTGATCTGTCCATCTGCTTGCAGAACTACCCTGGAGCGCAGATTGTTCATCACCAGCGTTTGCTGTGTTTCCGCCAGTCCGAGTTCCCAGGGCAGCCCGGCGTGTTTTATGGAGGTCAGTGGTGAAGCGCCGGTACCGCCATCGTGACCAGTGATCACCAGGTGGTCCGTTTTTGCCTTGGTGACACCGGCGGCAATGGTACCTACGCCAATTTCCGAACAGAGTTTTACGCTGATTCTGGCATCCGGGTTGCTGTTTTTGAGATCGTGAATGAGTTGTGCGATATCCTCGATGGAATATATATCATGATGTGGCGGTGGGCTGATCAGACCCACTCCAGGCGTGGAGTATCGAATTCTTGCAATGGTTTCATCGACCTTGAGTCCAGGTAGTTCGCCTCCTTCTCCAGGCTTCGCGCCTTGTACGATCTTTATCTGAAGTTCGTCCGAATTTGCCAGATACCAGATGGTGACGCCAAACCTTCCGGATGCGACCTGCTTGATGGCGGATCTTTTCGAATCGCCATTGGGTAACTGCTTATATCTTTCGGGATCTTCTCCACCTTCACCTGTATTGGATTTACCGCCTATCCGATTCATGGCAATGGCCAATGCCTCGTGACTTTCGGCAGAAATCGAGCCAAAGCTCATGGCGCCGGTACAGAAGCGTTTGACGATTTCCTGTATAGGTTCGACCTGATTAAGATCGAGAGGCTCGTTGACATTTTTTTTAAATCTGAACAGACCCCTGAGTGTCGCACTCCGCGTTGCCTCGCCATTGGCATGGTCGGCAAATCGCTGGTAAGCATCGTCGCTGTTGGTACGGGCGGCCACTTGAAGGTTGGCAATTGAGGTTGGATCCCACATATGCGTGTCGCCATCGCGGCGCCAGTGGAAGTCGCCGGGATTGGGTAGCACCGGGATACTGTTTTCATCACGGAGTGGGTAGCCGATTTCGTGGCGTTGTTTCATTTCATTGAATAGTACGCTGAAATCAACACCCTGGATTCTACTGGCTGTGCCGGCGAAACATCTGTCGATAATTTCATCCGCAAGTCCTACCGCCTCAAAGATTTGTGCTCCTTTATAGGACTGCAGGGTAGATATCCCCATTTTTGCCATCACCTTCAGAATGCCCTTTGCAACGCCCTTCCTGTACGCCTCAATGATTGATTGCCAGGTGACGTATTCAGAGTGACTGAGCAGTCTGTCTTCACGCGCCTGCCAGAGTGCTTCAAAGGCCAGGTAAGGATTGATGGCATCTGCGCCAAATCCAGTCAGGAGGCAATGATGGTGGACCTCACGCGCTTCGCCGGTCTCCAGGATAATGCCGATTCTGGTTCGTTGATGCGCTGCGATAAGATGATGATGAACGGCGCCACAGGCGATCAGCGCACTGATCGCCATGCGCTGCGGTCCGATATTGCGATCAGACAGGATGATCAGTGAATATCCATCTTCAATGGCGCGTGATGACTCCTGACATATTCTGTCCAGAGTATGCAGCATTTCCGCTTTGCCACCTGCTTTGTCAAAGGTAATATCTATTGTTTGTGTGCGCCAGCCACGAATATTGATTTCCTGAAGCGTTTTGACTTCGTCATTCGACAGTATGGGATGAGGCAGGTATAAACGATGCGCGTGTTGTTCAGTAACTTCCAGCAAATTTCGCTCAGGTCCGATGAAACATTCCAGAGACATCACGACTTCTTCTCGAATGGAATCGATAGCCGGGTTGGTTACCTGCGCGAACAACTGCTTGAAATAGTCGTAAATCATTCTTGACTTGTCAGAGAGACAGGCGAGAGCGGAATCATTCCCCATGGAGCCGAGGGGGTCTCGCACTTCCATGACCAGGGGCAGCAACATAAACTGCATTGTTTCCTGGGTATAGCCAAAAGCCTGCATTCGTTGCAGCAGTGTATCCGGGTTGAATGAGTGGCTGTCAGTCACTCGCGGTATATCGTCCAACTGCAGTTTCTGATTATTGAGCCACTCTCCGTATGGCCGTCGCAGGGCGAATTCCGTTTTCAATTCATCATCGGGTATCAATCGTCCCTGTTCAAAGTCTACCAGGAACATCTTTCCCGGCTGTAAACGCCCCTTTGCCTTGACATTGGCAGGAGCCACCGGCAGTACTCCAACTTCCGATGCCATGATAACCCTGTCGTCATGCGTCAGGTAATATCGCGAGGGTCGAAGTCCGTTTCTGTCCAGCACGGCGCCAATATAGTGTCCATCGGTGAATGCAATGGAAGCCGGGCCATCCCAGGGTTCCATCACTGCTGAGTGGAATTCATAGAAAGCACGTTTTTCGGTGACATATTGAGATCCGATTGCCAGGCTTCCGGAATCATCATCATGATTGCTTCCTGCAGAGTCCGACCAGTCATCAACAGAAATTCAAGAATATTATCGAAAGTACCGGAATCGGAACAATCCGGCTCCACTACTGGAAACAACTTCTGGATATCATCACCAAAACGGGCAGACTCCACCACACCCTGTCGAGAGGTCATCAAGTTCACATTGCCGCGGAGTGTGTTAATCTCTCCATTATGGCTCATGAAGCGGTTGGGCTGGGCCCGGTCCCAGGAAGGAAAAGTATTTGTAGAGAAGCGGGAATGCACCATCGCAAGGTGTGTTTCGTAGTCCTGGTCTTCCAGGTCGGTGTAAAACGGGAATAACTGGCCAGGTGTCAACATACCCTTGTAGATGATCACTCTGGAAGACAGACTGCAGGCATATAACAGATTCGCTTGGATGAGTCCGGATTCACCGCGCAGGAGTTGTGTGAACCTTTTGCGGATGATATAGAGGACCCGCTCAAAGGCTTCGGGATCATCTCCGGAGGATGCGATAAACAATTGTTCGATGACGGGCATTGCACTTTTTGCTGCAGGTCCAATTTCTGCCGACTCCGGTTTCAGGGGTAATTTGCGCCAGGCGAGAAACCGTTGACCCTCTTCGGTAATGATTCGTTCAATTGTGTCTTTGCAGATTCCGCGTTCATCATCCAGCTGAGGGAGAAATATGTTCCCTGCCGCATAACTGCCTGGAGGAGGCAGGGTAATGCCAAGTTCTTTCGTAACCTTGCGTAGAAAGGAGTGGGGAAGTGCCGTCAGAATACCTGCCCCGTCACCGGTGTTTTCTTCAAATCCGCAACCTCCCCGATGATCCATGCGGGAGTTGATGTGATGGGCATCCTCCATGATATGATGGCTGGCTATGCCTTTGATGTTGGCTACAAATCCAACACCACAGGAATCTTTTTCAAAGGCGGGATCATACAATCCCTGACGGACAGGCATTGTGGTTAGCTGATTACGTGATTTGTTTCTCATAGTTAAAGTACTACTCTTCCTGTCCTGTCAACGACTGGAAAACGTAACTGCCACGCTTTGTGGGGTCAATTACAATACCACCGGGTCACTGAAAGTCAAGATATACTGGCACTAACCGCGCCGATAGTTAGGAAATGTCCATTTTTCCCTGAATATGTCGGTATTTCAGCAGTGCTTCTTTACAAATCAATTACTTGCAAAGAAATTATAATGCCAATGTTCATCCAAATTTCCCCTTGTATTCATGCAAGCTTGAAGTCTTCTGCCCCAACTTGGTGAGTTGATACTTTGCTTGCACTAACGAATACCCGAACCTGTCTGTTGTGGTTGTATACAGTGTGTGTTCTCTACCTTGTTTAATTCCGGGCTGCTTGAATTGGCAGTTGAACATATGACAATATGTTTTGATAGTACAATTTAATGAAAGGTCACACCGGGTATAATCTGTGTCGCCAAATGCAGGGGGCCTGTTTTGCAGATACCACAGTCCTTTAGAGTGACCAGGAATATCCATCTGAATATAGGGAAATACAGAGATGCACAAACCGATCCGGATTGCAGTAACGGGTGCCGCGGGACAAATCAGCTATTCACTGCTGTTCAAAATAGCCTCAGGACAAATGCTGGGGCCTGACCAACCGGTTATTCTCCAGCTTCTTGAGATTCCCCCTGCAATGAAAGCCCTGGGTGGGGTGGTGATGGAGTTGGATGATTGTGCATTCCCATTGCTGCACGGCATTGTCGCCACAGATAATCCGGATGTTGCTTTTGCCGGAGTGGAATTTGCCCTGCTGGTTGGTTCCCGTCCCAGAGGCCCCGGAATGGAGCGAAAAGAATTACTGGAGGCAAATGCACAGATCTTTTCACTTCAGGGCAAGTCACTGAATGATCACGCCGCAGGAAACGTCAGGATACTGGTTGTCGGTAATCCGGCAAACACCAATTGCCTGATCGCACAGCGCAATGCTCCGGATATTGATTCCCGCCAGTTCACTGCAATGACGCGACTGGACCACAACCGCGCATTAACACAACTCGGCCGTAAAACTGGAAACCATGTGACGGCGATCAAAAATCTCATCATCTGGGGCAATCATTCGGCAACCCAATATCCGGACGTGAGTCATGCATCTGTTGCAGGTCAACGGGCAATGGACCTGGTTGACCAGGAATGGATAGAGCAGGATTTCATCCCTGTGGTTCAGCAGCGCGGAGCAGAGGTTATCAATGCCAGGGGTTTGTCCAGTGCGGCTTCCGCAGCGAATGCCGCCGTAGCTCACATGCGTGATTGGGTGAGCGGAACTGACGGAGAGATTGTCAGTATGGGTATCTGTTCAGATGGCAGCTATGGCATTGAAAAAGGTCTTATCTACTCGTTCCCCTGTATTTGTGATAACGGTCACTGGTCCATTGTAGATGACCTGGAAATTTCGACGTTCAGCCAACTGAAAATGTCAGAAACTGAAGCAGAACTCATTGAAGAAAGAGATGCCGTCCGGGATCTGTTACAGTAATCTCAATCACTTGGGAATTGCCAATAACGTGACACTTTCTTTCTTACTTTTATTCACGAAATTGAGCTGACATCCCGCCGGGACATAGCGTACGGATCCAGGTGTAATAATGAGTCCGGCAAGGTCAATGTCTCCCGTTAACCCCATGAGAATTGCGTAACCCGGTTTTTCAATCCCGATTGAATTTCCGGGATCCAGTTTTAATCGCATGACTCTGAAGTCATCGAAATCCGCGATCAGTTCACCATCACTCCGGTCCAGGACATGTTCGGTATCCAGATTGATTCGGGTCAATGCTTCCTGTGTATCCCAATGATCCTGAGTCAGAACTTTCTGGGCAAAGGAAAGAATGAATCTTTCATAATACGGCGTTTGAAATTCCACTACAGTTACACCATGCTGAAGTGAGTGTGGTGTCAGGGGCGGTACGTGAACCACATCACCCTCTTGAAGATCGTGAAGCGCGGTAAAGGACTCCATTTCATGTCTCAGTTCCCGTTCTTTTTTCAGAAGTTCATCATCGATGCCGGATAACCAGGCTTTGCGGTCAGATACATCTGCCAATCTTCCGTTTTGGAATTGATCCAGTTCCAGATCAATAGCTGACCTGACTTGTGCATACCGGTTTACAGCGTCAAGGTAGGCTTGCCTGAAATTGTCATCACTGGAATATTGTTCAAGTTTTAGCTTGTCGAAACCATATCGTATCCTGCCGACGCCGTCGGGCCATGCCTGCCGGTTAATGTCAGTGACAATATAAACTTCAGTTTTTTGAGCATGAGCCTCGAAGTACAAATCGCCAAAAATCTCATCAGGCAGGGGTTGCAGGAATTTCAGAAGCAGGGGAGGCTGGTACGTACCACCGCTGACAGTGACCGGCAGGCAATCAAGTATCCAGGGTATTGGTATGCCTCCCATAGTACATACCCCCCGCATTTCGATACCGGTGTACCAGAGCTCCTTGCCCCAGGGTTTCTCTATCTCTAGTGGCGCCAGTGGGAGTGGTGCATTCAGGTTGAGTATTGGAACATTAAGGGCTGAAGAGACCTGTGTCAGATTGGAATATTGCTGTAGGGCAGCAGTTACTGTGTCAGATGAAGGTGTGATCAGGCATTCAAGTTCGGGTGTTTTCAAGACTACGGTGAGTTGTAGTGTTGAGTTATCACGGTAGGATTGTTGGTGGCGATATTCAAAATGCAGCAGATCCGGCAATGCAAGTCTGTCTTTGAGGGTGCCTTCCGGGTTGGTCAATAATCCCAGTGCTTGAATCATGTTGAACATCTGATGAGTGCCAGTGCACACATGCTATACAGTTACACTGTTCTTGCAAAGATTGTTGCTGGTAGATTCGATTGAGGGTTTTCGCAGATGGTTTTGGGGCATTCATTTGCTTCAGCGTCTGCGCGTCCCTCCGGGATGCCCTCGTCTCCCCCGCATGCCTGTAGTCATGCTCCTCCAACTCGGCGCTCCGACATTATGCTTACGCAAATGAACACCCCAAAATCATCTGCTGTGGGTTGGAAGAAGTCTTGTTCATCCGGCTCGGCGCTACGACATTATGCTTGCGCAAATGAACGCCCCAAAGCCATCTGCTGTGCGTCGGACATCGTGTGTGTCGGCAATGCAGTAGTGCTTCTTTAGGAATTAATGATTTTTTCAGAAAGTAACAGGCGCGATATTTGTTTCCGTACTGGAACCAGTTAGTATGAATCTGATCGAAACTGGCAGGAGTCCTCAGCGGTCAGAAACAGTTGCTGGTGTCGATTCGTGTTTGAATAAAGGAATTAAGATGAAATATTGTTATATGGATTCACCTGTAGGCTCTTTGTTGTTGGCGGGGAACGAGTCATCTCTGGCATTTATTGGATTCCCCCAGGGGAAGGGGCAGGTAGCGCCAGCAGATGACTGGAGCAGAGACGAAGACAGCTTTGGTGAAGTAAAAACACAGTTGGATGCTTACTTTGCGGGTTGCAGGAAAGCCTTTTCCCTGAATCTGTCACCATCCGGTACTGAGTTTCAATTACAGGTCTGGCATGCTTTACAGTCAATACCGTATGGCGAGACCCGCAGCTATCGGGACATTGCCGAATCAATCGGCAGACCACTGGCAGTACGTGCTGTGGGGGCTGCCAATGCCAAAAATCCTCTTCCAATAGTAGTTCCGTGCCATCGTGTCATTGGCGCCAATGGCAATCTAACCGGATTTGGGGGCGGCCTGGAGACCAAGGCCTGGCTGTTGGATCTTGAGTTGAGTAAACATTGGACTGCACAGCGCTGACACTACTGGCAGATTGATGCAAACACCTGGAAGTAATCCGGAAATGTTTTTCGGGTGCAGTCCGGGTCTTTTATGGTAATGGTTGCTTTCCCCAGTGCAGCCAGCGAGAAGCACATGGCCATACGATGGTCGCCGTAGGTTTCGATGCATGCACTCCGGATTTCCGCGGGTGGGTGGATGGTGATTGAATCGTCAGTAGTGGCAACATTGGCGCCGAGTCTGGTCAGTTCGGTGGCCATGGCGTACATCCGATCGGTTTCCTTTACACGCCAGTTGTAGACATTGCGGATACGCGTTGGCCCATCGGCAAACAATGCCAGTACTGCAATGGTCATTGCCGCATCAGGAATATGATTGAGGTCCACATCAATTCCTCTCAGGGCGGCCGGGTTCTGCCCACTGGGTTTCGATACTGTGATGTGATCTGCATGTCGCGAAACTACAGCACCCATTTTCTCCAGGGTATCCAGAAAACGGATATCACCCTGTACCGAATGTTTCCCGATACCATGGACGGTAACACTGCCGGAAATGGCTGCCGCCGCAAAGAAATAGGAAGCAGAAGACGCATCTCCTTCAATCAGATATCTACCGGGTGACAGGTACCGTTGCTGACCGGTAATCAGAAACCGCTGATAATCCTCGTGCGTCAGACTGACACCAAATTGCGTCATGATGCCTATGGTGATATCCAGATATGGTTTGGAAACCTGGTCTCCGATAACAGTGATTGTGCTGTCGTTCTCAGCCATAGGCAACGCCAGCAGCAATGAGGTCAGATACTGACTTGAAATATTACCCGGGATGGAAACATTGCCCCCTTTCACCCTGCCGCCGACAATTTCCAGTGGTGGAAATCCTTCTCTGGAAAGATACTCCACTTTTGACCCAAGTTGGCAAAGAGCATCGCAGAGATGTGCTATGGGTCTCTCTTGCATGTATTCATCCCCGTCAAGTCTGTAGACGCCGGGAACAAGACTCAGAATGGATGTCAGTGGACGTATGGCAGTTCCGGCATTGCCAAGGTAGAAGGATTTATTCTTCGGTGGCTGGAACAATCCACCATTACCGTTGACCTGAGTATATTGCCCGTCTTCTGAAATCGACAATGAGATTCCCAATTGTCGCAGAGCCTGCATCATTCTAAGAGTATCATCGCTGGATAGCGGATTTTCCAGTCGCGTGTTGCCTTCGGCGAGTGCGGACAACAGTAATGCCCTGTTGGTCAGACTTTTTGAACCAGGCAGATTGATTTCACCGTTGACGGCACCCACAGGTCTGAGTGTCAATTGCTCCATGAGGACACTCTAACCTAACCTGTTGCCCAAAGGAACGTTCTGGTAATTCATTCCACAGCTGAATGATCCACCTTTATATACAGGCGGCCCGTTCATGGTGAGTTATTGAATTTAAAGATTGTTACCGGTGAACATCTTATCTGGAAGTCAGATATCATAAGGCGTGATTTGTCATTCTGAAGAAGGTATTTTCACATCATTGCCTGATCGGCGTTTTTCACGGTGTTCCTGCCTGTTATCACGTCCTTTGCCGCCTCTACGTTTTTCTTTGGAATGCTTTTTCAGATAATGGGATATTTTGTTTCGCTCTTCTACAGTGAGAGTGCTTAGAATCTGCAGCATCATCTTGTGCATCTCGACCTGGTATTGACTGGATGAGTCGCGGAGTCTGCGCAATGATTCCGCCATAGCTTCCTCGTCAAGCTTTGGCTCCACAAGCAGCTTGTTGAAGTTCCTTTGTGCAATTCCTATTTCCCGTCTTATCGGCCTGATTTGTTTAATGTGCGTTGTGAGTAAAGGATGGATTTCCTCCCGGGTTGCTTCACTTTTCATCTCTTTCATCATCCAGCCAAATTCCGGGGGGATATGCAACATTTTTTCCTTGGACATGACCCAGCCGGCATAGGTGCCAGCCAAAAGCAGGTTTATCCCCAGAGAGATCAGCAACAGCAGTGTCAGCCAACGCGTCTTATTCATCGCCCAGGTCACCATCCAGCGCTATCAGTACAATTTCGTCTTCCCAGTCGTCTACCACATCTACCGACAACAGACTGCTACCGAGTAGAAGTCCAGTGACCAAGGGCAGACAGGCGGCAAGCACTGGCCGCCAGAAAAAGGAACGAATTTCATCAAAGTCGGGAATTAACCATTCAAGCCATCTGTCTATCAGTGCTCTACCGGGCAGATTCGCCATTATCTTTGTTTGTAAATGAAGAGGATGAACAACGGCATAACTGTCCAATGCACTATCAACGAGTTTATGGATGCTGAGCAGGCGGTTCGCGTCGAGGTCGCTGCCAAGCAACTGTTCCGCCGCAAAACGTTCCTGTTCGGGCCAGCGTTCCGGGTGTGCTCCGTAAGCTTCAATGATCTGTATTAATCTCGAATGATCCATGAATCCATTATCCTGTAAGTAGTTGACGCAGTTTTCGCCGGCCTCTCGCCATTAACGATTCCAGGGCTTCAACCGATGTGCCGAGAATAACAGCGGCATCTTTATTGGACATCCCCTGGTAGTGGCACATGATGATAGCGCTGCGCTGCCGTTCCGGCAGTTGCATCATGCATCGTTCAATTTGTGCAGCATTTTCCAAATTAGCAAGATTTTCCAGATGTGCATCCTGATCCGTTAATTCTTCCGGCTGTTCTTCCAGTACCATCCGGTTGTTTTTACGAAAGTAATCAATACACAGATTGTGAGCAATGTTGTGCAACCAGGTTGATAACTTCGACACCTTTGGATCGTACCGCCGCCCATGCGTCCATAATCTGAGGAATGTCTCCTGCAGGATGTCTTCGGCATCCGCACTGTTACTACTCATCATTCGCTTAACATACCCGGTAAGCGAGGGAAGATGCCGATCCAACAATTTCCTGTATGCATCTTCGTTTCCAGAAACCAGTTGTTCAACCAGATCCTCCTCGCTTATGTCCATCTATATCGCAGAATTGTTGGGTACATATCACCAAGTTTGGCACGAATTTCCGCTGATAGCACTTGTTGGACTATCCGCTGTCCTTATCAGACCAGGACTTTTTACCCTTCTTGTGTCCTTGAGATTTACCCTTGTATCCACGAGATTTACCCTTATATCCACGGGATTTACCATCATGTCCACGAACGTTTTTTCTCATACCATGACGGAGTTCCTTTCTGGAGAGAAAGCCGTCATTGTCTTTATCCATTTGAGAGAAAGCGTGTGCTTTGAGTTCATCTGCAGTTACCGAACCGTCATCATTGCTGTCCATCTCAGCGAATTTTTCCTCGGTCAATTTCTTCATCCTGTTCATTCGCATGGTCACGCCCTCTTGAACCCGGGCCTCCATCGCAGCTTGAGACTCTGCCAATTCACTGGCAGTGACCGTGCCGTCGCCGTCAGCGTCCATTTTTTTCAAAATCCCTTTATCTTTGAACTTGAATTCTTCCAGACTGATCTTGCCGTCTCCGTCGGTATCGAATTTGCCTTTGCCGCTTTTTTTGCCTTCTTCATCAGCATGCACTGGTGCGGCCATTACCGCGATCAGTGCGGCGCTTAACAACCAACCGCATTTCAGCAGTACGGGATTCATTCCGGGTGAAGCAGTAAATTTTGGGTGTTGCATGGTTAATCTCCTTTGTTTTGTATTCAATTCTACGCAGGGGAGAAGGAATACCGTCGCACGAATTTAAACTGGTTTGACCACGACCAGAATGAGAATTGGAATCAGGATCAACAGGATGGATTCGTTGAACAGTCGAAAGAAGAAGGAATTGTTGAATTCGGCGCCGCGTTTCAGTAAGAGAGTATAGCGATAGCATTGCAGATGATAGGCAATCAGGATAACCACAAAAACCAGTTTGATGGTGAGCCAATGTCCGCTAATGCCGTAACCGAGCCATAGCCATACACCGAATATGCTCGCCAATACAGCCATGACCGCGGTAAATCGAACCAGCTTTTCAGCCATTACAACAAGACGGCGCGTATCCTCGTTGTTCTGCTGACCCTCAACATAATGTACGAATATCCGTGGTAAATAGAAAATACCGGCCATCCAGGCAGTGACGAACAGAATATGAATAGTCTTGATCCAGAGCATTACAGGTAAACTCTCATCAAATATGACGAAGTAAATCCAAGTATACCGGCCTGATTGCACCGCAACAGCGGCAGGGCGAGTTTTTGGCCCGCTGAAGGCTCCTGAGAACCGTTACGTCTCAACAATAATGATGATTCGGGTCTGTATTTGATAGAATTAAATACTGTACTCTTGATGCAGTCGGAGTGGAAAGGTGAACTTACAGAAGTTTGATGACATCAGACCCTACGAAGACGAGGAAGTTGGAGAAGTTATTCACCGACTGCTGCGCAATAAAGATTTTCTGAATTTTATAGCAGGATGGCAATTACCCGGTATTCACCATTTACTACCCTGGGGGGCCAGATTGATGACTGCAATCTATCTGAGAATGTGGCTCGGACGAGTTCGGTCGATCAGCCAATTTCAGCAAAGAGTCTATTTTGTGGTCCGTAAGATTATAGAAGAAACAACGGACGGGTTTGTATACGAAGGTATCCAGAGCCTCGATCCGACTCAAAGTTATATTTTTATCAGTAACCACAGAGACATCGCTGGTGATTCCATGTTACTGGACTACGCTCTGTATGAGTCTGGATTCGATACGGTAAGAATTACGGTTGGGGACAATCTTGTACAGGTTGGCTTTGCAACGGATTTGATGAAGCTCAACAAGAGTTTCTTTATCAGACGTTCTGAAGAGGGCGCCAAGAAGATCTATGCTGCATTGTTGCAGTCTTCTCAGTACATTCATCATTCCCTCAGGAATGGTCATTCAATCTGGATTGCGCAGAGTGAGGGCCGTGCCAAGGACGGCATGGATATAACCGATGCTGCGATCATCAAAATGTTTGCACTGGCAGAGCGGAAGGCGGATTTCGACAACCTGATTGAGCGGCTCAATATTGTTCCATTGGCAATTTCCTATGAATATGATTCATGTGACATAGCCAAAGCCCTGGAACTGCAGGTGACGGAACAAGAGGGAGTTTATGAAAAACCGCAAGGAGAGGATCTGACGAATCTTGCCAGGGGTCTTGGAGGTTACAAAGGCAGGGTTATATTGCGAGTTGGGCAACCCATTCGAGGTGAGTATGGAACCGCGGATGCTGTTGCAAAGGAAGTTGACCGTCAGATTAGGCAGAATCTTGAGTTGTTTCCCATCAACCTGTGGGCTTTATCGCAACTGAATGATCCACCATTTGATGACATGAAAGCCCATTTCATAATAGATACTTATGACAATACTCCCTACTTTGAACAGCGATTACAAAAATGTCCTGAGAAGGCGAGACATCACTGGTTGTGTATGTACGCAAATCCTGTGGTTAACAAATATCAGCTGTAGCCTTTACGCATTTCGCCGTAAATAGTCGTCAATCAACCAGCCCGAAATGGAGACCTTAGTTGGTCTTTGGGGTAATCGGGTAAAGTGAAACCATTGTGCATCCGTTATTTCTTCTTCCTGAAGAACAATCTCGCCTCCTTCATATTCAGCGTGGAATCCCAACATCAGCGAATTTGGAAATGGCCAGGACTGGCTGCCAAAGTACTTCAGGTTTTTTATTCGAATCCCGACCTCTTCCATCACTTCACGGTGCACGGCCGTCTCAATGGATTCACCGGGCTCGACAAATCCGGCGATAGTGCTGTAAAAATTACTTCTGGACTGTACATTCCGGGCCAGCAGCAATTCTTCGCCCCTGTTTACCAGCACGATGATTGAAGGAGACAGCCTGGGATAGAACATTTGTCTGCAGGATGGACATCTCCGGGAGCGGTCTGAATTTGAACTTGTCGTCACTTCTCCGCATTTACCGCAATAATGGTGATTGCGATGCCACTCCACAATCTGTTTTGCCCTGCCGACCATGTAAAACACGGGCTGTTCTACCTGGTTGAGAAAAGACCAGAGGGTTTCAAATTCGTATCCTTCCGGATTGTCGGACTCCGGGTCAACTTCATGGGCAAAGACCGGCACACCGTCGACCTCACCCAGATAGTGATCGGCAATGGATTCCAGCCCAAGCCAGTGCCATTCATTCCCGTTGATTGGCCGCCAGGGATGCACACCATTAATAGTCAGAATTTCGTCATCAGATATGACAATGTGGAAGCTGTGTTCAAAACCGGCTGGAGGTGTGACACCCGATACGAAATCACTATCCAGATTGATGAATTCCCAATCCATAAATATGATCCAGAGAAAATGACCTTCGACTTTAGCACAGGTGGACCCGGATTCGTAAAGGTGGTCATGCTGTTCTGGCAATGCAAATGACGGACACTGAACCTGCGCCGTTTTCAAGTAACAGTTCCGCCAGTACGGAGACCGTTGCGGTTGTGGTTACCACGTCATCAAGAATCAGAATTCGCTCACCATGATACGGGCGTTTCAGGGCGAAGGCATTGCGGATGTTCCTGAATCTCTGGCTTTTATTGAGCTTTTTCTGCTCGGGTGTCTGGATGATTCGCCGGCAATTCCCGTTATCCATTGGTAATTTCCATGCTTTGGATAATACCGACGCTATCTCCACTGCCTGATTAAATCCACGTTTCCGCTCAGTACGAGGGTGCAGAGGAACGGGAATCATCAGATCAAAGGACTGTTCCGGTCGAATGTTCAACATCAACTCAGCCAGAACCCGGCCCGTTGTGAGATGTCCTGTGTGCTTGAAATCACTGATCATACCGTCGACCGGCCAGGCGTAAAGATAGGGGCACCAGGTTCTTTCAAAAACAGGGGGATCTTTCAAACAAACATCGCAGACCTGTGAATTTGCGGCAAGTGGCAGGCCACATCGCTGGCAGCCAGTCTGGCAGGCGGGGAGGGCAGCTTCACAGGCGCTGCACAGGTCCATCTGCCTGTTGGTATAGGCATCGCAGAGTATACAACGGCCCGGCAGGCAGGAAAATTGAAGTTCAGTCAACCACGACAAAAAATCTTCCTTGCTCAGGAATCAGGTTCAGCCAGGGTAACCAGGTATTTAATTGTCTTATTGTCCCTGACAGTTGTCACTGTAACTTCGTCCCCTGGTTGGTACTTTTCGAGTGATGACAACAGTGAGTCCCAGTTGCTTACCGGTTCGTTATTAATGGCGGTAATGATATCGCCAAAATGAATGTTGTTACGTCGGTCCTCTCTCATACCGACCATGCCGGCTCTATCTGCCGGGAGACCTCTTTGGACACTGACGACTGCCACACCCTTTACTGGCAATTGCAATCGTTTTGCCCAGGAATCCGATAATGGCTCTATCCCAAGGCGCGGTCGATAGAGTTTACCGTGCTCCAATAACTGTGGCACGATCATTTTGACCGTGTTCACGGGAATCACGAAGCCTATGCCGGCATTCCCACCACTGGGGCTGACAATCATGGTATTGACACCTACCAGATGGCCACTGGAGTCAAGCAGAGGCCCGCCGGAATTGCCGGGATTGATGGCGGCATCGGTCTGAATCACATTTTTAATCGTTCTGTTGTCCAGGGATTTAATCTCCCTGCCCAGGGCGCTGACAACACCAACAGTTAACGTGGTTTCCAGTCCAAAAGGATTGCCTATTGCCAGTACTTTTCTGCCGACTTCCAGATTATCGGAATCACCAAGGTGAACAGGTGAGAGAGTCTCTTCAGGTGCGTTGATTCTCAACAGAGCGATATCCTTTTCCGGCGCCTTGCCGACAATCTCGGCCTTGTAGGTTGCTCCAGACTGCAGTGTGATATTGATAGTATTGGCGTTGTGGATAACGTGGTAGTTGGTGACAACAAGCCCATCACTGTCCCATATGAATCCTGTACCGGAACCGGCGGGAACCTCCGTGGCATTGTAGGAAAAACGACGCCGCCACAGTTGAGTATTGGTGACAAAGACTACTGAAGCGCTGGCATCTTTAAAGATTTTGATGTTGTTGCTCTCATCATCGGTCAGCAATATCTGATCAACAGATGCTCCTGTCGTATCGGGAATTTCAGAGCTATCGGATGGAGTGGTGACTGCTGAATCAGGTATTTCAGCAATGACAGAAGTAGCGCCGTTGTCCATTGTGATGATGAATATACCACCCAGGACAACAGCCAGTGCTGCAAGGATCCATCTGGTTGTCATGACCGATTACCAGGAAAATTTCGAAGTTTGATTCTGTTTTTACTCATTGGTTCAACGAGTTGTTGGGATAACCCTCTCGACGGTGCTGACATCAATAAATCCATTGATGGCACTGATATCATCCGGGCTCAGAGTACCCACTGTCTGCTTCAGACGTAGATTGTTGCGAATATACTGGTATTTGGCGCTCGCATACTGAAACTGGGACAGATACAACTGGCGTTGCGCCAGCAGGACATCCACTATGTTCCTCGTGCCCACTTCATAGCCGGTCTGGGTCGCGTTCAGAGCGCTCTGGGATGATTCCATACCGCGTAACCTGGCGCGGACGCGCGCCACATCTGTAATGATAGCGGTAAACAGAGTACGTGTATTCTCAACAATGGTCCTCTGCTGGAGATCGAAATTCTGTTGTGCCTGTTCCAGAACGAAACCCGCTCGACGCACTCCAGATCTGACAGCACCGCCGGTATAAAGCGGTATGTTTATATTGACCGACATCGAATGGCTGTCACTTTTGCGACCGAAAAACGAGTTGCCACCACCAGTCGCATTGTGACCCCATGATATCGATGAGTTGATGGAAGGATAGTGACCCGAACGGGCAATCTTTACGTCCTTCTCGGCTATCCTGAGGCCTTCGCGGGCGACAATCAGAGAGTAGTTTTGATTGACCGCTTTCCGTATCCAGTCATCCACATTATCAGGTTCCGGATTTATTATGGGTATTTCATCGATCAGACTGGAGATTGTGATTATGGGTTGTCCTGTCAGTCGTAGCAGTGCCTCAAAACTGATGTTCTGTGCGGCTTCCGATTCGATAACCGATACTGTAGAGGTATCAAATGCTGCCCGGGATTCCAGAACATCGGTGATGGCAACAAGACCGACATCAAACCTTTGTTGTACCTGCTCCAATTGGCGCTTTACGGCATTGCGTTCCGCATTGGAAGATATAAGAGCAGCCTGGGCTTCAAGGATCGCCAAGTAGCTTTCCGCCACCCTGAGAATCAGAGCCTGCTGGTCCGAGGCAAGCTGTGCCATAGCCTGCGCCTCGATGTTCTTTGCCTGACGGAACAGAAACCAGCTTTCCATACGGAACAACGTTTGTTGCAATGATAAGTTCCAGTTGTGTGAATTGAAATCGTTCCAGGGGCTGACTATGGGTATCAGTACTCTTGACTTGCTGTTGGACGAACTGCCACTCATCGAAACGGATGGAAGAAGAGCAGCTCTGCGCTGGGTGACGATTTCACCTTGGGCTTTAAAGGAAGCCTGTGCCGCAGCCAGTTCCGGGTCATTCTGCACAGCCAGTTCATAAATATCCTGAAGCGTGGCCGCAGATAAGGTAATTGGAAAAAGTCCTGCAAGGGCAAGCAGACTCAGATATCTCTTTATCATAATGTTCCTTGAAACTCATAGGGGGTGTTAACCGGGTGTGATTCTCATACCCGTCTGCGTAGCATACTGGTAGCGCTATAGGGATTCCAGTAACAATATAACAACCGGGTTGTCATCTAACGCTATACGTCTTATACAGATTCTGCTGTCGGCTGCCGACGTTTGTTACCGTGTCTGACGGCTGAATGTCCTGTCTGCCAGTAGTAGTGTTCAGGATTCATGCGCTTCTCTGATGACGCTCATGTCCAACTGGACCAGGTGCTCATTAATTTCACAGGAAATCGGAAGAGGGGTCTCTACCAGATTCATTTCCAACGCCAGGGTTTCCTGCATGATGTGCTGCTGATGTTGTGCAATGGCTTCCCGTATACCCGTGCTGGCATTGATATCCAGACGTATGCGATCAGTGATGTTGAAACCGGAATCTCTTCGAGTATTCTGAATCCGGTTGATCACTTCCCGTGCAAGTCCTTCTCCAATCAGGTCCGGGGTCAGGACGCAATCCATGCTGATGGATACAAATCGATTGGAAAGGGTGCCTGTCCCCGCCATGGGTTCGCGGAATATGAGGATATCGTCACCTTCGAATGTTTCACCTTCGATGACAATCTCGCCGGATACCTGCAGTTGATTGATGTCCTCACTGGTCAGCTTTTCTATTCTCTGCTGGAAGTGTTTGAAACGCTTTTCCAGACGCTTACCCAGAACGGGGGCATTGGCTTTTGCATACAGGTCGACGAACCTGCCTTCGTCCGTTGAGTAAATCACTGTCTTCACGTTCAACTCGGACTTGATGTAGTCGTCCAGCCTGGCGATCTCGTCCAGGAGTTCCCTGTCTTTATGGATGATCGTCAATTCATGAAGCGGATACCTGATTTTGATCTTTTCCTGATTGCGTTTATGCCGACCGAGGAGAATGACTTGCTGCATCCTGGCCACCGCCTGCTCCAGTTTCGGTTCAATCAGTTCTTTTTCTGCTACAGGATACCGGCATAGATGAATGGATTCCGGAGCGTGCTCTCCCAATGGCAATTCCCGGTAGATAGACTCAGCCAGAAACGGTGCAAATGGCGCCATACTGACGCTCAACTCATACACTGTCGTAAAGAGTGCCTGATAAGCCCGGGATTTGTCATTGCTGTCTCCTTCCACCCACATACGCGGTCGATTGAGTCGGATGTACCAGTTGGTAAGATCTCCGATGAAATCGAATAGCGGAGGCGCCACGTTATACAGTCGATAGGCTTCCATCTCTTCTGCGATAGTCGCTTTCAGGGATTGCAGACGAGACAGTATCCACTGATCCATGATGTTCTCGGGACCAGACAGGGAACTGTCCGGCTGCCAGTTGTCGATCACAGTATAAGTGTTGAAGAATCTGAACGCATTGAGCCAGGGTAAAAGGACGCGGCGAACCATATCCCTGACCCCTGCGTCCTTAAAGCGCTGGTCCTCAGCCCGGACAAGTCCGGAATTGATCAGATAGAGCCGCAGGGCATCGGCGCCATATGCCTCCATGAGTTCATCCGGAGGTGTGTAATTGCGCAGGCTCTTCGACATCTTTTTGCCGTCTTCCGCCGCCACGATGCCGTTGACAATGACGTTTTTGAAAGGATTAACACCAAAAAGCGCCGTACTCAAAACAATCAGTGTATAGAACCAGCCGCGAGTCTGGTCCAGCCCTTCGGCAATGTATTCAGCAGGAAAGCCCTGTTCAAATACATCCTTATTCCGGAAAGGGTAGTTGAGTTGGGCATAGGGCATTGAGCCGGATTCAAACCAGCAGTCGAGCACCTCTTCAACTCTTCGATAGGTACCAGTTTCACCGTCAATTGTGAAGGTCAGCGGATCAACATTTTCCCTGTGCAGGTCGTCTACATGCACGCCGGTATAGCGGTAAAGTTCATCCCTGGAACCGATGCATACCTGCCGGCCAGTCGCATCATTTATCCAGATCGGCAATGGTGTACCCCAGTAACGATTTCTGGAAATTGCCCAGTCAATGGCTCCTGCGAGCCAGTTCCCCATGCGTCCCATCTTGATATGCCCGGGGATCCAGTTGATTTCCTGATTGACGGCAAGCAACTGGTCCCGCATCTGTTCCACTCTGACGTACCACGAGTCGATGGTTCGATAGATGACAGGTGTATCCGAACGCCAACAGAATGGATAACTGTGTTCTATGACGTCCTGATGGTAGAGATTACCCTGTTCTTTCAGTTGGCGGATGATATGACTGTCTGCATCTTTGACATACTGTCCGGCAAAGTCGGTGACCTCCCCGGTAAATCTGCCTTCCATATCAACCGGGCAAACCAGTGCCTGGATGTCATGTTCCTTCAGGATCCTGAAATCGTCCTCACCAAATGCCGGAGCCTGATGTACGATACCGGTACCGGTTTCAGTGGATACATAATCGTCCGAGACAATTCTGAACGCCCCCTCACTTTCCAGTTCTGCAAAATAGGGGAACAGGGGCTCGTAACTTAAACCGACAAGGTCGCTGCCCTGCATCGATTCGAGAATGACCGGCTGGTTACCTTTGATCACATCCATCAGCCGGTCTCTGGCCACGATGATCTGTTTGTCCAGATCAGGATCATGGACCTTCACGTAGTCGATTTCTCTGCCTACACAGAGTGCCAGATTTGAAGTCAGTGTCCAGGGTGTAGTGGTCCAGGCGGATATATAAGTGTCTTTATCCCTGAGCTTGAAAAGTACGGTTATCGATGGATCCTGGACATCCTGGTAGTTCGATGTCGCTTCAAAATTGGACAGTACAGTGCTCAGCGCGGTTGAAAAGGGAACCACCTTGAAGCCCCGATAGATCAGGTCCTTTGCCCACAATTGCTTGACTACCCACCATAAGGATTCCATATACGACGGATCCATGGTTTTATAGTCATTTTTGAAATCAACCCATCGGCCGACTCTGGTAATGGTTTTTTCCCACTCGGCTGTATATCTCTGCACGATCTTCCGGCATTCATCGTTATATCCCTTGATCCCTATCCGGGAAACGGCTTCTCTCGATGACATGCCCAGTGCTTTGTCAATTTCATATTCAACAGGTAAACCATGGCAATCCCAGCCGAATCGCCGTTCTACATGGAAACCTTTCATCGTGAAGTAACGAGGCACAATATCCTTGAGAATGGACCCGACCAGGTTTCCATGATGTGGCAATCCCGTGGCAAAGGGCGGCCCATCATAGAAAATATACGGTGTGGAATTTGAGGTTTGCTGCAGTGATTTCTGAAAAACACCTGACTTTTCCCAAAACTCGAGAATCGCATGTTCCGCCTCGACAAAGGAGAAATTCTCAGAACCCGGTCTGATTTTGTTATCAGTCTGTGTTGCCGTCACCACTGTCACCTATGGTTGTCATATTGATGTATTTTCCAAACCCATACAGCAAAAAACCCGCCGTTGGCGGGTTCTTCCTGAGCTTTGCAAGGATCAACCCACCATTCCCCCGGGAATAATGCTGATTATAGATTCAATAATGTGTATCAGTTTCATGATGCGTCAATATAGACATATCGCAGTGGAAGTCAAGCAACTCCCTGATCTGCCTTGATCAATTGGCTGAGTGTGGCGATCAGAAAGGGATGTTCCTGACGCAGGATCTTCTGTTCCAACGATGCAGCGGTGTCGTCTGCCGTGACCGGTATGCGCATCTGAGCAATGATATCTCCCGTATCGTACTCCCCATCAATATAATGGATGGTAATACCGGATTCCTTTTCCCTGTTTTTAATGACTGCCGCATGGATGTTTTGTCCATACATGCCTCTGCCACCGTAGGCGGGAAGCAAGGCAGGATGGATGTTGATTATGCGCCGATGATAGTGTTTCAGAGTTTGTCCTGTCAGTTTTTTCAGATACCCCACGGTCACTACCATATCAACCTGATGGTGTGTCAGTGTGTGCAGGATTGCCTGATCGAGCGCGTGTGTACCCGGATGTGTTTTCGATGACAGATGCACGGCTGGAATGCCGGCATTTTTCGCTCGTTTCAACGCCAGTGCGCCGCTGTTGTTACAGATTGCAACGGCTATCCTGGCGTTAAGAACCCGTTGTTCACAGGCATCAATGATGGCCTGCAACCCGCTGCCCCGATGTGACACCAGTACACCAAGATTCATGGCATTTCCTTCTGAGATTCTGGTCCTGTTAACAGGTAGCACATTTCCTGCGTTTACATGAAACGGTTGATTTAATTAGTTCCTGTCATGGAAGTCGACTTCCAAGCGTTTTAGTTGCGACATTCGCATATTGTTGGATTAAAAATCAACGGCTTGACAGGAAGTAATCACCGCGGTGTTGAATTCTCGGACAAGAACGAATTAAGCATGTATTCCCGCAGTGGTCAATATACAGTAGCAGTTTTATCAGATAGCGCGTCACGCCACGTGGTGTAGACCAGCATCAATGGCGTTGAACAGGTCCCGGCGGGGCGCCGTTGACGCGTATGACCGCGTCCAGGTCACTCTCGGCGCACCTTGCCGCCTTCATCGCGGTATTCGGTGGTGAACAGGCAAGGACGGTGAAAGTTCAGAAATGGTGATAGATCGCACAGCGCGATCTGGTTGACGATCCCGGCGTAGCGCTACAGGATATGGTCGTGGCCGAACCACTTGCGTACGACATGCGCGTTCTTACCCTCGACCAGTGCGTTGTCGTTCGAGTGCCGCGCCCGAAACATACAAGACTGCGATAGCTGTCGCCATCTTTTGGTGAACTTCTGGATATGCAGTTTATTCAGCAGCTTTGCCACGCGGTGGTTGATATACTCGGACCCCGCGTCCGCTTTGAAGCCGCATCAACTCCTTAATTATAATGAAATTTTCGTCCTTTATCCATTCCAAGTACTGGTTGTGCTACGTGTTCTGTAGTGAGTTTTCCGGGGTCCGGGCGGGCCTTTCTGGAACGTAGTTGGCGAGGCTCGGTGCATAGCACGAGAGCCCGACCCCGAAGGGGGGTCGCCCTACCGACAGAACTGGATGCGCGGAAGCCCTTGCTGCAAGACACAACACCGCGAGAGTGCGGCTGCTACGACTCAGACGCCAGGTAACCGATGCCCCAGATCCGCAGCAGGTCGCGACAGCCCTGGTCGAAGTCCCGCCGGAAGTCGACCATCTGCAACGACGCTAGCGTCCAGGAGAGTTCGTCGTGGTTGCACGACCGATACAGGATGGGCGCTATCCTGCCGTCGAACCGGTCCTGCTGGAGGGAGAACAGGAGCTCGCGCTTGACCCATTTGGATGCCACGGCGTCGGGAGTGAGGACCACGACGAGCCAGTCGCAGCGTCGCAGTGCCGCCCCGATCTCGTCGTGCCATTGCTGCGCGCCCTGGATATTGGTGTCGCTGTACCACACGGGGATGCCGTGACGCCGGAGTGCTCCAGCGAGTCTGGCCGTGAACGCCCGGTCGGCGCTCGAGTGGGACAGGAAGACTTCGAGGGGAACGGGCACCATCGAGTCAGGCGACCGTCAGGTGTGACTGAGGATCGCCTCCGCGATCGGCTCGACTTTGGGAGGCTCGGTCTCGGTGTCGTCCAGCTCGAACCACGGCATACGCCGCACGATCCATGGAACCTCGTTGGCCGGAAAGGGCTCGACGTTTCCTACAACGACCGGAATCAGGCGATTGCTGTAGTTCTTCGCCCCAAGGGCGTACTCGATGTTGCGCTTCACGTCGGGTGAACCGACGGCCGCCGGGGTAAGCAGGACGACCATGGCATCGGACTCTTCAAGGGCGCGTGCGACCTCGCCCGCCCAGTTCTCGCCGGGGAGATGGTCGCGGTCGGGATCGGACACTTCGAGACCGCTGTCCGCAAGCGCCTTGCAGACGCGTCCGGCAAGGGCGGCGTCGTCGTGGGCATAGCTCAGGAAGACCTTCTTCATGATGCGTCAATATAAACATATCGCAGTGGAAGTCAAGCGACCCCCTGATCTGTCTTGATCAATTGGCTGAGTGTCGCGATCAGAAAGGGATGTTCCTGACGCAGGATCTTCTGTTCCAACGATGCAGCGGTGTCGTCTGCCGTGACCGGTATGCGCATCTGAGCGATGATATCTCCCGTATCGTACTCCCCATCAATATAATGGATGGTAATACCGGATTCCTTCTTTCCGTTTTTAATGACTGCCGCATGGATGTTTTGCCCATACATGCCTCTGCCACCGTAGGCTGGAAGTAAGGAAGGATGGATGTTGATAATGTGCCGATGATAGTGTTTCAGAGTTTGTCCTGTCAGTTTTTTCAGATATCCCACGGTCACTACCAGATCAACCTGATGGTGTGTCAGTGTGTGCAGGATTGCCTCATCGAGTTCGTGTGAATCCGGATGTGTTTTCGATGACAGATGTACGGCAGGAATGCTGGCATTTTTCGCTCGTTTCAACGCCAGTGCGCCGCTGTTGTTACAGATTGCGACGGCTATCCTGGCGTTAAAAACCCCTTGTTCACAGGCATCAATGATGGCCTGCAACCCGCTGCCCCGATGTGACACCAGTACACCAAGATTCATGGCATTTCCTTCTGAGATTCTGGTCCCGTCAACAGGTAGCACATTACCTGCAATTACAAGAAACGGTTGCTTGAATTAAGCATGTATTCCCGCAGTGGTCAATATACAGTAGCAGTTTTGATCAGAGTCCCATGAGAACATGATGCTGAACTGTTGGGGGCGTAAGTGTTCTGTTCAGCGGCTTCGTTTAATTGTGGTGGGTATAATTACTGGTTCTGCATCCCTGGCCAAGGATCTTTGAGTAGCGTCATCGGTGGTTCCTGGGCACCCGCAGCGACCGCGGCGCTTTGTCCAGCAGATGTCGTCTGGGCGCGGGACACAAATGCCGATGATCGCCGATTGCGTCATTCGACAAGAACGCCGACAACTGGGGATACTCGTGCCGTGCAGCCTGCGGGAGTTATACCTCAGGGAAATTCCATTCGATCCCAGTGTCCCGGAGGACCTTGGTCAGAATATCCCGAAGTTGTTGGACTTCACGAGTAGTGAGCTCAACGATCACATCTTTCCCATTTCGTTTGTCCACCATACTTAGGGAGAACTGATCTCCTGCTCGGACGATTTCAAGTCGCATGCTCATTCAAACTCCTGTAAAATCTCAAACTTCTGTAAAATGTCGTCAGAGTATTTGCCAGAGGCACACAGACTTTGGTCGATTGGGTCCTCCAAGCTTTCGCATTGTTCTGCTGACCAGTCCTTCCAGGCATCAGTTTTCGCTTTTTCCGCTGCACGTTCTGCTTCCAGATTTGCTTCGTGTTCTAGTTCGGCGACCCGGTACTCTTCGCATGCATCATCACTGTTGACGCGCAGGTAATTGGAGATGAACTCGTTCAAGTATTTGGAAAGCTGGGCAAGAACGTCTCCCGAGTCGCCACCTTGGACCAGCCAGGTTTTTCCCCAAGTTTCCATACCCCAGGGGATTTTAGCTAACAGATGATGCTTCAAGTAAGGGTCCACGAAACCGGGCTTTTCAAAGCCAACGCTCAGCATGGCAGCGTTCCCCGCCAAAGTCAGGGACACGTTGAAGACGCTTCCATGTCCGTGTTGGTATTCGTCCTGATAGATCCGCGCAGCACGAAGTCTGCTTTCTATAGCATTCGCTATTTCGGATTCGCTCAGCGCGGAGTCAGTCGACGCTTTACCTGAAATAGTCACGTTGTACGCCATGCCCTCACAAGCGTTGAAGAAGAAGATATGCGCGTAGAACTGGGCCATGTAATTGGCCAGCTCTTCGTCCGTCTCTTCATCTTTGCCCGAAGCCACTTGGCACAGCGCCAGCGCGGCGATGAATATCAGTAGTTGTTTCATCTCTATTTCTCCCTGGTTAGTCTGGCGGGCCAGCGCAGCCTGCGCCGCCAAGGACGGTCAGCGACGTCCGGCGTTCGTGTTCCAACTTCTTGCGCACTGCCCGGGCCAGCGCAGCCTGCGCCGCCAAGGACGGTCAGCGACGGCGTCCCGAAACGACTGTGAGCGGGAGGCCTCCTGTGCAGATATTTGGGTCACACCGGCTTCGGACACGAGGAAGAACCGGTAACGGCGGCTGGTCCTCTTGAACGTGCGTTCATTGTAAGCACCGCGTACTACTACCGCGTACGCATCGGTTCCCGTTGGCGCCATGGCAATGTCCGGCTCGTCTTCCATGCCCTCGTCAAAGACCCCGGCGGACATGACGCCGGGCAGCTGTTCCAAGGCTGCGATAGCGTGCGTCACGCTGAAGTACGTGCGAACCCGAAATACGAGACCCTCCTCCGAGGAGGAATCCGCACGCCAAAGCTCCAGCCGGTCCGCCAACGCGTTGAAGTCGGGGTTTCCGAAGCGTGGGTCGCCATTGCCGTTCTTGTAGGCTTCCCCTACAATCGTATTAAAGTCCTCAGGATATAGATCTACCCAGAGCACCCCTGCCTCGTAATCCAGGACGGGATCGATGTACTCGGTGTCGGGGACGGCCGATCGCAGTTTCTCGAGGCAGTTCTCCACCTGCAGCGACAAGCGCTCGTGTCGGTCCCGATCCAGTAACAGACCGGTGGCTTTGCGTTGAAGGATGCGGTCGGCGAGGATTTCCCCTTCGTCGTCCAGGTAATCAGCGATATTCGCCCAGGTTCGTTCCATGTCAGAAGACGTGCCAACCATCCACCCAAACCCGCAGCCTATCGCCTCATCACCTTCTGTCAACTCCGAGTCCATCGCATTGGAATCCGTCGTTTCGGTAGCGATGCCCTGGACGACCTTGAACGCGCTTCGTAGTTGCGATGCTTCACGTTCTCTGAACTCCGCCGTGATGCCAGCCCAGAAATCGTCCTTAAGCTGAAACCGGCACAGGTAATAGTCGTCATGTTCCTCGACAGTTGTGACCATGACCATGCGGCGACGAATGGTCTTGGCAGCGTAAGCTCCGCACATCGTCCAGCGTTTGGAGAGCAGCAAATCGCGATAGCCCTCTGCTCGGATACGCCAAAGGTGTGGTCGTCTTCCGGAACTCGAGAAGTATGGAATAGGCATCAGATGTTGTCTCCTGTCCAAAAAAAACCCGCTAGCTAAAGCGGGTTTCCGACAGGCGGCTCGCTTTAGCAGTCACTTGATATCGCGCCACCGCAAGCTGAGCTTCAAATCCCGGCGCTAGGGGTGTAACTATAGTCGAATTCAAGGCCAGAGTCAATACGAATGACTACGCCATAGCTATCATGGTACCCTCTGAATCTGCAAGTGGGACAGACCATTTGTAAGAAAGTTTTCACATTCGGCCGATGCTTGCGATCGGTCGACGCTGAGAGGAGTCTCGGGTAACAATTCCGGTCATCCTATTCGCACCCTGTGTTGTTATTGCGGACGGCGCCGGCACTGTTCTCGCGCTGTATCTTTGGTCAGTGGAACGTCTGCAACTTCTTGCTGCGTCTCCTGTTGTGTCAGCAGGGATGTTGCTGAATTGCTGCCGCTGTCCACCTGTGCCAGGATGCCGTCCACGGCCTCTGGCGCACCGGGCATCTTCAAGTCGGGCAACTCACCCGGCAAAGTTTTAAACATGTGCTAACGATTATCATCACTTGAGCAAGTAAGCAATATCCTTCTATGGGATATAGTAAGTTCGTATTCGATTATCCGTTTCCTGTCAGCTTTCACCAACAGATGACCTTTCCCAGGACTATACCCCTCTTCTCGACGGGACATCAGTCGATGGAGTACTTCGAAATAAAGGCTGTTATCAGTGACTGAAATTGTGTGACTATCATCTCCAGATATTTTGTTAATATACATTCGTTCCTCTGAATCCGGGACAACGAACTCAACCGCTGATGTATCTGGGGGAATGGTCCTGAGGTGACTGTCTATGATGCGATCTACAACGCTTGGATCGAATTCATCACTCTTATTGGATTGATGGTCAGAGTTGAATATCTGCCAGGTTGTAGTAACACACTCCTTACAAACAACCGAAGTTGCATCACCATTTTCGAAAACATCCCATTTACCATCACTGGATCTATCTGCATCCTGGCACAAACAACACATTCTCGGATCATCACTTGCAGTGATGGTAGCAAGTAGAGCGTTGTTACTCAGTCGCAGGGATTCGGTTCCTTTATACATCGTTTCAATGCAGGCATCGCAGACATGACCTTTTGGTCCTGCCATAAGTCGTTTGACATCGAAATGACTATTGCCACAAAAATTGCAGTGCAAAGTGACCTGTTCTGACATTGTATCCTCCAAACCCATGGTATGTAATTCTTATGGGCATCTCCAGGCGCGTGTCCGCTAACCCGTGTGTAATCGCAGGCAACCTCTGAGATTCTGGTCCTGTCAACAGGTAGCGCATTACCTGCGTTTACATGTAACAGTAAATTGAATTAAGCATGTATTCCCACAGTGGTCAATACATCAACAAAGCAGATTTGATTAACCACTTTGAAATTGGCAACTGTATGTTTGAGATATGATATCACTGCATACTGTATAAAAGTGTTACAGTGTGGGCTGTCCGCTGTTAACAGATGGAAGACAATTGACTTAATGTAAATTATAATATTATTAATTCAAGTAATTGATAATTAATTAGTTATAGGCTTCATATATATCAAAGATATGACCGGATTGATTTTCACAGGTATTATTTGGCAATCTGCAGTGGAGAAGATGAAAGATTGATGGAAAACGCACCGGACAGACATTCAGATACAACTTGGCAAACACTGGAGGAGGAAGCTCCCGGTATTGCCGCGTTTGGACAGAAACGACTCGATGGTAAAGTCGCCTATCTGGCGACAGTGCGCAAGGATGGCAAACCCCGTGTTCATCCGGTTACACCTATCATCGGTGAAGGCCATTGCTTTATTTTTGTAGAACCGGATTCGCAGAAAGTCCGGGACTTGAGTGAGAATGGCTTTTATTGCCTGCACTGTGCCATGAACGACAGTTCCGGGAGCAGCGGTGAATTTCAGGTAACCGGTATTGCTGATCAAATCGATCATGTGGACATGCGTCAATTAGCAGTATCGGTGTCCAGCTATCGTCCTTCAGCCAGATACCTGCTGTTCGAGTTGCGGCTATTGGAAGTACTGGCTATTTCTTACCGGGGTGGTCGACCTGATCGAAGCCGCTGGAGCGCCCGGTTCAGGTAACGTTCGGAATTTCTCCCAGGTTTTGCCTGATTCGATTGAATACCGCCGACAAACGGTCCGCAAACAATAGATGTTGTCTCATTTTGACAATGGTCTGTGATGTAAAATCCATATTCGAAATCAACTGGCAATTGATGTAGACATTGACTGTTGCGCTGTGCATGGCTGTGGCAAGCAGGTTGGCCCCTATGGCAACATCAGAAATCAGAAGCCGGTTACCGGCAGTCTCCAGATACTCCGCTGTACCTGCAAGACTGGCGGCTTCTTGCATCACCAGCATCGGCACCTCAGCCGCTCGATGCAGGGCTGACTGATATGCTTTGCCTGACCGGTCCAGACGATACTGGTTCATAACCTCTTCAAATGCTTCGATGTCCTGGTCGGCGAGCTGTATAAAACTGTTTGTGACCGAGGTGCATTGTTGTGCCAATTCAACGATCCGCTCATCATTCCGGGTAAATTCACACACCATGGATAACAGTGCACAGCCCTGGGCGCCGGTGATGGCTGCAGCCGTGCCACCGCCTGGAGTTGAAGTCCCGGCCGCGAGTGATGCCAGGTATTCCTGTAGTATTTTTTGCCCCATATGTTCTGACGGTTCAACCATGAAAGTTATGGTAGAGCCTGAGTGAATTCCGCATGCACATTGCTACGGTCATAGGACCGATACGGGGGATATAGAAACTGGTATGTTCTGCCATGTCATCCGAAAAGTTATTGATGCTGGAGAAGTTAATGCACACCACATTCGGCCTGACCTCGTCTCTCTGGATTTTTGGGAAGTCAACACTGGGAACGCCTGTTACGACAATGTCCGATTGACGCAAAGCCTCTCTTCTGCTGATGTCCGTTTCAGAGGGTTCGGCATTTCTGAAGAGCAGGGGACCGTTGATGTCGAATGAATACACTCTGGCGCCATCGTTGGACAACATCATTGCCAGGGGTCTTCCAGTCACTTCGCTCCTGTTGAAAATGGTAACGATCTTGCCTTCCAATGGTCGGGATGAACCCTGACCATATTTGCCAGCTTCTGTCAGAATTTTAATGATTGCCAACGGCGTACAGGGCAGCAATGCTTTCCTGGGATCTTCCTTGTCCAGTGCGAATCGATCATTGGCGTATAACTTCCGGGTCCAGTATATGCTCCCGGCTTCTATGTCCTTCCGATAATCGACCTGATTACGCAGGTAATCGTCATGTCCGGTATAAAACACTGGAAAATAAATGAATATACCGTGAATTCGTTCATCCGCATTTGCTTCATGTATCGTTTTTTCCAGGTCCAGCCGTTCAACATGCGTGAGGTCGTAATGGATACCGACACTGGAAAAACTTCGTTGAGTCGCTTTTGCGTAGGCAACCGAAGGTTTATCGCTGGAGGCTATCAATCCCAGTATATTGATTTTCAGACCGAGAGATTCAACCTCTTCACGTACTGCCTCTACATACTTGTCGGCAGCAGCGACGGGATCAATGATCGGGTTGTCCATCTTGGTCAACCATCCCGTTTCTTTGCCCGTGTGATACTGCCAAGGTAGCCTTTGTGATGCCTCATGCCGTAATCATCGGTCGTAAACCCTTTTAATGCCATCAGGGTCAATGCAAGCGCATCACTGATCGCCAGCATGACCGCGATAGTTGCACTTGGCGTGACCTTGAGAGGGCAGGGCTCCTCGATATCAGGACCCATGTCCAGAATAATCTGACTGAGGTCTCTTAAAGGAGAATCGATATGTGAAGTCACGCCGATGATGCTGTCTATACCCAGCTGGTGGGCGATCTGCAGCATTTCAATCACTTCGTTTGACTTGCCGCTGGTGGAGAAAGCGACAATCAGATCCCCACTGTCCAACATACCCATGTCTCCATGGCCGGCTTCGGCTGGATGGATAAAAAATGCGGGTGTTCCTGTAGAGGACAACGTCGAAGCAAACTTGTTGGCTATGTAACCGGCTTTGCCAATGCCGGTGGTAACGACTCGTCCCTTGCACTGGCGCAATTTGTTGACTGCCTCTTCAAATGCGTCGGTAACATTGATGGATTGTATTGCGGCAGCCTCCTTTTCAATGATGGCTGTCATATTCTGTTTGATATTCAAAAGACGTACCCTGGGCCGGCAATCCCGTATTATACAATCAATCTGAAATCTTGTGGAACTTGATCAATGGCATATTGAACAGTTTCGAAATTTTCATCTGAACAGATGGTAATATCGGTAACAGCAGTGTGTTGTTATCTTTATGGGAACATCAATCGGGAATTCTGTGACTGAGCAGTTTGAAGCGACACTAATCCGCATCAGAACGTTATCAAAAACGACCAGGGACTTCCGGTTTCGCAGGCTGGATGGTTCCGGTATACCGTTTGAACCAGGCCAGTTCTTTCGCTTTTCCTTCAGTGATGATCAGGGTGAATTTGAGCGTCCGTACAGTTTGTGTGATTTTACAGACGGGGCAGATGATGAACTTGATCTGTTGATATCTGTAGTGGATAACGGTCGTGCCAGCCGCTACCTGTTCAATTGCGAGGAAGGCATCAACACCCGGGTAACCGGTCCTTATGGCCGGCTGTTGATACCCAGGATATTACCCAATCGGTTGTTTCTTGTGGCAACCAGTGTCGGGCTTGCCCCTTTTCTGCCAATGCTCAACCCACTTGGGAAGCACATGGTGGATTCCAGACTTGAAGTCATTTTACTGTTGGGAGCCAGAGACCGGAGTGAATTTCTTTATCGGGATGAACTTCTCGCGTTCAGCGATAAATATCCCGGCTTTTCTCTGGTACTCTGTTACAGCCGTGAAGGCGGGGACCTTCTACCTTATGAACGTCATTCCTATGTTACGGCGCAGTTAAACAGCTTTAAACCCGATTCCGGTACGGACCATTTTCTGGTGTGCGGCAATCCCAATATGATCAATGATGTTTATGGCTTGCTGAAGCAGAAAGGTTTCAAGGCGAAACAGGTCGTTCGTGAAAAGTATGTCTTTGCAAGACAGGAAAAAGTCACCGGGAAGGTCAGCCTTACTGAAGCTCAAAAACAATTGATTGCGGAAAAACTCAGGAAATATCGTTGATCGGTTGTTCCGTAAGCGTTCAAACCACTAAAACTCAAGCCAGTGTCCTACATCAGCAAGATTATGTTGTTGGCATGATGCTTCAATGCTCAAGGGTGCCCTGCAATTACTAACTCGTAGTCAATCTCCTGGCGGTTCCGAGTATCAACGCCACAAACCGGAGGAAACTGCACTATATGGGATCATTGAGCAGAACCTTCTTTCATTTC
The DNA here is from genome assembly GCA_965217655.1 of Candidatus Azotimanducaceae bacterium. GTDB lineage: Bacteria > Pseudomonadota > Gammaproteobacteria > Pseudomonadales > Azotimanducaceae > UBA7455. The sequence continues at coordinate 445,206 of OZ244560.1, forward strand.
AGTCCCACCTTGCCAGCGCTGACATATCTCTACCAGGATTTGTCCATGATGAATTCCGGAAATACCTCAAGTGCGGTTTTATGCCGATACATTACGAGACCGGCGATTTGTCTTGATCGACTCAACATTCACAATGATGGCCAGATTCAATACGAGTTAAAAAATCCCTTTCGCAATGGCGCCACACATATCTTGTTTTCACCTCTTGATTTTCTTGGCAAACTGGCAGCACTGATACCTCGTCCGCGCCATCATCTCGTTCGGTATCATGGCATATTCGCACCGAACGCACGGATTAGAAAACGCATCGTTCCCACAAAGGGCAAGAAAACGAAAACAAGTAAAAAGAGCGATAAAGGTGAATACAAAGCAGAAACTGTAGCCAAAGTAGACGATGCATCAATTGCTCCTTTGAGTTGGGCACAAAGGCTCATATAGAAGCGCAACCACCACCTTTCAATTCTGAGAAAACAGCCCTCAACACGTAATACAGGCTTTTGAGTAGCAGGCTCAACACCAAAGGCTGCCTGGTTATAAAATCTGTATAGAAATCAACCTGGTTGCGTGTAGGCCAACAACTAAACATCTTATCAGCCATTGGCCATCTTTCATTGGTGCGCTTAATTTGACGCGAAGTTCTCTCAATACTACCCGCCGTGTATACTTCTACGTTATCGTGAAAATGTGGTTTAAATTACCTATCTACCGACCAGGAACCGGAAACAGCCGAACCTATCAAAACGCCGGCAGCGCTCGAGCTTAAGCAACCGCCACAGGCGGATTGTCAGCGTTACGATGCATTACGCCAGGAGGTCCCAAATGCCGCGGCATGAAGTGATTGAACTGATGACCACCTTGAAGCTTGCTGGCATGCGGCTTAACTACGATGAGATCGTAACTGCCGGGCGGCGTCGTAAACGCGACTTTGAAGCTATCTTGTGCGATTTGCTGGCGGTGGAGATCGCTGATAAGAAGGCACGTTCGATTCGTTATCAGATGACGATTGCCAAAATGCCAGTGGTCAAAGAACTATCTGCGTTTGATCATGCAGCCAGCTGTGTGAACGAGACGATGATTGCAGAGCTCGCCGATGGTGCTTTCCTGGAGGAACGGCGCAATGTCGTGCTTATCGGTGGCACCGGTACTGGCAAGTCACATCTGGCGATGGGTATTAGCCGACAATGTATCCGGCAGGGTAAGAGGGTACGGTTCTTCAATGTGGTTGATCTGGTCAATCAGTTGGATCGCGATAGTAAACTCGAACAACACGATCGTTTAGCGAACCGCCTTTGTCGTGTCGATCTGGTGGTTCTTGATGAACTTGGCTATCTGCCATTAGCCAATACCGGCGGTCAACGTCTGTTCCATTTGATGAGCCAATTGTATGAACAAACGTCAATTATGATCACCACGAATCTGGATTTTGGTGAGTGGCCGCAAGTGTTCGGGGATGCCAAAATGACTACTGCATTACTGGATCGGTTGACACACCATTGCGACATTATTGAGACAGGCAACGAGAGTTGGCGCTTCAAGCATCGTGATCAAAGAGATCCAACGCAATAAAACAAACACCAGAAATCGCCTCAAAGAGTATTTGTTGGCTCATCTAACAGAATAATGAAGTTAATGCCGATGGTGAATCCGGAAGTGCCTTTCAACTTGCTTGAATATTCAAACCTCGGGGCTTGGGGGATGTCATCAGCATCGAGCTGATGACATCCCGCACTATCGTGCAGCCAGTCAAAATTTAAACAAAAAGTACAGGTTTTAGGTGGGTCAATTTTGGACGCCGATAGTGGGTCAATTTTGAACGCTTATTGACAGACCCCCCCCGGCATAAGCTACGGCGTATACGGAGAGACCTCGTTGTTAAGTCGTTCCTCCGTCCACATCATTAGACAAGGGGGACACCATGTCCATTAGACTACTCAATCGCCTTGCCACGGCACTGGCCGCGGCACTCGTTGCAGCACCCTGCCTCGCTGCAGACGAAGCAACCGATGAAGGCGAACCTGTCATCGAAGAAATCATCGTCACCGCAGAAAAGCGGGAAGAGAGCATTCTTGAAGTACCACTCACCATGTCTGCGTTCAACGATCAAATGATCGAGGAAACCGGCATGACCAACAGCGCTGATCTCGAGCAACAGGTGCCCGGCCTGCAATTCGGCAACGACCATGGCATCGCCATGCGGGGCATCATGACGCAACTGAGATGGGAAGACCACACCGACCTCGCGGTCGCCGTTTACGTGAACGGTGTCTACACGGTCGACGTCTACGGGATCGCACCCAATCTTTTCGACATGGATCGGGTCGAGGTCGCCCGCGGCCCGCAGGGCACGATGAATGGGCGCAACTCCATCGCGGGTTCGATCAGCTACTGGCACAAGCAGCCAACCGACGAATGGGATCTCGACGTTCTCACCGAGTTCACCGATCAGTTCACGCAACGCTACAATGTCGCGTGGGGGGGACCCATTTCAGACAACCTCAGCTTCCGCATCAGCGGCGGCTATTTCGAGGGGGACGGCGCGCAGAAGAACCATGGGCGAGCCCGCGACTACGATGCGCCGGATCAATACAGCATCGCGCCGCAGCTGCGCTTGAAGACGGATCGCTTCGACCTGAACTTGCGTTATGAACGCACCGAGGACACGGGCGCACCGAGCGTGCAGGTGTCTCTGGCGGAAATAGACAGGACCGACCCGGACGGCTACCTCAACGGCGCGTTCTACCAGTACGATGAACCGATCCCTTCGATCGCGAACTGTAACGTCCGGCCCCTCTCGGGAGGGACCGAGTCGTGGAGGGTAACGGGCGTTACGGATCTCTGCGATGATCCAAAGAACGAGATCAGAACCAATGTGGACGGTCGCCTTGACAACGAAAGCGACCGATTCGTGCTGCGAGCCGATTTCGACCTCACCGATACGTTGACGTTGCGTTACACTTATGGCGACACGAAGACGCGTATGCTAGATACCCGCGACCTTGATCTCGTTGACAGGGTGCCAAGCGCGGACGATCCATTCATCGCGGCTGACGCCCCGGTAAAGTTGTTAGACCTCGAGTTCGAATTCCCATTCGAGAACGACGAGACCTCTCATGAGCTGCTGCTCACTTCCAATTACGACGGTCCGTTCAACTTTGTCGCTGGCCTCTTTACCTACGAGAACCGCACGCGCTTTGGGGTCGACGTATATGGTGTTGGCTTCATTGATCCGTGGACCGACACCGACCCCGATGTAGCCGCCCAGGCTATAGGCTTCGAAAGCTGCGAGCAGGTGCTGGGGGTCTTTGGCTTACCCACAGAGGGGCGGGAGCATTTTTTCTGTCCCAGGCCAGGAATCGATCCCCTTAATAATCCCTTCCCCGGTTTCCACAAGTTTGTCACCTTCCTTACCGAAGCCACGCAGGACACCTTCGCGTATTTCGCCAATGCAGAGTATGAGATCAATGAGCAGTGGCGCGTATCGGGGGGGCTGCGCTACACCGAAGATGAAAAGGTTCTGGGACTGAGTCTCTTCGAGATTATCATCAGCATCGCTGGCATTCCAATTGGCCTCCGGGAAACAACCACGCCCCTCAACAGCTTTGCCTGGGATCATCCCATCGGCCATATCAGCCTCGAATATTCACCCCGCGACAATGCCCTCATCTACGGGCGTATCTCCACCGGCTATCGCTCCGGCACGCTCAATACAGAGCCCTTGGTCCCCGCGTTGGCAGTCATCGGAGAAGAGACCCTCCCGGACGTGCGGGATGTCACCGGCAATCAGTTGCCGCAGCACGCTCGTCAATTACGAGCTCGGTGTCAAGGGCCGCACCGGCAGGCGCGACTGCTACCAGTATACCGAACTTTTTGCCGCAACCCGGCGTGCTCCGATCACCTCCGAGCCCCCGTTTGTGTCAACCACCGCCAATATCGACGGCACCAAAATCTGGGGTGCCGAAGCGGAAGCGACGTTTTTTGTCGATGACAATTGGCGCATATCCGGCTTCTACAACTATCTCGACTCGGAAATCGGCCAATTCGGCGCGTTCATCCCCGGGGACCCCCAGGGGCCAATGAGGGACTATACGTACCAGGACCTCAGCACCCTGGAGATGGTCACCGTCACCCTCCCGGACGTGCGGGATGTCACCGGCAATCAGTTGCCGCAGCAGCCGCACCACAAGCTGTCGGTCCAGGTGTCCTACACCACGCCGCTTCCGGAAATGGGCTCGCTGCAGCTGTTAAGCATCTACACCTACACCGGCCCGCGTTGGCCGAATCTCGGCAACGTTCCGTTCCAGGAAGTCCCCGGGTACTCGCGATGGGACCTGCGCGCCAACTGGACCTCGGATGACGAGCAATGGGCAGTCTCCGGTTTTGTGCAGAACGTGCTCGACAAGATTGGGCTACAGGAATTCCTCCCGGTATCGACGAACGGCAGTCAGCCGATGATGGCTCGGCTCACCGATCACCGTCAGTTCGGCGTGCAGATTCGCTGGCGGCCTCAGTTTTAAGACCCCACGCCACTGCCCCCGTTCGATCGAGCGGGGGCCGTGAACTTAAGTCGTTTGGAACCTCTGACGGAACGACGCTGGCCTGTTAAGCTGAACCGTATGAGGAAGAGCAACTCCCGCCTACTGCAATGCGTCGTTTTTTTGAACCTTGCTGCAGCGCCAGGTAAGACGCGAGAGCATCGACGCTTGATAATCTCACGCGTATGGTTGCTGCCGACCTTGTGTCTTGCGGTTGGCATTGTCAATGCGGAGGCGCTTCAGTTCTCCCACGGGTTCTCGATGTTGCACGACCTGAAATATAGCGCCGACTTCAAACACTTCGAATACGTGAACCCTGATGCGCCACAAGGGGGAACAATTACCCTCTCGACCGACGCTAATGTCAGGAACTTTGCTGGGGAGTTCGATAACAACAACGATGGTCCGCCGGGTATGCTCTATGTGTACGACACGCTGATCGTACGCTCGGGTGACGAGCTCGGTGGATATTATGGTCGGCTTGCAGAATCCATGGCGGTATCAAACGACGGGCGGCTTTTGGCGTTTCGATTACGCCCTGAAGCCCGTTTTCATGATGGTAGGCCTATCACCAGTAAAGACGTTAAGTTTACGTTGGACTGGGCGCTATCAACGGTAGAGGGCGGTTTGTATCTAGGGTGGATCGACTCAGTCGAAGCAGTCAATGATCATGAGGTACGCCTTCATCTTAACGAGCCACTCGATGATTCAAATCTCAGGATCCTGACCTTTGAACCGCGCATTCTGCCCGAGCATCATTGGCGAGGTAAGAATCCCTCAAAAGCCACACCGGTTTTTCCGATAGGTAGTGGGCCGTATCGTGTCATGAGTTGGCATCAGGGTTACATTCGACTCCAGCGCGTAGCGGACTACTGGGGCAGGGATCTGCCGGTTAACAGGGGCTTGTATAACTTCGACGAACTGCACTTTGACGTGTACAGAGACGCCACGGTCGCCAGAGAGGCACTCCGCAAGGGATTGTTCGACTACTACATAGAAAGTGACATTCGGCATTGGGTGTCAAGCTACGACGTGCCGGTAGCGCGCGCGGGATATCTTAGGAAGGGCGAGAGGACAGAGCGCTACGTTACCGGTCCTCACAGGGTGATTGCTCTTAACAGTCGCCGACCTCCCCTTGACGATGTGCGAGTACGCGAGGCATTGAGTATGGCGTTCGACTTCGATTGGCAAAACCGCGCTTTGAATTCCGGCGCGTACCGACGTGCGACAAGTTATTTCCCCGATACACCATTCGGTGCGACCGGTCTGCCTACCCCGGAGGAGCTAATATTGCTTGAGCCGATGCGTGATTCGCTGGATCGACGCGTGTTTGAGGAACCGTTCGCGCTGCCAGTCTCTAATGGTCGGGGGCGGAACCGTGATGCGCTATTGCGTGCATCCAGGCTGCTGATCAAAGCAGGTTGGCGTGTTGAGGATGGAGTGCTCAGGAATGCATCCGGAGATGCGTTTGAGCTTGAGTTTCTGTCTAGCACCGTTGATGAACGTCGCGTGCTGTTGCCCTACATCGATACGCTGCGACTCTTAGGCATCAACGCGAGCATCAAACTGGTAGAGACCGCGCAGTATATCAACCTGCGGCGTAAGCGCGACTTTGACGCGATGGTGCGTTCCCACAGCATGTTGCTGCCGCCGATTGCTCAGCTCCCGATCTTCTTTTCGTCTGCCGCGTCACCGGAACCAATGGGCCATAATTTCGCAGGCATCAACGATCCGATCGTCGATGCGCTAGTCAATCATGCCACGCAAGTGACCACTTTTTCTGCTATGACAATCGCATGCCGTGCACTTGATCGTGTATTGCTGCGTGGCTATTACCACATACCATTACAAGTACGATCTAACCCACGCATCATCTACTGGGATCGTTTTGGGCAGCCTGAAACCGATAAGATTGCCACTTTCGAATCTCCTGGTTTCGATGCCTGGTGGTACGACCATAGGAAGGCTGCGCGAATTCCGGCAGAGCATTAGAGACCCGGAACATCCAGGGGATCCAAGCGGCGAACTTAAGTTGTATGGATCCTCCACGGGATCGGCCTGGTTATAAAATCTGTATAGAAATCAACCTGGTTGCGTGTAAGCCAACAACTAAACATCGTATCAACCATTGTCCATCTTTCATTGGTGCGCTTAATTTGACGCGAAGTTCTCTCAATACTACCCGCCGTGTATACTTCTACGTTCTCGTGAAAATGTGGTTTAAATTACCTATCTACTAGTATCTTGATCCTGCTGATACGTAGGGTTGGTTCATATCTCGAGGATATTGGAATTCCTGATGTACAAGTGATTGAGACGCGACGATATAAGGAATAAAAGTGAATAGTATAAAACTAGCGTTCAGGATTCTCTTAAAGAATAGAACCTATGCCTTTATCACTATCTTGGGTCTTACCTTGGCGATAGCCAGTTCATTCATACTGTACAATTATATAAGGAGTGAACTGAGTTATGATCAGCATTACGCTGACCACGAGAATATTTTCAGAGTTCTTGTGGAAAGTACGACGGGTGGTGGGACGGAGCGGCTATCGATAGCAGCAAGAGCGCTAGCGCCGTTATTCAAGAAAGCTCATCCGGAGATGGTTGAATATGTCAGAATGACACCGCCGGCCAGAACTATTTTTGTCGATGAGAATTCTGAACCTCATATCGCACAAGTGATAAAAGTAGATGACAATTTCTTCGATGTATTTCGTCACACAATTGTCCTAGGGAACCGTTCGAAGGCCCTTAGTGAACCATCATCGATAGCAATTAGTGAGAGTTTCGCGAGAAAAGCCTTCGGGAACAGAAATCCGATTGGCGGGCATCTTTCTTCCTATCCTTTTGAGTATCGGGTCATGGTGGTCTTTAAGGATATTCCTGAGAATACGCATGTTAAGTACTCGGCGGTTATATCAATGAAGCAAGACCAGCTCCAAGGTGGACCTGCCGTTGAGAATATACTCTACATGATCTTTGATCTTGGGCTATATACATATTTCAAGACCAAGTCAGGATTCACTGAATCAGACTTCGAAGCAGCCCTGAATAGGTTTTACAAGGATGAAGCAGAAGAAATTGCATCGCAGTACGACATTGCGCTCAGGTATCTTACACAACCCCTCAAGGACACGCACTTCGAGGTTGGATGGGATTTTGATCAACCTGTAGGTAGTATTTTCTACGTTTATGCGTTTCTTGCGGTTGCGATCTTTCTCGTGTTGATTGCGTGTATTAATTATACGAACTTGGCCACGGCACTTGCGTCCAGACGTTCGAAAGAAATTAGTATGCGCAAGATTCTAGGATCTGGTCGGTTCAGGCTATTTGCCCAATTTATGTGTGAGTCGACCCTTTATTCTCTGGTCGCTTTAGTTTTTGGACTCTTGCTGGTTTTGGTCTTGGATGCCTTTGGTGGAGTAAATCAGCTGCTTGGCAGGTCGTCACTGTATGGCTTAGGAGACTTTTCCATTGTTATGTTTCTTATCTTGCTGGTATTGACCGTGGCGGTTATCGCCGGATCGTATCCTGCTCTCTACTTGTCATCGGTAGACCCGAAGTATTCACTCTCAGGCTCGGGAGGACGACCGAGAGGTTATTACTTACGACAGCTGCTTGTTTTCAGCCAGTTCTGCATATCAGTTTGCGTACTGGCGGCGACCTTCGTCATGGTTTTACAGATGGATTTTATCGACAGCAAGGACAAAGGGTATAACGCCAAGGACAAACTTGTTGTAAAACTTCAAGGTGCAGACACTTTAATGAGGCTTGACGTAATTAAGGATAGGCTTTTACTGGATTCGGATGTACTCGGGGTGGCAGAAAGTTCATACGTTCCAGGAGGCTCGGTGAATCCAACGTTTGCATTTATCGAGGATTCTGTGGGAGAACAAAATCGGCAAGCTGTTGGGCGAATTGAGGTTAGTCACGAGTTTGTAGATGTCATGGGAATCGAAATGGTTAAAGGGAGGCCGCTATCGGGCCAGCTACTAACGGACCAACGGAAGTCAATTTTGGTTAATGAGTCCTTGTCGCAATTTATGGGGTGGGATCAGCCGATTGGAATGAAACTAAGCTGGGCGGAAAACCAAGCTGAGGTTGTAGGGGTTGTGAAGGATTTCCACTTCAGTTCCTTACATCAAAAGATCGAGCCGTTGTTCCTTACATTACGACAACCAATTAATTTTCAAAACATGTCAGAATTTCGTCGTAGTTTGGTCTCGAGAGACATAATAGTGAATATTTCACCTTCGAACCAAGAGAGTACGATTAAATACATAGAGTCTGTAATTGCTGAGTTTGATCCAAATCGTCTGGTTGAGTATGAGTTTTTTGATCACCTGCTAGAGAACCAGTATACGAGTGAGGCCAACCTAGTCGCACTAACTATGATTTTAGCCTTGATGTGTTTGTTTATTTCTTGTATGGGGCTTTTTGGATTGGCTACATTTACGGCAGAACAACGGAAGAAGGAAATGGGGATTCGAAAAGTGTTGGGTGCCACAGAAGGTCAGATTGTCTATCTTTTAGTCAAAAATGTGTTGTGGCTTTGTCTTGTGGCTAGTTTGATTGGTTCATTGGCTAGCTTTCTCGTTATCGAGAATTGGTTGGATATGTTTGCGTATAGGATCATGATAGGCCCGTGGCCATTCATCCTAGCCTCTTTAGTTGTTGTTATCGTATCTGTGATAACAGTAGCGGCTCAATCTCAGGTTACGGTTCGATCTAGTCCGATAACCGCGTTGCGCGATGAATAATTGTATCGATTTAGATTGTTTACCAACCTTTTAGTATCTCTTGTTGATTGAGAAGTTGTCACTAACACCAACAACTAAACATCGTATCAGCCATTGTCCATCTTTCATTGGCGCGCTTAATTTGACGCGAAGTTCTCTCAATACTACCCGCCGAGTATACTTCTACGTTATCGTGAAAATGTGGTTTAAATTACCTATCTACCCGATTTTTTTCGAGGCTGCTCCGCCGTGTCGCCGAAGCCCACGAGGGAAACGGACTTCCGACCGGGAATTTCCACCGTCAAGCTCAGTTTGCCTCCCATTGCCTCGACATAGCTGCGAAGCGTCGAAATCATGAGATCTTTCCGCTTCTCAGTCTGCGCAATGGTCGCCTGGCGAATGTCCAACATTTCGGCCAACTGCTCTTGAGTCAACTCCATGGCTTTGCGCAACTCCTGAAGCGTCAAATATTCGGCGTGCAATCGGTCGGTCTCGGAAAGAATGCGCTCGCGCCGGGCCGCGGGAAGCTCGCTAAGTTTTTCGTTTAGAGTCTTCACCATCGCTACCTCCGTCTTTACCTGTTCCAATCTGCGCCGCGAGATGCCGGGCGAAACGATCATCCGCCTTCGCGATCAACTTCTTGTAGAAACGTTTTTCGTTGACGCCCGTTTTGTCTCCCGCAATCAGCAGAATGGCTGTCCGCTCGGAGTTAAAAGCAAAGGCTATCCGCCATACACCATTGTCCGCATTGCATCTCAATTCCTTCATGTTCGGGTACTTTGAACCATTCAAGGTATCCGCGTGGGGGCGATTCAGTTGAGGGCCGACTTTACCCAGCAGCCCGGCCCTGACGAGGATCGCGTCCCGCACCGCCTCGGCGAAGCCGTCAAACTCCTCCTCGAATTCATCATGAAACGCTACTTCCCACTCCATGCCTCACCATAGCTCAAAACCTATATTGATTACAACCTATATTTTCGGATCTGGCGCACAAATGACATCGCGGAATTGGGACGCCCTTCAGGCCATCACGTGAGTGTCTCTTAAGCTCAGAAAAGTTGGGCTACGCCGCCTTTAGTGCTAGCATTCGAACTTGGGGGGCGAGTTGTGAGAATTCGGGGAACCTATGCCAGTGACTTTCGAACACGCTAGTAGCGCGGCTGATGCCGAGTGGATTGGCGCGGCCCTGCGCCAGGGGCGGCGGACACGCGTATCAGTCGTGATTCCGAGCGGATTCGAGGCTTATGCGGTGCTGCGCCACCCGGCCTACCGATGTGTCAGCACGAAGAAAAACCTTGTGGACATTCGCCACGGCATGTATATCCGCAGTGAAATGATCCGCTGGACGGAGGTGGCGGAGTCGGATCTTCCGGTTGTTTACGGGCGCACGAGTTCCGAGGAAGCTGTGAACGGCATGACTCGGGGGACGCAGTATCGTCGTCTATCCGACGGAAAATGGGTGAGGGACATATTGCCGAGCATAGGATTGAACCCGCTGATCCGAGACGGGGATGAATGGATCGAAGGCCCGGAGGAAGGGTGCCTCGAACCGGAACTCGCAAGATCGTTGCAACGCATGCTCGCCAAGTTTACCGTCAACTCCAATCCCTGTTGGTTTGGAATCTGGGACGGTTGGGGATTTCTGTCGGAAACACAGCGCAAGGCGCCCTCGATTAGCACGAGGGATCGAAGCTGGCTTCTCTTTCGAGCGCCGCTCGCGGCCATGGAACAGTCATTCTTCCCTGACTGCACAGGCCATTATCCGGCCAATCTCGTTTGGCCGGAGGATCGAAGCTGGTGCGTGGCCACAGAGATTGACTTGGAGGCGACCTACATCGGCGGCAGCGAAGAATTCATTGCCGCCGTCCTGGAGGAACCTGCGCTCGAATCCGAACGCGTGAGCGTAGACGACCCCTTGGCCATGTTGCGCGACTTGCTGCAACCCGTCGTGGACAAGTTGCCCAAAGCCTCGTTGCGGGAAGGATTCGAGACGAGGGAAAGCCCCCACCAATTCAGACCACCGCGCATTACGTGGATGGATCACTTGATTAACTGGCTGCTGTCACTTCGCTGGAAACAGCGGGGACAATCCCTCGAATTCAGAGCATATACGCCGCCGAAGAAAAAGATGCCTCCCGAAGAATGATGAGCGCGCCATACCGTCGTTGGACTAACATCGAGCGCAACCTTACGCCGGATTTCCTCCCGCGCGGCACCGGGATTGTCCGCCATGAAGTCGAGCATGGCTTGATCGGCAAGCGGCATGAAACGATTATGTTGCTGGTACATATATGCTTTTCCAATCTGGCAAAATATCGTTTCACATATTTTAAAACGATAAAAGAAATCCAGTCCATGATCCAGGGGGGCTCCATGAGCCACCTCTTGCATATTCTGGCCCAATCTGAACACTCATTCCGGTCCAAAATGAACACTGATTCTGGCGCAAAATGAACGCGGATTCCGGTTTTATTTGAACACTCTTTCACTGATTTTACAGAATCGGTGTTCAGATTCCAGAATCACTGTTCACTTTGAACCAGTGTCGGGCTTGCCCCTTTTCTGCCAATGCTCAACCCACTTGGGAAGCACATGGCGGATTCCGGACTTGAAGTCATTTTACTGTTGGGAGCCAGAGACCGGAGTGAATTTCTTTATCGGGATGAACTTCTCGCGTTCAGCGATAAAAATCCCGGCTTTTCTCTGGTACTCTGTTACAGCCGTGAAGGCGGGGACCTTCTACCTTATGAACGTCATTCCTATGTTACGGCGCAGTTAAACAGCTTTAAACCCGGTGCCGGTACGGACCATTTTCTGGTGTGCGGCAATCCCAATATGATCAATGATGTTTATGGCTTGCTGAAGCAGAAAGGTTTCAAGGCGAAACAGGTCGTTCGTGAAAAGTATGTCATTGCAAGACAGGAAAAAGTTACCGGGAAGGTCAGCCTTACTGAAGCTCAAAAACAATTGATTGCGGAAAAACTCAGGAAATATCGTTGATCGGTTGTTCCAGCTCTATCGGAGATTGCCGTGTCAAAGCGGCGCCTCTTCCTGGCAGATCCAGTGCCAGGGTTCATAGATGATGCCGGCGGGATTGTCCCGTGGATAACTCATGGTGAAGTGAAACTGCCGGGCATGATGGGTCAACCATCTGAAGGCATCCGTACTTTCAAAGGATTCGTTCAAGGGTTCATGTCCATGGCAGGTCAGGTCGATGGCTCTGCCGGTATGATGTTCGCTAAAACCGGGAATTGCATTGACGTTTAAAATGGCATTAATACACTGTCCCTTTTCTAATTTTCCTGCAATCAACCTGCATTGATAATCGATTGAACGATACGCAGAAACAATGGCCAGCCCGATGCCGTCCCTGGATGCTGCTCGCTTCATATTTTGCCAGTAATGCAGGGTGGCAGGTGTCATATGCTGCACCCGCCCAAAGACGTCGTCCTCGGAACGAATGATGTTTATCGCTTCTTCCTGAGGTGGCAACTTGCAAGCGCGCAGGTGATCATCGGAGATACCCAGAGAGGCAAGTCTGCTTCTGAGTTCAGCCGAGAGTTTCTGTGTTGCCATATGATCGACTCTCAAGGCGGTAACCGGTTATTCTGATCTGTTGGACAATCCCGTTGATAGCGTTGGTATATGTAATTGATATCGGCGGTATGGAACTGTTCTTCTTCGAGAGTAAAGTCGTCAGTTGGAAAATCAGGGAACCGTGTGTCACCACAGAATTCCGCCTGGATAGTGGTCAGGTGTACGGTATTCACCAGCGGTAACGACTGTCGATAAATATCACCCCCACCAGCAATAAAAACGGGTCGATCAAGCGTCGTGGCACGGCACAGGGCGGATTCCAGTGAATGACAGATCAGACACTGTTCCCGGTTGTATTCGAGGTTACGGGTGATGATAATAGTCGATCTTCCTGGCAGTGGCCGCCCGATGGCGTCAAACGTCTTTCGACCCATGATCAGTATGCCGCCCATGGTGATCTTTTTGAACATTGCCTGTTCGCCCTTCACCCGCCAGGGGATCGAAGATCCATTACCGATTATGCCATTCAAAGACCTTGCTGCAATAATTGCCGTATCCATTCTACATTTGCTCAACGGTTTCTATGCCCAGTAGATTCAGACCCTGTTTGAGCGTCTGTGCAGTCAAACGACTCAAAAACAACCGGCTGGTTTTGATGGAGTCTTCCGAATCAATGATAGGACAGTGTTCGTAGAATGACATGAACAGACTGCTGAGTTCATAGAGATAATTACACAGGACATTGGCCTGGTAATCATCCAATACACTCACTACGGCCTCGTTGAATTGCAGTAGTTTTACGGCGAGACGAATTTCCTGTTTTTCCAGAAGATGAAAATCATCTGCCGATGTAGCCTGCAGGGATTCCCCTGATACGCCGGCGCGACGAAAAATACTGCAGATTCGGGTATAGGCGTACTGCAGGTAGGGCGCTGTATTCCCCTCAAAGGCGAGCATGGTGTCCCAATCAAAGGTGTAGTCCGTGACTCTGTTCCTGGAGAGTTCCGCGTATTTCACGGCGCCATTGGCGACCACTCTTGCAATTTTCCGTTTTGTTGCCTCCTGGAGATCAGGATTTTTCCCGGAAACCAGTACCAGAGCCCGTTCTACGGCTTCATCCAGTACATCGGAGAGTTTGACATCTCCACCGTCACGGGTTTTGAATCGGCTGCCGTCCGGTTTCAGCACCATACCAAATGGCAGATGTCGAAACTCATGATGTTCCTGAATGTACCCTGCGGCTTTTGCCACGGCAAAGAGCAACTGAAAATGCAGTTGTTGATCTCTACCTACCACGTAGAGCACCTTGTCTGCCGCCAGTTTACCGGTACGATAACGAACCGCTGCAATGTCGGTGGCCATATAAGGGTAGCCACCATCGGATTTCTGCACGATGGCGGGAAGTGGTTTACCGTCTTTGCCGGTAAATTCATCCAGAAATACGCATTTGGCGCCATCGCTGTCCTCCAGCAGCCCGATTTCGGTTAATTCTGCTACCACCAGGGGAAGGTCGTCGTTGTACGCACTTTCTGCTCTGATATCGGCTTTGGTGAGGCTGATGTCGAATTTGTCGTAGACTGCCTGACAGTGTTCTATGGAAATGGAGATAAATTGCCGCCACAGTGCCAGACATGTTTCATCGCCACTCTGAAGTCGCACCACGTAGTTTCGTGCATCTGCTGCAAATGCTTCATCGTTGCGGAACATCGTACTGGCTTCCTGATAGAATTTTTCCAGATCAGAGAGTTCTGTCGAAATCGATTCCCCCGAGTTTGACCGCAGGTTCATATAGGCCAGTAACCTGCCGAATTGCGATCCCCAGTCACCAACGTGATTTGCACGGACAACCTCGTGACCCAGAAATTCCAGAATGCGTACTATGGCATCACCAATGGTGGTGGATCGCAAATGACCGATGTGCATTTCCTTGGCAAGATTTACCGCGGAATAATCGACGACATACTTCTGTGGCTGAACCGGGTCGATACCAAAGTTGTGCCACCTCCGGCATAGTTCACTTTGAATAAACCCGGGTTGCAGTCTGATGTTGATGAATCCCGGCCCGGCAATATCCGTACTGAATATATCTTCCATGCCGATTTGATTGACTACCCGGGCGGCAAGATCCCGGGGATTGGTTCCAACCTTTCTGGCAGCGCCGAGAACACCGTTAGCCTGATAGTGGCCAAATTCAGCCTTTTGAGCCTGTTTTACAATTCCGGGTGTATCGGTTCCGCAAATATCCGTTAACACACCGGTGAATGCCTGGTCCAGGAGTTGCCTGATATCCATCATGATCGGGGGATGACTTCTGTAACCTGTCGCAATTTCACGATGCTGTTTCCCGGTACCAATCCCTTTGCAACGGAGGTGTTGGCGTAAACCAGCGTATTTTTGCCAATCAGTGTGCCGGGATTGGTCACCGAATTACACCCCGTCTGGGCGTTGTCACCGATAATTGCCCCGAGCTTGGCAAGGCCGGTATCCACTTCGACCCCGTTAATTTGTAATTTGATGGTTGATCTTTTTCCTGTCTGAGAATCTTTTTCACTGGATAACGCCAGGTTGGACAGTTTTGTGCCGGCGCCAAGGTTGACGTTATTCCCCAGTATGCTGTCACCTATGTAGGCAAAGTGCGGCGCCCTGGCATCGTTCAACATGATGGAGTTTTTGAGTTCACTTGCATGACCGAGAATGCAACGATCACCCATCAGGCAGTTCCCTCTGATGTACGCGCCCTGTTTTATTTCACAATTCCTGCCAACAACCGCAGGCCCGTAGATACAGACGCCATCTTCAATGACGGTTCCTGCCCCGATACTGGCTTGTCCATGAATTCTTGCCGTATCTGCGACGATGACATCATCCAGTACGGGAGAGTGCGTATCCAGCCAGTCCGTGAGGTACTCCTCCAGTAAATTCAGCGGGGTCCACACCTCGTCTGCACCGGAAAATATCTCGCAGTGTGTAAACTCCGTCAAATCGAAGAAATCTATCGGATGCAGCATATCAATCAACCTGGATAAACCAGCCATTTTAACAGGTTGCAGATTGTCAGGGGTGTTTTGTTTGTAATCAACAGTGTATACCCTGTGTACAACCCTGGGATAATGCCAGTCAACCTGGGGAAAAGTATGATTTTTTTCCAATCAGGGAAGAACACCGGCAGATACGATTATTTCACCGTGGTTCGTGAATGCGTTGCTGGCTTCTGATTGTCCAGGATGGACCTGACTTTAGATCTGAGCGAATTCGTATTGTATGGCTTGGGGATCAACTCAAAGCCAGTTTCGCGGATGAATTTTGTGTGATTTTCTGATTCCAGATACCCGCTGGTAAACAGAATTTTAAGATCGGAACGGTATTCCAGCATCTCTTCCATGACTTCTCTGCCCCCAGTCCCCGGCATCACTACATCCAGCAGCACAAGATCAATTTTTTCCTTAATATGGGAAAACTTTTCAAGGGCATCGAGTCCATCAATGGCTTCGATCACTTCGTAGCCGGCTCCCCTAAGGATGAGTCTGGTCAGGTTTCTGACCTGGGCATCATCTTCTACTATAAAAATGGTTTCGTTGCCGCCGATGATATCACGGGAGCTGGATTTTCCAGGTTCACGCCTCTTCCTGATGGCAACCGGCAGATAAATGGAGAATGTGGTACCCAGAGCAGGATGGCTTTCAAGATTGATGAATCCCTGGTGATGTTTGACGATGCTGGATACTACGGCCAGACCCAGTCCTGTACCGGCGCCTTCAGGTTTGGTGCTAAAAAATGGCTCGAAAATCTGATGCTGAATTTTCTGACTCATCCCGGAGCCGGTGTCGATAACCTTGATGACGACATAGTTACCGGTTGGAACCGATGAATTTTGCCGATTGGAATTAACGTTGATATTCTCCATAGAAGATTCAATGGTGAGCTTACCGCCGTGCTCCATGGCATCCCTTGCATTGACGGCGAGATTAACGAGGACTTGCTCAAGCTGTCCAGCGTCAGCCATGACAGGTAAATTTCTGTTATCAGCCCGCTTTATCTTCACTTTGATATTTTCCGGTAACAACCGTTCAATCATGAGATTGATACCATCGATAAGGTCATTGACATCGACGAGGGACGGTTCGATATATTGTTGCCTGCTGAATGCAAGCAGTCTCCTTGTCATGTTGGCGGCTCTTTCACCAGCCAGTTTGATTTCGTTAAGATGTCCCCTCTGAATTTTCAAGTCAGCGACCTCACTTATTGCAAGATCCGTATAACCTAGAATCGCCACCAGCAGGTTATTAAAATCGTGAACGACTCCTCCTGTCAGCTGCCCGATCGAGTCCATTTTCTGAGACAACTGCAGTTGTTTTTCCAGTTGTTTTATTTCCTGATTATTTCTGACTTTTGAACTGATATCCCGAATAAAGCATGTTCGGCAGGAGACTCCGGAGATTTCATCTGCAGCAAAGGAAATTTCAAGAGGAATAAGCGTTCTGTCCTTCCGCAGTCCTTTTAACACAACTTCGCTTTCCTGTGCCTGCCAGTCGAGTCGGTGAGATTCCTTGAATGTTGAATCATGAGACAAGTAAGGGATAAGCAAGTCAATATCCATGCCAATCAAATCCTCTAATTCATAGCCAAAAATCTTCATACTGGCTGGATTGGCGAATAAGATCTTGTTTTTCTGGTCTATGGTAATGATGGCATCCGGTACAATATTGGTGATAATCTGATAGCTGGTTTTCTTTTGGTCCAGCTTTATTTCCATCTCCTTTCTTGCCGTAATTTCATGCGCAATCGCGATAAGACTGACCGGTTTTTTCCTATCATCCAACATAAAACTGAGCTTCAATTCAACCTGGATTTGATGTCCCATCTTATGAACAAACACAGCTTCTGTAGTTGACGATCTGTAAGAATTGTTTCCGGCGAGTTCGCTGTTTATCTGTTTTGTCACCTTCCTGTTCGACTCCTGATCAAGAATCTTTTTCAGGGACAAATGCTTCAATTCTGTTTTCGTGTATCCGGTAATACTGGCCAAAGCCAGACTTATGTATTCAAATTCCTGATCCAACCCCATGGTCCAGATAACATCGCTGGTATTGGCGGCAAGGATTTGATGATGATCCTCATTTGTTCGGAGCTTCTTCTCAATAATACGCAGCTTTTCATTTTCTTCCTGGAGATCCTGGTAATTCTGCAACAAATCGTCATTGATTCTGGTTAGTTTGCGCACCGCTTCATTTGTCGTGAATACCTGCATGATGACATTACAAAGTGTGGTGAATAGTCCACCATCAACATTCGTGTAACTGATGTCATATACTGCTCCATGCACAGACTGAGTCATCTGTACGGTTGCTTTAGGGTACCCCAGAGATTCCGGCAGGCCGATCATTTGTCCGGCAATGAGAATATGGAAGTTTTGGCACCTCGCGCAGCCATCCTTCATATTCATGGCTATCCGGAGACTTCGAGGTCCAGTATGAATGACAGAAATGTTTACCGGGAATGTTTTTACTGTCTCACCGTCAGGGCCGAACGAGGCGAGATACTGATTCCGAACAGGATCAAGACGATGTCCTGAGAATGCCTTTAGTTTCCGTTTTGGAGGATGCCAACTGGAACGACCTGCTTCAAGCAATTCCTTTTCTGAAAAATGCTTGTCCATGGTGGAAATGATTGCAGTGTAGTTCTGCCAGTCAATAAATTTCGCTGGATTTTGCAGATATTCAATGGGAAAGGATATTCGGTGGAGAACAAGTTCGGGATTTATGTTTTTCTGACTACATAGATCAAAGCACCATGTTAGACTTCGACATGGTACAATTCGCCGATCAGTCAGTGCGTCCATGAATGGAATCCCTTTACGCAATCTGATACTGGATAAGGGATTGCTATAAGTCAACAACAAGCTGGCAAATACTGCTAATACAGCAATTTTCTGTCCATAGTTGAGTAAGCAGAGTGTTTACCAGCTGAAATCTGTTTATTCGAGCTCTTAAAGTGACCTGGGGGCAATCATGAGAAATTCACACCTGGCAGTTCAGGTACTGTCTGCTTTGTTTTTGATTTTGGTGACAGGAGCGCCAGCAACTCTACTGGCTGGCGAAACAACATCCTCAATTCGCGGCAAAGTCTATAGTGCATCGGGTACTCCGGTATCGGCAGCAAGCGTTGAAGTCACCGATCAGCGCACAGGCATCAGCAGGACATTCGCAACCAATTCACAGGGAACATTCCTGGCCTCGAGATTACCCGTTGGCGGTCCTTACAGGATCACAGTGCTGGACAATACCCTGACCGTCAGATCGATTACCCTGGGTGATGTTTACAATCTGCGTATTGACATCGGTGGTTCAGAGGCCATTGAAGAAGTTGTGGTTTATGGAAAATCATCAGCCATTACCGACATTGCCGCGGGGCCCTCGGCAACTTTTTCAAAATATGATCTTGAAACTGCTGTCGCATTCGAAAGGGACATCAGCGAAGTTTACGGTATAGACCCTCGTCTGAATGTGGATAACGAAGACGATGGTTTTGAGATTAATTGCGGTGGTAAGCATCCCCGTTTCAACAGCATTACCCTTGATGGTGTCAGTCAGAATGACCGGTTCGGATTGAACAGCAATGGTTATTCTACCGCTGTGGGCATGCCGTTTCCGTATGATGCAATTGAACAGGTCGCAGTGGAACTGGCGCCTTTTGATGTGACCTATGGTGGATTTTCCGCCTGCAACATCAACTCTGTCACCCGATCAGGATCCAATCAATGGGAGGGTAATGTGTTCCTTGAATACACCAATGAAAACTTCCGGGGAGATTCCATTGGCGATGGTCGGGACTTCAGTACGCCGGACTTCAATGATGAGAAATGGGGGTTCACGCTGGGTGGGCCGGCCAAACAGGACAAACTGTTCTTCTTTGTTGCCTATGAACAGTCCGAAAAACCCAGGTTCCTGGCCCGTGGTCATGATGGGCAGGGAAAGGGTGATGATCGTTCCTGGTTGAGTAAAGCGAATTACGACCGAATTGTTTCCATAAGCAATTCCGTCTATGAATATGATCCGGGAGGGTCTCCGGGTGATGGTATTCAGGAAGATACAAAATGGATGATCAGAGCAGATTGGAATATCAGCGATAATCACAACCTGGCGTTTATTCACAACTACTATGACGGTTTCCAGGATCGCGATTCCGACGGCGACAGCAATGAGTTTGAATTTGCCAATCACTTCTACGTCAAAGGAGCAGAAGCCAAAACCAGTACCCTCAAAGTCGCCTCGAACTGGACCGATGCCTTCTCCACAGAGATTTTCTACAGTTCCAATGTAATGAACGATTCCCAGGTAACCGTGGGGCCGGCAGATTTCGGTGATTTTCAAATCAGTATCGGCCGTGACACGATCTATTTGGGGGCTGATGACTCCCGACAGGCGAACAAACTGAATACTGAATCCGCTTATTTCAGAGCTTCTGTCCAGTTTCTCCTGGGTGATCATGTTATCGGTGGTGGATACGAACGGGAGGATCTGGAAATTTTCAATCTTTTTGTGCAGCACTCCAGGGGTGGTGAATACGACTTCTTTGATGATTCCGGCAATAACCCTGCCTTTTGTACTGAGCTGACAGCCCAGGGTCGATTTGATGATCCTGATTGTTCTTTGTCCGGTATCGACAAGTTTGAACTGGGACGTCCCAGCCGTATTTACTATGGCAGTGGCGGTGGCACCAATAATGCCAGCGATGCTGCCGCCAGTTTCAGCAACGTGGCCAACAGCCTGTTTCTTCAGGACGAGATCTATTATCCGGGAAGCGGCCTTACCATCGTTGCCGGGTTGCGATACGACTGGTTCAGCAGTTCTGATCGACCAAAATTCAACCAGGCATTTACGGATGTGAACAACGGACTACGCAATGATGCGAACATCGACGGCCTGAGTCTACTGATGCCGCGAGTGGGCTTCTCCTGGGATGCCAGAAGCGATCTTTCAATCCGAGGCGGAATCGGGCTCTATTCCGGTGGTAACCCCAACGTGTGGATTTCCAACGCCTGGAGCAACGATGGCATCACCAATGTTCAGACGCAATTGCGCAATTTCAGTGCTTCCCGCTCGCTGCTGGACGGGTCCATTCCAATATCGGGTGGCAGTCCCGGCAGGGGCATTCCCCAGGAACTGATTGATTCTGTGGCGGCTTCTACAGCCGCAGATGCCAGCACTCGAAGGTTGGTTCTGATTGATCCATCCTACGAACAGCCGAGAGAGTGGAAACTTGCATTGGGAGCGTCCTGGGATTTGCCCTGGTGGGATATCAGTGCGGACATCGATTTTCTGTACACGGAGACCAGGAAAGGGGCGATGTATGTTGATCTGTCGCAGTCGGTAGTGGACACGACATCCAACGGTATACCTGTTTATGCATTCACTAACGGCAGCGACAACCTGATGTTGACCAATACCGGCAATAAGTCGGATTCGGAAATGTTTTCCGTTGTCCTCCGCAAGGATTTTGAATGGGGAATGGACCTGATGTTCGGTTATGCCCATACCAGCGCCCAGGATGTTGTCCCCATGACTTCTTCTGTCGCCGTTTCAAACTTTGAAAACCTGGCTACGCTGGACATCAACAATCCGGACCCTGGAAATTCCAACTACGTGGTTCCGCATCGATTGACACTGCGCAGCAGTTGGGCCGCCGATCTGTTTTTTGATCTTGAGACACGCATTACCCTTTACGGTTATGCCAGTGAAGGTCAGGCACAGAGTTATGTCATGGGATCCCAGGACCTTGAGGGAGATGGTTTCTATGGCAGACATCTGCTCTATATTCCCGGCCCGAACGATCCTCATGTGGTCTTTGCACCCGGTTTCGACCAGAATGCGTTTGGTGCATTCATAGACAGGGAAGAGCTTGGTACAGGCTTTGTCAGCCGTAATGGAACCCATGCTGGTTGGAGCAACCGATTTGATCTGCGGATCGATCAGGAACTGCCGACTCTGATGAAAGGTACTTACGGGAAAGTATTCCTGAAACTATACAATGTGGGCAACCTGCTGAGTGAGGAATGGGGACATGTCACAGATGCCCGGTTCTTTTCTGTCCAGGTCGTCAATTCCAGTGTTAATGACAATGGACAGTACGTCTTTGAGCGATTCAATGCTGGCCGTTACGTCGATGAAGTTCTGGAAAACAGGTCCTTGTGGACACTACGCCTGGGTCTGCAATTTAATTTCTAACAGGGTTGGAGTACCCAGGGTGTTGGCAGATGGCTTTTGATCACACTCGATATCCTCTACCCGCGTAATCAAAATCGCGGAGTTCGCGATTTGATGGATGCTGTAGATAAAAATTGTTGTGGTATGAACGAATTTCGGCAATTTTGCCTTCCCGGAACAGGTACCACTCGCTGCCACGGAGGATTTCGGGAATTCCTGTTGCAACAGGTGTCCAGCGCATACTCCATTCAATAACCGCTTCCGGTTCCTGTACCAGTGCGTGGTCCAGATGCCAGTTGGCCTGGGTGCGGGGCGCCACTTTCTTCCAGTAGTTGGCGAGTTGCCCGGCGCCCTGTACTGCACTGTGATCAACAAAATAATGCACTACATCCTCGGTAAAAGTAGACAACATGAGTGGTACATCAGCGCTATTACAACCCCTGTAGTAGGTACGGATGGTTTCAATATAGGGGTGTTCGGATGTTTGCGACACGTTTTCAACCTGTGTAAATAAGCAACAAGTGTACTGAAAATTGTTCTACATGTATCATCACGATTCAGTAACTGCTACTTCAATGGTATCGAAAGATGGACAATAATCTCCTCTCGGGAATCAAGGTGCTTGATCTGACCCAGATTTACCAGGGTCCCTATGCGGCCTTTCTGATGGCTCAGGCCGGGGCGGAAGTTATCAAGGTGGAACCGATAGGAGGTGAGAGACTCCGTGGTTTTGGCGGCGAAAAAACGCCCATGTCCTTTATCATGCTGAATTCAAATAAAAAGAGCATCACCCTTGATCTCAAACAGGAGAAAGGCAAGGTGATGCTGTGCGTAATGGTGCAACAGGCAGACGTACTGCTGGAAAATTATGCCCCGGGGGTTATGGACAGGCTGGGTGTAGGCTGGAGTGTCCTGAAGAAAATCAATCCCAGGCTGATTTACGGTTCGGGGACAGGATATGGTCTGTCTGGTCCGGACAGGGATATGCTGGCGATGGATCATACCATCCAGGCAGCGAGTGGTGTGATGAGTGTTACCGGGGATGCTGACAGACCGCCATCGCGGGCGGGCGGCGCCCCCTGTGACATCATGGGTGGTGTGCATATGTATGCCGGTGTGATGTCGGCATTGTTTGGACGACAACACAGCAACAAAGGCACCCTGGTTGAAGTTTCCATGCTGGATTCCATGTATTTCACTCTGTGTTCAGAACTCACGCTCTACCACAACAGAGGCAGTCTGCCAGTACGAAACAGCGCCCGGTCACCAGCCGGGGCGTGCCCTTATGGCCGTTATGAATGCCAGGATGGATACATTGCGATAATCTGCGTCAGTGAGAGTCACTGGCACAATGTTCTGAGTGTCATCGGGCGGACAGACCTGTGTGATCATGAGGCATACGGAACAGTCCGTGGCCGTTTGCAGTCAGAAGACGAGATAAACAGGCTGATCGAAGACTGGACCAGGCGCTACAGCCGCGAAGAAGCCAGTCGTGCTTTCAATAAGAGCCGGGTTCCAGTGGCGCCGGTGCGCAATCTTGAGGAAGTCAAACGGGATCCTCATCTGCATGAACGCGGAATGCTGAATAACATGGTTCACGAAGTCATAGGTGAACTCGTTTTACCCTCCAGCCCGATTCGCTACTCGGACTATGAAAGCCCGCCTTTGACTTTCTTTCCGGAAAAAGGCGCTCACAATGATGAAATCTACGGGACATGGTTAGGACTTGACGACAGTCAGCTAACCGAACTGAGGTCATCGAAAGTGATCTAGGAGGCTGTTCTCGGACAGCCTCCTATAGCAGTTCTTCGACTTTTTCTGAAGGTCTTGCAATGACGGCTTTGCCATCCCTGATGATGACCGGTCTTTCCATCAGTGCCGGGTGCTCCAGAAGAATATCAACCACGGCATTCCGGGTAGTATAGTCATCTGCTTTCAATCCGAGATCCCTGAACCGCTTGTCTTTTCTGACCAGTGCTTTCGGCTCATCAGGCAGCAAATCCAGAAAGTGCTCCAGGTCAGCACGAGTTAAGGGTGTTTTGAGGTATTCAACGACATCGAACTCGACATCTCGCGCACGCAGTATTCCGAGTGCGCCGCGTGATTTGCCTCAACCGGGGTTGTGATAAATGGTGATCATCAAAGATTTCCTTTTTCAACTCATCAGTTGACAGGAACATTATATCCATCTTTTCCAAAAAATCTCACATATCAGACTTGTAAAAGTATTTTCCATTACTCGAATGAATCTCATGCCCTCCCACAAAAGAGGTGTTTATAGTCTGACTTCGAGTATTGGCCAGGGACGTCCATTCGCCAGGAAACGATGGCGCAATTCCGTTCGCGTCTTGGGGTCCAGGTATCTCGAGTCTATCTGAATCATGAAAAGTAGAGTATCAGGTTTTTTGGATTTCTGAGGAGTTGCCTTTGTATAGCTGGCAATGATGCCTATACTGAAAATAAGTATTTTATTATTATTCTCCACCGAACTTGACAATTTGTGGATCGACACAAGGCACTTAAAATGACTACGCAACCAAATAACGACATGGGCATATTCGACGCCATGTATCACTGCCGGGCAATGCGTCGCCTGAAGTCAGATCCGGTTCCAAGAGAGCTTCTGTTGAAGCTGGTTGATGCCGCCCATCAGGGACCCAGCGCCAGCAACGCACAGAACGACCGCTGGCTCATCATCACCCGCGCCGATATCAAGCAGAAGATTGCCGACCTGAATCGTGCTGCCATCGACAGATTCTACAAGCCCGTCCCCGATGCTCCACCTTCCGCGTTCCTTTGGCAATACAACAACCTTCAATCCGTACCGGCCATTATTATTGGCGGTCTCGTGCTGAATCAGAAACGCGATAACTTTCATGCCGGATACGCTGCCGGAGGCTCCATATGGCCCAAGGTGCAGAATCTGCTACTGGCAGCTCGCGCCTTGCAGTTGGGTGCATGCCCAACCAACCTGCCGTTGATGCTGGATAGAGCGGGGGCTTACGAGACCCTCAACGTTCCCACCAACATGGAGATCGCTTGCGTGATTCCGGTTGGCTACCCCATGGGCCGGTTCGGACCAGTTACCCGGCGGCCAGTGGAAGAGATTGTCAGTTGGGATCAGTTCGGCGACTGATTCGTTGCTCGACCGGTAAGGACCCGAGTGTCACTGGCCATTGTCGCGGCATGATCACAAGGCAATTCCCTTCGTTCATAGAGGATCATTGCGGGTAGGCCTGTTGACCTGATACCTGGCATGTGAGAAATGTATACGCAACTAAAAACAGTAGGGACTTAAGCCCTAAGGATTCAAATACCCCATCCGCTGGTCCACATTAGTCTCATTCGAATCCCGGTATTCGTTATCATTGGCTTACAGTCAGAAAACATCCTGAATATTAGTGATTTTCCTGCATAAAAAACTGTTGCAAAAGCAGATGATTCTCATCACTGGCCTGCTTGTTCTTGTTTCCACTTCGGCCATGAGCAAGGAACCCAGTTATGGTTTTGCTTATTTTGGTGATCTCAAGTACCCGGAAGATATGATTCACTTCGACTACGTGAATCCGAATGCGCCTAAAGGCGGAACGGCCAGAATGGCCGGCATCGGGACGTTTAATAATCTGAATCCATACGTCGACAAGGGCATTCTGCCTTATTACATCGATCCTCGTATATATTCGATTACTCATGAAACCCTGATGGAAGAGTCGGAAGATGAGTTGGCTTCGTATTATGGCAAACTTGTCAAAAGCATACAGGTCGCAGAGGATTACAGTTGGGTAGCCTACGAGCTGCGACACAACGCTTACTGGCATGACGGCATGCCAGTCACGGTAGATGATGTGCTCTGGACCTTCGATGCAATTAAAAAAGAGGCCTCCATCAGTTGGCGAAGCGCATTCAGCAACATCGACCGCATGGAAAAGACCGGACCCTGGTCCTTTACATTCCACTTCAGTGAATCCGCAGAAAAGAATCCCCAGATAGTCATCCAGACGGCGTTATTCACACCACTGCCAAAACACTACTGGGAAAGTAGAAAGCTGGATGCCACTACCCTTGAACCGCCACTGGGTAATGCCGCTTATCGAATCGGAGAGGTAGACCCTGGACACAAAATTGTCTTTGAACGGGTAAAGGATTACTGGGGCAAAGACCTCAATGTCAATAAAGGTGTCCATAACTTTGATCACTTCAAGTTGACTTATTTTTTTGATTTGAATGTTATGTTGCAGGCACTTCGGGCAGGTGTGTTTGATTATCGCTTCGACCAGAACGAAAAAACCTTCGCCACCGCCTATGATTTTGTTGGCTACCACAAGGGACTGTTCAAAAAAGAAACCTATACCATGGGAGAATCGTACGGTATGCACCAGGGTGTAGTCCTTAACACCCGCAGGGACCCTTTTAAAGATATCCGGGTCAGGGAAGCCTTGACGCTTGCCTATAATTTTGAATGGGCAAACCGTGTGTTCTGGCACGACGGTATGGATCGTAACAACTCCTACTTTATGCGCTCTGGATTACAGGTTAAGGGTTTACCTTCCAGGGAGGAGTTGGCGCTACTGGAACCGTTTCGTGACGATATTCCCGCCCGGGTTTTTACTCATCCCGTTCCACTGCCGAAAAACCATCCATATGGCCGCAATCGTGACACACTGCTGCAAGCCGATGCTCTGCTTCAGGAAGCTGGCTGGGTCATCAAGGATTTTCAGCGTATCAACAAAGAAACCGGCGAACTGTTCGAGTTTGAATTTGTTATTTCAACGACCGAGTATGAACGCATGCTGACACCCTTTGTGGATAACCTGAAACGTCTCGGCATCAACGCTGTGCTGCGCAAGGTGGAAAATAATCTCATGATCAACCGGCTCAGAACCTATGAATATGACGCAACCATGCGCAAGTTCTACACCTACCGGGTTCCCTTCCCGGTGCGTATGCGTAGTCAGTTTACGTCACAGTACGCGGATCTGCCTAATATGACCAACTACGCCGGGATCAAGAATCCCGCGGTAGATTTCCTGGTCGAAAAAATTGCCCAGGCGACAACAGAACAAGAGATGAAAACTGCGGGACGCGCACTGGACCGGGTGTTGTTGTGGGGGTTTTATCTCATACCCGAAGGCTATCCTGTCGGGCGTCACATCGTCTATTGGGACCGGTTTGGACACCCACCCCTGGGGGCAGAACACATGAACTGGTTCGGATTTCCGGAACTTTGGTGGTTTGATGCTGAAAAGAGCGCACGGGTTGATGCAGGTATCACCGAAATAGAGAACGAATAGGAGTGTCTGCCGTTCACTGGCACTGAGCTGCCCATCCAGTCGCTCTTGCGCCGTTCACCAAATGGATCTTAGCCTGCACCAGCAGGCAGGCGTCCTGTTCATCAGTCACCTCATATTGGAGGAGAGGCATTTGCGCTGTCTGTGAGGGCTTGATTCTACCGGCCTCCAGCGCAGGGTCAGATTACTTTACCCCACAAAAAAACGAAAGATTGCGGGCTGGCGGGCGGGCAAAAGGTCCATTCCCGGATTTTCACCCCAAGCGAACGACAGCGCGCGCAGTCTTGTACTTTCGCTATCTTATAAATGTAAATATATCAATAACATACAGTGAATAAATGGCCGCCATTATGGTATAATCCAACATCGGCTCCGACCAGGAAGACAATGCATGGCGACCACACAAAGTATCCTCTTTTCATGGGACAATGTCGAGGCATTACCCGACCTTCAACGCCTGGAACTGGTGTTCCGATACTTACCCGACCAGGATATCATCGCCGCTCTACAGCAAATGCGCGGCCATGGCCGTAATGATTTCCCCGTTGCCACCATGTGGCGGGCACTGCTGGCCGGTGTGGTCTTCCAACACGAGAGTATCGAATCGTTGTTGCGCGAACTACGGCGCAACCCGGCCTTGCTGACGCTCTGCGAGTTCGACCCGGTGCCGCTGCAAAGTCCACCCAAAAAAGTCCTCGAACGTGTCGATGGTGTGCTCAGGGTAAACTTTGTTAGCCAACCGCAGCGCTCTACCATATATAAGACAGCGCGAGCTGTCGCTCGCTTTACGGATAGTCACAACTTCTCCCGGTTTCTGAAACTGGTGCTGAAGATGGAGCAGAAACAAGGTTTGATCACCGCCATGATACCGACGTTGCGGGATCAATTAATGGCCGTACTGCCGGACTTTGGTCAGCACCTGGGGTATGACGGTAAAGCTATTGATAGTCATGCCACCGGGAACAAGAATAAGAAGACCGGGGAAACATCTGATCCAGATGCAGACTGGGGCAAGCATGAGACCAAAGGGGTCTCGAAGGATGGCAAGCCATGGCAGAAGATAAAGACCTGGTTTGGTTACAGTCTGCACTTGATCGCCGATACCCAATACGAAATCCCGGTGGCGTTCAGCATCCAGCCAGCGTCCCGCTCGGAAAGCAAGGAACTGGCAGTGCAACTGAAAACCCTGTTTAGCGAGACGCCAGAACTGGGGGAGCATTGTCAGGACTTCACGGCAGACCGTGGGTTGGATAGTGCCGCCTTGAAACAGGGTTTGTGGGATCAACACCACATCCGTCCGTTGGTGGATATCGTTGCACATTGGCGGGCAGAGAAACAGGACCCGGACTACGACCCCGAGATCATCGCTACCCGGCCACTCTATCCAAACCGTGCTGATAACATCGTGTACAGTGAAAAAGGGGATGTATTTTGTCATTGTCCAGAGACCAAAGAGCAACGGCCGATGGCCTTCCATGGTTTTGAGGCGGCGCGCAACAACAAGACTGCGCAAGCTGTCGCATGCTTTAAGTTGAAGTATCGCTGTCCGGCCGCCGCTTACGGGCTTGAGTGCGCTGGCCGGGAAACATGCTACCGGCAGGCGGGTACGAAAGCGGGCGATTATGGTCGTATCGTGCGCATTGATATCAAGCAGCAGGACCGGCGTATCTTTACGCCTACCCCATATGGCAGTCCTTCCTGGCGCCGTGGTTACAATCGGCGCAGTGCGCTGGAACGGATTAACAGCCGTGTCGATCAAAGCTTTGGCTTTGAGCATCACTACATCCGTGGCAAGGCGAAGATGCAGGTACGGGTCGGTCTGGCGCTGGCGATCATGATGGCACTGGCCTTGGGTCACGTTCAGGAGGGCCGTCCAGAACAGATGCGTTCCCTGGTTAAGCCAGTGCCATTATTAGATACTGGATAAACCTCTGCGTTGATCTTCGTCTATAAATGCACATCGGCACTCTGGCCGGGATTGCCCCTGTCTCAATACCCGCCACGTAAGAGAAGCGACAGCTTCGCAGTCTTGTAAATGACAGAAAGTCGCATTCCTGGCCCAAACTCACCTGTTTTTGCCTTGATTCAGGCTGCTACGCCG
This sequence comes from Candidatus Azotimanducaceae bacterium, assembly GCA_965217655.1. GTDB lineage: Bacteria > Pseudomonadota > Gammaproteobacteria > Pseudomonadales > Azotimanducaceae > UBA7455. The sequence goes on from OZ244560.1 coordinate 474,609, forward strand.
ACTTTCCAGCAGATGATGGTATGACCATCTGCCGGAGAGGTGGGATATCGGGAGGGAAATATTGAGATTGTGGCCCAGAAGCGGCAGAAAACGCCTGAAAAACCCCACAACGCAAATCCCTCCTATGGTAACTGGCAGACCGGCATCCGGAACTGGTAGAATCGAAAGTTGGGATGCTTGGCTTGAACGATGTGTTGCAGACACGTTCGCAAAGTAAGGCAATATGATCTGAGGGAGTAATGGAAAACCGTCCACACATATTGATATTCAATCCCGATCAATGGCGCGGTGATGTGCTGGGTCACCTTGGTAACCCAGCTGCTCAGACTCCCCATCTGGATAAGCTGGTCGCTACTGACGCAGTATCATTTCGTAACGCATTTGTTCAAGCCACGGTGTGTACACCGAGCCGCTGTTCTTTCATGACTGGCTGGTATCCACATGTGCGGGGGCATCGCACGATGCACTATATGCTGCGGGATGCCGATAACGAGCCCAATCTGCTGCGAGTGTTAAAGGACAATGGCTACTTTGTCTGGTGGGGGGGCAAGAATGATCTCGTGGCGGGACAGGATGGTTATGAAAATCACTGCAACCTGGCCTTCACTCCTCAGCAACAGGACTACGAGCGATGGGGTATGAGACCGATGTCCCACAGCCATGGTGGTGATCTTAGCTGGCGTGGTCCACCAGACGGCGACAACTATTACAGCTTCTTCAAAGGACAACTAAACCCAGAAGAACAGGAGATATACTTCGATCACGACTGGGCCATGATCTACGGTGCGTTGGATTTCATTGCCGCCTATAACGGTGAAGCGCCGCTGTGCATGTTTCTGCCTATAGGCTATCCACATCCGCCCTATTGTGTGGAGGATCCCTGGTTTAGCGCGATTGATCGCGATGCCTTGCCGCCAAGAGCGTATGTGGCGGACTGGTCTTCGAAGCCAGCGCTTTTGAAGGGGATCCATGATGGACAACGGATGCAGTCATGGGCCGAAGATCGCTTCACTGAACTCCGAGCGACCTACTATGGCATGTGCTCACGAGTCGATCATCAGTGGGGTCTGCTTGAAGCCGCATTGCGTGAGAAGGACATATATGATGACACCGCGGCGTTTATTTTCTCGGATCACGGCGACTTTACCGGTGACTATGGCTTGGTGGAGAAAACCCAGAATACCTTTGAAGATTGTCTGACCCATGTGCCGCTGATCGTCAAGCCACCCTGTGATGTCACGACGACGCCCGGTGTGCGTGATGCATTGGTCGAACTGATTGACTTCCCAGCAACGGTTTATGGACTAGCTGGCATTGATCCCGGGTATGTACACCTCGGCCGCGACCTACACCACCTGTTCGCAGGAGATGGCGAGCACCGTGATGCAGTGTACGCTGAGGGTGGCAGGTTGGTTGGTGAAGCTCAGGCTTCGGAAAGAGAAAGCTATGACAAAGACGGTCTGAGCCTGTACCAACCCCGTATCAGATTGCAGGTCGACGAGAGCACCCCACTCAAGCACGGCAAAGCAACCATGTGCAGAACCGCAACCCACAAGTATGTCCGTCGACTGTATGAGTCTGACCAGCTATATGACCTTCGGTCGGATCCCATGGAGCTTAACAACCTCGTTGGTGATTCGGGTTCAGCGGGTCTCCTGAACGAAATGCGCGAACAACTTCAAGACTGGTATATGGAGACGTGCGATACCGTACCGGAGGAGCCTGACTCTCGCTGGTTCACCTTAGGGAAATAGATCCCGATAGTATGAGTCTGACGCCTAGTCACGGTCTCACGGTTCAGATGTGCTGTAATTGAGTCCTCAATAGAAACGGCTGCTTTTGGCCGGACTCGGCTATCCACCGACGATGATCTCGCCGAATATACACCGCCGCAGTTCCCTCGACAGCGGCGCAATTTTTGAAGAGATCTGAACTCGCCAAATCCTTAACTAACGACCCGATATAGATACTCCGTCCCTCTCTCAGTGATACTCGACACGACTGGCAGGTAAGGCTGCTGGTGAATACATCAATGACAGAGTTGTGGAAAGTCAGGATGTGCGGTCTCACCGGCGCCGTAATGCTGAACAGGCTAACGGGGCACTTCCACCCACGAGCCTTGCTGCGAGGACGCGACGACCGTGTCGAGCACCTGCTGATTAGCTAGGCCGTCCCTGAAGTTGGGAACCATCTCCTTGTCATCGGCGATCGCATCGACAAAGTTCCGGACATTGGCCCGCGTCATCTGCTCGCGGGGTGCCTTGAATCGGTCCGGGATGTCGATGGGTTTAATCTCGCTATCCGTCAAGCCTAACGATACCAGAATGGTGTCCTGCTCCTTCCAGCTCAGCCTGATAGAGCCCTTCTTGCCGTATATGTCGATCCGATGATCCATACTCTCGCCGGTTGCATAGAAAGTGGCAAGAAACGTACCCATGCCGCCACCTTCGAAACGGGTGAGAAACGACGCCGCGTCGTCCACTTCCACCTTGCCGTTGCCACTGCCATCCAGGAGCGGACGTTCCTCAGTGAATGTGTTGAGATCGGCCAGCACCTTCGTCGTGCGTTCGCCGATAATCCATTCTGCCAGGTCGACGATGTGTGAACCGATATCACCCAACACACCGGTACCGGCCATGTCTTTCTGCAGGCGCCACATCAGCGGCACTTTGGGATTGTGGCCGAAACCGGAAAGGTAACAACCATAGACGTGGTAAACCTGACCCAACTCGCCCTGCGCTACCAATTCCCGGGCGTATTGCACCGGGCCGCCATTGCGCCACGTGAAATTGACGCCGGTCTTCACGCCCGCCTTGTCCGCCGCCTCAGTCATCCGAAGGGCTTCGCCCGCATTCATCGCCATGGGCTTTTCACACATGACGTGCTTGCCCGCTTCAATGGCAGCCAACACCAGGGGCGCATGCGTTACATTGGGCGTAATGACATCAATGACGTCGATGTCGTCCCGTGCTAAGAGTTCTTCATAGCTGCCGGCGACAGATTCTGCCCCGAACCGCTTCGCGGTACGCTCGGCGGCCTCACGGTTGACGTCATACACCGATACTAGGCTCGCCTTGGGGTGTTCCTGGTATGCGGCGAGGTGCACGTTGTTCGCCCACATGCCGGTGCCGACGACGCCAATACCTACTTCTGAATCTGCCACCATATAGCTCTAAACTACCGAATTGCTTCGAGTATATGCTTACCCTGCGTGGGACGCTACCTGCTCCGGTATTGCAGAAACCACTCGTAGAGCGCTGGATTGTTGTAGGTTTCCGTCCACTTCGGATGAACGGTAAGCTTAGGCGAGCCGCCCGCCTTCTCAATGGTATTTCCAGAACTTAATTCCTTGGCATCTCCAGTTGTTTACTATTGGCAGCATAGTCCGAAGGTGCAAAAGGCGACCACCTCGCAGAGTTTGTCAAGCAGTTCTCACGCTTATCTAAGTCAGAGTAAAAGAAGGTAATCACTAACCTTTGATGTCTTGCGGATTGGATAATCTCATCTGGCTTAAGTATTTGCCTGCCAAGTCCTCGACAACGCAAGACGTCCCCAAAGGTTCGGTGACGAAACATACTTGGAATGACAGCAGCATCTATCCCGGCACGACCCGTGACTATTGGGATCGGCGGGCCAGTGATGAGTCGGCTAATACCAACAACTGACGGCACGCTCACCCCGAGGACACTTGAAGGAAACGGTCGCACGAAGAAATCAACGGGATAATGAATTTCTTGATCAGGCAGGTTCTTACCTAACAAGTGATCAACACGAATCACTGACGCGGCGGTTGGAGATTACAAGAAAGCAGCGCGAATTGAACATTCAATCTCAGAAGCTGAACGTCAAATACCAAGAATTGAACCCAGGATGACGATTCGCCAAACGCTGCTGTTGGCCGAGGGTGTGTGGAAACCGACTTTTTGGACATAAATTTCGTCGTAGTGCCCCTCATGATGGCTTTGAAGAGGTTATCTTGAAACCGCTTTAGGGATTGATCATTACCAGTTGGATTTAAATCCCTCCTAATTCTTGCTAGTGCTGTAGAAAATGGCCTGTAGCTACCCAATCTTACTTGCAGATTTCTCAGAATAGGGCGTTAATGGTTCCTATACTCGGCCGTCAAACGTACCAGAACCACGATCTCGGGGATAGTAAGATATACTTTGCCCCTGACGGGCACAGGATGACGAATGAGCGACGATACGAGCCTGACAGTTGAAGCCGATGACGAGGCGATGCAACGGCCACTGAACGAACTGGGATGGGTGAACCGCGATCCCGAGACGCGGGAACTCGCGGCGCTGCGCGACTACCTGAGCGCCAACAACGGAATTCGCGGACTAGAAATACATACGCCGGATCAGATAGAGGACATCACGCGAGTTTTCTACCGGGACGGTTTTGCCGTGGTTCGTGATGCGCTCGATGCCGGGCAACTGGAATTCCTGCGCGGCGGCGTCGATCGCGTGATCCACGAAATGATGGCGCTCGACAAAAACCGCGTCGGCAATCGCGGTTCGCATCGCTATTCCTTTGGCGCCGCAAGTCTCACGGGTCACCAGATGCATCATCCCGAATGGGCGATGTTGATAGACCTGGCAACGATCACGCCGATCCTTACGTCGATTTTCGGCTCATCCGACTATATTGCCCGTGGTGGTGGCGGTGACTTCTGCCTGCCAGGTGCCGTGCAATACCAGCAGTTGCATGCCGACATGGGGGATCGCCGTAAGCTGACCCGCGAGGACGGCCGGGAGTTCACATTCGGGTCCTTCAAGGACCCACGCGGTAAGATCACGTTTCATGACCTGCCATGCCCGTATGTATGCTGCAACTTCGTCACCGTCGACCTCACACCCTTGAATGGCCCCATCCGACAGATTCCCGGCACGCAACATTCACACGAAGCCATACCGACACTCGATGAAGAACCACCGTGGATGAAGCTGTCAACGGTGTGTCCGGCGCCCGCCGGGAGTGTTGTGATCAGAGACGTTCGGACCTGGCATGGCGGAACGCCGAATCTTTCGAATGAAGTACGCGTAATGCCAAATGCCGAGTTTTACGCGCCATGGTTTCGCGAACCGCTGCTTATTTCCATGCCACGACCGGTCTATGAGACGTTGTCCGACCACGGGCAGAGCGTGTGTCGCTATATCGTCGCGGATGAAGGCGAGCAACTGCCGGCCGGCTATCGAAATAACATGGGCATGACACCGGTTCGCGATCGGAAAACGCCTAGCATGTCGTAGAGCCTGTGACCAATCGATGAAGCATCGATGAAGCATCGATGAAGCATCGATAGTCAGAGATAGCGCTGAATATTGGCTGACTTATGAGCAAAATTTCATCAAAATTGGGAGAATCTCCCTCCTAATTCTTGCTAGTGCTGTAGAAAACGGCCTGTCGCTACCCAATCTTACTTGCAGATTTCTCAGAATAGGGCGTTAATGGTTCCTATACTCTAGTGCCTTGTCCTGGTGCATAGTAGAGGATTATTAACATTCCCCGGAGTAGACGCTTGAAACTCGCGCGAGTGTGCCTTCTGGGTGCATTGTGTTTGGCCGTCAGCTTCAGCTATGCCGAGGAGCTCGAGTTCAATCACGGACTCTCGATGTTGCACGACCTGAAATATGGTCCCAACTTCAAACACTTTGAATACGTGAATCCCAACGCGCCACCGGGTGGTACGATTACCCTCTCGACCGACGCTAATGTCAGGAACTTTGCTGGGGAGTTCGATAGCAATAACGATGGACCACCGGGTATGGTTTATGTGTACGACACGCTAATCGTTCGCGCGGGCGACGAGCTCGGTGGATTTTACGGTCGACTCGCGGAATCCATGGCGGTTTCGGCCGACGGGCGGATTCTGGTGTTTCGACTGCGTCCTGAAGCCCGTTTTCATGATGGTACGCCGATCACCAGTAAAGACGTGAAGTTTACGTTTGACTGGGCGCTTTCAACGGTAGAGGGTGGTTTGTATCTAGCGTGGATCGAATAAGTCGAAGCGGTAAATGATCATGAGGTACGCCTTCATCTCAACGAGCCACTCGATGATTCAAATCTCAGGATCTTACCCTATGAGCCGCGTGTCCTGCCCGAGCATCATTGGCGGGGTAAGAATCCCTCAAAGGCCACACCGGATTTTCCGCTTGGTAGTGGACCGTATCGTGTCGCGAGTTGGGATCAGGGTTATATTCGATTCCAGCGCGTAGCGGATTACTGGGGTAGGGATCTGCCAGTCAACAAGGGATTGTATAACTTCGACGAACTGCACTTTGATGTGTATCGAGACGCCACAGTCGCCAGAGAGGCACTCCGCAAGGGATTGTTCGACTACTACACAGAAAAAGACATTCGGCATTGGGTGTCAAGCTACGACGTGCCGGTAGCGCGCGCGGGATATCTTAGGAAGGGCGAGAGGACAGTTCGCTTCCTTACCGGTCCTAGCAGGGTGATTACTTTTAACTCTCGCCGACCTCCGCTTGACGATGTGCGAGTGCGCGAGGCATTGAGTATGGCTTTCGATTTCGATTGGCAGAACCGCGTTTTGTATTCCGGCGCGTACCGACGTGCGACAAGCTATTTCCCCGATACACCATTCGGAGCGACCGGTCTGCCTACCCCGGAGGAGCTAATACTGCTTGAGCCGATGCGTGAGTCGTTAGATCGCCGCGTGTTTGAAGAACCGTTCGCGCTGCCAGACTCTAATGGTCGGGAGCGTAACCGTGATGCGCTATTGCGTGCATCGAGGCTCCTGATCGAGGCAGGTTGGCGTGTTGAGGACGGCGTGCTCAGGAATGCATCTGGAGATGCGTTCGACCTTGAGTTCTTATCCACCAATGTTGATGAACGTCGTGTGCTGTTACCCTACATCGATACGCTACGGCTACTGGGCGTCAACGCAACTATCAGGCTGGTGGAGTCCGCGCAATACATCAACCTGCGGCGTAAGCACGACTTTGACGCCATGCTGCATTCGCACGGCATGTTGCTGCCGCCGATTGCTCAGTTGCTGGTCTTCTTTTCGTCTGCCGCGGCACCGCAACCACTGTCAGCGAATTTGGCGGGCATTAACGATCCGATCGTCGATGCGCTAATCGATCATGCGACGCAAACGACCACTTTTTCTGCCATGACAATCGCATGTCGTGCACTCGATCGCGTACTGCTTCGTGGCTATTACCACATACCATTAGAAGTGATGTCTAACACACGCATCATCTACTGGGATCGCTTTGGGCAGCCTGAAACCGATAAGATTGCCACTTTCGAATCTCCCGGCTTCGATTCCTGGTGGTACGACCATGAGAAGGCTGCGCGGATTGGCGGAAGCCCGACGGAATGGTAATGGTTAGCAGGAACATTCCACCGAGAGTCCATACGGCCACTCCCTCAAGCCCTCCGAACCAATCATCTGGCCTGGACTCCGACCTGATGAGTTCGTCCTCAAAAGGAATCTCACCATCCAGATCAGACTCACGGAAACCCGACCAGAAGTTCATCATCCAGCCAGCCGAAAAGAAAAGCGCAATACAAAGACACGCTATCCACCAAAACACTTCACCTAGGTTGTCGATCCTGGAGAGGAAAATACCGGGTTCCTCGCCTACGAACACAGCAGCTATCCATAAAACCATGAGGCCTATCTGAAGGATCACCCCGGCAGTAATAACACCAGCCATTGCAATCTCAAATGCAATTACCAGGAACACTCCAAGTCCGTTTCTTTTGTCCTTCGGTTTGATCAATGCGTTCGCCTCTTGTACTCAAGCCGCGCCAACTACTTGACACAGTTGGCATTGTGGACTTGGTTACGAAGTAGATGGAAATCTTACATTTATCCCCAAAACAATATAGCTCTCCTGTATCACCGAAGGGTCAGCTCTTGGGGGTCCTGCCGAAGCTTGCCAAACTGGCTTTCAAAACTTGATGACGGCAATACTTCTGGTAGCAGACGATGGATTATCTATCTCAGATGACGCGAGCCGACCCATTGCGGAAGTAAAAAGAAACGGCAGATCAGCGGGATTCAACTCCGCCGGTGGCCACGTCCGGGATTGGGACCACGGTTCCTGGGACGTTTTGTTTTGACCTAATCTGTAGCGCCTCGAGCCTGATATTGTTTTGCTTCTTCTGATTTCCCTATCTCTCCAGAGCACTTTGCCAGATTTTCCAAAACAAGAGCCGCGTCGGGATGATCTCTGCCTTTGAATTTCTCCTGTATTGCTAGTGAACGTCTGTAGAGAGACACAGCTTCATTATATCTGCCTTGAGTTGTGTAAAGTCCTCCAGGACCCAAAAACGCTGCATTGCGGGCTGGCGGGCGGGCAAAAGGTCCATTCCCGGATTTTCACCCCAAGCGAACGACAGCGCGCGCAGTCTTGTACTTTCGCTATCTTATAAATGTAAATATATCAATAACATACAGTGAATAAATGGCCGCCATTATGGTATAATCCAACATCGGCTCCGACCAGGAAGACAATGCATGGCGACCACACAAAGTATCCTCTTTTCATGGGACAATGTCGAGGCATTACCCGACCTTCAACGCCTGGAACTGGTGTTCCGATACTTACCCGACCAGGATATCATCGCCGCTCTACAGCAAATGCGCGGCCATGGCCGTAATGATTTCCCCGTTGCCACCATGTGGCGGGCACTGCTGGCCGGTGTGGTCTTCCAACACGAGAGTATCGAATCGTTGTTGCGCGAACTACGGCGCAACCCGGCCACTCTATCCAAACCGTGCTGATAACATCGTGTACAGTGAAAAAGGGGATGTATTTTGTCATTGTCCAGAGACCAAAGAGCAACGGCCGATGGCCTTCCATGGTTTTGAGGCGGCGCGCAACAACAAGACTGCGCAAGCTGTCGCATGCTTTAAGTTGAAGTATCGCTGTCCGGCCGCCGCTTACGGGCTTGAGTGCGCTGGCCGGGAAACATGCTACCGGCAGGCGGGTACGAAAGCGGGCGATTATGGTCGTATCGTGCGCATTGATATCAAGCAGCAGGACCGGCGTATCTTTACGCCTACCCCATATGGCAGTCCTTCCTGGCGCCGTGGTTACAATCGGCGCAGTGCGCTGGAACGGATTAACAGCCGTGTCGATCAAAGCTTTGGCTTTGAGCATCACTACATCCGTGGCAAGGCGAAGATGCAGGTACGGGTCGGTCTGGCGCTGGCGATCATGATGGCACTGGCCTTGGGTCACGTTCAGGAGGGCCGTCCAGAACAGATGCGTTCCCTGGTTAAGCCAGTGCCATTATTAGATACTGGATAAACCTCTGCGTTGATCTTCGTCTATAAATGCACATCGGCACTCTGGCCGGGATTGCCCCTGTCTCAATACCCGCCACGTAAGAGAAGCGACAGCTTCGCAGTCTTGTAAATGACAGAAAGTCGCATTCCTGGCCCAAACTCACCTGTTTTTGCCTTGATTCAGGCTGCTACGCCGACTTTCCAGCAGATGATGGTATGACCATCTGCCGGAGAGGTGGGATATCGGGAGGGAAATATTGAGATTGTGGCCCAGAAGCGGCAGAAAACGCCTGAAAAACCCCACAACGCAAATCCCTCGAGGATGCTTTATATTTACCAGCGGATGGAAAAGGTATATTGTCTTCAGATACCATAAAAACAGGAGCACCTCGTGGAAATAGCAGCGCTTGAGTCCCAACCGGAACTTGATTCGATAATGCAGGCCGCTGCGCGGTATGGAATCGAAACCAATCTTCTGGATCTGATTACTTACGGTTTTACCGTCATACCCCCAGAGAAAGTGGCGCCGGTAGAATTTACCGACCGTCTGCGCACCGCGCTTCTGGATCTCAGTGAACGAATCGGTAATCACATTGAGGACTGGCGTACTTTTGACGGCCCTCTGGAATATCGTTTTGCCAATTCGGGGTTGCTCATGGAAGACGAAGTGTTCATCGAAATGATTCACAATCCTGTGATGCAGTTTGTGGCTCAGTTTATGATGGGCAAGAGTGCTTTTGTGGGAGCGACCTTCGGTAATATTAAAACGTGTCAACAGGGAAGTGGCAAAGGATTGCACGCGGACCAGTTTAATATCCAGTCACCATGGCCGACTTACGATCACTATGCCAACCTGTCTTGGCTATTGTCAGACTATAACGGTCTGGAAGATGGTCCAACCGTGCTCATTCCAGGTAGCCATCTGCGAAGTACGCAACCACATCCTGCCTCCGGTAAGGATATGGAAGAGATCCAGCTATTGCTTGATCAGGACAAGAGCGAGCACACGAAACCGGTTGCCATAACCGGTCCTGCCGGTTCTCTTGCCTGCTGGACCGGTTCGACCTGGCATGCAGCGCCTCCAAAGTATACTCCCGGATTGCGCTTGATGATCACCAGCTTTTGGATGCGGCAGCACGTTCGAGCCTGGCACCGGTACGACAATATCGATCCGGCGTTGTTGCAACGCTGGCCGGATTTACCCAGGTTGATCGGTGAGGTCCGTTCAGTGGAAACGCAACCCGGGATGACGCAATACGCGTAATACCATGGATATTCCATACCTGAAGAGCTTCCCATCGGTAGATGATAACCGTCAGCAGTTGGCTGAACTCGGTTTAGAGCACAACGCGCTAGAACTCAATATCTATGGTTTCACCGTGGTTGAACCAGAGAAGACGGGATTTGGCGGCTCGATCGCTTCGCTTGCGAGAGCAGTGGCAAATGACGTGTCGCTACTTGAAAGCGAAGATATGATTCAGGCTGCTATCGATCCAGTGGCCCTGACCCTGGTGCGTTTTCTTATTGGCGTTAATGCACATCTTTCCGGTATTGCACCATTCATCAATCCGCAAAAAGAATTGTTCGTAGTGCCCCTGCACAGTGATGTTAATCTACCTACGCCGTTGCCCGAGTCTCCGTTTATGGCAACTGCCTGCTGGATTCTGGATGATGTCAATGATCTGTATGTTATTCCGGGGAGTCATCGGTTTGGTCATAATCCGGGTACAGCGGGAGCCGTTGCTCCGAATCTCCCGGAAATTATACTCAGCGTAAAAGCAGGATCGCTGGCGGTGTGGCATGGTCACTTATGGTATGGTGTAAAGGCTGGCGCGGCGCGCAAATTGAATATCCTGCCTTACCTGTATGCCCGGCAATATATGTATCCGCTGCAGGAATGGTCGACCGCGGAAGGTGATAATCAGGAGTGGGCGGCTAAGTTTCCTGAATTGGAGCAATTGATAATTGCCGTGAATCCATTTGGCCAGAACGTAAAATCTGTTAAGAAACCCTGAGCAAATCATCAACTGGTCAGTTCCTGTCGTGAAAGTCGACTTCCGAGAGTTTGAGTTGCGACATTCACATATTGTTGGTTTAAAATTCAACGGCTTGACAGGAAGTAACCACCACGGTGCTGAATTCCCGGATAAGAACTTGTCATAAAATACCGGGTCCTGAGGTAATTCACGGAGTCCGATACCATGTTGCTCACCATTTCGACAACACGACAACCCGCGACGGATCTGGGCTACCTGCTGCACAAGAATCCGGCTCGGGTACAGGCGTTTGAACTGTCGTTCGGCAAGGTCCACGTTTTCTATCCCGAAGCGTCCGAGGCACGCTGTACGGCGGCGCTTTTACTTGATGTTGACCCTATTGGACTCGTACGCGGTCGTGGTGCGTTGCTGACCGACTACATCAACGACAGGCCATATGTCGCATCGTCTTTTCTGAGTGTTGCCATCGCCCGTGTTTTCGGTAGTGCCCTGGCTGGTCGCAGCAAGGATCGTCCCGAACTCGTGGATCAGCCCTTGCCGCTGTCTGCAGGCATTGCCGCTCTGCCGTGCCGGGGTGGAGATGACGTCGTACGGGGGCTGTTCGAACCGTTGGGTTACAAGGTTGCTGTATCGCCGACGGATGAAGACGCCAACGCTGTTCGATATCGCAATGTGACGTTGGAATGCAGCAAACCCCTGACCGAATTGCTTACCCATCTGTACGTATTGATTCCAGTGCTGGACAACCGCAAGCACTACTGGGTGGGCGACGCCGAAGTTGACAAGTTGATCGCCCGAGGTGAAGGCTGGCTTGATGCGCATCCGCTACGCGACATGATCGTGCGCCGTTATCTCAAACACCAGTCTGGTCTGGCTGGTGAAGCCATTGCCCGGCTCTCGGACGGTGAGGGGGTGGAACAGGAGACGGTTCAACAGGACGCCGCTGAACATTTCCTGCCATTAAACGACATACGCATCGCCGCGGTGGTGCGTGTACTTAAAGAATGTGGCGCTAAACGTCTGCTGGATATAGGTTGCGGGGAAGGGCGACTGTTGAAGGAACTCCTGGCTGTGCCGCAATTCCAGGAAATCGTCGGAGTGGATGTCTCTGTCAATGCATTGGAACTTGCTGGTCGCCGACTCAGGTTAAACCGGTTGCCGGATCTCAAAAGGCGTCGCTTGAAGCTCTTGCATGGCGCGTTGACCTATCGTGATGCCCGCCTGGAAGGTTATGACGCCGCCGCTATAGTGGAAGCAGTTGAGCACCTGGATCCCGGAAAACTCACCACTTTTGAACGTGCGATATTTGAATATGCAAAACCGGAGACGGTGGTGGTCACAACGCCGAACCGGGAATACAACGTCAATTACCCGAATATTGCCCATGGAGAGTTCCGACATCGCGACCACCGCTTTGAGTGGACGCGAACAGAATTTGCGGCATGGGCTGATAAGGTGACAGAGGCACACGGTTATTCAGTGACGATAGAACCAGTCGGTGAAGTTGATCCAGTTCTTGGACCGCCGACCCAGATGGGGATCTTTCATCGATGCAAATAGAAATTCCCGAATACTGCCTGGTAATGTTGATCGGCGCTTCCGGCTCCGGCAAGTCCACCTTTGCGCACAAGCACTTTGCGCCTACAGAAGTGATTTCTTCGGATTACTGCCGGGCGCTGGTAAGCGACGACGCCACAGACCAGGCGGCAACCAGGGATGCCTTCGAGGTGCTTGAATTTATTGCACGAAAACGCCTGGCCGCCCGACGACTGACCGTAATTGACGCCACCAACGTACGTGCTGAAGACCGCAGCCAGTTCGTTCGCCTTGCCCGTGAATACCATGCGTTTCCTGTGAGCATCATATTTGATCTGCCGGAACGCATCTGCCAGGAACGTAATGCCAAACGGCAGGATCGAAACTTCGGCCCACACGTTGTGCGCAATCACATTCGATTGTTACGCCGTTCGATCAAGCGGCTTGGTCGGGAGGGGTTCCGCTATCGATTCCGGCTACGTTCAGAGGCAGAAATAGATAGCGCCACCATCAACCGCCAACCCCTGTGGACTGATCGCCGTGATGACACTGGACCATTCGACATCATTGGTGATATCCATGGCTGCTTCGAGGAACTTTCCACTTTGCTGGACAAACTGGGCTACAAAGTCGGATGCGACGGCGACCGTTTTGAGGTTTCGCATCCACAATCAAGACGATTGATTTTTCTTGGCGACATTATCGACCGCGGGCCTGGCATCGTGAACTGTTTGCGTCTCGTTATGGATGCCGTTGAATGTAGCGTCGCACTCTGCATTCCTGGTAACCACGAGGTAAAGTTGCTTCGCAAATTGCGCGGACGCAACGTCACGCTCACTCACGGACTTGACGAGACTGTGGCTCAAATGGAGGCCGAATCGCCAGCATTTCACGATCGTGTCGCGGCTTTTATTGACAGTTTGGTGAGCCATTATATGTTTGACGCCGGTAAACTCGTGGTCGCCCACGCCGGATTGAAAGCGGAAATGCAGAATCGGTCGTCTGGTGCAGTTCGAGCGTTTGCACTTTATGGCGAAACCACGGGTGAAACAGACGAGTTCGGCTTGCCCGTACGCTATGACTGGGCTGGTGAATACCGGGGTGACTCGGCAGTCATCTACGGTCATACACCTGTAACCAAAGCTGAATGGGTGAATCACACCATTTGTATTGATACCGGCTGTGTGTTCGGCGGCAGCCTGACAGCGTTGCGTTACCCGGAGCAGGAACTGGTCTCTGTACCTGCAGAAAAAATATACTACGCTCCCACTGGTCCCGGGCTGGCTGCCGCGCCGAAGCTGACAGCACAACACACCCACGACGAAGTACTTGATATAGACGATGTGCGTGGGAAGCACATCGTCGATACACGCTACTTGTCCAACATCACTGTACGTCAGGAAAACGCCGCAGCAGCGCTTGAAGTCATGAGCCGGTTCGCCATCAATCCGAAGTGGCTTATCTATCTGCCACCCACCATGTCACCCTGTGGAACCAGTGATTTGGAAGGTCTGTTGGAACACCCTGCAGAGGCATTCGGGTATTTCCGCGGTAATGGTGTGCAAAAGGTAATTTGCGAGGAAAAACACATGGGATCGCGTGCCATCGTGGTGGTCTGTCGAGACGAGGACGCTGCCCGAAACCGCTTCGGCGTAAATAATGAAAGCGCTGGCGTGATCTATACTCGCACCGGTCGTGGTTTCTTCAATGACGATAGTTTTCATGGCGGTTTCGAAAAGCAAATTCTCGACCGTGTGCGTAGCGCCGCCGACCAACGCGGTTTTTGGAAAAAGTTTGATACCGACTGGTTTTGTCTGGATTGCGAGATTATGCCCTGGTCCGCAAAAGCAGGCGAATTGTTGCAGACCCATTACCAGCCTGTTGCCGACGCAGCCCGGATAGGCCTTGCTCAAGCGGTCGCGGCGCTTGAAAGCGCAACAGTGCGCGGCCTCGATTCTGCCGACCTGCTGCAACGCTTCCAGACACGGTCTGTAATGGCTGACAACTATAATGACGCATACAAACGCTACAACTGGCCGGTTTCTACTGTCGACGATCTAAAACTTGCACCGTTCCACCTGCTGGCTACCGAGGGCGAGGTTCATACGGACAAAGATCACGGCTGGCATATGGAGCAACTCGCTGATCTCTGCGCAGACGACGCTCTGTTGATGACCACTGCCTGCAGGACTGTGGATCTTGACGACGAGGCCGGATGTGCTGATGCCATCCTCTGGTGGGAGACGCTGACTGCGGCCGGTGGCGAAGGCATGGTGGTGAAACCCTGGAATTTTGTTGTCAGGAAGGGGCAAGGCATGGTGCAACCCGCGGTGAAATGTCGTGGCCGTGAATACCTGCGCATCATCTACGGTCCCGATTACACCATGGAGGAAAACTTGGCTCGATTACGGCAACGTGGTCTGGGTGCAAAGCGTTCATTGGCACGGCGTGAATTCGCCCTGGGGCTGGAGGGGTTGGAACGATTTATCCAACGCGAACCGTTGCGGCGCGTTCACCAATGCGTATTCGCGGTATTGGCACTGGAATCGGAGCCCGTGGATCCGCGTTTATAGCCTGTTTAGTTGATGATTTGTATGATTGTCGATTTGCGGGATTAAAATTGACCCGAAATTGGGTGAAGAACAATGCTGGAATTTTTACTCTTGTACACTGTTTGTGGTTTAGTGAATCAACTTGGATGAAATGGATGGAAAATGTCGAATTTTAAGTTAATCGGTAAAACAGCAATTGTAACGGGAGGCGCCGGCGGACTTGGCCTGCCGATGGCACGAGCCTATGCAGAAGCGGGGGCTAATGTAGTGGTTACCAGCAGGAATGCGAAAAATATTCAGAAAGTCGCAGACGGGATCAATGACAAGGGCCAGAAAGCAATAGCAATACCGGTTGATATTACCGACGCCGATCAACTCGACGAATTAATCAACAGGACCGTCGAGACTTTTGGATCAGTGGATGTGATAGTCAACAATGCAGGCCGCTGGGGGAAGAGCCAGAAAGCAGAAGACACGCCACTGGATGATTGGAACCATATTGTGGAACTCAATCTGACGGGTTGTTTTCTGGTGTGTATGGCGGCAGGCAGGCAAATGATCAAGCAAGGTGGTGGCAAGATCATTAACGTCTCATCGGTAGCGGGAAGCAAAGGCAACCCGAACCAGTTGCACTATTCTGCAGCCAAAGCGGGCGTTCTCAGTCTTACCAATAACCTCGCCATGATGTGGGCTAAATATAATATCAATGTGAATTGTATTCTACCGGGTCTGATTGCCACCGAGGAATTGAAGGGATATAACATCATTCCACCTGCTGTTGATAAAGAGGGGAATCCTGTGCCAAGACTGGATTTACCGCCGAACCCTGAAGATGTGGCAAATCTGGCTCTGTTCCTTGCCTCACCAGCATCGGATTCGATTACCGGAGAACTGATACCGATACGCTCCTGGCTTAAGTTAGATCGTTTCTGGCAATAATGACGGCCACTGGAAGCCAGGAAACTCACCGGGGTCAGTGATAGGCTTCTGCCTGGATGGTATAGAGTTCCGCGTACAGTCCACCAAGAGCCATGAGTTCATCGTGAGAACCGGTTTCTGCCAGTTCTGTTCCACTAAGGACGACGATATGATCAGCCATTCTCACGGTACTGAAGCGGTGTGACACCAGAATCGTGATCCGACCGTTGGCCGTAGCGTTATTTTGCACGGCTTCCGTATAACGTTCGAACAGCGCATGTTCAGTTTCTGCATCGAGTGCCGCCGTGGGTTCATCCAGAATCAGCAGGAGTGGATTCTCGCGCATGAATCCTCTAGCCAGGGCAAGTTTCTGCCACTGTCCATAGCTGACTTCCACACCATCCGGCCAGGATGGACCCAACTGGGTATCCAGACCTGATACCAACTGTTTTACGACATCTTCGGCGCCTGCGCGTACTACTGCGGATTCAACAACATCAAGGTCTTCCAGATGATTCAGATCGCCAACGCCAATGGTCTGCCTTGCCTGGTATTCAAACTTGAAGAAATCCTGAAACGCACCTGCCAAACGACAGCGCCAGTCATCGCCCGCCATCCGGCTGAGTTCAGCACCATCAATGAGAATGCGGCCTTCATCAGGCGAGTACATCCGGCAGAGGAGTTTGACCAGGGTGGATTTACCTGCGCCGTTCTCTCCTACTATTGCAATCACCGAACCAGCAGACAGACGCAGATTGATGTCATTCAGCACTTTTTCATCAGTGCCGGGATAGGAGAAACTGACATGCTCAAGTTTGATACCTTCTCTGAGCACTTCTGGAACTTTAGTGTCGGCATCTTTCACCAGGGAGGCAGCATAGTCCTCCAGCCAGGCCATACGAATAGAACCATCCATCCAGATTCCCCGCAGGAATCCGAGTTCTCCTACGGTGGCGCCTATATAGGCCGATAAACGGAATCCTGCCGCCAGTACCAGCAAAACCGAACCAGGAGATGCCTGCAAACCCCAGGCGACAAAGACGATGGCGCCGACGTAACCGAACCCAAACACAGCCCAGCCCACCATGTAATACAATGCGCTGTGCCAGCGGGTTTCAGCTACCGGTTCATACCAGCGGTTCCAGGCTGACCGTCTTCGACTGACCAGATCCTTTTCAATACCCAGAACCCTGACTTCCTTTCCGGGTGGCGCTGTAGTCGCAGTATCGAACAGATGCCGCGCCAATCGATTGGCCGGAGCGCCGGTTTCTTCCACTGTTCTTTCTACTCCGGGACGCCAGGTGGAACTCGCAACCGTGGGCAGGGCAAACAGCACGAGCAATACCAGTGCCGGATGAACCGACATCAGCAAAATAATAATGACCACCAGACGCAGTATCCACCCGGCAGTTGAAAACAGCGACATATACATGTGATCCAGCACGAAGACCTGATCGCGCAAGATAGACAATCTGTCCAGGTATTCCGGACGTTCGTGATGTTCAATTCCCGATACTGATGCCTGCAGGTGGGCCACATGAGACTCCAGTGCGATGGTGACGCGGTCCCTGAATCGGCGTTGGGTGCGATCACTTATGATTCGAAGGAACCATGTAGCGGCAGCGGTAATTGCGAGGCTGACAGCGGCGAACATGACCAGTGTCCTGTCCTGGTCAAGGAAGCCTTCTGCAAGAAATTTGAGCCACAGGACGAGCAGAGCATCAGGGAGGGCAGCAATCAGGGACAGCGAAAATGCGATACTGAGCAACAGAGGCTCTGCTTCATAGCCCCGTTTGAGTGCCCGCCACATGGAAGGCAGCGCCGCTGGCAGTTCGTTATTCGAGGACTTCATACTTCTCGTCCTGTTCATCAAATCGGGATGCCTGCAATTCAAACATCGTGTGGTACCTGCCATTCAACGCCATCAATTCTTCGTGACTGCCGAATTCGATGACTCTGCCTTCTTCCAATACACATATCCGGTCTGCTCTACGAACCGTAGAAAATCTGTGTGAGATCAATATGGTTGTGAGATCCCTGGTAGCATCCAGGATGCGGTTGAAAATTTCAGCTTCTCCCCGGACGTCCAATTGTGCAGTAGGTTCATCCAGCAAAACCAGTCCTGCACCCTGCCGAACAGCGCATAATGCACGGGCCAACGCAATTCGCTGCCATTGACCACCAGAGAGGTCAATGCCATCGGTATAAGCCTTGGACAGCGTTGTATCAAGACCGGCAAGGTTTGCAGCCCCGGCATCTTCCAACGCAGCGATGATATCGTTCTCGGATGCACCCAGAGGAGCGACATTTTCTTTCAGGGTCAATTCAAAGCGGATAAAGTCCTGAAAAACCGCCGCTACGCGAGTACGCCAATTGCTGATGTTGAATTCAGAGAGTTTTGTACCGTCAACCATAATGTCACCATCGGTGGTGTCATAAAGCCTGCATAGGAGTTTGGCCAGAGTCGTCTTGCCGGCGCCGTTCTGACCAACAATGGCTATGGATGATCCCGCGGGAATTTCAAGACTGAAATTTTCGAGAACCGGTTTGGCGAAACCGGGATAGGCAAAAGAAACATCCTGGAATTTTATCTGCTGCCTGGGAACACCGTGGGCGGATTTATCGCCCTCACTCAGAACCGCTGATGGTAACATCTTTTCATGAAGACTCATCACTGCTACCGCCGGCGCCGAGGCGCTGTCCATTGCCCAGGACAAACCGCCAAAAGCTATCATACTGGTACTGATCGCGGCGCTGGCAAAAGTAACCATCTGGTTCAGTTCCAGGTCACCATTCAACGCGGACCAGGCCATTGAATAGAACAGAATGATGTTTGCCGAAATGACCAGTAACACACACCAGAACATCGACTTTTCCCGCAGGCGTGTTGCTTCCCATCGGAGGTCGTGCAGCAGTTGGCGGCTCTCACGGAACCGGTCTACAATCCAGTTCGACATGCCAAACATCCTGAGTTCCTTGGCGGCGGGTGGCTCAACGGCGATCTTGTAGGCATAGTCTGCATGACGTTGCGCCGACTGAACTCGAGTGGTATTCCGATCCTTCCAAACGCCACTTTCCCGCAACAGATAGTGGGTAGCAAGCCATGCACCACCCAGAACCAGTGGCGCCCACCATGCATAGGCGAATAGTACCAGGGCGGAGGTAATTCCCCCGATGAATTCCACCAGTCCGGATGCAATAAAATCCATGGAAATGTTCAACGGTGGCCCACTGATCCCGAGGTCAAAGTCCCGCGCCATCGTAAGATCATTAATGTTTTCCGGATTTTCCAGATGAGCCATACCGGATGGTGCGACACAGGCGCTGGTCAGTTCATCGTACAGCCAGGCCGCTGTCTTGCTGCCAAGATTTGAACTGATGACCTGATGCAGCGGCGTCAATACCTGAAACAGCACAAAGATGAGACCGACCAGTGCCAGAGAAAAAGCCAGACTCGAGCCGTCGTTGACAGCGCCAACGAGATTACCCATGGCAATCGCAAACAGTGCGGGTAACAGACCCCGGCTGATCAGCACAGTCCACCATGAAATAGCAAGGGGAGTATCAGCCCTTGGCAATATGGCGAAGAATTTGAATTCCTGCCGTTGTCTAAACCAGTTCCACAACTGTTACATTCCCCGTAAAGTGACTGTAATCGGTTGCAGGGTAGCTGAAATGGCCGGGAACAATCCGCCGGTTAGTCCGAGAATACAGGACCAGACGATACCGTTTGTAATCAGTTCTGTCGTTACTGCAAAGTCGAATGATACCTGGGAAAAAGTGCCACCCCAGGTTGACGCGGTGTATCCGTTGAAAAAAAGATAGGCAATCAAAGCACCTGCAATGCCGCCGATAATGGCCAGGACCAAAGCCTCGGTCATCACCGAGATAACGATGGGAGCAGGACCAAATCCCAGAGCCCGCAGCGTGGCAATTTCAACAGAACGGGAAGACACTGCGGAATACATGGTATTTAACGCCGCAAATATGGCGCCAATTGCCATGATGAATCCAACGCTGTAGCCGAACCTTTCGATAAGCGAAGTGGTTCCACCGGATTGTGCACTGTAATAAGTGGTTTCCCTGATGACATTGGTTTCCAGTTGGGGATCATCCGCCAGTGACTGTTCAAAAGTTTCAAGGTCATCTTCTGACTTCAACTTGACGAACAGTGTATTGTATCCACCGCCTCGATTGAGATTGGAACGGAGTACCACGCTATCGACCCAGACTTCTGATTCATAAATGGAATCATCTGCCTCAAAAAGACCGACCACTGTCCATTTGGCGCCCCTGATATTCAATTGACCACCGATATCTATCCCCTGGAATTGATCGGCTGCTTTTACACCGGCAATCAACTCGAAGCGACCAAATGTCAGATTGCGTCCTTCGACTATCGTTACTTCGTCACGGATAATAAAGGATTTCTCTTCTACACCACGCATAGGCATGTTGGCTTCCGAGTTGTTTCCGCGTTTACGGATGTCTGCAATCACGTAGATTTCCCCCGCCGCCATGGCGCCTGATTGACCAGTTTCAATCCAGGGATTGCTTTCAATCAGTCGGGCTTGTTGTACTGACAATCCGCTTGACATCTCACTCTCGGAACCACCGCGCATAACGATGGCGCGATCCGGGAAACCACTGCCCTTCAAAGTTGCCTCAAATCCTTTTGCCATGGACAGCACCGTAATGAGTACAGCCACCACTCCGGCGATTCCAACCACAATGACCATTGATGAACCGACTCTTGAAGAAAGATTGCGGAGATTCATCATGGTAATAGACAGGGTCTGGTGGATACTGTTCATCATTCGCACCTTCTACTGAGTGCCGGGACTTTATCAGACTGCATGTTCACCCATCGCATTAACGATATTCAGCCGCATGGCCCGCAATGCAGGGGGTAAGCCAACGACAATCCCCAACAGGAGAGCCAGGACAATACCCTGTATGAAAACCAGTGGTGTCATCTCTACTGAATCGAAAAATGGAACCACACCCATGAAAAAAGGAATCAGCAACTGTGCTGTCAACAATCCGGGAATACATCCCAGAAGAATCATCAAAACGGATTCGGACAGAACGATCCACAGGATATGCATATTGCTGAAGCCAATGGTTTTCAAAATGGCAAACTCCGGTATGCGTTCCCGAATTGCCTGTGCCATGGTAT
Organism: Candidatus Azotimanducaceae bacterium; assembly: GCA_965217655.1. Taxonomy (GTDB): domain Bacteria; phylum Pseudomonadota; class Gammaproteobacteria; order Pseudomonadales; family Azotimanducaceae; genus UBA7455. The sequence continues at coordinate 496,062 of OZ244560.1, forward strand.
TTCCCGTCAGGAGCAGAATAGTAAAGAATACGGCAGACAGAATACTGGTCATGATAAAACCAATGTCACCTAACTGATTGGCAAACATCTGGTTGTATGCTTTTTCTGTTGTGGTCTTGGTTTCATCATTGCTATTGGCAAATATCGCATCGATTTCTTTAGCGATTTCCGCAGTTCTTGACGGTTCTGAAATCCGAACGATAAAGGAACCGACACCTCCCTGACCAAATTGTCTGTATTCATCGAAAAACTCAAAGTTGATAAACATCTGATTGGTGTCGACCGTGTCATCATCCGAATCAAAAATCCCGACAAGATCAAATTCCCAGGGACCATTGTCTTTGTTGAGCCATATATTGGGGATAAGCGGAATCCTGTCGCCAACCTCAAGGTTGTGCCTGTCGGCAACCTCCCGTCCTATGATCGCTCCGGTTCGGGTGTTGATGAATGCTTCGACCTGGTCGGGAGGTAGTTTATATTCCGGGTAGACGTCGAGAAACGCCGCCGGCGGCACCGGCCAGCGAGAAAAAAATTGCTTATTATCCTGGTAAGTGCCACCAAACCAGGAACGATGTGCTACCTGTTCCACACCGGGTACTTCCTGAATACTGTTTTGGTAATTCAATGGAATGTCGTCAATGATGGAATACCTGGGTGCTACGATGAGCCTGTCGATACCCGAAAAATCAATGCCTTGTGAAAAAGCCATGGATACGGAATTCAGCATCCCGAACAACAGGAATGCGATAAACAGTGTCGCCAGGGTTAATATGCTACTGATGGGTTTACGAAACAGAGCGGCCCGGATCAGGTTGAAATATTTCATGATTCCTGCTGTCCGGTCAGTCTGCCCTTGTCAAGGTACAGGGTGTGATTGGCATGGTCGGCAGCTTTGGGATCATGTGTCACCATCAGCACGGTCTTGCCATACTCCCTGTTAAGCAGTTGCAGAAGTTCCAGAATCTCGTCAGCGGTAGTACGGTCAAGGTCACCCGTGGGCTCATCGCAGACCAGCAGTTCGGGGTCGGATACAATGGCGCGTGCAATAGCCACCCGTTGTTCCTGGCCACCGGAGAGTTCCCTGGGGCGATGGTTCGCGCGGTCTTCCAGGCCCACGACCTGCAGTGCGGTCAGAGCCCGTTGCTTTCTCTCACTACTGGACATATGCGTCAGCAGCAGGGGCAACTCTACATTTTTTTGTGCGGTGAGTACCGGCAGTAAATTGTAGAATTGAAAGACGAATCCGACATTGCGTGATCGCCAGACCGCCAATTGACCCTGGGAAAGCTGATGGATCTGTTTACCACCGATGCTGATGGAGCCGACGGTAGGAGAATCCAACCCGCCAATGAGGTTCAGAAGTGTTGTTTTGCCGGAACCGGAAGGGCCCATAAAGGCCAGAAAGTCGCCTTTGTCAATGGACAGATTCAAATCTTCGAGTACTGGAATATCCATCGCGCCGCGATGATAGGATTTGGCGACTTCGGAGATTTTAATCAGGGCATCACCCATAGTGAGTCTCCAGTATGATAATGGTTATTGGGCTGATGACATGTCTGTTGACACACGCCGTCTGCCATCCAGCAATAACACTGTCAATTCGCTGGACAGATTGCTGACAACTTTTTCACCTGCCTGTAATCCGTAGGTGATATTGCTGATATTACCCTGCAGGTCAGCACCTACGTGCACTGTTCTGCGATGCACAATACCATCGTCAATGACGAAAACAACCGATTCATCATCAACTGAAACCACTGCGTTTCCTGGAATCATAACGCCAGTCAAAACTTCGGCAGTTCCGTCACTCCTGATTGTGTCATCCAGAAAAGAGACTTTTACCCCCATGTCCGGCAGAATGCGGCTGTCACTTTCGAGGAATGCAATACGAACCCGGACTGTTGCCTTATTGCGGTCCGCGGTGGGGATAATGGTTATCACCTTTGCGGGTATCTGCCAGTCAGGATATGAATTCAGCGTTGCCGTTACCGGTTGTTCAGGCGTCACCCGGTTGATATAGGACTCGTTAACGTCCACCTCAATTTCCAGGGAGGTCATGTCGACGATGGTGCAGATGCCCGTCCTGGTAAATCCGCCACCCGCTGACACCGGGGAGATCATTTCTCCCGGTTGAGCTGCCTTGGCGATGACAACACCACCAAATGGCGCCCGGATTTCAGTATCTGCCAACTGTTGTTGTTGTATTTTCATACTGCGCCGGCCTACCTCGATCTCTGCACCAAGCGCCTTCAGTCTTGCATTTAGTCCCTGTACCGCAAGAAAGGCGCCGTCCAGGTCTGACTGACTGGCGAGTTCCCGGTTCGCAAGCTCAATCGTTCGCCTGTGTGCCAGTTCCGCTTCCTGCAACTGGATCTCCACTTCGTTCAGCCTGGACTCGGTAGCCTGAAGCCGGGCTTTGGCAAGCGCCAACTCCGCGGTTTGCATTACATCGTCCAGTCTGGCCAGTAATTGACCTTGTGCTACCACGACACCCTCTTCGATCAGTATTTCGGTGACTTTACCCGTGTATTTGGAAGAAACGGTAGCCTGCCGTCGAGCGGTAACATAGCCACTTGCATCAAGCACTGCATCGGAGCCGGTGTTGGCAGAACCACTGGCGGGTCTGGCTGCCACGGTATTGACTTCAATGAGTTCCTGCCCGGGTAACAGCCAGAACCAGGCCCCGCCGGCAAGTACAATGGCGCCAATACCTGTAATCAGCAACCGGGGCATCCTGTTTCCGGCCTTACGTTGATTGTCATGGATACTGAGTTTGCCCAGCAGTGCTTTCTTATCGTTCATGCCCACCCCGAGAGGATGCCAGTGTAACGGGTTGACTGGTTTGCATCAACGATAGAGAGTTCTAGAATGTGTGTTTACAGGAGATATTATGGACATTGGAATCTGCGTCCCCAGCCACATAAGGGACATCGGTTATATCGTCAGGGCGGAAGAATTGGGATACTCCCATGCCTGGTGCGCCGACAGTCAAATGCTATGGTCAGACTGCTATGCTGTGCTCGCATTGGCGGCGGATAAAACCAGCAAAATCAAACTCGGTACCGGGGTCGCCGTTACCGGTATCCGACCGCCGGCAGTCAATGCCGCGGGAATCGCCACAGTCAATGCAATAGCGCCTGGCCGGACGTTCTTTGGCGTTGGCTCGGGTAACACGGCAATGCGGGTGATGGGACTGCCGCCCCAACGGATTGCCGGTTTTGACCGGTATCTTCGTGAAATCAAACCATTACTGAAAGGTGAAGAGTCAGTAATCCGGTTTGAAGAGAGAGAAATTCCCATCAAACACGTCATGCCGGACAAAGGATTCGTGAACTTCGAAGATCACATACCCATGTATGTGTCCGGCTTTGGTCCCCGATCGCTGGCTCTGGCTGGAAAATACGGAGACGGCGCCATAGTAGGCTCACCTTCCAGTATATCAACCATGGAACGGATCTGGATGATGCTGGAGTCAGGGGCCAGGGATGCAGGACGCTCTATTTCACGGGATGATTACTATACAACATCTTTAGCCGCCATGATTGTGCTCGATCCCGGTGAAGCTGTGGATTCCGACCGTGTAAAGTTTCACTGTGGCGCGATGGTGATGGCATCAGTTCACTACAGTTATGACCAATGGCGTAACTTCGGATATCAGCCTCCGGGACATATGAGGGAAATCTGGGACGATTACACGGCAATGCTGGAATCATTTCCCGAGGAACGCCGGCATCAGCGTATACATGCGGGACACAATTGCTGGGTAATTCCAGAGGAAGAAAAGTTCCTCACCAGGGATTTACTGCAAAGAACCTGCATGATCGGAACACAGGAGCAGCTCGTCGAGCGATTGCGGGCGTTGCGTGATGCAGGCTTGAACCAGGTCATGAATCTACCATCCTTCGACCCCAGGTTCGAGGTGCTGGAGCGGATAGCAAAGGATATTATTCCATACGTTCAGAGTTGATGGTCTGAGAAAGAACCATCAGGAGGCTGTCCGAGAACAGACTGACCTGATGCGGACAAGTCTGACTGGCCTCGCTACGGTCGCAGTTCTTGAACAGCCTCCTAGACGATTCGGGTATCCTTATTGCCCCAATAACGGTCCCGCAACAATCGTTTATAGAGCTTTCCGGTGGGCAGCCTCGGTAACTCGTCTTCAAAGTCAACACTGCGCGGGCACTTGTAGTGAGCAATATGCTGTCGCGAATATTCGAGAAGTTCTGCTTCCATATCCTCCGAAGCTTCAATGTCCGGCATCAACTGTACAACGGCTTTGACTGTTTCACCCATCTCTTCGTCAGGTATGCCAAAGACGGCAACATCCATAACCTTGGGGTGCAGGATCAAGGTATTTTCTATTTCCTGGGGATAGATATTGATGCCGCCGGAAATGATCATGAATGTAGCGCGATCTGTCAGGAACAGGAATCCATCTTCATCTACATAGCCAACATCTCCCAGAGCGGACCAGTTGGGATGTTCGGGATGTTGTACTTCCCTGGTTTTGGAATCGTCATTGAGGTATCTGAATGACATTTCCGGTAACTCGAAATAGACAATTCCCGTTTCGCCCGGAGGCAATTCCTTTCCATCATCGTCACAAATGTGGATTATTCCCATTATCGCAGTACCCACTGTCCCCTGTTTTGTCAACCACGCTTCCGGCGTCACATAAGTCATGCCGTTCCCTTCCGTACCTGCATAATATTCGTGGATGATAGGACCCCACCAGTCGAGCATTTTGTGCTTGATCCCCGGTGGACAGGGAGCAGCGGCATGGATGGCAACCTTGTGACTTGACAGGTCATAACCAGTGCGAACGTCCGCATCCAGTTTCAACAATCTGGTAAACATGGTCGGCACCCACTGGCTGTGGGAAACGCTGAAATTTTCCATAGCCTTCAAGGCGCCTATTTCATCAAAACGAGGCATCATGACTACGGTACCTCCCAGACCCTGAACACCGGTGGAAAATCCAATAGGTGCTGAGTGATAAAGAGGCGCCGGGGACAGGTAAACCGTATCTTCATCAAAACCCCACACGGCTTTCAGCAAACCACCATGAATATTCAGATCGCGGATACTCTCTTCCGCCAGGGGTCTCAGGATGCCTTTGGGGCGGCCGGTAGTGCCTGAACTGTACAGCATGAACATCCCGGCAGGTTCTTCCTCCAGTGGACGTGGAGGGTATTGTGCAAGGGTACTCTCATAGGGTTCAAATCCAGGACTGGCATCACCAGTCATTAACCAGCGTATGACCTGGGGACAGCGCTTCGGAAGATCTTCTGCCGCGTCTGCGAGATAAGCCGAAGTCACCACAAGCCTGGAATCCGAGTCATTGATGATAAATTCCGCTTCCCCGGCGGTGAGATAACGATTTACCGTGGTGATGTACAAACCAGACCGCAAGGCTGCCCAGGTAACATCGAAAAAGCGAATATCGTTTTCCATGAAAATGGCAATATGATCACCACGGCGTAAGCCAAGCTCCCATAGTAGTTGGGCAAGCTGGTTTGAACGGTCATTGAGTTGCCGATAAGTGTGGCAATGTCCTGTAACGGAATGCACCACTGCTTTTTTTTCCGGATTAACCTCTGCCCAATGTCCTGGGTACATGGTGTGAACACCTTTTTATCATCCAGCGTGAGAATACCACAACCTTGCTGTCACAATGGAATGGATAAAGGATTTGACGGCGGGATTCAGTGTCATGTCCATCATTAGAAAGACGATCCTTTCTCTTTCAAAAACGAAATTTCGTCAGCGGTACTCTTACGACCCAGGATGGCATTTCGATGCGGGTATCGTCCGAATCTGTCAATGATGTGCTTATGACGGATTTCATAGTCGAGATTGGTATCCATGTCTTCCCTACTGAACAATTCTATTGCTGTGTTGTGTATGGATGGTGATTCACTGTGCATGAAAGGCATATATAAAAATGCCCTGCGACGGGGTTCCAGTTCATCTGCTTTCCCATGTTCGATGGCTTCCTGGGCGAGGACCAGAGCCATACCGTCGGCGGCAAAAGATTCCGGCCGACCTCTAAAAAGGTTCCTTGAGAATTGGTCAAGAACAATAATTTCTGCCAGGCGGCCATCAATTGAAGATCGCCAGCGACTCAGTTCACCTGTAATCCCTGCCTTATGTGTGGCGCCAAATCTGGACTCTATCCGGGAATCCAGGGTCGGGTCGTTCCTGTACCATTGTTCGGATGACAGTTCTTCAAACCAGAAATTCAATACCGACTGCGAATCAGTTACGCCAGTCATTCGCTTGTAACTGCTGTCGGAAAGTTCAGCGATTCCAGGTTATTTACCAACTGCTCCCCGGCGCGCCGTGGATTGACCTGTTTATCGATATCCAGAATGATACCCTCGCTGTCGATATAAAATGTCCACCTCTGTGCATATCCCCTGGGTGACAAAACTCCGTAGGCACTGCTCATGGTCTTTTCCGGGTCTGCGAGAATGGGAAATGTCGCTTCGTTCATCTCTGCAAACTCCGTATTGTCTTCAATACTGTCCGTGCTGATCATGAAGTAGGCAACATCGAAATTTCTGATTTCCTGGTCACTGTCACGCAGCGCCTTGCATTCCAAGGTTCAACCGCCGGTAAAAGCCTTGGGAAAGAATGCGAGAATGACGGATTGCTTACCCAGGAATTTCGACAACCTGTAAGTTTCGCCATCGGAACCCTGTAGCGTAAAGTCCGGCGCCGGGTCTCCAATTCCTGGAGGTACTGCTCCAACCGCATGACTCAGGAGTGTCAGAATAGCCGCAAGGCAAAATTTTCGCATGATCCAATCCCTTGATAAGTTGACGCCTCTCATTCTTTCAGAAAAAGACAAGAATAAAAAGAATGGAAAAAGGTTGGTAAAAAAGGTTGGTAAAAAAGGTTGGTAAAAAAAGGTTGGTAAAAAAAGTTGGTAAAAAAGTTGGTAAAAAAGAGCCTCTGTTGTTTCAATAGGTAATCTCTGGAACGACCCGTCATTCCTCATGCAAATAAAATGTGCAGACACGACATTGGAACAGAACGATAGATGCCAAAGCAGACTTCATCGATATCACTGATAGTCTCAATCCTGGGTGCGCTACTGGGATTGATGCTGGGTATTTTTTTGGTACAGTATCTGGAAATGCAGGATCTGTTGGATCAATTCTGTCTTGTCGGCAGTAGTCTGCTGTTGGGCCAGTTGTCTGGAGCGGTTATATCCGCCGTCATTGTTAAAAAGCATTTCCAGTCCGGACGGTCCGAATAAGTTTCTGCATTCTCTATTCAGGCAGTCTGGATTCCTGGAGAATTTTTCTAATATCCCCGTATCTCCTGGTGGTACCCTGACGGTCGAAGTATTCCAGTATTTCTATGGCAAGATTACGTCCAATGCCGGTTGCATCCCGGTACTGCCTGACTGTGAGTTGCTTATCTTCATCAGCAGTATCGATCAATAGCTGTCGCAACTGGTCAATGGCTTCTGGCAGAAAAAACCGATTTTTCACCGGCCTTGTCAGATGACCTGTCAGCACACATCGGATCAGCACTTTTTCCAGACTCTTTTCCGGCATCGACATTGTTTTTGCAAGATCATGAAGAACAGGTGGTCTGATTATATTTTGTTCAAGAACCGGTTTTACCCTCAGCCATACTTGCTGTTCCTGTTTTGTAAGCTTCTCCCTGTGTTCCGGCAAAGATAACTGGTTACCTTCCTGTTTCAGTTTCTTTTCACCGACGAGAGTTTTGATGATATGACTGAGCAGAACGGCATTCGATACATCTACAGCTTTTGCAAGTTGTCGCCGGGTCAGTCCACTGGCATTATGTTTAAACTGATTCAGTACCTGGTCTACCAACAACCGGTAATGCATTGAGGATATCAGCCACTCGTCGTTCAGATTTAACGCGCCGGCCTGTTGCACTATCTGTTGAAATTCATCCTCTTGGAGATTCAGCGAATTTCGCCAGTATCCCGCAGGAATTCCCTTATCCTCGTGACTCAACAGATATTCAAGTACGGATTGTCCATCTTTTCCGGCAATACTTCGCAACAGGTTTATTCTTTTCGGTCTGGCACGGCCACGTCTGGGTGACTCGATATTGACCACGATGCCGCCACCGATAGTTCGTTCTGCTGCCTGGTCACGGATGATCACCCTGTCATTGACACACAGAACCAGTGGATCCGAGGTTATCAGTTGTACCAGACCCCGTTCGCCTGCAGGGATGGCGGGACCTTCCAGGGTTGCAAGTCTCCCGGTGACATCGGAAGCGGCAGTATGCACATGTACAGGCGTCCAATGGCGCAATTCCCTGACCCCTGTGTTCAGAACGAGGATCCGTGCATCAAATCTGTCTGTCACACACTGATCTTTGTTACTGGTGAGCCAGTTACCGCGGTGAATGATGTCTTTCCTGACGCTGGCTCCAGCAATATTAATGGCACAGCGGTCACCTTCGCTGGCCTCTGTGGCAGTCTGGTTCTGGGTGTGCAGACCACGTACACGCACGGGGATATTTAATGGTTGCAGATAGAGTTCTTCGCCCGGTTTGACGTTACCGGAAAATACGGACCCTGTAACGACGACTCCTGCCCCTTTGATTGTAAAGCACCTGTCGATTGCAAGTCTGAAATGTCCGGATGGTTGCTTTCTCCTGATCAAACCGGCGTCGCTCTCCAGGACGGATGCCAGTTTGTCCATTCCTGCGCCGGTTAATGCGGAAACCGGGAAAATCCTGATGGACCTGAGTAAGGTGGAGGCCAGAATTTCTCTGATCCGGGACTGTACCTGAGTGACTCTTTCATTATTGACCCGATCGATTTTGGTCAGTGCGACAGCCCCGTACCGGACATTCAATAAATCGAGAATGGCAAGATGCTCAATAGTCTGGGGCATCGGTCCATCATCCGCTGCGATAACCAGCAATGCATAATCAATCGCACCCACACCAGCCAACATATTACTGATGAATCTGATATGACCTGGGACATCGATGAATCCGAGCCTGACACCTGAGTCACTATCCATGTAGGCAAACCCCAGATCAATTGTCAGGCCGCGGGCTTTCTCTTCTTCCAGACGATCAGTATCCACCCCCGTAAGTGACTGCACCAGTAACGTCTTGCCGTGATCTACATGACCCGCTGTTGCAATAATCAATCTTCGTCTCTTTGTGGTATGTCAAGATGGTCCAACTGACTCAAAACGTCATTACTGTGTTCCAGAGTACGTAAGTCAAACAGCAAACTGCCATCATGCAGCCGACCGATCATGGGTACCGGCAATTGTCGGAATGCTGCAGCGAGTTGTCGCAACCATATATCCCCCTGGGCCAACGGTCGGATACAGATACCATGACCAGGCAACAATTCAAGGGGCAGAGAGCCGCTGCCTGTCTGATTTTTGGTATCCACAATACTGACCTCGGCAATTCCTGACAGTTTTTGTGCAACAGGGGCAATCAATTCCCTTGCCAACCCCATGATTTCTTCACTGGTCCTTGTCAGAAAGTGCAGTACAGGCAGGTCCCTGGTCAGCCGGTTTGGGTCCTTGTAGAGTTTCAGAGTTCCATACAGTGCTGCAATGGCGAGCTTGTCCAAACGGAGTGCCCTTTTCATCGGATTGCTTTTTATTCGTTCGATGTATTCGCTTTTACCGACGATAATACCGGCCTGGGGTCCACCCAGCAGTTTGTCACCACTGAAGGTAACGATATCCGCGCCTGAATTCAAGGTTGTGCTGACAGTCGGTTCATCCGGCAAACCCAATTCATGCAGATCAATGAGGCTACCACTGCCAAGGTCAGTAATGAATGGCAAATTGAATTCGTGAGCAATGGTGGCTACTTCGGCATCGGATACAGTGTTGGTAAAACCACGGATCTTATAGTTACTCGTATGTACCTTCATCAGCAGGGCAGTATTCTGTCCAATAGCAGCACGATAATCCTGACTGTGTGTACGGTTTGTCGTACCGATTTCCACCAGATGGCACCCGGACCTGGACATGATATCGGGAATCCGGAAAGATCCGCCAATCTCAACCAGTTCACCACGTGAAACGGGTACTTCCTTTCCGGATGCCAGCGTGTTCAGAACCAGAAGCACGGCTGCCGCATTGTTGTTCACTACAGTGGCGGCTTCGGCGCCAGTAAGATCAATAATTAAAGACGCTATATGGCTGTCCCGATCCCCCCGTCTGGCATCATCAATTTCATATTCAAGATTGCAGGCGCCGCTGGCGACATCAATGACAGCCTGTAATGCGGAGGAGGGTAAGACCGCCCGGCCAAGATTGGTATGCAGTACCGTCCCCGTCAGATTGAGTACCCGTTTAAGGGAAAACTGGTTGTCTTGCTCCAGTGTCTCATTGACCAGGGCCAGAATTTCCTCAATGTCCGGGAATGCGGCACTATCCGTATGCTGATGCTCTCGCAATAAATCAAGTTGATGACGTATGGCTTTAGTTACTGCGGTTCTGCCAAATCGGGTGATTAATCGTTGCCCCCCGGTACAGTTCAGTACCTTATCCACAGAAGGTGGACGTTTTGTCGGCCCTGAATCTGCGGTATTGGATTGCCGGTTATTCAAAGCAAAGATCCGTTGACATCCTCCCCCACCTGAAGGAGGGGGATTCCTGGAGCCAGCCTGCATTACGCAACTGCTGCCAGGGGTTCCTGCTTCACAGAGTTCGGCAACCCGACCTCTCCACAGGCTAACACGGCGTGCCCCGCCGCTAATATGTTTGACGCTGCCACCACATCGGCATTCTTGGCGTAGCCACAAGCCACACATTTGAATACAGCCTGACTGCGTCTGTTGTCACGGGTAGTATAGCGGCATTGTGGACATTGCTGACTAGTGTAGTGCGGTGGTACCGCAATGACCAGCCCACCCCGCCATGCCTGCTTGTATTCCAGTTGTCGCCGGAACTCAGACCAGCCCTGATCCAGGATGGCCTTGTTCAAGCCAGACTTGGCCTTGACGCGGGACCCCGGATGATCAGCATCACCCCGTGCCGACCGACTCATGTTGGATACCTGCAAGTCTTCCACCACGATCACAGCTTGGTTTTTGCTGATCTCGTGGCTGATCTTGTGCAGGTAGTCGTGTCGACACCGGGTGATTTTCTGATGGATGCGTGTTATCCGCTCTTGCTGTTTTCGCCAGTTGTTGGAAAATTTAACCTTACACGACAATTTGCGTTGCGCTCTGGCCAGCTTCTGCTCAATCCGCCGGAAGCTGTGCAGGGGTTTGTATGCGGTACCATCAGACAGTTGGGCAAATATGGCAACCCCAAGATCAATACCCACCATACCAGACGATGGGTGAACCGGGGTTGGTACCTCCTGCTCCGTTTGCATGGACACGTACCAGCCATCCACCTGCCTGGAGACCGTAATATTTTTGACTTTGCCCTCTATTTTCCGGCTCTTGCGAAAACGCAAAGTCCCGATCTTGGGTAAATACACACGCTCACCGGCAACCTTGAAGCCTTGCGGATAACGGAAACTGTCTTTACCGCCACGCCTTTTAAATCGCGGCATCAGTTTGTTCGGTTGCGCCTGGTCGAAGGCATCCTTAAACGCTCTGTCCAGATTGCGCATGCTTTGCTGCAGCACTTGAGAATGGCAATCCCGCAAAAAAGCGTATTCGTCACTCGATTTCCACAGGGTTAACCAGAACGCCATTTCCTGGTACCACAGCAACGCCTGTTTGTGTTCCAGGCGGTACAGATTCATGGCCAGCATCTTGTTCCACACAAAGCGGGTACAACCAGAGAACTGGTGTAATCTGGCGGCGGTGTCAGGGTGGTTCACCCTGAGTTTGAAACGGTATGCCTTACGTATCAACATGCCCCCTATTATACTGTATAGCCATACATGATACAAACGGCTCAACCTTGACCTGACCGGTCAAGGGCGCCTTATATCCCCGCCCTGAAGGACGGGGTTTTACGGCGCGAAGGATAAGTGTATAAGAAATACTATACTTCAACCTATGATCTGCTTCGGGTAATGTCGAATGCGTTCTGATAACATGCCATCGGAGGGGAAATTGCAAGTCTGGACAGAGCATATTCAGCCTCTGCTTTGCAAGAGCCTGATGGATTCCTGTAACGGTGCAAGGTTGCGAATCCAGGGCTCAGCCTGGAGATCCCGGGTCCTGGACCATTGCAGCAGGGCAGTTTCTGCAGTCTCAAAATCCGGATAGATACCCAGCAATAATACATACCATTGGTCTCCATCTTTTTCCACGCGGGTATACTGCGCATTTTCAAGACCGATCTTTCTTGCATACCCGAAAAGCTGATCCAGTTGCTGTAATGCGATGAACTGAACTGTAAAAGCTGTTTCTTCTGCAGCCAGTATGGCCACCGTCCGGTCACTCTCGATAAATACTGTCCTCGTATCCCTCTCAATAATTTCAGGAGCCGGATCGGCAGTGTCCTGGATTTCTGTTGACACTGGTGCGGGAAGGGGTGTTGCCACCGGTTCCACAACGGGGGCAGTTACCGTCCTCACCAGTGCTTCAGAGGGATCATCTCCTGTAGGAATGATCGCGATGATTTTTGATTCATCCGCATCATCACTGCATTGCCAGTTTCTGTCCAGAGTTCCGTAACAATGGTAAGTTTCTGTTGATGTGGATAATGACGTGGATTCCGTCCGGGTCCTGCCACATTCAGCGCCGGAACAGTCCTTGTCACCCTTGAACCAGGAACCCGCCAGTGAACCTGCCCAGGAACATCCTGTCAGCAACGTAATCAGAATTGTCGTTAAAAAGTACTTCACACTGAATTGCGCCCTGTAAAATAATGAGATTCAACCACAGATTGAGTCTTTAGGGTAGGTTAAAAGACAAACTGATCTTTTTGCGGGAAATTTCCATAGATTCCGCCAGTATGAATAAAAACGATATCTTTGGATTCCCTGAATCTTCCCTTTTTCAACTCTGTAATCATGGCATGGAAGGCTTTCCCTGTATAAACCGGGTCCAGTATAACACCCTCAAGCTGTGCAACCCGCCTGATCGTGTTGAAAACCGGCTGCCCGGCAATGGCATATCCCGGTCCAACATAACCGTCAACCACAGAAATGGGCAAGTGATCAGTGAAAACAGGGGAATCGTAGCGATGTTCCCACATTTTGAAATCCTCTCGAATTTTGTTTACGAAGTATTCCTCGTCGTCACAGACATTAAAGGCCAGTATTTTGCTGCCGATGTCGTGGAGAACATTACCGATGATCAATCCTCCCAGTGTCCCGCCAGATCCAGCTGCCGATATGATGTAGTCGGGATGAATCTGCCGGTCCTGGAAATCCTGTTTCAGTTCTCTGCAGCAATTGATATAACCCCAGATGCCGGTCTCATCACTGGCTCCAATGGGTATGGAATAGGGAGTGTTACCACTGTCACGGTATTGAATGGCAATGTCCGATAGATACTGGTCGATATTGCGGAATTGTTCCTTGCTGAGGAATGTAATCCTGGCGCCAAGCAGACGGTCCAGAAACAGGTTGCCGTCTACCTCGGCAGGCTCGCTTCCCCTGAGAATCAGATGACACTGCAACCCGAGGTGACTCGCTACAACCGCGGTGGATCGGCAGTGATTGGACTGGACGCCGCCACTGGTAATCAATACATCGGCATCCTCGGCAAGTGCGCGTGCAACAGTGAATTCCAGCTTGCGCAACTTGTTGCCGGAGGCTACCGTATCAGTCTGGTCATCGCGTTTAATCCAGATTCTGGGTCCTCCCAGCTCATTTGATAATCGGTCCAACGGCTGCAATGGTGTAGGCAGCCGTGCAAGCTTTATTCGAGGTATTTCTGGCATTTGCTGTGAAGCCGGTCAGTTGGTAATTGGCATTAAACACCAGGATAGATCGCGAGGACCAGTCTACCTGATCAATCAGCAACCGTTATCATGAAAATTCTGTTTAAAAACTGGCTAAACCTGATGCTGATATTCACAGTATGCAGTGGCTGCAGCAGGGTATCAATGGTAACCGTTTCCGGGTCTGCCATGGGGACAACTTACCAGGTGAAGGTTGCCACGGATCAATCGCTGGACAAGAAAGCACTGGAGATTGAATTAGAGAGTGAACTCACCTGGATCAATCGGATTATGTCCACCTGGCGTCACGATTCCAACCTGTCAGTTTTCAATCGTTCACCGATAGGTCAACCCATGCCAGTACCGGACGAACTGATTCGCGTACTCCAACTCAGTAATCTCATACATCAAATCAGTGATGGTGCTTTTGATATCTCCATGGGGCCACTGGTGAATCTTTGGGGTTTTGGTCCCGATGCTGTTTCTAATGGAATACCAACTGAAGCCCGGATTAATGAAGCACTCTTGAAAACAGGAATTAATCATCTACATATACAGAACGGAACACTTACCAGAAAGATTGAACTTCAAATTGATCTTTCCGGCATCGCCAAGGGATTTGCTGTGGACAGAATCAGTCAATTGCTGTCCAGGAAAGGGCTTGAGAATCATCTGGTGGAAATTGGCGGGGAACTGAAGGCAAGGGGCGTCAACGACCGGGGAATACATTGGGTGATTGCGATAGAAAAACCTGCAGGCCTTGAGAGATCAATTTTCCGGACTCTGCCTCTTGACGATCTGGCCATGGCGACATCTGGAGAATATCGTCATTACCGTGAAGTTGATGGCAAACGCTATTCTCATACAATAGACCCTCGAACGGGGAAACCTGTGACCCATCATCTGGCGTCTGTGACGGTAATTCATGAATCCGCCGCCATGGCCGATGGTTTCGCCACTGCCATCAATGTTCTTGGTCCGGATGACGGGATGTCACTGGCAATAAAACAGAAGCTGTCTGTTCTGTTTATAATCAAGTCCGTTAATGGATTTGTAGAGAAACGTTCGCCTTCAATGGATGCTTATCTGAAGGAATTACAGGCATGGTGATTGATTGGTAGCTTTCATGAGTCGTTTATTCGCGAATGATTTGAGAGAATCCGGGCTACAACAACAGGACAGCGCGAACTGTCGCTCGATTTTACAAGACAGCGCGATCTGTCGCTCGATTCAGGATGGAGCGTCTTTTGTTTGAAGACTGGCGGTTTATAGTGGCTGCGCGCTATACAAGGTCGGGTACCGGCGACAGATTGACTTCTTTTACCTCACTGATTTCAGGTTTGGGATTGGTCCTTGGTGTCGCCATCCTGATAATCGTATTGTCTGTGATGAATGGATTTGAAAGGGAACTGGAGAAACGGGTGCTTGGTATATTGCCGCACGGTGTGATCTACCTTCCTGACGCATCAATGGATCCGCAGAAAACCAGGCAACATATTCTTTCACATCCTGATGTAATAGCTGTCGCCCCCATTTTTGAAGAAACGGGACTGTTGCTGGCTAATGGCGATATGGCAGGGGTCGCCATCACAGGGATTGACCCTGAAGCGGAAAAAAAAGTTTCGATTCTCGATCGGTTTTTTGTTGCAGGATCCATGGACAGGCTTGGTGTCGACAGATTCAGCATGGTCTTGGGTCGGCGACTGGCAACACAGCTTTCGACAGGAGTTGGCGATACTGTGACATTTGTATTGCCTGATATACGGATTTCACTCGTGGGACCCCTGCCTGTAACAAGGCAGTTTACCGTTTCAGGTATTTTTGAATCAGGTACCGATGCTGACAAGACACAGGTTTATGTGGCTATTGATGACCTGCGGCGTATTCAGAAAAGACATGGCCTGGAAGGATTCCGATTGCTTACTTCCGATCTGTTTGCTTCACAGGATACCATTCGTGAATTGATTACCACCGGTCGACATGAACTCTTCGGGGAGAGTTGGCGGAGTCGCCATGGAAATCTGTATGGTGCAATTCTCATGCAGAAAAAAACCATGTTTCTGATGTTGATGTTGCTGGTTGCCGTTGCTGCATTCAATGTGGTTTCAAACCTGTTGATGGTAGTGAAAGAGAAAACGGGAGACATTGCTATTCTTCGAACAGTAGGTGCATCATCAAATGCGGTACGTCTCATCTTTATCCTGCATGGTCTGCTTGTAGGGGCTGCAGGCATCATCCTTGGCCTGGTAGTTGGGACCCTGATGTCACTGGTTATCAGCGATATTGTCAGCAGTGTGGACGATGTGCTCGGCCTCGGTCTGATGGACGAGTACTTTATCCAGTATCTGCCCGTTGACATTCGATTGGGCGATATGATTCTGGTGGCATCGGTCTCCTTCTTGATCTGTCTTGCAGCCACAGTCTATCCCGCAGGCAAGGCGGCACAGGCGCACCCTGTAGAGGCATTGCAATATGAGTCCTGAACCGGTTCTAATTGCCAGGTCCGTACACAAGTCGTTCACCCAGGGGAGTAAAACCATCGCAGTGCTCACTGGTGCAGACCTTGAGGTCTTCACCGGGGAACGTGTGGCCATCGTCGGATTATCTGGCAGTGGCAAAAGTACTTTGCTGCATATCCTGGGTGGTCTGGAAGTCGCCGATAAGGGTGAGATCATCATTGGCGGCAAATCGCTGATGTCACTTCAGGAGTCCGAGGTGGATCTGTTGCGCAACCGTTCTCTGGGTTTTGTGTACCAGTTCCACCACCTGTTGTCAGATTTCTCCGCAGTCGAAAATGTAGCCATGCCATTGTTGATCAGGGGGGAATCCAGAACAGATGCACTTGCTAAAGCCGGGAATCTGCTTGACCAGGTTGGTCTGGCAGAAAGGCTGAAACACAAACCAGGCCAACTTTCCGGTGGAGAAAGACAGCGGGTAGCGATTGCCAGAGCCCTGGTAGGCGATCCTCTTTGCGTTATGGCCGATGAACCGACGGGTAATCTCGATGAAAAGACCGCAGATGATGTCAATTCGCTGATCATGTCTCTTTCCAGTGAGTTGCAGACTTCCTTTGTCATCGTGACACACAATCACGACCTGGCGAACCGTATGGATCGTATTCTGACATTACATAATGGTGTACTGAATAAACCGGATACCGGTACAGAATGATCGGCACGACGGCATTTATCGGCATCCGGTATTCCCGTGCCAGAAGTGACAACAGGTTTTTATCATTCATGACCTGGATTTCCCTTCTGGGGCTCACCCTGGGTGTGATTGCGTTGATCGTTGTTATTTCAGTCATGAATGGATTTGGTGCTGAACTGGAACGCCGGATTTTGGGTGCGATTCCTCATATCATCGTTACCGACGCGGACGTTTCAGCAGACGAACTCCGTGATATAACCGGTGTCGCCGGTGTCAGCCGGTTCTCAAGGCATTCCGCATTGCTTATCAATGGGTCTTCTTCCGACAGTGAACTGGTCAGCCTGTACGGTATTGAACCATCTTTGGAGAAGACGATATCCATCATCCCGGAACAAATGGTATCCGGTAATCTTGATAAGTTGTCCACAGTCAGACTCGGAATTGTTTTTGGACAGTCACTGGCCTTTCGACTGGGGGTAACGAAAAGTGATCCGGTGACGGTATTAATTCCGGTAATGATTGGAGACCGCATCCGGACTGTTGTGTTGAACGCAAAACTGACGGGTACATTCCAACTCGACTCAGACCTGGATTATCGTTTAGCCCTGATGGATGCGATGCAGTTGCAGCAAGCGCTGGACAGGCCGGTTAACAGTTTTCGACTGAAAATTGATGATTTCTTTGCCGCTCCCACAATCGCCCGGCAGGTCAACAAACTCTTCGGTGGACAAGTGACTGACTGGACATCAGAGTACGGTGACTTCTTCAGAACCGTCAAGATGGAAAAGATCATGATGTTCCTCCTACTGATTCTCATTGTTGGCATAGCGGCCTTCAGCATCGTATCCAGCCTCAGTATGCTGGTAAAGGAGAAGCAGGCCGACATTGCAGTCCTGAAAACCTGCGGAATGTCCAGCCGGGGAGTGACCATGATATTCGTGATACAGGGAGCGTTGATCGGTATTCTTGGTGTAGTTTTCGGGGCAGTGATCGGTATTCCTCTGGCGTACAACATACCCGAAGTAGTGAATCAACTGGAATCACTGTTTGGTGTCAGGATGCTGGCTGGTACGTATTTTGATACGATACCAACTGATGTCCGTTACAGTGATATCGCCGTGGTCCTGGGCGCTTCCCTCGTGATCAGTCTTATCGCGACGATTTATCCCGCATACCGGGCAGCTTCCATCAGACCGGCTGAGGTTCTCAGGTACGAGTGACTCCGAGATTGTTCCGTGCTCTTCGCTTTGCCCGGTAATGAGCGATCTTCCAACGCCAGTACAATCTGACCAGCACGAACGACAGGCTGCCGAGTGACACTCCACAGACCAGTGAACCCAGGATCAGTGGTTGCCAGACAACTTCCATTTGTCCCGATAACCAGGTCAAAGACAGTTCGATGGAACCAACGGTTTCCGGTTCGCCCAGAATCAATGTGCCCAGCCGGTAGGTGAAATAGAACAACGGAGGTATAGTAATCGGATTGCTTATCCAGACCAGTGCGATGGCAAGGGGAACATTGCAACGCAGCCATATACACAGCAATACACAGGGAATCATCTGAAACGGAATTGGCAAAAAGCAACAAAAAATTCCAATGAAGGAGGCAACGGACACGGAATATCTGTTGAAGTGCCAGAGGTTGGGCTCGAAAATGACCTCACCAAGGAATTTAATCGATCTGAATTCCCTAAGTTGTTGCTTTGATGGCAGTCGTTTTTTGATGAACTTCATGGAATTTTTACACTAAAGAAAATACTCAAAAGCATTGTTTCTGGAATTGTCATTCATGGTATCGCCACTCATCTCAAGTGGTCGTAACAGCAACACCTGTTCGAAAGCGGTAATCCGGGCAACGGCCAATCCAAGGCTGTAATGTAGATCAACTGTTCTGGATCAATGGCAATTACGTCAGTAGATACAGTTTCAGTCACTTACGGTTTATAAGGATTTTGTCAAATACCCGGCCGCATTTGTCCACTTGTCGTAACGCCCGTTCTTGCTGACAGCTGTATGTCATTACTGCAAATACTCACAGGTATTAACTGAATAATCCTGTACCTGATGTACAGCATGGGCTTACAGATAACACCTCAGTGCAAGTGTACAACAGTCACGGGTCAAGCAGGCATTTTATGGGTGAACATTGCAATTCTTTTTTTCCTGTCCGCCGTTGTTTGCGTTGCCCATTCACCGGTTATCGAGGATTTTGAACCCCTGCTGGTTGGACTGCCGCTTGCTGTTTTCGGTTTGGGTCACAGACTTCTGAGACCCTTGAGCGGTTTCTTCCTGGGAGCATTGTTCAGCTTGTATACTGCGAATGTCAGACTGGACAGTGAGTTGCCGGTACTTCATGAAGGTGTGGAATTACAAGTAACCGGTACGGTTGTCGGTTTACCTCGCAGCACAAATGGCAATATCCGTTTCAGATTTCGTGTCGACAACACTTATAGATTGGAACAGGGTTCATCCCCAACACCTGATCAGGCATTTACCGGGCTGGTTGTGTTGTCCTGTTATCGCTGTCCTGTGAATCCTGTTCCAGGTGACGAATGGCAGTTTTTGATAAAACTCAGCCGACCGACGGGTTCCGTCAATCCCGGAATGTTTGATTATGAAGGTTGGCTTTTCATGCAGGAAATTGTTGGGACGGGATACGTCAGAAACCCGGATACCGCGATATTTCTGGGTCGAAACCCTGTCGTCGAGTTACATAACAGGTTGAGGATGAATATCCGTGACTTTATCCATAAAGCCACAATCAACAACGAAACCGGGGTTTCTGATTATCCGGGGTTACTCACTGCTCTGACCATCGGCGATTCGTCCGGTATCTCTTCCGCCGACTGGCAGCTTCTCTCCAAAACAGGCACCAATCATCTATTTGTCATCTCAGGATTACATGTGGGTCTTGTTGCAGCCATTACCTACAAACTACTGACCTTTTTGCCTCTGCCAATCCGCTGGGTTGGACTGCTGACAGTACTGTTGACGGGTTGTTACTCTGCACTCGCCGGATTCGGATTGCCAGCCCAGCGAGCCTTTATCATGACAGCTATTGTTGCTCTGGCAACATCCATGCGAAGGCGAATGGATGTCCGGACAATGTTCTGCATGGCGTTGCTTGGTGTGTTGTTGATGGAAGTCTTTGCAGTGTTAAGTGTTGGCTTCTGGTTGTCCTTTGGCGCCGTCTTCAGCCTTCTATATGCTTTTGCAGCGCGTCCGTTCATGTTACTGGATACGTCAGTATTCACCCGGGTCAAGCAGGCTGCCCGGACACAGTGGGTTGTGACACTTGGCATGATGCCCTGGTTGTTATTTCTACTGTATCAGTTTTCCCTGATGTCTTTACCCACAAACATGTTTGTCATTCCATGGGTCAGCATCCTGGTAATACCGCCTCTGCTGGTAATTCAGGTGATGATTCCTGTCTTCCCGTCATTGGCAGCTCAGGGAATCCAACTGGTGGAATTCACACTTGGCATTGCATGGCAGGTGATTGAATTCGCCGCCAGCTTCGATCTGGTTTATTACCGTAGTCCACTGAATCTACCGGTGCTTGTCATCAGTCTGGTGGGAGTGATGTCGTTACTGGCGCCGAGAGGGTTGTTTCCCAGGTGGGTATCATTGTTCTGTCTGTTACCATTGTTCAACTTTATACCGACTGAAATAAAACCATTGCAGATTACCTTCCTGGACGTCGGCCAGGGTCTGAGTGTACTGGTACAAACACCAGGTCAGGTCATTCTGTACGATACTGGTCCAGCTTTTCGCTCAGGCTTCAATGCCGGAGAACAGATTGTGGTGCCTTATCTCAGAAGCCGGGGAATAAGGGAGATAGATCACCTTATCGTCAGTCACAGCGACAATGATCATTCCGGTGGGTTCAGTGCCATCATCAGGAACCTGCCGGTAGATAAAGCCTATGCCAGTGACCAGGATTTTTTACCGGACACGGTCTCCTGCGTAACGCCATCAACATGGAAGGCTGATGAACTTGTGTTTTCAATATTTGCCATCAACGAACCGGCCGATGCCAATAACCAATCATGTCTTCTGCAGATCACTGGACAGGGTATAGCAGTCTTGCTGACAGGCGATATTGAATCACAGGCGGAATCCATTCTGGTGGCTTCGGACCTGCCCACGATGGACCTGATTTCCGTCCCTCACCACGGCAGTGCGACATCTTCCACACCCGGGTTTCTCAATAAACTGCGCCCCGGTGTGGTCGTGGTATCTTCCGGAATCAACAACAGATTTAACCATCCAGACCCAAAGGTTATACAGCGATACAGGCTACGTCATGCCAGAGTCATCAACACCGCAACAGCTGGCGCAGTGCTGGTCCGGTTTGATTCGGGAGGGCACATGGAAATCTCTCTGGCGCGAGATCTCAATCCGCGATTATGGTCACAGCCCATGGAGTCAGGACCCCGTAACGATTATTGACAGGGTGCAATCACCTGGTTTCCCAACAGTGTTTCCAGTCCAGACCTGTGGTGTGATAGTAAAGATCTGAAATTTCCCTGATTGCATCGTATCTCAAACCCTGTAACGGGTATTTCAACCCGGGAAATCCCTGATACTATCCAGGAGCCGATCGTTTTCCTGCGGGGTGCCGATGGAGATACGCAGCTTATTTTCCAGTGCTTTGTGGTGGAAATATCTCACAAATATGCCGCGATTCCGCAGAAACTCATAACAGTTTTCGGCATTTCCATCCGGGAATGTTACCAGCAGGAAATTTGCCTCGCTGTCACCTACACCAAGTCCCATCGCCCGGACCATCCCGGTAATCCTGACACGTTCATCGCGAACGAGTTCCCAGGTATGAGCGGCATGAGCTCGATGGCGCAGTGCAGTACAGGCTATTTCCTGACTCAACCAATCCAGATTGTAGCTGTCTCTGGTTTTCTCAATCATTGGCCGCATGAGCTGTTCCCTGCCTATGCCATATCCCAACCGAAGACCGGCAAGGGAGTAGCCCTTGCTTAACGTGCGCAATATCACAACATTGTCAAAATCATCCAGCAGGGAAGGGGAGCTGTATTGACGCGCCGGATCCACAAAATCAATATAGGCCTCGTCAAGCAGCAATAATCCATCGAGATCGTTTGCAATCCGGGATATAGCCTCGTGGTCCAGCAAAACGCCTGAAGGGGCATGAGGATTGCCAAGGAAGGTCAGCTTCACTCCTGCATCGTTCATATTTTTAGCGAACTCCATTGGCGGGGTCCAGTCCGCACCCAGGGGGACTTGAAGCACTGGACAGTTCTGTATCCGGGCCAGCACCGAATAAAGAGAGTAGGTCGGATCCGTGACGCCAATGATCTCTCCGGGATTGACGAAGGTGGTAATCATCAAGCGCAGCAATTCGTCCCCACCTCGGGTAGCGATGATGTTTCCGCGATTTACGGCATGAAGTTCTGCTGCCAGGTCCCGGAATTCATTGGCGTTCGCGGGCGGATATCGACGTAGTTTTTCAGTATCGAAGGCGTTAATGACATTGTTGATTTCCGGTGCTGGAGGGTACGGGTTTTCATTGGTATTGAGCTTAATCAACCCGGGGATGTTGTCAGGTTGCTCTCCGCTCACATAACCGTCCATTGCTGCAATGTTGTCCCTTTCTCGCGTCACGTCGAATCCTCATATGGCTCATAGCTGACATCAAGTATGTGAATCTCAACGCTTTCATCTGGACGTTGGACCAGTGAGTAGTCTCCCTTCTGTTTGCCGATCAGACTTTTCGCCATAGGCGATTCCAGACTTATCCAACCCTTTCTGAGGTCCAGTTCATCCTCACCGACAATTCGCAGGACATTGCATTTCCCGTTTTCTTCTTCAATTTTCACCCAGGCGCCAAAATAAATCCTGCTCTGATCTGCCGGTTTCCGGTCCACTACCTCCAGACTATCAATTCTCTTCGACAAAAATCGTATGCGACGGTCAATTGCCCGCAGACGTCTCTTGCCATAAATATAGTCTGCGTTTTCTGATCGGTCCCCAAGTGCTGCGGCATTTGCCACTACCTCGGTTACCCCGGGCCGTTCAGTACGCATCAGGAATTGCAATTCATCCCGTAAGGTGCGAGCCCCGGCAAGTGTGATATGGAATTTCTTGTTACTCATGGCCAAGGTACAGTGATGAATAAATTTTCAAAATTCAATCAGGTTAAATTTTTTGGGCAATTGCCAGATGTATCAATTGAACCTCAATCCATTTTCGTATATTTAACAAGTGTAGACCTCTTTCAATTGGCGGAGGAGCAGGGATTCGAACCCTGGATGCCTCTCGGCATGCTGGTTTTCAAGACCAGTGCATTCAACCGCTCTGCCACCCCTCCTGTTGTCCAGGCGCTGAATAGTGCTACGGCATTGAATTCCAGTATAACGTAGCCTTCAGCAGTCGCCCTGGTGGACGAGCAATATACTCGATAACACGTATCTTGTTAAGATGGGTATATGTCTGAAATGTTGATTGTTCTGGGTTTTTGCCTTGCCTTGCTGTATTGGCAGGCTGCAGCACGATCCAAGGAAATGGCTGTGGTAGCCGCTCGCAGGGAATGCGGCCGGTTTGGAGTGCAGTTTCTGGACCGGACTGTAGGGTTGATCAGGTTGTCGATGAGCCGGGATCAGGATGACCGTTGGCGAATGTGGCGTGAATACCGTTTTGAATATGCGACGGACGGGGAACAGCGTTTCAAGGGCCGGTTGACGATTCTCGGTCCCAGGGTGATAAACATTACTCTGGAAACATTCACTCCCATCATTCATTAGTTGCAGGATTGTAACTGTGCTGTCCTGGTCCCGGACTATGCTGGATCAATCAGACTTCTGTACGCTTTGAGATGTCTCAATGCGTCTGCATGCTGCCCGACGAGCTCGTATAATCGGGAAAGATTGTAGTGCGCATCAGGAAACGACGATGCCTGTTTATAGACGGAAATTGCTTCATCTATGCGCCCCATATCCTCAAGGAGGGTGCCCAGATTGAATGTCGCCAATAAATTATCCGGATCGGTGTCAAGCGCTTGTTCGTAATGGTCTTGTGCGGCAAGATAATCGCCGGCTTCCTGCAGCAGTCGACCAATATTGACGTGTGCATCACTGTGGTACGGGTCCAGTTCCAGTGCTCTTAGATATGCCGCAGGTGCATCTTGCGGACTCACTGCTTCCAGGTCAACGCCCAGGTCAAACCAGTCATCACTACTCAGATGATCCCGTGATTCTGCTTCCTCGGCTGCTTGCTTTGCCAGTGGCGCCACTGTTCCAGCAAGTTCCGCAACCGCAAAATTGAAGTGGATTTGTCCAGATTCCGCATTCAATACCCGATCATCTTCAAGGATGACGACTGCACCGCCATCGCCGGCGATACGAAGCGAAGACAAAGAGCGCTCTGGAGGCAGACGCCGTTTCATCCGGATGAGCGACTTGTTGATCGTAGCCTTGCGAACCCCGGCACTCAGCAATTCCCCTGCTGTGCGCAAGATGACGATGTCCTGAAAACTGAACCGATAGTGATTCTGTGGCGTGCGCTCGGGATCGATTATTCCGGAACGGGCAATCTCCCGAATGGTCTCCTTCGGTAAATTCAGTAATTCAGCGACATCCTGTGTCGAATATCCTTTCATCTTCCTACTGCAACATGCATGTTATTCAAAACTTCCTTACTCCGGTTTCCGGCTTGGCGGAATCAGACATCGTCAGTCTATCCCATATTATCAGCAATTCATGCCACTTCCTGCCATTCTGAACTGCAGAGATGGCTTAAAGCGGGAAAGTGTTAACGAATTCACCAGATTGATTCAACGGGTGCAGCAATGTTGTTAAGTCGCTACAATGGTACGCTATCTCGAATGCTGAAAAGTACTGGTGTATGGCTGACTTTAAATGGGACGACCCCTTTTTTCTGGATGACCAACTGAGTGAGGACGAGCGTCTGATCCGCGATTCAGCTCGGGATTATGCACAGGAAAAACTAATGCCAAGAATTCAGCAGGCTAATCGTGATGAGTTTTTTCATCGTGAAATCATGAATGAAATGGGCGCCCTGGGTTTGCTCGGTGCGACTCTGCCGGAAAAATACGGCTGTGCCAACGTCAATTACGTATCTTATGGTTTGGTAGCGCGTGAAATAGAACGCGTCGACAGCAGCTATCGATCAGCCATGAGTGTGCAATCATCATTGGTCATGCATCCGATATTTACTTTCGGCACCGGGGAACAGCGACAGAAATATCTGCCAAAACTGGCAAAAGGGGAGTGGGTTGGTTGTTTCGGCCTGACGGAACCGGACCATGGGTCTGATCCCGGCAGTATGATCTCCAGGGCGGATAAAATCAGTGAGGGCTACGTTCTGAACGGCGCCAAGATGTGGATCTCCAATTCCCCGATCGCGGATATAGCCGTTGTCTGGGCCAAACTCAACGGTGTCATTCGAGGATTTATTGTAGAACGGGGTATGTCCGGGTTCTCAACTCCTAAGATTGAAGGTAAATTCAGCCTTCGCGCATCGGTGACAGGTGAAATCGTGCTGGACAACGTGGAAGTACCGGAAGAGAACCTGCTTCCTGGCGCATCCGGACTCGGTGGTCCTTTCAGTTGCCTGAACAAAGCGCGATTCGGCATTACATGGGGTGCAATGGGTGCTGCGGAATTCTGCTGGCATGCCGCAAGGCAGTACACGCTGGATCGGAATCAGTTTGGTCGACCATTGGCAGCAAACCAGTTAATACAAAAGAAACTGGCTGATATGCAAACAGAAATTTCTATAGGTTTGCAAGGGTGTTTACGCCTGGGTCGATTGATGGATGAAGATAAATGTCCAGTTGAAAATATCTCACTCATGAAGCGCAATAATTGCGGCAAAGCCCTGGACATTGCCAGAATGGCAAGAGATATGCATGGTGGAAACGGTATCTCTGACGAATACCATGTGATCCGCCATGTCATGAATCTTGAGACCGTGAATACCTATGAGGGGACACATGATATTCACGCCCTTATCCTTGGGAGAGCGCAGACTGGGCTGCAGGCTTTTACAGGACGCTGATATCTCTTACACAATGTAGGATATAATCTATCTCATTGTAGAGAAAGCACCAGAACCATTGAGGTAATCTGCTGGCTTTCAATAATTGCCTCTCAGGTTTATGTTAAGCACATGAGAAACTATAAGAATCAATAACAGAGGGATATTTGTGATAAAGGTATTAGTGGTTGATGACCATCATTTGGTTCGTGTTGGAACTATCCGTCTCCTGGAAGATATCGAAGAAATCTGTATCGTTGGTGAAGCGGCATGTGGTGAAGAGGCAATTGAGAAAGTCAGAGAATTAGACCCCGATGTTGTTCTGATGGATATACAGATGCCGGGTATTGGCGGCCTTGAGGCAACCCGACGCTGTCTCCGTGTTAAAGATCAACTCAAGATCATTGCCGTGACAGTGTATGAAGACGAACCTTATCCATCAAAGTTGTTCAAGGTGGGTGTAAGCGGTTATATCACCAAGAGAGCGGATGTTGAAGAGATGGTGCGGGCTATTAGAAAAGTCGTATCCGGCCAGCGCTATATTAGCTCGGATGTTGCTCAACAACTTGCTCTGCGGCCTTTTAATGATCGACACACATCTCCTTTCGAAGCACTATCGAGTAGAGAAATGCAGATTACTTTGATGGTCATCATGGGACACAGAGTGACCGACATTTCAGAAAGGCTCTCTTTGAGTCCCAAGACAATCAACAGTTATCGTTATCGGATTTTCGAAAAGCTCGGTGTACCGAATGATGTCGGATTAACCAAACTGTCCATCAAGCATGGCTTAATCGATATTGAGGCAAGTGGATGATCCGTTAACACTGGCGCAGAGAGGTTAGAACCATAGTACACATCCGAATCAGGAGATTGCTCATGGTGTTTTTCAGGATTTGCGTTATTATTAGCTGAAGCGACACTCCAGAGGAATCTGTATGGAACTCAATCACACTATTGTTCCCGCCTTGGACCACGAGGCTTCGGCAAAATTCTTTGCAGATATAATGGGTCTTGACTACGAGGGACCCATGGGACACTTCGCTCCGGTCGAGATAAACAGCGCGCTGACCCTGGATTTCGACAAAGCGACCGAATTCACCCATCAGCACTACGCATTTAAAGTGAGCGATGTGGAATTCGACGGCATCTTCGCACGAATCCAGGCAGCCGGGATTCAGTATGGTTCCGGGCCTCGAACACCGGATAATGGTGAACTTAACCATCGATCAGGAGGTCGTGGCTTCTACTGGAGAGACAGGGATAGCCACCTGATGGAAGTGTTGACCCGAGACTGAAAATGCCCCCAGAGTAATACCCATCCTGGTCCATGCCGGGCTCGTTGGATGCCACGACACAGTTATTCAAGCGATATATGTATCACCTGGAAAAAATTCTTACCGATTCCAGAACGGCTCCATCAGTCCCACGTAGTTCAGCCGTCACGGTATTTGCCACTTCGTCGAAAACCAAAACTCCAAAGTTACTTTCCCGCATGTTGTCTGTACCGACACGGTAGTCATTGAGTTCGTCTTTGCCAAATCCTGAGCGTGATGAGATCGGGCTTGAAGTAACTTCAATCAATGGATACCCAACGCCAAGCGGGTCGTCCTGGGGTAAGAGACTGATTTCTCCCAAATGACGGTCACCACTGATAATGACAACGTGCGCTTTTGTACTTCGAATGAGGTCGAGTAGCCGTTTTCTCTCGCCTGGCATGGTCCCCCATCGTTCCCAGCAATGTTGGTTGGGGATCACTTGAATGCTACTGGCCAAAATGTGAAGGTCAGCAGCTTCACCAAGTTTTTGTTCCAGCCAGCGCCACTGATTTTTGCCCAGTATGGTGGCGTTTAAATCGTTATTGGGAACATAGTTCCTGGTAGGACACTGTTCGGTCGTGTCGCCATTTAATAAAGGTGAACGAAAATACCTGGTGTCCAGCAGTAAAAGTTGTACGGTGAGTTCACCAACGGTGAAAGAGGAGGAATAGTAGGTGCCGGGAGACTTGTACCGTTCACTCGAGGGGAGCACTTCCCAAAAATCCATGAAGACTTTTTGGGATTCATCCTTCAACTCGAAGTCAGCACCTCCGTCGTTCAAACCGTAGTCATGATCGTCCCAGATTGCAAAGAACTCAGTGTTTTGTTTGAGTTTTAAGAACCCTGGAGAACTCCCGAGTTTTTCATATTCAGATTTCAGGAATCCCACATCAGGTAACAAAGGAGAAAAGATCGTAGGGGCGTATACATTATCGCCTAAAAAGATCATGGCTTGAGGGTTTGTCGCGATGATTGATTGCCAGATGGGATGATCAGGTTTGTCATTATCGATACAGGAACCAAAAGTTATTGTCGTTTTTGCGGATGCCTGGGGGGGTAAGCTTGTTAGCGCAAACACTAACATCGATATCACAAATAGTGATTGCCTGGTAAGGATGTTCCAAAGATTTAAAATCACTCGATTGTGCCTGTGCAAGAGATCACCAAATGGAACATCACCGTAATTCGCGATTAGATAAGCACTATCCGGCAAGCGATGTCAGATTCTACAAATCCATTCAAAGCAGTGAATTACAAATGAGGAGGATAAGTAGTTTAACCAGCATTTCTTCAAGAATGCAAAAAATGATGATGGAGTCGATCCCAAGGTAAGAGAAATAGTCTAATGGCTTACATGACGTTCATATAAATCCACTGTTCGCGTACTGGACACTTGTGTCAGGATTGTAAACATGAACTAATGATATATACTAATTGATATATATTAAAATAGCAGATAGAAGTTGAACATACGAATTGCCAAGATTTTCATGAATGGACGTAGCCAGGCAGTCAGACTACCGAAGGATTGTCGATTCGACTGTGATGTGGTGTATGTCCGAAAGCAGGGTGATGGAATCCTTATTACACCCGGAAAGCCTGACTGGGATGATTTTTTCGATCAGGAGACTGCATTCGGTGACGACTACATGCCTAAGCGAAAGGACATAACTCCACAGGATCGGGACTTCTGATGTACATGGTGGACACCAATACCTGCATCTTTGCCTTGAAAAGCAGACCAGAGAAATTACGCCGTAAATTCAAAGCAATCAGGAACCTGTGTATCTCCTCTATCACCTTTGGCGAACTGTGTTATGGCATTGAAAACGGGCAGGCGCATCTTCGGGAAAGTCGCTGGCAGCAACTCAACGACTTTACCCAGAGAATTCTGATTGATCCCTGGGACGAACAAGCTGCCAGGTACTACGGCGTAATCAGGGCTTCTCTACAGAGGCAAGGTAGTATTATTGGCAACAACGATCTGCTTATCGCCGCTCATGCCCGTAGCATCGGATGCGTACTCGTTACCAACAACATGAGTGAGTTTTCCCGTGTGTCAGATCTGACTGTTGAGGACTGGACCTAGAATTTTTGGCCGGACCATATATTACCTCAAGCGTTAGTTTGTCCAGTTTCATGTCGACTATGAGCAGGCTCCGGTTTACAAGTCTCTAATCCTGCTTTGGCGCCTTTATCTTCGCTTTACTCAGACCACCTGCTGTCACTGACAACTGTCGAGTGACTCAATCCAGTTCTGAAGCAGAGCGACTCCGGCAGTATCTACAAGATTGCTGGCCAGAGGCGGCATACCGTGTACATCCCGCCTTTCTGCACGACGCAGCAGCAGTGACGCCGCCGGGTCACCCGGTTTCAGGATACTCGCACCGGAAATGCCCAGATCACCCGAAATGGGCGCCTGGTTGCAGGTACCGCTTGCGGTAAATGGCGTGGATTCACGAAGGTCGATATCTGCCGGAGTCGGTCCGGTGGGCCGGTGACAATTGGCACAATTAGTGTGCAGATAAGCCCGGGACCTATCCATAAGACCCGCACCAGTATTGCCCGGGGCAGTCAGTTGCGGCAGTAATTGCGGGACGTTTCCCAGCGGCGCAGTCAACAAGCCAATTGTTTCCGCAGTCACCAACTGGTTGGCGGTGATACCGGATTCAGGATAATTGAAGTCGAGATTTAGCTGTCGATGTTCCAGCCCGAGGCTGAAACCCGCTGCCTGTGTATGGCAGGACATGCATTGGGACTCGCTGGGGTAGATCCATGGCTGGCCGTTGATGGTCTTCCTTTTTCCACCGACCACCCGTTCTGCATCTGTCCCCTCATCATTCCATTCATAGGTGTAACCGGCCCAGCTACCATCTGTGTGCCGCATGAACAGTCGTGTTTCAAAGAGTTGCCCCACCAGCCGGAAATGTTTTACCAGCACTGAACCGATTGGGAATTGCCAGTCACCATGCTCATCGACGTCGATGGTGCTGCCATCGGGTATCGCAAAGTAGCGTTCCTTGGAAGCACCGTCTGACCAGAATGGTGCATTGATGTTATAAGGCATAAGACCGGAATAAGGTTTTGTCGCATCCATCGGGTCAGTACAACCCGACTCGGAGAGCAGGTTGGCAATGGTGTTGTTCAAGACGCCGCTGCCCTGAACGATTCGATGGATATCACCACCGTAATTCAGCACCAGCAGTTCGCCGCCCGGTTCCTCCGCAAACGATACAATATTCAGGTTGGTCTCAAGCAGTACCTCGTAGTCGTAGCCGCCAAAGCCATCAGCTACAGAAGCGAAGATCCTGCCCCGCTCAAAGTCAGCGAACACATAACGTCCTGTCAACTCTGGAATTGCACTGCCACGATAAACGAACCCGCCGGTAACGGAATTGCCTTCGTTCGCATCATATTCGATTACCGGGTCAACCAGGCCGTCCGGGCAGACACCGGCGCTATTAAAATCATGCATTCCCTCCCGGCAACGCCAGCCGTAGTTGCCACCGGACTCAATGATGTCGATCTCTTCAAAACTGTCCTGTCCTACGTCTCCAAGCCAGAGTTCGCCAGTCGCAGCATCAAAATGCCACCGCCAGGGATTGCGCAGACCCCAGGCATAAATCTCCGGGCAGGCTGTCGAAGAAGAGCCGCTATCGCAGAGCGGGTTATTAAAAAAGGGATTGTCTGCAGGAATTCCATAAGGGGAACCACTGTTCACATCAATGCGCAACATTGTGCCGAAAAGATTGTTGGTGTTTTGTGCACGGTCATCCGGATCACCCGCAAAACCCCCATCGCCAAGGGAAAAGTACAAGTACCCATCCGGGCCAAAGGAGATGTGACCGCCATTGTGATTACTGTACGGTTGACCCATCGTCAACAGACGTACCTCGCTGCCGGGGTCCAGGTTCTGTCCACCATTCAGGCGCTGATATCTCGCCAGCACAGAAGTGAATCCCGTTTCGGTGTAGGAGAGATAAACAAAGCCGTTGCTGGCGTAGTCGGGATGAAAGGCTATACCCAGCAGACCGGTTTCCGAGGAACTGTTGTCCGCCACATCACTGATATCAATGAATGTTGTTGTTGAACTGACATCAGCACTGTTACTGAAGCGAAGCACAACACCATCCTGTTGTGCGACGTACCAGGCGGCAGGGTCTCCCGGTGCCTGAACCAGTGAGACTGGCTTGGAGAGTACCGGGAGATCAGAGAAAACTGTATCGATATTTACCACCGCACTAACCACAGGACGTTCCGGGGCGATACAGGTAAGATTCAACCGCCGGGAACTGAGCCCCGATAATGCCGGACCGTCATTGTCAAACACTCGACCCTCGGCGGTGTCATCTGCAATTGAGACATGAGTTCCGCCCAGCAGATTGACGAACAGAATCTCGTTGTCTTCCACCTTCTCATCACCGTTCACCTGGATCTCGATACTGCCGCCAATGGACCCGGGGTCAATCGTTAACGTACCGGTTAAAGCCTCGTAGTCGTTGTCCTCTACAGTTGCAGTATCATCTTCAGTAGCAAAATCTACTGTGATGCTGCGGCCGCTTGGGGCAGACAACCTCAGGTTAAACACCAGCAGCGATGTGCCTTCATCACCTTCTGTGATCTCAGCATCGTCAATCATAACTTCCGGGGGTTCATCGTCATCCATGATGATCCCTTGCACCATCGTTGTTGTCAGGGAAATATTGTCGGGGTTGCTGAAAATCAAGGACAACGATTCTTCATCTTCATCGAGTTCATCACCGATTATTGTGATTGTGACCAATGCACTGGTCACACCTTCGCTGAAGGTCAGACGACCCTGGCTCGTTTCGTAGTCTACGCCGGAAACAGCAGTGCCATCGTCAGTGGTGTAGTCGACACCTGCTTCTGAAGCAGGTGCAACCGACAGCGAAACCATCACTTCCAGGATGCTGCTCCCAGCATCTCCTTCTACCACTGTGAAATCCTCTGCCTGCAAATCAGGTGTTACTGCGGTGGGAGGTTCTACCGGTGGTGGGGGTGGATTTGAGCCAGAACCTCCACCACCACCGCAGGCGGTAATCATCAGCGTACTGACAATGACTGGTAGAATCCTGTATTGCGAGAAAAGGATCAGTTTCAATTTTCTGGATTTTTTTAGATCAACTTTATGGCTTTAATGTAACAGACCTGCCAGGTCAGGAATATAATTCCAAAAGAAAACTATTATTGCGGTACATTATCGTCAAGAATTATCCGAAGGATGAAGGTGCGTAGTCACAATCAGGCAAGATGGTCAAGAATTATCCGAAGGATGAAGGTGCGTTGTCACAATCAGGAAAGATGGTAAAGAATTATCCGAATGATTAAGGGGCGTTGTCACACTCAGGCATGGACTAGGAGGCTGTCCGAGAACTGCGACCGTAGCGAGGGCGAGACTGATTGAGTCATATTTTTTGGTTATTTGAGGCAAATATTGGACATATTAAACGAAAATAAGCAGAAAATATGGCCAATCAGGCTTGTCCGCAGTAGGTCAGTCTGTTCTCGGACAGCCTCCCAGGTCAACTCTGTGCGAACTATAGATATCTTTTGCTGTTTTAACTTTGCGAGGCAAAAGCCAGTATGAAGGCACTGGTAAAACGATATTCCGAAAAAGGACTATGGCTTGAAGATGTGCCGGAACCCGAAATCGGCATAAATGATGTATTAATCAAAATTAAGCGTACTGCTATCTGCGGTACTGATATGCATATCTATAACTGGGATAGCTGGGCTCAGGCCACTATCCCGGTACCGTTGGTTGTAGGTCATGAGTTTGTTGGTGAAATTGTCGATACAGGCTCTAATGTTAACGATTTCCACGCAGGTCAAATTGTCTCTGGTGAGGGGCATGTTGTCTGCGGCCGCTGCCGCAACTGCATGGCTGGCCGGCGTCATCTCTGTGCCCAGACCAGTAGTGTCGGTGTCGACCGACCAGGTGCTTTTGCCGAGTTTCTGGCTCTACCGATGTCCAATGTCTGGGAGCACAGACCTGGAATCGATCTGGATATTGCAGCTTTATTTGATCCTTTTGGCAACGCTGTTCATACCGCTCTGCAATACGACCTGCTGGGTGAAGACGTGTTGATCACTGGCGCTGGACCTATTGGTGTAATGGCGACGGCAGTATGCAAACATGCAGGGGCGAGATTTGTCGTGATTACCGATATAAATCCCTCGAGATTAGAGTTGGCTAAAAAGCTTGGCGCCACCTGTACGGTGGATGTACGTACAGAAAGTTTAACTGATGTGCAGAACAGGCTGGGTATGTCCGAAGGGTTTGATGTGGGGCTTGAAATGTCGGGGAACCCCTCTGGCTTCAGAGACCTGCTTGCCAATATGTGCCATGGTGGGAAAGTCGCTATTCTGGGTATACCCGGCGAAGATATGTCCATTGATTGGAATACGGTCATTTTCAATATGCTGACATTGAAGGGTATCTATGGTCGAGAGATGTATGAAACATGGTACAAGATGTCGGTCATGATAGAGTCCGGGTTGGATATTTCTGCAGTGATTACCCATCGTCTGGATTATCACGATTTTCAGTTTGGCTTTGACGCGGTGAATGCAGGCGACGCCAGTAAAGTCATACTGAACTGGGAATAGGGGAGGCTTTATAGAATGTATGGTGAGTTTCTGGATTATCTGGGTAATGAATTGCAGGATATTAAGGATGCAGGGCTTTATAAAGTCGAACGGGAAATCACTACCCCTCAAGGCGCCCGTATCGGCGTCAATGGCACAACTGAAACCATAAATCTTTGTGCGAATAATTATCTGGGTCTGGCGCAGCATCCGGAAGTCAAAGCAGCAGCTAAGGCTGGTCTTGATACCTGGGGTTATGGTCTGGCATCAGTGCGTTTTATCTGTGGTACCCAGGTCCAGCATAAACAGCTCGAAGCCAGATTAAGCGCTTTTTCAGGTACCGCGGATACGATTCTTTACCCCTCCTGTTTTGATGCTAATGGTGGTTTATTTGAAACATTGCTGGGCGCACAGGACGCAGTCATTTCCGATGAACTCAATCATGCAAGCATTATTGATGGTGTGCGACTTTGTAAAGCCCAACGCTACCGTTATCGCAATAATGATATGGCTGATCTTGAGACCCAGTTGATCGCAGCAGAGGCGGCTGGTGCGCGCTTCAAGCTGATTACCACTGATGGTGTGTTTTCCATGGATGGCGTTATTGCTCGTCTCGATGAAATCTGCGATTTGGCTGACAAGTACAATGCGCTGGTTCATTTTGATGATTGTCACGCAACCGGGATTGTGGGCGCCAATGGTCGTGGTACCCATGAATATCGTCATTGTATGGATCGTGTGGACATTATTACCGGTACTTTAGGTAAGGCCCTGGGTGGTGGAAGTGGTGGCTATACCAGCGCGCGTACTGAGGTTGTTGAGTTACTTCGACAGCGTTCACGTCCTTATCTGTTCTCTAATACTGTGGCGCCGCCAGTGGTTGCAGGTGCTATCAAGGCACTGGAGCTGGTTGGTGAGTCAACCCATTTGCAAGATAAGCTTAGGCAGAATACAGAATTTTTCCGTGAGGGTTTGCAGAAACTTGGCTTCAGGTTGTTGGATGGGGAGCACCCCATTATCCCGATTATGCTGGATGAAGCCGCATTGGCAAGCCAATTTGCTACCCGTATGCTCGAACAGGGTATCTATGTTGTTGCTTTTTCCTATCCTGTGGTTCCTGTAGGAAAGGCGCGTATTCGTACTCAAATGTCAGCTGCCTTAAGCAGGGATGATCTGGAATTTGCACTGCAGGCATTTGGCAGAGTCAAGGATCAGCTTGATCCAGGCTGAGATCAGTGGATGAATCTGTAAATACTGTCTCAGACAGGTAAACTATCACAAGATAAACCATGCGACAGGATTCATGCCCGTATCTCTTGAAGAGTGCCGTTGCTGCGTCAAACTGCAGCAACAGTTCCGACAATTAAGACTTGAATATCCGAATTATTGGAATAAACCGGTTCCTGCTTCAGGTAATCACAATTCTCCATTGATGATCGTAGGTCTTGCACCTGGAAGACACGGCGCCAATCGCACCGGAATTCCATTCACAGGTGACGCCTCTGGAGATCTTCTGTTCCAGACGCTGGAAAAACTGTCGCTGGTGGATCAAGTCATTATTACCAATGCTGTTAAATGTCTGCCTGTAAAAAACAAACCTGGAAACAGGGAGATCACAAACTGCCAGAGATACCTGATCCCGGAGATTAATCGGCATAAAGAAAAATCGAATGCAGTATTTCTGGCCCTGGGGAGAATTGCCCACGATGCGATTTTAAAAGCCCTGGCCCTCACGCTGGCCAATTATCCCTTTGGCCATGGCAGATACTACCCTGTTGTCAGGTGCAAGCCTGGTTGATTCATACCATTGCAGCAGATATAACACGCAGACTGGCCGATTGACCGCGGATATGCTGGAAAATGCGGTCAGCAGAGCGGCACAACTTGCCGGACTGTCTCACGAACGAATATCCGACAGCCATTCAGCCAATGGCCGTTTCCCTGATAGCAGCAACTCCCGATCTATCAACCCTGAACAGGGAGACGCAAGTGTCGGGATTTGACGCGGGATCATTCCTCAAGAGCCTGACCACCTTGCCTGGTGTATATCGCATGATTGACGAGGATGGTGCAGTAATATACATCGGCAAAGCCAGAAACCTGAAAAACCGCGTATCCAGCTATTTCCGTTCTTCGGCACTGGATGCAAAGACTCTTTCCCTGGTCAGCCATATCCGGAACATGGAAATTACAGTCACCGCCAGTGAAACCGAAGCACTATTGCTTGAACAGTCACTGATCAAGGAATACAGGCCACCGTACAATATCGTATTCCGGGATGATAAATCCTACCCCTTCATTTACCTCTCCAGTGAAGAAAAGTACCCGGGATTGGCATTCCACAGGGGAGCGCAGAGTGGACAGGGACGATATTTCGGGCCATTCCCAAGTGCCCATTCAGTACGTGACAGTCTGAATATTCTGCAAAAGGTATTTCGTGTCAGACAGTGTGAGAATTCATTTTTCAAAAACCGTACGAGACCCTGTCTGCAATACCAGATAAAACGATGTTCCGGTCCCTGCTGTGACCTCGTCAGCGAAGAGGAATATGCTGACGATGTCAAACACGCCACAATGTTTCTTGAAGGTAAGAGCCGGGAGATTCTTGACGATTTTGCAAACAGGATGGAACAGGCAGCGGAGGAACTGGCTTTTGAACGAGCGGCTCATTACCGGGACCAGATATCTCATCTGCGTCAAATCCAGGAGCAACAATACGTCATTGGTAAAAACGCTGATGTCGATGTCATGGTCGCAGTACGCAGACCAGGATGCGTCTGTGTTCTGGTGATGTATATTCGTGGTGGCAGAATTCTGGGTAACAAGACGTATTTCCCACACACGAAACTGGATATCGATGAAAGTGGAATACTTGCCGCTTTTATTCCGCAATTCTACCTCACACGGAGGGGGAGTCGGGAAGTTCCCAGGGAGATCATCGTCAATGCCACCCTGGAAGACAAGGCACTGCTTGCGAGTGTACTGACAGAATTCAGTGGCCGAAAAGTTCTATTGTCCGATTCGGTACGAAGATACAAGAAACGCTGGATTGATCTGGCAGTAACCAATGCGGAACAGTCGCTGGGATCACACCTGTCTAATCGAAATAACATTCAACAACGCTTTGATGCTTTGCAGGACACCCTGGGACTCGATGCAGTACCCGAACGTCTGGAATGTTTTGATATCAGTCATAGTGCAGGAGAAGCGACAGTGGCATCCTGTGTTGTTTTCGACCGGTCCGGTCCTGTGAAATCCGACTACAGACGATTTAATATTGAGGGAATCACGCCGGGAGATGATTATGCCGCGATGTCCCAGGCACTGCTTAGACGATACACAAGAATCAAAAAGGGGGAAGGGCAGATTCCGGATATACTGTTTGTAGACGGTGGTAAAGGTCAGCTTCACGAGGCGGAACGCATCCTTGAGGAATTGCAGATTGTTGGCGTTACCATGGTCGGTGTGGCAAAAGGTACTACCCGAAAAGCAGGACTTGAAAGTCTTTTCGTTTCCGGAGGACCTGAAGTTGATCTTGCACCGGACAATCCGGCATTACATCTGATACAGCACATTCGTGATGAGAGTCATCGATTTGCCATTACAGCGCACCGCAACAGACGTGGGAAAAAACGCAAAACATCCATTCTGGATGGAATTGACGGTGTAGGACCAAAACGACGCAGAGCTTTACTGAGGTATTTTGGAGGCAGCAGTCAGGTGGAAAGTGCCAGCATTGAGGAATTGGCCAGGGTTGAAGGTATCAGCAGCATACTGGCAGAGCAGATTTATGCTACCTTGCACAGTGGGTAGCAATTGCAGAAATAAAATTGCTTAATCAGACAGAATCATGGAGACCGAAACAGTATGAAGTTTAACTTTGGCCTGCCTAACCTGTTGACCAGCCTGCGAATCGTCATGATACCAGTGCTGGTAATCGTGTTTTATTTACTGCCTCTGGAATGGCGTTATATTGCATCTGCCATGGTCTTTAGCATAGCCGCAGTTACTGATTGGCTGGATGGTTATCTTGCCAGGAAACTAGGTCAAACAACCCCATTCGGCGCATTTCTGGACCCTGTTGCTGATAAATTGATTGTGGCAGTGGCTCTGGTGTTACTGGTTGAAGTACATGCCAGTGCCATTCTGGCAGTACCTGCTATCGTAATTGTCTGTCGGGAAATTGTTGCCTCGGCACTGCGCGAATGGATGGCCCAATACAGTACCCGGAGTGTCGCCGTTTCCTATCTGGGCCAGGTTAAAACCACTTTCCAGATGATTGCCATTATCATCCTGCTGGCAAGTGGACCCGGTATGGACAAACCAACAGTCATTCTGGGATATGTTCTACTGTACGGTGCTGCAATTCTCACTATCTGGTCCATGTATCAATACCTGAAAATAGCCTGGCCTGATTTATCTTCCGGGATGACCTCCAAAACCAAGTAACCAGTTTTCATCACCCGCGATATTCGACATACAGCATTTTAACTCACAAAGTCCGAATCAAAACCAATCTGCGAACACCCTCAATTCAGTAAACTGTCCTCGGATATCATTCTGCAGCCATTTTAGCCGCGGCTTCAAGAACCAGTTTAAGGGATGGCCGTTCCCGATAGTTCTTTTCTGCAAATTTCTCAACGACAATGCCGGCACTATTGACCAGGAAAATACCAGGATGGGGAACACCATAGGCTCCGTGACCCGGCGGGTAACTCTCGTTCAGGATACCAAATGCGATGGCGTGAACCGCGTTGCTGTCTGACAAAAGAGGATAGGTTATATCGAATTCACTGGCGAACAGACTGTTCGCCTCCACAGAATCATAACTGATTGCGGCAACATTGATATCCAATGCATCAAACCGGTCTCTGGCCTTCGACAACTCCACGAGTTGCTGCTTACAGAATGGTCACCAGTCACTTGACCGGACAAAGAAAAACACCAGACCATTTTCTCCAGACAAATCATCATTCGTCCGGGATTTTCCGTGCTGGTCAATTGCGTTTATGCCGGGTAAAGAATTGCCTGCAGGAATGTCCCCGGCCCATTCATCAGCCATCAGTATCGAAACTTTGAATAGACATCCAAAAAACAATAATTGGAAAAAGAAGATCAGCGATTTGTTTTTACACATCTTTAATTTGTTTTACCTGACTGAGTTGACCCTGAAAGGATTGCACTTCCGTGCTTAAAAATACATCATCAACTGCAACTGGAGAGAAATCAAGCTTTCATGTAGATTCCAGAATACATGTTTGGAAACTGGACTTTGCCTCCGGTCGCTGAACAGGATAGTCTTTCAGAGACTCCAGAATATTGTCGTAAGAGACACAGATTGAGGCTTGCAATGTCTGAATTCAAAAACAGAGTTGTTATAGTCACCGGCGCTGGTAGAGGCATAGGCAGGTCTCATGCCATTGAATTTGCCAAACGTGGCGCCAAAGTCCTGGTCAATGATTCCGGTGGCGCCGTTGATGGAACGGGTTCAGGAAATACCGCGCAATCAGTCGTAAACGAGATTAAGTCTATGGGTGGTATTGCCGTTGCCAATACTGCATCCGTTGCCGTCGAAGAGAGTGCAATGAATATTGTGAATGACGCACTGGAACATTTTGGAACCGTGGACATCGTCGTCAACAATGCTGGAATCCTCAGAGACAAGACCTTTACAAATGTCACCATGGAAAATTTCAAAGCCGTTCTTGATGTTCATCTGATGGGGTCGGTTTATGTCACCAAGGCAGCCTGGCCTGTGATGATACAAAATGGTTGGGGACGTGTGGTATTTACCAGTTCGGGGTCAGGTATTTTCGGCAACTTCGGTCAATCGAACTATGCAAGCGCCAAAATGTCTGTCATCGGCCTGATGAACGTTTTAAAACTTGAAGGACTACGCAAAGGAATCCGCGTTAACACTCTGGCTCCAGGTGCAATTACAAGAATGACCAGAGACCTGGGCGACCCCTCCCGAGTCGGTAAACCAGACCATGTCAGTCCCGCAGTATTATATCTTTGCTCCGAAGGCGGCCCCAATGGCATTATCCTGCAGGCCGCCAACGGCAGATTTTCAATCATCAAGGTCTGTGTTACCGATGGTATAGATCTTGGAGAAGAAGTGGATTACGAGTCATTTACCCGGCATATCGACAATTTGTTGTCAGATGACAGTCTACGACAGCCAGGTAAAAATTGAGTTGACCGACTGCCTGTGAGGCATTGCCGCCGTTATTCTGAAAGAGACAGTTTGGTAGAAAACCATGAATCTCCAACCCTTACCTAAAATTTCAACTCACCGGCTGGTGTTGAAGTTACTTGAACCTTCCGAAGCTCCAATCATGGTTCGTTTCAGAATAGAAAACAGGGATCATCTGCGGAAATGGGAACCGGGTAGATCACCGGAATTCTTCACGAATGCGTACTGGCAAATGCAGTTGCGCGCTGCAATCCGGGAATACCGCAGTGGCATAAATATGTGCCTTGTGATTCTCAACACAGCAGAATCTGAAGTATTGGGTGTATGTAACTATACGAATATTATTCGCGGCACGTTTCAGTCCTGTCATCTTGGATACGCTCTTGCCGAGCGTCATCAGGGGAAGGGTATCATGTTTGAATCATTGCAACTCAGTACCCAATATGTCTTTAAAGAACTGGAATTGCACCGGATCATGGCTAACTATATGCCTCGAAACCAACGCAGTGGGAATCTGCTGTGTCGCCTCGGATTTGAGACCGAAGGCAAGGCCAGGTCCTTTCTGAATATCAATGGCGTGTGGGAGGATCACATCCTGACATCCCTGATTAACCCAAACTGTATAACGGGTTTCTGAGCGTAAAGTGTCAATCGTTCAGTAAGCAATCAGTATAGAAGGGGAGAGCTATCGGATTTTCAGCAGTAAAACCAGCAGTATTGGAGTACCCACCGCCTGCAACAGCATGAAACGGACCAGTACCTGTGTGTTAGACCAGCCCATATTGTGCCGTACGTGATCATGCAGGGGATATCGGATCTTGCGGAATATCCCTATTTTGAAGAACCGTAACAGTGCCACTTTGATCATGCCTGTTGCCCCATTGACCAGTACAACGAAAGCGACCACCAGAATCAGAAAAGGATTGCCGCAGGCCAGTACAAGTACTCCCAGCATCAATCCGACAGGTCTTGAACCGGCATCACCCATCAATACTGCGCTTGGATAGCTGTTGTGCCATAGATAACCTGTCAGACAGCCCACCATAATGAATGCCATGATGGCCCAGTCAGCACCCTGTTCATAATGTGGAGTCAAGAGATATGAGGAAATAGCGTGGTGGCCGACAATGCCATAGAGAATTCCACCAAGAAACAGAATACCCATTCCAGATAGACTGGCGGACAGACCATCCACACCATCTGTGCAGTTGGTGGCATTAATTGATGTCCAAATCAGTATTGTTGATCCAGTAATGAACAGGATGGGACTGAGCTGGATCGGTTCCGAATACAGTGGTAACCAGATGGTATACGGCTGTAACTGGCAAATGATGATTGAGGCGGCGATCGCAATCACCAGGTCGATCGCTCCGAGTCTGTATTCACTCCAGCCGTGGATACTCCGATCATCAAAATATCCTGTAACCATCGCAGCTGTAGCACAAATGAGAATACCGGTGAATTTCCAGTCAAGAGGTACAACAAGCAGACTGGTGAGGATAAAAATCGGTATAAAGATGATCCCGGCTGAAATGGGTTTCCCTATGCTCTTGTCGGCATCAATGGCGTATTCCCTTCCACGGTCAACGGGCAGAGAATGCCAGAATTTTGGCAGCAACCACCATGTCAGAAGGGCGCCCAGTGCGGTGCCGAGACTTCCAAGAAAGATGTAGGAAACCAGCAGTCTGAAAGGACCTGCGAGATCTGCAAAATATTGCCCTAAATAATAAATCACCTGATATCCCGGTATTGCCGTAAAGCAGATTATAGAAGTTACAGGTCAGTTAATAATGGAATCATGTTGGAGATTCCAGTTATTTTGACTTTTGTATTTGTGCTCGCCAGAGAAACCGGCAATGTCGAAGCACAATACCATCCTTTTCGCCGTAACGGTCGAAAATTGCGTCGAGCTTATATCTGATATCTTCATAGGACGGTATTTTTCGCGGAGGCAAGCCCCAGGTAATCATCCGATACAGTTCATGAGTGCTGCCAAACGTTTCAGGGACATCAAAGCTCCAGCCACTGTGCAGAGTCAAACCGGCCTGATGCAGACGGTTTTCAACGGATTGGTGAATTGACCCGGTTCCCGTATGCCGTCCTGAATTTTCAAAGTGAAGTAGATGCGGTAATTTGCTTGACCACGCAGGTATAGGCTCTTCCATTGGATTGAGAGCCACTATCCAGGCGCCATCACGGCAAACCCGGGCAGCGTCTTCTATCCAGTGCAACGGTCCACGACGGCAGATTATAAGGTCCACTGAATCAGTCCTGGCAGGCAGGGTGGTCTGATGCAATTCGGGATTCTGTGCATCGTAACAGAGAAATTCCACATTGCCGGTACCGGTATCGGCCTTTGACTTGTTGGCGAGTTCAATGTAGGACGGAATGCGATCGTATGCCGTCACATGTCCATATCGATCTGCTATCGACAGGGCCAGTTCACCGTGACCACAGCCTACCTCCAGTACATTAACCGCCGTGCCCTTGTATTCTTCAATGAGATCGAGGAATGCCTGTTCACCATTACGTTCTCCAATCTCCGAATTCCAGGGATAATAATAACCCGCCTGAAGCGTGGCCAGGTGCTCATACCACGAATTCGAGTGAGCTCTGGGAATGTATAATTCAGCCATTATGAAAATATTTCCCTGAATGTTTCAGACTAATTCCCTGATCCAGTCCCTTGGTTTTAAATAGTTGTTATAGAGATCAGCTTCCGGTGAATTCAGCCCAGGCGACCAGTTGTGTTTCCAGATAGCCCTGGGAGGCATTGAGGCAAGCACCGATTCGATTTTTCTCCCGGATTGTAAGCCATACCGGGTACCGCGGTCGATGGCCAGGTTGAATTCGGCGTATCGTCCTCGCCTGTAGAGCATAAATTCTTCTTC
The DNA here is from genome assembly GCA_965217655.1 of Candidatus Azotimanducaceae bacterium. Taxonomy (GTDB): domain Bacteria; phylum Pseudomonadota; class Gammaproteobacteria; order Pseudomonadales; family Azotimanducaceae; genus UBA7455. The sequence continues at coordinate 539,095 of OZ244560.1, forward strand.
CCGTGATCCAAATGCCATTGCCTTGCGTTTATTCAGAATCGGAAGATATGCAGGCAGGATATGGTCGCCAACGCTCTTCACAAAGGAAAAGGAGCGTTTGAAACCACCGTGCGTCCAATCATCAAAAAAAATACCTCCCACACCCCGTGACTCCTGCCTGTGAGGCAGGAAGAAATATTCATCACACCAGACTTTCAATTTTTTATAGAGGTTCTTCCCGAATGGCTGGCATGCGGATGCTGCCGTCCGATGCCAGTGCAGAACATCTTCCGGGAATGGATAACAGGGCGTCAGGTCAAAGCCACCTCCGAAATACCAGTGTTTTTGATCAACCACAAAAAAACGGAGATTGGCGTGGAACGTAGGTACGTATGGATTCCAGGGATGTACGATCATGGAAATTGCAGCAGCTTCAAAAGGTTTGCCTGCCAGATGTGGATTTCTTTCACTGGCAGCTGCCGGTAACCTGGCGCCTTTGTTGTGTGACAGGAGAACTGCCGCTTTTTCCAGATACCTGCCTTCTTCCAGGATACGGGGCTGGGTATACTGTTCAGAATTCATCTCTGAACTGAATATCCTGCCGTCAACTTCACTTAATTGCTCACAGACCAATGTCTGTAATGCCAGAAAATAATCTTTAACCAGTGAGATATCAGGCGACTGCATTAATCAACCATACCATGTTATATGTGTCATCGCCGACCAGGATATTTTGAAAACAGGTATACTGACTTCCTTTCTTATATAAGGTTCAAACGTGACAGCGCTCACAGACGAAGAGATGGCGCCATTTCTGATTCGCCTGTCTGACACCAACCGGAAATTTGAAGAGGCATATCCGGGATTGCAAATCCAACGTCAACCGGTCCAGACATTGTATGGTGGAGCCAACCTGTATAAACCAGGTTCTGCCAGGAAAATGGCTGACCTGGCTCTTCGGCATGTCAAGATATATGCACCTGATTTCGTACATCTGGCCAGGGGACTGAATTTACCCGGTTCAGATTCACTGCCGCAAACTTCAAATGCAACCAGAACACTGCAGCAGGAACTGGAAAGTCCAGATGCAAAACGGTCAGATGCCTGGCTTGCATATACTGTATACCGCAGGATGCTGCGAAAACTGGAAACTGAAGCCGTTGAGGACCACAGGATTGACTTTGAAGACGGATATGGTGTCCGTGTTGACGATGAAGAAGATGGTCATGCCATATCAACTGCTACAGCAATGGCTGAAGGGATGTTGGAAGGTTCACTAGCACCATTTACAGGCATACGAATCAAAGCATTGACGGAAGAAGCCAAGATTCGGTCCATGCGGACAATGGACTTGTTCATATCGACACTGGCGAAAGAAACAGGGGGAGATCTGCCGCAACCCTTCAAGATAACGTTACCCAAGGTGACGATACCGGAACAGGTCAGTGTACTTGCAGATTATCTTTCCCTGATTGAAAAAGTGAATGGACTTCGTGCCGGTGTCCTCGATATAGAGTTGATGATCGAGACGGTCCAGTCAATCCTGACCCCGGAAGGTACTTGCGCAATACCTGCGTTGGTTAAAGCCGGGCAGGGCAGGGTAACTGCTGCTATTCTCGGAACATTTGACTATACAGCCAGTTGCAATATTTCATCGGCATACCAGGACCATCGACACCCATCAGTGGATTTTGCCCGACATATGATGCAACTGTCATTAACAGGTACCGATGTTGCGATATGTGACGGCATCACCAATATCATGCCTATAGCGCCGCACCGCGGTAATGAACTGACACCGGCTCAGATAGAACAAAATCGTCAGGTCGTGCATGCTGCATGGCTTGCTCATTTCAACAACATAATGCACTCACTGCGGCTTGGCTTTTATCAAAGTTGGGACCTGAATCCCGCGCAATTGCCAGTTCGTTATGCAGCGGTGTATTACTTTTTTTTAAGCGGACTCTCTGATGCCACGGATCGTTTGTTAACATTTATCAACCAGGCTGCACAGGCGTCCATGGTGGGAAATACGTTTGACGATGCGGCATCCGCCCAGGGGTTACTCAACTTTTTTATAGCAGGAGTAAATTGCGGTGCATTAACGGAAGAAGAGGTTCTGGCAACTGGAATCACCATGGAAGAATTGCATGCAAGATCATTTCTGAAAATCGTTGAAAACAGGACTCATAGAATATAATGTATTTTCTAAATTACTGTTTAAATATTCATAATAATTCAATAATATATAGGTTTTAACTAAACATAATTATGAACTTTAATTTACATGGAGATCAACTCGCCATCCGTGATGCGATAGAAAAAGTCTGCGACCGGTTTGGCGATGATTACTGGCTTGCAAGAGACACGGATGGACAGTTTCCAGAGGAATTCGTTGCAGCGATTACGGCTGGCGGCTGGCTGGGTATTGCCATGCCGGAAGAATATGGTGGCGCCGGACTCGGCATCCTGGAAGCATCAATACTGGCCCATACTATTGCACGATCCGGTGCCGGGATGAGCGGGGCGTCTGCCATACATCTAAATCTGTTTGGTCCCAATCCAATTGTTGTATTTGGAACCGATGAACAAAAACGTCGTTTACTACCGCCTCTGATACAGGGACAGGACAGAGCCTGCTTCGGTGTAACAGAACCGGATGTCGGACTCAACACCACAAAATTGCAGACACGGGCAGTCAGGGACGGCGATCATTATGTCATCAACGGGCGCAAGATGTGGACCACAACCGCGCAAACCGCCAACAAGATTCTGTTGATCGTCCGCACCCGGGAATTGGCTGATTGCCGGAAACCATCAGAAGGGTTGACCCTGTTCTACACAGATCTGAACCGGGACCAGGTTGAGGTACGCCTGATCGAAAAAATGGGACGTAAAGCCGTCGATTCCAACGCTCTGTTTATCGATAATCTTGTCGTACCCGTTGAAGACAGAATCGGTGAGGAGGGGGAGGGTTGGAAATGCCTGCTGCACGGATTGAATCCAGAACGGATTCTGATTGCTTCAGAAGCGGTGGGGCTCGGACAGGCCGCCCTGGCAAAAGCATCTGGCTACGCCAGGGAAAGGGTGGTTTTTGATCGTCCAATTGGCCAAAATCAGGCAATTCAACATCCACTGGCAGTCAACTGGATGGAACTGGAAGCAGCACACCTGATGGTATTCAAAGCTGCCACTCTGTATGACGATGGACAACCCTGTGGCGCCGAGGCAAACAGTGCCAAATTTCTGGCTGCCGAGGCTGCGTTTAAAGCCTGTAAACAGGCTGTACTGACCCATGGCGGTATGGGATATGCCAAAGAATTTCATGTTGAGCGTTACTTACGTGAAATCATGATCCCGGTGCTCACGCCCATCAGTCACGAACTGATTAAATCCTACATCAGTGAACAGGTGTTGGGTCAGGAAAAGAGTTATTGAGCGTACCAGGGAAACCATTCCAATATGGCCTCTCGTGAACCCTGAAATACAATACGCTCCTGTTTTTGTCGAAGTTGATAGCTGTACATCGGATCGTAATAGACTTCCAACAACACGCTGATCCAGTTTCGATGAGCATCTGGTTTGCCGAGTTCATGTTGCAAAAGAGCCTGGGTTACCAGCTTTCTGACATTTTTATGAGTGACACCTCCGAGCCGTTTTCTGATGGCATCTGTCGCCGTCAGCAACTGTTCCCCGAGGTATCTGATAGCTTCAGCCCCATACAAGGCCTCCAGATCATCATACTGCGACAGAATGTAGTCTCTCAGAATCCTCTCGACACGGCTGTTGCGGTCTTCCGTCAAAACCACAACAGGAGACTTGTCCATAGCTGCCTTGACATTGTTCGGTATCATGATCCTGCCAATCAACCTGCCTTCGTCTTCAAGCACCACTGGAAGCTGGTCTTTTGAAATTCGTTTGATAATTTCTATGGCCAGTGCATTCTCAAAATCAATCTGCGCAGGTTGGCCCTGTATACGTTTACCGAAAGCGGACCCTCTATGATTAGCCAATCCTTCCAGGTCGATTGAACCCGTAAAATTGTTCAGAAATTCCGTTTTACCAACGCCCGTATGCCCGGAAACCATAAGTAATGATGGAAGAGTAGTGAACTGATTGAGCAGGAATGAGCGCATGGCTTTGTAGCCACCATCGATTCTCGGGACTCTAAACCCGGCTTCTCGCAGCCATTCGCAGACAATTCCGGACCTTTTACCACCGCGGAAACAGTACAGATGTGTATTCTGGTTCTCCTCGATAAACCGTATCCATTGCTGCAAACGTTGTTGACGTACAGCTCCGGAGACGAGACGGTGACCAAGTGCTTCCGCCGAAGCAGGACCGTGCTTTTTGTAAATGACGCCAACGTCATGACGCTCCTGATTATTCAGTACCGGTATGTTGGTTGCTGTGGGGAATGCTCCTTTTTCATACTCGGTCCCGGCGCGGACATCGAGCAGGGGGGTATCGTTGATAAATAATTGTCGAAAATACTCGCTCATTATCCGTCAATTCTGCCCGTGTTTTCTTCATTATCCCGGAGAACAGGTGTTGTTGCAGCCCTCAATTCAAGAACACTGGCATAATATCCATTATTTAACATAATATATATTATACGCAGTTAAATATAGCCGCGTGGGACGTTACAAGTCATACATAGCCATCCAGAGCATATATGTATTCAATTACTGACATGATGAAAAATTTCTCAGACTGGGTATACTGCCTGAAATTCTTTTTGTAACCATCAACATCAAGGTGAATTATGGAGTGCCCGAAGTGCCATTCAGAAATGGAAGAAGCAACCTACGGTCGTGGATTGGTCATTGACAGGTGTACCAACTGCAAAGGAATCTGGTTTGATACCGGTGAAGCCGAAGCCCTCAAGGACAAATGGATGTCTGAATTCATCGACAGTGGTGATCCCGACATCGGCAGGAAATTTAATGAAATAGAAGATATAGACTGCCCTCGTTGCGGCAAGAGAATGTCCAAGGTCTCGGTTGGGAAACAACCCCACATCTGGTACGAAGCCTGTAATGAACATGGCGTGTATCTCGACGCTGGTGAATTCACAGACTATAAATACGAAACCATTATTGACAAGTTCAGAGACCTGACTACCGGTAGTCGCCCCAAATAGCCTCAGTCTGCAGTACAGTTACCTGTGCTGCATTTGCCGGATGAAATCAGGTGTTTATCTATTCAGCAGCTGGACAATCTTAACCACCAGGGTCCCTGGATCATTCCATTGCAGCAGATTGCTCCGTGAATTCCAGTATGAAAGTTACCGGTATAACCGGAGTAATGCTTTGAAGCCCGGCAATATTGCGTAGCGCTTCAATGCCTTCCGCCAACTGATAACCCGGTGCATTGATAATCAGGGGCTGTATGGTGTTGACCAGCCAGGTATCTTTTTGTGTTCTTGTAACCCTGACTCTTGCCGGAACTTTGCCCATAATACCGTGAAGATTTAATTCCAGAGATAATTCCGCAGATATACTGGCGCCGGTCTCCAGGTCGCGAAACACTGGTATGTCCAGTTGTGTACTGACCGATGCCTGGGTAAAGATACCGGTCTGAAACAACATCGTTTTCATCCGGTCATTGCGTATGGGAATATTGGTTTCGATACTGTCCAGGGCGATGTTGACCGTCGCCTCCCCTGCCACTGTCACAGCACCGCTTAATGATTCAAATCGATTCACTTCTGCAACGGCGTTGTTTTTTATTGATACAAAACTGAGGTGTGAGTTGTTTTCATTCAATTTCCATTCTGCGGAAGCAGGCTGGACAAATGCTACGGTAATCAGCAGGCTGATTGAGAGTATTAAAGCTTTCATTTATTGTCTCCCTTCCCGGAATGCTTAATAAATTACCCGCCACGACAATGGAGTTTACAAGACATTTGTCAAGTATAGCAGTGTCTGCGCTGACGGGATTCAAGTAGATCCTGAAGTTGTTCTATACTGGTTTAACTCATCCCGAGTCTTCATGGCTACTTGCCTGGCAGCAGCGGCAAAATCCTCTTTGTCTGCAAAAATAATGGATCTGGAAGCATTTACGAGCATCCCGCCTCCTGATCCCGCACGCATCATGGCTTTGATACTGGCTCCCTGGCTACCGATACCAGGGATTAAAAAGGTGGTGTTTCCAGTCAATTGCCTGATCTTTTTCAACTCTTCAGGCCATGTTGCGCCTACAACCAACCCGACATTACCGTTGTAGTTCCACTGCTCAACGGCAAGCTTTGCGATATGTTCATAGAGTCGAAGGCCATTGGAGAAAACCATATTCTGCAATTCCGAACTGCCGGGATTGGATGTTCGGCACAGGATAAACACTCCCTTGTCTGCGTGGTCCAGAAACGGCGCCATAGAATCCATTCCAAGGTAAGGATTGACAGTTATGGCATCTGCTCCATATCGCTCAAACAATTCCCGGGCATACATGGCAGCGGTGGGCGCAACGTCCCCGCGTTTGGCATCCAGCAATGTCGGCATACCCAGTCGTTTGATATAGTCAATAGTCATGAGCAGTTCATGTTCACGACCCTGTGCGGCATAGTGTGCGATCTGTGGTTTATAGCAGCAGGCAATATCGTGGGTGGCATCGATGATCGCCTTGTTGAATGTAAAGAACGGATTGTGATGCTGATTTATTGAGGCAGGTAATTGGAGGGGATCAGGATCCAGTCCGACACAAAGCAGAGTATTTTTCCGTATCTGCTGATCCTGAATGGAACGAAAGAAAGCGTTGCTGGTAATAGTCGAACTCCTGGACGAGTCAAGGACCGTTCGTTTCCGTGTGGGGATTATAGAGGGTACCCTACCCTGTTAACAACCAGTGAGATGCTGAACAACACAATTCAAACGGGATTGAGGTACTTGTTTTCACCAGTCCAATGAACTAACTCAATGGCCTGACTTTTGTCGCCGTTTTAGAGTCCTCCACCGAAAATCCAAGTTCAGCTATTCTGGCCCGAAGCTGGTCGGCACGGGCCCAATCCTTGATGGTCCTTGCGGCCAGACGTTCATCAACCAACCGTTGTACTTCGTCCGGTATCAGAACATCAATCGGTTCCCACCCGGCGATATCGAGACCAAACACCTCATCGAATTTCAGCAGTGTAGCCTTCTTGACACTGTCTGGCTCATCGGAGCGTATCAGGTCCCAGGCCACGGACAACGCTCTGGGTAGATTGAGGTCATCAAAAATATGTTCCTGGAATCGGGATAGAAAGGGTACTGAAATAGCACCCGCTTCCCCCCATTCAAATGCTGCTGAATATAATCTTTGCAGGGTGGTATTCGCGGCTTCCAGGCTTTCCCAACTAAATGATAACTCACTGCGATAATGGGCTGTCAGGCAATAATATCGATACGCAAGTGGTTCATAACCCGCGTCCAGAAGACTCTGCAATCGCAGAAATTCTCCACTGGATTTGGACATTCTTGCTTTGTCCATAATCAGAAAATATCCATGCATCCAGAAATTGGCCAGACGAGTACCCCTGCTGGCCTCTGTCTGTGCAATTTCGTTCGTGTGGTGGATGGGGATGTGATCCATGCCGCCACAGTGAATATCAAAAAAATCACCCAGATAATGTGCGGACATGGCTGAACATTCGATATGCCAACCCGGGAAGCCTTTTCCCCACGGGCTGTCCCACTCCATTTGGCGTTGTTCATCCGGCAGCGAGAACTTCCACAACGCAAAATCAGTGACAAACTGTCGTTCGCCCTGCTTGACTCTCGCCCCCGCCTTCAGTCCGGCAGTGTCTTTACGTGCAAGGTGACCATAGTTATTCAGTTTTCGGGAATTGAAATAGATCCCGTCTTTTGTTGGATAAGTATAACCTTTCTGTTCGAGATCCTTTATAAAATCGATTTGTTCCTGGATATGATCCGTGGCCTTACACCATACCTCTGGTGACTGGATATTCAGACTTTCCAGGTCACTCTTGAATGCATCGGCATAAAATTCCGCCATTTCCCATGCATCCATACCGGTTCGTCGAGACCCGATTTCCATTTTGTCCTCACCGGTATCAGCATCCGAAGTGAGGTGTCCAACATCAGTGATATTTTCTACGTGGTGAACAGTATATCCAGCCATCTCAAGGCATCGTCGTAAAAGATCAACAAAGATGTAAGTTCTGAGATTGCCAATAGTCGCATAGTGATAAACCGTTGGGCCACAGGCGTACAGGCCGACTTCATCCCGATTTAACGGTTCAAAGTCACGGACTTCACGTTCGTAGGTATCAAAGAATCGTAGTCTGACCATATCACTGCGCATTATTTCCGAAGGCGCGTATCATACTCTAATTACCGTGTTACTCAATCAGTCTCAATATCGATCCGCCAAGACGCGTTCGACCGTATCCACGATTACCCGTGTCTGTGAGTCGACTTCAATATTGACTTCATCACCCTCTTCCAGAAGAAAAAAATTGGTACGCACCAACGTCTCCGGTATCAGGTTAACAGAAAAGATTCCTGCCTCCATATCCAGTTCTGCAACGGTCAAACTGGCGCCATTAATAGCAAGGAACCCTTTCAAAAACAAATATTTAAGCCATTGCGAGTCACCGGCAAAAGTCATTCTATAATTGCCAGGTCTCTTATTGACAACCTGTATTCTGGCAGTACCAACGATATGACCCGACAATATGTGTCCGCCAATTTCAGCATCATATCGGGCCGACCGTTCAATATTGACCAGGGTACCGATAGTGAGCTTGTCAAGATTGGATAATGCAAGCGTCTCACTAACAGCATCGAAACTGATTTCACAGCCGGATATTTCAGTTACTGTCAGGCAAACGCCATTAACTGACACACTGGCGCCGGTTATCAACCCGTCAACAAGTTCAGCCGGCATATGGAGAGAGAAATGTAACATTGACTCTTCCCAGGTGATTGCCCTGACAGGTACCATGCCCTGAATTATGCCGGTATACATTTAATTGCCCTGCTCTTCCTGTCCACACTACGGTATCCTTGTTGCCGAAAGATATCACGGCATCCGTTATTTGCAATCTCCATAGTTATGTATTCTATCCATTCTGTACTTCAGACGGGGGACCAATGATTGATTTACGCAGCGATACCGTAACACGGCCATCTCCAGAGATGCTCGAGGCTATGGCTAACGCTGAAACCGGTGACGATGTCTACGGTGAAGACCCGACGGTGAATAGATTGGAAGCGTTTGCCGCGGAAATCACAGAGAAGGAGTCCGCCCTGTTTGTCAGCAGTGGAACCCAGGGGAATCTACTTGCGCTGCTGAGTCACTGCCAGCGTGGAGATGAATATATCGCTGGTCAGGAGGCTCATACCTATCGTTTTGAAGCTGGCGGAGGTGCTGTGCTCGGTGGTATCCAACCGCAGCCTGTCCCATTCAACGACCGGGGAGAATTGCCATTGGAGGAGATCAGGCAGGTTATCAAACCGGATGATCATCACTTTGCAAACACCCGACTGCTCTGCCTGGAAAATACCCAGTCGGGAAAAGTTCTTTCCATGGATTATCTGAAATCAGCGGCTGAACTTGCCCGATCATTCAATCTTAATTTACACCTGGACGGTGCACGAATATTCAATGCTGCAGTTAAATTAAATTTGAATATCAAAGAGATATGCCAGTATTTTGATACCATTTCCATATGTTTTTCAAAAGGACTTGCGGCGCCTGTGGGGTCCGTTTTAGTGGGCGATGGTGACATCATTGGACGTGCCCGCAGATGGCGCAAAATGGTTGGCGGAGGAATGCGTCAGGCAGGGATACTGGCTGCTGCCTGCATTTATGCACTGGAACACAACATTGACCGGTTGGTGGAGGACCACCGACGTACAGAAACGTTGGCAAGTTGTCTCAATGCGCTACCCTTATTTGCACTGGAAGAACAACCACAGACCAACATGTTGTTTCTGAAACTCCCTGATGAGGTGCTGGGGAGACTGGGGACATGGTTGCTGGAACATGATGTCTGCATTTCTGATTCCAGATGGGTACTGCATCGTGATATCAGTGATGCTGACCTTTACAGGATCATGGACCTCTGTACTGAATTCAACGCCAGGGTACGTGCCTGATGCCACCCTGGGTATTGGTTTGCGGCAGTGTCGCCATGGATTATGTCGGTCGGTATCGGGGTTCATTCGCCTCTTATCAAAGTCGATATGATATACAGGCGCTGAATATCTCACTTCAGTTGGCAGACTTGCGTTCCAGCTTTGGTGGCTGCGGGATGAATATCACCTACGGGCTTAAGAAACTGGATATTCCTGTGATCCCTCTTTCAGCAGCAGGTACCGATTTCCTGGATCATTACCACCAGCATCTGATTGCACTGGGTGTCAATTCAGATCATATTATTGTTGACCAGTCATTTCCGAGATGCGCTACCGCTTTGGTAATCAGTGACGATCACGGTAATCAGATTACATGCTTTCATGCCGGTGCATCCATCTCGCCTCTTCGAGAACTCCCTCGGGATATAGACGGTACAGAAGACTGTCAGATTGCAATTCTGGCGCCCGAGGATGCCCCTGTAATGTTGAGACAGGGACGTGATTTGCATGAACTTGGCATCCCGGTCATCTTTGATCCGGGACAGGGTATTGCCGAGTTCAGCAGAGAGGACATACTTGAGTTGCTATTACTGTCGGATTCAGCGATATTCAATCTTCACGAGTATGAGATCCTGAAGCAGAACGCCGGACTCACAGCCAGTGACCTTGAGCAGATGATGCAAAGAATCATCATAACCCGTGCTGCTGAAGGTGTGGATGTATTCGAGAATGGTACGGTGCTGCATGTTGATGCAGTAACCTGCCTTAAAATTGCGGATCCTACAGGATGTGGTGATGCCTTCCGATCAGGATATATTTATGGTCTGATGCATGGCTACGACGCGCTGGTAAGTGTCCGTCTGGGATGTCTGTTGGCAGCAATAAACCTTGAATACATGGATACGCAAACCTATGATACAGATGCTAAATCCCTGACGACTCGCTATAAAAACAGCTATGGCGAACCAATCTCCAGTGGATAACGCAACATCTCCGGGTATGGCGATTTTCCTGAATGGTACCTCAAGTGCCGGGAAAACCACTTTGGCGCATGCCCTGCAGGATCAACTCGAACAACCATTTCTACATATTGCTCTGGATCAGTTTCGTGATGGGCTGCCAGCCCGGTTCCGTGGGTTGAATTCACCAGCGGGCAGTACGGGAACACAAGGGCTTAATGTTGTCCCGGTCATTGATGAAGGAATCCATTATACCAGGATTGAATTCGGCGAAATGGGCTTGACAATGCTGCGAGGTATGCGCCGCGCCATGGCAGCCATGCTCAGTGCCGGTAACAACATTATTATTGATGATATTGTCATGGAGAAAGAATTTCTGATGGATTATTTGTCTGTATTCAATGGACTGAAACTGTATTTTGTGGGTGTGAGATGCCCCTATCCAGTGATCGAGAAACGGGAATCCAACAGACCTGGAAGATTTCCTGGAACAGCATACGGACAAATGAAAATTTGCCATTCTCATAACATCTATGATGTGCAGGTGAATACGGCAGAGCACTCGCCAGGGACATGTGCCCTGATGGTCATTGAACGAATCAGAAAGGGACCACCAGAGGCGTTCAGGCTATTGCGAGAACAGGCAGGATGAACATGAAACCAGTGCTAAAACCAGGCAATCCCAATTTTTCCTCAGGCCCGGCCTCAAAGAGACCTGGTTGGTCTCTGACAAAACTCTACCTGGAAAGTCTGGGCCGTTCACACCGCGCCCAGGGCCCGAAGAGCAGGTTGCAGAAGGTCATTAAGGACAGCCGGGAGATACTGGCCATTCCCGATGAATATGTACTGGGCATAGTTCCAGGATCAGACACCGGCGCTTTTGAAATGGCGTTGTGGAGCATGTTGGGAATGCGACCAGTGGATGTTTTCTCCTGGGAGAGTTTTGGTGATGGATGGGTCACGGACATTACAAAGCAGTTGAAACTTGAATCAGTTCATGTGTATTCAGCTGAATATGGTGTATTGCCGGATTTTGGACAGGCAAACAAGCATCATGACATCGTCTTTACATGGAACGGTACAACATCCGGTGTGTGCGTACCAGATGCTTCCTGGATTTCTGACGATCGAAAAGGGCTGACATTCTGTGATGCGACATCAGCTGTATTCGCCATGCCGATCGACTGGCCGAAACTGGATGTGGTGACCTGGTCATGGCAGAAGGTGTTGGGCGGTGAAGCCGGACACGGGATGCTTGCACTATCGCCAGAGGCAGTCACCAGGCTGGAAAACTGGCAACCCGGCTGGCCGTTGCCTAAGATTTTCCGTCTCACCAAATCCGGGAAGCTCAACCGGGATATATTTGCTGGATCAACAATCAACACCCCTTCCCTGCTTGCTGTAGAAGATCAATTGGACGCATTGGACTGGGCGAAGAGCATCGGTGGTTTACCAGCGCTGATAGATAAAAGCCGGACGAATCTCGATGCGCTGGCAAAATGGGTGGAACAAACCGAATGGATATCCTTCCTTGCGGAATCCAACATTACCCGATCAAGTACATCAATCTGCCTGAAGATCGTGGACCCATGGTTCACGGACCAGAATGAAAAAGCACAACGTACCGCAATAAAGGAACTCGTCGGGTTACTGGAAAACGAATCAGTTGCCTATGACATAGCGGGATATCGTGATGCACCTCCCGGGTTACGCATTTGGGGAGGAGGTACGGTGGAAGTTTCTGATATTGAAATACTCACTTTATGGCTGGATTGGGCCTGGCATGAGATCAGGCAATCATAGGGTACCGGAAAATCCCCGGATAATCATATAATCTGATTCTTGTCCGGAAACTGTCAATGAACAAAATTCGATATTGCAGAATTATCCACCACATTCACTTGCTGTTGGTTCTACTATGCGGGATAGCGAATGTACAGGCCAGTGATCTGCTGGACAAGGTACATTTCCTGATACCAGCAGGTCCTGGAGGTGGTTGGGACGGCACCGCAAGAGGTGTCGGCGAAGCCATGATCAAGTCCGGACTGGTAGCCAGAGTGTCTTATGAAAACCTGTCAGGCGGCGGTGGTGGCAGGGCAATTGCAAAACTGATTGAAACGGCGCCCCGGCAGCAGAATACATTGCTGATCAGTTCTACGCCGATGGTGGTGCGGTCATTACAGAAAATCTTTCCGCAGTCTTTTCGGGACCTTAAACCAGTCGCTTCCGTCATAGCCGATTACAGTTGTTTTGCTGTCCTTAAAGATTCTCCATTCATGGTCTGGAAGGATGTGGTTACCGCATTCAAGAAGAATCCACGGCTGACCAAGGTCGCCGGTGGCTCAGTAAGAGGCAGTACCGATCATTTTGTGATCGCTAACGCATTTAAACTATCGGGCGGAAGTCCACGAGATGTTGTCTACGTGCCTTACGATGGAGGTGGTAAAGCCATGATCGGTCTGCTGACTGGAGAAACTCAAATAATTTCTACAGGATTAAGCGAAGCCATCGAAATGCATCGATCCGGAGAGATCCGGATACTGGCGGTAACCTCGGAAACCCGTCTGCAGGAAGCATCGGAACTGCCAACGCTCATGGAACAGGGTGTGGATATGACTTTTGCCAACTGGCGTGGATTCTTTGCTGCTCCAGGTCATTCGCCGGAACTTTACGACAAAATGATCGACACCATTGCTGACGTGATCGCGACACCTGCTTTTTCTGAGGTCAGAAAACGTAACGGTTGGGCTCAATTACATATCCAGGGTGAAGCATTCCATGAATTTCTGGAACAACAGGAAATTGAAATCGGCACTTTGATGAAGGAACTTGGTTTCCTCAGGTAGATTCTGGAAGATTTCTATAAATAATTGAATATGAATACTTACAAGTTCGGGATCATAATTTTAATATGCTGTTTCCTGATCTACACTCATTTTACAGGTGATATTTATCTTGATCTCTGGGCTGAGGAAGAAGCTTTTCATGCCCGTACTTTTCCATACTTGATCGGGACCGCAGGACTTGCCATCAGTGTGCTGCTTTTCATTCTACCGGGGAATACTGAACACCTGACAGACACTCGGCAGTTAAAATTCTCTCCCGCTTTATTGCTGCTCGGTATGACTGCCGGATACGGGCTGTTGCTTGATTATCTGGGATTTATCGTCGCCTCATTCCTGTTTTTGATTCTCGGATTTATCATTCTGGGAGAACGTCGGATATGGCGAATGGGCGTCTCCGCGCTCTTGTTGGTTGCGGGTCTCTGGTTTCTCCTGGATGCACTTGAAATTCATCTCAGTCCGGGCTTGCTTCTGGAAGAACTACTCTGATGCTGGATGGCCTCCTGCTTGGATTTCAGACGATTCTCAGCGTTCAGAACTTGCTGCTTGTCCTCACGGGCTGTGCAGTTGGTACGATCATTGGAATGCTTCCGGGTCTTGGCCCTATTTCTGCAATCGCACTTATGATTCCTGTCACCTATGGTTTTGAACCTGCAAGTGGCATGATCCTGCTTGCTGGAGTTTATTATGGCGCAATATTCGGTGGTTCCACTTCTTCGATTCTGATTAATGCACCCGGTGTGGCCGGTACCGTGGCGACTTCATTTGACGGGTATCCCCTTGCCCGTTCCGGTCAACCGGGCAAAGCTCTGGCAATAGCAGCCTATGCATCTTTTGCTGGTGGCACTATTGCTGCGGTTTTGCTTGTACTGACGGCGCCTTATCTTGCAAAACTGTCTCTTGGTTTTCAATCAGCAGACTACTTTGTACTCATGCTGCTGGGCCTCTGTCTGGTATCCGCCTTCTCAAAAAGGGGAGAATATCTTAAAGCGCTGCTGATGACTTGTTTTGGTCTCGCATTGTCCACGGTTGGAACCGATCTTACATCCGGTGTGCAGCGTTTTACACTGGGCCGAATGGACCTGATTGACGGCATCAGTTTTCTGCTGCTGGCAATGGGAACATTTGCCATGGCAGAGGCATTACTGATGGTCCTGCGTGGAGATAACGCTAAATTTCAGGGTGTCGCCAGAGGCAGCATGAAACTCGACAGGCAAGAGGTAAAGACTCTTTCACCCGTTGTTGGACGAAGCTCACTTCTTGGATTTTTCATTGGGATTCTGCCTGGAGCCGGTGCAACTATTGCATCATTTCTTGCATATGGGATGGAGAAATATTTTAACAGGGGCGGTCCTCAATTCGGTACCGGCAATATTAAGGGACTTGCTGCACCGGAAACGGCAAACAATGCCGCCTGTACCGGGTCATTCGTACCCCTGCTGACACTGGGCATTCCCGGGTCTGGTACGACAGCTATATTGCTGGGTGCATTGATTGCTTATGGGATTCAACCCAGCCCTCGTTTATTCGTGGACCAACCCGGTATTTTCTGGGCCGTCATCGCGTCAATGTATATCGGTAATCTTTTTTTACTGGCACTTAATCTGCCGTTGATACCCTATATCGCTCGTATACTGGCAATCCCTCGCACGATGTTGATCCCAGGCATCCTGTTTTTCTCGATCATGGGAGTGTACCTCGTTTCATTCAACACCTTCGACATTCTCTTGCTCAGCATGATAGCTTTTACAGCCGTGTGCCTGAGACTGTTGTCTTTTCCAATGGCGCCAATGCTGCTGGGTTTTATCCTGGGGGGTATTCTCGAAGATAATCTACGTCGAGCTATCACGCTGGCCGATGGGCAATGGTCTTTTCTTTGGGACCGTCCTTCGACTGTGATTCTGATAATTCTCACAATACTGGTATTGATAAGCCCGGTGATACAAAGATATATATCGAAGTGAGGACCATGCAGCGTAGTGATTTTTGCCTGTAGCCTATCCTTCTTTCCTCATCCGCTCGAGTTCAGCCAGACGATTCTTTTCTCCTTTGATGTAGCGGATATACTGATTTACCATCTTTGACTTCCTTGGGTCCTTTCCGGATTCTCTAAAAACTCTTGTTGCCTCGTCCCACTCATTAAGATTCATCAATGAAATTGCGAGCCAGAACTGAACATCGGAAACATTCCTTATCCCCCTGTCTTCCAGGGATTCACGATATGCCCCAACCGCGTCCTTATGGCGGTCCTCATTGGATAATGCCTGGGCCAGACGATAATAAACATCTCCATCCTCGGCAAATTCTGTAGCTCTGCGCCAGGCATCAATTGCCTTATCCATTTCCCGCGCCATCGTATATGCCATCGCCAGCAACTTCATATTCTTCAGGTTTTCTTCAACAATTCCTGATTCAAATCCCTTCTCCAGTATCGAGGCAGCTTCATAAGGGATCTCTGCGTTAAGCATTCTCTGGGCGAGTATCACCAGTTCCTGTTCCCTGGTCAGCATGTCCTGCTTGTATGCTGCATAATAGACGGACAGTGCTTTATCATCCATTTCCTTTTCAGAATAAATAGCGGCCAGATGCATCCAGTATTGTTTCTTGGAATAGTTCAGGATAAGTTTTTCCAGAACCGGGATGGTACTGTCGTAATCATTGAGTTCGCTATAGATCACAATCTGCAGATACCACCAGTTTTCCTTGATTGTTTTTCCGGTCTGAATGGCAAGTTCTTCAACCAGTAATGCGTTTTTGAGTGATTCACTAAAGTTCTTCAACATAAAATAGGCGGTTGCCTTGATGAAAGTGACGACAGGTTCCAATTCTCCTTTCAGTGCTTCCCAGCGCTCAATGTATTCAATAGATTTGGCGTATCGTTCCTCACCAAAATATAGTTGAAACAAAGTTCTCAAACTGGTCTGTTCCAGCGCCTCTGAGATCGTACCCTGTGCAAGGATCTGTTCGTAGGCGTGAATCGTGTTCGGTGTATCGTCAAGGGTATAGTAGGCAAATGCCAGTGTATTCCATATCTGTGCCTTTTCGTACGAGTTGAGACCCCGTCTTTCAAGCATTTCCCTTAGCAGATTGACGGCGTCCCGTGGGGTTCCATTAGGTACCGGTGGTGGTTCACCTTCCTCGCGAGGCATGGACTCGGGATCAATCATGATCTGTGCTTCAGCGAGTTTCTTGTAGGTCTGCTCCCGCAACGCCGGCACTCTTCTGGTTTTCTTCTTTTCCTCAGCGACCGTGTAACTGCCGTGGACACCAGATAAGCCAATCCCGGACAGCATGATTGGCATCACCCAGAAAAGGCTGACAATCACTATTATCCTAATCATGGTCACACTCCATCGTCTGATAGATCAAATGTCAGTTTGTGCAGGACTCCGGTTGTGTCTACCGGATTACCATCAATAATCTTTGGCTTGTACTTGAATTTCAAAGCTGCTTTTATGGCAGCCGAATCGAACACCGGATTAGGCTTGCCTTCGCATTCACCTTCTGTACGCGCTGTTTTAACCCAACCACAGTTACTGACTACAATCGGATCCTGAACCATCCCCTGTGCAGACACAGTGAATTCCAGAATGACCCAGCCACTCATACCTCTTGCCTGTGCCCGCCTTGGATACTGTGGCAGCACTTTTACGATCGGCAGGTATTCACCATCGCTGATCCCGAATCCACCACCATGTATGTCGACATCAGGTGTGATGTCCAGGTCGTTCAGTGTATATCCGGCACTATCGACATCGGTTTCGAATTTGCTTGGTGGTACTTCAGGGGGCGGTTCGTCTGGAGGAGGTGGTTTTTCGGGTTGACGAGACTTCGTCTGAATTTCCAATTCCTCTTTGACCCGGACAAAGTCGACCAGATTGCCGATTGCATCTTCCTTCAACGCTTTGTCTGCACCTGCGATTAACGCCTGCATCAGGTAAAACAGGGCGAGTGTGACGAGAATGCCGACAATGGTAGACAGGCTGAGTCTTATGGCCATTTTTTACCCTCCTCTATTCTTCTTCGGAGGCAATAGCAACCTGGACTATACCCAGTGTCCTGGCTGCCTCCATCACTGCGAGAACTTTCTCCACTTTGGATGCACTGTCCGCCTTGATGACAAGTCCACCCTTTGGGTTTTCAGAATGCAGACGTTCCATCACTGGACGGACTTGTCTGATATCGACTTTCTTTTTGTCAATCCAGATGGTGTTGTCAGGTGACACACCCACCAGCAGAGACACCGTTTTCTTTAATTCGGCTGTCTTGGTATCCGGTCGATCAATCTCAATACCTGTTTCCTTGATAAAAGTGGCAGTGACGATAAAAAAGATGAGCATGATGAATACGACATCCAGCATCGGTGTCAAATCAGCAACTTTCTCTTCTTCCGACTCTGATACTTTACTCATTTCAGTGGTCCATTGTCATGGAGTCTTTAATATGATCCGATTCTGATGCCACTTTTGAGGTCAGAAATGTATTGGCCAGCACACCGGAAAGGGTCGCAACCATACCTGACATCGTTGGAATAGTCGCTGCAGACACGCCCGCTGCCATGGTTCGCGCATTACCACCAGTGGTATTCATGGCCTCGAATACCTGAACCATACCTGTGACCGTGCCTAACAGACCCAGCAAGGGCAGTAGAGAAATCAACGTTTTAATAAATCCCATATTGTTGCTCAGTCTGGCATTCACTTCCGAGATCAGACGCTCTCTGATCATACGGGCATAGGCAGATTTTCGTTCTTCCCTGCCTTCCCAATAGGTCAATGCCCTGCCAACATCCTGAACGTGCTCACGATTGATGTACCAGGCGCGTTCAAAAATCAGCGCCCACATCAAAAAAGTCGCGGCAGCGATCAGATACAGCACATCGCCCCCTGCCTCCAGGAATGTCCTAATAGCGATAAAAATGCCTTCAATCATTTATTCGTCTTCTCTGCATGCTCGGCGATAAGACCTGCACTCTGTTCAGACAGGACATGCAGGATAGATGTTGCCTTCGCATTGACTATTGAATGCAACAGCACCGTAGGTATGGCAACCACAAGACCAAGCACGGTAGTAATCAATGCCTGGGAGATGCCTCCTGCCATCGTTTTCGGATCACCGGTACCAAACAGGGTAATTGCCTGGAAGGTGACGATCATACCGATAACCGTTCCCAACAGACCAAGCAGAGGCGCCACCATGGAAATAATCTTTATGAACGCAATACGGGCGCCAATTTTTGGCTGTTCCTTCAGCGTCGCCTCATCGAGTTTTAATGCGAGATTTTCAACATCTACATCTGCATCACTATTTTGATGATAAACCTGCAGAATTCTGCCCAATGGATTGCCTGTGTCTGCCGTATCCGGACTATTGATCTGTTTGTTGACGCCGCGTCCTACCAGGGTCAGGGTTATAAATCGCTCGATGGACAGAATCAGGGCGATAAAACCCAGGGCGATAATCACGTATCCGGGAGTACCACCCTGTCGAATTCTTTCCTCGATTGTCGGCACTTCGATTTGCAACTGCAGTAATTGCCCACGCGTCGGATCAAGAGCAAATGGTATAAATCCGCTGCTGGCATTCTGCAGTTCACTGGCAGACGATACAAACCGCGACGCAGGTTGTTTGGGTAATTCAGTAATCAAACCGGTATTAATGTCGTAGGCCACATATTCGCCGTTACTGACCAGATTGTAGTCACCGACCCGAATCACTTCCTGATTGACCTTGGATCCATCCAGCTTGGTGACTTCAGCTGTGAATTTAGTCACCTTGGAAGATTCCGTGGTTTCCCGCTGGAGTTCGTACCACAACCGTTCAATTTCTTCTATGGTTGCCAGTTTCGTACTTCTGCCCATGGATTGTGCAAATTCACCAAGCCAGACATCTCTTCCAGGATATTCGGCACTGATAATGGAACTCTCGAACACACCCTGGGTATCTCCACTCACCTGTTGCAGCACACCGAACAACTCTCGCAATGATCCCAGCCTTTTTGCAAGGATTTCCTGCTTGGCTGCGATATCCTGCTCGTTCTTCTCAAACTGGTTTTCAAGACGTTCACTGCGGGCTTCTTCCTGCTGCTGACGCCGTTTTGCCTCATTCAGCGACCGTTGTTGATTGTTTCTGTCGGCAAGAAACTCCTGTTCCCGCCGATCACTGATACTTTTGTTAATAACCTTGCCTTCCCTGACGAGGTTGAGAAGTTCAGCCAGGTCCTTCGCTTCGATTTCTTCATTTTCTGCTAACGAGCCTGTACACAGGATCAGAGATGAAGCAATCAATGTGATCAATATTTTCTTCATGACTTAATCCTCCTGTCCGGGCGCCGGTATGGGCAGATGAACGAAATCGGCGGTCTGGGTTCTCTTGGCAATACGGAATCCATTGCGTACTCCCAATCGGAAATCATCGTCCAGAATCTGCCATTGTTTGTTAATATTGTCCCATACGCCGGTGACTTCACCATCCAGAGTCTGAAAGACCAGCGCTACCCGGCCCCATTTAAGCATCTCCACCTGACGTTCGACGCCATCCAGCTCGATTGTCTCTGTATAGACATCCAGAGATGACCCATAGGTATTTTCCACCTGGTAGGACTGCAGAACCTGGCTGAACTTTTCGGCCACACTGACATCAGCTCGATCAAACATATCCTTGAGAAAGTCAATTCGTTCTGTTCGCTCATCCATCAGGAAGGGAATATCCAATTCAATAAACTTCTCCAGATTCATGATCATGCGTTCTATGAGTGGTCCCATCTGACGCTCTATCACAGTCACGTTATCGATTGACTCATCAAGCTCCCTGAGCTCCTGATTCTGACTATTTACGAGTCTTTCCTGCTGTTGATTGTAGACAATCAGGCCATCGACGATCTTCATCACTTGCTTGTAATCATCAAGCAGGCTCCTGGTTTGTTCCGAAAGACCGTCTATTGTTACCTGTGACCTCCGTCCGTTCTGGGTTGTCTCTGCCCGCACGTCAAGGACTTCATCCAGCGTTTGCGCATAGATGTTCCCGCTGGCCATAACAGACGTGAGGTAGAGAATTAAAGTCAAGATTCCCAGCCTGATCCGATGCTCATTCATATTAATACCTTGTTGCTTGTGATGTGACAGTCTGGCAATGGCACTTGTTCCCTTGGCTTTTGCACACGCCTTAAAAAACGACAGGATGTAGAAGCGATTGGAGTTTGTCAAGAAAACTACACACTGACTACTGAAAGTTGTTTTCTTACCTGCTTCTGACGAACCTGCTTTCCAGCCCATCTCTCATCAAACATGACGAAGAAAATCCAAATAAGCCGGCCTGTTTGCTCCGCGACAGCGGCGGGGCGAGTTTTTGGCCCGCTGAAGGCTCCTGAGTTTCATATTCTATTATCAAATACTACTGGATTGAAACGTTAAATCAATGGAACTTGATACGAATGTATACCCGTTCCAGTGTCCTGCAAAGGAAATATTGATCACAGTATCGAAGTCTGAAACCCAAGTCGACTACAAAACAATTGTCTGGAAACCTTTGTCAAGTTCGGACTGCCTTCCAGGATTGGTGATAACTGCCCGGCATCCTTTGCCGGTTAACCAGGTTTCTGCGACCCTGACAACATCCCTGGCAGTAGTTGACAGCACCCTGTTGCGGAACTGATTACGGACTTCCGGGCTTCTACCGGACAATGTGTCATGGAAATGTCTCCGAGCCTCACCTGCGGGAGAAGCCGGTGAATCCAGACTGCCTATAATACCGAGAATTGCTTCCTCAACAAGAGAATGATCCAGCCCTTCCCGGATTACCCAGGTTATTGCATTGTTAAAAGCCGTAAAAGTTTCCATCAGATTGGGATCTCGATAGGAAAAAAACCGGAATATCCCGTTTTTGATATCATGCCCTGCCCCACCTCCATAGGCCCCTCCCTGCTCCCGGATAACGGGATGAAGAAAACCATTCCGCAGTACACCAGCCAGTACTGAAAGTACCGGCGAATCGGCGTGTGCTTCCGGCACAGTTGGGAAAGCCTGCGCACAAAAGTTCACCTGGGTGCCGGTCGTGAAGGCGAGGTCTTGAATTGCGTATTGCCGATTGATTTCAAAACTCCCGGTATTCACTTCACCTGGAACGGTCCAGAGTGATTCAAGGTCTTTCCGGGACACCTCCATTGTCGAAGAATCCGCAATGAGCAGTAGTTGGCTTTTACCGGTCATCAGATACTCATGGAGAGCAGTTAATTCTTCTATCAATGACTTCATGGCTCCTGCATTATCCAGAGCATCATCCAAAGCCCGAAATCGGAGCAACCCTCCCAGACCTGACAACTCATGGCTGAGGTACGAAACCGGACGGAATGGTGCGGACGCTGCTGTCATGGCAAGTGAATGCCCATTCGCCGTAATGCCATGGTCGCGTCGTAATCGAATTTGTTTGATCAGGTCCCGGACTCTGACTAATTCCGAGAAGTTCGGTTGTTGCCAGGTTTCCTGTAGTAACTTGAACATGCGCCTGTCTTTACCGGCAAGCGCTTTTGACGACACAGTATAGTAAGCCCGAAAACTGTTGGTATTCTCACAATCGGTATGTATGCTGCTGAAGGCATTGACACCACCGGTATTTGCATACTGCAATAGTTGTGTGTCGTGATGTCCCCTGTCTGCAGAACCAACTTCCGACAATAACGATGTATATAAAGGCATCAGTGTGCATTGCTCTGCTGACAAGCCGGGAAAAGTGGTGATGATCTGTTGATAGATAATTCCATTGGTTCCCTTCACGTAGCAGGTCAATGATCTATTCCCAGGCAGATACTTTACGATTCCCTCCGGTGGTGGACCAGGGGGTCCAATGTCGTCAAGACCAACAGAGGGTAATACAGAGAGGTCTTCCGGTTGATGCTGCCTTTCCTCCAGTTGTCTGGCATTTCGAATCAGTTGTGTTGTTTGATCAGAATCGAGTTGATTTTTGATATCTCTGAGTATCATCTTTTCCTGGTTTGCTTCGCGGTCATCCAATTCCATATCCGGCGCCATCACCAGGGTGATGCGATGTTTGTTTTCGATCAGCAGGAGTCTGACCAAATGTTGAAAAAAGTGTGGCTTCTTTATTTCATTGCGCAGTTTCTTCAGGATTGGGTCTATATCAAGGAGATCCAAAGGATTACCTTGATGTATGGCAGATGCCAGACACGAGAACATCAGTTGCAGCCCATATGGTGACCCGTCACCCCCAATCTCTCTCTGGGACAGTTCCAGTTGATGCAGGGCTGATTCCAGATGCTCTTCATCAACACCTTCATTCAAGATGGAGTTCAGCGTTCTTGCAACGAGGTCCTCCAGAAGTCCAGCATTTGATTCATCAACTCCTTCAAGGCCACAAATAAAACTCATTTCACGATTTGATCCCTCTAGACCACTGAGGGACGATACTGCATCTCCCAGGTCACTCTCTTCCAGTGCTCTACGCAGTGGTGAGGCACTGGTTCCCAGTAGAACATCCGCAAGCAGGTAACTTTTTAACAGCTTTTCCGGGTCGATGATCTCCTCAAGGAGCCAGGCCATGACGATATGCGCCTTTTTCTCACTATCGGTCTCCTGTACGGGATATTGGCTGTTAACGCGCAAGGGGGATGAATATCGTTTTTCCTTCCCGGCCTGGACTGACAAACCACTTTTGCTGAACCTGGACAAAGCATGATTCTCGAAACAGGCGTGCAATTTATCTACTGGAATATTACCGAAGGTCATGAAAACTGCATTTCCGGGGTGGTAGTGGGATCGATGGAAACGAAGGAGATCTTCATACTGTAACAAGGGAATGACTTTCGGGTCTCCACCGCTGTTGTTGTGATAAGTAGTCGTCGGGTAAAGATATTTCTGCAACGTTGTATGAAGACGGGAGATGGGAGAACTACTGTCACCTTTCATCTCGTTTAAAACGACTCCGCGATAGACCAGTTCTGTCGATGCGTCTTCTGGATCTTTAAATTCGAGGCGGTGACCTTCCTGAGCAAAATCCAGCGGGTCCAGCCGTGGAAAAAACACCGCGTCCAGATAGACATCCATCAGATTGAAGAAATCCTTTCTATTCCGGGTGGCAAATGGGTATGCGGTGTAATCACTACCGGTAAACGCGTTCATGAACGTATTCAGCGAGCGACGAAGCATTAGAAAAAAAGGATCCCGAACAGGAAAACGCATACTCCCGCAGAGGGTGGTGTGTTCCAGAATATGGGCAACTCCGGTGGAGTCTTCCGGCATGGTACGGAACGCTACAAGGAATACATTTTCATCATTATCCGCTTTGAAGTGGTAATGTTCAGCACCGGTCAGCTGGTGAGTAAAATGTTGAACCTTGATGTTCAGGGTCTCTATGTACTGCTCCCGGACTATTTCAAATGCCGGGTGAGTCATAGCAGATGGTTACCTCCATCCAGAATGATATATTGGCCGGTTACGGTTGAGTGCCCTTCAATAAATTGAAGAACGGACTCGGCAACGGTTGCCGGGCTGCAGGTTAGTTTCAGTGGTGTTCGAGTTTCCAGATTCTCTTTCGCACGCCTGTATGTTTCGCTGCCCAGACCCTGTTCCAGCCATTCACCCTGAATAAATCCAGGACACACGGCATTGACCCTGATCTCGGGGCCAAGAACTCTCGCCAGTGATTTTGTCATGGTCAGCAGTGCACCTTTCGATGCTGCGTAGGCAATGGAACTACCTACACCGAACACACCCGCTACTGAATCAACGTTGACAATGGCAGCGTTGCCGGTCTTGCGCAATGCCGCTTCCGCTGCGCGTGTCATCTGGTAGGGTCCCACCACGTTAACACCGTAAATATGAAAGAAATCTGCCTTGTTCAAACCATCCAGTCGAGCATGGGGAACAAATTTTGTAGTGCCGGCATTATTGACAAGTACATTGATTCTACCCCACTTGTCGATAGCTTCACTCACCATCCGACGGCAGTCATCGTCATTGGAAACATCTGCCTTGCAACACAATACATCGACCCCCATCGAAGTACATTCCCCGGCCACCTTATGTGCAGCTTCCTCACTTCTGGAGTAATTTATGACGACATGGCACCCTTTGCCTGCAAGCAGGCGCGCCGTTGCAGCACCTACCCCGGAGGAAGATCCCGTCACTATGCCAACAGCGTTTTCAAGATTCATAAAAGCTCCAGTCAAGTCGATGGGTTAATCCGGATATTCCCTGTGAAATTTTTCCCAGTAATCCGCAATGATCTGTTTCATCTCCTTGTGCAGCAGCAAAATGGTGAACAGATTGGGCAAGGTCATGAATGTCACAGTAATTGCAGCGATTAACCAGACCAGTGATGTATCGACGACTGCAGCTGTAAAAAAACAGGCGACATATATGATCCGATAAGGCAACACCGATCTGACTCCGAACAAATAGGTCATTGCGCGATCCCCATAATAAGACCAGGCAACGGATGTTGTGAAGGCAAAGAGGACCAGACCGATCGCCACGATGTATCTGCCGTATTCTCCAAAGACACCCCGGCTGAAAGCCTCGCTGGTCAGGTCCACGGAATGAACCAGAGAACGTCCAATGACCTGCACTCCTCCGGTCAGCTTTCCTTCTTCAATATACAGGGGACCTGTATAGGGTGTACCTTCAAGATAGTACTTTACATCTTCAGCAATGGACCGATTGTGCATTACTGTATGCTCGCTGGTTACCGCATTCCCGGCAATGATTTCAATAGTTCCATCAAAGACCTCAACACTGCTTTCTGCCTGATTATTCAGGTAGTGGAACATTTGCTCTTTCTGTTCTTCATTCTGGTCCGAGTATTGCCCACTGATAAATTCCATATCAAATTGTTGGAAGTTGTTCTCGTGCTTTTCCGACCAGACCCCGGTAGACAGTATTACGAGACCGGTGAGGGTACAGATGATGATAGTGTCTATAAAGGGTTCGAGTATCGACACCATGCCTTCCGAGACAGGTTCATCAGCCCTCGCGGCAGCGTGTGCAATAGGGGCGCTTCCCTGTCCTGCTTCATTGGAAAAGAGCCCACGGTTTACGCCGCGATTGAAGGCATAGGCGAAACCGGCGCCAAGAAATCCACCAACAGCCGCTGAACCGCTGAAAGCATCCCGGAAAACCGCGAGGAATGATGGACCAATATTTTCCAGATTAACCAGGATTACCCCAAGTGCTCCCACGAAATAAACAACTGCCATGAAGGGAACGATCTTTTCCGCCACCAGGACAATACGACGAATGCCGCCTAAAATGACGAGAGCCAGAATAATGGCCAGAATACCACCGGTTATCCACTCGGGTACGCCAAACGCACCGCTGACACCACTCGCGATATTGTTACTCTGTGGCAGGTTGCCGGTACCAAAAGAACTGATCACGGTCGCAATGGCAAAAAAGATTGCCAGCCACTTCATATTGAGCCGGTGCTCCATCACGTACATCGGACCACCAACAATAAATCCCAGTTCATCTTTAGTGCGGTACTTGTGCGAAAGGGATACTTCAACAAATTTGGTTGTCATTCCAAAAAAAGCAGTCATCCACATCCAGAACAGCGCCGCTGGACCGCCAAGGTAAATCGCCAGAGCTACGCCGCCGATATTACCCGTGCCTACAGTACCAGAAATGGCAGTTGATAACGCCTGGAAATGGGATGCATCCCCCATGGAATCAGGTTTCTCATACTTTCCCCTGAGAATTCTCCAGGCATGGTTGAAAAATCTGATTTGAGGAAATTTGAGATAGAATGTGAAGAAAATGCCTGTCGCGAGTAGTACGAAAGGAAAATAGAATGCTGAGCCAAGAAAGGAGTCCAGGGTATTGAGAACGCTGGTCAATGATTCAATCAAGGTCTGGTCTGTCTGCAAAGTGTTATCTCCTGATGCGTGCCAGTACTGTTATCGTTGTACGGGTCACACTTTGATATTCAGAAGAGGCATTATTACATCAAAAAGGTTGATGGGAAAACCTGAAAGAGAGAATTCTTGTTGATGCTCTGGAAGTGCAATAATCGGGAAATAATATACACTGACATCATATATCACTTGCTGATCTGTATCCTTAACCGCTTTAATATTGCACAATGCCAGTTGAATGACCCCACACAATCTGGAGCCCTCTGGTTCTTGAAGTTGCAGGTTCCGGTACTGAATCACCCTGACTCTGCTCTGGTAAACATAATTATGGATGAAGATATTAGAGAATTGAGGATACTCATTCAACAAAGTCAACGCGCTGTCATATTTACCGGCGCTGGCATATCAACGGAATCCGGTATACCTGATTTTCGAGGCCCCAATGGAATCTGGAACAAGGTCAGCCCCATTGAGTTCAGCGACTTTGTTAATTCCGAATATCACCGGCGTGAAAGCTGGAAAAGAAAATTCAGCGGTGACGGCATGTCGGGCGCCGAACCCAATGCCGGACATAAGGCCATTGCAGAACTGATCCATATGGGAAAGGCAAGTCACATCATTACGCAAAATGTTGATGGATTACACCAAAAATCAGGTGTTCCTGATCAACTGGTCATCGAATTGCACGGCAATGCAGGTTATGCCAGGTGTCTCGATTGCCAGAAACGATTCGAGCTTCCCAACCTGAAAAAAAAGTTCCTTGCAGATGGCACAATTCCTTACTGTGACGTCTGCAACGGGATTGTCAAAACAGCAACCATATCTTTTGGCCAGCCCATGCCGGTCAGCGAAATGCAGCGGGCTGAAGTAGCGACAATGAGTTGTGACCTGTTCATGGCACTGGGATCATCGCTGGTTGTATACCCTGCCGCTGGATTTCCGGTCATGGCAAAACGTAATGGAGCGAAACTGGTTATCGTGAACAATGAATCGACGGACCTGGATTCGTTATGTGACCTGGTATTGCACCGGCAAATAGGCCCCACGATGTCAGCTGTTGTCGATTAGGCTGAATTCCCGGACAAAAACTAATTCAATATTTCAGAAACTGTTGTCATCAACAAATTGATGTCGACAGGTTTTATCAACACCTCTTGCACGAATTCAGGCTGTTTCAATCCGTTGTTATTGGTACAGAGTACAACAGGTAGTTTCACTTCAGATGTGTAGAGTTTTTCAGCAAATGTCAATCCATCCAGCTCCGGCATATGATGATCAACTATTGCCAGGTCGAAAATCCCCGGATTGATCTCAAATGCTTTCAAGGCTTTGCCGGGTTCCGTAAAACCCGTCACTTTATAAGCTTTTGCCTGCATCAACTCAGTAAGAAACTCGACGATTATCGCTTCATCATCCACTATTAAGATGTGATTTCTGTGTCTACTGAGGTCTTTCTTGTGCACCTTATTGTCAGGCAATCGGGCAGCCGACTGCAGGTACTGTATTAATTGACCATGATATCGTGTCACATTTTCATGGGCATTTCCTGAGAGAACCTGATTGTCATCCAGCATTATCTGAACAAGTTCACCATAGCCCAGAGCCGTCGTCACCAAATGATGCAAATTCCGTATTATCTTTCGATTAGGCGTTTGTGCCTGCTGTAGTTGTTCCTGCAATGCAATGAGAACAGACCGGTCCTGAATCCAGACTTTAGTAACCCCTTCAATCGTGGATTTCGACAGTAGAACCGTTTTATGTCCAGAGCGACTATTCAATTTGCAGGTAAACGGTAATTCGGTCTGGTTTTCCAGGAACAAACTGCATTCCTGCCGGTCATCTTCGTGAACGCACTGAAGAAAGCCGTTGCCAATCAACATGGCATAGTCTCTTCTTGCGACTCGATTCGTGTCCACTAAATTGAATTCAGCATCCAGCGCCACAAAACCTGCCGGCGCACTTTCAATGTCGTCATGCAAGGTGCTTCCCCTGGTTTCCCATACCATTACAAAACCACAGGTTTTAATTTCAATCAACTCCCCTCGTTGGCTTCATCCAGATGCATGGCCACTGGATTCGATCTATCAGGCTGTCAACGATCAGATTCTATTTCTCTATGCAGAATCAATCGGGCAAAGTGATACAGGAATTTCTTGTGCCGCTGGGTGATTTGCAGGCGTGTAAGACACTCTTCTCCGGATTTACTCACGATAAACTCATAACAACCAGTCACTGTAGAGCCTTTTCCAACAACCCGGCCAATCTCTTCGTTGAGAAATTCGTGTAGTAATTCCAGATGATTCTCGTTGATTCCGGTCTTTTCAGGATCCAGGACTGCATTCCCCCAGATAGTTGCCATATAGATCTGAAACTTCTCCTTGTCGATCAGTTCATCTGTAATCCTGCAGAGATCAAGGATCTCCTCAATTGCAGGAATAAAATTTCTGCGCAGATTTGCCAACTCCATATCGGTACCCGGATTAATGACTGAATCATTATAAACCGGGCTCTCCTGCTATGGTACGTTCATGATTCGCCATTTATGATAGGTAATATTCATCTGAGATCCTGAACTTTCACTGGATGTTGAAGGCAAGATGTTCAGTTCCACGACAAGAACCCGTTATCGGGAAGAGATAATGAGAAAAACCAAGATAATCTGCACAACTGGCCCTGCAAGCAGCAACTACCCCACACTGGAAAAAATGGTCAGGGCCGGCATGAATATTGTGCGACTTAACATGTCTCACGGGGACCACGCGTCTGCAGCGGGTGTCATCAAATCAATCAAGACGCTGAACCGGAAAATTACTCAGCCCGTTGCAATTCTGCTGGACACCCAGGGCCCGGAGATTCGCACTGGTGATCTGGTAAAGGAACTGGAACTCAAGAACGGGTCAGTAATTACTATCAGTGTTCGTGATATCAGGAACATAGAGGAATCTTCGTTCCATATCCACTACGAGGAACTCATCAACGCCGTTGATGTTGGCGACCGGATAACGGTGGACAACGGCATAATCAATCTTGAGGTGCTGAAAAAATACTCCAACGGGACGATGCAATGCCGGGTGATTGACGGTGGCATTCTGAAGAGCAAGTCACACGTTAATCTGCCTGGCATCCGCGTAAATTTACCGGCGATAACCAAGAAGGACCGCATGGATATTCAGTTTGCCATGGACCAGGGGGTAGACTTCATCGCTCTGTCTTTTGTCCGGGAAGCAAATGACATTCGCGAATTAAAAGAATTGATAGCTGATAAAGCTGGCAAGATCAAAATCATCGCAAAAATAGAAGACCAGCTTGGTGTAAAAAACCTGTCAGAAATTTTGGAAGAAGCAGATGGTGTCATGGTTGCCAGGGGAGATCTGGGCGTCGAAATCAACATTGCGGAACTGCCAAATATTCAACGCCGCATCGTCAAGCAATGTGCAGAACAAGGTAAACGGGTGATTGTAGCTACTCACTTGCTGGAATCCATGATCGACAACCCGATACCAACCCGGGCCGAGGTTACTGATGTTGCGAATGCTGTCTATGAGGAAGTTGATGCGATCATGTTGTCTGGGGAATCAGCGGTGGGCAGGTTTCCCGTTCGCTGTGTTGAGCAACTGGTGGAAATAGCGGAAACAGCGGAGTCATTCCCGGGACTTGATTTTGTCAGCGGACTTAAACACGGCAACGATAAACAGCGACTGGCTTACACTGCTGTTCAACTGGCAGAAACCCTTGGCGCCAGGGGTATCGTCGTCATCACCAGACGAGGACTGATGGCGGATTATGTCACCAACTGTCACCCACAGTCGACTCGAATTTATGCATTTACCAATGATTCACAGACCCGACGGCGACTTGTTCTGAACCGTAATGTCTCATCTTTTCGAACTGCATTCAGTAGAGATCCTGAGAAGACACTTCAGACCGCATTTGATGTACTGAAAGTCCGTGCTGATTTCAATGTTGGGGACAAGGTTGTAGTGATTTCTGACGTATTGGCGGGTTCAGCGATTGAAGCAATCCAGATTCGTCGTATCCCGTAATTACTGACGGGAGGCCTCACTCTATCAGTCAGTTCTGGAACTGTATTGCTGGTATAACAGACTTCCCAGGATAAGCACCAGGCCTATACAGGTGGAAATCAGAATCTTCTCTCCCAATATATGATGAAACAATATAAGGGAAATAATCGGGGACAGAAAAATCAGATTTCCGACTCGTGATGAATTCACCGAGAGCTTCAGGGCATAAGACCAGGCAAGGAATGGAAGTGCCATCTCAAATAATCCGATATACACTGAACCAATAAAACCGGATATCGAGACCTGATATTCTGACATCAAGCCGCAGGCAATAGCAATCATCGGCATTGCGATCATAAAATTCAGACACAGGCTGACGGTTGAATTCCGCTGATCATGGATATTGATGATCCAGTAAGTTGCCCATATGACTGTCGAAATCACAGCCAGGAATATCCCGAACCAGTCCGCGTTGACGAAATGACCAAGGTCTCCCTGTGTCGCAATTATCAAGACACCACCATAACAAATGAATGCCGCCTGGATATCCTGGCGAGTGATGTTTTGTTTAAGCACGACAATGGACAACAGCATGAGCACCATCGCCCAGGTATAATTGATCGGTTGGGCAACCTGGGCGGGTAATCTGTCATAGGCTTCAAAGAGGACAATATAGTACAAAAACGGATTCAACAAACCGGCCATTACTGTTATACGCCAGTGCTGGACAAATGAATCCAGTAACATTTGTGTCCTGCCCTGGACAAGCAGAATAATGAACAGAGTGACAACCGCAGTCAGACTTGCATAAAACAGCATCTGGAATGGATCAACATGACGTAGTGTCAATTTGAATGCAGTCCCAACCGTTGACCAGAATAGAACTGCCGTCAGGGCAAAAACAAAGGATCGGTTCATTTGCAATCTGTGAATATTTCCCGTTGTTATTGTAATCTGAAAAACAGTTTGATTGAGTCGCTCAATCTTCCCGGATAAACTATGCCACCTTTATCTGCCCGGGTGGTGAAATTGGTAGACACGCGAGACTTAAAATCTCGTCGCCTCAGGGCGGTGCCGGTTCGACCCCGGCCCCGGGCACCAATCACTTTTTTTGCCGTTTCCGGCCATATCTATTTATATATTTCTATTCAATGACTTAGTGTTGATTATTAATGCTAATAGTTCTATAAATTTAGCCATTTCTAACCATATTTCGCGTGATTTTACGAATAAATTACGAATGAAATTACGAACGAGGCGAAAAAGTCATGGCAACAGTCCGCAAATTAAAGAGCAAACGCTTTCTGGCAGAAGTCAGAAAAAACAGTCGCTTATCGCACATTTGGGCCGATATACTCACACTCTAAGAAAATTAGCCTGATACACAGCCTGCCGAAATGCGTGTATTGGCAATATTTTTCATATTCCTTGCAGTGAATATTCCTTTGGTGTAATATTAATGCCGACAAAACAGGAAAGGTTTGCCATTTTTCTGGAGCATTTAGCGTCTGCGCCCGCCGCTTCCAGCAAGGAAGAGGCATTTGACTTGATCGCCCAGGCACTCAACGCGGTTGAAAATGAATTCAGTGGTGTGCCTTATGTGCCCGATGAATACCTGAATGATGGCCGGATGTACCCGCCCCAGGCCGATGCGGCACGCAAAGTTGACGGAAGACCGGATTTGATCCGCTATCGCAGTCGGGGGCACAACACCTGGATTAGCGCGACCGGCGCGATACGTATTACAACGGCACCCGGTCATCAGGTTGTTTTTGATAAGCCTGGCACAAACGGGTTGGATTTTTAGTGAGGTAGCGACAATGACAGCACTCGATCAATTCATTGCTAATGCACAGGAGCTGAAGCCGTCCATCAATATTGCCATTGATCGGCCTGCCGATGAGCAGGGTGACTACTGGCTGGACGTAACCAGTGATGATTTTGAGACGACTTTGCTCTGGCGCGCTGATCGCGGCTTTGGTTTCTATTCGGGCGAAACCGCGTATGGCGATAAGCCTGATGAACTGTACAAAAAACCAGAGATGGCGGCGAAACGCCTGGAACAGTTAATGGAATCTTCTGATGAAGAAATATCATCTCAAGCTGTTCCCTGGCTCAAGGATTTGCGTACCTTGATCGATATTCCGCAAACCACACTGGCAGACCGGCTGGCCATCCAGCAAGCGGCAGTCTCTCGACTGGAAAGTCGAGACGATATCAAATTGAGTTCATTGCTCGCTTACATGGATGGGCTGGGTGTGCGTCTGAAAATAAAAGCCTATAACGACGATTTTGAGATGTCAGTGCCAGTCGTTTCCAAACCATCAATCCGGCAAATAGACATTGACTGAAAACGGACTCATAATACGGTCTTGAATACACCTGGTGTCAGAATATTAAGGTTTGACTTTGTCTGACAGTGAACATGTGGTTGATGTGACCGATGGACGGTTACTGCGTAGCCGTGACAGTAAAAGAAAAATTGTCAATGCAATGCTTGAACTGGTGCGGGAAGGTCGCATTGCACCTACCGCAGAGGAAGTTGCGCAACGAGCACAGGTAGGTTTGCGAACAGTATTTCGCCGGTTTAAAGACATGGAGAACCTCTATGCCGAAATGTCCGTTGCAATCAGCGAAAAAGTTGCTCCTGTTGTAGACCAGGCACTTGCCCATGACAGTTGGGGGGACAATCTGCATCAACTGGTAGACCGTCGCCTGCAGGTATATGAGATTGTAATGCCTTACAGGGTTGCCGCAGATGTTCTCAGATTCCAATCCAACATTCTGCTTACCCATCACACTCAAATCGTCAGAGACGAAAGGAAACGGCTGCTTGCAGTCCTGCCAGGTGAAATAGAGCGTGACAGACCTATGATTGAGGCTCTTGAAGCCGTGCTCAGTTTTGATATGTGGAATCAATTGAGAAATGATCAACGCCTGAGTGCGACTGAGGCTGGCGAAGTAGTCAAACGGATTATTACCAGTCTGTTACCTGAAGCCAGAGGAAACTGAACAGGATTTCAGTCAGTCTCCTGTTTATGGGTAATACAAACACAGTATGAAAGATATGCTGACCAGCAAAAAGTGTATATTAAAATGGAGGCTGGGGTCGGAATCGAACCGGCGTAAACGGTGTTGCAGACCGCTGCATGACCACTCTGCCACCCAGCCGCTCAGAAGCAGGCGATTCTAAAACATTATCCGGTTTTTTTCAGAACATTATGTTCATTTGTTTTCCGGGATAGGTGAATTGTTCAACCGACAGGGCAGAACGCTCGTCTGAATTCAAACCCAGTTTACGACAAGCCAGGTGAAAACGGTTGTTTATCAGTTTCGCGAATACGCCGGTACCGCGCATCCTTTCACCAAACTCACTTTGATAAACCCGTCCGCCCCGGGACTGTCGAATAATATTCATTACCTTCTTTGCCCTGTCCGGGAAATGTGCTTCGAGCCATTCGACAAACATTTGATTTACCTCAAGCGGTAAGCGTAACAGAATGTATCCGGCAGAAATCGCTCCGGCTTTTTTGCCGGCAGTCAGAATGTCTGATAATTCATGATCGTTGATACAGGGAATAACCGGCGCCGCCATCAGGGTGACCGGAACCCGGGCTTCTGTCAGTGCTCTGATCGCTTCAATCCGGACCCGGCCTGACGGTGCACGTGGTTCCAGTTTGCGTTTGAGGTTGTTATCCAATGTGGTGACGCTGACAGCCGCGCTGCAAAGGTTCTGCTCTGCCATTGGACCAAGAATATCCAGGTCTCGGGTAATTAACCCGCTCTTGGTAATGATGGTAAATGGATGCTGGAATTCCTGCAGGACTTCCAGTATTGATCTCGTTGTCTTCAACCGGGCTTCCAGCGGCTGGTATGGGTCGGTATTGGCGCCTATGCATATTGGCTTGCACACATAGCCAGGACGCAAAAGAGCCTCTCGCAGCAACTGGTCTGCATTGGGTTTGATGATGATTTTGGATTCAAAGTCGATCCCCGGTGACAAATCCCAATATGCATGTGTTGGCCTCGCATAGCAGTAGATACAGCCATGTTCGCAGCCACGATAGGGGTTGATGGACTGACTGAATGGTATATCCGGCGATTGATTGGTCGAAATGATGCGGCGGGATGACTCATTAAGGATAATGGTTTTTACCGGGGATGTCTGTGTGGGGTCTTCACCGGGGTATTGCCAGCCATCGTCGAAAACTTCCAGAGACTTATCTGCATAACGGTTGGTGGGATTGGACAGGGCGCCGCGTCCTTTAACCGGTCTGCCGGGTATAGCCATGTGCTTTTCTTCAGGCATGATTCAATCATACCAT
This sequence comes from Candidatus Azotimanducaceae bacterium, assembly GCA_965217655.1. GTDB lineage: Bacteria > Pseudomonadota > Gammaproteobacteria > Pseudomonadales > Azotimanducaceae > UBA7455. The sequence goes on from OZ244560.1 coordinate 574,167, forward strand.
GAATACTGTTTATTGATCCGTGATGATGTTACAACTGGTAGGCACGAACCGCAGTGTCGTGGAATAGAGCCAGCCTTTCTTCATCGCTTTTTGATGATGTCATTTTTTTAAAAGCATTCCAGAGAACCGCATAAGAGCAGGAATCCCGGTCTACAGGGAAGTTACTTTCAAACATGCATCGATTGACGCCAAAGGTATCGATGCAGTGTTCGTAATAAGCGGCTGTTGCATCAACAAGTTCGTCTGACGAAGGTGGTATTTTCCGTTTGTGCCAGTCATAACCGTTTCTTTTCATATTGATACCCCCCAGCTTGAAATACACATTGGTACAGTCTTTCAATTCCGTGATACTTTCCTTCCAGTAGTTGAATACAGCTTCTTTTTGACCCCTGTAAGGTCCAATGCCCAGCGGCCCGGCGAAATGGTCCAGGACCATTGTGACATTCGGGAACGCCCTTGCAAGATCGACAAATTCCGGAATCTGGTGATGAAAGAACCAGGCATCAAAAACGAGACCCATATCATCCATGACTGACATTCCTTCGCGAAATTCGTCACGCAGCAACAGTCCCTGCGGTGGATTGGTATGAGAATTATTGATTTCTACACTTTCATGCCATCCTGCCGCATGACGGATTCCTTTAAATCGTTGCATACTCGCCTGACAATGCGCCTCCAGAACAGGTTTTACTGAAGTCCCCAACATAAGGTCGGCAAAACCAACGATACCACTGGCGATCCTCGTTGGTCCAAACTGGCCACTGGCACTCATGGCAGCGATACCCTGTACAAACTCGGTCTCACCTACCGGCGCCATGTCCTTACTGACTCCCTCGCGATACATTGAACTGCACTCGACAAATACCGTGCTGACAACCCGGTGTCCACTGCCCGTGTCACTCAGTATTTCATCCAGCAGATACCGATTTGTGGAACGGTACCAGAGATGATGATGCGGATCACAGATAGGCAGGTCCGGATCCAGAATTGGTTCTGATACCTGTTTTAACCATTCAAGATTATCCATTGGTTTCCGTGTTTACCCTTTACCACTCACCCGTATTTCCCATGGATGCCCATGGTTCCCTTAGTGGTTTTGAACCACCTTTCTGTAGAATTTCTATCGAGATATTGTCAGGAGACCTGACAAATGCCATATGGCCATCACGGGGTGGTCTATTGATGACAACACCACCGTCCTTGAGTTTCTGGCAGGTTTCGTAAATATCTTCCACAGCATAAGCCAGGTGACCAAAATTTCGGCTTCCCTCCCCAAGTTTGTCCCCATCCCAGTTGTAAGTCATTTCAATCTGAGCATCAGAATCTCCCGGTGCTGCAAGAAAAACCAGTGTGAATCGTCCCTGTTCGCTTTCGATGCGCCTGACTTCTTCAAGGCCCAGTCCGTCGCAGTAAAATTCCAGTGATTTGTCAATATCGTTTACCCTTACCATGGTGTGCAGGTATTTCATTGATAGCTCCCTAATTGGATAGTTCTTTAAGTTAATATTGTCTTAACGACTGATTATGAGCCAGATTCTCTACGGTTTGTCAGTAGAAAGAAACAGGGGAACTTGAAAAAACCCCCCGATTCAGGTGATTATTGTTAGAGTAATACAACAACTTCTTACTTTTTCAAGGAATGAGGTTCACTCTGAATTGCACCAGAAACCGAAAAAGAGACTGGTGCAGTGCTTATTCTGATGGAAAGAGCTGCGAACATCAATGATCGAATTGTTCCTGCTTTACCATGAACTGATGACCACCAGGAGATAACAATATGCTTGAGCTAGGTGTCATTGCCGATGATCTTACGGGTGGCATGATGGTCGCCAGTCTGTTGGAACGTGAAGGTGTTCGCTGCCCACTGGTCACCTCAACAGATGCACTTGGTCATCTTGATCCATCCGCACAGGCAGTGGTGATTGGCCGTAAAATCCGACTGATACCCGCTGATGAAGCTCGTGCAGACGTCAGAAATTCTGCAGTTGCATTGAAGTCGGCCGGTACCAGGCGACTTTATTACAAATACTGTGCTACGTTCGACTCCACAGAGAAGGGCAACATTGGTCCAATCGCAGAAACGCTGATGGAAACGTTGAATACAGACCGGACAATTTTCTGTCCTGCGTTTCCTGAATACTCAGTAACGGTATTTCAGGGGCGGATGTTCCTGGGAAGTACAATGCTGGGTGAATCTGCAAAAAAGTTTGATCCAGTGACGCCGATGACTAATTCAAATCTGGTTGAGGTCCTGCAGGCACAAAGTCAATCCAGGGTGGGTCTACTCTCACATGGTAAGTTGGTACAAGGTAAAAAAGCAGCGGATCAGACACTGGATGAACAGGTAGCCCGGGGTAATAACCTGTTCGTCGTGGATGCCGTAGATGATACTGATGTCACCAGTATAGCTGAGTTGACTGAGGACTGGCCATTGACCACCGGGGCAGATGCCCTGCCTATGTTCCTGGCTCGTACCTGGCTTACAAACCTTGATAATATCGAGCAGAGAACCCTCTTACCTGCATCTCCCGGACATGAGGCGGTAATTGCCGGTAGTTGTGCAAATGCTACATTGCGACAAGTCGCACACTTTGAAAAGCACTACCCGGTGTTCAGATTTGATTTGTTGCAGGCAGTATCAAACCCTCGCATTATTGATTCGTTCAAGGATTGGGCTGCCAACAGGATAAAAGAAGGACCTGTTGCCGTCACTACTTCAGCAGATGTTGATGGTGTGCAACGGGCACAACAGACCCTGGGGATAGAAGGTGCTGCAAATCTGGCAGATGAGCTTCTCGGTCAGAGTGCCCGTGCGTTACAGGAACTCGGTGTCAGGAAATTTGTTGTCGCCGGTGGTGAAACTTCCGGTCAAGTCATCAATTCACTGGGAATCAACCAGGTTCAGGTTTCTTCATTCGATAACTTGAGTGGTGGATACTGTCATATGGCAGGACCGGATCCACATTCTTTCGTGTTGAAAGCTGGAGCACTCGGAAATGAAAGTTTCTTCTTTACCGCCCTTAATCGTATGCGCGCCGCTGATGAAGCCGCGTAGTAAACAGGAGATATCCAATGACAGTTAACCAGAATGCAACCAATCTACGGCAACAGCTTGTGGAACAATACAAGTATGTTGAACAAATCGGCCTGAATGAACTGGCCTCAGGCAATCTTAGTTGTCGTTATGGTGACGGAATGCTGATTTCCCCATCCGGTGCTACAGCTGAAACAATAGCGCCAGAGAATATTGTGCAAATTTCACTGGATGGTGAGTGGGAAGGTGATCGCAAACCTTCTTCGGAGTGGCGCATGCACGCTGCTATATATCTTGCCCACGAGAAGGCGGATGCGGTTGTACACACGCACTCGGATTATTGCGTTGCTCTGGCTTGCCAGCTATTACCCCTGCCGGGATTCCACTACCTGGTGGGTTCTTTCGGCGGTAACGATGTTCCCTGTGTACCCTACTCAACCTTTGGAACTCAAACACTCGGTGACGATGCCGCCAATGCTTTGAAAGACAGGTCGGCTTGTCTTCTTGGGAATCACGGCATGATCTGCCGGGGACGTAACCTCAAGTCAGCTGTCGTCCTGGCACATCGATTGGAAATCATGTGCAGACAGTATGTATTGACACGAAAACTGGGGGAACCCATGCTGCTGACTGATGAGCAATGGACTGAATTTTTCGATCGTGCCAGGAAGGTCAGTTATGGGAGATACATATAGAGTTGAACTGGACTACTCTATTGTTCCAGGATCCTGAAATTTCAATAGGAAATCTGTTCTACTGTGAAGTCTTCGGAAAGGAGTTGAATAATGCCTTCCGGTCCACCCATATGTAATGCACCTGCGACAACCATATACTTACGTTGAGTATCCAGGTAGCCCCGAATTTTCCGGACCATGTTCAGGTTTCTTTCCAGTATCAACCGATCCATCTGATTCTGAAGTTCAGGATACTCCAGGATCTGATCTATGGCCAACTCATACAACTCATCCGCATCGCCACTGCGCCAGGCTGAAATCATCTGGCCAGTCTCTTCCTGAACCTGGTGTCTTTCCGAAAGATATGCCCGGAGGGAAAGGTCCTGAATTTCAATATGATCTCCGGATAAAAAACTGATCTGTTGGGCAGCAGATTCAAGTCCATCAGTTTCTTTGTCCTGATCCATTGCTTTCTGATTCAGGTGCTGGTCAAGACCGAGTTCAGTTTTAAAACCGAGTTGCTTCAAATCCATGATGCTTATGTACAGTGAGAGCATCCAGGGTTTCATTTGACTCACCTGGTCCAGTTTGATTCCTTCCTCCTCCAAATAGTCATTAAGCAATTCCAGCGTTTCCGGCGCAAGATCATCGCTGATGGTAGCAGGCGGGGTATATATGCCTTGCTGTTCCATCAAACTGGCAATCTCTTTTGCATCCATTTCCGTCAGGTCAATCTCGAACACAACTACATCTGACTCGTTGAAGGCCGCAGTGATTGGATCAGGCAAGGGATACATATCCTCCTTCATGAGATGTACAGACCCCAACAGGTAAACCCGGGAACCCCCATGATCAATTTTCCAAAGGCACAGTTTGCGAGAGTCATCTGCCTGGTTGACACCAGACAGACAAATCAGCGCCAGTAAACAGATGCATAGAAAACCTCTATTCACGGGCAATCGTCCACTTCGCAACATTTGTTTATCCAGCATCATCCGCCCTGCGATATTTATTCAACAACATCGAATCCTCCAACATATACCGGACTCGACCATATGGTTTCGTTCTCATACCCGCGAATCCTCAGATAATAGTAATCGCCTGCTCGAATAGCCTTCGTATCAGTAAAGTCAAAGGCATAACTGTTGACACTTTCCCGATTGATCAGCGATATTTCAACCTGATCCTTGTAGCCTCCGGCATCAAAATACCGTTGGTAGACACCATTTTGCAAATTGTCCAGCGATACCCGCTGGTTTATCGCGGGAGTATCCGTGCCGGATGACCTGCCGGTACCTGCCATGATGTGCAATTCCAGGTAGACGTCATCCTGTTGTTGTGCAATCTCGACAATAAAACTACTTCTGTCACCCTGGGTCCAGGTAATAAAGTCAATACGTTGATTATCCTCCGGGTTGACCAGTATATCCCATTGATGGTTCTCCCGATAACCACCAGCTTCTATATTATCTATGGAAGCACCTTCAACTTGAAGATAACCAACCCATTCCCTGCCCTGTCGAGGAAGTTCCCAGGGCTGACCAAGAGGTTGGCTGGGGGACATCAGGCTGATTTGAATCATGCCTGTTTCTGACGTTGACCCTGGCAATCTCTGGTCGATGACATTTCCGTTCTTCAGTAATTCGATTCTATCCAGATTGTAAGGAGCGTGGACCTTACCAGCTACCTTTCGGATGCGGGAATCGGTAACCCGGCTGCCGGGCAATCCATTATTCAACGTCCAGTTCAATATTGGTTTACCTGCGGACACTGCGTAGGTTCTACCTCTTGACAACGCATCAATCCAGGTTTCCTGTGGAAAAACCAGGATCGCTGATTTCCCTCGTCCTTGTTCTTCTCCGGGAAGATGTGTGGCGCCAGTTGCCAAAAATCCAACCTTGTAACCATAACCGGCGAGTTGGTTGCCATACCATTCGTATAGAGAATGTCCGGACAGGATTTCTGTGAGGACGGGTAATTCCGGATTAAGTCTGCGATGGTCCACCGGAATATTTCCGGATGGAATCTGCAGGGATCCGGTCCCATGATCAAGCAACAACAGATTCCCGCCCTGTGCAAGCGGACGCATGATCTCATGAGATCTGATATTTTCTGCATGGAAATTACTGATAACCAGTGGTACATCAAGAGCAGTGAAGTACTTTGTCCTGATTTCCCCGGGACTTAAGAGACCTCCGGTTTGCTGATCATGCAGGTGCAGGTCAACCCAGGCGATTCGATGCTCAATCTTCTCTATGACACTGATGAGGTTGGATTTTCCGACGAGCCCGCCGCCAGCGGACCTGCTCTCAATGTAGTGCAGGCCATCTTCCTCAAACTGAAGTCCGGGAATCACGATTTCTGCGGCATCACCCGTCTGTACCCGCCGATTAAATTTTCCATCGACCAGTATTTCCAGTGATATTGAGCTACCTGACACCGGATTGCCATACTGGTCGGTGATCAGCAATCGAACATCAAACAAATCACCCCGTTGTATTAGAGATGGTGCAGAAATACCAATCTTTACAGGTGGACCAGGCTTTATCGGGAATGTTGTAACTCTGACCGGTTCGAGACTTACATCGGGGTTTACTCCAATATAAATCGGAAATGAAAACCTGTGGGCGGTTTCCGGCAGCTTCAGATTGCTGTATTGCAAAATGAGTCTTTCACCCGGATAAAGCGTGCCTTCTACAACTTCAAATTTAGTCAACAGACCAGCTCCAGGTGGTAGCCCGGGGATACTGTCTCGTTCTACAGACCGGGAATTAATCATCACATTCCCGGTGACTAACGCAATGTGATTGATGCCTTCCTTTTTTCGCGACTGTAGTTGCCCTGGATAGTGGACAGGTTGGTCAAAGTATATAAGACTACCCACCCCCAGTTCTCTTGTAATCTCAATATACTGGACCAGGTCAACCGTCTGTCCGGCATGAACACTGTTGTTCATCTGCCAGTAGGCTGTAAAGTGATCGTTATTCCGTGCGGTCGAATCTCCTTGATCTTCCATCTCCATGGCGATAGCTGGAGATACCAACAGCGATAGAGTTGTCAACAGATACAAGACGGCGATGACCACTTTAATCATATTAATTCATATGGCGCAGAAATCTGGAAGAGCCCTCAGCGGGTTTCCATAAAGAGCCCTCAGCGGGTTTCCATAAAGAGCCTTCAGCGGGTTTCCATAAAGAGCCCTCAGCGGGTTTCCATAAAGAGCCCTCAGCGGGTTTCCATAAAGAGCCCTCAGCGGGCCTGCTCATCCCCCGATCAGTTTCATGACTGTGACTTCACCTTGAAAAGCAAGTTTTTTGTCTCCCAGTGCCTGAGCCAGAATGTCCTGCAGACCGGGTAAAACCAGATGCGGTGGTGATGTCAGCAAATCGCCGATGTAATGTTTATTAATGCTGCTGAGACATCCATACAGGTATCCATCTGAAGACAGGCGTAATCTGGTACAGGATCGGCAGAAAGGCTCACTCTCGTTCGCAATCACTCCAAACACGCCTTTGTCAGGTATAAGGAATCGTACAGCGGTTGAATCGTAGGGGGCGTCGGTTCGTGCAAATTCATACTGCTCACCAATCACTTCCAGCAAGGTTTCCATGGAGACAAAATCTTTTGAAAAACTGCTGCTATGCAGTAGATGCCCCATTCGCATGAGTTCAATAAAGCGTAATTCGATACCTCTTTCCAGGCAGAAATCCAGCATCGATACGATTTCTGCAAGATTCTGAGTGCGCAGGGGAACCATGTTGATCTTTATTCTGAGGCCAAGATCAAGCATGGCGTCGATACCCGACAGTACAGTTTCGAGATCACCTCCCCTGGCGATTTGTTTAAATCGGAGAGGATTGAGCGTATCCAGGCTGATATTAATACGCTTCAGGCCGGATTCGGCGATAACATCCTTCTTCTTAAGGAGTAGCTGACCATTGGATGTCAGGCTGACGTCAGAAAGTCCAAGGTCCATTACACCCAGCAGGAAGTCGTCAAATCGAGGGGCTACAAGAGGTTCTCCACCAGTGATTCGCACTTTATTGATACCAGTAGCCTGTTGCAGCAACACAACTGCTTTGAGTAAATCAGTAGCGGGTAATTCGTCCCTGGCTTTCAGCAGACGCTTGCCGTCAGGTACGCAATATGTGCAGGCGTAGTTGCAGGCAGCCGTCAGGCTGACCCTGAGGTTTCTGAATCTTCTGCCAAGTTTGTCTACAATCATGGGGGCACATTATGTCATGTATTGATACTGTTGAATAGCAATCCTGTCGCTTACGATAGGGTACAATTTAATGATCCATAAGTATGTTGAGTCCATATGTCTGCTTTCAATTTTCTGACAAGTCCGCTCATCGCCTGGCTGAATCGCGTACGTCCAACACGACCCTATCCGCTGAGCGATTTTGAACGTATCAGTTTCGAGCTTAAACCCTGTGACATTCTCCTGGTGGAAGGACGTTCTCGTGTAAGCGAAGTCATTCGCTGGGTAACACAGAGTTCCTGGACTCATGCGGCTCTTTATATCGGCCGCATACATGACATTGAAGACCCGGATTTACGTGAAATAGTCCAATTCCATTACTCCGGGGATACCGGTGACCGACTGGTCATCGAAAGCCTGCTGGGTCATGGAACGATAATCAACAATCTGACAATTTACGAAGATGAACATCTGCGTATCTGCCGACCATCCCGCCTTGGTATAAAAGATGGCCAACAGGTCATCCGGTTTGCGGTCAGCCGATTAGGCATGGATTATGACATTCGACAGATTTTTGATCTTGCCAGATTCCTGTTTCCCTGGCGAATTCTCCCCCGGCGATGGGCATCCAGCCTGTTTCAACATGGCGCCGGACGATCCACCAAGACTGTTTGCTCAACAATGATCGCGGAAGCATTTGCATTCATCGATTTCCCCATCCTTCCGCTGGTCAAGCAATCCACTGCAGGAGTGCAGTTGTTCCGGCGTAATCCAAAACTGTATACACCAAGTCATTTTGATTATTCCCCTTATTTTGAAATCATTAAATATCCTTTTGTGGATTTCAGATATGACCAGGATCACCACCTTTTACCCTGGGAGGAGCGAAGTGATCTTTGTGAACAGGAGGATGGGATGTACTTCAGTTCCCCGGATGTTGAAGAAGCCATAGAAGAAGCTTTGAAAACCAGTCGTTCCGGTCCTGCTGAAGACGAAATACCAACTTCTGAGGTTGAAAAAACCGAAGTCGGGAATTCACAAGGTGGAGGAACCTGTAGTGAGGGCGGGAAACCTGTTGAAGGATCAGATTAAAGCCTGGCAATGGCTGAAACAAGAAGATCGACAAAAACCCTGGACCAGAAGACCTTGTTGGACCCTTTGACCAGAATGACATCTCCCGCACGGGTTTGTTCAGCGAACGATGACAGATCAAACTCATCAACCGAGTTCAGATGCCCCTGGAAACATGACCCAAACGCATCCGAAACATTTGCAAATCCCAGTCCAAATGTCATCACTACATCAACACTGTTACATTTGCCAGCGATCTTTTTGTGCAGGCCTTCACTCTCCGGGCCTAATTCCAGCATCTCTCCCAGTAGTGCAATACGGCGCCTCCCACGCTGTTCACCAAGCGCTTTCAGCGCAAATTCCATACTGACGGGATTGGCATTGTAGCTGTCATCCACAATTGTTCTTCCAGCGACATGGATATGATTCCCTCTTCCAGGTGGTGTCCCCAGTTTTTGAATGACTTCGATGCCTGCCTGTATGTCTGCCGATAAAGTGTGTGCCATAGCAAGAACTGCCAGGGCTGTCATCAGCCGATGCTCACCGGAAACAGACAGAGCCAGGGGGAATTCCCGGTCTCCAATATGAATCAGGGCAGTTGAGCCGGTGTGTTCAGCCCAAACATCTGCGCGTTGGTCAAAACCAAAAGTGACTGACTGACGATCATTGACAAAATCTGCGAGATCGTATGGAACCAACAGTATTCCGTCCGGTAACAGTCCGTATTGAATACTCAGTTTTTCAGTCCTGATAGCCTCAATACTACCTAAATTGCCGATGTGCGCCGGCAGCACATTCAAAATCATGGCCACATCTGGCCGCACCAGTTCGCTCAAAGGCTGGATTTCGCCGGTTTGATTCATGCCTATTTCGAAAATACCGTATTCTGCTGTTGCCGGCATCCGTGCAAGAGAGAGCGGAACTCCCCAATGATTGTTATAACTACCCGTGGAAGCATGAGTTGACGCCTGATCACGCATTATCTCTTCAAGCCAATATCGTGCGGTGGTTTTACCGGCACTTCCTGTTATACCGGCAACGCGGCCGTTCATTCTCTTCCTTGATGAGTGTCCAAGCTGCCATAATGCCTTGAGTGTGTCAGGAACTGTCAAGGCCGGTAGCGGTACGTCAGTTGCTTTTGAAACCAGTAAAGCTCCAGCACCGGCAATCTCGGCTGCACCAAGGAACGAATGGCCATTCCGGTTATTTTCAGTAGATGTATGAAACCCGGGACCCGGGTCACCAGACAGAGCGATGAATAAATCACCAGGTTGCAGAGAGCGACTGTCGATACTGACACCCTGAATATCGGGACCAATCTCCGGTATGGTTAAATCCAGAGCAGTCAGCAACTCCTGCCATCTCCATAAGCTCATGATCAGGGCCTTTGCTTTTCGATTTCCGGCTCAATCAGATGATGTACCATGCGTACCGCATTTTCCTTTCCCTGATAATATCCAGGCAGAACCTCGACTTCTTCATAGTGATTTTCCCTGTAGAAGGACCTCGCGCCCATGTTGTTGTAACGAACTTCGAGTACAACCTGCCCTATTCCTGCCTCCAATGCAGATTTTTCAAGCCAGTTCAGTAGCGAGGTACCGATCCTGCGACGACGTCCGGTAGAGGATACTGCCAAAAGATTCAGATGAGCATGGATATCATGAAACTCCATCACTGCAAATCCTACGAGTTCCACACGAGTTCGGGCAACCAGAACCACGCTGTCCGGGTGCTTGATCCTGGAGAGCATTTGAGGCGATTGCCAGCGCCAGGAGAGTCCTTGCTCGATCAGTTCTCGTGACATCTCAGCCAATGCCTGTGCTTCCGAATTTCTCGCCAGACGAATTTCAATCGGGTGTGCCCCACGGGCTCGGCGGTAATTTTTCACACCAGTGTCCTGCTTCCATTCAGTTGCTGAATATTCTTCACAAGTTAACATAAAAGATGAATCGTGTTACAGCACCAACATGACTTCGATGTGGTAGGATGCATGTTTTATCGAGTACACTCTCATCTAACATGACGAAGAAAATCCAAGTAAGCTGGCCAGTTTACTCCGCGACAGCGGCAGGGCGAGTTTTTGGCCCGCTGAAGGCTCCTTAATGAAATTTCTTCGTGGTTTATGGCGCGGTATCACCGCAGTAAAAAGTGCCCTGGGCAACATCATCTTCCTGCTTGTCGTCATCCTGATAGCAATAGCCGTATTTACCTCCGATAACGTCAGAATCGACGATGATACTGCTCTTGTTTTGAGCCCGTCTGGTGTCATCGTAGAGCAGCAATCAATTATCAGGCCATTTGACGGGTTGCTTCAGCAAAGCCGTAAAGAAGTAGTGTTGCGTGATTTACTGAAGGTAATTACCCATGCCCGAAACGATAGCCGAATAGCTGCTATGGTTCTTGATCTCTCAGAACTGCAGGGCGCCACCATGGGCAATCTTGAGGAAATCAGTACTGCGCTTACAGACTTCAAGGTATCTGGAAAGCCTGTTTATGCCTTCGGCGATGAATTTACCCAGCCACAGTATTTCCTCGCTTCACAAGCGGACAGGATTATCCTGAACAAGGACAGTTTCCAGGCGCTCGGCGGCGTCTTTCTGACCGGATTCGGTATTTATCCAACTTACTACAAGTCAGCGCTCGATAAATTGAAAGTGGACATCAATGTTTTTACCTCTGGGGATTACAAGGATGCAGTAGAACCCTATCTCCTTGAAGGTATGTCCGAAAAGGCAAAAGAGGCGAATTCGGCATGGCTGCGGGAACTATGGCTGAACTATGGCGATACCATCACAGAGCACAGGGGAATCAGTGTTGAGGCGCTTGAAGATTACATCAATTCCTATGGCACTTTACTTGCCGCAGCAGGGAACGATTCAGCGCAACTTGCCCTGAACCATGGTTTTGTCGATGAATTGCTATCGGAATCAGAATGGCGTGAAGAAATGCAAACAGCCGTTGGTCGTTCCGGAAGAACTTACCGGCAGGTTTCCTATGACGACTACCTCAGGGAGATTAGTCCTTCGTTTGTTGTACCCAAGCCAGGTATGAGCAAAATTGCGGTCATTACAGCGAGCGGCACTATTCTGGATGGTGAACAACCCAGCGGCAACATCGGTGGAGAAACGACATCCCGACTGCTTCGTCAGGCGCGATGGGACGACGATGTCAAAGCGCTGGTCCTGCGAATTAACAGCCCTGGAGGCAGTGCTGCGGCATCCGAGAAGATCCGACACGAAATCGAATCAACGCTACTGTCTGGTAAACCGGTTGTCGTTTCCATGAGCAGCTATGCTGCATCCGGTGGCTATTGGATATCCAGTACAGCCAGTAAAATATTCGCACTTGAATCCACGGTTACCGGATCAATCGGTACTTTCATGCTGTTCCCGACATTTGAAAGGAGCCTCGCTGAATTGGGAATATATAGTGACGGAGTAGGTACGACAGAACTCAGCGGTACATTCAATCTCTTCAAATCTATTGGCCCCGTATTTCAGGATACGCTTGAGAAGAGCGTAGACCATACTTACAGCAAATTTCTTTCGCTTGTTGCCAAAGGCCGTGACCTTAGTCTCGAAGAAGCAGAAGAAGTTGCAAAGGGGCGTATCTGGACGGGGAAAACCGCTGTTGAGCTGGGTTTGGTAGATGCCATTGGCGGACTGGACGAAGCCATTGAAGCAGCGGCTCAACTTGCCGGCATTGATGATTATGAGGTGATTCATCTGGAGCAAACGCTGTCACCGGGTGAACAGCTTGTCATCAGCCTGCTGAATTCCGGTTTGCAGACACTGCAACGCTGGTTCCCTGTCAATAATCAAATTCAGGCAGTAACAGCCGCCCTTCCTCTGGACCTGCTGAAGATGAGTGAGTCGCCGGGTGTCTATGTACAGTGCCTGTATTGTAATGTGCAGTAGTGGAAGTTATACCTTATTACGATAGAAATTCGACATTACTCCACATGCATCGCCACAGGTTCGGTTTCCTGCTGACGCAGGTGTGGTTTCAAGAAGTCAGGGCTTTTGGAAGATCAGAACCGCGTTGGTACCGCCAAATCCAAAACTGTTCGACATTATGGTGTTCAATCCCGCGTTGTCCAGTCTACGGGTGACAATCGGTGCTTCACACATCTCAGGGTCCAGGTTTTCAACATTTGCGGATGCACAAATAAAGTCATTATCCAGCATCAGAAGAGAGTAGATTGCTTCATGTACGCCAGCGGCTCCCAGGGCATGTCCGGAAAGTGATTTGGTCGAACTTATCCTGGGAACCTGATCCGTAAATACGCGGGTAATCGCCGCGATTTCTGGTGGGTCTCCCTGTGGAGTGCTGGTGCCATGGGCATTGATGTAATCAACAGGTCCATCAACTGTAGACATTGCCATCCGCATGGCACGCTCACCGCCTTCCCCGGACGGGGCGACCATATCGTAACCATCTGATGTGGCCCCATAACCTACCAGTTCCGCATAAATCTTTGCACCTCGTGCCTTTGCATGGTCCAGTTCCTCAACAACGAGAAAACCCGCACCACCTGCAATGACAAATCCGTCCCTGTCTTTGTCATAAGCCCGGGAAGCTTTGGTCGGTTCATGGTTTCGTTTAGTGGACAACGCTCCCATGGCATCGAACAATGATGTCATGCTCCAATGTTCTTCTTCACCACCGCCGGCAAATACTATGTCCTGTTTACCTAATTGAATAAGTTCCTGAGCATGGCCAATACAGTGTGCACTGGTAGAGCAGGCTGATGTGATCGAATAGTTCACTCCCTTGATCTTGAATGGCGTTGCCAGACAGGCAGATATGGTAGAACTCATGGTCCTCGTAACACGATAGGGTCCAACCCGTCTCAAACCTTTTTCCCGCAGGATATCTGCGGCTTCTGTCAGGTTGGAGGAAGAAGCGCCGCCAGACCCGGCAACAATACCGGTACGTTCATTGGAAACATCGGATTCTTCCAGTTGGGAATCCTGTATTGCTTCTTTCATGGCGATGTAGGAAAACGCTGCAGCGTCACCCATGAAACGTCGTAGTTTCCGATCTATCAATTCATTTATATCAAGGGTGATACTGCCGGCTACTTGACTGCGCAAACCCATTTCTTCGTAGGCTTCCTGGAATTTGATGCCGGACTTTGTTTCCCGGAGGGATTCCAGTGTCTCCTCTGCGTTATTTCCCAGTGGAGAGACCAAACCTAAACCGGTAATTACCGCTCGTTTCATCAAAATATCCTAAAAGTCATCCAAAGAAGTAAACAAACCAACTTTTATGTCATCTGCGGTGTAAATCGTATTACCGTCAACCAACACTTTGCAGTCTGCAACTCCCATTACGTTCCTGCCTTCCCGGATACGGGTCAGTTCAATACAGTATTGTACCAGCTTTGCGCTGGGTAATACCTGACCCCTGAAGTTGACCCTGCCACATCCAAGCGCTCGGCCAAGCCCCATGTTTCCTCTCCATGCAAGATAGAAACCAACCAATTGCCATAATGCATCAAGACCAAGGCAGCCTGGCATGACCGGGTCGTCAACGAAATGGCATTTAAAAAACCATAGGTCGGGATGGATATCCAGCTCAGCCAGAATTTCACCCTTCCCGTTCTTGCCGCCATCTTTATTGATTTCAGTGATTCTGTCCAACATCAGCATATCACCCACAGGAAGATGTGCCCTTCCAGGACCAAAGAGCAGTCCATTACCACAATCCAGTAATTCTGCTCTGTTGTATGAATGTTTGTTTTGCATAAGTCGGATAATGATCCAGAAGGTTCGGAAGCCCCCTGAAATTAAAGTGCAGAAAATATAGCATTGTCACAAGAAAGTAAAATCAACATAATTATCATGTTGAGGTTACGAATTTTACCCGGAATCCATCCATCAATGTAAACAAAATGAGTCATGAATAACATTTATGATAAAAGTGGATAAATTTGACTGATTAAAGTGGATAAATTTGTATGATTAAAGTGGATAAACTTGCCGTTGTCCATCCGGACGCCGAGATTGGGGACAACTGTGAAATTGGCCCGTTTTGTACTGTCGGGGCGCATACCCGGATTGGCGCCAATACGATTTTGCGGTCTCATGTACTGGTAGAACCCCACACTATGATTGGTGAGGATTGTGACATATTCCCATTCGTTTCTCTGGGTATCCAGTCTCAGGATTTAAAGTATGTCAAAGGTACCGTTACCTATACTGAAATTGGCGACCGAAACATTATCCGTGAATTCGTCAGTATTCACAGTGGCACCCTGGAAGGCAGCAAAACATCAATTGGCAACGACTGTGTCCTGCTGACTCAGGCGCATGTTGCGCACAATTGTACGGTTGGCGATCATGTGATAATAAGTCACGGCGGAACAATTGCAGGTCACGTAACTCTGGGCGACCGCGCCAATATCGGTGGATTGGCGGCTGTTATCCAGTTCACACATATAGGACAAGTTGCCATGATTGCAGGCATGGCCAGAGTGATACAGGATGTCCTGCCATTTACAATTGCCGATGGATTCCCTGCCCACATGCGCGTCATAAACCGGGTTGGGATGGAGCGTGCCGGATATAAATCCAAAGATATGGACGAGGTCAGGAAAGCATTCCGAATTCTGTTTCTGCGCGGCCTCAGACTTGAAGAAGCCATAAACCAGGTAAAGACCGAATTCCCCGAGTCGACCAACGTACAACTGATGCTGGACGCTATTCATTCATCTCAACGAGGACTGGCCAGGCCGGAATCCGATACCTACGATGTTAATATGGGTGACTAATCAAAACAGTATGTTTCTATCGAGTTGCTCAAACAAATGATTGAAGCCGTACTCTGGGACTTTGGTGGCGTTATCACCAGCAGCCCTTTCGAATCTTTCAACCGTTACGAAGAGGCCAATGGACTGCCCAGGGATTTCATTCGATCCATCAACTCGACCAATCATGAAAATAATGCCTGGGCTCAATTGGAAAGCAGCCGGATATCCGTTGCCGACTTCGATGAAAAATTTGCCGAAGAGTCCCGGAACCTGGGTTATGAAGTCAGTGGGGCCCAAGTGCTGGCTCTTTTGTCTGGAGAGCTGAGACCAGAGATGGTGACTGCACTGAAAATTATCAAGAAACGCATGAAAATCGGTTGCATCACCAATAATATAAATGCTGGAGAAGGTGCATCCATGGCACAGAATAAGGAACGAGCCGCCAGAATGAATGAGGTATTTGATTTATTTGATACAGTCATTGAATCAAGCAAAACAGGCATCAGAAAACCGGACCCGCGAATTTATCAAATCGCCTGTGAACAAGTTTGTGTAGCCCCGGGAAACGCGGTATTCCTTGATGATCTTGGCATAAATCTGAAACCCGCAAGGGCACTGGGCATGTCCACCATTAAGGTATTGAACAGCACACAGGCATTGGACGATCTGGAATCGTTACTGAATTTTCCTCTGCGATGAAAAGGCCTTCCAGCGGCTATACTCCTTCAGTGCCAAACGCCCCTGACTATTAAGAGCTCTGAGACACCAGGGGTGTCAGTAAACTATCGCCTCAACCACCAGAAATGCGGTAGAGAAAATGAACTTCACTCCCGGGCTGTATTTGCTCGAGGAAAGGGTCATGAACGATCTCACCATCAATGGCGACAGCCATCTTGAGGATTTCGTCCTCTTCCAGCTTTTCATATCTGCTGACAATCTCGGAAACAAGGCTTCGGTAGTTTGTCGCCGTGATTTCTGTCTGCGCTACTCCAGTGAATTTTTGCAATTCACTGGAGAAAATCACCTTTGATTGCATATCCTGATCAAAAAACTCTATGCGTCCCTGATTGCTTTCAAAACACGGGGTGGTGACAGAGGCAGTTCCGTCATGCGGATATCGATTGCGTTACTGACTGCAGTACCGACAGCCGCCAACGGGGGAACGATCCCGGTTTCACCCACACCACGAACACCAAACGGATGGAATGAATTGGGGACTTCCACGATGACAGTGTCGATCATGGGTAAATCAGATGCAAGTGGCACCCGATAATCCAGAAAGCCCGGATTTTCCAGTAAACCATCTTCATTATAGATGTATTCCTCATTCAGCGCCCAGCCTATCCCTTGTGCAGCACCGCCCTGGAACTGACCTTCCACGTATCCTGGATGAATTGCCTTACCGGCATCCTGAATGGCTGTATAACGAATGACATCAACCTTGCCGGTTTCCCGATCAACTTCCACATCAGCCATATGCACAGCGAAACTGGGTCCTGCACCTCTGGCACTGATGTTTCCACGACCGGTGATCATGCCGCCGGTTCGGCCAGCCTGGGCACTGATCTGGGCAGCGGTCAGTTTATCTTCACCAACGGAATTGATGGCAACACCGTCCTTCCAATCGACCTGATCGGGTGTAACATTCCACACTGCTGCAGCCCGTTCCTTCATCTGTCTGACTACATCCTGTGCTGCCTCAACGACTGCCATCCCGGTTGCAAAGGTGGTTCTGCTACCTCCGGTAGTATCACTGTGTGCTGCATTTTCCGTATCGGCGACCAGTGGTTTGAATGATTCAATCGGCAGGCCCACACTTTCCGCTGCCATCATCTGCATGGAAGCGCGACTGCCGCCAATGTCTGGAGACCCTTCGACAATGGTACCGGTTCCGTCTGGATTCATGTTTATGCTGACGCTGGAAACACCACCGATATTGAACCAGAAACCCGCGGCAATGCCCCGGCCCTGATTCTCAGCCAATGCTTCCTTGTATTGTGCTGAATTTCTCGCGGCTTCAAGACACTCGACAAGACCAACGGCTTTCAGTTTAGGCCCGTACATGGTTTGTGTTCCTTCCCTGGCTGCATTTTTCAAACGCAATTCAATGGGATCAATTCCCAGCTCATCGGCCAGTTCATTGATAACCATTTCACAGGCAAATTCTGATTGTGGAGCACCCGGCGCCCGATATGCGGCAACTTTTGGCTTGTTGACAACAACATCAAAACCTTCCACATACTGATTTTCAACATCATAGGGTGTAAAAACTGTCATGCAGCCAGGGCCAATGGGTGATCCGGCGAATGCACCTGCTTCGTAGGCCAGATGTGCTTCCATGGCTGTAATCGTCCCGTCTTTTCTGGCGCCAATTCTGATTTTACTTCTTGATGCAGAAGCAGGTCCCGAGGCCTTGAAGACCTCCTCGCGATTCATCACCATCTTGACAGGACGACCTGTCTTTTTGGATAACATAAGCGCAACAGGTTCCAGGTAAATAGTCGTCTTGCCACCAAAGCCGCCGCCAATTTCACTGGCTACAACTTTCAAATTGCTGTGTTCGATATTCAACAGGCTTGCCGTACTGCCCCGTACATCAAAATGACCCTGGGTACTGCACCAGACCATGGACTGGCCATCTTCGTCATAACGCACTGTGGTGGCATGAGGTTCAATATAACCCTGGTGGACAGTGGGTGTCTGGAAGTCCCTTTCGATAATCACGTCTGCTTCACTGAAGCCCTTCTCGATGTCACCTTTTTTCAGTTCCATACGCGATGCAATGTTGGAAGGCGTCGTGGGTTCTTGAGCGAGTCCTGAGGTGAACATGGTGTCATGCAGCAACGGAGCATTCTGTGCCATGGCCGTTTTGAGGTCCATGACAGGTGTCAATG
Source organism: Candidatus Azotimanducaceae bacterium (assembly GCA_965217655.1). Lineage (GTDB taxonomy): Bacteria > Pseudomonadota > Gammaproteobacteria > Pseudomonadales > Azotimanducaceae > UBA7455. The sequence goes on from OZ244560.1 coordinate 592,798, forward strand.
GCTCGTAATCGATATCAATCAATTCAAGGGCAGCTTCCGCCGCTGCTTCAGTATGTGCTGCAACCGCAGCAACAGCATGACCATGATAGAGTGTCTTCTTGTCGGCCAGGACATTCATTGACTGATTGGAACCTCTCGATCCGCCATCCGGGAAATCCTGGTGGGTGACGACAGCCAGTACATCGGGATGTGCTTCCGCCCTGCTCGAATCAATACTTCTGATATTCGCATGGGCATAGGGGCTACGCAGAATTTTGCCCCAGATCATGCCCGGAAGTGTGAGATCAGCGCCATAGTTTGCACGGCCGGTTACCTTGTCGTAGCCGTCCGGTCTGATAGTCCTCTGGCCAATGTATCTATAGTCTTGTGCTTCGCTCATTTCAAACATCTCCTCTCATGGTTTCTGCCGCATCCATCACTGCCCGCAGTATTTTATCGTAACCGGTACACCGGCATAAGTTACCTGCCAGATAATATCTGGCTTCTTCCTCAGTAGGGTCTGGATTCTCTTCCAGCAACGCCTTGGTGGAAACAATAAGTCCCGGTGTACAAATGCCACATTGCAGAGCGGCATGTTCCAGAAATTTTTCCTGAATGACATGCAATTTATCACTGTCTCCAATACCTTCTACTGTACCGATCTCTGCGCCTTCGGCTTCGACACCAAGCACCAGACAGGAACAGACCAGACGGCCATTTACAGTGACCGAACAGGCACCGCAGTCACCGGACCCGCAGCCTTCCTTGGTACCGGTCAATCCCAATTCGTTACGTAATGCCTGTAGAAGCGTATCACCGGGTTCACAAAGGAACTCCATCGCATCACCGTTAACGGTTGTTGTTACATGCGTTTTTGACATCTTCTGTTATCCTCCTGCTCGTTCAGCAGCAATCTTTGCTGCCCGCTTTACCAATACCCCTACAACCTGTTTTCTGTATTCAACGGTGCCTCTTCTGTCTGTAATCGGTCTTGCTGCAGCGCTCGCAGCATCTGCTGCGGCCTGCAGGGCGGAATCGTCAAGTTGCGTACCCACCAGAGCATTTGCGGCTTCCTCGACCAGAAGCGCAGTGACCGCTACCGCACCAATCGACACTCTGGCTGTCGTACATATTCCACTGTCATCCAGGGTCACACTGACAGCGGCGCCGACTACGGCAATATCCATTTCCGAACGGGGAATGAATCGAAGGTAGGCGTCCGATGTATTGGCTGCCGGGGCAGGGATTCTAATGGAAGCCAGTAATTCGTCTTTCTCCATACAATTCTGACCTACACCGGTGACAAAATCCTCAGTTGCCACTGTTCGTTCACCCTTGGGTCCTGCAATGACACATTGAGCTCTATTGACAATCAATGGGGGGATCGTGTCGGCTGCCGGGGAAGAATTACAGAGGTTGCCACCAATGCTGCATCTTCCCTGTATCTGGGTAGATCCAATGAGATAGGCGGATTCCACCAGTCCTGGATAAACCGCCTTGATATCTTCTCTTGCGGTAATCTCGGCACAGGAAATCGACGGTCCCAGAATCAGACCTTCGTCCGTCATTATCGCATTCATCATACTGGGTATTTTCTTTACATCCACTACAAGACGTTCTTCGTTCTGGCCTTGCATCTGAATAATCAGGTCGGTGCCGCCGGCAAGTACATTCGCTTTAATTCGCGAATCAGCCAGAAGTTTCACCGCATCCTGAATTGATTCAGGCGCCTCGTATACAACAGAAACCATCGTTCCTCCTCATTGAAATATAATGATCCCAACTATTGTACGGGTCAATTGAAGTCGCTATATATAACACGGTCAAAGATTCAGTGCCATCACCGTATTGCAGAGACATTTTTCGCTATACGTTTATTTCAACTGTTTCAGGGTGTCTTTCTGAATGCTGGTCTCCATATTATTGAATTGTAATCTGGCGCGAAGCAGCATAATGCCCAGGATAACAAAAGGAACTGATATTGCCGCACCAACCAATAGTGATGTGTCTTGATACAACCATGGCCAGACACCCATGCCAATAGCGACTTGAAAAACATAAAGGGCCGCCCAGGGATGCATCCAACTGCGCATTTTCAGGAAACCGTAAAAACCAGCGCCATAGATCGCCCAGTGAACTGGCTCTGTAGCCTTTGCCATCCAGCCGTGTAACATGATGCCAAACCAGACTTCCTCGTCTTGATCCACGGGCTTGTAGAACAGATCAAATGGCATAAATCTTTCGAATTTCTCAATTTGATTGAACTTGCCATGCATGCGATGGAGGCAGTTCACTCAATAAATCAGTAAACTACCCCCGGATTTCTTTTAAAATGCAATCGACCAGATTATCGGAATATTACCTGTGACTCCAATCTCTACTGAAATTGATCAACTCTATGTCTCTCACCTTAATGAATTGCAAGACCGTTATGAATCAGCATTAAGTACTGTCGATGCCGACGGGTTTCTGATTGCATCGGGCGAACTGATCGAGACATTTCTTGATGACCAAACCTACCCCTTCAGAGTAAACCCACACTTTAATCAATGGCTGCCGGTAACTGACAACCCCGGCTCCTTTGTTGTTTTTCGACCCGGATGCAAACCTGTACTTCTCTTTCACCAGGCTGACGACTACTGGCATAAGCCGCCAGCCGACCCCTCCGGATTCTGGGTCAGGGAATGGGATATCAGGACTATCAGTTCATTCGGTGAAGTATCCGATTGCATAAGCGACCTCGTTTCACCGGTATTTATCGGTGCTGAACATGACCTGGCGACAGCTCTGGAGATAGAACAAATTAATCCAACTCCAGTTCTGGACGCTCTGCATTTCGACAGATCATACAAAACTGAATTCGAACTGGGCTGTATACAACTCGCCAATAATACAGCGGTTGAAGGTCATCGGGCCGCGAAGGCAGCATTCGAACAGAGGCTCTCGGAGTTTGATATCCAGCATTGCTACCTGAAAGCCATCAGACATCGTGAACAGTCAACACCCTATCCCGGCATCATTGGACTCAATGAAAATTGCGCTGTGCTGCATTATCAACACTACGAGACAACTCCTCCCGATGAATTTCTATCACTGCTGATTGATGCCGGTGCATGCCAATATGGTTATGCAGCCGATGTAACCCGTACCTATGCTGCAAATCCTGGACGGTTCCAGGAACTTATCAATGCGGTTGATGAGCAGCAACAGGCTATCATCGATGACATTGAACCCGGCATTAACTACACGCAACTCCATGAAAAAATGCATCTTCGGGTGTGTGACCTGCTGAGACAGTTCAACCTGGTCAATATGTCACCGGAAGCAATGCTTGAGAACGATATTTCACGCACCTTTCTGCCCCATGGACTTGGCCACATGCTTGGTTTACAGACCCATGATGTCGCTGGATTCCAACAATCCCGTCAGGGTGCCAATCTGCTGCCAGACGAGAAATCACCGGCATTACGCTTAACAAGGAACATTGAAGAGAGACAGGTATTTACCATTGAACCCGGTATCTACTTTATTCCATCCCTGTTGTCTGACCTTAGAGACAGTAAATCAGGCAATGATGTCAACTGGCTGGAGGTTGAAAAATTGATACCCTATGGCGGCATTCGTATTGAAGATAACATTACAATCAAGGATGGAAATGTCGTTAATCTGACCCGGAATGCTTTTGCCAACACATCCTCATGAGCAAACTGACTCTGGAGCGTATCTTCAGCAACCCGGACCTGAACGGTCTATCGCCAACCCGGATCAGCTTTTCCCCGGACGGTAATCAGGTTACATACCTTTTGGGCAGTAATGAAGACGGCCAGCGTCTGGATCTCTGGCTATACGACATTTCTGAAAACCGGTCAAACCTGCTGGTGTCATCGGCAGACCTGGATTCCGGACGTGTATTGAGCGATGAAGATAAGGACCGACGTGAACGGAAGAGAATCGATAACAGCGGTATAGTCGAATACCAATGGTCTCCATCCGGAGAAGCGATACTGATTCCCCTGGGGGGAAGTCTTCATCTTCTGCATTTGTCCACAGGAAGGATTAAGAAGGTTATCGGAAATGAACAATATGTCACGGTTGCCCGATATTCACCGGATGGCAAACAACTGGCTTATGTAGGCAACCAGAACATCCAGGTTGCAGATACGACATCCTGGTCTGTCAGACAGTTGACTTTTGACGGTGGAGACGATGTCAATATGGGACTTGCCGAGTTCATTGCCCAGGAGGAGATGCACCGGTTCGATGGCTACTGGTGGTCACCTGATGCCCGATTCATTGCTTTCACCCGGGTCGATACGTCGTCTATAAAGCTTTCCAGGAGATTCGAGATAGACGCAGACAATTTCCGTGTTTTCGATCAAAGATACCCCTACGCCGGAACACCCAACGCCACGGTGAAACTGGGTATCGTCGAAGTCAATTCCGGTGCAATCCAATACCTTTCCTTATCCCTGGATGATGCTTATCTCGCCAGAGTCAACTGGTTGGACAATGATTACCTTATGGTACAGATTCAGGACCGGGAACAGCATGTCTTGAAAGTCATCAAGGTACATAGAAACAACACTGAACAGCATGTTCTGATAGAGGAACGAAGCGACACATGGATAAATCTGCATGATAATTTTCTCCGGATCAAAGACAGAAACTTCTTTATCTGGAGTTCGGAGCGTTCCGGATACTCACATCTATATTTATATAACACACAGGGGCGATTGCTTGGGCAACTGACGAGCGGGGAATGGAATGTTCTGAATGTAAAGGGTGCAGACGGAACACATGTCTATTTTGAGGCTTATACTGACGGCCCCCTGGAACGACACCTGTACCGCATCTCGTTTGATCAGGAAAGTACACAGGAAAAACTGACTGAAAGCGGTTTTTATCACAACACATTCCCGGACTTCTCCCATGGAATTTACGTTGATCGTTACTCATCTCCCAACATGCCACCTGCTACGGTGATCAGACATGTTGACGGTAAAGTGGTAAACATGCTCTGGAACAACACACTGGATGAAAATCATCCCTTTTTTCCCTACCGGCGGAACGTTGGTTCAGTTGAATTCGGTGAACTTCCAGCCGATGATGGACAGTCACTTCAATATCGGTTGATTGAACCTGCCAGAAAACAGGAGGGGGGACGATATCCGGTCATATTGATGGTTTACGGCGGTCCTGGTGTACAACGTGTGACCCGGGAATGGCTTTCTCCCTGGATGCATTACATGTCACAACGAGGATATGGCCTGATACAGCTGGACAACCGTGGCAGCAGCAATCGAGGCAAGGCATTTGAAGCACCGATCTATCGTCAACTTGGTGACATCGAAGTACAGGATCAACTCCAGGCTGTGCGTTACTTAAGGACTCTGGACTGGGTAGATATAAATCGACTGGTGGTTTTCGGACACAGTTACGGTGGTTACATGACACTGCAGTTAATGTTCAAGGCGCCGGATATTTTCAAGGCAGGCATCAGTGTCGCTCCAGTGACCGACTGGTCACTCTACGACACGCACTATACCGAGAGGTACCTTGATTTACCCGACAGGAATCCGGCGGGATATATCGCCAGCAATGTATTTGACCAAATCAGAAACACGACAGGCAAAATGTTGATCATTCACGGCATGGCGGATGACAACGTATTGTTTACTAACAGCACAAAGCTGTTCAAAGCTCTTCAGGATGCCAATATACAATTTGATATGATGACCTATCCGGGTGCAAAACATGGTCTTTCGGGAAGATTGATCAATCTGCATCGTTACACATTGATGGATGAATTTCTTGATCGTAATCTTGGCTGGGAGCCTGATCTGCCTTCGGCCAAAGCTGGAGTAAAATATAACTCGACGTGTACTCCAGGGGGTTCTACATGGTAGCAGTCTGACTGGAGGATCCTGGTAATCCGACCAGATGAGTCTCTATCCTGTCCTTCAACACTTTATCCGGGTCGCTGAACTGAATACCGACACCCGCAGAATGTGGATTCTTGACCCCTTTCCCGGCAATCCAGACAACTTTACCAGCAATGGGTATTTTTTCAGTTTCATCCAGCAAATCCAGTAGTATGAGAACATCGTCTCCGAGTTCATACCCGGTCCGGTTTTCGACAAACAGCCCGCCATTTCTGATAAAAGGCATATAACAGTTGTGTAAGGCAACCTTGTTTCTGATCGCCAGTGGGATCATGGTCTTTTTTCTATCACCGCGTAATCTGCTCATGTTATCTGTCCATAAAGTTCGTTTTCCGCAAACATCTACTGCCAGGTCTGGATAACAAGAGTGTTCGCAATTGACCTGAAAGGGATACTGCACTTTGTCAGGCCATTCTACAAACGAGGTGAACGGGCCTCCTGTCCTGTACATGAGATCAGCAATGACTCTATCAACAGTTGCGGATTTGGGTTTGATGTACTCTCCAGGTCACTCAGAATCTGGTATATTTTGTCGCTTAATGTAAAGAGATTTTCAACACCCAGATTCGTCCCCAACTGTCTGATAACCTCAAGTGAATCGCCATTTGCAAGGGTTACCTGATCACCGGTCATCAGGTATTTAACAGTATCGTCAACAATACTCTGAATCGATCGGATCACTTCCTGTGGCTCGTATTTCAACAGGGATTCACTGACATCAAGACTCGTCACTTTCCCCAGCAACAGCCTGTGAATGGCTGACATCACTTCTCTTCTTCTGCCCATGTAATCATCGTTGATATCCCGCAGTACTTTCAGCGGCGAACCGCCTGCCACTGCCAGGGCCTGCTTCAGATCCAGTGACACATCACCGTTTTCCCTTAACCATGACAATGCCATATCAACAGCAGGCATCGGAAAGGAAAGATATTGACATCGACTCATGATGGTCGGCAGAAGACGTGTGGGCTGATCCGAAACCAGAATGAACAAAGTGTTCGGTGTGGGTTCTTCCAAACACTTTAACAGCGCATTGGCTGCCTGTATGTTCATCTGTTCCGCTGGATAAAGAAATGCCACCTTCTCGCCTCCCTGACCCGAGGTCTGTGCAACCCACTGGTTCAACAGACGTATCTGATCAATCAGGATTTGTTTTGAATCCTCCGGTTGAATCACCAGGAAGTCTGGATGGGTATCAGCATGCAGAAGATGGCAGGAAGAGCAATCATTGCATTGTCTGAAATTGCCGTCACTGTCCATAACAGGTTCCCTGCAAAGCTTTGAGGCAGCCAGTGTATGGGCGAATATCCGCTTACCAAGGTCAGGAGGTCCGATCAGCAACAAGGCGTGGGGCTGACGGCCGGATTGCCGTTGCTTACGAACCATCGTCCATTGTGCTTTATGCCAGGGAAGGTCTGTCATCAATGATTCTAATTCAGAAAATCGTTAATAAAGTGTTCCAGTTCTACACGAATGCGTTGTTGTACCTGTGTGACCGTTCCTGACCCATCGACGACATGATTGCGAGTTTCCAACCCGGCTCGGGAGAGGAATACTTCACGTACTTGTTCAAAGAACAGCAATTTCTCGTTTTCAAAACGGTCAACTGTCTCAGCTGGTTCAATAGACGTCTTTTCTCCTGACTCCCCGGCCAATGACTGTGCATTTTGTTTTCGTCTGGCAGCACGCTTCAGACCCACGCCTGCCGGCAAGTCAAGTATGAAAGTGCAATCCGGTACAATACCACCCAGTGTCAATTTCTCCAGTTGTGAGATGGATTCGAGTTCAATACCCCGGCCACCGCCCTGGTAGGCATAACTTGAATCGGTAAAACGATCACAAATTACCCATTGACCGGCTGCCAAAGCCGGTTCTATCACCGTTTGTACATGTTCCGTTCTGGCAGCAAACATGAGCAACAACTCGGTCATTGAACACATTGATGAGTTCAGCAGGAGTTGACGCAACTGTTCTCCCAGGTGGGTGCCTCCTGGTTCACGTGTAGTAATACAAGGCAATCCCCGCTCTGCAAGCAAAAGCTCAATTGTCTTGACACTGGTTGACTTACCAACTCCTTCAAGACCTTCAAGCGTAATCAATGCACCTCGTTCAGACACTGACATGGTTTTCAATACTGCTGTTGTGTACTTCGATAGTCTTTTCTTCTCCCCGATCTTTGATAACGTTCCACGGCGGCATTATGCTCTTCAAGACTTTTTGAAAAGTAACTCGACCCATCTCCTTTGGCTACAAAATAAAGATACTCTCCCGCTGCAGGATGCAATGCTGCCTGAATGGACGCGAGTCCAGGCATTGCGATTGGCGTTGGCGGCAATCCTGCATTGACGTAGGTATTATACGGTGTATCTTCTTTTAAATGCCGCAGAACGAGATCACCCGTATACCTGCTCCCCAATCCATAGATAACTGTGGGGTCGGATTGAAGCCTCATCCGTTGTTCAAGCCGATTGAAAAAAACCCTGGCCACCCTGCCCCGGTCATCGTTCACTCCCGTTTCTTTCTCGATCATGGATGCGATTATAAGTGCCTCGTATGGAGTTCCGATCAAATTTCCCACTGAACGTCCCTGCCAGTTCTCATCGAGAACCCGGATCATTTTCCTGTGTGCCTGTCTGAGAATATCAATATCGGAATCACCGCTGGTATAATGATAGGTATCCGGGAAAAACCAACCCTCTGGAAGCATTCCGGGTTTACCCAATAGAGTCATAATGCCAAGGTCTGTTTCGCTGGAAATCTGATGATGAATCTCCGCTTCTCCATACAGAGCCTTCCGCCAGTCCGCGAATGTCCAGCCTTCAACGAATGTGATCCCCCACTCCATAACCTTCCCGGATCGCAGCAAGGCCAGTAACTCCCGGGGTGAGTTCACTTCAGAAATGTCATATTTGCCAGCTTTTAACTGACCTTGAGACCCTGTCATCATGGCATAAAATCTAAATATTACTGTCGGCATATTAACGATACCAGTATCCACAAGGTTATGAGTAATTCTGTACAGGGATGATCCGGATGCAACCAGATAGGTCTGATTCGAGGAGACAATTAAAGGTGAATTTATCAATCGGTAACAATAAAACGTACCGGAAACGATCACCAGCACCACTACGATAAACAGAATTACCATTATGCGATGCATAAGAAATCCAATTCAGCCACAAACCAATGCAGTCAGTCCTGCCCGCATCAATCAAGTGCCTTGACTATCAAGGTGCCATTGGTACCACCAAATCCAAAGGAATTACTGAGAGCAGCGTCAAATTTGAATTCTCTGGCAGTGTGGGGAATATAGTCCAGGTCACAGGCATCATCCGGGTTGTCAAGGTTGATGGTCGGCGGCGCCACCTGGTGATGCAGACTCAGGATACTGATGACGGCTTCAATGGACCCTGCAGCACCAAGCGTATGGCCAATCATCGATTTGGTGGAGCTGACCGCGACGTTGCAGGCATGATTTCCCAGTGTCGTTTTTATCGCCATTGTCTCAGCAATATCCCCAAGGGGTGTAGAGGTACCATGGGCATTGATATAGCCGATTGCATCTGCATTCAGTTTCGCATCCCGCAGTGCGTTTTCCATTGACATTACGGCACCGGAGCCATTCACTGACGGAGAGGTCATATGTGTTGCGTCCGAACTCATGCCAAAACCGGCAAGCTCACAATAGATCTTTGCACCACGGCGTTTTGCATGTTCGTATTCTTCGAGCACAATGACTGCCGCTCCGTCGCTCAACACGAATCCATCACGGTCCCTGTCCCACGGTCGGCTGGCTTGTTCTGGATTTTCGTTGCGGGTAGACAGCGCTTTCATGGCTGCGAAGCCAGCCATAGTTGTTGGCGAAGTGGATTTTTCAGCACCACCGGCAAGCATTACATCCACATCGCCACTGGAAATCAAACGGGCTGCAAAACCGATGTTATGGGTGCCAGTAGTACAGGCTGTAGTAATGGCAATATTAGGGCCCTGGAGTCCAAACATGATGGAAAGATGACCAGCGATCATATTGATGATGCTGGAAGGAACAAAGAAAGGTGAAACTCGACCCGGTCCACGATTCAATATCACATCATGGCAGGTTTCGATGGTAACTATACCCCCAATGCCCGATCCAACTGCGACCCCGATTCTGTGTCTGTTTTCGTCAGTGACCTCCAGACCTGAGTCGCGAATAGCCTGGATACCAGTGACCAGCCCGAACTGAATGAACCCATCCATACGTCTGGCTTCTTTCGGCGGTAGAAAATCTCCAACATCGAAATCCGGGACAGCACCACCAAAACGAACCGGATAGTCCTGAACGTCAAACGAGGTAATTGGTGAAATACCACTTTCCCCGGCCAAAAGACCTTCCCAGGAGCTTTCAAGAGAAGCTCCCAGCGGTGTTATCATACCAAGACCCGTTACCACAACTCTCCGACTACTCAAACCCGTTCCCTTTCATACTAGACGTGTTGTGTACCTTGCCACACATTACAACAACATATACCTGACAGATTCAAAAAATTCCATTGTTTGGCAGTTCACAGGAAAACAAAAGCCGCATCAGGGTAAGAACAATGCGGCTTTAAGAGATCCTGTTTCAAAACTACGTATGGGCTTCGACGTAGTCCATTGCTTCTTTGACAGTAGTAATTTTCTCAGCTTCTTCATCAGGAATTTCTGTTTCGAATTCTTCCTCCAAAGCCATTACCAACTCTACGGTATCCAGTGAATCTGCACCGAGGTCTTCAACAAACGAAGCTTCCGCGTTGACCTCCTCTTCTTTAACGCCAAGTTGTTCACAAACCAGTTTAATTATACGTTCTTCTGTTGTGCTCATGCTTGGTTACTCCTAAATAATCGCAGCTATGGCTGCACTAGTTAATTTAATGCCAGTTAACTGATCGAGTATCCTTACAGAAAACCGGATCGAAAAAAACCGACATTGATTTGAAACTATCAACCCATATACAAACCGCCGTTAACATTAATTGTCTCGCCGGTGATATATCCCGCCTGACTACTGGCAAGAAACGCTACCAATGCAGCAATTTCTTCACCTTTACCCAGTCGACCGGCGGGAATGCGAGCCAGCAAAGCTGCCGTCTGATCTTCTCCAAGATCACTGGTCATGTCTGTTTCGATAAAGCCTGGTGCGATGGAATTGACTGTAATGCCCCTGGAACCCAGTTCAAGCGCCAGAGAACGGCTATAACCTTCCATACCTGCCTTGGCGGCTGCGTAATTACTCTGACCTGCATTGCCCATTCTCGAAACGACAGAACTGATGTTAATAATCCTACCCCATCGAGCCCTGATCATACCACGCAGACAGTTTTTGGTAACTTGATAAATCGAGTTCAGATTAGTATCCAGAACTGATTGCCACTGATCATCATTCATTCTCAAGGCAAGGTTGTCCCGGGTTATACCGGCATTGTTAACCAGTATGAGTGGTGTTTCAAAATCCGCCTTGATGGAAGTGAAAAAATCGGTAATGGACTCCACCTGCGATACATCCAACACATAACCTTTACCCTTTCCGTTCAATTCGTCAGTGATGCCTTCGGCCCCTTCCCGGGATGTTGCTGTGCCTATTACTCCAATACCATCATTGGCAAGTCTCAGGGCGATGCTCCTGCCAATACCACGGCTGGCGCCCGTTACAATGGCATTAGTATTCTTTCCAGACATTAATCCAATTCCTGAAGGATGTTGTTCAGACTATCCTGTGATGAAATATTGCCTGACAGTATGGATTTATTGATGCGACGACTCAGTCCTGACAAAATCCTGCCCGGGCCACATTCGATGATTCGGTCAATACCTGTACTGGTGATTCTTTGAATAGTGTCTGTCCATAGTACAGCACTCGAAATTTGTGCAACCAGGTTGGCTCTGATTGTATCGGTATCAGTTGAGAAGTCAGCGTGAACGTTCTGGATAACAGGAATCTCTGGTTTATTGAGAGGTACATCCGTCAGCAAAGATTCCATGTTGTCAGCAGCGGGCTGCATCAGTGCACAGTGGAAAGGGGCACTGACGGCGAGTTGCATTGCACGCCTGGCTCCTGCTTCCTGACAGGCATCAACCACTCGCTTCAGGGCTCCCACATGTCCAGCCACTACCACCTGACCAGGTGCATTGAAGTTTGCCGCCTGGATCACTTCCCGGCAGGCATGTTGATTGCAAATTTGAATAACCTGTTCATCTTCAAGGCCTAGTATCGCTGCCATGCTGCCTTCACCCAATGGCACAGCAGACTGCATGAACCGACCACGTTGGCGGACAATATCAACAGCATCTTCAAAGGCCATGACCCCGGATGCAACCAGGGCTGAATATTCACCAAGACTATGTCCAGCAACTACTGCTGGAGCATCAAGTCCTCTATCCCTGGTCAGAAACCATAGTGCAAGACTGGCAGTTAACAACGCCGGTTGGGTAAATTCAGTCTGGTTAAGTCTTTCTTCCGGACCGTTCTGCACCAGGTCCCAAAGATCATAACCCAGAATTTCTGATGCCCTGTTGAAAACCGGGGCTGCTTCGCCGGCCAGATCGCTCAGCATGCCAACATGTTGAGACCCTTGCCCCGGGAAGACAAAAGCATACTTGCTCATAGAGACTCACCTGGAATTGCAGAATCCGGGATATGATTACTCGCTGTCAACATTCTGATGGACAAATTTTCTCCCGCGATAATACCCGTCTGCAGTCACATGATGCCGTCGATGGATTTCACCCGTAGCAGGATCTTCGGACAATGTCGGTCTTCCAAGAGAATCATGCGACCTGCGTTGCCCGCGTCGTGACCGGGTCACCTTGTTTTTCTGAACTGCCATGGTTCACTCCACGTTAATCTTTCACCAATTTCGATAATCCGGCAAAGGGCTTCCGGGTCAAATTTTCGGATTCGCTGCTGGTACTGGCGGTACACCTGGATGACTCATGTCGAGGCGCCATCGGTAGACCCAGAATCAATTCATCTTCGAATATGTCCACCGGATCAACCAAAGTGGAAGTTACTACAATTCCATCTTTGGACGGTGTCAGTGAATCCAGTGCTTCCCTGTCTCTGACCAGTATTGTCCGCACCTCAACTGCAACCTCATAGTCCAACAATTCAAGACATTTCTGACACAACAGTTGAACCCGGACTTCCGCCGAGCCAACTGCTTCAATCTGTTGCTGCATGTCCTTTCGAAATCCCAGACTTACGTCTACAAAGGGGTCATTTTCAGTTACCAGTGAAGCAAATCTGGAAAACCTCCACAGCGCAATAGTGCCCTGTATCTTAGTTCCTTCTTCAACTGTTCTGGTGAAATTGATCTTTTCCGGAAGGGACCCTGCTAACATAAGGGGCGCATCTTAGTGATCAGACCAGAAACTGTCAAAGGAAATCGTCAATACATGCCTGCCACCACTATTATACTCGGGTCCAATTCCCGTATGCGCCGGGAACTCCTGGAACGTTTGCAGATACCCTTTATTCAGACCTCACCACTGAATGAGGAAATCAGGATTCCCGGAGAATCAGCAACCGACATGGCTCTGAGACTCGCAGAAGGTAAAGCCAGGTCCATAACGGTTGATCACCGTGAAAAATACATCATCATCGGCTCCGATCAGGTGGCACATGTCGACGGGGCGGTGTTATTCAAGCCGGGCAATCATGAACGGGCAGTCAGGCAGTTGTTGCAGTCTGCAAACCGTTGGGTAACTTTCACTACGGCTGTGTGTCTTCTTGATGATAAAAATAAATCAGTTTCCGGTGTGGAGGAGTACCACGTCAAATTCCGGCAATTAACACGCCGGGATATTGAGCGATATCTCGAAAGGGAACAACCCTATGACAGTGCCGGCAGTCTCCATGCCGAATCCCTGGGTATAACGCTGCTTGAAAATACCAACGGCAGGGATATCACGACATTGTATGGCCTGCCGTTAATGTTATTGCAGGACCTTTTTCTGCGACTGGGGATAGACTTTATTGACCTCAGATAGTTTTGATTAGATCAGATTTATTGTAGAATTTACTTAATATTATCGTTCTATATCTTTGTTAAATAGATTCTTTTCTAAACTTTCAAACCCGGAATCAACCGGGGCGTTCACGGTAAATCCTGGAAAATCTTCCAGATCGGGTATTTCAAGACGACTGGCATGCAACATCAGTCGGTGATTCTTCAGATACTGCAGAACTCTGGCATCGGCCTCGAGGTCGCCGTACCGTTTATCTCCCACAACAGGATGTCCGGTATACCTGCAATGAACTCTGATCTGATGTGTTCGCCCGGTAATTGCTTCAGCTTCCAGCAAGGAGAAATCACTACTCTGCGCCAATATCCTGAAATCAGTGATCGATGGCTTACCCATCGAGGATACACTGGACACTCGTTCTCCATTTTTCAATGTATTCTTAACGATGGGGGCATCTACCCGTGTTATTTTGCCAGACCAGCAACCATGGACAATGACCCGATAATATTTCCCCAGATCCGATCGGGTACGAAATGCTTCCTGCATGATGCGCAGATATCGCCTGTTTCTGGCAATCATCAAACAACCGGATGTGTCACGATCAAGACGGTGCATCAACTCAAGCTTCTGATCCGGAAGACAGGCACGCAGAGATTCAATTGCACCAGACGAAATTCCACTGCCACCATGGACAGCCAACCCCGCCGGCTTATTAATAACATAGATTACTTTATTTTCATAAATTATTCTTTTTAGTATATTTTTTTCATATTTTTTTGATACCTTACGGTTGCCGGTCCGCACAGGTGGGATAAGTAATTGATCACCGGGAACCAGTCTGGTATCAGCGCGGACACGTTTCCCGTTGATACGGACCTCACCTTTGCGGATCAATCGGTATATTCTTGACCTGGGTACACCTTTCAACACCCGTAAAAGATAGTTATCCACACGCTGACCATCATAATCATCCTGGATGACCACTTTCTGGACATTGGTTTTACCGGATCTTCTCGAATCTTTGGCAGAAATCATTGCTTGGATAAATCACTACTTTCAGCTATAGTACGCCTCAGGCTGGTACATGAACAATTTGAACAGCCTGATCTGAGTGGTAAGACAGTTGTGTTAGGACAAGCATACATCGACACCAGATTTAACAGGACCCGGCAGGAAAGTTACCTGCTGGCTGGAAATTAACTGCAATCACAAAGATTGCGAATGTTATCGTCAAACAACAGAACAATTCAATAAGGAGTACAGATTATTTTAATGTACTCTTTATCAAAGGACTCTATATCAAGGAAACGACAACCACCCCCGGTACATCGGGCGTATCCCAATACGGCACTGTTGATACACCTGTCATGAAAGGAAAATTGAGGTCAAGTTCAGTAAACGCCTGAAGACGTTATGTCAGGATTTGACGATATCCATTCGCCAATGATTGCGCGAATAGAGTGATATCGTAATGAAGCGTATGTTAATCAACGCAACTCATAATGAAGAGTTGCGGGTTGCCCTGGTAGACGGGCAGAAGTTATATGACCTGGATATAGAAAGCCGGGACAGAGAACAGAAAAAAGGTAATATCTACAAAGCCCGGATTACCCGGGTTGAACCCAGTCTGGAAGCTGCATTCGTTGATTTCGGTGGAAATCGGCACGGCTTCCTGCCACTCAAGGAAATATCACGAGAGTATTTCTCCATACCCCCATCAAAGATCAAGGGGCGTATCAATATTCAGGAAGTTGTCAAGGAAGGTATTGAACTGGTTGTTCAGGTGGACAAGGAAGAGCGAGGTACCAAAGGCGCCGCTTTGACCAGCTTCTACAGCCTGGCGGGACGTTATCTGGTCCTGATGCCGAACAACCCCCGTGCCGGTGGAATTTCTAAACGTATCGACGGTGATGAACGTGATGAATTGAAGACTGTAATGTCTAACCTGGGGATACCCAGGGACATGGGTGTGATCATCCGTACCGCCGGTCTTGGACGAAGTGCAGAAGAACTACAGTGGGACCTGGATTACCTGCTGCAATTAAATCAAGCGATTAGAAAAGCAACTGAAAGCGGCAAGAGCCCATTTCTTATCTACCAGGAAAGTGACGTCATTACACGGGCCATACGAGATAATCTTCGTAATGATATCGGCGAAATTCTTATCGACACAGAAGACGCCTGTCAGCAGGCAGTTGAATTTGTTGAGAAGGTCATGCCTCAATATAAAAGCCGTATCAAGCGCTACGACAGCGATGTCCCCCTGTTCAACCGCTATCATATTGAAGGTCAGATCGAAACAGCATTCCAGCGGGAAGTTCACCTGCCTTCGGGTGGATCTCTGGTCATTGATCCAACAGAAGCATTGGTATCCATCGATATCAATTCCGCAAGGGCTACCCGCGGTTCAGATATCGAGGAGACAGCATTGACGACCAATCTGGAAGCTGCTGACGAAATCTGCCGGCAATTGAGATTGCGCGATATTGGCGGGCTGATCGTGATTGATTTTATAGACATGAGTGCCACCAGGAATCAACGGGAAGTTGAGACCCGGTTGCGCGATTCACTTCAGGTAGATCGTGCCAGAGTTCAGATTGGTCGTATATCCAGATTCGGTTTGCTGGAAATGTCACGTCAGAGACTGCGCCCATCATTGGGAGAAACCAGCGGTATCGTCTGTCCCCGATGCAGTGGTCTTGGGACGATCAGGGATGTTGAGTCTTCGTCACTTGCCGTTATTCGTATCGTCGAAGAGGAATCACTGAAAGAGACCAGTTCAGAAATCAGGGCTTTTCTACCGATTGCCGTGTCTTCATATCTGTTAAATGAGAAACGAAATGTGTTGAGCGAGATAGAACAGCGAAACAATGTTCGAATAATCGTTGTTCCGGACCCCGAAATGCAGACACCTCACTACCGGGTGGAACGAATAAGGGACAATAACGCTGAAGAAGCTTCCGTCAGTTATGAAATCACCAGTGTCAAAGAAGAGGTATTACCTCACAGGGACAACCAACCTGTAAGTGTGGAGGAAGCGGCTGTCAAGTCTCTCAACCCTCCCCTTCCTCCGAAACCAGTACAGAAACCGGTTAAGAAATCCGGACTCCTGGTACGGTTAGCTCAGCTGTTTCACATTAATACTCAAACTGCGGGAAAAGTTGCGAAAAATTCAACAAAGTACAAACGCGATAACGCCAAAACTGAAACCCGACGGGGTAATGGCAGAAAACAGCAAGCGAACAGAAAACACGTTGCCCGGGGAAATCATGAACGTCAAAGGGAAAGTAAAGAGACAGAGAATAAGTCTAAAAACAGGCAGAACAGGGAAAATCGGCAGACAGGAGACAGCCGGTCCCGGTCAGATGATAAAAGAAATCAGGGACAGCGAGAACGGGGACAACAAAAACAACGCAGTCGCCGGCAATCACCGGAACGGGCCCAGGAGCAGGAAAACAAACAGGTGAAATCAACTGTACCTGATAACAACAGGCAGAAAACCCGGGAAAGCGAACGGAAATCCAAAGAATCTCCAAAGGAATACGTAAACCGGGATCAATCTGAGGTAACCAACGTCCAGAGTAGTATTAATGACATCTCCCCGGTTGAAAAGACCAGGATTGAAACTGCAAGTATGATAGAAGAAACCAGACGACCATCCGAACGGGGACAGGCAGTAAATGATCCCCGTATCAATCCAATAGACGTTGTCACAGGTTCTGTACTGATGGAAACACCTCCCCGGGTATTACCCGAGGTTCTTGAATACATCGCACAGGAGGTCAGCGAAGGACACCCGAGCACCCGTGGGCGGGCAGAGAATGATCCGAGAAATTTGGACATGGAAGAAGCCATTTCCACGGTCGACCCTAAATCCACTGCTGTTTTGAAGGATGGAGAGAATAACCAGGCCAAAGAAGTGGCAGAGGCTGATTAACACGCCACAGGCGATGATTTACCCGGAAGCCAGTATTACCGGCTCCACTGCAAGTTGAATTCCGAAATGATCACAAACCCGTGATTGTACCCTGTCGGCCAGCTTCAGTATGTCCTGGTTGTCAGCCTGCCCTCGATTGATCAGTACAAGGCTGTGTTGATTGGATACCATAGCGTCCCCAACGCTGCTCCCCTTCAAATCCGCCAGTTCAATCAACTGGGCAGCGGATAGTTTGATCATCCCATTCGATTGAGTATTGCCGGATATAACAGGATATAAACGTTGTAGTTTCTGGTATTGCCGAGTACTGATTACAGGGTTTTTGAAGAAGCTGCCAGCATTGGGCGACATCGCGGGATCTGGTAATTTTTGCTGCCTGAGACGACATATTGCTGCACTGACCTGCCAGGCAGTTGGATTCTCATGTCCAACTGCATCCCTGATACCTGGATATTCCAGATTGGGTTCAAAATGGGTTTTCAATCGTAATGTGACCGAGGTGATAATGTATCTGCCAGGAGTCTCTCTGAACAGACTGGTCCGATATCCAAATTCACAATCCGCCTTGCTGAATGTCCGAATCTGGCAGTTCAGGGTATCGGCAGCACGCAATTCGAGAAAAACCTGTGACAATTCCTGACCGTAGGCACCGATATTCTGTATCGGCGCCGCACCGACAGAACCGGGTATCAAAGAAAGATTCTCAATGCCATGGAAGCCATGCCGCAAAGTGCTTATCACCAGGTTATGCCAGTTCTCACCAGCCTTGGCAATGACACAGGGTGATTGCAGCCTGATACCCCGTATATCCACATGGACAGTCAGTCCAGGTAGATATTCCGGCAACACAATATTACTACCTCCTCCAAGGATGTTGAGGCGAAGCTCATGTTCCCTGGCATACTCAATGGCGGCAAGGAGAGATGTCTCATCCTGTACGCGGTAGAATTGTTCCGCCGAGCATTTCAGGTGCAGCGTATTCAGTTGCCGCAGTTCTTTTTGTTCCGATAGTTGGATAAGTTATTTCTCTGTGGTTGTCATGCCCGGTAACCCGGTAGAGGCAATGTCGGCAATTTCGCGCATTTCATCATCCGTCCTGTTCAACAAATTCAATAACACGTTGCAGGTCCTGCACTGTATCTACTCCCGGGGGGATTGGCATGCAACTTTGGCCGGTATGGATTCTGACACCATGAAACAGAATACGAAGCTGCTCCAGTTTTTCAACCTCTTCGATTGCAGCAGGACTCCAGGTTACATACCGGTTCAGAAAAGAAACCCGATATGCATATATTCCCAGGTGTTTCAGGGCTCGAATCCCCGTTGGTAATGCCCTTGCCTTACTGTCTCTTGGCCAGGGTACAGGTGCTCGACTGAAGTACAGAGCACACTCGTCTTCCCCCATGACTGCCTTGACAATATTCGGATTCACAAATTCTTCCAGACACTCAATCGGTTCCGACAGAGTAGCCACCTGAACCTGATGTAATTCAAGATTGGCAGCCACCTGATTGATGACTTCTGGTGGAATCAGCGGTTCATCACCCTGTATGTTGACCACTATCTGATTGTCTTCATATCCGAATATTGACGCCACTTCCTGAATCCGGTCGGTACCTGATGGGTGGTCCTGTGAAGTCATGCATACTTTACCACCAAAACCCGCTACTGCATCATAAACACGATAATCGTCCACTGCGACGACGACATCATTGGCAAGGCTCTTTAGAGCCTGTTCATAGACCCGTTGCACCATTGATTTACCGACAATGTCCAGTAACGGTTTTCCCGGCAATCGTTGTGATGCAAATCGGGCCGGAATGATGACATTAAAGTCCACGGAAAGTCCTGAAGAAGGGATCCATCGTCAAAGCTCTTCTTCGGTCAATTGTCTTGCCTCCGATTGCAGCAATACCGGGATATCATCCCTGATCGGAAAGGCGAGTCTTTCAACTGCGCATACCAGTTCTTCTGCTTCTCGCCGGTATTCCAGTTCGCTTTTGCACACGGGACAAACCAGTATGCTGAGTAGTTTTGAGTCTATCGACATCACTCATACCTCTCCAGTTGATCTATACGGTCTCCGGTACGTTGATCCATACGGTTAATCACTGCATCCAGGAAGTTTTCGGGTAATCCGGCGGTGATCTCAAGATACCAGAAAGAATTATGGATTATTTCGAGATTCAATTCACGACACTTTGCCGCGTCCTTTTCGGTCATGATAATCGGAATCGAATCTCCGTAGGCCAGGTCCGCCAGTTGAAACCGATAGTGATCCGCAAATGGATGTTCAATCACCTCGTACCCAAGATTCTGCAGAGTATTGAAAAATCGCCAGGGGTCGGCTATGCCGGCAACGGCATGAACAACTGGAGCAATGGGATCCTCGGGTGTTAACCGTTCTTCGGTAATCAGGTTTACAATATCTGTTGCAGCCAGCGTCATGACCTGATTCTGACAGGGTAAAGGTTTCACAGGAGACCCATTGGCGATCACAAAATCAACTTCTGCAAGCCGCTCTGGCGGCTCCCGTAAAGGACCTTCCGGCAGACATTTGCCATTTCCCAGCCCTTTCCTGCCGTCGACAACGGCTATTTCCACATCCCTGTGCAGCCGGTAATGCTGCATACCATCATCGGCAACAACTACATCGCATCCATGTCTCTTTAAAAGATACTCCACTGCCGAGACTCTATCCGGGTCCACCACTACCGGATGTTCTGTCCGACGGGCAATCATCAGCGCCTCATCACCGGAATCCTCCGGGTTCGTCATTGCTGTCACTTCCAATGGATATTCCGCGCCACTTCCACCGTATCCCCGGCTTACAACACCAGGATGGAATCCCCTGCCCGCCAGTTGTTCTACCAGCCAGACCACCAGTGGTGATTTTCCTGTACCGCCGACGCTTATATTACCCACTACAATAACGGGTACGGGTGGCTGCCATCGACGCTGATGTTTCACGATTCGCCAACGTCGGAACCCGCTCATCAACCGAAACAGGAAGCTGAATGGACTGAGCAGATTCAACCAGGCTGCATTGTTATACCAGGCCTTTACCAGTGGATGGAAGTCCCATCCCCTGCCCTCTCCACGATAATGTGTCGGCATTGTTGGCATATCAACAGCCTTTGCTGGCGGCCCGGCATTATTGTCCTCTGTGTCGCTGTGAAAATTTTTGTATGGCCCATCCCTGGCGATCAACTCGGCATGAGTTCCTGTTTCAACAATCCTGCCATCATCCAGAACAAGAATCCTGTCTGCATTCTCAATGGTGGATATGCGGTGCGCGATGAGGAACGTTGTACGTCCTTTTACAACCTCTTCAAGAGCCGATTGAATATAGCGTTCAGACACCGAATCCAGTGCAGACGTAGCTTCATCCATGATCAGAATCGGGGCGTCCTTGAGGAAAGCACGTGCGATTGCTATCCGCTGTCGCTGTCCTCCTGACAACAGTACACCATCATCACCAACGACAGTGTCCAGCCCATGCTCCATTTTAGAGATGAAGTCCCAGGCATAAGCTTTTTTTGCGGCACTTTCTATTTCTGCACGGCTGGCTCCCTTTAACGAGCCATAAGCGATGTTGTTGGCAACCGTATCATTGAACAGGATAACTTCCTGGGGTACCAACGCTATGTGACTACGTATGTTGCCTAGTGTCAGTTGGGAGATTGGCTTGCCATCAACAAGGATTGAGCCACTCGATGGGTCATAGAATCTCGGAATCAGACTGACCAGGGTACTCTTGCCGCCGCCGGACCTTCCGACCAGCGCAATAGTCTCACCGGATGCTACTTCAAAACTCAGTTCCTGCAGTACAGGGGGAGAGTCTTCACCGTATCTGAATGAAACCCTGTCGAATACAACATTACCCTGTACAGTGGACAACACTTCGGTACCCGTGTCATGTTCCACTTCCTGATCGAACAGGTCGAAAATATCTGCCGCTGCTGCAAGTCCTTTTTGCACCGTGGCATTGACTTCAGATAATTGACGAATCGGTTTTGCCAACATGCCGCTAAATGTGATAAACATCACGACATCACCGGTTGTCATATCCGAGAGCATTATCGGGTCCAGTAACAACCATACAAGACCGGCCAGGGCAACAGCTATCAGCAACTGCACCACCGGGGTCGCGATGGACGCGGTCACAACCATTTTCATAGACTGGATCCGGTTGTCACGACTGACCCTGTTGAATCGTTTTCGTTCGTATTCCTCGCCCCCAAAAGTGCGAACAACCCGGTACCCCTGAATAGCTTCGGATGCCACATGTGTAACGTCACCCATTGACCCCTGAATTCTCTCACTGATTCTCCTGAACCTTTTCCCGGCATAGATCACCATTGCCGTAATTACCGGTGTCACAATGAAAAAAATCAGTGCCAGCATCCAGTTCAGATAAATGAGCGCCGCAAGATAACCAATGACAACAAATCCTTCCCGGATGATGACACGTACAGCATCCGTGGCGGCTCCTGTCACCTGATTAACGTGAAAGGTGGGCTTTGCAATAAGGTCCCCTGACCTGCTTCTGTCGAAGAATCTGCTGGGTAATGTAGTCAACTGATCGAACAATTCACATCGCAGGACATGAACAAGATTAGTGGAGACGCGTGAAATACAGTAATTCCCGATAAATGTACCAACACCCCGACAGATAGCAATCGCCACCATGGCTATTGGTATCAGTGTTCGATCCAGCGAATCCGATTCACCAAACAGATTGGTGAGCACCTCTGTCTGTTCAGGTTGCAGTGGACTGTTGCCACCCAGTGAATCTACGATATAACCGATCAGATTCACAAAAGCTACATTGGATAACGAGTACAGAAAAAAACCGACGATGCCCAGGAGGAACACGAACTTGTACGGTACAACATAGGATAATAATCTGGCGTAAATCCTGGTGTCAGAATCTCGTTTGGGCATAGGATTTACCTCTCCTCGCCGAGTTTGGTGGCGATACTGAGGTGGGCGAAACCTGATTGACCCGCCGCATCCATTGCCATTACAACAGACTGGTGTGGTGTTGCCGCGTCCGCGATAATAATCAACGGCATCGAGTTGTCACCATTACTTGCCTGCAGCAGTGCGTCCTTCAGAGACTCAAGGCTTGTGTTGATGAGTACTGTACCATTGACGGCAAAATCTCCCTGACGGGTAATGGATACTTCGATCTGTTCCCTGGCAATGTTGATGTCTTCACTACTGGCTTCCGGCAAATCAATGGACAGATGCGACTCTCCGATAAAGGTGGTGGAAACCATGAAGAAAATCAACAACAGGAAGACAACGTCAATCAGCGGCGTCAAATTGATTTCCGCTTCGGTCTTGATGCTGTGAGTGAATTTCACTGTCTGAATACCTGTGTATCTGCAGATTCTTCTTCTGGCTGGCTCGGGCGATTACTGTTCAATACCTGCACCAGTTTAATCGCTTCCTGCTCCATCTGTTCCACCAGTTCGTCCACCCTTCTATGGAAGAAGCGATAAAAGAACAGACTGGGTATGGCGACGGTGAGACCAGCGGCAGTTGTAATCAGAGCTTCTGCGATACCACCCGCGAGAGCGGCCGCATTGCCGATACCTCCCAGTTTGATTTCGCTGAACACCTTGATCATTCCGATGACCGTTCCCAGCAATCCAAGCAACGGTGTAATTGATGCTACGGTACCCAGTGTATTGAGATATCTCTCAAGTTCATGGACGATATGATCAGCCACTTCCTCAATTCGCTCTTTCATCAAATCACGACCGAGTTGACGATTGGAAATACCTGCCGCCAGGATCTGTCCAAGAGGAGAACCACCGCGCAATGTTCGCAATCTGTCAGTATCCAGTTCGTCGTTTCTGATCCAGTGCCAGACCTGTTCAGTCAGGTTTCGGGGTGCTATTTGCCGTGGGCGCAAAGTCCAGAATCTTTCCGCACAAATAGCAGCGGTAATAATGGAACACAGGATGATTGGAATCATCAGCCAGCCGCCGGCATACACAATTTCAAACACTCGAACCGACCTCCGTAACCAGATGCTTCCTACTCTATCATAAATCCCGCTGACAACGATGTTTCAAGGCTTTTTCACTTCTTGAAAATACCAGTAAAATCAAAGGATTCTGATTATTTTGAATATTGCAAAGAACGTTTGGCCATCAGCCCGGCCAGTTGCCAGTCAAGCACCTTGATATGCTCACCGGGTTCAGGTGCTTGCCCCCCCCTGTGGGCATGGACTTCTACGTGCAGTTTCAGTATTCCCGCAGAATCCAGGTCCAGTTTGTCATCTATCGTTACCACGGAGTCAAGAATATCACCTTCGAAAACCGGTGCGGTATGATCGCATCGATACCACGCCAAAATACTCATCAGATTTGGAATTGCCCGCGACAGTTGCGCTGCAGCCATGGAAATCGTGTGCCCTCCATAGACAAGACGCTTGCCATATACGCTGCGACCGGCATCGGTGTGCGGCATGGCGAGATTGAGTGTCATACGTGCGAGTTCCGGTGCGGAGGTTATCGTATCCCTGGCCTCGACAATAAAACTGCTGCCAGCATGGTAGTCCTCATAGTGACAACCGGGAACCCGATCCACATAAGCAAGGTAATCCCAATCCGGTACAGCATTGGCCAGATCGTCATCTGCAATTGTTTCCGGGATTGTATCTAAACTATCGTTCCTGCCAGTGTCTGCATCCGGGGCACGGCATGGAATCATGGGGCACCGCCAGAAGTGCATAACCGTTTCATCATGTTGATTGTGTACATGTATCTCCAGGACGATCATACCGGTAGCAGCACGCCCCTCCCTGATCCGGTTCTGACGTAACGCGATTAACCTGGTCTGTGTGGCCAACGTATCACCAATATATACCGGTTTTCTGAACACCATCCCTCGATAAAACAAATTCCCGATAACACGCTGCGACGGGACAGTACTCTGCCCAATGGCCATATTACCTACCAGGGATGTATTGGCGAGAAATGCTTGCCGACCAGTGACGGCGAAAGATAGCGGTTTGTCCAGCGGCAACCTCAATCTGTCCGCAAACATTGCCTGATGCAAGGCTGCGTAACCTTCAGTAAGTGTAACCGAGGGGACGTTACTGAAGTCATCCCCTACATTGAAATCTTCGAACCAGGGGGGAGAAATCATCTGTTTATTCTCAGTAGAAATCCGCAAGTGAATTAGTCACATATTCCGCTATTGCCAGCGATGAAGTCAATCCAGGCGATTCTATACCATACAGTTGTACCACCCCTGGCAGTCCATGTTCATCGGGTGTTTGAATAACATAGTCTTTTACACTGTCGCCTGGTCCCTGCAACTTGGGACGAATGCCCACGTAACCGGGCGTCAACTGTCCATCCGCCAAACCCGGAAAGTAGCGTCGAACAGCTTTATAAAATGCATCCAGTCTGTCTTCTGAAACCGTGTAATCTTCGGCTTTGATATATTCAACATCCGGACCGAATTTAACCTGGCCAGCCAGATCAATCGTCGCATGAACACCCAATCCCGCGCCGGATTTTTCGGGTACAGGATAGATCAACCGATTGAAAGGCGGCTTACCCGACATCGTGAAGTAGCTGCCCTTGACATAATACAGTGGTGGTATCAGCGAATGATCCGATCCATCTATGGCATGGGAGATTTCCTGTGCTCCCAGACCTGCTGAATTAACCAGAACCGTGCAACAAAAATCGTAGGAACCATCATCTATATCACAGTGAACCCTATAGCCATCATCCTTTATCTCAATGGCTTTGACCCGGGTGCCGCCGATAAACATGCCACCAGCGGTTTCCAGGTCGGCGAGATACGCAGTCATCAAATCGTGACTGCTGATAACGCCGGTCGAGGGTGACAGCAACGCCAGTGTAGCCCTGACATCAGGTTCTTCGGACTTGATTTTCTCCTGAGACCAGTATTCCAGATCATCGACGCCATTGGTCATGGCCTGTTTCATGATTCTATCCAACTCGTCTTCCTCTACCTGCTCCGTCGCAACAATCAGTTTGCCGCAACGTCTGAATGCCACGTTGTGTGCACTGCAATACTCGTAAAGAAGTGCCTTACCACGGACACACAGGCTGGCTTTCAATGAATCGCGCGGATAGTAAATACCTGCGTGAATCACTTCGCTGTTTCGGCTGCTGATCCCCTGACCATATTTCAGGTCACGGTCCAGCACCATCACATCTTTTCCGGATTGTGCCAGACTGCGTGCAATTGCAAGTCCGACAACACCCCCTCCAATGACACATGTATGGAGATAATCCATCAATTCCTCTGACGATTGTCTGTTAGCTGTGTTAACTGAATAGTGTGCATTATCTCATGCATCTGATAATCATCCCAATTCACGTGTAGATCGCCTTCACTATTTCTGTAGTCGTTAGTACTGATCACGAGTTCCTGATACTCTCTCCCGGTGATAGGAAATTTTGGGAAAGTGATGCCCTTGGGACCAGTCAAAACTGACCGGGAAAAGAGTCAACAGAAAACCCATCAATTGCTGGTGTGGAGCGGTGTGGTGGATTTTGCCCTGGGTATGGGCAAAGTTTTAGTAGGAATATTCGCTAATTCCCATGCCCTGATAGCGGATGGGATTCACTCCTTTTCCGATCTGGGGACAGACATCATGGTCTGGTTCTTCAACCGGATTGGTGTGGAGGAACCTGATTTGGAACACCCATACGGCCATGCCAGGTTCGAGACTTTCGGTACGTTTATACTCGGTGTGATGCTGCTTGGAGTGGCAGGTCTGCTCATATGGGACAGCGTTGATCGTCTTCTGGATATCGAATCGGTATCCCTGCCTACCTGGCCAGCCCTGATAGCTGCACTGGTATCGATTGTTACCAAAGAATTGCTGTATTTCATCACCCGGAAACAGGGAGAGAAGACACACTCTTCACTTTTAATTGCAAACGCCTGGCATCACCGGTCCGATGCGCTGTCTTCGGTTATTGTTCTGATTGGCGTCGGCGGTGCACTGCTCGGTTATGCATGGTTCGAAATGTTCGCAGCCATTGGTATTGCATTCATGATTGCGCTGATCGGTTGGCGATTGAGCAGGAAGAGCGTCGAGGAATTGGTGGATACCGCACTTTCCGAAACCTACGTCAATCAGATCAGAAAGCAGATAGAAAGTGCCGAGGGTGTACAGGGTGTACACCACATCAGAACCCGGCGTATGGGACAATCAGTGTTTCTTGACATCCATCTCCAGGTCGACTCGGCGATCAGCGTTTCGGAAGGTCACCATATTGGTGAATGGGTAACACGGCTTTTAATGGATGAATTCCACGATATTACCGATATAACCGTACATGTAGATGCAGAAGACGATGCGGAAATGGAGGAACACGAACAGACAAACACGATGGTGCCCCTGCGACAGGATGTAAGACATCAGTTACGGGAATCATGGAGGCACATCATCAGCAATGAAGACATTAACAAAATCAACCTCCATTACCTGAATCATGGAATCGATGTGGAATTGTTTGTAGAAGACAGTACCATTGAACATCAGGCTGGTCTACAGGATCAACTCAATATGGCTGCTGTAAACCTGCCCTGGTTTAATCAGGTCACTGTCTGGGTTCACCCGGGATAACCGGAGGCTGTCAGAACCCCAGAGAGAATTGTTTTTCCTGTTGTATCACCCTTGGCAACGGAGCCAGCAGTATCTCTGCTGAATGTGGGCGTACCCCGACTTCTGCATCCATCAGCATCTTTGACAGATGGTGGCAAATCACCCTGCTGTTTTTCTGCTTATGCTTTACCCGCCGCATTCGGCGGGCAGCCTGCATGGCCAGTTGTGAATGATTGATTGCAGGTTCTGGATTCATTTTGCATTCCTCGATCTGATAATTCACTGTACAGACACACAGTAACACTTAACTGTTCACATGTACAGTATTTTTTTAATAGTAAAATCGAGGTCCTTACCGGCTCTGCCTACGGTTACCTGAGTATTGGGTGTGAATCGACCGGACAGTATATCCTGAGCCAGTGGATTCTCCACGTACCGCTGTATGGCCCGTTTAAGGGGTCGGGCGCCATAAACCGGGTCATAACCAACATCGACCAGATATTCAAGAGCATCGTTATCAAACTTCAGGCAGATATTCGATTCCTTTACCCTTGACTGCAGTATCCGTAACTGGATTCCGGCAATACCCTTAATCTGATCCCTCGTCAACGGATGGAACACTACCGTGTCATCAATACGGTTGAGAAACTCCGGCCGGAAATGTTGTCTTGCGAAATCCAACACCGCGTTTTTCATCTCATGATAAGACGCCGACGCCGCCATATTCTGTATAACATCCGAGCCCAGATTGGATGTCATGACCAATACGGTATTCTTGAAGTCCACGGTACGACCATGCCCGTCTGTCAGGCGACCATCATCGAGTACCTGCAGTAGAATATTGAATACATCCCGGTGTGCTTTCTCGATTTCATCAAGAAGGATGACTGAATAGGGCTTTCTCCGCACATGTTCGGTGAGGTATCCCCCTTCCTCGTAACCGACATATCCAGGAGGCGCTCCAATAAGTCTCGCCACCGAATGTTTTTCCATGAACTCGGACATATCGATACGAATCAAGGCTTCATCCGTGTCAAAAAGGAAATTCGCCAATGCCTTGCACAACTCGGTCTTTCCTATGCCGGTAGGACCCATGAACAGGAAGGAACCATTAGGACGGTTCGGGTCTGAAAGCCCTGCTCTCGATCGTCTTATTGCGTCTGAAACCGCAGCGACGGCTTCTTCCTGGCCAATGACCTGCCTGTGCAGTTCCTCTTCCAGTTGAAGCAGCCTGGTTCTTTCTCCCTCCAGCATCCTGGTTACCGGAATGCCGGTCCATTTGGACACTACTTCTGCTATTTCCTCATCCGTAACCCGGTTCCGAAGCAGTTTCATTGAGGCAGTATCTGTTTCCGTAACCAGTTCCAATTGCTTCTCAAGTTCAGGAACCCTGCCATACTGGAGTTCCGACATGCGTGTCAGGTCACCTGCCCTGTATGCCGTTTCCAGTTCCAGCCGTGCCTGCTCCAGTTCCTCCTTGATATGTTGACTGCCCTGTAACGCCGTCTTCTCTGAATTCCAGATTTCCTCCAGATCAGCATATTCCTTTTCAAGTTCGCCAATATTGTCATCAAGTGATTGCAGACGCCCGATGGAAGCATCGTCTGTTTCACCCTTAAGTGCTTCACGTTCGATCTTTAACTGAATGAGCCGTCTTTCCAGTCGGTCCATATCTTCCGGTTTTGAATCCATTTCCATCCGGATAAGGCTCGCGGCTTCATCCACCAGATCAATGGCCTTGTCTGGCAACTGGCGGTCTGAGATATAACGATGTGACAATCTTGCCGCAGCAATAATTGCCGGGTCCGTAATATCCACACCGTGGTGAATTTCATACCGCTCTTTAAGACCGCGCAAAATTGCCACGGTATCTTCTACCGTAGGTTCGCCAACCTGTACTTTTTGAAACCGGCGTTCCAGAGCCGCATCTGTTTCAAGGTACTGCCGGTATTCGTCCAGAGTAGTTGCGCCCACACAATGCAATTCACCTCTGGCCAGTGCAGGTTTCAGCATATTGCCTGCATCCATTGAACCTTCAGCTTTACCAGCTCCCACGACTGTGTGAAGCTCATCAATGAACAGGATCACTCTGCCTTCTTCACGACTGAGTTCATTCAACACGGCCTTCAACCGTTCTTCAAACTCTCCACGGAATTTGGCGCCTGCGATCAGAGATCCCATGTCCAGAGCCAGGATTTTTTTATCCCGCAGGCCTTCCGGTACTTCACCATTGATAATCCTCTGGGCAAGTCCTTCTACTATGGCCGTTTTACCAACTCCCGGCTCACCTATCAGTACCGGATTATTCTTGGTGCGTCGCTGCAGTACCTGTACGGTCCTCCGTATTTCATCGTCTCTGCCGATTACGGGATCAAGTTTTCCTTCCGTTGCCTTTGCGGTCAGATCAACAGTAAATTTTTCCAGTGCCTGCCTCGTGTCTTCCGCATTCGGATCATCCACTGTCTCTCCACCCCTTACCTGATCTATGACCCGTTCCAGTGTATCCTTCCGGATGCCAAATTTATCCAGCAATGACCCCAGGTCGGATTTATTATCCAGGGCAGCCAACAGCACGCATTCACTGGAGATAAACTGATCGCCCCGCTGCTGGGAATACTTGTCGGCAAGATTAAGCAATTGCACCAGTTCAGGGGATATCTGGATATCTCCCCTGTTATCTTTAATCCGGGGTAGACGTTCGATCAATTGTGAAAGCGCATCAGTAAAAGAGATAACATCCACACCTGTTCGCACCAGCAGGGGTTTCAGAGACCCACCCTGCTGGTCCAGCAATGCCATTATCAGGTGTTCAGGAGCCAATTGATTCTGGTCTTTGCCGATCGCCATGGATTGTGCATCAGCCAGACCACTCTGTAATTTGCTGGTAAATTTATCTATCCGCATATTCTGCTAACCTCAGTATTTATTATCACTGGTACAGGTATCATCAACGTCGCCTATGACAAGGTTCTGAACAAGAACATGGGGCCTGTGGCAGTTGTTTCAAGTCGTAAGGTTCTGAACAAGATCATGGGGCCTGTGGCGGTTGTTTCAAGTCGTAAGGTTCTGAACAAGATCATGGGGCCTGTGGTGGTTGTTTCAAGTAGTTCGGCTGGTTTAATATGCCAATACGCAATTCAAGGTATTCAACACAATTCGAACAGGCGTGTACGTGTCTGTCTGATAATTATCAAGGAGGCTGCCCGGGAACTGCGACCGTAGCGAGGGCGAGACTGATTGAGTCATATTTTTTGGTTATTTGAGGCAAATATTGGACATATTGAACGAAAATAAGCGGAAAATATGGCCAATCAGGCTTGTCCGCAGTAGATCAGTCTGTTCTCGGACAGTCCAGGAGGCTGCCCGGGAACTGCGACCGTAGCGAGGGCGAGACTGATTGAGTCATATTTTTTGGTTATTTGAGGCAAATATTGGACATATTGAACGAAAATAAGCGGAAAATATGGCCAATCAGTCTTGTCCGCAGTAGGTCAGTCTGTTCTCGGACAGCCTCCCAGAAAATTTGATGTCAGATAATAACTGGACAGCGTTAAAACCGGCTTACCGGATTCACGCAACGACGAGACTGCCAGACTCATGGAAGTAAAACATGATAAAACTGAAACCCCAATCTCCGATTTTCTGGTTGTCGTTTCCTATCCCGCCGTAATTCTACTGGGGTATCTGTTATATATGACGCTCACGGCATCAGGGCTGCATCTGCTGCTGGCGACGTATACTGCGGTTATATCGGGTGCGTTGTTTATCACGCTCCACGAAATGTACCTTCCCTTTAGAAACGAGTGGCGCCCTCAATTTGGAGAGGTTCGTGCCGATGCGTTGTTTCTGGTCACAGTGCAGGTTGCGCTACCTTACCTGTTGTCATTTGCGCTGGTACTCACTATTGCCAGTGCATTTGAGAAAGGTGGACTGACCATTTCCAATCTGTGGCCGCACGGGTTACCCATCATCATACAGACGATTCTGATGCTGGTGCTCGCAGACTTTCTGAGGTATTGGCTGCACCGTGCCTTTCACCGGTTTGTCTTTATGTGGCGGTTGCATGCAGTACATCATTCACCTCACCGCCTCTACTGGCTGAACGTTGGACGCTTCCACCCCCTGGAAAAGGCGGTGCAATACGCGTTGGACACGTTACCATTTGCGGTACTGGCCGTCTCACAGGAAGTGTTGGCCACATATTTTATCTTCTATGCCCTTAATGGATTCTTCCAGCATTCCAATTGCCGGGTGCGACTTGGCCTGCTGAATTACATCATAGCGGGACCAGAACTGCACCGGTGGCATCATTCTGCCACGGCGGAAGAATCCAATCATAACTTTGGCAACAACCTCATCATCTGGGATTTGTTGTTTGGTACACGATTCCTGCCAAAGGACAGGGAAGTCGGACATCTTGGACTATTGAACCGGGACTTCCCGATGGGGTTTCTGGAACAGATGGGTGCTCCTTTCACAAGTGATCCAAATGCTTAATATGTCATCGGCGCTTTTCAAAAAAGCTTTGAGAATCACACAGAGCCTCCGCTATCGGAATCTGGTTAACAAGGCGAAGACTCCAGGCGAAGTTCAAACAGATCTTTTACGACGTATTCTGAAGCGAAATTCGGATTCTGAATTCGGAAAGGCACATGGTTTCTCAAGTATTTCCAGCACCAGGGATTATCAAAAAGCTGTGCCAGTACAGACCTATGAAGATCTTCGTCCTTTCATTGAACGACAGGAACTGACGGGAGAACGCTGTCTTACCCGGGACCAGCCTGTTTACTACCACCGAACCAGCGGGACCCTGGGAACTCCCAAGAATATTCCGGTAACTAAAATCGGACTGCGGCAAATGAAGGGCGACCAGAAAATTTCCGCCTTCGTCTGGTCCGGATGTGACGGCGTCCTCGACGGAAAAGTATTTGCCGTCAGTGGGCAGGCAGTGGAAGGCAGGATGCCTGGAGGAACAGAATTCGGCTCTGCATCCGGATTACTCTACCGCAGCCAGTCGCCCCTGGTGCGGTCAAGGTATGTACTGCCGCCGGCATTATCTGAAATTGAGGATTACGATAGCCGCTATCTGGCAATGGTCGTTTTTGGTTTTGCGGAGACACAAGTCACGAGCATGGCCACAGCGAACCCCTCTACTTTTTTGCGTTTGCTGTCTTTTGTACATAGTCACTCGGATGTAGTGTTCAATGCGGTAGCCACGGGCAAATTACCTGATATACCTGTCACAGGACTGGAACCGCGCCCGGCACGTGCGCGGCAACTGGCAGACAAACTGCAATCTTCTGGCCGACTGACCTACACAGACATCTGGCCGAACCTCAGAGGTGTTGTGACCTGGACAGGGGGTAGTTGCGGTATTGCTCTGGGCAGCCTTTCTCCCTTGCTGCCCGCCGATACCGCAATCATTGAGTGGGGATACTCGGCGAGTGAATTCAGGGGTACGATTAACATTGACGCGAAACACAATACCTGCCTGCCAACGCTGACCAACACATTTTTTGAATTTATGGAGAGGCAGGAACGTGAAACTGGCGGGAAAGACTTCCTGGGCCTCGATGAACTGCAGGAAGGACATGAGTACTATGTGTTCATCACCACCATCGACGGGCTGTATCGATACGACATAAACGACATCATCCGGGTCAATGGGCGTGTGTTTGAGACACCGGCACTGGAATTCGTTCAAAAAGGCAAGGGCGTTACCAACATTACCGGGGAAAAATTAACCGAGGCACAGGTTATACAGGCAGTTGTGTCAGTTCTTTCGGAATACGGCATCTCCCCAATGTTCTTCATCATGCTTGCCTGGGAGGAATCCGCCGTTTACAGACTGTTTATCGAGTTGGATGACGTGAGTTTGCTCTCCGGTCTGGCCATGGAGATGGAGATAGAATACAAACTATACTCTTCAAACATTGAATATGAAGCCAAGCGCAAGAGTGGACGTTTGGCCCCACTGAGAATCCACTACCTGAAGAACGGCACAGGTGACAGGTTCCGGTCCGCCTGTGTGCAAGCAGGGCAGCGTGATGCCCAGTTCAAGTATCTGCATTTACAGTATGCCCGGGATTGTACATTCGATTTTGACAGCGCTGCCTTACCGGAGTAAGACGGATGCACATCGATCGACTTGAAGTGTTCACATATCCCATTCCATTCAAAACGGTCTTCAGACATTCATCGGCAAGCCGTCGACGTGCAGAGAACCTGATTGTCGCTGCTCATGCCGACAATGGACTGATCGGTTATGGTGAAGGTTGTCCAAGGGACTATGTCACTGGAGAGACAACCAGCAGTGGCGCTGCATTTATTCGCGAATATGCAAATAACATATCTCTTGAGGTTTTCGATACTCAGACCTTACTCGCCTGGACCAATACCCATCGAGAACTGATAGACCGGAATCCGGCTGCATTCTGCGCTGTAGAGCTTGCGCTTCTGGACTTGTTTGGAAAAATTGAGAATGTCCCCGTGGAGGACCTGCTGGACATACCTCGGCTTAACGGTATTTTCACATATACCGCAGTACTGGGAGATGCACCCCGTCTTGCCTACCGATGGCAGCTGCGTCGATACTGGAATCAGGGGTTCAGTGATTACAAGGTCAAACTCTCCGGCAATCAACGACGGGACAGCAGAAAGATGGAAGACCTGATTCGCAAAAGCGAGACTCTGCTCCGGATACGGCTGGACGCAAACAATCATTGGAATAACGTGGACGAGTGCATTCATCATATCACGGTGCTGCCAGGGAAATTTTTCGCAATTGAAGAGCCTGTGCAGGCAGGAAATCTGAATGGATTCAGTAAGGTGGGCAACGCCTGCGGAGTGCGCATCATACTGGATGAAAGCTTCACGCGTATTGAACAAACGGACTCACTCCAGGATGACGGACTTTGGCTTTTAAACGTGCGGGTCTCCAAGATGGGTGGGCTGCACAGGTCTCTGGAAATAGTCAAGGAAGCCCTGGCAAGGGGTATCGGCGTGATTGTGGGCGCCCAGGTAGGCGAGACCAGTATCCTGACCCGTGCAGGCTTGACGGTGATGAATACTGCCAGACCTCTTCTCGAAGCCTCAGAAGGTGCTTTCGGGACATACCTGCTGCGACAGGACCTGACTACAAAATGTCTCAGATTCGGCTACAAAGGCGAATTCCCCGTGGAAAATATCAATAGCGAGCCCGGCCTTGGTCTGCATGTCAGAGGGCGTAGCTTGTTGCCTGCCCCCTGATGCCATCAATCATGCACCCAATAACCTGAATCTGTCCATCAGCTTTGACTGTGAGTTGCTGCCTGACTCTGAGCCCGGGGCTCAATGCTCGTCACCTGCGTCGATTTGAATCCGCAGAAACTCCGGCACATTGATCAAGACCACCGCTTCAAGATCAATGGCGCACAAAAATTCGATACTCAAGTGGTCACAGCCGGTCACGCCCTGCAGATTCAGCATGATCCTGGATTTTGCCCTGCCGGCTGCTTCGTCGATATCTTTTTGCAGCAATGGCAATGCTGCTGTTTCGATCCGACCATCGACCCGAATTTCCAGCGAGCCGGGCTCTGTCTGTAATTCTGTAATGCGAATCACGTTAGGTTCCAAAGTGTTCAGCGACCAGCTTCCACTGCAAAAGAAAGCATTAACCATGCCATAGCAAAAATACATTTATTTTCAATCACTTGGGTTTTGTCGCTTGTCTGGCAGTATGTTCGTTTACACGAAATTTCGTGTTCTCATGATATTTGGCGGAAGAGCAGTGGAGAATGTTCAACCCGTGAGCCTGTCCGTTTCGTGTCATCTTGAGGGTGTCTCCAACCGCATGTACATGCAGCCTTGCCAGAGAAATTTCGTGCAAAAACCAATTATCGTAATTACACGAAATATCATGTATATTCATCTGCCCATTGGAATTCTATGCCTGTTTTGGCCCTATCGAGGCATCCACGTGAACCCACCAAATGAGATCCCCTCCACAGAGACGCCCATCAAGGAGTTGGCCGCCCTGTTCGCAGGCAGTTTTTCCATCGACTGGATCCAGGAACTCACAGGACACAAGGCATCCACGGTGCTGTTGGCATTGGAAGAGAGTGTCCAGAAAGGCTGGCTCCTGAGGGAATCGCCAGGCTGTTTCCGCTATGCCGACTCGGATAGCAGGCAGCAGGCCCTGACCGGCCTGGGTGAAGACGAGAGGCAACATTATCACCGGCAGATCGCTGACCTGTTGCAATCCCAGGCACAGGACGGCAACCGCGAACATGCCGAACTCGCGCACCATCTCATGGCCATGGAGCCGGATCTGTCCAACTGCGAGAAGCTGTTGGAGACCGGTCAAGTCCTGTATCGCGGGCTTCAACACCAAACTGCCTTGCAATGTTTTCACTTCCTCATCGAAACTCTCGATACAGGTGAGCCGAATGATGTGGCAGATCGCCTCTACGCCGATGCAGTGTACTGTTACTGTCGACTCTTCACCGGCCAGCAGGACAGCGCGTGGATAGTTGCTGCCATCGAGGCGGCCCTGGCGAGAGCGCAACATCTTCCTGTTTACCCGAGGACAGCTTTGCTACTCCTGCACAAGTCGTTTTACGAGTTCTGGACCGGAGATCAAAGCCGCGCGTTCAAGAGCTTTGAAGCAGGGTGGCAGATGGTCGAAAACCAGGACGACCCCACGATTCAGCGACAGGCCATGCATCTTCGGATGTTCTTCCTGTGGCAACGCGGTCGAATTCGCGACGTCGTGCAGGCCTATGAGGCGATTAGACCCAACGTGGCGCGCTACCCACGAACCGGAACACCCATCCTGGTGACCACCATGCTCGGTAACTGTTATGTCTGGCTCGGTCAGGTCAGCGTAGGCATCGGCCTGCTCAACTCGCAGTACGAACAGTGCCGCGAGGTTGGCGATTCACTTGGCATGGTGCAGGTCGCTTATGGTCTTGCCCGGTCACTCATCGATATCGGGCAACCCGGGCAGGCTATCGCCGTCATCGAGAAGACCCTGAAGGAAAGCCACTCGGTACCGATGCCCTTTCTCGAGGACTCGATTCACTGGATCCTCGCGTTCGCACATGCTGCGGCAGGGGATCTTCCGCGGTCAATCGAGCAGCTGAAACTCGTTCGTGAATCGCCGGCCGGTGGATACGGTGGCAACGTTGGATACCTCATCACATTCCTCCAGGCACTTGATGATGGGCCTCTGCCCGAAGAGATACGCCGCGAGATTGCACAGTTTCTTGCGCAGCCGAAAGAGACCACGAACGTTCAAGCGCCGGGGTACGTTCATCTACTCCAGGCTCTGATCATGCGGCGTGAAGGCCAGCCGCTTGCAGCGATCGACGAACAACTGACGCTGGCGCGGGAGTGTTTCGAGCGGTCTGGCTACCTGATTGATCATGCGAAAACGCAACTTCTTCTGGCACGCATCCGATTGCAGATGGGTAAAGGTAACGATGACAGTACCCGCAATCTCGTGGCGCAGGCCAGTGCTTTTCTTGAGCCCATCCATCCAGAATGGATTCCCGATGATCTCAGAGTACTGCAGGATGGACACCAAGAGCCACCGAGTCTGCTTGAGTCCACCATCATGCTCAGCCAGGAGATCCTCGGGATCATGGATTTTCGGGAACTGGCGCGGCGCATTCTTACGACCATCAACCGTCTGACGGGCGCGGAACGTGGCGCATTGTTCACTGCCAGGGACTACCCCACGGACCAGGACCTCGACCTCAAAGCAACGGTGGTGCTGACCAGGGACGACGCTGAAGCCAAGTATTTCGCCGACGCCTGGACCATCATTCAGCGAGTCGCGGAGACGGGTATCGCGGAATTCGTCGACTTTACCGACACCCGCGAGCATCAAATCGGAGACCTTGATATGCGGCAGCGGATCCGGTCTTGCTTCTGCCTCCCCTTGCAAATCCGTGGACAGCTGATCGGTGTCCTCTATCACGACAACTGCCTGCTCCCGTGCCAAGCCGATGCTGGCAGCCTGGGCGACCTTAGCCACTTCGCTGCCATGGCTGCGATAACGCTCGACAATGCCGAGGCCTACGAGAAGATCGACAGCCTGAATCAGCGGCTCAGCAAGGAAAAAGACTACTTCATCGAGCAGGTCAACCAGATCGGTCCGTATGAGGACTTCATCGGCACCAGTCCGGCCATACGCAAGGTGTTCGCGCAGATCCAAAGGGTTGCGGAGTCAGCCTCGACGGTGCTGGTCCTGGGCGAAACCGGTGCGGGCAAGGAACAGGTGGCCTGGGCTATTCACCACGCAAGTACACGTCGAGAAGGCCCCTTCATCCGCGTCGACTGCAACAGCTTGTCGGAATATCTGATCAGCAGCGAGATGTTCGGCCATGAAAAAGGTGCTTTCACCGGTGCACTGAAAAGGCATATTGGCCGGTTCGAACTGGCCGATCGCGGCACTATATTTCTGGACGAGATTGGCAATCTGCCGATGAACATCCAGACTGCACTGCTCCGAATCCTGGACACGCACGAATTCCAGCGGGTGGGCGGCACTACCACCATCCGTTCGGATTTTCGCCTGATCACTGCGACCAACGTGAATCTGGAAGAAAAAGTGCGGGAGGGCAGCTTCCGCGAAGATCTCTTTTATCGACTCAATGTCTATCCAATCACCGTTCCCCCACTGCGGGACCGGCCCGAGGACATTTCGCTGCTAGCGCATTACTTCCTCACCAAATTCGGTGGGAATGCAGTTAAACCCATCGACCGTATCGACGAGTCAACACTGGCAAAACTGATCGAATACCCATGGCCTGGGAACGTTCGCGAGCTCAAGAATGTCATTGAGCGTGGAGCACTTCTGAGTACGGCACCCTATCTCAGGCTGCCCGATCTGCAACCCAACGGCGAGGCGCTCGCAGAACTGAGCACGGAAAATATGACCCTCAAAGCACTCGAACGTCATCATATTATGCGAACGCTGGAGAGGACGCATGGCAAAATCCAGGGCCCGGGAGGCGCTGCCGAGTGCCTCGGTCTGCACGGCAATACCTTGCGCTCGAGGATGAAGAAACTCGGGATCGTGCGCGCCATGGCCCTGATTGAGGACAGATCCATCATCACTGTGAATGGCAGCACCGAGTAGGTGCTACTATGAGAGCTATGCTGGAAACACGATATATCGTGTATTCATGATATCTCATATCACTGAGGCCCACACGATGATTGATGAGACACGCTAAGCGCTTGAAACTTAATGGCAATGCTACGGATTTCCAGTTGGCCCGCTATTTGCTTTTATCCGTGACAGGGAGAGGCTCATCTGCCTCAAAGAAATGTGCCCAGGGATTGCCGTGGTCGAGGAATCCATCCGTGAATCTTGCCGGCACTACATGAACAGCAGTAACACTGAGAGGGAGTAACATAGAATGGTCACAATCATCCATGCATTGAAAACGAGCCGACTGACACGGATGCTACTGCTGCCGCTGTTCCTGGCGCCAGTCGGCAGCACTTTGGCTGAAGAAGATGCCGGGAAAGCGGGGAGTTCTACCGGTACCGGCATTGAGGAAATCGTCGTGTCGGCAACCTTCCGCGACACCAAACTGATGGATACACCCATTTCCATCTCTGCCCTCGACGAGACGGCTTTGCAGAACAAGGGCTACGTCAACATGCGGGACCTGTACCTGTCGCTGCCCTCTGTGTCCTATAAGAGCAATGCCTCTACTTACAATAACATATCCATTCGCGGCTTGACCTCGCCCCAGAGCGGAGGTTCCACCATCGGTGTGTATGTCGACAACATTCCGGTCACCGAGTCGCGCACGGGTGGCAGACAGAGCAGCGGGCTTGGATTCGATCTGGCTCGCGTCGAGGCCCTGAAAGGGGCGCAAGGCACTCTTTATGGCGAAGGCTCACTAGGCGGCCTGATCCGCTACATCAGCAACGATGCCAACCCCAACGAGTTCGACCTGGTGGTCAATGGCACACTGGAGTCAAACCAGAAGAGCGATGATTTAAGCAACCGCACCAGCCTCGTGGTCAACATCCCTCTGATCCAGGACATCCTGGGTGTGCGTCTGGGTGGTTTCTTTCACGATACTGCCGGCTTCCTTGATACTGACCCGCCACGCGACCAGAAGGATGTGAACAGCTCCGAGAGCAGCGGCGGACGTATCAAGATCAACTGGCTCGCCACCAGTTGGCTGCAGGTGGAAGCGTCCTACAACTATTCGGACCACCAGGCCAAGGGGCCCAGCCTTGCACACTATCCCTTCGGCACAGATTTGCTTACCGACCCGAATTTCCCTAATACCAGCGGCGATAGCGAGGAGCAATCCAACCTGACCTTCGAGTTCGAATTGCCTGGCGTGAATGTCACCAGTTCCTTTTCCCATTTCACCCGTGAAACCTTTCTTTTCGAGCAGACCGCCCCGCGTTTTGCAAATGCGTCACAACACCTTTTCAACTGCGTAGCGGCAGACCAGGGTCGGCTCGAGCCCGCCATCTTTAACCCCTTCGCGGCGTTTGGTGTAGGTGACGTTACCTTTTGTGCCTTCTTTGTGCCCGTCGCCTTTTCCCCCTATCCTATTGACGCGGTGGCGACCAGTTATGGCGCCACGACGCTCTTGAATCAAGAGATCAGCAGGAACGTGCTCGAGATTCGCGCCCTGTCAAGTGACATGGATAGTGCCTGGCGGTGGACGGCAGGTATCTTTGCCAAGGAAGGCACCGAAATCAATGGCAAGGACACCCCCGATTCGGTAGGCCTCGAGCCTGGTCTGCGTCCCGAATTCGAAGATCTGCGCGATGATGTGGTTGCTTTTTGGCATAGTATCGGTTTTTTCGGTGTGGCAACCTTGTTTGAGCTGGACGAACTGGCAGTCTACGGTGAACTCACCTATCGCCTCACCGACCAGATCGACCTCACAGGTGGT
Source organism: Candidatus Azotimanducaceae bacterium (assembly GCA_965217655.1). Classification (GTDB taxonomy): domain Bacteria; phylum Pseudomonadota; class Gammaproteobacteria; order Pseudomonadales; family Azotimanducaceae; genus UBA7455. Next base: position 633,175 of record OZ244560.1, read on the forward strand.
CTACGCGTCGCGCGAACGACCAAACGCACTGGCGCCCGGGCGGAACTCAAGACAACTGAGGTGGAAGATGAACTGGTATCGCCGAAACTGAGTATCTCCTGGCGGCCGAACGACGGCACGCTGGTCTATGGGACGGTAACACAGGGCTTTCGCCCCGGGTTTTTCAATACCGGTGTGGTGACGCAGATCCAGCGCGTACAGACTGCACTTGACAGCGGCGCACCGTTCACTGGGCTGGTTCCCTTTGCAGTGCAACCCGCTGGTGACCGAAATGGGGACGGCGTCGTCGATGGCGTGGATGCGCAGCAATTCCTGGACGCATACCAGCCACTGGTCACCCAGGAAGGTGACGAAGTTCTTGCCTATGAGATCGGTCTCAAGACCCGGTTGTTCAACGATCGTGTCACGCTGGTCGGCGCCCTGTTCTACAGCGACTGGAAGAACACCTACCTGAACCTTCAGGAGCCTGAGCTTGCCGCTGGTGGTTTTGGTCAATTTAACTATACCCGGAGTGCCGGGAATGCGCACAACACGGGTCTGGAACTGGATACGGTGTTCCGGGTCAGCGACAACCTGACCCTGTCATTGGGCGGCGATTATCTCCGCGACGCCGAATTGGACACCGTGCCGGCGAATACCTGGAACGCGGTCACTAACACACCCGTATTACCGGGTAACCGCCTGCCCAACGCGCCGAAATACAAGGTGATCGCAAGCCTGGCCTATGACATGGCGTTGCCGCGCGGCATGAACGGGACGGCGCTGTTTGATTATTACCGCATACCCTCCTCGTTTAACGGCGTGACCAACGAGGTCGAGACGCCCGGCTACTACATGTTGAACGCACGGTTTACGGCGTATACAGCCGATGGGGACTGGCGCTTCTCGCTGTTCGGCAAGAACCTGACCAATGAAGTGATCGAGTTCGAGAGCAACGAATCCGGCATTGGCTACGGCCATCCGCGTACCATCGGCGTGGAGTTCACCTGGAACAAGCCCCAGTGATCCGATCGGGTTTTCTCATCGGCAAAAAGTGGGCACTCAGTCCCCTTTTTGCCTGAGATCACGCGGATCATGCGGGCCAACCTCCTTCGACATTGATAATCCCGCTGGAATCGTATCATCACTTCGCATCTAATCTTTTGTTCGCACCCGGAGGAGACTGGTCATGTTGAAATTAAGTGACGAACAACGACGGATCTTCGAAACTGACGGTTACCTGCATCTTGAAGGGGCACTCAATCCTGATGAGGTGAGTTTCTTCATCAGCGATATGGAGCGTATACGCCAGATTCCTGGATTTGAGCCTTCCCCCGATCCGGAACTGCCGATTGGTCACTATCAGTGGCAGGATCATTCCAAGGATCAGGAAGTGAACGGATTCATGGATCGCCATGATCTACTGCCGTATCAGCAGGCGTTTATCGATCTGATCGACCGGGCGCCTGTATTCGATTACATCGTTGACATCATGGGTTCCAACATCTTGTACAGCTTGAGTCAGGCGATTTGCCGAGAACCATCGGAGAGCTTTCCCGGCTACACCCATACCGATGGTGGTGAGTCGCTGCGAATGATTCGGCCCTCTTCGTCATCACCACCGATCGCCATGAAGGCGATGTACCTCTTAACTGATGTTACCGAACGCGACAGTGGCAATCTCACGGTATTTCCCGGTAGCCATATGCGTCAAATCCCGGACCCCGAGGATCGTGTTACAACACCTTACTCACCGGGAGCCGCGCAGCTTATGGGTAAGGCAGGAGATGTCTATCTGTTTCCTCATTCGCTCTGGCATGGCCCCTGTAAGAATCTGTCGAATCGGTCTCGTAAAGTCATGGTCTACAATTATTGTCAGTTGTGGGTGCGCGCCTACGACCACAACAATATCCCCGAGGTGGCGCAGTGCTGTTCCCCTCGGCAGCGTCGGTTGCTGGGCGATCTGGGTTACGACTTTATCCCGGGATCACACTTTTATGTACCCAGGGATCAGCAAGAGGTGATCCTTAACCAGCAGAACCTGTAGAGTATGGGAAAGAAAATGATTGAAGGGAAGCCAGTTACCATTCCAGGAGCAATCAGTTTTACCGTCGATTCAAAGCACGTTAATGATCAGTTTGAAATTCGGGTTTTTCAACCACCACCCTATCCACAAGCTGCAAGCGATATGGGCGTTAAACTTCCCGATGCTTATCGGATTCTCTACACACTCGATGCTAACATGGGCTTTGCGAGCGTTGTTGCGAATACAAGTGTCCTGCCCGGAGACCCGGATGGTGGGCCTTCCGAGTTTTTGATTGTCGTGGGGATCGGCTATCCCGTCGACGATGGAGAGGGTTCCAAAGTCGCTGTATTACGGGCTCGCGATATGACACCGCCCGGCACTCCCGAGCCTCCCGAAATGGAGATGTTCAAGCAGATGGCCGACGGCCTGGATGTCGGGTTCGGGCAAGCGGACAAATTCCTTCAGTTCCTCGAAGATGAACTCGATCCGCTCATTAGAAGGGAGTTTCCCTGCCTGCAGCACAAAGCCGGCTTGTTCGGCTTCTCATATGGCGGGCTTTTCGCACTCTACGCTTTGTTTTCACGTTCACCGATGTTTGATCGTTACATTATCGGGAGTCCCGCATCGGTCATGGAGGGGGACCCGATTCTCGAATATGAGGAACGCTGCTGGACCCGGAGCCGTGAACTGAATGCCGAAGCGTATATCACGCTGGGTTCGCTGGAACGAACCTCGGTTCTTTCCGGATTGCAACTTTTGGCAGCCAACTATGACAAGCTGATCGCCAGACTCGAAGAACGCAAATACAAGGGACTCGATTGGAGCGCACAAGAATTCGAGAACGAGTCGCACATGTCTTACGTGAATCTCGCTCTCAGCCACGGTCTTCGGAGGCTGTTCCCGGGCCGACCTGGTCCTATGATGAGCGATGTTCGGAAATAGAATCAAGGGCAAGTGCGAAGGGAACAGGCATCTAGGAGGGTTCGCCCCGCAAGCGGCACGCTGTCGCGTAGCTAACATGATTGTGGTAAAAGAGCAGGTGCGTGGACAAAAGATGCCGGTCAGTCACTGGTGTGTCGTTGTTAACGGCACCCGACTAGGAGAATGGCACGCACGGTATCGGCGTATTGTCACTGAAGGCATAGTATTAACCATGACCTCGTATGGGAGATTGAATATACCGCCACCGTGTAGCCCACGCACCCACACTAATTCAGATCATGAGGTAATTTTCGATGGCAAGCAAGAACAAAAAGCACCCTTTGACGGTGATACACAGCAACTGTGCTGGTATTGATATCGGTTCGCGGGAGCACTGGGTGGCGGTGAACCCTGATACCTGCGCCCAGCCGGTACGCAGTTTCAGTACCTTCAGTGACGATTTGGTTGCGTTGGCTGAGTGGTTGCAAGCACAGCAAGTCGACGTCGTAGCGATGGAGGCGACAGGGGTTTATTGGATACCACTGTATGAATTACTTGATGAGCGAGGGTTCGATGTACAGTTGGTCAACTCACGTTCCACACGTCAGGTCTCGGGGCGCAAATCCGATGTCCTGGATTGTCAGTGGATCAGGCAATTAATGAGTTATGGTTTGCTCAAGGGTGCTTTCCGTCCCGGTGATGCCATCTGTGCCTTGCGTTCCTATGTTCGCCAACGTGCCACTCTGGTTCGAGAGCAAGCGCGCTATACTGAACATATGCAAAAGGCGCTGACGCAAATGAACATACAATTGGACAACGTTGTGAGTGACCTGTCGGGCAAAACCGGCATGGCGATTCTGCGCGGCATAATAGCCGGGGAACGAGACCCGAAAAAGCTGGCGCAGTTACGCGACCGACGGCTGCGTGCCGACGCAGAGACGGTGGCTCGTAGCCTTATGGGTAATTGGCGCGAGGAACATTTATTTGCCCTTACTGTGGCGATAGCCCAATATGATTTCACCCATGAGCAAATCGCATCTTGTGACGCCGCTATTAGCCATGCATTAAGCAGACTGCCGGTGCTCACCGAGGACATCAGCGTCCCCGTCAAGGTGATGAAAAGCTCAAAACGCACGGCAGCCCAGATATGTGATTTGCATCAATCTCTGAACCAGGTCATGGGCGTGGATTTAACGGCCATCCCCTGCATTGGGATTGATACTGTGCTAGTCATGGCCAGCGAAATTGGTGCGGACCTTTCCCGCTTCGCCACGGTAAAACAGTTTTGTGCATGGTTAGGTCTGGCGCCACCGACAAGGATATCCGGCGGCAAAAACCTGCCCGGCAAGTCACACAAAGTGAACAATCGTGTGGGTCAAGCGCTTCGGCAAGCTGCTGTCAACGCCCGCCGTAGCGAGAGTTTCATCGGAGCCAACCATCGTTCACGGCTGGCACGCATGGATACGGCGAAAGCGGTCAAGGCAACGGCGCATCAATTAGCACGTCTTATTTATGCCATGCTAACCAAGGGCCAGCCCTATGTTGAACGTGGGATAGAAGTTTTTGAGGCTCAGAAAAAAGACCGTCAACTGCGTGCTCTGCAACGTAAAGCCAACAAATTTGGGATGGAGCTGGTACTTGCGGCCTGAAATAACGGAAAAAATTAATATATCTAAATCAATCACTTAAAAGATGTTAGATGGGAGGCTGTCCGAGAACTGCGACCGTAGCGAGGGCGAGACTGATTGAGTCATATTTTTTGGTTATTTGAGGCAAATATTGTACATATTGAACGAAAATAAGCGGAAAATATGGCCAATCAGGCTTGTCCGCAGTAGGTCAGTCTGTTCTCGGACAGCCTCCTGGGCACAAGGCATAAGTCACAAGTAATAAGAGGAGAATCATGTCCTGGGAAAAGGAAGTAGAGGAAATCAAACGCCGCCATGCCCTGGCGGATGAATTGGGTGGCCCTGAAGGCATCGCCAGGCAGCGTAAGCGCGGCAAACTGACGATTCGGGAACGAATCGATGCTCTGATTGATGAAGGCTCATTCCAGCAGATGGGGAAACTCGCGGGGCATGCCAGCTACGATGATCAGGGCGTACTGGCTGGATTCGTTCCCAGTGCTTCGCGTTCGGGCTTGTGCCGGATCAATGGTCGCAGAGTCTATGTGGGCGGGCAGGATTTCACCGTGCGGAGTGGATCAGCTTCTGCAGCCGGTGGCGCGATTGATGCCGGGCATAACCATCCAACGCCGTTGTCGATGCGAGTGCCAACCGTGAACCTGATCGATGGTGTCGGCGGCAGTGTCGAAGGATTTGAACAGCTGGGACGGACGTATATTCCGGATGGTGCATTCTTCGGCCCGCTATCTGAAATACTCACTGTGGCGCCGGTGGCAACCGCGATCCTCGGTCCTGCTGCCGGTGGGCTGGCGCCTATGCCGTGTCTCAGCCATTTCAGCGTGATGGTCAATGGCATTGGCCAGGTTTTTCCCGGAGGACCGCCTGTGGTTAAGGCTGCCCTTGGCTACGACATAGACAAAGAGGAACTCGGCGGCTACAAGATTCACACCCGCATCAGCGGGGTTGTCAATAACGCAGCCGATACAGAAGAAGAAGCCTTTGAGCAGATCCGCCGGTTTCTGAGTTATCTGCCCGACAACGTCTGGGAAATGCCGCCTCGCGAAGAACCAGCCGACGATCCGCATCGCCGGGATGAACGCCTTCTGTCCATAATTCCTCGAGAAAAGCGGAAAAGCTATGATCCCTCCGTGATTCTTGATGGCGTTCTTGACGAGGATTCCTTCTTTGAGATTTCTCCCGATTTTGGACGATCGCGGATCACCGGACTCGCAAGAGCAAACGGCTATCCGGTGGGCGTGATGATCAACAACAACAGGCGTCTTGGCGGATCCATGGATGTGGACGCGGCTGAAAAGTCAGTGCGCCTGATTCAGCTCTGCGATACGTTCCACCTGCCGCTGGTCTTCCTGATGGACGAGCCGGGTTTTCTTGTCGGCATCGAATCCGAGAAACGGGCGATCGAACGGGCCGGCACACGCCTGGTGTACGCCACTGCGATGAGCAAAATGCCGATGATCTCGTTCATCATTCGACAGGCCTATGGACTTGCGGGGAGTCTGCAATATCGGCCCGGCAGCGGTCTTTATCGTCGTTATGCCTGGCCATCGGGACACTGGGGCTCCATGCACATCGAAGGGGGTACTTCAGCAGCGTTCCGTCGCATTATCGAGGCCGCTCCCGATCCTGATGCCAAAAGACAGGAGATCGAGCAACGACTGCAGCGCTACGCTTCTCCCTTCAAAACGGCAGAAGCTGTGGGCCTGGACCTGATTGATCCAAGAGACACCCGATTGCTACTCTGTGAGTTCGTCGAGATGGCGCAGGATGTCATCAAGACACAGCTGGGTCCGGGGAGTGGACCCACTTACTGGCCGTAACAGGAGACGGGACCCAGAGCGTGATACGACATGCGACCGGTGAGAAGGAAATCTCCTGTCGGCAATGTCAAACAGCGAACAGTAACGTATATTATCCCCCTTTAATTCACGAACCGGAGTGAGCATGGCGACTGAGAACAGGATGGCGTTTGAAGTTATTGAAGGCTGGGAGAAGCTGCCGGAAGGCTGGAGTTTTGTGGAAGTAGCCGGTGTTGCCACTGACTCCCGGGACAGGGTCTACGTGTTTAATCGCGGTGACCACCCCATGATTGTGTTCGATGCAGATGGCAATTTTCTCGATGCCTGGGGCACAGGAGTGTTCACCAATGCACACGGCATTTATATCGGGCCCGATGATCGGATTTATTGTGTTGATCATTTCGATCATACGATCAGGATTTTTACTACTGACGGCACCTTGCTGCAAACGCTGGGTGAAAAAGACAAACCATCGGATACCGGGTTTGTCGTGCGTAAAACACCGGTGCAGCGTGCGGCTGGACCGTTCAATGGCGTCACCAATGCTGCATTGTCGACAGATGGTGAACTCTATGTTGCCGATGGTTACGGCAACGCCAGGGTCCATAAGTTCTCAAAGTCAGGGGAGTACCAGTTCTCCTGGGGTGAACCCGGTGACGGCCCTGGAGAATTCAACCTGCCACATGCCATTGCTGTTGATCGTTATGACCGGGTTTACGTCGCGGACCGGGAGAACTCACGCATTCAGATATTCAACCTGGCAGGTGATTATGTGACCGAATGGGATCATATTACGCGCCCGGACGACCTGTACATCGATATTGATGATAACCTCTATGTCGCCGAGTTGGGTGGGCGCGCCGGCTGGGGACCAAATATCGAAATACCACCTCATGCGCCCTGGGGCCAGGTGAGCGTTCTGACGCTGGACGGTGAGATCCAGACTCGATTTGGTGAAGAAGATCCGATGTTACCGGGGAATTTCTTTGCCCCGCATGGAATCTGGGCGGATTCAAAAGGAGATTTATACGTCAGTGAGGTGACCGTCAGCGGCGGTGGTGGTTGGGGCATGGTGCCCCTGGATTGTCATTCACTGCAGAAATTCAAGCGAATAGGTGGGTAGATAGAGAGTGAAGTTTCAAACATTTATCAGTAAAGGAGTACCAGCATGACAGATGCCAACAGACACGCGTACCTGGTCGTGTGCGGAACTACGCTCGGTGGTGAGGCCGACCCGGAGTATGCCAATCGGGCTGGAGCCGCCGCAAAAAACATCAATATCGCACCCATTGCTTCTGGCAATGTGGGCACTGAGAGGCTCAAGGTGCTCGAGGGCGAGTTACCACCCGGTGTTACGTTTACAGCGGTGGAACGGTTTCCGTCCATGGCGGCAATAGAGGAATTCTGGTTTTCAGATGCGTACCAATCGTCAATTCCGTTTCGCCAAAATGCCGTGAAAATGAACTTTGTCATTGCGCTCGAAGGAATTTCCGAAGCCGAACTTGAAGCGGCACGTCAAGTGGCCCTGGAAAATTCAAAGTGAAGAACCCGATTCATCCGGCCCTGGGGCGAAGCATCATTGAAATAGGCAAGGCGTTTCAGTCGAGGCGACCGTCTATCCTGGCCTGCCGCAGCGCCGTGTCGCCAATCCGTTCGGGCGCCTCCCACAGGTGATCGTTCTCGTAGGAGCCGTCGATGATCTTTTGAAGCGAGTCCAGCGACGTCTCGTCAAGCTTCAGACCAGGCGCCCCGCTGACGCCGCCACCGGCACGAAACTCCAGCAATTCCACACCCGCGGCGCCGGCGGTGTACCTGTAGGGTTGTCCATTGGGCAAAAAGAAGGTCGACCCTGCTGCGAGCCTGCGCTTGCCCATTACAATCTCGCCCGCAACCACGTAATAGAGACAGTCGCCCAATCCCGGGTGGCTGTGGCGGAACAGCGGAAAATTCGGCCCGAACCAGATGTGCGCCAGGCTCATGCCATTGGGTCCGGGCTGATCAAACAGCGGTGTCGTGGTGGTGCCTGGCATGAAGGCCTTCACCATCTCGCCAATCTTCCGGCGAGCGGCGTCCTCGCCAAACTTCTGCGCCAGCGGTTCGTGCGCAAACACAGCTGCCGCCTGATCTCCGTCAACCTTCTCGCGCGGATACGGCTGGTTGATGGCAGGATTGGCATTAATGGCAAATGGTCCCCGCTCGGAGGCATATTTCCTGCTCTGGTTCACCGCTTCGAGATCCTCGACGACGTCACGTTGTTCGCTCATGATTGATGCCCTGTAATATATCTCAAAGCCAGAGCCTACCCGGATCGCGCGTGCTTGACAAGAAGCCGTGTTGCTCGCCCCTGGTACATGCTAATCTGAATTGAACCAGCCAATTGTCCAGAGTCTTGCCATGATCACATCCATTCGCATCGACCGTGACGTGCCGATGAAGACCAGAGACGGTATTATGCTAAGCGCTGACGTTTACCGGCCGGATGATGGCAAGAAGTACCCGGCCATCCTGAGTCGGACGCCCTACAACAAAGTGTGGTCCGGTAACAACGATTTTCTGACGCCTGTGGACGCGGCATTTGCCGGCTATGCATTCGTGCTGCAGGATACGCGGGGCATGTGGGCTTCAGAGGGTCAGTTTGCTTCGGAATGGAATTATCATACCGGCCAACCGGAGGAGGGAGCCGACGGTTACGATGCCGTGGAATGGGTCGCAGCAGAGCCCTGGTGCGATGGTCGCGTGGGCATGGCCGGTAATTCTTATCTTGGTCACGTACAATGGCAGACGGCCCTGGCACAGCCGCCGTCGCTCAAAGCCATCGCACCCGCTATCATCTCCTGCGGCCCGGGGCAGGAGTCCCGTCTGGGCGGGGTGTTCGAATTTGAGATGATCGTCAGCTGGTATTGCATGATGGCCGTAGGGACAGTTGACCGGCTGGAAAAAGAGGGACGGGATGTCAGCCGGATGCGTGCGATGGTCCTGCGGGCCATGAACAACAATGACGAGGTGCTGGAGTACCTGCCTTTCAGGAACGTTCCCCACTTTGACTTCGACGGCCTGCGCGAGAGCTTTTCGGAGAGCGTGATGGCTCCTGCACTCAAGCAGTTGACCAGCGAGGCTGACCTTTACTGGGATTTTTCCAGGGTCCAGGTGCCTTGCTTCCACGCCGGGGGATGGTATGACATGTACAGCGGTTCGCTGTTTACCAGCTTCAACATGATGCGAAATAACGGTGGCAGTCAGGCGGCGCGGGAGGGGCAGCACATCTTCTGTGGACCCTGGGTGCATGGTTCCAATCTGCTGCCTGTCACCGGCGCCTTGAACTTCGGACCTTCTGCCGGAGGTTTGGCGGCCTCAGCTCAGGCCAGGCAACTGGCGTTCTTTGATCGTTATGTCAAGGGCCTGGATGTCGAGATACCAGCGGTGCGTTACTTTGTGATGGGCCTGAACCAGTGGCGCGATACCGATGCCTGGCCATTGCGCCAGACCATTTGGCAGAAGTACTTTCTCTCTTCGCGCGGAAGAGCCAACACCGCCGCAGGGGACGGTTTGCTGACCCCTGATGCCCCAGGTTCCCAGTCAGCGGACAGATACTACTACGACCCGCTTGACCCGGTTCCCACCGTCGGAGGCCGAAGCCTGGGGGGAAAGCTCACACCCGGACCCTTCGACCAGGCACGTGTGGAAAAGCGCCAGGATGTGCTCTGCTACACCACGGCGCCGCTTGAAGCAGACCTGGAAGTGACCGGACCCATCAAGGTCCACCTGTCCGCTGCCACTTCCGTCAGGGACACGGATTTTGTGGCTAAACTGGTTGATGTCTACCCGGATGGCGCCGCCTACAATGTTGTTGAGGGTGTTTTGCGTGCCAGGTTTCGACACGGACTCCTCAGCCCGAGTCCAGTTACTCCCGGTGAGGTGCAGCTCTATGTGATCGACCTGGCGTCGGTGTCGATTGTGTTCAGGAACGGGCACCGGATGCGGCTGGACATCACCAGCAGCAACTTCCCGCGCTTCGATCGCAACATGAATACCGGCAATTTATTTGGAGAAGATGCAGAGGGTGTGATTGCTGGACAGACGGTGTTTCATGACACGGTACATGCGTCCTATGTGGAATTGCCCATCATAAAGAGTTAGCTGACCGGACAGATCATATTGCGTTGCCGCCAACATCATCGAATCCTGGCCGCTCGCGCGTCGTCCCACCACCAGGTATCAGGAAAGCTGGTGATGTACTCTGCATCGATGGCTGGTCGGCCAAACTTATCCCAGTACACTGCCCGCGGTTGCTGGATGCCGATGATCGGAATGAGGTAATAGCCCCACAGCAGGACTCGATCGAGTGCCCTGCTGGCGGTGATAAGATGCTCTTTGCGCCTGGCGCCAAGTACCTCACTGACCAGCGTATCAACGACCGGGCTGCTGATGCCGGCTAAATTCGCAGTGTTCGGTGTGTTCGCCACCAGTGAACTGAAGTAAGACCGAAGTTCGCCTCCTGGTGGATAACCAAACGGCATGCTATTCAGCAGCGCGTCATAGTCAAATTCCCGCAACCTGCTCACAAACTGTGCAGATTCGACAAGACGTATATTCGAGGCAATACCCAGGCGACTCAACTGAGTCATGAAGGGCAGCAAGGTCCTCTTGTCGGTAGCAGACAAAGTCAGAAATTCCATCTCGAAAGCCTCTCCTGCGGCATCGACCAATCTGCCATCGCGAACTGTCCATCCGGCTTCGGCCAGCAGTCCTCGCGCCCGCAACAAATCGTCACGGTGACCGCCGGCGCCGACGGTCTTTTGAACCCCGACCGTCTGCGTGAATAGCTGGCGCCCCAATTGTTCCCGAAACGGTTTCAGCATTGCCAGTTCGGCGCCCCTCGGCAGGCCCTGGGCCGCAAGTTCAGTGCCTGAAAAATAGCTTTTTGCCCGGGTGTGAAAACCATCGTAGATAACACGATTGGTCCACTCAAAATCAAATGCAATCGTCAGAGCCTCCCGCACCCGGACATCGGCAAATTTGTCACGGCGCGTGTTGAAGATCAGCGCACGTTGAAAGCCTGATCCCACCTTGTAATTGTTCTGACGCATGACCAGCCAGCCCTTTTCTCTCGCTGGAATGTTATAGCCGGTTCGCCACACATAAGGATCACCCTCGATTCGATAGTCCAGCAGTCCTTTGCGCAAGGCCTCCCTTGCGATGGTTGCGTCACGATAAAGCTCGTAACGAATGTAATCGAAGTTATGCCGGCCACGGTGAACGGCAATGTCACGGCCCCAGTAATCGGTCACCCGTTCGTAGAGCAGGAATTTTCCCAGTGCGAAATCAGCGATACGATAGGGGCCACTGCCGAGAGGGGGTTCCAGGGTATTTTTAGTGAGGTCGCGTGTACGCCAGAAGTGTTCCGGCAGAATGTTTATATAGATAGCCGGACTCGCAAACGAGTTCTTGTTCAGCCCACCGATCCGTTTGAATCGAAACAAGACTTCTCGTTCACCTGGAATCTCTATGGACTCAATGATCGACAACGCAGAGCGTATACCAGAGGAGGAGTTTTGGAGCACATGGTCGAAAGTGAACTTGACGTCCTTCGCGGTGATGGGTACCCGGTCGTGCCAATAGGCCCTGGGGTGGAGTTGAACCATCACTTCGCTTAAATCATCGGCAAATTTTACACGCCAGGCGAGGTTGCCATAGACGCTGAAGGCTTCATCATTAGCACGCACAAACAACCCGTCGTACAGCATTCCCGGCAAGGCTGCGCCAATCGCTGTAAATCCTGAAGGCAGGTAGGGTGTAAAGCCGGTGAAATAGTATTCCACGGGTAGCACCAGAGTACCGCCCTTGGGAGCGTCGGGATTGGCATAGTCGAAGTGTTCAAAGTCCGGGCCGTACTTGAACTCATCAAAGGTCGAAACGCCGTGTTGCCACTGGCCTTGCCCGTCCGCAATTGCAGGTTGCAAAAGGGCAGGTAGCAACAGCAAGAGTACGTTCAATCGCATTAGTCGATGACAACTATCAGCATACTGAACAGTGGAGCAGCTCGCCCATGTTACGCGAACGGATCAGTAACATTGCGCATAATCGGATGGGCATCTCAATCCTCTCTAAGAGGCTGTCCGAGAACAGACTGACCTACTGCGGACAAGCCTGATTGGCCATATTTTCCGCTTATTTTCGTTTAATATGTACAATATTTGCCTCAAATAACCAAAAAATATGACTCAATCAGTCTCGCCCTCGCTACGGTCGCAGTTCTCGGACAGCCTCTAGGACTGGTTCCGGTTGAGTGTCACTTGAACCCGCCTGGTAGTTTGACGGATACCGGGCAATGTTACGAAAGCTCACCCCAACTTGCGAATGTTTGATGGTGGCAACCTGGTTGGCAGCATGGCCTGTTGCCTGCCCACTGATTCCATCAAATCATGCACCAAACAATCGCTTTGCCTCTCTTCGACGGGCATGCAATACAGGTTCCGTATATCCATTAGGTTGTTCTTTTCCCTTGAATACCAGGTCACACGCTGCCTGAAAAGCAACGCTGCGGCTAAAGTCAGGAGCCATATTCCGGTAAGCCTCATCATCGGCATTCTGGTGGTCCACAATTTCTGCCATTTTCTTCAGCGTGTCCAATACCTGTTCTTCGGAACAGATACCATGGTGTAACCAGTTGGCGATGTGCTGGGATGAAATCCTGAGCGTTGCACGATCCTCCATCAGACCAACATCGTTGATATCCGGCACCTTGGAGCAACCAACGCCCTGGTCAATCCAGCGCACCACGTATCCGAGAATACCCTGTGCATTGTTTTCCAGTTCCTGCTGTACTTCCTGACTCGACAGGTTTTCTCCGGTCAAAACCGGAATAGTAAGAATTCCTCCCAGAGAGGCTCTGATTCTTGATTTCAGCGCATCCTGCCTGTCGGGCACACTCACCTGATGATAGTGCATGACATGCAAAGTGGCCGCAGTTGGCGAAGGCACCCAGGCAGTGTTGGCTCCGGATTCTGTATGACTGATTTTTTGCTGCATCATCTCCGCCATCTCGTCCGGCATGGGCCACATGCCTTTGCCAATCTGCGCCCGGCCTACAAGTCCGGTTTCGATCCCGACATCAACGTTCCAGTCTTCATAGGCATTGATCCAGGTCTGCTGTTTCATGACCGTTTTTTTCACCATGGGTCCAACTTCCATGCTGGTATGAATCTCATCTCCGGTTCGATCAAGGAATCCCGTGTTGATAAATATGACGCGTTCACTGGCGCATCGAATACAGGGTTTCAGGTTGAGTGTGGTTCTGCGTTCCTCATCCATAATGCCGATCTTCAACGTATTCCTGGCCAGCCCCAGAGCCTGTTCGACACGTCCGAACAGATCAACGGTGAAGGCAACTTCATCCGGTCCATGCATCTTGGGTTTTACGATGTAGACACTGCCGGTTCTGGAGTTGCGGTACTCTCCCCTACCCTGCAGATCGTGTATCGCGGCAAGGCTGGTGACCATGCAGTCCAGAATTCCTTCCGGTATTTCGCTGCCGTCGGCCAGCAGCACCGCGTCGTTTGTCATCAAATGGCCGACATTTCGTATCAGTAACAGACTTCGACCGTGCAGCGTGACCTCCCCACCATCTGGAGTTTTGTATGTACGGTCAGGATTCAGGGTACGGCGAATGGTTTCGCCACTTTTTACAAATTCTTCCTCGAGATCGCCATTCATCAAGCCCAGCCAGTTGCGGTATACGACCACCTTGTCCCGGGCATCGACTGCCGCTATGGAATCCTCACAATCCTGGATGGTGGTGATCGCTGATTCCATGACAATATCCTTGATTCCAGCCTTGTGGTCCCTGCCCACGTTGTGTGTACGATCTACCTGAATCTCCACATGCAATCCATGATGCTTAAGCAGAATACTATCCGGATCGGATTCGCTACCCAGGTAACCCACCAGTTGTGAAGGGTCAGAGAGTACCGTAGAGCCTGAATCCAGTTTACAAACAAGATTACAGTCATCAACAGAATACTGTGTGACATCCTGATGTACTGCATTGGTTAAAGGCATATTTTTATTCAGAAATTCTGCGGCATACTCTATCACCCTGTCTCCGCGAGCCGGGTTATAGCTGTCACCATTGGGTGCGGTTTTCTCTGCTCCTGGTGTTTCAGGAATGACATCGGTGCCGTATAGCGCATCGTAGAGACTGCCCCATCGTGCATTTGCCGCGTTCAGTGCATAACGTGCATTCATGACCGGTACTACCAACTGGGGTCCTGCCATGAGTGCGATTTCCTCATCCACATTGTCAGTGGATATCTCGAAATCTTCTCCTTCATCCAGCAGATAACCGATCTCTCTTAAAAACGCCTCGTACGCCCTGGCATCGTGATGCTGACCCTTGCGGGCTTGATGCCAGTCATCTATCTTTGCCTGCAGTTGATCCCGGAATGCCAGCAATGCCCGGTTACGTGGCACGAGATCATCACAGATGGCTTCCATCTGCTCCCAGAACTCAATTGGCGCCACACCGGTTCCGGGTGCTACCTCCTCTTCGATCAGATCATGGAGTTCTCTGGCTATTTGCAGGCCGCCAACGGCCACTCTTTCAGTCATGCTTCGTTCCTGCTTACTACTTTGGGTGATCGCAATGCTACTTGAAAATAAAAAGGCTTTCACTCGAATCTCTTTTTGACAGGCGCTACAATCATCGTCAGAACAATCATCGGAGATACTCATGGAGCAACAGATTGATCTGGTGCGCTGGCTTGCGGAAATAATATCTGTGCTGTTTTTACTGGCACTCCTGGTTGCATTTGTCGTTATCGTTGTGTTGTACGTCATTGACGTGACCCAGACAGCCCACGCAATCCGTCGAAATTATCCAGTCATCGGCCGATTCCGCTATTTCTTTGAATCACTGGGTGAGTTCTTCCGACAGTACTTTTTTGCCATGGACCGTGAGGAACTGCCATTTAATCGTGCAGTGCGAAGCTGGGTATATCGTGCAGCAAAGGGCGACAACAATACCGTACCCTTTGGGTCTACACGATCACTGCTCGATAATGGCACCATTTTATTCGTAAACTGCCCTTTCCCGACTCTGGAAAGCGACTCTGCGATACCCGATGCTCTTGAGATCGGACCCTATTGCAGGGAACCCTACAAACAGGCGTCTATCTTCAATATTTCCGGCATGAGTTTCGGCGCAATATCAACACCGGCTGTGCTGGCACTGTCAAAAGGCGCCAAGCTGGCCGGTTGCTGGATGAATACAGGAGAAGGGGGTGTTTCACCCTATCATCTGGAGGGAGGAGCAGACCTGGTGGTACAGATTGGTACCGCCAAATACGGCGTAAGAGATGTCGACGGCAACCTGGATGACAACAAACTACGGAAACTGGCAGAGCATCCACAGATCAAAATGTTTGAATTGAAGCTAAGCCAGGGTGCGAAGCCCGGCAAAGGCGGTATTCTGCCTGGAGAGAAGGTTACAGAAGAGATCGCGGCAATTCGCGGGATCAAACCTGGAGAGGATTCCATCAGTCCCAACCGCCATCCCGAGATTAACAATATAGGTGACATGCTGGACTACATTGAACATATTCGCAGCGTTTCCGGCAAGCCTACAGGATTCAAAATGGTGCTGGGTGCTTATGGATTTCTCGACTCTCTCTGTATCGAAATCAATAAACGGGGAATCGAAAGCGCGCCGGATTTCATAACCATAGACAGTGCTGATGGCGGCACTGGCGCCGCACCACAGAGCCTGATTGATTATATGGGTCTGCCACTTAAAGAGAGCCTGCCACTGCTGTCAAACAAACTCATTGAACACAACCTGAAGCAGCGCATCAAAATCGTTGCTTCCGGGAAACTGATTGATCCAGCTTCTGTCGCACTGGCGATTTGCCTCGGCGCCGATTATGTCACTTCAGCGCGTGGATTCATGTTCGCTCTTGGCTGTATTCAGGCATTGCAGTGTAACAAGAATACCTGCCCAACGGGTATCACAACGCATAATCCACGCCTGCAAAGAGGACTGGTGGTAGAGGACAAGGTAGAAAGAGTGAGGTCTTACTGTGAACACATGAACTGGGAAGTTGGCGTAATCGCCCATTCTTGCGGCGTCGATGAACCCCGGCGTCTGCGCCGCTTTCACGCACGCGTAGTCAGTGATCACGGTCTGTCCATACCGCTTGATGAATTACATCCTGAACCGACCATAACCTGACCAAATATTGGGGTCGGAGTAAAGTGCCAGAGTAAAATGGGGTCGGACCCCATTTTACTCTGGCACTTTACTCCGACCCCAATATTTCCGCCATAAAAGATCAAATCGGATAGTTCTGCTGATTCGCGAGTGCGATGGACAGTTGAATATCGCGGATGGTCTTCGTCATGGCCTGTCCAATCAGGTCCAGTTTACCCACCTGTTCAATACGATCAGATACCTGATTCAATTCATGCCGGGACAACAATTTGCTGAAAATGTCACAGGCATCAGCAAGACAGATAATGACGACATCCCTGGGGTCAGGCAACTCGTTGGAAAACAGCACCTTCATAATTCGCAGCTTTACTTCGCGCTCGACCTCGCCGTCCACCACTGGATACCGCCGGGAATTGAATACCCACAGAAAGTGTTCATCTCTTTGTTCCAGAATGCCAAGGCTGACCAGCCGACTGAGCGCCTGTTCGCGAATTTCATCACTACTACCGGCAGTACGTTCCACCCAAAAGCTGGCATCTCGCGTGTCCTGGTACTGTTCAATATCCTTGAGCGTCGGGTCCAGCAAAGTATCGCCGGTGGGTGTGGCATCGATCAGAATCAGGTTTTCCAGGTCTGTGTCGATACGATTCTCCAGCGCCAGGTCCATCAGTACACCGCCTGCAAGTGCGTAGCGAAGAGACCAATCCGGCACACGTGTGAACTTGCCGCTATCATCGTCCAGCAGGAGAAGCATAATCTCTTCGGCAAATCTCAGCATGGCATGTGGTTCCAGGTCCTTTTGCTTCAATAAGGATATTGAGTATAAGTAATTCAACTGTTGAAAAACAACTGACTCTGGAATCCGCAGTACAGGAAAGGGTATCAGGCGAGGAGCGCAACACTCTTGGTCTGGGCGTAAACACGCATACCGGGTTGCAGTTTCAGATTATCCGCTGACTTGCGCGTGATTCTCGCCAGAAGCGGTGTATCGTTGACAAGCAGCCTTACGGTTACCTGGGCTTTACCTTCCGGTACTATCCCATCTACCGTCGCAGGGAAGATATTCAGGATACTGGTGTCCTTTTGTCGTGCCAGTGTCAGGCTGACATCCCTGGCAAGAATCCTCAAACGCACACTGGTATTCACCGGCAGTTTATTACCAGTGACAGTAATCCTGCCCGCGGATGAATCCAGACTGGTCAGTTGATATTCAGGATCATGCCCTGATACCACAGCGTTAATGACAGATTCCGCCTGGTCACCATGAATCAGCGGCAGGTCTACCCGGGTCAGCATTTCATTGACTTTACCTATCGCTACCATTTGTCCGTTGGACATCAACAGCATATTGTCAGCCAGGCGGGCGACTTCATCCCGGTCGTGGCTGACATAGATTACCGGTATACCGAGTTCACGATGCAGTGCGTCGATAAAGGGAAGTATTTCGAGTTTACGGGGCAAGTCAAGAGACCCCAGCGGTTCATCCATCAACAACAGAGTCGGACTGGACAGTATTGCCCGGGCAATCGCCACTCTCTGTTGTTCACCCCCGGACAAGTTGACTGGAAACCGGTGTAAAATTCCACCGATTTCCAATAGTTCCACAGCCGTATCCATATCGATCTTTTGCTTGTTCTCCGGTACTCTCGAATAGCCATACTCCAGATTCCTGATAACCGTCAGATGCGGGAAGAGACTGGATTCCTGAAAAACATAACCCAGTGCCCGTCGATGAGGAGGTACAAATTTTGTGCCGGTCTGCCAGACCTGATCACCTATCTGTAAAAAGCCGTTTGGATAACGGTCCAGTCCTGCAATAGCACGCAGCAATGTTGTTTTCCCACAACCTGAAGGACCGAAAACCGCCGTGATGCCACGTTGCTGGACATCGACGTCGACATCCAGATGGAAGCCGCCACGATCAACCTGAAACTGTATTCTTATCGTCATGTGAGAACGTTTTGATGAGTTGACATCCTCCCCCACCTGAAGGAGGGGGATTCCTGGTGCCAGCCTGCATTACGCAACTGCTGCCAGGGGTTCCTGCTTCACAGAGTTCGGCAACCCGATCTCTCCACAGGCTAACACGGCGTGCCCCGCCGCTAATATGTTTGACGCTGCCACCATATCGGCATTCTTGGCGTAGCCACAAGCCACACATTTGAATACAGCCTGACTGCGTCTATTGTCAAGGCTAATACAATCGCATTGTGGACATTGCTGACTGGTGTAGTGCGGTGGCGCCGCAATGACCAGCCCACCCCGCCATGCCTGCTTGTATTCCAGTTGTCGCCGGAACTCAGACCAGCCCTGATCCAGGATGGCCTTGTTCAAGCCAGACTTGGCCTTGACGTGGGACCCCGGATGCTCAGCATCACCCCGTGCCGACCGACTCATGTTGGATACCTTCAAGTCCTCCACGACGATGACAGCTTGGTTTTCGCTGATCTCGTGGCTGATCTTGTGCAGGTAGTCGTGTCGACACCGGGTGATTTTCTGATGGATCCGTGCTATCCGCTCTTGCTGTTTACGCCAGTTGTTGGAAAATTTAACCTGACGCGACAATTTGCGTTGCGCTCTGGCCAGCTTCTGCTCAATCCGCCGGAAGCTGTGCAGGGGTTTGTATGAGGTACCATCAGACAGTTGGGCAAATATGGCAACCCCAAGATCAATACCCACCATACCAGACGATGGGTGCACCGGGGTTGGTACTTCCTGCTCCGTTTGCATGGACACGTACCAGCCATCCACCTGCCTGGAGACAGTAATATTTTTGACCTTGCCCTCTATTTCCCGGCTCTTGCGGAAACGCAAAGTCCCGATCTTGGGTAAATAGACACGCTCACCAGCAACCTTGAAGCCTTGCGGATAACGGAAACTGTCTTTACCGCCACGCCTTTTAAATCGCGGCATCAGTTTGTTCGGTTGCTCCTGGTCGAAGGCGTCCTTAAAGGCTCTATCCAGTTGCATCATGCTTTGCTGCAGCACTTGAGAATGGCAATCCCGCAAAAAAGCGTATTCGTCACTCGATTTCCACAGTTTTAACCAGAACGCTATTTCCTGGTACCACAGCAGCATTTGTTTGTGTTCCAGGCGATGCAGATTCATGGCCAGCATCTTGTTCCACACAAAACGGGTACAACCAGAGAACTGGTGTAGTTTGGCGGCGGTGTCAGGGTGGTTCACCCTGAGTTTGAAGCGGTATGCCTTACGTATCAACATGTCCCCTATTATACTGTATAGCCATACATGATACAACCGACCCAACCTTGACCTGACCGGTCAAGGGCGCCTTATATCCCCGCCCTGAAGGACGGGGTTTTACGGCGCGAAGGATAAAACAGTCATTTAAGCATGATCCTGAAAGTCCTGTTAATCCAGTAGACCAGCGTCAGCATCAGAAAACACAGCATAAGAAGTCCGCCGGACAGCCAGTGTGCTTCCTGATACTCCATCATTTCCACATGATCATAGATGGCTATGGATATCACCCTGGTTTCACCAGGAATGTTACCGCCAATCATCAGAACAACCCCGAACTCTCCCAGAGTATGAGCGAACCCAAGGACTATTGCGGTGATAAAACCGGGACGTGCCAGGGGTATGGCTATGGTCAAAAATCTATCCAGGGGGGATGCACGCAGGGTCGCTGCAACCTCCATTGGTCTTGGACCAATCGTTCGAAAAGCATCCTGAAGCGGCTGGACCACAAATGGCAAAGAATAGATCACCGAACCTGCTACCAGACCGGAAAAAGTAAATGCAAGTGAGCCAATGCCGCTGGCAACCGTCCATTGACCAATCGGACCCGATGGACTGAATGCCACAAGAAGATAGAATCCCAGGACTGTGGGCGGCAACACCAATGGAAGGGCAACTATGGCCTCAAGCAGAAATTTGTAACGCCATTCACTGCGTGCCAGCCACCACGCGAAAGGGGTGCCCAGCAACAGCAGAATGGCAGTGCTGATCAGCGCAAGTTGAAGCGTAATTACAAGGGCGGCCCAATCTTCGTAACCAGTCATCAGGGTAACGCGTAGCCACAGGATTCAATAATTCCCCTGGCTTCCATTGACTGCAGGTAAGCGAGAAAAGAGCGTGCGGCTGCTTTTTCCGATATCAGAACTGCCTGTTGTACGACAGGAGAATACTCCATGGCAGGAACTATAAAAGTAAAACCCTCAAGATTCCTGACCTGGGATAGCGCTATCAGCCCTAGTTCAGCATTGCCACTGCGTACAAATTGCAATGCCTGATTAACGTTTTCTCCCCGAACCAGACGCTGCTGAAGTTTTTCCCAGACACCTCTATGGCTGAGGTATTCCTTCGCAGCCCTGCCATAGGGTGCAAGATTTTCATTGGCTATCGCCAAATGCTCAAAGTCACTTTCCAAAGTTCGATCATTGACTGGTATTACCGGACTCCAGATTACCAGTCGACCGATTGCATAGGTAAATCGGGTGCCTTTGATCGCAACTCCTTCCTCTACCAGTCTCCGCGGGCGCAGGCTATCTGCGGCCAGCAGAATATTCACAGGTGCTCCGTTTTTAATCTGGGCATAATGTTTGCCGGTTGATCCGTAACTGGGCACTGCCTTGTGCCCGGTTGTCTCATTAAAGGCATCGATGAGATGTTCACTGGCTATGGTAAAGTTACTGGCAACAGCAACTCTGATTTCGTCACCAAATGTGCATTGTGGAAACCAGAAGACGCCGGTTATCAGAAAGGCAAGTCGCCACATGGTCCTCATTTAACACGAAACAATTCTGATGAATGGAGAACCACACGTTGCGACAGTTGTTTTACCAGTGATGGGAAATAACTTTTTCACAAGGATATCCAGATCTGATTGAACAAGGCAGTTGGCGCCAATGTATACCGTAATGAATGTAATATCTATTATTGTCCAGGTACTGGGTACCTCGATGCACAATTCATCTGTATATTGAACAGGAAATGTTGAACAGGAAATTACGATGAGCATGGATCTTTGTTCCAAATCAGCCGTGGAATTATGCAGCCTTGTCAGACAACGCCAAGTGTCTGCAGTGGAACTGCTCCAGGCGCACCTGGACCATATCGAACGCGTTAATCCTTTGGTCAATGCCATTGTAACTCTGGTACCGGATCATGCGTTCAGGTTGGCCGAACAAATTGACAAGCGGATAGCCCGGGGAAATGATCCGGGTTTACTTGCCGGTTTACCCGTAGCACACAAAGATCTGGTGGAAACCAGAGGCATCAGAACGACCTATGGCTCGAGAATTTTCGCCGACAATATCCCGGACAAAAATGCTCTGATTGTAGAGCGAATTGTCCAGGCAGGCGGCGTGACGCTGGGGAAAACCAATACTCCGGAATGGGGAGCAGGTTCACAGACTTTTAACGAGGTATTCGGGAAAACACGAAATCCGTATGATATTTCAAAGACCTGTGGTGGCAGTTCCGGTGGTGCAGCGGTTGCGCTTGCCTCACGAATGTTGCCAATCGCGGATGGCGGAGACCTGGGTGGATCACTGCGTAATCCCGCGGGTTTCTGCAATGTTGTAGGGTTTCGTACCTCTGCCGGGCGTGTACCCTACACGCAACTCAATGGCTGGTTTCCACTCCCTGTCATTGGCCCCATGGCAAGAACGGTACAGGATTGTGCGCTTTTCCTGACTGCTATTGCGCGGCCTGCCACCAGTGTCCCACTGTCACTGCCGTTTCAGGATTTTACTTCCGGCCTGCAACGTGATTTCAGCAACGTAAAGATAGCCGTCAGTAAGGATTTTGACGGGCAACTGCCGGTTGATCCCGCTGTGCAGAAAGTCATTACGGACAGTATGGTTGCAATGCGTACAGTTGGTTGTGATGTACATGAAGCCTGCCCTGACTTTTCCGGTGCGGACGAGGCGTTCAAGACATTGCGTGCCTGGTCAATGGCCAATACACACCGTGAGAACATAAGCAAACATCGTGACCTCTACAAGGATACGATCATCTGGAATGTGGAACAGGGTATGAACCTGACCGGTGCGGATGTGTTCCGGGCAGAACAGCAGAGAACCATTTTGTTCCAGCGGTTGCAGTCGTTTCTGCAAGAATATGAATTTCTGATTCTCCCGGTCACCCAGGTGCCCCCGTTTGATATCAATCTGGAATATGTAACGCAGATTGGTAATGTCGACATGGAAACCTATATTGACTGGATGAAATCCTGTTATTACATATCCGTCACGGGGTTACCGGCAATCTCCGTGCCGGGTGGGTTCACCGAAGCGGGACTTCCGGTAGGCATCCAGATTGTAGGAAGGCATCAGGAAGATCTGGCAGTGTTGCAACTTGCCCAGGCATTCGAGAGTGAAACCGGGTACTGGCGTATACCTCCAGATAAAATGGGGTCGGAGTAAAGTGCCGGAGTAAAATGGGGTCCGGTCGATGATGGGGTCGAATTATTGGGGTCGGAGTAAAGTGCCGGAATTATTGGGGTCGGAGTAAAGTGCCGGAGTAAAATGGGGTCGAACCCCATTTTACTCCGGCACAGTATATTCCAATACTTAAATGGCTCTGAACGAAGGTATCCAGTCAGCTTGAATTAAGGGCAATCCTCTCTTGTTCGATTTTGGTAAAAAAGTCTATTACGGGCTTACTGTAACAGCCCAGTCGAATCATTATCGCTCATTGAGTTATATCTCACATTGAATCGATAGAATCAAGGCTGGACCAGGTCAGCCATAGCTCTCTTTTTTTATTTTATCTAAAAGGGTTTTGCCGCACGCCGAAGGCGGCGGCCAGATCCCGTCCGTCGAGCCTGCGAGCGAGCATCTTTTGGGCGAACATGTTCCTGATAGATTGTGATGTAACCTATTGTTAACGTTTCCTGGCTTTCATTCCACAACACAACAGTACAACAGGGCCTCTGTTTCTGAGTAGCGTAGGTTGCCTGGACTGAGGGCTTAAGGGTTGGCTCCTAAGCGCCCGCGGATCGGGTACGTGGTACCTATCGGCAGGGTAGGCATCAGCTTGCTTTAAAAGGCAGTCTGTTCTGATTCGATAATACCGTTAAATAGTTTATTACGGGCTTTCTGTAACAGCTCAGCCGAATCATTATCACTCATAGCGTAGGCGGCTTTATCGAGTATTTCAAAGTCGATCCCAGGCTTCAAATAATCCTTGGCGTTGGGCAGTGATTTGAATTTTTCATAGGGCGTCATCATCTCATCGTATGGATATGTCTTCCTTTCTTTACCTTTGGCATCAGTGATGGTGATTGGAAATAAGCAAGGCCGGTGATAGTTGATATGGGCATTCAAATAACACTTGTTAAACACATCCACCTGGTCGGCATAGTGTTGTGGAATATGCGCATGACCAAACTGTTTCCGGATAACATGGCCGTTTTTACATTCCACCAAGGCATTATCGTTGCTGTGCCTTGCCCTTGATTTAGTGAACTCTACGTGCAGTTTTTTGAGCAGTTTAGCCAAAGCGGGCGATAGCTGGCGCTATCTTGTAACTGTTTTATTGACGTATTCGGAACCATTATCCGAGTGGAACCCAAGGATAACAAACGGCAAGAACTCAAACATCTGCTCAAGCGCCGGTATGAGAAAACGCTCGCTGATCTTCTCAACGCAGGCGGCGACTTCCATCTGCGTCACCGCATCCACCTGGGAGATAGCGCCAGCTATCGCTGTCTTGTAATTGATGTGATACAAGCCCTTACGCCCATCCAGGTCACCCTGATGAACTGAATCGATGCGCAGGTAACCGGGTTGCCCATAGGGACATGGCTTGCGGCGTTCGCCAATAGTGGACGCTTTCGGTTTCGTTTTAGTGTAGGTGTAGCGACAGCGCGTATAGACCTTTGATTTACGCAGATTGTAAAGGTGTGCTACCGAGATCGTTGACAGTCGTTCATAAGCCGAATCATCAAACACTCGATAAGCCCGCTCACAGAGCTTCTTCAGCGCCTTGCCATTGGGCTGGTCATGCAGGTTATCCAGGGTTGCGATTAACTGAATGTCGGCGTTGGTATAGCGCCGTGCGAAACCGTTACTGGTGCGCTGACGTCGCACCAACCGACCGACTCGACGTTGCTGTTGGATGAGTCGAGACAATTGCCGCCGGGAGTAGCCGCTGATCTTCGCCATGTAGCGAATAAGGATGCCCTTTTCCTGACGCTTCAACTGGCCATAGTTAAAGCGGATCAAGGTGTTTTGAATCCACTTGTAGCGACTGACTTTATCGTCAAGTACAAGACTGCGATAGCTGTCGCTACTCTGACCTGGAAGGCAATCAGCTGTGTACCGATGAGAAATTGCTGTACCTGATCAACGGTGTTGAGGTCTTTTTCATTCAGGCAAGACTACATGATGGTTTTCATTCTCCTATCATGAACAAAAGGGGCGTTAGCGTCTTAGTTCAGAGCCATTTCATATTAGAATCAACTGAATTGTTCAGCGCCATTTCATGTTGGACAAGACTGGCACTTTACTCCGACCCCAATAATTTGGTACAGTACAACAGTTCCTTAGGGGTGGTTAATACCTGAGATGCTGAATGGTTTCGGCCTGCGCAGCAAACCCTAGAACCTGATCCGGTTAGTACCGGCGTAGGAAAAGGATGCCACCAACATCTGATTACCACGTCTGATACCGGGTCTTTTCTTAATTCAGGAGAGACTCATGAAATTTGTCACAAAAATCCTGGCACTGATACCGGGACTATCCATGTCTGTTGCCGCGGACCCGACAACACCGGAACCTGACATCCTTCCGGAAATCGTCGTTACTGCGGATTACAGGTCCGCAAAAGAACTACAATCGCCAACCAGTATTTCTGTCATTACCAAGGAAGTCGTTGCAGTACGCGGTGCTCAACATTTCGATGATATCATTGGCACAATTCCCAACGTCAACTTTGCCTCGGGGACCAACCGCGCCAGGTTCTTCCAGATCCGGGGCATCGGCGAGCGCAGCCAGTTTGAAGCCCCCCTCAATCCATCAGTCGGCCTGATCATCGATAATGTCGATTACAGCGGTGTCGGAACCGCCGCAACCCTTATGGATGTGGAGCAGATAGAGATTATGCGCGGCCCCCAGGGTACCCGGTATGGCGCCAATGCGCTTGCGGGATTAATCAATATAAAAACCCTGGAGCCGCAAGCGGACTTTAACGCGTTGTTTAAACTGGGTGCTGCACAATACGGTACATCAACCACAGGGGCCATGATAACCGGGTCCGCGGGAAAGGTAAGTCAATTCAGAGTGGCGGCCGAAAAGCATGTAAGCGATGGTTACTATGAGAATGATTTTCTTGGGAAGGATGACACCAATGGCCGTGATGAATTTACGCTGCGCGGGAAGCTGGCCATGGCGCCGGGTGATCAGTGGGACCTTTTGTTTTCACTGAATCTGATCGAAATCGATAACGGTTACGACGCCTTTAACCTGGATAACCTGCGCCATACCATATCCGATGAACCCGGCCATGACCGTCAGGATACCGTCGGGTTTTCGGTGGACAGTACCTGGCATCTGGCATCGACGGAACTGCAGATCATCGCCGGGTTGCTGAAGGCTGATTCCGAATATGGCTATGACGAAGACTGGACGTTCACCGGGTTTCATCCATGGGGCTATACATCCACAGATAACTACATAAGAAACAGGGATTCGTTGAGTTTTGAACTGCGGCTGATCTCTACCCCGGACAATCGTTTGTTCAATAATTCCACTGACTGGGTGGCAGGTGTCTACACCCTGCAGAGCAGGGAAAACCTGAGACGGGAATATACTTACCTGTCATCAGATTTTCTAAGTGACTATGACTTCGATACCGTTGCTCTCTTTGTGCAACTTGACAGCCACCTGACAGAAACCCTGGCACTGCAAACCGGACTGCGCCTTGAAAACAGGAGTACCCGATACCAGGATTCGGAAGGTGTGGCTTTTACCCCTGAGGAAAAAATGTGGGGTGGGCGTATCGCGCTGATGTACAGCCTGAATGCATCAACCATGCCCTATGTCAGTGTTGCCCGGGGCTATAAAGCAGGTGGATTCAATACGGACGGAACGCTCGAACCCGACCTTCGTGAATACGATGACGAATTCCTGGTAGAAGTAGAGGCAGGTGTAAAGTCCCGACTGATGGATGACAGACTACAGCTTCGACTGGCCGCATTCTACGATGACAGAAGGGATCAACAGGTCAACAGCTCACTGCTGAGATCACGACCTGATGGTACTACGGAATTTGTCGATTTTTTTGGCAATGCGGCGGAAGGTACCAATACGGGTCTTGAGATCGAAACCAACTGGTATGCCGCGGATAATCTTAAACTGACCGCTGCTGTCGGATTGTTGAAGGCAGAATTCGACAGGTTCATCAATGAAAATGGCGAGGACCTGTCCGGTCGGGACCAGTCTCATGCCCCGTCGCAGACATGGCATGTTGCCGCGGAATACCGCATCGGCAATATCCACATGAACCTGTCCGTTGATGGTAAGGATGAGTTCTTTTTCTCCGACGGACATGCCATTAAGAGCAAAGGTTACAATCTCGTGAACGCTGCCGTGGGCTATGATACCGAATCCTGGGGAATCCGGGTCTGGGCACGTAATTTGACCAACGAGGATTACTACACCAGGGCGTTCGGAAGCTTCAGCAACGACCCGCGGGACTTCTACGATTTTGTTGAACCTTATTTTCAGTATGGTGAGCCGCGCATTGCCGGTATTACCGTTGAATTCAGCATTGGCGATTGAGGGAACTGCTTACCGTGATGAAATCAATCATGCTGTAAATACAGGCCCGGGTTTGCGGGCTGTCCTCCCGGACAAAACCATGGGGAACACCGGTATAGAGTTCATAGGTAGCATCAGCGTCAATGTCAAGCAATGCACCATATAACGTCTGGTTGATGAATACGGGTACATTCAGGTCCAGTTCCGGCTGGACGATTAATATCCTGGGCAGAGATTGATATTCCCTGGCGTACAACAGACGTGGGATACTCGCCTGATGCATGGCTTCCAATGTCTGGAAATAGGCCAGATGCCCCTGAGCCAGCCGGTCCGGAGTAAACATCGGACCCCAGGATTCCTCACCATCGAATATCCGGGCAAGTACATACAGATAACGGGCGATTGGATCGGATACCGGCCATAGCGCAATGACGAAGTCCACGGCAGCACTGACGCCAGTCGGAATACTGAGTGTCCTGCCCGTCGTAATGGAAGTTGTCGAATGCTCATCAATGTCCGGCAGCATCGACGTATACAGAGACAGGTGCCCGCCACTGGAACTACCCACCAGACCAAGAGATGAATACGCAATACCGAGTTCGGATTTCACAAACCGGATGGCAGCCGCAATGTCAGCACTTGCGGCGGGATGATGAAAATCCGGACCATGGCGAAAATTGATGGACAGAACACAGATACCCGCCTCTGCCAGTTTGCGATCATAATACCCGCCGGATTTAAGATGGCCGGATGACCAGGCTCCGCCATGGATATCGATAACCATGGGGAACGGCGGACTTTTCAGGGGTCGATACAGTAAGCCCTGCAATTCCACCGACCCGGCTCTGCCGTAAATCAGCTCTGTTTCTGTAAATTCCACCTTTTACCTGCTGACGTGCAGCGGCTTCCCGATGCCAGAGGCTTTTGAACCTACTTCTTGTAGGTATCCGTACCCTTATAAGGTCCGTCACGCCAGGCAAGTGCATCTTTCAAGCCACCTTCGCGCATATGATCCTGGAAACCATAGGAAAATTCAGTGAACTGACCGGCGGCATCAAGATCTGTACTGCTGCGAACCGATGAGTAGATACCCATGTTCTCATAGAATCGATTCATATTGACCTTGAGAATGCCAAGATGATCGGGTGAAGCGATTGCCAACCGGTCTGCAAAGGCGATGGTTCGCTCTTCCAGCTCATCACCGGGCCAGGCATAGTTGATCATCCCCATTTCCTCGGCTTCCACACCTGTAATATTCTCGCCGGTATAGTACAACTCCTTGGCCTTACGCATGCCAATAACCAGCGGCCAGATAACACCGGTCCGGCTGGTACCCAAGCCCCGGCAACCCGGATGGCCAAATTGTGCATCTTCGGCACCCACCACCAGATCAGCCATCATGGCCAGTTCGCAACCACCCGCAATCGCATAACCATGTACCTGGGCAATGGTCACCTTGGACATATTCCAAAAATACATGTGGATATCTGTAATCTGCTGCATGCCGGTCCGAATACCCATTACCAGTCGACGGCCTTTATCATCGACACTTCTGTGAGAACGTACAACTGCATCGGAACCCCCGCGTTTAGGTGTAAGATCATAACCCGCGCTGAATGTACGGCCTCCACCTCTCAGTATGATCACCCGGATGCTGTAGTCTGCCTCCATGTCATGCAGCGCATCGTTCAATTCAAACAACAGTTCCTGGGACAGGGCGTTCATCTTTTCCGGACGGTTGAGAGTAATACGACCTACGCGGTCGTCAGTACCCACCCTGTCGATTTCTATATTTTCATAACTCATTGATTATCTCCTGTAGAGGTTTTACACGGAACCACGGATTGGTTCCTGACATAAGCTGAGGCTCGCCGGCCGGTATTGTAATCCCGGTACCCGCTACCCGTCACTCAAACTGAATAAGCAGGAAAGCATAAACCAGAGCCCGGACGCTGACAAATATCAATGGCCCAAGCATCCGGCAAAATAAAGATCATGAGGATATCAGAGATGTTTTTCTCCTGATCAGGATGGCGTTACCGGTCGATACCGTCCAGTCTCACAAGACCTTCGGCGGCCAGATCGGTCCACAACGAATCCGGCAGCTCCGCAGACATCAGTTTGATGTTTGTCCGAACCTCCTCAATGCGCCACATGCCAGGTATCACTGACGCTACGGCGGGATGTTTCAGTGGATACTGCAAAGCCGCAGCGCGCATATCAACATTGTGGGATTCACACACCCGGCGAATCTCCTGGGCTTTTCCCCACCTGGCGTCATCAACGGGTTTGTAGTCGTATGTGGCGCGTCTGCGTTCCACGTTGGCCAGTAATCCGGAATTAAACGGACCACCGATGATAATGGACACATTCTTCTCCCTGCAACGTGGCAGGAACAGATCCAATGGTTCCTGCTCCAGCAGAGTGAAACGTCCCGCCAGTAAAAAACAGTCCACATCGAATTCATCCATGATCTGATTACAGACCGGCCATTCGTTCACACCGAGTCCGATTGCACGCACAACCCCTTCACGTTTCAAGTCGGACAATGCAGGGAGAATGCCCTCTCTGGCGGCTTTGAGTATTTCGGGTTGACCATCTCCATGGGTCCAGACATCAATGTCGTGACACAGGACGACATCGATACTGCTCAGTCCCAGTCTTGCAAAACTCGCTTCCAGTGACTGCCGTGCTGCGTTGTATGAGTAATCATAACGAATGCCAAAAGGCTCATGGTCGTGCATTTTATCATCCCGCTCCCCCTCGTCAGCAGGCACAAGAAGTCGTCCCACTTTCGAGGACAGAGTGAATTCATCACGGGGAAGCGTTGATAGAAAACCACCTAGACGGCGTTCCGAGAGTCCATGTCCATAAAGCGGCGCCGTGTCAAAATAACGAATTCCGTTAGCCCACGCCGTCAGCAGGATTTCCGTCACCTGTTCCTCGGTTACGATGGGTCCGACACCTCCCATCGGGGCGCCGCCGAATCCCATTTCTGTCACTGCAACATCACTGTTACCGAGTGTATTGATTGCCAATGCCATGCTTTTTTATTCCTACCAGGTTTCAACTTCGCGTTCTATCTGTCCGGCATACCGTGTAAGCGCATCAGCCTTCCTGTTAGGCAGTGTATAGGAAGGAAACAGCAAATCGGTTCCCTCGTAATCACGCAGCAACTGTCGCGCTACCGTCACCTTGTGTACTTCAGTCGGGCCATCTGCAATACCCATCACATAGGAACTCAGCAACATACCCGACAGTGGCAGTTCATTAGAAACACCGAGTGCTCCATGGGTCTGGATACAGCGTGATACTACATCGTGATATATCCTGGGCATCGCGGCTTTAATAGCTGCTATATCCTTTCTGACTTTCAGGTAATCGTTATATTGATCTATCCTCCAGGCGGTGCGCAGCACCAGCAACCGGAAAGACTCCATGTCAATCCAGGAATCGGCAATTTTCTCCTGCACCAATTGCTTTTCCGCCAGCAGTTCACCCTTGGTATTCCGTGACAACGCACGTTCACACATCATGTCGAAAGCACGCCTGATCTGGCCCATGGTACGCATCGCATGATGGATGCGGCCACCGCCCAGACGGGTCTGTGCTACGGTAAACCCCTGGCCGCGACCTCCCAGCATATTACTCTTGGGTACACGAACACCGGTATACCGAAGATACCCGTGTGAACCCTCATGGGGGGATTGCTGACCCACCCCGACATTGCGGATGATCTCCACCCCCGGGGTATCCGTTGGCACTACAAACATGGTGGCTCTCTGGTGCGAAGGCGCTTCCGGGTCAGTTACCGCCATGCAGATGAGAAAGCTGGAATACCTGGCATTCGATGAAAACCATTTCTCACCATTGATGACATACTCATCGCCATCCTCTACTGCAAGACATCTGAATTGTGTAGGGTCCGCCCCGCCCGTGGGCTCGGTCATGGAATAGCAGGAGGCAATTTCACCATTGAGCAATGGCTGCAGATACCGTTCTTTCAGTTCATCACTGCCGTAATGAGCCAATATCTCAGCATTTCCCGTATCCGGCGCCTGACATCCAAAGACCACCGGAGCAAACCGGGAGCAACCCAGAATTTCGTTCAGCAACGCCAGCTTCAACTGGCCGAATCCCAGTCCGCCGAGTTCTGGTCCCAGGTGACATGCCCACAGTCCCATCTCTCTGACTTCCTGCTGCAACGGCCTGATGTGCCGGATAAAGTCCGGATCCTGATATTCCATCTGAGGACCCAGAACCATGTCCAGTGGCTCAACTTTTTGCCTGACGAAATCCGCCGCCCAATCCAGTAAAACCTGATACTCTTTATCGGTTTCAAAATCCCAACTCATTAGAATCACTCCTGATATGACAATCCGAGCATTCGATAATGATGATGCAGTGCACCATCTGTCAACTGTCCGGGCTGTTAATTGCGCACATTTACCCGCATAATCCTGCGCCATAATTCGAGCAGGAGCAGATTGTATGAATGGTGCGGAAAGTTTGTTGGACACGTTGACCAACAATGGCGTGGAGGTTTGCTTCACCAATCCCGGTACATCCGAGATGCACATGGTGGCCGCCATGGGAAAATCGGAAGGCATGCGCTCAATTCTGTGCCTGTTTGAAGGCGTGTGTTCAGGTGCGGCTGACGGTTATGGGCGTATTGCCAACAAACCTGCCTGTACGCTTTTCCATCTGGGGCCCGGTCTTTCCAATGCCTCCGCGAATATCCACAACGCCAGAAAAGCCGGTTCACCCATCATCAATCTGGTGGGTGATCACGCAACATACCACAAGAAATATGACGCACCCCTGAATTCCGACGTCATCGGTCTTGCCGGACCGGTGTCTCACTGGGTACGCAGTGTCAGGGATGCGGCCAGCCTGCCGGGAGATGCAGCCGATGCCATTCGGGCAGCCAATGTGATGCCTGGACAGATTTCCACACTGATTGTCCCTGCTGACTGTGCCTGGAATGAGTCTGTCGATCCGGTTGCAGCACAACCGATGCCGAAGATGCCAACGGTTCCCGACGAGGCGGTGAAAACCGCGGCGGCGTTGCTCACAAACGGCAAGCGAACAATCTTCCTGATGTCGAAATTCGGTGTCAATGAGAATTGCGTTGAACTGGCAGACCGGATATCGCAGGCAACCGGCGCCGACGTCTACTGCGATACATTCAACCGGGTTCTCCAGCGTGGAGAAGGACGTTGTCGTATTCAACGCCTCGGTTATTTTGCCGAGCAGGCCACGGAACAAATCAAGGATGCGGAACAATTGATTCTGGTGGGAACCAGGGCGCCCGTAGGCTTTTTCGCGTATCCGAACAAGGCCAGTGAGTTCTATCCGGAGGGCAGCACATTACATACCCTCGCCAGTTCTTCTGAAGATCCTGAAGATGCGTTGCAGAAACTTGCCGACGAACTGGATGCCATGAAATTTACCCCGGAGAAAATCCGTCTGAAGAAGCCAGGCCTCGCCAGTGGTGACCTGTCGCCGCGCTCTATCGGTCATGCCTTTGCAGAATTCCTGCCTGCCGACGCCATCGTGGTCGACGAAGGCGGTACCTGCGGTGGATATTGCTTCACCTTGTCGGAAACAGCCGAACCCCATGACTGGCTGGGTATTACAGGTGGTTCCATCGGTTTCGGTTTGCCCTCTGCCCTCGGGGCTTCAGTTGCCGGTCAGGGTCGCAAAACTGTGTGTATCAGCGGTGATGGCGGCGCCATGTATACCATCCAGTCCCTCTGGACAATGGCAAGAGAAAATCTGGATATCTGCGTCGTCATCATGGCCAACCGGAAATATCAGATTCTGCAGCTGGAGTTGTCACGGGTCGGCGCACAGTCCATGAACCCACGAACGCTGGATATGCTGGACCTTTCCAATCCTGACCTCGATTTCGTCGGTATGTCCAGGGGCATGGGTGTTCCCGCTACCCGTGCCAATACAGCGGATGAGTTCAACAGACAGTTTGAAAGCGCCATGAATGAGACAGGCCCGAGGGTTATCGAAGCGATGCTGGACCGTTGATCACAAGAGGATTTTGACTGTAAAAATCCATTGTTTCTGATGCACTGGCATAAATTGCAATACAGAATGCAGGTATCTTGTATCTAACCTGTCGATAGACGGATTTTCTACACCTCGACACTGAGTCTGCCCTGACGCTGTGAATCTGGCTCTCGAATGACTATTTCCACGTCTCGCCCAAGGGCGGTCAGGAGGCGCAAAAGTCGTTCTATAGAATACTCTCGAAAACTTCCACGTAAAAGGCGCGAGACATCAGGTTGAGACAGTCCAAGTAACTTCGCCGCCTCTACCTGCTTGAGTCCTCGTTGGCGAATAATCAAGTCAATTCGTGTAACCAATTCCGCCTTGAGGAGGTGAGCCTCGGCATTGGGACGTCCCAGATCCGAGAACACATTGCCACCACTACGTTCGATCTTCATTTTTTCCGTCTTCATTGATCTAATCTTCGCCGTAAGTGTCCTTGAAATGTTGTTCTGCTGCCTTAAGTCTGTACTTGATCAAGTCGATTTGCTGTTTCGGTGTCTGGATGCCACGCTTAGCTTTCTTCTGGAAGGCATGCAGAACATAAACGGCCAATTTGAAACGTACCGTGTACACTGCCCGGAAGGTGTCACCATCGTACCGTGAAATAACCTCCAGAATATCGGTACCCATGCCTTTGAGCAGTTTTTCATTGCGGTGTTTAAGTCCTGCCTGGGCCTGATAAAGGGCAAAGCCGACTTGGTCCTGTACAGCAGCCGGAAATTTCTTCAAGTCTCCTTTGCTTGATCCAACCCTTTCGACAGGCTTCAGTATCTCTTTAACCATGAGCAATTATAGTGGTTACACCATATCGTTGCAAGCGCCTGTGCAAGCATGATTTGGCCTTATCAATCCAGATTTGAATAGTATCCGACAGCAATTTTATAGTGGTAAAGCGAATCCTTTGCTATACAAGTGCATATTCTGGCGCAACCTGATCACAGATTCTGGATTAAGGTGATCATGGATTCTGGAAAAAAGTGATCAATTTTGGTGGTTTCGCCAGAATTGATGATCACTTACCAGAATCGATGATCACGTTCGCCAGAATACGCAAGTGTCGGCCAGTTATTTACTCGTCAGGCTGGGAGGTGGTTCCAACGGCAGTTGGACACACATCTCGGTAAACTCACCTTCTTCTGTGTCCAGATGGATGGAACCCCCATGACGAATCAATATGTCTGCTGTCAGGGAAAGTCCCAGCCCTGTCCCCTTCCCCGGGGGCTTGGTGGTCATAAAGGGTTCAAAAACCTTTTGTCGTAATTCCTCCGGGATACCAGGGCCATTGTCGCGAATACAGAATTCGGCCATCTCTGTCTGCAGCCTGCTGGTAACCCACAATCCGGGTTCGTAATCTATGGATGATTGCTGTTGCTTTTCGTTCAGAGCCTGACAGGCATTGGTGGCAAGATTAAGAAAAACCCGGACTATATCCTGAGGAACGACTTTGAGCATTCCAATGTCCGTGTCCATGTCAAAAGTCATGGCCATATTGAAGCTGGAGTCATCTGCGCGTAATGCGTGATAAGCCAGTTCAACGTATTGTTTCAACATTGCATTAATGTCCGTTTCGCGCCATTCCCCTGCCTCGGAACGGGAATGTTCCAGCATGCTGTGTACAATGCCGTCTGCCCGCTTGCTGTGCTCCCTGATTTTACCAAGACTCAATCTGAGTTCGGAGAGTATCGACTTTATTTCCTCGACATCGCCTTCCTGGAGAACCATAGGCTCCTCATCTGCATCTGCAGCATCACCTTCACTGTCATCACTCTCTTTGTTTTCCTCCACCCCCATCAATTCTTCTATCTCCTCCGTAAGCTCAATGGCGACGGCAGAAAAATTGTCAACGAAGTTGAGCGGATTCTTGATCTCATGGGCTACCCCGGCAGTTAGCTGACCAAGAGAGGAAAGTTTCTGCTCGGCAATTATCTGTTCCTGTGCGGTCTCCAGGTTCTTCAGTGTCTGCTCAAGGGTTTCATTCTTGGCATCCAGTTCTTGCGCCAGTTTCTCCACCAGATTCAGCCGCTGCACCTCATGTGCATAACGTCTGAATACCTCCAGGGCCTTGGCCATGTCGGTGACCTCGTCCTTACCACTCACTTCAACCGGTACCTCGAGGTCGCCACTGGCCATCTGACGCATGGCGCCGGCCAAACCAATCAGTCGACGCACCAGATATCGACCCACAAACAACCAGCCGAACAGGATGGCGCCTACTGTACTAAGGATGTTAAGCAGTACCAGCAACAAAATCCCTGTGCTTGCAGCGGCGCGGGCTGCCGTGCTGGAACTGATGGCTTCATCGTTGATCTGAGTCACCAGATTATTAACTTCGGCGACCAGCAATTCCGATTCACTGCGTACCTCTACCAGGGCATTTTGTTCCTGCTCAAGCCTTTCCAGTACTTCCCGGCGCAAAGGTATAATACCCTTTGAACCTTCTCCGATTTCCCCAAGACGTTCCAGGTCCTTACTCAGCAGATTATTCTTCATTGACACGGGTAGTTTTGAATAAATGTGTAGAAAATTCTGTACTGCGCTATGGAATCGTTCCTGCAAGGTAGGCAGGAGATGGCGGTCGGACAAAACAAGTGCCTCATCCAGCAACAGTACGGCCAGATTTGCCTGGTGGTTCACTGTGGTCAGATTACGGTAGGCCGTTAATTCGTCTTCGGATGCTCGCTCATTGATAGAGTGCTCACGGTCGTCCAGAGTTCTCAACCCTTCTACCAGATAGAATCCCTGATCATCAGTGCTCTGCACCAGAGTGTGTTCAATGCGTCGATTGGTTGCAGCCAGTTCCTCGGCGAGCAGTGTCAGTGATTGATTAATCGTTAAACGCCGGGCGGATGATTGCTGTATTACCTCGAGGTGTTTACCCAGGTCCAGAAGATGCTCCTTTATCAATCGGGTGTATTCACCAAAAGCGGATCGTGATTCCAGATCCCGGATAATATTACCGAGAGCGGCCCGCTCCTGATCCACGGTTATAACGACTGCCTCGTGCTCCTGCCTGGAGGATGCAGCTACGAGGAGAAAGGCGCCGTTAACCACAACTGCGCTTTGCCGTGCAATATCGACCGAATTGATCAGGTTGGGCATACTGTATTCAGCCAGCCGGGATTCGTGCCGCAGGGTCTCGTTGAAGGAGAAATAAGCCACGAGACTGGCCATCAGGGTAATGAGAACGCTACCCAACAAGACCAGGTAAAGTTGTGCCCCGATTCCCACTCTGAATTTTTGATCGGTTTCCGGCTCATACGGGGTTAACGGTTCCATCATCCTTGCAGCTTCACCGGATTTGACTTCCGGGGAACTCAAAGTAACCGTCGTGGAAATTTCGGTCATTGCGGTAACATTCTGCTAACTGATCTGAAGGTTCCCCGATTATCAATGCGAGTGAGATAAACCTGGTCTGAACCCTGATTATCATCAACACCATAACTGAGCTTGAAACCACCAAAATCAATGGTTCCTGCCTGTTTCAGCGCCTCCAGGAAACGCTCTCTGTTGATATTGCCACCCGTTAATCGTAAACCCTCCGCCGCAAGGCGGCCCGCAAGATATCCTTCCAGAGAGACGAAGCTGGGTACACTGTCGGCAGAGACTACTTTCAGAGCCTGCTGATACTCCGTCACGATTTGGAGGTTGGTATCCTGAGGCAGTGGCACAACCTGGGTGACGTATACTCCAACGCCATCGGAACCCAGTTCTCTGGCCAGCGCGGTGCTGCCGATAAAGGATATATTGATGAAATAGGGATTGAAGTTGAGTCGTCTCGCCCACCGGATCATCGTTGCGGCAGGTTTGTAGGCGCCGATGATGATCACAGCCTCAACGTTTGCACGACGGAGATCCAATAAGGCAAGTTTTACGGCTTCGGTATTCCGCTGATAGTACACTTCCTCAACCAGACTCATACCACGGCGCGCAACAGCCTGTCGCAGCCCATCAAGCCCGGATCGTCCGAATGAGTCGTCCTGGTAGAAAATACTGATCAGCTTTACACCCAGATCTTCGCTAAGTCGGGCCACCATTTCTTCGGTTTCCTGAAAGTAGGAGGCCCGCACATTGACCACGTTGGGATACAACTCTGCATTCCGAAGAAATTCAGCACCGGTGAACGGGGCGATGTACGGTACACCAGCCTCGGTGGCGATGGGTTGGGCAGCCATAGACGTAGGGGTGCCAACGGCGCCGATCAGGGCAAAAACCTTGTGTTCATCGATCAGTTTGCGGGTATTGTCGATGGCGGCTTCAGGCTCGTAGCTGTCATCCAGGGACTCCAGTTTGAGTTGATAACCGTGTACGCCACCAGCACGATTGATTTCAGAAAATGCCGCGACCAGACCGAGACGCATGCCGACCCCCAATTCCTGCGCTGGTCCACTGAGTGCTGCGGATTGCCCAAAAACGAGGGTTTTCTCAGACTCTGCCAGAACATGTGGCGCAGACTGAAGTATCAGTGACAGGACTAGTGGTCGAACCACTGGCAATTTCCTCATCAGTTGACACTCAGGGAGATTTGATGAGGTCATGCATACGAGCAACCAGACAGGTGATGTCATCCGATTGAGGTGCATCCCCGGCAAATTCACGCACTGAATCTATGACATCCTGTAACACTATATCTGCACTCATCCCGGCGAGACCTGTCAGTTTTTCATCGAGCCGGGCTTCGCCAAACTCTTCTTCAAGATTGTTTTCTGCTTCTGAGATACCGTCCGTGTAAAGGATCAGCGTGTCACCCGGGGCAAGCTGGATCTGATCATTCGAGTACTGATGACCCTTGAGTACTCCCAGCACCAGATTGTTGGTCGAGGGCACTTCTTCAACACTTGAATCAATCCGTAACACACGTGGGAGATTGTGCCCGGCGTTACTGTAACTCATAACACCATTCGTGATATCAAGCGATCCGAAAAAAAGTGTCACAAAAATACAGGTTTCATTATCTTCCGATAACAGGTCATTAACCAGATTCAGGCATTCCGCGGGAGACGAATGGTCCTTTGTAGCGGCTCTGAGCAATGCCCTGGTCAACAGGGTAAACAGAGCCGCTGGAACACCCTTGCCTGATACATCCGCGATAACCAGCCCAAGATGAAACTCATCAATATAGAAATAGTCGTACAGGTCTCCACCGATTTCCCGGGCCGGGATTATTTCCGCTTTTACCTCACAAATCCTGTTTTCCGGCAGTGCTTTGGGTCTGACAGACATTTGCACCTGACGGGCAACATCAAGTTCCTGCCTGATGGCTACCAGATTATCTCTTGCTTCAAGCGCTGTCTGCATTTCATGAATATGCCTGATGGCTTTTTCTATGGTTATTTCCAGGTCATTGAAATCAATGGGCTTGGTCAGGAAGTCGAAGGCGCCACGATTCATGGCGATACGGATGTTATCCATATCACCATAGGCGGACACGATCACTGCCTGCACATCCTGGTCCACTTCTGCCAACTGATTCAGCAGGGTCAGGCCATCCATGATCGGCATGTTGATATCCGAGAGGACCAGTCGTACATCCGGATTTTTCGCCAGTTGTTCCAACGCCTCTCTGCCGTTATGAGCGAACAGAAACTCAAGTTCCCCTTTGCGAATTCGACGACGAAGTTTCTGACGGACCAGTAATTCAAGGTCTTCCTCGTCGTCTACCACAAGCACCCGCACAGGTGATTTGTCCATGGTATTACAGATCGTCAAGTGCTTCGGCGCGGCTGGATTTGACATTGAGTATGTCGTTGAAGCCACTGATTTGAAATATTTGGCTGATGTTTTCAGCCAGGTCGCAGAAAATAACCTTACCTCCGGACTGTTGCGAACGGCGGGCGGTGAGCAGCAATACCCGCAATCCGGCACTGCTGATATAGTTCAATTCCTTAAAGTCAAATACCAGTATGTTATTACCTGCGTCATACTGCTCCTGTAGGACTCCTTCCAGAATTTCGACAGTGTTGCCGTCAATTCTCCCGGAAGGACACAGAATAACGGCCGGGTCGTTATGCTCCGTGCTCACGGAGAGTTTAGGTGTTTCCGACATGGGTCTTTCCTCCAAATTTACACCGCAAGGTTATTTGATTACGTTCGTTTTTCCTCTCATAGATATAGTCATCTGCCAATTGTTTCGTCAAAAATACCCCCAGTCCGCCAACTTGACGATCCTCAAGCACGGTTGTCGTATCCGGTACCGGAACCTCTTCAAAAGGATTGAATGCCGCACCATTGTCTTCCATCTGAGCCACCACAAACTCCCCTTCCAAAGAAAGTAACAGCTGCAACTCAGGATTGGCTACTGCCTTCAACGAGTAGTTTATGCTATTGGTAATGAGTTCATCCAGCATCAGATTCAGGCGGAACTGCAATTCAGTATCCAGATCGTGAGTACTGCTGAAATCTGCCACAGACTGCTCCAGCACCCCAAGTGAAGATAATTCCGGGACAAGGGAAATGGGAAACACGTTCATTAATCAAGGCTACCTGTGACAGACATGACTTAACTCGGTTCATTATGGAAGTATAAATCTCTTACTGCAATGCCGGGCTTAGTCAGTCCTGCTTGACATTATTTGCGGATAAGACAAATACTGTGATG
Organism: Candidatus Azotimanducaceae bacterium; assembly: GCA_965217655.1. Classification (GTDB taxonomy): domain Bacteria; phylum Pseudomonadota; class Gammaproteobacteria; order Pseudomonadales; family Azotimanducaceae; genus UBA7455. Next base: position 673,138 of record OZ244560.1, read on the forward strand.
ACTGAAGCCACTCGTTGGAACTCACGTTGGTCAACACTTTTCTAAGCAGGATCACCTGGACTACTGGAAACCCATGACCAGCTATCTCCTGAACAGGATCACCTGGACTACTGGAAACCCATGACCAGCTATTTTATTCGCCGATTCCTGTTGATCATACCCACCTTCATAGGCGTCACAGTGCTGGTTTTCACATTAACACGTCTGGTGCCGGGGGGGCCCATAGAGCGAATGCTCAACGAGGCAGCGATGGCCGGAGGTGATCAGGCCAGCGCCACTACCAATTTTGGCGGACACGGCGCCGGTTCGTTGTCCGATGCCCAGATTGAGGAGTTGAAGGTGTATTACGGCTTCGACAAACCCATTCTCATAAGTTACCTGGAATGGCTCGGAAAAGTAATTGTCCTCGATCTCGGTACATCCACACGCTATTCCGAACCGGTGTGGGACATCATAAAGAGCCGTTTCCCAATCTCGATTTTCTACGGCGTAACCACGCTGATTCTCACCTATGGGATTTGTATACCCCTTGGCGTTGTCAAGGCTATACGCCACAATACAGTGTTCGACAACGTGAGTTCCGCACTCGTATTCTTTGGTTATGCCATTCCTAACTATGTCGTTGGTATCGTGTTGCTGATTGTATTCGCAGCCAATCTGGAGTGGTTCCCCCTTGGCGGTTTCGTCAGTGATGATTTTGATGATCTTACCGGCATGGAGAAGATCGGTGATGTGATCAGCCACGCTGTCTTGCCACTGCTCGCGTATATGGCAGGCGGCTTCGCCGTCACAACAATGCTTATGAAAAATTCACTGATGGACAACCTGGCTGCCGAATACGTACGTACGGCTATTGCCAAGGGAATGGATTTCAGAAGCGCAGTGTTCAGCCATGCCTTGCGTAACAGCCTGATCCCCATCGCCACCTCGTTTGGCAACAATATCACGCTCTTCCTGACGGGTTCATTTCTGATAGAGAAAATCTTCAACATTGACGGCTTCGGGTTGCTCGGTTTTGAGTCGCTGGTAGAACGGGACTATCCGGTGGTGATGGGTATTTTCGTCATCTCGTCGCTATTGTTCCTTATCGGCAACATACTGTCGGATATCTGCGTGGCGCTGGTGGATCCAAGGGTCAAGTTTGGCAGTGGAGGATCGGGACAATGACAGTCTTTCCGCAGGATAATTTGTTGGCCAAACGACGTTACAGACCGGCACTTAATCCACTGACGCTCAAACAATTGCGGCGATTCAGGTCCATCGGACGTGGCTACTGGTCGGCAGTAATCCTCACCGGTTTGCTGATTCTCTCCATGGGTGCAGAACTCCTGGTAAACAGCCGCGCGATTGTGGTTTCCTATCAGGACGAATGGTACTTTCCGACCTACGGCGCGTTCATACCAGGCAGGACTTTTGACCTGCCTTATGACTATGAAACAAACTACCGCGAACTCAAGCGCGTCTTTAAAGAACGAGGCAATGGCGACTGGGTGTTGATGCCGCTGGCGCCTTACGATGCCATGGAGAACGACCTGCGATCCGATATTTATCCACCCTACGCGCCATCTTTCTCAAGTGGTCATTATCTTGGCACTGACTCCATCGGACGCGATGTACTTGCGCGCCTGTTGTACGGGTTCCGCATTGCGTTTGGATTCGCGTTCATTCTGCTCGTCTGTAATTATGTGATAGGCATCGCCATCGGCTGTGCCATGGGGTATTGGGGTGGCGCCTTTGACCTGTTGTTTCAGCGACTGATCGAGATCTTGAACAACGTGCCATTTCTCTATGTCATCATGATCGTTGCCAGCATCGTTATACCCAACTTCTGGACACTGATGATCGTCATGGTGATCTTTGGCTGGACTCAGATGACCTGGTATATGCGTACATCCACCTACAAGGAAAAATCACGGGAGTACGTGCTGGCAGCCCGTGCCCTGGGTGCGACCAGTCCGCGTATCATCTCAAGTCATATAATGCCCAACACCATCTCCGTAATAGTGACATTCATTCCTTTTTCTATCGCCGGTGGTATTACCGCGCTGACCGCGCTTGATTTTCTGGGGTTTGGTTTACCGCCGCCAACTCCCAGTTGGGGCGAGTTGCTTGCCCAGGGAACGAACCATATGGAGTCGCCCTGGATAGGTGCTTCCGTTTTAGTTGCCATGGTACTTGTTTTATTGATGGTAACCTACATAGGAGAGGCAATCCGGGAAGCGTTCGACCCTAAAAAATTTACTTTTTACGAATAGAATTCAGACATGCACAGGACCAGTTTCATGAAATATCAGAAAACCGTTTATCTCTTCGTCTGCATGTTTTTTGTTTCTGCCTGTGACGTGGAGACCGGGTCCGGACCGGAACAGGAGATATCGAAAACCGTCCCCGCCGATTTACCGCCTATTGAAGTACGTGAAGGAGATGGTCTACCGCTAAGACTGCCGGAAGACCTGGTCTGGGAAACCAACGATCATGATCCGACTTTTGCATCACCCGAAGCGAAACGCGGTGGTACTCTCAGAACCTGGATGCTGGCTTTCCCACTGACATTACGTACCGTAGGACCGGATTCCAATGGTCGTTTTGCACGATTCCTGCGTTACAACCGCATGGGTCTGGTAACCTATCATCCCGAATCTCGACGACCGATTCCGGCATTGGCAACGCATTGGGCATTTGGCGCCGATGGACGCAGTATTTATTACAGGTTGAACCCGAACGCTCGCTGGTCGGACGGCGTACCGGTAACAGCGGATGACTACGTTTTCAGCATACAATTCATGCGCTCCAAGGAAATCGTAGCTCCCTGGTACAACAATTACTTCACTGAACGCATCCGGGACGTAAAGCGATACGACGATCACACCATTGGTATCCAGGGCGCCAACCCCAAACCCATAGAGGAAATGCACTACGAATATGCCATTGGTCCACAGCCCAGACACTTCCATGTGCTGAACCAGAACTGGGTGGAAGAATACAACTGGAAGATTGAACCCAATACCGGTCCGTACCAGATCATTGAGGTCAGGAAGGGCAAATTCATCGAACTCAGGCGAAAAGACGACTGGTGGGCTGACGATCTCAAGTATTTCAAGCACCGCTTCAATCCCGATAAGGTGCACGTGCGCGTAATCCGGGATATCAACATTGCCTGGCAACACTTTATCAAAGGTGATCTGGACACCTTCGGCATCGTGCTGCCGCAATTCTGGCATGAAAAAGCAACCGGTGAGCTGTTTGACAACGGTTATATCGCTAAATACTGGTTCTACAACGAATTACCCGTGCCATCCGCAGGCATGTTCCTCAATACCACCGATCCAATCCTGAGTGACTCGCGGGTTCGCTTCGGTCTGGCTCACGCCATGAATATCGACCGTGTCATTGAGACTGTATTGCGCAATGATTACTCTCGCCTGCAGACATTCCAACTTGGTTTTGGCGCCTACGATAATCGTAATATCAGGGCGCGGGAATACAATCTTGACAGGGCGAACGAATACCTGGATGCCGCCGGTTATACAACACGGGGGCCTGACGGCATACGGGTATATCAACCGCCTCCCGGCGTTGACGGTGAAAGCCACCGGTTGTCACTAAGAGTCACATACGGCTCTCCTCACCACTCGGAACGCCTTGTCATCCTCCGGGAGGAGGCCAGAAAAGCGGGTATAGAACTTGAACTTTCATTGCTGGACAGCTCCGGTGCGTTCAAGCAGATGCAGGAGAAGAAACACCAGATCGCCTGGATGACCTGGGCATCGCAAGGGTTATCACCGCGCTACTGGGAGCACTTCCATTCTGTCAATGCCAATAGAACTCAAACCAATAATATCACCAATTTCGCCGACCCTGTCATGGATGAACTCATCATGGCATACCGCACATCGACCAATCAGGCAGAACGTGTGGCGCTGGCCCACCGTCTTGAACAGAAGGTGCACGACGCCGGGATCGTCATTCCGACTTTCCAGGTTCCCTACACCCGCGAAAGTGCCTGGCGTTGGATGAAGCTTCCTTCCTGGCTGGGCATGCGCACATCCGGGACATTATTCAACTCCCAGGCACTCTCTGCCGGCTTGTTCTCCTCCGGCGGTTTGTTCTGGATAGACACAGAAGAAAAAAAGCGCATCCTTGAAGCTAAAGACGATGGTCAGAAATTCGAGCCGATAGAAATCATCGATACATACTACAGGGCAGACAGCGTAGGGATAGACACAGCCGGGGAACAGGTAGAATAGTATGCCTTTACTGAGCGTTCGTGATCTGTCCACTGCTTTTGAGACCGAAACCGGACTCGTCACAGTGGTTGACCATGTCAGCTTTGAGCTTGAAGCCGGCGAAACCCTTGGGCTTGTGGGTGAATCCGGTTGCGGCAAAAGTGTCACTGCATTATCCATCATGGGTCTCCTGCCAAGACCATCGGGTCGGGTAAAAGGCGGAGACGTTCTCTTCAAGGATGAAAATCTTACCCGTGCATCCCCGGAACGCCTTCGTGAAATCCGGGGGAACCGAATCGCCATGATTTTTCAGGAACCCATGACGGCACTGAATCCTGTACAACGTATAGGCCGCCAGCTGGCAGAAACCTATACCCTGCATGAACCCGAATTAAAGTCATCCGATGTCACTGAAAAGACACTAAGGCTTCTGGAGCAGGTGGGCATCCCTGCTCCGGAAAGTCGTCTGTATGATTACCCGCACCAACTCTCCGGCGGCATGCGTCAGCGAGTCATGATCGCAATGGCGCTGGCCCGCCATCCGGATATACTGATCGCTGACGAACCCACAACGGCGTTGGACGTCACCATTCAGGCACAAATCCTGGAATTGCTGCGCGAATTGCAACGTGACACAGGAATGGCGATCATCTTCATTACTCACGATCTCGGCGTCATAGCCGAATTGTGTTCCCGGGTAGTTGTCATGTACGCAGGCCGCATCGCGGAACAGGCAACAGTAAAATCAATATTTGAACATCCGTTACATCCTTATACCCGTGGTCTCCTGGGGTCGATTCCCCGTCTTGAGGACGAACCTAAAACCCTGTTGACTACAATCCCCGGGATTGTTCCGGGAATTGAGGAATTACCCGATGGTTGCCGCTTTTCGAACCGTTGCGCATACGCCCGGGACCAGTGTCATCGTGAAGCCCCGTCGCTGGTCGTGCCCTCGCCCGGGCGCACGGTCGCCTGTCATCGATGGCGTGAAATCATCGCCGAAACCACCCGGGAATCATCATCGTGACAGAAACAACCACACCTTTGCTGCAGGTACGCGGTCTGACCAGGCACTTCCCTGTACGTAGCGGGGTTTTACTGCGCACTACCGGGCAGGTGCACGCTGCGGATGATGTATCCTTTGACCTCAACGTTGGAGAAACCCTGGGACTGGTTGGTGAATCAGGCTGTGGCAAGAGCACTGTCGGCAAAACGCTGTTGCGTCTCTACGAACCAACCTCAGGCGCCGTTTTGTTTGAAGGACGCGATATTGCTTCAATGAACAAAGCTGAGTTGCGCCGCATGCGCCGCAATGTACAGATTATACTGCAGGATCCATTCGAGTCGCTGAACGCCCGTCACACCATTGGAAAGATCCTTGAAGAACCCTTTATCATTCATCGTCTGGGCAGCACCGCCGAACGGCGCCGCAGAGTCGCCGGATTATTGGAAAAAGTGGGCCTGGAGGCAGCTGCCGCAAACCGTTTTCCACACGAATTTTCCGGCGGTCAACGGCAACGCATCGGCATCGCCCGCGCCATCGCACTTGAACCCAAACTCATCGTTTGCGACGAAGCCGTATCCGCACTTGATGTTTCCATTCAATCACAGGTGATTAACCTGCTGCTGGAACTGCAACGCGAAATGAACCTGGCGCTTCTCTTCATAGCCCACGACCTGGCAGTTGTAAAACACGTATCCGATCACATCGCCGTGATGTATCTTGGTGAAATTATCGAAACTGCAACCGCGACAGAGATTTACCAATCACCGCGCCACCCGTATACCCAGGCCCTGCTCTCCGCAATTCCCGTTCCTGACCCGGGAGCAGCCCGTAACCGCATCGTTCTGGAAGGCGACGTACCATCGCCCATTGAACCACCTGGCGGCTGCCGTTTCCATACTCGTTGCCGCTACGCCAAAGAGGACTGTCGGCAACTCAAACCTGCATTGAAGCCAGTACACAGTGGCGCCTCAGTTGCATGTCATCACTGGCAAAGTCTTGCCTGAGGGTGTTGATCCTTAATTGTATAAAACGTTATCGTAACTTCTGACCAGATAATCAGGAAATTGTCATGTCCGAAAAAAGCCCTGAGGGCTATAAGGTAAACGCCGTTGAGGACTGGGTGCGGCACAATGTGCCCTCACTCGAGCCACCTTTCAAATGGACAAGGTTATTGGGGGGCCACTCCAATCTGACATACAGAATAGAGGATACTGCAGGGAATCTTGCCGTGATCCGGCGACCACCACAGGGTGAATTGCTGCCCAAGGCTCACGATATGTCAAGGGAATGGGCACTGATTTCAGCGTTGGCCAACACCGATGTACCCGTTCCGGCGGCATTGGGTTTTTGTGAAAACCGGGACGTAACCGGGGCATGGTTTTATATCATGGGCTGCATTGATGGTCACCCACTTTATAATGTCCAGGACACACTCAGTTTCGTTCCCGAAAACAGGCGACTTGTACTGGTAGACTCATTTGTCGATGTACTGGCGGCATTGCATGCCGTAGACCCGGATGAAGTCGGACTGGGGGATCTGGGGAAAAAGGAAAACTATATCGGACGTCAACTGAAAACCTGGTATCGCTCCTGGACATCTTCAGTCAAACCGGCCCGGTTTGACGATCCCCGGGCACACGAGCTGCAACAGTTTTTTCTGGAACACATGCCTGATCAGGGTCCGGCAAGGGTTGTTCACGGTGATTATGGTCTACATAATACGCTTGTGGGTCCGAAGGCAACTATTGCAGCCGTGGTGGATTGGGAAATTTCGACTCTGGGGGACCCCCTGGCGGACGTTGCCTATGCGCTGAACCAATGGCGGCAACCCAATGATCTACATCCTCAATCCCCTGACGCCACGACTTCAGCGCCGGGGTTCCCGGACAGCAGTTATCTGGCTGACCGTTACGCCAGAAATACAGGTCGGGATTTGTCAAAACTGAACTACTATATTGGTTTTAACCGATGGAAATCTGCCTGCATTGTTCATGGCGTGTACGCTCGCTATATGGAAGGCAAGAAGAGCTCAGAGGACATCGATCTGGAGGAGTTACGAGGGCGTATCGAATCATCGCTCTCTTCGGCAGAACAGGCAGTGAACAGATTGAGTATGACCTGATACCTGGGTATGAACCCTCATCTGCCACTTGCACCCTGGACGATGATTCCTTATTGTCAGGTCTGCACATGTGAGCAAGCCGTGTATCCACGCCTGATAGTATGAGGTGGCTGACGGCATACAGTTTGAGAAAAATTGACAATTTTGACTGGAGAAGAAAAGAAATGCCTGAATTCTGTTTAGTAGAGAAAGCTGATCACATCATGACGGTAAGAATCAATCGTCCGGAACGACTCAATGCACTGCATCCACCAGGAAACGCAGAGCTGGGAGAAGTCTTCGACGATTTTGCCGCAGATGATGATATGTGGGTTGCCATCATTACAGGTGAGGGACGAGGCTTCAGTGCTGGCAATGATCTGCGTTATCAGGCAGAAGGTGGTGAACGAGTGCCGATGCCCCGTGGTTTTGCTGGGCTCAGTTCACGATTTGACCTGCTGAAGCCTGTAATAGCCGCCGTAAACGGCGTTTCAATGGGGGGTGGATTCGAAATTGCCCTGGCCTGTGACCTGATTATTGCTTCGGACAGGGCCTTGTTTGCATTACCTGAGCCAAAGGTTGGACTTGCTGCATTGGCTGGAGGTTTGAATCGCCTCCCCCGACAGATCGGAGTGAAACGGGCACTGGGTATGATCCTGACCGGTCGCCACGTACCTGCGGAAGAAGGTTATCAGTTGGGTTTTGTTAATGAAGTCGTGCCCCATGATCAGTTGATGGAACGGGCACTTGAGTGGGCAAAAATGATCACTGCATGTGCACCGTTATCCATTCGCGCCAGCAAGGATGTGGTCTACAAAAGTCTTGATATGGCATCACTGCAGGAGTCTATGGAAAGACATTACGATTCAGTAACAGCCATGAGCACCAGTGAGGACTTTATCGAGGGTCCCAAGGCGTTTTCTGAAAAACGACCGCCTCAGTGGAAGGGAAAATAGACAGGAATATGCGAAAAGAGCCGATGTCATTCGACCCAGGAAAATGAATTACATCTGCTGATGTTGATTGTCCAATTCAAGCTCTTCTGAACTTCCAATGGAATGCCAGTCGTAAACATCCCGTGCACCATATCGTTGTTCAAACCTGATACCTTTCAGAGTTCTTTTGCCACTGGGCCAAAGCGAATCAAAATACGCTGTAACCAGCAGTAGTGCAGCCATATTCTTTAGGCGCTCATAGGTCAGCACCCGTATATCTGTGAATTGATAGTCCAGTTTAAAGAATCGATTGGTTGTCTTGACCTGCCACTGTTCAAAGCAGGCTTCAAGAGTCTGCTGGAGAATTTTCCTGTTTCTCCGCATGGGTTCATTAGTCAGTAATGCCAGTGGCCGATGTAATCCTTTTAGTACAACGAGGAACAAAGGATGTTCGGGCGCCTCGGGCAAACGCACCGGAAGAAATCCAAAATGAATGAATATCCCTGTTTCCCTGTTGCCTCCCAGTAGGAATACCGTGCCACCGTATGGAGTATCGCAACGCTCTACCAGATCATGTACACAATGGACGCCGTTCCTGTACTGTAGCCGGCTGTCCATTTTCTGTCCTGCGATAAAACGATCAATCCCGGATTCAACCCAGGGTTTCAGCAGAGCATGATTATCCTGGTGCTGACTGGTGACAATGATTCCCCTGTTACCAACGACCCGGCGCACCTCTTCCACCAGATTGAGAATATGTTGTGAATTTCCCAGGTAGTCCGGTGCGTTTCGTGACCACATTGACTGGGCCATCGGAACGAAATCACGGGGTGGTAATTCCAGTCCTTCCCCATCAGGACCTGTCAACAGCGTTGGTTGTAAATACCCGGCGCCTACAATCTCACAGACCTCGTAACCTTTTCTGCTTTCTCCTTCATTATTATCCATCCCCTGATCACCCAGCTCACCAAGGAACGCCATCTTTTCCGCATACTTTTTTTCAAGATCTGTTGTGTATAGAACAAGCAGTGAATCCTGCGTGATTTGCCTGGCTCCGAGTTTCAGCAGGTTTTGTAATAACACTTTACCAATGGATTTATGACCCAGGTTTCGACTCAGACGCTTGTGAGTGGCATGCAGGGGGATCTTTTCCTTGAGAGCGCGGCTAATGGATGTGAGGCGTACAGAACCACCTTCGGTAATACCCAGAATCGCCTCCTCGACAAATCTCGAGTCTACCTTGCCCAGGCCTGTACAAAGGTTATCGGATATCCACTTTACTTTTGTACGATATATTGACTCACTATCATCAATGGAATCGAGTCTATGCTTCATAAATGTTCAGACCTGGATTGGGTCTTGTCTATGATCAGGAAACATGCTTCCTACCACAAACCGTACTTCTGCACCTCGTTACGTCCAACAACCATGTGGTGTACTTCATCCGGGCCATCAGCTATGCGCAACGTCCGTTGACCAGTGTACATACCCGCAAGCGGTGTCCAGTGTGAAACACCAGTGGCGCCATGCATCTGGATTGCCTGGTCAATGATGCGGCATGTTATCTCAGGCACCATGGCCTTCACCGCACTGACATACACACGTGCTTCCTTGTTTCCCAATACATCCATGGCTTTGGCAGCGCGCAATACCATGAGTCTGCAGGCATCGATATCGATTCGCGCCCGTGATACAACTTCAAGGTTTTTGCCAAGTCTGATGATAGGCTTGCCGAATGCCACCCGGGTTGATGCCCGCTTGACCATCAGTTCCAGCGCCTTCTCTGCCTGACCAATTGACCGCATGCAATGGTGGATTCGTCCTGGTCCCAGACGTACCTGGGATATCTCAAAACCCTTGCCTTCTCCCAGCAGAATGTTTTCTTTAGGTACTCGCACATTATCAAATTTGATGTGCATATGACCATGGGGCGCATCGTCGTTACCAAACACACTCATTGGGCCAAGAATGTTAACGCCTGGAGTGTCCTTGGGAACCAGAATCTGTGACTGTTGCCGACTGGGTGCTGCATCAGGACTGGTTTTTACCATGGTAATCATGATCTTGCAGCGTGGATCTCCAGCACCGGATATGTAATACTTTTCACCATTGATGACCCATTCATCACCATCGAGTTCCGCTCGTGTACTGATATTCTTGGCGTCGGAAGACGGCAGTGCCGGCTCGGTCATGGCGAAAGCAGACCGGATCTCACCGTTTAGCAATGGCTTCAGCCACTTTTCTTTCTGTTCCGGTGTACCAACCCGTTCGAGCACCTCCATATTTCCGGTGTCCGGGGCGCTGCAATTCAATGTCTCGGAAGACAGAGGATGGCGGCCCAGTTCCGCCGCGAGATAGGCGTAGTCCAGATTTTTCAAGCCTTCACCGGTTTCCGCATCCGGCAAAAAGAAGTTCCATAAACCACTGTCCTTTGCCTTCTGCTTGGCGCCTTCGAGTAATTCAAGCTGCCTCGGATGCCAGGACCAGCGATCTTCCTTGCCCTCATTGAGCGCATAGAACTCTTCAACGATAGGCTCAACATTTTCATCGATGTGTTTTTTTACCCGGTCAAACAGAGGTTGGGCTTCCTCCGCCATAACCAGATTATTCAGGTCATTTTCAATATCCGGCATGATCCAATCCTCCTCGATTGGCTGTTTATGTGAATGGTATTTGCAAGTACAGGGTCTGCAACGCCTCTTCTTGAACCGTTGTCATTATCTGTATTTTCCATGTAGCACTACAATGCCAGAGTTAAATAAAAGATGCCACACAAGCTCGACAATCAACCCGGATCGGGTCGAAGTATTACAAAACAAGCAACCAATCTTCAAAATGTTTAACAGGCCCTCAAATTTATCTGTGTATTTCAGTAGAAAATGACATCAGTGACGAATGCACGGTAGCGATTGTGACCAGTGCCGATGGAGAGCCTGGCAAGGAACACGTCCTGCTGCCGACAGAACTAAAGTGCCAGGGTGGTGGTCAACGATCTCGGTGGGTGCCAGTACGGTACCGGCCATGACGGTACAGCTTCGATACATACACTGGCCTGGAAGGGTTCACCCCTGCAGAGGAAGATCCTCTATGCCTGGAAGCTCCCTTTAAGGTAAGGCTGCATTTTCTCGAAAGCGCGCGCCTCAATTTGTCGGATCCGTTCCATTGATACGCCGTACTTCTCCGAAAGTTCCCTGAGTCCGGCTTTTGAATCCATCAACCAGCGACTGGTTACAATGTCACGAGCCCGATCATCCAGCGATTCCAGAGCAGACTGCAAGTCCCTGGATTGCATTTCGCTGATTTCTTCATCTGCTGCCAGCATTGCCGGATCTTCTATCTCGCCAGCAGTGAGATAACCGGCGGGACCAGGTCGGAAATGATCCTCATCAGTGTCTACCGACTCGAAGGGCTCATCGACGACAGTAAGACGCCGTTCCATTTCCATTACTTCCCCGGGTTTCACACCCAGAGTCTTTGCTACCTGATCGACTTCCTCCTGATTGAACCAACCAAGACGTTGCTTGGTTTTTCGCAGGTTGAAAAACAGTTTTCGCTGGGCCTTGGTAGTGACAACCTTGACGATTTTCCAGTTTTTAAGAATAAACTCGTGAATCTCGGCCTTAATCCAATGCACCGCATAGGAAACCAGACGTACCTTGTGATCAAGGCTGAATCGCCTGACTGATTTCATCAATCCGACATTTCCCTGTTGTATCAAGTCTTCCAGGGGTAATCCATATCCTGTATAGCCACGTGCGATAAATACAACATATCGAAGATGAGACATGACAATGCTGCGTGCAGCATCAAGATCTTCTTCGTCCTGGAAGCGACGAAACAATTTTACTTCCTCGTCCTTATCCAAAACGGGAATCCGCTGTACAGTGTCAAGGTATCCCTGCAAACTACCTGTACTGAGGGCCGGCAGATGCTGAACAGATTCATGCTGTAAAGTGGCGATAGACGTCATATCGTAACCTCTTTTATTCTCTCGAATCCTCTCTCTGATTAATCTTCAACCGTTGGTTATTAGAGTCAAAAACTTTGAATTCGTTCTTAAAATTGGGATTGTTAAGATATTTTCAAGTACTTTCCGACGATTTTTTAAATCAATTATGCAATGAGCAAGAAGTTCTTTATCCATATCCTGCCACTCCAACTATTCTGGTACGATATCCCTAGCATCAGTCATATTTAAAACATTCCAATGCCGGAACTGCCAGACCTGACTATCTACCTCAAAGCGATGGAAGCACGTACGCTGGAAATAATCACACCCCACGAACCAACGACCCTGCAGCGAGTAGCATCCATTGACTGGGCTTCCTGGGAGCCCGAAGAATTGGCAACTCTCATGTTCGTCGTCAAATCAGGTCGGATATTACTGATTCGCAAAAAAAGGGGCCTGGGCGCCGGTAAAATCAACGGTCCTGGTGGCCGGGTGGAACCGGGTGAAACGCCCAGAGAGTGCGCAATCCGGGAGACAAAGGAAGAACTGTGCATTACACCTTTGAATGTGAGGACCGCAGGAGAATTATTCTTCCATGCTGAGGACATGCCCCGCATCCACGGGTACATATTTACAGCATCGGATTATAACGGCGAACCGACTGAAACAGACGAGGCAATCCCACTCTGGTACCCGCTTGAAGATATCCCCTATCAGGAAATGTGGGAAGACGATCATATCTGGTTACCCCTTGTTCTTGCCGGGCATGTGATTGACGGCTGGTTTACCTTTATCAGAGAGACCATGCTGGATTACAAAGTACTCATCAGAATAGTGGGGTCGGAGAGAATAGTGGGGTCGGAGTAAAGTGCCGGAGTAAAACGCAACATTGCCGAGAGAATAGTGGGGTCGGAGTAAAGTGCCGGAGTAAAACGTCTCACTTTGGCGGCAATGTTGCGTTTTACTCCGGCACTTTACTCCGACCCCATTGCCACGCGACCCCATTGCCACGCGACCCCATTGCCACGCGACCCCATTGCCACGCGACCCCATTGCCACGCGACCCCATTGCCACGACCCCATTGCCACGACCCCATTGCCATTAAATCCCGGCGAGTTCCGAAAATGCAATATCGGTGGTAAAGAAAACCTGGCCTTGCATCCGTTTATAGAAACCGGTTTCCTGTAACCGGTCCATCACTGGACCTTTCACTTCAGACAGATGTAACGTCACACCAACCTCTTCCAGGTTTTCCGATAATGTTTCCAGCATCTCCAGACCACTGGTATCGATGAAATTAGTGGCGGTACAGATCATCAGCACATGTTTGATTTCCGGCTTGTCGGCAACCTCGTTATACAAAAAAGTTTCGATATAACGGGTATTGACGAAATACAGGCTTTCATCAATACGTACCGCCAGTAATATCGGTGAGGTAGTAACCTCATGTCTGAGAATATTCCTGAAGTGTTCCGAGCTTGCTACCCGTCCAACCACGGCAATGTGTGGACGTGAACTGCTTCTGATCAACAAGACGAAGGAAACAGCGATGCCAATCAGTAAACCTGGTTCAACCCCCAACAGGATAACCGCCAGAAATGTAAAGGAAAATGTCACGGCATCCGATACATTGAAGGAAAATATCTTGCGGATGGCGACCATATCAATTAACTGTAATGCCGATATGACGATAATTGCGGACAGCACTGCCTTTGGGAGGTAGTAAAAAAGCGGTGCAAACCCCAACAGTACCACTGCCAGCAGAATTGCCGTGACCAGAGACGCCACAGGTGTTCTTGCTCCTGAAGTAAAGTTGACGCCAGTGCGGACAAAACTTCCGGCAACCGGGAAACCACCCGCCAGCGATGACCCGACATTTGCCAGGCCTAGACCCACCAGTTCCTGATTCGGCTGGATTTTTTCCCGCCGTTTACTCGCCATGGCCGACCCTATGGAAGTACTTTCCAAAAAAATCACCATGGCAATCAGCAACGCAGACGGTATCAGGCGGCGTTGTTCTTCAAAGGAGATGTCAATCATGTGCAATGCCGGCAATGCAGTGGGTATTGTTCCTACAATTGGTAACGCATGTTGATCATCCAGATTCAGTATCACCGTTATCAGTATTCCCAGGACCACAACATACATGGGTGCCGATCGGGTAAGGCTGGAAGCCTGTACCTCACTCATCCCCACTTTCAGCAAAGCCGTTTCCAGTTGCAGGCGGCAAAATAGCAGAATCAACAGTGCTGTGACGGCAATGACCAATGCCGTCACATTGAACTCATTTTGACTGCTGGCCAGATGTTGAAAAACCCCTGCCAGACCAGTATCGGTGGAAGATGGCAGTCCTGCCATGGACGGAATCTGGTTGGCAATAATCAGGATCGCGGCCGCGGCGATGAAACCAGTCACTACAGCGTGACTCAGAAAACTGATCACATTCCCAAAGTTCACCAGACGCAACAGCAACAATACCAGACCGGTTACCAAACCCAGTTTGATGGTGATCAGAGCATAATCAGCCGTGCCCGGAGTACCCAACTCAGACGCAACTTCCAGAGTCATCATGGCAATGATCGCCGTGGGCCCTACTGCGAGTGTCCTGCTGCTACCGAATGCTGCATAACAGATCATGGCGAGCAAGGCGGCATACAGTCCGGCTTCAGGGGGTAGTCCGGCCAGGAAGGCGTAGGCAATTACCTGAGGGATTGTTATAAAAAGTACCACAATACCCGCAATCAGGTCAGCACGGAGATCAATTCGACTATACCGGCTCAACCAGGAAACAATGGGTAGCCAGACAGTCAGGATTTCTCTTATGGAATTTGAACGAAGCGGGTTACCAGGCATTGTTAGTATGATACACGTTCATTTCCTGACTGATAGAAGAGCGTCATTCAGAGGAATCCCTATACGGGTTCAGCAATAAATACCGGGATCTTGCGCGCAGTCTTGTTCCTGTAGTCTTCATAAGGCGGGAAAGCCTCGACACCGAGTGCCCAGACTCTTGCCCGTTCCGCCTCGTCCACTACTTCTCGTACCCGCATACTGAAGACTTCCGTGCCATCACGTATTTCCACATCACCTTGCTTTCGGAGATTATAAACCCACACCGGATTTTGCGGGGCGCCACCCTTGGAACCAATCAGAATGTAGTTATCGGCATCCTTGACCCGCATCAATGCCGTCTTTCTAATCGCACCGGACCTGTTACCCTTGTGAGTTACGATGATACAGGGCAAACCGGTATCCAACAGCGTGGCGCCTTGTGTACCACCACTTGATTCGTATTTTTCAATCTGTTCCCGTACCCACTTGATGGGAGTTGGAATATATTCAACCATCTTGATTAAACTCCGTCTGGCCAGAATTGCGGACCGATCATCCTTTTTCGTGGCATAGAATGTACAACACAAACATGCATCTAACAACACACTATACTCACTTGTCACTATCCTCACTCCCTGGAAACGATGACTTATCAGGAAAAAAGCGGAATTCCCCGACCCCCGGGTTTGTTGGATACTCCCGGTTTCCGGATAAAAGAGGAAGTTGTATGGCCGTCTTCAGTGTGAAATGCTCAGCTTGAGAAGACTGCTGCTGCCCATTGACCATCACAGGGACTTCAAAGCATTACTGTTTTGGTGTTAGATTGCCAACCTAGGAGTTTAACCTGGAATTATAAATGCACGAACTTTTCGACGAGAAATGGCTGGCCCTGGACCGTGAACAGATCTGGCATCCCTATACTTCCATGCATGATCCTCTGCCTGTATATCCAGTGGTCTCCGCATCCGGTGTACGACTTAAGCTGGCGAATGGCCAGGAACTCATTGACGGTATGTCTTCATGGTGGGCGGCTATTCACGGTTATAACCATCCGGTCTTGAATGAAGCTGTCATTCAACAGATCGACCGTATGTCACACGTCATGTTCGGGGGCATTACGCATCAACCCGCCATTCAACTGGCAGAACTTCTGCTGGATCTCGCGCCGGCATCGCTGAATAGAATTTTCTTTTCGGATTCCGGCTCGGTTTCCGTAGAAGTCGCCATCAAAATGGCAGTTCAGTACTGGTATGCACTGGGTCAGCCACAGAAGTCCCGTCTGTTGACGATCCGATCCGGTTATCACGGCGATACTTTTGCCGCCATGTCGGTTTGCGACCCGGTTACGGGAATGCACGAGATGTTCACCCATATGCTAGCCCAACATTATTTTGCGCCGGCCCCTGGTTGCCGGTTTGAAGAACCGTTTATCGAATCGGACATCGAACCGTTGCGGCAGCTACTGGCTGACCATCATTCAGAAATCTGTGCAGTGATTCTGGAACCGGTGGTTCAGGGAGCAGGAGGTATGCGTATCTATTCACCCGTCTACCTGCAGCGAGTCCGGGAACTGTGCGATGAATTCAACACGCTGCTGATTCTTGATGAAATCGCAACTGCATTTGGACGAACGGGTAAAATGTTTGCCTGTGAACATGCCGGCATTGAGCCCGACATAATGTGTATCGGTAAAGGGCTTACTGGCGGTTACATGAGCCTTGCCGCTACTCTGACCAACACGAAAGTCAGTGACGGCATTTCTTCCGGAGTAACGGGAGTTTTCATGCATGGACCTACATTCATGGCTAATCCCCTCGCCTGCGCCGTTGCCTTTGCCAGTGTAAATTTACTGCTCAACAGTCATTGGCAGGAACGTGTATCCCGTATCGAATCTCAACTCCGGGAAGAACTTGCAAGCTGCCTGACAATATCCGGTGTTGCTGATGTGCGGGTACTGGGGGCCATTGGTGTAGTGGAATGCCGCGATCCTGTGGATGTCGGCGAGCTGCAGAAAAAATTTGTACAAAGAGGTGTATGGATAAGGCCTTTTGGTAAACTGGTGTACATTATGCCCCCATACATTATTTCCCGTGAGGATCTAACCCGGTTGACCAATTCCATCGTCGATGTACTCGCCTGACAGGCTCATGCATAAATTTGACTTCATTGATAAAGAATTGCAGCGACGCATGTCAATACGACAGCATCGACAGTTGCGCAACGTCACGCCAGTTTCCGATAGCCTGGTCGAAGTCGATGGCAGAACCATGGTCAACTTCTGTTCCAACGACTATCTTGGTATTTCAAAGCATCCGGAGCTGCGGGCCAGGGCCACAGCATTCATCCAACGGTATGGTACGGGTTCAACCGCTTCCCGACTGATCTGCGGCTCTCTGGATTGTTTTGAATCTATCGAGCAGAAACTTGCCGAATTGAAGCAAGTCGAGGGCATTCTCATTTTCAATTCCGGATTCCAGGCAAACGTGTCGGTCATACCGGCACTCGCCGATACAAACTCTCTGATCCTGTCTGACCGCCTTAATCACAACAGTATCATCCAGGGTATCCATCTCGCCCGATGTACCAGACAACTGTTCGATCACAATGATCTGGACCACCTGGAACATCTGCTTGAAAACAGCAAAAACAAGCACTTTTCGAGAACGTTCATCGTCACTGAATCCGTATTCAGCATGGATGGTGACCAGAGTGATATTGACCGCCTGGTCTACCTGGCCAATGAATATGATGCAATTTTATATGTGGATGACGCACACGCCACTGGTGTGCTGGGCAGAAAAGGCATGGGGTTAACCACTGGGAAAAAAGTGGATGTGACCATGGGAACCTTCAGTAAAGCTTTAGGATCGTTTGGCGCTTACATTGCCTGTTCCTCGACAATCCGGGATTATCTCGTCAATTGTTGCAGCGGGTTTGTCTATACTACGGCGCTGCCCCCCTCAACACTCGGAGCCATAGATGCGGCACTGGACCTCGTGCCTGCCATGGATAAAGCCCGCAGGATGCTTCGTGACAGTTCACAGTTTCTGCGCAACGCTCTGCAACAGTTGGGTTATGACACAGGCCAGTCCAGTACCCAGGTTATCCCGGTAATTCTGGGTGATGAGGACAGTACAATGGCCATGTCACAGAAACTGGAAACAGCCGGGTTTTTAGTGACGCCAATCCGGCCACCAACTGTACCGGAAGGAGAATCCCGTATCAGAATAGCCCTTTCAGCAGCTCATACCAGGGATCAGATTGAGGCCATGGTCGAGGTATTCAGGCGCTGACATGGCACTGCCAACCCGCATTTTTGTCACCGGCACCAGTACGGATATTGGTAAAACCGTGGTTTCGGGAATACTGGTGGCTGGCCTGAGAGCACATTACTGGAAGCCCGTTCAGACAGGATTGAATGCAGGCACAGACACGGACTGGATCAGACGGCACACCGCAATTCCAGAGTCTCGAATACACCGGGAAACCTATTCCCTGCAGCAGCCTTTGTCGCCACATGCGGCTGCCGCCCTGGAGGATGTTGAAATAAAACTTGATGCTTTTGCAATTCCGGATGTCCCGGTTGACGAGTTTTTGGTCGTTGAAGGCGCCGGTGGCATCATGGTGCCTCTCAATCGACAGCACTACATGCTGGATCTGATCAAGTCATTGGATATCCCCGTATTGCTGGTTGTAGACAGTCAACTGGGTACTATCAACCACACGTTACTCTCGCTGCTCCAGCTTCGCCGATGTGGAATTGCAATTGTCGGTGTAGTGATGAACGGTCCAAAGAACCAGGGTAATCGAGAATCCCTGGAGTTCTATGGAGAGGTTCCGATACTGGCGGAAATCGAGCAGTTAACCGATTTGAATCCGGCATCCCTTGAAATTTGTTTCCAACAGTGTTTCAAATCGCAGGACGTTTAATTATTCTGCCCCGACAGTGCGGGGTCTCTTGCGACCATCAGTGTCACTTCCTGTGTCATTACTGTCTCTCCTGAGTCACGGGCAACGCAATCTGACAGAACGATAACGCCGCGATCGTTTCTGGAAGACGATGGTGTACTCGAGATACATTCTGTTGTATAGATCAGCAAATCTGTTGCCCGTGCAGGCTGGTGCAGTCTGATGTTGTCCTTACCCAGCATTGCCAATATCTGAATATCATCTCTGTGGTCGAAGAACAGGCGAGTACATATGGCGAAAATGTGCAGTGATGACGCTACCAGTTCACCAAAAACGGAATCTTCTGCTGCCGCTTTGTCGATATGGAATGGTTGAGGGTCCCAGTCCCTGGCAAAAGAAATGATCTCATCTTCGGAAAGCTGCCAGGTACCTATGGTTGAAGTATAACCAACCGGGATCTGATCCAGGAACAGCATCTGTCATCCCGTAAAGGTGGAAATACCCAGTGTGTCCAACAGCGCTTTATCCTGATCCTGTTCCGGATTGGCGGTTGTCAGCAACTTGTCGCCGCCGAATATGGAGTTGGCGCCGGCGAAAAAACAAAGGCTCTGGGCTTCCCTGGTCATTTCCGTCCTTCCCGCGGACAATCTGACCCATGATGCAGGCATCATGATCCGTGCCACAGCAATGGTCCTGATGAATTCAAAAATATCCAGATCTTCAACTTCCGAGAGAGGTGTCCCGGCGACACGCACAAGCATATTGATGGGCACAGACTCCGGATGTTGAGGCAGATTGGCAAGTTCGCTCAATAGTCTTGCACGGTCTGTTCGCGATTCGCCCATACCGACAATACCGCCGCAACAAACATTGATGCCTGCTTCACGTACGTTGTGCAAGGTATCCAGGCGATCCTCATAGGTTCGAGTACTGATAATTTCGGCGTAGTATTCCGGCGAAGTATCGAGATTGTGGTTATAGTAATCCAGCCCTGCTTCCGCCAGACGGTTGGCCTGCTTTTCCGTCAGCATGCCAAGAGTGACACAGGTCTCCATGCCCATTTCACCAACAGCCTTAATCATCGGCACCATCTGTTCGACCTGACGCCCGGTTGGGCTGCGCCATGCAGCCCCCATGCAGAATCGGGTTGCACCCTGCTCTTTGGCTACTCTGGCCGCAGTGACGACTTCATCGATATGCATTAACGCCTGGAGGTCTACACCGGTATCGTAATGCACACTCTGCGGGCAATACTTGCAATCTTCGGGACATCCACCGGTTTTGATCGACAGCAGGGTCGCGATCTGCACTTCATTGGGATTATGGTATTGACGATGTATCGTCTGAGCCCTGAACAGCAGGTCGTTAAATGGAAGATCGAACAACTCCAGAACGTTGGTCAGCAACCATTCATGGCGTAGTGTTTCTGATTCAACATCGTTGGCAATCTGCAATGTCACTGATTCACTCCTGTCCTTCCGACACGACATAGTCGGCTTATCAAACCACTTGTTAGCCAACAGCACAATCCAGAGAATCTGCTTCACTGCTGGAAAGAAACGGGGATTGTAACCATTTTTCGTTGTCAGTAATACATTTACAATAATCCGGGCTATTGACGATTTGCCTCTCATGTCGAATTGTGGTCTTCTATCGACATGAACAGGATCTACAGAAACTCTTATCTCCACATGCCAAAGCTACTTCCATTGATCTGTTGTCTCATTCTGTCAGGCTGTTCTGATACCGGAAATGACGTTGTAGCGACATCCTCAGAAGCGGGTGAAGACATGACCATTGCCTGGTACGACGGTACTGTTGACAGTGCCTTTGAACTTGCCAGAGTCAGCGAAAAACCACTCTTTCTATATTGGGGCGCAGTATGGTGTCCACCCTGTCAGGAGATCAAAAATACCGTTTTCAAAAGCCCACAGTTTGTGGCACGGTCAAAGCTCTTTATTCCGGTATATCTTGACGGAGACATTGATGATACCCAGGCAATCGGCGAACGATTCGGCGTTCAGGGCTATCCGACGATGATCGTATTCAGCCCGATGGGTGAAGAGGTGACCAGAATTCCAGGTGGCATTGATATCTCCCGATACAACTCCGTACTGGCAACCAGTCTCGATGCCATGCGACCGACTTCAATGTTGGTGAAGCTGGCGCTTGAGTCGCCTGAATCGCTACAGGAGAGCGACTACCCGCAGCTTGCCTGGTATTCCTGGAGCCAGGATTTTACGGCTGTCCCGGAAAATGTGGACAAAGCTGAATTGTTCGAAAAACTTGCCGGACTGGCTGAAGACCATCATCCAGAAGCCAGTGCAAGACTCTATATGCAATCTCTTCTGGCCTGGGTGGATTCCATGGAAACATCTGAAACAGCCATTCAGGGTGAGTCAACCGGCGCCTTTGAACATGTCTCCAGAATCCTTTCCAACCCTGCATTGACCTTTGCCTGCTGGGACTCAGTTGCCTATAACAGCGAAAAAATTCTGTCGCTGAGCATATTCAGTGATACGGAGAAAGCAACATTGAAACCTGTCTGGGCGGAATCCGTCTTTTCATTAAGGGCACATCCTTCACTTTCCACCGCAGAACAACTGGCCGGCTGGTTGCCAAGACTGCAGTTACACTTTGCCGATGGAGTATCCGACCCGATACCGGCGGAATGGACAAAACAGCTGCATCTTGAACTTCAGGCTGCTGACGACATGACCCGGAATGTCAATGCAAGGCAAAGTGTCATCAGCCAGATCAGCTACATCTACCGGAAAGCAAACCTGATGGACAACGCCAGAACATTGCTTCTGGCGGAACTGGACAAATCATCATCTCCTTATTACTTCATGAGCAGTCTGTCTTTACTGGCAGAGGAAACCGACAATATTGAAGAGGCGATTGACTGGAGCCGAAAGGCTTTTGAGTCATCCAGAGGCGCCGCAACCCGATTTCAGTGGGGAGCCAGTTATGTACGAACCCTGATCAGACTGTCACCTGATGACAGAGATACAATTATGGCTGTATCGATGAATCTGTTCGATGTACTACAAGATGGACATGAGGTCTTTGCCGGTCGAAATTTTAGCGTACTGAGCACACTTCAGACAGCGCTGACGGACTGGCAAATAGCTGCTCTGGTTGATTTTGAGCAATTTAACGATAATCTTCAGCAATTGTGTGATACCCAGGTACCCGAATCCACGGCAGCGGAAAACTGTCATTCATTGCTCAATGCTGAACAGAGCAGTTAATCAGCTTCCACTTTGATGTTTGCGATTGACGTCATATACTGCCACTTCATAACAACAGTCTGGAGCTTACATGAGTAAATTCAAAGTAAAACGTCGATCCCTGCTTCAAAGCATTTCCATGCTGGTTGCGGGTGGGGGCGCACTGCTCAAAACAGGGAACCTCCAGGCTGCTGTGGAGCAGGCTACCCAGTCCATTGCCGGTTGGCCCGTGATGGAATACCGAAAACTCGGCAAAACCAATTTTGCAGGCAGCCGTCTGGTTTTTGGTTGTGGCGCCGCTCTCTCCAGAGGTCAGGCGAACAACCTTCTTGAACCTGCCTTAGAATCCGGTATCAACGTATTTGACGTTGGTTTCAGCGGTTATTATCGTGCCGCAGAACGCAACCTTGGCCGGTTTTTAAAACAACACCGCGATGAGGTGTTTCTCATTTCAAAAGCCACGGCCGGCGATATCAAAGCTGGCCAGACCCTCAACACTGCCCAGGCTCGTCAGGCCGCCACAGTCTGGACAAAATTCATGGAAGGCAGCCTTCGTGAATTACAGGTAGAACACATGGATGCCTATTACCTGATGGCAGTCAATAATGTTGATCTTGTACGCAGTGAGGAAATTCACAAAGCGTTTGAGAATGCAAGAACTGCTGGAAAAGTCTCGCATCTTGGCCTCAGCACACATGAAAACGCGGAGGCTGTATTATTATCAGCCGTGGAAACCGGCAGTTACAGTCTGGCGCAGATAGCGATTACACCGGATGGATGGTATGACTGGAATTCCAGAAAAACCCTTGAAGGCTCGCCGGATATGCTCAGCCTCAGACCGGTTCTGGATAAAGCCCGTGAAGCGGGTATCGGATTGATAGGTATGAAAGCAGGCAGGCACCTGGCAGGCAGGAAAATCACCGGATGGGGGACGCCAGATGCGTTTGATGGTTATTATCCCGAGAATTTGATGAATACCGGACTTACCGCATTCCAGCGCAGCTATGCCTATGTCCTGGCCAATGGTCTGGATGCAGTCAATGCGGATATGCAGCAGTGGCAACACCTGAAAGAAAATTTCATCGCTGCTACTACCGCCCAGACCGACTTCTTTCAGGAGATCGTCTGATCCCGGTAAACATTCCGGATGGTCGAATGCTTTCAGGAGACCGTCTGATCCCGGTAAACATTCCGGATGGTCGAATGCTTTCAGGAGACCGTCTGATCCCGGTAAACATTCCGGATGGTCGAAACTGCACTGCCATCTGATACATGAATGAATTAAATTCCTGTATCTTCAATCGAAAGTGTTCTCACAGGCACTAATGAAAGTTTTCTCACAGACACTAATGAAAGTTTTCTCACAGACCCTAATGAAAGTTTTCTCACAGACACTAAATATGTTAGGATGTTTTCTGTGTAAGGTGTTCTCAAGTCATCCGACAAGAGAATGAAACGGGAAGCCTGTACGGCTCAAATGAGCTAAAGCTGGCGCTGCCCCCGCAACGGTAGACGAGTGTGTTACTTAAACATGCCACTGTGCATAACTGCATGGGAAGGCGAAGTTAACCAGATGTATTCATCAACTCGTGAGCCCGGAGACCGGCCCGACACGTAGTATTTTCAGTCACGAAGGGCATGATCTAAAAGTTCCTTATGGCTGCTTTGTCATTTAATTCACTCGGGTGAGAGTGGGAGGGATGTTTTGAGAATTATTATTCTGTTTGTAGTATTGGTATGTGTATCTTTCTTTTCATGGGCCGGAGAATCCCTTGAAACTATCACTGTAACCGCGTCCAGAACGCCGCTGAAAATCCATGAAGCGGGTAGTTCGATCATTATCATCACCAGGGAACAGATTTTACAGCGCAATGCTGACAATCTTGCCATGCTGCTTCGGAATATTCCGGGTATGGCGGTTAGTCAGCAGGGTGCGCTGGGTAGTCTGGCCCAGGTCCGGGTGCGGGGAGCGGAAGCCAACCAGGTTCTGGTTCTGATTGACGGTGTTGAGGCCAACGACATCTCCCAGGGAAGCGAATTCAACTTTGCAACGATGCTTGCCCATCAGATTGAACGCCTGGAAATCGTCCTGGGTCCACAAAGTGCGTTGTGGGGCAGTGATGCGTTATCCGGCGTCATCAATGTGATCACACGACCACCACAAGACACTGATTCCACAATGGATATAGCACTTGAAACCGGTTCCTTCGGCAGTGTCATTGCCACTGCTTCGGTCAGTACAGGCAACAAAAACAACCATGTTCAGTTAAGCGTAGACCGACTGAGTACTGATGGTACCAATATTGCCAGACAGGGTAGTGAGGAGGATGGATACAGCAACACAACCTTCAATCTGACTGGAACCTTCACACCCGGAAATCTACTGTCAATCAACTATAATTTGAGGCAATCGGATATCACGACAGCGTTTGACGACATTGACTTTGGGACTACAGGATTACCAGTAGATGCAGATTTCGTCACTGAAACAGAACAACTGTATGGCGGTGTCACCGCACAGCTCAGCTATCTGGACGGCGATCTCGACCAGATAGTCTCCCTTGCCAGGACCGATACCGATAACGTCAACCGTACTGCATCTCCCACAAACAGTATATTTCGCGGTATCAAGGATCAATTCCGTTACCAGACTAACTTTTACCAGGGGAATAAGGTCTTCACCGGCGTCTTCGAGTATGAAGTGGAGGATTACCGGCAACGGGGGGCTGAATCTTTCTTTGGCAATCCCAACAGAAATCTGAATACCAGCACAAGTAGCGCCGCCATCGAATACCGGCATGACATGGATGTTCTGAACCTCTCATTGAGTGCGCGCTATGACAACAATTCCGATTTCGAAAGCATATACAGTTGGCGGGCAACGGCCGCCTGGCAGATCAACGGTTCGATGAGTATTCATACATCAATGGGAGAAGGTGTAAAGAATCCAACCTTCACAGAGCGGTTTGGTTTTTTTGATACTTTTTTGGGCAACCCGGATCTGGAACCGGAGCGATCACTCAGTTGGGAGACAGGTTTTCGAAAATCTTTCCTTGATAACAGGATGAACCTCTCTGCAACCTGGTATCAAGCCATTCTTGAAAACGAGATCAACGGGTTCGTTTTCAATCCGGATACGGGCAGATTCACTGCTGAAAACACCAGGGACGAGTCAAAACGTCAAGGCGCTGAATTACAGTTTTCATTTGAACTCAGTGAATCGATCACACTGTTATCCGCATACAGTTACCTCAATGCAACACAGGATGACAGTACCGGCACTCCTGTCACCGAAGTCCGGCGGCCAAAAAATTCTGCCTCGATCAGTGCGGAATTTTCATGGCCGGGTATCAATATTAACGTTTCGGTGAATCATACCGGCAAACAGGAAGACGATTTTTTTTCTCCATTTCCCGCCCCCCGGGAGCGGGTTGAACTGGATGGCTATACCCTGGTAAACCTGTCTGCCAGTTACCGACTCTCGGAGCGTATAGTACTTTCGGCCCGGCTTGAGAATATTTTTGATGAATATTATGAAGAAGTCCTGGGTTTCTCATCACCCGGTTTCAGCGCCTACGGTGGCATCAGATACGTTTTCCGGTGACCAGATAACACAACGCGCCTGTGAAGATAATGGCCAGTCCCGCCAGTCCCTCTTCCGGGTTGTTCAACATGATATAGACCAGGGTCCAGGAAGTGATCGCAAGATATACCAACGGTGTAATCGGATACCCCCAGGTCTTATACGCACCTTGCTGGTTCATCCCTCGCCACCGTAATACAAACACACCCAGAATCGTAAAAAAAGTGTTCAGTGTCAGCACAAAACTGGTAAACAGCAGGACCGATTCAAAACTGGCTGTCAAAATAAATAGTACTGCCAGCAGGGATTGACAAACAATCGCAATGACCGGTACGCCATGCCGGTTGGTTCGTGACAGCCAGCGAAATGTTACAAAGTCCTCACCTATCACCTGTAAAACCCGGGGTCCAGCCATGGTCATTGCACTCACCGTGGAAACAAACAACAGGGCGAATACGATCGAGATCAACATATATCCCGTATTGTCTCCCAGAGCATACCTGGCTGCGATCAGAGCGATTTCCGTTTCTCCTTCCAGTACAGACATGGGAGCGGCTAACAGGAAGCTGTAATTGAGCATGAGGTATAACACCATGACTACACTGGTTCCCGTCACGAGTACCAGTGGCAGGCGCCGCCGCGGGTCCTCCATTTCACCGATCATGTACACGGCTGCATTCCAGCCGGTATAGGCATACCCGACGAAAACCAGGGCAACAGCAAATGTGCCGGTCACCAGCATTGCCCAATCTTCAGGCATTGGCTTCAGGGATATAGGCTGAGGGTTATCGGATACTGTCAGTACCATAAGCACGAACAAAGTGAGCAACAGCACTTTTATCGAGGTAAAAATCAACTGTGTATGGCTGCTGGATCGTCTTGAGATACTGTGGAAGATGGCGAGCAGCAAGACCAGCGAAATAGCGGCCAGGGACGGGGGGATTCCGGGTACGGCCGGGTGGAGATAGGCAGCAAAAGTCATTGCGACCAGTGCCGTGGGTGCGGCAAAGCCAACTGTCACAGATACCCACCCCGAGATAAACCCGAACAGCGGATGATACAGCCGGGACAGGAAGTGATACTCGCCACCGGAACGTGGCAGATTTGCCCCCAGTTCAGCGTATGTCAGTGCCCCGCACAATGCGGTGACTCCGCCAACCAGCCATAACATCAATAGTACAAATGGAGATTGAATGTCCTGCAACTGATAACCCAGACTGACAAAAACGCCGGTACCAATCATATTGGCAATGACAATCGCGACAGCGGTCCGGGGCGGAAAACGGAATTCAGTCACTGAACTCTTATCAAACATGACGAAGAAAATCCAGGCAAGCCGACCTGTTTGCTGCGCGACAGCGGCAGGGCGGTTTTTGGCCCGCTGAAGGCTCCTCAGTAAATTGCAAAGAGATAGGTTACGTATCCAAGCAGAAACAGAATCCCGGTAGATTTATTGATTGTAAACTTCAACAGGACAAAAACCCAAAGGATGAGGGATGTGCCCAACATGATCCAGAGATCGAATTCAATAAATGTCGGATCCACAGGTATATCGGTCACTATCGCGGTAACACCCAGTATTGCCAGGATGTTAAAGAGATTGCTGCCAATGACATTACCAATTGCAACATCGGAACTTCTGTACAACGCTGCCATCACAGTAGTACTTAATTCCGGCAGAGAGGTTCCCAGTGCAATAAGACTGAGTCCGATAACCCTGTCAGGTACATTCCAGGTTCTGGCGAGACCGGCGCCGCCTTCTACAACAAGATTCGCCCCAAGGGGTAACATGATGATGCCCAGCAGTATCATCACGGTGATTGTAAGCGGGTAGGTCGGCAAGTGGAATTCACTGGACAGTTCTTCTTCAGGATTATCCAGACCCGGTATCACCACTGCGCCCCGGCTTGTCAGGAAAAGAAAACCGAACAGGATCAATAACAGAAATATACCGTCAATCATCGTGATGGGTTCAAAGACGCATAAACCAATGAATAGAATCGTCATGCCAATCATCAGGCTGGCTTGCTTGGTCAATCCTTTTTGATCGCAGATAATGGGATAAATCAACACGGGCACACCCAGCACCAGCAGTATGTTGGCGATATTACTCCCTACGACATTACCCACTGCGATGCCAGGATGGCCTGACAATGCGGAAATGATGGAGACCATCAGTTCTGGAGCAGAGGTACCGAAGGCAACCACAGTCATTCCCACAACAACCGGAGGTATCCGGCTTTCACGGGCAAGACCAAGAGAACCACGAACCAGCAACTCTCCGCCCATCAATAAAAATATAAATCCACCAAGCAGTTTGGGGTAATCCAGAAATTCAAGCATCAGGAATTTTTGTTCCTGGAATCCAGATGATCCATCATTTCGTTGAGAGATTCAGCAAGATAGGCAATTTCATCGTCTCCCGAAGTATCCGCTCTCGCATCCATAGCACCATCACGAATTTTTTCTACAACGGCAACCAGTCTATGTATCGGTCTGGCGAGATAAATTCCCAAAAGAATACCGGCAATGATGGTAAAAGCAGATAAGGAAAGGGCTGTGTCGATTAACGCATCCCGGAGGACATCAGTTTTAGCCTCCTCTTCCACTGCATCCACCTTGACAATCAGCCCCCATTTTAATTCCGGCAGGTATCGAGTGGCGGACCAGACAGTTTCACCTCTATAGTCTGATACGCCACCTGTGGATTTTTCCTGTCCGATATTAAAAATCTCCTGAATGTCAGCCGGGGCATCCTCCAACTTGAACTCGCGTAATAATCCCTCGGGATCATGCCTCAGCGAGTTCAAAACCATGACGGTGCCATCATCCTCGAGCTTCACCATCATGGCCTCACCGGTTTCACCAAGACCGGTGTAATTTCCAGTGATCTGGAAGAGGTCATCACCGTCAACTATCAATTCGAGACCACCAACCACCTCACCATCCAGGGATACGGCGGTCTTCAGGGCAACACGGATCCCGCTGGGCTCTCCGGGGAAACAACCGGCATAGGCTATTCCATTTTGTGGAAATTCATGAACATGATCTGATTTCACATTACCGGATGATGCAATCTCATTCCCCTTGAGGTCGAAGACAGCAATTTGATCCACCTTCTCAACAATCCTGGTGATGGTCCTGATATTCAACGTTATCCTTGCCAGAGCTTCTTCTTCACCGGATTCAAGATATTCTTTGATACCGGACTGGAGTTGATTCATACCACGAATCAGACGCAGCTTGTCTTCCCAGCCTCTATAGACTTTTTCCATGTCCCGTTTTTTGCTCTCGGCAAGGGCATCGAGTTGTCGAACGGAGACCTGCTGGATTAATTCTTTGGAAGTCAGATAGGCAAAGGTGGACAGGATTGCCATGCTGATCAGGGACATTGACACTAGTGTCAGTGAGATTTTGGTTTTTATGTCCACGAAACAGCTTAAATGTTATCGAAGAGGCATCTTTGCATTTTATAAACTGTATGTGAAGTCGAATTCAGAGTCTGATTCGTACTCAGGTGACCTGAACTGCATCAATCAGATTCTCAGGTACGGATTTTCTTCCCAAAGACTTCAACCCGATAACGAACAGCGTAAACACCGCACCGCAACCGCAGATCCACAGCAATGAGAACATGGGATGTTCCAGGAATGTGCCAATCTGATAGAGCATACTCGACATGATATAGGCAAGACCGGTTGTCCAGGTAAACACCAGAACCATCCAGCGCCAGCCTGCTTCTTTGGCTATCGCTCCCATCACCGCTACACAGGGGGCATATAACAACACAAAGACAAGATAGCAGAATGCCGCAAACTGGCTGCCGAACAATGCAGCCATATTGGTCAGAGTATCCTTTTGAACATTCTGGGATCCCGCGGCAATCTCCGGATTGGACTGGTCTCCGATTGAGATGCCCAGAGGGTCCGCAAGTCCTGACACCAGGTCCCCGGAGTTATCTCTGATGGAACCAAAGGCTTCACCAACTGCGGTAGGAATGTCGGGTACCGCGTCGTCGGTCAGGATATCCGAAGGACCACTGTACAAGGCATCCAGTGTGCCCACGACAGCCTCCTTTGCAAACAGCCCGGTGAAGAGACCAACAGTAGCCGCCCAGTTATCCTCCTTGACGCCGATCGGACCGAAAACAGGCGTAATTTTCTTGCCGATGGTGGACAGCACAGAGCCTTCGCTGTCCTCATTGCCAAAACTGCCATCCATGCTGATCGAATTCAGAAAACTGAGTACGATCACAACCGTCACAATGGTTTTGCCAGCCCTGAACATAAAACTCCGGAGTCTGAACCAGGTTGTCAGCAATATATTGCGCAGAACCGGAATGTGATAGACAGGCATTTCCTGGAACGACGGCGATGTCTCTGTTTTGAATATCTGTTTTCGGAATATGAACCCTGTCATTACGGCTGTCGCTATCCCCAGAAGGTACAAAAAGAACACGATGTTCTGTCCATTAGTGGGAAAGAAGGCTGCCGCAAACAAGGCATATACTGTTAACCGGGCACCGCACGACATAAAGGGCGCCATGGCAATGGTCATCAATCTGTCGCTGTTTCGCCCCAGGCTCCTTGCCGCCATGACCGCGGGTACGTTACAGCCAAAACCAACCACAAGCGGTACAAAAGCGTTACCAGGAAGCCCGATACTGCTCATCATGCGATCAACCACAAAAGCGGCCCGGGACATATATCCGGAATCTTCCAGCACCGACAGACATAAAAATAAAAATCCTATGACAGGGATGAACGTTGCCACCAGTTGGATGCCTCCTCCCAGGCCATCGGACAGCAGTACGATCAGCCATTCAGGTGATCCGGCAAGCGACAGTAGATATCGTGATGAATCCACGAAAACAGCTGAGAAAAGGATATCGAAGAAGTCTATAAACACCGCACCCAAATTAACGGCAAAAGTAAACATCAGATACATCATGAAGAGGAAAAGCGGTATACCAAGCCATCGGTTCAAGACCCAGACATCCAGACGTTCGGTCAACGTGTGTTCAACCGGGGTCACCTGAACCACACCCTTTGTCAGCCGTTCCGACTCGTGATACCTCCTGAGCAATCGATCACTGGTCGAGGATTCTCTGCTTTCCACGTTAACCGGATGATTGACAACACCTGACAGGATAACCCTCTGCAAATTCTCTTTTAACAGATCGATACCCTCACCTTTTGACGCCACGATGGGCACCACCGGCACACCCAATCGTTTTGACAATTCTTCGGGGTCGATATGTATACCGTGTTCACGGGCAACATCCATCATGTTAAGGGCTACAACTACCGGAATGTCCTGTTCAAGAATCTGTTGAGTCAGAACCAGATTTCTCTGCAGGTTATGGGCATCCACAATATTGACCAGGACATCGATATCTCCATTTCCAAGAAAATCCCTGGCAATCTGTTCATCAATGCCCATATACCCCTGTTCAATGGAGTAAATACCCGGCAGGTCAACAATGTCTACGCGAAACCCGTACAGCAGGAATTCACCGGATATTTTCTCCACGGTGACACCCGGCCAGTTACCAACACTCTGATGAGCCCCACTCAAGTCATTGAATAATGTAGTCTTGCCGCTGTTGGGATTGCCAATCAGCGCAATGGTGAAATCAGCCATTGTCTGTCTCAACCTCTATCAACCCTGCTTCCTGCTTGCGTACACTCAGCAATGTGGACCCGGTTCTAATCTGGAGAGGATCACCAACAGGTGCATAACGCAGAACTTCGACTTCTATGCCCGGGTACAACCCCAGTGCATACAGTCTGCTCTGTATCTCTTCAGACTGCTGCACAACACCCGTGATTCTGCATCTCTGATTCAAGGCCACTTCATTCAAGGTCATATATTTAATTCAGAATGATTTACATAATAAGAATTATTATCATTTACAACCAAAAAGTAAACAAAGAATGCCCAAAACCATCAGCAAACACCCTCTTAATCAAGCGGACTAACAAATAAGTACGGCATCCGACCCATAGCAGATGGTTTTGGGGTGTTCATTTGCGCAAGCATAATGTCGAAGCGCCGAGCTGGAGGAGCGAGACTACAGGCTCGCGGGGGAAGTCTAGCCGTTCGGGATATTGGCGCATATTAGCGATATGATATTGAAATATATTGGTTATTTAGATTATTAATGTGGCAATAAATAACCTTAATTTGGTATGTTAATGATTATATTAGGGTTTATACTCTCAATTAAGGTTCACTTAAAATGCTTTATGGTATGTGATGCCAAATAAAAACAACCGGGTAACTCACATTGAAGGGGCGGGCTCGGCACGAGACACAAGCCCATTATTCACCTCGATAAATCTCCCTGTGTACCTCCCAATAGTACCTGTAAAGTATTATCATCCAGGTAGTAGAGATTCGTAAAACAGCAAAGGAGCATGTGATGGCAACAAATTGGGACTATTGTGATGCGGTTGAGCGCGACCCGAAAAAGTTAGGCGGCGCACTGGTTTTTCGCGGTACGCGAATGCCTGTGGCGACGCTTTTCGAGAACCTCAAAAGTGGCGCTACAGTCGATCAATTCCTTGAATGGTTTCCAGGGACGACCCGCGAGCAGGTTGAGGCCGTCATCGACCATGAAACCAGTGAAATGCAGGCGCCAATACTGAAAGAACTAAGGATGTGAGAGTGCTGTTCGATCATGGAGTGCCTGCGCCGTTACGCTGGAGCCTTGGAGATCACAGTGTTGACTTGGCCAAAGACTATGGGTGGGACACATACCAGAACGGAGAGCTTTTGGACGCGGTCGAGGCAGAGTGCTACGAAGTGTTTATAACAACCGACAAGAGTTTACGACATCAACAAAACCTTGCTGTGCGGAAATTGGCATTCATTATAGTGACACCAGACTGGCGTCTCGTCCAAAAGCAGATTGATGCAATCAGGTCTGCTATTGATGTTTCTCAACCCGGGGATTACGTAGAAATTCTGGATGAAGATCAGAATATTGTGAAATCGAACCCCGATACGGATTGGTTAAAACCAAGTTAGTTCAGAGACGGCTAGTAGCTTTTTTGAGTTGCAAGAATTGTGATGCTCGTAAATATGATTATTCAACATAGCCTGCTGTACTCGACGTTGTCTGGACGTCGGCAGCCTAACCCGACATCTTCTAGTTCGATGGGAATGCCCATATATAATGAACGGTGCTTGGGGAAGTTCGTAAGTACAGCACTTGCTGTAAAGGAACACAGACAGAATACATTGTGGGTAGTGGCGTCCTGTCAGGCAGGCAATTGTATTTAAATTTTATTCGCAACATGAGCAACGTGGTACTGTTCCTGCATTTTGTGAGTTCCGAATTTCTTGCTTTAAACATCTGCTTAAAACCAAGAATAGTATGTAGTTAGTTTTAAATTACACCATATTTTCGGGCTAATTTAAAACTAACCTCCAGGCCAACAAAAAGGCCATAATACCGTAAACTACTGATATATATAGCCTTTTTTATGGTCGTGGGACAAGTTGTCATAATTCCTAAAATATGCGCCAAAATCCCGAACGGCTAGGGGGGAAGTGAGAGAATCCCGGAGGGACGCGCAGACGCTGAAGCAAATGAATGCCCCAAATCCATCTGCGAACACTCTCAATTAAGCAAATTGTCCCCCGATAAGACCACTGTACCTGGGATTATCAATGGCAATCTGGTAAGCCGCCATGGACCTCAAATGAACTTTCAATGCATCATCCTCCAACGGCTGAATCCCCTCCCGCAAAGCCCTTACCAACCTCCAACGCAATGACACCAGGTCATCGTCACTGCTGTAAAACGATTGCAAAGACGACAACTCACTATTCCTGTACTCATCTGCCTGCTCCTGCTCGCGTAATACGATATCCGTTGCATTCGCTGCTACCCTGGCCAGGAATCGGGTCCTGCCAGAAGTCTCGTTCATCACAATTGTGCGGAGAAACTCACTGGTCTCTGACAGCAATTCATCAACTCCCGGCATCTCAAGATTTTCCTTCTTATCCTTGATTTCCAGTGGAATTACCGGTCCAGGCATCAACAGATTGACACAGTCCACCTGACCTTCAGAGGTCCTTCTGCCAATCACCGCCCGTTCAATGGACCGATCCGGGCCATTCCGAAAACGTTCCACCATGGTCAGACAGACAATTGACCACCAGAAACTACCAAAGACTTCCCAGAACATTACTCTTCCCGGGTCTACAGACAGACCACTGACTTCCTCATATCCCCGGAACAACTCTTCATAAGTGCCAAAGCCACCAACAGGTAAAGACTCTCCATAGCGCCATGCGTTAGTGCAAATCCAGCCCAAATCCCGCATGGGATCTCCTATGTGGGCGATTTCCCAATCCAGGATTCCCACGATACCCTCAGAGGTCACCATGAAATTGCCGTTTCTGAATTCATTGTGAACCAGCGTTGGATTGTATTGGTCCGGTATGTTGTCCATCAACCAGCGACCGGTATAGTCAATCATGGGTTGTGGCACTTCCAACAATTGGTAACTGCCCCATGTCTGACTTACAAATTCTTCCGGTGTGATATGCGACAGTCGTTCGCCAAGGCCGCTCTTTTCAATATCAATTCCGTGAATACGCGCCATTATTCTGCCGCACTCATATGCCAGCATTGGACGAATTCCTGCGAATTGATCATCTCTGAGGATGCGGGAACCCAGTGCCTCACCATCCAGCCACTCCATGAAAAACCCATCGCCGATGTCATCTTCCCTGGTGAGTACATGGTATATCTTCGGAGCAGGTACACCGGCGCCCCTTGCCACTTCCATCAACATTGCTTCGCCATCCAGACCGGGACGTGTGTCATGCAGATTTGGATCTTTTACCCGGTACAGGCCACCGGCCGCACGGCGCAAGGCAAGAGGCATTGTACCGGATGTTGTTTTGATGACGATGCGATAAGTCTCCTGACTGGCGCCACCGGATAGCCGTTCTGAGGAGACCATACCATTGCAACCATCAATGCGATTGCACAGAACCCGTTCCAGTTTTTCTTCAAAAGTCATACTGAGAACCACTGGGAGGCTGTCCGAGAACAGACTGACCTACTGCGGACAAGCCTGATTGGCCATATTTTCCGCTTATTTTCGTTTAATATGTACAACATTTGCCTCAAATAACCAAAAAATATGACTCAATCAGTCTCGCCCTCGCTACGGTCGCAGTTCTCGGACAGCCTCCTAGCACTTTTCGGTTCACACTGCCTCAAATTCGATCCTGCCGAAAGACCCATAATCTGCAACATACTTACCCGGAATACAGGGAAGCGGCATCCCCAGTGAACCTGTCATCAGATACTGACCTTCTTTGATCTCATAACCGGCTTTAATAATCTGTTGAATCAACCAACCAACAGCGTTCCACTGATTGTCCATTGCATCGCTGCCCTTTCCTTCGTAAGCCTTCTTCCCGTCCCTGTACAGACTGACAACGACCTCATCAGGTTCTATTTCAATTGCAGCCTGCCCGACCATGTAACTGGCGGAAGCTGAATTTCCCGCCACCAGATCAAAAGTTCCCATATGACCGGGCTTGTCGAAGCCGGCGTCTGGAAATTCCAGCATCGGAATAGCGGTTACCAGAGATCGAACTTCACCAGGCGCCGGAACTTCACTGATTGATGCCAGTAAACGGTAGCCGATTTCAGTTTCCAATATACACTTGCCGAAGCGACCTGTATCAAGGATCTCACCTGTGCGGTACTCACCACTCTGAAACAAGACCCCGTACAGAGGAGTGTCAATACCTCGGGCCTTTTGCGCCGCTCTGGACGACACAGCTGCTTTGAATCCCGATATCGGGTCCGAATGTGCGAGTTCACTCACCAGCGCTTTCTGAACCTTGTATGCATCATCCAGAGTCAGGTCACTATATCCATCTGCCAGTACCGGTTTTAAAGCCCCGTTGGCGCGCGCAGTTATAAATGCATCCTTCCACTTTTCTATTTCATCAGTCTTTAACACTTCCGATTCCTCCATCTTCATCTGCAATTTCACTTATCTGGAACCATCCAACCCAACGCCTGAAGACTATCAGCCGGGACATTGGCCAGTTCTGCCCTTAAGAAGCCATGTCAATCTGGGGAGATGCTGACGTCCCTGGTATAGTTCATCCTGAATCCGGTAGGCCGGAGTTTCCAGAATACCCAATTCCTGTATATGGTTCTGCAACTGCGTCAGCTTTTTCAATCCCCCGGTATCAGCAAATTCGGGAAACCCTTCTGTAACAGGCATCAATGCCTCGATACAGGATGTCTCTTCTATTGGCGCCCAGTCACGAAAAGCAGCGGTATAGACCTTCTGTATATAGCACCATAGCTGGTTTTCATCCTGTTGTTGCGCACGCAGCCATAGCAATCCAATTGCAGCCAGCGTTGCATCAAAACTCCGGCCACCCTGCTCTGAAGAGAGTCCCAGGCAATCACAATGCTGCTGTAATTCCCTGGCGGCGTAACGCTCCCGAGCATATCTGCGTCTGGCTTTGTACGCTGCAAGTGGATCATCAACCTGATGTGCCGATGCAGTCTGTTTATCCTTCTCTGAAGACTGGACAATCGGCAGGAGATTGACTTCTGCTCCCGTTTGCCGCCCTAATTGTATTGTCGGCTTGACAGCCAGATATGAAGTCAGGTCTTCAAAACTCAAATATACCGTAACCTGATGGCTCATGCCCCGTCCCGGATCCAGTTGTAAGCAATATCTGGCATCGTTCCATGCCTGCCGGACAGATGCCACTTTATCCGTGGAAGATGCTCTCTGCCGAAGTACATCTCATCGTCGATGACAAAGGTGGGTACGCCAAAATAACCCCTGTCGAGAATTCTATCCTGCAGTGCATCATGTGCTTTCCTGCCCGGTCCATCCAGATATGACCCGAATCCATGGGTATCAACGCCGGCTTCAACCAATACTGCACGAATGACATCCGGTTGCTCTATGTCCAGTTCACGCCGCCAGAATCGTTCATAGACTATATCCGAGTAGGCCTTCAGCACTTCCCTGCCCTGCTGTTTCGCAAACAGCAACCCGATCGCCGCCAGTGAGGAATCCCAGATTTTTTGTGTGCCGCGCAGGACAAGACCCCTGCTGGAGGCATACCGGCGACAATCCATATAGGCATATCGTACGGCCAGCCACTGCTTTGGGGAACGATTGCTTTCCACTAACCTGCCGGCATCGTTCTTTCTTGCTGTACCAAGGTAGCTGCCGATATTCAGCGTCAGCGGATACCAGTCAATCTCGACATTGAATTCTCTTTCCAGGTCGTAGATGGGATCTTTTGACAAATAGGCATAGGGACTCTTGTAGTCGATATAAACTTCCAGTCTCTTACCGGATGGGATCAATGCACCAGTTTCAGGATTAACGCTGCTATTCATGTCTAAGGTGCATGATGAGGTGAATTCAAGAGATCAAGTACCGGGTTTTCATAGAAAAAATCCCGTTGTGCGTTCTAAAAACCAGTAAGTGGCAATACCACCAACAAAA
This sequence comes from Candidatus Azotimanducaceae bacterium, assembly GCA_965217655.1. Taxonomy (GTDB): domain Bacteria; phylum Pseudomonadota; class Gammaproteobacteria; order Pseudomonadales; family Azotimanducaceae; genus UBA7455. The sequence goes on from OZ244560.1 coordinate 710,435, forward strand.
TAGCCTACGGCTGTTTGACCAACCACTGCAAACCTGGCCCACTGATTCACCAGTTGCAGCACCAACACGACACTCAGGGCAAACAGAATCTGACCGACTTCTACTCCGATGTTAAAGCATACCAGACCGGTTAACAGCTCTGTCCTGGGCAACCCTATTTCATTGAGCACTGCCGCAAATCCAAGCCCGTGCAGTAACCCGAATGAAGAGGATACCGCAACAGGATAGTTCCAAGTCAGGTTATTCCGCCGACCCCGGGTAATTTCCACAGCGAGAAACATCACACTCAAGGCAATGACAGCTTCGATTGGCGGCACCGGCAACCTGACAATTTCCAGTGCAGCCAGTGCCAGGGTGATCGAATGCGCCAGGGTGAATCCGGTAATGGTAATGAGAATGCGCCGCCAGGTTCCCGCAATCCAGATCAGGCAAAGGACAAACAAAAGGTGATCAAAACCGGTCCAGATATGCTCAATACCCAACCGTGTATACTGCACAGCGACGGTTGCAATTTCCTCTTTCTCCGGCATTCGCCATTCGAGGTCTCCACTGGTCATTGTAATGGTATGGCTTTCCCCGGTGAGAAAATTCATCTTGATGACTGACGAATTAGGTAAGGCATATCCCGGATACCGAATTGACATCACTTCGCCGGCAATATCCTCGCTACAGGTATAGGTGTTACTTCTCCCAGGTTGCTGGTTACAGAATCCGGGAAATTCAATTCCCGGTTGGTTGGATGCTGGAATTCCCGGAGGCCGTTTGATGCGAACCGTGTATTGCCCATGGTTCGCTTCATTCAGTTCGACATACAGAGGGCGGAAATCATCCGCCATGCATAAACCAGGCAAGAACAGCAGCAGGAGAACAAGTTTTCCCCTCATCTGGAAGAGATCCGTGGTTCTTCTATGAGGATGTCATAGGAATCCCGCACCTGTTGATATATCTGGTCGAGTTCCTCTCGGACTCTGATCTGGACCACATCATCCACTACTCGTGTGCTGACTTGTTCCAGTGGAGGATAGTATCCGGATTTGACGCTGTTGACTAACAACAGGTGATACCCGTATGCAGACCCAAACGGTCCCTGCCACTCGTCATCCTCGGACAGTTCAAATACTATCCGGCCAAATTCTTTACCGAAATGAGATGCAATCTCTTCCTGTTCCTTGTTGACGTAGTTTCGATGATAGAGAAATCGATCTCCGTGAAAACCAGCCTGATGGAAAGGTACCCCCTTTTCGTTCAGGATGCGCAATTCCTGATCTGCCATCGACCGGGCATTATCCTCACCGTGTCGTTCACTGCTGAAATAGACATGAGTAAAGGTAATTTGTGGAGACACGAAATATCGTTCCCTGTTACCTGAGTAGTAATGATCCAACTCTTCATTGGTGATCGACAGTGACTCTTGAATAAATCCCCGATTGATATACTCCAACTGGTTTATCAAGCGGCGACGGTTATTGTAGTCATTTTTATCAAGACCCAGAGCAACGGCTTCCCGGTACATCACCTCCTCCCGGATGAAGTCCTGGACGAGTCTTTCACGTTCATCTGTCGTCAGTGATGACAAGTATGAAGATGCCGCTTCCAGGCTGAATCGGGGATTCCTGGATCGGATCAATGTCAGTAATTGGCTGTCACCTGCACGGATGATTCTTGCATCATCCGAGACCTCCCCAGGCAGTAGATCAAATATCAGAAAAATCAGAAATCCGATAACGATAAAATGCAGTAATGGTTCCCTGTACCAGTTAACGGGTTTCCTTTCATTCATGGTTCTCTGACAAAACAACCAGCAACTCACCATTGGCAACCTGATCTCCCTTGCCCACAAGAAGATCAGTGATCAATCCCGGATTTGGGGCAGTTATTCTATGCTCCATCTTCATACCTTCGAGAACCAGCAGGAGTTGCCCCTGTTCCACTTCATCTCCGGAAGATACGTAGGTTTCCACAACATTTCCCGGCATCGGGGCAGTTAAACCGCCAGTGAGTCCCGCCCGGTCCAGGTCCGGGAAACGTGGTAATTCTGTCAATTCAATCTGTCCCGCCGGCCCATGCGTGATCCAGCGATCACCATCCGCGGTAACAGTACAGGTTACCAGTCGACCTTCGATCTCCATGGTTAACTGTTGACCTTCCCTGGACTTGACAAAAACCTCCAGTTCCTGATCGTCCACCATTGCCAGGAAACTGCCATTACTCCGTGATTGGTATTCCAGGGTCAATTCCTCATCACCGATTGTATATTCAATCAATTCCGGCGGCATGATTGAATTCCGCCAGCCACTTCGAATACGTTTCAGAGTATTGGAACGTGCACGACGCTCACTCTGGGCAAACATTGCCGCAGCGATTCCCGCCTCAATAATCTCCCCTCTGGCAGGCGTTCTTCCCCTGGAAGGAGTAACACGCTCAATAAAGTCTGTTGTGGTATCCCCCGCAAGAAAAGACGGGTTGCGCAGAACATTGACCAGAAAGTCTCGATTGGTGATCAACCCCTGTATCCGCGTGGTTTCCAGTACGCGAGCCAGACGCAGAGACGCTTCCGAACGCGTCGGCGCATGTACGATGACTTTCGCCAGCATCGGATCAAACTCAATACCCACATTGCTGCCTGTTTCTATGCCTGAGTCAAAACGTGCATCCGCTACCTTTGAACGTTCAAACAGCAATACCGGACCGGAGGTAGGCAGGAAATCGTTGACAGGGTCTTCGCCATATATCCTCGCCTCTATGGCATGTCCATTTATGATGAGATCATCCTGGGTAAAGCTCAATGAGTCGCCCTGCGCGATCAAAATCTGTTCCCGGACAAGATCAAGTCCAGTGATTTCTTCGGTAACCGGATGTTCGACCTGCAATCTTGTATTCATTTCCAGGAACCAGAATTCCTCACCATCCAGCAGGAACTCAACAGTTCCGGCGGAGGTGTAACCAATCGCCCTGGCAGCAGCCACTGCAGCCGCCCCCATCTTTTTTCTTAATCCGGGTGTCACTGCCGGCGACGGGGCTTCTTCTATAATTTTCTGATGCCGCCGTTGCACAGAACATTCACGTTCAAAGCAATGTACAACGTTCCCGGCGGTATCACCCAGTACCTGAATCTCCACGTGACGGGAAGTAGACAACCACCGTTCAAGGAAAATCGTGTCATCACCAAAAGCAGCCCTGGCTTCCCTTCGAGCGCCATCAACGGCTTCTCCCAGCGCCGATTCTGATTCAACTACCCGCATACCCTTACCGCCCCCGCCTGCTGAAGCTTTCACCAGCAATGGATATCCAATGTTTGCCGCCAGTGCGGCAGTATCAGATTCCATGGCCACTTCCGCAGATGGCAGTGTGGGCACACCAGCGTCTGTCATCAGTCTTTTTGAGGAAAGTTTGTCTCCCATCTGAGTAATCGCATCTGCCGATGGGCCTACCCAGATCAAACCAGCCTTTTGCACGGCATTGGCGAAGGTCATGTTTTCCGACAGGAATCCATATCCAGGATGTACCGCATCGGCACCTGTTCTCCTGGCTGCCGCCAGGATTTTTGCCTGGTCCAGGTATGTTTCCAGGGAACTTTTACCTCCCAGGGCTATAGCCTGGTCTGCTTCCCTCACAAATGGTTCTCCGGCATCACCATCAGCGTAAACAGCTACTGTGCTGATACCCATATTGTGCGCGCTACGAATGATCCGGCGGGCAATCTCACCACGATTGACGATCAATAATCTCTTAATAAAATTTGACATGATTACATCCGCCATACGCCATATCCTTTGGCTCCTTCGATTTTGTTGTTGTGGCAAACAGAAAGTGCAATAGCGAGATGTTCGCGGGTATCACGCGGGTCTATCAACCCGTCGTCAGAAATGGCCGCTGTTGCATAAATTGCAAGAGATCCCTCCTCCGCAGATGCCTCGACTGCCGCGACTCTCACCGCGTCCGCTTCTTTATCAAAGACCTGACCACGCCGCTCAGCCGCGTTGCGTTGTACAATGCTCATGACACCTGCCATCTGTTTGGGACCCATTACCGCAATTTTTGCAGTTGGCCAGATAAACGAAAACCGCGTATCGTATGCTCGTCCACTCATGCCGTAGTTACCGGCGCCATAGGAAGCACCCGGGATTACAATAAGATGCGGTACAGTTGAGTTTGCCACCGCATTAATCATCTTGGAGCCATTTTTGGTAATTCCACCCTGCTCAAAGTCAGTGCCAACGATATATCCGGTAATGTTGTGCAGGAACAATAGCGGTACATCAATCTGATTACACAACTGAATAAACTGGGTTGCCTTTTCGGAAGATTCAGACATCAGGGGGCCATTATTGCCCAGAATGCCAATCGGATAGCCATCGATAGAAGCCCAGCCACAAACCAGCGTCGGACCATACAAGGGCTTGAAATCCTCAAATCGTGAACCATCAACTATTCGGGCGATGACTTCTCGCATATCGAATGGCGCCTTCAGATCTTTGGATACGATGCCCAACAACTCTTCCGGGTCGTAAATCGGATCATCCGGGGGTAATGTTGGGCCAGGACCCAGTTTCCGCCAGTTCAGATGTTCAATTACATCGCGACACATGCGTATGCCGTCATGTTCATCTTCCGCAAGGTAATCCCCCAGTCCGGAGATCTTCGTATGCATGTCGGCTCCACCCAGACTCTCGTCGTCGGCATCTTCACCTGTTGCCATCTTGACCAGTGGTGGTCCTCCCAGAAAGACTTTGGATTGGTTCTTGATGAAAATGTTGTAGTCGCTCATGCCAGGCTGATATGCACCACCCGCGGTAGAACTTCCAAAGACCACCGAAACGGTGGGGATACGCATTTTCGAAAGTTCTGTAATTTCATAAAACAATCTACCGGATTCAGCAAAATGTCCCGTCGTTGCCTGTAATCTTGGCTTTTCCTGACCGCCGCCACCACCTCCGCTTCTACCTCCTCCAGAATTACCACGCAGGTCGGCGCCTGCAGATTCTACGAACTGGACATAGGGCAGACGATTCATCCTGGAGATTTCCAGGCCTCGCATCAGTTTCTTACTGTTGAAGGCATTAAATGTACCGGCACGCACTGAAGGATCATGGCCCAGAATCACACACTCGGTATCGGAAATGATGCCGATGCCTACAACAAATCCAGAACCGGTTTTTATACTGGAATGTGCTGCCGCCAGTGGGCTGATCTCAAAAAACGGCGAGTCCCGGTCCAGCACCAGGGAAATTCTCTTACGCAGTGGCAATTTGTTTCGGGACCGTAACCTCTCCATGGCTTCTTTGCCCCCTCCCTCCGCAGCCTCATGATGGAGAACATCAATATACTCAAGCATCTCAAGCATCTCGGCCCTGTTTTTCCGATACTCCTGTGAGCGGGTATCCAGTCTGGATTTAATTACCTGCATATGTTTCTCATTTTTACTGACTTAACCTGATCATAATGGCGGCTCAATGCTATAGTTATATTTTGCTCCGGGCAACATCCCCTGAAAGGCAGACATTCAACGGTTGATTACTCTTGCCTGCGGCGTATGGTCGCTTTGATGATCTCCAGATGTTCGGTAGTTTTCCCACTGTTGCTACCTCGCTCTTCAAGAGCCTTCAACGTTTCCACTCCGGTAATCAATTCACCGAAAATCGTGTGGTTACCATCAAGATGCCTGGCTGGAGCAAAGGTAATAAAGAATTGACTTCCATCCGTCCCCGGTCCCGCATTTGCCATGCTGAGGAGCCCTGGACGATCATGGGACAATCCGCTCGTGAATTCGCCCTGGTACTGATATCCAGGTCCGCCTCTACCTGTGCCCGTTGGGTCACCCCCCTGAGCCATGAATCCAGGGATTACCCGATGAAAGATGACATCATCATAGAATCCCAACTCTGTGAGATAAACGGTACTGGTTACATGCATGGGAGCGGCATCATGAAACAATCGAAAGCTCATCCCTCCCATGTTGGTGTCAAGGTCCCAGTGGTAAGTTTCGCCTGGTTCAAAACTCATGATATCCGGTGCAGTCAACTGCAGCTTCCAGTTCGGATGGGTCTTGTCTACAGCATTGGTAACTTCAGGTTCCGGGTCCGATTCGACAACAGTGGTTTCTATCGGGGTCTTTTCAGCAGCACTTTTCTCCGGGGTAAAATCGACAGCAATGGTTTCCTCCAGAGCCGAATCGACAGCAGTACTTACCTCATCCTGCATCTCACGGGAGCAGGCAGATACTGATACCAAAATCATCATTACTGCCATGTATATTGCAGATACCCGATTCATATCTATCTCCATCCTTAAATAAAACCGATTGAATGCAACCTGTTCAAAGTGACATCAGAATCTGACCGTCAACGACATGAGAACGTTCTGATTCCGCAGGTCAGAGCGGGAAAAGAGTATAGGAATTGTTTGCTGGAAGCCAGCAAACCTGAATTTTCACACTAAGCTGAATCCATATTCATACCAGCTGGCAAATCCAGTGATATATTCTGTTGACCCAAAGCAGTTAATGTATTATCTTAAGTTGTTTTCTTAATTACTATAAAATCAAATAGATAAAATATTATATTAATGTTATTTATCACTAATAATAAAGCGCCTTAAAGTGACAGCCAAAGGGATATCTGCATGTCTGGACTATACTCTGGTATAACATTTATCGTATTCAGACTTTTTATCACGGCAGTATGACCGTAGTCATACCACCCGAACCACTGTCAGCCGAAACCATCTCACCTGTCCTCAGTAAACAAACAAGAGAAATACTGCTGGAAGCCGGTAACCCCGGCAATAACTATCGATACCCTGATTTCCAGTATTCCGGGCGGTACAGCACCCTTGATTATGCTATCGCTGCCATGAATCGTTGAAATCAGACAATAATGAAATCTTTATTGTCATTCCATAAATATACGAATATCGCTTGCCTGTGATGTAAACAAGTTGCAAATCAGCATTATAAGCAATTCCATTCATCACGTTCTCCCGATCATTGCGCTCTTCATCGGATACCAGACCGGCAAAATGCATGCGCTCTGTCACCTGTCCGGTTTGCGGGTCAATTCTGACGATGTCTTCTGTTGGATAAACATTGGCCCAGATCTCACCATGAATGAATTCGAGTTCATTCAAGTAGCTTAATGGTTTGTCTCTTTCAGTAACTTCAATGGTTCTCACGATTTCGAAGGTTTGCGGATCACGGAAATACAGGGTTGAACTGCCGTCGCTCATGATCAGATGATCTCCGTTATGGGTTAACCCCCAACCCTCCATCCTGTAGTAAAAACGTTTGATGGGTTCAAAGGTTTTACTGTGATACACGAATGCGGTGCCCTCCCGCCAGGTAAGCAGAATCAACTGATTCTGGAACAGCGTCAGACCTTCCGCGAAGTATGTGGACGGCAAATTAACCTGCTGTAAAACTTCCCCCGTCTTCGGGTCCACCCGGCGAAGGGATGAGTGCCCATACAACCCGGTACTTTCGTAAAGGTAACCTTCGTGAAACAACAATCCCTGGGTATAGGCATACTCATCGTGCGGAATACGATCTTCGATTTTAAATCCTGAAATATCGTTATAACAGGCCGAAAGGCAGCAAACTACTGTCAGAATGATTCCACAAAGACATGAGTCAGACATGAGACGGGAACACTTACTGAAGACTTCTTAGAGATTATAAATCATCAGAACTTTACAAATCCGAATTCCTGAAGTTTCTTCTGCGCAGCTAAACTGGATGAAGTTCTGAAGACAGCCACCCACCAATAACAGTTAATGTCTGCCAACAGCATATGCTGATTTCAAATATTGCGAAAAATTTGAATCTTACTCACAGTGATAGATATAGTTACCTCTGAATCAATCAATTTGGGGCAACATGAAACTAGTCACGTTTACTGAAAACAGCAATTCACGCATCGGAATTTTAAAGGATGATGGCGTTATTGATCTGAGCCGGGCGGCACCCGATCTTACTACGGACATGCTGACCTTCCTGGAAGGTGGTGATGCTGCCATGGAAAAGGCTGCAGGCGTTGCAGACAGCGGCATTCACTATGCCACCAATGACATACAACTGGAATGCCCCATATCAAAACCGCCTATGATCCTCGCCATCGGGTTGAACTACAGGGCGCATGCCGAAGAGACTGGATCGAAATTACCCGATGTCCCCCTGGTCTTCACCAAACAGCAGACGTGCGCCAATGGCCCTTTTGATGACATTTATGCCCCACCAGAATCAAAACTGCTTGATTATGAGGGTGAACTGGGTGTTGTCATCGGCAAACGTTGCCGCCGGGTCCGGCGGGAAGACGCAGAAGAAGTCATCGCAGGTTACTGTATTGTTAACGATGTCAGTATCCGTGACTGGCAAGCACGGGGGGCACCCGCCTCTTTCACCATGGGTAAGTCCTGGGATACACACGGCCCCATGGGGCCATCAATCGTCACCAGAGACGAAGCAGGTAATCCACACCAGCATCAGTTGAAAACATGGGTCAATGGCGAACTGCGTCAAAACACCAGTACCAGCGACCTGATCTTTGACTGTTTCGACCTTATCCAATTCATTTCCACTGCGTTTACCCTGGTCCCGGGTACAATCATATCGACAGGAACACCGAGTGGAGTCGCCGCGGCCATGAAACCTCCGGCCTGGTTGGTCCCTGGCGATGTCGTTAGAATAGAAATCGACAAGCTGGGACATATTGAAAACAAAATCATCGCAGAGCCGGTTTAAAATCAGTTCAGTGGATTGTTCAACCGGTTGTACCCCACGACTCGCAATGAAAATTGCCTATGGTGAAGGAAAGGAGAAGGCTAAATACCTGGCGCGGACAGAGGCGTTAGAGTGTAGCGGATGGGAAAAATAAATCCTGAAGCGTATCCATGGAACATTCAGTATTTAACAATTGGTGATGACCACTTTACGACAGGTTAAACTGTTGTATTACGTGTACTTGCAGTTCTGAACGCCTCGATTGCCCGTCCGGTTGCCACCTGCCAGTCCGCCGGTAGTTCACACCCGGCCCGCGACCGCATCAGATAGTCAGGAAAATGCTGACCAAGTTCTTCCAACACCCAATCGAACGGGTCCGGTGAATCGATCTTCTGCACGGGTTCATCCAGGTAGGAAATACCCAGGTGAATATGCGGAACATTCTTAAAACAATCAAAACGCAGAATCTCCCGGTCTTGCCCTTCGACCGGACCAAATACATGGATGGTCGGACCCGCATCACCGGTGATCTGCCGGTATACCATGGCCAGCCTGTAAGGACCCACCCTGCCTTCCACCGCATCGTTAAGATCCGGTTCAATGAAGCGCCTTTTTGCCATCGTATTCCTCCAGTTGAATGATCATGTAGAAGTATTGTCCTTGCCCAACTTCTCGTAGAGAAAAGGCAACGATATATCCATGCGGTAATCCACCGATGAATGATTGTCGCTGAATTCTTCATAGCGATGGTCAATTTCAAGTTCGTCAAGACGCTTCACCAGTTGTCTGGCGCCGAATAGCAACTTGTACTGATCTTTTAATCCACAGTCGATGTAGACACCGTTCAAAGATTTCAGGCTGGCCTGTACATCCTCTCTCTCTATCATTAATACCGGGTCCCACTGCAGCCATTGATCCCAGCGCTCTGGTATGACTTCACAGGTATCAATGGTGACCGGCAACTGGATACCCCAGGGAGCTTCCGGGTCCGGATCATAGGTAGCCGCCATCGCCAGCATCATCATGGTGTGCAGATCATTAACCTTGCGCCCGGCTTTAAACTTGTTCATAAAGCCTGAAACACTGTTCTCGTGTTCGGACAATTTCATCAGGACACCAGGCATTTCCGGCAGATAGCAGCGATCAAATCCCATATCACCGGAGTGACAGGCGATTGCACCCCAATAATCAGCGTATATCATCCCATGTACGATGGCGCCATAACCACCACTGGATTTACCGAACAATCCCCGGTTCTCTCTGCCTTTTCTGACGCGATAGCGGGTTTCGATAGCCGGTATCATTTCACCGGTGAGGAATTGACCCCAGTTTCCCATCGCGTCCGAATTGATATATTGATTGCCTCCCAGTGCCGTAAAACAATCCGGTAAGGCCACTATCACCTTGCCCATTTTCCCCTCGTTGACAAGCCGGTCAACACGCTGCGGGACGGTTTCCTGAAAAGCCTTCCAGGCAATGTGTCCAAAGCCGCTGCCGGTAAAACCGACGATATCTACCAGTAAGGGATATTCCTCGTTTGAATCGGAGTATCCATCCGGCAGATATACCGCAACCGTCCGATTGACCGGATCTCCCAGGACATTGTTGGTGAGTGCCCTGGAGTTGATCTCAAAGTACTCTATGCGTCCTTTTGGTCTCTGAAAGTTGTGTTCCGGCACGGCGTATTACCTCAATTGTATTCCACTGACTTCGAGCGATTGATCAGGCATCCAGGGAAGCAAAGTTTCTGCCCTCGCTCACCAGTTTTCTGAGCAAATTTGAGGGTTTCCATACATTATCTCCACTCTCTTCGTAGAAACGTTCGATATCCGCCAGTACATTATCCAGACCCTGGGTATCCGCATACCACATTGGACCACCGACGTGTGCCGGAAAACCATAGCCGTTGACATAGACAGTATCAATGTCACCGGCACGCAGGGCATGACCTTCATCCAGCAATATGGCTCCAATATTCACCAAAGGATAGATACAACGTTTCAAAATTTCGTCATCGGAGAACGACTTTTGAGGACGACCCAGTTCTTCAGCAACCTTTCTTATAATCTCGTCCGCTTCCGGGTCCGGCAGTGGAGTCCTGTCACCTGGCTCGTATCGATAGAAACCCTTGCCGTTCTTCTGGCCGTATCGGCCAAGATCGCACAGTCCATCCGGGATCCTGGTGATGATGTCGTTAGAACCACCGACCATCTTGCGTGCCCGCCATCCCAGGTCCAAACCCACCATATCCGCCATGGCAAACGGCCCCATCGCAAGACCAAAATTATAGATAACCTCATCGATCCGGGACGGCAAAGCCCCTTCCAGTATCATGAGATTAGCCTGTCTGCCATAACCTCCGATCATCCGGTTTCCTATAAATCCGGGACAGTTGCCTGCTACTACCGATACTTTGCCCAATCTCTTACCCAGCGCCATGGCCGAGGCGAGAGTCACAGGTGTGGATTTTTCCCCTCTTATAACCTCCAGCAGACGCATTACATTTGCCGGGCTGAAAAAGTGCATGCCACAAACGTCAGCAGGTCTCGATGTAACCGCGGCAATGGCATCCACATCCAGCCCGGATGTATTGGTTGACAACAATGAACCCGGTTTCATGATGCTGTCCAGCCGTTTAAAAATCTCCTTTTTGAGGTCCAGGTTTTCATACACCGCTTCGATTACAACATCACCATCCCCCAGATCGTCGAAATTCACAGTCGGGATAATGAGCGTCATTCGTTCATCCATTGCAGACTGTGACAACCGGCCTCTCGACACAGTACGAGCGTAGTTTGATTCAATGACCTTGATTCCTCTCGCCAGATTGTCAGCATCATTATCATGCACCCTTACAGGTATACCGGCATTGGCAAAACACATGGCGATCCCACCACCCATGGTACCGGCGCCCACAATTGATCCCTTGTTAATTTCAATCAGCGACAGATCCTTTGTCAGACCCGGTATTTTGTTGGCTGCACGTTCAGCAAAGAAGATGTGAATAAGCGCCTCACGCTGTGGGTCAGCCAGGCACTCAGAAAATCTTTCCCGCTCAAAGTCGAGTCCAGCATCAAAATCATCGGTATTTACTGCTGTTTCGATGCATTTAAGAATCTGTGCAGGCGCGAACCGACCCCGTTGATTCTTCTCAATCTGCGCGCCAAGTGCGGTCAGGATAGCGCTATCCCCGCGGTCTGCACGAACCTTTTCGTCCATATCACGTATCCTGCGGAGGGGGTTTGCGGATACGACGATTTCCCGTGCATAGTCGATGGCCTCCTCAATCAGGTCACCTTCGGCAATCCTGTCGATAATACCCATTTGCAATGCCGAGGGCGCCGCTACAGGATCACCCGTCAACATGATACCCGCCGCGGCTTTTGCACCTGTAAGACGCGGCAAACGTTGTGTACCGCCAGCACCCGGCAGCAGGCCCAGTTTGACTTCCGGCAGTCCTACCGGAGCTGTTGGCGCCGCAATCCGATAGTTACAGCACAGGGCAACCTCCAGTCCGCCTCCGAATGCCGTACCATTTATCGCCGCGATAATCGGTTTCACGGACTTATCCATATTCTTTAACACTTCGTGCATCCCGGCGCCTTCAGAAGCCGCGGCGCCAAATTCCCTGATGTCGGCGCCAGCTATAAATGCCCGATGAAGACCCGTAATAACAATGCCGGAGACGGCATCATCAGCCAATGCCTGATTTACTCCATCGAACAGGCCTTGTCGAACACCCGATGACAGTGGATTGACAGGTGGATTATCAATACTCAACAACGCAATGTCGCCGCGAACCTCGTAGTGGACGGTGCCTTTCATTCTGAATTTTCCATATTTGCATTTTAAAGAGCACAGAGTATATCGTAATCCGTGCCAGGATCACCCCTGCAGAAGTTGTTTCAGATGGGAGATCAGACAGTTCACAGCATCGGATAAACTTATGTCAGCAATGAAGACCATTAAAAACCAGGACAGTGTCAGTGCTTTCATCGAGAATGTGGAAGATGAACGTAAGCGGGAAGACTGCAGGATGCTGATGAAAATCATGTGTCAGATCACCGGCAGTCAAGCCGCAATGTGGGGTAGCAGCATCGTCGGTTTTGGCAGTTACCATTACCGGTATGCGAGCGGCAGAGAGGGTGATTTTTTTCTGACAGGATTCTCGCCGAGAAAGCAAAACCTCACTGTCTACGTGATGCCTGGCTTCAGTCAGTACGATTCACTGATGCAGAAACTCGGCAAACACAAGGTAGGCAAGTCCTGCCTGTATATGAAAAAACTGGAAGATATTGACATCCGGATCCTTACCAGATTAATCGGTGAATCCGTGCAGGAGATGCGCAGGAAATACCCGAACTGTCAGGCCATCTAAAATATCCTCTTGCCAAAGCGATTCGGTCACTTTTGACAGATTATTGTTGTCAGATGGTTGAACGTGCTACTTTTTAAATATCAATTAATGTTGGATATTGTGAGTGTCAGAATTGTCTCTATTTGATCGCATCAAAGATCAATGCATGAATTATGACGACAGCTTCCTGCCGGATGATGTGGTGCGTGCACTACGGGAACATCGAGGCTTTTCCCTGTTGCTGCCGGAAGCATTGGGAGGCCCGCAAATGCCTTTTCCGGACTACTTGCAATTTGCACAGTCCGTGGCAACTTTGGATGGGTCTGCAGGCTGGTGTGTCACTCAGGGGTCTGTGCTGGCTTCTCTTGCCCGCTTGTTACCCCACGAAACAGCCCGGAAAATCTGGGTCAGTCCTGATGTGAGTATTGCCAACGGGCCACCTGTCAGAGCTGCTACCAGGCGTGATGGAAACGATTTCATCCTGAGTGGTTGCTGGACTTTCAGCAGCGGAATCAACCATTCTGACTGGTTACTGGGTGTTGCCAGTCTGAAACAGGACGGCCAGTCACCTCGCGGTATCTGGCACATTTTTAAAAAGGACAAAGCGAAAATTGTCAATACCTGGCAGGTCGCCGGACTGAAAGGCACCGGGAGTTATCAGTTCGAGGTGGAGGAACTGAGTATTCCTGCCGAAATGACTTTTGAAGCTGGCATACGCAAGGACGACCCACACCTGTACCAGATACCGATGAATCTGTTGTTTGCCTGTGGCTTTGCATCGGTAGCTCTGGGCGTCTCCCGTGCTGCTCTGAACTTTGCAATAGATCGTGTTAAAAAGAAGATCAAACGACTTGACAGACACTCCATGAGTGACAGCCAGCTGACCCAGGATCAGATCGGCAGAGCAGAAGGACTCTGGCAAAGTGCTGATAGCTATCTCAGATATCAGGTCACGGCAGTCTGGGAAGATGTCTGCAGGGAAAATAGTTGTTCGCTTGAAAACCGTGTGAAATTAAGATTGGCCGGAACACACACGATTCGACAGGCGAAAGCAGTCACCGACATCGTCTATGACCTCTGCAGTACGGACAGTATCTTCCAACGAAACGACATCCAGAGACGATTCCAGGACATCCACGTTATTTCCCAACACTTGCAGGGCAGACCTGAGATATACAGTATTGTCGGCCGTCACTATCTCGGTATGCCGGTAAATTCACACCTGATCAATTGATAATCTCACTTCGAAAAACAACGAGCTACGATTTGTAGAATATTACGTGCGCTGTTCCGTAATCTGATCTATGGCCGCCTGGGTATGACGTTCGATATCAGCTCCCATATCCAGCGTCATGACCTTCTGGAAGATAGGCAGATATTCCAGTTTGGGTTTGGAGAACAGAGGAGAAATTTCCGGATACACATCTTCCGCTAATGGATTATCCTGGTCGAGCATTATCCTGAGTCGCATTATGCGCCCCAGCAGATCCAGTTCGCGGGCATAATCCTTTTTAGCAATGTAAAACCATTGATCAAATTTGTTCTGCTGATTTGCAGTCTGTTTGTTCAATTCTGCCAGATGGACATTGATTCTGTTGGAGACATCCCGATTCTCCCGGTACAGGATAAAGGCGCCGATACCAAAAATGATGCCGACGAAACCCAACACAATTCCGGTCGTCCATGAAAGTGCATCAATGTAATTACCCATGTCACTGTCACGCTGCTGAAGCCTGGCCAATATCAAGGCACTCTGCTTATCGATTTCATTCAACCTGTCAGTGGTTTCTGATTTAAATCCCTGCAGATCCTTTGACGCCAGTTGCCGTCCATAGATGGTAAGGGCAGTGGGATCGATATCAAGATGGGTTGGCAGATTCGATGACTCAGGCTGTGACGCAGTTACCCCTGCCAATTCTCCAGCCAGGCAGGCAGATGACACCAGCAATATAACACTCAGGTAGATGCACCTCATTTCAGATCTTGGGGCAGGTGTTTAATCAGTTCACTGGCAGTACTGTCGAAGGGCTTCGATATGGTTTCGACATTATTTTCTATTGAAAAATCAATCTGCATGTCACTGAAATTTTTGGCGGAAATAATCAGAATGGCCAAATCGGGATATTGCGCTCGAATTCTCAGGTACAACAACTCACCGGTTTCAAAATCCGGATCTTCTTCCTGCAGATAGCTTCCCCTGGTCATCATGATATCCAGTATGATGGCGTCATACTCACCAAGAGCCTCTAGATTCTCTATAACTTCGTCTGGACCGGTATATACCGTACAGCTATGGCCTTCATACTCGATGAAAGTCTTTAAATCATCAATGAGAAATCGATCATCCTCAATTAACAGGACTTTACACATCACTCACTCACCATTTCCTGATTTACCTCACAATCTTATGTCCTTCCTTCCAGGACCTCCATCCTGACAGGCACTCTCATGGTAAAACCGACAGGATCTTTCATAGAAGTTAAAAGCAGGAATCCATTCCCTTCCTGCATGATACTCTGTGCAAGATGAAGTCCGATACCCGTACCACCAATACCCTGTTTAATCACTTCCCTTCCACGAGCACCTTTTTCGAATAAATAATCCTTCTCACTGTCATGAATCGGGATACCATAATTACTGACAGAAATATCAAAGTATTCTCCCGAAATATGGTGCCCGCCGGATACCATGATCGACTTCCGTGTTCCCATGGAATACTTCCCGGCATTGTCTATCAGGATGTTGAACACAATGTTCAACAGCGTCTTGTCGCCATAAACCCGGCTTGACTGCAGTCCAGTCGTGTCCAGATTGATGTCTATATCATACTGCTTCCTCAGATATGCGCGAGTGATATTGATTACCGGAAAAACTATATCGCGCAGTACCGACAGGGTTTCAAAATTTCTGCGCGTCACAATCTGATTGAAGTTGAATGTTTTGGCGACAAATTCCAGGCGGTCACCCATTACCTGTATATCATCCAGTTGTCTCATGACTTTATCAATGTCTTCCGGACTCGGATTTTTCCGCTTCAATGTCCGTTTTATGATTTCCGGCGCCATCGTAAATTTTGAGATTGGCGTTCTGATTTCATGCAGGAACACTTTGTTAAAATCATTCATTTCGTCGATAGCTGCATTTGTCCTTTCAAGCTTTGATTCCGTTTCTTTGAACAGCCATTCTATTCGGATCAGATTGCCCAGATTCGTACATAGTAACAACAGATTCATAAAGTCGCCGGCACGAAAGTTGATTATTGAAGTGTGACCGTTTTCGTCAAACTCATGTTTATTGCGCACTCGCAGAACGCCAAAACAACGTCCTGAGCTCATTAATGGAAGACCAATCCAGTTTACAGGTGGGTGTTCCATGGACTCGGTATATCCCTCATTATCCGGATCGTCTGCTGCCAGATCGTATGAAAAAGCCATCCTGCTGTTACAGAAGACTTCTGCTGTTGGCAATCTGCTGTTCATCGGGTAGGAATAAGCTTCAGCCAGTTGACCATGAAGCCGATTATCGCAACTGGCCACCAGGTCCAGACTGTTATTGGCTTCATTGGCAAGAAAAATGGAACATGCTTCACATTGGAAACACTCTCTGACCTGACAGACGATACCAAACAGGAACTGATCGAGCTGTCCGGACTGGTAGGTTTCGATGAACTGTAGATTGATCTGATCCATTGCCTGGTTGGCCTTGTGACGAACCTGCAGGTACTTGGTTTCGATGGAGTTACGGATTTCATTACAGTTTTCCTCTGCCAGTACATAATCACGATGACGTGAATAAAGAGAAAGAACGCCAATTGTGCCGTCGTAGCTAAGGGTGAGTTTCAGGCGATTTATAGTCTGCATATCCCCAAAAGCAACGGCATTGTCGTCCGGCCCAAAGCTCTTGATCGGCTCCCGGAACTCCGCCTGATAATCATCAACCAGGACTGCGTTCAGTGAACTGTTCTCTTTCTTAAAGATGTAACCTCTATCCAGTTCAAAGGATGAGGCCGAACAACTGAACACCTTTGTGTATTTGTTGTATACCCAGAATGAATAATGATCCAGGAAGAAATAATCAGCCCATGCCCGCACATACTCCCTCAGGGAAGTATTTTCTCCGTAGAGAGCCTTGATGAGACGGTCCCGGATGGCCAGTTGAAATTCCGTAACTCGCTGTCCGGCTTCTCTTTGCAATATATCAAACAGATTGCGTCTGCGAAGTCTGCCGGCAACAGGTGTCAGCAGGAAGTAATCCGTGTTTACAAGCACGCTGTAACGGGGATGAGGGAATAATATCCTGTCGCCAAACACCGCAGCCAGATCCTCTGCGTGGCAGGTCTCATTGCTCAGAATACCGGAGAGGGTATCAGCGGCAAAGAACAACTCATGATCAAATTCATTGTACCGGGGATCGAGCAGCAGGTAGTAACCCCTGATTCTGGCAAAGACGAAGTAGTCCATCTACAACCCAACTATGAGTGAAACATGGCGGAAGAGGTAGGAGTCGAACCCACCAGCCACGTTATCCGCAGCTCAACGGCTTTGAAGGCCGCACGCCCCACCGGGGACGACGCTCTCCCGAACCGGTAGTATTGAGTATTTTCAGGAAATTTTCTATTTCAATAATCTACTACACCGGCTTCAAGTCCGATTTCGCGAATATAATCCGGCTGGATTCAACCCAGAATCCGGTAACCACGACCTTTCAGACACCTGAAAACAATGAGTTCCTTGCGTTCTTCCGCACTAAGCGCACCTCCGGTTCCTCCACTCACGGCACCTGCACCCGCGACTCTTCCTGTGGTGGAGCTGTTGCCTATAATACTGCCAAATACGGCCCCCACCGCTGCCCCCACTGCTCCCCTTTCAGCCGCCTCTTTTGCCGTACTCACTTCCTCGGCATAGGTGCGGCACTCTGCAAGGTCCTGACGGTATTTAACTTCATTCAATCCCTTTCGGTCCACAATTGGATCGCTGGCACAACCAGCAACAAGCAGTAGTAACAGAACAGGTTTTTTCACCTCAATCTCCTTGATTGATCAATTGGTAAATGAAACCTTATCGAAGGATCCCTGAACCCCAAATGAATGTAATATTAACCATCCCTGAATGGACCTGCCTGGGTGAAAGAAAGGGAATATCCTCCGGTAACTCTGCCTATAATGGCTGCGTTCGGATATCCGGCTGTTGTCAGGCTTTGAACACAGTCTCTGGCCAGTTCCGATGGTATGGAAGCCAGAAGACCTCCAGAAGTCTGCGGGTCGAACAGCAATTCATAGTTTTGATGATCAGACAACGGTATTTCAGATGCTGACTGACGGTTCCCGGCATGCAATGTACTCCTGATATCCAGTTCAGTCATCGTATAGTTGCTTCCCTTTAAAACCGGCAGTTTGTCCAGGTCCAGGCATACACCACAGTGGGATGCATCCATCATTTCCTGGAGGTGTACCGCAAGTCCAAAACCGGTGACATCGGTACAGGCACTGACATGGAATTCCTTCAGGATTTGTGATGCTTCCTGGTTTGAACGTTTCATCGAACGCAAAGCCAGGTCAATCCACATGCCACGAGCTTTGTACTGCATATCGGCAGCAAAGAGTGTACCTGTTCCCAGAGCCTTGGTCAGGATAATGGTCTGGTCCTGCTGCATTCCTGATTTATGTAATACCTGGTCGTCATCCACAATGCCGTTGACGGAAAACCCGATGGTGAGTTCTGCGCCTTCCGTCGTATGGCCTCCAACCAGTGCAACATTGTCCTGGTCCAACTGAAATTTCGCTCCGGCCAGAATCTGCTGGAGCAGCGATTGTATAACCGGAGGTTTACCATAGGGAACTGTCACAATTGCCAGTGCGGTCACCGGCTGTCCTCCCATGGCATAAATATCACTCAGGGCATGAGTAACAGCGACCTGTGCCAGCTCGTAGGGATCATCAGTGACACTCCTGAAGAAATCGACACTATGAAGCATGATTTTGCCTTGAGGCACCTGGAACAAAGCTGCATCGTCACGAACGACAGGAACCAGGTCATCAAGTACCCGGGTCAGAAGTTCTGCATTGACCTTGGACCCACAGCCGCCACAATGCATCTGTTGATCAAAGTCTGCGAGCAACCCGGTTCCGGGTTCCACCTGCATCACAGGCAAATCATTGTATTGACGCATGAATCTTTGATCTATCCAGTCCTTCCATCGCCACACCCAGCCTCCTCCGACATTCAGACCGTTTCGTGAAGCCACTGCATACTTGTCTCCTGTGGAGATCAGTGACAAAAATTCCGATTGTGGTTTGAATTTACGAAGAGTCTTCTCCTCCAGCAATCGTCGGATGTTATCCACAAGAACGGGACCCTGTCTGACGGCGAAAACGCCTGCCTTGGGTCTGGGATTATCAATCAGGTGAGCTATATCACCGACGGCAAACACATTGGGATGGTTCTGGGTCTGCAAGGTACTTCGTGTACAGATAAATCCATTTTCATTCAACTTCAATCCGGTGTCAGCCAGCCAGTCAGGAGAAGACGCACTGGTTACCCAGAATATTTCATCCAGTGTCATCTGGTCACCATTCATGGAAATCAATGTGTGGTCCCGGACACACACGACTCTATACTGGTGGTGGATATTGATGCCACGTTCCTCAAGTGTCTTTCGGAACTTGTTTCGCACAGCTTTGGGATAGTCGTTAAGAATGTCATCTCCATCTGAAAACAGATGCCACTCCAGACCCTGGAACTGAGGTGCAAAGTCCTGGCACAGCCGGTGGTATACCGCCAGACAAAGTTCAACACCTCCGGCGCCAGAACCGACAAATCCTACTTTACCCGGTTTCCCCCAGGCAACCCGTTTGACAAAAGCGTACCACTCCTTGAGGAAGCCTGTGATCGGCTTGACTGGGATCACATTGCCACGAGCACCTGGCACAACATCAAGCAAGGGGGTTATACCGATATCAATCGACAGAATGTCATAACGAAAATCAGGCCTCCCCGCTGTCCATACCGTCTGCAGCAAAGGATCAATAGCTTCAATCCGACACCGGATGAATCTGGCTCCGGCGAATCGGCAAAGGGGTACAAGATCAATGTAAACATCCTCTTCCTCGTAATGACCGGCGATCAAACCTGGCAGCATTCCGGAATAAGGGGTCCTGGTGTCGGGGCTGAGCAAGGTAATCTTCAATCCCGGTATCGGATTCATTCCCAGTTGACGTAGCACAGTCACGTGACTGTGCCCTCCGCCAACCAGGACAAGTTCTTTAGCAATAGGTACAGCCTGCATCGAATTAACCGTCTGCTCCTGTCATGTGTGTTTTAAGGAACATTGCCAACTGGTTGATAGCCGATCTGCTTTCCGGAATTCTACCACCGAATATCTGAAACACATGAGGCATATTCGGCCAGATTTTCAGTTCGGCTTCGACACCACCCTGCTTCATGTTTTGCACCAGTCGACTGGCATCGCTTAACAGTATCTCCGTGCTGCCAACATGTACCATAACCGGCGGCAATCCCTGGAGGTCGGCAAATACCGGTGAAGCCAGTGGTGCTCCAGGGTCTCTGTCACCAAGATAGAGACGAGCCATATTGTTTAATGCTGCTGTCGTTAACATCGGGTCCTTTTTTTCATTGGCGGGAATACTATCACCAGATCCTGATAAATCAGCCCAGGGTGATAACAAAATGGCGCTGCAGGGCAATGGCAGTCCAAGATTTCTTAAATTAATCATGGTAGTTACAGCAAGTCCACCACCAGAGGAGTCACCACCAATTCCTGTTTTATCCGGAGCGTAACCCTGTTCAAGCAACCAGCGATAGCAGTGGGTTGCATCCTCCAATGCAGCTGGAAACGGATTCTCCGGAGCAAGCCTGTAGTCGACAAGAAGCACTTTTGCACCGCTCGCCTTCGCTAACCGCCAGGCAAGTCCTCGATGACTTTCAGGGCTGCCAAACACAAAACCGCCCCCATGCAGATATAATAGAACCTGATCACCGGGGTCCCCATAACTGACCCACTCGCAGGACACACCGTCCGCATCAACTTCTGTAACAATCACTTTCCGCGGCGGGTCTGAAGAAAATTTTAAAGAATCGGAAACTCGCTCCCGAAACGCGAAGATGTTATCCGGTATCCGGTCGAATTGCCGTTTGACAGTATGCCTGATCAGAAATGAGACAAGTGCAGCCCTGAAACTCATGGGGAATACCCCTGGCTGTTGGGAACATTGAGACATGACCGGGCAATGTCCTCAGTAGATGAGCGTGCAGGATTCATCATTGGCGACTGGAGGCTATGCATCAACAGGATTGCCAGCGTCATCGAGATTGACTTCCTGAAACTGCAACTCATGCAAAATATGGTACAGTCCTTTCAGTTCCAGTAACTCATCGTGGGAACCGTACTCCCGAACCACACCATGATGCAACACGAGTATTTTGTCTGCCTCCTTGATGGTTTGCAAACGATGGGCAATCAGTATTGATGTGCGGTCCTCCATAAGTTTCCGTAAGCCATCCTGAATCAGGATCTCGGTTTCTGTATCGATACTTGCGGTAGCCTCATCCAGGATCAGAATCTCCGGGTCTGCTGCAAGTACCCGGGCAAACGCCAATAATTGTCTCTGACCCTGCGACAGGTTGGCGCCTCTTTCAATCAATGGAGTCTCATACCCGTACTGCAGATCACTGATAAATCCATGGGCATTAACCGTTCTGGATGCATCTATAGCTCGTTCTCGTGATATATCCGGATTACCCAGAACGATATTATCCAGAATAGTACCGGAAAAGATGTGAAAATCCTGCAACACCACCCCTATCCTGCTGCGCACATCGCGACTCTTCAGATCGTTCAGGTCGATATCGTCCAGATAGATCATACCCCGGGGAAAATCATACAATCGACTCAGTAGCCGAATCATGGTGCTCTTGCCTGATCCGGTAGGTCCAACTATAGCCAGCTTTTCTCCAGGTTCTACCGTCACTGACACATTTTTCAAGATGGTGGTGTCTGGTGAATAACCGAAGCTCGCATTGCGAAATTCAACTTTGCCGCGCAAATTTTCGGGAAATTCCTTTGGATGTTCCGGTTCATGAATCTGTTCATCCCAGTCGAGTGCCTGGAAAATACGCTCACCACTCGCCATCGCCCGATACAGAATATTGAGTTGTTCTCCCAGAGTTACCACAGGAGTGAACAACATGTTCATGAAACGGGTAAACAGGATGACACCCCCAAGGGAAATTTTCTCCTGAATTGCCTCACCGCCGCCGTACCAGATGATAATACCAAGACCAATGGATGCCAGAGAATCATTGAATGCAGAGTAGACAGTATTGAGATTGATCGATCGGAATTCATAGCGGCGGTTGTTCCTGTTGATTCTGGTATAGGTTTCCAGGTTTCTCTCTTCTCTCTGGCTGAGTTGAACGACCTGCATTCCTGATAGATTTTCCTGCAGATTCTGGTTCAACGCAGACACACTGTTCCTCACCAGCCGGAAAACTTCGCGGGTCATTTCACGAAAGAAGTAAGTTGCAACGCCAACAACAGGCACCAGCAGGAGCATGATGAGAGTGAGTTCAACACTGGTGGAAAGCATGATGACCAAAGCGACAAAAAAAGGAACAAACTCACCCACCAGGCTGCCCATGCCACGCAACATTTCGAACAATGCCTCAACATCGTTGGTGACCCGCGTCATGATTCGCCCTACTGCAATCTTGTCGTAAAATGAACTGGGCCGGGTCTCCATATGTGCAAACAGGTCCTGCCTCAGATCCCGCAACCCCTTGACGATTGAACCAATAAGGGTCATCCGGTGAGCATGACCTGCCACGGTAAACAAAACCATGACAACGAAAAAGATAAGCCCGGCAGCAAATAAGGGCTCAATACCAAACTGCCCTTCCACCCACTGCGTCAGTTCAATCATGTACAGATCCGGCATGAGGCTTTCGCTTTCACCGACGATAATGTAGTCCACCAGAACCAGGCTGATGACAATCTCCATGACCACCGCAAGATAGCTGGCTAAAAGGATCAAAATGGAACTGATGGCAAGATTCAATCGATAGGGTTTTAGCCAGTGCATCAGTCGGGCAAACAGATGCCCATTCAGAACTCTGCCCGATAGTTTCGCTTCAAACAGGGAGTAATCACGAACAATCTGATTCTGCTGTTCACTCATGGCGCTAAGTTGTCAGCAGAACAGCGGTATCGCGGTTCTGTCCCTTTGTCTGTATCCGTTCAAGTTCAGCATATATGCCGTTTAATCGGAGTAATTCTTCGTGGGAGCCAAGTTCAGCAATACAGCCTTCTTCAAGCACTATGATCCGGTTTGAATGACGCAGAGTCGATATCCGATGGGACACCAGAATGGTTGTCATACCCCGGCGTATCGCTTTCAATCTGCCAAGAATATGTTCCTCTGTTTCCGTATCGACACTACTGAAACAATCATCCAGAATTAATACCGGTGCATTTCGAATCAATCCTCTTGCCAGCGTGGTTCGCTGTTTCTCTCCACCGGAAAGAGTGACTCCGCGTTCACCAACCACGGTTTCCATGCGTGCCGGAAAATCTTCGATAGTGCTCCTCAGGGCAGCGGCATCTGCTGCGTCCCAGATGGCATCCAGCCGTCTTTCCGGGTCGTCATAACTGATATTGTGCCTGAGAGGTTCACCAAACAGGAATGGATCCTGTAATACCTGTGCTACCTCCATACGCAGTTGTTGCAGGGGATAATCCCTTATGTCGTGACCGTCCAGAAATAATTGACCGGGGTTGGTATCCACCATCCGCGTAAACTGTTTGAGCAGAGTTGATTTGCCCGACCCTACCCTGCCCACTATGGCAATGGATTCTCCTGCCTTTATGTGCAGATTGATATTCCGCAATACGGGCTGGTCTGTACGCGGATAGGTGAACGTGAGGTTCCGCAATTCAAAACCACCCTGTATCCGGGGTGGTGCATCCTTTGTGGGGGCATCCTTGATTTCCGGCTCGGCATCATAAATCTCAAACAACCTGTCGGTTGCAACGACTGATCGCTGAACCGTGGTAATGAAATAACCTGCCATCCGGACTGGTTGTAACAGCATATTGAGACAGGTGAAAAAGAACACCAGATCTCCTACTGAAATTTCTCCCTCAATGACAAGATGACCACCGTAAAGGAGAATCACCAATTGCGCCATTGATGCAAAAAAAGGCGTCCATGCACTCATCAGTGAACTGATCCGGGACTGGTCGTAGAAGGCATCGGCATAGGTGTCATTGGTCACCCTGAAACGTTTAATTTCATTCTCTTCCTGAGCCTGGGCCTGAATCGTCCGGATTCCGGACAGATTTTCCTGGGTATGCTGTGAAAGCGCTGACAATCCTGTCTGCATGGCATGCGCGGTTCTCGCCATAGCACCGGACATGTAATAAGCGTAGACAAACAGCAAAGGCAGGAGTGGGAGTATCAGTAACGTCAGTGAAGGTGACTTCATCATCATTGCAGCCAGACCAAAAAACGGCGCATATATCATGATGATGACCTGCACCAGACCATGGGAAATCAGACGCTGAATCAATGCAATGTCCTGGATGGCCCGAATCATGATGTCTCCAATGCCAATCCGGCTGAAGAAATCACTGCCTTGCAACTGTACCGTTTCGTAGACTCTCTGACGCAGGTCGAAGGCCGTGGATATTCCTGCCCGCCGTATGGACCTTCGGGCATGCACCACAAAGAGAAACCGCATGCATACACAGAATATTATCGCAAGGGCAATCTGAAGCAGAGTATAGGGGACAGCTGTGACGCCTTCTTTAACTACTAAATCCGGCAACCCGGATTGTTGTTTCTGCTCAATGAGAAAGCTGATACGGTCCACACCCAGGGATACTGCGTAATAGGTACTGATTTCGAAAAAACGGGCTACAAAAAAGGTCGCTAAACCGGCAAATATAAGCCACTTGTATTGCGAAATGACCGGGACCAGACGGACTAAAGATCTCAATATTTGTTTTCCAAAGTAATCACACAGACAGGGCGCCACATTTGTTCCGCCAGAAGGTGTTCGACTCACCACTGGACAGAGCTGACCCTTATTGTCTCATATTTCACACCTCAAGAGACTTCAGCCTGACAAAATTACCCACCATGGTCGGACGAGCTGTTACCTTCCACAACAAGATTCGTCGTTCCTGCTCTATGAAGAGCCTCCAACCCGCCGGAATACACGCCGCGATACTTTCCACGATTCTTGTCAGCATTCTGCTTCTACAAGAATGTTGTCATGTATACTACAAAACCGATTTCCAATAGATGCTGCATGCGCAATTCTAATATCAACCCACTGGTTTACTGCCTTGCATTCACCAGTGGCACTATCATCATGGCAGTGGAACTTCTTGGCGGCAGGATACTGTCCCCCTGGTTCGGCAGCAGTATTTACGTATGGGGCAGCATCATCACCATATTCTTGATATCGCTCTCTGCCGGTTATCTCATCGGCGGTCGACTATCACTGGTCAACGCCAATCTGGGCCGGTTCGGGTTGTTTTTCATATTGGCGGCATGCTCTCTCATACCAACCATTTTCCTCGGCGACACGCTGATGGATACTGTATTTCTCAGAATTGAAGATCCACGATACGGATCTCTTGTCTCATCAACTTTTCTGTTTTTTCTGCCCACCGCGATCCTTGGTATGGTCTCTCCTTATTCTGTTCGTCTGCTGGTTGAAAATACAAACCACAGTGGTCATGTGGCAGGGCGGCTTTATTTTGTATCAACCCTTGGGAGTGCTCTGGGCACACTTGTAACCTCTTTTTACCTCGTACTTTATTTCGAGGTAAACCAGATACTCGGATCAATGGTATTGATACTGGTAGTCGGCGGTATCGCATCAATTGCGACTTTTTTCTGGCAGGCGAAACAAAATGTCGTGTAATCGAATACCTGTCGTGACTTTTGGCAGGCGAAACAAAATGTCGTGTAATCGAATACCTGTCGTGACTTTTGGCAGGCGAAACAAAATGTCGGGTAATCGAATACCTGTCGTGACCTTAATTTTACTGGCATTTTCCTGTTCGGTTTTCTCAGAGGACAAAATCATTCATCGTCAAAAATCACTGTACCGCAATATTGTGGTGCAGGAATCCGGAAACCAGCGATGTCTTATTTTCGCCGTCAGAAAAGGTGACAGGAACCAGACCTGCATGGATATGAATGAACCGAGGAAGGTCGTATTCCCTTACGTCCGCATGACTTTCGCCGGTTTACTGGTTAATCCGGAACCACGCTCCATTCTGAGCATCGGTCTTGGAGGCGGCACCATACCGACAGTACTCGCAGAACTATTCTCTGAAGTTCCCATTGATGTCGTGGAAATCGACCCCGCGGTGGTAGAAGTTGCCCGCCAATTTTTTGACTACAAGGAGCGTACAGGGGTCACTGTTCACGTTCAGGATGCCCGGATTTATATCAAAAGAGCAGGACTTCTCCAAAAACAATATGACATGGTCATTCTGGACGCCTTTACGGGAGACTATATTCCGGAACATCTGATGACGATGGAATTTCTGCAGGAAACCAGGGCATTACTGCCGGAGTCCGGTGTACTGGTGGCAAATACCTTCTCTACCAGCGATCTCTATGACCACGAATCGGTTACCTATGCCGCCGTATTTGAAGAGTTCATCAACTTCAAGATGCCGGGTTCCATGAACCGCGTGATCATTGCATCCCGTAGTGCACTACCCTCTAAAAGAGTACTGCGCAGTCGTGCAAATCGTTTGGCCCGCCGTCTTGATACTTATTCGATCCCAATTACAAACTACATCCCTTATCTGTCAAAAAGGAAAGACTGGCGTAAAAATGCTCGTCCCTTGACGGACCAGTTTTCCCCGGCCAACCTGTTACAGGGCAAGAAGACTCTACCTGATTAATCCCTGTATGAGGACAACGCATCGCCAATGGCATTCACCACACTGTCCATTTCCGATTCTGTGGTAATAAAGGGCAATCCCAACTGAATGGTGTCACCACCGGATCGCACATAAAATCCGTTTTCCCAGCACTTCATGGCAACCTCCCAGGGTCGTCGCATGGGATCTCCGGGATAGGGTTTCAGGGTCATACCGGCGGCAAATCCATAATTTCTGATATCCAATACATTCGGAGAATCCCGAAGTTGATGGACTTTTGATTCAAATACCGGGGCCAGTTGCCTGACCCGCTCAATCAGTCCTTCCCGTTCAAGAATATCCAGTGATGCCATGGCAGCAGCGCAGGCAACCGGATGGCTTGAATAAGTATATCCATGGGGCAACTCTGCCACATATTCAGGGCTATCGGATTCCATGAATGCCTGGTAAATTTCACCTTTGACAATCACCGCGCCAAGGGGTATTGCTCCATTGGTGATCTGTTTGGCAACATTGATGATATCCGGCGTCACCTCAAATGCCGATGCGGCAAACCAGTCTCCTATCCGGCCAAAGGCGGTAATCACCTCGTCAAAGATCAGCAGCACTTCATGTTTACGGCAGATATCACTCAATCTCTGGAGATATCCCACAGGTGGTACGATCACACCCGCGGAACCGGAAATTGGTTCAACGATCACTGCCGCTACATTGCTGGCATCATGGAGGGTAATGATGTCTTCCAGTTCATCGGCCAGATCCTCACCAGACTGCGGCAGACCCCGGGAAAACTCATTTCCGGGTAACAAAGTGTGCTTGAGATGATCTGAATCTACAGCCTGGCCCCACAGCTTTTTATTCGCCGGTATTCCGCCAAAACTGATCGCTCCCCAACTGGCGCCGTGATAACCCCTGGTTCGACCGATAATCTTTGTTTTTGCCGGTTGCCCAATCTGACGCCAGTATGCTCTGGCAATCTTGGTCGAGGTATCCGTGCACTCGGATCCGGAATTGGTATAGAAGACATGGTCCAGTGAATCGGGTGTCAGCGAAACAATTCGCTCCGCCAGTTCAAATGCCAGGGGATGACCATATTGAAATGCCGGGGAATAATCCAGTCGACGCAATTGCTCCGATACCGCGTCTGCAATCTCTATCCTGTTGTGACCGGCTCCCGTCGTCCACAGCCCGGACATGCCATCAAAAATTTTCCGGCCATCTTCAGAATAATAGTAGGCTCCCTTGGCGCCTGTGATCATTCGCGGCTTCTTCTTGAACTCGCGATTCCCCGTATATGGCATCCAGAAAGCTTCCATATCAGCTCTGTCCATTTTTAAGTCCTCCATTGATAACCTGAGTATTATATTGCAGTGGAACGCTGCTGACATCATTGTTCGATACCAGAGTAAGGCACAAACGGTGTCTGTGGAGTTCAAACACCTTGAATGGTATCTTGGTGGGAAGGAGACGGGGACAGCCTCCCAGTGACTTCATGAAACCGGTATTGGCGCCAACAGAAGCAAATTCATCCAAAGAACTGGAACATCAGGTGGCAACTGAGTCTCTTGCTATCCTGTTCCGTTGTTCGCCAATTACTGCCCTTTGTCATGTTGTCCCGGCCAGCCTGATTTTTTACGGTTTCTCTCCGGTTATCGGATTTCAGATATTGCTTTACTGGTGGCTGTCGATCATCACCACATCCGGAGCAATACTGGTTCTCTGCTTCGGGTTCTCCAGACAACATCCCGATGCTGATTTTGATCTGGAAAGATCCATTTTCCGATCCCGACTACTCAACGTTTTCATGCTGATTCAAATCGGGTTATGGGGCGCCGCAGCTGTCCTGCTCTGGCCTTTGGACATTGCCTACCGCGCACTGCTGGTGATTGTCCTTGCAGGCATTATTTCCGTTGGTGGCATAATGTTTTCATTGCAGGGGAAATCCAGCTGGATCTACTGCCTGCCGGTTGCCATACCCACTGTTTACATGCTGCTTTCAACGGGAAGTCGGCTTGAATACATCATGGCGGCAATGATCGCTTTTTACAGTCTCCTGCTGCCGGTTGTTTTCAACATCCTGTCCAGAGTATTCCGTGATGGAATCCAATCCCGGTTCAGGCTTCAGGCTTTAACGATAACCGATCCGCTGACCCGGCTGGCAAACAGGCGTGGCTTCGACCAGTTCTTTGAGAATGTATGGCAGCAGAGCATCCGCACCTTACAATCCATCAGCATCCTGATCATCGATGTCGATCAATTTAAATCCTACAATGACCAATATGGTCATCCAGGGGGAGACAGGGCTTTGCAACAATTGGCAGGGATACTGCGGGCGGCAGCCAGCCGTAGCACCGACCTGTGTGCTCGTGTCGGTGGTGAAGAATTTGTTGTCCTGATGGCTGCCACAGGAGAACGTGGCAGCCGGCTGGTGGCGAAAGAAATACAGGAAAACCTGCACAGGGAAAACATCATTCACACAGCAAACAATACGGGTCGTCTGACAGTTTCGATCGGGATCAATACTCTGGCGCCTGATCAAAATTCATCCATCGAGGAATTTTTTGAAGCCGCTGATAGAGCCCTCTATAGCGCAAAGCTCCTGGATCAAAACCATATTGAAGCAAACTGAACAAGTGTTAAAAAATAAAAAATTGGGGATTGCATTGTCTATAGATATCGCTTATGTTGTGTCTGGAGTTTGTGAATTACACTACATCTGGTGATTTAGAAGCAATGTCTTGAATGTCGGATGATCTTGGTTTCAACTCACTTCCAACCTGGTTAATGACCGCAGCAACAAACAGGAGTGTCATGGATTCAACTGCCCATAAACCCAGTCTTAAACCCGTTCCAGCCAATGTCGGTGAAATAGAATTTCAGGAAACTTCCCTCGAAATCTGGGAAAGTAAATATTGCCTCAAAACCAAAAAAGGAGACTGGGTTGACCAGAACATGGACCAAACCAGAAAACGTGTCGCCAAAGCTCTCGCAAAAGTAGAAGACAGGAACAAGCAGCAGGAATGGTACCAGGAGTTCCTCTGGGCACTGAGGCAGGGTGTAATCCCCGCGGGAAGAATCATCTCCAACGCAGGCGCCCAGGAACATAAACCGGCAACTTCCACCATCAACTGTACCGTTTCCGATACGATCCATGATTCCATGGAAGATATCCTGAATAAGAATGTCGAGGCTGGCCTTACGCTAAAAGCAGGCTGTGGTATCGGCTATGAATTTTCCACACTGCGGCCAAAAGGAGCCTATGTCTCAGGTGCAGGCGCATACACTTCCGGTCCTCTGTCATTCATGGACATCTATGACAAGACTTGCTTCACTGTGTCGTCCGCGGGGGGCAGGCGGGGAGCCCAGATGGCAACCTTCGAGGTCAGTCATCCGGATGTCATGGAATTCGTCAGCGCAAAGCGGGAAGACGGACGGCTAAGACAATTTAACCTGTCCCTGTTGATTACCCGGGAATTCATAGAGGCAGTCATTAACAATTCCGACTGGCCTCTCAGTTTCCCGATTACCCAGGTGGAAATGGAAACTGACGATATTGACCTCAGTGATGGATCACTCATTTTATGGCGGGAATTTCCTGTCAGGAATCGCTATGTAACCAACGATTCGGGTCTTATTGCCTGTCGGATTACCAGGGTGATCAAGGCGCGAAGACTCTGGGATATGATCATGACATCCACCTATGACTTTGCCGAACCGGGATTCATCCTGATCGACAAAGTCAATGAGATGAACAACAACTGGTTCTGCGAAAACATTCGAGCCACCAACCCCTGTGGCGAACAACCCCTGCCCCCTTATGGCAGTTGTCTGCTGGGTTCCATCAATCTATGCCGATTCGTTGAAAAGCCATTCAGCAGAGAATCGGACTTCAACTGGTCAGATTTCAGGCGGGCGGTCACTATCTTCACCCGAATGCTTGATAATGTTGTTGAAATAAACGGTCTGCCCTTACCGCAACAACAACGGGAAATTACGCACAAACGCCGGCACGGCATGGGCTATCTGGGTCTCGGTTCCACCATCACGATGATGGGCATGCGCTATGGTGATAAAGCCTCGATTGAATTCACCGAGCGGGTAACACGGGAAATGGCCATGGTCGGGTGGCAGACAGGGCTGGAACTGGCCAGGGAAAAAGGCGCCGCACCCATTATGGAGGAAGACTTCGAGTTGACTGGAGAAATGCTGCGTATACGCCCGGAACTGGCACGCGATGGTTACAAGGTCGGCGACAGGGTAAAGGGTAAGGTGTTGCTTGCCAGGTATTCCAGGTACATGCAGCAGATCGCCAAACAGAATCCGGAGCTGGTCGATCAACTGGCAGAAGAAGGCTGCCGGTTTACCCATCACAGTTCCATCGCACCGACAGGAACAATCAGCCTGTCACTCGCGAACAATGCCAGTAACGGAATTGAACCCAGTTTTGCGCATCACTACGCCCGAAATGTGATCCGTGAAGGCAAGAAGTCGAAAGAAAAAGTGGATGTGTATTCATTTGAATTATTGGCATACCGCGCCATGATCAATCCGGATGCACAACCGCAATCAGACGACGACGACAAAAAACTGCCTGATAACTTCGTAACAGCCGATGACATTACTCCCATTCAGCACGTTGATATACAGGCAGCAGCGCAAAAATGGATAGATTCTTCCATTTCCAAAACGGCGAATGTCCCTACTGACTACCCTTTTGAAGACTTCAAGGACATTTATTTATATGCCTATAAACAAGGACTTAAAGGTTGTACTACATTCCGTTTCAATCCAGAGGCGTTCCAGGGAGTCCTTGTAAAGGAGGAAGATCTGGAGAATACGACTTATCAGTTCACACTGGATGACGGTGAAGTTATCGAAGTCAAAGGTAATGAGGAAATTGAGTATGATGGTGAAATGCACTCGGCAGCGAATCTGTTCGATGCCATGAAAGAAGGATATTACGGCAAGTTTTAAGGTAAACAATCGGACAAAAGCAAACAATCAGAGACAGAACGAAACAATGGCCATCAAAATAGAAAAAAATATTGTCGCGTTCAGCATTAAAAAAGAAGAGGAAGAGCCAGCCAAACCCGTTCTCCCCACCAGAGTGTTGATGCATGAGGACATCGAGCGTCCGGAAGAGCTTAAAGGTTATACCTATAAGATCAAAACCCCCCTCACCGATCACGCCATGTATATCACCATCAACAATATCGTGTTGAATGAAGGTAACGAACACAGGCAGGAATATCCTTTCGAGATCTTCATCAACTCCAAAAATATGGACCAGTTCCAGTGGATTCTGGCTTTAACCCGTGTCATCAGCGCCGTCTTTCGCAAAGGGGGAGAATCTGCATTTCTCGCCGAAGAACTGAAACAGGTGTTTGACCCTCAGGGTGGTTACTACAAAAGAGGCGGCAAATTCATGCCGAGTCTGGTCGCCGAAATAGGTGATGTGCTGGAAACGCATATGCGCAAGATCGGACTTATCCGGGACGAAGAATTAAGCGATACTCACAAAGCGTTGTTGGCGGAAAAGCGTGCCCGTTTCGAATATAATGAATCAGCAACCGATGAAGCTGATTTTCCACCAGGCGCCCAGCTCTGCACCAAATGCATGAACAAGGCCATGATTCTGATGGATGGTTGCATGACCTGTCTCAACTGTGGCGACTCCAAGTGTGGGTAGCAAACCCGGGTAGACCATGAAGAACTACCTCGAACAACTGCACTACATTCTTGATAAAGGCATTATCCGATCGGACCGGACCGGTGTTGGCACCATTTCATGTTTCGGTCTACAGACAAGATACAACATGCAGGATGGATTCCCTGCAATAACCACCCGGAAACTGGCCTGGAAAACGATGTGTTCGGAACTCCTGTGGTTTATTTCCGGCTCTGGAAACCTCAATGATCTGAAGTCCATCTACCGTTACAACACCATTTGGGATGCGAATTACAAGGACTATCTGGACCGTTGCGAGGCAGGCGATGGCGACATGGGGAGAATATATGGCACACAATGGCGTCACTGGCGGACGGCGGATGGTAGAAAAATTGATCAGTTACAGGATGCCATTGACCTGATCATGACCAATCCCGATTCGAGACGCATCATCGTCAACGCCTGGCATCCAGGCGAGAACAATCCGGATCAGGTCGCCCTGCCACCCTGCCATTGTATATTTCAATTTTACGTTGCCGGAAATAAACTCTCCCTGCACATGTACCAGCGCTCCTGTGACATGTTCCTCGGGGTGCCGTTCAATATCGCTTCCTATTCCCTGCTGCTGCACATGATTGCGTTTATCACCCATCTCGAAGCTCACGAGTTTGTCCATACTCTGGGCGATGCGCACATATATCTTGATGCCGTGGACCAGGTGAAAAGACAACTCAGCCGGGAACCACTGGCTCCACCAACCCTGCAAATTCAAGATCGCGGTCAGTCAAGTATTGATGATTTCGTCATGGATGATCTTACGTTGTTGAATTATCAATACCTTGAACCCATCAAGGCTAATATGGCAGTATAGCGCCATGCTTGATTCCTTCTATGTTGTACTCTCACTCCTCATAGTGTTAGGGATTCTGGGAGGATCCATCTGCGGCATTGTCGTTGCATTCAAACTCGGTACATACAACGACAGAATCTATCGTCTGGAGCAGCAGCTGATCCGTTTGGGATACCCTGCGCGGGATCCTGATGCGCCACCGGAATCACCACGGGAACCAGTAGAAGAACCTCTCTCTGAAGAAGTCGCTACGACCACCGGAGACGCTCCATCAACTCCTGCAAAACTATTTGAACCGGATACCCGTATTGCTGATGAAGAATCGCCTGCCACGGAAACAATGACATCAGACTTTGTCCATCTGGTCAGGGATAACTGGATGATCTGGCTGGGCGGTTTTTGTGTTGCACTGGCCGGAATATTCCTGGCCATCTATACGATTGAACAGGGATTGCTGGGACCCACCGGCAGGGTGATACTCGGCATCATCACTGGAATCGCTCTCCATGCCGGAGCGGAATATCTCAGACATCGTACCGGTACATCCCATCCGGCGCTCGGGGCGCTCGCAGGCGCCGGCAGTATCACCCTGTTCGCGACAATACTGTCTGCATTGCATCTGTATGCCATGATCAACCCGACTGTAGCCTTTATATGTCTTGCCGCAGTTGCCCTTGTGACCATGTGGATGGCCCTGGTTCATGGGCCGGTTCTGGCAGCGTTCGGCATTCTGGGTGCTTACCTGGTGCCTGTTGTGGTTGCAACGGAAGAAGGCCAGATACTCATTGCTCTGGTTTACAGTCTCATCATCAGTGCCAGCGCTCTTTTATTACTTCGGTATATTTATCGAAACTGGTTATGGTGGGGATTTATTATTGGTGCTCTGGGCTGGTGGTGGCTCTCGATCCCGGATGCCGGGGCCGATGGCGCCCGTGGTTTTTACCTCTTCGCACTCGGCTACATGATTCTGGCATTGCCAACTTTTAACTGGAAATTGACGCAAGTTGTCCGGTTGCCGGAAGAGTCATGGCATCTTCTCAATTTTATCAGTCACCATAACCCGCAGTGGCAAATTCCTGCCAGCTTTATGTTGCTGATCATTGCCCAGGGAATATCCATTCTGGTGGAACCGGCATTCTTCAATGCAATATTCCTGTGGAGTCCACTCGTACTTCTCACCCTGGTAGCCGCCAGGTATCAGGAACCACTGAATTACATACCGTGGTGTCTGTTTCTCGTTCAGGCAGTGGCCTGGCTTTTACCGCAAGCGAATCTGCAGGACAACAGGGTAAGCCTGGAACTGCTGACTGCGCCCGAAGACATCCAGGCATTCTGGTACCTGGGCATCACAAGTCTCCTGTTTTCAGGAGGCGCACTTGCCAACTTCGTCAGTTGCCGATTCAAGGCAATCTGGGCATCACTTGCTGCTCTTGCACCGGTACTGCTGTTGCTCGTCTGTTACCTGCTGACCACTCGATCACTGGTGTCACTGGAATGGGGAATCCTGACGGCAATGATCGCCATGGTTTATCTTGGACTGGCCACCGCAAGCATCCGCAAACAGACACCGGATACCCTGGTAATCTGGCTGTTTTTCGGCGGTCACTTTGCCCTGTCTCTCGCCGCTGTCATGGTTTTCGAGGCTGCAACTCTGACACTGGCATTTGCCGTGCAAATGATATCCACCGCCTGGATTATCAAACAATTCAATCTACCCTCTCTGGGATGGATTCTTAAAATCGTCGTCGCCATCGTCATCATCCGGCTCACTTTCAATCCCTGGCTGGCCGGTTACAACGATGAAAGTCACTGGACACTGTGGACTTATGGTGGGGCGACTGGCTGTGGCGTTATTGCCGTCTGGCTGTTGCGCCAATGGCCCGTAATATCACGCTGGGCAGAAGGTGCTGCCCTGCATCTGTTTGTTCTGACACTCTGGTCAGAATTACGATACTGGCTATACGACGGTTCCGTGTTTGAAAACGACTTTACCGCGCTGGAGGCTGGTATCTACGTGCTTTTATTCGGCACTTTGTCACTGGTCTATTACCGCAGAAGCCTGTTCAGTCAGAACCTCCAACGGATATACCGGATTTTCTCCGGTCTGCTGGCTCTTATGGCCCTGTTCAATTACGCGGCAATCCTGATTACAACGCTGTTCAGCAGCCCATGGATAACGGATGAAATAAGCCAGACACCACTGTTGAACCTGATGCTTCTGTTGTATGGCGCACCTGTGATCCTGGGCGTTTTATATCTGTTCTTTCATGTACCCCGGGTACGCTCATTGGCGGCGGCCTTTTCCGGAGTTGCAGTATTTATCTTCATTTCCCTGCAAATCCGGCACCTTTGGCAAGATACCATCAGTCTGCATAACCCGACATCAAGCGGCGAACTTTACACCTATTCCGCCGTCTGGCTGGTCATGGCCATCGCCACCATCCTGTCTGGCACCTGGAAACTCGGCATCCAATGCTACAGGGCGGGCATGATCCTGCTTGCACTGGTGATCGCCAAGATATTCATCGTGGATATGTCCGATCTTGAAGGGTTACTTCGGGTAGCCTCCTTCATGGGTCTGGGACTCGCACTGCTGGGTATTTCATTCCTGCATCAGCGTATTCAACACCTGCAGAATTAAAATCCGGTGGCTCCGGCGTCTAGAATGACCGGGGCAAGTCAAGTACATGTTCCCCCAGATAACTCAGGATCAGATTAGTGGAAATGGGTGCAATCTGGTAGAGCCTG
The DNA here is from genome assembly GCA_965217655.1 of Candidatus Azotimanducaceae bacterium. Taxonomy (GTDB): domain Bacteria; phylum Pseudomonadota; class Gammaproteobacteria; order Pseudomonadales; family Azotimanducaceae; genus UBA7455. The sequence continues at coordinate 746,694 of OZ244560.1, forward strand.
GTTTCCCGGAACTTACGTTCAATATGATATTCTCTGGCAAAGGCAAATCCACCGTGGGTCTGCATACAAACATCTCCTGCCCGCCAGGAAGCCTCTGAAGCGAGCATCTTGGCCATGTTTGCTTCCGCCCCGCAGGGCTCACCGGCATCAAACATCCGTGCTGCTTTTTCCACCATCAAGGATGCCGCTTCAACTTCCGCATAGCAGCGTGCAATGGGGAACTGAACACCCTGGTTCTGGCCGATTGGACGGCCAAAAACAATGCGTTCCCGGGCATAGGCACTGGCTTTATCTATGAAATACCTGCCATCGCCAACGCACTCCGCAGCAATCAGGATACGTTCTGCATTCATGCCATCCAGAATCACTCTGAACCCTTCGTCCTCTTCTCCCAGCAGGTTATCGGCCGGGATGTGCAGATCATCAAAAAACAGTTCACATGAATGATGGTTGATCATCGACTCAATGGGGCGAATCTCAAGTCCATTCCCAATCGCGGCAGAAACATCAATAATAAAGGCTGACAAGCCCCGGGTTTTTTTGCTCACCTGCTCTCGAGGGGTGGTCCTTGCCAGTAATATCATAAGGTCCGAATGCTCAATACGGCTGATCCATACTTTTTGACCGTTGATGACATACTCATCGCCATCACGGCGGGCGAGCGTTTTCAGGTTTGTGGTATCGGTACCGGTCGAAGGTTCCGTAACACCGAAGCTCTGTAGACGAAGTTCGCCGGCAGCGATTGCCGGCAGATAAGTCTTTTTCTGTACCTCGTTTCCATGTCGCAACACTGACCCCATGACATACATCTGAGCATGACAGGCACCCGCATGGGCGCCGGAACGACAGACTTCCTCCATGACAGCCGCAGCTTCATAAACACCCAGTCCGGCGCCACCGTATTCTTCCGGTATCAGTACCGTGAGGAATCCCGAGGTTGTCAATTCCCGGACAAATTCTGTGGGATAACCGCGTTCACGGTCCAACTGCAGCCAGTAATCTTCTCCGTACTGATCGCAGAGATGCCTGACCGATTTGCGGATTTCCAGAATGTCATCTTGTTCTGTCATGAATACAGGCCTTTGAACGAATTACTTAATAAAAAAACCGAATGTCATTCAGTTGTCTTTAGCTTTGAACGCAGCCTGTTGTTCGGCGGTCGCTTCCTGTTGAAAGTTTTGCTTCCACTCCGCATAGGGCATGCCGTAAATAATCTCTCTGGCCTCTTCATAATCCAGATCAATTCCTTTATTCTCTGCTGCTGCTTTATACCACTTGCTAAGACAATTGCGACAAAAACCGGCAAGATTCATCAGGTCTATATTCTGAACATCCTTGTTTTCATCCAAATGCTGAATCAGACGACGAAATGTTTCAGCCTCTAACGCCAATCGAGTGTTGTCATCCACTTGGGTATACCTCTTGAATAAATTATGGAACATACAATAACGCAACCTAAATCCAGGTTACAAACGGATGATTGAATTCAGACCCGGTCAAAAGTGGATCAGCAACGCTGAACCAGAACTCGGCATGGGCAAGGTCACACAGTTACAGGAACGTCAGGTTTCCCTTTACTTTGAGATGACCGGAGAAGAGCGAACCTATGCTAAACGGGAAGCGCCCCTGACCCGAGTGAAGTTTAATCCGGGAGATGAGGTGCTGACCCTTGATGCAGCCCAGGTGACCGTCACTTCTGTAACGGAAGAAAACGGATTATATACCTACTTCGGTGACAGTAACGGCGCCAGTATCAGCGTTGTGGAGACTGAACTGGATCCGGGTGTTCGCTTCAGCAAACCGGAAGAACGTCTGTTTACCTATCAGCTGGATGATAATAGATGGTTTAACCTGCGTTACAGGTCGCTGATGCAGTCGGCAAGGCTTGCGGCGTCGAATTCAAAAGGATTGTATGGTCCAAGGGTTTCCCTGATTCCGCATCAATTTTATATCGCCAATGAGGTTGCCAACCGCTTTGCACCCCGCGTGCTCCTGGCAGATGAAGTCGGACTGGGCAAAACCATTGAGGCAGGACTGATCATTCATCAGCAACTGCATACTGCTCAAGCTGACCGGGTGTTGATCATCGTTCCACAGCCGCTCACCTTTCAATGGTTTGTTGAGATGATCCGGCGTTTCAACCTGCAATTCACTGTTCTCGACGAATCACGTTGTATCCAGATTGAACAGGATAATGCCTCCGGGTCCGAAGATCAGGATACCGGGTTGACGAACCCCTTTGAGGCACAGCAGCTTATGCTCTGTTCACTGGGATTGTTTATGGACAATACCGAACGGCTGTCCCAGGTGCTTGACACCGATTGGGACCTGGTGGTTGTTGATGAAGCGCATCACCTGAGATGGACACCGGAGAATGCCAGTAACGAGTATCGTGTGGTGGACCTGATTTCGCAGGTATCGAGAGGACTTCTTCTATTGACGGCAACTCCGGAACAATTGGGCCGCGCCGGCCACTTTGCCCGTTTGCGATTACTGGATCCGAATCGATTCCACGACTATGACTCATTCATCCTGGAGGAGTCCCGGTATGAGCATGTGGCGAATGCAGTCAACCAACTTCTCGAAGGAAAAGATTCAGAAAATGCCAGACTTGCCATCTCCAATCTGGTTGCAGCGGGGGCTCAACTTTCTGATGACGAACTCATCAGGAGTCTGCTGGACCGACATGGTACCGGACGCGTGTTGTTCCGCAATGTACGCAATTCCATCCGGGGACTGCCGCGGCGAAACCTGATCAGTTACCCCTTGAAGGCGCCTGATCATTATTCGACCGGAAGATTCAATCCAGAGGCGGATCACACTGGATGGGTTGATATCGATCCCAGGGTATTTTGGCTGGTTGATCTGCTGGGCAGTTCTGATAATAAATACCTGGTGATCTGCTCACGCCGGCAAACAGCTATTGAACTGGACAAAAAGATCCGGGAAACCACCACAATCAGATCAACTGCCTTCCACGAAGGTATGGACCTGGTGACCAGAGACCGGTCCGCCAGTTATTTCTCGGAAACTTACAAGGGAGCTCAGGTCATGATCTGCTCTGAGATCGGAAGTGAAGGTCGAAATTTTCAATTCGCCAGCCATCTGGTGATGTTTGACCTGCCCGCGCAGCCTGACCTGATTGAGCAACGCATTGGACGCCTGGACCGGATCGGTCAGATGAACGATGTCACGATACACATGCCTTACCTGACAGGAACTGCTCAGGAAAAATTATTTCACTGGTTTCATCAGGGAATGGATCTGTTCAAGGAACCCAATCCGGTTGCACAGACTCTGGTTGATGAGTTGCTTGTCGAACTCCTCGACACAGACCTGACGGAACTGATCGACAAGACAAAGAGACTCAACCGGGAAAGAAGAAATATTCTCAGCAAAGGTCGGGACCGTCTGCTGGAACTCAACTCTCACAATCCTGATAAATCAGCCCGGATTGTTAATGACGTTGCAAAAAATCAGGGTGGAAAGTTTCTGGAAGACTATATGGAGACCTCCTTTGAGATGTTCGGTCTGGAATCCGAATTTCTGGGGGATGGTGTATTCAATGTAATACCGACTGAGAGCATGATCCGGAATTTTTCCGCCAGTTTCGAAACCTGGAATCATTTCCATTACCCGGAGTTACCGGAAGAAGGTATCCGGATAACCTATGACCGGGAAACAGCATTGGCCAGAGAAGATGTCAGTTTCTTCACCTGGGAGCATCCGATAGTCCGGCAGGCACTGGATATCGTGCTGTCCGATGTTACCGGCAACAGCACCATGATTGCCATTAAACATCCAGCACTGAAACCAGGGACACTGCTACTGGAAACACTGCATGTGTTCGATTGTGCTGCCCCTGCAGAACTCAACTTTGTCCAATTCCTGCCAGCGAAGGTACTGCGCTGCCTGATAACGCCCAATCTCGACGATATGGCACATCGTATTCAATTCCAGACTTTCACTAAAGAGGTTCTGGACGTTCCTGCATCCGCACTACAGAAAATTATTGACAGTCAATCGGATGGTATCAAAGCCATGCTGGAACAGGCGAAATCGAAGGCGGACAAATATCTTGTTGAACACACCAGAACAGCAGACATGAAAGCCAGGGAAGCTATGGATGCAGAATTGCTGAGGTTCCACGAACTCAGAAAACTCAATTCCAATGTCCGTGAAGAGGAAATCGAGTACCTGGCCATGAGCAGAGAAATTCTACTGAATGCAATCGACAACGCTCAAATGCGCCTTGATGCCATTCGCATTATTGTTGCTGCCTGACGGACAACCGAGGGTATCCATGAAGTAACAGCCATGATGGATAGTTGGTTTTCGGATAGAAAGCCATTACATTTCATTCGCCACTTTGGCTAAACGGACTAACTGAACGAACTCGTTTCGATAGCCATAGTTATCATCTCCACGTGAACTTAATGCGACTTCAATCACTTCGTCGTAGCCCCAGTCCCCGGTATATTGACCACCTTCAAGTATTTGAGCAAATGCAGCCACTGCTGAAGAAAATTGAAATACTCTTTGTTGCCAGGAAGTTTCACCGTCACCCAGCGTGTTTCTATTGGGGATAATCTGTTCCACTAACGTCGATTCATTCTCTCCTGGTAATTTAAATCGAAGTTTCAACAGTGCATATTCATCCTTGATACTGCCATCGGTTGTGGTCGGATTGGCATAGCGACTATCATCAATCAGCCCGGTTTCCGAATCAACTGGCGTAATTTCATACAGAGCAGTCACTGTGTGCCCTGATCCAATATCACCTGCATCTACTTGATCGTTGTTAAAATCCTCGCGCTGCAGTTGACGGGTTTCGTAGCCGATAAGACGGTATTCAGACACCGTGGCTGGGTTAAAATCCACTTGAATTTTGACATCCTGTGCGATGGGAAAGAGCGAAGATGTTGCTTCTTTGACCAATACTTTCCGTGCTTCGCTTATAGTGTCAATATAAGTTGCCACGCCGTTGCCATTCTGAGCCAGTGACTGCATCATCTGGTCATAATAATTACCACCGCCAAAACCAAGCACTGACAGGTAGATACCTTGTTCACGCTTGCGCTCAACGAAGCTTTTTAGTTGTTCCGGTTGGTCAATACCCACATTGAAGTCACCATCAGTCGCCAGGATAATTCTGTTAATCGCTAACTTATCAAAGTTTTGCTCAGCCAGTTGATACGCCAACCGTATACCCTCTGCTCCTGCTGTAGAGCCGCCAGCCTCCAGCATGTTCAACGCATTCTGGATTTTATATTTATCCTCGACCGGCGTGGGTTCCAATACCGTGCCAGCCGCCCCGGCATAAACAACGATGGCGACAGTATCTTCCTGTTTAAGTTGACTCAGCAGTAGGCCAATGGATTGCTTGACCAGTGGGAGCTTGTCCTGATCAGACATGGAGCCGGAAACATCCAGTAAAAAAACCAGGTTTGATTTTGGTTGCTCCTCAATTTCATAACCCCTGATTCCGATATGTATTAATTTATTACCAGGATTCCACGGGGCATCACCGACAATTACGTTGGTTGTAAAGGGCTTCGACCTGTCCTTTGGAACGGGGTAGTCATAATCAAAGTAATTCAGGAATTCTTCGACACGTACAGCACTTTTATCAGGCAATAGACTACGATTTAATGAACGGCGTACAAAACTGTATGAAGCCGTGTCCACATCAATAGAAAATGTAGATACAGGCTTCTCCGCGACACGCTGTACCGGGTTACTTTCTTTATTTTCAAAGCGCTCCCGATGCTCCTGGCGCCCATTATCTTCTCTAAAGTCAAGAGACGGCAGCGGTATATAAGAATCAATGTTCAAGTGCATTTGAGTTTTTCCGGGTTTAGCTTTCTCCGTGCCAAATGTAAATATCTCAGAGTAACCTCCACTCAATTCATAAACCTGGAGACTTTTTGCTTCCTTTCTCTTGACAAGGGGTGATTCACGATCTAATGAATCAGTGTTACTTCCTGATTCCTCTACTTTCACAGTCTCTACTATCATCTCATTAATACTTTGAGGTACTGCAATCTGTGGCATGTCTGACCTGTTTTCAAGGGGCATACCTGGTTCAAGAAGCGGAGCATTAAGAACAATGACACCCGCAATTAAAGCCACTGATGCCGTCGCCAATAACCCATAACTCCAGGCGGTATTTTTCCTGTTCATCCTGTCTCTCCTGCTGAGTTGATTATCCTGTTCAGTAGGACGCAGGAAGTTGATCAATCCTTGGCGTCTGGAGAATTTTTTGTTTCCGCCATCATTCTGCAATTCATCATCTTCTGTATTGTGCATTTCGAATTCTGTCATAGCGGCTTGTATAGCCTGGCGTTTTGCTTCAGGGTTGATCACACTTTTATTCGCTTGATTAAATAATGTCTTCAGGTCTGTTTCGTTCATCAAAGACCTCCTTCTTCACTATCGAGAAAGCTTAATTTTTTTCTTATTTTGTGAATGCGCCAAGAGATGGTACTTTCCTTTACCTTTAAAACGACAGCCGCTTCACTGTGAGAAAGGCCTTCTCCAAAGACCAGGATCAGGGTTTCCTTATATTCTTTTCCAAACTGGTCAACCATTTGCAATACCTGCCGAAGAAAAACCGACGTTTCGCTGCTGTCCTCTGTCACGGGATCGTTGGTCATTTCTCCCGCCAAATTATTGAACTGATCACCCTGTTTAAGTTGTTGACGCTGCCAATCCCTGGCACAGTTAATCACCAACCGGTACAGGTAGGTAGAAAAAGCAGATCCAAACTGAAATTGTTTCACCCCACTGGCGAGCTTGATGCAGGCCAGTTGCGCAATATCTTCAGCATCGGTCGGATTTCCGGACCATCCAAAAGCAAAGCGATAAATACTGTCATAACGTATTTCAAGTAATTGCTCAAAAGCAGCACGATCACCATCCTGTGCGGCCTCTATCAGAGCAGATTCATCCATATGGGTATGATTGTGGATACGTTTAATCCTTAGACGTTAAAAAGATACGATTCCTTGGTCATAGAATGAGTAATTTAGAACAACGAGGCAAGTTTTCGACCAGCACGTCATATAAACTGGAGATAGCTGACAAGACAGCCCTGCCGACGATTACTGATTAGCACTTAACCAACACTGTCCCGAACCAGTATAGTCCCTGTGTCAGGGACTCATTTCCGGTAGAATATGGCGCTTTGTCGATCTGGCAGGAGGATAATCATGGCGGGAATGGTCATTGCAGGAGGTGGGCAGGCCGCTGGGCAGGCCGTTGCAAGCCTTCGGCAGACAGGATACAAGGGCGCCATTACTCTGTTTGGTGCAGAAACCTACCCACCTTATCAACGTCCACCTTTATCCAAACAGTATCTGTCAGGAGAGTACGGCCTGGAACGTGTCTATCTCAGACCTGAAAAATTCTATGCTGACAGAGATGTCGACCTGAAGCTGGGCGTGACCGTCTCCGGGATCAACCCTGCAGTTCATACCATTTCCACATCTGCAGGCAATAACATGACTTACGACAAATTGCTGATTGCCACCGGTAGCCGACCGCGGATTCTTGATGTTCCGGGCAGTGACCTGGATGGCATTCATTATCTGCGTACCATTGCCGATGTGGACGTCATACGGCAAGCCATGCAAACAGCACGGAATTTATGCATCATTGGCGGCGGTTATATTGGTCTGGAAGTGGCGTCGATCGCTGTTACTGTCGGTCTTAACGTGAATATTCTTGAGATGGAGTCGAGAGTCCTGAAGCGGGTGACCACCCCGGAAATGAGTGAGTTCTATCACGACCTGCACACCAGCCACGGTGTAAACATCACACTGAATTCTGCAGTGGAAAGGTTTGCAGGAAAGAACAAAGTTGCAGAAATACTGTGCGGCAACATACGTTTCGAGGCGGACCTGGTCATCGTAGGCATTGGCATTCTCCCCAATATTGAACTGGCTGAAAAGGCAGGGCTTGAATGTGACAATGGCATCCTGGTTAACGAGCGTTGCCAAACTTCAAAACCCGACATCTATGCTGCCGGTGATTGTACAAATCACCCCAATCCGATATTGGGCCGCCGCCTTCGGCTGGAGTCCGTACCCAACGCAATGGAGCAGGCACGGGTGGCCGCCACGAACATGAATGGCGGCGACAGCATCTATGATTCCGTGCCCTGGTTCTGGTCTGACCAATACGATTTGAAACTGCAGATGGTTGGTTTTTCATCAGATGGTGACAATCAGGTAGTACGAGGTGACAGAAAATCCAGTCAGTTTGCGGTTTTCTACCTGAAGGACGATGCTGTTGTCGCTGTGGATGCCATAAACAGTCCCAGAGAATTTCTGGTCTGCAAACGGCTTTATGGGAAGACCGTGGATTCCGGGAAACTTCAGGACCCCGGGATCGACCTGAAATCTCTGATGTCCTGACCTCAAAGAAGAAAATCCAGTTCGACAAGTGAGCAGAGACAGATTAAATAGAATATCATGCACCCATGAACGCATGGAGAGGGTAATGCCACAAATCAGATTTATAGAGCACGATGGTACGGAACATGAAATTGAAGCCATCAATGGTGACTCTATTATGGTGACAGCAATCAACAACCTCGTACCCGGTATTGATGCTGATTGTGGCGGGGAATGCTCCTGTGCAACGTGTCACGTAATCATTGATCCTGACTGGATGGACTCTGTTGGGCAACCTTCAGAGAGGGAAGACTCCATGCTGGACCTGAACCCTGACCGTGAAGAAAATTCCCGCCTGAGTTGCCAGATTCAGGTTCGTGATGATCTTGACGGTATAATCGTCAACCTGCCGGAGTTCCAGTATTGAAGCAGGTCAGGTTTGAGGCTGATCGAACTGTGCCATCATCCCCAGTACATCGCATACCCGGTTAGAATAACCCCACTCATTGTCGTACCAACTGAGAGTTTTGAGAAAACGCCCGCCACTCACCTGTGTGAACGACGAATCAAAAATCGAAGAATGTGGATTACCAATAATGTCCGGGTGACTCACTCTGAAATTGAACCGGTATGCCTTGCGTATCAACATATACCTATTGTACCGTTGGTCCTTTCCGGCTCACTACAATTCAGGAGAATTCAATGGAATTTGGAGTTCAGGTCAGCGTATACACCACCGAATGGTCGGCAATTTGCGCGTCAGTCGAAACAATGGAAGCAGGCGACTGGGACAGCCTGTGGTTTGCAGACCACTTCATACCACCCGGCGGCGGGGGTAATGATGAACAGGAAGCAATGACGGCATTTGAGGGTCTGGCAGCGATCGCCACTGTCGCAGGAATGACTAAGAAACTACGTCTAGGAAACCTTGTGTTAGGTAATACCTATCGCAATCCGGGACATACAGCGTTAATAGCAGGAACCATCGATACGATGAGCAAGGGTCGGTTTACCCTGGGGATCGGCGCCGGGTGGTACCAGCGTGAGCACGAAGCCTATGGCTGGAAATTTCCTTCCATGAAGGAACGGCAAGACCGGCTTGAAGAGTCCTGCGAATTGTTACGCCTACTGTTTCATAACCAGAAACCGGTAGATTTTAAAGGGAAGTATTATCAACTGGATCATGCTCAACTAGCACCCGGGAACTATGACAACAGTAAGCCGATTCCAATCATGGTAGGCGGTACAGGCCCAAAACGCACCCTCAGAACCCTGGCGAGACATGGTGATGTCATGAATCTTGATGGTTGGGCAGGTCGTGGTATGGCACTCGAATATTACAAATACAAGTCAGGTATTCTGGAACAGCACTGTGAAGACTGCGGCCGTGACCCGGCAGAAATACGCCGCACCCTGACCATGCCGTGCTTTCTCACTGAAAAAAAGTCGCTGATTGAGTCTGCGGTGAAGCGCTATGGCGAAGGTACTGTAGCCGGTCCCAGACAATACATTATCGACCGTATTGGAGAATTCCAGGATGTGGGTATCGACGAGATCTTGTTTGGCGCCATGGAGACCGGCAACGTTGCGAGACTGAAACAGTTCGAGGAGGAAATTGTCAGCGAATTCCGTTAACGAACATTCCCGACAGGTCAGAAGGCTATCAGACTGCTTTTGAGCTGAACATGCTGCTTTACTGTAGCAGCAACGGCGAATTGTGCCGCTGCCTGTAAGTGGTTAACCAGTCGACTGCACAGTTGGGGGAAGCTGTGACTGAAGACCATCGGGGAGTTTTCGAACGATGATCAGTCGCGCACGTTGCCAGAATGCTGACAACAGCAACAGGAACGTACCTATGATGAGACAGGACAGGGACAGACTCAGTCCTGCTGTCCCCAATCCTTCGGCCAGATCGGTGATGGCGGCAATCAAGAAAACAAGAGCTGAAACCAGCAGTGCTCGCCGGTCTATACTCAATGCGACAATACCAAGGACGGCGTAAATCGCCAGTACCGCCAGGGCAGAGATCACCTCATTGGATGCTTCCATCGCTGTCACAAATTTAAATACCGGGTAAACGAGTAGAGGGGCGGCAAGCAGATGCAGCCAGAACGCCACATCGGAATTTCGCGTCTTGCGTTCTATGTCCATCAGGTCCCATCGCATGGCCAGGGCGAATACAGCTACTCCCGCAACAAACCAAATCGGAGAAAGCCAGAAATCAGGCCTGATCTCAATGTAAGAGAACAGTAGCATTGTCAAGGAAACAAGTAGTCCAACGAGTGCCGCCATTCCTGCAGCTACAGTGATTGGGACCCGAAACCTCCACCAATGTAACCAGGCGGACAGGGCTCCGGCCGCAGATGCTGCCATTATGATTAAGGACATGCTATTGGAAATGACGTACACGCCAATTGGATCAGCAGATCCGCCAGCATCGAATAATGCCAGGGAAACTGCGCCAGAGAATACCGTCCAGTAAACACCGCCGACGAATGCAATTAACAGAATGATGGATGGCAGGGCCATATGCCTGCGACGTGTGAAATATTCCGCCAGAGCCCAGGCTGAAAGAGAGACGCATGCAGGACCCAGGCTATCATTCACTTCCTTTCCCAGGAAGGCACTTGAAAACAAGACAAGCAACACGGCGATGGTCACGAAAATGTCGTTAAATCCGGACAACAGATGGAAGTGTTCTTCGTCAACCAGTGAGGTGGCTTTGCGTTGTGAGGTGTAGGCGCGTAAAGAGGCGGCAGCTTCCTGCGTCAGTGCTCCATCCGCTACAGCCCTGTCAATATCGTCCTGGCTATACACAATACATCACCCATATGGAATCATCGTAATTGAAGAGGATTCTTGCATCTGGCCCGATATATTTCAAGAAGTGATGCTTTAGCTGGCTGGACTGCCGCACTACAGAGCCCTTTCCATCTTCGGCAATTGCAGGCCAGTAGAGGCGTTATCATGATGCCTGAATGCCACTCGTGCTAAGATGCCGCAAATTAATGATTAATGGGCCAATATGAACAACCCATTGTTCCTATGAATTTCATAAAGAATTTGTTTTCCGATGAGGACGAAACTGGAGCCATATCGGAACTGCGTCAGAATTTTACGGATTTTGATCTTCCCAATGAACTGAACCGGGCCATTGACGATCTGGCGTTTACCGAATGTACACCAGTGCAAACAGCAACATTGCCCTATTCCATTGATGGCAGGGACATCATCGCCCAGGCGCAAACCGGTACTGGAAAGACTGCCGCATTCCTCATCTCCATCATTACTTATCACCTGGAAAACCCGGAACTCAAGGAACGGGTTGCCGGCACACCGTTTGCCCTCATCATTGCACCGACACGAGAGCTTGTTCTGCAGATTTCCGAAGACGCGGTAAAGCTTTCCAGGCATACCAGTATGAGCATAGTTTCTGTCGTCGGTGGAATCGATTATGAGAAACAGAAACAGCAACTTGGCAAAGCTGTCGATATCGTAGTCGCAACACCCGGAAGACTCCTGGATTTCTGCCGTTCCGGTACTATTGACCTGTCCCAGGTGGAATCACTGGTCATTGACGAAGCTGATCGCATGCTGGATATGGGATTCATCCCTGATGTCCGCAGCATCATCAGAAAAACCCCCCGTAAAGAACGACGACAGACTCAATTATTTTCAGCTACCATAAGTTCAGACATCCGTCGATTGGCAGAAAACTGGACTCTTGACCCGGTTGCAATCTCTATTGAACCTGAACAGATTGCAGTCGATTCAGTGAATCAACTGGTATACCTCACCACCGAGTCAGAGAAGTTCAATGTCCTCTTCAATCTGATCCACATACAGAAAATTATCCGTGCAATCATCTTTGTCAATCGCCGCGATCAGACCCGAATCCTGGAAGAAAAGCTTTACCGGCATGGTTTCAGAACCGGTCTGCTGACGGGAGAAGTGCCACAGAAGAAACGAATCAGAACGCTCGATCAGTTCAAAGATGGTGAGATAGAGTTACTGGTTGCCACTGATGTGGCGGGAAGAGGAATTCATGTCGACGATATCAGCCATGTCATAAACTATAATCTGCCGGAAGACCCGGAAGACTATGTACATAGAATCGGCAGGACGGGACGTGCGGGAGCAATGGGTACTTCCATCTCTCTGGTATGTGAAAGCGATGTGTTCATGCTGCCCGCCATAGAAAATCTGTTGGGAGAAAAGCTCCTGTGTGAACAACCGGAAGGTCCATATCTGGCCAGAATCCCGGCGCCAATCCGAAAAAAGAGAACTGTCGACACAGTCGTCAAGCGGTACAGGTCGAGAAGACGATGATGAAACATCCACTGTTGAAGGCTGCCACCATCAAAAATCTGCCTGAAAATGTCCATGTACATCAGTTCAATGAGAAAGCAGTACGTCATACCCGGTCCCTTGGGGATCTAGTGGGACTTTCCAGGTCCGGCATCCATCTGGTACGGGTTGAACCAGGATTTGAAACGACCCAGTTCCATTTCCATCATCACGATGAAGAATTCATCTACATTCTATCCGGTCGCGGCATCGCAGAGATTGGCGACGAGGAATTTGAAATAGGACCGGGTGACTTTATGGCTTTCGTTCAAGGCAGTTTACCCCATGCCATGCGCAATCCATTTGACACCGATCTGACCTATCTTATGGGTGGCAATCGTAATGATATCGATATCTGTGACTATCCTCGCATCAACCGACGAATGTACCGCGTAAACGGCATAAAAACCTTTGTGAATCTCGACGATGTCCACGATGTGTAGTATTCCACCCGTTTGCATTTCACAATTGACACTGGATTACCTGGGAGGCTGTCCGAGAACTTAACTGACCTACTGCGGACAAGCCTGATTGGCCATATTTTCTGCTTATTTTCGTTTAATATGTCCAATATTTGCCTCAAATAACCAAAAAATATGACTCAATCAGTCTCGCCCTCGCTACGGTCGCAGTTCTCGGACAGCCTCCTAGTCCTGGAACACCAGAACAACGGGATAACAAGATGCTGATAGAAATGGATGAAGCAATAAACGTTTATGGAAGGAAACTCGCTCCCTGCAGTACCCAGCCAGCAACCGGATTTTTCAGAGATGGATGTTGTAATACCTGTGCCGAGGATGTCGGCTTGCATACGGTATGTGTCGAAGTGACTTCCACCTTTCTGGAATACTCTCGTTTTGCCGGCAACGACTTGTCTACACCATATCCTGAATTTTCCTTTCCCGGACTGAAAGAGGGGGACAGATGGTGCCTCTGTGCTGACCGGTGGCTTGAGGCTTACGAAAAACAGATGGCTCCCAGAGTGTTCCTGGACAATACCCACTTTCGAACACTGGAAATCATACCACTGGCATTACTGGAGGAATTCGCGGTTACTGTAAATTAACGGTAAAAGATTGAGTATATTTTGAGGATATCCAACAGGGAGTAAGACATGGGAAATCGTCTGGAAGGCATGGTATTTGTTTCCAGACAAGAACCCTTTAAATACCCGGAGTGGCTGCTTCCCGAAGTTGATCCCGGAAATCAGGATGGGCAATCTCAATCAACAGTTCTGCACGTTCCGCCAAAGATGCGTCCTTCAGCCGTGCAATCCCGAATTCAGTAACGACCATATCCACATCGGTACGTAACGCCGTCACCATTTCAACCCGCGGTACAATGCGAGACACCTGCCCTCTTCGTGCTGTTGCACTCATAGCAACCACAGAACGGCCATTCATGCTCAATTTCGCAGCGCGCATAAAATCCACAGCACCGCCTGTACCGGATACCTGACGACCCGCGGTGACTTCTGCATTGACCTGGCCGAACAGATCAATCTCAACCGCCGAGTTGATTGAAATGAAGTTGTCAAGTTGCCGGATTACGGACACTTCGTGAGTATAGTCAGCGCTCCGCAAAACAAAATTGCCTTCTTCGGCGGCCCAATCCAGCAATGCTGCCGACCCCAGTGCCATACCTGCAACGTGTTTGCCAGTATCGATGGATTTCCGGACACCGGTGAGATTACCGTTCTTTACCAGTTGCATCACACCATCATCAACCAGGCCACCGTGAAACCCAAGATCAGAACGATTACCCAGATCAGCCAGTATTGCTGACGGCACGGCGCCGATACCAGTTTGGAGGCAGTCGCCATCGCGCACTATACCTGCCACCAGATTACCAATCTGCCGGGAAGTTTCATCCACTCGGGTTTCCGGATACAACGGTTTGGCAGAGTCCTCTTCGATCAACAAACATTGACTATTCGGGTTGACCTTTGGACTTCCCAGGGGAGCAACGAACAAGGAATTGATCTGAATGACCTTACAAGACGCACTGTCTGAAACGGCTCCCACGTAATCTACGTTCGGTCCAAAGCGCAATTCCCCGTTAATATCTCTGGCAGCCTGAAGCAGAGCGATATCGATTTTGTCCCTGGCCAGGAAATCATAAATCGCCCGCATCTGCATCGGAATAAAGTCGACCCTGCCGGCAGCATATCCTTCCCGCAATGCAGGTGTCATAAAGAAGGTTACTTGTCGGCAACCGTCAGCCAAAGATGATAAGTCCGTTTCATTAACGACCAAAGGCTGCTGGATAAAGGTAATACCGGTTATCCTTTCCGGATGCGACTTCAGGATATTGATCAACCCGGTGGGTTCGTTGGTACTGCCCCCCACATAAACCCGTTGTCCCGGGCTGAACAGGTTCAGGAAAGTATTTTCATCAATCGTCTCTGGCAATACCTTAGCCTTTATCAATACTGATGCAGTTAGTCTTGATCCGGCAGACTTTCCAACTATCAATCTTAATCCAACAGATCTGTGGGGTTAACTTTACCGAACCGATAGACAATCCTGTGCCGGTAGATAGTCTTGAACCGGGCAATCCCTTAACCCAACAGGCTTTCCAGCAATGAATGAGTCCTCTGGAAGGAACCCCGGCTATCGTCACCGGCTGGATAAACACTGGCGATTATCTCGGTGGCGCCCGCGTTGAAATAGCCCTGTAATTGTGCTTCCACTTCTTTTTCATTACCGACTACCGCGATCTCTCCAGCCTCGGAAATGCCTTCCGCGTCCAACTGACGCGATAATTCGGCAGCATTCCGTACCCCTTGAAAATCTGGACGGATCTGGCGATTGCCTGATCCCGGTTATCATGTACGCAGACCGGAAGTCCAACGATCACACGGGGCGCCGGTCTTCCGGCATCTTCGGCTGCCTTTGTAATACGCGGTACAGTATTGTTCTCAATGGTATTTCTCCCGACCATCCAGGTGACCGTACCATCGGCAACCTGCCCTGCTGCCTTTAGCATCAGGGGCGCAAGCGCCGAGATAACAACCGGAAACGGTTTTGCGTCAGCAATTGAAAAGCCTGTCTTTATACGGTACATCTCACCTTCAAAGTCCACATGTCCTTCATCACCCAACGCCTTAAGGATTGTCACGTATTCACGCATGTGCAATGCAGGTTTTTCATATTTCAGACCCAGCGAGTCTTCGATTCCCGGTTTGTGTGAAGGACCAACGCCCAACACCAATCTTCCATTCGTCAGCGCATTCGCCGTTGCTGCCTGCTGGGCCAGTGCATTGGGGTGTCTCGGGTAAGAAGGCACGACTGCCGTACCCAGTTCAATTCTGTCGGTATCACGACCGGCAAGCGCAATCATCGTCAAGGCGTCATAAGTTCCTGTCTGGGGAACCCAGTAACTGGCAAATCCGCGTTTTTCCAGATCGACTATCTCGTCCAACAGTGACACAAGTGGAGCGCCGCGCCTTAAATTGCCGCCGTAAATTCCTAACCGCATGATTTTCTCCTGAAATAAATTGATAAAAAAACCACAGTTTACGGATTCAACGGCGGGTTGCACACCTTATGTGGAATCATTAGCAGACAGACTCAAGGGGAACCAATGTTAATTTGAGACGAATTCCGGGTATGCCTCTACACCACACTCCGAGACATCCACTCCCTGGTATTCTTCTTCCTCGGTGACTCTGATGCCTGCTATCATCTTGATCACCCACCAAACGAGCAGGCTGAAACAGAACACCCAGATAAATATCGTCAAGGCACCGCAGATCTGGCCGCTGAGACTGGCAGCGTCATTGGTTACGGGCACAAGCAGCAAACCAAGCAACCCACAGGTACCATGTACCGAGATGGCGCCAACAGGATCGTCAATCTTCAGTTTATCCAGTCCGATAATGGAGAACACAACCAACACACCTCCGGTCGCGCCGAACAATGATGCCTGCAATGCAGTAGGTGTCGATGGCTCAGCCGTTATTGCAACCAGCCCTGCCAGGGCGCCATTAAGCATCATCGTCAGGTCAGCCCGCCCGAACATCAACCGTGATGTGATCAATGCAGCAATAGCACCACCGGCGGCGGCGGTATTGGTATTAAGGAATACCATCGCAACGGTATTTGCATTGCCGATATCACCCAGTTTGAGCACGGATCCACCATTAAATCCAAACCAGCCCAACCAGAGTATGAAGGTACCCAATGTTGCCAGTGGCAGGTTCGCACCGGGTAACGCGTAAATCTGCCCATCCTTGCCGTACTTGCCCTTTCTTGCTCCCAGCAGGAGAACACCGGCCAACGCCGCAGAAGCACCTGCCATGTGAACAATACCTGATCCGGCAAAATCCGAGAATCCGAGATCGCCCAGTGAATATAAACCAAATACCGATTGGCCGCCCCAGGTCCAGGAGCCTTCCATCGGATAGATCAAGCCGGTCATAACGGCGGCGAAACCAAGAAATGCCCACAGTCGCATTCTTTCCGCAACCGCACCGGATACAATCGACATGGCAGTTGCTACAAAAACGACCTGAAAGAAAAAGTCAGATGCGTTTGAATAAACGGCGCCACCATCAAATCCGGCTTCCTTCGACTCCGCCATTACGGTGGCGGCAAGTTCATCAGCAGTCGCCGCACCATCGAGTTCGATACCGCCCAGGAAAAACTCACCTTCATACATGAATTCATACCCGCACAACAGGTACATCAGGCATGAAATGGAGAACAGAGCGACATTTTTCGCCAGAATATCAGCAGTATTCTTCGACCTTACAAGACCTGCTTCCAGCATCGAGAATCCCGCCGCCATCCACATAACCAATGCACCACATATCAGAAAGTAAAATGTATCCAGTGCGTACTGAAGTTCCAATACTTGATCCACAACAACCCCTCCAGGTTAATTTCGCTACGATGGAGGGTCAAAAGCAAAGTTGATGCCAGTTATCCAAACCTGGGTAGAATCTTTATCTGGAACGCCTTCAGACCTCTTCACAGTGTTCCGTTGATGCTTCCATCAATGGCAAATTGCACGGTTTTAATGCACTTCAAAAGGAGTTGCGCCAATTTGCGGCAATATTATTATCCTTCTCATCCTGGACAGAGAGGATTTAATACACGTTGCATAATGTCGATGTATGATGAGGATTGACGAATGCCACCCTCGAAGGATATTGAAAGAATGTTTAAGCTGGAAACCCAATACCGTGGCGCCACCCTGTGCCTGGAATTGGAAAACAATCAGGCCCGGTTGCTAATCAACGGTATCGTCCGTGATCAAGGAATTTTGACATCGTCACTTCGTTTGTCCACAACCGTCCAGACCGATTACGAATGGCATGAATTTATTGAAGGAATAATCTCACGGGAGAGAAAAACTCTGACTGCAGTGCTCACTGCCAGCAAGGCGGAGGTCTCACGGAAAGACTTTGCAGTGATCGCCAGGGATGAAGTGAGCTTATGAATCCACTCAACAACATTCTGGCCGACCGTACCCGGGCAAAAAAACTCGGCGACCCCAATGCGGACCTGTGTTTCCTGGCTCTGGCGGACAAATCCGGAAACGCCTCTGTACGCACTCTCGTTCTACGGGACATCATCGATAACAGGTTGACACTTTTCATCAATAAAACCAGTCCCAAATGGCGCATTATCAGTAAAGGCGGAACGGCCCAACTGCTTCTCTGGTACTCATCCGTACAGCGTCAATACCGGTTGACAGGTCATATAGTTGAGTTGAATCGGAATACAGTCGAAATCAACTGGCATCGCCGACCGCTGGTCAGCAAGTATCTCGACCATCTCTATGAGCATCTGGGTCCGCAAAGCAGCTTTGTGCCAACCAGGGAAATTCTGACCGACCGTCTCGATGGACTGAGAAAGTCAATAAAGGTGGATTCTCTCAAAGCCCTGCCATCCGCGACAGGTGTTCAGATAGTCTGTAACAGCATCGAGATTCTCGATCTCAGCAGAGTTGACCAACTGCATGATCGTCAACTGTACACGCTTGTAGGAGACGATTGGACTTCGCAGATTATGATTCCCTGACCGAATTAGTTCCTGTCCTGAAAGTCGACTTCCGAGAGTTTTAGTTGCGACATTCACATATCGCTGGTTTAAAATTAACGGCTTGACAGGAAGTAATCACCGCGGTGTTGAATACTCGGACAAGAACGAATTAATGATCTGTTTCCTGTATTCAGAGACAAAATCTTCATTGCGATTACTCAACTCTTGCACTAGGATTAGCGTTCTCTCAAACAAAGATAAAAGACATGTCAGATTACGAAACCATTCTCTATGAAGTCTCCGGCAATCGCGCCACGATAACCTTGAACAGACCGGATAGTCTTAACGGCATCATCAGTCAACTGATGCGCGAACTCCATGATTGCCTCGGCAAAGTCTCCATGGATCAGAATATTCGAGTAGTATTATTCACTGGCGCCGGCAGGGCATTCTGTCCCGGAGCTGATCTCAAGGCGTCAACCAGCGGTGTAAAGAAGGAACCCAACAGGAAAGAATACTTTCACATCTCATCGTTACTGCATGAGATGCCCAAGGTCACCGTTGCCGGTATCAACGGCGCCTGTGCCGGCGCAGGACTTAGCTGGGCATGTGCCTGCGATCTTCGTTATGCCACTGCCCGTGCAACTTTTAATACCGCTTTCATGGGCGTCGCCATCTCCGGTGACATGGGTGGACCGTGGTTACTGCCTCGTATTATCGGTGCTGCGAGGGCACGGGAACTCTATTTCATGTCCCAGAAATTTGACGCCGGTGAGGCTGAGCGACTCGGGTTAGTGAACAGGGTCTTTCCTGACGAGACATTCCGTGAGGATGTGGATGCAATTGTGGACAAATTATCCAAATCCGCTCCACTGGCTATTGGCGAAATGAAGAAAAATTTCGTTAACGCAGAGAATATGCCCCTCAGGGAATTCATCGAACTGGAAACGGAACGACACATCCGGACGGGTTCCAGTGCGGATACCAGGGAAGCATTCCGCGCCTTCCTGGAGAAACGTGAACCCAGATTCCAGGGACGCTAGGAGGCTGTCCGAGTACAGACTGACCTACTGCGGACAAGCCTGATTGGCCATATTTTCCGCTTATTTTCGTTTAATATGTACAATATTTGCCTCAAATAACCAAAAAATATGACTCAATCAGTCTCGCCCTCGCTACGGTCGCAGTTCTCGGACAGCCTCCCAGACATAGTACTTTACTCTCCCGGCCGGACCCGCCATTGACAGGTATCATTCGAAAACAGTTGATGACAATTATCCTGGGGACGATGGCTGCCTGTCCCTTGATGGGTGAATCGATAGAGGATCGTGTTGCCCATGTACTTCAAGGTACACCACTCATTGATGGCCATAATGATCTGCCCGGTCAGTACCGTCGACGTGTCAACAACCAACTGGCCAGGATTGATCTCAATGCCGATCTGACCCTGCTCGAAGATCCAATGGATACGGATATTCCCCGACTGCGCAAGGGTATGGTGGGCGGCCAGTTCTGGTCTGTTTATGTCCCTATCAGTGAGTACGGTGGAAAGCCGGAAGATGTCCAGCGTGTTATTGAGCAGATCGACCTGGTAGAACGCATGGTTGATCGTTACCACGAAACCTTTGAAATGGCATATTCCGCTGCCGATATCAAACGCATACACGCCGATGGAAAAATCGCTTCCCTGATCGGTATGGAAGGCGGTCACGCTATCCATAATTCACTCGGGGTGCTGCGCAGGATGTATCGACTGGGCGCCAGGTACATGACCCTGACGCACGTCCGTGGACTTCAATGGGCAGATGCCGCTACTGATGAACACCGTCACGGAGGGCTGACCTCATTTGGCGAGGAGGTTATCAGAGAGATGAACCGCCTGGGCATGATGGTTGATCTTTCTCATGTTTCACCGGATACCATGCGTGATGCGATTGCCGTCAGTGAAGCACCGGTTATCTTCTCCCATTCGTCTGCCTATGGGGTTGTACCCCATGTCCGCAATGTTCCGGATGATGTATTGCAGCTGACTGCCGAACATAATGGTGTTGTGATGGTGACTTTCTATCCGTCTTACGTGTCAGAAGCCACCCGGGTTCATGAGGTGCAGGCACGCGCTGAATCCGACAGATTACATGCACAATTACCGGAAGATAAAGCAGCAGCTCAGTTAGAGATCTGGCGCGAAGCAAATCCTGCGCCCAGACCCACATTGGATCAGGTCGCGGATCATATCGATCATATTCGTTGGACTGCCGGTATCGACCATATCGGTATCGGCGGCGACTACGATGGTATGCCCCCGGGACCGACTGGGCTGGAGGACGTGTCAACTTACCCGGCATTACTGGCAGAACTATTGAGACGGGGTTACAGTGATGACGACATCGCAAAGATCGCCGGTAGAAATATCCTGCGGGTAATGGAAGCAACAGAGTCGATTGCTTTGAAACTGCAGCAACGACGTACACCTTCAGAAATGTTATTTGAAGAAAATGTAATGCCAGCTGCTGACAGTACTCTCCCAAAGAATCAAAAACGCTGGCTTGCCGGAGACCATCATATCCACAGCCAGTTCAGTGTCGGCTGGGACTACGATGAGGAACCGCCAAGACCGATACTGGGTGGAGATGCGATCTACCCATTGGACACCAATGCGAAGATGGCGAAACAGCACGGTCTTTCGTGGATGGTTGGAACGGATCATGGTGGACCTGAACACAGTAAGATCAGCCTGGAACAAACTTATCCGTCACTATTGGAAGCCAGAATGGAGGTACCTGAGGTAATACAGTTTTTTGGTCTGGAATTGAATTCTCCCGGCGGAGACCACAGCAGCCTGATCATTCCCCACACCACAGATGAAGCCCGGGTATTGCATAAACTGGAGTCTGGCTTTGATAAACGGGAAGTATATCCCCTTGACCCATCACGCGATAAAGAAGAGAAGATGATTGAAGCGCTGGCAATGATGCGTGACTTAACAGCAAAACCAGTGGTGATCGCCAACCATCCGTCGCGTTCGTCCAGTGAATACGGCGTTTATGGCGCCTATGATCCGGCTGAATTCCGGAGTTGGAATGATACGGCGCCGGAAGTGGCTGTCGGAATGGCAGGGGCGCCCGGACACCAGGCAAATTATCTGGATACATCGATATTTGAAGACTTCAGGAACTGGGTCCGTGGATTGTTCCAGGATAGGGAAAAGAGTAAGGATAAGGCTAAAGCTAAAGGAAAGGCGCGAGGCGCGTACGCAGGTTATCCCACCATGGGAGGATTTGACCAGATGACCGCCAAAACTGGAGGCTTCTGGGATTCCATGTTGGGAGAAGGCCGACGCTGGTGGATCACCGCAAATTCAGATTCACATCGACACCACTCGGAAGGAGGCAAAGATTTCTGGCCCGGTGAATACTCAAAAACCTATGTATTTGCAGAAAAAAATCATGATTCCATTCTCGAGGGTATCCGCAATGGCCATGTCTTTGTCACTACCGGCGATCTGATCAATGAACTCCATGTTGAGGTTCTTCACCACGGGCAATCAGCGGCTATTGGAGAAGAGATTACCATTCCCGGAGGCAGTGAGATCACCATTAATATCCACGTCAGAGACCCGGAGCTGCCTAATTTTGCCAACGAAAATCCAACAGTGGCAAGGGTTGATCTAATTGCCGGTGAGGTTCTGGGCAGGAGTTCCGACCCTTCGATAAATAAAAACGACACCACAACAGTCATTGCCCGCTTTTCGGAAACGGATTGGCGTAAAGAAGGTGAGTTTCTGTTGATGCAACACAGAATGACTCTAGACAGTGCTCAATACATCCGCCTACGGGGAACCAACACTGGAGAGCTGGAACCGCAATTGGATCCCCCGGGTGAAAATCCATGGTCCGATCTCTGGTTTTATTCAAATCCGGTTTTTATCAGTATTGAATAACCGGTTTTCCAGCCCTGAATGCACTCATCAGGTGTTGGGTACGATACGCTTGATCCCGTTACCATCAATGGCCACGTACAGGAAGCCGTCAGGTCCCTGACGCACATTGCGTACCCGGCCAATACCCTCCAGCAATATCTCCGAGTCAACAATCCTGTCACCTTCCACACGGCACAACACGAGATAGCCAAATTTCAATGAACCGACGAGCAGATGTCCCTGCCATTCAGGGTACAGGTCGCTGGTGACAAAGGTCATGCCGGACGGTGCAATCGATGGGTCCCAGTACTTGATCGGAGATTCGTATCCCTCTCGTTCGGTTCCTTCCGCGAATTCAGAGCCACTATAATTAATCCCGTGGCTCAGAATGGGCCAGCCGTAGTTCACGCCGGGTTTGACAATGTTGACCTCATCTCCGCCACGGGGACCGTGTTCGTGAATCCATATCTGTCCGGTGACAGGATGTTTGGCCATTCCCTGAGGATTTCGGTGACCCCATGAATAAATTGCAGCTTTGGCCTCGGGGATTCCTGCCAGTGGATTATCTTCCGGGATATCACCATTGTCATGCAATCGATAGATCTTTCCACCGTCCCGCGTCGTGTCCTGGGGATTTATATCCCTGTTGCCCCTGTCACCCACTGAAAAATACAAAAAACCATCGTCGTCGAATTCCAGACGACTGCCATAATGCCTGCCGACCTTGGTATTCGGTTCAGCCTTGTACAGTATTTCCTGATTAACCAGGGCATCGCCATCCAGCTTTGCACGCATGATGGCTGTATTGCTGCCGCTCTCCTCTCCTTCCCTGCTGGACCAGGCAAGATACAACCAGCCGTTTTCCTTATACTGCGGGTGTAGTTCCAGATCAAGCAAACCACCCTGTCCATAGGCATGAACCTCAGGCACACCAGTCAACATGCCCTGCTTACTGCCATCTCTGATGCGATGAATTTTACCCCTGCGTTCGCTCACCAGCATGTCGCCGTTGGGCAGCCAGACCATTCCCCATGGAATACTTAAACCACTGATATAGCGTTCAGCTTCCCAGGGTTCGTCACTTCCCGACACCTGGGAGAACAGAGCACTCAAGCATAAAACACAAAGCAGCCTTTTCATTCCTTAACCCGGTCACTGATTAGAAAACAGGTTTTATCTGCAACCACAATAGGCCCTCATCAAACATGCCGAAAAAAATCCAAGTAAGCCGGCCTGTTTGCTCCGCGACAGCGGCAGGGCGAGTTTTTGGCCCGCTGAAGGCTCTTCGAATGAGGATCAGGCAGCAAGATAATCGTCGATAACCCGTTCAAATTTATCCTGGGCTTTTGCTATCAGTTTTGGAAAATGATAAGTGGGGAACAGATCTTCACAGGCATCGTAATCCCGCAGCAACAGTTTCGCCAGATTACTCTTATGTGCTTCGGTAGCACCGTCCATGATGCCCATTTGAGGTGCTGACATCCACATGTCACCCAGGGGAGTTTCATTGGACATACCCAGAGCACCGTGCAGATGGATAGCCCGGTAGATGATATCGTGATTCACTTTGGCGGCCGTAATCTTGATAGCCGCAATCTCCTTGCGTATTTCCTGTGTATAGGCTCCGGTCTTGTCAATCAGCCAGGCGGTATAGAGTACGTGCAATCGAAATTGTTTGAGTTGAATGTAGGAGTCCGCGATATCCTGTTGAACCATCTGCAGATTGGACAGCAACTCACCCTTGGATTTTCGGCTCAGTGCTCTTTCACACATCATGTCCAGCGCCTTGGTACAAACACCTACAGCCCTCATGGCGTGATGCACCCGACCACCACTCAAACGGGTCTGTGACCCGACAAACCCGGCGCCCTCCGTGCCGAGCAGATTAGCCGCTGGCACCCGCACATCGTTGTACCGGATGTATGCATGGCCTCCGCCACCCCGCACGTTGTAATTCTCTCGCAACGGAGTGCCATAGGTATGCACGTTACGGACAACCTCAACTCCCGGGGTTTGCCTGTCAACGATAAACATGGATGCACGCTCCAGCAGTGGGGCATCAGGATTGGTTACCGCCATGACAATAAGAAAATCCGCTCCAGCACCATTGGAAGTAAACCATTTTTCTCCGTTGATCACCCACTCGTCTCCATCCCGCTTCGCGGAACAGATGAACTCCCCCGGCTCACCGGCATGGGGTTCCGTCATGGAATAGGCCGAGTGTTTTTCACCGGACAGCAGGGGTTCCAGGTATTTTTTCTTCTGCTCTTCGGTTCCGTTATGGGCAATTAATTCCATATTCCCGGTGTCCGGCGCCTGGCAGCCGAATATGCCCGGCCCCATTCTGGTTTTACCCAGCTTCTCATTCAGCAGGCAGAGTTTTACCTGGCCCAGACCCGGACCACCAAGATCCGGACCCAGATGGAATCCCCATAGTCCCTGGTCCTTGACCTGTTGTTTCAGATCCTCGATGTAAGCTCTGATGGCACGCCACCCATCTCTATCGATGGGATTGCCGTCCTTTGTCCTGCCGGCGCGCATGAAATTGTCCAACGGTTCAATTTCTTCTATGGTAAATCTCTCTACCCAGTCGATTTGTTCCTGGAACTCCGGGTCGATGTCAAAATCAATCATTTTTATCCCTCTTGTTAAGTAAGTTTGATATCCAACTCATAGTCACTCGCCCTAATGAAGTGACGATCTTTGTGTTTTGCTACACAGACCTAACGCACCATAACCTGACCACCATCAATGATCAGCGCCTGTCCCGTCATATAACTCGCGGCACGGGATGCCAGGAATACACCGACACCACGCAGTTCTTCCGGCTCACCAAAACGTCTGAGCGTGACGTTGTCCGCCGGATATTCATTACCCTCATCGTCCGACCACAGGACCTTGGCGAATCTGGTTTTGAACAATCCCGGACACAGCGCATTGACCCGGATATTGGAGGGGCCGTATTCAGCAGCCAGATTTCTTACCAGTGCCAGATCGGCCGCTTTCGATATGGCATACGCACCCAAAAGCGTTGACGCCTGGAATGCCCCGTTGGAAGAAGTAATGATGATGACACCGTCCTGTTTGGCCACCATATCCGGCAACACCATGTGGCAGAGCCAGTGATTGGAGCGCACATTACTCTCCATGGTTTTATCGAAGGCAGAGTCCGGAATCTCACTGGAAGGGCCATGAAACGGATTGACCCCGGCATTGTTGATCAGTATATCAATGGAACCCAATCGATCATGGGTTTCATCCACCAGAGCCTGGAGTTGTTCCTTGTATCCGATATTACAGGCAATGGCGACAGCCCTCTCCTCTCCGCACATTTCATTGATATCATCAGCAGTCTGCAGACAGACGTCATGTTTGCGGCTGGAAATCACGACTCTGGCGCCCGCCAGTGCCAATCCTTCCGCCAGAGCCCGGCCCATACCGATGGAAGTTCCTGTGGTTAATGCAATCTTGCCCGTAAGGCCAAAAAGGTCTGTTACACCTGTCATCGTTTTCTCTCACTTTGAATTAGCAAAAGAATACGTTGACATGTGCTACTAATGCAACCGTGCCGGCATCACTTCTGCCAGACCAGGGAAAATCTCCGAACAAATCTGTTGCTGAAGAACCTATTGAGACCTGTATGAAAATGGTGCGGCAGGGCCAGCATGGCAGGAGTCGCTACCAATGTCAGCAGTGAAGCAAACACCAGACCGGAAACAATGGCCTGGGACAAGGGTACCCAGTAACTCGACAGCATACCGCCATGTACAATATTCCGATTGATAAAATCAACACTGAAGTTGCTTGCCAGCGGCAATAATCCACAAACCGTGGTGACAGTCGTCAGCAACACCGGGCGCAGACGTTGGGCGCCTGTTCTCACTATCAGAGAAATGTGGTCCAGCTCAGGATATTCCTTATGGATATGATTAAAGGTATCGATGAGTACTATATTGTTGTTCACCACAATACCCGCCAGCGCCACCACACCGGTACCGGTCATGATTGCGCTGAAAGGCTTCCCCGTGATCAGCAGTCCAAGCAGGACGCCGGCTGTCGACATTACCACGGCAAAAAGGATCAGCAACGACTGATACCAACTGTTGAACTGGGTCACCAACAGAACGAACATCAGCAACAGGGACAGGCTGAACGCGACGCTGATGAACGCAATGGAATCTGCCTGTTCTTCATTGGCGCCTCTGAACACAATTTTAAGTGCCGGATCAAATTCCTGTGTCTCCAACCACACCTGGATTTGCTGCACCTTGTCATCCGCCAGTACACCCGGTGAGACATCTGCGCGGATAAATTTGACCGGTATACCATTGATACGCTGAATCATATCAACTTCAGGCACAGCTTCACTGGTCACGAAACTCGAAATCGGCACCGCCCCTTTAGCAGTCATTACCTTCAGGCTATCCAGGGAATTAATTCGACGATATTCCTCTGGATAACGAATCCGGATATCCACCGCGTCATCCGACCTGTCCGGCCGGTACTCACCTACTTTCACACCATTGGTTACCAACTGGACTGCGGTTCCTACCTGAAGCACATCCGCGCCGAATAATGCCGCCTGTGCACGATCAACCGTCAATTTCCATTCAATGCCAGGTAGCGAACGAGTGTCTTCAATGTCTCTCAGTCCCTCCATTGTTTTCATGAATTCCACGACCCGGGTAACTGCCGGTTCCAGCAACGCCTTGTTATGTGATGAAAACTGAAGTTGAACGGGTTTCCCTACCGGCGGACCCTGTTCCAGTTTCTTGAGTTCAATTGTTATACCGGCAAAGTGAGCGGTTCGGGCGCGTATTTCCTCAAAGATTTCCGTGCCAGTCATTTCCCTGTCTGTTTCATCCAGCAGTTCGAGATAAATCACACCGATCTGATCAAGCTGATCAAGCCCGCCAAATCGCGGCTCTCCCCCCGATATGGAGGTCAGTGTGTTGATAGAGTTGATGCCATCAATCCCAACGACTACTTTTTCCACTTCGGTGACAAGATCATTGACTTCCTCACCGGATAGATTACCGCGGGCACGGATGGTTATCAGACCAAAATTCGGTTCATTATCAGAGAAAAAGATCATTCCCCGGCCATACTGGGCATAGGCAATATAACTACTCACGAGAACTACCGCAGTGACGAAAATCGTCAACAGGGCATGGATGCTGCACCATCGCAATAATCGTGCATACCAGCCTGTTATACCGGGAAGGCCCGTTGGATCTCCGCTTTCCAGTTGCTGCAGCGTCCGGACACTTTTGCCACTGACCAAACCGGGTTTTCCGAACACGGCGCCCAGTGCCGGGCCCAGAAACAATGCATACATCAGGGAACCCGATAGTATCGTAAATACGGTAACCGGAAGATAACGCATGAACTTCCCGGCAACGCCAGGCCAGAACATCAGTGGCAAAAAAGCCGCCAGGGTTGTTGCCACGGAGGCCACTACCGGCCAGCACATTCGTTTTGCCGCGACCGCATAGGCCTGCCGCCGATGCATGCCATCAACCATCTTGCGGTCAGCGTATTCGGTCACGACGATCGCGCCGTCAATCAACATACCCAGCGCCAGCAACATCCCGAACATCACCATGAAATTAAAGCTGTATCCAATCTGATTGAGGATAATAAGGGAGAACAGAAATGTAACCGGAATTCCCATACCAACGATGATCCCGGAACGCAATCCCATGGCGGCAACCACCAGTACCATGACCAGAACCAGTGCCGTTATGATGTTGCCCTGCAGTTCCGTGACCTGGCGTTGAGCCAGAGGCGCCTGATCCTGCGTATAGAAGACATCCACCTTACCCGGGAGGTTGGGACGGTAACGCTCGACAATAACCTTGGCTTTATTGACCGTTTCGATAACGTTGGCGCCGGCGCGTTTAATGACATTCAACGAAATCGTTCGATTACCATTGACGCGTGCGTAGGTGGAACGATCCTTGAAGGTCCTTCTTACCGTTGCAACATCAGGCAGGGTTACCACCCTGTCTCCATTAACCTTTAACGGCAGGTCAACTATATCACTGACATCTTCAATGATGGCGGGCACCTTGATGGAGAATCGACCCTCACCAGTGTCGATATTACCAGCCGGTATCAGGCGATTATTGCGCAGGATGGTGCTGATCAGTTCTTCACCGGAAATCCGGTAGGACTCAAGCGCTACCGGGTCGATAATGGCTTCCAGTACTTCTTCCCGGTTCCCCTGCATCTGGGCATCCATCACCTCCGGCAATTCTTCAATTTCATTGCGTACTTCCAGGGCGATATTGTAAAGAACTCTTTCCGGTACATTTTGACCCACGAAGTTGATCTGCAGAATTGGGAAATCCGCCGTACTCATTTCCCTGACAACGGGTTCTTCCGCCGTATCCGGTAATTCCGGTTTTGCCCGGTCCACTGCTTCCCGCACATCAATCAATGCTGAATCAAGATCATAGTCAGCATCAAATTCAACCACGATTTGAGCTATGTTCTCCGATGCGTATGCAGTGAGTTCCTTTACCCCTTCCACCCGACGCAATTCTATTTCAAGGGGGACTACCAACAGCCTTTCCGCATCTTCCTGGGAAACCCCTTCATTGATTACCGAGACCGCGAAAACCGGCACTTCTATGTGAGGATCGCTCTCTATGGAAATACTGTTCAAGGAGACTATGCCGGCAAGCAGCACCATAAACATGATCAACAACGATGTCCGGGTTCTGGCTACTGCCGCGTCTATCATGGCATACATAATTCACCCCCCATCCCTGTTCTTACGGCCATGAGCCACCCAACCTGCCAATTGTCATACTGCATATTGAACCAGAGATTCCCGTTAATACGCCGTCGAAAAAACCGGATCGACTTCTTCTCCGGGGACGACAAATTCCTGACCTACTGTGATGACTGTCGAAATGTCAGGCAAGCCGGTCACCCAGATAGCGCCATCGGCATCACCCACAATTTCCACAGTATGAAAGTACACGATATTTCTCTTATCAATGGTCCTCACTCCCATCCGACCTGCATCGTCAAGTGCCAGCAAGGCCGAAGAAATTCTCTGGGCCATTACCGTTTCTACAGGGATATCTATCTGCACAGACACTCCACTGGGAATGGAATAGTCCGCATTGGGAACCTGAACCTCTATACCGTACGTTCGAGTGTCTTCATCAGCGGTTTTGCCGACAAAAGTCACAGGACCGTTAACAGCAACCCCGCTGGACACAACTCCCCTGGCCATGGCGCCTGTTCGAACATTACCGAATTCTCTTTCTGGAATACCGCCCACCAGCAGCATTGGGTCCAGATCAACCAGTGTCGCGCAGGCGGTGCCTGGTGTGACGTAATCTCCCGGTTCCAGTTGCACTTCTTCTATAACACCGGCAAAGGGTGCGGTAATATCCAATCGGGACAACTCCAGTCCTGATCGTCTGACACTGGCTTCTGCTGCCGCAAGCCCCGTCCTGGCCCGGGCAATGACGATCTCTGATTGCAGGCCTTCCTTTGACAACTGCAAAATGCCCTCATATTCCATTCGTGCCTGGCTCAATTCGGCCTTTGCTTGTGCATGCGCTACATCCCGATCATCCATTGAGATCCGGCATAGCATCTGATCCTGCTCAACCCGGTCACCACGTTCAACAGGTCTTTCAACCAGTGTTCCGCCAACCTGGGCACGGACAACAACAGTGCGCTTGTTTTGGGTCCGTCCCCTGATTGTCGTGTAACGAATCTGTTCACTCGCGTGTATCAGGCTTACACGCACGGGAGTCAATGGACGCTCCTCGTTGATCATCTCTGTCACGCGATTCTGTGTAGCGATATTGAGTGGCGGTTCGGGTGGTTTATCCCGTAGCTGACCGGATGCCAGCCACAGGCTCGCCAGAATCGCAATGATAATTGCGGTTATGTAAGTACGACGCATGAAAGGTCAACAAGCTGGATGTGGCGCGCATCTTATCCTCTTACATCAATTTGTTAAAGGTAATATGCTGAATATACTCAATTTGCCACTCTTAACTGCCTGCTGCAGTTTTCAATTTCACCTGCAACTTCTCCGGCCCCCCAAGACGATTGAACTGCGTCCGGTCCTCTTCGGTAATGGTGATTTCGTCCAGGGCATTAACCAGAGAAGCCACCGCAATCCTGCCTTCCAGTCTCGCAAGATGGGCGCCCAGGCAATTGTGAATGCCGTAGCCGAAAGCCAGATGAGGATTGGGGTCGCGGTCAATGATAAATTCATCAGCCCGGTCGAATACCGACTCGTCTCTATTGGCAGAAGCAATCAGAGGAACCACCAGAACTCCCTTGGGTAACAGTGTGCCGGCAAGTTCGGTTTCACAGGTAGTACGTCTTACCGTTGCCGAGAATGGCGAATAGAAGCGCAGGGTTTCTTCTATAAAGGACGGTATCAATGTCCGGTCTTGTTTCAATGCTGTGAATGTTTCCGGCATTTCATCAAAAACCCGAACACATCCGGTGATCAATCCCGTGGTCGTTTCGTTACCCGCAATCAACAGCAAACGACAAAAGCTCAACAGTTCCTGATTACTGAGTCGACCCTCTTCCGTTTCGGTTTCAACCAGCCGACCCAGCAGATTATCCACCGGCGCCTTGCGGATGCCGGCAATTCGTTCAAGGAAATAAGCGTCCATTTCCGCAGCGGCCTGCATGACTGATGCATCCGGTTGTGCAAACAGAATCTCGGCGATGTTGCTGAAAATGGTATCGGACCAGTGTTTGAATACGCCAAGATTGCCGTCTTCCACACCGAGCATACGTGCAATGACAGTCACGGGCAGCGGCGCAGCGAGGGCCTCGACAAGGTCAACATCTTCGTGCCGGCACATCGCCTTCATCAGTTCTTCACTTTTTTCCGAGATCAGGTCGTGCTGACTCTCGATATGACCCGGTTTGAAGGCATAACTGACCAGTTTGCGCAGTCGATTGTGCAATGGCGGATCGCTGAACAACATGGATGGCCCACGTTCTTCAGGTGGCCGTGTCGAAACATCGGATGAAAATGTCTTGTTATCACGCAATAACTGCTGGACATCAGCATAACGGGCAACCTGCCAGAATCCCCCGACACCGATGCATACAGGATTTTCCTGTCTCAGGGTGCGGTAATAGGGATAAACTCCCTCGTCACTGTTCTCACTCATCGTCTTTCCCCCGTCTGTTCCAGTTCGTTTCTGCTCGGACACTTTTGGTGGCAGTGCACTACTGGTTTCGAAGTTTGAAATGCACGAGATTGGGTGGCAAGCCTTGCCCTACTCGTAGACAGCATTCACGTCGACAACAGTTGCTGTACAATGTGGTTCCGGTACCAACTCACCGTGTTCACGCAAGCTCTCAATATGATACTCAATAGCCTGTCGGATCTCGTTGACTGCCTCATCACTTGTGCCCCCGGTGGCGACGCAACCAGGCAGGTCGGGTACATAGGCAGCATAGTTCCTCGGAGATTTCTCAATAACGATGGTGTATTGCATCTTTCATTCACTCCTTATTCCGGCTTGCTTCATGACGCTAGACCATGTCCCTCCAGGGAGGTCATCACCTGGCTTACCAGCAATAGTCACGGTACCGGGCTTGTCTGAGTGGCGGTATTGGCGATGGCTCCCTCTGGAGCGTACCAACGACCACCCATCCTGCTCCACCAAGCGAATCGCATCCCGGACTTTTTGCACGATGCTGTACCTTCTTTATTCAGGTTGTAACGAAGCAGTGAGGGCTTACTCGGTGACCACGTGCACTGCTTTGTTATACATCGCCCTTTGTGGCTTGTGAAGTCGGCTCGTTGGACTTTGTAATTCTGATGAGAAACCGGAGCGCCTCATTCACTGACTCCGCACTCGGGAAGATGGCCGCCACATCGGGTTCTATACGCACCACTCCATCGCCAAAACTCTTCCGGTGTGACCCCAACCTCCGCACCTCCAGGCTCTTGAGATCGTATTCGGGCCGAAGCTCGTCTGTCCTTGCTGGCTTATCCTTTTTCATAGTCTCTTCTTTATGCTGGTGTCACTTCTCTGGCGATAATAAGTCGGATGGTGTCTCCTCTTTGTGTGTAGGAAACAATCAGTAAACGCCCCAGTCGTGACTCACCAACAACCAAATAGCGAAGTTCCTCATAGGAATGATCGGGATCGTAGAAATCGACGTAGAGCGGATCATCTAAAACGGTCTTTGCCTCGTCGAACGAGACTTTGTGATCTGCCAGATTGATTGCTGCTTTCTCGTCATCCCACTCGAATTCCATACGAGAGAGAGTGTACCACAAACCTGGAAGCGTGTAGACCGACTCCCTACGACCTGACAAAGAAAATACTTGTGTTTTAGTTAATAGAAACTGGTGTTATAATTCGATTCGAATCTGACACAATTCAGTTTTGGAAGGGGAAATCGCTATGAAGTATGTAATCAGTATGCTGTCACTTGTTGTGGCAATCTCTTACCCTCTAGCCGTGTTCGCGGCAGAAAACGAAACCGACGAAAGTT
Source organism: Candidatus Azotimanducaceae bacterium (assembly GCA_965217655.1). GTDB lineage: Bacteria > Pseudomonadota > Gammaproteobacteria > Pseudomonadales > Azotimanducaceae > UBA7455. The sequence continues at coordinate 779,858 of OZ244560.1, forward strand.
CCATTGACGACGAAGTCATTGAAGAAGTCGTCGTCACCGGCTCACGCATCAAACGGGACGAATATTCCAGTGCGTCACCCATACAGATCATAGATGGTCAGGGTGCCCGGGAACTCGGCCTGATTGATACCGCCAGCCTGTTGCAAAGTGCAACCCAGGCCACCGGTCAACAGATTGACAATACCTTTACAGCATACGTGCTGGATAACGGACCAGGATCGGCACAGGTGAATCTTCGTGGGCTTGGCGCTCAGCGAGTACTCCTGCTGTTGAACAGTAAACGCCTCGCACCCGGTGGTGTTGGAGGGGCTCCGACTTCACCGGATATCTCCACCATCCCCAATATCATGATCGACCGTATTGAATATCTGTTGGACGGCGCTTCATCCATCTATGGTTCCGATGCCGTTGCCGGTGTTGCCAACGTTATCATGCGGACCGATTTCGACGGTATCGATTTTGAAGGCCAGATTGTCAACACCGATGCAACCGGTGGCGATGAAAAGACACTGGGTATTGCCTGGGGTAAAACCGGAGATAACTGGACCCTGGGCATTGCCGGTGAGTACTACGGCCGGGACAGACTGAGACTGAGTGGTCGATCCTACACCTCGCAATGTGACCGTTACATCTATGAAGATGAAAACGGGAATGAACTCAATAACCGTCTGGACCTTGTGCCGGGAACAACGATCAGTCCCTGTAAACTCGTTACCAGGAACAGGATATTTATTGCAACTGGCTGGGGCAATATCTGGTCCACACCGGGAACAACCAATATCGGCATCCCGAATTTTTCGGAAACAGAGGTGCCACTGGGATTTACCGGTTTTAACCCCGCTGCCATTATTCCTACGGATATCGATGGTGACGGCATACCTGATATCGGATTAATAGACCCGGATGGCAACGGCGAATCTGAAGTTGATCTGCAGACTGATCAGTATAACTTCAATGGCGCCGAGCGTAACCGCGCCGGGGATCTGCTGTTCGGCAGTGAACGGACAAATATTTATGCCTATGGTGAATACGACCTGGGCAATGAGAGCAACAGCACGCTTTATTTCGAGTCACTCTTCGCCAGGCGAACCACAGAAGTGTACCGTCCGGCAGCAGCCATCTTCCCCGATGTTCCTCCGAACAACCCATACAATCCCTGTAACCAGGCAGCACCCGGTGGCGTGAACTGTCTTGGTTTTTTCGGCTTTAACTTCGGCAACTTTGAGGTAACACCCATCGTCGAAATACGCGGTGATCGCGATAACAACAATGTTGAAATCAATCAGTCCCGGATTGTCGGTGGTATCAGGAGCGATCTGCCCGGTTTACGGAATGACTCCGGGTTCGGCAACTGGAGTTACGACCTGTATTACAGCTACTCACGCTCTGTGGGAGTCGACAAACAGTACGGCATCCTGGAAGAACCTTTTCTGCGGTCAATCAATACCTCGAGGATCGATCCGGAAACAGGTCAGATTGTCTGTGGTGATGGTGAGCACTGTGTGCCGGTAAACATGTTCGCTGAATCGATATATCAACCTGGAGGCGGCGACTTCGGCACGCAGGAAGAACGGGATTTTGTCTTTGGGGTCCGTTCCTTCGACACAGAGGTCATTCAGTCGATATTCAGCGGAGTACTGCAGGGTGATGTGATTCAATTACCCTGGAACGACACCACTGTTCCACTGGTTTTCGGATTTGAATACCGGGAAGACGAAATCAACTCCATTCCGAACGCTGTTGCCCGGGATGGAGGTTTTTATGGTTACTTCAGTGATCGTGGCGCAGTTGGCAAGCGGGATATTACCGAGTTGTTTGCAGAAACCGAGTTGCAGTTGCTGCAAGACCTGCCCTTTGCCAGGGAGTGGTCTCTTAACCTCTCAACACGCTGGACTGAAGAGAGTACCTACGGCAGTGACACCACCTACAGTGTGAAAAGTGTATTCACACCGGTGGACAGCGTAACCTTCCGCGGAACTTACGGCACCTCGTTTCGGGCGCCCAATGCACGCGAGCAATTCCTTCTGGGCACATCCGGTTTTGTCACGGTTGCAGATCCCTGTGTAGTTCCAATAGCGGCAAGAATACCCTCTCTCAACCCCAATGAGCCTGCTACCTATGATCCAGACGAGGACCAGCGCGAGCCATTAACCCTGGAAAACTGCCGGGCGAATGGTGTAGACCCCACCATGCTGGGTCTGGATGGCATAGCAACCTCGTATTCTGTTGAGGTCCTGCGCAAGGGAGGACAACAGGTACAACTGAATATCGACCCGGAAACTTCCACCTCCTATACCTACGGGGTGATTTTCGATCAGTTCTTCTGGGATGATTTTACCCTTAGAGCCGGTGTTACCTACTACGATATCGAGGTGGAAGACAGTATCGCTCTACTCGGTACAGGTTTCATCGTAAACGATTGTTATGTAGAGAGCCCCAACAACTCCAGTGCCTTCTGTCACCTGGTAAAACGTGATGCGGATGGATTGATCGATATCGTTGATTCCAGCTTTGTCAATATCAACACCATTACGTCGAGAGGTATCGATTACAACCTTTTCTATCAACGCAACTTCATCATTGCAGACCGTAATCTTGACCTGCAGGTTGATGTTCGGATGACCCGTTTGCTGGAGAACCTGTTTATATTCCGGGACTCGGATGAAGATGATGCCGGTACTACGATAGCGCCCGAGTGGGAAGGCACTCTGCTGGTCAACGCCCGTTATAATGATTTCCGTGTCAACTGGCGCGCCAACTATATTTCCGGTGAAACAGAAGAACCGTTTGATTTCGATATCTATACTCCCTGTTCTACCCTGGATGTATTGTGCGCTCCGATTGTAGATACCAGTTATTACTGGACCCACACAGCGTCCGTGACCTGGACCCCCAGGGACTGGTCCATTACCGTGGGTGTTGTCAACATGTTTGATAAAGACCCGCCCCTCATGGATACTGCTGCACCGGAAACACAATTGAATAATATACCTCTGGGCGCCGGTTATGACATTCTGGGTAGACGGGTGTTTGCTTCCGTCTCGAAGCAGCTCTGATTTATTGTGGTCAGTGATCTGGAACCCTCATCGGGAATATTAATAAGCCACTAGCTGATAGGTTGATTGGCCACTAGCTGATAAATTAATGAGTCAATAACTGATAGGTTAATGGGTCATTATCTGGTATGTTATTGAGAATATAGTGGGATGTTGAGGAGCCTTTAACCGATCACAAAAACCCGCCGTCGTTGAAAGGTACATTGTTGGCATCACTGTTAGTTGTTCCAGTTTAACAAGAGGTTATTTGTTATGTATCTAAAAAGTCTGAGTCGCTGTCTTCTTACCTTGTGGGCACTCTCTATAACCGTCTACGTTTCAGCGGAACCGGCGCCGGAACAGGCGCCGTTAACCGGTTTCGAAGCATTTGCCCAGGACCCTGCCATGAGTGATGCGCGAGTGTCACCTGACGGTACACACATTGCCACACTGCAGCGACTGGCAAAGGACGGCAAGCAGTTTCTGCTGATCTACAATGCTGATGACATGTCTCAAAAACCGGTAACACTGGGTTCATCAAAGATGGACATAGTTGCCTTTGCCTGGGCTAATAATGAGCGCCTGGTGGTGCGATTCCGCCAGGATGTTGATTCACTGCAGAAATTAGGGGCAAACACCCGCCTCGCATCCAAACTGGCTACAATCGACAAAGAGGGCAAGCGCTGGCTCGAAATCCCCAGAAAGCGGGCGGACCGGCGGCGGGAATTCTCGAAATTAATAGAGAATTTCAGCGGGGCGGGCATCTTCAGTACTCTGCCAAAGGATGAAAACCACATTCTGATATCTTATGACGATGATCAGAACTTTATCTCCGACATTTTCAAGGTCAATGTTGAAACAGGCTCTGCGCAACTGGCGGCACGTAACAGCACCAATATCAATATTAACTACATCGACGATGAAGGCGAACCCCGGCTTGCATCCCGATACGATGCCAGTGACGAAGCCATTATCTATCTTGCCCGTCTCAAGGGAGAGAAGGAATGGATTGAGATGGGCAGAACGGTGGCCGACTTCGAAACCGCCAGCCTGTCCTTCAGCGTAATCCCCCTGGCGGGACCTACCGACAATGAATTCTTCGTCATGTCTAATCATGATACGGATACCGTGGGTATCTATATCTATAATCTGGAGGATCGCACCATTGGGGAACTCCAGTTTCGGCATCCCCGGTACGATGCAACCGGCCTGGTCACCCTGCTGGATAAAAATAAAGACCGGCAGGTCATTGGTTTCCGATATAGTGGCAAGGCAGGTGACCGCTATCTGATTGATGACATGGAAAAAGCCCTGTATGCGGCTATAGACAAGATACTGCCGGATTCAGACAATACCATCCAGTCACGGTCTGATGATGGCAATACCCTGGTCATACGTGCCGCTGGCCCAAAGATGCCTGCGTCCTGGTATATCCTTAAAAATAACAGACTGGACCTTCTGGGCCGGTCCATGCCATTCCTGACTGAAGATATGCTGTCCGATGTAGAATGGGTACGTTACAAGGCTCGCGACGGCCTGGATATTCCAGCGCTGGTGACGATTCCCAAGGGTGAGGGACCATTCCCGGTTGTGGTACATCCCCATGGCGGACCGGTGGCTCGTGATTACTGGGGATTTGATTTGTGGGCTCAACTTATGGCTCATCATGGCTACGTCGTCATTCAACCGCAATTCCGCATATCAACGGGCTTCGGACGCAAGCACCTGGAGGCCGGATATTCCCGTTGGGGTTACGAGATGCAGGATGACCTGGATGATGCGATTACCTATCTGGCCAAAAGAAATCTGGCAGATCCAGCCCGGGCAGCCATTTTCGGCTGGAGTTATGGTGGCTATGCCGCCTTTGTCGGATCGTTCCGGGATCCCAATCCCTACCGTTGCGCTATTTCCGGAGCAGGAGTAGCAGATCTACCCTACTTCCGTGCCTGGCTGGCGGATGGCGGTTCATTCCTTGAAAAGGTCTACCGTCCGACTGTCGACGGCATCAGTCCTCTGGAGCACGTGAGCAGTGTCGATATACCCATCCTGATAATGCATGGAGACAAAGACGAACGCGTCCCTGTCGATGAGAGCCGCAAATTTGTCAGTAAACTGGAGGAATTCAATAAACAGTACAAGTACATTGAACTGGAAGGGGCTAACCACTTCTTCGGAACTTTCTATTACCGCCACGCCATGGAGATGTACCCGGCAATGATCGACTGGCTGGATAACACCTGTGGACTTAAAAGGACTGCTGACTTACATGCTTCGCCACCCCCTCAAGAGGAAGAAAGCGGGCAAGAGGCCGGTTGACTGGAATACTGATGCTAGACAGCGAATTCCAGCATAATTTTCATACCCATACGTACCGGTGCAAACACGCCAGAGGAGATGTAGCCGACTATTGTGAAATGGCCATCAGGATGGGGATGAAGACCCTGGGAATTTCAGACCACTCCGCCCTGCCTGATGATCGCTGGATTCAGGGACGTATGAATTTTATCGACCTGCCCGAATACGCGGCGGCCATTGACCGTGCCAGGGAAAAATATACCCAGCTCAGGATCGTCAAGGGGATGGAGTGTGAATACATCCCCGAACATGAGTCCTGGTATCAGGATGTGCTTTTAGGTGAGTATGAATTTGAATACCTGATCGGCGCCGCCCACTTCTTCCTGACGGAAGACGATACTTGGGTAGGCACTTATGGCGGAACGAATTCCGCCAGAGCACTCAGACAATTTGCCGATTACAATGTCTCCATGATGGCCTCCGGTACATTTGATTTTATTGCTCACCCGGACCTGTTCGGCAATTGCTACCGACACTGGGACGATGACTGCACTGCCTGTACACGTGACATCATCGCCGCTGCTGTCGAATACGACGTTGGTCTGGAAGTCAATGCCCTGGGTATTCGAAAGCAGGCAAAAAAGAGTCCGGATAATCCCTATCCCCTTTATCCATGGCTGCCGTTCTGGGAAATAGCCAGCGAATACAACGTGAAAGTGATCGTCAATGCCGACGCCCACCGGCCGGAGGATTTACAGGGTAAAACCGGCGAAGCTTTCAAGATTGTGGAGGACCTGGGGCTCAATCACATGGATGTCCACGCGCTGGGTAATCACGCACAGGATATAAAAGTTACCGCATGAGGCTAACCGGCGCAGGGATTTCCTGGTAAGTTCGCCTGCAGAACTGTTCTTCCACTCCAGGTCCAGGCCAAGAACCATCAACTGGTACCGGGTTCCTGGTAAGCTCGACCTCAGAACTGTTCTTCCACTCCAGATCCAGGTCAAGAGCCATCAACTGGCACCGGCATCCTGGTAATACGCCTGCAGGTCCTTGAATAATTCACGCTGTGCCCAGCTTCCACCAATCAGCCTGACGTCCTGGCGGACTTCTGCGAGCGTCATGGCGCCAGAAGCATCCCCCCTGGCGAGAGCTACAATTGCCCTGGCAAGCTTGAGGCCGACTTTATTGCATACCTCCCCCTGGGTCGTGGACCGGGTGCTCCATTTACTGAAGTGTTCCAGAGCCTTATCCACCGTGGGTTTATCCTGAAGCATCGCCGGCGCCATCAGATAGTGCAAGGTAGAAAATACAAGATCATCGTCTTCAACCCGGTCGACCGATATCTCGTACAGCCGTTGCCAACGATCACCTGTTGCCATCCCTGCCATTTCAAATCGCCAGAGCAATGAGGCGGCATTACAGGCATCAAGGTAGAAATCATCACCCAGTGCGCCAGCAAGATAATCATCATAAACAGCAAGTGCTGGTTCATAATCGGTTTTACCAAGATGCATCAAGGCTTTGTGCCAGTACAGGTGAAACTTGAAATTGTTGCAGCTCCGCCAATGCGGCATCATGTCCTGCATCCATTGTATCCCGTCGACCCATCGTCCCTGCATATGGAATACATGCGTCATGGCATGACCGGCCCAGATATCTTCCGGATTCAACTCACAGGCCCGGCGACCAACGATCTCTGCTTCGCGGTATTCCGCAGCCTCCTCCAGGCCAAAACTTTGCATCCCCAGGAGGTGACCGTAGTATGGATCACTTTCATCCCAGTATTGCAGTCGCTGTGACACGGAATAAAGGAGTGCCCTTGCATTTCCAGTATAAAAATGCAGGTAATGGACGGTCCTTAATGCCAGAAAATCCCGTGGATACTGATCAATAATCTCTTCCAATCGATTCAGGGCATCGACATGATGATGTTCCATCCAGGTTCGGAGCACATCCATGTGTGCGAGTTCCCTTTCATTCAGCGTCAGCAACCGCAGTTGTTTCAGACATCTTCGCACGGCTGGCGTAAAACGTGGGCTACCTGCCATTTTCAACAGGTAACCTTTAAAACAGATCGCCTGGGGCATGTCTTCTTTAGCCAGCAAACTGTCCAGTTGATCCATCGTATCCGGGCTAAAAGCCAGGTAACCACTGATAATACGATGAAATTCCGTTAGATTTACCGGATCATTCACCGTATGGAGGATTCCACATTGATCTTCTGTTTGCATAGCAGGTTCGTATCCCAATGCCGGCATCTTATCAAAGACCGGGCCGAACATTGAATATATCTTGACTTGACCTCTGACCTTCATTCACAGAACATAGCCTGTTCGAAAGCGAGGAGGAAAATATGCGACCCAATCATGTAAAACGTGCATGGAAGGATGGAAAACAGACAGTTGGGGGCTGGATTTCTTCCGACTCCATACATGTTGCTGAATCGATGGCCAGAACCGGTTTCGACTGGCTGTGTATCGATATGCAACATGGCCTTCTGGATTATAATGACGTCAGGAGAATGCTGCCTGCCATCTCTACCACGGACACGATGCCTTTTGTCCGGGTTCCCTGGAATGAACCTTACATTATCATGAAGGTGCTTGATGCAGGGGCTTACGGCGTCATAGTACCACTGGTTAACAACCGGGAAGAGGCTGAAAAAGCAGTTGCTGCCTGCCGGTATCCTCAGGATGGCATAAGGTCCTTTGGTCCAGTACGGGCAGGAATGTATGGCGGGAGGAGCTATGCCAAATACGCCAATGACGAGATGGCGTGTATTGCCATGATTGAGACTGCTGAAGCTCTGGAAAACCTGGATGATATCTGTTCCACCCCTGGCCTGGATGCCATCTATATCGGGCCTTCCGATCTGGCATATGCCATTGGACTGCATGCCGTAGGTGACAACAGTGACCCAAGGCATGTCGCGACGGTCAACCACGTTTATGCCACTGCCAGAAAGCACGGTATTTACGTTGGTATGCACACCGGTAGTCTGGAATACACCAAACGCTATCTGGAACAGGGTTTCGACATGGTAATGCTGGGAGCAGATATGGCGTTCATGAGCCGTATGGCATCCATGGAATTACAGGCGGCTCGTAACGACACTGGAACCGACCGGGTAGAACCTGGTGAGGATTACAGTTAAACAGCGACATCAGAGGGGTCATAAATGTCCCTTACTGACTCATTTATTACGGTGGTAAACCCATGGCAACGGAATCCGATGATCTGAATCTGGCCCTGTTCTGTGACTTTGAAAACGTGGCTCTTGGTGTCCATGACGCCAACATCTCAGAATTCAATATTCAGCTCGTCATGGAACGCCTGCTGCTCAAAGGCAGTATTGTCGTCAAAAAAGCCTACTGTGACTGGCAACGATACAAGGAATTCAAGCCGGTCATGCACAACGCCTCGTTTGAGCTGATCGAAATTCCCCACACCCGCCAATCCGGTAAAAATTCCGCTGATATACGAATGGTGGTGGATGCCCTGGACCTCTGTTATACCAAGGAACATATCGATACCTTTGTCATCATCAGTGGAGATTCAGATTTTTCGCCACTGGTGAGTAAACTCCGTGAAAATGACAAGCTTGTCATCGGCGTAGGCGTCAAGAATTCGACTTCCGACCTCCTGATGCATAATTGCGATGAATTCATCTTCTACGACGATCTTGACCGGGAGGAGCGATCTCATACCAGGCGCAAAAAGAAAAACACAGCCCGGAAGGCTCCCACAAGAGAACAGACACCGAAGAAAACCGGCAAAGAAGATACTATTGATGATGCAATCAACCTGGTTCTGGAGACCGCTGAGGCGTTGTACACCGAACAGGGCGACAGAAAACAACTCTGGGGTTCCATGATCAAGCAGACATTGAAACGCCGACATCCGGGATTTAACGAGCGTTTTTATGGCGTCAGATCCTTCAGCGACCTGCTGGAAGAAGCAGAGAACCGGGGACTGCTCCAACTGGAATCCGATGAACGCTCAGGCGGCTACATAATCAAGTCCCTTAAGGAAAGCTGAACTGTCACAACCCGGCTAATGAAACAAGGGCTAATCGGGTTTATTCCGTCTCCCGGGCAATGAACTTCATGGAGATTGAATTGACGCAGTGCCTGACATTCTTGGCGGTTAATCGTTCGCCTTCAAAAACATGCCCAAGATGTCCCCCGCAATTCGAACAAAGAATTTCTATACGCATACCGTCGGCATCGACATTCCGCGCCACTGCGCCTTCTATCTCATCGTCAAAGCCAGGCCAGCCACAGTGGGAATTAAATTTGTCTTCAGAACGATACAGCGGTGCATCGCACTGCCTGCAGACATAAAGACCGTCTCCAAAAAAATTGTCGAACTCCCCGCTAAAAGGCATCTCGGTACCTTTATGAAGAATAACCTGCTGCTCACGGGGAGACAGTTCATTATATTTTCCCGTCATAAGTTCTCCCGATATCCCAGCATCATAATATCAGAAAACCCAAAGCAATCTGCGAACACACCCTGAATCAAGTAAACTGACCCCCGGTCAGAAAAGGCCCATCAACACATAGTCTTCTTCCATCCGGAGTATGGCAGGATCCACAGATTCCTACACCGCATTTGGTAAGGTAATCAATGGCATTGAATATTTTATTACCGGACACAAATGCCTGCTCCACCATTTCCGCAGCATGAACCATGGGCGCCGGACCGCAGTTGTAGAACACCAGATTATTGAGTTCATCCTCCGACATGGCTGCCAGACGTTCAGACAACAGTTCCGTCACCAGACCATGGAAACCTGCACTCCCATCGTCAGTCGCAATGTGAACATCGGCAACCGCCTTGCATTCATCGACAAAATACAGTCTATCCTTGCTGCGAGCACCCATGAATATATCTGCATTTCCAAAATCCCTGGCAATCTGGTAGACGGCAGCCAGGCCGGTACCACCAGCCACGGCCATGATCCTGGAACCATCCCTGATATCTACAGGAATACCATAAGTACCTCTCACCAGCAGTTCATCTCCCGCTTCAAGCTTCAACAGCGCGTGAGTGAAGATACCTACATCAATCACTACCAAGGAAAACGGATCATCAGTTAGTACAGAAAAAGGTTTCTCACCAACACCGGGAATCCATGTAAAAACAAACTCCCCGGCACGTATATCCAGGCTGCCATCGAAAGTGAGAATGGAAATATCACTGGTAATCCTCTTGTTTTCTACGAGTTTGTAAGGTTTGAAATCCATTTCCACGTCATTGCGGACAAGCGCCGAACTTCGGCTTGATCCATCCACCAGATCCTGATGCAGACAATCGAAATATGCCTTGATCTCGGATGATTTCATCCCTGTCAGCGCTGAACCTACACCGAAAATATCGGCGCCTTCCCTGACAAACGCCCGTACGTTTTCCGCATTGCTGATGCCGCCACAACCTATGATTGGCAGATCCACCGCTTCACGAATCTCTTTAACGCATTGGAGCGCAATGGGTAAAATGCCCTTGCCAGACTTCCCCCCCAGGATATTGGTCAGCACCGGTTCACCAAAAGCAGTGTAACTGGCGGGACCCACAGTATTAATGGCACAGATCGCATCCGCTCCGCCCTTAGCGGCTGCCATGGCAATTGCTCCGATATCGGGCACATTCGGTGTAAGTTTGGGTACCACCGGCACATTCACAGCAGACTTGACCGCACTGGTAATTTCCCTCACAAGATCTGCATCCTGACCCATATCCATACCGTAGCCTTTAGCATGGGGACAGGAAAGATTAAGTTCAAGACCATCGGAAAAAGGAGCCAGCTTTACGGCCACTGCCACTATCTCTTCCAGGCTCCCGCCAAAAATCGATGTCAGCAGGAATCGATCTGACGGAACTTCAAGTTCAGACAACTGTTTGGCAGCCTGATCAGCCCCTGGATTAGTCAGCCCCACTGCATTCATGTAACAACCCGGCGCATATTGGAGCATGATGGGTTCCCGATTACCTTCTCTCGGTACTGGCCCGATGCTCTTGGTGGTCATTACCCCTACCAGTGGAACATGATCGAACAGGTATTGAATGACAGGCGTTGCGGTGGCAACGATGCCAGAGGGAATGGTATATGGACCTGCAATCGGCTTGCCGAGAAATTCGTAACCTGCCGTCAAGGTACCTTTATCTCCATCTGTACTTGTGGCCGCTTATCATAACAGTGTTGTGTGAAAGTGATACAACAACACAACCTGCTTAAGCAACCTGGAGTCAGGGTACCGAATAGAACAACATCTTTTAGACTCAAAGATGCATGGGAAAACTGGATGGGGAATAGAAAATTCCGATGGTCGGAATACAAATTTAATAAACCAACACTGCCGAGATGTCGCAGTACCGTTTATTACATTTACACTTTATGGACAGAAACCAGTGACTTGCTATACAGCCTGACGCAAACAGACCTGACAGTCATAGTTATACACTGCCAGGTCTTCCAGGAAGCACTTGAAGTAACCTGAAATTCGGAGAAAGAATGTTCCCCAACGAATTCAGGATCAGTCAGCCGTTAGCTTTCGCCTGCCGCGGCTTCTGCTTCAGCGGGAGCTTCTTCTTCAGCCGGGGCTTCTTCCTCTGAGGAATCATCTGACTCTGCGGGAACAAGGTCAACCATCGGCTCGGCACCTTCATCCGCAGCTGCTGCTTCGCCATCTCCTTCAGAAGCATCTGACTCTGCAGGGACAAGGTCAGCCATCGGCTCGGATTCTGCCGCTTCTTCTGCAGGTTCTTCTGCCGCTGCTTCAGCACTATCCGCAGCTTCCACTTCAGTTGCCTCGATAGTTTCAGTTTCAGTTTCCATCTGGTCACAACTGATTAGAAACAGGGACGATGTAATGACTACTACAGCACCTAAAAATACAAAAATTCTCACTAGAACACTCCTCAAAGCCATGAGCAACGGAGTATAGCATGTTATGTAAATCTTTTTGCACAGTTAATTTTCTCTTAATATTGGGCAGGTTCTTTGGTATTGTCGTTCAATGATGCGGGTACAGGTATTAACGACATTATTCATTGGCGGTAAAAAATTACACTGTAAATATCAGGACCTGACGAACCAGGAGGACTAAAGTGGCTGAGGACATTGCAGACATACTGATTATCGGAGCAGGAGCTTCCAGTGCTGCTGCAGCCTGGAGTCTCGCAGATACCAGGATGCGGATTATCTGTCTTGAACAGGGTGACTGGATGAATCCCTCGGAGTATCCCAGCAACAGTAAGCAATGGCAGGTTCTCAGACAGGTTGACTATAACCAGAGTCCGAATATCCGCAAAAGGGAAACTGATTATCCGATTAATGAAGAAGACTCAGCGGTTTCTGTCGCCAATTTCAATGGCGTTGGCGGTGGCACGATACTCTATTCCGCACACTTTCCACGTTTTAAACCCTCCGACTTTAAAGTGAAGACCCTGGATGGTGTCGCAGACGACTGGCCAATCGACTATAAGACGCTGGATCCTTATTTTGCACAGAATGACCGCAACATGGGTGTATCGGGACTGGCGGGAGACCCGGCTATCCCCTGGCACGAACCACCACTGCCTCCCATACCCATCGGCAGGATGGGTGAGGCAATGGGCCGCGGATTAAACAAACTTGGCTGGCACTGGTGGCCATCCGATGCTGCCATTATCTCGGAAGATTACGAGGGTCGGGGAAAGTGCCTGAACCTTGGTCCCTGCAACTCCGGGTGTGCCCAGGGCGCCAAAAGCAGTGTTGATGTCGCCTATTGGCCAGTCAATCAACGTTTGGGAGTGGAACTCAGGACGCGATGCAGGGTCAGTCAAATCCTGGTGGACAATAATGACATGGCCACTGGCGTACTTTACTTTGATGAAAACGGCGTTGAGCATCTGCAACGGGCAGAAATTGTCATCATGGCCTGCAACGGCGTCGGGACTCCCCGGATGCTCCTTAATTCCACCTCGGCTGGATTTCCCGATGGTCTTGCCAACCGGTCCGGACTGGTTGGCAAGAATCTGATGTTCCATCCTTGTGGATTCGTTGAGGGGTTTCTGGATCAACCTCTGGACTCGCATTTAGGGCCGCAGGGTACCTGCATACTGAGTCAGGAATTCTACGAAACCGATCCTGCACGGGATTTCGTCCGTGGATATTCATTGCAGATCGTACGGGGACAACCGCCCGTCAACGTCGCGGTCTCCGGTACACAGCGTGGCGACATCCCATGGGGAGCCCGTCATCACGTGTCTTATCAAAAGTACGTGGGACGTTCTGTAGTGGTGGCTGTACTTTGTGAGGATTTGCCTGAATTATGCAATACCGTTACCCTGGATCCCGAACTGACAGATTCCAACGGCATTCCCGCACCCAAAATTACCTATCGTTTCAGTGAAAACAGCAAACGCATGTTGCAACACGGCCTGCAAAAAGGAACTGAAGCCGTGGAAGCTGCCGGTGCATTTAAAGTCTACACAATGAACCAGGTCAGGGACACCGGATGGCATCTTATGGGTACTGCCAGAATGGGCACTGACCCCGAAAACTCTGTAGTCAATGAATGGGGCCGGTCTCATGATGTGAAAAATCTGTTCATCATCGATGGCAGTATCTTCGTCACATGCGGAGCCGTGAACCCCACCACGACAATTCAGGCACTTGCACTTTATGTTGCGGATTCCATCAAAAAAAATCTCGCCAACCTGTTTGATTAGGAGACATCATGGCTGATCTGATTGCATCGGATGCACTTCTGACAGAAGAGCAGAGCCAAACCCTTCGGCTATTGTTAAACATGATCATTCCACCCGACGCAGAACGCGGTATGCCTGGCGCCGCGGAATTGGATTTTATGGGATACGTTATTGAATTCGCCAACGACCGGATTGAGCACATTCAGAGAGAACTGGATTCTCTAAACGAGAGTTCCCACAGTCAATACACGGTCTCATTCCCCCAGCTCGACGACGTCGACCGGGAAGCTCTGGTCAAGAGGCTACATTCAACCCGGCGTCAGTTTGCCCGGAATATCGAGGTACAGACCATGTTTTGCTATTATCAGGATGACCAGGTGCTGGAAGCACTGGGAATGGAAGCAAGACCACCCTTCCCCAAAGGTAATGAAGTGTTACGGGGCGATTTATCCCTGCTGGACCCCGTGCGTCAAAGACCAAAACTGTATCGGGAATAAATATTGGGGTCGGAGTAAAGTGCCAGAGTAAATCTTTACATCTGACCTGATCGTGCAGTTATGGGTAGTTTTACTCTGGCACTTTACTCCGACCCCATTTTAGTGCCAGAGTAAATCTTTACATCTGACCTGATCGTGCAGTTATGGGTAGTTTTACTCTGGCACTTTACTCCGACCCCATTTTATTGACCACCGGATGAACTGAAGGAATAACAATGAAAGTAACCAACGTAAAAGTAGACATGTTCAACTGGCATACTCAACCATGGAAAACCGGTGTCGGAACCCTGTTCGGAGATACACGACAGCTGGGCGTGGTCACTATTGACACCGATGAAGGTGTCTCAGGCAACGCCTTCCTTGGCTCATCCCGCATGGGAGCCAACCACTTTGCACCTGGTCTCATCGAATTTATTAAACCTTTGATCATGGGCCGCAATCCGCTGGACATAGGCAGGATCTGGTGGGACCTGTGGAAAATGAACCGTTCTGTCTCCACCTATGTCATTGGCGCGATTGATGTTTGTCTCTGGGACATCAACGGCAAGCTTGCCGGCCAACCCATTCACAGGCTCCTGGGTACCTGCAAGGATGAGGTTCCTGCCTACTCCAGTACCGCCTACCATGAGACTATCGAAGCCTATGCGGAAGAAGCCGTTTTGTTCAGGGAGCTGGGCTGGCCCGCTCATAAACTTCATCCACATGGCGATCCGGACATGGATATAGCCATTTGTCAGGCGGTGCGCAAGGCAGTTGGCGATGATATGCAACTCATGCTCGACTCCATGTGGGCATATCGCTATCCAGATGCTCTCAGAGTCGGGAGGGCCATAGAGGAACTGGATTATTACTGGTATGAAGACCCTCTCGTGGAAGAAGATATTTACAACTACACAAAATTGCATCAGAAACTGGATATACCCATCATGTCCACGGAGTATGCACCGGGTCGTTACTATGGCATGACACAGTGGATTACCGAACAGGCTACAGACATCCTGAGAGGAGACGTAGCCGTAACCGGCGGTATCACCCCTCTGGTCCGTCTCTGCCACCTTGCCGAAGGATTCAACATGAACTGTGAAATCCATCACGGCGGCAACAGTCTGAATAACGTGGCCAACCTGCACGTAACCATGGCTGTTCCCAACTGTGAATTCTATGAAGTTTTCCCCTGTACAGGCGCCAACAAATACGGCCTGGTGGAAGATATCGAAGTGGACGAGAGGGGTCTTGTCCATGCTCCCACAGAACCCGGGCTGGGATATGATATCGACTGGGATCTGTTGAACAGTGAACATACTGCAACGCTGGAATAGTCAACCCCCGCTTTGACCTGTTGCCCTTCATAATGGATATCGAACAACCAGACCAATTACTGACCTGGCTACATCTGCACCATCACATTGCAGATTGGGAACATCCTGATATCACAAAATTACCCGGTGGAGTATCCAGTCGATGCATATTGATCCATCGTGAGCCACCCCATCCTGACTGGGTCATGAAACAGTCCCTTGAGAAACTAAGGGTCGAGGTTGACTGGTTCTCGGACCCGGAAAGAATTCATCGTGAAGCCGCCGGTATACGAACCCTGGGGCAACTGCTGCCGGCAGGAACCGTACCTGCCCTGTACTTTGAGGATCATGAGGAGCATTTACTCGCGATGGCGGCTGTACCCAGGCCGCACGAAAACTGGAAATCTCTGTTGTTGTCAGGAATCGTATCGCGAAGCCATGTTAAACAGTTTGCACAGCTGCTCAATCTGATTCATTCCGAGGCAGCGAAGAAGTCCAACACCCTGGCATTGGCGTTCCGGGACAGTGCTAATTTTGAGTCCCTTCGTCTGGCGCCCTACTTCACCTATACGGCAGACCAGGTTCCCGGTGCCCGTGGCTTTATCAAAGATCTTGTACAGCAGACCCGGAAGAGGCAATTAACACTGGTACATGGAGATTACAGCCCAAAAAACATTCTCATCTACAATGAACGCCTGGTATTACTCGATCACGAAGTCATACATTGGGGAGATCCGGCATTTGACGTCGGTTTTGCCCTGGCCCATCTGTTGAGCAAAGCACATCATCTGTTTCCCCAAAGAAAAGTATTCAGAGATGCAGCAAAGTATTTCTGGCGAATATACAAAAACGATAACAATGTCGAAACAGAGGACAGGAAGCGGATGCAATCTGAGCAATCGGGCAGGGAAGTGTCTCGGGCCGGACCAGACCATAATGAGCAGTACGACAATGCACAGCCCGGTTCTGATCCAGTCCCAAATGAGCATCAGGAAAGCCGGGATGAGCAGATGCATCATGTACAAGCCGGAAGTGAACAGTGGCGTCAGGATCTGGAACTTTTTGCTGTCAGACACAGCCTGGCATGTCTGCTTGCCAGAGTCGCTGGCAAGTCGCCTCTTGAGTATCTCACAGAAAAAGAACGGGAAGTCCAGCGTGTCATCGTTACCGACATGATGGACCATTGTCCCGACACTATAGACACTTTGATCGACTCATTTGTTGATCGGCTGGATAAAAATTCATGACCAGAATTGACAAGCTCACTGCTCTGGAAATACTCGACAGCAGAGGACGCCCGACCATCCAGGTCAATTGCCGGTTAACCGATGGAACAATCGGGTCGGCACAAGTGCCTTCCGGCGCCTCAACCGGACATGCCGAAGCCGTTGAACTCAGAGACGGTGACCCTGCGAGATACGATGGTCTTGGCTGTTTGAAAGCGGTAGCCAATGTGGAAGGCCCAATTACTGTTGCGCTCAACCATGTCAATCTTGCAGATCAGACGGCGCTGGATGAAAGGTTGATTGCCCTGGATGGTACGACAAACAAATCGAATCTCGGTGCAAACACGATACTCGGCGTGTCCATTGCTTTCGCCCGGGCCTGTGCAACCGCACAGGGAATGCCCCTTTATCAATACTTCGCTGGCTTGATTGATCAACCACCGAAGCACATGCCTGGATTGACCGTTAATCTATTCAGTGGCGGGAAGCATGCTGGTGGTCAGGTTCCATTACAGGACATGCTCGTTGTGCCTGTATCCGCTTCGACTGTTTCCAAGGGACTGGAGGATGTCATTGCCGTGTATAACGCTGCTGCGAATCTGGTACTGAATAAATATGGGATGCGACGACTATCGGCCGATGAAGGCGGTCTTGCCCCACCCTTCCCTGATATCGACGCCATGTTCGACGATGCTCTTAAAGCCATCACCGACGCCGGTTTTACCCCTGGTCAGGATATTTCTCTGGCGCTGGATGTGGCTGCATCACATTTCCACACTGATGAAGGATATATCCTTTCGGATAAAGCTATCTCCGCGGCCAAAATGATCACTACCTTAAGCCGCTGGGTACGCCAATATCCTGTTGTCAGTGTGGAAGATGGCCTCGCGGAGGATGACTGGGACAACTGGCCCGCGCTTAAAGACCAACTGCTTCCCGGCACATTGATCCTGGGCGATGATCTGCTGTGCACCAATTCCACGCGAATCCAGCAGGCAATCGATTGTGGCGCCTGTAACGCATTGCTGCTTAAAGTCAATCAGACCGGAACCCTCACTGAAGCTGCAAGTGCGCTTAAGTTGGCGCGACAGGCAGGATGGCAGGTTATCGTCAGCGCCCGCAGTGGAGAAACCGAGGATACCTGGCTCGCCGACCTTGCAGTTGGCTGGTCTGCTGATCACATAAAAGTGGGTTCGATTACACAGTCAGAGCGCCTCGCCAAATATAATCGACTCCTGGCTATTGAGGCAGAAACTGGGCTGGCATATTCATTGAATTGACAAGTTGCAGGAGAATGATCAGGCTATCCTGACCACCAGGAGTCGAAGATGCGAATTTTTCATTCCTTTCAAACGCTTCCCCGGATCGCCGGTTTATTATGTGTAGTGGTTCTTGGTCTGACACAGGGTTGTGCCACTATGACAGAGGCTGAGTGCGTAATGGCGGACTGGCAGATAGTAGGCGACAATGACGGCGCAGCGGGAGAACCATCGTCCAGACTTGCCGACCATCAGAAGGCGTGTGCAAAACACGGCATAACGCCAAATCGCGCAGAATATGAGAAGGGTCGGCAACGTGGTCTCCAGATCTATTGCACCCGGGATAACGGCTACGTTGTCGGTCGTCGTGGAAGTGTGTATCACGGTGTCTGTACGGGCGCCATGAGGCATCAGTTCGAGTCAGGTTATCTTATTGGTCAGGATATCTACGTAGCGGAAACTAAAGTTGAACGGATCCGGTCTGAAACAGACCGTTTTAAGTCCCGGATTCGCAGATTGGAGCGTGACAAGGACGAATTAACTGACAGAATTACTTCCGATGAAGTTTCAAGTGATGAACGTAAGGCGGCATTGAAGGAAATCAAATACAAGGATCGTGAAATTGAAGACCTCAGGAGGCAGTTGGAAGATGTCATTGCCCACAAAGCGATAGCCGAATACGAGTTACTCAGGGCTCTTGGAAGGGCTCATGGCCTGCCATTTCCCTGAATATTGGGGTCGGAGTAAAGTGCCAGAGTAAATCTTTACATCTGACCTGATCGTGCGGTTATGGGTAGTTTTACTCTGGCACTTTACTCCGACCCCATCACACTAACGTCGACGTTTAACGGCACTCGCCAGTTCTTCCAGTACTGTTACAGTATCCTCCCATGATATACAGGGGTCGGTTATGCTCTGACCGTAGGTCAGTGGCACACCCTCTACAACGTCCTGCCGACCTTCCACGAGATTGCTCTCCAGCATGACACCGAAGATACCACCCCCCCTTGCAACCTGGGTTGCAATATCACGGGCAACATCAATCTGCCGGGCTGGAATTTTCCGGCTGTTGGCATGGCTCGCATCAATCATGATTCGCACCGGTAACCCGGCATTTTCCAACATCTCCGAGGCATCTTCAACTGAGAACATGTCGTAATTAGGATGCTTTCCGCCCCTGAGAATAATGTGGCAATCCTCATTACCCGCAGTTTTGAAGATCGCAGAGTGGCCTCCTTTAGTTACTGATAAAAAGTGGTGTGGCTGGGAGGCTGACTTGATACCATCAATTGCCACCTGTATGTCTCCGTCTGTTGCATTCTTCAGCCCTACTGGACAGGACAGTCCGGATGACAACTCCCGATGTGTTTGACTCTCGGTGGTTCTGGCGCCAATTGCACCCCAGGAAATCAGATCAGCAACATATTGTGGACTGATCAGGTCAAGATACTCAGTTCCAGCCGGCAATCCCATTTCACCAAGATCAAGGAGCAGGCTGCGTGCAAGATGAAGCCCTTTGTTTATCTGAAACGAATTGTTCAGATCCGGGTCATTGATCAGACCTTTCCAGCCCACGGTCGTACGAGGTTTTTCAAAGTAAACACGCATCACGATAAACAGATCATCAATCAGTTGGTCGCTGATGTCTTTCAATCGACCAGCATATTCACGAGCCGCTTCTGGGTCGTGTATGGAGCAGGGTCCGACAATGACCAGCAGTCGATCATCCTCACCAATCAGGATATTATGAATGACTCTACGAGCATTACTGACCACCTTGCCTGTTGTTAGTGACACCGGCAGTTGTTCGATGAGTGTTTCAGGAGAAATCAGTTCCTTCATCTCCAGAATCCGGAGATCATCAGTATTTGTTAACGATTGTGCTGACATAAATTTGGGGTCGGAGTAAAGTGCCAGAGTAAATCTTTCCATCTGACCTGATCGTGCGGTTATGGGTAGTTTTACTCTGGCACTTTACTCCGACCCCATTTAAAGTGCCAGAGTAAATCTTTCCATCTGACCTGATCGTGTGGTTATGGGTAGTTTTACTCTGGCACTTTACTCCGACCCCATTTTCTTTCCATCTGACCTGATCGTGCGGTTATGGGTAGTTTTACTCTGGCACTTTACTCCGACCCCATTTAAACACCAGGGGTTTTGACTGTATCATACGCTCTTTGCAGGGATGACCTGGATAATCTAGAGGCAATTTTTTTAATGAAATACGCGCTTTTTGGCATCAATAACTTTGTCTGTGCAGACCCCGGAATTATGAAGACCGTTGCCATTACTGCGGAAAATGCCGGATTTGAATCCCTGTGGACCGGTGAACATGTGGTTCTGCCTGATCCGCAGAAACCACCGTCACCGGCAGCGCCATTGACATCCATGGTACATCCATCCACTGCCCTGTCGTACATCGCGGGATTTACTTCAACTATCGGACTTGGCACCGGCATCACCCTGCTTGCGCAACGAAACGCCCTTGTTCTGGCCAAGGAGATGGCAAGTCTGGACCACCTGTCCGGCGGCCGACTGCTGTTTGGTATTGGTGCCGGCTATCTGGAAGCGGAATTCGAAGCACTAGGTGTCGAATTCAGCGAACGCGGCGCCCGAACCGACGAATACATCAGGGTAATGCGGGATCTGTGGACATCGGATGCACCTGAGTTCAAGGGTAGATTCGTCTCCTATTCCGGGATTCAAAGCCGTCCCCGACCAGCCAGGAAAGGCGGCCCCCCTATCATTGTGGGTGGCAATTCACCTGCCGCATTCCGACGGGCGGTGACTTCCTGCCAGGGTTGGTATGGATTTGGGATGGACCATGTTATGACTACATCCTGCCTTGACGCATTGTCGAAGGCAAAGCAGAGATATGGCAGACCGGCTGAACTGGGAGATCTGGAAATCAGCATCTCACCGCGAGGGCGTCCTTCTGAAAAATTCTACAAGGGTTTTGAAGACCTCGGGGTAGACCGGCTAATCCTGCTGCAGGGAGGCAGAATCGAAGCTGACATCGTTGGATTTATTGAAGATATCGCTAACATTTACATAAGATAGGTTGAGAATGAAAACTGTTGGACTTTTACATCCCGGCACCATGGGTGCATCGGTAGGAGCGGCGGCAAAACAGGGTTGCGACCGCGTATTGTGGGTTTCTCAGGAGAGGAGTCTAACTACTCGTAAACGGGCAACGCGGGCTCAACTGGTTGCTTGTTCCTCCCTTGCTGAACTGGTTTCTGAATGTGAGATTATTCTCTGTATCTGTCCGCCTCATGCTGCCGAAGATGTTGCCAGACAGGTCGCAGATTCAGGATATACCGGTCTCTTTGTGGAAGGTAATGCAATTGCACCTGATCGAACCCGGAAAGTTGCCGAAATTCTCAGCAAGGCAATCGTGGTCGACGGAGGGATCATCGGCGGTCCTGCCTGGCGCTATGATGCCGGTACTCGTTTTTATCTTTCCGGGCATGGTGCCGATGAAGTAGCCGAGTTGTTCTCTGGTTCTCCTCTGCAAGCCAGTGTGATCTCAGAAAATATCGGTGCCGCCTCTGCACTGAAGATGGTGTTTGCTGCCTACACCAAAGGCAGTACCGCGCTGTTGACGGCAATACTCGGTGTCGCCGAGAAGGAAGGTGTAAGGTCAGACCTGGAAAATCAATGGGGACAGGAATTCACCCAGCGAACCCATCAGCGGGTCACTGGAAATACTGCCAAAGCCTGGCGATTTGCGGGAGAGATGGAAGAAATAGCAGCAACTTTCGCCAGCGCAGGACTTCCGGGTGGATTCCACCAGGCTGCGGCCGAGGTATTCAAGAGGCTGGAGGATTTCAAGACTGCACCAGCAACTACCGTCGAGGCAGTACTTGAAAAACTGGGGTCGTAAAGCTGGGTCAGAGTCAAGTGCCAGAGTGAATATTGGGGTCGGAGTCAAGTGCCAGAGCAAATCTTTCCATATGACCTGTTCGTGTTGTTATGGGTAGTTTTACTCTGGCACTTGACTCCGACCCCAATACTTAATATAGCAAACCATCATCTATAAATAACTTGACCATCCCAAGACCAATCATCAAAGCAACGCAAATATAACCCATCAATTTTCTGGGATTGTCTTCGCTTCTAGTCTGCAACCAGCGCCACATCAACAGACAAGTAAAGATCGTCAAACCAAACATCACATGTGAAAAAATCGTCACACCGAACAACATCATGGTTCAACTTCCTTCGGCAAGTTTACTGTAATATTTTATCTCTCCCGCAAAGCCACAACAATACTCATATTTCCTTAACGTTCCAGGACTGCCAGCATTTCCCTGATATCGGTGAACTTTACCCTTGGTCTGTTCTCTGCCTGCCCCCTGCTGACTTCAACGGCATCAATTGCCTTCCATTCCTCATAGGAAATCACCTCAGCCTGGCGATCTCGCACCAGCTTTTCAATATCATTTCCATCGTTTGATTTCGGCTCAAAATGTTTTCCTGCCTGCAAATCCTCAACCATGCACCGCACTGTTTCCTGGGCACAGGTTTTGTTGGTACCAATCACTCCCGTAGGCCCTCGCTTTATCCAGCCAGCGGCATACAGTCCGGTCACCTGCTCACCATCACTGGTTTGTACGCGCCCCTTATCATTTTCGATCGTTCCCCAACTCTCATGGAAGGGTATACCCGGAAGCGCTACTCCCCGGTAACCAACGGACCTGAAAACGAGGCCAACCGGCAGTTCCTCTTCAATATCAGTGGCTCGAGGCCTGACGGAGCCGTCACCCGATCTGTAGGCTTCGTTCCTGACCATCCTTACCGAGGTCACTCTGCCGTTTTTACCGATTATTTCAGTCGGCGACACAAGGAAGCGGATAGTCAGCAATTTACGCTTGCCATCTCTTTCACGTCCGGCATAGTCACTGATGAATCCCACGTTCTTATCGACATTCCTGTCGGGATTTTCATCCATGTATTCCTGACTCACCTGGTCTATTTTTGCCTCATCCGGCGGGACGGTGACGGCTGAATCAAGCAATTCACCCATTTCCTTAATTTCCGGTGGTGTGAACGCTGCCTGTGCGGGTCCCCGGCGACCCAGGAGATAGACATTTTTGACCTTACTATTCTTCAAGGCTTTGAGTGCATAGTCCGCGATATCCGTTTCAGCCAGTTCTTCCGGTGTCTTGGACAGAATTCGCGCCACATCCATGGCGACATTACCCATGCCGACTATGACGACATTTTCCTGGCTGAGATCGAATTCAAGGTCAGTAAAATCCGGATGACCGTTATACCATGCGACAAATTCGGTTGCCGAGTGGCTGCCAGCCAGTTCTTCTCCAGGAATATCAAGGTTTCTGTCGATTTGCGCACCCGTAGTGAAGATCACCTGATGATAATGTTGCCTGAGATCATCCAGGGTAATATGCCGACCGTATTCGACATTACCGAAAAACCTGAAATTCGGGTTTTCCGCGCTCTTGTCATAAGCGCGTATGACAGACTTGTCTTTCTGATGATCAGGAGCCACACCGGCTCTGACCAGACCAAATGGTGTGGGAAGCCGGTCAAACATATCCATCTCCACGGAAAGGTCCCGGTGTCTGAGGAAATTACTGACGGTATAAAATCCCGCCGGACCCGAACCAATGATCGCCACTCTCAGAGGATTAGATTCAGTTCCGACCTCCATGTAAGACTCCGTCGCCAAAAGCATTCAGGTTATCAGATTCATTAAATCAAATGCCACAGTTCAGAAGACGATACTACAACCCGGAACGCAAAGCAGGGTGTTCGCAGAGGGGTTCAGGTATTCAGGATGTTCGCCGATTGCTTTAAGTAAACAGGTTGTTCGCAGAGGGGTTCGGGTAACCCAGGTGATTCGCTGATTGCTTTAGGTAACCAGGGTGTATCGCAGTTGGGTTTGAGTAAACTGGCGGTTACTCTGTAATTTCCTCATACTGTGCTAATGAGCTACGACTTTGCTGACCGTTTACTGATCTGGTTCCATCAGCATGGTCGTCAGGATCTTCCCTGGCAGCAGAACATCTCGCCTTATCGGGTCTGGATTTCAGAAATCATGTTGCAGCAGACCCAGGTGGCGACAGTTATTCCATACTACGATCGCTTCCTGAAGGCATTCCCATCCGTAGAATTACTGGCACAGGCCGATGAGGATGCAGTGCTGCATCAGTGGACCGGTCTCGGGTATTACGCCCGCGCCAGAAATCTCCATAAAACGGCAAAGCTAGTGATGACCAGATTCGATGGTGAATTCCCACTGGAAGTCAAGCAACTGACAGCATTGCCTGGCATTGGGAAGTCTACTGCCGGTGCAATCGTTGCCACTTGTACCAACCGCAAGGCTGTCATACTTGATGGTAATGTCAAACGAGTACTCTCCCGGTGTTTTGCCATTGCAGGCTGGCCTGGTCACCCGGCCGTTGCAACTCTGTTGTGGCAAAAAGCGGAAGCACTCACCCCCGTCGTAAACGTTGCAGACTATACTCAGGCCATTATGGACCTGGGAGCGATGGTCTGCACACGAAGACGGCCAAATTGCAGTGTTTGCCCATTTGATGATTCCTGTGTAGCTAATCGGAGCAGGCAGATTGAGGCTTACCCCGGCAGGAAACCAAAGAAAGAATTACCGGTCCAGACAACCATAATGCTGGTCATTGAGAATTATGAAGGGCATATCCTGCTGGAAAAACGACCATCCCGTGGACTGTGGGGCGGCCTGTGGAGTTTTCCGGAAATCCCCGATTCCGAATCGATTGAAGATTACCTGCAAGCAGGCTATATGGTACCGGCCAACATCGAAACTTTGCCGAAATTTAGACATTCCTTCACCCACTTTCATTTCGATATCACACCGGTTCATATCCAAATTGCAGATGCCAACGCGGTGAACCAGGATTCACGTTTACGATACTGGTACTCACCATCAAACCCGGTGGAACTCGGATTGACCCGACCGGTAACAAAAATTTTATCTGATTTGGGTCATCAGTAATCAAGGTCAGGTTCAATTATCCAGAAATTGAACCTGATCCCATTCCTGGCCCTATTCCTGTGAAATGGATTATGTCTGTACCTGAAAAATCCATACCATGCTGCTCATTGAACGTTTGCACGAGATCGGAAAGAGATTTCAATTCGTCATCGGTATAGGGCTTGGTGCCGCAGGTGAGGAGTTGATTGATTTGTCAGGTATGGACTCACAAGAAACTTAATGTAATCAGAACTGCCTGTATAGGCAAAATACCCAAACAAGTGTTCTCACTCCACTGTACACGCCTATGGTGCGAAAGCGATTGCTGAATATCTTTTTCATTCTTATCTTTGATTGAGTCATCAGGGTCTGCTGATACTATCTAGCCAATTCCAGAATACGTTAAATTAATTACAACGTAGTTATGCATGATTAAAGCTATTGATACCAGTCCCAAAATCAAAATCGCCAACTGCTCATTGAAAAATGTTGTTTCATCCGAAAGCAGCACGCCAGAGACTGCCAGAATGACGCTATTGATTGCTAATAATACCGTAGCTCGCTTGAAGGTAACGATCTCGAATCTGCTGTTCTCTTGATTCATAATGTCTCCAACATTTTATTGTCTAACAAAGCTGTAGAAAAACAACATTCAGATCGCGCATCCTCACAGCCTTTTATCCTCCAACTTCTCTGCTCAAATTACTACAGAGAATAAGTATAACAAAGCGCAATTTTGCATCGAAGACAGAGTATTGCAGTTGATGCTTTGTCGGATGGATTTGTCGGCAAGTGGGATGGATTCTAAATAGTGGCCAATGTCTGAAGTGGATTTTGTTGCACCTTCGCTCTTATGTCTGAATATGTCGGTTCATTGTCATGTTCTAAATGTGGTTTCTGGATTACACTGCAAGCTTTTCCAATGTAGAGGTAGCTTTAGTGACCATCCTGAACGAGCGAATTATTAAGCTACGAAAGTCGTACCACGTTTCTGGGGAACGGGGCTAGACGTGCGCCAATTGACAACGCCCATACTGCTGTCAGGGGTACTCCTGACCGCGCCGGTCTTCGCTGATTTTTCTTTCGACAATTTCTTGATCGACACCGGCGATTCCGCAGGTGTCGTGCTGCATGGCAATCTGACCGGAGGTGAGGTGGACGACCTCGTGGTATTCTGCGATGGTGGCGAAGACCGGCAACGTCGTATGACAGTGTACGCACTGGACGGTGATCACTGGCATGTCGCTCACGGTGCAGATGTCGACGACGATGTGATCTTCGTCGACATGCTTGAATTTGGCAGCGGGAATCGGCTACTCATGTTCCGCCGCAACCACGTCGAGTGGTTGAATCCTGCAACCTGGCAGCGCGAGTCGCTGGTATCGGCACCGTCAGTCTACAACGTGTCGCCGCTTGATGTGCCGCGCGTCATGATCGCACGGGACATCAACGGAGACCAATTTGACGACATCGTCCTGGCCGACTTCGACGGCTATTGGGTGTGGCTGCAGAACCCCGACACCGACAATTGGACCAGACCGGTAAAGCTTGGCGCCAAACCAACGGCCATGACGGGGTTCCGATCAGCGACCTACCGGCCGCGCGCGATCTACGAACTCGACGACGATGGCGATGGCCGCACAGATCTCGCATTCTGGGAGGATGACCGATTCCTGGTCTATCGGGCCACGGAGACCGGTTTCGACACGGTCGCGTTGCAGCTCGCGCTCCCGGTTCAAGTCAGCTCAGACGACTTCGCCGTTTCCATAGGCATCGGCAACCGCCAGTTGGACAAGCCCCGCGTGATGCTTTACGGCGTCGACGACTACAACGGCGACGGCATCGGGGACATCGTCACCAATACGCTTACCATCAACGGCCTCTTTGACCAGTCGACGCGCTACGACTTCTACTTCGGCCAACGGGTGGACGGCGGGACGATATTTTCGACGGAAAAGGACACAGTCATCGAGTCGTCGGGGATCCAAAGCCCATTCGATACCGGCGACTTCGACAACGACGGCCAGATGGACTTCGGCATGGCCTCGTTCGACATCGGTATCGGCAAGATCATTGCGGCTCTATTGACCGGCTCGGTGCGCTTCGACGTGGACTTCTACGTCATGCGTGACAACGCCTATCCAGAGAAACCGAACGTGAGTAAGCCCATCAAATTCCGTTTCAACCTGAGGAGTGGTTCCATCATGTCCAGGAGATGGTTAGAGATCGCCGACGTTACCGGCGATGGTCTGGACGACCTCCTTGTTCCCGGTGGCGAAGGTGTCATCAACATCTATCCGGGCACGGGCAATACCACACTGTTTGCCGACAGGTATGTACCCATTGCCGTGAACTTTCCCGATACCACCAGGCCTGGCGGCGTGACTGTCGCGGACCTCAACAACGACAGCAGAGACGACATCGTCATTCGGTTCCCGGCGACCGAGGAGAACAAAACCAACCAGATCGGTGTAGTGCTTAGCCGGTGACGAACCACGTGCCGAGGAGAATAAATAAAACAAAGCAATTTTTTCATGGATGACAAAGAATTGCAGTTACAACTGGGTTTATCCAAACAACTTCAAGATCGCTGACTGCTCTTTCCTCCGCAATGAATAGAAGGTCCTCAGGGAGTTACAACTGTTAAAATTTAAGCCTTCGGTATCTTTCCTGAAGTATCGGATCAGATACTCCGCGGCGTCGGCAGCATAGAAGGCAGCAAGAGCTTCGGGTAAAAATCTGCGCTCCAGGTCAACAATGGTCCTGATAGATTGGTATGCATCAAGTACCGATCGGATAGAGTCGTAACAAAACTGGCTGTCGCTACGATCGGTCCAATAATGAATCAAGCTGGCTAGGTCAAACACCAATGGTCCATAGTACGACTCGTCAAAATCGATTATGGACACAATGGTGTTTGTGTGGTCAGCAAAGACGTTATCTGCATGGAGATCGTGGTGCACAATCCCACTTGGTATGGACCGGTTGTTAAGAACAGGATAAATTTCCCCAAGCAGATCGTTAAGTTCTGCTACGTATTCGCTACATCCATTTTTTTCTGCAAGTGCGGGCGAGTTCTCCACAAATCTAACAAAATTTCGAATACGACCAATATCAGACCGGGAACGAACACCCATAAAAGGTATTGAAATTGTCAGGTGATGCAGTCTTGCCATAGTCTTCGCAACATTTAACGCTGCCTGGTTATCCTTTCTAATTGGCTTACCCTCTACGAATTCAAACAGGACCGCTACGACTCCATTCACCTGGGCCTTCACGTTCCCATCCGTTGTTCGCAAGAAGCAGGGCGTTGGAAAATCTCCAGCTAACAGAAAGTCGATTACGTTCAGTTCGAAATCAACTTCGTCGGGCGGCGTAGTCCTGTAGATTCGAAGGACCTTCAAGCCATTGTCGCTTTCGACGATCAACGTCTCGTTATCACCCCCTTGTGCAAGTGCACTAATGCGGGCTTTTTCAATACCATACTGTCTTAGAAACAAGTCATACATAGCGGAATGTCTGGATTGATAAGCCAGTCTGTAATCAGACACTTCAATTTAATGTCATGCAACCACATGATGCCCCGAAGAAGGTGACGGAACCAAGGCCTCAAACAAACCAGGTACCGCAATGGCATCATAAAACGATGCTGCATGTCAGAACCTAGTCAAGTTGCCGACGCTCAGGCCCGGAGGGTCTGTATCAACACCCAGCCCGAGTTTATCTGTTTTCACCATTACCGGATTGTGCTGTGTGAGCTGCCCCCATTCCTCATTTACGCCAACCACTGTACAATCAAAGGTCACCAGACAGGTAGATCAAACATTCATGTCAAGAACCGTATTCTGCAGCAGACTGAAAAAAGAACTCCCGGGACTGGCTTCTCCACCCTTTCCGGGTCCACGCGGTCAGGAAATCTTTGAATCCGTATCCGCCGAAGCGTGGTCTGCCTGGCAGCTCCAGCAAACACTGCTGATCAACGAAAAACACCTCAACCTTCGCGATAAAGGCGCCCGAAAGTACCTTAACGAACAGCGAGACCGGTATCTTGCGGGGCAGGAAATCGACAGGGCAGAGGGCTACATCCCGGAAAATTGAATTTTGGGACCAGAGAACACTCCATGCCGCTCGCACCGCCAAGAATCCTGATCATAGAAGATGAACCCAGCATTCTTGATAACGTGGTTTATGCTCTGGACCGTGAGGGGATGTTATCTGAACGAGCCAGCACAGGAGCACTGGGTCTCGATCTGATAGAGGCGATCAAGTTTGACCTGGTGGTACTCGATATTGGACTGCCGGATATCAGTGGCATTGAAGTATGCAAAAAAATCCGCAGTAAATCCGATATACCCATAATTTTCCTTACCGCCAGAGCTGACGAGATCGACCGGATTCTTGGACTTGAACTGGGAGCTGACGACTACATCACCAAACCATTCAGCCCACGGGAATTGGCAGTCAGGGTCAAAACCATTCTAAGGAGGATCTCAAACAGAACAGGGCATCAGGAACGGGCACCCGTATTCAATGTGGACCAGGACCGAAAGGAAATAAAGTTCATGGGCACCCTGCTGGCACTCACTCCTTTCGAGTACGGCATACTGGGAAAGCTGATCAGCCAGCCACGCCGGGTGTTTTCCCGGGAGAGCCTGCTTTATGAGGTATGGACTGACAGCGAAGACACATCCGACAGGGTTATCGATACACATATCAAATCCATTCGATCCAAGCTCCGGACAGTTGACCCAACCCGTCACCCGATCAGAACACACCGCAGTTTCGGCTATAGCCTGGAGGAACCTTGAGCCTGACAAACCGGCTGCTGATCACTTTCTTTTCCGTGGTTCTCATCAGCGGTTATCTGTTCTATGACATGATAATCGATCAACTTGAACTGGGAATCAGCCAATCTACAGAAGAAACCATGATCGACACTGCGAACCTGTTGGCAGAACTGGTGGAAATTGAAATTAGCACACGCAATCTTACCCATCTGAATCAAGCGATCGACGAATATACAAAGCGAAACCTGCAGGCCACGATCCATGACATCGTCAAGACAAAACCCTCCTTACGGGTCTACATTACGGATGATCATGGAGTTGTGATCCATGATTCGGGGGGTGAAGCCGTCGGGGAAGACTTTTCACAGTGGAACGATATTTACCTGACCCTGCAAGGGGAATATGGAGCACGGGCAACCCGGTTGGACCCGCAAGACGAATTCAGCACCATTTTGCATGTCGCAGCACCCATACTGGAAGGTGGAGAAATCGTGGGAGTTGTTACGCTGGCAAAGTCAAAACTTTCTCTGCAACCCTATGTCGAGAGAATTCAGAACACGATGCTGTACAACGGGATATTCCTGCTTCTGGTATCACTGGGTGTCTGTCTGTTGCTGGCATACTGGCTGACCCGGTCTATCCGTCGACTGGTGTCATACGCGGATAATGTAGCTGGCAACACCGGTCCGCCATCGCCGGTCTTTTCCGAGCCTGAATTCAATCAATTAAGTGCTGCCATACAGGCCATGCGTCGGCGTCTGGATGGCAAGGAGTACGTTGCTGATTACATCGAATCACTTACCCATGAAATCAAATCCCCTGTTGCCGCGGTTAAGGGTGCTCTGGAGTTGATCGACGAGAATATGCCGGTACCGGATCGTGAAAGGTTTATCGACAATATGCAGCATGAGATGGAAAGACTGGAAGAAATTACCGGTAGACTGCTGGAACTGGCGGAACTTGAGCATATGGATAAGCTCAATCACGCCGGGCAGGTAGACCTGAACGAAATATTGCAGAAGCAGATTGGTATCAGATCAATTCAATGCAAGGCAAAACGGATTGAAATTGTTACTTCCACTGTTCCATCGACTGTTTATGGTGATGAATTTCTATTGACACAGGCCATTAACAATCTGCTGGACAACGCAATGAATTTTTCAGCAACCGGTTCAAAAATCGAAGTTGCTCTGATACGTAACGAAGATTCTTCGATCATCAGCATCAGAGACTACGGACCTGGCATTCCGAATTACGCAAAGGACAAGGTTTTCGATCGCTTTTTCAGTTTGCCGAATCCCGTGACCGGCAAGAAAAGTACAGGTCTTGGATTGAGCTTTGTCAGGCAAATCATGGCATTGCACAATGCCGAAATCCGTATAGAGGCACCGGATCATGGGACTGGTTCGGGAACTGAAATCAAAATAATAATGGGGTCGGAGTAAAGTGCCGAAATAATAATGGGGTCGGAGTAAAGTGCCGGAGTAAATCTTTACATCTGACCTGATCGTGCGGTTATGGGTAGTTTTACTCCGGCACTTTACTCCGACCCCATTATTATTTCGGCACTTTACTCCGACCCCATAGAAACCACATAAAAACCACATATTCATGATTCATTATCGCCTCCAGTCATATTCGAGGAGATATATCATGTTGCAGTTCATTCAAAATATTTTGAGATCAAAACCCGGGTCAGTTGGTATTATTGCGCTGTTGTTACTGATACCGCTGTCCCTTATCGAATCAAAAATCCGCGAACGATCAACTTTCCATGAACAGGCCGTTGCCGAAATCAGTGATAGCTGGACCGGCAAACAGACATTGGTCGGGCCGGTCCTTGTTGTCGATTATCAGGTCTCTGAATCCAAAACCTACCTCAACGAAGAAGAAGACAAGTTCATGTCAAAAATGGAAATTGTAGACAGAACTTCGCTGTTACCTATGGAAGTCCTGCGTGTCAACGTAACCGTAGATACGCAGAAACGCTACCGTGGAATCCATGAAGTGCAAGTCTATTCCAGCAACATGGAGATGTCCGGTGAATATCTACCCGCAGCGTTACTATCCATCATGGAGCAACCGAAATTCCACCAAATCAGGAATCTGTATATCCTGATCAGTGTCAGTGACCAGCGCGGTTTTACCTATATTCCAACTTTGTCCTGGGGCGATAAAACTTACCAGTTCTCTGCAGGGGATCATGCCGTATTGCAGGGTCGTGGCATCATGGTGAAGTTGACGACACAAGACCTGATGGAACCCACTTCTTTCGAGTCGAAACTCGGATTGAAAGGAACCAATACACTCAACTTCGTACCCGCGGGTCGGAGCACTCAATTCCAGGTTAATTCCAACTGGAACCATCCCAAATTTATTGGACGTTATCTTCCTGCGTCCAGAACGGTGGATGATGGGTTCTCTGCGAACTGGTCAGTCACTGCGCTTGCTTCCAATATCAACCGGGACCTGGCACTTTGTAAAAATTTATGTACAAATTTAATTGAAAACAGTTTTGGCGTGGAACTGATTGAACCTGTTGATGTATACCTGATCACTGAACGAGCCGTTAAATACGGGTTGCTCTTCGTAGGACTGGTCTTTGCTCTGGTTTTTGCTGGTGAAATCCGTCGATCAGTTACCGTGCACCCAATTCAATATCTGATGGTTGGCGTTGGCCTGTCTATTTTCTTTCTGCTGCTGGTGGCGCTGTCGGAACACATTTTTTTCAATTACGCCTATCTCCTGGCCACTCTGATGTGCTGTGGTCTGTTGACCTGGTACGGCATTCAGATCTTTCAAGACATCCGGGCTGGC
Source organism: Candidatus Azotimanducaceae bacterium (assembly GCA_965217655.1). GTDB lineage: Bacteria > Pseudomonadota > Gammaproteobacteria > Pseudomonadales > Azotimanducaceae > UBA7455. Next base: position 812,748 of record OZ244560.1, read on the forward strand.
TTCGTATTTGGAGGTGTTAATATCGCCCTGTTTTCACTTTTGTATGTGATTTTGAATACAGAAGATATAGCACTTTTGCTGGGTACGCTCATTACATTCGCTGTGGTCACTATTCTGATGATCTTTACCCGCAATACCGAAAACCTGAATCTGTTCAGTCTGAATATGTGGGGCAATCAATCGTCCCAAAAGTAGAATGGGAAGGATGCGGTCAGCAGACCCCATCACTCTTCAGACGGCTGTCAGTTTGCTGATGATTGAAGCCTGTTGATCTTCAGGTATCCCACCGTAGGCTGCGCTGGACCTGTCCACAATATCACCATAGCGGGACAGAATTCCTTCAGCGACTTTGTCCGGCTCCGCCACCACGGCAAATTCCTTCATGATATCGTCAGTAATCAGCGTTCCCATCTCTTCCCAGCGTCCCTGTTTGGACATGGTATTCAATTCACTCTGCATATCGCCAACGCCGATGGATTCCAGTACCGCTTTGTAGGCAGGGGTCGAACCATAAAAAGCAATCTGGCGTTTGGCAGCGACTGCGGCAGCCTGCATTTCTTCCTCAGTGTTTCCGGTGACGACAAATCCGGGGTACGAGATCTCGAAATCTTCACGTTTTTTTCCAGACTTTGCCCACCCTCTTTCCAACGCAGGTAAAGTGGTTTCCCTCATGTATTTCTGGGTCGTAAACGGATGTACGATGATCCCGTCAGCGACCTCACCGGCAACCTCGGTCATCCTTGGCCCAACAGCTGCAAGAAATACTCTGGGCGGACCATATTGGTTATTCACAGGTGCAAAGAATGGCGTCATAAGCGTGTGTGAATAGAACCTTCCGGTAAACTGCAGCGGCTCCTGGTCGTGCCAATTTGCCCAGATGGCGCGCATCGCCAAAATAAATTCGCGCATTCTTGGTGCAGGGTTGGACCAGGGCATGGAAAATCGCTTGGTGATGTGTGCCCGGATCTGTGACCCAAGGCCCAGTACAAAGCGACCTTTTGAATATTGGTTCAGGTCGTGACCAACATTTGCAAGTGTCATTGGCGTACGGGCAAACGCCACAGCAATTGATGTCATCAGGTCTACCCTTTCCGTATTCTGGGCAGCAACCAGCAAAGGAAAAAAAGGATCATGTGCTGTTTCCGCAGTCGAGACACCACTCATGCCGGCCTCTTCCAGTGCCTTTGCCTGTGCGGGAACCTTGTCCAGGTTTGTCCCTATTCCACCGTCTACTTTCATCTTTTAATTCCTGTGTTCATCCAGAGAAGCCGTCTATTGTACGTGAGACTATTACCGATGTCTTGAAGGGGATGGGTTCCTGGTTCCATTGGATACCAGATAAATCGCTGCGAGTGAAATAAGGAAAGCCGGAAGCAACTCGTACACATCGAAGATCCCGCCGGACAGCCCCTTCCACACTACTACGGTAACAGCGCCGGACAACATGCCCGCCAGTGCGCCCCACTGGTTCGTCTGTGGATAATACAGGGACATCAAAACGACCGGGCCGAAACTGGCCCCGAGTCCCGCCCAGGCGTAACTCACCAGGTTGATGACTTTGCTTTCCGGATCAAGTGCTATTAATACAGCAATAACAGATATGAGGACTACGATCGCGCGTCCAACCAACATGAGTTCCCTGTCGCTGGCTTCCGGACGGAGCCACGATTTGTAAAAATCTTCTGACAGCGCACTGGACGAAACCAGCAGTTGCGAGTCGATTGTACTCATGACAGCTGCCAGTATCCCGGCAAGCAACACCCCTGCGACCCAGGGGTTGAAGATGATTTGCGTGGCGGCAATGAATACATGCTCACTGTCTTTTGCCCCGAGAGGTTGACCCATGGTGTCCAGATATGCGATGCCGGCAAGGCCGACACCTACCGCCCCCATACTCGATAAAATCATCCATGACATGCCAATCGTTCGCGCTCGACCAACCTTGTCGGCAGAACCGATTGCCATGAAACGTACAAGGATATGGGGCTGGCCAAAATATCCGAGGCCCCATGCGAGCAGGCTGAGGATGCCGATCACAGAGACAGTCTCCACCATCGCAAGATGTGATGCGTCAATCCGGGACAGGGTTGCATCAATGCCACCCAGTTCCATCACCATCATGATGGGGAGTAATACCAGCGCCAGTAACATCAAAGTACCTTGAACACAATCTGTCCAGCTAACGGCAAGAAAACCCCCGATTGTCGTGTAGGCGACTATGATGCAAGCGCCGGTCAGCAGCGCTGTGAGGTATGAAAGCCCAAAGGAAGACTCCAGCAGGATTGCACCCGCTACCATCCCGGAAGCGGCATAAAACGTGAAGAACAGAAGGACAATAAACGCGGAAATCAACCGGAGCATCCTCGTCTTGTCCTGAAACCGGGCTGCAAAATAATTCGGCAGGGTAAGCGAACCGGTCGCCTCGGTTGCGATACGCAAAGGCTTCGCAACGAAAGTCCAGTTAAGAAAGGCTCCCACAACAAGGCCTATAACGATCCAGGATTCAACCAGGCCACCAAGATACAAGGCACCCGGCAAACCCAGAAGCAGCCAGCCACTCATATCCGACGCCCCGGCGCTCAATGCAGTCACCGTAGGACCGAGTCTCCTGCCACCCAGTAAATAATCTCCCAGGTTTTTTGTGTGACGGGATGCGACATACCCGATGATCAACATGCAAAGGATATAGGCGGAAAATGTGGTCAGAGTGGCAGTCGACACTGGATAATGAAATCCGCGATACAATGGTCAATTGGAGAATAGGAAGTCATCAGTGGTGTGTCAAGATCATTCAAACGGCACAACGCCAAGTGACAATGATCTCCCTGGTACCCGCGAAAACCCAATACTTCGATAGCGTCAACCTGGAAATTGTGACATTTGTACTTTGAGTTGACTGATCAGGGGTTCAGAATTACTTCTTCCTGATCTTTTGGCACATAAAAATAGGACCCTGGCCTGAAGTCATAACCCAGGTCACCCAGGAGCCTCCTCTGTCTTGGTGAACAACGCTGGGCAACATCAGGGATACGGTCGTGATCATAAGACCTGAAACTGACAATAGTTGTAAAGCAACACCTTGCGGCTCTTGCCGGAGAGATTTCGCGCTGGACCATGCCACAGGGAATGCGGGAACAGGTAAACGTCCCCTGCCCTGCCCATCAATTGCGCGGCGCCAGGAGAATATGGCGTCATTACCGATTCGCGCTGAAATGGTATCTGGCGGATATGACTTCCGGGGAAAACTGTCAGGTTTCCATGATCCTGTTCAGTCACATCACTCAGCAGGTACATCGCCTTCATCGCAATAGGCGGTGAAGTCTCCGACACCCTGGTCAAACGCAACGATTCACCGCCATCCGTATGAGTGTACCCCGGAAATTGCTCTGAAGGTTGTCTGCTAATGGCCTGGGTCATGCTCAGCATGATATTCGGCCCCATCAGATCTGCGATGTAATCAAATACCGGAGCCCGATCAATCAGATCGATAAACGCCTGGTGATAGGGCAACAGGTCACGACGGTCCATATATCCATTCGGATCAAGATCCTTGGCATGATCCAGCCAACTGAAATGGCCAACAGGCAACTCGGGATTGTTATCGGGTTCATACCCGGGCAAGCCTCTGATCCGGTCCATTTCACTGTTAAAGAAATTGACCTCATCAGCATCGAACACCCGCTTCAGATGAAGATATCCATCTGTCTGCCAGATCTCTCGCTGTTCATCGGTTAACCGCAACAGTCCGGTCTTGTTTTCATCACTCCTCCGGGGCAGTCCGGTCTTGTAAAAGATTATTCATCGGCGACTCCACGAAACAGCCGGTTACAGCTCAGGCGCTCTCGTCCTGGGTTCGGAGAACTACGCTGGATGAGCCACCTTTGACTCCACGAAACAGCCGGTTAATTTTGCCTATACTTTGATCAGGTAGCTGGGTAATAATTCTCGATTGAGTTTTCACAGTTGTTTCCGGCAATTTCCGGAAAATATCTACATTTTTCCGGTAACTGTCAAGCTGGTTGATTATTTGATTTTCCGAAATTAATTTGGTCGAGCATTAAATCATTGAAATACATAGCCATTTCAAAAAACACGATTATTGGCACGATAGTTCCTTAGGTTATCGAGTTAATTAAAATTTGTGACCCGTATGACGCTATTTTTTATCGTAACTCTCAACGGCCTATCGCTTGCGGCGCTGTATTTTATTGCCGCCAGTGGCTTCTCGCTGGTATTCGGGGTCATGCGTGTGGTCAATATGGCGCATGGTAGCCTGATCTTGCTCGGTGCGTATGTCGCGTTCGACATTGCCGAGTGGTCCGGATCCTGGGTTTTTGGGGCGCTCGCCGGTAGCCTGGCGGCCGCGCTCGCCGGCGTACTGTTACAGGTTCTGTTTTTCAATCGTATGGCCGGCAAAGACCTGCAACAAACCCTGGTATCGATTGCTGTGTCTATTATCGCTGCCGACTTGATGCTCGCGCACTGGGGCGGCCTCACCTACCAGCTAAACTTGCCCAGCTTGCTCGAAGGCTCTATCGGCTTACCATTACTCGGAGTTAACTACGCAAAAATAAGAATCGTTCTGATCGTCGCTGCTATCGCGGTCGGTGTCGGCCTGTGGTTATTGATGGCTAAGACAAATTTGGGTCGGCTTATTCGCGCAGGCGTCGATGACCAGGAAATGCTGCATGCATTGGGTTTTAACGTGAAAGGACTCTTTATCGCGGTGTTTGCTCTTGGTGGTGCTCTGGCTGGTTTTGCCGGCGTTGTTGCGGCTACCGCCTTATCTGTCGCACCTGGTACCGATGTACAGTTTTTGCTGGCGGCGCTGATAGTCGTCATTGTCGGCGGTATGGGCAGCATTAGCGGAGCAGCAATTGGTGCCATTTTAGTCGGATTGTCAGAGCAATATGGGCTGGTTTATGCACCAACCTACGGTGTCGTATTCACCTTTATTATTATGATTGGCGTACTGGGTTTTCGGCCTCAAGGGTTGTTCGGTCGCGGTGACGTCGGATGAGCCGCGCAGACATCATACTGCTCGCTTTTGTCGCGCTACTGCTGTTTTTATTGCCGGCAATATCCAGTGAATTCTTCATTTCGCAGATCGCCACGCGGGTGTTAATTCTCGGCATTATCGCCCTCAGCCTGGCTTTTCTCGCGCAGGAAATCGGCATCATATCGTTAGCACAGGTAATGATTGCAGGCATCGCCGGTTATGCCATTGCGCTGATGAGCCACAACTCAGCTGGTCTGGGTGTCGAAATGCCTCTCGTGGTTGCAGTGGTCGGTGCAATTCTAGCCGCCGGATTGGCGGGTATTTTGATGGGCATTATCTCTCAGCGCAGCACCGGCATTTACGCGATTATGATTACCCTCGCAACCAGCGTCGCGTTTACCCTCTTTGCGCGCCAAAACTATCAAATATTCAATGGCTTCGATGGCCTGGCCGGCATCACAGCACCGACGTTAGGCTCGATACAATTGAGCGAAACCTATCACTTTTACTTCCTTTGCGTAATTAGCAGTCTGGCGGTTTTGATGTTCACCCTATATTTGCGCAAAACACCTTTGGGGCTAGCTTTTCAGGCTTTGCGTGACGACCGTCAACGCCTCGCAGCACTCGGCTTTCGGCCACAACGCACGGTAGTTGTCGCGTTTGGTCTGGTCGGGCTGATCGCTGGCATCGGCGGTATTTTACTGACCTGGTTCAATACCCGTATCGCCCCCACCAGCATTGGGCTCGACGTCACGCTGGACGTGTTGATCGTCGCCATCATGGGCGGTATCGGCCATCCTATCGGCGCCTTCATCGGCGCGCTGGGCTTCGTATTGCTGGAAACCTTCGCCTCAGACCTGATCGACCGAGATCGCTTCAACACGCTGATCGGCGCAGTGTTTCTAATTGTCATCCTACTTTCACCCGGTGGCCTGATCGGCTTCGGACGGAGGGTCGTTGAACGCATACACATGCTGCAAACAATTGTTGTTTTCATAACCAGAACAAAACGAGAGGAATAAAACTATGCGTCTTAAACTTAAGTCATCATTGCGTAGCGTCGCGACAGGTATCGCGCTGGCTACCATGAGCGTCATGCCCGCAGGGGCCGCCGACGTCGTAAAAATTGGCGGCATTTCTGTTCTTGAAGGTGCTTTTGCCGGACCGGGTGGCGACGGTATTCGTGGTATCGAGCTTGCCATCAAAGAATTTGGCGGCATGATCGCCGGTAAGAAGATCGTGCTCAGCAGCATGTCGTCAAGTGGCGCACCAGATACCGCAGTAAACGCCGCGCGTAAGTTAATCGAGCAAGATGGTGTCGACATTATTGTCGGTCCGTTATCTGGTTCGGAAGGCATCGCGATTCGTGACTTTTCAAAATCTAACCAAGGCGTGACGTTTATCAATGGCTCGTCAGCGGCACAGGATGCGACCTTGCGTAACGGCTCTGAAAATTTCTTCCGCTTCGGTGGTGATGGCGCGCAATGGCTAGCCGGTTTGGGGACTTATGTCTACGATACACTGGGCTATAAAAAAGTAGCCGTAATCGCCGAAGATTACTCCTTCCCCTACACCCAGGTACTGGGTTTCATGTTGGAATATTGCAGAGCCGGCGGCCATGTGCCGAACAAGTTCTGGGTTCCGATCGGCAATAAAGATTACAGCTCGATCGTCTACGCGATTCCACAGGACGTCGACGCTTTATTTGTCGCGCTCGGTGGCTCGGATGCGGTTAACTTCCTTACCCAGTATAGCCGCGCCGGTGGCGACAAGCCGATCATCGGCGGCACGATTACCATCGACTCGACTATTCTCGACGCCAAAGGGCCGTTCAAAAAGTTGCTCATCGGTACGCCATCTGGCACACCAACTGCGAGTGAAAACCCTAGCCCGGAATGGCAGAGTTTTGTCGCACAGTATCGCAAAGAGTTCCCTGATGGATTTTCGTCACCCTCGATATTCGCGCATCACTATTATATGAGCACCAAGGCTGCGTTACTCGGCCTCGAAAAGGTTAAAGGCGACCTGTCTAATAACCATGCGGCTTACCGTAAAGCATTGTCTAATCTGGAATTTGACACACCAACCGGTCGTATGAAACTCGACAAAAACCGCAACGGCATCGTCGATGTATTACTGACCCAGGTAGTTGATCTAGGTAATGGCAAACTCGGCAACAAGGTGATTTCGGTCACCAAAAATGTCTCGCAAACCCTGGGTGAGCCAGAAGCAGAATTCCTCGCCATGGGTCCAGTAAGCAGAGACAATCCTTCGTGTCCCTAGCAGACCCTTCAAGTAACGCCCTGCTGGTGCAGGGCGTTTCTCGACACTTCAACGGCCTCGTCGCCGTTGAAGATGTCAGCCTCACCATCGCCAAAGGCGAGCGCCGCGCCATACTGGGTGCAAACGGTGCAGGCAAGACCACGCTATTTAATTTGATTGCCGGCGATATTCCTGTCTCGCAGGGTAGTATCGAATTTCACGGTGAAGACATTACCAACCAATCGGTCGCCAACCGGGTAGCGCTAGGTTTACGCCGCACGTACCAAATGGCACGAATATTTCCACAATTAACTGTGCTCGAAAACCTCATCATCGCCATCATCGGCCTTAGCAAACAACATTTCGGCCTGGGCTTGATTGGTCAAAATGATGTTCGCCGGCAACAGGCTTTGGTTTTGGCTGAACGTATCGGTATCGAGGCATTTACCGAGCTGAAGGCCGAAACGCTGTCACATGGCCAACGCCGTCAGCTCGAACTGGCGATGGCACTCGCCGGTGAACCCAAAGTCTTATTATTCGACGAACCGGCAGCCGGTTTGTCCCCGCTCGAACGCATCAAATTAACCGAGGTAATCAAATCGTTATCACGCGATATTACCCTGGTGATGATTGAGCACGACATGGAAATCGCACTCGGTGTCTGCGACCAGGTGAGCGTACTCAACTGGGGACGCCTGATTGCCGAAGGCAGCCCCGAACAAATTAGCCAGAACCAGATGGTGCATGAAATTTATCTGGGTCGAAAACAACGAGACGACGCCTGATGGACGCACAAGATAGCCCGGTATTAAGCGCCAGCAACGTCGACCTGCACTATGGCTCGGTGCATATATTGCAGGGTATTTCGGTCGATATCGGTGCCCTGCCACGCGCCATCATCGGCCGCAATGGCATGGGTAAAACCAGCCTGTGTCGCGCGATCATGGGCTTGCTGCCATTGTCGGGTGGCAATATAAACCTGAATGGTGTGGCTATAGACCATCAGGCACCCGACTGGCGTGCACGCCATGGTCTGGCTTATGTGCCACAGGGCCGACGCGTATTTCCGACGCTCACCGTCGATGAGCATTTACGCATTATGCAGCGCGGCAAAAACCAGCAATGGACGCGCGAGCGCATCTACGACATCTTCCCGCGACTGGCCGAACGCCGTAGCAATTTTGGTAACCGCCTATCTGGCGGTGAGCAACAAATGCTCGCCATCGGCCGCGCATTAATGATCGACCCTCGTCTGTTAATTTTGGATGAACCAACCGAAGGGCTGGCACCGGTTATCGTCGACCACGTGGTCGAAATTCTGCAACAGCTCAGCACCGAAGGTATCGCCATTTTGCTGGTGGAGCAAAACCTGTCCGTCGCGGCTGAACTCGCCGACGAACTTTCTATCATGGTCAACGGGCAAATTATCGACCACATCCCGTCGAGTCAACTTTTGCACGACGAGACCATGCAACGTAAATATCTGGGGATATCACTCGATGGACACTAAACCCAAAACTGCCTATATCGTCGCCACCTGCGATACCAAACTGGCCGAAGCCAGTTACGTGCGTGACTGCATTGCCGCAACCGGCATTCCGACAAAGCTGGTCGATGTTGGTATTAAGAGCACGGCGACTGAGGTTGATGTCGACGTCAGCCAGGTTGCAGCCCACCACCCCAATGGCCCAGACCATGTATTTGGCGACGACCGAGGCAAAGCCATTATCGGCATGGCCGAGGCATTAAAAGCCTTCATGAGTAAACAAACTGACGTTGCCGGCATGGTCGGACTCGGCGGCTCTGGTGGAACCGGCATTATCACCCCGGCGATGCAAACACTCGCCATCGGCATTCCAAAAGTGATGGCGTCAACGCTGGCATCGGGTGACGTTAGTGCCTATGTCGGTGCGACCGATATCATGATGTTATACACCGTCACCGACGTCGCCGGCCTTAATCGTATCTCACGTAAAGTGCTGGCGAACGCCGCGCATGCGCTGGCGGGCATGATCGCAAACCAGATAACGCTGCCAGAAAGCGACAAAGCTTCGATCGGGCTTTCGATGTTTGGCGTCACCACACCTTGTGTCGAGCAACTAGTCGCCGCGTATCAAGAACACTATGAATGTCTGGTTTTTCACGCGACCGGAACCGGTGGCAGATCGATGGAAAGGCTCGCCGACTCGAACGAGTTTGTCGGTTTGCTGGATGTCACCACAACAGAAATTGCCGACCTGATCGTCGGCGGTGTGTTCAGTGCAGGAGACGACCGCATGGCCGCAGCCGCAAGAGCCAACATACCCTACGTGGGGTCGGTCGGTGCCTGTGACATGGTGAATTTCTTGGCGCTCGATTTGGTACCCGAAAAATTTAAAGATCGTAATCTGTACCAGCACAATGCGCAGGTCACGCTGATGCGCACCACCGTCGATGAGAATATTCAAATTGGCAAGTTCATCGCCGAAAAGCTCAATGCGCATACCGGTCAGGCGCGTTTCCTGCTACCCGAAAAAGGCGTCTCGGCGATCGACCAACAGGGCCAGGTTTTCTACGACCCACTAGCCGACAAGGCACTGTTTGAAACCATTGAACAACATACCCAACAAACCAATGACCGCCGCGTCGAACGCGTCAACGCGCATATTAACGATGCCGAATTTGTGCAGTCACTTAAACAGGCGTTTGACGACGTCATCGCCTTAACTTCAATAAAGGATGAATCTGCGTGAAACCTGAAAATCGAGCAACAATCCTCAAGCGCTTTCGCGACATGATCGACAATGGTCAACCTATTGTAGGTGGTGGTGCCGGCACCGGTATTTCTGCCAAATCGGCCGAAGCTGGCGGTGCCGACCTGCTCATTATTTATAATTCCGGACGCTATCGCATGGCAGGTAGAAGCTCGCTATCGGGTTACATGGCGTTTGGCAATGCGAACGAAATCGTCATGGATATGGCGAAGGAAGTCTTACCCGTAGTGCAGCACACTCCGGTGCTCGCCGGCGTGAATGCCACAGACCCATTCATCGATATCGAATGTTTTTTACAGCAAATTAAAGATACCGGTTTTGCCGGCGTGCAAAACTTTCCAACGATCGGCCTGATCGACGGCCAGTTTCGCCTCAACCTCGAAGAAACCGGCATCAACTATGCTAGCGAAGTCGAGATGATACGCCTCGCGGTAGGCATGGACTTACTCACCACACCATATATTTTCAACCAACAAGAAGCCGAACAGATGGCCGAGGCCGGTGCCGATATTATCGTCATCCATTTTGGTCTCACTACTGGTGGTAGTATTGGCGCCAGCACCGCCAAATCGCTAGCGCAATGCGCCGAAGAGTTTAACCTCTGGTCAGAGGCCATTTTGCAAATAAAGTCAGATACCATCATCATTTGTCATGGCGGGCCGCTATCGCAACCCGACGACGCGCTTTATATGCTGAATAATTGTCCGAACTGTCACGGCTTTTATGGTGCAAGCAGCATGGAACGGCTACCGACCGAAATAGCCATACGCGACCAGACCCAGGCTTTTAAGCAAATGCGGCGTTAAAATTGATATTGGTTAGCCGAATAAATCAAACCCGTATCTTGAATCAAACCCGAATTTTGAATTAAACCAAGTTGAGGAGAAACCCCATGATCAAAGTGAGAACATCAACCGTCATCAACGCACCACTCGACAAAGTCTGGGCTATGGCTTCCAATTTTAATGGCCTGCCAAACTGGCATCCGACGGCCGGTTCGAGTGAAATCGAGGCAGGCAAAGCCAACAACGAAGTCGGATGCGTGCGCAACTTCCTGCTCAGCGAGCCCCCGGGCCGAGTGCGCGAAACATTACTCGCGATGTCCGCGCTAGATCACACCATTGTCTACGACATGGTCGGCGGGCCATTACCTTTCGTCGATTACGTCTCTACCATGCATTTCGAAAGCATTACCGATGGCGACAAAACCTATGCGGTATGGAGCGCCGAGTTCGACGTATCCGATGGCAAACACGATCACTGGGGGCCGTTCGTGCGCGACGAGGTTTTCCTCGGTGGGTTCAAAGCGCTGGAAGCGAGCTTATAACTCGGCAGGAAATGCTGAAACTGAATAAACATTTCTTCATAAGAGAGGTTGAGATGAAAAATCGCATAATAAAACCACTGATCTGGTTTACACTTGTATTGCTGAATGCAACCGGGTTTGCGGCCGAGAAACCCAACATCGTATTTATCTTTGCAGATGATCTTGGGTACAACAATCTTTCCTCTTACGGAGCCCCAAAAATCAAGACGCCTATCCTGGACCAAATGGCGGCAGAGGGTATCCGTTTCACCGATTTCTACGCCGGGGCGTCGGTCTGCACCCCTTCCAGGTACGCACTGCTGACGGGGCGCTATCCTCACCGTGCCAAGGACCGGGCAATGCTGCGGTGGATCGAGCCGCCCCATGAAACCGGAGGCATGTCAGACACGGAAATCACCGTGGCCGAAAAACTGAGAGACCTTGGTTATGCGACGGCGGCAATCGGCAAGTGGCACCTGGGCGATTCGGAAAAATACTTTCCCATGAAACACGGTTTTGACTACTGGTGGGGGCTTGCCAATAACCCGTACCACCGGGCGTATGACAAGGGCGTCCCCATGTACGAAAACAATACTATCGCCATTCAACCGGCAGACCTTACGACGCTGACAAAGAGCTATACCGAAAAGGCAATCGGGTTCATCGAGCAAAGTGTCGCGGCAGACAAGCCATTTTTTCTGTATTTGCCACATACCTATCCCCATGGACCGCTTCATTGCTCGCCTGAATTTTGCGGTACATCCGCCGGAGGATTAATCGGGGATACGATTGAAGAAATCGACTGGAGTACCGGGCAGATTCTGGAAAAACTCGAGGAACTGGGGGTCGACTCAAACACCCTCGTTATTTTCACCAGCGATAATGGACCATCACCCAAGCAGACAGACGAGAATAAATCCGCGCATCCCCTGCGAAACGTAAAGGCCTCAGTTTACGAAGGAGGAATACGAGTACCCACCATCGCACGGTGGCCAGGAAAGATTAAGGGAAAAAGAGTGGAGCGGAGCCCCGCCATCATGATGGACTGGTTCCCCACCTTTATGACATTGGCAGGGGGAGAAATGCCGACCGACCGACCACACGACGGCAGAGATATTTCCCCAGTCTTGTTCGGGACGGGCACACGAGCTGACAGCGAGTTTTACGCCAACTACATCGACCCCTGGACTGACGACGTGATAGTGCCGGTGTATGAAATCATGGGACACAGATCCGGTATATGGAAATACGTGGCGCTAAATGACGGTGAACTATACAACCTTGAAGCCGACATCTCGGAAACCACCAATCTCAAAGATGCCCATCCCGAGATCTACAACCGGCTGAAAAACGAGTACGACTTTTTTACTCAGAGTATTGCCTATGCGCCTGCCCCGGGTGACATCGATGGCGACGGGATACCAGACAAGTGGGAAGTAGCCAATGGTCTGGACCCTACTTACACCATCGATGCCTACCTTGACCCGGATGGCAACGGTAAGACGGCCTATGAAGAATATGCAGGCAACACGACACCAACATGGGTTACCGCGAGCACACCATTAGCGCCTATTTCACCCAAGTACTTCGAACGGCGACGCGAGCTTCAGCAAGAAGCGATATCAACCTGTACAGCCAAAGAATGTACTGATAAAAGCTGTTTCAACAAAGGGTGTTACCAACGCATCATGGGGAAGATACGAGAATTCAAGCCCAATCAGTGACTGGGAGTTCTAGTCAGGTGCTCTCACGTTGGCAATGCTCACGGTCTCCCCGCGTGAAGGCAGGTCGTGAAAAGCAGGCTGCGTGATCGTCACGGCTAACCCTCAGTGAGCTACTTATGAACCGTATCAAAAGCAGATGGACGAGGTCATGCGTAAGTATGGTTTACACAGAAGATGAGGACTGGATCACGTGGCGCAATCTAAAGTATTGACCAGTCTCAATTACTCAATGCTGGCAGTCTTTGTGTTGTCCATTTTGGTACAATACAATGATCCTGACGCCCTACACTGGAGCTTAATCTATGGTGCAGCTGCTCTCAATTGCCTATTTGCTGCTCGGTGTCAATTGCATTGGAGTTTGCCTGCTTTGGTAATTGTTGTTGCAAAATAAGGATTCCTATTGTGTTACCCAAAAAAAACAAATTCTTTAAGATCATTGCGGCCTCGATACAGCGCAGCCGCTTTCCAGGCAGGCGGGCTGCCACTCTTCTGGCCATCATGCTGGCGTATAGTGGCTGTGGTTTGGCAGATTCAGGACACTCCGAATCGACTGGTCCGACGCAATTGAGAATCGAGCAGGACGATGAGGCCGGGACCATCGCCATTTACCGGGCCGATGGTACAGAACCCATTGTGACGCAAAACGCCAGGCCGGACTTCCGGCCATATCTGCATCCGATAAATGCTCCGGACGGTAACGGCGAGCTGACCGAAGACAGCCCGGGACATCACAAGCACCAGACCGGTCTTTATTGGGGCTTTACGCGAGTCAACGGCCAGTCTGTACCAAAAGATACCCTCAAAAAGTGGTTCTACCGAAAGGACAAACCCGCAGAAGTCGTGAAGGCCATTGGTCGAGATTTCTTTCACCATCCCGAAAGTGACTACTGGCGGCGAGACTCGGCGACTGTGGTTCAAGCCATGGGCGAAGAGGTCAAATGGCAGACGGTTTACGAGATGCTGGATGAAGCGGGCGAGAATATCATGACGGAAACCCAGAGCTGGACCATGCGCGCGGACGGGGACAAATATATCCTCGACCTGGAGTGGACTGGCGCAGCACAAACCGATATTACAATCGGCGAATTCGGCTATGGCGGTATGTTCCTTCGTATGCCGTGGCGTAAGGGTATTCGCGGCGAAGCCGTCAATGCGGCCCGGCAGCGCAACCAACAGGCAGAAGGAAAACGTGCCATGTGGGTCGATGTCGGCATGGAGATCGAGGGTCGTGATGATCTTGGACATATCGCCATCTTTGATCACCCGGCTAACGAAGGCTTTCCGCAAACCTGGCGAGTCGATCGCCAACTCGGTGTCGGTCCGGCTCGGTCACGCATGGGCGATTGGCACATCAAGAAGGGTTCGAGCGAGATCATCCGCCACAGGCTGGTTGTCTATACCGGCGATTTCAACGACGTCGAATTGACGAATCTGTGGCAAGACTACGCCGGCGGCGACACCAAGGCACTTTGGAAAATCGCGCAAGAGGAAGGACGGACGGAAAAGTTTCTGACGCCGAAAGAGGCTGTGAACGCCATGACGGTGATCGACGGCTTCGAGGTTAACGCCTGGGCATCAGAGCCGATGATTACCCAACCTATGGCTTTTGCCTGGGACGATCGCGGCCGTATGTGGGTTGCGGAGAACCGCGACTACGAAACCCGTGGTACGGGGTTTTCAAACTCCGGCGACAGTCGCATTCTGATTCTGGAAGACACGGACCACGATGGTGCAGCCGATGACGTAAAAGTCTTTCTGGAGGGTATCCCGTTTCCGTCCGCGCTCGCAGTTGGCTTCGACGGGCTTTTTTTGGGTGCCCCGCCTAACTTGCTTTTTATCCCCGACAAAGATGGCGATGACGTAGGCGATATAGACGACGTTGAAATCCTACTCACCGGCTGGGGTATCCGGGATCGACATGAGACCATCAACAGCTTGCACTGGGGGCCAGACGGGTGGCTTTACGGCCTGGAAGGCTTCGCCACCCCTTCGAAAATCAAAAAGCCAAACGGAGATGCCCGACTCTATGGACATGAGGAGCCCTTCCCGGCGTATTTGGATGGCGATCTCAGGAGGGGTTCTAAAGAGTCCTACTGGAACAATCCGGACTGGCAGGACCAGGAAGGCGTAGACATCAACGGCGGCGTTTGGCGGTATCACCCCACGAAAGATCGTTTTGAGGTAGTTGCGCACGGCTTCAGTAACCCATGGGGAATCGATTACGACGCAAAAGGCCAGTTGTTTATCAGCGCATGCGTCATTCCGCATGCCTTTCACGTGATCCCGGGAGGGATTTACCATCGCCAGGGCGGTCAGCATTTCAATCCATATGTCTATGGTGACATTCGTACCATCGTTGACCACCGTCACCGGTCGGCACATGGTGGTGCGCGCGTTTATTTGTCCGATGCGTTTCCGGAAGAGCATCATGGACGCCTCTTCATGGCAAACATCCACGAGCATGCTGTTTTGTCAGATGTGCTCGAACCGAAAGGTTCCGGATTCGTGGCAAAACACGGCGATGATTTCCTACTTGCCAACAATGCCCAGTGGGTAGGCTTCAGCATGGAGGTTGGACCTGAGGGCGCGGTCTACGTGTTGGACTGGCACGACGCAGATATTTGCGGCAGTGAGGTTCTGCATAAAGATACCGGACGGATTTTCCGCATTACACCGAAGACATCCCTGGCACAAAACTGGGATGGACGTTATGACGACCTGAAAACAATGACAGATGCGCAGCTGGTTGAACTGCAGCTCAGCAAGAGCGCATGGCACGCGCGCCGGGCGCGTGTGATTCTACAAGCCCGTGCAGCCAAGGGTGAACTGGAGGATTCAGTTCACGGGCGATTGCACGAAATATTCCGGTCGAACTCGAATCCGGACGTACGTCTGCGGGCCATGTGGACAACACACATAACCGGCGGCTTTGCAGCTGAAGATCTGATGAACGCGCTGGAAGATAAGGATCACCACATCCGAGCCTGGGCCATCCAGTTGTTAAATGAGGATAATTCTCCACCGACACGGGCTGTGGACACCTTCGCCCGCATGGCCCGCGAAGATGATTCTCCGGTAGTGCGACTGTACCTTGCCGCTGCTCTACAACGCATTAACCATGATGACCGCTGGCAAATCGCACAGGCGCTCGTCAAGAAAGGCGAAGATACCGACGATCACAACATACCCAAAATGATCTGGTTCGCTATCGAGCCCCTCGTAGCGGGGAATCCCGGCCGGGCACTCGAGCTTGCCAAAAGCAGTAAGATTCCGATGCTCACCGAATACATTGCCCGCCGTGCGGTGGATGCCAATGAGCTTGAAATGCTCCTTACGGCTGTCGAAGAACCATCGGATGCACGGCTTGCGCTTTTGACGGGGATGCAAGCCGGCCTTGAAGGTCAATTGGATGTGACGCCTCCGGGCAATTGGGACTCCGTTTATGCCAGGCTACAGGCAGACGACAGTGTGGCGGATCTCGCTCAAACGATCTCGCAACAATTCGGTGGCATTGAGGCAGCCAAACAGTTAATGACCACACTGAAAGACCAGAATGCTGACACAGAGGCCCGTAGGCGCGCCTTGAACGGTCTTGCCCGACAACAACATGAAGGGCTCATTGATGAACTTCCGGGCTTGCTGTGTAACCCAGACCTGCGCATCGAAGCGATCCGCGCCGTGGCTGCCTTCGATCGCCCGAAAGAATTGGGGGCCATGCTGTTGCGGGAATACGATAGTTTCAGTTCTCCCGAGAAACTGGAGGTCGTTCAGGTGTTGGCATCGCGCACTGACTATGGTCGCATATTGATGTACGCACTGAGAGAAAACCGCATACCTAAACGGGACGTTCCAGCCTACGCTGCCCGGCAACTGCACCGGGTAGTAGGTAGCGGATTTCTCGAAGTCTGGGGCCCACTCGACCAACTCTCCGCTGAGAAAGTTGCTGCTATCGCGAAATATAAGGCGCTCCTGAACGATGAGGCCCTCACCTCAGCCGACGCGCGTAAAGGACGAGAGATGTACGATAATCTCTGTGGGGTGTGCCACAAGATGTACGGTGACGGAGGCATCCTGGGTCCGGACATCACCGGCTCGAACCGCACCAATATCGACTACCTGCTCAGTAATATTCTGGACCCCAGCGCCGAAATACAGGACGACTATAAGATGGTGATGGTGACAACCCGTGACGGCAGGACTTATGCAGGCAATATCGCCTCTGAGAACGAACGCACTCTAACGCTCCGAGTTGTGGGACAGGATTCGGTACTGATCAATAAATCGAATATCCAATCTCGAGAGGGCTCTGAGCTGTCCATGATGCCAGAAGGCATTTTCGCGAATCTGACAGATGAGGAGGTTCTCAATTTGGTTGCTTACTTAATGACGACAAGACAGGTAGACCTTTGAAAGAAGTATCGCGGCCAATCCGCTTCCACATGCTCTTTCTTGATGGCGGCCATTCGCAAAGTGGGGATGAGAGCCGCCATGGCCTCCGCCCTGGATACTCATGAAACGACTTTCCGTCATCCTAACGGCCCTGGTGTGCACGCTTGTTTGGCATCCGGGCCTTTCAGCCGAGGATGAATCTGAGCTGGAAACAATCGTCGTAACGGCATCTCGACTGCACCGATCGGCCGCCGAATTGACTCAGTCAGCGACAACGATTGAGCGCACTACAATAGACGCACGCCAATTTGCCAATGTCACAGAGCTATTGCGACAGATTGCTGGAATCAATGTTATTCAACAGGGCGGCCGTGGGGGAGTCACCAGCGTTGTATTACGCGGGGGTGAGCCCAATTTCACCGTGGTCCTCATTGACGGTATCAAGGTAAACGACTCCACCAATACACGCGGTGGATCGTATGATTTCTCCTATCTCGACCTTGCCAGCGTTGACCGTGTTGAAATTATCAGAGGGCCGATGTCCGCCGTTCACGGATCGGACGCGCTTGCCGGTGTCATCAACATTGTCACCCGATCGCCAGATGACGGTGCGCAAGTTCGTGCGGAAGTTGGCGGTCACGGGCTGAGATCCGGACGCGTGGCACTTGGCGGAAACGTGGGCAAGGTGACTGGCACGATCGCAGTACGCACCTTAACCGAAGACGGCGACATAGACGGTGCCGGGTACGATGACCGGGGGCTGGATGGTTCACTCAGCATGAAGGTGGGAACGTCAGGCGAGACCGGTCTGCAGCTGCGATACCAGGATGCGAATAGTACGAGCTTTCCGGAAGACAGCGGTGGGCCCCACTTCGCCGTCCTTCGCGATGTGGATCAGCGCGCCATAAAGGAGTCGCACGCACGTCTGTATCTGAACCAAACAATCGGATCCGCCTGGAAATCAAGGCTTGCGGTCAGTCGCTACGAGCGTCGTGAAGACGCGAGTTCGCCAGGCATCGCGCCCGGCGTCTTTGACGGTGTACCGCCGAATTCGGCTGATACCGTTTTTTCCCGTGACCAGTTCTCCTTTGTTCTCTCGCGTAATCTCGGCGGTTCGGCTGCAGTTGTCGTAGGCGGCGAATGGCAGAACGAAGATGGCAGGAGTACCGGCATCCTTGATTTTGGCTTCCCATTACCCACGGATTTTAGATTGAAACGAGAAACGCTTAGCGCATTTACCGAAGTCGAGTACAGATTCAATGCTGTACAACTGCTGGCAAGCCTGCGCTGGGACGATCCTGATGATACGTTTGATGAGACCAGCGCTCAGTTCGGCGCTGTCTACACACTACCGGGAAACGGCGGCGCACTGCGGCTGAATTGGAGCGAAGCGTTCAAAGCACCCAGCTTCTTCGCGTTGGGCCATCCACTTGTCGGCAATGCCGATCTCGTATCGGAAACCGCAACGAGTTTTGATGTCGGCTACCGACGCTCGATCGGCGCCTCGAAACTGATTGAACTCAGCGTTTATCGCAATGAGTTTGAGAACCTCATTGATTTCGATCCCATGTTGTTTACAAACGTAAATCGCTCGAAGGTTGTCACTGAAGGTGTGGAGTTAGTTCTGCAATGGCCGATGACCTCATCGGTCAATCTTGATCTTCACGTAACCTATGCAGACAGTGACATAAGGGGTTCCGATGCCACGCTGCGGTCGCGACCGAAGTGGCGTGGTGGTGTTAGTGTTGATTGGCGAATCGACGACCAATGGCTTTTTGCGGCCAATTTTCTGGCGCTGGATAATTTTAGGGAAGTATCGATACCAACGGGTGGTATTTACCTCGATGGTTACCAGCGGCTAGACGTTGCTCTGTCGTACGATATCAATGATCGTTTTCGGGTTGGTTTCGCAATCGATAACGCGCTCGACGAGAATTACTTTGAGGCAGTCGGTTTCCCTGCAGCGGGAATGCATGGACGCGTCAATGCGACTTATCGGTTCTAGCTTGTGGGTAAACAGATAAACTTTGATATCCAGGAAGGACAATGAGCTCTAAAGTATGGCATCGACGAATTCAACAACGGCAATCCACTCGCCTGGCCCGGCTTTGCGATGGAAGCTGACGTCACCGGTCTGGTGCCAACGGTGATCAGCGTAAACGAATGCGATCCGTTGCGGGATGAAGGTATCAACTTTTATCGTTTATTGCTGCGCGCAGGTGTCAGTAGTCGATGCCGACAGGTTATGGGTACCATCCATGGTACCGAAATATTCCCGATGGTGTGCCCGGACATCAGTCGTGATACCGCCAGGGATCTGGCATCTTTTTGCATGGATGGCTGACAGTCAGCTTAGTCGTGTGTTAAAGCTACCAGGCCCATAAGCTTGCCTTCTTTCATTTCTTCAAGCGTCCTGTTGGCTTCAGATACGTTTCGTGATTCAACTTCTACCGGCTCAATTTTTCCGTCTGCAACCAGTGTCATCAGATTTTTCATTTCTCCTAAACTTCCCACATAAGAACCCAGGAGTTTCTTTTACATCAAAATATGCACCGGTAAAGGAACAGTTAACTGGCCGCCGAATAGACCAACAACTACTTGTGTTCCGCCTCTGGCGAGACATTGATAACCAAAATTAACAGTGGCCTCGGCGCCAACAAAATCGACAATAGACCTTGCACCACCACCCGTAAGTTCAAGCAATTTTCCTGCCGCTCCCTCAGATGCAGAGTTAATTACACTGGAAGCTCCCAACTCTTTTGCAACTTTCAACTTGTCATCATCAATATCGATTACTATCGGATTGATACCATAGGTTGCCCTGGCGATTTTTAGAGCCAGGAGACCCAAACCGCCCGCACTGATAATCACCAATGAATTGTCATGAGGGAAAGGCTCAGCTTTTCTAAGCGCGCTAAAAGCAGTGAGACCCCTGCATGCATAGCTGCCGGCCAGGTTATCAGGGGTATCTCCTGCAGCAAATAAGTATTGTGCTCCAGGCACTAATACATGATCGCCATATCCGCCACCGACGTTAACGCCCAGATTTGTATTGTTCATACAGTAATGCGTTTATCGGCGTTACAGAGGTCACAATCACCACAACCTATCCATGGGTAGGCAACATATTTTTCGCCTATAGTTATAGCTGAAACATCTTTGCCAACTGCAACAACTTCGCCAAATATTTCATGACCCATGGTCAATGGTTCTGATAAAGGCGTAGGAAGCTTCGTTCCGCCGCCCAGGTCAAAATAACCATCGTGTATATGAATATCGGAATGACAAACGCCGCACGATATAGTCTTGAGCAGGATCTCCTGGCCGGTTGGTGTTGGTGTTTCCAGTTCTACTTCTTCTAATGGCTTGCCGTTTTCTACTACCTGGTATGCTTTCATGATTTCTTCCTGTTTAAACTCGTGCCACGCATATCTTGCTCGTGGGCTTTCCGCCGGTTTTATTCAGCGATCGTACATTTCCCGTTGTTGATACTGACAACGCCGCGTTCCTTCAGGGTAACGCGGAAACTGATCACATTGTCATCTTTCCACATCTCAACCACCTGGGTTTCTCCAGGGAAGACCGGTGCCGAAAAGCGCACGTCAAATCCGGTTATCTTCGTCTGGTCATAGTCGAGCATGGATTTAATCACCGCGTGGCAGGCGATACCGTAGGAACAAAGGCCGTGAAGAATCGGTGCATCGAAACCTGCCTTCTTTGCGAATTCAGGATCGCGATGTAGTGGGTTGCGATCTCCACACAAGGCATAAACTATCGCCTGATCGACCCTGCCCGGCATTTCACAAACGGCATCCGGGTCACGTTCCGGTAGTGTATGGGGCACTGGCGCACCCTTGGCGGTACCACCGAATCCGCCATCACCGCGAAAGAACAGCGTTGAACCCAGGGTAAACAACGGTGATCCGTCTTTCAGCCTGACGTGGGTTTCATTGACCACCAGTGCGCCTTTACCTTCGCCCTTGTCATACACGCCTTTGGTCTGTTCGCTGACGAGAGTTTCTGCCGCAGCTGGAATTGGCTGATGGACCTGAAGTCGCTGCTCACCGTGCAGCAGTAGCTCAAAGTTCATTTTGCTGATCAGCGTTGGGGAACGATCAGCACCGGTTCTGTCTGCCCTGGTGAGAACCGTCGACGCTGTGGGTACTACACGGTTACCGACCGATTCGCAGACGTACTCAAGTTCCTTCGGATCGAGTGGATCACGACCCATGCCGATGGCGACGGCATATAGTAGCGTGTCCCGGTCAGTGTAACTGCCAGGAAATTCCCGGGGTGAAACGGCGAGCGCCTGTTCGACATCGGCTAGTGTAATTGGCATGGGCTTCCTCTGCTGAATTTATGCGTATCGGATAATAGACGGAACGTGCGTTGCCGACCACCGTCATAGCGACTTCTCCCAGGTAACGGGCTCGAGCGCCATACTTGTTGGCCCGCGGACGGGAAGCTCTGGCATACACCTCATACAGGCGCCTGCCTCCCTCTTTGAACCTCACGAGATTGACCAAAGTGATAGGTCCGGGGGCTTCTAGAGCTGCCATTGCCGCGAACTGTTCGTCAGTAGGGCGTATATAGTTCATGCGCAACACTCATGGTATGGAAGCAGTAGCAATAAACCATGATTACACTCAGGCCGCCAGCTAGCGTTGAACGCTAAACTGACGCAGTCATGCATGACCCTTATACTCCGAAGAATAACCTGCTAATCGCGTATAGCCTTCAGGAATGTCGTAACTACCTCACTGACTTCCTCGGGTTTCTCTTCCTGGACCCAGTGACCGGCGTCATCGATCAGTTGCTTGCCACGCAGGTCTGCGAAGTGGGCGTCCTGCATATCGTATGACCCAGGGCTGAACTGCAAAACCGGATCGTTCTTCCCGGCGAGAAAGTAAGCCGGCACCTGGACCTTCGCACCATCGAGCCACGGGGCGAGCGTCGGCACTCGGCTGATGTTGTGGTACCAGCTCAGCGGCCCGCGAAAACCCGACGCCGTAAAGGAAGCGACGTAGTAAGCCTGGTCTTCTTCGCTGATGGCCGGTGACAGTTGAGACGGCGGCGGCCCGTCGCCGAACATGGACGCATCTCTGGGCCTGGCGCCGCCCGTGCCTTCGCTTATGCCGTTGAAGAAGCGCATGGTGCGATCGATATCGGCCTCGAATTCTGTTTCCGCGACGCCCGGGTTCTGAAAATAGCGGATGTACCAGAAACGATCGTCGGCACCCGGTGGATTGACCGCCCCGGGTCCCAGGGGAAGTAGCGGTACCGAGAGCCCCATCACGCAGTGTAGGCGATGCGGGTACAGATAGGCGGTATACCAGGCAACGATGCATCCCCAGTCGTGTCCCACCAGATATATTTTCTCTTCCTCCAGTGCGTCGGCCAGGCCGATCACATCGGCCGCCAACTCAAGAATATTCTAATCCTCGATACGCGTGGGGCAGGTGCTGGCACCGTATCCTCGCTGATCCGGCACCGCGACGCGGGACCGTGCGGCCACCAGGGGGTCAATCTGATGCCGCCAGAGATACCAGCATCGGGGAAAGCCATGCAATAGAACAGCGAGAGGGCCGTCTCCTTCGACAATGGTGCAGAGCACCATGCCGTTTGTTTCTATGCGTTCTTCGTTTCGTCCGGCTGCGTCTAACATCGTGGCTTCCTGTTGATTTCGTGTTGCAATTAAAGCATTAATGGCAGTCTGTTGTTGAGTGATGGAGCATGGACCAGACATAAGACAGGCAGTAGCGGATATTGACTTGTTGGCTGTCTTAGTAGCTGCACGAGAACACGACGGCCCGGTTGCAGAAGCGGCCATTAATTTGAGGTACGCAAAGCATGAAAGCCGGGCAGGAACACCTTGGCATTCCTATCAGGTTCAAACACGAACCGGGATCCGTCGATTTTTCCTCGCCGACCCTTGGTGAGCACTCCGTAGAAGTTGCGCGCCAGCTTCGTTTCAGCGAACAGCAGATTCTGGCAATGAAAAAGGACGGCGTTTTCGGTCGCAATCCCTCGTCATAGTGGTCCAGATTCCCGGTACCGTTGATCGATGGGACGCGCCTTCGGGCGGGACGCACCGCTCAAGCAGATATGAGGAGATAAAGCAGGCGGACATTGAAGCGATCACGCAGCCCCTGATACGCTTGCACTAATCCTTGTAAGGAGCAATCCATGGACATTACCAATCGGGTCGCGGTGATTACCGGCGGCGCCAGCGGCATCGGTGCGGCCTGCGCCAGACGTTTCAATGACGCGGGCGCCAGGGTGGTCTGCGTCGACATCAACGAAGAAGGGGCCAGGGCGGTCGCCGCTGAATTTGGTGGTACGGGGTATGGATGCGATGTCGGCAATGAGCTCGCGGTTAATGACCTCGTTGACAAGATCAAATCCGATGTCGGCGACATCGACATCTTCTTCAGTAATGCGGGCATCGCTACCGGCGGCGGTCCATTAGATACCTCCCTGGACGTCTGGCAGTCCCAGTGGGAAGTCAACGTAATGGCGCATCTCCATGGGATCCGCGCGGTCCTGCCTGACATGCTGGCCCGCGGCGAAGGCTACCTGCTGCACACCGCGTCCATGGCCGGCATCCTCACCAGCAACGGCAACCTTACCTACGCCACGACCAAGCACGCGGTAGTCGGTCTTGCAGAATGGATGTCCATCACCTATCACAACAAGGGCATACGCGTCTCCCTGCTGGCACCCCTCGCCGTCAGGACGCCCATGCTCGGTGACACCGATGGTGCCTGGGTCAGTTCCGCGACAGGACCGCTCAAGGAGCCGGAGGACGTGGCGCAACAGGTCCTGGATGCCATCAATGAGGAACGCTTCCTGATCCTGACCGACGAGATTGCCCAGACCTGGATGGAGCGCAAGACCGGTGACATAGAGCGTTGGATGAATGGTATGAGACGCATGCAGTCCAAGCTGGACGATGCGGCCGAGAAACTTCGTTGAGGGAATGTGCTAATGGCAGATGTCGCACCCTATGTGGTCACCGATGAGGATGTCGCCAGCTATATTGAGAATGGCTTCTTAATCAAACGCAACTTTTACGATGACGCGGTCATCTCGTTGCTCGTCAGCATTTCCCGCGCCGAAATAGCGCGGCACGAAAACCCTGGGGAAATGTGGGACTCGATTCCTTACGAACAGCATGATCTGGGTAACAAGACCATGTTTAACGCCATTTGTTTCGGCGAACGCATGGTTAATGGCTTTCAAAGGCTCTTACGGGAGGGATGTCTGACCGACGCATGTTTCTTTCATAGCGAGCTATTGCATCAGAGTGGCCCATCGGTGGTGCCGCGCTGGGCTTTCCTGGTCTGTTTCGACCCAATTCATAACGCACCTGTGGGTGTTGAGGGTCGACGCAAGCCTGCGCCCATCTGGGATGACAGTTGCCTCATGGCGTACGGTGCAAAACATCTGGAGGCCCTGGCCTGATCTACTGCGAACCACGTCGAAGCACCACGATCTGACCCGCTTCGAAGTTGCCGAATTCCTCACGCTCGCCACCAGGCCAGTGCACGACAACATCTCTTATCTGGCGTACAGTGCCCATGCCGAAGTGGACGCGCGGATCATTCGAGGCCAGGTAACTTCCAGCCGGTTGCACATCTCTGTAGACGTGCACTCCGTCAATCACCCCCGAAACCATGGCACCGTATGCTGGTGCGCCTTGCCGGTTCTGCACGCTAAAGCGAACCCACTGCCCCCTGTCGCCCACCTGGTTCATCAAGAGATTGGCAGGTCCATCGCGGTTCACGATCAGCAGGTCCAGTCCACCATCGTTATCCACATCGCCGATTGCCAGCCCACGACTGGTGTACGTCAGTGGCTGAACGGTACCGCCAGGCGGGTGCACTGGTTCAAATCGTGCACCTGCCAAGCCACGCCACAGTGAATTCGGTTCTGCAAAGTCATCAGTGGCCGCCGTCTCTCTCGAACGCATGACTGCCCCGTTTGCCTCATACAAGTCCAACCAGCCATCGTTGTCGAAGTCGGTCAGGGCAACGCCAAACCGTGTATAGCGTTTCGTTTCCCTGGATAACCCCGCAGACACAGTGCCATCTTCGAAGTACGACCCGGTGTTGCGGAAGAGAGAATCTGTTTGACCCGTCAGATTCACGACCAGGAGGTCCGTATCGCCGTCTCTGTCGTAATCTGATGCGGCGACACCCATGCCGGCCTTGGTTATGCCATGTTCATCCACGGCGCAGCCCCAGAGAACGGCTTCATCTTCGAACCGCAGGTTGCCCTTGTTGATCCACAGCTGATTCATCATCTCGTCGTTGGCCACAAAGATGTCAGTCAGTCCATCGTTGTTGACGTCCGCGCCGACGATGCCCAACCCGTTGCCAAAGGCGCCACTCACGCCCGAGTCCCTGGTAACATCAGTGAAGGTGCCATCGCCGTTGTTGCGGTAGAGACGGTCAACCGCTGGCGATATGTAGTTTCTCGGCGTACAGTAATCAGCCAGGTACGTCATTGCGTTGTAGCAATCCCGTTCTGCCTTGAGGCTCCAGTTCACATAATTGACCACGAACAGATCAAGATCGCCATCTACATCCAGGTCCAGGAATGCTGCAGCAGTCCCCCAAGACGAATCATCAACACCCGCGGCAGAGGAAACGTCGTCAAACTGACCGTTACCGGTATTTCGAAGCAGCACATTTGGCCCAACATTTGTGACATAGAGATCGACATCGCCGTCGTTGTCATAGTCCCCGGCTGCCACACCCATGCCGTAGCCGGTGTCACTGGCCGCGCCGCCGTCGGTAGTTTGCTCGAAATGGCCGTTTCCGACGTTCAGAAACAACTGGTTTCCGGGCGCTTCGTCGCCGAGCAAGCTGCCGCTCTGCACCAGGTAAGCGTCCAGATCACCGTCGCCGTCTACATCGGCCAGGGCTGCGCCGCCAGCCACGATTTCAGGGAACAGATGTGGACCCGAGTGTCCACTCTCGTGGTGGAAGTGCAGACCACGCTGCTCCGCCTGCTCCTCGAACCAGGGCGCTGGCACTTCAATGGCCTCCTTGCTCGAGTTATCTTCAACACAACCTGTCAGAAACAGGCACACGCCAACCACACCTGCAATGGACTTCATCGTCTTGTACTTCCCTCGAGTTCGGCCAATTGTCTGTAGGCTGCCTCAACCTGTTGTTTGTGTGTTCCCAGTTGCCGGGCTCGACGAAGTGCCTCATGAGATTCCGCGTATCGACCTGAACGTGCAAGGCTGTGCACGAGGCCTACGTGGCCCATCGTGAACGTGGGGTCAAGGCGCACGGACGCCTGAAATCTCTGGATTGCCTCTGGCCAGCGGTTTAGTGTCGCTTCCACCTGGCCGGCGTACAGGAACACCAGTGGGTTGGTCATGTCGTAGCTGAGTGCAGATTCGAACGCCGCCAGCGCGTCCCGACGCCTGTTCTGTTGCCGCAGCAACAGACCCTTTCTCGTGTATAGCGCAGCAATCGTTGGGTTAATGGCAATGGCGCGGTCAACATGCGTGAGGGCGGTATCGAAATCACCTCGTGCCCGGTAGAAGTCGGCAATATGGTAGTGGAGTGGATAGTGGTCCGGGTGTTCCTCGAGTGCCCTGCGTAGAATCCAAAATGCCTTTTCCTGCTCACCCACGCGACGATAGGCGACGCTCAGATTAGCGGTGATCGTCGGGTTGTCCGGTTGCTCTTCAGCCAGCAATTGCAGCATCTCCAACGCGGCTTCCGCCTCCCCCCGATCCAGCATACCCAGCGCCTTGCCGGCACGAGCATTGAAGCTGACTTCATAGACTCCCTTGCTTGCATGCCAGGTATCCTCCCAATGGAACCTTGCGGCGGACCGGCCTCGTGCCAGGGCAATGCGCGCATCGTCAATTCTCCCAGCCTGCCGGTACGCTCGGCCGAGCATCTGGAAGACACCTGGATGCCCGGTCTCCCTGGATAGTGGTTCGAGTAGACCGATGGCATGGTCCGGTTGACGTCTGTGCAGACTGACCCGGGCCTGTCCCAGTATTGCCGCCGTACCGCCACCCAGAACATCTGCTTTCAAAAATGCTTCGTCGGCAGCAGCAGGCAATCCCAGATCAAGCGCCCAGGTTCCCCTCCAAAGCCAGGCGGCAGTATAGGTCGCATCAATGGCGATGCTGCGATCTAATGCCTGCAGCGCCAGTGCCAGTTCGCCGCGGCTGGAATGGATCAGCGCCTGGAAATAGGGCCACCTCGCATCGCCCGGATCAAGCGCTTCTGCCTGCTGATAGCTGGTGAACGCTGCATTGGGTAATCCGTTGACCTCATAGGCCATCCCCAACTGGGCCCTGCGGATGCCACTTCCCGGATCACTTACTGCCTCGTCCAGCAGACCCTTTAAGAGCCTATTGACTTCCGGTGCGGTGCCATCAAGGCGAACTTCAACCGGCGCAGCCACCTGGACAGCAGCGCCCCTCTCTTCCTCCCCTACCTTCGAACACGAAACTGTCGCTGCCAGCAGCAGCGAAATCATGAGGATGTGGTCGAGTCTGCTCATCGTGGGAAGGATGCTCAATCAGTTATCAATCGCTGCACGCGCTGGTGTGGCGATCTCGTTAGTCAACTACCATTTCGGTTATTCTGTTGCGTGAACGGCAATTCATTCGGACTGCGTTTTCGCTGAGAGCTGGCCGACCGGTTCGTGGTCATTAACAGTAATGCCCATCATCTCTTTCAGCCTTGCTGACAGCAGCTCATATATGTCGTTAGGTACATGCAGGTTGGCGTCCGACTGCTCATGTAAGGGTCTGATGAAATGACGATTGTAGTGGCAGCGCATGGCGAATCGGGTTCCCGGTGCAGTGCGCCGCCCGCCACAATGCAGCACCCGCGTGTCCGTGACGATGCAGGTCCCTGGTGGCGCGCAGATGGCCACGAATCCGGGTTCAGTGTCCAGCATTTTTACCAGATCCGCGCCATCGTAGAAACTGGTGGCGCCGCTGGCAGTCCTGTGAGACCCGGGTACGAGGTATGTGCCGCCATTAGCCAGGCTGAAGTCGGTATAACACCAGATGATGAGTGATCCGAACGGGTACGGTGGGTATGGCATCGGCATGGCGCCCTGGTCAATGTGTAACTCCTGTAGTCCTCCTCTCTCGTGGACAATAGACCCATGGGCACACCCCAGCCCAAAGCCTTCCCCCATCACCTTGGTGAGCAGTCGATCCACCAGCGGACCCTTCTGGGCCGCCGACTCCTTGAACTCCACGGCATCGCGAAACACGCCGCCTTTGAGCACCAGGTTGTTGACCAACTGTGTAGTCTCATTGGCGCCCGTCAGTATGGCGACATTCAGTTGACGTTCGGCCTTTGCCTGGTCAGTCAGTCGGGCTACCTGTGCCTGCACCTGGGCAGACGACATAGCGTCCGCAACCAGACAGTAACCCCAGCGAATGTAGTCGGCCTCGAGCTTCGCTTCGTCAGCGCTGGGCTTCGGCAGGTAATCGAACTCAGTGCTGTCATGAATCCGACCAGCCTTCATACGTTCCTTGGACAAACCCGAAAGCTGCGCCAGCATCCGGCGCGCTGACCTGGCGCTATTGGGGGAGTGCCCGTCAGCATAATCGATGCCACGATCCATCTCGGTTTGCCACGGGTCATTGACCGACTCTGGCTGGGGATGCGCCCGAAGCCGTGCGAGCTCTTCTCTCAATTGCGCATTTTCGTCGCGTAACCGGGCCATCGCTTCGTCCCGATCCGCGACTTCCGGCAGGCTTCCCGAAGTGGATGAATTCTTGTCCTGCCGCTTGTCGTTCATGGTTGCTCTCTACCCGTAGCTGTCATTGCCGTGCCGTATGCTAGCACCGATCAATGTCAATTGTGAGGGGGCCAATCCCGGCCGTCACCCCATCTACTACCACTGGAGAGCAAAATGTTTGGTGCGCAGTTTTACAACGAAAGAACGTCCTGGGACGAGATTAAATCGGTACTCGAGGTTATAGAGGCCGGCGACTGGACCAGCGTCTATACCTACGATCATTTCGTGCCGCCGTGGGGCGGCGGTTCTCCCGAAGTACTGCCGACGGACTCACTGCCTACCCTTGAGGGCTGGTCGCTACTGGCTGCCATCGCCGCAGTGACGACAAAGGTGGACCTCGGCGTACTGGTCTCGGGAGTGACCTATCGCAATCCAGCACTCATGGCCAAGATGGCCGCCACCATGGATGAGGTATCCCACGGACGCATGATGCTGGGCATCGGTGCCGGCTGGAGTATCCGCGAGCACCAGGCGTATGGCTGGGAGTTTCCACCGCTCAAGGAACGTTCAGACCGCCTGGAAGAAGCCTGCGAGTTGATCCGCCTACTGTTCCACGCGAAGCAGGACGAACTTATTGATTACGACGGCAAATACAATCAGCTGAATCAGGCACCATTTGCCCCGGCCTGTTACCGGACTACCGGTCCGCGAGGTCTTTATACCCGGGACGCCATTCCCATCATGGTCGGTGGTACCGGCCCCAAGCGAACGTTGAAGACGCTTGCCAAATTCGGTGACATCATGAATGTCATCGCAAGCCCCGAGTTATTTAAACATCATTGCGCGGTGCTCGATCAGCACTGTGAAGATATCGGCCGTGACCCGGCGGAAATCAGCCGCACCCTACATCTGCCAGTTCGCGTAATTCACGACGAGAAACTGGCCAAAAAAGCCCGCGGCGACAACGACTGGGCCATGCTGGGCTCAACCCAATACGTTATCGACCGTATCGGCGACTTTATCGATGCTGGGGTTCAGGAATTCTGTTTCGCCTCTATTCCACAGAAGCCGCATGTGTACCAGGAACTCAACGAGGACATTCTGCCGGCATTCGATCCGAAAAAGAAATAGGGCTCGAAAAAGGAGCCGGATCTCGCTAAGGCAGCATGGAACGAATCAGCTAGATTATGCGAACACAAGGAAAACCTATGACTCACGAACTAGTAATCCGCGGCGGGCACATTGTTGATGGCCTGGGCGGCGAACCAACACCTGGCGACGTTGCCATCGACGATGGCCTTATCACCGCCGTTGGCGAAGTCAGCGGTCGCGGCAAACAGGAACTTGATGCCGAGGGGATGACAGTCACCCCCGGGTTTATCGACATGCATACGCACCTGGACGCCCAGGTCTGTTGGGATCCGGATGTGTCACCGTTGTCCTGCCATGGCATCACCACGGCCATGATCGGGAACTGCGGCGTGGCGTTTGCGCCCTGCAAACCAGAGGATAGAGAGCTTCTCGCCGGCATGATGGAGACCGTGGAGGACATTCCCAGAGAATCGATTATGGAGGGATTGCCCTGGGACTGGGTCGACTATGGTGGCTATCTCGATTCGGTTGAACGGATTGGACCGGGGATCAATATTGCTGGGCTTATCGGTCATGCGGCCCTGCGCTATTTTGTGATGGGTGAAAGGGGTGTTGAGGAACAGGCGACGCCTGCTGAACAGCAGGAAATGGCGCGACTCGTTGGTGAAGCGATCGACCGCGGTGCCGTGGGCTTCTCTTCCAACCGATACCACGCCCACAAGATCCCGGATGGGCGTGCGATTCCCGGCACCCTGGCAGACCTGGACGAACTGGTGCTGATCGGTAAAGAAGTTGCCAAACGTGACGCGCTCTATCAGCACGTCGGTATGCGGTTCAAACATGTCGACCACGTGATCGGTCAAACCGGTGCACGGATGTTGTTTAGTGCCACGATGGTCGGCTTTGATGACGATGCCGGCATTGACAGACTCAAAATGATAGCCAGGCTTCGTGAGGGGGGGCGTGACATATCCGGTACTACCCAGCCGCACGGCAGCGGTGCCTTGATGGGCCTGCATGCGTTATTGCCGGGGGGCTGGCGGAGCGAGTACGGCCCGGAACGCCCGAGCTGGAACAAGCTGTTGGAACTGGATTTCGATGGCAGGCTCAAAGCCATCAGGGATACATCCTTCCGGACTCAGCTCATAGCCGAGGCCAGGGATAGCAAGAGCCCTTTCAACGCGGGGTGGTGGCGTGGTCGGCAATCTGACGACGGCGGAGATCTTATTTACTACCTCGGCAACGGCACGGCACCCGACCATACCATGGGTGATCATAACCAACTCATCGTCTTGGCCAGGGCGGCCGGCGAACACTGGATCGAGACATTCCTGCGTCTATCGGACGAAACCGATGGTAAAGCGCTGTTCAATTATGTCGGCGAGAATCAGAACCTGAAAGCGCTTCGAGACCTTCTTGGCGGTGGCGTTTTCCCCGGTGTCGGTGATGCCGGTGCTCACGTGGGTATTATCATGGACGCGGGCTGGTCAACCTTCGTCCTGTCTCACTGGGTTCGAGAGGATGGGCTGTTTACCATGGGTGAGGGTGTGCAGCAACTCACCAGCGGGCCGGCCAGAATCCTTGGAATAAAGGATCGTGGGGCCCTGACACCGGGTTTACGGGCCGACATTAACGTCTTTGATGCCGACACTGTTGCCGAAACCTTTCCTTACCGGGTCAGTGACTTTCCTGCCGGGGTCTCGCGGTTGACCGGGGGCAGCGTCGGTTACAAAGCGACGCTGGTGAATGGCCAGTTCAATGTGATCGACGGTGAACTCACCGGTACCCGCGCCGGGACGGTGATTCGCCACGGTACTTAGCGTCGCAAGGCTGGGTCGGCCACGCAGCTTCAAATCCATTGCTATCAAAAATGAGAGGAACAAATGCCACATGAACTAGTAATCCGCGGCGGGCACATTGTTGATGGCCTGGGCGGCGAACCAATACCTGGCGACGTTGCCATCGACGATGGCCTTATTACCGCCGTTGGCGAAGTCAGCGATCGCGGCAAACAGGAACTTGATGCCGAGGGGATGACGGTCACACCCGGGTTTATCGACATGCATACGCATCTGGACGCCCAGCTTTGCTGGGATCCTGATGTGTCACCGTTGTCCTGCCATGGCATCACCACGGCCATGATCGGGAACTGCGGCGTGGGGTTTGCGCCCTGCAAACCAGAGGATAGAGAACTGCTCGCCGGCATGATGGAGACCGTAGAAGATATCCCACAGGAATCGATCATGCAGGGCTTGCCCTGGGACTGGGTCGACTATGGTGGCTATCTTGATTCGGTTGAACGGATTGGACCGGGAATCAACATTGCCGGGCTTATCGGTCATGGGGCCCTGCGCTATTTTGTGATGGGTGACAGGGGTGTTGAGGAACAGGCGACGTCTGCTGAACAGCAGGAAATGGCGCGACTCGTCGGTGAAGCGATCGACCGCGGTGCCGTGGGCTTCTCTTCCAACCGATACGGCGCCCACAAGATCCCGGATGGCCGTTCGGTGCCCGGCACCCTGGCAGATCTGGACGAACTGGTGCTGATCGGTAAAGAGGTCGCCAAACGCAGCGCCCTCTATCAGCACGTCGGTATGCAGTTCGATCATGTCGACCACGTGATCGGCGCAACCGGTGCACGGATGTTGTTTAATGCCACCCTGGGCGGCTTTAGCGATGAAGCCGGTATCAACCAACTCAAAATGATCGCCAGGCTTGGTGAGGGGGGCCGTGATATATCCGGTACCGCCCAGGCGCACGGTAGCGGTGCCTTGATGGGCCTGTATGCGTTATTGCCGGCCAGCGGTACGAGCTGGAACAAGCTGAAGGAACTGGATTTTGATGGCAGGCTCAAAGCCATCAGGGATACATCTTTGCGTGCTCAGCTCATAGCCGAGGTCAGGGATAACAAGAAAGCGATGAACCCGGATCTTTTTTACTACCTCGGCAACGGCACGACACCCGACCATACCATGGGTGACCATAACCAGCTCAGCGTCTTGGCCAGGGCGGCCAGCGAACACTGGATCGAGACATTCCTGCGTCTGTCGGACGAAACCGATGGTAAAGCGCTGTTCAATTTTGTCGTTTCGAATCAGAACCTGAAAGCGCTTCGAGACGCTTTTGGCGGTGGCGTTTTCCCCGGTGTCGGCGATGCCGGTGCTCACGTGGGTTTTGTCATGGACGCGGGCTGGTCAACCTTCGTCCTGTCTCACTGGGTTCGAGAGGATGGGCTGTTTACCATGGGTGAGGCTGTGCAGCGACTTACCAGCGCGTCGGCCAGAATCCTTGGAATCCAGGATCGCGGCGCCCTGACACCGGGTTTGCGTGCCGACATTAATGTCTTTGATGCCGACACCGTTGCCGAAACCTTTCCTTACCGCGTCAGTGACTTTCCTGCTGGTGCCTCACGGTTGACCGGGGGCAGCGTCGGTTACAAAGCGACGCTGGTGAATGGTCAGTTCAATGTGATTGACGGTGAACTCACCGATACACGTGCCGGGATGGTGGTTCGCCACGGTACTTAGCGTCTCCAGGCCGGGTCGCCATTTTAATCTACGCAGCTTCAAATCCATAGCTATCAAATATGAGAGGAACAAATGCCACATGAACTAGTAATCCGCGGCGGGACAATCGTCGATGGCACGGGCGCTGAGCCGTTTATCGGTGATCTCGCCATCGACAACAATGAAATTACCGCTGTTGGGGAAGTCACAGAATCCGGCACCAAAGAGATTGACGCAAGCGGGCACATTGTTACCCCGGGATTCATTGATGCCCATACGCATCTGGATGCCCAGATCGCCTGGGATCCGATGGTCACACCATCGACCCAACACGGTGTCACCACGGTATTGCTGGGTAACTGCGGGGTCACGTTTGCACCCTGTAGGCCTGAACATCGTGAACTACTCGCTGGCATGATGGAGACGGTAGAAGACATCCCCAAACACGCCATCATGTCGGGCTTGTCCTGGGAATGGGATCAGTATGGCGATTACCTTGATTTTCTTGAGCGTAGTAAGCCGGCCATCAACGTCACGGGTCTAGTGGGACACTGCGCCATCCGCTATTACGTGATGGGCGATCGTGCCGTGGACGAAATGGCAACCGATGAAGAAATTGAGCAAATGGCAGAACTGGTCGACAAGGCAATGAAGGCAGGTGCAGCTGGCTTCTCGACCTCCAGAGTCAGCGGGCACAGAATTCCGGACGGCCGTCCGGTCCCAGGCACCTTTTCGTCAGAAGAAGAACTTTGCAGAATGGCGGAAGTCGTGCGGGATAACGGCGGTGGTTTGATGCAGTCGGTACTGGGTATCGAGGGCGGTGGTGAGAAGGTCTGCAACCTGTTGCGCAAGATCGCGTCGGTCGGTGGTAATAGATTGATGACCAATACCTCGGTGACTTACGGCTGGCCGGGTCGAATCGGCGAGGAAGACGGCAAACTCATGCATGAGCGATTCGCGTCGATGGCCGCTGAAGGTTTTGACGTGACCGGAGGATGTATTCCTCGTGGGTCAGGTCTTCTCTTCGGCCTGTGCAATGAATTGCCCATTCGAACGCCCGCCTGGCGTGCACTGGTCAAACTTGATTTCGAGGGCAGGGTGGCAGC
Source organism: Candidatus Azotimanducaceae bacterium (assembly GCA_965217655.1). Taxonomy (GTDB): domain Bacteria; phylum Pseudomonadota; class Gammaproteobacteria; order Pseudomonadales; family Azotimanducaceae; genus UBA7455. The sequence continues at coordinate 847,624 of OZ244560.1, forward strand.
GCTTAATGACCCGGAGACCTATAGGCAGCTTCGAGATGAAGGCGTTGCAGCGGTGGACGATAAGGCGCCAGAGGCCGGCACCGTCAACAATGCCAGATGTCTCTTCTGGCTTGGCGATGGCGAGCATCCTGAGTGGGCCGCAGGCCCCGAAGGTAGTTTGCAGGCGCAGGCTGATGCGGCAGGTGAGCATCCGGTGGAAATGTTTCTGCGCATCTCAAAGGAAACCAAAGGAAAGGCGATCTTCGTGTACCGTGCCTTTAACGGCAATCTCGATGAATTGCGAGATTGGATGAAGAGTGACTATTGTCTGCCAGGTCTCGGTGATGCCGGGGCTCACGTCGGTCAGGTGATGGATGCCTCCTGGTCAACTCACGTGTTGGGCTACTGGACCCGGGATACCGGTGTCTATAGTTTGGCTGAAGGGATTCGCAGGATGACCTCGGAACCCGCACGGGTGATTGGCATTACCGATCGCGGCACCCTGAAAGTTGGCCAGCGCGCTGACGTCAACGTGATCGATTACGAGAACGTTGGTCAGTATCAGCCGGAGTTCGTGTACGATTTTCCCAACGGCGCGGGGAGATATACCCAGCCTGCCTGTGGCTTTCGTGCAACGATCTGCAACGGTGAAATCATCCTTGAGAACGACGAGCATACCGGCGCCCGGCCCGGACGAATTATTCGGCACGGTGCCAACGGCGAGGTGAGAGCCTAAAGGAATCTCGCAATGACCGAGCGAATAGTCGTGCTCGACGGATACACGTTAAACCCCGGCGATATCAGCTGGGGTCCCGTCTCTTCACTTGGACACATGAAAGTCCATGATCGAACGCCGGACGACCAGATTTTACAACGCGCCAAAAATGCCACCTGCCTGCTTACCAACAAGGTTCCGCTGGATTGTGACACGATTGCCCGTCTGCCTGACCTGCGCTATATCGGCGTGCTCGCGACAGGCTACAACGTGGTCGATATCGCGGCGGCAGCAGCACACGACGTCGTGGTGACCAATATTCCAACCTATGGTACAGATTCAGTCGCGCAACATGTGGCCGCATTGATGCTGGAGTTCGCACGTGGCATTAGTGTGCACAACCAGGCGGTTCACGCCGGGCAGTGGTCAAAGAGCCCGGATTGGTGCTTTTCACTGCAACCCATGTTCGAGCTCTCTGGCAAAACGCTGGGCATTGTTGGCATTGGCCGGATTGGCCAGGCGGTCGCGCGTATTGGTACCGCGATGGACATGACCATCATTGCCCACGATGTATTCTGGCCAGGTGATGATGCCCTCGCCGGCATGGAAGTTACCCAGGTGGAAATGGATGAACTCTTTGCGCGATCTGATGTGATCTCACTTCACTGCCCGCTAACCCCTGAAACAGAGAATCTTGTCGGTGCAGACAGGCTGCGAACGATGAAGACCAGCGCCATCATTATCAACACCAGTCGCGGTCCTCTGATTGATAGCCAGGCCCTGGCAGAAGCACTGCACAACGGCATCATCGGTGACGCTGGACTGGATGTGCTCGACGTTGAACCACCTGTTGCCGACCATCCCCTGCTCAAGGCACCCAATTGCATCATCACGCCTCATCTGGCGTGGAATGCAATAGAGGCCAGGATGAAACTCATGCAGATCACTGCTGACAATCTGGAGACTTACCTCAATGGCTGTCCCCAAAACGTGGTGACATAACCACGTGACCCAAACAAACGCCCGGCACGTGGAAGAAAGAAGTGGGCTGGTGCGCCGGGGGCCAAACCGGGCCGTCATCCTATCTAATACATTGGACCGGCGTGCAGATAGCAATACATGTCACGACTTTCCTGACGACCCGGTAGAGGAGCACCGGGATGCGGTCCCGGTGCTCGTCAACCCCGGCGATGCGGTTCTGTTTGATCGACGTATCTGGCATGGCGGCGCACAAAACCGATCGACACTTACCCGAAAGGTCATATTCCTGGGTTATTCCTATCGCTGGCTAAAGCCGCGGGACGATATGACCGTCGGGCACTACCTTGAGCGGACCGATGACCCTGTTAGACACCAGCTGCTCGGTGCAAGCCCAAATGGCGGTTTTGGGTTTACATCACCGGCAGACGAGGATGTGCCCCTCAAGGCATGGATCCGGGATCACGTTGGCGAGGACGTACTGGTACCATAGTCCGGCCCGACTGACGAAAAGACCAGGCATTGGACCGCCAGTTCCCGGCATCGAAAAAGGGAGAACATCATGAAGATCACTGGTATCGAAACATTCGTTGTGGACGCTGGCTGGCGCCCCTGGCAGTTTGTGGCCGTGCGCACCGACGAGGGCATCACCGGTTACGGGGAGTGTTCTGAACCGCGAATGCCCTACAGCGTTGTGGATACGGCGCAGGAATTCGGGACGATTCTCATTGGCAAAGATCCTCGTGAAGTGATCGCCCGCTACTGGGACATGCATCGTATCGCCAGGCAGAGTCCAGGCGGTATTGCCGCCAAGGCGATGGCTGGTATTGAGCTCGCATTCTGGGATATCAAGGGTAAGGCGCTGGGTGTACCTGTGTATGAGCTTTTCGGCGGTCCCGTTCGCGACCGTCAGCGTGTCTACTGGTCTCACTGTGGCTCGTCCCGTCTGGCAGATCATGAACTGATTGGCGTGCCGGCGCTGGAGACCTGGGATGATTTTAGCAACCTGGGCAAAGAAGTGGTCGAGAGAGGGTTTACAGCGCTTAAGACCAACGTTCTCTACCCCACCAGCGTGCAGCCGCATCCGCTGCGTCGGCACGACGGACCGGCCGGTGGCAATGTCGATAATGCCACGCTGGATCATGTCCGTAAGCTGATCGGGACCTTCCGCGATGCGGTTGGCCCTGACGTCGACATCGCACTCGATCTTAACTTCAACTTCCGCGTCGAAGCGGCGATCCGCGTATCCAAGGTACTGGAGGATCTGCGCCCGATGTGGGTAGAGGTCGACGTTTACGAGCCGGACGGTCTCAGGCAGATCTGTGATGCTACCAGCGTACCCATCTGCTCCGGCGAGAACCTGTATACCCGTGACTATCGTCGCTATTTCGAGGCGCGCGCCATGGACGTCTGCATGGTCGATGTGCCCTGGAACGGATTCCACGAATCAAAACGGATAATCGACATGGCTGAGACATTCGAGATTAACTGCGCCCCGCACAATTACTACAGCCATCTGTCAACGCTGCACGCCATGCACCTGTGCGCTGTCGTGCCCAATGTCCGCATCTGCGAGATCGATATCGATGACGTGCCGTGGAAGGATGCGCTGATCAGCAAACCGCCCGTGTTCGAGGACGGGCGCGTCCTGATGCCGACGGCACCAGGATGGGGCGGTGATCTGAACGAAGAAGTTGCCAGAGCACATGTCTGGGAGCGCGGACTGTTTCCCGGTTACTGGCCCGGCGGGAGTCGAAGGTGACGTTTGTGGAAACAAGGAGGGTAAGTTAATGGACGTTGCACCGGTTTCGCCGGCAATGGGTGCCGAGGTGTTGGGGGTTGATGGGAAGTCGTCGAGTGATGACCTGGTGGCCGAACTGCGAGGCTACCTACATCAGTATCACGTTCTCGTGATCCGGGATCAGGATCTGCGCCACGGTGAGATGCAGCAGTTCGCTGCAAAGTGGGGAGAACTGCTTACCCATCCGAGCAGCATGCATCCTGAGTTTCCCTATGAGCAGACGTTGGCACGAGAGGGTGCAAAGGGTAGGGGATTCAGTTCCTGGCATTCAGACATGTCCTGGCACCCCACGCCACCGGCAATCACGTTGCTGCATGCGAGAAAGGTCCCGGAGTTTGGCGGCGACACCGGTTTCGCTGATCAGAAGTTGGCGCTGGAGACGCTCGATCATGCTCGTAAGGACAGACGCCGCCAGTTCCGTATAGGTCTGCCTGGCATTGAGGATCTGCTTCCTTTGAAGGCGAATCACACCGGTAAGGGCTTTGGACCGGAAGTGCCGGATTCAATACATCCGGTGGTCCGAACGCACGATGAAACCGGTGAACTGACGCTGTATGTGAATCCGGAGTTCACGACCCATCTGGTGGATGTGCCCGAGGCAGACAATCAACGCATGCTTTGGCCGCTTTGGATGCACCAGACGTGCATGGAGTTCATGTATCGGCACGCCTGGCGAGCGGGTGATTTGGTCGTCTGGGATAACCGATATGTTCTGCACACGGCGATACAGGACGATGACGAATCAAGGTACATGATTCGTTGTACCGTGAAGGGCCCGAGACCAAGCTAGCCAGGAAGAATGACCACGCTTTTTCCACTGGCCTGGCGGACGGGGGCCAAACCCGGCCGCCACCCCATCTAGTACAATGACCCAGTATGAAGATAGCAATCAATACATGACGCAATCAGAACTTGATAACTCGATCAGTACCCACTCCGGTTTTGCCCACAGCCGACTTCGTGGATTTCGTGCACCGAACCACTACTCTGCAAAGAGCCCGGAAGAAGTCAAGAATTTGGGGGCGTGGGAGGCGATTACCGTGCACAACGCCAGGCAGCTTGATCCCCCACCTACCCTGGATACCCATGGTTTCCAGCTGGTTTCGGCACCAACATCACTGAACCTGTTAGATACTGATGTCGTCCGGGAAAAATTCTACGATGAGTGTCGCGAAGTCATTAAGCAGGTGAGGGGGTGCGGAGAAGTTCGTGGAGGATCCCACGAATATCGAAATGGTTTTGGTGGGCAGTCAGGTGAGCGTGGGGTAAAGCCGACCCCCAACGGCAGCGGTGGCAGCTATGCGACGGCGATTCATGCAGACATGAGCTCCTGGGTGGAGGAAGGAATGAGGCAAGTAGTGCCAGATGAACGGCACTTTGAGTGCATCAATCTGTGGCGGAGCGCCAATGGCGAAAGTGTCGAAATGAGGCCCCTGGTGCTATGTGATATGCGCTCGGTTGAGGTCGATGATATTGTTTTTGGTGACGGGATGAATACGGGGAATATCAAACAATACACCAAGCTGGTTGACCAGCGGATAATCCATGGACCCCATCAACGCTGGTATTACTACCCGAATATGACCTGTGATGAAATGTTGATGTTTCGGCAGTACGATACCAGGCAGGAATTATTGAACATGCGTACCACTTTCCATACGTCCGTCGAAGATCCGACAACAGCGCCAGATGCGCCGATGCGCTATACCATCGAGGTGCGGATGCAGGCGATCTACGAAAAGGAAACTAACAAGGCGGAACGTGTTGCACGCTACACGAGTCAGATCAGCAACAAATATGCTGATGGACGAATCAGCGACTGGTGGAGTGGCCCCGTCGAGAACGATGTGCCCCCTGCCGACTAGACTGACAAGGATCTAGTCGGGGACGCCTAGTCGGGGACGCCTAGTCGCCTCAGGAAGATCAACCATGTTTCCGATCAGGCACTGGCCCACGCGGCATCACGACGACAAAAGACCCTCATCGGATTACATCCTCGTGGGTTTTACGACGGGTGACACTACCTTCCAGGCACCCGACCCAATGCCTCAAACTCACTGGCCTGGCGGGCCGGTGGGGGCCAAACCCGGCCGTCACCCCATCTAATACGATGGACCCACGTGAAGATAGCAATCAATACAATGACACAATCAGAACTCGATAACTTACAGGTCTTCGGCGAAACCGCGGTGGGCTGGGATGAAAACACCCCACCTAACGAAACGGTAGATGAAAAGGGCGACCTCGTAACGAGTGGTGGCTTCGGCACGCACGATCCGAACTCTCCTTCGCGGCGGGTATACAATGATCCGGAAGTCATCGCATTGCGGGAAAAACTTCGCGCAAATAATGGCATCCGCGGATTGGATATCTGCGAACCTCACGAATTGGACCGAATCGCACGAATTTTCCGGCGGGATGGGTTTGTCGTCGTGCGCGATCTGCTCGATGAGGACCAACTGGCGCGATTTCGTGAAGGTAGCGCCCGGGTGCTGAAGGACATTCTGTCTATTTCCGGTTTCGGCAACCGGAAGTACATCACGGAAACGCACCGACTGCCGCACCGCTACAGTTACGGCACGGCGTCGTCGTCCCGACATATGATGCACGATCCGGTCTGGGCGTCGATGATCGATCTGCCGACCACGACACCGATTCTGACTGCACTTATGGGCACGGATGACTATTTTGTCTCAGGTGGTGGCGGCGATTTGTGCCTGCCGGGTGCAATCGAGTACCAGCATCTACACGTTGATGGTGACGATAAACAGACAAACGGCGACGTGCGCCTTGCCTACGCAAAGGAATGCGGCTTGCTCGAGGTCGACCCGGACAAGTCGTTTGATGAACTCGATTTTCGCACCAAACGTCAGGTGTTTGACCGGACATCACCCTCAATGACTATTAATTTCCTGATGTCAGATCTCACCTGGGAGAATGGGCCGATTCGGCAGATCCCGGGGACCCATACCGCAGTCCAGCAACCGCCTTCACCAGGTGATGAACCTGACTGGATGCGCTGGTCGACGCTGGTGGGTGCGACCGCCGGATCCGGCGTGTTTCGTGATCACCGGGCGTGGCACGGTGCGACGCCCAATGTGTCCCGAGAGGTCCGCTCATTACCGAATCTCGAGTTCGTGCCAAATTGGCATGGCGAAACCCACTTTTTGAAGTCGATGCCCCACGAGATATGGGAGACGTTGACGCCCCATGGCCAGAAGATCTGCCGCTGCATCAAGGAGCAACCAGGGGTCTGGCCCGCGGGTGCCGGCGTGATGCATCCGCTTGCCGCTGAGCGTAAGTACAGCCATGGGCGCACACGGGCTTAGGTCCTGCTTACGATGAAGATTACCAATCCACTAATCGAGCGTACCAGAAGTGCCGTTTGGCCGTCTTCTGGCCAGAAGCGGTCACCCTTCGCTTGATTTGCATCATTGTGACTTCGATTTCCCGAATGTACCTTGAAGTCTAAATTGGGGGTTCCAGGCCAGGAAGCTCATATGAAGTGTCCAGAAGAATTTACGCGTGAGGCGGTTGCGGCCGCGTCCGAGAATGTCAAAGCGCCCTATCGTGACTTCGTTCAGTCAGGCGAACCCATGCGTTCGCTGATTAAGGAGAATCCATGGATGAAGCGACCCAGGCGGGGCCGCTGATAGAACAATTACTTGACGAGGCCCTGGGTGCGGGATGGACGCATTTGAGCTTCATATCCAACATCTCCTACCCCGGTTGCCACCCGCAGGGTATGCACCAGGACCAGAACCTGGCCGCGCCTTACTTCACGCCCGATGCACCCATGCTGGTGAACACCATTTACATCCTGCAGGATGTCGATGAATCAAACGGCGGCACCCTGATCATCCCCGGATCTCACCGCCTGTGTTGCGAAGGTGGCGGGCGATTCGGCAAGGTGCCTTCACCGATCAACCTCGAGGCGCCCAGTGGCACAATCATGCTCCTGGACGGGCGCGTCCTGCACGGCGGCGCAATCAACAAGTCAGATCAACTCCGCTACATCATCACAAACTCGCTGGTCAGGCCGTTCATCCGGCAACAGGAATTGTTCCAACTCACCATTCACCCCGATATTTTGAAACGTGCTAATGAGAAGTTTCTGTGGCGCTGTGGCTTCCAGGCGAACGCAGGCAGAAGCATGGTCGAAGGATACGGTTACTTCGGCAATGGAATGCAGGGCGATCCAAACGGCGCTATCGTCAATGCCCGCATCGCAATGGATGAAGGAAACTATGTTCGCGTGGGCGAGTTGTCCATGGAGGATATCGACACCATCCGCGTAGAAGATTTTACGCTTGCACAAATACAATCACAGTTCGAGACACGAAGGGAAAGTGCAAAGGTCGCTATGCGGCAAATCGGCACCTAAACCTGTGTCGTCCGGGCCAATGTAGATACCATGGGCATTGGTAAACACACCCTCACCCCAGGCATCGGGGTCTAGGAGGCTGTCCGAGAACAGACTGACCTACTGCGGACAAGCCTGATTGGCCATATTTTCCGCTTATTTTCGTTCAATATGTCCAATATTTGCCTCAAATAACCAAAAAATATGACTCAATCAGTCTCGCCCTCGCTACGGTCGCAGTTCTCGGACAGCCTCCTAGTCAGTCGTAACACTACCGGCTAGAATCCAGGTGCTTCCGTGCACCCAAGGCAAGGGAAACACCATGAACGATCACGCAGTACCGTTTTCGCTTCGGAATTCACTTTCGCAACAGATTTCATTCCCCTCTGATAAGCCGTCAGTAATCTGCTTCGTCAAGGAAGACTGCCCTACCTGCAACGAAGTTATGCCGATTCTGCAGGATTTGTTCGATGCTCACGCAGACGCCCTGGATATCCATATCATTGGCCAGACACAGGACGGTAACAACAAACTGATTGCCAATCACAACCTGACGGCGCCTATTCTTGACGACTCCGAGTTGCGCTCATCATGCAGGTTGGCAAGACCGGTGGTAATGGCCTGTTGGCCGTTTCCCAACCAGCTACGCATACGCACCCACGGCGTCCAGGCCAAATATGGTGGCGACCCAATCAGTGTCAAATTCTCGTGATTCCGCGTCTTTCACCGCGTTAACAAGCCCTTTGAGTCCATCTTCAGCTGGTGTTGCACCTAAAACACTATGGAGAGGGGGGGGGCCAGACCCGGCCGTCACCCCATCTAGTACAAAGACCCGGCGAAAAGATAGCCGGCTACCTATAGGGACCTGTAGGGTATAAGATGTAGATCCGCATCATCGCGAGGGCATCGTCATTTCTGAAAATGTCGACAAGACGCTGGGCCGCTGGTACCAGGAGTCGCAGCCGCAGATCGTTACGGCACTGAAGAGCCGGTTGGGCAACTCGGCCGACCTGCCGGACCTGGCCCAGGAGGTGTATCTGCGCCTGCTACGGGTTGAACGGCCGGAGTTGATCAATGACCCGCAGTCCTATATCTATCGGGTCGCCCTCAACCTGGCCGAGGAGTGGCGGCTGCGCGCAGCGCAGTCCATGGAGCATAGCAGCGATCCGCTGGATACGCTGGCATCCCCGGGCAGCAACCTGGAGCAGTCAATCGAGCAGGAAGAACGGCAAAAGGTGATGCGCAGCGCCATCGAGGCATTGCCGTCAGCCACGCGCAACGCCATGGTGCTGCACGTGCAGCAGGACATGACTTACGAACAGGTGGCCGAGCACATGGGCGTCAGCCGGCGGGCCGTCAAGAGATACATCGCCAAGGGTTATGCGGCAACGCGGGCCGCGCTCTCGGGGATTGAGGAAGCGCGAGGAACGCACAGAGGAAAAGAACTACGATGAACTACGACATTCCTATCGAGGTAGTGGAAGCCGCTGGTGATTGGCTGGATCGCCTCGCGCCCGATTCGCCGGCAGCGGACCGGCAGGCGTTTGCTGAATGGCTGCAGCGCTCCCCGACCCACGTCGAAGAATTTCTTCGCCTGACGATACTGCGCGAGGAACTGAAGGGAGCGATGTTACCCGACTGGGTAGAGGCCGTACTGGGAGACACCGATACCAACGTGGTCGAGATACAACCGGTGACGACAGCACCTGCGCCCACGAGGCCGCATGCGATAGCCGGTGGTCGCTGGCTCGCCGCCGCGGCCATGGTTAGTGCCGTGTGTGTGGCGGGATTGCTTGGCTGGGCGATAAGCCCGCGAGCACCAACCGATCCTGCGGTTATCATGACGGAGGTGGGTGAACAGCGCTTTGTCCTGCTCTCGGACGGCTCGAGCATTGAGATCAACACCGATTCCCGCGCCGAAATCTCGATGACGGCGACAGCACGCGAGATCGTACTGCTCCGTGGTGAGTTACTCGTCGATGTGGTCAAGGATCCGTCTCGGCCTTTCCGGGTTAAGAGTGGTGATGTCATCGTGGAGGCCATCGGTACGCGCTTCGCCGTGTACCGCCGCACCGCAGACACCCTGGTTTCCGTCGTCGAAGGACGAGTCTCCGTGAAGCAGACTCAGAAGGCCAACCAGAGCGCGCCTGCGGAACCGTTCGGTGAACCCATGGAACTGGCCGCTGGTCAGCAGGTGGCGCTGGCCATCGATCAGGTATTTGCGCCGTCACCGGCCAATCTTGAGAAGGTGACCGCATGGACCGAGCAGCGCCTCGTGTTCGACAACGAAGAAGTGGGTACGGTAGTCAGCGAATTCAATCGATACAACCGCTCGCGTCTGCTGATTGGCGATCCTGATTTAGCCAAGCGACACATTACAGGCTCGTTTGACGTCGGCGATCCAAAGCACCTCGTCGCGCTACTGAATGCAATCGAGCCCATTCGCATACAGGTGACCGAGGACGGGCACAGTATGCTGTACCGCGATCCATAGCGTACGAAATAATTCATACCTTTTGGGGGGGCCAGAATGAGGCGTCATCCCATCCACTCCCTTGAGGGAGGCAATGTTGCCAGGTACGGTTGGCTGGTTGCCGCGCGACGTTGGTTGTGGGGAATTATCGCAACAGCGTTGCTCACGGGATCCGCTGCGGTCTGCGCAGAGGAGAACGCGCAACTGATACTGACCCTGCCGGCGCAGCCGTTGGCTGAGTCGCTGCAACAGATCGCAGAGCGTTTTGATCTGAAGATCGCGTTTTACAGCGAATTCACGGACGGCCTGCAGGCGCCTGCCCTGATCGGGACATTTACCCCGTCACAGGCGTTCGACGCGTTGCTGGCCGACACCTCCCTCGAATATGTGTATGTCGTTGAGACTACAGTGGCCGTACGGCCGCGAACGACGAACCTAACTGAAAGGGGAATGACCATGAATGAGGATCAGATATCAAATGTACACAAGCCATCGCTGCTGAGGCGTATGGGGGCAATCTTCTCGGGCGCCATGATCGCCACGTCAGGGATTGCGGCGTCGGACGAGAAAAAGGAAGAATCGGAAGGCGTGATCGACTATATCGAGGAGATCGTCGTCACCGCCGAAAAGCGTGAGAAAAACATCCTCGAGGTGCCAATTACCATAACCGCCTTCAGCCGTCGGATGATCGATGAGCTTGGCATGACAAACGAAGAAGACCTTGAGCAGCTCGTACCGGGACTGCAGATGCTTGACGATGACGGTATCGCGATACGCGGCTTGTGGACGAAGAATATGCAGGCTGAGTCGGGCGATCCGTCGGTGGCGGTTTATGTCGACGGTGTTTATACGGTAGATCCCTATGGTGTGGCGCCCAATTTGTTTGATGTTGAGCGTATAGAAGTGGCACGCGGCCCCCAGGGTACGCTGCACGGACGCAACTCCATCGGCGGCGCTATCTTTGTTCACAGCAAGAGGCCCACCGACGAATTCGATGCCGTTTTTCAGGGCGAATTCACCGACCAGTTTACCCAGCGCTATAACTTCGCGTTTGGCGGACCCATTTCGGACCGTTTCAGCTATCGCATCACCGGCGGCCATCTCTCGGGAGATGGGGCCCAGGAGAATGTTGGTCCGGCCAAAGACTATGGTGAACCTGATCGGCAGGATATCAACACGCAACTGCGCTTTAAGACGGATCGTTTGGATATGAACCTGTCCTACAAACACGTAGAGGACCACGGGTCGCCGATGGCAAAGATTTACTTGATGGATTTGCCCAGGGATAACCGGCGCGCCTACACAGCCTGGTATCTCTGGGAAGGTGAGATGCCGTCAACAAGGAACTGCCCTGGGTCAACATTGAGTAAGGTGGATACCGTTAAACCGTGGGGGAATGGCAACGAGGATCGCATAAACATTTGCGACGATCCGGAGAATATTATCTTTGCCAACATCGATGGCATCCATGAAAGCGACAGCGATCGGGTTGCTTTCACCGTTGACTATGACATCAGCAGCGCCTTGAACCTGCGTTACACCTTCGGTAGCGGAGCTACCGATACGTTTGAGCAACGTGATGCTGACGGAACCGGCCGTGTTGGCGACCTTGAGCAGCCCTGGAGGGCGGGCGACCCGGCCAGCGTGCCTTTAACTGACCGCCCGCCTGTCAGGGACCAAAGTTGGGCAGATTTCTACGAATCCGAAGAATACTCTCATGAACTGGTGCTCTCCTCCGCTTTCGACGGTCCGCTCAACTTCGTTGCGGGATTCTATCATTATGACAACGAGACAGCTTACAACGGCTCAAAAAGAGACGAAACGCCACAGCTCCGTTACGAAAGTTTTGCGCCGTATGACCTCATAGATGGCGATGCGGCAGCCGCATCGATTGATGGCAGACGAGATGGTCACTGGCGAAACCAGGACTATGATTGGCAGCTGAGTGAGGACGGCGAAAACATCCCGGGTAGCTGGTTGCCGCACCCAGCTTATGGGGTTGAAAACAGTGATGGTGAAATAATCAGACCCTGGAACACGACACGTTTTTGGGGCGACTTCGATATTGAACCTTTGGCAGCCCCAACCTCCTGCCTGAGTATGGTTGATAGCATGCAGCGTATGTATGAGACGTCGCCTGGTTCATGGGTATATGGCAATATGCTACAAACTGATGGGGGGGGGGCTGTCACAACTCATGACCGATGGAATGACACAGGCCAATTGTTTATCTCGTGCGACACTGATGACTTTCCTTACACCCAAACCTATGTGGGCGCCTCGGATACCAAGACGACTGCGCTGTTCGTCCATGTCGACTATGAGCTCAATGACCAGTGGGCAGTGACGGCCGGCCTGCGCTCCTCCGATGACGAAAAGTCGACCACTTACGGAAATCGTAACCTGATTTCTGTATTTGGCGTTCCCTTGGTGAGAGGGAGGCTGGGCAGTCTGATCGTTCCGGACCAGAACGACGGAGCGATCTGGTCCGCCAGCGTTGAATACACGCCCGCGGGAACAGACACGCTCATCTATGGCCGGGTTTCCAACGGACAACGTTTGGGCGGCAGCAGGGGCGTCGGCAAAGACCAATTTGGCGAACAAGAAACGGTGGGTGGAAAGCTGACCAACGAGGAATTGATCAACTATGAACTCGGGCTAAAGGGCATGTTCCTGGACGACCAGTTGATGCTGACTAGCGCCGTCTTCTACAACGATTACAAGACGATGCACTTTATGTCATGGCAGCTGAAACCGGAGGACGAAATTGAGCCCTGGGACGCTCAACCATATGGGGCGTTTATGGGCAATGTCGATGACAACAAGATCGTTGGATTCGAGCTCGAAGGCATGTATCATTTCGCTGACCGCTGGCGGCTTTCTGGATACTATAACTATCTTGACTCCGAAATCGGCCCGCACGAAGCTTTTATAAACGGCGCAGTCCGAACCGAGACGTTTCAGTGGACTTTCCTGGATTTTGAGACCGGGGAAGAACGAAGTGTCGAAAGAGGGGTGCCGACAGACGTTACGGGGAATCAGCTGCCTCAGCAGCCCAACCACAAGTTGGCGCTGACACTGGCTTATAACATGGACCTGAGTCTTCTGGGGTCTGACGGCAACCTGCAGCTGCTCAGCACATACAGCTATACCGGGGATCGCTGGAACAACATCGGCAACGTGCCTGGACAGGAAATTGCTGCATACAGCCGGTTGGACCTGCGTGCCAACTGGCATTCGTCCGACGGACAATGGGCGGCCTCCCTGTTTGTGCAAAATGCATTGGACGACATCGGCATTCGGGAGATTAACCTCCGGCCTGTTGCGAACACACCGTCCCCGACGGTCTTGGGTACGCTTTCCGAACCGCGACGGATTGGATTGCTGTTCAGACGTCAGTTTTAGCTTTCCAGAAATGGATCATCTCGTTCGCTGAACGAGATGATCTCGTCCTGCACATAGTCTAGTCACATAATCTGACCAAGTTGAACCAAGCGTTTGATCTGGTGACAAGGGTTTAACTTGGACAGAGCAACAGTTAGCCGGTCTCAGGGCCTCGCCGACACCGTACCTTTTTACGGTGAAGGCGACCCGATTCCAGTAGATCGCGATCTACAGGCGAAAGATGACACCAGCGGCCTGGCTGCCGTCATAAAGTTGTTCATCGGCGTCTGGCCCTACCTTGGACCGCAGATCCTTGGTCGATGGTGGGTGCCGCGGGTTGGTGTTGAACAACGTGTCGCCGAGCTGATCGGCGGTCGAGGCTACAGCTTCACCTACATGCCGCCACTGGTGACCCTGCTGGCGATACTGGGACCCTACTCTCAGCTCGTTCCCACAAGTCTGGAATATCCGTTCAATCTGTTCTACGGGCTGGTCGCGATAACCGTCCTCGCTACCTGGCCTTTGCCGCATCTTTCAGGTCGGGTGCAGCTGGTATCGTTTACCGTGATACTGCTGTCTACGATCCTGGGCAACATGGTCGCGGTCATATTGATCGAGGGCTCTACCCATGCTAACTACATGCGCGTCATCACGGGTGCCGTGCTGCTGGGCTGGGCTGTACAGCTTCGGTTTGGCGCGGACGGGCTAAAGTTCAGGGTCCGCATTGGCAGTCACCTTGCCTACCTCTACGGTCTGCAATTGCTGATGAGCATGGGTTTCATGATCCTTGGTTTGCTGATGGCGGAAATTGTCAATCAGTCCCTGCTACAAAACGAGCCGCTATTGCCTGGCCTGGCTGCCATGATCGGCTATCCGTCAATGTCTAGCGAAGTGGTCGAGACGTTGACCCCGGAGCAGCGAATGGAACTCCGCTGGGCGCCCATCAAGGTTGAATTTGTGCTTTTCCTGTTGCTCTGGCCGCTGCAAATTGCCATTCGATACTACAGGACATGGATTTTTCAGAGAATCAACCACGACCTGCGCCTTGCCCTCGTTGATCGCTGGCACCAACTGTCGCTGCGGCACCACGCCGATCACCGGGTGGGTGATTCCATCTGGCGAATCCAATCCGATTCCAAGACCGTACTCGGTGTCCTGGCTGTCATCCAGGAACTGGTCGAAATGATACTGGGCCTTATGACTGCGTTGGCAATTGTCGCGATTGTGTCACCGTTACTTGGGTTCATCGCGTTTGCAGTGTGGGTGCCGACATTGATCCTGGGACGATGGGCGATGCCTCGCTATCGTACGCGCTCACTGGTTGAACGCATGGCGAATGCGGATCTGACGTCCAGGGTGCAGGAGTCCTTTAAAGCCATCAAATTGACCAAGTCGTACCAGGCCGGGTCTCGTTCCCAGGTTAAATTCGAAGACGACTCCATGATCGCGTTCAACGCGGAATACCGCCGCGACCGGTTGAGACTTCGAGTCAATATCATCATGAGATACTATAACGAGTTATTCATGATTGCCGGCACATTCCTGATGGCGCTCTGGGTCAACCTTGGTGAATCAACCTATGCCACGGAATTGATAGCGCTTGCCGGTTTGAGCTTTACCGTGTGGAACCTGTCTGCGTTTCGTTACGTAAGCCAGAAATACAACGAGGCCGTCGGTAGACCCAGCTTTATAATGGAAGGCTGGGGATACGCTCAGGACGTTGCGATGGGTCTGAAGCGCGTCTTTGATATTCTCGATATGGAGTTGGAAGTGAGTGATCGGGAGGACGCGATTCCCTTCCAGGGGTTTGAACGGGAGGTTCGTTTCGAGAACGTGGCATTTGCCTACTCCGAAGACAGACCGGTTCTCGATGATATCACTATGACGGCCGCCCCAGGGTCCATCACCGCCATCGTCGGTCCGACCGGCGCGGGCAAATCAACACTGATGAATCTGCTGCTTCGGTTATTCGATCCTGACCGAGGGGTCATCACCATCGATGGCCATGATCTGCGCGAGTTTTCAATTGACTCGTTGCGCAAGAATATCGCCATCGCACTACAGGAGAATGTGCTGTTTGGGATGACGATTCGCGAAAACATACGTTATGCGGTGCCTGATGCGGACGACGAACGGGTCAATGAAGCAATACGGGTTTCGTGTCTTGACGCGTCCATAGCGGCTCTGCCGGAAGGGCTCGATACGATGCTGGGCGACCGTGGCGGGCGCCTGTCAACGGGCCAGCGGCAGCGACTGTCCATCGCGAGGGCGATCGTTCGCGACACGCCTATCCTGGTGCTGGATGAACCGACGGCGGCCCTGGATGCTGACACGGAACATCGGGTGCTGGCAAACCTGGGTGAGTGGGTAAGAGATCCGGCGGCAGACAGTCGAACGATATTTCTGATTACACACCGCATATCCACGATCCGCCGGGCCGACAATATTGTCTACCTGGAGGCGGGGCGCGTGGCTGAGAGTGGCGATCACGAGACCCTGATGGGTATCGAAAACGGTCGATATCGTGCCTTTGTGGAAGCGGAATCTGGAGCGCGTGTCGATGTCTGATACTACTTTCAGTCAGGAAGACAAGGAGGCGTTTTCTCTCGATAAACTGCGTGCCGACGAACAGGCGCTCGACGAAAAAGCAAGCCTGGTCGACGACAAGACCGATATCGACAGCAGGACAACGTTCGTCCTGATCTGGCGCTGTATGATGCTCCTCAGGTTCTATTGGAAACGGTTTGCCGTGGTGATATCCATGACCTGGGTCGCTACAGCAGTTGGTACGGCAGTTGCCCCATGGGTGGGAAAAGCGATGGTAGATCACGTTGTGCTAGGCCTGCCGCTACCAGAAGGCGGTGACGGCTACCCCGTGTTCCTGTTGCCTGCCCTCGAATTCCTGACAGACCTGTCGGCGCTGTCGATTTTGTCCTGGTTAACCTTGTGGACCTTAGTTGGTGTTACTGTTCAGGCCATATGGGGTTATGTCAGCAGCCTGATTAATACGCGCCTGACTCAGTCCATGTTACACATGGTGCGTTCTCGATTGTTCGAGGGACTTCGCCTGTTGCCGATTACCAAACTCGACAACCAACCCATTGGTGATTCGGTGTATCGGGCGCTGAATGATGTACATGATCTGCCTAGAGTGATTCAAATCGTGTTTCAGACAACGGGTTGGGCCGTGGTGGCCTTATTCACCGCAGCTTTAACCATGCTGAGTGCATACCCGGATACACCACTGATTATCTTGTTTGCCGTTGGCGCAGGGCCATTTTACATTCTCGTTACTGCACCATTTTCACGCATGCTACGCCGGCGTGCCCAGGCAACCGTTGCCGCCGGTACGGTGTTTGTCAGCACCACCGAGGAAGGCATGGATAACATCCAGGCAGTGCAAAGTCTCGGTGCCAACGAGATAGAGAAGGAGCGGTTCGGTCTTGCCAGCGCCAATTCGTTCCGGCGAGAGCGATACGAGTTGCTGGCCCAACTCATCATTAGAAAACTGGGCGACACTTCCGGTCAATTTCTCTACTGGGCCTTAATACTTTACGTCATGGGCAAAGTCATCTCGGGCGAGATGACACCGGGTGATTACGCTGTCGTGATTGGCTACTTCTATGCAATGCAAGGCCCTGCCGAGGGATTGGCGAGACTATGGATTGACCTGCAGGGTCCTGCTGCTAGTGCGCGCAGGGTGTTTGCCATACTCGATCTGGAGCAGGAGCAGGATATCGGCACCGGGGATTTGCCAACGGTTAGTGAGGGAGTGGCATTCGACGACGTCGGTTTTGTATACCCGGATGGCCGCCGGGCACTGAGCAACGTGACCTTCGAAGCGCATGTCGGCGAAATCGTGGCGCTGGCGGGTCCAACCGGCGCCGGTAAAACCACATTGGCCTATCTGATACCCCGCTATCACATGGTCAGCGAAGGTCATGTACGCATTGATGGTCATGATATCAATGAAGTCTCGATCGATAGTTTGCGCAGTCAGATCACCTATGTGTTTCAGGAAACCGAAACCCAGCCGGAATCCATCATTGACAACATTCGCTTCGGTAAGCCGGAAGCGACGATGGAAGAGGTCGAGCGGGTGGCCAGAATCGTTGGTATCCATGACTTTATTGTTGGACTGCCCGATGGCTATGACACGCAATTGGGCACCACGAGTGCCAAGATTTCAGTAGGACAGAAGCAACGTATCGCGATTGCGCGTGGCTTGATTCGAGACACGCCAATTCTGATTCTTGATGAACCGACCTCGGCGCTTGACCCGGAGACAGAGAACTACCTCGTCTCGGCGCTGCAGGAAATTGCCCGAAACCGCCTTGTCTTCATCATTGCGCATCGTCTATCTACCATAACGCGCGCAGACCGCATCATCTTCCTCGAAGATGGCCAGATACAAGAGCAGGGCAGTCACAGCGAGCTGATGGCAATCGAGTCTGGACACTATCGACGTTTCGTGGAGTTACAGGGGGCGTAAGAGCTTGGACAGAGAGACAATCAGCCGATCACAGGCACTCGCAGATACCGTACCTTTTTACGGCGAGGGCGATCCGATTCCAGAAGACCGGGATCTGTCGGCGAAAGACGATACCAGCGGCATTATTGCAGTCGCCACGCTGCTGGTCCGGTGCTGGCCGTATATCGCACCGCTGATTCTCGGTCGCTGGTGGGTACCGGGTTCTGGTATCGAGGAGCGCCAGGCTGAACTGATCGGCGGACGCGGTTACAGCTTCGCCTACATGCCGCCGTTGGTGACATTGCTGGCTGTGATAGGGCCTTACTCTGGGTTTGTTCCCACCAGCCTGGAATATCCATTCAATCTATTCTATGGGCTGGTTGCGGCGGTAGTCATCTGCACCTGGCCCCTGCCACATCTTTCCGGCAGAGTGCAGGTCGTATCGCTGGTCGTGCTGGTAGTATCTTTGATCCTCGCCAACATGGTTGCGGTGGCGCTTATTGAAGGTTCGGCCCACAGCTACTACATACGGGCCATCACCGTGGCCTGTTTACTCGGCTGGGTCGTTCAGCTTCGCTTTGACCCAGGTGTTAAGTACCGGGTACGCGTCGGTACTCACTTCGTTTATTTCTACGGCCTACAGATGATTATGGGGCTGGGTTTCATGCTGCTCGGGCTGCTGATGGCTGAGATCATCAACCAGTCCCTGTTACAGAACGAGCCGCTGATGCCTGGGATCGCAGCAATTATCGGCTACCCGGAGATGGCGAGCGGGGTGGCCGATACGCTGACGCAGGCGCAGCGAATGGAGCTGCGCTGGGCACCCATCAAGGTAGAATTCGCCCTGTTCATGCTGCTCTGGCCTCTCGGGATTGCCCTGGCGTATTACGGAACCTGGATCTCCCAGAGAATAAACCACCTCCTGCGTCTGGCACTGGTGGATCGCTGGCACCGTCTCTCACTAAGGCATCATGCAGATCATCGGGTCGGTGATTCCATCTGGCGGATCCAGTCGGATGCTGAATCGGTGACTGCAGTTCTGGAACAGGTCACTGCCATCATCACTCAGATGGTGCGCATCGTCTCTACGATGGCTCTAGTGGCGATCCTGTCGCCAATACTTGGCGCCATTGCGGTACTGTTTGTGGTGCCGACTTTGATTGTGGGGCGATGGGCCATGCCGCGGTTCCGCACCCGTTCCCTGGTCGAGCGCATGGCTAATGCAGATCTCACATCCAGAGTACAAGAGTCCTTTAAAGCCATCAAACTGGCCAAGGCGTACCAGGCTGGTTCGCGTTCCCAGACGACATTCGAAAACGATTCCATGATCGCGTTCAACGCGGATTACCGCAACACCAGAGTGAATTTTCGCGTGAATGTGATGATGGGGCTCTGCTCTGAACTGTTTATCCTAGCCGGCGTCATTTTGATGGCGCTCTGGGCTAACCGTGGTGAGCCAACTTTTGCGACTGATTTGATCGCACTCGCGGGTCTGTCATTTGTTGTATGGAACCTGTCTGCATTTCGTTGGGCCAGTGACCACCATGAACAGGCGATTCGGTCATTGGGCGGCATTATGAGGTCGTGGGGAGGGGCACAGAACATGGCAATGGGCCTGAGGCGAGTGTTCGATATTCTTGATATGGAACCGGAAGTGACGGATCGCCAGGACGCCATCCCATTTCAGGGTTTTGATCGGGAGGTTCGTTTTGAGAACGTGGCGTTCGCCTATTCGTCCGACAGGCCGGTTCTGGATGGTATTAGTCTGACCGCCGTACCGGGAACCATTACTGCCATCGTTGGACCGACAGGCTCGGGGAAATCGACATTGATGAATCTGTTGCTGAGGCTGTTTGATCCTGATCGAGGTGCTATTTCGATAGATGGCCACGACCTGCGTGAGTTCTCCATGGACTCACTGCGTAAGAACATCGCCATCGCGCTGCAGGAAAACGTCCTGTTCGGTATGACCATCAGAGAGAATATACGCTATGCGGTCCCGGATGCAGATGACGAACGCGTCAACCAGGCATTGAGAGTCAGCTGCCTTGACGAATCCGTGGTCAGGCTGCCCGCGGGGCTCGATACCATGCTTGGCGACCGGGGCTCGCGCCTCTCAACCGGGCAGAGACAGCGGTTGTCGATAGCAAGAGCGATTGTTCGCGACACGCCTATTCTGGTGCTCGATGAACCGACGGCAGCACTGGATGCCGATACGGAACATCGTGTGCTCGAAAACCTGGGCGTATGGGCTAAAGATCCCGATGCAGCCAGTCGGGCGGTATTCCTGATCACCCATCGTATTTCCACGATTCGTCGCGCTGACAACATTGTCTATCTGGACGCGGGACGCGTTGCAGAGAGCGGCGATCACGAAACCCTGATAGGTATCCCTAACGGTCGGTATCGTGCGTTTGTGTTGACGGAGTCTGGCGTTGACACAGGGGAGAATGTCGATGTCTGACGGTTTCACTAAGGAGAGCCCGACATCCATCTCGCTCAAGGAATTGCGTGAGGACGAAGTCGCCCTGGACAAAAAGGCGAGCCTGGTCGATAGCAACACAGATATCGATAACCGGGAAGCCTTGAGCCTGATCTGGCGATGTCTGGTGCTCATCAGGTTCTACTGGCAGCGATTTGCTGTGGTGCTGTCAATGGAGTGGATCTTGACGGCTGTGGTTACCGCGGTTGCTCCCTGGGCTGGAAAAGTGTTGGTGGACCAGGTGGTCCTGGGTCAGCCATTTCCGGAAGATGGCGCGGGATATCCGGCATTTCTGGTGCCTGCCATTGAGTTTCTGTTGGGTTCATCACCGTCGGTCATACTGTGGTGGCTGGCATTGTGGACGATGGCTGGTGTTGCTGCGCACACTATCTGGCAATATGTACACGGCCTGATTAAAGCGCGTTTGGAGCATTCCATGTTACATATGGTGCGCTCTCGATTGTTCGAAGGTCTTCGCCTGTTGCCGATTACCAAGCTGGATGATCAGCCCATCGGTGACTCGATATTTCGTGCGATGGAAGATGCGAAATCCCTGCCTGTGCTAATACGATTCGTGCTCCAGGTCTCTGGCTGGGCTGTGGTCTCGTTTGTCACCGCAGTATTAACTTTGCTGAGCGCGTACCCGGACTCCCCGATGGTCGTTGTGCTGGCCGTTGGTGCAATGCCCGTCTTCATTCTGGTCACAACGCCGTTCTCCCGCATGATACGCCGTCGCGGACAGGCGACGGTCGCTGCAGGCACGGTATTTGTCAGCACCACAGAGGAGGGTATGGACAACATCCAGGCAGTGCAGAGCCTCGGGGCCAATGAAATAGAAAAGGAGCGCTTTGCCCTTGCCAGTGCCAACTCGTTCCGTCGATGGCGGTACCAGGATCTGGCCCAGAGACTGATCAACCAGCTGGGTGATACTGCCAGTAAGTTTCTTTACTGGGCCTTCATGCTTTATATGCTTGGCAAGGTAATTTCTGGC
Source organism: Candidatus Azotimanducaceae bacterium (assembly GCA_965217655.1). Lineage (GTDB taxonomy): Bacteria > Pseudomonadota > Gammaproteobacteria > Pseudomonadales > Azotimanducaceae > UBA7455. The sequence continues at coordinate 869,261 of OZ244560.1, forward strand.
GAAATGACACCGGGTGATTATGCAGTGGTATTTGGCTACTTCTGGGCGATGAATGGCCCCGGGTCTGCATTGGCGAGTATGTGGCTTGACCTGCAGGGGCCTGTAGCACGGGCCCGCAGGGTGTTTGCCATGCTTGATCTGGAACCGGAGAAAGAAGTCGGCGACGGGATCCTGCCGACGGTAACGCAGGGCGTGGCGTTTCAGGGCGTTGGTTTCGTCTACCCTGATGGTCGACGGGCGTTGACTGACGTCACCTTCGAAGCACGTGTCGGTGACATCGTAGCGCTGGTGGGGCCGACAGGCGCTGGTAAGACAACGCTCGCTTACTTGATCGCGCGTTACCACATGGCCAGCGAAGGTCATGTTCTTATTGATGGCCGTGATGCTAATGACATCTCGATCGACAGTCTGCGCAGTCAGATCACCTATGTGTTCCAGGAAACTGAAACGCTGGCGATATCCATCGCTGACAATATCCGCTACGGCAAGCCCGATGCGACAATGGAAGAGGTAGAGCGGGTCGCAAGCGTCGTTGGTATCCATGACTTCATCGTTGGTTTGCCGGAGGGTTACGATACGAGACTCGGCACCACCAGCAGCAAGCTATCGGTGGGCCAAAAACAGCGTATCGCAATCGCGCGGGGGTTGATTCGTGATACACCGATCCTGATCCTGGATGAACCAACATCGGCCCTCGATCCTGAGACCGAGACCTACCTGATCTCGGTACTGCAGGAGGCCGCCAGGAATCGCCTGGTCTTTATTATTGCCCATCGTCTGTCCACGATAGCCCAGGCCGATAGCATCGTGTTCCTGGAAGAGGGAACGGTCCTCGAACAGGGCAGCCACGGCGAGCTGATGGCAATTGAGTCTGGACACTATCGGCGTTTCGTAGATTTACAGAGCGCGTAGAAATAGCGCGTAGAAATAGCGCGTAGAAATAGCGCATAGAAATAGTGCGCATAGAGGAGACAGATCATGAAACTTATCCTGAACCGACGCCGCACGCCGGCATCGGCAAACTGCGGCCCGCGCTGAGCACCTGGCGAAACCTGCTGACCGTTCTATTCGCAACCAAGGTCCTTGCGCTGGCGATGACCGCGACGGCCGCCGACAACTATTATTCGCCACCGGTAGACCGCACCCATCCTGACCAGGTCTACTGGGGTGATACACACGTTCATACCAGTTTTTCCTCGGGTGATGCCTATCCACGTGGCAACAGGTTTTCGCCGCGAGTTGCCTATCGGTTTGCACGCGGCGATACCGTCGAGGCCGTTAATGGGGAACCGGTACGCCTGCGACGACCGCTCGACTTCCTGGTTGTGGCAGATCATGCAGGGAAGCTTGGCCTTGAATATTCAGTCCAGGTGCGAAGCCCGGCGCTTGCCCGCACTGAAGCTGGACGTGCGGTCATCGCGGACCCCGAGAACAGCCGGGAAGCCTGGCTGGCGGTGCGTCGAGACCCCGCGGTCAAACGCGCGATATGGCGCGATGTGATTGACTGTTCTATCAGCTTGGCATATGCTAAGGCCTATGCTATTCATGTTGAGAATCAAAATATGGCTGAATTGGAGCGTCATGTCCGATTGTTCCGCAATGGCCGAAATCAGGCATTGCGGATTCCCAGAGAATTTGAGCTTAAAGGGCAAGAGGCGATTATACGTAAAGAAGGTGACCGCCTGATTGTTGAGCCGATTCGCAAGGGTAGATTGCTTGCTTTGCTTAATACGCTGGAACCTTTAGATGAGAGGTTTCCAGATGTCGACGAAAACCTGCCGCCGCCAGATGATGTAGTGCTTTAATCGTGCCACCGCGTTACCTGCTGGACACCAACATCCTATCGGACCTGGTTCGTAATCCACAAGGGAAAGTGGCTGCCCAGATTACAACGGTCGGTGAGGATGCTGTCTGCACCAGCATTGTTGTTGCAGCTGAACTTAGGTTCGGCGCTGAGAAATCAGGATCCACAGAACTCACCGATCGTGTAAATCTAATTCTCACAGCGTTGGACGTGTTACCTCTTGAATTGCCAGTCGATCGTCATTACGGTGAGGTCCGACAACATCTGGAACACCGTGGCACACCGATAGGTCCCAATGACCTGCTGATTGCTGCTCACGCTATCACATTGGAACTCACCGTGATCACAGCGAATGTTCGAGAATTTCTGCGGGTGCCAGGCCTAAAGGTTGAGAACTGGCTATCCGAGTGACACAAATAGTTCAGCATCGATACAGCATTGTGCCGTGCGCATCCCGGAATGACCAATTGGGGGGCCAGAACGATGCGTCATCCCATCCACTTCTATAGGCCAGATGACCGCCAAATAGTGGAATTCATCCATGATGGGTATGATGTCATGACATGGCCCATCTAGTCAGATGATAGAGGACACATGACGCGCCGTATTATTCCACTCGGGGTCACCCTTGTTATCTGTTTTCTCTCCGGGTGTGGCGGCGGTGGTGGCGGATCCTCGGCCGCACCACAGACACCGCCACCGACGACCAATCCGCCGCCAGAGCGCATCGTATTCACCCGCGCTGTTGACGCTGGACTGAATGCGCGATCGTTCGGTCTTGTGTTGGATGAGTTCACCGCGCAGGAGCGGTCGATGACAGAAATGGTTGCCTTACTCAGCGGTGGTATTGCCGCGGCGGACTATGACAATGATGGCGACGTTGACCTGTATGTTGTGGGTGGCAACACCGAACCGAATCATCTCTATCAGGATCAGGGTGATGGTACCTATGATGAGGTAGCGGCGTCGGTTGGTCTGGACCTTGTGCACTGGGGTAGCGGTCCTGCCTTCGGTGACATCGATGGCGACGGCGATCTCGATCTCTTTATCGGCGCGGTCGAGGGCGACCCCATCAGCCTGTTTGAAAATCGTATCGACCAGGAGGGCATGTTCGTTGACGTCACGGCTGATTCAGGAATTGTCATCACGGCGTTTAATACTGTTGGCGGTACGTTTTTCGATTACGACCGTGACGGATACCTGGACCTGTTCCTGACTCACTGGGGGGAACCCTATGAGCAAGGCGATGACACCGAGACGCTCTGGCGCAACAACGGTGACGGCACCTTCACCAACCTCAGCGTCGAATCCGGCATTTCGGCGACCCTGGTGGAGGATGACATGGACGCTACTTTCTCGCCGAATTTTTCCGACATCGATGGCGATGGCGACAGCGACCTGCTGATGTCGTCGGATTTCAGCGAATCTCAGGTTTATCGGAACAACGACGACGGTACCTTTACCAATATCACCGATAATGATGTGATCGTGGACCAGGCCGGCATGGGGGGTGCCGTGGGCGACTTTGATAACGATGGCGACATGGATTGGTTCGTGACGTCCATTTACAACCAGGACCTGGGCGGCCCTCAGCTCGGCAATCGTTTCTACCGTAATGACGGCACGGGCGTATTCGAGGACTTTACCGTCGAGACGCGAACCGCTGACGGCGGCTGGGGCTGGGGTGCATGTTTTGCGGACGTAGATAACGACACGCTGCTCGACCTCATCCATGTGAACGGCTGGGTTACCGAGCAGGGAAAGGATCACAGGAACACCCCGATTCGTTTTTTCCACAACATCTCGCCCAACGGCAGCAACTTCGAAGAACGCGCCCAGGAGGTCGGATTGGACAATGACGGCCAGGGCCGGGGTATCGCCTGCTTCGATGCAGATCAGGATGGCGACATTGATGTGGTGCTAAGCAACAACGGGCCTGACAATGTAGTGATGTACCGTAACGACTCGGACAATAACAATCACTATCTCGGGATCAGACTTGAGGGCGGCGGCAACAATCGCCGGGCAATAGGTGCCCATATTACGGTAAGTGCTAACGATGTTACCCAGGTGCGAGAGCTGGGCGGTCAGAATCACTATGTGTCGCACGGTCCTTATGAGGTGCACTTTGGTCTGGGTGAAGCCACTAGTGGCGACATCACGGTGCGCTGGCCCGACGGTACTGTGTCGGAAATGGAAGCGGTGGATGCCGATCAGCTGGTCACCATGAGCCAGCCTGCCACCAACCTGCGTCTTTCAGTGGTGCAGGGCAGCGGCGATGGTGTCTATGAGATCGGTGATGAGGTTGCAATTGTTGCAGCAACACCAGCAGAAGGTTATTTCTTTTCGCACTGGTCGAGTTCCGGTGCCGGCAGGTTTGCTGATGCCCGTGAGCCAGGCACCGTCTTTACTATGCCGGGTGGCACCGTAACCCTGACGGCAAACTACATACCCGGCGTCTCTCCGACAGACGATGTGTCTGTGGCGCGGCGCTGGAGCGAGGTGTTGATGCAGTCGATTCGTAATGATTTTGCGCGTCCTACCGTACATGCGCGTAACCTGTTCCATATCTCATCGGCCATGTATGACGCCTGGGCGGCCTATGCTGAAGTGGAAATCCCATGGCTGCTGGGTAATTCGCGGGCGGGTGTGAGCTGTGATTTTGATGAGATCACAACACCTGCCGATGTAGAAGCCGCGCGAGCCGAAGCGTTGAGTTATGCAAGTTATCGTATGATCCGGCATCGCTTTTCGGCATCTCCTGGTGCCAGCCGTATTTCCCGCGATGCCAATGCCCTGATGGGTTTTCTCGGCTTCGATATCGATGATGAATCCACAGACTATGGCAACGGTTCGCCTGCCACGCTGGGTAATCACATCGCCCAGTGTTACATCGACTTCGGGTTTGCCGACGGTGCCAATGAAGAGAACGGTTACGCCAATATCGCTTATCAGCCGGTTAATGAGGCGCTGCAACCCGAACTGCCGGGCAATCCCAACATCACGGATCTGAATCGCTGGCAACCGCTGTCCCTGGTGGAGTTTATCGACCAGGCGGGCAATCCCATCAGCACGACGCCGGAGTTCCTGGGTCCGGAGTGGGGTACCGTTGTGCCCTTCGCACTATCTGAAGAGGACCGGACCATTTATACCCGCGATGACTTTGAATACTGGGTGTATCATGACCCGGGCATGCCACCAACTATCGATGGCGATCTGGCTGACAATTATAAGTGGGCGTTCTCACTGGTGTCGGTCTGGTCGTCATACCTGGACCCGGGCGACGGTGTGATGGTTGATATCTCGCCTGTCAGTCTGGGCAATATACAGACCTATCCATCAGACTTTGCAGATTACCCGAGCTTCTACAACACCATCGATGGCGGCGATGCCAGCGTCGGCTACGACGTCAACCCGGTCACGGGCGCGGCTTACGCCCCTCAGATGGTGCCAAGGGGCGACTATGCACGAGTGCTGGCTGAATTCTGGGCGGACGGCCCTGACTCCGAGACGCCACCGGGTCACTGGTTTGTGATTCTAAATGAGGTCAATGACCATGAACTGCTGCAGCGCCGTTTTGGCGGCAGCGGCCCTGAACTGGACAGACTCGAATGGGATGTTAAAGCCTATTTCATCCTGGGTGGCGCCATGCATGATGCGGCGGTGACAGCGTGGGGGATCAAGGGCTGGTATGACTACATCAGACCGATCTCGTCCCTGCGAGCCATGGCGGACCTGGGCCAGAGTACCGATGAGAATCTACCGTCGTACCATGAGAATGGGATTGCGCTGCTGGCGGGCTATATCGAGCTGGTCGATGCCGATGATGTGCTTGTCGGTGAAGAGGATGAGCATGTGGGTAAGATCAAGCTTCGTGCCTGGAAGGGTCCTGATTTTATCGATGATCCCGATGAGGATGAGGCCGGTGTGGACTGGATCCTGGCCGAGAACTGGTGGCCCTATCAGCGACCGAGTTTCGTGACCCCGCCGTTTGCCGGTTATGTATCCGGACACTCGACCTACTCACGCGCAGCAGCGGAGGTGATGACCGCACTCACGGGTGATGCGTATTTTCCGGGCGGCATGAGCGGCTTCGAGATAGAGGCCAACGAGTTTCTCGTGTTTGAGGATGGACCCAGCGTCGATATGACACTGCAGTGGGCGACGTACCGGGATGCGTCGGATCAGTGTAGTTTGTCCAGAATCTGGGGAGGGATACATCCGCCACCGGATGACATTCCGGGCCGCTTGATCGGTATTGAAGTGGGGACAGATGCGTTTAATCACGCGGTAACCTTCTTTGAGGGTACGGGCCCATAACCGTACCTGTAATCTATGGGGTCGGAGTAAAGTGCCGGAGTAAACGCCCAAGAGTCAGCGACATAATCTCACAGATCATTGCGCCCATGTAGTCTTCCTCATTGCGCAAGCAAAACCTATTCTCATACGCCATTGTGTAAAAAATGGAAACCCCATGCCGAGACCTCGCAGATACTGTCCTGCGGGCATTCCAGTTCACGTCATCCAGCGTGGACACAATCGTCAGATATGCTTCACCTGCGATGCTGACATCGCTACCTATGCGCATTTTCCTGAAGAAGGTGCCGATAAATTTGATGTCGAGGTTCACGGCTGGGTGTTTATGACAAACCACGTTCACCTGCTACTTACGCCTTCACACGATAACGCCACATCAAAACTGATGCAGCACCTTGGTCGTCTTTATGTCCGTAGATTCAACTATACCTATACACGAAGTGGTGCTCTCTTCGAAGATAGGTTCAAATCCAGCTTGGTGCAAAGTGAGCTATATCTAATCACCTGCCTGAGATATGTCGAACTCAATCCGGTCAGGGCTGGCATGGTCAAAGACCCAGGTGAATATCGATGGTCAAGCTACGGCGCGCACAGCTTTGGCGACCTACCCAAACTGTGGACGCCGCACTACGTCTACTTGTCGCTCGGAGAGACGCCGAAAGAAAGGCAGCAAAAGTATCGCGAACTCATATCAGAATCCTTGGGCGCCGATGTCATCACAAAGATTCGTCATTGTGTAAATAAGGGACTCATACTGGGGACTGAAAAATTCCGCAATCAGTTTCTGCTTCTTACTGGCGATCGCTCCTCCTGAGCTTACTCCGGCACTTTACTCCGATGGGATGGACCCGCTCCTTACGGCATCAACGTGCCATGATTGAGTTTCACAAAACAATCAACAGGAGCGAGTCCAATGGACAACGTTACTCGAATCGGTATCGACTTGGCAAAAAATGTCTTTCAATTGTGTCTCACAGATAAGCGCGGCGGTGTCATCAAGAACATCAAGCTCAAACGTGCTGAGCTACTTCCGTACGTGGCGCAACTCACGCCCAGCGAGATCATCCTGGAAGCTTGTGCCACGTCAAACTATTGGGCACGCCAGTTCACTGAAGTTGGGCACAAGGTAAAGATGATTCATCCACTGTACGTTCGGCCTTTTGTCAAAACCAACAAGAATGATGCAAAAGACGCGGAGGCGCTCTGTGAAGCAGCCTCTCGGCCTAGCATGCGATTTGTTCAGCCAAAAACACCTATGCAGCAGGATATTCAGCTGCTGCACCGCGTACGATCACGATTGGTTGCTCAGCGCACGGCACTGGTTAATCAAATCAGGGGGTTACTCGCCGAATATGGATTCGTCATACCGTTGGGTATTCGTCAATTAAGAAGCCAACTGCCCTTGATAGTTGAGGATGCTGAGAACGAACTCAGTGCGACGGCTAGGCAAGCGTTCCATTTACTCTATAAAGAACTCGTTGAGTTAGATGAACGCGTCATGAGTGCCAAAAACGCTATCGAGGACATCAGTCATGAGAATGAGGCATGTACCAGGCTCATGACGATCCCTGGTGTGGGGCCCATGGTGGCCACGGCGGTCTATTCGGTCATGGGTTCAGCACAGCAGTTTCGTCATGGCCGGGAGTTTGCAGCTTTCCTCGGGTTGGTCCCGAAACAATATAGTACCGGTGGTAAACAGGTACTCAGGGGCATCAGTAAACGTGGTGATAACCACACCAGAATGCTATTGATACAAGGGGCAATGGCCGCCTTACATCATATGCATAAAAAGGATGATCGATTGAGCCGCTGGGGTTGCCAGCTAAAGGCGCGTCGAGGAACGGCAGTGACTGTGGTCGCCCTGGCAAACAAAATCGCCCGGATATGCTGGGCACTCAGCGCTCATCAAACAACCTACAAACCAGCGATGGTGTAAAAACAAGTTAACAAAAGCAAACAACAGGAGAAAAAACTTTCCAAACGATCGCGATTAAGGTGGACAACAGGTAATACCGGCTCGAACCGAACCTGTATGGGGTCTAGCTCTTTTGAAGCTGTTACTCCGATAAGGTGTTCGAGCGCGGTTTCCATCATGGCTCCGAGAGGGCCTGGACTCATCTCGATAAGAAGCCGAATATACGACTGCAGATCTGTTCCTGCTTAATCGTCAGAGTGAGAAAGAAAACTGAATAAACAAAATAAACACTTGATCAATCAAGCGGGTCCATATACGACCCCATAGATTCCTTAGTGTCGCATCCGAAAATCATTCTGCCCGGAACGATCAACACCGCGCATCAGGTAGAGGGTGCGCTGTGCCATATGCAACAGCTCACCCCGTGAGCGTGAGGATCGGGCTGGAAGGGCGTGGCGATATACGGATGTAGTGGGCATAAACCGCAAGGTCATACCGCGCCGTGATTTATCGGAATGATTGGGTTCTGAGCCGTGATATAAATACACATCGTGCAAGGAAATTTGGCCCGGTTCCAGCACAATATCAACCGCAGCGGCTTCATCAAACAGGCTTGCGTCCAATTCCAAATTCAGCGCTAACCCCTCAGCATCATTCTGATTGTGTTTTGCCAATGTTTTGCTGCGATGTGAGCCAGGGATAACCTGTAAACAGCCGTTCTCGGTTGTGGCGGCATCAATGGCAATCCACACCGTACAGGTGGCTAACGGCTCAATAGGCCAATATTCGCCATCTTGATGCCAGGGCGTTTTGGTGCCGATTTTGGCTGGTTTGGCAAAAAAGCTGGAGTTCCATAAGGCTATATCGTCCCCAATCACCTGACTAACCATGTCGAGAATTTCGGGAATACGCGCCACCGTCAAATACAAGGTATCGAAGGCTAATAATGCAGAACAATAGTCACTAAATTCGGGGTGTTGTTGTATCAGCCGCGCATGTGCGGCTTGAATTTCGGCGATAACCGCTTCTGATAGCCGGAAATCAGGGGTCACAAATCCATCACGATGATAGCGGGCAATTTGTTCGTTGGTCAGCATAAAACCTTCCTGTTCGGTATTGTTTGGCCCTAAAAAGCGTTTATCTGGCCAGGGCTTGAGCCGGTAATTCTGGGGCATGTTGATAGCTGGGATCCGCTTTCTGCGCCCTGTCCGGCCCCCACACCGCTGCACCACCTGCGCCGGTCAGGGGCTTAACTGTCAGCCCGTCCTGCTGTTGTGCGCTACTCATAGTATCTCCTTCTCGCAATAGACTATGCCGTCTCGGTGGAACCTGGACCGTATTAGCCGCTGATCCGCAAGCCACCGTTGCTGATATTAGCGCCTTTATCGTTGATACTTCATCAGCTCCTTGCCCAGGTTGTAGATGACGGGACGATGACAATCCTGGTTGCCACCACTTTTATCCAGTTCCACCCATGTCGAGCCCATATCGTTACTTAGATACAGTCCGTTGTTACTTTCGTGAGCAACCGCCAGTACCGTCCCGGTATCCCAATCCATGGCACCGAATTCCCAATCACGATCACGGCTTGCGTGTCCAAATTGCTGCCAGCTTGCACCACCATCCATGGAGTAACCGGAAGGGCCTTTCTCGTTCCACATATTGAACACGGCGAGCTTGTTTCCATCGGGGCTGATTTGTGCCGAGTATCCGGTGTGTGGCCCACAGCCGGCGCTACCAATCTTGCCATCGTCCACGCGGGTAAACGTGAGTCCCCCATCGGTACTCTTTAACACCCCGGATCCCCATTGAAACAGATAGGTGTCGCCGTTAGTACGATCGGTGACAATGGAAGAACCACTGAGCTTTCTCCCCACACTTGTGATCACCTCCCAGCTGGAACCCCTTTCGGAAAATGACTGGTGGCTTTGCTGTGGCGCGCTTTTCGATGGAGACATAATGAGTGAGCCTTTGAAACTATGTTAGAGAGTTTGTACAAATAGTGTGAACTGGCTGCGATTTAGTAGAAAACCGACAATACCTCTGAATCAAGCCGTTGCCAGGCCGGCAGGTTGTTGCCCATGCCGGTGAAAAAGACCTCGTCGGCACCCGCATCGATATATTCGCCCAGATAATCCTGAATCGCATTGACGGTGCCCCAGCAATACCAGGGCTCACCGTTTGCTTCCTTCCATTCTGCATCGGTGTCGAAAATTCTTGTCGGTAGACAGACCGTGCGCCGGACTTCCGCCGGATCGCGCCCACAGTCCTCACAGTGCCTGTCGATCGCCGCCTGCTTCTGCTTATAAACATCCACACCGCCGGGCTGCCAGAAGCCCAGGTTGCTGGCGTCAGCGTAGCGCGCAACTGTTCTGAGGGTACGCTTTTCACCATTGCCAGCGACCAGAATGGGAATCGGCCCGTCCTGGGATGAGTTAGGAGACATCGGTGCATTGTTCAGCTGGTAGTACTTGCCGGAAAAGTTTACGTACGCTTCCTCGTCTTTGGTGAACAGCATGCGGATCAACTGCGTCGCCTCTTCCAATCTGTCACTGCGCTCACGCAGCGAGGGAAAATCCCAGCCGTAGGTGGTATGTTCCTCATCGTACCACGCTGCACCAAGCCCCAGCTCGACTCGGCCGCCGGATATACTATCGAGCGTGGTCGCAATTTTCGCCAGGTGCGCCGGGTTGCGATAGGTGTTGCCCGTCGCAAGGATGCCCAGACGTACCCGGCTCGTAACCATTGCCAACGCGGCGAGCACCGTCCAGCCGTCGAATGCCGTACCGTGTCCACCGACCCTCGGTGGCATGAAGTGATCAGATAGCCACAGGCTGTGCCAGCGGCCGCTGTCCACCGCCTTCGCAAGTTTCGTGATGTCGGAAAATGTAGTGTTGTACTGATTTAACTGTGCGCCGAATTTCATGTGATCTCCTTTGCATGAGTTTTCCTCTTCTTTTGTATTGTCATCCGTCAGAATCAGGAATGTCTGATGTTTCAGTGGTCCCCGGCGTAGAACGGATGTTTGGCTTGTTCACAGAATGGTTACCTATTTCATGTCATGGATTTCAAGACCCGAGCACTGCAAGGCTACAGTGTCGTCCAGCAGTACGATTTCGTCTCGCAATCACGATGAAAGTATTAGAGATGTGTTCGGGTCTCGACCTTAACGCCGACTTGTCTACCAATAGATGGGATGACGGCCGGTTTTGGCCCCTCCGGATTCGATGAGTCGAGGAACACCGGGCACCAGGGATCGTAGCACTTCGGACAATCCAAGCTTGGCGTCCTCACTGGCGACTCTCATATCGCATTCCAGAGCGACCTCGAGCCCGCCAGCCAGGCAGTAGCCCTGAATGGCAGCGATGGTAGGTTTCCATATCTCCAGGTTCTCGGTGCTTGCCGGGTTCTCAAGTTCTGGTGGTGGCTTGGCCGCGTCGAAGCCGTCAAGGGTATCCTCTTTCAGATCGTGGCCTGACGAGAATGCCCGGTCGCCCGCGCCCGAGATAATAGACACCCATACTTCTGGGTCACCCTGGAAGTCGCGTTTGGCATCCCGGTATTCCGCATTTGTCAGCGAACTCATGGCATTCATTTTCTCTGGCCGATTCAGCGTGATGTAGGCGATCCTCCCTTTTTTCTCGTAGATGATGTCCTGGTATGCCATTAGCTGTTTTCCTCCCGTGTGACTAAGAATACATGTTGGACGTGCCGATTTGCTTTGCTGGCAGTTCAGCATATTACCTGTCCGATGAGTATGGCAAGCCAGGTCAGGTCAATCACTTAGGCAGTTTATAGGGTTAGTCAGGGGTGATGTTGAACTGTTTCTGATCTAATCTTCTTCGAGAATACCTGGGCCAAAAGGCGCCAGGCGCAAGCAGGGGTATTGACTGTTCAAGATTGCATGATCATTGCTGTCCTTTACATATCTCCATAGACGTTTCATTAAATCTTTTATCACACTTCGATTCTGGGGATCGGATGCCAGATTATGTAGTTCCCCAGGATCATCTTCGAGATTATAAAGTTCATCATAGTCAAAACCGTTGAGGACGAACTTCCATTTCTCATGCCAGAGTACTCGCTGGGTCTTCTTATATCGATTGCCATCAAACTCCGCATAACCCGTTTGAAAATTCCTCTTTTCACCTTCAGGATTTTTCAATAGATCAAGGAATGAATGTGAATCTGGCACATCAAATGTTTGGCAACCTGACACTTCAAGGAGTGTTTGAGTTAAATCATGTAAGCCAACCCGGGCATCGACTTGAACGCCTTCTGTTAAACCCGGACCCGCAATCAGCATAGGGATGTTATAGGCTTCTTCAAAAGCGCCGACATTTTTCATATAGAGGCCATGGGCACCCAGAAATTCTCCATGATCGGAGCTGAGAATAATGATGGTGTTTTCTGCATGGGATGAAGCCTTTACCTGATCGATCAAACGTCCATAGCACTGGTCGATTTCCGTAATAGACGCGTAATAACAGGCGATAGCTTCTCGCTTTTCATGGTCGGACAAATGCTTAAAAAGATCGGCACACTTCCGATAAATGCCTGGTTTATCAGAACAGTCATCGGAAAAATTTTCTGGCAGATTGAGATTCTCCACATCATATAAAGCATATGCTTCTTGCCCACAGACAAAAGGATCATGGGGTTCGGTGACACTGACAAAGCAGCACCAGGGCTCCTCACTATTCAGGTACCCTTCAAGAATTTCCCCTGCCAATGCAGCCTTTAACCCCACGCCGCGTACTTCCGGCGGTGTCTTATCAACGGCATAAAGCAGACCTGCTCCGTAGCCTTCATCCTGATCAAGAGATAATCCCTTCTCAAATCCAGATGGTCCGGAATAGATGTTCTTTTTTGATGTGTAAAAATCTTTTGCGCGCTGACTGCCATCACCACAGTCGATTTGCCAGCCATAGTCATTGAGTTCATTACTGCGTTCTACATGCCATTTGCCCACGTAAGCTGTTTGATAACCGGACTTTTCAAGCGATTGAGCAAAATGGGGCACATCACGTAAACAGCTTTGATCCGTATCACAGCAGTGCGTCACATCCACAACCCCGTGATTATGTGGCAACAGGCCGGTCATTAAACTGGCACGGGACGGGCTGCAAACAGGGTTAGGTGCATATGCACCATTAATGAGAACGCCGTCCTTTTTAAGCTGGTCAAAATGTGGCGTTAAACAGGGGCTGTTATCACCGATCGTTCTTCCTTGCATCTGATCAGTCATAAGAAACAGTATATTCGGTTGCTTAGTCATCTCTAATCTTCAATTTTTGCATTGCTCCGTTACCAGGGCTTTGCTAGCGGTGACAGGAATTTCACTTCATATTGGACAGTCTATCTCGTAGCGACTCCCCGTAATTCAGCGCCAGTAAAGTACGAAGTTCAGCACTGGCGTTCTGCGCATATTCGTTATCGAACGGACCCAGTGGCGACATCGGTTTGACTGTTAGCTGTGTGTAGTTGAGTAAAATCGCCACACGCGGATTATCGCTTTGATTGTTCGCAGTCCGATGCCAAAGCTTCCCGTGGCTGATGATGGCATCGCCCGCTGATCCGGTCGCCTGTATCGCGCTTTCCTTAAATCGTGCCTCTTCCAGTGGGCCTCCCCACAGTTGGCTACCGGGTGCGACCCAGGTGCCACCATTCTCGCGAGTGAACGGCTCCATCATCCAAATGACCTGCATCATCAAGGCAGGCGCAACAGGCATGCCAGGGTTCATGGCCCAGTATGGGTAGTCCACATGCAGCCCACCTGGTTCGCATCCAGGATTCAGAATGCGGGCTGAAAAGGCTGCCAAAGCAGCATCTTTGCCCAACAACTCATGGGCGACTGCCAGCAGTCTTGGATTGGTCGCCAGTGCTTCGAATTCGGCGCCCCAGGTAACAAGGTTTGTCATCCCCAGCACACCCTTTCCCATGTTGCGCGCTTCGTCTAACCGGTCGAGTACCCGGTTACGAATCACATCTGCTTGTGAGGCAGAAATCAGGTTTTCAAGTACGGTGTAACCTGTTCCGTCAGTTAAGTCTTGAACGGATTTCTGCGGCTCAATAAATGTCTCTCTCATAATACGTTCACCTGATGTCTTGCGGCGTGATCCTCAAGATAGCGCCATATCGATTGGTTTAGTTCTGCAGCGAGCGCTCCATCGTCTGCAGCTAAAGTAACGTTTGCCGCGATGAGTTATACCATTGGTTTCCTGACCTCGAGCCTTCATGCTGCCATCGATATAGCCGACAGAATAGGCACATTCCTCGCGCAGCATGTGCAGAGCATCGTCATTGCATCGTTCTTGTTCAGGTCACGACACCCGTTTGCCTCTGTGCCAGGAGTTCGGTGCACTGCGCGACGATATCCTGTCGTGCATGCCATAAATTCACTTCCTCGGCTGGATCCTCAGCCAGGTTGTACAGTTCTCCGGGTGACGGGTCCGTTTTCCTGATCGGGAACTCGTCCGCCCCGATGTCCAGTATGTGCCGGGCGGGGAAACCACCGAGGCCGCTGTCGTCGAAAATACATTTCCACTGGCCCAGTCGGATCGAGAACGTGCCCACCGCCGAATGATGGACGAGGCTGTCCCGAATCGGTTCGTCGGATTGTTCGCCAAGGAGTACGGGCAGCATGTTGACACTGTCTTCCGGCACTGCTTTCGCCAGATCGACACCGTTAATTGCGGCGCAGGTGGCCAGGAAATCTGTCAGGCACGTCAGCTGGTCGCTCTGGGTGCCAGGCTCGATCCTGTCCGGCCAGCGGGCGATCAGTGGTTCACGATGGCCACCTTCCCAGAGGTTACCTTTGTACCCGCGCCAGTCGCCATTAGATTTATGGTCGTAGGTATTAAAGATCAGTTTCTTGGCGTGCCAGTGCCCGTCATGCTGCTGATCGAGCCGGGCATCACCGGGCATCGCGCCGTTGTCGCTGGTCACCATGATGAGCGTGTTTTCCGCCTGCCCCATGCGTTCCAGCGCATCCATGACTTCACCAACCATCCAATCCACCAGCCAGACCAGGTCGCCGCGCGGTCCCGCCGCGCTTTTGCCCCTCGCAAACTCGGGCGTCACTTCAGTAAGGCACGGTTCATGAGGCGACGTAGGGGTCAGGTAGAGGTAGAAGGGCTCATCCGACGCCGACCGTTCTTCGATGTATTGGACCGCCTTGCGTGTGAATGCAGGATCGACATCGGCGTCGTCCCAATCCTTTGAGGTCATGCCGGGCCTCGCGGTAAACCAGTTCTTGGCACGGTAGACACTGGGCGGCAAGACGAAACGGTCGTTCTCGATGAAGCCGTAGGGAGGATTGGAGGTCGCACAGCCGGCGGTACCGAAGAAGTAGTCGAACCCCAGTTCGGTCGGTCCTCCAGTCACCGGCCCGGTGAAGTCGATGCTCTCCTCATCCTCGCGCGTGGGGTCTCGCCAGGGTAAAGGCGCATCGAAGTCGAGTGATTTGCCAGGCTTGGTGGCATACTCGAGGCCAATATGCCACTTACCGATGCAGGCGGTGTGGTAGCCCTCGCCCTGCAACAGCTTCCCCACCGTCAGGCGGTCCGTTTCTATCAGCGGCGGCTCGTACCCGAACAGGACGGACCGTTTCAGGTTTGAGCGCCAGCAATAGCGGCCGGTTATAACGCCGTATCGGGACGGTGTGCAGACGGCGGAAGGCGAGTGGGCATCTGTGAAACAAATGCCCTCGGCCGCCAGCGCGTCCATGTTGGGCGTGGGGATCTTGGAATCAGGGTTGTAGCAACCCACATCGCCGTACCCCATGTCGTCCGCCATGATGAAGATGATGTTTGGCTTGGTCACAGAATGGTTACCTATTTAACTCGGGTCTCGACCTTAACGCCGACTTGTCTACCAATAGATGGGGTGACAGCCGGTTTTGGCCCCTCCGGATTCGATGGGTCGAGGAACACCGGAATCCATAGCCTGGGGGCCAGCACGACAGGGAAGGTGTTGCCTTCACGAGGTGTATTTCCAACTCGCCCTTGTGTGTGCCCGCTCGGGCCTCCGTGGCCACTGGATTGCTACCTCGCCAGCATGGTGTCTGGAGCAACGCTACGGGCGCCGACGAACATGGGCCGAGTCATATCAGGAATATTCTTGATGTTGGCTATCACACCGCAGTTATCGGCAAGTGCCAACTTTAGCGGGACGGCTACATAATCCTATAGGAGGCAGTCTCGACTCACGATTGTGGATGCAACCAGATCGGCGAGGTCCATGCGCGTTCCTGGATAAACGCCGGCAGGTCCGGTCGTGGTGGTGTCCCCGCCCTGATAGCGTCCCAGGTGGACCAGCGGCAGGTTGGATTTTCCAACACCCGGACGTAATAGAAAGCACGTTGATCGGGATTGAACTCCGGGTCTGACCAGAGTGCCTTCAATTCAGGCGCTCCCACGTTGGCACGGACGCTGCAGTCCTGTGTGTTAGCCCATGCACCGTTCCAGGGGCATCGTTGCGTCCTCGGATCAACGGCGAGCCCATCCGAACAGGCAACATCGAAGACGCGCTCATGGGTATCCCCGGCGCTGTCCGCCCAGCCCTTGATGATTTGTAGCCGCTGCAGTTTGGCGCTCCGTGGTCCTGCCATCGCCCAGGCGTAGAACTGAGGCGACGTTGTGCCCTGTACGACCATGTCGCCGCCCTGGGGAATTGCACCTGTGGCATCGACCCCGCCTTCTGCAGCCTCGATGTCATAGCCCGCAAGCATCCTGACCTTGATGCGTGGACCACTGGTACCGAAGGTCTCCTTACGACGCAGCGCGTCGTACAACGCTTCACGGGTATTCTCCCTGGCCCAGATGCCGGCAAGTCCCGAAGCACCAAAGTAGCGCATTGGGGTCTCGTGGTAGCCAATCCCCTGGTCGGACTTCACCGCAACTGAGCCACGCCCCACGGGGTCGACACTCATGGCACCCACCTTGCCGACATAGTTCGACTCCTCATAGCGCTGGCCGGAATTGTGGGTGTCGCTGGACCCTATCACCCCAAAACGATAGGGATTGTACCCATCGCCCGCCATCTCCAATCCATCGAGCCATGCCTGACGGACGTAGCTGCCCTGTGGTTGACTCTTGGCGTACCCGCCCAACTTGTAGGGCGCAATCTCGAAGTCGGCCCATTCATCGGTGGTCGACAGGAACGGATGCGCCTCTGATGTGCCCTTGACCTGGGTGATCTCGACCAGTGGCTCATTACGCATTCTCTGCATGGCGTAGGCCTCATCCATGGGGCTGCCATCGAACCTGGTGTTTTCGAACATCCTGCCGCCAGAGAGGTTCATGTTGTGTGGTATTGACATTGCTTCGGCACCCAGTGCCCGATGCTTGTCCATCCAGTTCCACAGGTCTTCCGGGTTGCGGGAGTCGTGTCTGCTGAGGGGCCTGGGAGCAACGTTGGTGCCACGGTAGATCACGTTGCGATGTATGCCGGGGGTGGTGAATTCAAAGCCAATAAAAGTTGTGAAGTGTCCCGGATCATAGTGCCGTCCGGCTGCTTGCTGGATGTCGTCCCATGTGGTTTGCACATCCTCCTGTCGCTCTTTCTCTGGCGGGTAATCGAAGACGTCACCGCGGCCCGTGTCGGCAATTTTTAGCGACTGCGGGTCGTCGCGGAGCGGATGGTTGGGATCGGTCTTGATCGCCCACCACATGCCGAGGAACTCGGCATGATCGGTCACGGCGTAAAAATCCAGGGGTTGCTCCAGTTGCAATTCGAAACCTGCCGGGTGCATCAGTGGCTCTCCCTTGGCGAACCGGTAGGCGTCATCGGGTGAACTGTAGGTGCGGAAGGTGAACGCGTCGTAGGAATACCTGGTGTGAACATGCAGGTCGCCGAAGTAAGCACTCTTTCCAGTCTCCGCATCCTTCGTCGCGGCTGGTGCGAGCTGTGATATCAACACCAGTATTATAACCATGAATGTTCGCGTTTGTGCCTCTTTCAACTCATACTCCTCTTGTCATTTTGCATATCGTGCCCACTCAAATAAGTCGTTAGCTCTCGGTGGATCGTTGACGTTTATGCACAACCAACCGCACCAATAACGCCAAAGCAACTTTATCCGTGATCCTTTTGATGGATGGGATGACGCGTCGTTCTGGCCCCCTGGGCCATTAACAATTCCTCGATTCATCGAATCCTGGGGGGCAATCTGGAGGGGCCAAAACCGGCCGTCACTCCATCGATTGGAAGACAAGAAGTCGATTCAGGCATCACGCCCTAAACGAGGCTGACTGAAGGTATTATTTAGAGCATTTTCCGCACCATATCGCGGTTCTTTGCAATAAAGTCGAAATCCAGGTCCATAAGAGGCCAGCGGATATCTGTTCTAAATTCCTGGGATTCAGCGAGATAGATTATTCCTCCAGCGAGCATGGCGGGAGTTTGATTATGCTTATTCAGCAATTTAGGGTTGGCACCTGCTTGCAGCAGTTGCTTGATGATATCAGGGCGACATGTTTTTGAGGCCATATGCAAGGCAGTATCGCCACGGCCATCTTGCTTATTGACATCGGCTCCTTTACTGAGCAGCAGTTCTATAATGTCTTTGCGGCCATAGGCTGCAGCAAGAATAATTGGTGAGGTCAGAAGGTTACCCTGGGTATCATTGGGCAGAGTTGTTTTCGCACCGGCTTCCAGAAGAATTTCTGCATCTTCTAGACTTCCCATAATAATTGCCGAGTTAAATGCCGATGTTAAGAGGTAGTCCTTTTCAATTTTGTAGCGGGCAATGGCTTCACTTTTTGTTTCGTTGAAGAAAATGAATTCGTTACTGAAGAAACTTCCAGGGTTTTGTACCTGCAGGAAGTTAATGCCTTTGCGAGGTAATTTGGCCAGGCGAATTTCAATAACATTCTCAAGTTTCTTATCTTTTATGGACTTAATTGAAGCCTTCACTTTTTTACCATTAACTAAAATGTGGGCACCATCCTTAATATCCTGGCCGCAAAGAACCATGCTCATTCTGCTTTTATTCACTCTGGGGAACAGTTGAATACCCCTTTGGACGTGAGCTTTACCCTTAGGCCATAAAGCCGGAGGTGGCGAGAAGGCATCGCTGCCATGACGACCGGTGAAGGTACCGATAAAGTCACCTTTTGCAGCCATTTCCTGCAGCTTCTTACGGGAAACAGAGCCTGACTTGTGGATATAGCTGCCGGCGCTGTACTGCATGGAGACTTTCTTACCGGTGCTTTTCAAGTAGCCATCTACAGTGAGAACGACACCGCCCTGTTTGGCATCTTTTTCGAGAGCATCCCAAATGAATTTGGTTTCAGTTTGATTAAGCGTCTTGGCGTCTAAAGTGAATTGTCTGCCAAAAGCTCCGGAAAATACCGTTGATGCTTCTCTGAACATATCGATAACAGAGAAAAGCCGACCGTATTCACCACCGGCAATTAAAGTCTTCCAAAGTTCTTCTTCCGGCATGCCTTTTTCCATAAGGTATTTCTTGGTATCGACCAGGTGTTGACGGCCCTGAGCCTGTGCAACAGTACGGTCAAGTGCTCCGATAAAACTGGGAACATCCATACCACCGGAAGATGTTTGTAAATAAGGCAAAGTGTGACACATGCCGCATACGTTGACATTGACATGCTTGGAGTCATTGGAACCAGTGACGTGAAAGCGCTCTATGCCAAGTGTTGCTTGTTTAGAAAGTTCATTTTTAAATGAACGGCCCTTTGGCGGCATATAAGGAATATCCAGAATAAAGAGCGCCATGGCATCTCTTTCTACTTTAGTGAGCAAGCCTTTTTTGCCTTCATCATTCTTGACCATACTGCCCGGCTTGAGCATGGTGCTGCCAAGGCCGCCATCAATTAAATGACGCGTCGCCGTTTCCGGCTTTTTTATATCGCTATTGGGCTTGAGGAAATCATATGTGGTGGCATTAGGACCGCCATAAGGGTCACCGGGAATACCATCCCAGTGATAAGGAGCGGTGCCGCGCAGGCCTCTAAGTTGTTGAGCCAAACGCGGTTCAACTTGTTTCGCATTTCTAATGTATGGCGTATCCAGAACCCATAGAAGTTGATCGGTATGACCATCCGGATGACAGCTGGCACAGGCGAAAGTACCGTTTGACGATGCTTTGGCTGTATTGAAGGCAATGCGGCCTTTTTTTCTGATTTCCGGTATGAGGTCTTTAAGTGCGATTTCTTTCAAGGTCTCAAGTCTTGCAGTGTTGGATACATCGACCTTAGTCACCGAATTTGAAGCAGCATTAAGAACCCAGGCAAATTTTGGTTTGCCGGCAGCATCATTTTGCAAAGCAATTCCTCGTGGAACAGCGCCAACTGTAACCTGACTTAATACTTTGCCTGAAGTTGTCATCGCCGCTAATTTATGAGAACCGGCGGCAGTCATGAAAATGGTTTTATCATCATTGCTGAGTTCGATTCCAAATGGAGTCGCAAAAGCGTTCCCCGGTTTGATTTCCTTAGGAGGCAATGGTTCAAAATTGAGGAAACTGCTCTTGCCGTTGGTATCTACCTTAGTTATTTGATTGAGCCAGGGTCTGTTTTCTAGTTGTTTAAGAGCGTGTTTTTTCGTTCCTGAGCGGCCATTAATGTGGTTTCTGGCATCGGTTTGAGCGATGAAAGCATTACCTTTGTTATCTACGGCTAAACCATACTGCAAAGTTCCGAGGCCACTGACGACCTTAATTTGCTTATCTGTTTTAGTATCAAAAATGAACAGATCTTTGTCCGGCATCTTGGGGTGCTTGATGATGTCAATAACGATTCCGGATGTTTCAAAAACCGGGGCCAGGTCTTTTAGAGTGACTGTCACGAGTTTATTGTCA
Source organism: Candidatus Azotimanducaceae bacterium (assembly GCA_965217655.1). Classification (GTDB taxonomy): domain Bacteria; phylum Pseudomonadota; class Gammaproteobacteria; order Pseudomonadales; family Azotimanducaceae; genus UBA7455. Next base: position 890,123 of record OZ244560.1, read on the forward strand.
ACGGGGCCTTTACCGGCAGACAACTGGGTGCGGTTATTGGATTCAAATGGAATGACGTAAAGTTTATCGTTTTTGACAATTAAAGCTCGCGGCTCCTGGGCCGTGAACACTAATTGTTTGGTCACTTTTCTGGAAGCAACATCGACGACGGCTATACGGTTGTGCGATGACAAGGCAACATAGGCTTTCTTGTTATCGGCAAAGGCAATTCCTACCGGTTCATCAAACGCTGTTGTGCTTCTCTCTAAATCGAGCTCCTGAATAGTGGCGATAACGGTATGATAGGTTTTGCTCTTCGGGTCATTATCGATCACACTGACGGAGTCGGAAATGTGATTTGATACCCAGATTTCTTTGCCATCAGGACGAACGACAACACAAACAGGGTCGACGCCGACATTGATGCGTTTGTTGACTTTGCCGGTGACGGCGTCAATAACATCGATGGTGTCGTTATTGGTGTTGGCGGCGTAAACTTTGGCATCGTGATAGGCTATGGGCTTAAAGTGAGGACTAAGCAATAAAGGATTGCCCACTTTTTTGAATTTTTGGGCTGCTGTTGTCGAAAATGACAGAGCCATTAAGAGGATTAAGGCCAGGCGGCCAATTATTGAGGTCGTTATTTTATTCAAGTTCTTTATCTCCACATACACATCAGAGGCTAATCATTAAGCCGCGGTAATCAGCGAGTCGTGCGGTATTGATCCTTGCTTAACCCGGTTATTGCAGGAACCTTCCCGGTTGTCGGTTCCAGACGAATGGCAGGTCAGGGTCGCGATCGAGTATCTCCTGAGGCACGGGTCCGTGCCAGCCTTCCGGAACACTATTCGAGCTGCGGTAAAACCAGCCAAGGAGAAGGGTTCGCCGCTCGGTTGATGTGTTCGGATGCCTGCCATGGAGCAGTCGCCCGTCCGCAATCACCAGCTGGCCGGCGGCTACCGGAACATCCACGGCCGCCGGATGATCGCAGAACATCCATTCGTTGGTCTCCTGGATGTCATATCCGCCGCCTTCATGTGCAGGCACCAGGTGTTCGTGCAGGTCAACGCGATGCAGGTGGCTGCCGGGGATCACGCGTAGACAGCCATTGGCTTTATTGGTGTCGCGCAGATACCAGTTGAGAAACACCTGCTGCGGCCACGGCGACATACTGACAGGGTCATCCCACCGCGTCCAATCCTGATGCCAGTAGAGCGCAGGCGCATTCGCCGGCTTTGAAATGATCTGAAAAGTGCCTCCCGAGGTCAGGTCTTCGAGTTGCAGGGACCTCATGATCTCAGATGGATGCTCGATCAGAACATCGATCGTCTTGTCCCCTGGCAGGTCCGGAAAGCGCCTGGAGCGATAGCGTATGCCGCTCAAATGAATATCAGATCCCTGATATTTCCACTTCCCCGAGGGCTTGGTAATGCGTAGCCACTCATCAGACCAATCGCACAAGTGATTCAGGTACCCCTCGGGCAACATGCCATCAACGACGCAGAATCCTTGCTCAAGCAATTGCGTCCTTGCTACCGTGATAGCTTGATGGTCCACGTTCGGTATCCTCTTAACTGGTTTCTGTCCAGGCAATTCGGTCCATAGGAAGCATCGGCATGTTCACCCCATCACTTCCGGATTAGCCATCGCGGCAACGTCCAGACGGTGTTCCAGGGCGCCGATCAGGTTGTTGGCCGTTTCAAGGGACATAAAAACAGTGCTCAGCCCAAACAGCTCCGAGATGACCGCGCCTGCTGTTCCATGGCCATCTGGAATATAGTAGTGGATGGGGTGACGCATCGTTCCGGCCCCCCCCCGTTGGTTACTCCTGGGATGCGCACGGCGCGGCACGCCTGAGAGGCAGCCAGGTACCATCGAACACCGGGTGTCTCACTATCCGTCCGGTACCATCGATATGTTCCGAGACGCTGATTGATATCGCGAGATCGGGCAACCATGTGCAGAACCGCAACCCACAAGTATGTCCGTCGTCTATACGAACCTGACCAGCTATATGACCTTCGGTCGGATCCGATGGAGCTTCACAACCTTTACAATTCCTCGATTCATCGAATCCCGGGGGGCCAAAACCGGCCGTCAGCCCATCCATTACCCTTATACCTTAATGGAGAGATTCTAACGATGAGCCATGATCTGATTATTGCCGGTGGTACGGTGGTTGATGGCAGCGGCGGGCCGAGTAAACGTGCCGATGTAGCCGTGGACGACGGTCGTATCAGTCGTGTCGGCGACCTGACCGGCGAAGAAGCGAACCAGACAATCGATGCCACTGGCAAGATCGTCACACCGGGATTCATCGACCTGCATACCCACTATGACGCCCAAATCGGTTGGGATCCACAATTGAAATCCAGTTCCTTTCACGGCGTCACTACGGCCCTGATGGGCAACTGTGGTGTGACCTTCGCGCCGGTTGGCGAAGGCAAAGCGAGGTTTCTGGCCGAAATGATGGAAGCCGTAGAGGACATCTCTGCGGATGCCATCATGGATGGCCTGCCCTGGGACTGGAACAGCTTTGGTGGTTACCTCGACACGATACAGTCTTTGAATCCGGCCCTGAATGTTGTGAGCATGGTGGGTCATTCCGCAATCCGGTTTGAGGCGATGGGGGACAAGAGCTGCGATGAAGGTGTGCAGGCAGACGACAAAGAACTGGCCAGAATTGTCGAACTCGTTAAGCAGTCTGTGGAAGAAGGTGCGGCTGGATTCTCCTCGTCACGGACTATGGGGCACCGAGTCCCCGACGGTCGCTGCACCCCCGGGACCTGGGCTGATGCAAGGGAAACGAGAGCTATTCAGGAGGCGATCGTCGAAGCCGGCGGTCGTGGCGGATTGTTCCAGCTCGTTCCGGACCAGTCCGCGCACACGGCGCACAGCGCTGACCAGAAAAAACGCTTCAGCGTTGAGAAGAAGATGTTGGAGACTGGCGCCGGGATCGGCTGCCAGGTGTTGTTCTCCGGCGGTGCGGGCCCGGACGGTAACGACGGTGTTTCCTTTTGGGAGGATTTCCTCGGTCGTAACAATCAGGATGGCAAACGCATCACCGGGATTTGTCACACCCGTCCGAGCGGATCATTTGCTGGCCTTGCCCAGCAGAACGTCCTGCGTGGCTCGAACTGGAAGGAAATCATGTCATTGCCCAGCATTCCGGAAAAGGTCGCGGCAATGAAGCAACCCGGCATGCGCGATACGCTCGTCGAGGAAGGCAAGAAACTGGAACATTTCAGCAACCTTGCGCAAAGGCTGCATCCAATGGGCACGGGGGACTACCCTGACTTTGACCTGGACAATAAGAACAGCGTAGCAAAGATCGCCGAAGACCAGGGCAAGCACCCGGTGGAAGTCTATGTGGACCGCCTGATTGCGTCCGAGGGTCGGGAGATGTTTAACGTCTGGACCTTCGGCTTGTATTTGCAGAACCAGTGGAATTTCATGCGTCTGCCGAATGTGGTGCCCATGCTGGGTGACGCGGGCGCACACGTCGGTCAGTTCACTGATGCTGACTCGACGACCTTCCTGCTTGGTGAGCTCACCAGAAACCGCGGTGTCTACACGCTGGAAGAAGCGATACATCGTATCTCTGGTCAGTCTGCCGAGGTTATCGGGCTTAAGCAGCGCGGCGAGATTCGTGAGGGCTGGCATGCCGACATCAACGTGATCGACTACGATAACCTCAAGTCCTGTCATCCGGAATATGTGCGCGATTTTCCGCACAACGGCGGCCGGTTGATCATCAAGAGCGAAGGCTACGATGCGACGCTGGTGGCTGGCCAGGTGGTTATCGCAGGTGGCAAATTCACCGGCAACCAACCCGGCGAGGTGGTCCGAGACTTCATTCGCGATTGATTACTGCTCGGTCCAACTCGTCAAAATATTTACAACAGGCTGAAACTATTGAAAGACAAAGAAGTCGGCGAAAGGGGTTCCGCAATAAAGACAACGACCATACGCAATACCGACCTTCGAGTGAGCATGTTCTGCTTCGGCGGGGCCTTCTTCGGTACGCGCGACAGCAAGGAAGTGTCCTACGCCATGCTGGACCAGTTTAGCGAGGCCGGTGGCAACTTTCTGGATTCGGCCAACAGCTATGCCACCTGGATAGGCGAGGGAGGCGAGAGCGAAACCATGTTCGGCAAGTGGATGCAGGAGCGTGGCAACCGGGAACACATGGTGGTATCCACCAAGATGGGTAATGCCGCCAAGGACGCGCCGGCATCATCGAGACCCGAAGATATTCTGCGTGAGTGCGATCGAAGCCTTGCACGTCTGCAGACCGATTACCTGGATATCTACTACTTTCATCGTGACGATCGCAGCGTGCCGTTAGAGGATCAGTTGGGCGCCATGGACAGGCTGGTCCAGAGCGGCAAGGTCCGCCATATCGGCGCCAGTAATTTCCAGACCTGGCGTATTGCCGAAGCCGTGCGTGTCAGCGAAGCCCATAACTACGCCGCGTTCTGTTGTGTGCAGCAGCGCTACACCTACCTTCGGCCACGGGTCGATGCTAACTTCGGCGGTCAGGTCTCATGCAATGACGAACTGCTCGATTACTGCGCGGAACGGGACTTTCAGTTGCTCGCATATTCGCCGCTGCTGAGTGGGGCTTACACCCGGGAAGACCGACCTTTGGATATGCAATACCGTCATCTCGATTCCGACGTGCGCAAGGATGAGCTGTTCAAGGTGGCAACGGAGATAGGTGCGACACCAAACCAGGTCATACTGGCCTGGCTGACCGAACACGGAATCATCCCGACCACCAGTGCCAGCACCAGGGAGCAGATGAGTGAGATGCTCGACGGCGCTGACCTCACCTTGCCCGACGAGATTCTACGCCGCCTCGATGCAGCCGGGGCAGAGCAGCAATAAACTCGTCAGAAAGGATCCTCGAAAACGACCTCTAGTCCCACGAGCCCGCAACCCCTCACGCCTTCCGGCGTGCACCACTGATCGCGGCGAGCACATCCATGGCATGCAGAGAGTCCTCCTTATTGTACTGGGGACATACCAGCAGGCCCGCGGCCAGGCACCGATGTACAGCCTCAGCCTGGTAGAGAAATCCCTGTTGGTTTGGAAATGCTGCAGGGATACTGACATTGCCCGGGATCGGGTAGGAAAACCGTTGTGCCGGTGCAGGTGCGTTCCTGGTCATATACTGTGATGGTACGCCCGGTGGAATACGTACCGTGATGTCCGTTGGGCAATGTCCTGGTCGTTCAAGTGTAATACGTCCCTTCGTGCCGACGATTTCCGTGACCTCTGCCAGCTCCGAGGCAAAAGGCGGGAAGGTAAATACGGCGCATCGAGCTTCGCCGTATTCGACCACCGCCGCGCTGCAGCGTTTGCCGGTGACAGAAACGTCAGTGATTGCCGCATCAGTACCGAATGCCAGGGGCGCAGCCTGTATCGTGTAGATGGGATCGAAGAAGTCCGATTGAACCAGCAAAGGATCGCCAATGTCGCCAGATTCGATAACTGCACGAGCATGCTCAACTGCCGGGAAAAATCGGGTCCACATGGCGTCCTGTAGCATTACGCCCTTGGCTTCTGCGGCCGCGTACATTTCCCGCGCATCGTCAGCGTTCTCGGCCAGTGGCTTCTCGCAGAGTACATGTTTACCCGCTTCGATAGCCAGCAGGCTGTGTTCCTTGTGCAGTCGGGTGATGGTGCCGATATAGACCACGTCCACGTCGGGAGAAGCGACCAATTCTGCATAGCTGCCATATGCATTGGGGATGTCGTGACCGTCGGCGAATGCCTGGGCCTTTTCCTGCTCCCGGGCAGCAACTGCTGTCACGGATGCTCCCGGGCAGCCACGAAGACTTAAAACCCATTGGGATGAGATGTTACCGGTACCGATGATGCCCCACCTGAGTGGATGTTTTCTGTTTTCGGCCTCGGTCATGCCGAGACGAACATCTGTGGGCGTAGAAAGGGGCAAATTGTTTGTGGCCATTTGAAAGGTACCGACGTAGTGTATGAATCAGAAAAATAGCTGAAGTAATGGACAAGATCAAGAGGGGCCAGAACGATGCGTCATCCCATCTACATTGGATGGTCAAACGCGGGAATCCAATTTTAGATAGTGTGAAATAAATATGCGATTTACCGAGGAGCACGTCAAACGTTGGCGAGAAGATGGCTTTGTCATCATCGAAAACTTTTTCACTGAAGACGAGTACAAGCCAGTCCTGGCCGACTTCGAAGACCTCTACCAGGACGTTGCCCAGCCCGAGGGTAAAAACACGGTGCGCAAGCTGGGGCCCGACGACGATGCCGGGATCAACGGCGCAATGCAGTTCAAGAATATTGACAGTCTTCCCTACATGGGATCCAGAGCCATCAACCTGATATCGCTTCACCCTGACTTGATCGCATTTGCAAAGGCATTGCTGGATGCGCCGGAGGTCCATTGCTATCAATCCCATACCTGGGCCAAGTTCACGGGACAGGCCGACTACAACCAGGCATTCCACTGTGACTTCGGAAATCACACGCTGACGATCCCGGGAGACAGCCCGCGGTTCAGGACGGTAGACTTTATTTTTTACCTCCCCGATGTCAGCAGGGAGACCGGTGCGATTCGTTACGTCACGAAACCGGATGTCGAGGCTGCCCTCGGCAAACCAGCACTGGCCGCACCAGAGGAAGAACAGCAAAAAGCACTTCGTAAAGTCGAGCGTGCCGCCGAGATGCCGGCAGGGTCTCTGCTGGCCCATGGAATTGACACGATGCACCGGGGTGCCAATCTAACAGAAGAAAATGGCCGCAGGTTTTCGATGACCGTGGGGTACAAGGCGGCGGGCAATGACCAGATTGGATTCCATGTCTGGCAGTCTGCCCACAACCGACCCTGGGAACGAGTACTCAATCATGCCTCTCCCGAACAGCTCGTTTGCCTGGGCATCCCACTGCCTGGCGACACCTTCTGGAGCGAGAGAACACTGAAGCTGACCCAGTCGCGCTGGCCCGAGTGGGACATGAGTGCCTACTTTTGTTTCCAGAACCAGAAATAAGGCAAATGGAAGAGGAACTGGACTGGCAGATCGACAACTGGGCCGGCATATACCACTGCAAGAACTGTCAATTCCTCGACTCATCGACTCCCGGGGGCCAAAACCGGCCGTGACCCCATCTACCTGAATGACAGAGAATAGGCTGACAGGACAAGCAACCGGGTTCGATCGGAGTTTCTTTCTGTCCGGCGTCTGGATTCTTAAGCCAAAATTGGCAAACCAATAAAAAACTGGGAACACAGAACTGATGGAAACGCGCAGGATCGTACAAATCATGACAGTCGCCGCGCTTACCGCTGCCGTGTCCCATGCGTCTGCTGCAGATTACTCGCCGGTGGTGAGGCAGGGCATTCCGCAGACAGTTTACTGGGGCGACACCCATGTACACACGAACCTGTCGTTTGATGGCGTTTTCAAGCTGGGTCCGGATGCGGCCTACCGGTTCGCCCGAGGGGAGCAGGTGACGAGCTCGACGGGGCAACCAGCAAGATTGAGCAGGCCCCTTGATTTCCTTGTGGTGGCGGATCACGGCACCAACATGGGGGCCGAGATAACCAGAGAACGCGTGAAGCGGGAACCCGACTTTGCCGAGTCAAAGATGGGCAGGCTGTGGAAGTTGGTGCAGCAGGAGTTGCTTAACACCCCCGGGGTGGATACCGAGCGACTGCTCAAGGGCTCTCTGCAAGGTGGTGTGAGGGTCCGTGACCCCGAATTCCGTCGTTCCATATGGGAACACGCCATAGAGGTGGCCGAGCGCCACAATACCCCCGGTCAGTTCACCACGTTTCTTGGTTACGAGTGGACCTCGAGCCTCGCTGCGATGCATCGCGTCGTGATGTTCAGGGACGGTGCCGACAGGGTGCAGCGCGTGCTGCCGTTTACGTCCTGGGATAGCCCCGTACCGAAAGAACTGTGGCGTTACCTTGAGAAATACGAGCAGGACACCGGTGGCTCGGCTCTGGCAATACCGCACAACAGTAACCTGACGTTCGGTCAAATGTTCGGCCTTCCGGACCCTACGGAAGAGCCCCCGTGGACCCGGGACGATAACGAGCGGCGGTCGCGTTGGGAGCCCCTCGTCGAGGCCACTCAGATCAAGGGCGACAGCGAAACCCATCCTTATCTGTCGCCGGACGACGAGTTCGCCGACTTTGAGACCTGGAATGGATGGGGCGGCAGGGTCAATGGCGGCAAAATATGGACGGGCAACAATGTGCGTGTCAGGCCGAATCGGCTGATTGCCGGGGAGTACGTTCGCTCTGCGCTCAAGCAGGGACTTAACCAGCTTGCGATTACGGGGGCAAACCCTTTCAAGTTCGGCATGATTGGTAGCTCGGACTCTCATACCGCGCTTGCCGCAGTGGCCGAAGACAATTTCATGGGCGGGACCCTCGGGTCTGAACCCAAGGCCGGGAGAATATTCGGGGGCTTCGCCATCATCAACTGGCAGATGAACGCCGCAGGACTCGCCGCCGTCTGGGCGAAGGAAAACACCCGTGAGGCGATCTTTGACGCCATGCGTCGAAAGGAGGTCTACGCAACCACCGGCCCGCGCATGCGCGTGCGGTTCTTCGGTGGATGGGACTTTCGTGCGGATGATGCGACCCGATCGCGCCTTGCCGATGTGGGATACTCAAAGGGAGTCCCCATGGGCGGCGACCTTGTTGCACCCCCCGCAGGCGGCAAGTCGCCGAGCTTCCTGATGCAGGCAGTAAAGGACCCGGATGGTGCTCATCTCGATCGCATCCAGGTCATCAAGGGCTGGCGAGATGAGGCCGGTAAACTCCACGAGAAAGTGTTCAATGTCGCGGCGTCGGATGAACGACGTATCAGCCGACGCGGAAAAGTGCGGCCGGTGGGCAATACCGTTGACATCGACGATGCCAGCTACAGCAACAGCATCGGTGACCCTGAACTGGTGACCGTGTGGACGGACCCACAGTTTGATGAGTCCCAGCACGCGTTCTACTACGTGCGTGTGCTGGAGATTCCGACGCCACGCTGGACCGCCTACGATGCCAAATTCTACGGACTCACGGATCTCCCCGAGAACATACAAATGGTGACCCAGGAGCGGGCTTACACCTCACCGATCTGGTACACAGCGGACTAACCGACCATGACAGCAATCGCCATCATTATCGCCGCACTAGCGGTCTCAACGACCGCCCATGCCGCCGACGAAGGCAAGCATCTATTCATCCTGTCCGGCCAATCAAACATGGCGTTGTTGAACCCCGAGATCTCGTTCGTCCCGACGGTGGAAAAGGAGTTCGGCAAGGACAACGTCATCGTCGCCAAGAGTGCCGAGAACGCCCAGCCCATCCGCCGCTGGTACAAGAAGTGGAAAGATGCCAAGGGTAACACCCCCGCCAGAGGCATCGGCGACCTTTACGACAAGCTCATGGGCGTCGTCAATCCAGCTATCAAGGGTCAGACCGTCCAGACCGTGACCTTCGTCTGGATGCAGGGCGAACGCGACGCCAGGGAACAACACAGCGAGGTGTACGAAGCCAGCTTCGAAGGCGTGCTCGAGCAGCTGAAGACCGATCTCAAGATCACGTCCATCAACTTCGTCATCGGACGCCTGAGCGACTTTGACATGCAAGACAAGGTGTACAAGCATTGGACCAAGGTTCGCGACATCCAGGTCAAGCTTGCCAAGGACGATCCCAACGGCGAATGGGTCGATACCGACGACCTGAACAACAAGGGAGAAGACGGCGAGAAGAACGATCTGCACTACACCGCGGACGGCTACAGGGTTCTTGGCCAACGGTTCGCAGAAGAAGCCATCGCACTGATCAAGAAGAAGAAATGAGCAAGAGCCCAACGAGGAAACTAGGGCGTACGTCATCCGGGGTTATTAGAGAGGTACTACATGGCAGGAACATTATCAGGTGTGCGAGTCATTGACATGACCACGGTGTACTCGGGCCCTATCTCAGCGTCTATTCTGGGTGATCAGGGTGCCGACGTGGTCAAGGTCGAGAAGCCGGGCGGCGACATGCAGCGAGGCATGTATCGCGTTTCAAGAAATGGCCTTGATGGCCAGTTTGCGATGATCAATCGCAACAAGCGTTCTATTGTGATAGACCTTGCTAACGATGAAGGTAAGGCTGTCTTGCATCGGCTCATTGATGGTGCTGATGTCCTGATAGAGAATTTCAGGCCAGGCGTTATGGATCGTCTCGGGCTCACAGAGGAGTTTCTGCAGTCACTTAACCCGGGGTTGATCTATGCATCGATCAATGGGGTCGGCTCCACAGGACCCTACGCCGAGAGACGTATTTACGATACGGTCATTCAGGCGATTTCCGGGGTAGCAACGCTTCAGGAAGGCGCTGAGGAGAATCGTCCTGTATTGGTAAATACGCTGCTGTGTGACAAGGTGACCGGCATGACTGCCGCCCAGTCGATTACCTCTGCGCTATTTGCTCGTTCGCAGACAGGGCTCGGACAGCGGGTACAAATTTCAATGCTGGATTCCGCGCTGTATTTTCTTTGGCCGGATGCCATGGTCAATGAACACTATATTGGTGACGATGTCCCCAGCGTACCGCACGGTTCAAACACGGATAAAATAAAAAAGACGGCAGATGGTTATGTCGCCACGATGCCTGTGCAGGCGGGTGAATGGGAGGGCGTTTTGCGCGCACTGTCGCTTGAGGAAATTGTTGGCGCAACACCGGAAGAATGTCGCGGTGACAAAGATATTCGCCGGTTGATTAACGAGGCATATGCGCGCTTTACCACGGACGAGATCTGTAAACGACTGGAAGATAACCAGGTACCTTTTGCGAGAATTAATTCAAGGGAAGAAGTCATCAACGACCCACAGGTTCAGGCCATGGGAGCTCTGGTAGAGTTTGAGCATCCTATTGGTGGCGCAATGCGACAACCTCGACCACCCGGTCAGTTCGGTAGCACGCCAGCTGATATCTTCCGCTGTTCGCCCGCGCTGGGTGAACATACTGACGAGGTGATGAAAGAAGTGGACTACTCACCCGAAGAAATAGCTGACTTGAGGGAGAAAGGTGTTATCGCGTAACCTTGTCCGCGAGACCGGGCACTACAACAAACCAAGAATAACAGGAGAGTATTTAGATGAGCGAGTTGTCCACAGAAGTCATGAAAGCGTTGGGTGAACTAGACACCCCAACTGTCTGTAACGCACTTGAGGCGGTCAACCCTGATCGTCGAGCCAGGGGCTTTAACATACGTCCGTTGGTGTGTGCACGCCCCGAGTTGCCACCGATCGTGGGCTATGCCCGAACGGCTCGAATCCGTGCGCAGCACAAAGGAGCCAGGCCTCAGGACAGTGAGGGCTACTACACCTACATTGCCGAAGGCGGGCCGGTACCGAGCATTGCCGTGATCGAGGACCTGGATGACACACCTGGCTATGGTGCGTTATGGGGCGAAGTTAACACCAACGTGCACTACGGCCTCGGCTGCATGGGTCTCGTGACCAACGGCAGCGTCCGCGATATTCCTGACTCGGCAGAGAACTTTCAGATGTTGGCCGGCATGGTCAACCCTTCACACGCGTGGGTACATGTGGTCGATTGGGGTTCGACAGTGAACGTACATGGCATCGAGTGCGATGACGGCAATCTGGTGCATGCTGACATGCACGGCGCGTGTGTGATTCCCATAGAAAATGCGGAGGCCGTTGTTGAGACAGCCGCATTGATTGCCAAGCGTGAACGAGTTCTTATCAGCGCGGCCAGGGAGCCTGGCTTCAATATGGATAAGATGAGGGAAGCCTGGAAGGGGATCGCGGAGTTGCACTAGGTGTTTGTCGACGCTGCTGACCTCACCTTGCCCGACGAGATTCTGCGACACGTCTGCGCCTGCGTGCAGCAAGCAAGTAAAGTTCTTGAAAACATGGAGCCTGAATCATGAGCACTACAAACAAAAAAAGTGCACCGAATATCATTTTGATCAATTGCGATGATCTAGGATACGGCGACCTCGGTTGTTATGGGTCGCAGGTCAATAAAACCCCGGCCATCGATAAACTTGCTGCTGGCGGCATGCGGTTTACCGATTTTTATATGGCATCACCCGTATGCTCACCTTCTCGTGCTGCAATGCTGACGGGTTGTTACCCACCGCGTATTGGTTTTGGTGACCTGGACCGCCGTCCGGTGCTTTTTCCAGGAATGGCTATTGGTTTACACAAAGATGAAAAAACCATTGCCACGCAACTCAAGCAGGCTGGTTATCAGACAAAAATAATCGGTAAGTGGCATTGTGGTGACCAACAGGAATACCTGCCAACAAATTTTGGTTTTGATGAGTATTTTGGGATTCCATTTAGCAATGATATGGGTCGCCAAGCCAACTATGACCCAGCACGTTATCCACCGCTCCCGCTGATGCGCGACAATGATGTTGAACAGGAACAACCTGACCAACGCGGTCTCACGGAACGCTATACGGTAGATGGCTGTGATTTTATCAAACGTCATAAAGACCAACCGTTCTTTTTATACTTTGCGCACATGCATGTGCATGTGCCTATATTTGTACCCAAACATTTTCTTGATAAGTCAGACAATGGTGGCTACGGCGCTGCGGTTGAAGAAATCGATTGGTCGGTCAGCGTATTAGTTGATCAACTCGAGCAATTGGGACTCACAGACAATACGCTGATCATTTTCACCAGTGACAATGGATCCCGTGCTCGCGGCGAAGGCGGCAGCAATGGTTTCTGTCGTGGACACAAAGTTGAGACCTTTGAAGGCGGCTTGCGCGTACCATGCATTATGAACTGGCCAGCCGGCATAAAGGCAGGGCAAACAAATTCGGAAATGGCCACCGCCATGGACCTCATGCCAACACTCTCAGGTCTTGCAGATGTTGCTGTACCAACTGATCGCATCATCGATGGCAAAGATATTCGCCCACTCATGCAAGAAGAGGGCGCCAGGTCGACCATGGAATATTTCGCCTATTATTTTATGGATATACTCCAGGCGGTACGTGTAGGTGATTGGAAATTACATGTCTACCGGGTCGGTGAGGTTGGCAAACCGAACGTGCGACCTGGCCCAGTGCAGGAACTCTATAATTTACGAGACGACGTTAGCGAAGAAAACAATGTCTATGAACAAAATCCAGACACAGTCGCTGAGCTTGAAGCGGTGCTGGCAAAAATTCGCCAGGATACTGGTGATTCTTCGCAGGATATTTATGGGGAAAATCGCCGCGAACATGGTGTTGTGGAAAATCCGGTGACTTTGACTGAATATCGGGAAGATCATCCGTATATCATTGCCGAGTACGATCTGGCCGACATGCCCACCATGTCTGGCTAATTTCACACCAAAACACAGAGAGGGTAGTTTCGATGAGTGATCAAGACGTTATCAACCTGGAAGTTGATGAACAGGGCATTGCACTGGTGACCCTGAACCGGCCGGAATCAATGAATGCCCTCAACCACGAGTTGTGGACTGGCCTCAAGGATACCTCCCAGGCGATCAAGGAGAATCGGGATATCAAGGTCGTCATCATGACCGGCGCCGGTCGGGCGTTCACCGCGGGCATGGACCTGAAAATGATCGCCGGAGCCGGCCCTGGGCTCGGTGCCGTATTCCCCAACCACCGGACTGGCTACGACTCGCTCTACGATCTCAAGATGATTCTGGCAAGCTACGAAAACCTGTCGGTGCCCGTGATCGCCGCTATCAACGGCTACTGTCTCGGTGGTGGTCTGGAAATAGTCTGCTGCCTCGATATGCGCATGTGCTCGGAAGCTGCTATCTTCGGTCTTCCCGAGATGCCTCTTGGCGTCATTCCAGATCTTGGCAGCACCCAGCGCCTTCCCAGAATCGTCGGACCCGGTATGGCGAAGGAGCTCATTATCACGGGCCGAAAGATTGACGCCGCCGAAGCCCAACGCATAGGACTTGTCGATCATGTCTATCCCCAGGACCAGCTGATCCCGGAAGCAAGGAAACTGGCTGAAGAAATCGCAGCCCTCAATCCGCGACTGGTCGAGGGTGCAAAGCGCGCGGTAAACATGTCCATGTCAACGCCGCTGGATGCCGGGCTGCGTCTGGAGACTGACATCTGCCTGGGTGCCGGTAGCGGCTCTCAATTCGGCACCGAGGCCAGGAGCTTCATTAAGCAGAAGTGACGATTACAGGTCGAACCACTCTGGACAGCGAATAGGCAAAATTAGACCGCATCTCTCAAGAAACGGCAAAGTCTGCCGCCATCCGTAACGGCTCCCGCGCACGTACGCATCCCGGGAATAACCAAATGGGGGGGGCCAGAACGATGCGTCATCCCATCCACTCCATACGCCAGATGGCCATCAAATAGTGTAATTCACCCATGTCGAAGCCCAACATCCTGTTCATATTCACAGACCAGATGCGTGGTGATTCGCTGGGATGCCTTCCCGGCTCACCCGTCATTACGCCGAACCTCGACCGGCTCGCCAGTGAAGGCATCACGTTCACGCGTTGCCAATCCAACGCGCCACTGTGTCGTCCAGCCCGTGCTGCGCTGATGACCGGGCAACTGCCCCGCGAGAGTGGCATTTGGAGCAACCGTTCAGGAGCGGATCCGGAAGGTCCGAGCCATGTCCGCAACGTTCGGGACGCCGGTTACCACACGGCCATCATCGGCAAGACTCATCTCTGGCGACATAGTGCCGGTGTGAAGGCTGGCGCGCACGTCAAGGAGATGGATCAGAATCTCGAGAGCTGGGGCTTCGATCACCGTCTTGAGATCAACGATCCAATCGAGACTGCATGGATGGACTGTCACTATACGGACTATCTCGATGCCAGGGGACTATTGGAGGCGCACCGGCGCTTCATCATGGATTGGTTTAAGCAGCGCCGTGAGCCACGTCCCTGGACGCAGGAACCCGCGCCGGTACCGGAAGGTGACGACGTCGATTCCTATGTCGGTCGTGAGTCAGTCGAATGGTTGCAGTCCTACGACCGGGAAGAACCTTTCTACCTGCAGGTCCAGTTCACGGGTCCCCACGATCCCTACGATGGGCCACAGCGTTACCGTGATCGCTACGAGGCGGCAACAATCGATCCGGGTATTCGCAGCGTGCCGCGCGCTCTGTCACCAGCCGAACAATACATGCATGATCACAAGGTCTGGATGGAGTATCCCTCGGTGGCAAACGCCACGATCGAACAGCGCCGGCAGTGGCGAATCGCGTATTACGCCAACATCACGCTGATCGACGACTGGATCGGCAGCATTCTTGACGTGCTGGAAGTCAAGGGTGAGCTGGACAATACCTGGGTCATATTCAATTCCGATCACGGCGAGATGCTTGGCGACCATGGCCTGTGGAGCAAGGCCAACTTCTACAGGCAATCCATGCACGTGCCCTGCATCGTTCGACCGGCGCAGCTGGCCGGTGAAGATCTGGGTTGGCACAGCCTGGCCCTGGTGCAGCAACTTGATATACCCGTCACCATGCTCGATATTGCTGGAGCACGCGCCCTTGACGATTCGTTAGGGACCTCGCTGACGTCCTATGTTGGTCTGGATCCCGACGCCCCTGAAGCCTCCCAGGGCAAGGACGCGGTCATCTCGGAGCTCTTTGGGCAGAGCACTGTTTGTACTGATGACTACAAGCTGACCGTTCGCATTGACGATCACAGTCCACAGCAGCTGTTCGATTTGGCGAAGGACCCCGATGAGCTCAACAATGTTGTCAAAGAGCCTGAGTACGATGACACGGTTCGCTCTCTGCTAGCTGAACACCTTGAACCCCTGCGAGACCGGATCAATACCGCACACCTCGCTGATTACCGTGATTATGTGAAGACGACCGGGCAGGTTAACTGACATAGAAAGAGTTATCCCAGGGTAGATCCCCCCCAAACTACCTTGGGACCGGGCCCCTCTCCGGAGGGGCTTTTTAACGAGTCGAGAGGATTCAATGACAGACAAACTGGATCTCACCGCCCTGGAAGAATGGCAGGATGGCCTGGTGGCACGAGGTGCCTTGCCCTGCGCCGTCACCCAGGTAACTCGGGGAGGCAAGACCGAATTTCTCAGGGCGTCCGGGTGGTCGAACGTCGGTGCAAAGATACCCGTCCAGGAGGACAGTATCTTTCGTCTGTATTCCATGAGTAAACCGATCGTATCGATTGCATTGATGACGCTATACGAGGAAGGCAGGTTTCAGCTGAATGATCCTATCTATAGGTACCTGGGCGATCAGTGGAAGAAAGACAACATGGTCGTGTTCGACGGTTGGATCGGCGATGAGGAAGAGGGCCGCAAGAACCTCAAGTACGCTACAGTGGCCAGCGAGTCTGACATCACAATGGGCCAGGTGCTGACCCACACAGCCGGGCTGTCATACGGCTTCGACCCATCGGGCAGGGGGATTCCGGTCGATCGTATCTACGGCAAGAAGATGCGGCATCCGTTGCGTACCGAGGCGACGATTGCCCGCGACGACATCTCCATGCTGCAGGCATTCTGTGATGCCCTGGCAGAAATGCCACTACATTATCAACCGGGTACTCATTGGAACTACAGTTACGCTACCGATGTATGCGGCCGTTTGATCGAAGTCCTGTCGGGACAGTCACTGGACACGTTTCTGCAGGAGAGGATATTTGAACCCCTGGGTATGGTGGACGCAGGTTTCGATGTGCCGTCCGAGAAGGCAGATCGGCTGGCGCATAATTATCGATATGTGCCGCTCAAGCATGCTGATCCCGGTGTCATTCGCGGTACCGAGTCAATCTTCTTTCCCCACGTTGGCTCCTTTGAGGACATTGATGAGGGCTCCAGAGCGGGATATCTGAACCTGTCGCGACCAAAGTTCCTGTCGGGCGGCGGCGGGCTGGTAGGTACGATTCATGATTACGCGGCATTCTGTACGATGTTGCTGGCTGGTGGCGTTTCCTCATCCGGCAGTCGTGTCATCGGTCGCAAGACGTTGCAATTCGTTACCAGCAACCATCTACCGGACGGACGCGGCATGATGGATATGGCCAAGCCGTCGGTTCAGTATTCGGAGACATCGAAGAATGGGGGTTCATTTGGACTCGGATTCGCCATTATCGAATCACCACAGGCAGCAGGGCTGATCGGCTCCGTGGGCAGCTTCGCCTGGGGCGGTGCCGCTGCGACGATATTCTGGTGTGACCCGGTGGAGGATCTGCATGTCGTTTTCTGTACACAGGTCATGGGGATGCAGCCGCCAAATATGTTGCGCGCCAAATTGGCCAGTTTTGTCTATGGCGCTCTCGGAGGTGTGGAGTGACGGCGTTTTGGCCAACTGCAATAGCGACTCTCCCCAAGGATGTGATAATCTGCCGGCCTTATGAAGGGGGTTGTTACCCCTATAGGATAACGCGTTGAACTCCAAGCCAATTGGCACTTATTTTCGCTGCCAGGCCAGCGCGATTATTGCCCTTTTGTTTTGTCCGCTGTCACTCGCTGGTCCACTGGGTGAGGCTGCCTACATTAACTACTCGCTCAAACCAGACCTGTTCTCGACTCAGCTCGTGCCTGGTGATGGTAAGACTGATCTGAAGGAGGTCCAGATGCGTTCAGGCGTTGGTTTTTCACTCACCAATCTACTCTTGAACGTTTCCTTCGACTACAAGCTCCAGGGTAGCATGAAAGAAGAAGCTTCTGACCTGGCCCAGATGTATCCAGCACCATGCGCAGCGGATTCATCAACAACCTGCTGGATGCCAATGCCACCATCAAAGCCAACCGTGTGGTACGTGGGGACGCATTTCGATATCACGTGGCGTAATCCTGAAAACCACGTTCGACTTCGACGGAAGCTAGCGGCATGCGGATAGATACCGTCGTTTTCCGTTAAGTACTCGTGATTTTTGGGTTGCAAAGCAGGCGGGCCCGAGTCGTGGCGGCCGTTTGTGATGGTATTGGGGGATAGCAAAATCGGGCACTCAGCCTGAGCAATAGATGTCCCTTAGTTTTGCTGGCAGCTCATCAATCACATCGCTGGAGGTGTCCCAATGAACCTGGCGAGTTCGATAGGCAAAGCTCAGTGCCCTGCGTTCCTGATTGCTGGTCTTGTTGCTCCCGTTCTGATGCCACACACCGCCATGGAGTAGCAGGGCAGAGCCTGCTTTCATCTCGGCAGAAATATAGTCAATGTCCTGCTCTACAGGCCGCGCCCACTGATGACTCCCGGGGACGATATGCGTTGCGCCAGTTTCCTCGGTGAAGTCGTCAAGAGCGACCAGTACGTTAATCATGCAGGGGCTTGGGGGTCGTGGTTCTGAAAAAACTTTGTCGTCCAGGTGCATGCGCCTTGCATCTTCGTGAGGGACAACTGCCTTGATGGAGCAACCGCCAAAGCAGAACCCGTGTGGAGCAAACAGATCTTCCACTGTCTCGAGTAATAACGGATCAGCAAAAAGATCGTCAAACATTCGCGTGACGGGCAACAGCCCTTTTCTGTAGAGACCACGGACCTTGCCGCCACCAATTTTTCTCGCGTCATATTCGGTCAGCCAGGAATTACACTCTTCCCTGGCGCGCGCGAGCATCTCCCGGGGCATGAGATCGGGGATTATTGCGTATCCTTGTTCACGGAGTTCAGCTGAGTGTCTAGTAGACAGTGTTAGGTCCCGGTTCGGAATAGAACACTAGGATATTAATGGGGTGGCTAATAAGCAATCCTTAGAACTTGCCGTTATCGACGTCATCATCCAGGTTGCCAGATGTCAGAAAAGTTTCGAGTATCCTATACTGATGCCGATCTAATTGGAGAAACCTACGCCAGCATGAAAAAAATCCTATTTGCCACCCCGATAATGGCCATCTCGATGACGCTGTCAGCAGAGCAATCCTACTCTCCCTACGTTAACAGCGACTATCCGGAAAACGTGTACTGGGGTGACACCCATTTGCACACCTATCTTTCCGGCGATGCCTATTCGTTCGGTGCAACCATCACGCCTGATCAGGCCTACCGCTTTGCCAAAGGTGAGACCATTCGAGCTGACGGGGGCGAGGATGTCAGGATTCGACGCCCCCTGGATTTTATAAAGACCAGAATGCTGACACAGAGGCCCGTAGGCGCGCCGTGAACGGTCTTGCCCGACAACAACAGGAAGGGCTCATTGATGAACTTCCGGGCTTGCTGCGTAACCCAGACCTGCGCATCGAAGCGATCCGTGCCGTGGCTGCCTTCGATCGCCCGAAAGAATTGGGGGTCATGCTATTGCGGGAATACGATAGTTTCAGTTCTCCCGAGAAACTGGAGGTCGTTCAGGTGTTGGCATCGCGCACTGACTATGGTCGCATATTGATGAACGCACTGAGGGAAAACCGCATACCTAAACGGGACGTTCCAGCCTACGCTGCCCGGCAACTGCACCGGGTAGTAGGTAGCGGATTTCTCGAAGTCTGGGGCCCAATCAGCCCACTCTCCACTGAGAAAGTTGCTGCTATCGCGAAATATAAGGCGCTCCTGAACGATGAGGCCCTCACCTCAGCCGACGCGCGTAAAGGACGAGAGATGTACGATAATCTCTGTGGGGTCTGCCACAAGATGTACGGTGACGGAGGCATCTTGGGTCCGGACATCACCGGCTCGAACCGCACCAATATCGACTACCTGCTCAGTAATATTCTGGACCCCAGCGCCGAAATACAGGACGACTATAAGATGGTGATGGTGACAACCCGTGACGGCAGGACTTATGCAGGCAATATCGCCTCTGAGAATGAACGCACTCTAACGCTCCGAGTTGTGGGACAGGATTCGGTACTGATCAATAAATCGAATATCCAATCTCGAGAGGGCTCTGAGCTGTCCATGATGCCAGAAGGCATTTTCGCGAATCTGACAGATCAGGAGGTTCTCAATTTGGTTGCTTACTTAATGACGACAAGACAGGTAGACCTTTGAAAGAAGTATCGCGGCCAATCCGCTTCCACATGCTCTTTCTTGATGGCGGCCATTCGCAAAGTGGGGATGAGAGCCGCCATGGCCTCCGCCCTGGATACACATGAAACGACTTTCCGTCATCCTAACGGCCCTGGTGTGCACGCTTGTTTGGCATCCGGGCCTTTCAGCCGCGGATGAATCTGTGCTGGAAACGATCGTCGTAACGGCATCTCGACTGCACCGATCGGCCGCCGAATTGACTCAGTCAGCGACAACGATTGAGCGCACTACAATAGACGCACGCCAATTTGCCAATGTTACAGAGCTGGTACGACAGATTGCTGGAATCAATGTTATTCAACAGGGCGGCCGTGGGGGAGTCACCAGCGTTGTATTACGCGGGGGTGAGCCCAATTTCACCGTGGTCCTCATTGACGGTATCAAGGTAAACGACTCCACCAATACACGCGGTGGATCGTATGATTTCTCCTATCTCGACCTTGCCAGCGTTGACCGCGTTGAAATTATCAGAGGGCCGATGTCCGCCGTTCACGGATCGGACGCGCTTGCCGGTGTCATCAACATTGTCACCCGATCGCCAGATGACGGTGCGCAAGTTCGTGCGGAAGTTGGCGGTCACGGGCTGAGATCCGGACGCGTGGCACTTGGCGGAAACGTGGGCAAGGTGACTGGCACGATCGCAGTACGCACCTTAACCGAAGACGGCGAGATAGACGGTGCCGGGTACGATGACTGGGGGCTGGATGGTTCACTCAGCATGAAGGTGGGAACGTCAGGCGAGACCGGTCTGCAGCTGCGATACCAGGATGCGAATAGTACGAGCTTTCCGGAAGACAGCGGTGGGCCCCACTTCGCCGTCCTTCGCGATGTGGATCAGCGCGCCATAAAGGAGTCGCACGCACGTCTGTATCTGAACCAAACAATCGGATCCGCCTGGAAATCAAGACTTGCGGTCAGTCGCTACGAGCGTCGTGAAGACGCGAGTTCGCCAGGCATCGCGCCCGGCGTCTTTGACGGTGTACCGCCGAATTCGGCTGATACCGTTTTTTCCCGTGACCAGTTCTCCTTTGTTCTCTCGCGTAATCTCGGCGGTTCGGCTGCAGTTGTCGTAGGCGGCGAATGGCAGAACGAAGATGGCAGGAGTACCGGCATCCTTGATTTTGGCTTCCCATTACCCACGGATTTTAGATTGAAACGAGAAACGCTTAGCGCATTTACCGAAGTCGAGTACAGATTCAATGTTGTACAACTGCTGGCAAGCCTGCGCTGGGACGATCCTGATGATACGTTCGATGAGACCAGCGCTCAGTTCGGCGCTGTCTACACACTACCGGGAAACGGCGGCGCACTGCGGCTGAATTGGAGCGAAGCGTTCAAAGCACCCAGCTTCTTCGCGTTGGGCCATCCACTTGTCGGCAATGCCGATCTCGTATCGGAAACCGCAACGAGTTTTGATGTCGGCTACCGACGCTCGATCGGCACCTCGAAACTGATTGAACTCAGCGTTTATCGCAATGAGTTTGAGAACCTCATCGATTTCGATCCCATGTTGTTTACAAACGTAAATCGCTCGAAGGTTGTCACTGAAGGTGTGGAGTTAGTTCTGCAATGGCCGATGACCTCATCGGTCAATCTTGATCTTCACGTAACCTATGCAGACAGTGACATAAGGGGTTCCGATGCCACGCTGCGGTCGCGACCGAAGTGGCGTGGTGGTGTTAGTGTTGATTGGCGAATCGACGACCAATGGCTTTTTGCGGCCAATTTTTTAGCGCTGGATAATTTTAGGGAAGTATCGATACCAACGGGTGGTATTTACCTCGATGGTTACCAGCGGCTGGACGTTGCTCTGTCGTACGATATCAATGATCGTTTTCGGGTTGGTTTCGCAATCGATAACGCGCTCGACGAGAATTACTTTGAGGCAGTCGGTTTCCCTGCAGCGGGAATGCATGGACGCGTCAATGTGACTTATCAGTTCCAGCTCTTATAATAATCAGAGGATAGTAAATATAAGAGTGCTGTTCGAGGTAACGAGCGAGTACTGTAATCGAAGTGTCTGTAGTTAACGGAATCAAGTAAGCTGTCCCCGGAAAAGGAGAAGCAAGATTATCAGATTTGGAACATTGGGCGCCGCCAGGATTACCCCCAATGCATTGATTGCACCGTGCCAGGACGAACCACGCGCGAGCGTCCACGTTGTCGCTGCACGGGACAGGAGCAGAGCAGAATCCTTTGCAAAGGAGCATGACATCCCGATTGTGGTCGACAGCTACCAGGAGGTTATCTCGCATCCAGAAGTTGATGCGGTTTACAATCCTTTGCATATAGGCGCTCATCATGAGTGGTCCATCAAGGCTCTGCAAGCGGGCAAACATGTCCTTTGCGAGAAATCATTTGCCTGCAATGCAAGAGAGGCAGCGGAGATGGCTGCCGTTGGCAAACAGACCGGAAAGGTGCTTATGGATGCTTTCCACTACCGTTATCACCCCTGCTTTATTCGAGCAAAGGACATCGTTGATTCCGGTGTTTTGGGGGAGATCCTGGAAATTGATGCGGAATTTTACGTACCCGGCATCAGTCCTCATGACATTCGTTCCAATTATGAAACCGCGGGAGGTGTAACCATGGATATTGGCTGCTACCCGATCTCCTGGGTACGTCACATTACCGGAGAAGAGCCAATAGTCGTCAGGGCTACCGCAGAAGAAGGAGCCCCCGGGGTCGACGTGATGCTGGAGGCTGACTTCACTTTCCCCAGTGGCATATTGGCCCATATCTCGGGAGATATGCGAAGCAGAGGTAGCTTCGGTTCAAACATGTCAGTCAAGGGTACAGAAGGTACAATGCTGGTCAAAAATCCGCTGGCGCCGCAAATGGGTCATCGAATTGATGTCACGATAGACGGCGACACCACATCTGAGACTCTGGACCTGAGACCCTCTTACAGCTATCAAATGGATGCTTTTCTGGATGCCATCGAAAACGGCAGTCCTCTCTATACGGATGCAGAAGATGCCGTCAATCAGATGATGGCGATTGATTCATGTTATACCGCGGCTGGATTGCCTCTGCGGGGTTTATAAAGAAACGCTTTTGAATAGTCGCAACACCGTGGTGCTGAATTTCCACTTTCTTGACTAAACTAATTAGTTTTTTAATTGAGTCTGGTCTATGATTCAAGGTTATCATTACAAACCAAGGGGAACATTACATGAGTCATGACACAGTCATTAGAGGCGGGAATGTCGTCGATGGCACTGGCGCTGAACCATTTCAGGCAGATATTGCCATAAACGGTGATCAGATTACCGAGATCGGTAAGGTCGACGGAAGAGGCAGAGAAGAAATCCAGGCCGATGGATTAAATGTATCACCTGGATTCATAGACCTGCACACCCACCTGGATGCACAGATCGGTTGGGACCCCCATGTCACGTCGGTTTCCTGGCATGGGGTGACTACCGCATTGCTTGGCAACTGTGGCGTCACCTTTGCCCCCTGCAAGACATCGGACCGTGAATTTCTCGCCGGCATGATGGAGACGGTTGAAGATATTCCAAAGAAGGCAATCCTGCATGGGCTACCCTGGAACTGGGAGTCTTACGGCGGTTACCTGGATGCACTGGAAGTACTGGGACCTTCCATCAATATCGCTGGTCTCGTTGGCCACTGTTCAACACGTTTTTACGTTATGGGTGAACGCGCGGTAGAAGAGCCGGCAACAGAAGACGAAATCAGGCAAATTGCCGAACTGGCCGGACAGTCCGTAAAAGAAGGCGCTGTCGGCTTCTCAACCAACCGACTGCCGCAACATCGATTACCCGATGGCCGGTCGATTCCCGGTACCTTCGCGGAACGCAAGGAACTGCGTGCGATTGCCAAAGAGGTCGGTAAATACGGTGGTATCATGCAGACCGTTTCTGACTTCAAAGAATTTGACGAAGAAATGGATCTGATCGCCGATGAAGCCCGTTTGACCAAAGGCGCACTGTTCAGCACAGCCGCTGAAATCGGTGTTGAGCGAATGGACAAGAAGGTCATGGCCATGCGCGAGGAAGGTCTCAACGTCACCTCCATTACGGTGCCGAGAAGCGGCGGCGGCGTCGGCGGGCTCTCCACCAACAACTTCTTTCGCACACCTTCCTGGATTGAATTGCGCAAATACGAACTGCCAGACCGGGTGAAGCTCATTCGCGATGTAGAGTTCCGACAAAAACTCGTCAATGAAGTAAAGGCACAGGGTGAGGCTGTTTTCGCAAACACACAAAACTGGTTCTGGATGGGTGATGATGCTCGCCCATGTTACACCCGGAGCTTTGAGCAAAACCTTCCTTCCATGGCTAAAGCCGCAGGTGAACATCCCGTGGAAACCTGGCTGCGGCTGACTGATGAAAGCGACGGTAAAGCCTTGTTCCACATGCGCGGGTTCAATGTGAATCTCGATTCTCTGGAACAACTGATCACAACAGAGTGGGCCATGCCCGGACTCGGTGACGCCGGAGCTCACGTCAGTCAGATGATTGATTCCGGATGGACTACATTCATCCTGTCTCACTGGCATCGCGACACCGGAGTTTACTCACTGCAGGAAGCGGTTCGCCGCATCAGCAACGTTCCTGCCGGTGTCCTCGGTCTGCATGACCGTGGAACACTGGAAGTAGGCAAACGTGCTGACCTGAATGTCTTCGACATTGACACACTGGAAGAACGTATGCCTCAAATCGTACATGATTTTCCGTTTGGCGCCCCCCGCTTTATCCAGCGGGCTGTCGGTTACAAGACAACCATCTGCAACGGTCAGGTTGTCCTTCGGGACGACGAACTTACAGGGGACTGCGGTGGTCGGATACTGCGCAGCAACTGAACTTCAACTGCTTTACAAAGGAAACAGCCAGATCACTTCGGTGGTCTGGCTTTGGGTATATCATCCTTAATTTGAAATGACATCGGTCTCGCCAACCTGACTACAGTTCCGTATTATCCATTTTGTAATCAAGAGAGACCAAATTTTCAAGTAAAGAACAATGAGTAACCAACAATGAGTGAAAGTCAAACATCGTCACTGGATACATTTCACCAGGAAACCCGCGCCTGGCTGGAGGAAAACTGTCCTCAGTCCATGCGTACTCCCATGCCGGGTAGTGAAACGCCCAACCCTGGACGAAGGGCGACATTCAGGAATCCGGATACGAAAGTCTGGATGGATCGAATGGCGGAAAAGGGATGGACGGTACCCCAGTGGCCAAAAGAATACGGCGGCGGCGGTCTGTCCATTGAAGAAGCCCGGGTTCTGCGCGAAGAAATGGCCAGAATCAACGCCAGAACGCCATTGTATGGCGGCATGGGCACCAGCATGATTGGCCCCGCTGTGCTGGAATTTGGTACCGAAGAGCAGAAAAAAGAACATCTGACAAAGATATGCCAGGGCAAGATATGGTGGTGTCAGGGTTATAGTGAGCCTAATTCCGGGTCCGATCTGGCCAGTCTGCAGACCAGAGCGGTTCTGGACGGCGACGAATATACCATCAACGGTTCCAAAGTCTGGACATCAGGCGCCGACCGCGCTGACTGGATTTACTGTCTCGTACGAACCAACTTTGACGTGCCCAAGCATGATGGAATCACCTTTATCCTGTTCGATATTAACCAGCCCGGTGTTACCGTCAAACCGATCAGGTTGATCAGTGGATATTCGCCATTCTGTGAGACATTCTTTGACGATGCGAAAGCCCTTCGTAAAAACGTTATTGGTGAAGTCAACAAGGGTTGGACTGTGGCAAAACGCCTGCTGCAGTACGAACGGACAGCCATTGGCGGTGGTATGGGTGGTGTACCGGCATCAGGTAGTTCCGGACCTAAAAAGACTCTCGGACACACGGCACTGGACAGGATTGGAGCGGTCAATGGCAAAGTTTCAGACCTGAAACTCCGGGACAACATTACCCAGCACATCATGAACGATTGCAGTTTTGCACTCACTGTACACCGTAATAGTGAAGAATCCCGGTCTACAAAGGCTCCTACTTTTGCCTCTTCAATGTTCAAGCTGTACGGCACGGAACAGAATAAAAACCGTTCTGAATTGATGCTGAAAATTTTAGGTACCGATATGCTGGGCTGGGAAGGAGAAGAATTCTCCCGGGGAGACCTGAATCAGACACGGGATTGGCTGCGTACCAAGGCCAACTCCATAGAGGGTGGTACTACGGAGGTTCAATACAACATTATTGCCAAGCGTGTGCTGGGGCTGCCTGATTAAATCAGTTCAACAAACAGTATTGCCAAGCGTGTGCTGGGGCTGCCTGATTAAATCAGTACAACATTATTGCCAAGCGTGTTCTGGGGCTGCCTGATTAAATCAGTACAATAGTATTGCCAAACGAGTTCTGGGTCTCCCTGATTAAAGTCGATAGCTTTTTTTCTAACTTAAGACTTCAGCGGGGTCCCATGAAGAGCCTTCAGCGGGGTCCCATGAAGAGCCTTCAGCGGGGTTATGAATAGAGCCCTCGCCAAGTATACAAAAAGAGTCTTGCCTAAATGAAATATCGTCGATTCGGCCGAACAGAAATGCTGCTCTCGCAGTTTTCTCTCGGCTGCATGCAGATTACCCGATGCTCGTTATCGCAGGCTCTCGATACCATGGAACGGGCTGTGACTCTCGGCGTCAATCACCTTGAAACAGCCCGAGGCTATGGCAACTCGGAAGAACGGGTGGGTAAGGCGCTCAAGCGTATACTGAAAAAGACACCTCGAGACAAACTGTACATCACCACCAAAATTGGCCCCTCGTCCAATGTCGATGAATTCAAACGGAACTTTGACCTGTCCATGAAGCATCTGGGCATCGACTATCTGGACAATCTCGATTTTCACGGTCCTGGCAGTTACGAGACCATCGCTCCGGCAATGAGTGATCGGGGATGTCTGGGTTATGTCAGAAAACTGATGTCCGAGGGCGTGGTTCGACACTTCGGTTTTTCAACTCATGGATATCCCAAAGGGGTCATGGATCTGGTTAATACCAACGAATTCGAGTCCATAAATCTCCATTACTACTATTTCTATCAGGGACTCCGGCATGTCGTGGAGCGAGTTGCAGAGTTGGACATGGGCGTGTTTATCATCAGCCCCAATAACCAGGGTGGCAAGTTGCAGAAACCAACCAATGAACTCAAGAAAGCCTGTTTACCACTCAAACCCATGACCTTTAACCACATGTGGCTGTTGAACCAGCCGGAAGTCCATACCTTGTCGTTCGGCGCCGGTGATCCGGCCCAGATCGATGACAACCTGATAGCACAGGACTATGACGGCACAGGTCAGGAGCGCATGCTCTTCGACCGTGTATCAACTCAGGTGGAAACGAATTTCAGAAACAGCCTTGGTGAAGATTTCTGCACCGTGTGCAATCAATGTCTGCCCTGCCCGGAAAATATCAACATTCCCGGACTGCTTAACTGGCGACAGATGAACAAGGCTTTCTCCATGACCGAGTATGCACAGGGGCGGTATGCCAGAGTCGGCGGCGGCGGCGCCTGGATCCTCGGCGAAAAGGGAGACAGGTGTACCAAGTGCGGTGATTGTCTGCCGCGATGTCCGGAAAAACTGGATATCCCGGAATTGCTCTGGCAAACCCACAAGGAATTGGAAACCGGTGTTATTACCGGACCCGCCTGGAACCACGAAGGCGATCTGCTGAAGAAAGATCTACGCAGCGACTAGGAGGCTGTCCGAGAACAGACTGACCTACTGCGGACAAGCCTGATTGGCCATATTTTCCGCTTATTTTCGTTTAATATGTACAATATTTGCCTCAAATAACCAAAAAATATGACTCAATCAGGCTCGCCCTCGCTACGGTCGCAGTTCTCGGACAGCCTCCTAACCTACCGGCTGCTTCATTTAGTCAGAAAATGCATGCCATTCTCAATGCCCCGGATGGTCAAAGGGAACATCTGATCGTCGACCAGTTTTTTTGTCAGGGCAACAGAGGTTGAATATTCCCAGGTATCCTGAGGAGTTGGATTGATCCAGATGACTTTATCGTACACATCCATGACACGCTGGACCCATATGGCGCCGGCTTCTTCATTCCAGTGTTCGACACTACCACCGGAATGCGTTATCTCGTAAGGCGCCATGGTGGCATCGCCTACGAAAATGACCTTATAGTCATGGGCGTATTTATGCAGGATGTCGAAGGTGTCAATGCGTTCGCTCATCCGGCGTCTGTGTTCCTTCCAAACGCCATCATAGATAAAATTGTGGAAGTAATAGGTCTCCAGATGCTTGAATTCACTGCGGGCAGCGGAGAATAGTTCCTCACACACTTTCACGTGAGCATCCATGGAGCCACCGTTATCCAGAAACAGCAAAACCTTGACCGTATTCCTTCTCTCAGGACGCATGATAATATCCAGCAGACCACCGTTCCTGGCTGTCTTGCTGATCGTATTATCGATGTCAAATTCGTCCTCTGCACCGGTCCGTGCGAGTTTACGCAGTCGGCGTAACGCAATTTTGATACCGCGCGTACCCAGTTCCACGTTATCGTCGTAGGCTTTATAGTCACGCCTGTCCCAGCTTCGCCTGCCACGACGCTTTTTGCCGTTGCGATCATCACCTTGCTCTCCGCGCCCGCGTCGACCCTTGCCTTCCTGGTCCCTATCGCCCTTTTCCCCACGAGCGGCTTCTTCCACTTCGCGCTTGAAGGCTTCAATCAGTTTTTCCAGGCCACCCAGGGATTTGATCTTCTCCAATTCTTCCCTGGTCAGTGATTTTTCAAATTCACGGCGAAGAAATTCATCGGAAATCAAAGAGGCGATCATGCTGGAAAGGTCTTCCAGCCCCTTGAAGTAAGTGCCAAACGCCCGATCAAATTTATCGTAATGGCGCTCATCCTTGACCAGAGCCATACGGGACAGATAGTAGAACTCATCCATATCGGCATAGACCAGCCTGGCCTTCAGGATGTCCATCAGATGTAATAATTCGGTTATGGAAACCGGAATTCGAGTCTTCTTAAGGGCCAGAAAGAAATTGATCAACATCCTTCGATTTCCCAGTTTGGGCTGTTAGCTGCTTTGGCGACGATTCATAAAAGCCAATCGTTCCAGCAACTGTACATCCTGCTCGTTTTTCACCAGTGCTCCGTACAGTGGCGGAATCGCTTTTGATGTATCGCGATTAGTGAGAATCTCCTCGGGGATGTCATCAGCCATCAATAATTTGAGCCAATCGATCAGTTCCGAAGTAGACGGTTTCTTTTTAAGACCTGGTACCTTGCGCACGTCAAAGAAAATCTCCATGGCTTCTTTCACCAGGCTTTTCTTGATCCTTGGATGATGCACATCAACTATTTCCTGCATCGTCTCCCGATCAGGAAACTGGATATAGTGGAAGAAACAGCGTCGCAGAAACGCGTCAGGCAGTTCCTTTTCGTTGTTACTGGTGATAACAACCACAGGCCGGTGCTTTGCTTTGACGTTTTCACCGGTCTCATAGACAAAGAATTCCATTCTGTCCAGTTCGAGCAGCAGATCGTTGGGAAATTCGATGTCAGCTTTGTCGATCTCGTCAATCAACAGTACAACTTTTTCATTCGTGGTAAAAGCGTCCCACAGCTTACCTCTTTCGATATAGTTGTTGATATCGTGGACTCGTTCATCTCCCAGCTGCGAATCACGCAGACGTGAAACCGCGTCATATTCATACAGCCCCTGCTGCGCTTTTGTTGTGGACTTTATATGCCAGGATATAAGGTCCATACCGATGGATTTTGCGATTTCCTCCGCCAGCATGGTTTTCCCCGTACCCGGTTCACCCTTGATCAGTAGCGGGCGTTCCAGGATGACTGCAGCGTTTACCGCCATCTGTAGTTCATCGGTTGCGATGTAAGTATCAGTACTGGAAAATTTCATATATCAGGTCAACTGTGAGACAAGGGGACGGAATATAACGGCTTGGGCTCCCATTTGCCAGCATTTCAATCTTTGCGGTGTCCAGCTCGCTGCTGCAATATTAAACGCACAGACAATACCAGCAGCATTAAAAAGGTCATGGACAACAAGACAATACCACCCTTCAGTCCGGATTTGGCCCCTTCCCGCAGCAGGTCCATGAGTAATACGACAATGGCTGGAGCAAAGAACTCAGGTGATTCGCCGGCATACCAAGGTGTAAATATCAAAACCACAACAAACCCCCTGGCCAGATCCTGCCAGGCAGATTGCCGGATATATGATGTGATCTTCCACCAGATGAAACAACAGGCGACACCGGCCAGTATATAGATGGTCCAGGCAATCAGATATTGCGGTTCAAACATCGTTCAGGTTTCTACCCATTTGATTATGCTCTCCTTAACATCGTCCGGATGCACATGGGATTCTGATAAAACTTTCCCACGCACGGATATGCCGGCTTCATGTACCGTTTCCCGACTGCCGGAAACCAGAGGATGCCACCAGGCCAGATCATTTCCCTGGGCAACGAGTCGATAGGCGCAGGTATTGGGTAACCAGTCAAACGTCTTTAATGATTCCGGGGTGAGATGAACGCAGGAAGGCACGATTCTATGACGATTTGCGTAATCAGTGCATCGACAGTGGGATTCATCCAGATACCGGCAGACAACAGAGGTATAGTGTACTTCACCTGTATCCCATGCTTCCAGTTTAAGCAGACAGCAGCGGGCACAACCATCACACAGAGACTCCCATTCATCCCGGCTCATTTCGGACAACGACTTCTCCTTCCAGAACGGCATCAACATCTACCTCCAGTCAGTGACTTCTCTTTCCAGAACAGCATCAACATCTACCTCCAGTCAGTGGCTTCTGCAATCTTCACCCGGATCCTCAGGATCAGCCAGGGGGTAGATAGAGCCTTCAGCGGGTTTCCAAGAAGAGTTTCCAAGCGGGTTTCCAACAAGAGCCTTCAGCGGGTTTCCAACAAGAGCCTTCAGCGGGTTTCCAACAAGAGCCTTCAGCGGGTTTCCAACAAGAGCCGGGTTTCCAACAAGAGCCCTCAGCGGGTTTCCAACAAGAGCCCTCAGCGGGTTGTAATGATATATCTACCGCCATGTTCTGGCTGCCTCCATCAAAAATTTTCCCACGGCCTCCTCACGCCAGCCTTTAAGCCCGTCCGGTAACTTGCCGGATTGCATCAATTCTTTCAGATGGCGCTGTTTAACCAGCAACTCCGGGCATACGCTGATTTCCCCCGCTCGCCTGTCAGCCATCTCCCGCAGATATTTCAATTTCTGGCTGTCAACCGACGTGTTTTCCAGGATCATCTGTTCGGGATAGCCATCTTCCGGAGCCGCCAGCGCTTCTGCGGCAACCGATAACAATTGTTCACCGTACTTACGCACCTGACGAGGAGAAAATCCAATATCTATTAGCTCTTCTTTATTCTGGGGCTGTTGCTTTGCCATGGCTATCAGGGATTTTTGATCAACGATTCTGTTGCGAGGTGCGTCCTGCCTTCGTGCCATCACCTCCCGCCAGGAGCATAGTGCCCGTAATACGTTTAACTCCCGTGGCTTGAGCCGCTGAGCCCCTTTCAACCTTTTATAAAAATCGTTTGGGTCCATAGTGATAGCAGTGTCAACTCCCATCTGCTGACATTCTTCTTTTACCCACGCCAGCCGACCCTGCTCCAGAAGGCATTTTTTCTGTAATTGATAGATCTGATACAGGTAGATCACATCCAGCGCGGCATAATCAATCTGCCCCCTGGTGAGGGGACGCTGCAACCAGTCAGACCGGGTTTCTCCTTTCGGCACGGTGATGCCCATATAGTAATTAACCAGATTCTGGTAACTCATGGAAAAACCAACGCCCAAAACCGCAGCGGCAATCTGGGTATCGAATACCGGAGCGGGATGTATCCGTAACGTATGTTGAAAGACTTCCAGATCCTCGGAGCAGGCATGAAAAATCTTGGTAATATCCGGTGCTGTCAATATGGGCAGCAGGAACGACAGGTCGACGGTCACCGGATCTATGATGAAACATTCCTGACCGTTGTAGATCTGCACCAGCCCGACAATAGGAAAGTAGGTACTGACACGGATAAACTCCGTGTCTATCGCCAATACATCCACCTGTTTGCAGGCACTCACAACGCCGGCCAGTTGACCGGGACTATCTATGTATTGATAGTCCATCAAAACGGTTTTCTACCCGTCAGAGCGAGAGAAAGAGTACTGCCGTCAACGAACTCGAGTTCACCGCCCACCGGTACACCCCGGGCAATTCTGGTTACCGCTATGCCTGATGGCTTGATGGCTTCAGAAATATAATAGGCCGTTGCTTCCCCCTCCACACTGGTGCCCAGGGCCAGGATGACCTCCCTGACCCCTTCAGAACACCGGGCAGTCAATTGATCAATACCCAGTTCTTCCGGTCCAATGCCGTCAATAGGAGAGAGATTCCCCATCAGAACAAAGTAGCGTCCCGGATAACTGCCGGATTGCTCAATGGCAAACAGGTCGGCGGGGGTTTCCACAATACATAACAGGCTGTGATCCCTTTTGGGATTGCTGCAAATTTCACATTCATCCAGTTCGGTCAGATTTCGACAGGACCGGCATCGACCAACCCTGTTCATGGCCTCGGATAATCGACTGGCCAAGCGTTTTCCGCCATCCCGGTCCCTCTCCAGCAGGTGCAATACCATACGTTGGGCGGTCTTTGGACCAACGCCTGGCAGAACTCGCAGTGCTTCCGCCAGACGGTTAATGGCTGAACTCATCTGTCGATCTCAGTTAAAGGGGAATTTAAAGCCGGGAGTTGACGGCATACCGACAGTGAGTCTGGAATGGCTGATC
The DNA here is from genome assembly GCA_965217655.1 of Candidatus Azotimanducaceae bacterium. Lineage (GTDB taxonomy): Bacteria > Pseudomonadota > Gammaproteobacteria > Pseudomonadales > Azotimanducaceae > UBA7455. The sequence goes on from OZ244560.1 coordinate 922,881, forward strand.
TCATCTATTGATCTCAACTGAAAGGAAATTTGAAGCCGGGAGGCAAAGGAATACCGGCAGTGAGTCTGGACATGCGATCCTTCTGGTTATTTTCTGCTCTTCGCACAGCGTCATTCATCGCAGCCGCAATCAGGTCTTCCAGAATCTCCTTGTCTTCCGAGAAAAGGTCATCGTCAATACTGACTGATTTCACATCATGACGACCAGTCATCACGACCTTGACAAGGCCGGCGCCAGATTCACCTGTCACTTCGGTATTGGCGATCTCTTCCTGCAGTTTCTGAACCTTCTCCTGCATCTGTTGAGCCTGTTTCATGATATCGCCCAGACCTTTCATCGTCACGGCTGGTCTCCTGTCTGTATTGGCCTGATACTGTCCTTATCAATCCTGCCATTAAATCGACTGATTAATGTCTTGATAACCGCGTCATTCTGGATCACATTCATCGCCTTTTCATTACTATCATCTATCTGTCTCTGTACCAGTTGTGCAGGGGTCTCATCTCCAGGCAGGCCAATTTCAATGCTGAGATTGAAATGATGCCCCGTCAATTTATCTAGGGCTTGAGTAATCAGAAGCTCACGGTTTTTATTCCACAAACTGGCGTGACCTTCTTCCAGTTTCAATTTGATACGATCACCGGTCATTTCTTCCATGGAACAGTTTACCGCCATTGTCCTGGTGACACCGGACAGATTGAGACGATCCACTATGTCAAACCACTGCCTGCCGGTTATGTCCATGACAGCCATGGGTGCTGCTGATGTCGCCGGTACTGATGGTACTGGTACTGGTTCTGGTTCTGGTTCTGGTTCTGGTGCTGAAAGTTCTGGTGATGATGCAGAAGGTTCTGGTGCTGGTTCTACCGATGGTTCTGGTGCTGGTTCTGCTGAGAGTTCTGGTGCTGGTTCTGCTGATGGTTCTGGCACTGAAAGTTCTGGTGATGATGCAGTTGGTTCTGGTGCTTTTACTGGACCCGAAGTTGTTGGATCATCAGCGATGGGGGGTACAGATGAATCTGTTGGTGTTCCGACAGAGACTGTTCGTTTTGCCTGATCAGTCTCAGGTACCTGCTCGTCTTCCTTTCCTTTGTCTTGTTCTTTCTGAACTGAGTCCTGCCCATGTCTACCTGCATCCTTCCCGATTCCATCCGCTATTTGCCCTGGTCTATCCGAAACCCGCTTCGGCCTGCCATCAACCGCATCATCCTGAAGTGAAGACATAATTGCCGCGAAAGGGCTTTCATCACTATCTATTTTGTTAACTTTTTTACTGCCGTTATCCTCGCCTGATTTTCTGCCTGTACCCCTGCCGCTGTCCCTGCCCGTATTCCTCGTTGTATCCCTACCAGTATTCCTGCCAGCATTCTTAGCTGCATGACTGTTCGAAGCCGACACTCCACCGCCTTCGGCAGCATTGATTACCAATTCCTCCGGATCGAGTGGTGTAAAGGCCAGCATACGCAGCAGAGTCATTTCAAAACCCCGACGATCATCCGGGGCAAAAGGCATATCTTTCTGACCATTAACGCCAATCTGATACAGGAGCTGGACATCTTCTTTGGACATCTTGTCGGCAACTGCCAACACCTGTTCCTTGTCGCCCTGGCTGTTATCGACTGCGTCCGGAACAAATTGTGCAATGGAAATCCGGTGCAGCACACCCAGCAGATCGTCCAGCAATGCTGAAAAGTCCGGAGCATAATTCGCCATGTCCGCAATAGTCGAGAGTACTTTTTCGGCATCCCTGTCAACCAGAGCATCCAGCAGGCCGTAGATCTCGTGCTGATCCATGTTGCCAAGCATCGACCTCACGCTGGTGTCAGTCAGTTCATTGTCACAAAAAGAGATCGCCTGATCGGTAAAACTGAGTGCATCACGCATGCTGCCATCTGCCGCACGGGCCAGTTGCCAAAGAGCGGCTTCTTCAAAAACAATGTCTTCATTGTGCAATACATCCTGCAGGTAATGCACAATCTGCTCAGGACTCAGGTTTTTTAAATTGAATTGCAGACAGCGGGACAACACGGTAACTGGAAGTTTCCTGGGGTCAGTGGTAGCGAACAAAAATTTCACATGTTCCGGTGGTTCCTCCAGGGTTTTCAACATTGCGTTAAAACTGTTTCGGGAGAGCATGTGTACTTCGTCAATCAGGTACACCTTGAAGCGGGTTGTGGTGGGCATGTATTGCACATTGTCCAGGAGTTCCCGCATATCATCGACACCTGTACGGGACGCCGCATCCACCTCAATGAGATCGACACTGCGACCGCCGGCTATTTCCAGACAACTGTTACACTCACCACAAGGTGTAGAGGTAACGCCAACATGACAATTAAAACACTTGGCAATGATCCTGGCGATTGTGGTTTTACCGACTCCGCGAGTTCCCGTGAACAGATAGGCGTGGTGCAGCCGGTTCTGATCCAGCGCATTGATCAGCGCCTGCAGGACATGTTCCTGACCTTCCAGTTGCTGGAAGGTAGCAGGTCTGTATTTCCGTGCAAGTACCTGATAACTCATAACGGGATTGTATTAGTAACGCCGGTTCAAGTCGACGTGAACATCGGAAGAAACTTAATTAAAATACGCATGATCTCTGGAGAATACACTTGCGGGAATTAATTTGTTTTGGCCATCGCGGTGCAGCCGGCTATGCACCGGAGAATACCTTGCAGGCATTCCGGCTGGCAATCGACATGGGATGTCCATGGATCGAACTGGATGTCCATACGGTGGAAGGCGAATTGCTGGTAATTCACGATGACGAACTGGCCAGAACGACGAATGGACACGGCAGGGTGAGTACATCGTCACTACGGTATTTACGTTCTCTGGATGCTGGTATGGGAGAACGTATTCCAACGCTGAATGAGGTACTGGACATATCTGATCGTCGCTGTGGCATCAACATCGAACTGAAAGGACAGAATACGGCAGAACCCGTAAACCGTTTTCTGTCTGATGCCAGCCGCCGGGGGTGGCAGCGGAATCAATTCATCATCTCATCGTTTGATCACCGGGAACTGGCGCTGGCTGATCCGGACTTTCCCCGTGGCGTACTGTTCAGGGAACAAGCTGACTACCTGTTGATGACTCGTGCCCTGAATGCACACTCGCTCAATCTTGCACTCCGGCTTGTTGATCAGGAAACAGTCGATGCTGCCCACATGGAGAACCTGAAAGTGTATGTTTTTACTGTGAATGATCCCGGTGACATCAAACATATGAAGGATATCGGTGTTGACGGTGTGTTCAGTTACTATCCAGACCGGGTAAAAGCACTGAATGATGACTATTGAGATACGCTCGGCCAAAAAATCAGAAAGGGATATCATCTATAACCTGATGCAGGATTACCTGCATGAATTTTCGGCATTCAGCGCCGTTGAACAAGACAGTGATGGACTGTATCAGTATCCCTACCTGGATTATTACTGGGGTGATCCCAGCCGCTTTCCCTTCCTGATCAGAACCAGAGTCTCCAACGAGCAGGAACTGCCCATAGACAACCAGCAAGAAAACTCTGCTGGCATCCCTCATCGCGGTTCAAGCTCTGTAAAAGACTCCCGCAATCCGGAAATGAGCTCCGGAATCATTGCGGGATTTGCACTTCTGCGTTCCGAATTCGACCCGTTAACCGGGATACCAGGCATGGAGGTATCAGAGTTTTTCGTCCTGCCTGCATACCGCAACCAGGGAATCGGTAATGCTGCAGCGATAAAACTGTGGGACCAGTTTCCCGGGCAGTGGACAGTACGCGTCATGAAAGCCAACAAGGCCGCGCTCCCATTCTGGCAGCATGCCATCCAGCGCTACACCGGTGGAAACTACCGGGAAACAGCCAGCTCCACACTGAATGGAGGCAAAATAACCTTTATATTCGAGAACCCTTTTGAGGATGATCTGCCACCGGACATCGAGCCGGAATTGCTGGATTACTGAGATACAGGATCAGATGGCAAGATCATCAATCTGCTTGCCAGTCACGATTTTTTCCAGCACGGCGATGCGATGCCTGGCATCCTCCAGATCCTCTTCCAGCGCTGACACATCGATTTCCAGATTCTTCACCCGCTGACGGCTTTCTCTGGTGTCTCCCGTCCGGGACGACTTGATGATTTTGACAACGGCATTACAGACAATGGCGACAACTATGATGATCGCCAGGAACAACCAGAAGGAACTAAAGTACATACACCACTCCCTGCTTATCCTGGTTCTGTTGCCATCTGACAAGTCTGTCGGACCCAGGGATATGCCTTACCGGTCCACGAAACCGGACCCGATTGATTGGGCAAACTATACTGCATTGAACCGACATCAGGGAGTCCCTTCATCCGAGATTCTGTTAAATGCCCGCTGTAACTCGAAACGTGACGATGTGACATGGGTTTCCATCTTTCTGATCCGGTCTTCCAGGTCTGAAAATTTATCTTTCAAGTTTCGCATGAATCGTACATTGTTAAACCTGTCCCGCTCATGCCTGCTCACCTCATTATTCATCGAAGATATTTCACTCTCTTCCTGCAGTTGCCATTGAGACATCACTCCGGGCGATGATTCATAGTGATCTTCAAAGCGATCCGTTACCTGGCGATAATAAGGCTTGTCGTCCAGCAGAAAATATGCTGCAAAATAGACCAGTAAAGTAACATGAAAGAAAAATATCAATAGAATGACCGCCGCCAACCGGACCTTCCAACTCCTGACGCCCAGGTAATCTGATACACCTGCACAGACGCCACAGATCTTGCCATTTCCGGAATCCCGGTAGATGTTGCCAAAACGTCGTCGACGCCATGTACGGTCACGGTCCCTGCGGTCGGTGCTGAAGAAATCTTCGTATTGACGACTATACCTTCTCTTTTTCCTGCTTTGATGGTTGTATTCATGCCTGTATCGCCGGAAAGCCCTGCGCTTTCGGCGAGCGGCGCTATCAGCTTCCTCTGTGTATCTTTTCGAACTGCTCACCTTGATCCCCTTATCACCTGTTTATTCCTGGCGCCGGCTTCCCGCCTGTTTCTCCCGCCATCCCGGACTTTCCACATCCAGAATAGACTCCAGTGTTTCAATTCGCGCAGCCATCCTGTTGGCAACTTCCATCAATTCCTCAAGATCAGACCGTTCGTTCATACTTAATCCATCCACTTGTTTTGTCTTTGCCCTGTAATGGAAAATAATCCAGATTGGTGCAACAAACACCATAAAGACGATCGTGGGGATTATTATTATCCCGGCAATTGTACCTCCATCCATAATGATGCTCCAACCAGAATATATTTATGTTTCTGTTCCTGAATCCTGTTTCATTCGAGCCTTGAGTCTGGCAAGTTCCGCATCGACTTTTTCATCGGATTCAAGATCAGCTATTTCTTCAGCAAGATTCCGTTGACCAAGATCATAAGCCTCTACTTCACCTTCCAGGATGTCAATTTTACGCTCAAAACGGTCAAAACGACTCATTGCCTCTTCGATGTCAACATCGTGCAACTGACGCCTCACACCAATTCTGGATGTCGCGGTCTTGCTGCGGATGATCAATGCTTTCTGACGGGTCTTGGCATCCACCAGTTTCTGCTGCAGCTGGCTGATATCACCGATGAGTTTCTCAAGATTGATATCGACCTGCTCAAGTTCGACCTCAATGGCCGTTGCCGCTTCCGCAGTTACTGTCTTTTCTTTCAGCGCAGCTCTGGCAAGATCTTCACGTTCCTTGCTCAATGCCATCTCTGCCCTGCTGTCCCATTCTGCCGCCTCGGAATGCAGGCGTTCTATTCGTCGGCCCAGGTCCTTTTTATCGGCGATCAATCTTGCCGATCGGGTACGGACTTCCACCAGTGTTTCTTCCATCTCCTGGATGATCAGTCGAACCATCTTCTCAGGGTCTTCCGCCTTATCCAGCAACACGTTGATGTTTGCATTTACGATGTCTGTAAATCTAGAAAAAATTCCCATTTTGTTTATCTCCTGTCTTGGATGGTAACTTGGATGGTAAATAGCAGAAACATGAATCATGCCAACTTGACATGTTGAAGGTAACTCACTGTTATTCAAGTATTTTCTAAAAGTTAACGTTGTTAACGACCATACAACCAGATATGATTACCACATCTTTTAGTGAATATCGCCAATAATGGGTAATATACGCCTATGAGTATGATGCAACATACCGAAAGACTGTTGGGAGAATCACCTTCGTTTATGGAAGTACTCGACCTGGTTTCCCAGGTTGCTCCCTTGAGCAAACCCGTACTCATTGTGGGTGAGCGTGGCACCGGTAAGGAACTCATTGCTTCCCGGTTACATTATCTGTCGCAACGATGGGACCAGGAATACCTGAAGATGAACTGTGCCGCTATCAGCGAAACGCTTCTGGAGACGGAATTGTTCGGTCATGAAGCAGGCGCTTTTACCGGCGCATCAAAGATGCACCGGGGACGATTTGAACGTGCCGACCGCGGTTCCCTGTTTCTGGATGAACTGTCAAACACTTCGGCCCAGGTACAGGAAAAACTGCTACGCATCATCGAATATGGAGAATTTGAACGCGTTGGGGGTAACAGGACATTAACCGCTGATGTAAGACTGATCGCAGCCACCAACGAAGATCTGCCCAGTCTTGCACGCAGGGGGAAGTTTCGCGAAGACCTCCTTGACCGGCTGGCGTTCGATGTCATCACATTGCCGCCTCTAAGAGCAAGACCAGAGGACATTCCCATTCTTGCTGAACACTTTGCCGTCAACATGGCGATGGACCTGGAGCGAGAGTACTTCCCTGGATTTACCGATGCTGCCCAGGAGGCACTGCAACGCTATCACTGGCCAGGCAACATCAGAGAATTAAAGAACGCGGTGGAAAGAAGTGTGTACCGTTCAGGTTCCCCCGACGCAGCCGTGGACCTGATCAGCATTGACCCTTTCGAATCTGAATTCAGACCGGTGCGGTCCAGTGAAGACGTTACCTCTGGAGAAGATATAGCCCGTGAACCGGATTCAAGGGTGAATACACCGCTACCGACAGTTGATGATTTCCCCATCGACTTCAAGAACAGCGTCCGGGAATATGAAATCAGCCTGATCAACAATGCTCTCACGAAATCACAGTTCAACCAGAGAAAAACTGCCGAACTACTGGGGGTAACCTACCACCAGTTACGAGGATATCTGAAGAAATACCACTTGTCAGGGAACTGATTGTTGATATAAGTAAACTGTCTCTCCATTATTCCCCAGTAAATACCGGCGGTCGTTTTTCCAGCATTGCGGATATCGCCTCCTGGTGATCCCTGGTCTGATGGACCAGTGCCTGCAAAGAAGCCGACATTTCCAGCAGGGCGTTCAGGGTAGAACTTTCTCCCTCGCGAAGCAGCTTTTTAGTCATCCGCAATGCTGTCGGAGGGTTGACTGCAATCCGGGCTGCAAGCTTGCGGGTGGCATTCATCAACTCATCCGTGGAGACTACCTCAGACACCAGGCCCCAGGCCAAAGCCGTATCTGCATTCACCGGCTCGCCGGTAAACGCCATTTCATTGGCGCGCGAACTACCCACCACCCGCGGCAGGAACCATGCACCGCCATCACCCGGTATCAATCCCACCTTGACAAAGCTCTCGGCGAAGAAGGCCCTTTCCGAAGCGATGCGCATATCGCACATCATAGCCAGGTCGCATCCCGCACCGATTGCGGGACCGTTTACCGCCGCGATAATGGGAACTTCCAGGTCGTACACCGCCTTCGGAATACGTTGGATTCCCTTGAGGTAACCATCCCTGAGATCTGGTGGAGAACCTCCGAACATGCCCTTCTTATCGTGCATGTCCTTGATGTTACCACCGGAACTGAATGCACTGCCGGCGCCGGTAATAATCGCTACGCGGACATTGCTATCAGCATTGATACGGTTACAGGCATCAACAATGGCCTCGACCATCTCGTCACCGGAAATCACATTTCTCGTTTCATGACTGTTGAGGGTCAGGACCACAACGTGGTCCTCCTGTTCGTACAATAAGGGATCAGACATGGCGTTTCCTGGACTTTGTTACTGAAAAGCCCGAAACGTTACCACAAGCCTTAACGATGGGATAGAGCGCACCTGAGACTCGGTGTAAGATGCTCCTTTCTAACATTTCTGGAGAATCAAATGCCAACCACCAATCGAACCGTCCATCTGAAATCTTCACCGCGGGGAATGCCGGTACCTGATGATTTTGAACTCAGAACCACCGGGTTGGAGGACCCTGCAGATGGCCAGGTACTGATCCGGAACATCTATATGTCGGTAGACCCGTATATGCGAGGCCGTATGCGCGAAGCCTGGAGACCTGGGGATGCCCTGGGTGGCGCCGCCGTTGGAAAAGTCACCGCCTCCAACAACGATGAATTCGCCGTTGGAGATTACGTACTCAATCAGGCTGGATGGAGTGAGCACCTGATATCCAACGGACGCGGTATACGCAAAGTGGACCCGGAACTCGCGCCGCTCAGCACATATCTGGGAGTGTTGGGCATGCCCGGCCTGACAGCCTATGGCGGCCTGCTGGTAACAGGAGAATTCAAAAACGGTGAGACCGTATTCGTTTCAGCCGCATCCGGCGCCGTTGGCAGTGTTGTTGGGCAGATCGCCAGAATCAAGGGAGGCAGAGCCATCGGCAGTGCGGGCAGTGACGAAAAAGTGCAGCAATTGATCGAGGAATTCGGGTTCGATCATGCCTTCAATTACAAAACCGCAGACCCGTTGACCGAATTGCGCAAAGGCGCACCGGAAGGACTGGATGTGTATTTTGAAAACGTCGGTGGCCCTCAGCTCGAGGCTGCGCTATTCCACATGCGACTAAATGGCCGGATACCCGTCTGCGGCATGATTGCCCACTACAATGACAAGGTGGGGTCCATCACACCGGGACCCAGGAATCTGACACAGATCATCTACAAGTTCGTATCCTTGAGAGGATTTGTGGTTTCCGCGTTCGAAACTGACCGGCCCAGGTTCCTACAGGACATGAGTGGCTGGATCAGATCAGGAGAAATGAAGTATCACGAAACTGTCTTTGATGGTATTGAAAACGCTGTTGATGCCTTCATTGGTCTCTTTTCCGGAACCAACAACGGCAAAATGCTGGTCAAGCTCTCTGATGAATAGATTCACTGATGAATAGATTCCCCCGTGAGTAATCCCGATGCGTCGCTGAAATTCGGTATTCTCCTCGCGCCGGTTCATCCCACTAAGGAGAATCCGGACAGGGCATTGGAACAAGACCTGGAATTGATTACCTTCCTGGATTCACTTGGCTATGACTACGCCTGGGTGGGGGAACATCATTCCGGTAGTTTCCAAAATATCGCATCACCTGAGGTGTTTATTGCCATGGCCGCTGAACGGACAAGACACATCAGACTCGGCGCTTGCATCTCCTCACTGTCCTGCCAACACCCGTTGGTTCTGGCGGACAGATTCATGCAACTGGACCATATGACCAGAGGTCGTGTGGCCTTTTGCGCGGGTCCAGTCTCCCTGCCCTCTGATGCCCATATGATGGGAGTCCGTCCCGAAGAACAAATGGAATCGATGAGTTGCGCCATCGAGGTATTGGTCCCACTGCTGAAAGGTGAGCAGGTCAGCAAAAAGACCCGCTGGTTTGAACTGGATGAAGCACGCCTGCAGTTATCTCCTTACAGTAATCCCATGGTTGAAATGGCCGTGGCTGCACAGACATCTCCAGCCGGAGCGAGTGTGGCTGGCAGTTACGGGCTGGGTCTGATCTCCATTGGCGCCACCTCTCCAGGAGGATTCAATGCACTGGCTCCAAGCTGGGAAATCTACGAACGAAAGGCACTGGAAAACAACCATCACGTCGACCGGAAACGCTGGTCACTGGCAGGTCCGGTCCATATTGCTGAAACCAGAAAACAGGCATTCGACAACGTTCGTTACGGATTAAAGGAATGGGTCCGGTATTTCCAGAAAGTGGCTTCCCTGCCATTGGTCTCCGGAGAATGTGACGACCCAGCCCGTGAACTGGTGGAAAGTGGGCTGGCCGTCATCGGCTCCCCTGAAGATGCGATAGCCCAGATACGCCGGTTGCAAAAACAATCCGGCGGCTTCGGCTGTTTTCTACAGTTGGCGCATCACTGGGCTGACCCGGCAGCTACCATTAAGAGTTACGAACTGTTCATGCAGTACGTGATACCGGAATTTGAGGCGATAGATAAAAAGAATTCCGTTATAGACGACCAGAGGAGTCAGCTATGAAACTGGAAGGAATTTGTGTTCTGGACCTGTCGCTGTTTTTGCCCGGTCCCTTTTTAACGCAGATGATGGCGGACCATGGCGCCGATGTGATCAAGCTGGAACCGGTCAATGGAGGAGAGCCCAATCGCGGAATTGGTCCCCTGCGGGACGGCGTTTCCGTATACTTTGCCAATACGCACCGGGGTAAACGCAGTATCCAGCTCAATCTGAAATCAGAAACCGGACGTGAAATGGCGCTTGGACTCGCTGCCGGAGTTGACGTGGTCGTAGAGGCATTCCGGCCCGGTGTCATTCAACGTCTTGGTTTGGATTACGAGTCGGTAAAATCACGAAATCCGGGTGTTGTGTATGCCTCACTCTCTGCCTTTGGACAGACCGGACCCTATGTGAAAAAACCGGCTCACGATCTGGCGGTGGAGGCTTACGCGGGCATTCTCAGCGCCAATCTCGGCTTTGATGGCAAACCGGCAATACCGGCGTTTCAGGCAGCAGATATGATCACCTCAATGATGGGTCTGTCCGCCATATTGATGGCATTGTTAAGACGCAGGGATACCGGTGCCGGTGACTATATCGATCTTGCCATGATGGATTCACTGATTGCCTGCATACCCAACAATCTGGGTTCGGTTTTTGCCGAGAAAGAACCGCCTGTCGTCAGGGATGGCCGTACCTGGGGTGGCTACGCCATGTACAACATCTACGAAACCAGCGACAACCGGTATATCGTCCTCGGTGCCTCGGAGATGCATTTTGCCGAAGCCGTCCTCACCAAACTCGGCAGACCCGACCTCATCCCGCTGTGTGAACCACCACCCGGGGCCAATCAGGAACCGGTGCGGGCATTTTTCCGGGAAACCTTCAAAACCAGAACTCAGCAATGGTGGATTCACTGGTTTGAAGACGTGGATGCCGCCTTCGCCCCGGTAAACAACCTGCGGGAAGCGATGGACAATCCACAGGTCCGGCACCGTGAGATGGTCGTAGAAGACGATGCCGGACGGGAACATCTCGGCATCCCCATCAAGTATCTCAATGAACCCGGCCGCATAGACTTTGTCGCACCGGAAATGGGTGCTCATAACGAGGAAATTGCCAGATCACTGGGATTCACCGGCAGTGAAGAGGATGCCTTTGGAAACTCGTGAGGTTATCGGGTAGCTGACCGATCATTGCCACAGTCCTTCCGACTTCACGAAATCAACAATCGTATCGACGCCGACCCCGGTTTTCATATTGGTGAATACGAACGGAGCATCCTCCCGCATGCGTCTGGTGTCCTGTTCCATCACTTCCAGGGAGGCGCCAACATAAGGCGCCAGGTCCATTTTGTTGATGATCAGCAGGTCGCTGCGGGTAATCCCCGGACCGCCCTTTCTGGGAATTTTCTCACCAGCCGCCACATCAATGACATACAGTGTCAGATCCACGAGTTCCGGACTGAAGGTGGCGCTCAGATTGTCTCCCCCGCTCTCAACAATCACTACCTCCAGCGATGGAAACTTGACGTTCAGCGCATCGATTGCGGCCAGATTCATCGAAGCGTCCTCGCGTATTGCCGTATGAGGGCATCCCCCTGTTTCCACACCGACTATTCGAGACTCCGGCAACGCCTGCGATCGCCACAGGATCTGTGCATCTTCCCGTGTATAAATGTCATTGGTGACCACCGCCATTTCAAACTCCCGGGACAGTTTACGGCAAAGATGTTCCACCAGTGTCGTTTTCCCCGCACCTACAGGGCCACCGACACCAATTCGTAAAGGATCAGTCATAACTTACTCCTGTGTAGAATGGGGTCAGAGTCAAGTGCCAGAATAGAACTCCAGTGAAGGTGACAATGCTAAAGTTTTACTCTGGCACTTGACTCTGACCCCAATATTCATGATCGAAATAAACGGGTGTGCTGGGTTTCGTGTTTGGCGCTGGCAAGGACAAATCCCGGCGCCGTCACGCCGATTGAATCGTCAGTACAGGCCATAGCCTGCGTAACTGCAGAATCGAGTCTTTCACCCAGACTGCGCAACATCAGTTGACCGGTCCGATGGCCCAGAGGAACGAGTTTTACGGATGCCAGCACCTGATTTTCGCACCAGGCCCAGGCATATCCGAGCAATGTGGTGTCAACAGAAATGCCGTTGTTGACCGCAAGCACGGCGAATGCTGCCGGAAATCCTGGATTGAAACCGGGCATCGGTTCATCCATCGTTTGCGCCAACCGGCAGAGTGCCATCCCCATCTGCCGGTCTTCATCCCTTAGTTCCGAAGTCTCCCGGCAGGCGCGGCTGATCCGGTCCCAGTGCCTTACCAATTCCTCATCATTTGCTTTCCAGGCGCCATGAACCCTTTTGATAACAGGAAGATCAACGCTGGCCATGGAATGTTGCAGAATTCCGGCTATCCAGGTTTCCGCCGTTACTGCGTCATTTACCCAGCCACAATTAACAGCCTGTTCAAGACCCTGAGAATAGTGGAATGCCCCCACGGGCAATGACGGTGATATCAATTGCCACAGACGTATCATTTCAGTGTTCATTTATCCTGTCCGGTGTGATGGTGGGCATGATAGGCCCCTCCCTCCGGTTCAAACGGCGCGATTTCAGATTCCGGTTTACAGCCAAGACCCTGCACCATTTCATCCAGCACATGATCAGCCAGATATCGCAACCACCCGTTCCCTACCTGCACCCACACATGTCGATTGCCAAGATGATAGGCAACGCGGGCCAGTATTTCCGGGTCCTGGGCATGGATAGTCGATACGCGTTCACTGGCAGACACAACGGCTATAACACGATTGTCATCACTCTGCAGATAATCGCCCCCACGCATTATCGTTCCGCGAGGCAATCTGATTCCGATGGATTCACCTGACGTCAAACGGATCTTCTGACGGGTTTTTTCGCGGCGTGCATAGCCCAGCGATACCACGCCGGATACTGCCCCAACTTCCTCACCCGACCGTATAATCCTGGTAAACTGGTCCATGATCAGAACAGAAAGTAACGCTGTGCCAGCGGCAGAACATCAGCCGGTTCACAGGTTAAATATTCTCCATCCGCTCTGACCTGATAGGTTTCCGGATCCACCTCGATCTCCGGGCAATAATCATTCAACCTCATGTCCGATTTCTTCACCGACCGGGTACCTTTAACCGCGATCACCGGTTTTTGCAACCCTAACTGCCCGGCGATGTCTTCGCTGGCTGCTGCCGCTGACACAAACGTCACGGATGTCGCGGTCAGCGCCCCACCGAATGCTCCAAACATCGGCCGGTAATGTACCGGCTGCGGTGTTGGAATTGAGGCATTGGGGTCACCCATTGGTGCGGCGGCGATGGCGCCCCCTTTGATAATCATCGACGGTTTTGCGCCAAAGAAGGCTGGTTTCCACAGCACCAGATCTGCGAGTTTACCGACTTCCACAGAGCCCACCTCGGCAGCCAGTCCGTGAGCTATGGCCGGATTGATGGTGTACTTGGCGATGTATCGCTTGACACGCTGGTTGTCATTACGATCAGAATCTCCGGTAAGAGCGCCCCGTTGAACCTTCATCTTGTGCGCGGTCTGCCAGGTGCGGATGATGACCTCTCCAACCCGGCCCATCGCCTGGGAATCCGATGCAATCATCGAAAAAGCCCCAAGATCATGGAGAATATCCTCCGCGGCAATGGTCTCCCGACGAATCCGGGATTCCGCAAACGCTACATCCTCCGGGATGGCGGGGTCCAGGTGATGGCACACCATGAGCATATCCAGATGTTCATCCACGGTATTGATAGTATACGGCCTGGTGGGATTGGTGGAGGAAGGCAGGACATTGGGCAGACCGCAGGCCCGGATGATGTCCGGAGCATGTCCACCCCCTGCACCCTCGGTGTGAAATGTGTGTATGGTCCGGTCCTTGAAGGCGGCCAGGGTATTCTCGACGAATCCGGATTCATTCAGGGTATCGGTATGGATCGCGACCTGAACATCCATCGCGTCGGCAACATCCAGGCAGTTGTCAATCGCCGCCGGTGTGGTACCCCAGTCCTCATGGAGTTTGAGCCCCATTGCCCCCGCCCGGACCTGTTCGGTGAGTGCTTCCGGCAGACTCGCATTACCCTTGCCCATGAAACCCAGATTCATGGGGAAGCCATCAGCAGACTGCAGCATTCTGGCGATGTGCCAGGGTCCCGGCGTACAGGTAGTGGCGTTGGTACCGGTCGCCGGACCCGTACCGCCGCCAAGCATAGTGGTTATACCCGACATCATGGCCTCTTCTATCTGCTGCGGACAGATGAAGTGAATATGAGCATCGATTCCCCCTGCCGTCAGTATCTGACCTTCACCGGCAATCGCTTCCGTACCAGGTCCTATGACAATATTCACACCTTCCTGCGTATCCGGATTGCCGGCTTTGCCAATAGCGGCAATACGACCGCCTTTAATACCCACATCTGCTTTTACAATACCCCAGTAATCGACAATCAGCGCATTGGTGATCACCGTATCCACAGTCTCCTGCGAAGACCGCTGGGATTGACCCATGCCATCCCGGATGACCTTGCCACCGCCAAATTTGACCTCATCACCGTAAATGGCGTGGTCATGCTCCACTTCTATCAGCAGATCGGTGTCTCCCAGACGTATCCGGTCTCCGGTTGTAGGACCAAACATATCCGCATAGGCGTTTCGCGACATTCTGCTCATGATTCATCCTCCAGCGGACCCATTACTGCCTGATTAAACCCATAAATTGTTATTTCACTACCAAATTCGACGAGGTTCACGGTACGCGTCTGCCCCGGTTCAAATCGCACTGCCGTTCCTGCGGGGATGTTCAGGCGTGTACTCATGATTTGTCCTCCAACGGGCCCATTACTGCCTGATTAAACCCATATATCGTTCTTTCACCACCAAATTCGACAAGATTCACGGTACGCGTCTGCCCCGGTTCGAATCTCACTGCCGTCCCGGCGGGGATGTTCAGGCGAAAGCCGCGGCTCAGTGACCGGTCAAAGGCCAGGGCGGAATTGGTTTCGGCAAAGTGATAGTGGGACCCCACCTGAACCGGCCGGTCACCGGTGTTGGTCACCGCCAGATCAAGCGTTGTCCGACCCTGGTTCAGAATCAGTTCGCCTGCTTCTACCAGTGTTTCTCCAGGTATCATAGTCGTCTCCCGTTAAGCTATCGGATTGTGGACAGTCACCAGCTTGGTCCCGTCCGGAAAGGTGGCTTCAACCTGAACTTCATGTAGCAGTTCCGGTATGCCCTCCATCACGTCATCCCGGCTGAGAATCTCCGTACCATAGGACATCAACGCTGCAACAGACCTGCCATCTCGCGCACCTTCCATAATGGCGGCAGAAATCAGAGCAACGGATTCCGGATAGTTGAGCTTTACACCCCGGGCACGCCGCTGCTCCGCCAGTTGAGCCGCCACAAAAATCAGCAGTTTGTCTTTTTCTCTCGGGGTCAATTCCACTCTTGCCTCCAGTTATCCACTGTCTCCGAATTCATTAAAGTCACGTCGCCCAGACCCTGGGGGACCCGGGTGGGAAACCGTTAATCATCTCCCGCACACTCAACCAGATATCCTTAAATACCTGCCTTAACGCAACCGCGTCGTCAGCCAGGGCTCGGACTACCAGTACGTCATCCACCAGCGTCACCGCTATCTCACCCACGCTGATATCTTCAAGACGCGGACGCAGATGGGACAGAATGTCATCATCCGCAGGAAATCCATAAAAGGTACCCAGAACTGTATGTCCGGATAATCCCCATGACGCTTCCAGTACCCCTGTCCCTGTCCCGGCCACTGTCCCTGCTACTGTCCCTGCCTCTGTCCCTGCCACTGTCTCTGTCCTTGCCTCTGCCTCTGTCCTTGCCTCTGCCTCTGTCCTTGCCCCTGCCACTGTCCTTGCCCGTGTCTTTGCCTCTGTCCCTGTCCCTGCCTCTGTCCTTGCCCCTGCCACTGTCTCTGTCCTTGCCTCTGCCTCTGTCCTTGCCTCTGCCTCTGTCCTTGCCTCTGTCTCTGTCCCTGCCTCTGTCCCTGCTACTGTCCCTGCCACTGTCTCTGTCCTTGCCTCTGCCCCTGTCCCTGTCTCTGTCCCTGCCTCTGTCCCTGCCTCTGTCCCTGCCTCTGCCTCTGTCCTTGCCTCTGCCACTGTCCCTGCCAGTACCCCTGCCCCTGCCCGCCACCGTTGACGTTCCATCAACACCGGCAAATTGTCTACATATAACTGAAATCCCTGGTCAAATTCACCGGTACTGTAATGATCACCACTGGCAGGACGGCCCATGGATGTGATCTCCCAGCCGCAGAACCGGGAACCGGATGCCACTCGAACTTCCATTTCCTGGGAGAGACGGCTGCCGCCATACAATATCGAATCCTGTGGCAACCACTCCAGGCTGGCGCCTGCTTCAACATTCAACTGGTATTTTATGGTGCTTAAAGGTCCCGCACTGCGATAAACCCTGGTGGCGCCAGGCGTTGTGATCAGCGCGGCTGAACCTTTGCCTGCCCTGACACTGACCGACAATTCATCGCCGCCCACTACACCGCCTGGAGGATGCAACAGATAGACATGACATACACCATCTTCCGGATAGAAAGGTTTCTGTACCCGCAGCGGCCCGTTATGCCGGCACCGGCTGACAATGGACCTGTCTTTAGCCCGTTCAAATTGCAGGTCAAGCGCCGCCGTCCAGCCGGACCCGTAGCCAACGTTCATACCGACAGGTGCTCTGCAATCATGGTTTCTGACAATTCCGCCATGGCGCCGGATGCCACCATGGCCCCTTTACTCATGATATGGAAGTGGCTGGCGACCTTGCGGGCAAAGGGCAGTTTCTGTTCAACCACCAGTACCGTCAGGCCGAGTTCCCGGTTCAGGCGGGTGATCACACCGCCTATTTCCTGGACGATGTTGGGTTGAATACCCTCCGTCGGCTCATCCAGAATCAGGAACTCAGGGTTAATCACCAACGCTCTTGCAATGGCGAGTTGCTGCTGCTGCCCGCCGGACAGGTCCCCTCCCCTGCGGTGCATCATGCTCTGCAGCACCGGGAACAAGTCAAAGATCAGATCCGGCAATTGCCTCTGCGTTTTTGGCAGTGCGCCCAGCCCGGTCTGCAGATTTTCTTCCACGGTCAACAATGGAAAAATCATCCGGCCCTGGGGAACATATCCGATGCGCAGCGGCGCCCTGCGGTCTGCTCTTTCAGCGGTCAGATCAGTATCCTGATACTGGATCGTGCCGGAATCCAGGGGCAAAAGACCCATGATACAGTTGAGCAACGTGGTTTTACCGACGCCATTTCTGCCGATCAGGCAGACGCAACTACCGGGCTCTATCAACATGTCTACATCCCACAACGTGTGGGACTGACCGTATGACTGATTCAAACCGGAAATGGTCAGCATCATATCCCCAGATACACTTCTCGCACCGCCGGGTCCTCCTGTATAGCATCAAAGGGACCTTCCGCCAGGACACTGCCTTCGTGCAATACCGTTACCTGCTTCGCAATGGAACGAACAAACTCCATATCGTGTTCCACCACCACCACGGAATGATCTCCTGCCAACCGGGTCAACAGGACCGAGGTTGCTTCTGTCTCCTGCTGCGTCATCCCGGCCACCGGTTCATCAACCAGCAGCAGCAATGGATTCTGCATTAACAGCATGCCTATCTCCAGCCACTGTTTTTGTCCATGGGACAACGCGCCAGCCAGTTTACCCCGCTCTTCTATCAAACTTGTCATGTCGAGGACTTCTTCGATTCTGTCTTTCTCCTCACCCGTCAACGTATGGAACAGGGTTGGCCAGACCCGTTTTTCTCCTTCCATCGCCAACTCAAGGTTCGCATGGACGGTGTGCTGTTCAAAGACCGTTGGTTTCTGGAATTTACGGCCAATGCCGACGGAGGCAATCTGTGGTTCGGTCATTCGCAACAGGTCCAGCCTCTGCCCAAAGTACGCACTGCCATGACTGGGACGGGTCTTGCCCGTGATGACATCCATGAGCGTTGTCTTGCCGGCGCCGTTTGGCCCGATGATGCAGCGCAATTCCCCCACTTCTATATAGAGCGTGAGGTTGTTCAAAACCCGGAATCCGTCAAAACTGACGCTGATATCCTCAAGATACAGGATGATGCCCGTGGATGTGTCCACCAGTTCCTGCCGGGAGGGCTGTTCAATCAGAAATTCGAATACCCGTTCCCTGTCGATCAACGGATATCGATTGGGTGAGCTGTCTTCTCTATCGGCCATGGTTACTCCGTCGTCGCCAGATGCCAACCACACCCCTGGGCAGGAATATGGTCACCAGCACAAACAATGCGCCCAGCACAAACAACCATACTTCCGGCAAGGCGCCGGTCAACACCGTTTTCACATAATTGACAATGCCGGCGCCAAGAGCAGCGCCGTACAACGTGGCCCTGCCGCCCAAAGCCACCCAGACCACCAGTTCTATGGAGTATAGCGGCTGGAATTCACCCGGATTAATGATACCCACCTGTGGTACATACAATGCGCCGGCGATTCCCGCAAGCACGGCAGACATAGTGAATATCCAGACCTGATAACGCTCAACCCGGTAACCGATGAACCGGGCACGCGCCTCTCCGTCTCGAACCGCCGTTACCACACTGCCCAGCCTGGAGTTCACGATATAGCGGCACACCAGATATCCGAGCGCCAGGGCAATGACCGAACTGATGAACAGCCAGACACGGGTCGTATCGGATTGCAGACTGGCGCCCAGAATATCCTTGAAGTCCGTCAATCCATTGTTACCGCCAAAACCCAGTTCATTGCGAAAGAACGCCAGCATCAGGGCGTAGGTCAACGCCTGCGTCATGATAGAGAGGTATACGCCTGACACGCGGGAGCGGAAAGCCAGCCAGCCGAACACAAAAGCCAGGATTCCCGGTGCGAACATGACCATCAACACGGCAAACCAGAACTGATCGAACCCATACCAGTACCAGGGCAGAGAGTCCCAGTTGAGAAAAACCATAAAGTCAGGTAATTCGGGGTGCCCGTAAACGCCGCGTTCTCCGATCTGGCGCATCAGGTACATGCCCATGGCATAACCGCCAAGAGCAAAGAATGCGCCGTGCCCCAGGCTGAGAATGCCGCAGTATCCCCACACCAGGTCCAGCGCCATGGCAAGCAGTGCGTAGCAGAGGTATTTACCCAGCAGGGTAACGGTGTACGTGGGTATGTGGAAGAATGAATCGGCGGGCACCCACAGGTTTGAGATGGGCACAACAACAGCCATGCCGAAGAGTACAG
This sequence comes from Candidatus Azotimanducaceae bacterium, assembly GCA_965217655.1. GTDB lineage: Bacteria > Pseudomonadota > Gammaproteobacteria > Pseudomonadales > Azotimanducaceae > UBA7455. Next base: position 942,429 of record OZ244560.1, read on the forward strand.
CCAGGAATATCCGCCCGCCCATCTCATGATCCAGCAGATATTGCCTCAGCATCAGTTTTCCACCGCCCGGCCTTTCTGGGGGAATAATCCCCGGGGCCTTCTCTGGATAAAGAGGATGATAAAAATCAATACCAATATTTTCGCCACAACAGCGCCGGCGTACGGTTCAAGAAATTTGTTGACGACGCCAAGCGACAGACCGGCAACCAGCGTCCCCCACAGGTTACCAACACCGCCAAAGACAACCACCATAAAAGAATCGACGATGTAACTCTGACCCAGGTTAGGCCCCACATTGGTCAACTGGGACAACGCAACCCCGGCAACTCCGGCAATACCCGCGCCCAGTCCAAAGGTCAGGATATCAACCCTTGTATTGCGAATACCCATCGCCTGTGCCATCGCCCGGTTCTGGGTCACTGCGCGAACCTCCAGACCCAGGCGTGTCTTCTGCAGGATCAGGAGCAGCGCGGCAAATACCATCAGCGCAAAGAAGAAGATATAGAGACGGTTCCAGGTAATCGACAGACCACCGACAATTTCCAGCGACCCGCTCATCCAGTCCGGTGTGATTACTGACCGGTTGAGCGGAGAGAAAACCGTGCGCACCAACTGCTGCAGAATCAGACTGACGCCAAAGGTTGCCAGCAGCGTTTCCAATGGTCTGCCGTAGAGATAGCGTATGACCCCTCGTTCAATAATGATGCCTGCAATGCCGGAGACAACAAAGGCGGCTGGAATGGCTATAAACAGGGACCAGGCTATGGCATCCGGAAACAACAACTGCACCACATAGGTCGTGTAGGCGCCCAGCATGATGAGTTCACCATGGGCCATGTTGATGACTCCCATGACACCAAAAGTAATGGACAGACCGATCGCCGCCAGCACCAGGACAGAACCGAGACTCAAGCCGAAGAACAGCGTCTCTATCATCTGATACCGGGAAACCTTCTCTTCAATTTCCAGGAGAGAATTTGTTGCGGCACTGCGCAATTCTTCATCCAGACTGGCATCCCCTGCAATATTCGTCAGTTTGACGCGGACATTGGCATGCAGGTTATCCGCACTGGCCTGGACGGCCGCCAGTCTGACCGCGGCATCATCAGAATCAAGGTCAAAGACCACAAGCGCCAGGTCCAGGGCCGCAAGCACCGACGTATTCGATTCAACAGTCTTCTGCCGCACAATAACATCGCGCAGATTGATATCACCGGTGTTGGAGATGGCCGCAACGGCTGCAATCCGTGCATCAGGTTCCGGGGCATTCAACTGTCGGGACGCAATAAGTCCTTTAAGTTGTCGACGTAACTTATTATTAACACTTATTTTTCTAACATCCCGACGACCTGCATCGCCAAGATCCTCACCGGTAACGGCATCTACCAGGTGATAGCCCCCGGCTTCCAGAGAAGTGGCAAAGACCACAACATCACTGCGCCGTCTGGAATAGAGTTCTCCCTCAAGCAAGGCATCAAGAACAAGATCAACCCGGGGATGTTCCATTACCGCCAGTTGGTTGGCGGCGACCGTCTTGTCGGCGAACGAGCGGGTATTCAGCGACAGGACCGCCGTTTCGAATGCATCACTGCTCATTACCGGCCAGGAAATGAGCAACCCGGCCAATAATCCAGAGAACCTGAAGAATTTCAAAAAACAACTCCGAAAAAGGCGAATGTTAACCCATTCGCCTTTCGGTTATGCAGTCCCGGTAAAGAAAACTTTACTCGTAGACCTGACCTGAACAATTGCCGGTCTTCACATTATAGTTGCCGCAAGACAGGGGCGCCTGCCAGTCGGCGGTGATATCTCTTGACCCCGGCAGGAAATCGGACCAGGCATCACCGGGAACCGAGCCCGATGTCTCCCAGACGATATCAAATTGACCATCATCCTGAATCTCACCAATCAATACAGGTTTGGTGATATGGTGATTGGGCATCATCGTAGCAATTCCACCGGACAGATTAGGCACGGAAACACCGATAATCGCATCCTGAACCGCATCTGAATCTGTCGTACCCGCTTTTTTGACCGCCTCCACCCACATCTTGAAACCGATGTAATGGGCTTCCATCGGATCATTGGTGACACGTTCTTCGTCGTCGATAAAGTCCAGCCAACTGTCAATGAAATCATCGTTCACTTCTGCATCGACACTCATGAAATAGTTCCATGCGGCCAGATGACCAACCAGTGGGCCGGTATCAATACCGGATAGCTCCTCTTCACCGACAGAGAAGGCAATGACCGGAATATCCTCCGCAGAGATGTCCTGATTACCCAGTTCCTTATAAAACGGGACATTGGCATCACCATTGATGGTGGATACAACTGCCGTCTTTTTACCCGCGGAACCAAACTTCTTGATGTCCGATACGATCGACTGCCAGTCCGAGTGACCAAACGGGGTGTAGTTGATCATGATATCTTCGTCCGCCACACCATTGGCTTTAAGATACGCCTCCAGAATCTTGTTGGTTGTTCTTGGATAAACGTAGTCAGTACCCGCGAGCACCCATCTTTGTGCACCAATTTCGTCCCTCAGGTAATCAACCGCGGGGATCGCCTGCTGATTGGGCGCCGCTCCGGTATAAAACACGTTTTTGGAGGACTCTTCCCCTTCGTATTGCACCGGGTAAAACAACAGTCCGTTCAGTTCTTCAAAGACCGGTAATACGGACTTGCGGGAAACCGAGGTCCAGCAACCAAAAATCACGTCTACCTCTTCTTTCTCGATCAGTTCCCGTGCTTTCTCTGCAAACAACGGCCAGTTCGACGCAGGATCAACAACGACAGCTTCAAGATTTTTGCCCAGGAGACCGCCGGCGGCATTCTGTTCTTCCACCATCATCAAAATAGTGTCTTTCAGGGTTGTTTCGCTGATGGCCATGGTTCCGGACAGGGAATGCAGCACACCGACCTTGATAGTATCTGCCGCATTCGCCAGCGCGGCACTCACAGTCAGTATTGCCAGCACACAGACTTTTATAAATGGTTTAAGCACGTATCCTCCAAATCAATTTGTTAATCATGTGCTGTAAACCAAGCAACATATGCGCCAACTTAATGCACACCGTTACCCCCATGGACATTGATATCAGACCTGGGGGAATGCCTGCATGACCAGAAGTCGCACCCTTATATTGCGTATCGGATTTTATTCGCACCAATTTGGAGCAGACATGAACCGTGCGAGCTTCAATCTTTAAGGAATCTAATAGCCTTTGAAGTCACTTTCACGTCTTTCACCAAATGCCTTCATTCCCTCTTTTGAATCCCGGGAAAGACCAACCACAGGGATCGCGGTCTCGGACCATTGCATGGCGGTATCAAAATCCAGATGAGCCGTCCGCATGGCCAGCAGTTTACCGAGTTTCTGCGCAATGGGCGGGCCAGCTTCCAGTTCCAGCGCCAGCGCCATGGTTCTGGCTTCCAGTTCCTCCGGCGCAACCAGATAATTGGTCAATCCGGCTTCATGGGCTTCTTCAGCACTCATGAATCTTCCCGTCATCATCAATTCCATGGCCTTACGCCAGCCGAGAATCTTGGGCAGAATCCAAAATCCACCCAGGTCCGCATAGAGGCCGCGTTTCACATAGGCTACCTGATATCTCGCCGACGTTGATCCGACCGCCAGGTCGCAGTGGGTAGCAAGATCAAACCCCGCACCTACGGCAGGTCCATTGATCATGGCAACTATGGGCACCTCCACCCGACGCAGTGCAATATAGGTTTCCGTCTCATGGCGGAAATTGAGCCGGTAACCCTCCGCGTCCACGGCAGCCGGTTCCGGTGGCGGCTTGCGATCCGGGTTGGCATTACCACCCATGTCCATACCGGCACAGAATCCCCTCCCCGCCCCCGTAATCACGATACAGCGAACCGTTCGATCAAATCGGACATCCACCAGAATATCCCGCATTTCCTTCAGCAGGGGGAACGTCAGTGCATTCAGTTTTTCCGGACGGTTCAGGGTCATCCAGAGAATGCCGTCTTTTTGGCCACGGCGTTCAGTCAGGATCAGTTGATCACTCATTGTTGTCTCCTTTGCAGCGATTGTGGTCAGTAAAGGATAAACCACTTACCATGATGAGGGTAACGTTTATGTCTTTTTCAAGATGTTATAATTATAAATCCGGAGAGATGTCCGAGTGGCTGAAGGAGCACGCCTGGAAAGTGTGTATACGGAAACGTATCGAGGGTTCGAATCCCTCTCTCTCCACCAATTTTGGGGCTTAGTGACGAGTTATTTGTGGCATTTTTGGCCAAAAAAACCGGTTAGAAAATACCACAAATGCTGAAATAACCATATAAAACAATAAGTTGTAATTTCGCCCCAAAATGGGTTAGATTTCATTTTGCACTTTTTCACCTTCTCTTGGATTCTAATTGCAAAATAAAGCCCATGAAACCAGCATTTTGCCGGAATCACCATACCCGTTCCATAAAATGTTGGGATTTTACGGCGATTCATTTTGAATCGCGTAGCGATTATAACCCGAGGAGTCCGCTAAATATGTCAAACATTATTTCGTGGCAAGAGAAGGCGCTGTGCATATTCTCTTTTGCCGTTGCTGCCCATAATGCTACATGGAACAACAAGGATACATTTGTAAGGGTGGGCGGTGCGCTCGGGGGAGGGATTGTGATGTCTTTTGCGGTTGAATGCGCCCTGAAAGCAATGCTGGAGAAAAACAGAATTCAACCAAAGAAGATTCACAATCTATATTCATTGTTCAATGAGCTTCCCCAAGACATACAAGCCAAGTTGGCTGGCGTGTATGGGCAATTATTAGCTGGAGAAAAAGATAAACGGGTTCACACTCCACCGATCAATAGTTTGGGGGGATGCTTGAAACACCACGATAACGCTTTCAAGGAGTGGCGTTATGAAGTCAAAGGGAATTCTAAGTTCTACCCCGTACCTATGACGTATGTATGTGCATCCTTGTTGACTTTCTTGTTCCCAGAAAAAAACGTAGAGATAGCTTCTTCAACTTCCTATATATATGAGATTCTTGATGGAGATGTCAAGGAACGCCAGTAAATGTTTAGTTCTCAGGCGTGACAAGGTAACTTGACCTGTATGCGTCACTTTATCAATCCTTTACAGTGGAACTCTGAAGTGGACCCCATTGTTAGGACCACTTTCTGCAGTTGTTAAGCGCATTCCATCTGATCCCCTTAGGGATAAAATTTGGCATTGATCACTTAGCAAACCTACACTCGGTACGGAGGATGGGTCAAGGAAGAGTCCGCAGGAATCTCCTTGAGGCATCTGGAGTTCCGAGTACACTACTTGCCCAAAGCATGCGACAGCTTGATGGAATGGTACGCCCCGTTTCATTCGCACGGCCTCGTAGGCCAGAATAAGCGTTTCTTTCAATAACACGGAGCGAACCATGACTGATATTAATCGAGAGGCATTGATTTGGCAAAGACAGTTTTCCATGTCACGGCGGTAGATGAAGCTGGCGCAGTGGTGGAGCGCCGACTTCCCTAGGTGCGTGTCCGAGAATAGCTCAATCAATGGTATAATCTATCCAACAATAGAATCCAGAGATTACTGTAAATGTCCGGTCCCTTCAAATCCGACCCGGTTGATGCTGTCCAGCGTCAACTGTTTCCAGGCAACGTCTTTGACCTGCTGCCGACTGAGCATGATTGCTACCTTTTTCATGATCTTTTTCAGCAACTCGATACGAGCAGTATTGAATCGCAGTATAGCCCCCTGGGCCAACGCGCCTATCATCCGAGGAAGCTCGTGAGCATTCTGATTTACGGCTACAGTCACGGGGTATTCAGTTCCCGCCAATTGGAAAAGCGTTGCAACGAAGATCTGTCATTTATGTACATCGCGGGTAAGGCTTGCCCTAACTTTCGTGTGTTAAGTGATTTTCGCAAGGATCATGCGGCATTTTTTCAGGAATGTTTTATGCAGACCGTCAAGCTGGCGATGGAGATGAAGCTGGTCTCCCTGGGGCATGTCAGTCTTGATGGTTCCAAATTTAAAGCCAACAGTTCCAAGCACAAAGCCATGACTTATAAGTGCCTGCAAGAAAAGGAGCAGGCACTGTGTGTCGAGGTTGAGGCCCTGGTGCAACAGGCCAATGCCTGTGATGCCGAGGAAGACGCGGCCTATCAGGACAAGACCGGCTATGAACTACCTGCCGACCTGGCCTTTAAGCAGCAGCGGCAGAAGACGATCACAGCGGCGAAGGAAGCACTGGAAGCCCGCGAAGAAGCGCTGCATCCAGGCGAGCCCATTGATGCTAAAAAGCAAATCAGCTTTGCTGATACAGAAGCTCGTATCATGGGTAAGAAAGGCGATTTTGACTATCGTTACAATGGCCAGATCAGTGTCGACAGCGATAATCAAGTGATCACCGGACAACACGTTAGCCAGAACGCCAACGATAAACAGGAAGTGCAAGAGGGGCTGGACAGTATTGCACAAAGCACCGGGCAGTTACCGGAGAAAATGAGTCTGGACAATGGTTATCAGTCGGGCAGCAATCTTGAAGCGTTGGAACAGGCTGGGATTGATGCTTATGTTGCGGTTGACCGAGGGGAAAAAAGCCATAGCGAGCCACTGGCTGAGTCGACGCGCGCACTGTGCAAAGCAGATTTTAGCTATGATGAACAAGCCGATTGCTTTCATTGTCCGGGTGGGCAACGCCTGGAGTTGAAGTACGAAGGTAAAGACGGTAACAGGTGTTATCAGGCAGAGGCTGCTGTTTGTGGTCGTTGCCCCTATTATGCTCGCTGCTGTAAATCCAGGCAGGGAGCAGGACGGACGATCACCACGGACAGTCATGAAGGTTTACGCCGGAACATGACAAAGCGCATGGAACAGGCAGACTCAAAGGCGATTTACAAGCGGCGCAAAGTGATTGTTGAGCCGGTATTTGGTCATATCAAGAACGGCGGCTTTCGTCGGTTCAGTGTGCGGGGTAAAGATAAAGTGGCAGGAGAATTTTCATTAGTCTGCGCGGCTCACAATATGAAAAAAATGGTGCGCGCAATAATGACGGGATCAGTGTGTCCGGAATTTGGAAATACGTCGTACCAAAGGGGTTAAAACAGGAAAAAACAAGAAAAAACAGGATTTAGAGCATGAAAATGCGAAACTGCAGGTGCCTTTTGACCAAATAATAACCAATTAACGACTACGTATAAAAACCAGCTTCCAAAATACAATGGAGCGACAGGATACCTGCGATTAAACACGAGTTCTCGGACACGCACCTAGTGCCTTCCGTGTCGGATCTAAGCGCGCGAAACGCCGCGCCGTAAGCGAATCGTTGAGCGTGAAGGCCAGTTCCCGGTAGCTGGCTTGGCGCAAATGCATGAACATCGCGCAACGGAGAACCGTCTCGCAGGTCAGGCCGTGACGACCTCGTCTGGACACCGCCTTGCCGTCGACATCGGTAGCGATCTCGTCGAGCAGTTCGGAGGGCTGGTCGAGCCACGCTGATGCCCATTCAAGATCGTCGGCGACGGGGTGGTCAATGGCTTGGGGATCCAATAAACTGATTTGTGTGGTGCGTTTTGTTCGCATTGCAACCGAACCCGTCCGGCGCGGCGCGTCGACCACCGCCATCCAACAGGCCTGCGGATGGAAAGACCCGCAGATGGTCGCGCGCTCAAAGGAGAAATGATCATGGCAGTCATCGGTACTATTCTTGTGTTGCTCGCTCTTGGCGTGTTTTTGTGGGGCGTGGTTGGGCTCATTCGGCCTGAGTGGGCACAGCTACCCGATCGGGCTAGTTCGCTTGGCGCGTGGGTCCTTGCGGCCGTTCTCTTCGTCATCGGCGGGGTACTGATGCCTGATGATGAGACATCGTCAGCAGTAAGCACGCCGACCGATGGCCAGGAAGCGGTGACGATCACAGGAGCCGTGACAGCGGCGGCTGAACGTCCGGCCACGTCTCCGACCGAGGAACCATGCATCCCGACAGAGCTTTCACCAGCAGCCGTTGAGCTTGTACGGCTGTATGAGGAACTTCACACATTCAAAGATGACATCGAGTTCATCGATATGGGGTTCTCGCAGGCAGGCCCGTACTATGCCTGGATGCAAGCAGTCAGAACTCAGCGCGAAGCGAACCAAGGATCTGAGTTGTTTCGTGAATTGGGGTTCCTGCCGAGCGAGGTCCTGATGCTTGGCATGAACTACCTGGGCGAAGATTATTCTGAATCAGACCTCGCGTATCTTGAAGATACAGAAGGGAGATTCCAAGCTGGTTTGGCTGCTGCTCGATGCACTGAGCCGGGCTCGGTGCAGGAAACGATACAGGCTTCTTTAGAGGCCAGGCGAGGCTATGTCCAACCGACGGCCCGTCCGCCTGCAGGGGCCGACGATTTCGACGAGCGGGTCATAAATCCGTGCATCGCCGCTATGATCGCAAGCAATCCCGAGTTGGACGGCTTCACGCCCTGGGAGGTCCGCAACATCTTTCCGGCGATCTACGATCCGATTGTAACCCAGATGCGGGACCTTGCCGCGCCGGTTCTAGCGGAAATCGGCGACACACCGCGCACCAGAAGCATCATTCTCGACAGGTCCCGTGACGACTGTATCCGGGGCGTGCGCGGGGAGGAATATTTGGGCTGGTCCGAGGCCGAAGTCCGCGAGTTGTTGTCGATCTCGCAAGAGCCAGCCACCCAGTCGATGCAGCAACCCACATCCACTACCCGGGAAGCCGCAGCAGCAGCAGAACTAACCCAAGACGAAGTGTTCGAGATGCTGACCCGGTACCGCCCCGCCGCATGTTCCAACGCGGCGGAGTTCCTAGCGGCCTACGACTGCCCGACGCCCTACGTCGAGATGCAGCCCCCGCCCGAGGGCGATGAGGTGTTCTCGCGCGTGTGGCAGTGCCCGGCGACCAAGATCGCGATGGGCATGGTCAAGCGCGAGCTCGGCAACGACCGGGAGGGGTGCGCCAGTGTCGGAACGACCAGATGGACGCTGCCCGCGGACCCCGACTTCCGCCCTTTTGAATAGTTGTCGATAGCGGCCGTTCATGTCACTTCGAGTAGGCGGCACACCACAATGACAAGACGGCGCGAGATGTCACTCGCTATACTAACGAAACCATGAATGCCCCAGAGCATCACCCACCTGTTGCCACACGACGCGGCCTGAATGGCTATTTCGTCGATGCTTCCCGAATTGCTGTGCCGCACCCGTCGTATGGACGGCAAGGACGCCATCCTGAGGGACTGGGCGACGTTTCTGAAACAAACCGACCATAATGATCGCTACCAGGCTCTTGAGGTGGAATCCCCATCTGTCGCGAGAACCGCTGTGGATGCATAGCGATTGGTGAACCTGACCGGTCTAATCACCACGGATGGCCTTACCGCTCATAGGCATCGTGTTGTGAACCGCACGGCAGATATTGAGGACGCCCTGGCAGTGGGCGTCCGTGACTGCATGATCGGCCAGGACGGAATCGAGATCGTACCGCTGCTGCAACGTGGCGCGTCCATACTGGCCAGGACAAACCATGTCTGGGCGCGGTGCTGCCCGGGACTACTCCCGATCGAGATGGAAGCCATCGTCTATTGGTCCTGTGTCGAGACACCACACTGCCTGAAATCCTGGACGAACTGATTATCATGCGCGACGTGGCGATGCACCGGATCGGGGAGCCGCCGGATAGCCAGGTGAGCGCTGTGGAGAATGCTGAGATACATGGAGAAATGGTCACCAACTTCTACCTGTCTCATCGGTCGCTCGCTGAGGACACACCCATGCCATACGGTGGGACACTAGCCATGACCCGATTGTTGGACTATACCGGACTACTTCACACAAGAGACTTCGGGAGGCACTCGGTCTATTTGGTACCACTGGTGTAGCTGTATGGCTTATGCAGCCTTTGATACTATTGAAACCAAATGCAATACGTTGTCCACAGACGAGGTGAACTCGGGCTTGTCGCTTTGGCAATGAGCCTACAAGCTAGGTCAGGTCCTAGACAGCCAGCTCCGCGAGGTCTACGACGAATCCTGCTAGACAAACTCTCCTCGTCCCATATGCAGTTTCCACAGCCACGCACACATCAAGATGTATCCAGATCATCATCAAAGTTTTCGCTCAGTTCCTCTACAAAGTTGTCGAGAAACTTTTGTTGAAGATCGGTAAGCGCTGTTTCGCCATCCTCTGTCTTAACCAAAGATTTGAATTGTGGGGCACGCCTCAGAAACTTTTCCACCTTCACCAAATCGACAGGTTCGTCCCTATGATATGTTCTTTCCCACCTTTGTGGCACTCTCTGTCTACTTGTCATCCTGTTCGTCCTCTACATCTTCATTTTTGTCATCTTCTTGCATCTGTAACCCGTCATTGTAGTAGTTTTGAAAGAAGTGACTGTTAAACGCCCTATCAAAGTAGTGCTTCCGGTCAATCCAGATAAAACCGTCACCTTTAGAAATCACAGCCACGTCCACCGGTCCCCCAACAATTTCCTGATCCAACGACATCTGCTTTTGAAATGAACCCAAGCCAACCAGCGTCGACGCTACCTGTGCCAAATCCTTGACTGCCAACAACTCAACCGCGCTTTCAATCTCTTCGACACTTGCACTACATTCACCGTATACTTTATAGCCAAAGTCGGTGGCCATCTTCTCGCTGGCTTGTCGTACAACCTTTAACGCTTTCGACTTTTGATCCGCACTGAGTCCCGGCACTACATTCAAGGCTAATTCCGGCATCTTGCGAATGAACATCTTCGCATCTTCGAGGCATTCCCGAATCCTCTCGGAAACTCCATAAAGGAAAGTATTCACCATTTCGCTATAGCCGTAGGCTATAATCCGTGCGGGATTATCTTCTGATACCTCTTCCGTCTTATCTTGGCGTACCTTAAGCTTGTTGCCGTATATGCCCCCGATCTTTAGATGCTGTACTACAGGGAAATGCTCTGCTTCTCCGAACCCCGCGATTATGAGGCCAGAAAACAACTCAGGGATGAAGTGGTCCTTAGACACCACGTGCTTAGCGATTTCATTCAAGTTATCCACACACGCATTATTTAAGGACCACTCCGCAAATACCTTCTGGACAACTTTATTGATGCCTCCAGAGTTGCGGTAAACCAAATCCTCGGCACACACACCATCAAAATAGGATGCTTCTGCCTTGCTCCGCCATTCGTCCAAAGCAAGCTCTATCGAACTTTCAATCAAGTCAGCATCATCGACTTCATATTCACTTATTTGAGGCCGCCCCATGTATAGCCCAGCATCAAACAGCATTTCCAATGCCTTTTTGTTGATCTGCCCAAACTCGGTGTTAAGTGCCTGCATGAAATACCGATCCTGCAAGTTCGGCGGAAACAACGACATATTTTCGTCGAGGTAGTCGATCAGCGCTTCTCCGTACTCGGCAAGTGTGGGTAGCGACTTTGTCCCGAGTTCACTCCGAAAGAGCTTGATAAGCGTCTCCCAAGGTACGCCAAGTAGTAACGAATTGTTGTAGACCATCACGCCCACCGGATGGTACTTCGATAGCATAAAGAGCTTCACAGCAGAATCACGTACTTTTGAACTGTCATCGACTTCGGATGTAACGGCACTGTCGGCAGCAAGTGCCACTCCCATGCGGTTCATCACCACCACTTCAGATGTCATATTGCATCCCTGTTGCCATCTTTTTTAATTTAGAAACTCCAACCCGGCAATTAGCTCCCTTGCCCATCCGTATTCCCCTTCGAGCTACGCCCATTCCTCGCTTCTCTACGACCACTCCTTCTAACTGACCGCTCTTGTTTCCCCGAGAACGCCATCTTCACCCGGGGGATATCCGCACGGGAATAGCCTTGCACCATGTTGGCCCAGCGTCCCAGTCGTTCCACAGCTCCAGCCAGTTTACCCTTGACGCCCACCACCGCGCGAGGCGACTCCTCCTTGGAATCCACAATACCTACGATCAAAAGCTCCATAGAGGATCGCATTGCTCCTATGTCCGTGGTGATGGCGTCCTTCCTCCGAAGGACTTCTTCCTCAAGCCCAGTCAGTAGTGCATCAAGCCGCTCATGCGGCTTTCGTGTCTCTTTCATCACAACTCTCCATCATCATGAAAATTTCTAAACAAGCCGCGCCTGATTCTCCGCTGTGTACTGGCATAACGCTTCTCGTTCATTGCATTCTCCTCCTGAATCTCCCGAGGTGACTGACCGCTCGCCATGCCAGTCATTACGGACAGGGCGTCGGCATCGTCGCAGAATATATCCTCAATACGGGAAAGGGTCTCTGCCGCAGAAGTTCGGGATTCCGGATCCATTGACATGTCCGGTTCACTGTCGATAGGACTGTCACCCGTTTCTGAGTCGGCACTTATGTCCGCATCGGCCACCACTACTGACATTTCTAGCCGCCGCCAATGGCCGCTTGCGATGCTACGCATGGTCTCACGCAGAAACACCACCAGCGGCACGCCCCGCGGCCACCGCCGAGAGCCATTGAGAAACCTGACAATCGCCTCGTGCCATAGATCTTGCCAATCCACAGCGTGTAGTCCGATCACCCGGAGTTTCGCGAGTTGCTTCAGTCGACTCATATCATCATCAGAGAGTTTCTGCAAAGCCTCTTTGCACTCTTCTGATGTCATTATTTCTCGACACGCCAAATTCATTTCGTCCTTTGTCTGCCGTCCTTTCAACATATGCGCACAACTACCTTGTCTTCGGACATCACCGGCAAAAAATAAACCACATGCTGTCCCTTGTCCGAGAATCCCATCCTTGTGAGCATAAGAGTACATACCCCAATGCAGCAACCGGATTAAGGAAGTAATCAACATGACCAACAATAGTTCTGACAAGATCAACTCCGATACCGTACATGAATACAAAGTCCAGATCGACAAGGACTTTTTTGAGGCACCAGTGTCCCGTATGACCGGACGTGAACTGCTCGAACTCGCCGATAAGAAACCGGCGGAGTCTTACGCCATCTACCTAAAGGTGAAGGGAGGGCAACCTGAACGCATCGACCTGGACCAGAAGATAGATCTAAGCGTGCCTGGTGTGGAACGGTTCGTCACCCTCCCACTTGACCAGACTGAAGGCTTCAGCGGACGTCGCCAATTCACCCTCCCTCAAGATGATCTCGATTGGCTTAACAACGCGCCATACAGGTACGAACTTGTCGTCGAGGGAGGCGTCCTGCGTGTCGTCCTCTACGGGTTCCGGATACCAGACGGTTACCTACAATCAGTGGCAGAAGTGAATGTACGTATCGATCCCGGATACCCAGATACCCAGATCGACATGGTCTATGTCCATCCAGCACTCCAACGGACCGATGGAAGGCCCATCGCAGCGACCTCTACTGATGACTTCGACGGCAAGCTGTGGCAGCGATGGAGTCGCCATCGCACACTTGCAAACCCATGGCGTCCTGGGGTCGACAACCTCTCCACTCATTTCGGCCTGATTGAGTACTGGTTCTCCAACGAACTGAAAAAAGGCTAACACCATGAAAATCACCACCCTCTCGCTGACCGGACGTCAGCACGCCAAACTTTTAGCGCACCTTTTTCCAGGTGACGGCTATGAGGCTGTCGCAATTGCCTTGTGTGGTCACCAGAGAGGCATTGAGCGCCACCGTTTGCTCGTCCACAAACTGGTTCCAGTTCCGTACGATGCTTGCTCGGTGAGAAATCCCAATCAGGTGACCTGGAGAACGGATATACTACCGCCACTGCTCAATGAAGCCGACAAGTATGACCATGCGGTCCTGAAGATCCATGGCCACCGTCTTGAGTCTCCATTCTCTGCAATCGACGACCGTGCAGACCGAGACCTCTTCCCCTCTATCCATGCCTGGACGAATATAGGACCACACGCAAGCGTCATCATGTTCAGCGACGGGCGTATGATCGGAAGACTTGTCGACGAACGCGGCCAATTCCATCCGCTGTCATCGATTAACCTTGTCGGCGATGATCTATCATTCTGGCCGTCCGTCGCTCAGCATACCCCTATCCCCGAGTTTGGTCATCGTGTCGCCCAGGCATTCGGGGCAGGCACCTACAATCAACTGCGCAGACTTCGCGTCGGTGTCGTCGGCTGCTCGGGCACCGGAAGCCCTGTGATTGAGCAATTGGCCCGAAACTGCGTTGGCACTCTAGTCCTGGTCGACCCGGACCACATTGAGGAGAAGAACCTTAACCGAATCCTGAACGCCACAATGGAGGACGCGCAACAGAACCGACTGAAGGTCGATGTCGCCGCCCGTGCAATCGGCGCAATGGGTCTCGGAACTATCGTTGAGACCCATCCTCGAAACCTCTTTGATCCAGACACTGTTCGTGCAATCGCTGGCTGCGACATCGTCTTCGGTTGCATGGACTCTATCGATGGTCGCCACCTGCTCAACAAACTGGCTACATTCTACGTCATTCCGTACTTCGACCTCGGCGTCAAGCTTGAGGCAGATGGGAAAGGCGGCGTCAATCAGGTATGCGGAACTGTGCATTACCTCCAACCCGGCAGCTCAAGTCTCCTCAGTCGACATGTCTACACAATGGAGCAAGTTCGCGCCGCCGGCCTTTTTCGGACCGACCCACTTGCGTACGAGGCACAGATCAAAGACGGCTATATCAGGGGCGTAAACGAAGACAGACCTGCTGTGGTCCAGTTGAACTCCCTCGTTGCAAGCATCGCCGTCAACGAATTCCTTGCGCGGTTACACCCGTACCGCCTCGACCCGAACAGAGACTACTCAGTCCATCGTGTTAGCATAAGCCATGGCATCTATGAGCACGAACAAAATGAAGAACCCTGCCCAATGCTCAGCCGTCATGTGGGACGAGGAGACGTAACGCCCTTGTTAGACTGGGCCGAACTGAGTGCAAAACAGGCAGCTGCATGACACACCTAGCTCGTCTGGCACACTTATGGTGGAGCTTAGTCGAGAGATCAGGACTCCGCCCTGGCTTTGCGACTGAAACCGTTGATGACATGCCTGATGTACTTACACCTCAACGAGTCTACTTAGTCGGCGACCAGTCTTTGCCCTGGTCAGCTGCACTCCTTTGTCCCTGCGGATGCGGTGTAACAATACAATTGAGCTTGGTCTCGGGAGACTCCCCGAGTTGGCGAGCCAGGCGCCACTTCAGCGGATCGATCACATTACACCCATCCATTTGGCGTAAGAAAGACTGCCGAAGCCATTTCTTCCTCCGCCGCGGCCGAATTGTCTGGTCCCGTAATCTTGCTTCCCCCTCTCTAGGAAGTGACATGGATTGCAGTTGCCCATCCTGAAGAAGCCTGTCTGGCGTCAATTCACTTTGCCTGTTCGGCGACAATTATCCTTGCTGGTCGCATTGACCCACATCCCATGAACCCGTACAAATACTTGCTGCCAGTTCATGGTATGCTCCAATAGAATGACTCTCAAACTCTGAACTTGCCATTCGCTGTTGCATTGTCAAATCACTGCTCAACTTGGAGAAAATTTTCTTATGAATAATCCTGCAATAAATGAAGCATCAAAACTGGGATTGAAGGATGTACCCATCAAAAATAACGAGGAAGAAGCCCTTGGTCTTGGAACTTATGCCACTGTATTGAGCAAATTCATTGAAGGCTGTGATACGCCACTTACAATAGCGCTCCAGGGAGATTGGGGTACCGGTAAAACGAGCTTGATGAACCTCATCAAAGAAAACCTTGACAAAGAATCCCCTGACGGCAGTAAGAAATACGAAACAATTTGGTTTAATACATGGCAGTATGCTCAATTCAAAATGGCCGACACGCTAACACTGTCAATGTTGTCCTACCTTATAGACACCCTTTCTCAATCCCGCGATGAAAAATCAGATATTGCTGCGAAAACTGCCAAGGCACTGATAGGTGTAGCTCGCGCAGTTGCCATTGGTGGCGCCAGCATGATTGGACAAGCTGACACTGTAAAAGCCGCGATGGATGAATATAACGCCTCACTTCCTACAGAATCCCATTCTGAAGACCCATCGCAAGTACTTGAAAAACTCAAGAACAGCCTGACGGAACTGGTTAAACAGCACACCAAAAATGGACACACTCAAAAGGTAGTGATGTTTATTGATGATCTGGATCGTCTGGTTCCCATCAGGGCGATTGAATTGCTGGAAGCACTTAAAGTTTTTTTGGATATTGATAATTGTGTTTATGTAATAGCCTGTGACTACAATGTCATTGTGACTGGATTAAAAGACAAGTTTGGAGTCTCAGAAGGCGAATTAAAAGGAAGGAGCTTTTTTGACAAGATTATTCAGGTTCCTTTCAAGATGCCTACAAAACGTTATCAGGTAGATACGTATCTTACCAATCTGTTAGGAAGGATCGGTATAGATGGAAGTAAAGTAAAGGACATTAACATATACCGTGATTTGGTGGAGAACTCAGTAGGATTTAATCCAAGAGCAATGAAGCGTTTACTCAATTCGTTGCAATTACTTATGCTTCTTTCGGATGAAGAACTCCAGGATGCATACCCTGGGAACAGGAATGAACGGGCGCGCATTCTCTTCGGTATCCTCTGCATGCAGGAAAGCTATGAGCCTCTCTACGATCATATCAGGCAGCAAAGGATATCAGAAGAAACCTTCAATGCTCTTAAATATTTAGAGAAAAAAGACGAGTTTGAATCTCTCAGGGACGCACTTGAAAACTCGAACACAGATTTCGACATTGATCAGGTTATTCACTTTCTCGATGCATTTCTTAGTTGTCTCCAGTTAGATGATGATCCAAATTTATCGAAAGTCGAATTGAATTTTGTAGAACAAATGCTTCAAATGTCGGCAATCGTAAGTACAGGATCATCTGGGGGGGTTGAAGGTCTACAAACTCGAGAGTTTGTCACAGATTTAAGAAGAAACCTGAATACCAGATATGCCAAGCAAATTAAATTGAAGAAGAGGGGAATAGAAAAATTCAGGTACGAGCGTGGAGACGAATCAAGTTCGGTTTACCTCTCCTTGCCAAATTTTGAGGAGGTTTCTTTGATGATCTATTATGATGAAAGTTCATTGAGCTTGAGCGTCGACGCATCTGAGTACGGAACGGATATCTCACTGAAACATCTGGCTGAAGTACATATTATTCCGAAACTGAAGTGGCAAGCGGGTGAAGAAATCCGGGATGAGGAGGAGGATTGTTACTACTTTCTAAAGATGGAATTCGATGAATCTATATCACGTGAAGAATTCGAACGTGATTTTGAAAAGAAACTCTACGAAAAACTCGATCAACTGGTGCCTCAGCTTTGGCAAATATGCAGTGACGCAAAAAGTGACCCTCTACTGACAAGGCAGCAAGAAGGTCAGGAAGAATAACCAGTTTTCCGGGTCCACGAGTGACTGAATCAACAGGTAAGGTTTTCGTTGTCGGGGGCGCCCTGCCAGGGTTCACTATGATCGGCGAACGAGTTCTCGTCGACCCGCGCGTATCCATGCCAGACCGTGTTGTATCCACTGGATGTCCCGATCAGTCGCTCCAGGGATTGAAACAACCGCCTGCTCATCATGGTGCACCTGCGACTTGCTAACCTATCCGGTCTGTTACACTCCTCAACCGCTAAATGGCTCATGCCGCCGTCTGTCGCATGGCCGCGATGGTTCGCCCCTTACGCCGGCGTCGATTACGTTTTGGAATCTGCTCTCCAAGCCATAGGATATCTTCGTAGGTCAACGGATAATTGGCGAAGCCCAACCGCATTTACCTTGCTAAAAATAGGAAATAAAACCGATTCTCTCCTATGAAAAGTTACACACTTGCTTATGGCTTTGCTCACCAATGACCACACGCTGAGCTGTAGCTGGGCTAATTTACAAGGAACAGGTCAATAGATATTCATTTTGTATAACAACCACGATTAAGCTAATGTAAAGCCTAGCTTTTCAAGTTGCACACAGAAATGGCCGTATCGTTTTACGAAAAACCTATCCTGAATTCACCCTATGAGGTACCCAAACTTCATCATCGTTTGGATGATGCGGGTCAACCCATCGATGGTCCGCCTGAATCTGGCCGTAGGCGCTCAGAGCTGATCAGTCCCGTTCCCAAGCCAAAGCTACGCCGCCAAGAGGGAGAACCCAAACAGGCGGACTTGGCTTTCTCAACCGGTGACGGCATTTCATCAGAAAGCCAGGAATATGATCCATTTCCTAATATCAACTACATACGTTCTCAAGTCGATACCTGGCGTAAAATTCCAAATCCGCATGACTGGGGAGTGACACCGGCCACTGCACGTCTGTTGCAGCACTGGCGGAACCATAATTTCCAGGGTATCCGTCCTTTTTTCTGCCAAATAGAGGCCGTGGAAACCATTATCTGGTTGACGGAAGTCGAACGCCGTCAAAAGAAACACAAACACATTTGGAAACATATACAGGACGCTAACCAACAAGCCAACCCGAAACTGTCGCGGCTTGCCATGAAGATGGCCACAGGCGCCGGCAAAACAACGGTGATGGCTATGCTGATTGCCTGGCAGACTGTAAATGCAGTACGCACACCGGGCAGCAACCTCTTTACTCGAGGTTTCCTGATCGTGACACCAGGAATTACTATTCGCGATCGCCTGCGCGTCCTGCAGCCTAACGACCCAGACAGCTATTACAAGACTCGGGAATTGGTCCCTGTTGAAATGCTTGATGAGATCAATAAGGCACGGATAGTCATTACCAATTTCCATGCTTTCCAGCTTCGCGAAGTCATGCAAACCGGCAAAGTAGGCAAAGCATTGCTACAAGGACGCGATCAGCCATTGAACACGTCTGAAACAGATGGGCAGATGATTCGACGGGTTGCCGATAAATTAATGGGATTTAAAAACATCGTAGTCATTAATGACGAAGCACATCACTGTTACCGCGAAAAACCCGACAACGAGGATATCGCGAGTCTCACTACCGATGAGAAACAGGAAGCAAAAGAAGAGAACAAGGCGGCCCGTATCTGGATCAACGGCATCGAGACATTCAAGCGCAAGCTTGGTGTGCGCGCCGTCTATGATTTATCCGCAACACCTTTTTTCCTGGGCGGTTCCGGTTGGGTGGAAGGAACTCTGTTTCCCTGGACAGTCAGTGATTTTTCCCTGATGGATGCCATTGAGAGCGGCATAGTCAAACTACCCAGGGTACCTGTAACTGACAACATCCCAAATGAAGAAGTGCCAGTATTCCGGGACCTGTGGAAACACATCAGCAAAGACATGCCCAGGAGAGGCAGGCAGACTGGAGGCGACCCACATGCACTCCCGGAAAAACTTCAAACTGCACTGCACTCTCTCTACAGCCATTATGAGGAAACAAACCGGCGTTGGGAGCAGGAAGGCATTGAGTCTCCACCTGTATTCATCGTCGTCTGTAACAACACATCAACTTCTAAACTGGTCTATGAATGGATTTCCGGCTGGCAACGTCCTAATGAAGAAGGTGAAGAAGTATTTGAGCACGGTGGCCATTTGGAATTGTTTCGGAATTTCGATGAAAATGGAAACCGTCAACCACGTCCTAACACCCTGCTTATCGACAGTCGACAACTCGAATCGGGTGAGGCGCTGGATAGGAATTTCCGTAAGGTGGCAGCACTGGAAATTGAACAATTCAAACGCGAAAAAATCCAGCGTTCCGGCTCTGGCAACGATGATGATATCTCCGATGCCGAATTGCTGCGCGAGGTCATGAACACGATTGGCAAGAAAGACCGTCTGGGTGGACAGGTGCGTTGTGTTGTCTCCGTTGCCATGCTGACAGAAGGATGGGATGCAAATACGGTCACCCACATCCTGGGCATCCGTGCTTTCAGTACCCAGTTACTTTGTGAGCAGGTGGTGGGAAGAAGTTTGCGGCGTTACTCTTACGACCTGGATGATAACCTGTTCACGGTGGAGTATGCCGACATCATGGGAATCCCCTTTAACTTTACTGCCAAACCACAGGTGGCTCCGGTCAAACCACCCAGGAAGACGACCCGAGTCCATGCTGTTCGTGAACGAGCAGCGCTTGAGATCGACTTCCCACGCGTTACCGGCTACCGGGTTGAACTGCCTGAGGATAGTTTGATTGCGCAGTTCACGGAAGATTCAAAGCTGGTTCTGACCCCGGAAATGGTTGGCCCCGGCCAGACCTTGATGGCAGGAATTGTCGGCGAAAATGTTATGATCTCCGCTGCAGAGGCGCGCGCGAAGCGACCCAGCACAATTGCATACGACTTATCCAAACACTTGCTTTTCAAGTACTTCAGGGATGAAGATCAACAACCCAAGTGGTACCTATTCAGAAAGGTAATGCGTATTGCCCGGCAATGGATTGACGGCGGATACCTGGAGTGCAAGGGCGGCACCGACAAGTGGATGCTGGAATACCTGAACATCGCCGACCAGGCTTCGGAACGTATCTATAACGCCATCGTAAACACCATATCCGACAAACGCCGGATCAAGGCAGTCCTTGATCCTTACAACCCGAAATCTTCCACCTCCCATGTAAGTTTCTCCACAAGCAAGGATTTATTCACCACGGCGCCAGATAAATGTCATGTTAATTACATCGCCCTAGACAGCTCATGGGAAGCCGAGTTTTCCCGAGTAGTGGAACAGCATCCCAAGGTGATTTCTTATGTGAAGAACCAAGGGCTTGGACTCGAGGTTCCATATAAGGATGGCTCATCGGTACGAGTTTACATACCCGACTTCATAGTGCTGATCGATGATGGTAACGGTCCTGATGACCCACTGCACCTGGTAGTCGAAATCAAGGGCTACCGTCACGAGAACGTTAAGCTTAAATCAGAAACCATACGTACCCAGTGGCTTGTGGGTGTAAACAATCTTGGCAGTTTTGGTCGCTGGGATTTTGCAGAACTTTCCGATGTCTATGCACTGGAAAGTGACCTTACAGAAAAGATCAATGAGGAATTCGAAGAGATTGTCGACAACCAGGTGCATAAACGCGAGACAGATGCCGCCCGTTGGTTGGCCACGGCTGGCGGCAGTGAACCGGAAATGGAGTATATACCTCGCCGTCGTAGCGAGCCTGTTCAATGATCCTGGTAGATACCTCGGTATGGGTAGACCACCTACGCAATCCAGAAGCTGACCTGAATTTCCTGTTATACGAAAATAACGTCCTCATGCATCCCATGGTCATCGACGAGCTTGCTTGCGGACACATGCCTAACAGGAACCAGGCATTGGTAAACTGGCTCAATCTGCCCGTGCAATGTACTCAGTCATGAAAGTGTGATTTTGATGATTGAAGACATGAACCTGATGGGCCGCGGAATTTGTTTCGTGGATATGCACTTGCTATGTTCGGTTGTATGCGATCAGGATTCACGATTGTGGACGAAAGATAACAGTCTGCAAGGGATCGCGAATGAATTAAATATCGCGTTCTAGAATAACTACTGAGAAAATTGCTATGCCCAGAAGAAAGCGAACTGCAAAACAAGTTGAAACTCATACTCACAAGGAAGCCAGGAGAAAGAATATTCCTACCGTGGAGTATGAACCCTCCTTACATGATGCCGACAAGTCTCCTATCCGGGTAAGCTATGAACGCCGCAATAAAGACCTGGATCCGCAACTGGTTTGGCGCGGCAAAGATGAACAGGACTGGTCGGACCTGGTGGTGCAGGCTCCGCCCCTGTATATCCAGGAAAAGATTCATCCCAAGGCAATCATTGATGACCTGAAACGACAGGCAGAGTCCCGTAGGGATGAGGCACCTGTCGTACAGGACCTGTTTGCTGATTTCAACGGCCTGGGGGATGCCGACAAGACCGAGTTCTACCAGCACGACCAGAACTGGCAAAATCGCATGATACTTGGAGACAGCCTGCAGGTGATGGCAAGCCTGGCGGAGCGGGAAGGACTTCGCGGCCAAGTGCAGTGCATTTATATCGATCCTCCCTATGGCATCAAGTTCAACTCCAACTGGCAGGTATCCACACGCTCACGGGATGTGAAGGATAGCAAAGCGGAGCACGTTACTCGCGAACCGGAACAGGTGAAGGCATTCCGCGATACCTGGCGGCATGGTATCCATTCTTACTTGACATATCTACGTGACCGGTTGACTGTGGCGAGAGATTTATTAGCCGAAAGTGGATCGATATTCGTACAGATTGGGGATGAGAATGTTCACCGAGTTCGGGCGGTGATGGATGAGATATTTGGGTGGGAGTCTCTTGTTACTACTATCACATTCAAGAAGACGGCAGGTCTCGGTAAAGGCCAAATGGCGGAAGTCGCTGACTTTATTCTATGGTATGCAAAGTCAAAGGAGAGCATAAAAAGACGACTACTTCATGAGTCCAAGACTCCCGAAAATGATTCAGCTTACTCAGTCGTCAAGGAAGATGTTGGCCAATTCCGCCGCATTAAGAGCGATGAAAAAGTCTCAACGAATGAATATGCTCGATTCCAAATTCTATTGGCCGCTGGTCGAACACCTAGTTGTATCTATGAGATTGAGGCATTTGGACAATCCTATTTACCAACAGCAGGACGAAGCTGGTCAACCAACCAAGAAGGCATGCGAAGACTCTTAGCTTCAGAAAGGGTTGTACAGGTAGGGCGAACATTGAACTATGTTCGATTTGTGGGAGATAACCCCGTAAACCCACTTTCGAACCTGTGGGCAGACACTGCTTCCGGAAGTGGGATGGACAAAGTATATGTCGTCCAGACTTCCACCAAGATTATCCAACGCTGCATCCTTATGGCCACCGACCCGGGTGATTTAGTCATAGACCCAACCTGCGGCTCAGGCACAACTGCCTACGTCGCTGAGCAATGGGGACGTCGTTGGATAACTATCGATACCTCCCGCGTAGCTCTGGCACTGGCTCGCGCCCGTATTATGGGAGCGCGCTATCCTTATTACCTGTTGACCGATTCACTAGAAGGCCAAACGAAAGAGGCGGATATTACTCAAACCGAACCCAAATCAGACCCCACACGCTGTAGTATTCGGCAAGGTTTCGTCTACCAACGAGTACCCCATATCATGCTTAAATCTATCGCCAATAACACAGAAATTGACGTGATATGGGAAAAATATCAGGAAACGCTGGAACCACTGCGAAAGCAACTCAACGCAGAACTTAATCAGGAATGGCTGGAATGGGAAGTGCCACGTGAAGCGGAAGATTGCTGGACGGATTCTGTTAGATACTGTCACAGCAAATGGTGGAAGGCGCGTATCGACAGACAAAAGGAAATCGATGCCTCCATAACTGCAAAGGCTGACTTTGAGACGATATTTGATAAACCATACACGGATAATTCAAAGGTTCGGGTTTCCGGTCCGTTTACCGTGGAGAGCCTCTCCCCCCACCGCATGGTATCTGCAGATGAAGATTACTCGTTTGCTACAGAGGAAGGCTCTGATCAGGATGGAGTGAGAGAGGCCATTCCGTTAAATGACTTCACACAGATGGTGATGGAAAACCTGAAATCAACCGGTGTACATCAGGTCACCAAGGAAGACAGGATCAATTTTTCCACTATTGAAGGGTGGCCTGGGAATTATATTGCCGCTGTTGGGCACTTTACTGAAGGCGACATCGAAAAACGTGCAGGCATCTTTATCGGGCCGGAGTATGGCACCATAACCCAGTCCGACATTGCAAATGCTGCCAGGGAAGCCCAGCAGGATCGGTTCGATGCACTGATTGCCTGTGGTTTCAACTTCGACGCCCACACCTCGGAACTGACAAAGCTTGGCCCACTACCGATCCTGAAAGCGCGAATGAATCCTGACCTGCACATGTCGGAAGTATTGAAAAAAACCGGATCGGGGAATCTATTCGTCATCTTCGGAGAGCCGGATATCGAATGGCACTTCGACGACGAAGGTAATATTGTAGTCGAAGTCTTGGGAGTAGACGTTTTTGATCCGAAAACCAGCGAAGTGCGTGCCAGCGGCAAGGATGAAATCGCTGCCTGGTTTATCGATACCGACTACAACCGGGAAAGTTTTTTTGTGCGTCACGCCTATTTCATGGGCGCGAACGACCCCTACAAATCTTTGAAAACCAGTCTTAAAGCGGAAATCGACAAGGAAGCCTGGGAAACTCTAAACCGCGACACTTCCCGGCCGTTTCCGCGCCCAGCAACGGGACGGTTTGCCGTCAAGGTCATCAATCATTTCGGCGATGAAGTGATGAAAGTATTCGAAGTGTAATAACCCTGTGCAATTCCTTTTCGCAAATAGCTTCCTCAAAGCACTGAATAAGCTGAATTCCCAGGAAAAGTCCGCTACCAAGATCACGGTTTTTGACTTGCAGGAAAACCCGGCAGCTCGCGGTTTACGGTTTCACCGCATCGAAAATTCTAAAGATCCTCACTTCTGGTCAATACGGGTGAATCAGGACATTCGGGTAATAGTGCACAAGACTGAAAACAGTTTTTTGATCTGTTACGTCAATCACCACGATGTTGCCTACAAGTGGGCAGAAAGAAGATGTATAGAAACCCATCCCAAAACCGGCGTAGCCCAGATAGTCGAAGTGCGTGAAAAGATAGAAGAAATTGAGTCTCCTTACTTCACCAAGATGAAATCATTGGAGTATGGCGTTGCAGATTCTCCAGGACAGGCATACCTTCCCGGTCCATTTTCCAAGTTGTCTGAACAAGAATTGCTAGGCGTCGGCGTACCCGAAGACTGGGTAGTGGATATTCAGCAGGCTTCTGAGGATGACTTTCTTGACATCGCCGAACATCTGCCAGATGAGGCATCCAATGCACTGCTTGACTTCGTCAGCAACGGAACTCTGCCCCAGCCTTTGCCAGCTGCTGCCGGAACCGATCCATTCGTGCACCCGGATGCACAACGCCGGTTCCGGGTATTGGATAACGTGGAAGAACTGGAGCGCGCCCTGACCTACCCCTGGGAGCAATGGGCGATCTTTCTGCATCCCTCTCAACGGCAATTGGTGGATCGTCAGTTCAATGGCCCTGCCCGCGTATCCGGTTCAGCCGGAACGGGAAAAACCATCGTCGCACTACACCGCGCTGCTGCCATTTTAAGCGAAGACAGGCAATCCAAGATCCTTCTGACAACCTTCTCCCTGCCCCTCGCTAACGCATTGAAGCATAAGTTAAGCGTACTGACCGGCAATGGGAACACTAACGTGACAATCCTGCCGTTTGAAGACGTTGCGGCTGAACTGTTTACCCTCGCCTTTGGCCGCACACCTCAAATCGCTAACGATGCACAGGTAAAGAAGGTTTTGGAAACAGCGGCAAATGAACTACAGAATGCGGATTTTACTATTCAATTTCTTACCTCCGAATGGCGCAATGTCATCGATGCATGGCAGGTTGCTAACCTGGAAACCTATCAGAACGTACCGCGTATCGGCCGCCGTAGTCGTATCAGCGCAGGACAACGGGAAAGAGCCTGGCCGGTTTTTGCTCGTACCAGGGAGTTGCTCATAAAGCAGGGACTACAAACCTGGCCCGGGGTTTTTGGAGAAGTGACATCATATTTCGCTTCACAGGATCACAAACCATTTACCCATATAATCGTCGATGAGGCCCAGGACTTGGGTGTACCCGAACTCAGGCTGTTTGCAGCGCTGAAATCAGAATCTCCGGACTCGTTATTCTTCAGTGGTGATAACGGTCAGCGCATCTTTCAGCGGCCATTCTCATGGAAGGCGCTTGGTGTCGACATACGTGGGCGCTCCCACACCCTGAAAGTCAACTATCGCACATCCCACCAGATCAGGCGTGCGGCTGACAGACTCCTTCCACCTGTTATCAGGGATGTAGATGGAAACGAAGAAGACCGTCGGGATGTCATTTCGGTTTTCAATGGCATTGAGCCGGAAGTCAAAAAATTTGATAACACCAGGCAGGAAATTGATGAATTATCTACCTGGGTACAGAAAACCATAGAGGACGGGGTAGAACCTGAAGAGATAGGCATATTTGTACGCAGCAACAACGAATTGTCACGGGCGCGTGAGGTAGTAAAGCTGTCAGGACAAACACCACTGGAACTTTCCAATAGGGTTGAGGTTCGTGATGGCTGCATCTCCATAGGAACCATGCACCTGGCAAAGGGCCTGGAATTCCAGGTCGTAGTAGTCATGGCTTGCGACGATGACGTTCTTCCTTTACAGGAACGCATCGAAACCGTTGCAGATGAAGATGAACTGGACGAAGTATTTGAAACTGAGCGTCACCTGTTCTACGTAGCCTGCACCCGGGCAAGAGACCGCCTGATGATATCCGGTGTTGAGCCGGTGTCAGAGTTTATTGAGGACTTTTTGAAGGGGGTGTGAATTCGGTGTCCGCTGATCAATCAATGCTGAAAATTATTTTATAGGCGGCCATTTTATTGATAGTTAAGTGCGTTGATTATTGAAGAGATACTACAGGGCAGGAAAGTGCTTAGCCAAGTGTCCAGTAAATCGGGGTACCTTCAGTTGGTAGGGGGCAGGGCTGGGATATGGCATAATATTCTCGATAGCCATAAACGAAGTCGGGTGTGTAAAAGTGCGCGCTAAATTTACTACTACGAAACCAGGAAATAAATGAACGACGCAACGTTTTACAGCGAAATTATTTCAATCATAACTGAGTATAAAACACTTACTTTGGTTGGTGCCGGTATCTCTGTACCTGCTGTAGCATCGGCAATACTGGCCTTTCTACGCCGGGTGAAATCATCCACCCAGCAGAGTAGCGATTATTTCATTGACGCTAATCTACTGTCTCCCCCGATGGAAAGGCCGGCATACAGTGATCGGATGGCATATGTCCTATCAGAAATGTCGGACCTGGCTTACTACGAATTCGAAGGCAGGGATGGTTTGATAAACGACGCGGTGAAGAACGCGCTCTCAATAAATCTGACACATGAAAAATGCATAAGGACATTCCTAGAAGAATTTTCTACAGATTTAATGAGCCAACGTAATCCGGGTATAAAGGTCTTTGAAGCTATTTTGACAAATTCAGGATTTAAGCTGTTGGGTCTAATTAACGTAGCTGAAACACAGGGATTCGTTTGCAAAAGGAATATGCCGGATGAACCGCCGTATGTGGTAGTTGCATTTCGCGGGACTGAAAAAAAAGTTTCCGATTGGCTGACTGATGTGAGTGCAGTTCCCATAGAACAGGGCAAGACAAAAGTACATACAGGGTTTTTGGAGGCGTTTACTGTCAAAACCGATTCGGAAGGAAAAACGGCTATGGACAGGATGCAGGTGTTGCTCACTTTACCGGAGGCGCAAGACGAAAACAGTGAACCCCTGCCGTTATTTATTACCGGTCATTCGCTTGGTGGTGCACTCGCGCTTTTGGCAACCAGGCTTGTAGCGCCGGATGTTAATGGTGCCTGTTACACCTTTGGCGCCCCGAGAATAGCGAATTACGAGTACTTTGAACGAATAAAGACACCGGTATACCGAATCGTCAATTCTAGTGATGTGGTGCCGACAGTACCACCCGGGGCAATCATGTCGCCGCTATGCCGTATCCTGGGGATGTTGTCGTCGGTGACGAGTCCACTTCCGGTCCTTCCCACGTTATTTGATAAACTGGAGAACTACTTGGATAAACTGAGTGGTTACAGGCATTTTGGCGATCTCCGTTATCTCACCGACGTTGCGGCAGGGAGGTTTCACGAAGTAAAGTTGCTGAGAAATCCCCCGGTTATTGATAGGGTCATCTGGTTCTGGAAACACTTGGCGAAAAGTTTTTTTGTTCCGTTAAAGTGCCACGGTATGGCGAGGTATCGGAAAAAGCTGACGTATATTGCGATTCATCGCCTTAATCGTTAGCCCATCTGGGAGACAGAGAGTGACAGCCGTATTTACTCAGTATGGACTGAAAGCAAAAGAGAATATTGTTGCCGTTAAAACTACGCGACGTAAGGGTAATCAGCCAAATTTATAAAGTGAAGCACAAACACTCTTTGTGGACCAATGAAATGCGTAAGATTAAACGGATACTCAATGATTTTATTGTTTTTGGTTTTGCCGCGTACGGCATTCTCTGGACGTGTATTGTGTCTTACGGTTTTTTCTTCCCGAATTACAAACCCGCGGGGGCTTTTTGGTACGCTGCCATTATATTGGTATCAGTTGTTATAGGTCTCTGGAGATGTTGGCCTACAAAACATATCAAACTTCCAATCCCGGCTACAGACTCAACAATTGAAATTAGATTTGGAGATATTTTCGAGGGCGAAGGGGTAATTGTTATCCCTGTTAATGAATATTTCGACGGATTGTTGGGAGACCAAGTATCCGAAAATAGCTTACATGGTACTTTCATAAAAGATGTTTTGGGTGGTCAATCTAGTACATTTATCGATTTAACGAGTGAGGCTCTAACGTCGTTTGAGTCAAAGGAAGTGCAAAGAGAAAGCGGAAGAGAAAAGAAGTATCCGATTGGGACAGTTGCATGTGTAGATTGGAATAAAAAGCGCTACCTACTTGCGGCGCTGTCGCGAACCAACATTCAAACATTGAAGGCCTCTGCCACAGTGCATGAACTCTGGGATTGCTTGGAAGGGATTTGGCAAGGGGTGCGCATTTACTCCAACGGGAATTGTGTTAGGATTCCGCTTCTCGGATCAGGTCTCTCAGGGATTGGACTACCACCGAAAAATCTTATTGAGATAATCCTAACATCGTTTCTTTATTTCACTAAGAAGCAAAAAATTGCTGACAAGGTGACCTTGGTGTTATCCTCTAAGCTAAAGGGAGAGATTGAACTCGTAACAATCAAAAGGAATTGGACTTAATGGCTTATAGAAACGGGAACTACTCGGCTTTCTACGTTGATGCACCATTTGATGAATCTAATCTAGGAGCTCATGCTACAAAAGACTTTGTGTATTACAATTTACTCAGAGCGTGGAAAGGCGATGATCCATCGTTTCCATTCACCGATTCACACGACAAAAATTACAACGTTAGAGATGGAAGCGACTGGGAGAAGACTCTAAAACCAAGAATACATGATCGAATCAATAATTCCAAAAATCTGATTCTATTCCTCAGTTCAATCACTAAAAATTCGAGGGCTCTACGGGAAGAAATCGACTATGGAGTAAACACTAAGTTGCTCCCTGTTATTGTCGTTTATCCTGATTACGGTGAAAAATCGGATATAATTATTTGCTCATCTAAGAAAATTAGGAAGCAGATCAATGATCTATGGGATAATCTGCCAATTTTCCGCAATTCGATGGGCAAAGTTCCAACTTTACACGTGCCGAATAAGAAGTCATTGATCAAAAAGGCGCTCGAAGATAAAAAATTCTCGGTCACCACTAAATGCGATCCCGCTGAGTATTTCTTTCTGTGTTAGCAACTTTTATTTGGGCACACTCGCGGTGGACGAGAATTGCAAATTTTCAGAAATGCAGATGGAGCACCATAGGAGTATTGGCTGGATGTGTCAATAGGTGTAGAGTTCAACTGCGATATGCTATCGAGCGAGATCGACGACATTCCCAATAGTAGCGTTCGGGATGCCAACATACGGGAGATCATATCGATTCTGATCGGAGAGTCGAAAGTGACAAGCCACAATAGGCAGTTGACGAATCTTCAGTGTGCAGGCCTGCTTGCGAAGATGCTGCGTATTCTGGTGAACGTGATAACCGATTCTGGATTAAGGTGATCATGGATTCTGGAAAAAAGTGATCAATTTTGGCGGTTGTGCCAGAATATGCATACTGATCATCTGGGAAAGAAAACCTCCCAATCTTTCTGTAGTTTCAAGACAAATGAAACATTCCCTTCTTGGATACCTGCATCTGAATTTACCAACCTGTTATAAGTCTCGCTCTTCCCCCGAAGCATCGACGATTTGGATCGATAAATTATTTAGTTTCACTTGTAACGTTGCGGGTTCAAGGTTACTCCCTGATTATAATTGATTATAATTTCGCTCTTCGACACTATTCGGCTGTCATTTACTCCGGCAGGATTCCCTAACCTGGTTCCGAAATTCAAACATATTTCCAAAGGATTGAAAAAATGGCAGTGGTTGATCTCTTTTCTCGCCGCAAGCGAATCGCTGATGGCAAAACACCGGATGTTTATCGATATGCCGATCTTCCCAGAGCCCTCCGTGTCCAGATCGTACAAATAATGAGCGACGCAGTCGGGATATATTATCAATATCTCGAACCTGGTAATGCAATTGAAAACAATGAAGGGTGGGAAATTATCCACGATAGTGTTGCTCGCGAACACGGTGTTTTCGAATTGGCTGAGGGCTCAAATCCCTTCCATTCTTGTAAAAATTTCCTTCTTAATAGTCACTCAGTAGACTTGGTATTAGATCTTATTGAATTCGGCTTTTTGTACATTCACAGCATAACCCGACAATTTAGTGTGAAAGAACGTGCCCAGCGTGGCATACGTGGAACTGCTGATGAAGCAATCAAAGAATTGAACGAACGTTTTAAGCAAGCTGGCGTAGGATATCAGTTTGAGGACGGATATATACTCCGTATCGACTCGGAACTGACTCATTCTGAAATAGTTAAGCCGGCGCTGCGATATCTAAACGAAGATGGTTTTGAAGGGTCCAGAGACGAATTCATGAGTGCCCACGCTCACTACCGTAAAGGCGAGATGAAAGACGCTATTGTAGATGCCAATAACGCTTTTGAAAGTACGTTGAAGTCCATTTGCTTACAAAGGGAGTGGGATTTTCAGAATGGTGACAGCGCATCGCGTCTCATTAAAGTAGTGCGCGACCATGGTCTATTGCCTGACTACCTGGATAATTCGTTCGACCAACTCGTTGCCACCTTAAATTCCGGTCTTCCAAAAGTAAGGGGCGAGGAAGGAGCGCACGGCCAGGGGGCAATTCTAAGCGAGACACCCGACTACGTTGCCGCCTATGCGCTTCATTTAGCAGCCGCCCAGATTCTTTTCCTTGTCAAGGCACACAAGGCTATGCCCCACTGATAACACTATGAGAATCAATCGTTACCATGGCGACCAAAATTGAACATGGACTGCTGTCCCCGTATGGTCTGACGTGCCTGGTCGCCGAGACGCGCACGGCACTGAAAATCCAGTGAATTCACTGGCGCGCTGCGTCCACAAGAGCATTATCAGCAAGGATGACGTTATCGTGGCACTACTGCAACTTTGTGTGGCGAAACTTGCCAGGGTGGATCACATCTTGTCACACGCTGTTACCCAGGTCTGCTCCTGGAGCACAAACGAATGGTGCGGATGACTTCCATTATGGATCAACCGAAGGTATCAATGATGTTAGAAAAAAAACTCAAGCAGCGTTTCTATATTGCCATGGTACGCATTTGTATAGTGAGTCGTAAATGGTTGAAAGAGTTAATGGATTGGGTAGTCAAGACTGTGCACTACCTTAAGTTTCGCCAGATGATTCGAGTGCTTGAGCCGGTGATAGTCGTGTTGCTATTCATGCTTATCGGTTTCTTCTTATGGGATACATTTCGGGATCGAGGCGTGTCTTTTGCACCAGTTCAGATGCCCCAGGAACTCGTGGATATGGGGTACACACCGCGTATAGTAGCCCAGCGTCTAATTGATAGTAGCAAGTCCCTTAAACGAATAGGCACTAACAGTATTGAGAATAAAAACTTTATTGGAATAAATAATCCTATTGAAGTTAACAACCGTATTGAAGTCACAAACACAACAATCAATTTACCCCCTATGGTACATAGCCTACCCGAGGTGGATATTGTTTTTCCGGTCGTAAGTATTTCCCTCAATTCCGCCACTGTATACCTACGGGAACTTGTACCATGGAATTACCAGACTGTGAATGGTGAAATGCTCTATCACAAGTTGGACAATCTCGTCTCTCTGCGATTAAGGATAGATGGGGAGCAGATACTCGATATTTCCGGAGAATTTAGTGCAACAGGAATGGAAAATCTATTTGCTCAGAGTGCGTATGAATTGATTAAACAAATTAGACCTAATTTCCTTGCTTTATATCACTATACCAACGGACAAAAGGAAGCAGCGAAGGAAATTTTAAATTTCATCTTTTCCAATTATTCTGTCAGCAAAGATTACGTTGCGGCAATTAACCTCAAAGGAATTATTCACTTAGAGGATAAGCAATTCGATGAGGCGTTCAGAGCGTTTAACAAAGCTATCGAATTTGATCCGAACTATACCAGCACCTACAACAATTGGGGATATGCGCTTGCACTCCAGGGCGATCTTACCGGAGCAATCGAACAGTTTAAGAAGGCCTTTGAGATCAATCCGAACAATGCCAGCACCCATAATAACTGGGGTTACGTACTTGTACTCCAGGGCGATCTCACTGGAGCAATCGAGCAGTTTAAGAAGGCCTTTGAGATCAATCCGAATAATGCCAGCACCCACAATAACTGGGGT
Organism: Candidatus Azotimanducaceae bacterium; assembly: GCA_965217655.1. Classification (GTDB taxonomy): domain Bacteria; phylum Pseudomonadota; class Gammaproteobacteria; order Pseudomonadales; family Azotimanducaceae; genus UBA7455. The sequence continues at coordinate 974,834 of OZ244560.1, forward strand.
GGTGTGCTTGCATCCCAGGGCGATTTTACCGGGGCGATAGAGCAGTACAAAAAAGCCGTCGATCTCAATACAAATGATGCCCATGCATACATCAACTGGGGTAACGCGCTTGCGCACCTGGACGATCATACCGGGGCGATCGAACAGTACAAAAAAGCCGTCAAGCTCGAACCGAACAATGTCCATGCCCTCGCCTACATCAACTGGGGTAACGCGCTTGAAGATCAAGACGATCTTACCGGGGCGATTGTACAGTACAAGAAAGCCATCAAGCTCGATCCGAACAATTCCAGCGCCTACATCAACTGGGGTTATGCACTTGCACGTCTGGGCGATCATACCGGGGCGATCGAACAGTACAAGAAAGCCGTCAATCTTGACCCAAACAATGTTCATGCCCTCGCCTACACCAACTGGGGTAACGCGCTTGCAGAGCAAGACAATCTTACCGGGGCGATCGAACAGTACAAGAAAGCCATCGAACTCGACCCGAGCCATTCCCCCACCTACTACAACTGGGGTAACGCGCTTGCACTCCAGGGTGAACTGATCAGGGCAATCGAACTGTACAAGAAGGCCATCGATATCGATCCGAACTATGCCCGTGTATATTACAACTGGGGTCACGCAATTGAACTCCAAGGAGATCTTACCGAGGCGATCGAGATGTACAAGAAGGCCATCGATATCGATCCGAACTTTGCCCCTGCCTACTACAACTGGGGTAAAACACTTGAACTCCAAGGAAATCTTACCGAGGCGATTGAACAGTACAAGAAAGCCATCAAGCTCGATCCGAACAATTCCAGCGCCTACATCAACTGGGGTAACGCGCTTGCAGAGCAAGGAGATCTTACCGGGGCGATAGAGCAGTACAATAAAGCCGTCAATCTCGACCCAAACAATGTCCATGCCCTCACCAACTGGGGTAGCGCGCTTGCAGAGCAAGACGATCTTACCGGGGCGATCGAGATGTACAAGAAGGCCATCGATATCGATCCGAACTTTGTCCCTGCCTACTACAACTGGGGTAAAACACTTGAACTCCAAGGAAATCTTACCGAGGCGATTGAACAGTACAAGAAGTCCATCAAGCTCGATCCGAACAAATCCAGCGCCTACATCAACTGGGGTAACGCGCTTGCAGAGCAAGGCGATCTTACCGGGGCGATAGAGCAGTTCAATAAAGCCGTCAATCTCGACCCAAGCAATGACCATGCCCTCGCCTACACCAACTGGGGTAACGCGCTTGCAAAGCAAGACGATCCTAGCGGAGCGATCGAGATGTACAAGAAGGCCATCGATATCGATCCGAACGATGCCCCTGCCTACTACAACTGGGGTAAAACACTTGAACTCCAAGGAGATCTTACAGAGGCGATCGAAATGTACAAGAAGGCTATCGATATCGATCCAAACTATGCCCTCGCCTACATCAACTGGGGTAACGCGCTTGCAGAGCAAGGCGATCTTACCGGGGCGATAGAGCAGTACAATAAAGCCGTCAATCTCGACCCAAACAATGTCCATGCCCTCGCCTACACTAACTGGGGTAATGCGCTTGCAAAGCAAGGCGATCTTACCGGGGCGATAGAGCAGTACAATAAAGCCGTCAATCTCGACCCAAACAATGTCCATGCCCTCACCTACATCAACTGGGGTATGGCGCTAGCACTCCAGGGCGATCTGATCGGTTCGGTCGAGATGTATAAGAAGGCCATCGATATCAATCCGAACTATGCCCCCGCATATTACAACTGGGGTCACGCACTTGAACTCCAAGGCGATTTTACCAAGGCGAACGAACTGTACAAGAAGGCCATCGATATCGATCCGAACTATGCCCCCACAAACCACTACTGAGGTGATGGGTATACCGGTCAAAATGAACATTCATTCTGGTAATAAGTGAACGCTCGTATCTATGAAGCATTTCTTATCGTGTTTTCTACCTCATGTGTTCATTTTGACCAATATACCCACTGAGTTGTGGAAGCCGGGTTAAAATCGGTAGCAAATCTATTGAGTCAATGCGACCGGAAAGAAAACTGGCGCCAGACAGTCTCCCACTCTGCCAAATGGTGTGGACTAAAGGGCGTCATCCGGTCATTCCCAAAACCATCCTGGAGTATTTTCTCACAGTCTGGACCCCTTATTTGAAACTATTATAGTAGGTAGGTCGTTATAAAATGTCAGGTTTTTCTATCTTATAACTTGACAATTGAAATACAACTCATATAGTACTCCCTGGAGTAGATTCATGAACATTTCGGCCGCAGTCAACCAAGCTATCGATAATATTCCTCCCGGAAAGATTTTCGGATACCAGGTTTTTCCGCAGTATTTGACTGCTCCTGACGCTGTTGTGCGTGCAGTGGGTCGTCGCGTTGAAAGGCAGCAGTTGAAACGAGTAGCAAAGGGACGTTTCTACACACCCAGGCAGGGCATGCTTGGTGAAATTCCCCTGACTGACGGTGAACGCCTGCGGGACTTGCAGTTCAAGAACGGGCGTCGAGTTGGGTATATCACAGGGGCCGCTCTCTACAACCGTCTTGCACTCTCCACACAAGTTCCGAAAACCATCACCCTTGCTACAAATCGTGCCGCACAGACCAAGGATCTAGGCACCATTCGAATCAAGCTGGTACCAACGCGGGCGCCGATTAGCAATTCAACGGTGCCCTTGCTGGAGATCCTGGATGTCCTGCGAAACGTGAAGAAAGTGCAGGACGCTGATGTCGGGAAAGTTCTTAACACGCTTGCGCAGCGCTTGTCGAAACTCGCACCTAACGAGCTGAGAAAAATACAAAGGTTGGCGTTGGAGTACTACAGCGCTGCTACAAGAGCCCTGCTGGGAGTTTTGCTGACGCGAACAAAGGCAGAAATTTTGCCAGATCTACGTGCTTCGATGAATCCCACCAGCCGCTTTAATCCAGGGCTTGACCTTATCGATTGGCCGGAAGCATCTGCCTGGAATATTCGGTGAATCCGCACTTGTCTCAAAATGTCTGCCTGGAGCTTATTCAAGCTACCGCAACTCATTTCCAAATCCCAACTTTCTACGTGGAAAAAGACTACTAGGTAACACGCTCCCTCAAGCGCCTTCATGAATCGCCATACGCTGATTCAGTGGTTTTCAAAGGAGGAACAGCCCTTTCCAAGGCACATGGAATCATTGAGTGCGTATTCCACTGAAGTCTGCCACCTATTCCATTTGAAGCCTGCCACCCAAACCGGGGCAAAGCTGCCACCCAACGGAACTTAGCGGGTTCCATCTGGCCTGACGCGTACGTGACTAAGGAATTGTGACATGTTGTCAAGCTACTTGATCTGCCCCGATGCGTCCGCAACACAATCGTTGCAGGTAAGGTCCACGCAATCGTCGATTACGGTGCCGTTCCGGCAAAGCCTGCTCCATAGGACAATCTTGCTGGTCGCAGCATAGAAGGAAAGCCTGTCCTGAACATGGAAGTGCAGGTGGGGTTGAGTCGAATGGCCGGAATTTCCGCATTCGCCGATCTTCTGTCCGACGCGGACGGAGTCGCCCACGGCCACCGAAACGCTGCCCTTACGTAGATGGGCGAGAAGACTAAACTCGTCCTGCCGATGCTGGATCAAGATGTGGTTTCCCCGGATGTCACGGCACCACATATCCACTACGCCGGAACCAGGGAACCGATAGTCCCTTTGCCCATCCAGAGCGCGTACGACGATGCCATCGGCTGGCGCGAAGATCGGCTGACCGAACGCCGAAAAGTCTGGGAGGCTTCGGCGTTTCCAGGGCGACCTCCCCTCCAGTGAATCCACGGCTTTCACGAAATCGTACGCGTAACGCTGGTTCGGTATATCCCAGGAATGCGATGTCTGCCTCGTCACACCGCCGTTCAGAACCAGCCATTCGCCGCAAAGCGGTAGACAGTAACATTGAGATGTAATGGATCCACCCGATCTGGTCAACTCATTCGTTTCGCGAAGCCGGACATAAAGTTGACCGATATTCAACAGCAAGGCTTGAACGAACAGGAACGGGTTGATCAATATCGACAGCGTTCCAGTTGCGAAGAACCTCATACTATTCGCTTTGCTCATAGCAAAAGGGAAGTGTACGTCAAGAGAATGGAAGAGTAAAAGTACAACGGTTTTGTGTCAAACCAAAGTAAAATGTCCCCTGACCCGTGTTGTACTTCGGAGTGGAAATGGCGAAACTCCATCGCTTAACAATATTGTATGATTGAAAATAAACGGCAGAATGATTGAACCTGAAGAAGGAAGTATATTTCGCCAAAACGTATCTGAGTCAGACATCGATTGGCTATTTTGTGTCGAATTAAATGTGTCACCGGCATTCCGGATATGGGTCGCCGCTCGTCTGTTTCCAGAGTTGAAGGTTTTCGATCATGTTCTGGCATGGAGGTCAATAAGTAATGTTGTTGGTGAATCTGATTTATTGTGGCTAATAGATACTCCTGATAAAGGCCGTATGATGGGCTTAATTGAAAACAAAATTAATGCGCCTGCCCAAGCCGGTCAGTATCTTCGTTATGTATCTCGCGGAGAAGGTTATTTAGCGGATGGTACATGCCAGGAGTTTTCAATTGCGCTACTCTCGCCAGAAAGATACCGTTCAGCCGATTCTAATGCGTATCCCATCAAAATTTCTTACGAGGACATTGAAACGTGGCTCAGTGGAAGAACGGATAGCAGGTCTAAATATTTAGCCACGATATATGAAGCGGCGATTAATAAACTTTGGACCAATGCACCTATGGACCCTGATATCACGCATTTCCGCCAACAAATCTGGCAGCTAGCCAAGACGGAGTTTCCACATCTTAGTATCCAAGACCCAGGTGAAGTTAGCGCAAACCAATATTGGGTATATATGGAACCTCCCGGTCATAAGTTGATCTACAAAACTTACAAAAAAAACGGCAAGTTCACTAATAGCGTAGTCGATTTAGAACTAGCAGGACGTGTTGATGATGCTGAATCACTACAGCAACAGTACAAGGCACCATTGGCAGGGACGGAAATTACTGTAGTAGAGACCGGGAAATCTGCTTCATTTAGCCTTCCAGTTCCTGCTATAACACCTCCAATATTTGATGAGACGAAGGTCCGGAAGGCACTAATAGCTGCATCAAGACTAATGGATTGGTGGGAAAATGCATCTTTGCCTGGAACCAATCGTTAAATTAAATGCCTCTACTTCACATCTCCTCATTGCCCACAAATTTCTTTGAAGGTGTGCACTTCTACCAATAACAGTCAGTAACTGTGTCTAATATCTATATTCAGGCCTGAAACGTATGAGTCAATACGACCGGGAAAGATAATTGGCGCCGAACACCCTTGTCAGCCCATCACCCTTCTTCTCGTAGGTCATTCCGTAGAACACAAAACAAGGTCGCTCAGGTCCGGCCTTCGTCCATCGCGTCTGCAAACTTTGCGTTGACTACTTCCTGAACTTCCGGTTTATTTCGCCTATCCCCTTTTGTGTCCGGTCAAGTGAGCAACCCCCTGTGCCTATCAGGGCGCGAACCGCTCGATAACAGCTTCTGCGTGCGCTCTGATTCTGGAATCCTTGCCCTCTTTCCAACACCTCAAAACATCCGTATACGAGCAGGCTATGAATTGAACTTCATCTCTTGCAACTTCGCTTGCAAAACGCTCAATCTCCGCCCGATGCATGATTTTATCTTTTTCCTCGACCGGCTTTCCGCTCTTGGGCCAAAACTCAGGCTCCGCATAGACGTAAAAAAGGATAGGCGTCAGACAGGAATACTCCGGGATACGGTTGACTGCCGTTCGCAGGGCAAATGCGTGTCTGACAAGCTGCACTGCGTCAAGACAGGCGTATAGCTGTCCGTCTTTACGGAGTTGGTCTCTGGTGTGTTCATAGCCCTTCATGCGACTACCCCATTCCGGACGCCAATATGCATCCGAAAAAGTTGCGGGTGTTTTCCCCCTAAACGGCTCAAACCGTTTGGACTCGATACCGATGAATGCCGATCTCGTTGTAATAAGAACATCCAGGACAGGATGCCTTCCACCACACCACGGTAACCTGACCTCCTGCTCAAGAGATAGAGAGAGTCCAGTCCATTCCACCCGCTCACACATCGGCAAGGGAGGTAAATCCCACTCTCCGTTGAGGAAGAATCCAAAGGCATTAGCAGCAAGGGCCGCAGAGGATTCCGGGCTATCAAACTTCCCGCTTGCAATCTCATTGCCCGGCGCTGCGTTAAAGATTCTTTCAATCTCCTTACCCGGAACGCCGGGTAGAAATCTGTCGGTCATCGTTCTCCCCTTCGACTACGAAAGATCTTAACAGATAGACGGAGGCTGTCTCAGGTTGGACAGCTACAAGAGAAAGAACAAAAACAAGAGTAATAGAACAAAAACAATACTTAACGGTTGGACGGAGTCCGATACAGATACGCGGCTGATCTTTGGCGACTAATGACTCGGTGCATAGTGGTGTATTACATCCTTGGAGTCTAATGTAGGCACGCGGACGAATTTCGGCGCTTGTCCATTCTGCCCCAAGGTAAGGTTCACATCCTCAAGAGCCATACACTCGACAGTGACCCCTATCTTCAACTCCACGTCCTGGATGAGTTGGGCAAACTCTGTTTCCCAGTCGCCAACGACCGAACGAGTTCGACCAGACAATCCTAGCCAGTCACGCCACCATTTCAGAGGAGCAAGCAATAATACAATCGGCAGTTCCTGGGTAATTTTTACGCCGAAACGAGCATCCGCTTCTTTTGCAATCGCATCGAGGTTGGCCTGCACGATAGCAGAATAACGAAGCCCCTCCATTAAAGCTGTCGGTGGAGCATCCCCGCGACCGTTACCACTAGCCTCAACTTTCAACTCAATGACTATCAGACGTCCTTGGTCGGTGACGCCGACTAGATCGATTTCACCGATTCCACGGTCATTTTGTCGGGCCTTCAGGGGTACTTGGTAGTCAAGTAGACAAAACCAACCACCACCGAGACGCGCCCACTTCTGCTTGAGATTGCAGAGCGCGATTGCATAATGTTCCTCACGCCGGTTGGTGTTCATTCCCGACGACGGTACGCCGCTGTGTCCGACGAAATACTTTTTCCCTCTGTCCGGTCTACGCGGCGCAGATTTGATCAATTCCGTGAATTCGTGACAAAGGGATTCCCTGTCAACCTTAGCAATACTTTCGGCAAGGCCGGTAGCGTCCCATTTCTTTCGGAATAAAGCCGGAAAGCGATTCTCGAAGGGAGTACACATATTTATTATCGCTTTTCTGCGCTGCCGTTTTGGGCAGACTTTCCTCCGAAGATTGGTGACATGCACGCTTTTTTTAACTGCATTTGTTCCCTCCATACGGGTTTTAGTTTGACGCTTTGTATACCATTCGGGAGTTAGTCGTCTCGCTTGAGTGTAAGCCGCATCCATTGCCACCAAGGGTTGCACATTTTTGAAGATCCCCCGTTTTTCTGGCCACCCAGTTAAGAGTAATGGACTTACCACGGTTGATCTTGCCGAGGCTTTCGTCAATAAGCAATCCCCACAACACAGGTCGTACCAAACGTTTCCGGCATAGGGCAAAACTACGCGGTCTGAAACTTGTACCGCCTCTCGATTAATTTTCCGTTCCCAATTACGGAATAAATTTAGCTGAATGTTCACAGGATACATTTTGCTCCAAACAGTAGCCTATAATGGCGATCACACAAAACATTGGGCAAACATGGCAACAGTTTTTAGTCCCTTCATTCAACTTGGTATAACCGTACTGTGTTATCTCATTCCACTCGTCATCCTTACCGGAATATTGAAGTCACCATGGTTTAAAGGGGTCTTCGGCGAGTTCCAGATAAATATAGCCGCACGATTGTTCCTGCCGAAAGATGAGTATCATCTGATCAAGGATGTGACGTTACCAACAGAGGATGGCACGACACAGATCGACCATATTGTTGTGTCACGCTTTGGTGTGTTTGTCATTGAAACCAAAAACATGAAGGGCTGGATATTCGGTGCAGCCAACCAGAAAACCTGGACACAGAAGATTTACCGGCACACCAGTAAATTCCAAAACCCGTTGCGCCAGAATTACAAACATGTCAAAACCCTGGAGACACTTCTGAATATTCCTCTTGCTGCCATCCATTCGGTGGTGGTGTTTGTCGGTAATTCTACGTTCAAGACCGCAATGCCAGACAACGTCACTTATGCTCGTGGATACATCCGTTACATCAAGTCCAAACGTGACGTTGTTCTGAGCCAGGGGCAGGTTGAAGCAGTGATTGCACAGATTGAAAATCTTCGGTTACAGCGTGGGATGGCCACTAACAGGCAACACGTTCGCCATCTTCGAGAAAAAGCGAAGCTGAAAGAGGAATCCACCCCCGATTGTCCGAAATGCGGCAGCGGCATGGTGCTGAGAAATTCCCGAGAAGGCAAGAATGCCGGGAACACATTCTGGGGATGTAAACGGTTTCCTGCCTGTCGAGGCATTGTCGCTCAACATTGAATAGTGCCATGACTACCACCGCGTAGTCGCTTCGAATTCCGGACAAAACAAACATTCATTCTGGTAAAAAATAAACACTCGTTTCTCTGATGCATTTCTTGTCGTCTTTTCTACCTCATTTGTTCATTTTGAGTCAAGTTTGCTCATTGTCTTACGCATTGACGTACCCTTGAGTTCTATTCGATGCGCGTTGTGCATCAACCGATCTAATATGGCATCAGCCAGGGTCGCGTCGCTGATGGATACGAGCCATTCGCTGGTCAGTAGCTGACTCGATACCAGCGTAGAGTGATTGCCATGACGGTAGCTGCGAATGTTCGTTGCCATCCGTACCCCGCAGCACACACCCTCGTACCTTTTTTAACTGGGGATTATTACTTCGGCATATGTGGGGTATTTTAATCCGGTAGTGACAGACCCGGAACTCGATGTCCTGCGGGCTGATCTTGATGTCTGGATCGCCGTTTACAACAATTAGCACTCTCAACAATGTAAGATGTGTTTCAGTAGAACTTCGATGCAGACTTAGCGCGATAGGGGCAAACGATGGGAGGTGGAGGTCCTTAGAGCGGCACGATGGTCCCTGCCTAAATGCTGGATTGAAAAACCACTCCGCCATACGGAGTGTACCGGCAACCGCTACCGACACGTCATACGTCTCTGCTGGAGTATCACTAAAGAAGAAATATTTCTCTTGAACCGAGCATTTGTAGCCCGAACCGTGCTTTTCCCCATGCCTTCCAACAAACAGTAATAGTCGTACAAGCTAGCAGCAAGTGGCAAATAGCTACTTTCAGTTCGTAGAAAAGGTGCCGGTCCAGCAAGTAACACCGCATTCGCGCCGCCCGTGTGTTACTTCGTTACTCCGTAGAGCAGCGCGTCGCCGGTAACGGTTTCCTGGTCCTTTAATGTCGATCTACTAACCACAACCACACGCTCACCACGCATCAGTGAGGATGAATACTCTTTCTTCGGGCGTCGCAACGTCACAGTGCCCTCATTGACGTCAACTACCTCCCAACGCCTTGAATTATGCACAGCAGGTGCTTCCTTCACCGCAGTTTGGGGCGTCAACATTGCTTGCATGGCTTCACTTGAGCGATCCAAAGCGTCATCCTCCTGTGAGTCAACAACATCCGGCACTTCAGCCACTGCCGCACTGCCAAATTCCACTTCGCTTTTGCTAGTCCGAACAGTTATACCAGGCGTCTCAATCATCGTGTCATCTTCCACTTCGAGCACTGCCGTGCCGTCCAAATCGCCAACTCTACTAATCGGTCCCTCCCCTAGCGCCTTGACTTTCGCCTACGCGATTCCCAAGCTCTCTTCTACGGCAGCTGCTTCAAGACCGTTTAGCAATTCGGTGCAATAGGCACACTGCCTGACATGAGTGACCAAATCTTCGGGTGGCGCAGCATCCTCATCAAAATAACTCTGCGCTTGGATCAAGGAAATGTGACCATTGCCACTACCTGCGCTTCGAATAGCCTCAAGGCGCGTCGACATTGCCTCGCGAGATAAACCACGTCGCTTTGCCGCTTCATTGAGCGCGTCTTCAGGATTTTCCACCAAGTGATCAAAGTACGCCATGATCAACTGCCTTTCTATTTATTGTGATTTGAATAACGGTGAAGATCGTTTATTTTTACAACAATAAATCAAAATATTCTGACTCCTTGATTATATTTCTAATTCTATGTACCCGAACTCCTGTAGCTGAGTAGCTCAATCCACAGACCTCAGCGATCTCCGACAACGACTCGCCCACAATTAACATTGCAAAAATAGCTTGGTAATCGTCGCTCAACGCATCACAAAGTATGTAATACAGCTGTTCAGCAGCTACGGTATCCAAGGGGTTAGTGGTATCCGTTGGGATCGACTCCGCGTCAATTGGAATCTCACGTGCCAACTTGCGTTTGGTATCAATATAGCGATTTACGATAGCACGATGCACATACGCTCTCGCTTCACCGGCTCCACGCACCTTCTCTAAGCCACCACCGGTAACAAACGCCACGATTGCATCTTGGCAGTAATCTTCCGCCGATTGCCGGTCGCCGGAAGCCATTCGAAGTGCGTGAAAATAAAACGCCGGGTACTCCGTTCGATACCAATCTTAAAATAGTGCATGATTTTTCGGATTCTGCTGTAATTTTGTAAAAAGGTCCTTGGCATTCATCATAGGTCCAGGCGCTTGTCATCCCGATAGGTGAAGTCAATTACAACATTGCGCATCGTTCCAGCGGGGCTTGTGTCGCCGTGTTCACCAAACTCCCAGACTCTCAAAGCGACAACTGCTAGATCATCCTCTGTCAATTCCCGACCCCCAAAACACGTGTACGCGCAACGACTCAACATTTGACCGTACTGACGATCGAATCGCTCAGCCGCACGCCGCCAAAAATTTATGTCGTTATCGCAAAGAGCAGTTCGACAAATCCTTCCGAACGAACGACAAAGCCCCTGCTCGAGATCGTTCTTGAGCACCAAGTAACGTGTATCTCGGTGGTGTTCTGGGAGCTTAATCGTGCTGTGAGTCCCTTCAAGCAATTTTGGAGGTGGATCGGCGACAAAAATCCAATAGCGGATTTCTTAGCGACCACATTATCTTGTTTTGCGTAGCATGCTCGCACCGGAATTCGACCGTTCATCAACAACGCGTTCTCCGTTGGCTGGTAAATCAGTGACTCCGTGTCGCCCACTAGCTGTTCCACGAAATCACCGCGCCGTAGATCATACAATTGGTTCCCAGGTAGCCACTTCATAAGTTGCCGCAGCACCGGTATTGCACTGATTGTGAAGCTAACTACGTTTGCAACAGCAGAACCGAGCAATGGACTGGAATAAAGTGTAATCCACCTTACAGCGTTAACCGGATGCGTACTACCATGCTCGTTGCGGATCCGATTAACCAAGCCCTTTAGAATGACCAAGCCACCCATGCTATGACCCACCAAATACAGGTCGTTCCCTTCCTCAACAAGCGTCTCCAGATCCGAGATTAACGCTTCGCCTTCCGTTTCAATATCCTGATATCGACGAGGAACTACGTCCGATCGATAGCCCCAACATAGAATATCCAGTTTGGGTAAATCTCTATCTGTATGCAGTAAGTGTGGGAACTCACCCCACGTTCCAGTTTCGTTACCCAGAATCCCGTGTACGAAAACAACCGTGTCAACGTGCTGCTGTTCTTCATTCCACTCGGATTTTGGACTGGATTGCTTCCGGGAAAGTTTTTTCTTTTTTATTAACATTTACATGAACGATCGTTACGAATCCTTTGATATTCCTGGACAACTCTGAGTATTGCGTCGATACCCCCTGAACCGGATGCATCGGTACCACATGGACATGGCGTAAATCACTCAACCGATGATTGCCCTGTGCCTGCAGCCAACACCTTAGAATCTGTCGAGTTTTTTTCGACCAAGCCTCTTAGATGCGAATTTTCTGTAGCATTGGATGCCTGTTGCACTCTTCGAGTTCGATCCCGCGGCCGCAATACACGCATTGACCGGTCTGCTCAATAAATAGCGCTTGTTACGTCGTTTGCTGTGGCTTCCCCCTCAGATCGCCGTAGCGGGGTTCGATACCATCAGCCCGCTGGCCCGCCTTCCAGGCGCGTAGCGCCTCCGGCTCTTCTCCCTTCGCCGATCCCCTCATTCCGATGCCCGTCGCAGGCGCCTGCATTTCGCCCGGCGAGCAGCGACCCGGAAAGACTTGCCTTCGACAAGGTTGTCCAGAGCGTCGAGGACGCGATCAGCTTCCTCAAAGGCACCTTCATCGACCAACTGATCGAACTTCGCGAACAGATTTTCGACCCCGCGATCCTGCTCTGGCGTGTCCATAATCCCTGCAAGTACGTAATTGCTGTCTCGCCCTTTGGACGCGATCGGCTCTACAGCTTCGATGTGACCGCTCCCGACCGACGCAAGCAAGCGAATGTGCCTCGCAGCGACGCTACCGATGACCTGGGGTGAATGCGTGCTGACGACGAACTGGCATCGCGGAAACAGTTTCATCAAGCACGCCAGAATGTCGCGCTGCCACGCCGGATGCAGATGGAGTTCGATCTCATCGATGCAGACGAAACCCGGAACTTCGGCAAGCGTGCTACCCGGAAATTCCAGAAGCAGCCGTCGTGCCAGGTCAACCGCAATCAGGAAGTATGCCTGCTCACCACCGGATAGCGCCTCGAACGGAATGTCGAAACCGCCTTCCTTCCTCAGGAAGAGCATACGGTCCATGCTACCGTCCGGCTTTCTGGATCTCAGTACAGCCGAACTTCCAGCAACGCTCTTTATCACTTCCTGGACAGCCCGAACTTCCGGGTCCGTATATTCAAGGTCGTTGCGCTCAACAGCTTCTCGCGCCTCGTCGCTTTCCTTTTCGAAAAACCAGTTCTTGAAATCCAACAGCGCGTGGGGAGTCGTGTTTAGCGAGTCATCACGGTTGGTTCTGGAATGGGACCGATAATCTTCAGAATCCATACCACCGATACGATTCTGATCGTAGTACACGACCAGCGGAATAGGAGATACCTCTTCGTAGAGCGCCGACAGCACATTATTTTCCAAAAAATTCTTCTCTTCCACTCCGTTTGCCTTGACAGTTGCATCGCAAGTGGTCCTGACACCGTCTTGGAATACCAACTCCAGCGTGATCTTCCCCTCGCGAACGCCGTAGCGAACCAGGTCTCCGGAAGGCCTGAACCACGCCTGCTGACCTTCCGGACCCAGCCAATTCCACAATTCCGTAACTGCTGAAAGTAGAGCTTCAATTACTGATGTCTTGCCCACACCATTGACACCAGCGAGAACCGTCAGAGACTCGTCAAGAGGAAGATCCAGGTTCGCAACGCCCTTGAAGTTCCGAACCTTCAATGACCGCACATTAGGATAGGTTAGCATCACAGTCGTTCCCAGAGTTTGCCCATTTTTCGCCAAGAGGAAAAACCATTCAACTGAATTATCACCCAGACTTCGGCATTCTTGCAACGACTCAGCGGCAAAAACGCGAACAGGGGCGTTAGCCTGAACTTTTCTTGAGCGGGGAAGGAAGCTGGTACTGATGGGTACGGGTGACCAGTGTGCGCCTGCCAGTCTGCCACATAGTCCGAGTCAGACCGCAATTGCCGCCATGCGGGACGGGCACAACCGGGCTCAAGAATTTCTGGCATCCAAGTTCAAGCTCTTGTACGTCGAATCATAATACGGTGCTCGGAAGCCCTTGTACAGTAGTGCCTTGGTCTGAGCCACACCAATAGGCATGCACAACACAGAACGGTGTTCGTCGGGGCGAGCGAATGGCGGTGGCAAGGGGAGATACCGAGTGGGCTGATGTGGCCGTAGCTGCCATCTTTCCCCGCGCTGGGGTACCAGCCGAGATCAGACTCGCATTTGTAGTTCCGACCTTTTGACTGTGTGAACAAAAATCAATGGGTTACGGCTGTTTTGGCGCTGAGTTGCGGTAGTCGGGCTAGACTGAACTTCGAGAGGATATTGTATCTAACTCGTTGTTTTTCGGTATATATTTGCAAAGTTACGGGAGCTCTACTGGGAACGTTCGAGGCGCACGTCGAGGAGTTTGAACGCCTCGCGCTGTAGCGCGGTGGGGCGGGTGATGAGGTCGTACGGCTCAGCGTTGGGCAAACGGGCGACGACCCGGTTCTTGGCGATCGTCGCCAAGTCGTCGAGCAGCGTACGGAAGCTGTGTACCGGCAACCCTGCGGCGGTCCGTTTGCTCCGGGCCTTGTCCTTGGCGGATGGCGAGACCTCAGCTGGCGCCACGATGGAGGTGCGTGCGGCCGCAGCGGCTTCTGGGTCATCGTCGTCGAACAACAGCGGCTTGAGCTGGGTGCGCATGTGCCATTCGACGTAGTAGGCGAGCATGCACAGGAAGATATGCGCGCGCACCCGGTCGCTGGCGTAGTGGTAGATGGGACGCACCTTGAGGTCCACGGTCTTGAAGCTGCCCAAGGCACGCTCGACGGCACTCAGGCGCTTGTAGGCGCGCACGGTTTGCGCGGCATCCAGAGCGCCGTCCGGCACGCTGGTGCGCACGACATACAGGCCGTCGAGCGCTGCTTCCGCGGCGATATCTTCCGCTTTACGCTGGTAGCTGAACGATGTTTCGGCGATGTCGAGTTCGAAGTGCTTGGCCAGACGCCGCTCAATGCGGTCCTGGCGTTCCAGTAACCAGTCCATGGCAGCATAGAGGTCGTCTTCGTCGATCTCCCCGAGTTCCAGCACGCTGGCCAGGGAGTCGCGCGCGGTGGCCTTGGACAGGCCGCGGGCGGTGGCTAGTTTCGAACCTGGGGCGAGGATGCGGGCGGTGATCAGGGCCAGGACACATTAGTGTGATTTTTAGTGGTCAAAGGGACCCGCGATGGGCATGCTGACCGGCGCTTCTCGACAGTGCAACATCAAACATGGCATCGCAGACATGATTTAGACAAATATCATATTGGACAATTCTCGGCTTTCATTCAGCGATCAAGAATGTACTATGTGGCCTCAGGTTCTTACACCCCTCACTCGAAATGGGAAAATTATATAAGAATCGGGGTTATCAGAATTGGATTGGATGGCTTCTGTCCTAAGATAGTGTGATTTTAGATGAGGCAACGACCCTTCATTAGTGTGATTTTTAGTGAGTCAAAGGGACCCGCCGATAGGGCATGCTGACCGGCGCTTCTCGACAGTGCAACATCAAACATGGCATCGCAGACATGAGTAAAAATAACAGGGCACGGAGGAAGCAGAAGCTGGCACAGTCAACCACAAGCAGCGTTGTTGCGGGACACCACACCCCAACCGCGACGCCCAATTTGAGCGTATCTCCGCATTGCGCCAACGTTGTGCCACACAAGGCAGCCCCATCATCAGCATCGATACCAAGAAAAAGGAGTTGGTCGGTGCATTCAAAAACCCCGGCGCCAAGTGGGACCGCGAACCGGTGCGCGTTAACGACCACGACTTCCGCTCTGATGCCGATGCCCGCGCCGTGCCGTATGGCATCTACGATGTTCAGGCTAACCTGGGCACGGTGTTCGTGAGTACCTCCCACGACACCCCCGGGTTCGCCGTCGACTGTGTCGAGACGTGGTGGCGCACCGAGGGTTGTCAGCGTTATGCCGAGGCCAGGCACCTGACGATCCTCGCTGACGGTGGTGGCAGCAACGGTTGCGTTTGTCGCGCTTGGAAGTTCGGTCTACAACACCAGCTCTGTAATCGGCATGGCCTCACCGTTACCGTCGCTCACTATCCGACCGGTGCTTCAAAGTGGAATCCGATTGAACATCGACTGTTCAGCGAAATCAGCAAGCACTGGGCTGGACAGCCGCTCGACAGCCTTGAAACTATCCTCAACTACATCCGTACGACCAGCCACCGGTCTGCGCGTTCGTGCCGAACAGTTGTGCAAGGTCTACCCCAAGGGCATTAAAATTACCGATGCCCAAATGAAGCAACTGAAAGTCACCAAGGACAAGGACCTCCCCCGATGGAACTACACCATCCAGCCCGCTTAATACCGGAACTTATTCTTGCGCGGGTCCTAAGAGCGATACTACGGCGAAGCCATCCCCTCGACGTGTTATCGCACATGTCATACTACAGCCTTCTCTTTGGCGTCGACGAGACAGCCGGCATCACGAAGCTCGACAGCGACTTCGAAATACACCCGTACCACGTTGGGATCCTGCAGGCGCTTTCTCTTCAGATCGAACCCCACGACCTGTCCCGCGAACCGCTCAAGCCGAATGTGCTGATGCAGGTCTGGAACAACGTGATAACTCTGTGCGACACCCACAACTTCCGTCGGCTCGACCCCACCGGCGCGGACCTCCCCGATGATGAGAAGGCCATCGGACTTGCACAAGAGATGATACGCGGGGCTACCCAGGAAGTCCGGGACTGGGGCTATCACTCTCAAGTAAAGCGCATCACACGTGAACTCTACCGACCGTTCGACACGCAACTCCTGGATGCCCGAGGGTTTACCTGCTTGGATGTCTTCAATGTCTTCGAAGCGATGGTCACCGAGGTCGAGTCCAGGCAGACGGCCCATGTCAAGGCGCTCAAGGGCGTGTTCGGATCATCCGGCACAGACAGACGTCGGTTAGTCGAGAACTATTATGCGTTGTTCGGTCTTGACAAGGAGGAGGCCGAACGATTCATCGAGCATGTCAACGTGGAGGAGGCGCCCCTGGACAGCGTTCGCGCCATGATCATCGCCCACTACGATCAGAGGCTACCCGGCGTATACACGTTCCCCGCAGCCGAGCTTGCGGAGTCGCTCGGTCTCGACGAAGACCGGGTGAGCGCCATCCTCGACCAGTACGCGCTCGGGTGGGGGGCATTGAGCGGGTACGAGACCGAGCATCTTCATCTATCCAATCCGGTATGGGAGAAACCGCTCGTGAAGCTGGGCGACGGCGAGTACTTCTGTGCCTTGCCTGCAGGCTTCTTCAGCTTTGTGATCCCCTGCATGGAAGCCGTCCTGTCTCCGTTCGCTGCCGCCGTAAGCGAACGGCGCGCGGAGTATCTCGAGTTAGAGGTGGCCGAGATAGTCGAGAGACGGTTCCCCACCGCCAATACCAACAGGAACTTCAAGTGGGTCGAGGACGAAAGGACCTACGAAACGGACCTGATTGCGTTCATCGACTCGTTTGCCCTGGTGATCGAATGCAAGTCCGGCAAGGTGACCCCGCCGGCATCGCGGGGTGCCCCGGGCCGATTGCGCAGGGACATCCAGAAGCTGTTGATCGATCCCAACCTGCAATCGTCGCGACTGAAGACACGCATCGAGTTCCTCAGTTCCAATCCGACAGCAGCGGATCCCATTCGCCAGGAGATAGGCTACGACCTGACCAAAGTGCACAAGGTTGTGAGGGTCTCGGTCTGCCTGGAGGACTTGTGGACAATGCAGTCGAGCCTCAAGCAGTTGGAGGACACGGGCTGGCTGCCGCCGGACTTCGTACCGTGCCCCACGATGAACCTGGCCGACTTCGAGACGGTCTTTGACGTTCTCGAGCATCCGGTTCAGATCCTCCACTACCTGATGAAGCGCGAGGTGATCGAAACCTCCGTCAGTTACCTTGCCGACGAGCTCGATCTGCTCGGCATGTATCTCACGACGCTTTTGGACATCGGCGATATCGAACCCGACGTTGAAGTCTCGATGGCCGGCATGTCGGCGCCTTTGGACACCTACTACATCTACCTGGATGCCGGCGTGACGCTGCCCAAGCCTCGACCGGCAACTTCACCACTGTTCGCGTCTATCTTCTCTCAATTGGAACAGCGCAATCCCGCCCGGTGGACAGAGATCGGGGTGGCCCTAAACATGTTCTCGCCCGACGACCAGAACAGGATCACTAAGATGCTGGCGACGCTTGCGAAGCAGGTCCACAGAAATTGGAGGACTCCAGGGCACAAGAACATGTT
This sequence comes from Candidatus Azotimanducaceae bacterium, assembly GCA_965217655.1. Lineage (GTDB taxonomy): Bacteria > Pseudomonadota > Gammaproteobacteria > Pseudomonadales > Azotimanducaceae > UBA7455. The sequence continues at coordinate 992,810 of OZ244560.1, forward strand.
GATCCGCATTCCGTCCAAGGCCTTGAGCTACGCGCTGGCCTATGTGATGGTCAAAGGCGGAAATGTCGGGGAGAGGCGGCATTTCATGGAACATGCGACGGCTACCGCCTTGGAGTCCGAACACGTCCAAACGGTGATCGTAGTTGTGAAGAACATCGATGGAGACGACGACACGGCCTATGACACCATCGCTCTATTCGGGGCTCCGACGGGCGACTGATTGGCTTTGGGGGACATCAGTGCACGTAGCGACTGGGCGGCTGCCCAACGAATCCGTCTAAATGGGGCTTTAGCTGTTCGGTGAGTTGGGCGATGTGTCGCAACCCCCGTATTGACTCATCTAAGAATCACACTACCAGGCATTGTCATTCCCTTCTGTGTTGAGTGCGACAAGAACAACAGTTAGAACAGTGACCTTTAAATACAGGACAAAATATGGAGGGGTTGGGAATGGGTATTATACGCGCTATATTGACTCAGGAGCTTGTTGTCAAGTACATTGCGCCATAGATAAACGGAGTAGTGATCGAGAGGTTGCTGATGGTAACAAGGTAATGGACCGGAAGAGGCGACTTTCCTGGTCAACAATACATTAACAATCATATCGTTCTGTGGCCTCATTACGGGTACTCTTTGAAGATCCCCCGTTTTACTGGACACTCAATTAGTTCCTGTCCTGAAAGTCGACTTCCGAGAGTTTTAATTGCGACATTCAAATATTGTTGGTTTAAAAATCAACATAACATCCACAATATTGCCCCAACTTGAACAACATCTACAGCATAGCCAGAGTTGAGCTGGAAAGTCGTAAAACACCAGAACTCATCGCGACACCCTTGCAAACACACCATGGCCATGAACAGATCTAAAGTGTTCGGATCAATCTCCAGAACTTTGAGCGAGTGCAGAAATTGCATCCATACTCTCGAAGAGATAGGAGCGATGTTTGGCTTCACCCGTACATTCGGTATACGTGAGTTTGGTATCAACGCTGAACTGCGGTCGAAATACCAAACCAATGCTACCCTTCATCACATGGTGCATGTTGGTAAGAACATTGCGATCCACGACCGGATCGTGGTCAAAATTGTAGGTAACCACCAAATCTGTGATTTTGATTCCGAAATGGACTCGTGTCGGTTTCCTGATATACATGGATTGCCTGGTAACCCGTGCTGTTTCCCGGTCAACGTCAAAATCGATCGCAAGGTCTTGCCTGGACAAGATGCGGTCTTTTGGCGCCATACCCGCAAATAGGAGTGCGGAGGGCTGGGCGGTGAAGCTGATGTGGGTCGCAGAATGATCGACGGCGCGAATCGAGCTCAAGTTGACTGGAACAACCTTCGGAAGACCTTCTGCGTCACTTAGTGGATACGGATAATCCGTGTAGTCACCTTCGATCTTCTTCCATTCAGGTGACTGAGACTTATCCGTATCTTTTACAAGCAGATCTGTGACTCCAATACCCGGACTGAATCGCAAATGTTCCTGCATGTCTTTGCGATTGAAGAATGCTCTATAGGTTCCGCCTCCCTGTTTTTCGATAACACAGGAATGCTGTACTTCGATAGCACTCTTGCACAGTGCTTCTTCCACAAGGTTCAGTTCCTCTTCAGGCAGGTGATTCAAACTGAATTCTTTTTCAGCGATTGCGCGGAGAGTGTTCTGTTGTTCGTCGGTTCCAGACTGGAATGTAGAAGGTTCGCCGTAGCTGAACCTGTCGTGGTTGTTTTTTGCCTGATCATTCGATGTCATTGATTCAGCCTTGGAGCCGCTTGACAATCCAATGGTGGCCAATACGAGCAAGACCTTCCATATAGGTGGATTCAGTATTCGCTGGGAGTCCAATTTGTTGCTCTTTTCTCAATTTGAATGAGAATTCAGGTTTCACGATTTGACATGGCAACCGTGACATAAGTTCATTACTCAACCAGCACTGGGAAGCCGCTCCTGCATCCGCATCGCAAAACCATCTTTGACGACATCGCGCCGGACTCCTTCAATATTTATCCCGTAGGTAATACGTCCATGCAGAATGGATGAAAACGAAGCCCAGAACTGCCACTTTCCGTTATCATCGGGGTTTGGTAAGTCTGTCCTGTCGAGGGTGGTGGTGAAACAAAGTTCGTACCGATTCTTGCTGCTGCGAAAGACATGAAGGGGTTGCCATTCGGGCCGGGTATAGCGGGTGCCCTTCGAAAACAGTATGGAGCCGATAATCACGTTCTGCTTTTCCACTATGTAGCCATTGGCTTCCATGATTTGGCGAACCATGTGGCCAATCATCTGCTTGACGCGAATGTCCACGACTTCCTTCTGGAATTTATCCAGCAAATTCTCTTCGATGCCCGACACGGAGGGTTTGCCCAGGTAGGTAGCAGTTTTCATGCAGGCGACTATGATGTCGTCGTTCAGGAAAATCCAGAGTTGCTTGCCGAGGTTCGTGTTGGCAAGAGGTCGAAACATTCTAGCGTTATAACTGTGCATTCAAAACTCCAATGATGAATTGTTATAGCGTCTATTTATATACCATCGAAAACACATCACCCTTCTACAGACGCGCCCTTTCCATCTTCCGTGCCCGCGGCGGCTGCCATCAAATATTGGTCCATTTCGATTCCCTGCCTTACATACTATTTGTAGGGAATGGTCATAAAGCCATAACATCAATGTTATGATAACTTGATTTTTTAGAACCTTCAATTGAGGTAGCCAAAATTGCGGCGCTTCTCGGACCAATCTTCATATTTTCGCTCGGTGAGTCATTTGCGCGCCACGTGATAATACACAGGAATCCAACCAAATCCGGGTTCTGACTGCGACGCGCAGGAGCGTCAGGCGGAGGCTGAAGCAGCACAGGTGAGGTGCCATCCTGACGTTTCGGACGAGAACCAGTTGAAAAAGGTTGAGGCTGCCAATGATTCCCATTTATTAAAAAAGTACCTCGGTATTTACTATTATGATATATTAATATATCATTATTGATATGAATGTAATCATGCCACCTCGACTTCCAGCCACCAGCGCCCTGATTGCCTTCGAAACGGCCGCTCGGTTGGGCAGCCTGTCCCTTGCTGCCAAGGAACTGGAGACCTCACAGCCCGCCATCAGCCGCACGGTGACCCAACTCGAGAAGCAACTATCGGCACGGCTGTTTGAACGCTCCCGCAACGGAGTAAGCCTTACCGATGCCGGACAACGCTTCCATAACGCTGTCGTCACCGCTCTCGCCATCATCCGCTCGGCCACCAATGAGGTAGCCGCCCGCCCGGCAGGCGAACAGGTGGTGATCGCCTGCTCGCACGAGGTCTCGCACTTCCTGTTGTTGCCGCGATACGACGCATTAAGTGAAGCACTCGGAGAAAAGGTCAAAATCCGGATCCTGACTTACCACTACGAAATGAAGAACCTGCCCCCCGAGCCGGCCGCCGACGTGGTGCTGGCCTGGGAGTCATCATTTGGGGCAGAAGACCGTCTGGAGAAAATCCACGACGAAGCGGTGATGCCGATCTGCTCTCCCGCCTATGCCCAGACTCATGCGAAAATCCTTTACGGACCCGTCCGAGGCTGGGGTGGACTCACGTTTCTCGATCACTCACGGCCCAACGAGGGCTGGGCTACCTGGGAGGGTTGGTTCAAGGCCGCTGGACGTCCTGAGCAAACGCCCCGCTACATGAGCTTCGACAATTACTCCTACATTCTGGAAGCAGCCGCATCTGGGCGCGGCATCATGCTTGGCTGGCGGCATTTTATCGAGCAGCGCATCGACTCCGGTGCGCTCATCAAGCTCACTGACAGTTTCATCGAATTCAACAACCGCTTCTGCGGCGCGCTCACCGAGAAAGGGCTAAGAAACCCCGCCGCCTACAAGTGCCTGGAGTTCCTCGCCCATAATGCGGGGTATCGATCTACGCAAACTATCCCGAATCCCCAGGTCTGATTGGCAATTTTCAAATGGATGTTGCGCTCTATTTAAACGTGCTCCAATCCAGCTTCAATCCATTCGGCCTGCATGTACCAGACCGCCATCAACAATAATTGTTTCGCCGACCACATAATCGCCGGCACGGCTGGCGAGAAATACTGCGGCGCCTGCCATATCTTCCCAGGTGCCGATTCTCTTTGAAGGAATATGGTTGATAATTGCTTCGGGTGTATCGCGCGCCACGCGATTCAACTTGGAGGCAAAGGCGCCTGGTGCAATCCCGGAGACTACAACATTCTTGCGGGTCAGTTTCATCGCCTGATGTTTAGTGAGTTGAATGAGACCCGCCTTGGAGGCTACGTAACTGGGTGTCTCGTTTTTACAATTCCAAATCCCGTCAATCGACGATATGTTGATTACCTTCGCAGGTTGTTCAGGTGATCCATTAGCGATGAGCACTGGCATCAGTTGTTGTGTCATGAAAAACACTGACTTCAGGTTAAGATCTATAACTTTATCCCAGCCGTGTTCAGAAAATTGCCCAACAGGTTCGCCCCAGCTGGTACCGGCGTTGTTCACGAGGATATCTACCTTGTCAGGAAGCGCCGCAACAACCGCTTCGATACCCGCAAGCGTCGAAATATCTCCGGGACAGGCAGAAATTTCACCAAATTTCGATAGCTCCGTCACGGTCTGTGCACATCGTTCTTCATTCCTGCCGTTGATAACGACCGTCGCACCGTGCTCCAGAAAACCGCGTGCGATCATGGCGCCGATACCAGTACTGCCACCTGTTATGAAAGCTGTTCGACCTTGAAGACTGAATAATGTTGACATGAATTTTCCTCGAGTGATTGTTTATATGGCCAGGATGGACCCTTAATCTTACGCATCAAGGCTGGGAGATTTCAAGGTGCTGATCGGCATCCACGGCGAGCATGTCGGTTACGTCGCCGGCCGGCCAACGGATGAGGATGTCCGCGGTCGAGGTTGAACCCAGGCCGAAGTGCACCTCATAGGGGCTGTGCGAGACATAGTGGTTTTTGCCACCCATTTCGCGCACCTGGGCAACCTCGTCGGTGGTCACGGTAATGTGCGCACCGATACCAAGATGGTTGTTCCCGGCCCCTTGCAGGCGAATGTTGAGGAAGTGGTTGCCGTTGTCGGTGTCGTTATCGAAGTCGCCCACGGCGCCCCCCATGCCGGCCTGGTCCTTGATCACATCGGTGTCAGTGATGTTGGTAAAAGTACCATCGTTATTGTTCAGGTAAACCTGAGAGTCGTTGAAATCTGACGACATCAGCAGGTCGCTGTCGCCATCACCGTCGATGTCGGAGAAATTTGGCGAGTACGAATAGTCCTCGTTGTTCTCCACCTGGGTCGCCGCAATTCCGGATTCGATGCTGAGGTTGGTAAAGGTGCTGTCACCGTTGTTGCGCCAGACAGTCTCGGTGTCATCCCCCTGGTAGTACGGATTTCCCCAGTGAGTCAGGAACAGGTCCAGGTATCCGTCACGGTCGTAGTCAAAAAAGGTTCCTCCAACGGTGTTGAGCGCTGTGATCACGATCCCGGAATTAGCAGTGATGTCGACGAACATACCGTCCTGGTCAATGCGGTTTTCAAACAGGTTGATGGGATCACCCTCGACCGCGCCAATAAAGAGATCGAGATCGCCATCGCCATCGATGTCACCGAAAGCAGGACCGCTACCCCAGTGTACGAGGTCGAGACCGACCGATGCCGCGACCTCGTCATAGGTACCATCACCCTGATCCTGGTACAGGTGATTCGGTTCGGTGTTGCCGCCCACCACATACAGGTCAACGTCGCCATCATCGTCATAGTCCGCCGCGGCAATGCCGCCGCTGAACCGCTCTGGGTCTGTAAACTGTGACAGTACACCACCGAATGATCGCTGGTTCAGTCCGGCGTCAACAGCGCGGGTAAATACGATGTCCTGTTCATTGTCTGGCGAAGGATTGGTCGTCGTTGGTGGTGAAGGTGGTGCGGGCGAGGATCCGCCGCCACCGCCACCGCCACACCCGGAGAGAAGACAGAAAACAAGGGTGCCCCCGTATTGAATAATACCGCGCGTCATGTGTCCTCTATCATCTGACTCGAATGGCCATGTTATGACGTAATACCAATCGATAGTATCGGTTGGAGATCAAGAAGACTGCGTGAACCCGCCAGTGCGGGTTCACGTTAATCACATCATGCTTTACAAGTCCGGTCGATACCGGACTTGAATACCACTCTGCCGATGTTCGGTCAGCCAGACAACAGACTGATACGCCCATTCCTGGATCCCGATTTTATCCGCGATATTCTGCACATAGAAGGTGACATCCCAGGTACGACTCGGCGACTCCCAACTGGCCCGGAAATCCCATCGATCGAAGGCAGGAATCACGGCGTAGGGCACATTGCCGATATCGGCAAAACGCTCGCCCGTGTAACTCCAGGTGGTGAGCGCCGAAATATTACCCTTGTCCTGGAACGGGGCGGTGTACTGCAACAATTTAACGGTGTACAGTTTCGAGCTTGTTACGGGTTGATCCGAAAGGGTCAGGACACCGGCGAAATATCGACAGATCATTCGGCAGCCAGGATCCCACAATGCATTCAGCGATCGAGTCCGGTTTGATTGCTTCAGGTGATTTATTTGTTGCAGATTATTCCTGCGCGCTTTCAAACAAATGGCTTGTTGCGATCGTTGTCATGGTCCTCATGGTGACATCCAGTGCCGTTGCCGAAGAAGAGCGGACATACCGACATGGCATCTCGTTTTTTCACGAGTTGAAATACCCGGCTGACTTTACCCATTATGACTTTGTCAATCCAGATGCGCCCAAGGGCGGCAGGATGGTCCAGTCGACCCAGTCGAACTTCAATACGCTCTCGCCCGTTGCGGATTCTCTCGGGGCGCCCGGTTTATGGCGGATTTATGACACCCTGATTGGCGGCCGCCGCGATGAACTGAGCGCCTTTTACGGTCGCCTGACAGATGGGATCTGGGTATCGGAAGACAAGCGCACCATCGTTTTTCGAATTCACCCGGACGCACGCTGGAATGACGGTGTTCGGGTGACGGCTCAAGATATCAGGTTCACTGTTGAGCTTTACCAGTCGATACCGAGTCGGCGGCAGTACGTCGCGTGGGTCGATCGTGTTGATGTGCCGGGTGAGCGCGAGGCCGCGCTGCGATTAGGTAAACCCCTGGCCCTGTCCAACATCATCTCCCTCAGCTGGATTGGTATCCTTCCGGCCCACTACTGGCAGACGCGGGACATCAAAGCCGTCACCTTGCAGCCACCCGTCAGCAGCGGGCCCTATCGCATCAGCGAGGTTAAGCAGGGCCGATATATTGTTTTCCGTCGGGATCCCGACTACTGGGGACGTGATATCCCTGTCAACAAGGGTCGCTACAACTTTGATGAAATCCGCTACGAGGTCTACCGCGATACCACGGTAGCACGGGAGGCGTTTCGCAAAGGGCTAATCGATATCTGGGGTGAGCAGGACATTCGATACTGGGCCACAGCGTTTGACATACCGGCTCTGCACAAGGGATGGCTTGTTATGTACGACCGGAAAGAGGGAGAAGAGATTGGCGTTGGGCGGGTAATAGCATTAAACAGTTACCGGCAGAAATTTAAAGATCCCCGGGTGCGTGAGGCACTCTACCTCGCCATGGATTTCGACTGGCAGAACCGCGTGCTGCACTTCAACGAACAAGAGCGCGCTTCCAGTTATTTTTCCGGGTCATCACTCGAAGCCGATGGACTGCCATCAAGGGATGAACTGGCGCTGTTGACCCCTTTTCGTGATCAATTGCCTGCCCGCCTGTTCAATCAGCCGTTTGCAGCACCACGATCCACCGCGAGCGGCAATAATCGATCCAGTCTTCTTGAGGCGCGAAAGCTGCTTGCGGACGCGGGTTGGCGAATTCGTGACGGCCTGCTGATCAATGACATGGGCGAGGAATTTGTGATCGAGTTCCTGTCGACATCCAGCGACAATCAGCGCACGCTGCTGCCGTATTTTTCAACGCTTAAACTGCTTGGAATCCAGGGTAAATTTCTGCTGGTAGATGCTCCGCAATATTTCCAACTTCGTAATGAGTTTAACTACGACGCGATTTTACGCTCTGAACATGGAATTTTCCTGCCCCCGATCACCGAGTTGTTTACCTACTTTCACTCAGACGCAGCAGTGCTGCCTACCAGCAGAAATCTTGCGCGAATAGAACACCCCGCGGTCGATGCCCTGATCGATGCGGCAGTAGGGGCAACTACATTTAAAGAACTGGAAACGGCATGCCGGGCACTGGACCGTGTGTTGTTATGGGGTTTCTATCAAATCCCCCTGGAGGCGATCGCGCCATTTCGTACAGTCTACTGGAATAAATTCGGAAGACCTGAAAAGGAAGACCTGGCGATTTACCGTTCACCGTTTCCGGACGGTTGGTGGTATGACGAAAATAAAGCTGCAAAGATAGGCGCCATACACTAGCCTTAATAAGACCTGCTTCCTGTTTCAAGCCGTTGCCTGGCACGTGCTGGGTTGGTTCTCCCTGGCGATGTTGGTCAGCCTGGTGACCGGTTGTCAACGGCGTGGGACGGTGGCGCTACAGGCTCCGTTTACTGGTCAAGGTCACCTCGACTCCGCGTACGCCGGGGCCGTCCACCAGGGGGAATGCGACATCGATGTGATAGACGAGATTGCGGTTGGTGCGGGTGGATTCGAACCTGAGACCCACGCCCACATCGACCAGGGTGTCGTTGTCCCGTTGCGGACTCCAGGCACGGCCGACGTCCACGAACCCGGCCAGCGCGACCCGCAGTACGCGGAGGAGGTAGAGGTCGGTGTAGTACCGCTCTTCCGCGCTCAGCCGGAATTGCCGGGTGCCGGCCTGGTAGCGGTTGGGATAGCCGCGCAGACCCGAATCGCCGCCGATCAGTACCTGCTGGTCGACGGTGAGCGCATCGGTCAGCGTGGTCTCGGCGTCCAGGATCAGCGCAAACCGCGGAGACTGGCGGTGGCGGTATCGCGTCCATGCGGCGGCGATCACGTTCTCGGCCATGGAGGACTCGGTATTCCAGTAGCCCGAGGCGCGTGCGCCGTAGCGCAGGATGCCGTCGTCGCCGACCCGGCGGCCGTCCCGAAATTCCGCACTGGCGACGATATGGCCGTCTTCGCGAGGCGAGTAACCGAGCAGCGCGTCGTACTGGCGCCCCAGGTAGATGTCCTCCGTGGTCTGCACCCGGTCCACGTTGCGGGCCTGGGTGTATTCGTCCTGAATGCGCTGATAGGCGATCCACGGATAGAGGAACTTGCGGCTCTGCAACGCGAGATCAGCGCCCGCGGTCGCCGATAGTCGCCAGTCGTTCAAGGTGACGCCGGTGCTCAGACGGTTGATCCAGCCGTCCTCGCGGCCCTTGGACCAGCCCGTCGAAACCTGCGCCAGCCGATAGTCCTGGCCGAACTCGGAGATGCGCTCGCCCTCGTCGTAGAGGCCCTGCACGGTGTTGGCTCGGTGGTAGCTCACGTGCCACGCGCGGCGGGCGTCGAAAGCGTAGAACGGTTGGCCGATCCGGGCTTCGACTCTTTCCCCGTCGTCGGTGTCGTCGTAACGAACTTTGAAACTGACGCGGCTGGCGCCGAGGTTTGAATCTTCATAGCTCAAGCTGACACCTTCGCGGTCCGGGTTGTCGAACACCGTGAAGTCGAGATGGGCGCCGGAACCGGCCAGATTGATCTCGGAGAACCCGGTCTGCAACCGGTGTTCGCCACCGGTGCGCGTGACGCTGAGTTCGGGGGAGAGCGACCAGACGTCACGGGTGACGACCACGAGATCGACTTCGACATCCCAATCTTCGCCCCGGGAGTCGCACAGCCGGTTGGCAACGACCCGGGCGTCGTAGAGATACGACTTGGCGCGCAACAGCCGTCCGCTTTCGGCGACGATGTTTGCGGTCACCGCCTCGCCTTCGCGGAACAGCAGCAGTTCGCGCACCACGCTTTCGCGGGTGTTGACGTGCCAGCGATTGGCGAATCGGAACACCGCATTGTTCTCGGCGGGATCGTCCAGATTGAACACGTTCTGGCGGACCACCGTAATCTTTGCTGCCCGGTAGCGGGTTTCGCTCGCCAGGGGTCTGCCGACGACATCCTCAATGGCCGTGGTCGCCAAGGTCCCGGGATCGAACAGCGGCGTGCAGTCGTTCGCTGCCGACGCGATGCCGGACAAGGACGCCAGGACGCAGGCGAAGAGTTGGCGCATCAGCCCGTGCTCCGCAGTTGCTATCTGTCTCGATCGACTCGCGGTAAGATCCAATGGACAAGTCCAGTATGAGTTGAAAAATCCTTTTCGAAATGAGACAACGCAATGTTCCAAAAAGCAAGAGAACTACTGTAAAAATGAAAAGCAAAGGGGATGACACCGCGGTGATTACTTCCTGTCCAGCCGTTGATTTTAAAACTAGCAATATGTGAATATCGCAACTAAAACTCTCGGAAGTCGACTTTCATGACAGGAACTAATTAGTCGTGTGGACGTGCATGTTGTCGCAACAGGCGTTGCGCAGGGGGTTCAAGGCAACGTACACTTGTAAAAATCGTTGTACTTTTTCAATAGGGATGAAACACAAAATTCACCCATGATGATTCTTCAACATGTTCCGGTATCGGTGTGGGTACTTTGTTGGATGGCTGGCATCATCTCTTATTTTGTTTCTCTTTCCGGTGGTTTCGTCCCTGAATGCATTCCATTCATAGAAGGTTGCACCAGTATCAGTCGGACTGGTCGATACGGCTACAGCTACTTTATATTCAAAGCACTGATGATACCTGCCGCAACGTTGATTATTATCTATTGGATCATGACGTTTAGTTGGCTCGAAGCGCAAGGGGATACCAGCAAGTCCGCTTCTCGTCTTATTCTGCTTCTAGGGGTAATCGCTGGCTTGTTCCTGATTTTGTATACCTGTTTTCTGGGATCCGAAGGCAGTGTATATCGCTTGATGCGACGATTCGGCACTACTGTGTTTTTCTTGTTCTCGTATATGGGTCAGACTCTTCTCGCATATCGATGTTACAAAATGTTCGGCTTAACTCAATTGGTAGGGTGGAAACTGGGTTTATGTACCTTGGTAACGATTCAACTGGTGATATTTGCACTGGCAGAACAGCTTATAGCAGACAGTGACTGGATCGAGAATGCGATCGAGTGGCAGTCCGCAATTATCTTGACATTCCTACCCGTCTTGACGTGGCTGTTATGGCGTAAATCCGGATTCAGGATCGAGGTAAAGGTCTCAAATGACTCCTGACTCTGCCAAGCTGTGAAACACCCCATCCCGACACCTCCTCCGACTATGTCGGTGCGGGCGATAATCATCCTGTTTGCACGCACCTGGCCCTACATCAAGCCCGTTGCCTGGCACGTGTTGGGTTGGTTTTCGCTGGCGATGGTAATCGGCCTGGTGACCGGTTATATCACGTTTACCGGTATAGATCTTTTTAACAATGCGGTATTAAACGGCCAGAAAATCGCACCCGCACAGCAGATATTGCTCATGGTGGATGACAGTTATGTGGCCGATTCGCAGATGTCCGATTTCGTCGATGAAGGGGACGATTTGGACCGCGGCAGAATCACCGGCAGCACTGACAAATCCATGGAATCGGAATTGACCGGCGACCAGCGCAAAACCATCCGAAATCGCATCATCGTTTACGGTGTACTGTTCGTCATCATATTTCGAATGGCGCTGGATTCACTTGGAGTTGTGTTCTGGGAGACCTGGATCGCCCAGGCGATCAATCAGAACCTGCGGGTGAAGATGATCGAGAATGCCGAACATCTGTCACTGAAATACCAGAGTCACGCCCGCACAGGTGACACCATCTACCGGGTTTTCCAGGACTCCCGCATGATCAGTAACATCATTGCGAGCATCATCCTGGACCCGCTTGAACAGGGCGCCGGGATGCTCGGCGCCTTTGTCATTATCTGGTTCTTCAGCCCAATCCTGGGGGTTATGTTCAGCGCGGCAATGGTGCCGATATTTTTCCTGGCAGTATGGTGGACGCCACGCATCCAGCGCCTGGCCTGGCTGTCACGGCAGACCAACAGCAATGTCACATCGCGTATTCAGGAAGTGGCTCAGGGCATCCGTGTATTAAAGGCTAACCAGGCGGAAGACATCGCTGTCTCGCGTTTCGACCGGGATTCTCATATTGCGCTGGACTTCGCCTATTACCTGCGCCTGGAGCTGATGCTGTTCAGCATCTCGATCCTCATGATCGCCGGGCTGGTCGTGATCATCGGAGACTACCTGATGGCCGACTGGACCGTTTCGCAAGATCCGACTTTTCTGGGCGGGTTGTTCGCATTTATCCTGACTTTTACGTTGTGGAACTTCGGCGCCTTTCAAACTGCCAGGGGCAACAACAACGAACTGATCGGTAAATACAACTTCATGTTTACCGCTTGGTTTCGCGCCGTAGATATGGCCACAGGACTGAGCCGGGCTTATTACCTGCTGGATCTGAAGCCCGGCGTCGAGGAAAAACCCAACGCGATACCGATGCCCGCACCCATTTCCGAGGTACGGTATCAAAATGTCGGCTTTTCCTATGAAGAAGGACGCCCCATCCTGCGTAGCATCAACATGTTCGCCGAAGTTGGCGCCATTACGGCTATTGTCGGCGCCACGGGGTCCGGTAAATCCACGCTCATGTCTCTGCTGCTTCGACTTTATGACCCCGATGCCGGGCAAATCACTGTCAATGGCACTGACCTCAAGGATCTGTCCATCGACAGTATTCGCCAGAATGTTTCCATCGCGTTACAGCAGAACGTGTTGTTTGCCACAACAGTATCGGAAAACATCGGTTATGCCGCCCGGGATGTGACGCCGGAAAAAATTCACGAAGCGGCAAGAATTGCCTGCGCAGACGGGTTCATAGAGGAAATGACTGACGGCTATGACACCGAACTTGGCGAACGGGGTGGCAAACTCTCGACCGGCCAGCGCCAGCGCTTGTCGATAGCCCGAGCCATTGTTCGGGATACACCGATTCTGATTCTGGACGAGCCCACCGCCTCGCTGGATGCGGAAACCGAACATCAGGTGTTGAATAATCTTTCAACCTGGGGTCGCCATCGCATTCTTTTCGTCATCACCCATCGTCTGTCAACCATCCGCAATGCGGATCAGATTGCGTTTCTCGATGACGGACACATTACCGAGGTCGGTACTCATGAAGAGCTGATGGCTATTGATGGAGGCGATTACCGGACCTTCGTCACGGAAGAAACCATTGGCGCCGATGGAGAACCCGCATGAGCGAGGCGACCACCGAGATGTTCGATGACCGGGTCGACATCAATCCATCGGTCACCAACATGGAAGCGTACCACCTGGTGCGGCGCTGTCTCCGTTATCTGGCCTCAGTGAAATGGCTGTTCGCCACCAAGGTCGGACTGGCCGTTTTTGGTCTGATCCCGGGCCTGCTTGCCCCCTGGACAGGCAAGATCCTGATCGATCAGGTGATTCTGCAAAAACCTTTTAATGACCACGAGGTACCCTTCCCGCCTTACTTCAGGCCTGTTGTTGATTTTGTCCGTGACATGCCACCGATGGAAATCATGTTCACCCTGACCCTGATGTTCCTGGGCCTGATGGTTGTGTTCGGTCGCGGTGGGCTTGGCGTGCCGCTGGAGCAGGGCCGCGACAGCGCGACCCAATCGGAGGGCAAGATCAGCGAGGGTGGCAGTGAAATGTCCGGGCTGTTTGGCGCCATCGAGATGCTGGTGAATATTCGCATGAACCAGCGACTCTCCAATGGTTTTCGTACCACACTGTTCACCCGCCTGACCCGTCTGCCGATGAAAACCATTGACGATCATCGCATCGGCGATTCCGTTTACCGGGTGATGTATGACGCACCGGATCTGCCGGATGTGTGTTACGCGTTTACCCTGGCGCCGTTTTTTACCATCATCGGTGCACTCATCGCGCTGTACCAGATGGGTACAAGTTATGGCGGCGTGTCGCCGGAAATCATCTGGATATCCCTCGCGGTACTGCCTGTTTCTTTCTTCGTCACAGTACCATTATCCAGCCTGATCCGTCGTATCCAGCAGGCCAGTCGGGCCTCCGGGGCAGCCACGACCAATTCCATCGAAGAGAGCATGAGCAACCTGCATGCAGTGCAAAGCCTTGGTGGCATGGAACGGGAAAAAGAACGTGTCGATAAAAACAGTAGCGAGTCTTTTCGGCGTTTCCGCCATGTGGTACTGGCTGGCATCGGCGTGGGTTTCATCGCCCAGACCATTACCGGCATACTGGCGATCGTCGTTACCGTCATCGTCACAAATCGGGTGATCGATGGCGGTATGTCACCTGGTGACTACTTTGCCATGATTGAACTGGCCCTGATCATCGGCAGTTCGGGCGCTGCACTTGGCATGATCTGGATTGGCGTACAGGGTCAGGTTGCCGCCGTTCGTCGCGTGTTCTTTTTCCTTGATTTGGAAGTGGAAGAAACCGCGCCGGGTCTTAAGTCCCTGCCCGTTATTGCGCAGGGGGTCACGTTCGATCATGTCGGCCTCAGTTACCCCAATGGCCATCGGGCACTTAACAACATTGATCTTTCGCTCAATATCGGTGAACTGGTGGCGATTGTGGGACCAACCGGGGCTGGCAAGACCAGCCTTGCGTACCTGATCCCCGGCTATTATGAGCCTACGGAGGGAGAAGTGCGCATCGATGGTCAGGCTATTGGAGATACCGATCTCAATTCACTGCGCGAACAGGTTTCCTACGTGTACCAGGAGCACCTGCTGCTCAATGAGTCGATTCGCAGCAATCTGCTGCTGGCCAATCCAGACGCCAATGAAGCCGACATCATCAAGGCCTGTCAGACGGCAGGTGCGATGGCATTTATTAACGATCTGCCTGAGGGGCTGGATACGGAGCTGGGCCAGTCCGGTGATACCTTAAGCGTCGGTCAGAAACAGCGCTTGTGCATTGCCCGGGGTCTTGTCCGGAATACGCGCATTCTCATTCTGGATGAACCGACCGCGGCGCTGGACCCACAGGCGGAAAACGCACTGGTACGCGGCCTTCGCCAGGCGGCTGAAGGGCGGCTCGTGATTGTGATCGCGCATCGACTGTCCACCATTCGCCGCGCCGACCGCATTGTTTTTCTTGAGGATGGCGAGGTGAGGGACGTCGGTAGCCATGATACATTAATGGCTGAACCGAACAGCGCCTACCGGCATTTTATAGAACTGCAGGAGAATTAAAGTATGCAAAGCAAAGATGAATCCTACTCAACGACCGTTCAAACCGAAGTATCCATCAGGTATCGCACCTACTTTCCAAAAGATTACTCAGAAGATGGGCCGGCATTCCCGATGCTCTACTTCATGCATGGATCAGGAGAACGGGGAACGAACCTGGATATTCTCGAATGGCAAACATTACCGAGATTTATCAAGGAAGGCCTGGAAATGCCTTTCGTTATCGTTTGTCCCCAGTGTGAGGTAACGTGGGATGTTCGCGCCCTCGACATGCTATTGGATGAGGTAATAGAGAAATACAATGTTGATCCCGCGAGGGTCTATTTGACAGGTAACAGCATGGGGGGATTCGGAACCTGGTTGCTGGGTAACGTTGCTGCCGACCGGGTTGCTGCGATGGCGCCAATTTGTCCGACATCGACCCGTATTGATCCGAAGAACTTCCAGGGTGTCCCAATCTGGTGTTTTCACGGCGCCATGGATAGCGTGGTACCCATTAGCGAATCCGTCAAGATGGTTCGGCTGTTGCGCGAGGCAGGTTGCGATGTAAAATTTACAGTATTCGCGGATGCCGACCACGATACCTGGACGCAGGTATATCACGATCCTGAATTTGTCAGCTGGTTACTTTCCCACTCCAGGGACTAACGAAGGGAGTCCGGTTATTTCGGTCATTATCTGTATCGGGCAAGTCATAGAGCTATAGAGAAGGAAATGTCAGAAGCGACGCTTTCACAGGACAGGCGCCGCCCTGTGGCGGGACGATACACCATCACTTGTTATCATCGGGATTCTTGCCACTGCTGGCGGAGGCAATCACAGGACGTCAAGAACCTGCTCTAACTGGCATCGGGTGATCCGCTGTCGTCGAAGCAAGCTATCAACCTGGCATTTTTCAGCATTTGTCCATGGCGCGTTTATCAGTATTTATTCGACCCTACTGGATCTTATTGACGAAAAGTAAGTTGTCCAGCGATGCGAGTTCGATACTACATGGATCCACAGACTGAGTTGCCCCATATCTACAATCATGATGTTTCTGAAATCGAGGTAGAAGAGATATTGGGTTCACACTGGGAGGATCGACCGGGTCGCGATGGAGCACGCGTTACGTTGGGAAGGACATTTGGTGGTAGATATTTACGCGTCATTTATGTTCCTGAACCGGAATTGGATAGCGTTTTTGTAATAACAGCCTATAATCTTAGAGGTAAACCACTCACGGCATTCCTTCGCAGAAGAAGGAGAGACAGATGAAAACTAAATTTCCTCCAGGGTGGGACAAAAAACGGGTTCAAAAGGTCCTTGAACAATATGAGTCTCAGTCTGAAGAAGAAGCGCTCGCTGAGGATGAAGCAGCTTGTGAACAGAACGGGCAAACCACGATCGATATACCTTCGGAACTCGTCCCAATGGTTCGAGAGCTAATAGCTAAGCATGCTAAATCCGGAGGCTAGCGAAATCTTGTACTTGCATTAGATTTTCTGACCAGGATTGTGCCTTCCATAAGATACAAGTACCTATTCAAATAGCAAGCCATTCGGTTTTCACTGAACTGTAGTCTACTGTCCAGGAGTTCATCAATTATGCGAGGAACGCCATGGCGTTTCTTGAGCTTGTCATAGAAATGAAAGGAGTGAGTCCGATGATCAAATTCTATACTGTCATGTGTGTACTCTGAACAGTTCTGCCTTACAGTGCCTTGATTGCCTGGGGGGTGGAAAACGGCGGATTGGAAATTGGGGCAATGTTGACCGAGATCATCAACTCGCGAATGTCCAGGTTTGCGTGGCTTGATGTCATATTGTCTGCTGTCGTGTTGATCTTTTTCATCCAGAGCGAGGGTCGACGGTTGTTGATATCCAGTCTGTGGATACCTGTTGCCGGGACCTGTGTGGTTGGTGTATCACTTGGTCTGACGCTGTTCCTCTTGATGCGCGAAAGGGAGTTACGAATACAAAGGCGCCAGAGTAATATGTCAGTGTAAAAAGCATCGATATTCAGGTCCATTCTTTGCTACACACATGTCCTGAACGCCGACTTGCTAAGTAACAGCCGATGACGAGGTGACTATTACATTCTTGAATGTATACTGTTTGAACTACTGATCCTGGCTTTGCTTTACTGAGACACCTTCATTCAGATTCACAATCAGGTTTTTCATACCCCTGACCAAAGGTATCGGAGTCCAGACGATTTCCTGGTCTGCAAGGGTCAGATTGGGGAAGCGTTCAAACAACATGTTGAAGGCGATTTTTGCCTCAAGACGCGCAAGATTGAGCCCAAGGCAGAGATGAGGACCGTGCCCAAATGAAAGGGAATTATATCGTTGACTCCACAAGCGCCAATCCTCAAAGCCCCAAGCTAGCACCTATGCCTTCAACGAAGCCGTGATCTCGTGCATCAACAGAAGACCTCCATGATTCGACGTACTCTTGAATGTTCCCGGTTGTCGCCGGTAGCAGTCTGACCGCGTTCCAGCCGCTTGGTTCTTTCTCGAAATTTGGCAACAACTTGGTTGCCACCACACCGTTTTTGTCGCGCAGGTATGGGTCTGCCCGCAAGCTCGTCTCGTTTTCCGATAACCAAACACGGAATGAGCCCGATGGCATGTTGCTAGCATGGTCACTCAAAAGGTTGTCGGCATATATGGTATGCGATGGGGCAAAGATAGCCCATAGAGGGTTCTTATGGTGCTGCCATCGCTCTCCCATCCGCCGAATCACGAAGATGGAAGCCATCTCGCAGATTGACTCGTGAAACCACTGGTTGGGGTTATCACGCAACCGTTCATACCCCGAGAGGACATGGCAGAACTCGTGAGCGAATTGATACGCAAACTTAGACCAATAACTATCCTTCGCTGTGAGGTTTATCGGGTAGGCTCCATTGCCGGGGGTACGGTAGATTGTTCGGGGCTGCTGTAGACCGGGCAAGCTCATGACTTCAATGGCTCCCGGAAACGGATCACGTAGCTCCCTTTCGATATGTGAGGCAACATCCCGTAGTAGGCTTTGGATGTCGTCGGGATGAGCACCACCCCATTCGCACTGCAGAACAGATATTTTCATGAGCGCCGGTATCGCGTGGCTTTTACGCCTACCACACCACTGGGATTGTCGGGTGGCTTCTGCAAACCATTGCCCAAGTGCTCGATAATCCTGTCCAGTTTGTTGTGAGGGCGGACCTCACAATCATGGGAGCTCACACTCGCGCCTGTGGGGCGGACCATACAAATGACTGGAGTTGCCCCGTTTTGGTGGACGGTTCATCGACTGGAATTGAAGCTGCTCGTTTGGAGTTCCTCTGGAAGTTAACCGGTGATCGATAGCCTAGGAGTTTGCGCTAACACAAACTGTTCGCCAGCAAGCGACTATATTGTGCGGCGATCGACGTAGCGCGTTTTTTGGGAAAAGGAAACATGTCAGGGTCGCGAGGTCCGGAAAGCGCGTCGATCAGTGCTCTCGCGGCCTCGCCGAGTGGCACCGTACGCGGCCCGGTTTTAGTGTCCGTTAGCTTGATCTCGATCTCACTAATGTCACACCAGCGCATATTGAGCACTTCGTCCAGGCGGCAGCCAGTGAGCGCCAGAAGCCGGATCGCGTCTCGTGTGCGTTGAGCGCGCGCCCGAGCCGCCCCCTGATAGCGGTCGTTTTCCTGATGCCGATGATACCGTGTGCGTTGAGCGCGCGCCCGAGCCGCCCCAGCTCTTCCGTATCGCGGAACCGGGCGATATGGTGTCTCGGATTCTTTTTGATGCCGAGACAGGGGTTGGTACCGCGCTCGCAATAGCCCCAGTCCTCGGCTCGAAACATCATTGAGCGCAGGATTTCGAATGTGCAGTTGGCCGCCCCGGGTTTGTCCTTGCTCGCGGCATCGAACCACTCGGCCAGGTCCTCCGGATCGACCCGGTCCACCGGCATCGCGCCGAAGGTGGCAGGGTGCGGTGAGGTCAACGCTTGGCATGGCGGGTCCTTCCTTTCCGGTTGCGGGTCTTCCGGCAAGCGCCTCGTTGCGGATGCGGCTCCACTGGAAGCCGATGTTGTCGATCGGCCGAGTCGGCAGGCGGCCGGGGAAGAGATACGGACAATCGTCACTGTAACGCGGGATGGCATCGATGACAGCCCGCGCGGCGCTCGATACCCAGACCGAGTGCGACCCGCACTTGGAGACGGGAATGAACATGCGTTTACCCTTAATGCAGTTCCATTCGAGGGAAAGAATTTCTCCCACGCGGCAGCCGGTCAGCATCAACAGGCGGACGATGGCGACGAAGTACGGGCAATAGAACTCGTCGCGGGTCAGCACGGCGTTGAGCCGGGCCATTTCCTTCTGAGACAGGTAGCGTTCCATCGGTTTCATCTGGTATCGGCGGGTTCCTTTGCAGGGATTTGTGTTGTGGGCGCGGTAGCCCCAACCTTCCGCCATCCGCATCATGACGGATAGGGACCGTCAGCGTTGCAGGGTCGCAAAGATCCTTGAACAATATTAGTCGCAGTCTGAAGAAGAAGCGCTCGCAGAGGATGCAGCAGCTTGTGAATCAGACCAGGGTGAGGAATATATTTTCTTGCGTGATTGCTCATAGAACACCTCGTTTTGAATTATTTTGTAATTCTTAATTTGATGCCCAGAAATTCGGTGGCAGATCAGTCAGTTTCTCACGCCGATCAATATTGGAGTTTGTGCTCTTCGACTAAGAAGGAATATTGAATTTCCGATAGTGCTCCGTAAGTCGATGGACACTTGTGGAGGGATTTCCCTCAGGATTTCCTTCCTCTTCGCGGCGCTGGAGCAATTTCTTCGCTCTTTCCACTGCACGTTCGTATCCTTCCTTAATTACGCTTTGGTCATCGAAGATCTTAACTCCATCTTTGCCATAGCCTGGACACAACGTCTTCAGATCTCTCTGGCAGTCAGTCCGGTCCAAGTGGGCATCTTGATTCCGATAGTGCAGAATCCCCCAAAGCTCGAAACAGGGATTAGAGACTGCCAGGCAGATCCCATGTGAGCGTGCCAAGTCCTTCGCCTCGTCAAATCGGGAGTGATTATCGCGGTCGAACATTGCCCAAAATGTGTCGCGCTTGGCGAGCGGGTCGCCGCTCACCTTTTTGCGTTCTTCAATCGCTCGCTCAACGACCGCTCGTGGGTCGCCTCCGATACCGATAGGAACCAATCGTAATGATTGAATTCCATAGACATGGTTCAACACTTTGAGATATTCGGGTTCGGTCAATACGCCTTCTGTAGCGACTACGACCCGTGCGGCCGGGTGCGCGTACCACGACTACGTGAAGTGCGTCTTATGCGGGCCACGAGGGGACTACAAGTTCGTCGTCATCGATATCCAATTGAAAGTCGTCGCCTGTTGGAACTCCGCCAAGACGCCCATAACGGTATGCTCTCTCGATATCTTCTCGAGAACGCAGCTTGAACTCAGTGAGTGGGGTGAACCGGCTCACCCCTTCAAGATTTTTGTCAGCCATCCAAATCTGGTCCTGATGCAAGAGATTCCCGCTCAGAAGCGCCACATCATGAGTGGAGAATAACAACTGCGCACCGTGGGGGTTGGAAATCTTCTTGTTGAAGAGTGATACGAAGGCACGAACCAAGCTTGGATGAAGGCTGGTATCCAATTCATCAATTGCCAGCAATGAGCCACGTGAAAGCGCTTCAAGAGCCGGAATGAGCAATGAGACAAAGGTTCGCGTTCCCTTGCTTTCCAAATCGTAGTCCAAATCCGCTTTATTACTCGAGGCGGCCGAGTGAACGAAACGTATCCGTTTTTGCTGACGCATTTCTTCGATCATCTTCGATGTATCAAGGGAAGAATCTTCATCGGAACGTTTCAGGTGCTTCGAGACCAGTCCTGCCAGGTCGCGCGCAAACTCCAGGTCCTTTTTTGAACCTACAAAGTCTTCGAAGTCGATGCCACGTATGCCAATATCAGCCTGACGCACCAACTGAAGCAGGTGCGGCACGTGTTTGTAATTCGATAGATGTGCAGCGACCACTTGGCTATTCATGGACTCCTCACTGAGGGAGACTCGCCAGTTCTCTAAAAAGAAACGATACAAGTCTGTGAGTAGTGGATGATTGTTTTGGGCGGCGGCGGACAGAAACAGGCTGTTTGGGCGCGTCAAACTGGCTATCGTTCTATTCTCACCTCGAAGTTGACTGCCAAAATTGAAATGGACTTGACCATCCTTGATCTCTCGCTCGAACAAGATATGTGTGCTCTTCCTCTCACTACGTACTACTCGATTTAGCCATTCCTTTTGGAACTCCTTGTCCGTGCACTCGAAACCATACTCGTACACGCTTCCGTGAAAGTATCCACCCTCCTCTAGTGTCTTCATCCCTTCCAGAGTAAAGGTGCAATCGAAACGCGTCGGTCTTGTTCTGCCGATGTCATCAAGCAAAAACGGACTCCGAGGAATCTCATCGGTTGCCCCTGACCCTCTGTGGGATCCTACAATTGCTCGCCGGAAATCATCCAGAGCGTCAATGAGATTCGACTTACCCGCCGCATTGGCGCCATAGACCGCAACGACTGGAACTACCTGTTCATTCAACGTTGGCACTGGGATGACTAACCCTGTTCGTTTGATCCTCTTCGACGCACTAAAAAACAATTCCTGATAGTCACGAATGGATCGGTGATTAGCTACACCAAACCGTAATAACATAGTATATGCCTCTATTAATTGGCTTTAGTGCCTTATTCTGCCACAAAATGTCCATATTAGCATATGGATTCGTATTTTAACGTCAAACCACTCTTCTTGAACTGTACGGCATGCCAAGCCAGTCAATGACCATTGCCGACAATTCTGCGCAATAGCCTGTCGCACGTTGAATCAAGCTGATGACGGCTTTTTCCTCGGATCATGGCAACCGTGACCACATTTAATCAGATCAGATCAACTCGACTACGAACCGGGGCATGTACAACGACATCGAAAGGGGCAGGTGATGCATGCTGCTTAAACTACTAATCCTCGCTTTATTTTGACGCGCAACCTTCATTCAGATTCACAATCAGGTTTTTCATACCCCTGACCAAAGGTATTGGAGTCCAGACAAGTTCCTGGTCTGCAAGGGTCAGATTGGGGAAGCGTTCAAACAACATATTGAAGGCGATTTTTGCCTCAAGACGCGCAAGATTGAGTCCGAGACAGAGATGAGGACCGTACCCAAATGAAATATGTTTGATATTTTTACGAGTGATATCAAAGACATCCGGATTCTCATTGGCAGTAGGGTCCCGATTGGCACTCGCAATGATTGGTACAATCAGCTGATTCTTTTTGATCTTCTTGCCGTAAAACTCCATGTCATCCAACGCATAACGTGGCATTAACTGTACCGGAGGTTCATAACGCAGCATTTCTTCAATAGCATTTGACATCAGTTCAGGATCGCGTTTTAACATCTCCAGTTGATTCCGATGCTGCAGTAACGTGTACACACCATTGCTGATCAGCCGTGTTGTCGTTTCATGACCCGCAACCAGTACCAGCACACAGGTTGAATACATCTCGTCAACGGTAAGCCGGTCACCCTCTTCTTCGGCAACAATCAACCGACCGATCAAGTCCTGACTGGGATTCGCCTTTTTATCGGCGATCACCTGCTCAAAATAGCTGAGTAATTCATCATTGGCGATTGTCCCCTGTCGTATGGATTCATCATCACCAATCGCAGTTATACCAAGGAACCTGTTGGACATATCCTGAAAATATTGCAGGTCTTCCGGAGGCAACCCCAGTAGTTCCGCAATAACGATTGCCGGTAAGGGTTTTGCCAGTTGCTGAACAATGTCGAATTGACCGGTGGCGACATCACAAGAATTAAGACAGTCATTCACGATATCCGCAATTCTCGGCTCCATGGAAAGAATATACTTGTGGTTAAAACCATGGGTCACCAGTTTTCTGAGCCGCGTGTGGTCCGGTGGATCAAGCTGAAGCAACGTCGGGTTTTCTAAAAAAGGGACCCTGCCGTCCGGTGAGGCGGCTATCATCGCTCTGGTTATGAATTTGTTCTTGCGTGTATCACTGCTGAATCGTGTGTCTTTAAACAACTGCTGTGCTTCTTCAAACCCAAGTACCATCCAACCGCGATAAGTAAAAGAACGCAGAATGCTGCCCTTGCTTCGAAGAATTTTCCAAACCTTGTAAGGGTCCCGTATTTCTTCCTCTAGCGGTATACCGGAATTACTACCTGTAAAGTAATAGTCCACCCGCCGTAGTATGGAAAAGGCAAGTTGACCAAGTGCCAGCAGGAGTTTCCGTTTCATGGTTTTATCTCGTCGGATTAACCTTAAATTACACCAGGGTGATGGTGTACATCAATGGCGGAATGAAGCAGAAGGTCAAGCTTATCTTTAATCTGGTTGCGTTTGACATTCGAAATACGGGCACTCAAATGATCAAAACAATAGAAAGGAATTCGCCCATCAAACCGTAGCTCCTCAATCAGTACTTTTTTGTCCCCAGAATTATCACAGTGTAAAATCCTTGTTGTGAGGCCAAGACGCTTCTCGTACTGACCTAGTCTTCCTAGGCTTTCAGCAAATATGGCCTTCGGGTCCAAACGTGATATTAAAGCCTTGTTCATCTTGCAACAGAACTCCCAATGCGGATTTTCTGCAAACCCATAACCATAACGGTTTTTGAATGCTTTGCCCGTATTCTGGGAGCACCAGAAAAATAGTTCGCAATGTGTCGTTCTTGAGAACAAATCGTTACCAAGAAACTGGCGCAGTTGCTTCATACGTTTCTCGCTGCCGGGACTGCGTCCGTATTTGACTTGAAAGTCACAATCTCTCGTTTCTTCCATATTCGGACCCGATGGCCATTTCTGCCAATCTGTCTCATCACTTCCCGGATTAAGCCCAAGCCAGACAAAGTCCGGCTTTCCCGCATGCGCTTTATCGAGCGGACAATCAAATACGAAATGATGAGATTTTTTCAACTCGGCATGGGTTTCCTGATAGTCTCGAATCTTCTGAATGAGATCGCTGCTTTGAAAAGTTCTTGACAATTTAGTCTCCTTCATCGCATCTGAACCATGTGTTCCAGGGATTTTTCCTGGACGGGATAGGACACGAATGTTTGCTTCAATTCAATGATTGCGCCGGAATTGATACTGACCCCATTTCCCGTTATATCATAGCTGCCGCGGTGAAACAGCCAGCATCAGCGAGCGTCTCAGCCAGTGTGATAATGGAAACAGCACATTCGTTACCTGGGCGGTGCAGGTAGATCGGCTAGGTTAAGCGGTAACCAATCTCCTGGGCGGCAATTGTCAGCGAGCTCAGCATCAATGGGCTGTCCAGTGGCCGGTGCATACCGGGGGTGGCGGGAAACAACTGTTGTGTGCTCGTACGTTCGTAGAACATCACCGTAATTCGGTTAGTCAGTGAAGAGCGATAATAGAGGCCTTGTATGTCAGGGTAGGCCTCATAAAAACCACGTGACCAGGCTTGAGTGTGACGGAAGGGCCCGGTGAACAGATTTGACGAGGCGCCAACGAGTACACTGAACGTATCGGTAAGATCAAGCAATGGAATGGTCCCTGGCAATCGGAAGGCTGCGAGCCATGGCGCCTGGTCTGATCGGTTAATGCGTCGCCGCCGATGCTGGAAAAACTCAGCCAGGGTGGTAGCGAGGTCACTCGCAGCATAGAGTACTCCTCGACTTTGAGCACATGGCTCATCTGCATCATCGGGGACATGATGATCGAACCGCGATAAAGGTCCAAAATGACGGAACTGATTCCATAGTGTTGGAAAGTCACCACCGCGTTTGTAGATTCGAAACAACTGGATGTCAGGTCCGATTTCAATAATCGCCGGCGGCGTCGCACGAAGGCGTTCCACATCCGGTGCGCGGGGAAGTTTCGGCATTGTACCTACAGTCGTTTTGCGAGGGTAACCACCGGCTTGACATCATACCCATTGGAAAGCCAAATGATGGGACTGACGGTTTGATCTTCGTCATCTTTCACAAATAAATCCGGATCGGTCTCGGTGTACCATTCAAAGACTTCAACCGGATGCAGGTCGGACCGCAATACGGCGTTCACTTTGGCGATGTTCTGGACCAATGCGCCAGTTTTGGTGAATTGAAACGCCGGAATGTAACGACGGTTATCGAGTAGCAAGCTGTACAATGTTCGCCGGGCGATCATTTGCCTCAGGTGACTTTCTGCCTTGCCCATGCTGGCAGCGGCCTCCTTAATAGACTGGCTACTTTCAATAATGGCGGCGTACTTGACCGCGGTTTCCGCCAGCGGGTCCCGGACGATGACCGTATCTAGATCGATGCCGCCTTCTTTGAGAATCGCTTGTTCTTCGGCGGTCAATTCCGCTTCTGCCTCCCCATAGAGCAACGTTGGCATAGTGTCTAAAACAATCCGCAGTGAGACGTTTAGCCGTTCTGGTGCGGTGTGTTGCAGGCCTCGGGAGGTAAAATAGTCGGGCAGGTTTTCGCTTACCATGGCACGTACCAGTAATTTATGTAACTATTATTTATAGTATATATAATAGTTACACAATACAACTGCAAACCTGTCAACCAGCTTTGATTCTTAAATCCTACACGTATATTGAGCTTTGATGAGTGTGACATTAGGCGACATGCAAACACGACCGTGTTCGTTAAGTGTGTTTTGTGCAGTTTGAGACCAGTGGGGTTAAAATTGCAGTCCACCAGGAGCCACAAGACCGTTACTGGACCATTCGGTCCACGAACGGCACCAGGCGGTTGTATGCCTCATATACTTCACTACTGGATTGGCTTGACACGTTGTGACCCAGCAATGACTGTAGTTCTTGGGTGTAAGGGGCTAGCTGTTTATCATCATATGATTATTCTCATCTCTTTTTTTCCTCTGTTGGTCAATTGACGATGGTATCCGCTCTTTCTTCTCACAACTTTTTCAGCATTTTGCCTTAGCCCGTCTGCCAGCATTTGTCTAATCCTTACAGACCAGCAAACACCGGGCACTGCCATGGCAAACAGGATCAGTCACGATCAGAACTTCAAAAATCTGATACTGGACTATCCACGGGATGCTCTTTCTTTCTTTGCTCCCAACCATGCACCCTTGCCAGATGACCAAGTGGAATTCACCCCTTTACGGCAGGAACAACTGCAACAACATCCGGGCGCACATTACCGGGAACTGGATGTGCCGCTCCAGGTGGATTGGACAGATGGCCGCCGTAAGACATTACTGTTCGCCATAGAAGAAGAAACTGACCCGCGCCATTTCTCGATACACCGACTGGCTCATTATTGCATTGACCTCGTTGAGTTGAATAAATCAGATCGCGTGGTGCCGGTGGTAATCTTTCTGGGTGAAGCTGGCTCAGCACCAGCATTCCTGGCTGTGGGCGACGAGTACCAACGCTTTCTCACCTTTGAGTACCTGAGCTGTAAACTGAAAGACATCCCGTACGAGCGCTGGCAGCACAGCGATAATCTGGTGGCGCGTTTAAACCTGCCGAATATGCGATACCCGTCAGATCAGAAGAAAGAGGTCTTTGATCAGGCATACCATGGTCTTCTGGCACTGGAGCCGGATCGGGTCAAGCAGGCCAAATATCTCAAATTCATCGACATCTATACCGGACTTACCGATAATGAGTTACAGCAATGGCAACAGCAATATCTGGAGGACAAACCCAACATGGCAGGATACGCAGAATATCTCAGACAGGAAGGTAGACAAGAAGGTAGACAAGAAGGTAGACAAGAGGGTGAACGTACAGTCCTGGAACGACTACTGCAACGTAGATTCGGCGCTTTATCGCCCGAAACTACAGAGAGGTTAAGCGAAGCATCGTCGGTGGACCTGGAGAATTGGGCGGAAAATGTACTCGATGCCAAAACACTTGACGACGTCTTTAGCTCTAACCATTAACCAGCCAGTATTCGTCAGAAACTGTATTCCGATGTAACACCTTTTGTTCGGTGTTACTCGCCATCCCTGATCTGTAGCCATCCCTTGCCAATATCCCTTGGCTCCTGTGTACGATCTTCACTACCGGTTCACCTGCTGACTTCGCCCTATCCTCACAGAATCCCTCTCAAGGGAGATGTATAGTGTGTGTGTCCGTTATAGGAAGCCAGATAATCCAATGTGACATAGAGAAGAGAAGGTGTGTATCAGATAAAGGACCTGGGTCGGGGCAAGGGGGAGAGGATGGGAAGGTGTGTGTCCTTTAATGGGAGTCTCCTTTAATGGGAGTCAGGCATTGCAAGCCGGTCCCCTGACTGCCCCTGTGGATGTGCCACGAACGGGGGTCTGGCTGATATAAGTAAACTGTCCCCTTATTGCCAAGGAGACAATGGGTATGAACATCCTGAGATGCCGATCACCGGAAATGGCGATCAAGGAGGTCTGGGCGACGTTGCTGGCGTACAACCTGATCCGATTGATGATGGCGCAATCGGCAATACTAGCCGGCGTGCTACCGAGGAACTTAAGCTTCAAGCATTAGACACGAGGCGAGGCAGTACGTGCTAAAGTTCGGGTACCCCAAGAAGCTTAAGTAAGTGCCATTCGGGCCAGGTTCATTTTTCGGGAGAAAAAATGAACCTGGCCCCTTTTCCTGCTCTTTTTTACTGGGTGATGGTAATCAGCTGATCGGCGTCCGCTGCTGCCATCTCAGAGACCGTGCCATCCGGCCAGCGCACGCTGATATCGGCAGTCGTGTCGCTGCCGAGGCCGAAGTGCACTTCAAACGGATTGTGTGACGTGAAATTGTTGCTGCCGCCCAGCTCACGCACCTGAGAGGCGTCGTCCGTGGTTACGGTGATATGCGCACCGATACCGAAGCGGTTGGTTCCCCCGCCCTCAAGCCGAATGCTCAGGTAGTGATTGTTGTTGGTGCTTTCATTGCGGTAGTAAACGATGGCTTCGGGACTGCTATTGGTAATGACGATATCGATGTCGCCGTCACGCTCGTCGTCGAAACAGACCAGGCCGCGCCCCTGTCCGGTATCGGTCAGCCCAACGTCAGTTGCAAGTTGGTCAAAGGTACCATCGCCATTGTTGTAGAAAAAACGCACCTGATCCGTTACGAATTCGATCCCCTGCATATCAGTGTAGCCGTTGACGTGAAAGAGATCGAGATAGCCATCGTTGTCGAAGTCTGCAAAGCAACTGCCCCACCCAAAACGGCCGTTGGCAACACCCGTGCTGCTGGTCACGTCTTCAAATACGCCGGTACCATCGTTGCGATACAGTCGATTACCGATCAAGTCGCCGTCCGGGGTGTTGAGCTTGAATATTGAGGATACGAACCAGTCCATGTCGCCGTCGTTGTCGTAATCGCCAACCGCCGCACCCATACCGGCCTGGTCGACCAGCACTTCCCGGTCGCTGGTCTTGGTGAAGGTGCCGTCGCCGTTATTGACAAACACCTGGCTGGTTTCAAATTCCGCCGCCATCAGCAGATCGCCATCCCCATCGCCATCGATATCCGTTAGATTCGGCGTATACGTCCAGTCCCTATCCTGTTCAAGCAAACCAGGCGCAATGCCGGTGTCGAGGCTTCTATTCGTAAAGGTGCGATCGCCGTTGTTGCGCCATAGTGTCTCCGTGTCTTCACTGGAGATGCGCTCGGTACCCCAGTGCGCCAGGAACAGATCGAGAAACCCGTCCTGGTCGTAATCATAAAAGGTCGCGGAAACCGTATTCTCGGCACCGATCGTGATACCGGATATCGATGTCACGTCGACGAATGTACCATCCGCTTCGTCGAGTCTGTTCTCGAACAGGTAATACGGGTCGTCCTCAACGGCGCCAATGAACAAATCCAAATCGCCGTCGCCATCGATATCGCCGAACGCAGGGCCGCTGCCCCAGTTAACGATATCGAGGTCTACGGAAGCTGCTACATCTATATAGGTGCCATCGCCCTGGTTTTGGAATAGCTGGTTGGGGTCGCTATTGCCGCCCACTATGAGGAGATCAACATCGCCGTCCGCATCGTAATCCGCAGCGGCAACACCACCGTGGAATCTCTGGGGATCAGTCAGATCATCCAGTTCGTGGGGAAAGCTTCGGGCAAGCCCGGTTTCGGTGTCCCGGGTAAAGATGATTTCATCAGCCGCTGGGGGTGGGTCCTGTTGTTGAATCTCTTGCGGTTGCGGCCCTGTGCCACTGCCGCCGCTACCGCCGCCGCAGGCGGTGAGGGTGACTATGACAATAGGGAGTATCGGGGATAGTTTACTTTTTTCGCTAGCCACCTATCCCCCTATAAAGGCGGTTGTGTAATGGTGATCTGCTGATCAGCATCCACCGCAAGCATCTCAGTGACCATACCATCGGGCCAGCGCACTCTGATATCTGCGACCTCGGCAGTACCCAGTCCAAAGTGCACCTCGAGGGGACTGTGCGAGACATAGTGGTTCTGGCCGCCCAGTTCACGCACCTGTGCACCGTCATCGGTGGTTACCGTGATGTGCGCGCCGATACCGAATCGATTGTTGCCCGCGCTCTGCAGGCGAATACCCAGAGAGTGGTTGCCGTTGTCGGTTTCGTTTCGGTACATGACGACATTGGCGGGGCTGTTGTTACTGATGACGATATCGATGTCGCCGTCTCCCTCGGAATCGAAACAGGCGAGGCCGCGGCCCTGACCATCATTGGTCAGGCCAACCTCCTCCGCACGCTCGTTGAATACGCTACTGTTCGGGGAAGCGTTGTGGAAGAAACGAACAGGGATTCCTCTATAGTCCTTGCCCTGCACTTCCGTCCATCCGTTTACATGCACGATGTCAAGTCTGCCGTCATTGTCGATGTCGGTCGCACAGGCCCCCCAGCCCCAACCGCCGTCGTCCGTTTGCGACGCGAGTGTTATATCTTCAAACACCCCCGTGCCATCATTGCGATAAAGGCGATTACCGATCTGATCACCACCCTGTATATCGAGGTTGTAGATCGAAGTAACGAACCAGTCCATATCACCATCATTGTCATAATCGCCAACGGCGCCGCCCATGCCGGCCTGGTCGATGATCACATCGGTATCGGTAACGTTGGTGAAGGTGCCGTCGTTGTTGTTGAGGTATACCTGACTGTCGTTGAAGTCTGACGACATCAACAGATCGCTGTCGCCATCGCCATCGATATCGGAGAAGTTCGGGGAGAAAGTGTAGTCCTCTTTGTCCTCTACCAGGGTTGCTGCGATGCCAGACTCGATACTCATACCCACAAAGGTGCTGTCGCCGTTGTTACGCCACACGGTCTCCGTATCCTGCCCGGGTACGTACGGATTGCCCCAATGAGCGAGGAAGAGATCCAGAAAGCCATCGCCGTCGTAATCAAAAAACGTTCCTCCTACGGTATTGTCTGCGGTCACCACGATGCGCGACGACTCGATAATGTCGACAAATATGCCATCCTCCGCGAGACGATTCTCGAACAGGCTGATGGGATCTCCTTCCACAGCGCCAATAAACAGATCCAGGTCACCGTCACCGTCAAAATCGCCAAATGCCGGACCGCTACCCCAGTGCACAAGATCCAGGCCAACGGATGCCGCGACCTCAGCGTAAGTCCCATCACCCTCATCCCGATACAGATGATTTGGCTCGTCATTGCCGCCAACGACATATAGATCCACATCCCCGTCGGCATCGTAATCCGCCGCAGCAATGCCGCCACTGAAGCGTTCCGAATCGGACATTTGCGTCAGGACGCCGCCGAAAGATCGATTGTTAAGACCCGCGTCGACAGCCCGCGAGAAACTGATCTCCTCATTGTTAGAAGGCGGCGGATTGCCGCTGGGAGGTGGTGTCTGCGGTGCAGGGGAACTGCCACCTCCGCCGCAGCCAGTGATAGCAGAGAAGGCAATGCGAACTACAACTCTCAGTAACAAATTGCGGGATTTTCCAAGGTTCTCGATTGTCATGTGTCGTCCAGAACATAATCGCCTCGTGACGATGGGTACAGCAGGAAAGGAACGTGGACTCGCTTTCGCGAGCCCACGTTTTCAGGTCTTAGAACTCAGGTCGGAAACGCACCTGCAGCCCAAGCTGACGATGCTCGGTCAGCCAGACGTTGGACTGCGACGCCCACTCCTGAATACCGATTTCGTCTGCCACGTTCTGCACATACACAGTCACATCCCAGGTTCGGGTCGGTGACTCCCAGGATGCTCTAACATCCAACCGGTCGAAGTCCGGAACGACAGCGTAGGGTACATTACCGATATCTGCCCAGCGTTCACCCGTATAACTCCAGGTGGTCAGTGCAGTTAGGGTACCCCACTGCCGCAGGGGGCGAGAGTACTGCAGCGTCAAAGCCGCCTTGTGCTGCGGCTGCTGCGGTAACGTATTACCCGTGACGTCGCGTAGTTTCTCGAGTTCTTCCGACATCATCGTACCTGTACTCTGATCAATCCAGGTATGGATAAAGGTTTCTCTGGGCGTGTCGCGATCGTCCTGGAACTGAGCACTGTGCGGGCCGATAGAGGAATCCAGCCAGTTGTAGAAGCCCGAGAGGCGCAGATTATCGGAGAGGAAGAACGTGGCCTCGACTTCGATCCCCTTGATCTCGGTACCATCAAAAGCATCAGTGTAGTCGGTAAAAGGGCTTTCCCGGTTACCACGTGAACCGGCTCCAATAAACTGGGTGGCCTTCAGGTGGTACTTGTCATAATCCTGAAGAAACGCACCAGCCGTTAACATGAGACGGTTTTCAAGGAACAGGCCCTTGATGCCCACCTCGTAGTTGACCAGTTCCGATCCCGGGAATGACGCTGCAATCGCACCGAGTCGGATCAATTCGACCGTATCTTCGTCTTCCACCTGGTTGAATCCCCCGGCACGAAATCCCGTGGAGATTCGACCATAGTACAGGTGCCCTGCATCGGACGTGTATTCGAGGCTCACGTGACCGATCGTCGCCTCCCAGCTATCCTTGTTCGGATCGATGATGAATTGACCATAAACCGGTATGCCGCCCCAGGGATCGGGTGCGCCCGGCAGGAGCTGGTCATCTTCAACCTCGTCCAGCTGCGCAAACACCCCATGGTCACCACTGATCGACGTGAGGGTGGACTTAGTGTCTTCGGTCCAGCGCAAACCACCGGAAACCTGCCAGTGCTCATTGAATCGATATTCGACGTTGACGAAAATCGCTTCAGTCTCAACACTCGATCCCGCACCACCGCCTGATTCCCATAAGTGATCGCTGCCTGCCGGACAATGGGTCCACTCATCCCCGGACTCGCCAAAGCCCTCCACCTCCTCGGTTTCCTCGTCATCCTCTACCAGCAGGAAGGTTGTTCTAAAATCCTCGCATGAGGTCCAGTCCGCGACGCCGTCGCGGTTCAGGTCGACGTGTGTCGCCGCCTGTTCCGTATCCGTGGTAAAAAGCGGATTGGCCCAGTCGTGCTGGCGGTCTCTCCAACTCGACTCGTTTTCGTAAGTATACAATCCGGCCACAAAATTGAACGGACCGTCAAAGTTGGAAAAAATCTGCAGCTCGTGAGAGCTTTCAATATCATCCTCCAGCCAGGCATCCTCAAGATCCCGGAATTCGCCGCCCTCGTCCTTCCAACGCGCTACGAGCGCAGGATCATCGATAATGTCAGCCGGTACCGACGGATCCTGCGCACTGGGTACGCGATCGGTACCATCACGGTCCTGGGACCCGAACGTATGTGACTCGTTCTCCCCGTAGGTGTAGCGAAGCGTCAGGTTCTCGGTCACATCGAAATCCAAGTTGAAAGACCAGCGCTCGGCGTCATTTTCCTGCTGATTGGTGCGGTTGCTCAGCACCTTCTGCTTGAGGTCGTTGCAGATACCGCCAAATTCACTGAATTGTCCCGGGGGACAACCTTCAACTGACGGCACCGGTTTGTCATACAGGAACCAGTCGTTGGGTTGCTCCCAGAAGCCGAAGAAGAGAATCTTGGCTGAGTCACGCTCTTTTTCCGTGATACCGATTCTTGAGCGCGCGCTACCACTGTCCTCGAGATACGAGTAGCGCAGGTTCACATCCAGCCGGTCAGTGGTGTAGCGCAGCTGCGGCGCGATCATCCATTGATCCGGCGCACCGTAGTCACCGCCGATACCGACGTTTTCCTGGATGCCGTCACCTTCGTAATAACTGCTGGTGATCCGGTAGCTGAAGTCCCCGGCGAGCGGTCCACCGAAGGCAACGCCATAACGCTGGGTAAACTGATCGGTGTATTCGACCAGCACATTCAAATCGAATTCATCCGTAGGCCGCTGGCTCACGTAGCTGACCGATCCGGCGATCGAGTTTTTGCCGTTCAGGGTGCCTTGCGGACCCCGGGCGACCTCGATTCGCTCCAGGTCGAACATATTCGGTGCGGTGCCATAAGGCTTATAGCTGTATACACCGTCGACGTAAAAGGCGACCGCCTGGTCCGCCGTGGTCTGTACCGCGACCTGCGTACCAACACCGCGCATGGCGATGCCATAGCCTTCAGAGTCGTAACCGAACTGCAGCCCTGGAACCATCTTTTCCAGGTCTTCATCAGCTGACATCCCCAACTCTTCAATCGCCTTCTCGCTGAACGCGCTCATGGTCACCGGCACGTCGAGGATATTCTCCTGACGCTTCTCAGCAGTGACGATGATTTCTTCCATATATTTTTGTTCTTCTTGCTCCTCGTCAGCGGCTATGACGCTGGGCGCGACCAGGGCTCCCGCTAGTAACACACATACCGACTTTAACCAAAAAGATACATTCTCATTAACTTTCTTCATATAATCTCCCTCCTTAATAGTAAACACCCACCCATACGGCCTGCAGGTGCATTCCTGCATTTGTTCACCTCAATGCCGTAAAAGGTTCATGCTCGAGAAGCATATAATAGTCTATTTGAGGCTGGTAATCACCATTCGATAACAGCGTATAGTTAATTACTCGCGAACGAAGCCATAGAATTTAATGAGCGACCAGAGCGCAAGTATTGTTGGATCTGATTACGACACACCATCTAAACCGGTAACGTTCAGTTTCCTGACGCTGGCCAGGCTCTTTCTGCGAACCTGGCCCGATAACAAGTGCCCTCGAACGCCGCCGTATCAACGAAACTCTCTACCAGGTAAGGACGATAACCGAAGTGCTGCTCAAAATCATCCGGCAGCCGTTGCAGCACCTGACCGAGCACACGTGACGCCAGATTATGGCAGCCCTGCGGGCGCAGCAGAAAACGGCTCATGCACAGCACCCGGTGCAACTGGGCACGCCGCGTTGGCGCATCCCAGCCAATCCAGGTATCCCGGTCACGCAACTGCAGGGCCGCTGCCGAAAAGCCAAAACCACCCAGCCAACCGTGTGCCGAATGGATCAGATAGCGCAACTGAGCACCCACCAGCGGCCCGGCGCCACACGGATGTTCGCGCAGCATCAACTCATTCCACAAGCGTCGCTGCGGGTCATGGTTGACCAACACCAGCTTGAGGCCTTGCATCGCGCCCGCCGTCTCCGGTACCTGCGCCGGTAACGGTACTGCTGTCGCCAGGCGACGGGGTGGATGCGTCGCCGGGCGGGAGCGTGCTGCGGGTAAGGTGAAATGCCCGGCATTGGATAGTTCACCCAGGGCTTTTAAACAGCCGGCTATCTGCGCTTGGCCTTGAGCGTTGAAGAACCCATAATATGTGCATAAACGGCGCGCCAGGTCAGTTCTATGGGTGACCTCGTCCTGGTGTAGAATCCCGCAGACCTGGGTAATGGCACTGGCCTCGCTGAGACAGCGTTTGATTTGACTTTGTGACTCCATCGCACCACTGAACACAGTGGCGGTGAGCTTGTTCAGCAAAACTAATGGGTATAGGGCAGAGCTAGGTTAAGCGGTAACCAATTTCCTGGACAGCAATTGTCAGCGATCTCAGCATCAATGGACTGTCCAGTGGCCGGTGCATACCAGTGGTTGCCGGGAACAACTGTTGTGTGCTCGCACGTTCGTAGAACATCACCGTAATTCGGTTAGTCAAAGAAGAGCGATAATAGAGGCCTTGTATGTCAGGGTAGGTATCGTAGAAACCACGTGACCAGGCTTGAGTGTGCCGGAAGGATCCGGTGAACAGTTTTGACGAGGCGCCCACGAGCACACTGAAAGTATCGGTTAGATCAAGTAATGGAATGGTCCCTGGCAGTCGGAAGGCTGCGAGCCATGGCGCCTGGTCTGATCGGTTAATGCGCCGCCGCCGATGCTGGAAAAACTCAGCCAGGGTGGTAGCGAGGTCACTCGCAGCATAGAGTACTCCTCGACTTTGAGCACATGGCTCATCTGCATCATCGGGGACATGATGATCGAACCGCGATAAAGGTCCGTAATGACGGAACTGATTCCATAGTGTTGGAAAGTCACCACCGCGTTTGTAGATTCGAAACAACTGGATGTCAGGACCGATTTCAATAATCGCCGGCGGCGTTGCACGAAGGCGTTCCACATCCGGTGCGCGGGGAAGTTTCGGCATCGAATCTACAGTCGTTTTGCGAGGGTAACCACCGGCTTGACATCATACCCATTGGAAAGCCAGATGATGGGACTGACGGTTTGATCTTCGTCATCTTTCACAAACAAATCCGGATCGGCCTCAGTGTACCATTCAAATACTTCAACCGGATGCAGGTCGGGCCGCAATACGGCGTTAACTTTGGAGATGTTCTGGACCAACGCGCCAGTTTTGGTGAATTGAAACGCCGGAATGTAACGACGGTTATCGAGTAGCAAGCTGTACAATGTTCGCCGTGCAATCATTTGCCTCAGGTGACTTTCTGCTCTACCCATTCTGGCAGCAGCCTCCTTGATAGACAGGCTACTTTCAATAATGGCAGCATACTTGACCGCGGTTTCCGCCAGCGGGTCCCGGACGATATCGGTGTCCAGGTCGATGCCTCCTTCTTTGAGAATCGCTTGTTCTTCGGACGTTAACTCCGCTTCTGCCTCGCCATAGAGCAACGTTGGCATACTGTCCAGAACAAGCCGCAGTGAAGTGTTCAGCCTTTCTGGTGCGGTGTGTTGAAGGCCTCGGGCGGTAAAATAGTCGGGCAGGTTTTCGGTTGCCATGGCACTAACCAGTCAATGATGTAACTATAGTGTATAGTATATCAAATAGTTACATTATCCAACTTCAAACCTGTCAAACAGAGTTGATCCTTAAATGCCATACGTATATTGAGCTTTGCTGAGTGAAACCTTGGGTGACATGCGATCCCGGCTGCGATCATTACGTGTGGTGTTTGCATCTTTTCATTCACTCTTTATTCCGGCTTGCTTATTGAACCTGTCCCTATTTCCGGCACTATTTCCGGCCCTATTTCCAGCCAGCCTCAGCGCATACTGCATTCCCGGGTGATTGAAGGCCGGGGCATAGACCGCACACTCATCCCGGCTCATTCCAGCGTTGGTACAATGGTGTCGCCATTCGCCGCAAATTTGCTCTGCCATGCGTAGCGCTTCGGCGCGTGCGGCTTCTTCTGATAACTCAAAGAATGGCGCAGACTCAATTGCCGCTTCGATCGAAGCGGAGTAGCCGCTCAATTCGCTAATACCCGTTTTCAACTGCCGATGTCGATCTGGCTGTGGATTGATGTCGAAGGCGGGAGACAATTTCCATGCGCCATCACCAGCATACAGAAAGCCATGGTTCTTCAGATGATCGTCGTTGTTTGAGACCAGTATGGTAAACAGGATGCGACGGTACAATTCCCTCAGTTCGCCAAGCATCGTCTCCCCGCCACCACAATACCCACGCATGACGTCCACCAAATCAGTGTAGAAGGCTTCGTCATCGGGTTCGTTCCCGACAAACGTTCTGGCCGAAACATAGTGGCGACGGTTAGTCCCCGCGCGATCGAAACGCTCGATCAGCGCTACAGGCCATTTTGAGGTTTTGAGTTCAAGACGGGCAGAGGCTGCTCGCAACCCTACGCTGGCAGCCAAACTAAGCGTCGCCGTCTCCATGCGTTCGATGGCCATTGTGTCATTGAAAGATGTGAATTTCGCCAGATACAGTACGTCCAGATCCTCGAAGTCGCATTTTGGTCGTGCGCCACCCAGGCTGTCACCGCTTCCGCGCAGTTCCTGTGCAATCTGGTGCAGGTCGCCTTCATTATTCTCGAACTTCTGTACCAGACTTCGCAAATCCTCAAGGTTAGCAGTCCGGACAGCAGGCAGGCTGGATGAAAGAGAAACACCGTTTTCATCCAGGAAGCGCAGCGCCCCCTGACGCGACCTGTCGTTGACAGCAAGCAGAGCCTCCAGTTCGTTCGGGGCATAACCCATGTTTTGGGCGATCAAACGCCTTCCCCACGAATCCGGGGCACAATCTGCGATAGGACCCGGCAACGCGTCACGAGTATTTCCGGCTATCCCCGAGTGGAAACTGACTGGATTATTCAGTGGAAGCAAGGGAGCCAAAGCAAAGCTGTCTGGACGCTCAAGCCACTCGTCGGCGTAGCGAAAAGAAGAGACCTGTTTCCGCCCGTCGACCTCGAAATGAAGAACACCCACAGAAGCACACTCTTCTCCGATGACAACTCGGACACTTCGACTCGTTTTCAAAACAGGGCGCCTACCGGATCAGGGACGTAGAGTGCCCCCTTATCGTGAACAGCAGTCGGTAACCGCTTGCGGCCACGCACACGCCTGGGGAGTTCTCGCTGGTCAAAAAGCAGCCCGATATCATCCGCTGTGATATCAAGGACATCCTCCAGACGACCCAGACTTCCCAAAGCAAGAAATGCCATGGCCAGTGTCGCTATCGAAACGCCTGGCTCACCTGCCTCCAGTCGTTTCAGCGTTCCGACAGACACACCCATAGACAATGCAAGATCGGCTTGGGAAAGTCGTCGCTTGCGGCGGGCTGTCTGGATATTGGAACCCAGGCGACGAAGTGTGGACTGAACACCTGGTGTGAGTTTTGTGTTTTTCATGAGTCAATATATTAACTATATAACCATTTTATAGCAAATATATTAACTATTATGGTTTAAATATCCTGCACAGTGCCTTTACGAAGATGTAACACGAGAACTTACGGTGACATGTTCGTCGATCAAGAACCCGAAGTCAGCTGTTACAGACCAACTAGAGGATGGTATTCAACACTGAACGAGCATAGTATTGGAATTCGACTGAGCGCTATCACGCGCTTCTGATTATGTATTCCATTCCAAGTCTGCCACTTTCAGATTACTGGAAGCTACTCCCACTGTTAGAATGAGTAAAACAAAATATAGGTAAGGTTCACTTTGGGTATTGCTCTCGACCAACCAATAATACACCCAGAACAAGATTGCGTATTCTGGTGAACGTGATCACCGATTCTGATTCAAGGTGATCACCCATGCTCCATAACGCATTCTGAATCGCAATCAAAATTACTCAATCATAGTAACTTTGCAATCTTGGGAAAATGTAGTTTTAATTTCATATTCCCTGAAATGAGGTAATCATGAGTACTCTCGACGACATTTTGAATGATGCCCATCGCGCAAGGCTGATCCCTTCTATTGCCGATTCACGTAAGGAGCAGCGAACTGTTTCTATCCTGCTGGCGACATTATCAGTGGTGCGCCCGCTTGCTGCACAGCTATTGGAACGTTGTGAGTTCAGGTTAGCAAGGACAGCTGAATTGCAATGCTATACGGAGGTTGAATTTCCAACTTCCGACAGAAGCGGCGATGATCGGCCAGATGGTGTCCTTAGCGTAGTAACGCGTAAAGCCCGATGGACAGCGCTGCTTGAAGCCAAGATTGATAATGCAGAGATCAGTGAAGAACAAGTTCTCAGGTATGCGAAAATAGCACGCCAATATAAAATCGATGCAGTTATCACATTGTCAAATCAACTAGCGCCTTTGCCAACTCACGTACCGTATGCTGTACCAAGGAAATTTAGTAATCATATCAATTTTTTTCACATGTCTTGGATTTCTGTTCTCACCCAAGCATCACTGATTCTTGGTGAAAACGAAGAAATCGATCACGAACAAGCATATATTCTTGGAGAAATGGCGCGCTATCTCGAACATCCGAATTCTGGAGTCAAGCGATTCGATAAAATGAACAAAGAATGGCGACCGCTCGTTCTGGGGATTCAGAATGGACAAAAATTTAATCGATCTTCACCTGAGATTGAAATCACACTGGCAAGCTGGCATCAGGAAGAACGAGATGTCTGTCTGATATTAAGTCGTCGTACCAGTGAACGGTTTGGAATCCGCATTTCGCGCAAACATCAGGCAGACCCGACACTCCGGCTTAAAGACGCATGTGATTCGTTGGTTACTTCACATGAATTGCGTTCTGCATTCATAGTGCCGAATGCCTCCAGTGATCTTGATGTAATAGTAAATCTGCAACGCCGTACAATCTCATGCTCAATGGAGCTTAAAGCTCCGGGTAATAGAAAACGTGCAAGCGCAAGAATTAATTGGCTCGTTAGGCAATTACGGGGGATTGATGTCGACGATGTCATCATTCGGGCACGGTATCCTGGAAAAGGATTACCAACTCAAGCCAAACTGTCAGAGATTCAAGTTGATACGAAGAGTCTAGAGAGTGGGCGTCCCGGTGCAATACCGTTAAGCTTTGAAGTCATCATGATCAGAGGTATTGCAGGTCGATTCTCTGGACGGCAAACTTTTATTGAAGACCTTGAAAAACTGATACCGGAATTCTACGAGCGAATTGGTCAACGATTACGTTCCTGGTCCCCTCCTCCTCCTTCAATAGTTAAGCGTGACCCAATTGAGAAGCCCACAACTGACGAAAAGAGTAGAGTCCGTCATGAAGACGTTAATTCACAGTCAGAGACGAAACAATCTGGAGAGCCTCAAGAGACAGAGGTTGTGAATTTGTCATCCACGGGAGATACATAGTGATTGGAGAGTAATGTAATCAGCGACTCAGTTTTAAGAAGCACTAGAAAGAAATAGCGAAGGATGCTGCGTACAATTCTCAACTTTGTGACCAGAAATTCGGGGGAAGATCAGTTTGACGTATCTATGCATTCCCGGTCCGGCAGAGTGGGTATTTCTATTAATCGGAGTTTGTCGTTGACATACTCTATCTCAAAGCACTGGTTCGTTTCAGGTGAAACAGAGAAAAAGTATTTCGGTTTCAACAGTTTACAGAATTCGAATTTCGAATGATTTTTTTTAGGACAGTACTCTTTTCCATGCTGCCCTCTCTCGCAGCAGAATTTAAAATCCTCGATAAGTATATCATGTTCTTTTAGACTACTTTTTATTTCACAGCCAACCAACACTTCCCCACTTACTGATTCAATTGAAATATCGACTGCCCATCTTATAGGTATTCCGTTTACACGATATGAGGGCTCCATTTTAATTTGGGATTTATCCCAATTACGGTTTATTACCAGATAAGAAACTGTTGCCAACTGGCATACATTTTCACGGGATAGAGAACGGTTACCGTCACTATTATGGTCAAAGAGTTGAGTAATCTTTTGTTTATCTTTTTTAGGTGGCGGCAGGAAGCAGGATTGTGTATACCCTTCACAATCTACTTGAAAAAATCCCTGCTCCATCCCAAGTATAAAATATTTGGCTTCCCATTCGTGCAATCTAGGTTTAATTTCCGATAAGGTTTGGTTAAATTTCCCATCTAAACCACTGTACTTACATCGTAGATATTCCTTTGTCTCAGATATCCAATCCCTGTTTGTCATTTTCTGTCCTTTGTAAACGCGGGAATCATACAAAAGCTCTTATGTTGATGGCCATCGTGTGCCCCCAGTTTTGGCACCTTATTAAACTTTATCCTAACACAACTTAAATCCAACAGACTCAAGAGCTTAGGGCTTCAAAGATTTTCTCCGCAACCCTAAAAGCCTCAAATTCACTAATTGAATGACGTCATTGAATGAAATTAATCAGTCTCAGTAAACACATAGTTAAGCAACCTTCTGAATTTTGTTTCTTTTATAATTCATTTGGTCTCTGGGAGCCCAGATTCGATCGTAACCTGGAACTGTCAAAGAACATCTCAAAGTAGTAAATGATTTCCAGACTTGCTTGGGATATGGATGCGAAGCGCTGGAAAGCATTCCCGCAGATTTGGATATATCTGATGCCCGTTATATAAGTTCGAAATGACTTAGTATTTCACCACATCCCTCGACAGTGTCGCCAAGTCACTGCCTAAGTCTTCCGAGGTTCTGTACCCTGGTTTGCACCTTCCCAAAACACAACTTCGGAATGCTCTCAACTTCGAACGGACCAACCACCGTTAACGACTCCCGGGGAGAATGATGTAACGTCAGACATTGAGAAAGAGGATAGTAATCAACACTGAACAAGCATAGCATTGAAACTCGACTGAGCGCTATCGTGCGCCTCTGATCACGGGTAGAGTTGCAGCCGAACTTCTCTGATACATTCAAGCAACAGATCCAGAGCAACAGTCGTCACAAGGAAAATGGCACAACACATGAACACAAACACGGCACGCACACTGGTATTCAGCTTCGATGGCACTGGAAATGAGCCTGGCGATGCAACCGGCTTCAAGGAAGATGAGAGCGTGAGCAACGTCCTGAAGTTACACGTGCTCATGGGTGGTGGGTTGGCGGAAGATAACACTTCGACACAGACACCCGGTGGGGACAGTCAAAAGACCTACTACTACAACGGTATTGGTACCCGGGAAGGTGGACAAACGATTCCTCTTGTTGGCTGGTTTGTCTCGAAGATGAGTAAAGCAGTCAACAGCGCCCTGGCGCCAAGCTGGGGAGACGCACGAAGAATACTGAATGAGGCTTCCCGGGATCTAAGGGCAGAAGAGCCAACTTTGGATGATCGTATCGTCGTATTCGGGTTTAGTCGTGGTGCGGCGCTGGCGAGAAAATTCGCCAGTATTACGCTCGAGGAATTTGGCGACCTGGAGATCGCATTCCTGGGTGTTTTTGATACCGTGGCCGCCATGGATGGGATACACAGAAGCAGTGAAAAAATCAGCAGCGATGTCGTATTCGAGAATGGAACCCTTGACGCCCGGATACGCCGGGCGGTCCACATCTGCTCCCTCGACGAGGACCGGGTTGCCTTTGAACCTACACTCATGAATCGGGACGTGTCGGAACCGGACAGGATCACGGAAATCTGGTTTCCAGGGGTCCACAGCGACATCGGTGGCGGGTACTGGCATGACGGGTTGTCAGACGTCAGCCTGAGTTACATGATCGACATGTGCAAAGAGACTATGAACGCCAACCTCTTCATTGCGGTTTCCTCAAGGGAGAACATCAGCAAACTTCTCCGCGGTCAGGGAGAGGTTCTGAAACTCCTCGATGTAGACGACATGCTGATTCACCCGAATGTGTCCGGGATGTTCCACCAACATGACTCTGGAACCCGTAAGCTGTATCAAATGGATGTCAGGAACGTCTGTGTCCGGGATGGCGACAAGCCGCTCAAGCCCAGTGAGTGTCGAGCGTTGGTCCATCATGCCGTCAAATCAAGATTCGACCTGGTTGCCGGATATCGTCCACCCGCACTGAGAGGTCTAAAATTTATTCTCCTGCTTCCCGATGGGTCTACGGAACCGATATCAGGAATATCAGGACTTCGGGAATATGAGTACACACAGTCCAGTGCCAATAAACCCAATTGATAGAGGCACTCCGGTAGTTGAAAGCAGGGAAGGACTGAATTATGCCTGTGGCACATATGCCGATTCTCTGGCAATCTAGTACTCGGTAATTTATTTCATTCCCACAAACCGGGCAAAAGGTAATTTTATGGGCAACAATTCCGGGATGAGATCCGAACGCGACTCGATGGGGGTACTGGATGTGCCTGCAGACGCATATTACGGTGGCAATACCCGCCGCGCTGTACTTAACTTTCCTATCAGTGATCTGCGATTCGGCAGGTCCTTTATTCGCGCTATCGGTCAGATCAAGCTGTGCGCCGCTGAAGTCAACCGCGACCTGGGTACGCTTGAACCCTATGTTGCCGAGGCCATTATCACTGCGGCGCAACGTGTTGTTGACGGTGAGTTTGATGATTCGTTCGTAGTCGATATTTTCCAGACCGGTTCAGGCACATCCACCAACATGAACGCCAACGAGGTCATCTCAAACGTGGCCATCGAGGCGCTGGGTGGTGAACTGGGCTCTCGCAACCCTGTTCACCCCAACGATCATGTCAACCACGGGCAATCATCCAATGATGTGATTCCTTCCAGTATCCATATCGCCGCCGCGGTGGCGATTCAACATGAACTGCTACCCGCGATGGAAGAACTGGAAAGCGCGCTGCGTGAAAAATCCAATCAATTCTGGGGGGTTGTAAAGACCGGCAGAACGCATCTGCAGGATGCGACACCGATACGGCTTGGTCAGGAATTTCTTGGCTATGCCAGTCAGATCGAACTGGGCAGAAAAAGATTGGAGAACGCGGTGTCGGAACTCTCCAGCCTGGCGCTTGGTGGCACTGCTGTGGGTACTGGAATCGGAATGCATCCAGAATTCGCCAGGCGAGTCACTCAAAAGCTGAGTGAGAGAACCGGTGTCGCATTTCAGGAGACTTCACATCATTTTCAGGCACAGAACACATTGGATTCTGTGGTCCATGCGTCGAATGCTTTGAAGTCGCTGGCGGTAAGCCTGATGAAGATCTGCAACGACCTGCGATGGCTCAGCTCCGGCCCCAGGGCTGGCATTGGAGAGATAATTCTGCCGGAAGTTCAACCCGGCAGTTCCATTATGCCCGGCAAAATCAACCCGGTGATCGCAGAGTCAGTGTGCATGGTATGTGCACAGGTGATCGGTAACGATGCCTCCATTACCATTGCCGGTCAGTCGGGCAACTTTGAACTCAATGTGATGATGCCGGTGGCGGCACACAATCTGTTGCAGTCGATTGATCTGCTCGCGGCATCGGCTGCCAATCTCTCCCGACAGTGTGTATCCGGCATTGAAGCGACATCACAAGGACCTGATATGGTGGCGCGGGGACTGGCGATCTGTACTGCCCTGGCTCCGATCATCGGTTACGATGCGGCGGCGGCCATCGCACATGAGGCAGCGGAAACCGGAGAAACCATACGCGAAGTTGCCTTGCGCAATACGGAATTGGATGAAGCGGAATTGGACGCGGCGCTGGACCCGTTCAACATGACTGATCCTGATTAACGGTTCAAATGGTGAAGTAACTCATGCTTTGCTGTAAGCCGGCAATGGATGGTCGACAGGACACTGTTTGTTCTCCCAACGGCCTGTCAGATGGCGCCGAGGGATTCGTTGGAAGCGTGAGATGGCTAAAGTGCCCAATAACCATGTGCTCCCGGAAAACGCTCGATAACATCAACCCAGCGAAAAAAAGGTATTGAACTATGATTGATTTTTACACCTTTACCACGCCAAACGGCCGCAAAGTGTCCATCGCACTGGAAGAAATGGGAATCCCGTATAAGGCCATCACCATCAATATCAC
This sequence comes from Candidatus Azotimanducaceae bacterium, assembly GCA_965217655.1. Lineage (GTDB taxonomy): Bacteria > Pseudomonadota > Gammaproteobacteria > Pseudomonadales > Azotimanducaceae > UBA7455. The sequence continues at coordinate 1,037,526 of OZ244560.1, forward strand.
CAAAGATGATCAGTTTGCGCCGGAGTTCCTGAAGATTTCACCCAACAACAAGATTCCGGCAATTGTCGATCACGATAACGGAACCTCGATGATGGAGAGTGGCGCCATCATGATGTACCTCGCAGAGAAAAGTGGTCTCTTCTTTCCTTCGGGCGCACAGCGCTGGACGACTATCGAATGGTTGATGTTTCAAATGGGTGGTCTTGGACCCATGCTGGGGCAGGTACACCACTTTCTGAAGTTCAACACCGGAAAGGCGCCCTATGCTGAGGAGCGTTACCACGCAGAGGCAAAACGATTATATGGCGTTTTAGACCGGCGTCTCACAGACCATGAATATCTTGTAGAAGATTATTCCATCGCCGACATGGCGTGCTGGCCCTGGGTCTCACGCTTTGAGTGGCAGAATATTGATCTTGTTGAATTCCCGAATGTACACCGCTGGTATTGTGAAATCGCGGCAAGACCTGCCGTGAAGAGGGGCTACGACATACCCCGCTTTGTCAGTGATATTCCAATGCCTTCTAAGCTACTGTAGAGAAACACCAAACTCCCGGTTGCAAAAGCGGCTACTCTATTCCACTATTTCCGGTGATATATCCGCAATCTTTGGCGCACCGGTGAGCGCCATGCTGATGCTCATTGCGCGTTTCATGGTACCCAGAAAACGCTCCAGTCCTGCCTGACCACACGCAGCAACAGCGTAGACCCAGGACCGGCCAATGAGTGTTGCCTTTGCGCCGCAGGCCAGCGCCTTGACCACATCCTGACCGTCGCGCACACCGCCATCCATCAGCACTTCAACCCTGCCGGACTCATAACTATCAACAGACTCCACGACTTGCGGCAACACTGAGATGCTGGAAGAAACACCATCGAGTTGCCGGCCGCCATGGTTGGAAACAATCACAGCATCTGCGCCGGACCTGGCTGCCTCGAGTGCATCTTCGCCATTCAACACACCTTTGATGACGAGCTTTCCGTCCCAGACAGATCGCAACCATTCTATGTCCTTCCATGTCACTGACGGATCATTCTGTGTCGCAACCCAATTCGTAAAGTGCTTGAGTGAATTGGCATTGGTGATGTACTCGGCAAGATTGCCAAAGGTATGAGGCTTACCGCGAAGACCTACGTCAATAGCCCATCGCGGATGCGTCATGTAGGAGATTGGCCCGCTTCGCAACCTGCCCCAGAGCCCTACACTTCCTGATAACCCATTTCTGACGTCTTTGTATCTCGCTCCGAGGACAGCAAGGTCAACAGTAAAGACCAGCGTCGTCACGCCCACGTTTCGGGCGCGTTGCAACATGTCTTTAACGGCGCCACGGTCACGAAGCATATAGAGCTGAAACCAGAAAGGCTTATCAGAAACTTCTGCAACTTCTTCCATCGAACAAACGGAAACAGTAGAGAGACACATGGGAATGCCAAATGCGTCCGCAGCACGCTTGGCCTGCAACTCTCCACGCCGTGCCATCAAACCGGCAAGTCCGATCGGCGCCAGCGCCACTGGCATCGTCCAGGTCTGACCCAGCACATTGACGCCCGTGTCCAAAGAAGAGACATCGTGCATCACGCGCTGCTTCATCCTGACCTTGCGGAAATCCTCGACATTGTCATTCAGCGTGCGTTCCTGCAAGGCGCCGCCGTCAACGTAGTCGAACAACATTCTAGGCAAGCGCTTCTCGGCGATCCGGCGATAATCTTCGCTGGTGACTGGCGTCAAATTGAGCGTAGGCATGGATTGTGGTCCTTTCTTGATCCAGCGTATTCTATTCTGCCGGCTACTGATTGAATACCGGTTTTCGATTCTCCGGATATCTTTTGATTATGCCCTTTGCAATCTTCTCTTCGCTAGAATCCAGCTGTGTCCACCCAACAGGTTTCTTGCCCTTTTAAAGCATGCGAATTAAACTTCAGATGCTTTACGGATGCTGACGGGTGTATATCCCGACGCCAATATCCAGATTCACACAAAGTAACGATCCCTGCTCATTCAAATGGAAAGGTTCTTGACGCAGACAGAGACTCCTGATGCCGCGCGCAAATTACCCGTGTCGAGAATGTTCTCCTACGGTGTAGGAGAGGTCGGCTATTTGGTGCAGGAACAGGGATTCAACCTTCTGCTTCTGTTTTACTACCAACAGATTGTTGGCCTGCCAGGCACCCTGACCGGAATTGCGTTAATGATCTCCATGGTCATCGACGCCATCACTGATCCAATTATAGGCGGATGGTCTGATCGACTTAATAATCGTTTCGGACGACGTCACCCTTTCATACTGGCGTCCGCGATCCCACTGGGCGTTTCTTTTGTTCTACTCTTTAGTCCACCAGATGGCCTGGAAGACATTGGAAGCTTCATCTGGCTGACCGTTTTCGCGGTACTCGTTCGATTTTGCATGACGCTTTACTATATTCCGCATATGGCGCTTGGCGCCGAGATGGCGGACGATTACAGCCAGCGTTCAACGCTGTTTGCGTTCAGTGGGCTGATCGGCGCCATAACGGCTGCGACCACGCATTTCTCGATCTATATTTTTATATTTCCAACGACAGAAGAATTTAACCCCGGCACGCTTGATCCCGCGGGCTACCCCAGGTTTGCCTGGATTGGAGCGATCATTATGATCGCCGCGCTTTTTTATTGTGTCTGGGGCACAAGGCGCGAGATACCATATCTCAAACAAACGCAAAGCGTTTCCAGATTATCGCCTGTGACCGTACTCTCGGACATGATCGCGATTTTCAAGAACAGAAATTTCTTCATACTGTTCCTGGCATCGTTCCTCATGGCAATAGGCGCTGCGGTAGCCCAGGTTTTTGAACCATTCATGGTGCTACATTTCTGGGAGTTTAAAACAGAGGAATACGGCTGGCTGGGAGTCTTCATGCTGTCTGCGTTTCCTATTGCCTTTGTTTTAACGCCAATTTTCACCCGAATATTCGATAAGAAGCTCACGCTGATCATTGTTTCAGCTATTACGATCATATTGCCAAACGCCATGATTGTTTTTCGACTGCTCGATTTTCCCTGGTTCCCCGGGAATGACTCGGAATGGATATTGATCATGTTCTTTGCGGTGTCCTATATCACAATGCTGGTGGGTCCGATTGCTGGCGCTACAATTTACTCAATGTTCGCCGACATTGCCGACGAGCACGAACTGAAGGAATCAGAACGCAGGGAAGGCTCTGTCTACGCCGCTCGTGCGTTTGCGCGCAAGGCGCTCACGGGTGTAGGCACTCTGATCGGCGGCATCCTGCTGGATGTCATCAAATTTCCTGAGCAGGCACAGGCAGGGACTGTGCCGGATGACATTATCTGGCAGTTGGGCTTTGTCTCTGGTCCAGCCGTAGCGGTCATCGCACTCGCTGGTATAGGATTATTCTTTTACTACGATCTCAGCCACAAGCGACATGCCGAGATCAGGCGTGAATTGTTAACGCGCAAAGAATCAACCAGGCCGAATGGCCGCGCCAACACAATATGATGAAAGTCTATCTGAATCTGTAGTGCACAAACTATTGTCGAAATAAATCATCAACTGTATTCTTATCCCCATAATATTTAAGGAAATAGTCAGACATGGCACGCCATCTGGAAGCGCTAACTCTGGAAGATCACGAAAACACTAAAGAGAAGATTCTGCGAACGGCGATGCACCTGTACGCTCAAAACGGCCTCAATGCTGTGACGTTGCGTCAAATCAGCATTGAGGCAGGATGCGCGAATACGGCGGCGGTGCATTACCATTTTGGTAACCGGTCAGGATTGCTGTTGGCAATTGTGGCATTCCTCGATGACACAATATGGACACCGGGATACCAATTGTTACAGCAAACCGTGGCAGGCGATGCATCCTTACGTTCAATCATCAGCGCAGGTTTAAAGCCGTATAAAGAAGCGGTATTTGACTTTCCCTGGGGAGGCGATGCCCAGGCTTTTCTTTTCCATTTGGGAGAGTCGGGAGATGAGCAGGCTCTGGCGGCTTTCGATAAAACGCGCCACAGACACGAAACCCTGTTTAAGAGAAGCGTTCGTGCAGCTCTGCCCGAGTTGACCAAAGCGGTCTTCGAGCAACGCTGGCAGTTTATGATGACCGAGGCAATTGCCGGTCAGTGGGTGCGGAAAAGAGTAATTCGATCCGGTACCGAGGTGAGCAGAAAGTGGACGCCCACGCTGGAACGTAATTATCTCAATCGATATATTGACTACACCGTTGGTGGGCTGAATGCACCAGTCACCAGATAAAAGGGAGTTCAAGTCGTTCGATGGCGCCCGCCTGACCTACTACGACCATGGTGAAGATCTTGATGAAGGAGCGCCACCGGTCATTATGCTGCATGGTCTGATGTCGGGTGGACGCGACCTCGACAGCCACGCCACTCGATTAAAAGAGCATGGATTGCACGGGTATGCTCTGGATCTTCGAGCTCACGGCCAGTCGGATGGCCCGAAGGATCCTGCCGCCTATCGCGATCAGGCGATGGCTCGCGATGTACTCGCTCTGGGTGAGCATCTGGGGCTAAAGGAGTATGCACTGTTTGCCTATGGTCTGGGATGCGAACTGACAGCGAGAGTCGCCAATCTGGGCGGACCTGTTACACGTGCTGTCATGTGTGGCTGGGGTGGACCACCTGCCAATCAGTTGGACCTGTATGCGTCTGATGAGTGGGCTGCTCAGGCATTATGTCTGGCTTCCGGCTTCGAGATGGATGATCCGGATGCTATCAAAGATGAGATGGCCCAACAGTGGCGCATGCATGCCGATAACAAAGGACTGGACCGCTTTGCCCTGGCGGCAAAACTGCGATCAGGCGATAGCAGTGAGCCCGGTCTTGATCCCAGGACAATTCCATTCCCGGTACTGGTCATATGCGGTGCTGACGATTCAAATCCACACGAATTCGCGGCTGCTTTACCCAATGCAAAAGGCTTTGTCGTGGAGGGAAATCATTTAACCGCAGGCCGGGCAGCCGGTCTGGCCGAAGCAGCTGCTATTTTCCTGGCAACGAAGTAGCGTTTGGCTGACTGAATCGCTTCAGGAAGTCCCAGGCGATTTGAGTTGTATCGACATCAGATTGCATACCCTTGTAGAGAACATGAACGCCTCCTTCGATCGATACCATGGATATCTCAGTTCCCGCGGCACACTGTCGATACGTCATGGCGAGCACGCCCATTGATGCCAACGTCTCAATGGCGGGTCCGACGCATCGGTTAATCTTTCCCCAGTTCAGAAAGTTTTCTTCTGCACTGGGTAATTCACCTTCTTCAGGCGCATAGATATCTTTGTCTCGCGTGCCATAGAGAATCATGACCGGGACTGGAGAATAGTCTTGTGCTGGTGGTACCAGGAGATGCAGGGACATGCATGCGGCAGCGGCAACAACATCACTGGCCTCGGCTGCAAGACGCTGAGCCATTGAGCAGCCATTGGATAGACCGGTGACGTAAATCCTCTGTGGGTCCACCGGATATTGCATGGATACCTGCGCAATCAGCTTGCGGAAGAATCCAACATCGTCGATGCCGTCACTTACTGCTACACCACAGCATTGTTCGCCGGCATTCCAGGATTTTCCAATGCCATATGGCCACGCCACGATGAACCCATGGGACGCTGCCAAAGATTCAAACCCGGACATGTCGCGCTGTCTTTCCGGACTATTCGTGTAGCCATGCAGGTCGATGACGAGTGGCATTCTGTCCGTCTTGATCTCCGGTGAAAATATATCCCAGCACCTGAAATAATCGCCGTGTTCCACACATTCATCACCGTGAGGTTCGAGGTACAGGTCATAGGATACTGAATTATCTTCTGGCGGTGTTCCTGTAATGAGCCAGCCTTTGCCTTCCTCTTTTGCAAAATAAAAGGCAAGCTCAATATCACCATAATCATCAAAAATCCTCATCTCGGCTTCATCAAAGTCCACTGTTATCACCGCCGTCTCCAGATCAAGTTCAAGTTTCGACGCAAATCCGATATCAATAATCATTGTCCAGAGTTCCCGGACCCCATCCTTGCCGGTCGCGTCTTCTGACGCGAATTCATCTGAATGCAGTGAGACGATCGTTTCGACATCCCCCGCGTGTGCTGCTGTTCTGAATTTTGTCATGTGCGCACGTAACTCAGCCAGATCTTCGGTTGATGCAGCCTGGAATCGGGTAGTGTTAACCTGGAATCCAGTTGGTATTGACTGTTTGGAATCAGAATTGATCTGTGAAATGACGACTACAGCAAATGCCGCCAGTATAAGCGTGATCACCAGGTATTGATTTTTCATGCTGGTTTCTCGAAGTCGATGGCTGGTTTCCTTGAACGAGAGTGTTCCTCCTAGTCTAAGCCGGGTTTTACCTTACCCGGACTCAGTCAGGCGCGCCAGCAACACTTTTCTGTGCACTTTCACAATTCCTCCCGGTTCAGGCGCGCCAGCAATAATTTTCTGTGGTTCAGGCGCGCCAGCAATAATTTTCTGTGCACTTTCACAATTCCTCCCGATTCAGGCGCGCCAGCAATAATTTTCTGTGCACTTTCACAATTCCTCCCGGTTCAGGCGCGCCAGCAATAATTTTCTGTGCACTTTCACAATTCCTCCCGGTTGGGAGACGCCGTTATCGAGAGTTGCATCCAGACGACGTACGCTTAAATAGCGAATTGCTGCTCGCATTGCGGAAACTGAATTCAGCCGCTCCAGGGCAAGGCAAGCCATCGCGGGAGTGTACCCGGTGACATCATCCAGCGCGTCAATCAATGCCTCTTCCACATCCGCCGAAGGTTCACCGGAATTGGACACCCATGCAAGTAATGCCAGGGAACTCTGGTAGCGAATTTGATTTTGAAGAGTCCAGTACCATCCCACTTGCGGCTCGGAGTCAACCTTCTCCTCCCAGTTTTCATAATCCTCGGTAAGGAATCGATGCAATCGCTTCACAGTTACAGGCCCGAATGTCCCGAGAGCACACAGCGAGTCGAGGGCTACGCGAATAACGGAATCAACCTGGTCGTTCAACAGTTCCCCGATATCATCTGCGTATGTACCGGCCACCTTTGGTCCTGCATCTCCCAAAGCGTAGGCGGCGTTGATCCTTATCCAGGGATCCTCGTGAGCAAGCAGTTCAACCAGTTTGGGTACCGCGGGTGTGCCTATGGCAGCCAGGCCTATGGCTGCGTCTTCCGGTACAAACTGCCTTTCGCTGAATCTGCGCTCAAGCACATTCGGGGACATGGCGTAATATCCCTGATCTGTTGATTCTGGCGATTTATGGCGACCAAGTCCCGCTGTTTCAAGAAGTGATTCGACAAGACCATCGACTGCCGCGGCGCCAATAGATATGAGATCATAGAGGCATGACAACCGTTGTTCCTGGCTCTTGCTGAGAATTCCATACATCAATCGTGGCAATTCTTTGATCGATGGCACTGTAATACCTTCATTACGATCCACACCACGCATCCAGTTCCATAGTGACGTCCAGACAACAGGAATGTCATGCGGCGTTTTCAGACCATCCGGTGTATGCCATACCGGATCCTGATAATCCCAGGTCGGAGTCGATGGGTTCTGGGTTCTGAGAGCCACAAATTTGACCATGTAACGGCTTCTGTCACTCAAGTTAGGAGTACCCGCATGACCAAGATCGAAATGACATATGACCACCGATCCTGCCGGGATCGACTGGAGCACAACTTGCTCCGAACACGTTCCGCGTAGCGTTGCATAGAGGTGTGATCCTGCAAGAAGCCGGGTTGGTCCCATACTTACCGGAGTGTCGTGTGGAAAATAGAATACATTGGCCACCCGCGAAGTATGCCAACGACTGCGACCACTACGGGAATGGCCATCCTGATGCCATCCGGAACCTGAAATCGACCCCCTGCCCATCTTCGGCTGGTTATCGAATGGTTCGAACCTGGTGTCCACTTCCTTGTCGAGTGGCTCGCTATTGTGCGGGAATCGATGCGGCGCCAGGGCATACTGATTACCGAGTAAACTAATGAGTGCTCCACGCACGACCGGGGACTCGCACACTTTGTCCAGGGCCGGGATCCTGGGAACAATATTGTCACCGGGATGAGGCAATTCATTGGTAAGCGTAAAATCAAGCGCTTTAGCAACTGCAGCGTGAAAAGCGGGATCAAGATTCGAATTCACAATCAGGAAGCCATCAGCGATATAGCGTTGAACCTGCTCGTCGCTGAGTAGAATTGGCCTCTGCTGTTTCATTAGTGCCTGCTCATATTGGATAGTAGCTGACGCGTTCTGGTCGTATCACGCACTTTCAGGGGTACTGACACCAAGGCCCATAATACGAAGACGGCGACATTATGTAAAGCGCATGCTTTAATAGAAAATAAATGGATAAAATAGCGGAATCTCAGCTCAGTAAATTAAATATCGTTTTAAAGCCCTTAAATCGGAGGAAAAAGTACTTGATGGGATTAAACCTCAGATTCGCGGTTCTGTCATCGGAAAGTCGCTTCTACCCGGCCGAAATCGGAAGATACAACAGCTACCTGGCGGTGTTCGTTGAGCGGCACAGGCGGTCCGAATGCACCGGTAAGGATGATATCTCCGCTCTTCAGCTTTTCACCGTTTTCTGCCAGCGTTGCCGCCAGCCATGGGACGGATTTTAATATTTCACCAGGCCATTCCAGCGCTTTCCACGAATCCACGACCTCTCCATCGAATAGTAACGCCAGGTCTGTCGTAAATGACCGATGCGGATTCTCTACTCCACACGGAGCAACGACACCAGCGTGGATGGCATTGTTGGCAATCAACTCATGACCTTTCGGAGATTCACCTAAAAATCTGGCATTGTGCAATTCGATTACCGGTACAACTGACCCAACACAACGTTCGATGGAATCGAACGAACAATCGCCCGGGTCAACATCGCGATTCAACTTTATTGCGTACTCACCCTCGATAGCGAGTTCGAAGAATTCACTCTTTTTTAAGGAAGCACCATCGGCATGCTGCTCGGTAGACCAGAGACGGCCCCAGACGGGATGTTCCACGCCAAAGTTGCGCTGATTGACCTGCGCAACACAACCGAGCTTGTAACCGACGACTTTTTCGCCGCGCTGCTCACGTAAATGCGTAACCGCAGTTTGCAATTTAAAGGCATCAGCAATGGATAAACGCAATCCTTCACCAAACAGAGTACCCGGAATTTTGGCGTCGTAGTCACTCAGCATCCGTCTGGCAAGTAATGCAAAGTCATGATGCGTGTTGATTTCACTCATTACTGAACACTCCCATCAGGAGAAACTGGTATGATGCGCCCGCAGAACAGGAATAGGAAATTGTCAGATGTCATTGAGTTTTGAAAACAAAGTCGCCGTTATCACTGGCGCCGGTAATGGTCTTGGTCGTTCACACGCATTATTGCTGGGTTCATGCGGCGCCAGGGTTGTAGTGAATGACCTGGGTGGATCGGGTTCCGGCGAAGGCAGTGACGCCACTGTTGCTGAAACCGTTGCCAATGAAATTAAAGCCGCGGGAGGTGACGCGGTAGCCAACGGTGATTCCGTCGCTGACGGTGAGAAAGTTATCCAGTGTGCTCTGGATCATTTCGGCAGTGTGGACATCGTCGTAAACAATGCCGGAATTCTCCGCGACAAAACATTCCACAAGATGTCCGATAGCGACTGGGATGCGGTGTACGAAGTTCATCTACATGGCGCTTTCAAAGTCAGCCGCGCCGCATTCGCTTACATGCGGGAAAACGGATATGGCAGGTTTGTCATGACCACCTCTGCCGCCGGGATTTACGGCAACTTCGGTCAGGCGAACTACAGCGCCTGTAAACTGGCTTTGCACGGATTAAGCCAGACCATCGCCGTTGAGGGCCGTGCCAAAGGGATCAAGTCAAACACCATTGCACCCCTTGCCGCATCGCGTCTGATGGGTACTGTGATGGATGAAGAGGCCATGAAGCAGTTGGATCCTGGAGCTGTCAGCCCTCTTGTTGCCTGGTTATGCCACGAGGATTGCGATGCCAGCGGACAATTGTTCGAGGTAGGCGCCGACTGGATTTCACGGGTGCGCTGGGAACGGTCACTTGGCAACTACTTTGAGCATGGATTCACCACGGATGATGTCGTGGAAGCCTGGGATAAAATTAATGACTTCACAGATGCCACTTATCCCCGGAGCTTAGGAGATACCATGAGAGCCATTGCAACCAAACTTCGTGGTCAGGAGTAGAATCTGACTATGGAACTCGCAAGACAACTGGAAAAACTAGGCACTGAAACCGCCTTTGCGGTTTCTCTCAAGGCTGCTGAATGGGCTTCTCAGAGGCACAAGGTCTACCCCTTCCATCTCGGTGATATCAATATGCCAACACCGGACAACATCATGGAAGCCGCTAAAAAAGCCATCAGCGATGGATTCACCGGTTATTGCCCCGGTGCCGGTATTCCCGAATTGCGCGCTGCGATAGCCCGGGATGTCGGCGCCAAACGTGGACTGTCCTACAGTGCAGAAAACGTATCGATTCAACCCGGCGGCAAGCCGGTTATCGGTAAATTCATCAGCGCCGTGATGAATCCCGGTGACGAGGTGCTTTATCCCAATCCCGGTTACCCCATATACGAATCTCAAATCGAATATCAGGGTGGAATCGCAGTACCCTACGGTTACACCGAAACTGACACGGGTTTTACACTGGATACGGATGCGATAGAAAGCGCCATCAATGACAGAACCTGCGCCCTTATTTACAATAATTATCAAAATCCCAACAGCGCCCAGTCGTCCCGTAAGGAAATGGAACGGATGGCTGAACTCGCCCTTGAACACGATCTCTGGGTCTTAACCGACGATGCCTATTATGAAATCCAGTATGGTGGAGCACCCCTGTCCATAGTCGATATTCCCGGGATGCAGGAAAGAACGATTATCCTCTATACCTGTTCCAAACGATTTGCCATGACTGGCTGGCGGCTCGGCGCCGCTATCGGCCCTGTACCTGTCATCGAAATCATCAACAAGCTCAATACCAACATTGAGTCCTGCACCACTCACTTTATCCAGCGAGCGATGGTTGAAGCCATAGAGGGCGATAGCAGCGGACCGGATGCCATACTGCAACAACTCAGGGAACGACGAGATGCAGCGGTGGCCGGGCTCAATGCCATAAACGGCATTTCCATTGCCGCCCCTCTCAGTACTTTTTACTTATTCCCCAACGTTACCAGGATAATGGAAAACAAGGGGATGACTGATGTCAACCAGTTAATGGACAAAGCATTGATCCACAGTGATGTTTCTTTCTGCACCCGTAAACATTTTGGCCGCACACTCGAAAACGAACGGGATCAATACATCCGCTTCGCCTATTCCGGGATTGAAGTGTCGGACATCAAGGAAGGAATGGCGCGATTGAAAACTTATTTTGAAGAAAATGCCTGATTTCAGGAAAATCACATCTCCGGGCTTTCTGCAGATTGGCGTTATTGCAGTATTGCTCATCATTACATTCTACTTTACAAGATCACCCAGCAAAGAAGATATCATTGAGCGGTCAGCTCTGGCCAGCACGACCGGAGGCGAGAAAATACAACTGGTATCTGTAGTCAGGCCAACGCCAACAGTGACGATTCCAGACATCAATGTCACGGGCACACTGGTCGTCAGATCCTATGTATCTCTGTCGCCACAGGTCAGCGGCCGTGTAGCCTATGTGTCTGACGCTCTGCGCGCTGGAGGGGTGTTTACCGCTGGTGAAGCATTAATGTCCATTGAAGCAGAAGACTTCGAACTCAATCTGGCACAGGCCAGGGCGGATGTTGCTTCAGCGGAAGCGACACTGGAATTGCGGCAGGCAGAGGGTTCCGCGGCGGTAGAAAATTACACCCTGTTGAACCCGGACCAGCCAGACAGGCAAGTGCCGCCGCTGGTTGCCAAAGTACCGCAAATCAATCAGGCCAGGGCGCAACTGGCCTCGGCAAAAGCCCGCGAACAGGTTGCTGCCCTTGCTTTGGAACGAACCAGGTTCTCGCTTCCCTTTGCCGGGCGGGTCGCGGAGAGTTCCGTTGAATTGGGCCAACTGGTTTCGCCGGGGATGACATTTGGGCGTGCATTCTCTAACGACGCGATCGAAGTTTCTGTGCCGATTAGCACAACAGACCTGGCTCTGATCTCCCCTGCAATCAACCGGGCAACCACCGTTATCGTCGATAACAGAGAGTATGCCGCCGTTGTTGACAGGGTTGCAGCGGAACTCGATGGAAAGAGCCGGTTCGCCATGATTTTTCTGCGGATGTCTGAGGATAATCTTATTCCTCCGGGGACCTTCGCTGATGTAACAATTCCCGGTGAACCGCTGGTCAATTCCTTCGTATTGCCGGAAGCCGCAAGACAAATCAATGACACAGTCTGGATAATAAAAAAAGGAGTACTGCAACTGGTACATCCCGAAGTGCTGGCCACCAGTGCGGATGGCTTGATGGTCAGGGCCTTCGATTATCAGGACGGGATTGTACTGGGTTCAGTGCCGGGCGGCAGAAACGGGCTTAAAGTGTCAGTGTCAACAGTTCAATTATGACGGATTTAGCAGTAGACCAGGCAGATACACCCGTTCAGAAAGGGCTGATCAGTTATTTTGCCAATAACATTGTTGCTGCCAATCTCATCATGGGACTGCTTCTGATTGGCGGTCTTATTTCTGGTCTGTCACTGACAGCGCAGACCTTCCCCACTATCGACCCAGGCATCATCACTGTCACAGTACCTTATCCGGGTGCAACGCCAACTGAGGTCGAAGAGGGTATTACCCGCCGTGTGGAAGAAGCTGTATTTGGTATTGAGGGTGTTGACCGTGTGTTATCCAGGGCATCGGAAAACACCGGAACCATTACCATCGAGCTGAAAGATTTTGTCGATGTCAGAAAAATACTGGATGATGTGAAATCGGCAGTCGATCGAATCGCGGACTTCCCACCAGGTGATGCAGAGGAACCAGACATTGTCAGGCAGGAATCCACTAACGAGATTATGACCCTGTTTGTTTCTTCGGACGGTTCAGAAAAGTATTTGAGGCATGGGGCTGAACATCTGGAACAGGCTCTGCTGACACTGCCCACCGTTTCAATGGTCGATTTGCTGGGAGGCCGGGATTACGAGATATCTATCGAGGTTGCAGAAGATTCACTACGCCAATTTGGTCTTACCATCGATCAGGTAGCCAATGCAGTGCGGTCATCTTCAGTGAATCTTGCCTCCGGTGAGTTGCGTACCGAATCTGGTGATTTACTGCTGAGAACCAATACCAAAAGAGAAACCGGCGAGGAATTCGAGAACATCGTGCTGCTTGCAAAAGCTGATGGAACCTTTCTGAGGCTTGGTGACGTCGCCACTATCCGTGACGGCTTCGTGGATATGGAACTGATCAATGAATTTAATGGTCGTGCCGCATTATTCATCCAGGTGCGGGCATCCGAATCTGAAGACACTCTGACAATTGCCAGGGACATCAAGGATTTTCTGGCTCACTATGAACCCCTGGAAGGGATAACCGTAGGCATCTGGGCCGATCAATCGGAGTTCCTCTCGGACAGGTTGAGCCTGCTGGTGCGTAACGGCACCCTCGGTTTTGCACTCGTGTTTCTGTTTCTTGTGGTTATGCTGGACCTGCGACTGGCAATCTGGGTAGCCATGGGCGTTCCAATCTCTTTCCTCGGCGCCTTCCTGTTTTTTGATTTTCTAGGTGTCAATATCAACATGGTTTCCCTGTTTGCCCTGATCATAGTACTCGGTATCGTGGTCGACGATGCGGTGGTGGTCGGTGAAAACATCATTACTGAACATGAAGCAGGACATCGTGGTGTTGTCGGCGCCTTCCTTGGTGTCAAAGGCGTCATCGGACCAGTCGTGATCGGTGTTTTGACCACAATGGCCGCATTCGCGCCACTACTGTTTGTCACCGGAATGTTCGGCCAGATCCTGGGGATTGTGCCCGTTGTTGTCATCACTGTCCTGGCAATGTCTCTGATCGAGGCATTCTTCATCCTGCCGGCGCATCTGTCTCACGGTAACAACTGGAGCCGCTGGCCTCTGGATGTGATGCAGGGTTTGGTGGGTCGTGCACTGGCCCGATTCAGAGACCAGGTCATAATTCCGTTGATTACAGTTGGGTTACGATTTCGTTATTACTCTCTGGGATTGGCATTCGTTTTTCTGTTTCTTTGCGGGTCTCTGCTCACCACGGGAACCGTAAGATTTATTTTCTTTCCTGTTCTGGAAGCGACCAGTATGAGCGCTGGCCTCGCTTTTCCCGTCGGTACTCCATTTGAAACCACCAAATCTGCCGCGGAGAAAATAGTTGACGCTGCCCATAGCGTCAACACTGATGTCGGTGAAACTGCCTTTAAATCGGTGATCGTGACCATTGGAGGCCAAACAAAATCCGGCCGCGGTCCGGAAGGTGGCAGCCGGATGTCCCTTGCCAGTCATATTGCTTCTATTCAGATAGAATTGAACCCCGAACCGCTTAGAACTCGTTCAACGACGGAACTTGAAAAGCTGTGGCGAGACAAGGTCGGCGTAATCCCTGGCGTTGAGAGCATCTCCTACTCATCCGAGTTTTTTAGTACTGGACCCGATCTGGAATACGAACTCACCCATTACAATGACGACATTCTGAATCTGGCTGTTGAATCCCTGAAGTCTTCCTATGCGGAGTTTCCTTCGGTTTATGACATTCAGGATTCCTTAAATCCCGGTAAACGGCAATACGACATTGAACTCACTGCCGCGGGTGAAGCCGCGGGTCTGACTCCTGCTATCGTAGCAAGGCAACTCAGGCGCAGCTTCTTTGGCGAGGAAGTACAGCGCATACAACGCGGACGGGAGGAATTGAAGGTCATGATCAGGTACCCGGAGAGCCAGCGCCGCAGTACCCAGGACCTGTATAACACCAGGATCAGACTGGGCGATGGCACAGAGGCGCCACTTGAAGTCGTCGCCAGACTCAGGGAATCCCGTAGTTATGCTTCAATCGACCGTGTGGATGGAATAAGAATTGTATCTGTTACTGGAGAAATCGATACGTCTCTGGCCACTCCAACGGAAGTCATAGCCAAAATGGAATCGGAAGTTCTGCCAGCATTGATAGAACAGTATCCGGGCTTGACTTTCAAGCATTCAGGCACCGGGCAGCAACAAATCGAAGACCTTGGGTCACTGGGATATCTTGCGCTGATTGCTCTGCTGGTAATCTTCGCGTTGCTGGCATCAGAACTGAAAAGCTATGTACAACCTTTCATCATTATGGCGGCGATACCGTTTGGCGCTGCCGGCGCCCTGGTGGGGCATTATCTGCTGGGTTATACACTGTCATTCGTCTCAATTTTTGGCATGATTGCATTGAGCGGGGTCGTGGTAAATGATTCATTGATTCTGATTGATCGCTATAACCATTACCTGCGCGAGACAGATATGAATACTTTTGAAGCTATCATTGCAGCAATCCGGAGACGTTTTCGTGCCATTGTACTGACCTCTGCAACCACTGCGCTGGGACTCACACCAATGCTTTTTGAAACCAGCACCCAGGCACAATTCCTGATACCGATGGCTGTCAGTCTGGCCGTCGGCATTGTGTTCGCTACAGTGGTCATTCTGTTTCTTGTGCCCGTGCTGATTCTGATCAGGGAGGATATTCACCGCTTCAGTCAGTACACCTGACTGACGCTTCCTCTTCAGTTCACTCTGTTTTCAACTCTACCCTTAAGGAAAGCAGACAAATTTTCTGCCGCTGTCTGCAACAATCTGCTCCGCGACTCTTTGGCATACCAGGCGATGTGCGGCGTAATCCGGCAATTCCTGGCTGTTAACAGCGGGTTGTCAATTGATGGTGGTTCGCTTTCCAGCACATCAAGGCCTGCACCGCCTATGACGCCCGCATTCAGGGCATCAGCCAGGGCTTGATTATCGATCAGTGCGCCACGACTGGTATTGAGAAGCAACGCTGTTGATTTCATCAAATTCAGTTTTTCGCTATTGACCAGCCGGTAATTTTCAGGCGTCAGCGAACAGTGCAGGGTAATCACATCCGACACCGCAAACAGCTCATCCATTGCCACTCTGTCAACGTCCAGATCTGCCAGGACTAGAAGCGTCCGGCCAGTACTTATCATGGGCAATGAGCTTCATGCCCATTGCAGCGCCTATGCGGGCCACAGCCTGACCGATCCGGCCAATGCCAACGATACCAAGTGTCTTTCCACTGAGTTCAAACATGGGTTGTCGGGCAAAACACCAGTCATCGTTATTCGTCCATTCCCCATTCTTGACAGCTTCATCATGGATGCACACACCTCTGGCAAATTCCAGCATCAACGCTGCCGTGTGCTGCGCGACCGAATCCGTGCCGTAAGTCGGGATATTGGTCACCACGATATTCCGTTCCGACGCCGCTTCCATATCAACGATATTGAAGCCTGTTGCCAGGATTCCGATGTACCTGAGATCAGGAAGGGCTTCCATTATCTCCCGTGTGAGTGCAACTTTGTTCACCAGCAGGCAGGTTGCACCCTGCGACCGTTGAATGATCAGGTCAGGAGGTGTGCGATCATGGATGTAGACATCGCCAAGAACCTGCAGAGGTTGCCAGTCGAGATCTCCCGGGTTCAGGGCAAATCCATCGAGAATTACAATTTTTTCAGCCATTGAATGTTACCCGGGTTGTACAAATTCAATTCGCCTGCCAAAACCCAGCATCGGCTCCAATGTTCTCAAATCCACATCCAGAACATAGGGTCCCGGTGCTGC
This sequence comes from Candidatus Azotimanducaceae bacterium, assembly GCA_965217655.1. Taxonomy (GTDB): domain Bacteria; phylum Pseudomonadota; class Gammaproteobacteria; order Pseudomonadales; family Azotimanducaceae; genus UBA7455. The sequence continues at coordinate 1,054,320 of OZ244560.1, forward strand.
CATGGCACGTTTAAATGCGTCCTTGAACTCATCAAGTCCTTTTACCTGCTCACCTTGAACCCCCATACCCTTTGCCACCATGGCAAAATTGGGCGTTGCCAGGTCCACCCCGACATTCCGGTCTTGGAACCGGTCAGCCTGAATACCTCGCAGCACACCATACCCTCCATCGGTAAATACGATCAATATGATGGGTATGTCGTGTTGGGCTGCAGTGGAGAGTTCTCCAATATGAACCATGACACCACCATCACCGTGGATCACTACTGTCTTCCTGCCGCTGGCAACCGCGGCGCCATTTGCCAGCGGCAACCCAGGGCCAATAGCGCCGGAGTTTGGATTCATTGTGGTGTTCGGCGCAAGGATGGGGAACCAATCATTGCCCCAGGCATAAGCAGGCATGGTCATATCCCGGACGAACACGGAATGACGATCCATCGATGCCCTCAGGTAATCCATCAGAGCCGACATATCCTTGCCGATGCGTTCCCGCGTCTGTTCCTTTATCTCCTGATAGGCCTGCTGTACTCCAGACAGAAATTCTGAATCTCCTGACTCGGCATTCATCGCGTCCAACAGACACCGCACGGCTTCTCTTGCATCTGCGATCAGGCTGATATCCGGTACAGCCACCATCCCGTGAACCAGCGGATCAACATCTATATGAATGAGTTTTCCTGGTAGTGTGCCCCAGGCCGCTATGGACCCTCTCAGCCGGGTTCCGATGGCAATGACTACATCGGCATCCTGTATCGCATTGCGAGTCTGACGACGATTGACAATGGTTCCCATGGCAAGTTCATGGTCATCCGGAATAGCGCCGCGACCGTTACCGGACATGAAAACAGGTGCATTCAGTTTTTCGGCCAGTTCCTGGACTTCTGCACTGGCGCCACCATTAACAACACCGCCACCGGCAATAATGACCCGCCGGCTGGCATCACTGATCACCGATACTGCCCTGTTCAGAACTTCAGCATCGGGTGGCACCGGTTCCATTGGAATGGGCTCACCCACCGGCGCCGATGTTTTCCCGTACTGTATATCGATAGGCATCTCAACGGCGCCAGGCTGTGGTCGACCGTTCATGATATCCGCGGCGACATGGAATACCGCAGGCGCCAGATCTTTAGTGTACTTAGGACTTACGACGGTACGTGCCAGAGTCTGCAACATGGGTAATTGGTTTTCCGCCTCATGACCTGCGGCCCTGCCTTTACCATAATCTGTACTTTCTGTCTGGCCTGTAAGCACGAGGACTCGCGAGGAAGCAAACGCTGCCTCATAAATACCGGTTACCGTATTTGTGGTACCAGGACCTGTGCTGCAGAGCGCGACGCCCAGTTTCCCCGATGCACGCGCATAGCCGTCTGCGGCATGGACAGCTGCCTGTTCATGCCGGGTAATGATTGGAGTGATAATGCCACCACTGTGGATAGCATCAAATGTCGGTAAATTATGAACACTGGGTATCCCGAATACATGTTTGACGCCCAACTTCACCAGCGCATCATGGACAGCCTGTCCACCGGTAATTTCCGGCATCATTGTCTCCTTATGGATATTGATGCGCCAATAATATCAGGGATTGACCCTGCGTCGCGAACAGTCAGTTACTGGCTACGAACCAACGATACCGCCGTCCTTTCTGTGAATAGCCAGAGTGCAATCCCTGGGCACAGTCCTGTTATCTACCGCATGAGGAAAATTCGTCAACAACGGATCTCCTTTCCCGGGATGCTGAATATTGATGAACATCGTCCTCCGGTCCGGCGTCGTCGCAATTCCAGTAATTTCACATCCCGGAACACCGGTCAGTAACCGGCGTATCTCCCTGGTTGCAGTATCTACAACCAGCAACTGATTGTTCATGCCGTCTCGCTGTTCCCCATCGGTTTCCACGAACAGTCTGCCATCCGGGTCAGCCCACAAACCATCCGGACTGCTCAGTGTAGTTTCTTTTTCGTAGTGGGCAGCGCAGGAAATGAATACTTCCCAGGTAAATCGTTGGGTAGACCCGTGTGGGCCTGGTTGATCACGAAAACGGATGATATGACCATGGGGGTTTGGCGCCAGTGGATTGGCGGCATTCGATTGCGTTCGAAATTCATTATTGGTCATAGCGCAGTAAACAAATCCTCCTGTTCCGGGTGTTATCCACTCCGGCCGGTCCATTGGCGTCGCTCCGAGTGCAGTCCCTGCCAGACGTGCATGGACAAGAACATCCGCCGGCCCATTGAATTGCTGATCGGTATATAAAGCCTCAAGTGGTAACCATTCACCTGCCCCATCCTGATCAAATCTGGCCACAGACAGATGTCCTTCATCCAGGGGATGTCTACCAGCAGCCATCATTTCACGCCAGGGGGCTGCAGAAGCATATCTGTAGATAAATTCATCGGTTGAGTCATCGCCCATGTAAGCAAGAATTCTTCCATCGGAGGCTTCCACAATAGCAACCCCCTCGTGTTTGAAACGTCCCAGCGCAGTTCGTTTTACAGGCGTGAACTCCGGGTCCAGAGGATCGATTTCCACCACCCATCCAAAACGATTGGACTCGTTTATGTACCCTGGGTCCGACAGATCAAATCTGGGATCAAACAAGTGCCAGCCATATTCCCCGCCACTCCCCAATATGCCGTATCTCAACTGCGCTTCATTCGATTCGAACTGCCCTGTCGCACCGAATTGCAGATTAAAATTCTCCTCGCAGGTCAAATAGGTACCCCAGGGTGTTCTGCCATTGGCGCAATTGGACATCGTCCCCTTACAGGCGTTGTCAGCCTCGTTCTTCAGCAAATCATCACCAGCAGCAGGCCCGCTGAACCGGACCTTTGTATTGATATGGATGCGCCGGGCATACCGGCTCTTCTGCTGTGTCCACTGACCATTCTGCTCCGCTATCTCGACAATGGACATGCCATGTGCAGCTTGTGACGCCAGGACATGTTGATGATTTTCCGGATCCTTCCTGCCAAGCACATGGGGATTCTTACCGAATTCATGATTGACGGCCAGCACACCCCGCCGTTCCCCCAGGGGAAAAAATGCCATTCCGTCGTGGCCAATACCTATCTGTTGCAACTGATCTTCCGCCCGGGGTGGATAGTTGAACTGTGGTCCGTCCGGCTGCAAAGGTGAACCCCAGGGGATCAATACCTGATATTCATAGTCGGGGGAGATCATGGGCATTTTGCCTTTTCCGGCGGACAGCGGGACAGGTGTAAATCCCATCAGGGGTGTAGAGGCTCTGACTGGCGCCGGGGCGAATATCACTCCGAGAGTTGCCGCCAGACTGCCCTTGATTACGTTGCGTCTGGTAAATCGTGGAGTATGAACCACCTGTTTAGCACCTTCTGCCGGTCTGATACCGGACTTGACTTCTATATGACGCTCTCATCTCTCATGATCCGGATTTCCTCCGGGGTGTAACCGAGGGAAGTGAGGACTTCCTCGCTGTGTTCACCAAGATCCGGAGCACGATTGTGTCCAACCTTCTTCACTCTGTCCACATTGACGGGGTGGTTAACAATCATCGGTGTATCCACGTCATCGGCCACCGGAGGCGCCACCATATCGTTTGCTATTATCTGAGGGTCCTGAAGAATTTCTTCAACCTGTGCTACCACGTGGATCGGAACTCTGCCCGCGAACAACTTCTGCCACTCCGATGCATCCTTTTGAATCAGTTTATCCTGGATGAGTTTTCCCAGTACCCCACGATATTGGACACGGCCTTCTGGAATGGCAAACCGCGCATCTTTCATCACACCTGACAACTCCAGAATGTCATACATATTCTCCAGCTCCTTCCGGGACCTGACCATATTGATCAGGATAAATCTATCATCGCGGGTCTTGAAGACCTTTGACATTACCAGCGGAATCATATTGCGCTGTCGATAACCCTTCATGTCACCACCGGCGAACACGCCCTGGGCAATACTGGCTGCAGACCAGAGGCCGTTTGCCAGCAATGAGGTATGCACCAGGGAGCCTTCGCCTGTTTTCTCCCTGTGTAGAAGCGCGGTTACAATACTGGCATACAGTGCCACACCAGTAGGATGATCTCCCATTCCCGGTAACGCCTGCGTTGGCGTTGTGCCATCCTCTCGCATCAGCTCCATCAGACCACTTCTGGCCCAGTAGGCGATCTGATCAAATCCCTTGCCATCCATTTCCGGACCTTTTTCACCATAGGCTGAAAGGGATGCATAAATAATACGGGAATTCAGTTGTTTGACATCTTCATAGTTGAGTTTAAGGGACCGGCGTACCGGAAACGGTTGATTGGTGATGTATATGTCGCAGGCTGCAATCAAACGGTGCATCACTTCCAAACCTTTTTCCGATTTCAGATCCAGGGAAATGCTCTTCTTGTTACGGGCATCCATCTGCCAGAAGTAATTATTGTCTGCATCCAGGGTGTTGGGCATGAAAGATAGCTTGCGCAGCATATCTCCTTCCGGAGGCGGCTCAATCTTGATCACTTCAGCACCAAAGTCCGCAAGTATCATTGAGGCCACCGGACCTGCAATCACGGTTGCCACATCAAGTACTTTCAATCCCGATAACAGATAATCGCTCATCTTTGTCCTTGTGTCTGGAAGAGAATATTAACTTTCGCTCATTGGAAAACCTGACCCGGCAGGTTACTGGATCAGTGCAGCTCTTCGTAGATCAGTGCAGGTCTCCGTGGATCATATCTATCGCCGTTTCCAGGGCACGTAGCAGTCCGCTGGCATCGGCTCTGTTTTTACCCGCAATATCGAAAGCCGTACCGTGGTCCACCGAAGTCCTGATAAAGGGAATACCCATCGTTACCGTAACACTCTCGGCAAAGTTGTGCATCTTGATCGCGATGTGGCCCTGATCATGGTACAGCGCCAGGACCGCATCAAACTCACCGCCTGCCGCACGATAGAAAATAGAATCTGCTGGATAGGGGCCGACCACATCCATACCCTTGTTTCGGGCACACTGGACAGCCGGGGAAATCTCCTCGATTTCTTCCCGACCCAGCATGCCGCCCTCCCCCCCATGGGGATTGAGTGCCGCAACCGCTACCCGGGGATTACTGATTCCCCACTGTTTCAGGCTGTCCATGGTCAATTGAAGTTTCTCCAGAAGTACCGGCAGCTTGACGTATGCGACAGCCTCCGCCAGGGACTTGTGTGTTGAAAGATGGGCTACCCGGAGACCCGTTGTCATCAACATTGTAGCCGTAAGCTGTGACCCGGTCATCCTCGCCAGAATTTCCTGATGACCGATATCACCATGGTATCCTGCCGCGTGCACGGCTTCCTTGTTGATCGGGCAAGTGACGACTCCCTGAACGGCATTGTCCTGGCATAGCCTCACTGCCGCTTCGAAATACTTTACCGCTGCGTCGCCGCAGGTTGCGGACACTTTTCCTATGGAAAGCTTTGCAATATCAAAATCTACCGGCTCAAGGACTTGAATGCCGGATGAATTGATCAGGTCATCAACTGACCTGATGCGGTTTACTGGCATCTGGATGCCGGTTTGTTCCAACGCCAGTTCCAGACAGGCTACAGAACCAATGACAAAGGGCCGGGCCCGGTCAAAAATCGACGAATCGTCAAATGTCTTGACAACAATCTCGGCTCCGATTCCAGCCGGGTCACCCATGGTGACCGCCAAGCATGGTTTAATCATCCATCAACCTGAAAATTCCTTTGACAAACATATTATCAACAATGTACCAGAATCACCTGATGTTTCGGTGGTTTTTTCGGCAGGAATTCCACCCAAAGAAAATCCCCCTCCGTGATGAAGTTGGGATAGAATTTATTTTTTCTGGATGCAGCAACCTGCCAGGACATTACCGTCGAAGAACAATGCAGGTGCTTCAGATATCAAACACCTGCATAACGACTATCATGCATGGATTGGCCCCACAACCACTATCAGTCAACTTCGCGAACAGTCCTGAGGTAATGGGGCGCAGAGCGTGAGTCGCAAACCGCTGCCAAGGGCCGGTTGGCTATTTCCAGCCACTTCTCGCATTCGGTCCCTGCGGGAAGGGTCCGGCTGGCCACCGGAAACCCAGCGTCATCGCCAGATTGACGTCATCCGCTGTACCTACACCCTCTTCAATTAACTTCATCGCTTCCTTACGTACGGCCGCCATGATGCGATTACCAATAAAGCCTGTGTCGCCCGGTACGTCCTTGAGCGTAATAGGTGTCTTGCCCCAGCTTTCACTCAGATCAACAATGAGCTGTACCACGTCGTCGGTGGTGTCCCCGGTCCTGGTCACCTCGACCAGCTTCATGATGTTTGCCGGGCTGAACAAATGCATACCGATAAACCTGTCTTTTCTTGTGGTGACCTCGGCCAGATCAGCAATGGTGAACATGGATGTATTACTGGCAAATACAGCCTCTTTCTGCACGATGGCCTCCATCTCGGCCCATACCTTGAGTTTCAGAGGTTTGTTCTCGATTGCGCCGTCGTCGCCTCCCCCGATGGCTTCGATTATCAGATCACAATCCTTGAGATCTTCCACGTTGGTGGTGAAACTCAGCAATGCCATGGCTTTATCCCTGGCTTCTTCAGTCATCTTGCCAAGTTCAACGGCCTTGTTAAAACCGAATCTGGCATTGAGGATGACATCCCTGGCGTTATCACAAATCTCATCTGTCAGGTCCCTGACAATGACTTTTTTACCGGTCTGGATGGCGCACTGTGCAATACCGCCGCCCATAACGCCCGCACCTAAAATACCGATGCATTTTATGTCTTCAAGTTTCATTACTCTTTTCTCTCCTGTGTTTTATTGGTTAATTGACCACTGACCGGGCCGAAATGCCGGGACATTCTACTGATTTTAATCCTGTAAGTCTCCCATTCTTCGCTCTGGCGCTTGACTCCGACCCCATCCATACGATCGCCAAAAACCTGTGAGTAAACCAATCAGAAATGCTCCGTAGTTGATACAGGTGATTGTAATTATCATCGCAACGACAACCAATAGAAATGAAATCCAACCTGATTTGCTCCCCATGCCTGTCTCCTCAATCTTTTACCAGAGGTTAAAACTCGAGTTCCCTTTGCTGGTGGCTGTTGTCCTCTGCAATCATCTGTGCCGCTTTCTCGCCAATCATAATCGATGGTGCGTTGGTATTGCCGGAGGTCAGCGTTGGCATAACAGAGGCGTCTGCAACCCGCAATCCCCTGATCCCCCGCACACGTAGTCGATCATCGACCACAGCCATATCATCGGAACCCATCTTACAGGTGCCCACCGGGTGGTACACCGTCTCTGCTTTAGCCCTGACCCAGGCGAGGATCTCTTCGTCCGTCTGAACGCTGGCTCCTGGAGAAATCTCCTTGCCGCGAAAGCCATCAAGCGCCTTTGTGTTGAGCAGCATCCGGGTTTCCTTTACTGCCGAGATCACCACTTCACGATCGATGTCCGCTGACAGGAAATTAAAGTTGATCGCCGGCGCATCCGTCACATCGGCTGATTTGATGTGAATCGAGCCCATACTTTCCGGCCGTAACTGATGGGCAATCGCGGAGACCCCGGGGGTATAGCTCACTTTAAAATTTCTGGAGATAAATGGATAAAACGAAACGCCAATATCTGGCGACTCAAGACCCTCCCGTGAACGGATATATCCTCTTATGGGGCTCGCTGGAATACTGAGCAGCCCTTTTCGCGTCAGAATATATTTGATGCCCTGCCACAACAGATTAATGCCGTTGGTGTAGGTGACTCCTGGCCTGGTGACTTCCCAGATGAGCCGGGGTGCATAATGGTCGCGCAGATTTTCTCCTACACCCGGTAGTTCGTGACGCAATTTGATGTTGTGCTCATATAAAATGTCAGTCTGCCCTATGCCTGAGAGTTCCAGCAGCTGGGGAGAGTTGATCGTTCCGGCGCTGACGATGACTTCCCTTGTGACATGAACATCATGTTGTTCCTTACCCGTTCGATAGCGCACACCGTTGCAGGTTTTACCGTCAAACAGCAGAACCTCGGTCGTCGCGTTAGACAGAATGGTCAGGTTAGGCCGATTTTTCACCGGATCGAGGTAACAATGAGCAGTACTCATGCGTCGACCATTTTGGATGGTTGCCTGGGTCATGGCAAAACCATCCTGAACAGCACCGTTGTAGTCGGGGTTGCGCGGAATACCGAGTTCTTCTGCAGCATCAAAGATCGCATCGTAAAGGGGACCGCTTTCGGTTGTGTCACTAACCTTTAATGGACCATCGCGGCCACGATAATTGTCCTCGCCACCACTGTAACTTTCCATGCGTTTGAATATGGGCAATACATCATCATAGCTCCAACCCTGGTTACCGAGTTGGGCCCATCCGTCATAGTCGTAGGACTGGCCCCGAACAAATACCATGCCGTTGATGGAACTGGACCCACCGAGAAGTCGTCCCCGAGGTACCGGAATCTTGCGATTGTTGGTGCCTGATTCGGGTTCGGATTCATACATCCAGTTGGCGGCAGGATTATCAATCAGTCGAGCGAACCCTACAGGAACAGGCACCCAGGGATGCCATTTTCTTCCTGCCTCCAACAGCAATACCCGATTTTCCGGGTCAGCGCTAAGCCGATTGGCAATAACGGATCCCGAGGAACCAGCACCCACTATGACGTAATCAAAGGATTCTCTGGACATTCATTTTCTCAGTTATTTCCCGGGTGCAGATTGCCTGACTGTCCTTAAGGCAGGTTCCCTGAAGGGCAAAATTCCACTATTGCCCGGGGTTAAGCGAACCCGGGTAATCTGGTTCCAGTCAATCTGAAGAGTAAATCAGAGCAGTTCCGGTCGCAAGCAACTTTGCCATCTGGCGCCTGAGAACCGGTTACCTGGCGCCGGACTGAACCGGTGTATCCCCTGCCAGGTAGCGTGCCGTCAGTTGGGGATCCTGCATGGGAATAAAGTGTGTCATATCAGGCAGATATACATCAGTGCCCCGTTTGAATTCACCGGCAAGTTGATCCCAGGTGGGTGACCTGGAAAAATTCATCACGGTTCGATCTGTTGTATCCTGCCTGGCTCGGAGTACAACCACAGGAATCTCCACTTTCTCAATATGTTGGTGAATATCCGTGGTTGAATTACCCATATAGACCGATGCTTCTATCGTGGGTGGACAAGCCAGTACATAACCATCGCCATTCGGGTCAGGTAAAAGACCAAAATTACAATAATCTCTCAGAACATCTTCCCGCCACAGTGAAAAAGGTTCCCTGCCGACAAAATTTTCGAACATGTCCCGGGCATCGCGAAAGAAATTCCTTCGTCGAGCTACCGGATGTCCACCGTCTTCGTCCAGCCAGTCATGGTGAATATATTCACTCCCTTTATAACTCTCAGGCGCCATAATGACCGGATCAATCAGTACCAGTCTGGCAAATCGCCAGGGGAACATGGAAGCCGCCTGGGTGACGCTGTGCCCACCCATTGAATGTCCGGCGCCAACGATATTATTCAGATCCAATGCTGTAATAAAGTTCTGAAGGTCACGACCGAACACATCCCATGTATACGGACCAGTTTTGTCACTTCGACCATGTCCACGGATATCCATTGCCACAACATGCCGCTCTCCCAGATAGTCTATGGTTCTATCCCAGCAACGGGCATGGAATCCTGTTGCATGTACCAGCAGGTATGTACCCTCTTCCTGATATTCACATCCGCTTTCAAAATAACAGAGTCGAATCCCATCAAGGTCTACATAGTGTTCTCTTTTCTCTTTTGTGATTTTCAACACACCCTCTCATCAAACATGACGAAGAAAATCCAAGTAAGCCGGCCTGTTTGCTCCGCGACAGCGGCAGGGCAAGTTATTGGCCCGCTGAAGGCTCTCAGCCAGTGAGACTCCGATAAACCTTTGATAATTCGTCAGGAAGTTGCCGAATGTCCTGAATGACCATGTATTGGGCATCGGGACACATGGAGCGAAGATAATCATTGCCGGAAGGGTCCACCGTCAGGCAAAAGGATTGCACACCCTGCTGCCGGGATTCCGTCAATGCCTTCATGGTGTCCATAATGCCGTACTCCCGGCTGTTCCGGTCTTTACCATAGTCAAAATCCTGAGGATATCCATCGCTGATGATAATCAGGACCTGGACCCGGCATTCCGTCTTCACCAGGCTTCTGGTGGCATGCCGGATCGCTGGCCCCATGCGCGTACTCCGGCAAGGTTTTATACCTCCAATACGGCCTCTGGTTCTATGGTTTAACGGTTCTTCAAAGTCCTTGCAAAGATAGTATTCGACCTGTTCCCTGCCATAACCGGAAAATCCGCACACCGAAAAATTATCGCCCAGTTCTTCCAGGGCTTCGCTCATCAGAATTACACTTTCCTTCTCCAGATCAATGATTTTTTTACCCGTTGGATCGTCACTGACCTCACCAGAGAACCCGGACAGAAAGTCATCCTCATGGTCCAGGTCCGGCTGCTCCTGAGCACTCTGGTCTGGATTTTCTATGACGTCGTCCGTTGATGCGCTCATATCCAGGAGAAACAGTGCGGCAACATCTCTGTCTTTTCGCTGCCGCTGCACATAGATGCGTTCATCCGGTGTGAATCCGGATTTTCGCTCTACAATGACTTCTACGGTTCGCTCCAGATCGATATCATCACCATCCAGCACCCCTTTGATTTTCCTCAACAATTCGGGCTTCAGCATATTGAGTTGTTTGCGGATGCCCGTTATCAGATGCTTCTGTTGCCGCAGGGTTTCGATGACAAAGTCCGGGTCTTCATCCGATTCCCGGATCTCATGTAAAGTACACCAGCGCCGTCGATAATCTTCGATCAGGTAATCCCATTCGTCATATCGATACTCCAGGTTCTGGCGTCCCTGATTTGCAATACCCTTTAAACCTTCGTTGAATTTACGTCGCAGTTCCTCACCCTCTTCTCCTTCAATCTCTTCGACACCGTCCAAATCCAGATCCGTCATCAACATGCCCACGGCGTCCTGCAGGTCTCCCTTTTTGATCTCGGCAACTTCAGCATTCTTTGGATCAATGAGCGTTGCGATGGACAACATTTCCTCTTCATCTCCGGTGATCTGTAACGTCTCTTCCAGGTCCATCAGGGCAAGATTGATCATGATCTGATCAGTATCGGATTCGCCCCGGAAAATCACCGGCTCCGGAAATATCTCTGCCTCGATATCGGTGGTGGTCAGGTCAAGTTCCGCCGTAAGCAGCGCAAGGCACGGTTCTATCAAGGCGATGGTATCCTGAACTGTCGCTTCGACAATCGACAAACGGTTGGCAAGGGAGTTCAGTGTCTTTGCGGCCTGACGCCACTGCACACTGACCCATGAAGGAACTCTGCCTCCCAGCGATGCCTGCGTCAGGATTTCCAGCAGTTGCCCCTGCCGGGTTACCGGTATTTCCTGCCTGTTCAACAGTGCAAACGCCTTTTGCGACTTGATTGCAGTCGCAGCGCCCCGGAACTTGTGCTCCAACTGCCAGTCGACACGAGCATCCTCCAGGGTCCGGAATATCTGACGGGCCAGACCGACCTGCGGGAAGGACCGAATTGCACGATTGGATTCGCGGATACTGGCAAATGTACCAAACTCAAAGAATGCCAGCTGATGCAGCAATGCAACCTTGTAAAAGATAAAATTCTGCGTCTGATCAGGAAAATACGACGCTGATTCCGGCAGGTAAACAACCCGTCCATCCGTACCGGGCAGTTCACGGAGCACATCCACGGCTTCCCCGTCAGCTTTGGATGAAACTGCTTCTATAGCGAGCCGCCAGCCGCAGAATGCTTCCGTATACAATTGCAGGATACGTTTGCAATCCACAAAATGAACCTGACCCTTCAGGGCTGATAACAGTTCGCGGGACCGCGCCGACTCAAGATTGAAGAAAGCCTCTCCTGCTTCAATTCTGTTTTTGGCCGCAATCATCCCCTCGGCAACCCATGACTGCATTATTTTCCGATTTTCCAGGGGCAACTCCTGGCTGCTGTTCACAAGACAGGTCGCCAGGCGTACATCGTCAATATCCGCCAGTAATCTCACCAGTTCCCGGCCCTGGGCGCCGGTAAAGCGCTGCACTGTCAAAGTCTTATAGAATCCGGTTAAACCATGAGTCCCCTGGGCATACCTGAGCATGGCCGGTTGCAGGTCGGTAAGAAATTCAGCTGGGCAGGTACGTTCAAGATTCGCATAGTGCTCAAGACACGTCATGCACCCTGATGTGGTTTCCTGCTGAAGTTGTTTCAGGAATGTCCACGGTATGGTCTCCGATGATCCGCTCAAATCAATGAAGCGGGTGAGGATGCCCCGATCATTTCTGATTATTTGTTTTACCAGGTCAGTCCAGGCCAGAATATCCTTTAGCGTTCTGCTGATGGCGATGTGTGTCGCCAGCTTGAAGTAATCACCAATCAGGGTCGATGCCTGGCTGTACTTTTCATGGATTTCCCAACCCGAAGTTTCCATCTCATTAAAGACATCCGTACGCCCGACATTAATCAGTGACTGATACCCTTCAAAATATATTTTCCCGGGTTCTGTGGAATATTGGCAGAGTGAGCAGCCAAAGCGTCCTACTGCCAGCAATCTCCCTGTTCCCAGATGAACCAGGGATTCCGACAGTGTCAGATAAGCCAGTGTTGCTTCGGAACCATGCCAGCCAACTTCGGTTATATCGACACAAACTTCCGCCCAGTCGGACAAAACAGCATCGTCTGTCAGGCCAGTCAGTGTCTCCGCGGTTTCAATAAACCGCTGGTGAACACCGGTATTCAATCCAGACAGTTTCTCACTGGCTACTGCAATATCCATGATGACAGCTAATCTACCGGGAAAATCGTACTGACAAGTTCAATAATTGCTTTCTGAACATCCACATCGTCGGAAACCGCCCTGCATATTGCCGCCTCGCAAGCCCTTACAGGATGGACTTCGCGAGCAATCAACTGACCGGCGTAAACCAGTAATCGGGTACTGACACCCTCATCAAACCCATGTTGTCGAAGATTTCGAATGCGTGCACCCAGAAGCGCGAGTTCCAACGATATTGATTTCACCACCCCGCTTTCATGGCTGATGATTTCAGCCTCCTGTTCCTCAGATGGATACCCAAAGTCGATGGCGATAAAACGCTGGCGGGTACTGGGTTTCAAATCTTTCAGTACATTCTGATATCCGGGGTTGTAGGAGATTACCAGCAGAAAATCTTCATGGGCGTCAAGAATGATCCCCTGCTTCTCAACCGGCAGGATTCTGCGATGATCGGTCAGTGAATGTATCAATACAGTTGAATCTTTCCTGGCCTCCACGATTTCATCAAGATAGCAGACCGTCCCTTCCCTGACAGACCGTGTCAGCGGTCCATCCTGCCATATCGTTTCATCACCGCGCAGCAGGTAACGACCCACCAGGTCGGTGGCAGACAGATCTTCGTGACAGGCAACTGTCTGCAACGGGTTCCCCAGGGTTTGTCGACGCGGGCTGCTGTAATCTCCGCGATACAGCAGATAAGCCATGTACTCGATAAATCGCGTCTTGCCACAACCGGTAGGTCCCTTTAACAACACTGGCAATCGTTCCTGATAAGCGGCCAGAAAAATGTCCGTCTCATCCGCCAGTGGTAAATAATATGGCTCCGCACGGAGTGCATAACTTTCTTCTGTATTCATCCTGGTCCAATGTCCTGCAAAAGCTACTGAGCCGTAAGAATATCAAGCCGGGTATGCTTATTCACCCGGATGATTGCTCACATCCACGAAAACTGCTCGCGGGCAGTAGATTTCATCCAGTTGAACAACAATCCTGGCACTATCTGATATGACAATACGATTCATCCAACCAAAAATCCTTGTGGTAGTATTGCCTCTGGATAGCAGGACTGGATCCTGAGCAGGTAAGTTACTTCTCCCTGCAGCAAATTTCTTTTCTGACAGAAACTTTTTCCAGTATGATCTTACTATTGCTTCATGAATTATCTTGCACAAGGGAAATATGCAACAACAGGCTGTTTTTGATTTCGTATCCGGTTTCTGGGATAAGGAAATTCTGCCCAGTCTCCAGGATTACATTCGAATCCCCAACAAATCACCGATGTTTGATCCGGAGTGGCAGCGTCACGGGTATATGGACGAAGCTGTGCAGCACGTTATGCGGTGGGTCGATGCACAGGCGGTACCAGGATTGCGGATGTCCCGGCATCAGCTGGAAGGGCGCACACCAGTACTGTATCTGACGTTGCCGGGAACAGGTGATGACACTGTTCTGATCTACGGACATCTGGACAAACAGCCGGAATTCACGGGCTGGTACGATGATCTCGACCCCTGGACGCCGGTACTCAGACAGGACAGGCTCTACGGCAGGGGTGGTGCTGATGACGGCTATGCGATTTATTCCGCGATCGCGGCGATCAAAGCTCTTCAGTCTCAAAACCTGGACATGCCCCGTATTGCCATCATCATAGAATGTTCCGAAGAAAGCGGCAGTCCGGACCTGCTCTACTACATGGATGCCCTGGAGCAGGACATTGATGGAACCAGCCTGGTCATTGCCCTGGACTCCTCCTGCGGGAACTATGATCAACTCTGGATGACCACTTCACTCAGGGGGATGCTCCTGGGTGAGTTGACGGTGAGTGTCCTTGAACAGGGGGCTCATTCCGGCGCTGCCGGCGGTATCGTACCATCGAGTTTCCAGATACTGCGGCATCTTATTTCCAGACTCGAAGATGCAAACACTGGCGCCATATATCCGCCATTTCTCAATGTACAGATTCCACAGATGCGGTACGAAGAAGCAGCCGCTGCAGGTAAGATTCTGGCGAAGACATTTTCTACGATGTTCACCTACGATGGAGACTGCCAGCCGATAAACGATGACCCCACTGAACTGGTCCTCAATAACTCATGGCGTGCATCTCTGGAAGTCACCGGTGTAGATGGCATCCCTTCATTACAGAATGCAGGCAACGTTTTGCGTCCATCTACAACGGTAAAACTGGCATTACGCCTGCCTCCCACTACCAATGCTGCAACCGCTGCACACGAACTCACCCGTCTACTGACCCATAGTCCGCCTTTTGGCAGCAAGGTATCTTTTGAACTGGAGGTACCCAATCCGGGTTGGCATGCTCCATTGACCGGGGATTCTCTGGAACAGTCCTTCCAAAAGGCTTCCACAGCGTTTTTTGGCGCACCGGCAATGTCGATGGGTTGTGGCGGCAGCATTCCGTTTATGGAATTTCTGGCGCAGAAACTTACCGATGCCCAATTCATGGTGACCGGTGTTCTGGGACCACACTCCAATGCCCACGGTCCAAACGAATTTCTTCATATCCCCATGGCAAAGAAACTCACTGCCTGCATCGCTCAGGTCATCCATGACCGGGTCAGTGGAAGCTGAAGATATGTGTATTATAAAAAGAGTAAATACCTGCGGAGATTGTTATGAGTGAATTTGAAGGTAGAGTTGTTGTGATTACCGGCGCGGGGGGCGGACTGGGGAAAGCCCACGCCCTTGAATTTGCGAAACGGGGAGCCCGTGTTGTGGTTAACGACCTGGGCTGTTCCGTTCATGGTGATGGCAGCAGTGATATGGCAGATCAGGTAGTCCATGAGATCAAGGCAGCCGGAGGCGAGGCAATTGCCAACAAATGCTCGGTGTCCAATCACGAAGACGCAATGAATATCATCACCGATGCAGTGGACGCCTACGGTACAATCGACATACTGGTGAATAACGCCGGTATTCTGCGAGACAAATCCTTCAAGAATATGACTCTGGACGAGTGGGACCATGTAATAGATGTCCATATCAACGGCTCCGCTTACGTGACCCATGCAGCCTGGCCTATCATGTACCAGAACAACTATGGCCGAATCGTGTTGACATCCTCAGGGTCCGGGATCTGGGGGAATTTTGGCCAATCAAATTATGGCGCCGCCAAGATGGCCATGCTGGGCCTTATGAATGTACTCGCCCTAGAAGGCGCAGCACACAACATCAGGGTGAATTGCCTGGCGCCTGGCGCCGCCACACGCATGACTGCTACAGTTCCGGGACGTGAACCCGTGGATGTCGATGATCCTCCACCGGAGCGTGCAACATCGCTGGTGACACCTGCTGTCATCCATATGTGCAGCGAAGATGCTCCCACGGGGAAAGTCATTCAGGCATCCGGAGGCAATTTTTCAATGGCTGCCATGTACACTAATGATGGGGCTCAACTGGGTGTTGATGCCACTTATGAGAGTTTAGTAGACAACCTGGACATCATCACCGATATGTCCAATATTGAGGACGGGGTTGTCAAGCGCCAGCGGATGAGGGCCCAGGGAAGACAGGGTTAGGCTCTCCGATCAGGAGGAAGAGATGCGATATCTGTTAATTGGACTGTCTTATCTCATTGTAGCAGTAGCCGCGGTATTTGTGGGCGTGCAAATCAGTCACCCTCCAGAGTCAGGGATGATTGTGACAAACAGCATCCAGTCCGGGGCCGTTCCAGCCGCAGTTCTGCAATCTGATTCCGATAAAACAGCATCACCCCTGCCCCGTTTTGCAGATATAGGTCGTCAGCCTACGATATTTCGCCAGTTGTATATCGCTTATCAACTGGCGGCCTCAAGCGATGTCCCGACCTTAAAAAGTCACATGGACAATCTGATTCATGATGAAGATCCATTCTTCCACTACAACATTGCCAATGTTTTTCTTGAACGGCTCATCGCTCTGGATGTCATGGAGTCGATTCACTACATCGAGAATGCTGATATCAGCCGGGAACGGATTTACCGTTTTCTCAGCGACATCATTTCCAGTTGGATACGCCATGATCCGGAGGCTGCCATCGATTACGTTCGAAAAATTGACTCCATTCAACTGAAAAACATGATCGGCGCCAGACTGCTCAATGATCCAACGCTGGGCAATACGGGGTTACAATCAAAACTGCAACAGGATCTTGGCCAATTTGGTCAGATGATCATGCAATCGGCGAAATTACGGCAGAAAGACCCGGAAGCGGCATTTGAAGAGGCATTGTTATTGCGAGGCAATGATCGACGAATGGGCATGTGGAGTGCGGCAGCAAGATGGTACATGGAGGACCCGGAAGCCGTATTGGCCCGGGTATTGGATATGGACAATGCCGTGGAAAAGAAAAATTTGATGAATATGCTCATACAGACTCAGGGTCAGCAGGATCCAATTGCCGCACTGGAGATGGTACGCAACTATTACCCCCAGGATATGGACATGGAGCGACAGGTACTGACGATGATGATGACTGGGAAAGACATTCAGCAGGCTTTACCCTACGTCAACGCCTTTGTTGAACGCACTGGAGAAACGCATTTACTGAACAACCTCGCTCATTATTGGTCCCTGTCTGAACCCCTGGCCGCCATAGACTATGCCAATACCCTGGATGAACAACACCATCAGGATTTTCTGAATGGCATTGCCAGCGGTTATTTCTACAATAATCCGGATGAAGGTTTGCGCTGGGCGATGTCTCTCAATAACAGGCAAGTTCTTGACCATGTCATAAATTTTCTGCCGAATATCGATATACCCCTGGCGGAAGACTTGCTGAAACGATTGGATGATCCACAGCATTACAACAACCTGCTGATGAGTATCTCAACCCAGAAGGCACGGGCAGACCCTGAAATCGCTTACCGGTGGCTTGCGAATTATGAGGATGAACCCGGTTATCACAACGCCTTTAATAACTTAATCAGTGAATGGGCACAGCGTGACCCCAAGAGTGCAGCCGATACTCTGGAACAGCATCAGGAAGACAGCGACTACCAGCAATTATTCAGCAACGTGGCCCGGAACTGGGCACGTCGGGATCCGGATGAAGCGATTTCGTGGGTTCGATCCTTACCAGACGGCGAAATGCTTGACCAGGCTGCACAAAGTGTGGTGTGGGAAGTATGGAGGCATGACATTGACAGCGCCATTGACATGATGGACGCGATGTCAGATGAGCAATCTTCGTCTGCTCGTATGAACCTTGCCAATCAATGGATGGCGCAGAATTCGGATGATATTGAAGACATCGTGGACAAACTTGATTTGACAGAGGAACAGGCTGATCATCTACGTTAGGAATACACCAGTTCCTCGTAAAATCCGGAGGCAATCTTTCAATGGCGGCCATGTACACTAATGATGGTGCTCAACTGGGTGTTGATGCCACTTATGAGAGTTTAGTAGACAACCTGGACATCATCACCGATATGTCCAACATTGAGGACGGGGTTGTCAAGCGCCAGAGGATGCGGGCTCAGACCCAGGGAAGACAGGGTTAGGCTCCCCGATCAGGAGGAAGAGATGCGATATCTGTTAATTGGTTTGTCATATCTGGTTGTTGCAGTAGCTGCAGTATTTGTGGGTGTTCAAATCAGTCACCCTCCAGAGCCAGGGTTGATTGTGTCAAGCAACATCCAGTCCGGCGCCGTTCCAGCCACCATTCTGCAATCTGATTCTGATAAAACAGCATCACCCCTGCCCCGTTTTGCAGATATAGCTCGTCAGCCTACGATGTTTCGCCAGTTGTATATCGCTTATCAACTGGCGGCCTCAAGCGATATCCCGACATTAAAAAGTCATATGGACAATCTGATTCATGATGATGATCCATTCTTCCACTACAACATTGCCAATGTTTTTCTTGAACGGCTCATCGCTCTGGATGTCATGGAATCGATTCACTACATCGAGAATGCTGATATCAGCCGGGATCGGATTCACCGTTTTCTCAGCAATATTGTTTCCAGTTGGATACGCCATGATCCGGAAGCTGCTATCGATTACGTTCGGAATATTGACTCCATGCAACTGAAAAACATGATCGGCGCCAGACTGCTCAGAGATCCAACGCTGGGCAATACGGGGTTACAATCAAAACTGCAACAGGATCTTGGCCAATTTGGTCAGATGATCATGCAATCGGCGAATTTACGGCAGAAAAACCCGGAAGCAGCATTTGAAGAGGCATTGTTATTGCGAGGCAGTGATCGACAAATGGGCATGTGGAGTGCGGTAGCCAGATGGTACATGGAGGACCCGGAAGCCGTATTGGCCCGGGTATTGGATATGGACAATGCCGTGGAAAAGAAAAATATAATGCAAATGCTGATACAGACACAGAGTCAGCAGGATCCATTTGCCGCACTGGAGATGGTACGCAACTATTACCCCCAGGATATGGACATGGAGCGACAGGTACTGATGGCGATGACCAGAAGTGACGTTCAGCAGGCTTTACCCTACATCAATGCCTTTGTTGAACGCACCGGAGAAACACATTTACTGCAAAACCTCGCCTCCAGATGGTCCCGATCTGATCCCCATGCAGCCATAGACTATGCCAATACCCTGGATAAACAACACCGTCAGGCTTTTCTGAATGGCATTGCCAGCGGTTATATCCACAGTAATCCGGATGAAGGCTTGCGCTGGGCGATGTCTCTCAATAACAGGGAAGTTCTTGATCAAGTCATTCAATTTCTGCCAAACATTGATATCTCCATGGCGGAAAACCTGATGAATCGATTGGATGATCCGCAGCATACCCACAGTCTGATGGTGAGTATCTCATATGAGAAGGCACGTGCAGATCCCGAAGGAGCCTACCAGTGGCTAACGAAATTTCATGATGAACCCGGCTATCACAATGCCCTTACAAACGTCATTAGAGAATGGGCGCGACATGACCCCAAGAGTGCAGCTGATACTCTGGAACAACATCAGGAAGACAGCGACTACCAGGAATTATTCAGCAGTGTAGCCCAGGGCTGGGCTCAACGAAATCCTGATGAAGCGATTTCCTGGGTTCGATCCTTACCGGAAGGAGAAATCGTTGACCAGGCTGCAGAATCAGTGGTGTTTCAAATATGGAGGAATGACATTGACAGCGCCATTGACATGATGGACGTGATGTCAGATGAAAGATCTTCGTCTGCACGATTGACGCTTGCCGTTCTGATGCTGGCAATGAAATCTGATGAGATTGAAGACATCGTGGACAAACTTGATTTGACAGAGGAACAGGCTGATCAAGTACGACAGGGAAATGCCAATACATCGGTAAATCATTTCAGTCCTTCCGTACCACCTGGTTATTTCTTAAGTTCAGGGGGCGCTATAACTTACTGAGGAAGCCGGGTATGAGTTTCTGAGCAATCCGGCATTCAACCGGTTGTCCAGACCTACTGCGTGGCACTCCTTGGTGTAGGTAGGATCCTGGTGACGTTGATACCGCTTGTATCCATCATGTCCGGAATTTTTGGAGCGATCTCGTTGGTCCAGGTTTCGCTTTTATACACTGCATTGTAGAGTTCCTTGCGCTCGTCTTCATTTTCAAACCGTCGGGTCCAGAAATATGCCGTGTCGTCCTCTTCATCACGGAAGCTGCCGGTGATAACCATCCCCTGTGCAACCTGAAACGGGATGATGACCTCCTCCATGAACTGCACCCAATCGTCCATTTTGCCGGGCAGGATCCTGTACTGTCTTAACTCATAGAATGCCATAGGAATTTTCCTTTAATGATTGTGAACATCATAAAGAAGCGAAAGCGCTCTGACCATAGTACTGACGTAACGATCCCTGGATGACAACTGAGACCGGCATTTGCTACAGCGTCCGCTCAATCATGCCCAGACTCTTCCTGTCCAGTTTCTCCAGCCGCGGGATCTCAAAACGGTTACCATCAACATCCAGGATCAACAGCCGGTGACTGCTCAGCCTGCGGACGTGTTCTTCCGCGTTTTGCACCACGAATTCCCGTTCGCCACGATCTGTCTCAACGTCCCAGTAGGAAGTACCAAATTCATTACGAATTGAGCGGACACTCAGTATCGTCGAGGTGAGATATCGTCTCTCCAGTTCCTCGTTGATAATGTTGAGCGTTTCCTCGTTAAATGATCCAGGGTCATCGATCATGCAAATCTCCACTCCCTTTTCATCAAGGAAAGAAATATATCGATCAGGATGCGTAAGAGGCGACGCACGCACAACCTTGACTCGCGACCAGGCTCGGTCACTGTCGATGGTCAGATGCAGCATCTGTTTCAGGTCGCGCGTGAGGCGCAACTGGCTCCCGGCTACATTCCCGGGGTGGGATATGGTCACCGGGGGCTGTTCGATCCGGTCACTGATTCCAGATATAGATGATGTCATTGTGCTTATCCTTTTACGGCCATGATGGCCGATGATTCCTGTTGCGTTTTTACCAAACGATAGAATATTCCCTTGCGCGCCATTAATTCCGTGTGACTTCCTGTCTCGGCGATCCTGCCTGCCTCGAGAACGACCAGGCGGTTTGCGGCGCGCAAGGTTGAGAGCCGGTGGGCGATGGCAAATGTCGTTCTTCCTGCCACCAGTCTGGCGATGGCTTCCTGGATCTTTTTTTCCGTTGCCGTATCCAGAGACGATGTCGCTTCGTCCAGGATGAGAATCTTGGGGTCGTGCAAAATGGCTCGGGCAATAGCGATACGTTGCTTTTCGCCACCCGCCAGTCTGCGTCCCTGCTCGCCAACAAGCATGTCGTAACCATCGGGTTTTTTTATGATGAATTCGTGAGCATTGGCGGCATATGAAGCGCGCAGGATTTCCTCGAAGGAAGCATCCTGTTTGCTGTAGGCGATGTTTTCTGCAATGGTACCGTTGAACAGAAATGACTGCTGCGCCACCAGACCGATCTGTGAGCGCAGGTCCGCCAGACGAATATCGCGGATATCGACTCCATCAATCTCAATACTGCCTCTGCTGGCATCATAGAATCTGGTAATCAGATTGATCAGTGTGCTCTTGCCAACCCCTGATTCTCCGACCAGACCAATCATCTCATTGGGCCGCACTTCGAGGTCAATATCGCGCAATACATTTTTTCCCGGATCGTAGGCGAATGCGGCTTTCTTAAAGTTCACATGGCCTTTGATCAAGGGCATTGGCACGGCGTCAGTCTGATCGAATGGCTCGCTGTTGGCGTCGATGACCTCAAAGATACGTTCGGCGCCGGCAAAGGCGCGCACAATGAAACTGTAGTAGTCCGAAAACCATTGTAACGGGGCGTACAGCATCCATATATAAGCGATAAACGCCATCAGTTCACCCAGTTGCAGTTTGTTATCGAGTATCTGCAAACCTCCAAAATACCAGACAAAAAACGCGCCGAAACTCATGAAGAAGTTGGTCATCAGAAAGAACACAAGCCAGGAACGCTCCGAACTGACACTGGCCTTGCGCAGTAACTGGTTGTGTTCCTCAAAGCGCTCGCCCTCGTATGCTTCCTGGGAGAAGGCTTTGATCACACGAATACCGTTAATCGACTCACTGATATGGGTCGAGAGCCGACCCCACTGAATCGACCAGCGGCGCCAATAGTCTTCAAGATAATCCCACACCAGAATGGCGACAATGATAATTGGCGGCACTGGCAGAAGCACGAACAACGCCAACTCCCAGTTCATAGTGAAAAGGAGAATAATGATGCCAATCACCATCACCGCATTGGACAGGATAAAGGGTGCGTCGAAGATCATATAGTCCTCAACCAGTTCAGAATCGTTATTCATGCGGGAAATCAGCGAACCGATTTTGCGCTTGTCGTAGAATCGCAGTGGCAAGAGCTGAAGTGCGCCAAACAGTCCAGTGCGCAGATCTTCAATTGCACGGAAACCCACCCAGGTATTGAGCCAGCGGCGCACAATTTCGCTAACCCACAAGATGACGCTGATTCCGAACAACAAACCAACGTAAAAATAGAGTTGATCCGCACTCTGACCCGTCGTCAATACATCGTCAATTATGAATTTGATGATGTAGGGTGGCGCCAGCTGCAACATGGCCGTGAACAGGGTCAGGGTGATCAGCAATACAGCCTGGGTTTTATAGGGCATGATAAAACCAAGCAGTCGAAACAGTGTGTCGGTCTTTTTGATACACGCCGGGCAGATGCCACCTTTCTCCGGCAGCAGTCGATTGCATTTGCGACAACGGGTTTGGTCCATCTCGAGTGGCAGGTTTGGTTCGTCACCGTCGATGAGCCGTTTGATACCTTCGGCCACCTCGGCAAATTTGATGTGCCAGCGAGTTGGAATAGAACAGGCAGACAGACTCGCCCTCGTAGGGCACAAGCATCAGACGTCCTCCGCCAACCATCGGTTCCATGTGCACGGTTTTGAGAGATTGCATGGAAATTTGTATATCTTCAGGAGTGCTGTCATCAGGCGTCAATACCAACAGGCGATGGTTGGTGACGACAAGCCATCGACTGCCATAGCGGTGTGTATCGACCATGTCCGTCGTGACCTGGATGGTCACTTCCTCAAACGGACCAATGGCCTTACCAACCTTGTCGAAAACTGTCTCCGGCAACTGTTCGATAAAATGTGACTTACGTTCATTGAACTGTGACATAAGCTATTCCCTGGTAGCGATGATTGCGTCCATCGCCTGTTGTAGTTGCACCAGATCGTAAAACACGCCCCGTTTCGCCATCAGTTCGGTGTGTGTGCCTTGTTCGACGATACGGCCCTGGTCCAGAACAACCAGTCGGTCTGCGTTTCGCAGGGTCGAGAGTCTATGGGCAATCGCGATAGTCGTGCGACCTTCTGTCAGCTTGCCAAGTGCCTGCTGAATCTGTTGCTCAGTCGCAACGTCTACGGATGCGGTGGCTTCGTCCAGAATCAGAATGCGTGGATTGTGCAGCAGAGCGCGTGCAATGGAGATACGCTGGCACTCACCGACCGACAGACCAGCGCCCTTCTCACCCACGCTTGTGTCGTAGCCGTCGTCCTTGCCCAGGATAAAGTTGTGTGCATTGGCCGACCGTGCCGCGTCCACTATCTGCGCAAACGTTGCATCATGCCGACCATAGCTGATGTTTTCGGCAATCGTACCCGAGAACAGCATCGGCTCCTGCAATACAATACCAATCTGAGAGCGCAGATCATGCAGATTGAGCCGGTTGACATCGACATCGTCGATCTCGATAGTCCCTTGATCCGGATCGTAAAATCGTGCAATCAGATTAATGGTCGTCGTTTTGCCGACACCGGATTTACCCACCAGCCCGATCATCTCACCCGGCTTCACATCCAGGTTTATGCCATGCAGCACAGGTTTACTTTTGTCGTAACCGAAAGTCACATCCCGAAATCGAATGTGGCCCTGCATCCGAGGCAGCCGTACCGCATCGGGAGCCTCGAAGGATTCAGACTCGGTGTCGATCACTTCAAAAATGCGCTCTGCGCTGGCAAATGCCCGGGTCATCTCGACATATACCTGTCCAAACCACTCGAGCGGACCATAGAGCAGCCACATATAGGCATAGAAAGCCAGTAGTGTACCCAGCGTTATCCGGCCATCCAGAACCTGTTGTCCGCCCAGCAGCCAAACGATCAACATGCCGAGACCAGTCAAAAAAGTAATCGTCGCAAAGAAAACACCACGGTTGATTTCCGTCTGCTGCGCCACTTCACGTAACCGGAGGTTGGGTCTGGCAAAGTTGGACATCTCGCGTTTTTCCTGGGCGAAGGCTTTAACGACACGGATGCCGGTCAGAGTTTCCACCGTACGATCCGTCAGCGATGCCCAGACCTGGCTCCACTTACTGAAGAAGGTGCGCATACGCGGCCAGAAGACGAATCCCCAGGCAATCAGAAAAGGCACTGGTATCAGCACATAAAGGGTGAGAGGGACACTCATCCACAGGAGAAAACCGAGTATGCCGAATACCAGCAGGCCGTTGATGATTATGTATGGCAGGCCGTCAATCAGAAAATCATGCAGCAATCCGACATCGCGCGAGGCGCGGGAAAGCAGTGTGCCGACTTCCCTCTTGTCGTAAAACTGCATCGATAACATCTCAAGGCAGCGGTACAGATGACTGCGAATATCAGCCACTACCTGGGCGCCCAGCCAGGCCGCTGTCCAGCCGTGAACCCATTCAGCGCACCAGTTCAACAGGCGCAAACCAATCAGAGCCAACACGAGCAAACCGAGTAGACTGACCCGGTCATCCATTGATGCAGTCCCATCAACAGGTACCAGAACATCGTCAACCAGATGTCTGGTCACAAGAGGTGGCAACAACTGTGTGCCGGCCATGGCGGTAAAAGCCAGGGCTATAACTGCCGCCTTTAACTTGTATGGCAGCAGGTAGACGGCAATACGCTTCAGTGTCTCTCGTTTCCTGATGCAGGCGGGACAGATGCTGTTTTTTTCCGGCAGCAGGCGCCCACAGTTGTCGCATCGCAATTTATCGAGCTTTGGATTGATCAGGAAGGGATTTCCCTGTCGCAGTTGATCCAATCCGCGGGTGATCTCCGAAAACTTGACTGCCTGTGAATCTGTATAGCCAATGTACAGCGTCGGCTCTCCCCGGCGTTCAATTTCCAGATGTCCGCCGCCGACCAGGGGTTCAGTACGGCACTTCACTATCTGTTCGACAGGCACCGGGAATATCTGCCCATCCGACTCCGGCAGCACCCATAGTCGTCGATTGGTCACGACAACACACTGCCGGCCAAACCGCCGGTTCTCATCCAGGTCGGTAGTGGCGCGTATCAGGACCTCCTCGTCATCATCGAGTACTTCGTTGATGCGCCCGGCTATCTGCACATCCACTGGCTCCAACATCTGTGTACTCATTTGTTACTATCCTTAATCGCCTTCAGAGACTTTTTTGTTCTGATACTTTTTTTGTTCTGATACTTTTCTGTACTGATACTTTTCTGTACTGATACTTTTTTGTCCTGATACTTTTTTGTCCTGATACTTTTTTGTCCTGAAAAAAAACCCCGATAGGCATTGCCTACCGGGGTTTTGTGATCTGTTCCGGAAGGCATTAATGTCAAACCTTCCGTATAATTTTCAATACGTCAGGTCATAGGTATGCCGTTATCTGCTTCCAACAGGCGCACTTCGCCTGTGCGCGCTCGGTTGCAAAGAGAAATTGGGGTTATGTTTGTCATCGGCTAACAATCGATATTGATTGGAACGCCATATTATGCCGATTTATGGAAATTGCAAGTAGACAAGAAAATATTAACCGGTAACTTACCAGTTACAGAATCATACATGAGTAAACAGGGTACACAATTTGGAGCTTTCTGATCATCAAAAATCAAATAGAGAAGCATGGCGCCTGAAAGCCCCAAGTTATGTGGAACCCGCTGAACAGAATTGGCGCACCGACCGTGCGGTCTGGGGGATCTGGAATACGCCAGATTCTGACTTACACCTTCTAGAATCGGATTTCTCAGGTAAGAAGTGTCTGGAAATCGGTTGCGGAACCGCATATGTTTCATCCTGGATCGCTCAACGCGGCGGCGAAGCTTATGGTATTGATCCAACCAGAAATCAATTGAATACCGCACTTCGTCTGAATCGACTCTACAAGCGAAATGTCCACCTGGTCGAAGGCTTCGGTGAATCATTGCCGTTTCCCAATGCATCTTTCGACTTTGCGATTTCAGAGTACGGCGCTTCGCTTTGGGCTGACCCTTACAGGTGGATTCCTGAAGCTTCAAGAGTTTTGCGACCAGGGGCACAGCTCATCTTCATGACCAGTCACCCGATCTCGGAAATTTGTGCACCGGAGGATGAAGAACAACCGATGACGAGAACATTGCTCCGACCTTATCTGAATATGTATAAAAACGAATGGTCGGTACCGGTTTCAGTTGAATTCCACCTGCCGCATGGAACCTGGATCAAGCTATTACGGGAAAACGGATTCACGATTGAAAGACTGTTGGAATTTGGCGCCCCCGCGAACGCAAAAAGTCGCTATGTCTGGGCTGATAGTGAGTGGGCGCAGTTCTGGCCGACTGAAGAAATTTGGGTTGTACGTAAAACTGAAAGTATTGATGATGGAAAAATGCAGTAAAAAGAGAGTATTGAGATGATCAGAGAAGAACAAAGAATCCTGCAAGAACTGCAGAATGGCATTGACAACGGGATCACTGCGGATGCAGGGGGCATCCTGAAAGCACCCGTGACCGATTTTACCTGCCCTGACCTGCTGCAAAAAGAACAGCAGGTATTCTTCAGGGAGTCGCCAATATTGCTCGGAATGTCGGTGGACCTGCCAGGAAAAGGCAGCTATCTGACCACGAATGAAACCGGTGTTCCGATTCTGATGACACGGGATAATAACGGTAAATTCCACGCATTTTTCAACGTATGTCGTCATCGAGGGGCGCAGGTAGTACCGGAAGGCCGGGGTAATCGAGATCGATTTGCCTGTCCGTTTCATGCCTGGACCTATAGTAATTCCGGTAAGTTGCTGGCAGTCAACAAGGAGCAGAGTTTTGGCTGTGTCGATAAAAACCGGCAAAGTCTTGTTGAGATACCGGCACAGGAAAAATACGGCATGCTGTGGGTATTGCCAACACCGGGCAGACAATTTGATGTGGATGAGATTCTGGGTGGCCTTGCAACAGAGATGGACAGCTGGGACCTGCATGACATTGAATTCAATGAGGAACAGATCCTTAAAGCCGATATTAACTGGAAGCTTGCGATTGATACCTTTGGTGAGAACTATCACTTTGATGTATTACATAAAGAGACACTTGCGCCAGAGATTTTTGGCAACCTGCAGACCAACGATGTATTCGGCAGGAACTATCGTATGGTTTTTGCCCTTAAAGGTGGTTTCAATTACGTTCACGAAAAGAACATGCCTATCGAAGAATGGCCTTTCCGCTGGATTACACTTGGCGTCTATTTTCTGTACCCGAATATTATTTTCCTGGTTGACCGGCAGGGTATTGACCTGTTGAGGATGTATCCTGATGAAAATAACCCGGGTAAGTCACGAACACACCACCGTTTCTATTTGGGTCGTGAAATGCGCGAACACCTGAAGCGACGAGCAGAGGAAAAGGGTAACAACGAACCGGAAGAAAGCCGCCTCACCGGATTTAACCGCGTGGTTGTCCAGGAAGACTATGTCATGGCGGCATCTGCCCAGGTGGGTGCGTCCTCAGGGGCTCAGACTCATTTAACTTTTGGCCGTAATGAACCAGCGCTGCACCACTATCACAATACGCACAGAGCAGGTCTGGGGCTGGCGCCGTTGGAGTTGGAACCGGCGCTTGCAGAGATGGAATGAACCTGTAGAGTACAAGTTTATTTTTCTTAAGGACAACAGAGTGCGCTCCCTGCCCGTGCCAGACATCTGACCCGGGCAGGTTGATAACTGAAGAGACCAGCGATTTTTTCAATAATTGACGCCGGGGGTCTCTCCTCTGATGTATCTTTCAAGCTGTGAAATCACAAAGGACTGTTCATCGATAATGGACTTCACCAGGTCGCCTACAGAAATCATGCCGGTAAGCGCACCATCAGTTAACACCGGCAGGTGTCTGATTCTCTTTGCCGTCATCAGGGCCATGCATTCTTCAATACTCATGTCTTCATGCACGTAGACCACATCCCTGGTCATAATCTCTTCTACTGAAGTCTCCTTTGATGATTTACCCTGAAGAATCACTTTCCGTGCATAATCACGTTCAGAGATGATGCCAGTCAACTGGCCACTGTCGGACAAAACAGTCAACGCACCGACTCCTTTCAGAGCCATCATTTCAATTGCCTGGTAAACGGAGCTTGCCGGACCAATAGACCAGACTTCGTGCCCCTTTTTACCCAGGAGATCACTGAGTTTCGCCATCTGGCACCTCCTTTTATCTTTAGTCAGTAACTATCCGCTTTATATCATGAAAAAGATTTATTTTGTCCTATAAACTGTAGATTTATAACTGATCGATAAATTAGTTCCTGTCCTGAAAGTCGACTTCCGAGAGTTTTAGTTGTGACATTCGCATATTGTTGGTTTAAAAATCAACGGTTTGACAGGAAGTAATCACCGCGGTGTTGAATTCCCGGACAGGAACAAATTAGTTCCTGTCCTGAAAGTCGACTTCCGAGAGTTTTAGTTGTGACATTCGCGGTTTGACAGGAAGTAATCACCGCGGTGTTGAATTCTCGGACAAGAAGAATTAATGGCTGAAAAATTGACTACAATCCCGCCATTTTGCGCGCATAGTCCAAAGCATGACCCAGGGAACTGGTAAACGCTTTGCCCTGCCAGGCAATATCAAACGCCGTACCATGATCGACTGAAGTTCGGACTATGGGCAGCCCGATGGTGACGTTAACCGCCGACTCAAAACCCACGAGTTTCATTGGGGCATGTCCCTGATCATGGTACATGCAGACAATGGCGTCATACTGATCGTTATGAATCGCCTGGTAAAAAACTGTGTCCGCTGGTAAGGGACCGGTAACTTCCAGCCCATCGTTACGCGCCTCGTCTATCGCCGGTTTAATATGGATGTTGTCTTCTTCGCCGAATAGACCATTTTCGCCGGCATGGGGATTCAGGCCACAAACGGCAATTCTCGGATGGTCGATAAAATTGATGAGAGCATTATGGGTGAGTTCTATGACGTTGCGGACCCGGTCCCGGGTAACCAGTTGTATCGCCCTGGTCAGCGGTACATGAGTACTGACGTGGGAAACCGCTACATCTTTCGTAGTCAGCATCATCGAAAAATTATCGATGCCGCAAAGTTGGGCAATAAACTCCGTATGTCCGACAAAAGAGGGATCGCCGGCCCTGGTTGCCTCCTTGTTCATCGGCATTGTAACCACGGCCGCAACCAGACCAGCCATCGCGTCCAGGGTGGCCCGCTCTACATAACCGCGTGCCGCCATGCCCGAGCGTTCGTTGAGTTGACCTGGTGTCAGATCATCCCTGGTCAACGATGCCAGATCAACCACATTGAGGTGACCTGATGCGATCTTCGCAACACAGTCTGCAACGTTATCCGCAACATTCAGGTCAGTATTGATACCCAGCAACTGTGCGCCCGCCCTTAGTATTTCGGCATCGCCATAGACTACAACATCATCGCCAAGCTGACCTGCTTCATGGCGTCGCAGCACGATCTCCGGACCCACGCCAGACGCATCGCCCATTGTAATGGCAACGGGTACAGGAACGACGTCATTGGCAGCAGAGCCGCCAACTTCAAAGGGGTCGGTGTGATCACCCAATGTAACAAAACACTCACTTTGACTATCGATGTGCATATGTTGGCGGTCATGAATCCAGTAAATGAAGTAATGCAGCATCATAAAGAACAATGTCTTTGACTGTCCATGATCACAGGTTGCCTTTTGGTGACAATTGACAACCCAAAGTATTCCAAATACAGTCAGATGAAAAGCACTCTGTACCGACGATGGTTGCGCTTCAGGTAGCACGATTGAAAAAAAAGAGAGTTGGAAATGTCACGAAAAAAAGATCTGCTGAATGAACTGGATGAACAATTCAACAAAATTCAGAAAAAAATACTGACTGCAAAAGACAATTACCTCTCAGCACATCAGAAAGATTTTGAGATTGCGCACGAAGCCTGGCAACGGCAAAAAGAGAATCTGGAAGCAGCCACCAGCAAGGTTATAAAAGAGGTTGAGGAATTACGCGAAAGTGGCGCCAAAGAAACCATCATTCAGGTAAAAAAAGCAAGAGCTGTCGCGGTTTTGTTACGGGACTCTCTGAGTGAAGCCAGTGCGATTATGAAAACTCAGAAGGAAGAGCTTACTTCTGCAAAACCATTTGATAAAAAACTGGTCGCCAGGGCAAAGGTACTCGCGGCATTTGAGAAGGAATGGGAAAAAAAGCAGAAGGCTGCTGAAAAAGCCAGATTGGCAAGAAATAAAAAACGCAGGCTCAAAAGAAGACAAGAGAAGGAAAAAAAGTCATCCACAGTGCCGGAATAATTTGCAACCGTCGTCTGTAATCCAGTCCATAGAGTCCGCCCGTACTGATCAACTGCAATGCACTCGGGCATAAAATCATCTATAATCCCCCGCTGCACGCCCTATCCGGGCAACTGACCGTGACAAGTGACGTCCACGAGATGTCACACTGAAGGCCTTTTACATCTATGACAGATATGCCCAGAATCATCTATACGGAAACTGACGAAGCACCCAGACTCGCGACATTTTCCCTCTTCCCGATCATAAAAGTGTTCAGCGATGCCGCCGGGGTTCAGGTCGAAACCCGGGATATCTCACTTGCAGGACGCATCATAGCCACTTTCCCCGATTACCTTACAGCAGAACAGCGCATGCCGGACTATCTTGGGGAACTTGGCGAACTTTCCAGAAAACCGGAAGCCAACATCATCAAACTGCCCAACATCAGCGCTTCCATCCCACAGATTATCGAGACCATCAAGGAACTCCAGAGCAAGGGGTACGATTTGCCGGATTATCCGGAAGAGCCGCAAAACGCCGATGAGGAGGACATCAAGGCACACTATGAAAAGATCAAGGGCAGTGCCGTAAATCCCGTGCTGCGGCAAGGTAATTCAGATCGACGCGCTTCCAGATCGGTCAAGGAATATGCCAGAAGACACCCACACACGATGGGAGAATGGTCGCCGGATTCAAAATCTCATGTGGCACATATGAATGAAGGTGATTTTTATGCCAGTGAGAAGTCAGTCGTCATGTCGGGAAACAACGTACTCAGTATCGAATTTATCGGCGATGAGTGTTCGGAAACACTGGCTGAAAATATATCAGTAAAGGCGGGTGAAGTTGTCGATGCCGCCTTCATGAGTAAAAAAGCGCTTTGCAGTTTCCTGGATGAGGAAATCGAATCGACGGAAAATGGTGTACTGTTCTCACTGCACCTTAAAGCGACCATGATGAAAGTCTCTGACCCCATCATATTTGGTCATGCTGTGAGCGCTTATTATGAATCCGCATTTCTGAAACATGCCGACGATTTCCAATCCCTTGGAGTAGATCCCAACCATGGTATCGGCGATGCATATGAAAAAATCCAGCAATTACCAGAAGATCAGCAATCGGTTATCAAGGCTGATCTGGACGCATGCCTGGAGAATGGTCCTGATCTTGCCATGGTGAACTCCGATTACGGCATAACCAATCTGCATGTCCCCAGCGACATTATCATCGACGCATCAATGCCGGCAGCGATCCGGGAATCCGGCAGGATGTGGGGGCCGGATGGTAAACTGCATGACATCAAAGCGGTGATTCCCGACCGTTGCTACGCCAGTGTATACGATGAAACCATTAAACATTGCATCGCCAAAGGTGCGTTTGATCCTACTACAATGGGTTCCGTCCCAAATGTTGGATTGATGGCAAGGAAAGCAGAAGAATACGGTTCACATGACACTACTTTCGAGTCACCAGGAGATGGCGTTATCCGGGTTATCGATATTTCCGGTGCAAGGCTGCTTGAGCATAAAGTTGAACAGGGAGATATCTGGAGAATGTGCCGGGTCGAGGACAGTCCAATTCAGGACTGGATCAAGCTGGCAGTGAAGCGTGCACGGGCAACCGCCACACCTGTCGTTTTCTGGCTGGACAAATTTCGCGGACACGACGCGCAGCTCATCGAGAAGATCAATCATTACCTGCCAACATACGACCTGACAGACATTGAACATCATATTATGTCGCCCGCCGAGGCCACGAAATTCTCGCTGGAAAGAATGCGGGACGGGAAAGATACGATTTCGGTCACCGGCAACGTACTGCGCGACTACCTTACCGATCTCTTTCCCATACTGGAACTTGGCACCAGCGCGAAGATGCTGTCAATCATACCGTTGATCAGCGGTGGTGGTCTGTTTGAAACAGGCGCCGGAGGTTCAGCTCCCAAACATGTACAACAAATGGAAGCCGAAGGGCATCTGAGATGGGATTCGCTGGGTGAATTCCTGGCTCTGGGTGCATCCCTGGAACATCTGGCGGGTTCTTTTGAGAATCAGTCAGCACAGGTCCTGGCAGATACTTTAAACAAAGCCATCGCCAGATACCTGGAGAACAACAAATCTCCGTCCCGGAAAGTCAACGAACTGGACAATCGCGGCAGCCATTATTATCTGGCAATGTACTGGGCAGAAGCCGTAGCGGAACAGGACCAGGACCCGGGATTAAAGGAGAAATTCGCAACGCTTGCCAGGACACTGGCTGACAATGAGGACACGATAATTCAGGAACTGCTCGATGCACAGGGGGCGCCTGTGAAGTTGAAAGGCTACTATAAGCCAGATCCAGAATTCGCTATCCCCGCCATGCGTCCATCAGGAACGCTGAACGACATACTGGCTTCACTGTAGTTATGAAGGCAATATCCCTGCTTACCACTTTCATCATTGACAGCACCACAGGTTGCATTTACCTGGTGAACACGTAAAATTTTCAACATATCCGGAAAGGAGTTCTGCATGGCAAACGCACAATTTGTAACTGACCGTCAGTCACCTGTTGTATCAACCAACAAGGTTCTACGGAACACTTATTTTCTACTATCCATGACCTTGATGTTCAGTGCCGCGATGGCTGGTTTCGCCATAGCGACCGACGCACCCTACATGGGATGGATACCCCTGCTGGTCGCTTTTGGTCTGTTGTTTGCCATCAGCAAAATGCGCAACAGCGTCTGGGGTATTCTTCTGGTCTTTGCTTTCACCGGGATACTGGGATATTCACTGGGTCCGGTGATCAACTTATATCTTCAAACCCCTGCCGGAACACAAACGGTGATGACCGCTGCCGGGCTGACCGGTGTGATCTTCCTGTCCCTGTCCTGCTATACCCTGGTTTCGCAAAAGGATTTCTCCTACATGGGTGGATTCCTGATGACCGGGCTGTGGGTCGTGATCGGCTGTATCGTATTGATGATCTTCGGTGGACTGATGGGATTTGACGTAACCCTCCTGAATCTGACCATTTCCGCGGCAATCGTCATCATCATGTCGGGTCTTATCCTGTATGAAACCAGCCAGATTGTCCATGGTGGTGAAACCAATTACATTATGGCAACGGTTTCTCTTTATCTCAGTATCTACAATCTATTCACCAGCCTGTTATTTCTCCTCGGGTTCAACGACGATTAACAACGCTGGAAACAACATTCAGCGGACCGTAAGGCTCGCTGTGTTTGGAAGGGGAACCAGCTTCGGCAAACCACTTTGTCGTTCTGGTTCCATGAGATCTTTCAGCTGTCCAGATCATCCATGAAATTCGCGATTCTCATCCACGGGGCGCCATACTCTCACCAGGCTTCGCGTTCCGGTTATCTGTTCACACGTGCAGCGCTGGCAATGGGTCATCAGATTTATCGCGTATTCTTCTATCACGATGGCGTCTATAACGCGAACCAGTCAAGTGTAGCGCCACAGGATGAAGCGGACATACAGAACGAATGGGCAGACCTTGGCAAAGAGCATCAACTTGATATGGTGATCTGTATCTCCTCATCTCTACGACGCGGCATGCTGGATGCAACCGAAGCGGAACGCTATGAAAAACCCGGGATAAGCGTTTCGCCGCAATTTACCGTATCCGGACTCGGGCAATTGATCGACGCCGGTATCAACGCCGATAGACTCATTACCTTCGGCGCCTAGAATGAGCCGCATCCTGTTTGTCATGACTCATTCACCGGGCACAATCAACGCCCAGGAGGGTTTTGATGCACTTCTGATGGGTTCCGCGTTTGCGAATTGTTCGGCACTGTTTCTCGGGCAGGGACTGTATCAACTCATCAATAGCCAGAACCGGGAACCCATCGGCGGCAAGAACTATACCCTTGGATTTGCCGCTCTCCACGACTACGGTGTCCAGAATATTTACGGCAGCAGGAGTCAACTTGAAGATACGGTACTGTCTCCAGATGATTTCTGCATCAATGTCGAATTGCTGGCGGATGATGAAGTCAACCGGTTGTTCGACAGTCACGATACCATTCTGACATTCTGAGCATTGATGACATGATGTTACACACTTTCAACAAGCCCGACGCAGTTATGGAAAATCTCCGCTTCGTCGCGCAACAGGATCAGATCGTGCTCTTTGAAGACGGTGTGTATGCCCTGCTGCAGAAAACAGAACTTGATAATTTTGACAAACTCTATGTGATCCAAACGGACATTGAAGCGCGTGGACTGACCGGACATATCGGTACTCATTGTAAAATGATCACATACAATGACCTGGTGACAATGTGTGTCGAAGCTGATCGCATCATGAACTGGTTCTGAGATGTTTACCATTGAAGTCGATAAAGAAGGATTTCTGAAGCACCTGCAGGACTGGTCACCGGAAGTTGCCAACACACTTGCGCAGCAGGAAGACATCAGCCTTACCCGGGATCATTGGGAAATCATTGATCTGGTGCGAGGTTATTACAAGCAATACAGGATCTCACCAGCCGCACGTATCATTGTCCGACTGCTGCAAGACAACCTTGAGGTTGAAAAGGGTTCCAGCATCTATCTGATGCAGCTTTTTACCGGTCGACCGGCTCGTATGGTGAACAAAATTGCCGGCCTGCCAAAACCAGCTAACTGTGATTAGGACACCATGGGAAGCAATTATCGCGGAGGGCGCGTTCCGGGAAGATTTATGGGATGGTCCTGATACAGACTGACCACCTGTCCGATAATAATCAGAGTTGGCGTTTCTACCTGTGCCCTGGCGACCAGATCGGTGATTGTGTTCAGACTTCCCCGTATCACTTTTTGTTCCGGGGTAGTACCCCTGGATACGACGGCTACCGGTGTATCCACTGCAAGTCCATGTTCTGTCAGATGTCGACAGATTGAGGCCAGTCCACCCAGTCCCATGTAAAACACTAGGGTCTGGTTAGGTGAAACGAGTTCATTCCATGACAAATTTACATCGCCATCCGTGGGATGGCCGGTGACAAAACGAACCGACTGGGAATAATCCCGATGTGTGAGCGGAATACCGGCATAGGCGGCACATCCGCTGGCGGCTGTTATTCCCGGTACGACCTGAAACGGAATCTGTTCCGCCACCAATGCTTCTATCTCTTCACCGCCTCTGCCAAAGATAAAGGGATCTCCTCCCTTGAGCCGTAAAACTCTCTTGCCTTCCCTGGCCAATCGGACCAGCAGTTCGTTGATGTTTTCCTGTTGCATGGACTGATAACCGCTACGTTTGCCTACGAACTCCTTGTATGCATCCCGTCGCGCACGGTTCAGAACCTTATCGGAAACCAGATTATCGTAGAGGATGACATCTGCCTGTTGCAATAATTGCAATGCCTTCAGGGTGAGCAGGTCCGGGTCACCGGGGCCACCGCCTACAAGATAAACTTCTCCCTGAACAATAGCTGCATCGGCATCTGTAAGGTATTCATCCGCAGCTTCAAACTTGCCTTCCAACGCGTAATTCATTCCCGGTGACGACATGAACTGCTCAGTGATCCGGCGGCGCTGATCTACGTCGGTCCAGGTCTGTTTAAGCCATTGGCGTTTACCCTTAAGGTACTGCGCCAATCGGGAGATACCGTCCGGCAGAGCCTGTTCCAGCAGCAATCTCAAGTGCCGGCTCAGTACAGGTGAGGTGCCGCTGCTGCCAATGGACAAGAGCACGGGAGACCGGTCTACAATGGCGGGGAAAACAACCGTACAGAGTGCCGGTTCATCGACCACGTTTACAGGTATTGATTTTTCCTGTGCATCCCCGGAAATACGGCTGTTTACCACGGGGTCTGAAGTCGCGCCAACAGCCAGTACTACTTCTTCCAGATACTGTCTGTCATAGTGCGCCTCGATGATCTCATGTCCGTCTGCAAGTTGTTGTCGTAATGTATCATCCACTACAGGAGCTACCAGCCGGACCCGGGCACCCGCCTGTAACAGCAGATCAACCTTTCTCGAAGCAACAGTACCACCACCGACCACCAGTACTAACCGGTCCGAGAGGTCAAAATGTAATGGCAGGTAATCCACAGGAAACTCCCGTTGATTCGTGGGTAAAACTAAAACTCGATAGCGGTCAAACCTCCCATATACGATTGCAATATCTGTGGTACGCGCACAGTAC
The DNA here is from genome assembly GCA_965217655.1 of Candidatus Azotimanducaceae bacterium. Taxonomy (GTDB): domain Bacteria; phylum Pseudomonadota; class Gammaproteobacteria; order Pseudomonadales; family Azotimanducaceae; genus UBA7455. The sequence continues at coordinate 1,091,269 of OZ244560.1, forward strand.
CGTCCTCCTGCTGATAATTTTCCAAAATAGCGATCAGAGTACGCCCGATCGCCAGTCCGGAGCCATTCAGCGTGTGTAGTAATTCCGGTCTTCCGGTATCCGGGTTGCGCCATCTGGCTTGCATACGACGCGCCTGAAAATCAAGGAAGTTACTGCATGATGAAATTTCGCGATACCTTCCCTGTCCAGGCAACCAGACTTCCAGGTCATAGGTTTTTGCCGCAGAAAAACCCAGATCACCGCTACAGAGATTGACAACACGATACGGCAAGGAGAGTTTCTGTAGAATCACCTCTGCGTGACCGGTGAGTTCCTCCAGAGCCTTCCATGAATCATCCGGCTTGACCATCTGCACCAGTTCTACCTTTTCAAACTGATGCTGACGAATCATTCCCCTGGTATCTTTACCGTAACTGCCTGCTTCACTACGAAAGCATGGACTATGGCATACATACTTCAGGGGCATGTCATCTGCCGGAATGATCTCGTCTCTTACGATATTGGTAACCGGTATTTCCGCAGTGGGAATCAGATATAGATCCCGTTCATCCCGTAACTTGAAAAGGTCTTCCTCGAATTTAGGCAATTGACCTGTACCCAGCAGAGATGCCCGATTAACGATAAAGGGCACATAGATCTCACTGTATCCATGCTCTTCGGTATGGATATCCAGCATATACTGGATCAGTGCCCGGTGCAGGCGTGCCAACTGGCCGTTGAGAACGGCAAATCGTGATCCTGTTATTTTCGCGGCAACTTCAAGATCAAGCAGTTTACCGTTGTGGGTAAGATCCACATGGTCCCTGGGTTCAAAGTCGAAATGTGTTGGATCACCCCAACTTCTGACCAGTTGGTTTTGCGAATCATCTTCACCGGCAGGCACAGAGGTATCCGGCAGGTTCGGAATAGACAGGGTGATGTCACTGATTTCCCGTTGAATTGATTCCAGTTTACCCTTCTGGCTGTCCAGCTGATCACCAATGGCAGCGACTTCCTGCAACAGTGGTTCGATATCCCCGCCTTCAGCCTTGGTTCTTCCAATCTCCCTTGACCTTTTTTTGCGTTCAGCCTGCAGGTTCTCAGTGGCAGTCTGTAGTTCTTTCCGCTGTCGCTCTAATGAGTCAAACCGGGAGACATCCAGATTGAATTCCCTGAGTCTCAATCGTTCGACGACCATGGCAAGGTCATTTCTGAGCAGTTTTGGATCAAGCATTGCAGTTTAAGGTTTGTAAAAAGGCGGCAATGTTATCAGTAGTTAACCCGGCATACGAGTCAAATTGACGACTCGCAGCAGCATACTTCCAGGCAAAATCCCCAAAGCCCAATGTCCCGGCGGGTACAACTGCCTGTTGTTCAATCATCGGTGGACTTATTCCTGTAGCGCCAGGACCTGCTCTCCCTGTTGAGTTTTCTGAGCCGCGCCAGCTTTTCTCCTATACGAATTTCAAGCCCTCTGGACACCGGAAAATAGTATTCACTGCCGTCAAGCTGTTCCGGGAAATACGATTCTCCGGGAACAAAGGCATCATCATGATCGTGTGCATACTGATATTCTTTTCCGTAGCCCATCTTCTTCATCATCCCGGTAGGTGCATTTCTGAGATGCATGGGGACCTCAAAGGAATCACTGGACTGTACCGCCTGTCGAGCCCTCGACAATGCCGTGTACACCGCATTGCTCTTTGCAGCAGTGGCCATATAGACAATTGCCTGTGCAATAGCGAGTTCACCTTCGGGACTGCCGAGTCTTTCCTGAACATCCCAGCCATTCAACGCCAGCTGAAGAGCACGAGGATCAGCATTTCCAATATCCTCCGATGCCATGCGAACTGCCCGGCGAGCGATGTACAGAGGATCACATCCCCCATCAAGCATTCGGGCAAACCAGTACAGTGCGGCATCAGGGGAGGAACCTCGTACGGATTTGTGCAAAGCCGATATCTGTTCATAAAAAATATCACCGCCCTTATCAAATCGTCTTATGTCCGAATCGAGTACTTCCAGAAGAATGTCTCTGTCCAGGCGGTCTGCAGCAAGATCAGAAGCTATTTCCAGCAGATTCAATGCCCTGCGCGCATCTCCATCGGCAGCCCTGGCCAGTATTTTCAGGAATCCATCTTCAAGCTGAAACTGTCTCTCGGACAGAACAGAATCCAATGACAGCGCACGTTCCAATACCAGAACAAGTTGATCTACATCCATTGATTGCAGCTTGTAGGTACGCGCTCGGGACAACAGGGCGTTGTTTAATTCAAAGGATGGATTTTCGGTAGTAGCACCCACAAATATTACCGTACCCTCCTCCACATGGGGTAAAAACGCGTCCTGCTGAGCCTTGTTGAATCGATGTGCCTCATCCACAAAAAGCAGCGTCTTCCGACCACTGGTAGAGCGATGCTGTTTCGCCGTTGCAATGGCACTCCGGATATCCTTGACACCCGCCAATACTGCGGAAATAGCCTCAAAATGAACATCGCACAACTCCGCCAGCATCCTTGCCAGGGTTGTTTTGCCCACTCCAGGTGGTCCCCACAGGATCATGGAATGCAATGTCGATGATTCAATCGCTTGACGTAACGGTTTTCCGGGCGCCAGTAAATGATCCTGGCCGACAATATCATCCAGACTGCGCGGACGCACTCTTGCAGCGAGTGGCTGGTAAGCTGGAGGATCATCAAACAGGGACATTTAAGGGCTTCATTATTTACCTTGTGAAAATTTTCTTGCCGGACTTTTTTACCTGCCTGTGCTAATGAATATCGTTAACAGCCCTCTGATCAACCACATCAACGCCATCCGGCGCCATGAATTTGAACAACGCCGGTGTCAACGGTGCGTTGAGTCTTGGGTTCTGAAAGGTAATCTCCGTTATCTGGTCCATCGCATCGACTATCACAATAGAGTCAGGAACATCATCGGTGAAAACAAGCGTCATGGATTGAAAAACGTGCTGTTCGGTCTGTGGCTTCAGAACAAAAACCTCTGATTTTTCATCGACAAAAGTGTTGATTGTGTATGTCTGCCGCAGTTCTTCTTCCGTACCTGAAAACAGCAATATGGGAAACTTCAGCATATCCTGTTCCAGAGAACTGATAATCAGTTGCGCAAGGTCCGCTTCATAATTCCAGAATACGTTACCATCAGAGACCAGTACCTGTTCCCATGGGCTGGCGGTAACAATCCGGAAACGATTCGGTTTCGCCATCCACAACTCCCCCAGATAAATCTCCGGGTCCTGGCTGGATTGCTGCACAAATGTTGAATGCAGGGATTCAAATGCAGATAGTTTTTGATACAGCAGATCGCTGTTGTCTGCGCTGGTACTGCCAACAGTCAGTGACAGCAGCAACAGCAGGGTTTTAGTCAGGCGGAGCATTGGCCAGCACTTCCCGCGAGCCATTTGAATTCATTTCACTGACAACGCCGGTCTTTTCCATAGTTTCAATCATGCGAGCCGCACGGTTATAGCCCACTCTGAGTTTCCGTTGTACAGCGGAAATGGAAGGTCTACGGCTCTCGGTAACAAAGACGACTGCTTCATCGTACAGTGGATCTACTTCCCCGTCATCCGATGCTCCGGTGCGGTCCCCTGCCACCCCCGGCAGGACCTCGGCATCGGTGCGTTGCTCCAGAATCGTGTCAAGGTAATTTTGCCCTCCGAGTTCACGCCAGTTCGCAACGACTCTATTCACTTCCTCATCATCGACGAATGCACCATGCACTCGCATTGGCAATGCCGCCCCCGCTGGCAGATACAACATATCACCATGCCCCAGAAGCTGCTCCGCACCACCCTGATCCAGAACGGTTCTGGAATCCACCTTTGAGGATACCTGGAATCCTATTCGGGTTGGTATATTTGCCTTGATCAATCCTGTGATCACATCCACTGATGGACGCTGGGTGGCAAGAATGAGATGAATGCCGGCTGCACGTGCTTTCTGTGCGATGCGGGCTATGAGTTGTTCAACCTTCTTGCCAACCAACATCATCATGTCGGCAAGTTCATCAATCACCACGACGATGTAAGGCAGGGATTCCAGACGAGGTATCTCCTGATCTTCTGCCCGCAGTAGTGGGTCAGGCTGCCATAACGGATCAATTAACGGCTCTCCTGACCTTTCAGCGTCTTGTACCTTCCGGTTAAATCCCGCCATGCTACGAACACCCAACGCGGCCAATAATCGATATCGTCTTTCCATCTCCGCTATACACCAGCGCAGAGCGTTACTGGCATCATTCATATCCGTAACGACAGGCGTCAGCAGATGTGGAATCCCTTCATAGACTGCCAGCTCCAGCATTTTCGGGTCTATCATGATCAGCCGGACAGTTTCCGGCGGCGCCTTGAATAGAATTGACAGAATCATGGCATTCAAGGCGACTGATTTACCGGAGCCGGTAGTACCTGCAACAAGAAGGTGGGGCATTTTGTACAAATCGACCACTACCGGAGCACCGGAGATATCTTGACCGAGTGCCAGAGTCAGCGGTGATGTAGATAAATCATAGGCCTTTGAGTTCAGGACCTCGCTCAGTTTCACAATACAGCGATCCATATTGGGAATTTCAATACCTACAACGGGCTTGCCCGGTACCACTTCAACAACCCGGACACTGATCACCGACAGGGATCTGGCGAGGTCCTTGGCCAGTCCTGATATCCGGCTGACTTTTACCCCGGGAGCAGGTTGGATTTCAAAACGGGTAATCACCGGACCGGGTAATACCGAGACTACTTTTGCTTCTATGCCATAATCTTTGAGCTTCAACTCCAGCATGTGCGACATTGCATGCAGATCAGCATCCGAATAGCCTTTTTCATCATCGGGGTCAACCGCATCCAGCAGGTTCAGAGCAGGCAGGCTGCCCACTGTTTCAATCTTGAACAGACTACCCTGACTTTCCCGGTAAACACGCTGACTCAGCTCACCATGGGGCACGTCAGGCGGTTCGATAACCACATCGGGACGATGCTGCTCCACCTCGATATGTTTCATCAGTGACATGCGGCGGTCTTTCGTTGTCCTTCTAACCTCGTTTCGTTCTTTATATTGTTGCCAAAACCGATGACAAATCGCCATCACCCTGTCAATAACATCCAGGAAAACCGATCCGGTAGCATCCATCAGCGATAACCAGGACAGACCGGTTAACGCGGTTATACCAAAGAGAAAAACCGCCAGCAGAATCAATGTAGTTCCCACATGGCTGAATCCAGGAACCATCCATGCAATCAGTTCAGCACCGACAACGCCGCCACTACCTTCCCTGAGATCCAATCCGGGGGCGTAAAAATGCAATGTGGCAAGTCCGGCGCCTGCAACCAACGTCAGCATGAGCCCCATCAGACGAAATGACAGCAGCTGCCAGTTGAAAACCTCCCATACCCGTTCGCGGAACATCTGCCAGACCTGATAAGCCAGTACCATGGGAAAGACGAAAGCGAGATATCCGAAAATCAACAGAAACACATCGGCGATCCACGCTCCAGTCCTGCCAACCAGGTTTTTAACCTCCTCATCAGTACCGGTGTAAGCCCATCCCGGATCACCAGGATCGAAACTGAACAGCGCAAGACACAGGTACAGAGAAACTGCCACCAGTCCTATCAGTGCCCCTTCACGCAGTCTGGATAAAAAAGAGCTTGTATGAGGTTTGGATGTGGTTTTCATCTTTGCCATTGATAATGCCAAATATTGATATTGATCAATTTCTTACATCATTAAACGAGAAATAACTTCTACACGATCGTTATTCTTTCAAATTTACCATTTGACAGACAAAAACGCTATACAAGCCTTCAGCTTGTAGGATTTTTCCGACAGGAATGCTTGCTATCTTCTATTCCAATGATGTGCACTACGGTATTATTGGCAATGGTCTAATATACAGCTTCAGGTTCAGGTACAACTATGGCAGGTCCTTCCCAACCCCAGGTTCTTGACGAAGTCTGGGATGACGAACGTATCCGGAGCTTTCTGGATATTGAGTCCTACGGCATCGAATCACAAGACTTTCATGTCCTTCTGAAAGCCTACCGGGGCATGCGTGCGTCTGACTTTGCAAGGTTTCTGGTTTTTTTCAAGGAGGCCGGTCGGGACCTTGATGCGCGGGACCCGGCGGGTAGAACACTCTGGCAGATTGTAGAAAACCATCGTCACGGCAAACCTTTTCTGGCAGCCAGACAACAGGTTTTGATCCAGTCCGGCAACTGATAAAACGGAAAATGAAATGCAGGAAAATCATAATGAAAAGAAACACAGTATGCCACAGCCTGTATCAACAGCAGGATTACAAGCTGAGATTAGTATAAAAGGTAAAGTACATCACAAACTGATCATCCTGGGCTCGGGACCTGCAGGATATTCCGCAGCAATCTACGCTGCCAGGGCAAATCTTGATCCGGTTGTCATCACCGGCCTGGAAACAGGTGGTCAACTGACCACAACAACAGACGTTGACAACTGGCCTGGCGATGTCACGGGATTGCAGGGTCCTGATCTTATGATCAGGATGCAGGAGCATGCGGAACGCTTTGATACCAAAGTGATATTCGATCATATCCATAGGGCAGAACTGGACCAGACACCTTACCGTCTGCATGGTGATGACGCTGTGTACACTTGTGATGCCATAATCATTGCAACAGGAGCATCCGCAAGATACCTCGGTCTCGAATCAGAAGAAGCCTTCAAGGGCAAGGGCGTAAGTGCCTGTGCCACCTGCGATGGTTTTTTTTACAGAAAGCAGAAAGTGGCAGTGATTGGTGGCGGCAATACCGCGTTGGAAGAAGCCCTGTATATGGCCAACATCGCCTCTGAGGTAACCATGGTCCACCGGCGTGACAAATTCCGGGGAGATAAAATTCTACAGGACCGTATTATGGAGAAGGACAACATCCACATTCTGTGGGATCATGTCCTCGATGAGGTACTTGGCGATGATATGGGGGTTACGGGCATTCGTGTCAGACATGTCACCACTGGAGACAATACCACCCTCCCTGTAATGGGTGTTTTTATCGCCATTGGCCATACGCCCAATACCGATATCTTTGCGGACCAACTGGATATGGAGAATGGCTATATCAAAATCAAGTCCGGACTTGACGGCAACTGCACCGCCACCAGTCTGCCCGGGGTTTTTGCCGCTGGAGATGTCGCCGATCAAATATACCGTCAGGCAGTAACCTCCGCCGGTTTTGGCTGTATGGCTGCCCTGGACGCGGAGAAGTACCTTGATTCCCGGGAAATCTGAATAGCAACCATGTCCCCGATACCTGTATTATCCCGGGGTAATCTGGATTTTCCAAAACTTGACAACGCCCTTCGCCATCCAAATGGATTGATCGCCGCCGGAGGTGATTTGTCCACAGATAGACTGATTGCAGCCTATTCACAAGGCATATTCCCCTGGTATGAAGAGGGCCGCCCTATCCTGTGGTGGTCTCCAGACCCACGTGCAGTCATGTTTCCCGATCAATTCAGGATCAGCCGTAGTCTGGGCAGATTGTTAAGGCAGAATCGATTCGAGGTCACTTTGAACACGGATTTTGATGCGGTTATTAAGGCATGCAGTGGAACCAGGAGAAACAGCAGTGGCACCTGGATAACTCCCGAGATGAAGGATGCCTATATGGCTCTGCATAGAATTGGTGTGGCTCACTCTGTTGAGTGTCATTTGGAGGGGAAACTGGCAGGGGGATTATATGGTATTGGTCTTGGTCGGCTGTTTTTTGGAGAATCAATGTTCTATCATGAACAAAACGCCTCAAAAGTCGCCTTCGCTCATCTTGCAAGTCTGTTGAAGGCGCAGAAATGTCCTCTGATCGACTGTCAAATCAGTAATCCACACCTGCAGTCGCTGGGTGCAACATCAATATCGCGTGAACGCTATGCTGAGTATCTGGACCGGTACATAACGCCGGGTAAGGCTATCGACTGGCTTGGACTGCCAACAAGACTTCCACCGTGGTATGGTAATCATGAATAACGCAGAGGATTCCCGTGACCTCATTATCCGAACTCCGGTTCTTTACAACTCCAGAGCATGAATGCAGTTATCTGCAGGGCAAGCAGGCTCTCACATTATTTGCAGACCCGTTGGCACTAATCGATACGGAACTTTATTCATCACTGTCCAGGGCAGGCTTTCGGCGCAGTGGAGTGCACATTTATCGACCATATTGCCAAACCTGTTCCGCCTGTGTCCCAATTCGCATACCGGTGGCAAAATTTAAACCTCACAGGCGGCACAAACGGGTCTGGAAACTGAACAGAGACATGGTGGTGGACTGTATCCCTCCTGCAGTGACTCAGGAATATTACACACTCTACGAACGTTACATTAATGCACGTCACGCTGACGGCGACATGTTTCCACCCGATATAACCCAGTTTGAGTCATTTCTGGTCGAAGGCAGACCTGAAACAAAATTTTTTGAATTTCGCGAGCATGGGAAACTGATAGCAGTAACTGTTGCCGACAGGATTCTGGATGGTCATTCCGCGATATATACCTTTTTTGATCCGGATCATACGGACCAGAGTCCGGGTGTTTTTGCCATACTGTGGTTGATTGAAGAGACAACACGGCTCACACTCGAATATTTATACCTCGGCTACTGGATAAAGCAGTGCCGTAAGATGAGTTACAAAGTGGAATACAAGCCTTTCGAACTGTATATCAACAATCACTGGATATCAGTAACGCGGTAACTGATACCTGTGTTAATTCCTGGGCGACATCCCCGGGAAACTGGCACTTGAGAATATTTTCAGGCAAAATCCGCCGTTTACGGCTTTTCGAGGAGTTTAATGGCTAAGGAAGATCAGATTCAGATGACCGGGACTGTCATCGACACCTTGCCCAATACCATGTTCAGAGTTGAACTGGAGAATGGGCATACTGTGATCGCACACATATCCGGCAAGATGCGCAAGAACTACATTAAAATACTAACCGGAGATACTGTTCAGGTGGAACTGACCCCGTATGACCTGACCAAAGGCAGAATTACCTTCAGGGAATAACCAGCATTCAGACAGAAACCTTTTCGGGCTCTTCTATCTCCAGCACAAGCTCTCCATCTTTAACACTGATTTGCACCACACCACCATTGTTGGATAACCGGCCAAAAAGTATATCTTCCGCCAGTTCCTTCTTTATTCTGGTCTGGATCAGTCGCTGCATCGGACGAGCACCCATTGTTTTGTCATATCCCTTTTCTGCCAGCCACTCCAGAGCTTCATCATCAACTTCCAGGACAACTTTTTTGTTATCCAACTGTGCCTGAATCTCAACCAGAAATTTGTCCACAACCGTTCTGATGACCTCTTTGGACAGTGAATGAAACTGGATGATGACATCAAGGCGATTACGGAATTCCGGAGTAAACATTTTCTTCAGGAGTTCCATACCGTCCGATGAGTGGTCCTGTGTTGAAAAACCTATAGACCCCCTGCTCATTTCCTGAGCACCAACATTGGTGGTCATAATCAGCACGACATTTCTAAAATCCGCTTTGCGTCCGTTGGTATCAGTCAAAGCCCCGTGGTCCATGATCTGCAACAACAGATTGAACACTTCAGGGTGGGCTTTCTCTACCTCATCCAGCAGCAATACACAGTGTGGTTGTTTGGTGATAGCCTCCGTCAGCAACCCCCCCTGGTCATAACCAACATAGCCGGGAGGCGCACCAATGAGTCGACTCACCGTATGTCTCTCCATGTATTCAGACATATCGAAACGAACGAGTTCTATTCCCATAATGCGGGCCAACTGACGGCAGACCTCTGTTTTACCAACACCCGTGGGTCCCGAAAAGAGAAACGAACCGATGGGCTTCTCACCTTCTTTCAGTCCTGCTCTGGACAGCTTCATGGCACTGGCGAGTGAGTCAATGGCCTCGTCCTGTCCGAAAATGACCATTTTCAGATTGGATTCCAGATTTCGCAACGCTTCTTTGTCAGATGAGGACACACTCGCAGGCGGGATTCTGGCAATTTTAGCCACCATTTTTTCAACATCACCGGCGGAAATCTGTTTCTTGCGTCGGGATACAGGTTGCAGTTGCTGAAACGCCCCTGCTTCATCGATCACGTCAATTGCCTTATCCGGCAGGTAGCGGTCATTAATGTATTTGGCAGCCAGTTCCGCGGCGGCCTTTAATGCCCGATCGGTATACTTCAGCTGATGATGTTCTTCGAACCGGCTTTTCAGACCACGGAGGATGTGATAAGTATCTTCAACACTGGGTTCAACCACGTCAATTTTCTGGAACCGGCGTGACAGTGCTCTGTCCTTATCGAAAATACCACGGTATTCCTGATAAGTCGTTGATCCAATACAACGAATTTCACCTGATGCCAGCATTGGTTTGAGCAGATTCGACGCATCCATCACACCGCCCGATGCGGCGCCTGCACCAATAATGGTGTGAATCTCATCAATAAACAGAATTTGATTTCGCTCTTCCTTAAGCTCATTCAACAATCCTTTAAGCCGTTTCTCAAAATCACCACGGTATTTTGTACCGGCCAGTAATGCCCCCAAATCAAGTGTATAAACGCAGGATTTCCCGATAATATCCGGTACCTGCCTGTCAACAATCAATTTTGCCAGACCTTCTGCGATTGCGGTCTTGCCAACTCCGGATTCTCCTACCAGTAATGGGTTGTTTTTCCTCCTGCGGGACAGTATCTGAATAACCCGCTCAATCTCTTCAGTCCTCCCTATCAGTGGGTCGATCTGCCCTTTTCTGGCCTGTTCATTCAAATTGATGGTAAAGGAATCCAGCGAGCTGGGTGTTTTCTCTTCTTCACTGACTTCACCTTCGGAATAGATCCGCTTATCAGTTTCCTGATCGTCTTTTGTAGTACCGTGAGCAATGAAATTAACAACGTCAATGCGATTGATGCCCTGTTGTCGCAACAGGTATACCGCATGGCTTTCCTTTTCACCGAAAATGGCAACCAGCATACCCTGCCCATCCACTTCCCTTTTGCCCTGGGTTTGAGCATGAAAAATGGCACGATGAACAACACGATTAAACCCGACCGTCGCCTGAGTCTCTCGATCCGGGTCATTTTTTGGGATCAGGGGCGTAGTATTATCCAGCAGATCCTCCAATTCCCTGCGAAGCTTTTTAGTATCAACTTCCAGTGCCCGAAATACCCTGATGGCGGAGCCATTGTCCAACAACGCCATCAGCAGATGCTCCGGCGTCATGAGTTCGTGACGTTTCGCCCTGGCCTCCTTAAAGGCAAAATTCAGTGAAGATTCCAGTTCTCTGTTCAGCCAGCCCATGTCTGATTCACAACCTCTTAATCAATTGCCTCAATATCGGATACCAGCGGATGCTGATGTTCTTGTGCATACCGATTAACCTGGGCAGATTTTGTTTCAGCAATATCTCTGGTGAAAATCCCACAGGTAGCCTTTCCCGTCGTATGCACCGCCATCATGATTTGCCAGGCCTTTTCCTCGTCCATATTAAAAAATATCCGCAATACGTCAACTACAAACACCATTGGTGTGTACGGATCATTCAACAGAAAAACCTTATACAGGGGAGGTTTCTGCAGCTCCGGTTTGGTGGGGGCCACCACCACATCACCTTCCATATCATGATCGTCATCGTACACCAGGACGATCAAATACCTGTTACCTTCTTCTTCCATCTCTTTTATCAAATGGTTCTGATTACTGAAACTCACCTGTAATCTACCAGAAATCACTCTCACAGCACTATATTGCAGCAAATATCAGAAATTGCAATTTACCTGGGCAGGAAAATTTATCTGAACAGGTCAATTTCAACCAGATCAGTGATCGTCCGTCCAGCGTTCTGCAGCCTTGATATCAGAATCCCTGGTAGTCAACCATCTGCTTCCACCCTTTGTCTTCTCCTTTTTCCAGAAACTCGCACGGGTTTTAAGGTAGTCCATGATGAACTCACAAGCGGCAAAGGCATCACCCCTGTGACGGCTACCTATACATGTAAACACTATTTCTTCATTGGGAGCAAGATTTCCTACCCGGTGCAGAACAGTCGCTGCCAATACAGGCCAGCGTTCTCCAGCAGACCTGATGATCTCTTCAATCTGTGACTCGGTCATACCTGGATAGTGTTCCAGGAACAGATTGCTAACGGCATCATCGTCATTGATTTCGCGTACCACGCCAAGGAATGTGGCAATGCCGCCAATCTGCCTTGAAGATTCACGCAGGCATCGGACTTCTTTCCCTACATCAAAGGGTTTTTCCTGAACCCCAATTTTCAGATACACATTACCCTCCCGTTACCGGTGGGAAAAAGGCAACCTCATCACCATCCATTACCTGATGGTCACCCTGCACCAGTGATTTATTCACGGCAACTCTTACATTTTCAGAATGTAGAGTAACACGCCAGTCTTTACCATGTTGCTCGGACAAGGCTTCGACCAAATCTGAAATACACCTGACATCATCAGTGACTTCTGTAACGCCTGTACCCAGTTGTTCCCGCAGACTGGCAAACAATACGACCCTGATCAACTGTTCTCCTCCCGTAACCAGGAGCCTGATTTTCCACCGGACTTGGCAACAAGCCCAATATCACGCACCGTCATTCCCCTGTCTACGGCCTTGCACATGTCATAGATAGTCAATGCAGCAATGGATGCGGCCGTAAGCGCCTCCATCTCTACACCGGTTTTCCCGTCGACTCGACATCTGGCGTCAATCCTGACTGCACTTTCCCCTGTAAGAACTTCAAAATTGACATCAATACCGTTCAGCATCAGCGGGTGACACAGTGGAATCAGTTCAGAACACTTTTTGGCTGCCTGGATACCGGCAATTCGTGCGACTGCAAACACGTCACCCTTAACGATCCCTCCGGTCTGAATCAGGGAAAGCGTTGCCGGCTGCATTGTTATCACCGCTTCCGCACAAGCCTCTCTGCGGGTGGTATTCTTGTCCCCCACATCGACCATAGCTGCCTTCCCCTGTGCATCGGTATGCGTTAGTTTCGACATGATAGTGTTTCCGTTACTGTAACCTGTATTGTACATGGTACACCGTATACGATCGCTAACTGATTATTCTTTATGGCATGGCACTGAACCTGTCAGTAACGTAAAATATGGTCTCATCCCATCCAGCCCTGTCCATCCCATGTCAGTAACCAGCGCCCGAGTCATTACAGGTTTGTCAGGAGGTGTAGACTCATCCATTGCCGCCTTACTGCTGCAGGAGCAGGGATATGATGTCGAGGGCCTGTTCATGAAAAACTGGGAAGAGGATGACGGTTCGGAATACTGCACAGCAAAACAGGATCTTGAAGATGCCAGTGAAGTAGCCCGAAAACTCGGGATTAAACTGCATCAGGCCAATTTTGCGGCGGAATACTGGGACAATGTATTTAAACAATTTCTTGCAGAATACAATGCCGGACGCACACCCAATCCCGATGTCCTGTGTAACCGCGAGATCAAGTTCAAGGTCTTTGCTGATTATGCGAAGCTGCTGGGCGCCGACTTTATCGCCACAGGGCACTATGCACGGCTGGCCCATTGTCCGGAAGGTACTCGATTACTAAAGGGCACAGACGAAAACAAGGATCAGAGTTACTTTCTTCAATCTGTTTCCGCCTCGCAGCTGGAAAGTGTATTGTTTCCCCTCGGTGAAATGGAAAAACGCGAAGTCCGGCAAATTGCAAAACGTAACGGGCTGGCTGTTTACGATAAGAAAGATTCCACCGGCATCTGTTTTATTGGAGAACGCCGCTTCAGGGACTTTCTCAAAACATATCTGCCGCCACGACCGGGAAACATCGAAACCGTGGATGGCCAGGTACTGGGTGTGCACGCAGGACTGATGTATTACACACCAGGTCAGCGTCAGGGGATCGGAATCGGTGGAGTACAGGGTACACCTGAAAAACCCTGGTATGTGGTCGCTAAAGACCTGGATCGTAATGTTCTGGTTATCGTCCAGGGGAACGATCACCCGGCTCTGTTTACTTCTTCCAGCGTTTGCAGGAATATTCACTGGATTGGCGAAGTGCCTGAATTACCATTCAAGGGCGCCGTCAAGATACGATACAGACAGGCGGACCAACAATGTACGGTAGACCGGACTCCTGATGGTTACCACATAGATTTTGCAATACCACAACGGGCGGTAACTCCAGGACAATGGGCCTGTTTCTACCAGGGAGACTGGTGCCTTGGTGGTGGTGTCATTGACGATATTCAACCGTTACGGATGCAAACGAAAATAGAACTTAATGACGGATAACATGGATAAAACTCTAACGTCCCTTACTGCCATATCCCCGATTGATGGGCGCTATGCCTCAAAAACAGCGGCTCTAAGACCGTTTACCAGTGAGTACGGGCTGATTTACTTCAGGATTACAGTAGAAGTAGCGTGGTTTCGTGCACTTGCCACAGATCCCGGGATAGTGGAACTCCCCATGCTGGATGACGCGGCCAATAACACGCTGGATGAAATTCTCGACGAGTTTGATGAGGCTGCCGCACAACGTGTGAAAATGCTTGAGAAAACCACCAACCATGACGTCAAGGCAGTGGAATATTTCCTGAAGGAAAAATTCAGGGAAAGCGGCAACGATATATTGACAGGTGGGCTCGAATTCATTCACTTTGCCTGTACATCGGAAGACATCAACAACCTCGCATACGGGTTGATGCTCAAGGCATCTCTCAATCAGGTATTGATACCGCAGATGGAGAAGATTCGAGATGCCATTGCACAGCAGGCACGTCAATACGCCGCTAATTCCATGTTGTCCAGAACCCACGGGCAAGTGGCGTCTCCAACAACGATGGGCAAGGAATTCGCCAATGTTGTTGCACGCCTGAACAGGCAGTTGCAGCAGCTGAAACAAATCCCCATTCTAGGTAAAATCAACGGCGCCGTTGGCAATTACAACGCCCACATGATTGCATATCCGGAGCTGAACTGGATCCAGTTCAGCAAGGACTTCGTAGAATCACTGGGATTGGACTGGAACCCTTATACAACTCAAATCGAACCGCATGATTATATCGCCGAACTGTTCAACTGCATCGTCAGATTCAACACGGTCCTGCTGGATTTCAACCAGGATATCTGGTCCTATATATCCATTGGCTACTTTCGACAGCAAAAGGTAGAAAATGAAACCGGTTCGTCCACAATGCCGCACAAGGTCAATCCAATTGACTTTGAAAATTCAGAAGGCAATCTTGGCATTGCCAAAGCGATATTTAATCATCTTGGAGGGAAACTACCCGTTTCCCGCTGGCAACGGGATCTGACGGACTCCACAGTGCTGCGAAATCTGGGTTCAGGAATGGCCTATTCGATAATCGCATACTCCTCCTGCCACAGGGGAATTCAGAAATTGGAACTGGATGAGTCCAGACTGGCTGAAGATCTTGTACAAAACTGGGAAGTTCTGGCAGAACCCATTCAAACACTGATGCGTAAACACGGTATTCCGGAACCCTATGAGAAACTCAAGGCATTAACCCGAGGCAGGCGACTGGATGCGTCGGAGATCAGCGATCTGGTAGCAAAACTGGAACTACCTGATCACATCAAGGAGCAGATCCTGGCAATGACCCCGGCTGACTACACAGGTGATGCGGTCAGACTTGTTGACCGGCTGCTTCGGGAACAGCCCTGAACTGCACATTGTCAAACTGCTGTCGCAATTCATCGTACTCGGTAACCAAAGGAAACCGGGGGAACTGATCCACTACGTTCCGGGGTGCTCTGAACAAAAATCCCGCATCCGCTTCATCCAGCATCGATATATCATTGAAGGAATCACCAGCGGCATACACTGTAAAATTCAATTTTTTAAGCACCTGTACAGAATTCCGTTTTGGATCCGCCTGACGCAGGACAAAATCCTGCACCCTGCCCCGCTGGTCTACCTGAAGTTGGTGGCAAAATAAAGTTGGCCATCCCAATTGTTCCATCAGGGGGCCGGCAAATTCATAAAATGTGTCTGATAGAATGATTACCTGATATTGCCGCCGCAATTGGTCAAGGAAGTTTCTGGCGCCGGGCAGTGGACTCATCGAACTGATTACTGTCCGGATGTCTTCAAGACGCAGGTTGTGCTGATCAAGATAACGCAACCGCTGTTGCATCAATTCTTTGTAATCGGGAATGTCCCGAGTGGTTGCCATCAACTCTTTAATACCCGTTTTATCGGCAAATTCCATCCAGATTTCTGGAACCAGAACACCTTCGAGATCAAGACAAATCACTTGCATTACAAATGCCCGTTACGAAAAACGCAGATTGTACAGGACATACCAGACCAATTCAGTTAATCCCTGTGACTGGGATAAGGAGCCACGTCTCCTGATTCTCTTTGTAACCAGCTGAAGACTCTTTACAAACCCCGCTGAAGGCTCTTTACAAAACCCGGCTGAAGGCTCTTTTTAAACCCGGCTGAAGGCTCTTTACAAAACCGGCTGAAGGCTCTTTACAAAACCGGCTGAAGGCTCTTTACAAAACCGGCTGAAGGCTCTTTACAAAACCGGCTGAAGGCTCTTTACAAACCCCTGAAGGGCTGAAGGCTCTTTACAAACCCCGCTGAAGGCTCTTTACAGTACAGGCTGAGGGCTCTTTACAGTACAGGCTGGTGGCGCCAAGAATTATCAAGGCTTACCTTGACGATGAAAAAGTTTCGTGATTCTATGAATCACGAATCGACGAAAGCCAATCCTGGTCCTTCTGAGTGACCTCGGAACACGTTTCAGCATTACATTCTCAAGAGGATTCTTTTATGAAGTTGGCATTATCAACTCGAAAAGTCTTGTCAAGGAGAAATGACCATGCTGGACAGGAATACAGAATCGAATGACAACCCATCAGGATTCTCTGGTAAGGGAACTGGCTCATTGCGTCGTTGCGTGGCAGGAATATGTGCTATTGCTGTAATCTTCCTTCTCCTGTTTTCCCCATCTGCTGCGTTCGCAGCTATTGATCAGGAATCTCAGTTTGTACTGAACAGTTTCTCGTTTCTCATATGGGGCGCACTTGTCATGTGGATGTGTGCGGGCTTTACCATGCTTGAAGCTGGTTCCGTACGAACCAAGAACGCGTCCGTAATATGCCTCAAAAACCTTGGACTGTATTCAATCGCCGGTCTGACTTTCTACCTCATCGGCTACAATATCATGTATGTCGATGTTGACCCTGGTGGATTGATTGGATCAATCAAATTCCTGTATGGATCCACCAGTGATGAGATTGCTCTGCTTGCCGGACAGACGGAAGCCACAGCAGCCGTCCTGGAAAACAGCTATTCCACGATGTCGGACTGGTTCTTTCAGATGGTATTTGTCGCTACGACAGCATCAATCGTGTCCGGCACACTGGCTGAACGTGTAAAACTCTGGTCGTTTTTCATATTCGTTACTGTGTTAACGTCTATCATTTACCCGATTGTCGGTTCCTGGACATGGGGCGGCGGGTGGCTTGCCGAAATGGGATTCAAGGATTTTGCCGGATCAACGATCGTACACTCAACCGGCGGTTGGGCTGCACTCGCTGGCGCCATTATTATCGGACCTCGAAAAGGGAAATTCCGCGACGACGGCAGTGTCAGGGTAACACCGCCATCCAATGTACCGGCGGTGACACTCGGCGTCTTCATCCTGTGGCTCGGTTGGTTTGGCTTTAACGGCGGTTCACAACTCCACTTGAGTGGCGCGGTGGACGCTGTGGCGATCAGTAATATCCTGGCCAATACCAATCTCGCCGCGGCTGCGGGCGTTATGACCGCTATAGGTCTGTCACGATTGATTCTGGGACGTGTCGACCTTCTCGCCGGTTTGAATGGAGCAATTGCAGGCCTGGTGGCAATCACAGCGGCACCGGATATCGTCGATCACTACTGGGCCATCATCATTGGCGCAATTGGCGGTGCAATTTGCACTATCGGCATAAAGGTCATGGAGAGATACAAGGTTGACGATGTGGTGGGCGCAGTTTCGGCCCACTTGTTTGCAGGTATCTGGGGAACGCTTGCTGTCAGTATCGTAGCGGGCGGTAACATTGTCGTACAAGCGACTGGTGTAGTAGCCATTGGCGCCTTTGTATTTATTTCATCAATAGTTGTATGGATTATCATCGATAAAACCCTGGGTGCGCGTATCTCACCCACTATCGAAGATTTGGGCCAGGATGCAGGGGAACTCGGTATAGAAGCCTACCCGGAATTTGTTTTGATGCCAGAAGAAGACTGAGTACCGAATAATTCATCACATCGGTAAAATCGGCCGTTCCAGGCAAGATTGTTGAATTTGTGTTATTGTTTTGCCTGAATTCTGGAGATTACAGTGATTGAGGTAAAAGCAGAACGACAAGACAGTACATTGACCGCCAGTTTGACCGGACGCATTGATGCCAGCAATGCCCTTGAGTTCGAGAATGCGATTACCTCCAACATCACTGAAAGTGATCGTGCAGTTATCCTGGACTTTGAGAATCTTACCTATATCAGCAGTTCCGGCCTTCGCATAGTTCTGACAACCGCCAAGGCTCTTTGGAAGCAGGATGCCAAATTTGCGCTTTGTTCTCTGTCGAATCAGATACGGGAGATATTCAAGATCAGCGGTTTCGACAGGATTATTAATGTCCACACATCCCGTGCCGAGGCACTCGCATCCTTCAATGACTGAAGATGCCAGGTGCAACCACCAGGTTGCTACGATATCCGATATCTGAGGGGCAGGAGTTCATCCAATAGTCAGGTTATTTCTATATTGCTCAATGCAATTTCACTTTACAGCGAAGGATTGGTAGTCTTTCGGGATCAAACCTGAGTAGACTTTTCTAAAGCAGAGTAATCGGTGTCACCAGTTTTATCACCACAGGATGTATTGAAACAGGCGTTTGAATCACACGATCATGTCACCCTGTCTTTCAGCGGTGCGGAGGATGTAGTGCTGATCGATATGGCCTGTAACATCTCTGAGGATGTGCAGGTTTTCTGTCTTGATACCGGTAGATTACATCCGGAAACCTATCGTTTCATCGAAGAGGTTCGAGAGCACTACGGGATCGACATTGATTTACTGCACCCGGACCCCGGTTCACTCACGGCGTTAGTCAAACATAAAGGACTGTTCAGTTTCTATCGGGACGGACATCAGGAATGTTGCAGTATCAGAAAAATCGAACCGCTTAAAAAGTATCTGGAGAACCATGATGCCTGGATTACCGGCCAGCGACAGGATCAAAGTCCGACCCGCGTCGAATTGCCCCAATACCAGATCGATACGGCATTCTCTGACGAGCGTCGCGATCTGATGAAATACAATCCTCTCTCGTACTGGAGTTCGGCACAGGTCTGGCATTACATCCGGAGCAATGATGTTCCGTACAATAAACTTCATGATCAGGGATACATGAGTATTGGCTGTGAGCCCTGTACCCGTGCCACAGGACCCAATGAACATGAGAGAGCCGGACGATGGTGGTGGGAAGAGGAGACTCAAAGAGAGTGTGGACTGCATATTATCAATCTTGATACGGGCGACCAGTGAAGATCACTTTCGTGAAAAAAATACTCGCCTCCGGAGAGCCCTGCCCCAAGTGCGCTGATGTAGAACAGCGGCTGATCAAGACGAAACAACTGGCTCAAATCGATGAAATCGTCATTGCGGACGAACGCGATCCTGGTTCGACCGGTATGGTTCTGGCAAAGCAACTGAATGTTCAACGAGCCCCATTCTTTGTGGTCGAAGATAACGGAGAACAAAGGGTCTACACTGTCTATTTCAAATTTGCCAAAGAAGTGCTGGGTAAACAGACCAGTGGATCGGATCAGGCCAGGGAAATCCTGAAGGATAATCCAGACCTGGATTACATCTGAAACTGTCCTTTAGTTCACGGGACCTGTCCGTTAACAATGAAAGAGACCCGGCACTCTCACAGGCAGTTAACGCACAGGCAAAATGACATCCGCAAACAGTGCACCCAGTTCCCCACGTGATACTGATGCAAAAGCTTCATCTACCAACGACCGGTTAAGATGAGGCGCAAAAAGTTCAATGAATTCATACATGTATCCGCGCAGGAATGTTCCTCTCCGACAACCGATCATTGCGGTACTGGGTTCAAACAGATGGCTGGCATCCAGGGCAACCAATTGATCATCCTGAACTTTGTCATACGCCATCTGCGCGATGATGCCAATACCCAGACCTGACCTGACATAAGTTTTGATGACGTCCGCATCGGTTGCAGTAAAAACCACTTTCGGCTCAAGACCCTCACGAGTAAACGCTTCGTCCAGTTTTGAGCGCCCCGTGAAGCCAAAGACGTATGTGACGATGGGGAACCTGGCGACATCCTGCAGCGTTAATGTTCCCACTTCCGTCAACGGATGCTCCCTTGGCACCACAATACACCGGTTCCAGTTATAGCAGGGTAGCATCACCAGACCGTCGAACAATTCCAGACCTTCGGTGGCAATCGCAAAATCCACCTCGCCATTGGCAGCCATTTCCGCAATCTGGACTGGACTTCCCTGATGCATGTGCAGGGATACCTCCGGATATCGACCGGTGAATTCGCTGATCACCGATGGCAGGGCATATCTGGCCTGAGTATGGGTCGTGGCAATCGACAGGCTGCCGATCTTTTCATTGCTGAATTCCTGGGCAGCCTGTTTGATACTCTCCACCCTGTGCAATATCTCACCCGCTCGTTCGATAATGGTCTTACCCGCGGGCGTGACCTCCGCCAGGTGTTTGCCATTACGGATGAAAATCTCCACTCCCAGTTCATCTTCCAGTAACCTGATCTGTTTGCTGATACCGGGCTGTGAGATATACAGACTCCGCCCTGCGGCAGACACGTTGAGATCATGTTGAACAACTTCCCAGATATATCGCAGTTGTTGCAGCTTCATCAAATCTCCAGATCCGGGTTATTGATGACGTTGATATTCTAAAACGGTATTACAATAGCATTTTATATTCCTTTTGTGGATAGTTTTAATGGATCAGTGATATTGGTGCAGGTGGGATCGTGGATGTCCTGGACTTACTTGTGCGGGAGGGATCGTGGATGTCCTATACTTTCATGGATATCTGCGGCAGAGATCGTGGGTATCCCGGAGTTTCATGGATACCCTGGATTTTCTCACCGTGTTGGTTCCTCTGCGATCAGCGTATAAACTCGGATCATGAAGAGTACTCAACCATTTCATCCACTGGTCCAAAGCTGGTTCAACGATCACTATGACGTCCCGACCGAGGTACAACGGGCTGCATGGCCGAGAATCGCCAGTGGAGAGCACCTGCTCATTACTGCCCCTACAGGAAGCGGAAAAACCCTTACCGCCTTTCTCTGGGCCATTAATCGCTTTCTTACCGGGGACCTGGAAACCGGTTCAACCCGAATCCTCTATATCAGCCCGCTTAAGGCACTGAACAACGACATCCAACGCAACCTGTTTACTCCGCTGGAAGAACTCAAGTCACGATTTGAAGAAAAGCACCTGGACTTTCCCGATATTCGAGTACAGACACGAAGTGGTGATACGGGCAGTGACGAACGACGGCGAATGCTGCGCCATCCTCCCGAAATACTGATCACCAC
Source organism: Candidatus Azotimanducaceae bacterium (assembly GCA_965217655.1). Taxonomy (GTDB): domain Bacteria; phylum Pseudomonadota; class Gammaproteobacteria; order Pseudomonadales; family Azotimanducaceae; genus UBA7455. The sequence continues at coordinate 1,112,899 of OZ244560.1, forward strand.
ACCGGAAAGCCTGAATCTCCTGCTGTCTTCCGCCGGGGGACTGTCGCTGCTGCATAACATCGACACGGTCATCCTGGATGAGATTCATGGCGTGGTCAGTAACAAACGCGGGGTTTATCTGATGTCTGCCGTTGAACGGCTGGTCCCCCTTTCCGGAGAGTTTCAGCGCATCGCCCTGTCGGCAACAATCAGACCCCTGAAAACCGTCGCTGACTTTATCGGAGGGTATGAGCGACAGGGCAATATCTATTCCCCCAGAAAGGTCGGCATCATCCAGACCACCAGTAGAAAGGTCTACGACATCAGTGTCCGCTACCCGGAGGAGGCGGCCTCGAGGGGAATCGATAACAAAGTATGGGATTCACTGATCCCGGACTTTGTTGAACACATCAACAGAAATCAATCAACCTTACTTTTCGTCAACAGCCGCGCCCTGTGCGAAAAGATCACTCACAAAATCAATCTTTTTGCACAGCAGACACTGGCCTATGCACACCATGGTTCACTGTCCAGGGATATCCGGACAGATGTTGAAAAACGGCTCAAGGAAGGATCACTGGCCGCGATCGTCGCCACCAGTACTCTGGAAATGGGCATCGACATCGGTGCCCTGGACGAAGTCATCCTGATTCAATCCCCGGATTCCATCTCCTCATCGGTGCAACGTATCGGTAGAGCCGGACATGATGTGGGCGCCATCAGCCGTTGCACGATATATCCAACTCACCCACAGGATTTTGTTGAAGCGGCAGTATTGAGCCGTGCTGTGCTGGAAGCGGACATAGAACCGATCAGGACAATAGAATGTCCCCTGGACGTTTTGGCGCAAGTCATCATCTCCTTCACCGGCACATCGTCCTGGGATATTGACGAACTGTTCCTGGAATTACGACGTTCCACCCCCTATCAACCGATGACGCGAAGACAGTTTGATCTGGTGCTTGATATGCTCATCGGTCGATACGCGGACAATCACATCCGTGAATTACGTCCACGGGTCAGGATCGACCGGCTGGAGAATCGAATCGAGGCCAGGAAAGGAGCTCTACTGACACTGTACCTGTCCGGCGGTGTCATCCCTGACAGGGGTTACTTTCAACTCAGGCATGAAGACAGTAATGCCCGAATTGGTGAATTGGACGAGGAATTCGTCTGGGAAGCTCAGGTAGGCAAGGTTTTTTCCTTTGGTACCCAGCACTGGCAGGTCAGGAAAATTACGCACAACGATGTTGTTGTAGGTCCTGCCAAACCGACGACCGTCTCACCACCGTTCTGGAAAGCTGAGCCCCTGTCCCGAAACTTCCACTATGCAGACAAAATCGCGGTATTTCTGGAACATGCCAATGAACAACTCGACCGTGACGGGTTCCTGGAAGAGTTGGTGCGGGAACACAAACTCGAATCCAACGTTGCAGACGAAGTCAATTCCTGGCTGAAACGTCAGCAGGAGCACACACGATCAGACCTGCCACATCGGCATCATCTATTGGTAGAGAAAGTCAATTCTGCACCGGGTGGCGCTTCCGGGCATCAGATGATCCTGCATACTCTGTGGGGAGCCAGGGTCAACCGACCGCTTGCTCTTGCCCTGGAAGCCGCCTGGCAACAGACTTTCGGTGAACAACCGGAAGTGTTTGTAAGCAATGAATCGCTGGTCATCCAGCTACCCCATGACCTGTCTGCCATGGAATTACTGCAGTTGGCGCCATCGGACAAAATTGAACAATTGTTACACCATAGACTGGAGGGCTCCGGCTACTTTGGCGCACGTTTCCGGGAGAACGCGGGCAGGTCCCTGTTGTTATCAAAATCCAGGTTCAATGAGCGCAAGCCGTTATGGATGAGTCGCCTGCAATCCCAGAAGCTGCTGGACGCCGTATTGAAGTTTGAGGACTTTCCCATCCTCCTTGAAACCTGGAGGACCTGTCTGCGGGATGAATTTGATCTGGACAATCTTCGTCAGGTACTGCAGGAAGTAGAATCCGGAACCATCGAAATCAGTGAGGTCAATACCAATACCCCGAGCCCTTTTGCCCAATCCGTTGCCTGGGGTCAAATCAACACCTATATGTATATGATTGATCAGCCTAAATCGTCCAGAACATCGAATCTGTCTGCCGACCTGATGACAGAAGTTGTCTATTCACCGGCATTACGTCCCGGCTTGCCACTGCCCCTGGTTGAAGAATTCGAATTGAGACAACATCGAATCAAGGAAGGATATGCACCGGAATCCGTTGACGAAGCCATCGAATGGGTCAAGGAAAGATCGGTGATACCACTCGATGAATGGGTATCCTTTGTTGATTTTGATGTAGCCGGGATTCCCGGGCTGACCTGTCTCACATCCGGTCCGGTGCAATTGATTGTCGCAAAGGAAGATGAGGACCGGATTAGAAATTCACTCCCGGGGGGCGATGATGAGACACTCGGCACGCTGATATCCAACTGGATGCAGTATTACGGTCCATTATCAGAAGAGCAGATCAAAACTAAACTCGGTATCAGCGGTTTACAACTGACTTCACTCCTCCAGACTCTTGTAAATGAAGGAACTCTTGTTTCCGGTGATCTGATTGAAGGGTCAAACGAGCTTTTCTGGTGTGATGCCGGCAACTACGAGTTTCTGTTAAGACTGTTGCGCAATCAGCATCGTCTCTCGTTTGAGCCACGGGAAATCAACGGCCTGATCCCCTTCCTATATCACTGGCAAACACGGCAATCAAACAAGGATGAAATCGACCGGCTGTTTGATGTCATGACCCAGTTACGTGGATTTGCCTGTGCACCGGAACTCTGGGAAGCAGAAATACTGCCTGCGCGATTGCCTGGATATCAGACTCGTACACTTGATTTTCTGTTCCAGGAAGGAGACCTGATCTGGCTGGGAACCAAACTCAGACAGACGACGTTTTGTTTCTCCGAGGATATCGAGTTGATATTGAATCAGTCTCCTCCGGCATCGGCAGTCTTTCCTCAGGATAGTGCCGGCCGGTATGACTTCGGCAGTCTGCTGGACACAACAGGCCTTACAGCAGACAAACTCAGTGAGCAACTCTGGGATGAAGTATGGCAGACGAGCATCAGTAATGACGCCATAGGCTCACTCCGTAAGGGTATAGAACAGAATTTCACGGTGCCTGCAGCGGCAGACCTTGCTGCACGTGGACAGCGCAGGATACACCGTGGCGGATTCAACCAATGGCGGAACTCCATTCCGTTTGTGGGCAACTGGTTCAAAATTCCTTATACCACTGAAGATCCGGACGCGCTGGAACTGGATGAAGTATCAAGAGAACGGGTGCGGCTGTTACTTGACCGATATGGCATTCTGTTCCGGGAACTCGTAGCCCGGGAACAGGAAGTTTTTCGCTGGTCTTCGATTTTTCGTTCCCTGAGATTAATGGAATTGTCCGGGGAGGTTTTCTCAGGTTACTTCTTCAAGGGCATAGGCGGACCACAGTTCATTTCTCCTGCCGCCCTCAGAACCCTGCAGCGTATGCACAGAGATGATCTGGTATTCTGGTTGAACGCAGTTGACCCTGTTTCGCCTTGTGGATTGGGTATTGAAGGGCTTGGTGAACTGCCAAGAAGAATTTCATCCAACTATCTCGTTTACCATGATACCCGTCTAGTTCTGTTGGTGGAGCGGCAGGGTAAGTCACTTGATTTCAGGGTACCACCGGAGGACCCCCATTTACCCCGATATCTGGATGTCCTGAGACACTTGGTATATCGATCATTTGCACCCAGGAGAAAACTGGACATTAGTACGATCAACGGCAAACCGGCAGTAAACAGCCCTTATCTGGATGTACTGGATGATGCCTTTGATCTGATACGTGATTACAAGTCTGTTTATGTCCAGCGTCAGATTTGATCGTTCAATCAATCCCTGTACCCGAAAGATGATTCTGCTAAGCTTGTTCCCCACTTTCACCAGATCCACTTTCTCTATGGCTAAAGAACAACGACTCAGTTCGGCTATGGCAACCAATATTCCATTCACCTTCAAGTTTGATTATGAATACGGCAAGGCAGAACAACTTACCCCATTGATACGGCGAGTATTGGCGAAAAACCCAAGCGGATTCACCTTTCGCGGAACAGGTACCTATGTCGTTGGAAAGGGTAATGTAGCCGTTATCGACCCCGGCCCACTGCTAACGGATCATATTGAAGCGTTAAAGCAATCCCTGGTTGGTGAGACGGTTACCCATATCCTGATTACTCATACTCACATGGATCACTCTCCTGCCGCAGATCCCCTCAAGGGTCACTGGCAGGCTCCTACTTATGGTTACGGCCCCCATGGCGCCGGCAAATTGGAAGAAGGTATTCAGGTGGAAGAAGGCGGAGATATGAACTTTCAACCCGATGTGACGATTCGAGATGGTGACATGATTGAGGGTGAAGGATGGACGATCGAATGCGTCTATACACCGGGCCATACTTCTAATCATATGTGTTATGCGCTGCGGGAAGAGAACGCCCTGTTTACTGGTGATCATGTCATGGGCTGGTCCACCAGCGTCATATCTCCACCGGATGGCGATATGACCCGGTACATGAAGAGTCTGGAACTCCTGTTGACCCGTCCAGAGGAGATATACTGGCCAACACACGGGACCTTCATCCGGGATGTAAACAACTATGTACGGTCATTTATAGATCACAGACTCGAACGTGAAAAACAGATTCTGAACTGCCTTGAACAGGGTTTGACCGATATCATCAAAATGGTACCGGTCATGTATACCGACACAGACAAAGAACTTTATGGTGCTGCAGCCAGATCGGTACTGTCGGCTATGGTTCGCATGGTCGATATGGGTCAGGTGATCTGTGAAGGTGAACCTGCTATGGGAGCGACTTTTCGATTAAGTTAATGCTTACCGTAAACCCAGACCACGAGCAATGACGCCCCGCAGTATTTCCCTCGTCCCACCACGAAGCGTGAAGGATGGAGCGTTCAGAATGCACTGATTGAGTGTATTCATCAGTCTTGCGGAAGGACCTTCCGGTAGATGCAACCGCAACAGTTCCGGCACCAGCCGTTCACAGGTGTTACCCAGATCTTTTACCAGTGCGGCCTCGGTGTTGGGTAGCCTGCCCTTCTCCAGCATCCCGGCGACGGAAACGGACATTCGCCGCAATGTCACCAGATGTGCAACCAGCCTGCCCACAACGACTTCCTGATCCTCTGTGGCTGAATTTCCGATGTCCCGTATAAACTCAACGAGCACACGAAAAGTACTGAGGAATCTCTCGGGGCCGCTTCTTTCATAACCCAGTTCGCTCATGACCTGATCCCAGCCATTGCCGGGTTCGCCAACGACACAATCATCTGAGATGAATACATCGTCAAGGAAAACCTGATTGAAATCCGCATCACTACTCAGATTTTCAATACCTTTGACAGTCACGTTGGCATCGTTGAGATCTACGATAAACTGGCTCATCCCCTCATGACGATTTTCTGAAACCGGCGCCGTTCTCACCAGAGTGACCATGTAATGGTTCATATGGGCGCCACTGGTCCAGATTTTGCTCCCGTTCAATAACCATCCACCATCAACCCGACTGGCACTGGTACGGATTGATGCCAGGTCAGACCCGCTGTCCGGTTCACTCATGCCAATGGAGAAAAAGCATTCGCCACGAATAATCGACGGCAGAAAACGCTGCCGTTGCGCTTCTGTACCAAACTTGAGTAACAACGGCCCGGACTGACGATCCGCAATCCAGTGTGCACCCACAGGCGCCCCGGCTGCCAGAAGTTCTTCTGTAACGACATAACGCTCAAGGAAGGATCGTTCTGCGCCGCCATAGACAGCGGGCCAGGTCATGCCGATCCAGCCCCTTTTGCCAAGTTTCCGGCTGAATTCCACTGAATCACCGGCACCGAAATCCGAATTCGGTAACATATTCCGGGGCATTTCCTCACTCAGGAAATCTCTGACCTCTTGCCGAAGCGCAGTGGAGTTTTCCGGTAGTTGAATGGGTTCGAATTCAAGACCCTGAAACATTCTGGACTTATCTGATATCGGTAGTTAGTGATGGGGTCGGAGTAAAGTACCGGAGTAAAACTCTCAAGAGTTTTACTCCGGTACTTTACTCCGACCCCATTATACGAACCCTCTTAAATATGTAAACTGACCCTGAATGTGCCCAGAATAGCCCACTGTCAGGACGTGAACTTTGCCGCTTCCTCTGAACCACCTGTAGAATCCCCTTCGCTGTACGAATGAGCGCCTGTACCGGCCAGAGCACCTCCCTGCACTATCAGGTATTCATCCCTGACAGGCCTTCCATCCAACCAACATTCCAGAATCTCACGGACCCCCGCCGCATAGCGGGCCTGTGCAGAAAGGGAGGTTCCAGATGTGTGCGGTGTCATGGCGTGATTGGGCATGGTTCGCCATGGATGATCATTAGGCGCTGGCTGAGGAAACCAGACATCTCCGGCATAACCTGCCAGCTGGCCGCTTTCAAGAGCCCTGACGATGGCTTCCCTGTCACAGATTTTCCCACGGGCAGTGTTGACGATATAGGACCCTCGCTTCATCTTGCTGATCAGCGAGTCGTTGAACATATTTTCAGTCTCGGGATGTAGAGGGCAATGGATACTGACCACATCACACACACTGACCAGCGACTCAACAGACTCATGGAACGTCAAACCCAACTCCTGCTCCACTTCCGAGGAAAGACGATGTCTGTCAGTGTAGTGAAGCGTGACGTCAAAGGGCTTCATCCGTTTAAGTAAAGCCAGACCGATCCTTCCTGACGCCACTACCCCAACGTCCATTCCCTCAATGTCGTAGGATCTGGAAACGGCATCGGCAATGTTCCAACCGCCCTTCACTACCAGGTCATACTGAGGTATGTAGTCCCTAACCAGTGCCAGTATCTGCATAACCGCGTGTTCAGCAACGCTGACGCTGTTGCACCAGGTCACTTCACAGACGGTAATATTTCTGTCCATGGCTGCCTGAAGGTCTACATGATCAGACCCGATGCCGGCGGTAATGGCCAACTTGAGATTGGGTGCCTTCTCAATACGCTCTGCGGTGAGATATCCGGGCCAGAATGGTTGGGAAATGACCACATCCGCATCAGCCAGTTCCTTTTCGAAAACAGAATCAGGTCCATCCTTGTCCGCTGTCACCACAAACTGATGCCCCCGGTCGACCAGGAAACGTTCCAACCCAAGCCCACCTGAGACCGACCCCAACAGGTGGCCGGGATTGAAGTCGATGGAAGCCGGAGTAGGCAAGGTCTGACCGTCCGGATACTGGGTAAGAGTGGGTATACTGTCGCGGGCGTAGTGCGATGGCATCCCTGTCGAAGGATCGGCATATAGCACACAAAGCACTTTTTGAGCATCAAGGGAATTCACATTTACCTCCTGGGTTTAGTCCCGCATATTATATCTATCGAATCGATCCAGTCTACCCGACGAGCTGCTAGTGGGTTGACCCCGGGATTACAAACATGATTAACCGTCTTCGAGTGAGGCTTTGAGTGCTACTTGTGCAGGGCAAGCGTTCTCGACTGCGGCCTTAAGATCCGCGATATGACACTTTGGTGAGTTTTTGGCTAGATGACAGATACGCATCTTTCCAGGGCCCAAAACTGTTGGCATGCAATGAACACCAGTCACCAACCGCAAGATCGATAACTTTCTCAGCACGATCAAGCCGCTGGAATGATAGTGATGGGGTCGGAGTAAAGTACCGGAGTAAAACTCTTGAGAGTTTTACTCCGGTACTTTACTCCGACCCCATTATACTACCTGTCCAGGAAAAACAGACTGACTTCCGGTACATAGGTTATCACCAGCAATGCAACCAGCAGTACCACCATAAAGGGAATGGTGGCCTGATAAAGTTCTGTCACAGAACGTTTGAAACGGTAGCTTGCGATAAACAGATTCATCCCGATTGGCGGGGTAAAATAACCAATCTGCATATTCGCCAGGAAAATGATGCCCAGGTGAACAGGATCAATACCAAAACCCAGGGCTATTGGTACGATCAGCGGGATCATGATGACCAGTGCCGAGAAGATATCCAGTATGGCGCCAAGCACCAGCAGCACAATATTCAGCAGTATCAGGAACGTGAATTTACTGTCGATAAAGGTCCTGATCAGTTCGAAAATTTGCTGAGGAATTTCTGCGTCAATCAGATAATTCGTAAAAGCCAGCGATACACCGAGAATCAGCAGGATACCGCCCACCATCACCATCGCATCCACAGTAGTCTGTAGCAGTTTACCCACTTTGACTTCCCGCAATATGCCGACTTCAACCACCAGCACATACAGGGCTGTCACAGCGGCAGCTTCAGACACCGCAAAGAATCCACTATAAATACCGCCGAGGACGATGATCGGCAAAGGCAGTTCCCACTTCATATCCATCAAAGCCTGCTTCGCTTCCTGAGTGCTGAATCTGTAGCCTGTCATAGGCTGACCGCGAACGGACCAGATACTGTACAGGGTCAACAGAACAATCATCAGCAGCGCCGGTAATATGCCGGCGATAAAGAGTTCCTGGATGGTAAATGGAACGGGTAAGTCCATTTGCTGGACTATTACACCATAGAGTATCAGCGGCAAAGAGGGGGCCAGGAGAAGACCCAGACTTCCCGATGATGTCACCAGGCCAAGCGAGAATTTCTCTTTGTACCCTGCTTCTACCAAAGCCGGAAACAGCAACGCACCCACTGCCACAATTGTTACGCCTGAGGCGCCGGTAAACGCTGTAAAGAAAGCACAGGTGATAAAAGCGACGACTGCAAGTCCTCCCGGCATCCAGCCGAGGAAGACCCTGGTCAGTCTGACAAGTCGTGAAGACAGGTTGCTTTCTGCCAGTATATAGCCCGAGAAGGTGAATAACGGCAGTGCCAGTAACAGCGGTGTATCGACCAGACGGTAAATTTCAATAGTGATGACCGTCAGCGGAATGTCTGCGTAAAAAAATCCTGCCATCGCCGCTGCCAGGATAACCACGAACAGGGGTGCTCCCAGCAGAGCCAGCAACAGGACAGTAAGGATCAACAGGACAGCAGTCAATCCGGTATTCCCTGAAACCCGCTTACCAGGAACCGGATGCTCATTCCGGTAAATCCAATTGGCAGAATTGATTGACAAAGCCAGGTGGGAACATTGGCAAAGGCGATTGTCTCATCCTGATACTCGTAACTGATGAATTCAACTGAGTACCAGGCAACGATTGCACAAATGATCCCTGCCATCACATTATTTACCAGACTAACAATTCTGCGGCCCCTGCTTGACAGGAAACGGGTCAGAGCATCTATGTTAATGTGATGACGCTCCCTGGTCGCTACCAGAGCGCCCAGTATCGCAACCCAGAGCACCAGAATCCGCTGGAAGGACTCCGCCCACAGGAAACCAGCATCCATAAAATTTCGCATTATTATCTGCATTACTGCCATGGAAAGCATGGTAATAAGCGAGGCAATCAACAGTGAGTTTTCAATCAGATGCAGGACACGAAATATTCTGGTTAACATGTCTGCAGATTCCGTTATTGGGCAACTGCTTCAGGAGGTTTGCGGTAATCCCTGATATACCTGTTGAATGTATTTACGATTTCAGCAGAAATTTCACCGGATGCCACCAGGTCATCTATCGATTTCCCGGCGACGGCTTCCCAGTCAGGCAGTTCCTTCTCCCCCGGGGTAATCACTTTCAGACCATGTGCCACCAACGCCTGGAACGCTTTCTGATTATCAAGACGATTGACCTCATCTACCCGTCTGAAAACCTTGTTCAGCAACTCTCTGGTTACAACCTGATCATCCTGACTGATTTTCCCAAATGACTTCCGGTCCATAACCAGCATCGAGTATACGTAGAGAAGCGGCAGGTCCAGCAGGTATTCCACGTGGTTGTGCCATTGCAATGCCAGGGCAGCAACCGGTGGAGCCACTACAGCATCGATAATACCTGTCTGCAGACCCGCTAAAATATCGGGGATACCCAATGGAATCGGGCTTACACCAAAGGACTTGATCAACTCGGCTGCAATCGGATCACCATCTGGTATCCAGGCCTTCAGTTTTTTAACGTCGTCGACACTTTTTATCGGATCCTTTGAAAGCAGATAGGCGAAACCTGTTTCCGTAAGATAAAAACTCTCCAAACCGTTTACATGCAACCCGTCGATGATGGTCTGATCCATTCGACCTCGGATATAGGCCACCTCATCATGGGATTTAAAGATCAACGGTAGATTGTATACCTGCAAATCCGGATAAAATCGTGTCAACGATCCGGCCACTATCACACCGCCGTGTAATTGACCGCTGCGCATCTTGCGCAGGACCGTTGTGTCATCGCCCATGACACTTCCCGGGTAAATTCTGAACTTGACCCTACCGTCGGTGACCTCGTCGATTTGTCTGACTCCGTCCCGAAATTCTTTCATCCAGGCAAGGCCGTCAGGGGAGATGGTCGCTATTTTGTATTCCTTTGCCTGGACGGAAACCGAAATCAGCAACATCGCCAGAATCAGTATGCCGTTGGTTGTTTTCATTCTGCTACCTAAAAATAATCGTTGGAATCAGCCAGTAACTCTCTTGCTCTCTCTTGCGCCATTAGATTGGTCAACGTCATTCCCGGCACAACCGGATCTGCATCAATGACCTCCTGCAATAAACGATCATGTAATTCCCGGTCAAATACAAGGCGGGCATATTGTTCTGCATAGACTACCCGGGTCATCAGATATTTCCCATCCGATATGCTCAGGGATCTCTCGAAATGAGACCTCCCTTTTTCAGGTTTCCCACCCATGGTCGCAGGCAGCAGAGTTTCCAATCCGCCTAAATATAGATGTGCACCACCATTGTCCCAGGTTTCGTCCAGTTCGATAACCTTTTCCATCAGCAACTTTACTCTCCCAAGTTGACCAATCGCATTCCAGTCATCGCTGTGTGTCTGTATCCAACCTGCCCAGGCCACACCTAAAGCATAGACCGCTTCAATGTCCTTTTGTTTCAGTCCACTGATTCTCTGTTCAAAATCAACGTAGGCAACTGAAGCATGATCACACATTGCTTTATTGGTGAGACAGGCTGCTTGACTGGCGTAGTCAAATGACTTCTGATTGAGCAATCCGGCACGTTCAGGATGGGCAAAAATACTGAATGAACCGTTCAGGGTTGCGGCTGCTATCAGTAAATCGACATCATCCGGACTTCGTTGCAAAAAACTGTCTATCAGCAACAGATAGGCAGGGATACCCTCCCGGACAGTATCAATGTCATTACTGTTTAAAATAGTATCTGCAAGGTCATTGGCCATCTGTGAGGTAAGACTGGAAACCAGACTGGTACAGCCATTGAGACTCAACATACATACCACTGGCAACAGTGGAATTAATTTTTTCATAAGTTATGGGGTCAGAGTGGCCCCAATATATCAGATCGCCGCAATTGACACATAGACACCTGCCTCACGTGCAGCGTCCATTACGTGAACCATGACCTCTGTGGTACTGTCCGGATGTGGTTGAACAACGACCGGTGCCTCTGGAGTTTCCGCATGCAGTCGTTCGATGTTCGCACGCACTGCACGGAAGTCAATGTCACGACCACGAATCAAAATCCGGTCTCGATTGGTGATCCGCACGACTATGCTCTTCCTGTCAGCGTCCTTGATATTCTGGTTCTTGTCCGGGCTGTTGATATCAATACCGATTTCCTTCACAAAAGTTGCGGTTACAATGAAGAAAATCAGCATGATGAACACGACATCCAGCATGGGTGTCAGATCGATCTCACTCTCTTCTCGAGGTTTATCTCCAACCACTCTACGCACTTGGTTTACTCCTGAAATGAATCATCGGTTCAAACACTGCCAGCATACATAGTCAGTCTGCCAAAGAAAAGTACCATAGCATATGTCACTACATTGTTTCCTTATCATACGGAACGCTGAAAACCATTGACTACTTTGCTGACTGTAGTGTAATGCAGGCCAATATGATTACCAATCTCCACCAGTGTATAGGCATAATCAAGATGTGCCTTACGTATCAGTTCATTTCGCTCCTGGCGCGATTTTGCTTCTACATTCCTGAACAAAACCGTCAGACTTCTTCTTCTGCGAGCCTGTTTTGGACCCCGTCTTGCCATCTTCTCGCCATGCAGCACCGGCTGCATCTCCTTCAGAAACTCCGGTGATCCCAACAATACCTGGTTACTCCGGCTCAGAAACGGGGATTTCGAATCAATACCCTGTTCTACATATCGCTGGTATTCAAGCCTTTGCTGGTGTTTGTCAAACCCGGCCAGAACATCATCCGTATGTAAATAATCAGGTTTCCTGGTCAGACCTGCGGTAGCCCGATAGCTGCTCCAGACATATCCTGACAAATCCGGAGATGCTCCAAGCCTCAAAGGATTCAGAACGACATGACGGCAGACTGGAAGAAGATAGCGGTCCTTTTCAAATAATATGCTCTTGAACCGTCCCTGAAAAATGGGGCCTTCCAGGTGGTGTCGCCGGTTGAAGTGCTGGGTATAGACACCATTTAACTGGCGCATGCCTCGTGACAGATTTTTTTCCGGAATCTCAATGACGAGATGATAGTGTTCATCCATCAGAACGTAGCTGTGCAACATCCAGCCAAACCTGCTGACGACATTGTCCAGTATGTTGATGAACACTGCCCTGTCGTTCCGGTCTCGAAAAGAGAGTTGACCTTTACTGTTCTTACTGCTGATGTGATATATCGCGCCAGGAAATTCGATACGAACAGGTCTGGACATAAGAGCGTTCTCGACAGAAATTATTTTTTCTAGCCCGTTTGTCATGCTCTGATCAGTGACCATGACAGGGATAAAATAATACTCCCGCTTTGTTAAGTGAACAACCCTTTGTTCTGTTTTGTTGATATCCTGGCTGCAAATTTTTCTGAGGAGTGTACTGTGTACAATCATGTAAAGCGGTATGAGGGCGACTTGACGCAACAACACCAATTTGAGTATTTTAGTCTGCAGAAATCAATCATAAGGAGGTAATCCGATGGCAGTGGAAAAATTCCCGATTGAATCCGGACATGTCTTGATGTTCGCGCGGTCAATTGGTGATACCAATAAGATTTATTACGACGAGGACTATGCAAAAGGGACAGAAACAGGCAGTATTCCTGCTCCACCAACCTTTGTACAGGCCAGTGCACAATTCGATCCGGACTACTTCCTGCGGCCCAAGATCGGCCAGGAGTGGTTTGGTTCGGCGAAGGGACCAACCGGTATCACCCCAAAGCCTGATAATGGAGGCGGTGGTGGTGGCGGCGGTGGCGGCGGTGGACTCCATGCAGAGCAACATTACGTGTACCACAAACCGTTAAGAGTCGGTGATGTACTTTCGGCGACAACAAAACCCGGCAAGTCATGGGAGAAACAGGGTCGTCGTGGCGGCAAACTCATGTTCAGCGAATCCGTCACCGAGTATCGCGATCAGTCAGGTGAACTGATCGTTACAGCAACCAGTGTAGGTGTTCGGACCGAGCGTCCGGCAACCTCCGGTTAACACCCGATTCAAGTTTCAAGGAGTCCAGAATGACTTTGAAAGCAAGTGATATAAAAGTGGGTGATACCTACAGTGAGGAAGTTTGTCGAAATCTTTCACGAACTCAGATTGTGCAGTATGCAGGCGCTTCCGGCGACTATAATCCGGTTCATACTGACGAGATCTACACCAGGAAAATTGCCGGGTATCCATCTGTTTTTGCCCACGGCATGCTGTCGATGGGGATGACAGGCAAGATGTTGACCAACTATGTTGGTGATGGACGCCTGATGTCTTTCGGCGTGCGGTTTACTTCCCAGGTATTTCCGGGCGCAACTCTGACTGCAACCGCCACGGTGACAGGACTTCGGGAGGACAATGACACCCATATCGTCGATCTGGATGTTTCCACAACAGATGAAGAAGGCGTTGAGGTGGTTAAAGGAACGGCGTCTGCACGGGTCGATGCATAGACTAAGGTCCCGGTTTCAGACAACAATCAGAGACGGGTCAGGAGACCACGCCGAATTGGAGGTCAATACCATACGGGGCAACTATCTATGGAAACCACGCCGAAATGGAGGTCAATACCATACGGGGCAACTGTCTATGGAGACCACGCCGAATTGGAGGTCAATACCATACGGGGCAACTATCTATGGAAAACAAGAGTTTATGGAGGTCAATACCATACGGGGTAACTATCTATGGAAAACAAGAGTTTCCGGGACCAGGCATCGGCTATGATCGCATGCCTGCAGGGTCAGTGAGATAGAACCCGCCGTAGCAAGTTCAAGGCTGATAGCGATATTCCCATCATAAAATGTACCTTTGACTATTTCATTGTCTGCTCCAGTGAACTCCAGTTCACGTTCAACACCCTGCGGATAATAACAATCAATAATGCCGGTTCCAGTGACTTCTGTTGCAGTCAGAGTCGTATCAGTAGTGTGTCCATTGATGTGCCATCCATCTGCGATATCAAGGTAAATATCTACATGACTTCCCCTGCATCTCATCTCGACACGGACCTTGCCTTGAGCAGCATATTGCACATAATCGTTCTGGTTGCGGGTATAACTTTCAAGGCCGATTATCATAAAAGGGAAAGCTGATGGCGACTTTGCAAGCAACCCGCTGAAACCATTCGCCACCTCGGATATTCTCTGTGCTGTGGCCATGTCACCGGTCATATGCCAGTATCGGGCCAGTGCATTGACCGCTACGGCATTGCCGGAAGGCAACGCGCCGTCCATGGGACTTCTGGGTCTTGTAATCAATGGACCTTCGTCTGAGGAGAGCCCCATATAGTAACCACCCTGTTCATCATCCCAAAACAGTTCATTCATCCTGGCGAGCAGGGTTTCAGACCGGTCTAGCCAGACCCTGTCTTGTGTATAACGATAGATTTCCAGCATTGCCTCGCTGAAACAGGCATGATCTTCCAGATTACCGGGAATGGAAACATGACCATTCAGAGAAATGCGCCACAATCCCTGATCCGGATGCCAGTGTCTTTCCCAGATGGCATCTGCCGCGTTGACGGCGGCTTCCAGGAAGTCTGGTCTACCCAGTCGAAAACCTGCCAGGGCCAGTGCAGAAATCATCATGCCATTCCAGCCGGTAATGATTTTTTCATCCCGGAGTGGATGAATTCGCTGTTCCCGAACCTCGTAGAGTCTGGTCTTGATTTTCCGAAGTCGTGCATACACGGATTCCGGCTCTGTATCCCGGGTCAGGGCATAATCCTCAATTGATTGCTGCAGATTCAGGATATTACGGCCTTCAAAGTTACCGGACTCTGTAACGCCATAGAGATTGCGAACCAATGACAAGTCCGCGTCGGTCAGAACCTGTGACAGTTCAGGCAGGGTCCAGACAAAGAACAGGCCTTCCTCTCCCTCGGAATCCGCATCCGTTGCCGAAAAAAAACCACCATCAGGTGAGCACATGTCCCTGAGAACATATTCCCCTGTCTCTATGGTAACCTGCCGGCAGGCCGGGTCATCAAAAGAATTCCATGCCTTTGTATATACCGTCAGCAGTTGTGCCTGGTTATAGAGCATTTTCTCAAAATGAGGAACGAGCCATTGCCTGTCGACAGAATATCGATGGAAACCACCGGCCACCTGATCGTAAATGCCACCCCGGCTGAGTCTGTCCAAAGTCAGTTTTAAAACTTTTTCCACCTGGTCGTTCCTGTTCCGCTGCCAGTCATCCAGTAGCAGCAGCAACTGGGACTCGTTTGGAAACTTGGGTGCAGTCCCGAATCCCCCATAGACCTGGTCAAAACGACTCAGCAATTCCACAGAGGCTGCCTTCAGTCTATCGCCTGATTCTGCCCTGTTACTCATTGCCGAGGTGTAGCGGTCGATTGCCGTGGTGATTTCAGCCGCCTGACTGTATACGTCATCCTTGCGTGACTGCCACAATGCCACCAGTTGCTGCAGCAACTGGAGAAAATTTCCGGGCGGATAATAGGTGCCTGCAAAGAAAGGTCTGCCATCCCCGGTAAGAAAATTGGACATGGGCCAACCCCCGTGTCCGGTCATGATCTGAACCCCGGTCATATAGATTTCGTCCAGGTCAGGTCTGAGTTCACGATCCAGTTTAATGGACACAAAGTGTTGATTCAGGAAGTCTGCAATCTCCACATTGTCGAAACTCTCGTGCTCCATTACGTGACACCAGTGACAGGTTGAATAGCCAATGGAAAGGAATACCGGTTTGTTCTCTGTTCTTGCTCTGGCAAAGGCTTCGGCTCCCCAGGGATACCAGTCCACCGGATTATGGGCATGTTGACGTAAATACGGGGAATCCTCGTCAATGAGTCTGTTCACGTATAAAGGCTTGCCGTTGTCATCAACAAGGGTAGTACGCATGTGATTCTTCCTTACCCGGTCTCAAATACATCCAGTCTGTTCATATCAGGGTCGCATACCCCATTTCACAGGCCCTTTCAGTTCTTCCAGTAGCGGTTGTACCCACTCAATCCAGCGGCACAGCCTGGAACGCGTCTGGCGTGGGTCTATCAGTTCGTGTACGGCAAAACTTTCCATCATCGGGAACGGTGACCGGTTCTCCATAAGCCGTTCTTCCAGTTCCCGGCGCTTCGCTTCCGGGTCCGGGGCTTTGGCAATCTCCCGGTGATATGCAACAGCCACACCGCCTTCTACCGGAAGTGCACCCATCTCGTAGGAAGGCCATGCGAGCTTGTAGGTATTGGGGGCAAAGTGTGCCGCTGACGCAACGCCGAATGATTTATGTATGGCAATCGTCGCCCAGGGTACTGAGGATTGAACTGCTGCGGCCACAGCACTCATACCATATTTTATTGCCGCAGATCGTTCTGCATCCGGGCCAATCATAAAACCCGGCTCATCAAGAAAATTCACCACGGGTATGTGAAACATATCGCAGAGTTCCATCATGCGCTTTGCTTTCTGGGACCCATCTGCAGTCATTGCCCCTGCGAAATGTGTACAGTCATTGGCAATGACCCCGACCACCGCTCCGTTAAGTCTCGCCAGACCGATAATCTGACCATGGCCGTAATCCGGTGCAATCTCGAAGAAGGAATCCAGGTCCATGATGAGTCTGATAACTTCCCGCATGTCGAAAGGTATCCGACCATCACGGGGAATAATGGAAATGAGCTTATCATCAGCGCGCTCCGGATCATCCTTACAGTGCGTCCGTTCCGGTAACTGCCAGATGTTCTGCGGCATATAACTCAGGAACCGCCGCATCTGTCCAAAAGATTCTTCTTCTGAATCTGCAACGTTATCCACGATGCCGCTACGGGTATGAATCTTCCAGCCTCCCAATTCCTCCTTGGTCATGGACAAACCCAGGGCTCGTTCTACCAATGCAGGACCAGCCACCATAACCTGGGATGTTTCCTTGACCATCACGGAAAAATGAGAAGCAACCATTCGTCCCGCGGGGAAGCCGGCAACAGGCCCCATGGCTCCGGATACGACAGGTACTTCGTTCATTGCCTGCGCAATAATTCCAAAACGAGGTTCACTGTATACAGGGCTGCCTACTGTTTTTGGCCTCGGTCCACTACTGCCGCCAACGCTGCCTCCGCCACCTTCCAGCATTCTCACCAGTGGTAACCTGAACTGTACAGCCAGTTCTTCCGCATATACGCTTTTACGCAATCCCGCACCATTGGGAGACCCACCCTTAAGGGTGAAATCTTCGCCTCCCACCACAATGCGCCGCCCGGCAATGTTGCCAAAACCAACCACATAGTTGGCGGGGGTAAAAGACTTGATGGAACCATCCATGTCCTTCTCGGCAAAACCGGCGCCTTCGCCATGTTCCTCAAAGGTGTCTTTTTCAACCAGTGAAGAAATGCGTTCCCTGATGGTCAGACGACCTTTTGCATGGTGGATGTCGATGGACTCTTCCCCGCCCTGTTGTTTGGACAGTTCACGACGCAGTTCAATTTCATAGACTTCTTTATGCCAGCTCATCATCTGTACCCGTTTGAAAACAGTCTGTGCAACAGGCACTTTACCACACGGAACAGGCAACGTTTATGTCGATAAGCCACCATTGACATCCTCCCCCACCTGAAGGAGGGGGATTCCTGGAGCCAGCCTGCATTACGCAACTGCTGCCAGGGGTTCCTGCTTCACAGAGTTCGGCAACCCGACCTCTCCACAGGCTAACACGGCGTGTCCCGCCGCTAATATGTTTGACGCTGCCACCACATCGGCATTCTTGGCGTAGCCACAAGCCACACATTTGAATACAGCCTGACCGCGTCTGTTGTCACGGCTAATACAATCGCATTGTGGACATTGCTGACTGGTGTAGTGCGGTGGCACCGCAATGACCAGACCACCCCGCCATGCCTGCTTGTATTCCAACTGGCGCCGGAACTCAGACCAGCCCTGATCCAGGATGGCCTTGTTCAAGCCAGACTTGGCCTTGACGTGGGACCCCGGATAATCAGCATCACCCCGTGCCGACCGAC
Organism: Candidatus Azotimanducaceae bacterium; assembly: GCA_965217655.1. Classification (GTDB taxonomy): domain Bacteria; phylum Pseudomonadota; class Gammaproteobacteria; order Pseudomonadales; family Azotimanducaceae; genus UBA7455. Next base: position 1,131,443 of record OZ244560.1, read on the forward strand.
TCATGTTCGATACCTTCAAGTCTTCCACCACGATCACAGCTTGGTTTTCGCTGATTTCGTCGCTTGTCTTGTGCAGGTAGTCGTGTCTACACCGGGCGATTTTCTGATGGATGCGTGCTATCCGCTGTTGCTGTTTACGCCAGTTGTTGGAAAATTTAACCTGACGCGACAATTTGCGTTGCGCTCTGGCCAGCTTCTGCTCAATCCGCCGGAAGCTGTGCAGGGGTTTGTATGAGGTACCATCAGACAGTTGGGCAAATATGGCAACCCCAAGATCAATACCCACCATACCAGACGATGGGTGAACCGGGGTTGGTACCTCCTGCTCCGTTTGCATGGACACGTACCAGCCATCCACCTGCCTGGAGACCGTAATATTTTTGACCTTGCCCTCTATTTCCCGGCTCTTGCGGAAACGCAGAGTCCCGATCTTGGGTAAGTAGACACGCTCACCAGCAACCTTGAAGCCTTGCGGGTAACGGAAACTGTCTTTACCGCCACGCCTTTTAAATCGCGGCATCAGTTTGTTCGGTTGTTCCTTGTCGAAGGCATCCTTAAAGGCTCTTTCCAGATGCTTCATGCTTTGCTGTAGCACTTGAGAATGGCAATCCCGCAAAAAAGCGTATTCGTCACTCGATTTCCACAGGGTCAACCAGAACGCCATTTCCTGGTACCACAGCAACGCCTGTTTGTGTTCCAGGCGGTACAGATTCATGGCCAGCATCTTGTTCCACACAAAGCGGGTACAACCAGAGAACTGGTGTAATCTGGCGGCGGTGTCAGGGTGGTTAACCCTGAGTTTGAAGCGGTATGCCTTACGTATCAACATGTCTCTATTATACTGTATAGCCATACATGATACAACCGACCCAACCTTGACCTGGCCGGTCAAGGGTGCCTTATATCCCCGCCCTGAAGGACGGGGTTTTACGGCGTGAAGGATAATCAGTTCCTGTCCTGAAAGTCGACTTCCGAGAGTTTAGTTGCGACATTCGCATATTGTTGTTTTAAAAATCAACGGCTTGACAGGAAGTAATCACCGCGGTGTTGAATTCTCGGACAAAAACTAATTAGAAATGAATCTCTGATCGTGCTATTTTTCGCCCTCTTTCTATTCGCTCCTGCTATTAGGCAGAAGCTCTGAGCATTTCAAGAGGTTGCTTATGCAAATTGCAGTTCCCGCGGAAACGTGGGCCAACGAGCGGCGTGTAGCGCTGATTCCTGATTCAGTAAAAAAACTGACCCGTCTCGGGTTGAATGTGAAGGTCGAATCCGGACTGGGTAAAGACGCCAGATTCACGGACGAGGCATATTCAGAGTCAGGCGCCGCTATTACAACCGACCGCGATGAATTACTGGGCGAGAGCGACATCATTCTCAGGGTTCGTAAACCGGTGACGAAGGAAGTCCACAAGATCAAACGAGGTACTATTCACGTGAGCTATCTCGATCCCTATAACGAAGTGGAACTCGTGGATACACTGGCAAATCAGGGTATTACTGCTATCAGTATGGAAATGATTCCACGCATAACCCGGGCACAGAAAATGGATGCCTTGAGTTCACAGGCAAATCTTGCCGGATACGTCATGGTCATCCAGGCAGCGCAGCAACTTGACCGGATTCTGCCCATGATGATGACACCCGCCGGAACGTTGAGCCCGGCAAGAGTATTCGTCATCGGCGCTGGTGTTGCCGGATTGCAGGCTATTGCAACAGCCAAACGACTGGGGGCAAGAGTGAGCGCGTTTGATACCCGTCCGGTGGTTGCTGAGCAGGTGCATTCCCTGGGCGCCAGATTTGTTGAGATTGATCTTGGTGAAACGGGAGAAACCAAAGATGGTTACGCCCGTGAACTGACACCGGAACAACTGGAAATGCAGCACCTGGGTATGAAGGAAGTCATCAGCCAGTCTGATATTGTTATCACTACAGCACAGGTATTTGGCCGACCCGCACCGCGCATTGTCACCAGGGATATGGTCAATTCGATGGCCGCCGGCGGGGTCATAGTCGATATGGCAGTAGAAACAGGCGGCAATGTGGAAGGCAGCCTTCCGGATGAGACAGTAGAGGTGAACGGGGTATCCATCGTCGGTATCTCTAATCTACCGGCTGGGGTCGCACGGGATGCAAGCCAGATGTATTCATCAAATCTGTTCAATCTGATTACGGAATACTGGGATGAAGAGAGTAAGTCTTTCAACATGGATCTGGAAGACGACATACTCAAAGGATGCGTGATCACCCACAATGGCGGCATCGTTAATGAAACCATCAGGAATATAAGAAACTAGGAGCTCTCTGTGGATGTTGTTTTTCTGACCTTTATTCTGGTTCTTTCGATATTTCTCGGCTTCGAGTTGATATCAAAGGTGCCGGCGACTTTACACACACCCCTTATGTCAGGCGCCAATGCAATATCCGGTATTACGCTGGCAGGAGCATTCCTCTCTGCCGGCGCCATGAACTCGGAAATGGCAACAATACTCGGCACGGCTGCTGTGACTTTTGCAACTATCAATGTCGTAGGCGGATATATGGTGACGGATCGGATGCTGTCCATGTTCAAAAGCAAGCGTGAGAGTGGGAAATGAATATTGAACTGATCGCAAATCTATCCTATATCGTTGCCGCTGTTCTTTTCATATTCGGCCTTAAAATGCTGGGGAACCCTGCCACTGCACGCCGGGGAAACAGACTCTCGGCTTTTGGCATGTTGATTGCCGTGGTCGCGGGTTTGAATAGCCAGGGCATCGTATCCTACGAATACATCGCAGGAGGCATCATCGCCGGCACGATCATCGGAGCATTGGCCGCAAGGCTGATTATGATGACGGCTATGCCGGAAATGGTCGCACTCTTTAACGGTTCCGGTGGCGTCGCAAGCCTGCTGGTGGGTTGGGGAACCCTGTATGGCGGCGATATCAGTACGTTTACTGCCGTTACTGTCCTGCTGGCTGTCCTGATTGGCGGTGTAACGTTTACCGGCAGTCTGATTGCCTATGGCAAGCTCAGCGAAACCATCAGAAGCGCCGCGCTGGTTTTTACCGGACAGCGTATTGTCAACAGTCTTGTCCTTATAGGGCTCATCGGATCTGGCGTCATGTTCACTCTTGCACCGGCTGCGGACTCTCAATGGTTGTATATTGTGCTCGGATTAGCGCTCTTACTGGGAATCATGGCGGTTATTCCGATTGGCGGTGCGGATATGCCGGTCGTCATTTCGCTGCTGAACAGTTACTCCGGCATTGCCGCCTGTGCTGCCGGATTTGCCATCGGTAACAACATCCTTATCGTCGCCGGATCGCTGGTCGGTGCAGCCGGAATCATACTGACCAATATCATGTGCAAGGCCATGAACAGATCGCTTGTCAATGTCCTGTTTAGTGGATTCGGTGCCGTCAAACAAGGCAAGGCCATTGAAGGTGAGGTAAAACCACTGACTGTTGAAGACGCCTATTACATTCTGGAAGCCGCCAGCAATGTCTGTTTTGTACCCGGATATGGTATGGCCGTGGCCCAGGCGCAACACGTCGTCAAGGAACTCGGTCAGATACTTGAGGCAAACGGCACCGAGGTATCCTTTGCCATTCACCCCGTCGCTGGCCGAATGCCGGGGCATATGAACGTATTGCTCGCGGAAGCGGATGTCCCCTACGAACAACTGGTCGAAATGGATGATATCAACCCGAGAATCGAAAATGTTGATGTGGCTATCGTGATTGGCGCCAACGATGTGGTTAATCCAAGTGCACGAGAGGATAAGGACAGTCCTATCTACGGCATGCCGATTATCAATGTTGACCATGCAAGGACGGTATTCGTGCTGAAACGTTCGATGGCTTCCGGCTTTTCCGGTGTCGATAATCCATTATTCTTTGGCGAGAACACACGCATGCTGTTTGGTGATGCAAAAGAATCCATTTCCGGGGTTATCGGGGAATTCGGTTAACTGATCAGGGTGACTGCACCAGCCGTTGCACATCGTAGAAGCGATGTCTGCGCACCTCTTCAATCGCATATTCAACAAATTGAAGAGAAACACCCAGTGCATTACCGATGAGATTGATACGCAAGCGATCCTCGTATTGAATTTCACAGCACACATGGGTACTCAGAAATGCGGCTTCGATTACCTGCAACCGGGCTCGATCATTCATGGTACTCGCAGCATTACCCAGCAATTCGAATATATCTCCTCCTGCCAGATGTCCGGAAAACCGGTTGATTTCCCCGGAGGGAAATTCAAATCCACAGATTTTGTGCACGATTTCCTGCATGACACGGGTCTGATTCTGCATACCATAACCCGTCAGGATATAGGTGGTTACCAGCTTGACGCTGTCAACCTGAGAAGGTTCTGTTGACGTTTCATACGGATATGCGGATTCACATTTTCGACAAACAACGTAATCAGCAACGACTTCAAGTGGTAACAGTGGGATGGCGAACAGGCTGAACCAGTTTGTTTCCACCACGTGCATAAATGTCTCTGATTTCACACATATCGCACATTGCCTGGCGCCAATGGCTTCTGTCTTGCGCCTTACCCGTTCACCTATCAGAAAAAACATGAGAATTGTCCATTAGTCACGCATACAGAGTCTAATCCGTGAGACTCCCGGTTCCAACATGCACTACACTGCCTTGACTGATATGATTCCCTGTACCAGGAGGCTGCCCGAGAACTGCGACCGTAGCGAGGGCGAGACTGATTGAGTCATATTTTTTGGTTATTTGAGGCAAATATTGGACATATTGAACGAAAATAAGCGGAAAATATGGCCAATCAGGCTTGTCCGCAGTAGGTCAGTCTGTTCTCGGACAGCCTCCCAGGGAAGGTTGACTGAAGTCTCTGGGGAAGTCCTCCTGAAATAAGGAATTACACATGCCTCACTTGTTCATCTTCCTGCTGTTTACAATCCTTTCCTTACCGGTCATTGCTGGCAGCCAGGTCACTTCACCGTCTGCGCGTGCCATCATCGAGGAGATTGAGCAACTCTACAGAGGTGACTCCAGCCGGTCATCCATCACGATGATTGTAAAAACACCACAATACGAACGTAACCTGAAAATGACAGGAGAAAGCCTTGGCACGGAATACGCTTATTTCAGGATTCTGTCACCTAAAAAAGACCGGGGGATCGCTACACTTAAACGGGACCTGCAAATGTGGAATTTCTTCCCCCGTATCAACAAGGTCATCAAAGTGCCTCCATCGATGATGATGGGATCGTGGATGGGAAGCGACTTCACCAACGATGACATTGTCAGACAAACCGAGCTTGTGGATGCTTACGATTTGACAATGGAAGAAACCGACCAGCACTACGAAATAACCCTGAAGCCAAAAGAGGACACTATTACTGTCTGGGGACAGATTATCTATGTCATTGACAAAACAATGATGTTGCCAGTTTCGGAAACATTTTATGATGAGTCAGGAGAGAAAGTCAGGCAAATGGAATTCAGCGAACCCAGAATGTTCGATGGTAAGTTGTTACCTTCTGTTCTGGAAATGAAACATCTGCACAAGGCAGGTCACAGCACGCTGATTGTCTACGACGAGATGGTCTTCAACCCATCCGATATCACCGAAAATGGCTTTTCATTACGACGCCTCAAGAGCCGCATTTAATGCTGGAACTCAGACTCGCATACAGAAATATCCTGCGGCATAAACGCAGATCTCTCCTGACTGGAATCAGCATAGCTGGGGGTTTTGCACTCTGCACTTTTTCTTTTTGTCTGCTTGAGGGTGGCTGGGGGAATGCCGTGGACATCTTTACCCTGGATCATACCGGGCACATCCAGATTCACTGGAATGATTATCACCGGCGCCCAAAAATTCACAAGACAATTGACGAGCGGGAATCCATCGAACAAATCCTGACAAACCATCAGGACATTACTGCGTTTGCACCCCGGGTGTACGCCCCGGCGCTGGCCTATGCAAACAATCAGACCAGATCGGTAAGGGTGGTGGGTGTCGATTGGAAACTCGAACCGACAACTTCCCGCCTCAGGGAAAAAGTACACTCCGGGGATTACCTCGACAATGCCATGACCAGCGATGGCTATGCCAAAGCCATGATTGGAGCAGGTGTAGCCAATACGCTGGACATTGGTATTGGTGACGAACTGGTTCTCATCTCCCAGGGCGCCGATGGCTCCATCGCCAACGATATCGTTATGATCAGCGCTCTGGTGGGAACCAAGACATCCTGGGACAAGATGAATGTCTATCTGCCGCTACCGGCGGCACAAAACTTTCTCAGCATGGGAAACAGAGTCCACGAATACGCCCTGCTGGTCGCTGACAGCGATGCCAACGAGGTTATTGCCAGATCTCTGCAGACAGAGATAAACCACATCAGTCCTGCAATCACAGTCTCTACCTGGCAGGTTGTAGAGGAGTCATTCTATCGCACCATGCGGACTGATAGACAAGGCAACTATTTCACCATGGTACTCATCGTTTTTCTCGTGTTCATTGGCGTACTGAACACGGTACTGATGTCTATACTTGAACGCACTCGGGAATTTGGTGTCATCAGGGCAATCGGGAGCAGACCCATTGCCATCATCAGGCTGATTTTTCTCGAAATAATCATTTTGGCTACCCTGAGTATCGCCGCTGGCGTGGTCATCGTGACACCAGCTCTCTACTGGCTGTTGTCGACAGGGTTTACTCTGCCGACGCCAATCGATTCCGGCGGCGTAACATTCGATCACCTGACAGGCCGTCTGTCGTTGTTTGTTCTGACAGTTCCTGCCTTGCTCATCTATGTTTTTGCTGCCCTGGTCAGTATTCTCCCAGGCATACGCGCTGCACGGATAACACCGCAACAGGCCATGGCAAGCCACTGATATGTTAATTCTAAAACTTGCCTGGAGAAATCTGTTTCGCAACACCAGACGCACTGTGCTGACTGTAACCCTGATTGCCCTCTCTCTTACAACCCTGATCATCACAGACGGGATGGTGATTGGCCTGATTGAACAGATGTCCGGCAATGTCACTCACATATTGGCAGGTGAGGCGCAGATTCACCGCAAGGGATATCTGGAAAACAATGACGCCGACATGTTCATCAACGATCCCGGTTCAATCATTGGGAAAATAAAGTCAAGTGAAACTGTGCTTGACTATGCCCCGCGCGTAATGTCCGGAGGGATGGTAACCTCAAGCTATAACGTTGCCGGTAGTATGATCTATGGTGTTGATGCAGCCCGTGAAGTTGCCGTCAGCAAGATAAAGTCAGCGGTTATTGAAGGACAGTATCTTACAGGAGGTGACCAGGAGATCATCATAGGTGAGTCTCTGGCAGAACTGCTGGAGGTGTCACTGCATGACCGGATTGTACTGACAACTGCCGAAGCCAGTTCCGGGGAAATCTCTCAGTCGTTGTTCCGTGTCACAGGAATTTTTGAATTCGGTTTGCCTGAACTCGATGAGAATCTTGTTTTTATCAACCTTGCTGCCGCCCAAAGAATCATGGTCATGGATCATGGAATCCACCAGATAGCCGTTCGCTTTAAAAATCCGGAAGATGCGAAGAATCGAGACAACGACCTGTACGTAGACATCAGGAATAATGACATCGAAGTTCTGAACTGGCTTGATTTCAGTCCACAGATTGCCGCCATGATCGAGCTGTCTAACTATGTGACGTTAGTCGCATGCACAATTCTCTTCTTTCTGGCTGCTCTGGGTATCATCAATTCAATGTTCATGTCGATATATGAGCGTATTTACGAGTTTGGTGTGGTAATGGCTATTGGTACTGCACCGGGCAGCATTTTGAAACTCGTGATGCTTGAAGCATTGCTCATTGCCTTGATCAGCTGTGTTACCGGAAACATCATTGGTTATTTTGCCAGTTCATGGTTTGAAGCCAATGGTATTCCCGTTGGAGAATTTGAAATATCAAGTATTGTTATTGATAGCGGCATCCACACCAGAGTGGTTGCTGATCAATTTATCCGGTATCCGATTTACATCATACTGATGACACTGGTCGCGGCAGTTTATCCTGCTGTGTTTGCTGCCCGTATCACACCATCAGAAGCACTGCAGCGATCGCTATAGAGAGAACTTATGGATAACATCATTGAAACCAGAGAGGTCTGTCGATACTTCGGTAATAAGGACACGCAGGTCAAGGCACTCGACCACGCATCAATTGAAATCCAACGCGGTGAATTTACAGCAATCATTGGTCCATCCGGCTCTGGTAAAACAACTTTGCTTCAACTCATTGGTGGCCTCGACAACCCGAGTTCTGGACAGGTCCTGCTGGATGGGACCAATATTGCCGACATGACCGGGACAACGCTCTCGGATTTCCGACGAGATCATATCGGTTTTATTTTTCAGGCTTACAACCTGATTCCCGTTCTGTCTGCGGAAGAAAACATCGAATACATTATGCTGCTACAAGGTATCCCGGCTGCAAAACGGAAGGGTCGGGTCCATGAAATGCTCAGACTTGTCGACCTTGATGGTCTGGGTGACCGACGGCCATCTCAACTTTCAGGAGGTCAGCAGCAAAGAGTTGCCGTAGCAAGGGCCATGGCATCTCAACCCGACATCATTCTGGCGGATGAGCCCACTGCAAATCTGGATTCCAAAACCGGTGTTGCCTTGCTCGACCTCATGCGAACACTCAATGAAGAACACAAAATGACCTTTGTATTCTCTACTCATGACGAGAAAATCATGGAAAGAGCTCGACGACTCATTCACCTGCAGGACGGCAGGGTCAATAGTGATCAGTTAAAATAGTCATGCCGGGGAATCCCACAATACCGGTTACTGTATTGCTGCTCTTCACCATCAGCATTCAAAGCCATGCCGAGGTAACCGGCTATGTGAAATCATTTGCAATCCACCAGGAAGGGATTAACTCAGGGGATACAGAATCAGACCGTTCCTGGCAATCCCGGAACAACATCAGAGTCATGTGGGATAAGTCAGACTCCAGGACCTCCTGGCAACTGCACTATGAGTTGAATCCGTTGATTTCTTCACAAACCTTACCACTTCAAGACTCGACACTTGCCATCACAGATGGCAGTTATCGACTGACTGACCTGCATGGCCCGGACACCAGTAAAGAAAAAAAACACCGGATATTTCAAAATCTGGACAGGCTCAACCTGCAAATTCGTTTTGACCAGGGTGACCTGACTATTGGCAGACAGGCCATCACCCTGGGCGCCGCCAGATTTATCAATCCGACAGACGTATTCCTGCCCTATAATGTACAGACATTCAATCAGGAATACCGTATCGGAGTCGATGCACTCCGCTATCAGTCACCCATGGGTGACCTGGGTGAACTTGATCTGGGAGTAGTACTGGGTAATGACGCGAACCCGGAAGATTCGGCTCTGTTCCTGCAACTTCGAGGCAATTACAGTGGCAGCGATCTGAACCTTGCCATATCCCGCTTCGCGCAACAGAACATGATTGGCGCCGGCATACAGTCAGCCCTGGGAAACTTTGGCTTCTGGTTGGAAATCGCAACCGTCTCCGGCGACACTGACTATACACGGACATCCATCGGGTTGGACTTCGCCTTCACAGAAAGTACTCTGGGTCAGATTGAATACCACTACAACGGCGCCGGATCAAAGAATCCGGCAGATTACGTCAGTCAGTTCACCTCTACCGCCTATCAGCGCGGTGGCGTATTTCTGCTGGGTAAAAACTACGTCATACCATCTATTAACCAACAACTCTCACCACTGACGAGTCTCAATCTTTCGGGGTTTATCAATCTTGATGATGATTCGTTATTCCTGTCGTTATCGACCGCATTCAATATCGCTGAGAACTTCTACCTGGATGCCGGATACTACCACTTCAGCGGGGATGAAATATCAGAGTCATCTTCTGGAAGTCCCGGAATGAATTCTGAGTATGGCGGCAGCCCTGAAGTAGCCTACATCAGTATCCGGTATTATTTTTGATGGGGTCGGAGTAAAGTACCGGAGATTTGGGGTCGCGCGAGTGATGGGGTCGGAGTAACAAGAGATTTGGGGTCGGAGTAAAGTGCCGGAGTAAAACTCTTCAAGAGTTTTACTCCGGCACTTTACTCCGACCCCATTATAAGGGAGCTGTATACATGGTTATGTCACTGGATTTTGACAGTAACGTATTTACAAAGGATATTATTGAAGTCGCCGACGGTAAAGAATCCGTTGTCAAAGGGGGGCGTAATCTGTTCCCGCTGGTTCATCAGGTGTTTTCGGACATTGAACAGATCGGTGTGATTGGCTGGGGGTCCCAGGGACCAGCCCAGGCTCAGAACCTGAGGGATACTCTTGCAGGAAGCAACATTCGCGTCAAAGTTGGTCTGCGTCCCGGGTCCTCCTCCGTGGAAAAAGCGAGAGTAGTCGGGTTTACCGAAGAGAACGAAACCCTGGGCGATATGATGCAGGTTGTGGCAGAATCTGACATTGTTTTACTCTTGATTTCAGACGCTGCACAGACTGATCTGTATCCCGATATATTCAATGTCATGAAACCAGGAGCGACTCTTGGTCTGTCACATGGTTTTCTGTTAGGACACCTCACCAGTGTTGGCGACGATTTTCCTGACACGATCAATGTGATTGCTGTCTGCCCCAAGGGTATGGGACCGTCCGTTCGCCGCCTTTACGTACAGGGAGCGGAAATCAACGGCGCCGGTATTAATTCCAGTTTTGCCGTGCATCAGGATATAGATGGTAAAGCAACGGATTATGCAATTGCCTGGGCTGTTGCACTGGGATCACCCTACTGTTTTCAGACCACACTGGAATCCGAATACAAGTCGGACATATTCGGTGAGCGAGGTATCTTGTTGGGAGCAGTCCATGGCATCGTCGAAGCACTGTACCAGAGATACAAAACCGAAGGAATGTCACGTGAAGAAGCCTTTGACAACACTGCCGAATCTGTCACCGGCCCTATCTCAAGAATCATATCCAAAGAAGGCATCATCGCCGTCTATGAGCATCTTGACCATGAAGGCAGAGCCGGATTCGAGGCAGCCTATGTAGCTTCCTATACACCGGCGAAAGAGATATTGCAGGAAATCTATGACGATGTTGCCTGCGGCAATGAAATCAGAAGCGTCGTCAACGCATCCAATCGTTACGACAGGTTCCCCATGGGCCAGATTGACGGAACCGAGATGTGGGTAGTCGGCGAAGGTGTTCGCGCCCAGCGGGTTGAGGACGAAATACCCCTCAATCCAACCACGGCTGGCGTTTACTGCGCCACCATGATGGCGCAAATCGATATTCTGCTGGAAGCCGGCCACCCCTACTCTGAAATCGTCAATGAATCAGTTATCGAGTGTGTGGACTCACTTAATCCCTATATGCATTTCAAGGGAATTTCCCACATGATCGACAACTGTTCGAATACCGCAAGACTTGGCGCCAGGAAATGGGCTTCCCGTTTCGACTATATACTCAAGCAACAGGCGTTTACCGCTCTGGACGGAAACCAGCCGATGAACTGGGCTCTGGTGGATGATTTCAGATCGCATCCGATTCACAATGTGCTCAGCGTAGTCAGTGAAATGCGACCCTCAGTGGACATCTCTCTTAGTTGAGCTAAACAGATTCTTCAACAAAACGGAATACGTATGGCGTCAGCAAGAAAATTTCACAATATTTCAGGCCGGTTCAAGATGCGCAACGGGTCCCTCAGAGATCCGGTGATTGCTTATGAAACCTGGGGTCAACTGAACTATCAGAAAGACAACGCAATCCTGTTGTTTACCGGGCTATCACCATCTGCACATGCTGCTTCTTCAGAGGTTGATCATTCCTCCGGGTGGTGGGAACAGATGCTGGGAGAAGGGAAACCCATTGATACTGATGTTTACTTTGTTATCTGTATCAATTCTCTGGGGAGTTGTTTCGGGTCTACGGGACCAGCCAGCATCAATCCTGAAACCGGTGAACCCTATCGCCTGGATTTCCCTGTCCTGACCATTGAAGACATTGCCAAAGCCGGCCAGGTGGTGGTGGAATCACTGGGTATAAGACGCCTGCATTCTGTAGTCGGTGCATCCATGGGAGGCATGACCTCTCTCGCCCACAGCATTCTGTACCCGGATGTAGCAGAGTCTCTTGTGACGATTTCCAGTGCTGCCCGCGCCCAGCCTTTTTCCATTGCCATCCGGTCATTACAGCGCGAATTAATTCGTAGTGACCCCGTCTGGGATAATGGCAACTATCAGGCGCCACCCAATACAGGACTGCGCCTGGCTCGCAAATTGGGGATGTTGAGTTACCGCAGTGCAGAGGAATTTCAAAAACGCTTTGGCCGGGAACTGGTACCGGAAGAACATCAGACAGATGACCCGTTCGATATCGACTTTGAGGTCGAATCCTATATCGAAGCGCATGCCAACAAGTTTATTGGTACCTTTGATGCCAACTGCTATCTATATCTAACCAGAGCAATGGACCTGTTCGATGCCGCTGACCACGGCGGGTCGGTGGAACACGCTCTGGCAAGAGTCGGCGCTACGCGAGTACTTGTAATCGGAGTGGAAACTGATCTTCTCTTTCCGCTCTGGCAACAACGGCAAATAGCTGACGGTCTTGATAATGGCAAACGAGAAGTTCAGTTTCACTCCCTGGCATCACTACAGGGTCACGATGCTTTTCTTGCTGACATGGATCGGTTCAGGCCATTGATTTGTGATTTCTTCAACTGCACCATGAATCAACCGAGTCGGTTGAGATCAATTCAGACACCAAAATGATGATCCTTACTGCTATCTGTATTGTTGACCTGCAGCCGAATTAACCGGGATCAATTCAGCTCCACAGCAATAAACTGTTCAGTAGCCCTGCAATACGCCATAACGGTCCCGGTGGAACGCGCTGTTACCCAGAGTATGTTCACACACACGAGAGCGTTTCAGGAAGAAACCTATCTCATGTTCATCAGTCATCCCAATGCCACCATGCATCTGTATACCTTCACTGCTGACCAGATTGTAGGTGTCATTCAACCTGGCTTTTGCAAGGCTCGCCATTTCACTCACATCGTTACGGTCTTCGTCCAGTGCAGACAAAGCATCCAACACCACAGACTTTGATAACTCAACCTCACAAAACATCTGGGCAGCCCGATGCTTCAGTGCCTGAAATGAGCCGATGGGAACACCAAACTGTTCACGAATTTTCAAATAATCGATGGTACGTTCAAAGCACTCCTGCAATCCACCCAGCATTTCGGCTGCAAGAACGATTCGACCAGCGTCCAGAATCCTGTCCAGAACATCCGCACCTTTTCCTTTTTCTCCAAGCAGTATTCCCTCAGCACCCTCGAATTCTATATTTGCCGCATTACGACTATCGACCATGGAGGTACGCGTTACCGAAACACCACTTGCATCACGTTCTACGAGAACCAGTGTCAAGCCATCGCGGTCACCGGCATTACCGGATGATCTTGCTACGACCACAATCCTGTCGGCAACATGCCCATCCAGCACGAACCTCTTGCTGCCGGTAACTCTATATCCATCGCCGGATTTCTCTGCCCTTGTTTTGGCGCCATAGGGATTGTGATGCGGCGTTTCCTCCAGCGCCAGTGCGAGCAACAATTCACCTCCTGCAACCTGTGGCAGTAATTCACTCTGCAATTCTTCTGTACCACCATGCTGGATAGCCCCTGCCCCCAATACGGCAGTAGCGAATAATGGCGAACAGGCCAATGTACGGCCACATTCTTCCATCACCACACCCATACCCATGTAACCAAATCCAAGACCCCCGACATCTTCAGGGATGGTGATGCCAGCCCAGCCAAGTTCCACCATTTGCCGCCATATTCCCCTGTCGAATCCAGTTTCATCTTTTTCATCCCGGAGTCTGCGCAACTGGGTTATTGGTGTATTGTTGGTGCAAAAATCCTTCGCCGCATCCCTGAGCATATTCTGCTCTTCATTCAGTACCAAAGGCATGTGCGTCTACTCCTTCATCTATTACTCACAACGAGCGGGTGATTTTACCGGTCTTACCAGCCTGTCCACAAGCTTGCTTTATCACCTGAACCCACTAACACGCACGAAGTTCAACACACACACAAAGTTCGACCTACAGCATTTGGTTTATGAAGTATCAAAGGCTGCAAAAGACAAAATACAAGACTACAGGCTTGCGGGGGAAGCAGCTATTGACCCGTAAATTTGGCGTCACGTTTTTCCAGGAACGCCTGAACACCTTCCCGATTGTCTGATGTCGCTGATGCTTTCGACTGCATTTCCGATTCAAGCTGTAACTGCTCTTCAAAACTATTATTCAGACTTTCCCAGTACAGCCTGCGAATCATACTTAATGATCCGGGACCATTGGCCAACCGCTCCGCCAACGCCATTGCCTCGTCCATCAAAAGATTATCATCCACCACCCGGTTAATCAGACCCCATTCCTGCGCCTTCTCAGCAGGTAACTTTTCTGCCAGCATCGACAGTTCCAGAGCCCTTTTCCATCCAATCATACGCGGCAGGTAATAGCTCGACCCACCATCTGGCACGAGACCGATTCGAGCAAATGCCTGAAGAAAATATGCACTCCTGGCAGCGACAACCATATCCGCCATGATGGCGAAGCTCATCCCGACACCCACGGCCAGCCCATTTACGGCGGAAACCATGGGAATCTCCATATTTCTGATTTTGTTGATCAGAGGATGAAAATGCATCTCCAGAGCCGAACCCGTAGGCGGCATCGTCTTAGCAGAAGCGCCCGGGTTAAAGTCCCGTATGTTCGCTCCTGCACAAAAACCTCTGCCCTCTCCAGTCAGCAGCAAACATCGCGCATCCCCACGCTGAATTGCACTGACAGCATGGGACAACTCAACCACCATATTCAACGTTATTGCATTGAGTACTTCCGGTGCGTTCAGTTTCAATACAGCGACTTTGCCAACCTGTTGCAGAATCACGTTTTTATATTCCATTTTAGCTCCACATTTTTTAGTACAGAATTTTTTAGTACAGAACTTTTTAGTACAGAACTTTTTAGTACAGAACTTTTTAGTACAGAACTTTTTAGTGCAAAACTTTTAGTGCAAAACTTTTCGTGCAAAACTTTTTAGTGCGAAACAGGGTAGTATACGGGGCAACAGGAACCAATACCAAAAGGAACAAATTGTGGTTGAGAACATGTCCAAACGTGGATTTGATCCCCTGACTTACCGATTCCAGAAGGAAGAACCGGCAAAAGGCGGTGTAACTGAGATTGCAGACGGAGTGTACTGGATTCGCATGCCGCTCTGGGGGCGCCTCAACCACATCAATGTCTGGCTGCTGGCAGATGGCGATGGATGGACCATTGTCGACACCGGCATCTTCACCGAAGAAGTCCAGAACCACTGGAAGACTATCTTTGCAAATCATCTTGGCGGTAAACCAGTGACCCGGGTGATCGCCACCCACCTGCACACGGACCACACGGGGAACGCGGGCTGGCTCTGTCGGGAATGGGGATGTGAATTGTGGATGAGCCGTAGTGACTTCTATATGTGCAAGGTGATGGCTCACGATGGACCATCGGATGTTCCGGATGATGCTATCCGATTCTATCGACGCGCTGGATTCACTGAAGACAGACTGGCGCACTACCGGAAACGTTTTGGTTCGTTTGGCGCGAGTATTTCACCACTACCGGCGGGATATCAGCGAATAAACGATAACCAATACATTGGTATAGGTGGACGTGAATGGCGGGCCATAATCGGACACGGACATGCACCGGAGCACGTCTGTCTTCATTGTCCGGAACTCAAGCTGATCATAGCCGGTGATCAGATTCTACCCAGAATCACACCGAACGTGAGCGTACAACCCAGCGAACCCAATGCAAATCCACTGCGGGAATGGATTGACTCCTGCTCCAGATTCAGGGAGCTGCTACCGCCTAATCTACTGGTGTTGCCAGCGCATGAGAGCCTGTATGAGGGAGTCCATGAAAGGCTGACAGAACTGATCGACTGGCATGAAGTAGCACTTGAGAAACTTTATGACATGTGCCGGGAACCCAAACGCGCCGTCGATGTATTCCCCGCGTTGTTCAAGAGCCAGATCACGGATATGAGTTATTTTCCAGCCACCGGTGAATCCATTGCACATCTGCACTGTGCCCTGGACCGCAGGATGCTCACTGTTGAAGATGACGAAGACGGTGTCGCATGGTGGCAACAGGCATGAATCAGTCAGTCAATTGGGGTGGACGATGGGGTTTGAACCCACGACCGCTGGAATCACAATCCAGAGCTCTACCAACTGAGCTACGCCCACCATATATATTACTGGCACGCCCGGCAGGAATCGAACCTGCAACCCTCGGCTTAGAAGGCCGATGCTCTATCCGATTGAGCTACGGGCGCACAATCAGAGGTTAAAAACCGAAAACAGAGTATAGTGGAACTGTCGTCAGTTTTCTGTCCGCTTTTATGGTCGGGGTAGAGAGATTTGAACTCCCGACATCCTGCTCCCAAAGCAGGCGCGCTACCAGACTGCGCTATACCCCGAAATTTAAATGCCGGGCTGTTGCAGATATTGTCAGTATTCTTATCAGAATATTAACTCCGGGTGCCGGTTCAGTAAACACCAATTGTCTCAGATGTTGTTGGACCTGCATCTTCTGTTTCAGTACCAGCTGCACTCAGTACCAGTGAATTGAGTGGAGCGCATTCTACTTAACGATTGGCAGCTTCGTCAATCGAAAGGTGCGAGAGTCCTCAGCAGGCAAGAAAAATAAATTGTTCAGCAGGTCTTATCCGGTGTTTATAATTAACGAGAGAAAACTCTTCCTACCCTTGAGGATGGTCTGTGTGAGTTACATCTTTATATCCGACCTGCATCTGGATGAACAACGCCTGGACATCACACAGGCATTTGTTCACTTCATCAACAACAAGGCAGCCTCAGCCGAGCGATTCTTTATCCTTGGCGACCTCTTTGAGGTCTGGCTGGGTGATGATCATGCATCCGATTTTAATCAGCTCATCAAGGATACCCTGGCTGGTCTGACCATGCCTTGCTATATCATGCATGGTAATCGTGACTTTCTTATCAGTGTGGATTTCTGCCGGGAAACCGGTTTTGAATTGCTTCCGGATCCAACGAATACGATTCTCTTTGACAAACCCTGCCTGCTGATGCATGGAGACAGTCTGTGCACTGGTGATCAACAATATATGGAAGTGCGCAGGCTGCTCCGCAATCCAGACACCCAAAGAGACCTCCTCTCTCAAAGCCTTGAAGAGCGGGCAGCATTTGCCAACCGGGCCAGATCAAAAAGCAGGCAACATACCCGTGAAACAGCCATGGATATCATGGATGTAACCCCGGACGAAGTCACCAGGGTGATGCAGGAACATGACGTGAAGTTACTGATTCACGGACATACACACAGACCCTGTATTCACGATGTCAATTCAGAAGAATACAAAGGAACACGGATAGTTCTAGGGGATTGGGATAAAAAAGGCTGGTATCTTGAACTGGACCAGACGTCTTACTCACTCAACTCATTCGATATAGGAACACCGCTGTGAAACCTGAAATTCTCATCCGGTGAGTTAATCAGTTGTTCCTCAGCCGCCAGAAAAACCGCAACACGATCATCAATGGGTACATCGGTATAGCGATTGGCAAATTCCAGATATACCTTGAAATGGCGTGCTTCCGATTGCAGTAATGATTCGTGGAATGCCGCCATATCTTCATCCAGCACATCCATGAGCTTTTCGAACCGTTCACAGCTTCTTGCCTCAATAATGGCGCTCACGATCAGAATATCCACCAACCTACCGGGCTCTTCCTGTCTTATATGTTTTCGCAAAGCACCCGCATAGCGTGAGGGCGAGAGATGACGATACGTAACCTTCCTGGATTCCATGAGGCCCAAAACCTGTTCAAAGTGGCGTAATTCCTCCCGGGCAAGTTTTGACAAACGCGACATCATTTCCGGCTTGTCCACATAACGGTATATCAGATTCAAGGCAGTTGAAGCTGCTTTCTTTTCACAATTTGCATGATCTATAAGTAATTCGGGCAATGACCCAGGCGCCCTTTCCAGCCACTTACGTGGCGTTGGGCATCTCAGGAAACTATGTACACTCATGTCCTTTACTCCACTGAGCTTAACTTCAGACGAGGTTTCAGGTAAAATTATGATCCTGTTAAAACAGCAAAATTGCTGTGAACCGGCCTACAGGAGTTACTCTTGCTTGACACATACCGCGAACATGTTGCCGAACGGGCAAAGCTGGGAATCGTCCCCAAACCTCTGACAGCAGAACAGGTTAACGATCTGGTAGCACTTTTAAAAGCACCTCCAGCAGGTGAAGAAGAGTACTTTCTGGATCTCATTTCCAATCGTGTTCCTGCCGGAGTGGATGATGCCGCTTACATCAAAGCAGCATTTCTGGCCGACATCGCCAGTGGCAAAGCCACGGCGCCATTGATCAATCGAGTCAATGCAACCGAATTACTGGGCACAATGCTCGGTGGTTATAACATTCAACCACTCATCAGCCTGCTGGATGACGAAACTGTTGCTGCAACCGCCGCTGCCAAACTGTCCAGAACGCTGCTCATGTTTGATGCCCGTCATGATGTCATCGAAAAAGCAGATTCCAACCAATATGCCAGATCGGTGTTGACATCCTGGGCAAACGCGGATTGGTTCACTACCCGTCCCAATGTACCGGAAAAAATCACTGTCACCGTATTCATGGTTAAAGGCGAGACCAACACTGACGATCTTTCACCCGCAAAAGAAGCATGGAGTCGTCCCGATATTCCTCTACACGCGCAATCCATGCTGGTTAAACGGATGGATGACCCCCTGGGCAAAATAAAAGAATTGAAAAAGAAAGGTCATCCTCTTGCCTATGTCGGTGATGTTGTGGGCACAGGATCATCGAGAAAATCCGCAACCAACTCTGTCCTCTGGCACATGGGCAATGACATTCCCTTTATCCCCAACAAGCGTGATGGCGGCATAGTCCTCGGCGGTAAGATCGCGCCCATCTTCTTCAATACATTGGAGGATGCCGGTGCATTGCCGATAGAGTGTGACGTTTCCAGGATGAACATGGGTGATGTTATCAGCATCTATCCCTATGAAGGCAGGATCGTTAATGAAGA
Organism: Candidatus Azotimanducaceae bacterium; assembly: GCA_965217655.1. Classification (GTDB taxonomy): domain Bacteria; phylum Pseudomonadota; class Gammaproteobacteria; order Pseudomonadales; family Azotimanducaceae; genus UBA7455. The sequence goes on from OZ244560.1 coordinate 1,150,627, forward strand.
ATCCGGCGAAAAAATAGCAAATTTTGAACTGGCAACCGAGGTGATGCTGGATGAGGTACAGGCAGGGGGCCGGATTCCCCTTATTATCGGGCGGGGACTGACCAGTCGTGCCAGGGAAGCACTCGGGCTGGGACCGAGCACGGTATTCCGCAATCCTATTCCAGCCGATAAATCGAATAAAGGCTACACTCTGGCTCAGAAAATAGTCGGCAGAGCATGCGATGTTGAAGGTGTAAGACCCGGCACATATTGCGAACCCAGAATGACGACTATCGGCTCACAGGACACGACAGGACCAATGACGCGGGATGAACTGAAGGAACTCGCCTGTCTTGGGTTCAATGCCGATCTGGTAATGCAGTCATTCTGTCATACTGCGGCGTATCCTAAACCTGTGGATATAGATACGCAGCATACTTTGCCGGACTTCATCCAGACTCGCGGCGGTGTTGCACTCAGACCTGGCGATGGCATTATCCATTCCTGGCTTAACCGTATGCTGCTCCCGGATACAGTAGGCACCGGTGGCGATTCCCATACACGATTCCCCATCGGGATCAGTTTTCCAGCCGGTTCCGGACTCGTTGCCTTTGCCGCTGCCATCGGTCAGATGCCTCTTGATATGCCAGAGTCCGTGCTGGTTCGTTTTAAAGGAGAAATGCAGCCTGGCATCACACTGCGCGACCTGGTCAATGCCATCCCCTATGCTGCAATACAGCAGGGATTGCTTACCGTTGGGGCGGAAGGCAAGAAGAATGTCTTTTCCGGGCGAATTCTCGAAATCGAGGGACTGCCGAATCTGAAAGTGGAGCAGGCATTTGAAATTTCCGATGCCTCGGCGGAACGTTCTGCCGGGGGTTGTACCATCAGATTGGATAAGGCTCCGATCATTGAATACATCAACTCCAATATCACACTGCTCAAGTGGATGATCAGCGAAGGTTACGGAGACGCACGAACCATTGCCCGGCGAATCAGTGAAATGGACGCCTGGATCAAAGACCCAGTGCTGCTGGAACCGGATGAAGATGTCATGTATACCGAGATTATCGAGATTGATCTCAATGAAATTAAAGAACCACTACTCGCCTGTCCGAACGATCCCGATAACATCAAACCATTGTCAGCAGTCGCCGGAGATCATATCGATGAAGTATTCATTGGCTCCTGCATGACCAATATTGGTCATTTCAGGGCGGCGGCAAGAATGCTGGACCAGGCAAGGGCCATTCCAACACGATTGTGGATATCACCGCCAACCCGGATGGACCAGCATCAACTGATGGAAGAAGGTGTATACAGCATCTTTGCCCAGGCAGGCGCCAGAACGGAAATGCCGGGTTGTTCACTGTGTATGGGTAATCAGGCACGTGTAGACCCGAACACTACCTGCGTCTCCACCTCAACGAGAAACTTTCCTAACCGTCTGGGAGATGACGCCAACGTCTATCTTGCGTCCGCGGAACTGGCAGCAATCTCCAGCATTCTTGGAAGACTTCCAACAGTCGATGAATACATGGAATACGCCAGGGAACTGGATACCATAGGTGATGATATTTACCGATATCTCAATTTCCATGAAATAGATTCGTTTCAGAAATCTGCAGCAGAAGCGATCATTCCTGCAATCAACATCGTCGAAATACCCCGAAACGACTAATTCCCAAAACAGAACACCCTCGCTAATGAATCGAGCTGACTAATACATACGATATACGCCATATAGCAGATGGCTTTGGGGTGTTCATTTGCGTAAGCATAATGTCAAAGCGCCGAGTTGGAGGAGCATGACTACAGGCATGCGGGGGAGACGAGGGAATCCCGGAGGGACGCGCAGACGCTGAAGCAAATGAATGCCCCAAAGCCATCTGCGAACAGCCTGAATTAAGTACACTGTCCCCCGAATAGGGAGGGACGCGCAGACGCTGAAGCAAATGAATGCCCCAAAGCCATCTGCGAACACCCTCGTTAATGAAGCCAGCTAACAAACAACACGATGTCCGACACACAGCAGTTATTCATGGTTATGCAAATCCAAGACTTCAGTATCCGACTGACGCTGAAGTTTAGCACTATCATTTCGTAACGATTCGATTCTGTCGAGGTAAGTTTCATCAACACCGCCGGTCACGTAATCGCCATCGAAAATAGAGGTATCGAATCTTTTAATACGGTCGTTGATTCCCATAGAACAAGATACCAGATCCTCAAGGTCCTGATAAACCAGCCAGTCCACACCCATATAGTCGGCAATCTCCTGCTCGCTTTGCCCGTGAGCAAGGAACTCGCTGGCTGCTGGCATATCAATCCCGTAAACATTCGGATACCTGACAGGCGGAGCAGCAGATGCAAGATAGACCTTTCTGGCCCCGGCATCCCGAGCCAGTTGAACTATCTGCCTGGAAGTCGTCCCACGAACAATGGTGTCATCGACCAGAAGAACATTCTTGTCGCGGAATTCCAGCTCGATGGCATTAAATTTACGGCGAACCGATTTCTGACGCTGCTGCTGTGCCGGCATGATAAAGGTTCTGCCAATGTACCGGTTCTTCACCAGACCTTCCCGATACTTGACATCAAGGCGGTGTGCCATCGGTAATGCTGCAGTGCAACTGGTATCCGGGATAGGAATCACAACATCGATATCGTTATCGGGATACAACCTGAGGATCTTGTCTGCAAGTTTTTCCCCCATCTTGAGCCTGGATTTGTAGACAGAGATACCATCCATCATCGAATCGGGACGAGCCAGATACACCTGTTCAAAAATGCAAGGGCTGTATTGTGCATTACTGGCACATTGCTGCCTGTGTAACTGACCGCTCGTCTGAATAACAACTGCTTCTCCCGGCTCAACATCGTCGATATCGTCAAAACCAAGCACATCAAGCGCCACACTTTCCGATGCGATCATAAATTCAGGACCATCTCTTGATTCCCGCTTACCGAACACCATCGGTCTGATGCCATAAGGATCCCGAAAACCAACGATGCCGTAACCGATGATCAAGGCTATAACGGCATAGGCGCCTACCGCCCGCTCGTGTACTCGTTCGATCGCCTTGAAGATATCATCGGGCGACAATCTTAGTCCCGCTACGTTCTGCAACTCATGGGCAAACACGTTAAGCAGTACTTCCGAATCCGAACTTGTATTGATATGCCTCCGGTCAGCGCGAAACAGGTCCTCATTTAATTCATCATCGTTGATGAGATTGCCGTTGTGCGCCATGCAGATGCCGAACGGAGAATTGACATACATGGGTTGTGCTTCCGCAGAGCTGGCCGTACCAGCCGTAGGATAACGAACATGGGCAATCCCCATATTGCCTTGCAATCGATCCAGATGCTCCTGCCGGAAAACATCAAGGACAAGACCGTTTCTCTTGCGCTGCTGCACAGTATCGCCTTTACAGGTGACCATACCTGCCGCATCCTGGCCGCGATGTTGAAGTAATGTCAGCGCTTCATACAAATCGTATTGAACATCATGACGACCAACCATTCCTGCTAAACCACACATTTAAATTCCTTCTTCCCCGACATATTCTATCAATTGTCCACCTTGCTCACGAATCCTGGGAGCAAGCCAATCCAGTGCGTCCATAAAATGAGGAATCAGGGCAGATTCCCGCCACCAACTGTCATCTTTCATCGGCGTCAAATAGAACAGTGCAACCAGAACAATCCATACTACCAACACACCCCTTGCCAGCCCAAAACACATACCCAGAAAACTGTCCGTGCTGCCAAGTCCCGAGATTTTTACCCCCTGGGAAACCAAACGAGTGATCAGACTGCCCACCAACAACGACACAACAAACAGCAGCACAACTGCAATCGCCAGTCTGATACTCGGGATTGCAACATATTCCACCAGCAATTCAGAGACCTGCAGGCAGAACATCCTGGAAACCACAATGGCAACCACAAGGTTAACCAGAGACAGTGCTTCCTTGACAAACCCTCGCATGATACTGACGAGCGCAGATGCCACGATGACGCCAAGAATGACCCAGTCGACAGTACCCATCGGTTAAACTCTTGTCTATCCGCCAAGTTGGGTTGCATCATCCTCAACCCGGTAACGAATAATGTGACCTTCCAGTTGCATTCGCGATTTAATTTCCTGACTTGTCTTTTCCAGTACCGTTCTATCCATCATTGGACCCACCAGAACTTTAAAAGCATCTCCTTCATCAGTTTTATGTTGCAAAATGTAACTCCGGTATTGAGCATCTCTCAATTCGGCACGCAATTTCTCAGCATTCTTCCTGTCCATGAAGCTGCCGAATTGCAGACTCCAGGCTATAGGCAGGTGATTACTGTCGAGAGCATATGCCTCCATTTCCGAATAGTCGGTTTCATCGATAGTCTCTTCAGGCAGTTGGGCAGCACTGTCCTGTTCCATTTGCTGAATGTTTCTGGTGAGATCGGAAATCGCAATTTCCTTGATGTCGAAATTCGGAGAATCAGGGATGTCAGTGACAACTCGCCCTCTGTCCTCCCTGGACCCATCCAGCAGCATGGGCAGAATAATGATGGCAAGACTGGTTAACACAATCGCCCCAACCACCCTTTGTCTGAGACCGGCTTTCACTACCTGACACTACGCTCTGTAACTCCGGGAGAATCTTCAGCCTGCCAGCCAGGGTCGGACGATGAACCAGGTCCAACATCCCGGGTTGTTGCACTGGTTCCATCATATTCGACAGCCATATGAAGAACCCCGGCAACAACTGGAAACGAGCCAAAAACAAGTATCATGTCTTCGATGGCACAGTTCCTCAAAGCTTTGCTGAATGCATTGGCTATATTATCACAGGACTGAACACGGCAACCATGATCTTCTATGACCCTGGCCAGTTCCTGTGAAGTTGCCGCCCGTTCGTCGTCCATATCAGTGAAATACCAGTGGTCTACTTTATCGTCAAACATTGGAAGAATCTCTGAGAATGCCTTGTCCCGATACATTCCCACAACAGAATGTAATTCTCCGGTTTTGTTCAGTGACTGCAGATAATTCAATAAATACATCGCCGCAGCCGGGTTATGGGCAACATCCAGCAATACATCCGGTTTTCTTTGCAGCCATTGCAACCTGCCCGGCAGGTGAGCATCGGCAATAACACGTCTGACGTCTTCTGCACCGGGATAAATACCGGCGAGCATAACCGCCTGCAGCGCAGCTGCTGCACTGTCTCCCGGCATTGCCGGTGTCGGCAGTTCAGTCACTGACAGACTCTCTACAGAGATGACCCCGGGTCGGTACTCAAAATCCTGACCGATATATTTCACTACACTGTTGCAGGTTTCCGCATGTGCCACAAGCGATTCCGGTGGTGATCGATCTGAGATGACACTATATTTCCCTGGTCGCATGATCGCTGCCTTCTCGACAGCTATCAATTCCCGACTGTCGCCAAGCCATTCCTGGTGATCAAGCGCAATCTGAGTGACCACCGATACGTCCGGACCGATGATATTCATTGCGTCCAGTCTGCCACCAAGACCTATTTCCAGGACAGTAACGTCTACCTGTCGCTGCTTGAACAGGTACAGGGATGCCAGGGTTGAAAACTCGAAGTACGTCAGAGAGATATCTCCCCGGATTGAATTGATTATCTCGAATGCTGCACAGATTTCCTCATCCAAAGCGGGACTGCCATTAATCTGGATCCGTTCGTTGAATGACAACAGATGCGGGGATGTGCTTTTACCCACGACCAGTCCGGTATCACGGCAGAAGCGGTCAATATATTCACAGGTCGAACCCTTACCATTGGTACCTGCAACAAGAAAAACAATTCCTTCGGGATGCAGCAGATCCATTCGTTCGGCAACTGTTTTAACTCTATCCAGTCCAAGGTCCCACTTCCTGGGGTGAAGAGATTCGATATTCTCAAGCCAGTCGGCCAGGGATCTAGCAGGCATCCAGGGACTGCCGGATTTCAGAGACCAGCCTGGTAATGGAACGACTCATTTCCGCGTAATCCTGCTGATGAATGCCCATGAGATTGACAATGGCCGAGCCGACAGCGACACCATCGGAAAAGTTGGCGACGCAGGCGGCTGTTTCGCCATTACTGATACCGAAACCTACCATAACTGGCAGGGTACTGAGAGCTCGGAATCGGTTGAGCTTTTCCGCGACATCATTGACATCGATAGTAACCGCCCCGGTAGTTCCCTTGAGAGATACATAATAAACAAAGCCGCTGCTCGCTGAACAAATCAATGCAGCGCGCTCATCAGTTGTTGTCGGCGCCAACAGATAGACCAGGTCAATTGCACTGGCGGTCAGTGTCGAATGAAGGTCTTCTGCCTCTTCCGGTGGAAGATTAACGATGAGGACTCCATCGACTCCCGCCACGGATGCACGCCTGGCAAAGTCTTCATGACCCATGGCTTCTATTGGATTGAGATAACCCATCAGGAGAACCGGGGTTACCTGATCCTTAACCCGAAACTGAGCCACCATGTCAAGGCAATCGGTCAGGGAAACGCTATGACTCAGCGCCCTTTCATGAGCCAACTGAATCACCGGGCCTTCGGCTTCCGGATCTGAGAATGGCACTCCCAGTTCAATGGCATTGACTCCAGCGCGCACCAGGTCGTGCATGAGATCTACCGTCATCGACGGAACCGGGTCTCCGGCGACGATATATGCCAGCAGCGCCTTGCTGTTCTGCTCTGAAAGTCTGGCAAATCCGGATTCAAGTCTGCTCAATGTTTCTAATCCTAAGTTATGGAAATTCCGTCAATTTTTGCCACTATGGGTATATCCTTGTCACCTCTGCCGGAGAGATTGATAACAATCGTCTCACTCTTTCCCATTGTTCTTGCAAGCTGCATTCCATAGGCAACTGCGTGTGATGATTCCAACGCCGGCAGAATACCTTCCAGCAGATTGAGCTGGCGGAATGCGCCCAGTGCCCCCTCATCGTCAATTGCCACATATTCCGCCCTGCCTATATCTTTCAGCCAGGCGTGTTCAGGCCCCACACCGGGATAGTCAAGGCCGGCTGATATCGAATGCGTATGAACAATCTGCCCATGTGCATCATCCATGATGTAAGTACGATTCCCGTGCAGGACACCGATTCTGCCATCATTCAGCGGTGCGGCATGAAGTCCTGTCTCAAGGCCGTGTCCCGCTGCCTCAACACCAATGAGCCGTACGGATTCGTCTGTCAGAAATGGATGAAAAATTCCCATGGCATTCGACCCGCCACCGACACAAGCCACAATAGCATCAGGAAGCCCACCGTGTAGTGCATCGAACTGCTCTTTGGTTTCCCTGCCGATAACCGACTGGAAATCACGTACCAGCATGGGATATGGATGCGGACCCGCGACTGTACCGATAATGTAATGGGTATTGTCGACATTGGTAACCCAGTCGCGCATGGCTTCATTCAAAGCATCTTTCAATGTTTTTGAACCTGAAGTTACCGGTACAACCTCGGCGCCAAGCAGTTTCATCCGATAAACGTTAAGACTCTGCCGCGAAACATCCTCACTGCCCATATAAACCCGGCACTCCAGACCGAAACGTGCAGCTACCGTTGCAGAGGCAACTCCATGCTGTCCGGCGCCAGTCTCGGCGATGATTCTTGGTTTGCCCATGTGTCTGGCCAACAGTGCCTGACCAATACAGTTGTTGATCTTGTGTGCTCCAGTATGATTGAGATCCTCACGTTTGAGGTATATCTGTGCACCGCCCACTTCATTCGTCAGTCGTTCGGCAAAATACAGCGGAGAGGAGCGTCCGACATAGTGGGTCATATCGCTCTGTAGTTCTGCAAGGAAATTGGCATCCTCCCTGAGGCGTCCGTATTCAGCCTCCAGCTCCTGCAACGCGGTCATCAATGTTTCGGCAACGAACTTGCCGCCAAACACGCCGAAATGTCCCATGTCATCCGGAAACGAATATAAATCTTCATTAATGCCGCGCACAGCTACTCCTGTTAACCCAAGTCAGCTCTGGAAACAGACCTGACAAATGCCTCTATCAGATGGCCATCCTTTATACCCGGACTCGATTCCACACCACTACTGACGTCTACACCATAGGGTTTTGCTATCCTGATTGCCTGCTGCACATTATCGGCACACAAGCCTCCGGCCAATATCACCGGTTTTTCCAGTTCTGGTACCTGAGTCCAATCAAAACTGATCCCGGTTCCTCCCAATTGTCCATCTACCCAGGCATCAAGCAGCAAGCCGATGCTGTCCGGGAAGAGTGTCGGCAACCTCTCAATATCGGTTTCTTTATCGACCCTGACAGCCTTGATAAAAGGTTTGTCGAACGATCGGCAAAAATCGTTTTGTTCATCACCGTGAAACTGCAGCAGATCAAAGTTACACCGGTCAATCACAGACTCAATCTGACTCCTGGAATGATCAACAAACAGACCAACTGTTGTTATAAAAGGCGGGACTCCGTTTAACAATTTCGCTGTTCTTTCCGGAGTCAGAAATCTTGAACTGGGTTCATACATATTAAATCCCAGAGCATCGACACCGGTGTTTACTGCAGTCTGCACGGCCTTCACTGATGTAATACCACAGATTTTGATTCGCGTTCGCATTCCTGATGATCCGGCAAGTCGATTTTCAGAGGTGGCAGAGTTTAGCAGAAAACGCAGGCTAGGAGGCTGTCCGAGAACCGCGACCGTAGCGAGGGCGAGACTGATTGAGTCATATTTTTTGGTTATTTGAGGCAAATATTGGACATATTGAACGAAAATAAGCAGAAAATATGGCCAATCACTTGTCCGCAGTAGGTCAGTCTGTTCTAGGCCCGGGAGGCTGCCCGAGAACCGCGACCGTAGCGAGGGCGAGACTGATTGAGTCATATTTTTTGGTTTTTGGTTATTTGAGGCAAATATTCCGCAGTACATATTAGCGAGGGCGAACGAAAATAAGCAGAAAATATGGCCAATCAGGCTTGTCCGCAGTAGGTCAGTCTGTTCTCGGACAGCCTCCCAGTATGACGTTAATCCCGCTCTCGACAATGCAGGAAATGAGGCCAGGACAGGGAGGGAATGGTCGCATCCCCTGCATAGGAAACACCAATCAGAAACAAGCCTTCAGGAGGCGCCGTCCTGCTGCCCATCGTACGATCTTTCAGAGCCAGAAGTTCACCTGGCCATGACTCAGGTTTCCTGGACTCACCCACGTCAAGTAATACACCAACGATGTTCCTGACCATATGATAAAGGTACGCATTGGCAGTGATATCCAACAGAACCAGATCACCGGTCCGGTCCACGGTAATGCTTTTGACCCGACGCATGGGTGTATTCGCCTGACAATTCGCGGCTCGGTAGGACGTAAAATCATTCTCCCCCAGTAGTGCCTGCGCTGATAAATGCATTTTGTCCGCATCCAGAGGGCGATGTACATGGGTCATCAAATCCGGTGTCAATGCTGATCGGACAGGGTTGTTATCTATGACATACAGGTAACGACGGGACACTGCCGAGAACCGGGCATCAAAATCGTCAGGGACTTTGTCTGCCCAGAAAACGGCTATGCTGTCCGGTAAGTGTGAATTAGTACCAGAAACCCAGGCACCGGTTTGCCGGCTTGCTGCCGTGGTAAAATGAACTACCTGATTGGTCGCATGAACACCGGTATCCGTACGACCGGCACAGGTTACCCTGATCGGTTCATCCGCAATGCGGGAAAGTGCCGACTCCAGGTTGCCCTGGATCGTAGGGGTGTATTCATTCTGGTATTGCCATCCATGGTAAGAGGCGCCGTTGTAGGATACTCCGAGGGCTATGCGGTTCAATGTAGTCGCATGCTATGACAGTTTATCCACTAATTCCCGGGCTACCTGGGCATCGAGTTCATCACCTTGTGCAATGACTTGCGCAAGCAAAGTCAGTGCTTCTTCAGTATCACCCATCTCAATATAGGCCTGGGCAAGATCAAGTTTGTTGGTGACATTCCCATCCAGATCCTCATTATGAGCTGCATCAGTCAAGGTTGTATCATCCGGTTCAGCACTATCATCCACAGCTTCACCAGCTTCCTCATCAACTGCCTCTTCTGCTACTTCTTCTGAGCCATCCTCAACTTCTGGCGCTGCCTCCACATCAGTCGCTTCCTGATCAGTCTCCTCGATGCCGACTGTATCAAAATCCTGTTCCAGATCCGCTTCCTCTCTACGGCGACGCAAGAAGACCATAATGATTGCCAGCCCGCCCACAATCAGAACACCAAGCCCTGCGAGTACCCAAGGGTTTGCCAACACGGGACCTGACCCAGTCAGCACAGATAACGGAAATGCCGCTGCAGCTTTTTCCTTCATATCCCGAAGTTCAGCCTCCACAGCCGCCAGTTGGGCATCCTTAACCCTGATAATCTCATGGAGGGTTTCGATCTGTTGCGCTGAGGTATCCAACCGTGCATTTAATTCCATATTAGTCCGATGCACGCCATCCAGATCTTCTCTGACTATAGCAAGCTCATTCTCAAGATCTGTAATCCGTGAATCACCGGACCTCGTTCCCTGACCACTATCGATATCAGCAGCCAGCAACCTCAGCTCGCCATCTATTTGTACAACTCCTGATTCAAGCAGCGACTCATATTCCCGATGTTGAGTCTGTATCTCGTCTGTGGCCGAGATCACAGTATCCGCAATAATTTCACTGATGTCAGGAATACGCAGAATTTGACCGGACTGGAGCAGGTTTATATTACCATGCAGAAACGCCTTGGGATTCATCCTTTGTAACGCCAGCATGGTTTGATGCATCGAGACTGATTCGTCGGGTCTGACTCTTGATGCGATTTTCCAGAGAGTGTCACCTGGCTTTATTACTTCGAATTCGATGACTTTTGCAACAGCATCATCTTCTGTCGTGGTTGGAGATGTGTCTGGCGGCGTTAACTTTGATGACGTGGAAACGTCCTGCTCCAATACCGGTTCTTCTTCCGCCTGGCTTTGTGCAGGCGTAATTGGAGATACACCTGAAGTACTGAGTTCCGGAGGGCTCAGTAAAACTCCATATTCCCTGACGATCCGGCCATGGGGCCAACGCACTTCCAGAATAAAGTTGAGCAATGGTTCCTGGACCGGCAGGCTGCTGCTTACCTTGATGTAGAAATCCCGTTCATCCCGGGGATGAATGTCGAACTGAAGATCCAGCAGTTGATCACTTCGTTGGACACTAAGCCGATCAAAATCATCCTGGGTGGCCAGATTTACCTGGAGTTCGTCAAGTTTTAAACCCCGCGTATTGACAAGTGCTATCTCTGCACTGAACTTTTCGTCAAGTGCAGAATCAAGTACCAGTCTTCCTGTGCCCAACGCAAAAGAGGTTAAACTGTAAAATGCACAAAAAAACGTAAGGAAAGTTGCCGATAACCACAGACGAACTGGAATCATTTCATTCACCTCTCCCTGGGCTGATGTGTCCCTGACCAAAGTAAATATTACCCTTCCTGCATCCACTACTATAACACTGCCGGAAATGCTCTTTGACAGTTGTTTGAGCGATTATAGATATCCTGTCAGAATTTCGGCAATTTGTACGCTGTTCAGCGCCGCTCCTTTGCGGACATTATCGGATACAACCCATAGGTTCAGCCCAAACTCTGAATGGATATTCTGACGTATTCTACCGACAAATACACCATCTGTACCAACAGCGTCTGTAACAGCGGTAGGATAACGCCCATTTACAGGATCATCCATCACGACTACACCAGGGCTGGTAGCCAGCAGTGCAGAGACCTCCCCAGGAGAAATACTCTGTCTGGTTTCGATGTGTACAGCCTCGGAATGTCCATAAAATACCGGGACTCGCACACAAGTGGGATTAACCTTAATAGTGTCGTCCTCAAAAATTTTCCGGGTTTCCCAGACAAGCTTCATTTCCTCCCGGGTATAGCCATTCTCCTGAAAATCACCGCAATGCGGCAGTACATTGAACCCGATCTGTCCGGGGAAAACTTCATTTTCGATCGGCGTAGCGTTCAGCAGGCGGGCAGTCTGGCCAGCCAGTTCCTCTACCCCGCTCCTGCCGGAACCTGAAACGGCCTGGTAGGTACTGACGTTGATGTGAGATATACCGACGGCATCATAAATGGGTTTAAGTGCCACCAGCATTTGAATGGTAGAACAGTTGGGATTGGCAATAATGTTTCGCGCCTGGAAATCCATGATGCGATGTTCATTCACCTCTGGAATGACCAGTGGAATGTCCTCATCTCTCCGGAAGCAGGAGGTATTGTCGATCACAACACACCCCGCGGCGGCGGCTCTGGGAGCATATATTGCGGAAACACTGGCGCCTGGAGAAAAAAGCCCAATGTGTGTATTACTGAAGTCAAAATTCGACAGATCCTGCACTGTCTCTGATTTGCCTTTGAACTGGATCCTCGTGCCAGCAGATCTCTTACTTGCCAGCAGGTGTATTTGATCAATCGGGAAGTCTCTTTCCTCAAGAATTTCCAACATTGTCCGGCCCACTTCGCCAGTGGCGCCAGCAACAGCGACATTATAAGCAGACATTGGTTACTCCAGGTATTTTCGGGTTGCGTATATTAGGCGCAAACAGCTTACAAAACAAATCTCTGTACCGACTCTCAGGTCGAAAATTAATCAGGAAAGATCGGGTAATGCAGATTTTACATCCTGATTTTGGCCGCGTTGTCTCAACACATGGTCCATCAGGACCAGTGCCAACATCGCTTCGGCAATAGGCGTCGCTCGTATACCAACACAGGGGTCGTGTCTGCCTTTGGTGACAACTTCTACCGGTTTGCCATTGCGATCAATGGTCCTTGCCGGTATTGTAATACTCGATGTAGGCTTAAGAGCGATATTGACCACAATATCCTGGCCGCTGGAAATACCGCCGAGAATGCCCCCCGCGTTATTGGATTGAAAACCTGCAGGTGTGATCTCATCACGATGCGTTGAACCACGTTGAGTGACGCTGTTAAAACCAGCACCAATTTCCACACCTTTCACAGCATTGATGCTCATCATGGCATGGGCAATGGCGGCATCGAGTTTGTCAAACACAGGTTCTCCCAGACCAGCCATCATCCCACTGGCCGTCACCATGATTTTTGCCCCCACCGAATCACCCTCCCGCCGGAGGTCGTCGATCAAGGTTTCCATCTTTGACACCACGGAGGCATCGCGACAGAAAAAGGGATTCCGGTCCACCTCACGCCAGTCTGTCCCGGATACATGTATGTCGCCCATCTGTATCAGACAGCCGCGTATTTCAATTCCACAGCGTGTCAACAGGTATTTCCTGGCTATGCCGCCGGCTGCTACCCGCATCGCTGTTTCCCGTGCCGATGCCCGGCCACCGCCCTTGTAGTCGCGAATACCGTATTTCTTCTCGTAGGTGTAATCTGCGTGAGCGGGACGGTATAGATCCTTGATGTCGGAGTAGTCTTTCGACTTCTGATCCTCATTATGAATCAATAATCCGATGGCAGTGCCTGTGGTTACGCCTTCAAATGTCCCGGACAGTATTGATACACGATCACTTTCCTTCCGTTGCGACGTGTACTTTGAAGTACCTGGTTTTCTTCTGTCCAGATCGTGCTGCAAATCCGCCTCGCTGACAGGCAGTCCTGGCGGGCACCCATCAACAATACAACCCAGAGCAGGTCCGTGACTCTCACCAAAGGTGGTCACCTTGAACATTTCTCCAATACTGCTACCGGGCATGGCAACCTCCTCATCAGGCGACTACATTATAACGGATGATAAATGAAAGTTGGTCTTTCTCTTTATTCTTAAATCTTAACGGATGATGAATGAAAGTTGGGCCCACTCTTTATTCTTATTTCACAATCGCTTAGTGTTAGCTGTCCACATTCAGAGCGCTGCAATGCGCAAGGCAGCATGAAAGAATCATACAGGAACATTATTGAGCACATTGGTGAAGATCCAAACCGGCAAGGTCTTGTAAAAACCCCACAGCGAGCGGCCAGAGCGATGAAATTTCTCACCCGGGGTTATGTACAGACTGTTGACCAGGTTGTCGATGGTGCACTGTTTGAATCAGATACCAGCGAAATGGTAGTCGTGCAGAACATCGAACTTTATTCGTTGTGCGAACACCACCTGCTGCCATTTATCGGCCAGTGCCACGTTGCCTATATACCCACAAACAAGGTACTGGGGTTGTCAAAAGTGGCCCGTCTGGTTGATATGTTTGCCCGTCGCCTGCAGATACAGGAAAAACTGACCAAGGAAATTGCTGAATCGATTCAAAAAGTTACCGACGCCTCGGGCGTTGGCGTGATTATCGACGCGCAGCATATGTGCATGATGATGCGTGGAGTGGAGAAGCAGAATTCCCGGATGAAGACCTCTGTGATGCTCGGAACATTTCGGGACAATCAGAGTACCCGCATGGAATTCCTGTCATTACTGGGAATAATCAACTGACCTGTCTGGTATCAGAATCTCTATACGATTGTCCCCGTATTCCCTGTTCGGCGCCAGGGGTCCAATACCGTTAACTGTGATTCTGTCTCCCGAGATACCCCCGGAGGCGGCATCCAGTTTGATCTGCTCACCGACTTTCTGCGTCTGACTGACCGCATCAGTCACTTCTTGACCTGGTAGCAATCCTTGATGCACCACCAGGTGTATCTTCAGACCCTCGTCCTCTGCCAATAACCTGGCAATAGTGCTTATGATCTCAGCCGTGTTATCGTCGGTGAAGACAAAACGTCCCTGATCCCTCAGTGTGTCCTCCGTTGAAACCAAATCTGTCGGTCGGGTCGTTTCGATATGTACGTAGATTTTGCGAGTACCCCGCATTGCGACGTACAAGGCGATGTAATCACCTGATCCATCCAGTTGCGCCAGCACATAGTGCTGAAACTGTTCTGGCCCATAGAGTTTGGAAGTGGAAAACACGGTGTTGGCCCAGTAATTACTGCTGCCACATTCCCGGCCATGGCACTCGTACAGGATCGTACCCTGGCGAACGAGATGGTCCCTGTAAAACTCCAACACTACCTCTGTACGGCGCTCGTTTGGGATGTACAGGGTCAGGGATTCTCTTGTGCCCTTCACATATTCGACTTTCTCTGGCGCCAGAATATTGTTTATTTTCTTGAGGGAACTGAGAATCAGTCGACGGGATATATCGGTTGTATCCTCGGAAGTACTCTCTACCTCTGCTTCAGGATAGTCAGGTAATTCCGATACTGCTGGCGCCGTAAAGACCATCAGCAGTATCAATAACGCGTATCGGGACCGGTCCATTCCAATTCACCACAAAACTGATCAAATATATCCGCCTGGATACAGGCAATCATACCCGTATCCATATTTATTTCTTCCCCCGTTAGCCAGGCAATCATGCGCCCCACAAATGGCTGGTGGGAAACCATAAGCGTAGCACACATTGGCTCATCGTTGAGTCTTTGGGCAACCGTTTCACATCGACCACCCGGCATAATCTCTTCCCAGACTTCAATCTCTGCTTCACAGGGTATCAGAGACTGTACAATTTCTGCGGTTTCATGCGCTCTGAACAGGGGGCTGCAACAGATCCTCTCCAAATTCACCTTGCTCCCAACCAACTGCCCTGCAGAGACAGTAACCTCCTGCCTTCCCCGGTCGGAAAGTTTTCTTTCCCGGTCATTTGCCAGCTGCCGGAAGGCGTCACCATGTCGCATTACAAAGAGGTGCAATATCCAAATTTCCAAATCACAGCAATTCCGTCAATAGTGGAGTTTACCTGTAAATTAACCTAAAACCGTGCTTGCTGGCGTAGCTAATGCGGAAACCCTCATTATTCCAGTGCCCTATAGACCATACTGCAACATATGACGACGTTTCATTTCTCCTGCGGATTGACGATTCTGACTACAGGGATACTACTAAGGGGAAAGGGCCTAGAAAAAGGTATCTTCTTGTCTAAGTCATTGATACTCAAGCAGCAAGACGTAGCATTGCGTCCACTTCTATGAGAATTGCTTTATCACTATTACCGCTTCTTAATGATTCAATCGCACCCCATAAAAATATGTTATTAGATTTATTGATAACAAGATATTCATATAATTCTTCCGTTTTTTCGCTATCTGTTTCTAATATTGACACATGGTAGCGCAAAACATTGGCGACATATTCAACGTAAGGATTATATATTGTAGTTACATCGGGTATATACTGCTTTGCCAAATGTACTTTTCTTTCAGCAATCAAAGATAATGCAGCGGCAAGTCGCAAGATAGATTTTTGTTCCATTCCAAGAACGCTATTTTTCAAGTTCTGTATCAAGCTTTCTCGGGCATCTTTATACCTGGTTGTACGTAAGAGCAATAGACCTCTCGTATATTCACTAATCCATTCTCCGTAAGCATTATATTTATAAGAGGAACCTGATTGAGGCAATCCTTCAAGGCCAGTAATCTCCTCATCTAACAAACCCCAAAGTGATGCCCTGAGAACCCGCGCGTGCATGGAGAATGGCACCTTCGCAATTACATCTTCTATTATTGTAATCGCAGATTGGTATTCCCCAATTTGTTTCAAAAGCCCTGCATATGCAACACTATAGACCCACCATGATCGATCATTCGAATCCGTAGTTATAATTGATTTGTATAAGGAAACCGCTTCGTCAAGACGACCTTCTCGCTTCGCAATTTCGGCAATTCCAGCTCTAACTCTGTCAGAACCAAAACCCAATTCATCAAGTATTTTGTATTCTTTGAATGCTTCCTGAAATCTACCAAGATGTCGAAGATTATCTGCAATTGCTGTCCTAACTACCTGAATTTCACCCCAATCTTGAATCGATTTATATTTTTCAATAGCTCTGGAATATTCACCCCGTTGCGATAAAATATCTGCAATTAGGCGTTCCCCAATTTCTTCCTCTCCATAACTCAGTGCCGTTTCAACAATCTTTTCTGCTTCGTCATATTTTCCCATTCGTTTGAGATGATCTCCATATTGAATCATGGTCCAGGAATCAGTTGGATCCAACTCAAATGCTTGTTTTAAACAACGACTTTCAAAGTCAGCACGAAACATATCAGCACATTGCCTGGCAATATTACATAATGATTTCACTGCATGTTTTGTGTCTGAACCAGAAATAGTCTGTCGCTCGATTAGATCATTTAGATACTTCTCCGCACGGGTGTCGTCACCTTCTGATACGGCCTTTGATATCGCATCGATTTCAGATAAGACTCGTTTAAGTTCTGATCCAGGATCTTTTGGTCCTTTACCATGTTTACCATGCAGGTTAGCTGTAGAACGTTGTAAATCGTCTTCAAATGTTTCCTTTAATACAGGTTTATAATCTACACCCTCAAAAATAGAATCAGCAATAATACGCCCCAATTTAGCAAATGCTGTTCGTTCCTTGGGTATCCGGTACTGAAATGCCATTTCTCCAAAAATATTTTTTATATCTAGTTTATTTGCGGCTTCTAATATTTTTAACAGGTTTCCCGAATTCGATAAACTTAACCACTGATATTGTTTTGAGTTGCCTGTTCCGACAAAGAGAATATCTGGTAGTTTTAACCAAATGTTTGAGAAACGAGATATTAATGGCTGAAAATCATATAGCCGATTTAAAATGGAACCAATAGCTCCATAACCTGAACTTAATGCTTCACCAGCACAAAATTTTAGATTTTCTGGTTTTGATAACGGAGCAATAAGCAGCTTATTAAGAATCGTATCTGATGTGACATAAGTGCCCATAGTCGATTCGATTTCACTATATATCCATCCCCCATAATTACTATCCGTTGTTAATAACCGTAGACGTATGAGCGAGATACATTTTAATATCGTTGTTAGTTCCCTTGTAAGTTCAAGCGCACTTTTTTCATTTTCAACCTCGAATACCTGCCAATCATGGACTAGGCTTAGCGTGTGTCTTTCATACTTCGGCTCTATTAGTGTAGTGCTCTCTGTCGATAGGACTACGCTAGAAATTGGATCTTTTCCATCAACAATACAATATCCTGTACTGGGTGAAATGCTTGCTTTCATAATTATTGATTATATTCTTGACTAATAGATTCGAAACCCTCGATCACTGCATACACCGTATCTTGCTTTTTCTTATCTATTGGTGTAGCAGCTACCATTTTTTCTATACCGAACACGTTAAAAGCGCCAAAAATATGTGCTTCAATAAATTCATCTCTGTCACGATTTTTACCATCACATACTAGCATTATTTTTTCCCAATCTTTTATACCTTGACTCTTTCGTATTGATGCATTTTCTTCCAGTTTAGTACCAACTAATTTTGCACGATTAGACCAATCTGATCGGTAACCTGCAGGATGGTTAGAATTACCATATTTGTCAATAAATTCATACGAATTGGTGTTCAAAAATGATGTGCGTTCATCAACGGCGACTGCTTTAAGTACGCAGTAAATATCTCCATAAGTACTTAATCCACGCTCACTTAAGGATAATGCACCATAAATTATTTGTTCCCCAAAGTTTGCAAACAAAGTTCCTGCAACAATTCTACGGTGCGCATCATTCGCAAATTCTGCAGGATTTAGTACTCCAGCTCTAACTAATCGCTCATAATTGACGAATTGGAAATTTATATCAGTCACAATAATTAAAGCTATTTCCGCTGGCATTGATACGATAACTTTTGAATGCTGATCAACCGCATCCATTAGATTTATAAATTCGTCGTAAATACCGGTTGCTTTGGCATTTCTTTCAGAATTCTGCACTCTTGTGTTAAGAGCTTTAACCTCGTCAGGTAAATTTGCTTTTCGGACATTAGGAAAACCTAAATTCGTACCACATGACGCGCATACGAGATTTAAAGTGTCTTGTGGAGCGCCACATTTTGAACAATTTTCATAAAGCTCCTTCATATGGAAACTACGTATCCCTATGTTTCTTAATATTTATTGTAAATGTTGATGACTGGCAAACACCAACATGTTGCAGATTTTATACGATTTCATAAGGAGAAATACTATAGTTTGATAATCAGAAGAAGAGTTATTGTCAAAAGTGGTGTTTGACCATTTGATTCAAGCGGTGATCTGGTCGACATCTGTCACCTCGATACCATCTTTGAATTTAACTCCCGTAATCACTTTGGCCACGTAATCAAAACCGCGTAAACGACGCCATTTCTTCTCCGCACATTGCCCCAGCTTAAACATCATATGCAGCATGCCAATACGACCGGCAAAGATAATTGACGCCAGACAGTCGCCGAAATCGAACTCAACGTGATGATCAGCCAATGCCTGCGTCGGCGCATTGACAACATCGAATAGCTGCGTGAGGAGGAATCAACCTGGCAAGCACACCGAGATCAGTTGGAAGCAACCGTCACTGGCAGTCCACAGCGAAAGACGCCCGCATTAAACTGGAGCATCTATATCCAAACCGAAATTTCGCAATAATTGAAAAACATGCTGAGCACCAGCACTCGAATGGTCAATTTTTCCTTTTAGACTACAGGCATCTACGTAATCATCTGCATCAGGATCTATTCTACCTTCTGCCGAATTTAGGTAGTTTTGGAATGCTTGGCTGTATTTACCGAAATCATGCAAAAGTCCGAGTAATTGCCCTGCCTCTGGCAAGTCAACCTTGGCTGTGAATTTGGCTGAAAGTTTCCCTACTTCTGAAAGATGAGTAACCAAACGTTGAATTGCTTTGTCTGATTTTCGAACGTGGGCTAGATACAATTTTTATCCATTTTTTCCCTCATTTCTTCCTTGGATGAAGTATAAAAAAATCAATGAGGATCAGTATACAGCAGACTCCTGTTTCCTCACCACAGGTACACCTATCCTCACCCCGGTGTTGGCGACAATTCAAGCAGCAGTTTGTTCAGACGGTTTACAAAGGAAGCCGGTTCCTGCAACTGACTGCCCTCAGCCAGCATGGCTTGCTCATAGAGTATCATCGCAAGGTCCGTAAACCTGTCATCGTCGGATTCGCTGTTCAGTTTCTCAACTAACGGATGCGTCGGGTTGAATTCAAATATCCTCTTTTGAGAACCGGGAATTTGTTGGCCCGATGCTTCCAGAATTCGACGCATTTGTATACCCATGTCATCTTCGTTGACGACCAGACAAGCTGGAGAATCAGTCAGCCGATGGGTAACACGCACCTCTTCCACATCATCACCCAGCGTACCGGTAAGTCGCTTGGTCAGGTCCGCGAGATCTTTCTCCACCTTCTCGTGTTCTTCTTTCTCTTCCTTGTCTTCCAGGTCTCCCAGATCAAGGCTTCCTCTCGCAACATCCTGAAACTGTTTATCGTCGAACTCCCTCAGGTGACTCATCAGCCATTCGTCGATCCGGTCGTGCAACAACAGTACTTCTATGCCTTTCTTTTTGAAGACTTCCAGGTGGGGACTGTTAACCGCCGTGTGATAATTTTCCGCCGCGACATAGTAAATCATGTTCTGCCCATCCTGCATTCTTGAGACATAATCCGTAAGGGATTGATCCTGTGTTTCGGAATCGGACTGAGTTGTTGTAAAGCGCAGCAAGCCGGCTATTTTTTCTTTGTTGGAGAAATCTTCAGCTGGTCCTTCTTTTAACACCTGACCAAACTCATCCCAGAAGTTCTGGTAGGTTTGAATTTCGTTCTTTGCCAGTTTCTCCAGCGAATCCAGAACACGTCTGGTAAGTGCCGAACGCATGGACTCCATGGCCGGATCTTTCTGCAGGAGTTCCCGTGATATGTTCAGTGATAGATCATTGGAATCAACGACACCTTTCACGAAACGGAGATACAACGGCAGAAACTGTTCTGCTTCGTCCATGATGAAGACTCGCTGTACATACAGTTTAAGACCACGGGGAGCCTCCCGCTGCCAGAGATCATAGGGTGCTTTCGATGGGATGTAGATCAGACTTGTATAGTCCAGCTTACCCTCTACCTTGTTGTGCGACCAGGTCAGTGGATCCTGGAAATCATGGGCGATGTGCTTGTAAAACTCCTTGTATTCATCATCGGATAATTCACTTCTGGACCGGGTCCAGAGTGCCTTGGCCGTATTGACAACTTCAAATTCTTCCACATTCTCATCTTCGTCAGTATCTTTGTCCGCGTCAGTGAATGACTCTTTTGTCATCATCACCGGTACCGAAACATGATCAGCGTATTTCTTGACGATGTTGCGCAGACGCCAGTTGTCCTGGAATTCATCTTCATCAGCTTTCAGATGCAGCGTTACCGAAGTACCGCGTTCCGTACGCTCTATCGTTTCCACCTCAAACTCTGCATCACCGGCGGAAGACCAGCGGACCGCTTCATCAGCAGAGACACTCGCTGCCCTGCTTTCGACAATCACTTGCCGGGCAACGATAAAGGATGAGTAAAAGCCGACGCCAAACTGACCTATCAGTTGAGCATCTTTTTGCTGATCTCCTGTTAACGACTCAAGGAACTGTGCCGTACCGGACCTGGCAATGGTGCCGAGTTGATCCACAGCCTGCTGCCGTGTCATACCAACGCCATTATCAGAGATCGTGATGGTACGCTCATCCTTGTTGATTTCGATCCTGATCTGGAAGTCGTTATCGGCGCCGATGAGATCCGGGTTGGACAACCCTTCGAATCTCAATTTATCAATGGCGTCGGAGGCATTTGAAATAAGCTCCCGAAGAAATATCTCTTTGTTGGAATAGAGAGAGTGGATCATCAGGTGCAGAAGCTGTTTTGCTTCTGATTGAAAACCCATGGTTTCTTTATGGCTTTCTATAGTCATGTTTTATGGATCCGATTATAAGTAAATTGATAATGGACACAGCCGAAGGTCGAGAATATCGACCCAGGAGCCCGATTCCAGAATGCTAAGTGGGGGTTTTGACAGAGATTTTCAACCCGGCAAGTCTTTTTCTGATGCCTGAACTGGAATCAACGGTCAAATACTCAAATGCCAGGGTGTTCCGGTGCTTTGTATTATGTCTCTACCAGCCGGTTATCTCCAGCAGCGCATCACCTATCTGTGCGAGGCTTTTGACAGTCTGGACACCGGCATCCCGCAATGCGGCAAACTTTTCATCCGCAGTGCCTTTACCGCCGGCGATTATCGCACCGGCGTGTCCCATTCTTTTCCCTGGCGGGGCGGTAACACCAGCGATATAGCCCACCACCGGTTTGGTCACATTGTACCTGATGAATTCAGCAGCTTCCTCTTCGGCTGTACCGCCAATTTCACCTACCATGACAATGGCTTGGGTTGCCGGGTCATTTTCAAACATACCCAGAATGTCAATGAAATTGCTCCCTGGAACCGGGTCACCGCCAATACCGACGCAAGTGCTCTGGCCCAAACCGGCATCTGTTGTCTGCTTCACTGCCTCGTAGGTCAGGGTCCCGGATCTTGATACGATACCGACTTTCCCAGGAAGATGAATTTCACCGGGCATAATGCCGATTTTACATTCTCCCGGTGTGATGACGCCGGGACAATTAGGACCTATCAACCTTACACCCTGCTGATCAAGACTGGCCTTTACCAATACCATATCCAGCGTCGGCACACCTTCTGTAATACAGACGATCAACTTTATACCTGCGTCGGCCGCCTCCAGGATGCCATCCCTGGCAAAGGGCGCCGGCACATAAATAACGGATGCATCGGCACCTGTTTCTGACACAGCTTCCTGAACAGTATTGAACACCGGCAACCCAAGGTGTGTCTGTCCGCCCTTACCCGGCGTAATACCGCCAACCATCCGTGTGCCATAAGCTATGGCCTGTTCCGAATGCATTGTCCCCTGAGAACCGGTAAAACCCTGACAGATAACTTTGGTGGATTTATCAATCAACACACTCATTCGGCATCTCCCACTGCGTTAATCACCTGCTTTACAGCATCAGTCAAACTGGTTGCGGCTATGATGTCTACATCGCTCTGCGAAAGTATCTGCACACCCGGCAATGCGTTATTACCCTCAAACCTGACGACGACAGGAACATCGACACCAACGTCCTTCACCGCTCCGATGATACCGTCGGCAATGATGTTGCACTGAACAATGCCACCGAAAATGTTGATCAGTACCGCCTTTACATTGCTGTCGGCCAATATGATCTTGAATGCTTCGCTGACCCCCTCCCTGGTGGCTCCACCGCCGACGTCCAGGAAGTTTGCCGGTTGGCCACCATGCAGTTTTACCAGGTCCATCGTTCCCATGGCCAATCCGGCGCCATTGACCATGCAGCCGATGTTACCTTCCAGCGCCACGTAGTTCAGGCCAAATTGCGATGCCTGGTTTTCCCTTTCATCCTCCTGGGTTGAATCCCTCATTCTCTGCAGTTTCTGCTGCCGGTAAAGCGCGTTACTGTCTATCGACACTTTGGCATCAAGACAGTGAATATCGCCATTCCCGGTAATCACCAGTGGATTGATTTCCAGAAGGGACAGATCGCAGTCCTGGAACAAACCGGCCAGCGAGAGGAATATACTGGCAAACTGATTGATCTGTTTTCCCTCCAGCCCCAACTGAAAAGCCAGGCTGCGACCCTGCCAGGCGGAAGCTCCTGCCATCGGATCAATCACAGCCTGCAGTATCTTATCCGGTGTCTCCTCGGCAACCTTTTCAATCTCTACACCACCCTCGGTAGAAGCCATGAAAGTGATTCGACGTGACGAGCGGTCTATGACTGCACCCAGATACAATTCCCGGGCGATGTCTGTACATTCCTCTATATAGAGCTTGCTGACCGGCTGACCTTTTTCATCAGTCTGGTGGGTTACCAGGCGGGTACCAATGTGCATATCCGCAAACTGGCGAATCTCATCCATGGTGGTAACGATTTTGACACCACCAGCCTTACCCCGGCCTCCTGCATGTACCTGAACCTTGATCACCCAACGGTTACCGCCAAGTTCCGCTGCTGCGGCAACCGCCTCATCAGAAGTATCAACTGCGATCCCTCTGGATACAGGCAATCCATATTCGGCAAATAGTTGCTTTGCCTGATACTCATGGAGATTCATAACTACAAGTCCTTAATACATTTGATTTAACCTGCATGAAGTGCAGATTCAGTTGAAAGTTTAAGACTGGTTGCGTCGACGATTGACGATGTGAATTGCATGGCCGGAAACAGCAAGTGCAGCTTCATGCAATCCTTCCGACAGGGACGGGTGTGCAAACATCGTAAGCCCGAGGTCCTCTGCACTTGCCCCAAACTCCATCGCAATGACTGCTTCTGCAATCAGTTCTGATGTGTGTGCACCTATCATATGGACACCAAGAATACGGTCGGTCTCTGCATCAGCGATTACCTTGATCAAACCAACGGTATCGTTGCTTGCCATGGCCCTGCCACTGGCTGCCAGGGGAAAGCTACCCACTTTATATTTGTCGCCGCTGGCTTTCAATTCCTGTTCAGTTTTACCCACCCATGAAATCTCCGGGTGCGTGTAGATCACGGAAGGGATGCAATCATAGTTGACCAGTGGTTTAAAGCCGGCGATCCGCTCTGCAACCATGATACCTTCCTCCATTCCCTTGTGGGCGAGCATCAGGCCTCGTACCACATCACCCACTGCGTAGACCTCAGGCGCGTCCGTATTGCAAAGATCGTCGACAAAAATGAATCCACGCTCATCAAGATTGATCCCGCTGTCCGCAGCCAGCAATCCTTCTGTATAGGGGCGCCTCCAACCGCTACAATGAGTTTGTCAAATTTCTCTGTCTTGTCACCTTCAGCATCCGACCAGGTTACTTCCACTTTTTTATTCTTTACCGCACTGCCGGTAACACGGGCCCCCAGACGGATATCCATACCCTGTTGTTTCAACTGTCTGACGGCTTCCCTCGCAATCTGTTTATCCGCTATGGGTAAAAATTCTTCGAGTGCTTCCAGAACTACCACCTCAGAACCAAGACGGTTCCACACACTGCCCATTTCCAGGCCAATGATGCCGGCGCCTATGATACCCAGACGTTTGGGTACAGACTGCCATTCAAGAGCACCTGTTGAATCCACGATGATGTCGTCTACCAGTGGGCAGGGAGGAATATCAATCGATACCGAACCCGTTGCGATGATGACGTGGTCTGCCTCCAATGTTTCCGTTTTACCCGTGTGTGGTATGAATTCAACTTTTCTACCACCGTGTAAAACCACAGTACCCTCAAATGTGGTAACGCCATTGGATTTAAGCAGAGCCGCGACACCGTTGGTCAGATTCTCGACGATGTTGTCTTTACGCCGTATCATCGCCGGCACATCAATACTCAGGTCCTTGACGACAATACCAACATCCTGGAATCCTTTCTGAGCCTCGGCAAATTTGTACGATGCGTCCAGCAATGCCTTGGATGGAATACATCCCACGTTAAGGCATGTGCCGCCGAATACCGGTTTGCCATCGGGTGTTAACCATTTGTCAATACAGGCAGTGTCAAGTCCAAGCTGTGCTGCCCGAATAGCCGCGTGATAACCTGCGGGGCCTCCACCAATAACGATTACATCAAACTTTGCCATAGCATTTTCCCGTCTATATATCGAGGAGAATCCGGGCCGGTTCCTCCAGCAAATCCTTGATTGTCACCAGGAAGCGTACTGCCTCGGAGCCATCAATCAGCCGGTGATCATATGATAGTGCAAGATACATCATCGGTCGGCTCACTACCTCGCCATTTACAGCCACCGGCCGGTCCTGAATTTTGTGCATTCCAAGGATGCCTGTCTGAGGTGGGTTCAATATGGGTGTCGACAGCAGTGATCCAAACACTCCACCATTTGATATAGTGAACGTGCCGCCAGTCATTTCATCAATCGACAATTTTCCATCTCTTGCTTTCATACTGAACTCGCGTACCTGATCTTCTATTTCCGCCAGGGTCAGGCTGTCTGCTTCACGAATTACAGGAACCACCAGACCACGGGAAGAACTGACCGCTACTCCGATATCCTGATAGCCGTGATACACGATGTCATTGCCGTCAATAGAGGCATTCACACCTGGAAACCTTTTAAGAGATTCGATACTCGCCCGCACAAAGAAAGACATGAAACCTAATCGAGTCCCATTGTGTGCCTGTTCAAAAGATTCCTGGTACTGTGCCCGCAATTCCATGATGGCGGACATATCAACTTCGTTAAAAGTGGTCAGCATTGCCGCGGTATGCTGTGCTTCTACCAGACGTCTGGCAATGCTGGCTCTCAAACGGGTCATGGGTACGCGGCGCTCGACCCGCACAGCTTCACCCCCGACCGATTCCACCACGCCGGTGCGGGCTGGCGTTGATATCTCAGGTTGCTGCAGAACCGCAACTGCCTTTAACACGTCTTCCTTGGTGATTCTGCCGCCTTTCCCGGTGCCACTAATGCGTGCGGCGTCGATTTTACTCTCATCTGCAAGCTTTCTCGCCGCGGGACTCATCAGTTTACCAAAAGCAACCTGAACCTCTGGAATCAATGTTTCTGCAACCGGTTCAACAGTAGTATTAACCTCTTCAGATTCTATCTCCAGTTCAACGGCAGATTTGCCTGCTACAAGTTCCATCACCGGTTCAGCAGCAAAAGTACCCGCTTCAAATACCGCCAACACTTCCTCCGACAAGACGGTACTACCCTCTTCCTTGAGGATTCTGGTTATCCTGCCATCCGCAGGCGCCGCTATTTCAAGCACGACCTTGTCAGTCTCTATGTCAACCAGAGTCTGATCCCGATTTACCGCTTCACCAACATCTACATGCCAGGCAGCGACCTCACCGTCTGCTATGGATTCGGGGAACTCCGGTACTTTTATTTCCATCATTTTTGTTTCCTGAAAGAGGATTTGGGTACGCGGTCGTCATCTGTTAAAAACAGGGCCTGATTGACCAGGGCTTCCTGTTGTCTGATGTGCAGTGACGTGTATCCGGCAGCGGCAGCGGCCGATGGCTCTCTGCCGGCATAATGCAGATGCTGGGTATGAATAGAAGCATCGACAACTCGACGAATGTGATGCTGACTGCTGTACCAGGCGCCCTGATTCATCGGTTCTTCCTGGCACCAGACTACCGTATTGATATTGGGATATTGATTCAGGACAGCCATCAAGTCGGATTCAGGAAATGGGTACAACTGTTCGATACGTACAATTGCCACATGATCCAGATTCTCCTGCCGCCTTCTGGCTCGCAAATCGAAGTAGACCTTACCGCTACAGATGACAATGCGGGTAATCTTTCCGGCGTCTTGCTTATCTGTTTCCGGTAGAACCGTATTGAATTCTCCATTACACAGTTCTTCCAGAGATGATGTTGCTTCCTTGTGCCGTAACAGACTCTTCGGCGTCATGACGATGAGAGGTTTACGTAGTGGACGTATCGCCTGCCGCCTTAGCAAATGAAATGTCTGTGCCGGCGTCGTCGGCACACAAACCTGAATATTGTGTTCCGCTGAAAGTTGTAAATACCGCTCCAGTCTTGCCGAAGAATGCTCGGGACCGGCTCCCTCGTAGCCATGAGGCAGTAATAAGGTCAGACCGCACAACCGAGCCCATTTATGCTCACCACTGCTGATAAACTGGTCAATAACAACCTGGGCGCCATTCGCAAAATCGCCAAACTGGGCTTCCCAGATTACCAGGGTACCGGGCGCTGTTTGTGCATATCCGTACTCAAATGCCAGAACTGCCTCTTCTGACAGGAGTGAATCGTACAGCATGAATGGTGGTTGATCTTGTGCAATATGCTGCAGGGGAATGTAGGTTCTGTCTTCTTTTTGATCATGCAGAACTGCATGCCTGTGAGAGAAAGTACCCCGACCAACATCCTGCCCTGTCAAACGAACTGTATACCCCTGTGAAAGCAGACTGGCATACGCCATGACTTCCGCATACCCCCAGTTTATAGCCAGTGCGCCAGCACCCATTTTTTTTCGATCATTGATGATTTTGTTTACCTGCCTGTGCAGGACGAATCCATCGGGGACGGAATCCATACTGGTAGATAACTTCTGGAAAGTCTTGAGGTCAAATGACGTATCCCCGGGAACATCCCAATCATGCCCCAGGTAGGGCTTCCAATTCACATACAGGGATGTGTCAGGTTCCTTGAGGTAATCCCAGGCCACCGCATGGCCTTCGTCCAGAGCTCTTCGATAATCTTCGATCTGGCGCTGTAGCGCCGTTTGCCCCATCACACCCTCCTGGATGAGTCTTTCGGCATACAGTGCCTGAGTCGTTGGATGTTTGCGGATGGTCTGATACATGACAGGCTGGGTAATGGCAGGCTCATCGCCTTCGTTGTGTCCACGCCGCCGATAACAAACAATATCGATCACCACATCCTTTTTGAATTCCATACGATAATCAAGGGCCAGTTGTGAAACAAACAGCACAGCTTCCGGATCATCACCATTGACGTGGAAGACAGGCGCCCTGACCATCTTTGCTATCTCGGTGCAGTATCGGGTGGACCTGGCATCTTCCTGCTTACTCACCGTATAACCTATTTGATTGTTAATGATGATATGGATCGTTCCGCCGATGCAGAAACCACGGGTCTGGGACATCTGGAAAGTTTCCATTACAACGCCCTGCCCTGCAAAGGCGGCATCTCCATGAACGTTAATCGCAAGAACCGCATCACCCGTGGGATCTTTCCTCCGGTCCATCCGGGCTCGCACAGACCCCACAATGACCGGTGCGGCAATCTCCAGGTGTGAAGGATTGAAAGCGAGAGCAAGGTGCATCTCCCCGCCAGGCGTCATCAGATTCGAGGAAAAACCCTGATGGTACTTCACATCGCCAGAACCAAAACCCGGTGCATAACGTCCTTCAAATTCATCAAACAGCCCTGCCGGATCTTTGCCCAACAGATTAACCAGCACATTGATCCTGCCGCGGTGTGCCATGCCGATAACCGTTTCCTTGACACCGGCTGCTCCCGCCCGGTGAATCAGTTCCGCCATACAGGGTATGAAACTCTCACCTCCCTCAAGGCCAAACCGTTTGGTGCCGGGATACTTGGAGCCGAGATACTTCTCCAGACCTTCTGCCGCGATCAGTCTGTCAAGAAGGCGTCGTTTTACCGCATTACTGAAAGAAGGTTGCGAACGGTTACTCTCCAGTCTGTGCTGCACCCACATCTTTTCACCTTCATCAGTAATGTGCATGTATTCCGCACCAACAGACTTGCAGTAAGTGGTTTCTAGAATGTCAATAATCTCTTTGAGTGGCGCCTCATTAATCCCATAGATCAGATTTCCGGTCTGAAACACGGTATCCATATCCGCCGCGGACAAGCGGTGATAGCCCATAGAGAGAATGGGTACATTGGGAGCTTCATCCAGTCCCAGCGGGTCCAGATTTGCTTTTAGATGTCCTCGCCGCCGGTATCCGTTTATGAGTTCTACGACAGCAAATTGCTTGCGTTCATAATCGGAATTGATGCTGCTCGGTGATATCGGGGCCACTCTCGCCTGATTCTTTGCCAGGAGAAGGAAATGGTCTCTGACCGTTGCATGGGAAATATCCGGTGCTATGGTCCCTTCGACCATGGGCAGGGTATCGAAATAACTACGCCACTGATCCAGAAGTTCCGCAGGGTCCTCAAGATATCTTTCATAAAGTTCTTCAACATAGGATGCATTACCACCGGAAATATGCCCTGAACGCCAGAGGCGCTCCATTACACTGTCTTCCATAATGTTCCCCTGAGAATTCTATAAACCGGATTGTACTGGCAATATCGGAAATCAGCACCCCATTGTGCTATATAAATTTGGACGATGGTTATCCATCAATCGGGTAACGCGCCAACACTTCCGGCCCGAGTGCATCTTTCAAAGGATCGAGCCAGGGCTCGAAATGGCGCCATTGTTCCAGACCGGTACTATAGATGGGTTGTCTTACCTGTTGAGCGCTGGGAGTACGGATGCTACGCTCGGTCTGATAGAAATCCACACAGGTCTGCTCAAAAGTCAGGCCGCAAAAGTCGAGCATCCGGCGCACCTGTGTTTCCAGATCGTGCACGACATCTTCATGCTGAACCCGCAGCACGAAACCTGGTAATACCCGGTCCCAATGGTCCATAAGCTTCACGTATTGCCGGTAGTAGTTACCCATTGCATACAATCCGTATGAAAACTCCTGACCCTCACCGAATAACTGCTTGAAACCGCTGAAACAACATGCCATGGGGTGACGCCGGGCATCAATGATCCTGGCATTCGGCAGAATGAGCCTTATCAGACCAGTGTGGAAGAAGTTGTTTGGCATCTTGTCGATGAAATACGGCGCACTTCCTCTGTAGGTGCGGGTGTCATTGATATACTGCTCACCAAATCTGCGGAAATAGCTGATGTCAATTTCTGTCAGAATTTTCGGGTATGCAGGCGATCCTGGGCGATCCACTCCTCCGCTACGCAGCCGTCTGGCCAGGTTCAGAATATTGTGCAACTCCATGGTGCCATCCACCTGGGAATGCGATGACAATATCTGCTCAAGCAGTGTCGAGCCCGACCTGGGCAGCCCGACGATAAAAATCGGATCTGACGCTTCGTATCCAGCACTCTGTTTTCCGACAAACAATTCTTCAGTGCATATATCGATCTGACTGTCGATTCTGACCTGCAAATGCCTGGGGCTGTGGTGCGTCTTTGGCTGTTTCAAAGCGTTGCCCTGATTGTAATAATGGAACGAACGTTCATATTCCTGCCTGTCTTCGAACGCGTTGCCCAGGGCAAAGCACAGATGAATGCAGTCGTCCTCACCGGTGGCAGGGTCCGATTCCAGTGAGACCATCTGTGCCAGTTCATCCGCTGAGAACTGGTAGGACTTGGTGTTTGCCAGACTCCACCAGGCATCACCATGATCGGGTTTGATCCGGTATGCCTGCCGGTAGAGTTCAACAGCCTTGTCGATGTCGCCATCAGACTTGAACACATGGGCAAGAGAAACCGGATAGAAATGATTTTCGGGATGCTGTCCGGACAGCAATTCCCAGGCTTCGACAGCAGCTTTGTTCCTGCCAACCCCGGTGCAGGCAGCAGCATACAGCGCGCGTATGGCGCCTGTATCTTCCGGATGTCTGCCCAGCAGGTTTTCGGCCACCTCATAGGCCTGACCGAATTTCTGCAATCTCAGCAGTATGTTGATGTATTGAATCTGAGCATTTTTGTTTCCGGGATCGAAATCGACACAACTCTCCAACAGAAATTCTGCCTGGTCATAGATACTGTTGCGGGTGGCGATCTCGGCCAGTAGACGCATGCCCTCTACATGGGTCTTGTTTGAACGCAGAAAGTGTTTGCACAGGCGCTCTGCGTCATCCAGTTTATTGTCCGACATGTAACTGATAACGGTGAGCAGTTCAGCCGGCAGGTTGTCGAGATACGCGATTTGATTTTGAACTCGCAATAATTGTGTTGTGTTACCATCGTCCTGGTACAGTCTGGCCAGACATCTCCAACTGTTGATCAACGAGGGGTCATCTGTAATTGCCCGCTCGAATTCAACCCCGGCAAGGGTAAATTCCTGCATGGCAATACGGTTGTAGCCCGCTTCCTGATGTGCCCGGCCGAAATGAGGTTTGAGTTCCAGCAGTCGGGACAGCGTTGTGAGCGCCTGGGGCCACTGGTGCTGATGGCGTTGCGCCACCGCCAGTGCATATTGCGCCTCTATATTATCCGGATCCCTGACCAACAATGCAGTCATTAACTGCCCGGCCCGAACTGCCTCGCCGTTACCGAGCAGGTGCTGGGCATCCCGGATTTCAGTTTCGGTCACCGTCTCAACCCGTAATGATGCATCGGCTAACGGGTTAGAAGTCGTAGGACATCCTGATTCCGAATGAGCGTGGACGCTGCATGGTAACCACGGGTGTATAATGTCCCGCAATCTGCATCACTTGACCTTTCTCATCGTTGAGGTTGTCAAGGAACAATTCAACCGACCAGCTCTCTGTCTCCAGACCCACGGCGGCATTCATTGTCGTAGAAGCTGGATTGACAAAGCGCGAATTTCTGGACAGGCGCCTGCCATCGGCGCCATCGGGTATCTCCACGGTTCCGAAGCTCCCTCCCTCATTCTGGATTTCCAGGCCAGAATGGTTGCCGGACTGCCAGAACAGGGTGTCGTCCATCAATTCTGCACTACCCACTATACCGGATACGCTCTTGCCCCTGTAGTTGAGACTGCCGAGTACGTAGACACGGGCATCCAGTGAGGCAAGCGGGACTTCATAGCGCGCTCGCAGATTGCCTGCAAAAGACGGCGCGAGCGGTAGATCACTGCCAACAGGGACGGAAATTCCCTGCAACTGGGAATTGATGCGGGTAAGTTCGGTATCAAGGACACTGAAGGCGCCAGATACAGTCAATGCGTCTGAAACCGCCCACTGGAAATCCGCTTCCAGACCGGTTACCTTCGCATCTCCTACATTCTCGATAAAGTACAGGAAAGCCACATTCGACGGGTCGAAGCGGGAAACCTGGAGTTCTTTGATGTCGGACCTGTACAATGCCGCATTCAGCCGCAGGGCATAGAAGAAATCTCCTTTCATCCCCAGCTCAAAACTGGTCAGCTTGTCGGTCAGCGCCACTGCCGGCACAACGTAGTTCTGGTATACCCCCTCCTGATTGGTCGACAATTGGCCGGCGTTACGGTTCAGGGTTGCCGGTCGGTATCCCTCGGACCAGGACAGGTACAGCAGCACGTTATCGTTGGGCCGCCAATCAACAGCAGCCTTGATGATCGTATCCGTTTCATTGATGGACCCGTCGCTGTCCAGTCCTTCCAAACTCAGGTGACTGTTCTTGATTGCTTCCAGAGTCGCCTGATTGCTGCCACCGCCACGGAACATATCACGCGAGCCGGTTGGGTTCTGTGCACCCAGGATGATGTTGTCGTCACCGGTCTGGTTGTACCGGCCAAGGGTTTCCAGTCTGGCGCTAACGTCGTTGCTGAACACATGGCTGTTGCATCGACCGTCGGTGGTACTCTCGGAAAGTCCGAATCCGCCAATACCATAGCGGCAACCGAATGAAAAGTTGGATGCCCCCTGCAACTGTGAGGTCAGATCGTAATAGCGGGCGCTGACCGAGACCTTTATGACATCGGAAAGATCAAATGCAACTTCGCCGAATACCGCCACTTCTTCTGCCTTGCGGGTATAGTCGTTGAAAAAAGTGGTGAGCGGGCCGCGTGGGCCGGCAGTATTGACCCCTGCGGTGGGGATGGTGGTGTTTCCCAGCAGGAATCCCTCGCCACGGTTGTCGTTATAATAGCTGTTGGTGTGTTCGGCGAACGTGTTATTGGTGGATTGGTACTTGAATTCGCCGATGTGACTGGTCTCCAAATCATTCAGGTAGAGACCGCCAAGGACCCGGATGCGTCTGGTCTGATCCGAGGTGACCCTGAACTCGTGTGTGGTTCGTTTATTGGCTGTAACCTCTTCGTATCGCTTGGTGGGATCAAAGCAGTTGTTTACGTCGCTGGCATCATAGAGATTGCCACTGCAAAGGTAGTAGGAGATATAACCTCCGCCGTTGTTGTAGTGGGTGTAGTCGATGATGCTTTCCACATCACGGTCCAGAAAGCCACCGGTATAGATCAAATCAAGGTTGGCGATACGACCGTTCAGTGTCCATGTGGTCAAACCAAATTCATCACGGTTGAAGTCAGGAGAGAACAATGCGGATGCGTCATTCTGATCAAGGCTGGTATCGACCAGAAATGTCCCCTCGGATTCAAGGGTTTGCGCGGTATGCTGGAGCAGGACGTCCCAGTCTTCATTGATTTCAAAGGATAGACCGGCGCGTACACCACGATAGTTTGCTTCATTCCAGTTGTTCTGCACGAGGGCTTCGTTAGTCGCGCTCTGGACCGAGTCGGCGCTGGCCATCGGAGGAGCAAAGTGGGTAAAGTCGTTGCGGTCTGTCACTTCAACACTGGGTGTGAAGGTGGCAGGTATGTTATCGATCCAGCCACCCTGGTTATCACTGTAAACGGTGACACGCGCGGCAACCCTGTCCGACACCGGAATATTCACGTAGGCATCCATGGCGCCACTGCCGGTGCCGCCATCGGTGGCGCTGAACCGGGTGTTGAATCCCGCTTCAAACTCATCCTGGACCGGTTTTTTGGTGATCAGGCGCAGGTTTCCTGACTGGGAACTCGCGCCAAACAGCGTACCCTGGGGACCGGACAACACCTCAATACGTTCCATATCGACCGAGTAGACATCCAGGTTTCGACCGCCAAAAGATACCGGTTGTTCATCCAGATACAGCGCGACACCGGGTGCTGATCCCTGGCAGGCACTGACGGTCACACCGGACTGCTCAGTGGCGCTGCCACGGATATAGAGTTCTTTTTTACCGGGGCCATTACCCGCTCCGACTACGTTTGGCAGGTATTCGACATATTTATCGAAGGTCTCGATACGGAGATCCTTTATGGTGTCACCACCGACCGCCTGCACCGTAACAGGAACATCCTGGGTGCTTTGAGCCCGCTTGGTAGCGGTGACAATGATCTCTTCTATTTCTGCGTTGGCATAACCCGCCGATGTGCTTGCTATTGCGGTTGAAATGGCGAGGCAAAGCTTTTTCTTTTCCCACATAAACCAATCTCCCTCTCAATATATTGATACTGAATGACTGGAAAGTGTTACAGAGTATAAGATATTTATTGTGTTCGAATAAAGCTCTTAACGATGAGGCGGTAAAAAAAAGTGATAAATAACTGATTTTCCCTAATTTTTTTGTGAAGCATTGCCGATTTCGTGGAACAGAAATAGTTTTGTTGACCGACACGTACCTGCATCTTCACTTTGCTGCGAATGTAATGAAGCTGGGATAATCCTAAATTATCCGTTTTACCAGCATGTTCCGAATATGCCCGATTGCACGGGTCGGATTCAGACCTTTGGGACAAACACTGACACAGTTCATGATGCCCCGGCATCTGAAGACACTGAAGGGATCTTCAAGCGCGGCCAAACGTTCCTCCGTAGCCGTGTCGCGGCTGTCCGCCAGAAACCGGTATGCCTGCAACAAACCAGCCGGACCGACGAACTTATCCGGGTTCCACCAGAAAGATGGACAACCGGTAGTGCAACAGGCACAGAGAATACACTCATAAAGACCGTCCAGCTTACTACGCTCTTCCGGACTCTGTAATCTTTCCTGGGCTGGCGGCGGTTCATCGTTGATCAGATAGGGTTTGATCTTTTCATACTGTTTATAGAATTGACCCATATCAACAACCAGGTCACGGATGACCGGTAGTCCCGGCAGAGGCCTGAGGACAAGGCTGTCGCCCTTAACCACGTCTGACAACGGTGTAATACAGGCCAGACCGTTCCTGCCGTTCATGTTCACACCATCGGACCCGCAGACGCCTTCGCGGCAGGAACGTCGATAGGTCACGGAGGCATCCTGTTCCTTCAGCAATTCAAGCACATCCAGTACCATGAGATCTTTTCCCCGAGGGATTTCCAGGTTGAAGTCCTGCATACGGGATTCAGTATTCTCTTCCGGATTGTACCGGTAAACACTTACTTGCATGGGCTTGTCAGTAACTCCTTGCAGTGGGTTCAAAAGGATCGACTGTCCTGGGTTTCAGGTTTACCGCACGCTTGCCAATTTGCTTTTCTTGTGGGTCGTAGATGGAATGGGCCAGCCAGTTCTCATCGTCCCTTTCCTGGTAATCGTCACGTGCATGTGCGCCTCGACTTTCTTTTCTACCCTCGGCACAAATCGCGGTAGCCTCGGCAATCTCCAGCAGATTATCCAGTTCCAGCGCCTCCAGACGAGCGGTATTAAACAGTTTGCTCTTGTCTGTCAAGCTGGCATTGCTGATACGTTCACGAAGGTCCGACAGTATCCTCATGCCTTCCTGCATAGATTCTTCCTTGCGGAACACACCAAAGTTGAACTGCATACAGTTCTGTAATTCTTTTTTCAGCGATGCGACGCTTTCACCACTTGCACTGGAATTATTCCATCGGTTCAGCCGGGACAGTGCAGCGTCGATGTCAATATCGGACGCTACCAGTGAATCCATCCCCTCAGCCAGCGCGTTTGTAATATGTAAACCGGCGGCTCTACCAAAAACCACCAGGTCAAGCAGTGAATTACCACCCAGCCGGTTTGCACCATGTACCGAAACGCAGGCAGCCTCACCTACAGCATAAAGACCCTCGATAATCCTGTCATTACCGTCTTTATCCATGCTGATACCCTGGCCATGAACATTGGTGGGTAGTCCACCCATCATGTAGTGACAAGTCGGCACTACTGGAATCGGATCCTTTACAGGGTCCACATGTGCAAACGTTTTTGACAATTCGGTAATACCGGGTAAGCGGGAATGCAGGGTCTCAGCACCCAGATGATCAAGCTTCAACAGCAGGTGATCGCTTTCATCACCGACGCCACGCCCTTCGAGAATTTCCAGCACCATACTGCGGGAAACAACATCACGGCTTGCCAGATCTTTGGCATTGGGGGCATAGCGCTCCATAAAACGCTCACCGTCCCTGTTAATCAGATAGCCGCCTTCACCACGGCAGCCTTCAGTAACCAGAACACCCGCGCCGGCAATACCGGTTGGATGGAACTGCCACATTTCGATGTCCTGTACGGGGAAACCCGCCCTCAGGGACATGCCGGTACCATCACCTGTGTTCATTAATGCATTGGTAGTGGTTTGAAATATCCGGCCAGCACCACCGGTTGCCAATACCGTCGCTCTTGCTTTCACATAGTGGACCTCACCGGTTTCCATACAGATAGCGGTAACACCAACCACAGCATTATGTGCATTTATTACGAGATCAATGGCAAACCATTCGCTGAAAAAAACAGATCCTGCCTTCAGGTTTGCCTGGTACAGTGTGTGCAGCAACGCGTGTCCGGTCCGGTCTGCTGCCGCACATGTCCTGGCTGCCTGACCGCCTTTCCCATAGTCCTTTGATTGACCGCCGAAAGGCCGCTGATATATGCGTCCGTTTTCTGTTCGTGAAAATGGTAATCCCATGTGCTCCAGTTCATAGACCGCCTGTGGACCGACGCTGCACATATATTCAATGGCATCCTGATCACCGATGTAATCGGATCCTTTTACAGTGTCATACATATGCCAGCGCCAATCATCATCGGGGTCTTCACTACCTATGGCACAGGTGATTCCACCCTGGGCAGATACCGTGTGTGACCGTGTTGGAAAGACCTTTGACAGTACAGCGGTTTTATTCCCGGATTCCGCCAGTTGTAGTGCAGCCCGCATTCCGGCGCCACCACCACCTACAATAATGGCATCAAATTCCAGAATGGGTGTGTTACTCATAGATCAGTTCCCCCACAGGATGTTGATACCCCACAACAGGTAGATTATCAGAACCAGTGTACAACCCAATTGATAGAGAAACAGCAATGTATCGGCATACTTTCCCTGGTTTCTGGTCTGAATATAATCCGTACCTACGGTCCACATTCCAATCCAGGCGTGTACACAGGTGGCCAGCAAAGCCAGTAAAGTGAATGACTGCATCCAGGCAGTTGCAAACAATCCCTTCCATGCAGCATAGGTGACATCACCAGTCAGCAGTAACCAGACTAGCATCACCACGATGAACGCCGCGACAATCACCGCGGTCAAGCGTTGAATAAGCCAATCCAGAACTCCGCTTCTACCGAGGCGTGTAACTCGAATAGTCATGGATCCATGTGCTCTTTTCCACGTTGGTTAACTACAAGTGTTTTCTTCGAGCGTTTTTCTACTGGAAACTTCATACCTGGACCAGCCAAATTCC
Source organism: Candidatus Azotimanducaceae bacterium (assembly GCA_965217655.1). Classification (GTDB taxonomy): domain Bacteria; phylum Pseudomonadota; class Gammaproteobacteria; order Pseudomonadales; family Azotimanducaceae; genus UBA7455. The sequence continues at coordinate 1,188,391 of OZ244560.1, forward strand.
CGCCAGGAAAACGAGTATTGCAAAAATCAAAAATACAATCCTGGACGCAAAAACGCCTCCCTCCAAAGTTTCGCCAATCCCCAGGTCCATCAAAAGGTGCTTTATACCCGCGACAAAATGAAATAACAAAACGGCAATCAGGGCAATGGTAATAACCAGGCATAACGGCGAAGTCAAAGCACTTTTGATTTCATTGAAACCCTGTTCTGAAGACAGGGATATCTGCAACACATACAGAGCAAATGCGATGCCTGCAAACAACACTATGCCAGTAATACGATGAATAATTGAGACAATGGCAGTAATGGGAAACCGGAAAACAAAAAGGTTGTACAGGCCCACATTAGTGGGTCGATTATCGTTTCTCACCGTAAAATCTCATCTGAAAAAGTCACAACCGTCCGATTCGGACTGTTCATACACACCATCTCCTTCATTCTCCGGCATCATAGTGATTCTGCAATTGAAAGACAATGTGCGTATGAGTTGATACACTCATCCACCGAAAACCCTATCCGAAAAAGGAGATTCCATGTCCCGGGAGCAAAAGATTCTGGTGGTAGCGTGCCTTGTTATTGCCTTTGTATGTAACGCCAGTGATCATAACGGTGTCGAAACGGACAGTGTCGAAACGATCACACCTTCCGAGGTAATTTCCGCGCAGCCCGGGGAACCGGACACAATCCAGACAGACACACATATTTTTGAAAAAATTGCAGATGACGTCTACTTTGCTACTGCTGCAGGTACGGTCCATCTCGTCAGTAATTCTCTGGTAGTAATTAATGAAGAAGATGTGCTGGTGGTTGATTCACATATTACAGCAGATGCTGCACAGGAGCTTTTAAGCTCCATAAATACGCTCACTGAAAAACCGGTTCGTTATCTCGTCAACAGCCATTTCCACTTTGACCATGCCCATGGCAATCAAGCCTTCCCTGAAGGTGTGGACATCATTGGCCATGAATATACACGCAGCAAACTCACAGGAGACCCTTTGAGTGAACCCACGTATCAGGTGATAGGCAGTCCGCAGGTACAATCTCAACAACTGGCTGTTCTTGACGAGCAGATCAAAGCAGCCGCCGACACCGATGCAGCCTCTTCCTTAAAGGCGCAAAAAGCGATGCTTGAACGACACATTGTTGCACTTGATGAAGTCGAACCCACTCCTCCCAACGTAACTTTCACAGACAGGCTCTCCATTTTTCGTGGATCCCGGGAAATCCAGCTTTTTCATCCTGGGCGAGGCCACACCGGAGGGGACGTGTTGGTCTACCTGCCAAAAGAGCGCGTACTGTTTACTGGCGATTTGCTCTACCCGTGGGCGCCTTACCTTGGAGATGCATTTGCTGATGAATTCCCCGACACTCTGGAGCATCTGAAGGAACTGGACATTGATGTGATTGCCGGCGGTCATGGACCGCTCATAAAAGATACCTCTATCATTGATCTTGCCCAGTCCTATTTACGGTCTTACTGGGACCAGGTTTCGAAATTCCATAGCCAGGGTTTGACTGTTGCGGAAACCCTCGAAGCGCTCGACCTGTCTGACTATGAGGATTTTGCAGTGTTTCAACTCAACACACCTGGTGTCCTTGAACTTGAGGTTGGTCGCATGTATGAGCGACTGGAGGAACCAAGGTGAGTGTAAAGCAAACCTGATACCGGAAACGACGCCGACAAACCTTTACAAGCCGGACAGGTTTTGCTTTTATGTTAAGTCGTTCTGGCATCAATACATTTCTCACTTGCCAGAATCGAAACGCTACCGGAGCCAGCTGAATGACACAGAAAGTTCAAATCATTATTGACGGCAAAACTGTGGACCTGCCTGTTCTCGAAGCATCCAATGGACTGAATGTTGTTGATGTTCGTGAGTTGATATCGGAAGGTATTTACACCTATGACCCCGGATTCCTGTCAACTGCCGCCTGTGACTCTTCAGTCACTTATATCGATGGGGACAATGGTGTACTGCTGTACCGCGGTTATCCGATTGAACAGTTGGCAAATCAATCAAGCCACCTGGAAGTCTGCTTTCTTCTGTTGAACGGCGAATTACCCAGTCAGACTCAATTATCATCATTCGAACAGGAGATTCAGTCCCGGATGCCGGTAGATGATCACCTGCAGCATATTTTCGAGGGATTCACCGAAAATTCCCACCCGATGTCGATGCTTTGTGCTGCCGTTGGAGGCCTGGCATCGCTCTACCACGATGGTCTGGATATCTACAACGCAGACCACAGAAGAGAAACCGCACTGAACCTTATTGCGAAAATACCCACTCTTGCTGCAATGACCTACCGGAAGACAAAGAGCGAGGCATTCCTGGCGCCTGATCCATCTCTGAATTACGCCGAGAATTTCCTGCATATGTGCTTTGGAAAAGAAGGTGAGAGACCCAACGTCAGTTCAACCATCGCGCACGCAGTTGACCAGATATTCATACTTCACGCTGACCATGAACAGAATGCTTCAACTTCCACTGTCAGAATGGCAGGTTCAACGGAAGCAAATCCCTATGCGGTAATGTCTGCGGGTATTGCCGCTTTGTGGGGACCATCTCACGGGGGCGCCAACGAAGCTGTACTGGATATGCTGGGTGAAATTGCCGATGAATCCCATATCGAGGAATATGTCGAAAAAGCCAAAGACAAGGATGACCCTTTCAGACTCATGGGTTTTGGGCACCGTGTCTACAAGAACTTTGACCCGCGTGCTACGGTGATGCAGGAAAGCTGCCATGCGGTTCTGAACGAACTGGGTGTTGATGACCCATTGCTCAGAATTGCACAGAAACTTGAGAAAATCGCCCGCGAACAGGACTATTTCATCGAACGCAAGCTGTATCCAAACATTGATTTCTACTCGGGTATTACCCTGAAATCCATTGGGATCCCCACCAGCATGTTTACAGCAATATTCACCCTGGGTCGGATGCCTGGATGGATTACACACTGGGACGAGATGCTGTCTGCTCCATTCAAAATTGCAAGACCCAGACAGCTTTTCCTGGGACCCGGTAAACGGGACTACACAGATATAAAGATAAGGAATGTCGATGAAAATCTCCGCAGCCATTGAAACCGGCAAGGGTACGATCAACATTAACCTGTTCCCGGATGAGGCTCCTGTTACAGTAGCAAATTTCGTCAACCTGAGTAACCGGAAATACTACGATGGACTTAATTTTCACCGTGTTGTCAGTCAATTCATGATCCAGGGTGGTTGCCCCCTTGGTACCGGAACCGGCGGACCGGGCTATCAATTTGAGGATGAATTCAACCCATCGCTGCGGCACGATAAACCCGGCAGATTATCCATGGCCAATGCCGGCCCCAATACCAATGGCAGCCAGTTCTTTATTACCCATGTGCCCACTCCGCATCTGAATGATGCTCATTCCATCTTTGGTGAGGTGGTCTCGCAATCAGATCAGGATGTAGTCAACAGCATAGCCCGGGGTGACAGGATTGTTACAATCGATATCACCGGTGATGCAGAAGAACTTCTCTCTGCCCAGTCCGCCAGAGTTGAAGAATGGAACCGCTCTGACCGGGTATAGATATCTATCGCATAATCAAACGCAACTCCAGTGCTATATTTCTCAGATGATCCTGCAGCATCTTTGTATTCTCCGGTCCCATTCTTACCAACTGCTTTTGCGCCGGACTCAGAGATTCCAACCTCTGATCTTCAAATTCATACATTACCACCGGCCGTATAAGCCTTACTGGCTTTGTAATGATCGGGGCTTCCAACAATCTGCCTATCGCCTTGAAGACCACATCGCCAAATTGTCTGTCAGGGTAACCCAGTTCCTGTAATGCATTCTGGAACAAAGGACTGAGTAACATGAAAAACTCAGCAGACCGTCTGGCATCAAGGGACACAATCACTTCGACAATTCTGTTGTATCTCTGGTAGGACGCTTCATCCAGGATAAAAACCTCGTCGGAAACCTGTCTGACTGTAAATGAACCTTCCGGCGTCAATACACGAACTGTTTCCCGTGCTACCCGACCTTCGGCGATATTGTCTACGAAAACAACAAACTTCCTTATGAGATCATTGGGTCCCAGCCATCGATTGATACCCTCATGCCGTGTTAGATTGACAGCACCTTCACGTATCAACTGATCACTGTTGTCCAGCGATGGCAGGATAAAGGGTGGCTCTTCCGGGTCCTCGACAACTACCGCTTCGTCGTCAGGTTTGGATATGGGCGCTTCTGGCGGAGTTGATGGCTCGGGTACAGGTTCCGGCTCCGGGATAGTGAGGGGACTACTGATCACCGGTATCTCCGTTTCAGGCTGGATGTACTTGTAAACCAGAAACCCGATCACCAGGAGTAAGAACACTCCACAGGCGATAATGAGTAGTCTATTCGCCATCAATACCAAACGTATTCAACATTTCACCGGTAATCAAATCGCCCATTTGGCGCCACCTGCCCTTTCAATCATCACTTTTTCCTGTTTGTCAGTTCCCCAACAAATTCAATGTGTTGCATTAGAGCATACTGGTAGGCCTCGACAAGAGCGTTCCAACTGGCCTTGATAATATCGACATTTACACCGATGGTTCCAAATAAGCCACCCTGGAAACTGTGTTCCAGATAAACCCGAACCTTGGCGGCAGTTTCCTCTGTAGAGTTGATTACCCTGACACTGAAGTCCATCAAGTGAAGATCAAGTACAACTGGATATTCTTCAACCAGCGACTGTTGAACCGCTTTGTTGAGTGCATCTACCGGGCCGTGACCTTCAGCTGCACATAGTTTCACCTTTTCTCCGATTTTGACTTTTACCGAGGCTTCTATGAGTCCGTCACTGTCTGAATCACTATCCGAATGATCTTCATTACCCGGCGAATAAATTCTGAAATAGACCGGTTGAAAACATGGATTGTATTTACCCAGATGCCGGCGTACCACCAGGTCAAAACTGCCATCTGCGTTTTCAAATGAATAACCAGCATGTTCACGGTCCTGAACCTCTTCCAGGATTGCCTTCACAATTTTTGTATCTTCAAGTTCCGGATAACGATTAGCCAGTTTTGCCCTTAGATTTGCCCCTCCTGACAATTCACTGATCAATATCTTGCGGGCATTACCAACAAGTTCCGGGGCGATGTGCTCGTAGGTTTCTGGATTTCGCTGCACGGCGCTTACATGCACTCCACCCTTGTGAGCAAAGGCCGATGGTCCAACAAAGGGCTGCCCCGATGGACCTGAAATACCCAGATATTCCCATATTTTGCGACTGAGATTGGTAAGACTGCTGATATGACCTTCCGGCAGGCACATATAGCCCATCTTCAATTCAAGATTGCCCAGTATCGATGTCAGGTCCACATTGCCGCAACGTTCCCCGATTCCGTTGATAGTGCCATGAACCTGAATCGCGCCTTCTTCAATCGCGCGCAGGGTGTTGGCGACCGCCAGACCACCATCGTTATGTACGTGAATACCCAGTTTTACTCCGGGAGTTTCCTTGCGCACTTCCCGAATGGCATGGGCGACTTCATAAGGCATGATACCGCCGTTGGTATCACACAGAATCACCCGTGCGGCGCCGCCATCAACTGCTGCCTGTACGGTTGCAATGGCATATCCGGGGTCACTTTTAAAGCCGTCAAAGAAGTGTTCGGCATCATAAAAACAGGGCTTGCCCGTTGTCTCGACAAGGTACTGTACAGAACCGGTAATCATTTCGAGATTCCGTTCCGGCGAGATGCGCAATGCCTGCTCCACATGCAGGTCCCAACTCTTACCGAATATGCAGGTGATATCCGCATTCGCTTCCACCAGTTTCCCCAGAAAAAAATCATCCTCGGGATCAACCTCTGCGCGATGAGTTGATCCAAACGCACTGATCTTCAGGTGTATTAAATCAAGGTCCCTGACACTGACAAAGAATGCATCGTCCTTTGGGTTTGATCCAGGCCATCCCCCTTCGACATAGTCCACACCAAGATCGTCCAGGGCCTGCGTAATTTCCAGTTTGTCCGCCAGACTTAAATTGACACCTGCACCCTGGTTTCCATCTCGTAACGTGGTGTCGTATATCTCAATCTTTTTCCTGTCCATCGGGTTATCCGGGATTATAGGTGTAACCTAATTTTGCCGCGGTGGCATTAATGGCATCCTGATCCGCCATCAATGTATCCAGAGGGTCATAGGCAGCATCAAGAAATGCTTCACGTACACTTTGCTTCATGGTAATTGAGAAGACATTATTCGCACAGATTATTTGTAATCGTTCAATGTCGATCGTAAGGTCCAAATCCGGATCCGAAGCCAGTAACCCGGTTAATCCGGATCTGTCCTCCTGCGTCATGACAACGCAGGGAATACCCAGCGTGGTACAGTTGCCATGAAAAATTTCCGCAAATGAACCCGCCACAATTGCCTTGAAGCCGAATTTCTGAATAGCCTGTGGTGCATGCTCCCGGCTGGATCCGCAGCCAAAGTTGTTGTCGGATATCAGAATTTCAGCGCCTGCGTGTTTCGGATCGTCCAAAACATGACTTTTTGACGTTCCGTCTTCCGAAAAGCGCATATCGTAAAACAACGCCGGACCCAGTTCATCAAAGGTGATGCACTTAAGATATCTCGCCGGAATGATTCTGTCGGTATCAATATCATTACCGGCCACATAAACACCTCGTCCAGAGACCTTGTCTATACTATCATTGCCGGCCACATAAACTCCTCGTCCAGAGACCTTGTCTAAAATACTGCCACTCATCCGTTACTTTCCTCTCTCTGAAGTCCAAACACTTCCCTGACATCGGCGACCCCGCCTTCCACAGCAGCCGCAGCCACCATTATCGGGCTCATCAGGATGGTTCTACCTGTTGGAGAGCCCTGCCGTCCAATAAAATTACGATTCGAGCTGCTGGCACAGACTTCATCTCCAACAAGCTTGTCAGGATTCATGGCAAGACACATGGAACATCCGGGTTTACGCCATTCAAATCCCGCCTCTTCAAAAACCTTGTGTAAATCAAGTTCCCGGGCTTCAGTATCGACTTTTTCGGATCCCGGTACCGCAATAGCACGCACATGATCCGCAACCTTTCTGCCTTTCAGCAATTCAGCCACAACCTGGAAATCGCTTAATCGACCATTCGTGCAACTGCCAATAAAAGCGACATCTATTCTTGTTCCCTTGATGGGCTGGTTCGCATTAAGCTTCATATAGTCCAGTGCATCAGTGATCAGGTCTTTCTCCAGCCCTCGGGCTGATTCAGGATTCGGAACAACCTCTTCGATTGAGATAGCCTGACCAGGTGTAACTCCCCACGTCACGGTAGGCAAGATATCGGAAGCATTGATGACGACTTCGTCATCGTAAACAGCGTCGCTGTCACTGGCAAAACACTTCCATTTCTCAACTGCCCGTTCGAAGTCAGACCCCGCGGGAACCCGTTCCCTGTCCCTGAGATACTCGAACGTCGTTTCGTCAGGATTCACATAACCGCAACGGGCGCCGCCTTCTATGCTCATGTTACAGACAGTCATTCGCTCTTCCATGGACATTTTCTCTATCACCTGTCCCGCGTATTCGTAAGCGAAACCCACACCGCCATTAACACCCAGAGTTCGAATGATATGCAGTATCACATCTTTTGCGGTAACACCGGTCTGTAATCTCCCATCCACCAGAATACGGCGCACCTTCAACTTGTCCATGGCAATGGTCTGACTGGCAAGTACATCCCGGACCTGACTTGTGCCAATACCCAGGGAAATACAGCCAAATGCCCCATGGGTAGAGGTATGGCTGTCACCACAACAGATTGTCATGCCTGGCTGGGTCAGACCAAGTTCCGGACCTATCACATGTACGATGCCCTGGGAACCAGACTCGGGGGCAAAGTATTCAATCCCATGCTCTTCAGTTTCAGCACTTAACACCTGAATCATCTGCTCAGCCATGTTGTCGGCCAAAGGACGAGTCTGATCGTCAGTGGGGATAATATGGTCTACAGTTGCAAAGGTACGACCGGGATAAGCCACCTTGAGATGTTTGTCCCTGAGCATGCCAAAAGCCTGGGGGCTGGTGACTTCATGGATCAGGTGCAGTGCGATAAACAACTGATATTGCCCGCTCTCCATCTGTCGAACCATATGTGCGTCCCAGACTTTCTGAAATAAATTTCTACCCACGGGTTCTCCGTAAATTGACAAAATGACGGGTAATTCTAGCATGAAAAGATTGGTTTTAGGGTCCGGACTCGACGCCTCTGGCTATTCCTGAAGATCCGTACTTTGATTAACGGTTCAATACCACAGGCTGTCTTTGAGGCCCCCAGGTACCCGGCTGGTCTTCATAAACACCTGGGAGGAGGTGCCCACATGACTGGCAGCAACCCTGTGCATCCATATGCCACTGGCCAAGGTGGTACCAGTCTCTTTCTATCAGCAATGCAGCGCAATCAGGACACCAGGTTGAACCTCCCCGGGTATCGTGGACATTGCCGGTATAGACGTGGTTCACCCCATTTTTTATCGCCACTTCGCGAGCCCGGCTTAATGCCTCAGACGATGTACGCGGTTTATCCATCATCCGGTAATCAGGATGAAATGCCGTGAAGTGTAAGGGGACATCAGTACCCAGATGCTCGACTATCCACTTCGCCATGGATTCAATTTCTGACAGATCATCATTTTCGCCAGGAATGATCAAAGTCGTCAGTTCCATCCAGACTGATGTTTCATGCTTCACATACAGCAGTGTATCCAGGACATCCGCCAGATGACCACCGCATATACGATGATAAAACCGTTCCGTAAAACCCTTAAGGTCAATATTGGCAGCATCCATATAGCGGAAAAATTCCTGACGCGGCGCAGGACATACATAACCCGCGGTTACTGCCACTGACTTGATTTCCATCTCCCGTGCAGCCTGGGCAACATCTATGGCATATTCATGGAAAATGACTGGATCGTTGTAGGTGTAGGCGATACTCCGGCAACCCCAACCGACCGCGGTCCGTGCAAGCTGTTCCGGTGATGCCGCATCGGCAAGGGTGTCCATATCACGGGACTTGCTCATATCCCAGTTCTGGCAGAATTTGCAGGCCAGATTACACCCGGCGGTACCAAATGACAGAACAGGAGTTCCAGGTAAAAAATGATTCAGTGGTTTCTTCTCGATGGGGTCGATACAGAAGCCACTTGATCTGCCGTAGGTAGTCAGCACAACTTCGTTGTTCTCACAGGCACGGACAAAACATAACCCTCGCTGTCCGTTGCGAAGCTTACAGGCTCTGGGGCAGATGTCGCACTGCACTCTGCCATCATCAAGCAGGTGCCAGTATTCGGTTCTGACACTACCCGGGACGCTGCCCTTATCCCGGTGTGCAATGACATTCATCAGTGCCACATGGAAATGTCCTGTTTAAAGCTCATCATTTGACCCCTTTTAGCGTGCCTCTGCAACAGATGGCTGCAAGGATTACATTTTCACATGATGAGTTTCTGCCTATTAAGTGTAAATCTCTCTCTTCAATGCATCAGTAATTGAATTAGGATAGACGTAATCCCGGAATCCAGTGTTATTATTAAACACTGGTTACACCAATCAACACCAGCAGAGGTTAATATGCAAACAGTTCGTTCTCCCGCTGTCGCTGGTAGTTTTTATCCGGGAAACCGGAAGGCACTTATCACATCCATTGATGCCATGCTGGGGAATGCCAGATCCGTGGCTCCCTGTCCAAAAGTTATCATCGCTCCTCATGCAGGACACATCTATTCCGGACCTGTTGCTGCTATGGCGTATCGGAGGCTTGAGCATCGCAAACAGGATATAACACGGGTCGTGTTGCTTGGCCCATCACACCATGTAGGATTTCGTGGTATAGCAGTCACCGGCGCAACTTCCTATGCCACACCGCTGGGTGAAATCCCTCTGGCCACGGATGCCATACAGGAGGTCATCAATTTACCGGAAACTGGTTTTTTGGATTCAGCACACGATCAGGAGCATAGTCTGGAAGTGCATTTGCCTTTTTTACAGAGAGTACTCGACGAATTCAAACTGGTCCCGCTGGTGGTTGGCGATGCCGGTAAAGAAGTGGTAGCCAGCGTCATTGATCAATTGTGGGGTGGGCCGGAAACACTTATCGTCATCAGTTCCGATCTGAGTCATTTTCACGATTATTCGACAGCACAAAGAATCGATACCCGGACTTCCCACAAAATCACTGACCTGTGCGACAATCTGACCGGTGAAGAAGCCTGTGGCTGCAAACCATTGAATGGTCTCCTGTATCTCGCCCGCAAAAAGAATCTGACGGTACAACAGGTTGATGTAAGAAATTCAGGCGATACAGCAGGTACTCGCGACCGGGTAGTAGGATATGGATCGTATGTAATATTGGAACCGGAAGAATCACAAAACGAAGAATTCAATCCTGAACTTCGTCAGCGCATGTTAAAGGTGGCGACGGATGCGATACTGCATCCTCTTCTCGGTAACGGGAGTCTCAGGATCAATCCTTTGCATTTTCCCCTCGAACTGCAACATGACCGGGCAACCTTTGTGACTCTTCTCAAACACGGAACAACAACGATGAATGGCCAGGACAGTTTGCCCCGCGACAACGAAGGGGTGGGGTCAGGACGGCTGAAGGCTTTGAATATCAACGGCAGCTTGCGCGGCTGTATAGGCAGTCTTGTCGCTCACCGTCCATTGATTGTTGATATCGCCCAAAATGCCAGTGCTGCCGCATTTGAAGACCCCCGTTTCAGGCCGATATCACTCAAAGAGTTCCATCAGGTCGATATTCACATCTCCATACTTTCGACTCCGGAGAAACTCGATATTTCGAGCCGTGAAGAACTGCTTTCTCAATTGGAACCAGGTGTGGATGGTCTGATACTGGAGGAAAACGGCAGGCGTGCTACCTATTTGCCCTCGGTATGGGAACAGTTACCTGACCCGGACCTGTTTATTGCGGAACTCAGAAGTAAAGCCGGACTCCCACCGCATACCTGGAGCAGCAACACGACTGTCTATCGTTATCGAACAGAGGAATTCAGTCACTGAGGGCTCTTTTTGGAAACCCGCTGAGGGCTCTTTTTGAAACCCGCTGAGGGCTCTTTTTGAAACCCGCTGAAGGCTCTTTTTGGAAACCCGCTGAGGGCTCCTTATGGAAACCCGCTGAGGGCTCCTTATGGAAACCCGCTGAAGGCTCTATGAGACCGGATAAATGTTCTTTATGAGATCAGATGTGCCGACATCCTGCGAATCTGACCGGCTGCTGATCAGGCGTCTGGAACTCAAAGACGACAAGGCGCTGTATGCCGCAGCACGGGAATCCATCACTGATGTGTTCCCTTTTCTTCCCTGGTGTCATCCTGATTATGACATCAGTGAAACCAGACAATGGTTGATTACCTCTTTACAGGACTGGGAAGACTTCCGGTCATACGAATTTGCCATTACCCAAAAATCAGATGGCTTATTTCTGGGAGGTATCGGTCTCAGCCGCGATGAAGATCATCCCATCGCAAACCTGGGGTACTGGGTAAGATCATCTGCCACGAGCCAGGGAATTGCGACCGAAGCCACTACCTGCATTGCACAATTTGGATTTGTTCACCTGAAACTGATGCGCATTGAAATCATTATGAGCCTTGCAAACCAGCCCAGTCAGAGAGTGGCAGAAAAAGTGGGCGCAGTACATGAAGGTATTCTTCGCAATCGACTGCTCCTTCATGGCAGATGCCATGACGCACACTCCTATTCACTTCTGAGGTCAGATGCAGGGTTGATCTGAGGCACGGCAAAGGAAAAAGTCAGCATCATCGGTCGATGGAACAGTATCCAGACTCTGTTAATCAGCCACCAGCACCAGGGTTCCAGTCGTCGACAACGACCCGCCGGTACCATTTACAATACAGGTTCCGGCATTGGTCTGTTTACCCTTGATACCGTGTACACCATCTTCCGCCGTGCCTGACAGTTGCCGATAGGCTTCAATGAGCAATTGCATGCCGTACATTCCTGAATGGTTGAATGAAAGACCACCTCCATTGGTATTAATTGGCAAACGCCCTCCCGGCGCCGCGTCTCCATCTTTCCAAAGTTTGTATCCTTCACCCCGCGGAGCCAGTCCCACCATTTCCGCCGTCAGGGCGGGGGTGATCGTAAACGAATCATAGAGAAGCGCCAGTTCCATGTCCGCGGGTCCAAGTCCCGCCATCTCATAGGCTGTGCGACTGGATGCAAATGCCGAAGTGGCAGTGAAATCGTCCATCTCCAGCATGTTCGAGTGGCTCATGTTCTCACCGGCGCCTGCAATCCAGACAGGATTGGTCTTGATACTTCTTGCGATTTCCGGTCTGGCAATCAATACCGCACCACCATGATCTGTAACCAGGCAGCAATGCAACATCGTCAACGGCCAGGATATCATTCGGGCATTATTAACAATATCTGTTGTTATTGGACCGCCGAACTCGTGCGTCTCCCTGGAGAACATCACAGCCCTCGGATTCAGCGTTGCCCAATCCCGGGTTACTACCGCAACATGGGCAAAGTCTTCCGGAGTTGTGCCATACAGATGGTTGTGTCTGACCATCGCATGAGAGTAATTGGAGGGTGCTCCGGAAAATCCGTAGGGTATGGTCATCTGAACAGCGGGAGAACTTGCACCTCCACCGCCATAACCACCACCGCCACCTGAGCCAATACGCCGTGCGGACCAGCCGTTCTGACCATGAGTCACCAGAGCAACATCGATGACGCCAGCGTGGATCGCCATGAGTGCGTGATGCACATGGATCTCGAATGAACATCCACCGACCGAAGTGGTATCAATATACTTTGGATGTAAGCCCAGATGTTCCGCAATTTCAGATGACATGCCGGTCGAGAAGATTCCCTCAATGGCAGAGATCGGAATGCCAGTCTGGTCGCTGACATTTTTTATTGCCTCGATATGGAGTTCAAGGGAGGTTTTGGGGACCTCCGGATAACCTATCTCATTACTTTCTGCTGCACCAACAATAGCCGCAGCCCTGGATACGCTGGATACCATGACTATTCCTCCACCACGCGCCAGAACGGGATATGGAGATTCTCGCCGGCTTCTTCAAACTCTACTTTCACTCTGCTACCGATCCGGATCGAAGCCGGGTCATGGGCATCGACACCTCTTAATACCGTGACCATTCGATCACCTTCATTCAGATCGATATAAGCGGTAACAAAGGGGACTTCTCCTGCCCATCCACCAAAGGCACGATGTTGTACGGCGAATGTATGAATGTGCCCTTCACCACTGCCTTCCATCCAGTTAATGTTGGTCGAGTGACAGAAAGGGCAGATATGACGCGGATACCAATGCACACGATTACAGTCCTGGCACCGGGGCAGCATCAGCTTACCTTCCCTGGCCCCATCATAAAACGGCTGGGTCAATGCACTGGGTGTAGGAATGGGTTTGTTATAGGCCAAAATTCTGCTCCGAATAATCGAAAGATGACAAGGCTATCAAATGACCGCGATTCACGCCAGACGGCTGACTCCTTATTAAGCGACTTTGTTGATGGATACTGTTGAACTGTGGTATTGAACGGTCCCGTCGATAATGTTGCAATGTTCCGTTGATGCTCCTGTCGACAACCCACCTCCTTATCTGGCACAGTTGGGCTTCATTAAAATGGCATTAACAGGTATGGAAGAATCACTCGAAAAAGCCCTCTGGGTCTTTGGTTACGGTTCCATTATCTGGAAGGTGGATTTTCCATTTGAAGCTCGTTGTACTGCCTGCATACTTGGTTGGGGAAGACGGTTCTGGCAAGGTTCTATCGATCACCGCGGTATACCTGGCCAACCCGGACGCGTGGTAACCCTGATCGAACGTCCTGATGAGATCTGCTGGGGTATGGCTTATCGGTTACCTGCCGGGAATAACTCAGACATACTGGATCACCTGGACCATCGGGAAAGAGGTGGTTACGACCGGCTTGATATCGATATTTATCTGATCAATGAGCAACCGGTAAAAGGCATCACATGGTTTGCTTGTGAAAATAATCCGAATTATCTGGGAGAAGCCAACCCGCATACCATCGCCCGGCAGATTATCGGATCAAAAGGGCCCAGTGGCGAGAATATCGAATACATCTACAGACTTGAAGAATCACTGTCTTCGATCAATGTGTCGGACCCTCATGTGACGCAAATTGCCAACGAGGTGAGGGCACTGCAGAAGTAACTGACCTGATGGAACAGAGATCAGTGGCAACAGAATCCTGCCACCGGTCCTGTTACCAGCGGCTGTTAATCTGTTCTTGTCCGAGATTTCAACACCGCGGTGATTATTTCCTGTCAAGCCGTTGATTTTTAAACCAACAATATGCGAATGTCGCAATTAAAACTCTCGAAAGTCGACTCTCTGGACAGGAACTAATTTGGTCCAGCGGAATCCAGTTTTACACTCTTGTCGATCTGTGCCCAAGCCACTTTCGCCATGTGATAAGCCCCCGCTCCCGCAGTCTCCGCCTGGGCGCTTGCAGCGGTACCATCGAGTACTCGACGGGCAATACCCTGCAAAATCGCCGCCATTTTGAACAGGTTGAATGCAAGATAATAATCCCAATTGTCGATTCCGCTCCGCCCGGTCAGTTCACAGTAGCGTTCCACGTATTCCTCTTCGCCGGGAATCCCGAGCGATTTCAAATCTACATTACGCAGACCATCCCGATAGGGACGGCACAGGTAGGCAAAATCAGCCAGCGGGCTACCCAGAGTGCTAAGTTCCCAATCCAGTAATGCAATGACCTGATTACGGTGTGGATGCATGATCATATTGGCGATCTGTAAATCGCCATGAACAACCGTGCAAGACTCATCCTCGGGAATATTTTTGGGCAGATATTCAAGCAGATTGTCCATATATGGATTGTCCACGGTTCTGGTGTACTCATACTGACCACCCCAACGGTTCAGTTGCCGTGCAATATAATCTCTGTGCCTGCCAAAATCCGACAGGCCGACCGCTTTGTAATCCACATTATGCAGTCGCGCTACCGCGTCATTAGCCGTATCCCAGAATTCTCCACGATCCTGTGGCGACCAAGGCCCCGAGATACTGTCTGCAACAACTCTACCCTGAAGATATTCCATGATGTAAAACCAGGTACCTATAACACCATCATCAGTACACAATGCATAGGTTTTTGGTACTGGCACATCAGTATCCTGCAGTGCGGTAATCACCTTGTATTCCCGATCAACTGCGTGGGCAGACTTGAGCAGAATACCGGGTGGTTTCCTGCGCAGTACATACTGACTGTCTCTGGCATGCAACAGGTAGGTTGGATTCGATTGGCCATAGGCAAACTCTTCTACAGTCAATGGGCCACTGAATCCGTCAATGTTATCCTCCAGCCAGTCCTGGAGTGCTGCCGTATCAAACCTGAGGTGCTCCTGTACAGGAACGGTACCCGGGTTATTCTCAAGGGGTGAATCCGTCACTTGTCAGTCCATTTCTGCCAGTATATTCAGTACATCATCATGATGGGTTTTGGTCTTTACTTTCTCCATCACATGTTTCAATTTACCGTCCCTGCCGATGATAAAAGTAATCCGATTTATTCCCATGTATTCGCGCCCCATGAATTTCTTTAATCCCCACACACCATACTTCTCCGCAATACTGTGGTCTTGATCGGAGAGCAGGTCAAAGTTCAAGTCCTGTTTTTCACGGAAGTTCACCAGGCGTTTGATGGGGTCTGGACTAACTCCCAGCACCACTGCCTGTCTCTCTGAGAGTTCTGATCTGGTATCACGGATGCCGCAAGCCTGTACGGTACACCCTGGTGTCATCGCTTTGGGATAAAAATACAGAACGACGTTCTTACTTTCCCTGAAGTCTTCCAGACTGACCATATCTCCTTCATGGTTTGGCAGCGTAAATGCGGGTGCAAGCTGTCCAACTTTAGGCAATGCCATGTTTTTCTCCCGATGTTGACTCTGGTGGGCCTAAAAATAACATGCCCGTTATTGACGATGCCATACCTGCTCTTGAGAACCCGGGGTCATGAGAACCCGGGGTCAACCCGGGGTCAAGGAACCCGGGGTCAGAGTAAAGTGCCGGAGTAAAATGAATTTTACTCCGGCACTTTACTCTGACCCCAGCACTTTACTCTGACCCCAGTATATGAAGAGGTTACTTTACCGTCCAGGTATGGCCGCTTCGCAACAGCGCATTGACATCAGGTTTCCCTGATTGCGCGCGCACCTGATCCCTCTGGGCATAAACATCAGCCTCATAGGATTCCGCAGGATTACAGTACAGTACTCCGACGGGTTCGGGGAATTTCGGCCCCTGCAATTCCGCCAGCATCTGGGCAAGTACTTTGTTGGTTTCGTCATGAACCAGAATATCGTCTTCTGTTATGCCGTTTTCACCAATGGTCACCACCTCAAAACGCAGTTTCCTTGAATCAAGGAAAATACCCTTATCGTTATTGGCGCCAAACGTCAGTGCTTTACCGTGTTCCAGCAGTAATCTCGTTTCCGCAGCGGTCTTCCTGTCCTTGATATAATCAAAAATGCCATCGTTATAAACCGGGCAGTTCTGATATATCTCAACAAAAGAGGCGCCTTTATGTTTATGGGCGCGCATCAAAACCGGCGTCATTTGTTTGGTTTCCGTATCGATACTTCTGGCGACGAATCGGGCTCCGGAGCCGATAGCAAACGTACAGGGTCTGAGCGGCAGGTCAACCGAGCCATTCGGGGTTGACGGAGATTGCGTACCTACTCTGGAAGTCGGGGAATACTGGCCTTTGGTCAGTCCGTAAATTTCGTTGTTGAACAGCAAAACCTGCATATCCACATTACGCCGGAGTACATGCATCATGTGGTTACCGCCAATGGAAAGACCATCTCCATCACCGGTGATTACCCAGACATCCAGATCAGGATTTGCCAGTTTCACCCCGCTGGCAATAGCAGGCGCCCTGCCGTGGATGGTGTGAAAACCATAGGTATTCATGTAATAAGGAAATCGGGAAGAGCAGCCTATACCCGAAATAAACACCATGTTCTCTTTCGGTACTTCCAATTCCGGCATTAATCTCTGAATGGTCTTGAGTATTGCGTAGTCGCCGCAACCGGGGCACCAGCGCACTTCCTGATCGGAAGAAAAATCTTTCAAGGTCAGTTTTTGTACAGGAGCATTCATGGTGTTACGCCTCTAGTTGCGCCTTAATGGCTTCTTCTATCTCGCGGATTTTGAAGGGCTGGCCAGACACTTTATTCAGTCGCCGGGCATCGATCAGAAATCTTGATCGGATAATCTCAACAAACTGTCCATTGTTCATTTCTGGAACGAGTATTCTGTCGAATCGCTTCAACAGGGCTTCCAGGTTGGTTGGCATCGGCCACATGTAACGCACGTGGATGTGCGACACATCCAGACCTTCCTTTCGACACCGCTTGACGCCCTGGTGTATCGGCCCAAATGTCGACCCCCAGCCAACTACGGCCAGCTTACCACTGTCATTGCCCAGAATAACCTCTTGATCAGGGATAAATCTGGCAATACCGTCAATCTTGGCTTTTCGAATGTCCGTCATCTTCTGGTGATTATCCGGATCATAGGAAATGTCGCCCGTTTCAAAGCTCTTTTCGAGACCACCGATACGATGTTCCAGTCCAGGTGTTCCCGGCTTTGCCCAGACTCTTGCCAGGGTATCCGGGTCGCGATTTGCTGGTGTGAATTCCTCTGCATTCGTTTCAAACATGACCGGGAAGGGTTCGAAATCATTAAAGTCCGGAACATGCCACGGTTCCGATGCATTTGCGATATACCCGTCACTAAGCAGAATGACCGGTGTCGTGAACTTGACAGCAATTTTCACAGCTTCGATCGCCACATCAAAACAATCAACACATGTTGAGGCAGCGATAACGGGTAATGATGTGTCCGCGTGTCTTCCGAAAAGTGCCTGGTTCAAATCCGACTGTTCCGTTTTGGTGGGTAATCCGGTTGACGGTCCGCCCCGCTGTGTATTCACGATTATGAGTGGCAGTTCCGTTGCACAGGCAAGAGAGATGGTCTCGCCCTTTAGAGAAATACCGGGACCTGAACTTGATGTCACTCCCAGGGAACCAGCGAAGGAAGCCCCAAGAGCGGCGCCGGCCGCTGCGATTTCATCTTCAGCCTGAAAAGTTACTACATCGAATTGCTTCTGCAACGACAGGGTATGCAACAGGCTGGATGCGGGAGTAATCGGGTAAGACGCGAAAACAATCGGCAAATCGGAAAGCTGACCGGCTGCAAGTAATCCGTAAGCCAATGCTTCAGTGCCGGTAGTATTCCGGTACAGTCCCGGTGGCACCTCGGCACGGGGAACCATATAGACTTCCACACCTGATGGTAATTCGGCAGTCTCACCGTATGCGTGACCTGCATTCAGGGCGGCAACATTCGCATTGGCAATTTCCGGTTTGCTGGCGAATTTGGTCTGTAATCCGTCAATGGTTGCTTCCCTGGACCGGTCGAACAACCACATGATAAGACCGAGGGTCCACATATTCTTGCAGCGGACGGCAAACTTGTGAGACAGGCCAAAAGGTTTAACGGTTTCTACAACCTCTCTGGTGATATCGATGGATAACAGCCGATAGCCGTCAAGAGACCCATCTTCCAGAGGGTTTTTCAGGTATCCGGCCCGCGTCAGATTCCTCCTGGTAAACGCATCTTTGTCGACTACCAACAATCCACCGTTCACAAGGTCTTTGAGATTGGTTATGAGGGCTGCCGGATTCATGGCTACCAGTACATCCACTTCATCACCTGCTGTGGTGACATCCTCTGAGCCAAAATAAATCTGGAATGCCGAAACCCCGAAGGTAGCCCCTGCAGGTGCCCTTATTTCGGCTGGAAAGTCAGGAAACGTTGCCAGATCGTTGCCATATATAGCAGTTGCTTCGGTAAAGTTATTACCTGTTAACTGCATACCATCACCGGAATCTCCGGCAAATCGGACGACTACGTCTCTAACAATGTTATCTTCACCTTCTACATTGTTTATATTTTCAACAACTGACATCAGTACCTTCTATTATTAAAAATGGGGTCAGACCCCATTTACTCCCGTTGCGCTGAAACAAGACTTGGTATCCCGGGGATTCGCCTGTCACTCAATAAGCATCTTTGTGACTACTGGTATAGGTAATTCAAATTTCTCCCGACAGAAACCGCTCCCGGAAGCCTTCCAGGATTAAATATTATTCCTGAGTGCGGATTCTAACAGAATAATTTCTGATTTAAAGAAGATGTGCCCGTTCGACAGCGTAAAATGGGGTCGTTTATGTTAAGTTACAAATTCGCGGCCTATTGGACTGTGTTTCATGAGTGAAACCGCCTCAGATTACGATCTTGTCACAGATCCCTATTCGATTCCTCTCGACAGCAGGTACAACGTTGCGCAGTCATTCCTGTTCCAGCAGGAAAAGCACTGGCAGTATTTTGACCGGTTGCGCAAAGAAGCCCCCGTTCATTATTGCAGTGAAAGTCAATTCGGTCCCTACTGGTCAATCACCAAATATCACGACATCATGGAAGTTGATACCAACCACCAGATTTATTCTTCAGAAGGCGGGATTGTCATAGCCGAACAGGATGAAGATTTACCATTGCCGATGTTTATTGCAATGGACCCTCCAAAACACGATGAACAGCGCAAAGTTGTCAGCCCCGTGGTATCCCCTATCAATCTCACCAAACTGGAAAGCACAATCCGAAGCCGCGCCGCCAGATTGCTGGACCAGCTTCCTCTTGGTGAAGAGATCGACTGGGTCGAAAATATCTCAATCGAATTGACCACTCAGATGCTGGCTACTCTTTTCGACTTTCCCTTTGAAGAAAGACGACGTCTGACCCGCTGGTCTGACGTTACAACAGCTAACGAAGAATCCGGTATTGTCGATTCTATGGACCAGCGTCGTGCAGAATTATTTGAGTGCCTGGCTACATTTACGGAAATTTTCAAGCAACGGCAGAAAAAACCGGGAAATAACGACCTCATCACCATGCTGGCTCACGGAGAGGCTACAAAAGATCTGTTGGACCGTCCGATGGAGTATCTGGGAAACCTGCTACTTCTGATTGTTGGGGGTAATGATACAACCCGGAATTCAATTTCAGGCGGAGTACTGGCCCTGAACCGTCACCCGGATGAGTATGACAAACTCCGGGCGGACCCATCGCTTATTAAAAGCATGGTACCGGAGATTATTCGCTGGCAGACGCCGCTTGCTCACATGCGCCGCCGTGCTCTCGTGGATACTACATTGAACGGGCAGAAAATCAGTGCTGGCGATAAGGTGGTCATGTGGTATATCAGTGGGAACCGCGACGAGGAAGCCATTGATGACCCATACAACTTCATCATCGACCGTAAATTCCCGCGCAGGCATCTTGCCTTTGGCTTTGGCATTCATCGGTGCATGGGTAACCGGCTCGCCGAGATGCAGCTACGAGTCGTCTGGGAAGAAATCATGAAGCGATTCGAGACCATTGAAGTGGTCGGTGAACCTGATCGTCTTCCCTCGACTTTCGTCAGGGGGATTACAAAACTACCCGTTGTCCTGTGGGGTCGGAGTAAAATAAAATAAATGGGGTCAAAAAATGGGGTCGGAGTAAAATGCATTTTACTCCGACCCCATTTTTTGACCCCATTTATTTTATTTTACTCCGACCCCATTTTTTGACCCCATTTTTTTCGATGGGAACCGTGCGGAGCGTGTGTTCTCGATAGGTCTGTTGCTGGCTTCATGGTAAGTAAACACCAGTGAAAATTTGGTGCTATCCGTCAGATTTCTTCCGGCTGCATGCAACAATCTGCTGTGGAAGAACAACGCATCCCCTGACTGCAATTCAATCGGAACTGCTCTGTTCAACAGTAATTTATTTGCAGCAAGATCGGTTCTGAGAAAAAGCTCTGCATCAAATCGACCGCCTGGTAAATCTTCTTTGTGTGATCCGGGAATAACGCGCAGGCAACCATTGAGTTTGTATTCATTGCCCAGTGCCAGCCAGACACTGATCAGGTTTTCCTCATCAAAGGACCAGTATCGATTATCCTGATGCCATCGGGTAACACTGCTGTATCCGGGTTGTTTGGTCATGATACAGTTGTGGTGACATTGGGACAGTCGTATGTCTGACCTGCCGAACAACCCGGACAATATCAGATAAATCAAAGACTGCCTGGCCCACTCTCTGCAGTCTGGATGTCGGGAATATGCCTGCAGCAATCTCCGTGAGGTATCAGCACCTGCTGAATACAGGTCATCAGGTGCTCCGGGGTACCTGACATCCACTTCATATTCAATAGGCGCCATCTGTTGTTGCAGATGCTCATCGGCAACCGCCAACAACTTTGCACAGGTATCCGCATCAGCCAAAGATTTCCTGACGAGAAAACCATCGCGCCAGAATGAAGCAACATCAATGTCATTTATTGGAGTTTCAAGTTGCATCATTATTTGTTATAAACGCCCTTTCCCCAGTTCCAGCCTGCCCTTGGCAAGATTGATACGCAGTAAATCACTGGCCCCTTCTGTCAACCGAAGCGATCTCACCTGCCGGTACATCTGCTCCAGAGGGTGACCCTGAACCAGCGCCTGACCACCAAGCAGTTGTACCGCACCATCGATAACACGCCCTGCCGTTTCGGTACAGAAAACCTTGGTAGCAACAGTCTCATTGACAATATTTTCTCCGGTATCCGCCAATGCAGCCGTTCGATAAAGCGCACTTCGAGCCACGTAGGTTTCAATACGCATATCGGCGTAACGCATGCGTACACCTTCCCGTTCTCCCAATGGTGTGCCGGATCTATGGGGTTCAAGCAGATGATGTTCGACAAAATCAATCGCCCACATGCACATTCCGGTAGCCTGTGCAGAGACCATCAATCTGACATTACCGATATTACCCAACGCTCTGGGCATGCCTTCGCCTATCCTGCCTATAATATGTGAGACTGGTACACGGACATCATTAAACAACATGGATACATGTCCACTTCCTTCCATAGAGGAAAATTGACGTGTAATCTCCACACCTGTTGCCTCCCGATCTATCACCACCATGGCCGTACCGGCTTTGCTGCCATCGGCATTCTCTACGTTGACCAATGCGGACACAAAGTCAGCCGTTGCACCTCCTGTAACGTAGGATTTCTGTCCATTGACAATCAAATGACCACCATCGATGCGAGCCCAGGTCGGACGCCTGGCGATCTCCGATTCGGTGAAGGCGAACGCCCCCTTTTTATCACCGCGCATCACCGGGTCCAGATATTGTTCTTTCAATTCACCACGGGCTGCATGCAGGATGCCGGGACCCGGACCGAATATCAGTCCTGTAAGACGGGAATTAGCTGCAGCCCAGGTTTCTCTCAGCATAGTGAGTTCCAGGATACTCGCTGGATTGCCGCCAAATTCTTTCGGCTGGGTCTTGTAGTAGAAACCAGCTTTCTGCGATGCTTTTCTTACCTGATCCTGAATAAGCGCTGGAGCGTCATCGGACTGTTCCAGGGGCAGGATGACGTCTGCCAGAAATTTTCTGGCAGATTCACGAGTCCGAACCAGTTCCTCAGGAAGTTGATCAGGCATGTGATTTCATCTTTGATCGGACTGACATTTCATACCAGTTACCCAAAGGGTCCAGGAGGCTGTCCGAGAACAGACTGACCTACTGCGGACAAGCCTGATTGGCCATATTTTCCGCTTATTTTCGTTTAATATGTACAATATTTGCCTCAAATAACCAAAAAATATGACTCAATCAGTCTCGCCCTCGCTACGGTCGCAGTTCTCGGACAGCCTCCTGGATCTCACCAATCATCAAGGGCGGTGTTCCCGCGAAAGATATTCTTCTGACTGCATTTCCTGCAACCGGCTTGCAGTGCGCCGGAATTCAAATCGCAGCAGTGTTCCACTATATAACTCCTTGATGGGGACTTCCGCAGAAATTATCAACTTGACGTTCCGATCGTAAAACTCGTCTACCAGACTGATAAATCTACGGGCCTGATTGTCACTTTCAAGCCTGGGGACATCCGAAAGCAGAACAGTCTGAAACAAGCGGGCCAGTTCAATGTAGTCATTCTGACTTCTCGGTCCGTCACAGACCGCCGTAAACGTAAACCAGACCACTCCGTCGGCGCATCGACGTGTGTTGATGGTCCTGTTCTCTATGTCCAACTGCACATCCCTGCCCCCCTCATCGGGAGCAATTGCCTCAAAGCTCGTTTCAAGATTGATTTCTGCCATTTCATCCAGTGGTGAATGGTAAATCTCACTCATCTTCAGCGCCCGCAATCGATAGTCACGGGCACCGTCCACATTAAAGACTTCCGTATGCGTCTCAATAAGATCTATTGCCGGAAGAAATCTTCGCCTTTGCAGTCCATTCTCATAGAGGTTTTTCGGCTCAACATTGGAAGTGGCAACCAAAACCACTTTCCGTAGAAACAAAGCTTCCAGCAGGTTGGCAAGAATCATCGCATCGGTTATATCGCTGACATGAAACTCGTCAAAGCAGATAACCCGTGTCTCATCTGCAAATTTGGCAGCTATTTTCTCCAGAGGATTCATTAATCCCTGGAATCGTTGTAATTCACCGTGAACCAGCTTCATGAATCTATGAAAATGAATTCGTTTTTTTTCTTTGAACGGCAGACACTGGTAGAACATATCCATCATGCAGGTTTTACCACGACCTACACCACCCCAGAGATACAATCCTTTGACAGGTGCATGCTGTGTGCGGATAAACATTCTGGAAAAAAAATTACCCTGCTCAGAATTCGTGATCAGGTCCTCATAGACTCGTTGAAGATGCCGCATCATCCGGTTCTGAGATTCGTCATACTGGAAATCTCCTGATTCCAGTGCTGCCCGATAAGTGGTAACAGGATCTCTCGATGCCATCATCTTTCAGTCAGGAGCTGTTTTGAAGCCCGCTTCCATACGACATTCTGCGGACTCTGCATGAGCGTGCAATCCTTCCTGACGTGCAATAATGGCCGCATCTTTCCCGAGAGCATCTGCTCCCTCTACTGAACATTGTATGATCGAACTGCGTACCTGAAAATCGTATACTCCCAGCGGTGACGCAAAACGTGAGTTCCCACCGGTAGGCAGAACATGACTGGGACCAGCAATATAGTCTCCGACAGCTTCTCCGCTGTGGTTCCCAACAAATATTGCACCCGCGTGTCTGACTAACCCAAGTGCCTCATCCGGGGCTTGTAATGCGAGTTCCAGATGTTCAGGCGCAATGTTGTTGACGATACCCATAGCTTCGTCGAGGTTCCGGACTTTCAATAGTGCGCCTCTACGTTCGAGAGATTGCCTGATGATAGCTTGACGTGGCATAGCCGCAAGACGATGGGAAAGTAGTTTTGATACCTGGTTCAGTATTTCATCATCTGGACTGATCAGAATCGCCTGTGCCATCTCATCGTGCTCAGCCTGTGCGAACATGTCCAGTGTCAACCACTCCGGATTCGCTGAACTGTCAGCAACAATCACCACCTCTGATGGGCCGGCAATCATTTCAATACCAACATCACCAAATACCATTTCCTTGGCGGTCGCAACGTATATGTTGCCGGGACCAACAATCTTGTCCACTCGCGGGATACACTCGGTACCATAAGCCAGTGCCGCAATGGCCTGGGCGCCACCAACAGTGAATAACCGGTCAATGTTGCACAGATACGAAGCCGCCAGTAGCGCATCGTTAACTTCACCATCGGGAGTCGGCACAGTGAGGATTATCTCCCCAACATCGGCAACCCGGGCCGGTATCGCTGACATCAGAAGAGTAGAAGGGTATGCCGCCTTGCCACCGGGAGTATAAATACCAACTCTCTCCATACCTCTGACCAACTGCCCCAGTCTATTACCCGCATCATCGATAAAGTCCCAATCCATACCGTTGCCGAAAACCTGTTTTTGTTTCAGATGATAGGATCTGATCCGGTCCGTGGCAGTTTCAAGAGCTTCCCGCACCGATTGATCGATGGATTCAAATCCCTGCCGCTGACGCTCTCTGGATATTTCAAGGTCGTTAATGGATCCGGCTGTGAGTCCATCAAATTGACGAGTCAGTTCAAGTACTGCGTCGTCACCTCTTGTACGTACGTTTTCTACAATCATACGCACGGTAGCCAGTACTTCCTCACGGTCCTCTTCAGGCAGGAACAAACGCTCCTGCAACTGACTATTAAAATTCCGGTCGGACGAGTTCAGTCTGGCTATCATCGGGTTGCCCCGCCCAGTGCATCTATCAACGGTTGAATCTTGTCGTATTTTGTTTTCAATGCGATCTTGTTGACAATCAAATACGTACTGATCTTTTCGATCAGTTCGAGTGGAACAAGTCCATTGGCTCGTAATGTATTTCCAGTCTGCACGATATCGACAATTCTGTGGGCCAGACCTGAAATCGGCGCCAGTTCCATGTCACCATAGAGTTTGATGATATCAACCTGAATCCCTTTCTCCGCATAAAACCGCTTGGCTGTATTGACGAACTTGGTCGCAATCCTAAGCCGGTTGGGCAAGGAGCCCTCGTCCTTCAAACCAGCAACCATCATGTTGCATTGACCGATGTGAAGGTTTAATGGTTCATAGTACCCATTTCCCCCGTGTTCCAGAATGATATCCCTACCCGACATACCCAGATCTGCAATACCATGCTCAACATAGGTCGTTATATCCATGCCACGCAGAATCATCAACCGGATATCATTTCTGTTGGTCGGAAACACCATTTTTCTGGAAGACTCTATCTCTTCCTCTGGTCGAATGCCGATTTTGTCAAGGACATCCAGGGCTTCCTGAAGTACGCGACCTTTTGTAATTGCAAGCGTAATTGACTGGCTCATGGCATCACCCGGACGAAGTTCTTTGAATGTTCGCACCCAGATTACTGAGCTTCTCTTCGATATGCTCATAGCCACGGTCGATGTGATAGATCCTGTCAATTATCGTAGTTCCATCCGCTATCAGACCTGCAATCACCAGACTGACGGATGCTCTCAGGTCATTTGCCATAACCGGTGCACCTTTCAGTTGATTGACGCCTTCGATATTCGCCGTCGTATTGTTTCCTTCAAGCCGAATGTGAGCTCCCATGCGCTTCATCTCATGAACATGCATAAACCGGTTTTCAAAAATTGTTTCCCTGACAGTACCCGTTCCCTCTGCGATGCAATTCAAAGCCACGATCTGGGCTTGAAGATCCGTTGGAAACCCAGGATAAGGCGCAGTCACAAGACTGATGGCTCTGGGTCTTCTACCCTGCATATCCAGTTCAATCCAGTCATCGCCAACAGAGATTTCAGCACCCGCCTCTTTCAGTTTACCCGTCAGTACTTCCAGATGATCATGTTTGGCGCCCTGAATTTTAACTTTTCCGCTCGTCGCCGCGGCAGCAATCAGGTAAGTTCCGGTTTCTATCCTGTCAGCAATGACATTGTGCCTGCAACCTCTCAGAGACTTAACACCTGTGATAGTAATGGTGTCAGTTCCTGCTCCTGTTATGTTTGCACCCATGGCGTTCAGGCAATCAGCAAGGTCGACTATTTCGGGTTCTCGCGCACAATTTTCAAGCACAGTCTCACCATCGGCAAGCGTTGCCGCCATCATAATATGCTCTGTACCACCTACCGTGCTGAAATCGAAATAGATGTGTGAACCTTTCAGGCCACCGTTGGCCTGGGCTTTGACATAGCCATTTTCCATCTCGATCTCTGCACCCAGCGCTACAAGCCCTCTCAAATGCTGGTCAACAGGTCTGGAGCCAATAGCACATCCTCCCGGCAGGGAAACCTCAGCCTGACCGTAATGTGCCAGCATTGGGCCCAAAACATTAAAGGACGCACGCATTGTTTTGACCAGGTCATAGGGAGCGGTAAACCTCTTTATTGTATTTGCGTGGATCTCAATATTCATTTTTTCATCCATCACCACTTCAACGCCCAGGGAACCCAGCAACTCAATCATCGTGGTTATGTCGCGTAGATGAGGAACGTTACCTATGGTGACGGGTTCATCCCCGAGCAACGCTGCAGCAAAAATTTTCAACGCAGAATTCTTGGCGCCGGAGGCACGTAATTCACCGCAGAGTCTGGTACCGCCTTCGATCATCAGTTGGTCCATACCTTCAACTCCTGGTGTTTTCTTCCGGTGTGACTGTTCGCATCATCACAGCATGAATCTCACCACTTGCGATTTTGTCTTTGAGAAAACCATAGACCAGCTGCTGCCGCTTCACACGGGTTAAACCGGAAAATGAAGAGGAAACAAGGTCCAGATATACCTTGTTACCATCAATCTGTATTTCAATTTCACAGTTCTCCAGTGCTTCCGAGAGGATCTTCTTCAGTTCCTGGACATTCATCGGTACCCCGCTTTCAGAGAGCGCATGATACTATGATTTCTAAAACAATTCGGAGAATTCGATGATCTTTTGCGGGATAACTCATACAATACAGCAGTCAACCCCTCAAGGCTGAAACTTGGCAAATCGAGTCATAATCCTGAGTTGCATCATACTTGTCATTGCATTTGCCACTGACTGGCTGCTCAAAGACGCCATCACAGACCCCATGCTTGAGGATTTGAAGCGCAACGACCCCGACATCTATATGCTGGATGCAACCATCAGGCAGTTTGCAGATACCGGTGAGTTGCAGTATGAACTCAGTGCCGACCGATTCACACACTTTCCACTAACGGATGTCACCATCCTGGAGTGGCCAAACCTTATGCTCTATCCTCAAAATGGGGCTCCCTGGACCATTTCATCCAGTAATGGCCGTCTGCTCTCGAAATCAATATACCGTGAGGAAGTCATGGAACTCTGGGATGATGTGCTGCTGTCCAGGCAAAGCCAGGACGGTCAATTCGTAAACATCAAAACCCAGAGTCTCACCGTCTATCCGGAACGTGAATATGCAGAGACAGACCTTAAAGTGAGCATCAATGATAATGCCAGCACAACAAGTGCTGCCGGAATGGAGGCTCACCTGGATCAGGAGAAGCTTGTCTTTTTTTCCAATAGAGAAGAGCGGGTTAACACTGTATGGGGTCGGAGTAAAGTGCCGGAGTAAAACTCAGTAAAATGGGGTCGGAGTAAAGTGCCGGAGTAAAACTCTCTTGCTTTGGCCCCTCGAGGGGCCAAAGCAAGAGAGTTTTACTCCGGCACTTTACTCCGACCCCAGTGAGATTGCGGGGCCAAAGCAAGAGAGTTATACTCTGGCACTTTACTCCGACCCCAATATAAAATGCTCACCAGGTTGATTATTACCATCGGAATATTGCTGTTGGCTAACCAGAGTCAGGCGCTCAGTACTGACAAGAGCCAGGAATTAGTGGTAATCGCCGAATCAGCAGTGGTGGATAAAAATAAGGGATCCACAGTCCACAGTGGTAATGTGAGCATCAGTCAGGGATCCATGCTCATCGCTGCTGATGAAGTTGAAATCATCACCAGCAGTGATGGCGTCGTCATCCAGATTATCGCCCAATCAAATCAGGAATCCGACCAACAGGTACATCTGGAACAGCATCCGGACAACAAAGAACCTATCTATGCCGAGGCAAGGAAAATCAGTTACTTCATTCAGGAAGAGAGAATTCATCTGTCAGGAAATGCCACATTAAGGCAAACTGAAAACGAGTATACTGGCGAACTGATTGACTACGACATCAACCGGGGTATTGTCAATCTCGATAGTGGTCCAGACAGTGATGATAGAATCAGGATCAAATACAACACCAACAATTAGCAGTTCCCCATGCACACCCTCAAGGCAGAGCATCTAGCCAAAAGCTATCGCGGAAAACACGTAGTTCGTGACGTCAGCATTTCTGTTTCCAGTGGCCAGGTGGTTGGTCTGCTCGGTCCAAACGGTGCAGGCAAGACAACCTGTTTCTACATGATAGTAGGGTCAATCAGTCATAACACCGGGAAAGTACTGCTTGACGATGTCGATATTACTTCTCAACCAGTACATCAGCGAGCACGAAGCGGCATTGGTTATCTGCCGCAGGAAGCCTCGGTGTTTCGCAAACTGTCCGTGGAAAATAACCTCCTGGCAATTCTTGAAACACGAGTGGAACTTTCCAAACAGCAAAGAACAGACAGGCTGGAGGCATTACTCGAGGAATTTCAGATAAGCCACATCAGAGATGATCAGGGCATGACATTGTCCGGTGGAGAACGGAGGCGGGTTGAGATAGCAAGAGCCCTTGCATCTGAACCCGCCTTTATCCTGTTGGATGAACCTTTCGCCGGCGTTGATCCCATATCGGTTGATGATATCAAGCTGATTGTCTCTCAACTGGCCAAAAAAGATATCGGTATTCTGATTACAGATCACAACGTCCGCGAAACACTTGATATCTGTGATATAGCCTATATCGTCAATGAGGGATCAATCATCGCACAGGGTGATACAGAGACAATTCTGGCCAACAAACTGGTTAAGCAGGTGTATCTGGGTCAGGATTTCCGCATGTAAGACGGAGCCGGTTCAAGTTCTCTTGAACCTGTGATTGAAGTATGATTGATCCATGGCAATGAAACCCACCCTGACACTCAAACTTGGTCAGCAACTGCGAATGACCCCACAACTACAGCAGGCAATCCGCCTGCTGCAGTTGTCGACGACCGATCTTGAATTGGAAATTCAGGAGGCGCTGGACTCGAATCCGATGCTCGAAGAATTGCAGCCGGACGAACTGAATGAAAGTGAGGAACCCACTTCACTTGATCCACCCGAAGCAGAGCCGTCAACGGACCTGGAATCCATGGATGAAGGTCACATCTCATTGCCCGACCCTGAAGTGGAGGGTGAATCAGTACCTGATACCAGTGAGGAAGTCAGTGCAGACATTATTGCTGAAGAACTGCCAGTGGATAGTGTCTGGGAAGATACATTCGACGACGGAATGCCGGCGGCTGATTTCCAGTCTTCAAACGACACCGACGACTATTTCGATGACCGAAACAGCGAAGACATTTCCATTCAGTCACACCTGCTTGAACAGATCAATCTTTTGAGATTGACTGATCGGGATGAATTCATCGCACTCTCTATCATTGACGGACTGGACAATGAAGGAATGCTCACGATACCCCTGACCGATATTATGGAAAGTGCACCGGTGACCTGGGAACTGGAGATTGAAGAAGTCGAAGCGGTTCTTCACCTGATACAGCATCTTGACCCACTGGGTATCGCCGCCCGGGATCTTGGTGAATGTCTATCCATTCAACTTAACAGCTTGCCCGACGACACTCCCTGGAAGCAAGAGGCTGTCACGATAGTACAGCAATACATTCAGCAATTGGCAAACCGGGACTACACACTGATCGCCAGAAAAACCCGTCTGAAAGAACTTCAACTCAAAGAGGTATTGTCTCTCATTCTATCGCTGAATCCGAAACCCGGCAGCAACATTGCTGCCAATAAAGTCGAGTACATTGAACCGGATGTGTTTGTCAGTAAACGGAATAACAGGTGGGTTGTAGAACTGAACCAGAAATCAGCACCCCGGATTCGGGTCAACCCTGAGTATGTATCCATGATCAAGAGATCGGATAACAGCCGGGACAACATGTATCTAAAAGATCATCTGCAAGAGGCCAGGTGGTTTATCAAGAGCCTTCGACAAAGAAATGACACTCTTCTGCGGGTCGCGACAAAAATTGTGGAATTTCAGATTGGTTTCTTCAAATATGGTGAGCAGGCTATGAAGCCACTGGTTCTGCATGACATCGCCAGGGCAGTTGACTTGCACGAATCCACCATCTCGAGAGTGACGTCACAGAAGTACATGCATATACCCTCGGGTGTTTACGAACTCAAATATTTTTTTTCCAGTCACGTCAGCACCAGTAACGGTGGAGAGATCTCATCAACAGCGATAAGAGCACTGATTAAAGAACTGGTCTCCATGGAGAATCCAGGAAAACCTTTGAGTGACAGTAAAATAGCCGGATTGCTGGCCGACCGGAAAATTAATGTAGCAAGACGGACAATTGCCAAGTATCGGGAATCCCTGTTGATCCCACCATCCAATGAGCGTAAACAACTCTTTTAGGTACTTGTATTGCGAACCTATTGCCCGAAATTCAGTCCAATATCAAGAAGACTGAGTGTTCATCTATGACTGGATTAAATAGTCCAGCCAGAAACTACAACCAGGAGAATACTATGCAAGTAAATGTTAGTGGCCATCATCTTGAAGTTACGGACGCGCTTAAAAACTATGCAAATACAAAACTGTTACGTCTACAACGTCATTTCGACAGAATCACTAACATAAATGTCATACTCCGTGTGGAGAAGCTGCGGCAGAAGGCAGAATCAACTATCAGAATCAACGGCGGTGAAGTCTTTGCAGACGCAGAAGCGGAAGACCTCTATGCAGCGATTGATCTAATGGCCGACAAGCTTGATCGACAGCTCATAAAGCGAAAAGAGAAAATCAATGCCAGGAAACAGCGCACCATAAGGCAGTAAGAACAAATTCGGATCTGTTTCCAGCAAAGACACTATACAAACTTGTTATAATACGATTTATTCTTTGTATGGTAGATAGATGGAAATCGATTCAATTCTGGTCCCTGAGCGTACATTCTCGAGTATACAGACCAGCAGTAAAAAGCGTGCTATCGAGATTGCCGCTGACCTGATTGCCAGAACAGAACCAGCATGTGCTGCTGGTGAAGTATATCGGGGGCTTATTGATCGGGAAAAACTGGGCCCGACCGCTATCGGACATGGTATTGCCATACCTCATTGCCGTCTCAATAACTGTACAAAAACCATATGCGCCTTGTTTCGTCTATCTGAAGGTATGGATTTTGGAGCCTTTGACGATGAATTGGTGACGTTGATGTTTGTCCTTTTGTTCCCGGGAAATGAAGAGGCTGATCATCTGCATACATTGGCCATGCTGGCCAGAAGATTTGAATCAGAAACCTACCTGAAGGGACTGAAACTGGCAAAAGATGATCGTGAATTATTCGAAATGGCTCTCTGGAATCCCGAGGAGGAAGCCAGTCATTCGCTCCATAAAGGTACATCATGATCTCACTTATCGTGATCAGTGGCAGGTCCGGCTCGGGGAAAAGTACTGCACTGCATGTTCTTGAAGATATGGGGTTCTACTGCATTGACAACCTGCCGGTTACCTTGCTCCGGCCCCTCATTGAACGCCTGGTTAACCTGCCCATCGACAATATTGCTGTCAGTATTGATGCCAGGAATATCCAGGAAGATCTGGCTGACCTTCCCGATACCCTTGGCAGCTTCGACAAAGCTGATGTTCAAATAAAAATTGTTTATCTCGACGCTGCAAATTCTACCCTGGTAAAGCGGTTCAGCGAAACGCGGCGCAAGCACCCGTTAAGCAACAAAGACCGCGACTTGCGTGAGTCCCTGGAAGATGAAACCAACCTGCTTAGCCTGATTTCGGAACTGGCGGACCTGACTATCGATACAACCTTGCTGTCTTTGCATGAACTACGCGACCTCATTCGTTCCCGGGTGGCCAGTACTCATCATGAGTTTGCCCTGTTGTTCCTTTCATTTGCATACAAGAACGGCGTACCTGTTGATGCGGATCTGGTATTCGATGTACGTTGCCTGCCAAATCCTCATTGGAAACCCGGGTTCCGAAACCTTACAGGACTCAATCAACCGGTTAAGGCATTCCTGGAGTCTCAGTCTGAATTCCGCAAAATGTACAGCGATATTAAAAAGTATCTTGAGAGTTGGCTGCCAATGTTCGAGTCGAACAACCGTAGTTATATGACTGTTGCGATTGGATGTACTGGTGGCCAGCACAGGTCTGTCTTCCTGGCAGACAAACTGTATGCATATTTTCATTCACACTGGCGAAATGTACAGATCCGGCACCGTGAATTGGGAACAGTCACCGCAAGTTCAATCGATGAATCCGTATGATCAGTCGGAAGGCCACTATCAGGAACAAACTGGGACTACATGCCCGGGCAGCGTCCCTCTTCGTGAAAAAAGCCAAAGGATTCGCTTCTTCAATCCGGGTACAGAAAATGACTAAAACTGCCAATGGGAAAAGCATCATGTCGATGTTGATGCTGGAGGCATCTTTGGGTACTGAACTCGAGTTGCATGTCGAGGGGGCAGACGAGAAGGAGGCTATACAATCACTTGTGGATTGCATCGAACTCGGCTTTGGTGAAGATGAATAATGGTTGAAAAGGCTCCGGTAAAGAGTAAAACACGGAGGAAACGAGACATGCTTGAATTCAGGCATGCTGCCGAACTGCTTGTAAATGCTTCAGAACATCAACTTGCCACACTTGATAACCAGGAAATAGTTACCGCCATTCGACAGTGTCGGAGGATAACCAAAGGGAATGCCCGAAAACGTCAAATCCAGCACATCGCCCGGCTAATCCGGGTAAAGAGTCCTGATACCGCGGAAACATATATCGGACGCTTTGACAATGGCAGTCGATATCAACAGTTACAGACCCGCACTTTGGAACGTTGGCGTACACAATTGACCAGTGGGAATCCGGAAGTTTTTAAGGAAATTATAGAAACCTGCCCCGATGCAGACAGGCAACAACTCAGACATCTGACCAGACTGGCCATCGCAGAGCAAGCAGAAGTGCGGTCACCTCCTGTACACTATCGAAAGCTCTTTCAGTATCTTCAGAGCCTTCAGCGCCGAGCCTAATGGGGTCGGAGTAAAGTGCCAGAGTAAAACTCAGAGAGTTTTACTCTGGCACTTTACTCCGACCCCAGTTATTATCACTGACTGGCTGTTTCTTCAGTACCCACTTCACGTACAGAATCATTGAAAATGGTGACAAAGACTATTTCCGGTTCTTCCCAGGTTCCGGCGACCTTGTATTTCGCACTACTCATTTGATCAATCTGCTTTTTCATAACCTTCCGCACCAGCATCACACCGAAACCGATCAATGGTCCACCAGCTACTGTACTGTAGGCTGCGTACCAGGGAAGATTCCGATTCACTGGCAGCGTAACAATCAGATCGTTGTCGAGTTGTTTGGTGTCGAGATCAACACTTCCTCCAATTTTTAAAATGTTTGAAGATCCCTCAATAACAACCGGTTCCAATACATCAATAGATCCCTTGTTGAATTTGACGGCGCCAGAGATATTGTTGAAGCTCCAGCCCTTTTGAACCACATCATCAAAGTCAAATTGAAAGCGTCGGCCAATCTGTACAAAATCGAAAATTCCGAGCAATTTCAAGACCCCGGTTCCCGTTTCAGCCTGGACAAAACGACCCTTTCCCTTATCAATGTGTAATTGCCCTTCTACGATATCAATATCCATCGCAGCCGGTGAACCAATCCAGGTCAGGTTTGTATTAAAACTGAAATCACTACCTTCTATGCTGGAGGCAAATCCCCAACTGGTGAGAGTGGACCCAATGTCATCAGCGGTTACAGTCCCCTGGAAAGCTGATCCATGACGCCCATCATTGTATACCCAGGAAAGTTCGGCGCCCTCCTGTAATGTAAGACCCCTTAACTCTGCACTGAGGTTCTGAATTTTCGCACCGGTTTGATCGGGTCGCATCTGGAAAGCCCAGCTTCCATAATGTTCATCACCATAAATGAGTTCTTCCGTAGAGAAATCAATTTTACCCAGATCTTTGGGATCAACACTCTCCATCGGGTCCGGGGAATCGTCTTTCTCAGGAAATCTCAGGTGATCAAGCGCAATTTGCAGTGGTTTTTCATCGTCATCCGGAAGCATCACACTCCCTTCCATTGCTTCACTCGATAAGTTGACTTTCCATGCATCCATATCACGGTTAATTCTGGTGATGACATTCTCAAGCTCCATTGAATAGAACATCAATTCACCTATTTCCAGAGTTACAGTACCGGTTCTTTCCTCTAATTGAGACTTTATGGAAACATCCGAAATGGACGACAATTCATCCAGGAAACGATCCCACTCTTCGTAGGAAGCATATGACAGTGATCCCGTCACATTGATTTCCTCTCGAGAAGGAATACTGGCAGACTTCCCGGGACCAAAGTGAAACTGCCCTTCTCTGATCAACCCATCTTCAGTATAGAAAGTACCCTTCATGTCACCCAGGGAAAGATCTATCTGATATCCCGATTCAAGAAAACTCTGACGGTAATTTAACAATCGTTCCGTATCGGCATCTTTGGCCAGGGGTTTGGGTAGATTCAGCCGAGTTCCTCTCAGGTCAGAAGTCGTCTCGATATAGGTCTGATCTGCATCTCCTCCATAAGGTATATGAACTGCTACCTTATATTCGGACTTTCCTTCAGCTCGGGAAAGCAGATTCTGTTCCGACCAATGGTATATATTCTCAACGTCAGCAAACCCCGAAAAATTGATCGTGATCTCTCCTGATTCACCTTTCAGTTCACTATCGATAATTCCATTAATGGATTCATCGAATAAACTTGCCGTGAACCCTTCCGATGTCAGTCCATTCCGGTTTGTATATCTGATCTCACTACTCAGATCCTTTACATGTAAAT
This sequence comes from Candidatus Azotimanducaceae bacterium, assembly GCA_965217655.1. Classification (GTDB taxonomy): domain Bacteria; phylum Pseudomonadota; class Gammaproteobacteria; order Pseudomonadales; family Azotimanducaceae; genus UBA7455. Next base: position 1,224,028 of record OZ244560.1, read on the forward strand.
CAAGGTCGGAAAAGACCAGTTCGTTACCTCTCATAACTACAGTAATATCACCTTCCGGATCCTCACCCCTGCGTGCTCCAATTGGAATTTCCAGTGTCAGGTGACCAGTTATATCCCCCACCCCGGACCACTCTCTGGCTGAATGTGAAATTTGATCTGCAATCGGAGTCTCCTGCAGAACGTTGATAGCGTCCTGCATGATTCCCTGAAACTTGCCAATAATGTGAATGGTATCGGCTGTACCATCGATGTGTATCGGAACACTTGCGTTTCCAGACAAAACCTCACTATTCAGAAAAAGGGCGGTAGCATTGTTCGTAAATATTCCCGAATGACCAACACGCAATGTTGCGGTGATCCCGGACAACCCTGGCCAGTCCGGATGGTAATCCAGTACTCCATCCGCTACATGGATATAGCCGTCAAAAGCTTTTTTGATTTTTGGTGCTGACCTGGCCAACTCACCGTGAAACAACAACCCTGATTCAGTCACAGTACCGCTTTTAATTGATTGATCGGACCAGGACAACACCTCAGGTTTCAGTGTTGTGGGAAGATAACGACGGAAATCACTCAAATCACCGTTATAAATACCAATGACGAAACCCCAGGAGCCTTCAGCGGGTGTGAAAGAGCCTTCAGCGGGTGTGAAAGAGCCTTCAGCGGGTGTGAAAGAGCCTTCAGCGGGTGTGAAAGAGCCCTGTTCCCTGGATGATTCGAGGTTCACCATCATCTTCCCGTAAGCACTCGCATCACCCTGTAATACTTCAACAAGACCACTGCTGAGTTGCGTTGTGCCGTTATTATTCCGGTAATTTAAACGACCACGTATGGAATCAAATAACCATGGATCAGTGAATGTTGAAGTAAAATGTACGCTGGATTGCTGACTTCTGATGTCAACGTATCCGCTGTCTAATCCAATTGATGCCAGGCCGTTCATATTGCTGATACCCGGAATCCTCAAGTGTGGACGGAGGTTTACCTCACTCAGGATGCTGGCAACCCGTAGATCCTGCAATGTCTCATCCACCTTGAGAACGGCAATCATTGAATTAAGGGATCCATCGGGGCTGGTCTTTGAAACAAAGTCGGTCAATCTCTCCGGTACTACGGAAAACGCCGCACCCAATGTGGTCAGCGTCCCCGCAAGTTCACCCAGATCCAGCACCGGTACCTGAATCCCGAAACTCCAGACATCAAGTTGTTCCTCCAGTACAGCGTTTACATTCTGCAGTTGAATTTCATTGTCCTGTGACACAAGTCTGATGTTTTCCCCGTAAAACCAGACTCGACCCGGGACACCCCGGGCACCGAATTGAAGATCCGCATTGATAGGTAAGCTACCCTCTGTCTGGCTATCAACATTCACATGGCCCCTGAATTCGAAATCGTCGGCATCGAACTCAGCCCATATCTGACCGTTGACATCAATGCTTTCCAACTCCTTTAACGAATCGACTGGATGTAGAAAATCAAGTAATTGAAGTTGGGATATATCCAGGTAGAACTGACCGGAAAAATCAGGTTCCCCGAAGTGTCCATGGTACTCTCCCATCAAATGAAGATGTCGATTTTCCTCAGAACCCGACTTAGTCAGATTGACAGGCATGGAGATAATTTTCAGGTCATCTTCGGACAGTAATTCAATGGGTTTATCTGCCATATTGCTGACGATATAACTTGATCGCAGGCCGTTGAGCACGACAGACATATCAAGTATTCGAACAACATTCAGTTGGGGCAGCGAATCAAGCAGGTATTCAAAATCAACCGGTTTATCGAAACCTGTCATTCCGACCACGTTCCATTTCCCGGGAGTATGCTCTTCCAGAGACAGATTGAGGTTAAGAAAATCCATTTCTGTTACAACAAGTCTGCCTTTAATCAGGCTGTGCAATGGGCTGATCCGGACACGGACGGTGTCACTTTTCAAAGCAGGATTATCCGGGTCACCAATACGAATATCTGTGATATCCACTATCGTATCAAATCGTTGCCAACTTCCCTGAACTGAACCTGTCTGTACAGATACCGCATATCGTGTTTCCAGCAAATCCTCGAGATCAGTTCTAAAGAACTCACTGGTACTGACCAATAGACGACCAACGCAGACATAGAGTGCTGCCAGAATAAGTGCAGCCAGAACGATCAGTTCAATACCGCGAACTAGTAAGGTTAACGTGTTTTGCAACCGCATTTTACCGCCTGCAATGTCCTCAGATTACTTCAACAACGTCAAACTGACCCTGATGATAGCCGACTTCAACCTGGAACTTTATTTCCACACCCAATGTACTGGCCAGATCGCGTACACATGTGTCGTCCTCATCAAGCAGTCGGTCAATGACTGACTGCGAAGCCATCACCAGGCACTCTTTCCCGCTGCCATTCCTTGCTCTGCGCTGGATTTCCTTGATAATTTCCAGACAGGCAGACTCAGCGGTTTTAACAAAACCTCGTCCTCCACAGTGTTCACAAGGTTCACACAGCATCCTGAGAAGACTTTCATGTGTTCTCTTCCTTGTCATTTCAACAATACCGAATTCAGAAATGCGGGTGATCCTCCACTTCATGCGATCAGATTGCTGACCTTGTTCAAGAATTTTCAACACCTCGCTTTTATGTTCATCATCAGTCATATCGATGAAATCGATAATCACGATACCACCGATGTTCCGCAAACGTAACTGTCCTGGAATTGATGACGCGGCATCCAGATTAGTCCTGTAAATAGTTTCTTCCAGATTCCCCTGACCAACGAAAGCACCGGTGTTTACATCAATAGTCGTCATTGATTCGGTCTGTTCGATAATAAGGTGACCACCGGACGTCAGGGAAACACGACGTTTGAGCGCTGCCTCAATCTGACCTTCAATATTGTACGACTCAAATAATTGCAAATCGTCAACCAATTCCAGACATTGCAATTTCTCTGGAATAAAATCCTCCAGAAAACGAGCCACTGCAGTTAATGTGGATTGTTTATCCACCCTTATTCCGGCGGTTCCGGAATTAATGATGTCACGCACAACACGAAGTGGCAGTGGTAAGTCTTCATAAATCAGGTTTGGGGATCTTACTGTTTTTTCTTCCTCAAGAATCCTTTGCCAACGATTGCACAGTAATTCTGCATCACAAAGAATGTCACTTACAGGGACACCTTCAGCAGCAGTTCGCACGATGAACCCATCCCCCTTCCCCTGGTCCCAGAGGTTATTCAGTGCTTCTTTCAATCGCAGCCGTTCGTGCTCATCTTCGATTCGCAGCGAAATACCTAAATGACTGGTTGCGGGTAGATAAACCAGATACCTTGAAGCAAGTGAAATTCTGGAGGTAATCCTTGCACCCTTGGTTCCGATTGATTCTTTGGTGACCTGAAAAAGTGCTTCTTTGTCTTCGTACAGCAAGTCTGTAATGGACGGCAATGCAAAACGTTCTCCCGCATTCTCTTTATGAGGGTCGACAAGATCAGCAATGTGGGTAAATGCCGCCCGTTCCTGTCCTATATCCACAAATGCGCTCTGTATACCCGGCAGGATTTTTTTGACCTTGCCTTTGTAAATATTTCCAACAATGCCAGGAGTATGGGTACGCTCAATGAAAATCTCCTTCAGCTCACCCCGTTCCACTAAAGCCACACGGCTCTCGTGTTGAGACACGTTGATAATAATTTCCTCAGCCATTCCCGTACTTCCTGTTTTCAGGCCGTCGTGATTCAATACAGTCTCTGTACTGGAACTGGATCCGGGCCTGGTCAGCCTTCTCAGTTAAGGTCAAATGTCCTCCCCATCAAATTCAAAAACTGGAACACCCAGGACCACACCAGGGCACTGATTAATGAAGGCAACAAATACCAAAATGTCCATTCCGCCGTTCCAGCAAAAGTTGCTATCCATAAATTAATCAACTGGTTCATTCCTACAACAGCAAAGATGAAAATGCTCTGTTGCCATAGACTGAACATGCGCAGGCGTTGATAGAATCTAATGACGACAAACGCCACAATAACAAAGGCTATGGCATGTTGCCCAAGCAAACTGCCTGACAGTAAATCCATCAACATACCGACGACCCAGGCAATGATAATACCGACCCGGTGCGGCAAGGTAATAACCCAGTAAATCAATACAAGCGTTACCCACTCAGGTCTCAGAAAACCAAGCTCGACAGGCACAAAGTCCGGCATATTAATGATGGAAAGCACCATCGAAATAAAGAAGGTGAGTACAATGACCCACACACTCATCGACATGTTGTCAGCCATCAGTTCCATCCCGGTTTGCCATTCTGCCCTCCGTAAACACCAGCAATAAATGCCGACTCCGGTCCAACTTTGCACTCGGTATCGCCGTCACCTCGGAAAATGGTTTACCCGGTTTTTGTTCCACTTTGTCTACTACTCCTACTGGATAACCAACCGGGAACCTGCCACCGAGTCCAGAACTGATCAGCAGGTCGCCCTGCTGAATGTCAGCCGTGCTCTGTACATGCATCAATTCCAGTTTGTTAGTGGCGCCTGTACCCTGAGCAATCAGTCTTAAATTACTTCGGGCAACCTGTACCGGAACTGAATGTGAATGATCACTGATGAGAAGGACGCGAGAGTTCAATTGGCTGACGGCAATAATCTGGCCGATGAGCCCATGTGCATCCAGAATTGGTTGACCCAGGTAAGCATCGTCAATAGCTCCCTTGTCAATGATGATTTCATGTTTCTGCGGATCGGGATCAATACCAACAATCTCGGCTAAGACAACATTTTCCTGCAGCTTTGTCTCTGAACCCAGCAGGTCTCGCAAACGTTTGTTTTCAAGCATCAGACCAGCCATTTTCGCCGTTGTGGCCTGTTGCAACAACAGTTCATTTTCCAGCCGTGCAATCTTTTCCTGCATGCCGCTCTTGTCACTGAATAAATCAATCAGGTTCTGGATACTTTGTGATGGCAGATTGGCAACCACAAAAACCGGCGAAACAAGCACTGTAAGCCTGCTCCTGACACTATCCAGTTTATTGGAAAAATGATCGACGAGTATAAGAGTCAAAGAGACAATAACACAGCCCAAAACTTTGTAAATTAACGTCGAGTCTACAAGAAACAGTGGTTTAATGGCTCTTGTCCTGTCTTTATTGTCTTATAGCATTATCCTGCTTACCTCACTTTTCTGACAGAATCACCCACATGTCATATGCTCCCTGCACTTTCATACTTTCCAGGACATGACCACCTCCCCGTGCTACACAGGTCAGTGGATCTTCTGCCACAATAACAGGTAATCCGGTTTCATTGGAAAGCAGATTATCCAAACCATTTAGTAATGAACCACCACCGGTCAACACCAGCCCGCACTCTGCAATATCAGATGACAATTCCGGCGGTGTTTGCTCCAGCGCCTGCTTTACCGAATTAACAATGATAGCCAAAGGCTCCTGCAACGCACCCAGGACCTCATTGCTATTCAGGGTGAAGCCCCGTGGGACTCCCTCCCCGAGATTCCGCCCCACCACATCCACTTCACGAATTTCTTTGCAGGGAAAAGCAATACCGATTTCTTTTTTAATGCGCTCAGCAGTCGCATCGCCGATCAAGCTGCCTTGACTTCTCCGAACAAAAGAGATGATTGATTCATCAAAGCGATCCCCACCGACCCGCACGGACTGGGAATAGACCACTCCACTGAGCGACATTACGGCTATTTCAGTAGTACCGCCGCCAACATCGACCACCATGGTACCAATCGCTTCATCGACTGGCAGACCGGCGCCAATTGCTGCAGCCATGGGTTCTTCCATCAAAAAAACGTCGCGTGCTCCGGCACTTACTATCGATTCCTTGATAGCGCGCCGCTCAACTTCAGTTGATTGACAAGGGACGCAAACCAACACCCTTGGTGAGGGGCGGACGAAGCGGTTTGTTTCATGGACCTTTTTAATAAAATGCTGCAGCATCTTTTCCGCTACCTGGAAGTCGGCAATAACCCCATCCTTAAGAGGGCGGATGGCGGTGATATTACCGGGTGTGCGGCCCAACATTCGCTTGGCGTCAATACCCACCGCAACAATGGTCTTCTGACCGTCTTGTTGTCGAATTGCTACAACAGATGGCTCATCCAGAACAATGCCTTTTTCACCAACATAAATTAATGTATTTGCAGTCCCCAGATCAATCGACAAATCACTTGAAAACAGACCTCTGAGTTTCTTAAACATAACAGAGACACCTTCATATCATCTGATATAGTTGGACAATGCCCGGCCCTAACAACCTGACCTTGTTTTTAGTTTCAAAACAACCTGTAACTCTATCATTCTATAGGGATTTCATTCAAGCAATGTTTTGCATTGTCTAAATCCCGAATCTATGAAAATTCAAACCCTTTATTGCAGAATCAGCCAATCCCTATTAGGATTCCACGCCGTACCGGAGATTCATGTGTGGATATTTCAGAAAAAGTGGTTAAAAACACTGCCGAATTGGCGCAATTGGTCTTCAGCGATGAGGACCTGACGGCTATTTCAGGCAGCATGTCGGAAATTCTGGCTCTTGTTGAACAAATGCAGGAAGTCAATACGTCAGATGTAGTGCCCATGTCACATCCACTGGACGCAACTCAGTGGCTCCGCCCAGACGAAGTTACCGAATCCAGTCACCGTGAAGAATTTCAGAAGCTGGCGCCGGAAACCCGGGACGGTTTATATCTGGTTCCCAGGGTTGTCGACTAATGCACAACCGCAGCATTGTCCAGCAATTGGAAGATCTGAAGACCGGAAGATACAGTGCAGTAGAGTTGACCAGCCATTACCTGGAAAGAATCAAAAAGCTGGCACCACTCAACTGCTACATCACCGTGTTGGAAGAACAAGCCCTGGCGGCCGCAAAAAACGCAGACGAGGACCGTGCAGGAGGCCGCGATAGCGCACTTCTGACCGGTATCCCTATTGCCCATAAAGACATTTTCTGTACCAGGGGTGTGCGCACAACGGCCGGTAGTCTCATGCTGGATAATTTCACTGCACCCTATGAATCCACTGTGGTTGAAAAGCTGCACTCTGCTGGCGCCATCACTATTGGCAAGACCAATATGGACGAGTTTGCCATGGGGTCCAGTAATGAGAACTCCTACTTCGGCGCCGTCAGGAATCCATGGGACCAGTCGAGGGTGCCGGGGGGGTCATCAGGCGGCTCCGCCGCTGCGGTAGCGGCCGGTCTCTGTTCCGCTGCCACGGGTACGGATACAGGAGGATCGATTCGCCAGCCTTCTGCACTCTGCGGCATTACCGGATTCAAACCTACTTACGGTCGAATATCCAGATGGGGGATGATCGCATTTGCGTCAAGTCTGGACCAGGCCGGACCGATGACCCGTACCGCTGAAGACGCCGCCCTGTTACTGGGAATCATGGCAGGACGGGACATACGGGATTCTACATGTCTGACTGACCCGGTACCGGATTATGGTGCATCCCTGAATCAGTCGCTTTCGACATTACGTATAGGTCTTTGTGACGATTTCTTCAGGGAAGGTTTGGATGCCGGGTCAGAAAAGGTCATTATGAACGCTGTCCGGGTTTTTGAGGATATGGGCGTCAGGATAACCAGTGTCAGCCTTCCTAATATCAAATATTCAGTACCTGCCTATTACGTCCTTGCATCAGCCGAAGCCTCCGCAAACCTGTCCCGTTATGATGGTGTAAGATTCGGGTATCGGTGTGACCATCCCGTGAATCTGGAAGATCTGTATAAACGATCACGTAGTCAGGGTTTTGGTAACGAAGTGAAGAGGCGAATTATGGTAGGCACCTTTGCCCTATCTACAGGTTACTACGATGCATACTACAGAAAGGCACAACAGATTCGACGTCTGATCAGCAATGACTTCAAAAATGCATTTGAACAGGTGGATATTCTTCTTGGTCCCGTCACCCCTCAACCTGCTTTCAAACTTGGAGAAAAGACCGACGATCAGGTTTCGATGTATCTGCAGGATATCTATACCATCGGCGGTAATCTGGCAGGACTGCCAGCCATGTCCATACCTTCCGGATTTGCAGATCAACTGCCTGTGGGTCTGCAACTCATCGGAGACCATCTGGACGAATCGAGATTGCTTGCCACAGCACACCAGTTCCAGCAACAGACCGACTGGCATCTCAGAAGTCCCGAACTCGAAACCGGTGAGTGATCCATGAAACAGCAATGGGAAGTAGTCATCGGCCTGGAAATTCATGTCCAGTTACAGACCCGGACCAAGATATTTTCCGGGGCAAGTACGACCTTTGGTTCTGAACCCAACTCCCAGGCATGTGCTATTGATCTGGGTTTCCCGGGAGTGCTTCCCGTTGTGAATTCTGAAGTCTATCCGAAAGCGATTGCATTTGGACTGGGTGTAGGTGGCAGAATCAATCTGGTTTCAGCCTTTGACAGGAAGAATTACTTTTATCCAGACTTGCCTAAAGGGTACCAGATTACCCAAATGGACAAACCCATTGTGCTCGGCGGGTCCGTGGAGATACCACTTGCAGATGGCTCAATGAAAACTATCAATATCACTCGGGCTCATCTGGAAGAAGACGCCGGTAAATCACTGCATGAGGACTTCCATGACAGAACCGGAATTGATCTCAACCGGGCCGGTATTCCGCTGCTGGAGATCGTATCAGAACCTGATATGCGTTCTTCCGCTGAGGCCATCTCTTATGCACGGTATATTCATCAGTTGGTGACCTACCTTGGTGTGTCCGATGGAGAAATGTCCCAGGGCTCAATGCGATGCGATGCCAACGTATCTCTTCGGCCATATGGTTCCGATGTGTTGGGTACGCGAACCGAAACCAAGAATGTGAATTCATTTCGCTTCCTGGACCGGGCCATCCGTTATGAAATTGCCCGTCAGATTGAGATTCTGGAATCTGGTGGAAGGATCATGCAGGAGACCCGATTGTATGATCCTGACAGAGATGAAACACGCCCCATGCGCAGCAAGGAAACCGCCATGGACTACCGTTACTTCCCCGAACCGGATCTGCTGCCGCTTGTAATTGATCATGCTTACATCGAAAACATTCGCCGGCAAATGCCGGAATTACCACGGGAAAAAGCCAGCCGTTTGCACACTGAATTCCATTTATCTCTGGATGATGCCCGGGTGCTTTCTTCCAATCCCGCGTTGGCTGATTACTTTGAAACCGTTTCCAGGCAATGTGGCGATGCGAAACTTGCTTCAAACTGGATACGTGTGGAGTTGCTGGGAAGAATGCACAGAGATGATCTTGAGATATCGAATATTCCCGTGTCTTCGTCACAATTGGGGACGCTGTTGACCAGAATCAGAGATAACACTATTAACGGTAAGACTGCGAAGGACCTCCTCGACGCACTTTGGTACAGCAAAACGACTTCCGTTGACGACTATATTGAAGCCAATAATCTCATGCAGGTATCCGACAATAGTGAACTCGGGCCGTTAATAGACAGGATTATTGCCGAGAACCAGAAACAAGTAGAGCAATATCGTGCAGGCAGGTCCAGGCTGCTCGGTTTCTTTGTCGGTCAGGTGATGAAAGAGACAGGCGGAAAAGCCAATCCCGCACTCGCTAATGAACTTCTTCAGAAAAGATTGGGGTAAGAAGATGATCCTATTCAGGGATCAGTTTACTTAATTCAGGGTGCCTGTAGGACACCATCTCATATGGGCTATCTCGTTAATCAATAAGACAAGGTTTTAACTTATCCAACATAGACTTTGATGGCCTGGGCCATGAGTATGCACCACGTTCCCATGATTTAGTATCTAATACATTTGTTTCAGATTTTGCCCATGCTTTTAACTCGTCATGTTCAATTAGATACCAGTTATCATTTACAGGAAACGCCATCCACAAATCCGCATCCTCATATTTACGAGCGATCATCGGTCTACCTTTGAGTTGGACCTTTAAAACTACATCATCGCGCATGTTCCAAGCGAGAAAATCAGCACCTTCCCAGTCGTCGTTTATACGAATACATTCAAATCCATATTCCGCTAGTTTTCCAGCAAGTACGTGGAAATTACGTGTCTCTTTTTGCCTGCTATTCAATGAGTTGTATTCAACCTTTTGACAATACATTTCGTGTCCCCCTTAGACCCAACAAAAGTAATAACACAATAAAGAATCGGGTTTGTAAACTAAACTATAGAATTCCCTTTAAAAAGCCTGCAGGAATCGTTCTATTCGGTCGGCATTTGTACCGATGTCACTTATACCAATGCGGGATACGGAGCGAACATCAATTCTGGATCCATTTTCCAGTGCGGTCACCCGAACCACAACGTCATTCTTGAAGCCAAACCAGAATGATGTTTCCGTTGCCTCCACCAGTCCTTTTTCAGCATTGACGGCAACGATATCAAGCCCCTGCTCTCCTAAAACCGTTTCGGCTCTGGATACTGCCTGCGCCATCCCAAGGCTGGTATCCAGAGACCGTATGTTCGGATAGGCAACAGATTGCATTAACGAAAGAACTGCAGCATGCATGGGGTTTGATTCGTTTTCCAGATCATCAGGCGAATCCGGCATTATGTGAATTTCTAAGCTAACCGCCTGTGGGTAGTCAATATTTTCTTTATTCGCCAGAAGGTCCGCCGCAAGGAGACCTGATCCGTATACCAGCGAATTAGGTGCACCCGCCCGCAATGGTACTATGGCATCAAACACCGGTGGATTAACCGTATCGGTCGTAATATCGTGGATAGGCGGCACTGACAGCAATGCAATAAATTGTGGCAACATCACGATAACCGGCAACAAGCTGAGCACCATGGTGATCAACAGGAGATTCCGGTCTTTTACCAACCCTCCCCGCAGCGCAATGAACATCAAGACAACTGCTGCAATGAATACCAGTAACCCACCTGCCAGTGCTAAAAGAAGGCTCATCAGTGATGGCATGAGCGGCACCAGTAAGTACCTGTAACCCAGCGGTCCACCTGCCAGGATGATAAGAATGATCACCGCACTGACAAGCAGCAAACGTGTCGACGTTTTAGATTGGTTCAATTTAAGGGAACTCTTGTATTCATGTCAGAAAAATACCATATATTCAGGACCATTTCTCAACTATCGGGATTCGTCTGCCAATTCCGAATGCGACTTTTGAGACCTTGGTACCAGGGCAAGTCTGCCGCCGCTTGTATTCCATTTTCCCGATAAGACTAAGTATCCTGTTAAAGTCCACGATGGCACTTTCAGAGTCCAGCCAGAACATCAACTCATCAGTATCGCCAGATATCCTCTCGACATCCTTCAAAGCCTGAACCCAATCGGAAAAGCCATCGAAAGTACTCACGTAGTCCTCCACATGTGCCCGCACAATGGGATCAAGAATCGAATAAGGCAATAGACTGCTTTCATCAGTCTGATCCATGGCCAATTCTGCACTCGGCGGCTTTTGCCAGATATTCTCTGGAATGTCAGGATGCATTTTTGCAATATCCATTACCTGAAACTTATACAGGTCTTTGATCGGTGCGAAACTGAAATTCATGTCAAAGTGGGTATAGTAGCCACAGGCGGATTCGGTTTTATTACCCGTTGAAAGAGGCATGGCGCCATAGGCATTACTGAAGTGCATGATATACAGATCACGAAATCTCGCCTGAATATTCTCGTCAGCAACTGATGCATAGGCATTTTGGGACATGACGCGATTTACCAGATTATCCGGATGCTCATTCAGCATGAATCGACGATTCAACTCCACAAGGGTCGGTTCATGATCTATTGGCACTTCGTAATCCCAACAACCAAGATTCTCATGCAACTGTACAGCATCCAATTTTGAATGATCGGAGCTGAAGATGGATGGCATCCGGATAGCATGTACGTTGGCAGGACCGACAGCGGCACAGGCTATCTTGCAGACCACGGCAGAATCCACACCACCACTGGAGGCAATTACGGCCTGTGAAAATCCCGACTTCTTCATGTAGTCCCTGAGGCACAGCACCAGTAGATCAAACAACCCGACACAATGTTGCTGCACCAGATTCCCATGCCTTGCAACATCTGCTACCAGCGGTTTGGCAGTATCCATGTCCACCACATCATAAGTATCTTCCCCAACATCCGTACACAGGTGAAGCAGATTGCCCTGATGCAGAACAAAGCTCTGACCATCGAATACCAACTCATCCTGCCCTCCGCATTGATTCACATAAACCACGGATACAGAAGATTCCACACCCGGTGCAATGACACTGATTCTCTTCCGGGCCTTGTCATGGACATAGGGGGAGCTGTTCAATGACAGGATGACATCCACTCCCTGTTCCCGATACCGGGAAAGCGGGTTGCCTTCATAGTGATAATCATCCGATCCCTTGTCGTTCCAGAGATCCTCACAGATTGCGATACCCACTGACCTGCCGGCAATTTCAACAACAGTCAGCTCCTTCCCCGGTTCAAAATATCTCAATTCATCGAATACATCGTAGAATGGCAGCAACTGTTTCCGGTAACAAGCCAGCAGTTTCCCACCGGCAATAACGGCCGCCATGTTGAAGAACGGCTTCCCCGCACCTTCGTTTTCGGCAATGTAACCTGCAACCACATGCAACCCCACATGGCAACTCTTGGTATATCGTATGATTTCGTCAAGAACGGAGAGATTACGATCTATATAGGCAGGGTTATAAACCAGGTCCTGGCTCAGATAACCGGGTATCGTCAATTCGGGAAAGACGATAACGTCACATTGCTTTTCGTCTGCAATATCTATTCCCGCAGTAATCTTTGCAAAATTACCATCGAAATCACCTGGAGTCGTATTGATCTGTGCAAGGCATACTTTCACTGCGCTTCCCTACCTGTATAGAGCAGATAGACGACACACAGGATCACCAGAACAGCACCGACCTGATGCAGACTTGCCAGAACCAGAGGGACATGCATCAGTAATGTGCTCACACCCAGGACAAACTGCAATGTCATCACAGCAGTGAGAACAAACCAGCCGATCTTCAGTTGTTCTGCTGACTGACTTTTCACGGCGAAAACTGCACCCGCCATGGCGATTACCAGCATCAGGAAACCCAGCCACCGGTGCAGAAATTGCACCATGGCGCCATTCTCCACCAGGTTCAGCCAGCCGGGCGTCATCATCGTTGCCGCTTCCGCCAAAAACCTGCCGTTCATCAAGGGGAAGCTGTTAAAGCCAATGCCGGCTCGCAACCCGGCCACAAAAGCTCCGTAAACGAGTTGAATGCCCAGAACCAAGGCCATCACCAGTATCAGGGATCTCATTGTACGATTGACCGGCTGCGGGTTGATTTGCCGCAGTTCCAGAATCAACCAGGAAAGATATGCGAGTAGAAACAGTGCCAGCATCAGGTGCGCCGCCAGCCTGTAGTGGCTTACTCTGGGTATGTCAATCAGGCCGCTTTTAACCATATACCAGCCCAGAAGACCCTGGCATCCACCCAGGATAAAAGCTATCACCAAACGTGGCGCCAGTTCGGTTCGGATTTTTTTCATAGACAGCAGGATAATAAAGGGGATGAGGAATACGATGCCGGCCAGCCGACCCAGCAGGCGATGTACATACTCCCAATAGTAAATTATCTTGAATTCGGGAAGCTGCATATCACGATTTACTTTCTGATATTCCGGATACTGCTTGTATGCATCAAATGCCGACTGCCAAGCGGATTCACTCAATGGAGGCACAACCCCCAAAATCGGCTGCCAGTCCACCATCGACAAACCACTGTGAGTCAGACGAGTCACCCCGCCGGCAATGACAATACAAAAAATGATAACGCATACACAGGTGAGCCAGTTGGCAACAATCCTGTCATCTTGATTCATGGAAGCAGTCCTTGATCCAGTGCGCGAATTTTATCCCGGCACCAGTCCACATGCCAATGACCATCGCCTATCTAACATATACACACGATATCCGACACACAGCAGATGGCTTTGGGGTGTTCGTTTGCGAAACACCCTGAATTAAGTAAACTGTCCCCCGAATGTAGCAATCAACACTATATCCGGACCCTGAACTTGACCTGGACCGTCTGAATAGTGAATATGTCCTCAATTTTCCGGATGTCGATCTAGAGTGCATATACACATCCTGGGTATTTGCGGCACATTGATGGGCAGTATCGCGCTGTTGGCGAAAGAAGCTGGCCACAAGGTCTCCGGTATGGACCAGAATGTGTATCCGCCGATGAGCACCCAACTGGAAAGTGCCGGAATACAGTTTACTGCACCCTATTCCGCTGGAATCCCCACCTCAGCCGATCTGGTGATTATGGGCAATGCAGGATTGGCAAGAGGCAATCCCGCAGTTGAAGCAGTGCTCAACCAGCGGATACGTTACGTTTCCGGACCTGAATGGCTGGGACGTTACCTGCTTCCTGACCGTCAGGTCATCGCGGTAGCCGGAACCCACGGCAAGACAACAACAACGAGTATGATTGCATGGATTCTGGAGCAGGCAGGCATGCGACCCGGTTTTCTGATTGGCGGTATACCCGCAAACTTTGATCTGTCAGCCAGACTCGGTGATGATCCATTTTTCGTGATCGAGGCTGATGAATACGACACATCATTTTTTGATCGACAATCCAAGTTCCTGCATTACTTTCCACAAACGGTTGTGGTCAATAATCTGGAATATGACCACGCAGACATTTTCCCTGATCTGGAATCGATTCAGAATCAGTTCCATCTGTTGATGCGGCGCATTCCAGCAAGTGGGCAGGTAATCTATCCCATTGGCGATACACATGTAAAAGAAGTAATCGACAAGGGTTGTTGGAGTGAACAGGTGACCATCTCCGGAACAGATGCAGATATCGATGCGGAGCATGTCAAAGCCGACGGCAGTGCATTTACCGTTAAGATCAACAAAACACCCAGAGGGAACATACAATGGTCCCTGACCGGTATGTACAACGTGCATAATGCACTTGCCGCCATCGCTACCGCAAGACATGCCGGAGTCACACCCGAAACTGCCTGCACAGCCCTGTGCGCATTCAAAGGCGTCAAACGAAGAATGGAACTGATTTATTCCAATGGGTCCTTGAAGGTTTACGATGACTTTGCACACCATCCTACTGCGATAGCCGGGGCACTGGCTGGTTTAAGAGCCCATGCCGGTACAGAGAAGATCCTGGTAGTAATCGACCCTGCCTCACACACAATGCGTCTCGGCACCCATGCACAAAATCTTAACGCGGCAGTGACAGACGCAGATCATATCCTGTGGCATCAACCCGACAATATAAGGTGGGATATGGCGCGGTACCTTCAAGGCGACAATAAGGAAATAATAGGATCAGTGGACGACATGCTCGACCGATGTGAATTGCTTATAGACAGCATCGGTGTCAATCACCTGGTGATTATGAGCAATGGCGGTTTCGGTGGTTTTCACCGGCGCCTGATAGAGCGACTGCAACCGCAGGCGCATTCATAGCATCATGCAAGAGACCGAACTCTATGAGCCGGTTCGAGAGTATCTTGATCGTCATGGCTATGAAGTCAATGCGGAAGTAATGCATTGCGACATTGTGGCGACTCGAGATGACGACCTGATCGTTGTGGAATTGAAAACCAGCGCAAATATGCAATTACTTATCCAGGCTACCGACCGCCAAAAAATAACAAAAAGCGTTTATGTGGCAATACCTCACCCAGGAAGAAACCGTCGTTTCGGAGGAATCCAGCGCGTGTTACGTCAGCTTGAGCTTGGGCTTCTTGTGGTCACTTCAAGTCCACTGGGACTCAGGGTGACTAAAGTCTTCGATCCTTTACCTTCTCAAAAAAAGCAGATGAAGAAAAACAGACGTGCAATCATCCAGGAGATTTCTGACCGTACGGCCAATTACAATATAGGCGGAAGCAATCGGACCGGACTGGTGACCGCTTACCGGGAAAAAGCGATTTTTATTGCAACCTGTCTGGAATACCTTGGAGCCAGTTCTCCAAAGATACTGAGAGAATACGGCACAGGTAAAAGCACGCAAAGCATTCTTGCTAATAATCACTATGGATGGTTTCAGAGGATAGACCGGGGAATCTATCAGATAACGGATCAGGGGAAGCATGATCTACTGAACTATCCGGAACTGTATGCTCAAAGCAGAAAGATTTGCGTCGGTAAACAGGAAGCTGAATAGAGGAATACGCCCGCTTGACTGTGGCGGTTGCCCAGACCTTTCCTGGTAGTCAGTGTTATCGCCATGATCAACCAGACTGGTCCGTGTTCCACTATTCAAGGTACTGCCGTACCAGTTGCTGAACGTCCGCCGAGGCAGGCGCCAGTTCCACGAGGTCATTCAAAGGTCTGGAAATTTCATCGAACCTTTGTGTTTTCTCCAGAAAAACCACCAGGGTAAGTAGCAAATCATACTGGTTCGGCCATTTTTCCGTGGCCTGGAGCAGGTAATTCGCAGCTTCACTGGAGCGCCCGACTGAATCAAGAGCTATGGCATATACATAGGCAAACCTCGGATGCCCATCTGGTGCTGTATCCGTCAAATTTGCCCCCCTGGCAAGAAAAGGAATTGCCGCGTCATATTGACCTGCCCTTACAAGGAGCAATCCATAACTGTGATTTACCGCAGAACTCTCCGGAGCAATCTGCAGAGCCTTCAATAATAACGGCCGGGCTTTGCTGTCCTGCCCGGCCCCTCGATAGAAATCAGCGAGGTTAATCAACGCAGGTACAAAATTTGGCTCAATCAGTAATGCCTGCTGATTGGCCATTTGTGCCGCACCCATATTGCCAAGTCCCCGTTCCAGATTGGCAAGATTGAGCTGACCGCCCGGTGTGTCCGATACCAGAGCAAGTGATTCCCGATACTCTTTGATATTCTCCGCCATAGTCTTCTGCTGGTTTAAAGTCAGCATTTGATAAACCTGTGTCAGTACCCGCACTACCTCTAATCGAACAGACCTGACAGGGTCTTCAAGCATTGCGGACAGTAATGACCAGCGGTCTGCGGCTGGTGCAGTCTGCAAAGCTGTCACCGCCGCCCGGCGCACTAAAGTGCTTTCATCATCAAGTGATTGCGAAACGACATTGATTGATAATCCTGAGGGGAGATCAGAGAGTTGTTGCAGAAGGGTTGCCCGTATGATCTCAACAGTGTTTTTATCCAGGGATAGTTCTGCCAGAGCAGGTACACTTGCGATGTCGTACTTGCGTGAATGGTGATTAACCAAACCCCAGTGATCCAGTTGACGTTCTCCATACCACTCTGCAATCGATTTTCCAGTCCAGCCTTTATCTTCATGTTCATGGCAGGTCATGCAAGGGTCCGGAGACCCTGTTATTGCGCTGATTTCAGGCCGCGGGATACTGAAACCATGATCACGCCTGTCATCCACCTGCATATAGGTTCTTGCCGGCATATGGCAGTTAATACACTGAGCACCTGGAGAATCCACTTCATGGTAGTGATGTTCCGGCGAATCGAAAGCCCGGGGTAAATGGCATTGCCCGCATAGATCATTGTTTTCCACCTTCACCCGGCCTGTGTGTGGATCGTGACAATTGGTACAGGTGACGCCAGCCTGATGCATTTTGCTTTGCAGGAAGGAGCCAAGGACAAATACCTCATCATCAATCCGGCCATCGGCAAAATAGAGGCCTGCATCCAGGGTCAAAAGGGAGTACTGCTGATGGTAATCAGCGAGTGGTTCAATCTCATCTACAACCTGCCGACGGGAGTGGCAACCACCGCACATGTCAATCTCCCGACTCGAAAAAGCAGGCTTTTTATCAGCTCTTCTGCTGGCTCTTCTCCGGCTGAGGGCTCTTCTCCGGCTGATGGCTCTTCTCCGGCTGATGGCACTTCTCCGGCTGGCTCTGCAACGACTGATGTCTGTTCAAACACTGGTGAAGCAATTATCTGATCTTTTTTAAAGCGCCAGATCAGCGGCTTTGCAGTTGGTGGGTTAAGGGGGCCGAGGGCCTTTACATGGCTACCGGCAGGGCCATGGCAAGACTCACAGGCAACGTTGATTTCCCGCCAGGTGGTCTGATATTGATGTTTTTCGGCATCATATCCCCTGTCTATGCCTGTGCTGTGACAATCTGCACAACTGCTGTTCCAATTAGAAAAATAGCCAGTCCAGAAAAATGGATGATCCGGTGATATGTCTTCATCCGGCTGCAAGTGGAACCATCTTTGGCCGCCTTCCTTACTGGACCTGGCATCCCAGGCCACATTTAAAGCCTGTAATCTGCCATTCGATGTCGCAACGAGATATTGCTGTAAAGGATAGAATCCGAAGGTGTAAAGGACACGATAATCACCATACACACCATCGGTTCCAGGGGTTTTAACAAAGTAATCTCCATCGCTTTGATAGAAACGGATCTCCATCCCGTGGAATTCAACGGTTTGGTTATTGAAATCACCCTGTACGGACTCGGCATCCGCTGTTTGCATCGCGCGATAGTGGTCCGACTGCATCCACTGGGCGTAAATCGTCTGATGGCAGGACATACACTGCGCCGATCCGGCAAACTGATCACCGGCCTTACCGTACACGCAATACAGCAGGACAATGGCAAAACTGATGTACCTCACTGGCAATATGGCATCAGGTTTCAGCCTTCTCTCTTGCGTAAATCCCGGAAAGCGGCAGTGTAGCAAAGAAAACACCCAGACACATTCAGCAGACAATAGCGACGTGGTACCAACAGCCTGTGTAATGTAGACTTTGCTATATCTCATCAAAACGAGGGAGTAGACAGTGGATCATCAGACTCTCTTTCAGGAACGTGTCATCAGGGTAGAACCTTCAGCACACCACTACTCATTTCTGACAGCCCCTGATGGCGGCTACCTTGGCATACTTGAAAACGACACCACTGCGGTCCTTACCAGTGGTGATGATCACGTTGTATGGGAGGCGACATCGGATGGATTCCACCATATGAAAACGGGTCGAATGATCTCCGCCAGGGTCAACAACAAAAACTGCATTCTGTTCGTGGATGGCAAAAAAATTGATGCCGCCGGCAAGCCCTCCGATGAAGCGGCCATATACCATGTGACCCATGGACCGGAAAAACTACCTTCCGAATACCTGCGCACCCTGCAGCAAAATGGCTGGGTCTGTCTTACCAGCATTCTGTCACCGGAGATTCTCGAAGAACTGGAACGTGTCGCTTGTACCGACCGCTATAAAAATCGGCAGTACGATACATCTTGTCCTGCCCTCTGCCAAAGTGCAGCAGTGGCCAGAACGGCAGCCGAACCAGTGTCGCTATGGCTGCTCCGACAATACATGCAGATAGAGGATATCCGCCTCGGCCATTCGCCCGCATTTGCAATTCTGAGCAGGGATGACGGCAAGCGAATTGTCCAGGGATGGCATTCGGATTTCCCCTATCACTGGGGTATTCCTGTCGAAGGAAGGGTTCCGACCCACACCGATCAGACCGTTCTGGGTGTACAACGGAATGTCTGCGTCTCGGATTTCACCAGTGAAGGCGGCGCCACCGCTTTCAAACTGGGTACCCACACTAGAGGTGAGGCACCGCCAAAGGAATGGGGAATTGCTTCCGATCATTATAAACCGGGTTACAGGGCATCACACGGCTTACCTTACAACGGCCCCGATGCCGATATCATTGAGGCGCCCGGTGGCAGCATCATTCTCTATGATTCCCGTACCTGGCACCGTGCCGGCATTAACCGCACCGATCACAAACGTGCGGCAATACTACAGGCCATGATACCGATGTATGTCATGCCAAAAAACGATACCAGTGTCGATTACAAGAAGTTCATCCACAGTTCGGTCTATGAGGAATTGAACCAACGGGAAAAAGCAGAGATGCAGAATCTTATGGTGCATTACTTTATAGGACCCCGCGGACAATATGCGATATCACCTGATGAGGAACTGACGAACCATATCCGGACAAGCCGGGAAAGCCACAACCAGGGCTACTGACCAACTAACAAACACAAACAATGTCCGACACACAGCAGATGGCTTTGGGATGTTCGTTTGCGAAAGCATGATGTCGAAGCACCTTGTTGGAGGAGCATGACTACGTCCGACAAACAGCAGTTGGCTTTGGGGTGTTCGTTTGCTGAAGCATAATGTCGCAGCGCCGAGTTGGAGGAGCATGACTACAGGCATGCGGGGGAGACTCGGGAATCCCGGAGGGACGCGCAGACGCTGAAGCAAATGAATGCCCCAAAGCCATCTGCGAACACCCTGAATTAAGTAAACTGTCCCCTGAATAAGCGATTAAGCTGAATTAAGTAAACTGTCCCCCGATTAAGTAAACTGTCCCCGGAATACAGAAGAAACAGTAAATGACTGAGAACCACAAATTGCCCGGCTGGCAGGACAGAATCCTGCAGGACGACGGCAGGTTACACGGCGTCATCGTCGGTTGTCGAAGAGCAGATGGCCGCTGGCTGCTGATAAGACGCAGCGCCAAAGTACTGGCCCCTCTCAAGGTGTCTTTTCCGGGAGGCGGCGTCGACCATCAGGAAACACAGGCGGAAACAGCCATACGGGAAATGCAAGAGGAACTGTCCGCGAAAATCAGACCGGTAGCCTGTGTCTGGCATTCCGAGTCACCCGATATTCCCTTGACGCTTTGGGGCTGGTATGCCGAGTTGTTGAATTCCAAACTGGTTGCAAAACCCTCGGAGGTCGCGGAAATTTTATGGCTGCTCCCTGATGAAATTCGTCATCACCCGGACATCATGCCTGGCACAGATAAATTTCTGAAATCCCTGCTTAATCAGGCAGGGTAATCGTGAATACCAACGGCCAATGATCGGACACACCGGTACCTTCAGGCAGTTCAAATTTGGCAGGGGTATCCTGATTCGTGACCTGTGCACTGGTCTTATTGGCAATTAGAACGGAGTCCGAATTCATTCGCCAGGCACTGTTACCTTGTGACCACAGAATCATATCCAGAAAAGACCAGTCGTCTTTCGGTGGATAATAGGAAGTGCCTTTGCAACCGTCACAGTTTTCATGGACAACCTGCCAGTCCGGTTTGACCAGACGCGACAGCATATTTTCAATTTCATCTTCTTCGGAAGTTGTATTGAAATCTCCCGCCGCAAAAGCCGGCTGACCAGCGGCCAATGCCGCCTTTAACCGGCTCAGCTTTTGATAAGCCATCTCTCGCATGGATGTCGGGTGGAAAGGAGCAGGGAAATGAACAGCAAAGCCAACGAGTTCTTCTCCATCAGGCAATTCGAAAGTTGCCTCAAGGATACCGCGGGTATCCAGGATCCTTGATTCCTCGGTATTGGAAAACGGTATGTTATGCAGAGCAACACCAGTAACCGGCAATCTGGATAAAAATGCCACATCTATCCCCCGAGGATCGCGTCCCTCAACAAGTACAGCAGGTTGATAGCCCAACCCCTGCAGGTAATCCTCTCGCAACCGTTCAAGAATGCCGATATTCTCAATTTCCTGTAGTGCAATAATATCAGCGCCACGCCCTTCGCCAACCTGCTTGATGCTGGCGGCGATTACCTTTAGTTTTTTATCCAGCACTGCATCATTCCAGTCCCAGTGGAGGCACTGGTCACGCCATCGCTGGACCGAAATATTACCACATGCCTGCTTGTGGGCTGCGGATTTCTTGTCCTTCAGGGCAAGGAAGGTCTCATCCGTCTTACCTGCGTCATCTATATTGTCGAACAGATTTTCGACATTGAACGTCATAATGCTGATTTCAGTTTTGTCCGAAACGCTATCTTCGGCAGATACATAGCAAGCGATCGACACCAGAACAATTGACAGTAGCAGGCGAATTGTTTTTTGAACAATGCTTCGAAAGGATTGGACCATGACACTCGCAACGGTTGAGAAAAACAGGCAATTGAGTTATCCATCATAGCCAGACCAATGTTCATTCAACAAGCGGTTGTCAGGATGAGTCCGCTGAAGTAAATGCAATCACTGGGAAATTTCTTACCATTTGACGCATTTCCCGATTTAAGGATATTCTCACGACCCAAGGACTGAATGTACACCACTAGACAAGGAATCCGTATGAAACAAATTCTGTTTACCTGCTGGCATACTGATGGTGCAGGTTATGGGTAACAATAAACCGCTACGTCAACAGTTCCGTCGTTTGGTATACAGCGCAATTCAGGAATAAATTCGATGGTCGATGAGGACATGGGTGGTCAGGACAAAGATAGTCAGAATAAGGTTCGTCAGGACAAGCTAATTCTGGACGCAAAACTGCGTAACTTCTATTTCGTCAGTATCCTCAGCCTCCTTTTTGCCGTCCTTGGTTTTACCTACAATGCCTGGCGTTTGGAACAATCAGAGGAAAACAACAATATCCGCAGTGCCTCATTCCAGATTCTTGTTGAGTTGGCGGAATTGGAACAGATTATCTACCTGGCGCACTATGATAAGGATCTGAAGGAAGGCAGTCCTCGAAAAGGCTGGATAGAAGTCGGCCTGATCAACGACCTGAGCATGCTGGTGGGTGACTCTGTATACACCAGTGCCACTGAACTGACTTCCTCATGGTCTGCTCGCTGGCAACTGATGAATGACGATAGAGTCGCTGTTGATCAACTGGTTACAGACATAGATGCAGTGCGTTATGCCGTGAAAGAGAAGTTGAAAACTCTGATGTGACGAACAGCTTCACACCGGCATTTCGTCTTCAGTGAAAATTCTGATACGCTGAAGAAACTATTTAAACAATTCGGAGAACACCATGCCCACAGACTTCAATCAATTCATGGCTGAGGAGCCGGACCCAACCAACACAGCCATCAGCGCGTTGTGGTGGGAAGCCAAAGGCGACTGGGATAAAGCACACAAACTGGTTCGTCACTCATCGCAAGACAACTACTGGGTACATGCCTATCTGCACCGTGTGGAGGGCGATCTGTCGAACGCCGCTCACTGGTATAAAAGAGCCAATAAACCGGTCTGCGAGTTGGAACTTAAAGCGGAATGGGAATCGATTGTTTCGGCGCTCCTGTAAGGTTTGCAAGATCAGGCAATTCCTGATGGCTGCAGGCAATTAAATCATCTTTTGAATCGAAATAACGTCATTGATATAGAGGTAAAACGAAATGGTCGCAGTTGAAGCAACAAAATACAAAATCAACAATGGTGCAGCCTGGATCACACTGAATCGTCCGGAAAATCGCAACGCACTATCAGCAGTACTGGTGACGGAATTGTACGATCATCTGCTCGCCTCAAATGAAAATGATGATGTACGTTCAATTGTAATTACCGGTACCGACCCTGCCTTCTGTGCTGGAGCGGATTTGAAAAATCCGCCAGGATCTACCATTCCCGGTGGCCGTGCCGTTCCCTATTCCGATGTATTGAATGCCATTATGGACAGCGATAAACCCGTCATTGTAGCGGTAAACGGCGCCGCTTTCGCGGGCGGACTCGGACTGGTGGGAGCCGCGGATATCGTCATTACCGCGGAGGAGGTCCAGTTCAGTTTCAGTGAAGTCAGAATCGGTGTCATACCGGCGGTTATCTCCGTGGTGTGCCTGCCTAAACTGGGTACTCACCATGGTATGAGACTATTTATTACTGGCGAACGCTTTACAGGTACCCGGGCAGTTGAGATGGGATTTGCGCACCGCGCTGTTCCCCATTCGGAACTTTATGCTGCTGTACAGGAAGAAATAGACATGATTAACCTTGGCGGTCCCATTGCTGTTGTACAGTGCAAGAAACTGGTACGTCGCGTGCCGCAACTGTCGAGGCAGGAAGCATTCAAAGAAACCAGCAAATGGAGCGGCCGTATGTTCAGGTCTGACGAAGGCGCGGAAGGTATGGCCGCGTTTCGGGAGAAGCGCAAAGCTTCCTGGATCAAGGATTGACAGTCAGGCGAGATCAGGCATTCCGAATAGTCAATCCCCCGTCCACCGGCAAAGCCACTCCGGTGATGTACTGCGCCGCCGGTAATACCAGCGATAACGTCCCATGGGCAACTTCCTCCGGTTCCGCGTAACGGCGCAACGCCACCCGCCGTTTGGCAAAAATCACTTTATGTTCTTCCGGAATACCCGCGGTCATGCCTGTGCGTATAGGTCCGGGACAGACACAGTTCACGGTAATATTTTCCGGTCCCAGTTCCACCGCCAGCGAGCGGGTCAGTCCAATCACGCCGGTTTTGGCCGTCGAGTAAGGGCTGTTACCCCTGGTGGCGCCCAACCCTTCCGTTGACGCAATATTCACGATCCGTCCATGCGGCGACTGGCGGATAAACGGCAGCGTGGCGCGTATCATCAACATGTGGGCTGTCAGTAAAACAGCCAGTGATTTGTCCCACGCGGCAAGGTACTCATCGCCATCAATCGATGAGGGTGCTGAGATACCGGCATTATTAACCAGAATGTCAATGCCTCCAAAATGCTGTCCGATTTCATTGACCACCGATAAAATCGCATCTCCATCGGCAAGGTCCAGTCTCCACCCTCTGACGTCATACCCCACATCTGTCATCTCCCTGACCACCTTCTGCAGCGGCTCTTCATTGATATCAACCAGCGCGACTCTCGCACCCTCGTCACCAAACAGATGTGCCGTAGCGCGCCCCATACCACTTGCGGCGCCGGTCACAATAGCAACCTCACCCCGGATAGAACGACTTAATTCAGTTAACGACATGACATCTCCTTTATTTATTCAAGCCTGTCAGTGTGCACCAATGCCATGCTTTTGTGCAATCAGACCATGGACTGGGTTAATATGGCGGCTAATTACAATCATCTGAAGGCTCTTCCCCAAAACACCGAGGTACATGAGTGAGCGATCGTGAGAGATACAGTCGAATCGAAATTCGTAAGCAGGCCCATTCATTCTCCGCTGCCCACTTTACAATATTCAATAAAACGGAACGGGAAAACCTGCACGGCCACAACTTCCAGGTTGAATGCGAACTCACGGCCCCAGTCGGTGATGATGGCCTTATGTTTGACTACGGCATCATCAAGACAGTCTTGCGTGATTTGTGCGATGATCTTGACGAACAGACTATTCTGCCTGAGAAATCTCCTTACCTGGACCTGGAAAGGGACGGTGTATACACAGTCGCCCTGTTCAACGATGAACGCATACCCTTTCTGGCAAGGGATTTGACGATACTGCCCATTGCCAATACCACCGTAGAGGAACTTTCCAACTATCTGCTCGGCATCCTGCTGGAACATTCGGATTTTCATCGCCGGGGAATCATCGAAATGACCGTGAAAGTCTCCTCAAGCCCGGGTCAAACAGGCTGTTCCCAGTGGCGACAGGCATGAAAACGCTGATTATTACAGGTGCAAGCAAGGGTATCGGACTCGCCACTGCAACGCGGTTTTGTGATGCTGATTACCGCATTATCAACTTTTCCCGAACAAAACCGCCGGATGATCGCATTGAGAGTTATAGCATTGATCTGAGTGATGAAAATACCGAGTCAAACCTGTCTACGCTGTTGGACACTCTCATTAAACCTGGTGAAATCAGTCTGGTACACAATGCAGGACGCATGGTAAATGATTCCGCCAGAGACGCTGATACGAAAATCCTCGCCGGTATGCTGCGTCTGAATGTGATTGCACCTCATATATTGAATCGCTGTCTTATTACAAAAATGCGACCTGGCTCTTCCATTATTTATGTGGGATCCACCCTGTCGGAAAAAGCAGTTGCCAACACTTTCAGCTACGTTACCAGCAAACACGCAATGGTAGGTATGATGCGCGCTACCTGCCAGGATCTTACGGGTACCGGCATCCACACCACATGTATCTGCCCGGGATTCACCAACACTGAAATGTTGCGTGCACACGCTGGAGACAACCAGGAAATTCTGAACAATATCGCCGGTTTATCCTCTTTTGGAAGACTTATAGAGCCAGGGGAAATTGCTGATGCCATCTTTTTTGCTGCCAAAAATCCAGTCATTAATGGAGCTGTCATTCATACAAATCTTGGTCAGATTGAGTCATGAAACATCACATGGAGGAGTAAATGGAAGTCACAAAAGAGCTTAAAGAACGGCGTGAACGGGTATTTCTGGTGTTGGCAGGGATATTCCTGTGCGCCATGACCATGCTGAATATCCTGGGAATAACCCGTTTTATCCAACTTGGTTACCTGAGTCTGGCTGTGGGTGTACTGCCTTACCCTCTGACTTTTCTGTGTACCGACCTGATCAGTGAACTGTATGGCCGGGCGCGAGCAAACTTCCTGGTCACAATTGGACTCGGGCTGAACTGTTTTATCATCGTCACTCTGTGGATCGCCAGTCTTATTCCATCAGTTGCACCGGAACTTCAACCCCCATGGCAGGTCATCCATCTGGCAGAATCGATTGCACTGCCGGATGGCGACAGTGTCGAAGATTCCGTGGAACTGTTTACGCTGCTGTACGCAACGACTTCAGGTGCTGTATTCGCCTCCATGATAGCCTACATCGCCGCCCAATACTGCGATGTGTTCATGTTCCACTTCTGGAGAAAACTCACGGGCGGCAAGCACCTGTGGCTGCGTAATAACGGCAGTACCGTTATCAGCCAGGGGGTGGACTCCTTTATGGTAATCACTGTGACTTTTGGCGCCTCGTTTCTTGCCGGGGCAATAAGCCTTGGGGCCATGTTCATGCTGATGTGGCACAGCTACATGTTCAAACTCTGTGTTGCCCTTGCGGATACCCTGCCTTTCTATGCCGGTGTCCATTATCTGAAACGATATCTGGAAATCACCGATGAAGAGCTGGCTGCATGAGGACTGAATATGTAGACCTCTTCAAAGCGCATTAGTCTCGTGAATCACCGATGAAGAGCTGGCTGCATGAGGACTGAATATGTAGACCTCTTCAAAGCGCATTAGTCTCGTCTCCTGTAGCCATTTTGCCGGTCTCATCAGGTACTCCAAATTGATTGAAATACCCCATATTAAAACCGGACAGATTACTTGTTAAAAAAGCGGACAATTTAATTGTTCTTAACAGTTCTTAACAAATCAGATGACAGGACGACCCGAATCACGGTATAATACTTGCATTCAAACTTCCTTGCATACTATTGAGTATATCTGTAACAGACACCGCACCGGACATATCAAACGCTGCGGAATCTTCCTTCAGCTTTGAACCGGTCAATGTTGAACCCCGTTTTGAAAACCCCCGTGCCAATGTAGACCCGGACCAGTCAAAACACTGGATTAAACGTCTTGTCCCTGTACTTATGGTCAACAAATGGCCTTTCAGCATCGGCATCTCTTTGATGGTGCTGACCACGTTGTTTGGCATTACTGTTCCGGCGCTGATCGGTAAAACCATCGACGCATTGGAACCAGCGATTCTGAAGGGTGAATCCTTCGACTTCTTCCTGTTTGTTTCATTGATTGCAGTACTGAGCGCATTCCGATTTGTCTTTAGCCTCCTGGGCAACTACCAGTTGAGCCGTGTCTCCAATCAACTGGAAGCCGATCTCCGCTCTGTGATTTACAATCATCTGGTCACTCTCTCCTTTTCATTTTACGATAAAATCCAGACTGGCCAGATCATCTCACGTGCCAACAGCGACATCAGAGCTATTCAAATGTTTTTGATGATGGCGCCGATGCTACTGATGAGTGCTGGCAGCTTTGTCTTCGCCGCTGGTTATATGTTGTCAGTCAGCATCACGTTGACACTCGCAGCATTGATATCCACGCCAATCGTTTACATGATCAGCATGAAACTCAGACAATTGATGTTCCCACTTTCCTGGCTCACCCAGGCGCATCAGGCAGATGTAGCCGTAGTTGTGGATGAAAACATCAATGGGCAACGAATTGTCAAATCCTTTGCCCAGGAAGGAAATCAACTCAACCTTCTGGCACAGGCAGCCAAAAAACTGCAATGGGTGCAGGTACGGACTGTCGAAGTCTCGGCTCGTTATTACCCCATCATCGAGAATCTCACCGTCACCGGACAGGTACTTGTCTGGGTTTACGGTGGCTGGCTGGTGATGGAAGGTCAGGTTCAGCTTGGTGCTCTGGTTGCCTTCAACTTGTATATCATGATGATTCAGATGCCGTTTCGATTCCTTGGCATGTTGCTTCAGATGGAACAGCGCGCCAAGGCTTCCGCCGGCAGAATATTTGAAATACTGGATGAAAAACCGAAGATCGTTGACCGGGAAGAGACCGTTGAATTGCACAATCCAAGAGGACATCTGAGCTTTAATAACGTCACGTTTGCATATCATGATGAGTTGATCCTGAATGGATTGAGTTTTGAAGTTGAACCTGGAGAAATCGTGGCCATTGTTGGCCGGACCGGTTCTGGAAAATCGACGATAGTCCGTCTGCTATCACGGTTTTACGAGATGGGCGACGGTTCGATTACCATTGATGGTGTGGACTTAAGAGATCTGGCAATCAAGAACCTGCATTACCATGTGGGACAGGTATTGGACGAACCTTTTTTATTTTCCATCAGCATTCGGGACAACATAGCCTATGGCAGACCGGATGCATCTGAAGATGAGATCATCAATGCAGCCAGGGCGGCTCAAGCACATGAGTTTATCATAGACACCGAAAAGGGCTATGACACGGTCGTTGGTGAGCGCGGCTACACGTTATCCGGAGGACAACGCCAGAGGCTTGGTATAGCCAGAGCGTTACTGGTGAACCCTCCGATTCTGGTATTGGACGATGCAACCAGTGCCATTGATGTCAAAGTGGAAGCAGACATCCACGAGGCATTGGTACAACTTTTGGAACACCGCACGACAATTCTGATTGCTCACAGGCTTTCCACAATCAGCCTTGCCAACCGGGTCATTCTGCTGGACGAGGGCAAGGTCATAGCCACGGGCACCCATCAGGAACTGATGGCAACAATGCCTCGTTACAACGAAATACTGGCGCAGCAGAGTCAGACGCATCAGCCGGACAGTCAGAATCAAACGGAACCTGAAGATGAGACCGACAGGGAACATCGACGTCGTATGTCTGCATGGGTATCTCAGGAATCCGGCACCGATGATTTTCCCAGTGGAGGAGTATTGCCATGATGAGTGGTGGTGTAAGTGGTCACTGGCACAAGGGAAGCGGCATGAAAAGCCGTTCCGGCAACCTTCCCTTTGCTGGTATCCCACCGGAAATGGTAGGGTCGACCAACGCGTTGATCAAGGAAGAACCGGACTTTAGTGATATCAATCTGAAGTTTTCTCATCGTGCGCCCATTGAAGCCCCTTTCACTCTCTGGTCTTTCCTGGCACCCTACAAATACCGCATGCTGGGTTCGCTTGCTCTGGTTGCAGTGACCGAGATGCTGTTGCTGGTTGGCCCCTACCTGGTCAAGATTGCCATCGACGATGCCATCGTCCCCAAAAATTTTACCGTTCTTCTGTGGGTGGCTGTCGCCTGGATCGCTTCACTCATTGTTGCGGTTTTTGTCAGTGCATTCCGCATTCGATACGTCGGCAAACTTGGACAACTGCTGATGTATGAATTACGGATTCGGGTATTTACGCACCTGCAAAGACTCTCTCTGGATTTTTTCACCGGTGAAAAAGCCGGCCGGCTGTTGACCCGGATGACCAGTGACATAGAAGCGTTGTCTCATCTATTGCAATACGGTCTGGTCAATATCGTAGCACAGACGCTTTCTCTCATTTTCATCATTGGCATTCTTCTTTCCTTTAATGTGGAACTTACGCTGATTCTCATTGTTATCGCCGCTCCAGTCATGCTGGTTATGACCAGTTGGTTCCGGTCTGTTTCGGGAAAGGGCTATGAAAACGTTCGAAACCGGATAGCGGAAGTACTCTCGGACCTGCAGGAGAGTCTGGCCGGCATGCGTCTTGTCATATCCTTCAATCGTATGAAGCATAATGTCATCAACCATCGAAATATTGTGGGTGACTACCGGGATGCCAATAACCGTACCGCCTGGATTTCCGCCGTCTATTCTTCCGCGACCATGTATGTCGATGTAGCTACTACACTTATCATCCTCATTACTGGTTATTTTATACTCTTGAGTGTGAATCCCACCCTGGATACGGATGGCGCGTTTACTGTGGGAGCACTCATTGCCTTTATGAATCTCGCCGCGCGCTTTTTTAAGCCGATCAGTTCTCTGACCGGCCTTTATAACGAATTCCAGGCTGGTAATGCAGCAGTGATCAAACTCCGTGGTCTGCTGAGTACTCCGCCTTCCGTCATGGAGAAAGAGGATGCGACACATATCGAAGACCTGCAGGGTGATATAAAGCTGCGGAATGTAACTTTTTCTTACGATGATACGGCGCCGGTTCTAAAGAACGTTTCGCTGCATATCGAGGCAGGACACAGTATTTCCTTTGTGGGACCCACGGGTGCCGGTAAATCGACCCTGGCAAAGCTTATCGCCCGCTTCTACGACTCCGACGAGGGAGATATTCTGTTAGACAATCAAAGTATCAGGGATATCAGCCTTCATTCACTGCACAGTCAACTCGGTGTAGTACCTCAGGAACCCTTCCTGTTCCATGGCTCGATCAAGGAGAACCTGAGGTTCTCCAGGCCAGAAGCCACTGATGAGGAAATTCTGAAAGCCTGTAAAGCGGTCGGTATTGAAGACCTGGTAGACCGGCTGCCTCAGGGACTCGATACGCCCTGCCACGAAAGGGGTTCATCACTGTCATCCGGTGAACGTCAGCTGCTGGCTCTTGCCAGGGCATTCCTGAGCAGACCAAGGGTACTGATACTCGATGAAGCAACTTCGAACATGGACCAGCAAAGCGAATCCAGAATAGAACATGCTCTTGATACTCTTCTGGAAGGTCGTACGGCGATTATTATTGCGCATCGTCTGGCAACTGCCATGCGTGCAGACATCATCGCGGTAATCAAAAACCAGAGCATCATGGAAATGGGAACTCATGAAGAACTGATAGGTAAAAACGGTTACTACGCAGATATGTACGAGACCTGGATGCAACAGAATGCAGGTACTGTTATCGCCTGATTCAGCAACTATCCCAAATCCATCTGCGAACGACCTGGATCAAGTTCTCTGTCCCCCGAATAGCATCTGCGAACAAACTGAATTAAGTAAACTGTCCCCTGAGTAGCGGGTGATCTTCCGGCAATTGTCTGGCAACCCAGAGAGCCAGTTTGTGCGCCATAGCCTTCTGTGAGACATCCGGTTTTGCCAATGGCTGAATCAATTTGTCGTGAACCAGTAGTCTGTATATATATTCAACTTTCAGATGGACTGAATCCGTTGGTTCAAACTCGACCACTCCACGTTTTTCGCCATAGATCATACCGAGTCGAATCGCTTCCTTGAGAAGACCCGCTTCATTAATCAGTTTTTTATTCTTCTTGTTCTTCCTGACCATACAGAATTTATTAAAGCAAGGTAAACACCTGTTTACAACCGCTGCAGCCTGGTAATGCAACGGCCCGGTGAAGTGGTGGGTCGTACAGGAATCGAACCTGTAACCGATGGATTAAGCACGTCGCGCTCTTTCTCCGTCATTGTGGTTCTTCCGTCCAGGGGTTGACTGCCCTGGCGCTGGTATTCCGGAACTCGCTCTCGTTACGTGTGACAATGGCCAAGCCACGGCTCACTGCCGTTCCTGCAAGCATCGCGTCCGGGAGATGACTGTCAAGTGGTTCGCCCCGGCGGCGTTTGTCCTCCATGATTCGGGCACAGACTTTAGCGTCGGCAGCAGTCCAGTCGAAGATCCGATCCTCGAAAATGTCATTGAGCATCCCCTGAAATCGATCAGCAATGCCCTCTCGGCGCCGACCGGAGTCCAGTTGGCCGATACCGTTTAAGATCTCCCAAACGGTGATCGCGGCGAGACCGATCCCCTCTGGAGCAATCTCATCGAGAAACCCAGCGACACGAGGCTCGGGGTTCGGGTGCATCATTTCGGAGAGGACATTCGTGTCGAGAAGCCAGGCAGTGGGGGCAGTCATGTGCCGCTTTCATCGAAGAACACTACCGGTCTGTAGCCATAGCGTCTGGGTGGTGGCAGTTCGACCCCGTGTTCCGGCCCAAAGTATCGTCGGAAGGCTACCGATGGCTTTGCACACTCTTTAGTGTTCTCGCGCTTTTCATGGATCAGACGGCGCACAAATTCTTCCATCGAAAGGCCGCAATGTTCCGCTTCCTGTTTGATCCAGGATTTATCACCCGGATTAATGTCTCGAACAACGATGGTGGAACCCATTAGTGTACTCCTTGATCAGCTTCGAAATTTGGATTAATCTACAGGATAACATACTGCTAGCACATTGCGCTATCAATATCATATTGTTAAACATGGTAGGTCGTACAGGAATCGAACCTGTAACCGATGGATTAAGAGTCCACTGCTCTACCAATTGAGCTAACGACCCCGGAACCAGGCAGTACATCAGGAAATAACGAAAAATTCCAGCAGATTTTCGTCGGGTCTCGGCTGTAATGCTACAATTCACG
This sequence comes from Candidatus Azotimanducaceae bacterium, assembly GCA_965217655.1. GTDB lineage: Bacteria > Pseudomonadota > Gammaproteobacteria > Pseudomonadales > Azotimanducaceae > UBA7455. The sequence continues at coordinate 1,256,492 of OZ244560.1, forward strand.
GCTTCAGTTTTCAGGAACCCGATCAATATGTCCGATTCAGACAAAACCAGAAACCGTCGCCGCTATTCCTCCATTGTGGTCGATGGTGTGGAAAAAGCGGCTGCTCGTTCAATGTTGTATGCCGTGGGATTTACCCGGGAAGATTTCAGTAAACCCCAGATTGGTATCGCCTCAACCTGGAGCAACCTTACACCCTGCAATATACATATCAACGAATTGGCTGAGTCGGCGGCAACAGGCGTTGGCGACCAGGGCGGGAAACCCGTAACTTTCAATACCATCACTGTATCGGATGGTATCTCCATGGGTTCGCCGGGAATGCGCTACTCACTGGTGTCCCGGGAAGTGATTGCGGATTCCATTGAAACAGTTGTTGGTGCGGAAGGCTTTGACGGTTTTGTTGCCATTGGTGGATGCGACAAGAACATGCCCGGATGCGCCATGGCGATGGCCCGACTCGACCGCCCCGCGGTATTTGTTTATGGCGGTACAATCCAGCCTGGTAAAAAAAGACGCGATATCATATCCGTGTTTGAAGCAGTCGGACAACACGCAGCCGGTAACATTTCTGATATCGAGTTGCAGGAAATTGAATCTACGGCAATACCCGGGCCGGGTTCCTGTGGCGGCATGTATACAGCCAATACCATGGCATCAGCCATAGAAGCCCTGGGCTTGTCACTGCCCAATTCATCTGCCCAGGAAGCTGTATCCAACAATAAGCGAGAGGATAGCCATGCCGCCGGGGAAGCCGTCGTCAAACTTGTCGAGGCTGACATCAAACCCTCTGATATTCTATGCACCGAAGCATTTGAAAATGCCATTACGGTAGCAATTGCCCTGGAGGGTTCAACAAACGCCGTTCTGCATCTGCTGGCAATTGCACACGCGGCGAGAATTCCGCTCACGATTGATGATTTTACCCGGATTGGTAAACGTGTACCGGTATTGGCCGACATGCGTCCCGCGGGGCAATATGCCATGAGTGAACTCATCGATATTGGCGGCATCCAGCCATTGATGAAAATACTGTGGGAAGCCGGTCTGTTGCACGGAGATTGCCTGACTGTTACGGGTAACACACTGGCGGAAAATCTGGCCAATGTCGCCCCCTATCCCGATGCTCAGCAAATCATCAGGCCATTATCGAATCCGATTAAAAAAGACAGCCATCTGGTCATCCTGAGGGGTAATCTTGCACCGGAAGGCGCCGTAGCAAAAATCACCGGACATGAAGGTCTGTCATTTTCAGGAACTGCGCGTTGCTTTACCGGTGAAGAATCTGCTCTCGCCGCGATACTGGACGGTACCGTGGTTGCCGGTGATGTCGTTGTCATACGCTATGAAGGACCTCGAGGTGGACCTGGTATGCGGGAAATGCTGTCTCCGACCAGTGCCATCAGCGGCAGAGGACTATCTGAAAATGTAGCGCTGATTACGGACGGACGATTTTCCGGTGGATCTCATGGCTTTGTTATTGGACACATCACCCCGGAAGCCAGTGACGGCGGCCCGATTGCACTGATTGAGGACGGAGATGGCATTACAATTGATGCCGAGGGAAGAACCATCACGCTGCATATCGACGCAGTGGAAATGGACCGACGACGAGCAAAATGGCGGCAACCGGCACCCTATACGGACCGCGGGATACTGGCCAAGTATTCACGCCTGGTGAGTTCCGCATCAAAAGGGGCGGTTACCGACCAGGGGTGATCCTGCAGGGGTATTCCGACTTTACAGAACGCTGTAATTCATATTTCCAAACCACCGGATTCAGGAGCGGGACGGGCTCTCTGGTTGTAAAGCATATCCCGTAGAGATGCCTTTTCCTCGTTACTCAATTTCGAAGTGTCATTTTGAAAATCTTTGCCTACGGCCATGCCTCGCTGCACCGCATCCCGTTCTCCAATTTCATTGAACCAGCGTTTGAAATATTTGAATTCGTCGATGTCCTGTCCCTGACCTGACCAACCAACCGTCCACGGGTAAATGATCATGTCGGCGATCGTATACTCTTCGCCACAAATATAGCGTTGACGGTATAACTGGTTATTCAGAACACCGTAGAATCGATTTACCTCATTGGTAAACCGGTTAACAGCGTAGGATTGATCACCACTGTTATCACCAAGTCGCCGGAAATGTCCACACTCCCCGGTCTTGGGTCCCTGGTTTGCCATCTGCCATATCACCCATTGCATGACATTGTATTTACCTCTTGCATCAGACGGCATGAACTGTCCCGTTTTTTCTGCAATATAGAGCATGATCGCGCCGGACTCGAACACCGGCAGCGGTGCACCGCCGTCATCCGGAGCATGATCTACCAGTGCCGGCATGCGGTTATTCGGGGAAATCCCCAGAAACGTCTCTTTGAACTGATCTCCCCTGCCGATATTGCAGGGCACCACATTGTATTCAAGCCCGCATTCTTCCAGATGAATAGTCACTTTCTTGCCGTTGGGCGTAGGCCAGTAATGTAAGTCAAGCATTGTTTAAACCTTAGTTCATAGAATAATTCCTGAGTTTGCCATCATTTTCTGTCAAAGGAAAAGCCGGAACTCAGTTCAACTTTAGGCCACAGTGGAAGGTGGTTTTAACGGAACATTGGTCAATCTCGCCACGAAGTAATCAGGCGTTGGTGATTTGTTGTTGTTTTTCAGTAGTTTATAAGTTGGTACGATAATTGTAGAATTGTTTAACAAATTGGTTGTAACCTGTAGTTGTAGAGTTTTCGGACACTGCAACCCATTTGGAATCTGTAACAGGAAAGAAAAAGATGATTGATCTGATATTACATTTATTGCTGCTTGGTGGTTTTATATTTCTGTTGGCAGAACTGGTACCTGGAATACGTGTAACCAGTTATGGTACGGCCTTGCTGGTGGCCATCGTTTACGGAATCATCAATATCACACTTGGCACCCTGTTGATGATCATCAGCTTCCCTTTCATGATCATCACAGTCGGTCTGTTCAAGGTGATTATCAACACTTTGCTTCTCTGGATTACCGATCAGATTATCGAAAATTTTGAGATCAAAGATCTTAAAACAACTTTTATTGCCGCCATAGCAATCACCATTGCCGATTCACTACTGGCCTGGATATTCTGATACCGGAACACTTTCTGATAACGTGTAAACGGGTTATGGCGCATCCCTGATCGCAGAGTGTGAACCCTGGGCAAAACGGCTGAATCAGGATCAGTTCTGATAACGGGTGGTACAGATACAGCACATCCCGAACCGCAGGTTGAAAACCCCGGGCCAAGCGTCTGTTGCTGGATCAATTCTGATAAGTAGCAGACAGAGTACGGCGCGGGTCCAGCGCATCCCGAACCGCCTCACCGATAAAAATCAGCAGTGTCAGCATTAGACCCAGGGTGCAGAATCCTGTCAGACCCAGCCAGGGGGAGTGGATATTCGCCTTGCCCTGTGCCAGCAGTTCCCCGAGAGACGGCGACCCTGCAGGCAGGCCAAACCCGAGAAAATCCAGTGCAGTCAGCATTGTCACTGCGCCACTCAGGATAAAAGGTAAAAAGGTCAACGTTGCTACCATCGCATTGGGCAATACGTGTCTTATGATGATCTCTCTGTCCGTTATGCCAAGTGACCGCGCTGCACGCACATATTCAAAGTTCCTGGTACGCAATACCTCCGCACGAACGACACTGACCAGTGGCATCCAACTGAATAATGTCAAAATACCTAGTAACCAGAACACATTGGGTTTGACAATACTGGCCAGGATGATAAGCATTAAGAGAATCGGCAAGCCTGTCCAAATCTCTACCAGCCTCTGACCAATTAAATCAATGCGGCCGCCAAAATAACCCTGGACCGCCCCGACTGTCACACCAATCATGGAACTCATGATGGTCAGTGAAAGACCAAACAATACGGACAAACGGAATCCATAGATCAGTCGCGCCAGTGTGTCCTTCCCGGAATCATCTGTACCGAGCCAGTGCTCCAGTGACGGCTGTGCTGGTGCAGCACTCTCGAGAAACTTGTCTGCGCTCCGGTAACTGAAAGGAATGGGCGGCATCAACATCCAGCCGTTGTTCTCCCGCACGAGATTCTGCATGTAAGGCTCGTTATACAGCGCCTCAATGGGCAGTTCCCCACCAAATTCCTTCTCGGTATAAGTAAATAACACCGGCACGTAGAGCCCACCCTGGAGATAAAGCAGTATCGGCTTGTCATTGGCGATGAACTCTGCAAACAGCGATAAGCCAAACAACGTACAAAAAAGATACAGGGAATAGTATCCTCTGCGATTTGCCTTGAACTGTTGTAATCTCCTCTGGTTCAGTGGCGTCATGGTTCAGTCTCTGGTATCAAAATCAATTCGCGGATCAACCAGAACATAAACAAGATCACCGATCAGATGCATGACAAGAGCAATCAGCGTCAGGCAGAACATGGTACCGAATAAAATCGGATAATCCCGTTTGATTACCGCCTCATAACTGAGCAATCCCATCCCGTCCAAAGAAAAGATGACTTCAATCAGCAAAGAACCGGTGAAGAAAATCCCCACGAATGCCGTCGGAAATCCGGCAATGACAATCAGCATGGCGTTGCGAAATACATGGCCGTAGAGGACGCGGTTCTCTGCCAGACCTTTGGCCCTTGCAGTAAGCACAAACTGCTTGCTGATCTCTTCCAGAAAAGAGTTCTTGGTCAGCATGGTCAGTGTGGCAAAGCCCCCGATGGTGAGAGCAGCAACCGGCATAGCCAGATGCCAGAAATAATCCAGAATTTTATCGATCCACCCCATTTGATCCCAGTTTTCCGACACCAGACCCCGTAACGGGAAAAGATCAAGGTAGTTCCCACCGGCAAACACCACGATCAACAACACGGCAAACAAGAACCCGGGAATAGCATAACCAATAAAAATGACACTGGATGTCCATATATCAAACCTGGAGCCATCTCGAACAGCCTTGGCAATCCCCATGGGTATGGAAATGCTGTAGATGATGAGTAATGACCAGAAACCCAGTGATATGGATACCGGTAAACGTTCTATCACCAGTTCGATAACCGGTTTATCCTGAAAATAGCTATCTCCAAAATCAAGCTGGAGATAGTTGATCACCATGGTAAAAAATCTCACATGAGCCGGTTTATCAAATCCAAACTGCCTCTCAAGGTCGGCGATCAGGTCAGGGTCCAGCCCGTAACTCCCTAATTCCTGAGCTGCGGTGGTGACATCAGCCGACGCTGACACGCCACTGTCACCGCCGCCACTGATATTGGAGGTTGCGGATATGTTGCCCATTGTCACCTGGGCAATGATCTGTTCAACCGGTCCACCCGGTGCAAATTGAACAATGACGAAATTTATCAGGATGATGCCGAACAATGTGGGCAGAATCAGCAACAGGCGCTTGACGAGATAAACACCCATTTCAAACTCGTTGAGTCACTTCGGGCAGTTGACCCGTCTGCCGGGTTGCCGGTTCAATGATGCTAGTCAGATCGGTAGTCAAGGCATGGGTCGATTTTGGTTTAGAACCATAAAACCGTGAATACACAAATCAGTCAACAGGTTTATGAATCAGGTTTATGGATTCTCGAACGGGCAATCCTGACATTGATCGTATGACGGATCCAGAACCACGCTACCACACTCAGAGAAAACGCCGTCAGAACCTGGGCTGAATAAATACCCCTGTAGTCCCAGAGGTAGTTACCCAGCAACGCCAGGGGGATACCTAGCACTATCATCTGCAATAGTGAAAGAATCAAAGGGGGTATCGGTCTGCCGAACGAATTGAATGAATGAGTGGCGATTGACATCACCCCCATGAATCCCACCGACAAAGGCCCTATGAGCAAATAATTACAGGCCGTTTCCACGACTTCAGGATCATCGTTGATCATGCTGACAATGTATTCTCCAAAGGCGATAAGTATCAGGTAGGATATGCCTCCCCACACCAGCACAAAAATATTTGAGATACGCATGGCTTTCTTAATGCGATCAAACTGTCCGGCGCCCCAGTTCTGTCCCACAACCGGTGAAATGCTTATCGACACCGCGAAGATCAGCATTATCAGCATTGATTCGATACGGGACGCCACCCCGAAACCTGCAACAACCACGGCGCCATGACCTGCCAGCAGACGGGTCACGACACTCATGGATACCGGCATGATGAGATTGGTCGCCACCGAGGGTAGACCGACATGCAGTATTTCTCGGCAGGAACCAAAGAATCCAGTGAGATCGAATTGCATCATCCGGTCTCTGACAATAAAACAGTACGCAATCATTATGCAGCTGATGTAACGTGCAATAACAAAGCTCAGTGCCGCACCCTCCAGGCCCATCTCTGGACATGGTCCTATTCCAAAGATAAAGAACGGCGCAATCGTCACATGAAGCAAAGATCCTATTGCCATCAGATACCCTGGCGTAAGCGCATTACCGGATGCCCGCATCAACGTGGTTCCCACAAATGACATGGTGAATACCGGCAAACCGATCAGCCAGATCGACATATAGGCCACTGCCAGCGACAGAATCAATTCGTTCGCCCCCAGGAGATTAAAGATCGATTCCAGGAAAAAATACGACACACAACCGACCAGCAGACTCACCATGGTCACCAGCAACAAACAGTGAGTAGCAAGGCGTTTTACTTTCTGCCTGTCACCTATACCGATGGTTCTGGCCACCACGGAAGACGCCCCGACACTCAACCCCATGGAAAATCCCTGAAGTGTATACACAAGTGGGAAAGTAAACCCCATCGCAGCCAGTTCACTGGTGCCGACCTGCCCGATATACACGGTTTCGATAAGGCTGGCGACGGTATAGGAGACCATACCCAGCATCATGAAGCCGGTGAGACGAACCATGTGGATGGGGATAGACCCCCGGGTCAGATCACGGTTGCTGGCAGGTGAACGATCTACACGTACTCCACCCGGTTTCGCTAAGGATTCACTCATGGATTAATTGGGAAATGCAGAACCTGCTATTCTACCTGTTTTAACGTTATCAGGGGTGTTTTTCATCGAATAACCAGTACTTCCAATGCACAACCCGATTGTCACGTGTATCTTTAACGGGGATCAGACGATATCCAACAGGACAAACATCAGGTGATGCAGGCTGAATTCGCGATCCAGTCCAAAGCGTCATTATATGCAGGCATTTTGACTTCAATCGGCAGATTAAGAGTCGATCAAAAGATAAAAGATTGTATCCCGATTGCATGGACTTCGTACGGTCCAGACGCCTGGTAGACTTCTCGGGGGTACACTTCGACAAAGTAAATCCCGGTTTCGAAGCGGCGTGAAATGCGGTCGTAGCTGGATTCCAGGAAGTTCCCGTCAGCGTCATAAAGCACAATACCCGTTTCCAGGTCGCCAGAAGTGTATAAGACGACATCCGTGGCTGTCCATACTACAACACTAAAGACGTCGACATCGAAGTCTGTGTCGATCATTCCCTGCTGCGTACCCCCGATCTGCAATGGGGTCGCAGTGTCATGCGTGTCGCCATGATCTTCATCTCCAATCGCCACTCTGACGCCTCGACCTTCCAAAGTGGGAACGTGACTCGATGTCGCATCGTCATCCAGCGGATTGTGGCGCAGATCGACCAGGTCGCCTTCGTCCAGTCCGGCATTTTGGGACAGCGGCCAGATTTCCGAAATCTCGTTGTCCTGCAGGAGAAGCAATTCAAGGTCTGTCAGACCAGACAGTGGCGATATGTCAGCAATCTCGTTGTTGTTAATAAACAGCCAATCCAGGCCTGACATGCCAGACAGTGGCCACAGGTCTGTAATCTCGTTGCTTTGAAGATCCAGCTGACTCAGCATGTTCCAGTGTCATCACTGGTGTCGTCAGCACGAATTACATATACTCTTGCCTGTCCGCAGCAATCCACCGCCCATAGCTCAGTTGGATAGAGCACCAGGCTTCGAACCTGGGTGTCGGGAGTTCGAGTCTCTCTGGGCGGGCCATTTCTCTCCCTCCCTTACAATTAACCGGTTGAACCGATTACAGAGAATCAGGCTTCTGCTTGCTCTTCATTGATAAGTTGATTGCAAAGTTCAACACATTCGTTACAGATGAAAACCTGAGGCCCGGCAATGAGCTGCTTCACATCATGCTGCGATTTTCTGCAGAATGTGCAACAAAGTGTAATAGCGTCATCCTGATACCATGGTTTGCTTTTAGCCCCAGTGTCATCTGTTGCTATGAGACTGGTGATTTTCTTAATCAGGTTGTTGTACAGGACAGAGGGTGGTATCTCGTTCTGCGCCTGCCACTGCTCTAACCCTGATTTGAGTTTCGGCCAACTGGCAAAACCGCATTCACGAGCAATGACCAGTTGTGCCTGGCTCAGTTTCAATTCCAATCTGATCTTCGAAGGATTCTCGAAATATTGTTCAAAAAGTTTTAACGCAGGTGGGTTGCCAGACTTTGCACTCTTTAAAAGATTCTTGGCTGATTGCTTAAGAACACCAAGGCAAGTTTCGGCGGTATGTGTGACCATGACTGGTCCTCCTTTCTCAATATCCAGTATCCGCGCCCATGGTTTGAAAAGAGGAAAATGTCTTGTATACGCCAGTTGGGGAAGACCTGCCCGCGGATCGGATGCGTACTGACACGCACACAATCAATGTTAATCAAAACCCAATTGTTGTCAAGTTTTCTGTGCCAGTTCTATTTACGTAGTGGAAACCCAGGACGCAACACCGGTGTCACTTGACCTACGGTAATCAGGGATTCCGCCATATCCCGGAGTGAGTCATTCAGTTGACGGAACGTAATTCCCACAACGTCTCGAACTCGATCGTTTCTTAAATCAGTGCCGGCATACACTGCCTTTCTTCTCAGCTTACGCTCGAGTCCCGCCTCATCCAGGTCTTCCGTCAGGTCAGGTGTTGCATAACCAAGTTCTGGCAGAAGGTGGTCTATTCGGGCACAAACCTCTTCCACATCGATCTTGTCCGTGGAATAAGCGATGTAACGCTCACCATTTCTGACCTTTACACTTTCCAGAATTCCGATATGACATGCTGCCGTATCACGAACATCAACAGTATGCCACGGTCGGTAACCGTGTACCGCTGGATTGCACTCACCCTGAAGCATTTTTTTCATCAGTCCCTGCCAGGGACCTCGATCACCCTGATGTGCCGACTGAATGGGACCCACATTGTCCGCTGGACAACAGGTAATGGAATCCCAAAATCCATTTTTATCCGCGGCTTCGGCAAAGGTATGTTCTGCCTGTTGCTTACTTCTTGAATATCCCGAAACCCTGGGACTGTCTCCATCAGGGAATCTGTCCTCATAGATAACAGGGCGTTTGACCATCTCGTCCATGTTACTCTCGGAAACAACTGCCGCCACACTGGACGTAACGACCACCCGGTTAACTGAAGCTGATTCATTCACACTTTTAATGATGTGATCACAGACCATCTTGACGTAATCCGTGTTACCGTAATCGTTGATATGTGAAATATGAGCAACGCCACTGCAACCCTTGAAGATATCATCAAAACAACCGGCTTCATTCAGATCAGCTGAATGTAATGTCAGACGGCCGGAAGCATATCCCGGCATCGCTTTCAGAAAACCCGTTTTGGTTGCATCACTTTCATCACGAACACAGGCGCGTACCCGATAGCCCTTGTCCAACAATTGTCTGACAACCCAACCACCAATAAATCCAGCCGCGCCAGTGACAGCGATTGTGCCACCTCCAGGAACAGGAGCCATGTAAATCCTCTCTTTTTCTCAGTTGATTATTTGCATTCGCAACACGCTTTTACTGCAATTCCAATATTGAAATTAACTTGAAAATGAGGGCAAGCGATAGATTTCAGTATGCTATAGCCGACGCTTGCTTTCAAACAGGTGTGACAGCAGAATCCCGATTACTTACACTATGGATGGACCAGTCAAACGAACTTTCCCATGTCATACCACCGCGTTCTGCAAATCAGCGACACACATCTCCTGGAAAGCCCCGGAGCAAAATTTTTCAGGCAGGATGTGGACGCTAATCTCGTGTCCACGTTGAATGCAGTCAACTCATCCGGTCCTTTTCATCTGGTGATTCTCACCGGTGATATCTCCCAGGATGGTTCAGCGGCGAGTTACCAGAGAGTTTCGGATATGCTGGACAACATGGAATTCGAAAATCTGATTGCCATTCCGGGGAATCATGACGACCCGTCCATACTGTCAGAGTTTTTGCCGATCACACCTTGTGTTCTCGCCCCCTGGATAATCATTCCCCTTGACAGTCACTGGCCACATCACGTGGAAGGCAGACTGATAGAGGATGAACTGACTCGGGTACAACGTGTACTGGATGACATTGAATTATCCCGAGAGATCAGATTTGTGTCAGTAGCCGTGCATCATCCACCACATTTCAACTGTGCCGCACCAAACTGTACCCTGGCTGAACCGGAAGCACTGCTGAAATTGACCCGACACGATGCAGTGAGATTACTGATCAGTGGCCATGTACACGATGATTATGCGCACCAGGTGGGCGCCACCCTGTTTTCAACCTGTCCCTCAACCTGCATCGGATTCGATCACAATCCCGCGGGCCACAGGACAACCACCCTGCCTCCAGGCGCGATTATCTATGATCTACATGATGACGGCAGTGTCAGTCGGCGCGCCGTATATGCCCGGAAATAGTCAGAGCCTTCAGGCTCGTCTGAAGTCAACTGATCAATGCTCATTATATCTTCCCAATTCTGCCGGGAGGCCACGATAATATTCCACTTCATGCTTTTTTCCAGGCTGAATTTCCTTTGTCATGCTACACTTGCCCGACTGTCATACAGAGATTATCACGATGCTTAACACCCGATCAGCCGATACCGTCATCGACCATGCCCTCTCGCTGGGTGCAGATTTTGCCGAGCTCTATGTTGAACGAAATCAGGTCAGTGATATTGATACTCTGAGTGGAGACGTGCAGGCAGTACAGTCCGGTATTGATTTTGGCATCGGAATCCGACTGGTTTACGGCAACAAGGTGCTCTACGGTTACACCAACAAAACCGAAGAGGATGAATTGCAGCGAATTACTTCAGAACTGGCTGCCAGGGACTTGCGGGACCCCGCCAGCACCAGAACAGCCTTTGATTACAGGCAAGCGACTAACCGCCACCCCGCACTAAGGATTCTCTCCGGGGACGCCGACATCGAAAGCAAGGTCGAATATCTCCTTGCCGCAGACCGGGCCGCCAGGGCAGCGGGCAATTTGATCTCACTGACTCGCGGCAAATGCCTGCAGCGGGAACAGAGCGTGGAATTGTTCAACAGCGAAGGACTGCACACCGCAGACACACGCCACTACATTCGGGCCAGCTTGAATGCCATTGCCTCCGATGGCGGTGAACAGGCGACCGGCTCCTGGAACGACGGTGGTTTACAGGGTTGGGAATTGAAAGACAACATCAGTGCCGAAAAAACCGGTGAAGAAGCAGCCCGGCAGGCGCTGGTTAACCTGAGTGCAAAACCCTGCCCTGCTGGCCGGATGCCAGTAGTCCTGGGCAATGGCTTTGGCGGTGTAATCTTCCACGAGGCCTGTGGGCATCTCCTGGAAACAACTGCAGTAGCCAAACAGGCTTCCGTCTTCCATGATCAGATGGGTGAGATGATCGCCAACCCTGTGGTCAGTGCCGTTGACGATGGCACCATAACCAACGAGTGGGGTTCCATCAATATCGACGACGAGGGTATGGGAACCCAGCGTACCCAACTCATCAAAGACGGCAAACTAACCAGTTTTCTGGTGGACAGACTGGGCGCACAGGAAACCGGTTATGCCAGAACCGGTTCCGGCAGGCGGCAGTCGTATCGATTTGCACCGGCCTCGCGCATGCGCAATACCTTTATCGAAGCTGGCAATGCTGAACTTGATGACATGATCAACTCCATCGACAAAGGTATCTATGCCTCTCACATGGGTGGGGGCTCTGTTCAACCGGGCACAGGAGAATTCAACTTCGCCGTGCAGGAAGGCTATTACGTGGAAAACGGCAAAATTCAGTACCCGGTCAAGGCCGCCACCCTGATCAGCACAGGTCCGGCAGTTCTGAAGGAAATTTCAATGATTGGCAAGGACTTCTCACTGGCCTGCGGCATGTGTGGTTCCATTTCCGGCCTGGTACCGACAACCGTCGGTCAGGCGACCCTGAAAGTGGATGACATACTCGTCGGGGGGAATGCCTGAATGGACCTGGAACAACATGCAGCAGAAGTTCTGGAAACCGTTTCCAAAGCCGGCGCCGAAGGCGACCTGATAATCGATGAAAGTCAGTCCCTGTCGCTTAAGGCAAGAGACGGCGAGCTGGAGGAACACAAGGTCAGTTCGACCCGGGTCTTTGGTCTGCGTGTCATCAGGGATGACCGCGTTGGAACTGCCTACAGTGAAGCTTCAGATAGCGATGCTTTGCAATCGATGGTCCAACAGGCACTGATCAACGCGAGTTTTGCCAAGGTTGAACCGGAAGAAAAAATATTGTCCACAGATGGAGAATTATGTACTGACGATGCCTTGCTTTGCCCGGTCGATAAGACTTCGGTGGATGAGAAGATCCGGTTTTCACTGGCAATGGAACGCGAACTTGCCGCAAAGTCCAAGGTTCGCAATGTACCGCACAACAATGTCCATGACTCCCAGGCGCAAAAACACCTCTACACCAGCGCCGGTCTTAAAGCCCATTCAAAACAGAAAGTCTGCATCGCCGTGGCATTTGCGCTGATGGAAGAAGACGATAATAACATCATGGACGGCTTCGGGCGTGCCACCCGCAGGTTCGGTGAACTTGATCACCGCGAGATTGTGGAGGAAGCCCACAAACGGTGCCTGGGTCTACTGCATGGGAAACCCATCCCCGGCAAACACTACGATGTGATCTTTGATGAGGAATGCCAGACCGACCTGTTTCATTCGTTCACCACCATGATTTTCTCTGGTCAGGCTGCCCGGGACGGTGTCAATCCCATGCGAGACAAGGTTGGGGAAATGGTTGCGGACCCTCGTCTGTCAATCATCGACCAGCCCCTTTTGACGGAAGGATTCGGCTATGCACTGTTTGATTCCGAGGGTACACCCACCAGAGAAACCCCCTTGATCCAGGAAGGCCGCCTGGAAACGCTTGCCCATAACAGCGCAACTGCCGCTCACTTTGGTGTCAGGACCACTGGACATGCCTGGCGGGGAAGCCGGTCCAGACTGGGTGTCAACCTGCATCAGTTGCAGATTCCGGAAGGCGATGATGGCCCCGCTTCTCTCCTCTCTGGAGAATACATTGAGATAACTGACCTCGCCGGGCTTCACTCCGGCGCCAACGCGGTGTCCGGGCAATTCAGTTTTGGCGCTGCCGGGTATCTCTGCAAAAATGGTCAACGTGTGCAGCCGGTTCGCAACATCACTGTGGCCGGTAATTTTTACCAGATGTTGCAGAAAATCTCTGCCATCGGTGATGCATGCTTCTGGAATATCGAACGCACCGCCCTGATGCCCCATATCCGTTTTGCCGATGTGGCGATTTCCGGGTGAGACATCCGATTTTCCAGTCAAACCGGGACCAGGGATCAGGAGAGCCTTCAGCGGGCCAAAATCCGCCCTGCCGCTGTCGCGCAGCAAACAGACCGGTATACCTGGATTTACTTCGTCATGTTTGAAAAGAGTTACACAGTAGCAAGTATTTCAAACGATGTAGCTTGAGCAGGCTCATCAATCGCTTTAATTTCAATGTGCCTGACGCTTGCCATGGGAGGACCCTTCCAACAGGCCGATACCATCGATTCCACCTGTGTTTCATCGCCACAAAACATTGCCTCCACATTCCCGTCCCACCGATTTCTGACAAATCCTGTCAATTCACGTCGCAGTGCTTCGCTTTGGGTCCAGTATCGGTATGCAACTCCCTGAACACGCCCTGTTATCACTACGTGAACTGTTTTATTCACGATGTCTCTCATCAATTTCCCATGACCATTGATCTCCCCTGAACATCGCGGATTGTCCTCACCGGGAATCTACTGACCTGTTCCCAATGCTTTACGATGCGTTTCCCGCCAGAATCTGATACTGGCGTTTTTCATATCATCGAACAACACATAAACCAACGGTAGTATCAGCAGTGTAATCACTGTTGAAAATGCCAGTCCACCAATCAAGGTACGTGCCATGGGGAAATATGTCGGACCGCTGCCGCCGATCCTGACTTCACCGACTGCCAGTGGCAACATGCCTGCGGTAGTCGTACACACCGTCATGAGAATGGGTCGCAACCGGTGTTTACCGCTCTCTACAATAGCTGTCATGCGATCCTCACCGTCGGCACGCATCTGCAAAATCCGGTTCAGCAGAACGATTCCGTTATTCACAACCAGACCGGCGAGCAACAACATGCCCGTCAGCGCCATTGCTGTCAATGTGGTTCCTGTCAGTAACAGAGACCAGCAAGCCCCTACCAGCGAGAAGCCGATAGCAATGATCACAGTGGTCGGGAACAGGATGGATTCAAACAACGCAGCCATCAACATGTACACCAGCAGTACAGCAAGGGCTGCGTTTATCACCATATCAAAGAACATATCACTATCCATTTTGAAATCCTGGCCCAGTTCCCAATGATATCCCGGCGGTAACTCATAGTTTTTCATCATGCCTTCGGCGACTGCTTTTGCCATTTCTGACGAGACGCCCTCCCGGGTGTTAAAATTCACATTGAGTGACGTCTCTCTGTTTTCCCGGCTTATCCTGCTGACACTGGAATCAAAATAAATTTCGGCAATAGTCTCCAATGGAACGGTACCGCCACCCGGGAGAAAGATTGGAAGATTACGAACAGTATCGATATTCGCATCCTCCATACCTTCCAGTTCCAGATATATGGTGGTCTCCCGGCCTTCCTCAACAAATCCCCGACGCATACTCCGCCCACCCAGAGCAATCGATACCGATTGAGATACCATCGAAGCATTCACACCCAGTGCCCCTGCCTGTTCCGGTCGCAGTTTTATACGGAGTTCATCCCGGCTTGATTCACCATCGTGCTGAAGATCGGTCAGCATCGGATGGTTTTCCAGCAGTGATACAATGTCATCAGCAATCCGCAAGAGTTCTACCGTGGAATCGCCAATAATCCGAATTCCCAATCCACCACCACTTTTTCCTCTTCCACCACTGAAGCCCCGTCCGTGCTTTGCGAATCGCATCCGGATTTTCGGCTGTTCCGGTATATCAGCCATAATCATTTCCTCAATTAACCTGGGTGAAAGATCACCGTCTTTAATGAGGTTAATGATGGTTTCTCCCCTGTCCGTGTCGTATTGCGTAAAGATGTTCTCAATCTCGAACTTTTCTTTATTGGTCAGCAGGTAGTCTTCCACTCTGGCGACAAATTTTTCCATGTAATTGATTTCCATGGTGCCGCGTATGTAATAATCCAATTCCAGTCTTTGTGATTCCTGTGCCGGATTCATGTCCACATCGAGTTGCTGATAGGCAAACCAGCCACTACCCGCGATACCGGCCGCCGCCAGCACACTTAAAAACCGGTGTCTCAGGGTATACTTCACTACAGCTTCATAATATCTGCCCAGTCTGTCGATCACTGTATGTTTCCGCTCTTGAACAGGCATGGGCATACGTGACATCAGCGATGGCACCAGCGTCTGTGCAACCAGCAGGGAACCCAGAAGTGACGTGCAAAGCGGAATGGCAATATTCTGCTGCATCACTGCAACCTGTTTCACATCAGTCATGAATGACGGAAGAAACACAATGACAGTTGTCAACGTACCTGCGGTAATCGCGAGTCCCACTTCTGATGCTCCCTTGCGTGCCGCTTCTACAGGTGATGTTCCGGGGTCCCTGCGGCGAATCGCAATCGCCTCGGAAACAACCACACTGTTATCCACCAGCAGACCAATGGTTAACATTAAACCTACCAGGGAAAGAATATTGAGAGTCATGCCCAGAAAGTACATCAGCCCAAGCGTAGCGCAGATCGCTAACGGCACAGAAGAAGCAATCAGCAGCGAGACATTGACCTGACGCAGAAACAGGAACAACACGAACACAGAGAGAATGCCCCCCATAAAACCACTGTCCCGCAGATCATTCAGAGACTCGATGATCGCGTCTGCCTGACTGTCCAGAGAGAAAAACTGCATATTCTCAAAAAACTTCTTCTCCTTGATTTGTTCCATAGCCCTGGCAAGTACACGGCTCATTTCCACAAGATTTGCTTCCGAACGCTTGTAAACGGACACACCTAATGATTTCTCGCCATTCACCCTTCTTCGTTCCATCTCATCATCCGGAATCAGAATGACATCTGCCACATCGTTCAGCACCAGTCCCTTGTCATTGAGCGGCAACAGGCGGATGGAATCCAGGCTCTCATAGCGGCCCATGGGGTTCACCCGGAATTCCCTTTGCCGGGTTTCAAAAGTACCTGCTGAAACGTAGAAGTTCTCCTGTTGCAGACGACTCTGGATGTCACGATAATTCAGACCATGGGCCGCAATGCGATCCTGGTCGAGCAGGATTCGGATGTTGTTCTGGACGATGCCATACAGATTGACTGAATTGACCCCGGGCAATCGTTCCAGTACTGCCCGGACATTGACATCCAGAAAATCATAGGCCTGATCCATATCAAGCCCTTCGGCTACGATCAGGACATTCATCACCGGGGAAGTTTCTTCATCATTATTACGAAGCTCTACACGTCTGAACTCATCAGGCAGTAAGTGGCGAATACTCTCGATCAGGTCCTTGGCTTCTATCCCCTTGCCGAGAACATCGCCATCCGCATGTAAGGTAAGACCTACACGAACGTATCCCGTCCGGGTATATGAATACATCCGTTCAATCCCGGACATGGTAGACAGAATTTCCTCAACCGGTCTGGTCACGCTCCTTTCCAGTTCCTGGACATTCGTTGAAGGAATGTTTATAGCCAGACTTACATAGGGGGATTCCTGATCGGGAAACAGTTCTACAGGTAATCTGAAGGCCGCAAATATACCGACGATGGCAAAGCCGATGAATATCATCACAATCGTGACCGGGCGTTTGATTGCCAAATTGGAAATCGTCATGAACCTGCCTCGGATGGTTGGGGTGCGTCCATAATATCCGCGGTAGTGACTCTTCGATCAATCAGATCATAAACAACCGGGATCACGATCAGGGTAAGGAAAGTGGATACCAGAAGTCCACCGATGACAGTAATTGCCAACGGCGTTCTCAGTTCCGATGCTTCTCCGACACCAACTGCCATGGGTAAAAGACCCAGCACAGTCGTCAGGGTCGTCATCAGTATCGGTCGCAGGCGCTGGCTGGCGCCCTGATACAGTGCTTCCTGTTTGGCCAGACCGGTTGCCCGCAACTGATTAACCCTGTCGATCAGTACGATGGCATTGTTGACGACGATACCCGCCAACAGGATCAATCCGATGAAAACGACCACTGAGACGCTGGTTCCCGTGATGACCAATGCCAGTATTGTCCCGACAGCGGCCAGGGGTATGGTAAACATGATGATAAACGGGTGCAGCAAAGACTCGAACAATGATGCCATGACCAGATAAACCATTATCAAGGCCAGTAACAGAGCGAACTGCAGAGAATCAAAGGAGGCTTCCATCTCTTCATTCTGTCCGCTGACACTGCTTCTGACATCTGATGGATGTGGAATTTGCGCCAGCAACTCACGCACCTCCGCGGCTGCCGCCCCAAGGTCACTGCCCACGATATTGGCACTGACAATGGCTACTCGTTGCTGGCCGATTCGCTGGATATCGGCGGGTCCCATACCCACGGACACCTCCGCTACGGTGGACAACCGTACCTGATGTTCACTGGTTGGATTAACGATTATATTCTCGATGTCGCTCATGGAATTTCGTTTGTCTTCTTCCAACCGAATCCTGATATCTATTTTTTTGTCCTGCCAGGTAAATTCCGTTGGCACATCACCCTTGACCTTGCGTACTACACGATCGGCAATTTCCGGTACCGACAAGCCCAGTGCAGCTGCACGTTCCTGATCGAATTCTATCTGAATCTCCGGATAGCCGGTGCGCATTGAAGATTCCACATCCCGGAAGGTTGATGATTGCATCATCAACTGTACGAGTAGACCTGCAACCTGGTCAATGGCTTCCAGGTCAGAACTGCTGATCAGGATTTCCAGTGGAGTAGAAAAGGAAAATAATTGCGGGCGGGAGATTGTAT
The DNA here is from genome assembly GCA_965217655.1 of Candidatus Azotimanducaceae bacterium. Taxonomy (GTDB): domain Bacteria; phylum Pseudomonadota; class Gammaproteobacteria; order Pseudomonadales; family Azotimanducaceae; genus UBA7455. Next base: position 1,274,770 of record OZ244560.1, read on the forward strand.
ATTGAGCGTCTGGAATATTGTCCAGCACTGCGCGCACTACAAACATGGCATCCTGCTCATCAAGGCTGCCGGCGCCCGGCTGTAACACCACATTCAATTCGCCAATGTTCTCACCACCGCTGACGGCAGATGCATCCAGTCTGCCGCCAGTACCTGCAACAGAGTATGTTTTCTCGACAAGTCCCATTCTCTGCAGTGGATATTGTGCATCATTCAGCGTGTTGTCCGTTAATTCCAGACGGGTGCCAGGTGACAATTCAAAATCCACTTTGAATTCGCCCTGGGCAAGGGGTGGAATCAATTGGAAAGACAGCAACGGGATCATTGCGATGCTGGCAGCAGATACAGACAATGCCACAACGATGACCATCAACCGATATCTTAATGACAGCCGCAACAAACCCTGGTATCCCGATTCCACACCGGAATAAATGTAGTCGAAGCCATTGAGTAACGGCAGAATCAGCAGTCCTGCTCCCTGGCGTACCCAGCGGAATATTTTGAACACAACAACGAGCACCAGACCGGGAATCACAACGAACAGCCAGCGTAAAGGTAACAACAGACGACTTAACCAGATGGGCCAGTCCCGTTTATCGCCGGGTTCCCCTATCATCACTCCCTTACCCCTGATGGAAGACAGCATGGGAATCAGGGTAAACGCCAGAATGAGCGAAGTGATCAGCGCAAAAGTCACTGTCAGCGCCTGATCCTTGAATAATTGTCCGGCAATTCCTTCCACAAAAGCCAGGGGAAGGAAAACGGCAATGGTTGTCATGGTTGAAGCCAAAACGGCACTGCTTACTTCAGAAGTGCCCTGGTTTGCCGCCTCTGCCTGAGTTTTACCGGAGGTTTTGTGTCTTGAGATGTTCTCCAGCACCACAATGGCATTGTCCACCAGCATACCAACGGCCAGAGCAATACCACCAAGACTCATTATATTGAGCGTAATGCTCTGCATGTCCATCAGGGCGAAGGTCACCATCACTGATGCAGGAATCGTCGCGGTGACAATCAGGGTACTGCGTAAATCTCTCAGAAACAGGAACAACACCAGCACTGCCAGTATCGCTCCCAATATGGCGGCGAATCGGACTTCTTCTATGGCGGCACTGATAAATGTTGCCTGATCATAAATCGTTACCAGTTCGAATCCGGATGGTAACACTTCGCGGATCTCCGCAAGTCTTTCCCTGACGTTCTCCGCAACCTTCACTGTATTGGAATCACCTACCTTGTAGAGCGACAGTTCAATAGCCTCACTGCCATTGACTCGCATGATCGAGTCCCGCTCTTTGTGGCCTTCGCTTACCGTCGCCACGTCCCGCAACCTCAGAATCCGTCCTTCGTTCTGGAAAATAATCGTTTCACCAATGTCATCGACAGAAGCAAACTGGTTGACCGTTCTCACCAGATAATCACGGGTACCATCGGAGAGACGCCCCCCGGACAGGTTTACATTGGTGCTGTTGATTCTCTGCCCCAGAGTTTGCAGCGTGATACCCAACTGACCGAGTTTCTCCTGGTCTACATGGACCGTGATTTCATCCTCATAACCACCTCCGACAATCACTGCCGCCACACCGGATACCGGGTCCAGACGGCGTTTCATGAAATCATCGGCAAAACGGCGCAACGTCTGCAGGTCATGGACCGGGTCGGAAAGCGGCTCTTTGCGGGTAAGCGCCAATCTGAAAATGGGGTCCAGATTCGGATTGAGGCGCAGTATGGATGGCCTTTCGAGATCAAGCGGCAGGTTCACCAGATCAAGGTTCTCCCGAACTTCAATCGCCGTAAGGTCCATATCGGTACCCCAGGCAAACTCAAGGATCACATCGGAACGTCCGGCGACAGAAATAGAGTGCATCTTGCGCAATCCGCTGACCACTCCCAATCGCTGTTCCAGGCGTCTGGTGATCTGTTCCTCAACCTCCGCCGGAGCAGCACCCTCAAATTCAGTTCTGACCGTCAGTGTGGGGTAATTCAATTCCGGCAGCAGGTTAAGCCCAAGACGGTCCAGGGAAATACCGCCGAACAGCACAACGGCAATCGTTGCCATCGTTACGGTAACCGGGCGGGCAATGGAGCCGGACACAAGGCTCATACAGGGCTTCTCCTAGATCGAAACAACGCGGACCGAGGTACCGTCTTTCAAACCATTTTGACCTGTAACAATAACCTCATCACCTTCATCAAGGCCATTGAGTATCTCAACATCACCGCCCATGGCATATCCCAGTTCTACAAACTGGCGCATTGCCAATCCGTCCCTGACGACAAAAACAGTATTTTCGTCCCTCTGGGTGACAACAGCTTCACGGTTGACAAGCAAGGTGTTTTCGCTGCTGTCGTAACGAACATTGACACGGGCAAACATGCCCGGTTTGAGGAGATTGTCGGGATTATCCAGTGCAACGGTAACGCGAAAAGTCCCGGAGCTGGCATCCACTTCCGGTGCAATCCGTTCCACTACACCCTCAAAATCCCTGTCATTCAGTGCATCTATACTGACAATTGCCAACTGACCTTCATTGATTTTGATTAATTCCTTCTCCGGCACATTGAGTACTGCTTCCATGCTATCGGCCTGCTTAAGTTCAAATGCCGGACTGTTCGGAGACAGTGTATTACCCAGCTTGATGTGCCGCAGCGTAATCACACCGGCAATAGGCGCTCGAATAGTGGCTTCTTCCATCTCGTAGAGTTGCAATGCCAGGGTTGCATTCTCACGTTCAAGATTATAAAGCGCCTGGTCATAAACCTCTGGTGAAATCATGCTGGTATCCAGCAGTTGCCGGGCACGTTTATGGGCTCGGTCAAAACTCTCGATATTGGTTCTGGTACGGTCTACTTCCAATGCCAGTCTGGTGGTATCAAGCTGCGCCAGAGGTGCTCCGGCGGTAACAATATCCCCTTCCTCGACAAAGATGTCCTGCACAACACCCTGAGTTCGTGCAACGACAGAGGCTTCCTCGGCGGCTGTAAGGGAAGCGGTAGTTGCATAGAATGCGTCAACTCTGCCACGCTGTACTGTGGCGACAGCTACCGGTACCGGGCGTTGCTGATTCTGACTGCGCATTTGCGCCATTCGGTCACCGGGACGTCGCCCGCCCATTGCCCCGCCACCAGGACGCCGACCATCAGCGCCTGCTCTGGGTCCCCCAGCGCCTTGACCGCGTGCTGCCTGATCCGGTCTTTTTCCTTCCGGTCTTTTTCCTTCCGGTCTCTTTCCTTCCGGTCTCTTTCCTTCCGGTCTCTTTCCTTCCGGTCTTTTTCCTTCGTTACGGGGTTTTTCACCGTCCGGAGATGCACGTTGCGCAGTAGTCTTGGATACGGCGCCTTGTGAATTCGGCTCTTCGGAGTCACTACATCCGAAAAGACTGATGCCTAATAATAAGATTAACGCAGGGTTTTTCATCTGAATATTTTTTCCTGTCCTTGTCCCTGTTAACGCCCTGACCACCGCCTGTGCATGCACGTAAACATTACCTGACTGCAGGCTTATAAAAAGAATCAAGCTCAGTAATCAGCCTGGTAACCAAGGTATAACTTTAATTGTAATGTGATTTACACGTACCGGGTTATGTAAAATTTTTTAATAAATTCCGGGGTATTTTAATTCCATCTATACGATTCAGACAGGAAAATCTGTCGAAATGTGAAGCAAACGCCACCAGCCCATGCGTTTCGACTTTGTCAGTTGCACACCGGTTTCAGGGTCGGCAACAAATCACCAATAATTGCAGCGCGGACATCTCTGCTTGCATTCATATGAAACGAGATGCGATTGTAATTTTCGGCATCGAATTTTGCCTGTTCGGGATGTTTCTGCAAAAGTGGATAGATATTGTCGGTCTCACCCAGGAAGATGTATCGCTCTTCACCGGCATCGTCTACAGAAGACATCAGATAAACGCCCGGAATAAAATCGTTAAATTGAATATCACTTGTATAGACATTCATACGATATGTCTTGCCTGACTGGCCGATTAAGCTGTTTTCGCCGATTTTCGGCATGGTTAAACCTCAAAGACTGCTGATATTCGCAGCCAAAATTACCAGAACTGGAATTCAAAACCAACTGTAAAGAGCCTTCAGCGGTGTTTGCCTTTGTTGGTAAGGGATCCCGCGATTGAAATCTTGCAACGGGACTTGATGGCGATATGGACCTCGGAGAGCAGTGGCAACAGACTATCAGCCAATGGCTGTGTCAATACAAAGAGGTTCAAGTGGTGCAGCAGGAAAACGACCACTTACGCAGTCTTTAATTAAAGGTTGAGCTACTCCATCGGGAACGTTACATGACCAGACAATCTGTTAAAGGAGCGACTTTTGAATATATAGAAATATATTACGATCGAAAAAGAAAACATTTGGTTATCGGAAATAAATTAACGATACTGAGTGAGCAGGGAAGTGCTTAACCAAGTGTCCAGTATTACTGGGGAACCCCACTTGGGGATTTATTGATGCACTTAAGACCGACTGACTCCTAGCCGGTACTAGTTCTGACTTAGTTTACCACTTGGCAATCTATTCTGTTTATTAGTAAGGTGTCCAGATAAGCAGAAATACTGATTTATGCCGGTTCGCACGAGATTGTCATAGCTGGCAACGGCTAATAATATATGAGAGAAGTTCAATCAAAATATCCGGTGGTGGATGTTTTTGCGGGCCCTGGTGGTCTCGGAGAAGGATTTAGTACGGCGCTTTGTGGGCGGGCCAAACCCTGTTTCCATATCCTTTTATCTTTCGAGCGTGACGAATTTGCTCACAAAACGTTGTTTCTCAGACATTTCCTCCGATACTTCCCATACAATGAATTTCCTGAGGAATACTATGATTACCTGAAAAGTGATATTACTCTTGACGAGCTTTATCACCTGTATCCAAATGAATTCAAAAATGCAAAACAAAGTGCCTTAAGATTATCGATAGAACAGAAAACCCGTGAAAAGGTAAATCGGCTCATAAAACAGCGTCTTGCAGGACAGAAAAAATGGGTGCTTGTTGGTGGCCCACCATGTCAGGCCTATTCAGTGGCAGGGCGCTCACGAATGATGAACGATCCCAATTTTGAGCAGGATGAACGTCATTTTTTGTATCGTGAATATCTGGAAATTATTATTAATCATCGCCCTCCTGTATTTGTTATGGAAAATGTGAAGGGATTATTGTCTGCCAAAGTTAAGGGCGAATCCATCATAAAGCGGATCGTTTCGGACTTGACCCACCCGGGGTGCGTACATGGCGAGAATATCAACGGACCGGGCTACCGGCTTTATTCTCTTTCAGAGCAGATAGACTCTACCAATGATATCGATCCTCGTATGTTCTTGGTAAAGGCTGAAGATTACGGTGTTCCTCAAGCTCGGCACCGCATGTTTATAGTTGGAGTCCGAAGTGATCTGGATGTTCGGCCAAATCAGCTTCGCTGTCATTCTCCTCCGGTGGTGCGTGATGTAATTGGAAATATTCCTGAAATTCGCAGTGGGCTCTCTCGTGGCAATGACAGTTACCAAAACTGGCAACAGGAAATTTTGAAGCTTCCCGGTTTGAACCTGATAAGACAACTTAATGGTCATGAGTATGCCAATGATGTAGTTGACGGGATTCATTTTCGATTGAAGAACTTGAAATTCCCCGAAGATCGTATCTCAACAAAATACCCCGGGAAGTTAAGTAAAATTCACTCTGCCCTTGACGATATTTTTGATCCACGACTGGGTGTCCTGATAAGTCATGAATCCCGAGCACATATGGCATCTGATCTGCGACGTTATATGTACGCTTCGGTGTTTGCCCAGGTGACCGGCAATAGCCCAAGACTGGCAGATTTTCCTGCAGATTTGCTTCCTGCTCATCGAAATGTCAATCCTGAACAATCCAGCCTGCCATTTTCAGACCGCTTCAGGGTTCAGTTACCGGACCAAGTGGCTACAACCATCACTTCCCACATTTCCAAGGATGGCCATTATTTTATCCATTATGATCCAGCACAATGTCGAAGCCTGACAGTACGTGAGGCTGCGCGCCTTCAAACGTTTCCGGACAGTTACAGTTTCGAAGGACCGAGAACTGCCAGTTATCATCAGGTGGGTAATGCTGTCCCTCCATATCTTGCTCGCCAAATAGCGGAAATCATTACCGACACTCTGGATGCTGTGGGAAAGATAGACTGATGGTTGACCGTATTTCAGAAGTACGAAGAAGCTGGAACATGTCCCGTATTCACGGAAAAAACACCTTGCCGGAACTCCGGCTCAGATCTCTTCTACATCGAGCCGGCTATCGTTTCCGTCTGCACGACCCGAAGTTGCCTGGCCGTCCTGACATAGTTCTTAGGAAACACCGTACAGCTATATTTGTACATGGCTGCTATTGGCACAGACACCCCAATTGCCCGAATGCAACCACGCCTGGCACACGAACGGAGTTCTGGCAGGCCAAGTTCGATGGCACGGTGGAACGGGATAAACGTAAGGCCGCAGAATTGAGGGCTTTTGGTTGGTGTGTAATCACAGTCTGGGAGTGTGAACTGGGGAAAAACCCTCAAGACGTACTCAACAATATCCGTTGTATACTGGAAACTAATGCTTAATGGCACGTGAACAACAATTACCACCAAGCGCCTCCTCTCTTTCCGCATCCATGCGCGATTTGGGATATTCACTTGAAACCGCTGTCGCTGATTTGCTGGATAACTGTATTTCAGCTGAAGCGACCGTCATCCAGATCTTTTGTGACCTGACGCTGAGTTGCCCGGCCCTTGCCGTCATTGACAACGGTAAAGGCATGAACGCCGAAGAAGTTATTGCTGCGATGCGTTACGGGTCAACCGGTCCAGAGGAACAACGATTACCTGGTGACTTGGGCAGGTTTGGGCTGGGCCTTAAGACAGCATCTTTATCACAGTGCAGGTGCCTCACGGTCGTAAGTGCGCAACAAGATGTTTTGCATTCAACGGAATGGGACCTCAATCTTATCGGCAAAAAGGATAAATGGTTGATTTCGGTTCTGGACGAAAAAGAGATCAGAAAATTGCCATTCATTGACAAACTTGGCAGGAATGGAACGTTAGTGGTCTGGAGAGACCTGGACCGACTTCTTGAAGACGCGGTTGGCTCAAAGCAGCATGAAGTTATTAATGAAAAGCTTGATGCTCTCGAAAAACACTTGTCTCTAGTTTTTCACCGGTATCTCTCTGGTGAGATACGTGGGAGGAAAAAGCTGAAGGTTTATATTAATGGCCACAATCTGGAACCTTTTGACCCTTTCTGTCGGAACAATTCAGCCACACAAAGGCTCCCCGAGGAAACGGTTCGGATTGGCGAAGCCAGAGTGAGGATACAACCATATATTTTACCTCACCACAGCAAACTGTCCGCAACAGAATATGAATTCTACCAGAGCCGTAGTGATTTCATTTCAAACCAGGGTGCCTACATTTATCGGGACGGACGGCTCATGGCATGGGGTGATTGGTTCAGGCTGATACCAAAAGGGGAAAATACCAAGCTGGCGCGTGTGCAGATAGACTTCCCCAGCAAGCTTGATGAATCCTGGACGATCGACATCAAGAAATCACGTGCCAGCCCACCACCTCAGATTAGAAACCGACTGAAGCAGATCATAGACCGAATCTCAGAGAGAAGCACCACTGTTCATAGAGGGCGCGGTAAGAAATTGTTCGACGAAATCAAAACACCAGTTTGGGAGCGCTACGCTGATCAGGGTGAAATCAGGTATTCTCTAAACAAAAAACATCCGCTTGTTCAAGTTCTTGAATCCAATCTTGAAAATGGGGAATTGATTAAACTTGATATTCTTCTTGACGCGATCGGGTCGTCACTTCCAATAGAAATGATTTATACGGATTGTTCTACACATCTGAAGGATGTTCAACAGTCCCAAGTTGCAGAAGATGAAGTAATTACCAGGCTCAAAAAATTGAAAGACATCATTTTTGATGGGAAGGAGGGCGATGCCGAGAGTTTTCGTGAGTTAATTAATTCTACGGGATTTTTTAATTCATTCGCTGATGTTACGGAGCAATTCATCAAAGAGGAATTTATATGAATATAAATCCGATAATGGATGAAAAAGAATTAACCAGTCAATTGATCTCTTGGATTTCGCGTCAAGAGGTGGTTCCCGAAATTGATAAAGTCGAGGAAGTGGCAGAGCGTTTGGCAGATATGTATGGTTATCAGGCTAACGTGGATTCTGTAGTTGCAGAGGCAATGACCGAAGTGGATACCCGTATGGGAATGGGGGTATCGCTGGTGGACACGGAAACACTGCATGATGAGGAATGGGTTTCCAGACGTGGAGACATCAATTGGACGTATTCAGAGGCTTATGAAGAATACCTGAAAGGAGAGCGCTGGTCACCGGCTGTTGTTCAGTCGCTCAGTGATGTTTCGGGCAGAATTCTTGGTCATCTCCAGGACCCGGTTGATGAGGGAGAATGGGACCGTCGTGGACTTGTAATCGGTCACGTTCAGTCAGGTAAAACTGCAAACTATATGGGTGTCATTGCCAAGGCGGCCGATGCGGGATACAAGATAATTATTGTTATTGCCGGCATTCACAATAATCTGAGAAAGCAGACACAAGAGCGCATTGACGAAGGCTTTGTGGGGCGTTCAAGCGACCCGACTAACCGTATTAATGTTGGGGTGGGCAACAAAATAGACTACCCATATCCGGCCACTCTCACAAATATACACGATGATTTTAATAAAAATACAGCGGCCCAAAGTGGTTGGAGAATCAATGATTTCACAAAACCGATCATACTTGTAATAAAAAAGAATGTACGCACTTTGGAGTCTTTACACGGATGGTTGAAGGAGATGAATGCACAAGGTCATGGCAGAATCTCTGATGTGCCAATGCTTATGATCGATGATGAAGCAGATCATGCTTCGATAAACACGAACAAGGAGGACATTGATCCCACACGGACTAATGCAATGATTCGCAAGATATTGAGACTGTTTGCAAAATCGTGTTATATCGGCTACACAGCTACTCCATTCGCAAACATCTTTATCAATCCTGAATCATATGGCGATAAGGAAGTCCATAAGGAACTGTTTCCTCGCGATTTCGTCTACTGTCTGGACCCGCCAACCACCTATTTCGGGCCAGAAAAGGTTTTCCTGGACGATGACACAAGCGGAACAATTCTGGAGTCAATAGCCGATTGCGAGGACTATCTGCCTCTGACTCACAAGAAAGACTTTGAAGTTGCAGAGTTGCCACCCAGTCTGTACCGGGCCATTAATCAGTTTATTATTGCAAAGGCTATCCGTAACCTTCGTGGCCATGAAAACAAACATTGTTCGATGATGGTGAATATTTCACGCTTTGTCGTGCTTCAGCAGTTGGTTCGAAGCCTGATCAGCCTCCGGATAAAGAAAATGCGTGAGGCTGTCAAAGCCAATTACAGGATGTCTGATGCTGTTGCCGACCTGAATGAGTATATGCACGCACTCAGAATTACCTTCATTGAAGACTATGGGCATTGCGGTGTCACTTGGGACGCTGTAAAAGAAAAGTTGTTTACAGTCTTGGACCAGCTTCGTTCATACACAGTGAACAGCAAGTCTGATGAGGTATTGGATTATAAAAAATACGAGAGGGAGGGCAATTGCCTGACCGTCATAGCGACAGGCGGGCTCAGTCTTTCCCGCGGTCTTACCATTGAAGGGCTGTGTGTTAGCTATATGTATCGTAACACAAGGATGTATGACACACTGATGCAGATGGGTCGCTGGTTTGGTTTCCGTCCGGATTACGACGACCTGTGCAAAGTTCACCTGTCAGAGGATTCGATAAATTGGTACGCGCATATTGCAGAGGCATCCGAAGAACTGCGACAGCAGATCCGGATAATGCGTCAGGCCAACCGTAGCCCTGAACAGTTTGGACTCTACGTCAAAGCACATCCCGACAGCTTGTTGATTACTGCCCCAGGCAAAATGCGCAGTGGCGAACGGGTATGGCTTAAACAGAATCTCAGTGCGAAGCTAATCGAAACCTATGTTTTACCGACCAACAGGAATATTAACCAGAAAAATGAGGAGCTGATAGCGGAATATTGGAAATCCCGATTTGACGGATGTGCGATAACGCGGACCGGGAAGGGCTGGACTTTACAAGACGTTCCTGTTGGTGTCATAGAGGAATTCCTGATTAGATTTGTGACTCATCCATCTTTTACTGAGCGTAAATCCCATGTTATCGAGTATCTTCGGGCGCTCTCCGACCAATATCCGGAGGGCGATGTATTATTGATCTCATTGAAAAAAAATGATGAAGAACCAAGGCAATACCGTCTTGGTACGCAGGAACGAGAAAGTGCTAAAAAAAAGGGGGATGCATGGCGAATGAGGAAAGAGCGTGTGGCAAGCCGTGGGGATGAGAAACTCGGTCTTACCCAGCAACAACAGGATGAAGCGCGATTAAAAGCTAAAGAAGAAAGCGATACCAAACAACCTTCAGATTTACATTTTCGATTAGTGCGTAAAAAGCCTTTACTGATGCTCCATGTAATTAACCCGGACCCCCCAGAACAACTACGCGTTCCGGCTTTTGGCATCAGCTTCCCTGGAGGAGATTTTGAAACAGAAATTGAAGTCGTAGCCAATACCGTATGGGTGGAGCAAATGTATGATACTTCCACCGACAGTCCGGACCAAGAGGATGACTATGACGAATAGGATAATTCCGTGGGACGAAATCCAAATTCCTGACGAAGAATATAATGTTCGTCTGATTGCAGGAACCGGATCCATCCCTCTTTATTGGGCCAAGGATACGGCGGGTCAATGTTTGCTTATCATAGAATTAAAGGGCGACCATAGTGAGCAGTTCCGAAAAGATAAAACCTTTGTGCATGGGATCAGTCTCGACCTGAGAGGGTTTGATGTGACTACAAGACAAAGGTTTGTTCTAAAGCTGGAAAAGCATGTCGATAAAGATCTTTTCCTAAGCTTGTGTGAAACTCTAATTTCCAGCCTTCAGCCCTTAACAGACTCCGGTACAGCGCTTGCGGTTACTCTGACTCACATCAAACGCTGGAAGCTGTTTATGTCAGGCAGGAAAAGTCGCATTCTTTCCGCTGAGGAGATCAGAGGGCTTTTCGCTGAGTTGCAGTTTCTCCGTTTCCTATATCTGAGCCATTTGAGTGAAGAAGCTGCCGTTGACGCTTGGGTTGGACCCGAAGGCAGCCACCAGGATTTTATATTTGGCAATACCGCAGCGGAGGTTAAATCAGTATCGGGAAGGGAACGGAGCACTATCCGGGTTTCATCTGAAGATCAGTTGGAAACTCTTTGTGACAGCCTTTTTCTGGTGATTTTCCGCCTTAATGCAATGCATGAGTCTGGCCAGGCCATGTCGTTAAACGCGTTGGTTCACCTTATTGAGGGGGAATTGAAAAATGTAACTGTTGTTGAAGAACTGCTGAGGCGTCTCGCTGCGTACGGGTATGTGGATATCGCTGAGTACGATGCTCCCGAATTCGTAGTCGCCACGCGACAGGCATATTTCGTAGAAAAGGACTTTCCGCGTCTTATCCGTTCACGGATTCCTGATGGTATTGTAAGAGCAACATACGAGATAGAATTGGAAAAAATAGCAAAATTTAAATGCGATATGGCAAAGGTAACGTAAAACTGATGGAACAGACGGTTCAGGATTTTTTCCATGATTTCAGACAGGAACTACTTGCTGGATCAGAAGCAGGGAGTCAGTTTCAGCTTGCGGAGTTCATGGGATTGATTACGGAGGACCTTACAGAGACAGGGTTTTTGGAAGGTTTTGATTTTTGCCATTATCGTGCGCAACGTGGAATGCGAGTTGACGGATACTGGTTCAATGACGAAAACTCACTCTATTTGTTTGTCGCGGACTTCGATAACAGGGATGAGCTTGACTCACTCACAAAGACAGAGGTGGATGCGGCATTCAAGCGAGTGACAAATTTCTATGAAGCAAGTAGAAACAAGGAACTGTATCGTGAGCTTGAGGAAACATCACCCGAATACGGTCTTTCCCGTGATATTGCTGATCGCAGAGGCCAGATATTCCGCGTTAATTTTTTTCTTTTGTCGGAACGTGTCCTGAGTGGCCGTCTTCAGGTTCTTGACAGTAATGTAATAGCAGACACACCTGCCACATACCACATCTGGGACATTTCGCGCCTGCAGCGCCAGCAGGCTTCTCGCGGCCATAAGGAAATACTCGATATTGATTTTCAGGAAATGTTTGACACAGGAATATCCTGCCTGCCTGCAGACTTGGGTCTGGATTCCTACCAGTCTTTTCTCATTGTCATACCAGGAGTAATTCTCTCAGCTCTGTATGAGAAATACGGTTCGAGATTGCTGGAACAGAATGTACGTTCATTCCTCCAGGCAAGAGGTAAGGTGAACAGGGGTATCCGTACCACTATTATCAAAGAGCCGGACAGGTTCTTTGCCTATAACAATGGTATTACAGCGACTGCACAGGAAGTCGAAACCATCGAGAATAAGACCGGTTTGCAGATAACAAGAATTAAAGATCTGCAAATTGTCAACGGTGGCCAGACTACGGCTTCACTGTTTCATACACATCGCAAGGATAAAGCTTCTCTTGAAAAGATCTTTATCCAGATGAAGCTCTCAGTTATCGATGATGAGGAAAGCGAGATGATGGTACCTCGTATTTCCGAGTACGCCAACACACAAAATAGAGTGAGTGCAGCCGATTTCTATTCCAACCACCCGTTCCATATACGTATCGAGGAATTTTCGCGAAGAATTTGGGCTCCCGCCCGGCAAGGAGAACAGCGGGAGACGAAATGGTATTACGAACGAGCACGAGGCCAGTACGCTGACGCGCAGTCGAAAATGACACCCTCTGAGCAACGGCGTTTCAAGGCAGAGCACCCAAGATTTCAAATGGTTACCAAAACTGATTTGGCAAAGTTCGAAAACGTCTGGGAAGATCATCCAAAATGGGTCAATCTCGGCGCACAAAAGAACTTTGTCCAATTTGCAAAATGTATTGCAATGAAATGGGAGAAGTCACCTGATGAATTCAATGAATTTTACTATCGGCGCGCTATCGCTCGTGCTCTCATTTTTAAACGGACTGAGAAACTGGTATCCGCTCAAACCTGGTACGATGGTGGATACCGGGCAAACATTGTTATATATGCAATTGCACTTATCCGTGAAGTATGTGACCGACATGAAAAATCTGTTGATTATCTACGAATATGGAACACTCAGGATTTGACTCCAATATTTATAGACAGCCTCGCTACCGCAGCGAAGTTTGCGAATGAGATTATCGTATACCCACCATCCGGTATTTCAAACGTTACGGAATGGTGCAAGAAAGATGCCTGTTGGACATCGTTACAGTCAAAAATCGAGACATTGGAAAGCCTTTTCCCTGTCGGAATTTGGGACGAGCTAATTTCTCAAGGTGAGCAGGATGGAAATAAGAGGGATGCAAGAAAAACGCAAAAGATCGACAATGGAATTGATGCACAAATGAAGGCTTTAGAAATTGGAGCCCATCAATGGGAAACAATTTTTCAAGGTCTATCAGAAAAAGGGAACTTATCGCCAAAAGAGACAGGGATTCTGAAGGTAGCAAGGCAAATTCCGGGTAAAATTCCGTCAGAAAAACAGAGCATGGTTCTTATGGATATTCTGGAGAAAGCACAAGCCGAAGGTATATGAGTGCGTACTAATAACTGTGGTGCGAAACGAAGACGTTTTTATGCTTGCTTCATCCAATCAAGAAGGTAATGGACAAGAAACCCGTTGTCCTATCAACAGACCCCTAGCCGGCTGTGTGCTGCCAGTGATGCTGTGGTTCATTTCTGCCGGAAAGAAGGCTCTTACCCTGCAGAAATTAGAAGCGATATTTGAGTCGGGTAATGATGACGAGCAAGTGAGTAAGCGTGCAGATTCCTCATTACATGCCAGTGTTGTCTGTAAAGCAGGACTGCGAAAAAATATAGAACGACTTTGCCGATTATATTACACGTCCAGCGGTTGCAGCGTAGTGCCTATTGCTAGCGAGTAACAGAGAGGTCGCCTGCGGCGCAACAATAAAACCTGTTGTATCAAAGAAAAAAGGAGGTAAACCTGATTAATCGAAAAAACGATTCAACATGTGAAAGAGATCACTCTCAGTGATACTGTCTTCAGCATGCGTTATGGAGTACGGGTGATCAACTTGAACCAGAATCGAGCTGATGACATCCCGCACTATCGTGCAGCCATACAAAAATTAAACAAAAATCACAAGTTTCAGGTGTGTCAATTTTGTACGCCTATTGACACAAACGGCACCTGCTCGGTTAAAACGAATACGGTCGCACCGTCTTTGAATTCTACTGTTACCAGCAGGCCCTCTCCTCCCTGCTTATGATTTGTTTAGGTGTTGACGTGACCGGAAGCATATCTCCTAGTGATCGATACTCTCGAGGGCAGCATCGGCTATCGCACAGTGACGCGCTAAGGCAGGTTCAATTCGAACTAGCCGCCGAAGCTTCAGAAGAAACAATCGTGCCGCTTCATTCTCCACGACTTCGAAGGCGATTTCGGTGATCCATTCACCGGCAAAGAGCGCCCAATCGTCCAGATCTTCGTGTGACGCCGCAGCCAACATCGCAATGCGCATTTCGTAATCAGGATCGACGTTCAATCGCTTTCTGCGCCTCATAACTCGCATCATCACGCGAAGCGCTTCAGCAAGGTCAGTGCCACGAGTGACCGCCGCTACGGTCGCAAGCCCGTCAATCAAACCGAATAGACTGTTCTGGTCATCCGCGTTCTCAATCGAATACTTGACTCTTCGTAGTGCCTTAGCAGCCAAATCTGCCTGACTCGCAGGGAGCTTGAATAGCAACGCCGTATTTACGAGGCCAGCGAAGGAATTTGGTTCCAAATGCTCTGCTTCAAGGCCCGATATCACGTCTCCCAGCATATCGTCCGGAATAGTAGGTTGTTTGGATGCTATTTCCCCTTCTAGTGGACCCGGCAGTATCGGGTAAGGGCTCTCGGCCGATAAAACTGTCGCAAGTCTTGAGTCATTTCCTATTAACAAGTGGCGCAACGATTGGGTGTGTATTTCTCCTTTGCATTGCTCTACCGCACCTGCGATGCGGCCGATAAATTCGGCGCGCAGCTGATATGGACTAACAAAATCTGGCAGCCACCGAGGTTCGACACGAAGATCCACCAGACCCTGCAGGAAAAAAATAAGGCCGACGCCTCTCGTCATCACCGATTCGACTACGTTTGCTACATCCACCTGCGTTCCATTGATAGCACGAATGATTAGCGACGCTTGCGCGATCGCAGCCTGTTTACGGTAGAAAGGGTGAGTATTCTCCAAAAGACACCTTCGGCTAAGCTCCGAAGCAACCAATACGATCATTGTCGATAGTAGCGAAAAGAGTCCTCCTTCATGTTCCGGTTTGTCCGCAATGAAACCGTTGACCATCCTCTCAATTGACGGCTCCAATTCCGGATGTCTTTCAATTTGCATGAGCGCCACTTCCACAGCGCCGATCTGTGAGATGGGATCACCCTGGATTGCCAGCCACTCGTAGGTACGCAACAACTCATCTGTTTCCAATTTATCGGTTCGGATGCTCTCGGCTACGGTACCCTTCGAACACAGTAATAGCGAAAAGAGAAACCCATTGATCGGATCCCATTCTTGAAGCTTACCAATCAACGGTGCTGCTCCACTCTCGATATAGTTGCTCGCTTGGATAGCTGAGCCAAGAGGTCCTATGAGACGATCATAATACCGCTGCTCGCACGGAACGAGTGTCGCTATATCAACGCTCCTTCTTGAGATATCCGCTTGGAGATTTCGATAATTACTAACTGGAGTCAGTTCCAGCTCGCCAACCAACTCCGCAAACTCTTCATCATCCAAACGCCCGCTGTCAATTCTCGCCTTCCATTTCCGAAATACTACGCCCCCAAAGTTGATATCATTGGCAGTTCTCTCAAACCAACGAACGCGGATCGAATCAGCTTCTGCTAATCCTGAATGATCGGAAATCGAAAATTTTTTTTCATCGTTTACAAGATAAAATGATAATTCACTGTTTTCATCGCACGCTGTGATTCTCCAGACCACCGAATTATCATCCATGATAGAAATTTGCTTTCCGGGTTCGCAGATTGCTGCTCGAATGCCTCCATACAATAGGTCCCTATGAAAGGAAGGTCCATCCTTGCCGATTGTCACACTGGCCTTTGTAGTAAGGTTCCATTGCCCTACAAAGTCCTTGTCATCCAACAGTGAACTTCTCAAACGAGGCATCAAGAAATCCAAGATAACCTTTACCATGGTGTGTCTTCTTGGGTCGTTATTCATCATCACCTTCTAAATCTAACTCGCAAGCCGAGACACTTCCTGCGACGTACTCCTCCGCCCATTTCACTAGATACTGATAAGTGTTGGGCTCCTCCTCTTGAAGCGACTCAAGAATACGCGAGTCAAACCAACGCCAATAGGCTTCTTTCGCCGATTGCGGCTGCACGGCGGCCAATCTCATGAGCACTAAAATCCAATTGCGATAACGCACCATTAGCTGATCAACGTTTTCGTCCAAACGATGTGTCCAGCCCCTTACATCGCTTAGAGCAAGTAGCCAATCCGAGCGCGCTACTGCCGTAGCCTCGTCAAAACCATCCCTCCACTGCTCCTGCAAAGTGAACAGACAAGCCTGTGTTACCCCACTCAGCCAAGCAAGCTCTTTCGCCGATTGCAGCATGTTGCTCATTCGTACCCGCTGAATACCTTCGCGAATGGATCTGAGTTCTGCCGTTTCCTCAAGGGCTCCGTCGCTTACAATGCTGAGGGAGATGAGTCTATTGAGATCCGCGGCTGTCAGTGGCGTCAGTGCGAAATTTGCCTGCCTTAGCCTCGTTAACGCATCATGCTTTCGATCTTCCTCAATCGCTCCAAGTTCCACTAGAATGTCAAGCAAGTCGATCGTTGTAAGAAGAGGACGACCAGTACTCTCCAAGGATATTGATTGATGCTGATTTATAAACCGATCATCCACAACTCCCACGTCGGCGTTAGAAACCAACTTTAACAAATCGATAGTAGGATGGGATGTCACATTACCGGGGTCACCATTATCCTCTCCGCGGATCATAGTTCCCAATCGAATTTTTCCGGTTTCGAGACCTTCGCGCAAACGAAAGCGAAGCTGGTCCACGATTGACACAACCTCGTTGGCCTTCAAATCATAGGAAATAAGAGCATCGGCCTCCTCAACTTTGCTACGCGATACAAAAGCCGTAAAATCTGCACGATGAAGTTTCGACAGCAATCCCAGAAATTTGAGATGAGACACAGCTAGATCATCAAGATAAAGTACTGCCCCATCGGTTATCTGGGGCTCGGACGACCATCGCAGTTCACGAACCTTAAGCGCAGAATACGCTTTCTCTAATTCCCTACTCGTCAAGATTCCTTTACTGGCAAGCTTCTCGACCACACTGATACTGCTACAGATGTAGGTTTCGTACTCGCTCAGGTCGGCCTCCTCCCGCATGAAAGAGTTTGTCTTGTGAACAGGGCCTCCACGAACAACTAGCCTTTGCCTTGAATCCGCGTGTTCCAGGGAGGAGGCAACGGCGATGAGTGCAGCCATTGATGTTCCAACCTCGTTGACGAGCTTATCTGGCGGATCGTTACCCCCTTCAAACATATGCAAATGCCCATCTGAAATCATTTGCCGTAGTTCCCGTGCTGCATCAACGCGACTCGGTTGATGGAATAGGATTCTCGCCTTTTCTTCTAGAAGCCATCCAAGGGTGCTGTGGGGGATAACAATGTTTTCAAATGTTTCAATGTACACGTCGAAAAGGTCCAAAAATTCCGCAGTTATGAGAGCTGTCGCATCCATTGCAACGACTTTGGGAATGAATTTGTGCTTCTCGCGCGCTCCGCTGAACGCATAGATCATGGATCTTTTCCGCACGTCGATCTCGTCCAGATTGTTGAGTGCAGGCATCAGGTAGAGACTAAGCAACGAACGATTTAACAGGCGGCCTGCAGCAAAGACCGGGATGTCACCCTTCTCGAGCAATTCCCACGCATTTGACTCTCGGCTCTCCCAGTTTGATTTTCTTTCAAGTATGTCTTCAATAGCCATTACCTGGACCGGACCACTATCGCCTGAGAGTTGAGCTGCCTTCTCCAGCCATTGATTGACTTCGATGTTGTCTTCCCACCCGGCTGCTGTTGCGGCTTCATAGCAGCCCAAGAGTACTGCAGGGTCGTCGGAAGCACGATTCGCCGCCTCCTGCACAAGGTTTTTTCCGCGACTCGCGCCGATGTGCTGAGCGATCTGACCAGTGCGCAAGAGGTCAATCGCCGTGCGGTCCTCCTGGGCATTCCATTCATCTTCCACGAAACCCTGCAGCGATTCCCAATCGCCGGAAACAACCCCCAGATTAATCTGTAGCTGGCGAGCATCGGGCGAATCGTTGGCCTGCCGAAATAACTTGAGGTCGGCTAAGGCTTCTAACAATCTGCCACTTTCAAAACGGCTTTGGATGCGCAAGAGCCGCAAGTCATCATGTCGATCCAAAAGCGCGGGATATGTCTCAAATATCTTGAGCAATTCATCGTGGCGCTCGATATGGTAAAGCGAGATCACATACCGACCGGCATCGGAAAGGTCCCCACTGACGTCAAGAAGAGTCTTCCCATACTCGCAAGTCTTCTGCCAGTCATGCGCATTCTCATAGGCAGACACCAACATACGGAGGTCTACAATGGAACCGCTTTCCTCGTATGCCGCCAGCCTCTGAGCGATAGGGTCGCCGTCAGTAGCCTCCGCTAGGTCGCGAACAAGCCAAGCAATTTCCCGCTCGGTCAGTCCTCTTTCAGTAGCCTCCTTCAGCCGCTCTTCGGCCTTCGCCATCTGCCCTGCATTAGCAAGCATTTCTATTTCAATAAAGTAGACTCCCTTCCAATTTAGATGTTTGAGGAGTTGTTCCCGATGTTCATTGATATAGGCTGCAGTGGCGTGGCTTTCCTTACTGAGCGCCAAGGCAAAACGTGCAACAGCGGCATCAAGAGATAAGCCTCCACTGAGAGCAGTTTGCCGATCAACCTCCTTTTCAGCCCACTCAAGATCGATATCAATACCAAACTGCAGTCCTAAGTCAAGGCGTCGCAAGAATTTAGATGGATCCATTAAACTCTCTTCGAGTTCCCGACGCGCCAGTGCTTCACTCTCGGGGTCCATGAGCCGCAGCCAAAGTGCCTTGTCGTCCATGAGTCTCGCTATGCCAGGTAGCCCGAGACCCTTTGCAACAGAATGCAACCGTTCATAGAGTTGCATGGCGGTCCTCCGATGTTCAAGTGCCAGAGGTTCGCTCCGCAAGGGAAACTCTACCGCATGAAAGGGTAATTCATGTGCCAAGAATGATTCTCGTAATTCACCAGGAACCGACAGCATGAGAAACGCGTCGGCGGCTGCAACGATCAGACCTGGCGACCGTTCGAACTCCTCATCAACGAACGTTTCGGCTGCGTCAAATGCATTTTCCCAACTACCTTCTTCTAAGGCTTTTCTGATATAAAAAAACTTGGCATCGCTATCGAGATCAGCAAGCTTCAATCCCGCCTTCTGCAGCCATTCATTTGCCTTGTTGACACCTTTAGCCCTGACCATACTAATGTATGCAGCCCCGTATGCTACCGGTGTACCAATAGCGCAAAGCTCGCAAATGCCTTGTTGCAGATCATCCCTTGACGCCTTAACTACACTTTTTGCCACATCGCTCACCTCCGTATTCACGGTAGTGATGCGATCCAAAATAGACACTGCCTCATCTGGGTCATCACCGGAAAGCAGACGAGCGCACCAAGCGAGCGCTGTGCCCTTCTGCTCCTCGCTCGCCAGCGCGAGATCAGCCCCTTCCACACTAACCACAAGGCTTCGTATTTCTTCGATTGCGTCAAACTCGCCAAAAAACCGGCACTTGCGAATGCGCTCCAACCTTCGTTCAACTTCGGCATCAATGATTGCAGTGTGAAACCCAAGCCCAGAAGTGTCTTTGATGATTGTGTTTCTTAATTTGGTAAACGCTGCGCTCTGCTCTTCTGTGCGCGTCGTAAGCCCTTGGATTGCACTAGCAGTCCTCTCAAGCATTTCGTCTGTTCGTGTTACCTTAAGCGCAGTGCTAATTCGACAACTTACGAAGTCTCGTATATGGACATATACTTCTGCCTCTCGATTGGCTGGTTTAGAAATACTCGTATGGCTCTCATCGACAATAATTGGGGTCACCGATAAGCCGGCGTCTGCACTGTCCACCGATACAACCCTGCTCATCACTTTTGGCAGCGGAATTCCAAGCACTCTTTCAGGGCGTCCTTCCGCAAGGATCAAGTTCTTAATCCCATTGTTTAAACTGTACTGTCGGTACCAATAGTTTAGGTTCCTAAGTTGGGAACTGCTCCAGATCAGGTCATGTGTGGCTTCCGACGGCCGACTAAACGGCCATAGAGTCTTAAACAGATTTGCCAGAAAGGCGCCTCTGTGAGGTGTCCCCAGGAAAGCTACTCGCCTCACCCGAGCCAGAAACTCCTGGGCTCTCTGATCCCCGCCAGATTCTCGGTCCGCATTACGAAGAATTTGCTCGACAACAAGACCCCCAAGACTATGCGCGATGAAGATGATATTGCCTCTTGTGAGGTCGGGTTCCGTCAAAAAGCGGGCCAATATGTTGTCGGCGCGGTCTGCAATAGGAAATGAGTATCCACCCCAATTAGACTTTGCGGCCGGGTACCCCACAAGCCAAAGTCTGATATTGCGGACATCCTCATCTAACCATAACGGCCAAAGCATTGGAGAATTGGAAGTGTTACTCGTCCAAGTCTTCTCAATATGACCCGACAAGCCGTGAACAAACAGTACGTGTGTCTCTACACGTTCATTGTTCGTCGAAATGGCACGTAATTCAGTCAGACTAATTCTCCGAAGCACCTGAAGTTTCGTTTCTCACTTTTCAAAAAGTCATTCCTTCGAAAATTGCTCCCAAGCCGAGAACTGTGTATGCGTCGCCAGCGGGTCGTAGTTTTAGATTCAGTTTCACTATTGCTCAAACCAGCAGCGATGAGCTAAGCCCCGTTACAGTAGCGCTGTATTGCGGCACAGGGTGCTCCTCGCTAATGTTCCCATGTTTTCAAATTTAACTAACAGTCAACCATCTTCAATTTATCATATTACTGACTGACGTCAATTATCTTTGCCGGTCGCATTGACTCACTAAAAATCACACTAATGAAGGGTCGTTGCCTCATCTAAATTCACACTATCTTAGGGCAGATTTGATCTCTCCCCGCAATCCTAGACACATCTTTGGATCATTGTACGACTCTTAACTGGGTGTCCTGAGATTCAGGGAAAGATCAGTGGGCTATCTCAATTTGGCCTCGGTCCAAGCACTGTCGCACAGAGATTGTGGAAGATCTGCCTATTCACTGGACTGTGAGATCAACACCGGTATGTATAGATTATTGTATTCAGCAAGTAACCCCACAGAACGGGTCCATATTCTAGTGCTTTTATGAGATAACCGTTCGGGATTTTGACGCATATTTACGTAAAAATATGGACAAAATGAGCCAGGTAAAAAGCCATATAAGCCTATATACAACAGCATATTCGGGAGCATTTGTCCATTTCAATGGTATAGAGGGTAGTTTTAAATTGTCGGTAAACGACGGAATCGAAAAAGCCCCGTCCCTCCCCCGCCTTGCGAGGCAAGAGGGATGAGACCCACTTCTCATCATGACTCTCCCTGGACGCTCGTCGTTGCACCCTGCGGCACCATGCGCCCAAGGTTCCAGCCGTTGAGCGTCCGAGCCACCTGGAAACCGAGGCATCAGTCATGAGACTCATCGCCCCATGTCCATGTTGTGCCAGAGTTACGTGTTTTTTTGCGCCGTGCCCGGTGCCGTTCCATACCGCGGGTGTCGACCCGTTCGATGGGGCGAATCTCGTACGACGGCAGGACACCTAGCAAGTCGTCGCCCAGACCAAGGGCACACATGACCCGCAGAAAGCTGTCGAGACTCGTCGGCTGACCGGCTTCCATGCGACGTACGGTTCGCACCCCGATACCTGCTTCGCTAGCGAGGGCGTGTTGTGTAATGTTTCGGGCGAGACGCAGTTTGGCTACGCATCTTCCGATTTCTGACTCCAGTTCGAACGCAATTCCCCAAGAAGTGTATATACCAGTCATAAGACGCCTTTAAATGGCGTTTTTTTAAAGGTCAAAAATGGCCCTATAACATCAGAATTATCAATTCTGCTGGAGCTACGAATGCCCCGTTCACTTAGTAAATAGCCACGGCATGACAGCTTCTCTCTGTGCTGGGGGTGGGGGCGAGATAAGTAGTTCTATTCAACCTGGAATCCCGATTCTCCAAGGCTGCGTTTCATGCGCTATCGAATACTCGGTCCTGCTGATGTGCAGGACATTCGATCGACACATCACGTGGTGGACCATGGAGGAAAAATGGAGACTGGCCTAACTGCGCAGGATGACCCGGGCATTAACAATACCCGGTGTATCCTGACGGTCGATGGTAATCTGCCGTACCCTGATACCCCGTTGATCATCGAGTTGGACTATCCATGCAATGAGATCGTCAAAAGACACATTGTCGAACCAGACGCTGACTGCGTCATTACCCTCCGGCTGAAATCGATTGGGCTTTATTCCTGCCTGCTCGGCAGTACTCGACACCTCTGTTATCAGCGATTGTCCCGCGGGTCTGCCAGAGATTGACGCACGTACCTTGTCTTCACTTGCACGCATATATCTGATGAGGCCGGCCTGCCTGTCCCGGTCCAGCAGACTTGCCTGATGATAGGAATTCACCGGCATCCAGATGGCAAAATACAGAAAAAGTATCGCTACCATACCTGCAATAAGCGCAGCCAATGCCTTCTCTGATCGTTCCAGGGCGTTAAATCTGCTTACAGTTGTACGGAGAAACTCCATCATGAGCCTCCGGAAGACCTGATCTTGATACTGCCGCGCACATTATCCTCTACCTGGGAAATAGTACCGATTTCCGCGGCGAAGCCTTCACTGTTGAGTGTTTGCGATAACTGCAGAAGTTGTTCGGACCTCGACGCAGTCAGTTGCAAGGTCATGCCGCCGCGGCCTTCGCTGTAACTGATGTTATTGACGGTCATTGAGGAACCGGACAAGTTGGCGGCAACTCCACTCAACAACGCAGTAAACCGGTCTCCAGAGGTGCTTCCCGAGCCGCTGAGGTGTGCATCCCATCGACGACGGACATCCCGTACGTTCTGATCATTCGGAAATACCTCACGATATAGCGTTCTGGCCTCCTGTGCGTAGCGGTTTGCGGTGATTTGCAGATAAATGCCCTGACCCCAGAGTAAGGATACGTGCAGAAGAAAAGTGCAGACCGCCAGTATTGCCGCGGATTGCCAGACCCGTAACCCACTCCTGGTCTCTCTGCTGACCTGGAATTCTCCCTGTAGCAGATTGAGAGTTTCTTCGATATCACTGGCGTCGTTTAAGGTAATCCCACCTCTTTCCCGTGTGTGAACATTGAGTAAAACGCCGTCTATGGCCTCTACCTGTGCGAGCTGTAGTCTGAGATCTTCCAAATCGTCTTGCCTGGTATATAGATCAACGATTTCGATATCTGGTAACAATTCTGTCGCAAATGCGATTTGGTGTGATGGCACTGTAAATCCAGCAAATTTTCCGGAACGGAAATGAGCTCGTTTTCCATCAATAGTGATGGATATGCCCCTGGTCCACGGTCCTGTCAGAGTATCCGAATACATCAGCGTCGGCTTGACTCCCACATCAGACAAGGTTGATTGCCAACGGTACATATCCTCCAGTGATACCACTGCCACCGATATCTCACCAGCCTCGTTCCTGTCGCCAATGGCAAAATGGCAGTCATCGATATCCAACGCCAATTGCTCCTCAACAACATTTGGAACAGCCTGCATGATCTGCCGTTGCTGACGACTTGGAACGGCGGCGGCGGTCAGCAAAACCTTCTCCCCAGGCACAAGAACAACAACTTCCCCCTGCCAGTTCATGTTTTTCAGAGCCGCGGCAAGTTCATCAAGTGTTCCCTGCCGGACCTGATTCGATACATCGCCACCGCAGACCAGCCATTCGTTGATCTCACCAAATCGGACGATGATTTTATCAACCATTTTCGTTATTCTCGCCGGAATCTTCCAGCGGCTCCTTCAGAATCACCTTCCTTCCAAAGTTACGATATAAAACCCGCATATTCCCATCCTGGGGATTACGTTGAATCACACTCGTCAGATAACCATGGCGGTCCAGATTTTCAGCCTGGACACGGACCTCAAAATACCTGGATTGTACACCAAGTCCCAGTTCCGAAATGCCCAATCCGGCGACATGAGGAGATTGCAGGAAATCGGTAACCGATTTATACCCGGACTGCCTGTCTCTTTCCTGAATCAACAGATCGACAATGTCAGCAGTCAGTCTGAACGACAGTGACTGCAGAATGCCGGCAGACGCAGTATTGATGTTGACAGGAGTTCTCTGCTCCGGCAATACGCTCAGGTAAGGCGCAAGAACAGCAAATGAGTTGGCATCCATGTCAAGCAGCTGCCTGAGTTCCGAAACCTCCACGGCTGGTTGACCGCTGGTACGGTAAGGTCGCTCAAGACCCAGATAGGCATAGTCCTCTGCTCCTGATTGACTGACTGCCTCATCATTGTCCAGCCAGTCGATCAGGCGGTCCAGATACATCGCATCCAGACCGGCATTAGCCAGTAGAACCTGAAATCGAGTCCGTGCCTGATCTCCTTCAGAACCTGGATTTACCAGAGTATTGATGTTGATCCGTCCCTGCAGGTCGTTGATCTGCAACAACACTTCTCCGTCGGCGAACTCAAATTCCATCCCTTGTGCCGCCCATTCTTCCTGAAGATGGTCATGTTTGTCTTCACTCTCATAGTCTTCGCGGAGTATCTGCCGGGCCAGCTCTTCTCCACCAAGTGCATACTGTCTTACCTGTCCATGATCAAAGTTGTTCCTGACCTTGTGGATGACCAGATTTTCATCCAGCATCATGGCTGAGGAAAGAACGACGGTAATAGCCACTACCAACAGTATGGAAATCAGTGCCACACCTGCCTGTTCAGAATGCATCGGGGAACCTCGATTGTCGCCAGTCATGCCGCTTCTTCTTCAGGTTCTTTTACAAAATCACCTTCATTTAAAATTTCAGGTTCTCCTCTGTCCCTTACAGGCACATCCGGTAATGCATAGATCCTGCGTATCTCCCCCAACGTCTTTGTCTCCAGGAAAATTTCCAGTGCTCGCGGTGTGATGCCGGTGGTATCAGGGGCTGGCCAGAGACCGTGTTGTTCACCATCGTAATCCAGAACGTATACGCGGAAGTCAATAACATCATTCAACAACGTCTGGATAACGGGATCGCTCTCCGGAACCCGGTCCAGCACCAGCCAGAAAATCCGCTGCAGTACCCTCTTCTGTTCATCATCGTCGTGCAGACGATAGGCGACCCGTTGCATGTCGCTGCGCGGGAACTGCATTGGATTATTCCAGCCCGTTCGCGTGAATTCGAGTATGGGTGTCCCGGTACCCTCCATTTGCGAAAACTCGAATGTTGATGTCCCGTCGCCCACCATCAACGGCGGTATCCTGTCACCATACTCATCCCGTATTCCGCGCTGAACGACCTGCAACAGGTCTCCCTCAATGACTTTGAATACACGGGAAAGTCTGGTTATCGTCTCATTGTTGGTGCTTACCCGGGCCTGGGTATCAATAACCGTACTCAGTAACTGGTATGCACCGAGTCCGACAAGGGCAAAGATCGACACTGCAAACATCACCTCGAGCAGTGTAAAACCTCTTATGGTCCTGCAATGGCCGTGTAATTTCCGCAATCTTGTTTCTCGTCCGACCACAGTGGATTGTCCTGGCAAACTAAAGGCATTAAAGGACCCGGATCGACCGTGCAGTCTGCAGGCTTGACGGAATTTCATCAGTAACGCCCAATAAAACCTGTCAATGTCGATAATGCAACATCCGGGTCCAGTTCATTAAAAACCGATACCTCTATGCGTCTTATCAGATCGTTTTCTGTCTCTGACACATCAAGTACGATCTGCCAATCCCTGTTCGCCATGGTTATCGAAGAGCGTTTTACACCGACAGAGGGATAGTTGTCTTCATCATCCCGATCAATCATGCGTAAATCCTGTAGCTGGTTCTCCGCAATCCAGCTAGCCATGGTTCTATCCTGAATCAGTCCGGCTCGGGATACAGACTGGACTGAACTTTTCAATAACACGACTGAAACAATGGCAAGAATTGCCATGGCAAACATGATTTCAATCAGTGTAAATCCATTTCTTTTTTGCATCAGTCATCATCCCCGACTATTTCCCAATCCACTTCACTGTATCCATCAGTAGAGAGAATACTGTTGAGATTCGGATCATCCACGTTTTCCATCAGCAGTTTGAAGGGTGTTATCTCTCCACTGGACAACACAAGAACAGGTGGTGGAGACGCTTCGTCTTCATAGGGAAGTTGCATAACGTCATCCTCTACGGACAGATTCAACCGAATCCCCCGGGGGAGTATGTGTGTGGAATAAGGTGGCTCCAGCATCTCCCAGGTCTGTAATTGTTGATCATACAGATAGAATGCATATTCAAACTGTTCTCCATAGGTCGCTGTGTTGACTCGAAACCCATACTCATCGGACCGCATGGCTGCACGGTCGCGAATCATGGAAAACATCACTCTGAGGCGATCAGATTCCTGATCAAAGTGATCGGTCTGCAAGAAGGCTGGCAGATTGACGACGGTAATACCGACCATGAGTGAAACGATAACCAGTACTGCCAGGACTTCCAGCAGCGTGTAACCTGTACAAGGTTTGTTACAACTCACTGAGGAGAATATCGGCATCAATACCTTCCCCACCTTCTTTCCGGTCCGCTCCATAGGAATAAACCTCCATGTTACGGTCTTTACTGAAGTAAAGGTAAGGCTCGTCCCATGGGTCAACGGGCGTTTTTTTCAAGTAACCATCCTGGTTCCATCGGCGTGGTTCAGGATACCCCGAAGGCTTTGAAACCAAAGCTTGCAGACCTTGTTCAGTGCTGGGGTAATAGCCATTGTCCAATCGATAGAGTTCCAGCGCATTGGCAATCTGTTGAATATCGATCCGGGCGGCAGTCACCCTTGCTTCATCTGGCCTGCCAATGAAATTGGGTATGATGAGCGCACCCAGAATCCCGAGGATAACCACTACAAACATGACTTCCAGGAGGGTAAATCCCGTTACCGGTTTTGGACTTGTTGGTCTCATTCCGAATTCCTCCTACAACAGTTACGATAAACCGGGACCCTATAGAATCAACTGATTAAGATTGATGATGGGCAGGAGTATAGCCATAACAATTATAAATACTGTACAACCCACAATTAAGAGCATCAAGGGGCCAAACAGGCTCAGCAATATTCCTGTCAGCAATTCAACATCCTGCTGCATGTAGGTTGCCACCTTCTTTAACATTTCATCAAGTTCGCCACTGGACTCACCGCTGGCAATCATATGCAGCATCATGGGTGGAAAGTAGCCGCTTTTTTCCAGAGCTGCATTCAATGTTGAGCCCTCACTGACGTTAACCGCAGCACGGCTGACTGCCTGTTTCAACCAGGCGTTTGACAAGACTTCTCCGGTAATTGTCATTGCATCAATCAGCGGGACACCACTTGAGGACAGTATGCTTAAGGTACTGGAAAATTGTGCAGCATTGATACCGCGACTCAATCGCGCTATGACAGGCAGGTGCAGCATTCTCCGGTCCCAGGAAAGACGGATTGCGGGTACTTTCAATAACCTGCGCAGCAGGACAGTCAGCAATACGATCAGCAGTAAAACATATACCCCATAGTCCACTACGAAATTACTGATGGCAATGATCATTGTCGTCAGAAAGGGTAACTCCTGCCCGGTATCGGAAAAAACTTCCACAATGTCAGGAACAACATATCCAAGCAATCCGGCCAGAATCGCAAGGGTCAGAGTGAACAGCACGACGGGATATATCGCCGCCTGCTGGATTTTTGCCCGGGAAACCTGCTGCGATTCGGTAAATTCAGCCAACCGTTCCATTACAAGATCAAGGTGCCCTGCCGACTCACCTGCGGCGACAGTTGCCCGATATGATATCGGAAAAGCATTCGGATACTCGGCAAAACTGTTGGCAAGAGAATAACCTTCCATGACCTGTGATCGCACAGCAGCCAGCATTTTCTGGGTGCGTGTATTTTCCGTCT
Source organism: Candidatus Azotimanducaceae bacterium (assembly GCA_965217655.1). Classification (GTDB taxonomy): domain Bacteria; phylum Pseudomonadota; class Gammaproteobacteria; order Pseudomonadales; family Azotimanducaceae; genus UBA7455. The sequence continues at coordinate 1,303,212 of OZ244560.1, forward strand.
GCCGGGAAACCGCCAGTAAACCTTCTTCAACCGGCAATCCTGCGGCAATCAGCGTTGCCAACTGACGAGTTATAAGAGCCCGTTCGCTGACCGACAGAGATGGTCTGAACCAGTTGAAACTTCGCTTTGATATTCTTTTTTCACTGGAAGCTTCTACAGAAAGAGGCGCCAGTCCACGATCCCGGAGTATCTGACGTACGTGACGGGAGCTGTCTGCTTCGAGTACACCTTTTTGCTCCCTGCCCCGTTCATTCAGCGCGATGTATTCAAAGGCCGCCAATGACTAATCTTCCCTGGCTACACGCGACAGCACTTCATCGACGGAAGTCATACCAGCCAGAATCTTGTCCCGACCATCATCACGGATTCCAGTTGTTCTGGTGCGTGCATACTTCTCGATCTCAAGTTCAGATACACCGCTGTGAATCATCCGACGCAATTCATCATCAATCACCACAACCTCATAGATGCCCAAGCGCCCACGGTAACCTGCCTGTGCACACTCATCACACCCCACCGCTCGATACAACGTGGGAGGTGAATGTCTGCTGACATTCAGAAAATCACATTCATATTCGTCAGCAGTATAGCTTTCGCGACATGACAGGCATAGTAATCGAACCAGCCGCTGGGCAACCAGACCGATGATGCTGTTACTCAGAAGATAGGGTTGTACACCCATATTTTCCAGCCGGGTCAGTGCACCCAGCGCTGTATTAGTGTGGATGGTAGAAAGAACAAGGTGTCCTGTAAGACTCGCCTGAACCGATGTATCGGCAGTTTCATAATCACGGATTTCTCCTACCATCACCACATCCGGGTCCTGTCGCAGGATAGCCCGAAGACCCTTGGCAAAAGTCATGTCCGCCTTGATATTAACCTGTGTCTGTCCGATACCCTCCACGTGATACTCAATGGGGTCCTCTACTGTCAGAATATTCCGGGAGTGGTCATTTAACCGGTCCAGACAGGCATAGAGTGTGGTCGATTTTCCAGATCCTGTGGGTCCGGTAACCAGAATAATGCCATGCGGTTTGTTTACCAGTGTCGTCATGGACTGCATATCTGTGGCATTCATCCCCAGTTGCGATAAGTCCCTGCGGCCTGCCTGCTTGTCCAGCAATCGCATTACAACCCGTTCACCGTAACTTGCGGGAATTGTCGATACCCGTACATCCACCTCCTTACCGCCAACCCTCACCGGGATGCGGCCGTCCTGGGGCAGACGTTTTTCCGCAATGTCCAGCCTGGCCATTACCTTGATTCTTGAAACCAGTAAAGGCGCCAGCGCACGTCTCGGGCTGACAACCTCCTGTAATACACCATCCACTCGAAAGCGTACAAGGAGGCGTGTTTCATAGGTTTCTACATGGATATCCGAAGCTTCCACCTTTATCGCTTCGGTCAACAGACTGTTGATCAGTTTGATGATTGGAGCATCGCCTTCCTGTTCCAGCAGATCTCCTGTTTCCGGCAGTGCATCGATAATACGATCCAGGTCCATGTCATCGCCAAGATCCTCAATCATCTGCATGGCTTCATCAGAGTCATTCTGATAGCTCAGAGACAACCGCTGATCAAATGTAGACGCATCGACCGGATGGAATGTAAGCTCCTGGCCCGCGAAACGTTGTACTTCCGCCAGCACATTGACGGTCAGTCCATCTTTGAACAATATCGCCGGGGCGTCACCTTCCTCCGTCAGGATTACGCCGTTACGTTTGGCAAATCCAAAGGGAAGTCGTTTAGTGGCATCCAAACCTGTTTATCCTGTTCTACTCAAAATGGTAAAACGGCAGAGAAGTTGCGTTTATTATCGCACACCAGAGCCTGTGGCGTTTTACTGCTTCCTCTTGCTTCATTGCCAGCTTGTGCATTTCGGATTTCATCGAGAACTCTTTTGTAGACGCCGTTTAAGTATAGTGCAAAGCTCATCATTGAAATCCAGCTATCGATTCAATTGTATGATATTTTTTCGTGCCGCTTATTCGTAACATACCCTATGATGCCATAATTAAGCATACTGGATTGCAAGATTGGGACTTATCATAAATATTCGCAATTGTTATTGAGAAAGTAATACTCTGGAGTCGTGTCACCGACCCTATCGTCGGGCTTCTTTGATGAACCTTCGGTAAAAGTATCACAAATGGTCTTATGGAGGAGAGAGCCTGATACTGTGGAAGAACGAAGAAAAGATTGGGTTACGGTATGAATTCGGTGTATAGTGTATACTGCAATAACGGTGTCGAATGGTCCGAAAGACGTTCGAGGGGGTACTGATACTGACCTTAAAATCCAGTTTGATATACCCATTACGATGCTCAAAAAAGCCCTGTTGCTTTTAGGCAAAAGTGCGAATCTGACTATCGTGCTATTCCTCGATATCGGTGCCCATAACCACACTGGTGATCTGGCGGTGGGTAGCTATGCGCTACTGGCGGTTGCTGAACGACTGGCAATTGACCTACAGATAGATAGCTGAGGATGCATTCGTCATCGAACGAGTGCACCTGCCCATCGAAGAGGCTGCAACGACAGCCGAATTGATAATGGGACATGACAATGAACACAGACAAACCACATCGCACAACGTTAGGTCGATTGGGCGCCGTGTTGGCCGGGATCCTTTTGGGTAGCGGTGCGGTTGCCGCTGAAAGCGATTCTTCCGCGACGGAAGAACCGTATATTGAAGAAATCATCGTCACCGCAGAAATGCGGGAGGAGAGCATTCTTGAAGTACCCGCAACGATGAGCGCATTCAGTAAAAAGATGATCGAAGAACTGGGCATGGCGAATAATGCCGACATCGAAGCACTCACGCCGGGTCTTCAGATGGGCGAAGACGGCGACGTCAACCACAGCAGCCTTCGAGGCATTTGGACTCAGAATGCCCGTGAAACCAATGCCGACCTTGCGGTTGCCACCTATATTGACGGCGTTTATACCGTGGACACCTTCGGCATCTCACCGGACCTCTTCGATCTGGAACGCGTCGAGATTGCCCGGGGACCCCAGGGAACGCAGCACGGGCGCAATTCTATCGGCGGATCCCTGAGCTACGTAAATAAACGTCCTACCGACACGTGGGACGCGGAAATGATGCTTCAGCTTACCGACCAGGTGACGCAGCGCTGGAATGTCGCCTTTGGCGGTCCGCTGAACGACGCCGTCAGCTTCCGCGTTACCGGCAGCTATTATGAGGGCGACGGCGCGCAGGAGAATCTCGGCACCGGCGGCGACTACGATGCGCCGGATCGGAGGAGCATTGCGCCCCAGTTGCGCTTCAAGACGGATCGCGTCGATGTCAATCTGAGATATCAGTATGTGCGGGACACGGGAGTCCCTGATGTGCACATCATGCTCAATGAGCCGAACCGGAATGACCCGCGGTTTTCCCCGGAGTGGTATCAGTACGACGTCCCTGTCCCGTCACTCGCCAACTGCCCTTATGACGGCGCTGCACAGGCGGAAGCATGGGAGGCTGAACACGGGTACTATCCCCAGCCGGAAGAGTTCTGGACCCCCCTGTGTACCGACCCGGAGGACAAGATACTCGCGAATCGTGACGGCATGACAGACAGCACCAGCGATCGCTTTACGCTATCCGCCGATTGGCACATCACGGATAGGCTCACCTTGCGATATGTGTTCGGAGATTCCAAAAGCGATACTGTGCAAGCCGCGGACGACGATGGGACCTCTCGTGTACCGAACCCGAACGATCCGTTCGTGGCAGCGGACGCCCCTGTAATGTTTATTGACGCCGAATGGCGCTACCACTTCAACAGCGAGGAGACCTCGCACGAACTGCAGCTGATTTCCAACCTCGATGGGCCGTTCGATTTCATCATCGGCGCCTACGCCTACAACAACGATAACCGCTTTCAATACGATAATTACGACTATACGCCCTTAAGCGGACACAACGTAATGACCTGGAGCCGGTTCGCCGATGTGGACGCATTAGCACAGGCGGTCGGGTTTGCCGACTGTCAGGCTTATCACGACTTCTGGAACCCCCTCTGGCAAGGCTGGGGGCAGACTTTTGACTATACCTGCCCTGAGATTAACGATCACACGAACTGGCATAGCTACTTCAATCCTGCCACTATGGACACCCGGGCGGTCTTCGCGAATGCTGAATATCAGCTCAACGAAAACTGGCGATTTGCCGGCGGCCTGCGGTGGACAGAAGATGAGAAGAGCCTGCGCGTTGAAGGACATATTCTATTTGATATGTCGCAGTGGCTCGGGGTCAACGCTAACTTACCGCTAAGTCTCAATCTACAAACGTACTGGGAGGGCCTTGAGCGGCATCCCCGTGCATGGGACGACACAACCGGTCATATCAGCGCCGAATACACGCCCAGCGGCAGCGACGTCATGTATTACGGACGAATCTCTACGGGATACCGGGCCGGTGGGTTCGAGAGATCTGAAACAACTCTTCAAACGCACTTTAAAAAAGAGACCCTGATCAACTACGAGGCAGGGGTAAAGGGTATGTTTGTGGATAACCGGCTGCAGCTTACGGCAGCTGGCTTCTACAACGACTACGCCGACTTCCAGTTCATGGCCGTTCAGGAAGTCGACGTCTTTTTTGCACCCGCAGGCGAAACCAATAAGGTGTACGCTTCATACACTGCGAACATCAATGGCACCAGGATCTGGGGAGTAGAGCTGGAGGCAACCTATTATGTTGACAGCCGCTTGCGACTCTCCGGTTTCTATGCCTATCTCGATTCGGAAATAGGCCCTCACGTATATCCGGTAGGGGGACCGAATGCGGAATACGTGGAAGTTTTAGAGTGGTATGCAGACGGAGGTGTACAAACCCAACTTCTCCCGAAAATCATAGACGTAACAGGCAACCAGTTACCCCAACAGCCAAGCCACAAGGGAGCACTGGTCGCCCAATACGCCATGCCGGTGCCGAATGGCACGCTCCAATTCCTCACCGCCCTGAGCTACGTGGGCAATCGGTATATTGAGATCGGGAACCAACCTGAATACACGCTACCTGGTTACACCCGGTGGGACATCCGTTCGACATGGGTTTCCCCAGAAGATAAGTGGAGTGTAACCGCCTATGTGCAGAATGTGCTCGACAAGGTCAACATTCGCGAAGCCCTCGCCAGATTTGGGGGGTCCATTTGCTGTATGCGTAAGAATATGGGCAGGTTGACCCCGCCGCGACGAATCGGACTGGAGGTGCGTTATAAGCTGTAAACCGGTGAGTTTGCGCTTTCTCCTTTCGAGAGAGGCGTCATCGATGGTCGGTATCGTCGATGGCGCCTCTGCTCACTTGTAGAGGCATTGATTCCGGCACCTAACCCCAATTACCAGCCACCCCCTTTGGACCCTGGTGTTGATCCGGCAGAGGTTTGATAGCCAATCGATTACACTGGTCGAAGGAGGTACGCCGTCTGCGATGTCCATCTCGAAGCGCATGCATACCAGAAAGTGCAACACAGACGATCCCGGGCGAATGCTGTTGTGGGCAACCACGGCGATCGCTTGCGGGATGTTGTCCGGATGTGGCGGCGGGGGCGGGGGGAACTCGACGCCGAGTCCCCCGGTTACGCAAACCCCACCAGACCCGGCGTTTTCCGATGTGACCGACGCCTCGGGAATCGATTATCAAACGGGCTACGTAGGATCCGACCTGATCGATCCTGAAATCGCGCCTAGCGCTGCCGCAGCCGGGGATTACGATGACGACGGCGACATCGATCTCTTTATCGTCCGCGGTGATATCGGGCCCAACCTGCTCTATCGTAACGATGGCGATCTTGTATTCGTCGATGTCGCTATGGATGCTGGGATCGCGTACACGGCTGGCCGGGAAGAAAACTACAGGCATTCGGCACCGGCATTCGCGGACATGGATGGCGACGGCGACCTGGATCTCTTTGTCGGTGGCACCGATAACGATCCTTCCATGATCTTTATGAATAACGGTGACGGTACGTTTACTGACGTGACTTTCGGTTCAGGCCTCGACTTCGCCACGTCGTCTTTCAGCTTGTCGGCTTCATTTGGCGACTACGACCTCGATGGGGATGTGGATCTGGCGATATCACACTGGGGGACACCCCGGGACTACGAGAATCCGGGCGACACGGAACATCTGTGGCGGAATGACAGTGATGTGAGTGGCATTGTGTTCACACCTGTGAGCATCGAGGCGGGGTTGTCCCCCAGCATCATTGCTCACGACGATCCGAACGTGGTGGAGGACATCGGCCTTGATGACCGGGACTGGACGTTCACACCGACATTCGCGCGGATAGACGGGGACCTTTATCCCGAGTTGCTTATGGTCGCAGACTTCAATCATACGCAGTTGTTCATGAACAACCGCGACGGTACCTTTACCAACGTGACGGACCCGGAGGTGTTGATTGACGGCAACGGCATGGGCTCGGCGGTCGGGGACTACGACAACGACGGCGACCTGGACTGGTTTGTTTCCAGCATCCTGGATAGGGGGGATATGGAGGACCCGACCAAGTCACGCATCGGCAATCGTTTATACAGGAACACGCAGGGGGTCTTCGAAGATGTGTCGAATCAGACCGGGATTACCGACGGGGGGTGGGGCTGGGGATCCTGTTTTCTGGACTTCGAAAACGATGGAGACCTGGATATCTACCATACCAACGGCTGGGATGTGGATGGCTTCCAAAGGGACCTGAGTCGAGCGTTTGTCAATCTCGGCGATGGGACATTTGAAGAGCAGGGGATTGCCCTTGGTCTGGAGGACCGGGAACAGGGACGAGGTGTGGTCTGTGCAGATTTCGACAACGACGGTGATGTCGACATATTCCTCTTACATGAGAGATGCACCCTGTGGCGGAACAATAGCGAGGACAACAACTATCTTGGTATCAGGCTGATTGGTGTCCCCCCGAACACACAGGCGCTGGGTACACGCATTATTCTGCAGGCGGGAGATGTCATGCAGATTCGCGAGGTGACCGGCGGTAACAACTACGTTTCTCAGAATCCCACCTGGCAGACCTTCGGCCTGGGGCAGGCAACCAGCGCAGATCTGACTATTGAGTGGCCGGACGGCAACGAAACGGTAGTGCATGACGTCGGCCACAGTCAAATCGTCACCTACCAACATCCCGATGCTGAGTAGCGTGCTCGTGCGCCTGCCATGGCATACAGCCTTGAGGTCGCTTCGCGTGTTCTCACGCATCGTACGGCCGCCCGCCGTTCTGGTTCTCTGTTCCTGCGGCGGCGGAGGCGGCGGGAGCCAGCCGGCGGTTTCACCAGGGCCATCAGTGCCCGCCGCCGGCGCCGATGGCGGTATCAGCTTCTCGAGGGACCTGAACGCGGGCCTGCGCCGCGACTTCGGCGGCGAGTTGGCCCTCATGACAGACCAAAAGTTCTTTTCCGGCGGCATCGCCGCGGTGGACTACGATGGCGACGGCGACGTCGACCTGTACGTTGTCGGCGGCAACACCGAACCGAATCACCTGTACGAAGATCAGGGCGATGGGACTTACGCCGAGGTTGCGGCCCGGGTAGGGCTTGATCTGATCCACTGGGGCAGCGGACCCGCGTTCGGCGACATCGACGGTGACGGCGACCTGGATCTGTTCATCGGCTCTGTGGGGGGCGACCCGATCAGCCTGTTCGAGAATCGCCTGGGCGAAGAAGGCCGGTTCGTCGATATCACCACGGCGAGCGGCATCGTCATCACTGCGGAGAACACCAACAGCGCCACGTTCTTCGACTATGACCGGGATGGATACCTCGACCTGTTCGTGACCCACTGGGGCAACCCCTACGTTGCCGGCGACGATACGGAGACCGTGTTTCGCAACAACGGAGACTGGACCTTTACCAACCTGAGCATCGAGTCCGGCATCGCGGCGACGCTGGTGGAGGACTATCTCGACGTCAGCTTTTCCGCCAACTTCGCCGACATCGACGGCGATGGTGACAGCGACCTTCTGATGTCATCGGACTTCGACGATTCGCAGGTCTATCGCAACAACGACGACGGCACCTTCACCAATATCACCGACAGGGACGTCATCATCGACCAGAACGGCATGGGCGGCGCCGTCGGTGACTTCGACAACGATGGCAACATCGACTGGTTCGTCACCTCGATCTACAACCTGGATGACGCCCTGCACGGCAATCGTTTGTACCGGAACACCGGCATCGGTATATTCGAGGACGTGACGGATGGCGTCACAGACCGCGGACGGCGGCTGGGGATGGGGGGCCTGTGCGGCGGACATCGACAACGACAGCCGGATCGACATCGTCCACGTCAACGGCACCAGGGGACTTCTGGACAAGAACCCCCGCCGCGACCCGATCCGATTTTTCCACAACGCCGAGCCCGGCAGCATCGTCTTCAATGAACGCGCCGAGGAAGTCGGGCTCATCGACGACGGACAGGGCCGGGGCATAGCGTGCTTCGATGCAGACCGCGACGGCGACATCGATATCGCCGTCAACAACAACGGACCGGATAATGTCGTTTTCTACCGGAACACCACGGTGAACGATAACCATTACCTCAGCGTACGGCTTATCGGGGCCGGGGCCAATCGCCACGCGGTGGGTGCACACGTCTATGTGACTGCAGACAATATCTCCCAGGTACGCGTGTTGGGAGCCCAGAACCACTACGTCTCCCACAGTCCGCTTGAAGTGCATTTCGGCCTGGGCCGGGCAATCGGGGCCGACGTCAGGGTGCGCTGGCCGGACGGTGCCGAGACCCGGCGTGACATGGTTGCCGCGGATCAGTTCCTGACCATCGAACAGGAGGAAACCAGCATGCAGCCTGTCGCGCAGCTGCAACGCAACAGTGGTGGAAGCCCATGACTAAACGCATTCTGTTTGCCCTGGGCATTGCAGCTCTTGCGGCCTGCGGCGGCGGTGGCGGCGGCACTCCCGCACCAACGCCACCGACCACGAACCCGCCATCGACGAGTAACGATCCCGTAATCGCCTTTACCGACGCTACACAAAGCTCAGGGTTAAGCCGTACGTGGGGCGTGACCTCGGATGAACTCTCGTATAACGAGGAGTTCGCAAGCGGAATCGCTGCCGCCGACTACGATGCGGACGGCGACATTGACTTGTACGTGACAGGCGGCGAGCTTGAGGTCAACCATCTCTATCAGAATCAGGGCGACGGCAGTTTTGCGGAAGTGGGCGCTTCTCTTGGCGTCGATGTGCTGCATCACGGCAGCGGTCCCAATTTCAGCGATTATGACGGTGACGGGGATTTGGATCTTTTCGTCGGCTCCATCAAGGGCGATCCGTATTTCCTGATGGAAAACCGCGATGGCCAGTTCGTCGACGTGACACTGGTTTCCGGCATTGACGTCACGGTGGCCAACACGGTCTCGGCAACCTTCAGCGACTATGACAACGACGGCGACCTCGACCTGTTTCTAAGTCACTGGGGTGCACCCAGACAGGCGGATACGGAAACGCTTTGGCGCAACAACGGCGATAGCACGTTTAGCAGCGCAAGTATCGAGTCGGGTATCGCACAGGTGCTGATTGAACCAGCAGAAGGTACCGGGCTGGAGGTCGACCGGACGTTTACCCCCAACTTGAGCGACATCGACAATGACGGCGATGACGACCTTCTAATGGCCGCGGACTTAGATGCCAGTCAGGTGTTTATCAACAACGGTGACGCCACATTTACCCGGGTTACCGATCGCGAAGTAATCATCGACCAGGCGGGCATGGGCGCCGCCGTCGGCGACTACGACAACGACGGCGATATGGACTGGTTCGTCACGTCCATCGCCAGAGAGGACGTTCTTTTTGGCAATCGCCTCTATCGCAATGTCGGATCCGGTGTGTTTGAAGATGCGACTGACGAGGCAGGTGTGGCGCGCGGCGGTTGGGGCTGGGGCGCCTGCTTTGCCGACTTCGATAACGACGGCAACCTGGATCTCTTTCACGTCAATGGATGGCGGGGCACTGTGGGTCCGAACCTCGGGCGTGGCGGCAGCGACGCATTTCGCGATGACCAGATCCGCTTTTTTCATGCCCAGGGCGACGGCACGTTCCAGCGAATGGACACGTCAGCAGGACTGACCGATAAGGGCCAGGGCAGAGGCGTTGCCTGTTTCGATGCGGAACGCGATGGCGATATCGATATCGTGGTGACCAACAACGACGAGGATCAGCTGCTGTATTACCGAAACGACTCGACCAATGACAACCACTATCTGGGCATACAGCTTATCGGAACGGGGCTCAATACAAGGGGGATCGGTGCCTGGATTATGGTGACCACCTCGCTGGGTACGCAATTACGGGAAGTACGCGCCGGCAATAATTTCGTATCGCAGAACCCCCCCGAAGTACATATAGGCCTGGGTACGGCAACGTCGGCGGATGTCGTTGTCACCTGGCCGGAAGGCAGCGAGACATCCATGTCCGCGGTCGCTGTCGACCAGCTATTGACCATCGAACAAAACTGATACGCTTGGCGATATGTCTAAAGTGGGCGCGGGTAGTTATCTGGCTAAATCAGGTGACCGTTTTGAGTGGCGTTTACGGTCGCGTCGACGGTTGAGTATCTCAGATGCACAGAAGTCGCAGTTCGAAGAACTGGGTTACACGATTGTGCCCGATGCGCTAGACGCTGATTCCCTGCAGACGCTGCGTGCGGAATGCGCCTACTTTGTCGGCTATATCGATGGCAGCATGAAAGCGCGCGGTCGGGAAACCTATGGGATCACGCACCGCGGCAAACGCTACTTCATTAGCAATCGCTATAGAGGAAGAAGCGCGCGCAATCGCGCGGACTCCGCCAGATACGTCAGCCTGAGCAGCCAGGATAAGACGCGATGCATCTTACCACCGCGCTTGCCCTTGAAGACGATCCCAGACTCTATCCGTACATGCTCGGATACCCCGAGAAAGGCGAACACACGCCGGAGGACGGCATCGTGGCGTTCCAGCAGGTCCAGGTTATGGATGATCAGCACCTTGTCCTTGTCGAAGGACCGGTAGAGATTGCGTAATTGAAAGCTGTAGAGACCACGCCGACGATACGAACATACGCGCTTCGCTGAGCCACTCGCGCGTACATCCTTGCAACGATGCAGTCTGAAGGGCTCGCTCAGCAAGGCCAGCCACAACGGCCAGTGTTCCTTGTCTCTATTCTTCTCCATGTAGTAATGCGATATCGCTCGTTCGACTGGATCACGCAGCAGTACGATCAGCTTCATATCGGGATTGTACCGTTTGAGTTCGCGTGCAATGCCGGGCAGGAACATGTAGCTCGGCGTTGCTTCGCCCAGGATCTCCGTATCGACGCAATGGCGAAAATGACGCAGATAACATTCATCGATCTGCTCCGGGGTCCAGTCAACCGAGTATTTCGGCGCGTCGAACAAGTGCACCTCCTTGGGGGTTGCCATGCCGACCTCGGGGTGCTGGGAAAGAAAATGAGCCAGCGCCGTCGTCCCACACTTCTGGACGCCGACGATCATGAAGCCGATCCGAGGCTGGTAAGGATCAGGCATCGAAATTGTCTCCATGGCGTGCCAGATACGACTTCCCCCTGCCGATCATCCCATGGCTCCAGAGGCGGTCGATGTCCCCCAGAATCGCATGAAAGCGCGCTCTTTCGGCTTCAAGCGAGTGGCTGGCGGCGATTTCTCGAGCCCGCCGGTGAATGAGTATGCGTTCCGAGGCGGACATAGTCAGAGATCTCTTCGTTACCTGGAACAGGGATTCAGGGGTCGGTTCAGCAATCAGGCAGTTGTCTTCATGACAGCAGAAGCCTCGGTTGCCGATGCAATCCAGGGTCACCGTGAGACAGCCCGAAGCCATGGCTTCGAGCGCGGGCAGAAAGAAGCCCTCCTTTGCACGAGGCAGGCAGACGGCGACCCGGCTCTCTGCGAGCAGAGCCAGGAACGCGCTCCGGTCAAGGAACTCCGTGACCAGCCGATGCTTGATGCGTTCCGCATCCAGTCGCTCGGACAGGGCCCGGGCAAGGTCGGGGCTCTTGAAGCCGGCGATCGTAATGGCTCGGCGCCGCGTCTCATACCCCGCTGGCGAGCCGTCTCCGGCAGGATTGAAAGGCGTCACATCACTACCGTTCGGGATCGTCAGAACCGGACCGTTCGTCCGGCCAGTGGCGGAGATTGCATCGGCGACCTCTTGGCTCACGCAAATCCGGATCGCCCTCTCTGCGAGGTAACGATAGAGCTCCGTTCCCTCATGGGCGTGCCGAACGGACTGGATGAGGTTGATTCTGGGATTGGCCAGAGCATCCAGGCCGCTCCCGATCAGATACCGCCAGTCAACACCGGCGAGGAAGAGCAGATCGCTGCCTGCCGGCTCCCAGCGCTCTGCCACGATGCCGTCTCCGGCGGGCCAGAGCTGTCGGCGTTCGCGAACGTGGACTCGTTCGAGGGCACGCTGCTGAAAAGTGATCCTAGGTGCAAAGCCCGGCATCCGCACAACGTTTTGGAAGTAATGTGCATGCTTGAGATGCCCGCCGGACAGACGCACGTAGTCCCGGTAAAACCAGACTGATCTTACCTGCTCTCGATCAACGAATCCGGTCAACCCGCTGTCGCTCAACTCCTGCATTCCGAATCGTGGGAACAACTTTCGGATGATCTTGCCGAAGGGTCCGTAACGTCTCCACAAAGGACGGCAACGGTCTGCGCTCCGGTTGATTTCCGAATTGCTTCCAGGTTGCATCCAGTCTTTCATCGTTCACGCCGGATCCTGGCCGCTACCAGTTCGCAGTCCGCGGGGCTGTAGAACCGTGTCCAGTGACCGCCACTGTCCAGCAGCGCCATCAGCAGGCTGCCGACCACGTTTTCGTCGTACAGGGTATTGTCGTTCCGGCTCTCCAAGACAGCGGGCTTGGCTCCGGCTTGACCCAACCGCCGAAACAGCACCAAACCGCCGCTCTCGATCAGGTCCTCGTACCGGATGATGTTCGCCGGCGCCAAATGGGCCTGATAGCGCGCGAAGAACCAGTCAAGAACGATAATCTGGCGTCGCAGCACCTCCGGCTCTTGCCCCAACCTAAGGTACAGATCGCTGTCTAGTTCCTCACCCACCGGAATGCGGCCCCGTTGAACCGGCAGGTCCACCGTCTGCCAGGATGCCAGGACCGCCAACGGATTGCGCACCAGTGCCAAGCATGAGAAGAATTCGGTCAACTGTGGTAGGAGCGCCGCGAATAGCGCATTGTGCTTAATAAGCAGGGCAAACCGCGCGGACAATGGCTTGCCGATAGCGATTTCGCCCCATGCGCCCCGGAGCTGGCGCAGGCCGGCGTCCGTATGCCTCGAAGCGGTTCGATTGTCGTCGAGGCGTCCCTCGACCTGGACGGTGGGTGCCCGGCGCTCGGCCAGGATCCGCGTCCTCGCCTCCTCAGCGAAGTCTCCAATGCGCACGCACGCGCCGCGCCGCGTATCCATCCCCCCGATCGCCTTGCGGCGGATGGGCTCCGACAAGGCCACCGTATCAGGAAGATCACCCGCCAGCCTACAACACAGCGATGTCCCGGAACGAGGAACACCGCTCAACAGCCAGGTTCTCGGCATCACAGGGTACATCTCAGCCATGCTTCCTCCAAATTGTAATAAAACAAACAGCATATTGACTTACATAAACCAGCAAAGTGAAGTGGACCCTATTGTTAGAACCACTTTCTGCAGTTTTTAAGCGCATTCCATCTGATTACCTTAGAGATAAAATTTGGCATTGATCACTTGGCAATCCTACACTTGGTACGGAGGATGGGTCAAGGAGGAGTCCGCAGGATTCTCCCTGAGGCATCTGGAGTTCAGAGTAAACTACTTGCCCAAAGTAAGATTCAAGCGACTGCTATCGGTGCGCCAGGCTAACTGGCGAAGTGTAGTCGGTGAAAGTCCGACAGAAGGGAGAAGGCTAACCACCACCTCCACCGCGAGCCGTGCTTCGGTATCCGTGAGGATGCTGGCGAAGCGTCGGTAGCGGAGCGTGTGGGCAGAGCGATTGAGCACCGACTCTTGTACTGAATACCCGCCAGGGACCCCTTTACAGGAAAATGGACCTGACCCCTTTTTCTCCCTTTTTCTCGGACCCCTTTTTCACGCCTTTTTCTCCTCCACGGGAAACGATACAGGATCTCATTCTTCGTCGAAGTACCAGGTTGCAGGGTGATAGGCGAGGGTCCTGCGGTTATCCCAGCCCCAGAACCCGTTCGGCAGCACATTCTTCAAGCGCTTCGACACCACCACTGGATACGGCGCAAGCCCGATAATGCCGATGACCCACAGGTTCTCCGCCGCCGATGCCAGCAGCTTCTTGCCCATCTCCAGTCGATAGGCAGGTTGCGTGGTCATACGCATCTCATCGGCAAAATGCAGCAGTTCCTTCATGATCGGTGGCGGCTCCTCCCCCAGGCGACCATCCGTCTTATAGTATCTGGCCCAGGCATTCCACCCGCTGTCCCAGCCGACGTTTCGTGGCGCCCACCAGTGCGGTATCAAAGGGAACAGAATGTCGGTGACCCGGTCAGCAATCGCCGCGGTCATCTGCATTTTTCCCGCCCGTCCCCGGGCTGACCGCAGACTTCGATCCACCTGCTTGAGACGCAGATCAATGCCTACTTCACGCCAGTAGTTCGACACCAGTTCCAAACTGATTCCCATGGGAGTCTCGAATTCCATGAATTCCAAGGTGATGATCAACGGCTCGCCATCCGGATACTCACGCAGGCCATCGCTATCAATATCCTTGAGACCGAGTTCGTCAAACAACGACCGGGCAAGATCAGGTTCGAACTGGATATGGGCTTTTGCGAATCGCTCCTCATAGAAACTGCTGGTGGGATGGACGGTAACCTGACGCGGCACGCCGCGACCGAAGTAGATAATCTCATTCATTTCCGGCCGGTTGATGGCATAAGACAGTGCATGCCGGAAACGTCTATCCCAGTACAGATCTCTCAGCTTCTGATCCGCATAATTATAGTTCGGCAGGATAACCACATCGCTGCCATGTAGTCGAGTCCAGATATGCACCTGGATGGCGCCGTTGCGCTCACCCAATTTGAGCAGCGGTATATCCTGGGTACGCAGCGCAAAAGCGGCAAAATCCAACTGTCCCGTCGCCGCCTTGGCAGTCACCACCTCCGCGTTATCCAGAATATCCTCGGCATCGATGGCATCGATGTAGGGGAGCTGCTTACCGGTAGGATCGATCTTGTGATAATAGGGATTGCGTTCAAACCGCATCATGGTCAGCGTGCTCTGGACGGGTCGATAGGCACGCAGCGTGGGTACGTCAATAGATTCTTCAACCCTGCCATTACGATAGGCTTGCAACATCGCCATCCAGGTAATGAAGCCTTTCTCACGGGTGGTCGCTTCAACCTGTTCACGATCGGTAAAGCTCGGATGAAAGCGTTTCAAGTAGTGTTTCGGTTCCACCATGAAGCTGCCGAACTGGGCGATCAGATTCACAAACAACGGATAGGGATCTTCAAAGATATACTGGAAGGTCAGATCATCGACCCTGGCAATCCTGCCGCCGTGAATCATCCTGGAAGGCAGCGGCGATATCTCCGGATCCAGCCAGACATGGTTGAACGAGAACATGAAGTCATCAGCAGTGAGCGGATGCCCGTCGGACCACTTCAGACCCGAGCGCAGAAAGATGGTAATGATCCGACCGTCCTCACTGACCGCCCAGTCACGAGCCAGGTTGGGCAGGAAATTGCGCAGATCCGCCGAGATCGTCAGTGCCGATTCCCAGTTGAAGAAATGCCAGTTGTCGCCCAGGGTTATGCGCGCCGTGCCGCCGAATTTTCCGTTCTCGCCATAGGGATAAATGACAATCGGATCATCCGGAAGTCGCTCAGACACGGCCGGCAAACCACGGACATCCAGCATGGGACTCTGTGAGAACGTCGTAATATTGAGTTCGCTTGCTGTTTCGGGCGCTTCAAACCAGGCTTGCGGCATGGCTGAATCGTCAGCAGAAAGACCTGCTGTCGCCATCAGGACAGCCAGCCCCAACAGTAATCTCATAACAGGTATTCCGCATCAGAAGGCTGATGCCTGTTGCCACTGCACTTCGACTCCGAATAAAGCGCCTTGAAAAGTGCGTAGATAGTTGTCCCCGATTAGCCCTAGTGATCCCTGAGCATATCAGGGGTACCATGCAAAAGAAAAAGGAACTACCTGATGCCCACAGTTCTGGTGATGTCCAACTCATAATCGTTTTGAGTTGCCAGGAGGCTGTCCGAGAACTGCGACCGTAGCGAGGGCGAGACTGATTGAGTCATATTTTTTGGTTATTTGAGGCAAATATTGTACATATTAAACGAAAATAAGCGGAAAATATGGCCAATCAGGCTTGTCCGCAGTAGGTCAGTCTGTTCTCGGACAGCCTTCTAGGAAGCACTCGGCGCGATATTCCAGCGCTGCCTGATCAGGCCGCTGGCGAGAGTAGCCGCAATCGGGTCATCACTCAGCTTCAGCATCAGTGCCTCAAGCAGCATCCCCTTCACGTACCTGTCTGTATCATAAACGGCAATATGAGCGACGGCAGCTGTCGTTTCATCCGACACTTCATGATTGATCAGTAATTGCATCAGCGCATAGCCAACACTTTGCCTGACGGTAGACCTTGGGAACGCCGCCACTGACGTATTGACGCCTTCAGCGCCCGGTACAAGACGAGCGATCAATGCGGTCGCAATCTTCTGGGTGTCACACTCGGTTGCGCGCGAGATTTGACCGAGGGTGTAGGCGGCATTAGATCTTACAAGGTCGTCATCATCAGTTTCGACACAGTGGATTAACGCATCGATCGCCTCTTCAGACGCTGCCGATTCAACAGTACCCAGAGCGTAGGCTGCGACCCTCCTGGTTCCCGGCATATTGGCATGTAATGCCTCGACTAGCGCTGACGTTGCCCTGGCCCCCAGGATTCGTAAGCCATAGGCTGATGCCCGGCGAGTGGATTCCAATTCACTCCGGATCCCCTTGACCAGTATCTGCGTAGCCTTATCAGAATCACACATACCGAGACGATAAGCCGCCTCAACCTTCTCATGCTCTTGCCCAGACGTCAGTTGATCGACCAGGTCTTCAAGATCATCGACTGGCACAACGGTTTTTTCACCGCTGCTCCAACTCCAATTCTGCTTCACAATAGGCTTTAGCTCCTTGCGCACGGCGCCAAAGTCAGGGATTTTTTCATGTCGCCAGGCGGGCGCTTTCGGTTCTGTCGCGCGAGCAAAGTAGAACTTGTACATAAACCGGTCAGAGGCTTGCGGTGATGTCCTCGATCCTCGATGCATCAGGTCATAGTTACCAATGACGACTGTGCCTTTCGGCACATGAATAAATCGTCGCTCAAGATTCGGAATGCCAATCGTTTCCAGTCCCTGCTGCAAACGTTTATCCCGGTAAGCCAGGTCGTCCGCGTTCATCTCATCGACGGTCATCGTGCGGTCCATGGAATCGCCGCGATGCCAGCCATCCTCCTTTTCAAAGTCCTTGGTCCAGTACTGCGAACCTGCGACGATTTCCGTCGCCCCGTTGGTTTCATCCACCGCCTGTGGGTAGTAAAAAAGAAACAGCCAGTCGGGACGATGCGAACGGTAGTGGCCGCGCTCGTTCCACGGCAGATTGCCGTCCTGATGAAATCCGTGGTCAACGGTTGTGCATTTGTGAACATAGTGGTGGGGGTGTAGGACGTAGTTGTCACCTAACAAACTCGCGGCGGTGTTAACAACCCGTGAGTCGTTCAGTAAACACTCAACGCCAGGAATTGTGGCTCGCAGATTATCCCCCATGATTTCAAGGTGGACCTTAGGGCTCTCCAGCTTTGCCGCTTTCTGATAAAGGTCGAATGCGCTCTGGTATAGTCCGTCGTGATCCGCCTCGCACATGTCTGACGGACTGATAACGACATACCCGTCGGATAGAAATTCAAGATATTGATCGTCGGTCAGTCGCGTCATACGTCAACCGAGGTCGCACCCGTCGATGTGCTCACATCCTAGTCCCTTGTTTTTCAATTATCTTCCAAGGATAACTTCCATCATCCTCAAAATGTTTAATGATGAATGATTTTAAGAGGAAATGCTGTGTCAGTGCTTTTCTCCATTTTCCAGAAAAATTCCCATGGGATCTATGGGGTGTCTTGCTGTGATGAAAAGAGACACTACTTAAATCCATTGGGTAGGTCACGATACGATCTTCATCAACATCACAGGTAATAGAATCACTTTTGTTTACCCTTCTATGAGGATGAATCCCATCAAGGTGACCAGCTTGAATGAATTCCATGCACCCATTCTCAACAGTCACCTTGTGAAAGGGCATCCAACAGGTTATACCGGCATCAGGATAATTTCGCCCCCAGTATGCCTCGTCCTGATGCCAAGGTGTCAAGGCCCCCTTATGTGGAGGTTTGGCCAGGAACTGATCATAAGTAAATTCTACTTCAGCACCCATCAGAGAACTGGCAAACTCTGTTGCCCATACTCTCCAGGGTGCGGACACAATTTCTGGCCAGATATCACTAAGGCGGGACCTTTGAATGATGAGAAATTTACGTTCATCCAGAGATCCTTCATCCCAGGCCCAGTCGCGTGCGTTGTTCTCTTCGGGATCATCGATAATCTTGTCGCATATGGTTTCAAGATAATTAAGATCATTCGGGTTAATGGCCTTCTTTATTACAATGAAACCCGATTCATTAAATTGTTTTATCTGTTCCTTACTTGCACTTGCATATGTCATGATAAATCAATTGAATTTTTTTATATTTACCAATATTTATTATCTATCATACAGAAAGTCGTTACATTTAAATTTTCAGGAAGACTAACAGGGGATAGTAAGAATTAAGCACCTTTCTTCAAGCGTGCGAAAAGTAGAGTCACGTGCGACATAGCAGGGCGCCCATCGACTCATAGGTCTTTCTGCCAACCAGAAGCCACTGATTGTAGGTGATGGCTTTAAACAACAGTTGTTCGCCCTTTTCTTCAGGTTCCAACATCAACTGAATATTATCCAGTTGATACCCGATAAAGCCCTCGGCTTCCGAGCCAAAGATTTTGTTGAGCTTGAGTTGCTCGGTATAGAAATCCTCGGATGCCTCAAGGTCTTTGGATGGGATTCGCATCATTGCCATCAGATCTGACTGACCAACCAACAACCCTAATCTGAATCCAAACACATCGAATACGCCCGGTGACCGTCGCATTCGGTCGGAGCCTGAATTCGAAGTCCAAATCGTCGCAATTTCGATCAGCTGATAGACATCCTAAGATGTCCCAAGGGAGCAGCAGAGGGCGGCCCGCATGATTTGCGATACTTTTCTGAACGTGGAAAAAGGAGGTTTGTTCTTCCGACAAAAACGATCAGAGAAAATGTGAAGACGCTCGGCCAGGTGTTGGCATGTAGCTGCCGATAGTACTGTTCCTTGTCCGGCTCCAAACCTATCACAGATCCAAACCGCTTGATCGAATGGGGGGCAGTGTCTTGCGGTCCAGGATTGGTGGCGCCATAGACGGGTGTTACCTCAGATTGACTCATAGACATTTCCTGTTTGGGCGGCTCGGTTATCTTTTCTATCCAAATGCCATCTAGCGATATACTAGTATAAGTATAAGGAAAATTAACTGGCTGTTTTGGGAGAGAGACGAAATTCTGCCGCCGTCTCTCGACCCTGGTGTTGATCTGATGCCAATCGATTACACTGGTCGAAGGAGGTACGCCGTCTGCTATGTCCATCTCGAAGCGCATGCATACCAGAAAGTGCAACACAGACGATCCCGGGCGAATGCTGTTGTTGGCAACCACGGCGATCGCTTGCGGGATGTTGTCCGGATGTGGCGGCGGTGGTGGCGGGGGGAACTCGACGCCGAGTCCCCCGGTTACGCAAGCCCCACCAGACCCGGCGTTTTCCGATGTGACCGCCGCATCGGGAATCGATTATCAGACGGGCTACGTAGAACCCTATTCCGCCGACCTGTTCGATCCTGAAATCGCGCCTAGCGCTGCCGCAGCCGGGGATTACGATGACGACGGCGACATCGATCTCTTTATCGTCCGCGGTGATATCGGGCCCAACCTGCTCTATCGTAACGATGGCGATCTTGTATTCGTCGATGTCGCTATGGATGCCGGGATCGCGTACACGGCTGGCCGGGAAGAAAACTACAAGCATTCGGCACCGGCATTCGCGGACATGGATGGCGACGGCGACCTGGATCTCTTTGTCGGTGGTACCGATAACGATCCTTCCATGATCTTTATGAATAACGGTGACGGTACGTTTACTGACGTGACTTTCGGTTCAGGCCTCGACTTCGCCACGTCGTCTTTCAGCTTGTCGGCTTCATTTGGCGACTACGACCTCGATGGGGATGTGGATCTGGCGATATCACACTGGGGGACACCCCGGGACTACGAGAATCCGGGCGACACGGAACATCTGTGGCGGAATGACAGTGATGTGAGCGGCATTGTGTTCACACCTGTGAGCATCGAGGCGGGGTTGTCCCCCAGCATCATTGCTCACGACGATCCGAACGTGGTGAAGGGTCTGGGCCTTGATGCACAGGACTGGACGTTCACACCGACATTCGCGCGGATAGACGAGGACCTTTATCCCGAGTTGCTTATGGTCGCAGACTTCAATCATACGCAGCTGTTCATGAACAACCGCGACGGTACCTTTACCAACGTGACGGACCCGGAGGTGTTGATTGACGGCAACGGCATGGGCTCGGCGGTCGGGGACTACGACAACGACGGCGACCTGGACTGGTTTGTTTCCAGCATCGCGGGGGAGACTGAGTCACGCATCGGCAATCGTTTATACAGGAACACGCAGGGGGTCTTCGAAGATGTGTCGAATCAGACCGGGATTACCGACGGGGGGTGGGGCTGGGGATCCTGTTTTCTGGACTTCGAAAACGATGGAGACCTGGATATCTACCATACCAACGGCTGGGATGACTCTGACTTCCAAACGGACCTGAGTCGAGCGTTTGTCAATCTCGGCGATGGGACATTTGAAGAGCAGGGGATTGCCCTTGGTCTGGAGGACCGGGAACAGGGACGAGGTGTGGTCTGTGCAGATTTCGACAACGACGGTGATGTCGACATATTCCTGTTACATGCGAGATGCACCCTGTGGCGGAACAATAGCGAGGACAACAACTATCTTGGTATCAGGCTGATTGGTGTCCCCCCGAACACACAGGCGCTGGGTACACGCATTATTCTGCAGGCGGGAGATGTCATGCAGATTCGCGAGGTGACCGGCGGTAACAACTACGTTTCTCAGAATCCCACCTGGCAGACCTTCGGCCTGGGGCAGGCAACCAGCGCAGATCTGACTATTGAGTGGCCGGACGGCAACGAAACGGTAGTGCATGACGTCGGCCACAGTCAAATCGTCACCTACCAACATCCCGATGCTGAGTAGCGTGCTCGTGCGCCTGCCATGGCACATAGCCTTGAGCACGATTCGCGTGGTCCCGCGCATCATAATGCCGCCCGCCGTTCTGGTTCTCTGTTCCTGCGGCGGCGGAGGCGGGGACTATGTCCGACTGCAGGCCGGAGAGCACTAAAAGACGAATCAAAAGAGAGCCTTCCGAAGCCAAAGCAAGCGATCGCTCATGGAGCATTGGGATGGGTAATTGTAACCAGTTGATCTGCCTGTACCGTTTGCATCGACACAGACCCATCCGGCCAGGTCACCGTGATATCCGCCTGGGTCGCCGCGCCCAAGCCAAAGTGCACCTCATAGGGATTGTGGGAAAGGTAGTTATTGCTGCCACCCATCTCACGTACTTGTCTTACGCCGGTCGGTACAACCGCCGCGATATGGGCGGCACAGGCACCCCACCCCCAGCCGCCGTTGGCCACGCCGCTGTCATCAGTGATGTCTGTAAAAGTGCCAGTACCGTCGTTACGATATAAGCGGTTACCAAAACGAGTGCCACCCACATTATCGAGGTTATGGATTGAAGTCACAAACCAGTCCATGTCGCCATCGTTATCGTAATCGCCTACCGCCGTGCCCATCCCATTTTGATCAACAATAACGTCACGATCCGTAATTCTCGTAAATGTACCGTCATCGTTATTCCGGTACACCTGGCTCTCTTGCAAATCCGAAGTCATGAGTAGATCACCATCACCGTCGCTGTCGATATCACTGAAGTTAGGGGTATAGCTCCAATCTGTATCCAACTCAACTAAGTCGTTTGCAATGCCTGATTCAATGCTGGTATTGGTAAACGTCAGGTCACCATTGTTGCGCCACACTGTCTCAGTGTCTTCACGGATGTCACGCTCGGCGCCCCCGCCGCGCCGGCCGCGTTCATTCTACCTCTGGCCACCAACTTCACGGCTTTTGCGTTGCGAAAACGTGAAGAACCCTTTCCAGCAACTATCATGAACAAAAGGGGAGTTAACGTCTTAGTTCAGCGCCATTTCATATTAGAATCAACAGTATTAGAATCAACAGTATTGTTCAGCGCCATTTCATAGTGGACAACGCTGGCCCCAAAGTCGTCCAAAATGGCGCTCATTCGAGAAGTTGTGGTAACGTACCAAAACCGGACAGATTAAGTGCTCTAAAACCGGACATTTCCATTTGCTCCTAACATAGAAAGTGAAGTTTTAAGCCCTTTTTCAACGGAATAGATCCAAAGCGGCGTTGATTAATTATATCCGTGCAACGGCGACCAGAGATCTGACTGACCTATACAAAAAAGGATGTCTATCAAGAAATCTACCGATGAGCACACTTTCACATTCTTGGAGAAATATGGTTTATACTTCCTATTCTCAAGATCTATTTGAACAGTCTCATAAACTTGCATAGGGGATGAACATGTTAAACAGAAGATCAGATATCTTCTCGCTCCCAATAATATTGTTTTTTCTATGTGTAGCCAGCCAGGCAATCGCCGATAAGTTTCCCATCGCCAATTCAGCCAGTCCGGAGACGTCGTACGACATCGCTTTTGACGGCACCAACTTCCTGGTTGCAATTGAGGCTGAAACCATTGGCGCACAGCTGGTTTCTCCGTCGGGGGAATTGGTCGGATCGTTCATTTCCACCGGACGTAGCGGTAGATCGAGCGGTCGCAGGTTAGATGGTACCGGCCCAGGCTTTCCGCACGTGGCCTTTGATGGCACGAATTATCTGCTGGTATGGACCGAGGGGACTTCAGAATCTGTCCGGGAGCATGTCTTAGTCGGTCAGTTCGTTAGTCCTTCGGGAAGTACCGTTGGCGAGCCTTTTGAGATTAACTCAGCTGCTCTAGAAGCCAGCGTTAGGGGTATCGCGTACGGGGATGGTCAGTACATGGTTGCTTATAGTCAACGCCCGTTCGGGGACGCGCAGACTTCGAGCTATTACAGCCGCACCGTGTCCAGCGACGGTGACGTAGGGCCCGAGTTCTCTTATACCTGCCCTGACCCAGACGATGAGTGCAGGCGGGGGGATGATTCTATACGCGCCATCGCTTTTGCCCAATCCACTTTCCTGCTCGTGTGGGTAGACAGGACCCCCCCCAATTTTCCAGTCCTGGGAAAAAGTCTATCCAGTTCCGGTAGGCTGGGTGCGGAGTTTACAATTAATGCGAGTCCGGCGCCAAGTAACGAAAATAGCACCGTCGGGACCGATGGCACCAATTTCCTGGTGGTTTGGGCAGATAACGTAGGAGAGCCTGGAGCCCCTGACTGGGAGCTGTTTGGCCAATTGATCTCGCCGTTTGGTGACCCGATTGGCGATGTGATTTCAGTCGTTGAAAATCCCGGCAACCAACTGGAACCGTATGTCACATTCGATGGCGTCAACTATCTCGTCACCTGGACAGACACTACCGGTTTGGATACAACCAACAACGATGGCGCGTGTCTATGTTGGGATATCCGTGGACAGTACATCAGCACCAGCGGTCAAAGGGTTGGATCAGAAATTGTTATCACCGACGATCCCGGTAATCAGGTTTTTTCTCCAACGGCTTCCGGCGACGGGAAAACCCTGGTGGCTTGGGGCGACCTTGAAGCAGAGTTTGGAAATTCCACAAGCGACAATGTTTACGGCGACTTGCTGACGGCAGCCGAACCGGTCGATACCGATGGCGACGGTATAGCTGACCATGCCGACAGGGATGACGATAACGATGGCGTCCCGGACGCAGGTTTAGACTCTTCCCACGCCTACCTGGTCGATCATCCTGGTGATGAGTTGCACGTGGTCGACCTCCAGACCAACCAGGTTGTCGATACCATTGCCCTCGATCCTGCACCGACCGCTGTGGTGGCGAGCCCCGATGGACAGCGCGTTTATATTCGACACGATCCGGGTACCGTTTCCGTTATAGACACAACCGATAATTCAGTCGTTGCGTCGATTGAGGTAGGGGCAGCCTCCGCTGGTGATGTGGCGATCGCCCCGATAAACCAGAGGTGGACCCCGATTCGATCCATTGGTGGTAGTCGCCTATACGTTACCAACAACGTCGATTCCACGCTGTCGGTGATTGACACGGAGCTCAATGCCGTCATCCAAACCATAGCGGCCGGGCAGCTTGGTAGTGCACACAGTGTTGCCGTATCGCCGGCTGGCACTGAACTCTATGTCACCGACTTCGACCAGCCCGGATCGACGTTTGTTGTTGACGCTAACCCCGTTAACGTTAATGAGACGCCGATCGTAACCGGTGCTGGTAGCGACAAGGTCGCCTTCTCCCCCGATGCCAGTCGAGCGTGGGTAAGCAATTCGAACAGCAATTCTGTAGTGGTCATCGATACGGGAACCCGAATGATAGAGGCGACGGTAGCAGTCGGTACAAATCCCTCTGGGTTGTCTGTGACTCCAGACGGTTCAACGGTTTACGTGGCGAACGTTGATTCTCAAACCGTTTCCGCCATCAACACGGCTGACCTGAGTGTTACCACGATCGAGATTAACGCCAGCACAGGACCGAGTTCGATTGCTATCACCGCGGACGGTGCCTTTGCGTACGTTGGCGGCGTTCCCGACAGCGTGCCAATTATTGATACAACCACTAATACCATCACTGACACCATTTCGGTCACCTGGGAAGGGCAACTCACGATGCTGAATGCACCGGCAACAGACAACTGCCCGCTGGTCGCCAATGCAGATCAAGTTGATACGGACGGCGACGGCGATGGCGATGCCTGCGAAGAAGGTGCCGACAGTGACGGCGACGGGGTGCCCAATACCCAGGATGCATTCCCGAACGACGCAACCGAAACTGTCGACTCCGATATGGATGGCGTCGGCGACAATGCGGATACCGATGACGACAACGATGGCATGACCGATGTATTCGAAGATGCCAATGGGCTTGATCGCCTGGATGCCGCCGATGCCGACGGCGATGCCGATGGCGATCGCATATCCAATCTGGTCGAGTTCCAGGAAGGTACGGATATCAACGATGCGGCTGACGCCGGCGATGCCTGCCTGCTGGGCGATTCGCGCGATGAAACGACATCGGATCTGCCCATCGAATCGCGCCTGTATTTCGCCAACCCGGGCAGCAACCGTAATCAGCAGACCTTCCTGCGCATCGTCAACAACAACGATACGGCCACCAACGTCGAGGTCTATGGCGTCGACGATGCGGGTGTGCGCAGCCGCCAGGGGGCACTGTCATTCACGCTGGCCGCCAATGAAGCGAAGCAGATGACCGCCCAGGACATCGAGGACGGCAATACCGACAAGGGCCTGGACCGCAACCTCTGCGATGGCCAGGGCAAGTGGCAGCTGCGCGTGCGCTCGGATAATGCCATCAAGGTGATGGGCTTCATTCGTACCCCGGACGGGTTTTTGACCAGCTTGAACGACGTCGTGCCCACAGAGGGCAGCGATAACGTCGTGTACTTCGCCAACCCCGGCAGTAACATCAACCAGCAGACCTTCCTGCGCATCTTAAATCGCAGCAAGGACACCGGCACGGTCACCATGACCGGCGTCGATGACGCCGGCGTGACATCGGGGGGCGAGATCACCTTTACCCTCGGCCCCAACGAGTCGAAACAGATGACCGCCCAGGATATCGAAAACGGCAATACGGGTAAGGGCCTCATCGGCAATTTCGATGACGGCACCGGCAAGTGGCGCATCACCGTTACCTCGACCCTGGATCTCAAGGTCATGAGCCTCATCCGCTCCAGCGATGGTTTTCTCACCAACCTCTCCGGTATGGTGGATGATTCCGGAACGGATCATGTGATTTACTTTGCCAACCAGGCGGGCCATGCAACGCAGCAGACGTTCCTGCGCATTATTAATGTCTCCGATGACACGGATATGGTGACCATCTCCGGTATTGACGACGATGGCAATATCGCCCCCGGCGGCGATGTGATGTTCGAACTCACCGGCGGTCAGTCCAAGCAGATGACCGGGGAGGACCTGGAGGGTGGCAACACCGGCAAGGGTCTGATGGGCATGCTGGGTGACGGCGAGGGCCGCTGGCACTTGACGGTATCGTCGACGCTGGATCTGCGGGTGATGAGCCTGGTGCGCACCCCGGACGGTTTTCTGACCAACTTATCGCGCACCACGCCAAGGGACGGCGGCGTTAACGACGTGTGGATCTTCAATCCGGCGAGCAATACCAACCAGCGCAGTTCGCTGCGGTTAGTGAATGACTCCGACAGCCAGGGCAGCGTCACCATCACCGGTATCGACGATGGCGGCAATGCGGGTGACAGCGCGGTGACGTTTAACATCATGGCGAACAGCGCCATGACGATTACCTCGGTGGATCTGGAAAGCGGCAACGCCGATCTGGGTCTGGTGGGTGCACTGAGCGATGGCCAGGGCAAGTGGCGCCTTGCCATTGAATCCGATGTGGACCTGCAGGTGCAGAGCCTGCTTGAGACTCCCTCTGGATTTCTGACCAATCTAAGCAGACCAGCAGAAGACTAATCGGCCAGGACATTGGCGATCAACGCTTTTTTGGCTAAACTACGCGCCCTGTCGCCTAACTGTTACCCGTTCAAAGTGTGAACACCGCAGCAAGGTGAAGGTGAAAAACCTGTAGGAGCGTAGCCCAGTTGGTTAGAGCATCGCCTCGACAAGGCGAGGGTCCTCGGTTCAAATCCGAGCGTTCCGAGGACAACATGCTAACCATCACACTGCCTGACGAAAGTCAGAAGCAATTCGATACCCCCGTAACCGTACATCAAGTCGCCGAATCCATTGGCCCTGGCCTTGCCAAGGCAGCCCTGGCCGGCCGGGTCGACGGCACCCCAAGGGATGGACCGTGTGGCAAGTCATCGAGCAATATATTCGTAGCGTACAGCAGGCCACTGGCTGAGTCGACGCGCGCACTGTGCAAAGCGGATTTTAGCTATGATGAACAAGCCGATTGTTTTCATTGCCCTTGTGACCAACGCCTGGTGTTGCAGTACGAAGGTAAAGACGGTACCCGGTGTTATCAGGCAGAGGCTACTGTTTGTGGCCGTTGCCCATATTATGATCGCTGCTGTAAATCCAGGCAGGGAGTAGGACGGACGATCACCCCACAACATGAAAAAAATGGTGCGAGCAATAATGACGGGGTCAGTGTGTCTGGCATTTGGAAATACGTAAAACCAAAGGGAATAAAGCAGGAAAAACCGAATTATGGCATGAAAATGCGAAGCTGAAGCCGCCATTTAGCACAATAATAACCAATTAACGACTACATATAGAAACCAGCTTCCAAAATAAAATGGAGCGACAGGATACCTGCGATTACACACGAGTTCTCGGACACGCACCTAGTGATCCCTGAGCATATCAGGGGTACCATGCAAAAGAAAAAGGAACTACCTGATGCCCACAGTTCTGGTGATGTCCAACTCATAATCGTTTTGAGTTGCTAGGAAGCACTCGGCGCGATATTCCAGCGCTGCCTGATCAGGCCGCTGGCGAGAGTAGCCGCGATCGGGTCATCACTCACCTTCAGCATCAGTGCCTCAAGCAGCATCCCCTTCACGTACCTGTCTGTATCATAAACGGCAATATGAGCGACGGCAGCTGTCGTTTCATCCGACACTTCATGATTGATCAATAATTGCATCAGCGCATAGCCAACACTTTGCCTGACGGTAGACCTTGGGAACTCCGCCACTGACGTATTGACGCCTTCAGCGCCCGGTACAAGACGAGTGATCAATGCGGTCGCAATCTTCTGGGTGTCACACTCGGTTGCGCGCGAGATTTGACCGAGGGAGTAGGCGGCATTAGATCTTACAAGGTCGTCATCATCAGTTTCGACACAGTGGATTAACGCATCGATCGCCTCTTCAGACGCTGCCGATTCAACAGTACCCAGAGCGTAGGCTGCGACCCTCCTGGTTCCCGGCATATTGGCATGTAATGCCTCGACTAGCGCTGACGTTGCCCTGGCCCCCAGGATTCGTAAGCCATAGGCTGATGCCCGGCGAGTGGATTCCAATTCACTCCGGATCCCCTTGACCAGTATCTGCGTAGCCTTATCAGAATCACACATACCGAGACGATAGGCCGCCTCAACCTTCTCATGCTCTTGCCCAGACGTCAGTCGATCGACCAGGTCTTCAAGATCATCGACTGGCACAACGGTTTTTTCACCGCTGCTCCAACTCCAATTCTGCTTCACAATAGGCTTTAGCTCCTTGCGCACGGCGCCAAAGCCAGGGATTTTTTCATGTCGCCAGGCGGGCGCTTCCGGTTCTGTCGCGCGAGCAAAGTAGAACTTGTACATAAACCGGTCAGAGGCTTGCGGTGATGTCCTCGATCCTCGATGCATCAGGTCATAGTTGCCAATGACGACTGTGCCTTTCGGCACATGAATAAATCGTCGCTCAAGATTCGGAATGCCAATCGTTTCCAGTCCCTGCTGCAAACGTTTATCCCGATAAGCCAGGTCGTCCGCGTTCATCTCATCGACGGTCATCGTGCGGTCCATGGAATCGCCGCGATGCCAGCCATCCTCCTTTTCAAAGTCCTTGGTCCAGTACTGCGAACCTGCGACGATTTCCGTCGCCCCGTTGGTATCATCCACCACCTGTGGGTAGTAAAAAAGAAACAGCCAGTCGGGACGATGCGAACGGTAGTGGCCGCGCTCGTTCCACGGCAGATTGCCGTCCTGATGAAATCCCTGGTCATGGGTTGTGCATTTGTGAACATAGTGGTGGGGGTGTAGGACGTAGTTGTCACCTAACAAACTCGCGGCGGTGTTAACAACCCGTGAGTCGTTCAGTAAACACTCAACGCCAGGAATTGTGGCTCGCAGATTATCCCCCATGATTTCAAGGTGGACCTCAGTGCTCTCCAGCTTTGCCGCTTTCTGATAAAGGTCGAATGCGCTCTGGTATAGTCCGTCGTGATCCGCCTCGCACATGTCTGACGGACTGATAACGACATACCCGTCGGATAGAAACTCAAGATATTGATCGTCGGTCAGGCAACGCTCATGGACTATCCGGAAGAAGTAGAGGACCACGCGCAACGCATCGTGGCGCAGTTGATCAGCCGGCAGGCCGAAACCAGCCTGGACGCCGATGACACGTCATCGGCTGGCGAGTTGCACCGCGTCGATGTGGACTCACTGCAACTGGTTCGTCCGCGCACGGTGGGGGTTGAGCATGTTGCTTTGTGGGCGATGCAGCAGGTGGGGTTGCCGGCGCTACTGGCGCAATTGGGGCT
Source organism: Candidatus Azotimanducaceae bacterium (assembly GCA_965217655.1). Taxonomy (GTDB): domain Bacteria; phylum Pseudomonadota; class Gammaproteobacteria; order Pseudomonadales; family Azotimanducaceae; genus UBA7455. The sequence goes on from OZ244560.1 coordinate 1,332,939, forward strand.
GAACAGCCGACAACAGGCGGCGGCGGTGGCATCGATCATTGGCCGCCTGGCGGCGCCGGGTTCAGAACGTGCGACGCACCGCTGGCTGCGCGAAACCAGTGCGCTGGGCGATTTGCTGGAGGTCGACTTCGAGAACTACAGCCTGATGCAACTGTATCGGGCCTCCGATGCACTGATGGCGCATCGGGAGGCGATGTTTCCACAACGCGAGATTTACCAGGCGCTTGGCATCAGCGAGACACCGGGTGGGACCCAAAAGACGATCATCTAGTCGCGGTAAAAAATACCTGAAACAGGCTGGATTTTCCATTTGTAGTGCCAGAACAACTTTTTTGTCAGCATAACATACTGATATTCATCAAGTTTTAAAATAGACTGTTAAACTTGGGTTAAGTAAATCGGCCCGAGAAGCCAGGTCTCGCGGGCCGAAAGCGCTGCAACTCAACATAATTGTTCACTTTACATAACTACCGCATCCGGCTCTCTCCGGGATCATGTCTTCGCCCACGGAAAGTCGCGTGTACGCACAGACAGGCGAACGAGTCCCAAACCATCGTTGAGATACTCATTGGGGTAGCGGGGGGTCCCCTGCCCCTCTATCTTGTGCTTCTCGCACAACCACTGACGCAGCCGATGACGGGTGTGGGCATCCATGGCAGCATACTCTTTGCTGACCGGTCCGAGACAAAAATAATTGCTCCAGCCCACCAGTAAGCGATTAAGCCGCTGCATCACCACCTCGGCTTCCAACAAAGTCATGTGGCGAGCCGTCAGCGCACTGATGCGCGCCGTCGTCCGCTGTATGCTCTGCTGCGACGGATACGTGCCGATGAAGGGCACCGGTACCATCAACGGCGACGGTAACTTCGGCTTCCAGCTAAGCGCCAACGACGGCGGCAGTGGTGGCGAGGATACCTTCCGCATTAAGATCTGGGATAAAGACAACGGCGATACGGTGGTTTATGACATTCAGATAACCGATACGGAGGACGCCGATCCAACCACGGTGCTGGGTGGTGGATCGATTATCGTCCACACCAAGAAAGGTAAGTAACACGTGGGCGGAACAAAGTCCCGCCACCTTCAACCGGCCGACATGCTGAACATGTAGGCGGTATCGGCCGGCGTCTTGCCGTCCACCACTGACAGATAGGTTTCCGCTACGGCTGAACCGCCGGTGCGACGTTCAATCTTGAGCCAATTCCGGCTACTTTGGTAGAGCTGATCCGTGGCTGCCGCGGCACGTGTTCGATACTCCTCGGCACCCAACTCCTTGTAACGTTTTTCCACCTGGCCAGGTCCGAAAAACATGGTTGGTTTGGGACCCGGCAAGTTTTTCGGTGGACGCCCCGCTTCCCAGTGCGTAACACCGACGATGCTACTGAAGGCGAGGTTATCGCCGTATATTTCGTGAACCTCTTCGATCACCTTGCCCGAACCGGCCATATCCACAAACATCGTGCGCTCGCTGGTATCAAAACTTCGCAAGTCGTCATAGGTGGCCACTCGATCATAAGTGCCCAGCGAAGTGACGAATGCTTTGTTGCGCACGCCGGTGATACCGTTCACCCGGACCGGGCTGTTGTCACCACTTAGAAGCTGAGCGAGTCCCAGACCGGTTTTACTCGATGCACTGCCGATGAGCACGGTAGTGGCGCCAAAATAGTCGTTGTCTGCAAGAAAGTCGGATAAAAGAAAAGACGTTCCGAACACCGGAGAAAGTATGGCTCGCTCCTCCTCGGAGATATTGCCTGAACCTTTGGTGACAATGGAATACTGGTTGTAAACCATCGGCAAGTCTTTCCGGTGCGAACTTGCGTCAGTAAAACCGTGTTCGGTGACACTTTCGGGTTGCACCATCAGATACTCCGACATCGGCAGATAACCGAAAATACGTTGGCCAACCTCGACATTGCCTGAATTCGACTCAACCACATCGGCGAACCCCCAAACCGGGACCCGGAACCAATCGGGCCTGTCCGCCACTGGAAAAAACTGCCAATAGCCGATTCGCTCGCCCAGCACCGCATAAGTGACATTGTTTGCGGTGAAACCGAATTTGTCGACTTTCAGCAGCACATCGCCGTCTTGTAGCGGAGCAACGGGCAGGTCCACTATCTCGGTGTGCCGTACCTTGTCTTTCTCAACAATGAGACTTGTGTTATCCATGGTCTGCTCCTGCAGATTCAATCCGTATGCGCGCCCCGAAAGCCTGTGCCGGTGAAACTTCAATCGCATCTTGTGAAACTCGGCTCGGATTGAGCCCTCTTTCCGACAATACACTCGCAGTATCATCTAAGTCCGGAGAACGAGCGCATACATGCCTTCAGAGTATAGGAACCATTAACGCCCTATTCTGAGAAATCTGCAAGTAAGATTGGGTAGCTACAGGCCATTTTCTACAGCATTAGCAAGAATCAGGAGGGAGATTCCCCCAATTTTGATGAAATTTTGCTCAGAAAAAGTCCGGGCACTCGTCGTCGCCGGTCAACGTCACATCCTGAAATCGTTCCCAGCTTTTCGCATCCTGCGGGACGCGAAGACAGCGTGGGGGTGTCGGTGCGGGCTCAGGGAGGGAAAGCAGTACTGCGGACGTTGGACGTCTGACTACCCTCTGGATAACTGCCATAAAAAGCAGGCACCTGCGAGAATACTAATTACAACCAACTCTCGGTTAGGTAAATTCAGGACCCGGCACCCGGTCTCGCGGCAGGGGCGGGGCAGTCCCCGAATAATTGGCGATGATAGGGGCCACCAACTGGCGGTTTTCTTCGGGCCAGTGCTCGATTTCAGCTTGTGCCAAATCGGTGATTTGTCGCTGGGTGCCTTCTCTAAGTTGGGAAAATAGCGGATGGTACCAGATGGTAATCAGCGGCCGCTCTTGATCGCTGCGGTTCGGATGGGCCGAGTGCAGGGCCCGGCCATCGCCGAGCACCATATCGCCGGCTTTGGCCGCAATGTCGATTTCGTCGGCAACCGAAGCGTAGAGGGGCGAATCGGGATCGTCCATGCGCCGGCTCTCATCCGTGTGTGCCGCCCCAATCAGGTCGTGCAGGGGATGGCGCTTGCGATGCGATCCGGGAATCACGCGCAGGCAGCCATTTGCTCGCGTCGTATCGACGAGGTAGAACATGGCGAACAACTGCGGCGAGACTTCGTCGTAGGCCCGGGGTTCGCCGCTCCAAGCCGTGAAGTCCTGGTGCCAGAAAAGCTGCGTGCTGTGCGGCGGTTTGCTGATCAGGTAGGCGCGCGAGAATTTGCTGTCCGCATAGCCCAGGCGCTCAAGCGCATCCCATGCTCGCGGCCAGGCGGTCAGCTCGGCCAACTGCGGCAAATGGCGGTTGGCCACCATGGAGCCGGTCGACTGCTGCTGACGGCGGTGCTCGGCGCTGAGCTCGGCAACTTGGGCGCTGGCAACCGCCCGCACGCGCTCGAGCATTTCGACATCGAGGATGCTTTCGATGACACAGACGCCGTCGCTCAGTAGTTGTTCGCGCTTGGCATACCAATCCATTGCCGCCGGTCATCCCCCTGTCTTTTCAGTAAACTCCGACAATTCAGCCCGCGTGGGTAAGCCATTGATAACCCCCAGATGCTGAACGGCGTAGGCACCGGCGCGGCTGGCCCAGATGGCGGCCTGGCGCAGGTCGAGCCCTTCTCCCAGCCCCACGGCGAGAGCGGCATTGAAACTGTCGCCGGCTCCGGTAACATCCACTGCGGCTATGTCGCTGACCGCTGGAATATATTCTACGTCTTCTGCCGTCGCTAGTATGGCCCCTTTTTTGCCGCGAGTCACGACGAGCTGCCGAGTACCCAGGTCGAGGAGGCGTTGGGCCAGGCGCTCGTCGTTTGGCAGGTCCTGGGCATCCGCATCCGAAAGGAACAGATGGAGATCGACGCGCACTTTGTTTTTTTCGTTTTGGACCACATCATCGGCCACGGCAATCGCCAGGAGGATATCGGTCTTGCCGTCGTTGGTCAGGGCGGCGGGCAATTGCGCGAGCATATTTGTATTGGCGTACCAATGCCGCGGGGTGGACCAGTCTTCCGGGTTGGGGATGACCGTGGGGCCATGGTGGGATCTGTCTTGGACTGGTATTCGTGAATTGTCTGCATAGACAGGATTAGGCCCCATTCAGGGCCTCGCTGAAGCTGACAGAGAGCCGCATTTGTGACCACTGACCGGGAAATCTGAGAGAAGGTACTTTTCGCACGCTTGAAGAAAGGTGCTTAATTCGTACTATCCCCTGTCCTGACCGACAGCGAAGGGCGGAGCGGCCAGCGCGCATCAGAAAGGTAATCAACGATTTCCTCGACCAGATTGAGTCCTAGTGTACCGACAGGACACTAGTTTACGTTGTAGATAGACTTCATCTGATAGACGTCGAGACTTTTCAGTACCGTCGGGGCGTTTCGTGAGCGTAATGAAATCCCCTTGCTATCTCTTCTCGAGGGATAAACTCTAACGGCTGCACATTGTTGCGTATTGACAAACACCTCGACGATACTGCGGTCGACAAATATGCGAAGTTCTATCGGGTCGTCGGTCTTCAGGCGAAATGGTGCAATCTCTGGTGGCCGGGTTCCGACTTCCGGGTCAACGGTACTATAAGTTGCGTCGATTGAAAGCAGACTCTTGCGCTGTGAGAAGCCCGCCAGGTGACTTGATACGTAGTAGCGGTCGGGCGAACCGCGGTCGCGGTACAAGGTGATACGGGTAAATTCTTCACTGTCCGGCGAACGCAATACGTTGATCTCGACGCTTGACGCCGTGCCCGGTTCGATAATGGTGTGAATTTCGATAGCGTCTCCGCTGCAATCGTCGAGGATCACTTCCTCGTTGGCAGGTAGAGACATACTGGCGTGGGATACCGCGTCGCCACGCAGTGAATCGATATCGCCTGCCGGTGTGATGCTCAATTCGCCATGCTCACTGGATGAATCGATACTGAGACGCCGTGGCAGCGACATAATTTGATTCCAGCCAACCGTTTGTTTACCGGGATTCATATTAAAGATGACGATGATGTCATTGCCGTCTGGGGTCGCGGATGGCGCGTGTACCCCACCTGGGCCTACCGGGCCAAAGTTGAATTCGCCGCCACCGGTGACCACAAACTTTTCGCGTTCGGTTTCATAATCACCAATGAGATATTTACCCCCACTGCGATGACTGAAATAGAGCAGAATATGCTTGTCGCCGATGGGCCAGAAGTAAGGACATGCACCGTCATCGCCCACGTCCGAATAGTGATTGTGCTCCACAAACTGATGGACGTAATCCCAGGTCACCAGGTCCTGTGAACGAAACAGATACTCCGCCAGTTGCGGCTTGTTCCCCGGACCATCAGGGGATACGTAACCCGATACGGTGTAGTAGTAGTCGCCTTGTCGCCAGATGCAGGGGTCGTAGATGACGTAGGGAGACTCCTCGTTGTGCATGGGGATTACCGCGCCATCTCCAAGTTTTTCCCAGTTAAGCAGCAGGGGATCACTGGCCACCGCCGCCATATTGCCTATTTTGGTACCGTGATACATGGAGATCACACGATCGGCTTCCACCAGTGTCGATCCTGAGAAGCAGCATTCTTCCGGGTCTGGGTAGATGGCAAGCGGTAAATCCTCCCAGTGGATCAGATCGTCACTGACCGCGTGCCCCCAGTGTTGCCGTGAGTCCTCGGGCGGGTAAGACTGATAGAACAGATGCCATCGGTCCTGCCAGAAACATAAACCATTCGGGTCGTTGAGAGACGACTCGGGATTCACATAGTGATAAGCGGGCCGATGCGGATCGGCAGCGAGTTTCTTCCTCGACTCGCGAAACCGCGCCAACATGGGGTTGTTAGCGAGTGCGACTTTCTGCTCTGCCAGCGTGTTCGGGAATTCGAACTTTTGTACTTTCGATTGGTAGTCAGACACTTCTTAAAGTCTCCTGTCACCCCTCCGGGCGCGTGTCATCCAGAGCCCACCAAGTGGGCGTAAGGATCTTGGCATGCTGGCTGTTCAAAGATCGGAGTCTTACATCGAGATTCGCCTGCATTGCGGATCCGCTGGTGGTCAAAAAGATCTTAGAGCACCTGGATACCCAATCTACCACACCTGAAGGTCATCTGGTGAAGTTCCGATCACCACCACGACAGGGGTTTAGTGAGTCGATCGATATGGCAAGGCGTCAGTTGCACTGGCAAACAAGAATGTGAGAACTGTCTGGGCGATGCTGACCCAGGGAACTGAATACAATCGCATACAAGGCGCTGCCGCATAGCAGCGATACTGAGTTCAGCAAGCAAGCCTAGTTTAGATGAAGATATCCACCTTGGAAAAACCTGTTCGCCTTTGAGGCCATAGAGTCCAGCGACCCTTAGAGGATCCGAGATGCGTATACATTGTGGGTTCGGAGATAGCATCTCCATTAAGAAACCGAACATACTTACGCGTCTTAATTCTGAACGTTAGTGCACTTACTTGCTAAACAGGAGGAGTCCACATACTTAGGCGACAAAGGCGATCTGAGCGAGCGACTTCAATCGTATGTAGTTAGGCGCCACGGTGCTCAACAAAGTTTTGGACAGTACTTTGAGTTTCTTCCGAAAACTGATCCAGTTCTTCATCTGTTACCAGTCCTTTCGCCGCCATTAGGCAAAGTTGCATTGTAGCTCGACTACGAGAGTAACCATCAAATATTTGCCCTATCTCTTTGTCACTCGCTTTGACCAAGTCGTATAGTTTTCTGTAACGGTCTTCCGCGGATTGTGATTCATCCGTCGTCAGTATGGTGGTCTCTCGAATTATCTGGCTGAATAGACGATCAAGAGCTTTGTCTCTCAGTGGTCCAAATTTTTTCCAATCAGGTTCCGGTATGCTCATGGATGGCGCATAAAATCTAGTAGACGACCATTTGGCCGCTTATTAGTAAAAATATAGTCATATTTCAGTCTATTCCGGAAAACGGTTACCAACAACCAGTGGTAGATGTCTGCAGTTGGCCGACTGTTGAAGTCACTGCCAACTTTCGTCAGTAATCCCCTCAACACCGGTCATGGCTGCCCTGCTACGGATATCGCCCGGCTGGATAATTCTGCACCATTTTCTTTAGGCTCGACGCATACGCCATTCCCATGGCGGGATCGGTTTAGCAGATTGCCACAATCCAACGTGTTTAGCTAGCCCAACGTTCCATTTGATTGAGTTCAGTCTGCCTTTGGATCGGTAGGTGTGAATAAAACATGTCATTGAAAAGATCCTTAAGCATCTTGGTCTGGATGAGCCATCACAGACCAGAAATCGATCACCACCAACGGGTCTTTTCGACCATTCAACTCAACTTTTCTGACATCAGAACTCGCTGATGGAGACTGCCTGGGCTTGCAGACCTTAAACAACCAAGAAAGTGGATCGTCTATTGTGATCCGACCCTTTAAGTTCGTCAAAAGCCACTCACTTTGACCTGAGAACGCTACTCAAGCTCAAATTTCAGGACGCTGATATACTTGGCTGACTAAGCAGATATGTGGTTTTTTCTTCTTATACCCCGCCACGAGGGAGGGCGCGATGAGCGACGCAGTACTCTACAACGGCATCGCCCTGCCGGACGAATGGCCGCCGCGCACCATCGATCCGGTATCCCGGAGGCCGGTGAGCCCGCCCTATCTCCAGTCGCCACCCACGTTGATTCCCATCGACGCCGGTCGCCAGCTGTTCGTGGACGACTTCCTCATCGAGCGGACCACGCTACGGCGTACATTCCATCGCGCGGAGAAGTACGGCGGCAATCCCATTTTTCATACGAACACCGAACTGGAGCAGACCGGGGCGCGGTATAGAGACGCGGCCGGCTACAGCCCACCGATGGCGTGTACGTTCGACGACGGCGTGTTCTACGACGAGACGGACGGGCGATTCAAGATGTGGTACGCGGCGGGCAGTGGCACGTACACGGCGCTGGCCTACAGCGCGGACGGCCTGCACTGGGAGCGGCCCTCGCTTGATGTCGTTGAAGGCACGAATGCGGTGTTTGTCCACGCGCCGGGGCGCTACCGCGACAGCTTCTCGCCCTGGATCGATGCAGCGGCCACCGACGAGGCGGAGCGCTACAAGGCGTTTCTCTTTACGACGGCACACACGGGAGATCTCGGCCCGCGAGCGCAATCGCTCCACGATGGCGGCTGGCTCTACACCTCTGCCGACGGTATTCACTGGCAGGAGCGCGCGCAGCTGCAGTCCCACGTAGGTGATAACACGAACCTGTTCTACAATCCGTACCGACGGCGCTGGTGTCTGGGTATCCGCGGTGGGCCGCGAGGTCACGGCCGTGCCCGTCGCTATCTGGAGAGTGCGGGTTTTCTTGGGTTGGCCGCTTTCCGCGACGACGACCAGGTCTTCTGGACACGCACCGACGAGCTCGATGAGCCGGACCACGCCATCGGCGACGAGACGCAGCTGTACGGCATCGCCGTCGTCCCCTACGAGAGCCTCATGCTGGGGGTGTTTACCATTCACTACGGTCCGCACAACAGCGAGTGCCTCGCAGGCGGCTTCCCGAAGCTGACCCAGCTCAAGCTCGGCTATAGCCGCGACGGCTTCCACTGGAGCCGTCCCGACCGCGCCGTCTTCATCGGCGCCACCCAGCGTCAGGGAGAGTGGGACCGCGGGTATATCAGAGCCGCCGGCGGGGGATGTGTCGTAGTCGGCGACCGGCTCTATTTCTATTACAGCGGGTACTCTGGCGTGGCTGTCGATGGGCACCGTCACATGTACGCCGGCGGTAGCATGCACGTCGCGTTTCTGCGCCGCGACGGTTTCGCCTCGATGGACGCCGGCCCCGACGGCGGGGAGCTCATCACGCGCCCAGTCACTTTTCAGGGACCACACCTGTTCGTCAACGCGCGCGTTCCAGATGCTCCAAACGGCGCGCTCCGCGTTGAGGTCCTCGATGCAGACGATACCAGGATCGAGCCCTTTGGCTTTGAGGCCTGCCTGCCGATTCGCGGCGACCAGGCGAGCCAGCGAGTGAGGTGGCAGGACGCGAGCGATCTGGCCCGCGTCGCCGGCAGGCCGGTCCGGTTCCGGTTCCACCTGGGGAGCGGGAGCCTGTTCTCCTTCTGGACCAGCCACAACCATTGAGTCAGGAAGGCGTCTTCGATGTCTCTGAGTTATTTCGAGAATCTGCAGTACTTCTATTATATCGGTCTCGATCAGACCAGGCGAGGGGTCGTGTCTAGCGTAAAGTGGTCCCCTTGCTTCAGGCCGTCATTCGCCCACTTGGGGAAATCCTTAATGCGGTCGTTCCAATACGGCCAGTCGTAGATCGCGTAATGCACCATGTAGGCGATTGTCATTGCTTCGCGCATCTGATCGGTCTCATTGGCGGCGGCTCTGTGATAGGTAAGGCCAGAGTGAAATGTGCAGTCGCCCGCGGCGGCCGGTACCCACTCCCATTCGAGATCGGCCGCTCGATCTGAGAGTGCGATCTCGTTTTCTGCATTGAAGATGTCGACAAACTCCGGCTCCGGTGAAAGGCGGTGGCTGCCTTTCGCGAAAGCCATGCAGCCGCGCTCACGAGGAGTGTCGACCAGTGCCAGCCAGATCGTAGTTGTCTTTGTGGACGGCTCGATGGGCCAGTATCCGCTATCCTGATGATAGTCCGTGATGCGCCCACCAGGTTGTTTATAGAGAGCCTGATCGAAATAGAGTCGAACTCCCTCCACACGCATAAGGTCTCGTGCAAGCGTGGCAAATCTCACCGAGCGGACAAACCGGCGGAGCGCCGGGTAGCGAAGCCCGAGGCTGTGGGCTTGCAAGAAGCTCCGCTCGTAGACCCGTTTCTCCACCAACGAACGGTCGTCGTCCTTGAACGAATGTCCTACCGCCATCCCGATCAACTCACGATAGTAGCGTAGCGGCTCCTCGACGAGCACCTGCTCGAGCCTCACGAAGCCATTTCGGGTGTATGCCTCGACATGATGTTCGGTGAGACCATAGGGCTCGCGCAGGAACTCCTCTATCTCCGTCGGCGGCGGCTCATTCAGCCGCTCCTCGGCGTCGGCGGGAAGGTTGGGTCGGTGTGATGGATCGGGATTCGACATGGGGCCGACGTTAGCACATTCTCGATCTGCACGTTAGTGATTGCCTTCGGACACGGTTAGAACGCTACTCAAGCTCAAATTTCAGGACGCTGATATACTTGGTTGACTAATCTTCTTATACCCGGACTACCGGAAAGGGTTTCAGGAATATATGGTCAGATACTTGGTCAGATAAAGAGTGCGTTCCGTTCGGCTCGAGCTTGTGGGCCGAACAACTCGCCTACCTGATCGTGTCGGTAGTTTGCCATTCCTCGTCGTCGGAAGCACCCAACTCCCGTGATCCCCGAGCCGCCCTATCCGGGAACCGATACCCACCACGACGCCCAGATCTGGAAGGACGGCGACACCTGGTACCAGCTCATCGGCGGGAGCTACCAGAGCAACGGTGCCGCGCAGCTCCACAGCTCCAAAGACCTGTACGAGTGGGAGTACGTCGGCCGCATCTTCACCGGGGAGGACGGGAAGCTGGGCGTCGCCTGGGAGCTACCTTACCTACTGCCCTATGGCCGCAAGGACGTGATGATGATCGGGATCCATCCCATGCCCTACTTCGTCGGAACCTACGATAAAGAGAAGCACCTGTTCACCCCCGAGAAAAAGGGCATCCTCGACTATGGCACCAAGATCTATTACGCGGCCAATCCCCACATGGTCGACGACAAGGGCGAGGGCGGCACCGAGCGCCGCCTCATGATCGGTTGGGTCCGCGAGGTGGATGGTTCTCCAGCGCCCGCGAACGGCTGGAACGGCATGTTCTCGATACCACGCATCGTAACCCTGCTCGACGACGACACCCTGGGCTTTGAGCCGGTGCCGGAGCTTCAGATCCTGAGGTGCGACCACCACCACTTCGACAATACCGACCTCAGCGCATCATCTGCCGAGCTTCTGGACGGCGTCCGCGGCGATAGCCTCGAGATCCTTGCGGAATTCGAGGTTCCCTCCAACGCCAGCGCAGCTTTCGGGCTCAAGCTCCGCCGTTCGCCGCGAGGCGAGGAGGAGACGCGCGTGGTCTACGATCCGGCCGGCGAACGACTCATCGTGGACCCCCTCGACTGCAGCCGACTCCTGGGCCCGGACCGACCACTCCACGAGGGCCCGCTGTCCCTGGGTCCCGACCGCCTGCTAAGGCTCCACGTCTTCCTCGACCACTCGGTCATCGAGGTCTACGCAAACAAGAGGGTCTGCATCACAAATCGCATATACCCCTCGCGCTCCGACAGCCTCGGCATCGACCTGTTCGCCAAAGGTGAGGGTGTGCGTCTCCGATCGATGGACACCTGGCAGCTAGCGTCGATATGGTAGGAAAAGCGCCGGCGCAGGGTAGGGATGCGTTCCTCTCCAGATACATGCCAGACTATGCTATATTTACGGGAAACCACTTTGGAGAGGTCGCCATTTCTTTCATCGGCCTCTCTGTTTTGCAGGGAATTGGAGATAAGTATCCATGAACAACGATCGCATCGGATTCTTCAAGCGAAACGGTTATTTGCGTCTGGAGGGTGTCTATTCTCCAGAAGAAGTAAAGGCCATGAGCGACGACACGGATTATCTAATCCGGCACTCTGCGTTTGAAGCGGCATGGAAGGGAATGTGGCGGGAAGAGTATCTCACGGACGAGGAAGATAAGAAGGCGTCCCTGATGGCAATACCCGAACTGCATCTCTTCTCTTCCGCCTGGGCTCGGGCGGTATCCAATCCGATCATTGCTGATACCGTCGCCGAACTCCTTGATACAGACACCGTTGAGCTACACCATTCTGTTCTTCATGCAAAAGCTCCGGATACAGGTGCGCCGTTTCCTATGCATCAAGACCTTCCCTTCTATCCCCATGACGATGACCGCTACGTCGATGCTTTGGTCCACCTTGACGACACCGACGAAACCAACGGGTGCATTAAGGTCCTGAAAGGGAGCCACAAACTTGGGAAACTCCGGCACATTCTTGAAGAAAACAAGGAGCCATATCTCCCAACGGATATCTACAAATTGCAGGATGCGGTTTCCGTACCTGCGCGAGCAGGCGATGTGTTTCTATTCCACTTCTGGACAGTGCACGGTTCAGATGTTAACCACAGCGGAACATGGAGACGGCTGGTTAGGTTAGGGTACCGTCATCCGGACAATCTTCCATCACTCACAGAAGGCGATCAAAGACCCTGCATGATAGTGAAGGGAATACGGCCTCCGATTCCTAAACTCAAGAATCCGAATGACTACTTGAAGTATGTTTATGGTCCCTGGAAGAGCAAACGCAAGACAACCGTAGCAGACTTGAACGAAGAGTGGGGCACTCCAGACAAGGCGGAGGTCGAGAACACTCTAGCCAAAGCAGGGTAGTACTTCAGGATGGTCGGATAAAATCAAGTAAGCGGCATCGAACCCCACCTCGAGCTTATGCTGGTTTCCTGCCTCTGTTATTGACAAGTTAAGTAGCCATGGATGGTAATCAACTAATGAAAACCAATCGTACTACCTGAAAACGTCATCGTTTTCCACCTGAAATCATTCAACATGCAGTTTGGCTCTACTTTCGATTCAATCTCAGCCATCGAGATATTGAAGACCTACTAGTGTCATGTCACGAACTAAATGTCGGATATAGACGCTCCAGATTGATGCGGGCGTCTTTCGCTGTGAACTGCCAGTTGACGGTCGCTTCCAACTGATCACGGTGTGCTTGCCAGGCTGATACCTCCTCAATTAGCTCTTCGATGTTGTCAATGCGCCGACGCAGGCATTGGCTGATCATCACATTGAGTTCGATTTCGGCGACGTTGAGCCAACTGCCGTGCTTCGGCGTATAAACGAACTCGAAGCGATCCCAAAGTGCTTTGGCTTGATCAGGAGGAAAAGCTTCGTAGAGAGCACCCGGGGAATGGGTATTCAGATTGTCCATGACCAACGTGATCTGCTCAGCGTCAATGTAGCGCTCGGCAATATCTTCAATGAAATGCGCCCAGTCTATCTTGGTCCTGCGCTCGGTCACCTTGGTCAATCGTCTGCCAGCCAAAGGCTCGGTGGCCATGAATACGTTGCACACGCCGCAGCGCTCATACTCGTAGTCATGGCGTTCCAGGCGTCCGGGCTGCGGTGCCAGTGGCGTGCGCGTCTCGCGGATGAGTTGGCGCGGCGTCTCATCCATGCACACCACCGGATGGGTGACATCGTATGGGCGTCGATAGACGTCGAGCACCCGTTCCATCGCAGCGACAAAATCGCCGTTGCCCGCCGGTGGAATCACCCAACCGATTTTCCGCCAGGGTTTGATTTCGTTTTTTTTAGAACCCGGCGGACCGTCTCGTAGGAAATGCTGTCGATGTATTCAAGTTCGACAGCGCGGTCCGCGAGCAACCGCAGCGACCACTGAGAGTAGCCTTTCGGCGGCTCGCTGCAACTCAGTGCAACCAAGCGCGCCTCGAGATCTCCGTCAGCCTTGCGTTGGTAGCGTCGCTGGCTCGGCCGACCGTTCAATAGGGTCTCCAACCCCTCTTCGACGAACCGCTTTTTGACCCGATCCAGTGTGCGCATACTGACCTTGAGTACCTCAGCCACATCTTCACCGCGCAAGCGGCGTTGATTGAACGCACCCTGGTCACAGTTCAGCAAGATCAACGCGTAAATGACCTTGCGAGACCGATGCGAACCCTTGCGTGTGATGGTTTCAAGGGCTGCTCTTTCGTCCGCCTGTAGCGTGACTTTGTATCTCTCAACCATAAGCCTCTCCGTCTGAAAATAGACGGACAGGCATCTTATCACATCATGACTTTATACGACATACTATGAGTGACATGACACTAGTATGGCCCCTTTTTTGCCGCGAGTCACGACGAGCTGCCGAGTACCCAGGTCGAGGAGGCGTTGGGCCAGGCGCTCGTCGTTTGGCAGGTCCTGGGCATCCGCATCCGAAAGGAGCAGATGGAGATCGACGCGCACTTTGTTTTTTTCGTTTTGGACCACATCATCGGCCACGGCAATCGCCAGGAGGATATCGGTCTTGCCGTCGTTGGTCAGGGCGGCGGGCAATTGCGCGAGCATATTTGTATTGGCGTACCAATGCCGCGGGGTGGACCAGTCTTCCGGGTTGGGGATGACCGTGGGGCCGTGGTGGGATCTGTCTTGGACTGGTATTCGTGAATTGTCTGCATAGACAGGATTAGGCCCCATTCAGGGCCTCGCTGAAGCTGACAGAGAGCCGCATTTGTGACCACTGACCGGGAAATCTGAGAGAAGGTACTTTTCGCACGCTTGAAGAAAGGTGCTTAATTCGTACTATCCCATGTCCTGACCGACAGCGAAGGGCGCAGCGGTGAGAAAGAGATGTTCGGCAAACCCGCCAGCGAGTAATCAGAAAATTGAAGAGATCAGTGAAGCAGCGATCGGCCTGATATTTATCTCAAGTGAATATTGGCTGATTTATGAGCAAAATTTCATCAAAATTGGGGGAATCTCCCTCCTGATTCTTGCTAGTGCTGTAGAAAATGGCCTGTAGCTACCCAATCTTGCTTGCAGATTTCTCAGAATAGGGCGTTAATGGTTCCTATATTCGGGTAAAGCAATGAGAAATTTTGACGACTATTTGATGGAATCTTATGAGTTAAGGGAAAAATTGGTCGGAGATAAATTCAGACCAAAATTCCATTTTTTACCTCCAGAAGGGCGTTGGAATGACATCAATGGCGCGATGTTTTGGAAGGGCAGGTACCATATTGGCTATCTCCAAAAGATAGCCAATGACCCAAATGAGCGGGATTTCTCGAGTTGGCAGCATGTTTCGAGCAGAGATCTTTTGCATTGGAGCTACCACAAGGCGTACCTGCGGGAACCCCTTGAAGGCAAGAAGGGGGATTACTTCAATAGTGGGGATGTCATGGAAGGTGGCGAGGTCCCAACGATCATTACAAATATGCCAAGAAAGGGTATTTGCATCTATCAGTGTTATGACGACAATCTTGACAACTGGATTCCCCTTGCCGAAAACCCTGTAATTCCAGTAGATGCCGATCAGGCTGCTACTGAATTTCCAGAGTGTGTGATTTTTGACCCTAGTGGCTGGAAAGAAGGAGACACCTATTACGCGTTAATTGGCAACAAGAACCAACGTCCAGGTTACGAAGGAGATTCGACCAGTCTGTTTAAATCAAGGGACTTGAGAGAATGGGAATATGTCGGTCCGTTCTATAAATCAGACAGGAAATGGACGGAGGAGATTGAAGATTGTGCGTGTTCGGACTTCTTCCGCTTTGGGGAAAAACACATGCTGCTCATGCACACCCACAGACCCTTTCTCAAATGCCAATATTACATTGGTCGGTACGAAAACGAACAGTTTTATCCCGAAATAAACGGACAGATAAGTCATCTGGGTAGCATGCTCGCAGGACCTGAAACCCTAATAGACGATAAAGGGAGAAGGATATTTTGGGGTTGGATCAGTGATGCGCGGGATGCAGAAATACATGGCTGGAATAGCATAATGTCATTGCCGTGGCACTTTACTCCTGCGGAAGATAACACACTAAAAATCAATCCTGTGGATGAATTGAAATCCCTAAGATTTAACGAAAAACAATATAGCGACTTGACTCTATCTGAAAATGAGGAAGTTGTCATCGAAGAATTCGCTTCAGACTGTATGGAAGTCAAGATGACAATAGAGCCTTATAAAGCTACACAGTTTGGCATAAAACTATTCTGTTCAGAAGGTGGCGAGGAGGAGACAATTATCATCTATGACACTCATAGAAAGGAATTTGTCATAGATTTTGAAAAAGCAAGTGGCGATAAAAATCTCGCCTATCCTTGTGGGCCGGAGGTTCTAACACGCGGCAACTTAAGGCAGACCATACCCTACGATTTAGCAGGTAATAAAGCGTTGGATTTCAATATTTTCATTGATAAGTCCGTCATCGAGATTTTCGTCAATTCTGATATTTGTTTGGTCCAAAGAGTTTATCCAATGAGAGAAGACAGTAAACACATCAGACTTTTCACAAGGGATAACAAGATTAGTGCAAAGGATCTTGTAAAGTGGGATATGGATGCAACGAACCCATGGTGATTTTTTCTATGTCATCGGCTGGTAGACTTTCTCATCACTAAGGTCGCCGCGACCGTGCGCAAATCACCACCGTGTGGAAGCAGCTTATGACGGAAAAGGTTTTCGCAGTTTGCACGCCACTCATCCATGAAGCCGTTACAACCGACGACTGGTCGGAGCTAACAAGACGCGTTCCAGGACTAGCCTAATCTACGGGACCGATGGGTGCGCTTATTTCAGTATAATCAGATCGTCGAAGGGCATATGTCGACGTCAGGGGATAGTAAGAATTAAGCACCTTTCTTCAAGCGTGCGAAAAGTACCTTCTCTCAGATTTCCCGGTCAGGCAGGCCGGAGAGCACTAAAAGACGAATCAAAAGAGAGCCTTCCGAAGCCAAAGCAAGCGATCGCTCATGGAGCATTGGGATGGGTAATTGTAACCAGTTGATCTGCCTGTACCGTTTGCATCGACACAGACCCATCCGGCCAGGTCACCGTGATATCCGCCTGGATCGCCGCGCCCAGGCCAAAGTGCACCTCATAGGGATTGTGGGAAAGGTAGTTATTGCTGCCACCCATCTCACGTACTTGTCGCCCGCCGGTCGGTACAACCGCCGCGATATGGGCGCCAATGCCGAATGTATTCGTACCCGCTCCCGTGAGTCGGACACTCAAATAGTGATTGTCGTTTTCGGAGTCGTTCCGATAAAGCAGCAGGTGTTCCTCCGAGTTGTTGTAAATCAGGATATCCACATCGCCGTCGCGTTCCAGATCGAAACAGGCCACGCCTCTGCCCTGACCGGTGTCATCCAGACCGACGGGCGTAGCTCGTTCCTCGAATACGCCACTCTCTCTCGCATGATAAAATCGGACCCGGTCGGCGGTGAAATCTCCTGATGGCCCGTCAATCCAACCGTTGACATGAAAAATGTCCAGACGGCCATCGTTGTCGAAATCCGCGGCACAGGCACCCCACCCCCAGCCGCCGTTGGCCACGCCGCTGTCATCAGTGATGTCTGTAAAAGTGCCAGTACCGTCGTTACGATATAAGCGGTTACCAAAACGAGTGCCACCCACATTATCGAGGTTATGGATTGAAGTCACAAACCAGTCCATGTCGCCATCGTTATCGTAATCGCCTACCGCCGTGCCCATCCCATTTTGATCAACAATAACGTCACGATCCGTAATTCTCGTAAATGTACCGTCATCGTTATTCCGGTACACCTGGCTCTCTTGCAAATCCGAAGTCATGAGTAGATCACCATCACCGTCGCTGTCGATATCACTGAAGTTAGGGGTATAGCTCCAATCTGTATCCAACTCAACTAAGTCGTTTGCAATGCCTGATTCGATGCTGGTATTGGTAAACGTCAGGTCACCATTGTTGCGCCACACTGTCTCAGTGTCTTCACGGATGTCACGCTCGGCGCCCCCGCCGCGCCGGCCGCGTTCATTCTACCTCTGGCCACCAACTTCACGGCTTTTGCGTTGCGAAAACGTGAAGAACCCTTACCAGCAACAAAGAGCGTCAGCGGTTTCCGATGCGTCGGACCGAAGCATCGAGGACCCTGACGTCATCGCCGAGCCGTCGGACCGCAAAATCTAAAACACCTGGGTCTCGACCAATCAGGTAGCCCACACAGTTCACCACATAACCGCTCGCCTCCTGAAAACATGTTCGAACACACAACGACACTTTTCTAAGCTGCTTTCGGTCTACAGCTCAGGCGCTCTCGTCCTCTGTTCGGAGAACTACGCTGGATGTGGTGAGCCACTCCGATCAATATTGAGCAAATTCCCACCGGTTGCGGGCCATTTCAGGGTTTCGCTCGCCACCATGCACTTTAACCCGGCTACCTTTCATCGGCGACTCAGTGGCACAGCCGGTTTATTTTCCTTATACTCTCCGCCACCTGGCTGCTATTTTCACCCTCGCTGTCCGTATGCTGCAGAGGTGTGCGAGAAGGAGCCTCCCGCCTGGGAAGAAGTGGCGCCGGAACACTATGCAGCGTGTCACTTTGCCAAAGAATTAGACTTGCGGGGCATAGGCCAGGCTGACGCAGGCAGGGCGACACCGAAACCAACCGGGTGACCGAGGAGGGCGTCACGATGAGAAAGAAGAGGCGTATTAGCTATGACGACACTGCTGTTCTTTGATGATTTCTACCTGACCCGCTGGGAGAATCTCCACCGGCGCGTTGGCCGACCAGAACTTGTGCCCGAGTCTATCTTCGTGGATCCTGATCATGGCCTTGCTTCGGCATACCCAACCGTCTGGCGTGATGAAACGGGCAAGTGGCGCTGCCTCTATAATGGCAAGTCGATCGCTCTCGCGCCAAAAACGGTAAAGTTTCCACTCGTCATAGAAAGCGACGACGGCATAAGATGGGAGATTCCAGATCTCACTGAGACCGTTCCTCTACCAGACCGCAGATACCCTAACCAGGTGTTGCCAGTTGACGAGCGCTTCTATGAGTGGTGCCACTATGTGGACGAGAGGGCTGAGGATCCACAGGAACGCTTGAAGGGCTTGGCCGTCAAAGACGGGAAAACGACGCTCTGGACATCGCCCGATGGCTTGGCGTGGAGGCGGGTGGAGGGGGTGGACTGGCGGACTGGCGCACCAGATGCTCCTAGCAACGCATTCTGGAACGAATTGCGCCAATCCTACGTCTTAATCGCCAGGTATGCCAGAGCAGATCCTCGTAGCTACGACGCGTTGTGGAACGAGGTGAGCCAAATTGACGGCCTCGTCGCGCACCGTCGTGTTAACCCTACTCCACGGCGGTACGCCGTCTCCGAGACGAAGGACTGGCGTACCTTCAGCGAGCCTGAAGTCGCCGTAATGTGTGACGCTCTGGACTCGCCCCTGGCCGAAGCCTACGGCATGCCCGTGTTCCCATACGAAGGAATATACATCGGGCTGCTGTGGATTCACCACACCGTACCGTACTCAGCGGACGACCCGAGAACCTTGGGAAAGTATTGGCAAGGCAAAACCGACTGTCAACTAACATATAGCTACAACGGCTGGCATTTTCAGCGCACACTGCGAGAGCCGTTCATGCCAAACGCCCCGACTGGCGAGTTGGGCGCCGGAACAATGCGTCCGATTTCTATGATCGTCGATGACGAACAGACCATCCGCATTTATTCGAGCGCATCGAAGGTTGAGCACGGATATCATATTAGGGGCACGGACTTGGGTGCGATCCTGATGCATAGGCTGCGCCTCGACGGCTTCGTGTATCTGGAATCCGCTGGCGGTCCGGGCATACTTGGAACTGGCCCTCTAGTCTGGCGCAGCGGCGAGCCCCGCCTTAACGTGCAATCCGGACATGAAGTCCGGGTGCAGGTGACCGACACTCAAGGCAAGACGATCGAAGGTTACAGCTTCGCCGACTGCGAGCCTTTCATCGGTGATGAGTTGTTCTGGGAACCGCGATGGAAGAACGGTGTTCGAATGGCCAACTTGGGCAGGCGGCTTCTGCGTCTTGAGATTAGCCTGGAGAACGCCCGGATCTACGCGATTCGCGGCGACTTTCTCCCCATGCTTGAAGGCATCGGCATCGTCGCCGACTAGCAGTTCAGAAGAGGAAACATGATCTATCATCAACTGTTCGACCGGCACGCCCCGGATGTGACGGTTCGCGCCGGGATCATCGGCACGGGCCACTATGCCACCGCCACCGTCACCCAATCAGCGGACATGCCACGGCTGGAGGTCCAGGTCGTCAGCGACATTGACCTGGCGAGCTGTCGCCTGGCTTTCACGCGCGCGGGTTTCAGCGACGATGATATCGTCGAGTGCGATAGCCGCAGCGCAGCCCTGCAGGCCATAGAACGTGGCCAGAGAGTCATCCTCAGCGATCCGCTACTTATGATGGACCTGCCGCTGGACGTAATTGCCGAGGCTACGGGCAGCGCCGAGGCCGGTGCGGTGCACGGGTCCGAGGCGATCCGCAACGGCAAGCATGTAGCCATGATCAACAAGGAGGCCGACGTCACGGTCGGGCCTATCCTGAAACACCACGCGGACCGCGCGGGCGTCGTGTACACCGCCGTGGACGGCGACCAGCACGGGCTGCTCATGGGTCTCGTTTCTTGGGCACGCGAGCTGGGGCTAGAGGTGCTCTGCGGCGGCAAGTTCCGGGATACCGGGCTCATCTTTGACGAGGCTACCGGGACGCTTTTCGACAGTGGCAGTTCGCTTCCCCTCCCAGAGAAAGATCTGCACTTGTTCCAACCCATCTCCCCCGGTCTGGAGAGTCGTGTCGCTTCGGGCCGCTTGGCCGCCATGGGCAAGCTGGGCGAGATAGCTCACCACGATTACGAAGAGCTTACTATCGCCGCCAACGGCACCGGACTTGCTCCGGACGTCGAGAGGCTGCATCATCCCGCCTTGCGTATGGTCGAGATTCCCCAGGTGCTATGCCCGGTCGAGGATGGGGGGATCCTCGCAGACCGCGGTGCTATCGAGATGGTCTCAAACTTCCGTCACGCCGATGAGGCTGGAGGGGGCGGCGGCGTGTTCATTGTCGTCTCGGCGGTCAGCGCGTACTCACGCTACATCTTGAGCTTCAAAGGCTGCCTGAGCAACAGCCAGGACTCTGCGGCTCTGGTATACCGTCCGCAACACCTCTGCGGCGTGGAGACGCCCATCTCGATCCTCTGCGCTGCGCTGCTCGGTCTGCCAACGGGCGCGACCGAATACCTGCCGCGTTTCGACGTGATGGCCCGGGCGACCGAGGACAAGAAGGCCGGTGAAGCCCTGGATTACGAGGACGTCGAGATTTCGATACGCCCGGCGGGGGCCGTGGATGGCGGTGCGCCGCTTTCGCTGTACATGGCGCTATGGAACGAGCTGGCCGGCGACGTGCCGGCGGGGAAGGCCATCAGCAAGGCGGACGTGGTGCCCCCAAAGGACTCTCTCCTCTGGAGACTGCGCCGCGAGCAGGACGATCTGTTCCTCGGCTAGCCCGTTGCCGATGGCGCGATCATATGTTCGGGATGCTTTGTCCACCTGATGAGGTCTTTGCTCGTAGCGAGAGAGAGAAAATCGCGCCCTTTCGGGTTCTTTGAATTCCAGCTTGTGCACCAGGCATAGAAGACGCCGTCCTTTTCGACGACGCATGAGCAGATTTCTCAGAATAGAGCGTTAATGGTTCCTATACTCTACTTTTACATTCTTGGAGAAATACGGTTTATACTTCCTATTCTCTAAAATCATACAGTGGCGTCTTTACAAGATTGGCGCGACATCCGCCGGAGGAGTACCAATGCCCAAGCGATACGAACCCATCTGGTCATCATTACAGAATCACCGCACACCCCGATGGCTGCGAGACGCGAAGTTTGGCATCTATACACATTGGGGTCTTTACAGCGTACCGGCTTGCGGGAGAAACGGCTCCTGGTACCCGCACAACATGTATCGCAAGGGTAATCCACAGTTTGACTACCACGAGAAAACCTTTGGTCCGGCGACGGAGTTTGGCTACAAGGACTTCATTCCGATGTTTACCGCCGACAAATTCGATGCTGCGGAGTGGGCAGAACTGTTTCAGGCCGCCGGCGCCAGATTTGCCGGTCCGGTGGCCGAACACCACGATGGTTTCTCGATGTGGAACAGTCAGATTAATGAGTGGAACGCGGCCAAAATGGGGCCGCAAAGAGACGTCGTCGGTGAGCTGGAAAAAGCCATTAGAAACGCTGGTATGCGCTTCATGACCGCGTTCCATCACTTTGAACAATGGTGGTTTTATCCCCATTGGCTAAGCGACTGTGATGTTGCCGATCCCCGATACGCTGGGCTTTATGGTCCTATGCACAATCTTGACGGTTTAAAAGGAGCTACTGGAGACCGCGCCAGCGAGTGGCATGCACAGGATCGGCCTGACAGCGCGTTTAATGATTTCTGGCGGGCCAAGATCGACGAGGTGGTTGAGAACTATCGCCCGGACCTGATGTGGTTCGACTTTGGACTGAATTGGGTACAGGAAGAGTACAAAAAGCGGATGCTGGCTGACTATTACAATAAGGAAGAGGAGTGGGGCACAGAGCTGGCCGTAGCTTACAAGAATCAGGACCTGGTACCCGGCGTTGCACTGATCGATTATGAACGGGGACGTATGGACAATCTGACCTATTACGACTGGATTACTGATACCTCGGTAGATGACCAGGGCGCCTGGGCATTCGTCCAGGATGCCGGATTCAAAAAACCAGGCACCCTCATACACAATCTGGTCGACAACGTCAGCAAGCATGGTTACCTGCTGCTCAATGTTGGACCAAAAGCTGATGGCAGCATACCCGATGAGGCGAAAACGCTGCTTCAATCCATGGGTGACTGGCTGAATATCAATGGCGAGGCAATATACGGTACCACGCCCTGGATGGCGTATGGCGAAGGGCCGACCGAGATGACGAATGCCGGCATGTTCAGCGAGCAGCACGAAGTGTCGTACACCGCAGATGATTATCGGTTTACCTGCACGGATGATGCAGTGTATGCAACGTGTCTTGGCTGGCCTCGGAGCGCATCAACGATCAAGACGATGCGTCGCTTAAATGTCGATGAGATCAGCTCAGTCACCATGTTAGGTTCAACTCAGCAACTTTCCTGGCAACTCACTGACCATGGCCTCGAAGTCAATCCGCCCGATGAACGACCCTGCGAACATGCGTTCGTCTACAAGATTACGCGCAAAAATCCTTTCTAAGTCAAGAGGTCTATGAATTCCACGGATCCACTGAAGGCAACGTTGGTTTCATTAATATTCAACCGTGACTGTACGACAGGTACAACCGATGGAGAGACTACACTCATTGAATACGATGTTGATGCCGATGAAGTTGTTCGCGATATCGATGGCACTGTTGAAAAGTTGCTGACGGCGAAGCCGGTTTGCTGATCGGGAAAATCACGAACACGGATATATTCGAGGGCTATGCTGATACAGCTGCCAATGAGCAGAAGATGCTCCGAAACGTGTTCGAAGAGGGAGACACTTATTTCAACTCAGGAGATCTTATCAAGACCGTGGATGTTGGTTTTGCATTTGGTTTCAAGCACTTCCAGTTTGTCGATCAGACTGGCGACACGTTCCGTTGGAAGGGGAAGAACTGTTCCACCAGCGAAATAGAAGAGATAATCAGGGTGAATCCATCACATTCAGAACCGGATTTGCAACTCCACGCCCCAGGTTCTGGGTGTTGTCTCGGAAACGTACTCCAGGAATCTTCCATCATCATCATCACCGTAAATATAACGTTCTTCATCAGAAACATTTCTAACAAAGCCGATAACACGGTAACGATCATCCGCACGCGTCCAGGTTGCCCAGAAGTCAACCTTCTGGTAGTCAGATGTAATGTCTCCACCAAAAATGTTGTCTTTAGTCTCTTCAGCCCAGACGTAATTGCCTGCAAGCGTCAACATGCCATCGAAGAAGGGCACCTCATACAGCGCCGTGGCAGAGTATTTGCGCGGTGATACCCAAGGAATGTCGTTACCCTCTACATCTTCAGGCTCTTCAGTATCAGAGTTGAAAATCAGTAGAACCTGTTTATTAATCTCGGCCTGCAAATAGGTATAGCTAGCCAGCAAGCGAAATTGCTCTGTCACTACCCAGGTAGACTCGAGTTCCACACCGAAATTTGTTGCCGCGGTCAGGTTGACAAATTGATCTTCAACAACCTCGCATGATGGCACGAAACATTGTTCCACGATAATCTGCATGTTCTCGTAGTCGTAATAGAAGATTGAGGCGTTGAGCCTGAATCTGTCAGTGAAGTCCTGTTTCAAGCCAAACTCATAGGCATTGACATATTCCTCCTTGACCGGGCCGGTCAGAGCGGGCACATTGAAACCACCCGACCTGTAGCCACGTGAGTATTTCAGGTAGTAGATGGCCTTGTCAGTTGGCTCCCATTCGATGCCGGCTGTACCGGAAATTCCATCCCAGCTGTCCTTGACGGAGGAGAGTTCCGCCACGCCTGTCTCAGGATTCACCATGACGCCAGGTGCGGATTCAAATCGCGATAAAATCAGAAATTGCGTCAAATCAACGGCTGCCCCTGGGGGTTCTATCGTACCAAATCCAAACGAATTAACCACCACACTCAGATCAGGATTGAAGATCATGAATCTAACACCTTGTTTGGCCTGCTTCTCGTCCTGAGTGTAGCGCAGGCCCACCGCTCCGCGGAGCTGCTCGCTGAATGCGTAGTCGATCTGGCCGAAAGCCGCATAGGAATCAGTCTCAATTCCACCATTAAAAAAAATGATGTTGCCATCGGGGTTCGGTGCCGCTGGTGTATCACAGGTAACACCATCAGCAATGATACCCGCACAGGGATTGATAAGCTCTGGTTGTGAGTCAGTGAACGCACGTAATGGTAATGTAGCGTCTTCGTGGTAGTGATATCCCCCCACTATCCACTGCAATGCGCTGTCGTTATTAGACACCAGATTGACCTCATTGCTGAAGTACTTCAAATCTTTATCGCTTCGACTGATATACTTGGTGGAAATAAACGTTGCACCCGGTGTGCCCGCGGGAACAGGCTCCTGGGTAAAAAAACTATCCGGGGCCAGGTAGTAAAAGCCTGCACGGTCCACCTCATCATGATCTTCAATATTGACATCGTGATTGGCAGAATGGCCGCCGACATAGACCACATCAAAAGCATCGGTAGTCCACTCAGCGCGAACGATGGCGCGATCGAGTTCTGAGTCGCGCGTGGCCTGTGTATCTGCCCGGAAGAGACGCTTGTTATCTGGAAAGGCTGGATTTTCCTCCTCATACTCAAAAGCAGTTGCATTGACCTGTTCAAATATCCCATTGCTGCGGTTGTAGCTGTCCACGTTAACCGAGCCTCGTGGATGGGTTGTCGCACGTTCGTGAGTGATACGAAGCCACAATTCCAGATTGTCTGTTACATCCCATTCGAGCTGCCCATCAAACGTTGTATTGTCGCCATTACCACCCTCATAGCCACCGCCAGCAACATTCTGGAAGTAACCTTTATTTTGATCCAGGAACGAACCAACCAAGCGGTAGCGTAAGCGATCACTAATCGGTCCTGATAGAACGCCCTGCACAGTCGCTCTTTCGTTGTCCCTATAGCCAAAACGCAGTTCCCTGAAAAGCTCATCCGTTGGACGCTTACTGATGATGTTGACCGCACCACCTATCGAGTTGCGACCATAGAGGGTGCCCTGAGGACCACGAAGCACCTCTGTACGCTCTACGAACGCTGAACTTCGTGCCAGGTCCTGCGCCTCATAGGAATAGAAGCCATCACTGTAAAGGGATACACTGCTATCATTACCGAGCGTATGCACCAGTCGACCAATACCACGAATGCTGATTGCGGCACTACTCAGGAGCACGTTGGGTGTGACTACCATGTGCACGCCGGGAGTCTGGTCAACAAGATCTTGCAGATTCTCGATCCCTATCTTCTCGCGGAATTCGTCTGTGTATACACTGGCTGCGATGGGCACCTTTTGCAGATTCTTCGCACGTCTCTCTGCCGTGACTATTATCTCCTCCATCAGGGGTTCCGAACGTCCGGGGTCTGTTTCCTCACCGGTTGCTGCCGCAGTTAGAAACACGGCAGACACGACGATCCCTACTCTTGCAATAATCGAATGTTGTTTTATGGCTGTATTCATAAGATCACCTCTGTTTCCTGGTGAATTGTATGGATGCTTTTCATCTGCCAGCAATCCAGTTTCCTGACCACTGCGCTACCGCCTTTCGCCATGACAAAGAGATCATGGTTATCATCAGCGGGCAGCATAGCGGCAGGAAGGCTTACCTGACCATCCGATGAAAACACTTCTATTGATACGCGATCCAGGAGAATCCGCAGACTGATTACCCCAGCTTTGGGTTCCATGGGTACCCCTGGCTGTCTCGGATCGAATGGACCCCTACGAAAACTCAGCGTAGAGCTTTTTCGATGGTAAGAGATCTCGATACCTCGAATACTGATCCCTGCGATCTTTGCGCTACTGATTACTATATCACACTCTATATCGACGCTGTCCCCTGTTTTGCCCAGGGCATACCTGACCCAATCGCCGTACCGGATGAGGGAATCCTGCATTCCGGGATCGAACTTCGGATGCTTTTCCGAGTCCAGGATCAGATTTGTCCAACTCTTCCTGTTTTTCCTCAGGTTCTCGAGTTCTCGAACGGGGTTTGTACAGAGTCTTAGACCCTTCGGAGTGGCGGTGAGGGAAAGCGCGCAAGGTACGGTCATGCAATTGGTAAAGGGCATACCGGGTGTCTCTGTCAGGAACCAGGATATTTGTACAACCCTTGAGTCATCGGCAGGCATATCGCTCCAGGTCTGTGCTGCGTAGGCCCTTCCTACCGGCTGGTGTTGTACAGGCTCCGTTTCCGGCGTAAATGTCGTCCCGTCAAAGCTGCCTACAAGGGTTCGCCCCGCAAGCGGCACGCTGTCGCGTAGCTAACATGATTGTGGTAAAAGAGCAGGTGCGTGGACAAAAGATGCCGGCCAGTCACTGGTGTGTCGTTGTTAACGGCACCCGACTACAAGAATGGCACGCACGGTATCGGCGTATAGTCACTGAAGGCATGGCATTAACCATGACCTCGTATGGGAGATTGAATCTACCGCCACCGTGTGGCCCACGCACCTACACTACTCCAAATCATTCTGGTACTTGAGGTCTGAAATAACGTAAAAAAATTAATATATTTAAATCAATCACTTAAAAGATGTTAGATGGGAGATAATGGGTGGTTGCCACAAATAACACCCACTTCGTTTCCTGCGGGTTTCCGTTAACGGCTAACTCAAAGAGATCCGGACAGTCTTGAGAGTCCGGAAGGATAATCGCTGAGAGCTTTACCCATTTTTTCAGGTCGGTTGATCCAAAGATGGCGTAGGTTTCACGATCGTCTAGATACATCACCATTCGCCATTCATTGGAGGGTTCATGCCGGAATACCCGGGGATCCCGGTTGAGCCCTACAATGTGGTCGAGTACCGGGTTTTCCTTATATTTCTGCCAGGTCCTTCCCCTGTCATTGCTCGAGGCTATGCATTGCACAGCCGGAAGCTTCTCGTCACCATTTCTTCCGTCCACGGTATACATGGCTACAAGGGGAGGTTCCGAGCCGGTCTGAAGTCCACTTGAATTATCCCAATCCACAACGGTCGATCCGGAATATATCCCGCCATATTTATCTGGATAAATGGCAGTATCCAGTTCGGTCCAATGGAGCAGATCACGGCTTACCGCATGGCCCCAGTGTTTCAGATCAAACCCAATATCGGTACCGAAAGGCTGGTGCTGGTAGTACAGATGATACTCTCCCGCATAGTAGACCAATCCGTTAGGGTCGTTGATGAATCCCCTTGCGGCGGAGAAGTGGTATTGCGGGCGGTAACGCTCTGAGTATAAATTGTCTGGCTGAACCGACTCCTCTGAAAGCATCAGGCTATCGAGACAGCCGTCGGATTCCCCCTCGCATTCGATCTCGATGGTTTTACCCATGAATTCTTTCAGGCAGGCTGATACGAAATAATCGGGGTCTGCGTTCGCAAGCTTTATTCCGAATTTGCGCTTTCTGGCGCCGGCCTCGCTGATTCTCATCAACACCAAGGACGCCTCAAAGTGCACCGGCATTATGAGATAGGATTTATCGACATAAAGAGACCGAGTAGCATGCATTTCTTTCTCCATAGAGCGAACCTCAATAGGCTCAAGAAAAGTCACCTCCCGAACAAATGCTGCCTCCGCCAGGAACCGAAGAAACAAAGAGAACCTTTCAATATACTTGACCCGCACCTGTATTACAAGAGCTGTGTTAAGAGCACGTTAATTGTCCGCTTTTTAAGCACATTAATTGTCCGGTTTTAAAATACGGTATTTCAATCGATTTGGAGTACCTGATGAGACCGGCAAAATGGCTACAGGAGACAAGACTAATGCGCTTTGAAGAAGTATACGGAAGTTGGACAAAGAAGCGGTTGACACAAGAGGAAGCGGCTGAGTTGTTGGGTGTTTGTGCCCGCACTTTCCGGCGCCATATTGATCGCTATGAAGACGATGGTCTGGATGGATTGATGGATCACCGCATGGAACAAGTATCACAGCTACGGGCACCGGTGGATGAAGTCATGCGCATGGTGGACGACTACCGAACCCATCACAATGGCTGGAACATGAGACACTACTACTCCTGGTATCGGCGTGATGGGGGTGAACGTAGTTATACCTGGGTGCGCAACAAGCTGCAGGAGTGCGGGGCGGTGGCGAAGGGTTCCGGCCGCGGTGTGCATCGTAAGCGCCGCCAGCCGGCTGCATGGCCCGGCATGATGCTGCACCAGGACGGCAGCACGCATCTGTGGGTTCCTGGAGTGTACTGGGACCTGATCGTCACCATGGACGATGCGACCAACGAGCACTACTCGATGTTCTTCTGCGACCAGGAAGGTACGCAAAGCAGTTTCCAGGGGGTACGTGATGTGATTGAGGCCAGGGGCCTGTTCTGTTCGTTATACAGTGATCGGGGCAGTCATTACTGGCACACCCCGGAAGCGGGTGGCAAGGTGGATAAGTCCCATCCGACGCAGTTTGGGCGGGCTTTGCAGCAGTTGGGGATCGAGATGATTCCGGCCTACTCACCGGAAGCCAGAGGGCGCTCGGAACGGGCTTTTCGGACGCATCAGGAACGTCTGGTCAGGGAACTGGCACTGGCAGAGATCACTGACATGGCGGCGGCCAATCAGTACCTACAGACCGTCTACCTGCCCGCCTACAACGAAGAGTTCATGCATCCGGCCACCGAAGACGGATCCGCATTTGTTGCCTGTCCAGATGGGGCAGTACTGGATGATATCCTGTGCGAGCAGTTTGAACGGGTTGTGGGCAAGGACAACTGTGTGCTCTTTGAGAACCTGGTGTTACAGATTCCGCCGGATCGGCACCGACACCACTACATGAAGGTCAAGGTCAAGGTGTTGCGTCACACTGATGGGACGCTGTCGATTAAGCATGGTCCGCGACGGCTGGCAAAGTATGACACGCTGGGACAAGTGCTCATAAATGAACTACCGATTGCAGTGTAGTGACTGCTCAGGGACTGCCTATATGAGAAGGTTGACAAGAAGAAGAAGGACGCCAATTCGAGCCCGTGTGAAAAAGCTGCTGGATAACTCTGTAGTGTGTTGTAGGGCACCAGAGTTACCCACAACTTTTGGTCGCGGTAGGAATACCGGTTTCCCGGTACCCCCCGCACAGATCCGGACTTGCGCGCTAACGCATCCGGCTCCTGCCTCGGCTATTGACGGCAAGACGTGACACACAAGCTTCACGGCTTTCGCATACCCGTACCCGTTTAACAGCCGCTTGTTACACGCTTATCTGGTACTGTGCCCAGCACGTGCTTTGGCTGTCAGGTTCGCCTTGGCTGCTGCCCTTCCCTCCAGTAGCTCCGCCAGAGCGCTTGCCCCTTTGTTCGCTACCTTCATCGGTACTATGCCAGCATCCGACTTCTTCACTTCGTACACCAATGTCTTCGGATAACGTCCTACCCATTACGACCCTGGCACAAGTGCCGAGGGTGAAGTGAAGTTCTCCCAGGTCCCAGCGTTGGGCGTACGTGCGTGCATGAGTTCTTCGACACCGTGGAGTCTTTCCGTCCTCACCCTATCGGTACGGTCCGTATTGCCTTCAATCAGTGTGAAAATTTCGGCACTCCAAATAAGCGACTTTTCGATACTCAATAGCTCTGCCCACACGCCCCGCTACCGACGCTTCGCCTGCATCCTCACGAATGCTGACGCACGGCTCGCGGTGGAGGTGGTGGTTAGCCTTCTCCCTCCTGTCGGACTTTCACCGACTACCCTTCACCAGTTAGCCTGGCGCACCACACTCGTTAGCTTTGAACAACATCTCACGGAGCCCCAAAGTCGTCCAAAATGGTGCTCAATCGGGAGGTTGTGGTAATGTACCAAAACCGGACAATTAATGTGCTCTAAAACCGGACATTTCCATTTGCTCCTAACAGAGCTGTCGAGGGATTGTCAGGGTTATTTCATGCTGGAACCTGAGCGCGGAGTCTGCGACAGCCCGACGGACTGGGGATGGCCATTTTTGGGGTTGAACGGGTGGGGAACGTGCGGGCTTGCGAAAGGCGGTCGGGCCTGTGGTCAATGCGCCGTTTTCCACTGTCGCTGGGATGCCGCGGGAGGCGCTTGGGCATGCTTGCGGTGGGCCGGCGGCACCTCAGTCCGGCAGGAGGATGGCGTCGAGG
Source organism: Candidatus Azotimanducaceae bacterium (assembly GCA_965217655.1). Lineage (GTDB taxonomy): Bacteria > Pseudomonadota > Gammaproteobacteria > Pseudomonadales > Azotimanducaceae > UBA7455. The sequence goes on from OZ244560.1 coordinate 1,363,374, forward strand.
GCTTCCTTGCGCCGCATCATGAAGTGCAAGTTGGCTTCGGGGACATGGTGGAAGCCGCGATGGAACACGATGGCCAGCACGATGTTGTTGAGCGTGGCGTTGTTGGCGGGGCCATGGCGGGCGCGGATGCGGCTGGCGTCCTCGCCGAGACTCACGTCGCGCCGATAGTGGTTGCCGTTCTCGATTTGCCAGTGGCCGCGGTTCCAGGCGAGCAACCGTTCGGGGTCCGCCCGGTCCTCTGGAACGGAGGTGATGCCGAAAGCGGTCTCTTCACTGGTTTCGCCGGTTTTCAGGTCGGTGCGCTCGCGGGTGACGCGGAACACTTGCTGAGCCTTGTCGAAGGCGAGCGTGCGCGGCGGTAGCGTTTGCACATCAATGCATCGCGCGTCGATGCGCCCATGACCCTGCTCCGGTTCGGCGACGTGATGCCGGACGGCCGCGGCGTTCCAGTCGAGGGTGGTGAGCGCCGCGAACGTCTCGGGGCAGTTGCCCTTGACGGCAAGCAGATAGTCGGCGCCGTGCGTCTCGATGATCGTCCGCTCGTTGTCTCGGGTGGTGTGCAGGGCGTCCAGGGTGATCAGGCAACCGCGCACATCGACATCCTCCAGCAGCGCCCGGGTCGCGGCGACCTCACCCCCCTCGTCGCGGCAGCAGCGGCTCGCGAGCGGGTGACCGGCGTGGCTCACCAGCGTTACCGTCTCGAAATGGGTGTCCTCGTTCGTATGGCGGTTGACGCCGCGGATGCGCTTGCCGTCCGCCGCGAGCGCCGGGATGGCCGCCGTCCCGGCGAACCGCGGCGCTGCCCACTTGCCGAGCACCGCCGCCAAGGCGTCCGGGTCGGTGTCCGCCACCACCCGACAGATCGTCGAGTCCGATGGCGCCACCCAGCGGCCCTCGGTCGGGTTGCGCCAAGCACCCAGCGCACGCAACGCCTCTTGGTCGAGCAGTTTCGCGAACCGTTCCGTCGCCGCCGGCCCACACAGCCCCGACAATCGCGCCAGGGCGCAAATGGCCAGCACTGTCTCCAGCCTGTGCTTCCTGCCTTGGCCGCGGCGGCAGTCCGGCAGCGCCGCGAACAACTCCCGTAGCGAGCGTAACTCCTGGCGCGAGTACGTCACCTGCGTCGCGTGACAGGACCACTCCGGGCGGTCCACCGGGTCCGCCAAACGTGCCCGCGCATCCGCACGTAGTGGGCGCACGAACATCTCCTTGGGCACCTTGTGCGGGTCCGTGTAGGTGCCGTTGTGGCGTGCGAAGCCCTTGGTGCGGCCCACCCGCAGCCAGTTCGAGGCGTCGTAGGCACCGCCGTGGAAACGCGACGGGTCCACGAAGGTCTCGGCCAACTCCAACGGATGCCCATGCGCCGCCTCCCAGTCCGCGCTCAAGCGCCGCAGGCTGCACCCCAGCACCCGCGAGGCCAGGTTCCTGGTCCCCGCCGCTACCGGCAGGATCAAAAACCGCGTGTTGTTGCCGATCAGGTGCAAGCGCCGGAACTGCACCGACCGGTGCCAGCCCAGCCAGCGATCCCGCGGTGCGCACTTGAACGCTCCCGATTGCCAGCCCAACAGCGCCAGCCAGTGCCCGCGCCACACCGCGACGTGACGCAGCCCGCGGCCCGCGAACTGCCGAAACCCCAGGTAGTGGTGCCGCGCCATGAGATCGTCCCATCGTCGGCGCTCGTCCGGGCGCGCCAGCCGCACTTCCACCTCGCCCACGACCAACTGAGTCTTGTCGAATCCATCTGCCATGCCCCTTTATACACAAACCGACACCGAAAAGCCAGCCCCCGCTGTCGCCATCCTGAAATCAACACCATGCGGCTAGCGTGAAATAGCCCTGAGATTGTCTGCTTACCTCAGTTTGAAATCCCCAATGTATACATCCCCCTGGATGTGTGATGTGTACAAAATGTATTGTATATATCAAAATAAGAGGATGTCATATCGTGTCTAAAGGACCAAAGGGAGAGTACCGGCCTGCTGATGTCATTGGTTGTGCTGTACATGTTGCCAAGATAGCAACAACCGGTGAGTTAGAAGAAATCGGCCTGAAACAACCAAGTAAGCAAAAGTCGGGCATTGCGGGCAGTAAGGCACGTAGCGAATCCTTAAGCAAAGAGAGACGATCTGAGATAGCCAAGAAAGCCTCTGTCGCTCGGTGGGGGTAGGGTAGCATGTCAGAAGATGGATACAGTAACATGCAAGACGAGACAAAATCGAAAGCCATCAAAGCCACAATCATCGTCGTTTGCATCGTTTTCGTTTTATGGTTCCTCTGGCCTACCGACCAATGGTTAGGCTTCGTCTACCCGAACAGCAGTAGTCTCTCAAACTACAATGAAATTGGCCCCTTTGACTCGCTTGAATCCTGCCAAACTAATGCACAAATCGTACTAGAAGTCGGTGGATGGATCGAGACTGGGACGTACGAGTGTGGGCTGAACTGCGGAATGGATAGCGTTTACGGGATGTACGTCTGTGAGGTTACGTCAAAGTAATCCGAGCGTGTGATTCTTAGATGAGTCAATACGACCGGCAAAGATAATTGACGCCAGACATTTCGACTTTCTGTTAAACTCATACGTTCTCCTGTTAATCTGTCAAGTAAAGAAATACAGGGGACCACCGTGCCCAGACCCAGGCACCACCTGATGCGCTACCATGGCGTGCTGGCACCCAATGCGAAACTGAGAAAATACATCGTTCCCGCGAAGGCAAGCACAAGGCCAGCCGCGAAACGCAAGACAGATCACAAACAACTCAAAGCAACCACCGACACCCCGCAGCAGGACGCAGTCATCGCTCCGCTCACCTGGGCACAGAGGCTCAAGCGGCTATTCGATATCGATATCACGATCTGTCCACGATGTGGTGGCAGGTTGCGGGTCATCGCCGATATTACCGATCCCACCACCATCGAGAAAATCCTCAATCACGTCGCTCGGGCGCCACCAGGCAATGAACCGACGTTGCTTCCAGGGTAAAAAAGGCCATAAAAATACGCGCCGCGATAAGCCCTGGATGGTCAATCGTCAACGTAAGACAGTAACTCTAACCCTTGCCAGCCCATCACCCGCTTTCTCTTGGGACATCACCCTAGAACACAAAACCAGCTTGCTCAGAACAGGATCTCGTCCATCGTGCCTGCAAACTTTACATTGACTACTTCCTGAACTTCCGGTTTATTTTAACTATCCTCTTATTTTAACTATCCTCTCCGAGTGCCATTCGAGTGGGTGGGAGAAATAGTGCTTTAATGTTCAGGTTTAAACCCGACAGACTGCTAGAAACTAGTATCCTCAGAACCGTTTGGTAATGTAAACCCGACACTAATCGATTCCATCTGAGGGGGGAGTGCAAACGAAAGAGCGCTCTTTATTCCCTTACCTACTCGTAGCGGATGGTATCAATAGGATTAGAATTTGCTGTTGTCAATGCCTGTGAGGAAACGGCAACAAAACCTATTAGGGCGACAATCAACCCTGACAAAAAGAATATCCAGATATCGATGTCAGTGCGGTAAGAGAAAGCGTTCAGCCAGTCGCGCATCGCGATCTGCGATGCGATAGATCCCATCGTCGCAGCCGCAGATATCGATGTCAGTGCGGTAAGAGAAAGCGTTCAGCCAGTCGCGCATCGCGATCTGCGATGCGATAGATCCCATCGTCGCAGCCGCGACAATAATCAGCAACAGGTTTTTCGCTAACAGTACTACTATCTGATTGCTGGAGGCACCAAGCACTTTACGGATTCCAATTTCCTTGGCGCGTTGCGCGACAGTAAATGCTGCCAAACCGTAAAGACCCATACCTGAAATAAAGAGACAGATGCTCGAGAGCAACCCTGTCAATATGAGCAGATTGTTATCATCCTCATAGAGTTCATCAAGAAGATCATCCAAAAAATGGTATTCAAACGGTTTCTTGTCGAAACGTGCAATTATATCTTCGATATGCTCGATTGTCTTAGAGATATCGTTGGGAGCAATCTCCATTACAATTGTCCGATACTGCCTGTTGCGTTTAGCCGGTTCAACCTGCGAGTAATCAGTAGGTTTTTGCTGTTCGATGAACATTGGCTCAACAACCTGGTGCAGTGAACTAAAATGAAAATCCTTCACTACTCCTACAATTTGTGCGTCGTCGTCGTCTCGACGCACTCTTTTTTGTATTGGGTTTTCCCAGCCCTTTGCGTTGGCGAGAGACTCGTTTACCAGTACAGCACCCATCACATCCGTCGGCATGCGCTGAGAAAAATTCCTACCAGCGACAATCTCGATATCCATAACATCGACGAACTCAGGACTCGCAACGATCCTGTTGACCGTTGTCGGCTCTAACTGACCAGCATTATTCTCGAAATGCACATAGGAGACCGGGGTGGAACGACCTGGAACATAGTTTGTTTCTGCAATGCCCAATACACTAGAAATCTGCAACAATTCGCTTTTTATGACCGGAAGTTGTTCCAATGTTGCGGCTCCCTGCAAATTGACCGCTAGCCTGTTTGTCACTTCGAAACCCATGGGCTTATTGGCAACGTAATGCAACTGCAGTCCCATAGTCATGGTAGCCGACAGCACACCCACGGTAACCAGAAACTGGACAAAAACCAGAATCTGGCGTAGTGAAGCTGATCGACCCACACCGACCGTCCCAGCAAGCACGCTTAACGGCGCTATGGACGACAGATAGAGTGCCGGGTAGACCCCGCCGAGCAGCGCAACGACCAAAGCGCCCAGCAAAATATAAGTTATAGCGATAGGTTGCTGGATGACGTTAATCAGCTGGCTCTTCCCCAAAAGCTGACTTAATGGTGTGTAAGATTCGACCATGTACACCAGGAACGAAGCAACCATGAGGGCGACGACCGTGTACACCACAGATTCCCCAATGAACTGTAACCCGATTTGCACCCGTCCTGCCCCCATGATCCTACGAATGCCAACCTCCTTGGCGCGTCTGCTGGCGCGTGCGGTCGCGAGGTTCGTATAGTTAATACAGGCGATCAAAACCAGAAAGAGTGCGACCGCGATGGCACCATAGACGTAAAATATGTTTCCGGTAGGCCTATCGTAGTCCCAACCACTTTCGAAATGCGTGTCCTTCAAAGGCTGGGGGTGAAACTTAATCGCAACATTGAACTTTTTTCCGGTTTCCGCCGCATAGCGCTCAAAGTATTCCTGAAGCGCACGCTCAAGCTCAACCTGCGTGAAGTTGGCCCTAGTCATGAAGTAGGTGTACACGTCTGAATAGGCGATCAGCATGCTCGGGGTGACATTCTCGTCATCCCATTGGTATACCCTGGATCCCTTTAGCGTGATAATCGCATCGTATTGTAGGTGCGAATTCTCCGGAAGGTCAGCAAATACAGCTGTTATCTGGTAGTCGAATGGATCCGAATCGATTGTCTCTCCTATGGGATTGCGATCTCCAAAATACGCCTTTGCGAAACTCTCGCTAATTGCTATGGAAGATGGCTCCTCCAGTGCGGTGGATAGATCGCCATGGATTGCTTTATGGGTAAACACATCAAAGAAATTAGCGTCAGCCGCCTGTACATCTTTCCAGACTTTTTCAGTTTCACCCACTTTGAAGGTTTGCTCTTTGGCCCCCGTCACTCGTACGTAATCCATGAGGTCCGGGTGCTCCTTCTTGAACAGCGGACCCAATACGTGTGGAACAATCGAAAAGTGCTCCGTCTTGCCACCCACCTGAATCTCATTGAGTATGCGATAAATCCTTTCGTGGTTGAGGTGATGCCGATCGTACGACAGCTCACTCTCGATGTACGCAAACAGCAAAATGCAACTTGCTATCGCTAAGGCTAGTCCAAGAACGTTGATCAACGCGTATGACTTCTCCCGTGAGAAGTTTCTAAGCGCTACAAGCAGATAACTTTTTAGCATTTTTATTTCGCTTCCTGAATCTTACCGTCCAACAACCGCACCACTCGACTCGCGAACGCTGCGTCATGTTCTGAGTGAGTCACCATGACGATGGTGGAACCCTCTTCATTGAGCTGACGTAGAATCGTCATGACGTCATCGCCATGTTCAGTATCCAGGTTACCCGTGGGTTCGTCAGCGAGTATAAGCTGTGGTTCGTTGACGAGCGCCCTCGCCACTGCCGCGCGTTGTTGCTGACCGCCAGAGAGCTGCAAGGGAAAATGATTCATGCGGTGTGCCATATCCATCTTCTCCAGCACCTCAGCGACGCGTTTGGACCGCTCTTCGCGAGCGATGCCGTTGTAGATCAAAGGCAATTCCACGTTTTCAAACACCGTGAGTTCGTCGATCAGATTAAAACTCTGAAATCAAAACCGATGTTAGCTTTCCTGACTTTGGCTAGCCTGGACTCTGAATAGTTGGCAACTTCTTCAGTGAGGAATATATAGCTGCCGCTACTTGGACTATCGATAAGCCCAAGAATGTGTATCAACGTTGACTTGCCGCACCCGGATGGGCCCATGAGCGCCACGAACTCTCCCTCATCAATCGACAGCTGTACATCCTGCAACGCAGTTGTCTTCACTTCCTCAGTAAAAAAGACCTTTGTAAGTCCTTCAGTCGCTATGATCATTTTACCTCCGTTATTGGGCAAGTTGAATGGGTGGATTGAGGATCAACTCTTCCACGTCAAGAAAACCGTCATAACTGGATGAAACAATCCAGTCACCCGGAACAAGCCCTTCAAGTACCTCAAAGCTCTTTGGGTTCTGTCTGCCCGGAACAAGATCAACCCGGTATGCGCGAGCATCATCGTCGTTCACGCGGTAGACCCTGCGGCCATTAGTGTGTCGATAGAAACCACCTTTGGATACAAGATTCGTATGTCCAGACACCGAAAGACTGAGTCGATCTGTAGCGACTGACCCCGCTTGATTTCCTCTGGCACCTTACCGTCAAACTCCAGATCGACCTGAAATGACGCATCATCCGCCACCTCCGGATGAATCTTGTCAATGCGTAGATTATACGTTCCACAACCAAAATCGAACGTTCCTTCCTGATCCAAAGTCACCTTGGAAATATAATATTGATCAATGATAGCCGTCACTTTGAAGTGATCCAGCTGATCGATCTGACCAACGCGCTGACCCTGACTGAAACTCTGGCCGACCTCAGCATCCATCGACGATAGGTAACCGCTAATCGGTGCACGTAGTGTCAGACTTTCCATAATCTGAGTCAGTATTTGCAAACTGCGGCTCCCACGCTCTATCGCATCCTCAATCTGACGACCATGCTGCTCCCGCAGAATCGATTCCTGGCGAATTCGCTCTCCGAGCAGAACTTTTTTGTCTTTTAGGTATTGCAATCGGTCCCGCGTCGCTTCGAATTCTTCTGTCGATAGGACTATGTTCCGCTCGTCATTAAGTGCCTTGTGCCGCTTAAACAACCGCTCAAGTTCGAGGATATTGAAATTGAAATCGAGTAACTGATCCTTCAGCAACAGTCCATTTTGGGTTGCCGAGATTCTTGAATTTCTCAGATTTTCCAACAACCGCGTTTCCGAGTCAATATTGGTTTTTTGCACCATGGTGTTGGAAAACCCTAGCCCATGTTTAACACATTGCGTGGCGAAATGAGCTATTTTGCCAATTTTTTGAAGTTTTTCTGCTCGTAAGTCGCTGATTTATATTGAGACGGATCGCCAGAAGGCTAATGTAGTGCCATAATCGTATTTTAGGGTATTGACATTTATAGACACCCCCTGTAGTATCCCCGCCATGTTTATTCGACGTACCAAAACGCGCACCGTCGGTACCCAGGATCACTACTTCACCTTTCGCCTGGTTAAGTCCGTACGCATCGGCAACAAAGTGCGCCAACGCACGTTGTTGAACCTCGGTGCGCACTTCGATTTGCCGCCAGCACAGTGGCCGCTGCTGTACCAACGTCTGGATGATCTGCTCGCTGGTCAGGCAACGCTCATGGACTATCCGGAAGAGGTCGATAACCACGCGCAACGCATCGTAGCACAGTTGATCAGCCGGCAGGCCGAAACCAACATTGACGCTGATGACACGTCATCGGCTGGCGAGTTGCACCGCGTCGATGTGGACTCACTGCAACTGGTTCGTCCGCGCACGGTGGGGGTTGAGCATGTTGCTTTGTGGGCGATGCAGCAGGTGGGGTTGCCAGCGCTACTGGCGCAATTGGGGCTGAACAGCCGACAACAGGCGGCGGCGGTGGCATCGATCATTGGCCGCCTGGCGGCGCCGGGTTCAGAACGTGCGACGCACCGCTGGCTGCGCGACACCAGTGCGCTGGGCGACTTGCTGGATGTCGACTTCGAGAACTACAGCCTGATGCAGCTATACCGGGCTTCTGACGCGCTGATGGTGCATCGGAAGGCGATTGAGGAACATTTGTTTGATGCCGCAATGACCCTGTTCGATCTGCAACCGACGGTGACGCTGTACGATCTGACGAATACCTACTTTGAGGGGGATGCCGGTGCCCAAGAGAAAGCACAACGCGGTCATTCCAAGGAGAAACGCAGTGATTGTCCGCTACTCACACTGGGCCTCATGCTGGATGCCAGCGGCTTCGTGCGGCGCTCGCAGGTGTTCGCTGGCAACGTCAGCGAGCCGCACACGCTGGCCGAGATGCTCAGCGCACTGCAGGCCCCAAAGGGTGCTCTGGTGGTGATGGATCGCGGTATCGCCACACAGGATAATATTACCTATAAGACTGCGCAAGCTGTCGCTTGCTCCTGGCTGGCGGCGCAAGGCTACCGCTACCTGGTGGTGAGCCGCGAGCGCAAGCGCACCTTTGATCTCGCGTCGGCGATGACGGTGACGACGGCAACACAGCAGTCGGTGCACTTGCACAAGGTGCTGTCCGAAGATGGTCAGGAGACGCGTCTGTATTGCTATTCCGAGGCGCGGGAAGAAAAGGAGAAGGCCATTGCCGAGCGCCTCGCCAAGCGCTTTGAAAACGCCCTGACGACGCTCTCGGAAGGACTGTCAAGACCGCGCACACAGAAACGCATCGACAAAATATGGCAACGCATTGGGCGCCTGAAGGAGAAGAGCCGCGGGGTGGCGCAGCATTACGATATTGACGTTACCAGCAGCGAAGACGGTACCCAGGCACTCGCCATCAACTGGCGCCGACAACCGGTCAACGGCTCCATGCTGACGCATCCGGGGGTGTACTGCCTGCGCAGCAACCAAACCGACTGGGACGAGGAAACCCTGTGGCGCACGTACATCACACTGACCGATCTGGAAGCCGTGTTCCGGTCACTCAAGTCTGAACTGGGTCTGCGCCCGATCTATCACCACAAAACCCTGCGCACCGAAGGTCATCTGTTTATCACAAAGCTTGCGACAGCTGGCGCTGTCTTTTACGTGCTTGCCTACCAACTCGTGCAGGTCATTCGACGCCGACTGCGGCAGCACGGGCAACACGAAAGCTGGACCCTGTTGCGCCGTATCCTGAATGGGCAGCAACGCATTACCGCGACCTTCCGCCGTGATGATCAGTGCGCGTTGCATGTCCGTAAAGCCACGGTCGCCGAGCCTGCACAACGAGAGATTTACCAGGCGCTGGGCATCAGCGGGACACCGGGCGGGATCCAAAAGACGATCATCTAACTGCGTTAAAATACCTGTAACGGGCTAGATTTTCAGTTTGTAGTGCCAGAACAACTTTTTTGTCAGTATAACTTATTGATATTCATCAAGTTTTAAAATGGCCTGTTAAACTTGGGCTAGGATAAGATCATCTTTGTTAACCCAGTTACCGCTCGCAATAAAGATTTGTTCCACTATCCCACCTTCTTCCGATATCGATATCACGATCTGTCCACGATGTGGTGGCAGGTTGCGGGTCATCGCCGATATTACCGATCCCACCACCATCGAGAAAATCCTCAATCACGTCGCACGGGCGCCACCAGGCAATGAACAGACGTTGCTTCCAGGGTAAAAAAGGCCATAAAAATACGCGCCGCGATAAGCCCTGGATGGTCAATCGTCAACGTAAGACAGTAACTCTAACCCTTGCCAGCCCATCACCCGCTTTCTCTTGGGACATCACCGTAGAACACAAAACCAGCTTGCTCAGAACAGGATTTCGTCCATCGTGCCTGCAAACTTTACATTGACTACTTCCTGAACTTCCGGTTTATTTTAACTATCCTCCTCCACGGGGACTTTCGGAACGGGAAACATTCGCCCATGGCGAACTCCGGCTGCCATTTGTTCCTTTGCAACCATTGGCCCCTGCGATGTTCCGGTTCGTGCCCGGGCGCAAAGGGGCACGGAACCCTTGGCGGCAAAACGGAACGGATGTCGGTTGGTGTTCCCTGCCGGACCGGAAAGCCGAACCGGCCCGGAAACCGGGTTGCAATCGGGGCCATTTCTGAAGATGATTCAACAGTTTTCCAAAAACGGCGTCACGGGCTTGGGTGGCGGTACAGAGGAGGGTGCGATGAGTATCAGACTATTTTCCATTGCGGTATTGCTGACGTTCAGTCAGGCGGTGCTGGCGGCGCATGAAGGGCGGGAACACACCGTCCCGCTGTTCATGGGCATCGACGATGAGCACAACCGGCAGGGGTTCATGCGGGTCATCAACCACTCGGACGCCGCCGGAACGGTCGAGATCCACGGCTACGACGATGCAGGCATGGAGTTCGGGCCGGTCGAGCTGACGATGGCCCCACGGCAGACCGTGCAGTTCAACTCGGACCATCTGGAAGGTGGCCAGGCTCACGATGACGTCAACGGAAGTTTGGGTAATGGAATGGGTTTCTGGCGCCTGGTGCTGTCCAGCGACACCCTGGACATCGAACCCCTGGCCTACTTTCGTAACCGGGACACCGGATTTCTTTCCAGCATTCACGACGTGGTTAGCGAGTCGGCCATGACGCACCGGGTGGGGATCTTCAACCCGACCAACCCCAACCAGGTCAGCCAGTTGCGCGTGATCAACCTGGGCGATGCGACGGCCAGCGTCATGGTCACGGGCCTCGACGACGAGGGCGTGGCCTCGCCCGGCAGCGTGAGCTTGAGCGTCCCCGCCGGGGGCGCGATCCTGAAGTCCGCCGCAGAACTCGAGGAAGAAGGCCTGGGCGACGGCACGGGCAAATGGTCCCTGAACGTGACTGCCGACCAGCCCGTTCAAGTGATGAGCCTGATGGCGCTACCGGGCGGGTACCTGTCCAACCTGTCCGGCGCCAGGCGCGATTACCGCGGTGCGGCCGGCCTCTGGCAGGTGCGGTTCGAGGATGGCATGGGCGGCGACGGCATCATCGTTCTGCTGCCGGACAATCGCCTCTACGCCTGGCTGCCCGAGACCGCCGACCTCACCCGCATCGCCCGGGGAACCTACGGTTCGGAGGGCGCAATGGTGTCCGGGGAAGGCGTGGTTTACGAGTCCGGAAAGCAGGAGGTGGACGGCGTGACGCCCGTGGGAGGCGCCGACGACGTCACCCTCACCGCCGCCTACCGGAGCGGTGACTGGATACGCGGCGGTTACACCGTCGCCGGAGAATCCGAACGCATGTTTCACGGGTGGGCGTTCACCGGCTTCGAGCGGGGCGGCTCGGGCGCCGAGATCATGGGTACGTGGAGCCCGATGATGGGCGACGACGCGGATCTTCCCGCAACGCTTACCGTAGATGCAGATGGAATGTTTGAGGGAGTGCTCATGGTCGACGCGGGGACGTTTGGAGAACTCGATTGCGCCTTTACGGCCACGCTCTCCCCTGTGAATCCTGCCTTCAATGCCTACGACGCCAGTCCCACAATCAATTGTCAACTGATAGTACTGGGCGGAGAGGCGAATCCGGACCAGGTGGAAATGTTCATGGGCGTCATGGACGCACCGGACGGGCCGGGCATGAGCGATCGTGCGATCATCTTCTCGATGCTCCCGCTGGAGGCGAACGAAATCGGCCTGGGCGCCGTTTACGAGCGTACGCAGTAGAACCTTCTCGAGTAGCGGCAGCTTCGATTCCGGATCGACCCGCCATCTGCCTCGACCCCTGACCTCCCGTGCCGACAGACAGATGCAATATCAGCTCAAACATCCCTTCCGGGATGGTACTACCCACATGGTGTTCTCGCCCCTCGACTTCATCGGCAAGCTGGTTGCACTCCTGCCCAGACCCAGACACCACCTGGTGCGCTACCTTGGCGTGCTGGCGCCCAATGCGAAACTGAGAAAATACATCGTTCCCGCGAAGGCAAGCACCAGGCCAGCCGCGAAACGCAAGACAGATCACAAACAACTCAAAGCAACCACCGACACCCCGCAGCAGGACGCAGTCATCGCTCCGCTCACCTGGGCACAGAGGCTCAAGCGGGTATTCGATATCGATATCACGATCTGTCCACGATGTGGTGGCAGGTTGCGGGTCATCGCCGATATTACCGATCCCACCACCATCGAGAAAATCCTCAATCACGTCGCACGGGCGCCACCAGGCAATGAACAGACGTTGCTTCCAGGGTAAAAAAGGCCATAAAAATACGCGCCGCGATACGGTCTCACTCATAAACGGTGCTTCTATCCGAAGGCTGCAACGATTTCTTCCTCTACCTGCTGGAATTGCTCCACGTCACCTGCACGCAGGTGGCTGAAGTAGGTTTCGCTGACACCCGCGTCGGCAAATTCACCCAGTGTGTCGATTACAAAATTCCTCGAACCCGCCAGGGCGTCCTTACCGTTGCGCTTGCGGAAGGCTTGCACGGTTTCCTTGTTTTCGGACAGACATAAGGGCAACAGCAGTGAATGACTGATTTCCCCGGGATCCCTGCCAACATCTTCGCAATGGCGCTGCAACACGCTTACCTTATGCTGGTAGTACTCCATGGTAATGCCGAATCCAGACTGCGCATCGAGGTTTAACATGTCGCCAAACCTGGCGAGCGTTCGCAGGGTGCGTTTCTCCCCAGAGCCGCCGATCAGGATGGGAACGTGTGGTTTCTGATAGCAGCGGGGTGAGAACGGCACGTTGTCGAGGCGATAATACCTGCCATTGTAGCTGACCGGACCCTCCGCATTGAACATCAGATGTATCAGTTCACAGGCCTCTTCCAGCCGGTCCGAGCGTTCTTTCATCGGGGGAAAGTCCCAGCCGAACGCCTCATGTTCCCGGGCGAACCAGGCAGAACCAATGCCCAGCACAAACCGGCCTTGCGATGCCTGATCCAGTGTCGCCGCCATCTCGGCGACCAGGGACGGATGGCGGAACGTGTTTGCCAGTACCAGATGTCCCATGCGCAGACGTTCGGTCATCCCCGCAGCAACGGCGATCAGGGTATAGCCTTCATGGGCCGTCAGACTTTCATCGGGCGACCCCGGCGGCAGGTGATGATCGGCAAACCACAGGCTGTGCCAGCGTCCCGCCTCCATCGTCCTGATAGTCGTGCTGATCGCATCCCAGTGGGTGTTGTAACAGTTAACCTGAACGCCAAATTTCATCATTTCCCTCTTGCAGACAAAAGCCGACTATATCATTCAACAAATCCACCGCAAACGATTCACAGCGAAACGGTTTCTGAGGAAACAGGGATTTCGAATTGAGCGCTTTGGTTTGAATCTGAGTTAACAGGACTCGCTTGCGCGGTATCAGAAAAAAGACCGCCAACAGCGTGCTCTGCAACGAAAAGCCAACAAGTCTGGGATGGAACTGGTACTTGCGGCCTGAAATAACGTAAAATTTAATATACTTAAATCAATCACTCAAATGATGTTAGATGGGAGATAGCTATCCCAGGACGTCTGCTAAAACGATAGTCCACATTCAGCAAATTGCCTGATCATGCATCGACTATCGGGAATCCAAATTTCTTCTGATAATCTTCGTGAAGCATACGTTCATAGGTCGTGACCTCCTCAATTGGAAATCTCACAGGCGCCATACCCTGCAATGAAGACTCGTAGATGGCCATCACCATCTCAACGTCTTTTCGTCCTCCAATCCCATATTCCGGTGGCGTATCGTTCACCGCTGCATTAGCGAGGCTCATAATCTCTTCTGCATGCCCAACGCACCAGTCATTAATAGGGAAATCGCGGTAGGGATTTACATAGACAATTTCGGGGTCCGTATGTACAACGATCCTTGATGTTACCTCCACGCCCTCGATAGTGTGACGTTCATATTCCACTGGAACGTCCCGCATCTCATTCCCAACGAACAATCTCAGGGGTATATCCGGACCTCGATAGTTTTGGTCAAGGATTCTGCCTCTGGTTCCAGTGATCTGGCTGTATTTTATAGTCTCTTCCCCAACCTTTGACGTTTCATAGATACCAACGGCGCCGCTTTCAAAATCAATCATGGCATGCGCCCAGTCTTCATGGACGGCGCCCACATCTGTTCTATATTTTCGGATTGTCCCGGAAATTTGACTGACCTCACTCTGGGCATATAAACGCAGCTGGGAAAGCCTGTGTGCGCCCATATCCATACACACACCAGAATAGGACGTAAAGTTTGATACGGGCTGACTGAAGCCCCTGGGACTAACGGACGCCTCGAAAGGCATGCTGCCATAGGGCTCTACAAAGTGTACTCGTACAATGTCACCGAGGATTCCCTCGTTGATGAGTTTTAGAATCACTCGTTCCTTTGGCTGACGAAAGTAATTCTCTGCCACCTCAAAGTGAACTCCGTTTCGGTCACATGCATCCACGATGACATCGCAACAAGGCAGGGTCATCGCCATGGGTTTCTCAACCATGACGTGCTTGCCGTGCTCGGCGATCAACCTGGCAATTCCGTGGTGGGTCGGGTCCCCGGTCACGATGTCCACCGCCATAATGTCGGGATGAGCTTCCAGCATTGCCTCAACACTTGAATAATGTGGCACACCATACCGAGCACCCGTTTTTGCGGCCAGTTCCGCATCCAGATCGCAGAGGGCAGTAAATTCCACCAGTCCCTGCTTTGCCAGTTCTGCAAGCGTCGGCAAATGCCATTGCTGAGCGGGATTGCCGCATCCAAGAATCGCGATCCTGGCAATACTCATGAGTGCGATTTGGCAAGTCCACGGAGCATGTCAGCGCAGCCATCCACCTGATCTTCACTTAACCCATGCAGGATCACTGGCACATCAAAAGGCAAACTACAGAGCAACGATACGTATCTTTCATAGTCGAGCTTTCCGGTACCCGCCGCCAGATGCCCGGCATCGCCGTCATGATCCAGATCTTTGCCATGAGCTATTGCTACATGTTCTCCGAGTAGATCAAAGGCCTCATCAAGAATCTCGATCATACGGGGCAACTCACCCTCGTTGAAAATATTGGCAGCATCCATCACCACACCCAGATTCCGGGAACCCATCTCATCGATCAGGCGCTTGCTCTTGCTCGCGGTATTAGTGACATTATTGACCTCTGGCTCAAATGCAATCGTCACACCGTGCGCTTCAGCAACTGGCAACACCTGCTCCAACGTGTCGCGTAAGACCTGCCATGCCTCATCTGTCTTGTTGTCGGGATGATTGCGCCACATGCTTTCCGGGCTTCGCGAACCGGTGCAGGTCGCGATCACGGATGCTCCAAGGGGTTTACACAATGTAATCAAGGCCTTGAGTTGATCAATGGCAGCCTGGCGAGCAGCATCATCCGGGTGAACCATATTGACTTCACCGCCAAGGGCGGCAATGTGCATATTTCGACTCGCGATCTCGTCTCTAATTTTTTGGCTAATCCTCTCATGCAGGGATGGCGGTACGCCTTTTATCCCCGCCGAGCCCAGAGAAAACTGCAGCTGATAGATTTCGTGACCAGCAATTGCATCGAGTACTTCCTCAAGCGTAGGCCGCCGAAAGTGGGCGGACATGATACCAACCTGCATACAATGCTTCCTTTCTAATAGATCGATACTACCTGACTAACATTCATCCGCCAACCAGCAACGATTCAGGCGACACCTTCCCACAGTTTACGATTGGTATCGTCCGGGTCGTCGACCACCGTGCTCGTCCTATCCAGTAGCATTACCTTGCGGCTTTACTCCCCGTAGCGGTCCCACTGGGGCAGCCTGGCACCGTTAGGATCTCCGGTCCAGACTGAGTGGAGAAGATGCGAACGACTTTAAATATCGATGGCGATGTATTGGCAGCGGTAAATGAAATATCCCGGCGGCAAGCCCGACCAGTGGGCGCGGTGGCGTCAAAGCTGTTACGTGATGCGCTCGCTGGTGAAGGCACTTTCTGGGATCCGAGGACTGGGGCGGTGCGGTTCGATAGGGTACTCAAGGGTTACTTTTTGGGTGCAATCTACAAACATTTTCCACAACATGATCGGTGCGGTGAGGATTGCCAGCCAACCAGCTACTCGTTTCAGCCATTTCTTCCAGCGCTTCAAACCGTTGCTTCGGGGTGAGCTTGAGAGAGGCTCTCAGTTGCGCCCGGCGGTTACCCTTCCAGGTTGCGTTGTCCCATTGCTGCTCTCTAGACATCTTTATGGTGCTCCTCGAGGATGCACATCAGGTGTTGAACGTCATCCTTATCCCGATCGCGCCCTGCCCGTTTTTTCATCTCAATCAAAGTCGGTATGCTCACCAGGCGAACCGAAAGGTCATCATCTAACTGTACTTCCGGGCTTAGATTGTACTCATCAGCAAAATCGAAAGGCTCAGAGACAAAAATATCAACGGTCGTTTCCCGATGCGCCTCGCTTACCATCGAAAAGACCTGCATGTTTTTCGACTCAATCCAATCCTTTCTGATCTCTGTGTCAACAAAATCATACGCTTCAACGGGTATGTTGGGGTGATAACCAAGCTGGTCGAGGGCGATCAACGCATCTTTGACATTCTCGTCAACGAATTGGATCACCAGATCCAGGTCATGAGTCAACCGCTGATATCCATGGATATTTACCGCTACCCCGCCGGCGATCAGATACCTTACATTCGCCTTATTAAGGGAGTGCAGAATAGCTTTGAGGCTGTCAATTTTCACGTGTTGTTCCGGTTCTCGTTGGAAGTTGCAAACGACGACATCTGCTGCTTTCAGCAATCTGTCAGGTCCACAAGTTTAGCATGCAGACGAATTCCTCGATGTGACAGAATTTTTCTCTGCGACTCAATACGAATTAGCTCCGCCAGGATAACCCCTGCAGAATGTCGCCAGATCACGCGGCGCGTCTCTGCTAACATCCAGATTCTCGGGAACCGGGAACACCTCGGTCGCATGATGTGTTCCCATGATTTGTCTGCATCGAACTGAGACCCCGGCCGCGCCATATTTCCCCATGGGTTGGTATACGTTTTCGGCGGCGATTGTACGGGAGACCTTGCCTATGTCAAGAACACCTCTGCACGGCAATGCCCGCTTCACCAGCAATAGCGTAGAACAGATAGGTACGCCCGCCTTCCTCAAAGAAGTTGTATCCCACCCGGTTGATTTCGTACGCATAAATTTCGTTGAGGAGGTTCTGGCCGAACACGGCGATCTGCCAACCGCCCACGTCCTCGACCCGCACGCACCCGTCGAGCTTTTCATAGCCGGGCGTAATTGTGGGATTCACAGCAGCATCGTGCTGATCGTCGACCATGTACCAATCCAAGCGGGCGATCGCCGGGTACTCACCGAGGAGGAAACGGTAGCTGACCGAGCGTAGATACTACGCTCGGGCGCCAACGCCATCCGGTTCCCTGGTTTCAGGGGCGCGGTCCCTACGCCACCGCTACCCTCTGGAGTTGCTTCATGGCCTGTGATCTCCACTCGCTACACAAAGATACTTGACCAGGGATGCAGAACCCGCAATCATACCCACCACAACCAAACGACACGCTGCTGAACAGAACACTGACGTCCCCATCTGTTCAGCATCATGTTCTCATTGGACAACGCTATCACCATGAACCAGGAACAGCTTCTTTGATTCTTGATTACATTAATTTGGATTTTCGTGGTCTCGGCAATACCACATTGTTTTGGACAAAGATAAATCAGTTCATTGATCGTGTGGAAACGTTGATCTTAAGCGACTTCGAACGGCTCACGGCGGAGTTTGCGCGCAGTAAGGATCCCATCCCCTTCGAAGAACGACTGGCGCTGTCTTACCTGCCTGTGAAAGAAGGAGATGACTGGGGGCAGACCTGGGACAGTGCCTGGTTTCACCTGCAAGGTCAGATACCAGATCGTTGGGCAGGACACGAAGCGGTGGCGCACCTTGATTTCAACAGCGAAGCCTTGATCTTTTCACCTGATGGAGAGCCGTTACAAGGGTTAACCAACGGCAGTGTCTTTGGCAACGTTACGCGACATACGTTTATTCTTTCAGAACAGGTACAAGGTGGTGAGGGCGTGGATCTATGGGTTGAAGCTGCCGCAAACAGTACGTTTGGGATCAACCGACCATCGGATCCGCCACGAGGCGACGTGGATCGTCACGGCAGCTATCAGGGAACCGTAAACAAGATGCGGATTGCCCTACTCCACAGAGAACTCTACGCCCTGCTGCTCGACATGCGTCTTCTGAATAACCTGCTTGATGTCACACCCGACACCAGCACCAGATACGCCCGCATACTCAAAGGCCTGCTCGACGCCAGCAATCAGTTCCAGGATGATCCCGCCAGAGCGAGTATCTGTAGAGAGACCCTGGCGCCACTCTTGGCAAAGTCCGCCCATGCCAGTGCGCCTACTCTATACACAGTCGGTCACGCCCATATCGACACCGGTTGGCTCTGGCCGGTGCGAGAAACCATTCGTAAGTCGGCACGCACCTTCTCCAATCAGCTGGAGCTTCTGTCCCGCTACCCCGATTACGTGTTTGGCGCCTCGCAACCACAACATTATCAATTTGTAAAAGAGAACTACCCAGGACTCTTCGACAGGATCAAGCAGGCGGTTGCAGAAGGAAAGTGGGAACTCCAGGGCGGCATGTGGGTGGAACCCGACTGCAACCTGATTAGTGGCGAATCCATGGTGAGACAGATCATCCACGGCAAGAACTTTTTTATGGATGAATTTGGCGTGGACGTTAACAACTGCTGGATTCCGGATGTGTTCGGGTACTCCGCTTCTATGCCGCAGATCCTTAAGCGCGCCGGTATCGATTACTTCTTAACACAGAAGATCAGCTGGAATCAGGTGAATCGCTTTCCGCACACGACATTTCGGTGGCGCGGTATTGACGGCAGCGAAATACTGACGCATTTCCCGCCGGAGGATACCTATAACAGTCAACTCGATCCTGTCGGCTTAATCAAAGCCGAGGAACAGTTCGTTGAAAAGCCGATTCTGGACGAGATGATTTGTCTGTTTGGTGTTGGCGATGGTGGTGGCGGTCCCACGGCAGAAATGATCGAGCGAGGCACTCGCCAGCAAAACCTTGAAGGCGTACCCAAGGTTAAGTTCGCGAAAGCAGGGCAACTGTTCGAACGTCTGGCACAGTATCAGGACCAGCTTGCCGTCTGGTCTGGCGAGCTTTACCTGGAATACCATCGCGGTACCTACACGACGCAGGCGCGAACCAAGCGAAACAACCGCATGCTGGAGTGTCGTCTTAGAGAAACTGAGTACCTCCTGTCCCTTGGCGAACTTGAAGACTATCCGATCGAACAACTCGATCGCATCTGGAAGACACTGTTGATCAATCAGTTTCACGACATCCTGCCGGGATCCAGCATAAGGTGGGTTTACGAAGTGACTGAAAAGGAACATCTCGAGGCGTTGGAAGAATGCGCCAGGATCCAAAAAGATGCCGCTGCCAGAATCCTCGAAACGGGGGAAGATAGCCTGACAATAATCAACACATTGAATATTCCGTTCGCTGGTGAGCTTACGATTCCCAAGGAATTCAGTACCGGATTAGTCGATGAGTCTGGCAACACGATTGCGGTTCAGCGGGATCTGGATGGCAAAGTCATTGCTCAGATAAAACTGGAACCACAGGCGATCGTCACATTGCGCAGGCGTGGGGAATCTGAAGCAGCGAGCGCCCAGGAATCGCTCATCCTGGAAAACAAGTTGATACGCTATGAGTTCAACAACGACGGGCAACTTATCGACGCCTTCGACAAGGAGGAAAAGAAACAGATCCTTGCCGACGACGCCTATGGCAACATCTTCACGCTATACGAAGACCGTCCCCATAACTTCGACGCCTGGGAAATCGATATTTCGTACGAAGACATGGCGGTAGATAATTCCCGCGGCAGGGCGTGGCAGCCAACAGGCAACGGATGTGTACGACAGGGAATTCAGTTTGAACTGTCTATCGGTCAGTCTTCCATTATTCAAAAGGTCTACTTAAACCATCACAGTAAAGCGCTTGAATTCGACACCTGCGTCAATTGGCAGGAACGTCATCGGATGCTGAGAACCGAGTTCGCCGTTAACGTAAGGTCCGATTCAGCCACCTTCGATATTCAATACGGGTGTGTCAGGCGTCCCACCCACCGTAACACTAGCTGGGATGTGGCCCGGTTCGAAGTCGCCGCGCACAAGTATGCCGATCTTTCTGACAATACCTACGGGGTCGCCCTGCTAAACGATTGCAAGTACGGTCATAAAATTCATGACAACATCATTGACCTCAATCTGCTGCGGTCACCAACTTCTCCTGATCCTGATGCCGATATAGGAAGTCACCAGTTTCGTTACGTCTTGTATCCCCATCAACACCCTTTTCTGAACACTGATGTGATTGAGCAGGCGCAGACGTTAAACCAACCGCCACTGTTTTTCCCGGGACAAAAAGCGAATGGACTTGAGCCAAAAATTAAAGTCAAAAATCCTGATATCGGATTGGAGGTGTTAAAGCGGGGCGAAAAGGAAGCCGGCTGGATCGTGAGAATGGTAGAAAAACGTGGCTGCGAATGCAGTACTGAGGTTGAGATGCTTTCACCCGAGTCGCGACTTCAAGAGACAGACTTGATGGAGTGGCACGATTACGGGGAACTCCTGGATAACACGGTGCCGCTCATGTTCAAACCTTTTGAGATACGAACCTTTAAGATCCGCTAGGTGCGTGTCCGGGAATAGCTCAAGCAGTGATATAATCTATCCATCAATAGAGTCCAGAGATTACTGCAAATGACCGGTCCCTTCAAATCCGACCCGGTTGATGCTGTCCAGCGTCAACTGTTTCCAGGCAACGTCTTTGACCTTCTGCCGACGGAGCATGACAAAGCGGATGGAACAGGCAGACTCAAAAGCGATTTACCAGCGGCGCAAAGTGATTGTTGAGCCGGTATTTGGTCATATCAAGAACGGCGGCTTTCGTCGGTTCAGTGTGCGGGGTAAAGATAAAGTGGCGGGAGAATTTTCATTAGACTGCGCGGCACACAATATAAAAAAAATGTTGAGAGCAATGCAATAATGACGGGATCAGTGTGTCCGGAATTTGGAAATACGTCGTACCAATGGGGAAAAACAGGAAAAAACGAATTTAGTGCATGAAAATGCGAAACTGCAGGTGCCATTTGGCCAAATAATAACCAATTAACGACTACGTATAAAAACCAGCTTCCAGAATAAAATGGAGCGACAGGATACCTGCGTTTACACACGAGTTCTCGGACACGCACCTGGAACATGTCGATCTGATTCTGATGAAGGTAGATGGAGCACGACACCCAACGGCAAGACCAGTGTGGTCCGGTACAATTAGTTGACGTTTCCGTTTGTGCTAAGTTAAGCCCTCCCTTATGGATGATGTATGACCGAATATAGCGCAATCGAGATTTATTCCAGCACCCCCCCGGAAGCGGCGACACCAAAAATATCCTTCCGGCGTATGTTGCAGCTCGCCCTGAAAACCTGGCCTTTCATACGTCCGATGCTCCTGCATGTCATCGTACTGATGATCATCGGATTCATATCCGGGATCACCTTTACCGCTGCCACGTTTCTCCTCGGGGACCTGTTCAATAACAAGGTCTTGGTGGGCGAGAAACTGCAGCCCTTCCAGGCATCGGTGTTGCGACTCGATGATACCTACGTCAAGGAAGGATATACATCCTGGTCCACCGACCCAGATCCACTCATTGACCCAGAGATCGTGGGTGAGGCAAAAGACGCAGTAGGAGAAAATATCGTCGAAGGCGGGCTCATCAGTGTGCTGGCGACGCTGTTTGGGGGCGAAGATAAGGGCACCGCAGCAGATAAAGCAGCGACAGAAGACACGGTACAACCGGGTGCAGAGGTCGATAAACCCCGCCTGCTGACCGAGGCGCAGCGCAAGACCGTGCGCAATCGAATGATGATATTGCTCGCTCTCATGTACGCGTTCAGCGCAATCCTGTTTGCCATTGTACCGTATTATGCCCGCTGGGTCTGGCAGAGCGTCAATCAGCATCTGCGTGTCGCGATGATTGAACGCATGGAACACCTGTCGCTACGCTACCATAGCAATACCCGGGTGGGCGACGCTATCTTTCGCGTCTATCAGGACAGCGCCATGATCATCAACCTGCTGGACAAGGGTATTGTCGGGCCAGCCGTCATCCTGTACGAGTTGGCCATTGGCCTGATGTTCATCACCTTTTTTGATCCGCGGGTAGCGTTCGCGTGTTTCCTGGTGCTGTTGCCTATACTGTGGCTGGCCTGGTGGTTCACGCCGCGGCTGCGGCGCCGCTCACTGGCTAACCGCCTGGCCAACAGCAACCTCACTTCCCGGCTGCAGGAAACGTTTTCCGCCATCAAGGTGGTCAAGGTGAACCGGGCCGAGGGCAAAATCCTTGATCGGTTTGATACTGATTCACAAGGCGCATTGGACGCGGCCCTGTATTTGCGTCTGGAGATGGTGGTGCTGAATCTGCTGGCGGTACTGATCGGTGGCCTGACGCTGGTGGGGCTCGAATACATTATGGTCACCTGGGTGATTGATGAACAGGAAACCTATCTCGGTGCTGCCGTCGCCGCTTTTATCGGCTTCACCGTATGGAATCTGGGCGCTTTTGAGAGCGCCAACGGCCGGGTCCAGGGATCGCTGGGGATGGGTCGGCAACTGGTCAGAATCTGGAGTAGGCTGCAGGATCTCTTTATCGGTTTGGAACGTGCGTTTTTTCTGCTCGATCTGACGCCCGAGGTCCTGGATCCGGTACATCCCCACGACTTTCCCGAAACCATTCGGGAGATCGCCTGGCGTGATGTGCACTTCGCGTATAGTGATCGTCCCGTGTTGCGCGGTGTCGATCTCACCGCTCAGGTTGGCACTATCACCGCGATTGTCGGCGCGACCGGCTCCGGAAAATCGACGCTGATGTCCATGTTGCTCAGGCTGTATGACCCTGATGTGGGTCATGTGCTGATCAATGATATCGACCTGCAGGATCTCAGGATCGACGATATTCGTCAGCACAGCGCAATCGCCCTGCAGCGCAATGTACTGTTTGCCGCCAGCGTTGAAGACAATATCCGTTACGCCGCGCTCAATGCCAGCCATGTCGATGTCGAAGCCGCCGCCAGGGTCGCCTGCGCTGATACATTTATTCAGGAATTGCCACGGGGGTATGACACGGAACTGGGGGAGCGCGGCGGCAAGCTGTCCACCGGGCAACGCCAGTGCCTGTCGATTGCACGCGCTATTGTGCGCAATACACCCATTCTGATTCTGGACGAACCGACCGCCTCTCTGGATGCCGGAACTGAACATCAGGTGTTGCAGAATCTGTTAGCCTGGGGTGAGGATCGTGTCGTCTTCATCATTACCCATCGCCTGTCCACCATCCGCAACGCCGACCAGATTGCATTTCTGGAGCAAGGCAGGATCGTCGAAACCGGTAGCCACGATGAACTGATGTCACTGCCGGCGGGACGATACCGTGGCTTCGTTGAGGCGGAAACCACGGGGGCCGTCGCGTCATGACCGAATTAACCGTGGGGCAAACAACCGACCAGCCAATCGAGCCCGGGCAGAAATTACGTTTTGATGACCGCATTGATACCGATACGGAAATCAGTTCAGCGCAGGTGCTGTCCATCATCGGGCGCAGCTTCAAGCTGTTGAGCAACGTCAAGATGCTGTTCACCGCCAAGTTCGTGCTGTCTTTCGGCATGATTATACCGCTCCTGCTGATGCCGTGGATCGGCAAAATTCTTGTCGATAACGTATTGTTGCAGAAACCGTTTGGCGAAACCGAGGTGCGCTACCCGCCGTTTATGGATCCCGTCATCACCTGGTTTACCGGTATGGACCCCCTCTATATCATGTTGCACCTCAGCGCTTTTTTTGCCCTGATGCTGCTGCTGGTGGGGTTGCGCATGGAGGAGGGCACCTGGGCCGGCACGTTCGACGGTTCCGATACCGCGACCGAGGCGGAGAATGAAATCAGCGGCGGCGATAGCGATGCGGGTGGTATCCTGGGGCTGATCGAGTTCTGGGTCAACGTCCGCCTGACCCAGCGTATTGTCAACCGCCTGCGCACGCGGCTGTTTGAACGCATGAGCCGGCTGCCCATGACGGCACTGGATGACCAGCGCATCGGTGATTCCATCTATCGTGTACTATACGACGCCCCCGCTGTCCCCAGCATCTGTTATCAGATTACCATCGCGCCCTTCTTCACTCTGATCGCTGCGCTGATCAACATGTACCTGATGAAATATACCTATGAAACGGTGGTCCCGGAAGTCGTGTGGATCGCCTGGGCCATCCTGCCGGTTACCTTGCTGCTGACCTTCCCGTTGTCCGGTCTGATGCGGCGTGTCAACCAGACCAAACGGGCAGCCGGCTCAGCAACCACCAACGTCATGGAAGAGGTAGGCAATAATATCGATGCGGTGCAAAGTCTGGGCGGTATGGAGCGTGAAAAAAACCGCTTTGCCGGTCGCAGCAGCGAGGCATTCCGACGCGATCGCTTCGCCATGCTGATATCGATAGTCATAAGCGTCATTACTATGATCCTTCTCATGATCGGCGGGATTTATGTCATTATTCTCACCACCGACCAGATCATCGAAGGCACCATGACCCCCGGTGACTTTGCCGTGCTGTTCGGCATCTATCTTGGCCTTGCTAAAGCCGCCACCGACATTGGTATGTTCTGGATTGACTTGCAGGCATCGGTGGCAGCAGTGCGCAGGGTATTTTTCTTTATCGACTTTGCCTCCGATGAAGACAGGGCCGGCAATGTGGTCCTCGGGCCGATCACCCGGGGAGTGAGTATAAAGGACGTTGACTTCGACTATCCTGACGGCTCCTCTGCGCTACGCAATATCAATCTGGAACTGTCCGTTGGGGAACTGGTGGCCTTCGTCGGCCCCACCGGCGCCGGCAAGACTTCTCTCGCCTATCTCATCCCGTCGCTGCTGCGGCCGACCCGGGGCACGGTATCGATCGACGGCCAGGACATCGCCGAGGTTGAACTGGACTCACTGCGAGGGCAGATCGCCTATGTCTTTCAGGAACATCTGCTGCTCTCGGAATCTATCCGGGAAAACCTGCTCCTCGCAAACGCGAACGCCAGCGAAGCGGACCTGTTGGCAGCGCTTGAAACTGCTGGCTGCATGGACTTTATCGATACCTTTCCCGATGGCATCGATACCGTGCTCGGCCGCGCCGGCAATACGCTGTCCGTCGGTCAGCAGCAGCGCCTGAGCATTGCCCGGGGTCTGGTGCGCGATGCGCGCGTACTGATTCTGGATGAACCAACAGCCGCGCTTGACCCCTATACCGAGAACGCTCTGGTGGAAGCGCTGCACCGCGCCACCGAGAGTCGTCTGGTGATTGTCATCGCACACAGACTGTCGACGATTCGCCGGGCTGACCGTATCATCTTCCTGGAAGACGGTGAGATCAGGGACAGTGGCACCCACGCCTCAATGATGGCGGATGCGGGAAGTCCCTATAGGAGTTTTGTAGAAATGCAGCAGGGGCTAAATCCGTCAATTTAGCTGGTAGACCATAAGGCCAAAAAGCGGCTGGGACTAAATACTCGTCTGTGGTGGACCCTTCGGATCTTCCATCACCTCTTTCTCTTCGAGTTCCTGCCATTCGATGACAATCTCTGGCGGGCTTTCTGCTTCCTGTAGTTCAGATTCACCGCGCAGGGACGCGGCTACTGCGTCATCCTGGAACTGCAATTCATGCAGGGTATAGTAAATGCCTCTCCTGGCCAGCAGTTCTTCGTGGGTGCCATGTTCATGGACCACACTATGGTGTAACACCAGCACCCTGTCACATTCCCGGATCGTCTGCAGACGATGGGCAATCGGCAACTCCCGGGACGAAACCACCTCGACGCTGCCACTGGAACGGCGGCTCTATGTGGCCAATCCCGGCAGCAACCGCAATCAGCAGACATTCCTGCGCTTCGTCAATACCTCGGATGCCGAAACCCAGGTGGAGGTCTACGGTATCGACGACGCGGGCACGCGCTCGTGCAAGGGACCGATCGAATTCACCCTGGGCTCCAATGCCGCCAAACAGATCAATGCCCAGGACGTGGAGGACGGCAACGACGCCAAAGCACTGACGCGCAACCTGTGTGACGGCAAGGGCAAATGGCAGCTGCGGGTGCGCTCGGACAATCCGCTGGAGATCATGGGACTGATCCGAACCCCGGATGGTTTTCTCACCAGCCTGAACGATGTCGTGGCCAGGAAGGCGATGACAACATCGTGTACTTCGCCAACCCGGGCAGTAACAACAACCAGCAGACCTTCCTGCACATCGTCAACCGCACGCAGAATACCGACACGGTGACCATTACCGGTACCGACGATGCGGGCGTTGTGTCGGCGGGTCAGGTCACCTTTACCCTGAGCCCCGATGCCGCGAAACAGATGACGGGGCAGGATCTGGAAAACGGCAATACCGACAAGGGACTGACCGGCAATCTGGACGACGGTGCCGGCAAATGGCGGCTGACGGTATCGTCACCGCTCGATCTGGAGGTGATGAGCCTGATCCGTTCGCAAGACGGGTTCCTGACAAATCTGTCGCGCACCACCCCGGTGGATTCCGGCGTCAACGACGTGTGGATATTCAACCCGGCGAGCAATGTCAACCAGCGCTCGTTGCTGCTGGAGACTGCGCCGCGAGCAGGACGATCTGTTCCTCGGCTAGCCCGTTGCCGATGGCGCGATCATATGTTCGGGATGCTTTGTCCACCTGATGAGGTCTTTGCTCGTAGCGAGAGAGAGAAAATCGCGCCCTTTCGGGTTCTTTGAATTCCAGCTTGTGCACCAGGCATAGAAGACGCCGTCCTTTTCGACGAGGCATGTGATGCAAATCGTGGGGTGCGCCCTTCACAAAACTTGACTCAACTGTAAAGGTAAAAGCCGCTCAAGGATTCTAGATGATATCCTGTGCGAGCAGTATGGACGGGTTGTGGGCAAGGACAACTGTGTCCAATTTGAGAACCTGGTGTTACAGATTCCACAGGACCGGCACCGACATCATTACATGAAGGTTAAGGTGTTGCGTCACACCGATGGGACTCTGTCGATTAAACATGGTCTGCGGCGGCTGGCGAGGTATGACACGCAGGGACAAGTGTTAACAAATGAACTACCGATTGCAGTGTAGTGACTGCTAAGGGACTGACGTTATGAGAAGGTTGACAAGAAGTAGAATGATGCCTGTTCGAGCCCGTGTGAAAAAGCTGTTGGACAACTCTGTAGTGTGTCGTAGGGCACCAGAGTTGACCACAACTTTTGGTCGCGGTAGGAATACCGGTTTCCCGGTACCCCCCGCACAGATCCGGACTTGCGCGCTAACGCATCCGGCTCCTGCCTCGGCTATTGACGGCAAGACGTGACACACAAGCTTCACGGCTTTCGCATACCCGTACCCGTTTAACAGCCGCTTGTTACACGCTTATCTGGTACTGTGCCCAGCACGTGCTTTGGCTGTCAGGTTCGCCTTGGCTGCTGCCCTTCCCTCCAGTAGCTCCGCCAGAGCGCTTGCCCCTTTGTTCGCTACCTTCATCGGTACTATGCCAGCATCCGACTTCTTCACTTCGTACACCAATGTCTTCGGATAACGTCCTACCCATTACGACCCTGGCACAAGTGCCGAGGGTGAAGTGAAGTTCTCCCAGGTCCCAGCGTTGGGCGTACGTGCGTGCATGAGTTCTTCGACACCGTGGAGTCTTTCCGTCCTCACCCTATCGGTACGGTCCGTATTGCCTTCAATCAGTGTGAAAATTTCGGCACTCCAAATAAGCGACTTTTCGATACTCAATAGCTCTGCCCACACGCCCCGCTACCGACGCTTCGCCTGCATCCTCACGAATGCTGACGCACGGCTCGCGGTGGAGGTGGTGGTTAGCCTTCTCCCTCCTGTCGGACTTTCACCGACTACCCTTCACCAGTTAGCCTGGCGCACCACACTCGTTGGCTTTGAACAACATCTCACGGGGCCCAGAAGTGATTATTCAGAATGCATTTAGTGGTGGTAAATGTATGCTGAAAACCGGACAGATTAATTGTTTTAAAACCGGACATTTATAAATGTTGCTAACATAGAAAGTGCAGTTTTAAGCCCTTTTTCAACGGAATAGATCCAAAGCGGCGTTGATTAATTATATCCGTGCAACGGCGACCAGAGATCTGACTGACCTATACAAAAAAGGATGTCTATCAAGAAATCTACCGATGAGCACACTTTCACATTCTTGGAGAAATATGGTTTATACTTCCTATTCTCAAGATCTATTTGAACAGTCTCATAAACTTGCATAGGGGATGAACATGTTAAACAGAAGATCAGATATCTTCTCGCTCCCAATAATATTGTTTTTTCTATGTGTAGCCAGCCAGGCAATCGCCGATAAGTTTCCCATCGCCAATTCAGCCAGTCCGGAGACGTCGTACGACATCGCTTTTGACGGTACCAACTTCCTGGTTGCAATTGAAGGTGAAACCGTTGGCGCACAGTTGGTTTCTCCGTCGGGGGAGCTGATCGGATCGTTCATTTCCACCGGACGTATCGGTTCATCGAGCGGCGACGAGACTATATTCAACAGGAGAGAAGGCGGCCCAGGCCTTCCGCAGGTGGCCTTTGATGGCACGAACTATCTACTGGTATGGACCGAGGGATGGACCGCGGAGGGGACCGTTCCTCCTACGGCAATATTCGGTCTGTTCATTAGCCCTTCGGGAAGTACCGTTGGCGAGCCTTTTTAGATTCGCTCAGATGTCTATACTGGCAGCGTTAAGGGTATCGCGTACGGGGGTGGTCAGTACGTGGTTGCTTATACTCGAGGCGGTCCGGGTGGTGGACTCCTTACGAACTATTACAGCCGCACCGTGTCCGTCGACGGTGACCTAGGGCCCGAGTTCGCGCTTGATACAAATATTGGAGATTTTTCTATACGCGCCATCGCTTTTGCCCAACCCAATTTCCTGGTCGTGTGGGCAGACAGGGGAGGGGGCAGTCTAAGATTCGAAATCCGGGGACGAATTGTATCCAGTTCCGGTACGCTGGGTGCAGAGTTTTCAATTAATGCGAGTCCGGCTTTAAGTGAAAACAATAGTACCGTCGGGACCGATGGCGCCAATTTTCTGGTGGTTTGGGCAGATAACACAGGATCGCCTATCGGCGGAGTGGCTGGACCCCCTGACTGGGAGCTGTTTGGCCAATTGGTCTCGCCGTTTGGTGACCTGATTGGCGATGTGATTTCAGTCGCTGAAAATCCCGGCCACCAACTGCAACCGTTTGTCACATTTGATGGCGTCAACTATCTCGTCACCTGGACGGACTTTGGTGATGATATAACCGCCACCCAATCGACAGGTGACAATGGCGCGTGTCTATGTTGGGATATCCGTGGACAGTACATCAGCACCAGCGGTCAAAGGGTTGGATCAGAAATTGTTATCACCGACGATCCCGGTAATCAGGTTTTTTCTCCAACGGCTTCCGGCGACGGGAAAACCCTGGTGGCTTGGGGCGACCTTGAAGGAGAGTCACCGTCATTTTTTGAGAATGCACAACAATTCGCAAGCCAAAATGTTTACGGCGACTTCCTGACGGCAGCCGAACCGGTCGATACCGATGGCGACGGTATGGCTGACCATGCCGACACGGATGACGATAACGATGGCGTCCCGGACGTAGGTTTAGTCTCTTCCCACGCCTACCTGGTCGATCATCCTGGTGATGAGTTGCACGTGGTCGACATCCAGACCAACCAGGTTGTCGATACCATTGCCCTCGATCCTGCACCGACTGCCGCGGCGGTGAGCCACGATGCACAGCGCGTTTATATTCGACACGATCCGGGTACCGTTTCCGTTATAGACACAACCGATAATTCAGTCGTTGCGTCGATTGAGGTAGGGGCAGCCTCCGCTGGTGATGTGGCGGTCGCCCCGAGAAACCAGCGGTGGTTCCCGATTCGATCCTTTAATGGTAGTCGCGTATACGTTACCAACAACGTCGATTCCACGCTGTCGATAATTGACACGGAGCTCAATGGAGTCGTCGAGACCATAGCGGCCGGGCAGCTTGGTAGTGCACACAGTGTTGCCGTATCGCCGCTTGGCAGTGAACTCTATGTCACCGACTTCGACCAGCCCGGATCGACGTTTGTTGTTGAAGCTAACCCCGTTGACATTGATGAGACTCAAGGTGCGGGGGCCGCGCGCGTGACCGCGAAGGCCAGAGATCCGATTTCGATCGAAACCGGTGCTGGTAGCGACAAGGTCGCCTTCTCCCCCGATGCCAGTCGAGCGTGGGTAAGCAATTCGAACAGCAATTCTGTAGTGGTCATCGATACGGGAACCCGAATGATAGAGGCGACGGTAGCAGTCGGTACAAATCCCTCTGGGTTGTCTGTGACTCCAGACGGTTCAACGGTTTACGTGGCGAACGTTGATTCTCAAACCGTTTCCGCCATCAACACGGCTGACCTGAGTGTTACCACGATCGAGATTAACGCCAGCACAGGACCGAGTTCGATTGCTATCACCGCGGACGGTGCCTTTGCGTACGTTGGCGGCGTTCCCGACAGCGTGCCAATTATTGATACAACCACTAATACCATCACTGACACCATTTCGGTCACCTGGGAAGGGCAACTCACGATGCTGAATGCACCGGCAACAGACAACTGCCCGCTGGTCGCCAATGCAGATCAAGTTGATACGGACGGCGACGGCGATGGCGATGCCTGCGAAGAAGGTGCCGACAGTGACGGCGACGGGGTGCCCAATACCCAGGATGCATTCCCGAACGACGCAACCGAAACTGTCGACTCCGATATGGATGGCGTCGGCGACAATGCGGATACCGATGACGACAACGATGGCATGACCGATGTATTCGAAGATGCCAATGGGCTTGATCGCCTGGATGCCGCCGATGCCGACGGCGATGCCGATGGCGATCGCATATCCAATCTGGTCGAGTTCCAGGAAGGTACGGATATCAACGATGCGGCTGACGCCGGCGATGCCTGCCTGCTGGGCGATTCGCGCGATGAAACGACATCGGATCTGCCCATCGAATCGCGCCTGTATATCGCCAACCCGGGCAGCAACCGTAATCAGCAGACCTTCCTGCGCATCGTCAACAACAACGATACGGCCACCAACGTCGAGATCTATGGCGTCGACGATGCGGGTGTGCGCAGCCGCCAGGGGGCACTGTCATTCACACTGGCCGCCAATGAAGCGAAGCAGATGACCGCCCAGGACATCGAGGACGGCAATACCGACAAGGGCCTGGACCGCAACCTCTGCGATGGCCAGGGCAAGTGGCAGCTGCTGGTGCGTTCCGATAATCCGATAGTGGTGATGGGCTTGATTCGAACGCCAGACGGGTTCCTGACCAGCCTTAACGATGTGGTACCGAAGGAGGGCAGCGACAATGTCGTCTACTTTGCCAACCCTGCCAGTATCAACAAACAACAGACTTTCCTGCGCATCTTAAATCGCAGCGAGGACACCGGCACGGTCACCATGACCGGCGTCGATGACGCCGGCGTGACATCGGGGGGCGAGATCACCTTTACCCTCGGCCCCAACGAGTCGAAACAGATGACCGCCCAGGATATCGAAAACGGCAATACGGGTAAGGGCCTCACCGGCAATTTCGATGACGGCACCGGCAAGTGGCGCATCACCGTTACCTCGACCCTGGATCTCAAGGTCATGAGCCTCATCCGCTCCAGCGATGGTTTTCTCACCAACCTCTCCGGTATGGTGGATGATTCCGGAACGGATCATGTGATTTACTTTGCCAACCAGGCGGGCCATGCAACGCAGCAGACGTTCCTGCGCATTATTAATGTCTCCGATGACACGGATATGGTGACCATCTCCGGTATTGACGACACCGGCAATATCGCACCAGGTGGTGACGTGATGTTTGACCTGAATGCCGGAGAATCAAAGCAGATGACTGCCGCTGATTTGGAAGAAGGCAATACGAATAAAGGACTGATGGGTATGCTGGGCGATGGGAGTGGTCGTTGGCGGTTGACGGTTTCATCCCCGTTGGATTTGCGGGTGATGAGTCTGGTACTCACCACAGATGGTTTTCTGACCAACTTATCGCGCACCACGCCAAGGGACGGCGGCGTCAACGACGTGTGGATCTTCAATCCGGCGAGCAATACCAACCAGCGCAGTTCGCTGCGGTTAGTGAATGACTCCGACAGCCAGGGCAGCGTCACCATCACCGGTATCGACGATGGCGGCAATGCGGGTGACAGCGCGGTGACGTTTAACATCATGGCGAACAGCGCCATGACGATTACCTCGGTGGATCTGGAGAGCGGCAACGCCGATCTGGGTCTGGTGGGTGCACTGGGCGATGGCCAGGGCAAGTGGCGCCTTGCCATTGAATCCGATGTGGACCTGCAGGTGCAGAGCCTGCTTGAGACTCCCTCTGGATTTCTGACCAATCTGAGTCGTCCGGTGGAATAGGTGACTGCGGATTAGTACAATTGCGATCCCAAAGCGGTCGAGAACAGGTGCGCAAAGAAGTATATAATGCTTTGCAACCCTGACTTGTGGCCGGGGATAAACGCGACGAGACCCTCCACACGGGAGGTAAAACCAGTGCTTAGTTATTACTACGTACAGGAGTCTCCCATGGGTCGCACATATTCAAAAAATGATCCCCTCAAAGTTTCTCGACTATACGTCGATGGTCATAATCTCCTTTGGCGAGCTTACGCTGGATTTCCTTCCCGAATCCTGAGTAGATCAGGTCGCGATATCACCACGATCTTCGGTTTCATAGCACTGCTTCGGAAAGCAATACATTGGTTGGACTGCCCTGTAGTCACAGTCGTCGTATTCGACGGTGAGGAGGGCTGGGAATCAAGGCTGGCAGTGGAGCCAGATTATAAATCCGGACGTACTGAAGGACCCTCAAGTTTGTTTGAGGACTTGAAGCAGGTTAAGGAGGCACTGACGCTGATCGACATACCTTGGTTGGAATATGTACGTGCGGAAGCAGATGACGTGATCGCAGCAATTTGGCAACAGCAAAAAGTACATGCCTACCAACAGATAATTTTTTCAACAGACCGAGACTATCATCAACTTATTGATTGTCAGACGAAACAGCTCATTACGGTTGGTTCACCCGGGTACCGGCTCATTGGTGAAAAAGAGGTTGTCTCTCGATTCGGAGTCATGCCAACCCAATGGAGTGACTTCCGCTCACTCGTCGGTGACGCCAGCGATTCTATTCCGGGTGTACGAGGAATCGGGAATATACGTGCATCTCAATTCCTAAAGGGAGGGGTAACATTAGAGGAAGCGAAAAGTTTGGGGCGTCTCACTGGCAGTAGTTGGGGAAAGTTAATCAAGAAGCAGTGGGAGGATGTAATTAGATGGCGATCTATTATTCGGTTACCTGGCGACTTCCAAGTCCCTGAGCAGCTATTTCCGGAAACAGATCTACCGTTACCAAGCGCGGCCCAGGTATGTGAAATCATGGGCCTCTGGGAGTAAGCACTAGGTCTGCTGATGGCCGGACCTTGCCATAAGGCGACATCTAGCTGCAGCGTCGGCAATACGAGCGATAAAGCTCGGGAGGTCGCGGTACATGCGTTTTCTTTTGCCTGTGGTTATGGTCATGCCACGGGAGACGATACAGGATCTCATTCTTCGTCGAGGTACCAGGTTGCAGGGTGATAGGCGAGGGTCCTGCGGTTATCCCAGCCCCAGAACCCGTTCGGCAGCACATTCTTCAAGCGCTTCGACACCACCACTGGATGCGGCGCAAGCCCGATAATGCCGATGACCCACAGGTTCTCCGCCGCCGATGCCAGCAGCTTCTTGCCCATCTCCAGTCGATAGGCAGGTTGCGTGGTCATACGCATCTCATCGGCATAATGCAGCAGTTCCTTCATGATCGGTGGCGGCTCCTCCCCCAGGCGACCATCCGTCTTATAGTATCTGGCCCAGGCATTCCACCCGCTGTCCGAGCCGACGTTTCGTGGCGCCCACCAGTGCGGTATCAAAGGGAACAGAATGTCGGTGACCCGGTCAGCAATCGCCGCGGTCATCTGCATTTTTCCCGCCCGTCCCCGGGCTGACCGCAGACTTCGATCCACCTGCTTGAGACGCAGATCGATGCCTACTTCACGCCAGTAGTTCGACACCAGTTCCAAACTGATTCCCATGGGAGTCTCGAATTCCATGAATTCCAAGGTGATGGTCAACGGCTCGCCATCCGGATACTCACGCAGGCCATCGCCATCAATATCCTTGAGACCGAGTTCATCAAACAATGACCGGGCAAGATCAGGATCGAACTGGATATGGGCTTTTGCGAATCGCTCCTCATAGAAACTGCTGGTGGGATGGACGGTAACCTGACTCGGCACGCCGCGACCGAAGTAGATAATCTCATTCATTTCCGGCCGGTTGATGGCATAGGACAGTGCATGCCGGAAACGTTTATCCCAGTACAGATCTCTCAGCTTCCGATCCGCATAGTTATAGTTCGGCACGATAACCACGTCGCTGCCATATAGTCGAGTCCAGATATGCACCTGGATGGCGCCGTTGCGCTCACCCAATTTGAGCAGCGGTATATCCTGGGTAAGCAGCGTAGAAGCGGCAAAGTCCAGCTGTCCCGTCGCCGCCATGGAAGTCACCACCGCGGCATCCAGAATGTCCTCGGCATCGATGGCATCGATGTAGGGGAGTTGCTTACCGGTAGGGTCGATCTTGTGATAATAGGGATTGCGTTCGAACCGCATCATGGTCGGCGTACGCTGCACGGGTCGATAGGCACGCAGCGTAGGTGTGTCAATAGATTCTTCAACCCCGTGAGCACGAAAGGCTTGCAACATCGCCATCCAGGTGATGAAGCCTTTCTCACGGGTGATCGCTTCAACCTGTTCACGATCGGTAAAGCTCGGATGGAAGCGTTTCAGGTAGTGTTTCGGGTCCACCATGAAGCTGCCGAACTGGGCGATCAGATTCACAAACAACGGATAGGGATCTTCAAAGATATACTGGAAGGTCAGATCATCGACCCTGGCAATCCTGCCGCCGTGAATCATACTGGAAGGCAGCGGCGATATCTCCGGATCCAGCCAGACATGGTTGAACGAGAACATGAAGTCATCAGTAGTGAGCGGATGCCCGTCGGACCACTTCAGACCCGAGCGCAGAAAGATGGTAATGATCCGACCGTCCTCACTGACCGTCCAGTCGCGAGCCAGGTTGGGCAGGAAATTGCGCAGATCTGCCGAGATCGTCAGGGCCGACTCCCAGTTGATGAAATGCCAGGCCTCGTCGACGGTTATGCGCGCCGTGCCGCCGAACTTTCCGTTCTCGCCATAGGGATAAATGACAATCGGATCATCCGGAAGTCGCTCAGACACGGGAGGCAAACCACGGTCATCCAGCAGGGGACTCTGTGAAAACGTCGTAATATTGAGTTCGTTGGCTGTTTTGGGCACTTCAAACCAAGCTTGCGGCATGGCTGCTGAATCGTCAGCAGAAAGACCTGCTGTCGCCATCAGAACAGCCAGCCCCAGCAGTAATCTCATAACAGGTGGGAGGTCGCGCCCGTCGATGTGCTCACATCCTGGTCCCTTGTTTTTCAATTATCTTCCAAGGATAACTTCCATCATCCTCAAAATGTTTAATGATGAATGATTTTAAGAGGAAATGCTGTGTCAGTGCTTTTCTCCATTTTCCAGAAAAATTCCCATGGGATCTATGGGGTGTCTTGCTGTGATGAAAAGAGACACTACTTAAATCCATTGGGCAGGTCACGATACGATCTTCATCAACATCACAGGTAATAGAATCACTTTTGTTTACCTTTCTATGAGGATGAATCCCATCAAGGTGACCAGCTTGAATGAATTCCATGCACCCATTCTCAACAGTCACTTTGTGAAAGGGCATCCAACAGGTTATACCGGCATCAGGATAATTTCGCCCCCAGTATGCCTCGTCCTGATGCCAAGGTGTCAAGGCTCCCTTACGTGGAGGTTTGGCCAGGAACTGATCGTAAGTAAATCCTACTTCAGCACCCATCAGAGAACTGGCAAACTCTGTTGCCCATACTCTCCAGGGTGCGAACACAATTTCTGGCCAGATATCACTAAGGCGGGACCTTTGAATGATGAGAAATTTACGTTCATCCAGAGAACCTTCATCCCAGGCCCAGTCGCGTGCGTTGTTCTCCTCGGGATCATCGATAATCTTGTCGCATATGGTTTCAAGATAATTAAGATCATTCGGGTTAATGGCCTTCTTTATTACAATGAAACCCGATTCATTAAATTGCTTTATCTGTTCCTTACTTGCACTTGCATATGTCATGATAAATCAATTGAATTTTTTTATATTTACCAATATTTATTATCTATCATACAGAAAGTCGTTACATTTAAATTTTTAGGAAGACTAACAGGGGATAGTACGAATTAAGCACCTTTCTTCAAGCGTGCGAAAAGTAGAGTCACGTGCGACATAGCAGGGCGCCCATCGACTCATAGGTCTTTCTGCCAACCAGAAGCCACTGATTGTAGGTGATGGCTTTAAACAGCAGTTGTTCGCCCTTTTCTTCAGGTTCCAACATCAACTGAATATTATCCAGTTGATACCCGATAAAGCCCTCGGCTACTGAGCCAAAGATTTTGTTGAGCTTGAGTTGCTCGGTGTAGAAATCCTCGGATGCCTCAAGGTCTTTGGATGGGATTCGCATCATTGCCATCAGATCTGACTGACCAACCAACAACCCTAATCTGAATCCAAACACATCGAATACGCCCGGTGACCGTCGCATTCGGTCGGAGCCTGAATTCGAAGTCCAAATCGTCGCAATTTCGATCAGCTGATAGACATCCTAAGACGTCCCAAGGGAGCAGCAGAGGGCGGCCCGCATGATTTGCGATACTTTTCTGAAAGTGGAAAAAGGAGGTTTGTTCTTCCGACAAAAACGATCAGAGAAAATGTGAATTGAATGCCAAAAAGATTGAATGGCGTCATAGGAGTCCTTTCTCTACTTAAATTTTAGACAGCACTGATTCGGGCCTGTGATGTGTCTTGTTATCTTAATCCTATTGGTATCCACTGTGGTTCAATGGGTTCGGCATTGCCGTTGTATTCGATTTTGAGCGGGTCGAGTAGAGCGCGAGTTTCTTCAGTGGTTGGGATAGCATCGCGGTTGTTTTTTTCGACCATAGCGACAGTGGCTTGTGTGCGGTCGGGCAGGTCGACGTAGTCGGGGTAATACCACATGGTGAGTACGGTTCTGCGTTCGTCTGATTGATTGGCGTGTGATGCGTGCAAGAGACTGCCGTATCCCATGACGAGATCGCCGGCTTTGAGCGGGACGTCGATCTCCTCGTTGACGCGTAAGAATGCCGGGTTGTCGTGGTTGGCATACGTTTTGGTTTCTTCAGTGTGTCTTGGCGAAATCATGTCGTGTAGGGGGTGGCGTTTTAAGTGGGAGCCGGGTATGACGCGCAGGCACCCGTTTTGAGGTGTGGTGTCAACCAAATAGAACATCAAGAAAACTTGAATGGGCTGTGTGCTGTAACTGACGGGGTCATCCCAAAAGCGTCCGTCTTCATGCCAAAAGAGCTGGGGGCTGTGTGGCGGTTTGGTGATGATGCGGCCGTGGCCAAATTTTGGGTCGGGGAATCCGAGTTCGTTCATGGCGCCTATCACCTTGGGGTGCGCAATGAATTTGGCCATGACAGCATTTTGATAGGCCATTTCCCAATTGATCATGACCATACTGCCTGTCGTAACGTTTTCTTTAAAATGCTCTGGGTCTTGCTGAGCGAGCACGCCGTCGCAGAAGGCGTTTAATTGGTCGACCAGAGCAGGTTCAATTACGTTTTGGAAGACGTAGAATCCGTCGCGCGCAAATTGTTCGCTTTTTTTGTTTTGTCTGTTGCCCATTGTAACTTTGTCCTTCCGGGTAAACTTGGATTTAGATCACGAGTGCTTTGATTCATCAACGATCAAGCAATATAAACATGCTCCTAACCGCTCGGCCTTGCGTGATCTTGATGGCAGTGCTGCCCGCTAAACCTGGAGCCACGATGCCCGGTCCTTTGCTTCTTTTCTCTTCGGCTTGCGGTCAAAGGTCACTTTAAGGATGCTCACATCCGGGTGAGGTGGTCTACTCGGCAGACCTCGAATTGTGATACGCCCCGTCTTTCGATCGCTTTCGACAGTGAGTTTACCCGGGCTGCCAAGGAGTTCCACCGCTTTCACTTCCCCGTCGACCTGGCAGATCGTGGTCTCCGTACCTGGCCAACACGGCAAATGCAGGTATCCCGCGTTTCCCTGGAATGTCCACTCGCCCACAGAGTTACCACTGATAGGAGAGAATTCCGAGCCGTAGACCGCTTCCCCGTTGACCTTGAGCCAATCGCCCATCGCCCTGAGCCGTTTGGCGTCTTCGGCGGGTATACCGCCGTCTTGCTTCGGCCCTACGTTGAGAAGCATGTTTCCGCAGCCACTGGCGGTGGTGACAAGTTCCAACAAGAGCTTACCCACGGTCTTGCGGATTGGCCGGGGCGTGTAGCGCTGATGACACCACGATTGGTGATAGTCGCCGATGGTTTCGCACAGCTCCCAGGGGCGGGATGGGGCTCGACCTCGACCGGGCAAGCGCTGCTCGGGCGTACTATAGTCACCGCTAATGCCGCAACGATCATTGATGATGATGTGCGGTTGCAGATTGCGGATCAGGGCCTCAAGCTGGTCTGATCGCCAATACCGGGCCAAGGCGTCTGGACTCTCTCTCATCGACTCGAAGACATTCGGGAACCAATGCCCATCAAACCAGATGACGTCAATCTTGCCGTAGTTGCTCAGCAACTCCCGCACTTGTCCATGAGCCTGGTCAACCAGTGCGGCGGCACTCTCCTTGTATTTCTCCGGCTCGAAATAGCCCGGGAAGCGCCAATCCAGCAACGAGTAGTAAAAGCCGACCTTAAGCCCCACCTTCCTGAAGGCCGTTACGTACTCGGCGACCAGGTCGCGCTTCGCAGCCGTCTTGACAGAAGTGAAATCTGACAACTTGCTGTCAAAAAGGGAGAAACCCTCGTGATGTCGCGTAGTCAAGATGGCGTACTTCATGCCCGCATCGCGCGCCAATTCTGCCCAGGCCTTGGCATCGAATTTCCTGGCCGTGAACTGGCCGGCCAGTCGCTCTATTTCCGCCACCGACAGCTGATCGTGGTGCATCACCCACGTGCCACGACCCAGTAGCGAATACAACCCCCAGTGAATGAACATGCCAAAGCGCGCCTGGTGAAACCACTTCATCCTGTCCGCGTAAGCCGCCGCTTCTCCTGCCATTACTCTTCTCCTCGCCACCGTTGGTTCTTCTGATTCCGTTAGACTGCCATGGCCTCCTATGTCTCACCAGAGCATCACTGTAGCAGCCTTGTCCAGATGTTCCGGAGTTGGAATGCCGTCGTTAAGCTACAGTAAGAAGTCAGGCCATCAAGAACACGCGCTCCATTGCGCTCCAGTTGTCCCCATCCTTTCGATTCGGCAACTGGATCTGACATGGGTCCGTCTCACGCCACCATCTCTGCGTCTCCGGGTCGTCGTCAATTGCCGCCATATCGGCTTCGTAGTCATCACCTGTGTATTCGAAGTAGCTGAAAAGGTATCGTTTGCCAGCCAGTTCGGTCACGTAGATGGTAAAGTTCTGCACGTTGGATTGCTTCAATCGTGCCAAGACGCTCGGCCAGGTGTTGGCATGTAGCTGCCGATAGTACGGTTCCTTGTCCGGCTCCAAACCTATCACCGATCCAAACCGCTTGATCGAATGGGGGGCAGTGACTTGCGGTCCAGGATTGGTGGCGCCATAGACGGGTGTTACCTCAGATTGACTCATAGACATTTCCTGTTTGGGCGGCTCGGCTATCTTTTCTATCCAAATGCCATCTAGCGATATACTAGTATAAGTATAAGGAAAATTAACTGACTGTTTTGGGAGAGTGACGAAATACTGCCGCCGTCTCTCGACCCTGAGCGTTGATCTGATGCCAATCGATTACACTGGTCGAAGGAGGTACGCCGTCTGCGATGTCCATTTCGAAGCGCATGCATACCAGAAAGTGCAACACAGACGATCCCGGGCGAATACTGTTGTGGGCAGGCACGGTGATCGCTTGCGGGATGTTGTCCGGATGTGGCGGCAGTGGTGGCGGGGGGAACTCGACGCCGAGTCCCCCGGTTACGCAAACCCCACCAGACCCGGCGTTTTCCGATGTGACAGCCGCCTCGGGAATCGATTATCAAACGGGCTACGTAGGATCCGACCTGATCGATCCTGAAATCGCGCCTAGCGCTGCCGCAGCCGGGGATTACGATGACGACGGCGACATCGATCTCTTTATCGTCCGCGGTGATATCGGGCCTAACCTGCTCTATCGTAACGATGGCGATCTTGTATTCGTCGATGTCGCTATGGATGCTGGGATCGCGTACACGGCTGGCCGGGAAGAAAACTACAGGCATTCGGCACCGGCATTCGCGGACATGGATGGCGACGGCGACCTGGATCTCTTTGTCGGTGGCACCGATAACGATCCTTCCATGATCTTTATGAATAACGGTGACGGTACGTTTACTGACGTGACTTTCGGTTCAGGCCTCGACTTCGCCACATCGTCTTTCAGCTTGTCGGCTTCATTTGGCGACTACGACCTTGATGGGGATGTGGATCTGGCGATATCACACTGGGGGACACCCCGGGACTACGAGAATCCGGGCGACACGGAACATCTGTGGCGGAATGACAGTGATGTGAGTGGCATTGTGTTCACACCTGTGAGCATCGAGGCGGGTTTGTCCCCCAGCATCATTGCTCACGACGATCCGAACGTGGTGGAGGGCATCGGCCTTGATGACCGGGACTGGACGTTCACACCGACATTCGCGCGGATAGACGGGGACCTTTATCCCGAGTTGCTTATGGTCGCAGACTTCAATCATACGCAGTTGTTCATGAACAACCGCGACGGTACCTTTACCAACGTGACGGACCCGGAGGTGTTGATTGACGGCAACGGCATGGGCTCGGCGGTCGGGGACTACGACAACGACGGCGACCTGGACTGGTTTGTTTCCAGCATCCTGGATAGGGGGGATATGGAGGACCCGACCAAGTCACGCATCGGCAATCGTTTATACAGGAACACGCAGGGGGTCTTCGAAGATGTGTCGAATCAGGCCGGGATTACCGACGGGGGTGGGGCTGGGGATCCTGTTTTCTGGACTTCGAAAACGATGGAGACCTGGATATCTACCATACCAACGGCTGGGATGTGGATGGCTTCCAAAGGGACCTGAGTCGAGCGTTTGTCAATCTCGGCGATGGGACATTTGAAGAGCAGGGGATTGCCCTTGGTCTGGAGGACCGGGAACAGGGACGAGGTGTGGTCTGTGCAGATTTCGACAACGACGGTGATGTCGACATATTCCTGTTACATGAGAGATGCACCCTGTGGCGGAACAATAGCGAGGACAACAACTATCTTGGTATCAGGCTGATTGGTGTCCCCCCGAACACACAGGCGCTGGGTACACGTATTATTCTGCAGGCGGGAGATGTCATGCAGATTCGCGAGGTGACCGGCGGTAACAACTACGTTTCTCAGAATCCCACCTGGCAGACCTTCGGCCTGGGGCAGGCGACCAGCGCAGATCTGACTATTGAGTGGCCGGACGGCAACGAAACGGTAGTGCATGACGTCGGCCACAGTCAAATCGTCACCTACCAACATCCCGATGCTGAGTAGCGTGCTCGTGCGCCTGCCATGGCACATAGCCTTGAGCACGATTCGCGTGGTTCCGCGCATCATAATGCCGCCCGCCGTTCTGATTCTCTTTTCCTGCGGCGGCGGAGGCGGCGGGAGCCAGCCGGCGGTTTCACCAGGGCCATCAGTGCCCGCCGCCGGCGCGGATGGCGGTATCAGCTTCTCGAGGGACCTGAACGCGGGCCTGCGCCGCGACTTCGGCGGCGAGTTGACCCGCATGACAGACCAAGAGTTCTTTTCCGGCGGCATCGCCGCGGTGGACTACGATGGCGATGGTGACGTCGACCTGTACGTTGTCGGCGGCAACACCGAACCGAATCACCTGTACGAAGATCAGGGCGATGGGACTTACGCCGAGGTTGCGGCCCGGGTAGGGCTTGATCTGATCCACTGGGGCAGCGGACCCGCGTTCGGCGACATCGACGGTGACGGCGACCTGGATCTGTTCATCGGCTCTGTGGGGGGCGACCCGATCAGCCTGTTCGAGAATCGCCTGGATGAAGAAGGCCAGTTCGTCGATATCACTACGGCGAGCGGCATCGTCATCACTGCGGAGAACACTAACAGCGCCACGTTCTTCGACTATGACCGGGATGGATACCTCGACCTGTTCGTGACCCACTGGGGCAACCCCTACGTTGCCGGCGACGATACGGAGACCGTGTTTCGCAACAATGGAGACAGGACCTTTACCAACCTGAGCATCGAGTCCGGCATCGCGGCGACGCTGGTAGAGGACTATCTCGACGTCAGCTTTTCCGCCAACTTCGCCGACATCGACGGCGATGGTGACAGCGACCTTCTGATGTCATCGGACTTCGACGATTCGCAGGTCTATCGCAACAACGACGACGGCACCTTCACCAATATCACCGACAGGGACGTCATCATCGACCAGAACGGCATGGGCGGCGCCGTCGGTGACTTCGACAACGATGGCAACATCGACTGGTTCGTCACCTCGATCTACAACCTGGATGACGCCCTGCACGGCAATCGTTTGTACCGGAACACCGGCATCGGTATATTCGAGGACGTGACGATGGCGTCACAGACCGCGGACGGCGGCTGGGGATGGGGGGCCTGTGCGGCGGACATCGACAACGACAGCCGGATCGACATCGTCCACGTCAACGGCACCAGGGGACTTCTGGACAAGAGCCCCCGCCGCGACCAGATCCGATTTTTCCACAACGCCGAGCCCGGCAGCATCGTCTTCAACGAACGCGCCGAGGAAGTCGGGCTCATCGACGACGGACAGGGCCGGGGCATAGCGTGCTTCGATGCAGACCGCGACGGCGACATCGATATCGCCGTCAACAACAACGGACCGGATAATGTCGTTTTCTACCGGAACACCACGGTGAACGATAACCATTACCTCAGCGTACGGCTTATCGGGGCCGGGGCCAATCGCCACGCGGTGGGTGCACACGTCTATGTGACTGCAGACAATATCTCCCAGGTACGCGTGTTGGGAGCCCAGAACCACTACGTCTCCCACAGTCCGCTTGAAGTGCATTTCGGCCTGGGCCGGGCAATCGGGGCCGACGTCAGGGTGCGCTGGCCGGACGGTGCCGAGACCCGGCGTGACATGGTTGCCGCGGATCAGTTCCTGACCATCGAACAGGAGGAAACCAGCATGCAGCCTGTCGCGCAGCTGCAACGCAACAGTGGTGGAAGCCCATGACTAAACGCATTCTGTTTGCCCTGGGCATTGCAGCTCTTGCGGCCTGCGGCGGCGGTGGCGGCGGCACTCCCGCACCAACGCCACCGACCACGAACCCGCCATCGACGAGTAACGATCCCGTAATCGCCTTTACCGACGCTACACAAAGCTCAGGGTTAAGCCGTACGTGGGGCGTGACCTCGGATGAACTCTCGTATAACGAGGAGTTCGCAAGCGGAATCGCTGCCGCCGACTACGATGCGGACGGCGACATTGACTTGTACGTGACAGGCGGCGAGCTTGAGGTCAACCATCTCTATCAGAATCAGGGCGACGGCAGTTTTGCGGAAGTGGGCGCTTCTCTTGGCGTCGATGTGCTGCATCACGGCAGCGGTCCCAATTTCA
Source organism: Candidatus Azotimanducaceae bacterium (assembly GCA_965217655.1). Classification (GTDB taxonomy): domain Bacteria; phylum Pseudomonadota; class Gammaproteobacteria; order Pseudomonadales; family Azotimanducaceae; genus UBA7455. The sequence goes on from OZ244560.1 coordinate 1,407,611, forward strand.
GCGATTATGACGGTGACGGGGATTTGGATCTTTTCGTCGGCTCCATCAAGGGCGATCCGTATTTCCTGATGGAAAACCGCGATGGCCAGTTCGTCGACGTGACACTGGTTTCCGGCATTGACGTCACGGTGGCCAACACGGTCTCGGCAACCTTCAGCGACTATGACAACGACGGCGACCTCGACCTGTTTCTAAGTCACTGGGGTGCACCCAGACAGGCGGATACGGAAACGCTTTGGCGCAACAACGGCGATAGCACGTTTAGCAGCGCAAGTATCGAGTCGGGTATCGCACAGGTGCTGATTGAACCAGCAGAAGGTACCGGGCTGGAGGTCGACCGGACGTTTACCCCCAACTTGAGCGACATCGACAATGACGGCGATGACGACCTTCTAATGGCCGCGGACTTAGATGCCAGTCAGGTGTTTATCAACAACGGTGACGCCACATTTACCCGGGTTACCGATCGCGAAGTAATCATCGACCAGGCGGGCATGGGTGCCGCCGTCGGCGACTACGACAACGACGGCGATATGGACTGGTTCGTCACGTCCATCGCCAGAGAGGACGTTCTTTTTGGCAATCGCCTCTATCGCAATGTCGGATCCGGTGTGTTTGAAGATGCGACTGACGAGGCAGGTGTGGCGCGCGGCGGTTGGGGCTGGGGCGCCTGCTTTGCCGACTTCGATAACGACGGCAACCTGGATCTCTTTCACGTCAATGGATGGCGGGGCACTGTGGGTCCGAACCTCGGGCGTGGCGGCAGCGACGCATTTCGCGATGACCAGATCCGCTTTTTTCATGCCCAGGGCGACGGCACGTTCCAGCGAATGGACACGTCAGCAGGACTGACCGATAAGGGCCAGGGCAGAGGCGTTGCCTGTTTCGATGCGGAACGCGATGGCGACATCGATATCGTGGTGACCAACAACGACGAGGACCAGCTGCTGTATTACCGAAACGACTCGACCAATGACAACCACTATCTGGGCATACAGCTTACCGGTACGGGGTTCAACACACGGGGGATTGGTGCCTGGATTATGGTAACCACCTCGCTGGGTACGCAGGTACGCGAAGTACGCGCCGGTAATAATTTCGTATCGCAGAACCCCCCCGAAGTACATATAGGCCTGGGTACGGCAACGTCGGCGGATGTCGTTGTCACCTGGCCGGACGGCAGCGAGACATCCATGTCCGCGGTCGCTGTCGACCAGCTATTGACCATCGAACAAAACTGATACGCTTGGCGATATGTCTAAAGTGGGCGCGGGTAGTTATCTGGCTAAATCAGGTGACCGTTTTGAGTGGCGTTTACAGTCGCGTCGACGGTTGAGTATCTCAGATGCACAGAAGTCGCAGTTCCAAGAACTGGGTTACACGATTGTGCCTGATGCGCTAGACGCTGATTCCCTGCAGACGCTGCGTGCGGAATGCGCCTACTTTGTCGGCTATATCGATGGCAGCATGAAAGCGTGCGGTCGGGAAACCTATGGGATCACGCACCGCGGCAAACGCTACTTCATTAGCAATCGCTATAGAGGAAGAAGCGCGCGCAATCGCGCGGACTCCGCCAGATACGTCAGCCTGAGCAGCCAGGATAAGACGCGATGCATCTTACCACCGCGCTTGCCCTTAAAGACGATCCCAGACTCTATCCGTACATGCTCGGATACCCCGAGAAAGGCGAACACACGCCGGAGGACGGCATCGTGGCGTTCCAGCAGGTCCAGGTTATGGATGATCAGCACCTTGTCCTTGTCGAAGGACCGGTAGAGATTGCGTAATTGAAAGCTGTAGAGACCACGCCGACGATACGAACATACGCGCTTCGCTGAGCCACTCGCGCGTACATCCTTACAACGATGCAGTCTGAAGGGCTCGCTCAGCAGGGCCAGCCACAACGGCCAGTGTTCCTTGTCTCTATTCTTCTCCATGTAGTAATGCGATATCGCTCGTTCGACTGGATCACGCAGCAGTACGATCAGCTTCATATCGGGATTGTACCGTTTGAGTTCGCGTGCAATGCCGGGCAGGAACATGTAGCTCGGCGTTGCTTCGCCCAGGATCTCCGTATCGACGCAATGGCGAAAATGACGCAGATAACATTCATCGATCTGCTCCGGGGTCCAGTCAACCGAGTATTTCGGCGTGTCGAACAAGTGCACCTCCTTGGGGGTTGCCATGCCGACCTCGGGGTGCTGGGAAAGAAAATGAGCCAGCGCCGACGTCCCACACTTCTGGACGCCGACGATCATGAAGCCGATCCGAGGCTGGTATGGATCAGGCATCGAAATTGTCTCCATGGCGTGCCGGATACGACTTCCCCCTGCCGATCATCCCATGGCTCCAGAGGCGGTCGATGTCCCCCAGAATCGCATGAAAGCGCGCTCTTTCGGCTTCAAGCGAGTGGCTGGCGGCGATTTCTCGAGCCCGACGGTGAATAAGTATGCGTTCCGAGGCGGACATAGTCAGAGATCTCTTCGTTACCTGGAACAGGGATTCAGGGGTCGGTTCAGCAATCAGGCAGCTGTCTTCATGACAGCAGAAGCCTCGGTTGCCGATGCAATCCAGGGTCACCGTGAGACAGCCCGAAGCCATGGCTTCGAGCGCGGGTAGAAAGAAGCCCTCCTTTGCACGAGGCAGGCAGACGGCGACCCGGCTCTCTGCGAGCAGAGCTAGGAACGCGCTCCGGTCAAGGAACTCCGTGACCAGCCGATGCTTGATGCGTTCCGCATCCAGTCGCTCGGACAGAGCCCGGGCAAGGTCGGGGCTCTTGAAGCCGGCGATCGTAATGGCTCGGCGCCGCGTCTCATACCCCGCTGGCGAGCCGTCTCCGGCAGGATTGAAAGGCGTCACATCACTACCGTTCGGGATCGTCAGAACCGGACCGTTCGTCCGGCCAGTGGCGGAGATTGCATCGGCGACCTCTTGGCTCACGCAAATCCGGATCGCCCTCTCTGCGAGGTAACGATAGAGCTCCGTTCCCTCATGGGCGTGCCGAACGGACTGGATGAGGTTGATTCTGGGATTGGCCAGAGCATCCAGGCCGCTCCCGATCAGATACCGCCAGTCAACACCGGCGAGGAAGAGCAGATCGCTGCCTGCCGGCTCCCAGCGCTCTGCCACGATGCCGTCTCCGGCGGGCCAGAGCTGTCGGCGTTCGCGAACGTGGACTCGTTCGAGGGCACGCTGCTGAAAAGTGATCCTGGGTGCAAAGCCCGGCATCCGCACAACGTTTTGGAAGTAATGTGCATGCTTGAGATGCCCGCCGGACAGACGCACGTAGTCCCGGTAAAACCAGACTGATCTTACCTGCTCTCGATCAACGAATCCGGTCAACCCGCTGTCGCTCAACTCCTGCATTCCGAATCGTGGGAACAACTTTCGGATGATCTTGCCGAAGGGTCCGTAACGTCTCCACAAAGGACGGCAACGGTCTGCGCTCCGGTTGATTTCCGAATTGCTTCCAGGTTGCATCCAGTCTTTCATCGTTCACGCCGGATCCTGGCCGCTACCAGTTCGCAGTCCGCGGGGCTGTAGAACCGTGTCCAGTGACCGCCACTGTCCAGCAGCGCCATCAGCAGGCTGCCGACCACGTTTTCGTCGTACAGGGTATTGTCGTTCCGGCTCTCCAAGACAGCGGGCTTGGCTCCGGCTTGACCCAACCGCCGAAACAGCACCAAACCGCCGCTCTCGATCAGGTCCTCGTACCGGATGATGTTCGCCGGCGCCAAATGGGCCTGATAGCGCGCGAAGAACCAGTCAAGAACGATAATCTGGCGTCGCAGCACCTCCGGCTCTTGCCCCAACCTAAGGTACAGATCGCTGTCTAGTTCCTCACCCACCGGAATGCGGCCCCGTTGAACCGGCAGGTCCACCGTCTGCCAGGATGCCAGGACCGCCAACGGATTGCGCACCAGTGCCAAGCATGAGAAGAATTCGGTCAACTGTGGTAGGAGCGCCGCGAATAGCGCATTGTGCTTAATTAGCAGGGCAAACCGCGCGGACAATGGCTTGCCGATAGCGATTTCGCCCCATGCGCCCCGGAGCTGGCGCAGGCCGGCGTCCGTATGCCTCGAAGCGGTTCGATTGTCGTCGAGGCGTCCCTCGACCTGGACGGTGGGTGCCCGGCGCTCGGCCAGGATCCGCGTCCTCGCCTCCTCAGCGAAGTCTCCAATGCGCACGCACGCGCCGCGCCGCGTATCCATCCCCCCGATCGCCTTGCGGCGGATGGGCTCCGACAAGGCCACCGTATCAGGAAGATCACCCGCCAGCCTACAACACAGCGATGTCCCGGAACGAGGAACACCGCTCAACAGCCAGGTTCTCGGCATCACAGGGTACATCTCAGCCATGCTTCCTCCAAATTGTAATAAAACAAACAGCATATTGACTTACATAAACCAGCAAAGTGAAGTGGACCCTATTGTTAGAACCACTTTCTGCAGTTTTTAAGCGCATTCCATCTGATTACCTTAGAGATAAAATTTGGCATTGATCACTTGGCAATCCTACACTTGGTACGGAGGATGGGTCAAGGAGGAGTCCGCAGGATTCTCCCTGAGGCATCTGGAGTTCAGAGTAAACTACTTGCCCAAAGTAAGATTCAAGCGACTGCTATCGGTGCGCCAGGCTAACTGGCGAAGTGTAGTCGGTGAAAGTCCGACAGAAGGGAGAAGGCTAACCACCACCTCCACCGCGAGCCGTGCTTCGGTATCCGTGAGGATGCTGGCGAAGCGTCGGTAGCGGAGCGTGTGGGCAGAGCGATTGAGCACCGACTCTTGTACTGAATACCCGCCAGGGACCCCTTTACAGGAAAATGGACCTGACCCCTTTTTCTCCCTTTTTCTCGGACCCCTTTTTCACGCCTTTTTCTCCTCCACGGGAAACGATACAGGATCTCATTCTTCGTCGAAGTACCAGGTTGCAGGGTGATAGGCGAGGGTCCTGCGGTTATCCCAGCCCCAGAACCCGTTCGGCAGCACATTCTTCAAGCGCTTCGACACCACCACTGGATACGGCGCAAGCCCGATAATGCCGATGACCCACAGGTTCTCCGCCGCCGATGCCAGCAGCTTCTTGCCCATCTCCAGTCGATAGGCAGGTTGCGTGGTCATACGCATCTCATCGGCAAAATGCAGCAGTTCCTTCATGATCGGTGGCGGCTCCTCCCCCAGGCGACCATCCGTCTTATAGTATCTGGCCCAGGCATTCCACCCGCTGTCCCAGCCGACGTTTCGTGGCGCCCACCAGTGCGGTATCAAAGGGAACAGAATGTCGGTGACCCGGTCAGCAATCGCCGCGGTCATCTGCATTTTTCCCGCCCGTCCCCGGGCTGACCGCAGACTTCGATCCACCTGCTTGAGACGCAGATCAATGCCTACTTCACGCCAGTAGTTCGACACCAGTTCCAAACTGATTCCCATGGGAGTCTCGAATTCCATGAATTCCAAGGTGATGATCAACGGCTCGCCATCCGGATACTCACGCAGGCCATCGCTATCAATATCCTTGAGACCGAGTTCGTCAAACAACGACCGGGCAAGATCAGGTTCGAACTGGATATGGGCTTTTGCGAATCGCTCCTCATAGAAACTGCTGGTGGGATGGACGGTAACCTGACGCGGCACGCCGCGACCGAAGTAGATAATCTCATTCATTTCCGGCCGGTTGATGGCATAAGACAGTGCATGCCGGAAACGTCTATCCCAGTACAGATCTCTCAGCTTCTGATCCGCATAATTATAGTTCGGCAGGATAACCACATCGCTGCCATGTAGTCGAGTCCAGATATGCACCTGGATGGCGCCGTTGCGCTCACCCAATTTGAGCAGCGGTATATCCTGGGTACGCAGCGCAAAAGCGGCAAAATCCAACTGTCCCGTCGCCGCCTTGGCAGTCACCACCTCCGCGTTATCCAGAATATCCTCGGCATCGATGGCATCGATGTAGGGGAGCTGCTTACCGGTAGGATCGATCTTGTGATAATAGGGATTGCGTTCAAACCGCATCATGGTCAGCGTGCTCTGGACGGGTCGATAGGCACGCAGCGTGGGTACGTCAATAGATTCTTCAACCCTGCCATTACGATAGGCTTGCAACATCGCCATCCAGGTAATGAAGCCTTTCTCACGGGTGGTCGCTTCAACCTGTTCACGATCGGTAAAGCTCGGATGAAAGCGTTTCAAGTAGTGTTTCGGTTCCACCATGAAGCTGCCGAACTGGGCGATCAGATTCACAAACAACGGATAGGGATCTTCAAAGATATACTGGAAGGTCAGATCATCGACCCTGGCAATCCTGCCGCCGTGAATCATCCTGGAAGGCAGCGGCGATATCTCCGGATCCAGCCAGACATGGTTGAACGAGAACATGAAGTCATCAGCAGTGAGCGGATGCCCGTCGGACCACTTCAGACCCGAGCGCAGAAAGATGGTAATGATCCGACCGTCCTCACTGACCGTCCAGTCACGAGCCAGGTTGGGCAGGAAATTGCGCAGATCCGCCGAGATCGTCAGTGCCGATTCCCAGTTGAAGAAATGCCAGTTGTCGCCCAGGGTTATGCGCGCCGTGCCGCCGAATTTTCCGTTCTCGCCATAGGGATAAATGACAATCGGATCATCGGGAAGTCGCTCAGACACGGGAGGCAAACCACGGTCATCCAGCATGGGACTCTGTGAGAACGTCGTAATATTGAGTTCGCTGGCTGTTTTGGGCGCTTCAAACCAGGCTTGCGGCATGGCTGAATCGTCAGCAGAAAGACCTGCTGTCGCCATCAGGACAGCCAGCCCCAGCAGTAATCTCATAACAGGTATTCCGCATCAGAAGGCTGATACCTGTTGCCACTGCACTTCGACTCCGAATAAAGCGCCTTGAAAAGTGCGTAGATAGTTGTCCCCGATTAGCACTAGTGATCCCTGAGCATATCAGGGGTACCATGCAAAAGAAAAAGGAATTACCAGATGCCAACAGTTCTGATATCCGCAACTCGTGGGAGTTTGCTCAATATTGGTCGGAGTGACTCACATCCAGCGTAGTTCTCCGAACCGGGGACGAGAGTGCCTGAGTTGTAGACCGAAAGCAGCTTGGAAAAGTGTCGTTGTGTGTTCGACCATGTTTTCAGGAGACGTCAGGATCCTCGATGCTTGCGATCGCCGATCGAAGGCGCCGGACACTTCATCCAGGAGAAGGCCAGCGAGGAGCTGGCCGGACACATCGAGGCATGGATGACCCGGACCGGATGACACAGGAGACTATTCAGGCTAGCATGGCGCAACTTATCCGGAACAGGTTAGCCGCCGTAGACATGGAGCAGAACAATGGCTGAGACGACATCCGCTTATGCACGGAGGATGGAGTGGTTTCACCAGGCACGATTCGGGATGTTCATCCACTGGGGCCTGTACTCGTTGCTGGGTCGCGGTACGTGGGTGATGCACCACGATCAGTTACCTGTGGCGGAAATGGAACGACTGGCCGGCATGTTCACGGCCAGGAAATTCGATGCAAACGCCTGGGCAGAATTGGCGAACAGTGCCGGCATGAAGTACGCCATCCTGACCACGCGACACCACGACGGCTTCTGTCTCTTTGACAGCCGGGTATCGGATTTCACTTCCGTCAGGACGGCCGCCAGACGCGACCTGGTGGCCGAGTATGTCACGGCATTCAGGAACGCGGGACTTAAGGTGGGCTTCTACTACTCGCTACTGGACTGGCGGTTCCCGGGCTATTTTGAGCCGGAGAAGTACCCGGACAGTGCAGCCGCACTGGTCGAGCAAGCCCACGCACAAGTGCGGGAGCTGCTCCGCAACTATGGCAAGATAGATGTCATCTGGTTTGATGGGCATTGGTTTCAGAATGTGTTCGAGTCGATGCGCAAGACGCCAGACGCCCTGGCCCTGTTTTGGCGTTCCGAACAGCTCGAGGCTCTGATTCGCGATCTGCAGCCGCACATTATCATCAATGATCGTTGCGGCATAAGCGGCGACTACAGCACGCCAGAGCAACGCTTGCCGGGTCGCGCTCAGGCCCAGTCTCGTCCCTGGGAACTGTGTGAAACCATCGGCGATTACGCCCAATCCTGGTGTCATCAGCGCTACACACCGATGCCGATCAGGAAGACCGTGGGTAAGCTCCTTCTCGAGCTTGTCACGACTGCCGGCGGCTGCGGCAACATGCTGCTCAACGTTGGACCGAAGTATGACGGGAGCATACCTGCACAAGACGCCAAACGGCTCAGGGCGATGGGCGAATGGCTGAAGGTCAACGGGGAAGCCGTCTACGGATCGGAACCCTCACCAATCAATGGCACCTCGGTCGGCGAGTGGACATTCAAGCGTAACGTGGGATACCTGCACATGCCCTGTTGGCCCGGTAAGGAAGTCATCATCTGCCGGGTCGACGGGAAGGTGCAGTCGGCCAGTCTGCTTGGGAGCCAGGTCAGACTCGCGGTTGACCAGGACCATGCGACGGGCCGAATCACGATTCAGGGCCTCCCGACCAGACCACCTCACCCGGATGTGAACATACTTAAAGTGACCTTTAACCGTAAGCCGGCGAGAAAGGAAGCCGAAGACACGGCCGCTTGGCTCCAGGGGTGAAAAGCATGGGATCGGGCTGTCTACCGGCGCACCAGAGCACTCGAAACCCTGTTATTCAACATACTTCCCACCGGAAAGGAGCAGGAATGACACGCTATCAATTCAGGTAGTAAAACCACCGGCCTGGACTCCTGCCAACGCGCAGGCTTCGTCTTTATCGGACAGATCACCGCTGACACCCACGGCGCCAAGAATTCCACCATCGCTGTTTTTTATCAGCACACCTCCTGGAACTGCGACTACCCTGCCCTGTGCAAGTGTAGCGAAAGCACTGAACAATGTAGGGGCTGTATCGGGCTCATTTCCAAGACGTTCGGCAAATACACGGCTGTTGGCGCCAAGACCGAGTGCCCCATAGGCTTTACCCTCTGCGATTTGTGTTCGCAGGATCCCGGCGCCATCTTCGCGTAACACGACTTTAGGGTGTCCACCGGTATCAAGAACAGATACGGCCAGCGGCAGGCATCCGGTATCCCTGCCTTTTTCCAGGGTTGCATTGGCGATGATTCGGGCATCCTCCAAAGTTAGTACAGACATGTTTATTCCTTATTTACTGATTAGCGACTGTTTTGAATAACCTACTCTCAACCTTAAGAAAGGAGATTACAGTCACGTCCCTGAATTGTCGACACGTCGACTGGAGAATTTGATGTTCTGAGTCGCACAGCGTAAAAAAAGAACGGCGGGTTTGTCATTAACCTGTATCATGGAATCAGAAAGGGAAATTTTAAAAATAACTGGAAGAATGACGACTCGATTACAGTACCTGAACCGGATGGGCATCAGCGTTTGGGTACCTCGCGAAACTGAAATATCAACTCATGTCGTATCCAGTGAACCAGACTCGATGCATGAGGCTTTCACAGATGCTGCCATCAGTTACCAGTGCCTTGATTACGATGGCATCGGTCTTTGTTATTCCTGCAGATTGATGGATAGGACAAGTCAATCCGGCATCAGGCGATTTTGTGACGATGTTGCTTTTGCAATTCAGAAGAAGAAGGTCACACCAGAAATCATTGATCTGAACTACCCCATGGCAGACACCGGTACTGTCAATCAAACACGGGAATCAACAAGCGAACCCTTACATCAGAATCTCCAGAAGTTACCTGGGCTGGTGATAGTATTTGGAGATATGCCTGCAGATTTTGCGCCTGATATGGAAGAAACCACCGTCGGCAGCAGCTATCAGGTTGATAACCGGCGAATTCTGGTGGCTGAGGACGTTCAATCCCATTTAGGCAGTGTGGAGCGGAAAAAAGCGCTCTGGGCTGCCATCAATCTGGCGCCTTCTTTTATTCACCGGTAACCAGCGAACATGCACGCTGTAGGACTCACAGCAGATTGAAGCACTTCGGGTAATTGTATATTGTTTGCTGACAGGAACTGGGAGGCAAAACATGAATGAATTCCTCGAAAGACGGGAAATTGGCAAGACCGGATTGAAATCGAGTCGGCTGGGGATTGGTTCGACCTTTAACGCACCGGCGCATGTCATAGAAGATGCCTTCGATCGCGGTATCAACTACCTGTACTGGGGCACTGTCCGCCAGCCGGATTTCGCAAGCGCCATGCGCAACCTCGCGAAGCACCATCGGGACGAACTCGTTCTAACCATACAATCCTACTCGAGGGACCCGAACACTATCGCGAAAGAGATTGAGGACGCCCTGAAGAGTGCCGGACTTGAAAATTTCGACTTCCTGCTTCTGGGGTCTCGCAGTGAAGTGCCTGACGATGCCTTCGTTGAGGTATTCGAGCAGTTGCGGGACCGGGGAATGGTCCGCTTCATGTCGCTCAGCAGCCACAACCGTCCCCTGATACCCAAACTTCTTGCCAATTACAAACAGGGCAGTAGTCCTTACGAATTACTCATGTTGCGCTACAACGCGGTACATCGAGGAGCAGAAAAAGACGTGTTCCCGTTCGTGAATAACGGGACGCGACCCATGATAGTAACCTACACTGCCACCCGCTGGGGACACTTGCTTGACGCCGGCAAAATGCCACCCGACGAACAGCCGCTTGACGCGCTGGATTGTTACCGCTACTCACTCTCGCACCCGGCGGTGGATATGGTGCTTTGCGGACCGGCGAATGCTGACCAGATGAACCAGGCGATCCAGGCACTGGAGCGCGGACCGTTGAACCCTGAGGAACGTGGGCGTATAGAGCGCATCGGCGCTTACATCTATGGACAATATGCTCCGAAATATCCGGACGCAGGCGACGCCAGGGATGTTTCAGCCGGGCTGGCAGCTCAGTAAATATCTCAGGCAGGTATGTGAGTGCCTAAAACCGATCTGCATGAGTTACCCAGACCTGTGGATGCACACTGCCGCCATTCAACGAACCACCCAGAACATAGAATCTACCATCAACAATTCTTGCGGCGGGTGAAGACAACGGCATGGGCAGTTTTCCAAACAATTCCCATTCTCCACCGTGCGCCAGCGTCAGAATATCCGCTTCAATCGCTTTCCTTCCACCTTCATCCTCTTTCTTCTTCCTTGGATTACCAGGAGTCGTATGACCGCCAACCAGGAAGATTTTGCCGTCGTGAACGAATGTCCCACCTTCCGAATGTGAGTGTCCTTTAGGCAGCACCGGTCCATCGCTCCAGGAGTTAGTCTCTGGATCATAAATATCAACCCTGTTCTGATCGAGTTGGCAACTATCGTGATGTAGCTGACCACCAATCAAATAGATTTTATTGTCGAATACTACTGTGGAAAATTGATTACGGGGTTCCGGTATTGGCGCACCTGTGTCTTGCCACTGGCCAGTTCCCTGCTCATACTCATCCAAATCAAGGACCCAATGCTCAAATGCGTCGGTATCGCGATCTTCTGTGATGCCACCAATGAAATGCAATTGACGGCCGACGAGCGCCAGACCACCACCACCTCTATTCCCAGGCAAAAGCGGTCCAGCGGTAAAACGGCCCTTGAGTCCCGGACCATCCAGGTCGATATCATAATTCCACACTTCGGCAACAACGTGATCTTTGTAACCGTCCTTAAAACCACCGGCGAACCAGATCTTGCGACCATCCAGTACTGGATTCACGTGGGAAATGGCACTGGGTAAATCCTGAATCCGGGTCCAGCTGTGATCTGCCGGATCAAAGATATGGCAGATCTTGCTGCTCCTGACGCCTGCGCCATAACCACCAAGAATATATATTTTTCCATCTACGACGATGGTTGCCGCCTCCCATTTTTCTACTGGCATATTCGGCAGTTCCTGCCAGGATTCCGGTTCTATTTTGAGTGCTGCAGACATTTAATTCTCCTTTCAATAGCATTGATTTGATGAAAGGTATTTTGCCTCGACAACGGCATACAAGCCAGCACCTCACACAAAAAGAGGCTCAAGGAGCTTCGTTAATGGTAGTGTGCCGAGTAAGACGGTGAACCTCGCCCCTTATAGACTGCTGGTAAATGGCTAACATCCAACTGCTCGACAATATCGACCACGAATCGCGCCAGATGGTCTTCTGGCAGGTAAAGCACTGGCCCCGGGGGGATAATCAGAAGAGTTTTATGGCAGCGATGATTACACCTGCGAGGGCGATCATTGTCACAATTGTTTTGTTGGCCTGGCCAGCGATTTCAGCCTTTAGTTCTGCCTTTAGCTCATTGAGGTCAGATGTCTTCGCGACCGCGCGGTGCAGGCACTCGTCCAGTACAGTGACGAAAGCGTTTGCGTGATCTTCCTGGATGCCGCCGGCTATTAGCGTGTCGGTGGCGTGTCTGGTGTCGAAAAGTGGTGTTTCCATGCCGGTCAGTATAGCACGCTCGTGCTGCTGAATAAGGCAGCCGAGCCATGGATTCCGATCAGGACGCATGATATTTCATCCAAGCAGGGTTCGCCTTTGCTGTGTGGTATAGTATCCTGACGGCTACTCGCTATCCTTCCCACACCTAAAGAAATGGGTTTGACGCGTTATCTGATCAGTTTGAATTAAATTACCAGGGAGTGGCTCCTTTAAAATCATGACTTTTTCCGAGAACAAACCGCTGGAACAGTGGCTGGCTCAGGAGACACCGGAAACGGTTCTTGAGCCGGAATTGCCCATCATCGACCCCCATCATCATCTGTGGGACCTGCGCACAAGCAACATTGAGCCGACGGCAAGTTTCCGGCAGAAGGTCTATTTCTGCGAGGAAATCACAAACGATATTCAGAACGGCGGACACAACATCATGCAGACGGTGTTTGCGCAATGTGGCGCCTTCTACAGGGCTGATGGTCCGGATGCAATGCGATGTGTGGGTGAGACTGAGTTTGTGCACGGGATTGCGGCGATGAGTCGATCTGGAATGTATGGGACAACTCGACTCTGTACAGGGATTTTCAGTACGGCGGACTTACGTGCCGGCAAAGAGGTCGAGCCGGTGATCCAGGCTCATATTGCAGCCTCAGAAAATTTCCGGGGTATTCGCAGTGCCTTCCCCCGGAATCTAAACCCCGAGTTTCTCGAAGGCTATGCTGTTCTTGGCAAGTATCATCTCAGTTACGATAATTATTCGCCCGATTATGAACGCCTGCCGGCTTTAGCAAGACTTGCGAAGAAAAACCCTGAAGTGCCTGTCATCGTCAACCACCTTGGTGGAAGGGTCGACCCGGATGCCGCACCCGACGCCATTAAAAGGTGGCAGGAGTGCATTGACGCGATTGCCGCTTGTCCCAATGCGGTCATGAAGGTGGGTGGCGCCCAGCAACGAGTCGGTCCCTGGGAACCACCATTTCACATGCATCGGCGGGACAGACCAATCGGGTCGGAAGAACTCTGCGAGTTGCTCTATCCATACTATTTATACGTCATTGATGCTTTTGGGCCTGATCGCTGCATGTTCGAGAGTAATTTCCCGGTAGACAAGGAATGCGTTTCCTATCGGACGCTATGGAACGCATTCAAGCGCATCGCCGCTAAAGCCGGGCTGAGTGAAGCGGAAAAAACACAGATGTTCAGCGGTACTGCGGCAAGCGTTTATCGGCTTTGACAAAAGCTTAAACTTCCAGGATGGTGACCAAACCCTTGTCACCGTCAATCGTTATCCTCTGCCCGCTCTTGATCCGCTGGGTGGCGTCGCCAATTCCCAGAACAGCGGGGATGCCATACTCGCGTGCAACGATGGACCCGTGAGCCAGTATGCTGCCGATATCCGTCACAAGCCCTGTCGCGTGCGGGAACAGTTGCGTCCAGGCAGGGGTGGTTAAGGGACATACCAGAATCGTGTCAGGGGTCATTTTGTCAAAATCGTTTGGTGTCATGATAACGCTGGCGACCCCGGTAACTGTTCCCGGCGATACAGCAAATCCACGCAGGGTGTTGGTCTCGCCCTCGTTACTGCGTAATGAGGAGAAGGGACTTTCTGTATTTTTCTGCTTCAATGGTGGTATCGCTGAGGGCTGATCCATACGAAAACGCAGGGCTCGGAGTACCCGCTGTTCGATAGCCCTGGCGCCAAGTTCCGGCAATGCTTTGTCATTGCTCTGTGCCTCGATAGCTGACTGCAGATCGTCACTGGTGAGGTAGAACACGTCATCCGGTCGACCAAGGGTCCCTGTCGCCAACAGACGCTTACCCAGTTCCATCGCCCAGGGCCTGAAAGTGGACCATGCAAGACCCATGTAGAACAACGCGGCTTCGCGGGTGGGGTAGTTGATACGAGCTGTCCAGTAAAGCCGCAGGAACTCGATGCGCTGTTTGCCTTTGAAGAATTTCAACGCTTGCCGGAACTTGGATCGGCGCTGTCTGGCAACTGCTTTCTGCCTGGTAGCAAGGTCGTAGCCTGTATTTCTCACCATCGCCTTCAAACTCATGGCAAAGGGCAGTGGTTCTTCTTGCAGGGACGGTTCGACAAAGTCGAGATTGAATACCTGCCTGCCATAGTCATGCAGGTAATTTTTAATGGCCGCGTGAATCTGCTTACTTTCGGGATGTCGCTCCAGTTCATCCAGCAGGCGAGATACCGGTGTGATAATCACGAGTTCATACAGTGGGCGATTGATCCGGATCCTTTCGGTTATAGAACGCATTACTGATTCCGCTTCCAGAGTTTTCGAGGTAAATCCGGAAAGGAAAGTGCCACTGATGAAATCTTCGTCCGGCGCATTCTGCTCCAGAAATGTCTGGAATCCCCCATCAGTCATCTTGGCAGTACCGATAATCGAGCGCAAGGCTTGCCAGTACCGGGCCTCTGCAAAATTGAGTGACTTCATACCGGCAAGCAACTCCTCCCCGGCAGCCTGGGTCGGATCGATTTTCTGCCAACGTTCGATAACTGCGAGGTAATCCGGGAGTTGCTGTTTTTCCCATTTCCTGATGGCAGGAAACTTCCTGAATGTGCGGAACGTACGCATCAGCAAATAAAAAACATGTAACGGTCCTCCTTTCATTTCGTCGATCATGAATGACGGCATGCGTATGGCCTGCTTGAAATTGGCATACCAGGGCAGATTGACCTGCTCCTTGCGGATTTTGCCCATGTGATTTTCCCAGTCGCCGTGCCTCTCTTTGTAGAGAGGCTGATAGGCATAACCATTGACGGTGGTCACCACAAAATTTTTCATCCAGTTTTTGGTCAGCCTGCCGTTCCACTTCCAGCCCTCCGGCCACGATTGTGTATCAAAGATGGCTCGCAGATAAATATCCTCGAACAGCGGACACAATGGATCCGGCATGTTCTCCGCCACCTGGCGCTTCAACAATTGTGCGCCAGGTATCTCTGGCCAGATGACATTCCGGAGTGGTTCCGGCGGCAGGTTGGTTATGGGTCGGGATTGCAGCAGCCACAGTTTCCCATCCGAGATAGCCCATTCGATATCCTGGGGCACGCCATCGAATTCTTTTTCGACCCTGATCGCCAGTGCTGCAAGTTCAGTCAGTGATTCTTTGGATAGAGAAGAGATTTCTTTTTGCTCCGCCGAGACATTCTCCATACGGGTACCCTGTTCACCGTTGGAAACGATCATTTGCTCCTTGGCGCCGATCGTGGTTTCTTTTGCCGTCAGTGTGTCGCGATCGACAATATAGGTATCCGGCGTTACTCTACCGCTGACTATGGCCTCGCCAAGACCAAAACTGCAGTTAACAATCATTTCTGATCGATCACCACTGGCTGGATTGGCAGTAAACAGAATGCCAGAGACTTCCGACGGGATCATAATCTGCACGACAACGGCCATGGCTACCGTATGCTGGCCAATGTCCATCTCATGGCGATAGTTGATGGCCTGAGCTGTCCATAGAGATGCCCAACATTTTTTAACCGCCTCGGAGACCTGGACTCCGCCTTTTACGTTCAGGTAAGTTTCCTGCTGGCCGGCAAACGACAATTCTGGCAGGTCTTCCGCATTGGCGGAGGATCGTACCGCAACGGCTGGACTGCCAGGAAGCATGTCATAGGCGCTTCTAATATCTGCCAACAACTCTGCAGGAAGATCCTTGTCGGCAAACAGTCTGCCAATATTCAACGATGCATTCTCAAACGATACGGCGCCTTCGACGATTTCCGGTTTGGCGAGTTCCAGTATTTTTGCCTGGAGTTCGTGGTGGGCGACATAACACCGATAAGACGATGTGGTTATCTGAAATCCACCGGGAACATCAAAACCGGCATTAGCCAGGCGTGACAGGGATCTTCCCTTACCGCCGACAATTTCCAATCCATTGTTGGTGGTATCAAGTGCTACGGTAAAACTTTGTGACATTTGGTAAGTCCTGGGTCAGAGTAAAGTGTCAGAGCAAAGTGCCAGAGTAAAATTCAAACAAAACTGCAACAGATCTCATGGAGAGCAACGATCTGGAAACTTTGTTTACCCGTGAGGAATTGCGGTACCCGCCCCGTTGTGTGATACCGGATTCTGTGGCACACCAGGGAAGATTTCCCTGAACAGACTCAGCATGTTCATGGTGGATCGCCGATCCGAGATTTCATGTAATCTCCCAGGGCCACCGAGCGTAGCAGGCAGGGCAAAACCATGTGGAGTCTTCGCATGGTGATGAAAGCTCCAGTCCACACCAGCGTTATCCATTTCCTCAAAGAATCGTTTTTTGCTTATATCAGGAACCAGACGATCCTCCGCACCGTTCTCAATAAAGATGACTGTATTGGTATTGTATTGGTTTTCACAGGTTTTCATGGGTGGCCGTTCAACATCCATTTTACCCGGATTGGGATCTTCTCCTGTCTGCAGCAGTCCATGAAAGGAAACCACACCACCCAGGTCCAGTCCACCCCTGACAGCCTCAATGACAGCAGCACCGCCAAAGCAGTAACCAATGGCAGCAGCCGAAACCGAAGAGTCAACAGCGGAATGCGCGAAGCCATGTTCAAGCCAGGTCTGGAGTAATGCCCGAAATTTTTCATGGTCATGGTCCAGCGCCACCATGGCTTTAAAACACATGATCTGGAATGCATTTATCTGGCTTGCATCTGTTGGAAACAGTCTTTCATCCGCAGGAACTGTGTTGCCGTAAAGGTCGATCGCAAGACCGGCATAACCGACACGTGCCAGATACTCCGCGACATCGATATCGAAGAACTTCAACCCCTGATAGTTATGGATAACCATAACCAGCGGTCGCGGACCTGCGGATTCAGGAGGCGCCACCAGGTGACCGAGATAATCGTTTCCCCGAAAACTGAAACTGATGTCTGCACGCTGCAGATCTGGCGCCGGCGGCCAGGAAGAAATACTCATTGCTTTGTCCCTGTGACATATCGGTTGATCAACTCACTATATCCGAGTTGCTGATACCTCGCCACAGTGGCAGGAGATTGGATACCCGTGTACTTGTTTAAGGATGTTCACAGATAGCTGTTAAGGAAAGATATCAGTAAACTGTCCCCTGATTAGTCCACTGATTACGAGGTATCACATATGTGTGATGACAACACTGAAGCGGATCTGGACCGCTTGATTCATCAGGAAAAGTTAACCCGCCGCACGTTCAATACACTCACTGCCGGTGCGGCAGTGAGTGTCATTTTGCCAAACCCGGCCAGTGCCGAAGCCTTTACAGAACAGGATGTTACAGCCAGTATTCCCGATGAAGACGCTACCGTAGCCGAACACGAAGTTACGGTCGGCACTCCCGATGGTGACGCTGATGCCTATTTCGTTCATCCCGCAAAAGGCAGGTCCCCGGGGGTTATCTTATGGCCAGATATCTTTGGTCTCAGACCTGCTTTCCGGCAGATGGGCAAACGCCTTGCCGAGTCGGGTTATGCAGTACTGGTGGTTAACCCCTATTATCGAACCGCCGCTTCTCCCGTGGTCGCAGAAGGTGAAGACCGGCGTAAGGTTTTTCAAATGGCACAGACGCTCTCGGCAGAAACTACCATCACAGATGCAAAGGCGTTTGTTACCTGGCTGGACAATCAGGAGAGCGTTGATTCAACTCGCAGAATCGGAACCATGGGTTATTGCATGACCGGACCGTTCACCATACGTACAGCTGCCGCCGTACCTGACCGGATTGGAGCTGCCGCATCCTTCCACGGTGGCGGACTTGTTACCGACGGTGACAGCCCACATCTGTTAATCAAGGATACGGAGGCGGAATTTCTGATTGCCATCGCGGACAACGATGATCAGCGTTCACCGGAAGTAAAGGAAATCCTGAAGCAAACCTTTGAGGACACCGGCAAAACTGCTGAGGTGGAAGTGTATAAAGGCGCCATGCACGGCTGGTGCGCACTTGATTCCAGAGCCTACAACCAGGAAGCTGCCGATCACGCCTGGGCCAGGCTGCTGGTCCTCTTGGGGCGTACTCTTGTCCAGGGATGAGAGGCGCACAGTCCAGGTCCAGTAGATATCAGTAAACTGTGCCTGATTAGCGCGTAGCATCAAATCGCATCAACGTTCCGGGATACCGTAAAGATATCGTGTATTGATCTCGGTCTCGTTGCCATCCGGGTCGATCATGAACAAAGTTCTGCCTTTGCCCCGCTTACCCATTGGTCCACGGGTAAAGATCTGAGAACCGACAGCCCTCCCCGTAATCTCATCAAAAACATTCTCTGTCACCGTGAACGAGAAGTGCATCGGACCTCCACCCCGGTGCCGCCCCGAATGCCCATGAACCTGTAGCACCACATGGCTGTGTTCACATTGCAGATACGCACGTTGATCGTCCCGCCTGACAATTGGAATTCCCAGCACTGAGTGATAAAAGTCGACTGCCTTGGCCAGATCTTTGACATCGAGAAAAATCTCTTCTATACCAATAACGCCCATTTAATTTCACCTTTAACCATTGCTATTGAATTAAGTAATTATTACCTGCCAAAACAAATGGGGTCGGAGTAAAGTGCCGGAGTAAAACGTCTCGCCTTTGCGGCAATGTTGCGTTTTACTCCGGCACTTTACTCCGACCCCATTTGTTTTCGTTTTACTCCGGCACTTTACTCCGACCCCATTTGTTTTGTTTCCGGCACTTTACTCCGACCCCATTTGTTTTTATTACCTCATTGATCACGATCAGGAGATCATTTTGGTGTGTAATAAGGTGTCCTGCGGGAAACATCGTAATCCAGGATGGTCAACCGCTCCATCAGTCTGCGATGCGGCCAGAAGTCACCACTGGCACTATGCAGTACCGCACGGTTGTCCCACATGGCAATAGAGCCTTCCTGCCACCTGACCCGACAGGTATATTCCGGCCGGCCTTCCTGAAGTTTCATTTCCAACAACAGTGCCTTCTCTTCATCCTCAGGAATACCATGATCCCCGGCAAACCGCCGCACAAACCCCTGTTGTACATAGAGCGTCGTCCGTCCGGTTTCAGGGTGCGTCCTTGCAACGGGATGCACTGACTGCGGTGTTATACCATCCATCTGGTGACCGATATTACCAATGTGCACGGCAGTCAGGTGCTCCACCCGTTTTCTGGTTTCAAGACTCAGTCCTTCCCACATGCTGTAGCAGTCACAGAAACAGGTATCGCCACCCACCGGCGGTGCTTCACGGCACATCAGTATTGATCCCATGGGCGGCCGTTGCTGCCAGGTGGCATCACAATGCCATCTGCCAGCCGCACTCGGCACATCTTCGTCTGATGGCAGCACCAGCATATCCGGGATTCCCGGTACCTTGACATGATGACCTACAACCTTGGGTGAGTTGGGCATATGCTCTCTTTCGCCATAGCGCGCACCCACCTCACCAAAATGGTGTGCAAACTCCACCATCTGCTCTCTGGAAATGTGAGCCTGATCGCGAAAAATGAGCACTCGCCGCTCCAGCCACAGTTCCCTCAGGAATGTCACCATATCCGGGTTGTCCAGATCCGTGGCGAGATCAAGGCCATGCACTGCCGTACCGATACTCGGTTGCAACGGTTCCAACTTCAAATCCACACCACAGACAGTTACCGGCCTGTAATACACTGTACCAAAGTGTCCCTCGACCAGACTGCTGTCCTGATCCAGGATGCCTTGCATCATTTCATTACGGCTCGTCGAACCAGGAAAGCGCGAATAAGCCACTGCCCCCAGAGGAGTAGTACGCGCCGGAGGTTTATCCGCCCTGGCGCTTTCTGATCTTGAGAGATATGCGGGGTTATCGGCGAGTTGGGGAATTTGAGATTCTGACATGGTTACTCTTTATACCACAAAGCCTTCACTTGTTGAACAATTTCACCAATAAAATGCTATCCAGAGTTGTCGGTTGAAACTGGGAGGCTGTCCGAGAACTGCGACCGTAGCTAGGGCGAGACTGATTGAGTCATATTTTTTGGTTTGCTTGCTCGTCCACCTGCAATCGAGCCCAGCGATAATCCGCTTTCCCGCTGGAACTCCGCATGATCTCATCACGAAAGATGAATGCCTTGGGAAGTTTGTAGCGTGAAATATGCCGGGTACATTCTTCTATTAAACTGTCTGTGGTTGCATCAATATCACTGCGTAACTGAACAATCGCCACCACTTCCTGTCCCCAGCGTTCTGAAGGACGGCTGGTAACAACCGCATCGTACACGGCAGGATGGTGTTTTAACGCCTGTTCCACTTCCTCGGCAAATATTTTCTCACCACCTGAGTTAATGGTTACAGAGTCGCGTCCATGGAGTTCAAGTGTACCGTCATGCAGTAATCGGACTCGATCGCCAGGAACTGAGTAGCGGGTTCCTCCAACAGTAACAAAAGTAGCCGCCGTTTTCTTTTCATCGTCCAGATAACCCAGTGGAATATGGCCACTTTGAGCCCACCAGGCAAGTCCATCATGACCCGGCTCCAGTATGGCGTTCATGGACTCATTGAGAACGGCATTGTCTTCTTTCAACGTAAACTGCCCCGTAGCCGCACCACTCTCCTTATTACTGATGTGCTGTGCCTGACTACCGGTTTCTGAAGACCCGGCCGTGTCCAGAATATTGATTCCCGGTAACAGGTCGAGCAGTTGAGCCTTGATACTGGCAGTGGTCACCGCACCGCCAGTGACGATGTTTTTGAGTGACGGCAGGGCACGCGGGTTGTTGACCAGGGCATCCGCAATGGGGCGTCCAAAAGCATCTCCAACGATCATGAGGACATCTGCGTTTTCCCGAATGCACGTGTCGATAATGTCATCAGCATCCAGTCTGTGAACCTTGCCTGGCACCACAACGGTTCCACCACTGTGTAAAGCCTGGAAAGCCACCCATGAACCCGCGCCATGCATAAACGGCGGCGCCGTCAGAAAGCGGTGGTTGACACGTTGGGCGCGCTCCTGGAACTCTTCAAGTGAAGAGATGATCCTGCCGCGAGAGGTTTTACCACCAAGGGCAGCGACGAGTATGTCAGCCTGACGCCAGAGAACACCTTTGGGCATACCGGTTGTTCCGCCGGTATACAATATATAGAGATCGTCCGGCTGCCAGTTGACGTCCGGTTTGTCCTCGCTGGCATTCGATAACGCGGTCTGGTAGTCGATTGCACCCGGCAGCAGCGGTACCTCCGGATCATCGTCAACCTGTACCAGCAACTGCAGAGTAGGCACCTGTTTACGGATCGAGGTAACCCTTTCCGCAAGTGAGGCGTGATAAACCAGCGCCCGTGTTTTTGCATTGTTCAACAGGTATGCGAGTTCTTCGTCGACGTACCGGTAGTTGACATTAAAAGGCGCCACGCGAGCCTTACAGCCGGCAACCATGGCCTCCAGATATTCATTACCGTTATACAGGTAAAGTCCAACGTGGTCCTGGCCGCTCTGCCAGTCTGCAAGATTCTCACGACTCTCCCGGCAACCGAGCCCTTTGGACAGAAAAAAATTAGCCAGCCGGCGTGTACGTCTGGTGAATTCGGCATAGGTGATTCGCCGGTCTTTAAATACTACAGCTTCCCGCTCTGGCACCACCTCGGCTATCGCCTCGTTTAGTGCCGCAAGATTCAATTCCATCATTCCTGGACTCTTTGTTATCCTTTCAACAAATGGGGTCGCAACAAATGGGGTCGGAGTAAAGTGCCGGAGTAAAACGTCTCGCCTTTGCGGCAATGTTGCGTTTTACTCCGGCACTTTACTCCGACCCCATTTGTTTTGCGGCAATGTTGCGTTTTACTCCGGCACTTTACTCCGACCCCATTTGTTTGCGGCACTTTACTCCGACCCCATTTGTAACAGGGCTTTAAGACAATGGCACTCTTTCAGCACATCGTTCAGTGTTTCATTGTCAGATACCTGCTGGTATCTCGTCTTTAGAACCGCCAGTGACCTGGCATGGTATTTTTGCGGTTTCTGCCGCCAGGTCTGTCCGTTCAGAGTCACAGTGAACTCCTCATCGCCATTGGCAATCGCCTGACTGTTGGCGACACTCCAGGGGAGGAACAGACCGCCGGTCTGGCGAGTCAGAAGCGGCATAAGACCGGGGGCCAGACTTGACCATGATTCAAATTCCCCAAGGTTGACAGGCCAGTACATTCGCTGCACCCAGGCAAGCACATTGTGCGCACTGCCATTGATCAGGCTGGCGCCGGTGGGATCTGTCCAGGTGTTACAGATTTGGCCCCAAAGGCCAAAGTCCGCATATGATGGCCTGCCGCCAAACAGATAGGGACGTCCGGCTAAATGTTCATCGAGCAGTGATACCGTGTCACTGAAGGATTTCTCGATGATGGGTGCGGTCAGTTCGTTGGAACCGACAAACCAGACCCGATTGATCATCCTGTCCAGAACACTTTCCACCATCTGCTGCTTGGCGGCATCGTCGACATGATATCCGACTAAACGCCCGCCAGCGGACAGTTGATCCGCCGGACGTGCCCAGCGCAAATGGAACATCCATTTATTACCCCACTCATCGCCGAATTCTTCCAGTAATATGGAGATAAATCGTGATACAGGCTCCTCCGGGTGAATCGAAGAATCAGGAAATCGCGTTTCCATTTCATCGATGATCGGTGTCGAGTCCTGCAATCCGGTTTCTTCCGGCATCACAACCAGAGGGACCAGCGGCAATTTGGCAAAGCGCTGAAATTCATCCATGTTGTCTGCATTCCGTGGGGTCCACTCGTGGGGAATACCTTTGTATCGAAAGTAAGATCGCACCTTGATTGAGTAGGGTGACAACTCCGCACCGAATATTTTATAGGTCATAGTCTTTTCATCTCCGCTAGAACAAATGGGGTCGGAGTAAAGTGCCGGAGTAAAACGCAACATTGCCGTAAAGGCAAGACGTTTTACTCCGGCACTTTACTCCGACCCCATTTCAACCGAAGTAAATCCCACCTTCCGTGTTTCTGAGCTTGTCCCTCGCAATCACCATTCTATGAACTTCCGAGGGACCTTCACCGATCCGTTTGACCCTGAGTTCCCGATACCAGCGTTCAAGAGGCATCTCCTTGGCGACACCCATTCCCCCAAACATCTGGATCGCCCGGTCCACGACTCTTCCCGCTGTTTCAGTACCGAACAGCTTGCAGATTGAGGCGTCAACCTTGCCCGATTCACCTGCATCTACCTTCGATGCGGCTGTATATACCAGTAGACGAGCCGCACGCAGTTCCACTTCTGAATCAGCAATCATCCACTGTATCGCCTGCTTGTCCTGCAGCATGCCATCACGGGTGGGTCGTTGTTTTACCCATCCGCAAACCATGTCGAGTGCTTCCTGAGCAATTCCTATGCAACCTGCTGCATAAGGTATTCGCGCGTCCACAAGCCAGGTCTGCGCCACATTAAAGCCCTGCCCCACTCTGCCTAAAACATTCTCTACCGGTACTTGACAATCCTCCAACACGATTTCATAGGGAGACAGAGCCCGGATGACACCTATCTCATTGAACGATATCCCAGGGAAAGTCGGTTCTACGATGAACGCGGTTATCTGTGGTGGTTGCCCCTTGACCCCATCGTCAGTGCGGGCAAAGATCACTCCAAAATCTGCCCCTTTGGCGGCGGTAATCCACATCTTCCGTCCTTTCAACAACCAGTGATCTCCTTTTTTTACTGCACGGGTTGTGATGTTATTGCGCGGGTCGGATCCACCTGTCGGTTCCGTGATCGCGACAAACGCCCGCATTTTCCCTTCTGCGCAGGGTATGCCGTACTTCTCAATCTGCTGCTCAGTACCACCCCAGATAATGTTTGGCGGCCCGCCCCCAAATGCACCGAGTGCCGGACTATACGCGCCCAGTCGACATTTGGCGGATTCTTCAGCAATAATGACGCGTGTCATACAACTGACGGGATTCCCACCATACTGTTCTGGTACAGTCAGCCTGGTCAGTCCCATTTGTTCAGCCAACCCCCTTAGATATTGTAAATCCTCCTTTGAGCATCCCGTCGCATCATGCGGCAGCTTGTCTTCAACAGGTTTCACTTCTTCACGCATGAATCGTCGAATCTGGTCTCTAAGCAAAATCAACTCTGGAGGCAATAAAAATCCATAGTGGTTTTCATCGAAATTGTTTTCCAGTTTACTCATGGTATTTACCCATATGTTTCATCCATTTATCCTGCTGGATTCCTGAATCCAACCTCTTCGCACAGACAGTTTTGAATACCAGATCAAGAATATTGCTACAGCAACCGGCATCACAATAAACCCCAGGATCTCACCGATGCTGAAGTCGATACCAATACCAAGGGTATGAATCATGGTCACAATAATGCCCGTCAGTGACACCATGAATACATGGTAAGCCGCAGCTTTCCTGAACAATAGCAAAAGACAGCCAAACGCGCCTGCAAAAACGCCGACAGCAAAACCAGCAGTGGCCCATACTGGTCTGCCTTCAATTATCATGCGTTCAGACTCGCGATATGCATTGGGCATTTCTGGATTAATCTGCACCAGAAAATTCACAACCCCCATGACATTCCAGATAAGGGAAACAGTACCTATTACCCAAAAACTCCAGTGAATACCAATCGCAGTTTTATCGTTCATCGAGTAATCCTTCTTTAATCCCGGAAGGCGCCATAATAATGGGGTCGTAATAATGGGGTCGGAGTAAAGTGCCGGAGTAAAACGTCTCGCCTTTGCGGCAATGTTGCGTTTTACTCCGGCACTTTACTCCGACCCCATTATTACCGAATCGGCAATGATTCTGAGCAGTCCAGAGAAATAGTTATTCGCTGAATAGATCGAACTGCCACCACCTCCTGTTCGTACCACAACAATCCCAAGACTGGGGATTGCGGCGGTGTTTTGACCTCCTGCCCCATGCATAAAAAACGTATCTTCCGGCGCACCTGGTACAAGTTTCCGGTCGAGCTTGACGGGTATGGCAAAGTCCCGGTAAAAGTCACCGGCGTTCAGATGATGGAACAGCCCGAAAGAAGGATTGACATGCGGAGCAGGGGAACGAACCAATTGGCGTGTGTATTCAGCCGGCAGGTAATTCTCGCCCTGCCACAAGCCGTCATCCATTATCACCTGCACAGATTTGGCAAAATCGCGAGGACGCATACAAATGGATTGAAATCCCGTAAAACGTTCTTCGTTAGATCCAATCGCATAAATACGGACCCAACAGGCGCCATCGAATCCCAAGGGTTCAAACACTTCTTTTGCAGTCAGTTCTTCCAGGGATAGCCCAGAAGCACGTTCAAGTGCTGTAAACAGCAGGCGGTATGGAGCGTTGTTGTAATGGTAACGCTCAAAAGGCGCCGCCTCGACTTCACGACCGAACGCGATCTGCAATTGGGTTTTGCCTGTACTGCCCATGCTCTCGATTTCCGGCGAGTTCTTCAGCCCTGATTCCATCGCCATGATGTTGCGGAATGTCAGTTGAGTGTGGGCTTCCGGCATTTCGGGTACGATGTCGCGCACAACATGATCAAGTCCGGAGAGATAACCGTGTTCGATACAACGTCCAACGATCAATGAAAATACCGACTTGGTACCGGAAAACGTCTGTTGAACGTCAGCCTGGGTCTTGTCGTTCCAATAGGTTTCAGAAACGAGTCTGCCATTGCGGAGAATCCAATAACGGAGAATTAACAGGCTGTCTGAGGCGTTTTCCTGTGACAGTTGTCTGGCTGTCTCCAGCTTATCTTCATTCAGGCCAGCATCTTTGGCAGTTGAGGTCGACCAGTTAAAAGGTGCTGTTGAAGAAAATACCTGCCCTGGCCGTTGTTCTATTTTCATTTTTCCGATCAATCTGCTGTGGGTTATCTAACATAACGACAAGAATGGGGTCAGAGTCAAGGGTCACATTCTTGATTTCGGTATACTCTCTCGGGCAAGAATGGGGTCAGGGGAATTGTTTGCCTGCATTTATCACAGAAGGTGTATCCATTCACTACGAAGTAGTGGGTAACGATGGCCCATGGATCGTGTTGACTACGGGAGGACGGGGTCCTCTGGACAATGTGCGTGACCTTGCAGATGCATTGGCCAATGAGGGTTATCGTATATTGCTCCATGATCGAAGAAACTGCGGAAAGTCAGATATTTACGTTGCTGGAGAGTTGTCTGAACAGGAGGTATGGGTTGACGATGTACATGCTCTGCTGACTGAACTCAATGCATTGCCGGTCATTGCGGGGGGTGGGTCTGCCGGTTGCCGATTGTCGTTACTGCTGTCACTTCGATATCCCGGTTCAACCTGCGGTCTGCTGCTCTGGTATGTAACAGGTGGACAAACCGCCAGCATCCAACTAGGTCACAATTATTATGGTCAGTACATTGAAATGGCGCGCAAGGGAGGTATGGCGGCAGTGTGTGAATCAGAATTCTTCAGCGAACGGATTCGTGACAATCCAGGCAATCGTGATCGATTGATGGACATGGAACCGGATGAGTTCATCCGCGTGATGTCCCATTGGCAGAGCTTTTTTACAGAAGGCGCCGAACTGCCCGTGATAGGTGCGACCAGGGAAGCATTACAGACGATTGATGTGCCGGCATGCATCATTCCAGGCTCCGATGTAGTCCATCCTCTGGCAGTGGCCAGGGGACTGAACGACATACTGCCGGACAGTGAGTTCCACTATCCGTTTCCACGGGAAGAACTGGCAGATATCAAAACGCTTTCACCAGAGGAAATCGGCCTGCGTTTCCAACACAACATGGCCGCAATATTCCGGGACTTCCTGCGTAGACGAACCCTTTCCCCGTGATGGAACTCTGGGTCCCGATTACAGTGGCAGCGGCGTTCATGCAGACTGTGCGTTCGGCGCTGCAAAAACGGCTACAATCTACCCTCGGTACAAACGGTTCGACATACTGCCGGTTCGTTTATGCGTTGCCGTTCGCGCTGATATATCCAATCCTCCTCGCTTATGGTACCGATTCGGCGTTGCCCACGCCAAATACACGATTCACACTGTTCGCCGTACTGGGCGGCATCTCCCAAATCGTCGCGACCGCGCTGCTGATCTATCTCTTTTCCCTGCGCAACTTTGCTGCCGGGGTTGCCTATTCGAAGACTGAAACCGTTCAGACCGCTATCTTCAGTCTGGTTATTCTTGGTGATGTTATTTCCGTAGCAGGCGGGGTCGCAATCGCGGTCAGCCTTATCGGTGTTATTCTGGTCTCTCTCGCCAGGGATGCAATGTCTTCTCTACTTTCATCGGGTCGTGCCGCTGTCACTGGGTTACTGAGTGGAGGTTTGTTTGGCTTTAGCGCAGTAGCCTACCGCGCGGCTTCCCTGGCGCTTGATAACGGTGGGTTTCTCATACGTGCGGCCTTCACGCTGGCCTTTGCCGTACTACTCCAGACTGTCGTCATGACCGTATGGATTCGTTTCCGTCAGCCGGGCCAGCTCACACGTGTGTTTCAACACTGGCGAATCGCATGGCTGGTCGGCTTATCGGGTATGCTGGGCTCTGCAGGCTGGTTTACTGCCATGACACTGGAGAACGCCGCACACGTGCGGGCAGTCGGTCAAATTGAGTTGGTGTTCGCGTTTATCGCCTCGTACTTTTTCTTTCACGAACGCCCGGACCGCGCAGAGACTACAGGAATCACGTTGATCATGCTGGGCGTTATCGTACTCGTCATCAAATAATGGGGTCGGAGCAAATAATGGGGTCGGAGTAAAGTGCCGGAGTAAAAGTCTCGCTTTTGCGGCAATGTTGCGTTTTACTCCGGCACTTTACTCCGACCCCATTATTAATCGACAATCATGCCAATATGCCTTACATTTCCCTGTTATTCTGGATTTCGGCGGGTAAATCATGGCCTAAAACCAGGTCTGCGATTGAGGAGCAAAATATGGCAATCAGTATTGACCCGAATACCGGACTAAAAATATTCAATACACGTGCTGTCGCCACTACGGACATAATCACCAGCAAAGGCTATGATGTCGTTAGCGACAAGTCGCTCACGGACCTGCCGGAACCTCCGCCCGGCGCGGTCTTTAACGCACAGGAACAGGCCATATACCGCGAATTCAAAGAGGCCAGAAGAGGCGCCGCGGACTACATGGCCATGGAAGGTGAATTCAGCAAATACCTGGAAGACCACTACTCCGGAGACCCGGTGCCGCGAGAATCTCTTGGCGACGAGTGTGAGATCCTGGTGATCGGCGCGGGTTTTGCCGGTCTTTGGTTGTGGTACAAGCTAAGCCAGGCGGGCTTTAAGGATGTGCGGTTTTGTGAAAAGGGTGGTGACGTCGGCGGCACCTGGTACTGGAATCGTTATCCCGGGGTCGCGTGCGATGTCGAAGCCTACAGCTATCTGCCGTTGCTTGAGGAGATGAATTACTTCCCCACCATGAAGTTCGCCTCCGGCTTTGAAATTATGGAGTACTGCCAGACAATGGCGGAAAAATACGGTTTCTACGACCACTGTCTTTTTCATACCACGGTAGAAAAAACCGAGTGGGATGAAAGCACCGGACGCTGGACCGTATTGACCGACCGGGGTGACAGCATACGCGCACGGTTTGTAATACTCGCAAACGGTATTCTTACAACTCCGAAATTGGCGCGAATCAAAGGCATGGAGAATTTTCAGGGCGAGTCGTTTCACACATCGCGCTGGGATTACAATATCGATCTGAAAGGCAAAACCGTAGGCATCATCGGCACTGGCGCAACCGCGGTCCAGGCCATTCCCGAACTCGCCAAATACGTCAAAGATCTCTATGTTTTTCAGCGCACACCTTCATCGATTGATGTGCGTGATCAACGTGCGACTACCCTGGAAGAGATTGATACCTGGGCACGGGAACCCGGGTGGGCACTCGCCAGGCGTGCAAGGTTCAAGAAAATCTCGGCTGGTCGTACGGCCATGAAAGCCAACGACGATTATCTGGCAGGCAGGGTCGCCGATTTCAAAGTGCGCAAAAAATACGATAGAGAATTGTCACCGCAAGAGTTGATCCAGAAGCAGCTCAATACCAATTTCCGTATCATGGAACAGATCCGTGCCCGGGTAGACGCGATCATTGAAGACCCAAAAACTGCAGAAGCATTAAAGCCTTATTATCCCTATGGGTGTAAACGGCCCACATTTCACGACGAGTATCTGCCGACGTTCAACCTGCCCCATGTCCATCTGGTCGACACGGCGCCGCGTGGCGTCAGCGAAATAAATGAACTCGGAGTTGTGCACGAGGGAACAGAATATCCGTTGGACGTCGTGATCTATGCGACCGGTTTCCAATGGATGGGGACTTCGACATTCAATATGATCACCGGTCGTGATGGAATCTCTCTGAAGGAGAAATGGCAGTCCGAAGGAACGAAAACATTCCTGGGTATCCACAGTCAGGGGTTCCCCAACCTGTTTATCGTGTCGGGACCCCAGGGCGGAGGTGGTAGTTTCAATTTCACAGATGCCATTGATATCCACGGCAACTACATCGTGTGGATGCTGGAGACCCTGCGCGTACGGGGTGATGGGATTGTCGACATCAGGAAAGAGCCGGAGCATAAGTACGCGGAGCACTGCCGCAAAGCCGATATCTTAACTTCGCCGCTACGGGATTGTATCTCATACTATAACGGTGAAGGGGAGGCCGATCCTGGCAGCCTCGCTTATTATGGAGGTGGCCAGTGGCATAAATTTCGCCTTGAAGCACAATCTACACTTGAGCCCTACATTTTCAACCGCGTATCAACGAACTGACGACAATGGCGGGTGTTGATTAACCACTTCGCTCATTACCCGGCAAATTGTAACAGTTCCCCTCCCCGCTCATACGGGTTTGACGTGTGCCTGTTACAGACAGACCATCTCGCCCTGATCATGAATGATTTACTCATCCGTTCGCCGCTCAAGGCGCCAGGAGGTTGAAATCTATAAAGGCCAGGCCATCGACATTCATTCCAGGATACATTACATTTCCCTGTCACCACGAAAGCAACAAAATCCAGAGGAAAAACCATGGAATTTAGACCAGGACTACGATTGAAAAGCACAGTATGCGATGCCGAAATCATGGTCATCAGTGCGACAGAAGGCAATGAACTCACTTGCGGCGGTGAACAATTGGTCACTGCAGCACCCGCTGAAAAAGCTCAGGGCAATCCGGATCACATGGACGGCTGTCTCATTGGTAAACGGTATGTGAATGAAGCGAAAACTGTTGAAGTACTCTGTGTCAAAAGTGGTGACGGTTCACTCTATTACAATGGGAAAGAACTGATGACGAAAGACACCAGGAAGCTGCCATCCTCGGACTGACATCATGAACATTGCCCTTTTTTTACAGATGGCGGCAGAAGCCTGCCCGGACCGTACAGGATTGACTCATGATGGAAAGCACTACACCTATCTGGAACTGATTGAATCGGCAAAAAAGGCAGCGGACCAGATCTCAAAGAGTGATTGCCAATCTGTCTCCGTGCTTGATGTGAACAGCCCGGCAGTTCCCATCACCCTGATGGGTGCGGCGATGGCAGGCGTTCCATATGTGCCACTGAATTATCGTTTGAGTACCGGGCAACTCAACGATTTGCTGGAACGGATTGAACCTGTTTTCCTTGTTGTTGATGACAATCGAACAGGTGATTTTCAACATGCCGAGGGTTCTGTTACCGGCAGAAAGACCTTCCTCGATACACTCGAATCATTACCAGCCATAGATATCACCTGGTCGGAAGATCCATCTGCAGTTGCTATCCAGCTATTTACCAGTGGCACCACCGGCACACCGAAAGCCGCCATCTTGCGACACGAGCACCTGGTTTCCTATATTCTGGGGTCAGTTGAATTTATGGGAGCGGCAGATCACGACTCGACGCTGGTTTCCGTGCCGCCCTACCATATCGCCGGAATTTCGGCAGTGATGAGTTCAATATATGCATGCCGCAGGATTGTCCAGTTAGCTAATTTTGACCCCCTGGAATGGCTGAACCTGTGCAAGGATGAAAACATTACAAACGCATTCGTCGTACCCACAATGCTCATGCGGATCATAGAGGAAATGGAGCATTCCCATTTCGATCCTTCGACTCTCATGTCTCTTAAAGCCATTGCCTATGGCGGTGGCAAGATGCCCGTGCCGGTGATTGAACGAGCACTTGAGTTGTTACCGGAGATCAATTTCACGAATGCGTACGGACTCACCGAAACCAGTTCAACGATCACACTGCTGGACCCTGACGATCACCGGGATGCATTCAATCATGTCGATCCCGCGATCCGATCGAAACTGGGTTCTGTCGGCAAACCACTGCCTTCGGTTGAAATAGAAATCCGCGATGATAACGGAAACAATCTCGGTCCTTACGAGGCAGGTGAAATCTTCGTACGCGGCCCACAGGTATCTGGTGAATATCTGGAGTATAAAGCCCTGCTTGATGACGGTTGGTTTCCCACCCGGGATAATGGTTATCTGGACAACCACAACTACCTTTATCTGTCCGGGCGTGCAGACGATGTGATTGTTCGGGGCGGTGAAAATATTTCCCCCGCAGAAATAGAAAATCTGTTGCATGAACACCCGGTGGTCATTGATGTCGCTGCGGTTGGTATACCATCAGAAGAATGGGGTGAGGCCATAGCACTTGCCATTGTGTTAAAAAAAGAAGCTGTCCTGACAGAAGATGAAATTGAATCGTTGATAAGAGCAAAGCTGCGTTCGTCACGAGTGCCGGAAACAATCCTGTTCACCAGTGAATTACCTTACAATGAAACCGGAAAACTGCTCCGCCGGGTGGTCAAATCGTGGTTCGAATAGACAGGCATACATGCCATCGTCAATGTTAATCAGTAATGCAGAGTGCTGCACCCAGGGGAATTATCAACCCGTGCAACAACAGGATGTGCGGGTCGAACAGGGTATTGTCACAGCCATTGGCAAGCTTGAACCCAAACCGGGAGAACAGGAGCTGGATGCAGCGGGGGCCGCACTTCTGCCCGGATTACACGATCATCATGTCCATCTTGCCTCATACGCCGCTGCCCTCGGGTCTGTTCCTTGCGGACCTCCAGTGGTTTGCACCGAGTCGGATTTAAAAGCACAACTGAACAGGGCATCGAGCCTTCAACAGCCTGAATCGGCATCGGCTGTCACCGGGCAAACCAGTTTCGGAGTTCATTGGCATCACTCCATGAGTGATACGCGCGACGGCGATTGGCTAAGAGGAATCAATTATCATGAAAGTGTTGCCGGAGACATCGATCGTCGCTGGCTGGATAAATATGCGCCCAAAAGACCCGTTAGAATCCAGCATCGTTCTGGCAGGCTGTGGATTCTGAATTCAATGGCACTGGAAGTAATAAAGAACTCCCCTCTTCCGTTTGAAAGCCGAATAAAGCTGTCCCCCAAAGACGGACGTCTTTATGACGTCGACAATCTTCTGCGGGAAATCACAAAAAAAGACACGCTACCGATCAAAGAGGTCAGCCGGAACCTGGCTTCCTTTGGGGTAACCGGCATCAACGATATGACTCCTTCTAACAATCTTGACACCTACAAGTGGTTTACTGAACTCCAGTCCACCGGAGCGTTGCTGCAGAAACTGAGGCTTTCAGGTACGAGCGAATTATCTGCAGCCGGCAAAACCAGCTGTGGCAAAATCCAACCTGGCGAATGCAAAATACACCTTCATGAGTCCGACCTCCCCGATTATCATGAGCTTTGCCAGACAATCTCAACCAGTCACGACAATCAGCGTGCAGTCGCCATCCATTGCGTCACCGAGACCGAACTTGTATTTGCACTCGCGGCAGTGCAGGAAGCCGGATTTCTGCCGGGAGACCGTATTGAACATGCCTCGGTTGTACCGGAAAGGTTGTTGACGATTTTGCAGGAATCCGGGTGTTGCGTGATCACCCAGCCAAACTTTATTCTCGACCGCGGTGATGCCTACCTGGCTGTAATACCGAACAGCGAACACGGCTGGTTATACCGTTGCCAAAGTCTTTCAGGATCAGTCCCTTTCGCTTTTGGTACTGATCTGCCATTTGGCAATCCAGACCCCTGGATTGCTGTCAAAGCCGCCACCAATCGGCAAACCAGGGCCGGGAAAATACTGGGAGAAAACGAAGCCATGACGCCTGAAGCTGCAGTGGACTGTTTCCTCGGTGAGCTGGAACATCCGGCAGAGATCCGTTCAATCGCCATCGGTGTCCCGGCAGATTTCTGTTTGCTCGATAGCCCATGGTCCATCGTCCGTCTCTCCTTGTCGAGTGCCCACGTAAGGGCGACTATGGTTGACGGCGAACTGGTTTATCAGAAACCAGGCTTCTGAGGTGTAAATGAATAATGCAGAGAGGTGAATTACAGTGTTGCTAAGTCCGTACCGTGTGTTGGATCTAACCAACAAACAAGGCATGTTATGTGCACAAATCCTGGGAGATCTGGGAGCAGACGTCATCCAGATCGAACCACCCGGTGGAGCGCCGGGCAGGCAGACGGGTCCTTTTTACAAGAACCGGGAAGATCCTGAGAATTCCCTGAACTGGTGGAGCTATGCCCGCGGCAAACGAAGTATGGAGCTAGATCTCGATACTCAGCGGGATGTCTTCCTGGAACTCGTCAAGCGCGCGGATTTTCTGATTGAATCCGAGCCAGTGGGGAGTTTGCAAATGCGCGGTATTGACTATGCTGCCCTGAGTAAACACAATCCTGCTCTCATTCATGTCAGCATGACGCCATACGGCGAAACCGGTCCAAAATCTTCCTGGGCAGCAACGGATCTCACCTTACTGGCCAGCGCCGGCCCCCTGTCAGTTACTGGCGATGAAGACCTCCCGCCGGTTCGGGTCAGCGTGCCTCAGGCCTGGAATCATGCCGCTGCCGAGGCGGCAACCGGTGCGCTCATCGCGCTGCATGAACGCCATCAATCCGGATTGGGCCAACATGTCTGTGTGAGTGCTCAACAAGCACTCACACTCGCCACCCAGAGTAACCTTCTGTCCGCAGCCGTAGGTGAGTCTACCGTTGAACGAATGGCCGGTGGCGCCAAAGCCGGGGAATTGCGTCTCCGGCTAACCTACCCGGCCCTGGATGGCCACGTGTCCATCACCCACCTTTTTGGCGCCACACTTGGTCCACCAACGCAACGATTGATGGAATACGTCTACGATGAAGGTTTTTGTGATCTAAAGACTCGTGATAAAGACTGGATAGAATATGGCCTGTTGTTGATGACGGGTGCTGAGCCTATTGCCGAATTCGAGCGGGTGAAGAATTGTGTAGCAGCCTGTACCGCGTCAAAGACCAAGGCAGAACTATTGCATGCGGCTATGCAGCGGCGCTTGCTATTGGCGCCCATGTTCACCATCGAAGATGTGGTTAACAGCGATCAATTTCACGCAAGGCGTTTCTTCACGAAGCCGGAAGGGGATGGTCCGTCTGCCAGGATTCAATACCCGGGACCGTTTGCCAGGTTCAGTGCCACACCGCTGCGGCTGAACAGGCGGCCACCGGGAATCGGCGAACATACGCGGGAAATACTGTCGGAGATGAAGGCTATTCCACAGGTGCAGGTCAAGGGCGGAGGAAGCCCGGACCCAACACCATTGGCGGATGTCAAAATACTTGATTTAATGTGGGCTCTGGCCGGACCTTGCGCTACTCGAACGCTGGCGGACTTCGGTGCGGCTGTGGTTCGGATAGAGTCATCCACACGTTTGGATGCATGCCGCACTATTCGGCCTTTTATCGATGAAGATCAATCACCGGAAAAATCAGCTTTATTCCATAACGTCAATGCTGGCAAACGAATGTTTACGCTGGATATTTCCAAGCCTGAAGGGCGTGAAGTCATACTCGATCTGGTACGTTGGTGTGATGTAGTGGCCGAATCGTTTTCACCAAAAGCCATGAAAGCGCTTGGCCTGGACTATGAAACCTTATGTGGCGTTAACGAAAACCTCATCATGTTAAGCACCTGTCTCATGGGCCAGACGGGACCATTGGCCATGTTTGCCGGGTACGGCAACCTCGCTGCCGCGATTACCGGTTTTTATGGGATTACCGGATGGCCGGACCGGGAGCCTGCAGGACCTTATGGCGCTTACACGGACTATATCGCGCCGCGTTTCAATGCCACTGCTGTTTTGGCAGCTCTGGAACACCGGAATCGTACCGGTGAAGGACAACACATCGATCTGTCTCAGGCAGAGGTCGCCATGCATTTTCTCACGCCGGCGATTTTGGACTATACCGCTAACGGACACATTCAATCCCGTACAGGTAATTCAGACCCTTACTGTGCACCACATGGGGTGTACCCCATATCTGGAGACGACCAGCACATTGCAGTTGCGTGCGAAAGTGATGCACAGTGGCTGGCCCTGTGCAGCATCATCCCTGGCCTGGATAAAACTGACCTGACACTGCTCACCGCCAGGGGAAGGTTGGCACGTCAAAAGGAACTGGATCAGTTGATTTCCCGATTTACTCAAAACCAGCAAGGACCTGATCTGGAGGATAAACTGCAGGCAGTCGGGGTACCCGCGTCGATAGTGCAAAACAGTCCCGAACTGATCGCAGACCCACAGTTAAATCACCTGGGACACTTTGTTACCCTGCCACATCATGAAGGCGGCAATACCGTCATTGAGGGGCCGAGGATTCACCTGTCCCGTTCCCAGTCGCGCATGGACACCAGCGCTCCCACTTTCTCCCGGGACATGATGTATGTACTCAACGATGTCCTGCAATACGACGATGAGAAAATTGGCGAATTGCTGGTCGCCGGTGTTCTTGAGTAATCAACTCATCCCGACTGCCTGTTGGCTTCTTGTGGAGCTTCACAGAACCCCCGGCTGAACGTAGACACATTCAAGCTCAGGCACTGGAATTCTATTGCCCGGTAATTTTATATGCCATGCGTTTAAAATCATGACTGAAGGGGTGCCAGAAAGCGGGTAAAAGCTGGGACATACAGATACCGGCAATATTTGCCTTTTCTGACATCCAGATGTGGGTACCTGCCAGACCACCCCAATGGTATTCACCAATGGCCGAATCCGGCTCACCGTTGAATGGCTCATCCTTAAGCGCAAACCCGAGCCCAAAAGTATTGCCTGTGAAATCCCAGAATGGAAAATTAACACTGACACCATCGGCCAGTTGATTGGTTCTCATTACATCAAGCGTGGCGGAATCTACCAATCGATGCCCCTGCCACTCTCCTCCATTGACCAACATCCGAACCAGGGCGAGATAGTCGACCAGGGTTGACATCAATCCACCGCCACCTGAATGAAAAGTGGCAGGTTTTGAATTAGCACCATTGTATGGATCATCAGCTTTCACGAAACCACTGGCCATAGGGTCAAGCGGATTGGTTGGCATGTACATCGTGGTAAAACGATCCTGCTTTTCTTGCGGCACGTGGAAATCTGTATCGACCATCCCCAGTGGATCAAAAATTCTTTCCTTCAGGAATACATCAAACCGTTGCCCCGAAAGTACCTCGACCAGGCGTGCTGTAACATCAGTTGCAAAGCTGTATCGCCAGTAGGTCCCCGGTTGGTAAACCAGTGGAAACTGACTGAGCTTCAGACTCAGCGATTCAAGGTCCCTGGTAAAATCCTGAACCAT
The DNA here is from genome assembly GCA_965217655.1 of Candidatus Azotimanducaceae bacterium. GTDB lineage: Bacteria > Pseudomonadota > Gammaproteobacteria > Pseudomonadales > Azotimanducaceae > UBA7455. Next base: position 1,444,614 of record OZ244560.1, read on the forward strand.
TGGATTAACACCTCCTTGGATATAGGCCTTGTCGATAATCGACTCGGGATCAACGAATCCGTAGGAGAGACCGGCCGTGTGGCTGAGAATCTGATTAATCCGAATTGAATCTGTTGCCGGTTCCGTGTCTTCAATGTGCGTCGCATCCGACTTCAGAACAGCCATATCAGAAAATTCAGGTAAATATTCTTCAAGTGGATCGCTCAACTGAAATTTACCTTCCTCAAACAGCATCATCACCGCAATTGAAGTGACAATTTTGGTGCATGAGTGCATTCTGAATATCGCGTCTTCAGTCAGTGGACGGTTCGTTTCGTGGTCAATCGGCCCATGGGTTTTGACATCGATAACATCTGTTCCCTGAAGAATCAATGTGTTACAACAGGGAAGAATCTCCTCATCGACATACCATTGCATCCTGTCGTGGATCTCCGAAAAGTCCAGACTTGTCTCTTTTACCTCTATAGACATGCAGGCCGCCTTGTCTCGTCTCTGATTTGGAGCAGAATTATAAGCTACTACTTAACGGTCAGCACTTGATCCTTACTATTATTCATGGAGGCCAGCGAAATGGATCAATTTGGTGAACCAACGTAATTTGCTTCCAGTCCAGCATGTCTGGCTGCTGATAATTGCCTTTTGTCTGAGGTTACAAATAAACCGGCATTCCATTCAACGGCACATGCGACATGCAATGCATCCATTGCTCGTAAGGGATTTTTCTCCAATAGTTTAATACAGGTGGCAATTACCTCGGGAACAAGTTGAATGGTAATCATATCCGTCATATCGTCAGCCAGATGTTTCTTTACCTCTACATAGTCAGCAGAGGTAATAGATCCTTCGCGAACACGTCGATTCAAACCTGATAAAATTTCCGGGACAGCTATGATACTCACCGCTAATTGCGATGTTTCCTGAAGAATACTGTCCACTTCTGCGGAGCCATTTTCATCAATATACCGTTTCGCCAGTGAAGATGAATCAAAGTACACATTCATCTGCTCGCATCTCTGTCTTCCAGAATCGCCGATGAAAGATTCTTCCCACTCGCTTTCAGACGAATCCCAGGTCGTTTCCAGGACGGGGTTTTAATATCTTGTCCAACAATTGGAATAACTTCTGCAACAGGTCTGCCGCGACGAATCAGAATTATTGATTCCCCGTTCTCCACCTCAGTGATCAAGTTGGATGCCTGTTTTCTAAACTCGGTAAATGAAATCGACTTCATACATTACTCTGTAATTAATGCACATAATAATGTACATTAAAGTGTGCATATAGACAAGTATGTATCATGTTGCTTTGACCTCTGAACTTGGCCAGTTCAGGTGGAATATTCGGCTTCAATTACCCTTTCCGACGGCTAATTGCAAGGTTATGCTTCGATCCATCAAAGGGTTTTGTTAAGAAAAAGCTACAAAACAAGCGACCCCACCAAAGCCAGCGCAAACCCGAACACTGCACCCAGGGGTGGCGCCCAGTGCTGTTCCAATCTCGATTGCGGTGCAATGTCCTGGAAGGTGAGATAGAGAATGCCACCTGCGGCGAACAGCATGATCCCGCCGAGGATCTGGTCTTGGTTGACAAGCCAGAACCAGCCGATCACTCCGCAAACGGGGCCGAGTATGGCTAACAGCAACATCAGGCCCAGTACCTTGCGCGGTCTGACTCTGGCCATTGCCAGTTCCCGCCAGGCATTGAAACCCTCGGGTAGATTTTGTAACCCGATCAACAGCGCGAGCAGCACGGCGCCTTCTCCGCCTGCTGCAAAAATGCCACCGAGAGCCAATGATTCCGGCAGGAAATCCGCACCCATGGCGATAAACTGCGGCGCTGACTGCTGTCGCCGTGCCTGAATACGGTCAAGCACCATGAATGCGATGCCGCCGGCAAGCAGCATCCCAATGGCCGCCAATGGGTGCGGCATATGCGCGATCCCTTCTGGAACAAGTACCAACGCGACAGCGCCGACAAGAATGCCACCGCCGAAGGCGATAACGTAATGGGGAAGTTCTTCCACCAGCCACTGAGAACGGCTGTGGCCAATAAGTGCTAAACCCGCACCAACCAATATGCAAACTCCCGCCAGTGTCGTCCAGACCAGCAGTTCAACGAGCACGTCCAGGTTCGATATGGTGAAGTTCAACCGTCCACCGCTTAAACTAAAAACAAGAGTATAATGGACTTTCAGCCGTTTATGTCATTTGGAAACTCACTCGGATTCTTACCGTGCGAATTCGCCAACTCACGGGACCAATCATCGTTATTCCGCCGTGTCTGGTATATAGATACTGGATTCGCGCCTGGCGATATCCAATCTATCATTTGTGTACAGCCCGGTTACACTTTCCAAAGAAACATCAAGCGTTGGGTCGTCACTGTTCCGGGTGACAGGCATTCTGTCTGCCCTGCTGGATGCTATGCTGTCTGCAACTCGACAAAGCGCCGATAGTGACCGTCTTCCAGGCCCATCAACGCCTCGTGACTGCCCTGTTCATATACATGACCGTCCTCGAGGAAGATGATCTGGTCCGCACTGTTAATCGTCGATAACCGATGTGCGATGACGATGATCAGGCGACTTTTGGCCGCTTCCCTGAGTGCGGCAATAAGGTAGTTTTCCGTCTCCGGATCAAGTGCCGATGTCGGTTCATCAAGGATCATGACAGGTGTATTCCTAATCAAGCCCCGGGCGATGGAGATGCGCTGCTTCTGTCCAACGGACAGCTTGCTGTTGGTCGTGCCCAGTTGCGTTTCATAGCCCTGCGGCAAGCCACTGATGAAGTCGTGAATGCCGACAACTTTTGCAACACGTTCTACGTCGGCAAGACTGGCGTTGGGAGCACCATAGCGAATATTATCGGCGATCGACTCCGCCAGCGTTTCCGTTTCCTGGAACACGTAGGTGATCTGGCTGCGCAGGCTGTCGATGGTCATATTATTCACATCATGACCGTCAATAAGCACTTGCCCTTCACTCGCCATGTGATAACGCGGAATCAGATAAGCCAGGGTTGTCTTGCCTGCGCCTGTCGGCCCCGCCAGAGCCACGATTTCACCGATGGATGCTTTGCAGTTAACGTCCCGAAGTGCGCGTCGACCATCGGGATAGACAAGTCCGACATTCTGAAATTCGATTCCGGACGATATAGTGGGTAACGTCTCCCCGCCAACTTCCTCTTCCTGTTGCAGGTCCATCATGGCGAAAACCCGACGCGCTCGCGCAACAGGTGACTGTAGATCAATCCAGAGCCTTACCAGTTCATTTGCCGGCTTGCTCATGGCCCAGTAATAGCCAAATACCACCGCATAGTCGCCAGGTGTCAACTCATTGGTGATTACCTTGCCCAGCAGGTAGAGCATGAAAGCCCAGTATAAAAACTGGCCGGCAATTTCACCAAACTGTTCAACGAGATTACGTGCAAACAACTCAAACCTGTCCCGGCGGAACTGATCTGCACTGACCCTTGCAAAACGTGCTTTCTCGATTTTGTTGGCGCCGAGACTTTGTACAGCCTGGATATTGTCCATACCTTCTTCGGTGGTGCTGACAAGAACTGTGCCAGCAGCGACCTGCGCCTGTGCCCGCCGGCGCAACATGCGCGAGAATGGAGTCGTTGCCAGTAGAAAGACAGGCAATGCACCAATGGCGAACAGCACCACCACAGGTGAGTCGGGATAGGCACTCAGCATGGTAAACAAGGCAGTAAAAAAGGTCAGCAGTGCGTCACCGGGGGTTTGCACGAGTCGCTGAATAATCTCGGGAATACCACGAACATCATGCATCGCGCGGTATACCGAGTCACCGATCGGCTGATCATCCAGTTTGGTGACTGGCAGTGACCTGAGACTCTCAAACAGACGTGAACGCACCATATGCAACATCGAATGTTCCAGCCGGCTTTCAATCAGTTCCTGCACGTATTGCCAGAAAACCCGCGCAACCAGAGCAGCGATGGTCCACATCGCCAGCCATGACATGATAGTGAAGGCGGATGATCCCTCCAGAAACTCAAGCACTGGTAACAGGAACGCAGGATAGCCACCACCATCTTCTTTGATGGGTTGTCCCAGTACCACATTGTCTACCAGTACTTTACCCGCCCATGGCGCGACTGCGACGCTAATGACGGTGGCGGTCCAGTCCATGGACAACACAACGACAAAACGACGCCAGTAGAATCTGATCAGAATTATGCAACGACCGATAAGGCTGAACGTTTCCCTGTAGTCGACATCTGTTTTTGTATCGACAAGGCTGGCTCGTTTATCCAGCGCCTGTTCATCCTGACGTAACTGGTCCAGCGAGAATGCAGGCCGATCCGGATCGACAAAACCATCAGACATACTGATCTCCTTTTGCGAGTGATGATTCTGCCTGCACAAAGGCTTTGTAACGACCGTTTTCGATGGCCATCAGCGTGTCATGGGTACCTGTCTCTGCCACGCGCCCATCCTCCAGATAGACAATGTTGTCGGCACGACGGATGGTTGAAATTCGATGGGTAATCAGGAATATCGCTCGCCGGGAAGATTGTGAACCAGCCCACTCAGACAGGTTCGCGAGGACACGATGTTCTGTTTCTGCGTCCAGCGCAGCAGTCGGTTCATCGAGCACCAGAATAAAGGTATCACGAACTACTGCGCGTGCTATAGACAGTCTTTGCCGCTGTCCTGTGGACAGTCTGCCACCCCGATCACCCAGAATGGTGCCCAACCCCTGTGGCAGGGCGGTAATGGTCTCTTCGAGACAGGCGATTCTGACTGCTTCTGCAACATGAAAGTCGCTGGCGTCGGGAACTGCGTAGCAGATATTTTCGCGTACCGACATACCGAACAGCACATTTTCCTGTAACGCTATTGCAATGTTTTTGCGTAGCGAGTCCACCTCAAACTCACGCAGGTCGTGACCATCGATCGACACTGTACCGGAATCGGGATCAAACAAGCGTAACAACATACTCATCAGTGTTGACTTCCCGGCGCCGGTCGGACCAACAATGGCAGTTATCGTCCCGGGACCAGCAGTCAGACTGGCGCCGGTTAACACTGGTCGGTCTGCCGAGTAGGCAAAGGCCACATCACTGAATCGAATTTCCCTGCTGAAGCCCTGAAACGGTATCGCATCCGATCGATCGCTGACTTCCGGTTCAATATCAAGAATGTCGAACACCCGCTTCAGCCCCATGGCAATATTCTGCGCATAGGCCCAGACTTCCAACAATCCAAAGAAAGACCACACCGCATCCTCGTACCGTTCGCTCGCCCACCTGAAGGCCGACAGGTTCCAGACCACGAAAGAAAGTCCCACAAGGGCAATCAGTTCGGTCGCAAAGGTTGGCTTACCACCATTGACCCATAGCGCCATCATGAAGATACCCGCAAATGCAAACATCTCACTATAGGTAACCATGATAAGGCTGAATCGTACCCAGAGCCTTGTATAACGATATTCAGCATTGAATGCGATCATCGAATCTTCTTCGAATTTCTGCTGGGATCGAGTGCCTGCCTGATATGCCTTGCCAAGTCGAATCGATCGAAAGGACTCCTGCACTCTGGAAGTCAGGTCTGCATTGGCCATGCGATTGACCAGTGATCGTGTACGGAAGCGAGGCATCGCCCAGTGCGCCACGATTATTGATGGGATCAGAACCAGGGTCGCGATGAATCCGAGCATTGGCGAAAGAATCGAAATCAAAAAAAGCCCGGTAACCAAATTGATAACAGCCATACTGATACCAACAAGTATCTTGAGTACGGCCATGATCTCTTCGGAGTCCGACTGGATTCGCCAGATGGAATCTCCTACCCGATGGTCAGCATGGTGACGCAAAGACAGACGATGCCAGCGCTCTATGAGTGCGAGACGAAGATCGTGATTAATTCTCTGGTAAATCCATGTAATGTAATAGGGAACAAGCAGTCCCATGGGCCAAAGGAACAGAAACAGTATGAATTCAAACTTGATCGGCGCCCAGCGTAAGTCCATTCGTTGTGCTTCGGTCAGTGTTGCGGTGATTTCATTTGACAAATCGGGATATCCAAGCATGTCTGCGAGCCCTGGCATCAGCGGATCGTTCTGCAACAAGGACTGATTAATTACCTCAGCCATCACCAGACCCATCAACATGAACCCCAGTCCCAGGATCATTTCCAGTCCATAGTAATAAACAATGTGTGCGTCAACACGAATCCGGTAACGAAGACCCCTTGTATCCAGTCGGAATTGCACCATCCATCCGAAGATACAGGCAGCCGTTATGACACCCGCATAGATGTTTGTGGCAGAACCTTTGATCATCAATACAGCCACCACGTTGGCAAGCAGGGTAGTAATTAATAAGACGATGAATGATGCAATCTGAATTCTGCCGGCAAGAAATGGCAACGGCCAGGTGCAGATCACCATGAGCCCGATGAACAGGTAAAAAAAGTTGAATGGGTACTCCAGTTCTGTCGGCACCCACCCGAAGTAGGGACCTGAAATAGCCAGCAGGGTTACCAGAGGTGGCATATAGACAAAGCTGAAACCTCGACCACCTATCAACTCGGCAATGCGTGTCTCAACGCCGGAACCTGGAATCCACCATCGTCCCAGGATCTGTGGTGACATGTAGGGCCAGCATCGCAGCATGAAGACCACCACTGCTCGTATCCCGCTGGTATCATCCTTTACCTGCAGATCTCGATGCGTGGGTATCGGATCACCCTCACCATAGAAAGGCACAACATCGGCGAGTTTTTGAGAACGAATGATAGTGGCTCTGTCCATCTTGAATCCCTTCCAGCCTGGAAATTTTGCCTGGCTTACTTGCATCGTTTGCCAGGATTGAGTATCAGATCGCGTAACAGTTGCGTCATCTGCACTCTGGCTGACTTGCATCGATTGCCAGGATTGGGTATCAAACAGACTTAGTACTGTAAAATCAATAACACTGACACTTACATTCCCTTATTCTGGAGTTTGATTAAGCGTTTTAGCTCAATATACCGGTAGGAAGGGACTTTGTTGTTTGATTCGGGGCGGCAGGTTGGTTCGTTAGTCGGCCACTGATGCGAACATTAGGGCGATCTCTTCTGTCGACACGGAAAGAACAAGTTCCGTCAAACTCTTTCCATCGTCGTTTGCGATATCTATCCGAGCGCCACGTTCAAGCAGCAACTCGACCGATGCCGGACATTTGTACAGTACGGCGAACGCAAGTGGCGTCTGCCAATCCGTATCATGGGGCACGGGATCTGATCTCTCGACACGGATAGTGGTCTCAAGCAGCCCAGGGTCAGCATCAAGGAGCGTAGTCAGCCGGTCTGGATTCTCCACTATGATCGCATCGAAAACACCAATCTCCCGGCTCGCAAGATACGTAACAACTTCCGAACTGCCTGCGGTGATCGCCCATTGCAGCGGCGTCCCCGCATAGAATCTGTCGCGAATGCCCAGGTCCGCGCCTTTCGTCAAAAGCAACTCCACCATGTCGAGGTGGCCATGGAACGCGGCCTGGTGCAGCGGCGAGGCGTTGCCCAACTGGCCGAGATTGAATCCAAGTTCTGCCATGACGCGTACCGCTTCGAGCTGATTGGAACCTGCCGCATCGGTGAGCAAATTCGGTTCAGTGTTCTGTACTCTTTCGACAAGATCCGGTTCGTTTTCCACCAGGGCTTTGGCAGCACTGACATCTCCGCTCATACAGGCGCCGATGAGCCGCTTGATTGAATCGAGTTCCACGGTCTCGGCGCCATGGTCTGCGAGATAGCGCGCAAGATCAGGATGACCGGCGAGCCATGCCGTCTCGTACCAGGTCTTTCCATCATCTGTTTGGATCGTCAAATCGGCGCCGTGGTCGGTCAGAAGCCTGGCGCGCTCGACATGGTGATTACGAACCGCCCAACCCAGCTGATAGCCCAGAGTCTGTTCGGATTTATCGACAAATTCGCCATCCTGAACATCCAGCCAATTGCACTTATCATCTGGACCAAGGCCGTGGTCCAGGAGCATGGCAAGGCAATCGCTGCCCGGCGTAAACATGGTGTTATAGAGCGCCTGACCATCGTTGGGGTTGGCGCCGGCAGCAAGCAGTAAACTTGCCAAAGCTTCGCACTCCTCGTGCGGGGACTGGTTCACAGGTCCCATCTCGCCCTCACCGAATGCTCCGGTGAGAGCTGTGAAACGGTATTGCCCACCCCACATGTAGTGGCTGTTGGGATCAGCTCCGCGATCGATAAGCAGTTCCGCTACCGCCAGGGTGGATTTGTCCGGCAGATTCAGCCGTGAGTAGCAGGCGTAAAGCAGCGGCTGCCAGTCGAAGTAGCCACCTCGCTTGTTCACCAGTGTCGCGTCAGCATCGAGAAAGCGCGCGACAGCGGACACATCACCGACGCACGCAGCCGACCAGATGTCTTGGCTGGCAAGCAACGGGTCGGCATCCAGCATCGCCCTGGCGCGTTCGCGATTAGCCGGCCGGTCGGTGGTGAAGTAGGTCAGGCAACTGAGTTGAAGGAAGTCCGAATTACCGGCCGGGTGGGTGATATAGGCTTCGAGCTGACGCCAGGTTGCAAAACCGTATTCCAGTGCAATGGTATGTTCAGCCTCGGCTTCTGACACACCGTCGTTTGATCCCATCGACGAAACCAACAAGCGAATGTCGTCAATAGATTGGTTCTCTGGTAATTGTTTCGTCATGGATGCATCCGACAAAAAACGTACAATGTACAACAGCGGAAGACTAAAAAGCCACGTTCTCCAGACAGTATCTATCTATATTCTTAAGGCGTATGACTTAAATTACTCAATCGTTGTAGCGTAAAACTGGAATGTCGACACATTTATACAAAGTGTCTGCCCCACAGGCAGACAATATGTTCTACCCTGGCGCCTTTTGGCACACGCCAGACTGGGAGAGCAGCACGACGCGCTTTCGAGAAGGCTATATCAGGGACGAGATTCTTTATGCCAGTGATTTTGACGAGGTGAATATTCACCTGTTTCCCCGAGTCAGGACCGTCCGTGTCCGGTCAGTCGATTGCGACGAATTCATGCTTCGGGACCTGGGGTTTAAATGTACTCCTGGGAAAACGGCTCATATCTTCATCCACCGATCCTGCAAACAGGCCGTGGAGTCATTCCACCCTACCATCTATAAATTCAAAATGAATGGATTCGTGCACATTCATAAAGGCGAATACGTCTCATGGGATCCACAGTCAGCTATTTCTTCTGAGACAATCCCGATCGATGAAGCAGTCATAAGGTGGAACGTTCAAACGTGCTACGTGGATGACGTCGATAATCTGATTGCGCGTCTAAAACAGGCTGGTATTTATTTCGACGAGCAAACATAGCGCAGAATTATTGTGAGACACTACCCCGATTCACATCCCTGAGTACCTTTTTCCCGCAGCCCTGAGTACCTTTTTCCCGCAGTTACGAGTACCGCTTTACTGCCGAAAAGGGGTCCGGAAAAAGGGTCAGGTCCATTTTTCTTCATTTCCTTATGATAATGGACCTGACCCCTTTTAAAGTAGACCCCTTTTAAAGTACTTAATAATGGACCTGACCCCTTTTGAGAGGACCCTTTTGAGTGCTAACTTAGTGTAGAATTCACGCCTGAGATTCAGACACAGATGGCTCCGTGGCAACTAAGGTCTTCGCGTTAATTTCATCGTACCAATGTACGTATGTAATTCCGTCGATAACTATGCGGGCATTATCAGGAAATTCTTCATCCCAGGGGGTCTCTCTTTCATCTCCCTGGTAGAGTCGAGCATTATATCGTCGATATAGCAGAGTTCGTCCCTCTCGCGTCAGGAAGGCTTCAATCAATATACCTCTTTCCTCACCTTCTCCAAAATTATCGAAAAGGTCAAGGTCAAAAACACGAAGACAAGTAAAGCTATTACCCGCTATCTCGACAGTAAAAAATCCCGCGCCGCTCTCCAGTGTTGCTCGGGTCGCAGTTTCGAATACACCCGGTGCCTGCTCGACAAATAACCCTTTATCGCTAATCAGTCTTTTGGCCTGGAGCCCCCATTGGGACTTCCAGTCTTCATCCAGAAAGGTGAATACCGACTCGCGATCCTCGTATCGATCGATTACCGCCAGCCATTGCGCCTCGTCCTCGGTGAGTCGACCATAAATCGCCAAGGTCTGTCCGGACGAAAAAGCCGGATCGGGCTCCCATTCCCTGACCTCAATCTTTACACCTTTTGCATCGTGAACCTTGGCAGGCCCTGTGACGTGTAATTCTACGGTCCTTGTAAGTGACCAATCGGGTGCATCGTAGGTTGCAAAGATCGTGTGATCTCCAACCTCCGGAACGATGTGCCACCAGCGAAGTTCACGACAGTCGACGCTGAAGGATTCCTCTGCCAGTGATGTAATGGTTATCTCAGGCCCATGCTCAGGGAATGGATGTGTTGAGGTAGTTTGACCAGGTGCTGCCATTTCTGTTCTCCGCGTGTCGAGTGGAATATCCATTGATTTTCGTAAGTGTTGTCTTGCCGTGTGTAATCGACGTTTAATCGTACCCGAAGGGAGTTGTTGCCGAGCAGCGATCTCGGCGATGGTGTGTCCCTCAATATAAAACAGCTTGAGAATGCCTCTCTGCGAGGCAGGCGCCGTTTCAATAGTATTTGTCACCTCACGAGCGACCTCGAGCCGTCGCATGCGTTCATTACCATAGCGACTGATTATCCTGTCAAGGATGTACGTCTCCATCGGTACGTCGCGCCTTTGCCTGGATCGATAGAACGCGCGACACCGGTTTCGGGCAACCTGCATAAGCCAGGAACGCACCTTAGACGCATCCCGCAGTTGACTCAGGTTGTTCCACACAGCAAGGAGGGTGTCCTGCCAGACATCCTCTGCATGATCTTCGTCATCGATTTGATATCGGATCAATGTCGTGAGCGGCTGCTCATAACGTCGGATTAATTTGACGAACGCCCGCTCGTCCCCCGCAACGCTTTTGTGGACAAGCTTGGCATCTTCCTGCTTGGGCATTTATCTCATTCCTTCCATGAGGTATATGTAAAGGTGCCATTCATTCGGAAAAGGTTCACTAAAATTGCTGATTTCCTTTTACAACGTATCTAATAGCAAAGGTGATCACATATTAATCTCAAGAAAGGTTAGAGATAACGACTGGCGCGAAATTGATTGGCTTGCCTCCAATGCTGTCCAGGAGGGTGACCACGCTGGCGTTGACTCCGAATGGACCAGAAACAGACTTGAGTTCGAAGGAGTAAAGTATGAATCGGTCCTACAATCCGGTGAACGCGTGGTCGGTTACTGCGCACTTGTGCGAGATCACACTCAAGATGGATTCAGAGCTTTCGTGGAAAAAGGGGTCATGGAAAAAGGGGTCATCATGGGAAAAGTAAGGGGAAAGGGGTCAGATCGATTTTTCTTCATTTTCCTTAAGATAATGGACCTGACCCTTTTAAGTACTTAAGATAATGGACCTGACCCCTTTTAGAGTGCGGCGAGTCAATCGCCTGTCTGGATAGCAACGGTCCCCGCATCTCCGTCCAACACGAGGGTCTGACCGCTCTCAACCCGCTGGGTGACGTTGCCGGTGCCGACCACCGCGGGAATGCCATATTCCCTGGCCACAATGGAGCCATGTCCCAGGATGCCTCCAATGTCGGTCACAAGACCGACAGCGTGAGCAAAGAGCTGGGTCCAGGCAGGGGATGTCATGGGGCAGACCAGGATGGATCCGGGCTGCATCCGGTCGAATTCCTGGGCATTCATGATCCGGCTGGCCGACGCGGTGATCGTGCCGGGACTCACGGGGATGCCGCGCAAGGTATCGCTCGAGTCGTCGTTCTTGAACTGCGTCTCCTTGAACTTCACGCCGGGGTTCTCGCTGGCTTCTTCCGGGATCGTGCCCGGCGGGTGCAGGCGTTTGCGCGCCTCCCTGAGCTCCCGGCGGGCTGCTGTCAGGGCGAGATACTCAGGCATTGCCTTGCCAAGTCCGCGCGCTGCCAGGGCGGGTTTGATCTCGTCGCTTGTGAGGAAGTAAAGGTCACTTGGCTTGCTCAGGGTGCCAACGTCCACCAGCCGTTGCCCCAACTCGGCTGCCATACGGCGCAGCACGGGCCAGGCCGTGCCGAGTACGAAGCTGGACACCTCGCGCATGGGGTAGTACTGGTAGGCGAACCACATCCGATAACGGAACTGCCAGTACTCAAATGGCTCTAACAGTTCGCGGATCTCCGCGAGGGCTTCTTCCCGTTTGCGCGTCGCCTCTGACTCGTGCTGAGCCGGGTCGTAATCGGCCCGCTGTACCATGTTCTTAAGGGTCACGAACATCGCGGACGGGTCTTCCTGCTGGGTTGGCTCGAAGAAGTCGAGGCTGTAGCCCTGGTGTCCGTAGGTTGCGAGGTAGGTATCGATCGCTTCCAAAATCTTGCCAGTGTCGTTGCGTTGCCGGAGGACGGTCATCAGTCGCCGGGCGGGCGTGGCGATAACCACCTCATAGAGTTCGGGTGCCGCCTTGATCAGAGTAGCGATCGCGAACATGTCATCGTTGGCCTGCATGATCCGGGACTTGAAGCCTGACAGGAACTGGCCGCTGGTAAAGTGATGGTCCGGCAAGGCTTCTCTTAAGAAAGCCTGGAGCTGATCGTCCACGGATTTCGCCACGCCGAAGGTGTGTCCGCCGTTGCTGGTCCAGTACCCGCCCTCCGCATTGGCAAGTTCGGTTATGCCTGCGAGCAAGGCTTGATCATCGGTGGCAGCGAGGTTAACAGCCTCCCACTTCCTGGTGGCGCCTTGAAGCTCGGGCAACGCGCGATCCCAGAAGTCCTTGTGTTGACGGTCGTTGGTGGAGGTCTTGTGGAATGCGGTGAAGGTAGGATTGTCGCTCTCCGGCATGGTGATCGCATGAGGCAGATTGTCACTTGCGAGTGTGGTTGCCATGGCGTTGAACTGGGCACTTTCGTCATCAGACAGCGAAGCCAGGAACAGGTCCAGATCGTGGGCTTCCTGGGCCTTGACCTCCGGCTTTCTAGCCTCCTCGTCCTTGCCACGCTTCAGTTTGGCTCGGAACATCTCGTCGGTCTTCTCCGACGTCGTGCCAGCGATCTGAAATGCGAAGCCGTGGAGGGTGGTGAAGTGGGACTTGCCGCTCTTCCTGTTAGTCAGCCCACCGTGAATATAGAGCTCGTCGAAGAGTGGGCAGGTCGGATCCGGGATGTTCTCGACGATTTGCCGACGCACCAGTCCGAAGACCTCCGGTGGCGCTTCCCACTCCACCTCGATGGGCTGGGGCGGCAGGTTCGTGATTGGACGCGACTGCAGTAGCCAGAGTTTGCCGTCGGCAATGGCCCACTCGATGTCCTGGGGCTGGCCGCCGAAGTGCTCCTCCACTTGGGCGGCGAGTCCTGCCAACTCGGTCAATAGTTCATCCGGCAGAGACGACGTATCGCGTTCGCCCGCGTCCACATCCACCATGCGGGTGCCCTGGTTGCCGTCGGAGACGATCTTCTGCTCCTTGGCGCCGATCATGGTTTCCCTGGCAGTAAGCGTCGACCGGTCGACGATAAATGTATCCGGTGTGACCTGACCGCCAACTACGGCCTCGCCGAGGCCGAAGCTGGCGTTGACGATCATCTCACCACGCTCGCCGGTGGCCGGATTCGCCGTGAAGAGGATACCGGCAACTTCGGCAGGCACCATGATCTGTACCACCACCCCCATGGCCACGGCGTCGGACTCGATGCCCATCTCGTTGCGGTAGCTGATCGCCTGGATCGTCCACAGGGAAGCCCAGCAGTTACGCACCGCTTCGAAGAGAGCCTCGGGTCCGCTGACGTTGAGGTAGGTTTCCTGCTGCCCGGCGAAGGACAGCCCCGGCAGGTCTTCCGCGTTCGCCGACGATCGCACCGCCACAGCGGGTTCGTTGCCGGGGAGAGCCTGGTAGGCGGCTGTGAGTTCGGCTTTCAGCGCTTCGGAAAGCTCGTATCCAGTGATGAGCGCCTGGATCGATCGCGATGCAGACTCGAAGGACGCGCGACTGTCGATGATCTCCGGGCGGGCGAGATCGAGGATGCGCATGCCGAGTTCATTGTCGGCCACGAAATCCCTGTAGGCGGCCGTCGACAACAGGAAGCCCTCCGGCACATCGAACCCCGCCCGGGTCATCTGGGCGAGGGAACGGCCCTTGCCCCCGACGGTTTCCAGGGCATCGTTGGTGGTGTCGATGGGTGTGATGGCTGCAATGTTCTCGTTCATCGGATGAGTCCTTGTTTATCGTTCGTCTAACCTGACGGACTTGAGATAATCCTGGAGAGCCCCGGATAAGGAACCTCCATTTGTCGGAGCCAGGATTGGCTGTAGTTCATCCAGCCGTTCGGAATAATGTGGCATATTTATCCTAAATGTCGGGTCTGAAAATTCCGCACATTCTTAAAAATACATATAAAACAATATGTTGCAATATCGGCTAAAAATGAGTTAGATTTCATTTTGCACTTTTCGACTATCTTTGTGAACCTGATTGCAAAATCAAGCCCATGAAACCAGCGTTTATGCCTGAATTCTTATTGGATGCCGCGAGGTGGAATCGGAAAGTCTGCAGAGATCCAAGATCGTGGATGGTCCCTCCAGGTGCTACATTGAAGAGATGAATACTGACCTGGCTCTCTGATGATTCTTTGTCCTATGGTATACTTTAAACATTAATTGAGCGGACGGAGAGGCTTCCATACCAGTGAAACCAGTGAACCCATTTAATCCAGGTCCCGGTCTAATGCCTCCGGTTCTCGCTGGCCGCGAAAGTGAACAAGATAATTTACGTGAAGCTTTGTATAAGTTGCTCAATGGTACTGTCGCGCCAGACGGAATACTCCTTAGTGGACCTAGGGGCATGGGTAAGACTGTGTTGGTTGAATGGTTCCTGAAGGAGGCTAATGGCAAAGTTGATGTGCTTGATACAAGTGCCCAAAATATAGATTCTATTGAGAACCTCGCGATTCTTGTCGACCCGTCACTGGCACGCAAGGCGCGCTCTTCTGGCACAAAGGTTGGGGCTAATATATCAGGCACAGGGGTCTCCTTAGAGCGTTCTCGGGGCGAGACGATTGTACATAACTGGTCAGGGCACATCCGTGCCAAGATAATGACAGACCACCCGCCTGGAGACAGCACCCACGCGAGGGGGAGGCCACTCATTATTGCGGTTGACGAAGCACAATCATTAGATCCTGAAGTGACTGTGGCGCTGCTCAACATATATCAGGACATGGTGAAGAAGAATGCTCCTGTATGCCTGATTATGGTCGGCACTCCTGACCTGCGGGATCGCCTGCGCAATGCAGGGAACCCTCTGCCTGGGGCATTAGATGATCATAGCACCGCTGCTTCTTTTGTTGAACGATGTGAAAAACTATCGCCGCTTGCATTAGATGACGCGGCAACTCGACGGGCGTTGCTTGAGCCCCTGCAGTCAGGCGGGTGTACCGTGGATGAGATGCCCCTTCAGCAGATGGTGCCTGCAACACAGAATTACCCCTACTTCATTCAGGTGCTTGGAAAGGCGGTATGGAAAGAAGCGCAACAAAATGCGGGCCATGTGGACGATGCTGTTGTCGTGCAGGCGCAGAAGGTGCTGTCAGCTGAAATGAGCACCATATACCGGGGTCGCTTTGGCGAATTGAATGCGGAACTGCCCCCGCACGCCACTCGTAAAGAATGCCTGTCTGCGGCATATGAAGTCGCTCGCTACTGGCTTGAGCAGAACAAACAACCGTTGTCGCTAGGGATGATGGCAAAATGCCTTAATGAAAGTGCTTTACCTGATGCTGCACATGAACAAATGGAACAGCGATTTAAACATACCGGGTTTATGGCGGAGGCCATACGTGCTGACGATGGGGCGTCTGCCTGGACGCTAGGTATCCCTTCGCTGGCAAATTACATCGTGCATACTACTACCATGGATATGTTACCGAATCCAACTTCGACGATGGGTATGAACAACTAAGCACAGATTCGTAAGTGTCGAGGCCCTGTTGGTGTATTGAAGCACCCGCATGGTCAAGTTCGGCAATCCTGTCGGTATAAACATCCACATAGACGACTCTGTTGCCTATCTCCGCAATGCAGGTGCCCCAGACGAGTCCGACTAACAGGATGAGATTCAAAGTGGCTGGACAAGAACGCTATCGAAATGGCATGAGTAGCTGATATTGTAGACCGTACCAACGTGAAGCTCGGAGATCACCAAGCGGCAATCGGGCCAAAGTAGAGGCACTGCGAAACAGATTTTATCGCATTCACATTCCTGGTAACATTTTGAGTTGAGGCAACACTACCAGCAAAGATAATTGACGTCAGACAACGAGCCACGGGACACTTCTTCCCGTGTGAGTTCCAGATTACGTTTAACCAGACTATCTTTCAAAACTATGTCTTTTGGAATCACGGTTTCCTCAACAATACTTGTGTTAAACCAAAGAGATAACTTCACGTTGCAAGAACATTGCCCGCGCTGCGAAATACCCTGCGGGTCAAGGAGAATACGTCTGGTGGGAACCTCAACCAGCTATTTCTTCTGAGACAATCTCGATCGTTGAAGCAGTAATGATGTGGAACGTTCAAACTTATTATGTTAACGCGCGACACCGGTTCCGGGCAACCTGCATAAGCCAGGATCGCACATTAGACTGAACTTCGAGAGGATGTTTTAGCTAACCCGTTGTTTTTCGGTATATATTTGAAAAGTTACGGGAGCGCTACTGGGAACGTTTGAGGCGCACGTCGAGGAGTTTGAACGCCTCGCACTGTAGCGCGGTGGGGCGGGTAATGAGGTCGAACGGCTCAGCGTTGGGCAAACGGGCGACGACCCGGTTCTTGGCGACCGTCGCCAAGTCGTCGAGTAGCGTGCGGAAGCTGTGTACCGGCAACCCAGCGGCGGTCTGTTTGCGCCGGGCCTTGTCCTTGGCGGATGGCGAGACCTCGGCGGGCGCCACGACGGAGGTGCGCGCTGCTGCCGCGGCGTCTGGGTCGTCGTCCTCGAACAACAGCGGCTTGAGACGGGCGCGCATGTGCCATTCCACATAGTAGGCGAGCATGCACAGGAAGATGTGCGCACGCACCCGGTCGCTGGCGTAGTGGTAGATGGGCCGCACCTTCAGATCGACGGTTTTGAAGCTTCTGAAGGCACGTTCGACAGCGCTCAGACGCTTGTAGGCGCGCACGGTTTGCGTAGCGTCAAGTTCGGTTGCCGGCAGGCTGGTGCGCACGATATACAGACCGTCCAGGGCCGCTTCCGCAGCGATGGACTCGGGCTTGCGCCGGTAACTGAACGATGTCTCAGCGATGTCGAGTTCGAAGTGCTTGGCCATCTTGTACTTGCCGATGACCTTGCCCACCCGCAGGCCGATCTTGTCCTGGCCCGTGAGCCGCCGTTGGTCGCGCTGCGTGGCGGTGACGATGCGATCGAGCCGGCCCTCGGTGGCCTGCAACAGGACTTCGCGCTTACGCGCCCGCTCAGCAGCCAGCAGTGGATTGCGACACACCATCAGGCGCTCGCCCGGATAGGCATCGCAACGCAGTTCGACCAGGTCCGTCTCGTCGAACAAGGACATTTGCAGCGTCCCCGACGCCACCAGCTGGCGGATGGCGGACGAGCGCAAGGCGCTGATCCAATCGAGGCCCGCCGGCTCGACCTCTTCGCGGATGCGCGCTTCGGTGAGCATGCCGCGGTCGCCGACCAGCACCACCCGTTTGAGTCCGAAGCGCTGGCGCAGCTTGTCGATCTGCGCCCCCACAGTCATCGGATCAGCCGTGTTGCCGTCGAACACCTCGACCGCCACCGGACAACCCTCGTGGTTGCACAATAAACCGAACTCGATCTGCAGCTTGCCGCGTTTGCCGTCACGGGAATAGCCGTGCTTGGCCAGTGGGCAATGGCGGCCTTCCAGGTAGCTGGAGGTCAGGTCGTAGAGCACCAGCGCACCGTCATGTAGATGGCGCTTGGCCAGACGCCGCTCAATGCTGTCCTGGCGTTCCAGTAACCAGTCCATGGCAGCATAGAGGTCGTCTTCGTCGATCTCCCCGAGGCCCAGCTCGCTGGCCAGGGAGTCGCGCGCGGTGGCCTCGGCCAGGCCGCGGGCGGTGGCTAGTTTCGAGCCTGGGGCGAGGATGCGGGCGGTGATCAGGGCCAGGACACGGTTGCGTTCGGGGCTGGTGGCGCTGGCGATGGTGCGGTCGAGGCGCAGCTTGTGCAGGGTGCCGAGTACGGCAGCGACGTGGCCGTGCGGTAGCGAGCGGGTAATGTCGAAGGCGTCGTCGCGGCTGACCAGCGGTTCGTTTTTCAGCAGGCGGCGCAGGGTCTCGACTTTCTCGGCGGGCCAGGAGGTGAGGTTGGCGAGGGTGCGTTTGCGGACGCGTTTACCTTCCCGCCAGCCTTCGCGCAAGAGCACGGCGGGGGGCGATTTTCGGTTTGGCACGGTTTCGATGTACATGGGAACTAGTATAGGGCATTAATATTTGTATTGCAACATTTAATTTCATTTTTACATGGGAACTAATATCAGGCTTCTGAACACACTTTCCAAGCCTGAATCAAGCACTTAACTCGAAATAACAGGGTAAAATGGCGGGAAGTTCAGATTAGACGAATCCCGCAGTTGACCCAGGCCGTTCCATACAGCGAGGAGAGTGTCCTTCCAGACGTCCTCTGCATGATCGGTATCATCGATTTGATACCGGATCAATGTCGTAAGCGGCTGCTCATAACGTCGAATTAATTTGACGAACGCCCGCTCGTCCCCCGCAACGATTTTGTGGACAAGCATGGCATCTTCCTGCTCAGGCATTTATCTCATTCCTTCCATGAGGTATATATAAAGGCGCCATTCATTTGGAAAAGGTTCACTATAAACGCTGAGTTAATCAGGTAATTTAAACCTATAGTTCATATCAACCAGGAAGTATCGTTGTACAGGATTTTCAGACAAATTAATTTTATACAACAATATTGTTGTCAAGATTTTTGTCGTGCAAATCGGATGGTGGCCAACTTTGGCCTTACCACGCTGGAATGGTTGTGCTTTCTCAGGTCCGATGATGCAATATGCTGGTAGTTGGACTTCAATGCTGGACGTGTAGCGGTTATTACGGTCTTCCAAAGCTTGCGTTGTCCATACTCATATTCCAGGGATTCAATATATCCACATTTGTAGCCACAAAATCATCAACATTCCGGGTAACAACAGTCATCCCATGAACCAACGCTGTGGCCGCAATCAGCGCATCCCGATCAGAACGAGGATCAGGTACATGAAGTTTAGCGCAGCATTGAGCAACAGCAGTATCAACTGGCAGTATCCGATCAGCAAAAGCTGGCAACACATGAATATTCAACCAGGAACGCAATATAGCTCCTTGAGTTGGGTCTCGACGTTCAATCAATAAAACACCGGTTTCAAGTTCCATAATCGTAATAGCTGACAAAAAGAGGCTTTGTGCTGAAACACTGCCAGCCCAGGCTAAAATATTTTTATCGATTTTTCCCGTCTTGGCTTTTCTTAGCTCAGAAACAACATTGGTATCAAGCAAATACACTATGAAAAATCCGCAGGTTTATAGAGTTCCTTATCAGATTTGGGAGGATCGAAATCTATATCGGCAACACCCGGCATTGCCAACAAATCAACAATGCTATGTTCCGTATCCGATATTTTTTGGTAATCCTCAATGCTTAATAGTACATGTGCCGGCTGGCCTCGATAAGTTATGAATACAGGACCTTTCAACGCTTCCCGCTTGGCCTTACTTACATCCTGGTTAAACTCTCGACTAGAGACAGTATTAATACCCACAGGTAAAACCTCCTTACAGGATAAATATTGTAGGTACGTTACTACAAAAAATGATTGACTGCAAATATTTATAGGTATATACCTACATTAAGATGCTGTCTGGCTCACAACTTTAATGTCGTAGTTGATAGTGCGTTCCTACGCGGGGGCCGCACTTTCTTTCTGAATATCGAATTTTTCGGAAAGGGTTTGTATGAAACCAGCCAACAACTTTTTCTCCACTTGCTGGGTTCTCGAATCCAGCTGTTTCAGGTATTCGTTGTTGAATGACATCAGGGCGTTCCACGTCGTAGTGCCGTACTCGGCCGATTTCGCAATGTCAATGTTTCCTGGTTTAATCAGTGATTGAAGTTTTTCTTTTTTCTCACAATATCTGCACTCCATATTTATCGCGGTGTCCCAATCCGAGTCTTCCAGCTTACTACCAATGAACAACAACAGGAATCTTGTGTCTCTCAAAATGAAGCCGCGCTCGCGCAACAGGTCGAACATCTTCGCATACTTTAGTATCTGATCCTTATTTTTTCTGCCTCCAAGCTTGAGTTCATTGGCCACAAGAATGCGCTCTTTCGGGTTGTAAGCAAGATTGTCTATATGCATAATATGTTCGGTTCCCGTGCTTTTTTCGAACACCATATTTTTCCCGTGGGTAAACCACTCACCGGACCCATGTAACTCAGTAAATTGTCCGTAGAACTCGTCGAGGTATAAGTCGCTGGCCAATGCCCAAAAGATATCGAATTCCTTGTTCAAGTAATTTTCTGAAAAATATTTTGCACGGCGTACCGCTTCCCGGACAGACGCGATGGAGTTGTTCTGTTTGGCGTAGCGATCTGACTGCTCGTGCTTCTTGCACTCGGCATTGTGTTTCTTTTTTACGTGATTTTCCTTCTCCTTTAATGCCTTGTGCTGAACACTTTTCTCGTGGCTCCATTCGATAATTAGCTTACTATAGGAATTCTTACTCACCCCGAGAATGTGTTTTGGCTCCCATGCCAGCCACTCAAACATGTTGGTCAGTCCGGTTGGCCATAGAACAGGTTTGTCCAGGTGTTCAAGGAGACCAAACAGTCTCCTGACTTTTTCTTTAGAATCTTCCATCTTTGCTCCTCGTTCTGGCAACTGATTGACGAGTTCACATTAGGCTGTTGGATATCTGAACTGTCAATAGGCGTCCAAAATTGACCCACTATCGGCGTCCAAAATTGACCCACCTAAAACCTGTGATTTTTGTTTAAATTTTACCTCGCTGCACGGTAGTGCGGGATGGCATCAGCTCAATGCTGATGCCATCCCCCAAAGCCCCGAGTTTTGAATATTCAAGCAAGTGAAACGACACTTCTGAATTTAACCAGCATCAACTTGATTATCCTGTTAGATGTGCCCCCAGATAATCATTGAGGCGATTTCTGGTGCTTATTTTATTGCGTTGGATCTCTTTGATCACGATGCTTGAAGCGCCAACTCTCGTTGCCTGTCTCAATGATGTCGCAATGGTGTGTCAACCGATCCAGTAGTGCAGTAGTCATTTTGGCATCTCCGAACACTTGCGGCCACTCACCAAAATCCAGATTCGTGGTGATCAAAATTGACGTTTGTTCATACAATTGGCTGATCAAATGGAACAGGCGTTGACCACCGGTAACAGCTAATGGCAGATAGCCAAGTTCATCAAGAACCACCAGATCGACACGACAAAGGCGGTTCGCTAAACGATCGTGTTGTTCGAGTTTACTATCGCGATCCAACTGATTGACCAGATCCACCACGTTGAAGAACCGTACCTTCTTACCCTGCCGGATACACTGACGGCTAATACCCATCGCCAAATGTGACTTGCCAGTGCCGGTGCCACCAATGAGCACGACATTGCGCTGTTCCTCCAGGAAAGCACCATCGGCGAGCTCTGCAATCATCGTCTCCTTCACACAACTGGCTGCATGATCGAACGCAGACAGTTCTTTGACTACCGGCATTTTGGCAATTGTCATCTCTAAGACTGCGAAGCTGTCGCTTCTCCTGATAACGAATCGAGCGTGCCTTCTTGTCGGCGATCTCCGCCGCCAGCAGATCGCACAGGATGGCTTCAAAGTCGCGTTTACGACGCCGCCCGGCAGTTACAATCTCATCGTAGTTAAGCCGCATGCCAGCAAGCTTCAAGGTGGTCATCAACTCAATCACTTCATGCCGTGGCATGGGGGACCTCCTGGCGTAATACATCGTAACGCTGACAATCCGCCTGTGGCGGCTGCTTAAGCTCAAGCGCTGCCGGCGTGTTGATAGGTTTGGCTGTTTCCGGTTCCTGGTCGCGGGACACCAGGTTCAGGATAATATCAGCGCTGATCGTCCCGGCAGACAGTGCGGTCTCGCAAGCACTGGTCACAACCGTCAGTGAATCAGTCAGCACCGCATTGAGTACCTTGACCATTTGCCGGTCACCATCATCAAGACCCTCAAAATGGTTGCGTACCCGCCGCAAACTATCGGGCAAGTCCCAATCGCGAAACGGAGCGCCATTGCGTAAGGCGCCGGGTTTGCGTTGCAGTACGGGCAGATAGTGCCAGGGATCATAAATCACCTGATCGCGACCAAAGTTACGCCGATGCCGGGCGACGATCTTACCCTCCAAACGCATCACCAAACGGTCTGCATACGCTTGCACTTCTACGGCCTTACCGGCAGCCGATGCCTGGACGCTGTATCGATTACGGTCAAACCGGACCAGACAGGTCTTTGACGCGCTGGCTACCGTGGCGGGATAACCGTCAAACGGCCCGGCGTACGGGATCAACACCGCACGCTCGCGCTGAAATACCTCATACACCGTTTGACCAGGGTCATCAGGATGCCGCAGACGATTAGCTTCTGCCAGGCAGCACTCCTGCAGATGCTGGTTCAGATCGTCTAACGAGTCCGCGTGTAGCCGTGGTACAAAAACCCGCTCGCGGGTGTTGTTGACCTGGTTCTCAACCTGGCCCTTCTCCCAACCTGCTCCGGGAGAACAAGCCACTGGTTCAATCAGATAATGCATGCACATCGCCTCGAAACGGCGATTGAATTGACGCGCTTTACCCACGTAAATCGCATCTACGGCGGTCTTCATGTTGTCATAAATACCACGCTCACAGGTACCACCAAAGAACTGGAAAGCCTTATCATGAGCGGCAAAGACCATCTCCTGGGTCTCTCTGGGATAGGCGATGACAAACCGCATCCGGCTATTACACAAACGCACGTGGGCAACCTTTACCGTTTGTGTGATACCACCCAGGACCACCGTCTCGTGCGACCAATCGAATTGATAAGCCTCACCAGGTTTGAAGTGCAGCGGGATGAAGGCATCTTGCGAATGACCATGGTGTTGTTGCCAGAGACGGGCATATCGGCGTACGGCATCATAGCCACCTACAAGGGTTCGCCCCGCAAGCGGCACGCTGTCGCGTAGCTAACATGATTGTGGTAAAAGAGCAGGTGCGTGGACAAAAGATGCCGGCCAGTCACTGGTGTGTCGTTGTTAACGGCACCCGACTACAAGAATGGCACGCACGGTATCGGCGTATAGTCACTGAAGGCATGGCATTAACCATGACCTCGTATGGGAGATTGAATCTACCGCCACCGTGTGGCCCACGCACCTACACTACTCCAAATCATTCTGGTACTTGAGGTCTGAAATAACGTAAAAAAATTAATATATTTAAATCAATCACTTAAAAGATGTTAGATGGGAGATTGCGCGAGCAATCGCTCGCTTTGAGATAGCCGTCATCGCGCAATAACTCGAACATCTTGAGGAAATTGAGCCGATCGTGCCGCGGGGCCTGATGGTTGGACAGCAACAGGGCTTCCAGCAGAGCTTCATATTGACCGAGCTTCGGGCGTGGTTGTTTACGCCGATGGTAGACCGGCTCCAACTCAGTCTCCTCCGATCTGAGGACTTTACGGACCGTATTGCGCGACACGCCCCGGTTTTTTGCGATGGCTCCGATTGGCTTGCCATGGACCAGCCGATCTCGCCTGATTTTTGCCAACGTCTCCACTACTAACACCCCTTATACCTCCCGAAGTTAATATGCTTCGGGAATGATTACTCTAACAACCGGGGGTGGGTCAATTTTGGACGCCGATTACCCCGTAAAGTGGGTCAGTTTTGCACGCCGATCAACAATCTGAACAGCAAAGTAGTTTATTTTATTAACTTCCAGATTTCATCGAGCTATTGTCAAAAGTGGTGTTTGACTATTTGATTCAAGCGGTGATCTGGTCGACATCTGTCTCCTCGATACCATCTTTGAATTTAACTCCCGTAATCACTTTGGTCTGGTATCAATCAAGTGAGACGGACAGAGTTGTTGCTATCTGTCTCAGCGCTGCTCTCTCATTTGCAAGTATCCCAAATGTGGACCCCAATGACGCTAGCAGTACTTGTGAGTTTACTCTGGCACTTTACCCCGACCCCATTACTTCTGTTGCTCCCGCATTCTCAAGGCTCGAATAAGCCCGGACATTTCCTCAACGTTGCTCATGTCGAGCAATTCGTCTTTCCTCGCCAGAAGATCCTCATAGGTGACATCTGCATCAAATTCCAGAGACTGGTTAACAAACGTCGCGCTGCAGGAAAAGTGGCCGTTGCCGGCGTGAATGGTTTTGTTTGTGGGTGCGTCATTGTCGCAGAGTAGCAGCACTGTAGGACTCACAAGTTTAGGATGCCGCATCGGGTCCGGATCTTCCAGATTGACCTCAACGCCGGGGATGGTGCCGATCAATCGTGTTTCCGCCGCGGGTGCCAGCGTGTTGACGAGGATGTCCACAGTGCCGAAGGCGTTGATAGCGTCATCGATGATCGACTGTGCGCCTTCCTTATCGGCCACGGACGCGTTGTTGACGATTGCCTCACCGCCAAGTGCACGAATTTCGTCGACCACGGAGTCAGCCATGTCGCTTTTTCCAGTGCCATCACCCGCACTGCCAAGGTCGTTGACAACAAGCCTGGCACTTCGTCTGGCAAATTCGATCGCGTGTGCCTTCCCGAGCCCGCCACCGGCGCCGGTGACTACGACGACCTTATCCTTGAAGTATCCCATGGCTATTCTCCATCGCGTTGTTGATTGCGGTGGAGAATACAAGGGAAGCCGATGAGGGGCAATGCATTGGTACGGACGCTGTGGTCAGGCGAGGCATCCTATACTCTTTCCGTTCCTATTCTAATTGAGGGAGAATTGCAGTGACGAGACCGATGATTCTTCTGGTTTGCATGCTGGTTTCAGGGGGCAGCACAGCGACAGGTCATCACATCAATGACCAGCATCAAGAAAAGGGAAGATCAATGACCACCCCGTTTGAATTACCTCACGGAACTCTGGAAGAGGTGGGAATGTCGAGAGAACGACTGAACAGGGTCCGGGATGTTGTCCAGGAATTCATTGATGCAGGCCGATACAGGGAGTCGTAGTTGCTGTTGCCTGAGTGGCAAGGTGGTCTATTTTGAAGCACAGGGTGGTGCTGGTATTGCATTTGGTTACTCGGTTGCCATCACCGTGGATCCGACGTTGGCGAAATCCAGCCGAAGCTCGGGTGCTTTCGGCTGGGGCGGCGCTGGTGGAACCGTTTCCTGGACGGACCCCAAAGAGGAGTTGGTCGGCG
This sequence comes from Candidatus Azotimanducaceae bacterium, assembly GCA_965217655.1. Taxonomy (GTDB): domain Bacteria; phylum Pseudomonadota; class Gammaproteobacteria; order Pseudomonadales; family Azotimanducaceae; genus UBA7455. The sequence continues at coordinate 1,470,093 of OZ244560.1, forward strand.
TGATCATGGTTCAGCAACCCACGTGAGAACTGTCCGGCAGGATTGCAGAGGCGATTAGGACAACCATTGATGATTGATGGCGACGCTCATGGTTCTGTGGTCCTGCTCGACGGGTTTCTCCCTGGTGTGGCTGCCCGACACCACTGGAATACCGCCGGATTCCACGGTGAACGGATCTACCGCAAGAGACTGAAACATAATGTGAGACTCACTCCGATTCATTGGAAGCACAACGCCAGGTCGGCGTCTATTAACGCGCACTGACCATCACATCACCGCCTAATGAACGTATAAAGCGTTCCAGGGTATCGGCCTTGGTACCGTGGCGTGGGTCCAGGATCCGCCGCACTTCACTTTCTTTGATATGCAGGGTTTCGGCAACCGCAACCTTGGTCTGGCCGGATTCGCGAAATTTGGTATAGGCAGCCGCTTTTAGCGCAGTAGTCACCGGCACTGGCACCAACCTTTCTCCAGCCAGTTCCGCCGAAGGTTCAGGTATATCTCTGCCGTGATTAATGCAACCGCAAATAGCCTCATCAAGGGCGTCAGCAGCCTCCGCTAGCGCTTCGTCGATCGTATCTCCCTGAGTGATCGCTTCCGGCATATCACGGCAGGTCACAACGTATCCACCATCATCCATGTCTTCTGTAAGAATAACAGGATAGGTATATTTCATGATTTATATCTCCGATTTATCGATGCCAAGTTGTTTCAGCATGGCATGGTAAGTGCCTGTTTTCAATTCATCTTTCCGGCTTCTCAGAATTGTGTATCGATCGTCATAATAAAGAGTAATGTGGCTACCTTTTCCTCGTTCTTTATTAACTTCAAACGACAAGCCTTTGGCCTTTGCCAGTTTCTTCACTCGCTTAATAAATTCGTTTCCATTCACAGTTTATAATATCGAGCAAAATTGTTCGATAGTCAAAATTTTGTCTGATTTCTCAATCAACACAAGGTAGATAAGATCCTTGCTATTCCGTGTAAGACATTGGGAGGCTGTCCGAGAATAGGCTTTTTCTCAAAATGATGTTTTAGAGCAGGTTGTAGCGAACTTGATTGGTGACCAGTTTCGTCTCACACAAATCTACTACTTGCTCGAGCAGAGGCACATCGAAATTGCTGACCCCTATGTGTCTGATCTTCCCCACATCCCAAAGCCTACGGGTGGAATGATTAAATCATTCACTACTTGTTCGTCCATGATGGATGCCCTCGGCTATTTGGGCGGATGAGCTCTCACGGCATCCTCGTCTATATCACATCCCCAGCCCGGGCGATCCGGCATGATCAGGTGGCCATCGACTATTTCCGGCGGGTGGGTGACCAGGTCGTCTTTCCACGGTACGTCGTCGATGTCGATCTCCATGATACGGAAGTTCGATAGTGCCGCACAAAAGTGGGCGCTCATCATGGAGGAGAGATGGCCGTAAAAGTTGTGCGGCGCTACATTCACTTCGTGTGCATCGGCGATGGCTGCAATCTTGTAGGACTGCCAAATCCCGTTCCAGGGAACGTCGATGATAGCCACGTCCATGGCCTGCATCTGGAAGTACAGCCGGAAGTCGCGAATACCGTACAATGACTCGCAGGAGGCAATCGGTGTACTGGTGCGATTGCGGATATAGGCGAGTGCTTCCGGATTGTAGATGTCGAGTTCACACCAGAACAGTTCCAGTGGGGTTAACGCGCGGATCATCCTGATGAAGCCTTCCGTATTGAAGTTGAAATTGAGGTCCAGAAGTATGTCGACATCACCACCGGTGCCCTCGTTAAACGCCTCGATCTGGTTGTAGACAGAACGGATCAGCGGTCTTTCCGCATTCCGGTCCGGGAATGATCGGCGCCATCCGTGTGTATAGCTCCGCTCGCCAAACACATACATATTGCACTTCAATCCAGTAAAACCGCGGGTCTTCACTTCCTCACCCAGTGCGCGCACATCGTCGAGCGACGTCATAGGCTTCTTGCCCAGGTAACCAGCTGTCGACTCATGCATCCGGTAGGTTCCACAATGGCTCCAGTAGAGACGCAGCCGCTCTCGCATGGCGCCACCAAGAAGCTGATAAACAGGCACGCCGAGAGCCTTCCCCTTGATATCCAGCAGAGCGTTTTCGATCGCTGCGATAGCCTGGGAGTTGATACCTCCGGGTGCCTGGCGTGTGGTGGCATAAAGCCTCGCGAAAATCACGTCATGCTCGAGTGGATTCGATCCGATGATAATTGGCGCCAGCTGATCAATGACATCGGACACACCCATACTGCCGTAGGACTGGTTGTATTCACTGTAGCCAACGATACCGTCGTCCGTGGTAATCTTCAGAAATGAGAAATTGCGCCAGCCAGCATCACAATGGAGGCTCTTAATGGTAGAAATTTTCATATCTTATTTGTCAATATCTATTAGTGTCTGTTGTTGTAGACGTTGGCCGCCAACTGATCATCACCTGGATCAAAGTATCTGTTCGGTTCACCCGTTGCCTATATGATTACGCCAATCTGAACCTCATTTGGAAGTGAAGATCTGGACGTGCACTGCGTCAATCGTACTGTAAACATACAGTACAATGTTCAATGAGCAACAAGAGAAGCCAGGTGAAATTCTGCTGTGGGTAAACCGATGATGACTGTACGGTTTGGAAATCGATACGGGATTGGCGCGATTCTGCTGCTACAGGCGCTGGTCTCTGTTGCGGAACAGCCAGCGTATCAGCACGGTATCTCATTGCTGCATGAATTGAAGTATCCCGCGGACTTCAACCACTTCGAATACGCCGACCCAGACGCCCGGAAAGGGGGCAAATTAATACTCTCGACAACCACAAACATTCGGAACTTCTCGGGTGTACCTGGTACGGGTGTACCGAGCGCACAGGGCATCGGGAGGACCGTCGATCGTCTGATGATCAGATCAGCGGACGAATTATCAGGTCTTTACGGCCAACTCGCCGATGGTATTGCACTCTCCTCCGACCACAGGTCGCTCTTCATCAGATTACACGAGAAGGCGCGCTGGCACGATGGTGTGCCCGTGACGACAAACGACGTGAAGTTTTCCTATGACGAACTGCTCAAGCGTGTTTTCGGAAAAGTCTACCTGGAGTCCTGGATCGAATCGCTGGAGATAGTCAACGCCAAAGAGATGGTCGTTCACCATCGGGAAGTGTTCACCAATTCGAACCTGGTTGCGCTGACCTGGTTTCCCATCCGACCTGCGCATTATTATGCAGGCAAGGACTCCAGTGCCACCACGCTGGAGCCGCCGGTAGGTAGCGGTCCCTATCGCGTGGCCGATTTCGATCGCGACTTTGTCCGTTACCAACGCGTTGAAAATTACTGGGGCAGGGATGTCCCGGTTAACCGCGGACGGTACAATTTCGACGTAATCCACTATGACGTTTATCGCGATGCGACTGTGGCCAGAGAGGCTTTTCGCAAGGGTCTTTTCGATATCTACTTCGAAACCGACATCCGGCATTGGAATTCGTCTTACGATATCCCTGCACTGGAAGCGGGGTCACTCATTATGGAAACGCGGTCGCTGCAAAAATTCATTGGCTTTGCCACGGCCATTGTGCTGAATCTCGATCGTGAAAGAATGCAGGATGTTCGGGTCCGTGAAGCGCTGACCCTGGCGCTGGATTTTGAGTGGCAAAACCGGGTATTTCAATACGGGTCACAGTCGCGGGCCCTGAGTTACTTCGCCAACTCGTCTTTTGCCGCGAGCGGGCTGCCCACGGAAGCTGAACTCACACTGCTCACTCCCTACCAAGGTCGTCTTCCGCAAAGAGTCTTTACTGAGGCATTTCAGCTACCGGAATCACACGGGTCCGATGTGAACCGTTCTTCCCTTGAATGGGCTCGTGACCTGCTTGCTGAAGCCGGCTGGATGGTCGAGGACGGACGACTGGTCAATGCCGAGGGGCAGCAGTTCGAACTGGAGTTGACGACGCAGAATCCGTCGCAGCGCCGGATCCTGCTGCCCTACATCGAGTCCCTGAAGATACTCGGTATCGATGCGAGTCTGCGACTGCTGGACAACATCGCGTGGGTGAACTTCTTACGTAAACGAGATTTCGATGCGTATGTCCGGGGACATGACTTTTTGAATCCGCCTCTAGGCGAACTGCAAAGCTATTTTGGCTCGAGAACCGCGGACCTGGAACTGGGAGGAAACATGGCCGGGCTACGTGATCCCATTGTTGATGCGCTCATCGAGAAGGCTGAGGGAACGAACACAATCGAAGCAGCAATGACCGCCAGTCGCGCCCTGGATCGCGTGTTATTGTGGGGCTTTTACCATATCCCGTTGAATGGGATTGACCAGGAACGCTTTTTGTTTTGGGACAAGTTCACCCGGCCCAATAACGAGGCGGTCGCGGAATATGAATACCTGGTCGGCAGCACAGTGCGCATCGTGGATAGCTGGTGGATTGACCCCGAGAAGGTGAAAAGACTGACACGAGCGAGAAAGTAGTGGTTAAAAGATAATATCTGAAGGACTGGTTTTGAGAATCAAGGAGCCAGAAGCTTCCTGTAGTTGAAGCCACTGGATTCTGCCAGTGCATCCAGAGCCTTCTTTCGTGTTTTGCGATTTAATTCGCCATCAACATCAAATGCAACATGACTTAATTGAAGGACATACTCATCTTCCAATTCATGTTCCTGGGCACCGGCAACGACCAAGGCCAGATACCAGTCATAGGGCCTCAGGCCTGATTCAGTTTTCCTGGCGAGATAACATGAAGTCAGGACATCTCTGCCATCGTCAAGATGCACGACAAACTTGTCATCACGTCTGTACCCACTACCTTCAGCCTGGTCCAGACGACAAAGGTCTTCTTCCTCAATCTCGAACACAACACCAATGGACAGACCATCGGTTTTGCGAATAAGGGTCGCCTTCCCCGAATCGTCTCTGCCCGGTTTGTTGAACTCAATGACATAACCACCGACTTTAGCCTTCCCAACCAGTCTGGCGCTGGGGCAACGATCGTGAAGACGTGCAGTCAACATGTTTGAGCCGTAGGCAAAATAATAAAATGTCATTGTTATCTGGTTTTTAAGGACGGGTTCACTGCTGCCTGATGGTTAGAAGCTGATCCGAATTCACTGAAAATATTTCAGAAATGCTGCCATCGGGCCAGCGAACCAGAAGGAAAAAGGGGTCAGGTCCATTATCTTAGAGGAAAAAGGGGTCAGAGGAAAAAGGGGTCAGGTCCATTATCTTAGAGGAAAAAGGGGTCAGAGGAAAAAGGGGTCAGGTCCATTATCTTAAGGAAAATGAAGAAAAATGGACCTGACCCCTTTTGAGAAACCTGCCCGACAAAGAACATCTACAATGCTGTACTATGGATAGTGACTGTCAAAGAGCATAGAAGAATCTGATGTCCGTGCCAAATACCATCAGTGACCTCTACAATTTCGTAGCTGAATTAAAACCCGCGAGAGGCCTGTTAGTAGGGTCGGTGCGCGGATTATCGATACCAATCTCGAAGTTTGCGGTTGGGACAATGGTTTTTTCAGGTGCTCTGGCAGATTATCTAGTGCCCGGTATCGGGATTCTCTTGATTGGTTCGATAGTGCTGACGTTTGTTCTGGCTATTTGGGGCCAATTCCCTGCCCCTTTTGGCACCTCGTCACTCCCGTCTTTATTAGTGCTTGTGGTTATTGCGCAATCTATTCCGCTACAGGGTAAAGAACTGTACATGACCTATATTTTCACCGTATTTGGATGTGCCTTTCTCACCGGAATAAGTTTTTACATCATCGGTTATTTCAAGTTAGCGAATTTGTTCAGATTTATCCCCTCAGTCGTCGCATCGGGTACTTTGGCAGGGTCAGGTCTGCTGATATTGCTGCTCAGCTTGTCCATGGTAGGCATCCGCTGGAATGACGATAGTTTGGCGGCTCTATTTTTAATGCCGACTGCGTTAAATTGGATTTTGGGAATAACGTTCGGCATTTCAATCCTGATAATGATGCGAATATGGAAGAGTTTCCTGGTGCTTCCAGCCATGTTTATTGCATACTGCCTGATATTTCACACGATTCTCAATCTATTCGAAACTTCGATAGAAGAAGCTGTAAGCATGCAGTTTTTTTGGTCGGGTAATTGGGACGCTGGACTCTGGCCTACATTCGCATTGGAAGACATCTCAAGAGTGAACTGGAACGAGGTAGCTTCACAATTAATCAATATCGGTGTGTATATTGTGCTTCTGATAGTCATTACCGTTATAAGTTATACACAGCTTGAAATTAGCACAGACACCGAGTTCGACTGGAATAGAGAGTTTAAAGTCACTGGCGTTGCCAACGTAATCTCTGGCTCTGCTGGTGGCATACCCGGTGCGATTTCAGCACCAGCTTCACTACCCCACATCAGGTACCATGGCAATACGCCGGTGACCAGCATGGTTATCGTAGCAGTTCTGTTGGTTGTCGTTGGTTTTGGTGCTGAATTCATACAACTCGTACCTGTTTCAGCAAATTGTGGCGTTCTCATTTCGCTCTCGGTACCACTGATACACGACAATTTAATAAAAAATGTACGAAGATTGCCGTATACAGAAGCCATTATGCTTGGGGCGATCTGTGGAACCATGGTTTTTTGGGGGTTTTTAGAAGGTATCGGCCTGGGTTTACTCCTGTGTATTGTGTTCTTTGTGTTTCGGGTCAGTCAGCTTGATATCGTCGAATCCAGCACAACATTATGCGGTAAAAACAGTAAAACCATACGTTCCATTCCAGACCAGGCGATACTGTTTGAATATGGCCTCCGTACTCAAATTTATATCCTCAAAGGCTACCTGTTCTTTGGAAGTGCGTTTGCATTAACGTCCACATTGAAGAATGTACTTGGCAAGGACCCAAAGTCACTGTCGGTCTTGATAGACTTTTCTAAAGTTACCGGTTTTGACCTCTCTACGCTTGAGAGTTTGAGGACGTATATCCTGAGAGCAACCGAAGAGAAAGTTCATATTGTCTTCAGCTCGAGTTCTGAATTATTAAGGAGTGGACTCAAACGAGATTTGCCGGAAACCGTATTCAATTCTTTGTACTGGGCAAACGACCTCGATCAGGCACTCGCCAGATGTGAAGAACTCACACTGGATGCATGGAGAACCGATTCGCTGGACCGGGCTCACATGAGAGACACACTTCGTGACCACGTGATCGTCAATTTGATGGAGCAACTCGACAGACAGGCGGAGTTTGAAGAACTTGTCAACGAAATCGGAGGAGATTTTTTGTCCCGGCACTATGAGCCGGAGGAAGAGATCACTTCAATTGGTGATTTGCAAACAGGACTGCAATTGTTAGTAAGCGGTAGAGCAACGATTTTAAATTCTGAAGGGACTCGTATAAATCAATTGGTGCCTGGATCTGTCATTGAAGCGTCAAGTGGCGTTGAACCAACCGTATCGGAGGTGTCTATAGTTGCTGACGAACCGTGTCATACATTGCTCATAACGCGACAAGACCTGGCGCGGATTGAACAGCACTCTGCGTCGAAAGCGTTTGATCTGTACCGGTATATCTGCCGTTCCAGTTGAAAGGTATGTCTCTGCCAGTATATCTGCCGTTCCAGTAAAACGTTTGTTTTCTACCTGTTACCTGCCAGACAATGTAAAGCAAATCAAGCTGACAACTGGTGCCGGTTAATGACCTGATTTACGGACGGTTTTACTGCTGCCTGATGGGTAGAAGCTGATCCGAGTTCACCGAAAACATTTCAGAAATAGTGCCATCGGGCCAGCGAACCCGAACATCTGCTACCGTTTCGCTGGCTAATCCAAAGTGCACTTCATACGGGTTATGGGACACAAAGTTGTTCCGCCCGCCAAGTTCACGCACCTGCACGCTATCATTAGTCGTTACTGTAATATGCGCACCGATCCCGAACCTGTTGTTTCCGCTCCCTTCCAGGCGAATATCAAGATAGTGATTGTCGTTGTCAGTGTCATTGCGATAGAAAACAATCCCTGTCTCACTATTGTTGGAAATGACAATATCGACATCACCATCCCGCTCAGCATCAAAACAGACAATACCTCTACCCTGACCCGTATCGGTAAGACCTGCATCAGTAGCCTGCTCTTCAAAGGTGAAATTACCCTTGTTATAAAACAACCTGATCTGCTCAATGTCATGGTCTTTGACCGTCTTGAGCCAGCCATTAACATGTACGATATCCACATAACCATCGTTATCGAAGTCCGCAGCGCAACTCCCCCAGCCCCAGCCACCATCTTGGACACCGGCGGTTTCTGTCAAATCTTCAAATATCCCTGAACCGTCGTTTCGATACAATCTGTTGCCAAAACCTTCCCCACTTTTCCCGGTTTCACCGTCGGTCACGTCACTGTTGTATATTGAGGTCACGAACCAGTCCATGTCGCCATCGTTATCGAAATCAGCGACTGCCGCGCCCATACCAAATTGGTCTACGATGACTTCTCGATCAGTAATATTGGTAAAGGTGCCATCACCGTTGTTCCTCAATACCTGACTCTCATCATAATCCGAGGCCATAAGCAGATCGCCATCTCCATCTCCATCAATATCAGAGAAATTTGGCGTAAAGCTCCAGTCTGTATCTTGCTCAACCAATGATCCTGCAATGCCGGACTCAATGCTTACACTGGCAAAAGCGCCATCTCCATTGTTGTGCCAGACAGTCTCTGTGTCTTCACCCTGTTCAAATTCGTTACCCCAATGGGATAGAAACAGATCCTGATGTCCATCCATGTCATAGTCATAGAAGGTTGCCGAGACCGTATTAGGTATCGTCAGGCTGTTTGGGGTTATATCAACAAAAAAACCTTCTTCTGCAATGAGGTTCTCATAGAGATAATAGGGCTGATACTCGACCGCACCAACAAACAAATCCAGATCGCCGTCGCCATCGATATCGCCAAATGCGGGACCACTTCCCCAGTTTGTGTGGTACAAACCAATAGAGTCGGCGATTTCCAGGAAAGTGCCGTTGCCTTGATTCTGATAGAAATGGTTAGGGTCTGTTTCACCACCCACAAAATACAGGTCGATATCACCATCAGAGTCATAATCGGCTGCCGCGACACCACCGCTGAAAAATCGTTCATCTTTGACTATGGTTTCAAGAAAATCGTAGGATCGTTCCATACCTGAATCCATCACGCGAGTGAAGCTGATTTTAACTGCCGGTGCAGGTTGAGGTGCTGTTACTAATACTTGCGTTGTTGACGTGGAAGATCCTCCGCCGCTGCCGCCGCAGGCGACAAGTAGAATTGCCAATGCAGTGAACACAGCAGGATACAGCATTCTATTCAGCTTCTCCGTTGACTTGATGTGCTGGAGTGCCCCCCCGCCCCTCGACGCAGTACGTAGGTTTCTCCAGCAGCAAAGTCACAAAAAGCTTCCATTGTGCCGTCAGGTCAGTGACGGTGACCTTTTTATGCACCATTATCCCATCCAGACACGGGCTTCGCGTACGGTGAGTCCAATACTTTTGGACAGGTCTAAGCCATGCTCGGGGCGCGCTGCGCTCCAGCCAAGATGTACCAGCGAGCGCACAAGGTAAAACACGGGTAGCATGTTAACGACCATATCCGGGAGCGGACGTAACTCCCTGTAACCGTCTACCATAGCCGCAAGCATGTCTTCGTATCGGTCAAGTTCCCGGTACCTGTAAAGCGCTACTGCAAGTTCATAGTGATGCCAGCCGAAGCCGCAATCGTCAAAATCGATCACATGCAGGCCATGATCGCTGACAACCAGATTGTGGGGATGCAGGTCCGCGTGGATAAGACTGAACGTTTCCGGCGAGTAACCCAGGCACATTAACTCCTCTGTGATCGTTCGGCGAGCACTCATGATGACATCCCGCTGTGCTTTGCTCATCTGCGGGAGGTCCCAGAATGGACCCCAAAACGGATCGTCCCCCATCAGGCCCTTGATGTCGAAACGTTGTCTCTCAAAACCGCTGGGCAAAGTCCATGCAGAGGACTGATTGTGCATGGCTGCCGCGATACGACCCGTGGCGCGAAAATGCCCGGCGTAACAACCGGGTTCCCGTTGGATACGGCCCGTTGCACGGAAATGCCCGGCGAAACAACCGGATTCCCGTTGGATAATGTTGCCCAGCAGTTCTCCGTCCACCCATTCAAGCATGTCGATGTGCCGTTCATCCGCCTCGAAAGGAAGAGTAAGGTAGACATGACCGCCACGCGTGCACGCTGGTACCGGCACATCGAGCCCAGCCTTGCGCAGAGCGGCAGTCCACACATGCTCCGACTCCAGCTCGGCGAAAGTGTGATATCCAGGTCGGTGGATTCGCAGTACATATCGCTGATCCGGCGTATCTACCCGGAACGTGGCGTTCTCGCTGATACCGATCGGCTCAAGGTGGGCATCTGCCAACTCCCATTCAGGTAGCGCCTGGACGGCCAGTGCTTGCAGACGGGAGTCGATTTCAGCCATGTATATCCTTCATGATCTCCGAGAACGCGGCCAGAAAGGCGTCGGCATTGTCTTTTGAGAACACGAGTGGTGGCCGAAGTTTCAGCACATTGCCGAGAGATCCCGCGCTGCCAGTGAGGAATCCTTTATCCTTGAGACGGTTCACAATCTCTGCAACGCCGCGACGATCCGGCTCTTTCGATTCGCGATCATTCACCCAGTCAACTGCGATAGCAAGCCCGTGACCACGGACATCGCCCATGCATTCATATTCAGTTTGCAGGTGTTCAAGTGCCATGCGCAGATACCCGCCGACGGCGACCACATTGTCCAGAATTTCTCTGTCCTCAAGTTCATCCAGTACAGCCATACCGACGGCAGCCTGCAGTGGCGACGATGCAAATGTATTAAAATATCCCGTCTTCTCCCGGAACGCATCAACCAGCGCTGGGCGTGCCACTACACCGGCTATCGGCATGCCTGCACCCATGGGCTTGCCCATGGTTACAATGTCCGGCTCGAACTCAGAAGTCTGGTAACCCCACCATCTGCCACTGCGACAAAAACCCGCCTGTACCTCATCGGCAATGAATACCCCACCAGCATCACGTACGATCTCTGCGGCCCGGGACATGAATCCAGCGGGAATGTCAGGTAGTCCCTCGTTGACCAGCAGAGAACATACGAACATGCCGGCAAACGGGATGTCGTGCCTGTCGAAATCGGCTATGGCTTCACGTACGCGCTCCAGGTAGAGTTCGGTGAGTTCGGACTCAGATGCGGCGGCATCAATTGGCCTGTAATATTGCGGGTAAGGGATCGTTCGTATCTCTGGATTTCCTTGCGGGTCACGTCGCGCTACAGACAATCGCCGGACTTCGGTACTGTTGCCATGGTAACCGCTATCCGAGCAGATAATGCCCCTGCCTCCGGTTGCGGCGCGTGCCATGAGCAGTGCAATTTCACTCGCCTCGGTGCCCGTACAGCAGAAGACCGTCCTGGAAAGGCATTCTGCGTGCAGGCCGGTGAGACGCTCGGCATAGTCCAGGATTGCCTCATGCAGGTAACGGCTGTGTACGTTCAACGTACCGGCCTGAGTCTGCATGGCGGCCACCACTCGTGGATTTGCATGACCTACACAGGGTACGTTGTTGTACATGTCAATGTACTGTTTACCGGATGCGTCGTACAGGTAAATACCCTCGCCACGGACGATGTGCACTGGCTCCGAGTAGAAAAGTGGCATTCGCTGGCCAAGCAGGCGCTCGCGGCGTTTGAGAAGTGTCTGTTTGCTCATAACATTTTTGTCGTCTGATGAACTGAGGGAGTCTGCATGGGTGTGCGCAACCAGTCAATGTCTGTGGCACCCTACTCCGACCCCAGGCTTTGCGACCCCAGGCTTTGCAACCCCAGGCTTTGTGTTGCCAGACGGCGATACGCCACACCTCCTGTCTGACTTCCGGAGGATTCGAATAGCACAAAATTACTGACCGGGAGGATGAATGAGGCGTCCGGTGCAGCAGCGGAACCTGGCTGGACACGTCGTGCCAACGTGATATGCGGTACGAAGGAGCGGTCATCAATGGAGACCTCAAGATTGGTTGCCAACTGTCGGATGTCCGATACGAGTTTCGCCAGTGGTTCAGGACTACGGCTTGGACCCAGCCACAGGATCTGTTGCTTTCGCCAGTAGCCGGGGCGGTCCAGTTCCAGGGTGAATGGTGTACCTTGGACCTCCGCCATTCGACTGATTAACTGCTGACATCCGTCCTGGGTCATCTCCCCAAGGAACAGCAGCGTCATATGCAGATTGGTAACGGACACTGGATTATGCAGCCTGGGCCAGGTGGTGGCCCGCCAGTCGGCAAGTTCCTGGCGTTGGGCAGGCGAAGGTTGGACAGCGAAGAAAAGACGCATCTTTTAAACTGTGTTCCTAGACTTGGCTGTCTTGACGTAAAGGTGGATCAATCGAATCGATGAACGCCTGGAGTGTCTGATTGAACAGTTCTGCCGATTCGAAATACGAAGAATGGCCTGCGTTCCCCAGAGTCCGAACTTGTGCGCCAGGTACCTGTGCAGCAGCCAATGCAATCAGCGCCGGTGGAAAGATGACATCCTGGGTCGCGGTAATGAACAAGGTGGGGATGTCAAAATCCCGGAAACAGGCCAGGTCGACTGGTTCCTGTAGGTCCAGACGGCGCAGGTCCAATTCTGTGTTGAAAGCACTGATCTGGGTGTACAGATGCGACAGGGCAAGACCTTTTTCGTGGAAGTCCGGCGCAACGGCCCAGTGTGCAAAGGGAGAGGTCAATGCCTGCCGGTTAGCTGCCGCCTGTCTGCGGATTTCATCGATTTCCGGCGTCGAGATGCCTCCGGGTGTATGGCTCATAACCAGCGCTCTCACGCGGTCTGGATGTTTAATGGCAGTACCCATGCCGGTCCAACCACCCATGGACTGACAGACGAGTATTGCCCGTTCGATAGCCGCGTCGTCCATGATGGTCAGCAGGTCAGACACGAAGTGACGCCTGGAAAACTCATCGGCAGTGCAGTGTGAACGGGCAAATCCCCGGTGATCAAAGGTCAATACCTTGTACCTGTCGGCGAAGATCGGTACCTGCTGCCACCAGGAAGCGGCGTTACCACCTGCCCCATGGGCAAAGATGATTGGGTCCCCTTTCCCCCAGGTCTGGTAAAACAACCTGACATTGCCGTTTTGTGCGTAAGGCATTTATCTTCTCCATCAACGCAAGGCATCACCAAGGGCATTCAGAAAACTGGTGCGCATTCTTTTACTGACTGCAGCACCTGCTACAAAGCTTTCACCGCCGTGATACACGCCTGGAAAGACAGCAATTTCGGCCGGGATACCCGCGGTAATGAGTCTTCGTGCATATTCAATGTCTTCATCACGAAACAGGTCTTCCGACCCGACACAGATGTATGCCGGTGGTAGCCCGGAGAGGTCCCGGGCTCGACTTGCCGCAGCATAGGGAGAGGCATCCAGGCCGGGCTTGCCATTAAGATACATTTCCCAGGCGTTGAACGATGTGCTCTGTTTCCATACCGGGTGATTTTCATATTGCCCGGACTCCGTAGCGTGCAGGTTGTCAATCATTGGATAGAGCAACAACTGCAATTTAAGTGGGTGATTGGCGAGATCGCGATTCATCAGGGCCAGGCCAGCAGTCAGGCCGCCACCTGCACTTGCACCGCCAATAACCACACGTGCCGGATCTATATTTAGCGATCCACTCTCGGCAAACAGCCAGGTGAGGGCAGCGTAACAGTCGTTGGGAGCTGCCGGGAATGGGTGTTCTGGCGCCAGTCGATAGTCGACAGAGATGACCGTGCAATCGAAGCGATCAGCAATTATTCTTGCCATCTCATCAGCTGCAGCAGTACCTAGAATATATCCGCCACCATGTATCCACAGTACCGCTGCCTGATCTGGCTTTTTCGACTTACGATAGATATAAACGTCAACACCACCATCATCGGAAGGCACTACGGCTCTTTCTTCATCGACCTGAACGCTGGACGGAGGCACAGGTTGGCTAGCCATGGCAGCTCGCAACTGGACAATATTGTCGCGGGTAATATCCAGCTTTGGAAACTGGTCCAGTGCGGGCAGCAACTCTGGATCAATCTTGTTGTAGTCGAGGATCATTTCACTTCCCTTTACATCTGGAAACAGGCACATGACGAGAAAGTGAACATACCACATCGTGCGTTACGAAACATTGAAAGCCAGACCTCTACATTCGAAGCGATTAAAAGATACAGGAAAAGTAGTTTGGGAATTTGCGCTATATTATGGCACTGGTACTTTTCAATCGGTTTGCGAATGTGATTTTCTTAAGGTATATCGAAGTAAAAGATAATGTTGAATCGGATCGATTCCCATTCAACCTGCCCTGCTTCACTGATCTCAACCGGCTGGAGTTCAAGGCCCCGGTCACCTTTTTAGTAGGTGAGAATGGGTCTGGAAAATCGACGTTACTGGAAGCTCTGGCAGCCGGACTGGGCGCTACAGCGGTTGGGAGCAATCAGATAGAGCATGACGAAACACTTGCAGAAACCAGAAATTTTGCAAAGAGTCTCAAGTTTGCAAGCAATAGAAAGCCCAGTTTTTCGCTATTCTTTCGTGCCGAGGATATTTTCGGTTTTACCAATAGAGTCGTTGCAATGTCCCGGGATCTTCTGGAGATAGAGGAGATTTTCGAAAAGGAGATTTCAGGTTACGGTAAGCAACTGGCAATGGGGTCGGTCCGCGGGCAACGCAATGAACTCATAAAAGACTACGGTGAAAATCCCCATGCTAAATCACACGGAGAATCTTTTTTACACATACTGGATAGAAGGATACAAAGAAATTCGTTATGTTTGCTGGATGAACCTGAAAGTCCTTTGTCACCTCTCAGACAACTATCTCTGATAGCGTTAATTGAGAAGTATTCACGTCTGGGCTGTCAGTTTATTGTTGCAACACACTCTCCAATTCTTATGGCTATCCCCGGGGCTGACATTTTATACTTCAGCGAAAACCGTATAGAGCAGATTGACTATAATGAAGTGGAACATGTGACCCTGACGAGATCGTTCCTTAACAACCCGGAAAGATACCTGAGGCTGTTGAATGAAAATTGATTCCAATCTGTTTTCCTGCGGCTCCAATGATAGCTGTACCCTTTTGCTTCCAATGCTGATGGTGACGAATTCACCATCACAATGACTGGAGACCAGCATGGCGCTTGTTGATGAAATTACTGCGGTCGCGCATGAGCTGAAGCAGTGGCGCCGTGACATTCACGCGCATCCGGAACTCGGTTTTGAAGAAAACCGGACGGCCGATTTCGTTGCCGAAAAGCTGGCTGAATTCGGACTCGAAGTCTTCCGGGGTATCGGAAAAACAGGTGTTGTCGGAGTCCTCAAGGTTGGTAACGAAACCCGGTCCATAGGACTTCGTGCAGACATGGATGCACTGCCGATACTCGAAAACAATACTTTCGCCCATCGTTCAACCCATGACGGGACCATGCACGCCTGCGGACATGACGGTCACACCACCATGTTGCTGGGTGCGGCACGATACCTTGCTCAATCCGGAAAATTTCGAGGACAGGTCAATTTCATTTTCCAGCCCGCTGAAGAAGGTATTGGCGGCGCCAGGGCAATGATTGCAGATGGCCTGTTCCAGCAATTCCCCTGCGACCAGTTGTTTGCCATGCACAACGCACCCAGCGTACCCGTCGGCAAATTCGGCGCCGTTCCCGGCATTCGAACTGCCGCCGGTGCATTCTTTGATATAGACATCCGTGGTACGGGGGCACACGGCGCCTACCCACACCAGTCTGTAGACCCGGTCATTATCGCAGCTGAACTCGTTACTTCACTACAGACCATAGTCTCGCGTAACATTTCACCTGCGCAGGCCGCCGTCGTTTCGGTCACCCAGGTACACAGCGGGGATGCCTATAATGTAATCCCGGCGAAAGCTCGTCTTTCCGGTACCGTGCGTACACTTTCATTGCCACTTCTTGAGAAAGTAGAACATCGTGTGCGTGCGCTTGCTTCAGGGATAACCGCAGCACATGGCGCAACAGCGGAGGTCTCTTTCAGAACCTTGTTCCACCCGGTCATCAATGACGAAACCGTAACCCGGGAGGCGATTGACGTCTGTATTGAACTGGTAGGTGCGGATAATGTCATCACAGATGCACAACCAGGAACAGGGTCTGAGGATTTCTCGTTTATGTCTGAGGAAGTTCCAGGTTGTTACCTGATCCTCGGCAACGGTACCGATAGTAGTCCCCTGCACAATCCGGATTATGACTTCAACGACGAGGCCCTGGTCTACGGCGCCAGTTTCTTTGCCAAAGTTGTAGAGTCACAACTTGCTGCCAGGGATCTCTGACAATGACAGGACACGGGATCAATGAAATAATTAAATCAGTTTTGTTAACAACAGGATTGCTTTTGGCCGCATCGGGTTCGGCATCGGTACAACTTCCGGCGATCATCAGTGACCATATGGTGCTGCAACAACAGGCGCCTGTGAAACTCTGGGGCTGGGCCAATCCCGGTGAGACAGTCTCTGCCAGTATCGGGAACAGTTCGGGAAGGACCACGGCAGATGAGGATGGCAACTGGCAGGTTTCCCTGCCGGCAATGGATGCTGGCGGCCCCTATGAACTCACGGTGTCGGACTCTGAAAATGAGCTCCGTGTTGTTGACGTTCTGGTGGGCGAGGTCTGGCTGGGCTCAGGCCAGTCCAACATGCAATGGCCGGTCTCTCGCGCCGCCAACGCCGAAAAGGAGATCGCTTCGAGTGATCACAACGGCATTCGCATGTTTACTGTTGAGCACAAAGCGACCGCAACGCCACAAACTGATGTCAACGGACGCTGGCTGGTTGCCCATCCGGATCATTCCGGTGATTTTTCCGCGGTTGGCTACTATTTCAGCCGTCATCTCTATCAGACACTGGATCGTCCAGTGGGATTCATCAATAGCAGTTGGGGTGGTACCCGGGTTGAAGCATGGATGGGCCGGACCGCGTTCAGCAGACCTGTCCTGGCGTCATTTCTGTCTGCGGAGGAGGCTGTAAAGCTGAATCGGGTCAGCGAGAAAACCTCAAACAAGACCAGAGGTTCACAGAATGAAATTTCGCACCTGTTTAACGCCATGATCGCACCGATCACTTCCTACCGTATCAAGGGTGTGGTCTGGTACCAGGGAGAGCGCAATGCCAATCGCGATGAATCCGATCTCTATCATGATCTTTTTTCTGCAATGATCGAGGACTGGCGTCTGAACTGGGGGCGGCAACTGCCATTCTACTTTGTTCAGCTGGCAAATTTCCGGCAACGTGAGCATGAACCGCCGCTGATTTCCAAATGGGCAGAAGTTCGGGATGCCCAGCGACGTACCCTGGCTCTGCCGAACACTGCAATGGCGGTAATAATCGATATTGGCGAAGCAGACGATATTCATCCCAAAAACAAACAGGAAGTCGGCCAGCGACTGGCTCTTGCGGCGCTTGCGCGTCAATATGGCCACGACATCGCTTACTCTGGCCCTCTCTATCGTAGTGCAAGGTTCGACGGTTCTGAAGTCGAGATCAGTTTCGACTACACCGATGGATTGAGTACAGTCAATGATGCACCGCTCGTCGGGTTTGCCATTGCCGGTGCAGACCGAAAGTTTGTCTGGGCCAATGCAAGAATAGAAGAAGAGCGTATCGTGGTCTGGTCGGATGCCGTGGAAATCCCAATGTCTGTACGATATGGCTGGGGAGCAAATCCGGAGACCAACCTGACGAACCGGTCCGGACTACCCGCATCCCCCTTCCGTACCGATGGGTGGTGACCAGGACACACGCAACCACTCATTGAAATATATTTTGCGGAATTGGGTCACTCTGACCCTGAAGACTGATCATGAAATAACTGTTGCCAGAAGTTGATCATATCTTCTCTGAACAACTTTGCTTCTCCGGCTTTGCTGCCAATTCTGGCCCCCATTTTCCCATACCCTGCTTTCAGCGCGTAGACCATGACATCGCGATCAACAAGCTTTGCATCAGGAACACCTGCCAGTGGATGAATCATTGCACCATCGCGAGTGATATAGGTAATAGGAGCTCCCGGCGCCACAGCAGCATCTTCGATCAGACTGACTGGTGTGTCCCGGTCAAAGCTGTGTTGTGCGCCACTAACAATTCTCAGACTGGCCTGTCCTCCAGACAGATTGATCGCCTGACAATGACTCTGAACCTGTATTGGAGAGCACCACTCATCGCCATCGCCAATCAGACATCGAATGACGGTATCACCCACTCCTGGATCGACAAATTGCTGACCGCACCAGGGATAGGCAGCCAGTACTCCGGCAAAACCTCTACCCAAACCCAGCACCGGGTCTGCAAAGCAACGGGTTGCGGCAGTCAGCGCGGCTGAACCACCACGGCTGTGTCCCTGCAGTCCTATTCGAGATGCATCAATTTCCGGAAGATCGGCAAGAACGCGATAAGCGGCAAGGACATCGTAACCACTGGCGGCGAAAGAAAACCGGGTCTGATTGGCGACGGTCGAGGTCACATGACGTGCGCCGAAACTGTCGAGGATGAACGTGGCGAAACCGCATCCGCTTAATGTCTCCGCATGAGCAATGTGAGAGGGAGAGACTCCCAGACTGCCTGGCAACACGATAACCAGGGGTAACTGCCGGCTGGTGTTATCGGGAATAAAAAGTTGCCCGTCGATAGTAACAGCGGGCATCTCCCGGGGCCTTGAAATCACCTGGTAGTAGTTAAACGGCGATGCCGAAGGAATCTCGATACTTCTCCCCCGGATACCACTGTTGAATACAATCCGTTGGTCCCGAAACCTGGTAATAGTCTGACTGGTCATTGTGATATCGATTTCCAATGGTGCGAGTCATCTTAGGGGATGGGATGAGACAGTTGAAGCGCAGAATAAGATTTAGTGATGTTGTATGGTTGATAAACGGGCGTTGAATTAAATTCATACTTTTCTGTTACCTCTTAATTGGAATTTTAAGTTTACAAAAAAATAATATAATATATAGTTTGTAAACTTCAATTTAATAGGAAAATATTGTGATAGGACAAAGGCTTAAGCTAGCACGATCTGCTTCTGGTCTATCTCTTAGAAGTTTAGAGGCTAAAATTGGAAACCGCGTTACAGCTCAGGCAATCGGGAAGTACGAGCGTGACGAATCAATGCCCAGCTCGGGTGTCCTGATCACGCTTGCCGATTCGCTTGGCGTCTCCGTTGATTATCTTGTCGGGGATCAGGAAATGGTCCTCGAATCAGTGGATTTCAGGAAGAAGAGGATCATAAGCAAGCGGGAGGAATCACAGGTCGAGGCCAAGGTTCTGCATTTTCTGGAGCGTTACCTTATGGTCGAGGAGCTGCTCAATCTTCCAAGTGTCGAATGGAATTGTCCACGTGAGGCGCCCTACCCTGTCATTCATAACGTTTTGGAGGCTGACCGAGTAGCCCAAAGCCTGAGGGATCATTGGGGTCTTGGCTACGACCCGATCCCAAACCTCGTCGAATTACTGGAAGAGCAAGGGATCAAGGTTCTTACCGTCAACCTGAAGAATATCGACGGTTTGATGGCACGCGTCCGCCGTACTGGCAAAGGAGCCGTGCCTGTTATTGTGGTGAACCGAATGGATTGGGGAGAACGGCAGCGCTTTACCCTGGCTCATGAGCTAGGACATCTAATCATGGAAGTGGCCGACAAGGTGGACGAGGAGAAGGCTGCGCACCGATTTGCAGGCGCCTTCCTTATGCCCGCCGACGGTCTTTGGGCAGAAATCGGGAAGTACCGCACGGCAATCGGTTGGGGAGAACTGTTCGAGTTGAAAAAACTCTTTGGCGTGAGCGTTCAGGCAATCACGTATCGCTGCAAAGATCTTGGTATTTTCAACATGACCACATTCCGACGGCTGTTCAAAGCATTTACACGCCTTGGGTGGCGCAGACCGCCATACAAGGAACCAAACACCAGAAAAGTTGAGGAGCCGAAGCGTTTTGAGCGACTTACATTTCGTGCTCTTGCAGAGAGAATCATTTCCGAATCAAAAGCGGCTGAGCTGCTTGGTATGTCAGTGGAGGAACTGAACCGGCGGATGGAGAGGCCTCCAACAACCGAAAAGGCTTCGAGTGTAACCTGAACTCCATGCAGCACGTACTGGTCTCTGATACCTCCGTTCTTATTGATCTCAAACGTGGTTCCCTGTTGGAGGCCAGTTTTCGCCTACCGTATCGGTTTATCGTGCCTGATCTTCTCTACGAGCGCGAATTAAAAAACTTTGAAGGAGATGAGTTGTTACAACTTGGCCTTACGGTCGAAGAGTTGAACGGTGAAGATGCCCCATATATCTTCAACAACCTTAGTAGGGAGTACGGTAGCAGTGATCTTGACACTTATCTGTTATAGGGCTATATTTGACCTTTTATATAAAATAATTTCATTTAAAGGCCTCTTATGACCGATATGGATGCCTCTTGGAAAACCGCGTTCGGGCTGGAGTCGGAGATCGGAAGACGCGTTGCAAAGCTGCGTCTCGCCCGAAACATTACCCAACAGGCACTGGCTGGCGAAGCGGGTATCGGGGTACGCACCATTCGACGGCTGGAAGCCGGTCAGGCGACGAGCCTTGACAGCTTTCTACGGGTCATCATCGCTCTTGGACTAGGCGACGACTTACTGGGTGTTCTGCCATCGTACGAGATCCGCCCCATCGAACGAGTCGACATTCGCGGTGTGGAACGGCGTCGGGCACGTCGCAAAAAAACACACCGCACTGGCGCACCATGGACATGGGGCGAAGAGACTCGTGACTGATGCCTCGGTTAACCTGTGGGGACGGCGCATCGGCGCCGTATCATGGGATGCTGATCGTCATGTCGGGGTATTCCAGTACGACCCCGAATTTTTGATGGCAGGAATCGAACTCTCTCCCATTGTGATGCCAGTGCGAGAGGAGACGTACGTGTTTCCAGCCCTCGGTCAGGACGCATTCAAGGGACTACCTGGCCTGCTTGCAGACGCTTTACCCGACAGGTTCGGTAATCTTCTGATCGACGCCTGGTTGGCGACGAGCGGTCGCAGTATCGACGAGTTCAACCCTGTAGATCGACTCTGCTACATTGGCTCGCGAGGCATGGGGGCGCTGGAATTCGAACCTGCCATCACCGAAGGGAAAAGTAAACAAAGGCAGATGTTTGTCGACCAACTCCTGGACCTGGCCAACAGTGTTTTGAATGACCGGATGCAGTTGACCGGTAAGCTTGACAGTACCAATGGCAGTGATGCAATCCAGGAAATTCTGAATGTCGGGACAGCTGCCGGTGGAGCGCGCGCCAAGGCTCTGTTGGCATGGAATCCCGGTACAGACGAATTCTGGTCGGGTCAGGTCGACACAGAAGAAGGATTCCAGCACTGGATCCTCAAGTTCGACGGCATCACGAACAATCGCGACCGGGAGCTTGCCGACCCGCAGGGGTACGGAAAGATCGAGTACGCCTATCACCTTATGGCGCGGGATGCTGGTTTGGAAATGTCTGAGTGTCGGCTGCACCATGAAGGTGGTCGTAGCCATTTCATGACACGCCGATTCGACCGCGATGCGGTGGGACGCAAGCACCATATGCAATCCCTCGGCGCGCTCCAACACTTCGACTACAATATGCCTGGTGCGTATTCCTATGAGCAGGCAATGAGCACAATTCGCAGTTTGGGGCTTGGCATGGCGGCTGTGGAACAGCAGTATCGCCGGGCGGTGTTCAATATCGTTGCGCGCAATCAGGATGACCATGTCAAGAACATTGCATTCCTCATGGACCGTACCGGTAATTGGAGCCTGTCTCCTGCGTACGATGTCACATACTCGTACAACTCCCAGGGGGTTTGGACCGGGCAGCACCAGATGAGCATGGCAGGCAAACGGGACAACTTTGATCGCGGCGACCTTATGCAGTTTGCCAAAACGTCTGGCATAAAGAGTGCGACAGCAAACCGAATTATCGATGATATACGCACAGCGGTGGGCAATTGGCCGCAGTACGCGGACACAGTAAACATTCCAGAGCAAGTCGCAGAACGTATCGGACGAACACACCGGGTCGCGTCATTGGCGGCAGCTAGAGTTTCAATGCGGGCGACACCATCGACGAAAGATGTCGGTGAATTTTAACCAACTACGAAGAGCGTTTGCGCTAATGAGTAGGTCAGACTCTGGCACCCTACTCTAACCCCAATAATTTTGATGTCGATTGACAACGATATATAAACATCTCAGGAGACCACCCCGAGATTCATCTCGAATTCGCTGTGGGTGACTGAAACACTTCTCTACAGTGCCAACGAAGGAACTCGGGTGCAGGGTATTGGTCCTTACTTTCCGGCAGGATACTCAGCGATTGCCCGTCGAACCTGCCAAGAGACTCATCGAATCCCTGTCCCTGTGCTCTTGCAGAGACCGAAATCCTCAGATCTTCTGCGGAGAGTGCGAATGCGCCACGATCAAACAACCGGTGGTGGAGTACGCATAGGGAGAGACCATTACTGACATCGGAAGGGCCGGCGTCCCTGTGCCAGTGTATGTGCGCGGCCTCCACTGCGAGTAATCGATTTTCCATGTGAACGCCGAACTCACACACTGCGCATCGATGCCGGTAAGCCTTCAGAACCGCCGGTCTGAATCCAGGATGTCGTTTAAGACGTCGAGACATTTCGTATTCCGGTATTGCGTAACGTACCTCGTTATCGTCTCTGCCAAGATCAGGCCGCGTCACCATACTTTCACTTACGGATGCATCAATTCCCACTGCATACAAGATGTCGTCTCGATACGACTCCGGGAAGTGTGCAGCTATGAGACCCTCCGCAATTGCCCAGCCGACATCCGGGGACGCGCGAAGTGCCCGATAGTCTTCTTCCAGCAAACCACCCTTGATATTGTTTTTGATCAAGCTTGACTTGTGAGCATCGCCACTCGAGGTCATCTTTACGAGATGCGGACGATCGATTTCCCACACATCATCGTTTCGCATGCGCCAGAACGGAAACTCCGTATGCACTACCTGGCGGTGGGGTCCGAAACTTTCCAAAAGCCGGGATAGTTCCTCACTTACGAATTCGAACGAAGCCATTCGATCCTCACCATTCAGGCAGCGACCGATAGCCCAAAGCGCCAGCAAAGGCTTATGTGGCGCCCGTTGATCACCGTTGCTCCAGACCTTAAGCGTCTGAAACCTATCCCTGAGGTTGTCAGCGTTCATTGTTTTGAATCATGTTGTACATAGCAGACGATACAAGGTTCCAGTAGCCAGGTAAATATTCCACGTATTGCCGGAATGACTCATTGTTGACAACCCTTATTGATTGATTATTATTAACGTCAGGCGCGACCCAGCGCCAAGCCACGTGAACTACCGCCCGGCAGGGGTTCATTATGTGGTCAAGGGAAGTGGATTCTCGGGTCGCAACTAATTTCCATCCTTTAACGTCGCTGTTATTTGCCGGGGGATACCAGTGATTACAGGAGGATGGCATGACAGCCAAACGTGACTTCAAACGGGTTGTGCGGGAACGCATGGCCAAAACAGGCGAAACCTATACCCAGGCTCGCCAAGCTCTCATCAAAGATACACTTTCCAGAATCGATGAACTTCTTGCTGAGTTCAAAAAAACTGAGGGTGACCGCATTGATCGTGAGCATCTTTTTATCGAAGCTGCAAATCTCGCGGCAACTATCCACACATCCGCCAGGGAAGAAGGCACTTTCCATAAAGTGTTCTGGATCCTTCCAGAGACCCTTAAGCTTAGGGCGCTGGAGAATTTTCTAACCGAGGATGGGTTATCTGTCAAGGATCTGGCCTGGGCTATGGAACGGCGTGTGTGCCACATGGCAGTGGATGCAATGCATGACAAGGGACATTCTGATGACGATGTCGTGAAAGCGCATGAAGAGTTTTTCATCTGGGTGCGAAAGAACCTTGATGACGCCAGTCAGGCTCAGGCTTTTTGTGTTGCGCCAGTCTGGGATTGCTGGATCCGGGTTGGTCGTCAGGCAGAATTCCTGGGTCGTATGGAATCCTGCATCGCCTCGATTCCTGCACAGCAGGAGAACAAACACGACCGGATGTTCCTGGCTCGGAATCTACTCATGTTTGCGGCACGCGACGGGAACGACGATGACATGATTCGACTGCAGGGTGTGTTGCAACGCATGATTGACGAACCCGGTGAATTACCGCCAAACGGTGTAGGAAACCCTCGTTTGGGATGGCAAGGGATCTTACAACAGATACCTCTCATTGCCGCTGGAGACGATCCTGTAAAGGCAGCATCTGCCGCCGAAGCCTGTGCAGAGTGGATCAGGTCACAGCACGGGGAAATAGATTGGCTTATGGGTGAGGTTGCTGCTCTATGTTTGTTCCAGGGGCATTACGCACTGGCCGAAAAATACGCCGCAGAAGCTCTGGATGCAGGGCAAGGTCAATTCAATCCGCACATCTATATGTGGCGTGCTGGTGGTCATCTGGGTGCAACTGGTGATGTAAAATCAACATTACCCCTTGTGAGAGAAGCTCGCCGACATTTGTCTGCTTCGGAAGTTAAGCGACTATTGGATGACCAGGCGCCATTCACGGAATATTCAGATGATCAACGTCTTCGAGAAGTAGTGGATATGCGCGCATAGGAAAGATTACTTTCCTGTCACTGAAGTCTGTCAAATACAAACCGCAATCCCCGGTTCAGTGTTGTGCCTGTACCAGACTAATGTTGTCAAAGCAAAGTTAAAATGTTCTCCTTTATCCGAAATGGAGGAGTAGTTTTGATGTTGCGTGAAAGATGTTGAGCATGAAGAAGCGACCCACTGTGAATATCGAAATCAAAGATATAGCCAAAGCTGACTGGAGAGAATTCAGAAGGATCAGATTGACTGCTCTACAGGAGAGTCCATACGCTTTTGGTGGAACTTATCTTGAAGAGTCAAAACTTGAAGTCGCAGACTGGAAAGAACGGGTTTCCCGATATGTTGATGATCCAGATACAGTATTTCTATTATGTTCTGTAATGTCTGAAATTGTCGGTATGGCAGGATGTTACAGAGATAAGGAGAAAACAGACTGTTCTCATATTTACTCTGTATGGCTTAAACCAGACGTTAGAGGACAGGGGATTGCTGAAAGAATGGTGGCAATAGTTGAGGGATGGTCTCGTGAGAATGGATTTTCTGTGATTGAAGGACATGTGACAGAGGTCAATAGCGTCGCAAGAGCCTTCTACATAAAACAGGGGTATAAAGAAACAGTTACAGATAGTGCCCTCAGATGGGACCCTGGAGTCAGGCAAATACTCATCAGAAAAACCATATGAATCACCTGTAAAGCGCCTGTTGCAATGCTGCTTGCTCTCTCTTAGGCTAGTTGCAACAAACCATTTGGACGAAATAATGGCTATCAGGAAGAAACGAAAACCCGTTAAGCGTCGTGGCGTTGTTGGAGGGACCAGTCAGAGTGCTTTTGCCGGTGAGGCGATGAGCAGAATAGTGAATCAGACAGAGCAGGAAAGTGAAGACACGGTCAAGACACATGGAGATTCCAGCGACAAAATCAGTGAAAAACCCAGCAACAAAACTAATAAGAAAGACCAATAACCACTTCCATCAGGAGACAAAATGGCATCTTCACCTTTCGATCTGACCGGCAAGGTCGCACTCATCACCGGTGGAAACGGTGGTATCGGCCTGGGATTCGCCAAGGGGATCGCAGCAGCAGGTGGTGATGTTGTCATCTGGGGCACCAATAAAACCAAGAATGAAACAGCGCTTGCTGAATTGAAGACTTTCGGCACCCGGGTTGCAGCAATGCAATGTGACGTTTCAGACCCCGATGCGGTTGAGAGCAACTTCAACGCCATACTGGATGATTTTGGCCGCGTTGACGGCTGTTTCGCTAATGCGGGTATTGGCGGTGGCGGACCGAATTTTGATGAGCTGCCGGAAGAAAATTGGCGTCAGATTATGTCCGTCAACCTGGATGGTGTCTTCTACACGTTCAAGAAGGCTGCCGGACATATGCGCAAACGTGCGGAAGCCGGTGACCCCGGTGGTCGACTTGTCGGCACGACCAGTCTGTCATCGTGGTCTGGCGCTCCGCGCAGTACACACTATGCATCGACCAAGGGTGCGATGAACTCGATGATCCGATCACTTGCTGTCGGTTATGCCCGCTGGGGTGTAACGGCTCATACGGTGATGCCCGGCTGGGTCGAGACCGCCATGACCGAAGGAAATTTCGGCAATCCCAGGTTTGTGGACAATGTATTGAAGCGAGTTCCCATGCGCCGGTGGGGGACCCCGGAGGATTTTTCCGGCCTCGCCGTCTACATCATGAGCGATGCCAGTGCCTATCACACCGGCGACAACTTTCTGATCGATGGCGGTTACTGGATCTTTTAACGTCCGATGATTCCCAAAGGAATTCACAAAACCCTGGAGGTCGGAGGAAGTTCCGGGAAAGTTTGGCATATCGCACTTTATAGAGTACTATTTAAAATGCTATAGATACTTTATCAGAGGTAAACTCATGACCAGCATCACTGCGAATGATCTCAAGACTAAAGGCGTGTCCGTTGTAGAAGCTGCCCTCCAGCAAGACGGGGAGGCTGTAATTACCGTGCGTGGCAATCGCAAGTATGTTGTACTCGACTTCAATACCTACAACAAACTGCGAGAATACGAACTGGATATAGCCCTCCAGGAAGCACGCAGCGATATTGAGAGTGGCAACTACAAAATCGAAAGCGTTGATGAGCACATGAACCGACTGCTTGGCTGATGCCATATAAGCTGATATACCCGGATAGCTATACCAGGCGCGCCAGGAAATTCCTGCTGAAGCATTCAGAGATACACAGTCAATACAGGAAAACGCTGGAATTGTTAGAGCTGGACCCTTACCACCCCTCACTGAGGCTGCACAGCCTTGAAGGCCGCTTGCAGGGCTTATCCTCAGTTTCTATCAATATGAGCTATCGAATTATACTGGAGCTGGAGAATCAGAATGAAGAGATCATTCTGGTCAATATTGGTGAACACGATCAAGTTTACTGAATCAAAATCTATAGAATTCCTGGAGATCGGCGTAAAGCGCCAGGTTCAATGAGTAAACTGTCCCCGGAAATTAAGGAAACAAAATGCACATAGGCGTAATGATTTTCGCAACTGACTTCAGTATTCGGATGGATGAACTGGCAGTAGAAGTTGAAGACCGCGGTTTTGAATCACTGTTCGTCCCGGAACACACCCACATTCCGACAAATCGGGAATCTCCATGGCCTGGTGGAGATGATCTGCCCAGGGAGTATTGGCACGCCTATGATCCCTTTGTTTCGCTGTCTTTTGCCGCGGCAAAAACCAGGAACCTCAAAATAGGGACTGGTATCTGCCTGCTGCCTCAGCGCGACACAATCGTTACAGCCAAGCTGGTTGCAAGCCTTGACCGTATGTCTGCAGGACGTTTCATCTTTGGTATCGGGGGTGGCTGGAACAGGGAAGAGATGGCTCACCACGGTATAAAATACAATAAACGCTTCGCTCGAATGGGTGAACAGATTGAAGCAATGAAAGCGTTGTGGACTGGAGATACTGCCGATTATCACGGTGAGCATGTTGAATTCTCAGAGAGCTGGAGTTATCCAAAACCTGTGCAAAAACCGCATCCGCCGATATTGTTGGGTGGCGAATCCGACTACACATTACGTCGCATTGTCCAGTACTGTGACGGCTGGTTGCCACGCGCGCGAAATGGCTTTGATGCCGAAGTAAACATGGCAAGATTAAAATCGTTTGCTGATGCCGCAGGCAGAGATTTTTCGTCATTGTCGGTCAATGTGTTCGGAGCTCCGGCTGACCCTGATACCCTCGCCGGTTACGTTGATGCCGGGATCAGCCGGGTGTTGTTATCGCTGCCTTCAGCATCTCGAGACAAGGTATTGCCAGTACTGGACCGCTACTCGGATATAGGGCACTTTGGTTGATTCCTGATAAGGGCGCCACCCTACTTGTGAAATACCTTCAATCTCTGGAATATCGAACATCACAACTTTGCGGGACAGAGATAATATGAGATACAGCGCCCTCTTTATCGATCTTGATGTGATACATTGCTGCAATCAGCAATTCCTGGGCAATATACTCACGAAAAATGAATGTTGTGTGTACCTGAAAGAAGACACTGTTAGAAAGAAAAAGTCATGATCAAGAGCTACATCATCATCGCGCTACGCAACCTCTCACGGGAGAAGTCATATGCGCTGATCAATATTGTTGGATTGGCGTTGGCGATTGCCTGCGGCATTATCCTGTTTGCCTATATTGAAAGTGAACTCACCTACGACCAGCACAACGTTAATCATGAGCGAATTTTTCGGATAAATTTCGCAAGGACCACTGGTGGGAGTACGACAAACTATTCACTTGCACCCGATGTGTTGTCCCCGCTTTTCAAAAGGGACTACCCGGACATGATAGATTATGTTCGTATGAGTGGTCCCAAGGGCCAGATCCTTAAATCTGGCGATATTGAGCGGGATTGGGATGACATACTCTCGGCAGATGTCAATTTCTTCGACATGTTTGATCATGAGGTGATTTATGGCGATCTCTCAACAGCACTGAACGAACCGACAGCCATTGCCATTAGCGAAAGTTTTGCTCGATTTCACTTTGGTGAACGTAATCCGATTGGCGAGACCTTGCAATCGGATCCATTCGATCACCAGGTTACCGCCGTCTTTGCCGACATCCCGGAAAATTCACATCAGCAATATAGCGCAGTGATCTCTAACGCGCGTACCAAAATGTTAGGATACGGTAGCGACGATCAAAATCCTGATCCGGGCAGACTGTTTTACTTTGGCCACTACACGTATTTCATGACCAAAGGTGGCTTTACGGAACGAGACCTGCAGCTGGCGCTGGATCAGTTTTACGAGAACCATGCGGCTGAATATGGCAGGCAATACGATATGTCAGCGCAATATTTCACTTTGCCTTTGAAGGACGTCCACTATTCGAGCGGATTGATGTTTGAACAGCCCACGGGCAACATTTTTTATGTCTACACGCTAATCGCCATCGCCCTTTTTGTCGTATTAATTGCCTGCATTAACTACACCAATCTCGCCACCGCGCGGGCAACCCGGCGTGCCCGGGAAGTTGGCATGCGCAAGATTTTAGGCGCCAGCAGGCGGCAACTGATGTTGCAGTTCCTCGGTGAATCTGCTGTATACGCGGTCGCTGCACTGATGGTTGCTGCTGTCCTGGTATATATGGCCAATGCTTATACCCCGCTCAACACATTGCTGGGCAAAACCGAATTATTGAATATTGCTGACGATCCGGAATTGCTCCTGTACATTGCCTTTGGGACTGTGCTGGTTGCAATCCTCGCTGGCGCTTATCCTGCATTCTATCTTTCTTCCATCGCACCGTTATCAAGTCACGGTACAATGAGAGGCGGTAACAAAACAGGTTTTTGGCTGCGTCAGTCTCTGGTTTTCATTCAATTTCTGGTTACTGTTGGCGTTCTGTCTGCCACGATGATTATGGAATTGCAGATGAATTATGTCGCCAACAAGCCTTTGGGTTATGACAAGGACAACAAGCTTCACATAACAATACGCGGGGTGAATACCCTCGAGAAGATTCCAGTCATTAAAAATGAGTTGCTCCAGCATGGCAGTATTCATGGGTTCGCGAAAACCGGCTTCAGACCCGACAAGGAAGTTCTTAATACTTCAATAGAAATGGAAAATAACGCGGGCCAGATGGAAGTTTCTGCCTTCAATTTATTAAGTTTCAGCGAGGAGTATATCGATGTTATGGGTATGGAAATCGTTGCAGGTCGAGACTTTTCAAAGCGATTGATTACGGATGTTGGTTTATCTGTTCTTGTGAATGAAGCCATGGTTAAGGACAGGGGATGGGAAAACCCACTGGGTAAACGCATCCAGGAAGATTTTGCGAGAGTCATTGGTGTCGTGAAAGATTTTCATTTCACTTCCCTGCATGAGCCCGTAATGCCGCTGATAATGACTCCCTCCAGTGAAACTGACTACTCGAATGTACCGCCTTTGCAGCACAATCTGATTTCCAGTTACTTTGTGGTTGATATTGCACCGGACAATGTCCCTCAAACCATCAACTATATCGAGTCTGTAATCAATAAATTCAATACAAAGCATCCTTTTGAATACCGGTTTTATGATGATCTGTTAAAGGAAATTTACGCGGACGAAAACAATCTGATCACCCTGACAACCCTTTTGGCGGGTATATGCATCTTTATCGCCATGATCGGAATGTACGGCCTGGCGGCATTTAACACGGAACAAAGAACCAAAGAAATTGGTATTCGCAAGGTTCTGGGTGCAACAACGAGCCAGATCATTACGCTGTTGGCCAAAGGCATGCTGGTGCTGGTCATCCTGGCTTCACTGTTGGGATCGATTGCCTCGTATTTTGCCGTGGAAGACTGGTTGCTGTCATTTGCTTATCGCACCGAGATAGCCCTCTGGATTTTTCTGCTGGCATCGGCCGTGGTGGCGCTGATCACTTTTTCTACCATCGCACTGCAGACGTTCTTTACCGCCAGAGCCAATCCCGTAGAGGCGCTACGTTACGAGTAGATGCTTTACTGCATTCGCTTCAGTTCCAGTTCGGATACCTTTTCACCTGTTGTAACAGCGCCGAGTAACTGATCGCCACTCAAGGTACCGGTAAAACTGGTACGAGTAAGTTCAGACAGTTTAATCGTTACTTTGTCTGCTGAAACTGTAACATCGTGAATCCTTGAGCCGTTCAGGTACAAGTCTGGCTGGTCAACAAAACCGACCATGACACCGGCAGGGTCCTGCTCAAAACGAACGATAACTGTATTGTCTCCCTTTGGATTTTTTTGCACACCCTGCCAGATACCGCGCAGACGGTCAGGTATATCCAATGCAATTGGGGGCAGTCGTCCTTTTTCGAGCATGAGCGGCGAGGTCTTATTAAACTGCTTCAACTCGCCGGCCAGTTTTCCATCTTCCGCTTTGCCGGTAAACACGTAGTAGTCATTAACTTTTATCTCGATGTCGTTGCCATTGAGCGTCACGGCCTTGATCGGCATGTCGAGTGAACCCTGATCCGGGTTGTCGGAGTAACCGAGTACATAGTCGTCTACCCGGGTAAAGCGAAACACGACTGTGATGTCACCTGCCGGTGTAGTGATATAGCCAAACCATGATCCCATCAGCAAGGACCTCGCTTCTTCATTAAAATCCAGTGCTGACATTTTTGGATCAAATACTTTCTTCACTAAAGTAAGGGGTAGAGAAGAGCCCTGTATCATCTCACCAACGATGCCTTCTTTGGTAAACGATCCCTTAAATGAAGCTGTCATATCGGGAATATTCAGGCGAATCCCGGATTCAGAAGCGATGACATCACTCATGGGAAACCTTGAGGGTGCCTGTCCCGGGATACCCAGATCGCCAGTGACATTATTCTCTTCGTCAATTTTGAAGATCATGTCAATAAGTATTGAATCACCAGAAGGAAACGTGAGAGTACCTTCCCAGCGTCCTCTGAGCAGAGTACGGAAGGCTTCTGACAGCTCTGCCTTCAACAGCGGTTTCAATACCAGCGGCAGCAATTGATCCAGTTGCCGCCAGTGGCCGGCTATTTCCCCTTCGTTGATATTGCCCGCAAACGAGCCACTCAGTGCCGCGACTTCGATTGTCAGTTCCCCGTTTTCAAAACGGGCTGTATCCGCCGGCTCATTCTTGATGGCGCCGGACTCCGGAGAATTCAGTATCACACTGTAGCCATCATCGCCAGATTCAATGATAAACTGGATGGTGAGTTCATTACCTGGCGATACGATCAGTTGACCCTGCCAGGTACCCTCAATGGATTCCGCAAAAAGCGATGGTGTCAGGATGAGAGACAACACCAACAGCATCACTTTTTTCATTGAATTTTCCCATCCAGTAACTGCACTACCCGACCGGCAAATGCTGCATCGTGTTCCGAGTGTGTCACCATCACAATGGTGGTTGCTTCTTCATTGAGCTGGCGAAGAATATTCATCACGTCTTCGCCGTGTTCTGAGTCAAGGTTACCTGTGGGCTCATCAGCCAATATCAATTTCGGGGAGTTGACGATTGCTCTCGCGACTGCCGCGCGTTGCTGCTGTCCGCCGGACAACTGTAGCGGAAAGTGCTTCATCCGGTGACTCATATCCATTTTCTCCAGCACCTCTTCAACTCGTTTGGTTCGCTCACCGTGGGGCGTGCCATTGTAGATCAGCGGCAGTTCAACATTCTCGAACACCGTGAGTTCGTCAATCAGATTGAAACTCTGGAATACGAACCCGATATTGGCTTTTCTGATTTGTGTTCGTCTGGATTCAGGATAGTCGGCCACTTCTTCCCCGAGAAATTTATAGCTGCCGCTACTCGGATTGTCGATTAACCCGAGAATATGCAACAGGGTGGACTTGCCGCATCCGGAAGGACCCATGAGAGAGACGAATTCACCCTCATTTATCTCGAGTTTTACTTCCTGTAACGCGGTCGTCTTGACTTCCTCAGTGAGAAAAATCCTGGTCAGACCCTGTGTCGAAATGATCATGTGTCAGCTCCGTTAAAGAGATTTTGTCAATTGAATGGGTGGTTCCAGGATCAATTCCTCAACATCACGGAAACCATCGTAACTCGATGAAATGATCCAATCTCCAGGGACGAGTCCCTCGAGTATCTCAAAACTCTCTGGATTCTGTCGACCCGGTACAAGATCGACACGATAAGCCCGTGCACCATCTTCACTTATCTGGTATACCCAGCGTCCGTTGGTATGTCTGTAGAAACCTCCCTTGGACACGAGGTTGGCCGTTCTGGAAGCAGAGAGGTTCAGATCAATCTGGAGGCTTTGCCCTCGTTTGATGCCGCCTGGCACGGTACTGACAAACTCCATATCAACCTGAAAGGTTGCGTCTTCTGCAACTTCCGGATGGATCTTGTTGATGCGCAATTGATAACTCTGCCCACCAAAGTCAAACTCACCCACCTGCTCCACGGCTACCCTGGAAATGTAATACTGATCAATACTCACCGTAACCTTGAATTGGTCCAACTGGTCAATCTGGCCAACCCGCTGACCCCTGGAAAAGTTCTGCCCGACTTCCGCACTCATTGATGACAGATAACCGCTGATTGGCGCACGCAGTACAAGACTGCCCATGATCTGTGTCAGTATCGAAAGGCTGCGGTTAACCCGTTCGATGGAATCGTCGACTTGCGTACTCTGACGTTCACGCAGGATGCTTTCCTGCGCAATGCGTTCTTCCAGCAACTTCTTCTTGTCTCTGAGGTAACTTAATCGATCTCTGGTTGATTCGAATTGCTCAAGCGACAGGATGGTATCCTGTTCGTCGTGCAGACGCTTATACCTGGCAAAGGTACGCTCGAGTTCGAGAATGCTGAAATTCAGATCCAGCAACTGATCCTTGAGGATCAGATTCTGTTCGGTGAGGGAGATCTTGGAATTGCGTAGCTGATCGAGGTTCTCCAGCAGTCGGGTTTCCGAATCGATATTGTTCTTCTGCACTGCCGAATTGGAAAAACCAAGAATAAGATCGCCTTTGTCAACCCTGTTGCCGCTTTCTATAAAAATCTCTTCAACAATTCCACCTTCTTCGAGATCCAGATACACAGTCACCTTGGGTCGAACCCTGCCGACAACCGGTACGTATTCCGCAAACTCACCCACGCGCACCTGATCGATACTGATCCGTTCCGCTGCGACCGTCAGACTTGATGTGTTCGGACCGGAGAACAGGGCGTAGATCACAGCGACGGCAACCATACCGACAAAACCAATGGTAAGCAGCCTTTTGAACGACCATGTTTTCTTCTCGATCAATTCGTCCACTGTATTAGTTCTCTTCTACAATGAGTTTCAGTTTCCACCGATCAGGGACAACTGCCCGGGAGAGCGGAAACTGAGTTTGGTAAATAACGCTTCGAGGAATCACATTTCCTTTACCCTGGAAAAATGATCCATGCCGAAAGATCATGAGGAGGATGCAACGAAAGACTCGCCAGCAAATATGTTCCCCTCTACGAGGTTCATTGTCAATTATCGGTGTTAAAAAGGGTTCCGGGGTCGGAGTAAAGTACCTATCTACTCTTCTTTTTTGGCTTCGACGACAGCTAAGTAACGATTGTCTTTAAGTAATAGGTAATCAACAAAGCAGCGACGGCCCCGGGCTCCACCGGCAAGTTTTCGACCATCAGTGAAGTAGTGTTCACCTAGGATATTACTTGACTGCCAGTTGGCTGCCTTTAAAGCTGGGTCTATGTAATTTGCTCTGGTGTCGGCCTCTGAAACCACAGTTATTCCTTTATGCGTTTGATATCTAATGAATACAGAAGTTGTTTCCCTCATAACTCAGGCTTTAGTAGCTATAGCCTGTGCACAAGAGAATACCAAGTTGCACGTCCTTTGCCATGCCGTTGAAGTTTTCCGGCATTAACCAACTCCCGTAATCTAACTTTAAGCGTATTTTGGTTGGCGCGGGTTAATTCAACCATTTCAGCAATGGTGAGCCGGTCATTTTTGCTAAACAACCCCAGCACTTGAACGGACAAGGTGGGTAAGTCAGCATCGTCATTTGTCTGTGGTTGCACGTTTTCCAGCTGCTCTCTATCCATCTGCTCTTTTTCTAATTTTCTGGAAAGATTACTCTTTTGTTTTTTTAAACAACGCAAGAAAAAACCAAGCCAGGGTTGCCAGTCTGCTACTTCGGTTTTCAGGGTTGTCTGCGTGCGCCTTAAGGCTTTGTAATAGAAGTCTTTGTTTTCTTCAACAATGCTTTCTAGCGATGCATAGGGCACATAGTCATAACCGGCACGCAATAGCATCAGTGTTATCAGAATGCGAGACAGCCTTCCGTTACCATCCTGGAAAGGGTGAATAGCAAGAAAGACTACGTTAAACACAGCGATAATTAACAAAGGGTGCATTGATGCTTCGTCAATGGCTTTGCTTGTCCACCTAACCAGTTCTTCCATTTCCCTCGGGGTATCAAAGGGTGTGGTGGTATCGAAAACAATACCGATTTCTACACCTTGTTCATCCGTGGCGACAACCTGATTGGAAAGGGTTTTGTAAGCGCCCCGATGCCGCTCGTCTTTGGTACTGTGCCTTAGTAATACCTGGTGTAATTGCCGGATATGATTTTCAGTGATGTGCAAATCTTCATAAGCCTGGAATACCATATCCATGACTTCGGCATAACCAGCCACTTCCTGTTCATCGCGGGTTTTAAATGAGGTGGAGGTAAGATTGGAGAGCAGCGCCTCTATTTGGATATCAGTCAGCTTTGCGCCTTCAATCCGTGTGGATGAACCAATACTTTCTATAGTCGCAACCCTGCGCAGTTGCTGAAGCCGCTCGGGGGACATTGTTTTAAGCAATTCCCACTTACCCTTGAACTCATCCAGCTCTGCTATAAGCTGTAGCAATTCATGGTTAATGGCTATTTTCGGTTCTTCCATTTCAGTCTGTGGCCACCCCTGTCTGTAAAGCACCATACCCGATTTTATTACCTGATTATACCCGAAAATACCCGATTTGATAGGCAGCCGGGGGGCAAAAGTCATTTCAATAGATTTTTTAGGCCGGGTAACCGCACACTTACACTGCATGATCCATCATGCATCAAAACAGATAAATCTCCCAAGCCCTTAACTGTTGATCGTGACGGTTTCTCACTTAATGCCGCAGTATCCTGCAAACCTTATCAGCGAGAGCGTCTCGAGCGCCTATGCCGATACATTACGAGACCGGCGATTTGTCTTGATCGACTCAATGTTAAAAAAATCCCATTCGCAATGGCGCCACACATATCTTGTTTTCACCTCTTGATTTTCTTAACAAACTGGCAGCACTGATACCTCGTCCGCGCCATCATCTCATTCGGTATCATGGCATATTCGCACCAAACGCACGGATTAGAAAACGCATCGTTCCCACAAAGGGCAGGAAAACGAAAACAAGTAAAACGAGCGATAAACGTGAATACAAAGCAGAAACAGTAGCCAAAGTAGACGATGAATTAATTGCTCCTTTGAGTTGGGCACAAAGGCTCAAATAGAAGCGCAACAACCACCTTCCAATTCTGAGAAAACAGCCCTCAACACGTAATACAGGCTTTTGAGTAGCAGGCTCAACACCAAAGGTTGCCTGGTTATAAAATCTGTATAGAGATCAACCTGGTTGCGTGTAAGCCAACAACTAAACATCTTATCAGCTATTGTCCATCTTTCATTGGTGCGCTTAATTCGACGCGAAGTTCTCTCAATACTACCCACCGAGTATACTTCTACGTTATCGTGAAAATGTGGTTTAAATTACCTATCTACAGAGGAATGCAATGATGACTTCAGTTCCTGCTAATTGCCTTAACACTCTCTGTCCCTGGTCCGGCAAGCCCTTCCAGGCTGACTCGCTGACCGAGTATCGGGGAAATGTCGTCGGCTTCTGTAACACCGGCTGCAGGGACAAGTTCGAGCAGGCGGTAAGGCAGTTCGAAGAGTTACTCGCTGCAGAAGAAAAAGCTTCCGGCGCCTGATGCACGAAGCTGACAAGCAAATCCTGTTCGAAGCCGGGGACGAGGTCTGGTTTCCGGTCCGCGGCAGGGGCAGGCTGAACGGCTCGATTGAGAAATTGAATCCGACAAGAGCAAAAGTACGTTGCGGCACCGATGCCTGGGTCGTGCCGTACGGCAAAATCAATCACGTTTGTGACGCTACGGCGAAGGGACGCTATAAACGTATGGAGCGGCTCAGGGAAGTTGCCGAACAGGCTCGCGAACTCATGGACCGGCATGGACTCGGCGATTGGTCGTTCCGTTTCAATGCCGCCCGGAAAAAGCTCGGTGTATGCCACTACCGGGAAAAACTGATACTTCTGAGCCGCGAGCACGCGGCAGATGGGACGCCAGTCCAGGTCACCGATACCATTTTGCATGAAATAGCACATGCGTTGGCGGGTCCAAGAGCCGGTCACGGACCCGTCTGGAAGGAAATCGCCCGTCGGCTGGGAGCAACGCCAAAATCCTGTGCGCCTGATACAGAACAGATGCGCAACAAACGTGAGGCCGCAAAGGCTAAGTTTCGGACCGGCGATGCGGTAAATTTCAAAAGCCGCGGGCAACTCCGGGCCGGCATTATCGAGCGTATGAACCCCAAGCGCGCCAAGGTACGTAGTTTCGGCGCCGTCTGGTCAGTACCGTACGCGAGACTCGAACCCAATGACCTGATGTAGTCCAACTACTGCTATAATCCGTCACGATTTCGAAGGAGCTTTTCATGCATCTTGAAACTTATCTTACGTTTGATGGCAATTGCCGCGAGGTCTTCGAATTCTATCGCGAGGTTTTCGGCGGTGAGTTCAGCTTTATTTCCACTTTCGGCGAAGGCCCGCCGGGCATGGGTATTGCCGATGACGAGCAAGACCGCATCATGCACGTTTCGCTGCCGATAGGCGCCAGTGTGTTGATGGGCAGCGATACCTCACGCGCTTTCGGGCCGGCACCGGAAGCAGGTACTAACTTTTCGCTGTCGGTCGCGCTGGACAGCCGGGAGCAATGCGACGAACTGTTTGCCAAATTGTCCGCGGGCGGTAATGCGACAACGCCCATGCAAGACATGTTCTGGGGTGACTATTTCGGCCAGGTTACCGACAAGTTCGGCATCCAGTGGATG
This sequence comes from Candidatus Azotimanducaceae bacterium, assembly GCA_965217655.1. GTDB lineage: Bacteria > Pseudomonadota > Gammaproteobacteria > Pseudomonadales > Azotimanducaceae > UBA7455. Next base: position 1,507,905 of record OZ244560.1, read on the forward strand.
ATCAACTTCGACACGGCGCCGCAGCAGGGCTGACCGAAACAATACCGGACCGGGGGGGCGCCCATGGCGGAGGGCTATCCCGGACACATAGGTAACACCTTCGATCAGAACGGATCTGCTTATGCAGCACTTCGCTTGGATTGTTTCCTAACTATCACATCAACCGATTTGCCTAATCGGCTATGCATTTGCACCATCCGAAGAGGTGGTTTTTCACATTCAACGTGGTGACGAGATTGATATATTCGAACATCCCAATCAGGATCAATATCCTGGGCAGAAGATCTCGGTGGTGCTGATCGAAACCTATGTTTATCTGGTGCCATTTGTCGAATCCGATGAGGAACTGTTTCTCAAAACGATCATTCCCAGCCGAAAGGCTACTAAACAGTACTTAGCGTGAGTTTACCGAGTTCGAGGGATTTGTTCGTCTGATAATTCCTGTTCTGTTCCTGCACATCTTCTGTAACCTACTGTTTTTCCTGTGTTAATTCGCTTGGCGAGCACCCGCCTGGGGATTGTTTTATCCTGTTTTATGTATGACCTAACTATTATGACCTATATCCAGAATGTTGTATTCCTATAATATTATGATATTATTACTTATTATATGCTATAATCTAATCATATCCTTACTATTGTATGTCCTAACTATGCCGAGCATCACCGCAAAAAAAATCAAGGGCCATACCTACTACTACGCCCGACAATCTAAACGCATCAACGGTAAACCCAAAATCGTCTGGCAAAAATACCTCGGCCGCGCCGAAGATGTCCTCGCTGCTTTCGATCACCAGCCCAAACCCCAAGAGATCCTCGTGCACGAGTTCGGTGTCATTGCTGCATTGTACGACATCGCCTGCCAACTCAATCTTGTTCACCATATCGACCAGCACGTCCCCAAGCGCGGCGCATCGGTTTCAGTCGGCACCTACCTGCTCATCGCCATCCTCAACCGCTGTGTGGCACCGTGTTCCAAAAATTCCATCGCCGACTGGTACGCCTCAACCATCTTGCCGCGGCTTTTGGGCGTCGATGCCAGTCAACTGACCTCTCAGCGCTTCTGGGATAATATGGACCGCATCCCCCGCACTGCCATGGTCCAGATCGAACGCGATATCGTGTCTCACATGGTGCGCCATTTCAACATCGATGTGCGCCAGCTGCTGTTCGATGCCACCAATTTTTTCACCTATATCGACAGCTTCAACCAACGCTCGACGCTGGCTCAGCGAGGCCACAGCAAAGAAGGGCGAAAGTCGCTGCGCATTGTCGGCCTGGCACTGCTGGCCGCCTGTGATCATCATGTCCCGATCCTGCATCGCACCTACCCTGGCAATCAACACGACTCGCCGACATTTCGCAGTCTGGTCGATGCCCTGGTGGCGCGGTTCAATGATCTTGCAGAAGATCAGGATATCGAGGTCACCCTGGTGTTTGACAAGGGCAATAACTGTGCCGACAACTTGGCCGCGGTACAGGACAGCCCCTACCATGTGATCGGCTCACTGGTGCCCACGCACCATCCAGATTTGCTGGCGGTGCCGACACGCCGCTTCAAGCCACTCGATGAGCTCGAAGGGGTCAGCGTATGGCGCACGACCAAAACCGTGTACGGGATCGAGCACACCATCGTGGTGGTCAGAAACCGCAATCTGCAGGACGCACAAACCGCCACCTTATTGCGCGAGATTGCGAAACGCCGCCGCCGCTTACAGCAGTTGCAGTTGCGGTTGCGACGCTGGCAGCAGGGCATCATCCGCCAGGGGCGGCCACCAACGCTGGCCAGTATTCGCCGGCAGGTTAACGAATGCCTCAAGGCCAGGCACATGAACGACCTGTTCCAGGTCACCGTGGAAGCGGGCGACAACAATATTCCGAGCTTACGATACCGCTTTGACAGACAAGCCTGGAATCGCCTGCAAAATACCCTGCTGGGCAAGAATTTGATATTCACCGACCGCGCCGATTGGAGTGATACGGATATTGTGCGCGGCTATCGCGCACAGCATCATGTGGAGCGCGCCTTTCGGGACCTCAAGGACGCTCGGCACATTGCCATTCGTCCCCAGTACCACTGGACGGATCAGAAGATCGAGGTGCATGTGTTTTGTTGTGTGCTGGCACTGATGCTGCAGACCTTGCTGTATCGGCAAATCGCCCGCCAGGGACAGACGCTTTCATGTCATCAATTGCTCGATGAACTGGCCCGGATTAAAGAGCTAGGTGTAGTCTATCCGGCCACCCAGAAACAGTCAGCACCACAGATTCAAATGACGCTGTCGAGCATGTCAGAAACCCAGAAAATGCTTTACCAAACCCTTCATCTCGAACAATATCGAGCCAGTTAGGTCATACACCTCAGATTGGTCTTTTCGGTTCTGACTCTTTCATCAGAGTCTGAATATATGTCCTATAAATCAATGCGTTACATCAAGCCGAACGGCTTGATTGGACATTTTGCTTCGTTATATATTTAGTGAACTCGGTAAACTCACGCTAGGTCACGGTGACAGCGACCGAGTCAGGTTGGATGCGTACCGCAAAGGTGGTGCCAACGGCCTCGACGCGCCTTAGCCCCGCGTCCAAAACAAACGGTCTGTCGGGGTCCCGGGCGACCTCAAACATCGCCTCGCCCTGCAACAGTCGAACGTTTCTGTACCCAGCGCCATAGTTCACGTCGAGCTGAGTGTCCGTATTGAGAGTAATTACCGAGCCGTCGACCAGCTTGTCTTCACGCTGTTCGCCCACGGCGGTGACCACGGTCTGTGACCAGGCTTCTGCAGGCGGTTCTCTGGCATCGCGCATAAGTACCAGTCCCACCATTAGACCCGCAAACAGTGCTGCACTGGCAAGCCACGGCACAAACATTGTGCGTCGACCTCGCATGTAATAGGACCTGGCCGCCTGACGCAGTGGACCTGCCAAATCCGTTAACACATCGAGTCCCCCGGACAGACGGGCCAGTTGTCGCAGTTCCTGCGTGTGCCGTGGACTGCGCTGCATCCACTCTCGCAGGGCTGCCAGATCGGCCGGCGTCAGGTTGCCTTTATCGAGTTGCGCAATCCAGGCGCAGGCCTAGGCCCTTACCGTCGAATCTGATTGTGGCAAGCGATGAATGCTCATTTGCTCAGTCTCGAATGGCGTCTTGGTTCATGCGCATGTTGCTCCATCTCATCCTTGCAGCGTTTCAGTCCCGCCGCAACGTGCTTTTCCACCGTACTCTCGGAGATCTTCAGCCGTGCGGCGATGTCCCGTTGACTGTAGCCGTACACCCTCTTCATCACAAATACCCGCTGGCACTGCGGCGGCAGTGTCGCCACCGCTTCCGTGAACAACTCCAGTCGCTGCCGCTCATCCAGGACCCGGTCCAATGACGGTTCCTCGGCGGCATACTCGTCGGGAGCCAAACCGTCGACCAGGTCGATCACCGACCGGGACTGTTTCGTCAGTTGTTTGCGCACAACATTGCGCGCCACCCCGAACAGAAAAGCTTCCGGTGAATCGATGGTCCGCTGCTTTTCCGCCTCGAGAGCCCGCAGCACGGTCTCCTGACAGATGTCGTCAACGTCGCTATCGTTCACGACCAGTCGGCGAACAAAGGCACGGAGCCGACTCTCGCTCGAACGGAATGCGTTAACGATAGATGCCAGGGGCGGCTTAGCTGCCTGTTTCATCATACAGGTCCCATTGCTGCCAATTATCCTCTTTACACAATAGAGGATATTTGGCCCATTGGGGACCTAATTATTTACTGACCAAGGAGTGACAATGAAAAGCACGGATCAGAATCTATCGATGACCCTGGAAACCCGCATTTCAATGGGGTATCGAACCTATCTGCCGGAAAACTACAGCGAAAACGGTGATCCCATGCCACTGCTATGCTTTATGCATGGCTCCGGTGAGCGCGGCAATAATCTGGATTACCTGGAACGGTATACGTTACCCAGCTTCCTGAAAGAAGGTCTCGAGTTGCCCTTCGTGGTGGTCTGCCCTCAGTGTGAACATATGTGGGATGCGCAGGCGCTCGATCGCGTGCTGGACAAAGCCATCGAACAGTATCATGTTGATCTTTCACGGGTGTATCTAACGGGCAACAGCCTGGGTGGCCTGGGTACCTGGATGCTGGCCAATGTTGCGAGTCATAAGCTGGCGGCAATCGTCCCGATTTGTGGTCCCGCAGTGCGTATAAACCCCGAAAATTTCAAAGATCTGCCCACATGGGTAATCCATGGGGCAATGGATTCAGAGGTTGCGATCGGAGAATCGGTGAAGATGGTCAGAGTCCTGCGCAACGCCGGGTGTGATGTCAGGTTTACCGTTCACGCGGATCTTGACCACGACACCTGGACGCCCACCTACCATGACCCCGAGTTTGTCACCTGGCTGCTGTCACATCAAAGAACACAATAGATACGGAGCAAGAAAGACATGGCGGACAAACCGGTCAGATTCGGCGTAGTAGGTACGGGTGGTTGGGCGAATTTCGTTCATCTCGCTACCTACCAGGCCCACCCACAAGCTCAGATTGCCTGCGTGTGTGATGTGGATGAGCGTAGCGCCGAGCGCGCTGCGGCGAATTTCGGCGCCGAGTCGGTAGCCACCGATTATCGGTCGATGATGGAGCGAGATGATATCGATGCCGTTTCGATCGTCACCCCGAACGTGTATCACGCCGACATGACCCTGGCTGCCGGCAAGCATGTGATGTGTGAGAAGCCGATGGCCATGACCTACGATGAGGCAAAGGAGATGGCCGATGCCGCCAGCGCTGCCGGCGTCAAGACCGGCATCAATTTCTCCTATCGTGGCTTCCCCGGAGCACGCTATGCACAACATATCGTCAGCGAGGGCCATCTCGGCCGCATATACCATGTCAATGCCAAGTATCTGTCGGGTGGATTCACCAACCCGAAAGTCCCCCTGATCTGGCGCATGCAAAAGGCAATGGCGGGTACCGGCGCTCTGGGCGATATCGGCGCACACATGATTGACAATGTCACCTGGATCTCCGGTGAACGCATCACTTCACTGGTTGCGGACCAGCGGACCTTTATCGACAAGCGACCGCTGATGGATGGTTCCGGTACCGGATCGGTAGATGTCGACGACGCGACCACCCTGATGACCCGGTTTGCAGGCGGCGGCATGGGCAACATCCTGATTACCCACTTTGCCAGCTCACGTGAGGTCGAGGTAGAGGTAGAGATCTATGGCGAGACCGGCGCACCGATCTACCGCTTGTCCGATCCGAACAACATCAAGCTGGCCATTGGGCCGTTCGTTAAGGAAAGCCAGATGATCGACGCACCTATACCGGGACGCTTCAAACTATCCCAGAACCAGATCTGGCGGCGCAACGTCAACGCCTTTGTGGATGCGTTAGCCAACGACACCGAGATGAAGCCGGACTTCGCCGATGGCCTGCGCAACCAGGAGATTCAGCAAGCGGCAGTCACATCTACCGAGGAGAAGCGCTGGGTCGACTTCCCGCTTGGCGGGTAGAGTATATCGTCAGCATACCAGCCGTTGCGAATCGCGGTAGTCTCGCCTCGGGAGTTCCTGGCCGCGGTCCTGCCATAGGCAATTCCTTCCTCTGTACGACTAACGGATACCTAACTCTGGTCGAACATCGCTTCCCGACGCCAGGCATTCCATTGTGCCTGGTATTGTTTGTTGCGTCCGAGCGACGTCCCCGCATCCACCACCATGTTCTCTCCGGTTATATGCACGCTTTCATTGGTAGCGAGGAACACCGCTGCATGACCAATGTCCTCAGGCAATCCCGCACGCCCAGTGGGAATGTTCGCATCGTAGACCGCCGCGAGCCGATCGACCGCGGCCTGGATTTGTTCGCTGGTCAGGTTGGCCTGGGCCGGCCCCAGAAAGATGGGCGTCATGACGCCGCCGGGAGATATACAGTTAAGTCGAATTCCATATTCGCCAAGTTCAATCGCAAGACAGCGGGTCATATGAATGACAGCAGCTTTGCCGGCTGAATACAACATGGAACCATAGCCCACGCCAACACCAGCAATAGACGCGTTATTGATGATGCTACCGCCGCCTTGCTTTTTCATGATAGGTACGACGTGTTTGATACCAAGAAACACCGAGCCAGCCTGAAGGTCCATGGCTGTCCGGAAGTCCTGAAAGGAAAGTTCATCTACCGGATTGCCTGGCGACCCCGAGCTGGCGTTGTTAAACAGTGAATCGATGCGGCCCCAGCGATCAACGGCCGCTGCAACCATCGCCTCAACATCTGCTTCCTTGGTCACGTCGGCCTTGACGAAGTGAGCGTTGTCACCGAGCCGTTCGGCAAGCTCGTTACCCTTGTCTTCCCGTCGCGCTGACAACAGCACTTTTGCGCCCTGTTCCACGAACATCTCTGCTGTTCGATAGCCAATTCCGCTGGTCGCGCCAGTTATGATTGCCACATGGTTGTCGAGTCTACCGGTCATGCAAATACTCCAGGTTGCTGCTGATGAAACCGTGCCTTCTACGCTGCAAGATTACCAGCCCGCCACAGTTGTGCCATGTAGCCAGCCGTTAGCTGCGCTGCTTCCAGGGGATCCGACACGGCATCATCATCATGTGGCCAGTAGCCTGGCACGCGCCGACTGAACGGTTCGCAGGTGACTGGACCTTCATAGCCTATCGCGGTGAGTTTCTGCATGAATTCGGGCAATGGCAGTCCGCCTTTCTCCATTGGGAACCCACGGACCAGGTCATGGTACTCGGACAGCTTCAGACCCGGCGCCACATCATTGACGTGCACGTTCACAATATCGTCAGGCGACAATTTATCCATATCGTCGACACTACCACCCGATGAAATAAGGTGAAAGATATCCAGTATCAGGCCAAGATTCCCCGTGCCAACCGAGTCGAACAGCTCCAGCATCCCCTCCATCGTGTAGATAAAGGCATGCCTGTCGTCGGGACGCATGTGTTCCGGACCATTCCATTCGAGACCGAACTGGATCCCCTGATCGTCTAACACTTCCGCAAAGGGGCGCAGGCGTTCAACATGCCACGCATAGTTTTCATCAAAGGCCCGTTCGGCGTTGGATGAGGGACATACGGTGCCGGTACGCAGGCAGCCTAGCTCCCGGGCCAGTGCCGCGAATCGCGGTAGCTCCTGCAACCCTTCCTGCCACTTATCACCTCGCCAGTCGACCGGGAGATTCCAGATTGCCGGTTCAATCTCTGCTTTTTTGAACAGGTCGGCCACGTACCCGACGCCCCGTTCATCGGCTAAGCTCGCCGCCTCGCGAATATTGAAATCAGTCCCGGCGAAACCTGTCTGCCTGGCCAGATCGATACTCTCGGTCAGGGATACCTTGTAGAACCCGAGGGCACCAGCCCAAAAATTCTTGAACAATGTCTGTCTCCTTTTTTTAAAAATAGATTGGTCTGGGTACTATTCTCGAACCCCGGGCGTAAACATCAGCGTGATCTCCCAGGTAACATCTGCGCATTGCCTGCTCGCCAGCCAGACGCCAGCGGGTGGTGCTATAACGTTATTAGTATGTACCTCGGATCGCATAAATCCTCTACTCGAAGACATGACCGACGAGGCTAGCGTGGCCAACGACGGCGGGGCGACGGCACATTATCTAACGATCCGGCTCGTTGGCAACGCCTTTAACACTTCCGCTAACGCGACCCCAACCGTCGTCTCGTGATCTCTTGAAGCCTGACTCACCTGGATATTATGTATAGTGGGCCACGGAAAACCGCTACTCGTAGGACACTAGTGGATTTTCACGATATAGAGTACATATACAGTGCTAAGCTGTAAAAAAGAGAAACCCGACACCCTTTGAAAATTTTTTTCGGGTCCGGAATTGGATTTAAACCATCTATACGTTGATCCACTATAAACTAACCCTTGTAAGTAAACCCTTTGCAAGCAAACTCGCTTTAAGCAAACACGCTATAAATAAACAAGGAGCCACATCATGGGCGAAGTACAAATCAATGAATCATCCTGGCGGGAACTGCCCGACATGCCAGTAAAGAAGTGGGAATCCGCAACCTTCGTGCTGGATGACAAGCTGTATATCCTTGGTGGTTACACAGCCGATGTTAAAACCTGCAAGGACTGCCATATCTTTGATCCCGCTGATCGCAGCTGGACGGAGATTCAGGAATTGCCCAGCGCCATCTCACACATCAATCCGGTTCTGGACGGTCGAGTTGCATGGTACGCCGGCGGTTTCAAGGACGGCTACAAGGACCACATCGTCGCTGAGGTGTGGAACTACGATGTTGACAACGACGGTCCGATCCAGAAAGGACGTTATACCGCGGGGCCTCTGTTGCCGGAAAAGCGAGGCGGGGGTGGTCTGGCCCGCATTGGCCGCAAGCTGCACTTCATCAGCGGGCTCAAGGAAGATCGCGATACGGATGCAGAGGATCACTGGGTTATGGATCTGGATGAGTATGCCGAGGGCAGGGGTGAGTGGCGCGCGGAAGGTGCGCCGATGCCGACGCCGCGCAATCAGTTTTCCACCGTTGTCCACAACGACAAGATCTACCTGATCGGCGGGCAGTTCCATCACGACAGCTGCCAGCTCGATCAGCCCAATGTGGATATCTACGATCCGGAGACCGACTCCTGGAGCCGGGGCCCGGATCTGCCCTATGGACATTCGCATTCCGAGGGCGGCACTTTCGTCCACGACGACAAGATCTACATGGTGGGCGGCCATTTCACCCGCGAGGGTGATCACAAGCGAATCGATCCGGACATACTTCGCCTGGACCTAAACGGCGGCACGGAATGGGAACTGATCGGCCAGTTACCCGTACCGCTTTCCTCCCCGGCGTCGCGAATCATTGGGGATGAGTTTTTTGTGGCCGGCGGATCCCTGAACGGCGGCAGCGTACAACCCAAGATGTGGGTGACGGGAGCGCCATCATGAAAGACTTCAAGGATAAAACCGCGTTTGTCACAGGTGGCGCCCAGGGAATCGGCCTTGCCATGGCAAAAGCTTTTCTGAAAGAGGGCATGCGGGTCGCCATTGCCGACATCCAGGCCGACAAGATTGAAGAAGCGGCTGGGAGTCTGGACAGTCCCGGTAATGTTTTGCCTATCGCTCTGGATGTTGGTGACCGGGATGCGGTAGAAGCTGCTGCGGCAAAAACCGAGGAAACCTTCGAGAAGATCCATATCATATGCAACAACGCGGGTATTGGCCCAGGTGGTCCGGTGGTCACTGTCAAACAGGAACCGTGGGATCGGACCATGAACACCAATCTGCAGGGTTGCCTCAATGGTATTCAGGCTTTTGTCCCTCGCATCCAACGACACGGCGAAGGGGGTCACGTGGTGAACACGGCTTCCATTACGGGTTTTGCACAACAGGGCGGCGGCGTACCCTACGGGGTCAGCAAGGCAGCCATCATTGCGATGACTGAGGTGCTGCGCGTCGAGCTCGCCGGTGAATACGCGAAGGATCGCTGGCAGAACATGTACAACGCCGGCGATGAACGCTGGGGTGATGACGTCCCACCGACGCCGCTGGTTTCTGCATCAGTGCTGTGTCCCGATGCGGCTGACACGGCGATCTCAATGTTCCACACCGACCCTAACGATGACGAAAAGACCCGTGAGCGCAAGCAGCAATGGCTCGACATGATGGATATCGAGCTGATCAAACCGGACGTGGTCGGGGAACTCGTAGTAAAAGCAATCCGCAACGATGAACCTTACATTTTCTGTGATGGCTATGGTTCGCGGCGTCTGGTAAAACGTCGCACGGATGCCTGGCTGAGCGCACTGGACAGACAGTTTCCGGAGTACAAGCGGTCAGATCGTGATTGAGAGATTCGTGGACGCATCTGATGGCGTGGCCGGCACCTACCTGAACTGCAGAACGCAGCTGATGTAGTTCGCAGCGCGTTTCTTTTGCCGCCCGGAAGACATCATCCGGCTCTGGACCATCTGGTGGTCCAGGCGAATCTTGCCACCACCCTTCCCGAGATGGTGGCCGCCTGCCGGGCGATTGATCGCGTCGTGCTGTGGGGCTACTACCACAGGTTAGTGGCTTCACTGGCCTCGCTGGGCGCCACCGGCGCCAGTCATACCCTGGACGCGTATTGGCGACGTGTTGGCTCTGGGATGGGGTCCCCAAACTCTTTTGCCGTCTCTATCCAGAGCTCAATGGCACTATTGATGCTCGCAACTGCTGACTCGTAGCTACTACCATGAGCCACACAACCCGGAAGCTCAGGCACCTCTACGATGAAGGCGGAGTCATCGTTGCTCCAGTAGATGATGAGTTCGTATTTATGCATCGTCTATGTCTCCGAACTGATACTTTACTGGAACAGCTCGAATCTGGCGAACTTGATATGGCTTCGCATTGCTTCCATCCCGTTGGATGTTGATAAGTTCGTCAATTCCAGGTCGACGAAAGATATGATGGCTACCTCGGATTCGCTCCACGAATCCCAATTCCATGAGGAGCTTTCGCAATTCACTAAACGAAATATTCGCATCCGATGTTTTGGGATGTTTTGGGGTCGGAGTAAAAAGGTTCCGGGGTCGGAGTAAAGTACCGGAGTAAAACGTCCCGCTTTTGTCGCAATGTTGCGTTTTACTCCGGCACTTTACTCCGACCCCACTAATCTGGTTGCGTGTAAGCCAACAACTAAACATCTTATCAGCCATTGGCCATCTTTCATTGGTGCGCTTAATTCGACGCGAAGTTCTCTCAATACTACCCGCCGTGTATACTTCTACGTTATCGTGAAAATGTGGTTTAAATTACCTATCTACCATTTCAGGACTGCCCCAATATTGGCCACTACTCGTGACTCCATTGATACCTGACCTTCAAATCATTGCAATGCGTTGGCGGCAGCAGTCTTTTGTGTTGCAATTGCCCCACCACAATCCCGGGAGCAATACCCACTTCCTGTGCAAATTGGCAGATAGCCGCTTTACTGAACGGCGCTTGTGCGGCGAAATTGTTAAAGGCCTTTTTCGGTAACAGCTCCTGTTCGGCGAAGATATTGGCCTGTTCTTCTTTCTTACCATCCATACCGTTCGCTCCTTCAATAAAAAGCTCCTTCTTGCCGTGTAAGAGGATATGCCCGGCTTCATGGAAGAAAGTGAACCAAAGGTGATCGTTGGTTTTGTAGCGCAGGCTGAGCTGGATGATGGCCTTGTCAGAACTAACCCAGCGAGTTGCCCCGCTGACACCAGTCTTGGGCAGACTGGGAATAAACACTACGGCGACACCCGCTAGGGCACAACGCTGCTGCAAGGTGGGAACAAATTGCGCGGGGGTTTCGGCCGTGAAGGCGCGGAAATCATCCAGCGCCTGCCGAAATGCGGGTTTGTCATATGGCTGGCACGCGATGTTTGCGGCTTCCAGTTCACCCTGGCGCAGCCAGGCGGAAACCGCCTCCGGAAAGATTTCGTGCTTGTTGTGCTGACGGTAGGCGACGGCCACGTTGGGCCAGATATCATCCCACTGTTCCACGCTGGCAATACCGAAGAAGCGCAGCACTTCATCGAGCTGCTGCTTTCTATCCTTATGCTTTTGTAGCCAGCCCATTTTTACCATAGCGTTGACGGGTATACGTTTGAGCCAGCCGAGGTCTTTTTCCAGCTGAACCTCTTCCGCCAACCGTGCGCGGGTCTCCTGGTAATGGGCCTCCAGATTGAGCCAGTACTCGACTGGCATACCCAGGGCACGCTCCAGCTTGATGGCGGTTTCAGGCGTGATAATGACCGTGCCCTTGCCCTTGAGGATGGCAATGATGTGCTTTTCACTTAAGCCCGTGCGCTTGGCCAGTTCGGTCCGACTCATGTTGCGCAGTTCGAGTTCGTAGCCCAGCACCTCACCGGGAGTGACCGTGTAGTCGGGCGTATAGTGGTTGATGGCTGCATTATCCATGGGTGTCCTCAATACCTAATATTTTGATGGCGGTAATACGGTGCCAATCCAGCCCACCTTCCGGCCGCTCCGGTAGCGGGTTGTTTAGCGGCTGGACGATCAACCGGTACGGGCCATCCAGATCCAGGCTGAGCGTGCCTTTGCGGTTGCCCGTCAGTTCGTGACACCGGTGTGGTGGACTGTAGGGCGGCGCAAACACGCCCAGGTTTGGGGCTGCCCGCAATGCTGTCATCACCACCTTGATTCGCTTTGCGCGCTGCTGTCCGAAGGCCTTGAGCATCGTCTTATCTTCGTTAAATTGCTTTTGCAGCTTCTTGCTGGCAAAGTCGATATCAATCAATTTTCACTTACCTATTAGGTTAATACATTTTTGTCTATATATCCATTACTACTTTGCCAAATCTGGCGCCACTGCCGGCATGGTTATCGTCAGCTGAGTTCTGGCCTGGATTCTCGTAACATATTGTTCTCCTTGATCTAGTTCGCGGATTCCTGGTGCCCCACGGCCTCACATTACTCCCTGCCCTACTCAGTTGAGCCTGAATCTGATGGTAAACAGTTCTTCTTCGGTAACCTCATGCCCGAGCCGTACCTCCACCTGATCCAGTATCCTGTCCTTCTGGATTTCAATCTCTTTGGTGGCAGCGTCGTAGGCGCGCCACGCCTCATCCCGTTTTTGTCGCAATGTTGCGTTTTACTCCGGCACTTTACTCCGACCCCACTAATCTCGTGTAAGCCAATAACTAAACATCTTTTCAGCCACTGTCCATCTTTCATTGATGCGCTTAATTCGACGCGAAATTCTCTCAATACTACCCGCCGTGTATACTTCAACGTTATCGTGAAAATGTGGTTTAAATTACCTATCTACCACATACAGATCAATGTGAAGAGAAACGCAATGAAGAAGATACTAGCCATAACAGTCGCCTGCATGGCACCCATCCTGGTGACCGCGCAGGAAGAACTTTTCATCCCGATCGATGAGCTTGGCACGGAAGAGGAACTGTTTGAAAAACTCACCGAGCATTTCGGTGATGAAGAGGCGGGGATCCTCATCACGCCCGAAGTGGCCCGGATTATGGAAGCCAATGCGGCCGGCGACGAAGCCGCTCTGCGCGAGGTTTTGGCGGACATCGCCGGCACGGACAAGGTGATGCTGCCCGGTGATTCCTTGCCGCACGAAGGCGACTACATAGACATAGAGGTCGAGAGGTACTCCACTGACGAGGTTCTGGCCCGCATGCGACCCGAGCACGTCGAGGCTCTGGCCGATCACCGGCACCTGCTGGACGACGAGGGAAAGCTCTTACTCGCCATCGGCGACATGAGGGGTGTGGAACATGCCGCGGCCATGGAGTTCATCGCCAAGATGTACAAGCCTGAACCCATCGAGTCCATGATGTCGGACGAATACAGAGACTTCCTTCGGCTATCCGAGGAACGGGGATGGTACGACGTACCCGGCCCAGCCATGGGATCGCACCTGCTGCGGGAAGTGGAAATGATGGATGCCGATGGGGAGGCGCAACTCAGTAGAACTTTTCTGGAGTTCGATGAGCACAACGCCCAGACAGTCGGCGGCTACTCGTTCGTCTTCCCCGGCTACGAACGGATGGAGGTCCACCCGGACACGAAGTTCGGTGCCGTGCTGTACATCGAGAAGACCCAGGCTGACGGCATGCACGTGCACGATCCCAACCTGTTCATTGCGGGCCACGATGCCACCGTGTCGGTCGGAAAGCACGACGATGGCGTGTGGGTGACGATAGTGAACGCTTTCGACGGCAGACATCTATACCGGGTGGTGCTCGAGAAGAAGCTAGAGGGCGCTGAGCGAGAGGAGTTCGTGCGCATGGCCACAGAGTTGATAGAGGCCGACTAGCCTGGAGAAATGGTTTCGGCCGAGTCCCTTAACTGTTGATCATGACGGGTTTTCACTTAACGCCGCAGTATCCTGCAAACCTTATCAGCGAGAGCGTCTCAAGCGCCTATGCCGATACATTACGAGACCGGCGATTTGTCTTGATCGACTCAACATTAAAATCCCTTTCGCATGTTTTGGGGTCGGGGTAAAGTGCCGGGGTAAAAGAGACCTCGCCTGGCAGTAAGCATCAAACGATTTGCTCCGGCACTGTTCTCCGGCAATTTACTCCGACCCCACTAACCTGGTGTCCAGAAATTCGGGTGAAAATCAGTTAATTCGATTGATGAGTTGAGCCGTAGGCTTCCAAATATTCACGAGACAGATTTTGTGCCATGGCAATCTGGTCGGGTGTCATGCGCTTGGTCATTTGTTTTTTTACCTCTATTGCAGTCTCGTTATACACTCCAGAAACAGTGCTTAACCAAGCATAAGCCTCCACATCATCCTTGGGAATCTCTTTGCCCATGAAGTACATTATCCCGAGAGTGAACGGCGCATCAGCGTATCCTTGCTCAGCGGCCATGCGGTACCAGCGTACGGCCTCAGTGGTATCCTTTGGAACCCCTTTGCCATAGACGTACATGTAACCGAGGGCATAGTGCGCCTCAGCGTTTCCTTGCTCGGCCGCCATGCGATACCAGAGTACTGCCTCAGCGGTATCCTCTGGAACCCCTCTGCCATAGGCGTATATGTGACCGAGACCTAACTGTCCCAAGGCGTTTCCTTGTTCCGCAGCCATGCGATACCATCCTACAGCCTCAGCTGCATCCTCTGGAACCCCCTCCCCAATGAAGTACATGTTACCGAGAGCTAACTGCCCCGAGGCGCTTCCTTGCTCGGCAGCCATGCGGTACCAGTGCATTGCCTCAACGGCATCCTTTGGTACCCCTTCGCCGTTGGCATACATGTATCCGAGAGCAAACTGCCCTGAGTCGTTTCCTCGCTCGGCGGCCATGCGGTACCAGCGCAATGCCGCAACGGCATCCTTTGGTACCCCTTCGCCGTTGGCATACATGTATCCGAGAGCAAACTGCCCTGAGTCGTTTCCTCGCTCGGCGGCCATGCGGTACCAGCGCACTGCCGCAACGGCATCCTTTGGTACCCCTTCGCCATAGGCATAATTGTATCCGAGAACGTACTGCTCCGAAGCGCTTCCTTGCTCGGCAGCCTTGCTGTACCAGTGCGCTGCCTCAACGGCATCTTTTGGTACCCCTTCGCCATAGGCGTATATGTCGCCGAGTCTGTTCTGCGCCTCAGCGTTTCCTTGCTCGGCGGCCATGCGGTACCAGCGCAATGCCTCAGCGACATCCTCTGGTACCCCTTCGCCGTAGTAGTAAATGGTGCCGAGACTATACTGCGCCCCAGCGTCACCCTGTTCAGCAGTCGAGTGGACCCTGCGTACGGTCTCAGCGGCATCCTCTGGTACCCCTTCGCCGTATTGAGAAAAGAAGCCAAAATTTTGCTCCACCCAAGTGTATCCATGCTCAGTAACCTTATCTATAGGTACCAGGTGATCGACGGCAAAAACCACCAAGAAAAAACAAATCAAGAATATCAGCAGGTGTCTGAGCATGGTTTGAACTATAGCATAGGTCACATTCGGTAATGCCGATCAAGGATTGGAGAATCGGGAGATGTTTCGGCATGGAGGTATCCTTCAAACTCCACCAAGATATTTCTGCGCCTGGGACGAAGTCAAGCGGAATGTCGCCTTTGGGTTGTGAACTCCAGTTCAGGTACTAATCTGTCGTTTACTGGACAGGTCAGTATCAGGATGTATACCGCTGATACCTATGCTCAACATCAGGCTGCGCCAACTGACATTGCGCACCATGAAATTCTTATACCCAGATCCCAATCGCTGCCATACTTGCCAGGCCAACAAATATCAGCGCGAACTTGAATATGCGATCCGTATCCTGCGAAGGCATTGCCACGTCATCGTCCCCGAGTAACGAACTGCGCACGAAATGCGCAATGCGGTCATCGATCCTGGACATCTCTGCATTGATGATATCGAGGATGGCTATGTAAATGAAGGTCCCAGCGGCCAGCGCATTGAAACTCCCTTCGATCAACAACGCGGCCCGCCCTTCAAAAAAGCCGGAGGCAACTGTACCGAGTACGATCCCCAACGGCGTCATCAGTACAAAGATTGTCAGAATTGTCCATAAGCGTTTCCTGTCAGCACCTGAGGCATGAACGCTGACCATCAGGGCAAAGGCAGCCGATCCCTTGTGGAACAGGATGGCCAGCATGACCAGCAGGGAAGCGGCCACTTCAGCCTCAAGCCCAAGGGCGATGCCGGCGATCATGGAATGGATAGACAGTACAACAAGTAGAATTAAAGGGTAGACGGGCTGGTGAGTCTCCCCACTCTGCTCCAGATTTTGTGAACGGTTGGTTTCGAACAGGACACGGTCGATAAGCAGCAGTACAAGTACGCCGACTGCCGCCAACAATGGCGCAAGGGGGTAGTCAATTAACCCCTCAAGCGCTTCGCCGGCTTCGGGAAGCAAATGCATGAACCCGGCGCCGAGAAAGATACCACCCGCCAGAGCATTACCCATTGACATAAAGCGGCGGCTTGTGTCGTGACGGGCAACCAGGAGCGGGATGATACCTCCGATGATACCCATAACGAGAATCGCCAAGGCGGCAACGACCTTGATGGCAAATAATGACGTGATCATAGTCAGTTCTTGTCCGTTATTTACTAACAGACTGATTTAAATTGAATAATAGACCTTTTGCAAGGTTCCGGGGTCGGAGTAAAGTGCCGGAGTAAAACGCAACATTGCGACAAAAGCGGGACGTTTTACTCCGGCACTTTACTCCGACCCCACTAATATCCTTGTTGTGTCTGGTGAACATTGTCATAACCGTGTTATGTTCAAGCAAATGATTGCTTACAGAATATTCACAATCAATTTAAAGGCTTAATGACATATGAAGAGATTTGACGGTAAGACTGCTCTGGTAACCGGCGGCGGAAGCGGGATCGGATATTGTGTCAGTACCCGACTAGCGAGCGAAGGAGCCTGTGTCATTATTGTTGACGTCGATGAGGTCGGAGCCAATTCCACTCTGGAAAAAATCATTTCAAATGGCGGCACTGGCGCCGTACTTGTGTGTGATATCAGCAACCACTCACAAGTAATCCGGGTGACACAGGATATTCTCGATGAGAGGGACATTGATATCTTGATTAACAACGCAGGCATTGCCCATGTAGGGAATATTGAAAATACAACAGAAGCGGATTTTGACCGTATTTATAGCGTCAATGTGAAAGGTATCTTCAATGTTTTGTCGGTAATCATTCCTTTGATGAAAGAGCGTCGCAAAGGCGTGATCGTTAACATGGCGTCAGTAGCGTCATCGGTTGGAATCGCTGATCGGTTCGCATATTCGATGAGCAAAGGCGCTGTTATGTCCATGACCTATTCCATTGCTAAAGACTATATTGACTATGGAATCAGATGTAATTGTGTCTCGCCCAGTCGTGTTCATACGCCATTCGTCGATAACTTCATTGCCAAAAATTACCCTGATAATGCTGGGGAAATGTTCGATAAGCTATCTAAAAGCCAACCCATCGGTCGCATGGGTAACCCTGAAGAAATAGCGTCTGCTGTCGCATACCTTTGCTCCGAAGAAGCGGCATTTATAACCGGTATCAATTTTCCGGTTGATGGCGGCTTTATAACCTTAAACAATTAGGCTGGATCACTGATATGAAACCGCTGTCGACGATCGATCGTGACACAACATCAGGAGCGGACATTCCGACCGAAGTGTGCACCGTGGCGATCACCGACCTCGGTGCTGCCAGACATTGAGCGACCTTAAGGATCTTAGCGCCGAATTCCATCGCTTCGCCCGCGTCGAGGCGCCTGACCTCGAGTCAGCGATGTATGCCGAACTCTCTTACGGTGTGTCGCTGGATGACGAGTTGCTGGCGCTCGCGTCTCGCAAACGAAGCCGTCAGCCAGCGCCGAACATGCTGTTCGCGGCAGTGCAGTACCTGCTCCTGAGCGGAGTCGAGCACTCGCTCGCCATGCATTATCCAGGCGTCTCTGGCGAGGAGCGCCCGCACAAACCGGCCTTCCCGATGTTCCGGGCTTTCTGCCTGGAGCATCGGGAACAGATAGCACGATTAATCGCCAGCCGAAGCACCCAGACCCAGGTTGTACGGCGATGCACCTGTCTCCTGCCTGTCTTCTCTCTTATCTACCGGGAATCCACGGCGCCCCTGGCCCTGATCGATATTGGCGCCAGCGGTGGTCTCAATCTCAACTTCGATCGCTATGCCTACCACTACAGGCGCGACGGAAGTGAAGCAATACACTGGGGGCAAAACCAGGCGAGTGTCACACTCGACGCCGAGCTTCGTGGTCCTGGAAAGTTGCCCCTGTTGGCGGAGTCGATCCCCATCGCCAGCCGTGACGGGATCGATTTGAATCCGATTGACCTCTCAAACCCCGACCAGTTGCTCTGGCAGAGGGCTTTGATCTGGCCAGAGCACAGGGAACGCCACAGGCAACTGATCGAGGCCCGTGCTGAACTGGATGAGAGTCCGGTTCGACTTCACCGCGGTGACGCAACAGAACTGCTCCCTGGCCTGCTCATGGAGATCACGGATGATATGGCGCCGGTTGTCTACTCCACAATTACCCTCTACCAATTCCCTCGCGCCAGCCTTCGCCGTCTCTCGGACGGTATGGCAGCCTACAGCCGGGAGCGCCCGGTTTGGCAGGTGGCTCTTGAGGGTGTCCACCCTCCAAGTCTCACCCTCACCCGGTACCGTGACGGTTCGGGCGAATCAGAACTACTCGCCCGCGCCTCCCCGCACGGCTGGTGGATCGAGTGGCAGAAAACAGTTGACAGATAAGTTCATGCGACTATGATGACTGCCCAGCGCGCAAATCCTTTGCGCCCAACAGGAGCAAGTCATCATGTGGATCAAAGACCTATAACATTCGTTATTACCACGACGCCTTTGTGATGTCCCGGAGCGGCCACATCGGATTGCTTTGTCACAACTGAAACATCAATCCTCCCGGTAGTTGTAACCATATGCCTGCTGTGCGCTGGACCATCTGTTTCTTGTCTGTGTAACTTCATGTTGGACTATCACCTGGCGTCTTTCTCATGCTGTCAAGTTCGGTACAGGCTGGTTTATCGCCTCGTACCCTTAAAAGGAACGTAATGAAAGATACAAAAAAAAGTGACAGAAAACCGAGCAAAGTCAAAGAAATCTACGACAGGATGAAGGCAGAAAAGTTGTTGTCTCAGGGGAAGACCGGGAAGGGTAAGAGATCCAAATCTGGCAACAGTCCCGACAACAAGTATCAATCCAATCGGCGTGGTGCTGAGAAGCAGAATTGGCATCGATTAGGCAGCAAACGGCGTTGATGAAACAGTAGTGCTTCCCCAGTGTCTTCTCCAATAACCCGGCAGGGTCAGGAGGTATCATCTATTGGACTCAAATACGGCGATAGTCCTTCAGGCAGGAGGCAGGAGATGATTGTTAATAACAGCTTCATCAAGTTCAATCCCCAATCCTGGTGAAGTCGGTGGAATGATATAACCATTCTCCCATTGAATCGGTTGTTTAAGAACCTGAGCATGAAATCCATCGAAGTAACCGATACTTTCCTGTATGAGAAAATTCGGGCTACAGGTATCCACCTGGATATTCGCCGCCGCTTCAACGGGACCACAATACAGGTGTGGTGCGATTTGAGCATAGTAGGCTTCGGCCATTCCAGCAATTTTGCGCGCTTCCAGAATCCCTCCTACTCTTCCAAGTGCCATTTGCAGAATGGCTGCCGCTTGTTTTTCCAGCAACTCACGGAATTCAAACCGGGTGGAAAGACGTTCACCGCTTGCCACCGGAATGGAGGTTGCACGTGCGACTCGCGCCATTTCATCGCGATTTTCCGGTGGTACCGGTTCTTCAAACCACAGGGGATCAAACTGTTCTATACGTTTGGCAAACCTGATGGTCCCTGATGTCGTGGACTGGCCATGAGTGCCAATTAGAATGTCAGCTCGATTACCGACAGTTTCCCTTACAGCACGGACGACGGCTTCAGCATTGTCCAGCCGGTCCAGAGGAGGTTCACGGGGGTCTTCTACTCCCATGACATCGATGAGAGGGTCAAATTTAAGTGCAGTAAATCCATCTTTGAGATGAGCCTCGGCACTGCGTGCCGCTGCCTGGGGGTCTGTGTGGGGTGATTTACGGCTTGAGTCATCAGGCGCCGGATACAAGTAAGTGTAAGACCGCAGACGATCGTGGTATTTGCCTCCCAGGAGGTTGTAGATGGGTTGCTCCAGGGCTTTTCCCACTATGTCCCAGCATGCCATTTCCAGTGCGCTAAGAATACCCATGACTGTATGATCGGGGTGCTGGTGGTGATCGTGAGACTCATAACCTTCACCATAGTAGACAGCCCGGCAAAGACGTTCAATCTGAAATGGATCATGATCAATCACATAGGTTTCAAACGTATCTTTGATCATCATAGCGACAGTGTGGGGGTGAAACGGTGCCTTATAGACCTCACCGATACCTTCTATACCATTGTCTGTTGTCAGCTTCAGGAATACCCATACGCGACCTCCACGATACGGTCGAGGGGTCTTAATAACGAATGTCTCTAGATTTACGATCTTCATATACCAATACTCAGTTTCAGCAGTTAATCAGTTCCTGTCCTGAAAGTCGACTTCCAGGAGATTTAGTTGTGACAATCGCATATTGTTGGTTTAAAAATCAATGGCTTGACAGGAAGTAATCACCGCGGTGGTGAATTCTCACACAAGTACTGATTGTCAGTTCTGATAGTTCACCATACTTCTTTAGATGTAGCGCCTCAAATTTCAACAAGTGTGGTGTTTGCTGTTCCAGGGTCATAGTCGTTGCATGGACTTAATCAGGAACTGGTCATCTCATCCACCATTGGTGTTGGCTCCTCCAGTACCTGAGTCGCTTACACCGGTAGCGTTTTTAGGTTACCCTGAATACATGAATTACATTTCCCTATCACGCATTCTGGCGTACTGGGCGGAGCGACAGCCGAGAGCCACTGCCTTGAAACACGAAGATCAGTCTGTAACCTGGGCCGAACTTGAAGCCAATACCAATCAACTGGCACGTGCTTATGCGGCGCTTGGTGTAAAACCAAACGATTTCGTCACCATCGGTTTGCCTAATGGTATCGAATTTTTCGAATCATGTTTTGCAGTATGGAAGCTGGGAGCAACACCCCAGCCTGTGTCTGCGAAATTACCGGTTTTCGAGCGCTCGCAGATCGTGGAGCTTGCTGACCCAAGCCTGGTGGTTGGAGTTCCCGAGAAGGATCACCCGGGTTTTACTGTGCTGGAAGCAGGATTCCAGCCAGATATCGATATCCCGACTGATCCGCTGCCCGAAATTACCGCTGATGTGTATAAAGCCATGACCTCGGGAGGTAGTACTGGCCGACCGAAACTGATTGTGTCCGGGCATGCGGCAGAGTGGAACCTTGATGGTGAATCTCTTCATTATAATCGTCAGGGATCTATTCTCATTCCCGGACCTCTTTACCACAATGGACCTTTTATATGGTCAATGACCGGACTGTTCCTGGGTAATCAGGTCACTGTCACTACGCGTTTCGACGCCGAACAGACACTCAGGATTATCCAGGATGAACTGGTCGATTCCATTTACCTTGTGCCCACCATGATGCTACGCATCTGGAATTTGCCAGCCGAGACACGTCTTGCCTGCAAAGTAGAGTCCTTACAGACCCTTTGGCACCTCGCGGCGCCCTGCCCTGTCTGGCTCAAACAAGCTTACATAGACTGGCTGGGCGCCGATTGTATTTGGGAACTTTATGGTGGCACAGAAGGACAGGGATCCACCGTAATCTCAGGCGCCGAATGGCTGTCTCACAAAGGTTCTGTTGGCAAGCCTAAGGATATGTGCGAAATGATCATCGTCGGGGAAAATGGAGAGCAGTTGCCACCGGGTGAAATTGGCGAAGTTTATATTCGACCCAATACAGGCGCCGGAACCACCTATCGGTACATCGGCGCTGAAGCAAAAACGATTGAGGGTGGTTTCGAGTCATTGGGAGATCTTGGCTACATGGATGAAGACGGCTATTTATATCTTTCCGATCGCCTGACCGACATGATCCTGTCTGGCGCTGCCAATATCTATCCTGCAGAGATCGAAGGGGCAATAGATGCCCTCCCGGGTGTTCGCTCGTCGGCGGTGATTGGCCTGCCTGATCCGGATCTCGGCAACGTGGTACATGCAATCGTCGATGTACCAAGCCGGAATATTACTGAAGTGCAGCTATTGGATCACTTGGCAGAACGCCTCGTAAGATACAAGATTCCGCGATCAGTCGAGTTTGTTAACGAACCATTACGCGATGACGCTGGCAAAGTCCGCCGTAAAACCCTCCGCGAAGAACGTATCAACAACCTAAACTTTACTCAAATGGACTCGCCAGTATTGAAAGATGTCTCTCAGCCGGAAAAATGAAAAGCAGGAGAATAATTAATGATTGATAATGTCAGGACAAGCGTCTGGTCGAACGAACAATTGTCATTGGGAGAGGGGCCTCTGACGCATCACTTGAGATCGAGTCTAATCTGGTGCGACATCAATAATAGCGCTATATATGAAAAGCACTTTTCTGATGGTGAGGTGAGGAAATTTGACTTACCCGTAATGCCTTCTGCAGCGGGTATCATTGATGAGCGCAGCATCCTGGTCGCAACTGATCTGGATTTCCGCGTACTTGACCTGGACAGCGGTGACACGGAGCTGGCCATAGAGTTCCCGGAAGATTCGCTTATGCGTGCCAACGATGGCCGGGTACACCCGAGCGGTGCGTTCTGGATCGGCACGATGGCCAAGGATGGTAAAGGTCGTCCAGGTGCGATCTACCGGTTGTTTGAAGGTAAATTGACCAAAATGATCGACAATGTCGTCACCCCCAATTCCATTTGTTTTACAGCGGACGGCAGCTTTGCCTATTACACGGATTCGTCTTCCCGTACCATCTGGAAAATCGCTACGGATCCTGCAACCGGTGAGGTGGCAGAAGATCGTACAATATTCGTGGAACTTGCCAATGATGCACCAGGTGCGCCTGATGGCTCCGTGGTCGATGGCGAGGGTAACCTGTGGAATGCTCGCTGGGGTGGATTCGCAGTGGATGTCTACAATCCCCAAGGCCAACGAATTCATTCGTATCCAGTACCGGTCAGACAGCCAACCTGTCCATCATTCATCGGTGACCATCTGGATCAGATCGTAATAACTTCGGCAACCGCAGGTCTCACACCTGACACGTGTTGGCGAGACCGACGGTACCGTCATCCAGATCCATGTGCCGGTGGTTGGCCGAAGCGAACCCCTTGTCAGGTGGCTCTGACCCCTTCTGTCCATCAGGAAATTTGGTGAGTACACATGGGGGAACTCCTTTTAGAGCATATGCACTTACCTCATTATTCGCATGTTAAAATATAATCTTTCCACCCTGACAGGAATTCCATGGATACAACACAATATAAACAGGATTTCGATCGTGATGGTTTTGTCATAATTCCGCAGTTTCTCTCTGCCGATGAGTTGTCAGAACTTACAGAAGAGACCGAACAAATATTTGAATCGGCTAAGTCAAAAATTGGAAAAGTCTTAAAACCCGACCAAAAATTTGGCGGCACAATAAAAAACCTGAACAACTTTAACCCATGGTTTTCCGAACAACTCACGAACGGCAAGCACGTACCCTTGATCAAAACCTTGCTTGCCGATGAACTGGACCCATCCACCGCTGCATTCTTCGACCGTCTTCCCGGGGAAATGACAGGTATTGCTCCCCACTTTGATGCTATCGGCCATCGCAGTTTGGGCGCCACCATCTGGATCGCATTGGATAAGGCTGACCTGGAAAATGGTTGCCTCTATTACGTCAAGGGAACCCACGAACAAGAACTGGAGAATAAAATTGGTCTGGATTTCACTCCCGAAACACCGGGCGCCATTCCAGTAATCGTCAATCCAGGTGATGCGGCGATTCACTCCACCTTGTGCGTGCACTGGTCATCAGCCAATCATTCCAGGCGTACTCGAAGAGCAATCTCCTACTTCTACTGGGCAGCGTCATCAAAGCCAAGGGTCAAGAAACCCAGGGCAATGTTGTAGCCGGTTTTTGTCCGGCTGCCGGAATGTGGACCTATATCGGCACATACTTCTTACTAATCTTCTGAAGTCGGCTGATTCACGATGTTACACTTCACATGAATTGATAAGAGGAGATCAGTAATGAAAATAGGCGCCGTGCTACCCCACAACGAAATTGGAACGGATTCCGGAGCGCTGAAGGCTTATGTCCAGGGTGTGGAATCGCTCGGTGCGGACCACCTGCTGGCCTACGATCATGTGCTGGGTGCAGACGCCAGGCGCCCCGGTGGTTTTAATGGACCTTATGATAAAGACATCCAGTTCCATGAACCCTTTACGACTTTTGCGTTCTTTGCCGGTTTAACGACCACACTCAGGTTCACGACAGCGGTACTGGTTCTACCGCAACGGCAGACTGCACTCGTCGCCAAACAGGCCGCGCAACTGGCTATATTGTCCGATAACCGCTTCAGCATGGGCATTGGTACTGGTTGGAACCAGATTGAATACGAAGCGCTGAATGAGGATTTTACGAATCGGGGAAAGCGACAGGCAGAGCAGGTAAAACTAATGAGGCGCCTCTGGACCGAGGAAACACTGGACTACCAGGGCGATTTTCATCGAGTACCCAGAGCGGGCATCAATCCCCGGCCTTCTCTTACTATCCCAATCCTGTTCGGTGGGACCGCACCGATCGTACTCAAACGCTGTGCCCGTCTTGGTGATGGCTGGGTGCCGATAATGGGGCCGACTCCCACTGCCGTAAAGGCGATAGAGGTCATCAAAATTCACCGCCGGGAACTGGGTTTATCCTGGGAGGGATTCAGTATTCAGGCTCAGGCTCAGTATTCTGGAGGTAATCCTGATAAATGGGCCAGACACGCCGATAAATGGAGTGTCCTCGGCGCAACGCATCTGGCGGTTGCTACACATAATGCCGGTAAAACTGATGTAGATGGTCATCTGCGTCGAATCGAAGAATATCTGTCAGCAGTGGGTCAGTAAGTCCAATGGCGTGTTCGGAAATGCACGATTGAACGTCAGGGTACTGCAGGTAAACAGAATTGATTTATAAAAGTACAGGTCCAACACTGATGCCTTTCAGCAGGGCAATGAGTGAAGAAGACAGGAAGTTGGTCAATGGGTTGGGTAAACAGGTAACCCTGTGGTGTTTCGACTGCGACGCGGAGGCGATAGATAACGCGGATAAGATAGTAGTTGAAATGGTGGATTTTGCAGAAAAAAATAATCTGACTGTGCGTGATAAATGTATATCGATTTACGAACCACAAGGCGTAACTGTAGCCCTGGTCCTGGCAGAATCACACCTGATGGTGAACACTTGGCCGGAAAAAGGAGTGCTGCAAATAGAGCTGTTCGCCTGTACGGAGATCAACAGGGAAGAACTGGAAAGTATCGCGCGGAACAATTTTGGCGCCCAGCGGTTATATGCTTTTAATTATGATTAGGCGCCTGAATATTGTTAAGGAATGATATTCAATGGTATCAGCGATCTCATTCATTGACATCCTCCCCCACCTGAAGGAATGGGTTTGACGCGCTATCTGATCAATTTTTGCATAACGTCCCGTACGAGCGGTTACCAGGTATCGACGTACGGTCGCTTCTTCCCACTGCGAGGTGGCGACGGGGGCAAACTCTTGAGTCCTCGCGCGACCCACGCCCGAGTATCTGCTGGGTCTATGACGTATCTTGCGCCCGAGTTGATTGCCCGTGCTGCCTCGTAGCCCTGCTCGACTCTCCGGTCGTACGCTGCCTTGCGTTCCTCCGGGTCCTCAATGGCAGCCAGTTCCCTGCGGGCTGAGAGTTTCACGGCGCCGTCGATATTCATACCAGCGAATTCGGCTGTCGGCCAGGCCAAGTTGAAAAAAGGCACCAGTGCCGCTCCGCCGATCATCGCTTGCACACCCAGTCCGTATGCCTTGCGTACCATCACTCCAAACATCGGCGTCGTCAAGTTCGCCCCGATATTGAACAAACGAACCGCGTGACGCACGAGAGCTTGGCGCTCATGGTCAGGGCCGACCATAATTCCCGGGCAGTCCATGAGGACGACTACGGGAATATCGAATGCGTCACACAACTGGAAGAAACGGGCTCCCTTGTCCGCACCCGGACTGTCTATAGCACCAGCCAGGTGGACCGGATTGTTAGCCACCAGTCCCAGCGGCCGGCCTTCGACACGTATGAAGGCGGTGATAACACCGATGCCGAACTCCTGACGGATTTCGAGAACCGAGTCGTCGTCGGCAAGCGTATTGATAATGTCTCTCATGTCATAAGTACGGACACGGTTCTCTGGAATGATATAACGCATCCTGCGCTGATCTGACACCTCCCAGTGGTCAATCGAGCCCTGGAAATAGCCAAGATACCTTTTGACTGCCGCAACTGCGGCGGTGTCATCCTTGACGAGAATGTCGACATTGCCGTTGGGCGCCTGAAATGACATCGAGCCGATTTCCTGAGGAGTATAGGTACCCATTCCAATTGCTTCCGTCACAGCCGGCCCGTTAACGCCGATGGTGGAATTCTCCGTGGCAATGATGACATCGCAGCACGCCAGCAGAGTTGCGTTCCCGGCGTAGCAGTCCCCGGTATTCACGCCCACCAGTGGAACCAGACCGCTGAGCCGGGCGAACTCGGTGAACACACTGGCGTCCATACCGACAACGCCTATGCTGCCGTAGGGTCTCCCCTCTCCCTCCGAGAAGAGCACCAGGGGAACCCGGAAATCGTGAACCAATTCGTGTACCGGTTCCTGCTTGTAGTGACCATGGGTATAGGCGGTCATCATATAGTCATTGTGGATGACCGCCACCCGACCTCGTTCCTCGCCGACAAGTTCAGCGTTGACACTGCCGATTCCCATGACCGTGCCACCGGCTGCGGAACCGGCGGCAGGCGGTCCGATTTCCCTGAACGAACCTTCGTCCATCAGGTCGGCGAGATTCTCGCGCGCGGTGCGCCTGCCCATTGCGTGCCGTGCGGCTACTGCCTCTTGTTGACTTGCATCGAGGGTTTCATTGATGCGGTCGTTCACCTCCTGCAGATCGCTGCGGATGTGGTCAAGATCTATTCCTGCATCCTCCTCGATAGCGCCGCCTTCAATCTCCACTTCGTTGATGAAGACGATCGGATAACCTTCGCGGACGACGTCGCCAACCGACATTGAGACGGCACATACGACGCCGTTCCGATCTGCCTTGATATCGTGCTGCAGCTTCATTGCCTCGACGACGGCAACCGACTGGCCAATCCGCACCTCGTCACCGACGGCAACGTCGATCTCGACGATTGTCCCCTGAATCAGTGCACCCAGGCCGACCGAACCGGCCGGACCGACAGCTCTGCCAACATCCAGCTTTGGCTCGACGACGTTCGTTGAACCAGCCGGAGCGACGAAGCGATGTTGCCGGGTACTGGCAGCCGCGAGCGTCATCATCTCCTTATCAACAAACCGTGTGTCGATGCCACCGGTCACGAAATCCTGGTGGGCAAGGATGCTCTGCAGAAAGGCAATATTGGTATCAATCCCCTCAATACGAAACTCGCTCAACGCGCGAGTGGTCCTTGCAACCGTATCAGCAAAATTGGCTGAGCTGGAGTGTCCGATGACCTTGGCGAGAAGGGAATCGTACAGCAGAATGGTCTGGTAGCCACCATAACCAAATCCATCGGTGCGCACTCCCGGACCGCTCGGTGCCTCGTAGGCGGTGAGTATGCCGCTAGAGGGGTGGATTGAACCGTCTTCCCGAATCGATTCCATACACACGCGAGCCTGAATGGCATAGCCTCGCGGTGTACTGATCTGCGGGCTGTCGAGACCGAGTTCGGTAAGCGACGCCCCCTCGGCAAGCCGGATCTGTGCCTGCACAATGTCTACCCCCGTAACCTCCTCGGTCAC
Organism: Candidatus Azotimanducaceae bacterium; assembly: GCA_965217655.1. GTDB lineage: Bacteria > Pseudomonadota > Gammaproteobacteria > Pseudomonadales > Azotimanducaceae > UBA7455. Next base: position 1,535,876 of record OZ244560.1, read on the forward strand.
CGTGTGCTCGACCTGCAGGCGCGCGTTGGTTTCAATGAAGGCGAAGGGCTGTCCGCTGTCATTACCGGATACATCCACCAGGAACTCAAACGTTCCGGCATTGCTGTATCCGACACTGCCTGCAAAACGTACGGCGGCATTGATGATCCGGGCACGGAGATCATCCGTGAGGCCGGGTGCCGGCGCTACCTCAATAATCTTCTGGAAATACCGCTGAACACTGCATTCCCGCTCGCCGAGATGGGCGATTGCGCCGTGGACATCACCAAGAATCTGAACCTCCACATGGCGCGCCTGCTGGATGAATTCCTCGACGTAGAGGTCAGCGTTGCCAAAAACAGCCTGTGCCTCGGCGCGACAACGATCAAAAGTTGCCGCAACCTCACTGGCGCTTGCCACCACTCGCGAGCCCCGCCCGCCGCCACCGCCAACGGCCTTGATGATCATCCCGCGTCCCTCGCCGAGTTCGTCCAGGAATGCTGCGGCCTCCTCCAGTGTCACCGCATGGTCGATACCACGTATGATCGGCACATCGACAGCTGTTGCCGCGACGCGGGCGCGGGCTTTGTCACCGAACAATTCAAGCGTGTCCACTCGGGGACCGATAAATGTCAGGCCCTCTTCCGTGCTTCTTCTGGCAAAATCAGCGTTCTCGGACAGAAAGCCGTAGCCCGGATGGATGGCGTCGCAGCCGGATTCCCGTGCAACGGCGATGAGTTGCTCAATGTCCAGGTAGGCAGCAGTGCCCGTCCCGTCGAGAGGGACAGCCTCATCCGCCTTGCCGGTATGGAGAGAACCGGCATCATCCCTGGGAGAAACCGCTACTGTCGGTATGTTCAGCTCGGCGGCCGCCCGAATGACCCGGATGGCGATCTCTCCACGGTTCGCTACAAGCAGTTTCATTTGGAATCCTGGTCTTTCTCTTCAATGGATCTATGTTAATGGCTGCAAGGTCTGGTCAGAGCTCACTACCAGGTATCGACGTTCGGTCGCTTTTTCCCGGAACGAGGTGATACAGGAGGCAGGCTCCGGAGTCCCTGGACGATCCATGCGCGTGTATCCACCGGGTCGATGACGTCATCGATCCCGTAGTTTGTTCCTCCGGAATTGACCGCACGTGCTTGATCGACAAGCTCAAGGACCCGCCGCTCGTACGCTGCCTGACGCTCCTCCGGGTCGTCGATGGCCTCAAGTTCGTCACGGAAGGTTAGTCTGACACGGCCGTCAATGGTCATATCGGCGAACTCGGCTGTCGGCCAGGCCACGGTGAAGAAAGGTTCCAGCGAACTGCCTCCACACATGGCTCGCACACCCATGCCATAAGCCTTGCGCACGACTACGCCGAACATTGGCGTTGTCATGTTGGCACCAGTGACAAACATGCGCGCGCAATGCCGGAGAAGCGCCGTGCGTTCATACTCCGGCCCGGATATGATTCCCGGACAATCCATCAGCGATAGCACCGGTAGATCGAATGTATCACACAACTGGAGGAAGCGCGCAGCCTTGTCCGACGCATCACTATCGATCGCACCCGAAAGATGATGAGGATTGTTGGCGATCAGACCCATCGGCTGTCCCTCGACCCGGATGAAGGCGGTGATGATGCCGGTGCCGAAGGCCTGACGAATCTCGAGGATCGACTCCTGGTCAGCGATGGTATCGATAATTTCTCGCATATCGTACATTTTAGAGCGGTTCTCGGGAACGACGTGGCGCAGCTCGCGTTGGTCGTTCGCCTCCCAGTGTTCTATCGAGCCCTGGAAGTAGGACAGGTATTTCCTGGCGGTGTCGATCGCCTCCTCGTCGTCCTTGACCAGGATGTCGACCACTCCGTTCGGTACCTGGAATGACATTGGCCCGACCTCTTCCGGGGTATAGATACCGAGTCCGCCACCTTCGATCATGGCCGGTCCGCCTAAGCCAATCGTCGAGTCCTCCGCCGTAATGATGACGTCGCAGCATGCCAACATTACCGTGTTCCCTGCGAAGCAGCGCCCGGAATTGACGCCCACCAGTGGGACAAGGCCGCTCAGTTCCGAAAGCCTGGTAAACGTATAAGAATCGATGGGAACGCCGCCACCACCCTTGCCAGCGACATCAACTGCAGCAGCGCCGGCCACAGTTGAACCTGCAGTGCCAGGGGTTTCGGCTTCTCCCCCGCTAATACCCGGCCTGCCGCCTCCCCCTTCTGCAAAGAGCACCAGAGGTAGCCGGTAGCGCCCCGCGAGTTCGTATATCCTGTCCTGCTTATAGTGCCCCCGACCACCCTGAGTACCGGCGACAACCATATAATCGTAGTGGACGACAACCGCCCGTGAGCGATCGTCGTCAAACTGATCGCCGTTGATGTTGCCAATACCCATGACCAGTCCATCGGCCTGTGTGGTTTCTCGCAGCCATTGTTGTTTCTGCCAGCTTGCAGCAGTAACCAGTGGACCGTATTCCCTGAACGTGCCGTCGAACAGGTACTGGATGTTCTCGTGTGGGCTGCGTTGTTTTTTCGCGTGACGTTTGGCTATCTTCTCCTGCCGGAAGTCGTCGTGGATATAGGAGCGGCGTTCATTCACCTGCTCCAGATCGCCTCTAATGTAGTCTGGGTCTATCTCTTCAGGTGTTTCAAACGGGCCATCTTCCGTATCCGCCTCCATGATCAGGGCAAGCGTGTCGCCCTCGCGGATGATCTCTCCTGCATCGACAGAAACGGCCTGGACCACGCCACTCCGGTCTGCCCTGACGACGTGGTGCAACTCTAACGATTCGATCGTGGCGATTGCCTGGCCAGCCTGAACCGCTGCACCCTCGGGGACATCGACTGAGAGGATGGTGCCCCAAATTGGCGCCAGTTGACTGACAGGACCGGTCGGCTTGGGCATATCGTCCGTCCCGGTGACTTGGGACTTAACCTGAGTGTCATGGTTGAACAGGGCAAGTGGGTCCCGGGTATCCACACGTGCGCCGGCATAGCCGTCCTCCTGTGCGGAAATTTCGCCTGCTGCCGGGGCGATGGCCGGAGCGACGAAGCGATGTTGCCGGGTACTGGCAGCCGCGAGCGTCATCATCTCCTTATCAACAAACCGTGTGTCGATGCCACCGGTCACGAAATCCTGGTGGGCAAGGATGCTCTGTAGAAAGGCAATATTGGTATCAATCCCCTCAATACGAAACTCGCTCAACGCGCGAGTGGTCCTTGCAACCGTATCAGCAAAATTGGCTGAGCTGGAGTGTCCGATGACCTTGGCGAGAAGGGAATCGTACAGCAGACTGGTCTGGTAGCCACCATAACCAAATCCATCGGTGCGCACTCCCGGACCGCTCGGTGCCTCGTAGGCGGTGAGTACGCCGCTGGAGGGGTGAATTGAACCGTCTTCCCGAATCGACTCCATACACACGCGAGCCTGAATGGCATAGCCTCGCGGTGTGCTGATCTGCGGGCTGTCGAGACCGAGTTCGGTAAGCGACGCCCCCTCGGCAAGCCGGATCTGTGCCTGCACAATGTCTACCCCCGTAACCTCCTCGGTCACGGTGTGCTCGACCTGCAGGCGCGCGTTGGTTTCAATGAAGGCGAAGGGCTGTCCGCTGTCATTACCGGATACATCCACCAGGAACTCAAACGTTCCGGCATTGCTGTATCCGACACTGCCTGCAAAACGTACGGCGGCATCGATGATCCGGGCACGGAGATCATCCGCGAGGCCGGGTGCCGGGGCCACCTCAATGATCTTCTGGAAATACCGCTGAACACTGCATTCCCGCTCGCCGAGATGGGCGATTGCGCCGTGGACATCACCAAGAATCTGGACCTCCACATGGCGCGCCTGCTGGATGAATTCCTCGACGTAGAGGTCAGCGTTGCCAAAAACAGCCTGTGCCTCGGCGCGACAACGATCAAAAGTTGCCGCAACCTCACTGGCGCTTGCCACCACTCGCGAGCCCCGCCCGCCGCCACCGCCAACGGCCTTGATGATCATCCCGCGTCCCTCACCGAGTCCGTCCAGGAATGCTGCGGCCTCCTCCAGTGTCACCGCATGGTCGATACCACGTATGATCGGCACATCGACAGCTGTTGCCGCGACGCGGGCGCGGGCTTTGTCACCGAACAATTCAAGCGTGTCCACTCGGGGACCGATAAATGTCAGGCCCTCTTCCGTGCTTCTTCTGGCAAAATCAGCGTTCTCGGACAGAAAGCCGTAGCCCGGATGGATGGCGTCGCAGCCGGATTCCCGTGCAACGGCGATGAGTTGCTCAATGTCCAGGTAGGCAGCAGTGCCCGTCCCGTCGAGAGGGACAGCCTCATCCGCCTTGCCGGTATGGAGAGAACCGGCATCATCCCTGGGAGAAACCGCTACTGTCGGTATGTTCAGCTCGGCGGCCGCCCGAATGACCCGGATGGCGATCTCTCCTCGGTTCGCTACGAGCAGTTTCATTTGGAATCCTGGTCTCTTTCTTTACATCATTAAGGCAGTGTCGGGATATCTCTAGTCGACTTTAACCCTGGCGAAATTGGGTGATCTTCTTTCGACAAATGAGGCAACACCTTCTTTGAAGTCATCCTCCGTGAGACTGTCGCTCATCCATTGATTGTCCTCGACCATTGATTCACCAAGATCCCTCATCAGATGTTTGTATACCTGTTTTTTCATCATCATGATCGAGGTTGGGGCAGAAGTACCGGCGATCATTTTCAGGTATTCCTGTGCCTCTTTCACCGACTCACCGGGCTCGCACAGACGGTTGGCGTATCCCATCTGATAGGCTTCCTCGCCTTCTACTCTCCGGGAACTCCAGAAGATATCCAGGGCGTGCGAGGGACCGACGATTCGCGGCAACATCCAACTGGTGCCATGTTCGGCAATGAGGCCGCGTGGTGCAAACGATGATACGAATTTCGCATTCCGATCAACAAATCTCATATCGCAGAATGTAGCGTAGCTGAATCCCAATCCTGCACAGGCGCCATTGACAGCCGCAATGATCGGCTTGCGTAATCCGAGCAGGTAAGGTGGTGAAAACATATAATTTGGGTCTTTATCCGGGTTGCCGGGGTCCGCAGCGAGATGTTCATAGGATTTGCCGATGGTTTTGCCCGCTGCGCTCATGGCGCCAAGATCGTTCATATCCACACCGGAACAGAAGCCACGGCCAGCACCGGTTAACACTGTACCGATTATGTCCTCATTTCTTTCGGACGCATCAAGGGCGTGGCGGATTTCAGCCTGGAGTAGACTGGTCATGGCATTGAGCGTGTCGGGTCGGTTCATGGTGATGGTCGCGGCCGGGCCATCGACCTCATAAATGATTTGTTCGTAGGTGGTCACAGCAGTTGCTCCCTGTACATTCAATAGACCGCCAAGAGTACCTGTGAGCTAATCAGTCTACAAGATGCAACTCAATTGAATTTGTCGAACAATCCCATTTTTAACTGTATTCAAACTCAATCCGGGCACAGTCGATAACAACTGAAGTGTTGCGATTCGTCATGGCCAATGCGCAGGTGTAACTCACGAGCAGGCAGGTCCATGGCAATCGTGCAGAGTGTGCCGATCATCCGGCCATCTACTTTACTGTACTCCCTCAGTACTGGATATTCAGGATGAGCTTTTGCTGACAACAGCGACTGCAACGCAGACAGGTCGCGTTCCGGATGCTCGATACACCAACGGCAACTGTCTGCGTACCGCTGGCTTGTGCTGAGCGTTTCATCTTCCGGCGTCATCCCCAGGCTGTGATTCGTATGCAACAACGTGCCGTCTTCGGGTTCGAATTCGAGTTGCCTATCACCCAGATATTCAATGGTAATGGCTTCGCCGCTATCGCTGCCGATCATGACATTGCCGGACCGTCCGGGACCGGCATAGCGCGCCAGAGTGGTCGCACTCTTGTAATTACCCGCATCCAGTACCGCCCGTAACACGATGTGTATCGGTAGACCACGCAGCTCGTGAGGTGACGACATGAAATTGAGGCATACTCCAACTCCGGCACTGCTGATCCCGATCTTTCCGAGCATACCAGGCTCAGTGATTGTCATCAGGCGATGGCCATCAGGGCGATGAATCTCCATCAGTACGAACAAAGACTCCAGTTTTGAGTTCCAATCCCAGTTCTGCCCGAGCATAGCCGTTTGTGCGAAATATACGGCTGTACATTCATTGATTTCCGGGTACATGTCTGACATGAGTTCGCTGCGTGCATTAAGGGCATGAATGATGTATTCGGGCTGTCCGGACCCACGCGCGATACCCGCTATTTCATCGAGATATGGCGTCGAGCCAGGGGCATCAGCTATGGCCTGGCGATGCACCATCGCTCGTGCTGACAACGCATCGTCATCCAGGGTGAAGATCTCACGATATATTTCTACACAGTCGGCAATGGCGGCACGCAGCGTTTCGCCATGAATTTCGCCAATAGCAGAAGGTGTACCCGATAAAACCAGGTGATGCATATTGATCCCCGATGGAACAGGTTATCATCATGGTACAACGTACATTAACTTGCAATCTGAAGACCTGTGCCAAGCCCCGGGCACAACGTAAACACTGATATCGGGCAGTTATTACATTCACCATTTATGGAGAGATTACGCAGAGAGTAGTATGCTCTTATCTTTTGCAACCCAACAGAGGAACAGATGTACAACACCGTTAAACAGAAACTTGCGAACGGCGAACAAGTCATCGGCGGCACGATCGATACGCCGGACCCTGAAATCTACCGTGCAATGGCACGCGCCGGATTCGACTTCCTGTGGATCGAGATGCAGCACAGCCCACTGACCTTCCAGGAGGTCGCTCGTATGATATGGGCTGGCCGGGACCTGCCGGCCATACCCTTTATTCGCGTACCCGACGCCACCGAAGGCGACATTCAGAAGGCGACCGACGTCGGTGCACTGGGCATTATCGTGCCGATGGTGGTAGAGCCAGAGAAGGTCGAGGCCGCAGTGCGGTTCGCCAAGTATCCACCGGACGGAGCGCGCAGCCTCGGTGGTGGCCAATATGGTGAGATCTGGGGTGGTAACTACCGCAAGACCGCAAACGACAACATCATGGTCGTAGGAATGATCGAGTCACCGGCCGGTGTCGAGAATGCCGAGAAAATCGCTGCAGTCCCGGGTGTCGACGTCGTCTTTACCGCCGCAACCGATCTGTTCAGCTTCTCGGGTTTCCCCCAGGGCACACCCGAGTACGAAGCCATGGTTACACGGATCCACAAAGCCACCCTGGGAGCAGGACGTAAACTCGGTGGCCCCGTCCAATGGCAGAATCGGGAAGGGTTCAGCTTCTTTCAAGCACCCCCGGCAACGGCACTCGTCGGGCGCGGCGCCAAAGACCTGCTGAGCGCAACCGAGTCCGTCGCCCCCATTGAGGGCACGGAGCGCTGAGCAGTGTAAAACAGGCAGTATCTAACTGGCTTCTTTCAGGACCCACTCGTTTTCACCATCACCCGCCACTGTGGCCCGGACCATAAAACGTTTCTGATCCTCCGGCCACAGATGTCCGCGGTGCAGCACACAACGGTTGTCCCAGATGCAGATATCACCGGACTGCCATTGATACTTCCAGGTGCGTGGTGGCTGTGCACCTTCCCGAGTGAGTTTTTTCAGCAAGGCGCGGCTCTCCTCCACATCTTCACCAACGATGTGACTGGCGTGCCGTCCGACAAAGAGATTCCTCCGACCCGTCGCAGGATGTGTACGAATGACCGGGTGAATGACCGGTGGCAGTTTCTTCAGATCATTTTTCGAAAGGATTTCCAGGCCACCATGCCAGGAATGGCTGTAGACATAACTGTGCACTGCTTCCTTGTCCTCCAGAAAGGCTTTCATGTCATCTTCCAGCACATCGTACGCCGCCCGCATATCCGCCCATTCCGTCTCACCACCATCTTCCGGGACAACACGTGCCGCCAGCAGCGATGCTTTGGCGCCAACAGATTTATAGGAACTGTCCGTATGCCAAAAAGTATTACCGAGGTGGAATCGCACCTGCAGACTGGTGGGCTTTGCGATGTCACCACCGGCAGTAATGTTCGACATTCGCGCCAATACCGACGCGGTTGAGTGTTGCAAACCCATCTCCAGGCGACCAAACTTTCTTGCAAATGCCAGGTGGTCATCGCTCGAAAGATGCTGCTCACGAAATACAAGGACACCGTATTCATGCCAGGCGGATTCGATCTCCTGAAAACCGGCATCCGATAATGTCGCCAGATTTACATCTTCAACAATAGCGCCCAATGTGGCATCCGCAGGCGTGATCTTCATCTGTCACCTCCTGAATATAGTAGGTGTCTTTCTCCTTCCAGGGTCTATCGTACCATGCATGGCCTAATGCACTTTCAAGCATAGCAGAGCATGGAGGATAAGAAGAACTATTGTGACAAAACCATATACTCAGTGTCTTTTGAAACAACTTCTGCAAATAAGACACGAGTTGACTTGTCGTACGTTACACGCCAACGATCTATAATGTCTCTGCCCAACAAAGAGGGCACCCTCATTGCATTTTCTGTTGGGGGGTGAATGAGCATCTGAATGTCGTAACCATAGACTCGTTGTTCATTGTCATCGAGGAATGCAAGGCGCACTTGTTCCAAGTAGGTCTGGACCGTTCCTCCAATTCCAAATGACTGAAAGGGAATAGTCAATAAGTTGTATTTTACCCCTAACGTTATAGCATCCGCAGGCATCAGAACCGATCTATCTGCGCCTGTGTCGAATATGAAGGATACATTGCCGGCAACCTCAAAGTTAGGTATGTATACCCTTGCCGTGAAGTATGGTCTACCAGAAGACTCACCAAATCTGCCGCGAAGCACAGCTACAGAATCAGTGTCCGTTGCTCTTTTTCGATGAAACGAACAATCGTATCGGATCGCGACACATTTTGATTATCCAGCACCTTGAGCAATGTATCTAAATCGTCTTCCGCTGCCTTCACTTCGCCATGGTACACGCCCACCCACTTCTGTTCGTATTTGCCTACTAACTCTTGATCATTAGAAAGTAAATCAGAAGATCGAGTGAAGTCGAGTAAACTCCTGGCAACATCTCTCGGGTGAGCCCCAAGCCAATTGAGGTCTGTATCCATGCTCATGCTGACACTTTAAGAGATTATGCATGAAGTATTACACTATGGTTTACACCAGTCAATAAGTTGTTGCTAGTTGTTCACCGAAGTCAAGTAGCGCTTTTTAACGGTACAGGAAAGAGATTCGTTTACTTGTCTTGACGAGCCATGGCATTACAAAAAAGGGTGTAACGGGTGGTCATGCTGCCCAGCCAGCGGACAGCACCTCCGCTTGCTCCAGCACCGTAAGCGTTGCTGTCTCCTGTTTGTCCGGCGGGTAGCCATGCTTGCGCAGGATGCGTTTCACCAGCCGGCGGAGATTAGCACGCACATTCTCGCGCAATGTCCAGTCGATAGTGACGTTATCCCGGACGGTCTCCACCAGTTCGCGTGCGATGTCCCGCAGCGTTTCGTCACCCAGCACCTGAACTGCACTGTCATTGACACCAAGCGCGTCGTAGAAGGCAAGTTCGTCTTCCGACAGTCCAAGTTCCTCGCCTCGTGCGTTTGCTTCTCGCAACTCTCGAGCAAGGCCGATCAGTTCCTCGATTACCTGCGCGGCCTCAACGGCGCGGCTCTGGTAACGACGGATGGTCTGTTCCAGCATTTCGGCGAAGGAACGAGCCTGGACGACGTTCTTCCGGCGGCGTGCCGCAAGTTCGCCCTTCAGGAGCTTCTGCAACAGTTCGACGGCGAGATTACGCTGCGGCATGTCCCGCACTTCAGCCAGAAACTCTTCTGACAGTATTGAAATATCGGGTTTCTTCAGACCGGCGGCGGCGAATATGTCCATCACCCCGTCCGGCGTCACCGCACGAGAGACGATCTGGCGTACGGCGTGATCAAGTTCCTCCTGGGGCCGTGCATCGGTGTCGGCACGCTTGACCAGCGCCGACCGAACCGCCTGAAAGAATGCCACGTCGTCGCGGATGCTGAGCGCATCCTCATGCGGCACCGCCAGCGCAAAAGCCAGGGAAAGCTCACGTACCGTCTGCAAACAGCGCTCCTTCCCGTTCTCCTGTGCCAAGACATGCTCCTGCGCCGCGGGCAGCAGACCGAGCCGTGCTGCCGGGGCGCCGTCGAGCCACACTGCCCTGTCGAAACCGTGGAACAGGCCACAGCAGATCTCATACCTCTCCAGCATAACCCCGACAGCCTGCTCCTGGTCGAGCGCGGTCTGCCCCGTACCACCACTCTCGGTATAGGTCGCCAAAGCGCGCCTGAGTTCATGGGCAAGACCCAGGTAATCGACTACAAGGCCACCCGGCTTATCCCCGAACACCCGATTGACCCGCGCTATTGCCTGCATCAGCCCGTGGCCGCGCATCGGTTTGTCTACATACATCGTGTGCAGGCTCGGCGCGTCGAAGCCGGTAAGCCACATGTCACGTACCAGCACTATGCGTAGCGGATCGGCGGAGTTGCGGAATCGCTTTGCCAGCACCTCGCGCCTGGGCTTGTTACGGACGTGTGGCTGCCAGTCAGGTGGATCGGACGCAGCACCTGTCATCACGACCTTGCATGCGCCATCATTGTCACTATCGTCATGCCAGTCCGGCCGCAGACGCACAAGTTCGCGGTATAAATCGATACAGATACGTCGACTCATGCAGACTACCATGGCCTTTCCCTCCATGGCCTCAAGACGGTTTTCGAAATGATTCACAATGTCTTGAGCGACGAGGGCCACGCGCCTCGACGCGCCAACGATTGCCTCAAGCTGTGCCCATCGAGTCTTCAACTCCTCACGACGATCGATTTCCTCGCCCTCGGTCGCTTCTTCAAATCCTGGGTCAATTTTTGGCTTCTCACTCTCATCAAGCGACAGACGGGCAAGTCGGCTCTCGTAGTAGATGGGTACGGTCGCCCCGTCCTCTACTGCACGCTGGATGTCATAAATGCTGATATGGTCGCCGAACACGGCACGGGTGTTGGCATCTTCGAGTTCGATCGGTGTGCCGGTGAAACCGATAAACGAGGCGTTGGGCAAAGCGTCACGCATGTGGCGCGCAAAGCCATCGATGAAATCGTACTGGCTGCGATGCGCCTCGTCTGCAATCACCACGATATTGCGCCGGTCGGATAGCAGTGGATGCCGATCACTCTGCCTTTCTGTGCGAGACGCAGGCTCATCGCCCTCCCCTGCTGGATGCTCTTTCATATGAGAGGGTTCGCCCCGCGAGCGGCGCGCTGTCGCGCAGCTAACATGATTGTGTTAAAACGGTAGGTGCATGGGCAAGATGCCGGTCAGTCACTGGTGTGTCGTGGTTAACGGCACCCGAATGAGAGAATGGCACGCACGGTATCGGCGTATTGTCACTGACGGCATGGCATTTACCATGACCTCGTATGGGAGCTTGAATATACCGCCACCGTGTAGCCCACGCACCTACACTAATTCAGATCATGAGGCAAAATTCGATGGCAAACAAGAACAAAAAGCACACTTTAACAGTGATACACAGCAACTGTGCTGGTATTGATATCGGTTCGCGGGAACACTGGGTGGCGGTGAACCCTGATACCTGCGCCCAGCCGGTACGCAGTTTCAGTACCTTCAGTGACGATTTGGTTGCGTTGGCTGACTGGTTGCAAGCAGAGCAGGTCGATGTCGTAGCGATGGAGGCGACAGGGGTTTATTGGATATCGCTATATGAATTACTTGATCAGCGAGGGTTCGATGTTCAGTTGGTCAACTCACGTTCCACACGACAGGTATCGGGGCGCAAATCCGATGTCCTGGATTGTCAGTGGATCAGGCAATTAATGAGTTATGGTTTGCTCAAGGGTGCTTTCCGCCCAGGTGATGCAGTCTGTGCCTTACGTTCCTATGTCCGCCAACGTGCCACGCTGGTTCGAGAGCAAGCGCGCTATACTGAACATATGCAAAAAGCGCTGACGCAAATGAATATTCAGTTGGACAATGTCGTGAGTGACCTGTCTGGCAAAACCGGCATGGCGATTCTGCGCGCCATAATAGCAGGGGAACGAGACCCGAAAAAGCTGGCGCAGTTACGCGACCGTCGGCTGCGTGCTGACACAGAGACGGTGGCTCGTAGCCTAATGGGTAATTGGCGTGAGGAACATGTATTTGCCCTTACTTTGGCAGTAACTCAATATGACTTCACCCATACGCAAATCGCATCTTGTGACGCCGCTATTAGTCAAGCGTTAAGCAGACTGCCAGCACTCACCGAGGACATCAGCGTACCGGTCAAGGCAACGGCGCATCAATTAGCACGTCTTATCTATGCCATGTTAACCAAGGGCCAGCCCTATGTTGAGCGCGGGATAGAAGTTTTTGAGGCTCAGAAAAAAGACCGTCAACTGCGTGCCCTGCAACGTAAAGCCAACAAGTTTGGGATGGAACTGGTATTTGCGACCTGAAATAATGAAAAATTTAATATACTTAAATCAATCACTTAAAAGATGTTAGATGGGAGATTGCCCTCTCACCTTCCCCGGCTGAAGGCTCTTCAGGAAAGAACTTCTGGATGGTGGTGAACACCACTCCGCCGGATTCCACTTTGAGTTTGTTGCGCAGATCGGCCCGGTTAGCAGCCTGCACCGGGGTCTGGCGCAGCAGTTTTTCACAACGCGAAAATGTTGCAAATAGCTGGTCATCAAGGTCGTTGCGGTCGGTTAGCACGACAATGGTGGGGTTTTTCATGGCAGGTTCGCGGGCAATGCGCCCGGCGTAGAATGCCATGGTCAGACTCTTGCCCGATCCTTGAGTATGCCAGACCACGCCGATACGCCGGTCGCCCGGCACTCCACCCGGGTTACTGCCCGGCTCATAACGGCCTCTCTCTTCATGAACTCCACTGGCCGAATGTTGAAGCTCTACCGCACGCAAGGTCTCGGAAACGGCAGCCCCTACAGCATGGTACTGGTGATAGCCCGCCATTTTCTTCACCAATTCGCCGCTACCATAGTCCTCGAACACGATGAAATCGCGGAAGATCGCCAGAAACTGGTGTGGTGTGCAGGCGCCCTCGACCATCACTTGCAATTGCGGCAAATGTGGATCGGCCAGAGCCTCACCTGAAATCGTGCGCCAGGGCTTGAACCACTCCTGCGTAGCGGTCAACGTACCGATCTGAGCACCAAGCCCGTCCGACACGATTAGTGCCGCGTTGCAGGCGAACAGCGAGGGGATTTCCGCCTTGTAGGTCTTCAACTGCTGTATCGCCGAGTAGATCGTGGCATTCTCGTCGGCGGGGTTTTTGAGTTCAATGACGGCCAGCGGCAGACCGTTGACGAACAGCACTACATCGGGACGCCGCTTGTGTTTGTTCTCAACAACGGTGAACTGGTTCACCGCGAGCCAGTCATTGTTGGTGGAGTGTTCAAAGTCGAAAACCCGAACCTGGGCACCTCGGATCGCGCCGACTGTGTCGCGATACTCCACCGCTACACCATCCACAGCCATGTAGTGAAAAGCACGGTTGCGGACCTCCAGTGTCGCACCTTGCGGGTGGGTCAGCCGTTGGAAGGCGTCTTCGAGCGCATTGGCAGGGAGCCTGGGGTTGAGCCGGTCGAGTGCGGCGTGTAGTCGCCCTTCCAGTATAACTTCACCATAATCGCCGCGTTCCGCGCCCGCTGTATCGGGGGCGATTTCGGGGCCGTAGGCAACATCCCAGCCAAGGCCAGCGAGCCAATCCAGGGCGACGGTTTCCACGGTGTATTCGCTCATGATACTCATGGTGTTTCCTACAATCAGCGAATCGGCACGGCATACAGACGATCACCATAACCTGTGCTGGATTCGCCATCGTAGAGCACAACTACGTGGTCAAAGCGCTCACCGGCGGTATTGGCCAGTTTGCGCAACCCGCGAAAATCTGCTCTGGTTACGGTTGCGGTCGCCTTGACCTCCACTCAGGCTCGAGAGCCGTGTTAAATATTGGATCAGCTTGCGCGCCGTCTCTTACGGTAACATCTTCAAAGCTGATGTAGGTATAGTCCTGGTGTTTCTGCCGTGGGGCTCTCGATGTGAAACGATCCTTCCCCCGGGTTATGTTGTCGTCTCTCCATTTGAAGTAATCCGGCGCATAGCCGAATTGGGCGAGGGCTGTCTTGCCACACTGACGCTGACCAAGGATCAGGACGAACGGCAAGTCTTCAAGCACCACCGCAAGTCTTGGTTCAACGTATCTGGGATAGAAAACTGATTCAGACATCGTCTGATCATAATGTTTAGGCTCGGCTGATTGCAAGGTTGTGCTTCGGCCAATCGAAAGGTTTCGTATAAGGAGTTATGGCTGCTTGGGTGTCAGATGATGCACTTGATAAATAGTTGGTGACTATGGCAGGCATTTTATTCTCTGGGTAAGTTAAATTTGAGGATGTCGCCATGTGCTTCGGCAGTCTGACTGGGCTACAAGTGAGTGTCCAATCATGGCTCGTGAACCACCAGACATGGGTAGGAGATTCGACTATGGATTCAGATAAGTCATCCATCCGACACTCTTGGGCGCACGGTAGCTGTCGATATAGAGGTTAACCAACAGTGTTTTAATTATTGCTCTGTAGTCCATTGTGGGCCGCGATGTTCTGCAGGTCTTCCTGGCTGAATGTACTGCTGGAACGGAGATGAAGCACAAAAGGTACAAGCCTCTCCAGAACCAAGCTAATCAGCTTCAAAATTTGTTCGTCTGATATTATCTCCCCAGGTCGAGCACCACAGTTTGCAAAAGCGAACTCCGCCGCGTCCTTAACGGCATGCTCGGTCGCCTTCTCTATGTCCCTCTCCTTCCAAGTCGCCATCAGCTGATCCAATGCCACTCCTACTTTTTTATCATCTACTTTCTCATAGGCATATATCGCAGCGATATCTTCCGGCGTAAACTCCAAATTAATATCAATATCCAGTTCCTCCCCTGTGACAGGATCAATTGCATAACAGTGCGAGAACGACTCACCATCGTAGTTGCTGGATAGACATGCCACTATTTTTTGATAGCCAAAATACTCCGCATAGCCCAATAATTGCTTGGTTCTGGGATCACCACAAATATAAATACAATGTAGGTAAGTCCCTGGCGGCCGATCTTTTACAATATCTGTTTCGTTATAATAGCCAAAACAGGCTTCTCCGCCTGATAAAAGATAACCCTTCGCATGTTCGCAATCGCTAATGTGGCGTTCGGCATCATAAACAAGAGCAAGTAATGATTTGATAATTGAACGTCCGGCTGATTCACCCCCGAATTCAAGTTTCACACACCAGGGGTCTTGAAGATATTTCCTTTTTGAAGCTGCCAGGGTTGCCTGCTGTAGCAATTCATCGGTATCCAGATTTGGATATTTACGCTTCAAGCCCGGGATCATCTCATTCAACTTTTCTATTGAGTTGACTTTAAAATTTAATACTGTACTGCCTGCAAGTTTGCGCCTGGAGAAAATTGGTTTTTGTATCGTCATTGATCCATCAGGTCTTAGCGATAACTTCTCGCCTTTGACGCTCTGGATTGCCGTTGGCTGATTTTTTCCTCGACCTCTCCTGATATCCAACATCGTACATAGAGGTTGTAATTGAGTGGCAAGCTGATTGTCCCAAGTCGCGCCTGTAGTATTGTTACACTGTCTACATATGAATTTACGGATCGATTTACGTCCCCCGATGGCATTTGGAATTATGTGTTCTCGACTGTCATTTGTATCATCAAGTCGAATATCACAGAGAGCACAGTAGTGCGGCTCATCATCTTGAGTCTCTTTTAGTTTATATGTTAATGGCATTTTCTTTATCCAATCGTATTTCACCTGAAACCAGCTTTGGTAGCAGTGTGTCGCGAAGGGTGGCGAGGGTTCGAGACCCATTTACGCATATTAGTAATCGACTAAAAAGAGGAGCAATGACATCTTCAAAACGATTCAGGACCTGCTTTGATGGCATTGGCCATGCGACTGATTCAAAAGTCTTCCTAGTGATAGTGGAAAATACAGATCCATGGGCCATTGATTTCAAATCTGTCAACATATGCTGTGTGGAGAAGTACACATATCCTTCTCCGACATGATTGATGCCACGAAGGGCATAGCACGATTGGTTGAAGGCCATTTCCTGCCCTGCAATAGCAAGGTTCCCTACAGTCCCTCGTGCGGAAATAATGGTCGTACCTTTCGGCACCAAACGAGCCGAACTACTGGCTAACCCTGCCTTAGTAATATACTTCTCAGTCTCCACTACATAGACATTCCCGATCAATGGTGTATCGGTTACTGAAAACCAAGGAATCGAACCACCCCAGAGTTCAGAAATGGATGTCTTGGGTGTGCCACCACCTACAATGTCAAAGAAATCAGAGAAAGGTTTCACCTCCCACCCCTCCGGTATCTCGCCCAGTTCAGACTCTACAAACCCGTCGGGAAAGAGGTCGGCGATGGCTGGACCCATCCGGTCAAGATAATCCCTTGCTCGCTCTACACTCCAAACACTCCCCGAAGGTGTGGGAAGATGAGCAGGGTGCTTTCGGAGGGCAGCCTTGGCGAGAACAGGGTCGAAATCGACGAACCAGGATTTGTATAGAGCTCGCGCCATCGCCTCCAGAGTCTCGTTCATTCGCCGGTTCAACTCGATTTTGTCGTCCAGAGTACCCAGAATGTGGGCGATGGTACGTTGTTCGGGGAGAGGTGGATAGTAGACTACAACGTCACTCAATATCCTAGTATTCAGTGACGGCATTGTTGCTCCAACAGCGATTGACCGGATATAATTCTGGAACATTGGTTGGCCAAAAAAATAGGAAAGGTAACCGGAATCAATCTTGTCTGGATCTGGTCTTACTCGTAAACATCGCCCTGAGAATAGCCAACCTTCTTCTTCTCTCACTAGTGCACGACGGTCTACAGACCCTACACGGCTGAAAACGATGTCTCCTTTGCGGAGAGAATACTTGTATAGTCGCTTCCTGTCGTTATCAGACACTTTGGGTAATTCTTGATGTTTGATCCGATTTTCGCCCAAATGTTCTACGGTAAGAATAGGTGTTCCAACTGATACGTAATCTTTTTTATGAAGTTGACTCCCAAAAGGCCCTGTTTGTACTCCGCTGTCATGATTGCAGAGATTCTCTAAAGAATCCTCGGAAAAACCAGAAGGAAACATTCCATAGTCGGTTTTTCGCCACTCATCCGCTACATCAGAAATTCCCCTATCGTAAAGCGCATCAGAGCCCCCAACCAACACCACAAAATTCCGTTCTATCTCCCGGTGGAACCGTTCCGGCAAGCGCGCCCAGTCGCGTGCTTCGACCAGGAACGGGATGGTCGATTCCCGGACCGCTTCTTCGAAATCACCCAATTGCCCTGTGGGAATTTCCTTCAGTCCCGACCCGAGCAGCACGAGGTCAAGATCGCTGCCGTCATGGCTGCGTCCGTTCACGCGACTGCCGTAGGCCCAGACCTCGACATCGGGCAGATGTTCCAGCAACAGCGTTTCCAGAACGCGGCGGTGCTTTGTCGAGAGGTGCAGAAGGTCAGCCATCGTCCACGGACTCGATCATGTCGGCCAACGCTCTCGCATCGGCAACGAAAGAGGGTAGCAGTTTAAGCGTGTCTTCGGCGAAGTCCTCACCGTAGTTGTGCGCCGTGTCGATCCGATTGTCGCGATAGCGAAGCCAGCGCTCTGCAGCATCGGATTCGATCAACCCGTGTTTAGCGGCGTGTCGGAACAGATCTTTGAAGGCCAGACGGTCCGCCTGCCGATTGCTGGCAAAGAAATTCGCGAGCCGCTTTCTAAGCAGCTTGCCGCTCTGCTCCAGAACCAACTCGAACTCCTTGACACAGGCGGCGCTATAGATGTCATACAGAAAGTCTTCCGTCGTCCCGTGTTTGACGTTCTTGTCCATGGCGCGCTCAAGAGTGTCAATGCAGCGCCGCAGGAAAGTGGTGTCGAGGGTCACGCCTTACCGTCCTTGAACCCCAATGCTTTAAGATTATCTGCGATAGCAGCGTCTAACCTCGCGCCCTCGGTCTGCTGCGCTTGCAGTTCCGCCACCAGTCGCGTCATCTTCTCCTCGAATGGCTCGCCGTCGTCTTCTTGCGGCTCAGCACCAACATAACGCCCGGGTGTGAGTACACAGCCGTATTTGCGCACCTCGTCCAGTGATGCGCTCTTGCAGAATCCTGGTTTATCGGAGTAGCTGTCCGTATCTTCTCCGCCACGCCAGACATGGTAGGTATCGGCGATGCGGGCGATGTCCTCGTCTGCCAGTTCGCGATGCGTGCGGTCAACCATGCGGCCCAGCTTGCGGGCATCGATGAACAGAACTTCGTCACGTCGCTTGCTGGATCGCGCCAGAAACCAAAGGCAGGCAGGGATCTGGGTCGAGTAGAACAACTGCCCCGGCAGCGCCACCATGCAATCAACCATCCCCGCCTCAATCAGGTTCTTCCTGATCTCGCCCTCGCCGGACTGGCTTGATGACATGGACCCGTTTGCAAGGACGAAGCCGGCGATGCCAGCAGGCGCCAAATGGTGGGTGATGTGCTGTACCCAGGCAAAGTTGGCGTTGCCCTTTGGAGGTGTGCCATACTGCCAGCGCTTGTCTTCAGTTAACCGCTCGCCGCCCCAGTCGGAAACGTTGAAAGGGGGATTAGCAAGTATGAAATCAGCCTTGAGGTCTGGGTGACGGTTGTTGTGAAAGCTGTCGCCATGAGCAATCTGTCCTTCAATGCTTCGAATAGCGAGATTCATCTTTGCCAGCCGCCAGGTCGTGTAGTTCGATTCCTGACCGTAGATCGAGATGTCACCGCGCGCCTTACCGCCGTTGCCATTGCCGTTAGCGTGTGCGCGGATGAACTCGATGGATTGTACGAACATACCGGAAGAACCGCAGCACGGATCGTAGACCCTGCCCCGATACGGCTCCAGCATCTCTACCAACAGTCTTACCACACATCGCGGAGTATAGAATTCGCCGCCCTTCTTGCCCTCGGCACTCGCGAACTGAGAGAGGAAATACTCATAAACGCGGCCAAGCACATCCCTGGACCGGGCTTCGGCATCGCCGACCTGGATATTGCTTATGAGGTCGATCAACTGACCGAGCCGCTGTTTGTCGAGCGCAGGGCGGGCGTAGTCCTTGGGCAATACATCCTTTAGAGAAGGGTTGTCGCGCTCAATCGAAGCCATAGCGCTGTCGACAGTCTGGCCAATGGTGGGTTGCCTGGCCTGAGCCTTGAGATGTTCCCAGCGTGCATCTGGCGGCACCCAGAAGATGTTCTCAGCGATGTACTCGTCACGGTCCTCGGCGGCCTCAATGCCCCATTCGGAGAGAACCGATTGATGACGTTCCTCAAAGGCGTCGGAGATGTATTTCAGGAAAATCAGGCCGAGGACAACATGCTTGTATTCGGCGGCGTCCATCGAACCGCGGAGCGCATCAGCCATTGCCCACAACTCGGTCTCATAGCCGGTTGTGGCTCCGCTGTCAGGATTTGTGTCTTCGAGTGTCGCCTTTGTCTTTTGTCCTCGCGCCATGCGCTATCCTTACTGTTCCTTTATGCCATCAAAGACAATCACTTTCGGTTTTCTTCCAGTGCAGATGTTTGACTTCTTCAGAAAAAAATCCAATCGGCTATATGCCGAATAAACTATAACCTGCCACTGACCAAGCAACAACTTGCGATGAAGGGTTAAATACCACGTACCTCGAAGCGGAACGGGGCATTATGTGGACTACTGGTTTGTTGTTCACCTGTGAGCATCAAAACGCTTTGTGGTTCACTTTTAAGCAAATATGAGCCACAAAACATCTTGTGTCTCATAGGTGAGCATCAAAAAACCTCCTCCCCTTCTGCGATATTCAGAAGAGCTCGAAAACCGAACACAGTCGACAGCCGCCCGCCTCCGGGTATGAGCACTCGCAAAATCCCGCTTTTGTGCAACGCGCTATCCCTACCGATGGGGTCCTTCAAACTTTATCCGGGTCTTTGACCTACAGGCAAGCCGGTTTGCCCAGTCAAAAGCAGAAAATACCTCCTCATCCAGTTCCTGGTATATTTCTGTTTTCTGGACAGGGATCCGCAGTGTAAATTCTGTCATTCCAACATCGGGAAAATCACCGATACGATCAATCACATACTGGGGTGAACGGATACTGTCGGGACTCGCTATCACTTTCATGATGTCACCGTACATTGCCAGTACTTGTTCAAGTCATTGTAGATATCAGATTCTTCAATTTTCTGTTAACCCGGCTGATCCATCGGCTTTATATTTTCGCCATCCGCCATAGTGCGTTATTTCCTGTGCATTTTCAGTTGCAATCGGCTCTGCAATAAAGCTGTGTACCCAGCGTCCATCCATGAGTTCAATGCTGCCGATACCCAGGGGCGGTGCAATCGTGCGAACAAAGTCCGCCAGAGAGTGATCTGGCAATGACCAGACTTCAACCTCAATAGAACAACCACAACCGGGGTCCCGAACGAGCGCGGGGCGTTTGCCATCAGGCAATGCATACAGACGGTAATCACTGCTGGTCCTGGTTGCATCAATGAGATATCCACCGGGCGTCACAAGGTCCTGATTGAGCGGTTGTCCAAAAAGATGCGCCCCGCACACCGCGAGATGAAATTCACCGGGACGAGGTTCACTGCTGATTGCTTCACCACGCAGCAACGCAGCCAGGTCCAGCAGTGCATGGTCACGTCCCGCTTTTGCTATCAGCGTCACCCCGAACGGTAATCCGTTAGTGAGTGTCCCTGCCGGTATTGACAGCGCACACAAGTCCAGCAGGTTAACGAAATTGCTGTAGACGCCGAGACGACTATTGGTTTGAATGGGTTCCTGCATGACTTCTTTGATGCTGAATATCGTTGGCGCCGTGGGCAACAGCAGGACATCAATTGCATCGAAGACTTTATCTGTCACCGACTTGAGTTTTTTCAGTCTGTAGCTGCCGTTAAAGGCATCTACTGCCGTCAGTTCCGCACCTTTATCAATAATTTCCAGGGTAATCGGATGCAGGCTTTGCGGACTGGACTGAATGAAGGTATCAATCGCCGCATACCGTTCCGCCACCCATGGGCCTTCATAGAGTAATTGAGCAGCCGCGGTAAACGGCTCCATATCAATCGCTACCCTCTCGAAAGGCAGGTTATCGATAAATTGAGTATAGGCATTGCCAGAGGCAGCATCGCAGACTTCAAGATCCGGCCCACCGATGACACCTACGCGTGGCACATTGATATTAAAGCCGGCGAACTCAATGTCCCTGGACCATGGATCGTCATCCATGCCTGCACACTGCCCGGCTATGATTCTCGCATCGGTTACAGAACGGGTAAATACCGAGACACAGTCCAGCGACTTGCATGCTGGAACCACACCACGTGTAGACCACCATCCCCTGGTGGGTTTGAGCCCCACAATGCCGTTAAAACCCGCAGGAATTCTACCGGAACCTGCTGTATCGGTTCCCAAAGCAAAGCTGCAAAGACCAAGCCTGACCGCAACTGCTGAACCAGCACTACTGCCCCCGGCGATATACTGCGGATTAACTGCATTGCCTACAGCGCCGTAAGGTGATCGGGTACCCACCAGCCCCGTCGCAAACTGATCAAGGTTGGTCTTGCCGATGGGTATCGCACCAGCGGCAATCAATCGACTGACCACCGACGCTGAGGAATCAGGCGTATAGGTATAATCAGGGCATCCCGCAGTCGTTGGGCATCCTGCCAGATCAATGTTGTCCTTTATGGCAAACGGAATTCCCCATAAAGCATGCTGGTCGGGACTCAGGTGTTTCAGATTGTCGAGCCGAACAGCGAGGTCGGCTGCATCCAGCAAGGTAATCCAGATATTGTGAGCCCTGGTCAGTTCGATACGTTCACGAATTTCCACCACAACATCTTCCGGCGTGAAAGTTTCTTTGCGATAGCCCTGTCGCAGCGAAACTATATCCAGATCAATCACGCTATCACCGCTAATGCCTGTCCGGAATTAACCAGTTGACCCTCTGTAACCAGTATCTCTACTTTACCGGCTGCCGGAGACCGTACCTCAAATTCAGACTTCATCGCCTCCATAACCAACAGTATTTCATTCTCTTTGACCTGCTGACCTGGTGTCACCAGAATCGACCATACGGATCCGGTCAATGGACTCGACACAGCATCATCGTATTGACTGATCGATGGCGCAATAGTTGTCTGATCCTCAGTCTCGAAGGTCAGCAACCCCTGTTCACGCCAGCGGTTGAGTTCTTCGTCAAAGGCAGCTTTCCGACTACTGGTAAACGCATCAATACTGGCGTGATGATCGAGAAGAAAACTTCGATAGGCTTCCATATCAAAAGTGGTCGACTCGATGTCAAGATCAAACTCACCTCTTGGGAATGCCTCCCGCATTTCCAACAGTTCGTTGGCTGCCACTTCGTAAAAACGAATTTGATCGAAGCTTCGCAATAACCAGTGTTCGTCAAAGGCAGCACCGCGTTTATATCGATTCCACACTTGCAGTGTTCTGCCGATAAACTGATAACCACCAGGACCTTCCATTCCGTAAATACACAGGTAGGAACCTCCAATACCAACCGAATTTTCAGCAGTCCAGGTTCGTGCAGGGTTATATTTTGTCGTCACTAAACGGTGCCGGGGGTCCAGTGGCGTTGCAACCGGCGCACCCAGATACACATCACCAAGCCCCATGACCAGATAGTTGGCGTCAAATACAATATTCTTAACCGAGTCCGAATCCGGCAAGCCATTGATACGACATATGAATTCGATATTGTCCGGGCACCAGGGTGCGTCCGGACGGACGCCTTTGGTATACCGGTTGATCGCTTCACGACAGGCTGGATCGTCCCAGGACAGTGGCAGGTGCACTACCCTGGATTCAATTGCTTCATCGCTGGAACTGTCAATATACGGCATCAGATTTCGTAACACATCCGTCAGTGATACAGACGTCCAGCGATTCATATCAAAACGTATCTGCAACGATCTGATACCTGGCGTCATTTCGACAATACCTGGAATCTTCCCGGTAATGATTATTCGACGTAACGCATGAACCCTCAGGTGAAGTTCCATATCCAGCATCGGCGGGCCAAACTCAATCAGCAGCCATTCCTGCCCTGAGCGACGAATTGTAAATTCATCATTTCGCGAAGGATACAGACTCCCGAGAATAACAGGCGATTCCGCTTTTATCTGATTATTGTCAGCCGGGAAACCTCTTAGCGTATTAATGTAGGTGTTCTGTTGTTCACCGGCGCGTCTGGCTTCTGCTTCAGACACCGGAATAAACTGGAGTTCATCTCCCGGTAATAACTGACCCAGTTTCCATCGATCGGCATTGATAACCACACCGGGGCATACAAAACCACCCAGGCTGGGACCATCCGGTCCTAATATCACCGGCATATCACCAGTGAAGTTGATACTGCCAAACGCGTAGGCGTTATCGTGAATGTTTGATGGATGTAAACCGGCTTCGCCACCATTCTCCCTGGTCCACTCAGGCTGCGGACCAGACAGGCGCACCCCTGTTCGCGAAGAGTTGTAGTGAACTGTCCATGTTGCTGCAAGGAACAAATCAATATCCTTGCCCGTGAAAAAGTCTGGAGCGGTATGTGGCCCCAGCATAATGCGAATCCGCTGGCAGGAAGCAAAGTCGGGAACATCCTGCAACGATAGAAGAGATGTTTCAGTCGACTCGTCCAAAATATGAAGAACATCACCTGGCTGCAGGGTCCGACCGTTTAAGCCACCGAGTGAGCCCAGTGTAAACGTTGCACTGGACCCCAGTTCCAGCGGTACCGAAAGCCCTCCCTGGACTAACAGGTATGCCCTGGCGCCCCTGGTTACTCTGCCCATAGTCAGAATCTGACCCTCGTTAACCTCTACGGGTTCAAAGCAACTGAGTTCCAAACCATCAAGGCTGATTTCACAGCCGCCTGCTGCAACCACTATCACAGTATTCGTGTTAAAAAGTAACGCAGGACCCTGCACCACAATTTCAAGTCCGGCGGCAGATGGCTCATTGCCCAGAAGATGATTACCCAGTCGAAAACTCAAGTCATCCATAGGACCTGATGGCGGAACGCCAACGGCCCAGTAGCCCTGTCTTCCGGGCCAGGACTGGATCGTTGTACCGGCGCCGGCTTTGAGTATTTCAATGCTGCTGGTTTTATACTGCAGTGCTGCCAGGCTGGCGGTGGTCATCTCCCCTTTTTTAAAATCCAACAGGTCCAATGCCTGCCGGACATATTGCAGGTTGGTTTCAATGCCGTGAATGACACTGGATTCAAGCGCAATCGCCAGATTGTCAATGGCTCCGCTGCGAGACGGCGCTTTGGCAATCACTTTGGCCAGCATCGGATCGTAATAAGAGGATACAACGGTACCAGACTTGATCCAGGTATCTATCCTGAGAGCCTTCTGTCGACAAGACACTTCTTCTGGAAATTCTGCCAGTGCAATCACCCCAGGAGTGGGTCTGAAGTCATGATTCGGGTCTTCGGCATATATCCTGGCCTGAATTGCATGACCACAGGGTTGGTCGCTGAAGGAAAGTGCCTCTACAGAAGCCAGGTCACCAGATGCCTGTTTCACCATCGACTCCACAATATCAATACCATGGGTCAATTCTGTGACACCATGCTCAACCTGCAGGCGTGTATTTACCTCAAGAAAATAAAACTCTTCGGTGTCATCATCATAGAGGAACTCAACAGTACCCGCATTCTCATAACAGATAGAGGACAACAGGTCCACCGCCTGTTGGTGCATCTTTCTCCGCACCTCTTTGGCGATATTCGGTGCAGGGCTCTCTTCAATAACCTTCTGATGGCGCCGCTGCAAAGAACAATCACGATCACCTATTGCTGCCACTCCACCTTTCCCATCACCGAACACCTGTACTTCCACGTGCCGGGGATCAGTGACAAATTTTTCCAGAAACACACCGTCATGACCAAAATTGACTGCTGCCAGCCGCTGTACCGAGTCAAACGTTTCCTTTAACTGGCCGGGACTCAAACAACTATGCATACCAATACCGCCGCCGCCGGCAGAACTCTTCAACATGATCGGATAGCCAATCTTCTCCGCAACGGCGGTGGCCTCTGCCAGGTCGTCCAATTCGTCACTGCCCGGCAGCAGGTTTACCCGTGCCGCCTGCGCAAGAGCTCGAGCTTTGTGCTTTAATCCAAAACAACGCAGGTGTTCCGGTGCGGGACCAATAAAAGCGATTCCTTTCGCTGTCAGTGCCTCAGCAAACCCGGCGTTTTCACTTAAGAATCCATATCCCGGATGTACCGCGTCTACATCCGTCTGCTCCATAATGTCGAATAGTTTTTTCTGATTTAAGTAGCTGTCCTGTACCCGGTCAGCCCCAAGTGGCCAGACTTCATCAACGGAGTGAAGATGCGCCGAGTCACGATCAGAAGGTGCAAAGACAGCAACAGAGCGGATATTCATCGCCTGTAATGAGCGTGCAATACGCACGGCGATAGCACCCCGGTTGGCAATGAGCACCTTTTTAAACATGACTATTTATGCCAGATCGCAAGTTCGATTGGCGTAGGGTTGTACCCATTACAGGGATTATTCAACTGGGGGCAGTTTGAGATCAGTACAAGTATATCCATCCTGGCAATCATCTCGACATATTTTCCAGCATCGCTGATGCCGTCTTCAAAGGTTAAACCGCCTTCCGGCGTAACTGGCACGTTCATGAAGAAGTTGATGTTGTGAGCCAGGTCCCGTTTCGTGAGTCCATATTCTGAATGCTGGTTAAGTGCAAGCAACCAGCTATCACGACAGGAGTGCATGGTCTTTAATTCCAGGGCATATCGTACCGTGTTACTTTCGCCGGCGCAGGCACCGCCAACTGTATCGTGACGGCCACAAGTGTCAGCAACGATTTGCAGCATGGGGTTGCATTCATCGGACAATAACGTACTGCCCGTTGTCAGATAGAGATTTTTCTGTTCACGAATTGTATCGAATGCGCTGTACCGCTCATGCGGTTCCCTGGCATTAAAAAACAGCGTATCGACTGCTTGATTGCCTTTAAGGTCCGTGATTCTAAAAATTTCTCCCTTACTGACTTTATGCAACCAGTAGTCACCAGCCCCCACTACATCGACATGGCGCGCTGCATTGATCGATCGATCACTCACTTGCAACATGTTGTTCTCCCATCAAATACAGTGAGTTGTTCGCGAATCCGCGTTTGTTTTCTGCACGTGAATTCAAACAGGCATCATCTTCAGCCACAGGCATTGCCGGCGACAACCGGTAGCGGATGGGGCTTCGTGGATAGCTTGACGACGTATTCAGTGGATGTGGACATGAGTGCATCACCACCACGGTATCTATTTCAAAACGAAGGGAAACCCGACTAGCCGGTACAGAGTGTGCTGCATGCAGCGACATATTCCCCTCTGCGTCAACATCAACGCGGCTGAACCAGTTCATATTGGCGACAACATCGGGTTTACCCAGACCGTATTTGGCGAGTTCGACCAGAAAACTATCCCGTCCATTACGAAGATAGTCGTTTCGATCTTCCTGGTAACTGCTGGCGCCCCATTTTTTTTCAACTATCCGTGCATTGCACGTACCGCTTGAGGCATCGTGCCAACCCAGGTCGTCATCAATAATCGAACAGAAAATCCTCCCCATATCAGAATACAGACAATGACCGGTTGTTAATTTGAAAGTATGCTGACATTTCAAGGTATCAGGCAGGTTTAATCGCTCCAGAAAATTCAGCGGGTTATACATCAGCATACCGACATTACCGCCACCTTCCAGATCTGTCAGTGTCATCTGCACTCCACGACGAATTAACATCGACCAGTGACGACCTCCAGGCAGAGTATCGCTGTATTCATTCATATTGTGTCACTCTCCTTTCTTCCCCAAATGTTCCGGCAATGTCATCCAGTGGATTACGCACCGGGATATCATAGGTAATGTTGGCTCCGAACAGATCAGGATCATGTGGATCAATACGTATTTTGTCCAATACCAGCACCCGTGTTCCCAGGTAGAAGCCTTCGGAGATATCATGAGTCACCATCAATACCGTTAAGCCGAGTTCACGATGCAGTTCACGCACCAGGACATGCATATCGCTTCGAATACCTGGATCAAGGGCGCCAAAAGGTTCATCCAGAAGCAGAATCCTGGGTGCAACCACCAATGCCTGTGCCAATGCCAGACGTTGTTGCATCCCTCCAGACAGAGCATCAGGATAATCGTTGGCTGATGCCAGCAAACCAACCCTGTCCAACATTTCCCTGCAGCGTTGAGTCCGTTGTTTTCTGACAGAACCAAAGCTCCGGCAGAGTATTTTAGAACCGGCAAATTCAAGTCCCAACATCACGTTTTCCAATACCGTCAAGTGCGGGAATACCGAATATCGCTGGAATACCACACCTCTGTCCATACCCGGCTCAGCTATCAGTTTTTCACCATCAATTTCTATGCTGCCACGGCTGGGCTCTTCTTCGCCAAGTATCATTCGTAAAAAGGTGGTCTTGCCACAACCGGAAGCACCAACGATGGTGACGAACTCATTGGCATCAATACTGAAATCAAGACCTTCGAGCACATTCTTTGCGCCATAGGACTTCCATAGTTTCCTGATTTTGATGAGACTCATCGGTTTGCCCCAAACCAGGGGAAGCACAATGTGTTCAACTTGCGCAATGAGAAGTCCATTACGAACGCAAGAAAGGTGATCCATATCACGTATGGCAGGATCACATCCATGGCGAGATAGCGACGTACCAGAAAAATCCTGTATCCCAGTCCTTCGGTCGAAGCAATTGCCTCTGCGGCGATAAGAAACAGCCAGGCCGCACCTGTCGTCAGTCTTACTGCATCCAGCAGGCGCGGCATCACCTGCGGCAGGACAACACGTAACAAAATCTGCCACGTGGTTGCATCCAGCGTCTGTGCCTTGATTATTTGCTCATGAGGCAACTCACGAACGCGCTGTTCCATGTCCCGCATGATAAATGGCGCTGTGCCAAAAATGATCAATACATACTTCGACAATTCACCCAGGCCAAAAACGATAAACAGAATGGGTAATATCGCCAAGGGCGGAATCATCGACAACACTCGGACGAAGGGTGTCCAGAAGGCCGAAAACCAAGGCACAATACCGTTGAATACACCAACGGTCAGTCCAATAAAGGCACTGATCGACAAACCGATGAACAGCCTCGTCAGGCTGGCGCCTGTGTCTGCCCACAGTAGCAGTTCTCCTGTTCTTTTACTGGGTTCAAAAGCCATGCGATGAACCGCATTCCCCAAACTGGTTGCATCCGGTAATAATTTGTCGTCCGGGTTTGCCTCAAGTCTCGCGTCTGAAAACACGGCATAAACAACGATCAGCAATACAAATGGCAGGATTGCCGTAAAATAGCTGATACCCTGAGAAGGACGGTGATTAATTATCCGCATTTGCCTGGGTTACCAAAAAGGTTACCAAAAAGGTTGCCAAAAAGGTTGCCAAAAAAGGTTACCAAAAAGGTTGCCAAAAAAGGTTGCCAAAAAAAGGTTGCCAAAAAAAGGTTGCCACAAAGGTTGCCACAAAGGGCTCCTACAGTTCGCTCCCGGCAGCCATACCCATATAAATGTCGTCAAAGCGCAGTTTTACATTGCTCTCTGAACCCAGGACCTTTCCACCCGGGAAAGCAATGCCAATGAATCCACTATCCGCTGCGCCTTCTCCCAAAAGACCATGCTTAAAGGAAAAGTCAGCTACATTTTTCATCGTGGTCTCTACATCAGCGGAGCGGACAAACTCAACCGCATCCTCTGCAATGTAGAACATCTCGGTAGCGTCAAGCTGTGCGTTGTAATCAGCGAGGTCTGTACCGGAAGCCTCTGCCATGGCTGTCCTGGCCTCATCGCTGCTCTGCATGATTTGCATGGTTTCATACCAGGCTCCCGCCAGCGCCTTACCCAACCGGGGGTCCGCAGCCAGAGTATCGGTATTGACCACGAGCATATCGATGATTTCTCCAGGGATCTGTGAAGAATCAAATACCTTGCTCACAACCGGCATTGCCATGATCTCGCTCAGCAGCGGATTCCAGGTAACAACTGAAGTCACATCGTCAGTGGTAAACGCTGCGACAATATCCGCATCCGAAGTATTAACAACGGTGACATCCCGTTCCGACATTCCGAGGGAATCAAGGGCACGCGCCAGTGTGTAATGGGATACCGACAATTCCACCAGATTGATATTCTGACCTTTAATATCAACAAGAGTCTTGTTGCCTTTTAGCAGGATGCCGTCATTCCCATTTGAAAAATCGCCAACAACCAGTGCTGTTGAGTCCACGCCACCGGCTGCCGGAATAGTCAGAGCATCCATATTGGTCATGGTGCAGCCATCAAAGGCGCCGGCTGTATACTGGTTGATTGATTCGATATAGTCGTTGAATTGAACTACATCAATGGTAATGCCGTATTTTTCAGCCCATTTATCAACGATGCCAGAATCCTTTGCATAACCCCAAGGCATCCAGCCTACGTAAATACTCCAGGAAATTTTATAATCGTCCTTAGCGGATGCACTGAATGAAAGTAATGCAAGAATTGATGTTAAAAGTATGATTCTTGTGAAACGCATAATCTCTCCTTATTGATAGTTACACAGCGGAGACAAACAGTCTCCCGGGCTTTTATCCCTCCGTGTAACCCCCTGAGGAGGCCGAAAGCTCCTGGACCAGACACCTTGCAGGTCGGACCCTGGCTTTCCAAGAATGAGGACCAGCGAACCGCTCTCTCCATGAATCTGAATATGCAAACATTATGCCACTCTGGAAACATGAATCCCTGTTAATTCCGCACCATCGAAAACAATCAGGCACATCATGTGCACCCTTTCAGTGCGTCGGGTGTAATGGTCAGCCTGGTTGGTTCCAGGTTTCAGATATTCGACGACCGCATCAATCGCCGTTATATGTCGGGTTGGTTTTAGACAGATAGGCTTTGATTGCCGCATTACTGTCTTGCGATGTTCTGGCCAGCATATTCTGGTCGGAATCCATATGCATGACACTCTGATCAAGAGCACCGGTAATCGCGTTGATACTGCGTTTGATCATCTGTACAGCCATTGGTGGCTTCTTCACGTAAAAAGCAGCAAGGGCTCGAGCGGCAAACATCAGTTCATTATGGGGAACGAGTTCATCCAGCACACCCCATTGCAGCAGCATCGGGGCATGAATCCGGTCACCGCCAGCGACCAGCCGCTTGGCACGGGCCGGGCCTACAAGATGGGTAATCAACGGCAGGCTCTTCCATTGCAGGTTCACACCGATGTCGATCTCCGGGTATTGCATAAAACACTCTTCAGCACCGATGCGGAAGTCGCAAGCCGTTGCAATACAGGCGCCACCGCCCATTGCCGCTCCTTGCCACGCGGCAATGCTGATCTGGTCGATGCCAACAAGGGCATTGATTGCCCTTTCTCCGATTCGGTTCCTGCGGCGTCGTAACACCATGGGACCACTGTAATCAGACCCGGCATCGGTGAGATCAGCACCAGAGCAGAAATGATCTCCGGCGCCGGTAAAAATCACCACCCGGGTCTCAGCCTCATCCCGAAATGACAGCGCAACATCCTCAATTTCCGCAAGGTGTTCGTAATTCAGCGCATTGGCCTTGTCTGGACGATTGAAGGTCACAATGGCGATATGTCCCTCATGTTCAACTGTAAGATTGTTGTATCTCATTTCTGATCTTCCAGTTTCCGTTGCAGTAGAATAATCATTATAGACCGCTTGCTCCGGGAATTGTCGCGCTACCTGAATCGATCAGGTACCCTGGACCTCCGCAGTCCCTTGGGACTAGTTACTGAATACAGCGTTGACGTGGTCTTCCGGCAACGGCGCGGTGGCCTTGGAGACAAAGTATGTCATCAGCACACCGACGCCCTCGCCGATGGCTGCACAGGATACCGGGTTGGGTCCTTCCCCATGAAGCCAGGTAACCACGATGTGAAGCAACCCGGTACCCTCGAACCAGACTGGATTGACCAACTGCATGTGCAGAACCACAAAAGTGCCAAAACCGGCTATTAACCCGGCATAGGCGCCTCTTCGGGTCACTCCCTTCCACAAAGCACCCAGCACCAGCGGACCGGCGAAAGCAGCCATCATCCCACCGATACCAATCCAGACGATCAGGGCTATATTTCGCTCGATGAGAAACCAGGCCATCACGGTACAGATCACCAGCGTGACCACCGTCGCAATACGACCGATATTGAGTTCGATGCGATCCTGACGTTCCGGGCTGGTGATGTGTGTCAGGCGAGGCGCCAGCGTACGCCGGTACAAGTCGTTGGCAATGATCTGTGACGAAGATACCACCAACCCGTCTGCAGTGGACATGATCGCGGCCAGAATGCCCACGCCGATCAACGCGGCGAGCCAGGTTGGGAACAATTCGATAAACAACATGGGTAAAGACTGATTGGGGTTGGCGCCTGTCTGCAACAGCGCATCGTCCAGTACACCCCGCGCCAGCAAACCGGCAAGACCAAGCATCCCCAGGGTAATACCAAAGGTGAACGCCAACTTGATGAAGGATTTCTGCTGATCGATGCCTTTGAGCGCCCAGAGTTTGTTACCGAGGTGAGGCAACAGCCCAAGCGGGATGTGCGCCAGGACCACACAGCCAATAGACCACCAGGAGTGGAAAAGCGGTGTGGTGACGTTCAGCGGCTTGACGAGGTGTTCATCCTGGTTTTTGAGGTTGTCAACCAACCCGGACAGGCCACCTTCCACACCAATGCCGAAAACGAACAGCGTAATGACCACGACGGCGAGAATCAGCATCATGACACCCTGAGCGCCGTCAGTGAGAATATCCGCGTGGGCGCCGCCAAGTACAACGTAAATCAACAGCACCGACGAGGTGACGATGAGCGCCCATATAGGCGGCATGCCAAGCATGACCTCGAACATTACCAATCCGGATACCAGTTGCCCCGCCAGATAGAAAAACAGTACCAGCGAAAACACAGACACGATGACCCGGATGCCGTCGGACTGGAAGCGGTCACCCAGATACTCCGGGATAGAGCGGTTGCCAAACCGGTTGCCAGACCTCGCGATCAGGCGCATGGAGATCAGCACACCAAAGTAAACACCGATGGGATAGAGGAAGTTACCCCACACAGAGGCAAACCCGTACGAGTATGCAAGAGCCGGACCACCCAGAAACGTCGCGCCACTGGCAGTCGTGGCTGCAAACGCAAATGCCAGGAATACAGGACCGTAGGAACCACGCGCGGTGGCGAAATCGTCGGCGTGTTTGACTCGGCGTTGACCCAGTACGCCGATAGCAAGCATGGCGCCGATGTACAGGATCAGGAATAGCCAGGACCAGGTAATGAGCGACACTTGGGAATCCTTCTAATTTGAAACAGCCACGTAGTATCTTCTACATCCTGCGTTGTCCGCAACCGGTGAGTCGGAATTTAATCGCGGGCTGTGCATCGTCCACGAACAACGCCGGTCCCGACCAGAGGGCTACGATGCATCACGTGATGCGTTTGCAGGTGAATAAGGCAACACATCTCTGAATCAGCACTGTATAATCGCGCAACTCTCATCAAAAATGACGAAGAAAATCCAAGTAAGCCCGCCTGTTTGCTCCGCGACAGCGGCAGGGCGAGTTTTTGGCTCGCTGAAGGCTCCCAAACAGTCGATCAGTACAACTGACCTGTATCCAAATATGAAATCTACTGAAGGCTCTCTACAAGCTGAAGGCTCCCTACAAGCTGAAGGCGCCCAGAAAGCGGAAGGCGCCCTGCAAACCGATGGCTTCCATGAAGTCAGGCGCAGGAGAACCTTTGCGATCATCTCACACCCGGACGCTGGCAAGACCACCATCACGGAGAAGATGTTGCTCTGCAGTAATGCGATTCTGCAGGCTGGAACGGTTAAGGCGAGAAAGTCAGACCGCTTTGCCACATCTGACTGGATGGAGATGGAAAAGCAACGGGGAATTTCAATTACAACATCCGTCATGCAGTTTCCCTACAGAAACCGTGTGGTAAACCTGCTGGATACCCCCGGTCACCAGGATTTTTCAGAAGACACCTACCGGACATTGACAGCGGTTGATTCCGTCCTCATGGTGATTGATTGTGCCAGGGGTGTTGAGGAAAGAACGATCAAGCTCATGGAAGTGTGCCGGTTGAGAAACACGCCGATACTGACCTTTATCAACAAGATGGACCGTGAAGTCCGCGACCCGATAGAAGTCCTGGACCAGATTGAGGACATTCTGAATATAAAATGTGCACCCGTTACCTGGCCAATTGGCATGGGTTCAAACTTCAAGGGTATCTATCACCTGTACAAAGACGAGATTCATATTTTTATTCGATCCAGAGGTCAGACCGAAAGGGAACCCCGGGTTATACATGGACTGGAAAGCAAGGAAGCAAAAAGCTGTCTGGCTGACATGTGGGAACAATTGAAGGAAGAAATTGAACTCGTACAGGGAGCGAGCCACGCGTTTGATGTTGAGGAATACCTGGCTGGAAAACTGACACCGGTTTACTTTGGCACCGCATTACTGAATTTTGGTGTGCTGGAAATGATGGAAGGCTTTGTAGAATACGCACCTGCACCCCAGACCCGGGAGACCAATGAAAAACCCATTGCGGCTGAACAGGCTGATTTTTCCGGGTTTGTCTTCAAAATTCAGGCGAACATGGACCCCAGACACCGGGATCGAATCGCCTTCATGAGGGTCTGTTCGGGTAAGTATCAGCAGGGAATGAAGATGAAGCATGTCCGGATTGGCAAAGAAGTCAGAGTCAGTGACGCCGTTACTTTTCTGGCAGGAGAACGTGCCCGGACAGATGATGCCTGGGCCGGTGACATCATTGGCCTGCACAATCATGGCACTATAAGAATCGGCGACACTTTCACCATGGGAGCAGATTATCGCTATTCGGGAATTCCTCATTTTGCGCCAGAGTTGTTTCGCAGGGTGCGATTGAAAGATCCCCTGAAAAGCAAGCAGCTACGGCAGGGGCTTGCGCAATTATCTGAAGAAGGTGCTGTACAGGTGTTCATGCCACTTGCCAACAATGATCTTATCCTGGGCGCCGTGGGAATTCTGCAGTTTGATGTGGTTATATTCCGTCTGGGTGATGAATACAGGGTTGAATGCTCTTACAAGCCGGTAAACGTTTCTACTGCACGCTGGATTGAATGTGAAGACCAGAAAATACTGAAAGAACTCAAGCACAAAGCAGTATTGAACCTGGCTATGGATGGCGGTGGTCACCTGACTTACCTGGCCCCAACCATGGTTAATCTGTCAGTAACGGAAGAACGATGGCCGGACGTCAGTTTCCATAAAACGCGGGAAATTACCTGATCAGGTCATATCCTCATAAGGATTGGGTACATCCAGACGCACTTCCTGTTCCTGCCCGGGGATCCTGATCCTGTCTGATGACAGCGCCAGTGCATCACCCTCAACAACCCCGACACCAAAGTTATAGATCACCAGATTTTCCCCGGCAATCATGTCATCGTCATATTGTTGAAGACGTTCATTGACACTTTCATTGAGCCTCGCATGTTGCAACATGGCGCCCTTGCCGTGTTTTTTCTCCAACATCCGATTTGCCACTTGCGGTGAGAGAATCGCTGCGGTTGCGTTATTACCTCCGAATCCCTTGGAGTTGATAAAGGCAGCATCCACATCTCCCGGAATGACCTCTCTGTGCGCAAGCAAGTAGTCGACATTACTGGTGTAAACATCGGAAGCAATCTGGTCGATCGTCGTTATCCCGGGGATAATGCCGTCCGACCAGACTCCGAGGGCGCACATCAACTGATCCCCTGCTGCACAGGCGAGTGAGTGACCGATATAAGCTTTAATGGCCGTTACCGGCCAGTTGGCAATACCAAAGGCTTTGGCCAATTCACTGAATATATGCGACTCGGTGGTTCTATTCTGGGGTGTGCCAGTGCCATGAGCCAACATGTAAGATCGATTGCACAGGGCATCGTCACCCAATATGGCGCGAACGACACCCATCGTTTTACCAACGGTCAGGTAGTTTCCTATTCCCGGACCCGGTATGGATTTCTTGAATCCATCGGCATTGATAAATACGTCTGCCACACTGCCATAAACAGTGGCGCCCAGGTCCAATGCCAACTCGTCGTCAAACAGCACGATGAACTGGGAGCCCTCGGCCAGTGTAAATCCGCAGTTCTCCGCGAAAGGACGGCAGGCCCTTGCATAATCAGGTTCTCCTGAACCTCTGCCATCCAGTCTGTTAAGCGCGTCATCTTCTGCCAGGGCTCCCATCGTACGGTAGCCTTCGATAACATCCGGGGTTATCGGGGCTTCACTGGAACCAATAACTGATACCCGGAACTTGCCTGATCTTATATCCTGCACACCTTGCCGCAAATTGTAGAGAAATGAAGCACAGGCGCCGAGGTTCGCGCCAGTGGTTCCAACATTTCCAAGAATGTATGCATTGACAAAATCCGCTGTCATTTCCGCAAGACCCAGCGCCACGTTTTTTGAACTGACCCGTCTGCCAAGAAGACCCGACTGGAGCAGACCTCCAGATCCGTATGTATCCAGTTGACCCATGGCGCTGCTGGCATAGACGGAAATTTGATCACCTGGAACCCTGTTCCGAATGGTCTCCCAGTTCAGGCCCAGTGAACTGATCGCATCGGATGCGCCGTAAACCGTTAGTTGCAAACCACGGGGGTGGCTTCTGCTCTGATACATCGTTGCCGGATCAAAGCCCGTGGGCAGTTGACCTGCTGACAGCACCTTTGAAACACGGGTATCGGGAAACAGGATCTCCAGTTCACTGTCTATCGTGACCAGAACCCTGGGATCTTCCAGGTCCTGGATTTTCCACCCTGGCGGGATGTTGTCAGGTAGCTGACTTCTTTTAACCGTGAACGAAACAGGACCAGCAGGAGAAGGTGTTAATTGCGCGGACTTGTGCAACAGTATGGATTCTGCATCGAACAGGTTGGATTCCAGTTTTCTGATCAGGGTATGATCAAGCAGATATTGCCTGTCTGCGATGGAATCAGGAGTCCCAAGATTCATTAATGCACCCAGGGCCGCATAAGTGCGTTCCTGCTTCGTTGTTTCAAGGGCATCTATGACCAGGCGTCGATAGGCGTGGTGTGATGAACTGCGTCCGGCAGGATTGATGCCGCCGAAACCGACGATTACTGGCAATCTTGACAACGGGTCAACTCCTGTCGGGAAAGTGGGGTCGGAGTAAAGTGCCAGGGTAAAACTCCTGTCCAGGAGTTTTACCCTGGCACTTTACTCCGACCCCGGTGTTTTTACAGACTAAAAAAACTAATAATAACAAACCATTAGCCAGTTTCAACGATATTGGCAAGAAAAGGTGCTTACCATTGATAATGACATTATCCAGTCTATTCTCCCTGCTGTATTGCTGTCCGCATCAATGAGATTGTTTCTCGATAGTCGTCGGACCCGAAAATGGCCGATCCGGCAACGAATGTATCGGCGCCGGCGGCTTTGATTTCACCGATATTTTCAACTTTTACACCGCCGTCGATTTCCAGCCGTATTTCTCTTCCGACACGATCAATAATCTCCCGCACCCGGCGTAATTTAGACAGTGTGGCGGGAATGAAGCTTTGCCCTCCAAATCCAGGATTGACGGACATCAGTAGGATCATGTCCACCTTGTCCATGACATGATCAAGGCAACTCAACGGTGTTGCCGGGTTCAACACCAGTCCGCATCGACAACCACCGGAATGTATGAGTTCCAGAGACTGATCGATATGCTCGCTCGCTTCCGGGTGGAAAGTGATGTAAGTGGCGCCCGCTTCAACAAAGTCACCAATAATCCGATCGACGGGTTTGACCATGAGATGAACATCTATGGGCGCCTTGATGCCATAGTCACGAAGAGACCGGCAAACCATGGGACCGATGGTAAGGTTAGGAACATAGTGGTTGTCCATGACATCAAAGTGAATCATGTCTGCACCCGCGGACAACACGGCAGTAGCTTCTTCACCCAGTCGGGCGAAGTCGGCAGACAGAATTGATGGTGCTATACAGGATTCCATAAACTTCACCTCTGACAGCCAGACACGGGATTCACAATGTCCGGGCATAATATGATTTCAAAGCCTCATAGCGATCAACAGTTCCAACATCCAGCCAGAAACCATCATGGTATTCACCGGTCAACCTGCCACACGCTATCGCGGCATCCATGAGTAGACGCAACTCGAATGCCCCCTCAGGTGCTTCTGCGAACAATGCAGGGGAGAATACACCAATACCGGCATAGGTCAGACAATCACCTGCCGCGATAAGTTTTCCATCAGAATTCAATGCGAAATCACCTCCACGGTGATGCTCAGGATTATCCACCATCAACAGATGTCCCAGTACTCTTTCTGGTAGTGATACCGGTAGACTGGTAACGTCGTAATCGCAGGCAGTATCGGTACTCACCACAACAAAATCTTCATCTCCCAGCAAAGGCAACGCTTTCCTGATGCCACCACCGGTCCCGATTCGACATGATTCATGTGAATAGGCAATGGAAATCCCTCGATCTTGTCCGTTCCCAAGCGTATTTACCAGTATGTCTCCGTGGTACCGGGTGTTAATTACAAATTCGCTGCATCCGGAATCTGTAAACGTGTCAATCCATTGCTCTATCAGAGTGGAATTCCCAGCCTTGAGCAGCGGTTTCGGTATGTTATCGGTCAACGGGCGCATTCTGTGTCCATCACCAGCTGCCAGAAGCATCACTTTCATTCGAATACACTCAACGGGAACATGAACCCTCCACACGAGGAAGAATCTCCTCGTTCAACCAATATCCGAACCGGGATAATTCTTCATAACATTCACAGACCTCGATCATGTAATGAATTATCAAAGGAATGTCTGCAAGATATTGATCTTTACCGTCACGCAATTGCAATCTGGAAAAGATACCGGCACATTTTAGATGACGTTGAAACCCCATGAAATCAAACCACCGCATGAATTCCTGTGCGCCGACGTTATGCAGACGACCATCGTCGAGAAGACGCTGACGAAAACCCTCTACCCATTTCTCCACCTGGACCCTGGGAAATTTGTGATAGCAGTCTTTCAGCAGTGAAACCAGGTCATAGGTCACGGGGCCAACTACAGCATCCTGAAAATCAATAATTCCAGGATTGTTGACTTCTGTCACCATCAGGTTTCGACAGTGATAATCTCGGTGTACGAACACCTGAGGCTGGGCCTGCGCATTTTCAACCATCAGTTTAAAGATCTGCTCCAGTATTATTGTATCGTGATTTTCAATACCCAGCTTCCGACCTATAAACCAGTCCGGGAACAATTCCATTTCGCTCCGCAGCAGATTTTCGTCATACAGTGGTAAAGAAGATTCTATCCGTTGCAACCGCACCAGCGAACTGAACGCGTCCCGATACAACCGTTCGATTTCATCAGCAATGTCCATTCCCAGACGATCCAAATACAGTGTCGAGCCTAAATCAGTCAACATCATGAACCCCTGATCCAGGTCAGAATCCAGTACCACCGGAACATTGAGTCCAGCCTTTCTCATGAGCCCGGCCACATGGACAAATGGCCTGCTGTCTTCCATCTCAGGTGGAGCATCGACAAAGATAAAGGAAATGTCTCCAGAGTATCGAAAATACCGCCGGAAACTGGCATCATCGGACGCGGGCTGTAAAGAAAAACCGGATTCCTGTTTCCCAAGAATGCGGCCTGCCCAACTATCGAGTTCCAGTTTACGCCGGTCACCGGTTTCCATGGTAGTACTGACCTCTCTCGATGAATGCTTTATCATCCAACATCTTTGCTTGTCGGGTCCAGCGTGAAAATAGTAACTGTACCATTATCCATTCTGACAGTTCCTTTCCTGGTGCTCATTCTATTGCTTACTGTAACCCATTCTTTTGCTGCATCACCTGCTGAAACTTCCGGCAATCCCGCAGAACAAACAGCAGCGGAACAGGATTGGGTCCCTGCAAGCACGTTTCAGAACCCCGAAATTCCCCTGTATTGTGAAGGAAGCTATATCGCCTCGGAGGATTTTCAGCACAACCCGGACTCCGACATTCTCGCTTCTGCCAATGAGGCTCTGATTATTGAAGATAAATTCACTACCCTGGATGGCAACGTGGAAATCACGAGATTGGACCGTCAACTCAAAGCCACACATTTCATGCTGAATAATAAGACGGAAACAGCCACTGCGGAAGGACCGGTAACCATACGCGGGGTTGGACTGTTCATCAAAGCCGATCATGCCCGGGGAAATCTGCTTGCCGGTACGGGTGTTATGGACAATGCCACCTTCCTGCTTCACCAGCAACATTTAAGGGGAACTGCAGACCATCTCGCCAAATTGGATGATACGACCCTTGAAATTAAAAGCGGCACGATAACACGTTGTGAACCAGGCAGTAGTTTCTGGCAACTCCGAAGCGATAATATTACATTGCATACAGATGACGGGAACGGTATTGCCAGAAATGTTACCGTGGAAATCAAGGAAATCCCCATTGCCTACTTCCCCTATTTGAGATTTCCCCTGAACGACAAACGACACACCGGTTTCCTCACGCCAGTGGTTGAGTATGACCGCGATAGCGGTACCGATTTCTCCATACCCTGGTATTTCAACATAGCGCCGAATTACGATGCGACCTATACCTTTCGCAATCTCCAGAAACGGGGACTGGTCCACGATATGGAATTCCGGCACAGGAATGCCAATGCCAGCAATTTCTTCAATTTAGCCTACCTTCACAAAGATGACATATATGACGATAGAGACACTTTTGATCTGTCCACCGGAGGTAAATTGACAGAACAGAAGAAAAAGGACAGATGGCTTCTCTATCTGGACCATAAGGGGGAATGGGACAGATGGGAAAGCAAAGTCAGTTACGGAACAGTATCGGACATCGATTATCTTAATGATATCGGCGGCGATATTGACGCGACATCGCAACAACGATCAGGCAGCTTCCGGTCTTCCGACAAAACAGATACACCGGCATTGCATCGAACAGGGACACTGAGTTATCGCGGCGACCACTGGAATGCAAATCTGCTGGTACGCGGGTATCAGAGCCTCGCTCAGAACGCGGCAAAACAGTATTCGGTACTGCCGAAATTCACAGTCAGTACAAGAAGGAGTCTGGCATTTCTGGATGTTCAGTTCCTGGGACAATATGCCAATTTTGACAAGGATAACGAAGACATCACCGGTATTCTTGCTACTGTAGGTGAAAGATTGATTGTTGAATCCCATATCCAGACTTCGTTAACCCATAGCTGGGGATATATAACACCGTCCATGGGTGTAATTCATCAACAGTACGCGTTGCATGATACACCGGCCGATGTATCAACTTCACCTGGTGTCACAACACCGTTTGCCAGCATTGACAGTGGACTGATCTTTGACCGCTTCTTCTCCTGGCGCGGCTCTGAGTTGCAGCAGACTCTGGAACCACGGCTTTACCTCCTTTACGTCAAGGCAAATGCAGAAGACCAAAATGATTTACCCCAATTCGACACCACCGAATCGACTCGGGGTTACTCCCGGATGTTTCGCAGAAACCGGTTTTCCGGATATGACAGGATCGGAGATGCCAGACAACTCAGCATAGGGTTGTCATCTGCATTGTTCGACGCCGGTACCGGTGAGGAATATATCAAGGCAAGTATTGGTCAGATCGTCTATTTAAAGGACTACGAGGTCGTCTTCAGCCCTGGAGAGTCTGCTGCTCCAGAGGCCGGATCTTCCCCGTTGTTTGCTGAAGCCCGCATCAGAATTGGTCCTGGTCTGTCCCTTAACAGCCTCCTGGAATGGGAAACAAGTGAATCGCGTGTTAACCGCACTCAGTATTCACTCAAATACAGGGGGCCGGGAAACCGTAAAATCCTGAATCTCACTTATGCCTATACCAACCCTGATGTACAACAACCTTATCTCTCTCCACGGAATGAGGCGGAATCGGATGTTTCCTTTATCTGGCCCATCGCAGGGAAATGGAACATCATTGGCCGATGGAACTTTGGCTGGGACAATAATCAAACCATAGAGTCTCTCTCCGGCATTGAGTACAATGACTGTTGCTGGAAAGTCAGGATTGCTTATCGGCGTTTTCTTGAAGAGCCCAGGAGAATTTCATTGGTAGTTGATGATCCATTCACACCAGGCAAAACAATGGTGGTCAATGAGATAGACCATCGGACCGATTCAGGGTTCTTTCTGGAATTTCAACTCAAGGGATTGTCTTCTCTGGGAAGGCGACTGGGTTCTCTGATGGAAGATGCCATTCCGGGTTACCGGGCAGAGGAATAACTTAGGCTCTATTAACAACTTCAGGCACTGATATGAAACAAGTAATTCTGATTACCATGATATTCGCAGCTAACAGCGTCTACGGTGCATTCACACTTCTGGACCAGATTGCCGTTGTGGTTGATGAAAATATCATCATGTATTCCGAAGTGAATGAGCGTTTACAGTCTGTTAAATCCAATCTTGCAAACAACCCGGATAGCAGTGCACCCCCCGACGACGTCCTGATTCAACAGGTTGTGGAACGACTGATCATTGAAAACCTGCAACTTCAAATAGCGGAAAGAGCCGGTGTTCGTCTCAGTGACAGCGAACTCAACGAAGCATTACAGCGTGTTGCAGCACAGAATAACCTCACACTGGTCCAGTTTCGTCTGGCCATTGAAGCGGATGGTATGTCTTATGACAGCATGAGGGAACAGGTTCGTCGTGAAATGATCCTGAATCAGGTGCAACAAGGTGTATTGAACTCCCGTATAGAAATCTCGGAGCAGGAATTGAAAAATTTCATGTCTTCAGACCTGGGTGAAGCCGTAACCTCGGATGAATATCGTCTGGCCCACATTCTGCTGACTTTCCCCGAAGATGCCACTGCCAATGAGGTTGAAGAAGTACGTGCCCAGGCTGAACGACTTCTGCAACGAATCAACGAAGGCAAAAATTTCCAGTCTCTGGCCGTTGAATTCTCCACAGGCCAGAATGCCGTCAATGGTGGCGAAATGGGTTGGCGTAAACCCATACAACTGCCCACCCTGTTTTCCGACATTGCCCCGGATATGGCAGTCAACGATGTACGCGGACCGATTCAGAGCGGAAGTGGATTTCATCTGGTCAAGTTACTGGAAAAACGCGGCGCCCGTGCACAGGGGCAAATTCCACAGACTCATGTCCGCCACATTCTGATCCAGCCGAACGAGATACGTACTGAAAGAGAGGCTTTGGAACTCGCCACCGATCTAAGGAATGAGATCATCAATGGCAGGCCTTTCGACGAAGTGGCCAAACTCTATTCCGACGATCCCGGCTCAGCATTGAGTGGTGGAGACCTCGGCTGGAATCCTGCAGGAACATTCGTGCCGGAGTTTGAGCAGACCATTGCGCAATCCAACTATGACGTCATCAGCGAGGTCTTCAAAACAGTTCACGGATATCACTTTCTTGAGGTCACTGGCCGCCGGATAGAAGATTTCACTGAACAATTTCGCCGGAGTCAGGCGGAAAACTACCTTCGTAACCAAAAATTTGACGAAGAACTCGATAGATGGTTTCGTGAAATACGTGAACAGGCTTTTGTTGATATCAGAATCTGATTTCCCGTGACCGTACGCAAACGATTCGGTCAGCACTTTCTACATGATCCAAACACCATCAGCCGGATTCTGTATGCCATACATCCCGTGATTGACGATCACATTGTGGAGATAGGTCCAGGCCGCGGGGCGCTGACCAGGGGTTTGGTTGAATGCGGTTGTCAGCTACAGGTCATTGAAATAGACAGGGACCTTAGTGCTGAACTGCAACGGAAGTTTGCCTGCCTTGATGTTATCTGCAGTGATGCACTTTCCGTTGATTACACTTCTTTGAAATCGGTAAAACCTTTCCGTGTCATTGGAAATCTGCCCTACAATATCTCTACTCCTCTACTGTTCAGGCTCTACTCACATAAATCAGTCATCAGTGACATGACCTTCATGCTGCAGGAAGAAGTGGTAGACAGGATCTGTGCATCACCCGGCACATCAGCATACGGCCGGTTATCGATCATGAGTCAATATCATTGTATGGTGGAAAAGCTGTTTACGGTACCGCCTGAATCCTTCAAGCCAATGCCCCGGGTAACATCTGCGATGATTCGTTTAACACCTCATCAGCAATACAAAGCTGTCAGGGATATTGTCTGTCTGCAGGAAGTGCTGATCTGTGCATTCAATGCACGACGCAAGACAATACGCAATGCGTTAAACCCGTTACTGTCTGAAGATGACCTCGACAAACTCGGTATAGACAGTGGAATCAGGCCGGATCAAATTGGTCCGGAGGACTATATCCGGTGCGCTGACCTGATATGGGAACATCGGCAGCGATGAGTACCTACGTTTTCGGTGACCTTCAGGGTTGTTATGACGAATTTCAACAACTGCTTGCACAGACAAAATTCAACCCGAATGAAGATCAACTGTGGTTTACAGGTGATCTCGTCAATCGCGGACCGAAAAATCTGGAAACACTTCAGTTCATCATGGACCTGGAAAATCCGGTAATTGTTCTTGGAAACCATGATCTGCACTTTCTGGCAGTCGCTACCGGTACTCATGACCCGGTCAGCCTGGACACCCTTGACGACCTGCTGTCCAGTCATCAGTTACCGGAGATCATCGA
This sequence comes from Candidatus Azotimanducaceae bacterium, assembly GCA_965217655.1. GTDB lineage: Bacteria > Pseudomonadota > Gammaproteobacteria > Pseudomonadales > Azotimanducaceae > UBA7455. The sequence goes on from OZ244560.1 coordinate 1,579,742, forward strand.
CTGGATGCGAAGGCAACCATTATTGCACCATGATGAAAAAACCGGTTTTCTCATGGTGCATGCAGGCGTTCCACCCCATTGGAATCTACCAACCTGTCGGGCACGGGCACGGGAAGTTGAGTCAATCCTCGCAGGACCGGATTACAAAGCATTCCTGGAAGTCATGTATGGCAATGAACCCAGCCATTGGGATGACCATTTGCAGGGGATAGACCGATTACGGATCATCACCAACTACTTCACCAGACTGCGTTACTGTACAAAGGCAGGTGATCTGGAACTCACCCACAAAACAAGCATTTGTCCGGAAGGGTTTTCCCCCTGGTTTGAATTTCCACGCCCGGATCAGGAAGAAAACAGCATCTTGTTCGGCCATTGGGCTGCGATAGAGGGAGTCACAGGCAATCCCAGGGTTATCGCTCTTGATACCGGATGCGTCTGGGGACGCTCTCTGACGGCCTATCGTCTGGAGGATGGCGCACTGTTCTCAACACCCGCGATCCGATCCTGTTAGATCTGAATACATAGTGAATTCCGGGAAGCCACAAAGTTGGTGGAGCCAGGCGGGATCGAACCGCCGACCTCGTGACTGCCAGTCAGATAGTAATCTCCTATAGTTCAATCGGTTAGGCGCGTTCGATCAGGGAACAATCGAGAAAATCGGGCAGAATGAATGTCCGCTCTGGCATTTGATCAGGGAATCAAAGGAACCAGCTCCTGTTTGGCCCTACCCGACTGGAGACTCGCGCGGCCCTTCACTAACACCCATCTACAAGCACGCGCCTGCAGCGGCCAGGAAGGACAACAGTCTCTATGAGCTTCTGGTTATTCTGGATGCGCTCCGGATCGGTCGCGCCCGCGAACGCGATTTCGCCATAAGAGAGATGAAAAACCGGTTTTCGGAGTACCTCGGTGGCGGATGATCCCAACTTGAGCAATGTCTTGGAGGCGCTCGACCGGCTGGGATCTCTAGCCGAACAGTTCGTGTTCGTCGGCGGGTGTGCGTTGGACTCTTGATTGCAGATCGCGCCGCACCATCCATACGGAACACCTATGATATCGATGCGATCGTCGGCGCAACCACGATCGCAGAGTACTATGCGGTGTCACAATGCTCCGCGCGCACTGCGGCGAGACGCTCCCGGGTACAAAAACAATAAAACGCGTGGCCCTTGTCGAGAAGTTCATCGACGTGGGTCCTATAGATCTCCAGTCGTTCACTCTGCCGGTAAGGCCCATAGGGACCTGGTTTGTCAGGGCCTTCATCCCAGTCGAGACCTAAGAAACGTAACGAGTCGAGAATATTCTGCTCAGATTCCGGCGTACTGCGCTCCGCGTCCGTATCTTCAATACGCAAGATGAACTGTCCGCCTGCCTGGCGCGCAAAACACAGGCTGAATAACGCCATATAAGCGGTACCGACATGGGGGTCGCCTGCAGGAGATGGGGCCACACGGGTGCGTATTGTCATGGAAGTTGGGTCACTCTGATTCTCGTCAGGTCGGGCCGTCCGGCGCCATATGTGGATCCCTGTTACCGATTCGCGACTGAATGTGTTTGTTGGCGGTGTAATCTAAAATAGCAGGTGACAGAAAATGCAAAGAAGCTTCGCTCTGGGCAAGGTCAATATGCTGGCCTTCGCCGGTTCTCCGCCGATGATCCAGTGCCGCCAGCACTGCAACAGCAATGAAACGGGGGGCAACGTAGTCGGTGTAGGCGCCGAACGGCCCCGCAGGTTCTCGATCCGACCATCCGGTAATTTCGTAAAACCCGGTGATTGCTGCGGCAAGATTACCATAACCTGCAAACATGGAAAGCGGTCCTGTCTGTCCCATGAGGCAGGTGCTTAACATGATGATATTCGGATTGACCTCTCGCAATGTGTGGTAGTCCAGGCCAAATGCCTTCATTGTCTTGGGTGAAAACGACTCCGCGACCACATCCGCCCATCGTACGAGGTCAAGAATGACTTCACGGCCTTCCGGGGTTGTAGGGTCAACCGTCAACATGCGTTTGCCAGCGTTCGCGCTGTGAAAGATAGCCGATTTCTCCCCGTTGAAGTCTGCTTCGGTGGCAGTCGCTGGATCTATCTTTTTACCAGTCTGCTTTTCAACGCGACGCAATATGACTTCTTTGGCTTGATTAACGCGGTCTTCAGAAAGCACTCCAGGTATAACGGTAAAGCCCTGGAGTTCCAGTTCCAGCAGGTGACTATTCAAACCCTGACCTTCTATATTATCCAAAATTCGCCGCATCTCCGGACTATGTTGATTCGTCATGATCGAGGATGATGACTGATCACTTGATGCTTCGAGTTGTTCGGACATATCGTATTTCCTGGGCTGATAAATTTGTTAGCGGAGAATCACTCCTGGTCTACCCGAACTGTTAACGCTTTGCATTCCTGAAAGTATCGATCAACTTGGAGACGTCGGCGCCATTTTTCCCCATGAGAAAATCCTCCCTGCCCAGCAGTTGCGACATGATCGGACCATGTGCCGCCACCAGATCATCGGCATGGTCAGAATAGTCTTCAACGGGTCGCATCATCAGCCGTGTATAGCTGATATGGGAGACGACTCGTTCACCCTCCAGAGTACGGGGGTAGTTAGCATGCCAGATGTTGCTATCCCACAATGCCACTGACCCCGGCGGACATTCGATCGCTATGGCACCTGCTTTGGCTGCGATTTCATCGGCATCTGGATGTCTTCGCAGGTTTGCACTGCCCGGTATCACTAAAGTAGAGCCGCCTTCACGAGTGTACTCATCACAGGCCCAGCAACCCGTGAGCATCTTCTTCTGCTCTTGGTGCTGCTTTCTTCCGGGCCTTCCGAGAACTCTTCCGCTCGATCGTATCGAAATAATCGGAGCTGTAACTGTCATCAAGAACCAGAAGGGAGGCCTGGGAAGACTGCAGTTTTTCACCGACAAGAACCTTGTTGTTAAACAGGTCGAAGGCGACCAGCACTATGAACAGCAATATCAATTCCATGGAGAGCCGCATCGCAATCCAGGTCAGCAGATGTCGCCATTGTGGTTTCAGGTAGGGCCAGGTACGAAGAAACAACGTCACGAACGCCTTTAACGTCAGACTTGCTTCGTCCCCGGTCTTCTTGAGGTACAGAGAGTAAGGTGGTGCCTGTTGACTGATGTCACTCACAGATACCACTTGTCGTGTCTCTGAGCCGATTGAAAGACCTCATGGAACATCCTTGTTCCAGGGGATGATTACATACGATAGTTGACCTGCACGCCAAAGGTCCGGGGATGCCCAAGGACATAGCCACTCTCTAAGAAATCGTAGACGATTTTCTCTTCGGTGACGTTGCGCACGTAGGCCGACAACATCCAGTTGTCCAGGTTCGCCAGGAGTTTGAGGTCGGTGGTCCGGTAGGCGGGCTTCGTGAGTAGTCCCCCGGCCTGTCCTATTGAACTGGCGATCCCATAGGTATCCACCCGCGCCGTGGCATTCATGCCGAAAAGTTCGAAATCATAGGCAAGCGACGCGTTGTAACTGTACTCGGGGGCATTGGCCACTCGAGCGCCGGGCGTTATACCAGAAATGTCGAGCCCCTCACGGACGCTACCGATGTTGGCCGTCCAGTTCTTATCGCCACCGAAGGTGAGGAAAAGGTTATCGGTCAGTGCCAGTCGAACCTCCAGTTCCAGGCCTTCACTCTCGGCGGTGCCGGCGTTGACCCCATAATTCACGTTTGGCCGGCCGGGGAGGCCGGGGGGGAACGTGTCTCTTACGCGGACAAACATATCCTCAAACGCGATGTGATACAGGGCGCCCGTGAAGCTCAGGCGACCGCCCAGTACCGTTGCCTTGATGCCGAGTTCATAGTTTTCAACAAAGTCACTCTCGGTGGTCTGGAAGCGGGCAGTGCGATCGATTTCCGATTGCGCCAGTGCGCGAGTCTCCGCAGGCAGGTCTGGATCGTTGACTGCCTCACCCAGTTGTGCAATTTTGGTGACGAGTCGGTTATTGATGAGACCGGGACGAAAACCCTCAGAATACGTGGCGTAGACCATCCAGTCCTCGATCGGTCGCCAGGTCAGCACGACCTTGGGAGCTACGATGTCGGTCGACTTGGCGAGGGAGACGAGCGGATCCACTTTCGAGTTGACGCCGCTTCGCCCAACATCCAAAGCGTGTTCCACCTCCGCGAGGCGCAGCCCGAGCTGGATCTCCCACTGATCACTCAGACGGTAGCTGGCTTCGCCGTAAATGGCTTGCTCCTTAAAGCCTAGATATTGTACATTTCCCTGAGCAAATGCAAAAAATCCGGTGTACCACTGTATGATCTGGACCTGATCCTCGACCGGGACGTCGGGAAAGAAGCCAAACACGAACCAGCAGCTGTCGATGTTGGCGTAGGCCGGAGAGGATCCGCCTTTGTAGCAGGGGCCGATACCCCCAAATTGCGAATCATCATCCTTGAAGTAAGCCCCGAGCGTCCACTGCAGCGGGCCATCGGTATTGGAAATCAAACGCAATTCCTGAACGATCCGTTTGGGGGTCGAGGTATACCCTACGCCGTCGCCGGCAAAGGCGGACATCGTGCCCGGCCCGCACACCGATAATTGCCCGAAACAGCGGAAATCGTTAACAAAAGCGAGAAGGGCCACGGCGCCGGCTATTTCCTCGCCATAGACGGTTTCGCGCTCGAAATAAGACGTGGAGGAAATGAGATCGGCAAAAGGCAATTCCCATTCGATGGTGAGATTATAGTTGGTCTGATCATCGAAGCCGGCGTTCGGCATCGTTGGGTCGGCGGTATGCGTGACGTACGGGTCGCCGTGATCGAACAGATCCGTCTTTCCGCGGGCACAGGTGGTCCCCGGCAGATCGTAGACCGGTACCTGACCGCCGGGGGCATCAGTTTCCCTGAACGGTTCGGTGTAGCAGTGAAATGCAATCACGGGACCCTGAATTTCGCTATTGACCACGTTGACCATTGCGGTGACCTCGAAGGTCTCCGAGGCATCCCATTTAAACGCCGCCCGCAAGCCGTTTTCCTCGAAGGTATCGACGTCCTTCTTGTTGGCAGGCGCCACCTGATCGAGGACCCCGCCGCGGTCACGTCGATACCCGACCAGGCGTAGCGCCAGCTGATCAGCCAGCGGAATGTTGACCATGGCGTCGATTCGATAGCTCAGATCATCGGAATGCGCCATGTTCTCGACGCTGCTCTGCACGTGGTAGTCGAGACCGCTGGTATCGGGCTTGTTGGTGATAAAGCGGATGGAGCCGCCCAGATTGCCCTCGCCGTAGAGCGTGCCCTGGGGTCCTTTCAGGACCTCGACGCGTTCCATGTCAAACAGGGCGCCGAGGGGCTGCCTGGCCCCTCGCGTGGCGCTGTCGGTGATGGGCTGGTTGTCCAGGTACATGCCCACAGCCCCGACGCTGCCGGGGGCAGCCGGCGGCGTTATTCCGCGTATCGTCAGGAAGCTGATGGCCGGGCCAAAACCGCTATAGGACAACCCGGGAATGGACTGATACAGGGTTCGCATGTCCTCGATACCCTTCGCCACCATGTCTTCCGCGGTCACCGCGGTAATGGCGAGCGGGGTATCCATCAATCGCGTATCGCGATACGTCGCGGTGACGATGATCTCTTCCATCTGGGGTTCGTCTTCATTGGTAGTTTCATCTGCCGCAAGACAGGGTGATGCTATGAGTGCCGCGGCCAGTGCCGTGGCAACACGATTTAATAGTTTAATGGACATAGGTTTCCTCCTTATCCGTTGATATGGACGGAGGACAACGTAAACACGGGGCCCCCGTTTACGCCGTAGCTTGTGCCGGGGGGGGGGGCAATGGCATTCATTTAGGCAGAACCGTCTTCATTTTTTTCTTTCCTCTCCATAACCCATTGATTTATTGTGGCTAATTTTCTTTTTCGCCATGGGTCTGCGGAGGGCTTGACACACGCTTTCTTTAGTGAGACCATAAGCGAGTCGAGTTGTCTGTTGGAGGAACGGATGGACGAAGCCATTCGCAAATTGAAGTCGACGACGTTCTTTGGGCGACGTCTGAGCCGCCGTCAGATCGCCGATGTGCAGTGCACTGTCCGAGACTTTCCGAAGCTGAGTCGATACGAACTTGGGCACACCATCTGCGAACACCTGAACCTGCACACCCCACGCGGCGGCAATCGCGTCCGCACCGCGCAGCGCTTGCTCGAACGCCTGGAGGAGCTGGGCATTCTCACGCTGCCGGAAAAGGACGAATCGAAGCAGCGGGGGGCACAGAAGGCGTTGGTATGGACCGCCCGCTCCGCGCCACGGGCGGTGATTCGCGAGGCGTTGGCGCGGCTGGAGCCGTTGGCACTGCGCGTGATAACGGAGCAGGACGAGGTCGAGGCATGGAATGAACTGCTGGACCGGCACCATTACCTGGGCTATCGCCGCCCGTTCGGTCCGCACCTGCGCTACGCCATCGTCGACTGCCACGGCAGGTGGCTGGGTTGTCTGCTGTTCGCCTACGCGGCCCGGTCGTTGCTGTGCCGCGACCAGTTCATCGGCTGGGACGAGGCGGCTCGGCAGAAGCGTCTGGACCAGGTCATCGGCAACAGCCGCTTCCTGATCTTCCCGTGGGTGCGGGTCGAGAATCTGGCATCGAAGGCCCTGTCGTTGGTGGTGCGTCGGCTGGCGGACGACTGGCAGGCGCAGCACGGCTACCGCCCCGTGCTGGTGGAGACCTTTGTCGACCTGAGCCGGTTCCGTGGCACCTGTTACCGAGCGGCCAACTGGCAGTTTCTGGGCGAGACCCAGGGCAAGGGGTCGGTGCGAACGCCGAAAGGCGTTTTCGTCCACCCGTTGGATAAGGATTTTCAGACGCTGCTGAGGACGGGGCAGCGACCCGCTGCGCGGCACCCTACGACAACGCAGGGTTCGGCGAACGCCCGGGTCGAACCGTGGCGGTCGTTGCTGGATGCGGTGGTGACGGTGGCCCACGACTTCGACCGGCAATGGCAGCGGGTCGCGGTAGGAATACCGGTTTCCCGGTACCCCCCGCACAGATCCGGACTTGCGCGCTAACGCATCCGGCTCCTGCCTCGGCTAGTGACGGCAAGACGTGACACACAAGCTTCACGGCTTTCGCATACCCGTACCTGTTTAACAGCCGCTTGGTACACGCTTATCTGGTACTGTGCCCAGCACGTGCTTTGGCTGTCAGGTTCGCCTTGGCTGCTGCCCTTCCCTCCAGTAGCTCCGCCAGAGCGCTTGCCCCTTTGTTCGCTACCTTCATCGGTACTATGCCAGCATCCGACTTCTTCACTTCGTACACCAATGTCTTCGGATAACGTCCTACCCATTACGACCCTGGCACAAGTGCCGAGGGTAAAGTGAAGTTCTCCCAGGTCCCGGCGTTGGGCGTACGTGCGTGCATGAGTTCTTCGACACCGTGGAGTCTTTCCGTCCTCACCTTATCGGTACGGTCAGTGTTGCCTTCAATTCTTACGAAAATTTCGGCACTCCAAATAAGCGACTTTTCGATGCTCAATCGCTCTGCCCACACGCGCCGCTACCGACGCTTCGCCAGCATCCTCACGGATGCCGACGCACGGCTCGCGGTGGAGGTGGTGGTTAGCCTTCTCCCTCCTGTCGGACTTTCACCGACTACCCTTCACCAGTTAGCCTGGCGCACCGTCAGCGTTCGCTGAACACGTTGCTCGTGGTGCTGTTCCTCTTCCGCCTGGTGTTTTCGAAAAACCGGCAGGGGTACGGGGCGACCCTGGTCGAACTGTGGGACCAGTGCCGCCTGCTCGGTGTCTCGCTGCCGCAGGCGTCTCCGGTGTCGCCCTCGGCGATGTGCAACGCCCGGGCCAAAGTAGACGAGAACCTGTTTCGGGTGCTGAACGCCGAACTGCTCCGCCGCGCCGACGACACCGGCAGCGGGCCTCGCTGGAAGGGGCATCGGCTGTTCGCCGTGGACGGCTCGAAGCTGAACCTGCCACGGCCGCTGCTCAAGGCCGGTTACCGGCTGCCGTCGGACAACGCCCACTACCCCCAGGGCCTGCTCAGTTGCCTGTATCGGCTGCGTTCGCGGGTCCCGGTGGATTTTGACCTGGTCTCCCATGGCGACGAAAGGAAGGCCGCAGGGTCTCATCTGCACGCGTTGTCGGAAAACGATGTGGTGGTGTACGACCGTGGCTACTTCTCGCAGGCGTTGCTTCGTGAGCACCTCGCCCGGGGCCTGCATCCGGTGTTCCGGCTGCAGGTGAATGCCAACGGTGCCGTGGCCGCGTTTGCCGACAGTACCGAGACCGACACAGTAGTCGAGATCGCCGCCAGGCCGGGCCGGGAGGAGCCGCTCGTGAGGCTGCGCTTGGTGAAGTATGCGGTTTCGGGTTCTGCCTACCTGCTGGGAACCACGCTGCTGGACCGGGACCAGTACCGCATCGCCGAACTATCCGACCTCTACCACGAGCGTTGGGGCATTGAGGAACTGTACAAAGTATCGAAACAGATGATCGGCATTGAAGACTTCCACGGGCAGAGCGAGCGCGGCGTCAAGCAGGAGCTGTTTGCGCACTTTGTCCTGATCACACTGACCCGGCTGTTCTCGAATCAGGGCGAAGGCCTGCTCGGGGGCAACCGGGAAACTCGCGATCAGGCGCAGATGAAAGTGAACTTCAAGAACAGCCTGCTGGTGGTTGCACGACATCTCGAGGGTCTGTTCCTCCAGCAGGCGGCAGCGCTCGACAACACCCTCAGGCAGATCGTCGACGGGATTGTTTCGTGCCGGCAAAAGCTGCGTCCGAACCGATCCTACGACCGATGTTCGCGCAAGCCGGTGGGCAAATGGAAACCCCCCAAGTTGGCAAAGGCCACCGCAATGAGATGAAAGAGAAAACCAGATGACCGGCGGGAAAACCACGAAGGCCGAGGGCTGCCTCCTTAAGTGAATGGCGTTTTTCCTTAAGTGAATGCCATTGGGGGGGGGGGGTTAGCGGACTAAAAGCATGTACTTATATAACCACGCAATACACCCGGTCGCTAGTTGACTCTCCCAGCGGCGATGTCAAACTGCGGTATATGCAACACTATACACCCGCACATTGGACAATTCAACCTCAACTCTCCCATATAACATGTAACTTCTCAATAAGTCAGTGCACTCATTCGTTCAATACAACTTTGCCACTGATCAGATCGGCAAGCAGGGGAATGTCGCCCGCAAGGGTGGTTCGGTCCATCAGGTAATCCCAGAACGAGATCCCTTGTTTTTTGCAGGTCTTCTTCAAGCTCGCGAACGTATCGCGACTCTTCCGTCCTGATTCAGAACGTGTGCTGCCACTGATCTTGCGCTTGATAACATACTCTCGAATGTCCCTTTCACTGAGATTATTTGTGAGCGGGATTCCAGGTTCATCTAGTACCAATAGCAGTTCAGACTTGTTGCTGGCGAGTCGCTTCAAAGCCTGATTCAAGGTTTGGAATTGAGTCTTCTTCTGGCAGATGCTATCGAAACCAACACTGATGGCTCTTTTGGTCTTCGGGGTTGGATTCAGCTTGTAGGCTTTCAGATCCTGATACAGAGACCACAACTGGCTAATCACCCATTCCCGCGCTTCTGCATTCAATTCAAAGCATGCGACAGCTTGCGCAGTCTTGTAATTGGGCGGCAAGATGCGCTGGAAGACGCGCTCTGCATGGCACCAACACAAGGCGTGGCGAAACACATTGAATTGGCCCGCATCATCACTCACGATCACTAATTCCCTGGCGAAGCCATGATGGATCAGACTCCCGATCAAGGCGCCTTCGGTGGCAATACGCACATGGCGCGTGTTACTAAGATTGATGCTTTCCAGGAGGCTTGACCAGGCGCTGTCATCCATAACGTGTGGCATAGCGCCTGCCTGGCTGGAGCGTGTTGAACCTGCCGTCAAGCGCTGCAGTGGGTCCGCAGGCAAACCTTGCTTGTTCATATAGTCGATGGCTGTTGCATTGATGACATAGTCTTTGTTCATCCCGGCCAGGACCTGCAGAAAGTTCACGCGGCTTTTTGACTCGGTGCTTTCAAAGTAGGCGAATTGCTCATTGCCGATATGGGTGCAGTAGCCATTCTTACCCCCATGACGGGCTCCCGTGTCATCCACATGCAGGTAACTCGAATGGGCTAATCCAGCGGCCAGTAAGGCCTGCTTTTCCTCATGGTAGCGATCATTATGCTCGGTGAGCAAGCGATTGAGCTGACCACTGGACAGGTCGATATGCCATTCACGCAGTTGTTGCAGCAACAGGGGTTGGGTGACGCGCTGATGATGATACTGATACCGGATATAGCTTTGCAGGGTGGGTCCGAAGTGGGTTGCCTGGAGATGGGCCGGTAATTGGCCTCTCAGGTACTGACCTTCGGAGGTCTTATAACGTGCCAGACGATAGCGGGTATTGACCGGCTGAATGATCAGATCCTGGATCAGGTAATCCTGGTACCCCAGGAAGCGTGAGCCTGACGGAATAGCCTCCGGTTGAATGATCACGGAACGATGAATCCTGGGTCGTTTCTTCCGTTTTTGCGAGCCGGGTCGTTGCTTGTTACCGGAGCCGGTGGGTGGCGGTGGCTGCTGGTCATCGTCATTGACGGTGCTGGGTTTGATCTTGGGCTTGGCGGGTCGGTTCTGCAAGCGCGCCAGCTCGGCTTCCAGTTGCTCAATGCGCTTCGCCAGTTGTTGTAGCTCTACTTGCTGTTGCTCAATGATCGCTAACAGCAACTCGACCGTGGGCGTCATTTCGGGTGGCGGAATCGACGGGATCAGAAAGGATGTACTCATGGCATGCGCGCTGTAGTCGAGGGCTGATGAAGGTGGTGATCCGCTTGTGACAGCAGACGTTGGCAGTGTTTGTGGAGTGGCCGCAACCAGACCGTCTTGAGCGGTACGCTGAGCTTGGTGTGGCGGTCATTACGACTGCGTCCGGTGGTGTGACCCACCGGAATCCAGTTCGCGGCACGGTAACAGGTACCCTGGAACCGAGTCGCTTCGACGAAGGTTTCTAACAGCCAGATCGGATGGCCGTATTTCTGTTGCCAGTCTGCACACAGCCGACGACTCACTTGTGCTAACAGATGACTCGCCAAATGGGGAACCTGCACCCAGGGTACAATCAGAAACCGCATGTTATTCGCCACCCGTGATAAGCCCTGTCGACACGCCGCCCGGGTCCAGCCAATCCACTGGTCTCGACCGGCGACTTGCCACGCCGCGGCGCCAAAGAGCAGAGCGGCTAACAGCCGGTCGTGTCGATCGAATATCAGGTATTTGAAATTTTCACCCACCGGTCCGGCATATCCCAGATAGTGGTGCTCCTGTAACATACCGCGAAACAGCGAAGCATGGTATTGATTCGCCACGGGGACAATGCGTAGCGGTCGTAGCTCACCTAAACAATCAACAATGGGGGTCTGGTCCAGGGCAATGCCAACCTGGCGCCGATAGCGATAGTCATTGTTGGCAGATCGAACGGCTGCAGGCAGGGCGATCAGTCCCCGGTCATCCAATTTCCGGAGTAGAGCTCGGGCTGCCATATCCTTTAAGGTACCGTTATCATTCGTCCAATCCCAATGGCTACACAACTGCTGCGAGATGCGCGTCCGGTGCCACTCAGGGTGATCCTCAATGAGACGACGAATATAAACAACATCATCTACTGTAATGGTACGACCTTGAATGACTTGACTTGATTGCATGAACTACAATATACCCCATGCATTCATGGGAGTCCAGTCCTTTGCACGGATTTATTGAGAAGTTACTATAACATGAAATAAATAGTTGATTTAAAAGATATATATTTTTTCGTATTTTGAAGCTTTTCAAACCAGATTCGGCAGCCAAACACAACCATGTTAGCTGCGAGACAGCGCGCCGCTCGCGGGGCGAGTTCTCCTAAGAAACACCCGATACTAATTCACCAGTGTCAGAGTCAAGAAGGCTGAGTCCAAGCTTCTGGGCTTTGCGCTGAAGATTCCTGGGCATACGATTTCTGTCACTGGCCTCATAGGACTCTGCTCCTTGATCGGTGTATATGATGTCACGTCGTAGTGTTCGGTAGACTAAAATTGCCAGTTTTCGTGCCGTAGCAGTGACCGCTTTAGCCTTGCCAATTCGATAAGCTAATCGGCGATAGTAGGCACCCAATGCCGTGTCAGTTCGTCCCACACTGACGGCACACATTCTTAAGGTCTGTGCGGCACGATTGGCTGACGGTTGAGTTCGTGAACTGAGTATTCTGTCTCCTGAGATCTTATTTCGAGGCGATAAAGTCAACCAGGAGGTAAAGTGCTTTTCCGTTCGCCAACGAGTCATGTCAGTACCAATTTCAGCGATCAGAGTTAATGAGGAATGCGGTGCAATCCCATGGATTTACGTTATATCTTCACCTGTTAATCGGTAGAGCATTGGGCGAATATCGAACTTCGGTGTGTTGGCATTACGTTGGAATTGTGACCGCGGATCGACCACATCAGGGGTGTGATCGCGCCGGAAACGTCTGCTTCGACCATGGCCTGCACGACAACGGCAATGACGATATCCGTATGTCCAAATCCATTGCTTTCGCGATAGGCCGTAACCCGTGCTGTCCACATTGACGCCCAGCACCTCAACACAGCGTCCAGCAGGTCGTCAGCACCTCTGATATCAAGGTACGTGTCGTATTGCCCTGCAAAGGATGCACCCTCCAGGTCCTCTGCGGTCCCGGATGACCGAACGGCGACATAGGGCGCATTGCCGAGATCCAGGTAGGCTTGCCGGATGCTGTCCGCGAGAACGGCAGGCACGGTACATCCGACAATCGCCTCCCTGATCTTTGCCGTCTGGTTCTCCACGTCATCGACGTTGTCGTAATCGATGTCCTTAAGGATCTGCTCTATCGGCGCCTCGAGATCATTGGCACGAATGCACTCGGCATAGCCGGCGGTGGTCACGACAAAACCCGACGGCACAGGAAATCCAGCCTTCAGCAGACGCCCAAGACTCGCGCCCTTACCGCCGACTACTGCGATCTCTGTGGATGCATCGTCACCGAGCCTAACAAGACTACCCGCGTCACTTAAAGTTGAATCTGACATCATCATCTCCTTGGTTCGCAAGCCGCTACGGCCCTCTCACCCGCTTCATGGTCGTTTACATGACAAGTACCGTGATCCAGATCAATCGTATGGACAGTTAGTTAGCGAGCCCGCGTCAAAGGAGATTCCTGGATGCCTCGTCGCGTCGACCCATTTACGTTTAGGCGAACGGATCTGTCCCTGTACGCATGAACGGAGCAACGCGTTCCCGTTCTCCCTGATGCGGATTCTCATGAGGGTAAAGTGATTTTCCAATGACGCTTTCCAGCTCCGGATATTTCTCCAGCAGCTGAGGTGACGTGGCCTCGTAATTGTGCTGTACGCGCATGTAGGTGCGCATGTAATTCTGCACCAGCGTCACTCGCAATCCCGGGTTGTTGCGTGCCGCCGAGGCGTGCCAGGTGGCGAGCGACCCCGCCTTGGCGCGTGCGGATTCGCTTTGCCCTCCGCTCGGCGCGCCCACGAAAAACTGCAATTAATCAGAGGTTCCCCGGTCCCACTCGCCGCCGATTTCTATATAACCCGCGTGAGACTCCACACATTTGACCATGGTTGGAGCGGCTTCCTTAATAAGGTATTCCTTGCCCCTATAAGTTTCCAGCCCATCGGCATTATGAAACTTAAGAAACGTACAAAATATTTGTGGGTCATCTCCTTCCCCGCGAAATATTCGGTATTCTGCCAGACCCGAATCCGGGTCATTTTCTACATTGGTGATGGACGCTGTTAAACATTCTTCCAGCTCCTTTTCCATCCCGTCTTTTGCTTTCATCTGCTTTATAAGAACGATCATACTATGCTCCTTTACTCATGAAGTTTATATCTCAGTTACCTGCTCAGCGCCCCCGGCTAGGCCTGCCCTTTACCCATAAATCTGGCTGGCCAAGTTGAGCTGATTTGTTTTCGATTCATTCATCCCTTAATTCATATCCCGTACACATGGCAATGAGGAATTGGTAGCCGTACCACATCAGTTCGTGTCCGGGTGGCGGATCATGTTTGCGGTTGGCGTAGCCACCGATACGGGCAACCAGCCGAACCGCTTCACCCAGCAGGGTCGGCGCTTTTGCATTCATTTTCCTGGCCCAACCCCCCAGGACCAGGATTTCTATATCAGAAAACAAAATCTCTGCGGGTAATTCGGGAACCTCGCGACCGAGTAGCGTCATCACCATGAGCCGCCACGCAATCACCAGATTGATGGCAATGGCCCGCTCCAGCCGGTCAACACTATGGTGCGCCAACGCTTCCACCGCACAACCCGTCTTGAGCACCCGGTGCCAGTCTTCAATACGCCAGCGTAACGCATAGTCCGCCAGACACTGCTCGGCATCGGCCACCCCGTTGATCGCGCGACTGGTCAGCAGGAACCACTCCACCGGCTTGCTCCCTTGCGGTGGCTTGCGCTCTCGGCCATGGACCACCCGCAGCGACAGCGGCGCTTTGTCCGGCAGCTGCCCGGGCGCGGGAAACTGTACCTCTTCATAACGCAACTCAAGCTCAGCAACGCGCTTGCTGCGCGCCGCCCGCGCCTTCTGCTTGCTCCGTTTCGGCCGGGCACTTTGCCGTTTCACCGTCAACTGCATTCGACCCCGGACCTTGCTGCCACGCAGTCGGTCGAACAGTTGCTCGGTCTTGCTGAGGCGTCGGTTGTGGCTGGCGCGAATCAACAGATCCACGCCGGCATGCTCCCGGTGCGCATCAAACAGCTCGAAGAAGTCGGCCTCACGGTCCAGCACACAGGTGATCCGGCTGTGCGGCAGTTGCTCAGCCAACGCCGTACAACTGCGCAGGCTTGATACCCAATCGAATGACGTCTTGTCTTCAATAGGCGTCGCCGCAGTGGACTTCGGCGCATCATCCTGCGGTAGACGACAGCGCACATCGACAATGCCGAGTGGAATACCCATAGCATTCACGGCCAGCGTCGAATGCAGCTTAATACCGCGGCTCGTCGCGCCGGTCTGGTTGCTGCCAATGACACCAAGACCGTCGCACTCTGCTAATCCGTGGTAATCCAGCGTGGTGCCATCAGCGATACACAGGACCCGTGCTTCGTTGGCCATCCGCTGCCGGGTACGCGCCTGATGTGGCGCCAGTATGGCCGCCATCGTCACGGCATCCGAAGCCGGCTTGTCGATCAGCCGGTAATAACCCTTGATGGCCGCGACATCGCTTTGCGCCACCGCCGTAAACGCCCGTCCAGGCTGCTCTGCCAGCCGCGCTGCGCTGGCCACCAGGCGGCGACTCAAACGGGCATCGCCGAGTGCGGCGCCGCCAAACTCCTGGCTGGCCCAATGCACACTGTCCAGTCCGGCGCCCACCGCCATAGGCACGCACGCCGGGGCTGCCGGCGGCACACCGAAGCGGTCCCGAAACGCGTCCACCAAGGGATAAACATAAATGGCCTTAATGCCTGCTGTGTGCGCATGACGTCGGTCCTGACGACCGCGTCCCTGCGTCTGTCCCACGCGCACAAAATTGGCGGCCCGATAACAAGTGCCCTCGAACGCCGCCGTATCCACGAAACTCTCTACCAGGTAAGGACGATAACCGAAGTGCTGCTCAAAATCATCCGGCAGCCGTTGCAGCACCTGACCGAGCACCCGCGACGCCAGATTATGGCAGCCCTGCGGGCGCAGCAGAAAACGGCTCATGCACACTACCCGGTGCAACTGGGCACGCCGCGTTGGCGCATCCCAGCCAATCCAGGTATCCCGGTCACGCAACTGCAGGGCCGCTGCCGAAAAGCCAAAACCACCCAGCCAACCGTGTGCCGAATGGATCAGATAGCGCAACTGAGCACCCACCAGCGGCCCGGCGCCACACGGATGTTCGCGCAGCATCAACTCATTCCACAAGCGTCGCTGCGGGTCATGGTTGACCAACACCAGCTTGAGGCCTTGCACCGCGCCAGCCGTCTCCGGTACCGGCTCCGGTAACGGCACTGCTGTCGCCAAGCGACGCGGCGGATGCGCCGCCGGGCGTGAGCGTGCTGCGGGTAAGGTGAAATGCCCGGCATTGGAGAGTTCACCCAGGGCTTTTAAACAGCCCGCTATCTGCGCTTGGCCTTGCGCATTGAAGAACCCATAATGTGAGCATAAACGGCGCGCCAGGTCAGTTCTATGGGTGACCTCGTCCTGGTGTAGAATCCCGCAGACCTGGGCAATGGCACTGGCCTCGCTGAGACAGCGTTTGATTTGACTTTGTGACTCCATCGCACCACTGTACACAGTGGCGCTGAGCTTGTTCAGCAAAACTTATGGGTATAGGGCAGGGCTAGCTGGGGAGCGGTCAATCAGGAACAAGACTTCTCTGATGCCAGCATCCGTGGCATCAAAACGAGAAAAGCAGTGAACTGAAAAGCGGGCAGATCATGCGCTATAAAACCGGACAGTTCTATTTGCTACCAACACTTTTGTGTTTGCAAAGTAACAGCGCCAGTGACTATATTGATACCTTAATACTGAATGCAGCGTGTCAGACCTGATGTCCAACGTTATCGTTTTAATGTCCGATGAGCACAATCCCCGCTACTCATCACCCTATGGCCACGACTTTGTGCAGACACCCAACATGCAGCGCCTCGCCGACAGCGGGACGCTGTTCTCCAATGCCTACTGCCCATCACCGCTGTGCGTACCGAGCCGTTCCGCTTTTCTGACCGGTAAACGGGTACATGAGGTGCAAGCCTACGGTAACACGCGAAACTATATTCCCGAGGAAACCCACGGCCTCGGCGCTGTCCTGGGTGAGCAAGGTGTGCATACGGCTTTTGTCGGCAAGGTCCACGCCTATCGCCCTATCGCGGAACTGGGTTTTTCGGAAACGCCGCTGATCACTGATGGGGGACACTGGTTCCTCGACCAGGCCCAGCATCGCCAGCCCCTTGCGGTGCGGCAGGGGTCGGCGGCCCGTTTCGACCAATACGGGCCTCACGAGAGTCCCTGGGGGCGTGACGTTAAATATATGGATGCCGCCGTCAACTGGCTACACACGCGGGCGCCAGAGATCGAGCAGCCCTGGGTGCTGTTTGTGAATCTGGTGAAGC
Organism: Candidatus Azotimanducaceae bacterium; assembly: GCA_965217655.1. Classification (GTDB taxonomy): domain Bacteria; phylum Pseudomonadota; class Gammaproteobacteria; order Pseudomonadales; family Azotimanducaceae; genus UBA7455. Next base: position 1,596,883 of record OZ244560.1, read on the forward strand.
CACATTTCCCACACTTCTGCAGCCAAAGGCTGTGGGATATGTATCAAGAACATGGTGATCTGCCGGACCACGGAATCGAGTCCGCAACCGCGCAACACCCCTACTCCGCCGATCTGCGAAAACACTTTGAACTGGACAACGTACCCGAGGAACACGTTCGCGGACTTCGCCGGGGTTATTACGCCTGCGTCAGTTTCATCGACGAACAACTGGGCCGATTGCTGTCGGCGCTTGAAACATCACAACTGGCGGAGAATACCAATGTCATTTATACGTCGGACCACGGCGAAATGCTCGGTAAGTTCGGACTATGGTGGAAATGTAATCTGCTGGAGGATGCCGCGCGTATACCCTGCATCGCCGCCGGTCCGGATTTCAGTGCCGGTACGCGAACTGATACACCCGTTGACCTGCACGACGTGCAGGCAAGCGTATTCTCACTGACGGGTGCAGAACATCCCAAAAAATGGCATGGCGCCAGCCTGGAAAGCCTGCCGGTCAGTGACCCGGACCGGGTCGTCTTTTCGGAGTACCACGGCCATGGCTTACGGGCCGGTTCCTTTATGGTGCGCCGCGGCAACTGGAAATTGATTCACAATATCGAGGCGCCGCACCAGTTGTTCGATCTCGGCACTGATCCGGAAGAACTCAATAACCTGTTCGAGTCGAATCAGAACAAGGCAAAGGAACTCTCCGACGCGCTGGCGGATATTTGCGCCCCTGAAGCCGTGCACCAGCAGGCGGAAGCGTTCTGGCAGATGCAGGTCGCTAGACACGCGGAGGAATCAGCGGGTAGCTTAGCCTAAGTCAATCAAACCAGAGTGCTCGGTAGGCAAAAGCATCCGCTTTGGTCGCGTGATCACGCTGGCCACTCCCGGTGACGGCCAGCCTGGTGCCGTCAAGGCTCGGGTCTACATAACTCCGCGATGCTGAATCCGAGTATCTGGATCTGATACAGGACGAGGACGATGCCATGGGCCGCAATCGTTGGCGCATCCATTACCTATCGCCTGGCATTCGGTCCCAATGCCGGGCTGGGCGCCCCCGACGTAAGGCACTGACGTTACAGACGGTCCCCGTCAGAACCAAGCCGCGCAAAATTGGCGATCTGGTAACAAGCTGGCTTTTCGTTACATGCCGGAGTTTGCCTGCAAATTCATCGGGCCGCGCAGGCCAGCGCAAGAAACTCGAGCGGTTTGTGCCGCTATAGCAGGCTCCGATGGTCAGGTCTCGCCGGGCGGGTCGTCCGCCTGTTTGCCCTGCCGTTCGAGGAAAATATCCGTTATGCCGCCATCGATGTCAGTCGCGACGATGTCGAGGCCGCCGCCCGGGTGGCCTGTGCTGACGAATTTATTCAGGCGTTGCCCAACGGCTACCACACCGAATTGGGCGAGCGCGGCGGCAAACTGTCCACCGGCCAGCGCCAGCGCCTGTCCATTGCCCGCGCCATCGTGCGCGACACACCGATCCTGATTCTCGATGAACCCACCGCCTCGCTGGATGCCGGCACCGAACATCAGGTGCTGCAGAACTTGTCGGTCTGGCGTCGGCAGCGTATCGTCTTTATCATTACCCATCGCCTGTCGACGATTCGTAACGCCGATCAGATCGCCTTTCTCGATCAGGCCGACGCTGGATAGCGCATGATCGACTGCTCATTGATTTTTTCTACGCATTGCGCTGATCCTCAAGGGGGCTACTAGTGACACACGAACTTATAATTTCCGGCGGTCCGATGTGGCGATTGACGACGGCCGTATCGGTAATTTCCTTATTTTCATCCTGGTACCATCAGTTCCTGTATCGCTCAATCATTTCCCGGTAGACATCACTATCTCTTTTTCCCACGCTCAATGCAGTAACAATGAGTTGATTGTCATCGACATGATAGGTCAGTCGGAGAGGTGGCCGCATTCGTTTAATTTTGTACAGGTTGAATCCACCTGACAGTCTTGATCCAGGTATATGAGGATTCTCAAGACGCTGCGCCAGTTTTTTCTTGAAGTATTCCCTGTCTGAAGCTGACAGGCTATCCCATTCGCTTTTGGCGTCCGGATGAAACTTGAGTTTATAGGTCATCCAGGCTGACTTCGACAGGTTCTTTTCCGTCATTCAGGCGAGCATTTGCCTGCAGCAATAACGCGTGATCTTCCAGGGCCTCAAGCATTGCCTCATACAAATCAGGGGGCACCGCGTAAAAACAGGGCGCATTACTTTTTAACACGGCAATCGCTTCCCCTTTTGACTGCTCAATGACAGCGTTAGGATTCGCTTTGAAGTCTGTGATACTGGCAGACATACCAGCCATCAGTTTTGTTAATGCGGTCATTTCAGGTCACCAATTAGATCTTTTTTATAGTATTAATATAGATCTTTTAATAAACCTTTTCAAGTTTGGAGGTCCACGATTTTCCTAAGCAGAATTTTTTACGCCCGGTACATCAAATGGAGATTTTGACTTGCCACGTTTTGACCTCAGCTTTTGGGCGACCGCATAGGGTAGCCGTTGAGGACGACTTGTCGAATGCCAGGCGACGAACCCCTTACCGGGATCCTGCTCGAGCCGGTCGAAGCGCGGCGGCGTTTTCAGCGAAGGGTTCTCGGTCGAGAGCGACATCAATCAGTACGTCGGTATCGATCAAGATGGTCACAGGTATTTATCTTTCAGCTGTCGATAGCGGCGATCTTGTCGATTGAGCGGCGAGCCGCGTCCTGGTAGTCGGTGTCCAATTCGCAGACGGTCACGTAACGTTGGCCCTCAGCCTCGGGTTGGGCGGCGGTGACTTCCGCTTGCGCTTCGATAACATCGACAGCCGCGGCCGCACGGGGGCGTGGCCCTTGATCCACCGGAACATGCATTTGACGTAGCGGTTGACGAGGTACCTCGTTTATAATAGGCAACCATCCCGTAAGGAGTATTCCAAATGGCTCGATCTGCCACTGTAAGGGCTAGCAAAGCATCTGCTGCCAAACCAGCAACTTCAGCAGCACAGAATGAACGACCGCTACAAGGCGTGACAGACGCAGCCTTCGCCAGTCTGATGAAAATGGGCCTGGGTCAATATGTCGCCGAGCTGGAAAATTTTGGCTACACCGTTGTGCCACCAGAGCTCTCGGGTACCTCGGATTTGCTCAAACCGTTACTAAAGGCAATTTCGCGAATTTCTGCCGAGCGCAACAACGGCACCAAACCTGACTTCAAAACCGGGGCAAGCCATAGCGAGGGGATGGGCCCTGCCGGCCAACACTTGTTCTTTTTGCTGGGTGAAGACCCGGTGTTCCAGCAGGCGATGATGAATCCCGTGGTAGTCAACTTCGTCAAGTACCTGATGCCCGACCCGATCATTTCAAGTGTGACCAGTATGCTAAAGGGCCCCGGGATCATGCCGTTACAACTGCATTCAGACCAGCCCATCCAGCCGATTCCCCGTTCGCTGGTGTGCAACACGACCTACTTGCTGTCCGACTACACCCGGGACAACGGTGCCCTGTGTTTTGTACCCGGCAGTCACAAACTGATGCGCAACCCTGGCCTCGCAGAAAACTTCCACGAACTGATGCGCAACCCTGGCCTCGCAGAAAACTTCTCTCTTGGCGATCTCAGCCAAAAAGAAGTCGGCCAGAAATTGAAGGCTGGGGAGCTTACAATTAAGTCGGCCCCGAACGCCAAAGCGGTCGAGGCGAAGAAAGGTTCCCTCGTGATATGGCACGGTAACACCTGGCACGGTGCATTTAATCGCACCAATGCCGGTTTGCGGGTAAACCTGATTGTTTACTGGTGTTCGGCCGCGTTACGCCCGCAGGAGCCCTATCGCGAGCAGCTCAGTGATGCCGTGATCAAGGCGGGAGGTGAGGAGTTTGCCCAGCTGATCGGCAAGGGTATACACCATGGCTGGATGAGCGAAGGACCTGAGCGCACGCCTGGGGCAGCGTTCGAAAGGCATCGCAAGCGTGGTAGTGCCAATAGCGGCAGCTAACCTGGTGGGACAACCGTGCCGTGCAACACTATGCCGCCAGCAACTATTACCCGCATGAGAGACTGGGGCATCGCGTCACCGTGGCAGGCGACCAGCCCTTTTTCCACCCAAGGCAGACGCGGCATACGAAGGTGGTTAGTCGCCAGATGTTCTCGTAGCAGCACAACCAGAATAAGGAGGAGAGGAGCCATATCCGATTGTCCTCCAACGAATTATTTTCGTGAAAATACGAGCGATCCGCTGCCTCCTGTAATCCGTGCGGCCTTCTCCGGTTCATACCACCAGCCATCGGGAAACGAAGCCGTTGACCTCCGGAGGCACGATGGTCAAGCCGTCACGCTCCAGACAGGGCCGGTACGTCGAATACCGCCGCGACCCGGACATGCGGGCCACGTCATGATTTTCCGAACCGTAACGATCATGTCTGAAATCCTTGCCCCGCTCCGGGGGTGTATCGGGTGATCGCCGGGCTGACGGACAAGTTTCCGTACCGCGAAAAGCAGTCCGAAGTGATCCCGAAAGTGAAGGGAGCGCCGGTCGCTGCGGGGTGACCATTTACACCGCCGACACACGCCTTAATCAGGCTCTACTTTTCACTGCTGCGTCGAAGGCCCGCTGCTAGTTCTCCGGATTCAACTCTCTAAAACGGGTCTGCTGCGCCTCGCCCGCCAGATTGGCGATCACCTCGGCATCGTCGTTTACCTGACCTGTGTAGGTCTGGGTCGTTTGACACGCGAGTAGGACGGCCGCCTCAACATAACTGTCAGGTGGCGACAGATTCTGGTAAAGTGTGGTACTTCACGCACTAAAAACAAAAGAGGAATTCATGTCTCCCGATCTGGTTATCAGAAACGCCCACGTGGTGGACGGCACCGGCGAGCGCCCTTTTGCCGCTGACATCGCGATAGATGGCGATACCATCTCTGCCATTGGGAAGGTAGCAGACACCGGCAGAGAAGAAATCGATGCCAGGGGTAACGCTGTGACCCCGGGCTTTATCGATTTGCACACCCACCTGGATGCCCAGATTGGCTGGGACCCCATGCTGACGTCTGTGACCTGGCACGGTGTGACGACGGCCCTTTTAGGTAACTGCGGCGTTACCTTCGCGCCCTGTAAGCCAGCCGACAAAGAATTTCTCGCGGGCATGATGGAGACGGTCGAGGATATTCCCAAGAACGCTATTCTCACTGGTCTGCCCTGGGACTGGGAATCCTACGGTGGTTATCTCGATTCCATTGAGCAATCCCGGCCCATGATCAACATTGCTGGCCTCGTCGGTCACTGCGCTACACGGTTCTACGTCATGGGTGAGCGTGCCGTTGAAGAACCGGCGACGGAGGATGAGATCCGTCAGATTGCGGCACTCGCCGGACAGTCCGTCAAGGAAGGGGCGTTGGGTTTTTCGACCAACCGGCATCATGAGCACCTGTTACCTGACGGTCGCTGCATCCCGGGCACCTTCGCCGACGTTGATGAAGTGCGTGCTATCGCAAAGTCTGTCGGGGAACACGGTGGCATTATGCAGACGGTGATGAACTGGAAAGATATGGACAACGAGATGGATCTCATTGGCGAAGAGGCTTCTTACTGCCGTGGTTCCCTCTTTAGTACTGTCGCGGGTGAAACCCCCAGCCTAGGTCGCTACCTGGACGAAAAAGTCATGGCGTTCCGCGCTGCGGGCAACAATGTCACCGGCGTCACAGTACCGCGCAGCGGCGGCGGGGTTGGCGGCCTTGCTACCAACAATTTTTTTCATGTGGGCGCGTGGAATGAACTGCGCAAGATGGATTTCGAGGCCCGCCTTGCGGCACTGAAAGACGACATTATGCGACAGAAACTTGTGCAGGATGTGAAGGACTCGCCCCACGCGGAAGAGATCGTCGCCCGCATGCGAAACTGGTACCCGATGGGTACGGAGGAGCGACCCAGATATACGGGTTCTCCTGACGAGAACCTGAAAGCGATCGCGGAAGCGGCGGGCGAACATCCCGTTGAAACCTGGATCCGCTTGACCCTGGAGTCCGATGGCAAGATGCTGTTCCATCTTCGGGGTTTCAATACCAATCTTGATTCACTGGCAGAAATGATCTCCACCGAGTGGGCGATGCCAGGGCTAGGCGATGCGGGCGCCCATGTGAGCCAGATGATTGATTCCGGCTGGTCGACGTTTGTGCTGTCGCACTGGCATCGGGATACCGGTTTGTATTCCATCGAGGAAGCGGTGCGCCGAATAGCAGGTGTCCCGGCTGAGGTGCTGGGTCTGAATGATCGAGGTGTTCTCGCGGTCGGCAAACGAGCCGATATCAACATCATCGACATCGATGAGGTCGAGGAACGTCAGCCCTACATCGTCCATGATTTCCCGGGTGGGGCGCCACGATTTATTCAGCGGGCGGTCGGCTACCAGGCGACTCTGTGTAATGGTCAGGTGGTATTGCGCGACGATGAGCACACCGGCACACGATCGGGACAGGTGCTGAGAAACGGTGGATCTAGCTAAGCCCCATTAGACAGGGCTGACCCATAGACAGTATTCATCTAACGGCGAAGGAAGCAAGGCGCCTGGCACTTGTGAGTCAGGGCCTGCTGCGCAGGGCGCAGCTGGGTCGGGGCATCAAGGCTGTTGCCAAACCATCGGCCAGATCCACCACGTGCAGATCGATACCATCTCTGTGGTCGAGCGCGCGCATCATCATATCCTGCGCACACGGGTGCCCAACTACACCCCCGCGATGCTGCACAAACTGCAGTAGTGTTGGATCAAGACAAGGTCCATTCATTTGCAGCAATAACCTGCTCGATTGGTCTGTTCCGATTCTTCCAAACACACCCACCCCAATTCCGTGACGGCATTCTCTTGATTTACGACTAACGAAACACATTAATGATCTACAAAGGATGGGTGTAGCATCGTTTCCCTGATCGTTTTGATGGGTGTCCCGATTTTCGATGGGTGTCCCGATTTTTCTGATTCCCTATGATGGGTGTCCCGATTTTCCACGAGACCCAGCCCGGCAACTGCCTACCGTAACTGCGGCGTGATGATACCCAATTCAATCGAAGTCTCGACCACATCCCGAATAGTTTCTTCAACCGGCCGGATGGTCGCGCCAAGAACAGACTTGGCTTTCTTGCAATCGTGCACGACAGTATTTGATAGTGTGATCGGGTCGCCTTTGGGGGTTATGGTTTCGGGCTGGCCAAGCTTAAATGACGGGAAATGTTCGTGGATGATCGCCGCGACCTCGGTGCCGAAACGCAGCGCGGAACGCCCGCCGCTGCCACTCATGATGTAACGATTGCCACCGGGCGTCGACTTGTGATCCACATCGGATTCGGCCGCCAGCCTATGTGCTTTCACCAGGTCACGGACATCGATAATGTTGTAATACATATCGTATTTTGACGGCCAGTTAGGCGCTTCGCCACCAGCCAGGCGCCCGATCTGTTCAATCCACTGGCCGACCTGCGCTTTAAACAGGATTGGACCACAGATCATGGCCGGATTCATGGTGACGACGTCCCACTGACCATTGCTTGCCTCGGCAGCAGCGTTGATGCGATGTTCAGTATCCACCTTACTTCGGGCGTAGGCGTTGGCAGGGTTTTGCCAGCGTTCCGGGTCCACGCCGTCATTTGCCCAGTCAGATTCCGTCCATTCATAACCATCGGGAAACGAGGCGGCTCTGCCACCGCCAACGGCCGCCATGGAACTTGTGTATACCATACGTTTTACCGAGCCGCTGGCATTAATGGCATCAATCACGTTCTGTGTGCCGATAATTCCGCCATCGTAAACGTCCTGCCACGGGTCGCCGCTGCCCAGCGGTTGTGATTTACCGTCAGCGGAATTTCCCAGCACCGCGGCAACCTGAAACACACCACTGCAGCCCTTGAACGCGCCGTCATAGGAGCCCGGGGTAAACAGATCGCAGCCGTCGACGATCTCAACATTGGGTAGTCTGGCAAGATATTGCACGCAGTCCTTGCCGCGCCATGAATCGGCGTCGCGAATACAGGCGCGGACTTGGTAACCATGCAAAATCAGTTCACGTACCATGTGGGCTCCAGTAAACCCGGAACATCCGGTCACCGCCACGGGGCCATCCTGGGGGGAAATTGCTGACATGTCTTAAGCTCCAAAATTGAAAAACAGGCGGCACATCGTATATTTTTCCTATTGAAAGTGCGAATCTTCAGGGTCGATGCTCAGGCATTGTTGGCACTGTTCCTCAGCTAGCTCTGCTCTCTCGCACCTTTGGCGATCAATCGCAGGCTGACAGAAATCCCGCAGCCCGGCTTGACCTGCACGGTATCGCGCCCGCCATAAACTGATTTCTCGCTAACGTTATCTTCTCCGAAAACCTGTATCGCTGCATCAAGGTCATCCACCACAAGGAAAATAACCGCAACCGTGTCTGTTGCAACTTCCTGCTTCATGCTGACGACTTCGAAATGCGTGTCATCCAGCGCCGTCCAGTAATCGTAGCGAATGCCGGTATCAGAGGTATTCGACCTGTCCGGTTCGCCCAGTGCCGGCATGAGAGCCTGAAGCTGGCTGGATGTTGCATCGGTGTCACTGGCCAATATGACTGTTTTCATTGACCCGATGACCGTGTTTGCATGCTGGACCAGAGGCTCGGCGAGATAATCCGGCAACCCGGCAATCGTGGTCTTGAGCCCATTGATACTCGATGTTTTGGGTTTCTTTTGTCCGGCATCGCCGAAGGTGTAGTCAAGAACACCACTGCCGTCACCTCCGCTCAGTTTGAACCGAAAGCTCCTGCCGATGGGTACATAGCCATCCACCACGGTAAAGCCCATGGCCTGCCAGGCTTGCGCCTCGTCGGCTACATTGATCTCATTTAAACGCATGTACGATTACCCCTGCTCTGGTCCCTGGTGCCCTTCTTCTCGCTCAGCCGTTCGCAAAGCGTCAGGCAACAGTAACAATCAACTTCGCATGCTGCACCGGATATCTGTTCCAGTACCAGATGCCGCCAAAGTCACCACCTTTTTCGATTATTCGAACGCTGCCCTCGACCTGGTATTTTTTCGCAATTTGTCAGGATCAAAAGCTATCAAACGATAACATAGTGTCGTCATCGGCCAGAAGCCTCAAGGCGATTGAGCCAGGCACGGGATACGCGCACGTCACGGGTTTCGGTACCCAATTGATCAGCAACGGCGAGCGCGGACTTTGCCTCATCGAAGCGACGCAGCTCTGCGAGTGACCGTGCAAGATGGATGTACGCCTGGGTGAAGTTGGCACACCGTTCCTGGACGCAGCTCTTTGCCCATACCACTAGGCCCGTCGCCGACATCGGCAGCATTACCGCCCATGGCGCCATCGTCGCCCGTCGTCGTTCACGAACAGCGCTGTCCGGCCTGTTTCCGGATGGGTTCGCAGCACCGGGTGAGTCGTGTACTCCTTCGGATGCCCGTGCGATGACGCGTCGTGTACCGCTTCCAGATTCGCGAGCATCGCCTTCATCCCGTCCGACAGCGTCTCGAAGGCAGCGTACTGGTTGGCAAACGCGGTCTCGCCGCCCTTCGATGGCAGTTCCCGGGCCCCAAGAATCGAAATAGCCGGGGGCATTTCATCGAATGTCACATCCGAGTGCCAGCGTCCCCGCCTGAGCCCTGCTGGTATATTGATCGACAGAACGTCCTCGTTGTCTTGCATCCCCGGCGCGTGGGGATATCGATAAAGCTCGCCAAAGCGCCGCGCGAAGGCGACCTGATCGTCAGCGGTGAGATCCTGGTTGGGGAACACCAGGATCACGTATTCGAGAAAAGCGCGATGCACTTCATCGAACCTTGCGTTGTTGAGTGCGCGCAGGTCGACCCCGACCTCCGCGCCGATCTGTCCCGCGAGGGGCGTGACGGTCAAGGTCTGCCTGGGTTGGCGCGCCTACTGTGCTCATGGTCAGCTCTCCATCAACGTTCTGTTGACACTTTACCGCACAGTGCTGCACATTTCGATCTCATCAACTGGTGACAGCCATCCGAGAACAGCAGAAGGCCAGGGTGACCTCGAGCGCATCACGGATAGCCGTTCGAAGACTATCCTGCGACAGCAAGGGAATATTGCGAATCACTTAAGTGTTACCCAAGGATGGGATCGGTCCGCTCTGTTCCTTGTACGGGAATTCATCCTGGAATCCAGCAAGCAGGCTAAACAATTCTGGATCATCACAATCGTCAACCAATGAACGGTCAAACGCACCCTGGATATCTTCCTGGGAGGTGACCATTAAGTGCCTGTAGTAATTTGCCACCGAAACCCGCATGCCAGGTGTTTGCCTGGGAAACGCACCATGCCAAGTACAGAAAGTATAGGCCTTTCAGCGCAGGTTTTTGTTCAGTCTCACTGCTTACGCACAGCGCTTTTCCGCCTCTGCCAGAGTGCCGGATCGGGGCCGTTGGTGGTCCAGCCCATGGGGTCGTCGATGCCCATCATGCGGCGGAAGCGTTCGCTGCGGCGTGCGAGCATCTCGTCCGGGATGGCGTCACGTCCGAACTTGTGCTGGGTTTTCAGCGCATGGTGGCAGTGCAGCGTGGTGACGTTCAGACGCAGGCCGTCGTTGCGCTTGGGATACGCGCCGTGCCACGTGTTGCCGTGCCAGACGATCAGTGAGCCGCGGGCCGCCTCGACCGGAACCGCCTGGTCGACGCCTTCGCCCGGCGCAGGATTTCGCGCGAGCCGGTGGCTTCCCGGAACCATCGCGATGCAGCCGCCCTCTAGCGTGTATTCCGTAAGACAGAGGGCTGCGTTGCATACCATGTCGTGGCTGAATGGCAATACGCCTTCGGGTGAAGCCGGGCCGTCCGTGTGCAGGCCGAGCCTCAGCGGTTCGTCGGCGTTCGGCGTTTTCCATTTGACGAACGAGTCGATGTTCGAATAGCGCCCCGTACCGCGCATGATGTAGTCCATGACGGCCGCGAGCGCCGGGTTTTCCAGCCACTCCTCGAACACCTCGTCCTCGAAGAGAAGATAGAACAAAAGGTACTGCCCATTTTTGCCGTCACCCGAGATGGTCTTGTTGTATTTCCCGGGATTGGCGGGCAGATCCAGCCGGTGCTCGATGCCGGTACGCTCCTTCGCAACACGCAGCACGGCGTTGGTGATGCGCTCGATGAACTCGGGCGGCGCAACCTTTTCAGGCGGAATCACCGTGTAGCCGTAGTTGTCGAGCCGCGCAACGTGGGCTTCGAGCCCGAGGGCCTCGATCGGTTTGTAATAGGCTTCGAGCGCGGTGGGTTTGACCTCGTCGCGATCCGATTCTGGTTTGTCCTTTGTTTTGGACATGTCCTTCGTAGCAGCACGAGCCACTGTGGTTTCCTCCGACGCGGTCCCTGAGCGGCGTACAGTATACGCCGGCGGACGAGTCGTCCGCAAGTCGCGCGGGTAAGCGCGTCATCGTTTGGTTCGCACCGCCACGTGATCGTGTAGCCCTCTCATCCAGTCCAGATCGACGGTGGCGTTTTGGTCTCCTTCACGGACGATCGATTTTTTCAGAGCCTCCCGCGTTGCATCATCCAGAGGTGGATCGGTCGACAGTCTGCGCGCCGCGGGCAACACCGTCTCGTAGTCACAACTTACACGCCAATCGGGATCCTCGAGTATGCCGGTTTGTACTTCAAGGCGGCCATCGGCGACGCGCATATACCAGCCGACTTTGCCTTCGGCGTTGGGATTTAGATGCGCGGGTGCGTCGGAAAAAACTTCATTGAAGGTGACACTGATGCCTGAAAGATCGACGTCTTTGGTGCGTCCTTCCAAATATTCCCGGGCAGCCGCAACCCACTCCTCGCTACAAAAATCGTATCTGGTTTCTTCATTCATAACTCATCACTCATCACTCAAAACTGGGTATAGGAACCATTAACGCCCTATTCTGAGAAATTGCAAGTAAGATTGGGTAGCGCTGGGGCGCTAGCAAGCCCCCAATTTTGATGACATTCGCCCAATGCTCTACGGCGAGAAGGTCGTTATTGCCAAGAACAACCTTCCCATCGCCGATCTCGTGATCCACAAACCGGAAGGTAAACGTCAAAGTATAAGTATAAATTCTTTGTCTGTAGGTTCTTGTGTTTTTCGAAGATATCACGCAGCAGCCTGTAGGTGTAGACGGGGAAAGGCTTCTTCTTTCAATGAAATTGATACGCTGAGCAGCGCCCAACCTTTCTTGGTTAACCGCCATCGACGTGAGCGGGGAACTTTGGCGATCAAACCGTAAATGTGCAGCCGTTTGAGCAACCTCGTGACTTTCGCCGATCGCTTGTGCGTGTCCTTGCCACAGGTGCGAAGGAACGGCGTATCGGTCAGACGCTCGCGGACATCCCGATTGCGGAATCCGTTGATCGTGTTGTCGCCGGACAAGAGCGCCTTGAAGATGCGTTGGTCCTCATTACTGAGCGGATTGAAGGCACGTACCGACTGACCGCGCCGGGTTCGTTTGCGTCGCGTGATGGTGTGCAACTGCTTGACGGTGACCGTCGGGTCATCGACGATCGCCAGCGCCTCGAGATAGCGTGCGTTGGCGGCCAGTGAAACGTCCCGGTAGCGGAACAGGTTGGCGACACCTTTGCGCATCGGCACCCATTCGGTGACTTGCCGACCTTCGCGTCGGACACGTTTTCTAACTTTGAATGCATCGGGAACTCACTCCAGTAAGATAGCCTAGCGAGGGTTTCTCAGCACCTGCCCGGAGCGCGTACCCGTGTGCTCATCGTCTCGCAGCAAATAGGAGAAACAAACCGAAGAATGCCACCAGGTGTCAACCCCTTGTGTTGATAACCATTGGCACAGATACGCTGATTTTTAAGGATCTCAAAAACCGCGGACTGCCAATGGTTAGGAACGCCGAGCTGACGCCTCCACTACTTTTTCAAACGTTCTCCACTCGTCGTGTTATCGCTGTTTGGTCGACGTTCGTGGCGGCGATGTTAGTGGGACTCTATATCCTAACAAGCAACCTTTGGGGTGATCAGACTACATTCGTATTAATACCTCTGGGGCTTTCAGTTTTTATTACGTCGCTTAATCTGCTTTGGCGAAAATCAGTTCCGGAAAGCTGGCGCACGTACCTGAATCTCCACGATCGGAACGCAATGTTAGTTGACTCAACGAGAGGAACGGCGGATTGGTCCATCATTACAAATCTACTGATGGTCGCTGTCATGGTCCTAAGGAGCTTTGGACTGCACTCATATCCCGCTGCTATGAGTCTGATTTTCGTGGTGGCGATTTCCAGTTACTTTTTTCGGTTATGGAGCAAGAAAGCGGACACCCAGGCTTTCATGCGGTTAGTTCGTTACAACTTCTGTGATCGGCCAAATGCGGAAGTTACACCCCTCTGCCCCTCTGGTTAAGCTATGTTTTCTTCATCCAATATCTCATCACAAAGACGAACACACTCGTTACAAATGTAGGTATTGGCAGGTCCAGAGATTAGCTTCTTTACCTCAGCCTGGTGCTTCCCGCAAAAAGAACAATTCAAACCATCGTGAAGTGTGGCTAAGTTCTTTTTCACCATTTGTTGAGCTTTGTCTTTCAGTCCGAACTGATGGCAATTCCCGATGGCCGCTACCGCCGTTTCGTCGACACGGAGGCAAGACTGTCGCAGCGAGAGCAAAACGATGACTGATGCCCAGGTGATGGCGCAGCCGGCAGCCCCGGGCGCCAACGTCGAGGTCAACCTGCGCGATACGCTGCGCACCATCTGGCGGGGACTGACCTACCTGAATTTCTTCAAAGTGCGCTTCACGGTAAACATCTCGCTCGGTCTCATCGCCATGGTTGGCGCCCTGGCCATACCCTGGCCGGGCAAGATGGTGGTTGACCATGTCATCCTGAAGCGTCCCATCGAAGGAAGCTATTACCCGTGGTTCATCGACTGGTTTGCGCAGTTCCTCGACGGCCGTTCGCCGGTGGAGATGATGGGCTGGATCATGCTGCTGGTGACGGCGAGCATGGTGATCATCGGCATGACCGGTGCCGCCGCCGGTCGCGATACGCGCATAATGGATACGCCGCTCGCCATTTCCGCGGTGACCTCGGAAGATATCGTAGCGAAGGGTATCGAGGACATTCAAACCCTGTATCAGGCCATTCCCGGGTTGTCCTATCAGGGCGACATTGCCACCGGGGCGAAGATGTCGATACGCGAATAACGCCGAACGTTGGCATAGGCGCCATCGCGGCTGTTCCCGGCCTGTGCCAGCAGCGCCCGGGCCCGTTCGAGCTGGCCAAAGTGAAGCACGCGGTTCTCCCATTCAAAGTCCACGGCGAGCGTCAACGCTTTCCGAACCCGCGGGTCCTTGAACTTGTCCCGACGGTTATTGAGAGCGATGACCCGATTGACACCGACTACTCCGCGGCTGTTGAGACGGTCCATCACCAGCCAGCCCTTATCCCGGGCGGGAATGTCATACCCTGTCACCCAGTAGCGAATGTCCCCCTCGCCCCAACCCACTCGTAACGGATATACCTACCACGAAGTCCGTGAATATAGTTAGGGTATTGAAATCCCTCTGCGTCGATAGAACCAACACGCCCCCCTTGGGCGCGTCGGGGTTAAGGTAATCAAAGTGCGTAAAATCTGCGGGGTATTTCAGTTCTTGGAAGAACGAGATGCCGTGTTCGTACCTCGGTTCGTCGGCAGCAGAAGATACTGTAACGAGCAGCGCCGCAGCGAGGTTAAAAAAAACGACGCGTTGCAGTAGCCGGGCGCTGGCTGCCATACGACTTAAGTTAGGGGGATGAATTCCTGTAGCCCGGATTTCGCGGCGAAGGAGGTCAGCAATTTCATGTCAGCGGGGGTGCTTGCTGCAATTCAATGAGGACGTTGTCCGGCCCGCGTACAAAGGCTACGTATGGATTGTTTGGATTTCTAATCACAATCTCGAACAGAAGGGGTCAGAGTAAAGTGCCAGGGTAAAACTCGTCCCAATGTGCCGGAGCAAGAGAGTTTTACCCTGGTACTTTACTCTGACCCCTACTCTGACCCCAATTATATGACCCCAATTATATCCGACCCCTTCCCTCGCTGCTATAATAGCCCGTCCAGCTAACGACTGAGAGGGAGGATCTGGTTGCGAGGATCAAGGAGGAAATCCCCTTTGGGGTAAGTCATCCGCTCGCGCGAACCCACCCGGAAACGGGCAAGACCGCACTTTACATTACCGGCGCATTCCTGCGTCACGATTCACTGTATGACGTCAGAAACGGCGAGCAGCTAGAGCGTGAAGAAAGTGAAACGCTGGTCAAAGTGCTGTTAGGGCAGCACAACCGTCCAGAATACATGTGCCGCTTTCCCTGGCAGGAAGGCTCGATTGCATTCTGGGACAACCGCGCCGTGCAACACTATCCGGCCAGCAACTATTACCCGCATGAGAGACTGGGGCATCGCGTCACCGTGGCAGGCGATAAGCCCTATTAAGACCCCGAGGCAGACGCCGCATACGAAGCTGGTTAGTCGCCACCACCTATTATCCGCGCGGCTTTCTCCGTGTCATACCACCAGCCTTCCAGACCCGCGGGTTGATACTTGGGCTCATAATCAGGCCGGCCAAACTTGTCCCAGTATACCGTGGCGGGCCGATCGATCGCGTACAGCGGAATCTGGTAGTACTGCCACAGCAGCACCCGGTCGAGTGCGCGGTGGGTGGCAATCATCTGCGAGAGGGTGGTCGCTGAGATGGCCTCGTCAACCAGAAAATCCACCACCGGATCGCTGATGCCGGAGCCGTTGCCGGAACCCAGCCCCCCGTCGGAATGGAACCTGACCGGCAGGGCAAGGTGCGGTGGCATTGGATTCAAGGTTTCTGCCAGCAGGGCATCGAAGTCAAACTGGCGAAGCCGATGCACCCACTGGCTGTCGCCGTCGACCAGCACCAGGGTGCCGCGAATACCGAGCTGTTCCAGGCGCTGGAAATACGGCAACAGCGTACGGGTGTCTGCCGGGTTGCGCGACAGGAAAGCTATCTCGAAGGCTTCTCCTGCCGCATTCCTGAGCACGCCATCGACAACGCGCCAACCGGCCTCATCCAGGAGCTCCCGCGCACGCACCATGTTGGCCCGATAATCCTCCTCGGTTACGACCTCGGGGAAGCGAAACGGCGTTGAGAATAATTCCGCCGGCAACTGCTCACGGTAGGGGGAGAGCAGGGCCAGTTCATCGGCGCTGGGCAGTCCGGTCGCGGTCAAAATCGTATCAGGCCAATAGCTGTGTGCCCGCTTGTGAAACCCGAAGTGCAACACCTTGTTCTGCCACTCAAAATCCACCGCCAGGGTCAGCGCCTGCCGGACCCGCCGATCGGCAAATTTCCCGAGTCTATTGTTGAGCACGATGCCTTGTCTAATGCCCACCGCGAAACCCTGGTTTTGGCGGATTTTCTTCACCCAGCCCTTGTGATAAGCCGGTGTGTCGAAAGCCCCATGCCAGTAGCGCGCATCCGATTCTGTCCAGATATCGATCAGGCCTTTGCGAAAGGCTTCCCGGGTCACGGTGGCGTCACGATAGATATCGAAGCGGATGGTATCGAAATTGTAGCGACCTCTATTGAGCGGGATGTCCTTGCCCCAGTAGTCCGGGTCGCGGCGGTATTCGACGTACCGGCCCTGTTTAAAAGCAGTAATCTCATAAGGACCACTATTGAGTGGTGGCACAAGCGTCGAGGCGGACGGATCCTTATCGCGCCAGTAGTGTTCAGGCATGATCGCTACGGTTCGGAAAACCATGAAGTCGCTCAACTGCACGGGAACCTTGAGGTGAATCGCCAGGTGACGGTCGTCTATTTCCTCGACTGAATCGATAAAGCCAAAAAGCACGCGGCCCCATGTCTGGGCGATACGCACTCTGAGCGTGTAGGCCACATCTCTCGAGGTGATGGGCACGCCGTCCCGCCACTTCGCCCGTGGATGCACCCTGAATACGATCGCCAATCGGTCGTCAGTGATCGCAATGCCATCGGCAAGCTCGCTATAGAAACCACTGAGCTCGTCACCGCCCCGACGGATTAACCTGTCATTGGCTAACCAGCCGTTGGGCGCTCCGGTGCCCCGCTCGGCCGCCGGGGCAAACGTATCGAAGTTGCTCGCACTTGGCAGTACCAGCTTCCCCCCCTTTGGGGCATCGGGGTTCAAGTGTTCCAGATGCGTGAAGCCCACGGGGTACTTGAGCTCGTGGTAAAACGCGATGCCGTGCTTGAATTCAAGGGCATTCAGATTGACTTCGGCAAGCGCCGAAACGGAGACCAGAAGAAGAAAGGGCCCCATCATCATCCTGTGCATGGCTGTCATCCTGAGCATAGTCGTCTGGAGTCTGGATTACCATCCTCCACCCAGTTGGATTACGCGTAAATGTTGTCTCCCGCCCCTATCATATTTACGTTCCTTTCATCCCGCACCGCCGGTACATCAGCTTCGTCCCTGTCGGTAGGATAGGGATGCCATAGTCCGAGGACCTTCTCCAGTTCCGGATACTTTTCCACCCATTTGTTGTTATCACCTTTCTTTAACGCTTCTGTCCAGGTGTGAATGGTTTGCAGATAGCTTCTGCCATAGACATAGGGAAGGGTAATCCTCATGCCTTCAGCGGTCCGTGGACGAGAACCATGCCACAAACTACCATGCTATATCGCCAGTGAGCCTGCCTTGCCGGTTAGCGGAAGGATAAGAAGGATAAACGACATCTTCATGAAATGGCAAGATTAGTCAGTGGGTCGTGGGGTTGCGAGGGGCGGTCCGCCACCCAGCAGCCCGGACATGCCGCTGCCACCTCCCGACAGCTCGGCCTCCGAAACAGTCGCGCTGTCACGGCCAGGTTCCAGCGGGACGCCGAGCCCCCTCTGCCGAATATCGCCAGCAAACCGAAGAACAGCATGGTCATGGTAAACATGATGTCCATGGGTGTCATGTCCCGAACAGCGCTGAGGGAGAATCCTTCGGCACAAAATCCACTATCTGCGTTAGCTTACGCGTTGAATGCGCGGGACCGCAATCCTTTGATGGTTGCTGACAGAAAGATCCTACCGCCCATGGGGGGCCGCACAGGCAAGGAACACTCACCGCCCGTCGGTCTGTCTGATCCGAGCGGCTTAAACCGATGCATGTTATGCGGCGGTCAGTGGCTTCCAGACCTCCTGACATGTCGCCATCGTTGTTGCAAGGTCTTCAGAGCGACATGACGCTGTAGACGAGAGTGAGATCGGTGCCTGGGTAGGTGGTCTCGGTGGCGGTGAGCCGCTCGACGACCTCCATGTCAGCTGGAGAAGCGAAGATTTCGCGCAACAGACTGCGCGCTTCATCGTCGGCCCGGGCGTAGTGGGGTGCGAGCAGCCGGGCGGTGGCTGACTCGGCGTTGTAGGTGGCGAGGCGGATCGCGTCGTGGATGCGCTTGCGCTCCGGGGCCAGGCGCGCGGCGTCGATCGCGCGCTTCTACAGCGCGGAAAAACACCACCGCTCTAGGGCGCCGTCGGGCTGTTCAACCCCAGGGTGCCAAGAGCCCTGCGGAGCGCGTCGGTGGTTGTGATGGGCCGGATGTGGCCGGGGGAAACCTTCCAGTCGATCTCGCCCCAGTAGAGCCGGTCGCCCACGAGGTAGGTCAACAGCCAGTAGGCAGAGGTCCGCTCAAAGCAGCGGATGCGGCTGGGCACCGCCCCGCCCTCGACGGTGATCGGAACCAGCGCCTCGGCGAAGTCATCGGCAAACCGCGAAGTGGTGTAGTGCGCTACGCCTTCGAGGTCAGCGACGAGGGCCCAGTCAGCCCCCACCCCGACGAACAGGTCGGTCACCGGGCCAGACGCTCGATGGGCCTGGCCCTCCCGGCCCGACCACAGCTTGTCATAGTCCGCCTCGGGCCACTGGCCGGAGACCATCTCCGTCTGACCCCCTATCGTGACTGAGATCGGCTCGCCGCCGCCGCCGGCTTTCCAGAAGATCTGGGACGGGTCCTGGTCCATGACGAAGTGCACGATGTGGCCCATGGCCTTCTTGGATCGGAATGGTCGGCCTACGGTCGCTAAATTGAGCCAGCCCGGGCGGCCGAGCAGCCAGCCGTCCATGTGGAAGATCTCCCGCCAGCGCCCGATCAGGTCACGAGATTCAAAGACCGCCGAGGCGCTCTCGCCGTCGGGGCGGCGCGTGTTGACCGTCAGGCGGGGCCGCTGCCAGCAGTAGTCCAGGTGCAAGCCGGTCACCGGGTCATCGACCAGGTCGAGGGGCTCGAGGACCTCCCAGGCTCCCAGGTCATCGGAGACCGACCGCTGTATCAGCGCCGGTGCATCGGAGCTGGCCCAGAACCGAAAGATCCGCCCGCCGAGGCGCAAGAAGTCACACGTGGTCACCGGCCCGAAGCCCCCGGCCAGCTCGGCGTCCGAGATTGCCGGGTTGGTGAGGCGAAAGCGCTCCCCGAAGCGCTGGCGCAAGTATGGAACCGACTGGGCCTTCTCGAGCGCCGACATGTCCTCGAAGCCCTTGGCGAGATCGAGGGGCACCGTCGGGGTGATTACCAGGCGAAGCGCCTGGCGCTCGGGGCCGACGACGTTGGCCGAGGCGCAGTGGACAATGTGGGCGTCAAAGACGATGACGTCGCCGGGCTCCGCGGTGCATTCCTCCAACATCCCCCCGACCGGCAGCGACCGCGCTCGCCCGGGGGCGGACTCGAAGGCATTGGCGCTCATCCAGGCCCGCATCCGCCCAGGAGAACCGGGTGAATACATGAAGGCCCCCGCGGCGTGCTTGACCTGGTTCAAGAACACGAAGGCGCCAAGGTCACCTCCCAATGCCCCTCCCGACAACGTGATGGCTTGGTTATCCAGGTGGGGAGGTGCCGCCCGCTGGCTTCCGACCCGGTCCCAAACCGCCTCTGGGGTGTGCGGCCTGGGGACGTTACCCAGAAGGGAGGCCGTGGCGACCTTGGCCAGCGGCGCCCCAGGTTCGGACATGAGCTCGGCTCCGACCGCGGCCACCGCCTCACGACAGATCCTCGATCCCTCCGGCTCGACCGGTTCTGGTTTGGCGCTGCTGCTGCCCGCATGCATGGCGCGGGCGTACTCGATGATCTCGGGCCAATCCGCGAGGACCACCTCGACATCTTCCGCGCTCAGAAAGCCCCGCAGCAGCACGAAGCCGTGCTCGACAAAGCTTTCGATGTCGGCCTCGCTCAACCGGTTGTCTTCATTAATCTCGCGCTTGGATTCTCTTAGTTTCGATTCTACCTTGGTGTCAGCCATGCTTTCTCCCTCCGCTATCAGATCGTGTGAATGGTCACCCCGCAGCGACCGGCGCTCCCTTCACTTTCGGGATCACTTCGGACTGCTTTTCGCGGTACGGAAACCGGTCCGTCAGCCCGGCGATCACCCGATACACCTCCGGGTTTTCGCAGTCCTGCACCATTTCTTCCGTGGTCTGGCCGGGCACATCCTCCTGGGGCAGCATGGCTCTATGCCGGTGGTAGACCGCGAGACCGAGGCGCAGCCCCTCCTCCTTGCGCGGAAACGCGCCGTGCCAGGTCGCCCCGTGCCACACGATGAGCGAGCCCTTCGGCGCCTCGGCAGGGATGGCATCCTTGACCCGCTCCGGGGGCACTCGGGGCGTGCCCTCCCTGTGCGAGCCGGGAACCCAGGCCAGGGCCCCGCCTTCGCGTGTGTAGTCGGTGAGGCACCACGTGCTGTTGGCGGTGTGGGCGACCGCCCCCCACGGGGTCGGTACCCCGTCTACACCATGGTCCGCATGCAGGCCCAGCTGGCGACCGTAGCCGAAGTCTCCCTTCCATTTCACGAAACAGTTGACGCTGGACAGCCGGGTCTGACCGGCCATCATGAAGTTCTGCAGCGACAGCGAGGCCGGGTTGAGCGCCAGATCGCGAAACAGCCGATGCTGCTGCGTCAGTTTCTGAATCAGAAACTGCGGCTTCCCCCGGTTCAGCTCGTCGGCGTCGAGGCCCCGGGCTTTCATGAGCTCCAGTTGTTCGGGGGTGAATTCCTGCTTCGGGAACTCCAGTTCCTGTTGCGGTCCGCCGTCCAGCGTAAAGGTGCAGCCGGTCATCTCCCTGGCGCGCGCCAGGATCAGTTCCACGATTTCATCGATCCGGTCCATACCGAAGCCGTTGACCTCCGGGGGCACGATGGTCAAGCCGTCACGCTCCAGTTCCTCTGCATATTTTTCGAGGCCGAGTGTCCTGATCTCCTCGGTCAGTGCGAGTTCACCCATGGGACGTCCTCCCTCTGATTCAGTTCGTCGTAGCATAAACACAGATGCCCGGCCAGGTCAATATGGCAGTACCTCCTGCACAGCCAATGCCGTTGGTTCGAACCTGCAGGTCGTCCGCTTTCGATGACGGCAGGCAGGCTTGAACCCCCTGGCGGGTAGCTGTTTTTTTACGAGGCTTTGTCGGAAGCGGAATCGGCGTAAATCAAAAGTCGGTGCTAAAAGGGATTTGAAATCGTGAGTTTTTTGTCAATGATCAGACCGTCCTGCATGTCCTCGGAAAACAGCGTCGTGCATTCGCCAGTCAGGGCTGATGCAACTATCATCGCATCGTAGACACCGAGGCTGTAACGTTCAGCGAGTTGGCAACCCAGGTCATAAATCGAGTCCGAAAGGTTCTCAACGGAGCAGATGGATCTCACAATCCCTGTAAATTCACGAATTTCGTCCCACGACATGGCGAGCTTGCGGCGCGCAACGCTGGTGAACTCGTTTAACACCTGGACGCTGATAACGCCGCCAGCCTCCATAATCTGTTCGGCTCGCGCTGCTTTTAGTTCGTCTGACGACATCAGATAAATCAACACGTTGGTATCGATGAACGTGTCCGCGTTATCGGGCATTCGCCTGGTCCCGATCGAAGTGAAAATCGGCTGGCACTTTGCCCCGGAATCGACGCAGGCGTTTTAGCAGGGTCTTTCTTCCAGGTTTCCTGCGGACGGCAAAACTCCGATCATCCACGATGATGACTTCAATATCGTCGCCTTCCTTTAGTTGCAGTCCTGATACGACGGCAGCCGGTAATCGAATTCCGAGACTGTTTCCCCATTTTGATACTCGCATTGTTCGTACGCTCACCTGGGTTACATGATGAATAGCGGACCGTTACCCCGCTCTTCTAAAGGGGAAGGGATTGGGTGTTGCGCTTGAATACGAGCGCATGGGTAGCCGCCCGGTTTCGGAAGGCCTGCAGGCGAGGGCTGACGAGTTTGGCTTTGAACTGGAACATCTTGGCATCACGCTTGGCACGGCGGAATCCTGCCAGGCAGCGGTAGCACTTTACTCTGACCCCAATTATAGGGTTATGACGGCATCCACAATATCAGCCTGAAAGGCGAGCTGACATCGGATCTCATCCAGTTCGTGCGTGACACGCTCAACGAACGCAAGGTGATCTTCTTCCGCGACCAGCACCTTACCGAAGACGAGCAGGCGGCATTTGGCCGCTGCTTCGGCGAGCTTGACGCGTTCCCTTTCGCCCCGGCTGGCGAGAACCCCTACATTGTTGTGATCGCAAGCAGCAAAGAGCGTCCGGTAGCTGCCAGCACCTGGCACACCGATGTGACCTGGATGGAAACGCCCTCTTTGGGATCCATCGCCCAGTGTATCGTGGCACCACTCATTGGCGGCGAAACGCTGTTTTCAGACAGCCATGCTGCCTACCTGGGCATGCCTCACGATCTCAGGCAGCGCATCAAGTTCCTGTACGGCATCAACGACTACCGCTTCTTTCTTGGCGGCCTCCCCGAGGATCTGGCTGCGAGAATCAAGGAGGAAATCCCCTTTGGGGTGAGTCATCCGCTCGCGCGAACCCACCCGGAAACGGGCAGGACCGCACTTTACATTACCAGCGCATTCCTGCGTCACGATTCACTGTATGACGTCAGAACCGGTGAGCAGCTCGAGCGTGAAGAAAGTGAAAAAGCTGGTCAAAGTGCTGTTAGGGCAGCACAACCATCCGGAATACGTGTGCCGCTTTCCCTGGCAGGAAGGCTCGATTGCGTTCTGGGACAACCGCGCCGTGCAACACTATCCGGCCAGCAACTATTACCCGCGGGGAACAGATCCGCCCGATTACCCAACGCCAGCAGAAGTGAAGATCCCTGATGCAGCCTCGCTGGGTTAGTCAGGCGAATTACGAAATACTTCGCCGTAATTCGTGACCTCCACATCCCATTGCTTACCATCGATAAAGGTTTCAATAGCATAGCGGACATGGTCCGGGTGCAATTCCACTTTGACTTCCCTGATGATTCCAGTGGGGTGCAGTTCATTGACAATGCGAGCAGGAGTTGTCGGCATCTGTGCGAGTCCGACCCTTACTGATGGCATCTGATATCGAGTTTTGGTTTGCTCGTCCCAAGCACTGCCGGATGCTGGACGCGAAGATCCATACAGGTTTCCCAGTACTAAACCAGAAAAACGGGTATGTCGAATCGGCTGGCGGCCCGTCTTAGATTGCGATCCAGTGACGAAATTGG
This sequence comes from Candidatus Azotimanducaceae bacterium, assembly GCA_965217655.1. Taxonomy (GTDB): domain Bacteria; phylum Pseudomonadota; class Gammaproteobacteria; order Pseudomonadales; family Azotimanducaceae; genus UBA7455. The sequence continues at coordinate 1,620,342 of OZ244560.1, forward strand.
TAACCCGGTTCTGACTGATAGCTCCAAATAGGCTGCGTCGTAACTTGTGATATTGCATGAGCGCGCTATCGCTATGGTGCGACTGAATGTTTGCGAGGATGTACGCGCCTTCAGCGCGCGATCTTTGGCAGGCATGTTACACAAGGTCGGCTTACTCCCTGCTGAGCACGACAATCAGTTGGAATATGCATCCAAGTATTATCTCGATAGGAAGTACCACAAGATCGTCGAAGACTACAGGACGCATTTTTGCCGGCCCTGCCCGGTGGGCGTCTGGGACACGGTCGACTCCAACCATCCTGACCGAAGGCGCCAAGTTCACCGACACCCGTCTCAACCCGGAGGTAACTCACGCTTACCACGCGGTGTCGATCGAAGCTACTGTCCGATCTGATGCGCGCTTTTTGAACGTGAGGCTAGAAATGCGGTTAAAATAGCCTATGTGTACGGAATAAGGGTGTCGCCATGAGTGCTGCGGAGAACCAGGATAAAGTAATCGTTAAACCCCTGACGGGCGCCGGTGGCGCCCAGGTGTGGGGGCTTGATATCACCGCGATGGATGATGCGGGCTATCAACAGGTCAATGATCTGATGTTGCAGTATGGCTCGATTGCGCTGCATGGTCAGGCGCATGTTACCGTAGAAGAACTCCGGGCATTTGGTCAGCACTATGGTGAACTCGACATTCATGGTTATTCGCCCACGGTCGAAGGCTTCGATGACGTCATGACGATTGGCCAGTTGCGCACCGAATCCTTCCACTCGGATGTTTCATGGAAGGAGGTGCCGCCGAAATACTCGATGCTTCTTGCCAGAAAAGTGCCATCTCTGGGTGGTGGGACACTCTATGCCAACCAGTATAAGGCCTATGAGGATCTATCGGATGCGATGAAGGCGTTTGTCGATCCGCTTTTTGCCATACATGATGGCAGGCTGTTTGATCTTGAATTGATGAAACATCCGGTCACGCATCCGGTGGTTATTACGCATCCCGAGACCGGCAAAAAGGCGTTGTATGTGAACCGTAACTTTACACAGCGCATCGTCGATCTTGAGCCGGACGAGAGTCGGGCGATTCTCGAGTACCTGTATAAACACACCACCCGGGCCTATTACCAGTTTCGTATTGATTATGAAGTAGGAACCCTCGCCATCTGGGACAACCGATGCGTGTTACATTCTCCGTGCCCCGACTATGATGTGAGCGAAGAAAGACTCATGCAACGAGTGACGGCGCTGTGTGAAACAAGACCGGTGCAGTAGTCATTTCCCACATGGCGATAGAAATGCGATTGCTGGGACGCACCGGGGTGTATGTCAGCAACCTGTGCTTTGGCGCCATGATGTTTGGCATGCGAACAAGGGTATTTCTGGCCGGTGAAGCCGCTGACCCCGGAAGATCTGAATAAGATCACTCACACGATTGCCAAACGGGTATCCCGATACCTGGAGTGGGCAGGGTACCTTTACAGGGATTCCGAAAACGAGTACCTCGACCTGGTGCCTGAGGAAGATGATGCCATGCACGGCATTATCAGCGCATCGATCACTTACCGGTTGGCGTTTGGCCCAAATGCCGGGACTGGGCGTCCCCAAAGAAAGCCCTGACACTGCAGGCCGTTCCGGGGTATTTTACCACCGATAACACAGGAAACTAAGCCCACATGACAGCGCTTACCGGGATATCAGTCGTCGACATCAGCGGTACCATCAGTACGACATATTGCGCCAAGCTGTTTGTTGACTACGGCGCACACGTCACCAATCTCGAACCTGCTGACGGCTTTCGAACGCGACGTGAAGCGCCATTCATCCCAGGCATGCGGCAGCCTGAAGCCTGTGCAACGCATGGATACCTGAACGCTTGCAAGCATAGTGTCGTTCGTGATCAATTATCTGAAGCTGCCATTGTGAAGCTGATCGAAAATGCCGATCTTGTCCTTGATGATGGCTCGGCATCGTCGCTAATTACCCACTGCAATGGTGTTCGCAGCAGCATCTCCTGGTTCGGGAGCAATGGACCCTATGCGTCCTTCACAGGCACTGATGCCCTGTGTTTCGCGCTTAACGGTATTCTGCGGGGGATCGGGCCAGTTGAGGGGCCTCCACTGATTCCAACCGGGTACCAGGCACAGATTGTCGGCGGTAAGACTGCTTTTATCGCGAGCATGACCCAGGTGCTGGCGGCAGAATTAGGCAACCGGTCAGTACCGCTCGAAATCGAAACCAGCATCTTCGAGTCCAGCCTGTGTTTCACGGACGTGGGCGTAGTGGGCACCTACAACACGGGAATCCAGGCACCCCGCATGGGAGTCAATCGCTTCCCGCCCACGTATCCACTCGGTATTTTTCCCTGCAAGGATGGCTGGATTGGCCTCACTGTACTGACGCCTGGCCAGTGGCGCACATTTTGTGAATTACTGGACTTGCAAGAGCTGGCTGACGTGCCGTTATTCCAGACATCGCTTGGTCGCCTTGAAGCAATCGACGTGCTCGAACCGATGATCACCGAAAAGCTACTGACTCGTTCCGCCGAAGATCTTTTCTACCGCGCCCAGAACGCTGCCGTTCCGCTCGCCCGCGTACCAACGATGGAAAAACTGTTCGATGTGGATCAATTTGTACAACGCCAGGCTTTTGCGGACATCAGTTTCGGCAACGATCCGAACGATGTCAGAACTATCAAAGCACCCACGATCCCGTTCCGCCTGTTTACGACACCGCCAGATCTCGGCGGCAAAGTCGCAGCACTTGGCCAGCACAATGAAGAGTACGCACAATGACCCGAGCCTCTCTCGCAGGTATTCGTATCATCGACCTCAGCATGGGCTGGGCCGGGCCGCTTGCAACACGGCATCTCGCAGACATGGGCGCTGACGTCATCAAGGTTGAGAGCTGCGAGCGATTTGATTGGTGGCGCAGTTGGGAGGCAACTCCCGAGTGGATCGAAGACGATGGCGCTGAAAAAGCGACCGCTTTTAATACGGTTAATCGAAACAAACGCAACATTACCCTGGATCTGGAGAAGCCACAGGGTCGCGACCTCCTGTTGCGATTGATCGGGACCGCCAGCGCCGTTGTCGAGAACTTCTCTGGTGGTGTCCTGCCAAAGCTGCAACTCGGTTACGACGTATTTCGCGAAGTGAATGACCGCATCATCCTGTTGTCGATGCCCCGTTTGGCTCAACCGGGCCATGGCGAAACTTTCGTGCGTACGGGTCAACGGTTGAACAGTCATCTGGTCTACCGCACCTGAATGGTCGGGCAGAGGACCCGCCTACCATGCAGCATGTTGCGTACGGGGACGCAGTTGGTGGTCTTAATGGTGCTGCGGCGCTGCTCGTCGCGTTACGGCACCAGGCAAAAACGGGTATCGGACAGTTTGTGGACCTGTCTCAGGTAGAATGTCTTTTTCCCATGGCAGCACATGGGATTCTTGAGTACAGTGCCGCCGGTAAAGCGCCGGTCAGGGGCCAGGCGGCGAACCGCGCCATGACAGGGACGCTAGAGGGCGTCTATCCGTGTAAAGCCGGCAACGAAAGTACCGATGAAGACAACTGGATCGTCATAGAAACTCGTGACGAACGCGAGTGGCGTGCGTTGCAACTGGCCGCCACGCCGATGCTGGACGGCTTCAACAGTCTGGCGGACGCCCGCGCGCAACAAATGACCTATAATAAATGCCTCCAGGACTGGACCGTCACGCAACCGGCGTTCACTCTGATGTCCAACCTGCAGGTAAAAGGTATCCCCGCCGCCGCAACCCATTCGTCCCGGTCACTCCTCGATGATGCACACCTTAACGCACGAGGATACTGGCAATGGCTGGAACGTGCGGTTGTCGGCAACCTACCCAACCCCTCTCCGCCGTACCGTTCAGAAACAACGCCCATTCCGCTGTTCACACCCGCTCCAACACTCGGCCAGCACAACGCCGAAATCTTAGGTGGAATCCTTGGTCTCAGCGATCAGGAGCAATCCGATCTTGAAGCAAATGGCATTATTGGCCAGCGCCCCAGGATGCCCGACAGGACCCAAAGATGACTGAATAACGTTGATGTCCAACGGATTTCGAACTCTGAGAAATACGAACTTTCTAAAATCGGAATCGTTCGTATAGATCATCTTCACGTCGTGCAGGCGAAGAAGCTAGGCAACTGGCAAGGACGCTCAGACAACCGCATGGGCGCTTCGCACCATCGGCCTCAAAAGGCTACGCTCCGAGATGTCTAGCTCAGGCACTTTCTCCTGCAATTTGCGATGCACTTTCGGGGTCTTGAGCGCCGGATAGCGGCGTAACAGATCAATGAGATAACCCCGGTACTGATCGAGTACCTTATGTCGCTGCAGAGATACTTTGACGGCCCCAAGAAGACGTGGTTTATTCTCCCTAGACGCCGAGTCAGCTCTCCTGATCGGCTGCAGCCTGCAGCATGACATACCGACGATACTGTCCGTCCGGCTTCGCCATGAGGTCGGTGTGATTTCCCTGCTCGACGATGGCGCCGTCCGCCATGAAATAAATCCGGTCCGCATGGGAAATCGTGGATAGACGGTGGGCTATGACAACGACCAGGCGGTTCCGGGCCGCCTCGTGCAGCGCATCAACCAGGTAGGCTTCTGTTTCCGGATCCAGCGCCGACGTCGGCTCGTCGAGGATCAGGATGCGCGATCGTCTAACCAGTCCCCTGGCAATGGCGATGCGCTGTTTCTGTCCCACCGACAGTTTGCTGGTCACGGTACCGAGGCGAGTGTCGTAATCCTCGGGGAGCGCGCTGATGAACTCATGCGCACCGGCTACCCTGGCGGCGTGTTCAACCTCATCCCGGGTCACGTCCCACGAACCGTAACGGATATTGTCCAGAATCGAATCGGAAAAGAGATGCGTTTCCTGGAACACGTAGGCCACCTGGTCGCGCAGACTTCCCGTGGCAATGTCCCGGGTGTCGTGACCGTCGATCAGCACCGCCCCGGCGGTGGGCAGGTAATAAGCGGGAATCAGGTGTGCAAGGCTGGTCTTGCCAGCGCCCGTTGGCCCCACCAGGGCGATGATCTCCCCGATCCGGGCCTCGAGACCTACGCCGGTTAACGCCCGCCGGCCGTCCGGATAGGTAAGGCTGGCACCGCGGATCTCCACGCCCCGGGTTATCGGCGGCATCTCGTCACCCCCCTGCATGCGTTCTCCCGGCGCATCCATGAAGGTGAACACCCGATGCATGCCGGCCACGTTGTCCTGGATCCGGACCCAGATGATGGGCAAACCGGCGGTGGTACCCAGCAGCATCCCGAAGTAGATGAACACGACGGCGAAATCCCCCGGCGTCAGCGTGCCTTCGATAATGCGGCCGATCACCAGGAACCAGACCATCAAGATGACGACCCGGGCACCCAGAACCCCCGCCTGGATGATCAGTATTTCCAGCAGCACCAGGAACCGGTAGCGCCGGAACGATTCCCGGCTGTTCTCATCGAAACGCCTGAGTTCGCGCTTGTTGCCCCCGAGGCTCTGCACCGCCAGCACATTGCTCATGCCCTCTTCGATATTGCCCGTGGTCGCCGACCCCGCGGCTCGGGAATGGCGGCTGGCCCGGCGCATGAACCGGGAGAACACGCCCACCATGAAGACCTGAAACGGCAGCGCCAGCAGCGTCAGGATGATGATCTCCGGTGCGTCGCTGTAGGCGCCGATGAAAATGAGCGACGTATTGGTGAACATGAAAATGCTCCTGATGGGCCCTTCCAACACGTTGTAGAACACCTGCGAGATAGCCGGCGAATCGTACATCACACGATAGACCGTGTCGCCGATCCGCTGGTCATCCAGCGCACTCATGGGCATTGACTTGATGCGCTCGAACAACTGTGATCTAACGAGATGGTTGAGTGACTGTGTCAACCGCAACATGACCCAGAATTGCAGCACGCCCAGCAGACCGCCGCCGGTGGAGCGGGCAAAATTGGCCTCGTTTTCGGTCTTGGTGGCGGAGTCGAAACCGTCGGCAATCTTCACCCGGGTGTTGTCGCGACCGGCGGCGGCACCGGTCATGCCGATGGTCACCATGCTCGCCGTCACCAGCAGCATGATCCAGCCCATCATCTCCACCGGTGAACGGCCGTCGAGGAACTGCGCAAACCAGTCGATGAACCACGGGTAATAGCTTCCTTCGATGGGACGCCCCAGGATGACATGGTCAACCACCATCTTGCCCGGCCAGGGTATGGCCAGGGCGCCAACCATGGCGATGAGACCGAGCGAGATGTTTACCGTGAAGCGCACTTTGAAGAAATTCAGGTAGGTCAGTCCCCGCCAGATGGTGCGCAGCGTATCGCGCAGGTTGACCTCGACGTTGGCGCCCGGGGCTGCCGGCTGCGCCATCACCTGGGCATCAGTCATCGTTTTGCTCCTCGGCCGGGGCTGCGAGAGGTACCCCCTCGCGCTGCGACAGTCTTGCTTCCGTGTCGACGAAACGGCGGTAGCGGCCATCGGGAATTGCCATCAGTTCGGTATGTGATCCGCGCTCGACGATGCGACCCTGCTCCAGGTACAGGATCTGATTCGCCCGGGAAATCGTCGAGACGCGGTGGGTGATGAGAAACACGGCCCGGCCGGCCGCCCACTCCGCGAGACGTTCCAGCAGCCGCAGTTCCGTTGCCGCATCGAGCGCCGCCGTGGGTTCGTCGAGAATCAGGATCGCGGCATCCTTGACGATGGCCCTGGCGATGTTGAGGCGCTGGCGCTGGCCCGTGGAGAGTTTGCCGCCGCGATCGGATAGTACCGTATCGAGGCCGGTCGGCAGCGAAGCCACGTAATCGTCGACGCAGGCGACTTCCGCTGCCCTCATGACACGCGCATCATCGGCGTCGGGAACAACGTACCGGATGTTGTCGCGCACCGACATGCCGAACAGCACATTTTCCTGCAACGCAACCGAAACGTGGTCACGCAGACTGTCCACCTGCAGTTCGCGCAGGTCGACACCATCAACGGTAATGCGGCCGCTGTCGGGGTCGAACAACCGCGGCAGCAGGCTCATCAGCGTACTTTTACCCGACCCCGTTGGTCCCACGATCGCCGTGATGGTTCCCGGCGCGGCGCTGAAACTGACATTCCGCAAGATCGGGTTATCGGCATCGTAGCCGAAACTGACGTCTTCGAACCGGATTGCCTGCCCGAATGGCGCCATAGGCTGCGCATCCGGCGCGTCCTGGACATCGGGCTGAATATCGAGAATGTTGAACACCCGGTCCAGGCCCATCGCCATGTCCTGCGCTGTCGCCCAGTCCTCCAGCAGACCCTGGATCTGGAAGCTGGCACCACCCAGTTCCTTGCTGCCCCACTCGTAGGCAGCGAGATTCCAGCGCACGAAACTCAACCCGACCAGGGCGATCAGCACCGCCGCAAATGTCTCGCGTTCCATGCTGGCCCATATACCCATCAGGTATTCCGCTCCCAGGAGCAGCGACGCCGCGATAGTAAACATCACGATGGTGACGATGGAGATGAACAGGCGCAGCCGGAACGCAGCATGGAACGCGGTCACCGAATCCCCTTCGAAGCGCTGCTGCTCGAACGCCTCCGTGCGATAAGCCTTGATGACGCGAATCCCGTTGAACACTTCCTGGATACGTGACGTCAGCGCCGCATTGGTCTCACGGGCTACCAGCGACCGCAATCGTATCCGGGGCGAAAACCAGTGCGCCCAGGCAACGGCGAAAAAAGCAATCGACAGCACCAGCGTCCCGAGGATCGGGTCGAGAGCGACGATGAACAGCAGCGACATCACATACATGATCAGTGTCTGCAGCATGCTGACCACCGTACCGATGACGTTGGTGACCTGAGCGCTGTCCTGGTAGATGCGGTACACCGAGTCGCCGACCCGGTGATCACTGTGATAACGCATGGACAGGCGGTGCCAGCGTTCGACCAGCGCGTTGCGCAGATCCTGGTTGATATGCTGCATGATCCAGACCTGGTAATACCGCAGCAGAATCCGGGGCAGACCGAGCACGAACAGCACGATCATGAACAGGATGTAATACCAGCGCAGTTCGTAACGCTGTTCTTTAGACAGTAACTTCTTCTCGGACGTTGGTGGTCCGGTTGCCTGGACATCGCGATCACTGCCACCACCCCGGGTCGGCAGCGCGTCACGGGCAGCTCCCTCTGTCCCCTGGGCCGCGGTACCGGTTTCCTCCGGTTTTGACGCCGTTCCTTCCGCCAGGTCCGGACGGTTGATGAAATCAGATACGAACTCGGTCAGTGGTTCGCCAACGAGTAGGGACTGGTTTAACACATCGGCGCTGAACAACGCCGCGATCAAGCCCAGGAATACGAACAGCCAGACCATCGCATATAAATAAACGAGATGCGTGCCGAGGCGTATGCGGATGTGCAACCGTCCGTCCACGACACGGTATTGCAGCATCCACAGGGAGAGGCAGGCGAGCGACACCAGACCCACCTGCAGGTTATCACCGTACCCATCCACCGCCATGACCGCAGAGAAGTTTGCGCCGACACCCAACAGTACCAGCAACACCGCGGCAATGACCTGCGGCCGGTTCTTCAGCAGCAGGATCGCCCAGGCGAGGACCGCCATCACAACCGTGGCGGCGAGCAACAAATCCAGCTTGAATTCGGCGCCTGCCGGCAGCAGGCCGGTCGCCGGGCCCAGCAGCGTGACGATGGTTGCCAGCGGCGGGGCGTGATGGAAAGACCAGTTCTTGTCGGCAAGACCGCTTCGGCCGAGGGTCTTCTCCCGCCAGTAACCGACGACCATCGGGCGCAGGTAGGGCCAGGTACGGATGAATATCCTGATGATGTCAATGAATCCGCGTTTATCCGGTGCGCGGTCCCGGTCCTGCTCGCGTCGGGCATCGCTCCAGGTGGTGATGGCGGTGGCGCGTTCGACGTCGCTCATGATTACCAGGGCCCTGAGGATAGAAGATATAGACGCCGCATCTTTCAAGAAACGGCAAAGCATCGTGAAAGTATCGCAATTGTCAATGTCCAGTCAAATTAAAGCCATGGTGACTTGGTGACGCTTTGGATGGTCAATGACTGCTGTTAGGGCAGCACAACCGTCCAGAATACATGTGCCGCTTTCCCTGGCAGGAAGGATCGATTGCATTCTGGGACAACCGTGCTGTGCAGCACTATCCGGCCAGCAACTATTACCCGCATGAGAGACTGGGGCATCGCGTCACCGTGGCAGGCGACAAGCCCTATTACGACCCCGAGGCAGACGCCGCATACGAAGGTGGTTAGTTGGGGTATAGCGAACTACACAGCGTTCGGTTGAAACCTCCAATATTAAGGGTATAATGGTTGATTACCGCAGTTTGACATTGCCGCTGGGGAGTCGACTTGCGAGGCGGTTGTGCATGCGTGGTGCATGCTTTGTCGCCCGCTACCCCCCCCCGGCACAAGCTACGGTAAACGGGGGACCCCGTAATCACGTCGTTCCTCCGCCATACTACTGGATAAGGAGGAAACACCATGTCCATTAAACTATTAAATCGTGTTGCCGGGGCACTGGCCGCGGCACTCATAGCATCACCTGTCATTGCGGCAGATGAAACTACCAATGAAGACGAACCCGTGATGGAGGAGATCATCGTCACCGCGACGTATCGCGATACGCGATTGATGGATACGCCGCTCGCGATTTCCGCGGTGACCTCGGAAGACATGGTGGCGAAGGGTATCGAGGACATACGAACCCTGCATCAATCCATTCCCGGGTTGGCCTATCGGGGCGGCATTGAGGCCAATGCGCAGCTGTCGATACGCGGCATAACGCCGTCGGCTCAGGAAGGCAGCGTCGGGGCTGTGGGCGTGTACCTGGACAACCAGCCGATCTCCGACAGCGCCGCAGGGGGAAGGAATACCAACGGTTCCCTGTTTGACATGAATCGCGTCGAGGTCCTGAAAGGGCCCCAGGGCACGCTCTACGGCGAGGGCAATATGGGCGGCTCCATCCGCTATATCACCAACAAGCCCGATACCAGCGGTCTCGACTACCACGTGAAGAGCAGCATCGAGAGCAGTTCGAAATCCGATGATCTGACCTATCGGATCGACGCCATGGTCAACATTCCGCTGGCCGATCAGCTGGCGCTGCGCCTGGTCGGGTATCGACGTGACCTCGCCGGGGTCCTCGACACGCCGGCGCCCCGCAACGAGAAGGACGTGGATACCACCGAGGAAAACGGCCTGCGGGCGGCGTTGAAATGGGATGCCTCGGAGACCTTCGAGGTCACCGCAATGGCCAACGTGGTCGATAGCGAATTCGGGGGTCCCCAGTTGGCCTTTCACTGCTACACCGAATGGTTCAACGAAGGTGATAATGATACCCCCGGCGGTCGGGTACCGGGCTACCTGGCGGGGACCGGGGGGACCCTCAACAATGCCGCCCCCGACAGCCCCTGTCTGCCCGGCAAGACGGATACGTTCGATCACGGCGACCCGTACGTCACGCATCTCGGACACCTGGGGTTTGTGAACGAGGGATACGATGAGAACACCAACTACAATCTCACCATCGACTGGGAATTGCCTTTTGCCGATCTCATTTCCTCCACGTCTTATTTCGAGCGCGAAGTCATCATTCGTAGCGGGGAATCACCCCCCACCAACCATGGACTTTTCAGATTTCTGCCCTTTCTCCTTGGGTCGGGCCCGAGCGATGTGCAGACCTATGGCTTTGGCGGCTCCCCGCGCTTTACCGAACGGGTCGTTCAGGAATTGCGTTTGATTTCCAATAGCGATGGCCCGCTGCAGTGGACGCTCGGGGCTTACTACAAGGATGATGAATCGAGATTTGGGTTTAAGGAAGGCCCCTGCTACAAAGGCGGCGGCGGCCCGGACTACGCCGCCCTCGACTTCTGCCCGACGGCTATATTTGGCTATGCTCCCCACGTCACCGCCGAGCAACGGGCCGGGTTCCACGCGCGGTGGTTCGCGATTTTTGCGCGGGGATTACAGTCTGCTACCTATCTAGGCTTTGGGGAGAAAGCCATTTACGGCGAAGTCAGCTACCGTCTGAGTGATCAGTGGGAGATCCTGTTCGGGCTGCGCGTCGCGGAAGTGGAAAACCAGCAGGTCATTTCGCGCCCCGGCGTCGAGTCGAATGTGGATCCGATCTTCGACCTCACCAAGGCGAGCGACATCACATCTCCCAAGGCCACGCTGACCTGGCGACCGATCGAGGACTGGATGATCTTTGTCACGTATTCTGAGGGTTATCGTCCCGGTTTGATCAATAACAGGCTCGTCACCAAACATGCACAACTGCAACTCGATGTCGACAATCCAGAACTGCCTGATGAGCATCGCGCAGAGTCGCAAGGGCACATCGATCGCACTAAGGGCTTCCTGACCGTGGACGGTGACTTTGTCGAAAACACTGAACTCGGCATCAAGGCATCGGTACTGGGCGGTCGCCTGAGCTTCACGAGCTCCTATTACCACATCGCGTATGAGGATTATGTTCTCCGCGTATTAGACTTCTTCCCCAGCACCTTCGGCGGCGGCTTCGGGCGCACACAGTTGCAATATGGGGTCAACTCCGGCGACGCAACGAGTAGAGGCCTGGAACTGGAGGTTCGATGGGCACCGACCGATAATCTTCTCCTCACCTTCGGTGGCGACAAGAGCTTTGAGGCCAACATCGGTCTCGGTGAAGTCCCCATGGAGCTCACGGTTCTTGGTGTAACGGCCGGCGATCGAATGAGCAATGCCCCCAGGGACAGTTACTACGCGTCGCTTGCCTATGATTTCGACCTTTTCGGCAAGAATGCCACGGCGCGGGTGGATACCTATGGGCTCGACGGTTCACTGGATAGCTCGTTACGATATCAAAAATTCGACAAGCCCGCCTACAAGACCACCGACGTCAAACTCATGGTGGACCTGGACAAGTGGAGGTTGTCGGCCTACGTGCGCAACGTCACCGATGAGAGGATCGCCACCGATTTCAACTTCCTGGGCTATACCCTTGGGCCTCCCCGGACCCTTGGCGTGCAGATCCACTATCGTATGTAATCATCCCCTGGAACAAGGATGTTCCATCGGAAAAGGGGTCCATAATCGGGGGACAGTGTACTTAATTCAGCCCAAATTCAATTCAACCAAAGGGGTGATGGATCCAGCCGTGGGCGATAACCTCCGCTGGATAGAGGATTAAGTACACTGTCCTCCTCAGCCAAAAAGAGGATGTCCCATGGGTGAACTCGCACTGACCGAGGAGATCAGGACACTCGGCCTCGAAAAATATGCAGAGGAACTGGAGCGTGACGGCTTGACCATCGTGCCGCCGGAAGTCAATGGCTTCGGTATGGACCGGATCGATGAAATCGTGGAACTGATCCTGGCGCGCGCCAGGGAGATGACCGGCTGCACCTTTACGCTGGACGGCGGACCGCAACAGGAACTGGAGTTCCCCCCCACGAAGCGGGGATTCACCCCCGAGCAACGGGAGCGCCTTGAAGCCATGGGCGTCGACCCCGACGAGGCGAAGCCGCAGTTTATAATTCAGAAACTCACGCAGCAGCATCGGCTGTTTCGCGATCTGGCGCTCAACCCGGCCTCGCTGGCGCTGCAGAACTTCATGATGGCCGGTCAGACCCGGCTGTCCAGCGCCAACTGTTTCGTGAAATGGAAGGGAGACTGGGGCGTTCAGGGCCTGCATGTGGACCAGGCGGCGGTACCGACCCCGTGGGGGGCGGTCGCCCACAACGGCAACAGTACGTGGTGCCTCACCGACTACACACGCGAAGGCGGGGCCCTGGCCTGGGTTCCCGGCTCCTCGCACAGGGAGGGCAAACGCGCGCCGCCCCCGGAGCTAGGCAAGGATGCCATCCCTGCCGAGGCGCCGAAGGGCTCGCTCATCGTGTTTCACGGGGTGACCTGGCACGGCGCGTTTGCGCGCAAGGAAGAGGGGCTGCGCCTCGGTCTCGCGGTCTACCACCGGCATAAAGCCATCCTGCCCCAGGAGGATGTGCGCGGCCAGACCACGGAAGAAATGGTGCAGGACTGCGAAAACCCGGAGGTGTATCGGGTGATCGCCGGGCTGACGGACAAGTTTCCGTACCGCGAAAAGCAGTCCGAAGTGATCCCGAAAGTGAAGGGAGCGCCGGTCGCTGCGGGGTGACCATTCACACGATCTGATAGCGAAAGGAGAAAGCATGACTGACACCAAGATGGCTGACACCAAGGTCGACTCGAAGCGGTTGAGCGAGGCCGACATCGAAAACTTCGTCGAGCACGGCTTCGTGCTGCTGCGGGGCCTGCTGAGCGCGGAAGTTGTCGAGACGGCCGTGGCGGATTTGCCCGAGATAATGCGGCTAATCAGGCAGCAGGGCAACGCCAGCGCCAAACCAGAACTTGAGCCGGAGGGAGCGAGGATTTGTCGTGAGGCGGTGGCCTCGATCGCAGCCGAACTCGTGACCGCACCTGGCGCCCCGCTGGCCAAGGTCACCACGCGTGTGGTCGCCGTCCCCAGGCCGCACACCCCAGAGAAGAGTTGGAACCGGGTCAATAGCGCGTCGGCACCTGCCCATCTGGACAACCAGGCCGTCACGTTGACGGGAGGTAACCTTGACGCCTTCGTGTTCTTGTCCCGGGTCGAACACACCGCGGGGGCCTTCATGTACTCACCCGGTTCTCCTGGGCGGCTGCGGGCCTGGATGAGCGCCAATGCCTTCGAGTCCGCCCCCGGGCGAGCGCGGTCGCTGCCGGTCGGGGGGATATTGGAGGAATGCACCGCGGAGCCCGGCGACGTCATCGTCTATGACTCCGACATGGTCCACAGCGGCTCGGCCAACGTCGTCGGCCCCGATCGCCAGTCGCTTCGCCTGTATATCACCCCGACGGTGCCCCTCGATCTCGCCAAGGGCTTCGAGGACATGTCGGCGCTCGAGAAGGCCCAGTCGGTTCCCTACATACGCCAGCGCTTCGGGGAGCGCTTTCACCTCACCAACCCGGCAATCTCGGACGCCGAGCTGGCCGGGGGCTTCGGGCCGGTAACCACGTATGACTTCTTGCGCCTCGGCGGGCGGATCTTTCGGTTCTGGGCCAGCCCTGATGCACCGGCGCTGATCAAGCGGTCGGTCTCCGATGACCTGGGAGCCTGGGAGGACCTCGAGCCCCTCGACCTGGTCGATGATCCGGTGACCGGCTTGCACCTGGACTACTGCTGGCAGCGGCCCCGCCTGACGGTCAACACGCGCCGCCCCGGCGGCGAGAGCGCCTCGGCGGTCTTTGAATCTCGTGACCTGATCGGGCGCTGGCGGGAGATCTTCCACATTGACGGCTGGCTGCTCAGCCGCCCGGGCTGGCTCAATCTCGCGACCATAGGCCGCCCATTCCGATCCAGGAAGGCCATGGGCCACATCGTGCATTTCGTTATGGATCAGGACCCGTCCCAGATCTTCTGGAAAGCCGGCGGCGGCGGCGAACCGGTCTCGGTCACGATAGGGGGTAAGACGGAGATGGTCTCCCACCAGTGGCCCGAGGCGGACTATGACAAGCTGTGGTCGGGCCGGGAGGGCCAGGCCCATCGAGCGTCTGGCCCGGTGACCGACCTGTTCGTCGGGGTAGGGGCTGACTGGGCCCTCGTCGCTGACCTCGAAGGCGTAGCGCACTACACCACTTCGCGGTTTGCCGATGACTTCGCCGAGGCGCTGGTTCCGATCACCGTCGAGGGCGGGGCGGTGCCCAGCCGCATCCGCTGCTTTGAGCGGACCGTTGACTACTGGCTCTTGACCTACCTCGTGGGCGACCGGCTCTACTGGGGCGAGATCGACTGGAAGGTTTCCCCCGGCCACATCCGGCCCATCACAACCACCGACGCACTCCGCAGGGCTCTTGGCACCCTGGGGTTGAACAGCCCGACGGCGCCCTAGAGCAGAGCCTCGTCATGGCCGATTACAGTCATTGACCATCCAAAGCGTCACCAAGTCACCATGAGGCATGTGCGCTGTCTGTGAGGGTTTGATTCTATTGGTCTCCAGAGCAGGGTCAGATCTCTTTACGCCACAAAAAAACGAAAGAATGCGGGCTGGCGGGCGGGCAAATTGTCCATTCCCGGATTTTCACCCCAAGATGCAACAGCGCTCTGAAAATCCTCTATGTCATCAATATAATCTAAATATATCAATGACTTATGTTGCATAGTTGGCCGCCATGTGGTATAAACCAACATTATCAATTTTCGACGAGAGACAATTCATGGCGACCACACAAAGTATCCTCTTTTCATGTACAAGACTGCGAAGCTGTCGCTTCTTGGGACAATGTCGAGGCATTACCCGACCTTCAACGCCTGGAACTGGTATTCCGTTACTTACCCGACCAGGATATCATCGCCGCTTTACAGCAAATGCGCGGTCATGGGCGCAATGATTTCCCCGTTGCCACCATGTGGCGGGCACTGCTGGCCGGTGTTGTCTTTCAACACGAGAGCATCGAATCCTTGTTGCGCGAACTGCGGCGCAACCCGGCCTTGCTGACGCTCTGCGAGTTCGACCCGGTACCGCTGCAAAGCCCGCCCAAAAAAGTTCTCGAACGTGTCGATGGTGTGCTCAGGGTGAACTCTATTAGCCAACCGCAGCGCTCTACCATACCGGATAGTCACAACTTCTCCCGGTTTCTGAAGCTGGTGGTGCAGATGGAGCAGAAACAAGGTTTGATCGCTGCCATGATACCAACGTTGCGTGCGCAATTAATGGCCGTACTGCCGGACTTTGGTCAACACCTGGGGTATGACGGTAAGGCTATTTCGAGTCATGCTACCGGGAGCAAGAATAAGAAGACCGGGAAAACCTCTGACCCGGACGCGGACTGGGGCAAGCATGAGACCAAAGGGGTCTCGAAGGACGGCAAGCCATGGCAGAAGATAAAGACCTGGTTTGGTTACAGCCTGCATCTGATTGCCGATACTGCATACGAAATCCCGGTGGCGTTCAGCATCCAGCCAGCGTCCCGCTCGGAAAGCAAGGAGTTGGCGGTGCAACTGGATACCCTGTTCACCGAGACCCCGGAACTGGGAGAGCGTTGTCAGGGCTTCACGGCAGACCGTGGCTTGGATAGTACCGCCTTGAAACAGGATTTGTGGGATCAACACCCACAAGACAGCGCGAGCTGTCGCACGCTTTAAATCCGGCCGTTGGTGGATATCGTTAAACATTGGCAGGAAGAGAAAAAGGCACCCGACTACAACCCCGAGAGCATCGCTACCCGGCCACTCTATCCAGACCGTGCTGATAACATCGTGTACAGTGAAAAAGGGGAGGTGTTTTGTGTTTGCCCAGAGACCAGAGAGCAGCGACCGCTGGCCTTCCAGGGTTTTGAAGCGACGCGAAATACATTGAAGTATCGTTGTCCGGCAGCCGCTTACGGGCTTGAGTGTGCTGGCCGGGAAACATGCTACCGGCAGGCGGGTACGAAAGCGGGGGCCTATGGTCGTATCGTGCGCATTGATATCAAGAAGCAGGACCGGCGTATCTTTACGCCCACCCCTTATGACAGTCCTTCCTGGCGACGGGGTTACAATCGGCGCAGTGCGCTGGAACGGATTAACAGCCGTACAGCAGCGACAGCTGCGCAGTCTTGTAATTGATCAAAGCTTTGGCTTTGAGCATCACTATATCCGTGGCAAGGCGAAGATGCAGGTACGGGTCGGTCTGGCGATGGCGATCATGATGGCACTGGCATTGGGTCATGTTCAAGAAGGCCGCCCGGAACAGATGCGTTCCCTGGTCAAGCCGGTGCCCCTGCTGGACACCGGATAAGCTACTGCGCTGATCTTTCGACCCTATAGGCACATCAGCGGCACTCTGGCCGGGATTGCCCCTGTCTCAAGACCCACCAGGAGTGACAAAATGTCGCATTCCTGGCCCAAACTCACCTGTTTTTACCTTGGTTCAGGCTCTTGCGCCGACTTTCCGGCAGATGACGGCAGGACCATTTGCCGGAGAGTAGAAATACATCTGAAATCGGGTGGGAAATGTTGAGATTGGAGCCCAGAAACAGCCGAAAAACTTCGGAAAAACCCTACAGCGCACATCCCTCTCATTGACTTGGCAGGGCTTTTGTGGTGTGCTGACGGCTCAATCAAAGTGAGCAAGTCCCATGGGTGAACTCGAACTGACCGAGGAGATCAAGACGCTCGGCCTTGAAAAATATGCAGAGGAACTGGAGCGTGATGGCTTGACCATCGTGCCCCCGGAGGTCAACGGCTTCGGTATGGACCGGATCGATGAAATCGTGGAACTGATCCTGGCTCGCGCCAGGGAGATGACCGGCTGCACCTTTACGCTGGACGGCGGACCGCAACAGGAACTGGAGTTCCCGAACCCGAAGCACCCGATGCCGGAGCTTGTGATTCAGAAACTGACGCAGCAGCATCGGCTGTTTCGCGATGTGGCGCTCAACCCGGCCTCGCTGGCGCTGCAGAACTTCATGATGGCCGGTCAGACCCGGCTGTCCAGCGTCAACTCTTTCGTGAAATGGAAGGCAGACTTGGGCGGTAAGAGCCTGCATGTGGACCAGTCTCCCATACCGACCCCGTGGGGTGCGGTCGCCCACAACGGCAACAGCACGTAGCGCTCGAGCCCGAGCCGCGTCGCATCATTACCTTGTTGTGTTTGCATCGCAATCGCTCCTCAATTCTCCGGATTTGATCAATACTATCACGCCGAGGCCGCCCCACACTAACGTCGTTTACGGAGCTGGAGCGTGTCAATATGATGATCGAATCATGTAATTGACCAGGTTAAACCAAAAGCTAAAAGGCAAGTTCAATCGCGTCCTTGCTGATTTCGGCATAGAACGCGGGCGTGATGGAAGACCGGTCAACAATATCTGTACGAAACGGTAGGTCTGATTCAGAAAAAGCTTCCCTGCGATCGCAGTGCTTGCTGTCACCTTCAACGGTGCCAATTGCCGCAATAAGCCCATCTTTAATGGCTACATCGCCTTTAACCGGTTCACTGCCTGTGCCATCAACGATTGAGCCGCCTCGAATAATGATGTCGTAGGTCATTTTTGTTTCCACTGGGATGGTCGGAAGATAAAACTGGTCGCCTGATTAAGGCGTATGTCGGCGGTGTGGTCACCCCGCAGAGACTGGCGCTCCCTTCACTTTCGGGATCACTCGGGACTCCTGCTCTTCGCGGTACGGAAACCGGTCCGTCAGCCCGGCGATCACCCGATACACCTCCGGGTTTTCGCGATCCTGCACCATTTCTTCCGTGGTCTCGCCCGCCACGTACTCCTGGGGTCCTTCATGGGTGTCCTTGTTTACCATCATGGGTGTCCTGGTTTACCACCGTCACCTCGTGACCGAGGATGCGGATTTCATGGGTGTCCTGGTTTACCGTCCTGGTTTACCGCGGCCATCACCATAGGGGGGTTTCAGGACGTGGATTATTGGCATCCTCGTCGCCGGCCTGGAGATCGAGGTAAGCTGACTCCTCATCGCGAACCAGGTAGGAGATGGACAGAAACGGCCAATTGCGGCAGTATGCTTACGTAACTATCGGCAATGGGCATCGCGGAAGATTTCTCATGGGCGTATTAGCCACCCAATTGAGCGAAGAGATCAAAGAGTACGGACTGGAACCCTATGTGTTGGAGCTTGAATCCGAGGGCTTGACCATCGTGCCGCCGGAAGTTACCGGGGTCACGCCGGAGCTTCTCGATCGTTGCACTGAGCTGCTGCTCGACCGTTTCACGGAGATGACAGGGTGTCCCATCTCCATTGAGGCAGGGCCCATGGGCGAGCTGGAGTTTCCGGCACCGCCGGCGGGGTTCCCTGATGGCAAACCCACCCAGGTGGTTCTTAAGCAGATCCTGCAGTTGGACCGGTGCTTCCGGGACCTGTTCGTCAACCCGGTAGCGGATGCGCTCATCTGTTACCTGATGAAGCCCCAACGGCCGTGGGCGCCTGCCACGAGACGAAGGCGACGGCTTTCCAGCACCAACTCGTTCATAAAATGGCAGTCCTGCAAGCCGCGTGAAGCGGGCGACGTTCTGTCGGCAACGCTGCACCCTGACCAACAGGAAGTCCCCCTGCCCTGGGGGGCGACTGCGCTTACCGCCAACGCCACGTGGATGCTGACGCCTTACACCTGCCTGGCATACGTACCGGGTTCGCACCGCGCCAATGCCATGCCCGGACCCGAGGCCATGAAACATGCCGTGCCTGCAGAGGGACCCCGCGGCGCTGTCGCCATCTGGCCAGGTAGCACCTGGCACGGCGCATTCCACAAGCTCACACCGGGTCTACGGCTCACCGCCGTCGCCTATTACCGCCATAAATCGATCCTGCCCCAGGAGAACCTGCACATGACCATGGCCAACCAGCCGATGGACAGTGTCAACCCGGATCTGTTGCGGGAGCTGATCGGGCTGGATGATCAGTTCCCGTATGGTCAGCTGCAGAAGCAGATGCCGAAGCTGGCGAAGAAATAGCGCTAGCGGGCAGCACCACTATTTGACCCCACTATTTTCCACTAATTTAAGGTCAGCCGCCGAACAGCGTCATCACGATGTTGGGGATTGCCGCGGCGGGCCCGAGATTGTTCTTGGATGGCTGTCACCAGTTGATGAGATCGTTGCCAGATGGCGTTTTCGACCTGCGGTGAGACCCCGGCAATCGCAATCAGTTTTTCCAGGGTTTCACTTTCACTGTGTTTGCCTGGGGAACGCGCCATGCCAGGTAGCCCCGCGTGCAAGTCTAACCAACGGTTTGTTGTACCAAGAAGGCCGACAGATAACTCAAGGCAGGCAGGTCAACCCGGCAACAAGGTGTATTCTGACGGGGCCGCCTAGGATGGCCCAACGCTTGAAGCGAGTCTCAAGGGGGCGGGCCGTCCGCATAGAAGTGTGAGAAGTGCGGTGGGGAAATTGGGTTCATGCGGCGATAACCTGGAGCACTAACCCATAGTGACCACACCCTTGAGGTAATCACCGATCTCACCCTTCACCACATCCTCCATGAAATCGGGAAACTCCGCCACGGGCACAACATGAGTCACCAGCCGTTTGAGGTCGACGACACCATTTTTTATGACCCGAATCGCGGGTGGGAATGGATCACGGATGTTGGCCAACGGTGAAGAGTTAACGATGGTGATGCCCTTGCCGTGCCAAGTACTCGGGTTGAAGGTGGCCTCGGTGCCCTTGATCCAGCCAAACAGATTGATCCGGCCGCCAACTTTCACGATGTCGGTGGCAAGATCCAGTCCACTTTGCGCACCGCTGGTATCGGTAACCACGTCGATACCGCGGGATCTCAGATCACGCTTGATGTCGTCGAAATCTTCCCCCGTAACGTTGTGCGCTTCCGTTGCGCCAAGCTCCATGGACAGCTCCAGACGCCGGTCATCGACATCCAGCGCGATGACCTGATCAGCATTCATGCCCTTGAGCATCTGCAGCATGATGAGCCCCATGAACCCGCGACCCACCATGGCGATACGTTCACCCGCCTTCTACACCCGGGCCAAGTTTAGTGACGTATCCCACGCCCTCGTGTCCGGCTTGTGCAGCAAAACCGGTCTTGAAAGCATGCATATCAAAAGAACAGATCCCGCAGGCAGTGTTCTCAACCTGTACTTCCCCAGGCCCCGGATCGGCGATGTCCCGCTCAATCAGTTCAGCACCGCCACCCTCGGTGTATCGAATATCCGTGAATTTCATTGTCTCTTTCTAAAGCGCTGCATACGAGCCGACATGATTACGGATCGCATGAAGCATGCGCGTGTTTGCGTCTGCGAACAGGCGACCGAATGTTGCCATATTATTATAGTGGCGGACTGCCGCCAACCGGCTCACACCTTTCGCTACAGTCACGGTTGAGGGTGTTGTGCCCTAGTTACAGGGATCTCCGGTCCGACACTCCCCCCTGAAACTGCGCCTCCAGTGGACCTACTGACTACCCATCAGTTCGCTCAGCAGCACCTCCTGGTCAACCACCTCGGTACCAAATGCCTCGATAACGACATCCACGATGTTGCCCTGGAATACGTAGGGTGAATCGTAGGCATCGTCCACCGGCGTCTGACTGTCTCGGCCCACTTCCATCGGTTCGTTAACGAAATTGTGAGCGGAAAGGTGACAGAACGCCTTCGCCGGCCGCCTCGTCGTTGACGTAGAACCGGACCATCCCCTCGTCTTTGCCGGTACGAACCACGTCAGCGCGTAGGGTGGCCGCCCCCGGTGGGATGGCGACGGGAGCAGACAACCGGCAGCGCTCCCCGAAATTGTTGGTCGTGTAGTGCAGTCGATTGTCGCGGATGTAGATGGTCCAGCCGCCGAACCGGCCGCCATCAGCGATGATCACTCCTTCATCGGTAGTGTCGTGCCGCTGAATGCGGGCCGTGATCCGGTGAGAGACGCCACGTACACGCGGTCCGGCCTTGAAGAAGTGCGGAAACACCGCGTCCTGATACAGCACCCATTGATGTTTCGGTTCAGGCCACCAGCCGACGCCGGCACGACCCGCCAGGTCGTCCAGCGGCAGCACACCGTACGCCTCGGCCTCCTGCCACCAGAGGTCGATGAGCACCTGCAGTTTGTCCGGGTACTGATCCCCCAGATTGTCGATTTCGGCCAGGTCCTCATCCAGGTGATACAGTTCCCAGGGGTCATCGTCGAAGCTCGTGCCGGGCTGATGAAAAGTGACCGCTTTCCAGCCCTCGTGCCAGATGGCACGCTGTCCGATGGTTTCGAAATACTGGATGCGCTTCTTCCACCAGTCAGCGTGCTCGGCCACCACCCGATCTGATGTCCAGGCACTTACTCAAAAACTGATATGGCAGTAATTCAACGCGCATCGAATGGCAGTGGTCCGCGTTTGTCAGTGAATCCCCAGACTTCCTTTTCACCCACCAATTCAGCAAAACGCGCTGAATTGCGGTCTTTCATCTCCTGAGAAATGCGGCCATGGAAATTTTCCTGGGCACGATAATGCGGACCACAATAATAAGCATTGACTGACAGCCTCAAGCCATCTGTTATCTTGGGAAATGCTCCGTGCCAAACATAGCCATGGAACACCAGCACGGAACCTGCCGGCGCTTCCACCGGCACTGCTTTGTTAACACCTTCCATAGGAGTTGGATGTCGACACAATTTATGGCTGCCCGGAACAATGCAGAAGGCACCGTTCTCTTTCGTGTAGTCTGTGAGAATCCAGTTGGTGTTAAAAACTGGCGGATTTGGCGGTAATGGTTGTGGCGATTGGGCGGAATCATCATGCAGTCCCAGTCCTTTTTTCTCACCTTTCCATTTAACGAAAGAGGCCAGACTGGAAAGCTGACAGCTTTGCCCCAGAAAATATTCAATCAACGGCAGGGTTTCGTTGCAGGTAATCACTTCCTCGAACACGGGATCTGTTTCCAGAAAGGCATATAGCAAATACTGGCTTTTGTTGGAGCCCATGGTTGTTCGCGTATCATGCTGCCCGGTATCAATGTCGTGTTTAACGCCAGTCTGTTCTTCGGCAACCCGGAGAATTGCATTACGCATACGTTCAAGATGATTGTCAATGGAAATGGCTTCTGGCGGAATGACCGTCAGTCCATAGTTGAGTAGTTCCTGAAGATGATGTGTGAGCCCTCTGGACTCGATAGCATCCCAGGCTTTACTAGCAGCGGAATCCTGCCAGGCAGCAGTATTTGACACCAGCGATTCGTTCATCATGAGGTCCTGTAGAAAGAAAACTATTCCAAAATGATAGCAAATTTCCTTTCTATACTCACGGGAACCTGTGGCTGCGTCACGCTGTAATTAAAGCGGCCAGGTATACTTTCCTTATACTCGGCCACAATTTCCTGTTGATGACAAACATATCGGGCCGAATGCGGTATAGTGTCCCGTTCGGAGAACCAGCAGGAGCAGCAAATGAGTCTGTCCGACTACAATGTTTACCCCCAGGTCGATTCACTGATGGCAGATTTGAGGCAATACGATCTGTTCGAGCACGTTACCGAACTGGCAGCCTACGGCATGACCGTGGTGCCCACGGAAAAAATGCAATCGAAACCCGGGTTCGTCGAGCGACTGCGCGATGCCATCATCCGCGCCTGCGAGGAACGCAACGGCATTAAAATCGGTGATTACCGCACCGCCAAACTAGACCGCGAACGCCTCGGCAACAGCTGGGATCTGCTGGAAGAAGATGAGGTGTTCGTCGAGGCGGCGATCAATCCAGTGGTGTTGACGCTGGTGCGCTGGCTGCTCGGTCAGAGCGCGGTGTTTTCGGGCCAGAGCTGGATACTCAAGGGTGAAGGCGCAAAAGGCGGCCGCCTGCACAGCGACTCGCACGGCATTCCGTCCGGCGCCGGTCAGATCGCACACATGTGTAACGCCTCCTGGCTCTGCACCGACTACGCCGGCGCCGAGGACGGTCCCACGATATTTGTACCGGGCAGCCACCACAACGGACGCGCGACGCTGCCGCACGAGGCGAATCTGGAAAATACGCCGTACAAATTCGTGCCGCTGATTGCCAAAGCGGGCTCCCTGGCGATCTGGAACGGCGCCACCTGGCATGCCTCCGAGGCGCGCAGCAACCCGGGACTACGGATTACCCTGGTGCAGAACTACATGCGCAGTTATATGCGCGTGCAGCACAACTACGAGGACACGTCGCCGCAACTGCTGGAGAAATTCCCGGAACTGCAACGTGTGATCGGCAAGTCGCTGTATCCTTACGAGGACCTGCAAAACCCGGACTGGGAACGGGTCGCGCCGTTCATGCAGACAGGAACGGATCCTTTCGTGTAGCGTCACGCGTCTGGTCGAAAGCGGCAACGATTTTTTCCTGAATTCATTGAGGTAGTCCCAGGCGATGACCGTCAGGCCATTCTCTGCATCTTCAAGGTTCCACGGCGTGGCATCGTTAATGGTTTCTATACTCATCGTGGTCTGGGATAATCGCTGCATGATGCATCGGGCACTGACCGCATGACCACTGAGCTGGCGGTACCGCTGGGGGACCGGGTTGAGTTTCTGAGTCCTGGTTACTTTGCCGCCATGCAGGAAGTCGTCGCGAAAGCGAACGGATCCTACTCACCATTCAGTTACTCGCTCAACTGCGAGAACCCACCGGGTCACCTGTCGTCGACGAGTCTCGGATATACATTGCGGTTTACACCCGAGGGAGTGGCCCTCGATGAAACCAGTGATCCCGGCGCAGACCTGCTCGAATCAATCGACTACAACGCGGCATTGTGGCTGCACAGTATTGTCACACGTGGCAACATAGAGTCTGCAGGGCGTCGACGCAGCGAGTACGAATCCCTGTTCCGGGTCCAATTAGCGAACGTGCCGGCAGGGTACCGACCGTTTCTGACCGATATGATCGATGCACTCGCTATCCGAACCATCAACAATCCGGATATAGACCATCGCATTCGTTCATTCGGGCTCGACAAGCACATCGCCGACTTCAACGACACCGGTTACACGGTATTCGAAAACGCGTTCAGCGACGATTTCGCCGATCAGCTCAGAGAGGAAGCCGCACGGAACCATGCGGGTCGAGAAGATGGCGCCAGTTTTCGCGCGACAATGCTCCTGCAGCGCGGTTGCATCTGGGAGGAAGCGGCACTGCATCCCTGGGTGCTGACGGCGGCAGACTATCTCCTGGGTCGGGGATGCCTTATGTATCAGTCCGACACCATCGTCAAGAAAACCGGTCAGGAGACACATCCCGGACTACATTCAGACTACGGCGCATCCAGAATCGCCGAACCCTTTCCGGATTTCTGCATACTCAGCGTGGCCGTCTGGGCCATCGACGATTTCAAGGCAGAAAACGGTCCCACGGTTATCATGCCTGGCAGTTTCAGGGAACGCAGGCAGGTGCCCGCGGGGACCACACAGGAGGGGACCACCAGCATCGAGATGTCACGAGGGTCCATCGCCATGTGGCACGGCGCAACCTGGCATGGTTCCACGCCACGCACCGCACCGGGTACTCGTACCTCCCTGCATAATGCCTACTGCAGGAATTTCGTACGCCCCATTGAAGGTTACCAGGACATCGATCCGGAGATTATTGAGCGTAATCCACCCGCGCTGTCCACCCTCTGCGGACTTGATGATCCCTTCGGCAAGAGCGGAGACGACGGCGCCGATTTCGAACGGTTGAAATACTCTGCGCAGGCCGGTTATGGTCAATCCACACCTTTACCCGCCTGGAACGAGAATCGATAGTTCACGCCGGGTTTGATCTACGCATAGTTTGTTTGGCGCAGTCAACTTCATAACGTTAGACCGTGTCAACAGCTTGAGGAGTTCAATTCACGACTCGCAGCAAGCAAATGCACGCGACGAATCGGGGGGTCAGTCGTCGGCAGTTGACCCTGATTCCCCGTAACTACCATCGTCCCTGCTTTTTCCCGGTCATTGAGACCGATGAAAGAGGTAAGGAACGAAAAAAATATCCTTACCGGTGCATGATGACACCCTACGACAAACTCAAGTCAATCGACGATGCTGAACAATATTTGAAACCCGGGGTGTCTTTTTTGAAGCTGGATGCAATTGCATACCAGGTCAGTGGTAATGAAGCGGCGGGGCAGTTACAAACTGCCAGAAGACAACTTTTTGAGACCATTTTTGGACAACAGAAGGTGGCTGGCTGAAGACTCAGAAAAATCTGCCAAAAGGCTTTCTGTTGGTAGCATCTGTTGGTAGCAAGAGTTGACACAGCGCGCGGCGTGAGTTTAGTGTGTTGAACCGAAAACGAAAAGCGAGGAGGAATTCACGTGGCCCATGTGTTCTTGTCCAGCGAGTGGTTGGACGCGGTTGAAGTGTTGCAGTCGGAGCTCCCACCACCCGAACGAGCTGCGCCCAACACCGCTGTGGCCCTCAAGGTCACCGATGGTCCCGACGGTGACACCGAGCTGACCCTCGCCGCCGGCCGGTTCCGCCGAGAGGCGGCCCCGAACCCGGCTGCGACGCTGACGATCGACTACGAGGTGGCCAAGGCGCTTTTGGTCGACCGGGACCGGGACCAGAGTGTCACCAGGAGTGTCGTCATAAAGGCCATCGGCGCGGGCAAGTACAAGGCCGATGGTGACCAGAGCGCACTGGCGGCGACCCTGTCACATTCCCCCAAACAGGTCGATTATTCCCCCCAACAGGTCGAGGTCGCGGCCAAGATCAAGGAGCTGACCGCCGAGGTGCCGCGGTCAGGGTTCCTCGATGATCTCGGGTCCGGGTCCATAACTCCGGGCGAGATCTCGCCGGCTCTGCGCCCCCGAATCGACGAACTGGGTCTCGAGAAGAACTGCCGCGAGTTGGCCGAGCAGGGTTACACGGTCATCGAGAACGTGGCCGACCCCGAGCTGACCACGCGCATGCGCGAGTACCACATGGCCCACGGGGCCAAGGGGAATGCGATGTTGCTACGCGAAGATCCGATGTTCTGCGAGGCCATCCTCAATCCCAAGCTGTTGGCGATGGTCGAGTTCTCCGTCGGCCGGGGAGCAAACATCAGCCAGGTGTCCGCCAGCATCAAGGACGACACCAATGACGCCCTCGGCCTCCACGCCGATCAGGGCTGGCTGCCGGCGCCGTTCCCGGATCACAACTACCTGATCACTTTCTGCTGGGTCCACGACGAATTCACCAAGGAGGGTGGGGCGACCAAGGTGGTGCCCCACAGCCACCGCGAGCGCCGCCACCCCGAGCCCGGTGAGGTTGAGGCCCAGGACGGTGCCATCGCCATCGAGGCTCCGTTCAACTCGGTCGCCGTATGGAACGGCTCGGTCTGGCACGGGAACTGGGCCCGCACGATTCCCGGAGAGCGAGTCGTCACCCACATCACCTATAGCCGGTTGGCCATGAAGCCCATCGAGGACTACTCCGATCACGCCGACGACCTGATCGCCGCCCACGGCGAACAGATGGCCCTCCTGCTCGGCCGCGAGGACATGTTCAACAGCCCGGGAGGGAGCTATGCAGCCCCGGAAAAGATGGCCGCCACCTTCGCCTGGGGAAAGACCTGACTCCGTCGATGCTGAGCCGGAAGCACCCACGGCTCCACATCCTGGTCACCCTGGTGGTCGTAGGCCTCGTGGCGGCGGCGTCGAGGGCGAGACCGGTCTGTGGAGGGAACCGGGGCGCTGGCCGCCATCTCGAAAGGCCGGTACCAGTCCGGGATCTTCGACACCGACGGTGACGAGGGTGTCGCCGTGGTGAGCATGTGGGGCGAAGTGGAGAGGGAAGGCGAGTCGTCGTTCGAGACGTTCGCGAAACAAAGGTACTGAGACATGCCGATGCAATGGGCACAGTCGATGTCTGTCGCTGTCAGCACACCACCCCCGGCGCCGACGCCAGCGTTGCAGCAAAGCAGGGAAATGGGTTTGCCCGGAAACCGTTCCTCGATCGCTTCGGCCAGCGCCTGAATGTTTTCTTCGGAGGATACATCCGTTGTAAACCCGAATGCTTCGACGGCAGCTTCATTAGTTGCGCGACCCAGGTCTTTGATGGCGCGTTCAATCGCCTTAGTTTCGATGTCTGCGATGACCGGGTACATGCCCAGGCGGATTGCGTGCTCGGCGATTGCGTAGCCGGTGCCTGAAGCGCTGCCGGTTATCACCGCAACACCGCCTGCCAGTTGCGCAAGATCTCCGTGGCCGTTATCGGCAGTAACGTAGGGGTTCTGATCAACCATATGAGTTCCTTGTTTGAGTCGGCCGGATCGGCACCGCGGTTTATAACATAACCTGACCAACCAGTCGTAATGACGCCGAAAGTGACGTCAAAGGCGAGTCCTCCTAAAGGTATAGGCAAAATAAACCGGCTGTGGCGTAGAGTCGGTCGAGAGTCGCCGATGTGGGTGGCCGGGATTAAGGTGCATTGTGGTGAACTAACACGTACTATCGACTACAGTTCATGCAATACGTCCACTGACGCACATCCAGATCACCCATCCATTTCACCCGCAGTCTGGCAAGACCTATAAGCATATCGACACGCGCTGCGTCTGGGGGCATACCCGGGTCTTCTACGAAAATGAGCAAGGACTGCAGCGTTCCGTTCCTGTGGGCTTCACGGATGCACAACCCCCTGATTCATTCGTGCTGATCGCCGCTGGCCGGTCTCGACTGCGAATGCAGGAACTGCTCGAACTGCTGGCGATGGTGCACGCAGATGAGTAGTGCTCTGTCCGATAGCGGCTTGATACTGGTAGGTGAGGGGTTGACACACCCAGAATTCGGAGTACATTATCTAACTATCGCAGTTTGACATTGCCGCTGGGGGAGTCTACTTGCGAGTCGGTGGTGCATGCTTTGCAGTCCCCCCCCGGCACAAGCTACGGCGCAAGCGTAGGATTCCGTGTTGACGTCGTCCTCCGTCCATATCATTGGATAAGGGGAATACCATGTCCATTAAACTACTGAATCGTGTTGTCGGGGCACTGGCCGCGGCACTTATAGCATCACCCTGTCTCGCGGCAGACGAAGCAACCGATAAAGACGAACCCGCCATGGAAGAGATCATCGTCACCGCGACGTATCGCGATACGCGATTGATGGATACGCCGCTCGCCATTACCGCGGTGACCTCGGAAGACATGGTGGCGAAGGGTATCGAGGACATACGAAACCTGTATCAGTCCATTCCCGGGTTGTCCTATCAGGGCGGCCTTGCCACCGTGCAGCTGTCGATACGCGGAATAACGCCGCCGTATGCCGGGGCCGGCGCCGCCTCGGCTGTGGGCGTGTACCTGGACAACCAGCCCATCACCGGCAATACAGGGGAAAGGCAGCCCCTCGGCGCCCTGTTTGACATGGGACGCGTCGAGGTCCTGAAAGGACCCCAGGGCACGCTCTACGGCGAGGGCAATATGGGCGGCTCCATCCGCTATATCACCAACAAGCCCGATACCAGCGGTCTCGACTACCGCGTGCAGAGCAGCGTCGAGAAGGGTTCGAAATCCGATGATCTGAGCTATCGGATCGACGCCATGGTCAACATTCCGCTGGCTGATCAGCTGGCGCTGCGCCTGGTCGGGTATCGACGTGACCGCGCCGGGGTCCTCGACACGCCGGCGCCCCGCAACGAGAAGGACGTCGATTGGTTGGAGGAAAACGGCCTGCGGGCGGCGTTGAAATGGGATGCCTCGGAGACCTTCGAGGTCACCGCAATGGTCAACGTGGTCGATAGCGAATTCGGGGGTCCCAAGAGTGCATTTCACTGCTACACCGAACCGTCCCCCGGTCTGGTACCGAGCTACGTTCCGCCGGGGACCTGTGCCCGCGGAAGGACGGATCTGTTCGATCACGGCGACCCGTACGTCTCGCATATCGCCCACCCAGACATAGCGAACGGCGGATTCGATGATCAGACCAACTATAATCTCAGCATCGACTGGGAATTGCCTTTTGCCGATCTCATTTCCTCCACGTCTTATTTCGATCGCGAACTCGTCGATGCCTTCGAACTAGCCGCCGCGAGGGGAGTTGGCCCTCTGGTTAACGATTTCTTCTGTTTCGGGCAATTATCGGTGTGCGGGCCGGGCACGGTGTCCGGCGTTGGCCTTGACACCAACCTGGGCCGTTTATTGACCGAACGGTTCGTTCAGGAATTGCGTTTGCTTTCCAATAGCGATGGCCCGCTGCAGTGGACGCTCGGGGCTTACTACAAGGATGATGATTCGCAAACTGGGCCTCGCGCCCCCTGCGACAACTGCGGGTTCGTGCTTGGCTTCTTTCCCGACGTCCCCGTCGAGGATCAGGCCCTGATCGCACAGTGGTTGTACGGTCTTTTATTCCCTGCGGGACTTCCTGTTTCATTGCTAAGCTATAAGGAGCAAGCCATTTACGGCGAAGTCAGCTACCGTCTGAGTGATCAGTGGGAGATCCTGCTCGGGCTGCGCCTCGCGGAGGTGGAACACGCTTTGGCTGTCGGGACAAACAGCATCGACTCGCTCGTCTCCCTCGCCAAGCAGTCCGACATCGTAGCGCCCAAGGTCACGCTGACCTGGCGACCGATCGAGGACTGGATGGTCTACGCCACGTATTCTGAGGGTTTTCGTCCCGGTCTCATCAATACCGCGCTCGTCACCAAACTTGCACTACTGGGTGAGGCAATCAACGATCCAGACACGCCTGCGGAGATTCGCGCACTGGCGCAAGCGGAAATCGATCGCCATTCGGGCTTCCGGACCACCGAGAGTGACTTTGTTGAAAACTATGAACTCGGCATCAAGGCAACGGTACTGGGCGGTCGCCTGAGCTTCACGGGCGCCCTGTATCGCATCGCGTTTGAGGATATACCTGTCCTCACAAGACCCCAGTTCCCCCCTGGCCTCCCCGGCCTACGATCCGTGGACTATACTGTCAACGCCGGCAGTGCCGAGAGTGAAGGTCTGGAACTGGAGGTTCGACTGGCACTGACCGATAACCTTTTCCTCACCTTCGGTGGCGATAAGAGCTTTAAGGCCCACTTCGGTAGCGTCCGTGAGGGGATCGAGCCCGACTTTCGTGGTGTAACGCCCGGCGCTCGAATGCGCAATGCCCCCGAGTACAGTTACTACGCGTCGCTTGCCTATGATTTCGAACTTTTCGGCATGAATGCCACGGCGCGGGCGGATACCTATGGGATCTCCAATGTACAGTTCGTGGGAGCCCTCTCGAGCCCCGCCTACCGGACCACCGACCTCAAACTCCTGGTGAACCGGGACAACTGGATGTTGTCGGCCTACGTGCGCAACGTCACCGAAGAGAAATTCGTCTACCGTCCCGGAGCGGATGGCTCTACCCTTGGGCCTCCCCGGAGCGTTGGCGTGCAGGTGAACTATCGTATGTAATCATCCCCTGGAACCATCCCCTAAAACAAGGATGTTCCAGGGGTCTTTCAGCACAACCTGCTCGATCTGATGATGTATGGCTTTACCGTGGTGCCGCCGGAAAAGATGGGTACCAGCGACCTGACGCCGCGTTTACGCGATGCCATTCTGGAGGTCTATGAGCGGCGCTCCGGTCACGCCATAGTTACGAGCAACGACGCTACAGCTTCGACATCAACGCAACGCGGCTGAATTTCTTCATGTCGACTCCATGCCCGGGCCTCCCCGTGCCGAAGAACAGATCCGCACCCAGCAGGG
Organism: Candidatus Azotimanducaceae bacterium; assembly: GCA_965217655.1. Taxonomy (GTDB): domain Bacteria; phylum Pseudomonadota; class Gammaproteobacteria; order Pseudomonadales; family Azotimanducaceae; genus UBA7455. The sequence goes on from OZ244560.1 coordinate 1,651,481, forward strand.
AACGCATGGCATCAGATGCATTCGCCATGTACTCCTTATCCTCGAGCAGGTAACTGTAGTCATCGATGGGCTGTGTATAGAGGCGCTGATAGGTTGCATGCAGTACCGTGCGTGTCCCGGGTATATCCCGACGCCCGGTGCCATGCCATACCGAGCCGTCCCAGACCGCAGCAGATCCCTTTTCCACCTCGATCGGAATCGTCTCAGACTTCATTTCCTCTACGTTCGGGTGCCTTCGTTTCTTATGTGAACCGGGTACCACGATCGTCGCACCGCCCTCGGCCGTCATGCCCTCGCAGGGAACGCAGAAGGTCATGACCAGATTGTGTTCCGGGAACGGAGCCGGTACCCAGTTCTGATCCGCGTGAACGCTGTCGCCGCCCTGGTTGCTCTGACGCTTGATCGACCCGGTGATCTGGCTCGCACGCATGCCTTTGCCCACGCTCGCCTCGGCAAACGCCAGTATCTTCGGTGCCGTTGCAATGCGATCGACTGCAGGATGTCGCCCCAGCAGATAAGGTGCAGCAGCGATTTCCATGGGTTCGCCCGGGGTATCTTCTGCTATCGTATGGATCGCGTCTCGAAGATCGTCCATGGCCTCAATCGGGGCAACGTTTTCAATTACTGCATAACCATGTTCGCGCAGGTGATTCAGTGCTGCCCATAGTTCAAGCTCATCGAAAACGGGCTTCAGATCTTCCGACACATCATAGGGTCCCAGAAGACCGTTACTCGCCTCCACACTGGCTATCATACGCCTCATATCTTCCGGAATCTCTGGCTGCTCGCTCATCTGCGTTCCTCTCATTGAACACCCTTTCAATATACGATCGGCGAATCTTCGACACAAGTGGTAAAAAGGAAAGCCTGATTAGGGCGTATGTCGGCGGTGTGGGTCACGCCGCAGCGACCGGCGCTCCCTTCACTATCGGGATCACTCGCGGACACGAGACAAGTCAACCTCGACACATTGCGCGATCAGGTCAGTTATGTGTTTCAGGAACACCTGCTGATGTCCGAGTCCATTCGCGCCAACCTGCTGCTGCTTTGACCATTCTGCGCATGTCGTTTATTCTCCTTAACCCCTCAAGCGGAGGAATTCACGTGGCCCATGTGTTCTTGTCCAGCGAGTGGTTGGACGCGGTTGAAGTGTTGCAGTCGGAGCTCCCACCCCCCGAACGAGCTGCGCCCAACACCGCTGTGGCCCTCAAGGTCACTGATGGTCCCGACGGTAACACCGAGCTGACCATCGCCGCCGGCCGGTTCCACCGTGAGGTGACCCCGAACCCGGCTGCGACGCTGACGATCGACTACGAGGTGGCCAAGGCGCTTTTGGTCGACCGGGACCAGAGTGTCATCAGGAGTGTCGTCTTCAAGGCCATCGGTGCGGGCAAGTACAAGGTCGATGGTGACCAGAGCGCACTGGCGGGGACCCTGTCACTTTCCCCCAAACAGGTCGATTATTCCCCCCAACAGGTCGAGGTCGCGGCCAAGATCAAGGAGCTGACCGCCGAGGTGCCGCGGTCAGGGTTCCTCGATGATCTCGGGTCCGGGTCCATAACTCCGGGCGAGATCTCGCCGGCTCTGCGCCCCCGAATCGACGAACTGGGTCTCGAGAAGAACTGCCGCGAGTTGGCCGAGCAGGGTTACACGGTCATCGAGAACGTGGCCGACCCCGAGCTGACCACGCGCATGCGCGAGTACCACATGGCCCACGGGGGAAATAACATGTTGCTACGCAAAGATCCGATGTTCTGCGAGGCCGTCCTCAATCCCAAGCTGTTGGCGATGGTCGAGTTCTCCGTCGGCCGGGGAGCAAACATCAGCCAGGTGAGCGCCTCGATCAAGGACGACACCCAGGCCGCCATCGCCCTCCACGCCGATCAGGGCTGGCTGCCGGCGCCGTTCCCGGATCACAACTACCTGATCACTTTCTGCTGGGTCCACGACGAATTCACCAAGGAGGGTGGGGCGACCAAGGTGGTGCCCTACAGCCACCGCGAGCGCCGCCACCCCGAGCCCGACGAGGTTGAGGCCGAGGACGGTGCCATCGCCATTGAGGCGCCGTTCAACTCGGTCGCCGTATGGAACGGCTCGGTCTGGCACGGGAACTGGGCCCGCACGATTCCCGGAGAGCGAGTCGTCACCCACATCACCTATAGCCGGTTGGCCATGAAGTTCATCGAGGACTACTCCGATCACGCCGACGACCTGATCGCCGCCCACGGCGAACAGATGGCCCTCCTGCTCGGCCGCGAGGACATGTTCAACAGCCCGGGAGGGGTCTATGCAGCCCCGGGAAAGATGGCCAACACCTACGCCTGGGGAAAGACCTAACTCCGTCGATGCTGAGCCGGAAGCACCCACGGCTCCCCACGTTTGTTAACTCATGGTAATCCACGATCGTTGAGGTAGGACAGGTCAAATCATTATGTCTAGAGAGTCAGGCGTTGCCAGCTTAACTTCGGTCTGAAAAAATGCAACGAATAGGAGGAAACATGAAATTTGGTTCACAGCTACCGAACATAACAAGTTGGGAAAACATCAAGGCCGTCCTCGAGACCATGGAGGCGGGCCGCTGGCACAGCGTGTGGTTTTACGATCACTTCCTGCCGCCAGTGAGCCATACTGACGGTGATTTCCCTGAAGAATTCGTCAAGATCCCGATATTCGAAGGGTGGTCGTTGCTCTGCGCCACCGCCGCAGTGACCAAGCGTTTGCGTCTTGGCCTGCTCGTGGCCGGCAATACCTACCGCAACCCAGCACTCATGGCGAAGATGGCTGCCACTGTTGACCACATCTCGAATGGACGCCTGGTGATCGGCATCGGTGCCGCTTGGCACGTGCGTGAGCACCAGGCTTACGGCTGGGAGTTCCCGTCGATGAGGGAACGCAGCGACCGCCTTGAGGAAGCGTGCAAGCTGCTGAAGACGTTGTTCATGGCAGAGGACCTCGTTGACTTCGATGGTAAGTACTACAAACTGCACCGGGCGCCTTTTGAGCCCAAGAGCGTGCAACAGCCACACCCGCCCATTTTGGTGGGCGGCGGGGGTGAGAAACGCACCCTCCGTACACTCGCCTTGTACGGCGACATCATGAACATAAGTAACGGGCCCGAGGAGGTGAAACGGTTAAGCGGCGTACTGGAACGGCATTGTGAGACCGTCGGCCGTGACCCGTCCGAGATTCGCAAGACCGTACAGGTACCAATAAGCATCGTAAACGACGAGAAGAAAGCCGCGGACTTTAGGGGCGGCGAGGACTGGAAGATGATCGGTCCCCCGAAGTACGTGATCGACCGCGCACAGGACTTTATTGACGCTGGTGTCGACGAGTTCACGTTTAACATGATCCCGAACGATCCGGAGGTTTACGCAGAATTGAACGAGACCGTGCTAAGCGCGTTCGACTGATCAAGCGATGCCCCGCTTAGGGTCTCAACGGATTGCACCCACGAGAAAACTCCGCGAACCCGGATGATGGATTCAAGGAGATCGAGGGTAAACTTCACATCCCGGGTAGTGATCGGCATACCGTCGTGCCACCGCGCCTCTGGATGCAAGCGAATAAAGAGGGTGCGTTTGTCGTCGGAAACGCCGAGAAGAACGAGAGTTTTGCGCAGAATTCGGGGTATAGCGAACTACACAGCGTTCGGTTGAAAGCTCCAATATTAAGGGTATAGTGGTTGATTACCGCAGTTTGACATCGCCGCTGGGAGAGTCGACTTGCGAGTCGGTTGTGCATGCCATGTGCATGTTTTGTCGCCCGCTACCCCCCCCCCCCCGCAATGGCATTCATTTAGGCAGAACCGTCTTCATTTTTTTCTATCCTCTCCATAACCCATTGATTTATTGTGGCTAATTTTCTTTTTCGTCATGGGTCGGCAGAGGGCTTGACATACGCCTTTCCCTGTGAGACCATAAGCGAGTCGAACTGTCTTTTGGAGGGACTGATGGACGAAGCCATTCGCAAATTGAAGTCGACGACGTTCTTTGGGCGCCGTCTGAGCCGCCGTCAGATCGCCGATGTGCAGCGCACCGTCCGAGACTTTCCGAAGCTGAGTCGACACGAACTTGAGCATACGATCTGCGAACACCTGAACCTGCACACCCCAAGCGGAGGCAATCGCGTCCGCACCGCGCAGCGCTTGCTCGAACGCCTGGAGGAGCTGGGCATTCTCACGCTGCCGGCAAAGGACGAATCGAAGCAGCGGGGGGCACAGAAGGCGCTGGTATGGACCACCCGCTCCGCGCCACGGGCGGTGATTCGCGAGGCGTTGGCGCGGCTGGCGCCGTTGGCACTGCGCGTGATCACGGAGACGGACGAGGTCGCGGAATGGAATGAACTGCTGGACCGGCACCATTACCTGGGTTATCGCCGCCCGTTCGGTCTGCACCTGCGCTACGCCATCGTCGATGGCCACGGCAGGTGGCTGGGTTGTCTGCTGTTCGCCTACGCGGCCCGGTCGTTGCCGTGCCGCGACCAGTTCATCGGCTGGGACGAGGCGGCTCGGCAGAGACGTCTGGACCAGGTCATCGGGAACAGCCGCTTCCTGATCTTCCCGTGGGTGCGGGTCGAGAATCTGGCATCGAAGGCGCTGTCGTTGGTGGTGCGTCGGCTGGCGGACGACTGGCAGGCGCAGTACGGCTACCGCCCCGTGCTGGTGGAGACCTTTGTCGATCTGAGCCGGTTCCGTGGCAGTTGTTACCGAGCGGCAAACTGGCAGTTTCTAGGCGAGACCCGGGGCAAGGGGTCGGTGCGAACGCCGAAAGGCGTTTTCGTCCACCCGTTGGATAAGGATTTTCAGACGCTGCTGAGGACGGGGCAGCGACCCGCTGCGCGGCACCCTACGACAACGCAGGGTTCGGCGAACGCCCGGGTCGAACCGTGGCGGTCGTTGCTGGATGCGGTGGTGACGGTGGCCCACGACTTCGACCGGCAATGGCAGCGGCGTCAGCGTTCGCTGAACACGTTGCTCGTGGTGCTGTTCCTCTTCCGCCTGGTGTTTTCGAAAAACCGGCAGGGGTACGGGGCGACCCTGGTCGAACTGTGGGACCAGTGCCGCCTGCTCGGTGTCTCGCTGCCGCAGGCGTCTCCGGTGTCGCCCTCGGCGATGTGCAACGCCCGGGCCAAAGTAGACGAGAACCTGTTTCGGGTGCTGAACGCCGAACTGCTCCGCCGCGCCGACGACACCGGCAGCGGGCCTCGCTGGAAGGGGCATCGGCTGTTCGCCGTGGACGGCTCGAAGCTGAACCTGCCACGGCCGCTGCTCAAGGCCGGTTACCGGCTGCCGTCGGACAACGCCCACTACCCCCAGGGCCTGCTCAGTTGCCTGTATCGGCTGCGTTCGCGGGTCCCGGTGGATTTTGACCTGGTCTCCCATGGCGACGAAAGGAAGGCCGCAGGGTCTCATCTGCACGCGTTGTCGGAAAACGATGTGGTGGTGTACGACCGTGGCTACTTCTCGCAGGCGTTGCTTCGTGAGCACCTCGCCCGGGGCCTGCATCCGGTGTTCCGGCTGCGGGTGAATGCCAACGGCGCCGTGGCCGCGTTCGCCGACAGTACCGAGACCGACACAGTGGTCGAGATCGCCGCCAGGCCGGGCCGGGAGGAGCCGCTCATGAGGCTGCGCTTGGTGAAGTATGCGGTTTCGGGTTCTGCCTACCTGCTGGGAACCACGCTGCTGGACCGGGACCAGTACCGCATCGCCGAACTGTCCGACCTCTACCACGAGCGTTGGGGCATTGAGGAACTGTACAAAGTATCGAAACAGATGATCGGCATTGAAGACTTCCACGGGCAGAGCGAGCGCGGCGTCAAGCAGGAGCTGTTTGCGCACTTTGTCCTGATCACACTGACCCGGCTGTTCTCGAATCAGGGCGAAGGCCTGCTCGGGGGCAACCGGGAAACTCGCGATCAGGCGCAGATGAAAGTGAACTTCAAGAACAGCCTGCTGGTGGTCGCACGACATCTCGAGGGTCTGTTCCTCCAGCAGGCGGCAGCGCTCGACAACACCCTCAGGCAGATCGTCGACGGGATTGTTTCGTGCCGGCAAAAGCTGCGTCCGAACCGATCCTACGACCGATGTTCGCGCAAGCCGGTGGGAAAATGGAAACCCCCCAAGTTGGCAAAGGCCACCGCAATGAGATGAAAGAGAAAACCAGACGACCGGCGGGAAAACCACGAAGGCCGAGGGCTGCCTCCTTAAGTGAATGGCGTTTTTCCTTAAGTGAATGCCATTGCCCCCCCCCCCGGCACAAGCTACGGCGTATACGGAGGATTCCGTGATTACGTCGTCCTCCGTCCATATCATTGGATAAGGGGAAATACCATGTCCATTAAACTACTAAATCGTGTTGCCGGGGCCCTGGCCGCGGCACTCATAGCAGCACCCTGCCTTGCGGCAGATGAAACTACCAACGAAGACGAACCCGCCATGGAGGAGATCATCGTCACCGCAACCTATCGCGATACGCGATTGATGGATACGCCGCTCGCCATTACCGCGGTGACCTCGGAAGACATGGTGGCGAAGGGTCTCGAGGACATACGAACCCTGTATCAGGCCATTCCCGGGTTGTCCTATCAAGGCTCCATTCACACCGGGCGGCTGACGATACGCGGCATAACGCCGCCGGCTCCCGCCGGCAGCGCCTCGGCTGTGGGCGTGTACCTGGACAACCTGCCCATCACCGACAGTCAAGGGGGCAGGCAGCCCCTCGGCGCCCTGTTTGACATGGAACGCGTCGAGGTCCTGAAAGGACCCCAGGGCACGCTCTACGGCGAGGGTAATCTGGGCGGCTCCATCCGCTATATCACCAACAAGCCCGATACCAGCGGTCTCGACTACCACGTGCGGACCAGCCTGGAGAACACTTCGAAATCCGATGATCTGAGCTATCGGATCGACGCCATGGTCAACATTCCGCTGGCTGATCAGCTGGCGCTGCGCCTGGTCGGGTATCGACGTGACCGCGCCGGGGTCCTCGACACGCCGGCGCCCCGCAACGAGAAGGACGTCGATACCCTCGAGGAAAACGGCTTGCGGGTGGCGTTGAAATGGGATGCCTCGGAGACCTTCGAGGTCACCGCAATGGTCAACGTGGTCGATAGCGAATTCGGGGGTCCCATGACGGCATTTCAATGCTACACCGAACCGTTCAGCGAAACTGATCCCCCCGGCGGTCGGGTACCGCTCTACGATCTGGGGGAGACCACCTGTGCCCGCGGAAGGACGGATGTGTTCGATCACGGCGACCCGTACGTCACGCATTTCGCCCACCCAGACCTAGTGAACGGCGGATTCGATGATCAGACCAACTATAATTTCAGCATCGACTGGGAATTGCCTTTTGCTGATCTCATTTCCTCCACGTCTTATTTCGATCGCGAACTCGTCTCTGTCTGGGAATTCTACCTCGCATCGGGAATTGCCTCGCTGGTTAACGATGCCTTCTGTTTGTTTTTCCTGCCGCCTCCCACCGGGTTACCGAGCGGATTAACGGTGTGCGGGCCGGGCACGATGTCCGCCTGGGGCCTTGACAACCTGGCGTATGTCTCGACCGAACGGTTCGTTCAGGAATTGCGTTTGCTTTCCAATACCGATGGCCCGCTGCAGTGGACGCTCGGGGCTTACTTCAAAGATGATGATTCCCAATTTGGGCGTCTCGCCCCCTGCTACAAAGGCGGACCTCCGGCCTACGCCACCTTCGACACTTGCCGGTTCGTGTTTGGCTTCTTTCCCGACGTCCCCGTCGAGGATCAGGTCCAGATCATACCGTGGTTGAACGGTTTCTTTGGTGAAGGAAATATCTCCTATCTAAGCTATAAGGAGCAGGCCATTTACGGCGAAGCCAGCTACCGTCTGAGTGATCAGTGGGAGATCCTGCTCGGGCTGCGCCTCGCGGAGGTGGAACACCGGGTGGACATTGGGCGTACCGGCGTCGACTCGAAAGTGGATCCGCTCTTCTCCCTCGCCAAGCCGTCCGACATCGTAGCGCCCAAGGTCGTGCTGACCTGGCGACCGATCGAGGACTGGATGGTCTACGCCACGTATTCTGAGGGTTTTCGTCCCGGTATCATCAATAGAGATCTCGTCACCAGAATTGCACAATGGGGTGAGTTGGTCAACGATCCAGACCTGCCTGCGGAGACTCGCGCACTGGCGCAAGCGCAAATCGATCGCACTTCGGGCTTCCAGACCGCGGAGAGTGACTTTGTTGAAAACACTGAACTCGGCATCAAGGCATCGGTACTGGGCGGTCGCCTGAGCTTCACGGGCTCCCTGTATCGCATCGCGTATGAGGATATGTTTGTCACCATAGTAGACACGCTCCCCAGCGGCCTCCCCGGCCGCCCACAAGTGGAATATAGGGTCAACGCCGGCGGCGCCGAGAGTGAAGGCCTGGAACTGGAGGTTCGACTGGCACTGACCGATAACCTTTTCCTCACCTTCGGTGGCGATAGGAACTGGAGGGCCCACCTCGGTAGCGTCCCTGAGGGGCTCGATGTTACGAATATAACGCCCGGCGCTCGAATGGCCAATGCCCCCGAGTACAGTTACAACGCGTCACTTGCCTATGATTTCGAACTTTTCGGCATGAATGCCACGGCGCGAGCGGATACCTATGGGATCGCCGGTTCAACACAGTTTACGCAAGAAGAATTCAACAAGCCCGCCTACCGGACTACCGACCTCAAACTCCTGGTGAACCGGGACAAGTGGATGTTGTCGGCCTACGTGCGCAACGTCACCGAAGAGAAAACCGTCTACGGTTTCGCATCGGATGGCTATAGCCTTGGGCATCCCCGGAGCGTTGGCGTGCAGGTGAACTATCGTAGGTAATCGTCCCCTGGAACCATCCCCCTGGAACCATCCCCTAAAACAAGGATGTTCCAGGGGTCTTTCAGCGTGTGGGTGTACCCGACACGGGTAATCCAACTGGGTGGAGAAAGGTATGTCCGGTGATAACACAGATCGTCGCTGCCGGGGGCCCATTCACACCTGGACAGAAGCGGTAGAGGAAGGTGATAACAACAAATGCGTGGAGAAAGGTAATCCAGACTCCAGATGACTATGCACAGGATGACAGCCATGCACAGGATGATGACGGGGCCCTTTCTTCTTCTGGTCTGCGTTTCGGCGCTTGCCGAAGTCAATCTGAATGCCCTTGAATTCAAACACGGCATCGCGTTTTACCACGAGCTCAAGTACCCCGCGGGTTTCACGCATCTGGAACACCTGAACCCCGATGCCCCAAAGGGGGGGAATCTGGTGCTGTCTACCAGTAGCAATTTCGATACGTTTGCGCCGGCGCCTCCCCAAGGTACGGGAGCGCCCGGCGACTGGTTACGTGGTGACAGGTTAATCCGTCGGGGCGGTGACGAGCTCAGTGGTTTCTATGGCAACCTTGCCGATGGCATTGCGATCACTGACGACCGGTTGGCGATAGTATTCAGGGTGCACGCGAGTGCCAGGTGGCGGGACGGGGTGCCCATCACCTCGAGAGATGTGGCCTACACGCTCGGAGTGCTTACCGCCCAGGCATGGGGCCGCTTGTTTTTTCATTTTCTCGATTCAGTCGAGGAAATAGACGACCGTCACGTCGCTATTCACCTCAAGGTTCCCGTGCAGTTGCAGCACGTCATGATTTTCCAATTCATAGCGATCATGCCTGAACACTACTGGCGTGATAAGGATCCGTCCGCCGCGACGCTTGTACCACCACTCAATAGCGGTCCCTATGAGATTACTGCTTTCAAACAGGGCCGGTACGTCGAATACCGCCGCGACCCGGACTACTGGGGGAAGGACATCCCGGTCAATAGAGGTCGTTACAATTTCGACACCATTCGCTTCGATATCTATCGTGACGCCACCGTGACCCGGGAAGCCTTTCGCAAAGGTTTGATCGACATCTGGACAGAATCGGATGCGCGCCACTGGCATAATGCTTTCGACACTCCGGCTTATCACAAGGGCTGGGTGAAGAAATTCCACCTCAACCAGGGCTTCTGGACGGGCATTCGACAAGGCATCGTGCTCAATAACCGGCGCGGGAAATTTGCCGATCGACGGGTCCGGCAGGCGCTGACCCTGGCGGTGGATTTCGAGTGGCAGAACAAAACGCTGCATTATGGCTATCGCAGGCGGGCGCACAGCTATTGGCCTGACACGATACTGTCCGCGACCGGACTGCCAAGCGCCGATGAACTGGCCCTGCTCTCCCCCTACCGTGAGCAGTTGCCGGCGGAATTGTTCGAGCGGCCGTTTCGTTTCCCTGAGGACGTAACCGAGGAGGATTATCGGGCCAACATCATGCATGCGCGGGAGCTCCTGGATGAGGCCGGCTGGCACATTGTCGATGGTGTGCTCAGGAATGCGGCAGGAGAAGCCTTCGAGATACCTTTCCTGTCGCGCAACCCGGCAGCCGCCCGTACGCTGTTGCCGTATTTCCAGCGCCTGAAACAACTGGGTATTCGCGGCACCCTGGTGCTGGTCGACGGCGCCAGCCAGTGGGTGTATCGGCTGCGCCAGTTTGACTTCGAAGCCCTGCTGGTACCCACGACGAATGCAATGCCACCGCACCTTCTCCTGCAGGCCAGGTTCCATTCCGACCGGGCGCTGGTGCCGGGTTCCGGCAACAGGTCCGGCATCAGCGATCCGGTGGTGGATTTTCTGGTTGACGAGGCCGTCGCCGCGAGGACCCTCTCGCAGATGATTGCCACCTGCCGCGCACTCGACCGGGTCCTGCTCTGGCAGTACTACCAGATTCCGCTGTACTCGGTCGATCGGCCCGCCATGGTGCACTGGGACAAGTTTGGCCGGCCCGCTTACGAGCCTGAGTATCAACCCGCGTTTCCCGATGGCTGGTGGTACGACCCGGAGAAAGCCGCGCGGATTACAGGTGGTGGCGACTAAACACCTTCGTATGCCGTTGATCCTTCCCGGACGATGCTAACCGATACTGATTCGAAATCTCGAGCTGACCCCGAGAAGGTAAGCACGGCTTTGATGTTTTCGGCTGTCAGTAGCGCTGTTTCCTCCCGGTGTTCCATCGCTGGTATGGTGATGTACTTTATTATGTGTTTAATATGGATCATAATAGAGGGCCTTTGGGTGCGAAGGATTCTGTCATGCGCAAGATGAAAATGGTCTCTGTTACTGATTTAAAAAAGTCCACTGCGGCGGTCCTCCGAGAAGCCCGCGAGAAGGGACAGACAATTGCACTCGTCAGGAACAACCAAATCGAAGGTTACTACACACCTGCCGGTCTGCTAGACATTGAACGTGCCAGCGATAAGGACGTCTCAAGGGCACTCTCTAAAGTTATGAAAGTTCATGGTGACACCATCACTAGACTGGCCAAGCGGTGAAGCTGCTCGATGCTCAGCAAGTTCTTGAATTACACGAGCATGTCCTGATACGAGACGGCGGATTGCCAGGAATTCGACTGGGAATGTCCGTGGATGCGGTTCTGGCGCGGATAGAAAACAACCTCCGTTTCGAATTTGATGCCGACGTCACAAACGCCGCGGCTCTATTTGCCTACACATTTGCCATAGGCCATATCTTTAATGATGCCAACAAACGCACCGCCTATGTTGGCGCCCTGATAACGCTGGAGGTCAACGGCATCAAAACAGATAAGATCAATCAACCTGAATTGGAAGAGCTCATCATTGCGGCCGCGAGCGGGGACACGGATATCGAAGCATTCGTGACCGCGTTTCGAGATCTAGGATGACGTGGCAATACAGGCGAAAGGGTAAGCCCCAGATATAGTCGCGCTCCTCACCCCATCTAATGTAGTAGTCCGGTATGCATAGAGCCGATGCTACATGTCGGGTTAAGATGCTACCTGCACGGTCATAACGGGTCCGAATAGAGCGTCAAATCAGTGGCTGCAAAATCGTTACCTTTGAACAGAAGAGGTTCATTCAGTGTCTTTGCCAACGCGTACGAGAAACAATCTCCAAAGTTGAGGTTCGCAACATGGCGACCCTTGCCGTAATGCCGGAATGCCTCGCGCGCCACGTAAGCCTGGTCGTCATCGACCGGCACCAATACAATACCGGCTTTGGCAAGTCTCTCGCGTTGTAAGTGACAATCACGGCAGCCGCGTGTATCGCGGCTTCCACGAACTTGTTGTCCCCTTCATCACCCAGACATAGCGAACGGCGGATTCGATGATCAGACCAACTATAATCTCAGCATCGACTGGGAATTGCCTTTTGCCGATCTCATTTCCTCCACGTCTTATTTCGATCGCGAACTCGTCAATGCCTTCGAACTAGCCGCCGCGAGGGGAATTGGCCCTCTGGTTAACGATTTCTTCTGTTTCGGGCAATTATCGGTGTGCGGGCCGGGCACGGTGTCCGGCGTTGGCCTTGACGCCAACCTGAGCCGTGGCTTGACCGAACGGTTCGTTCAGGAATTCCGTTTGCTTTCCAATAGCGATGGCCCGCTGCAGTGGACGCTCGGGGCTTACTACAAGGATGATGATTCGCAAACTGGGCCTCGCGCCCCCTGCGACAACTGCGGGTGGGTGCTTGGCTTTTTTCCCGACGTCCCCGTCGAGGATCAGGCCCTGATCACACAGGTAGAGTCGACGACTGGCGCGGTAGCAGGTCGGCCGAACCGATAACCCACGCCGTTTCCAGTCGCCGCTCGTCGAACCGGACGTGCGGAACTACCGCATCCGGCTCTCTCCGGGATCATGTCTTCGCCCACGGAAAGTCGCGTGTACGCACAGACAGGCGAACGAGTCCCAAAACAACGTCGAGATACTCATTGGGGTAGCGGGAGGTCCCCTGCCCCTCTATCTTGTGCTTCTTACACAACCACAGACGCAGCCGATGACGGGTGTGGGCATCCATGGCAGCATACGCTATGCTGACCGGTCCGAGACAAAAATAATTGCTCCAGCCCAACAGTAAGCGATTAAGCCGCTGCACCACCACTTCGGCTTCCAACAAAGTCATGTTGCGAGCCGTCAGCGCACTGATGCGCGCCGTCGTCCGCTGTATGCTCTTCTTCGACGGATACGTGCCGATGTAGGCACGTCCCGTTTTCTTGGAGTAGCACCGTCCAATGGTGTATCCCAGAAAATCGACCGACTCCTCCGGCAAGTGCCGCAGGCAAGTCTTGTCCTCGTTTACCGTCAGGTCCAGTCGCGCCATCATTTGCCGCATGATCCGCATCGCTGGCACAGCATTGCCGCGACAACAGATGACAAAATCATCGGCATAGTTAACGATGTACGCACCCAGGTTCCGTTGATAACCGAGCGCTTTCCAACCCAGCAGGAAACGACGCATATAGAGATTCGCGAGCAGCGGTGAGAGCGGGGCGCCCTGAGGCACTCCGCGTTTCTCACGTTTTGCCCGATTCGTTCGACGCGTCCCTCGAGGTCCGTCGTCTTCTTCGACCGATGCTACCAGCCACTGTTTAATCAGCGACAGTAGGGACCGATCGCTCACCCGACGGGCCACCGAACGCATCAAATCAGCGTGCGGGATGCTGTCAAAGTAGCCGGACAAATCTGCGTCTACGACCTCGTTGTAGCCGTTTCGTACTAATCGATGCACATGCTTTACCGCATCCTGTGCACTGCGATGGCGGCGATAGGCATATTGCTCCGGTTGCAGGTCGGCCTCGAATATTGGTTCGAGAACCAGTACCACCGCCGTCTGAACCACACGGTCCCGGACAGTGGGTATCCCCAACGGTCGCTCTTTGCCATTCGCCTTGGGTATCCATACCCGTCGCACCGGGTCGGCGCTATAGGTCTTCTTCCTTAAGTCTACCGCCAGTTCCTCAAGCCACTTCCGCAATCCCTTTGATTCGATCTTATCAAAGCTCAGGCCATCCACGCCCGCTGCGCCGGCATTAGCACGACACAACCGGTAGGCGTGGACCAGCACATCCCAGCGATAAACCTTGTCATAGAGTTGATAGAAGCGAAACTCGGGTTCTGCCTTCGCTTTCACATGTAGCGCCTGCTGGAGTTTCCCAACTTTTAATGGAGTTACCAGACTCATCGTCAATCTCCTGTCGCTTTCTCCTTACAACGCTGTTCCCGGACCAGGGGTCCTTCCCTCCATCGGCGTTACCCGACTTCATCGGTAATACGACCCCATCCGCCACCCCAAAAGGCCGGGCCCGTGCCTCGCGACACACCCGTTGGCCGGCTCGCTACACCAACCACCTGAAGGGGCTTCCCGTGTTGCGTTCATCTCCCATCTACAGACATGCCATCGCCACTACCCCGGTGGAATGTCCAAAGCTTCTCGTTCAAGACTTTGGACACATCGGCCTTCCCCGTTAACCAGGCGGGTCGGCTTCCACATTAGACTTTTCGAGGCCTGCTCAGCGTTCACTGCACGTTACGGCCTGCCTGCTCGCTGAATCCCTTACGGATCCTTTTACATCAGAAGCTTCAACTGCTTCGTTACCTCCACAATTGTTCCGATTGCTACCGGCCGGAACGACAGTTGCCGGGTGGGAATCTCACCCACTGAGTGATGACGCCTTTCACGGCGCACTGGTTGAACGGTCTTACTTTCAGTGCGGGACTTCCTGTTTCATTGCTAAGCTATAAGGAGCAAGCCATTTACGGCGAAGTCAGCTACGATCTGAGTGATCAGTGGGAGATCCTGCTCGGGCTGCGCCTCGCGGAGGTGGAACACGCTTTGGCTGTCGGGACAACCGGCATCGACTCGGCAGTGGATCCGCTCGTCTCCCTCGCCAAGCAGTCCGACATCGTAGCGCCCAAGGTCACGCTGACCTGGCGACCGATAGAGGACTGGATGGTCTACGCCACGTATTCTGAGGGTTTTCGTCCCGGTCTCATCAATACCGCGCTCGTCACCAAACTTGCACTACTGGGTGAGGCAATCAACGATCCAGACACGCCTGCGGAGATTCGCGCACTGGCGCAAGCGGAAATCGATCGCCATTCGGGCTTCCGGACCACCGAGAGTGACTTTGTTGAAAACTATGAACTCGGCATCAAGGCAACGGTACTGGGCGGTCGCCTGAGCTTCACGGGCGCCCTGTATCGCATCGCGTATGAGGATTTACCTGTCCTCACAATGCCCTCGTTCGCCCCTGGCCTCCCCGGCACACTATCCGTGTCCTATACTGTCAACGCCGGCAGTGCCGAGAGTGAAGGCCTGGAACTGGCGGTTCGACTGGCACTGACCGATAACCTTTTCCTCACCTTCGGTGGCGATAAGAGCTTTAAGGCCCACTTCGGTAGCGTCCGTGAGGGGATCGAGCCCGACATTCGTGGTGTAACGCCCGGCGCTCGAATGCGCAATGCCCCCGAGTACAGTTACAACGCGTCGCTTGCCTATGATTTCGAACTTTTCGGCATGAATGCCACGGCGCGGGCGGATACCTATGGGATCTCCAATGTACAGTTCGTGGGAGCCCTCTCGAGCCCCGCCTACCGGACCACCGACCTCAAACTCCTGGTGAACCGGGACAACTGGATGTTGTCGGCCTACGTGCGCAACGTCACCGAAGAGAAATTCGTCTACCGTCCCGGAGCGGATGGCTCTACCCTTGGGCATCCCCGGACCTTTGGCGTGCAGGTGAACTATCGTATGTAATCATCCCCTGGAACCATCCCCTAAAACAAGGATGTTCCAGGGGTCTTTCAGCACAACCTGCTCGATCTGATGATGTATGGCTTTACCGTGGTGCCGCCGGAAAAGATGGGTACCAGCGACCTGACGCCGCGTTTACGCGATGCCATTCTGGAGGTCTATGAGCGGCGCTCCGGTCACGCCATAGTTACGAGCAACGACGCTACAGCTTCGACATCAACGTGGCGCGGCGGAATTTCTTCATGTAGACCCCATGCCTGGGGTTCGCCGTGCCGAAGAACAGATCCGCACCCAGCAGGGAACGCATGGCATCAGATGCATTCGCCATGTACTCCTCGTCCGCCAGCAGGTAACTGTAGTCATCGATGGGCTGTGTATAGAGGCGCTGATAGGTTGCGTGCAGTACCGTGCGTGTCCCGGGTATATCCCGACGCCCGCCACCATGCCATACCGAGCCGTCCCAGACCGCAGTGGATCCCTTTTCCACCTCGATCGAAATCGTTTCAGACTTTACTTCCTCTGCCCTCGGGTGTCTTCGTTTCTTATGTGAACCGGGTACCACGATCGTCGCACCGCCCTCGGCAGTCATGCCCTCGCAGGGAACGCAGAAGGTCATGAGCAGATTGTGTTCCGGGAACGGAGCCGGTACCCAGTTCTGATCCGCGTGAACGCTGTCGCCGCCCTGGTTGCCCTGACGCTTGATCGACCCGGTGAACTGGCTCGCGCGCATGCCTTTACCCACGCTCGCCTCGGCAAACGCCAGAATCTTCGGTGCCGTTGCAATGCGATCGACTGCAGGATGTCGCCCCAGCAGATAAGGCGCACCGCGGCCCTTGGGTTGGCCTTCTGTTATCGTATGGATCGCGTCTCGAAGATCGTCCATGGCCTCAATCGGGGCAACGTCGTCAATTACTGCATAACCATGTTCGCGCAGGTGATTCAGTGGTTCCCATAGTTCAAGCTCATCGAAAACGGGCTTCAGATCTTCCGACACATCATAGGGTCCCAGAAGACCGTTACTCGCCTCCACACTGGCTATCATACGCCTCATATCTTCCGGAATCTCCGGCTTCGACTGATGCTCGCTCATCTGCGATCCTCTCATTGAACCACCTTTTTACTATACGATCGGCGAATCTTCGACGCAAGCGGTAAAACTCCGAGCGGTAAAACACCGAGTACACGCTCGCGGCGGTGTGGGTCACGCCGCAGCGACCGGCGCTCCCTTCCATTTCACGAAACTAAAATGGGGTCAGGTCTGGGTCAGGTCCATTTTTCACGAGCTAAATCAGCTCGCAGTCATACATCGAGAACTTGCGGTCATCACTCATGACCCTGGTCTTTTGCGCGATGCTTTGAGCGATCAGCGGAGATAAAGTGTGTGAACGGGTAGTGAGAGACGAATCATGAAGAATATAACCCTCAGCGCAGATGAGGCGCTCATTGAGGCAGCGCGCCAAAGAGCCCGGGAAGAGCACACGACTCTCAATGAGCAGTTCCGATGCTGGCTTGAAGAGTACGCGCGATGTCGCGAGAAAATCGATGATGCAATGGCGTTGCTCGAGAGAATTCGCACTTACGCCGGTCAGGTAGACGCAGGTTCAGTCGAGAGGAAATGAATGAGCGATGACTTGGCCTCACTGCAGGCGGGCTGTAAGACACTTTTCAGTGAAGACCTGCAACATGGTCATCAGATTGAAACGCTGATGATTCAGGATCCTTTCCGCAGGTGATCCTGTCTGGATCCGAATCAATGCACGTGGTGTTCAAGCGGTGTACGCAACGCTCCACTTATGAGGCAAACTCACCGTTCAAGCAGGACGCGATCAATACGCATAGGAGTCAGACATGGATATTCCATCGCTCAACAACAGACCAGATGCCGACGAAACCCGTCTCGAAGCCCGCCGTCTTGGCCTGGAGAAGCACCTGCTCGACATGCATACCTATGGTGTCACGGTAATACCACCGGAGATCGTCGCTGCCGGAGAGCTCATTGATCGTATGCGGGATGGCATTCTTAGGGTACTGGCGGAACGCCACGATCTGAAGGTTCCTGACGATTGGCGACGCCACTCGGAACCCTGGGGTGGACCCAAATCCTGGTGCTGGCTGTTTGAAGATGAAGCCTTGATCGAAGCCGCTCTGCATCCAGTCGCGTTATGCATGGCAAGGTTCATGTGCGGACGCAGGGCCGTATTGCAGGGCACGCCCGCTATCATCAAAACGCGGGGTACCAAGGCACGCAACAACGAAGAAGGCTTCCTGGGGTTACATACAGATACGCATGGCGTACCGTCCCCGCTGCCTGAATGGGCCCAGCTGGTGAACATCTCGTGGTTGCTCACTGATTACAATGGACCAGAGGATGGACCTACGGTTCTCGTTCCGGGAAGCCATCGTTTTGGTCGAAAGCCCCGGCAGGACGAAAACGAGTGGTGGGTGGACAATGCGCCGGTCGAGCCTATCCCGCTAACGGGCAAGGCAGGCTCACTGGCGATATGGCATGGTAGTTTGTGGCATGGCTCTCGTCCACGGAGCGCTGACGGCATGAGGATTACCCTTCCCTATGTCTATGGCAGAAGCTATCTGCAACCCATTCACACCTGGCCAGAAAAGCTAAAGGAAGGTGATAACAACCAATGGGTGGAGAAGTATCCGGAACTGGAAACGGTCCTCGGACTATGGCATCCCTATCCTGCCACCAGGCGTTCAAGCAGGCGAGTGAACGAGGCGTGAGGCTCGTCTACGAGAAGATCGGTACGCGGATCATCGGCGACTTCAGGGTGGTTCATCCTGACGACGGTGGCAGCCCTGAGTACGACGAGAACTACCGTCTGGCCCGTTATGCGAGCTATCAGCACTGGGTCGACACCCGTCGCCCCCTTGACATGATGGGGAGCGGCCCGCTCCTCGAGCTGTCCCACATCGGCGTCAGCCGTCGCACGCAGTATATGCTCGATTCCGACGGGGCCTACTTCATGACGGGCAGAATGATCGAGGACATGCCGTGCAACGGTCCGGACCTCAGCTCCTGAATGCTGGCCCCGCTGGCGACCGGAGTTCTAATCACCGGCCCAGAAGGGATAAACGACGAAAGACTCATTCCTCCTCAGGTGTCAGAATTGCATGTTAGACAAGACGCCTTGCTGAAACATTGATCGTGGTAGTGTGCCAGGGCTTCCCGTTGCGACTGAGGCGGGGTATCCTTTTTCACACCGCAAGCAGAATTCCATGCGAATACTTTTGGTGATGGCGCAGACCTTGGTACTTCATCCCGACACTACAACTCGTCAAGGCTCACCATCTCGCGGCGCCTGGACGATTCATAGATCCCGAACAGGATCTTCATGGTGCCGAGGTTGTCCCGGCCGCTGCTGACAGGTTCCTCGCCGGACTGGCAGCAGTCCACGAAATGGACCATCTCGTTGACGTAGGGATTGTCGCTGTAAAGGCCGGGCGGCGGTTCGACCGGCACGAAAGGACGTGTGCCATCGCCGGGATCATGGGGCGGCGAGGAGACGAATGCGGGGGCCTGGTGTTGTTCGAGGGCGTTGCCTTCCACCACGGGGGTGTAGACGCTGCCTTCGCCTCCCAGCAGCATAAACTGGAATAACCAGGGCGCCCGGGTGGACCAGCTGTTGGAAATGTGCGCGATGGCGCCGCACTCGAATTCGATTGTCGCCATGGCGCGATCCTCGGCGCCGCCAGTAAGCATCGGGTGATCAGTCCAGCAGGTGCCGAAGACACGCGTCGCATCTCCCAGGAAGAAGCGCAGCAGGTCAATGAAGTGCACGGCCTGCCAGATCATGGAGCCGCCGCCCGACCGGGCGCCATCCCGGCGCCAGGTGGCAGCGTCGCTGCCAGGGGCAGGGCTTCGAGTCATCATCCTCGGCACCCAGGAATCAGAACGGGCACCCCAGATTGTGCCCAGTTCGCCCGCATCGACAAGTGCCTTGACGCCCACGTAGCTGGGCACATGACGCAATTGCTGGCCGATCATCAGCGTCACACCGGCTTTGTCGGCAGCTCCGATAATGTCTCGGCACTCGGTGAGACTGATGGCCATGGGCTTTTCCAGCAGCACGTGCCTGCCGGCCTCGGCCGCGGCAATTGCGAGATCCCGGTGGACATGGTGACTGGCACAGATGTCGACCGCGTCAAGGTCCGCATCGGCCAGCATGCTGGCGGCATCCGTGTATATGGCATCGATATGTGTCCTGCCCGCGAAGCGCCGAACGGCTTCTTCGTTCACATCGCACACGGCGGCGAGTTGTAATCGGTCGCTGGCCTGCGCCATAGCCAGTGCATGCATCCCGGATATGTTGCCGGTGCCGATCAGTCCGATCTTTAAAGGTTTCTTCATGGGCGATCGGCGAGACCTGGCGATGTCCCGCGTCAGGTCTCGTCAGCTATTGTTAAAGTTACTTTGTCGGCTTGACGAAGTCCGGTACCAGTTCGCCGCTCGCACCACCGACCCATTCGTCGGTAGGACCTTGCAGGATGAAATGACCGGGGCTGCGTGTGCCGTCGGCGCTCAGAGACGAGCCAACGCCCATGTATATGTAGTCATCGAGCTTGCGGATTTCATCGACGAAGCTCGGCGACTCCGCGTGGTACGAACCGTAATACATCAGTAGCGATGGTCTGCCGTCGATAAGCCCTGGACCGACTTCGGTGGTGAAGCGCCCTAAGAGGACAATTCTGCCACCTGGGAGGCGGCGGCGGTTGTATCCCTCACCCTCGTTGTCGCCGGTTTTGCGGTAAGCCTTGCCAAGCCAGAATCCCTTGACCGAGTTCTCGTTGTACATGCGACTGGCGGTTTCGGCCTGGCGCTTCGGGTCGTCCCCGTTGGGTACCAGTCCCATGAAATGGCCCTGCAGTTCATCGAGGGATACGGCGGGCAGGGCGCCCCAGGTGTCGATGATTTCCTGCCGGCCCATGGCGAGCAGTTGTTCGAGCGAGTATCTCGGTGTGATCGGGTATGACGCCTGTGTCGTCACCAGCGATTCAGCGCTCACTTGTTGTTCGGTCATATCAGTCTCCTTCCACACGAAAAGCAAAATGTTTGCCCGCAGGATATAAAAGTTATTCCTCATTCATTTTGACATACATCAAATGAGTAGGTCAAAAACATGTGAGACTTTTGAGATATTAAAAAGGCCCAGCGATTGTTCCCACCAGGGAGGAATTCAATGAGATACGCAGCACTCATCATGCTACTACTATCTGGGCTCTACATTGCAGCAACTGGCCCTACCGCAATGAAATTTCCGCTCATGGCGTGCGCCGTGGTAAGGCGGCGTTTTCTCAGTGGGTGTAAATCCCACCCGGCTACTGTTCCAGCCGGAAGCAACCGGAGCAACTGCGGAGGTAACGAAGCGGTTGAAGCCTCCGGTGAAGCGTGCCGCATATAGGTGGCAGCGCGAGTGTGCAGGCCGTAACGTGAGTGAACGCCGAGCAAGCCTCGAAAAGGCGGTTGCACAGGCCGACCCGACCGCCATTTCGGGGAAGGTTGATACGACTGGGTGAATGAACAAGAGTGATCCCAGTCGCTGTGCCGGGGTAGTAGCGACAGCATGTACACAAGGGAAGCGCACGCAACACGGGAAACCCCTAGGCGTGGTCGGTAGTGACGACCAACCTTAGTCCGGTGACGGACAGAACGGGCGTTCAGGGGTGGCGGAAAGGTTCGTAGTACTGTAGATGCCGGGTAATGCCGGTGGAGGGAAGGGACCTTAGTTCAGGACCGGTAGTGAAAGTGGTAAAGCCTTGGAGATTGGGGTGACCCTATTAAACTCCGTGAGTGGCGAGAGCTGCAGAAATTACCAGATGCTGAAGTGAAGTAAGAATCCGGGTTTGTACTCGGAGAGAAAATGCCCACCGAAGTGGTGGCATTTGCAGTGGTCGGTAAATCACTTTATCGGAGTACTGCCAAGATCCACAATCTTGGCTTTTGATTAAGGTTTTGCTGACGACAGTGACCTGTTCATCCTGCTTCGCGAGCATCGCAACCGCAAGATTAAGCACGTCATGCTCTAGCAATGCAGCGTTGTAGTAAGCGAGTCCGAAGAATGCATACAACTCCTTGGGATCGTCATAGTTTGGTTCAGGAATGTTCACGCCCACTTTGACGCATAACACCCAGTTAAGCGGCGTAAACGGTTTGTGTCTTTGGTACGAACACCGTCAAGGCCGTAATGTGTCATTTTCTAAACACGTATCCAAAGGAAGCTACGATAGTACGTATAACTGGATATCCTACAAGCACAATGGGCAGGATCAACAAAGCAGATAATGGTCCATCAATTCTTTTAGCAGCACATCCCGATGACAGATACGTCTCCCAGCAGGTTGTTTGTTCAAGGCTTAGCAGATCCCTTCCCCTTGCAGCAGCTTCCTCCCATGGTTTCATCTTGATCATGTCCGCAGGCATCGGTTCCTTTTCCCTGAAGGCTTTATATAACGCCGCAACCTTCTCAAATTCTGGAGTACCCTTCATTTCCTCATTGTCAATAATCCATTGAGCAAGCTCGCGGGTTAGCACCGGGTAATGAGCCGTGTAGCCGAATGAAGCTCTGATCTCGCCATTAGAGGTTCCTGCAGGAAAAAACTTTGTTTGAGTACCTTCCCGCTGTTACGATACTGAACCCATGTCACTGCAATCTGCGTTCAGACAACACGGCGTCGTCCATATACCCGGAGCAATACGCGAGGAGACAGTCGTGCGTCTCGAATCCTTCTGGGAATGGTGCGTCAACCATCCGGGTCCCGCGGCCGCGCGACTGTTCGAAGATGGCCTGGCCCGTGCCGACTCGATTACCGCGGCTCGGCAGGTACCCACTGACGAGTCGGGGTTTTTCTACCAGGATCTTGGAAACCCGGATGCAAGAGACCAGCTCGAATCCCTGGTGAAGGAACCTGACATTATCAGCATCGTGTCCGAGGTGTTTTCGACGGACGGGGAGTTAAAGGCATGGTTCACGGGTGAACAGGTATTCCTCAAGGAAGCCAACACGCACGAACAGGATGGCATCAGGATATCTCGGACAGCAATATAGAGGGGCTGGACGCGCTGGTTATCTCAAGGAAGCCAACACGCCACGAACAGGATGGCATCAGGATATCTCGGACAGCAATATAGAGGGGCTGGACGCGCTGGTTATCTGGATGTGCTTTGATCGCATCAGCCAGACTAACAGCCTGGAAGTGGTGCGTGGTTCTCACCTGGGTCCGGTGTATTCTTCTATCTACGGCTCTTTTCGATCCGAGCCCATTCCAGACATCGAAAGTCATCGGCATGACTTTGACATCGCGTCGTATGCCTGTGAACGCGGCGACGTTGTTTTGTTTCACTACGGCGCTCTGCATGGCGGCGGACCGACGGGGACCGACGAACGTCGCCGTACGCTCGCGCTCCGGTTTATCGGTCCGGATTGCCGCAAACGCGGCGGCTCAATGGACGCACCCACGCCGGTACATTCCAGGTTCATACAGGTGCTGCCCTACGGGCAGTTGATCGCGAAACGGCGCCAGCAACGCAAGCTCACCCTCGCCGGGTAATCCGCGCGCCTCTGGATGCAAGCGAACAAAGAGGGTGCGTTGTTTATCATCGGAAACCGCAAGTCCATCTGCCAGTCGGCCATAGAAGCTGCTCATCTCTTCGGAGCGGGACGACATCAGGGAGTCGTACATCCATTTAGTTGTGGCCGGTGCTGGCAGGAAGTCCGTGAATATAGTTAGGGTATTGAAATCCCTCCACGTCGATAGGACCAACACGCCCCCCTTGGGTGCGTCGGGGTTAAGGTAATCAAAGTGCGTAAAATCCGCCGGGTATTTCAGTTCGTGGAAAAACGAGATGCCGTGTTCGTACCGCGGTTCGGCGGCGGCAGAAGATACTGTAACGAGCAGCGCCGTAGCGAGGCTCAAAAAAGCGACGCGTTGCAGTAGCCGCCCGACCACTCTGGAGTGGTCGGGTTCCATACGACTTAAGGGATGAATTCCTGCAGCCCGGATTTCGCGGCGAAGGAGGTCAGCAATTTCATGTTATCTGGCCGACTGCTTGCAGCTCAATGCGGACGTTGTCCGGCCCGCGTACAAAGGCTATGTACGGATTTCTTACCTCAACCTCCACGCCGTTGGCCGTTAAATCCGCTACAGCGGCCTCCAGATCATCGGTATAAAGGCCAAAGTGCTCCAGGCCGCGCACGGCTTCACCGGGCATCGTAGCTCCCTCCTTCTGGCTCCGAACGAATATCCCTACTCCGTTCAGCACCAGCTGCACCGCGTAAAATGGTGGCCCATCTTCTAAGGACCCCTCATCCACCTCCCGGTCAGGGCGCAGTCGGGTTGCCCCAAAAAACTTCTCATAAAAGTCGGCTGTTTTTATCGGGTCAGGACTATACAGATGAACGTGATGAACCTCGTAGCCAGGCATTTAAGCACCTCCATTGAATTTATTCAGGGCACATATTATACAGCACCAGCAAGAAGCTGGTCCCACGGCCCAATCGTTCAGTCTGGTGCACTGTGACCAGGGTGCCGTGCGTCGCGTTTGCGGTCAGCGCGGTACCCTCCGGTGGCACGACGGTGAGGCCATCCACCTCGAGACCCAGCTCCCTGATCTCGTCCGAATACTCCCGCTTGGTTTCCTGCACCGCAGCCATTTTCGATCTCCAAAAAATTCTTCCAAACAGTTCCAAGAAGCAAGGCGCAATTCGGGGTATAGCGAACTCCACAGAGTTCGGTTGAAATCGCCAAAATTAGGGGTATAGTGGGTAATTACCGCAGTTTTGACATCGCCGCTGGGGTGAGTCAGCTTGCGAACGGCCGTGCATGCCTGGCGCATGCTTTTTAGTCCGCTCCCCCCCCCCCCCCCCCGGCACAAGCTACGGTAAACGGGGGACCTCGTTCCTCCGCCCATTAACCGGATAAGGGGGAAACCTATGTCCATTAAACTACTAAATCGTGTTGCCACGGCCCTGGCCGCGGCACTCATAGCATTACCCGCCATTGCGGCAGACAAAACAACCGATGAAGACGAAGCAACCGATGAAGAAGCTTGGATGGAAGAGATCATCGTCACCGCAACCTTTCGTGAAACAAATCTTATGGATACGCCCATTGCGATCACCGTGCTTGACGAAAAGGCACTGATCGACAAGGGTATTTTCGATATAGAAGACATGTACCTGGCTGTGCCAGGATTGTCGTATCGCGAACTGCTCCCCGGTTTCAACCAACCTGTGATCCGTGGGATGGTGGCGGAAACCGACGGCGCCTCGGTGGTAGGCATATACGTCGACGATACGCCGGTGACGGGCGGGTACCGCAACCAAATGTCGGGCGCGGTCTTTGACCTGGCGCGGGTCGAAGTCTTGAAGGGTCCGCAGGGCACGCTCTTCGGCGAAGGCGCCATGTCTGGTGTGATGCGCTACATCACCAACCGGCCGGATCCACAGGCGCTGGCGGCCCGCGTCAAGGCCGAATACAGTGTAATGGACGAGAGTGATGACCCGACCTACATAATGAGTGGCGTGGTCAATGTGCCACTCGCCGACCGCCTGGCGCTGCGCGTTAGTGGTCAGTATCGAGACCGAGCCGGCTTCGTCGACACTTTGGAGGACCGGAACGAAAAAGACGTCGATTGGCGGGAGGACCTCTCGATACGGGCCAGAATAGAGTCGGTCGTATCGGACAAGTTGGTGGTTAACGGAAGCATCAGCTACTACGACGGCCTCTACGGCGGCCCGAGTAACGCAGAAAGACCCTACGAAGCGGCCACAGCCAACAAATTTTTCAACGACGTACACGGCTTCGACTTCTCGGACACCCACTGGTCGTACAACCTCGCAGTGAATTGGGACCTGGGCTTCGCAGACTTCTTGTCTTCAACCTCGCTCTTTGATCGCGAGACCACCGCCGCCG
The DNA here is from genome assembly GCA_965217655.1 of Candidatus Azotimanducaceae bacterium. Classification (GTDB taxonomy): domain Bacteria; phylum Pseudomonadota; class Gammaproteobacteria; order Pseudomonadales; family Azotimanducaceae; genus UBA7455. Next base: position 1,677,023 of record OZ244560.1, read on the forward strand.
GTCAAGCGCCGTCCCGCTTCATCCCTATATACGAGCGTGTTATCTCACGCCTGCTGAGAACACCGCTCTTCGGTGCGACACCCAATCCTGACTATGTGCCGAACCTACCAGACGGCCAGATCCTCGAGGTCGGTGGCTCCGATGGCGGGAGCACCTGGGAGCGAACCGTGCAGGAATTTCGCTTGACTTCAAACACCACCGGCCCCTGGCAATGGACGGCGGGTTTGTACTTCAAAGACGAAGACTCTGGAAGTTCATTTGGTCAGGTCCGTCTGGTGCGCCCGGCATTCGCGCAGTGGCAGTCAAATGTCGATGCGCTATTCCCAATCACCGTGGCCCCAGTCGTCCATACCCAAGAACTCGCAGCCTATGGCGAAGCTACCTATGCGTTTAATGAACAATTAGACCTGACGCTGGGTATCCGGACGGCCAGGATAAAGGGCAATGTTACAGGCCCGGACTTTACTGCCGGGGAATCGGACTTGAAAATCGACGAAACCTTCTTGGCACCGAAGGTAGCGCTGACCTATCGTCCGACCGATTCGCTCATGTTGTATGCAACGGCGGCCAAGGGCTTTCGCCCGGGCTTGATCGCGCTTGGCGCCACCGGCAGAATTGCAGATCTTCAGCTACTTGTCGGCGATCCGATTCTTGGTGCGACGGCGGAGGCGCAGATCGCATTTCTGAGGGACCGTCGGGTCACCAATGGGGATTTTACGACGAACTACGAAGTCGGAATCAAAGGCACTCTTGCGGATGACAGGGTCCGGTTTACGGGCGCGGTCTATTACATCGACTGGGAAGATAAGATCCTGTCCGAGATCTTTTCGACGCTTCTGCGCAACGCCCAGGTGCGTGTTAACGCCGGCTCGGCACATGTGAAGGGGCTTGAGCTAGCGCTTGATTTCGCTGCCACCGATCAGCTGACATTATCTGTGGGGGGCAACTATGTCCCGGAGGCACAATTCGATGAATTCGAGATGAAAGACGGCATACCCTTCACCGACGGGCCTGAATTCGGGAACATACGCATAGTACCAGGGACCCGGATGGGGGTGTCGCCCGAGTGGAGTTACTACGCTGCGGCCAGCTACCGTTTCGTCGTCGGTGAGTACCCGGCGATGGCCCGCTTGGATTGGTACGCGACCGACGAACAGCTCGCTAATCATAGGGTGCCCCAATTGCCGACGCCCGGCTATGAAAAGCTCGACGGGCGTGTGCGGGTCGAGGACGTGGGCGGTTGGCAGATCGACGTGTTCGGCAAGAACCTCCGCAACGAAGTCTTTGCGACCCATGTCGGGCGGTCGGCAAGCAACTGGGGCCCACCGAGGTCATTTGGCATCAGTGTCCAGAGGGAGTTCTAAGCGGAAGCTGTCATCCTGACAGGGACGCCAAGGCGTCCCTGTCGCCTCTATTGGCTGATCTCGATTCGCGCCGCTTTTGTGTCATCGTACCACCAGCCGTCGGGAAACGGAGGTAGATAGACCGCAAGATCTTCCCGTTCCGGTCGACCGAATTTGTTCCAATAAACAATGCGAGCGGGCCCAAGCGCATCCAGAGGAATCTGGTAGAACCCCCAGAGTAATACCCTGTCCAGGGCACGGCACGCGGTCGCCATATCCTCCAGCGTCGTCACCTTGATTGCCTCGGCGATCAACGCGTCGACCACGGGATCGGCGATCCCGGCTATGTTGCCCTTGGGCCTTAGGGGCTGGGACGCCGATTGAGAATGAAAAAAGTGGGACAAGGATACGATCGGCGGAGAGATGATGTCGATTTCAGTGATTCTCGCGTCGTAATCGAATTTCCGGTTTAGACTAACGAATTGCGTTGCGTCCACCAGCCGTATCCTACCGGTGATCCCAAGCTGCTTTAAGGTGCTGAGGTAAGGCAGAAGGGTTCGCTGATCGGCCACGTCCGCCGACAGGAATTCAATCTCGAACGGCTCACCGGCGCTGTTGACCAGCACGCCATCCGCAATATGCCACCCGGCCTGTGCCAGCAGCGCCCGGGCCCGTTCGAGGGAGGCGCGATTGCGGCCGCTGCCGGTGGAGCGCGGGACTGTGGTGCGCTTTCATCACGCTGCCGAGATACCGCCCAGCGAGTAATCAGAAAATTGAAGAGATCAGTGAAGCAGCGAATCGGCTGCAGATTTCTCAGAATAGGGCGTTAATGGTTCCTATACTGAAGCGCTGCTTTTGGCCGAGGGTGTGTGAAAACCGAGATTCAAAACAAAAAGTACGCGACAACAGCCGTCTGATGGCGTTATAGCCCGATTATTTCGCCTACTTTTGTTGCATTGGTTTGGCCCGATCTATTTTTCCTTCTACATTCGATCCGTGAGCTAACTAACAAGTCCCTTCAAATCGTTAATTCAAGACGAATGCAGGCAATACTATGCTTGCATTACCTCCAGTAACGCTTTGGCACCCATAATATTCATCACCCGTTTCATGTTGTATGCCAATACCTGCAGACTCATCTCAGTACGCACCCGATCGAGAGTTTTTGTGTGGAAGTGGGTCCATCCCATCCACACTTTCAATGTGCCAAACGGATGCTCAACTGTCGCACGACGTATACTCATCATGTCTGCGTTACCTGCTAAACGAGCCTCGGCCCTTTCCAGAACGTCTTCGCGTTCCCAGCGGTTGAAGTTACGATAAAGCCCCGTGGTGCATTTGGCTTTGATCGGGCACTGACGACAGGCAGAACTATTGTAGCGATGCATGACTTTGCCTTTATCCAGCCAGGTATTCCGATAACTCAACCGTTCCCCGGCCGGACATTCGTATTCATCCTCATCAGGTTGGTAGATAAACTCGCTCCGGTCGAACAACCCCTTCGCCTTGTTGCCGGATGTCAGTGGTTTCGGCACGTAAGGTGTGATGTCAGCTTCTTCACAAGCCAGTAGCTCTTCACCCTTGTAGTAACCGCGATCAGCAACGACATCGAGTGTGTCGACAGCCAATACCTCTTTAGCTTGCCTGGCAATGGCACTGAGTTGGCTTCTATCACTGCCTTCATTGGTCACGCCATGGGTGACAATCAGGTGGTGCTTCGAGTCAACAGCAGTTTGTACGTTGTAGCCAACGACGCCTGCACCTCGCGTCTTCATTGATCTGGCGTCGGGATCGGTGAGCGAGACTTGTTTGTCCGGTGCCTCATGCAGCCGGACTTCATACTTTTTTAGGCGGTCCATCTCCTTTTGTAAGGCGGCGATCTTGTCTTCAAATGGTCTCCTGTCCACTGCGGGTTCCTGCTCATCAATGACAGCCAGTTGCTCCAAATACCGGTCAATACTTTCTTCGACTTCCTGCAGACGCCGTTTCATCTTCGCCCGGGTGAAGTTCTTATCACGGTTGTTCACCGCTTTGAATTTACTGCCATCGATAGCGACAAAAGCATCTGCGAGCAGGCCCGCTTTCTTGCACACCATGACAAACTCGCGGCAAACCAGGCGAATGGCTTCGCCATTGTCTTTACGAAAGTCCAGGATGGTCTTGAAGTCGGGCGCTAATCGTTTGGTCAGCCACATCAACTCAACATTGCGCTGCGCTTCGAGTTCTAAGCGACGGCCTGAGTTGACTCGATTCAGGTAACCGTACACATAAATCTTGAGCATTGTTCTGGGATGGTACGGTGGCCGACCCGTGTCGTTAGCTTCAGTCTTAAAACCGAGACCCGAGATGTTCAGATCATCAATGAAGTAATCAAGCACACGGACCATGCTTTCATCACCGACATAGTCGTCAAGGCTTTCAGGGAACAAAGTAGTTTGACTTCGGTTCTCGCCTTCGATGAATTTAGTCATAAAACCACCTACTCAGAGCGTAAGTAGTATTTTAAGGATTGACTCGAGTTTTCACACACCCTCGGCCGTACTCGGCGGTCGGGCGCGAGATTTAGTCATGTCAGCAATGGGATACTTAGCAACCACGGGGAGTTGAGTGACTTCGGTAGCAACCGACCCAAAAGAGACGTGACGTCTGGTTGGCACTTGGCAATATCTTTTAGCCTTAGATAGTATGACTCGTAATGCGCTAGGTCTTCGCGATCAATATGACATCCAATAACGAACTTCACTGGTCCTTCTACAGACATGAGAGCGGTAAGTCACAGCAATTCCAACGGGAATTTCTCAACCTGGTGGGGATTTCCAGCACGATCAATAACGACTCTACCGAGGCGCATTATCTGTCGCTGGCTAACTTCGGGGCCGGCTACAAGAGATTGTCGGCGAAGGATAATGACCTTGTCATCGGCGAGGTCACTATGCAGCGCGAAGCGGTTGGCGATGATCACATTGGCTACGAGGTTCGTTCCATCAACACCACGAGCGGAGAAGATCTGCGTCTGACATACGTCTGTCGGAACGATGATTATCTTGAGCTTCACGGCGACTGGGCGGTACAGGTGGAAAACAGCGCAGGTGATGGATACCGTCGATTTGCCTGTGACGGTACTCGTACAACCAGTGGCGCGATCATATTAGACGTCAACGGTTTGAAACCTGCAACAAGCGACATCGGTAATGTGGAAAGTGCTCCAAGGGTGCGTGAGGAGCACGATGCCACGAGTGACGTCACGGTTCCTAGTCGGGAAACTTCCAGTGAAACCGACGTAGTGTCCGACCGTTTCATTTTGCAATGGGATCTCAACGGAACCGATCTATTGTTGGCAATCGATACTGACTTACCAGATGCGGCGGAAGTTATCGTCTCCGTGGATCGTCGGTATTACGAAGTTGGGAATAAAGAAGCGTACGGCAGAAGCTACTTCAGTGAAAAGGGGCGGATATTGAAATGGCGCACTCCCCGCCGGGTGCCGATCAACGATGAGATTTGGAAGGCCGACCTTAAGGCACATCAATCAAAGATGGCAGCGCTATCCAGTGATCTAGCCTTTGAGGTCGACCTTATCGAGGACCAAATTTCTGTCAGAGCCGTGGTCCATATGAATCAGCCCGATTCAAGGTTTGGTGGACGCGGGAATCCGAATCTTTCGGGGGCGGCCGTATCACAGATGTCTGGCAGCAATAACTGGAATCTCGTTGAAGACCAGAAGAAAATTGAAATGCCTCTTACTGGCGTTCGACCGGCCAAGAGATCAAGGAATGTCCCCTACGATGGTCTAAGGAAGGACGAGTCTTATCGCCTTCTGTCGAAAACGTCATTGATGGCTGCTGGTCCCAACTCGGTATCAGGTTCAAATCCTAAAGAGATAATGAAGGTTTTGGGGAAAACGCTAAACATACCTGCCGGTCGGGTTGTCCGCGTGGTTGGCATTGACAGAAGTAGCGGATCAAACCCGTGGTATGAGGTAGAGGTGGTTGGCAATGAGGGCGCGACGGGTTGGATAAACAGCACAGCCCTGATGCGCAGTGGTGTCGTTCTCGAATAGCCCGCTGACTGGGTATAAGAAGAATTAACCTCATTTCTGCTTCATCAGCCAGGTACTCGGTCCTTCCAAAATCAGAGTTTGCTTCAGCACTCGATGAAATCTGGTGGTTTTTGACAAGTTAACCGCATGGGTCAAACTGCTCGACCCGCTTTCTTTGCAGTTTTGGGCTACCAGGCCGAGTTGGCCCCCTCCAAATGCTCACTGGGCAAGTAGTGTACTCGGTACGGAGGATGCCTCAAGGAGATTCCTGCGGACTCCTCCTTGACCCATCCTCCGTACCGAGTGTAGGATTGCCAAGTGATCAATGCCAAATTTTATCCCTAAGGGAATCAGATGGAATGCGCTTAACAACTGCAGTAAGTGGTCCTAACAATGGGGTCCACTTCAGGTTGGTGGAGCAAACACAAACTCGACGTGGTGGAAGCGCGAAAATGTTAGCTTAGAGCAACCGACTGGTTTGGGTCGCGAGCGGCCGCTTTCGGGAGTATAACGGCCGTAAGATTCTCAGCAAATCGTTGAAACAACAGGCCGCTTTAGCCAGGAGCGGTCAAATTCCATCATAGAGATCTTCAATTGTGGGTTTCGGGGCATGAGTTATAGTTACACCACGTGGAAGAGCGATCGAATGCCCAGCCAACCTGTAAGTAAGCTTCCAATTACAATTTATCTTGAGCGACTCACCGTCAGAGCCGATGGCCAGATCCAATCCTCAACTTCGCTATTTCAGTTTCGGTTCCACCAATCCCAGCGCGATCATAGTTTCACCGGTGGTACGAAGCGTATCTTCAACGGCATGGCTTTTGAGACCCAGCTCTTCGCGGGCCTTGTCGAGATGTGCGCGTGGTGCATCGTGGGGCTTACCATTCTTCTCGATCATTGCGTCGTAGTCCGCCGGTGGGCCACCGACATCGATTTGTGGAAATAGCGCCTGCAAATGTTCCTGCAGCTGCTTTGCGGTAATTTCACCTGACGCATCGGGCGCACTCATTGAATATCGCGTTCCGTTTTTGCAGGCATCGCTTTCGATGATCAGCACCTGGACCTCACCGCAATCTCTGACGTCGACGATATTCCACAGCGCCTGCCAGTTACGTTGATTGGATTTACCCGCTAGCGTACGACCCATGTGATACTGCCAGGAGCCGACACATTCATGCACCGGACTAAGCAGGGGTCCTAACACCACGTTGGGACAAATCGAAATCGCATCAAAACGACCGTCTTCTTCAGCCAGGCGATTCACGGTGTGCTCACATTCTACTTTTGCCATGGAGTAACCGACATCGCCTTTTTCCAGCAGGTTGTCAGTATTCCAGTTCGCATCCGCTTCGCGATTATCCGATGCCCAGTCAGCCTCGGTGTAGACATATCCAGGAGGTGCCGGATGGTAAATCGCTGCAAAGGAACTGGTATATACCAAACGCTTGACGGTACCGGCTTTCTTGACCGAGTTAACAATATTGGTGATACCGTTGATCGCCCCTTCGTACACCTGCACGGGATTATTCACACCGCCATAACCCATCGGCGTGCCGACATGCAATACTGCACTACAACCGGCGAATGCGTCGTCGTAACTGCCCTCTTCCAACAGATTGGCCTGATGCAGTGTTACGTTGCCAGGGTGATCATCGTTTAACGCCAACAGGAATTCGGTTTTGTCCTTGTTCGAAGTAGCTCTTTTTCTACAAATCGAATCTGATGGAAACGGGTCACCAACCGGTCACCACTGTGGAGAAAAGTCCTGGCGTGTAAGCTCATCGCTGATTTGAATGGCAATGGCGTCTATGAAAGAGACCTGTTCGCAAAGGGGAACAACAGTAGTGAGCAGTAAAACTGCCTTCTGGGATGATGATGAAAAAAAAAAGGCCCTGTTGTTGCGAACAGGGCCTTTTTCCTTAGCTAATACGACAGCAGGCCTTGCTGGATCAAGGCCGACAACTGATGCTGGATGCCTTCAGGGACCCTATAGTCGTTGACGCAGGCAGCAAGGGGTTTGGATAATTACAGTTGTTTACCCACTTGAGGCAACAACAGTAAACCGGCACCGGGGGTAATTACTAGGAAAGTGGCTTGCCTCCAGTCGACTCCCACCATTGAAGTACATCACTTTTAAAGGTACTCATTACCTTTTTAAATTTAGCGTCGTTCGCCAGGTTATTTAATTCATAGGGATCTTTGGATAAATCGTATAGTTTCTCATCGCCCTTGTGTGCATTTGCCAGGTGATTTGTGGCGATATGCTGAATTTTGTAAGGACGGACGTCGAGTCGCCCTTTTTCTTTCCCACTTGTTGTGGGGAGAAGATCCTTAGTATGGACTATATATTTCCATTTGTCTGTTCGTACGTACAGCGCATAAACATCTTTTTCAGGGTTTTTATATGTGCCCGAAGCGGCCCCTGGATAAACCGCGCCGTATAGCCTGTCACGCTTCACGGGGAGTTTTTTGTCGATATTTTTTCTAAGATCCAAGCCCTCGGCCCGTTTAGGGGGTGTTACGCCTGCATAGCTTAAAATAGTTGAGTAAATATCCAGGGAACTCACCAGATCATCGCGTTTCTCTCCCGCAGGAATGACACCCGGGAGGGTAAAGGTGATTGGCGAGCGGAAACCTTTTTCATAGACAGAGCCTTTCGAAATGAGGCCGTTAGACCAACCGTTATCGATAACAAAGACATAGAGCGTGTTTTTATCTTCGCCAACTTCCTTCATTTTGTTACGCATCTTACCGATTTCTAGGTCCATCCAGTATTCCATGGCCAAACTTTTCTGTTCTTTCTTGATAAATTCTTCGCGCCTGTTGTCGCTGATATAATCTGGAACCGGTATCTCTGCGGGGTTAAACAGATCTAAGTATTTCTGAGGGGGGTTGTGCGGAGTATGGGGTAACAGCGGCGCCCACCACATAAACATGGGCTGATCATTCTTTGCATTTTTCTCGATAAACTCGAAGAGCTCACTTTGCCCTTTACGGGCGAATTCCTTAACCCCCTGAGCGAATTCCTTAACCCCCTGAGGTTTTTCAAAGCCATCGGTGAAGCCCATTTCTCGGTATTGAGCCTCCCAATATTTGCCTGCACCATAAGTTCTGTAACCAGCATCTTTCAATAAATTTGGCAGCGAATTCAGAGGATTTAAATATACCGTCGATTCAGGTCGTTTAGATCGCTTAGATTTTTTATAATCACCATGAATATTTGCGTAAATACCGTTTTGATGTGGGTATTGTCCGGAGAGTAAGCCGGCTAATGATGGACGGCAGCGGGAGGCTGTCATATGCCCAGTGGTAAATATAGTGCCGGCTCGGGCTAACTCATCGAGGTTAGGGGTACGCACGGTTTTATTACCCATGAAACCCAAGTGTTCGTAATCGTGGTCATCCGAAATAATTAAGACAATATTGGGCTTTTCAGCAGTGCCGCTTTTCGCGGCGGCACTTGCCTGCTGATGCAAGGCTATCACAGAGCTCATCAGCAACAGCGAGGCAAGGTAGCGGCTAAGGCCTTTGAAAGAAAAATATCGAATGGAGTTATGAAATGTCATGAAGTACTGCCCCGCGTATGAAGTTATATATGAAGATATAAAAGTACTCGCCAAAACATGGCAAGTCTACAGGCTGCTGAAAAGCCCCGCACCCTACTGGTTTGATTAGAATACGCGTAACAGTAACAACTCTCGGGAAATTAGTAAATACGCGGCGCGGGCAGCACCCAAGAAGATTGGCTACACCGCGAAGCCTTTGTACCGCAAAAGCACCTTTATGTCTCCAGGGATTTCTCTACCTCCAGCCAGCCCCCAGCGGCGAAGCCAACCGAGATTGAAATAATCGGGAGTTTTTCTGGCAGCTAAAAATAAAATATTTAAAATCAGTTGCTTGTGTTTTTTCTCGGGTTCCTTAACTTGCAGCAGCTTATTTTTCTCTGGAGTACCGAGGATTTCCGCCGAACATCCCAAATAGCGCGTCTTTTTCCACTGACCCAGACGTCATCCAGAGAATCCTGGATCACATCGAAGCGCAACCACCACCGATTAAACCTGCGACTGCTGTTCAACCGTAAAGCGGCCTGATAAACAGGTCAACATCACCCTAATCAACCCATAAATCGCCTAAGTGATTGACCCGACTGCTGGTAAGCCAGCAGATACAGCCGATTACAGTCATTGACCATCCAAAGGGTCAGCACGCCACCGTGGCTTTAATTTGAATCGACATCGGCAATTACGATACTTTTACGATACTTTGCCGTTTCTTGAAAGATGCGGTTTATAACACCTATCCTCCGACTCTTTGATCCTGATCGATCGCTACAACCGGATCCGCCGGGAGTCGGGTCTGTCCCCCGAAGACGCCCTGATTGCGGCCACCCGCCGCCGCTTCCGCGCCATTGTCCTGACCACCGCGACCACCGCGCTGGGGCTCACCCCGATGTTGTTCGAAACCAGCATCCAGGCACAGTTTCTGATCCCCATGGCGGTCAGCCTCGCCACCGGTATCGTCTTCGCCAGCGTGATCATTCTGTTTCTCGTGCCGACGCTGGTGATGGTTTATGAGGATGTGCGGGGACCGGTTGCCGAGGTGGCCTGAAGCCGCCGGGAACTTCCGCGTCAGATCTCTATGAAATACGTTGGTCTAATGCTCATATTGATTCTCTATCAATCACTCGCTTTTACGATACTTTGCCGTTTCTTGAAAGATGCGGTTTATAACACCTATCCTCGTAACGCGTGCTTTTGGCAAGGGTCAATGGGTGTTTTTAAATGTCGATCTATCCCATTATAGCCGAGTGCGTATGTTTGCGAAAACAGAACAGCAACGTGAGGCAATCATCCAGACCATTTCAGCGTTATTGCCACAGTCAGTCAAGCCTTTTGCCAAGGTTCTGAATGCACAAGCTGAGCGCCAACAGGGAGTGGAAACAGCTCTGTGGCACGTCGGTGAAAACCGCAAAGTTTTGTCGTTTATTCGCAATCCGCAAACGCGCAAAGAAGGTCTCGGTGGCGAGTCATTTGTTGATAATACATTGTTTGAGCAAGAAGAGACTATGACCGTGATCTTGCCACAGGAATATGACATCATCAATCAACGCACTGGTGAATATCTTGGACGTAAAAAACAATTTACTTTTACCCACGGTGCTTTTGCAGCGTCATTGTTCTCATTGTCCACAGAAAAAGTACAGAAACCGCAGGTACAGGTGTCCAAAGAAGTGCAGCGTGGTAACCACTTGTCTATTTCCGTGACAGATGCCGATACAGCTGTAGATTATCTGCGTGTGTATTTTATTGAATTAATCAACCCACAGGGTGAAGCACTGTGGTATTATCAAAAGGATATCAGTGCACGAAATCATCAACAATCCCATTCGATCCCCATTGCTCTGAATGAAGAGCTTGGCACATGGACCGTGCGAGTAATTGATGTATTTTCTCGTCAACAGCTTGAGCAGCAGGTGCTGATTAAAGACTGAAAACAGTAGTGATGACAGATAGTATTGACCGCGTATTATATAAACAGACTCAGCAGGGTGATTTGCATCTGCATGTATTCCATCCACAAGAGATAGCGACTGCAGCAATAGTCTTTTTTGTCTGCGGCGGCTGGAATGGTTTTGATGTGCAGAAATTTTTTCCGCAATCCACCTACTTTTCTCGTCGTGGTGTCGTTTGTGCAGTGGCAGAGGTACGCACCATTGAAAAACACGGTACACGACCGCATGAATGTGTGATTGATGCCAAATCAGCTCTGCGCTACGTGCGTTCGCAAGCCGATGCTTGGCAATTCCCAGTTGATCGTTTAGTTGCCGCTGGAGGATCAGCGGCAGGTCACGTCTCCTTATCGTCAGCAATGATTGAAGGATATGAAGATGAGCAGGATGCCGCCTATCCTTACGTTTCGAGTAAGCCGAACCTCGTCTGTGCTTATAATCCAGCAGTCTTACCACCTTTAGATATTCATACCAGTAGCGAAGAACGCATCCAGGCTCGTTTGCAGAAATTTGGTGGCGAAGCAGAGCTGATGAAATTATCTCCCTATCAAGCAATAGGGGCAGGTCTGCCGCCTATATTATTATTACATGGTGATAGTGATGATGTGACGCCATTAACGGATACTGAAAATTTCCATAAGGCAATGAGGGATGCGGGTAATGACTGTGAATTAATTGTCTATCCAGATGCTGGTCATGGTTTTTTTAATTATAACCCTGATGGTAATGTGTATTTTGACCAGACGACGAGGCACATTGAAGAATTTTTATTGGTCCATGATTTTATGACTGGCGAATCAACATTTGCTGATTTTATATATCAAGCGCCATAGTATTTATTTTTGCAATGTGGCGATACGCTGCTCTACATAGCGTTTTATGGTGGCATTGAAATATTTTTTATATCGTGGTAGCTCTTGAAATTCTTTATAGAAACGCAGGGCATACCGTGAGCGTCCTTTGAGATCATGATGTAGGGCGCTGTATAAGAGATAATCATGTTCGAGACGGTATTGGCTTGGCTGACGACGGAATTCTTTTTCTCCGATATCTCGCCATTGCGGCAGACGAAACAACCAAAGAAGACGAACCCGTCATGGAGGAGATCATCGTCACCGCGACGTATCGCGATACGCGATTGATGGATACGCCGCTCGCCATTTCCGCGGTGACCTCGGCAGACATGGTGGTGAAGGGTATCGAGGACATACAAACCCTGTATCAGGCCATTCCCGGGTTGTCCTATCAGGGCACCGTTCAGATTGGGACGGGGTCGAAGCTGTCGATACGCGGAATAACGCCGCAGCCTGGCAGCGTCGGGGCTGTGGGCGTGTACCTGGACAACCTGCCCATCACCAGCATCAGGCAAGGGGGTGATACCCTCGGCTCGCTGTTTGACATGGAACGCGTCGAGGTCCTGAAAGGACCCCAGGGCACGCTCTACGGCGAGGGCAGCATGGGCGGCAACATCCGCTATATCACCAACAAGCCCGATACCAGCGGTCTCGACTACGACGTGCGGAGCAGCGTCGAGAACGGTTCGAAATCCGATGATCTGAGCTATCGGATCGACGCCATGGTCAACATTCCGCTGGCTGATCAGCTGGCGCTACGCCTGGTCGGGTATCGACGTGACCGCGCCGGGGTCCTCGACACGCCGGCGCCCCGCAACCAGAAGGACGTGGATACCTTCGAGGAAAACGGCTTGCGGGCGGCGTTAAAATGGGATGCCTCGGAGACCTTCGAGGTCACCGCAATGGTCAACGTGGTCAATAGCGAAATGGAGGGTCCCATGATTGCATTTCACTGCCACACCGAAGCGTTCGACGCGAATGAAGCCGACGGCGATCAGGTACCGCGCTATCTGCCGGGGACCACCTGTGCCCGCAGAAAGACGGATCTGTTCGATCACGGCGACCCGTACGTCACGCATCTCGCCGACCCAACGTTCGTGAACAGCGGAGACGATGATCAGACCAGCTATAATCTCAGCATCGACTGGAAATTGCCTTTTGCCGATCTCATTTCCTCCACGTCTTATTTCGATCGCGAAGCCATGAGCGGCGGGCAAACCGCCCAGTTTGGGGTGGCCCTGGGCTACGGACTTTTCGGTTTCATTGACTTCGGTTGTTTCGGGCTATTGTCGGTGTGCGGGCCGAACAAGGTGTCCTCCTTTGCCTATAGCAACGCGTATGCCACGAGCGAACGGATCGTTCAGGAATTCCGTTTGATTTCCAATACCGATGGCCCGCTGCAGTGGACGCTCGGGGCCTACTACAAGGATGATGATTCGCAAGAAGGGATCATCGCCCCTTGCTACAAAGGCGGCCCCCCGGCCTACGCCAACATCGACTCCTGCTTGTTCGTATTTGGCTTTTTTCCCGACGTCCCCGTCGAGGATCAGGCCCTGATCGCAGCGTGGGTGAACAGTCTCATTGGTGAGGGAAATATCAACTATCTAGGTTTTAAAGAGCAGGCCATTTACGGCGAAGCCAGCTACCGTCTGAGCGATCAGTGGGAGATCCTGCTCGGGCTGCGCCTCGCGGAGGTGGAACACGTTTTGGACATTGGGCGACCCGGCATCAACTCGAAAGTGGATCCGATCTTCCACCTCGCCAAGCCGTCCGACATCGTATCTCCCAAGGTCGTGCTGACCTGGCGCCCGATCGAGGGCTGGATGATCTACGCCACGTATTCTGAGGGTTTTCGTCCCGGTCTGATCAATGACAACCTCGTCAACAAACTTGCACTACTGGAAGGGGCAGTCAACAATCCAGACCTGTCTGATGAGGCTCGCGCATTGGCGCAATCGCAAATCGATCGCACTTCCGGCTTCCGGACCGCGGAGAGTGACTTTGTTGAAAACACTGAACTCGGCATCAAGGCATCGGTACTGGGCGGTCGCCTGAGCTTCACGGGCTCCTATTACCACATCGCGTATGAGGATTATGTTCTCCGCATAGTCGACCGAAACTTCCCCAAGACAGGGGGCCTCCCCGGCCGCCCAAGGGTGGTATATGGGATCAACGCCGGCAGCGCCGAGAGTAAAGGCCTGGAACTGGAGGTTCGACTGGCACTGACCGATAACCTTCTCCTCACCTTCGGTGGCGATAAGAGCTTCAGGGCCCACCTCAATAGCGCCCCTGAGGGGGCCGGAGTATGTCCCACCTATGATGAATGTCGTGCCGTTGAAGTTCGTGGTATAACGCCCGGCGCTCGAATGAGCAATGCCTCCGAGGACAGTTACTACGCGTCGCTTGCCTATGATTTCGAACTTTTCGGCATGAATGCCACGGCGCGGGCGGATACCTATGGGATCTCCAGAATACTGTTCGTGGGAAACTTATCGAGCCCCGCCTACCGGACCACCGACGTCAAACTCCTGGTGAACCGGGACAACTGGATGTTGTCGGCCTACGTGCGCAACGTCACCGAAGAGAAATTCGTCTACCGTCCCGGAGCGGATGGCTCTACCCTTGGGCATCCCCGGACCTTTGGCGTGCAGGTGAACTATCGTATGTAATCATCCCCTGGAACCATCCCCTAAAACAAGGATGTTCCATGAGGTCTTTCAGTGATCGGAGGAAGTACCACGTTACCCGCCCGTTTTGGGTCTGGTTCGGATTGCCTCGAACTGGCTGAAAAGTGAGCAGGATGTGTGGATTGCGGGACTGGGCTCGAGTGCGACTCCGCCAGAACGAATTGGCGTCAGAAGGTCGTCCCCAATCGTGTATCGTTTATGCCTGCCGGTAACGTGTGGTTGTTGCCCTTTACGTCACCGCCGGGAAGACGCAGGAGCCGTTCGCTGCGCCAGACGCGTACGACCCTCACCCGCTGAGGTTCGCGCCTGTACACTATTCTAAATGGCGGATGGATAAGCTCACGCAGGACTGATTGGTCGAATTCGGGCACCACTCGTCCTATATCGGGATGGTCGACCAGGGTCTCGGTACGCTGAAGAACCTGTGACACCAGTCTCGCACCGACGTCAGGCACCCCTTGCTCCGCGTACCAGGCCTGCGCTTCCTCGAGATCGCGTAGTGCAGATTCAGCGAAGCTGATGGTAACCTGGGACATGGTGCTATTTCAGACCGAGCCGTTTCTTGGCCTCCTCGAAGCCGACCTCGCGCCCTGCCTCCAGGTCAGCCAGTCCGGCAACGACGGCTCGCATGAAGTCACGTTCTTCCTCAGCTTTCTCGTAATCGCTGACCGACTGGACGACGGCAACACCCCGACCCCGATTGGTGAGCAGCACGGGCCGGTGTGCTTCAGTTGTATGCTTCACCACCCGACCCGGATTCACCTTCAAGGCCGTGAGGGGAACCAGATCCTCGGAAAATTTGATTGTCATGACAAGCTCCTAAAGACCTATAATTAGCACTTATAGTAGCACCTATGATAGGACCTTTCGACAGGTCATTTGGCAGACCCTGGACGATGGGGCTCCTCATCGGATCCTCGCCCATCAGGTTGCCAAGTTCGCTGAGCTCTGTCACCTGCCTCGGTATATCGCTTGCCAGGAACGTTTTTTACGTACCACATTCAAACGGTTGCCGATTTTCTGGAATATCTCCTTTTGAAGTCATACGTACACAATCCCCACCGAGGCGGTATCGGGAATATACATTACCTGATCATCATTTCCGCGACGCTGATTGAACTGACGAAGACCGTTCCCGGAATAGTTACGAGCAACGACGCTACAGCTTCGACATTATCGCAGCGCGCTGGAATTTCTTCATGTCGACTCCATGCCCGGGCTTCCCCGTGCCGAAGAACAGATCCGCACCCAGCAGGGAACGCATGGCATCAGATGCATTCGCCATGTACTCCTCATCTTCGAGCAGGTGACTGTAGTCATCGATGGGCTGTGTATAGAGGCGCTGATAGGTTGCGTGCAGTACCGTGCGTGTCCCGGGTATATCCCGACGCCCGCCACCATGCCATACCGAGCCGTCCCAGACCGCAGTGGATCCCTTTTCCACCTCGATCGAAATCGTCTCAGACTTCGTTTCCTCTGCCTTCGGGTGTCTTCGTTTCTTATGTGAACCAGGTACCACGATCGTCGCACCGCCCTCGGCCGTCATGCCCTCGCAGGGAACGCAGAAGGTCATGACCAGATTGTGTTCCGGGAACGGAGCCGGTACCCAGTTCTGATCCGCGTGAACGCTGTCGCCGCCCTGGTTGCTCTGACGCTTGATCGACCCGGCGAACTGGCTCGCGCGCATGCCTTTGCCCACGCTCGCCTCGGCAAACGCCAGAATCTTCGGTGCCGTTACAATGCGATCGACTGCAGGATGTCGCCCCAGCAGATAAGGCGCAGAGAAGATTTCCCTGCCTTCGCCCGGGGTATCTTCTGCCATCGTATGGATCGCGTCTCGAAGATCGTCCATGGCCTCAATCGGGGCAACGTTTTCAATTACTGCATAACCATGTTCGCGCAGGTGATTCAGTGGTTCCCATAGTTCAAGCTCATCGAAAACGGGCTTCAGATCTTCCGACACATCATAAGGTCCCAGAAGACCGTTACTCGCCTCCATACTGGCTATCATACGCCTCATATCTTCCGGAACCTCCGGCTTCGACTGATGCTCGCTCATCTGCGATCCTCTCATTGAACACCCTTTTACTATATGATCGGCGAATCTTCGACGCAAGCGGTAAAACAAACACCGAGCGGTAAAACACCGAGTACACGCTCGCGGCGGTGTGGGTCACGCCGCAGCGACCGGCGCTCCCTTCCATTTCACGAAACAGTTGACGCTGGACAGCCGGGTCCTGCCGGCCATCATGAAGTTCTGCAGCGCCAGCGAGGCCGGGTTGAGCGCCAGATCGCGAAACAGCCGATGCTGCTGCGTCAGTTTCTGAATCAGAAACTGGGTCGGCAGGTTCAGCTCGTCGGCGTTGAGGCCCCGGGCTTTAAAGCGCTCCAGTTGCTTGGGGGTGAGTTCCCGCTTCGGGAACTCCAGTTCCTGTTGCGGTCCGCCGTCCAGCGTAAAGGTGCAGCCGGTCATCTCCCTGGCGCGAGCCAGGATCAGTTCCACGATTTCATCGATCCGGTCCATACCGAAGCCGTTGACTTCCGGGGGCACGATGGTCAAGCCGTCACGCTCCAGTTCCTCTGCATATTTTTCGAGGCCGAGCGTCTTGATCTCCTCGGTCAGTGCGAGTTCACCCATGGGCATCGTCCCCCTGATTCAGTTCGTCGTAGCATAACTACAGATGTCCGGCCAAGTCAATGTGGCAGTACCTCCTGCACAGCCAATGCCGTTACTTCGAACCTGCAGGTCGTCCGCTTTCGATGACGGCAGCCCACGTCGTCGATGGCGACGCCGCTACTGACTCCCCATCAACTCATCGAGCAGCACGTCCTGGTCGCGGTTAGTAAGAATAAACACCCTTTTCCCACATTCAGAAAAGTATGGTCCTCCTTGGGTGTTGCCTGTAATCCCCTTTCCGGTGGCTTCATCCACGAGTTGAATGATTTGAGTATTCGAATTTCGGCGATTTGTCTATAGAATCCAGACTCCGGACGATCGCGACCGTCACCGATATGTAGTCGATGTGCTGGAATTCAGAATAGCGTCGTTTGTTGGTCGGTCTGATCTGATGGCGGCGAGCGGATCAATGGATCGCTCGGGGACGCCCTGTCTGGCTGATCAAGCCCCAGGTGCTTCAGTATCTTCTGGATAACATCCGGGTCTTCAATCGATGCAATGATCCGAACGGGTCCGCCGCACTGTTCACACTTCTTTATATCAATGGAGAACACAGATGAGCCATACAAGTGAACAAGACCTTACCGTCAGGTCAAGACAATATGACGAATTGCGCGGGCATTGGTTCGGCAGGTGTCGCTTGGCGAACCTGCATGCGTGAATCTGGGCAGGACGCAGAGCCAGTATCGGGTTTGATCAGGCCCAGGAATACAGCCAATTGCTTCGGGTGGTGTAGGATATTTCCCTTACTGACTCCTATCGCTGGATTTGGTGTGCTGGGTGAGGCGTATCAGTTCACCACGCAGTTGGTAACAGGTCGCGCCCGAGTCGCGCCAGCGGGTCCTGCCGGTAGAACTGCTGCATGAGCACGTAGACATCGGGATAACTGCCGGCCAGGATGTCGGGCGCGGCAAAGAAATATTCCGTCATGACGGCGAAGAATTCAGCGGGATCCTCTGCCGCGTACGGATCGATGGCGGGTTCCTCGCCGGCGTCGAGGCGCCGATTCAGATCCTCGTAGGCGCCGCTGAAGACGCGGGTCCAGTCCGGCCGCGACATACCCTTGTGCAGGGGCGGCAGGCCATTGCCGGCAGGGTCCAGCTTGTGGGCCATCTCGTGCACAACGACCAGGGCGTCCGCGTCGACGTCCGGCCGGGAATCCTCCCAGGACAGAACCACCGGCCCCGCGGATGTGACCTCACCCTCGTTGACGACCGCCTCGCGATGCTCGATGCCCGCGTCGTCTTGCCACGTGTGCCGGGCCAGGAATGCGCCGGGGTAGACGATGATTGTGGTCCACCCGCGATACGCGTCCTCGGGCAGGTTCAGCACCACCATGGCGGCCTGGACTGCAATGGCGACGCGCATCGAATCGTCGATAACGAACCCCGCCGCCCCGCTGAATTCCTTCTTGGCAAGAAACAACGAGGTGCGTTCGCGCAGCCTGCGCCAGTCCTCGGGACCCAATCCGTTCAGCCAAGCCAGCGGCTCCGTTGCGGCATGCCACAGGGAGTCAGGGATTGCGAACCGGTGGAGGAGGCGTGCCCGCCGATGGCTTTTCAACCACCTGAACATTTCAGAAATACCGCCTGTCGACCAACGCTGTGAGCATTGTGGGAAAAGTGGAGGCGTCTATTGACAAGAATGTAATCTTATATCGGCTTCGATGTCGGTGATATGCAAGTATAGTTGAGTTCCTGCCCACGCCCTACGATGCGCAGTTGCCAATTACTGAGAACCTATGGATCAGTGTATGTTCCCAATCGACACCGTTGTGGCTCATTGAGGTGGATCCAGACAGCTACCTTTCTTGCATTGAAGTGAGAACTGATGTCTGTACAGATTGTTCACTTCTCCTAAATTCACCATTCCGTGTTCAGAGTTGAATATTGAGTGGTTTTTAGGAACCAACGCATATCTCCCCTTGCAAGAATTTGGACCGGATATTTGCCTGATTGCGATGTAAGTTCCCTTCTTATTTAGCTCCGGAATAGCCGGGGTACTTTTGACACCTCAATGATCTTCGTAACGCAATATCTTGAGCTCTAATAATCAGCCTGACCAGTAGCAAATAGCACCGCAAGAATAGGTTGATAGTGCACGTTGATGGTGTTGGCGGCTATCGGCGGTGGTTTAGATTTCCCCCTAAGTTCCTCGGTAGCTACCGCTTTTTTTACCACTCGTCGCTCCACCACTCAAAAACCGAGAGCGAGAACCCTAGAGAATTCCTTGGGGGGGTTAAAGCAATGGTTGAAGAGGAGTTCAACAGGTACAAAGGGTTAACCCAAAACGACTGGGGTTCGTCAGCCGGTACTTTTGTGTAGGGCCAGTTATGCAGGGCAGCATCAGGCGTGTAGCTGTCATTGAACGTTTCTCGGTCAAACCTGGCAAAACGGGTAATACGGTGCGCAAGGTGCTTCGCAGTAATCAAACGGCGTTCGCGTATAAACGCAAACAATTGCCTCTGCCGCTATCCGTAACGGCTCCCGTGTACGCCACTTCAACCTGGTAGACCTCGCCAACCAACTGGAACAGGAAAAGCTCAATGGCAGAGGTGGAAGATTAGCGGATCGATTGACGCGTTATACGGAACTGCATCATCGAAACCGGAAATGAAAGCTGGAGAATTAAACACAGGAACTAAATAATGACCTTCATAGGTGGGTCAATATTGGATGCCGATGGTGGGTCATTTTTGAGTGCTTGTTTACAGTCTATCCCTAAGGTGAGTCAAGGGGGCATTTTTTGGGGCAATTCAACAATCTCATTTGAAGTATTGTTGATATATCAGTTGGTTATGCGGAGTAATTGGTTGAGCCAATGTCCCTTGAACGGGTGAATCTGTAGTGGGCAGTTACACTGAATCATTTGCAGGCTCTAACTTTTTCTGACAAGGCACACTGCACTGGAAATCGGTAATTATCAGATCGGATCTAACCTATTACACATGATGCCAATGTAGCTACTGGACGCCGGCTCACCCTTGCTGCAGTTCTTTGGCCAGGGCCACTGCCAGATCCCGCACATCAGGCTGTATCACAGATCGAGTTCCGGCGAGCCCTCTGATCAAGTCCCCCTGCCGAGAACTCTCAACTGCCCCGTAGTTGATGAAAGTCGTCATCACTTTCTCATGTCCCATATTCTGGCTCCTTGCCTTGAATTCCTCCGGTGTTCGGCAAATCGACTGACCCAACCTGGCAAGCGTGTTCCTGAAACTGTGAGGGTTAAAGTATGGCAGCCCTGCACTGGTAAATGCTTCACGGAAAACCGTCCTCACTCGAGTTGCATTGCTCCAATGGGTCCGGGACAGCCCGATGGCTTGAAACTGCCTTGATTCCCCCAACCCGATCTGAGTCGCCGGGAACAGCGGATCATCATTCCCCCAGAGCATCTCCCCTCGTAAATATTCGACCCAGTCAATCACAATCTCGCGGATTTTAACCCCCGCTGGGAAGAAGTAGGTTGTGAAGGTCTTGCTGAATTTAGTGTTCACCTCCCGGGCATCCTGGATTACACACCCTGCCTTGAGGTCCACATGCTTCAACTTCAGGGATACCATCGCACTGTCCCTGGTCCCCGTCAGAATTGTGAACGCAATCAGCGCACGATCCCGGCGCTGTATTGCCGTTTCGATTGGCATCAGTGAAAGTACATGCTTGATCTGCTCAAGTGTTGGCCCGACTGTTTCCCTCGTGGCTGTTGCGATCCGAACATCCTTGTCGGACAGGTTGAAGTAATCCGCATCGGAGTATTGGAGTCGTGACTTGTACCCGGGCTGCCCTGCAAGCCAGTGGAAGAATTTCTTCAGTTGGCCGAGGGTTGCATTGAGAGTCGATTTGCTCAACTTCTTGCCGGTTTTGGAATTGACTTGGTCTGCAAGATGCTTCTTGAATGCGACGGCCTGCTCGAAATGAAATGTCTTGAAGTCGCGGTACTTGGTGTCGGCCTCGAACCGGGAGAGCGCCTTTGCCACGGCATCCACCGATGCCTCGCTGTACCGCATCGCTTCTTTCACGTAAGTGAAGTACCTGCGCTTGATCCGCTCATTGTTTGCGTTGTACGTTGTCATGGTCAAAAGTATCCTATCCGAAGTGAGTGTTCACGGAGGGGTGGTCTATCTCGTTTAATCTTGATTCCTACTCAGACTCAGAATTCGACCCGTAGGAACGATGGTGACTAGCACCTCGACCAAAAAACGCGAGGAGATAGTCCCCACACGGCTCCCGTTTACACCTTAGCCCACGCCTCGCATCAAGTGCAGTAGGGTAAAGTTGGACAGGGAACCCGGGTCTCGTGCTTGGTCTTCATCCTTGTAGCAGGTATAGTTCAGATAGCTTACAGGGATAGCAGGATGTGGGCGCTAATTGTGTCGTCTCATGAATATGACATCAGCTCCTGACTTTAGGTTTTCCAGGTAATCCGCCCACGCCTGCATCATCTTTCTGCGTTCTTCGAGGTGAGCCGTTCGATTATATGCCCGCCCATTGGGATCGCGAACCGCATGAGCCAGTTGATGCTCAATGAAGTCTGGCCTGAATCCCAACACTTCATCAAGAATCGTTCGCGCCATGGCTCTAAACCCGTGACCGCTCATATCCTCCTTTGCAATGTCCATGCGCCGCATTGCTGACAATACTGCATTGTCGCTCATGGGTCTTTTTCGGGATCTGGCGCTTGGGAAAACATACTCACCCCTGCCGGTCAGCGGCTCGAGTTCTTCAAGTATTTTTACGGCTTGTGTCGATAGTGGAACGATATGCGGTGTGTCGGTCTTGGTCACGTTGAATCGCCATTCGCAGTTTTCGAAGTCAATATCTGTCCATTTGGCCTGGCGCAACTCACCCGGTCTGACGAAAACAAGAGGTGCCAGTCGCAGCGCGCATCTGACTATCAAAGTTCCGTTGTATCCGTCGAGTGCTCTCAGAACTTCACCAACACGCTCCGGTTCTGTTATGGCGGCTAAATGGCGTTTCTTGACCGGGGGTAGGGCACCTTTTAAGTCACTAGATATATCTCGTTCTGCTCTAGCAGTTGCTATCGCATAGCGGAAGATCTGACCACAGATATTCAGCGCACGGTGTGAGGTGTCAATGGCACCCCTGTCTTCGATTCTGCGGATGTTGGTTAACAGTTCAGAGGCGGAGATCTCAGAGATTGGTCTCCTACCTAGCCATGGAAAGATATCGCGCTTCAGCAGTCTGATGATCTTGTCTGCATGTATCTCTGACCAGGTGGGTTTCTTTTTCGAATGCCATTCTAAGGCAACAACTTCAAAACTATTCTTGCTTGCTGTTAATGTCTGAAACTTATTGGTCTTTCGTTGTTCACTCGGATCGATACCGTCTGCCAGCAGACGCCTGGCATCATCTCTTCTATCGCGGGCTTGTTTCAGAGAAACATCGGGGTACACCCCGTGTGAAATCCTCTTCTCTCTGCCATTAAATCGGTATTTCTGACGCCACCACTTGCCTCCCTTAGGGGATAACTCAAGGTACAGACCCCCACCATCGAATAACCTCTGTGTCTTACCATTAGGTTTGGCGTTGCGAATGCTAGTATTGGTGAGAGGCATATTGGGGGCACCTCAATATGGTGAAGGTGATATGCCCCTAATGTTGCCCCCAATTGCCCCTGGATGTCAATGGACAATATCCATCGTCCAATGCGGTCCTGTAGCATCCTAATGTTGATAAGCTGCTGTATTTACAGGCCTAAACGGGTTTTTAGAAGCTGGAGGATGGATCGTGCGGGATGATGTGGGATGGTAATTTGGTGGAGCCAGGCGGGATCGAACCGCCGACCTCGTGACTGCCAGTCACGCGCTCTCCCATCTGAGCTATGGCCCCGCAAAGGAAGGAAGCGAATATTAGCGTTTCAGTCTGTGGGGTTCAAGGGCTGGATGGAATCTCAACACAACCAGCCTTAACGTAGTCATTCTCCGTTGGCGTTACACCGCCTTCAACTTTTTCCATGAGGCGGCGAATGGCTCTTGCCTGTTTTCGACTCACGACTTCGGACCAGATGACGACACTCCCGGACGCTCGGGCTTCTTTCAATTCGACTTCAAAACACCTCTGCAGCATCTCGAACTCAACATCGCCTTCAGCATACTCAAAGTGAGTAGACCAGGAGCAACCCGTCACCGTCAACAAACATGAGTAAAACGCAATTACTGGCCCCTTCATATCCTCTAACCAGAAAACATTTTCCAAACCTGATTATACACCACCAGCCGACCAATCCTAATCGACAACTGTTCCAGGGAGCGACTGGCTATTCATCAGATGGTGCGCTGATCCGGAGTATCACGATCTTTCCCGGATAATCAATTCAACATCAGCAACATATATTCCGGCCTTTCCAAACTGAATATTGTCGTTACAGTGCATGCTGATCTTGTTATGGTGGCGGTCCTGGCGAGGAGCGAGCAGCATGACAATTAATCACACGATCAAAATGGCAGTTTCAATGTGCCTTATTTTATGTATCTCAAGTTTCAGCATGGGAGGAACAATGACCGACAAAACTGATGTTCACGAAAGTACAGCAAGTGACGATGTATTCGATCGTGTTCAACACCATCACACAGACAATGAAGGTGTGTCGATCCATTACGTATCTTTAGGTGAGGGGCCGGTAGTGCTGTTTGTCCATGGATTTCCAGATTTCTGGTACACGTGGCGTGAACAGATGGATGCACTGTCCGGCAACTTCAAGACCGTCGCGATGGATAACCGGGCTTACAACTTGAGTGGTAAACCCGATGGGGTGGAGAATTATGCGATGCCGCACCTGCTTGCAGATGTGGATGCGGTAATCCGTGACCTTGGCGTCGACTCGGTCACGCTGGTTGGGCACGACTGGGGTGGTGCGATTTCATGGCAATTTGCAATGCTCTATCCGGACCTGGTTAACAAGCTTATCATCTGCAACCTGACACATCCGAATGGTTATTCAACCGTGCGACGCAATGCAACCCCGGAACAGAAAGCCAACACCCAGTACATCACCGACTTTCAGACGCCGGGTTTTGAGGATCAATTAACTCCCGAATTGCTCACCGGGATTTCTGCCAGTGGTGTTTCAGAGAAAGTCCGGCAACGTTATCTCCATGCGTTTACGCAATCCTCGACCAAGGGTATGCTCGACTATTATCGGTCGGCGTTTGGCAGTTCGAATCTGGCACGGGGAGAGACACAGGAATTGCCCCCGTTAACTATGCCTGTGTTGCAGTTCCATGGTCTGCAAGACACGGCAGTCGACAAGGATGGACTACGGGACACATGGAATTGGATCAATGCGGATTACACATTGGTGACAATCCCCGAGAGCGGCCATTGGGTTCAACATGAAGCTTCGGACATTGTCAATAATACGATGCTGTGGTGGCTCAAGAGTCGACCTTGACGCCAGACTCAGCCGGATTGGTAAGTATCCGGGTCATAGCGTGGTGGGACAAACGTTGATCGGCCTGCTCGAATTTTATGACCCGCGGATGCGGCGTGGATGCCGTGGTCCGGATGGAAGAGTTCACCGGGTTTGCCTTCTTCACCCCACACCTCAGCGGCAGCGTGCAGGGATGTGAGAGCGGCATAACCGGCTTTCACCGTCCCTAGATCCGTGTAATCTTCCGCCTCATATCCTGTGGGCTCCTGGGTCATGATCAATTGGTTGTCTTTACGTGACATGGCGCCGCGAAATGAACCATACGGCGCCAGACTGGCCCATCGTATCCCTTTGACTTTGTTCGATGGCAAACCAGGTACGTTGAGATTCAACACCGTGTGAGAAGGACCATTGATAAGATGCGGCAGAACCTCTACCGTCAGTTCCGCTGCGGTGTACCAGTGCCATGGCACGACTACATCAACACTGACAGCAATAGAACGCAGACCATGGTTCTGACCGGCAATGGCGGCACCGACGGTACCACTGTGGGCTACATTACGACCTGAGTTCAATCCTGCATTGATACCGGAAACAATGACGTCCGGAACAGGACCAAACGCCCGCATGACACCTGCCAGGACACATAAGGCAGGCGGTCCTGCCAATCCGTAAACCTCACTGGAGAAGCCTCTTATTTTTTTAGGTGTTACCGCTATAGGCTTATCGCTTGACAACCCGCCCACAGATGTTCCTGTCCCGGATGCATTATGGTCTGGTGCAACCACTATTGCTTCGTAGCCCGCCGCTTCGATCTGAACTGCCAGTTCATGGATACCCGGACTGTCCACACCATCGTCATTGGTAATCAGTATTCTCATGCTAAGCCAACTCTCCCAGGGCACGGATGGGAAACAGCTCTCCACTGATCCTCTCTGATGCGGCGGACGCAAGAAATACCGCCAGCTGTGCTACGTGCTCTGGATCTGGTGGATACTGCAATGGCGGCACCGGAGTACCGTCATCCCTGGTTTTTGCAGGTAACCAGTGTGCAACTCCCTCGGTCGCCGTCAGTCCTGGCGCAATGCAATTCACGTTGATGTTGTGAGGCCCCCAGCACACGGCCAGAGACTTGGTAAGATTTATCACGGCGGCCTTTGCGGCGCCATAGTGAACAAATGCCGGGGAAAGTCGAATGCCGGCAACAGAAGAGATATTAATAATCCTGCCGCTCTTTTGCTCAATCATATTCTTGCTGACCGCTGCACTGCATAGAAACACACTGTTCAGATTGAGTGCGATTGCAGCGTTCCATTCGGCTGGTTTCAGTGTCTCCGGTGGCTTGATAAACATGGCGCCGCCCGCGTTATTTACCATGATATCCACACAACCAAACCGGCTGATGGTCTGGTTGACCATGTTGTCTACCTGTTCCGGATCGGTGACGTCGGTTGCAATTGCCAGTGACTCGCCACCCATCGACTTGATTTCTCTGGCAATGTTGTCGAGCTTCTCCTGCCCTCTGCTTGCGACCACAACCCGTGCACCCGCTCTGGCATACTCTCTGGCGATCCGACTACCGATTCCGCCTGCGCCACCCGTAACAATGGCGACTTTATCTTTTAGAACTTCATCTTTTAGTTCTTCCGACATATTTTCCTTAAGAAGCATTCCTGATCGAACTGAGGGCCGCATTATACGTTAATAATCAAATGAGTTCGCAGCGCTATATCCGGTCTGAAACTGCTTGACTGGAATTAACCAACAAGACCAATTATGGGTATCAAAGTGTGGCACAATCGTGTATGAAGACCAAAATTGTTAATTTGAAAGAAAACCTGGGAGATTGATGTGAGTATGGAAATTTACACCGGTGCTACGCCCAACGGCTGGAAGATCAGCATTATGATAGAGGAACTCATAGAGGCGGGAGTTGTCCTGCCAAAGGTTAATTACCACACCGTGAACCTCGGGGAAGGTGATCAGTTCACTGATGAGTACACGGCCATGAACCCTAACCAGAAGCTACCCACCATCGTACACGACGGCAGGGTAATCATTGAGAGCTGCGCGATCCTGCAGTACCTGGGCGAAAAGTTTCCATCGAGGCTGTTCCCTATCGATGACCGGCGCTGGGATGTCATTCCATGGTTGTACTGGCAGGCGGCCAACATCGGTCCCGTTTTTGGTAACAAGCTCTCCTATACACGCTACATCACCGACGCTAATGAGGAACAGAAAGCGCATCCGATGGAACGCTTCGGCAAAGAAGCGCTCCGACTGGTGTCAGTGCTGGATTACCAGTTAGCCAGGCATTCCTACCTCACCAGCAATCAATTCACAGTGGCTGACATCGCCACCTGGTGCTGGATCCGTTCGTATAAATGGTCGAAAGTGGACATTACTACCAAACCCCGCGTCGTCGACTGGGTACATCGGGTTCGGGCTCGCCCAGGTGTGGAACGGGGTATAGGTTACGGCGTGCCAAAAGACGAAATCGACAAGTTCAGCAAGGAGCGCCGAGAGCAGTACAAAAAAGGTGGGGGCAGCATCGCGTCGAACGCGGTGCTGAAGTCGGATCTTTAAACCTCCTGTCAAGTCCGACTTCCAGGAATACATTAACAAGTAACTCGCAGAAGATTAACTCGTTATCGGTGCATGCTGCATGAGCATGGCTTTCACCGGTACGTTTCATTCAGTGTGTTGGCGGATATCAACGGCGCCCTGGAGTCGATGTACTTAAGACTTACTACCGCGCAGGTCCTGATAAGGGCTATCGCGCCAGGTGAATGCTTCCTTTAAGCCTTCGTCTCTTACCTTACCCCAGAACTCTATGGCGCTTTCTGTTTGCTGATAGACATGATCATAGTCCGCGGCAGCCATAATAGATGACTCCATCCCCATGGCCTGATACCAGCGATTCATGGCTTCTTTGTGAACTGCCAGGGCATCGGCTGACTGGTTTGCGATCCTCTCTGCCAGTTTTGTGACCTCTGCCTCTAACTGGTCGGCTGGTACTGCCTTGTTGATCATGCCGATCTCGGCAGCTTCTTTGCCACTCAACTGGTCACCGGTGTACATCAGTTCCTTTGCTTTGCGCAGGCCAATGATCATGGGCCACATGCAGGAATTACGTGGATGTCCCAAGCCGCGAATACCGGGATGCCCGATCCTGGCATCATCTGCTGCAACAATGAGATCAGTCATCATGGCGTACTCACAGCTACCCGCGAGACAATAACCATGCACCTGGGCAATTGTGACTTTTGGCAGGTTGAACAAAAACATCTGTCGTCTGGAACCTTCCTGCAGATTCTGACGTGAAGTTGTCAATCTTGATTGCCTAGGTGCATCACCGCCACTGCCACCGCCACCGGACAAGTCGTACCCTGCACCAAAACCCCGACCTGATCCCCTGATGACAATGACCCTGATATCGTCGTCCCAGGCGGCTTTCGCCAGCGCCATTTCCAGCTCGGCCAGCAATTCACCACTCAAGGCGTTAATCTTTTCCGGACGATTGAGCGTAATTCTGCCAATCCAGTCATTGGCGCCGTAACGGTCACAGGTGATGGTGTTGTATTCCATGTTGTTCTCCAGATGCTTGTTTTCATTCATGACGAATGAAGTTTCATGAGTGTTTAGATACTAGCCGAGAACGCCTGATATTTACAATACAGGTTAACAGGACAGAAACTGGTTAGTCCTTGAATGAGTGGAATCACTGGTGGTTCGACACATTGGTGGTTCGACACATTGGTGGTTCGATAAACAAAAATGGAGTGAATGTGTTACATTCACGCTCAACATTTGCGGCATTGAGATCAATGAGCTTCATATTCCCTGCGACAGAAATGTGTCTCGGGGAATGATAGAGGGACAAACGCAACATCTATTCGATGCCAGGAATTGACTGTTACCACATTCTGAAGGGACCATAATGAAACACCTGCCACTGTTATCAAAAGACGAAGCCGATCCCGACTTCCGCCAATTCTGGGACAATTATGGCTTTGACCTGGCTATCTTCCACGTCTGGGCGCATGATCCAGAGTCTTTTAAAAACTATTCAGCCTTCAATCACACCATCTGGCTGGATACAGATGACGGTTTCCCCCTGCCGCTGAAGGAAATAGCGGTTGTCCAGGCCAGTGTCCTCAGCAATTCATCCTACGAGTGGGGTAATCATGGTTCGTCTATGATCAGACGCGGGGGTACCCAGGAGCAGCTTGACGCGCTCATTGCGGGAAACCCGGACGCTGATGTATTTGATGAGACAGAGAAACTGGTACTGAAATTCACGACGGAAGTTACGGTGGATGGCAGGCCCAGAGAAGAAACACTGACAGCCATGAGTGAGAAGTTTACCCACAGGCAAATTGTAAAGCTTGTATTTGCCATTTGCGCCTATATGATGAACTCACGATTAGCCAATCTGGGTGGCTGTGAGAAAGGCGATGATAAGGAATATAGGATGTCCTCTCCCGGTCGCAAAACCTGATCACCATCCGGTATAATTACCACCATTATAACTGCAGGCGGATACAGAAAATTGACTGTTCCAAATCTCGAAGACTTCAATGTCTACGGCGAAACGGACATAGGCTGGGACGAAAACACACCACCTAATGAGACATTGGACGACAATGGCAATCTGATACCGAGTGGTGGTTTCAGCCGGCATGACCCAAATTCGCCATCACGTCGTGTGTATGACGATCCCGAGGTTGTCGCGCTACGCGAAAAACTTCGTCAACATAATGGAATCTGTGGCCTCGATGTCTGCGAACCACACGAACTGGAAAGGATAATCCGGATATTTCGACGCGACGGATTTGTCGTTGTGCGCAATCTGCTTGATGAAGATCAATTGATGCGATTTCGCGAAGGCAGTGCCCGGATCCTGAATGACATTCTGTCCATACCAGGAATTGGCAAGCGAAAATATTTAACGGAAACCGGACGTCTGCCACACCGCTATAGTTACGGTACTTCGTCTTCGTCCCGGCAATTGATGCATGATCCGGTCTGGGCGTCCATGATCGATCTGCCGACTACAACACCGGTCCTGATGGCGCTCATGGGGACTGATGATTATTTTGTTTGGGGTGGCGGCGGTGATTTGTGCCTGCCGGGCGCCATCGAATACCAACAACTGCACTCTGATGGTAACGATATGCAGGATCAGGGTGACGTGCGTCTGGCCTATGCCAGGGAGTGCGGTCTGATCAAGGTTGATCTGGACAAGTCGTTCGATGAACTGAATTTCCGTACCAAACGCCTGGTATTCGACCGGACACCACCCATGATAACCATCAATTTCCTGATGTCCGATCTCACTTGGGAAAACGGTCCGATCCGTCAGATCCCGGGAACCCATACCACAATGCAAAATCCACCTTCCCCAGGTGAAGAACCGGACTGGATGCGCTGGTCTACGCTGGTAGGGGCTCAGGCAGGGGCAGGGGTATTCCGTGATAATCGGACCTGGCACGGTGCGACACCGAACGTATCAAGGGAAATCCGCTCCCTGCCTAATATTGAATTCGCGCCTGAATGGTCTGACAAAGAACACTTTTCGAAATCGATGCCACACGAGATATGGGAAACGCTGACGCCACATGGGAAGAAGATCTGCCGGTACATCAAGGAAGAACCAGGAGTCTGGCCCGAGGGAGCGGGTGTAATGCATCCGCTCGCCAGGGAGCGCAAAAAGTACAGGGGTCAGAGTAAAGTGCCGGAGTAAAGTGCCAGAGTAAAAATTTACTCTGGCACTTTACTCCGGCACTTTACTCTGACCCCAGTGGCAGCATGTCCGATGACTTTAAGTGAAGGTAAAGCTGGCGATCATGACGACTCGTTGCAGATAAGCGCCCGGGTCTGACCCACGGTTGCCACCGGGATGGTCCAACGCCCTCCACATGATCGCCCACAACCGTCACGCGTTGAATCACTCTCTCGCTATCAAAGTCATTGAGTACAAAGTGCTGTGTACAGCGGTTATCCCAGATAGCAATCGTACCGGGTGTCCAGTTGTAACGGACTGTGAACCTGGGATTGCTCACCCATTTTGTAAGGAGATTTAGAATCGCATCGCTCTCAGTTGCGTTCATTTCTACAATACGCCGGGTGAAATGCTCGTTAACGTAAAGTGCTTTCTTACCAGTCAGTGGATGTACTCGAACCACCGGATGAATTGAAGTCTGTTCCGGATGATTGTGGGGTAAGGCATCGTGCAGGGCTGTCAACCCGTCACAAAGGGATTTCATAGGATCGGAGAGTTCATCGTATGCAGCATACAGACTTGTCCACAGGGTATCGCCACCGGTTTCTGGACATGAAACCATATACAGAATGGACATGAGCGCTGGCCTCTCCTGAAAGGTCAGATCTGTGTGCCACTCATCGGCGACACCTCCGGTAGAAGCCCTGAGTTCAAAGACTTCTGGCGGCAGACCAGTGTTCTTCTTCAGATTGGGATGGCCCTCCAGATGCCCGAAATGACGACCAAAATTGACATGTGCCTCTGGAGAGATTGTTTGATCAGGAAAGAAGATCACCAGATGTTCGAGAAGGAGTGCTTTGATGGCATCGATTTCATCCGAAGAACAGTTGGCGAGATGTGGCCCTCTGATTTCAGCGCCCAGTGCGCCTGCCAGACGGATGACTGACCAAGATTCGGGGATTGTGTTCATAGACGTTTCAGGTTAAAGCAGCACCGGGGTCAGAGTCAAGAATGCCCGATGTCCGAAGCGCAGCAGATGGCTTTGGGGATAATGGGGTCAATAATGTTTATCATTATTTTATAATATGAACACTGAACGTTGAGGCCGAAAATGACTACTCAAGAACAGCTTGTTTTTAAAGGTTCCCCAGGCTCGCCATACTCGCGAAAGATGCTGGCCTATCTACGTTACCGGCACATTCGCTATCGATTCCTGGTTGGCGATCAGTCCCAGGCGATGAATCTGCCCAAGCCCAAGGTCAGCCTGTTGCCGACCTTCTACCTGCCCAACGACAAGGGTGAACTGGAAGCTGTGGTGGACTCTACCCCCCTCATTCGTCGTTTCGAGGCCAACTTTGAAGGCCGCGCCACCCTGCCGCCCGACCCGGTGTTGAACTTTCTTAATTACCTGGTCGAGGACTATGCGGATGAGTGGCTGACCAAGTCCATGTTCCACTATCGCTGGTATTACAATGCCGACATCGATAAGGCAGGCACAGTATTGCCGCTCTGGAGCAACATCAAAGCGCCCGAAGAACAATTCAAGGTCATGAAGCAGTCTGTATGCGACCGTCAGATCACGCGGCTGTACGTGGTCGGATCAAACGATGTTACCGCCCCCGTTATCGAAGACAGCTACAGGCGCTTTCTTAATCTCTTCGACAGCCTCATCCAGAAACAGCAATTCGTATTCGGGGAACGACCGTCGTCATCCGACTTCGGCGTCTATGCACAATTAACCCAACTCGTGAAGTTCGACCCTACGCCATCGGGGATCTGCCTGCAAGAAACCCCTCGAGTCTATGCCTGGACAGATCTTGTCGACGACCTGAGTGGTAATCCGGCCAACGAGGCGGATTGGATGTCTGTCGATGTCGTGACAAACACACTCGGCGAACTGCTCTCGGAAATCGGGCGCGTCTATGCGCCCGCTCTCCTCGCCAACGCTCAGGCTTTACAAGCGGGTAAAGAGCAGATGGAAACCATCATCGACGGCAAACCGTGGATCCAGCCGGCATTTCCTTATCAGGCAAAGTGCCTCAAATGGATCAACGACGAGTACAGGAGCCTGGCCAGTATGCATCGGCAAGCGGTTGATGCAATTCTTGCCGATACCGGCTGTGAAGCTCTGATCATTGGATGAATACCATGAAAAAACTGATCTAATTTCTCATCGTACTTATCGGACTGGCCGTTACATGGTCGTACAATTCCCATTCCGGTCAGGACGCTCTGTTCCGTCAGGGGCTGAAGACGTTCATGAACGATGTCATCGACTATCACGCGGATACAACGAGCCTGCCCGAGCTTGCCGCCAGGGCGGGCATCAAACAGCTCGCCTTCTATCACATGGTTCCAGTACCTGCGAATCGCATGGCCGAGAAGATGTTTGTGCGCGGACTACCGGAAGACGTCATCCTGGTGAAGGACCTGCACAGCTTCGAACTGCCGGCAAACGCCACAGAAATCCACGTCCATGAACCTTAAAACCCAGGTGCTCTCCATGGCGAGGCGTGTGTAGTGGACAGTTGTATCGCACGCAGCCAGAAGACCCGAAAGACACTTCAGCATGCGGCAGAGGCTTGAGCGGTCAACAACTGGCTGTGCTGTTGAGATCTGCTCTGCCACACCTGGACGAAGATGCCTACCGGCGCCGCATGGAGTCCGCAGTGCGTCTATGCTCGGCTTCCATGTACCACCAGGCCAGGCAGAAAAACGCATTCCGCGGCAAGCAGTCAGATCTGTTCCTGCACAGCCTGATCGATGCTCTTGCAGGTTTGTTAAGCGCACCTGAGTCCGGGCAAACAAAGGCCATCGCCCAGGAATTGGCTGATCGGTAGTCCGGGCCTCAATTGACTCCGTGCCCTGTTACCAGGCGTATGCCTCCGGTGCTTCTCCACCTGGTCCGGGAAATATTTCATCCAGGCGTTTCAAAATATCTTCGGGTAACTCGATGCTGACAGCATGGAGTGCACCGTCCAGTTGCCGCATGGTTCTAGGACCTATTACAGGTGACGTTACATCCGGGTTTCCGGCAACCCAGGCGACCGCGACGTCGGCAGGGTGTTCGCCAAGTTCGCCACACGCGACTGCGTAGTCCCTGAGTTGCTGTTGTTGTCGCTCAGTCGCATTACTCAAGCGGTATTTACTACGAATGCCATCTTCCGCACCAGAAGCTGCAGCGAGCAGGCCACCGCCCAGTGGACTATAGGGAATAAAGCCAAGCCTGTATTCCCTGCAAGCCGGTATGACTTCAAGTTCGACGTCTCTGGTCAGGAGGCTGTAGGTACTTTGTTCGGATACCGGCCCCAGGAAGTTGCGCGCTTTGGCTCGCTCACATGCCATGGCAATTTGCCAACCCGCAAAATTGCTCGTACCCGCATAAAGCACTTTGCCCTGGGTAATCAACGTCTCATAAGCCTGCCAGATCTCTTCAAACGGCGCGGTTCGATCTACATGATGCATCTGGTAGATGTCGATATAGTCGGTTTTCAGTCGCTTCAGGCTGGCATTGCAGGCTTCAATGATGTGCTTGGCGGAGAGACCCCGTTGGTTGGGACCAACCCACGACCCGCTCGCCTTCACCGGATCTTTCGATCCCCATTCGTTAGGTCTGCAGTAGCATTTGGTGGCGAGTACCGCCAACGAACGCTTGTTGCCGGAACTGAAGTAGTTTCCAAGCAATGACTCCGTTTGACCGGCATTGTAGTTGTCCGAGGTATCGATGAGATTGAGACCACGATCAATGGCCGAATCGAGAATCGCAAAACTATCCTGTTCATTGGTGAGCCAACTGAAGTTGACGGTGCCAACAGCCAGTGGTCCAACTTGTAGGGCAGTTCTGCCCAGCCTTCTATATTCCATTACAACCTCGTCATATGCAGGGGTAAAATAGTGGGATCCTGATGATCACCATCTGTTTAAAGTTCTCTTGACCCATCGATGTCGCCATAAGCAGACTGGAGTCATGGATCAGTTTGTCTGCGTGAGATATTAATCATTAACGAAGTGTATGCAAATACTTGTATTGGGAATAGTGTTGCGGGAATCATGTAATGTGGGAGAATATCTTCTTTGGCACAACCTGTTCATGCATTCCAATGGACCAATACTGAGCTTCAACTACAATATGGCAACCTTGATATACCCACTTTTGCCGGTGGAGCTAGTTCTGATCATTTTATCTCTACATTCCAACATGCCAACGGTTGGAAATATGGCGACACAGACGAGAACGCCATACAAGCGTTACTGGTCTGGAAGTTCTGGCCTGCTGCACCAGAACTTTGTATTCAGTCAATATTTCATAACTCCCATCTAACATGACGAAGAAAATCCAGGTAAGCCGGCCTGTTTGCTCCGTGACAGCGGCAGGGCGAGTTTTTGGCCTGCTGAAGGCTCCTGTATATAAAAATTCCAAAAGATGAATGATGGTTTTAGTCATAGGTGTTACAGACTTTCCATGCAGCTCTTGATCAATTCCGGGTGAATTTGGCTCGCGACCTCCTCCGGTCGAAAGTAACGGGTGGAGAGTATGGCTTGCGATATACGGGGCATATACCAACCCCCCTCATTGCCAGTGCCGATCCTGACCCGTAACGGGTTTTGCGGTGACGCGGTGTTGCGTTCGCGGTTGCGATATTTCGACAGGAGAGCAGGTTCACCGTTGACGTAGACCTGGATGGTACTGACGCTGTTTTCACTCAGTAAAATCTGATTGTTCTTTCTCAGGATACTGCTGATGACAACACTTGAACACTGGCTTGCTCTTTGGGGGAATGCAATCTCCATTGGGTGCCCGTCCACTTCAATCAGCAGTTCATCTCCCCGCTCACGGATATCGATATAACCTTTTTGAGCAACCAGAGTCCGTGGACCACCGCCATCATTCTGGCTGTTGTCCAAGCGAAAAACAAATCCCATTGAATGGGTACCCAGCATGGGCGTTCGACGGAACGCATTCAGGGAATACGCACGCCACTGGTCAGTATCAGCCACGGCCAGGTCTTTAACCCTGGTCACATCACTGATCCAGGATTGCATGGGCACACTAAGAGACTGCACGCGTCCAGGATCGATAACCGGCTCTGATTTTTGACCCGGGTTAAAATAATTCAGGTGTTTGAATAACGCATACTCAACATCTTCCCAGGTCTCCCTGGTATTCAGGCGCCACAATCCATTGGCACTGAGTACACTGTGTATATCAGTAAACGTATCAACATACTGACCATGGCTGTACCAGCGTAAAACCCGGGGGGACTGCGCTGCAAAGATATCGGTACCATCTATACCCGCCGGTGCGGAAATTCCCAGAGCCGCCACAATGGTAGGAAATATATCAAAGATCATGGTGATGCCATCAACGATCTCTCCTCCTTCCCAATGACCTGGCCAGGACAGTATCAAAGGGGTCCGAATGCCCCCTTCCCGGTTACTCACCTTGACTCCCGGGAAAGGATAGTTACTGGGATAAGCTGCACCGGTACCACCGTTATCACTCACCACCAATACCATGGTATTCCTCCATTGCCCGGAATCTCGCAATTGCGTCAATAACCGCCCAATATTGGTATCCAACTGGGATTTTAGTGCCTGGAACCTGCCCCGGCTGTCATCACTGAATTCTCTGGCATAGTCTGTCGCAGGCTCTATCGGACCGTGGGGTGCATAGTAAGGCAGGTATATGAACCAGGGATCCGTTTCTGTGCGCATGACTTCAAGCGCGTGCTGGCTCAATATATCCGTCAGGTGGCCCTGATGCTGCTGCAACTCGCCTTTCTCGTTTTCCAACCAGGGATTGTGGTAAGTGGGCCTGCCCCTTGAATACATGCCTTCTTTATGTGGCCCTGCCAGATACAGTTCGTTCATAAAACCAAACCAGTGATCGAAGCCCTGGAATTCCGGACGGGATTCCTGGTGTGTGTCCCCGGCATGCCACTTGCCAATCATATGGTTGTTGTATCCGTTTGCCGACAACACATCAGCCAGAGTCTCAACTTCGTGGGACAGTCCGGCACGAATCGGGTGAAAACCCAGCCTGGCGGGATATCGGCCTGTCAACAGGGCGATTCGGCTCGGTGTACAGCTACTCTCGGCATAGTGCCGGGTAAAACGCAGTCCCTCCCGGGCAAGCTGATCCAGGTTGGGAGTGGGTGAATCCGAGCCATTGTTGATGGCAAGATCGTTATAGCCAAAGTCATCAAGAACAATCAGTAGAATGTTAGGCCGTACTGCTCCTGTGTCTCGATCTGTCACTGCACTGCATCCGGAAAGCAATAAGAAAAATATTGTGCAGGCACAGACAAGCCACCCGAAATTCATTCTATAAGAAAAATATTGCGCCGGCACAGACAAGCCACCCGATTTTGATTCTATTGACAGTCATCCAAGAAGTTTTCTTGCTGCTTTTCAGCATAGTGTATCTGCACTCAACCGGTATTTCCCTTCACATTTCCTCTTGATATAGTCCATAGTTATGGAAAATCGCCATTCGACCTGAATACTGAGGTAAACCCCGATCATGGCCCCGGACAGAACTGAACGCCGGACAGGCGTTCGCTTCGAAGCTGATGAAAAACCGCCAATTCTACTCGCAATTGGACTCGGCCTACAGATAGCTATACTGACCATAGGCGGAATCATATTGACCGTAGCTATCGTAAGCAGAGCCGGCGGCGCTGGTGAAGCTTACCTGTCGTGGGCGGTGTTTGCCGCAGTGGCGATAAGTGGAGCAACCACGATCCTGCAAGCTGTTCGAATTGGCCGGATCGGAGCAGGATATATACTCATGATGGGTACGTCGGGTACTTTCATCGCAGTGTGTATTACGGCGATAACGCAGGGCGGTCCGGCGATGATGGCTACTCTGATCATCATCTCCTCACTCTTTCAATTTGTACTATCCTCCCGACTATCCCTTCTTCGACGAATCCTGACGCCTGCGGTTTCGGGGACTGTGATCATGTTGATTTCAGTCACCGTAATGCCCATTGCCTTCGATATGTTGAAGAACCTGCCCGACGACCTTCCGATATCCGCAGGACCGCTTACAGCGCTCACTACCATTCTCGTTACTATTGGTATCGCACTGAAGGCAACATCGTCGCTGCGGCTATGGGCGCCCATAATCGGTGTCGCTGCCGGCTCTATCGTCAGCAGCTATTTTGGCTTATATGACACAGACCGCGTAGCCGCCGCATCGTGGATAGGACTTCCAACATTTAACTGGCCAGGTATCAATCTTGAATTCGGAACTGTTTTGGGACTTCTTCCCGCTTTCATGTTCGTGACACTGGTCGGCGCCGTCGAAACAGTCGGTGATTCCATCGCCATACAGCGCGTATCATGGCGTCGTCCCCGGGCAGTGGATTACCGGGCCGTTCAAGGTGCGGTTGCGGCAGACGGCATGGGCAACCTGCTGTCTGGCCTCATGGGTACTGTACCCAATACGACCTATTCAACAAGCGTAGCGATGACCGAATTGACTGGCGTTGCGTCTCGACGGGTAGGAATAGTCATTGGAATCACGTTTCTTGTAATTGCGTTCCTGCCCAAAGCCCTCGCCGTGTTTCTGGCGATACCTGATTCAGTTATTGCGGGCTTTCTCATAGTTCTGCTCTCGATGCTCTTTATCATCGGCATAAAGCAGGCCGTTCAGGATGGTATCGATTATCGGAAGGGACTGGTAGTGGGAATAGGTTTCTGGGTTGGAGTAGGCTTTCAGAACGATGCCATTTACCCCGAGTTTTTTTCGGATTTCGCCGGTGGTCTGCTACAGAATGGAATGACGGCTGGTGGTCTTGTAGCCATTATCATGACCTTGTTTCTGGAGATGACTGCCTCCCGCCGTTTTCGTCTGGAAGCAGATTTCAATCTCTCGGCTCTGCCTATTATCAGGTCGTTTCTGGAAGCTTTTGCATCCCGCAACGCTTGTGATCCAGGGATGGCTGACCGGCTTGTGGCAGCCAGCGAAGAGACTTTACTGACACTTCTTCAGCGCGATGAGGAGGAGCATGAACAGAGGCGTCTTCTCCTGGTTGTGCACAAGGAAGACGGAGATGTCGTCATCGAGTTTGTCGCTGCTGCCGGTGAAGGAAATTTACAGGATAGAATTTCACTTCTCGGTAACGAAAGTGCAGTTGAAGCTACGGCAGAAAAAGAGATTTCTCTTCGTTTGTTAAGGCATTACGCTTCCTCTGTCCACCATCAGCAATATCACGATACGGACATCGTGACCATACGGGTGGAAGCTCATGGGCCGGAAGCGGTGGCCAGCGGCCCCTGACTGATAGGCATCTCCCGCGTTGCTTGCTTCAATGCTGGCGTGTAGCGACGCTGGTCAGCGAAGATTCTGCAGACAGTGTCTGCAGTTTTCCTTCTACTTCCAATTCCACAGATGATGTCTGCAGAATTGGATATGCGAAGTAGAATGCCTTCATTTGCGAGACATTGCGCATCGAAAATCTTTGACTGAAACGGGCAGAAAGGTCAACGGATATTGGCCCTCAACGTCAGCCCGTAAGTTCGAGGCGGGTTTATGAAAGTGTGCCAACTGCCCGCTTGAAACACGGAATCGAATACCAGCATGTTCATCCGCTTGTTTCCCAGGTTGCGGCCCCACAGGATTGCCTCATAACGGTCATCGGCGGTCTTGAGACCGAGTTGCGCGTTGAAGAGGTTGACTGCACCGATATGCGACCAGTTCAGGTTGAACAACCAGCGCAGGTCTGAATTGGGAATCTCACGGTCGACAAAGATCGATGTGCTGCCCTATTAATGGTGGAGCCCGCATCTTTTTCCTCCGAGGAATAGCGCAATCCCACTGTCACGTCGAACACCGGATTCACAATCCAGGTGTTGTGGGTTAACAGCTACGCCTTGCATTGCAGATTTCATGCCCCACCCTGTAACTCGACGAAACGTCGATAGCGGCTGTCGGTATGAACCATCAACTCATCGTGACTGCCGACATCCTTTATTTCACCTTCCTCCAGGAAGACAATCCGGTCTGCCTGACGAATAGTAGAAAGTCGGTGCGCGATAACAATCACCAACCGGTCCCTGGCAACCACCCGAAGCGCTTGTATCAAGGCATTTTCCGTTTGTGGATCGAGTGCAGCTGTCGGTTCGTCAAGAATGAGGATGGACGTATTCCTGATTAGCCCGCGAGCAATGCAAATGCGTTGTTTCTGGCCCACGGACAACGTATCGCCGGAGCGACCGAGTACTGTATCGATACCATCCGGCAGTGCATCGATGAATGACATGGCGCCGGCAGTTGTCAAAGCTTCGTGT
This sequence comes from Candidatus Azotimanducaceae bacterium, assembly GCA_965217655.1. Lineage (GTDB taxonomy): Bacteria > Pseudomonadota > Gammaproteobacteria > Pseudomonadales > Azotimanducaceae > UBA7455. The sequence continues at coordinate 1,716,540 of OZ244560.1, forward strand.
ATATCGGCTTCAGTGGCTCCAGGGTTTACCAACAGCAGGTTGGCTCTGATGGATTCAGACAGAAGCAAGTGTTCCTGGAACACATAACTCACCTGATTTCGAAGACTGTCTATATTAACATCAGCGATGTCCTGTCCGTCGTACAACACCCGTCCGGAATCGGGTTTGATAAATGCTGGAATAAGAAAAGCTAGACTGGTTTTGCCAGCACCGGTGGGGCCCACAATAGCCACGAGTTCACCAGGACTCAGTATGAGATTGATGTCATTTAATGCCTTTTTGCCATCGGGATAACTGAAATCCACATTTTCGATTTGTATGTTGCTGGTCAAAGGTTTAATCAATGGCTGTGTTTCCTGGTGGTCTTCGGAGGGGAGGTCAATGAAGAAAAGGGCACGGCGAACCGCGGCAGCGTTGCCCTGTATTTCAATCCAGAACCGGCCAATCCCTATGGCAGTACCGCCAAGAGACAATGTAATGCCATACAGCACACCAAAGTCTCCAGGACTCATGGTTCCGTCGATAATCAGATTCGTCGAGAAAATAGTTACCCAGAATCCTATGCCAACCAGCATGGCAATGGTAATGAACCCAAGTATAATCTCCACTATTTTGACATGTCGATAACGTCGGAATGACTCACTGCTCTGGCCTTCGATGCGATTCTTTTCCCGGGTCATCCCTCCCAGGCTTTGTACGGCTGAAATGTTACCGAGACTTTCTTCTATCGCGTTTGTGGTCGAAGTACCGGCCGCTCTGGAATCCTGCTGAACACGGCGAGTCAACGCTGAAAAGGGTACAGTGACTATCAGGGCCGCGGGTATCAAAAGAGCGGCAGCCCAGATCAACTCCGGCGCAATATTCCCATAGCTGAAGTACATCATATAAAGCGATATCGCGGCGCCGATAATCATGAATACCGGTTCCAGCGTGACTTTGTAACACATACCCGGAAGCATGGGTGTGTCATACATGACTCGATACACGGCATCACCTATACGATGATCATCCAGCGTGGTCATAGGTAGCCGGGCCATGCGTTGGAACAGGGTAGTACGCAGGAGGTTGGTGAGTCGCTGCGATAGCCTGATTTGCACCAGAGCATCAGCGAGACCCACAACACCGCTGGTCCGACTGGCGCCTTCGTTCATCTGGTTTTCAGATTGGGTCGCACTGTCTTCGCCCTGGGAAAACGCTAACCAGATTCCTCCGCGACCAAAAATACACAATATCACTACCAGAAAGATGGTCACTACCATCAGTGTCTCCATTGGTGACAGACCAATAATGATGTCGACCAGTGGTTGCATATGGGGTGGAAACGGTACTTCTTCCTGATTAACAGGTTGTTGCAGTATGACCTGGTCAATAACGATCTTTGGCAACCACTGCATGTAAAGTCCCGGGATGATTGCCAGAAATGACAATGTCAGTTTACAGAAAAACAGATTTGGAAAAGACCCCAACAATTTTAATGAACGGCCCAGAATACCAATCACTTCACGGTTGGTGATTCGTGTTTCGGTATCGATACGGTCATCGAATCTGGCTTTTTTTGCAGGTCCGATGTCAACCGGTGCAATATCAGTCATAATGGCGCCACTGACGCTGAGTTGATTTCAGTGTTAATGAAGCGTCGATAGCTGCCATCAGGTATTGCCATCAAGGTATCGTGACTACCCAACTCAACAATTGCGCCATCCTCCAACAGTGCGATTTGATCTGCGTTTCGAATGGTCGATAACCGGTGTGTAATGAGGAATACAACTCTTTCACGCCCCCAGTCTGCAAGATTGGCCAATACACGGTGCTCGGTTTCAGCATCGAGAGAAGCTGTCGGTTCATCAAGAATCAGTATGGGGGTATCCCGAATTACGGCGCGTGCGATAGAGAGACGTTGTCTCTGACCGGTAGACAATTTGCCACCGCGTTCTCCCAGTTCGGTATCGTAACCATTCACCGTTTCAGTTATGAATTCATCGGCACAGGATACCTTTGAAGCCAATTCTACGGCTTGCCTGTCAACGTTTGCTGTTGCATAGGCAATATTTTCGGCTATGGTGGTCGCAAACAGTGTGTTCTGTTGCAGGGCGATGGCAACACTGGCGCGCAGACTGTCAATTTGTAGATCTCTGAGATCCACACCATTGATGGTGATCGACCCTCTATCTGTATCATAGAGGCGCAACAGCAGGCTCATCATAGTTGATTTTCCGGAACCGGTAGTGCCAACAATGGCGGTGATGGCGCCAGCATCAGCCGACAGGTCAATGTTCTTCAGAATTGGTTTGTCCGGGTCGTAGCCAAAGGAGACGCCATGATAGGTGATGTTTTCTATCGGCGAAGGGACCGGTTCAGCATGGGATTTGTCAACGACATCCGGCTTCAGATCCAGCAGGAAAAAGGACCTGTCCAACCCTATAGACATATCCTGGATTACGCTCCAGATACGGACCAGATCCATACCATTCAGCAGGAACTCTTCAGTTCTGGATTGTACTGCCTGAAAGGCGCCGAAGTTCCAGGCAGCGAAACCTACCAGGGCAACAGCACCGGCGAGAAATGTTGGATCGTTTGCGATGGTCCATCCCGCTGTCAAATACTGCGCCGCTATGATCATGAGGCCAACCAGGAACAGTGTCATAATGCGCAAAAAAATGTATTCAACACGCAAGTAAAAAGCGGCATCAAGTGCTGTGCTTGAATCGCTGTCGAATCGCTGTCGTAGAATGTTTTCCGCCCGATTGGCTTTAATCACCCGAATGGCGGCGAAACCTTCCTGAATTCTGGAAGTCAGGTCGCTATTGGTGTTTCGCGCCCGTCTGGACCTGATCTGAAGGCGTGGTGTGTACCAGGCCACCAGCCAGAGGATGGGAACAATACCGGCGAGAAACATGACTGCTAACGTTGGGCTGAACAGGCATATGACGAAAAAACTGAATATCACCTGGCTGACGGCGATCACAGGTTCAAGCAACAGGCGCTCAATGACACTGGTGATCATGGCGCTGTCCTGGTACAGCCGGTAGATCGCATCCCCGGTTCTTGCGTGGCTGTGATAACGCAGTGAAAGGTGTTCTGCACGTTCGACCATGGTGACGCGCAGATACTGGTTCACCCGTTGCAGTATCCATGTTCGATAGTAATCGATAGTGGGCGAGATTATGAATATCAAGATTGCAGTTATGCAGAACAGGATCATCAGCCGGTCACGGACAATGCGTTGTTGTTCTTTGGTCAGTTCAGGGGGTTCCGCCTTTTCATCTGGTTCTGCAATTTCCTCTTCTTCATCATTCTGCCAAAAATAGAGGTCTTCGATCGAGAATTCACTCTCCTCCTGATCAAAAAAATCTGTGCTGTAGCTGTCGTCAAGAAATAACAGGCTGGCCTGGGAAGGCTGAAGTTTCTCACCAACCAATACCTTGTTGTTAAAGAGATCAAACGCGACGAGAGCCGCGAACACCCAAATCACTTCGATAGCAAACCGTGCGACAACCCACAGACTGAGGTGTGGCCATTGTGGTTTCAGATAAGGCCAGGTTCGTAAGAAAAGTCTGACAAGCGCCTTGAGTGTGAGGCCGTCTTCTTTCTCCTCTTTGTTGAGGTTCAGGGAATAGACTGTTGCTTGTTGGTTGATTTCGCTCAATGATGTCTGCGGTTTTGATGTGGCAGCGGGCGGATGCTATTGACTAAGTCGATAGCTGTCAAACAATCATTTGTATTTAGCGCTTGAGGGATTCAATGTAGCAGGCACAATACAGTTTTCCATACAAGAACAAGTGAGCAGCAACCATGATACGTACCGTACGTTGTCATCAAATCGATGAAGACATCACAACAGTCACCCTGGACACCATTGAACTTGACCCACCGGCGGAAGGAGAGGTTCAGGTCGCCATCAAAGCGTGCGCTGTTAATTTCACTGATATCCTGAAAATTCAGGGAAAGTACCAGAGAATACCGCCATTGCCCTTTGCACCTGGCAGCGAGGCAGCCGGCGATGTAGTTGCCATTGGTCGCGGGGTCGACAACGTTGCAGTTGGAGATAAAGTCATCATGGGCGGTGACTATGGTGGTTTTGCAGAAGCACGGAATATCAGTGCCCATAACGTTACACCAATGCCAAAGGCGATGACGTACGCCACTGCTGCGTCCTTTAATACAGCTTATTTGACCGCCTGGGTTGCACTGACTTGCCGCGGCCACCTGAAGCCGGGTGAAAACCTGCTGGTGCATGGCGCCACTGGTGGTGTCGGTCTGGCCGCGGTCGATCTGGGGAAATACCTGGGGGCGAATGTCATCGCGACCGGTGGCAGGGATGACAAGCTCAAAATCGTCAAGGAACGTGGCGCCGATCATGTCATCAATTACACCATGCCCAATGGGGAGATTGGCGGCTTTCGCAATAAAGTCAAGGCATTGACTGACGGCCGCGGCGCCGACGTCATTTATGATCCGGTCGGTGGTGGCGCATTCGATGAATCCATGCGCTGCATCAATGTTGACGGACGGCTGTTGACCCTGGGTTTCACCAGTGGTCGCTGGCCTCAGGCCGCGGTTAACCTGATACTGATCAAGCAGTTACAGGTGATTGGCGTAAGAGCTGGTGAATATGGCAGGGTCTATCCCGAGAAAGGTATTGAAAACACCCGTGCGATTTATGAACTTGCTGATTCCGGGATAATACAGCCGTATGTCTGCAGGACCTTCCCGTTAGAAGAGGCTGTCTCCGCCATGCAAATGCTCGAATCACGGAATGTTGTCGGCAAATGTGTAATAACAATGAACGGTTATACTGTCGAAGATCAGTAACTGTTGAGGAGGTTAATCTCACGACTCGACAGCCGTCAGTATGCGCGGCACACAGTCGATGGGAATGATCTGTTCACTGGATTCAGCCCCTAGTACAGTAAAGGTGATCCCCTCGTGGAGGAAACGTCGATAGACCCCCTCCTGGAGTTTTTCCAACTCCTCCGGGGCCAACTGCGCCAAAGCCTGACTTAACCTTCTGGAGGCCTCATGGGGATGACCATCTGAATCAAACATTTCGTCATAAAAATCGGCGCTCAACTCAAACCGGGTAAAACCTGAGGTATCATCCATATATATTCTTGCTAAAAATTCAGCTGAGGATAGGGAAAATAGTCCACATATTTAAAGAGTGGTCAAGTAGTGTAGTGAGGTCCATGACTCACAATTATTCAGCTTATAAAGAAATTGTGTTCCTGTATCTCCTCTACTTAATGATCTGTCCGTCGAAAGTTTGACTCCAGACGCAGGAATACCCGTCTACCACGCGGGTCAGCGGACCGTGGATCATAACTGCCGGCGATGTTCACATAGGGCGGATCAGTACCGGCGATGTTGACCAATCCGAAAACAACGGAAGTCTCTGATCCTGCGCCGAACAGGCTACCGACATCGAAGCGAACATTGGCGTCCAATGTTGTGAAAGAATCGATATCTTGCCCATTGTCATCGTTGTATCCGCCGACATGACGCAAAAGCAAGTTGTATGCAGTCCGTTCACGCATCAGGTTAACACCAACAACAGCCTTTAACGTTTGCGTCGGCGCGCCGACATTGGTCCGGTTCAGACGACCCAGGCCATCGCTGGTAACACCGGCATTGACGACCTCGTAGTCAAGCAGAAAGGTTGCTTCGAGGAACGGCGCCAATTTGCCCAATGCAGTATCGAATCTTGCTCTTGCGGACAAGTCCATGCCACGTACATCGATAGCGTCGGCATTGATAAAAGCCACGTTGACGATGGAAATCGTCCCCGCTGACGTACGCTGGACTCGAACATCCTGCGGGTCAGAGTCTACGATCGCCTGTGCGTTGTCCTTGCGCAATACATCCTTGAAGGCATAGTCGAAGAAGTCGATGCCCAGCGCAACGTTGGTACTCGGCTGCCAGGTGGCGCCAACGTTAACCGCCCGGGAGGTCTCGGGTTTTAGAGCCGGGTCACCCACTGTGCGCCGTCCTGCAAACGTAGTTGATCCGTCATAGTCTGTAATGTTGACGAAGTTGGTCTGCACACCCTGGGTCTGAAACGTCGAAGGCGCGCGAAAAGAAGTGCCTGCCGAGGCGCGCAGGGAAAACGCCGGGGAAGGTACGGCGAGCAGCGTAAGTTTAGGATTCAGTGTGTCTCCAACACCGCTCCCGTAGTCGGCGTAGCGCAGTGCACCGGTAATTTCCAACCATGGTGCAAACGGTAACAGCACTTCGCCGTAGGCCGCATAAACGTCCGTCTCACCGGAAAAATCCGGATTGCCGATGAGAAATGCGAAACCGTCATGACGGGTAACAGTGTCATAGACAGCGGACAACGACTGCTCGCGCCACTGCGCACCAAGTGCAAACCCGGCTGGACCGCCGCCAAAGTCACCGAAGTCTCCGGTAATGTTGACATCAAGCAGATGTAAAGTTGACTCGACGTTGCCCAGGTAGTCGCCGACGATAAATTCGCGCAGACGGGGATCGTTGTAAGTTACGTCGCCAGGGCGTGCCGTGAACACCGAACTGAATGGATTAAAATAGAGGCACGATCCCTGCCCCGGTATAGGCGGGACAGCGGCAGTGGGGCGAGTATCACATTCGGCACCGCCAAAACCCATCAACGCGGACTGGAAGTTCGCAGCAACGATGTCGCGAAGATTAAGCACGGCGTCGTTCGTTGCGTGCACATAGGAAATGTCCCATATCCTGTTACCCGACCAGTCGCCTTCGGCGCCGAATGCCACGCGTACAGTGCTGTGACGATAGTTGTGAATCTCTGTCGGCTGACCGACGCCATAGGGCCTGCCTTGAAAAAACACATCCTCTCCGAACACGTTACCCGGATTGGCAGCCGGTACCAGGGGTGTGTTGAGAACCGGAAAACTCGGCGACACTTCCCGAGTGATGTCGTTACGCGCGTAACCCGTTTCCGCCCAGAGGCGGATGCTGTCCGTCCAGTCCCAGTCTGTTCGGGCATATACTTGAAGTCGATCTTCAACGGGCACCGCTGTAACCTGTGGGCCGAAGTCAAACCGGCAAATCGTGTTATCGTCCTCCAGATTCTGCAATAAGCCGCCATTGGCCGTGCAGCCCGGGTCCGCAACGGTGCGGCCCGACGAGGGCAGGTTAAAGCTACCAGGATTGCCGAATCCACTGGTGGCGGGCCTCAGCCAATCTACCTCACCGAGCACCAGGCTGCTTCGATTCAGATATCCTGTCGCAAGCAGGAACGATCCGCTCGCGCCCAGCAGGCCGCCGAACGCTGCATCCACATTGACGTCATCCTGTGAGCCATTACCCTGGCGCGTACGATACTCGACACTCACATCCAGCCCATCAAGGTCATTACGCGTAATGAAGTTAACGACTCCTGCTACGGCGTCGGAACCGTAGATCGCCGAGGCGCCATCCTTCAGGATTTCGACGCGCTTTATGGCCAACATCGGCGCCAGCGCCGCCAGATCCACAAAGCTGGCGCCATCGTCCGTCTGCACCGCTGAGACAACCTGACGCTTGCCGTTCAGCAACACCAGCGTCGAGGCCACCCCCAGGCCGCGCAGGTTGATATTGGAGGTACCGACAGTGAAATTTTGCGACAAATTGTCCGAGTTGTTTTCTGCACCATTGTCCGTGGGCATAAGACCTATCAGGTCTCGGATATCCTTGGCAGCGAAGTTGCTCAAAGTTTCGGCATCGTATACTGCCAGTGGTGACGGGTAATCAGCCTGGCGAGCAATACGACTACCGGTCCTGGCAACAACCACGACCTCCTCTATGTAGTCGGCGGAGATTGCCTGTTCAGCCGTGACTGTCAAGACAAGTGCACAGAGTGCCAGGAAAATCGATTTGACTTGCATCCGTACCATCTTAATTCAACAGCTCCGCAACATTCGCATTCTATGCGGCTTCATGTAGATGATGCAAAGGCAGATCCAGTGCCTCGGCCACGCCAGGATGCATGATCTTCCCGTCATGTACATTCAGGCCGTTGGCGAAATGGGGGTTGCGTTTGATGGCGTTATACCAACCTCGCTCAGCGAGTTCAATGACGTAGGGTAATGTCACATTGTTGAGCGCTATCGTGGACGTGCGTGCAACGGCACCGGGCATGTTGGCTACGCAGTAGTGAACGACGCCTTCCTCGACATAGGTTGGCTGTTCATGCGTTGTCGGGTGACTGGTTTCAAAACAGCCGCCCTGGTCGATCGAAATATCCACCATCGCTGTACCATCGGCCATGTCGGAAACCATCTCTCTGGTAACCAGTCGCGGCGCGCTGGCGCCGGGTACCAGGACAGCACCGATAACGAGGTCTGCGGAATGCACTTGCTCACGCAGGTTGCGGTCGTTTGCCATCAGGACTTTGACTCGTCCTTTAAAATATTCTGATAACCAGGTCAGACGTGATACGGATCGATCGAGGATGGTGACGTCCGACTGCAATCCAACTGCCATCATGGCTGCGTTTGCACCAGCAATGCCGCCGCCCAGGATCACTACTTTGCCGGGGGAAACCCCAGGCACACCACCAAGCAAAGTACCGCGGCCACCAGTCGCTTTCTGTAATGCATAGGCTCCTACCTGGACTGACATCCGTCCCGCCACCTCGCTCATCGGCTTGAGCAGCGGCAAGCCACCATCGGCGGAAGTCACCGTTTCATAAGCGATGGCAGTGACACCCGAGGCCATCAGTGCATCTGTCTGAGTACGGTTGGCGGCAAGATGCAGATACGTAAACAGTACCTGCTCCGGCTTCAACCGTTCGCATTCCTCAAGCTGCGGTTCCTTGACCTTTATTATCAGTTCCGCATTGAACGTCTCATTGACATCGGCAATCTTCGCCCCGGCATCCCGGTAGTCCGAATCGGTAAAGCCAATGCCGGCTCCTGCATTGGTCTCGACGATAACATCGTGCCTGTGTAACTTGAGTTCGGCAACTGACCAGGGTGTGAGACCGACGCGATACTCATGAACCTTTATCTCTTTGGGTATTCCTATACGCATGTTGTTTACCTCTCGCTAAGGTGCCTGGGGACAACAAGGCAAAATAGTATTTTAAACCACATTTCCATGGTAATACTGTATTTTCTTCACGAAGATGCTGAGAGCTTTACGTTTACCAGAAGTACAGTATCAGTGTTTGAGCAGTCAGTTTGTTGAGCACTTGAATGGTTTCTGATGTCATTTCTTTCACTCACATGTAACAGATCTGGCTCAGGTCATCGCCAACCTGCCGTTGTGATGGCAAAATGCGGGGATAAACCGAGTGATGCCGAACCCAGGGAGTGCGTATGAGTTGGAAGGACGATGTTGATGAACTGGCACGTCAGACTGAACTGGCCAGACAAATGGGTGGTGAAGACAGTGTGGCATTTCACCATTCCAGGGGGAAGCTGACCATTCGCGAGCGAGTAGACCTGCTGGCCGATGCCGGCAGTTTCTATGAAATCGGACCTCTTGCCGGTTCTGCAACATGGGAAGGGGATCAGGTCCGGGGGCTTAAACCTTCCAATACAATCATTGGCACCTGCAGGATCAATGACAGAAAAGTGGCATTTTCGGGTGGCGACTTCACTATTCGCGGTGGTGCTGCCGATGCGGCTATTGGCAACAAGAGCCAGTTTATCGAGAATTTGGCTATAGATGCCCGTATCCCCTATATCAGATTGCTGGATGCGACCGGGGGTTCTGTCAAGACTTTTGAACAAATTGGCCGGACCTACCTGCCAACAGGGATAGGTAGTCATTCAGCCATCGAACTGATGCAGAAAGTACCGGTTGTTTCGGCGGTACTGGGTTCTGTCGCCGGATTACCTGCTGTCCAGTCATGCCTGTGTCACTTTAACCTGATGGTCAAAGGCACCAGTCAGGTATTTGTTGCCGGACCAAAAGTGGTTGAACAGGCAACCAGCCAGGAAATCTCCAAGGAAGACCTTGGGGATGAACGCATCCAGGTCAAAAACGGTGTCATCATGAATCTGGCTGAAGATGAACCGGATGCCATTCACCAGATCAGACGATTCCTGTCTTACCTGCCTGCCAATGTGTATGAACTGCCGCCACGCATCGCGACAGATGATGAACCTGATCGCAGGGAAGAGTCCCTGCTCTCAGTTGTGCCTCGTGATCGACGTAAAATCTATGAGCCTCGAAACATATTGAATGCGGTCCTTGATAATGATTCCTTCTTTGAAATTGGACCTTACTATGGCAAAGCGCGAGTCACGGGTCTCGCCCGACTCAGTGGAATGCCCTGTGGTGTGATGGCCAACAATCCCAAATTCAACGGCGGTTCCATGGATGGGGCAGCGGGAGAAAAAACCATACGCCTGATTGAACTTTGTGACATGTTTCACCTGCCCCTGGTTTATTTTGCTGACGAACCCGGATTTTCCGTGGGACCTGCCCAGGAAAAAGCCGGTATTGTTCGTGCAGGCGCCAGAGTCGTCACGGCTACTCATAATAGTCGCATTCCCTATGCCTGCATTGTGGTGCGGCAACTCTACGGAGTAGCTGGAGGACTGCATTTCCGTGAAAAGGGTCTGTACCGGCGTTATGCCTGGCCATCTACCCATGGTGGATCAATGCACATTGAGGGTGGTACAGCCATCGCCTACAAACGGGAAATAGAATCTGCAGATGACCCGGAACGCAAACGACAGGAGATTGAAGATAAGTTGCAGGCCATATCGTCACCCTTTAGAAATGCTCACGCCTTTGGAATTGAAAACATGATTGATCCCAGGGATACACGCCCATTGCTGATCGAATTCATGGAGGATGCCTGGCGATTGCTGCCGGAGAGCCTTGGTCCGCATCCCGGACCTGGTTATCGACCTTGACAGAAACCGGATAAATTAAAGTAATTGATTTAATAATTAAAGAAATTGCCTTATACTTCCGTTTTCACATGTTAAGAATGGGTCTCTCAAAATTGAACCACATTCACGTGGAATAAGCGACTGCAGCCGCCACCTGGAAACCACATAAACGGAAGGTCGCTTTTTGGTTTGATAGTCCGCTACGTAATATAGTGGGCTATGCAAAGGGTGCATAATACCCCCCCTAGTTATGCACCCTTTGCTTTCCATCAATCACCATTGTATGACGAAATTGAAGTCCACGCTCGAATGGCCGCTCTTTCAAGAGGATTAGACATTGAATGACAGCCTGGCCTCAGCTATGTGGCGTAAGCAATGGCTGCCCGCCAGTTTGCCGGAGAGGTAATCACACATCCGCTGAAAATTGGGGGAATTCCCAAAGCCTGTATGCTTCACAGAGTTCTTTAGATCACGAATACACGCTATTATGAGGATATTGAAAAGGTGAAAGGCACACACATGAATAACGACCAGGCAGCTGTTCTCAAAGCAGATTTTGATCGCGATGGCTTCGTGATCCTCCGTAACTTCGTTCCGATGGAACAGGTGAATGAAATCTGTCGTCGCGCGGAAGACGCCACCAGGGATCGACACCGCAGTGACATGTTCAGCAACGTCACCAAGGGACTCGAGAGGCTGGATGGTTACTTCAGTGAACTGCTCTACAGGGGAAAGCATATCCCGATTCTTGAAACACTGCTGGGTAGAAAACCGGAACCCACTACCGCAAGTTTCTTCACCAAAAATAAAAACGGTCAGGAAGTGCATCCACACTCGGATGCCCTCAAGGGGGGCGTGATCTGGATCGCTCTCGATAAAGTCAGCAGGGAGAATGGCTGTCTTCACTTTTTGAAAGGTTCGCACCTCAGGGAAGAAGAGTTCAAGCATCTCAGGGCTTATGAGCCAACTGACCTGTCAGATCATCCTGACCTCGTTGAAGCGGCAATGAATCCCGGAGATATTGTGTTCTTCAGGCCTACAACGGTACATTGGTCTGGCCCTAACCTGGATGGGTCAGAGCGCAGAGGTTTCAATTGTTTTTATGCAGGCAATTCATTTAAAAATATGCGTAAGAAAAAAATGGTTAAGCGAATGGAAACCGTTAGTCAGAAAGCATAAGACCGGAGCAGTTTCACTCAGGTACAAGACGCATCAAAAATCGATTGGATCGAGGAGTCAAGCATGGCGTTGAATTCGTCCTCCGATTGCCTGTTTGAGAGTCCTTCAGTCAGGGCCCTGGAAAAACTCGCGGCCATCCCGTGGTTCTGCGCCAGCCGGCGATTGGCCTCTACGCGGGAATAGCCACCGGAGAGTGCAACAACCTTCAGCATATTCGGATGATCCTGGCACGCCTGGTAAAATCCCGGCTCCTCCGGCAGGGTCAGCTTGAACATCACGAGTTCGTCCGACTCCAGGTCGTCCAGATGAGCCAGCAATTGATCTCTCAGCAGGGCTTCGGCAGCACTCTTATCGGGTGCGTGGATATCCACTTCCGGTTCGATAATCGGTATAAGACCTGCGGCAACAATCTGCCGTCCCACCTCGAACTGTTGGTGGGTGACACTTTCTATGCCGGCGCCATTCGCCGTCTTGATTACAGAGCGCATTTTTGTGCCAAAAACGTTTCTTTCCAAGGCTTTATCCAGGAGAGCCGGGAGACCGGGATTCGGCTTCATCACCTGAACACCGTCCTCTTCATCAGCTAATCCTTTGTCCACCTTGAGGATGGGAAGGACATTTTTCACCTCCCAAAGATAACGAGCCGAATTCATACCACCGATTTCCCGGTCCAGCGTATTCTCAAAAAGGATAGCGCCGAGGATACGGTCACCGTTGAATACCGGGCTGGAGATTATCCGGGTGCGCATCTCGTGTACCAGTGAGAACATTTCCTCATCGTTGGTGTACGCATCATCAAAGATACCATAGAGATTAAGGGCTTTCGGCGTGCTCCCGCCACTCTGGTCCAGTGCCGCAATGAATCCGGCTTGAGTACGTACTTTATTGAGTTGTTGTTCCGTTATGGACATGGAAAATTGATTGCTCACTGTGTGAAAAGAAGCAGGAATTGTAAACCGTACTTCTGCAAGAATGCAAAAGTAAGTCCTGGAGTCGGAGTAAGGTGCCAGAGTATAATGGACCCCGTGTCTTCACAACCTCGTCAAAGATCTTTCAAAAGGAGCCTGGTTAACATTGATTCCTTTGATGGAGACATGATCGAATTAGCTGACGACACCCTGCAAGCGGAACCTGCAACTCGTTCGCGACCATCGCGGCATCTATGTCGGGTGGCGCTTGTGACCCGGCGCTGGGCGGCGTGGCTGCATGCAACAACCAGGGCTCTGCCGGTTCTGGTCATTGCTACATCGGTTCAGGTGATGGCCGGGGATACCGCGACGCGGGCCGCGGGCTTTGTGGACCTGCACGCCCACGCAGCCGGCATCGGCGCCGGCGGCAGCGGTGTCTTCATCGGCCACGCGATGCAAGACAGCGTCCGCTTTTCCATCTACCTCCGCGCCTTCGGCGTTACCCGCGAAGCTCTTGAGGAGGGCGGCGACGGCATCGTGATCGACCGCATTGCCACCCACGTCGCAGCCTCCGAGCGCGTGGAGAGGGCGGTAGTGCTGGCCCTCGATGGCGTGGTAGATGCCTCGGGCAACCTCGACCGGGAAGCCACCCAGGTCTACGTGCCCAACGACTTTGTCGCCCGCGAGACGGCGCGGCACGCTGAGCTCTGTTTCGGGGCAAGTGTCAATCCGTACCGTCATGATGCTCTTGAACAACTCGTGCACGTACGCGACGCAGGCGCAGTGCTTGTCAAGTGGATTCCAAACATCATGGACATCGATCCCGCCGACGAGGCAATCCGCCCTTTCTACGAGCGACTCGCGGCGCTGGATCTTCCCCTCCTCACGCACACGGGCCAGGAACGCTCATTCGAAAGTGCAGTCGATGCTTACGGCGATCCGTTACGGTTGCAATTGCCGCTTTCTCTGGGCGTGACCGTCATCGCAGCCCACATGGCAACCACGGGAGAGAACCACGGACAAGACAACTTCGAGAGAATCCTGCCGCTGTTCGATCGGTACCCGAACCTCTACGCGGACGTCTCGAGCCTTACGCAGATCAACAAGCTCGGTTATCTCGCACGCGCGCTCAAGGCGCCTGGTCTGCCCGAGCGCCTGGTGTACGGCACGGACTGGCCGTTGCAGTTCTACCCGCTCGTCTCCCCGTACTACCACCTGAACCACATCGGACTCGCCAAAGCACAGTCGGTGGCGGCATTCGACAATCCGTGGGATCGGGACGTCGCCCTGAAGGAAGCCCTCCTCGTGCCCCACCACGTCTTCGCACGCAGTGCGGCGCTCCTGCCCATGGAGCGCTGCGAAGGTACTATACCGGCCAGTTAGTTCTGGAGTCATAAAGGTGTGATAGTCTAGGTTCTTTGAAGCGATGGACAATCCTCTCTGCACCCCCGCAAACGGAGCCAAGCCCACATGACTCAGAACAGAACTGCTGTACGTCTCTCCAGCGTACACAAGACCTTCGGCGCCCACACCGCCGTTGCCGACTTCGACCTCGAAATCGAGTCCGGCGCCATCTACGGCCTGCTGGGTCCCAACGGCTCTGGAAAGACAACCACGATCCGCATGATGATGGGCATCCTCCTGCCCGACAGCGGCACGGTGGAACTCTTCGGCGGTGCACCAGACTTCGCCCGTCGAAGCCGCGTAGGCTACCTGCCCGAGGAGCGTGGCGTCTACGAGAAGATGAAGGTGCTCGACCAGCTCGTCTTCTTCGGAGAGATCCGCGGCATCGGGCGGACGACAGCCCGGAGCCGCGCCGAGGGATGGCTGGAGCGTCTTGGCCTAAGCGAGTGGGCATCCAGGAAAGTGCAGGCCCTGTCCAAGGGGATGCAGCAGAAGGTCCAGTTCATCAGCACGGTGCTCCACGACCCGGAACTCCTGATCCTGGACGAACCCTTCAGCGGTCTCGACCCGATCAACCAGGACGTGCTGGAGGAGATCGTCCGCGAGGAGAAGGAGCGCGGGAAGACGATCCTCTTCTCGACCCACCTCATGGACCAGGCTGAGCGGCTCTGCGAGCGGGTATGCCTCATCTCGCGATCCCGCAAGGTGCTCGACGAGAACTTAAAGGAATTGAAGCAGCGCGAGCGTTCTGGCGTTGTAGCTGTCGAATTCGACGGTACTGCTCCCGAGATCGCATGGCCGGGCGTGTCGACAGTCGAGCAGGTGGGCGATGCACTTCACCTTACCCTGCACGAGGGCGCGCGGCCTGAGGAGATTCTGGCTGCGGTGGTGGCTTGCGGAATCAGCGTACGGAGATTTGAGCTGCTCGAGCCACGCCTGCACGAGATCTTCGTCCGCCATGCCGGAGACCCCGGCGACACCGATTCTCCTTCACAAATGGGAGGTACATCGTGAAGCAGGTCTGGGTGGTATTTCGCCGTGAGTACATTGAGCGCATCAGGACGAGGGCGTTCATCCTCTCGACGCTGTGCATACCCCTGTTCATATTCGGCTTGATGGCGCTGGGTTTCTTCGTGGCGCTCAACTCCCAGGGCCCGACGCGTCAGATCGCTCTGGTCGACTTCACCGGGCATCTCGGTGAACCAGTTGCACTGGCTCTGGAACGAGAGGGATACAAGATCGAGGTCGCCGACCCCGACGCAGGTACCGCGGATCTGGACCAGCGGGTTCTCGACGCCGACCTGGAAGCCTACGTTGTGCTCGATGAACTGACCGCCAGTGAAGCCGTCTTCACATACCGGGCGAAGGAGTCGCCAGGCGGGACCCGTTCCAGGATCATGCGCTCGATCATTGTCGGGGAGGTCGTGGACCAGCGACTCGGTCTCCTCGTGGACGGCGAGTCGGTCCGCAGTCTGCTCAAGGGCGGAGCGATGGAGTTCGAGCCTGTCGGAATAGACGAGGCCGACGCGGAAGAATTCGAGGCCGAGCGTATCTCGGGAATGGTCACAGGCATCATCGGCGGGATTATCCTCTACGCCATGATTCTCATCTACGGCGCCCAGATACTGCAGTCGGTTCTCGAGGAGAAACAGAACCGGGTAGTCGAATTGGTGATCTCGTCCCTGCGACCCTGGCAGCTTATGCTTGGCAAGATCGTGGGCGTGGGCGCTGTCGGGCTGACCCAGGTAGGTATCTGGATCGGCTGCATAGTTTTATTGACAGCCTCAGCGCTGCCCGGTCTTATCGTCCTATTGCCGGATCTGGAAGAGCTGGGTGAATTCATGCAATATCTGCCAGGCCCGGGAGTCATTGTACTGCTTATTATCTACTTCCTGCTGGGTTACCTCCTGTACTCGAGCCTCTTCGCAGCGGTCGGCGCCATGTGCAGGAACCTGCAGGAGGCGACCCAGGCGCAGATGCCGCTCGTCATCCTTATCATTGTCCCGTTGGTCATACAGATGTCGACGATTGAGGGTGGCGGAATGGCCTGGATGGACTGGGTGGCCCTCTTCCCTTTCTTCAGCCCTATCATGATGTACCCGAGGGCCGTGATGGGTACGGTGCCCTGGTGGATGGTGGGTGCCTCCATCGTGCTGATGGCGCTGACGGTCTGGGGCACCTCCTGGGTCGCAGGCAGGATCTACAAGTTCGGCATCCTCAGTCAAGGCAACCGGCCCAACCTGCGCGAGCTCATCAGTTGGGTCCGGCAGACGTAAGGGCAACCCTGGTAATCCGGGTGGCGCGACCCACGCCACCAGTGAATCATTCTGTGCGCTTGTCATCGGGATAACCCGTGTTGCACTTCGGAGTGAAAGTAGCGCATCGAAAGAAGCATTGTAAATTGAAAAAAGGGTTGGCGCCGGTTGTTGTACAATGGGACCAGTATACGGTGCGGCATAGAGCGCGAGTTGCGACAGGTCGATCTGGCGTTTAGCCGATAAGTGATAGATCACATAATAGATTGGTAGGGATAATGGACAAGCCTGATCCGGATAATCCTCAACCTGGTGCTGCAAGGCGTCGCTTGTGGTTTTCCGTCGCGGTGGCGTTGGTCCTTGTGTCAATGCTGGTACTGTATCTGTTGGTTCCTGGTGATCATTCCGGTCCAGTCCCCCACGTAAGTCTCGACAGGACCACGCCGCCAGGTCCGCCGGTACAGGCGCTTTCCGATGAGAAAACCACTTTGAATACTTCGCAGCAGCAGAGGGTTGCCGCCAACACCGCATGGGTGCCTGTGGATGTCGGAGCGGTTAAGCCGGACCAGGTACCGGTCTACAAAGAAGTTGTCGAAGGGCGCGTGCTGGTGACACTAAAGCCGGACATGTGGACATGGGACGTGGGTGAGCAGATTTCCATTGAGGTGCCGCAGATCGGCGAGATGTATGAATCGGTCATCGAACGAGTAGAGACGGGCCTCGGCGTCAACCGCTCCTATATCGGTCGCCTGATCGATGATGACCACCCTTATACCTTCGTGATAACGATCGGGGAAAGGAACGCCTTTGCTCATCTTAATACGCCCGAAGGCACGTACGAACTGGTAGGCAACACGGAATTTGCCTGGCTGATGCCGACTGTCAACATGGATCAGCATGTGGACTACAGCAAGCCGGACTACTTCATTCCGGGAGAGAATGGCGATGGTCGCTAAGTTTCGGGCATTGCTGTGCATAGCAATCCTCTTCGTCGCACCCGGCGCACTGGGCAACGGCGACTCAATATACTTCGAGTGCCCATGCAACATTGCGCGAGTCGGGAATACTCTTACTGTCACTGCGGGGTTTCGCAGTTTCCGCACCACTGACAGTGGTCCCCTGCGGGTAAGGGCGTTTGCCTTTGAGAGCCAGGACAGCAGTGATTACAGTTCAAGTGACAGTATCGGCTCCGTTCTCATTGCTGACCCGGTGCCCGGAGAAGGCAGTCTGCCATCCGCTGCATACTACGGCGACTTCATAATACCCGATGTGGAAGGCAAGCGTTACGTCAGGCTATTCCTTGATGAGCAACAGGGAACGTCATGGTCCCGGCAGGACTCTCTGCGCATGGAGTTTCCTGTTGACCCCGGCGCGGCGTTCAGTGTCGATGACCTGGACTACCTGAAGGATACCGATGGCGATGTTGTTGGCGACGTCAACGAGCGGCTTGAAGACACGGACCCCGATGATCCGGAATCCGTACCGGGCATGTCAACACTCGATGTTCTGGCCTTTTACAGTCAGGGATTCGCCGAACTGTACGACGGAGACCCCACGACGCGCATCCAGCATGTCACCACACTGTCGAATTCGATTCTTGAGGACAGCGAACTGCCGATACGCTTCCGGCTGGTCGGTATAATTGCTGTTCAGATCGATGAAGACATAGGCGGACTCGACCGGGAAGAGATGCTGCGGGAAGCGGAGCGTCACGGCGCCGACCTCAAGGTTCTGTTTCGACCCAGAAGACCGAACGAGGCCACGTGTGGCTTTGCTGGACTGGGCGGCTGGCAAACGCGTGGCTATTTCTCTTACGAAAGGGAGGTGTCCATTTATGCCAACGTCGTCGGCAACTGCGGCGCAGGAACTTTGACGCACGAGTTAGGCCATGTAATGGGGCTTGACCACTCGCTGTGGCAAAACAGCACCGGCACATGGCGGTGGTCCCGGGGTTACGCTGTCGACTACGACTTCAATACCGTGATGTCGTATGGTCGGGGTGGCTGGTACGCTGGTGTCTTTTCGAACCCTGAAAAAACCTGCCGTGGTCGTTTGGGAACAGATAAGCCTTGCGGCGTGTACAGGAACGAGACGGAGGGCGCCGACGCCTCGACCAGCCTCAACGCCGTTCGCTTTCAGATCGCCGCGTTCGGTGAGTCGCAGCCGGATACCGATGGCGACAGTTTCGTCGATCCCGTGGATGATCTGCCGAACGACCCGGACGAGTGGCGAGACACCGACAAGGATGGCATCGGTAACAACTCCGATCCCGATGACGACAACGACAATGTTGACGACGAAGTTGACGCATTCCCCCTGGATAGTACGGAAACCACCGACTCTGACGACGACGGCGTCGGCGACAATAGCGATCTGTTCCCACAGGACCCGGAAGAGACGGTGGACACCGATGGTGATGGTGTTGGCGATAATGGTGATCTGTTTCCCCTCGACCCGGAAGAAACAGTGGACACCGATGGTGATGGTGTTGGCGACAATGGCGATCTGTTTCCACAGGATCCAACCGAGACTGCTGACACGGATGGTGATGGCATCGGCGACAACGCGGACCCTGATGCAGACAACGATGGTGTTAGTAACAATATTGATTTGTTCCCCCTTGACGCCACAAAGTCAGACATCGCCTCATACATGTTTGTCAGCGAGCAAGCAGGAGACAGAATGGGTGGGGTCTTGACATCTGCCGACGATGGCGAAGGTCAGACCTTTATCGTCATAGGGGCATCAGGACACGACACCGACGGCAAGGAAGACGCAGGTGCCGTATATCTGATCTCCAGCTCAGATCTGGAGACCATGGATGTAGCGGATGGCGCCAAAGATCGATCAATCAGTCTGGGCAACATTGGATCGGGCATGCATTCCTGGAAGCTTGTTGGCGAAGCAAGAGGTAACAGAGCCGGGGTTAGCGTAGCAACCGATGGCGATATGGATGGCGATGGCCTGATAGATGTCATCGTAGGCGCATTTTTTTACCATGGCACAAACAGCAGATGGTACGCTGGGGCGGTATATTTTGTTTCGGGTGATGATTTCGCAGCAGCAGATGCTGCCGATGGTCTCGCGGATCGCACGATTAATCTAAGCCATGTTGCCACGCAACCGCTTTCCTGGAAGTTTGTTGGCGAAGCCAGCTACGACATAGCCGGGAATAGTGCCACATCCCTTGGTGATGTGGATGGTGATGGTCACGCAGAGCTTATCATCGGGGCGTATAGACACCAGCAAAGTAAAGGTGCAGCTTACCTTGTTGCCAGCCGCGATTTCGCAGCAGCAGACGCAGCGGATGATGAAATCGACGGTGTCATAGACCTTGGTAACATAGCGCCTCAGGAAGGTTCCTGGAAGTTTGTCGGCGAGGAATCAGGGGACGCAGCAGGCACCAGTATAGCCGCAGTCGGCGACATTGGCGGCGACGGGTACGCAGACTTCGCCATCGGAGCACCCTACCACGATATTGATGAGATACCTAACGTTGGTGCTGCCTATCTTGTTTCCCCTGCTGACCTTGCCGATGCCGACGCAGCGGATGAACAGATCGATGGCATTGTAGATCTGGGCCTCGTTTCAGCACAGCCGGGTTCGTGGAAGATCAAAAGTAAGGATCGGTGGAATAGAGTCGGAAATAACATTTCTTCGGCAGGCAACATGGAAGCGAACGGTTCCACATATCTGTTGTTGGATAAAGGCAATAGTACATACATAGTATCAGCTATGGACCTGGCGCCTGCGGATGCAACGGACGGCACGGCAGACGGTGAGGTCGACCTGGACCGGGTCTACTCACAGGCAAATTCCTGGAGGCTGCGATATCTCTGGAGGAGCGCGGCAGCAGGGGATATTAATGGTGACGGTATCGTGGATTTGTTTGCAATAAATTCTGACATTGTTCACATCTTTTCCAGCTTGTTGCTGGCCGATGCCGATGCGGCAGACAACGTGGCAGATGGCTTGATTTATAGTTGGGCTATTGGAAGACAGGTAGGTACCTGGTTCCTGTATGATAGACAACCGAACACCCATATAAGAGCCTACTCCCCGGCAGGCGATGTGGATGACGACGGTCTAACGGACATATTGCTGGGGGTCACAGGATCTGGCAGTGAAGAGAGTTTAGGCGCAGTGTACCTTTTGCTGGCTGCGGACCTGGCTATACTTGATAAAGCGGACGACACACCGGATAACAACATACTTATCGGTAACACTGCCGGGGACACCGATGGCGATGGCGACAACAACACCATTGATCGCGATGATGACAACGACAATTTCCCCGATGTCTACGATGCCTTCCAACTTGACCCTGCCGAGTGGGCCGATACGGACCGCGACTGGGTCGGCGACAACGCGGATGCCTTCCCCTTCGATCGCAATGAATCGGTGGACACCGATGGCGACGGTATTGGTAATAACACGGACACAGATGATGACGGTGATGGCGTGGCAGACAATGAGGATCGATATCCTCTGGACACAGATAACGATGGTACCGGTAACAGCCTTGATATGGACGATGATGGGGACGGCGTGAGCGATGCAGACGACGATCTCCCAGTGGATCCCACTGAATCGGTGGACACCGATGGCGACGGCATGGGTGACAACGCCGATACCGACGACGATAACGACGGTGTTGCAGACAGCGACGATGCCTTCCCTTTCGATCCCTCTGAATCTGTGGATAGTGATGGCGATGGCATTGGCGACAACGCGGATGCCTTCCCGTCCGACGCGGAAGAACAGGCAGACAGCGATGGTGATGGCATAGGAGACAATGCGGATACCGACGACGATAACGACGGCATTCCCGATTCGGAGGATGCCTTCCCCCTGGATGCCGGTGCATCGGTAGATACGGACGGAGACAATGTAGAAGATTTCCGTGACGCCTTCCCGAACGATCCAGCGGAGTACCTGGATACTGATGGTGATGGCACAGGTGACAACGCGGATACCGACGACGACAACGACGGCGTACAGGACTCTTCAGATCTTTTCCCACTCGATTCGTCCAGATGGGATTTGACCTCCATCAAGTTCGTAGGTGAAGCAGCAAACGACCGTCTCGGGGGAAGTGCTGCAGTCGCTGGTGACCTGGACGGAGATGGCAGGTCCGAAATACTCGTTGCCGCATCGGGAAACTCAGATGTGGGGGCTGTATATCTGATCTCGCCAGAAAATATGACAAGTGCTGATGAAGCGGATGGCAAACGTGACGGCGCAATAGAAATGGCGCATATTGCAACCCAGTCTCACTCCTGGAAGCTTATCGGTGAGAAGGGATATACTGCCGGAGAAGCTCTTTCGCCACTCGGTGACCTTGATGGCGATGGTGTCCCCGAATTCGGCATCGGTGCAACCGCATTAACTGGCGCGGTATATCTCGTATCTGGCGTGGACCTGTTGGCGTCCGACGCTGCGGACGGCGCATCCGATGGCTTGATAGAATTGGGCTCTATCTCTTCTGGCGCGGCTTCCTGGAAAATGACAGGGATATGGGGCGGCAATATCGGATATGGTGGCTTGTCCTTCGTTGGCGACACGGATGATGACGGGAGGATGGATATCCTCATCGGTGAACCCGGCAGAGGCACCGGTGATGCGCCCGGTAGGGTCAACTTGATCTCAAGTGCCCAATTGTCAACACTCGACGCAACAGATGGCAACGTAAATAGTGAAGTACGAATCGGAAATCAAACCGTGTCTTTGCGTTTGTCAGGAGAGGCAACGGGGGACCAGGCGGGGTCAAGCCTCGCAGCGGCGGACTTTGACGGGGATGGTAAGCCTGATCTGTTGATCGGTGCACCGGGTCACGATGCGGGACTACAGAACAACGGCGCTGTGTACCTTGTCGGCAGCAGGGATTTCTCCGCCGCTGACATTGCTGACGGCACATCGGATAGTTCGGTGGAACTCGGCAGGGTCGCTGCTGAACAAAATTCCTGGAAGTTCATCGGTGAGGCCACTCTCGACAATGTTGGATCAAGCATAGCTACAGGCGATGTGGATGGCGACGGGCAGCAGGATCTCATATTGATCTATGGTAGCAGGAACAACTCTCGCTCTATAGTAAGTGTCGTCTCCGGGAGCCAACCCAATCTCGCTGCCATTGATGAAGCCGACGGCGTCACAGATGGTGTACTCCACCTTGCTAACATCGAGTCAATACCTGGAAACTGGAAGTTCACCCAAGATTTATCTACTAATTATTCAGGGTCAAGACTGACAATAAACGCTGCAGATGTTGATGGAGACGATAAGGCAGACCTGCTGATTGGGTTAAGGTACGGAAAAATAGTGGCGTATGTCGTACTGGCTTCGGTATTTACTGACAATGCTCTGGAAACAGCAGGAAGAACAGTATCCCTTGATGACGTCATCTCCTACGAGTTCCACTCCGACATGAACAACTTCTCGTCGCCGACTGTTGCCACAGTCGGCGACGTGGACAACGACGGCCTTGCCGATTTCATTTTCAGATCCGAGAATTCGCTACCTTCAGGCGAAGCATACCTGATCTCGGCTGCTGATCTGCCCCATCTGGATGTCGCCGATGGACAGGCCGACGGTAAAATCTATATATTCAACATCGTTCGCACACGTAGGTGAGGCGCCAAGGCTGATTGTTGCTCCGCAATGAAGATCTGTATTTCGAGGACCAGGGCACCAGGAATATCGTATCCCTTTACGAGTTGAATCTATTGGCATATTGCGGTTGCTGCCTCGTCGATTTCTTGCCGGGTTGCCGCAAATAAATTCTACTCTGCCAATGGATTGTTGATGCGGCGCTCCACGGCGCTTTTCAGGTGTTGATATATTCGAAGAACTCCACTTTGTGCCCTGCCGGATCGAACAAGATCGCGTTACGCTGGCCGTAGCGTTCGTCAGTCGGACCGCGCCAGAAGGTGACGCCCTCCTCCACGAGCCGCCGATAGGTCGCATCGACGCTTTCCACACGGAAGAGCAGGTTGACACGGCCGGGCTCCGAAACAGGTGGACCGCTTTCGAGGCAGACTTGGCACTCGCCGTCCCCGGCGAGCACGGCGATCTGTCCCTCCGTCTCTTGCTCCACCTTGAGTCCCACGACCTCGACATACCAGTCGCGCACCCGAGGAATGTCCCCCACTTGGAGCGTCACGTAGCTCAGTACCGTCATCTACCTCTCCGTAGCCGAAGCACGAACTGCGTCTCGCATAGCACCGTTTATTGAATGCCCATTGCGACAGGGCGAAAGGATGATTGCAAACCGATCAACGAAACAAGCCTCCGTCGCCCATACGCCTTAAATTTTCTGTTAAGTTCATCCTCTATTACTCCTGATTATTATTTTAATATTCTTGTTTTATTCAATTTGACAAGTATACGCCGAATTAACCACCTTAAATCTGCTCGTCAATCTACCAGAAGTTTTTCCTTCCCATCAATGTACCAATCCAAGAGAAAGCAGACTGCAGATCGCCATTTTAGGGTCGTGACCTGCAGTAAACTTCCAAACCTCTGATCTGGCTTCGGCACCCGTGACACCAGACTACCGATGAATTCTAATGGACCCAAAACGACATGGATGTTGCATCACAATAGAGCGACTTGAGAGCCTTCAGCGGGCCAAAATCTCGCCCTGCCGCTGTCGCGGAGCAAACAGGCGGGCTTACTTGGAATTTCTTCGTTGTGTTTGATAAGAGCAACGACGACATCGGCGTTACTCACTAGCGATAGGAGTTGGGCGGCAATCGTTGGATCAGTGAAATGAATTCGAAGGTAACATGCATCGACATCGCTATGCCTATCTTCGCACAAGAGCGTCGATGTATGTCCATTGTGAGTTCCGAATTTTAAAACAGAAAACACTGTGGCTGCAGACGATCCGATACACGTAGTGTTCTGCCTTAATTCGACATCCCGCCTGCTCAGGGCAGTTCGATGCAAGAGTGGTATCACAAAATTCGACATTAGCAATACTAATTACACCTATTCAATAGATTCTAATTCACGACATACCTTGTTAAATATCGCTATAATAACTATATTTAGTTTCTATTAAATAGTTATAATTGCAGTAAATATCGATAATTAAGGTACGTAATGACAGAATTGAACGACACAATTAATCCCAACGCTCTCAAAGCTGCCCGTAAAAAGCGGTGGATGACCCAGCAACAGCTTGCAGACGCCATTCATGCTGTTGCCAAGGGATGCACCAAGGACACCGTCAGCCGGTGGGAACGGGGCAAGTCGCAGCACGTGCGCTCTCATCTCCGCAAAGCCTTATGCACTGTGCTCCAGGTCAAGTGGGAAGAGCTCACAGAGCCGAACTACCAACCCGAAAATATTGGTAGCGATGCCAAGACCAAGGTATCGATTGAAAAGAGGGTTGGAACCTCACTGCAGCTCGTAGCAGAACGGTACAATGTCCGAACGCGGGATATTCTAAATCTCGCACCCCTACTGTTTCTCATTGTTGCCGAACGCAGCTTGCTGGAGCGCGAGCGACGGCTCAAAGAGATTGATGCGGTATTGGAGGAGGCGGAAAAAAAATTGTTAGAAAACCGCGCTCATCTTGACTGCTACATCAACGATACCGTATACGACCCGCTGCAAGAAGAGGAAGACTCCCTGAATAAAAGAGACGTTTTTGGGCGTAGCATCAATGATGATGAAGGCCCTTTTGCCCATTTCGTTCGTCACCTTACGAAATATCTTCCGAAGGACGCAGTGACTCATATTGATTCTTTCGGTGGCAACATGATCGAAAATTACCAAATAGCCAACGACACCTTGCGAGAGCGTACGGGTATTATCGAGGACGAAGAACAGGGCCAGGATATTCTCCATTACATTCGTTCTGGAAGCATCAATTTCACCGAATGCTGCCGCGTCAAGCGCGACCAGGATGAAGCGGGCTATCGCCAATGGCTCTCGGACGAGCTGGTCCGGGTGGAAGAGGAGTCCAAAAGCATTTTGCATGAATTTTGATTTCTCCCAGTCGTGACTGATGAATCGGATGAATCCAAGAAAAGGAGCGAGAGATGACCAACCTCACGATTACACACCATGGTGAAACCAGGATGTCTCAGCGGGGCATTCGCGAGACAGATTTGGATGTCCTCTTTGCACACGGTACAGACATCGGCCGGGACCGGATTATGCTGATGCAACGGGATGCGGAAAAAGTAATCCGAGACCTGAAGAAACAAATCGCCAATATCGAGCGGTTGACTAACAAGGTAATCGTCGTCGTCGATGGCCACCTCGTCACGGCCTATCACCAGACAACACCAATACGGTTATCCGGTCCCGGGGCCAGGAAACCGAGTCCTGATCAAACATGACGAAGAAAATCCAGGTAAACCGGCATGTTTGCACCGCGACAGCGGCTGGGCGAGTTTTTTGCCCGCTGAAGGCTCCAATCGAAGACTCTCGTGGTTCTGTTGAATTTCATTCAAAGCCTCGGCTAATCCTACAACCATTTCTCTCTCGACACCGGCATCAGCCAGCTACCAGCCGTGTGAACATTTCTCGTAATTCTTGTTCGCGGTATCCGTACCGTTCTGTATGGCCTTGATATTATTTTCTGTGGTTTTTGTCATTTAGTGTTTATCCGTATGGTTTATGTAACGCTATCGCTTCTGCCCCTGGCACCGCTTTCAGGTGACTTTAATTTTCTGTGGGTGCCAAGTGTGTGTGGTGGCCGAGACCGTAGATGGTTCACTTCCAGTTTATTGTCCAGCGGGTACCGTGCGAGCGTGATCGCCATGAAGTTACCTTTGGGGCCATCCGGGAAGTTGTGGGCGGGTACCGTGCGAGCGTGGTCGCTATGCAGAATCTGTCCATTTCGAGAAGTCGCCACCTGGCGGGTACCGGTGCGAGCATAGTCGCCATAGTCTCTGTTGGTGGATAGCGATGCTCAGATATCAGTCCGGATCCCCAGATTTGATGACATCGTCACGTTCCGCATCGAAGGCCACGTGAAGCGCCATCTGAATATCCATCTCGTCTCCGCGCCATTTGGTCTCCGCTGTGCTGGCGTCGATTCCAATGTGAGCCTGATCCTTCAACATCGACTGAACCCGATCATCCGCTTCCGCTACAGGAAACTGTGGATGAATTGACCGCAGGATTTCTTCCTTGTCCTGGTTGATGAAAACAAAGTCCTGATCCTGAACCTGGATCTCATACACCTCCTTGTGCAGCTGTGTGTGATGGAAACGGCACAGTGTAATGAGATTATCCAGTTTTGTTTCACCGCCAGCTGCCCAGTGCCTGACATGATGTGCATCCGTCCAGAAGTGCTGGGTACACCCCGGATACCGGCAGCCGCCATCGCGGATGTTCAGGGCATGAGCAATGGCGCGGGGAATCGTCCGGCTTTTGCGACCAATATTCAGGACCTTGCCGTCATCATCTTCAAGCACCACCCGCATATGGGTGTCACAGGCTAACTGGCGGGCGACCTCCCGGGAGAGGAACTTGTTGTTCTCGACATGGCAGATATCACCTTGATTGATCTGGTGATCGATATGCGCTTCATTGGCGTTGATATGCAGCAACACCTGGTATTTTTCGCTGAGGCTGGTGTGGGGAGACGACTTGTTGGCGGTTTCCAGATAATGTTCCGCTAACTGGGTCAGGGCAGACGCCTGATCATCCAGGATATCCGGTGGGTTGATATCCTGGATAAATGTTTCCGCGGAAACATTTTGAGATGCGTTCTCATTACCGGTCGAGTGCTGGCAGTGTGGCTGGTTTTGTGACGCGGATTGTGCCTGGTTCTGTTGATCGTGTGATTCAGACTGTGGTTGGTCCTGCTGGTCGTGTGGCTGAGACTGTGCCTGGTTCTGTTGGTCCTGTGGCTCAGCTTGTGTCTGGTCTATCTGGTCCTGTGGCACACCCTGATCATTTTGCTGCTGCGACAGTCCTTGCCGGCAGTGTGGTTGAGATTGAGACTGGCCATGTGGCTGATCCATTTGGCTTTGTGGCTCCGACCGGACATCTGACCGGGACGATGACTCATCCTGATCATCCTGCTGTTGCGCCCGTTGCGCCACAATCCGCGCCTGAACCTGTTCCGGGTCATCACCGCGCTCCCGGCGGATCGCTTTTCGCATCATATCGATCGCTTTGATAATGACCGCGCCTTCTTCCGCGGGCAACCGGCCTTCGAACAGATACATGCCGTCTTCATCAATGCGATAGTAGAACGCACGGTCCTTCTTCCAGAGTTCATCCGGGTCCACTTCAGCATCCAGACGCTGGCAAAGGCGATACTTGCCAGCCAAACGTTCGATGTGGCTGGCAGTGCCGTATTCGGCAATCATCAGCAGAAAGTCCTGGTTGTTTGGCGTCCCGATGCGGGTGATTGCCCGGACTTTGGAGTAGCTGAGTTTACCCAGCCGAAAAGCCTCGTCGATCAATGGCAGATCAGTCAGGGCACGGGCGACGCGCACTTTCTCGCGTGCAACCACTTCATTGAGACCGATCATGTAGTTGAGCCAGTGGGCGAAGGACTTGATACCGTCGCCCCACCAGCCATGGTTGTCATCGAATTCCGCGAGCAGTTTGAGGAAGCGATAGTCAGCGGCGTTGATCTCGCCGGCGAGCTTGATGATCTGTGGTTCCAGTTCAGCACTGCGGGCGCGTCGCTGCAGGCTGCGTTCAAGTGAATTCTCGGGGTAGGGTGTGGGATCGGGGGATATCATGGGTTGTGTCACTACTGTAATAGAATACAGTATATTATAGCTTAACTAATTCATATTGCTACAATTAGTTTGTAATTATATGTGGTAAATCCGGCATTCGCGGATGGTCATCTCGTCACGGCCTATCACCATACAACACCAATACGGTTATCCGGTCCCGGGACCAGGAAACCCAGTCCTGATCAAACCACATTCAAAGGATAGAGAGTATGAACGAAACCAAATACCGATCAATCGATGTCGACTTCGATGTGTTCCAACTCATTGTGCTCGAGAAACAGTGTTTCGACGAGTCGGATAATGAAGCTCTCAGAAGGCTACTCGGTCTTTGTAACTCATTTGGACCGAGCCCACCACCACTAAAAAATGGAAATAGCGAGCCCTGGATTGGCAAAGCACCACTAACAAGCTGCTAGGGTATCATTTAAGATTCAGTATAGATTATTGTGAAACACTATTGAAACCTGAGCTTGGAGGTAAGTGCCATGAGCAACATCCATTCACTGCTTCCGCAATAGCGCTAATTGCCCAGGTAGTACCAGTAAATCGAGCAGGTTGAAAGTATGCGTCAGAGTGCAGTCGGAAAAACGATCGGCGACCTCAAAGACCGGGGAAAGTTGACCGGTGTGGACATTGCCAATATTGCTAACGTGTCGAAGGCGACAGTATCGCGGTGGTCGGCAGGTTCTGCTACGCCTTACCCGAAGACTCAGCTTGTGTTATCGGATTTGCGTTACATAGTTGATCGGTTGGCGGAGTATTACACGCCAGACGAAATACGACTGTGGCTGTACTCTCGGAATCAATTACTCAACGGCAAGACCGCTATGAAGTTAATTCATATGAGACGCACCGACGAGGTGC
Organism: Candidatus Azotimanducaceae bacterium; assembly: GCA_965217655.1. Classification (GTDB taxonomy): domain Bacteria; phylum Pseudomonadota; class Gammaproteobacteria; order Pseudomonadales; family Azotimanducaceae; genus UBA7455. The sequence continues at coordinate 1,745,690 of OZ244560.1, forward strand.
TTCGTGCAATTGAGCGACTCGACTCGCTAACATACTTGTAACACGCAGCAATTGCGATGGATGGCCTTCATGATCCAGAGTTGCTGAGTGCTATCGACTCGCTCGCGGGGCGAGTTCTCTTATGTAGTCCTGTTGCCTTTGTGTCGGTGCCATATCCTCCCATGGGTCGCCGGGAGCATTTTCCAGCTCAGAGAAGGGAATCCACCGGAGCGTCAAACCCAAGGTCAATGTAGCGTAAGCGTCATTAAGTGGATCATGCATCTTGTTGGCATATTGACTGAGTGGTGTATTCAAGCCTGATCGTTCCTGCTCAAAGCATATCATCCTTTCTACAGCATCCTCCAACGAGGGGCGATTGCCCCAAGCGTCGTGCAGAGCTTCCATGACACAATAGCTCGGTTTTTGGTGGAAACCTTTGAAGCCGTTTCTTTTGAGTTCGGCATTCAGAAATTGTTTATCGAAGTTCACATTGAATCCCATCAGGGGTCGATCCTAAACAAAGTCCAAGAGTTGCTCGGCTACGTCTCCAAATTTGTCTTTGCCTCTGACATCCTCGTCGCGTATCCCGTGGATTTTTGTAGCATCTGCAGGTATGGACACGCCAGGGTCAACCGTTATTTCCATGTGCTTGGTGTCCTGCGCTTTGGGACAACTTCAGAACCTGAAGGCTCTTTGCCGCGGATCATGTACTTCTCTCCGTCCGGAGAAATTAAGAAAGCGGACACTGTATTTGTTCTCCACAGTTCCCCGAGTCGGCATTGACATCTCCCTGTGATACGAATAGTTTTCTTAAAGTGTTATTGTAGTACCAGTAATTCAAAATATTAGAGGTATAACATGGTAAATCCAATCCGTGTAGCTGACGAAGTCTGGCTCGCCACCGCAACGCTCCACCGACGGCACCCGGATCGAACCGACTTCTCCATTAAGGAGATTCTGGGCGAAGCCGAGTCGGTCGGCATTGCCGGCAAACCGCTACGACCAGGCGTCAAGGTCCACGTCTATCAACACTGCGTGGCCAACAAGGTGCCCAATCCGGGAAATTACCGCATGCTCTTCGAGACATCGTCCGGCCGACGACGTCTGTTTGTTCCCGGTGACCCTTGTCATCCGCGCCGAGCGTCTGCCAAGAACACCCCTGCACGCGACGCGGTTCCCGCCGAATACCGCGATCTGATCGACTGGTACCATCACGAGTACGCATTGACTCCCGGCCGGGAAGAAGATCCCGTTCTGGCTCTGCGCGGTCTCGGCAAGGAAATCTGGGCCGGTGAAGACGCCGATGCGTACGTTCGGCGGCAGCGGGACGGCTGGCAATGAGCAGGGTTTTCTGGGACACGAACCTGTTCGTGTATCTGCTCGAAGACAAAGGCGAACTCACCGATGCCGTGGTCTCGCTACGCGAGCGTATGGTTGAGCGGAGCGATGAACTGCTCACTTCATCACTGACCCTGGGCGAGATTCTCGTGAAGCCCGTTGAAGTAGGGGACGACACCTTGGCTCGTCGTTACGAACAGACGATCATCGCTGCGGCCAACGTATTGTCGTTCGATCGCATGGCTGCGGCAGCCTTCGCTCGAATTCGCAGCGACCGGTCAATCGCGCCACCGGATGCAATCCAACTCGCTTGTGCTTCCGCGGCTGGCGTGGACATCTTCATCACCAACGACCGGCGGCTTAGCCGCAAGGTCGTACCAGGTATCCATTTCATCCAACCACTCGAGAGCGCAGTGCTCTAACGGCGTTTATTCGAAGGAGGACTCATTCATCGAGAACGATACAAGACCAGACAATCAGCTAAAGGCGCGACCTTTGAATATATAGAAATATATTACAACCGAAAAAGAAGACATTCAGCTATCGGAAATAAAATTCCGATGCAGTTTGAGCAGGAAAGTGCTTAACTTGGTGTCCAGTAAAACGGGGGATCTTCATTAATCTGCTGTTTGGCAGGTGCTAGATTTAAAATCAAGCAACCTAAATCAAGCGCAGTTTAGTACTTGCGCTTTAATTCAGTGATCTCATACTTTCCATTAAGCGAATCGATCTCAATGAAGATATTGAGTTTGTTGAAGCGATGGATGTGAACTGGCCTGCGTGGAGGGAGCGCAGGTAAGTTAGTCCTGGGGGTCGGAGTAAAGTGCCAGAGTAAAATTTCGCCAAATTCTACTCTGGCACTTTACTCCGACCCCCGTGTATCCGGACTCCCGCACTCGGACCCTTCATAGAGTCCGATATCGTCCAGTTGTACGGGTGACCTGCTTTGAGCCAGGTCAAACGCAACCCGCGCGGTGATGTCCGTTTGATTAACCGTAAAAGTGTGTTTGAACTCTTGCCAGCCAATGTTTAAAGATGAGGTGAACTGTCCTCCACTCAAGTTTTGCCAACCATGCATATTGCGATCCAGATATGCTGTGATCGTCCTCGTTCCAAAGGCTCTCGCCCGATAGCAAAAAGAGTAATTCTGACCGGCGACCACAGCTACGGTATGGCTGATTTGTGCACGCCAGGGTTGCAGTATGTTAACTCTGTTGATTATCGCGAATATTGATCCAGAACCATGTGTGATCGAATTGCCGTCTAATTCGACGGTGTTCCAAAATCGCTGAAGTGGAAACTCAAAATTCGTGAAATCACCACCACTCACAATCAGGTTACCTGGGATGTCAGGTTTTTCGACCTGTTCAGAGTAAAACATGATGTCGTTGCTGAATAATCCATCAGGCGTTTGTACCTGCATAAAATTAAGTCCAAAACTCTCGGGGGCTTCATCCAGAGTCACTGTCAGGATTTCATCGTCACAGGAAGGTAACTCGCCATCTGCACACTTTATGGTTCCGTCAACACTGCGGCCATTCAAATACAGTATGGAATCCTGTTGAATGTGTCGACCCTTCAGGCTGAGTGTCAATTCTTCTGATAGAAATGTCATTTCAACTGTTGGAGACTGCTGTACGATACCATCGAATGTATCTTCACCAATTGTCCAGTATGGCCAAAGTGCTGGCTGGGGAACGTTCGACCCAAAGTTTTCACCGATCCTGCCCGTGAACGTCAGGAGCATCCTCCCCTCAGCAGCTTCTGTCTGTAACTGGTCAAGGGTGTAACTCACATTTTCCGTCCCGGTTTCGACAAAAAGACCGTCATCGAACTCGAGTGCTACGGGGGTAATCTCCTCTTCATTGATAAACACCCCCTCGGCTTGAAGTTTCACGCCTCCATCATTTGCGGAATCGCGTAGAGCACTCAGGATTTCAGTCGTTGATTCTATATTCGCGGTGTTCTTGTCCAGGGTTGCCTGTCGAGCATAACTACCAGAAAATCCTGTACTGCCTTCCAGGACCATATCCCAGTTTGCCTGTGTGCGAGCACCGGCATGAAACCAGATTGTTTGTTCCGGCAGGCTTCCTTCCAGGTTCATACCAATGCGCTCGATCAAATCGATCACATTGAATCTCGCCTGAGGTGTCACGATCCATCGATCATAAGCACCACGCCAGGTTGGTGCGTCCATACCATTGAAGCTTCCAACATCCCCGTTTACATTAGTACTTGAAGGTGTGTTGGTGCTGGTTAAGAACGGCGCCTTGTGGCATGCCCCGCATGCTTGTGCTCCGGTAGTCAGGCCAGAGTCATTCAGATAGTTGAATTCAAAAAAACCGGTTTTGGCGCTCGCGGTCATCTCGTTGTCGAACGGTCGGGCAGGCGCCGGTGGAAAAGGCACATTCAGAATGTAGTGTGCCAGTGCATCTCGCGTATCGGCATCGAGCGCACCCTTTTTGCCCTCTTCGTTGGATGCACAGTTGGTCACGTCACACATGGTTGTACCGAGGCTCCCATCAACGAGAAATCGAGTGCAGGACTCTGGTTCATCCAGAGAACAATTGGGATCGACAGATTCCCAGAGAGAACTGACATTAATGCCTCCGTACGGATCTCCAGGAATGCCATCCCAATGGTAGGGAGCAGTGTCGCGCAGTCCACGAACAGGCATTGTGAGTCTCGGGGGAATTTGATCACAGCCGGGGTGATCGCAAATTGGTGTATCCAAAACCCAGAGAAGTTGGTCTACATTGTTGTCCGGGTGACAGCTGTCACAAGAAAAAGTACCTGTTGTCGAAACATCGGCATCGTTGAATGCGATGCGCCCTTTCTTCAACAATTCGGGGGTGGGGTCCACCAGGGCAATCGTTTCGGTAACCGTGGGACTGGAGAGTGTTGTTAAATCGATTAACGAGACGGTGTTGGCCACCGCATTGAGCACCCAGGCCTGTTCGGCGGCGCCATCTGTATTCGAAATCAATGCTATGCCCCTGGGCACTTCATCTACCGAGACACGTCCAAGAATCTCACCCGATTCTGCATTCATCGTAAAGACTTTATCGGACCCAGCGGCAGTCGCCACAATCGTTGCGTTATCAACGCTGACCTGAATTCCAAACGGAGTCGCCAACGCCATTCCTGAATCTGGCTGTACCGGCGGGAGAGGTTCCAATTCAAAAAAAGAAGGGTCACCGCAGGGAAATGTCTGACAGTTAACGTGCGTGATCTGGTTCAGGAAAGCTCTGTTTTCCATTTCTTCCAAACCATGTTGTTGTGAGCCGGCACGGCCATTTTCGGCATTTCGTGCATCAGCCTGTGCGATGTAGACCTGTCGATCACTATCCACGGCAAGCCCGTAGAGTAATGATCCCGTACCTTCGACTACGTCAACCAATATGTCTGTTTCGGTATTGAATATGAAAAGATCCCTGTCTGGTACCTTGGGGTTTTTTACGATATCGGCGGTGTAATTCAGAGACAGCACGTTGTTGGTTGTGTGGGTTTCCTGGATGGCGTCATAGGTACAGATATCGTCGTCGATGTCTTGAGCGTAGCAACCCGATAATTGAGTTCGATTACCCGACTCGAACACGATCACATACAGGTATCCGTCACGAACAACAAGCGCACGCGGGTCCTGCGCACTGACAGGTAAATATTTGCTTACCTTGCGTTGTGCTACATCTACGACTGCAATCTGGTTCGATGGTCCAAGCGCGATATAAGCTTTTTCATTGCTGGCAAAGGCAATACCAACAGGTTCGTCGAATTGAGTTATGAGTGAATCAAGGTTAACGTCCTGAATCGTCGCAACGACCTGGTGGTACAGGGTGTTTTCCGGGTCCGAGTCAACAACGCTGATGGTGTCCGAGATGTGATTTGCCACCCACACTTCTTTACCATCGGGTCGAACAGAGACACTAACCGGGTCTATACCTGTATTGATTCGCAATACGACACTGCTTGTTGCCGTATCTATGACATCTAAAGTGTCTGCGGGAGTATTAACAACATAGACCAGATTCCCGACCACTTGAACAGGATTGAAGTGGGGACTTGAAAATGTCGGATGCCCGACGTTGTCGCTGATGGGCAACTGAACACCGAATGCGTTGTCGTCTTCCGTTACTTCTGTGTCGGTATCGGAGTAGATTGAAATTGAGCAGAGACCCAGGCAGCAAACCAGAGCAATCCGTGCGGAATGCTTCCATGGCGTTTTCCCAGTGATTTGCATACTCCACTTGCTCAAACTACTGATCCTGCCTGACCCAAAGTCCTGGGGGTCGGAGTAAAGTGCCAGAGTAAAATTTCGCCAAATTTTACTCTGGCACTTTACTCCGACCCCCGTGTATCAAAAACCAATTCCCCATGAAGCAATTCTACAGTTCTATTGATGAGACCGGGTTGGCGATCACAGCCTCACCTTTGGTTTGCGTTCGCCACATGAAACGCGCTTTGCTCTCATCCATGGGATAACGCATATGCATCATCATGCGATTGTCCCAAATGACAACCTGGCCGGCTTGCCAGTGATGTCGATAGCAGAATTGTGGCTGGGTTGCGTGCACCCACAATTCGTCCAACAGTGCCTCGCTCTCTTCCAGGGCAAGATCCTCAATATAGCCGTTAGTACGACGACCCAGGAACAGCGCCTCTTCTCCTGTGCTCGGAACCTGGCGAATGATGGGGTGATATTGACCCTGCGCCTCGATGGGGGACGCTGGCGGACTCATGCCGGGTCGCAATATGCCGCTGCTACTGTAGGTTGAATCGTGTTTTAACCTGAGGTTCATCACTCGTTTACGAAGCGACTGCGGTAACTTCGCTGCTGCCATGACCATGTTACAGAATCCAGTGTCACCTCCTTCGTCCGGAACCTGGCGAGAGTGTAACAGGCTGAATGTTGGTGGAACCTTGATATAGGACATATCCGTATGCCATTCCCACTCGCCAAAAAACTTTGTATCAACCGGGCGTGTCGCTTCGGTTGTCGGGTCCACATTACCTATATAAGCCATATAGGGATCGTCACCGCGGGCACGAATTGCAGCGACCTGCTCCTCTATTGAAATTCCGGATTCCCCTGCGACCGCTTTCTTTCCAATGCCGTTGATCCGGCCAGGTGCGAATTCGTTCTTGCCGAAAATCGCTGTTAACTGGTGCAGTTCCTCATGCGACTTAAGGAGTTGGTCAAAAGTAAAACAAATGAGGCCGTGGCACTTACGATAGGTGTCCCATATCTGCGCCTTATCATCTGCGGAGATATTGTCAGGGTCGACACCGGAAATCACCGCACCAAATTTCGAGCCCTCTAAAGATCTGACTGACAAATCTGCCATGTCACTTGTTCTCAAACTTAGTCGGGTGACAGTATAACAATTTCAGACTGCCACCCCTACCCTGTTATTTCGTCAATGAGGCCCCATTCGAGTGCCTTGTCAGCCGGCAGACGTTGACCGGTGATGGCAAGCCAGTTCATTTTCTGACGGCCGATTCGTCGTGGAATACTGACACAGCCGCCAGCGCCTGGTACCAGTCCCATGCCAACTTCGGGTAAATGGAAAAAGGTATCGGGCGTAGCCACGAGTCGTCCTGCAAACGCGGGCATTTCGATGCCTGCACCAATACAGGCGCCGTGCAGGTGAAAGGTGTAGCGTCCGGCTTCCTGAGCAAGATATTGTGCGGGCATTCGCAGCAATCTGATTTGATGCGCTAACGCACGGTCGCTGCTGTCTCCAAATTCCGTAAGATCTCCACCGGCACTGAAAGAGGGACCATTACCGTAAACATCCACGTGCTCAATTGACCGGTCCATAATCACCATTTTGAAAGCGTCAGAGAGCGCATCACGCATGGAAACCGAAAGGGCATTCCGGTTTTCTGGAGTATTAAGGATAATTTCAAGCTGGTTGCCTTTTCTACTGACTTTAATAGGAAAATCAATTATTTGTGGTGGTATCTTTGCGCCACGACCGGACTGGAATTCATGCAGCCAGCGAGCAAATTCTTGCCCCCCCTGTAAAGTGGAATAAGCAAGTGATTCGACATTGAGTGCCTGTGCAACTGGCAGCGAGACTGTAGTGCGCACAACCTGCACCAGCACGGCCGATGCCTGTGGGTTGCGGATTATCTTTTCCTCCACAGCAGACAATTGATCATCATCAGAAACAATCAGGTCTACAGTGTCTTCAAGGCTGGATTTACCCGATTCATGGACAACACCTATCACAGGTATCGGCTGGCGGGATAGCCAGTGTTCAATTTGGGCCACTTCCACTGTGGTCCTAAGTTCACGAGGAAGGTGAACGGCAATAGCAGGATGACCAGGGTTCACATCTGCCCAGTTGGGCTCCATCATCAATTCCTGAAATTGAGCAAAATCAAAAACCGGTATCATAGAAGACATTACAAGCCCATCTGGGCTTCAACCCCGTTGTGGATATCTGACAAGGCGTAACCGTCCTGCATTACCGACTACCGTGGCAGAGGATGCAACCATGGCGAGGCCGGCATACATCGGATCAATCAACAGCCCGAAAGCAGGATACAGGACCCCGGCGGCGACAGGTATAAGGACTATGTTATAGGTGAACGCCGCCACAAGATTCTGGTGGATATTACGCAAAACGCGTTTGGAAAGATGCATGCATTTTGCAACATCGGTAAGGTCCGCGCCCAGCAAGACGACATCCGCACTTCCCACGGCTATGTCAGTCCCTTTACCCATGGCAAAACCAACGTCCGCAACACTTAACGCCAGTGCGTCATTAATACCGTCACCGACCATGCCGACCCGCTCACCACGATCCTGACAAGCCCTGATATAATCAAGCTTGTCCTCGGGTTGCAGTGCCGCATGGTATTCATCGATCCCCAGCTGATTTGTGATTTTAACGGCACTCCGTTCATTGTCACCAGTCAACATAACCACCTTCACACCCATGGTCTCCAGACGTTGAACTGCTTCCAATGCCGAAGTTCTGGGTTGATCGGTTAACTCAATTCCGCCAACTATTTGGCTGCCCCGGCCCACGTAGACTATAGTGTTATCCCCGGTATCCTGTGCAGCACCCTGCGGCAACTCCATACCCAGAGAATTCAGGCAGACAAGATTACCCACGGCCACTTTGGTTCCATCCAGCCAGGCGAGAACACCTCCTCCAGGTGCAATCTCAAAGTTTTCCACCTGGTATTCTTCAATCTGGAGAGCGCTGCAATATGCCACTATGGATTGAGCAAGAGGATGTTCCGTCAAGCGCTCCAGACTGGTCGCGATGGATAACTGTTGTCGCAGGTCAATATCGCTCCAGACCCTGGTGACTTCGTGCTTTCCTGTAGTAAGAGTTCCAGTTTTATCCATGACCACAGTGGTCAATTTGCTGGCGGTTTGCAGTGATTCACTGTCCCGGATCAGCACGCCCTCCCCTGCAATCCGCCCCATACCAACCATGATCGACATGGGTATCGCCAGTCCAAGAGCACAGGGACAGGCGATAACCAGTACGCTTAACGTGGTCATGATCACATACGAAAGTTCAGACACAGGACCAAAAATCAGCCACGAAAGGGCGGTCAGAAATGCGGTAATCAGAACCATGGGCACAAAGATGGCGGCAATTTTGTCAACGGTTCGACCTATCCGCGGTTTTGAGTTCTGCGCTTCGCGCACCAGACTGATAATGCTGGACAGCACTGTATCCCGCCCTACCTTGAGAACCTCCATGACCAGAGAACCGGTCAGATTGATAGTACCGCCAACAAGCCTGTCACCGGGTTGCTTGTCTGCCGGTATCGATTCACCGGTCAGCATGGATTCATCAATACTGGACAAACCATTGATGACCCTGCCATCTACCGGCACTGCTGCACCGGGGGGAAGCCGTAAACGGTCTCCGGGTATCAGTGATGCAACGGGTACCGTCTCTTCCCTGCCATCGCTTATTCTGAGCGCAGTTTCCGGCTGTAAAGAGAGGAGTTTTCTGATAGCGATAGATGTCTTGTTCCTGGCATTGAGTTCGAATGCCTTACCAAGATTAATGAATCCGATAATAAAGAGCACAGCTTCCAGATACAGATGATGAGACGATTCCGGTATCCATGCCGGCATCACTACCACCAGCATGGAATAGCTCCAGGCAGCGCCCGTACCAATCGCAATCAACGTGTCCATTGTGGTCGAGAAATGCCTTGCGGCAGTGACTGCACCACGAAAAAAAGCACCTCCGCTGTAGATCATTACGCCCAGTACCAGCAAGCATGCCATCGCCCAGAACACCCTTGATTCAACATCTGGAAGAAAATCAAAATACATGTTTGACATCAGAATCAGTCCGAGTCCAAGGGAGACGGAGGATCTGGTTAACGCAGATATGAAATTCGTTCTAAGTTCAGCTTCCCGACCATCAATATCATCAAGAGCATCTCTCAACCCGGCGCCGTATCCTGACTGGCGGACTGCTTCCACCAGTCGCTCGGGATCTCCTCTGGTGACGACAAAAGCAGAGGAATCTGCAAAGTTAACGTTGGCTGAAACAACTCCCCGGGTCTCCCGAAGCGCCATCTCTACTACACGGACACAACTGGCACAGGACATCCCGGAGATCGAAATGACCACCTGCGTTTCCGAGTGCTCATCGGGAATATTTTCTGGAATTAATACATCCTGCCCTGGTTCAGGCAGACCATCTGGTTCAAGTTGATAGCCCAGATCAAGAATCAGTTGTTTTACCCTGGCCATCGGCAGATTGTCGCCGGTAAGGGTCAATCGATTGTGATCAAGGTCTGCTATGGCAGTTTCAATTTCCGGCAGGGTATTTAAAGCAGCCTGGACCTTGTCAACGCAGTTCTGACAATGCATACCGTAAATCGGAAGGGAAAATGACATTCTTTCAGCCCCCGGCTTCCAGTGTCAGGCTTTTTTGTAACGTTGTCAGGTTTGTGTGACATTCAGACGGTACCACACAAAACAAGCAGCCTCAAGGATACGCACTGTCCTTCCCACACCTTAAAGGCGAGGAATTTCCGCGCTATCTGAATTTCCACGCAGGGGTCGGAGTAAAGTGCCGGAGTAAAGAACCAGGGGTCGGAGTAAAGTGCCGGAGTAAAATGAATTTTACTCCGGCACTTTACTCCGACCCCATTATATACTTGTCGAAGATAGATTGAAGAGTATTTTTGAGGTTTGGTCATGTCACGCACGATCTTACTTTTGCTGATATATGTCTTTTCTGTTGCCGTATTGGCGCAGGCAGCAAGTACCGATAAAAGCACGGTACCAACGGGTGCTGTCTGGGTGATTGGCATTGACGGCGCTATCGGACCGGCTTCCAGCGACTTCCTGTCAAGAAGTTTTGAAAAAGCCAGGGTATCGGATGCCCGTCTCATCATTATTGAAATGAACACTCCGGGCGGACTGGATGCGTCAATGCGGGATATCATCAAGTTGATTCTGGCGAGCGAAATTCCTGTTGCCACCTATGTGTCCCCCAGCGGTTCACGAGCGGCAAGTGCCGGGACCTACATCCTGTATGCCAGTCACATCGCTGCCATGGCCCCTGCTACCAATCTTGGCGCCGCAACACCGGTACAGATCGGCGCGCCGACGATGCCTTCACCACCTGTCCCTTCTGCCGGGGAAGAAGAGGAAGATGATCAGGCTGACAAGAGTACGGCCATGGAACGTAAAATGGTGAATGACGCTGCGGCCTACATCCGGGGACTCGCTGATATGCATGGCCGGAATGCCGACTGGGCGGAAGATGCAGTCAGAGAGGCATCCAGCCTGTCCTCGACGGAAGCTCTGGACATGAACGTCATAGATATCGTTGCAGAAGACATCACCGACCTGATGGCGCAAATCGAAGGCATGTCTGTTGTACTCAATGGAAACGAGATGGTCATCATGATCGAAGACAGCGTGATTCATGAAGAGAAACCCGATTGGCGCACCGAATTATTAACCATTCTGACCAACCCGAATCTTGTCATGATACTCGGCATGATTGGTATTTATGGCATCATTCTGGAATTTTATAACCCCGGATCATTGGTTCCGGGTATCATTGGAGTCATCTGCCTCATAATGGCTGGCTATGCCCTACAGATGCTTCCGGTCAACTATGCCGGACTGACATTGATGCTGATTGGCATCGTGCTTATCATTGCGGAAGCAATGGTCCCGAGCTTCGGGATACTCGGCTTTGGCGGCATCGTCGCATTTCTCATGGGAGGACTCATGTTATTCGATACAGACTCCGGCGCGTTCCAGATTGGCTGGCCCGTACTGGGTGCAACTGTTTTCGTCATGGCAATTGTGATTATTGTCACAATCCGGTTGGCGTTGAAAATACGCAAACAGAGCGTTACTACGGGTATCGACGTTCTGATTGGCCGCGAGGGTGAAGTCCTGATTGATTTCAAGCAGAAGGGGCAGGTCAGGATCGGCGGCGAAATATGGGCAGCAAGATCTACTGTTGACGTAAAGCAGGGGGATTCCGTCAGAGTCCTTGCGGTTGATGGACTGATGCTGGAAGTGGAAAAAATTTAACCGGATTTATTTAACAGAACCTGCTAAACCGGATTTACTCAACCCGGATTGCTTAGAACCCGGGGTCGGAGTAAAGTGCCGGAGTAATAGAACCCGGGGTCGGAGTAAAGTGCCGGAGTAAAGAACCGGGGTCGGAGAACCCGGGGTCGGAGTAAAGTGCCGGAGTAAAGAACCCGGGGTCGTAAAGAACCCGGGGTCGGAGTAAAGTGCCGGAGTAAAGAACCCGGGGTCGGAGTAAAGTGCCGGAGTAAAGAACCCGGGGTCGGAGTAAAGTGCCGGAGTAAAATTCATTTTACTCCGGCACTTTACTCCGACCCCAGTATATGCTCCGACCCCAGTATATGGGAGACGAATATGGATATATTTCTGATAATACTGACGATACTGCTCATTGGACTGGCTTTCTACACATTCCGGATTCTCAGGGAATACGAACGTGGCGTCATCTTTTTCCTGGGTCGATTCCAGAAAGTAAAAGGCCCCGGTCTCATCATTGTCATCCCTGTCATTCAACAGATAGTCAAGGTAGACCTGCGGACCATGGTGTATGACGTGCCAACCCAGGATGTGATTTCCCGTGATAATGTCAGCGTCAAGGTGAACGCTGTAATTTACTTCCGGGTCATTGACGCCGAAAAAGCCATCATCAACGTTGAGGATTTCTTTGAAGCAACCAATCAACTTGCACAAACCACTTTGCGTTCCATTCTTGGACAGCATGAGTTGGACGAAATGCTTGCGCAACGGGACAAGCTGAATGAAGGAATTCAGAAATTACTGGATGAGCAGACTGATTCCTGGGGAATAAAAGTCGCAAACGTGGAAATAAAGCATATCGATATCGACGAGAGTATGATCCGGGCAATAGCCAAACAGGCGGAAGCGGAACGTGAGCGGCGCGCCAAAGTCATCCACGCGGATGGTGAACTTGAAGCGTCACAACGACTGTTGGAAGCTGCCAAGGTATTGGCGGAACAACCGCAGGCACTGCAACTGCGGTATATGCAGACCTTGACGGAAGTCGCCGGCGACAGAAGCTCCGTCATCGTATTCCCCTTACCAATGGACATGATTGAAGGTCTTCGGGCAATACCCCGATCTCAGGATAGTAACGAGGAAGACAACTGATTCAGGACTTACCGCAGTGATCCAGAAAACGCTGGTGGAATCCCCTCTTCTGCAGCGCCTTTTCAAGTCCGGATAATTCATTCAGAATCTCGCTGCCTGCCTCGTTCAGCAGTTCCTGCAATACGATTCGGATAGCCTGCCACACCGGTTCCAGTTCCTGTGCTTTTGATTTTCCATAACTTGTCAGTGCCAGTACCCGTTTTCTTTTATCTGATACATCCCGGTATACCGCCAACAGATTCGCGGCGATCATTTCCCGTGCTATCTGGATAATGGCAGGATGTGATACCCCGATAGCCCGTGATAGATCGGTAACTGTCGTTGGACCTTCATTCTTGAGATAGTAAAAGACAAGAAACCACTTCGCTTCAAAATCAATCCCCAACTCACGGTAAACCCTGATGCCGTCCTGCATGAGTTGATCTGACAGCCTTTTCAAACTGGACCCCAGGGCAAGGGTCCCGAGGTTTTCCATGATATCCATATTCAATCTGATTTATATGTAACTAGTTACATATTAACCAAACCTCGGGGTCAGAGTCAAGTGCCGGCAGAAACCGAGAACCCGGGGTCCGAGGAGAACCCGGGGTCGGAGTAAAGTGCCGGAGTAAAATTCATTTTACTCCGGCACTTTACTCCGACCCCAGTATATGTAACTACTTACGTTTCATTAAGACCCCAGTATGCGCGAAATGAATTTTACTCCGGCACTTTACTCCGACCCCATTATAACTTGCGACAATCTCCTCTGTCGGCGATGATGTCCGCTTCTAACCACTGGACCACACTATGAGTCTACGCTCGGACGCCAATCGATGTTTTGTCTGCGGACCGGCAAACCCTGATGGCCTGCAACTCATATTCCGTCTCGATGGCGCCGTCTGCAGAAGTGAATTTACTCCGCAGCGCAACCACTGTGGATACGACGGTGTCACCCATGGCGGTATCATTTTCAGTGCTCTGGATGATGTCATGGCCAACTGGTTGTTTCTGAAAGGCATTCGTGCAGTTACCGCCAAATGTGATATACGGTTTAAGGAACCATTGCCGATTGGTACACCGGTTACCCTGGAAGGCAATTGCATCAAAGACAAAACTCGACTTGCAATACTCCAGGGAAAGATGATCGGTCAGAATTCCGGAGTACTTTTTGCCGAGACACAAGCGAGTTTCATGAAGATTCCGAGAACCCGGGGTCACGAGAACCCGGGGTCGGAGTAAAGTGCCGGAGTAAAATTCATTTTACTCCGGCACTTTACTCCGACCCCAGTAGATCATGACCCAATATCCAAATGCCAGCCTGATTCGCCGTTGTGCCGCCATTCTGTACGATGCCTTTCTGATCATAGCGATCTGGATGATCAGTACAACCATCATCGTTGCCTGGGTGACCGATGGCGGTGAAGTCCAGGGTCTGCTGTTTCAATTCTTCCTTTATTTCGAAATTGGTCTGTTCTACATTTACTTCTGGCATTTCAAAGGTCAAACCCTGGGTATGCAGGTATGGAAGATCAAGACTGTAGACGCCTCGGGGCAGACACTGACGCTTAAGGATTGTCTACTGCGGTTTTTATTCGCAACACTATCCTGTGCCATCGTGGGATTGGGGTTTTTCTGGGCATTTTTCAATCCTGAACGTCTGACCCTGCACGATATTGCATCCGGTACAAGGGTTATCTACCTCGGCAGGAATCCTTACAGGTCAGAAATATCAGTTGGCGCGTCGGAGAAGGTAACAACCGGAGACGAAACAGACGGCAATGGGAATGACAACGGCAATAATGGGAGAAAAGCCAAAGACCAGACTCGCGGGTGATAACAGGTTCTTCACAAACTCGAACAGCACACCGATGATGATACCCGAAAATACGCGCATACCCATGGTTGCTTCCTTCAGTGGACCGAATACAAACGATATGCCCACCAGGACCAGACTGATGGTTGCCAGCGGTTGCAATACCTTCCCCCAGAACCCCAATTCAAACTTGCTGCTGTTCAATCCCTGACTCTGCATGTATTCGATTTTCGAGTTGAGTTCTCCAATAGACATCTTGTCTGGCTGCACCGCTATTTCAGTGCTGATCAGATCCGGTGTCAATGAGGTCTGCCACTCACGCCAGGGCTCTTCTATAACAACGGCATTATCATCATTCAGGTCCGTCAGGGTCACATCCTCAAGAAGCCACTTGAGTTGTCCATTATCCTGTTCCTGGAAAGTCGCCTTCTTTGCATAAAGAATACGCACCAGGGACTGATCTTCTGCAGATTCGTAATGGCTGACGCCTTCCACTCCACCGTCCTTCCCCACCATGTCAAAATGCATATATACATTGCCTTCCCGAAACCAGACACCAAATTCCTTTGTGATGGCACTACCCTCGGACAAAGCGCGTAACCGGTCGACGCGAGCCATACGTTCAAAGTCCGGCAACACCAACTCACCTACAACCAGACCGAGTACGATCATGGCCAGGGCAGGTTTTAACGCACTTCGGGTAATGGACCACGTTGATACGCCCACCGACCGCATAACGATCAGCTCATTATTGTTAGCCAACAGGCCAACGCCGGCAAGACAGCCTATCAATGCAGCATAAGGAATCGAGTCATAGAAAATCCTGGGCAAACTGTAAAACACAAAGCGAGCCACATGAGCAATGGTATAGTCATTACGAATATCTTCCGTCTGTTCCAGGAAAGTAAACAGCATTTGAACACCAAGCAGAACAATGACAGCCATAGTCATTGTGGCTGCCACAGTAAGTCCGATATAACGGTCCAGACGGTTCATGCTCCGCGAATCAGCCGATTGATCAAAGGGAGTTTATAGAGCATGAGCGTGATGAGAATGAATACACCATGGACCCACCAGATAGCACCGATGGGTAGATTTTCCATCTGCATACCGGTTTTTGCACCTGAAAGTGAAGCGACATAAAACAAACACAACAACATACCCGGTATCAACTTGGTAAACCGACCCTGGCGTGGGTTTACACGGCTCAGGGGAATGGCCATCAATGCTATCAAAGGGATCATCAGCACCACTGACATACGCCAGTGTAATTCCGAAATACTACCGGCATCACTGGCAAACAGCAGTTCCCCAGTAGGAATTGCTGTCAGGCGTTTCAATCTTGAATGTGACAGTTCCTTACCGATCAACTGCCCATATTCTTCGTATTCAATGACCTGATAATTTAGAGAACCAGGCTCACCGCTGTATTGCGAACCGTTTTTCAACACCAGAAAACGATTGCCAAGTTCATCAACCTGCGTTTCTCCCGATGCAGCCATAATGGTAGTGACATTTCGAAGACCCGCGGCAATGCCAACATTGGATTCGTTCATAAAAACGTTACTGAGATTTCCATTGTTGTCCAGTTCTTCCGTATAGGCCACTCTTTTACCAGACTTGGTTGTCTGGAATCTTCCCTCCGCCAGAGTGTCGAATTCAGTGAGACTTTGCTGGTCCGTCAGCAATGATTCTACCTCCTGTTCGCCAGCGGGCTTCAGCCAAAGTGAAATAATTACCGCCAGCAACATGACAACACCTGCCTGGAATAATGTAATACTCATGAGTTTTGCCGGACTCATACCGCAGCATTCCAGTACTGTCATTTCACTGTCGACATACAGGCGACCGTAGGCCAGTATCAGTGACAGGAAGAAACTGATAGGTACGATCAACTCCAGCAGGCTGGGTAACCGATACATTATCAGCAGAAACAGGATATCGCTGGACAACACACCACTGGCAGCTTCATTGAGATAACCATTAAACCGCCATCCAAGGGAGAGCAACAGCACAATTCCCGTGACTGCAATCATGGTAGACAGCACTTCGCGGGCAAAATACCTGTAAATGATCACCTGATTTGTGGTCCTGGCATATTTACCCTCTATATTACCCTTTCATTGCGTCTGGTGTTCAATCACAGGTGTTGATGGGATGATGTATTATCCTTATTGTAAAATGACAGTGTTGAAAAGACAGAGCTTGAAAAGACAGAGCTAAAAAAATGAGAGTGCTAAAAATGAGAGTGCTAAAAAAGAGAGTGCTAAAAAAGAGAGTGCTAAAAAAAGAGAGTGCTAAAAAAAGAGAGTGCTAAAAAAAGAGAGTGTTATAAAAAGTGTGTTCAAACGAGCATATTGAATCAAGAAAGTTCAATCAGTGGAGTATAGCAACATGGAGTACAGTGCCCGTTCAGGTAGTGTCGAAAAGCAGCGTTCGCAGTGTATCGTAGTTCCGGTTTTCAATAACAATGAAATGTCGGCACCGGCAAAGAAACTGGATGCGGCCAGTCAGGGGCAGATCAGGAAAATACTGAACCGAGGTGATATCAGAGGCAAATCAGGACAATCCCTGCTGCTTCACGACGTCCAGAATATCAATGCACAGCGGGTACTCATTGTCGGACTGGGTGACAGGGAGTCAATAGATACCACAAGATTCATCAACGCCGTGCGCACTGTCATCACCCGGATCAAGCCCCTGTCTATTACGAATATGATTTGCTGCCTGACGGATGTACCCTGCGGTGACAAATCCATCGGTTGGAAAACACTGAGACTGGTAGAGCAGTTTGAGAATGGGTTCTATCAATATCTGGATATGAAAGGCAAGTCTGCTTCAGATGTTGAGACTGCAGGTAATAAAGGCAACACACTTGCCAAGATTGATTTTTTCACCTCCGACAGATCCACCATGGAAGAAATCAAAAATGGCATCAGTCGGGGGGCGGCATTGGCGGAAGGGCTTGCGTTGGCAAAGGATATAGCCAATACGCCGGCAAACATCTGTACACCTGCTTATCTGGCTGAACAGGCCGGTCAGCTCGCAAGCAGGTTCGAGTCAATTGAGGCTTCTGTTCTGGAAGAAAAGGACATGGAGGAAATGGGCATGGGTGCTTTCCTGTCAGTCAGCCAGGGAAGTGAACTACCTGGAAAACTGGTAATCCTGCACTACCGAGGAACCGATGATTCCGTTAAGCCACACGCCATCGTGGGGAAGGGGATTACCTTTGATACCGGCGGGATCAGCCTGAAACCCGGTGCTGGAATGCATGAAATGATATACGACATGTGTGGTGCTGCCAGTGTTCTGGGTACTTTAGCGACTATTGCCCGACAGGCATTGGCTATCAATGTCGTTGGAGTACTGGCTGCTGCCGAGAATATGCCTTCCGGCAAGGCTGGCAGGCCTGGTGATATCGTCAATACCATGTCCGGTCAAACTGTGGAGATTCTGAATACTGATGCGGAAGGACGTCTTGTACTGTGTGACGCCCTTACCTGTATAGAAAAATTTGAACCCGTCTCGGTCATCGATATAGCAACCTTGACTGGAGGTTGCGTTGTTGCACTCGGCAGAGTAGCGACAGGTCTGTTTTCCAACGATGATCAACTGGCCCGGCAATTGAGCGAAGCCGGAGAGGACACCTATGACCGGGTCTGGCGTTTACCCATCTGGGAAGAATATCAGCCGCAACTCGCCAGTGCCTTTGCCGACATGGCAAATGTTGGCGGCCGTGAAGCAAGCAGCATTACCGCGGCCTGTTTTCTGGCCAGGTTCACCAAAAAATATCGATGGGCTCATCTCGATATCGCCGGCACCGGATTTCAGGGATCCGGTAGTAACAAAGGTTCCACAGGTAGACCCATACCTCTACTGACCCAGTATCTGGACGACAGGGCAGCCGAGACAGAATGACCCGGATTATTTTCTATCAGATCAGCCAGGGCGAGACGGCGCTGCAGTTCGCTTGTCGCTTGATTGAACTGGTGTATCACCGAGGGTACAAGATTCATGTTCACACGGGGAATAAGGCGAATGCGGGATTACTGGACGAGATGCTCTGGTCATTTGCTGATGATCGGTTCATCCCACATGCCCTCTACAGCAGTAACGAGTTCTCTGTGCCTGTCAGGATCGGTGTGATGGAAGAACCGACAGAACATCAGGAAGTCATGATTAACCTGGCAGATACTGTCCCGGACTTTTTCAGTCGCTTTGAACGGGTAGCTGAGGTAGTGCCTGCAGACGAAAACAGCCGTAACCTGGCACGGCAGAATTTTCGATTTTACAAAGACCGGGGGTATAACCTGGACTACCATCAAATAAAAGCCCGGACTCCCGCCAGATGAACCTGAAAGATAAAAGAGTTGATGCAATAATCGCAGTTGCCGATTACAGGTATAATCGCGCCTTCATCTCAAATAGCATGGAGTGATGGACAAATATCTACCACATGACATTGAACAACGCTGGTATCGGGAGTGGGAACGATGTAACTACTTTGCACCCAGCGGTCACGGTACACCGTTCAGTATTGCTATTCCACCACCCAACGTAACAGGTACTCTGCATCTGGGCCATGCTTTCCAGCACAGTCTGGTGGATGCACTCATTCGTTACCAGCGAATGAAAGGTAAAAATACCCTGTGGCAAATGGGTACGGACCATGCGGGTATCGCTACGCAGATGATTGTTACCGAACAGTTGGCCGCTGAAGGAATAAAGCCTGTTGACATAGGTCGGGAGGCATTTCTTGAGCGAGTCTGGGGGTGGAAAGAAGAATCCGGCAGTTCCATTACGCAGCAACTCCGTCGCCTGGGTGCCTCACTGCACTGGGGCAGCGAACGATTCACCCTGGACGAAGGTCTTTCCCGGGCTGTATTGGAGGTATTCGTACGTCTGTTTGACGAAGGATTGATCTATCGCGGCAAGCGCCTGGTCAACTGGGATCCAGTGCTCAGAACTTCGATTTCTGACCTTGAAGTCATATCCGGGGAAGAGCAGGGACATTTGTGGTATCTGCGCTATCCCATTGCCTGTAATCCAGAAAACCACGTGATAGTTGCAACCACGCGACCCGAAACCATGCTCGGTGATACAGCCGTAGCTGTACATCCCGATGACAGCCGTTACAAAGATCTCATTGGCCAGGAGATCATCCTGCCGCTAACCGGCCGAAGTATTCCCGTGATTGCAGACCGCCATGTTGATAAGACGTTCGGCAGTGGTTGTGTCAAAATCACGCCCGCTCATGATTTTAATGACTATGACATGGGCAGGCGGCATGACCTGCCTGTGATCAACATCTTTAATGATGATGCAACGATCAATGACAACGCACCCGTGCAGTACCGTGGCATGGACCGGCATGTTGCCAGGAAGGCGATTGTTGATGATCTTGAAAACCAGAACCTGCTTGCAAAAACAGAATCTCATAAAATGGCAGTACCACGGGGTGAGAGATCCGGTGTTGTCGTGGAACCCTGGCTCAGTGACCAGTGGTTTGTAAAGATCAAACCTCTCGCCGAGACTGCCATCAAGGCGGTGGAAGACGGTGACATCAAATTCATACCAAAGAATTACGAGAATACCTATTTTGTATGGATGCGCAACATTCAGGACTGGAATATCAGCCGTCAGCAATGGTGGGGGCATAGAATCCCTGCCTGGTATGACCCGGACGGCCGGGTTTATGTTGGGCGCAGCGAGGAGGAAGTACGTTCCAGGCATCAACTTTCTGAAGATATATCGCTGTCGCAGGATGAGGATGTTCTTGATACCTGGTTCTCTTCTGCCCTGTGGACTTTCTCAACTCTGAGCTGGCCGGATAAAACGCCCGAAATGGAGACCTTTCACCCAACAAATGTGATGGTCACAGGCCACGACATCATCACCATCTGGGTTTCCAAGATGATTATGATGACGTTGAAATTTATCGGCGAAGTCCCGTTCAGAGAAGTCTATGTCACCGGTATAGTGACCGATGTGGATGGCCGTAAACAATCCAAGTCCAAAGGCAACGGCCTTGATCCTTTGGACATCATCGATGGTATCTCACTGGACGATTTGATTACCAAACGAACGGAAAACCTGATGCAGCCCAGGATGGCGGAACGTATCGCCAGGGATACGAAGAAAGAATTCCCGGAAGGGATTAAACCGTTCGGCACGGATGCTCTGAGGTTTACTTTCTACTCCATTGCCACAAGCGCCCGATCGATGCGTTTCGACATGAAGAGGGTGGAAGGTTACGGAAACTTCTGCAACAAACTCTGGAATGCTGCCAAATACGTTTTTCTGAATACCGGAGATTATAATCCTGATGATGAACTGACAACGGATGTCATTGATTGCTGGATCGTTGCCGAGTTACACAAGACAATCAGGGCAGTGAACCTTGCAATGGATACTTACCGTTTTGACCTGGCATCCAGGGCAGTTTATGAATTCATCCGGGACGAATTCTGTGACTGGTATGTAGAATTGACCAAACCTGTTCTGAACACCACCAACATTTCGCAGGCACGGATTGCAGCTAAACGCTTTACATTGCTCAGGGTGCTGGAAGAGACCTTGCGACTGGCACATCCATTCCTGCCCTTCATTACGGAAGAAATCTGGCAACAGATTCCCAGACAGATCCGAGGTGAGGGTGTAACTATCATGCTGCAGTCGTTTCCGTCATGTGACCGGAATCTGATCGATGCTGCGGCTATCGATGAAATGCGCTGGGTCAAGGATGTGGTCACAGGGACACGCAACATTCGTGGTGAAATGAATATTTCACCTGGTACTCCCATACCCATCCTGCTATTCAATGGCTGCGACCTGGACCACTCCCTGCTTGAAAAACACCGTATGTTGCTTGAATTTCTCATCAAGCCGAAAGGCATCGATTGGCTGCTCCCGGATGCAGACAAACCTCCCGCATCAACCCATTTGGTTGGTGAGATGCAATTGCTCGTACCTCTGGAAGGTTTAATTGACAAGGAAGCGGAGATCTCCCGATTGGATAAAGAGATAGAACGCAGGGAAAAGGACTATAAACGCACTGCGGGCAAACTCGGAAATCAGGGTTTCCTCGCAAACGCGCCAGAGGATGTTGTACAGAAGGAAAAAGAAAAAATGGTCGATATCATGGCCGCTCTGGAAAAACTGCATGAACAGCGCAACGTGATCGAAAGGCTGTAATGGCGGTCAAAACGATTGTTGCGGACAAAACAGATGGTAAAAAAACCTTGATCAGGGTTTATACATTGTGTCTTAATGCAGTTTTCGGCTTTTTGTCGAGAGTTCGATTAACAAAGAGGTATTGGCTATGTCCGAGAGACAGTCAGGGACCGTCAAGTGGTTCAACGATGCCAAGGGATTCGGGTTCATTGAAAGAGCGGGGGGAGAAGATGTCTTTGTTCATTTTCGATCAATTCGTGGTGAAGGTTACCGTACCCTGAAACAGGGAGCACAAGTGGAGTTTACGATTTCGGAGACCGAAAAAGGCTTTCAGGCCGAGGATGTTGCTGAAATCTGAATGACCTGTCACGGAAAACGTGCAGGCATCGACCACCAGGAAGCTGTCCGACAACTGCGACCGTAGCGAGGGCAAGCCTGATTGAGTCATATTTTTTTGCTTATTTTAGGCAAATATTGGACATATTTAACGAAAATAAACGGAAAATATGGCCATTCATGTTAGCTACGCGACAGCGTGCCGCTTGCGGGGCGAACCCTCCTAATAGTGTGGTGGGGGAGATTCAGGTGTGTCAGGAATCTCCTGCATCAGGATTTTAATCTGCTGCGTCAATAGCTCAATGTGACGCTGCATTTCCAGCAGTTGATGCTGTTGACCGGACAGTGCGTCATCCAGTTTCTGCAGGAGATCTTCCTGGAATGCAATTCTCGATTCCAGACTTTGTAACAGGTTCAGGGGGGGTTCTTCCACGATCACCTCACAGATCTGCCTAAAACCGAAGCCTTACCTTGACACCACGTTCATTGAGGTATCGTTTCAGGTCACTCACCGTATATTCATTGTAATGAACCATTGATGCTACCAGTGCTGCATCGGCCCGACCTTCGGTCAGTACTTCGTAAAGATGTTCAGGCTTACCAGCGCCACCTGAGGCAATTACCGGAATGGATACAGCCTCTGCAATCATCCGCGTGAGATTGATTTCATAGCCATCTCGGGTGCCATCCGCATCGATTGAATTGAGCACCAGTTCCCCCGCCCCCAGTTCCTCGCCCTGCAAAGCCCACTTCAACGCATCAATACCCATTCGGGTCCGACCTCCGTTGATGAGCACTTCGTAGCCACTTGGGAATTCACGACAGGTTTTCACTTTCAGTATGTCAATGGATAACACTGTATTCTGATTGCCAATCGCCCGGGCACATTCCTCAATCAATTCCGGCCGTTGAACTGCAGCGGAATTGACATTGATTTTCTCTGCGCCTGCCCAGAGCAATCTGTTTGCATCTTCGACACTTCGGATTCCACCGCCGACTGAAAAAGGAATATAAATCTCGGAAGCAACCTGCTCAACCACATCGAGCATGATGTTCCGGTTCTCACTGGATGCGGTGATATCGTACAGTACCAGTTCATCCAATCCATCGTCGTAATACTCCTTCGCTTTTAACACCGGGTCTCCAATGTCCCGTGTATCAACGAACTTTACACTTTTCGCCAACCTGCCATCGCGAACATCCAGACAGGAAATAATTCGTTTACTCAACATGCCGTCAATTCCCCTGCCAGACAAGAAATCATACGTTTACTCAACATGCCGTCAATTCCCCTGCCAGACAAGAAATCATACGTTTACTCAACATGCCGTCAATTCCCTTGCCATTCTGCAAATCCGGACAGTAGACGGAGTCCAGTCTCACCACTTTTCTCCAGGTGAAACTGTGTGGCAAAAAAATTATCCCGACCCAGTACACTGGTAAAAGTTGTATCACCGTATGTTGTTTGTCCGAATATATCATCGGATGATTCCGGGCATGCAAAGTAACTGTGTACAAAATAGAATTCGTCTCCACTCTGAACAGATTTGAGCATGGGGTGATCCCGGACAATTCCCAGTTCGTTCCAGCCAATATGAGGGACCTTCAAGGTTCTCTCCGTGAAAGAAAACCGTTCACAGGCGCCAGCAACGATACCCAGACACTGTTTGTTACCCTCTTGGGTATATTCAAGGGCAATCTGAAGACCCAGGCAGATTCCCAGAATGGGTTTGCCGGATTGAAAGCATTCCAGTAGAGCCTGGTCCAAACCACGGGACTGCAATGTATCTACTGCACTGACAGCGGAACCCACACCAGGGAAAATAACTTTTTCCGCTTTAACCACTACCTCTGGATCAGCCGAGATGGTTGCATCAAGTCCTACCCGGAGGCAGGCTCGCTGAACACTGCGCAGGTTCCCTGCGTCATAGTCGACAATCGCTAACATCTTATCTCCAGTCCGGGAGTGCGCATTATAGCCATAGGCACGGTGGTTGCGCGCGCATTATAGCCATAGGCATGGCGGTTGCGCGCGCATTTTGCAATTTATTGAAACTATCTGTATCCTATTCGTAATACAGATTTGAGAGACAATATGAAGATCAGAGTAGACAAAAATGCTTCCACACCGGTTTTCAGGCAAATCGTTGATCAGATACATTTCGCGATCAATTCTGGTGATCTTACCCCTGATTCAAAACTACCGAGTATCAGGTCTCTTGCCCATGCCAACAGTATCGCTACCAATACGGTAGCGAAGGCGTATCGTCAACTGGAATTTCGTGGCATTGTTGAAGCCAGAGACCGTTCTGTTTATCGGGTTTCTGGAAACAGGAATGCCGATACAAGTCGTTATCAGGCACGCGGGGTCAGCGCTGACAAAACTGAAGTACATGACGCAGTGGACAAACTCGATGGCGGCGTTGTTCCCGGTGCATTCTGCAAGATAACCGAGGATTATCTCTCCGGGGATCCCTACAAATGCAATGTCATTCATGCAGACGGCAGTGGTTCAAAATCAATCATCGCATATCTGCACTACAAGGAAACCGGTGACCCTTCAGTATTCCATGGCATCGCTCAGGACAGTATCGTCATGAATCTGGATGATCTGTTATGCGTCGGAGTCAATGACCGGATTCTCTTTTCCAGCACGATCAATCGAAACGCACTGAATTGTCCGGGTGAAGTGGTCAACGCCCTGATACAGGGTGCTGAAGCATTTATGGCAAATATGCGGGATCACGGTGTTGACCTCTTTTCCGGAGGAGGTGAAACCGCCGATGTTGGCGACCTCACGGGTACTGTGGTTGTCGATTCCTGTGCCGTAGCCATTATGCGTAAGGACCGGGTGATCACCAACGATATCAGACCCGGTCTTGCGATCATTGGACTTGCTTCCGCAGGGCAAAGTACCTACGAGGATACAGAAAACAGCGGAATTGGAAGCAACGGATTAACCAGCGCACGCCATGACATGTTGCATGATGACTATGCACGGCGGTATCCGGAGAGTTACGACTCTAATATGCCGAAGGATCTTGTTTACTGCGGGCCATGGCGCCTGGATGATCGATTACCGGATTCATCGCTGTCAATTGGTGCGGCGCTGCTGAGTCCAACCCGCAGTTATGCACCTGTCGTTCAGGTGCTGCTTGCAGAAATGGCAGATGCAGTAAACGGAATAATCCACTGCTCTGGCGGTGCTCAGACGAAATGTCTGAAGTTCGGATCGGGTGTTCATTTCGTCAAGGATGATCTATTCCCGCCACCGGTCGTATTCAACGCCATTCAATCCGCATCCGGAACCGACTGGAAAGAAATGTACAAGGTGTTCAATATGGGGCATCGCATGGAAATCTATGTCCCGCCATCAAAAACAAATGAGGTCATTGATATAGCACAGTCTTTCAACATCCCTGCGAGACAGATCGGCTTTACAGAGAGCGCCAATGACAATCAGCTTACACTGACTGACTGCCACGGCAATATGCATCGCTTTACTGCAGTTTCTGCACAGTCTGTTTCTGAACCTTGAGTTTCTGAACCTATAATTTCTGAACCTTGAGTTTCTGAACCTATAATTTCTGAACCTTTGATTTCTGAACCTTTAATTTCTGGAGTTTTGATTTCTGAACCTTTGATTTCTGAACCTTTAATTTCTGAACTTTTAATTTCTGGACTTTCTTTAATTTCTGGACTTTAATTTACGCCGGAAGAAAACAAGGGATCGATAAAATTTAGCCACAAGGGATCGATAAAACAGGTAATGCATAAGTCGATTTTCGAGCCACAAACCGAACAGGTCTGTTCAAACCTTTTGGGCCCAGGTTGATAAGACATTCTTGCGGTACCTTCAGTGTTTCAGCCACCCCGATGGGAACCATGCCATGACCAAAACCAGCTATTGCCATTTGCGCAACACTGAAAAATGACTCCAGTGATACCACCCGGCGAATATGCAATTTACCCACTTCGTCACGGAATGATCGCCAGGCGCCGGAGTAGTCTTCGATGGTAATTACGGATAACTCACCTTGCCAGGGGAATTTGATCGGGTTACAAGCCGAGGGGATTATCACCATGGGTTCCTGAGTCAATACCTCCGATTGCAAATCGGTATCCAGATCATCGGACCCGGTACAGACACCGGCCATGAATTCTCCTGATCTGATGCGATCCAGCACCACTGGTGTTCGATGCGTGTGGAACACAAATGATATCTCCGGCATTTCCTGTTTTATCCGGTAAAAGATTGCCGGCCCCCAGGAGGACAAAATGGCATCTGACACACCAATGATCAGTTCTCCTTTCCCGGTACTGGAATCATCAAGGAACAAATCCCTGAGTTCGGACAGGACCGGAGCCAGTTTATCCACCAGGCGTCGACCATGTTGGGTCAATTCCACCCGCCTGCCTTTCTTCTGAATCAGTGGCCGGTCATAGTATTTCTCCAGTGCGGCAATTCGCTTGCTGACAGCAGACTGGGATATACGCAATTCGGTGCTGGCTTCCAGCATCGTACCGGTGCGTGAGAGCACCAGCAGGGTTTCCATGTTTTCAATCATCCACTACAGGCTTTATAACGAACAAGAGGTCACCTTCATTGACCTGTTGACCTGATGTCTGATTAATACGGGTGATCTTGTAATTCTGCCCGGAGGGGTAGACCGGACCAGTGGCGCCTGCAAAGCTGTTGAGGGTGAGCGGCGTGAACATCTTCATCGCTTCCAACTGACACAGTACATCCTGCGTTGAAATAACATCACCCAGATTGACAAACTCCGGCTCCGATGGTGAGGGTGTTCGATAAAATACTCCGGTGGAGGGTGAAAGCACTCTGAGTTCATCGCTGCCTTCGATCTGCAGCATCTCAAGAACCAGGGTAACCCCGGTGTGACCGCTGGCCTCCTCAAATTCCCTGACCAGTTCATTCGCATCCAGTTTATTCAGAAAATCCGGTAGATAACCGGTATCGTAATTGCCATTGATAAAGGTCTCGTCCTGCAGAATTCTTTTAATCAAGCTGATATTGGTACAAATCCCGTGAATGGTGACCTGATTGAGGTAGTCAAGCATCTTGCTGATGGCATCGGTACGGCTACTGCCATGACAGATCACCTGTATGATCAGACTGTCATAGAAAGGTGATATCACTTTCTCCGGTGACGCCATGGAAATCAGTTCAATGCCATCCACTTCCGGTAAATCACAGCGTGTGATTTCTCCCGGTGTTGGCGCGAAGGATATGTTGCCATCATTATCCAACACCGCCTTCTCGGCGTTGATACGAACTTCCAGCCCATATCCATGTTCCTTGATTGCCAGATCAGCAATAGATTCACCGGCAGCAATGTCAAACTGCTTTCTGACGATATCGATACCAGTGACAGCTTCGGTAACCGGATGTTCTACCTGTAGACGAGTGTTCATCTCCATGAAATAAACTGCGTCTGACGGGATATCGTAAATGAATTCCACCGTGCCGGCACCGGTGTAGTCGACAGCATCAGCAATTTTTCTGGCGTATTCAAAAACGGACTTCTTCAGTTTGTCCGACAGGATCGTGGACCCGGATTCCTCCATCAGTTTTTGATTGTTCCGCTGCACACTACAGTCCCGGATACCCGGCACTTTCGTATTACCGTGAGTGTCCCGTAGAATCTGTACCTCAATATGGCGCAGGGAAGTCACGAATTTTTCTATGTAGATATCACCATTGCCGAAGGCATTCCTGGCCTCGGTAGTCACTTGATGGAACAGGCCGTGTAACTGTTCCGGCCGGTCCACTATCTGAATACCCTTCCCTCCTCCGCCATGTACAGCTTTCAACAGAACGGGGAATCCGATGTTTTCTGCAATCTCGGCTGCCAGCTCGGTTGTTTCGACGATACCATGACTGCCCGGTACCACCGGAATACCCAGACTCATTGTTGTATTGATGGCATTGGATTTATTACCCATGGTCTCCATACTGACCACTTTGGGTCCAATGAAATTAACGTTGCGTTGCCTGACGAGTTTGGCGAAATTGGGGTCTTCCGATAAAAAACCGATACCGGGATGCAGGCAATCTATGCCCTCTGCTTCACCGATACGCAAAACGCTGAGCGCATTGAGGTAACTTTCATCAGATGTATTGCCTCCGATGCAGATCAGGCTGTGCCTCTCTTCATCCCGGATCATATCTGCCGCCACGGAATCCATATCGGGGTCGGACTGTACCAGAACGATATCGATATCCATTTCCTTTGCTTTACCAACCAGCTTCACCGCGGTGCATCCCCGTGCATGGATCAGGACCTTGTTGTTCGGTCGGATGAGATCCTCTTCCGGCGAAACCTGATTGACCACCACAGGCCTGGCCGCCGTCAACACACCACTCATGATCCGGTCAATAACCTGTTCAACAGTTTCTGTAGGTAATGGCAGCGCTGGGTCCACGTTGCGAAGTTCTTCGTCAAGATTGGCCTCGAACGGGTGTTTTACCAGCCCTTTCATGGCGCCATCTGTCAAAGAAAGATAATTACTCAGTAGACAGGTATAGGGAAGATTCGACTCAACAACCGCCTGTCCGGCAAACGGCATTCGTGTCGCTGTAAAGTAATAAGTCTGGACCAACGGATGAGTCACAAAACTCGCTTGAGCACCACCGGTACAATTGCCGAATCCGAACATGATTATGGGCAGGTCATGGTCTCTTACGAATCGGGTAATGCGATCATTGACTACCGCCATGGTAAACAGTGCCGCTGCTCCTTCTTTGGTTTGCATACCACCGGATGAGATAAAACAGATAACAGGTAAACGCTGCACAGCACATTCCACAAGAAGTTTACAGAACCGGGTACAGTCCGAGTTATCAATGCAACCTACCTGAAAGTCAATGTTGGAGACTACGATCCCTGCTCTGTAAAGCCCTTGTCCTGTTTTGAAATCCCCGATGCCCGTAATCAGTCCACAGGGTTGGATATTCTTGTTCAGGGCAGTCTCAATCGTGGGTCTGAACGTTGGGAAATTAACTGGATTGGTTGACATCAGCGTACCATTCAATTCACTGAAGTTCTCGATGTACTTCTCCAACAGACTGTCCTTACTGGTGCTGCCGGACCTGATTTGCCTGTTGATCACATCCTGGAAAAGCAGATCCCGATAAGCGATTGTCAACCGATTCCAGAAGTCCTTACGACGGCCAATACGTACCGGTTCAATCTTGCCAACATAACGCTTACCAGACTGTCTTGAGTCATAATATTCCGGTAACAATTTCTCAAAAAAGAAACTGACGATAACAAACAGGGTATCGGATTTATCCTTGTGGACAGTCCTGCTCCACTCTTCCACGGACTTGAAAAATCCGGTACTGCGTGAATGTTGGGCGAGGTATTTCATCCAGTTCGCAAAATCATCGCCTAATTCCACGGGGTCCTGACCGTTAACCACCTCATGGGTTGTAGCTTCAGCAATGGAGCGTTCCAGTAACTGCTCTATAAATGAATCCTGCAGGATTCTGGATTCGTAGGCCTGTCGGGCCATGGAAACCATGTCACTGATCAGATTATCGTAGACGATCGAGAAGACTGTCAGACAACGACATTCCCGGATAAAGTCTTCCCGAATGTCCTCATGCAGAATGACATTGAGGATTGTTAAATCCTTATTATCGTCCGAGAGCGCTGTATCCCGTTTCCGTTTGATAAATGTCCAGAGATTGTTTTCCAGCAATCGCCTGTTCACCATCAGATAATCCGTTTCTCCACTGGCCAACAGTTCTTTGGCATATTGCGAAGACTTCTTATTGCCCAGAAGTTCCTCATCGTAAAGCGATTCACCTTCGATGATAAGATTAAGTTCGGAAACCAGTTGGGCGCATAACTGTTCCTCGTTCCTGGCCTCTATATAATCAAGGTCAACCAGCTTTTTACCATCGAAACTGAACAGCGATTTGATGTGGGTGATGAAGACGTTGGATGATGTGGACATTTTTCTGAGTAGCTGCTTCACATCTTTGATATCGTCTGTACCCAACAGGAATGAATTGGTTTCCGGGTCTTTCAGGTGTGCAATTAACGCGGTCAGATTGTTTCTTGCACTGGCTTTCCAGCGATTATAGATATGCAGACCACTGACCAGGCACAAGTCCTGTCTGGCGGCTTCAAAGTTTCTTGAGGGCTCGCCGAAGATCAACTTGGCAATACGTCCCCGCTCCTCACCCAAGGCAGATTTTTTCTCCTGGAAATTCTTCCATGCCTTATTCAGTATATCTTCGTAGAGGATCTTGTCCGGGTCCTGAAACCAGCTCAGGAAAGCCGCACGCCGTTCACGATGATTCCTTTGCGCCAGTTCGCCTTCCGGAATCTCGAAATCCGTTAAACGACCATACTGTGTAGAGGTAGTACTCTTGATTCTATTGCGTAATCCAAGATAACGCAGGTGTCGAAAGGCTACCCCGAACACGTTGGGAAACTCGGTGGGAGATGTACGTAACTTCAAAGTGGAACTCGCGTGTACCGCTGCTATCGATTTTGAAGGCTTCAGGTAGCGATTAATATTCTGGCCATATTGTTGGAGAATTTCAGGATGCTCTGCAACAAATGACTTTACCCTTTCCTCTATCGAGATGATTCCTGAAACAATGGCATTGCGCAGATTATCAATTTTGTCATCTTCACCGGGGTCGTAATCGACTATACCGTCAATATTGCCCTGCTTGTAAAGTTCGTAGGGAGATACACCTACAAATTGCGCACATTCCTGCCAGGACAGATTGTATCGGGTGACCAGATTCGACAAGCCCTTGGGGTGGATCGTATTGAACACCCCGGTACGTAACGACAACAAGAGATTACCTGCTGCAAGCGGTATGGCGCCGCCGGAATATCCCTGACCAATGATGATTCCCAGTGTAGGCACATCCACATTACACAATTCGGCGATCAGCCTGGATATGGAATGAGCCTGGTTATTGGCGTTCGCCAGTTCATTTGCATCGGCCCCGGGTGTATCAACCATGGTGATGATCGGAATTGAGCGGATGGCAAAATTACTGGCTGTCCGGGCTGCGGCCTCATGATGTTCCGGCCCCCAGACTCCTGATGAATGGTTCCTGTCCTGGGCAATAAAGCCGATTCTCCGTGGGTCTCCGAAAAAGTCGAATTCACATTCCACCGAGTAATAGGGACCGTTGGAGATTTCATTATAAAGCGGTACATCCAGCGCCCGTATGATATCCCGCGCACCTGGCCGTGATGCTTCTTCACAGGGTGCAACTGTCGCCGCAATGTAGGCATCCACGTCCATATGTTGGAGAAGGTCAGCCTGCCGCTCAATCTGTTGCTCGGTGAGTACACCCCGAATGACCGCTGCAGGTTCAATACTGGGGAACAGGGAAAAATCCTGCGCCAGTCTTTCTGCATTCAAGTACAACTGATCTACGGCTGTTTCCTGGTCCATAAGTATCTATATTCCGAGACTGCATTTGGTACTGCCTGACTTTAGTCTGCAGGTACCTGATTCTTTGACAATCTGACCTGACGGTTTCCTGTCAGGGAACTACCTGTAGTGCCTGTTACCTTCTGTGCAGATTGGATCCCTGGAATCAAACGCTACCGGGATGTCGCAGCACCGTGGTGCCTGATTTACACTTTACCGATAGGACCCATCACGCTGGCAACAGGATTCACGGTGGCTAGATTACTGTACATGCGAAGTTGATGCAATTGTTAAATTCCCCAAAGAGAGCGACCTAACCAACTGATTTATATAACTTAAACCTGAGCATATTTTAGCCTGGACGTAGGCTGTGCAACTATTGCGTCTAAAGTAGTTGTAAATAATTCCTGACCGGGCAGGCTGACCATTCGTACGGGACCCGAATTTCAAGTGATTATCTGCCTGACTGACATGGAAAATTTGTACCATTGTTCCTTGCCTGATTGTGAATTTTAAAGTGTTGTTCATCTTCTCTTCTCCATCGTGAGAGCCCATAAACTTGCCAATGAAGACATCCTGAATTACTCTATCTTTCAGATATTCAATAATAGAGGCTACTCCATGGCTTTCCCCAAATCTGTCACCATCACCGATGACACCATGCGCGAAGGATTACAGATCGAGCGCGCAGACATACCGGTTTCTGAAAAACTTCGTCTGCTGGACGCTTTGGGAGATACTGGCGCGAAGGTGATCTCCATTGGTTCCTTTGCTCATCCCAAGTGGACTCCGCAAATGGCCTGCATTGATGAAATCGCAGAGAAATTCGTACCCAAACCAGGCATCAGGTATACCGCGGCAGTATTCAATCAGAAAGGATTTGAACGGGCTGACAA
This sequence comes from Candidatus Azotimanducaceae bacterium, assembly GCA_965217655.1. Classification (GTDB taxonomy): domain Bacteria; phylum Pseudomonadota; class Gammaproteobacteria; order Pseudomonadales; family Azotimanducaceae; genus UBA7455. The sequence goes on from OZ244560.1 coordinate 1,778,319, forward strand.
GTGGTATCCAAAAATCAATGTTCGTGGGCGAGGTGGATTCTCGTCTCACGTCGAACTCTGCGATACTTTCGCGCGGCGGAACTACAACAGGAGCCAGGCGCAGCAGATCGCGGCGATTCCCGGTACTGTTGCAGCGGCAAAGAAAGCAGGTGCGGAAAGTGCATCCGTTGGTCTGGGCAACCTTTTTGGTTCCAACTACGAAGGTCCGTTTTCACTGCAACAACGCCTGGAAATGCTTGACCTGATTGTCGGCTATTGGCATGAAGCTGGCATTCCGGTAACAAAATGTTCTTTTGTGGAAGCAATGGGTTGGAATATGCCGCACACGGTAGCCGAGACTCTGGAAGCCATACAGGAACGTTATCCGGAAATTACCAGCTTCCACATGCATCTTCACAACACCAGGGGTACGACGATCGCGAGTTTTTACGAGGCGTTGAAATTCGGCGTGGACAGTTTTGATACTTCTATTGGCGGTATGGGTGGTTGTCCCTACTGCGGTAATGGCCGTGCAGCCGGCCATGTACCCACGGAAGACTTTGTTGATCTGTGTCATGAACTGGGAATTGAAACAGGTTACAACCTGGACAAACTGATTGAAGCCGCGGCAATTGCGGAAGAGGTAGTTGGGCATCCGTTGTGGGGGCACATTTCAAAAGCCGGAGCTCGACCCAGAGATAAGCAGTTGTATCCGCGTGATATGCCATTTGTAGAAACGCTGGACGAGGCTGCACACTTCCGTAACGGTCCTGCGGTATATGCAGGACAATTATCTCCCTGGAGAGAAGGTGACGCTCTGAATAGTTAGGGTTGGGGTCAATCTCCGACAATCATTTTAGCATAGGGCAGGACATTCAGGTCCCACTGTAAACGGGCATGAGCACAACCTGCAGTTACATCACGAAATATCCGCTGAATTGGTTGGCTTTCATGCAGCGCACTGCCACCGGCAGCTTCAAATACTCTCCGGGTTGCCTGATTGCTCAGACGTGCGGCAAATGCGGTGTCGCGCAGGATTCGCGCCGTCATAAAGTCATTGGGCGATGGATTCAGATCCAGAATATCCGCCGCTGTGAGTGCAATGGTGCGTGCGGTATCGACTTCTACACTGGCCTCTGCCAGGCGTAACAGGACACCTTGTCCCTGGGAGATTTCTATTTGTTTCCGGTATTCATTGACTGCTGCCTGGGCGCCACCGATAACAGGACCTGCAATGACCAGGATCAGCAATGCCCCGTAGGGCGCCATAGAGGCTGAAAAAGGTATCAGCCGTTGTGGCGGCAGATGTACATTTTCACAGACGGCATCCTTGGAACCAGTGCCTCTGAGGCCCATGACCTGCCAGGTATCATCAAGTTGATATTCCGATTTGTGAAAAAGACCCAGATGGGGTTCTCCTTCATCCTGCTTTATGCCAAGCAGCAGCCAGTCTGCATAATCACATCCTGAAGCGAACCGCCAGCGTCCGGAGACAACTGCTCCGTCCTCGCCGATATTGTCAGTGTGTCCAACCGGACCAAGTGAGGCGGAAACCAGAGTCTTGGGATTGGTCCAGACTTCCTCCTGTACCTCGGCCGGGAAGAGTCCGATTAGGTAGTTATGCACTCCCCACACAAAGTTGCACCACCCGGCAGACATGCAACCTTCGGCGACGATGCCACAGATATCGATAAATTCCCTGATGGTGTAGGCAGAATTCGGTTTGAGTAGTTGTGGCAGACCAGCTTCCTGAATCAACTGCAGCACTTCGGGGTGCAGATGTCCCAGTTTTTCCGTTTCAACAGCGTATTCCCGGGCAATATCAGAAACCGCACCCGCTCTCGCCCTTAAGGTGGGTAGTTGAAATTCATTCACACCGACTGGATCTCCAGCGTTACCCTTTGGGCAACCCGTTGCGGTTCCAGTTTCCAGACGACATGGTCCAATAACTCAATTTTCAATTCAGTCTCCTTTGTTGGGAATAGTGTAAGGGAACACATTGACATCCTCCCCCACCTGAAGGAGGGGGATTCCTGGTGCCAGCCTGCATTACGCAACTGCTGCCAGGGGTTCCTGCTTCACAGAGTTCGGCAACCCGACCTCTCCACAGGCTAACACGGCGTGCCCCACCGCTAATATGTTTGACGCTGCCACCATATCGGCATTCTTGGCGTAGCCACAAGCCACACATTTGAATACAGCCTGACTGCGTCTGTTGTCACGGCTAATACAATCGCATTGTGGACATTGCTGACTGGTGTAGTGCGGTGGTACCGCAATGACCAGCCCACCCCGCCATGCCTGCTTGTATTCCAGTTGTCGCCGGAACTCAGACCAGCCCTGATCCAGGACGGCCTTGTTCAAGCCAGACTTGGCCTTGACGTGGGACCCCGGATGATCAGCATCACCCCGTGCCGACCGACTCATGTTCGATACCTTCAAGTCTTCCACCACGATCACAGCTTGGTTTTCGCTAATCTCGTGGCTGATCTTGTGCAGGTAGTCGTGTCGACACCGGGTGATTTTCTGATGGATGCGTGCTATCCGCTCTTGCTGTTTTCGCCAGTTGCTGGAGAATTTAACCTTACGCGACAATTTGCGTTGCGCTCTGGCCAGCTTCTGCTCAATCCGCCGGAAGCTGTGCAGGGGTTTGTATGAGGTACCATCAGACAGTTGGGCAAATATGGCAACTCCAAGATCAATACCCACCATACCAGACCATGGGTGAACCGGGGTTGGTACCTCCTGCTCCGTTTGCATGGACACGTACCAGCCATCCACCTGCCTGGAGACCGTAATGTTTTTGACCTTGCCCTCTATTTCCCGGCTCTTGCGGAAGCGCAAAGTCCCGATCTTGGGTAAATACACACGCTCACCGGCAACCTTGAAGCCTTGCGGATAACGGAAACTGTCTTTACCGCCTCGCCTTTTAAATCGTGGCAACAGTTTATTCGGTTGTTCCTTGTCGAAGCCGTCCTTAAAGGCTTTATCCAGTTGCATCATGCTTTGCTGCAGCACTTGAGAATGGCAAGCACGCAAAAAACCGTACTCGTCACTCGATTTCCACAGGGTTAACCAGAACGCCATTTCCGGGTACCACAGCAACGCCTGTTTGTGTTCCAGGCGGTACAGATTCATGGCCAGCATCTTGTTCCACACAAAGCGGGTACAACCAGAGAACTGGTGTAGTTTGGCGGCGGTGTCAGGGCTGTTCACCCTGAGCTTGAAGCGGTATGCCTTGCGTATCAACATGTCTCTATTGTACTGTATAGCCATACATGATACAAACGACCCAACCTTGACCTGAACGGTCAAGGGCGCCTTATATCCCCGCCCTGAAGGACGGGGTTTTACGGAGCGAAGGATAATGAGGTGGGAGTAAAGTGGAAACGGCATTTTCCTACATCAAAAGAATATATCTGCTGTTATCAATTCGCCCGTGTGATGTGAACATGTCAGTGCATTAAAAATGGCGCTCAACATTAACACTTGTGATATGAATTTGTTGGTGTGTTAAGAATGGCGCTCAACATTAACACTTGTGATGTGAATATGTTGGTGTGTTAAGAATGGCGCTCAACATTAACACTTGTGATGTGAATATGTTGGTGTGTTAAGAATGGCGCTCAACATTAACACTTGTGATGTGAATATGTTGGTGTGTTAAGAATGGCGCTCAACATTAACACTTGTGATGTGAATATGTTGGTGTGTTAAGAATGGCGCTCAACATTAACACTTGTGATGTGAATATGTTGGTGTGTTAAGAATGGCGCTCAACATTAACACTTGTGATGTGAATATGTTGGTGTGTTAAGAATGGCGCTCAACATTAACACTTGTGATGTGAATATGTTGGTGTGTTAAGAATGGCGCTCAACATTAACATAATTGTGACACTTGTGATGTGAATATGTTGGTGTGTGAATATGTTGGTGTGTTAAGAATGGCGCTCAACATTAATAATTGTGAACTTTAACAAACATGATTTTCTTAAAGAGGTATAGAATATGAATCAAATATCTGGACCAAGAGATCTTACTGCAAATGAAATAGACCAGGTTTCCGGCGGGGTTCTACCTGTCATAGTTGTAGTGCTTTCTTTCGCTACACACCATGCCGTAAGAACCGTAGGACAGTACTTTGTGTCCCGGGCACTGACAATTTACGCCACGTACGAAGGTGCAAAATTTGTTGGTGGAGTCCTTGGCGACTATGGGGTCGCGACTAATGGGGTCGGAGTAAAGTGCCGGAGTAAAATGGGGTCGGTAAAATGCATTTTACACCGACCCCATTTTACACCGACCCCATCCTTTACTCCGACCCCAGGATTCCGGCACTTTACTCCGACCCCAGGATTCTCCACTCCGACCCCATTTTCTGGCACTTGACTCCGACCCCACGTTTCTGGCACTTGACTCCGACCCCACGTTTCCACCGACCCCATTTTACCGCCGACCCCACGTTCCGACCCCACGTTTCCCTCCAACTCCAGGTTTCCGACCCCAAATTTACTCTGGCACTTTACTCCGACCCCAGGATTCTGATGTAATGAGTAAAACAAAACGGAGAGAAACCTTACAATGAGATATGAATCACCAACAACATCCAGTGAGGCGGTAGCGTATCTGGCTGAGGAGAAAGGTGAAGCTTTTGTCCTTGCTGGCGGCACCGATCTACTGGTTCGAATGAAGACCGGTCAGATCGAGCCTGATCTGATTGTTGATATCAAACGTATCCCGGTCATGCAGACCATCGAGGTCAACGATGATGGATTCAGAATCGGCGCTGGTGTGTCCGGTGCTGAACTGGGTGAAAACGAGGCACTGATACAAGCCTGGCCCGGTGTGGTAGAAGCTACCAACCTGATTGGCTCGGACCAGATCCAGGGTCGTTGCACCATGGTCGGAAATCTGTGTAATGCATCACCTGCAGCAGACAGTGTACCGGCCATGATTGCAGCCAATGCCAGGGCAGTTGTTGTTGGAGTGAGCGGCCAGCGAATCGTTCCGGTGGAGGATGTCGTTACTGGTCCGGGACAGACTACCCTTGCCAAAGGAGAAGTAATCGAAGCAATTTTACTGCCAACTAGCCCTGCCGAATCCGGAGATGCCTATCTGAGATTCATTCCGCGTACGGAAATGGACATTGCCGTGGTCAGCGCAGGTGTCAGCCTTACTCTTGACCAAGGGGTAATCAAAACGGCAAGAGTCGCTTTAGGTGCTGTTGCGCCAACGGTAGTACTGGTACCGGATGCGGCTACGGCCATTATTGGTACCCGGCTAGACGATGACGCCCTGATGAATCTGGCTTCAGCATGCTCCGCTGCATGCAATCCCATTGACGATAAACGTGGCACAATAGAATATCGAACAAAAGTTGCGGGTGTCCTTGGCAGACGTGCCGCGAAAATCGCTTATCAACGCGCAGGAGGTGCCTGATGGCCGGCGTACATGTATCTACAAATGTTAACGGCGACGCCGTGGAGTTTGTCTGTCCTCAGAATGAAACTTTGCTCGACTCATTACGGGATCGGGTAGGTCTTACCGGCGTCAAGGAAGGATGCGGCACCGGCGACTGCGGGGCTTGCAGTATTACGCTGGATGGACGCCTGGTATGCTCATGCCTGGTGCTGGGTGCAGAAGCCAACGGACGTGAAATCGGTACTGTAGAGGGACTGGCAGAAGGCGCCAGACTGCATCCGTTGCAAGAGAAATTTATCGAGCATGCTGCCCTGCAGTGCGGTATCTGTACTCCAGGCTTTCTGGTTGCAGCCAAGGTGCTGCTGGATCGTATCCCTGATCCCTCGGAAGAAGAGATCCGCTATGCGCTGGCTGGTAATCTTTGCCGTTGCACCGGTTATGACAAGATTGTGCGTGCAGTTCAGGCTGCCGCTGAAGAATTGAGGTAAGCGTAAAGATGTCCCGGCACTGTATGCCAAAGAGACACTTTACAGATAAAGTTTTATCAAGATCTAAACATTAGTAACAGGAATCTGACATGGAACACGACACGAGTTATACAGATCAGAAATTTAATGTGGTAGGGACCCGGGTGAAACGTCCGGATGGTGTCGACAAGGTGACTGGCAGAGCCAGATACGGGGCTGATGCCTCGGCGCCAGGGCAACTCGTGGGACTTATTCTGCGTTCACCCCATGCACACGCCAGGATTAACAGTATAGATACATCCAGGGCCGAGAAGCTGGAAGGTGTCAAGGCGGTAGTCACCAGTGAAGATTTACCGGACCTGACTGGCGGCGACCGCGGTACGCTCGACGTTCTTGAAAACTGCATGGCCCGGGGACGGGCACTGTACGATGGTCATGCGGTAGCGGCAGTCGCAGCCATCAACGCACAAATCGCCAGAGAGGCACTGAAACTCATTGCTGTCGACTATCAGATATTACCCCATGTAACCGATGTCGACGAAGCAATGAAACCCGATGCCCCTGTTGTCCAGGACTATGTCATTACCAGTGGGATACGGCCAAAACCTACCACTCCTTCCAATATTTCCAAGGTATCCGAATTCGGTCACGGTGATGTCGACGCCGGCTTCGCCGAAGCAGATGTCATTATTGAGAAAAGCTACAAAACCGAACAGACTCACCAGGGTTATATTGAACCACATGCATGCCTTGCCAGCGTTTCACCCGATGGCACTGGCGAATTGTGGGTTACCACTCAGGGCCATTTCTTCTATCGCAATACCTGTGCGGCGTTGCTTGGAATGGATGTTGCGAAGCTCAAGGTAACATCATCCGAAATAGGCGGGGGGTTTGGTGGTAAGACCCATGTCTGGATGGAACCTGTTGCACTGGTTCTGTCCCGAAAGGCCAACCGCCCTGTCAAAGTGGTGATGACTCGAGAAGAGGTATTTCGCGCAACCGGACCTACCTCCTCCACTTCCGTTGACGTCAAAATCGGAGCCAGGAATGATGGCAGGATTACCGCTGCCTCTGCGGTACTGCGCTACCAGAACGGCGCTTTCCCCGCTACCTGGGGCATGCTTGGCGCCATGACATCCTTTGCCTGTTACGACCTGGAGAACGTAAAGTCTGTGGGATACGATGTGCTCTGTAATCGACCCAAGGTTGCAGCCTATCGCGCTCCTTCAGCACCGATGGCTGCCTTTGGTGTAGAGAGCACCATGGACCTGATGGCTAAAGAACTCGGTATGGATCCCATAGAATTCCGAATTATCAACGCTGCAAAACAGGGTACACGTGCCTCCTACGGACCAACCTATGGTCCCATCGGTATCGGACCGACCCTGGAAGCCGCCAGGAAACATCCCCACATGCAAGCTGAACTGGGTAAAAACCAGGGCCGGGGGATGGCCTGTGGTTTCTGGTTCAACTTTGGCGGCCAGACCTGTACTGACATCAATATCGGTATTGACGGTACAGTGACATTGACGCTGGGGACAGTGGATGTCGGTGGTTCCCGCGCCTCATTGTCATTGATCGCGGCAGAGGAACTCGGCATTCCTTATGATCAGATAAAGGCCAGTGTAGCTGACACTGCATCACTGGGGCATAACGACACGACTGAAGGCAGCCGTGGTACATTCTCCTCCGGCATGGCGACTATTTTCGCGGCGCGTAACGCCATTGAAGTGCTTTGCGAGCGGGCTGCCAGTATGTGGGATATTCCGGTAGAAGATGTTGAGTGGAAGGAAGGCCAGGCCGTGGCAATCGGTACAGAACACAGCAATCTGCCCCCTCTCTCACTGAAGGAAATTGCCGCCCGTTCACCTAATACCGGAGGTCCTATCGCCGGACACAACGAAGTGGTTGCTGACGGTGCCGGTGTATCGTTTGCCAGTCATCTCTGTGACGTCGAGGTAGACCCGGAGACCGGTTCAACCAGGGTGATCCGCTATACGGTCATTCAGGATGCCGGTAAGGCAATTCATCCGGACTATGTTGAGGGTCAATTCCAGGGTGGTGCAGCCCAGGGTATAGGCTGGGCGCTTAACGAAGAATACATTTATGGAGAAGACGGTTGCCTGCAGAATGCAGGTTTTCTCGACTACCGTATTCCCGTGTGCTCGGACCTGCCGTTTATCGACACCCAGATTCTTGAGATCCCGAATCCGAATCATCCATACGGGGTTAGAGGGGTTGGTGAGACATCGATTGTGCCACCTTTGGCGGCAATTGGTAATGCTGTCTCGAACGCAGCGGGTGTACGGATGAATCACGTACCGATGTCTCCACCGAGAATCCTTAAAGCTCTTGAGGAAGTGAACGGCGCCTAGTGCGCCGGGCTTCGCTGCCATGAAGGTCAGCCTTACGGGAGTGCTCAGGTCTGCAGCCGATGGAGCTGACATGGTTGAGATAGAAGCAGTAACCATACGTGATCTGTTGACCAGAATTGTCGAGCGATATCCAGATATGAACCAAAGTCTGGATGCGGGTATTGCCGTTTCCATTGACGGCGAGATTTATCGGGATAACTGGGGTATGGAAATCCCGGCGGATGCCGAGGTCTTTCTCCTGCCGAGAATCCAGGGTGGTTAGCTGGTTCCTGTCCGAGAATTCAACACCGCGGTGATTACTTCCTGTCAAGCTTTTCATTTTTAAACCAACAATATGCGCATGTCGCAACTAAAACTCTTGGAATTCTACTTTCAGGTCAGGAACTAATTAACCCGTTATTCTCACTGGCCGCAGCAGTATCAGATGAAATAAAACAGCAGATAGCAACCCAGCAGTAACACCACCCACAGTGCCATACGGCTGGTCTGTGAAGTCTGCGGAGGCTTGTAATAGACGGTTGCAACTGCAGTCATCCAATGCAGAATCCTGACGATAAGCTGCAGTGCTTCAGAGGTTCGATGCTGTATGAAATCTCTTGTCCTGTTCCATATTACCGGTCCGGCTCGTCGGTAAAACCATTCAGCGTCCAGATTAACGGATCGAAGTTCCGGGGGATAAATACCACTGAGTTGGAGCCAGATAAATGCCAGGGCAGAGAAAAACAGAATCTGCGTCTGGGCAATCACATGTGTTGCATCAAATGGCCAGTAACCAGTGTCATGTGGCAGCAACTGATATAGATACCCGGGGAAGCAACCGATGCCGATACACAAAGCGGCGGCTATACCCATGGCAATCAGCATATTGCGTGGAGGTTCGGATGTTCTGATACCGGAGTCATGTGCAAAAAACGCAAAGTAGGGAATTTTTATGCCGGCGTGGTGAAAGACACCGGCAGAGGCAAACAGCAGAACCAGCCAGACGCCGGAATAACCTTCCATCAAAGCTGCACTCATCACCATTGATTTGCTGACGAATCCGGAGAACAATGGAAAAGCGGATATTGACGCAGCTCCGATGATGCATAACGTTGTGGTTATCGGCATGGACTTGTACAACCCCCCAAGGTCGGAACCATTCATGCGGCCGGTCATGTGCAATACGGCCCCCATGGACATGAACAGCAGACCCTTGAAGATGACATCATTGAAGGCGTGCGCCACAGCGCCATTGACCGCAAGTTCCGTACCGATACCGATACCACATACCATGAAGCCCAACTGATTGATCATGCTGTAACCGAGTACACGCCGCAGGTCGTTTTCGATCACCGCATAGAAAATCGGAAATGCGGTCATCAACATGCCAATGTAGACCAGTTCTTCGGTGCCTGGAAATCCTCTGGCCAGTGCGTAGATGGCGACTTTTGTGGTAAAGGCACTGAGGAAGACCGTACCCGTCGGTGTTGCCTCCGGGTATGCATCGGTCAACCAGTTGTGCATCAGGGGGAAGGCGGACTTAACACCCAATGCCAGCAATATGAGTAATCCGGCAGTTGAATTGGCGCCTATGTAGCCGAATGCAGAATCACCGCCCTGGTCGCTGATCAACAGTACACAGCCCACCAGCAGTAACATGCCTGAGGTGACCTGGACGATGAGATAGCGCATCCCCGCATGGTAGGCACGACTGGTACCGCGCGCCCAGATCAGAATTACTGAACTGATAGCTGCCAGTTCCCAGAAGATGAACAAGCTGATCAGATCACCGGACATCACTGCACCGAGAGCACTGCCGGCATAGATGAAGACGGCAATCTGCTGCGTACGGTCCCGGATATGCAAAGCATAGACACCGCCGATAAACGCGGCGATATGAAACAGATAACCGAACAACCGGCTCAATTCATCGAGACGATACAATTCTCCCTGATAGGAGAACATCTGGTAAGCATAGTAGTCACCCAGATCCGTATTGAACAACAGCAGACCACCAATGACTGGCACAAGCACCGTGAGCGTTGTGCGGACAATGGCAGGGCTGACCGCCGCCAGAACGGCAGCGGCAAAGAAAATCAGGAACGGCGGCAGCGGAGAAGAAAGTGCTTCAATCATCTTCATGCCGCCGATAATATTCTTCTCCGCGCATGATCAACTTGCGCAGCCAGGTTGCCGTGATGACCAGAATGACACAGGCAATGAATCCATAAACGGCATAGAAGCCCCACCAGCCGTCGAAATCGCTTTCTCCATGGCGCAATCCAGTTAGGTCCAGTAACACCAGCAGAGCGCAGATGATGTAAAAAATAACGAGGCCTCGACGGACTTTTGGTCCGGGCTGTGGCCGGTGCTTGTTCACAGATTTAATCCCTCATTCAGAAATGCCACCAGTGCCGGAGCCTGGAAGAACAGCACAACACAACCAATTACGGTGATACAGATAGCCAGCAGACAGGCAAAGGGGGCTTCCTCCAGGGTGTCATTGCCTCTCTCCGGTCCGCTCATGAAGCCGCGTATTGGAATGGGCAACAAGTACGCGATATTCAACAGGGTGCTGAGAACCAGTACGGCGATAATGCTCCAGTAACCTCTGTCCAGAGTGCCGAGTATCAGATACCACTTGCTCCACATGGCGCCGAGTGGGGGCAGTCCAATAATGGCAAGGGCGCCTATCAGAAAAGCGCCCATCGTAATGGGCATTTTTTTACCCAGCCCCCGCATGTGGGAGATCTCGGTCTGGTGTGAGGCTACCAGGATGGCCCCTGCGCAGAAAAACAGAGTGATCTTGGCAAACCCGTGCATCACCATGTGCATTGTTCCCGCTATGATGCCATGGATATTGGCCAGCAATGCCCCCAGTACAATATAGGAAAGCTGACTGATGGTTGAGTATGCCAGTCTTGCCTTGAGATTATCTTTGCGTAAGGCAATGAGTGACGCCAGCACGATGGTAATAGCCGCCACTGGCAGGAGATAAACGCTGGCGCCGGTTTCGCTCAGAGTATCGAGACCAAACAGGTAGACAGTACCCTTGAGGATCGTGAAGACGCCTGCCTTGACAACAGCCACGGCATGCAGCAAGGCACTGACCGGGGTCGGTGCTACCATGGCTGCGGGTAACCACCGGTGGAATGGCATTAATGCGGCCTTGCCAACTCCAAATATGAACAGAGTGTAGACAATTGCCAGAGTGACCGCCGGGATATTTTTGTTGAAGACGCCACCGGGTTGAAAATCGAGTGTACCTGTCAATTGCCAGATGGAACCTGTTGCCAGCAGCAGGAACACCATGGAAGTCCCAACCAGTATACCCAGGTAGATCCTCCCGCTGCGGCGTGCTTCTTTGGTCTGACTGTGGGTGACCAAAGGCCAGGTAGACAACGTCAGGATTTCGTAAAAAACAAACAGGGTCAGCAGGTTGGCTGAGAATGCAACGCCCATGACCGCGGCAATCGAAATGGCAAACCAGGCGTAAAATCGGGTCTGGTTCTGTTCATGATGGGCGCGCATGTAACCGATGGAATAGATGGATGTAATGATCCACAGAAAACTCGCCAGGACGGCAAAGACATATCCCAGGGGTTCCACATGGAAGGCCAGCGTAAAAGCGGGCGCCAGTTCAGCCAGCACCGTTGTTTCCACGTTGCCGGGAAGTTGGATGACCAGCAGAAACAGACTGCCTGCGGTCAGCAGTGTCATTGTTTCGCGCAGGTTCTGCCAGCGTCCGGTGATCACCACCAGAGCAGCGCCTGCAACTGGTAACAGCAAAGAAATCAGCATGAGCGTCGTCGCTGTACTCATGGTGAATTACCGATCAGGGCCAGGGCGGCACGCTCAGCAATTCCCACTGTCATCCCGGTATCAATACCCGCCCAGACAACCAGGATGACCATCAGCCAGGTCGGGATGAGCATTGCAAGCGGTGCTTCTGTCAGTGAAGTGTCCTGCTCAGCATCGTTGAAATACAGCGTTTCAACAGTTCGCCACACATACACAACAGCAATCAATGATGCGAGTACTATCGCTACCACAACAAACCAGGCGCCATTCTGGAGAGCAGCGATGACCAGATACCACTTGCTGACAAAGCCGGCGGTCAGTGGTACACCGATCAATCCACAACCGCCGACGATAATGGCGCCCATGGTCCAGGGCATTGCCCTCCCGGCGCCTTTGAGGTCTGCGAACCGTGTGCTCCCAATGCGCAGAAACAACCCGCCGATGGCCATGAACAGTCCGCCTTTAATGAGCGCATGATTGAACATGTGCACCAGGGTGGCGGTCAGACCGGAATTGTTCACCAGTGCAATGCCAAGGGTCATGTAGCCGATCTGTGCAAGGCTGGAATAAGCCAGCATCCTTTTTACGTCTTCCTGAAATACGGCGATGATCGATGCAGCAAAGATCGCGAGGATGGATAAAGGTAACAGGATGACATCCAGACGCAGGTCTGTGAATACAAAATCAACACCAAATACGGTAAAGAAAAAGCGCAGCAGAACATATAGTGCAACCTTGGTTGATGTTCCCGCAAGAAATGCTGATACAGCTGAAGGGGCGAAAGTATAGGCGTCAGGTAACCACTGATGCAGGGGCAAAAGAGCAATCTTGAGACTCAGACCCACGGTGAGGAATGCAAATGCGGTGCGCACTGTACTCGTATCCCTCAATGGAGGAAGCCGTTCAGCCAGATCAGCCATGTTGAGGGTGCCGGTCATCATGTAGAGCATGCCGATAGCGATCAGAATGAAAGTGGCGCCAATGGTTCCCATCACCAGATAGTGGAAACCTGAAGTCAGGGCACGGCGATCCCGGCCCATTGCAATCATCGTATAGGAAGACAGTGAGGAGATTTCGAGGAAAACGAAAACATTGAAAGCATCGCCAGTGGCGATGATACCCAGGATACCAGTCAGGCACAGCAGGTACATGCAGTAGAAAAGGTTGATTTGATCCCGCCGGATTTCATTCTCGACACTCTGCTTTGCCCAGAAGATAACCAGACTGGCGATCAGGCCTGTCAGCAGCAGAATAAAACAACCGGTCAGATCAATTCGCAGGGCGATACCCCAGGGAGCTTCCCATCCGCCAAGAGCGTATTCAAGAGGACCGTTATTGAGTACATGGGTCAACAGCAACACTGCGCAGGCAAATGCCCACAGGCTGCCGACAAGTGCAAAGACCCATGCCAGACGGGAATTGCGCAACAAGAGACATAGAGGCGCCAGTACTAATGGTATGGCTACCTGCAGGATGGGCAGATGTTCCAGAATCAACTTTCTCCGTTCTGGCGATGAATCAAATCGTCATCAATGGTGCCATAAGCTTCGTGAATGCGAACTATCAAAGCCAGTGCCAGTGCCGTTGTTGCTACGCCGACGACGATGGCGGTAAGGATCAGTGCGTGCGGCAGTGGGTTCGCGTAAATTGTAATTGATTCGGAGAGTATCGGTGCACTCGCCTGCCGGACCGCTCCCGCCGATATGAAGAGTATGAAGACCGAAGTCTGGAATATGTTGAGGCCGATCACCTTCCGAATGAGATTTGCACGGGCAAATACCAGGTAAAGACCCGTCATCATCAGAAAAATGACGATCCAGTAGTTGTAGTGCAATATCCAGTTCATTTGTTCCGCCGTCCGGCAAATGCATAAAACAGCGTTATCAACACCGAGGCGACGGTAATGCCAACGCCCAGTTCAATCAGCAAAATGCCCAGGTGTTGACCGTCTAACGGGGTTTTGGCCAGCACGCTGTAGTTAAGAAATTCCCCGTCCAGGAACAACGAGACTAATCCTGTACCTGCAAAGAGTAACAATCCGAGGGCCATGCATACGTACAGGATATTGTCTGGAATGGATTTCCGGGTTTTCTCCAGGCCATGAATCAATGCATAAAGGATGATGGCCACGGCAAATATGACCCCGGCCTGGAACCCCCCGCCAGGTCCGAAATCTCCATGGAACTGGACATACAACCCAAACAGCAGTATGGCCGGTACCAGCAGGTCGGAAACTTCACTGACGACTGGATTACGTCGCATGTCACCTCCGATTTTTTCGGCGGTGGCCGAGTAGCATTATGACGCCCACACCCGCTGTAAAGATTACCGTCACTTCACCCAGCGTGTCGTAACCGCGATAACTTGCCAGCACGGAAGTGACGATATTGGGTGGACCCACTTCGGCGCCGGATTTCTCGATGTAGCGGGGAGCCACATGCTGGTGAACAGGTGCATTCGGGTCACCAAAAGCCGGCATGTCACGGGTCGCATAAATCAATGCAGCACCTGTTATCACAACGACAGCCAGAGGCAGTATACGTAACCGGTGAGGTTCCTTACTCTCCGGGGATTCCCTGATCAGCGCCAGCGTCCCCAGCAACATGACCGTGATGATTCCAGCACCCACTGCAGCTTCCGTAAAAGCAACATCCACGGCGTCCATAAGCACGAACAGTGATGCACACAGAAGACTGTAGATACCCGTCAGCATGGCTGCCGCAAACAGGCTGTGCAGACGTACCAGTGCAATTGCTGTTACCGCCAGCATGGTCAGCAGGATGATGTCAATCAGATGTTCGATGGGGAACTATCCTCGTCAAGTGGTGGCGTGTAACCATCATGGAGCGCCGCTCGCGCAAGGGCATGAGTGGCGGTAGGGCCGGTAATCATGATGAAGACCAGGATAAGACCCAGTTTCACAGTCACCAGGGTAAATCCGCCCTGCAGCATCAAGCCTGTCAACATGGCGCCCACGCCCATTGTATCCAGTATACCAACGGCGTGAATGCGGCTGAAGTAGTCCGGCAATCGCAGCACACCAAGAGCGCCGATCAAGCAGAAAATGCTGCCGGTCAACAGCAACGCCCAGCTCAACAGATCAGCGATTATCACGGGTTTCACCGGGATGACCAAGGCCGCCATAACGAAAGAACGCGAGCACGGCCAGAGTGCCCACGAAATTGATCAGGGCATACAGCAGGGCGATGTCCATAAATTCCGGTCTATCCGTCAAAAATCCCAGCAACGCGATAAGCAGCACCGTCGCCGTCCCAAAACCGTTGATCGCAAGAATCCGGTCATACAGCGTAGGTCCAAGAAATGCCCGGGACAGCAGGAGCGCCATGACCACCAGAACGGCGATTGTAGCTGCACCGAACATCATGGCCTGCCCTCGATTCCGGCCACCCGCTGGTTCATTTCATCACCCAGTAAATCATCTGCACATCTCCTGGTCAGTACATGGACGGAGAGATCATCAGCTTCAGCATCCAGGGTGACGGTACCCGGGGTCAGCGTGATGGAGTTTGCATAAATCGCAACACCCAGTGTGGTATGTTGTTTGACTTTCGAATGGACAACACGGCGATGTAATTTTGGTCTGCGGGATAGAACAATACGGGCAATCCTGAAGTTTGAAAAGATGATTTCCTGCACTAACCAGATGAGATAGGCAGCCAGGCGAAACAGCGATATCCGACGTGATTCCTCCGGCAGCAGATCAAGTCGTATCGACAACCAGATTACAAATATGCAGGAGATAGCGCCCAGCGATAGTTGCAATACGGTGAAATACCCCGATAGAGCGATCCACAGGAGGGCAAGAACTACTATCGCGGTCACGATCCCGAGTCGATTGCTCTTCAAGTATGAATCCTCGTTAAATACGCCGTCTCAACACGATATTACTGAAGCAGTTCCCATCAGACCGTGGAGACTGAAAATCCTTAAAAAAAAACGATGCTCCTTCTGGCAGTCATGAACCTGTAAACAGTCTTGAACCTGTAAACAGTCTTGAACCACTTTGTTCCAGACCAGGGTCACAAAACCAGATTCCTGATTAAACTGATCAAAGGAGCCGGATAGACACCGAACAGTAACAGTGTCCCTGAAAGCGTTAGCATAACCCATCCTGCAGTGACTGGAATATGAATTTCTCCAGACGTTTCGATTCGTTGGGTCATGGTGAAAATAATCCGTAGATAATAGAAAAGTCCGATGCCGCTTCCCAGAATAACAACGGCAAGTAATAGCCACAGAGTCATCGATACGCCACTGGCGAAAATATAGAATTTACCGATAAAACCGATGGTCAGTGGTATGCCGGCAAGTGACAGCAGCATCAGTGTGAATGCCAGCGCCAGAACTGGTCGCCGCCAGAATAGTCCCTGGTAATCAGATAGATTACTGATGTCCCTGTCAGGAGAAGAGATGGAGAGGATAGTCACGATACCAAATGCGCCTGTAGTCGTGACGAAGTAGGCAAACAGGAAGTAACCGGCAGCTTCAGTGGCAAGGTCTCTGCCTCCACTCAAACCGGCTGCGATAAATGCCACCATAAGATATCCAAGGTGAGCAATCGAAGAGTAAGCCAGAATTCGTTTGACGCTGTCCTGTCTCAACGCCAGCAGGTTACCGACGAGTATGGAGGCAATGGCGACCAGGGCCAGCCCTGACATGACGGTTTCCAGTAAATACAGGCCGCTGTCGGCAAAAAATCGTAGCAATACAGCAAAAATGGCGCCTTTGGATACCGTGGCAATAAAAGCAGTAGCCGGCGCCGGCGCCCCTTCATAAACATCTGGTGTCCACATGTGAAAAGGCACTACGGACAACTTGAACAGGATACCCGCCAAAACCAGTGCCGTGCCGCCAGCCAGATACAGTCCTGGGGAATCAATATCGGCTTCAAAGTTCAGTGTGCCGTTTGCCGCATAGAGTAAAGCTGCGCCAAACAGGATAAACGCGGATGAAACACCGGAAAGGATCAGATACTTGAGGGCAGCTTCCAGAGTCAGTACACCTTTTATGGGATAACTCATCATCGTGTACAGTGAGACGCCCAGTAATTCCAGCCCCAGTATGAAGGAAGCAAAGTGAGTGCTGCTGACCAGAACAAGGGCGCCCAGGGTTGCCAACAGAAGCAACAGAAAAAACTCGTCCTGGTTTACTCCCCGGTCTTTGAAATAGTCATATCCCATCATCGTGACCGCAAGTGCTGCGACGATGATCAATCCAGAAAAGAATACCGAATAGCCATCAATACTGAGCAATGGTGTTACGGCAACAGGCATCATCGGCAATACAGGATTGAACGCCAGCAGGGTCAACAGAAGTCCGACACATGAGATGATGACAGTCACTTTGAGATTTCTGGCGAAAGCTATCACCATCATCTGAATCAGAATGACACTGGTCAGGGTCAGAAGGGGTCCGAGTGCGCTTAATTCATGAAGGCTCATTGTAGTGCCCCCACCCATGGCTGACCGGTACCTGTCAGGGAATAGAGGCTCGACAGCGCAGGCTCTACCATGTCGAAGACCGGTTGTGGATAGATTCCGAGTATCAACAGACCCGCCATCACCAGTCCCAGCACGGAGACATCACGGGCGCCAAAATCCTGAACATCCAGAGATGGCGCCGGTTCACCCTGAAAGGCCTTCTGCATCGCCTCCAGAGAATATATTACCGCGGTTATGAGTCCCACCGCCGCCAGTATGGTGATCGGCATATTGACCTCGAATGTCCCCAGCAGCACCAGGAATTCACCCACGAAATTACCCAGACCGGGCATCCCCAGAGATGCCACGATAAAGAACATGGCAATGGCGCCCATGCGCGGCATTTGAACCCACAAACCGCCCATCTCGGACATGGCGCGTGTATGCAGTCGATGCTGCAAGGCTCCGGCAATCATGAACAATGCGGCCGTTGACAATCCATGAGCCACCATCTGCATGACAGCGCCCTGCAGGGTCAATTCACGCCAGGCATAAACGCCGATCAATACAAATCCCATATGACTGACACTGGAGTATGCGACAAGGCGTTTGAAATCATCCTGTGCAAAGGCCAGTACGGCGCCGTAAACGACGCCGACGGCTCCCAGCAGCATTGCCAGTTGTGAAATTTCCAGAGAGGCTTCCGGGAACAGTGGTACTGTGAAACGGATCAGTCCGTAAGCGCCTGTCTTGAGCAGAATTCCTGCAAGCAGAACACTTGCCGCCGTAGGCGCCTGGGTGTGGGCATCCGGAAGCCACGTATGGAAGGGGAATCCCGGGAGTTTGACGACAAAGGCAATGAAGAAGCCCAGCATCAAATACCAGGCCACCGTGGAGTCAATCGGTATTCCAACAAGATCGAAGTAGCTGAAACTGAAGGCTCCCAGTGGACCTGCTGCCGAGAAAACCAATCCCAGAATAGAGACCAGCATCAGCAGACCGCTGATTTGTGTGAACAGGAAGAACTTCATTGCGGCGTAGGCTTTCCTCTCGTAGCCCCAGATAGCGATTAGAAAGTACATGGGAATCAGCATGACTTCCCAGAAGAAGAAAAACAGAAACAGGTCCAGAGCAACAAAAACGCCGACAACCCCGGCCAGTGTCCACAGAAGATTGAATTGGAAGAAACCCGGGCGATAGTCAATCTCATCCCAGGAAGAGACCAGTGCAACAAGCCCCAGGAAAATGGTCAGCGCCACCATGATCAATGACAGGCCATCCAGAGCAAACAGAAAACTGATACCGAACCGGGGAATCCACGGTTGGTTGATCACCAGCAGCCAGTCGGTACTGCTGCCCGCCAGCAACATTTGTTCAGCAGGCAACTGGAATAGAAAGGCTGTGAGTATCCCGCACAGCAGAATGGTGAACAGGGATACCCATGCCGGCCAGTTCGGATTCCAGGCTTCGCTCCGCCAGGCAATGAGTCCACCCAGAAACAGAATCAGTAAAATGGCAATAATCAGCATTACTGAACCCTCAAAATGATGGCAACCAGCAGTACTAAACCGATACCCATGACTGCGGCATACCAGCGCAGTCGGCCGGTCTGGGTAAGGGCGACACAGTAATGTGCAATATTGGTGAGGTCTGAAGCACCTTCATAAATCATGTCGACAGCATCGGATTGATTCAGGCGGGCGATAGTCTTATAGGGAACAACGAAAAGGCGGTGATACAGCCAGTCCATTGCCCAATGGCTGAATAGAAAAGCACGAATCGACCAGCCGGGTTTTGAATCAAGCAGAGCAGACAGGTCAATACTGCGGCGCAGGAACAGAAAGTAGGCCAGGATGACGCCAATGACGGGTATCGACGGCGTTACGATGGCAATGACCAGGTTATGTGATTCGGCTGAACTCTCCGGGAAGACCTGATCCACGGGGATTTGGAACACTCCTCCGATAATGGAGAATACACAAAGGATAATCAGCGGCACGGACATTCTGGACCCGGCCGGTTCCGAGGGCGCCGTGTTGATGTTGCCAAAGAACACCACAAAGACCAGACGGAAACTGTAAATCGCCGTCAACAGTGCGCCCAGTAATCCACCAGCCCAGAACCAGGGATTGACGTCCCAGGCAGATAACAGAATGGCGTCCTTGCTGAAAAAGCCGGAAGTTGGGGGTAATGCGGCCAGTGCGGCACTGCCGATGATAAAACTCCAGAAGGCAACTGGCAGTTTTTGTCTTAATCCACCCATCTTGAAGATATTATGCTCATGGTGCAGGCTGTAAATCACTGCCCCCGCGGCCAGGAACAGTAATGCTTTGAAGAAGGCATGGGTCATCAGGTGGAAGATGGCAAAGGAAAATGCGCCAACGCCCAGAGCCAGGAACATATAGCCGATTTGACTGATGGTGGAATACGCCAGAATCCGTTTGATATCGGTCTGGGTCAACGCGGTGAATGCGGCTACCAGCGATGTAGCAAGTCCAACGATGGCGACCGTGGTCATAGCAAAATCCGACAACAGATAGAGATCATGAAGTCTGGCAACCA
This sequence comes from Candidatus Azotimanducaceae bacterium, assembly GCA_965217655.1. Taxonomy (GTDB): domain Bacteria; phylum Pseudomonadota; class Gammaproteobacteria; order Pseudomonadales; family Azotimanducaceae; genus UBA7455. The sequence continues at coordinate 1,798,346 of OZ244560.1, forward strand.
GGTAGACACCGGCGGTAACCATTGTCGCCGCATGAATCAGGGCGCTCACGGGCGTTGGGCCGGCCATGGCGTCAGGGAGCCAGGTCTGCAACGGCAGTTGCGCTGATTTTCCGACGGCGCCGCCCAACAGCAACAAAGCTGCTACGGTGACGACAGTATCACCGTTTGGCCATAGCGCCTGCGCACCAGTAAGCATTGGCTGAATATCCAGAGTGCCCAGATGCATGAATAACAGAAAAAGTCCCAGGGCCATGGCGGTATCACCAATCCGGGTGACAATAAAAGCCTTTCTCGCCGCCGCACCGTTCGCCGGGTCTCTATACCAGAAGCCAACCAGCAGGTAGCTGCACAGTCCAACGCCTTCCCATCCAAGATAGAGCAGTAGCAGATTGTCAGCCAGCACCAGTATCAGCATGGCGCCCACAAATAGATTCATATAGGCAAAAAACCGGCTGTAATCGACATCGTCTTCCATGAACAGGGAAGAATAAACATGGATCAGGAAACCAACTCCAGTAATCACACACAGCATGGTGAGTGACAGACCATCCAGGTAAAAACTGACCTGCGGATTGAAACCACCCACATTGATCCACGAAAAGATCGACCGGGTAAAGGAAGTACCGTTCCAGGTGAACAGTAAGACACCGACCAACAGGGCCGAGAGACCCACGGAACCGACACCGGATATTGCAACATGGATTTTTTTCAGATGGCCACCAGTGACGAACAGAATGACAAAACTGACCAGAGGAAAGAGGGGAATTAACCAGAGAAGATCCGTCATCACCTAGCCTTTTAAACTGTTTGCCTGGTCGATATCAATAGACCGGAATCGTCTGTGGACCTGCAGCAACAGTCCAAGTCCAACGGCCACCTCGGCTGCGGCGATGGTCAGAATCAGCATGAACATAATCTGCCCGTCCGCCTCATTCCAGCGGGCTCCTACAGCAATAAATGCCAGACCGCATGCGTTCAGCATGACTTCTATGGACATCAGGATAAAGATGATATTGCGCCTGACGATAACGCCGGTCAGACCAATACAGAACAGCACTGCCGCCAGTGCCAGACTTTGTTCCAGGGGGATGCTGATTGCTTCCACTACTCAGTTCCCCTGCTTTCTGCAAGGTACCGGCGGCCCAGGTGATATGCTCCCACCAGTCCTGCCAGCAACAGCATGGAGGCAATTTCGACCGCGAGCACATAAGGTCCGAACAGCTTTTCGCCAACCTGCCCTGGATTGATGACATTCCCGGAATGGGTTGCGGTGTCCGTAGAGAGCACATATATGATTTCAAAAAACAGTATGAGCGTGAGCAATGAAGGTAGAGCCCACATCCGGGGCTTTTGCCATACCATTTCCTGCTCGATGCCCGGGGCGCCCAGATTCAGCATCATCACCACAAATACAAACAGAACCATGATGGCTCCGGCGTAAATGACGACTTCCAGCACAGCGGCGAATGGCGCTCCAAGCAGGTAGAAAATAATCGCTGACGACAACAGCGAAATAATCAGGTAGATCAAGGCATGGGTTGCATTATATCGGGTGAGCGCCAGGATAGTTGAGACCACTGATATCGTCGCCGCAAGATAGAAAAGGAATTGCTCGAGTGTCATGGTAGTAGACTCCGTATATCCACCGGCGGAGACTCGTTCTCGGCTTCTCCTTTCGCCTTGCCGCCAATGGCTTTTCCGGCGACACGATAAAAGTTGTAACCGGGGTATTTTCCGGGGCCATCAATGAGCAGATGTTCTTTTTCGTACACCATATTCTGGCGATCGTATTCGCACATTTCAAAATCCGGTGTTAACTGGATGGCATAGGTCGGACAGGCTTCCTCACAGAATCCGCACATGATGCATCTGGAGAAGTTGATCCGGAAAAACTCCGGATACCAGCGACCGTCTTCGTCCTCGGTTTTTTGCAGGGCAATACAATCGACAGGGCACGCTACCGCACAGAGATTACATGCAACGCATCGTTCCTCCCCGTCCGGGTCCCGGGTCAAAACGATTCGCCCGCGATATCTGGGCGCCAGATACGGTTTTTCTTCCGGGTACTGTACGGTTTCGTAACCGCTGAAGGTATGCAGCAGGATTTGCCACAAGGTCCTCAATTGACTGATGATCGCACTGAACATTGATTTCAAGCCTCCATCATGAGAATAACGGCGCCGGTCACCATAAGATTGACCAGCGTCAGGGGCAGCATGACTTTCCAGCCCAGAGCCATCAGTTGATCATACCTGGGCCTTGGAATGGCGGCGCGTAACAGAATGAAGAAACACACCAGGGTAAAACTTTTCAAACCGAACCAGATGATGGGAGGAAGAAAGTCCGGTCCAAGCCAGCCACCCAGGAAGATGGTGGTAATCATGGCTGAGATGAGGATAACACCTAGGTATTCCCCCAGCATGAACATGCCGAATTTCATACCGGAATATTCGGTGTGAAACCCGGCAACCAGTTCGTGTTCCGCTTCCGGCAGATCAAAGGGCAGACGATGACTCTCTGCGATACCAGCCACGACAAATACGAAAAATCCCAGGAACTGGCTGATAATGAACCAGCCATTTTCCTGAGCATTGACAATGTCCACAAGGCTGAAGGAGCCTGACATCATGACGACCCCCATTAACGAGAGCCCCATGAAAACCTCGTAACTGACCATCTGGGCTGCAGACCTGAGACCACCGAGTAACGCATATTTGTTGTTTGAGGCAAGTCCGCCCAGCAGTACGCTGTAGACTGCCAGTGATGTCATGCCCAGAAAGAACAGCAGGGCGATGTTAAGGTCGGCTATGTGGATTCCCGGTGCATAGGGTACCACCGTAAAACCCAGAAGCATCGCAATCATGACGGCAGTCGGCGCAAAGATGAATACGATGCGATCCGAGAAAGGCGGAACCCAGTCTTCCTTGGCAAAGAGTTTTATGACATCCGCTATGGCCAGACCAGCTCCGAGGGGACCTACCCGATTGGGACCTGGCCGGTCCTGCCATAATCCAAGCAGTCGGCGCTCAAACCAGACCAGAATCGCGGCTCCGCCAATGACGCCGAACAGCGTACCGAATATCACAATGCCTGTGAACCAGATTGATTGGCTCATCGAGACATCCTGTCGCTGCCGATAAGATTGGCCGTGTCGGGTGCAGTCCAGTCCTGGTCACGCGTCAGAACCGCAGTTGTGAGGAACAGAGGCGCCGTGTCCCCATTGAGCAGACACACGGCACAATCATCGGCCACGTTGTGGTCGATGGCGACCTGAAAGGTGATGTGGTGATTCCCGGATTGGCATTTCAGACCATCGCCCTGAGCGACATCAAGATTTGAGGCGGTTTTAGCGTTGAGCATTGCATAGGGAGCAGGTGCCGCATCACGTATTGCGGAACTCCGGCTGCTCATTTCATCGCTGGTAAAAATGTGATGCCCAGGAACAAGATCCATTGCCTTACCCGATGTACTCGCCGGTAAAAAGGGTTTCAGGGGAGTATCCACTGAAAACAGCAGCTTCCCGGGGTCACCACTACTCAAGTGACCGCCGATTTCATCCTGGAACTTGTTGATGGACTGATTGGAATTCCAGCCGGGCGCCCAGGTGTAAGCCTTCACAGATGGGGGTGCAGACTGATTGATCCCCTCCATACTGTAGGTGAGTGCGGATTGTTCATCACCCGGTTGTTGTGGTTCATGCACATTGATATCCGCTCGCATTGCCGTTCGACCACTGTACTGATGGGTCATCCGGTTCACTTTCAGGCCGTGTCCTCTAAAGGTTGCATCCGGTGCAGCATCAACAATACCGGCAAGACCCGGTATCGCGGAGGCGCATTCGTGAAGCAAGTCGTCGATAGCGTCGCAGGACGGCTTGTCGCAGGCGGCGGCAAGCCGCATGAGCCACAACCAGGATGGCGCAATGTCACCCTTTGGTTTGAAAGCACCGTAGGAACGCTGGGCGCGTCCCTCGTTGTTGATATAGGTTCCTTCACTCTCTGCGAATGTTGCTGCCGGCAATAAGTAATGTGACGCGGACACGGTCTGTGAGTCCGAGTGATCTATCGTTACCAGGTGAGATACATTGGCGAGCAGGTCAGAAAACGCCTTGGGGCTGCAGTGTCGTTGCAGGTCGTTCTCGACAACAATCATCAGATCAGCGGATTCACCAGGTGACGGCATGTGTTGAGTCGCCAGTGTTGCAACCGCCAGTGTATTGCATTCATCGCCAGCCAGCACCAGTCGGGTCTCGGAATTGATCTTCTTCAGTGCGGCCGCAATGTTGAGTGACGCTTTGACGATCTCGACATTCTTGAGAGAACTGCCGGATACGATCAACGGTTTTCTGGCTGACATCAGTGCGGTCTTCATCTGGTCAATAAGAAGCTTTTCAGGGTCTGCATCACCCGGCGCCGCAATGGCATTGGCCAATGCAAAACCCGTGTCTGCAATCTCCCGGGGAGAAAGCCGAATTGCCGCTGTACTGACATCGTCCAGGCGGTCAGCATAAGGTGTCATGATGAATACCGGCGATTTCTTATCCTGCGCCAGTCCACGAACAGCAGCGTCATGCCACAGCGGGATACCTGCATCGTGAGCCAGCGACCTGGCCGCATTGTGACTTGACTGTCTGAGTGACAGGGCCAGTCTCGGGGCATGATTGGTGACATCCTCTCCCAATATGATGATTGCATCACAGTCTTCCACTTCCGTCATGGACGCTATGCCCAGATTGCTATGGAGGGCACGCAGATGCAGGTTGGCTGTTTCTGCCTCAATGTCATCGAGACCGGAAAAATAATTCTGTTCGCCGACGAGTTGCCTGAGCGCGTAGTTGGACTCCAGGGATGCTCTGGCGGAACCGATACCAATGATGCGTCCGGCATCCTTGATGAGGGTTGAGATGTCGTTGACGGCATCATCAATGGACCGGGGTTCAAATTTCTGGTCGCTGTTGCGCTGACCGCAGCGGGGTATTCGATCCTCACTGTTGACAAACTGGCCGCCAAACCGGCCCCGGTCACAGAGGAAGTACCCGTTGATTTCACCGTGATAGCGGTTGTGGATACGGCGTAGTTCACCATAGCGTTCGGAAACTGAGATGTTGCATCCGAGAGAACAACCGGTACAGATGGCGGGAGCCGAGGCAAGGTCCCACTTCCGTGTGTAGTGCTCGCTCAGAGTCTTGTCTGTAAAGACGCCGGTCGGGCAGACTTCAACCAGATTGCCGGCAAATTCATTTTCCAGCACACCATCTTCAGCTCGTCCAAAATACACTCTGTCCCGGGAGGCAAAGGCAGCGAGATCATTCCCGCCCGCGTAGTCCTGATAGTAGCGAACGCAGCGGTAACAGGTAATGCACCGGTTCATTTCGTGACCGATGAATGGGCCAAGGTACTGATTTTCGAAAGTCATCTTGAGGTGCCGGTAACTCCGGTCGCGATGACCTGTCATCACTGTCATATCCTGAAGATGGCACTCGCCACCTTCCTCGCACACAGGACAGTCATGCGGATGGTTGACCATAAGATTCTCAACCACTGAAGCACGAAATTCAGAGGCGGTTTTATTCTGCACTGAAAAAATGGCGCCTTCCGTGATGGGTGTCATACAGGACATGACAATTCGGCCTCGTTCATCTTCCTGATTCCGATGCTGTACTACTGCACACTGTCGACAGGCACCCACTGATCCCATCTTCGGGTGCCAGCAGAAGTAAGGCAGGTCCTCTCCGCATGCCAGCAACACCTCAAGGAGATTACGGGATTCATCAGCTTCAATCTCTGTGCCGTCGACGATTATTGTTGCCATCTGTTATCCGCCTGCATAGGGACACCGCTTCTCGTGTATGTGTTGTTCAAAATCTTCCCGGAAATACCTGATGGCACTGGACAAAGGTTCGATTGCACCGGGTGCATGGGCACAGTGAGTATTACCGATCGCCCCGATAAATCTACCCTGACGATCCAGTACTTCCATGTCTTCCGGCATACCCCTTCCCTCTTCAATATCATCCAGAATCCTGAATATCCATGGCAGCCCTTCTCTGCAGGGAGTACAAAAACCACATGATTCCCTGGCAAAGAACATCTCCAGGTTTCTGACCATTGCCACTGGGCACGTTTTGTCGTCCATGATAATCATAGTGCCGGTACCCATTCTGGATCCGGCCTGCATGATGGTGTCATAGTCCATGCGAAGGTCCAGATGTTCCGGCAGCAGGAAATCCGTTGAGGCGCCTCCCGGGAGAAAACCTTTCAGCACCAAACCTTCCCTCATACCACCCGCATGATCTTCAAGGATCTCTCCAATAGTCGTGCCCATCGGAAGTTCCCAGCAGCCGGGACGTTTCACTTTACCGCTGGCGCCGAATAACTTGGTTCCCGAATCGTCGCCAAGTCCCAGGGATTTGAACCAATCGGGTCCCTTGCCAACAATGTGAGTGATGTTGCACAGCGTCTCCACATTGTTGACGATGGTAGGTCGGCCAAAGAGACCGCTGACCTGCGGGAAAGGTGGTTTTGCACGCGGTATGGCCCGCTTGCCTTCGAGTGAATTCAACAGGGCGGTTTCCTCTCCACAGATGTATCGCCCCGCACTGACGTGAACATAGAGGTGAAAGTCATATCCCGTCCCCAGAATATCATTACCCAGATAGCCCTTCTGTTCCGCCTCGGCAATAGCCTGTCGCAGTCTGCTGGTAGCAACATGATATTCGTCCCGGATGAAGATGTAGCCAACGTCTGCGGCAATGGTATACGCTGACAATATCATGCCTTCGATCAGTTGATGCGGGTCGTATTCCAGAATGATACGGTCCTTGAATGTCCCCGGTTCCATCTCATCGGCATTGCATACCAGATACTTGTGGCCGTCTGTCTTACCCATGGGCACAAAACTCCACTTCATGCCCGTAGGGAAACCGGCCCCTCCCCTTCCACGGAGGTTGGATTCCTTGACCATATCCAGTACATCAGCCGGTGAACGTTGGCCAATGGTGTCACGGACTGCCTGATAGCCATCGTTTGCTTCGTAGGTTTTGATCCAGGTGGGTCCTGCCGCCGGATCAATGTTTCTGGTCAGGGGTCTGTCACTCATTTTTATTCCCTTGCACCAGAATTTGATCAATGGCGGCCGGCGTCAGATCGTGATGCAGTTCATCACCCACCATCATCGCCGGTGCATGGTCGCAATCCCCCAGGCAGGTTACAGGCAGCAGGGTATATCTGCCATCTGCCGTTGTGCCACCGTAATCGATAGCCAGCTTCTGCCGGATATGATCGCAAATATTATCTCCACCCATCAGCCAGCATGAAACACTGTCACAGAACAGGATGACTTTCTCACCTACAGGGTGTCTGAAAATCAGGTTGTAGAAAGTGGCAATGGCATCAAGCTCCTCGATGCTCATGTCCAATAGTCTGGCAATGGCAGCCAGACTTTCATCAGATACCCATCCGCGATGTGCCTGCACGATTTTCAGGGCATCAACGGCGGCGGCATCACGAAACGGGAGATGACTCACCTCGTTCCCAATGGCTGTGATTTCCTCGCTTGAGAGCGGTTGGAGGATTAAAGGATCTTTCCGGCTCATATCAGTTCTCATCTGTCTACATCGGCCATAACAAAGTCGATGCTTGCGAGGATGGCGATCAGGTCGGCGATCAAAAGGCCGCGGCTTATCAACGGAATCTGTTGCAAGTGTGGAAAAGAGGGTGTTCTGATCCTGGTTCTGTAGGATTGGGTTCCACCATCGCTGGTCAGATAGTAACTGTTGATACCCTTGGTCGCTTCAATGGGGACGCAACATTCACCCGGTGGAATCACAGGCCCCCAGCTTACATTCAGAAAATGATGAATCAGCGTTTCAATGTCATGCATTGTCTTTTCTTTTGGCGGTGGCGTAGTCAATCGATGCGATGATTTACAGGGGCCTTCCGGCATGTTGTCAAGACATTGTCTGATGATGGAAAGACTCTGACGAATTTCCTCGATTCGAACCATGGCGCGGTCATAACAGTCACCGTTTTGAAAGACAGGTACTTCAAAGTCAAACTGGTCATAACCACCATAGGGCCGGTCACGACGCAGATCAAAGTCCATGCCGGTTGCACGCAGTCCGGGACCGGTAATCCCCCAGTCCAATGCTTCCTGCCGGGTATAGACACCGATATCGACGGTTCGCTGTTTCAGGATACTGTTCTGCATCGCCATTTTATGGTAGTGATCCAGACGTTTGGGCATGGCTTCCACAAAGTCGCCCACCAGTTTCTGCCATCCTTCAGGCAGGTCCTCAGCGACACCTCCAATGCGGAACCAGGCGGGATGCATACGACCACCGGTGATGGCTTCAATGATGCCGAATAACCGTTCCCGGTCGGCAAACATATAGAATACGGGAGACATCTGACCTACATCCTGTGCAAAGGTACCGTAAAACACGAGGTGGCTAGAGATGCGGAATAATTCAGCCAGCATGATTCGGATGACTTTGGCCCGGTCCGGAACTTCAATACCGGCCATTGCTTCGACTGCCATTACATACGGCAGGTTGTTCATGACGCCAGCCAGATAATCAATACGATCGGTATAGGGTATATAGGTATGCCAGGTTTGCCGTTCACCCATCTTCTCGGCGCCCCGATGGTGATAACCGATTTCCGGAACCGCGTCTTCTATGACTTCACCATCCAGTTGTAAAACAATTCTGAATACACCGTGTACCGAAGGATGATTAGGTCCGAGATTCAGGAACATGAATTCCGTATGTTCGTTTTTTCGCACCATGCCCCAGTCTTCCGGACGGAATCGCAATGCTTCCTGTTCAGCATCCTGACGCTCTTCAGTCATCTTGAACGGTGGCAGTTCGGTCGCCCGTGCCGGGTGGTCCTTGCGCAGTGCATGACCTTCCCAGGTGGGTGGAAGCAGGATACGTGCAAGATTGGGATGACCGGTAAACTCAATGCCATACATGTCCCAGGCTTCACGTTCATACCAGTTTGCGTTAGGCCAGATGCTGATGATGGTGGGAACAGAACAATCGGATTCATCGAGGGCAACCTTGATGCGGACATCGGTGCGATTCCGGAATGACATCAACTGATAGACCACGGTAAAGTCACTCTCGGGTATGCCATCCCGATGTTCACGCAGTCTTTCATCAACGCCGCACAGGTCGAACAGCATTTCAAAATGATGCTGTAGTTTGAGGTATTTTAATACGGGTATGAGATCCCGTCGGCTGACCCAGAATGTAGGGATGGCATCAACTGTGGTTTGCTCTGTCATGGCAGCCTGCGGGAATTGCTCACGCAGGTCTGCACCCGGGCTGCCTTCTCTGTCGATAACTGCTGTCACAGGGATGCTCCGTGTCTACACTTCATCCGGGCTGCGTAATGTAGTAGCTCTCATACGTTCTTCGTTCCAGATGTCGCGTTGACTCTGTTTAACCGGTTTTACCGTCTGATCATCCAAAACCCAACTAAGGGGTCGCCTTTCATTTTTGACAGCATCCTGCAGCAGCATCAGTCCCTGTATCAGGGCATCGGGTCTTGGGGGGCATCCTGGAACATAGACATCTACCGGAATGAATTTGTCAACACCCTGGACGACGCTGTAAATATCATACATGCCGCCGGAATTGGCACAGGACCCCATTGAGATAACCCACTTTGGTTCAAGCAATTGCTCATACAGACGCTGCACAACGGGCGCCATTTTCAAAAAGCAGGTTCCTGAAATTACGATAAGATCTGCCTGACGCGGGGTTGCGCGGATAACTTCACTGCCAAATCGGGCAATATCAAATCGGCTGGTGAAGGAGGTTGCCATTTCTACGTAGCAGCAGGACAGACCAAAGTTGAATGGCCAGATAGAGTTGCTCCTGCCCCAGGCCAACAGATCCTCAAGTTTGGCCAATACCACATTACGCCGAACCTGTTCCTCAAAAGATTCATCCACCATTGGTACGGTTGTCGATTCATTGACTTTGTCCAGGCTCCACTCCATATCAGTTTTCCTCCGGGGTTGACAGGCTTGAGCCGGTTGACAGCTCTGAGCCGGTTAACAGTCCCCGACGTGTTTTGACCCCCCATTCCAGTGCGCCGGATTTCCATTCGTAGGCAAGTGCTACCACCAGAATAAGAACGAATACGGAAATGGCGATGTATCCAAAAAGACCCAGTTCGTAAAATGCAATGGCCCAGGCGAAGATAAATACGGTTTCCAGGTCAAAGATCACAAAGAATATTGCAACCAGATAAAATTCAGCGGAAACAGGCACCTGCGCTGATCCGATACTGACAACACCAGACTCGAACGGTTCGACTGTCGCTCTCTTCATGGGAGTTCGCTGTCCAACAAAGTTTGATAATCCCAGAATAATCATCGTCAGCGAGATCACCGCAAGAAAATAAATGACCAATGGCCAGAGAGGTGATTCAGGCATATGTCTTCTCTCTTGTTGGACATAAAACAACACTGGTGTTGGTCATGACTGACAACCTGTGAATTGTAATTGCAGTAAAGAGAACAGGGTGCGTGGGATCGTCAGCTTGTCTGAGACAATCTGTAGTATGGTTGCTAATGCTGACTTGACCATGCTGACTCCTTACAAATATGCCCGATCACCTGTACGGGCAGGAATTTACACTTGTTCAGACATGTAAGCAACCACGAAAATGACAGAATCAGACTTGACATCCTCCCCCACCTAAAGGTAGGGGATTCCTGGTTCAGCCTGCGTTACGCAGTTACTGCCAGGGGTTCCTGCTTCACAGAGATCGGCAACCCGATCTCTCTTCCAGGCTAACTCGGCGTGCCCCGCCGTTAATCCATAGTATACTGTATAGCCATACACGATACAATTAACCCAACCTTGACCTGGCCGGTCAAGGGCATCTTATATCCCCGCCTAAGAGCGAGCGACAGCTCGCTCAGTCTTGTAGAACGACGGGGTTTTACGGAGCGACGGATAAAATTATGGAAATTAGCCTTTGGAACATCAAGCGGTTTTCCAGATCAGCCTCTGTGGTGTCAAAGACTCGAGTTTGTAGCACATGTCCTGCCGGTCTGTTACGGTTTGTTCCATGAGTGATTTTGAAATCGAAACCCGTTTGACATCCATTGCCCGGGGATACTGGAAAGGACATGTGGTGCCTGACTGGAATATTGGAATTAACCCAAATGGTGGTTATCTGTCATCCATTGCACTGCGGGCAATAATGGAACTCGCGCCGCAACACCCGGATCCTTTGACAGTCACTACGCATTATTTGCGACCCGGTATCTCTGATGAGGATTGTACAGTATCTGCTGAATTGTTGCGCTCCGGTCGTACCATCAGTACGGTTCGGGCAACTCTCGAGCAGCAGGGAAAACCGAGGATTGAGGTGCTGGCAGGGCTGGGCAATCTCACAAAGGTGCAGAATGATAGTCAGTCATTGGCAATACCAGTACCGGATATGCCCCCGCTTGATCAGTGTGTACAGAGATCGGGAGAAGAACAGGGAGTGGAACTGCCGTTATTATCCCGCCTCGACATTCGATTGCACCCTGATGAAGCATTAGCCGGAATGGCTGGCAGAGCACGGGTATCAGGCTGGATTCGCTTTGTGGACGGTCATCCACCGGATGCAAGCTCAGCGGTTGTGTTTGCCGATACTTTCCCACCCTCGTCATTTGGTTTACTCGGTATGGTGGGCTGGGTTCCAACAATAGAACTGACGGTACATGTTCGCCGAAGACCTGTTCCAGGATGGGTGCTGGGACAGTTTGAGACACGGGATCTCGAAGCAGGCAGAATGGTTGAAGATGGGCTATTATGGGACGAGGATGGAAACCTGATTGCTCAGTCGCGGCAGCTTGCCCTTGTGGTCAATCGGGAATAGGAGTTTACGATGAGTTATGCTGGAGACCGGATTATCAATGACGCAGACAGTCATCTGATGGAACTGCCGGATTACCTTACCGTTAATGCAGACCCGGATATCCGTGATCGACTGCCGGTTATCGGTTCTTCCACTAGCAGTATTTTCAATCCTGGTGAACATGCCGGACGCAGCGCACACACTCAGGAACATGCGGCAGTACTGAAAGCGCTTGGTGATAACATCACCAGGGGTCCCAAGTGGCACGATGCCCTGGGAGCATTCAATGGTGAAGAACGCAGCATCGCGCTTGATCTTCTCGGTTTCCGTCGCCAGGTCATCTTCTCCACTTTCTGTGCCCGAATCATCTTTGGCGCCAGCGACGAAGCAGTCAGTTATGGAGCGGCGGCTGCCCAGAACAGGGGAATGGCTGATTTTACCGGTACAGACGACCGAACGATTGGTGTTGCCATGGTTCCGCTGGATAATCCAGAAAAAGCACTCAATGAGATCAACACCTGTCTCGACCAGGGTCTTGGCGCTGTATGGATCAGTGCCGATGCTCCGGGTGGCCGATCCCCGGGGCATCCGCTTCATGATCGAATCTGGGCAACTCTGGAAGAACGCAGCGTGCCGTTTATTCTGCATGTTGGCAGTTCACCATTGTCCATAGAAGATCCCTGGATGAATGACGGTTATCCCGACCGTGTCACTGCCAGGGGAGGAGCCGAGGTTATTGGATCCAAGGATTTGACAGTGATACATCATGCCGCTGCAAAATTTATCTCTACACTGATACTCGATGGCGTTCTGGAGCGATTCCCCAGGCTGAAGGGAGGCGTTATTGAAATCGGCGCCGGCTGGGTGCCGGACATGATCAGAAGACTTGATTATGCAGCAGAAATCTGGGCAAAACCGGAACCACATCTTGCCGAAATGAAGCGCAAACCATCCGAGCAAATTCGAGATCAGATAAGGTTCACCCCATATCCATTTGAAGATGTCGCGCAACTGGTGGCTGAATCCCAGGCGGAGTTATACCTGTTTTCTTCCGACTACCCACATGCCGAAGGTGGAAGGGATCCTGTCGGAAGGTTTACCCGCAGCACCGCTTCTCTGAGCCCGATTGAGCAGGACCTGTTTTTTTACCGTAATTTCCTGGATTTGTATCCCGGTCCATGCGCGGAACGAAATATTTGCAGTGTCGAGACATAGTCTGTAGAAGATGCCAGAAATGAATTCCGACGAGATGCTGATTTTTGGAGGCAGCGGCAGCCGCCGCCTTGCCCGACAGATTTGTGATCACCTGAATGTCAGCCTTGGCAGGTCTGAAGTTCTGCGGTTTTCGGAAGGTAACCTGTTCGTTCGCATACTTGAAAATGTGCGGGGTCGCCAGGTCTATATCGTTCAGTCCACGGTATTCCCGGCCAATGATCATTTTATGGAACTGCTATTCTGGATTGATGCATTCAAACGGGCCAGCGCAGAATCAGTCACTGTGGTCATGCCTTATTTCAGTTACGCCAAAGGAGACAAGAAAGACGAACCCCGGGTGTCGATCAGAGCCAGAGTCTGTGCTGATTGTATCGAAGCTGCCGGTGCTGACCGCGTGGTGACCATTGATCTTCATGCCGCACAGATACAGGGCTTTTTCCGGGTACCTGTTGATGACTTGACAGCCTGTCCCGTTCTCTGTGAAGCAGTGGGCAGACATGATATGGGTCAACTGGTGGTGGTGTCGCCTGATGCAGGATTTGTGAAGGATGCACGCCGATATGCTTCCTGTCTGGATGCTTCTCTGGCAATTGCCAACAAGGAACGCAGGGAACATGACGAGCAGGCGGAAGTCCTGGAGATTATCGGTGATGTTAAAGGGCGAACGGCTCTGATCGTTGATGATTTCACAATTTCCGGTGGAACATTGGTTGGAGCTGCCAATCGCCTCGTGGAAGAAGGCGCTGAACGCGTCATGGCCCTGGCTACACATGGCGTTTTTACAGTTGGTTCCATGGAGAAGATTGATAACAGCCCGATCGAGAGGCTGTTTGTCACCGACTCAATAGAAACTCAGCCAATACATCTGTCGCAGAAAATTGAACTGGTGTCGATTGCCCCGCTTCTTGGTGAAGCAATTCGCCGCATCGACAGTAAAGAGAGCATCAGTGTGCTCTTCCCCCGGTGATCAAAATTGAATTGAAGTTTACGGCCATCTCGCAACTGTAACACTTCGGGTTCAGCCGTCCATTCAGAGAAGACAATCCGGTTGATCAATCACTGTGAGTCAGCAATTAATCATCATAGTGTTTTAAAGGCAGGTATTTGGAAAACACGCTCTTGTAACCGGCTGTGAACACCACAATCAGAACTATCGCGGTGAGCCCAATCTGGTTGTAATCATATTCGAAAGCGATTGTGAGTATGATCGCCAGTGAAATCGGAATGCCGAAAGAGAAATGGTCGTTGACTACCACAAGACTCCGGCAGTTAGGGCAGTTCACCCCCCGGTAGAGCCTGGAGACATCCAACATGCCACGGTAGCACTCAGGACATCGTCTTCGTACTGATGGCTGCCATAACATGCTGGATCCTCCCTATGCTTGAAGCAAGCGATATTTTCGAATCAGTCGCCAGAATTCAACTGTGCCCCTGCCTGATATGCGCCATAAAGCGATGCACCATAAGACACGGCTTGCTGTAACGCAACTCGTCCAGCAGTGGCTTTTGCTGCTGCAATTAATGCTGCAATGATAGGAAGAAGGCCACCTGAAACCTGGTGTATTTCATCTCCCGTCAGTTCTCTTGGACCAGATGTTTGATTCATGTGTGAGTACCTCTTTAATTTTATAAATTAGCAAATAGTCAATATTCCGCGCCCATCCAGGACGCAATGTGATATTCACAGGCCACACGTCAGAAAATAATAGCAGATGTATGTATTGGTTGTAGGACATTGCCCTGGAGTCCGGGGTCGGAGTAAAGTGCCGGAGTGAAATTTCGAAGAAGGCCACCTGAAATCGGGATACCCCGGGTGTATTTCATCTCGGACTCACCGTCAGTTCTCTTGGCAGATGTTTGATTCATGTGTGAGCTCACCCGGAGCATCGTGGCACCTCTTTAATTTTATAAATTGCATTCGATTGATTGATCTGTCTTCCCAGGCAACGAATAAGTCAATATTCCAGTCGCCCATCCGGACGATAAAGCGCGTGATATTCACAGGCCACACGTCAGAAAATAATAGCAGATGTATGTATTGGTTGTAGGAGATTGCCCTGAAAAAGTCCCTGCTTCGCGGCCACACCGGCTGCAGCGGTTGCCGGTAGATGCTTATTACTCTCATGATTACCCTCAATTCTTTGCGTTCCTGACAAAGGCCACAAGTACGGACTCACCTGCAATATCCAGTAGATGTCTTCTCTGATGACATAAGGTGAGTTTTCGTATTCAAAAAATGACATGTGATGGATCCCGATTGATAATCACAACACAGGATAAAACCGGTTTACTTTGATGGCAATGTCACGCAGGGTTCTTTGTGAACTCTGTTGAATGAAAACGAAGAGGATGCAACCCGTCAGAAACGACTCAGGCAAGTCATGTCCTGGATAACAATTCCTGCATACCATCCCATTCACTCCAGTGATCGCAGAGTTTTTCGATGGATGTCTGCCAGGGATCATAGTTAGAAGGATATTCCAGAAATTGCCCGAAGTAGCCTCGGTCAAGGTGATCACTGACTCCGTGACCGAGGCGCCGGGATCCTTCATGGGGATTTTCTTCTCGCAGACGCCGTATTCGAAAATAGACGTTCATTCGCGGGTCTGGTCCCAGATTGGGCGTTGATGTGTGCGGGCAACTGTGCAAAGCAATGACAGCATCTCCCTGGTCCAGTAATACCGGTGTCAACTCCGGCCACGGCCAACCATCCTTTGGATCGGCATCCTTCGATGTCCGGTCGACTTTCTCACGAACTGAATCGGGAAGGCCATTCAGATGTGGCTGGCCTTGTTCAGAGATTCTGATACGTGGCCATCCAGGACCTTCCTGTCCGATTACACCACCGGAATCCCGTTGCATACGGAAAGCGGATTCCACCACTTCATGCATACCCTTGAGAACGCTGAATTGCCCGTTACCGGGGTTCAACTGATTGTTGAGAGCGACGCCGACCAGGGCGGTATAACTCCCTAACGATATCGTTCTGTCCTGGTTCTGCCAAAGAAGACCGTCGTTGACCCCGATACGTTCGTCGTTTTCACCAAAATATTTGATCGCATCTACTGGTCTACCGGTTGCCATGTCGATTTCACTGGCGTTATCGGGAATGACTCCGGACCAGCTGCCATCAACATGTGGAACCGGTCTGGCGCCAACGTTGTTGAAAGCCGGCAAAACAGCAACTTGAGAGCTGATCACTTCCGGGAATGGTCCCATTACATTGCGCATGATCTGAGCAAGGCAGGTGTCCCTGAACAAGTCAATGACATCCTCGTGGGTTGCCAGTGCAGCAGGCACAAGGAGTCTGTGTTCATCCTCTGGCAGGCTGGCCATGATCAATTTTCGGGCTTTGAGACAGATCTCAAGGGGAACTGCATTCCTGATCACTATATAACCATCAGACAGGAACTGACGTTTCTGCTCATCGCTCAATGTAATTTTGGCCATTTCAGTATAACAGTGGGGTCAATAACAGTGGGGTCGGAGTAAAGTGCCGGAGTAAAATTTCTTGCGAAATTTTACTCCGGCACTTTACTCCGACCCCACTGTTATTCGGCACTTTACTCCGACCCCACAAATCCCTGAATTCTGGCAGCTTCCTCACGCAACATTTCCGGAGAACCTAACAACTGTCTATTTGCGCCTATTCGTTTAAACCAGTAGTGCAGACCAACCAGGTCAGTAAATCCCATACCGCCGTGTACCTCCGTAGCGGTCTTTGATACCTGTTGTCCTGTTTCCTGAAGATGCGCCTTTGTGTGACAGGCAACGAGATGTCTTTCTTCCGGTAAGGCATCAAGGGTATGGCTGGCATACCAGATGAAGGAGCGGCAGGGTTCCAGATTTGCGGCCATTTCCGCACACATGTGTTTTACTGCCTGAAAAGACGCGATAATACGGTTGAACTGTTCCCTCTGCATTGCATAGGCAACAGCCTGATCAAGCATACACTGTGCTGCGCCAAGTGTATCCGCAGCCTGCATGATACGGGCTGTATCCAGTGTTACCGTGAATACTTGCGGGTTATCGGAGACCAATTGGGCATCTACGTTGTTGTACACGAGTTGACACGTCGATCGTGTCCGGTCCACTGTTGATAATCCGGTTCTTCCCAGACCACGGGCATTGGCTTTGACGAGATAGATATGCTGGTTGCCATCCGCTACCAGATAATCATCAGCATCTTCGTCCAGAACGAAGATTGACTTGCCGTTGATTTTTCCACCCCTGATGGCAACACTCGCGTCTGCCCTGGCGCCGATAGCCTCTCCGAATGCGACCCCGGTTCGATGTTCACCGGATGCAATACTGCCAAGAAGTTCCTCGTGATTACCTGCCATGGTCAGTGCGGTGGGAGCAATGACAGCCGTCGACAGGAATGGCACAGGAGTCACGTGATATCCAAGGCATTCTGCCACTACCGCCGCCTCCAGATTGCCTGAACCAACGCCACCATGCGATTCAGGGATCAGGATTCCCGGGATACCCAGTTCCGCAAGTCCCTGCCATATACTGGCATCGCTGATTTCACCGCCGGCAACCTTACGTACCTCTTTCAGCGAAACCTGATCGGTAAGATAGCGGTTGATACTGTCCTGGAGGAGTGTTTGTTCTACTGATAGCCCAAATTCCATCTCTTATTCCTGTTTTGACTCTGTTTTGGGTTCCCTGGGCATACCAAGTCCACGTTCACTGATGATGTTTTTCTGAATCTGGTTAGTGCCACCACCGATGATCAGACCCAGGAAATACATATACTGTCTCTGCCAGGATCCAGCGCCCCGCAGATACGGGTTTTGGTTATAGGAGAGTCCGATTTCTCCCATGATATCGATTGCCAGCCCTTCTAGTTCGTGTCGCAATTCGGTACCCTGAAGTTTCACGATCATTCCTGCCAGCCGGGCGTCCTGATTTCCATTGATACGTGCGGAGAGGAGACGCATGTCATTGAAGCCCATGGCCATGACGCGGCCCTGTATCTTCATCAATCGTTCCCGGAATTGCGGATTGTGGATGATCTTTTCGCCATTGATCGTTTCCTGCTGCATGAGTTTGATCAATCCGTTCAATCGCGAATGGGCAGCATCCGGTGGCGCCAGGGACCCGCGTTCGTATCCGAGAATGGCATTGGCAACCTGCCAGCCTTCACCGCGCCTGCCGACGATCTGATCCTTTGGGACTCGCACATCGGTAAAGAAAACTTCATTGAAATTGGCAGTCATTGTCATATCGACAAGGGGTCGTATTTCAATTCCCGGTGTATCCATCCGAAACAAAAGAAAGGAGATACCCTGATGCTTCGGTGCATCAGGTTCTGTTCTGACGAGGCAGAAGATCCAGTCGGCCACATGTGCCGAACTGGTCCAGATTTTCTGACCGTTGACAACCCATTCATCACCGTCAAGTTCAGCCCTGGTCGTGAGGCTTGCCAGATCACTGCCGGCGCCAGGCTCCGAATAACCCTGGCACCAGACCATTTCGCCATGGATGGTGGGTTGGATGAACTGCTGCTTTTGTTCTTCGGTGCCCATTTCCAGCAGAACAGGGGTAAGCATGGAGATTCCCTGTCCACCAAGGCCGGAATTCATCTGTACCCGGCCAAATTCTTCGGAGATGATCCTGGATTTGATGATATCCGGTTCAGCCCCGAAACCACCATATTTCCCTGGAATCGTTCTGGCAGCATAGCCGTTTTCAATCAGTTTTTTTTGCCAGGTGACTGTATCCAGACTATGAGGGCCAATGGCTGGTTGCCTGTCTTTGTTTTCCTCGACAAAGCGACGTACCTCACGACTAAATTCTTCGTATTCTTTACCGAATGACAAATCCATAGTTACCTCTTTTGTTTTGTTAACTGCACCAGAATACCATTTGCCGACTTGGGATGAATGAACACCTGCGGAGTGCCGACACCGATTAGTTGTACTCCATTGGTCTGGAGATGCTTGACAGTGGTTTCAAGATCATCAACTTCCATCGCAATAGTGTGAATGCCTTCGCCTCTGGATGCAACGGCTCTGCCAACGGCGGATTCGTCGTTGATCGGTGCGACAACTTCAATAAAACCGCCGTTCTCCAGATTAAAAAAAGCCTGCTTGATGCCCAGTGCTTCAGACTCATCGATTCTGTCCAGGGTTTGACCGAATTTGTCTCTCCATGTTTCGATCCCGGCTTCAAAGTCCTTAACCCGAACAACAACGTGATCTACGCCTTTAAATGTCATAATTGAATCCTTTTTCTGTGTATGTTCTGGGGTCGGAGTAAAGTGCCGGATATTGGGGTCGGAGTAAAGTGCCGGAGTAAAATTTCGAAAGAAATTTTACTCCGGCACTTTACTCCGACCCCAATATCTCTCCGACCCCAATATCTATTTTACGGACTTTTCACGGAATTTGCTTGCACTCCGGATAACTTCAATTCAGACTCTCGTTTCCGATTTATTCTGTAACCCGGGTGACGGGATACAGACAACAGATTAGAACTTGGAAAAACAGGAGTCAAAGTATGGCAGTTCAAGTTGGAGACAGCATTCCAGATGCTTCCCTGAATATAATGGGTGAAAAAGGACCACAGAGAATTTCCACTGCGGAAATTTTCTCGGGTAAAAAGGTCGTTCTATTCGCCGTACCGGGTGCGTATACACCAACCTGCAGTAATGCTCACCTGCCAGGTTTCGTCATCAATGCCGATAAAATCAAGGCAAAGGGAGTGGATGCCATCGTCTGTACCGCAGTCAATGACGCGTTTGTCATGGATGCCTGGGGTAAGGACGGAAATGCTGATGACCTGATGATGGTGGGCGATGGTAACGGTGATTTCGCCAGGGCCATGGGATTAGAGATGGATGGTAGCGGATTCGGCCTTGGAAAGCGTTCCATGCGCTATGCACTGATAGCAGAGGATGGCAAAATCACAACCTTAAAAGTCGAGAAAGGCGGTGCATTCGAAGTCAGTTCAGCAGAGGCTATTCTGGAATCGCTGTAATTACACCTGGAACAGTGGGGTCGGAGTAAAGTGCCGGAGTAAAATTTCTTGCGAAATTTTACTCCGGCACTTTACTCCGACCCCAACGCCAACGCTAGAAAGAGAAAGTGGCATCAACGCCGTATAATCGTGGTTCTGTTGTCTGGCCTTTTCTCATCACCTCATTGTCACCCTCATTCTGTCCGACACCTGATTCATCCAGGACATTCTTGACGAAACCTGACACTACCCAGTTTTCGTTGGGACTGGTCCAGGTTGTGCGGAGATCGTACTGTCTGTATTCAGGAGATTGGTCGAAGTCGGATTCAAACTGGGAGAAATAAACTTCATCAATCCAGGTTGCAGATGCCTGAAATTCCAATCCGCCCTTTTCACCTAACGGCAGAACATAGGAAGCCCAGGCGGCGGATTTGTTTTCCGGCACAATCTGAATCTGGTTACCTGTGATATTCAGGTTGCCACTGGTCTGTGGTAAACGGGTCTGTGGTAAACGGATATCCGTTCCATATCGAATCAGTAATGATTCATCGTTTACCTCGGGGACATGGTTGTATTGACCGCCAACTGTGATCCGGTCAGTGGCCAGCCATAGTATCTCCACTTCTACGCCGGGGGTCTGTGCACCTTGTGCTTCCAGCAGGGATGAGGCCGTAACGCCAGGTAAATTGATTTCCAGACCCAGCGTTTGGATATTACTGTAGTCATGGTAATAAACTGCGCTTTTCAGTTGCAGGTTATTATTGAAGAACTGATTTCTGTAGCCCAATTCATAGGAGATCAATTCCTCTTGAACATTGGTCAGTGGATTGCTGTATAAGACGAGGTTGTAATCATTTCCGGGAGAATCCGAGGAGACAGAAAAGTACAACATCTGATAATCATCAAGGTTCCAGTTCAGTCGCCAGGACAACCTGTTATCGGCGCTTTCACCTGAACTGCCTGCACCTGAACTGGTAGTCGTAATCAGTAGTCCTGGCAAAATATTCTGAACGGATGTATCCAGCCTCCCGGCAGTCAATACACGATTTTCAATGAGTACGTCGACTTCCGTGGCGACAGCGGTGAATGGTATTGTGACCAGCCCCAGAATTATCAGTAACCCAGCCAGTATAGTAGACGGAAAACCTATCTTTACAGGTTTGTTAGCCATTCGGTCCTCCCGGCATTACTTGATTCTTATGGAATTGGAACAAAGATGCAAAAATTTTGTTCCTCTTCCGACCAAGGGGTCAATTTGACCCGCTAAGAATATAACTATAGCGCAGGAAAGTGACTTATGCAATAAAAAATATAGAGAAATTTCCTGTGGAAACTGTGTGTTATCCGGCAGTTAGGATGAATTTCTCAACTATTTTTGTAAGAAGTGTTAGCAACATTTATAAATGTCCGGTTTTAAAACAATATTTGTAAGAAAATGCACTATGAGTGATTTTCTGGCAGGATAGGCTCATGCGGGCGTAGCTCAGCCGGTAGAGCTCCAGCTTCCCAAGCTGGTTGTCGCGAGTTCGACCCTCGTCGCCCGCTCCATTTTTTGTGCTGATTGTCGCCGGTTCGATTTTCGTCACGCGCTCCTTACTATAGATTTTCTCACTATTGATGAACACCATCGGTATAATGTACATCTCTTAAAAACATATTCCCGGATCGTATCATGCGTACTGGCAAAGTGGTTCGAAAAACACTGGAAACCAGAATTTCGGTTGAAGTGAACCTTGATGGCCACGGCAGTAAGTCACTGGCCACCGGCATCCCGTTTCTGGAGCATATGCTCGATCAGGTAGCACGGCATGGACTTGTCGATCTGACCATTACCGCCGAAGGCGATCTGGAGATAGACGCACACCACACCGTTGAGGATATTGGAATTACTCTGGGACAGGCGATTGCGCAGGCGGTCGGAGACAAACAGGGTATTCGACGATACGGTCATGCCTATGTTCCCCTGGATGAAGCTCTTTCCCGTGTTGTTGTGGATTTTTCCGGCAGACCAGGTCTGGCCTATAATGTCCGGTTCGAACGTCCCAGGGTCGGTGATTTTGACGTAGACCTGTTCCACGAGTTTTTTCAGGGATTTGTCAATCATGCACAGGTGACTTTGCATATCGACAACCTTAAGGGTGATAACGCACATCACCAGATAGAAACGGTGTTCAAGGCATTTGGCCGCGCAATACGCATGGCGCTGGAACCAGACCCCCGGATGTCTGGTCTGCTGCCATCGACCAAGGGTAAATTGTAGGCAAGTTGCAATATGCAGGTTATTCCGGCAATTGATTTCAGAGATGGAAAAGTTGTAAACCTGAAGCAGGGGCAATTGAACCGGATCACCACTTATTCCGATGATCCTGTTGGCATGGCCGATCACTGGGTCAGTCTGGGTGCAGAGCGTTTACACCTGGTGGATCTGGATGGCGCCTTCAAAGGCAGACCCGTCAATCACAATGCCGTAGCAACAATAGCCCGCAATCATCCCTCACTGACGATCCAGCTGGGTGGTGGCATAAGGAACGAGGCCACTATAGAAGCATATCTCAACGCCGGTGTGGATTACTTGATCATAGGTACCCGAGCCGTTGATGAACCTGAATTTGTCACCACAGTGTGCCGGGAGTTCCCCGGCCATATTATCGTGGGTCTGGATGGTCTTGATGGCATGGTTGCCCGGAATGGCTGGGAGGAAGTAACCGAATCCACCGTCAAGAGCCTCGCCCTGGCGTTTGAAGCCGATAGAATAGAGGCCATCGTTTATACCGATATCAGTAAGGATGGCATGATGGGTGGTATCAACCTGGAGGCAACACTGGATTTGGTAAATTCCGTTGGAGTACCCATTATCGCCTCCGGCGGTGTTACTGATCTGCAGGATATCAGGGATCTGCTGGCAGCAGAGCAAATCCCGGAGAAGAAAGGGAAAATTCCCGGCGGGATCGAGGGTGTTATTACCGGGCGAGCACTCTATGAGGGTACATTGAATCTGAAAGAGGCCATTGATCTGTGCAGGTATCGACAGATATGACTATCCTATCCCTGGGGTTGATTTCTATTCAGGACATTCAGACCCTTGAGTAATGTCAGCGCCTCGTTGAGTTGATAGTCCTGACTGGCCAGTTCCACGTTGGATTGTGTCTCGGAGTTCGCATTTTCGTCACTGCCGTTCAGGTGATTAAGCAGGTTTTTTTCCGTGGTACCCCAGGGATTCTTGTCGAGTCTGGTCACCGTTGAACGATCTACCCTGATATCGGGTATAATACCTTCAGCCTGAATTGAACGTCCATTAGGTGTGTAATACAAGGCGGTGGTCAGCTTGATCGCTTTTTCATCATTCAGCGGCAGAATAGTCTGAACCGACCCTTTGCCAAATGTATGAGTGCCCATGATTACTGCTCGTCCATGGTCCTGCAATGCCCCGGCGACAATCTCCGATGCCGAAGCGGTGCCTTCGTTAACCAGTACGACGATAGGCACACCCTCCAGAGAATCCGGTGTTGAAGCGATAAAGCGAACGTCGGTATTGCTGATTCGACCAGAGGTATAAACAATAAGACCTTCGCTGACAAAGAAGTCGGATACATCCACAGCCGATTGCAGTACACCGCCGGGATTATTCCGCAGATCAATGACCAGACCGGTGAGATTGCCTTCTTCTTTCAGATCGTCTATGGCTTTTTCCACTTCACTTCCGGTACCACTCTGAAACTGTGCGATACGAAGGTAGCCGTACCCTTCCTCCAGAAACCTTTGTCGAACGCTGGCAACTTTAATAATCTTCCGGGTAATGGTGATGTCCCGGGGTACAGATTCACCTTTCTTAAGGACCAACAGTTTGATTGTACTACCGGGTTCTCCACGCATGGATTCAACAGCGTCAGACAACGACATGCCTCTTACCGGTGTATCGTCAAGCTGCAGGATGAGATCACCTGGCATCAAACCTGCATTGTCCGCCGGGGTGTCATCCATGGGTGAGATGACTTTGACCACACCATCCTCCTGCCCTACTTCCAGGCCCAGACCGCCGTAGTTTCCGGTGGTGGTTTCCTGTAGATCAGAAAATGATTTCCGGTCCAGGTAGGCTGAATGCGGATCCAACTGGGACAGCATTCCCTTGATAGCACTATCAAGCAGCGCCCGATCATCAATTTCTTCCACGTAAGCGGCACTCACCCGGTTGAATGCTTCAGCGAAGATACGTAATTCATTGAGCGGTAATCTTGGCGCCAGGGTAGGATCAACCTCTGGTGTTTGATTTTCAGCACCCATAGCGCTGACAGGAAGTACCAGCAGCAGGCAAATTCTGTGTAACTTGAACATCTTTTCCATCCTCCGGGTAAGAGACAGCGGATACAGATTACCGCCTGAAACGGCACACCTCAAGGCCTGGTGTCACATCTTCGTGTCAGCAACGGTCAGTAAGGAGTGATTTACCGGTCATTTCCACGGGAGGGGTGATATTCATCAGATACAGCAGCGTCGGCGCAACATCACGCAGGCTGCCGATTGCTGTGTGGAACGCCAGTTCCCTGCTGCCGATATAAACCAGCGGTATCAGTTCACTGGTATGTGCCGTATGCGCCTGTCCTGTCGTTTTGTCGCTCATTTGCTCGACATTACCATGATCGGCGGTTATCAGGCAGTGTCCGTTGACTTGGATCAGCGCTTCAATGACCTGTGCAAGACATTGATCAATACATTCCACCGCACTGATGGATGCGTCCATATTTCCCGTGTGTCCGACCATGTCGCAGTTGGCGTAGTTGCAGACAATGAGGTCATATTGCTGATCCAGAATGGCCTTGATGAGACGCTCCGTGACCTCCGGGGCACTCATGGCAGGTTGCAGGTCGTAAGTTGCCACTTTTGGCGAAGGAACGAGTTCACGTTCCTCTCCGGGAAAAGGTGTTTCCCGGCCGCCGGAAAAGAAGAACGTCACATGGGCATACTTCTCGGTTTCAGCCAGCCGCAATTGTGTTTTGCCCAGGTTGCTGATGAATTCGCCGAGGCCATTATCGAGCGCAAGAGGTGCAAAGGCACAGGGTATGTCAAGGTCATCCGCATATTGGGTCAGGGAAACCAGGCTGGTCAGTACGGGCAGGACTGATCTGTCGAAGTGATCGAAGTGGCTGTCAGTAAAACTTCTGGTCAGTTGACGGGCACGGTCCGAACGGAAATTCATAAACAATACACCATCACCATCGCCAGTGGTGATGGTTTCACCATTAATTCTGATAGCGGTCGGTTTGACGAATTCATCTGATTCGCCACGTCTATAGGCTTGCTGCAAACCGGACAGGGAATCGTTGCTGTTGAATTCGGATTTGCCCTGAGTAATGAGTCGGTATGCTTTTTGGGTCCTATCCCACCTCTGGTCACGGTCCATGGCATAGAACCGGCCAGTAATGGAGGCAATACCACCGGCTCCACGTTGACTGATGTAGTCTGTCATGGCAAAGAGAGAGGCTTGTGCAGATCTCGGCGGTACATCCCTGCCATCCAGGAATGCATGTACGTAAACGTTGGCTACACCCTGATCGAAGGCAAGGGAAACCGCCGCTTTGATCTGATTCTCATGAGAGTGAATCCCACCCGGGGACAGGAGACCCAGAATGTGCAGACTTTTGCCGTTGTCCGCCAAGCTGTGCATCAATTCCAGCAGCGTCGGATTTTTGTAGAAAGTGCCGTCATCAATCGCCCTGTTGATCCGCATTAAATTCTGATCAACCACTCTGCCGGTTCCAAGATTCATATGTCCTGTTTCCGAGTTACCCATCTGTCCGCCAGGCAGACCGACATCAGGTCCGGAAGCCGAGATCAGACAATGGGGGCGCTGTTGCCACAGGTTGTCCCAGGCAGGAGTATTTGCCATGGCAATGGCATTATCCTCGGGATCATCCCGATGTCCCCAGCCGTCAAGAACAATCAGTACATAAGGAGTGGTCATATATTTGTTCTGTGAGAATCAAAATTCGATTTTACAGACATCTTCCCCAATCCGCATTGGTGTATACTGAATGTCTTTGTGAACCAGTACATTTTCAACTATGGAACAACTGTTTGAATTCATCGGCAACCACTATTTTCTGGTGGGCGTATTTGTATTTCTGATACTGGTGTTCTTCATCAATGAGGGCAAGCAGGGAGGGGTATCAATCAGTACATCCAATCTGGTGACGCTGGTGAACCGTGAAGATGCTGTTGTTGTGGATATTCGTGACGGCAAAGAGTTTGGCGCCGGTCATATCGCAGGGGCGGTCAGTATTCCACATACAGCTGTCGATTCACGTATTGGTGAGCTTGAAGGCTACAAGGAAAAACCTGTCGTGCTGGTATGTAAAGCAGGTCAGCATTCCGGTCCCATCGGGAAAAAACTTAAAGCCCGGGGGTTCGGTGATGTCCGCCGTCTTTCAGGTGGCATGGCCGAATGGTCCGCCAGCAATCTGCCGGTGGTGAAGTGATCAGCAAAGTTATCATGTACAGCACCCGTTTCTGTCCATACTGTATGCGGGCGAGGGCTCTACTGAAGAGTAAGGGGATAGGCTTTGAAGACATCGGTGTTGATGGAGATCCTGCGAAACGTCAGGAAATGATGGCAAGATCAAAACGCTATACTGTACCGCAAATCTGGATTGGTGAAACACATATAGGCGGTTGTGATGAGTTGTTCCAACTGGAGCGTCGGGGTGAACTGGATGATCTGCTGGAAGCTTGATTCAGGAGGTATACCATGAGCGAAAACCAGTTTGTATTGCGGCGAATCTACATCAAGGATGCTTCATTTGAATCACCGCAGTCGCCAAAGGGATTTGTCACACAGTGGGAACCGAAGATCAATCTTGATCTCAATGCCAGACATACTGAAATTGAAAAAAACCTGTATGAGGTCGTTCTACACGTCACTGTAACGGCAAAGACCGGGGAAGACATAGTGATGTATCTCGTAGAGGTACAGCAGGCTGGAATTTTTCTGGTTCAGGGAATGGAGGAAGAGACAAAAAAACAGACCCTGGGAAGTTACTGCCCCAACCTTCTTTTCCCCTATGCCCGTGAAGCCGTTGACAATCTCGTACTTAAAGGCAGTTTCCCACCGCTGATGTTGGGTCCGGTAAATTTTGAATCAATCTACCATCAGATAGAGGCGGAAAAGGCCCGGCATCAGAACCAGATTCAATAGAGTGGACGCACAGGGATGTCACATGATCCGTGTAATTCAATCTTTGATGAAGGATGTGATTCTTCCGGTAATAATATGACTCAATCAGTCTCGCCCTCGCTACGGTCGCAGTTCTCGGACAGCCTCCCATCTAACATAAAATAACTAGTTGATTTAATAGAAATAATTATATTCCCATTTTGAAGCTTTTAATCCATATTCGGTGGTTAAAAACAATCATGTTAGCTGCGCGACAGCGTGCCGCTTGCGGGGCGAACCCTCCTAGTCAGTCAGGTTGCCGCTCCCAAGACCTAATTCGTTTATTTTCCGGGTAAGAGTATTTCGTCCCCAGCCCAACAGGATAGCCGCGTCCCGTTTCCTGTCCCCGGTATGCTTAAGGGCGGTCTGGATCATGATTTTTTCAAATTTCGGAACAGCTTCGTCAAGCAAGCCCGATTCTCCGGGCTTTAATTGCACCAGTTTTCGTGAAGCCCAGATTGTCAGTTCTTTTTCCCAGTCATCCCCGATACCGGTTTGTGATTCATTGTCTTTCAACTCCTGCGGTAACTCATCAAGCATGACCTCACGACCACTCGCCATAACCGTTATCCAGCGACAGAAATTCTCCAGTTGCCGGACATTTCCCGGCCATGGCAGATGGGAGATGTAAGCCATGGTTTCGGCATTCAGAATCTTGGGTTCTTCGTTCAGTTCTTTTGCTGCTTCATGCAGGAAATGATTTGTCAGTAGCGGAATGTCTTCACATCTCTCGGCGAGTGTGGGTATGTGGATTCGAATCACGTTGAGACGGTGGAACAGATCTTCCCGGAATTTGTTTTCCTTCACCAGCGCTTCAAGGTTCTGATGAGTTGCCGCAATGATACGTACATTGGCTTTTAGCGGTTGATGTCCTCCCACCCGGTAGAACTCGCCTTCTGACAAAACTCTGAGCAAACGCGTTTGTGCAGCTCCGGGCATGTCCCCGATTTCATCCAGAAACAGTGTCCCTTTGTCAGCCTGTTCGAACCTCCCCTGGCGCATTTGATTGGCGCCTGTAAAGGCTCCTTTTTCATGTCCGAACAATTCCGATTCAATCAGTTCACCGGGAATGGCAGCCATGTTGAGGGGAATGAAGGTTTGTCCGGCGCGGGGACTGTGCAGGTGCAGGGCTCTAGCCACCAGTTCTTTACCCGTACCGGACTGGCCATTGATCAACACGGTAACATTGGACCTGGATAACCTGCCGATTGCCCGGAATACTTCCTGCATGGCAGGCGCCTTGCCGATGATTTCATCTTTCATCCCGTTGTCGGCTTGCCTGGTCACAGCATTGTCCGGCCGGTGAGCAACTGCACGATTGACGACAGCTACCGCCTCATCGACTTCAAATGGCTTCGGAATATATTCAAATGCTCCTCCCTGAATGGACGACACGGCACTGTCCAGGTCCGAGTGGGCGGTCATGATAACAACCGGGAGGTTTGGGAAACGGCGCTTGATTCTCTCGAGCAACTGCAGACCATCAATGCCGGGCATCCTGATATCGCTTACGATGACATCCGGTTGCGTGGTATTGAGCCGGGACAACATCGATTGGCCATCCTCAAAGCAGGTGACGTCAAGTCCATCCCGAGAGAGGGCCTTCTCAAGTACCCAACGAATTGATCTTTCGTCGTCAACTACCCAGACCTGATGATGAGAATTCATGTTTGCTGCTCCAAAGGAATGATGATATTAAAAACCGTTGAGCCCGGTTTGCTGTCAAATTCAATGATGCCGTTGTGTTGATGAATCGCCGCATGGGCCTGAGGCAGTCCCAGCCCGGTACCCTCTGCACGACCGCTGATCATGGGATAGAACAGGTGCTGTTTGAGATAATCAGGTATGCCGCAACCATTGTCGGCAATGTCGAGTCGCAACACGGTCCTGTATATTGTGGAGTCAATGGTAAATTGTCTTTCTGTGCGCGTTACCAGTGACAGAACAGGTTTGGGAACTTCTGACATACTCTGCAGAGCGTTCCTTGCGACATTGAGTATTGCCTGAAAAATCATTTCGGGGTCGATTAACAATTCCGGAATGGATGGATCGTAGTCTCTGATGATGTGCAGTTTTCGATTTTCCAGTGTCAGGAGTTTCAGGACTCGTTCCAGCAGTTCATGGATGTTGGTTAACTTCGGGGCAGGCAGATTTCGAGGACCCAGCATACGATCAACGAGATTGGTCAGGCGATCGGTTTCCTCAATGATTATCCTGGTATATTCCCGAAGTTCTGCATTATCCAGTTCTTTTTCCAAAAGCTGTGCCGATCCCCGGATTCCACCCAATGGATTTTTAACCTCGTGGGCAAGGCCTCTGATCATCTGCCTTGAAATTTCCTGATGTTTCTGCAGTGCTGCATCCCGGTCAATGCGGAGGTAGCGATCAAGGGGATGTAATTCCACAATCAACTCCGACCATTCCTCTTCACTGGTTGGGGATATGGTAAAATCTACAGTCACATTGTGGCCATTGTGCAGGCGCAACTCCGCCAATCGCTGGGTGTATGGTTGCCTCGTTTGAATAGCATTGATAAACACAGATATGAACTTCTGGAAATCGGGAATTGATTCTGTGAGCCGAACACCAATACTTCGATGGGCTGAAATTTCCAGCAGACTTTCCGCAGCCTGATTGATAAAACGTACACGTAATTCATGGTCAAGCAGAATAATCGCTGTGCACAGGTTACCCAGTATGGTGTCAGTCATCTCCTCGGAAGTGTTCAACTTGTATTTGTACCGGGTGGCTTCATCACATTCGACAATGCAAAAAGTAAGCCATCTGGTGTAAGTTATTGAGGGACTGCGTAGATTTAGAATTGACTTTATTACAAAAAGGGCTTGATTGCACTAATTTAGTGCAAAATGGTCATCAGAGACAGGTTGTACGGATACCCGGGAAGACCCCTTAAGAGGGACTTCCCGGGTAAATCGACATCAGACGCTGTAATACATCTGAAATTCTACCGGGTGAGTTGTGGAATTCAGTAATTCCACTTCTTCAGCTTTCAACTCCAGATATCCGTCTATCATGCTGTCCGTAAAGACATCTCCCTGAGTCAGGAATTCACGGTCTGCGTCCAGGGCATCCAATGCCATCTCAAGTGAGGAGGCAACTGTTGGAAGATCACTGATTTCTTCCTGCGGAAGATCATAGAGATCCTTGTCCAGCGGACCCACAGGTTCGATCTTGTTCTTGATGCCGTCAAGGCCGGCCATCAGCATGGCAGAGAACATGAGGTAAGGGTTTGCCGATGGATCGCCATAACGTACCTCAATACGTATTCCATTAGGATTACCGCCCTGTACGTAGGGAATACGGATGGATGCCGACCGGTTTATGGCCGAGTATACAAGCAGCAGGGGTGCTTCAAAACCCGGTACCAGACGCTTGTAGGAATTGGTGCCGGGATTGGAGAAGGCATTGATTGCTCGGGCGTGTTTGATGATACCACCGATGTAATATAAGGCTTCCTGTGAGAGGTTGCCGTATCCGTTACCGGCAAAGACATTGGTACCGTCCTTAAAGATGGATTGGTGGCAGTGCATACCATTACCGTTCTCACCCACCAGTGGTTTGGGCATGAACGTCGCTGTTTTCCCGTAGGCGTGTGCTACATTGTGGACGCAGTACTTGTACATCTGCAGCTCATCAGCTTTTTGTACAAGTGGGTTGAATCGTACACCAATCTCACCCTGACCTGCGGTACCAACCTCGTGGTGGTGTAATTCGACGGGAAGCCCCATCGACTGCATGGCTGAACACATGGCGTTACGAACATCCAGAAGTGAATCTACCGGAGGTACAGGGAAGTAACCGCCCTTGATTCCAGGACGGTGACCGAGGTTGCCACCTTCAAAGTTGGCGCCCGTCATCCATGCTGCTTCCTGAGACTCGATTTTATAACTGGCGCCGCTCATCTCTACTGAGTATTTAACGTCGTCAAAAATGAAGAATTCCGCTTCCGGGCCAAAGTAGGCTGTGTCGCCGATACCGGTTGATTGAAGATAGACTTCCGCGCTTTTAGCCAGCGAACGTGGATCACGGTCGTAGCGTTGCAACGTACCCGGATCCAGAATGTCACAGCGCAGGTTAACAGTGGTTTCTTCTGTAAACGGGTCCAGAACCGCCGTTTCATCATCCGGCATGAGAATCATGTCTGATTCGTTGATTGGCTTCCAGCCGGCGATGGAGGAACCATCGAACATTGCTCCAAGCTCAAAAAAATCCTCATCTATATTGGATGCAGCATTAGTAACGTGTTGCTCTTTACCTCGTGTATCTGTGAACCGCAGATCAACCCAGCTAGCATCAGTTTCATTTATCAGGTTTAGTGTCTTTTCGGACATTATCAAGTCTCCAGCAGATAGTGGTGTCTAATATGGTGCAATACTGTTCTGAAAGAACAGCAAAGAATGTGCCATGGCAAGAATCCCTGAGTACAGGGGTTTTCGGATAATATGAATTTAAAATAGCGCTCTAAAAAAGTGCCTTTCTTTAAAATTTGCACCATTATCGAGCATTTATCGCTTGATTGTACCTATACCAATTGTACGGCGCCAATGCTGGAGTTTCTGTGAGTGGGGTATCCCGTGTCAAGTCCACCGGTGCAAATTTTAAGTGCTACTCTTTTAGTTGCTGCAAAGACGGCATGGTTGGGAATCTGCGTCTGTTGTCGTAGCAAGGCGGGACGGTTAGCGATTCCGTGTCTGTTGTCGCCGCGAGGTCTGTACAGTTGGCGATTCCGTTACTGTTGCCATATCGAGGACGGCACGTTTGGTGTTTCCGTGTCTGTTGTCGTTGCGAGGACAGCATGGTTGCCGATTTCACGTCGATCGTCGTAACAGGGACGGTATGGTTGGCTATTTCGTGTCTGTTGTCGTAGAGATGACTGTATGGTTGGCTATTTCACGTCGGTCGCCGTAGCGAAGAAAGCACAGTTGGCTGTTTCGCGTTGGTTATAGAAGCGAGAACGGCACAGTTGGCGATTCTGTGTCTGTTTCCGTCGCGATGACAATACTGCTGGTGATTTCGCGCCAATAGCCATTATCTGGCGGTATTGGTGGGTCCCATGGGTGGGTTGACTCGAATGGTGATGACTATTTCGTTATCCCTGTCGTTGGTGTCAATGACCTGGTGACCGTTGATCCGGCACCATGCGGGGATATCCTGAAGTACACCCGGGTCAGTGCAGTAAACAATCAGTTCATCACCTGACTGCAGTTCTTTGATACGATCCTGGGTTTTAATCACCGGCATGGGGCACAACAACCGCCGCGCATCCAGCTCATAAGCGCTAGACATACCAGTGCTGTACAACCTCAGAGGCAGACATCGGGGTAACAGAACAACGGCTGATGCTGCCATTGGGTTCACTGATTTCGACTTCCACCTGGTCTGCATCTCGCCCCTGACTGTATCGTGCAACAATAGCAGCCGCTTCCAGCAGATCATGGTCGGCAGCGGGTCCATCCACCAGCGTGAACGGCCCTTCATGTGAGACCGTTTTGATACTGATGTATTGACGTCGATATCCTGAGAGATAATTGTTTTCGCCTTCTTCCCGGCCGATGATAATCTTGTAATGAGGTTTTGGTCGCAGATGACGGCCGACTTTGAGCAACATGATGTCGTCCAGTTCATAATCGCGCTCACCCCTTGAACGCCAGAGATCCTGCAATTTCGCCGAGTAGGCTTTGTCGGTCAGGAAACAGCAGCCACCGGCAGGCTGTGCGAAATCTTCAAATCCGAATTTCCGGGCAAGGGCGATCTGCGGTTTACGATTACGACCGTGAAAGTCATAGAGTTCTTCCCTGTTCACCCAGCCTTCTCTCTCCGGCAGCGTTTGCGGCAGATTCTTCGCGCAGAGTGGGCGAAGCAGACGATCATCAGCGCCAGATTCCCGGGCGATGACTGGCATGGTATCTTTCCTTTGAGACATTGGACGTTGTCCTATCACTTCGCCGGTAATAATAAAGTCAAACCGGTTCTCCTCCATCCAGGCCCATGCCTGAGCCTTGTTGACCATGAAAATCTTGCAGTCGAGACAGGGATTGAGATTCTTGCCATAGCCGTGCCTGGGATTCAGTACGATATCCTTGTATTCATCAATCACTTCGATGATATGCAGTTTGATACCCAGTTGCTCCGCTGCCCAGAGTGCGTTATTCCGTTTTTGTTTCTGTCTGTCTTTCCTGCGAATCGCATGGGTATGGCCTTCCACACAGAAACCCGTGTAGAAATTGATGCCTTCAACGTGGACCCCCTGATTTTGTATGACACGGGCTGCCAGCAGGGAGTCCAGTCCACCGGAAATCAAGGCAACCGCTTTGCGCTGTGGAGTAGACATTTAAAGATGGGCTGCATTGAAGGGACTGACATTATAGCCGTCCGGGCAAGCAAAATACACTTGGTATCCCACTACTCCCGGATCACACAGACAAGAACTGCCATTCGGATTATCATTCATTGTTGCCTTGCTTGTTAATCCATAGTCCTTGTTCCTATGGCTTGGTAGACTAATAAAAGGAATCCTTGGGATTAGCAGTAATGATTCATTACCTGGCAGAGCACTGGCGGGAGATTCAGCAACTAATCAACAATAACAGTCAAAACCCTGATCGGTGATTTGCATGACAAAGGAACCAGCCTTGAACTTCATCGACCTATGGTGGCGTAAGCCAGTGAACGCCCGGAAAATAAACGACGAAAGTCAAAGTTCTTGCAGCAGGTGGCTGGCAACAGCCTGGTGTCGTTACAGATTTCGTTGTCTGGTAATAATTGGCCTGGTGGCCATTGCGTTCCCTGGCATGTCCGCGTCTGCGAACGGCGCAGTTACACTCGAAGTACCACGAGTCGTTCTTGAAGGCTTGCCCTTTGAAGTCGCGGTAAACGGTGATGTACCGTCCGGCCTGTCTCTGGAAGCCGGCAGCATCAGATATAAGCCTCTGGAGACTACTTCTGGTGTTCAATTTTCTCCTCTGACGATGCCTTCCGGGAATATGGTCCTGGTGCTGCGTGGCTCTGACGGCGAAGCGATTGATCGTGTCGAAAAGTGGGTACTGCCGGGTTGGCTTTCCCTGCTGCCACCGATCTCGGCGTTCGCTCTCGCCCTGGTGTTGCGGCAGGTAATCCCTGCCCTGTTCGTCGGCATCTGGCTCGGAGCTTTCCTGATCGCGGGACCGTCGATAAAGAGCATCTGGCAGGGCATGCTGGATGTTGTCAGTGAATACACCGTCAAGGCGATAATCGATCCCGGCCACGCCATGTTGATTGTTTTCACATTCACCATGGGAGGGCTGGTGGCCATCTTGTACCGCAATGGCGGCACACACGGCATCGTGGAGAAGTTCAGCCGTTGGACAAACACGGCGCGGCGCGGTCAAGTAGCGACGTTTTTGTTGGGTCTCGCGTTTTTCTTCGACGACTACGCCAACACGCTCGTGGTCGGCAAGACGATGAGACCCATCTCCGATGCGGTCCGTGTTTCGCGGGAGAAACTTGCTTTTCTCGTCGACTCAACCGCAGCGCCTGTCGCGACACTGGCGCTCATAAGCAGTTGGATCGGATTTCAACTCGGACTCATTGAAGACGCTGTTGGCAGGATCGACGGGTTCGACGAACATGCCTATGTGGTCTTCCTGAATGCACTTCCCTACAACTTCTATCCAATCCTGATGTTGTTGTTTGTGCTGGTGGTGGCTTTGAGTGGTCGTGATTTCGGTCCGATGTGGAAAGCAGAGCACCGGGCAAGGAGCGGGGAGAACCCGGATGATCCGGGTCGAGTAACCGCAAGTGAGGATTTCAATGTGAAGATCGGCGCGCCGCATCGTGCTTTGAATGCCTTGCTGCCACTCGGCACACTTCTGTTCGCCATGCTGGCGGGACTCTATGTCACCGGAGTGGCGGCAGCAGGCGCTGGCGCCAGCCTGCGTGACATCATCGGTAGCGCAGACAGCTACCTTGCACTGCTTTGGGCAACAGTAACGGCCGTCATGGTCGCTGCGTGCCTGAGCATAGGGCAACGCATTCTTTCGGTCTCCGAGACGGTGGATGCCTGGTATTCGGGCAGCCGGTCCATGCTGTTTGCAGTGATCATACTGGTGCTTGCGTGGGCATTATCGAACGTTAACTCGGAATTGCACACCGCGGAATATCTCGCCGCACTCCTTGGCGATTCACTGGACGCACGACTGCTACCTGCCGCGGTATTCATACTGGCCGCGCTGACAGCATTTGCCACCGGCACGAGTTGGGGAGTGATGGGCATTCTGATGCCTCTGGTGATCCCGCTGGCGTGGACGAGTATGCAATATCAGGGACTTGAGGGTGCCGAACACCTTCTGTATGCATCCGTATCCGCCGTGCTGGCCGGCGCTGTCATGGGCGATCATGCTTCGCCAATTTCGGATACCACAGTCCTCTCCTCAGCCGCTGCATCCTGCGACCACATCGAACACGTACGAACCCAGGTTCCCTACGCGCTTACTGTAGGCGCCATCTCGATCACCGTGGGTTCGGTCCCATCAGCGTTTGGCGTGCCCTGGTGGGTGTGTCTGATCGTTGGCGCGGTATGCGTCATTGCAGCCGTTCGCTGGTTGGGTCGCCCAGTTTAAAACCTGGTTGAATCCCCTGCGGTCGGAACTGGAAACACTAGTGTCTATGACCCGGGGTTTGTTGAGTAAAATGGGGTCGGAGTAAAGTGCCGGAGTAAAACTACCCATAACTACACGATCAGGTCAGATGTAAAGATTTACTCCGGCACTTTACTCCGACCCCAATATTTCAGGTATCATGAGCAAATGTTCCCGCTGTATCCAGAAATCAAACCCTTCGCCCGTTATCGCCTTAAAGTGGATGATGTGCATGAATTATACGTGGATGAAAGCGGTAACAAGGAAGGCATACCCGTATTGTTTATCCATGCCGGCCCGGGATCGGGTTGTGAGTTTGACAGTCGATGTTTTTACAATCCGGAAAAATATCGAATTGTGTTATTTGATCAACGCGGCGCGGGTCGTTCTACGCCAAACTGTGAACTACGCAACAACACAACGCAGGATCTGGTATCCGATATGGAAAAGATTCGCAATTTCCTTTCAATCGACAAGTGGGTTCTGTTTGGCGGGGGATGGGGTTCGACACTTTCTCTGGTATATGCCGAAACGCACCCGGACAGTGTCCTGGGTCTTGTCCTGCGGGGAATATTCCTTGGACGGCGCAAAGACATCGACTGGTTTTACCAGGAAGGAGCCAGCAGATTTTATCCGGACCACTGGGCAGACTATATTGAACCTGTACCCGCCAGCAACAGGGACAACCTGTTGGCTGCTTATCATCGCATCATTACCGGTGAGAACGAACTTGCAAGAATGGGTGCGGCAAAGTCCTGGTCGGCATGGGAAGCCCATTGCTCCAACCTGCATCCCAATCAACGGCTGATCAGACATCTGTCGGATTCCCACAGATCACTAGCCCGCTGCCGGATCGGTACGCACTATCTGGTAAACGATTGTTTTCTGGAGCAAAACCAGATTATCAACCAGGCCGGAAATCTGCGGGATATTCCCGGGATTCTTGTACACGGGCGATTCGATACGATCTGCCCCCTGGACAATGCTCATGATCTGCACGTTGCCTGGCCGGACTCACAGTTGTTTATCGTTCGTGAAGCCGGCCATTCTGCTACTGAACCAGCGTTGACTGATGCGTTGATCAGGGCAACCCGTGACATGGCAATCCGTTTTGAAGCAGACTTCGGGGTCTGAAAATCATGCTGGGCCTCATTCAGAGAGTGTCCATGGCATCAGTGGAAGTGGCAGGACAAGTCGTAGGAAAAATTGACATGGGTCTGCTGCTTCTGCTGGGTATTGAGAAACAGGATACCAGCAGGAACGTTGAACGACTGCTCAACAAGGTCGTCTCTTACAGGGTGTTCCCAGATGAGAGGGGCCACATGAATCTGAGTCTGCTGGATGTAAAAGGAGCGTTGTTGATCGTGTCCCAGTTCACGCTGGTCGCGGATACAGGAAAAGGACTGAGGCCATCTTTCTCGTCCGGTGCGCCACCGGCAAAAGCCCGTCAGCTTTATGATGAATTCGTAGCCGCATCGAGTACCCTGTGCCCCACCAGTAGTGGTGAGTTCGGAGCCGATATGAATGTGCACCTGGTCAACAGTGGACCTGTGACGTTTATTCTCCAGGGTTAGTTCCCGGTTTAATAAAGGAACTTTGGGGTCGGAGTAAAGTGCCGGAGTAAAACTACCCATAACTGCACGATCAGGTCAGATGTAAAGATTTACTCCGGCACTTTACTCCGACCCCAATGTTAAAAGTTTTACTCCGGCACTTTACTCCGACCCCAAAGTTCCTGGTTTAATAAATCGCGAAAATATAATGCCGAGTTCAAACAGCACCCACATGGGAACTGCCAGCAGTATCTGTGAAATAACGTCTGGTGGAGTCAACAACATGCCCACTACGAAACATCCAACAATGACGAATGGGCGTTTTCTCCTCAGGCTCTTCACATCAGTTGCACCTGTCCAAATCAGCAGCATGGTGGCAATCGGAATTTCAAAGGCAAGGCCGAATGCGAAAAACAGTTTCAGCACAAAATCAAGATAACGATTGATGTCTGTCATCATCGCCACACCTTCCGGTATCACACTGGTAAAGAATCCGAACATCAGCGGAAAGACAACGTAGAAGGCAAAGGACATACCCGCATAAAACAGCAGGACGCTGGATAAAAGCAATGGGAAAGCGATCTGTTTTTCATTGGCATAAAGCCCCGGAGCAATGAATCGCCATACCTGATGCAATATGTAAGGCATTGCACAGAACAAAGCCATGAACAGACTCAGCTTGAATGGCGTTAGAAAGGGTGATGCCACCTCCGTTGCAATCATGGAGGTCCCTTCCGGCAAAAAGGCTCTCAGGGGTTCAGAAATATAGGCATAGATTTCATTGGCAAAATAGAACAGGGGCAAAAAAATGATAACGACGGCGCCAAGACAACGCAGAATCCGGTTGCGCAGTTCAATCAGATGTTCAATTAGAGGCTGTCCTTCATCCTCATTCAGATTTTTTTTGGCTGACATTTTTCCGGTTGCTTAACGATTTATCCAGTTGATCAACCTCCTCTTTCATATCATCTCCGGCTGAGTTGACCAGTTTGCCTGTATCGTGGATAGTTTCCTTGATGATGGTCCTGGACTCCTCAAGTTCCTTCATGATCTCTTCATTGCGCAGTTGTGCGCGGATCTCGTCAGCACCAATTTCATTTTCTATCTCGTTTCTCAGTTTGGCATAACTGCGTCTGATCCTGCCAACCCACAGGGCCATGGTGCGGACAGCGTCAGGCAGCCGCTCCGGTCCCAGGATGAGAAGAGCCACGATGCTTATCAGCACCAGCTCCGGAAAACCGATATCGAACATCAGGTCTGATCGGTTTTTTTCTCGTTGACTTTTTCTGCGGCTTTCTTGGATGCCTCATCGTCGGTGACCGCGGATCTGAATCCCTTAATAGCAGACCCCAGGTCTGAACCGATGGATTTGAGCTTGGTTGTTCCAAAAAGCAGAAGCACGATGACCATGATTATGATCAGTTCTGTAATACCGAATGACATAGGATTCCTCCTTTAATTCCTGGCGGCGTTTGATTCAGACCGTGACTTTTTTTCTGCAAATCCCGAGGTTCCGAAACGCCGTTCCAGTTCTTTCAATATACTGTCCAGTGAGACATCAAGGTGGTCTGCCATGACCATTGTGTGAAACCACAGATCAGCGGTTTCATGTATGAGGTCGCCTCTTTTACCGGAAACCGATGCGTCCTTGGCCGCAATGATTGTTTCCGTGGCTTCTTCACCGATCTTCTCCAGTATTTTATTAATTCCCTGCCGCTGCAGGCTGGAGACATAGGAGTCCGCAGGATCGGATGTTCTCCGGTCCCGGATCGTTTGTTCAAGACGCAACAGGATGTCACTCATTTGGGTATATCTCGTCTGGGTCTTTAATCACCGGATCGACAGTCTGCCACACGCCATCCTTCAAAACTCTGAAAAAACACGAGTTACGACCAGTATGGCAGGCGATATCAGCCGTCTGGTCCACTGCCAATATTAACACATCGCCATCGCAGTCGAGACGGACTTCATGGACTGACTGGAAATGCCCGGAAGCTTCACCTTTGCGCCAGATTCTGTTACGCGAGCGGGAATAATAAACCGCCATGCCGGTTTCCACTGTCTCTTGCAATGATTCTCTATTCATCCACGCGGCCATCAGAATCCTGTTCGTAGACCTGTCCTGGGCAATGGCCATGATCAATCCGTTTTGATCGAATGTGATCTCATCAAGCCATTCAGGTATTTGACTTTCCATGAATGTACTCGTGGTGCGGGGGTAGTTCAGAATACCATGTCAGGATTGGATATACATCCAATAAATACCCAGGCTGCCCAGGATAGAGGTGCCTATCAAGGCCTCCGGAATGGAAGCATAACCGCTTAACGGCAGTAACGATGCCAGGACCGCTGCGATCAGCGCAACCCCGCCAATACGGGTATATCTGACTGTGCGTGACTGCCGGTGGAGTGCCTGTTTGATATCGTTCAACAGTCTGGTCTGTTGCTGCGTGTGCTCTCCCAGAGAATTGAGTTCCGATAACGCTCCGAGTGCGAGCTCAGGAAGTTGGGGCAACTGTTGCAGCCATCGTGGTGCATTTTTCTCGAATTCCCTGAAGATACCCTTGATCCCCATCCTTGCTTGCATCCATTCTTCCATATACGGTGCAGCGGTTTCCCAGAGATCCAGCGCCGGATAAATCTGGCGACCCATGCCTTCAATGTTCAGCAATGTCTTTTGCAGCAGAACCAGTTGGGGCTGAACTTCCATTTCGAACTGGCGGGCAGTTTTGAAAAGGCTGACCAGCACTTTTCCAAACGAAATTTCCGAGATCGGTTTTTGAAATATCGGCGCACAAACACTTCTGATGACTGATTCAAAAGACCTTACATCAGTATCATCGGGTACCCACCCACTGGCAACGTGCAGTTCCGCGACTTGCCGGTAATCCTGATGGAAGAAGGCAAGCAGGTTTTGCGCCAGATAATTTCTGTCTGCATCGGTCAGCGATCCGATGATGGCGCAATCCAGTGCGATATAAGTCGGGTTTTCCGGATCGCTGATGTCAACATAGACATTGCCGGGGTGCATGTCTGCGTGGAAGAAATTATGTTCAAAAACCTGGGTGAAGAAAATGTCCACACCGAGGTGGGCCAGTTTCCTGAGGTTGACGCCATTCTCCTTCAAAACTTCGAGATCCGTAGCGCGTACACCATGGATTCGTTCCATGACCATGACATCTGTGGAACAGTAATCCCAGTGGACTTCCGGAACATAGAGCATGTCACTGCCGAGCCAGTTCTTCCGCAATACTGCCGTATTGGCCGCTTCCATAAGCAGATTGAGTTCGTTGAGAATAGTTTGTTCGTAGTCTTTGACAACTTCTATGGCATGCAGCCGTTTCCCATCCTGCCAGAAGCGTTCGACGATACCTGCCAGAAAATACATGACCTGCAGGTCCCGATTAATCAACTTCCGGATGCCGGGTCGGATGATTTTAATGACTACTTCTGCACCGGATTGGAGGTTTGCGGTATGTATCTGGGCGACAGATGCAGAGGCGAGAGGGATATCCTGAAAATCGATAAATACGGAGTCCACGGAATCATCCAGGCTGGCCTCAATGATACTGCGTGCCTGCGTTGCAGGAAATGGCGGGACCTGATCCTGTAATTTCTCCAGTTCCAATGCAAGTTCACCCGTCAGGAGATCTTTTCTGGTAGACAGTATCTGGCCGAATTTGATAAAGACCGGGCCAAGCTTCTCTACTGCCATGCGCAATGACACCGCGGCCGAACTGGCGGGTGTCGGGAACAGCCGCAGTATTGACATCGGGTATTTCAGCCAGAACGGGATAATCAGGTCTTGCGGGATGATGCGGTCCAGTCTGTAACGGACGATGACCCCCAGGATCCGAAGGAGTCTAAACACATGCATTGTCAGAAACCTTACGGCCAACATGAATCGCCGCCACACCATTGAAAATATTGTGATACTCCACCTGTTCATATCCGGCATCTGACAACATCTGGCGAAGTTCTTCCTGGGGGGGATGCATCCTGATCGACTCTACAAGGTATTGATAACTTTCCCTGTCACCTGTGATGAACCTGCCCACTTCCGGCCACAGGCGGGAATATGAATCATAGAGGTTGCGAACGATGGGATTCTCTGGCCGTGAAAATTCAAGGATAACCAGTTTGCCTCCCGGTTTGAGTACGCGTTTTGTAGCGTTGATGGCGGCTTGTTTATCGGTGAAATTGCGCAATCCAAAACCAATAGTGATTGCATTGAATGTGTTATCCGGGAATGGCAGTACTTCCGCATCCGCCTGAACGAAGGTGACGTTGTTGCTGATGCCGTTGTTCAGCAGTCTGTTCCTGCCGTGAGTCAACATGGAATCATTGATATCGCAGAGAACAACCTGGCCGTGGTCACCCACTATCGAAGATAATCTGCATGCCAGATCGCCGGTGCCACCAGCCAGATCGAGAATGCAATGGCCAGGCCGGGCAACTGTATACTCAACAGCAACCTGTTTCATCAGGCGATGGGTACCGAGCGACATCACATCGTTCATGATGTCATATTGGCTTGCCACGGAATGGAATACACCCGCCACCTGTTCGGCTTTTTCCCTTGCAGGGATTTTTTGGAAACCGAACCAGGTTGTTTTATCGTCTTCTGACATGTCTAGGAGGCTGTCCGAGAACAGACTGACCTACTGCGGACAAGCCTGATTGGCCATATTTTCCGCTTATTTTCGTTTAATATGTACAATATTTGCCTCAAAAAACCAAAAAATATGACTCAATCAGTCTCGCCCTCGCTACGGTCGCAGTTCTCGGACAGCCTCCCAGAGACAACCGATCGAAGTCACGGGTTACAGTATAGCTGATGTAAAGCGGGTCAGTCTCCCGAGTGGCGTATTTCAATAAACCGGGAATCACGGCTTTTCCCGGCATTCGCCAGACGTTCCAGGTAGCTGGCCCAGTTGGATTCCTGATTAATAGCCAGTTCATACAGGTATTGCCAGGAGAAAATACCCGAATCATGACCATCGGAAAAAATCAGTTTGAGGGCATAATTACCCTGTGGTTCCACGTCTCTGAACTGTACATCCCGCTTGCCAGACTGCAGCACCGCCTGGTCGGGTCCATGTCCCTGAACTTCTGCGGAAGGTGAGAAAACCCTGAGATATTCCGCACTCAGGGTGAATGTGGAATTTTCACTGTAAACGAGTTCCAACTCGGCGGATTTTTTATGTATGTTGATTTTTACAGGGATCATGTTTCAGAGAATGTAACGACTGAGATCCTCGTCTCCTGCCAGATTCTCCAGATGTTTATTGACGTAATCCGCGTCTATAACAACTTTTTGGGTTTCCATGGATTCACCGGCATTAAATGAAATTTCTTCCAACAGCCTTTCCATCACGGTATGCAATCGACGGGCGCCGATATTTTCAGTGGATTCGTTCACCTGCCAGGCAATCTCGGCAATCCGGGTAATACCCTCCGGGGTGTATTCCAGTTCCAGACCTTCTGTCTGCATCAGCGCATGATATTGCTCGGTCAATGAAGCGTCCGGTTCCGTCAGTATCCGCTCAAAGTCACGGGAGTCAAGGGCATTGAGTTCGACTCGAATCGGCAATCGACCCTGCAACTCCGGAATCAGGTCGGACGGTTTATTCAGGTGAAAGGCGCCAGAGGCAATAAACAGAATATGATCAGTACGAATCATCCCGTACCGGGTGGTGACATTACTCCCTTCGATCAGTGGTAACAGGTCCCGTTGCACACCCTCGCGGGAGACATCCGCACCGCTGCGTTCCGACCGGTTGGTAATCTTGTCCATTTCATCAATAAAAACGATGCCTGTCTGCTCCACTGCCTCGACAGCCTGTAAACGAAGGTCATCCTCATCGATGAGACGGTTCGCCTCTTCATCGGTCAACTGTTTCAGAGCGTCCTTGACTTTGATGTTCCTGCGTTTTGTCTTTTCGGGTGACAGAGAAGAAAACATGTTCTGTAATTGACTGGTCATCTCCTCCATCCCGGGAGGCGCCATGATTTCCACGCCTACAGATGGTGTCTGTATCTCGA
Organism: Candidatus Azotimanducaceae bacterium; assembly: GCA_965217655.1. Taxonomy (GTDB): domain Bacteria; phylum Pseudomonadota; class Gammaproteobacteria; order Pseudomonadales; family Azotimanducaceae; genus UBA7455. The sequence continues at coordinate 1,841,835 of OZ244560.1, forward strand.
TTTCAATTTCCTGTTCGTCGAAGTCACCTTCCCGCAGTTTTTTTCTGAATACCTGGCGGGTGCCGGTATTTCGGGACTCTTCTTCGCCCCTGGCCGGTGTCAATAATGCGTCCAGTATCCGCTCTTCCGCTGCATCGACAGCTCTGGGTCCGGCTCTCTGAACCTGGGCTTCGCGCAGGAGTTTCACAGCGGCTTCAACCAGGTCCCTGATGATGGATTCCACGTCCCGGCCCACGTATCCCACTTCTGTGAATTTGGTTGCTTCCACCTTGATAAAAGGTGCGTTTGCCAGACGAGCCAGTCGTCTTGCAATTTCTGTTTTACCGACACCCGTTGGTCCGATCATCAAGATGTTTTTAGGTGAGATCTCGGCCCTGAGATGCTCATCAAGCTGTAATCGCCGCCATCGATTGCGCAACGCAATAGCGACCGCGCGTTTGGCATCGATTTGTCCAACAATGTGCTTGTCAAGATCGTGTACGATCTCTCGGGGTGTCATATTCGACATGGGTTAGTACGCAATCTCTTCAACGGTTGTCTGATGATTGGAGTAAACGCAGATTTCAGCAGCGATGTACAGGCTCTGCTCCACAATTTCCCTTGCGCTCATCCCGGTATTGGCAAGCAGCGCTACTGCCGCGGATTTTGCATACTGCCCGCCAGAACCAATGGCCAGTATACCATCGTCAGGTTCAATGACATCTCCATTACCGGTTACCAGAAGGGAATCATTCTTGTCTGCAACGATAAGCAGTGCCTCGAGACGCCGCAGTGCGCGGTCGGTCCGCCAGTCCTTGGCGAGTTCGACTGCAGACCTGACGAGATTTCCCTGATGTTTTTCAAGTTGTCCTTCAAATCGTTCGAACAGGGTGAACGCGTCTGCTGTACCACCGGCAAACCCTGCAATCACCTGCTCCTTGTATAATCGCCGCACTTTTCGGGCGTTGCCTTTCATCACGGTGTCGCCCATGCTGACCTGTCCATCACCGCCGACAACCACTGCATCTCCCCGGCGTACCGACACAATAGTAGTTCCTCGAAATTGTTCCATCGTTAACTTTCCCGGATATTCAAATAGTAGTTCCTCGAAATAGTTCCATCGTTAACTTCCCCGGATATTCAAACTGCAGAAATGGGGTTGATCAGAACGATTTCAAGGTAAACCCGTATCTGTTTATGCATGAAACTGCCTCAAGATTCAGGATGTCATTGATTGACCCGAAAGGGAATTGCTGAAATACGGGCCCGGGACAGTTTATCCTGGACCTGATTCAGTGCTGCCTGATCAGGTAATGGTCCCACGATAACACGGTGCCTGACAGAGCCGTTCACTTCCACCTCTCTTACAAACACATCCAACCCCATCAGCAGGAGTTCAGCGCGCATTTCATCAGCATCTTCCGGGGTAGTAAAGGAACCTGCCTGCAATATGTAGGTAAAACCCTCTTCTACCCTTATCACGCTTTTGTCATCGTAGTCTGCATCGATAGGGACTTCTGTTGAGGGGAATATCTCGTAGAAGTCGAAATCCCACGGTTGTTCTTCAACCAGAGGCCGGGGTACGGGTTTTGCCAGTTTATCTTGTTCTGTTATCTCTACAGGCATGGAAATCCACAGGTAAACCAGCAGGCCACCACAGGCAAGGCCGATAATGAACCAGATTATTCTGGACAATTGGGGTTCCGTTGGTTTAGTTGCATGGTTTTTAGCGAAGTCCCGGGGCATCGGAAGGTAACTATCTGTTTTTCCCTGGATTGTATCACTATCACCTTCCTGGATTAACGGTATTCAATACAGGTCCACAGGGTCTACATCAATTGACCAGCGAACCTTCTTGGCAAGTTTACTGTTTTCAGCAAACTTTATCCGCAAATCAAGTTCATCATGCAAAATCCTTCTGGAAGTGCTGGAAAAAAGCAGCTGGGCCCGGTAAAAGCCTTCTCTTTTTTCCATGGTGGAAGGCACAGGTCCCAACAAGTCGACCCTTGGAGAAGAGCGCTCGTTTGCACTCAACTCCTCCAGAAACTCCAGTGCCCGGGTTCTGGATGTACTTTCTGCACGGATCAGTGCCTGATGGCAAAACGGTGGCAGATTATTGTCACGTCGTTCCTGCAGCAGGTTCTTTGCAAATTGAGTGTATCCCTCCTTAATAAGTTGTTTCAATACAGGCTGATCAGGAAAATGCGATTGAATGACTACGTTACCGGCTTTGCCACTTCTTCCGGAACGCCCGCCAACCTGCAGGATGAGTTGTCCCATCCTTTCCATTGCCTTGAAATCCGTGCTATAGAAGCTGGAATCAATATCCACGATGACTGATAGCGTCACTTCAGAAAAGTGATGCCCTTTTGCAATCATCTGTGTCCCCACGAGGATCAACGGTTCACCGGAAGCGAGTTCCGCCAGCATGCTGTTGAGAGAACCTTTTCGACGAGTGCTGTCCCGGTCTATTCTCAGCACGCGAACCCCGGGAAACAGGATCTTCAGCCTGTCCTCAATCTTCTGGGTTCCAATACCCAGCAACAGCAAATTTCCGGCATGACATTGTTCGCAATACTGTGGCATTGGATTTTCATTGCCACAGTGGTGACAGAGGAGCCGTTGTCCGGGAAGATGAAACGTCATGCGTGCATCACACCGGTGGCAATTGGCAGTCCAATGGCATTCCGGGCAGTGCAGAACAGGTGCAAATCCCCGTCGATTAAGAAATACCAGAACCTGGCTCCCGGTCTGCAGATGTTGCTCAATGAGTCTGATCAGAGGTTTTGAGAAGCCATCGCGTGTTTCCCGGTTTCTGAGGTTGATAATCTGATAACTCTCTTTTGCAATGTCGACAGGACGATGTCTTAATTGAACACTCGCATATTTACCGGTCCAGGCATTGTTGAGGCTTTCCAGCGAAGGTGTGGCGGACCCGAGCAGAACAGGTATGTGCTCAAACTGCCCCCTGAGAACGGCGAGGTCCCGTGCTGAATATCTGAATCCGTCATGCTGTTTCAGCGAAGCGTCGTGTTCTTCGTCAACGACAATCATGCCTGGCCTTGCCAGGGGTGTAAAAACCGCGGACCTCGTCCCGATGACAATGCCTGCCTGTCCCGATGACGCCATTCGCCAGGCAGTTAATCTCTCCTGATTGGTGAGTCCGGAATGCAGCAGCACAACCGGGACGTCAAATCTGTTTGAAAAACGCTGGACCGTTTGCGGCGTCAGACCGATTTCGGGTACCAGAACCAGTGCCTGAAAATTTTTCCGCAGAATTTTTTCAATTGCGCGCAGATAGATCTCTGTCTTGCCACTTCCCGTAATACCCTGGATCAACCAGGTTCCATGATCACCGATACTGTTCAGGGCTACTTCCTGTTCACTGGTCAGTGATATGTTTTCACTATTGACCGTATTGAGACTGAATGCCGTCACCGGGTCCGTCATTTCCTGCCGGCGGACAAGACCTTTTCTGATCAGCGCCTGTATCGTGGCCGATGAGATTCCGGCTGATTTGAGTTGTTTGCGGTCATATCCGTTCAATTGGCGAACCAGCAGGGTCAGTGCTGCTTTCTGCAGGGGTGCGCGTTGCAGTGATGACTGCTCAGTTTCCTTTCCTTTCTTTGTGGCAATAAGTCGATGCGTCACCTGCTGACCGGGTTTCCCCTTTCTGAGTAACACAGGTATTGCTGATGCCAGAACATCGCCAACGGGATGGTGATAGTAATCAGCAGACCACAGGCAGAGTTTTAGAATGGTTTCAGGCAGGATGGGTTTGGGGTCCAGCAGTTTTTCTGCCCTGCGAAGCTTTTCCAGGGGAGTGTTGGATTCTTCTGTATACCCGATGAGAATGCCAATCAGGGATTTACTCCCGAATGGAACCCGAAAGCGGCACCCCGGTTTTGTATCCGCTGGTAATTCATCCGGCGGCAGGTAATGAAAACTACGGCGAAGGGGAGTTGGAACTGCGATTTCCAAAAGTCGTTCCGACGAATGCATGTGGCTCCAGGCGGGATTGCAACGATCTTATGGTGCCAAATTCAGGCGACAGAGTAAAACCTGTCCGTATTAAAATGTCATGGGCATATACCCCTTGCGAATTACTCTTTCTCTGGTATGATGCGCCTTCTTTCCTATCTCGGTTTCAACCCATGAAAGCGGATATTCACCCGGAGTACCAGGAGATTACAGCAACATGCAGTTGCGGTAATGTCATCACAACCCGGTCCACTGTCTGTGAGGATATTCACCTTGAAGTTTGTTCACAATGTCATCCGTTCTACACAGGAAGACAGAAAGTGATCGACTCCGCCGGTCGAATTGATCGATTCAACAAGCGTTTTGGCAATATGGGCAGAGGTTCCCGGAAACAGGCTTGAATTGGGGGTAGGTCAGTCTGTTCTCGGACAGCCTCCTAGAATATTTCCTGAATGGGTTGGGAGCGATCTTCCTCCTGATGGAGAACGCTTGAATCCGGTATATACTCCTCCCGGAAATACTCATACTTTCCATGAGGGTCATCCGGAGTAGTCCGCAAGCCGGTATCACGATTAATTCGCACCTGGACCAGTCCATCCGGCGTGGGCAAGCTTATTGTTTCGCTTTCTGGTGGCAGCGCCTCAGCCATGAAAGCAGCCCAGGTCTCAAGTGGTACTGTTGACCCCCACTCATTACTTCCAACGGGGCTGTTATCGCTGAATCCTGCCCAGGCAGTCGCCACAAGATCGGCAGTATATCCCGAGAACCAGATGTCAGCATCGTTGGTAGTGCCGGTTTTACCTTGCAGGTCATCACGTTCCAGTAACTGTCTGGCCTTTGTACCTGTCCCGCTTCTGATCACGTCTCCCAGAATAGTGTTCATGATATAGGCCACTCTCGGTTCAATGATGACCGGTGCAGGATTGACTCCGTTACAGTCATCGATACATACAACGTCGGGAGAAGCTTGCCAGAGCGTGTCTTCGTTAATCGAGTCTACCCGTGTTACCAGATAAGGAGTGACTTTATAGCCGCCGTTGGCAAAACTGGCATATCCTGTGGCAATTTCAAGCGGTGTCAACGCAATGGTGCCGCCCCCGAAAGCCAACTGAACATTATTGGGGAAATTGCTGGTATCAAAACCAAAACGTGCTACATAATCAATCGCGTTTTGTGGACCATAATCCAGTATGACTCGAAGCGAGACCAGATTGATAGATCGATACAAGGCTTCTCTTAAATTGATTTTACCGCGGTACCGGTCACCGGAATTTCTTGGCCGATAGTATTCTTCCAATTCACCACCTGGCAGTGTGATGGGTGCGTCATTGTATATGGTTGCCGCGGTGAGCCCGTTTTCCAGGGCGCCGGCATAGAAGAACGGTTTGAAATTTGAACCAGGCTGGCGTCTTGCCTGGGTCACATGATTAAATTCCAGTTCAGTAAAGTCATATCCCCCTGACAATGCCTTGACAGCACCATCGAATGGAGAGAGTGCAACCAGGGCACCCCTTATCTCCGGAATCTGGCCAAGACGCCATTGGTCAGCCTCCTGTTCTATATAGATGAAGTCCCCGACTGAGAGAATATCACTTGCTTTTCCAGGCGCCCTGCCCCGCACATCGGTATTGATATACGGTCGAGCCCATTTAAGTCCATCCCAGTCTATGGTGAAAACCTCCTGATTACGTTTAAGCACCGTAACCGATTGATCCTCAACGGTGGTCACAATAGCCGGATGCTGGTTGCCATGAATACTGGCATTATTCAGAGCCTCGATCCATTCTGGGGGATAGCCGTATTCCGGTGCAGCAAGAAAATCTTCGGTTCCCTGGACCCTGCGGTATTTTGGGCCCCGATACCCATGCCGCCGGTCATATTCTTCCAGCTTGGTTTTGAGTGCCCTGTCCGCGGCAAGCTGCATTTTACTATCGACCGTTGTGTAAGCGACCAAACCGCGTGTATAGGCGTCCAGTCCAAACTGGTCAATCATTTCTCGGCGGGCCATTTCGGCAACATAGAGTGCCTGAAGCTCTATTGGACGCTTGTGTACCTGTGCTGTAATAGGAGCGTTAACAGCAGTCTCATAGGCCTGCTGGTCAATTGATCCCTGTTCGAGCATACGTCGCAGCACAAGGTTACGTCTTTCCAGCGCCCACTCGGGTCCATTAATGGGATTTCCTGCCTCGGGCTTTTTTGGAATACCTGCCAACATTGCCAACTGGGCAAGATTCAATGAATCAATATTTTTACCATAGTAAGTATTGGAGGCAGCCTGAATGCCAAAGGCATGTTTGCCGAACGGGATGATATTGAGGTATAGCGACAGTATTTCCTTTTTCGTCATTTCCCGTTCTATTTTGACCGCAAGCAACATTTCCTTGAACTTGCGAATGAACCGGATCTGGGATTCACCCGATATGTTCTTTACCAGTTGCATTGTAATGGTACTCGCGCCTGATTGAATGGCGCCGCCGGAACTGATGAGCTGCCAGGTTGCATTCATCAGTGTAACCAGATCGATCCCGCCATGCTCAAAATAGCGTTTGTCTTCGGTGTCCAGAAGTGCACGGATAAACAGGTCTGGTATCGCTTCGTAAGGAATTGGCGTCAGACGTTCGCCAAATTCCTGAATCAGCTTTTGGTCACTGGAGTAAATGCGCAAAGGCGCCTTGATGGTGACTTTACTGAATGTACTGGTATCCGGGATCTGTGGATTGAGATAGAGGAACGCTGCGGAAAGGACGAGCACCATGCCACTGGTCAGTGAAGCTGTGAACCAGATGATGATCTTTCCTGCAAATCTGAGCTTTTGGACCAATGCTGCATCAATCCTGGACAATGTCTGCACTTTAAACACTTGATTTACGGTGTCTCATGTAAGTTATTTCCCGAAGCCCTGTCCTCGACAGCCATTATAATGACTTCCCTTGTATTTTGCGCTTTACCCTGGACAAGACAAGGGGACAGGAAGTGTCAGGTTACCTGAAAAGGATTCTGAAAAAAGATTCAGGCAGCATGTTGGGTCTGGATATCAGTTCTACATCGGTCAAGCTGCTTGAACTCAGTCGATCAGGTAGTGCATTTCGGGTAGAAAATCATGGGTTGGAACCATTGCCGGAAAATGCTGTTGTGGAAAAAAGTATCAACGATGTGACTGTTGTCGGGGAAGCGATCTCACGGTTGGTCAGTCACTGCAATACCAGGGTTAAATCAGCTGCTGTCGCTGTTGCCGGTTCAGCCGTCATTACCAAAACCATCGAGATGCCTGCAGAGTTGGATGATGATGAACTGGAAAGTCGATTCCGCACTCTGTCAGGCCAGCATATCCCTTTCCCGTTGGAAGATGTTCTATTCGACCTGGAAGTCCAGGGACCAGCGCCACACAGTGAGGGGCAGGTTGAGGTTTTGCTTGCGGCATGCCGAAGGGAAAACGTTGAAATGCGCTCCGAAGCACTGACTATCGGTGGTTTGAATGCCAGGATTGTGGATATCGAGTCAAACTGTATGCAGCGTGCGTTTGGTCTCATCGAAGAGCAGTTTAAGGAAGATCAGGTCATCGCAATCATCGATATCGGGGCAACCACGACCACACTCAGCGTATTGCCATGTTCAGGAATACCGTATTCCCGGGAGCAGCTATTTGGCGGAAAACAACTATCTGAAGAGATTCAACGCCGGTATGGACTATCCCTTGAAGAGGCAGCCCTGGCGAAGCGGGAGAATGATTTGCCGGATGATTATGAAACAGAAGTGTTACAGCCGTTCAAGGAAGCAGTTATAGGGCAGGTCATTCGATCTTTACAGTTTTTCCAATCGGGGAATACCGGCAACGAGGTTGGACATATTGTTCTGGCGGGTGGCACTGCCTCCATTTCAGGTCTGGCAGAGAGGGTGACGGCAAGCCTGGGGCTTCCGTGTTCAATAGCCAATCCATTCAGAAATATGACAATGTCTCCCGATGTCAGTGTAATCAATCTGGCGAAGGATGCACCAGCGATGATGATTGCCTGCGGGCTTGCATTAAGGCGCTTCGATTAGTGGTGCAGGTATCAGTGCAATCCGGAGTACGGTGGAGAACGGTCAACTACAGGATCAATCTTCTTCCCTGGCGTGAAGAACGCCGGATGGAGAAAAAGAAGACATTCCTGCAAGTGCTTGCCGGGGTTTTTGTTGTTGCTGTTGTGATCATCATCGGTTGTGACCGTTACTTCAATGTCGCGATAGATTCACAGAAGGCTCGTAACAGCTTTTTATCCCGTGAGATCAAGGAGTTGGAATCCCAAATCAGTGAAATCAGTCAACTTCGGGAAAACCATGAGAAATTGTTGGCCCGCATGACCGTTATTCAGAACCTTCAGGGTAACCGGCCGATTATCGTCAGATTGTTCGATGAAATGGCAAAGCAACTGGCCCCCGGGGTTTTTTTCACCTCCCTCGAATTACAGGGAAAAGTCCTCACGATAGAAGGAATCGCAGAATCCAATACACAGATTTCCACGCAGCTGAGGAACTTTACGGACTCGAACTGGTTTGACAAACCAAACGTAACCAAAATACTCTCAGACCAGCGTTATGGCCGGCAGGCCAGCCGGTTTGTTCTGAGTGTAGAACAAAGCGTACCGCGGAAATCGGATAGTTGATCATGGCTGCAGCAGACCTGATGAAGAGCCTGCGTAACTTTGACATGGGTCAGTTGAATGACTTTAACAGTGTAGGGTCCTGGCCATCAGCAGTAAAAATCATTATCTGGATACTGGTATTCTTTGGCTGTCTGATGCCGGGTTACTTCCTGCATATCACCGACCTCAAGAGCGAACTCAACGGGGTTCGGAGCGTGGAGGGTCAACTACGTTCTGAATTTGAGGAGAAATTCTTCACAGCAGCTCATCTTGAATTCTTTCGGCTGCAACAGCGTGAAATGGAGGAATCCTTCCAGACAATATTGGAACAGTTACCTGGTGATACTGAAATTCCCGGATTACTGGAAGATATCAACCAGGTTGGGACAAGAAACGGGCTGACTTTCCAGAATATTGATTTGCAACCCGAGGTCAGACACGAATTCTACATAGAGAAGCCGATTACCATCATCGTATCCGGTAGATATCATGATCTTGGCTCCTTCGTCAGCGATGTGGCTGATCTTTCACGGATTGTAACGCTGCACAATTTCTCCATCAGGCCGAAATCCGGCGACCAGGGTGATCCAGGCACAATGTTGACAATGTTGATTGTCGCCAGGACCTACAGATATAACAATGAGCAGGGATAGCAGGTGAACTCCCGGGGTTTCTGCAATTTTCGGCTGCGTGCATCTGTGAGTCTGTTTATACATCTGATAGTCATCGCATTACTGTTTCTGCCGGGCGGTTGCAGTCGCAGTGATCAAAATGCCGGTATCCGTGCTTTTATGGAAGAGGTCGGGCGAAAACCGAAAAGTTCGATGGCGACAATGCCAGAGTATGATTCCTATCAGGCGTTTACATACAGCGCGGCTGACAGAAGGTCTCCTTTTGAACCGCCAGTCGTGGTTTCAAAAAGCGATGTCAAACAGAAAAAACCAACAGGAGTAAAACCTCCCGGGAATCATGTCAGGCAGGAACTGGAGCAATTCAACCTGGCTTCACTCTCCATGGTAGGCACAATACAACAGAACAATGCGACATGGGCACTGATCAGGGATGTGTCCGGAAACATCCATCGCGTCGAAGTGGGCGATTATCTGGGAACACAGTGGGGCCGTGTCGAAAGTATCAATGATACACAGATCGATATTATGGAAATTGTCAGTGACGGCGCACTGGGTTACCTGAGAAGACCACGTACGATCGAACTGAATGGAATCCAGTCTTCAGAGGTCAGTCATGGAAATTAGGGGAATAAAGAAGTCGCATTCCATGATTCAGACTGTAATTCGGCGTGGTCTGGTTTTGCTCTGTTTAGCCTGGATGGCGCCGTTGACGGCTCCTGCGCAGGAGATGACGCCGGATGAAAATTTTCCGTACCGGGGTGAAACACTCTCATTAAACTTCCAGGACATCGAAATAAGATCGGTATTACAGTTGATTGCGGATTTTACAGGTCTGAATCTTGTCGCGAGTGATACGGTGGAAGGCAGAATCACTCTGAATTTGAACGATGTTCCCTGGGACCAGGCGCTGTCGATCATCATGAAGACGAAAGGACTGGACAAGCGTCAGGTTGGAAATGTTCTGATGGTAGCCCCGGCAGATGAACTGGCAGCCAGAGAAAAACTGGAGATGGAAAATCAGTCACAGTTATCTGAACTGGCTCCTCTGCATACTGAATACATTAAAGTGAGATACGCTAACGCACAGAATATCTTCAACCTGTTCCAGTCGACCGGTGAGAGAATGGGAGTGCTTTCTGGCCGTGGCAGTGTAATGGTTGATGAGCGCACCAACTCAATCATAATGACGGAAACCTCAGAAAAAATTAAAGAATTCCGCGACGTGCTGGAGAAACTTGATATCCCTGTAAGGCAGGTACTCATCGAAGCCAGAATCGTTACTGCCAGTACAAACTTCAGTGAGGCCATGGGTGTCAGATGGGGGACAATGGGATTCGATGTACACGACAATGGTACCAGGCGAGTTCAGGCAGGCGGTTCACTGGAAACCGTTGGGGCGATCAGAGGTGCCGTGGATGCTGATCAATCGCTGGCCTTCCCGGACCAGGATCATCTGGTGGTTGATCTGGGTATTGGCGCCCGGGATGCGACCGGTTTTGCCCTGGGTATCGTAGACAGGGACTATCTACTGGAACTGGAACTGTCTGCGATGGAGACACAAGGGTCTGCGGAAGTCATCGCTCACCCCAAAGTCATCACGGCGGATAAACAGCAGGCTTCGATTTCTTCAGGTGTACAGATTCCCTATCAGGAGGCTTCATCCAGTGGTGCAACTGCTGTATCTTTTGCAAAGGCGGTACTTGGGCTCAATGTCCGACCGCAGATTACACCTGATGACAAAATCATCATGGATCTAACGGTCAGCCAGGATACGGTCGGTGCGGTGTTCAATGGTGTACCCAGTATCAATACCAACAGCATACAGACTCAGGTTTTGGTTGATAACGGTGAAACTATCGTACTGGGCGGGGTCTATACAACACAGACGACCTCGTCTGTCACCAAAACGCCGATTCTTGGAGATCTGCCTTATCTGGGACGATTCTTCCGAAGGGAAACTAAATCAGATGACAAACAGGAACTTCTCATCTTTATTACGCCGAGATTAATTCGGGACGGCAGTTCGAGCTGACAGTAGTAACATGTCCGCGGAATCGTATAGTCAGGAACTTCACAGGGCGCCTTCCATGCACATCGACAACAATGTCTATAAAAACGTTTTTCTCGTAGGACCCATGGGCGTGGGAAAGACGATGATAGGCAAGTTACTGGCACAGGAATTGAGCCTCACCTTTGTAGATTCAGATCTGGAAATTGAGTCTCGGGCAGGCGCTGATATTTCCTGGATTTTTGACAAAGAGGGTGAGGCCGGTTTTCGGGTGCGGGAGAGTAAAATGATCGAAGAGTTGACCCGGAAGGAAGGCATTCTGCTGGCTACGGGAGGAGGTGTCATACTCTGTGAAGTGAACCGTCAACATCTCAGGGAACGGGGAGTTGTTGTTTTTCTGGACATGTCACTGGAAGTCCAGATAGAGAGGATCAGGAATGACCGCAAACGCCCACTGTTACAGGGTGTTGATACTGGTACTGTGCTGGAAGAAATGAAGACACTGCGCGACCCTCTGTATAGATCTGTCTCCAATATCAGGATGTTTGTTGATGGCCTGGGCAGCAGGAAGGTAGTATCGGATATTATTGACGCAATGTCCGAACGGGGTTATCTGAGATCATATTGACCAGTATCCCGTCATAGCCGCTATGGGACAAGTGCCTTCAGCGGGTTACCATAAAGAGCCCTCAGCGGGTTACCATAAAGAGCCCTCAGCGGGTTACCATAAAGAGCCCTCAGCGGGTTACCACAGAGAGCCCTCAGCGGGTTACCATAAAGAGCCGGTTAATCTATGGAAAAGTTAAAACTTGATCTCGGAGAGAAATCCAGTTTCATCTATATTGGATCCGGATTGCTTGATCGGAAGGAACTGGTACAACAATACGTTACCGGCAACAGTGTGTTCATTGTTACCAATGACATAATCGCTCCCCTGTATCTGGATCGTATGAAATCGGTATTTGCCGGCAGGCAGGTCGATTATCACATTCTGCCTGATGGAGAAGCACTCAAGACCCTGGAAAGTTGTGGGAAAATCGTTGAAAACCTTCTCCTTGGCCGACACAACAGATCCACAACACTGGTTGCCCTGGGTGGTGGTGTCGTTGGTGACATCACTGGCTTCGTAGCGGCGACCTATCAGCGAGGAGTTGATTTTATCCAGGTTCCAACAACACTGCTGGCTCAGGTGGATTCTTCTGTGGGAGGTAAAACCGCTGTCAACCATCCGCTTGGTAAAAACATGATAGGCGTCTTCCACCAACCAAAAGCGGTTTTCATCGATACGGATTTGCTGAAAACTTTACCCCCAAGAGAGCTCTCTGCCGGTCTGGCGGAAGTGATAAAGCATGGCGCACTGGCCGATCAGGATTATTTCGCATGGATTGAAAAGGAGATGTCCTCATTACTTGCATTGAAACCCGAGGTGATGGCAAAGGGCATCCGGCGCAGTTGCGAGATTAAGGCAGCCATTGTCGCAAGTGACGAAAAGGAAAAAGGCCCCAGGGCTCTGCTTAACCTTGGGCACACATTTGGACACGCCATAGAACAATCTCTGGGCTATGGTAACTGGTTGCATGGGGAGGCTGTTGGTGCGGGTCTGGTGATGGCAGCGGATCTTTCCCATCGCCTTGGACGAATCAGCATTGATGCCGCCCGGCGTATCAAGAGGCTTGTCAGAGCAGCACATCTGCCGGTTGCCCCGCCACCCGAACTGGGTGTTGACGCTTTTCTGACCAGTATGGCAGTAGACAAGAAGGCGACGGATCAGGGTATTCGCTTCATACTGTTGAATGCTATAGGTGAAGCGGAAATTGTCGCTGGCGTCGACCGGGAGGTTTTGAAAGAAACACTGCTGGCGGGTGACCTTCTTGCAGAGTGACCTTGCTGGATTCCTGATGCAGTCTAACGATCTACCACACTTCTTGCGATCAACTCCTTCATGATCTCGGAGGTGCCTCCGTAGATTCGTTGTATTCTCGCATCCAGGTAGAAACGGGATATCTTGTATTCGCGCATATACCCGTAGCCGCCGAATAACTGCAGGCACTGGTCAGCAATTCGTCCCTGCATCTCGCTCGCTGCCAGCTTGCACAAAGATGCTTCGGAAGCGGTAAGTTCCCCGTTCTCAAACCGCTCAATATACTTCTCGGCAAGAGCGCGATTCAACTCGATCTCGGTCTTCATGTCCGCCAGCTTGTAACGGGTATTCTGAAAATTCGACAACACACCGCCAAAGGCTTTGCGTTCTGTCACATACGCCACCGTAGTGTCAAAAATGCCGTCCGCTGCCGCAACACAGCCGACGCCGAGAATGAGCCTTTCACGCGGCAATTCGTTCATCAGATTGGCAAATCCCTGACCCTCACCACCGAGTATATCCGCGGCAGAGACCCGCATGTCCTCAAAGAAAAGCTCGGATGTATCACCTGAGTGCAGGCCCATTTTCTCAAGGTTGCGACCCCGTGTGAAGCCGGGAAGATGACAATCGACCGTGAACAGGGTCATACCGCGTGCACCTTCACCGGGGTCTGTCTTTGTCGCAAGGACTATGACATCACAATGCTGTCCGTTAGTGATAAAGGTCTTCTGGCCATTGATGACGTATTCATCACCAGCGCGCAATGCCTTCGTACGAATACCCTGCAAATCCGACCCTGCGGCAGGTTCCGTCATTCCAATGGCGCCCACGCACTCACCCGAAGCCATCTTCGGCAGGAAACGTTGCCGTTGTTCTTCTGTTCCAAGATTCAGGATATACGGTGCAACAATGTCAGAGTGCACGGAAACTCCAGAGGCCAGTGCGCCATATCCTGCACGCGAAAGTTCCTGCGCCACGATACAACTGAACTCAAAGGTCGCCCCTATCCCCCCGTATTCTTCCGGCACGTCAACACAAAGAAAACCGTTCTCACCAAGCTTCTGCCAGACTTCCCGCGGCCAGATTTCCGCACGCTCCCAGGCGTCGTAGTCCGGTTCTATCTCCGCTTCCAGAAATCGTCTGACGCTGTCCCGAAACAACTCTTTGTCCGCTGCGTCCAGTAATAATACTTCGCTCATGTCATTACCCTCAGAAGTCTGCGAATTGTAGAAGAATAAATCCTGCCGGTCGAGACAACTCTGGCCGAAACGGGGTATGCCATCGACTGGTTGGTGAAAATTGGCTTGTAACTGTACGCAAAATCTTTTGAGGCGATGCATTGACTGACACGATTCACCTGTTATGTTTATCAGGTCCAAAAAAACGGAAATCCCGGATGACAGAATCCGATCCCGAGAAACTGAGGCAGTTTTCAGGCATTGTGTGGAACTACAAGATGGGCGAAATGGTATCGTTGATGATCCATCTTGGTGACCGTCTGGGTTTATACAAATCCATGCAGGACCTGGGGCCCGTAACAGCAAAGGCTTTGGCGGCAGAGACAGGACTAAAGGAACGCTGGCTGCTGGAATGGCTCAGGGGGCAGGCTGCTGCCCGATTACTGGATTACCATCATCCGGATCAGTTTGAATTGAACACCATAGGAGCGCAGGTACTGGCCGAAGAAGATACCGGTACAGCGTTTTCTGCAGGGGCTTTTGCAGCACCCTCGGCACCAGAGATTGTTGACAAAATAGCAGACGCTTTCCGCACAGGCATCGGTCTTTCCTATGAAGAACTTGGTCCCAATGCCGCTCACCGGACTGAGCGAATGCTCGGCCCGTGGGTGAGAGAAAAACTGGTGCCGGAGATCATTCCGGCACTGGATGGCGTGCAAGAAAAGCTTCGATCCGGCGCCATGGTGGCAGATGTGGGCTGTGGTGGTGGCATTGCGCTGACGACAATGGCAGATGCCTATCCCAATTCCGTTTTTCATGGCTACGATCCAAATTCACATGCCATACAAAACTGCGACAGCCGCGCCGCTGATCTTGGCCTGACCAATGTCAAGACCTTCATCAAACGTGGAGAGGAACTGCCGGAAACGCCGATCTACGATTTCATTCTTTCATTTGATTGTATTCACGATATGACACATCCCGATCAGGTCATTCGATCCATCCGGCGGAGCCTGAAGGATGACGGTACGTGGCTCATCAAGGACATTCGCAGTCATGCTGATTTTCAGGAAAATCTGACAAACCCGATGCTGGCGTTGCTCTACGGCTTCTCGGTTACGGCATGCATGTCTTCTGCACTCTCCGAACCTGACGGTGCGGGTCTCGGCACACTGGGATTTAATCCAGAAGTCGCACAGCGCATGACGGCAGAAGGTGGCTTCACCATATTCAGACAACATGACTTTAACGAGCCCGCCAATCTGTATTACGAACTCAAGCCCTGACCACAATCAAACCCTTCAGTTACCCCAAACCAAAGTTCGACACACAGCAGATGGCTTTGGGGAATTCAAATATACGCGCATTAGCCCGCAGTTAACCACAACCTTACGATGTCGAGAAGCAGTACCGATAAAATATTTACGAAAATCGGGACCAGAAACAAGATTGCTACCCAATAAAACGTCTTTTGACCCAGTATATTTCGACCGGAGAGGCGGCCCGTGAACTCTACCGGCGGAAGGTGCTTCTCGATAGCATTATATAACCAGAAAGGACCGCCAAACAAACTAAAAATAACCATCACAAATACTATGCCAGTCATTACCAGATACCCGGTCGACATCCGGAACTCAGGTTGAAGTAGCGCCCACCCATGTAACGCTATATTGAAGACTGAATACACGACCGCTGCACTAAACATACCTACCAAGTACCAAACCCAGATCTTTTCTTTTGCTAACAGCAGCCACTGGCCGAAAACCTGTCGCGCTGCCAAGTATCTCACAAGATCCCGAAAAAACTGCTCGACTCCGTGGCCTGTGCCCTCAACGGATAACAACAAAGAGCCACGCACCTTTTGTGAAAACGGATCGTGTTTATTCGTCAGATCACACGTGAACGGAGCTTTATGGTGGCTATAGGAGATGGCCACGTTCTTGATGTTCGTAGGCATATCGTCGCTTAAAAAAAAGGTTGGATCGTTGGACTCGAAAGAGTCCTGACCGTCGGCCGTTTCGACCACGATAGTGATTTCGCCTGGTTCCGTTTCCATTGTGTCTGAGATTCTTCTGGCTAGATATGCCAGGTCCTGCTCACCAAGACAAACGCGAATGAACTCTCTTTGAAATCTTTTCTTACGCACAAATTCAGTCATCTCTTGCTCCTTGCTAGTGCGTTACCCTGAAGTTTCCCACTTGTTATCCTATCTATCCGCGGCCCGAAAACTCATTGGTCTTTCCCCGCTTCCGTGGATAGTTTATGGCCACAGTATTATTATGTTAACCGGACATTCTCCAAGGGTTGTGATAATTCCGTGACCTGCTCTATGCTACTGGGCAGGGTGCTCGCTCGGAATGTACCTCACCTCGACGGTTGCATCATCCGCAGGTTGCCACTGTATTCCGTGGCCCATCTTCTTCAATATCCAGTACGACAGAAAACGTAGTACTCCTCTGATATCCTTGTCTTGTATCAGCTCTCCCTCGCCCTGTGATTTCGACTCGCATATATACCGCGCGTGAACGAATACATTCTCGTTCCGGGAACAGATCGACTCGATTGTCTGCGGACCGACCCGGCGCCGCAAACTGTCCCGCTTCCAAACGTTTCGACCAGATCCAATAGCCGTCACCATCGAACGCCAGTACTTTGAGTAGTCTGCGGCGTCGATTCACGAACACAAACCAGTGCCCACCCGTCGGGCCTGCGCCCATGTGGTTGTGCACCATGGCCGACAGACCATCGAACGAACGCCGCATATCGGTTGCCTGGGTGCATAACCAGATAGGGCCATCAGTCTACACTGGTATCGAGTCAATTACCGACCAGCGAATGGCACGCATCCATCGGCGACACGACCCTGGCTGATGCCATATTAGATCGGTTGATGCACAACGCACACTGAATAGAACTCAAGGGTACGTCAATGTGCAAGTAAAGGAACAGACTTGACTCAAAGTGAACAAATGAGATAGAAAAGACGAAAAGAAATGCATGAGAGAACCGAGCGTTCATTCATTACCAGTATGAATGTTCATTTTGACCGGTATACCCACCAAGGCCATTAGATGAATGATTCTGAGAAATTGGTATCCCTGAGTGAAGGTACTCAAGTTATTCTTCAGAACGGAAGAGTAGTTCGAATAACTAAAGAACTAGTAAACGCTTTTCGTCCGGGGGATAAGTTGGTTGCTCTCCAAAAAACTGGTGAGATCAAACTGATTCCATCTAGTGAGTCAATGATTGCAGAAGCAGCGGTTTCTAATGCACTTGACGGCTTTCACAGAATGCGATCAGTATCAAGTCACCAAATAGGACATTTTTTTGATCATGTTGCTCGACTCTTAGATAACGAGGGAAACTGGCGCCAGATATGTAGAGCAAACAAAGTTGATGTGGATAGAACTGTAGCGAGGAAGCGGCCTGTAGATAGGTTATTAACAACCAGCAAACTGCGAAGGTCCATGATATCAGGCGTTAATACATGGAAACAGTTTATTTCTACTCAAGAAATGCCAACGGAAGTTATTAACCACGCTGAATTTAGAGTTGAGGTTTTCAAGGCGCCGTTGGGGGTGGTCGCCTTCGTTTTCGAAGGTCGACCCAACGTACTTATTGATGCTTGTGGAGTTCTATCGAACGGAAATTCTGTCGTTTTCCGGATAGGTAGTGATGCTATAGAAACAGCTCGGACCATTATGAACACTGTAATCGAACCGGCTTTGGATCTTTCAGGCCTTCCTAAAGGGGCAATTACCATGGTTGATAGCACCACCCATGCTTCGGCATGGGCTTTATTTGGAGATGACCGAATTTCCCTTGCAGTAGCTCGTGGGTCTGGTGAAACGACTATTACTTTGGGAGCGATAGCGATGCAGCAGGGCATTCCGGTTAGTTTGCACGGGAAAGGCGGCGCGTGGATAGTGGTAGGTGAGGCTATTAACGAAGATGTAGTGGAACACGCAGTATCAAATTCTGTAGATCGAAAAGTCTGCAACACACTAAACACTCTCTGTCTGGTGAGATCGGTAGCCGAGAAATTTGTCCCAGTCGTGATTAGGGCGTTAGAAAAAAAACATGAAACGTTTAGGATTCATGTGGTACACGGTGGCGAATCCTTTATAAACAGCTCGTTATTCAAAAAGAAGGTTGTAGTTACTAGGTTCGGAGTCGATCACGAAGAGTTTCAGGTTGATGCTGTATCTTTGAAATCAGTGGGTACCGAATGGGACTGGGAGGAAAACCCAGAGATTACTCTTGTTGTGATTGACGATGTTAATGAAGGAATTGAACTTTTTAACAAGTATAGTCCCAAGTTCGTTGCTTCATTACTAAGTAGCTGTTCTGAAGAACGACAAAACTTTTACGACCGCATCGAAGCTCCTTTTGTTGGTGACGATTATACTAGGTGGGTAGATGGCCAACTTGCCCTCAAAAAACCGGAACTTGGTTTATCAAACTGGCAGTTAGGAAGGTTATTCTCCCGAGGTGGGATTCTTTCCGGTGATGGTGTTTACACTCTTCGAACGAGATACTACAAAAAGTCGTAGGAATTTCCAGGTTTGATGATTCTTGACGGTCTTCTTCAATCGCTTAGAGACACTTCTGATAGCATCCATGCGCTTACATCTGAACGTATGCCTGCAATAAATTTACCCTAAAGGTCAAAGCGCTTTGTACACAATTGGGATGAATACTCAAGGTCATTTTAAGTGTTGACATCCAATTTTTCCATGATACCTTCTTGCTGCGATTGTCTTGTAGAGAGCATTGCCAGTTGTAATAAGTATACAGCCTTACTTCTCTTGCGATCTGAAAAGCCAAGACTATAGTAGTCCCTTATTTCCAGAGGAGTTCACGCCAAAACAAATGAGAAATGGAGTAAATTCGTTTTGACCCATAGAGTGGGATTGTTTCCATCATGGGCATGAGGCTATTTCATGGGCACTAATACCTTAACCTTAATCAATCACTTGAAAAATGGCACGCCTCTTGAGGGGCGTTTCTCCAACATTAAAGTTGTTAATCGTAACGCTACCACTGGTGAAATGGATCTTGGACATCAAGGTTCCCTCTCTGTAATATTTCACGCCATCGATGAGACAACTCAAAAAGAGGTCGCGCTAAAATTCTTTGACCCAGATCGCCTTGGGCTTAGCGCAAAGTATCGAATGGACCTTTTTGAGCGCGAAGCGAAGTTACTTGGGCAATTCGTAGAAAGGCCCCGATTTTTGCAGCTAATCAAGCCACTTTCCGAGATAACGATCTCTGCAACTGAAGAGAATGGAAATTCAATAACAGTCCAATGCGCTTATTTTGTTATCGAGTGGTTAGATGGAGATATAACCAAGTATTTTTTGAGACAAAATGAATATGATGCTCTTGTCAAGCTATCGCTATTTAGACAAATTGTTTTAGGTGTGATTTCGCTACACAGTGAGAAAGTCGCACACCGGGATATCAAAAGCGACAATTTAAGACAAACGGTCAAAAATAATAGAGAAATGACTATTGCTATCGATTTTGGTACAGCTATCCAGCTTGATTCAACTCCCATCGGAACAATCAGCGATTATTCATCTGCAGTTGGTGCAAACTGGTTCGCGCCCATTGAAGCCAGGGTAGGACTCGCGGGCATTCGCGAAGTTGCTATTTATTCCGACATATACGCAGTGGGCTGCATTCTGCATGATTTATTTAACATCGAATATTTTACTCAAAGACTAAATATGGATGCTGGATATATAAACTGTTTGGGCTCATGCTTCGGACATATCTCAACAATTCAACAAAACAGCATAAGTGACAAAGACCTTATTAAAGAATTTGAACGTATTTTAAACCTTACACGAAATCAGGTCGTTTTGCCCGGAATTGATAGTGCCGACACAAGTGTACCTAATGCCGCCAGAGATCAACTAAGCCGTCTTCTCCATAAACTCACTAACATTGATTACAAACATCGAGAACATAACTTGCAGGGAATATTAAAAATGATTGATTCTGCAACCAGAAGCATAAAAAACGAGCTTATGGATCGTAAAAAACTGGATCAACGTAGAATAAAACGAGATCAAAGCAAACTGAAATTGCAACGTAAAAATGCTAGATTAGATGAGTACCTCTCTGAAGGGCAAGGAGGAATACCACATGCTGGTACCCAATGAAACTTCTAAAGTAGAGGAGTTAATGCCGAGGGAAGAACCTTCTGTAGTTGATATAGGTCCAGAAACACATCCCAGCAGCCGCGCGACTCTACCCCCGGTCGTTCAGCTTCAGAAAGGCATGCAAAAAGTAACCCCCATGCTTGAAAAAGTTGACTCTGAATTTCAAAGCGCAATGGAAATGGCGGGAAAGGCAGAACTTGACAGTCTTTTGAGCCGTTATGATGAATTTAAAGATTCTGAAAACTATTTGGCTAAAGTGTCCAGCCTCGCGGTCGCGTGTGGTCGATTCGATATCGCCCGGGAATATGCACAACAAGCGATGCTCCAGACCGACAAGAACGATAGTTTCAAGTACAGGCTCGCTGAAGTTGCCATGTATGAGAACGAAATCACAACAGCAGAATCAATTTTTAAGGAACTCGCCAAGTCAGGTCATCTTCTTGCTTGCCTGAGAATGGTCGAACTGTCGGTCACTAATTCAAAATTAATAAATGCACACGAATGGCTTTTGAAGGCGATTAGAATTGACGAAACTGACTGGAGAGTTCAAATGCTCGCCGGAACGTTGGCATTAATTCAGGGGAAATCGGCCAAAGCAATTCGTTATTTTCGCGCTACGCTTGACGAGAGGCCAAGGTCAGTACAACTTTACTATTACATGGCTTTAGGACACATCTCCGCTGGACATTCTGGGCAAGCACTAAAGGCGCTCCGTAAAGCTGTTGGCCTGAATCCCTTTGAAAAAAAGGCATTGATGGCATGGACCGATCTCTGTGTTGATAAAAAGATGGGTCTCGATAACGTATCGATAGCATTATCGCGGTATCTGGAGTTAATTCCCAACGACAAGCCCATGATAGAAAGACTGGCCTATATCCTGCTTGAGAAAAACGACAAAAGGAATTTAAGAAAGTTATTAGGGGAAGCCCGAAAAAACAATGATGACGCTATTGTTTCAAACAGTTTGGGTGTACTCGCGTTTAGGTCCAGGAACGTACCACTAGCCGTGCAAGAATTTCGGCGAGCCATCGAATTAGCAGAGGGTTTAATTGATATTGAATACAGTAGAGTTCGCACAATAGCGACTGCAAATCTTATCAATTCCCTCCTTGACCTTAAAAAATATAAAGATGCAGAGCGTATATCGAGGGCATTTTTAAAATCCCATGGGGAGAATTATTTACTCAACGATGAATTTGGAAATCGTATAGCAGATGGATTGGTACGTGCGCTATCGAATTTACTCAAACAAGATCAAGCTGTCTCACTTGCGGAACGATGGATAGCCAAACAAACCCATCCAGACCTCTATATCAGCCTTGCAGAATTTCTAGTTTGCAACTTCACACTTAAAGATATTCAATTGGACAAAGCTTATCATTACGCCCTTGAGGCATATAAGTTACAATGGACCAAGCCACAAAAAAATTTGGCGAAATTGAATTGGGCACTGAATAATCTAGTATTTACACTGATCGAGATGGACAAATATGAGGAGGCGAAATATTACATTTCGCACTTTAGGTCAGATTCACCTGAACCAAACACTTATGGATATGCGACTCGCGGACTTCTAGCAATTCGCCTCGGTCAGGTTGAAAAAGGAGAAAGTCTCTATCGGCAAGCAATGTTAAGAGTACAAGATGACATGAAAGGCACATTTCGACGAAAACTAAATTGGGAATTAGGCAATCATTTTCTGGACAGGGGGGACGTTCGTAAAGCGAAACGCCATCTTAAGAAAGTCGTTACAGAAAGGGCAGAAAGTGTTTGGTCCATGGATCATCTACGTGCACAAGCAAAAATCAAACTTGCCAAAATTTCATGACCTAATTACACGCACGCCACGAGCGCGCCTCGACGGTGTTGACGTCGAATAAGGGTTTCGAAGACTGGGGCAGTGTACTTGGGGACGAGGTCATGGCCGCGGCGTTGATTGATCGTCTCCGGCACCACTTCCACATCGTCAACATTCGGGGTAACAGCTACCGGATGCGGGCGCATCAGGATCTGCTACGTGTCGGGGCCGAGGAAGACGGTATCCGGGCAGGTGCCACATGAGCAGGTTCTTACGCTCCGGCGCGCGTTGCGATCTGGACGTCGGACGCTCCGCTCCCTTCGCCCAATGCCATGGGCAGCACTCCCCGCAGTGATCGGACCAGTGATGTGCACGGACAGAGGACAGACCAAAAGGGGACATTTTAACTTTGGACAAAAGGGGACATTTTAACTTTGGTTTGACACAATTTTCGATTGACATTGACAGCAAATACCACCAACGAATACCATTCTCCTTCCGACTTGGCACCACCGAGAGGCATTTCGAATTCGACGCTGCCCAAAGTCTCGCCGGTCTTCCAAAATTCAATCAATTTTTACCGCCATTAACTTACAGAGACCCGCCTCCGCTTAGAGAGTCTGATTATGTTGCAAATTGCGTCCGGAAAACTCTTTACCAACGAACCGAGACAGCGCAACGAACTACGCGGTGTCCTCCATACAAATCTCTTAATCTTGCCTGGCACCCATATAGAAACTAAGGCTGGCCGACTTTTGCCAACTAATGCCAATTCGAAAAACAGTAGCCAATTGATCTACGAATTTACTGAATTGATCGAAGATGAGCCATCTCCAGGTGTGATAGCTTCACATGGAATCGACGCGTATGCTCACGATTTCGCGGCGGTCGTTTCACTAGGTCTCAATGTAGTGTGTACAGTAGAACCTAATGATACTGATCGATTAATCGGATACCAACGTAGCACGAAGCTCTTATACTCACCCAGTTCCTTTATCCCAAGGGTGTTTGACCAGGCAGTTTGGCTCAAGCAAGAAGAGATTGAACCGTTTATTCACTTTGTCAATAGCCTTGTTGCGCTGAATCGTAAAGCCTTCCTTGCTGCTATACGCGCAATTCGCACATACGTTGTCGCTTTGCAAAGGCTCCCGGACGATCCAGATCTAGCTTATACGCTGCTCGTCGCTTCAGTCGAATCATTAGCACAGAAATTCGACAATTTTCAGCCTAAGTGGGCCGACTACAACCATGCGAAGAAGAAAAGCATAGATGACGCATTAGTTAACGCTGACCGTGCTACAAAGCAGAGCGTGCGCCAGGCATTGCTAAGAACTGAACATCTGTTATTGGCACGAAGGTTTCGGGAATTTTCGATCGCACATGTAGGCCCTGACTACTTTCGAGAGGAAGCGCTGAATGTGGAGATGCCAGCCAGTCGCCCCGACTTAGAAGAAGCGTTGCAAGGCGCGTACAGGATACGCTCCCGCTTTGTACACAATTTGCGCGAGCTTCCCCGGCCGTTGCTTATTAGTCAAATACAGAGAGATACTACCTGTGTAGAAGGCAAAACGCTGTTTACATTTCGTGGAATCGCGCGTCTTGCACGGCACGTGATTATAGAATTTATTCAGCGACAACCAAAGGTAGAGAAAGAGAAATACGACTATCGTGACGAGCGATATGGGATTGTTAATGTTACCCTAGCGCCACAATATTGGATCGGAAGGCCCGACAGTGTAAGGCTGGATTCTGGCACCAAAAGATTACAAGGTTTTTTGGAGCAGGTATCTTCTTGTTTCAAAAAAAACAAGGGTGCAGCAATAACCGATCTTCGGCCCATGCTCCAACTGGCGGAAAAACTCTTTGTTTCGCCAAACCCCAAGCAGCGACGTCCCATGCTTGCCCTCTATTTTCTGTTCAACGGACTGAGACCCAAAGAAGGGCGCATGCCAAACCTCGCAGCCGTTGAGACCAAGTATCTTACGGAGATGGAAACTCCTTCAATTGAGGCGATGTTTGTTCACTTGGTTGTACAAGTACGTCCAAACTGGTCCTTAGACACGTACCAAAGGCTACATGATTGTTACTTTGAACAAAGGAAAAACAAGGACGGACTTATGGTTCCACGCACTTTCGAGGCCGGTATTGCATTAGAATTGGCGGAACGGTATAGACTTGAAGGTGATTTCAAGGTGGCCAAGGATTCTGTCGCTAACGCAGTTGAATACTTTCCAGAACATAAGCCGCTCCAACTGATGGAAAACAATCTCAACCCGGATGACACGATCAATTGGTTCGATGTCATTTTCCCTGACAGCAAAGCAACAATCAAAACTGGCTCTGATACTTCTTCGTAATAACAGCCGACTAAGTGTCATCTAGAACTGCAATGTAACGAGACGGAATGCATCAATGCTGCTATGGAGTGTGCAGTCAACTGCTTGTTGGCGCCTTACATTGATCTTGTCGAAATCACTGGTTCCAGTTGCTGCAGCATTAGTGCATTACCGAAGGCCCTCGCTAGTCGTCATCGTTACCAATCACATATAGCGATGTGACAACGACACTATAGGTCGCAAGCGGCAGCAGCAAGTACCGATAGAACCAGTGGACATCAGTTGGAACCATGTACGCGACGCCCCCAAATAGAGCCGCCAACGCCAAAAAACTGAACAACCCATACTGCCAATCCTCCACTCGGCGAACAGCCTCCACAACGCCGATAGTCGATAGAATTAACCAGGGCAACCCCATGATCATAACCAAGGCAAATCGGTGTTCGGTGGCTGAGAGAGAAGGGTTGGCTTGAGTCTCCGAAAGAATGGTCGCTACACGATCAACAAGCGAGTCGGCCAGCGGTGCAATCCTTGCATCTTCCGAGGAAGATAAACCATCAAGGTCTTTCAATATCGCAGTCGCCCTAGCCCAAGTTTAACAGTCTATTTTAAAACTATATGAATATCAATATGTTATGATGACAAAAAAGTTGTTCTGGCACTACAAATGGAAAATCTAGCCTGTTTCTGGTGTTTTTTTCCTCAGTTCGATGACCGCCTTTTGGATCCCACCAGGTGACTCGCTAATGCCAAGCGCCTGGTAAATCTCGCGTTGTGCAGTCTCGGCGACCGTGGCTTTACGGACATGCAACGCACAGTCATCAGCGCGGCGGAAGGTTGCGGTAATGCGCTGCTGACCATTCAGGATGCGGCGCAACAGGGTCCAGCTTTCACTTTGCCCGTGCTGCCGCAGTCGGCGTCGTATGACCTGCACGAGCTGGTAGGCAAGCACGGTGATAAACAGATGACCTTCGGTGCGCAGGGCTTTGTGATGATAGATCGGGCGCAGCCCCAGTTCGGACTTCAATGACCGGAACACGGCTTCCAGATCAGTCAGCGTGATGTACGTGCGCCACAGGGTTTCCTCATCCCAGTCGGTTTGGTTGCTGCGCAGGCAGTACACCCCCGGATGGGTCAGCATGGAGCCGTTGACCGGTTGTCGGCGCCAGTTGATGGCGATTGCCTGGGTACCGTCTTCGCTGCTGGTAACGTCAATATCGTAATGCTGCGCCACCCCGCGGCTCTTCTCCTTCAGGCGCCCAATGCGTTGCCAGATTTTATCGATGCGTTTTTGTGTACGGGGTCTTGACAGTCCTTCTGAGAGCGTCGTCAGGGCATTCTCAAAGCGCTTGGCGAAGCGCTCAGCAATGGCCTTCTCCTTTTGTTCCCGCGCCTCGGAATAGCAATACAGACGGGTCTCCCGGCCATCTTCGGACAGCACCTTGTGCAAGTGCACCGGCTGCTGTGTTGCCGTCGTCACCGTCATCGCCGACGCGAGATCAAAGGTGCGCTTGCGCTCGCGGCTCACCACCAGGTAGCGGTAGCTTTGCGCCGCCAGCCAAGTAATCCGATCCTGTGTGGCGATACCGCGATCCATCACCACCAGAGCACCCTTTGGGGCCTGCAGTGCGCTGAGCATCTCGGCCAGCGTGTGCGGCTCGCTGACGTTGCCAGCGAACACCTGCGAGCGCCGCACGAAGCCGCTGGCATCCAGCATGAGACCCAGTGTGAGTAGCGGACAATCACTGCGTTTCTCCTTGGAATGACCACGTTTTGCTTTCTCCTGGGCACCGGCATCCCCCTCAAAGTAGGTATTCGTCAGATCGTACAGCGTCACCGTCGGTTGCAGATCGAACAGGGTCATTGCGGCATCAAACAAATGTTCCTCAATCGCCTTCCGATGCACCATCAGCGCGTCAGAAGCCCGGTATAGCTGCATCAGGCTGTACTTCTCGAAGTCGACCGCCAGCAAGTCGCCCAGCGCACTGGTGTCGCGCAACCAGCGGTACGTCGCACGTTCCGAACCCGGTGCCGCCAGGCGGCCAATGATCGAACCCATCGCTGCTGCCTGTTGTCTGCTGTTCAGCCCCAACTGCGCCAGTAGCGCCCGCAACCCCACCTGCTCCATCGCCCATAAAGCAACATGCTCAACCCCCACCGTGCGCGGACGAACCAGTTGCAGTGAGTCCACATCGACGCTCTGCTGGTCGCCGGTCGATGACGTGTCATCAGCGTCCGGGCTGGTTTCGGCCTGCCGGCTGATCAACTGTGCTACGATGCGTTGCGCGTGGTTATCGACCGCTTCCGGATAGTCCATGAGCGTTGCCTGACCAGCGAGCAGATCATCCAGACGTTGGTACAGCAGCGGCCACTGTGCTGGCGGCAAATCGAAGTGCGCACCGAGGTTCAACAACGTGCGTTGGCGCACTTTGTTGCCGATGCGTACGGACTTAACCAGGCGAAAGGTGAAGTAGTGATCCTGGGTACCGACGGTGCGCGTTTTGGTACGTCGAATAAACATGGCGGGGATACTACAGGGGGTGTCTATAAATGTCAACACCCTAAAATACGATTATGGCACTACATTAGCATTCTGGCGATCCGCTTCAATACAAATCAGCGACTTACGAGCAGAAAAACTTCAAAAAATTGGCAAAACAGCTCATTTAACCACGCAATGTGTTAAACATGGGCTAGCGTATTTTTCGAGAGCGAAGTTCGCTGTCTGAATTTCGAATATGACCACGGCCAAGCCACCGAATACTGTACACGCCAGTACTACCCAAAGCATGGGGGGGGTGATTCGTCCGCGAGTAAACCAGTCGAACACTTTGAATATAATCTCAAGCATGTGCTTGTCACTACCTCAGGTTCGTGCGCTTTGTCTTCCCTTTGATTCCAACCCCCAGTGGTGAGAGCATTTTATCATAGAGCATGAACAGACATTCTATACGCTCACGCTCAGAGGTGAATCCTTTGCGGCTGTATAGCCTGTCCACCGCACGGTCAAGGCGCCTATGCGCTTGGCGCAGGTTTGGCGGCATGATGTCGGGATCATAGAGATCGGCCAATGTCGCGTCAGGATGTGCGGCTCGGGCATCAAGTACGTCTTGAGCCAGCGGCTCCATTTTCGACATGTCAGCGTCTTCCTGTGGGGCCGGGAAGGTATTGTAGACAAGGCCGATGGAATAACGGTAATCGCTCTTTAGCCGACCACCAACATGTCGCAACCAGGCCATGTGCATAGCAGAGGTCAGTAGCGCGAAGTCCACCAAGGTGGCATTTTCCAGTAAGCGAACGAGGTTGCTCGGGATAACCGGTGGCTCCAACCAGCCAATGGGCACATATTCCCGGCGCTCCGAGCTGACTTCTGGAATGACCAGAAACGGCGTGGTAGGTAGAACGTTAACATGATAAATCGCTGGTGTTTCTGCCAACTTTTGCGTAGGTCGGCTCCTACTGGCTTTCCGGTATGCTCGGACTGCTGCAATTCGTTCCCGCACACGAGGAAGCCGCGCCAGCAAATTCGGCGGTGTGTCATGCAGGACTAATATCCAGCGTGCACCGCCTTGCAGATATTCCCGCGCGCCGACATAAGGGTGCAGTAAGGACTCGGCATCTGGTTCGATGTCCAAAAACGCCGCCCGCTCATCTGCGTCAAAGATGAAATTCCCGCCATCAATTGGCTTCGAGCCGATGATAAGCCTACCCATCCCGTTGATCGGCCTGATTTCCTCATGCACTGTGAGATGGGGGTTAGCAAGCCCACCTGCGTCGAACAGGTAGGGCGACAGCTTGGCATGATGGCTTTCTTCTGGTTCGCCGTTGATATCGGGATAGCTGAACAGGCGTTTGTCTGCTCTCGTGTTTTCATTCTTGTCGAGGCCGACAATCACGACATGTACATGCGCTTTACCGCGTACGTCGGACCCCCAGTTGAAAGTGCGGTGAGCGAAGGCGATTTCCAGCTGGCAGCGGTCGAACAAGACCGGCCACAGTTGTGCCGCCTGCTCACCCTGACTGATCGAATTGGTCGCAACAAATCCGATCCGAGCTTTGCTTGTCCTGACATACTCCCCTGCCTTTAGCAACCATGCAGTCACATAGTCAAGCGTGCCGCCGGTCTTGCCGAGCGCGGCAATCCTTCGCACCTGGGCGCGCTGCACCTCTGTCTGTAACTTCGCGCCCACGAAGGGCGGATTGCCGAATACGAAGGAGCACGCTTCCGGCGGCAGCAATTCCGACCATTCGGTTTCCAGCGCGTCCCCGTGCATGATGTGCGGTGACGTTCGCAAGGGGATGCGTACATAAATCTGACCAAACTCCAGGCTGAGTCGATTATTCATGATGTGGTCCATCATCCACATTGCGGTTTCTGCGATGCGAGTCGGGAACTCACCAATTTCAATTCCGTAGAACTGATCGACATCGATCAGCGATATTGTTTCCGTATACATGCCCCTTTGACGTGAATGGAGAGGATACAGTTCTTTCAGCACTTCGATTTCAAGCGTGCGCAATTCCCGGTAAGCAATGATAAGGAAGTTGCCGCATCCGCAGGCGGGGTCGAAGAACCGCATCCGCCCAAGCTTCTCTTGAAGCTGGCGCAACGCTGCTAGACGACGACTATCCTTACGGTTTTTAAGCCGCAAGAATTCAGCCTGCAGATCGTCCAT
Organism: Candidatus Azotimanducaceae bacterium; assembly: GCA_965217655.1. Classification (GTDB taxonomy): domain Bacteria; phylum Pseudomonadota; class Gammaproteobacteria; order Pseudomonadales; family Azotimanducaceae; genus UBA7455. Next base: position 1,871,076 of record OZ244560.1, read on the forward strand.
GAACAGAGGCTCGATCACCTTCAGGATGTTCTTCTCGGTGGTGTAGTGTGCACCTTGGGCACGGCGGACATCCGGGTCCATCACCGATTGAAACAGTGCGCCGAAAATCGCAGGTGAGATGTTCGTCCAGTCAAAGCGGCAGGCGTCGAGTAGCGCCTCTCGCATGGTCGTGTTGAAAGCCGGGATACGCAAAGGCCCGTTGAACAGGTCGCCATTGATATAAGGGAAGCGTACAAGGTCTTCGTCCAACGTTGCAGTGCGGTCAACCTCCGGCGTATCCAGTACCTGGAACAGTTGCGATAACAAAGGTCCGAGATCGGCACCGTCTACACTTGTGCGCGTCTCGATGAAATCGAGGAAGATGTCGCGCGGCTCGAAGATGCCAGTGTCATCGGCGAACAGGCAAAACACAGTTCGAACCAGGAAACATTCAAGATCGTGACCACGGTAACCCGCCTCGTCGAGGGCATCGTGCAGCCGCCCGACCAATTCGGCAGCCTTGATATTGGCCGGATCCTGGTCGCGGAAGGTCCGTCGTTGTATACCGAGGATGAAACCGAAGTGCTCTACATGATCTGGCAGATCTTCAAGGGCGAATGCAACCTTCCTGCGCTCGTCAAGATCGTGCAATTCGAAGGTCTGAAAGTCACTCACCAGGATGTAGCGGGGACGGTCTCGTTCCGGGAGAGCATCAAAATATTTCCCGGCCTGATCGTAGGCTTTGTCGAGATCGCGCCCGGCGCTCTTCTGCTCTACTATCAGGACACTCGGCCAGAACAGGTCGATAAATCCCGACCGGTTGTCCAGCTTCGCCACATGCTCTTCGTAACGAGCAACGGTACGGCGCTTTACCCCAAACACCTCAAAGAATTCATTATAGAAACTTTGCGTCTCTCCCTTCTCGTATGCAGCATCTTGCCAGTCTGTGGTAAAAACAGAAGCACGGGTGCGAATTTCATTCCATGAAAGGCGCATTGTTACATTGCCCGTTTTACATGCACATCTTTCTTGCCCACACTTTTGTGTATGTACCGTACCTCACCTACCAGAGTACGGTTATTACCTGCAGTGTGCCGTCTTGGAAGCCGAACCACATTATCGTGCACTTGCCACACATTGATCTTCGCCATCGCATTCTTCCAAACACTTGTCTTCACGTCAGAATGATACCACGGTGAAATGGTCAATCGTCAGTGACGCATTTGTACATTTGAAACAAGCACCTGCGGGTAAGATTTTCAATCAGAATCCCCAATACCCCACTAAACATGGTGTTTCTAAGTCATGTAGAAGCCGAGTCGCATATTGACGATTCATAATCAGTGGCAGAGACAAACCCATCTAGGATTTTTGCTTTTTCACTCCATCTGGCGTCGTGGTACTTCATCTGGACACTTCTCAGTAGCTCCATTCGTGCTGAGAAACACATCATTTTCGTCATCTAAATACTCTAATCAGTCCCAAGATAGTGTGATTTTAGATGAGGCAGCGATCCTTCATTAGTGTGATTTTTAGTGAGTCAATGCGGGGCCTCAGGATTGTCAGAAATATTGCGAGATGATAAAAAGTCTAGCATCTCTTGGACGCCTTGGTCATCAAACCCTTGGGCACGAAGGAAGTCTGCGTTTTGTTGTTGAGTCGCCAACCGGATCACGTCTGTCTCCAGTGATTGGGAAGCGATCAATTCAAGCAAGCTTACCTCCCCGACACCCGTTCAACGTACTCTTTCACCAGGAGCAGATTCTCCATTGAACCCTCCAGCAAAAGGTCCATGGGCGCCTTGCCTTTCAAAACTTTCTGGGGTTCTCTCAGCCATTCGTTCTCAACAGCCTCGTCTCGAAAGAGAGCGGACAACAACTTTCTGATCTGAAAGAGATGGGCAATTCGGTCTTTTGCATCTCTTCCAGTAAGAGTCTCGTTCCCCTGTAGCACGGCATTCACGTATGGCATCCGAGAAGGTTCCATTCCCAGCAAAATACAGGCTTTTTCTGCTTCCAATTGCCAGGTAGAGAGCAGTTGATTGACGAACCTGATAGGACCAGTGATTCTGCCACGGTAGGAGGGTCGTATTGTCGTTTGTGCTTCATCACGGAGTAATGCTGCTTGTTGTAACCCAAGGACAACTAATAGTCGCTGTAGTGATCGATTTATCTCCTGCAATCGCAAATGAACCTCGCCTAAAAAGATGAAGAGCCCCCGTTTTACTGGACACCCAGTTAAGCACTTTCCTGCTCAAACTGCATCGGAATTTTATTTCCGATAGCTGAATGTCTTCTTTTTATCTTTTTCGGTTGTAATATATTTCACCCGACTCATGAGACGAATTGGCCAGGTCTTCTTATGCGCATCAATGAATCGATACCTCAAGATATCGACAGCTATCGCAGTCTTGTACATGATTTTTCCTGCATGAAGAAGACCGACGCTTTCAGGACATCTTTCTCCATCCATAAGCGCCGGTTTTCAGACTCCAAGTCCCGAATCCTCTTCTGATCCGGAGTCAACTTACCCTGGCCTGGGAACGCATCGCTTCCGTCAGCCTCCAATGCGAGCTGCCAGCGCCTGATTTGATTTGGGTTTACGTCCAAACTCCGGCCAGCTTCTGCTTTGCTGTAGCCGTGTTCTGTCACCAGACTCTCCGCCTCGCGTTTGAACTCAAGGGTATATCTTTTTCTTGTGCGTTTGCTCATAGAGCACCTCGTTTTGAATCATTATATAGCTCTTAACCTGGTGTCCAGAATTTCGGGGGAAGATCAGCTCTTAACATTGGACAAAATTGGAAGTGGATTCATTGGCAATCTTCGGATATTATTGATTTTGTGACGTGAACACCACGACAACGGAATTAAGGCGGCTCGACGATTGAACGTTTTCGCCATGCGCGGAAACAAAAAAGTCCCAAGGGCCGCCGTCCTATCCAGGGCCGTCCTTGTTCTAGGACGGCCCTAAGTATTTTTCAACATTTGGTACGAATGTCAGATACTGGCCGAATACACGATATTTCAGGTCCCACAAAGTCTTTTTTGACAGTTTGTTGGGGAACGAAGGTCTGTCACGCGTAACCGCGTGCTCAGGATCAAGCGTGTCGATCATCGCATGAACCACGATCCCGTAACGAAGGAGTCTCTGGCGTTCAGATGTGTGTCGGGTCCGAAACAGGGTTTGTGTCAAGTATTTTAACCATCTTTGGGCTTCAGGATTACATTCCATCAGTCGTATGAACTCTATGAACAAAATCGTTTCCTGTTGACCGTCGTTGTGTCGGGTCATCATAAGTTCTCCGACCGCACGCTGCGATATTCTATCGACGAGCCGAGTCCTGCGAGATGCGATGTGATTCATGAAACTTTGAAGCTGCATGCCACGAATATCCTGAGTAATCGATACATACAGCGCTTTGCGGTGAAGTATCTCGATATTAGCCCATAGGTTCACCATCAGGAAAGTAAGGCTGGTGAAGTCCCTGTTCTCGATGCGTCCAGCTAATGGGTCTACATCGTAGATGCTTTGAAAGTCCTCTTGTGCCAGCGACAGTAGTTTGCCTACTAATTCATCGGCAGACTTCAGCAAAGGGTCGAGGTGCTCATCAATGAATCGCTCTGATGTTATCTTTCTCTCGGAACGGCGGCTATAATGCTGGTACAGAATTTCCAATCCTTTGGCGGAAAAGGCTCCAAAAAAGCCAGCGGAAGCCCCCACTATAAACAGTTTTAACCACTCATCCATACCAAATGCCTATCTATACCACTGCCATCTTCATACTTATTCGAAAGAGTAGGATATGTTTTGACTGCTATTAGTACCTTTTCCCTGGCCATATGTTGTCATTAATCTATAGATTGATGAAGGTTGTTTCCTTTGGGAGGGTTATTCGTAATTTGTCCGCGATTCTTCCACGATGACACTGGTTATGGGATTCTTCAAAACAGGTTATCGCGATACGACGATTACAGTGGAAGTCATCCTCCAGTTCCTTAACTTTCTCTATTTGTTGTTCCAATACAGTTCTCTCATATTTCTTGAAAAGTGCATCGTAATCTGATTGTCTGTTCAAAGATTGCCGGTCATTCGATTCAATCCCCAGCTCTGGCAGATGCTTGTATTTAATAGAAAAATCACTTAGAAGTTTAGACAAGACGGTTTTCGAAAAACCATATTTCCTGCTAAAGGGATTCTTTCTGACATCAATTAGCATCCTTACATCATTGACAATGAGTTTAGTAAGGTAAGCTTCAATACTTAATCCCTCGTATCCTATTGTTGCAAACAAGGTTTTATAAAGAAATTTTGGACGGAGTTTGATAACATTTTCAAGGTCTTGACCTGACAGAGTTTCATCCAGTATCTCGCTGTTAATTGCATAAAAGGGATAGTTCTTATAGATGTGCCTTACAAGATTCTTTCCTTTCAGTTCACCATATCTTTCTACATAAAGAGCCATTTTTTTGTCATCATTCCTGCTCAATTCTGATACGTAATTGTTGCCAGTCCGTGTAAGTTTCCAAGCACTGGTATCTTCCAGGTATCCAATGTCAATCAGCTTTCGTTTGTCCTTTACAGCCTGAAAGGAATAACAACCAAATCGATAGGGAACAAAATCATAGCTTTTCTTGTTTTCGCAAAGTCTTGTATATAGAAAAAGATGTTTTTGAAAATCAGTAGATGTCAGCACGCCTTCAAAGTGTTGTATCAAGGCGAGGAGTACCTTTTGTCGATAAAACAGCTTTGGCATTAAGGCATCCAAAATTGAAATTATAGCTGACTAGGTATCAAAATCCGCAAAATTAAGAGCATGATTCCACGAATTGGACAGCATTATATGGAGATTTTGCGCTCAATCTCTGTAGGTAAACGACTCTGTTGTCGTATTACTGTGCCCTTGAGAGCCATCTGCGAACACCCTGATTCAAGTAAACTGTCTCTCGAAAAGGAATTTAGTAAACTGACCCGAATAGCGAATAGCCCGCTGAATTAAGTAAACTGTCCCCCGAAAAGCGATGAGAGGTCAATATATTGAAAATCTATCATGTCAAAGGTACTCGCGGTTTCAGGGTAATTTGGGCCGCAGAGGAACTTGGCCTGGATTATGAGGTGGTTCCGGTGGATTACTCACCAGCTTACAGAGCCAGTTCCGAATGGCGACGAATCAGTCCAGTGGGCAAACTGCCAATACTGACAGACGGGGACCTGACCATGTGGGAATCAGGCGCAATGGTCCAGTATCTGGTCGATCGGTACGGAAACGGCCGGTTGCAGCCCCCGCCAGGTACACTAAAACACGCACTGTATCTACAGTGGAGTTGGTTCGCCGAGGCGACCTTCGCCCGACCCCTGGGTGAAATCGCCAACCATCGACGGGAATTCCCCGACGATGCAGAGTTACCCGGTGCAATTCCCGAGATGAAACGTCGTGCCGGACTTTGCGTCAACGCGGTCAATCAGGCTCTGGAAGGAAGCGAATTTATACTCGGAGAAACATTCACAGCGGCAGACATCATACTCGGTTATACCGTCATGCTCGCCATTAGAATGCTGGATGAGCCACTGCCACACGACATGGCAGCGTACTGGCAACGACTGCAGTTACGTCCCGCGTTTCAGGCCTGCCTGCGGGCGGACGAAACTGCAGAAATAACGACAGTATGAATACAACTCCGCAATCCCCCGTCACTGCATGTGGTGACGCAGCGACCTCCCCCACTTCAAGGTACCCTTTGCATACGGAAAGTTCTGCCTTAAGAGATTGACAAGGAACTGGATTTGCTACGCGAATACTGGCGTTTTTTCTGGCCTCTGGCACTGACTGGCATCGTCATGGTGCTTGGCACGCAATTTCAAAACGGCGTGCTCGCAAGGTACCCGGCGGCAGTCACCGAACTCGCCATTTTTGCTATTGCCAGCAGTATCTTCAGTTTGCTCCATGCCGGTGTCAATTTTCTCTCTCAAATGTCCAATGTCTACGCTCGTTCAAGACATGGGCTCATCACAACGCTCCAGTTTGTGGTGCTGATTTCCACGCTCCTGGGGATCATTTTATCGATTCTCGCATTCACACCTGTCGGGCCGGTGTTAATCGCAAAGGTCTATGCTGTTGATGCAGACATCGTCAGTCGTGTTGTCGTATACATGAAGCTCTTTGTGCCGTTGATTATTATCGACGGCCTACGTCAGTTTCAAATGGGTTTGCTGGTGCAAAGTCGGATGACTGGCCGGGTATCTATTCTCAATGCAGTGTATCTGTCGACCATCATTGCCAGCCTGGTGATTGGCTTCAACGCAAGTTTTTCTGCCCCTTTTGTACTCGCAGGTTCACAGATTGTGGCGTCCCTGGTCCATTTCGTATTACTCGCAGTGGTAATCTTCAGGGATTATCACCTGCCGGTTAAACAGGATCATCAGGATTTACACTTCAGTGAACTGCTTCGATTCTTTATCCCGGTCTCGACGACGGGTCTGATGTTTGCGATCAGCAGACCAGTGCTGTACGCGTTGATTGCACGCACACCAGAAGCAATCGTCAGCATCGCTGCCATGCGTGTCGGTTTTGACGTGTCATCACTGTTCCAGATGACTGCCAACCAGTTTCGACATTTTTTTGTCACCTTTGGCGATTCACATCTAAAAGAAAAACGACTGTTTATGGTACTGGTTGGTGCAGGTATCACAGTGATTATGTTGTTGATAGCGGCAACACCCCTGAGCACATTTTTACTGTCAAATCTGATTGGTATCACAGGAAATCTGCTGGCCTACTCCAGAGAAGTACTCCTCATTATGTGTATTCTTCCGGGATTGATTCTGTGGCGGAATTATTATCACGGCCTGTTAATGATAAGGCGCAAGACAACTGGTATGGCTATGGGTGGTATTGCCCGTGTACTGGGAATCTATCTGTTCGCACAGGTATTTTATGTGCTGGGTCACCTGAATTACCTGACAGGCGCATCCATCCTGCTGCTTGGCGTTTTCCTGGAAGCGATCATCGTCATGATGATTTACAGGCGATTTGTAAAACCGGAATCAGTACAGGGTACAGAGCCGCAATCGTACCGGCAAAAATCAGTTGCCTCTACAGACAGTTTACCTGACAACGTTTAAAAAAATTACAGACTATCAGGATTCACGGTGAGCCTTTTCCGAGTTGATGAAAGTCCACCCTCTGTCATGAGCCTTCAGCGGGTTACCATTAAAAAGCCTCCACACAAGAATTGTCAGACAAATTTTAACTTCAGTTAATATTTTCAAACGTCTATGCTTGCAGTAACAGGCTAATGAGTCAGTCCCGCTGGTAGGAGTGTCTGTCCCGCTGAAAGGAGAATTTTGAAAACAAGCCAAGAATGGATACAACCACAACTGCCGGATTATAGAGATTACCAGAGATATTTTGGTCTGGATTTCTACCTGACACCAGTATTCGTGATGTCCAGTATTGTCATTGTGGCCTTTGTCGTTGGTTCTCTACTCTTTCAGGAGGATGCGACAAGAGTTTTTGGTGACACCCGCATCTGGCTCACAACGAACCTTGATTGGTTTTTCATGATCACTGCTAATCTTGCCCTTCTGTTTTGCCTGTTAGTAGCATCCTCTTCTCTCGGCAAGATACGGCTCGGGGGGGCCGATGCAAAACCTGAGTACTCCAACCTGACCTGGCTTTCGATGCTCTTCGCAGCAGGTGTGGGCATAGGTCTGCTGTTTTTCGGGGTTGCTGAGCCGGTCTATTACTTCTATGCCCCTCCACTCAGCATTACCCCCGAAACAGCAGAGGCCGCAACCGCCGGTATAGCAGCATCGGTCTTTCACTGGGGTCTGCACGGTTGGGCAATTTATAGCATCGTGGGACTTTCTCTCGCTTTCTTCGCCTATAACCGGGGACTTCCTCTTACAATACGTTCAGTGTTCTATCCACTGTTGGGAGACCGCATCTGGGGCTGGCCTGGACACATCATTGATACTTTCGCCATATTCGCAGGAATGTTTGGCCTTGCAACCTCGCTCGGATTGGGTGTTCAACAGATCACCTCCGGGCTCAATTATCTGTTTGATGTACCTGCGAACAACATCACCATGCTGGTGTTGATTACCGTGATTACAATTATCGCTATGATATCGGTACTGACAGGGATTAATGTCGGTATCAAGCGTCTCAGCCAGTTCAACATGATTCTCGCGTTCATATTGCTGTTGGCGGTTATAGTATTCGGCCCGACGTTTTACATTTTCCACAGTATCTTTGCCGGACTGGGTGACTATTTCATGAGGATTGTGCCACTGAGCAACTGGGTAGGACGTACGGATTCCAGCTTTCTGCATGACTGGACCACGTTTTACTGGGCGTGGTGGATATCCTGGGCGCCGTTCGTTGGTACATTCATTGCCAGAGTTTCAAAGGGTCGGACGATTCGCGAATTTGTAATCTTTGTACTGCTCTTGCCGACGGTTCTATGTTTGCTGTGGTTTAGCGCCTTTGGGGGTACTGCGCTACACCAGTACATCACTGACGGCTATACCGGCGTGACGGAGAACGTTGTTGCTTTCAATCTGGAATTTGCACTATTCAAAATGTTCGATCAACTTCCTTTGACGTTGCTGCTTTCCTCATTCGCCATGATTCTGACAATCATTTTTTTCGTTACCTCATCTGATTCCGGCTCGCTGATCATTGCCACATTTGCAGCTGGCAGCAAGGATGATTCACCAGTATCTCAACGTGTTTTCTGGTGTATTCTTGAGGGGTTGGTCGCCACCGCGTTGCTACTGGGCGGAGGTCTGGTTGCGTTACAGGCAGCCTCGCTCGCAACCGGCTTCCCGTTCGCCTTTGTTCTATTGGGGATGGCAGTCTGTGTCTGGATAGAGCTTCGCCACGAACAACGACTCTAATTCACATGCGCCATACCACCGTCCACTGCCACGACTTCACCCGTTATGTAGCGCGACGCATCGGACGCAAAGAAAAGCACCACGTCCGCAACATCGGCGCCATCGCCCCAACGTTTGAGTGAGATCATTTTTTCCAGGTTCTCAATAAGACCCGGAATATTCCGGCGGTTGTCTTCCCAGATTGCCGTCGTGATCAGACCTGGACAGATTGCGTTTACCCGAATTCCCCGGGGTCCCCAGTCCGCAGCCAGGGCACGGGTCATGGCATCCACCGCTCCCTTGGTGCCCGCATAGGCAACCCGGCCTGTGGGACCGCGCAGACTGGCAATGGAAGAGATGTTGATAACCGAGCCGCCGCCACGCTCGATCATGCCGGGTCCCAGACCCAGCGTGAGCATTAACAGGGAACGGACATTGATCGAGAACACCAGGTCAAAGTCTTCCTCGGTGACTTCATCCGGTTTACGCCGCATGGGTATACCGGCATTGTTTACCAGGATGTCGACGCCACCGACCGTATCCAGCACACGTTGCGCAAGAGCCGTACCGGCACGGGGAGGAGAAAGATCAGCTTCCAGGATTACCGGATCGTTTTTGAGGTCGGCAGCCACCCGCTCCAGATCTGACAGTGTGCGCCCACTGAGGACCACGCGAGCACCAGCGGCGTCCAGCGCTCGTGCGCTCGCTTCGCCAATCCCCCGGCTGGCGCCTGTGACAACAGAAATCTTACCGTTCAATTCGTACATACATAAGCTCCTCTCAAGCACTATCCTGTCTGTTAGCGCCGATATTCTACAACATGTCAGACCAGGTCTGGTTTACTCCGATGTTTTCAAATGGTGGAGATTTATCTGGAACTGACGGATTGGCACTATGGATATTTCAATGATCAGGACCCGGGCAGGGTCACCGTTGCAGTACCAAAGACGCGTGTTTCATTCTGTTTGTTCTTGATGGAGAGATCGAGTATCACCTCGTTCTTATCTTCATCAATATCGGTAACCACGGCACCGACGATATGTTCATGGTCCGCCAGCATCGGCGCCCTGAATACTGTATCGATCTGTTTGATCGTACCCTTCGGCGCCCATTCGTGGATCACTTTAGTCAGCAACCCCATTCCCATAATGCCTGGCACCAGTGCACCGGGCAGGCCCTGAGCACGCGCCTTGTCATGATCCTCGAAACGGCCTCCACCGGAATAACCAACAGCTTCGGCAAAGCGACGTGTGGCTTCCAGTGTGGTATCAGGTTCAACATCGGGTAGATCCATCCCGAATTCCACGTCGGAAAGTACCTGTACAGTCATGCCGGTCTCTCCCGAATCACCTGCCGCGAATCTGTGCTCGCCAGGTGGTTGCCGGCATCATCGTAGAGTTGCATGCGGGACACCAGGAATACCATCGTGCCGGAACGCCCACTCTTGGCATATATATCGTGCAGATGGGTTCGTCCGGTCAGGGGCACACCGCACCGGACAGGTACAATACTACTCACTGCCTTACCTCCATCCATGGATATTCCGCCCAGTGACGGAAAGTCGATGGGGAGTCGACGTCCTGACGCCAGACTGGCGAGTATGGGCAGGCACGCCTGAAAATTCGGGTGTGACGGGTCTGTAAACTCTGTTCTTGTCTCACCAAAGGCTGCAGCCACATTGACGGATCTATCCGCTTCGATGACAAAGCCGGTACGATCGAATTCCAGGTCCAGAAACTCCGATCGCAATTTTTCGATGTCCGGTATTTCTGTCACTCGATTCAATTCGTCAGGATTTCGATTGCCTGATCGCAGGCTGTTTCTGCACGTCTTTTAATCTCGTCATGAGTCAGGCTGCCAAGCGGATGGTCCAGAAGAGCAAAGGGATAGTCGGGCAAGCCTAACATGCGCGCCATGTTCCTGGCTGTGACCTCAAATGGCGAGGTACACAGGACCACAGCCCGCTTACCGGTCTGCTCAAAGGTGATACCGTCGTGCAAACTGCACGTCGAGCAACTTCCTCAGTCTCCTGATGCGGTAATCAGGTAATCGCACTCCGGCGAGAGATTGGTCAGTATATCCGACGATGCAGGTGCGCTGGCGTTACCCTTGACCATCATCGGCAAAACCCTGCCGCCGAACCGCGACTGTAATAATGCCGCGGTCTCCGTCAGTAATTTGTCACCGTTGACTTTATGGTTCCACAACAGGCCAATGGTCAATCCATCGAGACTGGTGAGTGCCGGAGCCCTTTGCGATTCCTGAATGTTGGCGGGGATTGTTGGATCAACTAGTTTCATGGCTACTCTCTTATACTAAAGGCTCAGCAATCTATGCAGACGCCGATGGACTGCGTCTGCATGATGGAGCCCCTGCCGCGGCTCCAGGACGGTATAAAACACGAATGACCACCAGCATCGCCACCGCCTACTGTGATGAGGATATCGTCCGGCACAAGACCGCGGTGGATGTCCTGTCTGTCCTGCTTGTCATTTTTTCTCTGGATCTTTCCAAGTCGTTCCATGACCGTTCTGGGCTGCTTCGCCTGTTCGAACAGATATTCCCTGACATCTCCTTTCGTCCAGCCGCTTCGGGCAACAATCTCGACGTGTTCCGGGGAGAATATGACCACACTTTGTCCCGCACTGATACAGCCGTAGTTGGCCATGGCATCGGCCATGGTATCCAGAATGGCTTCCGGCGTATTGCCTCCATGGTTTTCTACATTGCAGAACCCGGCACCCGCGAATACAGTGACCGAACTGACCCCTTCTGGATAACCGAACTCCTCGCACAACAATGGCCATGGATTCTTATCTGCCCGTTCGGCAATGCAAAAGCTGTATTTCCCGGGGTTCCCCTGCGTCGACTTGTCGGCGATTCCCGGAACGATCTTGAAAACGTTCATAAGCGTCAGTCGAATGGTGCGGCCGATTGTCGCGTTAGCACGATTACCGGGGCCAAAAAGGTTGACTCCCGCGTTCATGCCGATTTCATCGACAATTGGTCCGCTGACAATCAGCAGGTGGCCGGAGCCGCCTGTACTGACTGTGCTGCCGTGGAAATTGAACGGTTCGCGATCCATCGCCTCGAATGCCGCCACAATTACTGGAAAGTAATCGGGCAGACAACCTGCCATCACAGCGTTTACCGCTGCGGCGTGAACGGTCAACTCCAGTCCGGTTGCCGGGTGATGCGCCAGGACGGTTTCTGCGGGTCTGCCTTCCATCACCATCATGGCTTTTACGCGGCTTTCTTCCGGGGGCACGACGGGCAGTCCATCAGTCCAGCCTTGTTCATAACAGAAGTCCATGGCCTCTAACAGATCATCTTGAACTTCGTGGATTGACTGTGCTTCTGACATGGAATATCTGTGTTAGGTCAAGGTCGCTATGTTACTAGTGTTCTGGGGGGGTCGTCAATAGTGATGGGGTCAGAGTCAAGGAGTAAATGGGGTCAGAGTCAAGGAGTAAATGGGGTCAGAGTCAAGGAGTAAATGGGGTCAGAGTAAAATGAATTTTACTCCGACCCCATTTACCCCATTTACTCGCTCTGGCACTTGACTCTGACACCACTCTGGCATTTTACTCTGACCCCGTGTCTCCAGATTAATTGAACTACGGAACAACAGTGATATGAATGCAGTTATTGGTAACAGGGTACCCAACTTTGCGGCTTCGGAATGGGTACAGGGAGCACCTACAAATTTTGACCAGGAATTGGATCACATCGTTCTGCTGGAAGTCTTTCAGGTCAACTGCCCGGGTTGCTTTTTGCATGGGATACCCGAGGCAATCAACATTCACAACAGATACAAGGATGAGGGGGTGCGCGTACTGGGCATGGCCACTGCCTTCGAGGATTTTGACAAGAATACACTGGAGAATTTACAACTGCTTGCCGGAACCGGCAGGGTTATAGGGGAGACCAGAATGGCACTTGGCATGAATGGGGTGCTCAGAGATGGTGACAGACTGACCTACGGCATTCCATTTCCACTCGGAATGGACAACCTTACAAGGACGAGTGGTGAAGTCAGCATGGAGAATATCATGGAGTTCATCTATCAACAGTTTGCTGAGTTTGACTCAAAGCCAGAGAATTTCAGAAACGAGTTCATTGAAAGAGTACGTAACTACTTGGAATCAAAAGAATACTCGGCAGAGACCTTTGAGAAATTTGAGCTACGGGGAACGCCCTCTACAATTCTGGTCGACAGAAAGGGAATCCTCAGGGATGTATCATTTGGACAGCCAGGGCACATTGACGGAATGATTCAAAAACTGCTGGACGAGGTAAAATAAATAAATGGGGTCGATCCTGTTACCACTGGTACTGGAGGCGCGCCGCGAAGTGGCGTGGCAACTCGGGCAGCACCACGACGCCACCGAAAAGATTCGGGAAGTTTGCCCGGAAGTAACGCTCGTCAGTCAGGTTCTTGGCTGTCGCGCTGACTACCCAGTTACCGCTTTCGAACACCAGACCGGCGTTGACCAGTGTATACGCAGGCAAGACCACCGAACCGGAGAAGCCGGATGGTGTGGCAGTCACGTCTACGACGCTGGCGCTGGCGGCAAATCCGCGTCCAAAGTTGTAAGTACCTGTTATGGACCAGATTTTCTCAGGTATGCCGGCACGACGGGCTCCCTGGGTTCCAGGTCGAACCACTGACCCGATCAACCCACCGCCGTAGAACGATTCCGGCGGGATACCGGGCACATCGTCGGCGCCAATGAAACTGAACCGCTCACCTGCCTGCAATGTATTCAGGTTGACCACTTCGATGTGGGAATAACCCAGCGTCACCAGCATCTGATCAGTCATCACCCACCGTAATTCAAACTCCATGCCTTGGGTACGACTGGCCTGGTTGGTAACAGTTTGTTGAGCTGAGTAGTCCGAGCGTTCCTGTTCGTAGGTAGCCAGTGCAAAATAAAGTTTGTCGTCGAGCATGCTACCCTTGATGCCAAATTCCAGCAGCGTGGAATCGTCGAACGCGGTGCCGTCGGCAATACTGGCCGTAGCGATCTCCGCACCCTGTCCGGCTATGATAGTCGCCTGCTGCGAAGCGGTGATGTAGGGAACCAATCCGGCAACTGCATAGCTCAAACTCAATGTCCATGAAACGCCGTCGACTTCGTCCGCTGACTGGGCATCAACGCAAGATGTATCCAGGCAGAGGTTATTGGCACTCGGCAACAGCAACTTGTCCACCGGCTGGCGGCTTTCGAGCTCGATGGCGTCGTAGCGTACACCCGCCAGGATATTGATACGCCTCCAGTCCAGATCGACCAGCAGCGCGATACCAAAATCCACGGTTTTGCCAATGTAGTACTCGGTATAGTCGTCGTCGATTCGTGTCGACAGCAATCGCCGTGCCAGAGCACTAGGGGGTAAGGTGAGATCCTGGCGGTCGAAATACTCGTTTGTGTAATCGTCACCATGACTGAATCTGGTCACGCGCAGCGAAGGCGATATCTGTACTGCGGCGCGCACATCGTCAACATGGAACTCGTTGGCGATGACAAGCTTGTCTTCAAACACCCACGAATCGTGGAACTGGGAGAAGCCGTAGTCGTTCTCGTTCAGATTGTTGTAGGCCTCGTAGAACGCCTGGTTACGCCACTCCCATTGGCCGACAGTTGAGAGGATCGCATCGAAATACAGCGTTGTTACGTCATTCAGAAGAAGGTCATCCGGACCAACCAGCACCAGATCGCCAGTAATCTGTGCGGCGCCAACGGATACCAGTGCGAGCAAGTCGGCATGACAATCGAAAACAGGCGTTGTGCCGATTGCGCAAGTATCGGGAAACGGCCCCCGGGGTTCCAGTGGCGATGTCCCACCCGGAACCAGACCGGCCGCGAATGGGTTGAAGTCTGTGAACCCGTCTCCATCAAGGTCGAATTCCGAATGTGAGATGTAACCGTCGCCATTAGCATCCAGGCCGCGGGGTAAACCGGTGATATATGTGCCGTGGTCCACCAGATCCTGCGTCAGCCGGTTCCAGCCGGCGATCTGATTTCCGGCAAAGTCGTGATACATGCCACCAAACTGAAATTGAACGTTACCGACATCAAGATCAAAAGAAATCTGCAGGAGTTTCTGCTCGACGTCGCTGTTGCGATAGTAGCTGCCAGAGTCCTCGACCAGTCCGTACAGCCAGTAGCCAAAATCCTGGTCGCCAATCTGTCCCGGTCCGCCCAGTTCCGCACTGACCACACGCCTGTCCCAGGAACCGATGTCAACGCCGATAGTACCCGTAGCCTCGGTTATGAACTCACCACTCTCTTCGATACGTGCAGACTTGGGATTGAAGTTTATATAGCCACCGATTTTGGATGGACCATGGATTGGCGATGCCGGCCCGCGCACAATGTCGACACGACTGGAGGCGCCTAACGGTGTTGGGTAGTTGCCCGGATTATCGAGCCTCCTCACACCGCGAAAGTACGTCTCCCCCGGGGTGCCCCGAATGTCCAGCGTGCCGGCGACGCCAAAAAAGGACTGCGTAAAGCTGCCCGGAGCCAGTGCTATCATCTCGTCGATATCGCGCACAATGAAGCGATCCATCATTTCCTCACTGACCGAAGAAGCCGAGCGTGGAGTTTCCAGGAGGGATTTGTTGAAACCGAACATGGAACGCACACCATCGTCTGGCAGACTGTCGAGATCGACGGTAACCACGATCTCCTCAATACTGCTGTCCTTGTCATCCTGCTCTGTCGCGTACAAAGGGGCAGCAACCGTTAAGACCGCAACGGCGAGTGTGAATCTGCGCATTTTACTGGTTAACTTCACTTCTTTCCTACCAGCCACCATAGACGAAAGAACTGCACAAGTCGCTCTTTCAATGCTTCATTTGGGTTACAGGGTCGGGATGCATCATAGCGAGTCTGCAATCCGGTACAGGCAGATACACTGTCGAATGTTGAATATAGATCCGGCATTTTCTGAACTTAAGTGATAAGTCGATTAGTCCTGCCCAGATCAGGTATTGACAAACTTCCGGCAGAGGAATAATCCCAGCCAGGCCATGGGAAGATAGGCGACAATGAGATCCAATGCGGTGAACCAGAAGGGCGCTGGTATCATGAAACCAACCGCAATACCGCCGACGAGGAACAGCAAGCCAACCAGCCAGGCCGACCAGGCCCGGTGACTCATCATTACAGCAATCAGGGCGCCTGTTAATGTTCCCAAAGCATGGGCAAGAAATGGAAACACAAAATGCCTGGCCTCGAACAAATGTATTGATGCTGCCAGTGACGCCATGTCGGCAACATCAACCCCTGCTGGTGGCGGGATCAGCAACGGTCCAACCGTTACCAGCAACATGTTGACAATACTGCCGGCAATCAGCGCCACAACAATTGCCAGTACATTCCACATACTTGAAAAACTCCTTTGTAAATTACAACTCAGGCCTCTGTCCAACCGTTTTCAGTACCATTAAACAGCTCCTGATGGTAACCCAAAATTTTTTCTCTTCATAGGCCCTTTAATCCAGCAAGTTATTGTCCAAAAGCGCAAACATACACACTCTTGGAAAATTCTGTGATCAACGCAAAGAAACGGGATTTCATAACCGAACCGATGCCCTGTTCGAGGATAAGAGAGATGTTATCAGCCCTTAACAGTGTAACCGTGGGCTGACGACACCGGGCTCGATTGAACTCTCCACGACATCGACCAACAGACTTGATCGGCAACCGACTATTTCTTATTATCTGTGCTCTATCCCAACCGAGGTCATCAGCAATGCATACGACTGCACTGAATACAAAGAACGATGAATTGGAAACCGTCGGGGGAAAAGGCAGATCGCTGGCAAAACTGTCGAATGCAGGATTCAATGTACCGGGCGGATTTCAAGTAACGACTGCGGCTTACCGCAGCTTCGTTGCCGACAATCACCTGCAGGAAAAAATCGTATCGCTTGCCAAACCTGTCGTCGTAGATGGCCGGGTGTCTTTTGAGCAGGCATCACGCGACATTCAGGCCCTGTTTATGGACTATGAACCATCGACAGCGATCAGTGAAGAAATCAAAACGACCTACGCGACACTTAACGATTGTCCGGTTGCCGTCCGCTCCTCTGCCAATGCTGAAGACCTGCCGGGTTTGTCATTTGCGGGACAACAGGAAACCTATCTCAACGTCAAGGGTGCGGATGAGGTCGTCGCTGCGGTAAGAAGGTGCTGGGCGTCCTTGTGGACCCCGCAGGCGATCAGTTATCGGCATCAAAACGGCATCGACCAGAACACCGTGGCAATGGCGGTCGTTGTCCAGATTATGGTGCCATCAGCAGTATCCGGAATTTTATTCACGGCAAATCCGGCCACCGGGGAACGGGCTGAAATCATTATCAATGCAAGTTTCGGACTCGGGGAAGCGGTGGTCAGCGGACAGGTCACGCCTGACACTTACATCGTTGACAAAGCGACTTTAACCACCAGGGAGACCATCATCGGGCCAAAGGAACAGCAGATCGTGGCCGATGGTGATCAAGGTACCAAACTGACTGATGTCGCTACCGGGGACCGCGACCAGTCATCGTTGTCCGATGACATGCTGCAAGAACTCGCGGCAACCGCGGTAGAAATCGAACGACTCTACGATGGTGTACCGCAGGACATCGAATGGGCGTTTTCTTATGCGAGCGGCGCCCCTTCGCGCACCTCTGCTGAACGTGAATACGAGTTGCTGTTGCTGCAGTCACGTCCGATAACAAACCTGCCGGTCCAACCCATCGAGGTCGTTTGGGAACCGACACCACCGGCAAAGATCCTGTATCGACGGCAGATCGTGGAGAATATGCCAGATCCGATATGCCCGCTGTTTGAGGAGTTATACCTGACAGAAGGTCTCGAGTCCGGTCGCACGGGCCCGAACGAGAGGGTGGGGGGTGGTCCGGGCTTCGTCACCTGCAACGGATACGCCTACAACCGGGCTGACCATCCCATGAACCATATGGACCCGAATCTGCCGGAAGAGGAGTTAAAGGCTGCCTTTCTGCGGACGGTCGACGAAATCTGGGAGCGATATGGAGACCTGTCCGACAAGCAGGAACACGACATGGCGCTGTTTCGCTCGGCGTTATCAACCGAAGAACAGGCGGCGTTCGACGCCGTTGCCGCCGCATACGAAGGTGACAACCTTGCCCATGATCTGACCCTGCCACCTTCCGAAAATCCCACCTATGTCGCCAACAACATGACGCAGAACAACGACGCACGCTGGCGGACCTGGCAGGAGGAGGCCCTGCCGCGTCTGGTTGGGACTGCCCGGAAGTGGCAACAGGTGGACCTCAAAACTGCTAGCGATGAGAAATTGCTGGCGGGTATTCGCGAAATGGGGATCGAGGAAGGCTACTACTGGACCGGCAACACCAGCCACACCTTTGGCATCGCCAAATCCACCGATGACCAGTTCCAGTGCTTCCTGCATGAGAACCTGCCTGACGATCACTATATAAGCGGTCAGTTTCTCACCGGCCTGGAATCGAAATCGATGCTGGCCAACGCCATATTGTTCGAGATCGCCAAACAGATTCGCGCCAGCGAGGAACTGACCTACCTCATTATCGTGACGCCAACGAAGTTTGTCCTGCAGGCATTACACGACCATCCGGAAGGTGCTCCCATCCTCCAGGCCCTGGACGAGTATTACGAGGTCTATGGGCATCAGGGCTACAGCCTTGATTTCATCGAACCGACCCAGGCCGAAGATCCATCAGCGACGTTTGCGTCGTTGAAGTCCATGGTCCAGGATGCCGATTACGATCCGAAGAATCAGGATGCCCGCGCCACCGCCGTACGTGAGCAAAAGTTCAGCGAAGTGTCCGAAAAACTTGAGGGCCTCACCTACTGGCAGTTCCGGTATCGTTGGTGGTTTGCGCGCAAATACAATCACATTCGTGAGGAAACCGCTTTCTACTTCGGCTATACATGGTCTGTCCTGCGGCCCATGGCGTTTGAATTGGGCCGGCGACTGGTTGATGCGGGGACGTTCCTCGATCGCGAAGATACGTTTTTCCTGGTAACCGAAGAACTCACCAGGGCTATCGCGGCGCGCAAGGCCGGTACGAGTCTCCCGGAACTGGGCAGGCTTGCCGCGGAACGTCGTGAACTGCGGGAGGCACGCAAGCTGCTGCACCCTCCAGGCACCATTCCGGAGGAAGCAAGCAACCTACCGGGAGTCAGGTTCAAGGAAACCCAAATCAGGAACGACGAATCCGGCGCTTCACTCAACGGTTTCGCGGTCAGTTCCGGAAGAGTTACCGCACCTGCCAGCGTCATCCTTTCCCAAAACGATTTCGACAAGATGGCGCCAGGATCGATTCTGGTCGCACCCAATACCACACCTGCCTGGACGCAGCTCTTTGCGCACGCAGTCGGTCTGGTGACGGATATGGGCAGCATCCTCGCACACGGTTCCATCGTGGCACGCGAGTACGGCATTCCGGCGGTACTTGGCGTCGGTAACGGCACAGTACGTATAAAACATGGACAGATAATCGCCATCGACGGCGACGCGGGCACCGTCCAACTACATGACGAGGAGCAAACTATCGCTTGAACTTACGAAACATCCTGCTGTCAGCGGCGTTCGCTTGTGGAAATGATCGAATAGCGAGCCCCGTTTCAGAGACATTCCAGTGACCTTTCTCTACGATAATGCCTGCCAGTTCCAAAGCTGTGGCGCCGACATCCAGCATCGCAGTCGGCTCCTTTTTACTTAACCGACGTGGGTACTCTTCCCAGTTCGATGAGCGAATTACCGGTATCGCGCAATGTGTCCCTAGCACTGTAAGGCTTTAATCCGAGCTCATTAATCGCCTTGGCACAGCTGCCTCGGTTGCGTTGATCAGTCGGCTCCGGCCGATAGCCGCCACAGACATTGTGGTCGGGAAACAGTTCCTGCAGCGTGTCGAGAAACTCGTCGGCTGGCAGTTCGCCGGATTTGTCATGGGCCACCAGACAATATCGCGAGCCATTGGTGGCAACGTCGCTTTCCGCTGCCAGGCGCTGGGCTTGTGCAATGTCGCGTACATCGATGACGTTCCACAACGTGGTACCGCTTCTTTCCACCTCGCTTTCGCCCTTGAGCGCAAGGCCGAGGCGATGCTGAAACACCAACGGCGTGTCATGCGGAACACCGAGCAGCGGCCCAAAGACGTGCCAGGGGCATATGGAAATGACATCGATGCCGGTCTCGATGCCGAAGGCGTTACCGGCTTTCTCGGCATCCACCTTGCCCTTGGGGTATGCGCGCGTCTCACTTGTCCAGAGTGTTTTGCCATCTTCGCCCATATGACGTTCCTCGAGGGTTTCGTAGCTGCCGCCTGACCAGTCGTCTTCTGTGTACACATAATTCAAAGGCCGATCGGGGGCGCCCGGTCCTAGCACGGCGGCCGTGGAGGACGTGTAAATCACCCGTTTCACGGTGCCGACTTTCCTGCACGATTCGAGGATAGCGATAGTCATGTCGACCAGACCCTCGTACAGTTTTTGGGGAGGCATGCGACCATAGGTGGCCGCGTCAGTACCGATATCCGCAGCAACGTGAAATACCACCGAACAACCGGCAAACGCTTCGTCGTATTCGCCATCCGCGGCTTTGTACAGATCGCAGGAGAAGAGCTTGACGCTGCCCGGGCCTTTTTTGTCGATATCCAGCAGGTAGGAGGTTTTATCCTCGCGGCTTGAGTCCCGCAGGCAGGCGTGCACGTCGTAGCCATGTTCGACGAGGTTCTTGACAACGTGTGAGCCGACGAAACCCGAGGCGCCGGTCACGGCAACGGGGCCATCGGAGGGTCCTGAGATTGATGTCATGGTGTTTAATCCTTTTTAAATGATTGAGTCTACCGTAAAAAAAAGGGGCCAGGTTCACTTTTTAATGCAGCGAGCACATGGGGTGCATTGTGTTGCAGCGTCTCCCGAACGCAAAAAGTGAACCTGGCCCCTTTTTTATTCCTCTTCATGGATGACAACTGTACCCGCATCGCCGTCAATGGTGATTGTCTGACCATGTTTTATCCGTACCGTACCGTTGCCGACGCCGAGTACCGCTGGGATGCCGTATTCGCGCGCCACAATGGAACCGTGCGCCAGGATGCTACCCATGTCGGTAACGAGTCCAATGGTGTGAGCAAAAAGCTGCGTCCAGGCAGGCGTGGTGTTTGGGGCCACCAGAATCGAGCCGGGCGCCATCTTGTCGAAATCCGTTTGTGAAAGTATGACGCTCGCCGTTCCAGTTACCGCGCCCGAGCTTACGGCGAAACCGTTCAACGTATCGCTGGAATCATCGTTCTTGATCTGGGTTTCCTTGAATTTGACCGTGGGAATATTACTGGCTTCTTCGGGAATGGTACCGGGTGGATGGTGCAGCTTGCGCGCCTCGCGTAACTCGCGTCGCTGGGCAGCGAGAATACCCAGCTCGGGAAGCGCTTTGTTGTCTTTGCGCGCCTCAATAGCTCTGGTTAGCTCCCCGGTGACGAGAAAGAAGGTGTCTTCACGGTCGAGAAATGTACCCGCGTCTACCATACGCTGGCCAAGTTCGAATACCATCGGTCGCAATTCGGACCAGGTATAGCCGAAGTAGAACGCGGTTTCGTCTCTGATCTGGTTGTACTTGCGTGCAAACCACAGTCGATAGCGGAACTGCCAGTAGGCAAGCTCGGTAAGGATCTCGGAAACCTCCTGGTATTTCAGTTCGCGGGTCGCCGCAGCCCTGATTTCCTGATTTTTCGGATCGTAATCCGCATCCTGCACCATGGACTTTAACGTGGCAAGGAGAGCCGAAGGATCTTCTGCCTGGGTCGGCTCAATGAAATCCAGGCTGTAACCCTGGCGTCCGTAGACTGCCAGGTACTCGTCGATGGCCTCACATACCGGACTGCCGTTCGGGTGCTGCCGCAATTCCTCCATAAGAAACTTCGAAGGTGTCACGATGACGATATACGTCAGTTCATCATTGGCGCGAACCAGCTTGGCGATCTCAAACAGGATTGCATTGGCATGCATGGTCTTGGATTCGAAACCGGTGAGGAACTGACCGCTGATATAGTGGTGGTCCGGCAGGTTCTCGCGCAGAAAACACTGCAACTGATCGTCCGTGGATTTTGCGATGCCAAATGTGCTGCTCGTGTTACCGCTCCAGTAAAAGCCTTCTTCTATCGCCATCTCGCGTATACCGGCGAGCAATTCCTCGTCAGTTGCCTCTGCAGGATCTACCTTGCGCCATTTTTCGGCGGTGCCGACCAGCCGCGGCATAGCCTCCTCCTGCCACGACCGCCACTTTGTATCGTTATTCTGCGTTTTGTTGTTGGCGGTGTAAGTGGGGTTGTCGCTCGAAGGCATGGTCAGGTCATGAGCGAGGTCTTCGCCGTCATGTTGTGCTGCCAATTCGTCGAAGGCGGCTCGGTCTTCGGATGACAGCTCAGAGGTAAACAGATCCATGTCGTATTTTTCCATCTCGACGGTATTGCCTCGTCTCTGCTTGATTGCCAGCGCCCATTGCTCCGCGGCTTTTTTCTCCTCTTCTGTAAGGGCATTCGGGTCCCCTTGGGAAACATGGTCTGCACGGTTGTAGGCAAAACCATTCAAGGTGACAAAGTGAGGACCGCCACCAATCATGTCGTTGCTTCCTTTGCGCGATGATTCCAGACCTTCAGTCAGATACAGTTCGTCAAACAATGGGCAGATAGGGTCCGGCATATTCTCGACAATCTGACGACGATAGAGGATCCTGGCCGGTGGCGTCGGTTCCCAGACCAGCTCAATCGGTTGCACCGGCAGGTTGGTAATGGGGCGCGACTGTAACAGCGACAGCTGGCCGGCAGAAAAAGCCCATTCAATATCCTGGGGTACACCGTCATAAAGCTGCTCTATATTGAGCGCTGTTCCCGCCAGTTCTTCCAGCATCTCTTCGGACAAAGAAGACTGATCACGTTCGCTTTCCGCAACGTCCTCCATCTTTGTACCCTGTTCGCCGTCGGAGATGATTTTCTGCGCCTTGGGTCCGATGATGGTTTCCTTGGGCTTTAGGGTTTCGCGATCCACGATATACGTATCGGGTGTCACCTGCCCGCTGACGACAGCCTCACCCAGCCCAAAGCTGGCGTTGATGATGATTTCTGAACGCTCACCCGTCGCGGGATTCGCGGTGAACAAAATGCCTGAGACTTCGGAGGCCACCATGATCTGAGCCACGACCGCCATGGCGACCGAATCCTGGTCAATACCGTTCTGATGTCGATAACTGATTGCCTGTGCAGTCCAGAGAGAAGCCCAACAGTTCTTCACTGCCGCGACCACTTCATCAGCACCTCGAACGTTGAGATAGGTTTCCTGTTGGCCGGCAAACGACAAACCGGGTAAGTCCTCGGCATTGGCGGAGGAACGAACCGCTACGGGTGGTTCGCCATCAAGCGCGTTATACGCATCGGTGACTGCCGCGACGATGTCCGCGGCAAGCTCATTGTCAGCGAAAAGTTGTTGAATATTAATCGATGCCTGTTCAAACGACATTCGGCCTTCGACGACGGCAGGTTTGGCAAGTTCGACTATCCTGGTTTGCAGATCGTTTTCGGCGATGTAGCTTCGATAAGCCGAAGTCGTCACCTGAAAACCACCAGGTATTTCGAATCCGGCATTAGCCAGCTTGGCAAGGGATCTGCCCTTACCACCGACGACTTCAAGAGCGTCATCTTTTGTATCAAGGGTTGTTATGTGCATTTAGATCACTCCATATAAATACTATTTCCGATAGACGTCGCGCCGATGTCCTACCTTCAGAACAATAACGATGAGTTTGGTCCCTTCCACACCGTAAAGGATTCGATAGTGTCCAACCCGAATACGATAGACATCATCGTATCCAGCGAATTTTCGTGATTGCCGTGGTCTGGGATCTCTTTCTAGCTCCTGAATTCGTCTTATTATAGCGATTTGATCCTTCTGGGCGAGTCTTCGAATCTGCTTCCCCGCTGTTGCGGAAATTTCAATTCTATATTTTGCCATCAAGCTCCGATCCAAGGAAGAAGCTGTCGAGTCATGCAAGGGCTTGGGAGCACGCAACATCGACCCAGGAGGTCATCATGTGGCCAGGAAAGGAAGTCAGCCCAGCGGAGCCAGGCACCGAACTGGTCCACGTTGCGACCGTCGTCCACTTGCGCAGATGGAGATATCTGTTCCCTTTTCACCGGATGAGCAAATTGTCACGACTTCATTTTCACCTTCGATATGTCTCAGCCCTGTTATTTCGAAACCAGCTGGCACTGCAGCATTCAAATTTTCTACCGCGGCACGAATACCCGGGATGCCCTCAATCAAGTCTGTTTGACCGGGCATGATAAAAATCATGTCTTCTGTGTAATTCACCCAATAACTTAGTTGAAGGAAACAGCGAGAGCAGAAAGAAACAGGTACACTAAAGCCACCCCCTACTTGAAGAAAATAACTGGAGTTAATATGAAACACATTCCACTCATTTCTAAAGACGAAGTCGATCCGGAATTTAGAGAAAAATGGGACAGCTACAGATTTGATCTGGCTATTTTCCATGTCTGGGCGCACGTACCGGATGCTTTTCAGGCGTATAGCGCTTTCAACGGGACGGTCTGGCGCGAGGAGGAAGACGGCATGCCTCTGCTGTTGAAGGAAATCGCCGTGGTACACGCCAGTGTGCTCAGCCACTCCTCGTATGAATGGGGCAACCACGGCGCCTCGATGATCAGGCGCGGTGGTACTCAGGAGCAACTGGACGCACTCATCGCAGGCGACGTGCAATCGGACCTCTTTGATGAAACGGAGAAGCTGGTGCTACGGTTCACAACCGAGGTCACAATTGATGCCAAACCTGCAGAAGAGACACTTACTGCCCTGGCTGAGCTCTTTACCAACAAGCAAATCGTGCAACTCGTTTTTGCTATCTGTGCCTACATGTTGAATTCGCGCTTCGCCAATCTTGGCGGCTGCGAGATCGGTGACGACGAGGATTTCGGCATGTTTTCACTCGGCAGAAAAACCTGAAGCGGATACGCTATGCCTTTAGTGACGGTGTCCCATCCAGGATCGTTAAAGGCGCAAGCAGCACCTTCTTCTCAGAAAGTGAACTCGACCCCTTTTTCACTTTGAAGTGGACCTGACCCCTTTTTCACCTTCTTCACAGAAAGTGGACCTGACCCCTTTTTCAGTTAGAAAGTGGACCTGACCCCTTTTTCAGTTATCTGCTGCGCAGCACCGTTCCGGCGAACGCACCCGCATGTTCCCCGTCTTGCATAAAATGCTGTCCGTTGACGAACGTGTGCCGATAGCCCTCGGCACTCTGGGTAAAGCGGCCGGCACCGGCGGGCAGGTCGTGCCAGTACTCCACGCCGCGCAGCTTCAGTGCATCAAAATCGATAACATTGATGTCGGCGAAGGCGCCGGGGACCAGCGAGCCGCGGCCCTGTAGATCGTACAACGCGGCGGGTTCGCCGGTTAGCTTGTGGATCGCCTTCTCAAGGCTGAACTGGCCGCGTTCGCGCACCCAGTAGGTGAGAAAATGGGTTGGCAGGCCGGCGTCCATGACCACGCCGCAGTGCGCGCCCGAGTCGCCCAGACCCAGCACCACATTTGGGTCCTTCAGCATACGTTCCACTGCTTCCATTTCCGGATTGATGATCATGTTGTTAAACATCGCCATTCCGTTTTCCGCCAGTGACAATTCGATGAAAGCATCTGGCTCACTCATGTTAAGCCTTGCCGCATAGGCGCTCACCGTCTGTGTCGGGTTCAGGTCATAGCGCGGGTTCTTATGTGACATCAGGTAAAGTTCATTGAAACCAACGGGTGGGTTATCGGCCAGCGCCTGTTCCACCATAGTGGCCCGGTAGGCCGGGTCCCTTAGTTTCGCCAGTTTTTCCTCCAGGGTCAGACCGCGCAACGCGCCCCAGGCAGGCGCCCATCGGTCGAACGGTGTACGGTGCTGAAAGCCGTACAGAACCGAAATCGGGTGCGTGGTCGCTTGCATCTTGATGTTCGCGCCCCTGTTGTTGCTTTCCGCCAGCCTGTCGAGAGCCCGGGCGTAGCCTTCCGGTGCGGCGCGAGTCTGGGTCAGACCGAAAGTCGCGGGTCGGCCGGTTGTGAGGCAAACATCGGTAATCCAGCCAAGTTCTCTATCGACATTCTGGTTAATGTCCCGGCGAGTCGCGTCATCATCCTTGCTCAGAAAGCCCGGGACACCCTCAACCACACCCTTGCCGAGTTTTCCCAGCGCTGCACAGATGCCTTTCAACTCTTCGGGCAGGGCATGAGTGCCCGGCACAACATCGCCGTCAGGGGTGCGATGATTGGGGGAACGCGAGGTTGAGAAACCGAGCGCGCCAGCCGCCACGGCTTCCGACACTGCTTCACGCATCACAGCGATCTCATCTGCTGTGGGTGGCTTGTCTTGTACCGCGTCCTCGCCCATGGCATAGACCCGAAGGGCACAATGGCCGACCAGGCCACCGGCGTTGATACCTTTAGGTATGCTGTCCAGCTCTCGCAGATACTCACCGTAGGATTCCCAGTTCCATGAAATACCGCTGTTGATGCTCTTGGCAGGAACATCCTCCACCGACTCCATTAATTGCGCGAGGTAATCCCGGTCGCCCGGTTTACACGGCGCAAAGGTCACGCCGCAATTACCCATCACCACCGAGGTTACCCCGTGCCAGCACGACGAGGTCAAAATTGGGTCCCAGAAAATCTGAGCATCGAGATGCGTATGGATGTCGATAAAACCGGGGGTCACCAAATGACCGTCCGCTTCAATGGTCTGCTTCGCCTTGCCGTCGACGCTGCCGACCGCGGCAATTTTATCGCCGCTGATCGCAACATCACCGATATAAGACGGTGCCCCCGTGCCGTCAATGATAGTTCCGTTCTTGATCATTACGTCATACGTCATGAGGATTCCTCCAATTCAGTTGTTGCCGCTCTGTGCCTGTGATTGGGCGTCCGCAGGCAATTATCCCATTCGTCAGTCGCGCCAAGGTAATGTCAGTAACCTATTACATTAGACCAGCAATTGGAACCAGTGAGTTCTGTTAATGATGACTGGAGTTAGTCAAAATGTCTCTTGTCTCTGTATTTATCCTGTCCATATCCATATTTCCCAATGTTGAGGCTAAAACAATGAGTGATCCATTGATCGAAATGCCACTTTCAGAGAAGGAGTTGCAAGGAGCCAACTATGCAGCGACGTAGACGTTACGGGGTGGCGAAACCATTTATAAAGGCAACAACTGGGTGAAGGTGGCAAATTCTATGCCGGGCAGTATGACGATGCCCTGAAAGTATTCGAAGAATAGAATTCCATTGCTGGCTTCAAGGTTCTAACGGAGGGTATCGTCACTTAATTTTTTGTGCTCAGGGTATACGCCAGCTTCCTTAAATCTGACCAGTCTGCGTCGGCCCTGTCGCTTAAATGGACCGAAATACGATGCACGCCATTTGAAGCACTCAAGTTCAGAGTACGAAACAGCCTGTCAGAACCGGGATTCATCCATTCGAGCACAATCTCGACCGCCTCGGTCTTACCATTATCCAGTGTAACCGGAGTTGCCAGGGTGCTGGCGATCTTCTTCCCTTCACCTTCCAACCTGTCTCTGAAAACTTCGACTAACTCTTCAACAGAAGCTGACGTATGTTCGGATGATAGACTGACGTCCATTTTCGGCATGAATTTGTCACGAGCTGTAGAAAATAAAATGTCACCTTCCGGCTCCAGAACCTGGTACATTGTCGAGTAGAGAATTGAAAATCCGTATTCACGATTGTCATACACGCGTAAATTCCAATCTGGCGCCAGAACAACATCCTCATCCAGATCCCTGGCCACTCTGAATCCAATCCCGTCATATAAAGCCGCTGGAGGGTCATCACTTCTATCGGCAGAACGCAGGCTTGGTAGATCGTAACCCCAGGAACCACCCCGTAGACTCCTGGCAATGCAATCTTCCTTGACCAGGGCACTGCCGTCAGTGGGTACATTGGCGTAGCTATACTCGTAACAATCCTGCAGCCATTCCCATACATTGCCTGTCATGTCGTAAAATCCGAAGCCATTCGGTTCAAACTGGCCAACGGGTGCTAACGAAACATATCCATCATCACATTGGGTAGTGAATTTTTCGGGATACAATGCATTAAAAGAGGCATCGGGCACGTTGCCATACCGGCACCAGTCCTCAATATCATCGCCAAAGTGGTATCGGGTAGTGGATCCAGCACGCAGTGCATACTCGAATTCCGACTCGGTGGCCAATCGATAATTCGCACCAGTTTTGAGACTGAGCCACCGGGTGTATGCGGTCGCCGCATTCCAGTCTATACAGGATGCCGGAAAGTCATCTTCAAAGGGTTGCCCCGTATTATTCCAGGCTGCTTCAGGATGACTGCCCCATGAACCGTCACCAAGCAGGTCTGCAATGCAGCCACCTGGCATCTCGTAACCACTGTCCGCAACAAATGCACTGAATTGTTTATTAGTCACTTCATATGCACCAAGCGCAAAAGGAGGCACGGTCACACTCACTTGCGAGCCACCTGGGCCAACCATGTCGTCTTCGTCATGGTTTCTTGAGTCTTCGCTTCGACCTTCTTCGTCCTGGGGTGATCCCTTGATAAACGTACCCCCGGAAAGCCAAACCATATCAGGACAGTTGCGGCAGTCTCTGAACATGGAACCACTGTCATTCTGGACATCCCCAGCGAGTGTTGTCGTACAGACTGTAAGAAAAATTGTTATACATATTAAACAGATACGTTTCATCCATGCTCCTTGGTATTTTGTTAACGCTGGTTTATATGTCTTGCGTCAGAGGCGAATTCATTTCTACAATTCAACCAGACACCATGCATCAGGTTGGAGAATAGAGAAAAGATGTCGGGCTTGGAATTCGGCACGATACTTCTTTTCTGGAAAGGCATCAAGAGAAGTTCTGAATTTCGATATAGTGTTCTGCCGCATTAATCCATATACTTCCAGGTGTCTTTTGCTATATACCATCCTGATGACATGGGAATAATAGAGGCGCTTACACTTGTTCAAAAATCATCCGATCGCGTTAACCTTTGTAGTGATCGTCATATTGGTATCAGGGCTTACCGCCTATACGTACCAACAGAATCAGGCGCTGACTTCATCCTGGGGGTCTGACAGCGCCATCTCGGTGGTCACCGCCACTGCTACCATGGCAACGTTAGTTGATTCAATCGAAGCAATCGGCACAGCCCAGGCAAATGAATCCGTCAACCTTACATCGAAGGTCACAGAAATCGTCAGTAAGGTCAATTTCGAGGATGGTGACTTCGTGACGGCAGGGAAAATCCTGATTGAACTGACCAATGCAGAACAGACCGCCCAGTTGGACGAAGCCCAGGCAACCCTCGATGAGACGACTCGACAACTCAAGCGCATCGAAGGTCTGATCGAACAGAATCTGGCTTCCGAACTGCAACTTGATGAGGAACGTGCACGGCAACAGACCGCGGCGGCAAGATTGGAGGCAATCGTTGCCAGACTCGATGACCGCCTGGTTCGCGCACCCTTCACCGGCATACTGGGTTTCAGGAATGTAAGTCCTGGAACCCTGCTCAGTCCTGGTACGATCGTTACCACCCTTGATGACATCAGTGTCATCAAACTGAATTTTGCTGTGCCGGAGAGTCACATGACCATGATCGAGCCGGGGCAACTGATCACCGCCAGCAGTGTTGCCTATCCTGACATGCTTTTCAGTGGCGAGGTGACTGCTGTCAATTCCCGGGTGGATCCTGTAACGCGAGCCATCTCCGTCCGTGCCCGACTGGAAAACCACGAACGGCTGCTGCATCCCGGGATGCTTCTGATGGTCAGCCTGACACGGGAACAGGGCGATACCCTGGTTGTACCTGAGGAAGCCGTCATTCCTGTTCAGAACAAGGAATACGTTTTTACGATTTCCGAATCGAACAGCGTAGAGCGCATCCAGATCGAAACCGGCCGCAGAAAACCAGGCGCTGTCGAAGTATTGTCTGGACTAACGCCGGGTCAGGAAGTCATCACCCAGGGAATCATAAAAGTTCGACCCGGTGTCAAGGTTGTCAGGAAGTCATCAGGCTGATGGGAGGCTCAATCTGATGGTTATTTCAGACCTGTCGGTCAAAAGACCTGTATTCGCAACCGTTATCAGCCTGATGATCTGTGCCTTCGGAATCCTGTCCTTTAATGATCTGCCGCTAAGGGAATATCCGGACATCAACTCACCCAAAGTCAGCGTGAGTACTACCTATCGCGGTGCGTCCGCCAATGTCATTGATACCAGGATCACAAAGGTCATCGAAGACCAGATCAGCGGTATTGAGGGCGTGGAGTCAATTACATCCAGTAGCGCCGATGGCAGATCAAGTATCTCAGTCGAATTCAAGATTGAGCGTGATATCGACCTGGCAGCGAATGACGTCCGCGACAAAATAGCCCGGATGGCGAACTATCTGCCTATAGACTCGGACCCTCCCAGGATATACAAGTCGGAAAGCAATACCCGGCCAATCCAGTGGTTCTCATTGACCAGTGAGACTATGGATATCATGGCGCTGACCGACTATGTGGAACGTTATCTGATAGATCAGTTTACGGTTATTGACGGGGTTGCCAACATCTACGTCAGTGGCTCAGGTCGCTACTCAATGCGTATATGGCTCGATCGAACAGCCCTTGCTGCACGCGGCTTGACCGTCACAGACATCGAATCAGCACTCCGTCGACAGAATATCGAATTACCCGCCGGACGCATAGATTCCCTGGAACGAGAGTTTACCGTGCGGGTACAACGCGGCTATGAAAGTGCCGATGACTTCCGCAACCTGGTTGTGGCCAGAGGCGCCGATGGACACCTGGTCCGCCTGGGAGAGTTGGCACGTGTGGAAGTCGGTTCATCTTCCTATCGCAGAGAGTTTCGCGGCAATGCGAAGGCTAATATCGGGATGGGAATCGTCAAGCAGTCAACGGCAAATACCCTGGATGTACTGCGTGCAACCAACAAGAAAGCAGCAGACATTAATCGTGGGTTACCTGCAGGCATGGAACTTTTTGCGAGTTTGGATACATCGCTTTATATCGAAAGTGCTATCGGCGCCGTATACCGGACGCTGCTGATTACTTTGGCCCTGGTGAGCCTCGTGATTTACCTGTTCCTGGGTACCCTCCGGGCTACCATCATTCCGGCCATCACCATCCCGGTGTGCCTGATCTCATCCTTTATGGGACTTATTGTTTTCGGTTACTCCGTCAACCTCATCACGTTGCTGGGCCTGGTGCTTGCCATTGGCCTTGTCGTGGATGACTCGATCGTGGTCCTGGAAAATGTCATGCGACGTATTGAACAGGGTGAACCACCGCTGCTCGCGGCTTTCCGGGGTTCCCGCCAGGTAGCATTCGCAGTGATCGCGACCACCGCGGTACTCATAGCAGTATTCGTTCCCATCGCATTCCTGGAAGGTAACATTGGTGTGATCTTTGCCGAATTCGCAGTGACTATCGGCACGGCAGTTGTGTTCTCCAGCGTCCTGGCACTGTCACTGACTACCATGATGTGTTCCAAACTGCTTACTCACTCAGAGCATGAAAGCTGGCTGACCCGGGTCATGGAAAACTTTCTGCACAGGCTGCAGTCGGGTTACGAAAATTCCCTCAAGCTCCTGTTACCACGCCCGGCACTGATGGGCTTGCTGATCGTCGGACTGACGACAGGCACCTACCTGCTGTTGAGAGAATTGCCAACTGCCTACGTACCGGAAGAAGACCAGGGTACGTTCATGACAATGTTAAACGGTCCGGAAGGCGCCAGTTTCGAATTCATGCAAGATCAGATGCGTCAGATCGAACAGCACATGCTCCCGTTGATCGAGTCTGAAGATGTCAATCGGATACTACTATTCCTGCCAGGCTGGAGAGCCGCCGAATCGGTCAACAGCGCTGTCGCCCTGGTGATCATGCCAAGCTGGAACGACCGCAAAATGAGTACCCGTGAAGCCATGGACACCCTGCTCGAGGGTCTGTCCGGGATTCCAGGTTTACAGGGCTTTCCATATATGCGCTCCGGACTACAGCGTAGCGGCGGCGGTCAGCCGGTTCGGTTTGTACTTGGTGGTTCGACCTACCAGGAACTTGCTGAATGGCGAGATCTGATGCTGGACGGTATTTCAGGCAATCCCGCCTTTACCCGTGTGCAGACCGATTACAAAGAGACCAGGCCCCAGTTGGTTGTTGATGTTGACAAGACCCGGGCCGCAGACCTCGGCGTATCCATTCAGACCATTGGCCAGACCCTGCAGACGATGATGAGTGAACGGCGCGTCACCACTTATATTTCAGACGGTGAGGAATACGACGTCATTCTGCAGGCTGAGGATGATCAACGGGCCTCGATTTCTGACCTGTCCAACATCTATGTGAAATCAGATACCACTGGTCAACTGGTACCACTCTCAAGCCTGATCACGGTGCAGGCCAATGCAGACGCGGGCACGCTGAACCGTTACAACCGACTGCGCGCTATTACGATTTCGGCCAACCTTAAACCCGGCTACTCCCTCGGTGAAGCACTGGCTTTTCTTGAGGACATTGTACAGTCGGATTTGCCACCCACCGCCCAGATTGATTACAAGGGTGAGTCTCGTGATCTCCGTGATTCCGAAAGCGGCCTGATATTCGCATTCGTGCTCGCACTGCTGGTGGTATTTCTTGTTCTGGCGGCGCAGTTCGAGAGTTTCATCCATCCACTTGTGATCATGACGACAGTTCCCCTGGCAACATTTGGGGCACTGCTTGGGCTATACCTTACGGGGGATACCCTGAACATCTACAGTAATATCGGATTGATCATTCTGGTGGGTATTTCTACCAAGAACGGAATCCTGATCGTCGAATTCACCAACCAACTGCGTGATGCGGGAATAGAGTTCAGTGAGGCGCTCCTGCAAGCTGCGAAAATCAGACTGCGGCCTGTGTTGATGACCGCGCTGTCCACCATCATGGGCTCCATTCCCCTGATACTCGCTACCGGAGCCGGTTCGGAATCCCGTATCACCCTGGGTATCGTAATTTTCTCCGGTGTATCACTGGCGACTATCCTCACCCTCTTTGTGGTACCGGTCTTCTACAACCTGCTGGCAAGAGGAACCGGGTCCCCCGGCGCCGTCGCTGCAGCATTGGAAAAGCTCGAGCAAAAAACGGAGTCGTTGAAATCCTGAAGTCAAGATCAGTTGAACCTCTGTTCATCCTCCTGAGCCACGCCTTCCAGACTCTTTGCCGCATCTATACTGAGGCGATGGCGACCGACGGACCGGGACCTTCGCTTGGTGTTTGGAGCAACGTATTGCGTCCGTTCGACGATGGTATGCTTGATCAGCGCGAACTCATTCACCGCGCCGTCATCTCGAAGCGCGCGGCACGTGCCCTGGTAAGGGATCTCGAAAGGCTGCGTTGGCTCAACGTCGAGAAACCGGCACGCGGGCAGACACTGCTCAAACTGACGCCCGACGGGCAGCGGGCACGAACCGCGGGC
Source organism: Candidatus Azotimanducaceae bacterium (assembly GCA_965217655.1). Taxonomy (GTDB): domain Bacteria; phylum Pseudomonadota; class Gammaproteobacteria; order Pseudomonadales; family Azotimanducaceae; genus UBA7455. Next base: position 1,904,515 of record OZ244560.1, read on the forward strand.
GAGCAACTCGTAAATACAGCCGAAGACGGCTTTAGAACGCAGTTCGGCGAGGATCGAACCACCAGGCTCTGCGAGGCGTTGGCGGCTCTCGCCAATCAACTGGAAATAGAACTGCCGTGGTACCTGACCGGGTACGGTCTCGCCGACAGCAGCTTGACCGGCGGCAGTCATATCCCGGAGCAACCCGGCCCACCGCGTATTCCCGCCCACGGCACGGAATGGCCCGTGGTCCTTCGCGACCAGACCGCCGATGCAGCTTGTCTGCCGTTAATTGGATTGCTCTCGCGTGCCCTGGCGGCATTCCGAATCGACTACGAACGCGATATGCGAGGGCATGGCACGGGACTCGACTTCGTAGCGAATTTCCTGCAGTTCGTGGGCGACGACGGGGTGGATCTCAAGGTAGCTGCCGAGTTGGGCGGGGTGGTTGGCAACGGCCGCTCAGTGCTGGAGCGTCATTTTGTAGTTGTCGTGGAACCCCGAGTGGGTCGAACCCAGTCCCGGCAGGTGTACCTCACACCCAAGGGTAAACAGGCGCGTGGCGCGTATCCGCATCTCGTCGCCAGGGTGGAGCAGGATTGGCGTGAGCGATACGGCGATTGTGTAACCGACCTGTGGCGCACGCTCGAATCCATGGACCGGGACTTAGACGCCGATGTGCCCAACTTCCCGAGCACCACGGACTGGCTGTATCGTTCCATGCTTGCCGGGTCGGGCGCCAGACGCCGCTAGCGTTGCGGCTCGATCAGGTACTTCTCTCCAGTCGATATCCGCCCATACCGGGAGATCGATTCCGGTGTGACCGCCTCAGCGAGGGACACCTTCTTGCCGTAGCTGCTGGCAAAAGTAGTCTTGATCTCGTCCGCGACACGCTGCCGCATGCGCCCGGATTCTTCCGGCCCCACCCGGTCCAGGTAGATCGGCAGCAGCCAGCCGCCCATGCCCCACGCCATGCCGAAGGCGCGGTCGAACACCGTTGGGCCGCGCTGGAGCCCTCCGTAGATGTAGAGCTGCTTGTGCACGGCCGAACCGTAGGGAGTTGTAGCGCTGCCAAGCCGGGTCTGTGCCGTCTCCATCGCAGCGAGTATTCGACCAGGGAGGTCACCACCGCCAGTGGCATCGAACGCGAGCGTGGCGCCAGTCTCGGTCAGGGTTTCGACCAGGTCGGCCCCGAAGGAGTCAAGGCTCGAGTCCACTACATGCTTCGCACCGATGCCGCGCAACAACTCGACGTGCTGCGGTCGGCGAACGATGTTGACCAGGTCGATGCCTTCGGCTGTGCAGACCTTCTGGAGCATCTGGCCGAGGTTCGACGCGGCAGCAGTATGCACGAGAGCTGTGTGACCTTCGAGACGCATGGTTCCCACCATACCGAGTACGGTCAGTGGATTCACAAAGCACGATGCTGCCTCTGCAGGCGTCGTGCCTTCTTGCAGCACAAGGCACTGGTCCGGATGGCTGAGCTTGAACTGTGAATACATTGCTCCACGCCAGGTTGCCACGGTTTTGCCGAGAAGCGCCTGGGCAGCCTCGCTCTCTCCAGCAGCGACGACAACGCCAGCGCCCTCATTGCCGCAGGGCATGGGGCGGTTCATGCGTGCCGCCATCAGAGCCGATGCTTCCGGGGGCAGCTTGAGCCTCACGGCTGACCCCTCCGCAAGCGCTTGCGCCCCTGTCGGGTCCGCACCACCGAGCAGGAGACCCAGGTCTGAGGGATTAATGGGCGCCGCTTCGACACGGATGACGACTTCGTCCGCGCCCGGTTCAAGCTGCGGGACGTCCACAACGGCGAGTTCCAGGTGACCGTCCGCACGGACGGTCGATTGCATCTGCAGCATGGTAATGGGTTCCTGAAGGACGAGAATGGGTAAATAAACCACATTTTTTTAAGATCGGTCAAGTACTTAAAAAAGGGGTCAGGTCCACTTTTAACCGCTTCACCGCTTCTGGTAAATTGAGTGTAGAATAAATTGTGTTAAATTCAACTTGTACCTTGGAGCAATCACCGCCGTGAACGTCTGTACGGCCAAGGAATTGGAAAACTCGGCGCCAGTCATACTTCGGTGCCGCCGGAATCTTAGTGCTCATGGCGGTCGTTGCCCTGGTGCTCACGGCATGCAGTTCGGCTCTAATATCCAGGACCAGTGATCTGGACCCACGCTTTGCATGGCCCTGTGACCGGCTGATCGTTGAATGGGCTATGCAAGAACAGCGCCTGCAGCAAATGCTGGGCGGATCGCTCAAGGTCCGTCAGATCGACGGCGACGGCCGGCATCGCGCAGCACCGGAGACTTACATCGGAGTCTCCGGCGCTCCCCGTTTCCGCCCCCGCTCCCATTCCTCGCCCGCCCGGCCAGCAGGTTCGTACCCGCAGTCTTGAGTTTTCGCGCGCTGGAGCCCAGCAGGGCAAAGCGCAGGTCTGACGCCCGAACAGCCGCCCCCACGGGACTATTCTCAAACTGGCGCGATCCAGTTGATGTCATCGGCTGTCACGGGTTTGGGCGGATGCCTGTCCTGAAAGGATGCAGGCCACTCCCATTCGACCTCTGGATACCGCACCGGATACGGCAGCGCTTGCGGATTTCCAAGCAGCATCAAACCCCAGTATGCCCAATGACGGCGTGAGAATAATCCCGGTGCTGCATGGCGGTAGGCATCAATGAATTGTTCCCTTGAAAACAGCGCCCAGGCCTCTTCAATATCCACGTCGGACCCGCGCGCCATGGTCTCGTTCAAGAGCTTGCGTGTGTCCGCCGCCACCGTTTCGGGTGGTTCGTGCCAGTTGATGTGGCGCGCGAGACGAAGCAGACGGGAAGAACGGGCGGGCATTGGCGCTCCTACTTCGGATCCAAAACAGGGTTGCCGGACGCAATTTCGCCAATGCGTCCGAGCGGCGCAACCGCTACAGCGGGCACCTTCCGGATCGCTTCCACCGTTTGGGCAAGAAGTTGGCTGTCTTCCGCCGGCAGCCCTTCCAACGCGGGCGGATAACTCAAAGCCATTAGCGTTATGCGCGGGTTGAACGATTTCCCGTAAATGGCCCGTGCGCAACTCAGTCCTTCGGCCAACGAAAGCCCGTGACGCAGCAACGCGCAAATGTCCTGAAGATCCTTAAGACTATCCCGCTGCTGAATGGTCGCGCATTTGCAGCCGAATATGTCACGGACCCCAGCCAGGCTCACCCCCGGCGGGATTTTGGTGGGAAGATCAACGCAACGCAGCCCCAGCCCACCGAAGAAGCTCACGGATACTGGCCCGTCTTCCGTTTCGGCCTGCACCGTCAGCGTGTTGCGCTCTTCCTGAGTAATCCGGCCTTTCGCCAGAAAATCCAGCGTTTCATACAACTGCCGGGGATTGATTGGCTGTGCGCTGAAAAAATCAAAGTCGATGCTGGCGCGATGTCCCAGCTGTAGCGCCAGGGCCGTGCCCCCGTACAACACGAAATGCTCCGGCAGGCTCACAAGCCGCGCCCACAGCGTTCGCTGCGTTTTGGGCAAAATGTCCCAGTACGGCGCGGTGTTCAAGTTCTTCAATTTCAGGCTGCGAGTTACGGGGATTTATTGTCATTATACCATGAATCTATGGGGTCGGAGTCTATGGGGTCGGAGTAAAGTGCCGGAGTAAAGTGCCGGAGTAAAGTGCCGGAGTAAAGTGCCGGAGTAAAGTGCCGGAGTAAAGAGTAAAAAGGGGTCAGGTCCATTTTTCCCTGACCCCTTTTTTGTGACCCCTTTTTTTGGACCTGACCCCTTTTTTTACCACATGGTAGTACACTGTTCCCATGACCGAACGACCCAACATTGTCTATATTCTCACCGATGACATGGGATATGGCGACATCTCCTGCCTGAACAAGAACTCGAAGATCCCGACACCGAACATCGATCGCCTTGCTCATGAGGGCAGGATATTTACCGATGCACATGCCGGCTCGTCGATCTGTTCCCCCAGTCGATACAGCATACTTACCGGCCAATACAGCTTTCGTTCACGATTACAACGCGGCGTTTTACTGGGATACAGCAGACACCTCATTGATCCGGAACGGTTGACGGTTCCTGCCCTGCTTAAAGCACAGGGCTATCACACTGCGTTTTTCGGCAAGTGGCACCTGGGCATGGATATGCGCACCACCGATGGCGCCATTGCGGATGACAACAGTGGACGTGTCAGATCTCTTGCCTACAAGCCCGATATCGACTGGCGGGCCAGAATCGAAAACAGTCCGAATGCATTGGGGTTCGAAGAGTTCTTTGGGATATCTGCGTCACTGGATCATCATCCATATATCTACATACACAACGACAGGTTTGTGGGTGAGTGCACCACGGAGAAGAGTTTTTCCACGAGCGGGTATGACAAAGGCCCCGCTGAGCCTGACTTCGAAGCCATTGATGTCATGCCGAGAATCGTCAGCGAAACGATTGCCTACATTGAACAGCAGTCAGAACCGTTTTTTGTAATGATGTCGACCTCGGCGCCTCACCTGCCCATTTTGCCAACGCCCGAATTCCAGGGAAAGACAAGCATCGGACCCTACGGCGACTTCTGTGTTCAGGTCGATGACGCCGTTGGGCAGGTCATGGCTGTACTGGAGCATCGGGGAATCAGTGACAATACCATCGTGGTATTCACCTCTGACAACGGTTGTGCCCCATACATCGGCGTACCAGCAATGATCGAAAAAGGCCATTATCCAAGTTACATATTCCGAGGCTACAAACATGACATTTGGGAAGGTGGACACCGTATTCCCTTTGTATTGCGCTGGCCTGCCCGGGTTGATCCGGGCACCACCTGCGATGAGGTTATCTGCCTGTCCGACCTGCTGGCTACGTGTGCCGCACTCACCGGTACCGAACTGCCCGCTGATGCTGGTGAAGACAGCTATGACATCCTGCCGGCGATCCTGGGTGCGGCGCTATCCGGTCCTGTTCGGGAAGCGACCGTGCATCAAGCGGACGATGGTTCACTGTCCATTCGTCAGGGGAAATGGAAGCTGGAGTTATGCGCCGGTTCCGGGGGACGCAGTTCACCAACCCGGAAAGAGGCAGCAACGATGAATCTGCCACAGGTTCAGTTATACGATCTGGAGCGGGACATCGGCGAAACCACCAATGTCTGGGCGGCTCATCCCAGGGTGGTGGAGAGATTGACCTCGCTGCTGGAGCAGTACAAGGCAGAAGGCAGGAGCGTGAAATCTATGGGGTCGGAGTAAAGTGCCGGAGTAAAGTGCCGGAGTAAGCTCAGGAGGAAGTAAAAAGGGGTCAGGTCCATTTTTCCTTTACTGCTGCCAGAATCTATGGGGTCGGAGTAAAGTGCCGGAGTGAATCTATGGGGTCGGAGTAAAGTGCCGGAGTAAGCTCAGGAGGAGCGATCTCCAGTATGGAAGTAAAAAGGGGTCAGGTCCATTTTTTCCTTTACTGCCGCCAAAAAGAAGCAAGTCGAATATGCCTGGTCTTACATCTCGGCGATACCCGCATTTACTCTGGCATTCTTTTGCTCGTCGATCCACCAGAGGTTGGGAAAGCCAGACCATCGCATATGTTCTGCCCCGATGGGTGGATGTCCGAACCGGTCCCAGTAACAGGCATGCCGGCCAACGGGATGTCCATCGGGTATGACGTAGAAATTCCACAGTAATACACGGTCCAGAGCCTGACCCGCGGTATTCATTTCTTCTTCCGTGGTAGCCCTGGCGATCTTCTCGACCAAAAAGTCTACCGCCGGATTTTTGATTCCCACGTAGTTCGTCATATTGGGGGGATCCGCATACTGTGAGGAGAACTGACTGCGCATGCGGGAGGGTGAGGGTACGTTAAACGTATAAAACTTACGAATGGTGGCGTCAAAGTCATAGCTTCTTAGCCGGTTGACCATCAGGTTGTTTTCTACCTTATGCAGCACGGTGTGGATACCAAGACGTTTAAGATTATCCACATAGGGCGTCAGCATAAGTTCAAAATCGGTACGCGAGATGACGAAATCGAAGGTGAGTGGTTCACCGGTCTTCTCATTGACACGCACAAAGTCTTTGACCACCCAACCGGCTTCACGCAATAGCGCGTCGGCCTGTAACAGCGTGTCGCGATTGCGCCCGAAAGGCTCGTTTTCTGGAAGCGGCACGGGTTCCGTAAAAACCCGTTCCGGCAACTGATCTCGAAATGGTTCCAGCAATGCCAGTTCCCCGTTCGACGGTAATCCCCTGGCCCGTAAACCGGAGCGTATGAAAAACGAGTTATTACGCTCCATTCCATTGTGCCAGAACACACGATTGGCCCACTCGAAATTGTACGCCAGGGTCAGGGCTTCCCGCACCCGGATGTCTTTGAATAACGCTTTTCGCGTATTCAGCGCGACACTATAGTGCATTCCGTACGCACCACCCATGGTATAGGTCTCGGCTTTAAACAGACCCTTGCGGCTGCCAACAAAGTCATACTCAGTGTGAAAATTCTTTTCATCCTGTTCTCGGTGATAGTCAAATACCCCGGCCCTGAACGCTTGCAACATGATGTTCTGGTCGAAAAAATAAGTCAGGTCAATACGGTCAAAGTTGTACATGCCCCTGGTGTTACCAAGGTCTTTGGCCCAATAGTCTTTTACCCTTTCAAATACCACCTTGTGTCCAGGGTCGACTTCCACGATCCGGTAGGGCCCATTGCTGAGCGGTGGCTCCATCGTTGTTACGTCAATCTTGTGGTGCTCATAATAGTGTTTGGGTAGCGGTGTGAATGATGCAGTTTGAATTATCAACTGGCCGGTTTTTTCCGCAGACTCGGTAAAGTGGAACTTAAAGGACCAAGTTCCGGTCTGCTCCAGCCGCTCAATGTCCCGAAAGGCGCTTCTCCAGCTGATGGACGCTTTATTTTTGTATGCGTCGAAGGTCCAGAGAATATCGTCCATTGTTACTGGCACACCGTCATGCCAGTACGCGTCCTTGCGCAGGGTGTAGGCGACCCAGCTGTAATCGTCAGCGACTTCGATGGTCTCAGCCAGACGGCCATAATAGGTCGCCAGCTCGTCGTCTGATTGCATCATCAGCCGCTCATGGGTGATCGAGAATATTTGCGGGTTGATATATTGGGCCAGTATTCCCTTGTCGACAAAAGGATTTAGATTATTGAATGTGCCAATGCCGGCTACTCTGGCTGTCCCTCCTTTCGGCGCATCAGGGTTTACATAGTCGAAATACGCCATGTCTTTTGGGTATTTGGGTTCCCCAAAATATGCGAAGCCGTGACTGGGCTCACTGGCGGGAATTGACCCTGGGATGAAGACTATCAGCCCCAACAGGATGTGTAGAACCGGTAATTTTATAAACTCGGGCATGAGGCGGACATACTAACAAAAAATCAATGGGGTCGAAATCTATGGGGTCGGAGTAAAGTGCCGGAGTAAAGTGCCGGAGTAAAGTGCCGAGTAAAGTGCCGGAGTAAGCTCAGGAGGAGCGATCTCCAGTATGAAGCAGAAACTGATTGCGGAATTTTTCAGTCCCCAATATAAGTCCCTTATTTACACAATGGCGAATCTGTGTGATGACATCGGCGCCCAAGGATTCTGATATGAGTTCGCGATACTTTTGCTGTCTTTCTTTCGGCGTTTCTCCAAGCGACAAGTAGACGTAGTGCGGAGTCCACAGTTTGGGTAGGTCGCCAAGGCTGTGCGCGCCGTAGCTTGACCATCGGTATTCACCTGGGTCTTTGACCATACCAGCCCTAACTGGATTGAGTTCGACATATCTCAGGCAGGTGATCAGATATAGCTCACTTTGCACCAAGCTGGATTTGAACCTATCTTCGAAGAGAGCACCACTTCGTGCATAGTTATAGTTGAATCTGCGGACATAAAGACGACCAAGGTACTGCATCAGTTTTGAAGTGGCGGTATCGTGTGAAGGCGTAAGTAGCAGGTGAACATGGTTTGTCATAAACACCCAGCCGTGAACCGCGACATCAAATTTATCGGCACCTTCTTCAAGAAAATGCGCATAGGTAGCGATGTCAGCATCGCAGGTAAAGCATATCTGACGATTGTGTCCACGCTGGATGACGTGAACTGGAATGCCCGCAGGACAGGTATCATGCAGGTAAAGTTCTCGATTGTGTCCATGGTGACGTGTTCCTGCATCTTGGTTACAATGGAGTATGAGAATAGGTCTTGCTTGCACTATGAGGAATACTACATGGGCGCACTGATCTGTGAGATTATGTCGCTGACTCTTGGGCGTTTACTCCGGCACTTTACTCCGGCACTTTACTCCGACCCCATAGATTGCGGTATGCTCCACTTTCCTATTCAAATTGTTGGTTACCAGATAATGAAAAACATCGAACGATTGTATATTCGCCAGGAAGTCACGCAGCGCCAGGAGGAAGGCTGCGATATTGGCGACCTTGACGCACGCATTGATACGGCGATTAAAAACAATACTGAGGACCAACTGGTCACGTTATACGATGAATTGGATGCGCTGGAACCCGCTGATTCCTTTACCTACGATGAGCCATCGACGCTCGAGGAAATAAAGGCGCTTAGACCCGACGGACCCCGTCGCATGGAACTCTCGATAAGCGACGAAGACCTTTACGATCGTATATACGGTGGCTGGCTCGGGCGCGCAGCCGGATGTTCACTGGGCAAGCCCGTGGAAGGCTGGTCAAGGGATCGTATTGATCAGTATCTTGAATCGCACAATTCCTTGCCGCTCGACAACTATATCCCCTATGACAAAAAGCAAATCAGTCCCGCCCTGAAAACCAGCACGCGGGACAACATTGATTTTATGGCGCGGGATGATGATATGGATTATCCGATCCTGGGTCTTATTGCGCTGGAAAGACGCGGCGCGCAGTTCTCATCCCGAATCATGGCCCATGTCTGGATGGATCATATGCCAATCAATCTGCTTTACACGGCTGAGCGGGCCGCCTATCGAAATTTCGCGATCGGCTACTGGCCACCCGAATCGGCATCCTATCGCAATCCGCAACGTGAATGGATTGGCGCACAAATTCGCGCGGATATTTTCGGCTATGCAGCCCCCGCCTGGCCGGAAAAAGCTGCGGAGCTTGCCTTTCGGGATGCCAGTATTTCCCACGTCAAGAATGGCATCTACGGTGAGATGTTTGTGGCAGCCATGCTGGCAGCCGCCTATGTCACTGATGACATCATTGAGATCATCAATGCAGGGCTCAGCGAAATACCTGCAAAGTGTCGTCTCGCGGAAGCCATACACGACACGCTTGCATGGTGTCAGGAACTCGATGACTGGGACAAAGTCTGGGACAAGATCAATGAACGCTATGGCCACTACAGCGGTGTACACACGATTAACAACGCCGCACTGGTCGTGCTTGGGCTCTACTTTGGCAACAACGACTATGAGAATGGCATAGTGGTGTCTGTGCGGGGCGGCTGGGATACCGATTGTAATGGGGCAACCGTGGGTTCCATCCTGGGTCTGAAATTCGGTGCCGCTGCACTACCCGACAAGTGGATTGGTGTATTAAATGACCGTCTGATTTCATCGGTCCGTGGCAATCAGGACAATAAGATTTCTGAACTCGCCGAACGCACCAGGACGATCGCCAAAGATGTCATGACAATGCCGGACCATGAGCCCGAGGAAGAGTCAGTACCTGGAGAGCCCAGTGACAGCCCTTTTGTCGGCAACTGGATCATCGACCAATCCTACGCCAGATGGGTTATACATGTAGAACCTGATCTCACTGGGACTTACGATGATGGGATGGGCTTTAGCTGCAAACTGAACAACGTCAAGGCAGAAGGTGATAAAGTCGCCTTTGCCTTTATTTTGGACAAAGGTGGTTTTGGTATCGACATCCAATTTGATGGCAGGGTCGTCGGTGACATGCTCGAAGGGGTCGGCAACGGTAACGGGTTCGAGATCGGCATTAAGGGTGAGCGTGGAAAGTGAGTTGTGAATATCCATATCCCGAAACCAATTAAGAGAAGTACCCTATGAAGGCATATGTTGCCACCAGCGAAAAACAGAGGCTAATCATGCGTCTCATCCTGGTTCTCATCACTTCACTGACAGCTGTGGTGAATGCTGCTGAACCCTACTCTCCGCCACTACGACAGGACTATCCAAACAACCTCTACTGGGGTGATACTCATGTCCATACGTACCTCTCGCCGGACGCTTATCCTTTGGGCAGCCGGGTAACTCCCGATGAGGCCTATCGATTCGCCAAAGGAGAAACCATTCTCGCGAGCGGCGGCGACAAGGTGCGATTGCAGCGTCCCCTGGACTTTCTCATGGTATCCGATCACGCCGAGAACATGGGCGTTATGCCCAGGCTCGCTGCTGGTGATCCCCGATTGTTAAAAACGGAAGACGGTCGACGTTATTTCAAACTATTTCCTGAACTCCCAACACTGCACGATGTGTTAAAGGCCAGGAGTCTTGATGAATACCAGACAAAGAACATGGCCCTGGCTAACGCTAAAGCGGCAAAGGGTGGCGACTACGGTATTGACACTGACTTTAGACGCGAAGTATGGGAAGGCGTTGTCGCCATTGCGGAGAAACACAACGATCCCGGCAAATTCACCACCTTCGCCGGATACGAATACAGCAGTGCCACTCCCGCCATGCTGCACCGAAACGTGGTGTATGTCGGAGGACCCGAGTATACCAGGGCATGGCTGCCTTTTTCATCGAATGACAGTAAAAACCCGGAGGACTTGTGGTCACATCTTGAGCGCTATCGGAAGGAATCAGGTAGTGATGTTATCGCCATTCCTCACAACACTAATATCAGCAACGGCCAGCAGTTCAAAACCGTCACATACGACGGCAAGCCACTTACAAGGGACTATGCCAGCACTAAGTCATCTATAGAGCCAATCATGGAAGTGACCCAGTTCAAGGGTGACAGCGAAACCCATCCGCTCATCTCTCCCAACGATGAATTCGCTGATTTCGAAAGGTTAAGACTTCCCAAAACAGAGGAGATGGCCAGGCAGTCATATGCTCGTGGTGCGCTGAAGACGGGACTCGACCTTGCCGCCAAACTCAGGGTGAATCCCTACAAGCTTGGCATGATTGGTTCCACTGATACACACCAGGGGCTTGCCACTGCCGATGAAGATAACCTGGCAGATACCGGCGCCTATCGATACAGCACGCGCCTGAGGTTTTCAGCCTCCGGATACGCGGCTGTCTGGGCCAGGGAGAACACACGGGAGGCGATCTTTTCCGCAATGAAGCGACGCGAGGTCTACGCGACCACCGGGCCACGGATCACCCTGCGGTTTTTTGGCGGCTGGAACTTCGAAAGCGATGATGCGCATGACCCGTACCTTGCTGAAATTGGTTATCGCAATGGCGTTCCCATGGGGGGTGATCTGGTGCAACCAGGAGAAAGAAGGGTGGCGCCCACCTTTCTGCTACACGCCGTCAAAGACCCGGACGGAGCAAATCTGGATCGCATTCAGATTATCAAAGGATGGCGTGATATAAAGGGCAGACTGCACGAGAAGATCCATGATGTCGCCTGGTCAGGTGATCGCAGCATTGGCAAGGACGATAAACTTCCCGCTGTTGGTTCGTCGGTCGACGTTAAGACGGCAAGCTATCTCAATTCCATTGGTAGTCACTCACTCTCTACCACCTGGACCGACCCGGATTTCAACAGCAAGGAAGCCGCGTTCTACTATGTAAGAGTCCTGCAGATTCCAACTCCACGTTGGCAGACGTATGATGCAAGTTTTTATAACCTTAAGGAAATATCCGAACCGGCGGTCATCCAGGAACGGGCCTACAGCTCTCCTATCTGGTATACACCTCAATCTATGGGGTCGGAGTAAAGTGCCGGAGTAAAGTGCCGGAGTAAGCTCAGGAGGAGCGATCTCCAGCAAGAAGCAGAAACTGATTGCGGAATTTTTCAGTCCCCAATATAAGTCCCTTATTTACACAATGGCGAATCTGTGTGATGACATCGGCGCCCAAGGTTTCTGATATGAGTTCGCGATACTTTTGCTGTCTTTCTTTCGGCGTTTCTCCAAGCGACAAGTAGACGTAGTGCGGAGTCCACAGTTTGGGTAGGTCGCCAAAGCTGTGCGCGCCGTAGCTTGACCATCGGTATTCACCTGGGTCTTTGACCATGCCAGCCCTAACTGGATTGAGTTCGACATATCTCAGACAGCTGATCAGATATAGCTCACTTTGCAGCAAGCTGGATTTGAACCTATCTTCGAAGAGAGCACCACTTCGTGCATAGGTATAGTTGAATCTGCGGACATAAAGACGACCAAGGTACTGCATCAGTTTTGAAGTGGCGGTATCGTGTGAAGGCGTAAGTAGCAGGTGAACATGGTTTGTCATAAACACCCAGCCGTGAACCGCGACATCAAATTTATCGGCACCTTCTTCAAGAAAATGCGCATAGGTAGCGATGTCAGCATCGCAGGTAAAGCATATCTGACGATTGTGTCCACGCTGGATGACGTGAACTGGAATGCCCGCAGGACAGTATCTGCGAGTTCTCGGCATGGTTGTTCCCATCTTTTGCAATGGAGTATGAGAATAGGTCTTGCTTGCGCAATGAGGAATACTACATGGGCGCACTGATCTGTGAGATTATGTCGCTGACTCTTGGGTGTTTACTCCGGCACTTTACTCCGGCACTTTACTCCGGCACTTTACTCCGACCCCATAGATTTCGACCCCATAGATTTATGTCGCTGACTCTTGGGCGTTTACTCCGGTACTTTACTCCGACCCCATAGATTTTTACTCCGGCACTTTACTCCGACCCCCGGCACTTTACTCCGGCACTTTACTCCGACCCCATAGATTTTGACCAGTTTCACATTGGCGTATACCAGATGGGTGAAGTATAGGCTCGCTCTTGAGTGACCATGGGTACCTCATCGGGTAGATCTTTCAAACCATAGGATTTCGCATCGTAGGCTGTCCAGCGAGGGGTCGGGATCTCCAGTACGCGTAGATAATAGAAGGCGAGTTCGTCGCGGTCGAAATCGGGGTCGTTCCACACCACGGTCAGCTCCGGGTCGCCAATGCTGTTGGTGTATGAAGCATTCGGAATGTCGACCGTACTGCCCACCGCAGGGGCCTCGCCGTTGCCGTTCTCTGTGCGACCATCGGACAAGGCAACGTTGTAGATCTTCTCATACAGCTCGCCATCTTCGTCACGCCAACCCTTTATTACTTGCACACGGTCGAGATTGGCGCCATCGGGATCTTTTACGGCGCGGATAAGAAAACCTGGTGCTTTCCCCTTTGGCGCCTGCGTGAGATCTCCACCCATGGGCACGCCCCTGGCGTAACCAACTCTAGCCAGGTCCGGCCGCACGGCATCAGCAGCAACGTAGTCCCACCCGCCGAAGAATCTGACGGTGATGCGCGGACCGGTAGACGCATAGACCTCTTTACGCCGCATGGCTGTAAAAATCGCTTCCCGAGTGTTTTCTTGCGCCCATACCGCGGCGTAACCACCGGCATTGTAATTCCATCCGGTGATCACGCGGTTCCGGCCGGGTTCATTGCCCGGCATCTTGCCCCAGAAATTGTTCTGATCAGCGGTTGCAAGGGCAGTGTGGGAATCCGTGCTCCCGATCAAGCCGAACTTGAAGGGATTGGCTCCCAGTTCCGCTTCGGCTCCCAACCCAAGCTTCAGCGCGGAACGGGCATAGGAATTGGTGGGCTTCTGCTGCAGATTGACTTTGGTTTGCACTTTCGTATCTGTGGAACCGTGTTTCTTTACGTCAGGTTGGCTTTTCGTGATACCCCACTTGAAAACCTCGAAATTGGCGAACTCATCGTTCGGCGAGAGTAGTGGATGTGATTCGCCGTCCCCTTTGATTTGTGTCACCTCGTAGAGCGGCTCATAAAGTGAACGGGTCCTGGCGTAAATCTGGTCAAGGGGCTTACCCTCGTGGGTGTTAAGTGCGAACATCCGGTTGCCGCTGAGATTACCGTTGTGAGGGATCGCAAACGCTTGCCCACCTGTGCTTTCCTCGTAGGCCTTGAGGTATGCCCACAGATCTTCCGGATTCATGCTGTCCAGGGCGGACAACGCCACGACCTGGCTGGTGAGTTCTGGCCCATCCGCAAAAATGACATTCCGGTGGCCATTTCCTGTCCACTCATAACCTGTGAAGGTGGTAAAGCTGCCGGGGTCATTGTGTCGTTCCGCGTTTGCGATGACCTCTGCCCAGACCGAGCGCCGAAAGGGCATAACGATCCCATAGTCGGCCTGGCCCAGACCCTGGACTGGACCCTGGTCAGCTTTGATAGTGATCAAGGTTGCAGCATTGTAGGCGTTCAGCAGCTCGTCGGTGTCTGCATCAAGGGCTTCCACCAGAGAAATGGGATAGTCAATTGCCTTGGCCATACGCTTGCCGGCTTCCGTCGCTAACAGAGACTTATCTCCGGCATCAATCCGCGCGATAACGCCCATGTTCTCTGCGTGATCCGAAACCATGAGGAAATCCAACGGTCGATGCAGACGAACTTCCTGGCCGCTGGTAGCTCGGACCGTCTCTCCCTTGGCAAAACGATAGGCGTCGTCCGGTGTGAGCCTCACGCCAAAGATATAGGCGTCTGACGACAGGGCGGTGTGCACATGCGTATCGCCCCAATAGACATTGGTCGGGTAGGACTGGTCGACGTGAGGGGAATATGATTCCTCAGCGGACACACTGAGCGGCAAAGCGGTTAATGCGACAATAAGTGATAGCGCTTTCCAGGCGCGATTTGATGCGGTGGTTTCCATAGTGATGTCCCTTATACAAAATGACTCTTCTCTCTTCAAACATGACGAAGAAAGTCCAAATAGCCGGCCCTGATTGCTCCGCGACAGCTGCAGGGCGAGTTATTGGCACGCTGAAGGCTCTCATCAACATGACGAAGAAAATCCAAGTAAGCCGGCCTGTTTGCTCCGCGACAGTTGCAGGGCGAGTTTTTGGCCCACTGAAGGCTCCTATCAACGAGAGGCAGGAGGTTTACAAGTCTAATGACAAGCGATGACGCGTTCAACGCAGCGGGTTGCGGCAAGAAATTTAAATTAAAGGTATATTGCATTTTTATAGTAAAAATGCATTGATTGGCTGGCACTGCAATCGGCAACAAAAAATCAGAAGGAGAGATCATGTTCAGCTTCGAAGGTTTGAAACCAGTAGACCTGAGTCCGCGCCTCAAGGCCAGGGCATACCTGGTTGACGGCACGCTGGAGGAAGGCAACACCGACCCGAACGGCAAGCCATGGGTGATGCGGGAGGGTCGATTCCCGGGTGATAATTCACTGTTCAAGTTGTATGGGGCGCCGCCGGGGGGCGACGAGGTTTGGCCCCAGGAACGACAGACCACACATCACGGCGTACATGTTCAGGGGGGTGGCGGACATATCAGTCACTGGTCTGAGGCGCCGGGCGACATGAAGGGCCTGTGGGAAATGCCGGTAGAAACTTTTATGGGGCCTGCTGCAGTATGCAATCTGCAGGACCTGAAGCCGGAGCCGGCTCAAGAACGCGGTGACTATCCTGTAGGTCGGGTGCGTGCAGGAGATCCTCGCGGTCAGGAGATCAAGCCGGAACATCTGTCTAATGTCGAAGAGGGTGATGTCGTCCTGCTGACCAGTCCATTTGAGGACCTGGAGCAACCGTGGCTTTCCCCCGAGACTTGCTCATGGCTGGTGTCTGACAGGCAAATCAAGATGGTTGGCATCGGGCCAGGAATATTGTGGCAATACAGTCAGAAGGTCGCCGCGCCGAATAACTCACCGGTTAAAAGAGTGTTGCTAGGCGCCAATGTCCCCATTGTACAACCGTTAGTCAATATCGACACGTTGACAAAGAATCGCGTCTTCTATGTCAGTCTGCCGCTGCGTATGACCAAAATGGAAGCAAGTTTCACCCGGGCGCTTGCGTTCGAAGAAGTGTAGGAGCAGATATGATCAATCTTGAAGGTTATAGAGTAGTTGAACTGAGCGCCAAGTTAGCGTCCTGTGTTTATAGGTTAGACACGAGTGTGGAAGAGGGCGGCACGGATGTTTACAACCTGCCCTGGTATCTGGAAGACCAGGTCTGCCCGGATGACAGTTCGATCGAACAGCTGGTCGGCCACCAGGCGGGAGATCCCGTGTGGCCCATCCCGCCAAGTGGTCACCACGGGTCTCATATTCAGCTCGGTATCGGTCATAACGACAACTGGTCCGGTCTGCCGGATGGCATGCTGGGACTTTGGGATATGCCGGTCGACACCTATTATGGCGAAGCAGCCGTGTGCTTCTTTGACGATCTGAAGGGCGAGCCCATCCTGCCGGAGCATCTTGGCAATGTGCAGGAGGGCGACATCGTGCTGATGGGCAGCCCGTATGCCGAGGACTCACCCTGGATAGATGGCGATACGGCTTACTGGCTGGCAGAAGAGAAGAAAATCAAGCTGTTGGCTGTCGGCGTACCCGGAATCGGCTGGGAAACCAAAATGAAGGCGCCCGAACCGGAAAACTGCCCGACGCACCGTGCCATGACCGGCAACAACATCCCCATTGCCTATCCGTTGTCCAATATCGAGTCGCTGACCAAAGACCGCGTTTTTTACCTGAGCATACCGCTCAATGTCGAACGCATGGAGGGCACCTGGATTCGTGCGGTCGCGATAGAGGAAATCTGACACGGCTGGAAATACGCATTGACAGTGGGACGTTACGAGGCGCCGAGATCGCGAGGCAGGTTGGGAGAGCGATCAACTATTTTGGTGGTATCCCTCTTTGAAGATCCCCCATTTTACTGGACACCAGGTTAAGAGTTATGGACTTCCCACGCTAACGAGGACACTCTGCTGCCTGATTTTGAGGCAGGCATTCCTTTGTCCAACACTCGTAGACCTCTTCAAAGCGCATTAGTCTCGTCTACTGTAACCATTTTGCTGGTCTCATCAGGTACTCCAAATCGATTGAAATACCCCATAGTGAAACCGGACAATTAACGTGCTTAAAAAGCGGACAATTAACGTGCTCTTAACACACTGGGATTGCGTGTGGCTGATTTGGCCGATATCATACTTCGCGGGGAAATTGTTTAAAGCGGTTCAGCCGAGGAAATTCAAAAAGAAAATCGACTGAAGCAGTATCTGGCACCCTGACAACGAGGAGAAGCCGGCGATTATCTCTGGCCACGAATAGCAAATCCTTCGAATACGCGGCTTGGTGATTTCATCAGCCGTCCTTACACCATAGACCGGGTTCATTGCATGGTGAATGATAAGCAACAGTCAAGAGCAAATCATGAGCGAGAGGACATCCTTACGAAATTCGCCCGTGATGGGTACTACTTCCCGATCAAAGTGCTGTCGCCTGCTGAGGCATTCGGTTATCGTAAGATGCTGGAAGCGGAAGAAAACAATGGCAAGTACGATGACCAAGAAAAAATGTTATTGTACAAATCTCCCAATTTCGTATTACCTTTCGTTGACAAAATCACCCGACTGCCCGCGATCCTGGAACCGGTACAAGCGATTCTTGGGCCCAACCTTCTGGTTTTTGAAACGGTCTTTTTTATCAAGGAGGCCGACACCCCCCACTTTGTGAGCTGGCATCAGGATCTCACCTACTGGGGGTTGGATGAGCTATCAGAAGTCACTGCTTGGGTGGCGTTTACCCCTGCGACTACGCAAAGCGGGTGCATGCAATTCGTTCCCGGCAGTCACCATAACCCGATTGGCGAACACCACGATACCTTCGAGGAAATCAATATGCTTTCGCGGGGTCAGGTACTCAGTAAAGAGGTCCGGGAGGAGGAGACCATCGATATTGTTTTGCAGCCGGGAGAACTGTCCCTGCACCATGGCAGAATGTTCCACGCCTCCCCGGCAAACCGCTCTGCAGACCGGCGTATTGGTTTGGCGATTCGCTACATTTCCCCTGAGATGAAATTGGTTTCAGGCGAAAAGCGGGTGGTGCACCTGGTGGCCGGTGAAGACACTTTTGATCATTTTGAGAGGACGGCTCCTCCCTCGGGAGTCATGAGGGAAGCGGATAAAGCTGTTGCCGCCCGGAACAATCAGGTTCGCAATCGTATTAACTTTAAAGGGGCGGCACATCGTATCTCGGGTGCAGGGAGTCCCCTTCGCTCAACTCGAGCACGCTTTTAAAGGCGCCTCTCATCAAACATGACGAAGAAAATCCAAGTAAGCCGGCCTGTTTGCTCCGCAACAGCGGCAGAAAACTCCTGAAAAACCCCATAGCGCAAATGCCTCACCATACATAACGATTGAAATAAGACGTAAATATAGAATAGTGTGTATGGCAGTGAGCGGAGAACAAGTTAATTCTGACCCAGGGAGCAGGATCGTCAATGGGGGGAATCGTGACGGAAACTAACGTAGAAGCGTCGCTGAACTGGTACCTGACATCGGAGCACCGAGTCAGACTCGCCCTGGCCAGAAGACTGAACAACCCGGCGGATATTGACGATCTTGCACAGGAGGTTTTTCTGCGTTTGTTGCGCGTCCCCAGACCTCTGGTGCAGAATCCCGAGGCCTATTTGTATCGTATGGCACTGAATGTGGCCGAAGACTGGCGTGCCCGAGCGGTGAATGCCCGGGATCACAGTGCCCCGGTGGAACAGTTGGCGGCGAGTGAAGAACCGGAAGGCGAGGTGGCCCAGCGCGAACAGGACAGCACAATCCAGCGGGCTCTTGATTCGCTGCCTTTTACCGCCCGTACAGCGGTTTTGCTACATGTAGTGGATGGTCTGAGTTATCATGAGGTTGCAGCGCATATGGGCGTATCGCGCCGCGCCGTGCAGCGATATGTAACCAAAGGATACGAGGCGCTCCGCGATATCCTGCCACACCCGGGGGGTTAAATGACCCGGACAAGCCGTCAATGAATTACGAAAGAGACTTTTGCTCAACGACATGAACATCCCAAATGAAGTCACAGAAGCGGCTGCCGATTGGTATGACCAACTCAATGGCGATGTAGACGAACACACCCGAGAGGCATTCGTCGACTGGCTTGCGACCTCACCCACCCATGTGGCGGAGTTTTTGCGCCTGAACACCGTGCGGCATCAGCTAACCTGATTTGCCACGCGCAACCCGGAACTGATGGAAAGCCTGCGCCAACAGCGGTCGAATATCATCGACCTGGATGTTCAGAAGCCCGAAACGGTGGTAGAGGAAAATCAGAAAAATCGATTTGCTCTGTGGCAGTATGCCGCGGCCGTCGTTGTCGCATGTGCCTGCATTCTGTGGCTGGCAGCGGACAAGATCCACCGTGAGGGCCTGGAAACAAATTTGGGAGACAAACATGAGCGAAGCTGAAACGAAAATACCACAACGTTATAGGGATACGCTGCCTCCGGATGCCATATCCGAAGAACTGTTACCCGTCATTCAGGAACTGGGCCTGAAAGAAAACTGCAGACAACTGGCAATGGAGGGTTGGACGGTCGTAGAGAATGTCCGGGATGACGATTTCAACGATCGTTTCCGTACCAAAATCATGGAGTTGTCAGCGGCTGGTGGTAGCAACATGTTGCTTGCTCGCGACCCCATTTTTGCAGATGCCATCATGAGTCCCAAACTGTTGGCCATGGCAGAATTCTCGGTAGGTCGAGGCTTTCTGATCAGCCAGGTTGCCGGCGGCGTCCGCCCCAAGGGGTCGCACTCCATAGGACTACATGCAGACAGTAATTGGCTACCTGCACCGTTCCCTGCACATAACATGCTGCTCACGGGTTGCTGGGCCTGTGATGAGTACTCGCGTGAAGGAGGTTCCACGTTAGTGATACCGGGCAGTGCAAACCTGCGAAGACATCCTGACGACGATGAAATCGCAACCAAGGCAGGCGCCATACCGATCGAATGTCCACCGGGGTCAGTCGTCATGTGGGATGGCAACATCTGGCATTCCAACTACCCCCGCACTCTGGAGGGAGAGCGGGTTGTCTGCCACATCACCTATACACGGTTGATGATGCGACCGGTTGAAGATTACTCTGCCCATGCAGATGATCTGGTGGCAGCACATGGTCCGATCATGTCGCAACTGCTGGGCCGGGAGGACCTCCTGATGGGGGAAAACGGCGCCGACTACACCAAGTTGATCGATACGTTCAACAACGCAAAGCGCTAACAGTTTGGGTAGGCCAGGTTCTCAAAGGAAAGGAGAATCAGAAGATGGCAAATAACATAGGACCCGGCGACGGCCCTGTCGCGGTCACCGGTGCGGCCGGTTACATCGGCTCATATCTTGTTCTAACGCTGGTCAAACATGGATATCAGGTCCGGGCCTGTGTCCGAGACACGGGCAATATCACCAATACCGCTCACCTGTCAGCAATGAACAGCATTGGTCCTGGTTCAGTTAGCCTGCATTCCTGTGACATGATAGTTCCAGGTATTTACGACGACGTCTTCAAAGGCTGCGTTGGTATTTTTCATGCTGCGGCGGAGATGGGTAATCTTGAAGGTTCTACTCCCCGCAAAGTCTATGATGGCGGTTTGATTGCAACCCGGATGCTTATGGATTCCGTCAGCACGGCGGGCACTGTGAAACGCCTGGTTTACACCAGCTCTTTTGAAGCCGTTGGCCATCCGGCACCGGACAGGCCTTTCACTGAGGATTCCTGGGCAGACATGAATCAGGACAAACGCCAGGAGGGTGCCACCTGGGATATGGAGACGGTCGAAAAAAATGCTGGTGTAGCCTATGCAATGACCAAGGTAGACTCTGAGCGATTTTTATATGCAGAGGCAGAAAAACATGGGATTGAAGCGTTCGGTGTCTGTCCTGGCCATGTCATCGGACCTCTGCTGTCAAAAACCCACCAGCGACCCTGGACCTGGCAGACCCGTATTGGCGACATGATGGAAGGTTACGGGCATCCACGCAAGTTCTGGAACATTGTTGACGTAAGGGATGTTGCAGAAGCGCAGCGACTGATCGCCGAATGTCCTGACAATCACAATGGAGAGCGATATAACCTTGTCGCCACCGACGAGACCGGCATGATTCCGCAAGAGGAAATACAGGCACATCTGCAACGAATGTATCCCGGCTTCGGCATTGCCGGTAACTATACTGAAGGGAAGATTGACGGATGGAAGGCGGTTCTTCAAAAAGTAATAACCCAGTTGGGTTTGAAACCCCACACGGTTGAATAGTCAATTCAGGATACCGCCGACTCGTTGCTCTCCCTGGGTTTGGTAGAGCCTCGTCCTGGAGTCGACAACTGGCAGAGAGAGACGGCAACGATCTGGGAATCCAGTCAAAATGGAGCCCGGGCCTACACCCGGCGATAGATCCTGTACTCCGAAAACGCCTGGAAACCGAGGGAAAAGCGTAACACGAGGCTGACTCAGAACAGGAACCAGCTTTAAAGCAGTTTCTGTTCTGTGAATTCCCGCGGATTCCCAAGGAGTTTAGAAATGCAACAACCTGTCACATTGCCCCAGGGCGATCTTAAAGTTGAGTCGCTCTGAAGTCAGTTGCATTGGGGTGTTGCCAGATTGGCGCCCTACTTTTTTCAGTGGTGTTTTTTGTGTTTTTTAGTGGTTTTGCGAGTCGTTTGGGAACTGGTCGGTACCCTGATTCGAGGGCTGGGGTTGGGTACCGAGGTCGCAGGCGAGCGCGCATGTCGCCGACGACGTTGTGGGGCGATTGGGTTGGCGTTTTGGGGTCAGGCGGTGCTGAGCACTTCGCGCAGGGCCTCGTCCTGCCGGGCGGCGTAGTGTCGGTGGGCTTGGGGCTGGTGTCGGAAGCGACCGCGCAGGCGGACGATGGAGATGGCGGCGTTGGATAGGCAGGCGAGGTTGCGCGGCAGCTTGCCGTTACGCACGCGGGAGCGGTCTTCGTCGTAGGAGAAGTCGCGCACGTAGTGCAGGCGGTTCTCGATCTCCCAATGGCCACGGTTGAGGGCGAGCACTTCGGCTGGCCCGGCCCGCTCCGGCCCCAGGGAGGTGAGGCCGTGGGTGGCCTCGACGGAGCATTTGCCGGTCGAGATCACGGTCTGCTCGCGCACGATGCGGAACGCTTGGTGCCGACCCGGCAGGGCCGCGACGCCCTCATCGACGCCGTCGAGCGGGACCAGGGCGCAGGTTCGCACCTCGAGCCGCCCGTGGCCCTTGTCCGCGGTGCTGAACGCGGGGGCGGCGTCCCAATCGAACGCCTGGAGATCGTCCAGCAGGTCCTGGTGGTTGCCCTTCACCGGCATGACGTAGTCCGCTCCCTTCTCGACGATGAGGCTGGCGGTCTTGGGGCAGCTATGTAGGGCGTCGAGCGTCAACACACGGTCCGCCACGTCCAACTCGCGGATCAGCCGCCGCGCCCCAAGGATCTCCCCGCCAGCGCTGTCCGAAGCGACCTGCCCCGCCACCAGGCCCGCGCCGTGCACCACTGCGGCGATGAACATCCGGTCCGGGTCGGGGCCGCCCGGGCGGTTGAGCGGGGCCGACTTGCCGTCGATGGCCAAGGCCCCGTCGGGCGCTTGGCGCGCCGCCGTGAAGTCCCGCACCGCCGCATCGAGTGCGTCGGGGTCCAACGCCGACAGGATGCGATGGATGCTCGCGCGCGAGGGCGGCGTCCGTTGCCCTGTCGTCGGGCTGCGGAAGGCCCGCACGGCCGCCAACTGCGGCTGGTCCAGCCGTTGCGCGAACTCGGATATGGCGGCCGCCCCCTGTGCCCCGGCGAGCTTCGCCGCCGCCGAGACCGCCAAAACACTCGCCAGCGAGTGGCGCACACCCCGCGCCGAGCGGAACTCGGGGACACCGCGCAGGCAATCGAACAGGCTACGTAGCCGCCCCGCCGACGGCACCTCCGGCTGCCCGCGCCCGCAGCCCCACGACGCCGGTTCGTCAAGCCCGCCGAGTGCCTCCCGCGCGCCCCGTACCAGCGGGTGCACCAACATCGCCTTCGGCTGCCCATGCTCGACCCAACCGCCGCCCGACCGGGCGAAGCCCTTGGTCTGACCAACCGACGTCCAGTTTGCCGCCAAATAGCAAGTGCCCTTGAACCGGGACGGGTCCACAAAGGTCTCGGCCAGCAGCACCGGATGCCCGAACAGCGTCTCCATGTCGCTAGACAGGCGGCGAACGGAGAGCGCCAGCACCCGCGAGGCGAGGTTGCGAACCCGACCCGCAGGCAGAACCAGAAAACGACAGTTGTTCGCCACCAAGTGCAGCCTACGGAACTGCTGCTCCGCTGCCCAGCCGATCCACCCATCCCTGGCTTGCGCCTTGAACGCCCCCGAACACCAGCCCAAAAGCGCCAGCCATTGTCCGTCCGGTCCCGCCGCCACATGCCGAAGGCCGCCGCCGAACATCCCCCGGAAGCCCAAGTAGTGACCAGTGTCCATCACCCGGTCCCACTCCGCCCGCTCCGCCGCGTCCCGAACCGGACGCACCGAAACCTGAGACAACGAATAGCCAAGCCCGTCCCGCGCCTTCCCCATCACAATGCTCCCAAACGTCAATTACCGAGCATTATCACGCAGACCTGCCCCTTTGTCCAGTAGCAAAGATAGAATAATTAGTTCAAACGCTTGGACACGACTTTAAGATCGCCCTGCACATTGCCCCTTGCGGCTGGCAAGGATGGAAAGGCTGACGAGGAGCATAATCTGGCCGTTCTCGGCGGCAAGGGACGCTCTCTCACCAGCCTGCTTTCGGCCGGATTTTCAGTACCTGACGGGTATGTTGTCACCACGGATGCCTATCGTCAGTTTGTCAGCGACAACAATCTGACCGATCAGCTGGCCGAATTATCTCGCCCTGCGATTGTTAATAATCGGGTATCGTTTGATGATGCTGCTGCCAGAATCGCAGAATTGTTTACCCGGGGCAGCATATCTGTGGATATTGAAGCGGCCATTACACAGAGTTACGAGGCCCTGGGTAAAAACTTGTCTGTGGCGGTTCGGTCCTCCGCAACGGCAGAAGACCTGCCGGACCTTTCCTTTGCCGGACAGCAGGATACCTTTCTGAATGTAGCCGGCGCCGCTGCTGTGGTCACTCGTGTCAAGGACTGTTGGGCTTCACTCTGGACTGCCCGCGCCATCAGTTATCGCCATGAAATGAATATTGATTCAGCGGATGTCGCCATAGCGGTAGTGGTGCAGCTTATGGTTCCGGCAGAATCCGCCGGCGTTGCCTTCACCGTCAACGCAGTCACCGGCAACCGAAATGAAATGATGGTCAGTTCCAGTTATGGCCTCGGTGAATCTGTTGTCAGTGGCGCCGTGACACCAGACCACATTACGCTCAGCCGGGAAGATTTCGACGTGATTGAACAGGTCACCGGCGCTAAAGAAGACATGATTGTCCAGACCGGCAACAAGGGAACGGAAGTTCAAAAAGTCACTGCGGCGAACAGAAGTAAATTATCCATTTCTGAAGCTGATCTGGCAGAACTGGCTCGGCTCGCACGCAGTGTGGAGTCTCACTTCGATGGTGTGCCTCAGGATATCGAATGGGCTATCGCTGAGGGAAAGATCTGGCTACTGCAATCCCGGCCCATTACCACCTTGCCTCCGGCGCCGATTGATGCGCGCTGGGACCCCCCTTATCCAGGCGCCCGACTTTTGCGCCGTGGTTTTGTGGAACATCTTCTCGGGCCGCTAAGCCCGCTTTTTGAAGATCTCTATCTCTATACTGCACTGGAAAAAGCTTACGCCAAGTCTGAGCATCGTTTACGACGGTCTATCATCACAAAACCTCGTCACATCACCGTCAATGGCGTTGCCTACACGGGGTCTCGCCCTGCCAGACCCGATTCTGCGAATGCACTGAGACGCGGGTTGGCACTTATCTGGTTCATTACAGGAGGAATTTTCAGTTACAAATCCTGGGTATGGCAGTGGCGACTGTTTGGCTTGCCCGCTTACCAGCGACGTATCCGTCGCTGGCAACAAATTGATATTGCGAGCGCAAGTGATGAAACCCTGTACCTGGGCATGGAAGCGCTGGCTGACGCCGATGCAGAGTACTGGATCCGTACCATGTACGTTCAAGGGGCGGCCAAGATCTCCAATTTGGTGATGACCAATTTCCTGAAAAAACATGCAGCGGATACTGACTTGATCATCGGTAAAATCACAAATACAGGATCTAACTTTCAGGATCAGGTGACCACAGATCTGCTCAATGGCTTTCCCTCGAGAACCAGCGAGGCTCTGGCAGAAGTGGCGCGCATTGCGGCGACGGCAAGAGACAATGTTCAGCTTCGACAACTCATCATGGTTACGCCTGCACCACGCCTGCTGGAAACGCTACATCAGGATGAACCGGGTCGTGCAATCGCCCACGCCATTGACAACTATTTAAGAGAATATGGTCAGCAAACCCATACACTGGACTTCGCTGATCCCATCCAGAGAGAATCACCCCTGGCTGTGTTGATGAACTTTAAAAACATGGTCGCTGGTATCGGCAACCTTGATCCGGCTGCCACCCAGCTCGCAGCACAAAAACGACGTGAGGAAGCCGCCATAAGAGCGGAGGCAATATTCACCGGCAAGATCAAAAAAGAGTTTCAGAAGCGCTACCGAATTGATTGTGCCAATACCCGCTTTCGTGAAGATGCCATGTACTATATGGGAGCTGCCTGGGAAGTGTTCAGGCCCATGGCGCTGGAACTCGGCAGACGTTTGACCGAGACGGGTTCTCTCAACCAGGCGGACGACATCTTCTATCTGACCTCCGATGAAATTCTTACTGCACTGATCAGAACGTCAGCCGCGGGTCCAATGGCCATCTTACAGAAGATCCCACCCCGGATATTCCGTAAGATTTTTGGCTTTGACATCCCCGCAGGCCAGAGCAAAAAACCTGAACGAATTGCCATTACCGGCCTGAAGGAGCTTGCACACAAACGCCGCGAATGTCGTTTGTCCAGAAAGCGGCTGCATGCACCCGGTATCATACCAGTATCGGAAATGAGATCCATGGGAGAGAATCTCACCCAGAGAGTGGATCAGGATGAAGACAGCAACATCCTCAACGGATTTACGGTGACTGGCGGCACAATTACCGCTGTCGCCTCAGTCATATTGTCGGCAGATGACTTTCACAAAATGGAGCCTGGATCCATCCTTGTCTGCCCGTATACAACGCCTGCATGGACTCAGCTTTTCCCACAGGCAGCAGGGCTGGTCACCGATATTGGCGGTGTCCTGGGTCACGGGTCAATTGTTGCCCGTGAGCATCAGGGGGTTGGGTGCGATTGGCGTCGTCGGAACCAGTTGATCGCCGAACCCCTCAAAGACCCGGGCGTTGAAGTCCATCGCCAGGTTGAGATTGCCGGGACGGAAGCCGGTGGTGATGTTGAAGTAGGTCAGCGTGTCCGCCGCCGGCCGCCAGGCGATGCCCAGTTTGGGTGACACCACGTTGTCGTTGGTCTTTGCCCGGGAGTTGTCGATGGCCTGCTCCATGTCGGTCACCCGGGCCCCGAGCGTCAGCTCCAGGCGCTCGGAGGCATCGTACGTCAGCTCGCCGTACACGCTCATCTCATCAAGCGTGTCCTGGTGATTGTTGGCGGGTTCCCTCAAGAGGCTGTCGAAGGCCGCAAACGTGACCGGCGCGGTTTCCCGGGCGAGCGGCGGCCGCAGCAGATATTGTTGGATTTGCCGGCGTAAGTCGTCGCTGTCCTTCACGAACAGGCCCGCCGTCCAGCGCCAGTCGCCTTCACCCGCGGACAGGAACCGCAGCTCCAGCACCTTGCGCTTGGATGCGCGAGTGTCGTCCGGGTTATATGCCAGGTTGTTGGTCTGCAACGTGGGATTGAAGAGGGTGAACTGCAGGCCTTCGCCTATCATGGTTGGTATCTCGAGCGGGTTCTGCGCCGCTCTAAAGAGTGCGAACAACTGAATGACCGTGTCGATCCGAGCCGCAAAGGCGGCGGGACTTTCGGTCACGGTGTGCAAGTTGCGGTCCATATAGGAGCCCAGGATCTCCATGGTGCCCCAGCTGAATTCCCATTCCACATCCAGGCTGAAGATCTCCACCTCGTCCGTGGACCGCGGCGGAAGACCGGGAAAGCGGGCGTTGAAGTTCTCCACGTATGGCTCGAAGGCCACCATGGCGCCTTCCGATTCTGTGGTCACATTGTAGTAGGTGGGCGTGATGGCGATCGAGTCCGTCACGTTCCACCGCAGCGACGCCCGACCGCCCACTGCCAATTCGCTGTTTACGTCGTCTTCGCTGTAGTTCAGTTTGTCGATGTAGCCGGCCTTCTCGTTGCGGAACCCGGTCAACCGCAGCGCCATGACGTCGTTGAGTGGGATGTTCACCATAACATCCAGCCGCGAGCCCAGGTCGTTCGACTCGTCCACCGAATTCAAGCCGGCCTTCACCCTGTAGTCGAACTCACCCAGCCGGGGCTCGTTCTGCAGGAAGCGGATGGTGCCGCCCACGGAGCCTTCACCGAACAGTGTCCCCTGGGGCCCTTTGAGCACCTCCACCCGGGCCACGTCGAACAGGTTGCCGCCGAACTGCGACGCCGGGCCCTGCGCCGTGGTCATCGGCACGTCGTCGAGATACACGGACACGGCGGCGAAGGTCTGGGAGTAGGCCCGGGTACCGGCCTGGGACGCAATCCCGCGCACCAGGTAGCGGTTGGTACCCGCCGACGCCCCTTCCGCCATGTTGAGCCCCACGATGTTCTTGAACAGGCTCTGCATGTCCACCGCACCCAGTTGCTCGATAAGCTCTCCGGAGACGGCGCTGATGGCCTGTGGGGTATCCATCAGATTGGTCTCCCGGTGGGTGGCGGTGAATCCCTGGGCCTGCACTGCGATCAGGGCTTGGTACCGCTGCCCTGGGGCGACAAAGCCCTCAACGCCAATTGCACCTGGGCGCTGACCGACTACACCCGCGAGGGCGGGGCCCTCGCATATGTGCCCGGTTCTCATCGACGCGGGAGTCATCCCGGGCCGGATGCAGCACAAGAGTCAATACCGGTTGAGTGTCCGCGTGGTTCGTTAATCGCATTTCACGGCGCGCTGTGGCATGGCGCCTATCCGAAGTCTACACCCGGGTTGCGCGTCACCATCGCCAACTACTTCCGGCACTTTTCCATCCTGCCCCAGGCCGATATCCCCAACCATTTCCCAAAGGAACTGGCCGACGATTGCGTCGATCCGGAAACCTTCAAAGAACTGGCGGGGTTCGGTATACCTTATCAATCCGCCGACCGGCGGTTTCCCCGCGCCGTAAGGGCAGGCCCCTAGCATCAAGGGTGAGGGTTGCATTTTTAACACCTGTGAAGTCTTCTGTGTCCTATAGGCCGAGCCGCGCTTGTCACTGGCCAGCAACGGCAATGTGATGGTTGCTTTGAAGACACCCTACGATGATGGTACGTCTCATGTTGTCCTGAGTCCGATGGAATTTCCAGGGCGCCCTTCCGCCATCGATCCGAACGCGGCCCGATAGAGAAATGTGAGAAGTGCGGTGCAACGACGTACTGGAGAACACTACTATGGCTCCGGCTTCAACTTCTATTTTGTCCCCCGGTTCTTCACCTTCGTACCCAATCAGATCGTTGGCGCCCTCCTCTGCCCTGTGTGGCAGCACGTTGTTTCTGGTCTGGCGAACCTCATGCGGCAACACGAAGATGGCGCCATTCTCCTCACACATATTGAAGGTTAAGAGCGGAAAAAAGCCGCAATGTCAGAGTCAGGGTCTCGGATGACCCCCTATTGACGCAGTCTGTAAATGGCTCTGAGGGTAGTGGTCATTAAGCAGTTGTCACTATCTTCGTCAAACAATGCCACGTCTACGTCAACAAACTCGTGGCCTTTCCTGTTGTAGAAGTCCAATACCCGCATTTCAGTGACAACGGATGTATTGGGGGGTACATCGCGAAAGTTCTGTGAGCGAGTCTCGAGATGCACCCAGGGGTTCATATGTGCGTTGCTGGCGAGAATCCAGTTTGAACAACCAAGCAGGAATGACATGTTGGCATATCCGTCAGACCGGGGTTGGAGCAGGTCTGGCAATTGACGCTGATCGCGCAGGTAGCTGTGTAACTCGGCATCGTCTTTGCCGCCCCAATGATAGCGGAAGGCATAGCAGCCATTCTCTCGAAGTGCTGCCCAAACGTCCGGAGAGGACTCAGGACCGATGAAGTGCGGTTCTGCGATTGGGTCACCTCGACGCTGCGGCGCTTCGGGAGCCCGCTCCGGCAGCGTAACTTCGGCGGTTGCGCTGACGGTGTGATCTGGCCGAAGTAGCTCCGCCTGATAATGGCTTTCGCTCTGCGCGCGAATGACAACCTTGAATTGCTCACCATCATAGAGAGGCGAGGCGACCCTGACGTGGGCATGACCGCGATGTAGCCATTTTATTCCCCAGGTGACGATTGCCGGATGTATCAGGTAAGCAGAGATCGTTACCCCCGGTACCAGGCCGCCCTCGAAACCGTATTCCCTCGCGATTCGGTCGCCATGGATTTCATTCTGTGAATCGTCCGCGGTATTTAGTGCGTACGCCCCCCAGGTCTGGATAGCGCCACTCTCTGACACGTCTTACTCCTCTCTATCTGTGCCCCAAACAGCAGACACGCCGTTGATTGTCAAGCGTATCGGGCGCTATGCTGCAGGGTTCGTACTCGAAAAAAGTGACTGGAACATTTGTCATCCATCATTCCGTCTCCATCCTACATCCGACCGGGCTCGATTCTCAAACATAACCGGTAAATGAATACTGGCACGGTGCCTGTCCAGAAGTAGAATCAGTCCATGACATATCCAAGGACCCATCTCATCAATCCAGAAGGCGGCGTTCCAGTATAGAGGCTCCTAACCCCTACCCTATTGATGCTGGTGCTGCCTCTACTGTGCAGTTGCCAGTCAGAATCTGTCGCTCTTGAGTTACCACAAGGGTCCCGGGTACATGAGTTGAGTGTCGTAACGTCAGGCGGTGCATCTGATTCCATTCCGGTACGACTGGCACGCGGAGAAGTTTTCGACGTGATTATCCTGCCCAGGTCCCCGTTGAACAGGTTAACTAAAAAAGGAGCAGGCGGATAATGAGCGAACGAGTTGCGGGCGTTGAGTTTGTCGGCCCGATACCTGAGGACTTGCAGAAGATCACAACGTTTTCTGTCGCTATCCCGGTTGGCGCTCGTAATCCAGTAGACGTACAGCGGTTGATTGGCTATTTATCGTCGCCTGAAGTTGCAGCAGATTTTGTCTCCACAGGTCTGACCCCAGTGGTCCTTGATTATAAAGGGTGAGATCCAAAAGTCTGAAGCCTGCTTGCTGTTTGTCCTTGAAAATCGGGTTCATTTGGCATTAAGTATTGACCTGACATTAGAAACATCGACTCATGAAGCCAAAAGTTCTGCTGGAAACCGGATTTCGCCGCATGGAGGCGACCTTCTCGCCCGACGATCTGGAACGTCTGCACGATGTCGCGGATGTCATCTGGGGCATAGATGAACCGTTACCGGACGAAGTGCTTGAAGAGCACAGATCCGAGATATTCGCATTCGTGTGTGCACAGTGGCGGTATGGGAACGTCAGCGACTTCCCCTCGCTCAAAGCGATCCTCGAGGTGAGTGGTCGTCATCCAAGTCCGCAGATACTGGACTATGACTTCTGTCGTCAGCACGGCATCCGGGTGTTGAGTTGCGCGCCGGCATTTGGACCCATGGTTGCAGAGACGGCACTTGGCTTTGCCATCGACTGTGCAAGAGGCATCACCAGGGAACACGTCAACTTCGTTAACGGCGACGAGCGATACCTTTGGGGAAGCAACGAAGACACCTTTACCTTATACGATAGGACCGTTGGGTACGTTGGTTTCGGTGGACTGGCGACACACCTGACGTTGTTGCTTGCTCCTTTCCGCTGCAAAATCCAGGTCTACGATCCCTGGAGAACGGACCAGTACCTGGTTGAGCAAGGCGTGATGCCGGTTACGTTGGAAATGCTGCTGCAATCCAGCGAGGTTATTTTTGTCCTCGCGATACCGTCAGTTGAAAACGAGGCCATGCTCGACCGGGAGAAGCTCTCGTTGATTCAACCAAAAGCCGTTTTCCTGCTGATGAGCCGATCACATGTAGTGGACTTCGACGCGCTGACCGATCTTTTGTACCAGGGGCGATTCCGCGCCGCGATCGACGTCTTCCCGGAAGAGCCTGTGCCAAAAAACCATCCCATCCGGCAGGCCCCAAACGTCATCTTATCTGCGCATAGAGCAGGTTCGGTACCCGATGATCTTAAGCTCATTGGGCACATGGTGGTCAACGACATCGAAGCCATGGCCCAAGGATTGCCACCCTTTTCGATGCAGAACGATATACCTGAAATTACTTCGCACCTGCCGTAGCATCTGTCGATACTGAACTGCGAGTAGACGATCTCCCCCGTTACGGCTTCGGTCGTATGACCGAGACCCACGCACCTGCAGCACTAACGATCACTCAGCCGCCGTACGAGATTTCTGCCCACTTATCTTTTAGCTCTCGTCATGCAGGTGGCCCGGGTAAGACCATCTTCCTATGCTTGGAAATGAAAACCTGTGCTGATAGACAGATATATCTGATCGGATATAATAAAGCATGAACATAATTCGACAGCTTCGACATCAATCATATATGACGCAGGTTGAACTGGCCAGGATGTCTGGAAATTCACGATCTATGGATTTCCAAGGCGATCGCCGGACGCACGAAAGACTGGGAGTTTTGTGATGCATTGGTTAAGCGGGAACTCGTTGATAAGCGAATTCTGCGTCAGCGGCTGCAAAAAGTGCGAGGATTACCTTCCCAAAGGAAAAAACGTATATTGGCTTCTTTCCAGAGCGCCGAGTACTGACATGGACCCTGTGTTCAAGGGCAACTGGGAGGCTGTCCGAGAACTGCGACCGTAGCGAGGGCGAGACTGATTGAGTCATATTTTTTGGTTATTTGAGGCAAATATTGGACATATTGAACGAAAATAAGCGGAAAATATGGCCAATCAGGCTTGTCCGCAGTAGGTCAGTCTGTTCTCGGACAGCCTCCTGGCTTCGAATAGACTGTCATGGGTCATGGGCATATAGTAAACGTCACTTGTATGGAGTATCTCATGAAGCGGGTCGTAATGGTCACCGGCGCCGGAAGCGGAATAGGCAGGGCAATATGCCACTCACTGATTGATGATGGTATGTACGTCATCGCAACGGATATCTCTCAAACGGGACTGGATGAAACGGTGTCAATTGCTCCCGGTCAATGTGAAGCGAAACTGTTAGACGTGACAAATAGCGACATGGTCAGGAAGGCTGTCGCCAGCATTGATCACCTTGATATTCTGGTCAACTGCGCCGGTTGGGATTCTCTTATGCCCTTCCTTGAAACAGACGAGGCATTCTGGGATCGGATCATAGATCTGAACTTCAAAGGCACTCTACGAACCACCCACGCCGCGTTACCCGGTATGATCGAACGACAATGGGGGCGAATCGTTAACATCGCCTCGGACGCCGGTCGCGTGGGTTCTTCATTGGAAGCTGTCTATTCAGGTGCAAAAGGCGGCATGATTGCGTTTACCAAGACGATCGCGAGAGAAATGGTGCGCTATGGTATTACCGCGAATTCGGTCAGTCCAGGGCCAATCGATACGGCCTTGCTGGGGGAAATCGCGAGCGCCAGTGCTGACAGCAGTCGGGTTATTGACTCCATGACCCGAAGGGTTCCAATGCGTCGGCTCGGTACCCCTGCCGATGTCGCCGGTGCGGTTTCATTCCTTGCCTCCGAAAAAGCAGGATACATTACCGGACAGACATTATCCGTCAGTGGTGGTTTAACTATGGCATAGAAAAAAAATGGCTGATGATTGGTTCAAAAAATACCCGGGGCTGGCTTTCGAAAGTCCGGAATCACGTAACCTTGCTCTCGGTAGTGTTCGACCTGACTTGCACTAAGCATGACTCCTCTCCAACCTGTCCCTGTACACGAGTATAGAAACCATTAACGCCCTATTCTGAGAAATCTGCAAGTAGGATGGGGTAGCTACAGGCCATGAAGGGGGCATAGAAAGCGTCAACCAGCGGCAAATCAGCGCCGTTAAAAAAACGGTCCTTTCGTTACCGCGTTCCTTATCGATGGCATCTTCGAGCCTGTCCAGCGTTTTAATGACTTTGTCGAGCGCCTCATCAAAAGCATCATTGGTCCGTGCATAGGTCACGGTGCCAAGTGTGCGTGAGAAGTCCACGACAAAATCAGTCCAGGCGCGATTCCGGGCTCGTTTGATGGCATTGAGAAGCCAGTCGCGAGAATTTTTCTCCCGTGTGCGCCCCTGTTGTATCATCACCCTCAACAACGAGGAGGTGATGCTGCAAGCGCCAGCCGCCCAAACAGGAAATGTCTATGAGTCAATCTGAGGTAACACCCGTCTATGGCGCCACCAATCCTGGACCGCAAGACAGTGCCCACCATTCGGTCAAGCGGTTTGGATCGGTGATAGGTTTGGAGCCGGACAAGGAACAGTACTATCGGCAGCTACATGCCAACACCTGGCCGAGCGTCTTGGCACGAATGAAGCAATCCAACGTGCAGAACTTTACGATCTACGTGACCGAACTGGCTGGCAAGCGATACCTTTTCAGCTACTTCGAATACACAGGTGATGACTACGAAGCCGACATGCTGGCAATTGACGACGACCCGGAAACGCAGAGATGGTGGCGTGAGACGGACCCATGTCAGATCCAGTTGCCGAATCGAATGGATGGGGACAACTGGAGCGCAATGGAGCGCGTGTTCTTGATGGACTGACTTCTTACTGTAGCTTAACGATGGCATTCCAACTCCGGAACATCTGGATGTTAGCAATTGGGGTTGAAGTTTCTAAAACGCGGGCGTACTGTGTTGCTCATACCGCAGTTTGATATCGTCGCTGGGAGCCTTCAGCGGGCCAAAATCTCGCCCTGCCGCCCGGCAATTGCATGTGCTATTACCCCGATGCCAATGTACTGACCAATACGGCGGTCGACCCCAGAAGCAAGACGCCGGGATTCAAGGCAACACCCGTCTCCATCACTTTTTCTTCTTAGGAATCGGCTGGGACTGCCTCTTGTAGGGGAACTTGTCAGCAAAACCGGCAAGCGTCTTGAACAGTTCCGGATCGTCGCAGTCCTCGGCGAGCTTCTTCGGGAACGTACCCTGCATATCTTCTGCGACGTCACCATCACATGCCGGTAATAGTTGGCGATGGAAAGCCGCATCCCCGGCGTTTGCTTGGGAAACGCGCCATGCCAGGTCGCGCCGTGAAATACCGCAACCGCACCCCTGGACGCCTCGACAGCGACAGCTGCCTTTGCCGCCTGCGGCTGCATCGGGTGCATCACCTGGAGGTGCGACCCCGGGACATAGGCAAGCGCCCCGTCTTCCCTGGAATAGTCGGTCAGCATCCAATTGCAGTTTGCGGTCAGCGCGGTACGTCCCCAGGGCAATGGCACGCCGCCCTGGTCACAGTGCAAACCCAGCGTAGGGCCGTAGCCGAATTTGCCCTGCCACTTTATAAAAGAGTTGTGCGAACTGAAGCGTGTCGACTCTTTGCCAATCATGTGATGTATCAGTGCGATAGCGACCGGGTTGATGGCAAGGTCGCGAAACATGCGATGGATGCGACCCAGCTGCTGAATCAAGAACTGGCTGGGTTGAAAGTCTTCCTTGGCGCCCCCCAGCTTTGCAAGTCGTGAGGAGTTTTTGGGAAATTGCAGCTCACCCATTGGGCCGTTGTCGAGATCAAAATCAACACCGGTAAGGTTTTTCGCCTCCTCAAGAATACGCTGGCCCAGCTCGTCGATGCGTGCAATACCTACGCCATGCACCTCCGGTGGCACGACGGTGAGGCCATCCACCTCGAGTTCCAAGACGTATCTTTCGAGACCCAGCTCCCTGATCTCGTCCGAATACTTCCGCTTGGTTTCCGGCGCTGCAGCCATTTTCGATCTCCAAAACTCTTCCAAACAGAATACTCCTTTTCTCACAAAGAGCAAAGCAAGTAACCGCTCAAGATATCGCGATACCCGTTTTGCGATGGTGTGCGTGATCCTGTCGAGATCTTCACGGGTCGGCGGCTTCCCCCACAGGCCTTTCATGTCGTCCGGCACGTCAGACCAGTGACTGATATGTCCACCGCCACCCTGAACATGTGAGCCGTGATGGGTGGTCTGGCGTTCCTGCGGCCAGATCTCGTCACCACCCGGCGGGCGGCGCCCCATTACAACTTGAACAGCGAGTTGCTGTCTTTATCTGTAGTTACAGATCGTAAGCTACTGTAATATACTTGACTGCAGTACTTGATCGCAGAGGAAGACATCATGTCAGAGGCAGAACAATTGTTAGCCCGCACACCGGACGCCGAAGCGCTGCAAAGAACGCTCAGCAAGATCGGGGAACTGGATTTGAAAGACAACCTGATTGAGCTGGAAACGATGGGTTACAGCACGGTCAAGGGCGTGCTGTCAGAAGACAGGATCGAACGGGCCAAGCGGGCGATCCTGAAACGTGTTGAAGCATCGACCGGGAAAAAGATCGACCCGGAAACCGCAACGACAGAAGACTTCGGCGGCATGACTTATATTCACTACATGCTCTATGATGATGAAGTATTCGAGGAAATCCTCATGGAGGAGAAACCGCTCGCGCTGGTGACTTATCTCGTGGGCGAAAGCTGTCATTTATCCAGCGTTGGTTGTCACTTCAAGGGACCTGGTGCGGACGGCACAGTAGGCTTACACGCCGATACCGCGGGGCCACAACCATTCGCCCCGTACGCCATGAGTGCCAACGTCAATTACGCGCTGACGCCCTACAGCCGTGAAGCCGGCGCCCTGGCTCTGGTACCTGGAAGTTACAAACGTGCCCGCAGACCGACGCCGGAGGAATCAGCCTTAAGCGATGAAAAATGCAACCCGGAAGCGATATGCATGGACCTCTCTCCTGGCGACGCTGTGGTGTGGCACGCTAGCACCTGGCATGGCTCTTTTGCCCGCCAGATACCCGGTATCCGCATGAACCTCGCAGTGTATTTCGCCCGCTACAATGTGGTCACGCAGGAACGCCACAAGGATGTCGTGCCGCAGGAGGTATTGGATCGACACTCCAACGACGCGCGCTTCAAGCGCTTGCTGGCCGGCGATCTAACTTTAGGCTGGACTCGCGAACGGCATGATCCTTCTATGAAGAGGAAAAAACCGGGGGGCCTCTACGACTGACACCGCGGGATTATCCCATGGGCCGCGGCGCCACCAGTTCGACGCTGACAAAATCCGGGCCTTTCACGAACGCGATTCTGCCCTGACCGGGCGGTGGCTTCCTCAGGAATTCGGCACCCCTGGCTTCCAGATCGTCGATCGCGGCGTCTAAGATATACAGACGCTGATGACAGCCTGAAGTTGACATAGCTCATCACGGTCTGCCTATCGAAAGGCTTTAGGTACTCAGCAAACATGATGCGTTGTTTTAGCTGACGCAGGTCGGTACGGTTCAACAGATTATCAAGCTCAGGTATCAGCTTGTGTGGAGGCAGTTCTGCTGCACCGGGCACTTCCAGTTCCTCAGCAACTACTGCTTTTAGTTCATCTGGCCTGAGGTAGGGGTTAGGTATGTAAGCCGTTTTGTACTTCGAATCGAGGGACGACAACAGTTTTCTGCACAGGATTGTCTTGATTTGTCCTCGATTACGCGAGACGTTATCCGACAACATTGTGGTGGTCAATGGCGACGGTTGGTCACGGTTTCAGCCACGCTTACCCGATTGTCAGCTCCGGATATCCTGCATCCCTTCCCATTCGTCCCTACTCACAAACCGGATCCGCTTCCGTTGCTAAACTGACGGTAAAAACCGATAATCCGTCTGCTCTCATCAAGAACAATAAGGAGACCCAATGTTCGGTTCGCAGTTTTACAACGAAAGGACGTCCTGGGACGAGATCAAGTCGGTGCTCGAGGTCATGGAGGCCGGCGACTGGACCAGCGTTTATGTCTACGATCACTTCGTGCCGCCGTGGGGCGGCGCTTCACCCGAGGTGCGGCGTTCGGACAGCCTGCCGACCCTGGAGAGCTGGACGCTGCTGGCGGCCATCGCGGCGGTCACAACCAGGCTGGACCTGGGCGTGCTGGTCTCCGGCGTCACCTATCGCAACCCGGCGCTCCTGGCCAAAATGGCGGCGACCATGGACGAGGTGTCGCACGGTCGCATGATGCTGGGAATCGGCGCCGGCTGGAACATTCGCGAGCACCAGGCGTACGGTTGGGAGTTTCCGCCGCTCAAGGAGCGCTCGGATCGTCTGGAGGAAGCGTGCGAACTGATCCGTGCGCTGTTTCATGCGCAGCAGGACGAACTGATCGACTACGACGGTAAGTATTACCAACTGAAACAGGCGCCGTTCGCCCCGGCCTGTTACCGGACAACTGGACCGCGAGGTCGTGAAGACACTATACGCGCGATGCCATTCCCATCATAGTCGGCGGCACCGGCCCCACGCGAACGCTGAAGACGCTGGCCAAATTCGGCGACATCATGAACGCCATCGCCGGCCCCGATGCCTTCAAAAATCACTGCGAGGTGCTCGACAAACATTGTGAGGACGTCGGCCGCGATCCCTCGGAAATCACCCGCACCGTGCACGCGCCGATCCTCGTGATCCACGACGAAAAACAGGCCAGGGAAGCACGGGGGGACAACAACTGGGCCATGATGGGATCACCACAGTTCGTCATCGATCGGATCGGCGACTTCATCGACGCAGGCGTGCAGGAATTCTGTTTTTATTCAATTCCGCAGAAGCCGCATGTGTATCAGGAATTGAACGAGGATATCCTGCCGGCGTTTGATCCCAAGAAGAAATGAAGGACGCATATCTCAATGCATAGCAACGGCGGCGCCGCTAACACGCGCTCGTTAAAATTTATGAGCAAAATTTCATCAAAATTGGCAAACCGGGAATCTCCCTCCTAATTCTTGCTGGTGCTGTATAATATGTGCCCGGTATGAACTGTTACCTATTATAATGATCGTTGCGAAGAAATAAGTGATCGAATTCAAATGCTTGTGAATAAATTCCATGGAGGTGCTTAAATGCCTGGCTTCCAGTTTCATCACGTTCATCTGTATAGTCCTGACCCGATAAAAACAGCCGAGTTTTATGAGAAGTTTTTTGGGGCAACCCGACGGCGCCCTGACCGGGAGGTGAGTGAGGGGTCCTACGCGGTGCAGCTGGAGCTGAACGGAGCAGGGATATACATTCGGAGCCAGAGGGATGGAGCTACGATTCCCAGTGATCCCGTGCGCGGCCTGGAGCACTTTGGCCTTTATACCGATGATATGCAATAGAAATGGGGTCGGAGTGCAATAGAAATGGGGTCGGAGTAAAATTTACAAAAGACTTACGTCGAGTTGAGTCTAACTCGCACTGAACGCGACAACTTTCGGCAAACCATCCAGCAGAGGGGACGTCCGCCAAAAACGTAAACGAATTGTAAATTTTACTCCGACCCCATTTCTGCGAGCAGATAATCCTCTTGATCTTTGTGAGTGATCAGCCGATTTTATTTTTTTGTCTGAAAAATTGATCAGCCAAGTATCCAACGTATTTCCGAGGGAACGAGGTTTAAAACGGTATTTCGCATGACCGGCCAGTCCTCTGGTCGCGGCACGTGGCATGCGCACTGCCGTCGATCAGCAGGTCAACTATGCAGAGACCATGCTGCGCGACAACGACGGCGTTTCGTCAGCGCTTAAGCTGTTACTCATGTGGAAGTATCATGCATGGTCAGCCATGGCGTTGGTTCGTATTACGAGAACATTACTCATCTTGCACTATCCGAGCAGCCCTTGCTTCGTCATGCCACCAGGCTGTGGTAACGGCCATGTCCAGCCCCGCCGGCACGCCGAATTTGTTCCAACAGGATGTGATGGAAGCCCCACAGCAGCACCCGGTCCAGGGCGCGGACTATTTTTTCAATCTGGTGGCCAGGCCCTTGGTTACCCTGAGTTCCAGCGTATGGGCTGTTGCTTTCTGAGTCGCCAGAAAGACCGCGGCATCGGCGATATCTTCCGCCTGGATCAGCGAGTCCGGATCCTCGTCCGGAAAACCTTCGGTGCGCATCTGCGACACCGTTGGACCCGGCAGGATCACGTGGGTTCGGACCCCCTGCAGCAGGTATTCCGCGTGCAATACCTTGGTGAGCCCCATGACGGCGTGTTTTGATGCAGCGTAAGCCGATCGGTTACGAGGGCCAACGACGCCGGAACCAGACGAGATATTGATAATACAGCCGCTGCCCTGCTTGAGCATCGAAGGAACCGCATATTTGCAGCACAAAAACACACCGCGCACGTTAACATTCATCACATAATCCCAGTCCTCGACCGGTAATTCGTGAACCGGCAGGCGAGCAACGGCGCCGGCGTTGTTCACCAGAATGTCGATGCGCCCGTAAGCATCCAGCGTCTTCTGCATCAGGTTTTGTATATCGGACTCTTTGCTCATATCGCTGGTTACGGCCAGACCGTTGATCGCACTGGCAAGCGTTTCGATTTCATCCGTTGAGCGTGCGGCGCAGACCACTTTTGCGCCGGCTGCAGCGTAGGCCTCGGAGATCGCCTTTCCGATACCACGTCCAGCGCCTGTAACGATGGCGACTTTATCGTTCAGTTCCATTTATTTTTCCTTATGTCGCTGTGCTCAGGACAAGCGGGATTCTTCGCTACGCTCAGAATAACGATAAAAGGTTGTAAGTGCCATTCTTCACTATGTCTGACAAGGGTTTTTGTTTTCCATTTCGAACCTCACCTCCATTGATCTGCCTGCTATTCAACCCCAGAACGCGACTTGATGAACAGGTCAACATCACCCTGACCAACCCATAAATCGCCTAAGTGATTGACCCGACTGCTGGTAAGCCAGCAGATACAGCCCACTACAGTCATTGATCATCCAAAGGGTCACCACGTCACCATGGCTTTAATTTGAATAGACATCGGCAATTACGATACTTTGCCGTTTCTTGAAAGATGCGGTTTATAACACCTATCCTCGGCAACGTGTTTTTTCATACCCGCGAAGATCGGCCGGCCACGGTCTCTGAGAGCTCTCTGATTCAGGTTCAGCAGGCACTTGAAGAGACTTTCTCGCAGATAGAAGATCAGGCCTGAACGGTCGGCACATCCTCTGTCGGCAGCTCTTTCGCCACCCAGGCTTCGATGCCGCCAATCATCGGTTAGACCCGCGAGATGCCGCGTCGTTTGAGTTTGAGCGCCACACGGGCGCTGGTCGCTTCGTCAGGTCAGCTGTAATACAGCACAATGTCGCTGTCCCTGGGGATGTGCTGGTAGTGCCGGTCGATGGCCTCCATGGGCACGCGGAGTGCATTGGGCACCATCTTCGGCAACAGATCGACGTCGTAGCCGTGTCTAAGGTCAATGACGTGTACGTCCTTCCGGTGGCTGATCATCTCCATGACCTCCTCGGGCTGGAGGCGGCGCGGTGCGGGCGGTATGGATGAATTCGGCATTTCGGCCAACATCAGCGGTACCACGATGGATTCGCACCTGGCTGGACAGTCAGATGTTGGCCGCCCTAACTGCGCTCCAAAGCGAAGGGGGCGAGTAAACTCATCGTCGGATGAAGCTTTCGCTGAGGGGCGGCGTATAGGTAGGCGGACTCCTATATAGATCGCCCCTTAGAAAGCGGAGCCAGCCGTCAAGTGTGAGCTGGTTTCTCTCATCATTGGCTTCGCGCCAGGCCTCATAATCAGGGCCGTCGCCGATGATACGGGCCGGGTTCGCCGTCGCCTGCCAGTGCTGGTAGCTTGCAAAACGGGTCAACATCAGTACTTCGTCGTATTCTTTGGATTCCTGACCGATCGCTGGGTCCGGATAGATGAGCTGCCAAAGCCCAAGGGCACGTACCCCCATCTTGTCCATCACAGGCAACATGCCATGCGTGGTGAGTGTTTGGAACGACTCGAAAGAGCCCTTTGTGATTTGCCAGTAGTGCAGCGTGGCGATCTCGTCACCTGGGATCGGTATTCCGTAACGAACTGGGCCCAGACCATCGCCTGCCTCGGTATCGGGTTCGAATTCCTCGTCAGTTGCGGGTAGATGATAGGGCCTACTATCGATCATGGCGCCGGTCATAAAGTACGCGCCATCAGAATCCAGCAGGTACTCCTGACGCTGTTTGGCAACCGACCGGCCGCGGTTGGTTAACGGACCGTCACCAATCATGTCCGCCGGGCGCCTGGTATCTACCCAATGCTCGTAGCTCGCATAGTGAGCCAGGCGGTAGGTCTCGTCGTAGTCCGCCGGCTCCGATCCCTCAGGATGGATGGTCCGAAATTCACCGACGACGCGTACACCGATTTTCTCGTAAAGGAGCCGCACGCGTCTACTAGCTTGTGCATAGGCCTGGTAGTAGCCCTTTATGAGTTTATGGTGTCTCAGTACAAAGACATCTGCCCCCGGCCGGTGGATGTCGTTTCTTCTGGCAATCGCCGCTTGTGTCATCTGTCGGATCCCTCCTTGGGTTCGGAATAAAGGCCCACAGTGTATTGAGAAAATTGGTGGGTATAGGAACCATTAACGCCCTATTCTGAGAAATGTGCAAGTAAGATTGGGTAGCGACAGGCCATTTTCTACAGCACTCCTTAGAAACAAAATGTTTCTAAACCCAGGTTTCGGGGCGGCCGCCCCGTACAATGCTAGCAAGAATCAGGAGGGAGATTCCCCCAATTTTGATGAAATTTTGCTCATAAGTGTCAATGTCAATCGAAAATTGCAGGTTTATAACACCTATCCTCCGGTCAGTTGAATCCGGGTCACGATTTAACGTCATCTCGGGGATCGGATACTATCGAGTAGGCTTCACCGAGTTTCACAATTGCGAAAACATTTGCTCAAGATTCAACGAGCTATTTGTCGAGAATCGTATAGGTGGATTTGTTGGCGTTGAATACGAGTCTGTTCCGCGCTCCTGGGGATCATTCCTGCTACGCATCCAATCGCATTTCGTTGATTTTGGCCAAGTTGATGAGTTAGGAACCGGTGCCGAGCAATTGGACGTCCCGATACTGATGTTCCAGGTGGGCGCCTGACGATTCTGACGATATGGGTGAGGCGACGCAGTTACAGATTGATCGTTTACTCTTAAAAGATGCAACCGTCGGCGTCCATCTAAGCTTCCTTCAAGAGACGCTGTCGCTCGTTTTACCCTCTCTTGAGATTAACGATCTTGGGCAGGATGAAGGCACCACCGTCGCTGATGTGGCGAACGAGGTGTTAACGCGCTGAACAGATCGCTTGCGCCACTCATCCGGGACAATGCCTCGGATGTCACTGACAAACTAAAAGAGGTCGGCGAGAAAGTGACTGATAAGTTAAAGGGTTTCTTTAAACGCTAGTCGCGAACCACGGGTGTTATCTTGGCGACGGTTAGCAGCGATTCGACGCAGTCCCTCAGCGATTCGTCGAACGGTCTAAAAGTCACCCCGGTGACGGCCCTCATGCGATCGTTTCGAAAGTCACATTGTGCCCAGATGGCCCGGTATTTTTCCTCGCGTGCTTGCAGTTTTTCAGGATGGACTTCCACCGGCGCTGTGACCTTAAAGTTTAGCTCCGGTAATACCCGGTCAATTCCTGCACATACATCCTCCACGTCGATTGCCTCGGTTGACCAGGCGATATAACGCTCACCGTTTCTGACATGGACGCTTTCAAGCAAACCAATGTGACATGCGGCATCATCACGGACATCAACTGGCGTCCAGGGGCGATATACCCAGGTTTGCTCGTACTCGCCTAGTAGCATGTTTTGAATGCGACGTTGCCAGCCGCGATCTTTCTGATGCGGGGCCAGGATAGGTCCGACATTATCTGCGGGGCAGCAGGTAATCGCATCCCAACGTCCGTTTCCCGCTGCTGCTTCCGAAAACGCATTCTCCGCGATGATTTTTCCCATAGAGTAACCCTGGCGTTCAGGCGTTCTTCTCGGATTAAGATCGTCTGGGTAGCGATCCTCAAACACTACCGGCCTGCGTACATGTTCATCCAGGTCCATTTCGGACATAACCGCAGCAACGCTGGAGGTGACTACGACTCGATTGACCGTTTCTGATTGGTTGACGCTGTTGATGATGTGGTCGCACACCATTTTCACGTATTCATGATCCGTGTAGTTGCTGACGTGGGATATGTGGGCCACACCATTACAGCCCTTGAAGATGTCGTCGAAGCATCCGGCATTGTCAAGATCTGCGGAGTGCAAGGTCAGGCGTCCCGACGCGTAGCCGGGCATTTGGCGCAGGAAGTCCGTTCTTTCCGCGTCGTTTGCGTCACGCACACAGGCCCTGACGCAATAGCCTTTATCCAGCAGTAAACGAACGACCCAACTGCCGATAAAACCGGCGGCACCGGTAACCGCAACGGTTCCGCCTTTGGGAATGGGAGCCATAAGGAACCTCGAATTGTCAATTGGCTAAAGAGCAGAGCAGAATAAACTAGCCGCCGGGCCATGTCCATTAGCCGAACGCGGCATCGACATCACTAAACCAATCGATCCAGTATTTCTGAGTTTCGATTGAGAAGGTTTCGGTGAAGAACGCACGCACCGGATCCTGATTTGGGCCGGGTGGCGGACTGCACAGGGGGAGCAGGTCTGTTCTGCCAAGTTTTGAAAGCACTGCTTCAGCGAAGTGCATCTCAGAGGCACCAAGGACAATGTACTTACCGTCTCTGGTTTCATAAATGTTATACATCGCATAGCCACCCCAGGTTCGTTCGTGCCTCACGATAGGCGGTGCCTTGTCTGCGACTACAGTGAGGTAAAATAAACCGGCGGTGGCGTAGAGTCGCTGGCGTAGGCAACCCGTCCACGTCAACTTGAATGTTGTCCCGGGTGATGCAACTCTGACTGGGGATATTCAGGCACTGCTCCCTGGTTTCGTGACGGTAAGCGAGGTATAGGTAAAATAAACTTTTTGACCGGTTCCTGATAGCAACCGAGCATGATACTGTTAGACC
This sequence comes from Candidatus Azotimanducaceae bacterium, assembly GCA_965217655.1. Taxonomy (GTDB): domain Bacteria; phylum Pseudomonadota; class Gammaproteobacteria; order Pseudomonadales; family Azotimanducaceae; genus UBA7455. The sequence continues at coordinate 1,948,525 of OZ244560.1, forward strand.
ATCATCTTATATCCAGGAATAAGGTTCCGTGATTCTTGACTACCTCGATCTGGAGTTTCGGGGTCTATTTCGCACAGCGTCAACCCGCACCCGGATTTGTCGGGCGTAATGTGGCATGAACAATCCCAACCCTGCGTACGTGCTGGTCGGGATCAAGGCGCATCCGAGCGTGCAATCGGTGGTCGACTTCTGGCGGCACCCGACTTATATCGAAGCCAAAACGCATCGGCCGGCATTGGCGCTGCAGGCGGTCATGCGCGGTGTTGTCCCGGCATAACGATGACCGTGAGCCCCCCTGCAACATTCTGTGAGGAGAGACGAAGTGGAACAGCAAGAAATGAAACAGCAAACAGAGCAGCGACGCAGGGTTGACCCTGACATCCATCAGGAGCCGCCGCTCGATGAGATGATTGAGCGTCATGACCTCAGGGATGAACTGAAGGAATTGGACGAGCAAGGCCTGGTGGTCATTGCTGCCAACAAAATTGACCTCGCGGCAGGTTTTCTTGACCGGCTGCAACGGGAAATCCTGCACGTCGCGGAAAAGCGCACCGGGGTCGAGTTCGATGAACTCGGGCCGACCGTCGAGTTCGAGGGCATCATGAATCATCAGATCTTGATGACCCACCTGGTGTACGAGCATCCCCTGTTTCTCGAACTACTCTGCAATCCGGTGAAAGTGACCGTCATGCGCTATCTGCTCGGGAATGTGCATCATCTCAGTACCAATAACGGCTGGATCAAGTGGCAGACAGGGGAGGAATTTTCCGGCGAGTTCACCACCGGTCTGCACTACGACCAGGGTGGTAGTCCCAGCCCGTGGAACCCGACCATGCCCCTGGTTGCCAACATGAACCTGCTGCTCACGGACTATTCGAGAGCGGACGGTGCGTTCGCCTATGTGCCCGGCAGTCATCTCCCAGGTCGACCCTATACGCAGGCGGAGTTAGCGCCTCGGGCAGTGCCGGTGGAAGCGCCGCGGGGTTCGCTGGTGATCTTCCAGGGAGGCACTGCCCATGGCGCCTTCCGCAAGCAGACGCCGGGTCTGCGCATGAGCATGCATTCGCTGCACTGTCGGCCCTGCCATGTGCCCCAGGCCGACTTCAAGGGCCGCGTGCCGAGGCCGTTCATTGAACGCAGTCCCAACCCCGGCTATCTGCGCATGCTGTTTCGGGAGCATGATCGCCATCTGGAACCGAATGTTGGTAGCGGCCTGGTCGCAATTCCGAAAGCAAAACGCGCATAGTCTAGGGATCGCTGACTGGCTCATTCCATGATCGGCGCAAACCATCTTTGGCGTACGCCAATGCGGCCTGATGAGACGTACGCACTTTTTTTAGCATTGAAACGTAAGGAAGCAGTATGAAATTCGGCATCGGTTGGTTGAAAGAGGAGTTCGACGCGATGGACACACCGTTCGAGCGCCGCGGGGCCCCCTCCTGATTCTTGGTAGTGCAATGGCCTGTCGCTACCCAATCTTACTTGCAGATTTCTCAGAATAGGGCGTTAATGGTTCCTGTACTCGGTAAATAACAACAAATAACAGCAAGGGCAAATGAAGTCATGAACGACGAAACCAAATACGATTTTGCAAGTGAGGGATGGGTTGCAGTCGCCCGGGAGCATCTGGAAGGTAAGACTAAAGATGTCGATCTTTCAGGTATCAGCGTCTCATTTAACGAAGTATTTTCGGATGCCCCTGCACACCTCAATCCGAACACCGAAGGTCAAATCGGCTGGTATATGCGGGTTGCCGATGGCCGCCTGGAGGTAAAGGCCGGTGTCCTGCCAGACCCCGATTTGAAAGTTAGCTGCGATTATGAGACTGTTCTACCTGCAGCACGCAGGTTATCGACTGATCCACCCCTGGACGACGCACTTCGGCAGACGCTCACGGACTCTATCGTCCGAGAAGGTGACCAGAACGCCACGGCCGATCTGGACTGGATGAGGGGGTTACATGATGTCATGGCGGTGCGAACCAAATGATTCGATCATCGGTTTTATTTCGAATCGAAAATAACTCTATTTCAATATTTCAATTGGACGAACCATGTCGAAGCCGAATATACTTTTTCTGATGACGGACCAGCAGCGCTGGGACGCTATGAGTACCAGCGGCGATTGGGTCGATACGCCGCACCTGGACCGTATCGCCGCTGAAGGCACACGATTCACCCAATGCATCACCACGACGCCCATCTGTGTGCCAGCACGGATGACCCTGGCCACCGGCAGATACCCGCACAATAATGGCGTGTGGAGCAACTTACACGACGCTTCAACACCGCGTGCACTGACATCATCCGCGGATGTAGCCATCTTTGCCATGTCGCCGGATGCGAACAACTGGATGCGGGAGATTCGGGATCTCGGTTACCGCACCAGTCTGTTCGGTAAGACACACCTGCATCCCCACGTTGGCGATCTGCGCGACAAAGAGGATCTGCTGCATGCCTGGGGGCTGGACGATGTGGACGAGATTGGTGGGCCGAGAGTAAGTGCAGTAATCAAGAGCCATATGACCGCCATGTGGGAGGACAAAGGCCTGTTGGAAGCCTATCGGGCTGACTTCAAGGAGCGCTTCAGCAATAAACCGCACGTTGCGCGCGCTTCGGTACTGCCGCTGGCGGACTATGCGGACGTTTACGTCGGTCAAAAGGCAAAACATTATCTTGAGTCCTACAACCGGGACGAGCCCTGGTTCTGCTGGGTGAGTTTTGGCGGGCCTCATGAGCCCTGGGATGCCCCGGAGCCCTACGCCAGCAGATACGATCCCAATACCATGCCAGAGCCCATCGTCGATGTGACCGATGAGCCGCCGCGACCCGAGGGTTATCTTGATTACGCGCGCAAGAATCAACATTGGGGGCATCCAACTTTTGAAGAGGGGGATGTCGGCGCCATGCGCGCCAACTATGCCGGCAACGTATCGCTGATTGATGATCAGATTGGAGAAGTTCTGGCGGTCATCGAAGCGCGCGGTGAGATGGACAATACCGTCATCGCCATCACCTCAGATCACGGCGAAATGAACGGCGATCATGGGCTCATCTACAAAATGAACTTCTACGATGGCGCATTGCGCGTACCGCTGGTCATCAGATCACCGGGCGAAAACGGCGGCAGGGTGAACGACAGCCTGGTGGAAATGTGTGATGTGGGTCCAACGCTGGTCGAACTTGCGGGCGGCGCCATTGAATATCGGCATTTCGCCAGGTCTTTGGTCGGCGCCATGCAGGGCGAGAGTCATCGAGAGGATGCGCTTTCAGAATTCATGGGTGAGTTCATGTTGATTAACGATGACTGGAAGATTGCGCTGAATCGGCAAGGACTGCCCTATCTGCTTTTTGACCGCAGGAACGACCCCACGGAAACACGGAATCTCGCCGGCATGGCGGAATATAAGGCCGATGCGGACGGACTGCGGCTGAGAATTCTGGAACGGATATCCCAGAGCCAGCTCAAGAAATATATAGATTAATAAATATTAGATCGATGATATGCATTCAACGACTCTCCATTCAGGCACTTTCTGTCCGTTGGCAGTGGCGATACACCCGGATCGGGACGGAACGCATCATGAATAAAGCGGAAGTTATCCGCCTGCTGAAGGCCAATAAAAACGATAGAGGTATTGGACATTGGAATCGACTCTATTCGAACAGTCGTTTGAAGAGCTTTGGGATCGGTTTAACTGTGTTGCGCAAACTTGCGAAACAGATTGGAAGAGACCGTCACCTATCCATGAAACTTTGGGACAGTGAAGTATATGATGCCAGGGTGATTTCAATGTTGATTGATGACCCCAAGCAAATTACCCGCGAGCAGGCCGAGCAACAGGTAGAACAAATGGGTGAAGGGCAGTTGATGCATGTGTTTTCATCGTGCGGCGCCTCACTGGCAAAAGTCCCGTATTCTCTGGAACTGGCAGATGACTGGATCAGCACCAAAGACGAAAAACGTAAGCAATGCGGTTACGGGTTGTTATATGAAATTTCAAAATCTAAAAAGAAAACAGCACCCGATGATAATTTTTTCCTGGGACATATTAACCTCATCGATAAAACCTATAAGAAACAATCCATAGATGTATTAATGTCCATGGCGGGTGCGCTATTGGGAATTGGCAAGAGAAACAAAAAACTCAACAAAGCCGCTTTGAAAGTGGCCAAAGCTATTGGACCGATTGATTTTTCTGCTGACGGAAGCTGCGACCCATTCGATGTAGTAAAACATCTGGAGAGTGAATGGCTGCGGAAAAAATTACTGATTTAACGGATCATCTCAAAGATGTGCACCAGGACATTCCCATAATGGCCCGGGAGCGTGCCTACAGCTCTCCTATCTGGTATACCCCATAAATGACGATCTGGATTCAATGTGGACGAGGATAACTTCTGGGGCAAGATGGGCAGCACTGAACCCAGTCCCTATCGTACGGCAAACCAGGGCATCTACTCCTCGTCAGGCTACGCCGCTGTGTGGGCAGCGGAGAACTCTCGCGAAGCAATCTTCGCTGCCATGAAGCGGCGCGAGGTTTACGCAACCACCGGACCGCGAATCTCGATCGCATTCAGATCGTCAAGGGCTGGCGCATAAGGCAAGGGAAGCTGCTGGAAAAGGTTTACGATGTCGTCTGGTCTGGTCATCGCAAGATCGGCAGCGACGGTACGCTGCCATCAGTTGGATCCACCGTTAATCTTAAGAACGCCAGCTACCGGAACACCGTCGGTAGTCCCGAGCTGTCGGTCGTCTGGACCGACCCGGACTTCGATGCATCGGAAGCCGCGGTTTATTACGTTCGCGTCCTGCAGATTCCCACACCTAGATGGACAACCTACGACGCGAAGTTCTATGGGTTAAAGGAAATCCAGCAGAACCCGCCGGCGGTCCTTCAGGAACGCGCCTACTCATCGCCGATCTGGTACACGCCCCGGTAAGAAAGCGGCCTGATAAACAGGTCAACATCACCCTAATCAACCCATAAATCGCCTAAGTGATTGACCCGACTGCTGGTAAGCCAGCAGATACAGCCGATTACAGTCATTGACCACCCAAAGGGTCACCACGTCACCATGGCTTTAATTTGAATCGACATCGGCAATTACGATACTTTTACGATACTTTGCCGTTTCTTGTAAGATGCGGTTTATAACACCTATCCTCCTTTAACTTCCGGTGCTGCGTCGCTAATTGTGTTCTCCCTTCACTATCTTGTTCAGACAAAATACCGGTTTACGGGCACAGACGCCAAGGAAATCGACAGCGACTTAAGCAAACGGGTCCCTACCCGTGTGCATCATCGGTGCGATTCGGCTGCGCTCCGGATTGTGCGAGTCCTCGTAGGGGTATAGCGCTTTGCCGATAACACGCTCGAGTTCCGGGTATTTTTCCAGCAGCTGTGGCGACGTGTCTTCGTAATTATGTTGTACCCGCATGTAGGTACGCATGTAATTCTGAACCAGTGTGACTCGCAATCCGGGGTTACTGCGGGCCTCGGATGCATGCCAGGTCGCGCCGTTCCAGATCGCCAGCGATCCGGCTTTGGCAATCAGAGGAACAAACCTGAAGGGTGTGTTTTCCAGCTTCGCCTCGTGCGGCAACGTGGCACGACCATAATGGTGGCTGCCCGGCACGAACACGGTGGGGCCATCGTCGCTACTGGCGTAATCGGTGCAGACCCAGGACGCGTTGCACATATGGGCAATCTGGCCGGCGCCGGGAGGGATCCCGTGGGAATCGCTGTGCAGACTCGCACCCCCCGCACCCTGACCTTTGATGATCCATGTTTGACCTGAAAACTTGGCGCTCTGACCCAGCAACCATCGCACCAGGGTCAGCACGACGGGATTAATAGCTGCCTCAACGAAGACCTCATCTTCTTCGAGCAGATGCCAGCTGTTCCTGCCTGTTTTCTCCAGTGCGGGCTCAGCCGTGCGGAAGTCACCGATTGTGATGCCGTTACGTTCCTCGCAAATACGGATAATGGCATCACGCAGGCGTTCGACAAACCCTTCGCTCGATTGCATCTTCTCGGGTGGCACTACCGTCATGCCATAAGCTTCGAGTTCGACGATATGCTCGTAGAGATCGAATTCTTCGATTCCTGCGATCAGTTTATCCACATCGGGATATACTCCAAAGTCCGCCAGTGCCATGGCTTCTCCTCGTTTTTCGTTTTCGGCTCAACAGGATAACTCGCGCCGCGCGTTATGTCACCTGTCGGCGCATATAAGAAGAATAAACGACATTTGGATGTTCACCAAGTGCCTCGCCGAGGAAACCTGGGAGCACGGAATCAACGTAAATGAGTTGATTCCCGGACCTGTGGCCACGTACCTGACGCGGGGGGGGGGGGGCAATGGCATTCATTTAGGCAGAACCGTCTTCATTTTTTTCTATCCTCTCCATAACCCATTGATTTATTGTGGCTAATTTTCTTTTTCGTCATGGGTCGGCAGAGGGCTTGACATACGCCTTTCCCTGTGAGACCATAAGCGAGTCGAACTGTCTTTTGGAGGGACTGATGGACGAAGCCATTCGCAAATTGAAGTCGACGACGTTCTTTGGGCGACGTCTGAGCCGCCGTCAGATCGCCGATGTGCAGCGCACCGTCCGAGACTTTCCGAAGCTGAGTCGACACGAACTTGAGCATACGATCTGCGAACACCTGAACCTGCACACCCCAAGCGGAGGCAATCGCGTCCGCACCGCGCAGCGCTTGCTCGAACGCCTGGAGGAGCTGGGCATTCTCACGCTGCCGGCAAAGGACGAATCGAAGCAGCGGGGGGCACAGAAGGCGCTGGTATGGACCGCCCGCTCCGCGCCACGGGCGGTGATTCGCGAGGCGTTGGCGCGGCTGGCGCCGTTGGCACTGCGCGTGATCACGGAGACGGACGAGGTCGCGGAATGGAATGAACTGCTGGACCGGCACCATTACCTGGGTTATCGCCGCCCGTTCGGTCTGCACCTGCGCTACGCCATCGTCGATGGCCACGGCAGGTGGCTGGGTTGTCTGCTGTTCGCCTACGCGGCCCGGTCGTTGCCGTGCCGCGACCAGTTCATCGGCTGGGACGAGGCGGCTCGGCAGAGACGTCTGGACCAGGTCATCGGGAACAGCCGCTTCCTGATCTTCCCGTGGGTGCGGGTCGAGAATCTGGCATCGAAGGCGCTGTCGTTGGTGGTGCGTCGGCTGGCGGACGACTGGCAGGCGCAGTACGGCTACCGCCCCGTGCTGGTGGAGACCTTTGTCGATCTGAGCCGGTTCCGTGGCAGTTGTTACCGAGCGGCAAACTGGCAGTTTCTAGGCGAGACCCGGGGCAAGGGGTCGGTGCGAACGCCGAAAGGCGTTTTCGTCCACCCGTTGGATAAGGATTTTCAGACGCTGCTGAGGACGGGGCAGCGACCCGCTGCGCGGCACCCTACGACAACGCAGGGTTCGGCGAACGCCCGGGTCGAACCGTGGCGGTCGTTGCTGGATGCGGTGGTGACGGTGGCCCACGACTTCGACTGGCAATGGCAGCGGCGTCAGCGTTCGCTGAACACGCTGCTCGTGGTGCTGTTCCTCTTCCGCCTGGTGTTTTCGAAAAACCGGCAGGGGTACGGGGCGACCCTGGTCGAACTGTGGGACCAGTGCCGCCTGCTCGGTGTCTCGCTGCCGCAGGCGTCTCCGGTGTCGCCCTCGGCGATGTGCAACGCCCGGGCCAAAGTAGACGAGAACCTGTTTCGGGTGCTGAACGCCGAACTGCTCCGCCGCGCCGACGACACCGGCAGCGGGCCTCGCTGGAAGGGGCATCGGCTGTTCGCCGTGGACGGCTCGAAGCTGAACCTGCCACGGCCGCTGCTCAAGGCCGGTTACCGGCTGCCGTCGGACAACGCCCACTACCCCCAGGGCCTGCTCAGTTGCCTGTATCGGCTGCGTTCGCGGGTCCCGGTGGATTTTGACCTGGTCTCCCATGGCGACGAAAGGAAGGCCGCAGGGTCTCATCTGCACGCGTTGTCGGAAAACGATGTGGTGGTGTACGACCGTGGCTACTTCTCGCAGGCGTTGCTTCGTGAGCACCTCGCCCGGGGCCTGCATCCGGTGTTCCGGCTGCAGGTGAATGCCAACGGTGCCGTGGCCGCGTTTGCCGACAGTACCGAGACCGACACAGTAGTCGAGATCGCCGCCAGGCCGGGCCGGGAGGAGCCGCTCATGAGGCTGCGCTTGGTGAAGTATACGGTTTCGGGTTCTGCCTACCTGCTGGGAACCACGCTGTTGGACCGGGACCAGTACCGCATCGCCGAACTGTCCGACCTCTACCACGAGCGTTGGGGCATTGAGGAACTGTACAAAGTATCGAAACAGATGATCGGCATTGAAGACTTCCACGGGCAGAGCGAGCGCGGCGTCAAGCAGGAGCTGTTCGCGCACTTTGTCCTGATCACACTGACCCGGCTGTTCTCGAATCAGGGCGAAGGCCTGCTCGGGGGCAACCGGGAAACTCGCGATCAGGCGCAGATGAAAGTGAACTTCAAGAACAGCCTGCTGGTGGTCGCACGACATCTCGAGGGTCTGTTCCTCCAGCAGGCGGCAGCGCTCGACAACACCCTCAGGCAGATCGTCGACGGGATTGTTTCGTGCCGGCAAAAGCTGCGTCCGAACCGATCCTACGACCGATGTTCGCGCAAGCCGGTGGGAAAATGGAAACCCCCCAAGTTGGCAAAGGCCACCGCAATGAGATGAAAGAGAAAACCAGACGACCGGCGGGAAAACCACGAAGGCCGAGGGCTGCCTCCTTAAGTGAATGGCGTTTTTCCTTAAGTGAATGCCATTGGGGGGGGGGGGGGGGGGCAATGGCATTCATTTAGGCAGAACCGTCTTCATTTTTTTCATTCCCATAACCCATTGATTTATTGTGGCTAATTTTCTTTTTCGTCAGGGTCGGCAGAGGGCTTGACATACGCCTTTCCCTGTGAGACCATAAGCGAGTCGAACTGTCTTTTGGAGGGACTGATGGACGAAGCCATTCGCAAATTGAAGTCGACGACGTTCTTTGGGCGCCGTCTGAGCCGCCGTCAGATCGCCGATGTGCAGCGCACCGTCCGAGACTTTCCGAAGCTGAGTCGACACGAACTTGAGCATACGATCTGCGAACACCTGAACCTGCACACCCCAAGCGGAGGCAATCGCGTCCGCACCGCGCAGCGCTTGCTCGAACGCCTGGAGGAGCTGGGCATTCTCACGCTGCCGGCAAAGGACGAATCGAAGCAGCGGGGGGCACAGAAGGCGCTGGTATGGACCGCCCGCTCCGCGCCACGGGCGGTGATTCGCGAGGCGTTGGCGCGGCTGGCGCCGTTGGCACTGCGCGTGATCACGGAGACGGACGAGGTCGCGGAATGGAATGAACTGCTGGACCGGCACCATTACCTGGGTTATCGCCGCCCGTTCGGTCTGCACCTGCGCTACGCCATCGTCGATGGCCACGGCAGGTGGCTGGGTTGTCTGCTGTTCGCCTACGCGGCCCGGTCGTTGCCGTGCCGCGACCAGTTCATCGGCTGGGACGAGGCGGCTCGGCAGAGACGTCTGGACCAGGTCATCGGGAACAGCCGCTTCCTGATCTTCCCGTGGGTGCGGGTCGAGAATCTGGCATCGAAGGCGCTGTCGTTGGTGGTGCGTCGGCTGGCGGACGACTGGCAGGCGCAGTACGGCTACCGCCCCGTGCTGGTGGAGACCTTTGTCGATCTGAGCCGGTTCCGTGGCAGTTGTTACCGAGCGGCAAACTGGCAGTTTCTAGGCGAGACCCGGGGCAAGGGGTCGGTGCGAACGCCGAAAGGCGTTTTCGTCCACCCGTTGGATAAGGATTTTCAGACGCTGCTGAGGACGGGGCAGCGACCCGCTGCGCGGCACCCTACGACAACGCAGGGTTCGGCGAACGCCCGGGTCGAACCGTGGCGGTCGTTGCTGGATGCGGTGGTGACGGTGGCCCACGACTTCGACCGGCAATGGCAGCGGCGTCAGCGTTCGCTGAACACGTTGCTCGTGGTGCTGTTCCTCTTCCGCCTGGTGTTTTCGAAAAACCGGCAGGGGTACGGGGCGACCCTGGTCGAACTGTGGGACCAGTGCCGCCTGCTCGGTGTCTCGCTGCCGCAGGCGTCTCCGGTGTCGCCCTCGGCGATGTGCAACGCCCGCGCCAAAGTAGACGAGAACCTGTTTCGGGTGCTGAACGCCGAACTGCTCCGCCGCGCCGACGACACCGGCAGCGGGCCTCGCTGGAAGGGGCATCGGCTGTTCGCCGTGGACGGCTCGAAGCTGAACCTGCCACGGCCGCTGCTCAAGGCCGGTTACCGGCTGCCGTCGGACAACGCCCACTACCCCCAGGGCCTGCTCAGTTGCCTGTATCGGCTGCGTTCGCGGGTCCCGGTGGATTTTGACCTGGTCTCCCATGGCGACGAAAGGAAGGCCGCAGGGTCTCATCTGCACGCGTTGTCGGAAAACGATGTGGTGGTGTACGACCGTGGCTACTTCTCGCAGGCGTTGCTTCGTGAGCACCTCGCCCGGGGCCTGCATCCGGTGTTCCGGCTGCAGGTGAATGCCAACGGTGCCGTGGCCGCGTTTGCCGACAGTACCGAGACCGACACAGTAGTCGAGATCGCCGCCAGGCCGGGCCGGGAGGAGCCGCTCATGAGGCTGCGCTTGGTGAAGTATACGGTTTCGGGTTCTGCCTACCTGCTGGGAACCACGCTGTTGGACCGGGACCAGTACCGCATCGCCGAACTGTCCGACCTCTACCACGAGCGTTGGGGCATTGAGGAACTGTACAAAGTATCGAAACAGATGATCGGCATTGAAGACTTCCACGGGCAGAGCGAGCGCGGCGTCAAGCAGGAGCTGTTCGCGCACTTTGTCCTGATCACACTGACCCGGCTGTTCTCGAATCAGGGCGAAGGCCTGCTCGGGGGCAACCGGGAAACTCGCGATCAGGCGCAGATGAAAGTGAACTTCAAGAACAGCCTGCTGGTGGTCGCACGACATCTCGAGGGTCTGTTCCTCCAGCAGGCGGCAGCGCTCGACAACACCCTCAGGCAGATCGTCGACGGGATTGTTTCGTGCCGGCAAAAGCTGCGTCCGAACCGATCCTACGACCGATGTTCGCGCAAGCCGGTGGGAAAATGGAAACCCCCCAAGTTGGCAAAGGCCACCGCAATGAGATGAAAGAGAAAACCAGACGACCGGCGGGAAAACCACGAAGGCCGAGGGCTGCCTCCTTAAGTGAATGGCGTTTTTCCTTAAGTGAATGCCATTGGGGGGGGGGGGGGGGGGTAAGTCAACTCTCCCAGCGGCGATGTCAAACTGCGGTATGAGACACCATACTCCCGAATCTTGGGAGTTTCAACCGAACTTTGTGAAGTTCGCTATACCCCGAATTCTGGGCGTTTGGGCCGCAATTCGCGTGCCGGTAATTCAATGGGAGGATCACAAATGAGCGAGCATCAGTCGAAGCCAGAGATTCCGGAAGATATCAGGCGTATAGCAGATGCGTAAGGAAAAACTGACCCGTCTTGCCGGTGCGGCCCGCGAGAGGTTCGGCGGGTTCGTCTTCGAACGCGACGCCGATACGCTCCTCGACCACCTCCAAGAGCCGGCGTTTCAGTGTCTCGAAAAACGCGTCGTCGAGCCCGAGGCTTACATGGAAGTGCTGTTTACAACCTATTGGGAGGAAGGCATCAGTGTCCAGGAGTACGATGCGATCAGGCCGCTGGTTGAAAGACTGGGACTAGATCCGGAAGAATTTTGTAAACCGAGCTGAGAGCGAGGACATTAAGCCGGCGCTGCCGTTTCTTGAAAGATGCGGTTTATAACACCTATCCTCTCAATATTACGGGTGGCAATATGAAATGGGCTAAATTTGCTGCCGCTGCTTTGGGTATGGTGCTGACTCTGGCGCTGACCATCGTATGCTATAGAATACTCACATTTGCTCAAGAACATGAACTGGTCTGTCGAGGGAAGACCCTTGGCGGGTTCTGTGTGGTAAGTGCTAAAGATGGCTCCGGCGTGAGCGTGCAATATCTTAAAAAATTGACAATATGGGCCTGGGATGCAGATGGAGAGAATAACCGACTATTGTGGCCGGTAGAGTAATAGGAGACATAGGATGCGAACAAAAATAATGGGCCGCACAGGGCTTAAGACGCCTATCGTTGGAATTGGAACGATTTTTATTGGAAGTCCGCCTCCGACTGGAAATATTGCAAATCTGGAAATGGATAAAGATCTGGGTGCAGAGACGATTATTGCTGCCATTGAGGCTGGCGCAACGTGGATTGATACAGCGCCGCTTTACGGTGGCACAGACAGTGAGAAGATTATCGGGCAGGCGCTCAAGAGTCGGCCTGATCTCGCTGCGAAATGCACGGTGGTGACCAAAGCTGGCAATCTAATAGGGGGGATTGATCACGCATTTGATACCATTTTGCGAAGTGTCGAGACGAGTTTAGATCGCCTTGGGAAGGACAGCTTCGATATTGTGTACGTTCACGACGCGCTTAATGTGTCGCTTGAATATGTGATGGGAAAGGATGGAACATTCGCAGCGCTTCGAAAGTTGCAAAAGGAAGGTGTTGTAAAGTTTATCGGTTCGGCGACCAATGACCCGGCAATCAATGTACGCTATATTGAGACGGGTGAGTTTGACGCGGCAGTTGTGCCCAATGCGTGGAGTTTGCTCAATCAGATTGCGGCAGAGCGGATTTTGCCCGCGGCAGAGAAACACAATACGGGAATATCTTGCGGTACGCCGCTGGAGCGTGGATTGTTAGCGACAGGGCCTGTTGATGGCGCCACTTATGTGATGCGAAATTTCAGTCCTGAATGTGTGGCGCACGTTGGGAAGATACAAAATTTATGCAAGGCGTATGATATTCCACTCCTTGCGGCTTCACTGCAATGGCCAACGCGACATCCAATGGTGGCCAACGTGATTCCGGGGGCGAGAATTGCCGCTGAAGCTAAAGCGAATGCTGAGGCGGGGGGCGTGGAGATTCCTGAGGCGTTTTGGGATGACCTTGCACCCCTGGTGAAGCACTGGCCAGAAGTGATGCCATTTGATTAATCTTTAAGATGTTCGATGATAGCTTTACGGATGGCTGGCTCGTTATTGACCGATAGTACTGTCATTAAATCAGAGTGGGGCGATTGACTGGCAAGCTCATCAGCCCATCCTCCGGTCCCTTTTATGACGATGACCTGCCGCTGGCACTTGGACTGCTGATAGCGGCCGTTATGGATAAAACGATGCGTGACCCGCCGGTCACGAGGGATATGCTGCGTATCCTCGATCATGACCACGACGTGGATGGCCGGGCAGCAGCCGGGCAACTTGGCATTTCGCTGACCGGGCTCGACGATACCCTGAGGTGCATGCTGCTACCTGCTGCAGGCTAAAACACGGACGGCATCGCGCGGCTGGTTCGGCAGCATGACCGGTGGGTTTCCCGTGAGTTCTTTGATACACTCCCGTGCATGATTCATACGTTGAGCAGTTTTTTCCTGGGCGACCAATCCGTTGACGGCTTCCTCGACCGGCACGACAGTGAAAACTGGGCTTCTACTGGCGCCGAACCGGTCGGTACCTGGCTGGTTACCCTGGGGGGCCCGCGTCGAGTACTCGCGCTCACCTGCTTCGATACGCTACAGCAATGGCGGGACAGCAGGCGGGGCTTGGCTAACGATGCAGATGAGGTGATTGCCCTGCAGCCCCTCACCCGAAGGATGCCAACCGGCTCGGGTCCTGAGTCAGAACCGGGTATCTACACGATGCGCACGTTCAACGTTGCACTCGGCAGCGCGCAGAAGTTCGCACAGATCTCCGAAGATGGCTGGTGGCCCTGGGTCAAGGCAGGGCAGGACAACGTGCGCCCCTTGGCGCAATGGTTGTCGATCATTGCGCCCGCCACACGCGTTTACATGATGACCCGCTACCACGACATGGCGCATTGGGAAGCCACCCGTCAGGTCGGTCCGAAGCCGGATGACCACCGGCTGGTGCCAGTGTGGCAGAAGGCGGCCGAGGCCATCGCCGAGCGGGGCGCCATGGTCATCGATACCGACGTCTGCATCCTGGAACCGATCGGCGGGCGTTGTCCCTGATAAGTTGTAGTGCTCGGAAGGCTGCTTCATGGTTTCTCACTTCGTTTCAGCAGATGGTAACGGTCAGGCTCAAGTGGTCCGAAACGTTGCCGAGATCCATCCGGCCATTGCACCCAGATGACCTATTGGGTGGAGGTGCCGGCAAGACCAAACACGCGCCGGGGATCATTGGCGGAGGCGTAGCTGCCATCGGTGCCGATTCGGAGCCGCTGGCGTGGCAAGGCTTCACGCCAGACGTGTGTCCCGATGGTCTGTGGTTGTGCTTTACTGCCGCGTACTTCGACACCTAACCAATGCGCCTGGGCACTGTCGTTTCGATATACGCGCGCCTTACCGTGATTGTTGGCTATGACGATATCCGTATCGCCGTCATTGTCGAGAACGCGATCGAGTTCTACCGTCTGGGGTGAAGCGGGGCCTAGCTGATCGGTCGCATCCCCGCTGGCCTCGCGCGAACTATCACACGTGGGCACATGCCACCGGCCACGGAATCCGGTTGACCCCGCTCCGAGCAGACGCTACAATGCGGCGGCCAGTCTACATCCGCTCGGGAGGACAACGATGCCACACAAGCCGCTCATGGAGTTCGGATACAACCCGCCCTGCGGTGAGCGCGGCTACGAGACCATCGTTCGACGAGACTTCCTGATGGACGTCCATCGCGCATGTGACGTCGCTTCCCAGAGCTTCGACTCCCTCTGGACCTCGGACCATCTGAACTACGGGTCCGAGTTCCGGGTCGAGTGCTGGACGCTGCTCACCTGGATCGCAGCCCGGTACCCGGGGCCTCGGCTGGGCACCGTGGTGCTGTGCAACGGGTTCCGCAACCCGGCGCTTATGGCGAAGATGGCGGCCAGCATTCAGGAGCTGAGCGCCGGGCGTCTCATCATGGGCTACGGCGCCGGATGGTACGAGGGGGAGCACAAGGCCTACGGCTACGACTACCCGACGCCGGGCAGAAGGATCGCGATGTTCGAAGAGGGCATCAGGATCATGAAGGCGATGTGGACCGACAGCCCGGCCAGCTTCAACGGCAAGTACTACCGGGTCGAGGGGGTCCACTGCGAGCCGCGACCTGACCCGCAGCCCATCCTGATGCTGGGCGGGGCCGGAGAGCGCAAGACGCTTCGGGTGGTGGCCGAGCACGCCGACTGGTGGAACATGACTATGGGAACGGTGGAGGTGCTACAGCACAAGCTGGACGTCCTCAGGCAGCACTGCGAGGACGTCGGCCGGGACTACGACAGCATCCGCAAGACGCTGGCGCCACGCTTCTATATCCACAAGGACCACGCCAAGGCGCTGGAGATGGCCGGCGAGAGGTTGAACCCAAGCCGCCCGCGGACGACAATTGCGGGCGACCCGGTGGCTGTTCGGGAGCAGCTCATGGAGCTGGTCGAGCTGGGCTTCGACTACTCCATAGCCACCTTCCCGCAGCTTCAGGAGCTGGATGACATGAAGCTGTTCGTGGACCAGGTGATGCCTCACTTCAGCTAGAGCACGGTCCAGGGTCAATCAATCGCGAGCCCGCGCCCACCAGGAGGCTAGCCACTTTGAAGATCTCAGACCTGCCGGTAATCCTCGTCCAAGGGTGGCGCGTAGGTGGGAGGACTGCGATACAGCTCCCCCTGCAGAAACCGTCGCCACTGGTCCCGGATCAGGGAGTCCCGCCGTGAGGAGGCGTCCATCAGGGCCCGGCAGTCCGGTCCGTTGCCGATCAGGCGCACCGGGTCATTGCATGCCTGCCAATGCTGGTAGCTGGCATAGCGCGTGATCATCATGATTTCATCATAGTCCTCATGCTCTTCGCCAATCGCCGGTTCCGGATAGATCAGCTTCCAGATCCCGACGCCGCGGGCACCCATTTTGCTGATAGCCATGTCAAATATTATCGGTATTGATATTGGTATCCCTCTCACCAATTTTGGTTACAGTTCCCAAATATCTCGCTGCTCCGTGCTATCTCATTCGATAACGAATCGGCAAGCTCTTCAGTCCGCCCACGAACGTTGATTGTGAATAGCGAGGCTCTCCATTCAACTCCACATGGTCCACGCGACGAAGCAGTTCCCGGAATAGCGCCGACATTTCCATTCTCGCCAGGTGCTGACCCAGGCATGTGTGGGCACCGAAGCCGAAGCCAAGGTGTTTCATGCCCGATCGATCAACCCGGAATGCAAAGGGTTCGTCGAATACGGCAGCGTCGCGGTTGGCGGACAGAAACCACAGGACACAAGCCTCTCCAGCAGCGATATCGGCACCGGCCACTTTGCAATCGGCGGTGGCGGTCCGCATAAACTGCCGGACCGGTGATACCCAGCGGACAACCTCGTTAATTGCAGACGGCATATACTGATCCGGGTCCCGGCGCAGCTTTTCCATTTCGTTCGGGTGTTCCATCAGCGCCAACAGACCACCAGATACCGACGAACTGGTCGTATCATGACCTGCGGTAGCGATGATGTTGTAGTAGCCGTTGGTCTCACGATCCGGGACGGGTTTGTCATCGATTTTGGCGTTGGCCACCAGACTGGCTACATCGTCGGTGGGATTGGCGCGGCGGTTGCGGGTCAATTCCTCAAAGTACGACTCGAAGTCCGATATCACATCCATGAGCGCGGAAGATTCGAAGGAACGTCGCGTGTCCGGGTCGGAACTTCCAAACAATTCCTGAGTCAGTTTCATCATGAAAGGCTCATCCTGCTCCGGTATGCCGAGTATCGACATGATCACCCGTAATGGATACCAGATCGCAACATCCTTCACGAAGTCACACTCGCCACCGAATTCGGCCAGGCGGTCCACATATTCTCGAGCCAGTTGGTCAATTCGTTCTGTCAGCGCGACCAGATTGGTTCTTGAGAACCACTGTTGCGTCAACGCCCGGTAGCGGTTGTGATCGGGGTCGTCCATCGTCACCAGCGAGCGAACGAGATGACGGCGTCCGGTGAGTTGCTGTACTACAGCGTCAAACATTCTGGGGGTCAGGATTGGGCGTGGGTCGTTGATGAACAGCTTTTTATCGCTTTCGATGGTCCTGATATCGGCGTGGCGGGTGATACACCAGAATGGCTCAAAACCGTTTGGCGACATCTTGCGAATCGGCGAGTTCTCACGTAACCAGGCAAACTGTGAGTGTACCCAATCTTCATCGGCCCAGCGCCTGGACTCAACAATGGCGTTGTCCAGCGATGGCGACTCAACAAAAATCTGCGATTCCATGTTGTTCACTCTGGTAAATCGAGATGTGATCAGCAAGCTTTTATTACAGATCACATTTGCATTCTAAGGCTTTCAGAAAGGAGCAATCAAGAGCAATACCAAAAACGGTCAGGGTGGCACCCAAAAAGAGGTTGGGTGTGCCTGAAACTGGGGAATCATTGACATGACAGTCATGGATAGATACATTGATTCTACCTGTTTTCAGAAAAAGAGAATGCAACACGTGACCCACACAGATCTGACCCTGCTCAAGGATGAATTTGATAGCGATGGTTTTGTTGTCCTGCGTAACTATCTCAATGCTGAGGAGTTAACAGAGATGCACGACCACATTGACCACTATGCACAAACTATCCAATCCCTGGACGAGATTCCGGGCGGTGCCATTAAAGGCATGGACCAGCACGATGCCTGGTTCCACGAGTATCTGGAGCATGGCAAGCATGTACCGATCATGAAACACATGTTGGGCGATGGACTCGCACCCGACAATGTAACCTGGCTTAACAAGACAAAGAGCACTCAGCGCACTATGCCGCACTACGATGCCATTGGCAGCTATCTGACACCGCCTTCCGGCATCTCGTTATGGATCGCTATGGACTACATTGACAGTCGCAATGGCTGCCTGCATTACGAGAAGGGTTCTCACCTGCGTAATCTGCCATCGACCTATCCACTTCGCGACTATGATGAGCACAATGTCAACGTGGTTCCCATAGTAGCCAGGCCGGGTGATGCGGTCATACACAGTACCAGGGTCATTCACTTCAGTATCGATGTAATCGAGGAGCGTCCCCGTAACGCCATGGTTTTTGCATACTGGGGTGGCAGTTCCAGGATAGACCCTGCATTGGTAGCCCGTTCGAGATCTGCTTACACTGAACACAGAGTCATCCTGTAATATAAACTATCACCAATGATCACCGACACTTGTTTGCTCCCTGACAGCGGTGGCGGATTCGGGCCGCTGCAGGCTCTTATCCGTAAGCTGAAGGCTCTTATCCGTAAAGCGGCGCCTCTGTGTTTCTTTCCACTTATTCTTTTTGGAGTTGCATCAATGGCTGACGATCAATCATTGAATTCGGACGAATATTTATGGCTTGAGGATGTTCTTGGCGATCAGGCACTGACCTGGGTCGAAGCAAGAAATCAACTTACCGTCGATAAATACACCAAATCCGAATCCTTCAGCGATCTCTCGATCAGACTCAAAGCGATCATGGATTCGGATGACCGGATTCCGTACGTCAGTAAACTTGGCAACTTCTACTACAACTTTTGGCAGGATGCCGAAAACCCGAAAGGCGTGCTAAGACGAACGTCTTTGGATGAATACAGGAAGCAAGACCCAAAATGGGAAACCGTTCTGGATATCGACAAACTCAGCGTGGAAGAAGGCGAGAACTGGGTTTACAAAGGCACAGATACGCTTCTTGATCACGATAGGACATTGGTTGAATTGTCTCGAGGTGGTTCAGACGCTGCCGTAGTACGGGAGTTCGATTTGTCTCGTAAAGCGTTCGTCAAGGACGGCTTCAATCTTCCGGAAGCCAAGAGTGGCGTTGCCTGGTTGTCGCTGAATGAAGTACTGGTAGCAACTGAATTTGGCGATGGATCTTTGACCGATTCCGGTTATCCCCGCATCGTTAAACTCTGGACTCGGGGAGAGCTGTTGGAGAATGCCAATACAGTCTACGAGGGACAGAAAACAGACGTTTCCGTTAGCGGCTTCTCTGATCTCACGAAAGGGTATGAGGTTCACGGAATTACCAGAGGCATGGATTTCTATAACTCTGACCTTTATCTACGTCATTCCGACGGGAAGTTAGCGAAGATGGACAAACCATCCGATGCAGACCTCGCATTTCACCGTGATTGGGTATTCATCGAAACCAAGACCGATTGGCAAGTCGGAGATCGTAGCTACCCTGGCAACAGCTTGTTATCCATCGACCGCAAGAATTATCTTGCTGGGGGGTGCGATTTCGAAGTGTTGTTTGAACCGACTGATGGTAAAAGTCTTGCAGGTTTCAGTATTACCAAAAACCATGTGCTGGTGAATGTGTTGCACAACGTTCAGAACGAAATCTACTCCCTCAGCAAAACGGCAGTTGGTTGGACAAGGAAACGCCTGGATAACGGAGAACAGTTCCGAACGGTTTCAATCAGTCCAGTGGATGAGCGAGCGGATGATCGTTATTGGTCTACCAGCCACGACTTTATGACTCCTCCAACCCTTTCCATTGGTGAGGTAGGCAAGGAGGGAGATGAGGTCCTTAAACAGTCTCCTCATATGTTTGATTCAAGCAACCTGGAAGTGTCCCAACACTGGGTTGATTCCGCCGACGGGACGCTGGTGCCGTACTTTCTTGTAGGTCAGAAAAACACGAAAGGCCCGCATCCTGCTTTGTTATATGGCTACGGAGGATTCGAAATCTCATTGCTTCCTCAATACATGGCTGTCGGCGGCGCTGCATGGATGGAACGCGGCGGTATTTATGTCATTGCGAACATTCGAGGCGGTGGAGAGTTTGGTCCAGGCTGGCATCACGCGGCTCTTAAGGAAAATCGACCCAGAGCGTACGAGGATTTCATTGCAGTGGCACAGGATTTGATCAAGCGCGGGATAACGACCAAATCTCAACTGGGTGCCGCCGGCGGTAGCAACGGCGGTTTACTCATGGGTAATATGCTCACAATGCGACCGGATTTGTTCGGTGCATTGGCCATTGCCGTTCCTCTGATTGATATGTACAGATACCACAAGCTGCTCGCTGGTGCGAGTTGGATGGCTGAATATGGTGATCCGGATGATCCTGAACAATGGGAATTTATCCAGAAGTTCTCGCCATATCACAATCTGGTCGATGACATTGAATACCCCCATATCCTCGTTACGACTTCAACGCGTGATGATCGGGCTCACCCGGGACATGCGCGAAAGCTGGTGGCAAAACTGACCGGGCTTGGTCACGAGGTCTGGTATTACGAGAACACCGAGGGTGGGCACGCCGGTGCAGCCGATAATTCGCAGAGGGCGTTCATGAATGCGTTGGAGTACGAATTCCTATGGGATGTGCTTGGCAACCCACGGTAAAAATCCAATGCACTGGGGTCGGAGTAAAGTGCCGGAGAAGACAGATTACGCAACCAGTCCGGCCGCACACCGCAAGAAAGAATCGCTGATCTTTCTGCTGATGGAGTCGACGCAGAGATCCTGTTTCCCAACAAGGGTTTAGCCATCTGGGCGACACCAGATGCAAAGTTGTAAGCGTTCGGTCGAGGGTAAGCGTTCCGTTCTCGGGGGATCGGCGCGTCCTTGACGATGGCCCGGGCAATGTTGAGGCGCTGACGCTGGCCGGTGGAAAGTTTGCCGCCGCGATCGGACAGCACCGTGTCGAGGCCGTTCGGCAGCGACGCCACGTAATCGTCGACACAGGCCACCCGCATCGCATCCTGCACCTGTGCATCATCGGCATCCGGGACCACGTAGCGGATGTTGTCGCGCACCGACACACCGAACAGCGCGTTTTCCTGCAGGGCGATGGACACGTTGCGGCGCAGGCCTCGACAAGACGCTCCATGACCATCCATCCGCACCGGCATCTGCCAACTGACAAAATTGGGGTCGCTATTCGAACTGGGATCCGGTGAGTGGTCCCATACCCAGTCGTGCGGGGTTGGGGCCATCCTGAATCCAGGGTTCGGAAGATGTCAGACCCATCAGGGTGCAGAAGCGCGGTGGGTTACGTGCAATCATCTCTGGCGTCACTGAGGCCCAGAACAATTCCTGGGTCTGGATAGAATTGCGCGCTGTGGGGAACACCAGGGTCATTCTGCGATCTTCTGCTGTTCTTGGTACGGCGCCATGCCAGAGGCTTCCGTGCCAGATAATGACGGAACCTGCTGGCACCTCCAGCACCCGAATGTCTTCGTGGTCGTGCGCCATCCTCAGTTCAGGCGGCACGGGGCGCCCCCATCGATGGCTGCCGGGCCAGACGCAAACGGCACCGTTTTCCCGCGTATAGTCTGTCAGGACCCAGGTGACGACCGAGTAGTTGGCAATGCTTGACCAGGGGGCTGGAAACTTGCCACTGTGATCGGCATGCAGTAGCAGCGCCGGCGCACCGGAATCTTTGATCAGGCCCGTACACTGGCTGAGTTTCGCCCGAAACCCCAGAATGTAGGTTACCAGTGTCAGCGACACCGGCGACATCAGGGCCTCTTCAAAAGCGGGATCTTCCGGGAGCATATGGAACAAGGTGGAACCCAGGCCCGTCCCTGTGCCCAGTGAGTCAGTGGCCTGTTGTTTCTCCAGCCTGAGCATGGCGGTCTTGATACGTTCGATCAGTTCAAATGGGGCTGCTTTGCCTGGAGGAATCACCGTATAACCATCGGTTTCCAACTGGGCAATATTCCTGTGCAGGTCGAAGCGATCAATGTCGTCCTGCAGGCGAGCGGTTGCGGCAGGACCGGTCGGTAGCGGATCCTCGGCCCATTTCTCGGCAGCGAGTTTCCGCAGCGCCTGCATTTCTTCGACCAGTGAATAACGATCAATTGTCATACAAATTCTCCATGTGCAGCCCCGGGCACAACTGCCGCCAGGTTCCAGGTCAGATAGTCTATAGATAAAATTATAGATGACTATGAATCTAGCACAAAATGACCCGAGTCCATGAGGTTTTGTAGTTTTCTGTCACCGGCGGAGTCTTCTGCTCACAGTAGACCGCCGGACCGGCACGCACGCAGGATTCAGGTGTCAATGCGCTCGCCGTTCAGCAACATTGAGTTGCGCACCTCGTGCGACTCCCGAATTGTGTTCATGAGGAAACACATGTGTTCTGCGGTGGCCACCAGCCGTGCGATTTCCGCGGAAGTGGCCGGAGAGTCAATGTGAAGCGACGTTTCAACGTCGATCAGGCGACTCTGCACGGTGTCCGCTCCAATTGACCCGGTCTGTTCAAATCGTGGCGTCACCGTCATGGACACATCGCGGAGTTCGATCTTCCTTGCCTCACTCGACCGAGCAAGTTGTGTCAGCATTCAGAATGCGATGGAAGCAGCAAAATATGCCAGCGGCGGCGGGGCGGGTGATATAACGACAAAGCCGCTCGAGCTTCTTCTGCTGTCCTGCCTTGCAGGACACTCCGGCATGCAAGGAAAAGCCTGATTGTTTAGTTACCAGCGACCGCAGGTCGCCGGTGTCTCTGGTAGCCAGCGTCTGCAGGGTGAGAGCCTTTCTTCCCGCATTGGGACCAAAGGCAAGCCGATAGCTGATTGAAGCGCCGACAATGTTCACCATGGCATCGTCGTTATCGGTCTGCAAATCCAGGTACGCTGACTCTGCATCGCGAACCAGGTAACCGGCTTTCTCGAGGTAACGCGAGACGCGTTGCGCGATCTGGTGCTTGATTGAGTCCAGATCACCCAGGGTCGGTCCCTTCAGTGGATGGAAGTTCGTCAGCGTATTGGAATTGCGCGAGCGTTGATACTGCGACCGAAACTGGTGGTGTGTGATGAATCCGTGTCAGCACTGGACGTATCCGTGCAGGCAAGCGTGTTCTCTCTGACCGGTGCAGAACATCCCGACGACTGGCATGGCGCCAGCCTGGAAAGGCTGCCGGTCAGCGATCCGGAGCGCGTCGTCTTTTCCGAGTACCACGGCCACGGCTTACGGGCCGGTTCCTTTATGGTGCGCCGTGGCAACTGGAAACTGATTCACAATATCGAGGCGCCGCACCAGTTGTTCGATCTCGGCACTGATCCGGAAGAACTCAATAACCTGTTCGAGTCGAATCAGAACAAGGCAAAGGAACTCTCCGACTCGCTGGCGGATATTTGCGACCCTGAAGCCGTGCACCAGCAGGCGGAAGCATTCTGGCAGATGCAGGTCGCGCGACACGCGGAGGAATCAGCCGGGTAGCTTAGCCTAAGTCAATCAAACCAGAGTGCTCTGTAGGCAAAGGCATCCGCTTTCGTCGCGTGATCACGCTGGCCGCGCCCGGTGATGGCCAGCTTGCTGCCGTCCAGGCGCGGGTCTACATAGCTCGCAAACCAGTCATCCAGTTCTCGGCGCAGGGCTTTTATCCGGTCACCCTGGCCGGGATGACCAAAGAGATTGACGAGTTCCTGCGGATCCTCCTGAACGTTGTAGAGTTCATGGGCGCCCCCGGGATAACGCCAGACAAGCTTGTATTCCTGCGAACGAATCATGCGCACCGGGCCATATTCGTCGAACACGTAGATACTTTCCCTTTCACCGATGGGCTCACCGGCCAGCAGTGGCGCGAATGACCGCCCGGGTAATCCGTCGGGCACGCGATCATGCGCTCCGGTATATTCCATGAGCGTCGGCAGCCAGTCATACTGGCTCAACAGATCGGCATTAACCTGGTTTTCCGGGACATGCCCCGGCCGGCTGATCAGGCACGGTATCTTGACACTGGTATCAAACATGTTCTGCGGCCAGGTCGCGTTACCCTTTCCATACAGACCGTGATGCCCCATGTTCATACCGTTATCACTCATGAACACGATAAGCGTATTGCTCCTCAGATCCTGCTCGTCGAGCCAGTCCAGGAGCCGGCCGACATTCCGATCCATACCCTCGATCGCAGCGAAATAACCGGCCAGATTCCGGCGGCGCCCTTCGGCATCAACCGGTCTCGCGTTGAAACCTCGAGGCAGCGGTTCTTCAGAGCCGGGCACGGAGTCGAAGGGGCAATTGTCATGGTAGTCATCCCATATCTGCTGTGGATGATGCTCCCGTTGCCACGGCGCGTGAGGCGCAGTGAAATGAACATTGAGACAAAAGGGTCGATCCTCGTTAACCTGGCGCCCGAGAAACGAAAGGGCATTGTCGGTAAAAAGATCCGATGCATAGTTATCTTTATGCTTCGCCAGTTCGCCGTTTTCCACCACCGGTACGTTGAAATAATCAGACGCACCATAGGGCATGGGATTCCAGGTCTGAAAACCGCATCGTGGCTGCAGGCCGTCGCCCAGGTGCCACTTGCCCGAGAGGCAGGTATCGTAACCTGCGTCTTGTAGCATCTCCGCATACGTCGGCATGCCGGCGAGAAACTGCACGCTGTCCGCCGGCACCTGGCGGTCTAGCCCACCCAGACCCTCGGCTTGCCAATAGAGAAAATCATGTACCCCATGCTGCGAAGGGATGCGGCCAGTCAGGATCGATGCCCTCGCGGGTGAACAGACGGGTGACGTACAGAAGAAATTGTCGAATCGGATCCCTTCTCTGGCAAGCCTGTCCAGATTGGGCGACTTTATTTCCGCGTTGCCCGCACAACCCATGGCCCATGCACCCTGGTCATCGGTCAGAATAAACAGCAGATTCGGTTGTTCGGTATTGCGACTGGCCATGAAATACCCCTTCGTCAGGTTGCTTTTCTACTACAGTACCAGGCCAAGTATAGTTGAACTACAGATGCGGTGACTACTGCTATCGATAATGCGCCAGCCCGCCGCGCCCAGGAGTTCCCTCGCGCGCAGCATGTTGGCCCGATAATCTTCCGCTGACGTGACTTCCGGGAACCGAAACGGCCGTTCGAACAATTCCGCTGGTAGCTGGTTGCGGTACGGGGCGAGCAGTTCCAGCTCGTCGTCGCTCGGCAGCCCCGTCGCGGTCAATATCGTCTCGGGCCAGTAGCTGTGCGCCCGTTTGTGATAACCAAAATGCAGCGTGTTGTTCTGCCACTCGAAATCCACCGCCAGCGTCAACGCCTGCCGGACCCGCCGATCCCTGAATTTCCCGCGCCGGTTATTGAGCACGATGCCCTGGCGCACACCGACTTCCAGACCCTGATTGCGGCGGATTTTCTTAACCCAGCCCTTCTGATAAGCCGGCGTGTCGAAGCCGTTGTGCCGGTCGCGCGCGTCCGACTCCTCCCAGATGTCGATAAGGCCTTTGCGAAACGCCTCCCGGGTCACGGTGGCGTCGCGATAGACCTCGAAACGAATGGTGTCGAAATTGTAACGGCCCTTGTTGACAGGAATGTCCCTGCCCCAATAGTTCGGGTCACGCCGGTATTCGATGTACCGTCCCTGTTCGAGACCCTTCGTTTCGTAGGGTCCGCTGGAAAGCGGCGGCGTCAGGGTCGGGGCGGACGGGTCCTTGTCACGCCAGTAGTGTTCGGGAATGATCGCCATATACCCCAGCATCATGGCGGCGGGCAGCTGGACCGGCGCCTTGAAGTGAATGGTGATGTGCGCTGCATGGCGAGGCGTGACCTGCGCCTAACCCGATGCCAACGATGTAATCCATGGCCCGCGCTACTGGCTTCCCATCAACTCGCTCAGCAGCACACCCTGATCAACCACCTCAGTACCAAAGGCCTCGATGACGACGTCCACGATGTGACCGTGAAATTCGTAGGGCGAGCCATAGGCGTCGTCTACTGGTGTCTGGCTGTCGCGGCCGACCTCTATTGGTTCGTTAACGAAGTTGTAATAGCGAAAAGGTGACAGTACGCCTTCACCTGACTCCTGGTCATTGATATAGAATCGAACCCGTCCCTCGTCTTTGCCCGAGCGAACCACGTCGGCGCGGAGCGTTGCTGCGCCGGGTGGAATAGCCACGGGCGAAGACAGCCGGCACCGCTCACCGAAATTGTTGGTGGTGTAGTGCAGTCGATTGTCGCGGATATAAATCGTCCATCCACCGAATCGGCCGCCATCAGCGATGATCACGCCATCGTCGGTGATATCGCGCCGCTGAATGCGTGCGGTGATCCGATGGGACACGCCGCGCACACGCGGTCCGGCCTTGAAGAAGTGAGGAAACACGGCATCCTGATACAGGACCCACCGATGCTTCGGTTCGGGCCACCAGCCGACGCCTGCACGACCGGCCAGGTCGTCCAAAGGCAACACCCCGTAGGCTTCGGCTTCCTGCCACCAGAGGTTGATGAGCGCCTCAAGTTTGTCTGGGTGTTGATCCGCAAGGTTGTCAATTTCAGCCAGGTCTTCGTCCAGGTGATACAGTTCCCAGGGGTCATCATCGAAACTCGTGCCTGGTTGATGAAAGGTGACCGCTTTCCAGCCCTCGTGCCAGATGGCGCGCTGCCCGATGGTTTCGAAGTACTGGATGGTCTTGTGTGTGTCTGCGTCGTCATCATCCAGAGTGTGGGCCATCGAGGTTCCGTGCATGGGAATCTGGGGAATGCCGTTCACGGACTCAGGCACCGGGATGCCAAGCAGATCCACCAGTGTGGGCGCCAGATCGACTACGTGATAGAACTGTCTGCGCGTTTCACCCCTGGCGCTGATTCCACTCGGCCAACGAACCAGTAGAGGCGCACGGATGCCGCCTGCGTAGGTACTGCCCTTGTATCGCTTGAATGGCGTATTGCCAGCCATCGCCCAGCCGAACGGGTAGTGGTTGTAGGTGAGTGGCCCGCCCATGTCATCCAGCCGCTTCAGATTCTCCGCGACGCTGTTGCCAAAGCCATTGCGAGCGCGCTGGTGGTCGTAGGTGCCATGAGGGCCGCCTTCAGAGCTGGCACCATTGTCCGAGATAGCAATGACGATGGTGTCTTCCCGTTTTCCGAGCGCATCGATCTGATCCAGCAGGCGACCAATCTGGACGTCCGTGTGATCCATGAAACCCGCGAACACTTCCTGAAGACGAGTGGCAAGCCGCTTCTCATCTTCCGGCAGGTCTTCCCACAGTTGTACGCCAGGATTCCGCGGCGCCAGTCGCTGTTGTTCTGGGAGTAGACCAGACTGTTTCTGTCTTGCCAGAGTCCTATCCCGTTCGACGTCCCAGCCACCATCGAACCGACCCCGATACTTGTCTGCGAACTGCCTGGGCACATGATGGGGCGAATGTCCTGCGGCGAATGCTGCATAAAGAAAGAACGGCTTGTCCGGGTCTGCTGAGGTGAGTTGCCGCAACCACTTGCATGACTGATCGATGATGTCCTCGGACAGGTGGTAGTGCCCGTTTTTCGGCTGCGGCTCGACGCGCTCGTTTCCCTGAATCAGTTCCGGGTTCCACTGATTGGTTTCTCCGGCCAGGAACCCATGAAAGCGATCGAAACCACGCTGAAGCGGCCAATGGTCATAAGGCCCGGCCGGGCTGGTTTCGTCAATGGAGGCCAGATGCCATTTTCCCGCTGCCAACGTCTGGTAGCCGTGGGGCCGCAGCAGTTCAGCAAGGTTGGCGGCTTCTTTAGAGGCGAACCCGCGGGTATTGGGGAAGCCGTTGGTCATCTCTGATACACGACCCATACCGACGCTATGATGATTGCGGCCGGTCAGCAAGCACGTACGGGTCGGCGAACAGAGCGGCGTTACATGAAAGTTGGCGTAACGCAGGCCATCGGCTGCCAGACTATCCAGGTTAGGCGTATCGATATCACCGCCGTAACAACCGAGTTGGGAGTATCCCACATCGTCCAACACGATCATCACGATATTGGGCTGGCGCGACAGGCGAGATTGCGTGCTCTCCCAGGCAGGCGTGGATTCATCCACGGTGCGACG
Source organism: Candidatus Azotimanducaceae bacterium (assembly GCA_965217655.1). Lineage (GTDB taxonomy): Bacteria > Pseudomonadota > Gammaproteobacteria > Pseudomonadales > Azotimanducaceae > UBA7455. Next base: position 1,976,387 of record OZ244560.1, read on the forward strand.
GATCTTTCCGTTGAATCTTCTGTCATGCTCCATGCAGGTGACCTCGATGGTGGTGCGCCGTATTGCTCGGCAGGATACCACGTTCCGTGCCATACCCAGAGCTAGTCGTGGCCGTGTTGACAACCGGTGCTTTGCGAGCGAATCGCCAGGGGCGCTTCGAGCGCGAGCGTCTTGATCAGGACGAAGTGAACGCCAGCGGGATTCCGGCGACAGATGCGCGGGCGATCTCCTCTGGATGGGTCAGGTAGTCGATGCAGTGCGGCTGGTATAGGTCGATGTAGTCGACGCCGAGCCGCTCGAGCGAGGCTTCGCAGCTGGACTTGAGGTAGCCGGGCGAGAGGTCGTAGGCCTTATAGGTATAATCCTTGTTCATCCCCTCAAAAACAACGCCGCACTTCGAGGCGATCACCACATCCCCCCGCGCTATATTTCCCTCTTTTAGTGCCCGTCCCAAAACCTCCTCCGACTCGCCACGGCCATAGACATTGGCAGTGTCGAAGAAGTTGATGCCTAACTCATAGGCACGCAAAACGGCGGCCTTGCTCGCTTCTTCCTTCCCGGGAGTCAGGCTTAAACAGCCTAAGGCAAGGGCCGAAACCTGTAAATCGGTCGTTCCCAATTGGACATATTTCATCGCTTTCTCCTTTCAATTCAGGGGGGAGTATAGGAACCATTAACGCCCTATTCTGAGAAATCTGCAAGTAAGATCAGGTACGTAATCGGGGGACAGTGTAATGTACTTAATTCTCTTGTGATGGACGAGCGCCACACCTAAGAGTCAGTCTTACCAAGCCGTTTGAATTGGGGCGGACGCTTTTCGAGGAACGACTGGGCTCCTTCGCGGGCATCGTCGGTATCGACGAATGCTGCAGTGGCTTTGACCGCATCTTTCAGTGCGCTGAGATAGTCCTCGCCAAGATGGTCGTAGACCAGGCGCTTGGTTTCTGCGATGGCCCCCGGGGGTGATGTGACCGCGAGTTTCTCGATATAGGCGACCGCCTCGCCGACAACGTCGTCTGCGACACGATCCACGAGACCGATCTCACGGGCCTCTTCGGCGCCGATCATGTCGCTCATCCACAACAGATCGAGCGCCTTGCCGATACCCACCAGCCTTGGTAAGACCCAGCTGGCACCGTGTTCGGCAATGAGACCCCGCTTCAGGAATACGGTAGTAAGTCGAGCGTCCGGCGACGCAAAGCGCATATCGCTCATCAGGGCAAGGATCAGACCGCCACCTGCGGCAACACCGTTGACTGCCGCAATCACCGGCTTGGGCACCCTCAGCAGGTAGGTGAAGATCCCCGGCAACTCGTCGGTGGGGATCGACTGGGGGCTCGCCTCTCCTCGGGTAACTTTGGACAGCTCCGCGGAATCCAGACCGCTGCAGAATCCGCGACCGTTGCCGGTAATGACGATACCGATGACATTGGGATCATCTGTTGCCGCGGCAACAGCGTCGCGCATTTCAGCGAATGTCCTGGGCGTGAGCGCGTTGAGTTTCTCGGGACGGTTCAGGCGGATAATGGCCGCGTTGCCGTCAATTTCGTACTCGAGATCCTGATAGGTCATGTCTTTATGCCTCCGCTGCGGCTTCCTCTTCTTCGAGGGAGATTCCCCCTATCGATTCTCGTTCCAGGCGGGTAAAGGTGTGGATTGACCGTAACCGGCCTGAGCACAGTATTTCAACCGTTCGAAATCGGCACCGTCGTCTCCGCTCTTGCCGAAGGGATCATCAAGTCCGCAGAGGGTGGACAGCGCAGGTGGATTACGTTGGATAATCTCCGGATCGATGTCCCGGTAGCCTTCGATGGGGCGTACGAAATTCCTGCAGTAGGCATTATGCAGGGAGGTACGAGTACCCGGTGCGGTACGTGGCGTGGAACCATGCCAGGTTGCGCCGTGCCACATGGCGATGGACCCTTGTGACATCTCGATGCTGGTGGTCCCCTCCTGTGTGGTCCCCGCGGGCACCTGCCTGCGTTCCCTGAAACTGCCAGGCATGATAACGGTGGGACCGTTTTCTGCCTTGAAATCGTCGATGGCCCAGACGGCCACGCTGAGTATGCAGAAATCCGGAAAGGGTTCGGCGATTCTGGATGCGCCGTAGTCTGAATGTAGTCCGGGATGTGTCTCCTGACCGGTTTTCTTGACGATGGTGTCGGACTGATACATAAGGCATCCCCGACCCAGGAGATAGTCTGCCGCCGTCAGCACCCAGGGATGCAGTGCCGCTTCCTCCCAGATGCAACCGCGCTGCAGAAGCATTGTCGCGCGAAAACTGGCGCCATCTTCTCGACCCGCATGGTTCCGTGCGGCTTCCTCTCTGAGCTGATCGGCGAAATCGTCGCTGAACGCGTTTTCGAATACCGTATAACCGGTGTCGTTGAAGTCGGCGATGTGCTTGTCGAGCCCGAATGAACGAATGCGATGGTCGATATCCGGATTGTTGATGGTTCGGATGGCGAGTGCATCGATCATATCGGTCAGAAACGGTCGGCACCCTTCCGGCACGTTCGCTAATTGGACCCCGAACAGGGATTCGTACTCGCTGCGTCGACGCCCTGCGGACTCGATGTTGCCACGTGTGACAATACTGTGCAGCCACAATGCCGCGTTGTAGTCGATTGATTCGAGCAGGTCTGCGCCGGGATCACTGGTTTCATCGAGGGCGACTCCCTCGGGTGTAAACCGCAATGTATATCCGAGACTGGTCGACGACAGGTGACCCGGTGGATTCTCGCAGTTGAGCGAGTAACTGAATGGTGAGTAGGATCCGTTCGCTTTCGCGACGACTTCCCGCATGGCGGCAAAGTAACCAGGACTCAGAAACTCAACCCGGTCCCCTAGCGGTGCCGCCAGCTCAGTGGTCATGCGGGTTTACATCGATGCATCATGTAGCGATTATCCCAGACCACGACAACCTTCTCAACGTTCCGGACCTGACGGTGCGGTCCCCGGCCTGGCAATCTTCTGCATCAGGTCATCGGGATTGTGGTTGTGTACATAGCCCAGCCCGGCACGGCTCATGCGCAATCCCAGTAGCTGCTGGAGGTCATCGGAGAAGGTTCTGACGCGATCGACGGGCGTACTGAACAGGAAGTTCTCCTGGGTCCGCAGGTAGCCGGCGCAGTAGTCCACAGTTACGGCATAGCGCCGCTCGCTCGAGGTATTGTCACCGCCGGCGTGGAAACACTGGCCCTCAAAAAACAGCACACTACCCTTAGGCATCACGGCCGGCACGCTCTGCGCGTACCATTCGTCTTCACCTTCAAACTTCGGGTACGGCAGCTTGTTGCTGTCGGGCACGTACCGGGTTGCGCCAATCTCCTCGGTAAAGTCGCACAGGGCAAGCATGAGGTTGAGCACGATGTGACCGCGCGGGCCACCCTCGTACTGGGGCGCACGGTGTCGAAGGCATGAATTGCGCGCACCGATGAACGGGCCATCATCAACGTGCATGCGCTGCCTGGTCTCGCCAGGATTCACAATCGACGTGCCGTACGTGTTCAGCAGACAGTCATCGCCCAGCACGCCCCTGGCAACAGGCAGGATAGCCGGGTGCACCGGCAACCGCTGCCAGACATCGCCGAGGTTCAGGACATCGTAAAACCGCGTGGTCCGATGGCCATGGAAATCATTATCCAGACTTCGGGGTACGCCAGCCTCCTCGAGCCGATGGATTTCGCCCAGGAGTTCATCGCATAAGGACTGCTCGATCGCATGCTCATGCACGTAGCAGCCATGCTCCCTGATGTGCTCAACAACCTCGTCAACCGATACGGACATATTATCCTCCAGAGTATAGAAACCATTAACGCTCTTTTCTGAGAAATCTGCAAGTAAGATTGGGTCCGGCCGTTTGTCTGCTATGACACTTCTGTCCGCCGCCATGTCAGCGTCCAGGTGTCCGGTTTTGGCTTTAGTCACCTTATAGAAACCATTAACGCCCTATTAAACGCCGCCATCTCTCCTGCAGGATCGGCAGCATCTGTGACCAGGGCATCACGCCGCAGCGTTCCGCCCAGGCGTCATGGATGCCTTCAAGTTCAGCGACGACCTCCGGATACTGCGCGGCAAGGTCGTCGGTTTCGGTACGGTTTTTCTCGATATCATAGAGCTCCCAGTCGCCCGGATACTTGCACACGAGCTTCCAGTTGTCCTTGCGCACGGCGCGGTTGCCCTCGTGCTCCCAGATGAGGGCTTCCTTTTCGTTGGGCTCGTTGTCGAAGATTGGCGTAAGCGGCGTGCCTTCTAACGGAAGGATAGCGTTGCCGTTGAAATTCTCCGGATACGGTACACCTGCCACATCGAGACAGGTGGCCATTATGTCGGTCAGCTGCCCGGGTTGATGGCGCAACTCTCCTGGCGTCGACACCCGGCTTGGCCAGTGCACGATAAATGGTGTGGCGATCCCACCTTCGTGAACCCAGTGTTTGTACTCGCGAAACGGCGTATTGGACAGGTTGGCCCAGGCTACGCCGTAGCTCTGGTAGGTATCTCGGGGCCCGGGCATCACCGCTGGATCGTTGTCGACCCCCGCGCGCCCTCGGAGAGCGGGCTTGTCTGGCAGATCGTTTTCTTCCGCACAGGCGCCGTTATCGGCCAGGAAAATGATCAGCGTATTATCCAGCTGACCGTTCGCCTCGAGCGCCTCGATGATTCGCCCGATGCCCTGGTCCATGCGGTCGATCTGCGATGCATAGACTGCCATGCGCCGGACCTGCCACTGCTTGTTCGGTGCTTCATCCCAGGGCGGTTGGCTGTCATCCCGTGGCGTCATCGGCCAGGCACGATCCAACAGCCCCATCTCTTGCATACGCTGTAGCCGCTCCTCGCGCAATTGATCCCAACCGATATCGAACCGGCCCTGGTAACTTTCAATGTCCTCCTCGTGGGCATGAAGTGGCCAGTGGGGGGCCGTATACGCGGTGTAAAGAAAAAACGGCTCGTCGCGCCCGGCGTGCTCGTTGAGGTAGTCGACCGCCTGATCGCTGATCGCATCGGTAAGAAAGAAATCCTGCGGCAGGCTGTCGAGGTCAACAGGGTCGTTCTCGCGGGTGAGGGAGCGGCCTATCGGACTGGATCCGCTCCAGGTGCCGGGATGCCAGTAGTTTGCAGCACCGCCAAGGATGCCGAAGTAACGATCGAAACCCCGCTGGCGCGGCCAACTGTGCTTGGGCCCGTCGCCTGCTGAGTGTCGGGTGACGTGCCATTTACCGCTCATGTACGTGGCGTAGCCAGCGCTCTTTAATACCTCGGCAATGGTGACGCATTTCGTGTTGAGATCGCCGCGGTAACCATCCTCGTCCAGGTCGGCGGTCATGTGGCCGATGCCGGCCTGATGCGGATGCAGACCGGTGAGGATGGAGGCCCGGGTAGGACAGCAGCGGGCAGTATTGTAGAACTGCGTAAACCGCAGCCCGCCTGCGGCCAGACGATCGAGATTCGGGGTCCGAACCTCACCGCCGTAGCAACCGATATCCGAGTATCCCATGTCATCGTTCATGATCAGCAGGATGTTGGGCTGGTTTGGCATAGGGAACCTCGCAAAATTTATTGGTCTTGTGGTTAATGATTCCTGCGGCTGATTCAGACCTGCCGGTAATCCTCGTCCAAGGGTGGCGCGTAGGTGGGAGGACTGCGATACAGCTCCCCCTGCAGAAACCGTCGCCATTGGTCCCGGATCAGGGAGTCCCGCCGTGAGGAGGCGTCCACCAGGGCCTGGTAGTCCGGTCCGTTGCCGATCAGGCGCACCGGGTCATTGCATGCCTGCCAATGCTGGTAGCTGGCATAGCGCGTGATCATCATGATTTCATCATAGTCCTCATGCTCTTCGCCAATCGCCGGTTCCGGATAGATCAGCTTCCAGATCCCGACGCCGCGGGCACCCATTTTGCTGATCGCAGGCAGCATTCCTTCCCGCGTCAGGGAATCGAACTCAGCGAACGCGCCTTTGGCGACTCTCCAGCAGATCAGCTCCGCAATTGCTTCGCCTGGAACGGGAACGTCGTAACGGACCGGCCTTTCGTCAGCGGACCCGGCATCCGCAAGCTCGTAGTCTTCCGGGAGGCCAGGCAGGTGGTACGGCATGTCCTCGATCATCCTGCCCGTCATGAAGTAGGCCCCGTCGGAATCGAGCACATACTGCGTGCGACGGCTGCCGCCGATGTGGGACAGTTCGAGGAGCGGGCCGCTCCCCATCATGTCAAGGGGGCGACGGGTGTCGACCCAGTGCTGATAGCTCGCATAACGGGCCAGACGGTAGTTCTCGTCGTACTCAGGGCTGCCACCGTCGTCAGGATGAACCACCCTGAAGTCGCCGACGATCCGCGTACCGATCTTCTCGTAGACGAGCCACACGCCTCGTTCGCTCGCCTGCTTGAACGCCTGGTGGCAGCCTTTTCTCAGTTTGTGGTGCCGCAATACCAGGACTTCCTCTCCGGGCTGGTGAGTGTCGTTCCGACGGGCGTCTATCCTCTCGCTCATGCAATTGCCTCACGGGCCGGATTACGCGTAAATGTTGTCTCCCGCCGCTCTCATATTTGTGTTCCTTTCATCCCGCACCTCCGGTACATCAGGTCCGTACCTGTCGGTAGGATAGGGATGCCATAGTCCGAGGACCTTTTCCAGTTCCGGATACTTCTCCACCCATTTGTTGTTATCACCTTCCTTTAACGCTTCTGTCCAGGTGTGTATGGGTTGCAGATAGCTTCTGCCATAGACATAGGGAAGGGTAATCCTCATGCCTTCAGCGCTCCGTGGACGAGAGCCATGCCACAAACTACCATGCCATATCGCCAGTGAGCCTGCCTTGCCGGTTAGCGGGATAGGCTCGACCGGCGCATTGTCCACCCACCACTTCTTTTCTTCCTGCCGAGGCATTCGACCAAAACGCTGGCTTCCCGGAACGAGGACCGTAGGTCCATCCTCTGGTCCATTGTAGTCAGTGAGCAACCACGAGATGTTCACCAGCTGGGCCCATTCAGGCAGCGGGGAGGGTACGCCATGCGTATCTGTATGTAACCCCAGGAAGCCTTCTTCGTTGTTGCGTGCCTTGGTTCCCCGCGTTTTGATGATAGCGGGCGTGCCCTGCAATACGGCCCTGCGTCCGCACATGAACCTTGCCATGCATAACGCGACTGGATGCAGAGCGGCTTCGATCAAGGCTTCATCTTCAAACAGCCAGCACCAGACTTTGGGTCCACCCCAGGGTTCCGAGTGGCGTCGCCAATCGTCAGGAACCTTCAGATCGTGGCGTTCCGCCAGTACCCGAAGAATGCCATCCCGCATACGATCAATGAGCTCTCCCGCGGCGACGATCTCCGGTGGTATCACCGTGACACCATAGGTATGCATGTCGAGCAGGTGCTTCTCCAGGCCAAGACGGCGGGCTTCGAGACGGGTTGCGTCGGCATCTGGTTTGTTGTTGAGCGATGGAATGTCCATGTCTGACTCCTATGCGTATTGATCGCGTCCTGCTTGAACGGTGAGGTTGCCTCGTTTCTTATGGGTGTTTTCTTCCTGGAAGGGGTAGATACGTTCGTAACCCAGAAGCCTGGGCAAATCCGGCCAGCGTTCCAGGTGTTCTGGCGAGATTTCCTTCACTCGTTCTACGGGACGCATAAAGACTCGTTGCCAGACATTGACCAGTGTGATGCGCATGCCGGGTTTCGTTCGACGTACTGAGCCATGCCACATGGCGCCATTCCACACTGCCAGGGACCCGGCGGGCCCTTCCAGGGGAATAGGTTTGATGTAATCGTGATCCTCGACATGCGCGGATGACTCATGGCCACGCGGCATCCGATCACGATGGCTGCCTGGAACGAGTACGGTTGGGCCGTCTTCCCTGCTCAAATAGTCTGTTAACAACCAGGACAAGTTAGCGTAGGTCGCGAAACTGGGCCAGGGTGAAGGAACACCATGACTGTCGCTGTGCAGCGGCAGATCGAATTCCTGATCCTGCGTTTTCAGAATGACGGACGCACCAGCCAGAAATCCGCTCTTGCCCGTGAGAAACTGGCCGATGGTCTGGTAAACAGGGTTGTGGATTGCCTCTAAAAAAACGTCGTTTTCAAGTAGCCAACCCCAACTCTGAAATTTTTCCAGTTTGCCATCGTAGGTTGTCCAGTTGTCAATTGAGTGACCGGAGCGCCGCTCATAGACCTCCAGAATGGCATCGCGTAAACGCGGCGTCAGGTCGCTGGCACCCATCTTTTCCGGCGGCACCACGGTAAAGCCATACATCACCAGATCGAGCAGGTTGTCTTCAATGTTGAATTCTTTAGCCCGCTGCATGATGTCATCAAGTTCGGGGTTCGTTCCTAGGTTTGGGAAATCCATGGTTGTTTCCTGTTGGGTTGTGCCGGGGGGGGGGGGGTAAGTAAACGGGGGCCCCGTGATTACGTCGTCCTCCGTCGGTAATCACCCACTATACCCGGAATATTGGAAGTTTCAAGCGAACGCTGTGTAGTTCGCTATACCTTGAATTCTGGGCGTTTCAACGGCAATTTGCGTGCCGGAAATCCATGTTTCTGTTAATATGGCTGTTTAATCGAGAGGTACAAAATGGCGCAGGCTAAAGCAAAGGCAAGCGGCGCAGAATCTGCCTCGCCGATCATTGCCAGAACCCCGGCGATGCGCCGCACGCTCGATAACATTGAGGCACTCGGCCTCACCAGCAATCTGCTGGAACTGGAAGTCCAGGGCTTCACGGTTATTCCGGGTGTCCTCTCGGATGATCGCATTACACGTGCCAAGGCGGCTATCGTGCGCCGGGTGGAAAAACAAGCCAAGCGCAAGGTCGATCCAGACACAGCGCAGCCCGAAGACTTTCACGGCATGCAGTACCAGCCCTACCTGTTGTTTGATGATCCTGTGTTTTCCCAGATCCTGCTGGAGCCGAAACCGCTGGCGCTCATCACCTATCTGCTGGGAGAAAGTTGCATACTGTCGTCGATGGGCTGTCATTTCCGGGGCCCGGGTGGGCTCCCTCTCGCGGTTCACGCAGACGGGGTACGCGAGAACTGTAAGACGACGTCGTCGCTGGTGGGCAATTGTAACTACGCGCTCACGCCCTATACCCAGGAGGCCGGCGCGTTGGTCTTGTTCCCGGGCAGCCACCGCAGGTTGCGTCAACCCACACCACACGAGAACTGGATGGCTGGCGGCAAGACGATATTAGAGGTGACGGCGGAGAAATTGCCGCCGCGTGATCTCGATGCCATTGAATGGCAGATCCCGAAAGGTGGCGTGACCATGGAGATCAACGCGGGCGACGCTGTCGTCTGGCACGGCAACTCCTGGCATGGCGGCTGGCGCCGTGAACTTCCCGGTGCGCGAATCAACCTCGCTGCCTATTTCTGCCGCGACTTCATGTCCACACAGGAATTACGCGGAGATGAGCGTTACCCGGAAGTGTTTGAGCGTTATGCAAACGAACCGCGGTTCGCGCAGCTACTCGGCAAGAATGTATTCAACGGCTGGCGCGAAGAGGGTCCCAATCGTCCCAGGGGTTAACCCAACACGGCTGATCGCAGTCCGGCGTTGACCCGGCCTCCTATACTCGTTCCCTATGGGTCGGTCGGGAGGTCAGTGAACCTTTCGGTTCGCCAAAATGGTAGGTAGTGGTGAGTTCTGAGTGGTGAGTTGTAAGTATGGAGTGATGAGTTATGAATGACGAGGCGGCCAAAACGAGGCTGCGCGCGTCCTGAGCGTGCACGAAGCCGCTGCCCCATGACCTCTCTGGTGCTCCCCTTTGCTGCGGGCAAGGATGCAACTGCCGCTGACCTGGAAACCCTCGGCGGTAAGGCACTGTCGCTTTCGAAGATGACCGCGGCCGGGTTTCCGGTGCCGCCCGGGTTTACGGTCACGACAGGCGCTTATCGGCAGTTCGTGGCCGACAACAACCTGCAGGAGACCATCATTGATCTGGCAAAACCGGAGGTCGCGGGTCAGCGGGCGTCGTTTGATAGTGCCGCGAAAGCATTCAGGCGTTGTTTTACGGAGCCGACCCGACCGATGAACTGAAAGCGCAGATCGCGGCCGCCTACACTGCGCTCGGCGACGGCGTTCCCGCGGCCGGCGGATCGGCGGCGGGCGTTCCGGTAGCGGTGCGCTCCTCGGCGAATGCGGAAGACCTGCCGGACCTGTCCTTCGCCGGCCAGCAGGATACCTATCTGAATGTTCGGGGCCTCGACGCCGTGATTGCGGCCGTGTGCAACTGTTGGGCATCGCTGTGGACGGCGCGGGCCATCGCATACCGGCATGAGAATGCGATCGCGCATGACGCCGTTGCCATGGCGGTGGTAGTGCAGACCATGGTGCCCGCGGAAGTCTCGGGCATCCTCTTTACGGTCAATCCGGTCAGCGGCGACCGAGATGAGATGATCGTCAACTCGGGCTTCGGCCTGGGTGAGGCGATTGTCGGCGGTGAGATCACACCGGATACCTTCGTGATCGACCGGGAGACGCAGGCACTGCAGGAGGTACGGGACCTCTTTCGCGGGGCGCCTGACGAAGAGGAATTCGAGACAGCCAATGAGCTGGCGAAGCGGGTCTACCCCGACCGGGACGATATCCTGTTCTACATCGGCGCTTCCTGGCCGGTTCTGCAGCGATTTGCCCTGGAACTCGGGCGTCGCCTCAGGCAGGCAGGGATCTTCACCCGCGACGATGATGTGTACTACCTGCAACGCCGGGAACTGGAAGCAGCGATCCGCGCCCGATACGAGGGCCGCCCCGCTGCCGAACTGACGCAGAAGGTAATCGAACGGCGTGAACTGCGGGAAGCGCGCAAGCGCCTGGCTGCGCCGGTGGCGATTCCGAAAGAAGTTAAACTCAATCTCAGAACCGTTCCCGCCCTGCTGTCCAATGCCGAGGGCAGCGACACCCTGGAAGGCATTCCGGTCAGCCCGGGCAAGATCACGGGCGAAGTGAGCGTCATCCACTCGCCGGCGGATTTCGATAAGATGAAACCCGGCACGATTCTGGTGTGTCCGATGACCACACCGGCCCGGACGCAGCTCTTTGCCCATACCACTGGGCTCGTCACCGACATAGGCAGCATTACCGCCCATGGCGCCATCGTCGCCCGGGAATATGGCATCCCTGCCGTGCTGGGGCTCGGTGACATAACCCAGCGTCTCAGGAGCGGCAAGCGCATTACAATCGACGGCGATATGGGCATCGTCACCATTAATGACGCCGGGTAAAGCCTTCGCGAGGGCTGCGACGTCAGATTTTCCCGTCAGGAAGTCCAGCGTCTTCGTCTCGATCACTTCCAGCTGAACCCCATCCGGTCCTTCGAGAAAACACACTCGATGCCCGCTCGCCCCGACTCGCCGGACATCCCAATGGCAAAAGCCGTGCATGTATAGCCGATACCTAGCCCACGGGAGGGGCAGCCGTTGTGCCCAGGTCATCGAGCTAACCAACGGATCATTTCGCACGTCCAGGACTTGCAACCTGTAACGTCATAGGTTACGATCTCGATCCATGGTTGCCAGTTTCAAGCATCGCGGATTAAGGCGTTTCTTTGAATCTGGCACGACCCGGGGAATCTCGGCGGAACATGCAAATCGAATCAGACTCATACTTGCGCGATTGAACGCATCGATGAATCCGCAAGACATGAATCTGCCAGGCTTGTATCTGCACGAACTTCGCGGAAATCGGAAAGGAATATGGTCTGTTCGCGTCTCAGGCAATTGGAGAGTCACCTTCAGATTCGGTGGCCCAGACGCCTACGATGTTGATTTGGAGGACTACCATTGAGCATGCACAATCCCCCTCATCCCGGTGAAATCGTCAAAGAGCTCTGCATGGAGCCTTTAGGCCTTACCGTTACGGAAACTGCCGCCGCTCTTGGAGTGAGTCGAAAGACGCTATCCGCAATCGTCAACGGCCGCGCGGGGATTAGTCCCGAAATGGCAATAAGGCTCGCCAAGGCGTTTAACACTTCCGCGGAAAGCTGGCTCAACCAGCAGCTCCAGTATGATCTGTGGCATGCAAAGCAAACGGTGGGCAATGTCAAAGTCAAGCGCCTTTACGCCGCCTAACAAAAAATAAGGATAGGTAGCGCGTAGCCGCGACCTTATCCCAGGTTGGACGCCTGCACCTTGGGTGGTTTGACGACATCGAGCCAGGGTAACTCTTGTTCCAGCACGTGTTTGTAAAAAAAGCGTTGGCGTTCGCGGTCTCGACGACGCTGTACAACCGGGCGATGGCCTCGCCCCGCTTGGAGTAGTGTGACTCAAGCAAACAGACTGACCTACTGCGGACAAGCCTGATTGGCCATATTTTCCGCTTATTTTCGTTTAATATGTCCAATATTTGCCTCAAATAAGCAAAAAATATGACTCAATCAGGCTCGCCCTCGCTACGGTCGCAGTTCTCGGACAGCCTCCCAGGGTACTTTGACGACGAAGTGGATCGCGTCGAACCAACGACAAATCCCTTCTTGGCAAAGCCCGGAGTCATGGAAAAACTGTAAACCATGTCTCCGGCGGTAAAAAGTGTAAAGGATGTCCCCGGGCAGGACCTTCAGGTATCACTTGCTACAAGGCTGGAAAATAAAATTTAAAAAATTTGGTGGAGCTAGGCGGGATCGATCGGACTCGCGCACGAGACGCCGACCTCGTGACTGCCAGTTTCTACAGACTTCGAAAATAAATCAACTAAACCCATCGAGTTCGCCCCCGTTGCCCAGCATCCCCATAACACGCGCCATACCCCGTGCGTTTGCACGACTGCTGCTTGATGTTATCTCCAAAAAACGGCTATCTGCGTCACCCGGGTCGATGTCGAAACCCATCGGGTTTGGGCGCCCGCCGCTAAGCCTGCCCTGCGGATTCTGTTCCGGGCTGATCGAGAACAGTGGATCTTTCGCCATTTCAGCCTGGGCCGCTTCCATGGGTGAAGGCGGAATTCGGTCGCTTAACACGCGTCGTATTATCGTCGGTACCATGCCATTGGCGTACTGGTACGCCCGGTCTGGGGAGCGCATTTCCGCTTCCGGGCGTTCACCTCGACCAAACGCAGCGTCATGTGGCCCGCAGTAGAAGCCCGCCTCCAGGGGACCACATAGTTCATCGGCCATCCACTGACCAATGGTCCTTCCTTTCGGGTCAACTCGAATCAGAATCTGGGATAGTACATATCCTCTGGAAACCGAGTGATAGATACGTGGCACCTTACCTGCGTACTCCCCACTGGGCCATGTCCACGGCGCCTGGGACGAGATGATGCGGGACATGTTGCCAGCCCTCGGTCCACCACCATGGCAAACACCGGTAGGTTTACTCCGGCACTTTGCTCCGACCCTATTACTTTGCGTCAAGGCGAGAACATCTCCGCGAGCACATCAAGAACCCGTTCATGATAAGTGCTTTCAAGAATACCCAAGCCCTGTACCAATCGGCTCTTATCCAGGGTTCTAATCTGATCCAGCGCAACCTCACCATCTTTGCCCTGATGGTGGATTGACACACGGGTTGGCCAGTCGCGTTTTCGCGTCGTCATCGGCGCCACGATGACAGTATTCAGATGCTGATTCATCTCATCGGGAGAAATGACCAACACCGGCCGGTATCCTGCCTGCTCACTGCCTTTGGTGGGATTGAGGTTCACATGCCAGACGGTAAAGCGCTCAACAGCTCCCGTTACCATTGCCAGTCTTTGGCGTCGAAGTCGTTCACTGGCTCCACATCAAGCAACAGGGTGTCGCTTTCGGCTCCCTGCCACCGCTTGGGGTCGGTCCATCCTCCCCGCACGGAACGGATAACCTTCTTTAACTCGATCTCGACGATGTCCCCATTTTCGGCATCCATCGCCCGCAGTTCGCTGGCAGGGATGGTCAGGCCAATACTGTTGCCTACTCGTCTCAGTTTCGCTTTCACGCGAGCTTCTCCGCAGATGTTATTACAATGTAATTACCTTAGCGCAAATATGGCTCAGGGTAAACATGCACCTCTTACTGTGGGGAATATCAGGATGGGTTCCTTGCACCAAAGTTTGATTGAGCTCAGTCATGCAAGAGGGCAAATGAGCAAGTGAGCAAAGTCTAGACGAGCCGGGGCGTGACCGCACTGTTCAATACACCGCCTCGCTCTATGCCTTCCGTAGCAAATTGGTGCCTGTCGGCCCGAGGGTTCGACTCTGGAAAGTCGTAGACAGCGTCATGCGCCATATAGACGATGGTCATGGCCTCACGCACGCGTCCGTATCATTAGCGCCCGCCCGGTGATAGATGAGACCGGAGTGAAAGGTGCAATCTCCGCTGGCCAGCGGTATAGTCCGTGATACGCCCGCCCGGTTGATTGAATCATGTAATTGACTAGGTTAAACCAAAAGCTAAAAGGCAAGTTCAATCGCGTCCTTGCTGATTTCGGCATAGAACACGGGCGTGATGGAAGACCGGTCAACAATATCTGTACGAAACGGTAGGTCTGATTCAGAAAAAGCTTCCCTTAAATCCGCCAATTTGCCGAGGGGTAGTGGCGCACTCGCGCTGATTAAAAGATCGAGATCGGAGAACTGTCGCCCGGTTCCACAAGACCGTGACCCGAATACTAAAACACTAACGTCCGATGACAAATGTTTGGCGAGAATCTCCTTGATCTCCCGCAGTTGCCGATCACTCAGATCCATGATGTTTACCTTGCAGTATGATCAACAGGTTTCTTGCGTCTTCGGAAAACCTAACGGCAATTTCGTATGTTTTCTCCGCAATCTCAAGGTTATAGACATGCGAGGTCTGATTTCTAGCCTCGTGATAGTCAAACCAGGATCTCGGTTCATCAATCAACCCTCGATCAGCAGCCATACGAAATAGGTCGCGACGACTGAGCTGATTTATCGCTGAATCGCCAACGTCCTCAACCATATCCCGCTTCATGAACTTCCAGCACAACTCATAGCTGTATTCAAATCGCTGTATCACCGCATCCCGTACAAACTCGTCTTTCGGTTGCGCAACGGCCTTTTCCAAAGAAGTTATTGCATCTTGAAGTGGTGTCAAAATTAAGGTCATTCTCACTTATCCTACGAGAACTCAGCTTGTTCTATCAGAGCAACTACAGGGCCATTGTCTTTAGTCGCACGGGTGGTCCCGCTCTATTTTACGTACCGGGCACTTTTCAGCAACAAACTGACCCGCCCTGCCACTATACGGCCCCGCTCTAGGGTAAGGGTCAGCTCAGGTTGAAGGCTGACCCCTTGAACACCGACCCCGTGGTGGCTGCGGCGCTATCGCCCCAATTACTGGCGCACCGCGACCAGATCTATCGCGAGCATTTATGGCTGCTACTTGGTCGTTGCCAATTACAGTACTTTTATTAAACTCTTATGACGAGTTGGCTTGCCGGTTCTTGAAGAACGGCAGTCCGGACCCACAAACCGCAGGGCGAGGCTTCGGCGACGATCGCCCGGACCCGTTGGTCCACCGCCATGTGGCACAGGTCTTTGGTACGGACGATACTACTGTAGTCCTCGTCGGAGATCTCCTCGCGCTGCTTGACCCACCTGACGGTGTCGCGGAACAGCGCCTTGTCTGCTGCGTCGTAGGTTTCGCTCATGTTTACTGCCTTTAGCTCAACACCTATTGTCATACACGCCAGAACAAAATGGAAATGCTGGAAGGCCTGGGTATTGCCAGCATGGCCACAAACCAGATTCCGCTCAGTGAATTACGGTAGGTCATTGCCCTTATCCAGTATCTCTATATACGCAGCATAGGCGTAGATCCTTCCCCTTTGTTTGCCTGTCAGCTCTTTGACAATACCGAGAGCCTCCAGCTGCTTCATGCCCTGTGAGACAGTAGCGGGTGAAAGACCCGTTTGGGTAGACAGCCAGCCCGGGGTTGCGATGGGTTGCTGCAGTAAAGCTTGGTGAAGCTTCTTTAACGAAGTTGCGCGCCTACCCTGGTCCACGACTTGTTGTGCATCGGATTCAGAAAGTGCCATCAGACTGTTTGCCGTATCTACGGCGCTATTCGCGGTAAATTCCACGGCCTCGGCGAAAAACTGCAACCAGGCCTCCCAGTCTCCGTCGAGCCGAACCTTGTTGAGTAAATCGTAGTAATAGTCTCGGTGTGTTTTGAAATAAAGGCTGAGGTAAAGCAGAGGCTGGTGTAGAGATCCCTCAGCTATCAGCATCAGGGTAATGAGTAGCCTGCCCAGGCGGCCGTTACCATCAAGGAAAGGGTGGATCGTTTCGCTGACCGTGGTTGTCAAGACATATTGCCCCTGTATTTCCCGATGCATCTCATTTCCTGAAATAACGGCAGAAGTTATTTTAATTTACTTCTAAATTAAAATAACAGTAATCGCTATTTTAAACTCTTGCCTTTTCCAACCGACAGCTAAAAGAAACCAGTACGCTGTCACTATTTATCACGGCGTTTAACTTCAGGTCGGTCCGACTGCAGGTGGCTGAGCCGTGTGATCTCGTCGGTCGTCTTACCTAGCCTTTCTCTGACGCTAGTCAATTCGGTGCGCGGTTCATAAATCGTTTGAGAAATGTTGCTGAATATACAGACCGTAGTTACTTTTATATACTCGACTAAATTGATCGCAGAAGAAGACATTATGTCAGAGGCAGGAAAGCTATCCGCCCGCACAGCGGACGACGAAGCGCTGGAAGGACGCTCAGCAAGATCGACGAACTGGGTTTGGAAGGCAACCTGATTGAGCTGGAAACGATCGGTTACACCACGGTCAAGGGCGTGCTATCAGAAGACAGGATCCAACGGGCCAAGAACGCGATATTGCGGAGGGTAGAAAGTAACACGGGTAAGAAGATCGATCCCGACACCGCCACGGCTGAAGATTTAAGCGGCGGGCTAGGCGTTGGCAATAATTATCAGCACTACATGCTCTACGATGATGAAGAATTCGAGGAAATCCTCATGGAGGAGAAACCGCTCGCGCTGGTGACTTACCTCCTGGGCGAAAGCTGTCATTTATCCAGCGTTGGTTGTCACTTCAAGGGACCTGGTGCGGATGGCTGGGCAGGCTTACACGCCGATACCAATGGGCCACAACCATTTCCCTTGTACGCCAATACTAGCAACGTCAATTACGCGCTGACGCCATACAGCCGTGAAGCCGGCGCCCTGTGTATGGTACCTGGAAGTCACAAACGTGCCCGCAGACCGACGCCGGAGGAATCAGCCTTAAGCGATGAAAAATGCAACCCGGAAGCGGTATCCATGAACATCTCTCCTGGCGACGCTGTGGTGTGGCACGGTAACGCCTGGCATGGCTCTTTTGCCCGCCAGATACCCGGTATCCGCATGAACCTCGCTATGTATTTCGTCCGCTACCATGTGGTCACGCAGGAACGCGACAAGGACAACGTGCCGCAGGAGGTATTGGATCGACACGCCAAGGACGATCGCTTCAAGCGCCTGCTGGGCGGCGAGCAACGTTTCGGCTGGTCTCGCGAAGATTATGTTCACCCGAAGACGCAATACAATCCGAGGGGTTACTACGACTGACACGGGGCGCCGCCGCCGAAGGCGAGTTTTTTTGTTATCCTTCGCTACGCTCAGGATGACAGCCATGCACTGGATGACGGGCCCCTTTCTTCTTCTGGTCTCCGTTTCGGCGCTTGCCGAAGTCAATCTGAATGCCCTTGAATTCACGCACGGCATCGCGTTTTATCACGAACTCAAGTACCCCGAGGGCTTCACGCATCTGGAACACCTGAACCCCGATGCCCCAAAGGGGGGAACGCTGGTACTGCCAAGTGGAAGCAACTTCGATACGTTTGCGCCGGCGGCTGAGCGGGGCACCGGAGCGCCGGGCGGCTGGTTGCGCGACGACAGGTTAATCCGCCGGGGCGGTGACGAGCTTGGTGGTTTCTATGGCAACCTTGCCGATGGCATTGCGATCACCGATGACCGGTTGGCGATAGTATTCAGGGTGCATCCGCGGGCGAAGTGGCGGGACGGCGTGCCCATCACCTCGAAAGATGTGGCCTACACGCTCAGAGTGCGTACCGCCCAGGCATTGGGCCGCGTGCTTTTTGACTTTATCGATTCAGTCGAGGAAATAGACGACCGTCACGTGGCTATTCACCTCAAGGTTCCCGCGCAGTTGCAGCACGTCATGATTTTCCAATTCATAGCGATCATGCCTGAACACTACTGGCGTGATAAGGATCCGTCCGCCGCGACGCTTGTTCCACCACTCAATAGTGGTCCTTATGAGATTACTGCTTTCAAACAGGGCCGGTACGTCGAATACCGCCGCGACCCGGACTACTGGGGCAAGGACATCCCGCTCAATAGAGGTCGTTACAATTTCGATACCATTCGCTTCGATATCTATCGTGATGCCACCGTGACCCGGGAAGCCTTTCGCAAAGGTTTGATCGACATCTGGACAGAATCGGATGCGCGCTACTGGCATAATGCTTTCGACACACCGGCTTATCACAAGGGCTGGGTGAAGAAAATCCGCCTCAACCAGGGTTTCTGGGTGGGCATTAGACAAGGCATCGTGCTCAACAATAGACTCGGGAAATTTGCCGATCGGCGGGTCCGGCAGGCGCTGACCCTGGCGGTGGATTTTGAGTGGCAGAACCGGGTGTTGCATTTCGGGTATCACACGCGGGCGCACAGCTATTGGCCCGACACGATACTGTCCGCGACCGGACTGCCCAGCGACGATGAACTGGCCCTGCTCTCCCCGTACCGTGAGCAGTTGCCGGCGGAATTATTCTTGCGGCCGTTTCGTTTCCCCGAGGTCGTAACCGAGGAGGATTATCGGGCCAACATCGTGCGTGCGCGGGAGCTCCTGGATGAGGCCGGCTGGCACATTGTCGATGGTGTGCTCAGGAATGAGGCAGGAGAAGCCTTCGAGATAGCTTTCCTGTCGCACAACCCGGCAGCCGCCCGTACGCTGTTGCCGTATTTCCAGCGCCTGAAACAACTGGGTATTCGCGGAACCCTGGTGCTGGCCTCAGGAACAAGTGACTGGGTGCATCGGCTTCGCCAGTTTGACTTCGATGCCCTGCTGGCAGAAACCTTTAATGCAATGCCACCGCTCATTGGCCTGCAGGCCAGGTTCCATTCCGACGGGGCGCTGGTGCCGGCTTCCGGCAACAGGTCCGGCATCAGCGATCCGGTGGTGGATTTTCTGGTTGACGAGGCCGTCGCCGCGAGGACCCTCTCGCAGATGATTGCCACCTGCCGCGCACTCGACCGGGTGCTGCTCTGGCAGTACTACCAGATTCCGCTGTACGCGATCGATCAGCCCGCCACGGTGCACTGGGACAAGTTTGGCCGGCCTGATTATGAGCCCAAGTATCAACCCGCATTTCCGGATGGTTGGTGGTACGACCCGGAGAAAGCCGCGCGGATAATAGGTGGTGGCGACTAACCAGCTTCGTATGCGGCGTCTGCCTCGGGGTCGTAATAGGGCTTATCGCCTGCCACCGTGACGCGATGCCCCAGTCTCTCATGCGGGTAATAGTTGCTGGCCGGATAGTGTTGCACGGCACGGTTGTCCCAGAATGCAATCGAGCCTTCCTGCCAGGGAAAGCGGCACATATATTCAGGACGGTTGTGCTGCCTTAGCAGCACTTTGACCAGCTTTTCACTTTCTTCACGCTCGAGCTGCTCACCGTTTCTGACGTCATACAGTGAATCGGGACGCAGGAATCCGCGGGTAATGTAAAGTGCGGTCTTGCCCGTTTCCGGGTGGGTTCGTGCGAGCGGATGACTCACCCCAAAGGGGATTTCCTCCTTGATGGTCGCAACCATTTCTTCGGGCAGGCCGCGAACAAAGATGCGGTAGTCGTTGATGCCGTGCAGGAACTTGATGCGCTGCCTGAGATCGTGAGGCAAACCCAGATAGGTAGCATGGCTGTCTGAAAACAGCGTTTCACCGCCAATGGGTGGTACCACGATAAGTTGGAGGATGGATCCTAAAGAGGGCTTTTCCATCCAGGTCACATCGGTGTGCCAGGCGGTCGCGTCGAGGTCTGTAACCGCTAACGGACGGTTTTTGGGGGCTCTGACCTCATGAATGTAAGGGTTCTCGCCAGCCGAGACGAAAGGGAACGCGTCAAGCTCGCCGAAGCAGCGGCCAAAAGCCACCTGCTCGTCTTCGGTAAGGTGCTGGTCGCGGAAGAAGATCACCTTACGTTCGTTGAGCGTGTCACGAACGAACTGGATCAGATCTGAGGTCAGCTCGCCTTTCAGGTTGATGTTGTGGATGACAGTGCCAAGCGTGATGCCAAGATGTTCCAGTTCAAAGCCAAACTCATCAGCCCTTGCCTGCAGGCCTTCCGAAACCGGGCGGCTACCCATGCGCTCGTATTCAAGCGCAACACCCCATCCCACCCCGTGACGGTCCTCCATGCGCAACGCCTTCTGATTTCGCTGCTTGGCCTTGGCCGCACGGGCAGCTGAGATTTCGCGAGCGGTTTTGATGGTTATCTTGTTGTACTGCGTTTTTTCGGCGCTGACAGTGGTGTTCATGGCTTCCCTCTCGGTCGGTAGCTGGACGGGCTATTCTAGCAGGGGAATCGGGGGACAGTGTACTTAATTCGCTATCCAGCGGAGGTTATCGCCCATGGCTGGATGCGTTCATCACCCCTTTTGTTGAATTGAATTTGAGCTGAATTAAGTACACTGTCCCCCGATTCCAAGTCCCCCGATTCCGTCCGATTCCAGGAATGTTCACCGGAGGAATCCCGTGGTCGACGCGTTGATCGCCGAGGTCTTGCTGGTGCTGTATAATGTGTGCTCGGTATGACGAATAAATTTCATGGAGGTGCTTAAATGCCTGGCTTCGAGTTTCATCACGTTCATCTGTATAGTCCTGACCCGATAAAAACAGCCGACTTTTATGAGAAGTTTTTTGGGGCAACCCGACGGCGCCCTGACCGGGAGGTGGATGAGGGGTCCTTAGAAGATGGGCCACCATTTTACGCGGTGCAGCTGGTGCTGAACGGAGTAGGGATATTCGTTCGGAGCCAGAAGGAGGGAGCTACGATTCCCGGTGAACCCGTGCGCGGCCTGGAGCACTTTGGCCTTTATACCGATGATATGGAGGCCGCTGTAGCGGATTTAACGGCCAACGGCGTGGAGGTTGAGGTAAGAAATCCGTACATAGCCTTTATACGCGGGCCGGACAACGTCCGCATTGAGCTGCAAGCAGTCGGCCAGATAACATGAAAATGCTGACCTCCTTCGCCGCGAAATCCGGGCTACAGGAATTCATCCCCCTAACTTAAGTCGTATGGCACCCGACCACTCCAGAGTGGTCGGGCGGCTACTGCAACGCGTCGTTTTTTTAAACCTCGCTGCGGCGCTTTTCGTTACAGTATCTTCTGCTGCCGCCGAACCGAGGTACGAACACGGCATCTCGTTCTTCGACGAACTGAAATACCCCGCAGATTTTACGCACTTTGATTACCTTAACCCCGACGCACCCAAGGGGGGCGTGTTGGTTCTATCAACGCAGAGGGATTTCAATACCCTAACTATATTCACGGACTTCGTGCCAGCACCGGCCACATTGAGATGGATGTACGACTCCCTGGTGTTGGGTAGCACCGAAGAGATGGGCAGCTTCTATGGCCGGCTGGCAGATGGACTGGCGGTTTCCGACGACAAACGCACCCTCTTTATTCGCTTGCATCCAGAGGCGCGGTGGCACGACGGTATGCCGATCACTACCCGGGATGTGAAGTTTACCCTCGATCTCCTTGAATCCATCATCCGGTTTCGAGCAGTTTTCTCGTGGGTGCAATCCGTTGAAATCCTAAGCGAGCGTGAAATAGCCTTCCGGCTTGCGAGCGAGCTAACGCTATCCAACTTCGCTAGCTTGGTTTTTCCGATCATGCCAGCCCACTACTGGGAAGATAAGGACCCGACCCGGGTCACTCTGGAACCGCCGCTGGGCAGCGGTCCCTACCGGATCGCCGAGGTCAGGCAGGGACGGCATATCCGTTTCGAGCGGGTTCCCGATTACTGGGGACGAGACATCGCCGTCAACAAGGGCCGCTTTAACTTCGATCAGATCCGCTACGATGTTTATCGGGATGCGACCGTCGCCCGGGAGGCGTTTCGCAAGGGATTGTTCGATACCTGGGGCGAGGGGGACATGCGCTACTGGGCGACAGGGTATGACATTCCTGCCCGGGATAAGGGCTGGCTGGTGATGGACCGTCTCGACAGCCGCGGAGTAGTCGGTGTCAATCGGGTCATCGCTCTCAATAACCGTCGGGACAAGTTCAAGGACCCGCGGGTTCGGAAAGCGTTGACGCTCGCCGTGGACTTTGAATGGCAGAACCGCGTGCTTCACTTTGGCCAGCTCGAACGGGCACTCAGCTATTTTTCGGGGGAGCCGTCGCTCGAGGCGCGCGGATTACCCGGCGAGGGTGAGCTTGCGTTGCTGGCGCCGTTTCGCGATCAACTGCCCAAAAGGCTGTTTACCGAGGCCTTCGAGTTGCCGCGCTCCACCGGCAGCGGCAGCAATCGCGCCTCCCTCGAACGGGCCCGGGCGCTGCTGGCACAGGCCGGGTGGCATATTGCGGATGGCGTGCTGGTCAACAGCGCCGGTGAGCCGTTCGAGATTGAATTCCTGTTGGCGAACCTGGCCCATCAGCGTACCCTTCTGCCTTACCTCGGCACCTTAAAGCGGCTTGGGATCACCGGCAGGATACGGCTGGTGGATGCCGCGCAGTTCATCAATCTAACCCGGAAATTCGATTACGACGCGAGAATCACTGAAAGCTACCTCGTCTCTCCGCCGATCATATCCTTGCCCTACTATTTTCATTCTCAATGGGCGTCCCAGGTCCTGGGTCGCAGGGGCAACATAGCCGGGATCGCCGATCCCGTGGTCGACGCGTTGATCGCCGAGGCAATCAAGGTGACGACGCTGGAGGAAATGGCGATCGCCTGCCGTGCCCTGGACAGGGTATTACTCTGGGGGTTCTACCAGATTCCCCTGGATGCGATTGCACCCTTCCGCATTGTTTACTGGAACAAATTCGGTCGACCGGAACGGGAAGATCTTGCGGTCTATGGATCTGCGTTTCCCGACGGCTGGTGGTACGATGACACAAAAGCGGCGCGGATCGAGATCAGCCAATAGAAAAGGGGTCAGGTTCAGTGCCTCTGGAAATTGAACCTGACCCCTTTTCACTTTTCCGATGGAACATCCTTGTTCCAGGGGATGATCACCTGCGATAGTGGACCTGCACGCCAAAGGTCCGGGGACGCCCAAGGTGATAGCCAAGCGAGGTGAACTCGTGGACGATCTTTTCATCGTTGACGTTGCGCACGTAGGCCGACAACATCCAGTTGTCCAGGTTCACCAGGAGTTTAATGTCGGTGGTCCGGTAGGCGGGCTTCACGTATCTAGCATTTGAGAATGTGATGTCCAATGATTCGGCGACCCCATAGGTATCCACCCGCGCCGTGGCATTCATGCCGAAAAGGTCGAAATCATAGGCAAGCGACGCGTAGTAACTGTCATCGGGGGCATTGCTCATTCGAGTGCCGGGCGTTATACCAACCCCACGGGAACTGAAGAGCGCGGAAGCCGCCTCAGCGACGCTATTGAGGTGGGCCCTGAAGCTCTTATCGCCACCGAAGGTGAGGAAAAGGCTAGGGGTCAGTGCCAGGCGAACCTCCAGTTCCAGGCCTTCACTCTCGGCGTCGCCGGCGTTGATCCCATATGCCACCCTTCGGCGGCCGGGGAGGCCTCTGGGGAAGGTGTCTCTTATGCGGAGCACATAATCCTCATACGCGATGCGATACAGGGAGCCGGTGAAGCTCATGCGACCGCCCAGTACCGTTGCCTTGATGCCGAGTTCAGTGTTTTCAACAAAGTCACTCTCGGCGGTCTTGAAGCCGGCAGTGCGATCGATTTCCGCTTGCGACACTGTGCGAGTCCCCTCAGGCGTGTCTGGATCGTTGACTGCCTCACCCAGTTGTGCAAGTTTGGTGACGAGCCGGTGATTGATCGTCGTTTGTTGCGGTGATCGCTGCCCACAAGATACATGGGTACATTGGAGTCGATAAAGATCAACCGGCCTCGCGCCCCCGGTCAATGTCGGCGAGCATCTCATGGATATCACAGGTGGGATAACTATGATGACTCGCTCGATCCAGTGCCCGCAGCTTGTCATCGATTGCGTTCATGCTGTGCGTTCGCGACTGTCGAAGCGATCTACGAACCCACTCGGCAACAGTCAACCGCTCTCGTCGAGCGCACGCCTTGATCTCATCGTATTCGTCCTCTTCGAATAGGACCTGTAATCTCTTAGTCATCTAATGAGCTTATCTGACTCATCATAATGAGTCAATTGGCACCGATTGTGTATCGAACTATGCCACATTGACCGGGCCGGGCATCTGTGGTCCACTGACGACGAGCTGAATCAGACGGAGGACGTCCCATGGGTGAACTCGCACTGACCGAGGAGATCAAGACACTCGGCCTCGAAAAATATGCAGAGGAACTGGAGCGTGACGGCTTGACCATCGTACACCCGGAGGTCAACGGCTTCGGTATGGACCGGATCGATGAAATCGTGGAACTGATCCTGGCTCGCGCCAGGGAGATGACCGGCTGCACCTTTACGCTGGACGGCGGACCGCAACAGGAACTGGAGTACCCGATGGCTCCCGAGCGACGTGAGCGCTTATTGCATAAGCGAAAAGGCAATGAAAGGACGCAATTTCTGATGACGAGACTGGCGCAGCAGCATCGGCAGATTCGCGATATGGTGCTCAACCCGGTCTCGCTGGCGCTGCAGAACTTCATGATGGCTGGTAGGACCCGGCTGTCCAGCACTAACTGTATCGTGAAATGGAAGGGAGACTACGGCGCCGGTCCCAGTCTGGGCCTGCATGCGGACCAGGTTGGCATACCGACCCCGTGGGCGACGGTCGCCTTCAACGGCAACAGTACGTGGTGCCTCACCGACTACACACTCGAAGGCGGGGCCCTGGCCTGGGTTCCTGGCTCGCACAGGGAGGGCAAACCCCGGGTGCCCCCGGAGCGGGTCAAGGACGCCATCCCCGCCGAGGCGCCGAAGGGCTCGCTCATCGTGTTTCAGGGGGCGACCTGGCACGGCTCGTTTCCGCGCAAGGAGGAGGGGCTGCGCCTCAGTATGGTGGTCTACCACCGGCATTCAGCCATCCTGCCCCAGGAGTACGTGGCGGGCGAGACCACGGAAGAAATGGTGCAGGATTGCGAAAAACCGGAGGTGTATCGGGTGATCGCCGGGCTGACGGACCGGTTTCCGTACCGCGAAGAGCAGGAGTCCCGAGTGATCCCGAAAGTGAAGGGAGCGCCGGAATAGACAATTATATCCCATAGGATATAATTCAAATTCATGAATATTGTTCGCCAACTGCGCCGCCAGACTAACGTTACCCAACAGGAACTGGCACAAAGGGCTGGTACTTCACAATCTACCATCGCCGCCTACGAGACCGGCGTAAAATCCCCTACCCTTCGAACGCTGAAAAACCTGGCTTCCGTGTTGAACCTCGAACTGGAAGCCAGGTTTGTTCCAAAGCTCAACCGTGTGGAACGCAGGAGCCTCGCCTATCACAAAGCTGTAGCAGATTCTCTGCAAGAAAATCCTGAAGAAATAATCCAACGCGCCCGGACTCATCTTGAGCGACTGCAAACACTCCATCCTCACGCCGCAGCTCTGACCAATCGCTGGCGCGCATGGTTGGATCTGCCTCCGGATCGTTTGATCAAGCAGTTCACCGATACCAGTGAGCTGGCACAGAATATGCGTCAAGTCTCTCCCTTTGCCGGTGTCTTGTCCGCCGAGCAGAGGAAGATGATCCTCGCCCGCCTTCGACAGGGCGAAGCGGCATGAATCGGAAACAGTTTGATCACACGATAAGAGCAGCCGGAGCCATACTCGCTACAGATCAGGTGCTCGTCATAGGTAGTCAAGCAATACACGGGTCAACTGATATCAAGATTCCAGAAGCAGAACGATCGATCGAGGTCGATATCTCTGCGCTTAAGGATGAGGACGGTACGAAGGCAGATCTAATCGATGGCTCCATCGGTGAACTTTCGATCTTTCAGGAAACCTTTGGCTATTACGCTCAGGGTGTGACACCCGACACTGCGGTACTCCCGGCCGGTTGGAGGAACCGACTCGTTAGCTACGAGTCCACCTCGACAAATGGCGTGAAAGCCCTATGCCTGGAAATACATGACCTTTGGATTTCAAAGGGAATTGCAAATCGGGAAAAAGACCGGGAATTTTGCGCAGCGCTGCTTGATCGAAAACTCGTTGATAGAGAAACACTACTTGCAAGACTGAAGAAAGTCAGGGGTCTTAAGCCAGAATCCAAACAGCGGTTATTGCAGGTGATCCAATCCTGAATCAAGTGCACTGTCCTCGAATTGAAGTCAGCTTGATCTGGCCTGATACGCGTCCGGTTCGCTCAACTGGCTTTGTACTACGCGTTCCAGGAGCCGGAGGCGCAGCGCATCGGCATCTACCCGATGGTAGGAGGGTGCGATGACCGAACCGAGACTGGTCGATATGGAAACGCGGCTCGCGTCTCGGTATGATCTGCTACAGAAACTGGATGATGCGCTCGCCAGCCAGCAGCGGCAGATTCTCGAACTGGAAGGAAAACTGCGACTGATGGCCACCCAGATGCGTGAGTTGGAACCGGACAAGGGCAGCGCACCGCAAGATGAGCGGCCACCGCACTACTAAGGATTGCACTTATGAATATGAAAGCTGTTCACATTGCGGATGACAAGTCACTTCACCTGCAGGATACCGAAACGCCTGTGCCGGGCCCCGGCGAGGTGCTGATAAAGATCCATGCCACAGCGATCAGCAAGACAGATATCTTCCAGCGTTGGCGCGGTGATCCACGCCCGCCGGGGGCAAGCCCGTTCTTGGGGCTTGAATGTGCAGGTGTTGTTGACGCACTGGGCGACAGCGTTTCGAACGTCGCGGTGGGGGATCGTGTTTGTGCACTGTTGGATGGAGGCGGCTACGCGGAGTATGTAACCGCGCCGGCCGGTAACGTTGTGCCCCTTCCGCAGGGGTACTCCTTTGTTCATGGCGCGGCGTTGCCCGAGGTATTTGCCACGGCGTGGCTCAACCTGTTTATGGAAGCCGGCCTGCAGGCTGGCGAGAAAGTGATTTTGCATCAAGGTGCGGGTGCGGTGGCAATGGCCGCAATTCAACTGTGCAAGAGTTTCGGTAGCCCGTGTTTTGTCACGGTCGGTAGTGATGCAAAGATCGATACCTGCATTGAACTGGGTGCCGACGATGGTGCCAATCGATTCACCGAAGCATTTCTGGAGAAGGCAACGGATTTTGTCGGGAAGTCTGGTGCGGGCGTCATACTGGAGCCGCTTGGCGGCCTGAATCTTGACGACAACCTGCAGTTGCTTGGCCTTAATGGCAGACTGGTACTGACCGGGTTGAGGGGTGGCGCCACTACGCAGATCAACCTGGCTCAGTTGATGATGAAACGTGCGAGGGTTATTGGCTCGACGCTGCACGATCGTCCCAATGCAGAGAAGACGGAGGTCATGAGTCAACTGGTCAGGCGGGTATGGCCAAAGATTGAAGCAGGTGAAATTCGACCGATAGTTGATAGCACGTTCCCGATTACCGAAATTGAAGAGGCGTACGCGCTGGTAGAGGCAGACAAAACAATCGGCAAGGTTGTCCTCAACGTTCGGGACTAGCAGTGATCTCCGCCATAAAAAAGGCCCACGATCGTGGGCCTTTTTCGTGCTTCTAAACTTGAATGCGTCAAACCTCTGCAACATCGTCCGCCTGGAAGCCCTTGTCGGTCTCAGTAATATCGAATTCGACTCGAGCGCCTTGTTTCAAGGAACTAAAGAAGTCGAGGACATCCATTATTTGCGATATTGGCCACAATCTGACCGGAACGGTCCTACAGATGCATTGTTTTCTCTTACATATCCCAAGAACTTTTTCCTAAATAATGGATGTCCGATTCTTTTCTTTATATCGACCAGTCTCGGTTCGGTCATCGCACCCTCCTACCATCGGGTATAGGCAGAATTGACCAGTGCGCTCTCAGATGCCAGCGTCCGTGGCATCAAAACGAGAAAAGCAGTGAACTGAAAAGCGGACAGATCATGCGCTATAAAACCGGACAGTTCTATTCCTACCAACACTTTTGTGTTTGCAAAGTAACGGCGCCAGCGACTATATTGATACTTTGTTACTGAGTGCGGCGAGTTTAGACCTGATGTCCAACGTTATCGTTTTAATGTCCGATGAGCACAATCCCCGCTACTCATCACCCTATGGCCACGACTTTGTGCAGACACCCAACATGCAGCGCCTCGCCGACAGCGGGACGCTGTTCTCCAACGCCTACTGCCCGTCACCGCTGTGCGTACCGAGCCGTTCGGCTTTTCTGAGCGGTAAACGGGTACATGAGGTGCAAGCCTACGGTAACACGCGAAACTATATTCCCGAGGAAACCCACGGCCTCGGCGCTGTCCTGGGTGAGCAAGGTGTGCATACGGCTTTTGTCGGCAAGGTCCACGCCTATCGCCCTATCGCGGAACTGAGTTTTTCGGAAACGCCCCTGGTACACGATTACCTCTGGTTCTTCGACCAGGCCCAGCATCGCCAGCCCCTCGCGGTGCGGCAGGGGTCGGCGGCCCGTTTCGACAAATACGGGCCTCACGAGAATCCCTGGGGGCACGACGTTAAAGATATGGATGCCGCCGTCAACTGGCTACGGACGCGAGCGCCAGAGATCGAGCAGCCCTGGGCACTGTTTGTGAATCTGGTGAAGCCACATTTCCCACACTTCTGCAGCCAGTCCCTGTGGGACAGGTATCAGGGGCATGGCGATCTGCCGGAACACGGTATCGAGGCGACGACCGCACAACACCCCTATTCCGCCGATCTGCGAAAACACTTTGAACTGGACGGCATGCCGGAGGAACACGTTCGCGGACTTCGCCGTGGTTATTACGCCTGCGTCAGCTTCATCGACGAACAACTGGGCCGGTTGCTGTCGGCGCTTGAAACATCACAACTGGCCGAGAATACCAATGTCATTTATACGTCGGACCACGGCGAAATGCTCGGTAAGTTCGGACTATGGTGGAAATGTAATCTGCTGGAGGATGCCGCGCGCATTCCGTGCATCGCTGCCGGCCCGGATTTCAGTGCCGGTACGCGGACTGATACACCCGTTGACCTGCACGACGTGCAGGCAAGCGTATTCTCACTGACGGGTGCAGAACATCCCAAAAAATGGCATGGCGCCAGCCTGGAAAGCCTGCCGGTCAGTGACCCGGACCGGGTCGTCTTTTCGGAGTACCACGGCCATGGCTTACGGGCCGGTTCCTTTATGGTGCGCCGCGGCAACTGGAAATTGATTCACAATATCGAGGCGCCGCACCAGTTGTTCGATCTCGGCACTGATCCGGAAGAACTCAATAACCTGTTCGAGTCGAATCAGAACAAGGCAAAGGAACTCTCCGACGCACTGGCGGATATTTGCGACCCTGAAGCCGTGCACCAGCAGGCGGAAGCGTTCTGGCAGATGCAGGTCGCGCGACACGCGGAGGAATCAGCCGGGTAGCTTAGCCTAAGTCAATCAAACCAGAGTGCTCTGTAGGCAAAAGCATCCGCTTTGGTCGCGTGATCACGCTGGCCACGCCCGGTGACGGCCAGCCTGGTGCCGTCAAGGCTCGGGTCTACATAACTTGCAAACCAGTCATCCAGCTCTCGACGCAGGGCTCTTATCCGATCACCCTGGCCGGGACGACCAAAGAGATTGACTAGTTCCCCCGGGTCCTCCTGGACGTTGTAGAGTTCATGGGCCCCGCCGGGGTAACGCCAGATGAGCTTGTATTCCTGCGAACGAATCATGCGCGCCGGTATATTCCATAAGCGTCGGCAGCCAGTCGTACTGGCTGAGCAGATCGTCATTAACCTGATTCTCCGGGACATGTCCCGGCCGACTGATCAGGCACGGTATCTTGACACTGGTATCAAACATGTTCTGCGGCCAGGTCGCGTTGCCCTTTCCATACAGACCGTGATGCCCCATATTCATACCGTTATCACTCATAAACACGACCAGCGTATTGCTCCTCAGATCCTGCTCGTCGAGCCAGTCCAGGAGTCGACCGATATTCCGATCCATACCCTCGATCGCGGCGAAATAACCGGCCAGATTCCGGCGGCGTCCTTCGGCATCAACCGGTCTCGCGTTGAAACCTCGAGGCAACGGTTCTTCAGGGCCGGGCACCGAGTCGAAGGGGCACTTGTCATAGTAGTCATCCCATATCTGCTGTGGATGATGCTCCCGTCCCCACGGCGCGTGAGGTGCGGTGAAATGCACATTGAGACAAAAGGGCCGATCCGCCTCTACCTGGCGCCCGAGAAACTCCAGGGCATTGTCGGTAAAAAGATCCGACGCATAACTATCATGCTTCGCCAGTTCGCCGTTTTTCACCACCGGTACTCTGAAATAATCGGACGCACCGTAGGGCATGGGATTCCAGGTCTGAAAACCGCATCGCGGCTGCAGGCCGTCGCCCAGGTGCCACTTGCCCGAGAGGCAGGTATCGTAGCCTGCGTCAGTTAGCATCTCCGCATACGTCGGCATGCCGGCGAGAAACTGCACGCTGTCCGCCGGCACCTCGCGGCCTAACCCACCCTGACCCTCGGCCTGCCAATAGAGAAAATCATGTACACCATGCTGCGAAGGGATGCGGCCAGTCAGGATCGATGCCCTCGCGGGCGAACAGACCGGTGACGTACAAAAGAAATTGTCGAATCGGATACCTTCTCTAGCTAGCCTGTCCAGATTGGGCGACTTTATTTCCGCGTTGCCGGCACAACCCATGGCCCACGCGCCCTGGTCATCGGTCAGAATGAACAGCAGATTCGGTTGTTTTGTATCGCGACTGGCCATGAAAAACTCCTTCGCCAGGTTGCTTTTCTACTACAGTACCAGGCCAAGTGTACTTGAACTACAGGCGCGGCGACTACTGCTATCGAGCGTACTATGGACGGTAGCCATTCAATGGCAGGTGTGGCATGGCCGGGCCGGCACACGGGCGCGTTACCTTGAAGTAGATGTAGATCAGCTACGCCAGACGGCGACAGAAGATGGGCAATTCGGGGGCAGACTCGCGGGTGTCCGCGTGGACGTATTCGTTCCGGCAATAGCGTCCTATGCATCACTGAACAGTCGAAAGCGTCTGGTGAGACTCCTGGACAGACCTATACATATACTTTGTCCGGAAGATTTGTTGACATTGAAAATGATATTTTTTCGACGCAAGGACGTGGCCGATGCCGAAGCCATGTTGCGAGGTAACGAAACAATCGACCTCAGACAGGTAAGGAACACTCTCGTGTGCTTGACTTTCTTCTCCATTGCTCCCAATATGGGAGGTAATGAGGCTTATTGCAATCGGAACGCTGAGAACCTTTTGGAAGACGCATCCTGATAGCACAGAACAGCTTCAGGCATGGTACAAGCTCATGAGGTCTGCGGCATGGAAGACACCAAACGATGTCAAGCGGCAGTTCCGCTCCGCCAGCATCATTGGGGGCAACCGGGTCGTGTTCAACATCGCCGATAATAAGTACCGCCTGATTGTGAAAATTCATTACAACACTGGCATCGTCTATGTGCGATTCATAGGCACTCATCGGGAGTACGATGCCATCAATGCCGAAGAGGTGTGACATGGAGATTAAACCAATCAAAACCGAACGTGACTATCGCCGTACGCTGGCTCGGATAGAAAAATTGATGGACGCACGTCCTGGATCATCTGAAGAAGATGAACTCGATATTCTGGCAACGCTCGTTGAAGCTTATGAAGAAAAGCTCTTTCCGATTCAAGATGCTCATCCTCTTGAAGTCATACGATTCGTCATGGAGCAAAATGACATGATCGACAAAGATCTGATGCCATACATAGGTAGTTCTGGGCGTGTATCAGAGGTGATGTCCGGGCGACGACCTCTGACAATCAATATGATTCGTAAGCTTCACAAAGGACTAAACATTCCTGCTGAAGCTTTGATCACCGAATACAACGTTGCATAGTCGATACAAAAGTGGCTTCACAATGCAAGATGAGAAAACAAGGCGCGAAACTGCTCAAGGCAATTGAGCAAATGAAAAAAGGCAAGAAGGGTCGCGTTTATACCGTACAGCAACTCCTGGCGATCTCCTCCCGAAAATCTGTCAACCTGACTCAACGCCGAGCCCACCGACCCCAGCATTATGAATGTAAAAACGATGTTTGACCTTAATCGACCTCTTCTTCCTTCATCTGTAGCTAATTGATTAACAAAGCGGGGATAGTGCGAATTAACCACGTTTTCTTGCCGGTTTCCAAGTACCTTTACCAGCGGAGCATGCTTTGTCACGACAAATTCCAGAAAATATCGGTCTCAGCGAAGCGCCAGTCACCTGATTTGGGCTCAAAGGGGATAGTACGAATTAAGCACGTTTTGTTGCCGGTTGTGGACCGCCCGCGGTCGATGTCCACCCCTGATGTGTTTGCTGCTCATCGCCGTTGTGTGTGTCATTCCCGCATTGTTGATGGACAACCGAAAACCAGACGAAGCCCTGGCAGCCGACTCACGGTGGGTAGCTTCGCCACCCTCGCCATGCTCACCAAGAACTCCTTTATCGAGGAACTCAGTAAGCAGTTTGTGCTCACCGCTCGTGCCCGACAATGGGTGCTGAGCGTGCCGTATCCATTGCGCTTCCTGTTCGCGACCAACCCCGCAGTGATGGGCCAGGTGCTGACCATCGTGCACCGTGTGATCATCACTTTCCTGATCCACCGCGCCGGCATGACGGTCAAATCGGGTGCACAGAGCGGCGCCGTCACATTGATACAGCGCTTCGGGTCTGCCCTCAATCTGAAACCGCTACGTGCTGACTATGCCCATTGTTTTCGATCATGATCATGCCCCCTGGGTTGGCTAATATGTATGGCAGGATAGCGGCAAGCGATGTCTTTTGGCAATTCGCTAAAGTCCGGTTTATAGAGGTATTCAGGCTGGTCGTTGTAACGTTCTCTCTGCAGCCAGCCCTGACTGCACCACCGTCGAATCGTTGGGCTCTGTACACCACAGGTAGCGGCGAGGTCTTCTTGCGAGACGTACCCGATTGTGCGCAACCTGTGGTAGCGCGTGGCGATGTCGAAGCGCTTCATGAGATAGACAACAGCGTTGGTGGTAAACGCCTTCAGTGTCGGGTGGCTGACGCCGGTTCGATTCAACTCGATGGCAAGCGGTTAGTAAGAATAAACACCCTTTTCCCACATTCAGAAAAGTATGGTCCTCCTTGGGTGTTGCCTGTAATCCCCTTTCCGGTGGCTTCATCCACGAGTTGAATGATTTGAGTATTCGAATTTCGGCGATTTGTCTATAGAATCCAGACTCCGGACGATCGCGACCGTCACCGATATGTAGTCGATGTGCTGGAATTCAGAATAGCGTCGTTTGTTGGTCGGTCTGATCTGATGGCGGCGAGCGGATCAATGGATCGCTCGGGGACGCCCTGTCTGGCTGATCAAGCCCCAGGTGCCTCGCCGACTCGGACGCCATAGCGGAGGTCACGGTTCGCTGGATCGACGGCAGCGAAGAGACCTTCGGTGATTTCGCTGCCGGTCAGACAATTGTCCTGCGACAAGGATCAACTGCGAGAGAGTGACACCAGAACATCTATGCAAACAGACTGCCTGCGCCCTGGGTTGGATCGATGCCGAGCTCCTTTATATAGGCGCCTTTGTATTTCATGGCACGCTTGCGACCGGACCGCGCGTGTTCCTGGGAATGCCACCCGTGGGCGATGCCCTGCTGGGTCAGTACCGCGAAGCGTGCCGGGTTGCGATCAAGCACCTCCTGCGGCAGTTTATCGATCAGTCCTTCCTGCGTGCGCATGAATTCCCGCGCCATATAGACCGGTATGCTGACGCGCAGACCCTTGGCCGTGCGGTTATAGGCGCCATGCCAGGTGTTGCCGTGCCAGCAGATGAGGGAACCCGCTGAACACTCAGCGGCAATGGACTGTGGATTGTTGAGGGTATTGGATTCAACGCCCCGCGGCGCTCGGCACCACTTGTGGCTGCCCGGAACGAACGCCGTGGATCCGTTATCACGACTGAACTCCGTAAGCGCATAGGTCAGGTTGCATACCAGCGATTGGGGTGGCAGCGGTGACGGGATTCCGGTGTCGGTGTGCAAACCCATCGGCGTCTCGTTCGGACCTTTCATGAAACAACCCAGACTCGAGAGCACTACACCGTAGCCGCACAGATAGGTCGCCATGGTCAGCAACACCGGATTCATCAGTGCTTCCTCGAACACCCGGTCCTCCAGCAGGATGGAATTCATCAGGTCACCGATCGGCGAGTCGCCACCATCCCCGAGACTCGCAAACGCACCCTTATAGTTTGCGTGGGTGGTTCCCTCCTCCAGGTCAGGTCGAACGCCGTTGCGCCGTTCGGCGACGTCCATACAGGCATCCAGCAGTCGATCGGCCAGTCCATCGGGGCAGGCCAGCTCTGGCTCGATGATGGTATAGCCGCAGGCATCCAGTTCGGCGATGTGCCGCTCCAGACCCAGTTCGCAGACTTCACCCCATACCTTGTCGAGGTACGGGTCGGAAACAGGTTGTGGTTGCGCTTCAGCCATGTTCACCCCGGGTGTTGGGAGCAGCAAGATCATACAGGATAGTTACGTCTTTGCCAACAAGGCCGGTAATCCACTTTCAGTGCACAACGTGACGAAGCGGGTCTGGTATCCGTTGCTAAGGCGCCTTGGCTTACCAATGCGCAGGCCGTACCAGACCCGCCACACCGCAGCCACGCTGTGGCTGGCAGCGGGTGAGAATCCAGAATGGATTGCACGACAGATGGGTCACAGCACGACCGAGATGCTGTTCCGCATCTATTCCAGGTATGTTCCCAACCTGACCCGACAGGATGGTTCTGCGTTTGAGTCATTGCTAAGGCGCACGCTGAGTAATTAAAGTCGCACAAACCTGTACTCATCGAACCCAGCGCGATTTCAGCTATTGCGACTACCGCTCGAAAGTTGATCAATTGACTCTCCCGAGACACTTTCTCAATGAACTCAAGCAGTGTCTCTACTCAACCATCAGGACATGTTCTGGCCGACCGGGCCGTTTCGATACGAACGCCGCCGGCCGGAAACGACCCTGCTTTACCAACTGGTCGAGCGCCACTGGCCTGACTTCAAGGCAATGCTATCGGCGCAGGGCAAGCAACTGCCAGGTTATGTGGTGCGCGAGTTCGATGACTACTTGAAGTGTGGCCGCCTGGAACATGGTTTAAGTATAAGGAAAATAAACGGGCTGTGCCGTGGAGTCGTCGATGAAAGGTGTCGGGTTAAGGGTGCATTGTTGCGAGCGAAAACGGGGCGAAAACGGGGAATGGTCTGGAATCCGTGGGAGTATGCTCAATATTCGTCGAAGTGGATCACATCCAGTGCAGTTCTGCGAACAAAGGACGAGAGTGCCTGAGCTGTGGACCGAAAGCAGCTTAGAAAAGTGTCGTCGTATGCTCGAACATGTTTTCTGGCGGCGAGCGGTTGTGGGGTGATCTGTGTGGGCTACCTGATTGATTGAAACCCAGGTGGCCTCCCCGCCAAATAAGCTATGCTATAGCTCTGAACTGAGCTATTAAGATCCATCGACCCCCTCTTCAAAAAGGGAGGGGAGTCCTCCCACACTAGCTTGCTGGCACTTACGTTGAGCAAGGAGGGCAACTAATGCGAAACTTTTTTACCTTGTCGCTGACGCTTGTGCTTTGTTGTCAGCTGTATGGCAAAGATAATATCAACACCGCCAAGCTCGCGTTAAATTATGCCGCACTGCTGAATGATACCGAGGAGTTCAAAAGGCACGTAAGGTGCTAAAGGGCAAGCTGGCGGTGATGGAGTCAAAATATGATGAAAATGCGATCGATCTGATTGCGCCCCTAATGGAGCTCGCAAGGGGGAGCGTGATCACCGTCGACTTCACGGTGGATGCTCAGGGCTTTGTAATCGATCCACGAATAATGAGCTCAACTGCTGCTGCGTTAAACGAGGCCGCGTTGGCGGCGATCTCTCAGTTTCGTTATGCACCACGCTTCGTGGATGGCGGACCGGTGGCTACAACTAACGTGAGTTATACGTTTGACTTTGATATGGCAAGACAGATGAGACGGATGAGTCGCTAGCTTCGTTCAGCGGCAGGCGACCCTTGTGGGGCGCATCCCGCGAGTACAAATAGAAAAATAGCACCTATCCACTAGCGGCACCTTGCTTAGAAAGCAACTCCATGTTTCCGGGATACTATTCCTTTACCTTTGTTCTCACTACTCACTACTCACTATACTCACGCCGCGGTGTCCGCATCCTTGTGAACCTTTATGCTTTTGATTTCTTGCATTTCGCTTCGCTGCGCACGATATAGATCACAACGCATCTGAAGATTTAGCCAGAAATCCGCCGACATGCCAAAGAATTGAGCGAGTCTTAGCGCCGTACTTGGCGTGATGCCCCGCTTTCCGTTTACAAGTTCATTGACGCGCTGATAGGGAACGTGAATGGCATCGGCCAACTCACGCTGGGTGATTTTCATGGGAAGAAGGAACTCTTCCGAAAGCATTTCTCCGGGGTGGGTAGGTTCTCTCTGTTGCGGTATACGGACCATAGTTACCTCTAGTGATAGTCGGTTATCTCTACTCGATCCGGTCCGGATTCGGTCCAGTCAAAGCAGATACGGAACTGCTCGTTGATACGAACACTGTACTGGCCCTTCCGGTCTCCGGAAAGCGACTCCAGCCTATTACCAGGAGGGAGTCTCAACTCATCCAGGGCGGCAACCGAATCTAACTGATCAAGTTTACGTCGGCCGATCTTCCAGAGGTTCTGTGGGAGCGACTTCCGGGCAGACTTTGATGCTTTACCGTCGAAAATGTCTTCGGTTGCCTGATTCCTAAATGAGACAATCATGGTATACGATAGCACGGATATCATGCTATGGAAACAGCGAATGGCAGTTCGGCCTCGAGCTTACGCTGCGCGCGCAGGAGGTCTTCGCAGTGCGGTCGAGAAAGCGGCGCAGCGGACTGCTGCCAATCTCACGGTGTTCGCGCCGCTGGTACTCTAGTTCGACCCAGGCCTGGGTGATCTCGTTGAGCTGTGTCAGGCCGCGCGCACCGAAATCGACTTCAGCAACCTCACCCGCAAGGACGGCAACGGATATTTCTTCTACGTCCTGAAAAAGAAGCCTGTCGAAGCGGCGCTTGTTATGTTAAGAGGCCGGTGTTACGAGAGACTTCCGTTCGTTAACCTTAAGGGAGAACCCCGTGACCGCACTCAGTTTCCTTTCTGCCACTGAACTTGCTGCCTTACTACAGCGAAAAGAAATAAGCTCGGAAGAGCTCACCAGTCACTACATTGACCGAATAGAAAAGCATGACGGTGACATTAATTCTGTCGTCGTGCGACGCTTCGAGCAGGCCATCGATGAAGCGCGGCAGGCCGATACGCGAATCGCAAAAGGTGAAACCACGGGGCCGCTCGAAGGCCTGCCGATGACGATCAAGGAGTCCTACGTCATTGCGGACACACCCGTTACCTGCTTGCGGGAACAGTCAGGACGTTCTCCGTAAAGACGATGGAGATGATCGAGCGTCGCATCGAACAGCTTGTCACAGGAATCGCGCGTGCGCACGGCGGCGATGCCGACCTTGATGTTCGCACTGTCTTCCATCCAGTGGTCAATGACGGTGCGGCGACAACCCTAGCCGGCGACGTCGCAAGCGGGTTGGTTGGGGAGGCCAATGGTATGCGGGATCTACCGCCGGGCACGGGTTCCGAAGATTTCAGCTTCATGCTGGAAGAGGTGCCGGGGTGTTGTCTGCTGCTCGGAAATGCTAAGGTAACCATACGGGGCCGGTCCACAATCCAGGCTACGATTTCAACGACCGGGCGGCGGTCTACAGCGCCAGTTTTTTTGCCAGCGTCGTGGAGACCGCTTTGTCTCCGGCAGCCCAACAGTGAGAAGGAATAAAGCATGTCCCAAGGTACGCTTCCCATGTACGAAGTCCCAGAGCACACGAAGGGGCTGATCAGCGAGCTCGGTCTGGACAAAAATATCCAGGAGATGCAGGAGAAGGGTTACACCATTCTCACCGACGCCGCTCCGCAAGCTTTCAATCAGGAATTACGCAACGCCATCCTTCGCAAGGACGGCTTTTGCCTGGTAGGCAACGAAACAGAAGGCGACGTCTTTCTGCAGGCCGCCACCAACCCGAAGATGCTGGCGCTGGCCGAAGTCATGGTCGGTCAGGGGTGTCTGCTGCACCAGGTCGCCGGTAGCGTGAAGCGAGCACCCAGGGATCCGCAGAATCACGGCATGGGGCTGCATTCGGACCAGAACTGGCTGCCTGCGCCGTTTCCGGAACACAATCAGAGCATGACCTGCTGCTGGGCCACAGACGAGTTCACGCTGGAGAACGGCGCGACCCGCATTGTCATCGGCAGCCACAAGCACCGGCGCCATCCCACTCCCGATGAGATGGCGCGCGTCACGGACACGGCGTTTGCAACGGCTATCGAAACACCTGCGAACAGCATCATAGCCTGGGACGGGGCGGTCTGGCATACGGGGGGCCACCGAACCAATCCTGATGGCGAACGGGTCGTTCTGCATGTGACCTATGCCCGCATCTGTCAGCGACAAATCGAGAACTATGACCACGTTACCGACGAAACCGTTGAGCGTGTCGCTGCAACGACGCCGTGGTCCACCGAGCCGAACGTGATTCGCATGCTGCTGGGCCGCACCGGTTACTTTCACCGCACGCGGGACAGAATGCGGTGGATGCCCGATGGCCTGTTCAGAGAAATGATCCCCATGGTGATGGGCAAGGCAACGCGCAAGCACATTCTTGAGACCGTGGAACGGGCCAGAGAAGATCCGTCTCTGCGGCGGATTCGCGACCTGGAAGCGGAAATAGCGCGGCTCAAATCTCAGTTGGCAGCTGACACAAAGAAAACGGAGGATGCCCGATAGGGGTGCATTGCTGCGCTTAGCGAGCAGCCTCTATAATTTGTGTGCTGTTGTACTTCCCATCTTACGGGCGACCCATCAGTTCTTCGATGAATTGGTCCTGATCGATTAATGCGCCGCCGGCGTGGCCATAGCCGTCGTAGACCCGCGTCTTTGCGCGAAAGCGATTCGCGAGCCACTCTCCGTGCGACGGCGGGCAGTCCTCGTCGGCGGCGGCGTACCACACGACCACCCGGTCGCCCGAAAGCTCGATGTTGCGGGGATCGAATCCGGCAAGGTCGAGAGCGACGTCCTTGGCCATCATGTACAGTATCGTATTCACGCTCATCGCGTTGTTCTGCATCCCCTTCAACTCCTCCGGGTAGTCGCGCGTCAAGGCGGCGTAGCTACGGGCAAGAGCCTACGACGTGGCGGCCTGCAGGACCTTCATCTGCTCCGGGTAGCCGAGCTCGCGATCGCCCGGGTCCACGGGGAGGCCCATCGATTCGCTCATCGCGAACCGCCATTTCCGCACCTCGAGCGTGTTGCGGCGAAGCTCCTCGGTCGTCGGAAACCGGGGCTGGCCGTCGGGCAGGCCAAGTTCGTTGGAGAGCGGTAGGCCGAAGTACGGCACACGCAATCCCATAGCCTGCACACGGCCCGGACCGTAGTGCTGCGCTACCGCCATTGCGTGGATCGTTCCGTAGCTGACGCCAGAGACCGTGAAGTTCTTCACGCTTACCAGCATCGAAGATGACCTTACTGGCATTTGCGCGGAAGTGGCAGATGCGACTTGTCTGGACCGAAGAAGCGATCCGAAAGCTGGAAGACATCCGCGATTATCTTGCCATTGACCAGAAAGCGCCGGAGGCTGCGTTCGATACAGTCAGCAGAATCGTTAACCGTGCGCCGGACATCCTGGATCAACCCCGAGCAGGCAGACAGGTCCCTGAATACCAGGACCCAGACCTCAGAGAGCTTCTGATTGATCCGTATCGCATGATCTACCAACTTGAAGGAGAGCAGGTCTCTATCCTGACAGTTATGCATCAGCGTCAGTTGCTGCCGGGCTATCGGGAGATTGTCAAAGCCGCACGGGAGCAGATGGACAGAGACTGAGGTGGCTGCTGTTCACGAAAAGGCTTGTCATCAAGCTTGCAGAGAGACACCCATCAAGCACGGCCACAACGTCTGGATGTACCGGCCCGTCAGTGACAACGAGGTGGAGATTAGTGTGGGCGTGCAGGTCGCAGAGCCGTTCGAAGGCAAAGGTGATGTGCGCTGCATGGCGAGGCGTGACCTGCGCCTAACCCGATGCCAACGATGTAATCCATGGCCCGCGCTACTGGCTTCCCATCAACTCGCTCAGCAGCACACCCTGATCAACCACCTCAGTACCAAAGGCCTCGATGACGACGTCCTCGATGTGACCGTGAAATTCGTAGGGCGAGCCATAGGCGTCGTCTACTGGTGTCTGGCTGTCGCGGCCGACCTCTATTGGTTCGTTAACGAAGTTGTAATAGCGAAAAGGTGACAGTACGCCTTCACCTGACTCCTGGTCATTGATATAGAATCGAACCCGTCCCTCGTCTTTGCCCGAGCGAACCACGTCGGCGCGGAGCGTTGCTGCGCCGGGTGGAATAGCCACGGGCGAAGACAGCCGGCACCGCTCACCGAAATTGTTGGTGGTGTAGTGCAGTCGATTGTCGCGGATATAAATCGTCCATCCACCGAATCGGCCGCCATCAGCGATGATCACGCCATCGTCTGTGATATCGCGCCGATGAATGCGTGCGGTGATCCGATGGGACACGCCGCGCACACGCGGTCCGGCCTTGAAGAAGTGAGGAAATACGGCATCCTGATACAGGACCCACCGATGCTTCGGTTCGGGCCACCAGCCGACGCCTGCACGACCGGCCAGGTCGTCCAAAGGCAACACGCCGTAGGCTTCGGCTTCCTGCCACCAGAGGTTGATGAGCGCCTCAAGTTTGTCTGGGTGTTGATCCGCAAGGTTGTCAATTTCAGCCAGGTCTTCGTCCAGGTGATACAGTTCCCAGGGGTCATCGTCGAAACTCGTGCCTGGTTGATGAAAGGTGACCGCTTTCCAGCCCTCGTGCCAGATGGCGCGCTGCCCGATGGTTTCGAAGTACTGGATGGTCTTGTGTGTGTCTGCGTCGTCATCATCCAGAGTGTGGGCCATCGAGGTTCCGTGCATGGGAATCTGGGGAATGCCGTTCACGGACTCAGGCACCGGGATGCCAAGCAGATCCACCAGTGTGGGCGCCAGATCGACTACGTGATAGAACTGTCTGCGCGTTTCACCCCTGGCGCTGATTCCACTCGGCCAACGAACCAGTAGAGGCGCACGGATGCCGCCTGCGTAGGTACTGCCCTTGTATCGCTTGAATGGCGTATTGCCAGCCATCGCCCAGCCGAACGGGTAGTGGTTGTAGGTGAGTGGCCCGCCCATGTCATCCAGCCGCTTCAGATTCTCCGCGACGCTGTTGCCAAAGCCATTGCGAGCGCGCTGGTGGTCGTAGGTGCCATGAGGGCCGCCTTCAGAGCTGGCACCATTGTCCGAGATAGCAATGACGATGGTGTCTTCCCGTTTTCCGAGCGCATCGATCTGATCCAGCAGGCGACCAATCTGGACGTCCGTGTGATCCATGAAACCCGCGAACACTTCCTGAAGACGAGTGGCAAGCCGCTTCTCATCTTCCGGCAGGTCTTCCCACAGTTGTACGCCAGGATTCCGCGGCGCCAGTCGCTGTTGTTCTGGGAGTAGACCAGACTGTTTCTGTCTTGCCAGAGTCCTATCCCGTTCGACGTCCCAGCCACCATCGAACCGACCCCGATACTTGTCTGCGAACTGCCTGGGCACATGATGGGGCGAATGTCCTGCGGCGAATGCTGCATAAAGAAAGAACGGCTTGTCCGGGTCTGCTGAGGTGAGTTGCCGCAACCACTTGCATGACTGATCGATGATGTCCTCGGACAGGTGGTAGTGCCCGTTTTTCGGCTGCGGCTCGACGCGCTCGTTTCCCTGAATCAGTTCCGGGTTCCACTGATTGGTTTCTCCGGCCAGGAACCCATGAAAGCGATCGAAACCACGCTGAAGCGGCCAATGGTCATAAGGCCCGGCCGGGCTGGTTTCGTCAATGGAGGCCAGATGCCATTTTCCCGCTGCCAACGTCTGGTAGCCGTGGGGCCGCAGCAGTTCAGCAAGGTTGGCGGCTTCTTTAGAGGCGAACCCGCGGGTATTGGGGAAGCCGTTGGTCATCTCTGATACACGACCCATACCGACGCTATGATGATTGCGGCCGGTCAGCAAGCACGTACGGGTCGGCGAACAGAGCGGCGTTACATGAAAGTTGGCGTAACGCAGGCCATCGG
This sequence comes from Candidatus Azotimanducaceae bacterium, assembly GCA_965217655.1. Taxonomy (GTDB): domain Bacteria; phylum Pseudomonadota; class Gammaproteobacteria; order Pseudomonadales; family Azotimanducaceae; genus UBA7455. The sequence goes on from OZ244560.1 coordinate 2,018,865, forward strand.
CTGCCAGACTATCCAGGTTAGGCGTATCGATATCACCGCCGTAACAACCGAGTTGGGAGTATCCCACATCGTCCAACACGATCATCACGATATTGGGCTGGCGCGACAGGCGAGATTGCGTGCTCTCCCAGGCAGGCGTGGATTCATCCACGGTGCGACGGATCTTTCCGTTGAATCTTCTGTCATGCTCCATGCAGGTGACCTCGATGGTGGTGCGCCGTATTGCTCGGCAGGATACCACGTTCCGTGCCATACCCAGAGCTAGTCGTGGCCGTGTTGACAACCGGTGCTTTGCGAGCGAATCGCCAGGGGCGCTTCGAGCGCGAGCGTCTTGATCAGGACGAGGTGAACGCTAGCGGGATTCCGGCGACAGATGCGCGGGCTGACATCTTTGCCGCTGATCAGATTCGGGTGCTCAGTCAGCCGTTCAATTGAGCCAACAATGAGGACCTACCAAACTAAGCGCCTAGCAGCTAGTAATGCTTGCTGGTTCTGTATAATATGTGCCCGGTATAAACTGTTACTGAATAAACTCCATGGAGGTGCTTACATGCCTGGCTACGAGGTTCATCACGTTCATCTGTATAGTCCTGACCCGATAAAAACAGCCGACTTTTATGAGAAGTTTTTTGGGGCAACCCGACTGCGCCCTGACCGGGAGGTGGATGAGGGGTCCTTAGAAGATGGGCCACCATTTTACGCGGTGCAGCTGGTGCTGAACGGAGTAGGGATATTCGTTCGGAGCCAGAAGGAGGGAGCTACGATTCCCAGTGCACCCGTGCGCGGCCTGGAGCACTTTGGCCTTTATACCGATGATCTGGAGGCCGCTGTAGCGGATTTAACGGCCAACGGAGTGGAGGTTGAGGGAAGAAATCCATACGGGGCCTTTGTACGCGGGCCGGACAACGTCCGCATTGAGCTGCAAGCAGTCGGCCAGATAACATCAAATAGCTGACCTCCTTCGCCGCGAAATCCGGGCTACAGGAATTCATCCCCCTAACTTAAGTCGTATGGCACCCGACCACTCCAGAGTGGTCGGGCGGCTACTGCAACGCGTCGTTTTTTTAAACCTCGCTACGGCGCTGCTCGTTACAGTATCTTCTGCCGCCGCCGAACCGAGGTACGAACACGGCTTCTCGTTCTTCCACGAACTGAAATACCCCGCAGATTTTACGCACTTTGATTACCTTAACCCCGACGCACCCAAGGGGGGCGTGTTGGTTCTATCGACGCAGAGGGATTTCAATACCCTAACTATATTCACGGACTTCGTGGTAGCACCGGCCACATTGAGATGGATGTACGACTCCCTGGTGTTGCTTAGCACCGAAGAGATGGGCAGCTTCTATGGCCGGCTGGCAGATGGACTGAGCGTTTCCGACGACAAACTCACCCTCTTTATTCGCTTGCATCCAGAGGCGCGGTGGCACGACGGTATGCCGATCACTACCCGGGATGTGAAGTTTACCCTCGATCTCCTTAAATCCATCATCCGGTTTCGCGGAGTTTTCTCGTGGCTGCAATCCGTTGAGATCCTAAGCGAGCGTGAAATAGCCTTCCGACTTGCGAGCGAGCTAACGCTATCCAACTTCGCCAGCTTAGTTTTTCCGATCATGCCAGCCCACTACTGGGAAGATAAGGACCCGACCCGGGCCTCGCTGGAACCGCCGCTGGGCAGCGGTCCCTACCGGATCGCCGAGGTCAGGCAGGGACGGTATATCCGTTTCGAACGGGTTCCCGATTACTGGGGACGAGACATCCCCGTCAACAAGGGCCGCTTTAACTTCGATCAGATCCAGTACGATGTTTATCGGGATGCGACCGTCGCCCGGGAGGCGTTTCGCAAGGGATTGTTCGATACCTGGCACGAGGGGGACATGCGCTACTGGGCGACAGGGTATGACATTCCCGCCCGGGATAAGGGCTGGCTGGTGATGGACCATCTCGACAGCCGCGGAGTAGTCGGTGTCAATCGGGTCATCGCTCTCAATAGCCGTCGGGACAAGTTCAAGGACCCGCGGGTTCGGGAAGCGTTGACGCTCGCCGTGGACTTTGAATGGGAGAACCGCGTGCTTCACTTTGGCCAGCTCGAACGGGCACTCAGCAATTCCGTGCGCAACGCCTTGTCTTCCTTGAAATATTGTTTGATCTTCGAGTTCTTATAGCTGACATGCAGCGAGGGCATGACCCCTTCAGTGATCACGCGGGTGTTGAATCGGGACGGCGTGCGTTTGGTCACACGCCGGTTGAAGATCAAACTGACCCGATCAGGTCGACCCAGATCCAGGTTCTCCCGTATCAGTTCTTCAAATACATAACGCCCAGACAGCGGGCGATCGAATACCTGGGTCAGGGCAAATTCGGCTTGCAGCATCGACAGAACATAATCGAATCCTGCCTGACGATCCTGTTGTAAGGCCAATCACCATGCCTTGTCGGTCTGAGGTGAAACCTCGCTAGTGTTTGTTTGTGGAACCCAGCAGACGCTGGCAGAAGAATTGTTTTCTATTGATGTAGAACGCGTTTTTGATACTGCCCGGCTGCCGCAATGACAGGTGATGCTATGAGTGCCGCGGCCAGTGCCCCGGCAACACGTACAGGCTGGTTAGTCGTCAGATGTTCTCGTAGCACCACCAGAATAAGGAGGAGAGGAGCCGTATCCGATTGTCCTCCAACGAATTATTTTCGTGAAGATACGAGCGACCCGCCACCACCTGTTATCCGCGCGGCTTTCTCCGGGTCATACCACCAGCCATCCGGACCCGCGGATTGATACTTGGGCTCATAATCAGGCCGGCCAAACTTGTCCCAGAGCACCGTGGCGGGCCGATCGATCGCGTACAGCGGAATCTGGTAGTACTGCCACAGCAGGACCCGGTCGAGTGCGCGGCAGGTGGCAATCAACTGCGAGAGGGTCCTCGCGGCGACGGCCTCGTCAACCAGAAAATCCACCACCGGATCGCTGATGCCGGACCTGTTGCCGGAACCCGGCTCCAGCGCCCCGTCGGAATGGAACCTGGCCTGCAGGACAAGGTGCGGTGGCATTAGACTCGTCGTGCCTGCCAGCAGGGCATCGAAGTCAAACTGGCGCAGCCGATACACCCACTGGCTGGCGCCGTCGACCAGCACCAGGGTGCCGCGAATACCCAGTTGTTTCAGGCGCTGGAAATACGGCAACAGCGTACGGGCGGCTGCCGGGTTGCGCGACAGGAAAGGTATCTCGAAGGCTTCTCCTGCCGCATTCCTGAGCACACCATCGACAATGTGCCAGCCGGCCTCATCCAGGAGCTCCCGCGCATGCATGATGTTGGCCCGATAATCCTCCTCTGCTACGACCTCAGGAAAACGAAACGGCCGCTCGAACAGTTCCGCCGGCAGCTGTTCGCGGTACGGGGAGAGCAGGGCCAGTTCATCGTCGCTGGGCAGTCCCGTTGCGGTCAAAATGGTGTCGGGCCAGTAGCTGTGCGCCCGCTTGTGGTAACCGTAATGCAGCGTTCTGTTCTGCCACTCGAAGTCCACCACCAGGGTCAGCGCCTGCCGGACCCGCCGATCGGCAAATTTCCCGAGTCTATTGTTGAGCACGATGCCTTGTCTAATGCCCACCCAAAAACCCTGGTTGCTGCGGAATTTCTTCACCCAGCCCTTGTGATAAGCCGGTGTGTCGAAAGCATTATGCCAGTAGCGCGCATCCGATTCTGTCCAGATATCGATCAGGCCTTTGCGAAAGGCTTCCCGGGTCACGGTGGCGTCACGATAGATATCGAAGCGGATGGTATCGAAATTGTAACGACCTCTATTGAGCGGGATGTCCTTGCCCCAGTAGTCCGGGTCGCGGCGGTATTCGACGTACCGGCCCTGTTTAAAAGCAGTAATCTCATAAGGACCACTATTGAGTGGTGGTACAAGCGTCGGGGCGGACGGATCCTTATCACGCCAGTAGTGTTCAGGCATGATCGCTATGAATTGGAAAATCATGACGTGCTGCAACTGCACGGGAACCTTGAGGTGAATCGCCAGGTGACGGTCGTCTATTTCCTCGACTGAATCGATAAAATGAAACATCAAGCGGCCCAATGCCTGGGCGGTAAGCACTCCGAGCGTGTAGGCCACATCTCTCGAGGTGATGGGCACCCCGTCCCGCCACTTCGCCCGTGGATGCACCCTGAATACAATCGCCAACCGGTCGTCAGTGATCGCAATGCCATCGGCAAGGTTGCCATAGAAACCACTAAGCTCGTCACCGCCCCGGCGGATTAACCTGTCATCGCGTAACCAGCCGCCGGGCGCTCCCGTACCTCGTTCAGGCGCCGGCGCAAACGTATCGAAATTACTCCCAGTAGTCAGTACTAGCTTCCCCCCCTTTGGTGCATCGGGGTTCAGGTGTTCCAGATGCGTGAAGCCCTCGGGGTACTTGAGTTCGTGATAAAACGCGATGCCGTGTTTGAATTCAAGGGCATTCAGATTGACTTCGGCAAGCGCCGAAACGGAGACCAGAAGAAGAAAGGGTCCCGTTATCATCCTGTGCATGGCTGTCATCCTGAGCATAGTCGTCTGGAGTCTGGATTATCTTCCTCCACGCATTTGTTGTTATCACCTTCCTCTACCGCTTCTGTCCAGGTGTGAATGGGCCCCCGGCAGCGACGATCTCCGGTGGTATCACCGTGACACCATAGGTATGCATCTCGAGCAGGTGCTTCTGCAGGCCAAGACGGCGGGCTTCGAGACGGATTGCGTCGGCATCGGGTTTGTTGTTGAGCGATGGAATATCCATGTCTGACTCCTATGCGTATTGATCGCGTTCTCAACGTTCCGGACCTGACGGCGCGATCGGCATGGCAATCTTCTGCATCAGGTCATCGGGATTGTGGTTATACACATGCCCCAGCCCACCACACATGCGCAATCCCAGTAGCTGCTGGAGATCATCGGAAAAGGTTCTGACGCGATCAGCGGGCGTACTGAACAGGAAGTTCTCCTGGGTCCGCAGGTAGCCGGCGCAGTAGTCCACTGTCACGGCATAGCGCCGCTCGCTCGAGGTATTGTCACCGCCGGCGTGGAAACACTGGCCCTCAAAAAACAGCACACTACCCTTCGGCATCACGGCCGGCACGCTCTGCGCGTACCATTCGTCTTCACCTTCAAACTTCGGGTACGGCAGCTTGTTGCTGTCGGGCAGGTACCGGGTTGCGCCAATCTCCTCGGTAAAGTCGCACAGGGCAAGCATGAGGTTGAGCACGATGTGAGCGCGCGGGCCACCCTCGTACTGGCGCGGCCGGTGTCGAAGGCAGGAATCGGGCGCATGGATGAACGGGCCATCATCAACATGCATGCGCTGCCTGGTCTCGCCAGGATTCACAATCGACGTGCCGTAGGTGTTCAGCAGACAGTCATCGCCCAGCACGCCCCTGGCAACAGGCAGGATGGCCGGGTGCACCGGCAACCGCTGCCAGACATCGCCGAGGTTCAGGACATCGTAAAACCGTGTGGTCCGATGGCCATGGAAATCAGTATCCATACTTCGGGGTACGCCAGCCTCCTCGAGCCGATGGATTTCGCCCAGGAGTTCATCACACAAGGACTGCTCGATCGCATGCTCATGCACGTAGCAGCCATGCTCCCTGATGTGCTCAACAACCTCGTCAACCGATACGGTCATACCTTTCTCCACCCAGTTGGATTACCCGTGTCGGGTATACCCACACGCTGAAAGACCCCTGGAACATCCTTGTTTTAGGGGACGGTTCCAGGGGATGGTTCCAGGGGACGATTACCTACGATAGTTCACCTGCACGCCAAGGGTCCGGGGAGGCCCGAGTTCATAGCCACTCCCTCCGAAACCGTAGACGATTTTCTCTTCGGTGACGTTGCGCACGTAGGCCGACAACATCCAGTTGTCCCGGTTCACCAGGAGTTTGAGGTCGGTGGTCCGGTTGGCGGGAATCCCGTGTCTAAAAGCAGCTTCCGTGATTTGCAATGAACCGGCGACCCCATAGGTATCCGCCCGCGCCGTGGCATTCATGCCGAAAAGTTCGAAATCATAGGCAAGCGACGCGTAGTAACTGTACTCGGGGGCATTGGACATTCGAGCGCCGGGCGTTATAACCGCAACATCGAGCCCCTCAGGGACGCTACCGAAGTTGGCCCTCCAGTTCCTATCGCCACCGAAGGTGAGGAAAAGGTTATCGGTCAGTGCCAGTCGAACCTCCAGTTCCAGGCCTTCGCTCTCGGCGCCGCCGGCGTTGACCGTATATCCCACGAATGGTAGGCCGGGGAGGCCGCTGGGGAGCGTGTCGCTTACGTCGACAAACATATCCTCATACGCGATGCGATACAGGGCGCCCGTGAAGCTCAGGCGACCGCCCAGTACCGATGCCTTGATGCCGAGTTCAGTGTTTTCAACAAAGTCACTCTCCGCGGTCTGGAAGCCCGAAGTGCGATCGATTTCCGATTGCGCCAGTGCGCGAGTCTCCGCAGGCAGGTCTGGATTGTTGACCAACTCACCCCATTGTGCAATTCTGGTGACGAGATTGGTATTGATGATACCGGGACGAAAACCCTCAGAATACGTGGCGTAGACGATCCAGTCCTCGATCGGTCGCCAGGTCAGCACGACCTTGGGCGCTACGATGTCGGACGGCTTGGCGAGGGAGACGAGCGGATCCACTTTCGAGTTGACGCCGGTTCGCCCAATGTCCACCCCGTGTTCCACCTCCGCGAGGCGCAGCCCGAGCAGGATCTCCCACTGATCACTCAGACGGTAGCTGGCTTCGCCGTAAATGGCCTGCTCCTTATAGCTTAGATAGGAGATATTTCCTGCACCACCAAGTAAACCGCGGAGCCACTGTGCGATCAGGGTCTGATCCTCGACGGGGACGTCGGGAAAAAAGCCAAATACGAACAAGCAGTTGTCGAAGGTGGCGTAGGCCGGAGGTCCGCCTTTGTAGCAGGGGGCGAGACGCCCAAATTGGGAATCATCATCCTTGAAGTAAGCCCCGAGCGTCCACTGCAGCGGGCCATCGGTATTGGAAAGCAAACGCAATTCCTGAACGAACCGTTCGGTCAAGCCCGGGGAGCCGCCAAGGCCCCAGGCGGACATCGTGCCCGGCCCGCACACCGATAATTGCCCGAAACAGAAGAAATCGTTAACCAGACTGGCAATTCCCGATGCGCTGCCGAATTCGAAGGCAGAGACGAGTTCGCGATCGAAATAAGACGTGGAGGAAATGAGATCAGCAAAAGGCAATGCCCAGTCGATGCTGAGATTATAGCTGGTCTGATCATCGAATCCGCCGTTCACCAGGTCTGGGTGGGCCATATGCGTGACGTACGGGTCGCCGTGATCGAACACATCCGTCTTTCCGCGGGCACAGGTGGTCTCCCCCAGATCGTATAAGGGTACCCGAGCGCCGGGGGGATCAGTTTCGTAGAACGGTTCGGTGTAGCAGTGAAATGCAAAAAAGGGGCCCCCGAATTCGCTATCGATCACGTTGACCATTGCGGTGACCGCGAAGGTCTCCGAGGCATCCCATTTCAACGCCGCCCGCAGGCCGTTTTCCTCCAACCAATCGACGTCCTTCTCGTTGCGGGGCGCCGGCGTGTCGAGGACCCCGGCGCGGTCACGTCGATACCCGACCAGGCGCAGCGCCAGCTGATCAGCCAGCGGAATGTTGACCATGGCGTCGATCCGATAGCTCAGATCATCGGATTTCGAACCCTTCTCGACGCTGCTCTGCACGTGGTAGTCGAGACCGCTGGTATCGGGCTTGTTGGTGATATAGCGGATGGAGCCGCCCACATTGCCCTCGCCGTAGAGCGTGCCCTGGGGCCCTTTCAGGACCTCGACGCGATCCATGTCAAACAGGGCGCCGAGGGGCTGCTTGCCCCCTTGACTGCCCCCTTGACTGTCGGTGATGGGCTGGTTGTCCAGGTACACGCCCACAGCCTGGCCGCTGCCGGGGGTAGTGAGAGCCGGCGGCGTTATGCCGCGTATCGTCAGCCGCCCGAAGGCAATGGAGCCTTGATAGGACAACCCGGGAATGGCCTGATACAGGGTTTGTATGTCCTCGATACCCTTCGCCACCATGTCTTCCGCGGTCACCGCGGTAATGGCGAGCGGGGTATCCATCAATCGCGTATCGCGATAGGTTGCGGAGACGATGATCTCTTCCATCTGGGGTTCGTCTTCATTGGTAGTTTCATCTGCCGCAAGGCAGGGTGATGCAATGAGTGCCGCGGCCAGTGCCCCGGCAACACGATTTAGTAGTTTAATGGACATGGTATTCCCCTTATCCGTTGATATGGACGGAGGACGACGTAATCACGGATCCCCCGTTTACGCCGTAGCTTGTGCCGGGGGGGGGGGGGGGCAATGGCATTCACTTAAGGAAAAACGCCATTCACTTAAGGAGGCAGCCCTCGGCCTTCGTGGTTTTCCCGCCGGTCGTCTGGTTTTCTCTTTCATCTCATTGCGGTGGCCTTTGCCAACTTGGGGGGTTTCCATTTTCCCACCGGCTTGCGCGAACATCGGTCGTAGGATCGGTTCGGACGCAGCTTTTGCCGGCACGAAACAATCCCGTCGACGATCTGCCTGAGGGTGTTGTCGAGCGCTGCCGCCTGCTGGAGGAACAGACCCTCGAGATGTCGTGCGACCACCAGCAGGCTGTTCTTGAAGTTCACTTTCATCTGCGCCTGATCGCGAGTTTCCCGGTTGCCCCCGAGCAGGCCTTCGCCCTGATTCGAGAACAGCCGGGTCAGTGTGATCAGGACAAAGTGCGCGAACAGCTCCTGCTTGACGCCGCGCTCGCTCTGCCCGTGGAAGTCTTCAATGCCGATCATCTGTTTCGATACTTTGTACAGTTCCTCAATGCCCCAACGCTCGTGGTAGAGGTCGGACAGTTCGGCGATGCGGTACTGGTCCCGGTCCAACAGCGTGGTTCCCAGCAGGTAGGCAGAACCCGAAACCGTATACTTCACCAAGCGCAGCCTCATGAGCGGCTCCTCCCGGCCCGGCCTGGCGGCGATCTCGACTACTGTGTCGGTCTCGGTACTGTCGGCAAACGCGGCCACGGCACCGTTGGCATTCACCTGCAGCCGGAACACCGGATGCAGGGGCGCCCCGGGCGAGGTGCTCACGAAGCAACGCCTGCGAGAAGTAGCCACGGTCGTACACCACCACATCGTTTTCCGACAACGCGTGCAGATGAGACCCTGCGGCCTTCCTTTCGTCGCCATGGGAGACCAGGTCAAAATCCACCGGGACCCGCGAACGCAGCCGATACAGGCAACTGAGCAGGCCCTGGGGGTAGTGGGCGTTGTCCGACGGCAGCCGGTAACCGGCCTTGAGCAGCGGCCGTGGCAGGTTCAGCTTCGAGCCGTCCACGGCGAACAGCCGATGCCCCTTCCAGCGAGGCCCGCTGCCGGTGTCGTCGGCGCGGCGGAGCAGTTCGGCGTTCAGCACCCGAAACAGGTTCTCGTCTACTTTGGCCCGGGCGTTGCACATCGCCGAGGGCGACACCGGAGACGCCTGCGGCAGCGAGACACCGAGCAGGCGGCACTGGTCCCACAGTTCGACCAGGGTCGCCCCGTACCCCTGCCGGTTTTTCGAAAACACCAGGCGGAAGAGGAACAGCACCACGAGCAACGTGTTCAGCGAACGCTGACGCCGCTGCCATTGCCGGTCGAAGTCGTGGGCCACCGTCACCACCGCATCCAGCAACGACCGCCACGGTTCGACCCGGGCGTTCGCCGAACCCTGCGTTGTCGTAGGGTGCCGCGCAGCGGGTCGCTGCCCCGTCCTCAGCAGCGTCTGAAAATCCTTATCCAACGGGTGGACGAAAACGCCTTTCGGCGTTCGCACCGACCCCTTGCCCCGGGTCTCGCCTAGAAACTGCCAGTTTGCCGCTCGGTAACAACTGCCACGGAACCGGCTCAGATCGACAAAGGTCTCCACCAGCACGGGGCGGTAGCCGTACTGCGCCTGCCAGTCGTCCGCCAGCCGACGCACCACCAACGACAGCGCCTTCGATGCCAGATTCTCGACCCGCACCCACGGGAAGATCAGGAAGCGGCTGTTCCCGATGACCTGGTCCAGACGTCTCTGCCGAGCCGCCTCGTCCCAGCCGATGAACTGGTCGCGGCACGGCAACGACCGGGCCGCGTAGGCGAACAGCAGACAACCCAGCCACCTGCCGTGGCCATCGACGATGGCGTAGCGCAGGTGCAGACCGAACGGGCGGCGATAACCCAGGTAATGGTGCCGGTCCAGCAGTTCATTCCATTCCGCGACCTCGTCCGTCTCCGTGATCACGCGCAGTGCCAACGGCGCCAGCCGCGCCAACGCCTCGCGAATCACCGCCCGTGGCGCGGAGCGGGCGGTCCATACCAGCGCCTTCTGTGCCCCCCGCTGCTTCGATTCGTCCTTTGCCGGCAGCGTGAGAATGCCCAGCTCCTCCAGGCGTTCGAGCAAGCGCTGCGCGGTGCGGACGCGATTGCCTCCGCTTGGGGTGTGCAGGTTCAGGTGTTCGCAGATCGTATGCTCAAGTTCGTGTCGACTCAGCTTCGGAAAGTCTCGGACGGTGCGCTGCACATCGGCGATCTGACGGCGGCTCAGACGGCGCCCAAAGAACGTCGTCGACTTCAATTTGCGAATGGCTTCGTCCATCAGTCCCTCCAAAAGACAGTTCGACTCGCTTATGGTCTCACAGGGAAAGGCGTATGTCAAGCCCTCTGCCGACCCATGACGAAAAAGAAAATTAGCCACAATAAATCAATGGGTTATGGAGAGGATAGAAAAAAATGAAGACGGTTCTGCCTAAATGAATGCCATTGGGGGGGGGGGGGGGGGGTCGCGGACTAAAAAGCATGCACCACGCATACACAATCGACTCGCAAATACACTCTCCCAGCGGCAATGTCAAACTGCGTTATGAGCAACATAGTACGCCCGCGTTTTAGACAATTCAACCTCAACTTTGCGTACCTAACCCAAGTTTAACAGTCTATTTTAAAACTTGATGAATATCAGTAAGTTATACTGACAAAAAAGTTGTTCTGGCACTACAAACTGAAAATCTAGCCTGTTTCAGGCGTTTTTTTACTCAGTTCGATGACCGTCTTTTGGATCCCGCCCGGTGTCCCGCTGATGCCCAGCGCCTGGTAAATCTCTCGTTGTGCAGGCTCGGCGACCGTGGCTTTACGGACATGCAACGCGCACTGATCATCACGGCGGAAGGTCGCGGTAATGCGTTGCTGCCCATTCAGGATACGGCGCAACAGGGTCCAGCTTTCGTGTTGCCCGTGCTGCCGCAGTCGGCGTCGTATGACCTGCACGAGTTGATAGGCAAGCACGTAAAAGACAGCGCCAGCTGTCGCAAGCTTTGTGATAAACAGATGACCTTCGGTGCGCAGGGTTTTGTGGTGATAGATCGGGCACAGACCCAGTTCAGACTTGAGTGACCGGAACACGGCTTCCAGATCGGTCAGTGTGATGTACGTGCGCCACAGGGTTTCCTCGTCCCAGTCGGTTTGGTTGCTGCGCAGGCAGTACACCCCCGGATGGGTCAGCATGGAGCCGTTAACCGAAAGCGAACGACAGCTCGCGCAGTCTTCAAGTTGTCGGCGCCAGTTGATGGCGCGCGCCTGAGTGCCATCTTCGCTGCTGGTAACGTCAATATCGTAATGCTGCGCCACCCCGTGGCTCTTCTCCTTCAGGCGGCCAATGCGTTGCCAGATTTTGTCGATTTGTTTCTGTGTGCGCGGTCTGGACAGTCCTTCTGAGAGCGTCGTCAGGGCATTCTCAAAGCGCTTGGCGAGACGCTCGGCAATGGCTTGTTCCTTCTTTTCCCGGGCCTCGGAATAGCAATACAGACGGGTCTCCTGGCCATCTTCGGACAGCACCTTGTGCAAGTGTACCGACTGCTGTGTTGCCGTCGTCACCGTCATCGCCGACGCGGGATCAAAGGTGCGCTTGCGCTCGCGGCTCACCACCAGGTAGCGGTAGCCTTGCGCCGCCAGCCAAGAGCAAGCGACAGCTTGCGCAGTCTTATAGGTAATATTATCTTGTGTGGCAATACCGCGATCCATCACCACCAGAGCACCCTTTGGGGCCTGCAGTGCGCTGAGCATCTCGGCCAGCGTGTGCGGTTCGCTGACGTTGCCCGCGAACACCTGCGAGCGCCGCACGAAGCCGCTGGCATCCAGCATGAGACCCAGTGTGAGTAGCGGACAATCGCTGCGTTTCTCCTTGGAATGACCGCGTTTTGCTTTCTCCTGGGAGCCGGCGTCCCCCTCAAAATAAGTATTCGTCAGATCGTACAGCGTCACCGTCGGTTGTAGCTCGAACAGGGTCATTGCCGCGCCGAACAAATGTTCCTCAATCGCCTCCCGATGCGCCATCAGCGCGTCGGAAGCCCGGTATAGCTGCATCTACAAGACTGCGCAAGCTGTCGCATGCTTTTGGCTATAGTTTTCGAAGTCGACAGCCAGCAAGTCGCCCAACGCACTGGTGTCGCGCAGCCAGCGGTGGGTCGCACGTTCCGAACCCGGCGCCGCCAGGCGGCCAATGATCGAACCCACCGCCGCCGCCTGTTGTCGGCTGTTCAGCCCCAACTGCGCCAGTAGCGCCGGCAACCCCACCTGCGCCATTGCCCACAAAGCAACATGCTCAACCCCTACCGTGCGCGGACGAACCAGTTGCAGTGAGTCCACATCGACGCTGTGCCAGTCGCTGGTCGATGGCGTGTCATCAGCGTCCAGGCTGGTTTCGGCCTGCCGAGTTTCTTGCCAATTGCAAAATCGCGAGCGTTGTTGATGGTCATCTCCGTGCGCAACGCCTTGTCTTCCTTGAAATATTGTTTGATCTTCGAGTTCTTATAGCTGACATGCAGCGAGGGCATGACCCCTTCAGTGATCACGCGGGTGTTGAATCGGGACGGCGTGCGTTTGGTCACACGCCGGTTGAAGATCAAACTGACCCGATCAGGTCGACCCAGATCCAGGTTCTCCCGTATCAGTTCTTCAAATACATAACGCCCAGACAGCCGGCGATCGAATACCTGGGTCAGGGCAAATTCGGCTTGCAGCATCGACAGAACATAATCGAATCCTGCCTGACGATCCTGTTGTAAGGCCAATCACCATGCCTTGTCGGTCTGAGGTGAAACCTCGCTAGTGTTTGTTTGTGGAACCCAGCAGACGCTGGCAGAAGAATTGTTTTCTATTGATGTAGAACGCGTTTTTGATACTGCCCGGCTGCCGCAATGACAGGTGATGCTATGAGTGCCGCGGCCAGTGCCCCGGCAACACGTACAGGCTGGTTAGTCGTCAGATGTTCTCGTAGCACCACCAGAATAAGGAGGAGAGGAGCCGTATCCGATTGTCCTCCAACGAATTATTTTCGTGAAGATACGAGCGACCCGACACCACCTGTTATCCGCGCGGCTTTCTCCGGGTCGTACCACCAGCCATCGGGAAACGCGGGTTGATACTTAGGCTCGTAAGCGGGCCGGCCAAACTTGTCCCAGTGCACCGTGGCGAGCAGATCGAGCGCGTACAGCGGAATCTGGTAGTACTGCCAGAGCAGGACCCTGTCGATGGCGCGGCACGCGGCAATCATCTGCGAGAGGGTCCTCGCGGCGACGGCCTCGTCAACCAGAAAATCCACCACCGGATCGCTGATGCCGGACCTGTTGCCGGAACCCGGTACCAGAGCCGAGTCGGAATGGAACATGTACTGCAGGACAATGTGCGGTGGCATTGGACTCGTCGTGGGTGCCAGCAGGGCATCGAAGTCAAACTGGCGCCTCCGATTTATCCATTGACTGGCGCCATCGACCAACACCAGGTAGCCACGAATACCCAGCTGTTCCAGGCGCTGGAAATACGGCAACAGCGTACGGGCGTCTGCCGGGTAGCGCGACAGGAAAGCTATCTCGAAGGCTTCTCCTGCCGCATTCCTGAGCACACCATCGACAATGTGCCAGCCGGCCTTATCCAGGAGCTCCCGCGCACGCATGACGTTGGCCCGATAATCCTCCTCGGTTACGACCTCGGGGAAACGAAACGGCCGCAAGAATAATTCTGCCGGCAACTGCGCACGGTAGGGGGAGAGCAGGGCCAGTTCATCGGCGCTTGGCAGTCCGGTCGCGGACAGTATCGTGTCGGGCCAATAGCTGTGCGCCCGCTTGTGATACCCGAAATGCAACACCCTGTTCTGCCACTCGAAATCCACCGCCAGGGTCAGCGCCTGGCGTACCCGCCGGTCCCTGAATTTCTCGCGTCGGTTGTTCAACACGATGCCCTCGCGCACACCGACTTCCAGGCCCTGCTTGCGGCGGATTTTCTTGACCCAGCCCTTGTGATAAGCCGGTGTGTCGAAAGCATGATGCCAGTAGCGCGCATCCGATTCTGTCCAGATGTCGACCAAACCTTTGCGAAAGGCTTCCCGGGTCACGGTGGCATCACGATAGATATCGAAGCGAATGGTATCGAAATTGTAGCGACCCCTGTTGAGCGGGATGTCCTTGCCCCAGTAGTCCGGGTCCCGGCGGTATTCGACGTACCGGCCCTGTTTGAAAGCAGTAATCTCATAGGGACCGCTATTGAGTGGTGGCACAAGCGTCGCGGCGGACGGATCCTTATCACGCCAGTAGTGTTCAGGCATGATCGCTATGAATTCGAAAATCATGACGTCGCTCAACTGCACGGGAACCTTGAGGTGAATCGCGACGTGACGGTCGTCTATTTCCTCGACTGAATCGATAAAATGAAAAAACAAGCGGCCCGATGCCTGGGCGGTAAGCACTCTGAGCGTGTAGGCCACATCTTTCGAGGTGATGGGCACGCCGTCCCGCCACTTCGCCTGTGGATGCACCCTGAATACGATCGCCAACCGGTCATCGGTGATCGCAATGCCATCGGCAAGGTTGCCATAGAAACCACTGAGCTCGTCACCGCCCCGGCGGATTAACCTGTCATCGCGTAACCAGTCGCCGGGTGCTCCGGTGCCCCCCTCAGCCGCCGGCGCAAACGTATCGAAATTGCTACTGGTAGTCAGCACCAGATTCCCCCCCTTTGGGGCATCAGGGTTCAGGTGTTCCAGATGCGTGAAGCCCTCGGGGTACTTGAGCTCGTGATAAAATGCGATGCCGTGCGTGAATTCAAGGGCATTCAGATTGACTTCGGCAAGCGCCGAAACGGAGACCAGAAGAAGAAAGGGCCCCGTCATCCTGTGCATGGCTGTCATCCTGAGCGTAGTCGTCTGGAGTCTGGATTACCTTCCTCCACGCATTTGTTGTTATCACCTTCCTCTACCGCTTCTGTCCAGGTGTGAATGGGCCCCCGGCAGCGACGATCTCCGGTGGTATCACCGTGACACCATAGGTATGCATGTCGAGCAGGTGCTTCTGCAGGCCAAGACGGCGGGCTTCGAGACGGATTGCGTCGGCATCGGGTTTGTTGTTGAGCGATGGAATATCCATGTCTGACTCCTATGCGTATTGATCGCGTTCTCAACGTTCCGGACCTGACGGCGCGGTCGGATGCCAAATCTTCTGCATCAGGTCATCGGGATTGTGGTTATACACATGCCCCAGCCCACCACACATGCGCAATCCCAGTAGCCGCTGGAGGTCATCGGAAAAGGTTCTGACGCGATCAGCGGGCGTACTGAACAGGAAGTTCTCCTGGGTCCGCAGGTAGCCGGCGCAGTAGTCCACTGTCACGGCATAGCGCCGCTCGCTCGAGGTATTGTCACCGGCGGCGTGGAAACACTGGCCCTCAAAAAACAGCACACTACCCTTGGGCATCACGGCCGGCACGCTCTGCGCGTACCATTCGTCTTCACCTTCAAACGTCGGGTACGGCAGCTTGTTGCTGTCGGGCACGTACCGGGTTGCGCCAATCTCCTCGGTAAAGTCGCACAGGGCAAGCATGAGGTTGAGCACGATGTGAGCGCGCGGGCCACCCTCGTACTGGGGCGGCCGGTGTCGAAGGCATGAATTGGGCGCATGGATGAACGGGCCATCATCAACATGCATGCGCTGCCTGGTCTCGCCAGGATTCACAATCGACGTGCCGTACGTGTTCAGCAGACAGTCATCGCCCAGCACGCCCCTGGCAACAGGCAGGATAGCCGGGTGCACCGGCAACCGCTGCCAGACATCGCCGAGGTTCAGGACATCGTAAAACCGCGTGGTCCGATGGCCATGGAAATCATTATCCAGACTTCGGGGTATGCCAGCCTCCTCGAGCCGATGGATTTCGCCCAGGAGTTCATCACACAAGGACTGCTCGATCGCATGCTCATGCACGTAGCAGCCATGCTCCCTGATGTGCTCAACAACCTCGTCAACCGATACGGTCATACCTTCCTCCACCCAGTTGGATTACCCGTGTTGGGGATACCCACACGCTGAAAGACCCCTGGAACATCCTTGTTTTAGGGGATGGTTCCAGGGGATGGTTCCAGGGGACGATTACATACGATAGTTGACCTGCACGCCAAAGGTCCGGGGCTGCCCAAGGTGATAGCCCTCCTGGCGGAACTCGTAGGCGATCCTCTCATCGGTGACGTTGCGCACGTAGGCCGACAACATCCACTTGTCCAGCTTCACCAGGAGCTTAAGGTCGGTGGTCCGGTAGGCGGGCTTGCTGTATTTAAGTTTAATATTCGAGCCGTCCAGTGAACTGGCGACCCCATAGGTATCCGCCCGCGCCGTGGCATTCATGCCGAAAAGGTCGAAATCATAGGCAAGCGACGCGTAGTAACTGTACTCGGGGGCATTGGCCATTCGAGTGCCGGGCGTTATACCAATAACATCCTCAGGGGCGCTATTGAGGTGGGCCCTGAAGCTCTTATCGCCACCGAAGGTGAGGAGAAGGTTATCGGTCAGTGCCCATCGAACCTCCAGTTCCAGGCCTTTACTCTCGGCGCTGCCGGCGTTGGCCGCATATACCAATGAAGAGTTGCCGGGGAGGCGCTCTCCTTCTCTGACCCCCAGTCCTGTCCTGGGGAACTCGTCTCTTACGCGGAGAACATAATCCTCAAACGCGATGCTATACAGGGAGCCCGTGAAGCTCAGGCGACCGCCCAGTACCGATGCCTTGATGCCGAGTTCAGTGTTTTCAACAAAGTCACTCTCCGCGGTCTGGAAGCCGGAAGTGCGATCGATTTGCGATTGCGCCAATGCGCGAGCCTCATCAGACAGGTTTGGATCGTTGACTGCCCCACCCAGTAGTGCAATTTTGGTGACGAGCCCCTTATTGATCTGACCGGGACGATAACCCTCAGAATACGTGGCGTAGATCATCCAGTGCTCGATCGGGCGCCAGGTCAGCACGACCTTGGGAGATTTGATGTCGGTCGGCTTGGCGAGGTGGAAGATCGGATCCACTTTCGAGTTGATGCCGGGTCGCCCAACGTCCAAAGTGTGGTCCACCTCCGCGAGGCGCAGCCCGAGCAGGATCTCCCACTGATCGTTCAGACGGTAGCTGGCTTCGCCGTAAATGGCTTGCTCCTCAAAGCCTAGATAGTTGTTATTTCCCTCACCAAGGAAACCGTTGAACAACTGTGCGATCAGGGCCTGATCCTCGACGGGGACGTCGGGACGGAAGCCCCACAAGACAAAGCAGTAGTCGATGGTGGCGTAGTGCGGGGGGCCGCCTTTGTAGCAAGGGGCGATGTTCCCTACTTGCGAATCACCATCCTTGAAGTAAGCCCCGAGCGTCCACTGCAGCGGGCCATCGGTATTGGAAATCAAACGGAATTCCTGAACGAGCCGTTCGGTCGAGTTATACTGGTTAAAGCCAATTGAGTCCACCTTGTTCGGCCCGCACACCGACAATAGCCCGAAACATCCCCCGTCAACGGCCGAGAAAAGTGGCCCCACGCCCAGCCCCGTCCCCCCGGTGGTTTGCCCGGCTTTGTAGGTTTCGCGCTCGAAATAAGACGTGGAGGAAATGAGATCGGCAAAAGGCAATTCCCAGTCGATGTTGAGATTATAGTTGGTCTGATCATCCTCTTTGCTGTTCACGAACGTTGGGTTGGCGAGATGCGTGACGTACGGGTCGCCGTGATCGAACAGATCCGTTTTTCCGCGGGTACAGGTGGTCCCCGGCAGATAGCGCGGTACCTCATCGCCGTCGGCTTGATTCGCGTCGAACGCTTCGGTGTGGCAGTGAAATGCCACGTCGGGACCCCCTTGTTCGCTATTGATCACGTTGACCATTGCGGTGACCTCGAAGGTCTCCGAGGCATCCCATTTCAACGCCGCCCGCAAGCCGTTTTCCTCGAAGGTATCGACGTCCTTCTCGTTGCGGGGCGCCGGCGTGTCGAGGACCCCGGCGCGGTCACGTCGATACCCGACCAGGCGTAGCGCCAGCTGATCAGCCAGCGGAATGTTGACCATGGCGTCGATCCGATAGCTCGGATCATCGGATTTCGAACCGTTCTCGACGCTGCTCTGCACGTGGTAGTCGAGACCGCTGGTATCGGGCTTGTTGGTGATATAGCGGATGTTGCCGCCCATGCTGCCCTCGCCGTAGAGCGTGCCCTGGGGCCCTTTCAGGACCTCGACGCGATCCATGTCAAACAGGGAGCCGAGGGCAGCCCTCCCCCCCCTGTGCTCGGTGACGGGCTGGTTGTCCAGGTACACGCCCACACCCCCGACGCTGCCGGGGGTCGGCGTTATTCCGCGTATCGACAGCGACGACCCGCCCCCAACCTCTATGTCGCCCTGATAGGACAACCCGGGAATGGCCTGATACAGGGTTTGTATGTCCTCGATACCCTTCACCACCATGTCTTCCGAGGTCACCGCGGAAATGGCGAGCGGGGTATCCATCAATCGCGTATCGCGATAGGTCGCGGAGACGATGATCTCTTCCATCTGGGGTTCGTCTTCATTGGTAGTTTCATCTGCCGCAAGGCAGGGTGATGCAATGAGTGCCGCGGCCAGTGCCCCGGCAACACGATTCAGTAGTTTAATGGACATGGTATTCCCCTTATCCGTTGATATGGACGGAGGACCGACGCAATCCGGAGTTCCTCCGTTTACGCCGTAGCTTGTGCCGGGGGGGGGGGTCGCGGACTAAAAAGCATGCACCACGCATGCACAATCGACTCGCAAGTACACTCTCCCAGCGGCAATGTCAAACTGCGGTATGAGCAACATAATACGCCCGCGTTTTAGACAATTCAACCTCAACTTTGCGAAGGATAAGAAGGATAAACGACATCTTCATGAAATGGCAAGAGTAGTCAGTGGGTCGTTGGGTTCCGGGGAATGCCAGTGGCGATGCCGGAAAGCGGTGTCAGTGAAACGCCCGAAGGCATGTGAGACGTTGTCTTCTCGATGGGGCGCAACGACCGCAGGCGGATTCTCTAGATAAGGAACCGGCATTGGTTCACGCGTCAGTACATCTAGGCTAGCGGCCACTCGTTGCACACAGTGGTGCGGTCACGCTGATTCAACGCTTTGGTTCTGCGCTCAATCTGAATCCCCACTCGGCCTGCCATCGCAGAGCGACGCCTATCTTTGGCCAGCAATGGGAATGTCGTCATCGCCCTGAAAACAGACATGCTTCAGTTGTATAACGCTCTGTCAGCGCTCGTTGATCTGGCTGTTCCTGTGCCACCTCTTTGTTACGCATCAGCGGTGTGGCCGCAAGGCCACGCTGGGCCGCAAGGCCACGCTGGGAAGAATTGGCCAGTGCGCTCTCACCTAATAGCCGATTGCGTGAGTATGTTGTTCCAACAAAGTCGGCAGATTATCAAGAGCAGATCTCACCATCCGCCATGGGCAAGGCCTATGCGATGACGTGATTGTTCTCGCGGTATCGAGTTCACCCCCGACCTGGCCGCCACCCACCGGATCTTTCAGGTCCGCCGGTGCAGGATCGGAAACGTAATGCTTGTACAGTAATGTGTGGCAGTGGCGTGATCATCGTCGATCACATCGATCAACAGATTATTGCAGAGGTTTACGTTCACATTGTTATCGACCTTTTCGATGCCGTCGAAGGCTCGCGGATCTCATCGCGACCATCGTACCTGGAAAACTGACCGTCCTCGGCAAAGAGATCGGCGACTTTCGCCTGTTCGGCTTCGAGTACTTCTTCGGCTTCGAGTACTTCGAGGAACTTGTAGATTAGTTGTTCACATTGAATATGGGTTTCGAACTCGTTGGTATGACCTGCTCTCCTCTATTCGAGCCATTGTGAACTTAGTAAAGTCCGATTTACAAGGAGCAAATGGCAAAGAGAAAAAAATTCCGCTACGCTCCATGAATATCCACGACACCGTGCCCGCAAGCCGCAGCTACAGAGAGAGACTCATCACGGATTGCCTTGTTCTTGCGTATACTCAGGTATACGCTTGAGTTTCTGGCTTTAAGCCATGGCAGGGGAGGGTGAATGAAACTAATTCCGGGCGCCAACGAGACGCCGGTTGTCAGCGCATTTCAAAGCAACGTCGGTTCGCTGCGTAATTTTTTGCGCCGTTTTTTTGAGTGTAGTGAGGATGTCGAAGATTTACTGCAAGAGACCTTTGTCAAAACTTTCGAAGCGGAACATTCGACCGGTATTGGCATGCCTCAAGCGTTTTTGTTGACCGTGCGTTGGCGCCGCTGCAGGCGACCGAATCAAGCGGTTCTACGACACCGTCGAGTAAGATGCTGCCGCGAGTAGCCGGTAACACGCATCAGGAAGCGTTGGATCAGCGCTTTGTCTAATCGCCGAAGGCTCCTGTAGCGAAAGTGCTGTAGCACATGCGCGATCCACTGGTAGGCCTCGTCTTTTGAGGTCGCCGTGATCTCCGCCGATCCCACGCTGCTGAGAAAGTCCTCGACCTGATCGAAGCTCTTGATTTGCTTGATATTCATGATGATGTTCATCCCATCATCATGGACGAAAAAGAGTCGCTTTAGACTCATTTTGACTGGGCCGGGCACTTGTGGTTTACTGACGGCACAATCAAAAAAGGATGTCCCAATGGGTGAACTCGCACTGACCGAGGAGATCAAGACTCTCGGCCTCGAAAAACATGCAGAGGAATTGGAGCGTGACGGCTTGACCATCGTGCCCCCGGAGGCCAACGGCTTCGGTGTGGACCGGATCGATGAAATCGTGGAACTGATCCTGGCTCGCGCCAGGGAGATGACCGGCTGCACCTTTACGCTGGACGGCGGACCCCAACAGGCACTGGAGTTCCCGAGGCGGGAACTGACCCCCGAGCAACAGGAGCGCTTATTGCTTTTGCGGAAAGGCAACGAAAGGACGCAGTTTCTGATTCAGAAACTGACGCAGCAGCATCGGCTGTTTCGCGATCTGGCGCTCAACCCGGCCTCGCTGGCGCTGCAGAACTTCATGATGGCCGGTAAGACCCGGCTGTCCAGCGTCAACTGTTTCGTGAAATGGAAGGGAGACTTCGGCTATGGTCCCAGGCTGGGCCTGCATGCGGACCAGGGTGCGGTACCGACCCCGTGGGGGGCGGTCGCCCACACCGGCAACAGCACGTGGTGCCTCACCGAATACACACGCGAAGGCGGAGCCCTGGCCTGGGTTCCCGGCTCACACCGGGAGGGCGAACGTGCGCCGCCCCTGGAGCGGTTCAAGGATGCCATCCCTGCCGAGGCGCCGAAGGGGTCGGTCATCGTGTGGCACGGGGCGACCTGGCACGGCGCGTTTCCGCGCAAGGAGGAGGGGCTGCGCCTCGGTCTCGCGGTCTACCACCGGCATGCAGCCACCCTGCCCCAGGAGGACGTGCCCGGCCAGACCACGGAAGAAATGGTGCAGGACTGCGAAAACCCGGAGGTGTATCGGGTGATCGCCGGGATGACGGATAAGTTTCCGTACCGCGAAAAGCAGACCGAAGTGATCCCGCAAGTGAAGGGAGCGCCGGTCGCTGCGGGGTGACCATTCACACCGTCGACACACGCCTTAGTCAGGCTTTCCTTTTTACTGCTGCGTCGAAGGCCCGCTGCCAGCTCTCCGGATTCAACTCTCTCGAGCGGGTCTGCTGCGCCTCGTCCGCCAAGATTGGCGATCACCTCAGCATCGTCGTTACCTGACACTGGCACAGAATATGCGTCAAGTCTCCCCCTTTGCCGGTGTCTTGTCCGCCGAGCAGCGGAAGACGATTCTGGCCCGCCTTCGACGCGATGAAGCGGCATGAAGCGGAAACAGTTTGATCACACGATAAGAGCAGCCGGAGCCATACTCGCTACTGATCAGGTGCTCGTCATAGGTAGTCAAGCTGTACACGGGTCAACTGATATCGAGATTCCAGAAGCAGAACGATCAATCGAGGTCGACATCTCTGCGCTTAAGGATGAGGACGGTACGAAGGCAGATCTAATCGATGGCTCCATCGGTGAACTTTCGATCTTTCAGGAAACCTTTGGCTATTACGCGCAGGGCGACACCCGACACCGCGGTACTCCCGGCCGGTTGGAGGAACCGACTCGTTAGCTACGAGTCCACCTCGACAAATGGCGTGAAGGCCCTATGCCTGGAAATACATGACTTGTGGATTTCAAAGGGCATCGCAAATCGGGAAAAAGACCGGGAATTTTGCGCAGCGCTGCTCGATCGAGAACTCGTCGATAGAGAATCACTACTTGCAAGACTGAAGAAAGTCAGGGGTCTTGAGCCAGAATCCAAACAGCGGTTATTGCGGGTGATCCAATCCTGAATTAAGTGCACTGTCCCCCGAATTGCCCCGAATTGAAGCCTAATACGCGTCCGGTTGGCCCAACTGGCTTTGTACTACGCGTTCCAGGAGCCGGAGGCGCAGCGCATCGGCATCACACTGATAGTCGGGCAGACCGGCGAGGTTCCGGGTTTCGTCCGGGTCGTTTTGCCGGTCGAACAGCATGTAGGTCTGTCCTTCCCGGTTCACGGCGATTTTCCACTCGTCGGTCATCAGCATGAATTCGCCCGCGTATTCGGACAGCACGTCCTCGCGATGAGCACTGCCGTCCAGTGCACCGGTCAGTGACCGGGCGAACTGCTGGTATTCGATGCTACCGCCCGCGAGTTCCACCAGCGTCGGGCCCAGGTCGCTGTTTTCCGCGAGGCTGTCGTTGACGACGCCGGAATTGTCCGGCCCGGGCGTGCGCACAATGAGTGGCACCCGCAGAGCGCCATCGTAAAAATTCGCCTTGTAGATCAGGCCGTGGCTGAATCCGGTAGGCATAGGCGACTATGCAGTGGGCTTTTCCCTGGAGCAACGTGGCCAAGGCTGGTATTTCCATCATGGTGGGGGTAATTGGGGATTCATGTGCCTGTTGGTTGCACATAAGCTAAGGGGATACGGATTCGCGGTGATGGCCAATACCGATGGGTATGGTGGGGTGATGGGATGCCGGGAGACTATGTCTCACGAGAACCTGGCGACGTGCACATGGAGCGTGGTGGGGCCGACGGCGCTCGCAAAGTAGAACTTGTACATGAACCGGTCGGGGGCTTCTGGTGATTTCCGCGATCCTCGATGAATCAGGTCATAGTGACCAATAACGACTGCACCTTTCGGCACATGAATAAAGCGACGTTCAAGATTCGGAATGCCTATGGTTTCCAGTCCCTGCTGCACGCGTTTGTCACGAAAAGCCAGGTCGTCCGCGGTCATTTCATCAACGGTCAGCGTGCGGTCCATCGGATCACCGCGATGCCAGCCATCTGCTTTTTCAAAGTCCTTGGTCCAATACTGCGAGCCGGCAACGATTTCCGTCGCGCCGTTCGTTTCATCGACCGCCTGCGGATAGTAAAAAAGCATCAGCCAGTCCGGTCGATGGGGACGGTAGTGGCCTGCCAGTCATCTGATTTGGGCTTGAACTACTCATTTCCTGACCAATTCCCACGATTTAGTCGAGACACACCCCACCAGCAAGCACTGAGCAAATATGAACGTCAATGGCTGCAGCCTTTTCCAATACACTACATCTCATGAACAAAGGAGTCACGTACCACAGGTGCAGCCGCTTGGCAATACCGTTGACCTGCAACGTGCCAGTTACAGTAACCGCATCGGCGAATCGGAATTTGCGGTCATCTGGCGTGATCCGGATTTTGATCCCCGGCGTCCAGCCTTCTATTACTTGCGTGTACTGGAGATACCATGGGCACTCCCCAGTGGCCGGCGTTTGACCGCACATACTACAACCTCAAAGATATCCCCGATGCAGTGCCGATGGTGGCGCAGGAAAGGGCCTACAGTTCTCCTGTCTGGTATACCCCGATGCCGTGATTCCTCTTCACTTCGCGACATGGAGGAATCGTTGGTTAGCTTGGGTGAAGTCGAACCGGTGTTGCGCCCGGGATTTTCGCTAAGGAAATAAGAGTGTGCCGTAAAGGCAGGCAGGTTCTAATCTCTGCCCTTGCGTCCGCCAACAGAATCGAGCGCGTGCTGGAGTTTGGCGTGCTCCACAGCCAACTCGGTATCCAGGGATTTCAATTCAAGTGGACTTTCTTCATTAGGGTCGACCCGCAGATCGAAGAAGCGCCCGTCCTCGTAAAGTCTCGAACGACCGTTGTGAACGTAACGGCCACTCGATTGCCACGAAGAGAAGAGCCACTCGCGCGGTGAGCCGGGTTCGCCTCGAAGTTGCGGCGCAAAGCTTACCCCGTCGAGGATCCGGTCACCGGGCAGCGCTGTCGAGGATCCGGTCACCGGGCAGCGCTGCATCGGCGAGTTCGGCAAAGGTCACGAAGAAATCCGTAAAGTCGATGAGATCGTCGCTCACCACACCGCTCGATACCGTCCCGGGCCACGAGGCGATGAGCGGCACGCGCCCATGTATTGCCGCGCCTTCTCTCCTTTACGCAATAGCAGGGGGTCGGCGTATCGCTCGCCGTCTGCTCTCCCGTGAGCGACCTGCCAGAGAAGGTAGTCGTCAAATCCCGCATCGTCCGGATGGGTACCGCCGCCGGTCCTCCCATACAACTGCCATTTCCCCGCGACCAGGGTTTCATATCCTGCGGCACCATCGTCGTGGCCGAGGGATCCCTTTCGCGCCAGTAGTGTTCCGGCAGGATCGAGGTGAACTGGACCATGATGATGTTGTTCACGGTCAGCGGTGCCGCGAGATGCAACGCCACATGCCGTGCGTCAATTGCCTCCACGCGCGTGAGGAAGTCGTACCACAGGCCGCCTTGCGTCTGGGACTTGAGGAAATCAAAGGTATAGGTGACGTCCCGCGAGGTGATCGGCACCTCATCCTGCCACCTCGCATCCGGATGGATGCGGAACACCATGGTCAGCCGGTCGTCGGTGATGGCGACGCCGTCCGCCAGCCGGCCGTAAAACGCGCTGACCTCGTCACCGGCGCGAATCAGCAGCGTGTCCGAGGTAAACCAGAATCCCTGCGGCGCGGGCGTCCCCCGTTCCGGCATCGGTGCCAGTGTATTGAAGTCGCTCTGCGTCGCCAGCACCAGCGTGCCGCCCTTGGGCGCGTCGGGATTCAGGTATTCGAGCTGGGTGTAGTCGGCGGGATATTTCAGGTCGCCGAAAAATGCGATGCCGTGTTTGAACTCCAGCCCCTCCAGCGAACTCGCGAACCCCGACGCTGCCAGCATCAGCAAGGCAAGTATCCTCGATGCCGGGCCCGGCGTTAAGATGTGGTCAGGCCACCAGGCACGTGCCAGAGGCCACTTTCGAGTGTTTCTATCCACGCACCAAGTTTGTCCCAATCCGTACGAAACAACTGATGAACGTGCCGAACTTCATTCCCGTGACTTTTGCATTTGGGAAGGCGCACAGGCTGCCACAGCCAACGATCCCATGCAATAATCTGGCGCATCGAGTGGGCCGAAAGGAAATGTTTACGGCTTGCTGGATAGCCATGCATCGAGCTGCGCTTCTGTTATTCCGAGGCCGATAATCGCACCAGCATGCAGTGTGCTGAGATCAGCGAGAGTCATGGCGGTAAATTTGTCAGTATCTTCGATCCCTTGCTCCTGGCAATAATTTTCAATCAGCTCTTCTGCTGCCGAGCCATGTAAGCCTTGTTTAACTATTTGACCCATGATAGCTCTTCGCTGTTGCCGGTATTGAATGCGAAAAGCGTCAATTTCTCCGAGGGATTTTCTGACCACGCCGTATTGCTCGCAGGAGCGGGAATATGCCCAGGCAAAAAGCTCAAGCATCGGTTCAGCATCAATTTTTTCGTAGATAGCCAGAAGCGCGGCGGTGTAATCATCCCGCGAGACATCGATAAAGCTGAGCGGACACAGATTGCCTTTAATAAACGGAATATTGCAGCTTAAGCGTGAAGTTCTTTTATTCACATCCTCGAATGCCTGCAGATAGGATAAATGCACCAGCAAAAAGAAACTTTGCTCGAACGGGTCTTTGACCTTTGTTGCTTTTTGCAAAATCAGCTCAAAGAGTTCTTTTAAAACGTGGGGATTACCCAAGGGCCTGTACGTGGATTGGCCGATATCCACTTCCAGTGTTCGGATATTGCCGCACGCTTCAGGATTAGCGAGCAAGTCCTGTGACAGCAAATAGTGCAAGTTGCGAATCGTCAGGCTGTTTAACTCAATATCTTGTGCGTTCTCCACCAGAAACAGAATGGCTTCTTTATGATTCATGATCATCACCGTTTCTTCATGAACCTTGCCTTCTGCGGATATGCCTTCTTCCACCAGCTTTTGTGTATCAAGACGGGAATAAGTGTTGCCCTCCAGTCGGCTGGAGTTATAAGAGAGGTCGATCAAAAGCCGCTGGCAGATTTCCCGGGCATACTTACCCGCCGCCAGTTGCTCGTCGAAGCGTTTGCCTTCTTGAAAGAGTGCCTCTCGTATCTTATCAGGGACATATTGGTTTTGATTAGGGACATAGGAGTCCAAAAAATCACGGTTATAGGACACCTTTTCTCGAGCATGGATAGGTGTATCCAGGAATTTAAGCTTTTTCTGACTGTTGGGGCTGAAGATAGTAGCGGCAATGTCCTTTAAGTGTCCTTTACCTATCTCTATGGAGGCGCCAAGAGGGTGATAGCGGGTCGCTTTTCTTTCGCCTTTTCTGGCGATACAGCCAGCATCAACAAGTGCCGCCAATCGCCTCTGCAAGGTCTTGTTATTAATGGAAAAACTCAGACCAGCTGAGACCTGGCCACGAGAAAGCCCTTCCGGGTGTTTGTCCAGAAGGGTGATGATTTCTTCTCTCTGTTGCTCAATTTCGTGTGTCATGTCCACCCTTTCATGTCCTTTAAATTAAACTAGCGCGTTTAAAGGACATAATCAATCTATTTTTAGGACACTACTCCACTTGTAAGCGGCTCAATACCGGCAGCCACCTGGCTGATCAGAAAGCCTCGACCGACCGAGAATTCTGCCATGGCGAGGAGCTTGGGGCTCATGATAGCTTCTGCAACGATGGGGTCACGGATAAGCATCATGCTGCCGCCACCTTTACCGCCAAACAACTCCATGATCTTGCTGCGGAAACGATCGTTGAAATCGTCGTCCCGGACGTTCTCCACCACCGTCCAGCCTTCCATGGCCAGTTGCCTGCAGTTTTCTTCCAGACCCAACTCCCGAATGACCGGTAACAACTCGTCGGATATGGCATCGGGCGGCAGTGTATCGGTAATAATTTCTGGTCGTTGTGATTCAGCTTCGCTCATGTTTCTCCTAGATTTAATATCCGGTTCATGCGGTCATCACCGCAAGGCTTTTTTTTCGGGGGTACCACGGTCATGCCGTAGGCTTCCAGCTCCACCACATGCGGAGATCGTACCTGGCGATCTTGGCCATGAGATTGTCGACGTCGGGATATGCGTTGTAGCTGGACAGGCGGTGCGCGATGACGATGACCCGCAGTTTGAGCCGGTCTGTCATCCGGCAACGCCTGTGACAAATTCAGTATGGGTGCTTACAGGGCGTTAATTCGGTCTATACTCATCACCCTGGATGATGGAGGAACCTTACACAATCCCCCCAGTGCTGCGAGCTCGATTTCACTGGATGCGTGTGGTTGAGGCTATGACTCACTTGAGATGCGGTCAAACCGAAGACCATAAAGAAGGCGTCGCTGCTTTTATGGAAAAACGTGAACCCAATTTTCAAGGACGTTAGTTTTGCGTAGTATCTAGTAACGATGACAGGACCACAAGTCTGGGGTGGGTCCCGTCTTTCCGAGAACACCTCTGGGAACCTTACACAATCCCCCCAGTGCTGCGATGGCATCGCTTGATCAGTCGAACGCGCTTAGCACGGTCTCGTTCAATTCTGCGTAAACCTCCGGGTCGTTCGGGATCCAGTTAAACATGAACTCGTCGACACCAGCGTCAATAAAGTCCTGTGCGCGGTCGATCACGTACTGCGGGGGACCGATCATCTTCCAGTCCTGGCCACCCCTAAGGTCCGCGGCTTTCTGCTCGTCGTTCACGATGCGCAATGCTACGTGTACGGTCTTGCGAATCTCGGACGGGTCACGGCCGACGGTCTCACAATGCCGTTCCAGTACGCCGCTTAACCGCTTCACCTCCTCGGGCCCGTCCATTATGTTCATGATGTCGCCGTACAAGGCGAGTGTACGGAGGGTGCGTTTCTCACCCCAGCCGTCCATTCGAGATGTGGTCAACAGTGGCAGCCATCTTCGCCATGAGTGCTGGGTTGCGGTAGGTATTGCCGGCCACGAGCAGGCCAAGACGCAAACGCTTGGTCACTGCGGCGGTGGCGCAGAGCAACGACCACCCTTCGAATGTCGGGATCTTGTCGTGCTTCAAAACCTCGTCAGTATGGCTCACTGGCGGCAGGAAGTGATCGTAAAACCACACGCTGTGCCAGCTGCCCGCCTCCATGGTCTCAAGGACGGCCTTGATGTTTTCCCAACTTGTTGTGTGGTTGTGTAGCTGTGCACCAAATTTCATGTTTCTTCCTATTCCCCCGATTAGCCTCATGGAACATCCTTGTTCCAGGGGATGATCACCTGCGATAGTGGACCTGCACGCCAAAGGTCCGGGGACGCCCAAGGTGATAGCCAAGCGAGGTGAACTCGTGGACGATCTTTTCATCGGCGACGTTGCGCACGTAGGCCGACAACATCCAGTTGTCCAGGTTCACCAGGAGTTTAATGTCGGTGGTCCGGTAGGCGGGCTTCACGTATCTAGGATTTGTAAATGCCATCTCCAATGATTCGGCGACCCCATAGGTATCCACCCGCGCCGTGGCATTCATGCCGAAAAGGTCGAAATCATAGGCAAGCGACGCGTAGTAACTATCATCGGGGGCATTGCTCATTCGAGTGCCGGGCGTTATACCAACCCCACGGGAACTGAAGAGCGCGGAAGCCGCCTCAGCGACGCTATTGAGGTGGGCCCTGAAGCTCTTATCGCCACCGAAGGTGAGGAAAAGGCTAGGGGTCAGTGCCAGGCGAACCTCCAGTTCCAGGCCTTCACTCTCGGCGTCGCCGGCGTTGATCCCATATGCCACCCTTCGGCGGCCGGGGAGGCCTCTGGGGAACTGGTCTCTTATGCGGAGCACATAATCCTCATACGCCATGCGATACAGGGAGCCGGTGAAGCTCATGCGACCGCCCAGTACCGTTGCCTTGATGCCGAGTTCAGTGTTTTCAACAAAGTCACTCTCGGCGGTCTTGAAGTCGGCAGTGCGATCGATTTCCGCTTGCGCCACTGGATCGTTGACTGTCTCACCCAGTTGTGCAAGTTTGGTGACGAGCCGGTGATTGATCTGACCGGGACGAAAACCCTCAGAATACGTGGCGTAGATCATCCAGCCCTCGATCGGTCGCCAGGTCAGCACGACCTTGGGAGATTCGATGTCGATCGACTTGGTGCGGGAGACGATCGGATCCACTTTCGAGTCGATGCCGGTTTGCGCAACATCCAAAGCGTGGTCCACCTCCGCGAGGCGCAGCCCGAGCTGGATCTCCCACTGATCACTCAGACGGTAGCTGGCTTCGCCGTAAATGGCCTGCTCCTTAAAGCCTAGATAGTTGTTATTTCCCACACCAAGGCGATTGTTATACCACGGTACGATCTGGGCCTGATCCTCGACGGGGACGTCGGGAAAAAAGCCAAGTATCCACCGGCATTTGTCGAGGGCGGCGTGGGCCGGGGAGCCGCCGCCTTTGTAGCAAGGGGCGACCTGCCCCAGTTGCGAATCATCATCCTTGAAGTAAGCCCCGAGCGTCCACTGCAGCGGGCCATCGGTATTGGAAATCAAACGGAATTCCTGAACGATCCGTTCGGTCAAGCGATACCTAATGTGTGTAATGCCGGTGGCGGACACCGTGTTCGGCCCGCACACCGACAATTGCCCGAAACAGCTAAACTGGTTAACCAAAACGGCCCCCTCGGCTAGACCTAGTTCCAGGGCTGCGTTGGCTTCCCGTTCGAAATAAGACGTGGAGGAAACCAGATCGGCAAAAGGCAATTCCCAGTCGATGCTGAGATTATAGTTGGTCTGATCATCGAATCCGTCGTTCACCATCTTTTCGTGGGCGAGATGCGTGACGTACGGGTCGCCGTGATCGAGCAGATCCGCCCTTCCGCGGGCACAGGTGGTCCCCGGCAGATCGTAGAGGGGTGCCCTACCGCCGGGGCGATCAAAAGCGTCGAACGGTTCGGTGTAGCAGTGAAATGCCACCACGGGACCCCCGAATTCGTTATTGACCACGTTGACCATTGCGGTGACCTCGAAGGTCTCCGAGGCATCCCATTTTAACGCCGCCCGCAAGCCGTTTTCCTCGAAGGTATCGACGTCCTTCTGGTTGCGGGGCGCCACCGCGTCGAGGACCCCGGCGCGGTCACGTCGATACCCGACCAGGCGTAGCGCCAGCTGATCAGCCAGCGGAATGTTGACCATGGCGTCGATCCGATAGCTCAGATCTTCGGATTTCGAACTGTTCTCGAAGCTGCTCCGCACGTGGTAGTCGAGACCGCTGGTATCGGGCTTCTTGGTGATATAGCGGATGTTGCCGCCCATACTGCCCTCGCCGTAGAGCGTGCCCTGGGGCCCTTTCAGGACCTCGACGCGATCCATGTCAAACAGGGAGCCGAGGGTGTTCGAGCCCCCTTGGATGGCGCTGTCGGTGATGGGCTGGTTGTCCAGGTACACGCCCACAGCCCCGACGCCGCCGGGGGTATTCGACGGCGTTATTCCGCGTATCGACAGGCGCGAGCCGCTGGGCATGCCGCCGCCGGCGCCGGCGCGATAGGACAACCCGGGAATGGCCTGAAACAGGGTTTGTATGTCCTCGAGACCCTTCGACACCATGTCTTCCGAGGTCACCGCGGAAATGGCGAGCGGCGTATCCATCAATCGCGTATCGCGATACGTCGCGGTGACGATGATCTCCTCCATGCCGGGTTCGTCTTCATTGGTAGTTTCATCTGCCGCAATGACAGGTGATGCTATGAGTGCCGCGGCCAGTGCCGTGGCAACACGATTTAATAGTTTAATGGACATGGTGTTTCCTCCTTATCCGTTGATATGGACGGAGGACAACGTAATCACGGGTCCCCGTTTACGCCGTAGCTTGTGCCGGGGGGGGGGGGGGATAGCGGGCTACAAAGCATGCACCACCTACTCGCAAGTCAACTCCCCCAGCGGCGATCTCAAACTGCGATTATCACCCACTATACCCGTAATTTTGGAGATTTCAACGGCAATTTGCGTGCCGAAGCCCGTCCTCAATTCGGGGTAGAGTAGAGAGCAGGTCGCCCTGCCCTCCCTCATCAAACCGTGCATAGCTCTTGCCACTGCGAGGACTCCGATTCATACGGATTTCAAACCCGAGAAAATCGAAGCTATCGTCCCACGCATTCACTGTTTTCGTCTTCGTTTCGTTCAATTGCAAACCAAGACGCCCCAGCAAATACTTCAGCATGGACAGCGGCCTTACGGTGTCCCTGGCACACAACAACACCAGGTGAGTCAGCCAAGGGAACTGCCCCCTCGGCTGCGCTCAGAACCCAGCGTGAACCTCTCAGCTCACTGGGCTCCCATCATTCAACCGAGGGCCTGACACCCAGACGCCAGTGAGGAAATAGGCCCGGTTGCCAGCGTCAGGCGGGCCGGCATGCAGATTGGCGTGGTGGTCACGCACTGCGTAAAACACACGCCTTCCGCTGCGATCCGGTCGAGCGCCGGTGTTTTCACCCAGTCTCCGCTGGCGCTCATGGCATCCCAGCGCTGCTGGTCGGTCATCAGGAACAGGATGTTTGTCACGGCGTGGCGCCTCCTGTGGTGTCAGTCGCAGCGGCCCGTCGTTTTTTACTCTTCATAGAAGGATCAGGCCCTTCGCGAGTCCTGCAGTCAGTAGATTAAATAAACTAACGATCTGTAAGCTTCTGGTACTGGAGCCGCCCCTCGACTTCTTTCGCATCCGGGGCGCGATACTTCATCATCCCCACCAGCAGGTATGCAGGATTGGGTTCATTCATGCCACATTACTCCCGACAAATCTGGGTGCGGGTTGAGGCTTGGTAAGATAGGGAAATTGGTCATTGAAGCCCAGCAGTTCGGCCATGACCTCGGGGTTATCGCAGTCATCCCAGGGCTGGTCCCGAGCCGCGTCGCATCATTACCTTGTTGTGTTTGCATCGCAATCACTCCTCAATTCTCCGGATTTGATCAATACTATCACGCCGAGGAAGAAGTCGAGGACATCCATTATTTGAGATATTGGCTCCAATCTGACCGGAACGGTCCTACAGATGCATTGTTTTCTCTTACATATCCCAAGAACTTTTTCCTAAATAATGGATGTCCGATTTTTTTGGCGGTTGCGCCTCGCCCGCCAAGATTGGCGATCACCTGGGCAAACAGGAATCCCGGTGTTTCATGGCGCCTGCCATCATCGAAAGCGGACGACCTGCAGGTTCGAACCAACGGCATTGGCTGTGCAGGAGGTACTGCCACATTGACCTGGCCGGACATCTGTAGTTATGCTACGACGAACTGAATCAGGGGGACGATGCCCATGAGTGAACTTGCACTGACCGAGGAGATCAAGACTCTCGGCCTCGAAAAATACGCTCTCTCGTCTCTCAGGTTATGGCTGGCCCGGATGCGCCGGGGGCTCAGGAGGGGAAAGAGTCGGTCTTCAGTGAGATAGAAGGCTACTCCATGGTTCGGAACGAGCAGTACAAGATGGCTGTCCGTACCAGAGCGCGGCAGCCTGTGGAACTGTATGATATGGTGGAAGAACCCAACGAGCTGCGCAATCTGGTGAACGATCCCTCTCTAGAAAAAGTGCGTAGCGAACTGCTCAATGAGCACCTTGGCAGGCTATTGAGTCAGCTGGATGAGGGAAAACTCAAAGTGTTTGAAGAAAGGGAATGGGAGCCGCGAGGTCGCTCATTGAGAAATATATAAGCCTGCTTCGCATTTAGATGTGTAAAGCAAAGGCTACGCGGTTTGACATTGCATTGGCAGCCACCGACTCCGCAAGACTACAGTAATAGCCTGATACTTCGTCCGCAGCGCGAACGATTAAGCTGTCGTAGGACATCTCATATCCCATGGGCTTGTACATTGGGGACACCGTTGCGTAGCGCCAGGTGTAGGGCAGCACCAGGTTCTCGCCGTTTTCCACCTTCTTTTCGGTGACCTTACCGGTCACGGTCAGGACATCGTTCTTCTGGTTGATGGCGCGGTACTGACAGCCGACCTCACGAATCTCCGCCTCATCACCGACCCAATCCCGCAGGGCATTGACGATATACGCATACCTGAGATTGCCCATCCCGAACGCGCCCTGTTCGTTCTTGGCCGCCCGCCCCGCTTCATCGTCCATATGGAACGGAACGAACTCCTCATTGACTGCGGCATAGCGGTTCCAGTTCGCGAAATGGGTCTTCCTCGACCAGGCCGGTATCTCGTCGCCCACGTTCACATCTTCGAAGTAGATATGTACCGTCATGATGATTCTCTCTGGACTACTAGTACCGAATGCCGGTCGAGATTCGGCGTCTGACCAGCTCGTCGTTCTGGTTGGTCCACTCGATCTCGGTGAACGTATAGAGCGTCAGTCCCAGTCTGCCATGGCGTTCATTCCAATCCTGCAGTCGGCTGCGTGAGCGGATGACGTCTCCCGGTCGCATCGGTGCCCCGTAGGTATCCGTCTGTCCGTCCGGAGACACATCGGCTGCTTTTCGAGATGCGCGTTCTGTTGGGTCGCGAGGATTTCCTAAACACCGCCCAGGGAGGGTTCGCACCGGGACAAATTGCATCGGACCATGGACTGGGGATAGCGGTTCGCCGGAAGATCTCCTGGCGTCCAGCCAGGAGTTAAAACACGTCATGGACAAATTGCATCGGACCATGGACTGGGGATAGCGGTTCGCCGGAAGATCTCCTGGCGTCCAGCCAGGAGTTAAAACACGTCATGGCTGATAGCGAGTAGCTCTACCACATGACTCTCCCGGCGGTATTTATATCCTGCCCTGTCATGCTGGCTGAGTCGTCCGAAGCCAGGTACACAGCCAGGGCGGCCGCGTCTTCCGGGCCTGAGCCTTTGTCGTTGAAGCCCTCGTCCGCTCGCCAACGTCCGGCCAAGACGGCTTTTTCGTCATGTCGCTGCTGTTTATAGTTTTGGCGGAATTCTTTGTCATCAAAGGGCTTGTTTAGGTATTCCGCTCTTTCTCGCGCCAATTCGAGGCTTCGCTCCTCATGTTGTCCAGGGCAGATGGCGTTTACGTTAATGTCGTAACTACCAACATCGACAGCCAGAGATCGAGTAAAACCGATGATGCCCATTTTGGAGGTGGCGTATGGCGATCGATGGGAAAGTGGCTGTTTGCCGGTTCCAGAGCTGAAATTGATGATCTTGCCATAACGCTTTTCGATCATCGTGGGTAACACGGCCTTGCAGCACAGAAAGGCCGAATCAAGGTTCACGTCGAGTGTCATTTTCCACTCCGCAAGCGTCATGTCCCAGACGTCTTTGGTTGGTCCAGCGATGCCAACGACGTTCGCCAGGATGTCAACGGTGCCGAAATTCTTCAGCGTTTCCTGGACCATCGCATTGACCTGGGGCTCGTCGGAGACATCGGTCTGGAAGCAGAGCACCTTGCCACCCGTCTGCCTGATTTTCGAACCCACCTGCTCTTCAAGGACCTCAACGGGAACGAGATCGCAAATAGAAACAGCTGCACCCTCTGCTGCAAAACGCCTGGCGACGGCTTCGCTGTGGCCTCGAGCTGCACCAGTAACTATGGCGACTTTTCCGTCCAATTTACCCATAAAGGATTACCCCCGGTCAGGTTTCTGGTTTTTCCGCATTCCTTGGTAATGACATTGAGATTATTGTTGGTTGCTTTGCACGTAGTGGATCACGATCGGATTCCCAGCTTTCATAGCTCTCTATCTTTTGTGTTAACTAGCTAAAATCTACGCTTCTTTTATTACTGGAGCAATGTCGGCTGCGAGTCGTTAGCGGCGCAATTCGCTAATGTAAATCCTCGGCGGTTTATTTTTCCCCGAACAGCAAGCTTCGTGAACACGTCGTTCCCCAACTACCGGTCGAGCAAGAAGAACGGCAGAAGTCCAAGTGTTCGATCATTCACCCAATCTCTTCTGACGCCAATTCGTTCTGGCGGAGTCGCACTCGAGCCCAGTCCCGCAATCCACACATCCCGCTCACTTTTCAGCCAGTTCGAGGCAATCCGAACGGGCCCAAACGCTGAAATGCTGTGCCACTGAGCAGCAATGTGCCTTGACCATTGCAGAAACCCTAAGGGACACACGCTAAGTTCAGATTACAACGCACCGGAAATCTCGTACACACACCCAGGCCTTTTTCCTACGAAAAAAAGCATTAGCTGTCCCTATACTCTCCGTAAGTCATTCAGCCATCATCTACCGATGGCTACACCACGCTCCCAGCTTGTTGACCCTGAAGCGCCGCTGCATTACCACGTCGTTTCACGATGCGTACGGCGCAGTTGGTTGTGCGGACGCGACCGAACCACAGGTAGAAATTACAACCATCGAAAAGCCTGGCTAACAAAGCGCGGATGGCAACGTATGGGTGACGCCCTACCCGAGTAGGTTTTAAAGCCGCCGAACTGGCCATTTCCAAGCCCCGTCTTGCCCGCAGTACAAATAGTTTCCTAGAGATACAGGCAAGTCCCGCACACACTGTTTTTATAGAGTACTTTAACGACTCTACCGGGTGTCGGTGTATGTCCCTAAGGATCATGAGCGCCAAAAAGCGTACAGATCGCGGCTAGAGGGATGGTCGAATCAGGATCTATTGGACGAGATCCGCCACGCTTCGAATAAGGGATTGACGCTAGGAAACCGGAAGTTTATCAAGCAGGTGAAGGATCTCCGGAAATCAGCAAATCATCGATGTAGCGGGAACAGTGACGAGTAATACACTCGAACGAGAGGTATTCGTGGATTTACGCTGACGCTGGGGAAAAGGAGTAGAATAACCATATGTCCGATATTGCCAAAATAGAAGAGGAGCTCCTAAGGCTGTCACCGCGCGAGCGAGAACGACTAGCCCTTAAAGCCTGGGAGAGCCTTGTGACAGATGAACAAGCGGTGGCCGATTCTCAGATTGACCCTGATGGGGTTGAATTAGCAGAGTCCCGAGACGCAGAATTGGATGGCGGAAATGTCGAGGCGCTCGATGAGGGTGAATTCCGTCGGCGTACGGACGGGAGTGAATGAGAGTTGAATATCATCCCGATACTGTCGATGACCTGAACAACGCAATTGACTATTACGAGTCTCGACGTAGCGGGCTTGGATCAGAGTTTCGGCAGGAGATTTATCAGACAATTGACCGAATTGCAGCGGATCCATACTTGTTTAGAACAGTAAGTGGGGAAGTTCGACGGTGTTTTGTTCATCGTTTCCCGTTTTAGATTCTTTATCGGATTGTCGATGATGACATTCTCAGAGTCCTGGTTGTTCGGCACCATCGACAACATCCACGATTTGGCGTCGCCCGATCATGAAACGCATCATCTGCCCCAGAATGTAGACGACCGAACTAACTGACGAAATATATTCGTCGATTTACACTGACCCTTTTTCACGCTCAGGATGACAGCCATGCACTGGATGACGGGCCCCTTTCTTCTTCTGGTCTCCGTTTCGGCGCTTGCCGAAGTCAATCTGAATGCCCTTGAATTCACGCACGGCATCGCGTTTTATCACGAACTCAAGTACCCCGAGGGCTTCACGCATCTGGAACACCTGAACCCCGATGCCCCAAAGGGGGGAACGCTGGTACTGCCAAGTGGGAGCAACTTCGATACGTTTGCGCCGGCGGCTGAGCGGGGCACCGGAGCGCCCAACGGCTGGTTAGCCAATGACAGGTTAATCCGTCGGGGCGGTGACGAGCTTAGTGGTTTCTATGGCAACCTTGCCGATGGCATTGCGATCACCGATGACCGGTTGGCGATAGTATTCAGGGTGCATCCGCGGGCCAGGTGGCGGGACGGTGTGCCCATCACCTCGAAAGATGTGGCCTACTCGCTCAGAGTGCGTATCGACCAGACATGGGGCCGCGTGCTTTTTGGCTTTATCGATTCAGTCGAGGAAATAGACGACCGTCACCTGGCGATTCACCTCAAGGTTCCCGTGCAGTTGAGCGACTTCATGGTTTTCCGAATCGTGCCGATCATGCCTGAACACTACTGGCGTGATAAGGACCCGTCCGCCGCGACGCTGGTGCCACCACTCAATAGCGGTCCCTATGAAATTACTGCTTTCAAACAGGGCCGGTACGTCGAATACCGCCGGGACCCGGACTACTGGGGCAAGGACATCCCGCTCAATAGAGGTCGTTACAATTTCGACACCATCCGCTTCGATATCTATCGTGATGCCACCGTGACCCGGGAAGCCTTTCGCAAAGGTCTGATCGATATCTGGACAGAATCGGATGGGCGCTACTGGCATAATGCTTTCGACACACCGGCTTATCACAAGGGCTGGGTGAAGAAAATCCGCCAAAACCAGGGTTTCGCGGTGGGCATTAGACAAGGCATCGTGCTCAACAATAGACTCGGGAAATTTGCCGATCGGCGGGTCCGGCAGGCGCTGACCCTGGCGGTGGATTTTGAATGGCAGAACAAGGTGTTGCACTTCGGGTTTCACAAGCGGGCACACAGCTATTGGCCTGATACGATTTTGACCGCGACCGGACTGCCCAGCGCCGATGAACTGGCCCTGCTCTCCCCCTACCGTGAGCAGTTGCCGGCGGAATTATTCTCAAGGCCGTTTCGTTTCCCCGAGGTCGTAACCGAGGAGGATTATCGGGCCAACATCGTGCGTGCGCGGGAGCTCCTGGATGAGGCCGGCTGGCACATTGTCGATGGTGTGCTCAGGAATGAGGCAGGAGAAGCCTTCGAGATAGCTTTCCTGTCGCGCAACCCGACAGACGCCCGTACGCTGTTGCCGTATTTCCAGCGCCTGAAACTACTGGGTATTCGCGGCACCCTGGCGCTGGCCTCGGGAACCAGTGAATGGATCCATCGACTTCGCGAATTTAACTTCGATGCCCTGGTGGCACCCACGACGAGTCCAATGCCACCGCTCATTGGCCTGCAGGCCAGGTTCCATTCCGACGGGGGGCTGGTGCCGGGTTCCGGCAACAGGTCCGGCATCAGCGATCCGGTGGTGGATTTTCTGGCTGACGAGGTCGTCGCCGCGAGGACCCTCTCGCAGATGATTGCCACCTGCCGCGCACTCGACCGGGTGCTGCTCTGGCAGTACTACCAGATTCCGCTGTACGCGATCGATCAGCCCGCCACGGTGCACTGGGACAAGTTTGGCCGGCCCGCTTACGAGCCGAAGTATCAACCCGCATTTCCGGATGGTTGGTGGTACGACCCGGAGAAAGCCGCGCGGATAATAGGTGGTGGCGACTAACCACCTTCGTATGCGGCGTCTGCCTCGGGGTCGTAATAGGGCTTATCGCCTGCCACCGTGACGCGATGGCCCAGTCTCTCATGCGGGTAATAGTTGCTGGCCGGATAGTGTTGCACGGCGCGGTTGTCCCAGAATGCAATCGAGCCTTCCTGCCAGGGAAAGCGGCACATGTATTCAGGACGGTTGTGCTGCCTTAGCAGCACTTTGACCAGCTTTTCACTTTCTTCACGCTCGAGCTGCTCACCGTTTCTGACGTCATACAGTGAACCGTGACGCAGGAATCCGCCGTTAATGTAAAGTGCGGTCTTGCCCGTTTCCGGGTGGGTTCGCGCGAGCGGATGACTCACCCCAAAGGGGATTTCCTCCTTGATGGTCGCAACCATTTCTTCGGGCAGGCCGCGAACAAAGATGCGGTAGTCGTTGATGCCGTGCAGGAACTTGATGCGCTGCCTGAGATCGGCAGGCAAACCCAGATAGGTAGCATGGCTGTCTGAAAACAGCGTTTCACCGCCAACGGGTGGTACCACGATAAGTTGGAGGATGGATCCTAAAGAGGGCTTTTCCATCCAGGTCACATCGGTGTGCCAGGCGGTCGCGTCGAGGTCTGTAACCGCTAACGGACGGTTTTTGGGGGCTCTGACCTCATGAATGTAAGGGTTCTCGCCAGCCGAGACGAAAGGGAACGCGTCAAGCTCGCCGAAGCAGCGGCCAAATGCCACCTGCTCGTCTTCGGTAAGGTGCTGGTCGCGGAAGAAGATCACCTTACGTTCGTTGAGCGTGTCACGCATGAACTGGATCAGATCTGCTGTCAGCTCGCCCTTCAGGTTGATGTTGTGGATGACAGTGCCAAGCGTGATGCCAAGATGTTCCAGTTCAAAGCCAAACTCATCAGCCCTTGCCTGCAGGCCTTCCGAAACCGGGCGGCTACCCATGCGCTCGTATTCAAGCGCAACACCCCATCCCACCCCGTGACGGTCCTCCATGCGCAACGCCTTCTGATTTCGCTGCTTGGCCTTGGCCGCACGGGCAGCTGAGATTTCGCGAGCGGTTTTGATGGTTATCTTGTTGTACTGCGTTTTTTCGGCGCTGACAGTGGTGTTCATGGCTTCCCTCTCGGTCGGTAGCTGGACGGGCTATTCTAGCAGGGGAATCGGGGGACAGTGTACTTAATTCGCTATCCAGCGGAGGTTATCGCCCATGGCTGGATGCGTTCATCACCCCTTTTGTTGAATTGAATTTGAGCTGAATTAAGTACACTGTCCCCCGATTCCGTCCGATTCCA
The DNA here is from genome assembly GCA_965217655.1 of Candidatus Azotimanducaceae bacterium. Classification (GTDB taxonomy): domain Bacteria; phylum Pseudomonadota; class Gammaproteobacteria; order Pseudomonadales; family Azotimanducaceae; genus UBA7455. Next base: position 2,059,006 of record OZ244560.1, read on the forward strand.
GGAATGTTCACCGGAGGAATCCCGTGGTCGACGCGTTGATCGCCGAGGTCTTGCTGGTGCTGTATCTGGTGCTGTATAATGTGTGCTCGGTATGACGAATAAATTTCATGGAGGTGCTTACATGCCTGGCTACGAGGTTCATCACGTTCATCTGTATAGTCCTGACCCGATAAAAACAGCCGACTTTTATGAGAAGTTTTTTGGGGCAACCCGACGGCGCCCTGACCGGGAGGTGGATGAGGGGTCCTTAGAAGATGGGCCACCATTTTACGCGGTGCAGCTGGTGCTGAACGGAGTAGGGATATTCGTTCGGAGCCAGAAGGAGGGAGCTACGATTCCCGGTGAACCCGTGCGCGGCCTGGAGCACTTTGGCCTTTATACCGATGATATGGAGGCCGCTGTAGCGGATTTAACGGCCAACGGCGTGGAGGTTGAGGTAAGAAATCCGTACATAGCCTTTGTACGCGGGCCGGACAACGTCCGCATTGAGCTGCAAGCAGTCGGCCAGATAACATCAAATAGCTGACCTCCTTCGCCGCGAAATCCGGGCTACAGGAATTCATCCCCCTAACTTAAGTCGTATGGCAGCCAGCGCCCGGCTACTGCAACGCGTCGCTTTTTTGAGCCTCGCTACGGCGCTTTTCGTTACAGTATCTTCTGCTGCCGACGAACCGAGGTACGAACACGGCTTCTCGTTCTTCCACGAACTGAAATACCCCGCAGATTTTACGCACTTTGATTACCTTAACCCCGACGCGCCCAAGGGGGGCGTGTTGGTTCTATCGACGCAGAGGGATTTCAATACCCTAACTATATTCTCGGACTTCGTGGTAGCACCGGCCACATTGAGATGGATGTACGACTCCCTGGTGTTGGGTAGCACCGAAGAGATGGGCAGCTTCTATGGCCGGCTGGCAGATGGACTGGCGGTTTCCGACGACAAACGCACCCTCTTTATTCGCTTGCACCCAGAGGCGCGTTGGCACGACGGTATGCCGATCACTACCCGGGATGTGAAGTTTACCTTCGATCTCCTTGAATCCATCATCCGGGTTCGCGGAGTTCTCTCGTGGCTGCAATCCGTTGAAATCTTAAACGAGCGTGAAATAGCCTTCCGGCTTGCGAGCGAGCTGACTCTATCCAGCCTCTTTAGCTTAGCTTTTGTTCCGATCATGCCAGCCCACTACTGGGAAGATAAGGACCCGACCCGGGTCACTCTGGAACCGCCGCTGGGCAGCGGTCCCTACCGGATCGCCGAGGTCAGGCAGGGACGGTATATCCGTTACGAGCGGGTTCCCGATTACTGGGGACGGGACATCCCCGTCAACAAGGGCCGCTTCAACTTCGATCAGATCCGTTACGATGTTTATCGGGATGCGACCGTCGCCCGGGAGGCGTTTCGCAAGGGATTGTTCGATACCTGGGGCGAGGAGGACATGCGCTACTGGGCGACAGGGTATGACATTCCTGCCCGGGATAAGGGCTGGCTGGTGATGGACCGTTTCGACTACCGCGGATATATCGGTGTCAATCGGATCATCGCTCTCAATAACCGTCGGGACAAGTTCAAGGACCCGCGGGTTCGGGAAGCGTTGACGCTCGCCGTGGACTTTGAATGGGAGAACCGCGTGCTGCACTTTGGCCTGCTCGAACGGGCACTCAGCAATTTTTCCGGGGAGCCAACCCTCGAGGCGCGCGGATTACCCGGCGAGGGTGAGCTTGCGTTGCTCGAACCTTTTCGCGATCAACTGCCCAAAAGGCTGTTCACCGAGGCCTTCGAGTTTCCGCGCTCCACCGGCAGCGGCCGCAATCGCGCCTCCCTCGAACGGGCCCGGGCGCTGCTGGCACAGGCCGGGTGGCATATTGCGGATGGCGTGCTGGTCAACAGCGCCGGTGAGCCTTTCGAGATTGAATTCCTGTTGGCGAACCTGGCCCATCAGCGTACCCTTCTGCCTTACCTCGGCACCTTAAAGCGGCTTGGGATCACCGGCAGGATACGGCTGGTGGATGCCGCGCAGTTCACCAATCTAAACCGGAAATTCGATTACGACGCGAGAATCACTGAAAGCTACCTCGTCTCTCCGCCGATCATATCCTTGCCCTACAATTTTCATTCTCAATGGGCGTCCCAGGTCCTGGGTCGCAGCGGCAACATAGCCGGGATCGCCGATCCCGTGGTCGACGCGTTGATCGCCGAGGCAATCAAGGTGACGACGCTGGAGGAAATGGCGATCGCCTGCCGTGCCCTGGACAGGGTATTACTCTGGGGGTTCTACCAGATTCCCCTGGATGCGATTGCACCCTTCCGCATTGTTTACTGGAACAAATTCGGTCGACCGGAACGGGAAGATCTTGCGGTCTATGGATCTGCGTTTCCCGACGGCTGGTGGTACGATGACACAAAAGCGGCGCGGATCGAGATCAGCCAATAGGATGAGCACGGTATTGCTAAGCAAAGTGGGAGTTGGACATGGAGGAAAGACGAAATGTTATCCTTATGCCGAGTTGTTCCAACAGGTGTTGGTCCGGCTTCAGCAAGCGCCGCTTTATCATCCGCCGCCGTAGATCTTTCCCACAAAGAACTCATAAAACCGATGAGGGAGCTGGACTCTCCTGGTGAAGTATCGCTCGACGCGGCCCGCGAGTGAAAAAACATAGAAATCCTCCGTTACGCGGAGGATGGACCGAACCATGAGCAGATGCACGCTGGCCCGTAGCCCCTGCGCCACGCGATTGTACGCGCCGTGCCAGGTGCTGCCGTGAAAGATGATTAGCGAACCTGCTGGTGCTTCGACAGGGATGGCCTGTTCGCCGATCACGGTCTCGTTGCCAACAGGGTTGCGGCCCCACTTGTGACTACCTGGAACGAACGCGGTGGTGCCGTGTTCCCGGTCGAAATCGGTCAGCGCATAAATGCATTTGCACAGCAGGGGTTGCGGTGGCAAGGGTATTGAGTGACCGGAGCGCCGCTCATAGACCTCCAGAATGGCATCGCGTAAACGCGGCGTCAGGTCGCTGGCACCCATCTTTTCCGGCGGCACCACGGTAAAGCCATCCATCACCAGATCGAGCAGGTTGTGCTGAAAGACCTCATGGAACATCCTTGTTCCAGGGGATGATTACATACGATAGTTGACCTGCACGCCAAAGGTCCGGGGATGCCCAAGGGAATAGCCACTCGATGAGAAACGGTAGACGATTTTCTCATCGGTGACGTTGCGCACGTAGGCCGACAACATCCAGTTGTCCAGGTTCACCAGGAGTTTGACGTCGGTGGTCCGGTAGGCGGGCAGCGAGTCTCGCTTTGAACTGGCGATCCCATAGGTATCCGCCCGCGCCGTGGCATTCATGCCGAAAAGTTCGAAATCATAGGCAAGCGACGCGTTGTAACTGTACTCGGGGGCATTGGTCATTCGAGTGCCGGCCCCTGCACGAATAATTTGGATATCCTCACGGACGCTACCGAAGTGGGCCCTCCAGTTCCTATTGCCACCGAAGGTGAGGAAAAGGTTATCGGTCAGTGCCAGTCGAACCTCCAGTTCCAGGCCTTCACTCTCGGCGTTGCCGGCGTTGACCCCATATTCCACGCGTGCGCTGCCGGGGAGGCTTCTGGGGAACGTGGTTAATGTGCCGACCTGTATATCCTCATACGCGATGCGATACAGGGAGCCCGTGAAGCTCAGGCGACCGCCCAGTACCGATGCCTTGATGCCGAGTTCAGTGTTTTCAACAAAGTCATTCTCGGTGGTCTGGAAGCCCGAAAGGCGATCGATTTCCGCTTGCGCCAGTGCGCGAGTCTCCGCAGGCCGGTCTGGATCGTTGACTGCCTCACCCAGTTGTGCAATTTTGGTGACGAGCCCGTGACTGATGAGACCGGGACGAAAACCCTCAGAATACGTGGCGTAGACCATCCAGTCCTCGATCGGTCGCCAGGTCAGCGTGACCTTGGGAGATACGATGTCGGTCGGATTGGCGAGTGAGCGGATCGGATCCACTCTCGAGTTGATGCCGGTTCGCCCGACAGCCATAGCGTGTTCCACCTCCGCGAGGCGCAGCCCGAGCTGGATCTCCCACTGATCATTCAGACGGTAGCTGGCTTCGCCGTAAATGGCCTGCTCGTTAAAGTCCAGATAGTTGTTATTTCCTACACCAAGTAGACCGTTCAACCACGCTATGATCTGGGCCTGATCCTCGACGGGGACGTCGGGAAAGAAGCCATACACGAACTGGCAGGTGTCCCTGGCGGCCGGGGAGGGTCCGCCCTTGTAGCAGGGGGCCATACGCCCGTGTCGCGAATCATTATCCTTGAAGTAAGCCCCGAGCGTCCACTGCAGCGGGCCATCGGTATTGGAAATCAAACGCAATTCCTGAACGATCCGTTCGGGGGTCGCGAAATACCCTAAGCCGTCGATGCCAAAGGCGGACATCGTGCCCGGCCCGCACACCGATAATTGCCCGAAACAGAAGAAATCGTTAACCAGACGGATAAGTCCCAACGCGGATTTTGGGCCTAATTCCAGGGGATTGACGGATTCGCGCTCGAAATAAGACGTGGAGGAAAGCAGATCGGCAAAAGGCAATTTCCATTCGATGTTGAGATTATAGTTGGTCTGATCATCGTATCCGTCGTTCACCCACGTTGGGTGGGCCGTATGCGTGACGTACGGGTCGCCGTGATCGAACACATCCGTCCTTCCGCGGGCACAGGTCCCCGGCAGAACGTAGAGCGGTACCTGCCCAGGCTCCTCGTTGGGTTCACCTTCGTTGAACGTTTCGGTGTAGCAGTGAAATGCAACCAAGGGACCCCCGTATTCGCCATTGACCACGTTGACCATTGCGGTGACCTCGAAGGTCTCCGAGGCATCCCATTTTAACGCCGCCCGCAAGCCGTTTTCCTCGAAGGTATCGACGTCCTTCTCGTTGCGGGGCGCCGGCGTGTCGAGGACCCCGGCGCGGTCACGTCGATACCCGACCAGGCGCAGCGCCAGCCGATCAGCCAGCGGAATGTTGACCATGGCGTCGATCCGATAGCTCAGATCATCGGATTTCGAACTGTTCTCGACGCTGGTCTGCACGTGGTAGTCGAGACCGCTGGTATCGGGCTTGTTGGTGATATAGCGGATGGAGCCGCCCATATTGCCCTCACCGTAGAGCGTGCCCTGGGGCCCTTTCAGGACCTCGACGCGTCCCATGTCAAACAGGGAGCCGAGGGACTGCCTGAGCCCCCCTGTGCCGTCGGTGATGGGCTGGTTGTCCAGGTACACGCCCATAGCCGCGGCGGCGCCAGGGGTACCGACAACCGGCGGCGTTATTCCGCGTATCGACAGTTGCACGTTGGACGGGGCAGTACCGAGAAAGGACAACCCGGGAATGGACGTATACAGGCTTCGTATGTCCTCGATACCCTTCGCCACCATGTCTTCCGAGGTCACCGCGGAGATGGCGAGCGGGGTATCCATCAATCGCGTATCGCGATACGTCGCGGAGACGATGATCTCTTCCATCTGGGGTTCGTCTTCATTGGTAGTTTCATCTGCCGCGAGACAGGGTGATGCTATGAGTGCCGCGGCCAGTGCCGTGGCAACACGATTTAATAGTTTAATGGACATAGGTTTCCTCCTTATCCGTTGATATGGACGGAGGACAACGTAAACACGGGGCCCCCGTTTACGCCGTAGCTTATGCCGGGGGGGGGGGGGGTTAGCGGACTAAAAGCATGTACTTATATAACCACGCAATACACCCGGTCGCTAGTTGACTCTCCCAGCGGCGATGTCAAACTGCGGTAATCACCTACTATACCCCGAATTCTGGGCATTTCAACGGCAATTTGCGTGCCGGAAATCCATGGTTCTGTTAATATGGCTGTTTAATCGAGAGGTACAAAATGGCGCAGGCTAAAGCAAAGGCAAGCGGCGCAGAATCTGCCTCGCCGATCATTGCCAGAACCCCGGCGATGCGCCGCACGCTCGATAACATTGAGGCACTCGGCCTCACCAGCAATCTGCTGGAACTGGAAGTCCAGGGCTTCACGGTTATTCCGGGTGTCCTCTCGGATGATCGCATTACACGTGCCAAGGCGGCTATCGTGCGCCGGGTGGAAAAACAAGCCAAGCGCAAGGTCGATCCAGACACAGCGCAGCCCGAAGACTTTCACGGCATGCAGTACCAGCCCTACCTGCTGTTTGATGATCCTGTGTTTTCCGAGATCCTGCTGGAGCCGAAACCGCTGGCGCTCATCACCTATCTGCTGGGAGAAAGTTGCATACTGTCGTCGATGGGCTGTCATTTCCGGGGCCCGGGTGGGCTCCCTCTCGGGGTTCACGCAGACGGGGTACGCGACGACTGTAAGACGCCGTCGTCGCTGGTGGGCAATTGTAACTATGCACTCACGCCCTATACCCAGGAGGCCGGCGCGGTGGTCTTGTTCCCGGGCAGCCACCGCAGGTTGCGTCAACCCACACCACACGAGAACTGGATGGCTGGCGGCAAGACGATATTAGAGGTGAGCGCGGAGAAATTGCCGCCGCGTGATCTCGATGCCATTGAATGGCAGATCCCGAAAGGTGGCGTGACCATGGAGATCAACGCGGGCGACGCTGTCGTCTGGCACGGCAACTCCTGGCATGGCGGCTGGCGCCGTGAACTTCCCGGTGCGCGAATCAACCTCGCTGCCTATTTCTGCCGCGACTTCATGTCCACACAGGAATTACGCGGAGATGAGCGTTACCCGGAAGTGTTTGAGCGTTATGCAAACGAACCGCGGTTCGCGCAGCTACTCGGCAAGAATGTATACCACGGCTGGCGCGAAGAGGGTCCCAATCGTCCCAGGGGTTAAACCCAACACGGCTGATCGCAGTCCGGCGTTGACCCGGCCTCCTATACTCGTTCCCTATGGGTCGGTCGGGAGGTCAGTGAACCTTTCGGTTCGCCAAAATGGTAGGTGAGTGGTGAGTTCTGAGTGGTGAGTTGTAAGTATGGAGTGATGAGTTATGAATGCCAAGGCGGCGAGGATAGGTGTTATAAACCGCATCTTTCAAGAAACGGCAAAGTATCGTAAAAGTATCGTAATTGCCGATGTCGATTCAAATTAAAGCCACGGTGGCGTGCTGACCCTTTGGATGGTCAATGACTGTAATGGGCTGTATCTGCTGGCTTACCAGCAGTCGGGTCAATCACTTAGGCGATTTATGGGTTGATTAGGGTGATGTTGACCTGTTTATCAGGCCGCTTTAGGGTTGAACAGGTACCGCCGCTGAGGCAACCGTACGCGAAAGCCAGGACACCAGTACGGTTCTCTGTCAGATCGCGCAAAGCGCGATAAAATCTTGTTAATCCTCTCATCCTGTCAAAAATCCAACGGCCCAGGTCGAAAAATTTTATTTGAAGGGGGGGTGGTTCAGGTTGCCAGAGAGATAACGCAGAATTGAGCTGTCGGCTTGGGGCAGAGCGTAGCGGCACCCCAAACGATCGAAGAGGCAAAAGTCCGCTCGATTTCTAAATCAGTCGAACGCGCTTAGCACTTCCTCGTCCAGTTCCGCATAAACTTCCGGATTGTTCGGGATCAAGCACAACTTGAACTCGTCGACACCGACGTCGATAAAGTCCTGCGCACGGTCGATCACGTATTGCGGGGGTCCGATCATATTCCAGTCCTTACCCCCCCTAAGCTCTGCAGCTTTCTTCTCGTCGCGCTCGATGCGCATCGCCACGTGCACGGTCTTGCGAATCTCAGCGGGGTCACGGCCGACGGCCTCACAGTGCTGTTCCAACACACCGCTCAACCGCTTCATCTCCTCGGGCCCGTTCATGATGTTCATGATGTCGCCATACATAGCAAGTGTCCGGAGGGTACGTTTTTCACCCCAGCCGCCCACCATAATGGGGGGGTGTGGTTTCTGCACGCACTTGGGCTCAAAGGGGGCCTGATGCAGCTTGTAGTACTTGCCGTTGAAGTCAACGAGGTCCTCTGCTGTGAACAGTGTCTTCAGTAGCTTGCACGCTTCCTCGAGGCGGTCGCTGCGTTCCCTCATCGAGGGGAACTCCCAACCGTAAGCCTGGTGCTCCCGCACGTTCCAGGCGGCACCGATCCCGATCACCAGGCGTCCGTTTGAGATATGGTCGACGGTGGCAGCCATCTTTGCCATCAGCGCTGGGTTGCGGTAGGTGTTGCCGGCCACGAGCAGGCCGAGCCGCAAACGCTGGGTCACTGCGGCGGTAGCACAGAGCAATGACCACCCTTCGAACGTCGGGATTCGGTCGTGCTTCAAAACCTCGTCGGTATGGCTCACTGGCGGTATAAAGTGATCATAAAACCATACGCTGTGCCAGCGGCCCGCCTCCATGGTCTCGAGGACGGCCTTGATGTCTTCCCAGCTTGTCGCTGCGTTGTGTAGCTGTGAACCAAATTTCATTGAAAGTCTATGAGAAACCCCCGGATTTATCCGTGGGGTAGTTGACGTTTCCTCCTGTTCGTGGCAATTTTTCAGGCCTGAAGGTCACGTCCCTGCGGCCCCAAACCTCGGATTCAGCCAGTTTCTTACTAGCAGGACAGTAGATGACTATAATCGGTTTTTTCTGTTTGTACAAGTTATTGTGCCGGTCCAATACATATGAGACGAGTTGTTCCGAGAAATCGCGCGCCGCGATCGTCGGCGGCCTGAACGCCAGAGGAAGGCACGGTCCTGCCTGACGGACCTCTTGGCGCGGATGGCCATCCCCGGTCACGGACATCCCGGCCTCGGTGCTTCTGGATGGCGTGTGCGTTTCGGCCTCTGGCCGACCGCGTCACTGAAGATCAAGCAGCCCGTCGATACTGAAGGTACTCGTTTGGTGTCATAAGATCCAGTGCCTGATGTGGTCGGTAGTCGTTATAGAGCTTCTGATATTTCTTCAGGGATTTGTTGATCGCTTGAAGTGTCAACGCGCCAACATAGAACGGATAGAACTCCACCCGCGATGTGCTGTTTGCGTGCTCGACACATCCATTGTATTGCGGCCTTTTCGGCGGCAGTACGTACAGCGGGATCTTAAGGTCTTTACACGCGTCCTCAAACTCGGCCATGAACTCACTGCCACCATCCACCTGGATCGAGATCAATGGGAACGGCAGATCGTGGACCAGATCCTTGAGAAAACGCCGGGTCTTCTTGGCTTGCACGCGTCCATGGTAAAACGCACAGGGTTGCACGCAACCCAGGCGAACTACCTTAGTCAGGATCCGACCCACCGTCGCAGAAAGTCGAGGACATCCATTATTTGAGATATTGGCTCCAATCTGACCGGAACGGTCCTACAGATGCATTGTTTTCTCTTACATATCGCAAGAACCTTTTCCTAAATAATGGATGTCCGATTCTTTGTGCCTTCCTGGGAGAAGTGGACCATAGCACAGTAGTGCTAAAAGACCCTTGCCTAGATCACGTTTTCGCCCAGTCCATGGTTCTCTTCAGCTTCTCGCCATGGGCAAAACCACCCTGAGGCGTGTTCAGGAAGTCTTCGCGGCCCAGTAGAACGCGCATCTCGTAGGGCTTGCCTTCGAGCCAGTCTTCGCCGAGAAAGTCGTAGCTCTCGACAGGACGTAAAGCCAGACGGCTGTAGGTGATGTGCAGCACCACCCGCTCACCTTCGATGGTTCGGGTCCCGCCGCCATGCCAAGTCGACCCGTTCCAGAACACAATGGTGCCGGCAGGACACTCGGTAGAAATGACCCCTTTCTCTTCGGCCACCTCCGTGGCGGTGGGATGCCGTCGTAGCGTGTGTGATCGCGGAACCACCTTGGTGGAGCCGCCCTCGTGGGTGTACTCGTCACACGCCCAGCAGAAAGTGACCAGCTGGTTGTGTACCGGGAACGGCGCGGGAGTCCAGTTCTGGTCTGCATGCAATCCACCCTTGATCGGCGCATCTGCTTTCTTGGGTTTGACGCTTCCCGCCAGCTGAGACAACATGGCGCCTTTGCCGCACAAGACCTCGGCGATGGCCAGCAGCTTGGGATTCAGCACCACCTCTTCGAAGATGGGATCCTTGGACAGGAGCATGTTTGCGCCCGCACCCCCCACGATGCGGATGATCGTTTCGCGCAGACGCTGTGTGAACTCGATCGGCGCCGCGTCGTAGACATAACCATAGCCTTCGCTCTTGACGTGTTGAACCGTTTCGGCGAGGTCCAGCGCGTCGACCCTCGCCTGGAGCTCATCGGACAGATCAAAGGGCTGGCGGGTCTCGTAGATGCGTTCCGGCTGCGGTTCGTGTGCGCGTGCTTCACTCATAGTCCTGACCTACAGAAGTTGCTTGAGAGGCTTGATCATAACCTCGTCATCCAGGCCTGACAATGTAGTCTAATATTTTCTCGGTCATAGACGCCTCCTAATTTGCATGTCGACACAGTCGGTCCTTTCAGGTGCGCCAACTTTCTCAGGACCCCCGCAGCCTCGTTTTGGCCGCCTCGTAGATATCCTGTGGTAGTTCGCCCTTCTCGGCGGCGGCGAGATTGTCCTTCAGGTGGTCCGGGTTGCTGGTACCGACGATGGTGGTGTGCATATCGGGATGGCTGATGGTGAATCGCAGCATGAATTCCATCACCGACATACCCTGTAGCAAGTCATCGAGTTCAGCCTGCTGCCACGCGTCCCGGCGCATGGTGTACATCTGCCGAAAACGTTCCGGCAGGCCTGAGTAGTCCACGTCCTGGCGGGCGGGAATGCCCTTGGCTACGCCCCCGCGGACAATCGTGCCGCTGCCCGCCCTGGCCACCTCGCTGATGAGCGCCTCATGCTGGCGTTCGATCGCCGAGTAGGGAATCTGAAATGCATCGAAACAACCCATCTCGATATGGTCCGGCAGATTCGGCAGGGTGCCGGACATACCGAGGAAGCGCACCTTGCCCTCCTCCTGCAGCTTCTTCATTTCCTCGACCGATTCGTTCTCTTCGAGTACCTGCCGCGAGGGGCTGATATGGACCTGCACCAGGTCCAGGTAATCGGTCTTCATTCGCCTGAGGCTCTGCTCGACACCGGCGCGAATATTCTCACGGGTGAACACATGCGGGGGGCGCTGGCCGGGCGCGGGAGGCGGCAGCTGGACCGGGCAGCCGCATTTCGAGGCGAGATAGAACTCGTCCCGCCGATGGGAAATGTACTTGCCGATCTGCTCCTCGGAAACCCCATAGTCAGGCGAGGTGTCGATAAAGTTGATACCCGCATCGAGGACCCGGTTCAAAACCTCTTCGGTCCGGTCGTCCGAAACATCCTGCCCGAAACCGCCGCGCGGTCCGCGTAGTTCCATTGCCCCGTAGCCGAGTTTTGTGACCTCAAACCCCGTTCTGCCGAGAATTGCGGTCGGTAGATTCCCCATGGTCTTACTCCTCAAGAAATAACTATTGTGCCATCATATCCATCCGGTCAGCAAAGTCATACGCGAATAGACAATTATATCCAATAGGATATAATTCAAATTCATGAATATTGTTCGCCAACTGCGCCGAAAGGCTAACGTTACGCAACAGGAACTGGCACAAAGGGCTGGTACTTCACAATCTACCATCGCCGCCTACGAGACCGGCGTAAAATCTCCTACCCTTCGAACACTGAAAAACCTGGCTTCCGTGTTGAACCTCGAACTGGAAGCCAGGTTTGTTCCAAAGCTCAACCGTGTGGAACGCAGGAGCCTCGCCTATCACAAAGCTGTAGCAGATTCTCTGCAAGAAAATCCTGAAGAAATAATCCAACGCGCCCGGACTCATCTTGAGCGACTGCAAACACTCCATCCTCACGCCGCGGCTCTGACCAATCGCTGGCGCGCATGGTTGGATCTGCCCCCGGATAGTTTGATCAAGCAGTTCACCGATACCAGTGAGCTGGCACAGAATATGCGTCAAGTCTCTCCCTTTGCCGGTGTCTTGTCCGCCGAGCAGAGGAAGATGATCCTCGCCCGCCTTCGACAGGGCGAAGCGGCATGAATCGGAAACAGCTTGATCTGGCCTAATACGCGTCCGGTTCGCGCAGCTGGCTTTGTACTACGCGTTCCAGGAGCCGGAGGCGCAGCGCATCGGCATCACACTGATAGTCGGGCAGACCGGCGAGGTTCCGGGTTTCGCCCGGGTCGTTTTGCCGGTCGAACAGCATGTAGATCTGTCCTTCCCGGTTCACGGCGATTTTCCACTCGTCGGTCATCAGCATGAATTCGCCCAGGAATTCGGACAGCACGTCCTCGCGATGAGCACTGCCGTCCAGTGCACCGGTCAGGGAGCGCGCGAACTGCCGGTAGTCGATGGTACCGCCGGCAAGTTCCACCAGCGTCGGCCCCAGGTCGCAGTTTTCCGCGAGGCTGTCGTTGACGACGCCGGAATTGTCTGGCCCGGGCGTGCGCACAATGAGTGGCACCCGCAGAGCGCCATCGTAAAAATTCATCTTGTGGATCAGGCCATGGTCGCCGTTCATCTCGCCATGGTCCGAGGTGAAGGCAATTACGGTATCGTCCATTTCGCCGCGCTCTTCGATGACAGCGAGAATCTCGCCGATCTGGTCGTCGATCAGTGAGACGTTGCCGGCGTAGTTGGCGCGCATTGCGCCGACATCACCATCATCGAAAACCGGTGAGTGCTCGCGCATCCGGTCGATTTGGCCCCTGGGCCTTGGCACTTCCTCCTCGTCGTCGGTTGCAGGGGCCGGCATACGCGCGGGGTCATACATGCTGGCATAGGGTTCGGGCGCATCCCAGGGCTCGTGCGGCCCCCCGAAGCTGACCCAGCAGAACCAGGGTTCGTCCCGGTTGTAGTCGGCCAGGTACTGTTTTGCCTGCTGACCCACATAGACATCGGCATAGTATTCCAACGGAATTACCGAAGGACGTGCGACCCACGGCTTGTTGGAAAACCGTTCTTTGAAATCATCCTGGCAGGCTTTCAGCAGCCCTTTCTCCTTCCAGATCGCAACCAAATGGCTCATCCCGGCCACGCAGGCATGGGGACCGCCGATTTCGTTCACATCGTCCAAACCATAGGCATGCAGCAGGTCTTCCTTATCTCGAAGGTCAGTACGGCCGTATGGATACAGGTGGGTCTTGCCAAACAGACTGGTCCGGTATCCGAGTTTCTTGATTTCGCGCATCCAGTTGTCGGCGTTCGCCGGCATGGTGTACCGCCCGTTGGTCCAGACAGCGTTGTTGTGCGGGTATCGCCCGGTTGCCAGCGTCAGGCGGGCCGGCATGCAGATTGGCGTGGTGGTCACGCACTGCGTAAAACACACGCCTTCCGCGGCGATCCGGTCGAGCGCCGGTGTTTTCACCCAGTCTCCGCTGGCGCTCATGGCATCCCAGCGCTGCTGGTCGGTCATCAGGAACAGAATGTTTGTCACGGCGTGGCGCCTCCTGTGGTGTCAGACAACACCTCGGTGGCGTAATCAAGGGTATCGACCGACACGCCCGTGGCCTCCGGGGGGACCGTCGTCAGCCCGTACATTTCAAGTTCCAGCGCGTAGCGCTCGAGCCCAAGCCGCATCGCATCATTACCTTGTTGTGTTTGCATCGCAATCGCTCCTCAATTCTCCGGATTTGATCAATACTATCACGCCGAGGAAGAAGTCGAAGGAAGAAGTCGAAGAAGTCGAGAGAAGTCGAGGACATCTAGAGAAGTCGAGGACATCCATTATTTGAGATATTGGCTCCAATCTGACCGGAACGCTCCTACAGATGCATTGTTTTCTCTTACATATCCCAAGAACTTTTTCCTAAATAATGGATGTCCGATTCTTTTTCTGGCTGTTTGGATCCTATACGATCGTCAACGGCTATGTATACCAACGCCAGGCCGTGCATGACAAAACCCATCTGCTCGACCTGCGTGATGTGGTCTATCCCGAATTCCGGGAGGAGCTCTCTCGTGAATACGAGAACAGGCTACGACGTGAGGCGCCTGCGAGTTGGCCGGACTTCCGCGAAGCCGAATTGCCCGCGTACCTGTCGGTGACGCGGGCATCGTCACCATTAATGACGCCGGGTAAAGCCTTCGCGAGGGCTGCGACGTCAGATTTTCCCGTCAGGAGTCCGGTATTCGGGGGTCATCTCCACGTGGTTACCGCCGCGGACCTTTGGCCTGGAGGTGATTTACGAGTTTCTGTAGACTTGAGCCGAAGGCCAGGGTCATCCTGAGCCGAAGGCGAAGGATCTTATAGTCTGGAGATCCTTCGCTACGCTGGTGCGCCAGCCCGGTCAGGATGACGGTCGTACTTGTGACGCGCAATGGGGTCAGAGCAAAATCACGCGCTGGTTTTTCTAACGACGTTCATTCGTGAATTTACTCTGCTTGTTCCTTTTGTTTTTCTTGTCCCCGTTGTTGCTTCTGCCGGCACCAGTCTCGAAGGCCTGGAGTTCAGACACGGCATCGCGTTTTATCACGAACTCAAGTACCCCGAGGGCTTCACGCATCTGGAACACCTGAACCCCGATGCCCCAAAGGGGGGAACGCTGGTACTGCCAAGTGGGAGCAACTTCGATACGTTTGCGCCGGCGGCTGAGCGGGGCACCGGAGCGCCCGGCGGCTTGTTGCACGATGACAGGTTAATCCGCCGGGGCGGTGACGAGCTCAGTGGTTTCTACGGCAGCCTTGCCGATGGCATTGCGATCACCGATGACCGGTTGGCGATAGTATTCAGGATGCATCCGCGGGCCAGGTGGCGGGACGGCGTGCCCATCACGTCGAGAGATGTGGCCTACACGCTCAGAGTGCGTACCGCCCAGACATGGGGCCGCGTGCTTTTTGGCTTTATCGATTCAGTCGAGGAAATAGACGACCGTCACCTGGCGATTCACCTCAAGGTTCCCGTGCAGTTGAGCGACTTCATGGTTTTCCGAACCGTAGCGATCATGCCTGAACACTACTGGCGCGATAAGGATCCGTCCGCCGCGACGCTGGTGCCACCACTCAATAGCGGTCCCTATGAAATTACTGCTTTCAAACAGGGCCGGTACGTCGAATACCGCCGCGACCCGGACTACTGGGGCAAGGACATCCCGCTCAACAGAGGTCGTTACAATTTCGACACCGTCCGCTTCGATATCTATCGTGATGCCACCGTGACCCGGGAAGCCTTTCGCAAAGGCCTGATCGACATCTGGACAGAATCGGATGCGCGCTACTGGCATAATGCTTTCGACACACCGGCTTATCACAAGGGCTGGGTGAAGAAAATCCGCCAAAACCAGGGTTTCGCGGTGGGCATTGGACAAGGCATCGTGCTCAACAATAGACTCGGGAAATTTGCCGATCGGCGGGTGCGGCAGGCGCTGACCCTGGCGGTGGATTTCGAGTGGCAGAACAGGGTATTGCATTTCGGGTTTCACGCGCGGGCGCACAGCTATTGGCCCGACACGATACTGTCCGCGACCGGACTGCCGAGCGCCGATGAACTGGCCCTGCTCTCCCCCTACCGTGAGCAGTTGCCGGCGGAATTATTCTTGCGGCCGTTTCGTTTCCCCGAGGTCGTAACCGAGGAGGATTATCGGGCCAACATCATGCATGCGCGGGAGCTCCTGGATGAGGCCGGCTGGCACATTGTCGATGGCGTGCTCAGGAATGCGGCAGGAGAAGCCTTCGAGATAGCTTTCCTGTCGCGCAACCCGGCAGACGCCCGTACGCTGTTGCCGTATTTCCAGCGCCTGAAACAACTGGGTATTCGCGGCACCCTGGTGCTGGCCTCAGGAATAAGTGACTGGGTCCGTCGGCTTCGCGAATTTAACTTCGATGCCCTGGTGGCACCCACGACGAGTCCAATGCCACCGCTCATTGGCCTGCAGGCCAGGTTCCATTCCGACGGGGGGCTGGTGCCGGGTTCCGGCAACAGGTCCGGCATCAGCGACCCGGTGGTGGATTTTCTGGTTGACGAGGTCGTCGCCGCGAGGACCCTCTCGCAGTTGATTGCCACCTGCCGCGCACTCGACCGGGTCCTGCTGTGGCAGTACTACCAGATTCCGCTGTACGCGATCGATCGGCCCGCCACGGTGTACTGGGACAAGTTTGGCCGGCCCGCTTACGAGCCGAAGTATCAACCCGCATTTCCGGATGGTTGGTGGTACGACCCGGAGAAAGCCGCACGGATAATAGGTGGTGGCGACTAACCAGCTTCGTATGCGGCGTCTGCCTCGGGGTCGTAATAGGGCTTATCGCCTGCCACGGTGACGCGATGCCCCAGTCTCTCATGCGGGTAATAGTTGCTGGCCGGATAGTGCTGCACGGCGCGGTTGTCCCAGAATGCAATCGAGCCTTCCTGCCAGGGAAAGCGGCACACGTATTCAGGACGGTTGTGCTGCCTTAGCAGCACTTTGACCAGCTTTTCACTTTCTTCACGCTCTAGCTGCTCACCGTTTCTGACGTCATACAGTGAATCGGGACGCAGGAAGCCGGCAATGTAAAGTGCGGTCTTGCCCGTTTCCGGGTGGGTTCGCACGAGCGGATGACTCACGCCAAAGGGGATTTCCTCCTTGATCCTCGCAACCATTTCTTCGGGCAGGCCGCCAAGAAAGGGGTATTCGTGGATGCCGTGCAGGAATTTAATGCGCTGCTTAAGATCGGCAGGCAAACCCAGATAGGTAGCATGGCTGTCTGAAAACAGCGTTTCACCGCCAATGGGTGGTACCACGATAAGTTGGAGGATGGATCCTAAAGAGGGCTTTTCCATCCAGGTCACATCGGTGTGCCAGGCGGTCTTGTCGAGGTCTTTAACCGCTAACGGACGGTTTTTGGGGGCTCTGACCTCAGTAATGTAAGGGTTCTCGCCAGCCCGGACGAAAGGGAACGCGTCAAGCTCGCCGAAACATCGGCCAAACGCCACCTGCTCGTCTTCGGTGAGGTGCTGGTCGCGGAAGAAGATCACCTTGCGCTCGTTGAGCGTGTCGCGTACGAACTGGATCAGATCTGCTGTCAGCTCGCCTTTCAGGTTGATGTTGTGGATGACCGTGCCAAGCGTGATGCCAAGATGTTCCAGTTCAAAGCCAAACTCATCAGCCCTCGCCTGCAGGCCTTCCGAAACCGGGCGGCTACCCATGCGCTCGTATTCAAGCGCAACACCCCATCCCACCCCGTGACGGTCCTCCATGCTCAACGCCTCCTGATTTCGCTGCTTGGCCTTGGCCGCACGGGCAGCGGAGATTTCGCGAGCGGTTTTGATGGCTATCTTGTTGTACTGCGCTTTTTCGGCGCTGGCAGCGGTGTTCATGGCTTCCCTCTAAGTCGGTAGCTGGACGGGCTATTCTAGCAAATGCTGTATAATGTGTGCCCGGTATGAACTAAATAAATTTCATGGAGGTGCTTAAATGCCTGGTTTCGAGTTTCATCACGTTCATCTGTATAGTCCTGACCCGATGAAAACAGCCGAGTTTTATGAGAAGTTTTTTGGGGCAACCCGACGGCGCCCTGACCGGGAGGTGAGTGAGGGGTCCTACGCGTTGCAGCTGGAGCTGAACGGAACAGGGATATACATTCGCAGCCAGAGGGAGGGAGCTACGATTCCCAGTGATCCCATACGCGGCCTGGAGCACTTTGGCCTTAGTACCGATGATATTAAGGCCACTGTAGCGGATTTAAAGGCCAACGGATTCGAGATTGTGATTAGAAATCCAAACAATCCATACGTAGCCTTTGTGCGCGGGCCGGACAACGTCCTCATTGAGTTGCAGCAACCACCCCGCTGACATCAAATTGCGTCGCCGCGAAATCGCAGATTCTTGCGCCCGATTTTATTGGGCGAACGACAATGGGCGGTCACCGGTTTTGTGCAGAACGGCTCGACGAAATCGGGCTACAGGAATTCATCCCCCTAACTTAATTCGTATGGCACCCGACCACTCCGGAGTGCTCAGGCGGCTACTGCAACGTGTCGCTTTTCTGAGCCTCGCTGCGGCGCTGCTCGTTACAGTATCTTCTGCTGCCGCCGAACCGAGGTACGAACACGGCATTTCGTTCTTCCACGAACTGAAATACCCCGCGGACTTTACGCACTTTGATTACATTAACCCCGACGCACCCAAGGGGGGCGTGTTGGTCCTATCGACGCAGAGTGATTTCAATACCTTAACTATATTCACGGACTTCGTGCCAGCACCGGCCACAGTGAGATTGATGTACGACTCCCTGGTGTTGCTTGGCACCGAAGAGATGGGCAACTTCTATGGCCGGCTGGCAGATGGACTGAGCGTTTCCGACGACAAACGCACCCTCTTTATTCGCTTGCATCCAGAGGCGCGGTGGCACGACGGTATGCCGATCACTACCCGGGATGTGAAATTTACCCTCGATCTTCTTGAATCCATCATACGGTTTCGAGCAGTTGTCTCGTGGGTGCAATCCGTTGAAATCTTAAACGAGCGTGAAATAGTCTTGCGGCTTGCGAGCGAGCTAACGCTATCCAACCTCATTTCCTTAAGTTGGATTCCGATCATGCCAGCCCACTACTGGGAAGATAAGGACCCGACCCGGGTCACGATGGAACCGCCGCTGGGCAGCGGTCCCTACCGGATCGCCGAGGTCAGGCAGGGACGGCATATCCGTTTCGAGCGGGTTCCCGATTACTGGGGACGAGACATCCCCGTCAACAAGGGCCGCTTTAACTTCGATCAGATCCGCTACGATGTTTATCGGGATGCGACCGTCGCCCGGGAGGCGTTTCGCAAGGGATTGTTCGATACCTGGGGCGAGGGGGACATTCGCTACTGGGCGACAGGGTATGACATTCCTGCCCGGGATAAGGGCTGGCTGGTGATGGACCGTCTCGACAGCCGCGGAGTAGTCGGTGTCAATCGGGTCATCGCTCTCAATAACCGTCGGGACAAGTTCAAGGACCCGCGGGTTCGGGAAGCGTTGACGCTCGCCGTGGACTTTGAATGGCAGAACCGCGTGCTTCACTTTGGCCAGCTCGAACGGGCACTCAGCAATTTTTCGGGGGAGCCGTCGTTCGAGGCGCGCGGATTACCCGGCGAGGGTGAGCTTGCGTTGCTCGAACCCTTTCGCAATCAACTGCCCCAAAGGCTGTTTACCGAGGCCTTCGAATTGCCGCGCTCCACCGGCAGCGGCCGCAATCGCGCCTCTCTCGAACGGGCCCGGGCGCTGCTGGCACAGGCCGGGTGGCGAATTGCCGATGGCGTGCTGGTCAACAGCGCCGGTGAGCCGTTCGAGATTGAATTCCTGTTGGCGAACCTGGCCCATCAGCGTACCCTTCTGCCTTACCTCGGCACCTTAAAGCAGCTTGGGATCACCGGCAGGATACGGCTGGTGGAGGGGGCGCAGTTCGTAAATCTAAACCGGAAATTCGATTACGACGCGAGAATCACTCAAAGCTACCTCGTCTCTCCGCCGATCATATCCTTGCCCTACTATTTTCATTCTCAATGGGCGTCCCAGGTCCTGGGTCGCAGGGGCAACATAGCCGGGATCGCGGATCCCGTGGTCGACGCGTTGATCGCCGAGGCAATCAAGGTGACGACGCTGGAGGAAATGGCGATCGCGTGCCGTGCCCTGGACAGGGTATTACTCTGGGGTTTCTACCAGATTCCCCTGGATGCGATTGCACCCTTCCGCATTGTCTATTGGAACAAATTCGGTCGACCGGAACGGGAAGATCTTGCGGTCTATCTACCTCTGTTTCCCGACGGCTGGTGGTACGATGACACAAAAGCGGCGCGGATCGAGATCAGCCAATAGGATGCCTGAAAGACCTCATGGAACATCCTTGTTCCAGGGGATGATTACATACGATAGTTGACCTGCACGCCAAAGGTCCGGGGATGCCCAAGGACATAGCCACCCGAAAAGTTTTCGTAGACGATTTTCTCTTCGGTGACGTTGCGCACGTAGGCCGACAACATCCAGTTGTCCAGGTTCACCAGGAGTTTGAGGTCGGTGGTCCGGTAGGCGGGCTTCGAGAGTAGTCCCCCGGTCAGTCCTATTGAACTGGCGATCCCATAGGTATCCGCCCGCGCCGTGGCATTCATGCCGAAAAGTTCGAAATCATAGGCAAGCGACGCGTTGTAACTGTACTCGGGGGCATTGGGCATTCGAGCGCCGGGCGTTATACGCCTAACATCGAGCCCCTCACGGACGCTACCGAGGTGGGCCTTAAAGCTCTTATCGCCACCGAAGGTGAGGAAAAGGTTATCGGTCAGTGCCAGTCGAACCTCCAGTTCCAGGCCTTCACTCTCGGCGCTGCCGACGTTGATCCCATAAGTCGCGTTTCGGCGGCCGGGGAGGCCTCTGGGGAACCTGTCGAATACGAGGATAAACATATCCTCAAACGCGATGCGATACAGGGAGCCCGTGAAGCTCAGGCGACCGCCCAGTACCGATGCCTTGATGCCGAGTTCATAGTTTTCAACAAAGTCACTCTCGGTGGTCTGGAAGCCCGAAGTGCGATCGATTTCCGCTTGCGCCAGTGCGCGAATCTCCGCAGGCAGGTCTGGATCGTTGACTGCCTCACCCATTTGTGCAATTTTGGTGACGAGCCTCGTATTGATGATACCGGGACGAAAACCCTCAGAATACGTGGCGTAGACCATCCAGTCCTTCATCGGTCGCCAGGTCAGCGTGACCTTGGGAGCTACGATGTCGGACGGCTTGGCGAGGGAGACGAGCGGATCCACTTTCGAGTTGACGCCGCTTCGCCCAACGTCCGTCCGGTGTTCCACCTCCGCGAGGCGCAGCCCGAGCTGGATCTCCCACTGATCACTCAGACGGTAGCTGGCTTCGCCGTAAATGGCTTGCTCCTTAAAGCTTAGATAGGCTCCCTGAGCAAATGGATATAAACCGGTGAACCACTGTATGATCTGGACCTGATCCTCGACGGGGACGTCGGGAAAGAAGCCAAATACGAACCAGCAGTTGTCGATGTTGGCGTAGGCCGGAGGTCCGCCTTTGTAGCAGGGGCCGATACGCCCAAGTTGCGAATCATCATCCTTGAAGTAAGCCCCGAGCGTCCACTGCAGCGGGCCATCGGTATTGGAAATCAAACGCAATTCCTGAACGAACCGTTCGGACGAGCTATGCCCTGAGCCGTCGCCGGCAAAGGCGGACATCGTGCCCGGCCCGCACACCGACAATTGCCCGAAACAGGCTGAATCGTTAACCAGACCGGAAATTCCCGGCTCGCCTCCGCCTACTTCCTCGGTATAGTGGGTTTCGCGATCGAAATAAGACGTGGAGGAAACCAGATCGGCAAAAGGCAATTCCCAGTCGATGCTGAAATTATAGTTGGTCTGATCATCGAAGCCGCCGTTCACCATCGTTTCGTGGGCGCTATGCGTGACGTACGGGTCGCCGTGATCGAACAGATCCGTCCTTCCGCGGGCACAGGTGGTCCCCGGCAGATCGTAGAGCGGTACCTTACCGCCGGGGGGATCAGTTTCCCTGAACGGTTCGGTGTAGCAGTGAAATGCAATCACGGGACCCTCCATTTCGCTATTGACCACGTTGACCATTGCGGTGACCTCGAAGGTCTCCGAGGCATCCCATTTAAACGCTGCCCGCAAGCCGTTTTCCTCGAAGGTATCGACGTCCTTCTGGTTGCGGGGCGCCACCTGATCGAGGACCCCGGCGCGGTCACGTCGATACCCGACCAGGCGTAGCGCCAGCTGATCAGCCAGCGGAATGTTGACCATGGCGTCGATTCGATAGCTCAGATCATCGGAATGCGCCATGTTCTCGACGCTGCTCCGCACGTGGTAGTCGAGACCGCTGGTATCGGGCTTGTTGGTGATATAGCGGATGGAGCCGCCCAGATTGCCCTCGCCGTAGAGCGTGCCCTGGGGTCCTTTCAGGACCTCGACGCGTTCCATGTCAAACAGGGCGCCGATGGGCTGCTTGGCCCCTTGCGAAGAGCTGTCGGTGATGGGCAGGTTGTCCAGGTACACGCCCACAGCCGCGACGCTGCCGGGGGCAGCCGACGGCGTTATGCCGCGTATCGACAGGAAGCTGCTGGCCGGGCCCAAACCGCTATAGGACAACCCGGGAATGGCCTGATACAGGGTTCGCATGTCCTCGATACCCTTCGCCACCATGTCTTCCGCGGTCACCGCGGTAATGGCGAGCGGGGTATCCATCAATCGCGTATCGCGATACGTCGCGGTGACGATGATCTCTTCCATCTGGGGTTCGTCTTCATTGGTAGTTTCATCTGCCGCAAGACAGGGTGATGCTATGAGTGCCGCGGCCAGTGCCGTGGCAACACGATTTAATAGTTTAATGGACATGGTGTTTCCTCCTTATCCGTTGATATGGACGGAGGACGACGTAATCACGGGGCCCCCGTTTACGCCGTAGCTTGTGCCGGGGGGGGGGCAATGGCATTCATTTAGGCAGAACCGTCTTCATTTTTTTCTATCCTCTCCATAACCCATTGATTTATTGTGGCTAATTTTCTTTTTCGTCATGGGTCGGCAGAGGGCTTGACATACGCCTTTCCCTGTGAGACCATAAGCGAGTCGAACTGTCTTTTGGAGGGACTGATGGACGAAGCCATTCGCAAATTGAAGTCGACGACGTTCTTTGGGCGACGTCTGAGCCGCCGTCAGATCGCCGATGTGCAGCGCACCGTCCGAGACTTTCCGAAGCTGAGTCGACACGAACTTGAGCATACGATCTGCGAACACCTGAACCTGCACACCCCAAGCGGCGGCAATCGCGTCCGCACCGCGCAGCGCTTGCTCGAACGCCTGGAGGAGCTGGGCATTCTCACGCTGCCGGCAAAGGACGAATCGAAGCAGCGGGGGGCACAGAAGGCGCTGGTATGGACCGCCCGCTCCGCGCCACGGGCGGTGATTCGCGAGGCGTTGGCGCGGCTGGCGCCGTTGGCACTGCGCGTGATCACGGAGACGGACGAGGTCGCGGAATGGAATGAACTGCTGGACCGGCACCATTACCTGGGTTATCGCCGCCCGTTCGGTCTGCACCTGCGCTACGCCATCGTCGATGGCCACGGCAGGTGGCTGGGTTGTCTGCTGTTCGCCTACGCGGCCCGGTCGTTGCCGTGCCGCGACCAGTTCATCGGCTGGGACGAGGCGGCTCGGCAGAGACGTCTGGACCAGGTCATCGGGAACAGCCGCTTCCTGATCTTCCCGTGGGTGCGGGTCGAGAATCTGGCATCGAAGGCGCTGTCGTTGGTGGTGCGTCGGCTGGCGGACGACTGGCAGGCGCAGTACGGCTACCGCCCCGTGCTGGTGGAGACCTTTGTCGATCTGAGCCGGTTCCGTGGCAGTTGTTACCGAGCGGCAAACTGGCAGTTTCTAGGCGAGACCCGGGGCAAGGGGTCGGTGCGAACGCCGAAAGGCGTTTTCGTCCACCCGTTGGATAAGGATTTTCAGACGCTGCTGAGGACGGGGCAGCGACCCGCTGCGCGGCACCCTACGACAACGCAGGGTTCGGCGAACGCCCGGGTCGAACCGTGGCGGTCGTTGCTGGATGCGGTGGTGACGGTGGCCCACGACTTCGACCGGCAATGGCAGCGGCGTCAGCGTTCGCTGAACACGTTGCTCGTGGTGCTGTTCCTCTTCCGCCTGGTGTTTTCGAAAAACCGGCAGGGGTACGGGGCGACCCTGGTCGAACTGTGGGACCAGTGCCGCCTGCTCGGTGTCTCGCTGCCGCAGGCGTCTCCGGTGTCGCCCTCGGCGATGTGCAACGCCCGGGCCAAAGTAGACGAGAACCTGTTTCGGGTGCTGAACGCCGAACTGCTCCGCCGCGCCGACGACACCGGCAGCGGGCCTCGCTGGAAGGGGCATCGGCTGTTCGCCGTGGACGGCTCGAAGCTGAACCTGCCACGGCCGCTGCTCAAGGCCGGTTACCGGCTGCCGTCGGACAACGCCCACTACCCCCAGGGCCTGCTCAGTTGCCTGTATCGGCTGCGTTCGCGGGTCCCGGTGGATTTTGACCTGGTCTCCCATGGCGACGAAAGGAAGGCCGCAGGGTCTCATCTGCACGCGTTGTCGGAAAACGATGTGGTGGTGTACGACCGTGGCTACTTCTCGCAGGCGTTGCTTCGTGAGCACCTCGCCCGGGGCCTGCATCCGGTGTTCCGGCTGCAGGTGAATGCCAACGGTGCCGTGGCCGCGTTTGCCGACAGTACCGAGACCGACACAGTAGTCGAGATCGCCGCCAGGCCGGGCCGGGAGGAGCCGCTCATGAGGCTGCGCTTGGTGAAGTATACGGTTTCGGGTTCTGCCTACCTGCTGGGAACCACGCTGTTGGACCGGGACCAGTACCGCATCGCCGAACTGTCCGACCTCTACCACGAGCGTTGGGGCATTGAGGAACTGTACAAAGTATCGAAACAGATGATCGGCATTGAAGACTTCCACGGGCAGAGCGAGCGCGGCGTCAAGCAGGAGCTGTTCGCGCACTTTGTCCTGATCACACTGACCCGGCTGTTCTCGAATCAGGGCGAAGGCCTGCTCGGGGGCAACCGGGAAACTCGCGATCAGGCGCAGATGAAAGTGAACTTCAAGAACAGCCTGCTGGTGGTCGCACGACATCTCGAGGGTCTGTTCCTCCAGCAGGCGGCAGCGCTCGACAACACCCTCAGGCAGATCGTCGACGGGATTGTTTCGTGCCGGCAAAAGCTGCGTCCGAACCGATCCTACGACCGATGTTCGCGCAAGCCGGTGGGAAAATGGAAACCCCCCAAGTTGGCAAAGGCCACCGCAATGAGATGAAAGAGAAAACCAGACGACCGGCGGGAAAACCACGAAGGCCGAGGGCTGCCTCCTTAAGTGAATGGCGTTTTTCCTTAAGTGAATGCCATTGGGGGGGGGGGGGGGGGGTTAGCGGACTAAAAGCATGTACTTATATAACCACGCAATACACCCGGTCGCTAGTTGACTCTCCCAGCGGCGATGTCAAACTGCGGTAATCACCCACTATACCCTTAATATTGGAGGTTGCAACCGAACGCTGTATAGTTCGCTATACCTTGAATTCTGGGTGTTTCAACCGCAATTTGCGTGCCGAAGCCCGTCCTCAACCACACGCATCCAGTGAAATCGAAGCTCAGGTTTTGTTAATATGGCTGTTTAATCGAGAGGAGGCAGTACAAAATGGCACAGGCTAAAGCAAAGGCAAGCGGCGCAGAATCTGTCTCGCCGATCATTGCCAGAACCCCGGCGATGCGCCGCACGCTCGATAACATTGAGGCACTCGGCCTCACCAGCAATCTGCTGGAACTGGAAGTCCAGGGGTTCACGGTTATTCCGGGTGTCCTCTCGGATGATCGCATTACGCGTGCCAAGGCGGCTATCGTGCGCCGGGTGGAAAAACAAGCCAAGCGCAAGGTCGATCCAGACACAGCGCAGCCCGAAGACTTTCACGGCATGCAGTACCAGCCCTACCTGCTGTTTGATGATCCTGTGTTTTCGGAGATCCTGCTGGAGCCGAAACCGCTGGCGCTCATCACCTATCTGCTGGGAGAAAGTTGCATACTGTCGTCGATGGGCTGTCATTTCCGGGGCCCGGGTGGGCTCCCTCTCGGGGTTCACGCAGACGGGGTACGCGAGAACTGTAAGACGCCGTCGTCGCTGGTGGCCAATTGTAACTACGCACTCACGCCCTATACCCAGGAGGCCGGCGCGGTGGTCTTGTTCCCGGGCAGCCACCGCAGGTTGCGTCAACCCACACCACACGAGAACTGGATGGCTGGCGGCAAGACGATATTAGAGGTGACGGCGGAGAAATTGCCGCCGCGTGATCTCGATGCCATTGAATGGCAGATCCCGAAAGGTGGCGTGACCATGGAGATCAACGCGGGCGACGCTGTCGTCTGGCACGGCAACTCCTGGCATGGCGGCTGGCGCCGTGAACTTCCCGGTGCGCGAATCAACCTCGCTGCCTATTTCTGCCGCGACTTCATGTCCACACAGGAATTACGCGGAGATGAGCGTTACCCGGAAGTGTTTGAGCGTTATGCAAACGAACCGCGGTTCGCGCAGCTACTCGGCAAGAATGTATACCACGGCTGGCGCGAAGAGGGTCCCAATCGTCCCAGGGGTTAAACCCAACGCGGCTGATCGCAGTCCGGCGTTGACCCGGCCTCCTATACTCGTTCCCTATGGGTCGGTCGGGAGGTCAGTGAACCTTTCGGTTCGCCAAAATGGTAGGTGAGTGGTGAGTTCTGAGTGGTGAGTTGTAAGTATGGAGTGATGAGTTATGAATGCCAAGGCGGCCAAAACGAGGCTGCGCGCGTCCTGAGCGTGCACGAAGCCGTTGCCCCATGACCTCTCTGGTGCTCCCCTTTGCTGCGGGCAAGGATGCAACTGCCGCTGACCTGGAAACCCTCGGCGGTAAGGCACTGTCGCTGGCGAAGATGACCGCGGCCGGGTTTCCGGTGCCGCCCGGGTTTACGGTCACGACGGCCGCCTATCGGCAGTTTGTGGCCGATAACAACCTGCAGGAGACCATCATTGATCTGGCAAAACCGGAAATCGCGGGTCAGCGGGCGTCGTTTGATGGTGCCGGCGAAAGCATTCAGGCGTTGTTCACCCGGTTTGAGCCGACCGATGAACTGAAAGCACAGGTCGCAGCCGCCTGTTCGCCGTCATGCAGGATCGTTCGGCGAGTCATATAGTCGAAGCCGTGAATGCCTATCTCGACAAGTACGGGCACCAGATACACTCGCTCGATTTCGCGGAGCCATCCCTGGCGCTGGACCCCGTCCCGGTTCTCGTGAACCTGAAGCGCCTGGTCCAGGACCTCGATTACGATCCCTCGACACACGCGGCCCGGCTTGCCAAACGACGGGAGGCGGCACTGCAGGGGGTACGGGACCTCTTTCGCGGGACGCCTGACGAAGAGGAATTCGAGACAGCCTATGAGCTGGCGAAGCGGGTCTACCCCGACCGGGACGATATCCTGTTCTACATCGGCGCGGCCTGGCCGGTTCTGCAGCGATTTGCCCTGGAACTCGGGCGCCGTCTCAGGCAGGCAGGTATCTTCACCCGCGACGATGATGTGTACTACCTGCAACGCCGGGAACTGGAGGAAGCGGTCCGCGCTCGTTATGAGGATCGCGCGGTGCCGGAACTGACAACCAGGGTAGCCAAACGGCGTGAACTGCGGGAAGCGCGCAAGCGCCTGGCCGCGCCGGTGGCGATTCCGAAAGAAGTCAAACTCAATCTCAGAACCAGAACCGTTCCCGAAGTGCCGTCCAATGCCGAGGGCAGCGACACCCTGGAAGGCATTCCGGTCAGCCCGGGCAAAGTCACCGGCGAGGTGACCGTGATTCACTCGCCGGCGGATTTCGATAAGATGAAACCCGGCACGATTCTCGTGTGTCCGATGACCACACCGGCCTGGACGCAGCTCTTTGCCCATACCACCGGGCTCGTCACCGACATTGGCAGCATTACCGCCCATGGCGCCATCGTTGCCCGGGAATATGGCATCCCTGCGGTGCTGGGGCTCGGCGATATAACCCAGCGCCTCAGGAGCGGCCAGCGCATCACAATCGACGGCGATATGGGCATCGTCACCATTAATGACGCCGGGTAAAGCCTTCGCGAGGGCTGCGACGTCAGATTTTCCCGTCAGGAGTCCGGTATTCGGGGGACATTCTCCACGTGGTTACCGCCGCAGACCTTTGGCCTGGAGTTGATTTACGAGTTTCTGTAGACTTGAGCCGAAGGCCAGGGTCATCCTGAGCCGAAGGCGAAGGATCTTATAGTCTGGAGATCCTTCGCTACACTGGTGCGCCAGCCCGGACTCGGCGTCCCCGTCAGGATGACGGTCGTACTTGTGAGGGCAATGGGGTCAGAGCAAAATCACGCGCTGTTTTTCTAACGACGTTCATTCGTGAATTTACGCTGCTTGTTCCTTTTGTTTTTCTTGTCCCCGTTGTTGCTTCTGCCGGCACCAGTCTCGAAGGCCTGGAGTTCAGACACGGCATCGCGTTTTATCACGAGCTCAAGTACCCCGAGGGCTTCACGCATCTGGAACACCTGAACCCCGATGCCCCAAAGGGGGGGAAGCTGGTACTGCCAACCCGGAGCAATTTCGACACGTTTGCCCCGGCAGCCGAGCGGGGCACCGGAGCGCCCAGCGGCTGGTTAGCCAATGACAGGTTAATCCGTCGGGGCGGTGACGAGCTCAGTGGTTTCTATGGCGACCTTGCCGATGGCATTGCGATCACTGACGACCGATTGGCGATAGTATTCAGGGTGCATCCACGGGCGAAGTGGCGGGACGGGGTGCCCATCACCTCGAGAGATGTGGCCTACACGCTCAGAGTGCGTACCGCCCAGGCATGGGGCCACTTGCTTTTTCATTTTATCGATTCAGTCGAGGAAATAGACGACCGTCACCTGGCGATTCACCTCAAGGTTCCCGTGCAGTTGAGCGACCTCATGGTTTTCCGAACCGTATCGATCATGCCTGAACACTACTGGCGTGATAAGGATCCGTCCGCCGCGACGCTTGTGCCACCACTCAATAGCGGTCCCTATGAAATTACTGCTTTCAAACAGGGCCGGTACGTCGAATACCGCCGCGACCCGGACTACTGGGGCAAGGACATCCCGCTCAACAGAGGTCGTTACAATTTCGACACCGTCCGCTTCGATATCTATCGTGATGCCACCGTGACCCGGGAAGCCTTTCGTAAAGGCCTGATCGACATCTGGACAGAATCGGATGCGCGCTACTGGCATAATGCTTTCGACACACCGGCTTATCACAAGGGCTGGGTGAAGAAAATCCGCCAAAACCAGGGTTTCGCGGTGGGCATTGAACAAGGCATCGTGCTCAACAATAGACTCGGGAAATTTGCCGATCGGCGGGTGCGGCAGGCGCTGACCCTGGCGGTGGATTTCGAGTGGCAGAACAGGGTATTGCATTTCGGGTTTCACGCGCGGGCGCACAGCTATTGGCCCGACACGATACTGTCCGCGACCGGACTGCCCAGCGCCGATGAACTGGCCCTGCTCTCCCCCTACCGTGAGCAGTTACCGGCGGAATTATTCTTGCGGCCGTTTCGTTTCCCCGAGGTCGTAACCGAGGAGGATCATCGGGCCAACCTCATGCATGCGCGGGAGCTCCTGGATGAGGCCGGCTGGCACATTGTCGATGGTGTGCTCAGGAATGAGGCAGGAGAAGTCTTCGAGATAGCTTTCCTGTCGCGCAACCCGGCAGACGCCCGCACGCTGCTGCCGTATTTCCAGCGCCTGAAACAACTGGGTATTCGCGGAACCCTGGTGCTGGTCGACGGCGCCAGCCAGTGGGTGCATCGGCTTCGCCAGTTTGACTTCGATGCCCTGCTGGCAAAAACCTTGAATCCAATGCCACCGCACCTTGCCCTGCCGTTCAGGTTCCATTCCGACGGGGGGCTGGCGCCGGGTTCCGGCAACGGCTCCGGCATCAGCGATCCGGTGGTGGATTTTCTGGTTGACGAGGCCATCTCAGCGACCACCCTCTCGCAGATGATTGCTACCCACCGCGCACTCGACCGGGTCCTGCTGTGGCAGTACTACCAGATTCCGCTGTACTCGATCGATCGGCCCGCCACGGTGCACTGGGACAAGTTTGGCCGGCCTGATTATGAGCCCAAGTATCAACCCGCGGGTCCGGAAGGCTGGTGGTATGACCCGGAGAAAGCCGCGCGCTTGGGGTCAGAGTAAAATCACTAGGAAAAACTGTTAGGAATGCTAACGACTATGCTTCGTGATTTTACTCTGACCCCGTTTCTCCCGACGACCGAACTAACTGACGAAATATATTCGTGGATTTACACTGACCCTTTTTCAGCTTCGTATGCGGCATCTGCCTCGGGGTCGAAATAGGGCTTATCGCCTGCCACGGTGACGCGATGCCCCAGTCTCTCATGCGGGTAATAGTTGCTGGCCGGATAGTGTTGCACGGCGCGGTTGTCCCAGAACGTAATCGAGCCTTCCTGCCAGGGAAAGCGGCAGATGTATTCAGGTTCCCGTGGTCGACGCGTTTGATCGCCGAGGCAAGCAAGGTGACGACGCTGGCGGATATGGCGATCGCGTACCGTGCCCTGGACAGGGTATTACCCTGGGTGTTCTAACAGATTCCCCTGGATGCGATGGCGCCGGCCCGCATGGTTTATTGGAACAAATTCGGTCGACCGGAACGGGAAGATCTTGCGGTCCATGGATCGCGTTTTCACTGGGGTGGGTCCCGTCTTTCCGAGAACACCTCCGGGAATGGCATCGCTTGATCAGTCGAACGCGCTTAGCACGGTCTCGTTCAATTCTGCGTAAACCTCCGGCTCGGGCGGGATCATGTGAAACGTGAACTCGTCGACACCAGCGTCAATAAAGTCCTGTGCGCGGTCGATCACGTACTGCGGGGGACCGATCATCTTCCAGTCCTGGCCGCCCCTAAAGTCCGCGGCTTTCTTCTCGTCGCGCTCGATGTGTATCGCCACCTGTACGGTCTTGCGAATCTCGGACAGGGTCACGACCGACGGTCTCACAATGCCGTTCCAGTACGCCGCTTAACCGCTTCACCTCCTCGGGCCCGTTACTTATGTTCATGATGTCGCCGTACATAGCAAGTGTCCGCAGGGTGCGTTTCTCACCCCCGCCGCCCACCATAATGGGGGGGTGCGGTTTCTGCACGCACTTGGGCTCAAAGGGGGCCTGATGCAGCTTGTAGTACTTACCATCGAAGTCAACGAGGTCCTCTGCCATGAACAACGTCTTCAGCAGCTTGCACGCTTCCTCAAGGCGGTCGCTGCGTTCCCTCATCGACGGGAACTCCCAGCCGTAAGCCTGGTGCTCACGCACGTGCCAAGCGGCACCGATGCCGATCACCAGGCGTCCATTCGAGATGTGGTCAACAGTGGCAGCCATCTTCGCCATGAGTGCTGGGTTGCGGTAGGTATTGCCGGCCACGAGCAGGCCAAGACGCAAACGCTTGGTCACTGCGGCGGTGGCGCAGAGCAACGACCACCCTTCGAATATCGGGTACTTGACGAATTCTTCAGGGAAATCACTCGTCAGTATGGCTCACTGGCGCCATGAAGTGATCGAAAAACCACACGCTGTGCCAGCGGCCCGCCTCCATGGTCTCAAGGACGGCCTTGATGTTTTCCCAACTTGTTATGTTCGGTAGCTGTGAACCAAATTTCATGTTTCCTCCTATTCGTAGCGTTTTTTCAGACCGAAGTTAACGTCACTACCGCTCAAAACCACCGATCATCTGCACCGGGATTTCCGATAGGTGTTAAGTATAGGTGTTATAACCCGCATCTTACAAGAAACGGCAAAGTATCGTAATTGCCGGAAGGGTAATCCCCATGCCTTCAGCGGACCGTGGACGAGAGCCATGCCACAAACTACCATGCCAAATCGCCAGTGAGCCTGCCTTGCCGGTTAGCGGGATAGGCTTGACCGGCGCATTGTCCACCCACCAGTCCTTTTCGTCCTGCCGAGCATTCGACCAAAACGCTGGCTCCCCGGAACGAGGACCGTAGGTCCATCCTCTGGTCCGGTGTAGTCAGCGAGCAACCACGAGATGTCACCAGCTGGGCCCATTCAGGCCGCGGTGCGGTTACGACAGACGCTCAATGCCGGGGCAGGAATCAAATCCTGAGTCGAAACTCAGGATCCGGCGGAAGACGCAATTTCTGAAACTGACGCAGCAGCATCGGCTGTTTCGTGATCTGGCGCTCAACCCGGCCTCGCTGGCGCTGCAGAACTTCATGATGGCCGGTCAGACCCGGCTGTCCAGCGTCAACTGTTTCGTGAAATGGAAGGGAGACTTCGGCTACGGTCCCAGTCTGGGCCTGCATGCGGACCAGGGTCATATACCGACCCCGTGGGGGGCGGTCGCCCACACCCCAACAGCACCTGGTGCCTCACCGAGTACACGCTCGAAGGCGGGGCCCTGGCCTGGGTTCCCGGCTCACACCGGGAGGGCAAACCCGCGCCGCCCCCGGAGCGGGTCAAGGATGCCGTCCCTGCCGAGGCGCCGAAGGGGTCGGTCATCGTGCAGGACTGCGAAAACCCGGAGGTGTATCGGGTGATTGCCGGGCTGACGGACCGGTTTCCGTACCGCGAAGAGCAGGAGTCCCGAGTGATCCCGATAGTGAAGGGAGCGCCGGTCGCTGCGGCGTGACCCACACCGCCGACACACGCCTTAATCAGGCTTTTCCTTTTAGGCAATCGGGGCGCTATACTAGAAGGCAATTCAATGGGAGGATCACAAATGAGCGAGCAGCAGTCGAAGCCGGAGATTCCGGAAGATATCAGGCGAATGACCGACAGCGTGAAGGCGAGTAACGGTCTTCTGGGACCCTACGATGTGTCGGAAGATCTGAAGCCCGTTTTCGATGAGCTTGAACTATGGGAACCACTGAATCACCTGCGCGAACATGGTTATGCAGTCATTCACGACGTTGCCCCGATTGAGGCCATGGACGATCTTCGAGACGCGATCCATACGATAGCAGAAGATACCCCGGGCGAACGCAAGGGCAGCTCTGCGCCTTATCTGCTGGGGCGTCCTGCAGTCGATCGCATTGCAACGGCACCGAAGATTCTGGCGTTTGCCGAGGCGAGCGTGGGCAAAGGCATGCGCGCGAGCCAGTTCACCGGGTCGATCAAGCGTCAGAGCAACCAGGGCGGCGACAGCGTTCACGCGGATCAGAACTGGGTACCGGCTCCGTTCCCGGAACACAATCTGGTCATGACCTTCTGCGTACCCTGCGAGGGCATGACGGCCGAGGGCGGTGCGACGATCGTGGTACCTGGTTCACATAAGAAACGAAGACACCCGAACGCTGAGGAAACGAAGTCTGAGACGATTTCGATCGAGGTGGAAAAGGGATCCACTGCGGTCTGGGACGGCTCGGTATGGCATGGTGGCGGGCGTCGGGATATACCCGGGACACGCACGGTACTGCACGCAACCTATCAGCGCCTCTATACACAGCCCATCGATGACTACAGTTACCTGCTCGAAGATGAGGAGTACATGGCGAATGCATCTGATGCCATGCGTTCCCTGCTGGGTGCGGATCTGTTCTTCGGCACGGGGAAGCCCGGGCATGGAGTCGACATGAAGAAATTCCGCCGCGCCACGTTGATGTCGAAGCTGTAGCGTCGTTGCTCGTAACTATTCCGGGAACGGTCTTCGTCAGTTCAATCAGCGTCGCGGAAATGATGATCAGGTAATGTATATTCCCGATACCGCCTCGGTTTTCACCGGTACGAAACACACCACCAATACGCAGCTCCTTGATTGTAGGGTCGACAATGACGATGTCAAAAGGAGTATAACGGCTGACCTCCGAACCACTTCTTCCAATGACTCGCCAGAGAACATCAGTTCGCCCTTGCGCCACGACAATGTCCGGGCAATATCGGTAAAAAACAGTTCCTGGACCAATGCCTTTTCGCTGACTATACGCTTCAGGCAGTGTCGACAGACCGGCAATCAACTTGCCGAACTTCTGACGCAACACTGATGCCGGTTGTTAGGATCATGGGCATGATCGTTAACCGCCGATCGTCCTTGTCGGCACAACCCGTGACGACCGAAGTTCGTCGATTCGGGGGCCCAGGATGTCGGCGAGATAGCGCCTCGGAGTTATGGACCCGGACCCGTGATCATCGAGGAACACTGACCGCCGCACCTCGGCGGTCAGCTCCTTGATCTTGGCCGCGACCTCGACCTGTTGGGGGGAAGGTGACAGGGTCGCCGCCACTGCGCTCTGGTCACCATCAACCTTGAGCTTGCCCGCGCCGAAGGCCTTCATGGCGACCCTCCTGTATACACTCTGGTCCCGGTCGACCAAAAGCGCCTTGGCCACCTCGTAGTCGATCGTCACCGTCGCAGTCGGATTCGGGGCCGCCTCTCGGCGGAACCGGCCGGCGGCGAAGGTCAGCTCGGTGTCACCGTCGGGACCATCGGTGACCTTGAGGGCCACAGCGGTGTTGGGCGCAGCTCGTTCGCGGGGTGGGAACGCCGACTGCAACACTTCAACCGCATCCAACCACTCGCTGGACAAGAACACATGGGCCACGTGAATTCCTCCGCTTGATCACCCAGGCTTCCGACGGCTGAGCATCCGACTGCCACATGTTCACCGGTTCCCCATTGCTAGTCAAGGATGTGTTTGGACCTACTCAGGATGGCCTACTCACCCGCAGTTTCTTTGCAGCCTTAATGCGAGCTCGTGCAGCCTCGACCAGACCAGCACAGCAGCTTCTGTAGCAGGCTCTGTACGGTTCTTGAGATTGGGTTTCTTGCGATCCTTCTCCAACGCCACCTTCCTCGACAGCGGATTCGTAGCGGTAGAAAGTGTCTCGGGACATGCCCATGACCTGGCAGGCCTTGGAAACGTTCCCCAGCTCTTCAGCCAGGTTCAGAAGACCGATTTTGTGTTTGATGATGCGATCGTTAGTATTCAACATGAGAGTTACCTTTCTTGGTTGCGATGATTTGATTTACACCTTCGTCAAACCGGTAACTCTCAATTTTTCAATCAATGGAGCAAAATGGGGTCGGAGTGGGGTCGGAGTGAATAAAAAAAATGCACTCCGACCCCATTCGGTTATTGTTATCCGGACGCGATTGTAGCACAATACGGTATTACCTAGTTGACTGGAAATGTGTGAATTATCAAAGCACGCCGATTGTGATGGACACTAATGTGCTGGTAGCCGGAGCCTGTCGCCACGAAACCAGCTTGGCGTACGAGTTGTTACGAGGCGTGCTTCGAAGAACGATTCCCCATCATCCTGACCGAGTCGATCGTGTTGGAGTATATGGACGTCCTGGCCCGCCCCACCGTAAGAGCATTGACTGGCCTGAGTCAACTCCAATCGGAAGAGCTG
This sequence comes from Candidatus Azotimanducaceae bacterium, assembly GCA_965217655.1. Taxonomy (GTDB): domain Bacteria; phylum Pseudomonadota; class Gammaproteobacteria; order Pseudomonadales; family Azotimanducaceae; genus UBA7455. Next base: position 2,093,824 of record OZ244560.1, read on the forward strand.
GTCATGAGTTTGGTGACCCTGTCACGCAAAGTGCAACTGCGTTTTTCGTGGCGTCCGAATCTGGGTGATGAAGGGGACAATAAGTTCGTGGAAGCCGCGATACACGCGGCTGCCGTGATTGTCACTTACAACGCGAGAGACTTTCGCTCGCCGGATTTAGCCCAACACGGCTGGAGCGTGATGACACCGCAAGAGTTCCTTGCGCACTATTCATAGGAGAATTCACGATGGCTACATTATCACTTCGGATGCGAGACGATCTAAAACAGAAGGCACAGCAACTAGCCAGGGAACAAGGCGTCTCATTAAATGGCTTTATCAACGCCACACTTGCAGCCACCATTGCGCAGCAGGAAACGCTGGCGTTCTTCAGCGATCGGCTGCGCGATGTGGATCAAGAGGAGCTTCATCAGCGCGTGTTGAAATTCATGCGAAAAACGCGTCCTGGCAAAGAACCGGGCATCGAAGAAATCGAGCGCGCTATACTCGGCTAACTCTGACAAAGTGCCACTCTGGACGTAACGCCGACGCTGATGGATCTTCTGGGTGTGCCGCTGCCGAAGCAGGTCAATGGCGTCGAGCAGATACCGCTGCACGGTATCTCGATGGCGCACACGCTGAACGACAACGGCGCCGATACGCAGAAGACGATCCAGTACTTCGAAACCATCGGTCAGCGGGCGATCTGGCACAAGGGCTGGAAGGCGGTGACGTTCCATCATCGCGGTACGGACTTCGAGGCCGACGTCTGGGAGCTTTACAACCTGGACGTGGACCTGGCTGAAATAGACAACCTCGCAGACCGGCACCCGGAGAAGCTGGCTGATCTCATCGACCTGTGGTGGCGTGAGGCGGAACGCTACGGTGTGCTGCCGCTCGACGATCTGACCGGCAGAGCCGGGGTCGGCTGGTGGCCCGAGCCCAGGGATCAATGGGTGCTGCACCAGGATGCTGTGCTGCCGCACTTTTTCAAAGCCGGTCCGCGGGTCCGCGGCGTCTCGCACCGCGTAACGGCCCGGATCGAGCGCGATTCGACGGAGGACGACGGTTGCATCATTGCCGACGGCGGCCGCGTGCGCTTCTATGTGAACGACGAGGCGGCCGGCGACCGCGTCCTGTCGCCGTTCCGTTATTACAACTTCGTCAACGAACCCCTCGACGTCGGGCGCGACAGCCAGACGCCGGTGGACGATGCGTACGAGTCTCCGTTCGTCTTCAAGGGACGCATCGTCGACGTCATCATCGAGGACGTCGGCCGCGAGGTCGTCGACCAGGACGTGCTGCTCGATGAGTTGATGGGGAATCAGTAGCGGCGTCGCCATCGACGACGTCGGTGCCTACCGGAACGGGTCCTTGCGCGTAATCCTGAATACGAACGCATGATCGCAAAAGGGGTGACGAACGCATCCAGCCGTGGGCGATAACCTCCCCTGGATTGAGCTGCAGGTTCGAACCAACGGCATTGGCTGTGCAGGAGGTACCGCCACATTGATCTGGCCGGGCATCTGTGGTTGACTGACGACGAGCTGAATCAGAGGGAGGATGTCCCATGGGTGAAGACAATCTCGCCGCCGCCGGGAAGGGCGAACTACCCCAGAATATCTATGAGGCGGCCAAAACGAGGCTGCGCGCGTCCTGAGCGTGCACCAAGCCGCTGCCCCATGACCTCTCTGGTGCTCCCCTTTGCTGCCGGCAAGGATGCAACTGCCGCTGACCTGGAAACCCTCGGCGGGAAAGCGCTGTCGCTTTCGAAGATGACCGCGGCCGGGTTTCCGGTGCCGCCAGGATTTACAGTCACGACGGCTGCCTATCGGCAGTTTGTCGCCGATAACAATCTGCAGCAGACCATCGTCGAACTGGCAAAACCAGAAATCGCGGACCAGCGGGCGTCGTTTGATGGCGCCGCCGAACGCATCCAGGCGCTGTTTGCCCGGTTCGAACCGACCGATGAATTGAAAGCACAAATCGCGGACGCCTACGTGGGACTGGCGGCTGGCCAACCGGGGGCCGGCCAACCGGGGGCGGACCGTCCCGCGCCCAACGCACCCGTAGCGGTGCGCTCCTCGGCGAATGCGGAAGACCTGCCGGACCTGTCCTTCGCCGGCCAGCAGGACACCTATCTCAATGTGTGCGCCTCGACGCTGTGATTGCGGCCGTGCGCAACTGTTGGGCATCACTGTGGACGGCACGGGCCATCGCGTACCGGCACGAGAATGCGATCGCGCATGACGCGGTTGCCATGGCGGTGGTGGTGCAGACCATGGTGCCCGCGGAAGTCTCGGGCATCCTGTTTACGGTCAACCCGGTCAGCGGCGACCGCGATGAGATGATCGTCAACTCGAGCTTCGGCCTGGGTGAGGCGATTGTCGGCGGTGAGATCACGCCGGATACCTTCGTGATCGACCGGGAGACGCAGGCGCTGAAGGAGACTACTATCGGCGCTAAGGATCACATGATCGTTTCCGCCGATGGCCAGGGGACGAACTCACGGACCGTCGCTGAAACCGAACGAAAGCAAGCGTCGCTCACTGAGCCCTTGTTGAAGGAACTGACGCAACAGGCGATGGCCATCGAGCAGCAAGCCGATGGCGTGCCTCAGGACATCGAGTGGGCGGTCTCGGAAGCCCGGTTGTTCCTCCTGCAGGCAAGGCCCATTACCAACCTGCCACCGGCGCCACTCAAGGAGGTGCGCTGGGAGCCGCCCCCTGGCGCACAGTTGATCCGGCGCAAATTAGGGGAGCTGATCCCGGGTCCCGTATCGCCGCTGTTTCAGGATCTCTATATGGGACACGCGATGGTAATCGGCGGTGCTCGTCGTATGGGCTGGGACCGGGGCAGCCACAACCTGCCTTTTGACAAACGCAGCGCCAGGCTGATTGGATCCTATACGATCGTCAACGGCTATGTATATCAGCGCCAGGCCTTTCATGACAAAACCTACCTGCTTGACCTGCGTGATGCGGTCTATCCGGAATTCAGGGAGGAGCTCTCTCGTGAATACGAGAACAGGCGACGTGAGGCGCCTGCGAGTTGGCCGGAGGACTTTCGCGAAGCCGCGTTGCCGGCGTACCTGTCGGTGATCGAGGCGTGGAAGAAAGTGGATCCCGCCGCGGCCAGGGATGAGCAGTTGTTGTGGGGCATCGGCGAACTGGCGATAGCAGATGCAGGGTACTTTTTCGACATCCCCAGGGCCCTGGGGCGGGCGCGAGGTACCGATGCCATGCTACAGCGCCTGCTGCAGGATGCCGCGCCCGGGCGCGGCTTCACCAGCGGTATGCCTCTCGGGATTCGAAACGGTGACGGTGGTGGCGCAGAAGGAACTGTGGGCGATTGCCCTCGAGGTCCGCACTGACCCGGTACTGAACGAATGCTTTGTTGTCACGCCCGCCAGCCGCCTGTTTGCCGTCATGCAGGATCGTTCGGCGAGTCATATAGTCGAAGCCGTGAATGCCTATCTCGACAAGTACGGGCACCAGATACACTCGCTCGATTTCTCCGAGCCGTCCATGGCGCTGGATCCGCTGCCGGTGCTGGTGAACCTGAAGCGCCTGGTCCAGGACCTCGATTACGATCCCTCGACACACGCGGCCCGGCTTGCCAGACGGCGGGAGGCGGCACTGCAGGAGGTACGGGACCTCTTTCGCGGGACGCCTGACGAAGAGGAATTCGAGACAGCTTATGAGCTGGCGAAGCGGGTCTATCCCGACCGGGACGACATCCTGTTCTACATCGGCGCTTCCTGGCCGGTTCTGCAGCGATTTGCCCTGGAACTCGGGCGTCGCCTCAGGCAGGCAGGGATCTTCACCCGCGACGATGATGTGTACTACCTGCAACGCCGGGAACTGGAAGCAGCGATCCGCGCCCGTTATGAGGATCGCGCGGCGCCGGAACTGACAACCAGGGTAGCCAAACGGCGTGAACTGCGGGAAGCGCGCAAGCGCCTGGCTGCGCCGGTGGCGATTCCGAAAGAAGTTAAACTCAATCTCAGAACCGTTCCCGCCGTGCTGTCCAATGCCGAGGGCAGCGACACCCTGGAAGGCATTCCGGTCAGCCCGGGCAAGATCACGGGCGAAGTGAGCGTCATCCACTCGCCGGCGGATTTCGATAAGATGAAACCCGGCACGATTCTCGTGTGTCCGATGACCACGCCAGCCTGGACGCAGCTTTTTGCCCATACCACGGGGCTCGTTACCGACATAGGCAGCATTACCGCCCATGGCGCCATCGTCGCCCGGGAATACGGCATCCCTGCGGTGCTGGGGCTCGGCGATATAACCCAGCGCCTCAGGAGCGGCCAGCGCATCACAATCGACGGCGATATGGGCATCGTCACAATTGATGATGAAAGCAAACAGAAGGAGGACACATAATGCCAACAGTCATGATCGAACGCGTCAATCTGTTTGGCCGACCAGGACAGGGAAATCGAATCCAGTCCATGCAACGGGAGTTGAAGCACTAGCCAGCACGCCGGAACGTCTCCGCGAAGCGCTCAAACCCCTAGTTTCAGGTATTTCTCATGTTTCGACGCAAGTCTCAATGAGATTCGAAGACTACATCGATTATCTTGAGTTATTGACCGAACCGGAGAACCTGAAGATCAAGAAGCATCCGACGCGTTGCGTCTTTCAAGAAACGGCAGCGTGCTTACGGTCCCGCAACCACCTTAAAAGCCTGGCTAACAAAGCGCGGATGGCAACGTATGGGTGACGCCCTACCCGAGAGGTTTCAAAGCCGCCGAACTGGCCATTTCTCCAACAGTACAAATAGTTTCCTAGAGATACAGGCAAGTCCCGCACACACTGTTTTTATAGAGTACTCTAACGACTCTACCGGGTGTCGGTGTATGTCCCTAAGGATCTGTGTTTGTTGGCACAACATACTCACGCAATCGGCTATTAGGTGAGAGCGCACTGGTCAATTCGCCTATACCCGATGGTAGGAGGGTGCGATGACCGAACCGAGACTGGTCGATATTGAAACGCGGCTCGCGTCTCGGTATGATCTGCTACAGAAACTGGATGATGCGCTCGCCAGCCAGCAGCGGCAGATTCTCGAACTGGAAGGAAAACTGCGACTGATGGCCACCCAGATGCGTGAGTTGGAACCGGACAAGGGCAGCGCACCGCAAGATGAGCGGCCACCGCACTACTAAGGATTGCACTTATGAATATGAAAGCTGTTCACATTGCGGATGACAAGTCACTTCACCTGCAGGATACCGAAACGCCTGTGCCGGGCCCCGGCGAGGTGCTGATAAAGATCCATGCCACAGCGATCAGCAAGACAGATATCTTCCAGCGTTGGCGCGGTGATCCACGCCCGCCGGGGGCAAGCCCGTTCTTGGGGCTTGAATGTGCAGGTGTTGTTGACGCACTGGGCGACAGCGTTTCGAACGTCGCGGTGGGGGATCGTGTTTGTGCACTGTTGGATGGAGGCGGCTACGCGGAGTATGTAACCGCGCCGGCCGGTAACGTTGTGCCCCTTCCGCAGGGGTACTCCTTTGTTCATGGCGCGGCGTTGCCCGAGGTATTTGCCACGGCGTGGCTCAACCTGTTTATGGAAGCCGGCCTGCAGGCTGGCGAGAAAGTGATTTTGCATCAAGGTGCGGGTGCGGTGGCAATGGCCGCAATTCAACTGTGCAAGAGTTTCGGTAGCCCGTGTTTTGTCACGGTCGGTAGTGATGCAAAGATCGATACCTGCATTGAACTGGGTGCCGACGATGGTGCCAATCGATTCACCGAAGCATTTCTGGAGAAGGCAACGGATTTTGTCGGGAAGTCTGGTGCGGGCGTCATACTGGACCCGCTTGGCGGCGTGAATCTTGACGACAACCTGCAGTTGCTTGGCCTTAATGGCAGACTGGTACTGACCGGGTTGAGGGGTGGCGCCACTACGCAGATCAACCTGGCTCAGTTGATAATGAAACGTGCGAGGGTTATTGGCTCGACGCTGCACGATCGTCCCAATGCAGAGAAGGCGGAGGTCATGAGTCAACTGGTCAGGCGGGTATGGCCAAAGATTGAAGCAGGTGAAATTCGACCGATAGTTGATAGCACGTTCCCGATTACCGAAATTGAAGAGGCGTACGCGCTGGTAGAGGCAGACAAAACAATCGGCAAGGTTGTCCTCAACGTTCGGGACTAGCAGTGATCTCCGCCATAAAAAAGGCCCACGATCGTGGGCCTTTTTCGTGCTTCTAAACTTGAATGCGTCAAACCTCTGCAACATCGTCCGCCTGGAAGCCCTTGTCGGTCTCAGTAATATCGAATTCGACTCGAGCGCCTTGTTTCAAGGTGCGGTAGCCTTCGCCGCGAATTGAGCGAAAATCCGACGGGGGGCTGGTGCCGGGTTCCGGCAACAGGTCCGGCATCAGCGATCCGGTGGTGGATTTTCTGGTTGACGAGGCCGTCGCCGCGAGGACCCTCTCGCAGATGATTGCCACCTGCCGCGCGCTCGACCGGGTCCTGCTGTGGCAGTACTACCAGATTCCGCTGTACTCGATCGATCGGCCCGCCACGGTGCACTGGGACAAGTTTGGCCGGCCTGATTATGAGCCCAAGTATCAACCCGCGGGTCCGGAAGGCTGGTGGTATGACCCGGAGAAAGCCGCGCGCTTGGGGTCAGAGTAAAATCACTAGGAAAAACTGTTAGGAATGCTAACGACTATGCTTCGTGATTTTACTCTGACCCTTGTTCAGCTTCGTATGCGGCGTCTGCCTCGGGGTCGTAATAGGGCTTATCGCCTGCCACGGTGACGCGATGCCCCAGTCTCTCATGCGGGTAATAGTTGCTGGCCGGATAGTGTTGCACGGCGCGGTTGTCCCAGAATGCAATCGAGCCTTCCTGCCAAGGAAAGCGGCAGATGTATTCAGGACGGTTGTGCTGCCTTAACAGCACTTTGACCAGCTCTTCAGCTTCTTCACGCTCGAGCTGCTCACCGGTTCTGACGTCATACAGTGAATCGTGACGCAGGAATGCGCTTGTAATGTAAAGTGCGGTCTTGCCCGTTTCCGGGTGGGTTCGCGCGAGCGGATGACTCACCCCAAAGGGGATTTCCTCCTTGATCCTCGCAAGCAGATCCTCGGGGAGGCCGCGAACAAAGATGCCGTAGTCGTTGATGCCGTGCAGGAACTTGATGCGCTGCCTGAGATCGGCAGGCAAACCCAGATAGGTAGCGTGGCTGTCTGAAAACAGCGTTTCACCGCCAATGGGTGGTACCACGATAAGTTGGAGGATGGATCCTAAAGAGGGCTTTTCCATCCAGGTCACATCGGTGTGCCAGGCGGTCCGGTCGAGGTCTTTAACCGCTAACGGACGGTTTTTGGGGGCTCTGACCTCATGAATGTAAGGGTTCTCGCCAGCCTGGACGAAAGGGAACGCGTCAAGCTCGCCGAAGCAGCGGCCAAATGCCACCTGCTCGTCTTCGGTGAGGTGCTGGTCGCGGAAGAAGATCACCTTACGTTCGTTGAGCGTGTCGCGCACGAACTGGATCAGATCTGATGTCAGCTCGCCTTTCAGGTTGATGTTGTGGATGACCGTGCCAAGCGTGATGCCAAGATGTTCCAGTTCAAAGCCAAACTCGTCAGCCCTTGCCTGCAGGCCTTCCGAAACCGGGCGGCTACCCATGCGCTCGTATTCAAGCGCAACACCCCATCCCACCCCGGAACGGTCCTCCGTGCGCAACGCCTTCTGATTTCGCTGCTTGGCCCTGGCCGCACGGGCAGCGGAGACTTCACGAGCGGTTTTGATGGCTATCTCGTTGTAGTGCGCTTTTTCGGCGCTGGCAGCGGTGTTCATGGCTTCCTCTCGGTCGGTAGCTGGACGGCTATTCTAGCACTGTATACTGTGTGCCCGGTATGAACTAAATCAATTTCATGGAGGTGCTTAAATGCCTAGCTTCGAGTTTCATCACGTTCATCTGTATAGTCCTGACCCGATGAAAACAGCCGAGTTTTATGAGAAGTTTTTTGGGGCAACCCGACGGCGCCCTGACCGGGAGGTGAGTGAGGGGTCCTACGCGTTGCAGCTGGAGCTGAACGGAACAGGGATATACATTCGCAGCCAGAGGGAGGGAGCTACGATTCCCAGTGATCCCGTGCGCGGCCTGGAGCACTTTGGCCCCGATGATGTTCGCTGTAGAGGATTTAAAGGCCGACCGAGATTGTGGAAATCCAAAGGCGTTTCCATACATAGCCTTTGTGCGCGGGCCGGACAACGTCCTCATTGAGTTGCAGCAAGCACCCCCGCAGACATGAAATTGCTGACCTCCTTCGCCGCGAAATCCGGGCGACAGGAATTCATCCCCCTAACTTAAGTCGTATGGCACCCGACCACTCCAGAGTGGTCGGGCGGCTACTGCAACGCGTCGTTTTCCTCGCTGCGGCGCTGCTCGTTACAGTATCTTCTGCCGCCGCCGAACCGAGGTACGAACACGGCATCTCGTTCTTCCACGAACTGAAATACCCCGCAGATTTTACGCACTTTGATTACCTTAACCCCGACTCCCCCAAGGGGGGCGTGTTGGTTCTATCAACGCAGAGGGATTTCAATACCCTAACTATATTCACGGACTTCGCCAGACCGGGAGATGGATGTACGATTCCCAGTGATGGCACCGAAGAGATAGCTTCTATGGCCGGCTGGCAGATGGACCGTCTCGACAGCCGCGGAGTAGTCGGTGTCAATCGGGTCATCGCTCTCAATAACCGATCGGGACAAGTTCAAGGACCCGCGGGTTCGGAAAGCGTTGACGCTCGCCGTGGACTTTGTGGGAGAACCGCGGCTTCACTTTGGCCAGCTCGAACGGGCACTCAGCTACGGGGGAGCCAACCCTTCGAGGCGCGCGGATTACCCGGCGAGGGTGATTGCTGGCGCCGTTTCGCGATCAACTGCCCAAAGGCTGTTTACCGAGGCCTTCGAGTTGCCGCGCTCCACCGGCAGCGGCCGCAATCGCGCCTCCCTTGCTGGCACAGGCCGGGTGGCATATTGCGAATGGCGTGCTGGTCAACAGCGCCGGTGAGCCGTTCGAGATTGAATTCCTGTTGGCGAACCTGGCCCATCAGCGTACCCTTCTGCCTTACCTCGGCACCTTAAACCTGCTTGATCACATCAAATTAACCCGGCTTACGCCGAATCACGAAAGTAGCCTTGCCCCACTTTTTTCATTCTCAATCGGCGTCCCGGCTCCTGGGTCGCAGTGGCAACATAGCCGGGATCGCGAATCCCGTGGTCGACGCGTTGATCGCCGAGGCGATCAAGGTGACGACGCTGGAGGAAATGGCGATCGCGTGCCGTGCCCTGGATAGGGTATTACTCTGGGGGTTCTACCAGATTCCCCTGGATGCGATTGCACCCTTCCGCATTGTTTACTGGAACAAATTCGGTCAACCGGAACGGGAAGATCTTGCGGTCTATGGATCTGCGTTTCCCGACGGCTGGTGGTACGATGACACAAAAGCGGCGCGGATCGGGATCAGCCAATAGGGGGACAGTGTACTTAATTCAGCTCAAATTCAATGTTCAAGATATTTCTGCACATTCGTCCATCACAAGAGAATTAAGTACACTGTCCCCCGATTAAGATGACACAAAAGCGGCGCGGATCGAGATCAGCCAATAGAAAAGGGGTCAAGAAAAGGGGTCAGGTTCAGTGCCTCTGGAAATTGAACCTGACCCCTTTTCCGATGGAACATCCTTGTTCCAGGGGGTGATTACATACGATAGTGGACCTGCACGCCAAGGGACCGGGGACGCCCAAGTTGATAGCCACCCTCGCGGAACTCGTAGACGATCTTCTCATCGGTGACGTTGCGCACGAAGGCCGACAACATCCAGTTGTCCAGGTTCACCATGAGTTTGACGTCGGTGGTCCGGTAGGTGGGCTTGCTGTATCTAACAGCTCGTGCCGTGTTGTCCATTGAAGTGGGGACATAATAGGTATCCGCCCGCGCCGTGGCATTCATGCCGAAAAGTTCGAAATCATAGGCAAGCGACGCGTAGTAACTGTCCTCGGGGGCATTGCTCATTCGAGCGCCGGGCGTTATACCACGAACTTCAACGGCACGACATTCATCATAGGTGGGACATACTCCGGCCCCCTCAGGGACGTTAGTGAGGTTGGCCTCAAAGCTCTTATCGCCGCCGAAGCTGAGGAGAAGGCTATCGGTCAGTGCCCATCGAACCTCCACTTCCAGGCCTCTGCTCTTTGCGTCGCCGACGTTGATCCCATATTGCATTCGTGGGCGGCCGGGGAGGCCTCCTGTCCTGGGGAAGTTTCGGTCTAATATGCGGAGAACATAATCCTCAAACTCGATGTGGTAATAGGAGCCCGTGAAGCTCAGGCGACCGCCCAGTACCGATGCCTTGATGCCGAGTTCAGTGTTTTCAACAAAGTCACCCTCCGCGGTCCGGAAGGGGATAGTGCGATCGATTTGATTTTGCGCCAATGTGAGAGCCTCCTCAGACAGGACTCCATCGTCGATTACCCCTTGCAGTAGTCCATGTTTTTCGATGATCCTCGTATTGATGATACCGGGACGAAAACCCTCAGAATACGTGGCGAAGATCATCCAGCCCTCGTTCGGTCGCCAGGTCAGCGTGGCCTTGGGAGCTTTGATGTCGGACGACTTGATGAGGTCGAAGGTCGGATCCGCTTTCGAGTTGACGCCGCGTTGCCCAGTGGTCAATTGGTGTTCCACCTCCGCGACGCGCAGCCCGAGCTCGATCTCCCACTGATCACTCAGACGGTAGCTGACTTCGCCGTAAATGGCTTTCTCCCTAAAGCCTAGAAAATTAATAGGAAGTCCAAAACCAAATATCCCGCCAAACGTCGCTACGTGCCGGGCCTGATCCTCGACGGAGACGTCGGGAGAAAAGCCTAATATAAACCCCCCGCAGATGTCGAGGGCGGCGTAGACCGGGGAGCCGCCGCCTTTGTAGCAAGGGGCGTTAAGCCCCTGTTGCGATTCATCATCCTTGTAGTAAGCCCCGAGCGTCCACTGCAGCGGGCCATCGGTATTGGAAATCAAACGCAATTCCTGAACGACCCGTTCGCTCAAGAGCGCGAAGCCGCCACCGCCACTGCTCTGCGCCACGCCCGGCCCAAACAGCCCGTTTGCAAAGTTTACAATTCCCGCCGATGGTCTTCCTTCCCCTGCTCTAGTGGATTCGCGATCGAAATAAGACGTGGAGGAAAGCAGATCGGCAAAAGGCAATTCCCAGTCGATGTTGAGATTATAGCTGGTCTGATCATCGTATCCGCCGTTCAATAGGTCTGGGTGGGCGATATGCGTGACGTACGGGTCGCCGTGATCGAACAGATCCGTCTGTCCGGGCGGACAGGGACTGTCGGGGGCGGCATTGTTGACGCCCCCCCCGGTCCCCGCGTGGTAGAGATGTACCTGACCGCCGGCGGGATCAAAAGCGTTGGTCGGTTCGGTGTAGCAGTGAAATGCAGTCCCGGGACCCCCGCGTTCGCTATCGACCACGTTGACCATTGCGGTGACCTCGAAGGTCTCCGAGGCATCCCATTTTAACGCCGCCCGCAAGCCGTTTTCCTCGAACCAATCGACGTCCTTCTCGTTGCGGGGCGCCGGCGCGTCGAGGACCCCGGCGCGGTCACGTCGATACCCGACCAGGCGCAGCGCCAGCTGATCAGCCAGCGGAATGTTGACCATGGCGTCGATCCGATAGCTCAGATCATCGGTTTTCGAAATGTTCTCGAAGCTGCTCCGCACGTGGTAGTCGAGACCGCTGGTATCGGGCTTTTTGGTGATATAGCGGATGTTGCCGCCCATACTGCCCTCGCCGTAGAGCGTGCCCTGGGGTCCTTTCAGGACCTCGACGCGATCCAGGTCAAACACGGAGCCGAGGGTATTACCTCCAAATGAGGTGCTGTCGGTGATGGGCAGGTTGTCCAGGTACACGCCCACAGACCCGACGCTGCCGGGGGTAGTCGACGGCGTTATGCCGCGTATCGACAGCTGCACGGTGGCAAGGCCGCCGCGATAGGACAACCCGGGAATGGCCTGATACAGGGTTTGTATGTCCTCGATACCCTTCGACACCATGTCTTCCGAGGTCACCGCGGAAATGGCGAGCGGGGTATCCATCAATCGCGTATCGCGATACGTCGCGGTGACGATGATCTCTTCTATCTGGGGTTCGTCTTCATTGGTAGTTTCATCTGCCGCAATGACAGGTAATGCTATGAGTGCCGCGGCCAGTGCCCCGGCAACACGATTCAGTAGTTTAATGGACATAGGTTTCTCCCTTTATCCGTTGATATGGACGGAGGACAACGTAAACACGGGGCCCCCGTTTACGCCGTAGCTTGTGCCGGGGGGTAGCGGACTAAAAAGCATGCGCCAGGCATGTACGACTGTTCGCAAGCTGACTCTCCCAGCGGCGATATCAAACTGCGGTATGAGAGACTATACTCCCGAATCTTGGGCGTTTCAAGCGCAATTTGCGTGCCGAAGCCCGTCCTCAACCACACGCTTCCAGTGAAATCGAGCTCGCAGCACTGGGGGGATTGTGCGACGCGGCAATATCCACTGACATACGGCAACAGTATTCTCTGACTGGTTTCTGAAGTAGATACAAGGACGAATAACCACCCTTTTCCTTCCTTCAGAAAAGTATTCTGATTCCAGCCGGTTACCTGCCGCCCCCCTTCGACTGATCTAAACGTGCGTTGATCGATGAGAAATGTGGCGATTCAGCCATCGAATTCAGACTCCGGCCGAACGCGACGGTCACCGGTGCGTATTCGATGCTCTTGAATTCAGAATAGTGTCGTTGATTGGTCCGTCAAATCTGATGGCGGTGAACGGTTTTGCGGATCGTCGGGGACGCCCGGTCCGGCTGATCCAACCCTAAGTGCTTCAGTATCTTCTGCATGACATCAGGATCCTCTATCGAGGCGATGATCCTGACTGGGCCGACACACTTGTCACACTTCTCGATTTCGATCTCGAAAACGCGCTTGAGCCGCTGTGCCCAGGTCATTGAGTAGACCTTCGGTTTCGGGTTTTCTTGTACTTCTACTGGTTTCTGCGGAACAACATACTCACGCAGTTTACTGTTCGGAGAGAACACTCCGTGAAAGCGCGTGAGATTTACACGCGGCCTGGGTACCAGCGCTGCCAGCCACAGCGGTGTGAATGGTCACCCCGCAGCGACCGGCGCTCCCTTCACTTTCGGAATTGGTTGGGACTGCTTCTCGCGGTACGGAATCCGGTCCGTCAGCCCGGCGATCACGCGATACACCTCCGGGTTTTCGCAGTCCTGCACCATTTCTTCCGTGGTCTGGCCGGGCACATCCTCCTGGGGCAGGGTGGCTGCATGCCGGTGGTAGACCGCGAGACCGAGGCGCAGCCCCTCCTCCTTGCGCGGAAACGCGCCGTGCCAGGTCGCCCCGTGCCACACGATGACCGAGCCCTTCGGCGCCTCGGCAGGGATGGCATCCTTGACCCGCTCCGGGGGCGGTCGGGGCTTGCCCTCCCTGTGCGAGCCAGGAACCCAGGCCAGGGCCCCGCCTTCGCGAGTGTAGTCGGTGAGGCACCACGTGCTGTTGGCGGTGTGGGCGACCGCCCCCCACGGGGTCGGTATCTCACCCTGGTCCGCATGCAGGCCCAGCCTGGGACCGTAGCCGAAGTCTCCCTTCCATTTCACGAAACAGTTGACGCTGGACAGCCGGGTCTTACCGGCCATCATGAAGTTCTGCAGCGCCAGCGAGGCCGGGTTGAGCGCCAGATCGCGAAACAGCCGATGCTGCTGCGTCAGTTTCTGAATCAGAAACTGCGTCGGCCGGTTCAACTCGTCGGCGTCGAGGCCCCGGGCTTTAATGCGCTCCAGTTGCCTGGGGGTCAGTTCCCGCTTCGGGAACTCCAGTTCCTGTTGGGGTCCGCCGTCCAGCGTAAAGGTGCAGCCGGTCATCTCCCTGGCGCGAGCCAGGATCAGTTCCACGATTTCATCGATCCGGTCCACACCGAAGCCGTTGACCTCCGGGGGCACGATGGTCAAGCCGTCTCGCTCCAGTTCCTCTGCATGTTTTTCGAGGCCGAGAGTCTTGATCTCCTCGGTCAGTGCGAGTTCACCCATGGGACATCCTCCCTCTGATTCAGCTCGTCGTCAGTAGACCACAGATGCCCGGCCCAGTCAATGTGTCATGTGGCAGTACCTCCTGCACAGCCAATGCCGTTGCTTCGAACCTGCAGGTCGTCCGCTTTCAATGACGGCAGGCAGGCTTGTCCAATCCTCTTGCACTGGACGACTGGCGGCTCGGGCAATTCCGCTGCGAACGCCATCGGCCGGATAAACTCACCCGTAGCTTAAGTCGTATGGCAGCCAGCGCCCGGCTACTGCAACGCGTCGCTTTTCTGAGCCTCGCTGCGGCGCTTTTCGTTACAGTATCTTCTGCTGCCGAAGAACCTGGGAGGCTGTCCGAGAACTGCGACCGTAGCGAGGGCGAGACTGATTGAGTCATATTTTTTGGTTATTTGAGGCAAATATTGTACATATTAAACGAAAATAAGCGGAAAATATGGCCAATCAGGCTTGTCCGCAGTAGGTCAGTCTGTTCTCGGACAGCCTCCTAGGTACGAACACGGCATCTCGTTCTTCCACGAACTGAAATACCCCGCAGATTTTACGCACTTTGATTACATTAACCCCGATGCGCCCAAGGGTGGCGTGTTGGTCCTATCGACGCAGAGGGATTTCAATACCCTATTCCTGATCACAGACAGTTTAGTGACAGCACCGGGCGTGGGCTTGCTTTACGACTCCCTGGTGTCGTCCCGCGACGAAGAGATGAGCAGCTTCTATGGCCGGCTGGCAGATGGACTGAGCGTTTCCGACGACAAACGCACCCTCTTTATTCGCTTGCATCCAGAGGCGCGGGGGCACGACGGTATGCCGATCACTACCCGGGATGTGAAGTTTACCCTCGATCTCGTTGCATCCAGCATACGGTTTCGCGGATTTTTCTCGTGGGTGCAATCCGTTGAAATCCTGGGCGAGCGTGAAATAGCCTTCCGGCTTGCGAGCGAGCTAACTCTATCCAACCTCTTTCCCTTAAGTTCACTAGTGTCCCAATAAATAGTCGAACAGATTCAACTGGTTAGGATCATCCGTGTCGGTTGCCGAATCGTCCTCGTTCGAGAGCACTGAAGAAAGCGGGGTTTTCTCGAACAGGGTGACGCTCAGGGCCTGCAAAATTGTGTAGAGGCCGGCGTCGACGGTCGCGGCCGGAATCGCGAAGTTGTTGGTGAGGAAATCGAACGTCTTGCCGGTTGCGGCGTCCCGGTACTTGACCCGGCGCAGCGGCTGCGGGTAGTCGTCCTTCGACGTGGCGCCGGTCAGGACGACGGTCTGGTCGCACAGCACGCCCGTCGACTTGTCGACCTCGCGGGAGTACCGGCGGCGGAATTTCGTGTTGGACTTGGCGCGGATCACGAAGAAGGCACCGGCCGAATGGAGCGTGTCGAGGCGTCCGAAGTCGAGATAGGCCCGGCCCAGCTCCAAATCACCCGCATCGAAACCGGAGGGTACTGGTCGGAACATCTGACGATTAACCAGCTCCGTATGCGGCGTCTGCCTCGGGGTCGTAAAAGGGCTTATCGCCTGCCACGGTGACGCGATGCCCCAGTCTCTCATGCGGGTAATAGTTGCTGGCCGCATAGTGTTGCACGGCGCGGTTGTCCCAGAATGCAATCGAGCCTTCCTGCCAGGGAAAGCGGCACATGTATTCAGGACGGTTGTGCTGCTGTAACAGCACTTTGACCAGCTTTTCACTTTCTTCACGCTCGAGCTGCTCACCGTTTCTGACGTCATTCAGTGAATCGTGACGCAGGAATCCGCCGGTAATGTAAAGTGCGGTCTTGCCCGTTTCCGGGTGGGTTCGCACGAGCGGATGACTCACCCCAAAGGGGATTTCCTCCTTGATGGTCGCAACCAGTTCTTCTTGCAGGCCGGCAAGAAAGGCGCGGTAGTCGTTGATGCCGTGCAGGAACTTGATGCGCTGCCTGAGATCGGAAGGCAGGCCCAGGTAGGCAGCGTGGCTGTCTGAAAACAGCGTTTCGCCGCCAACGGGTGGTACCACGATAATTTGGAGGATGGATCCCAAAGAGGGCGTTTCCATCCAGGTTACATCGGTGTGCCAGGTGTTAGCCCCTCCCGGACTGTTTTTGGGGGCTCTGATCTCAACAATGTAAGGGTTCTCGCCAGCCGGGGCGAAGGGGAACGCGTCAAGCTCGCCGAAGCAGCGGCCAAATGCCACCTGCTCGTCTTCGGTGAGGTGCTGGTCGCGGAAGAAGATCACCTTGCGCTCGTTGAGTGCGTCGCGCACGAACTGGATCAGATCTGACGTCAGCTCGCCTTTCAGGTTGATGTTGTGGATGACCGTGCCAAGCGTGATGCCAAGATGTTCCAGTTCAAAGCCAAACTCGTCAGCCCTTGCCTGCAGGCCTTCCGAAACCGGGCGGCTACCCATGCGCTCGTATTCAAGCGCAACACCCCATCCCACCCCGGAACGGTCCTCCATGTGCAACGCCTTCTGATTTCGCTGCTTGGCAGTTACCGCACGTGCGGCGGAGATTTCGCGAGCGGTTTTGATGGTTATCTTGTTGTAGTGCGCTTTTTCGGCGCTGACAGCGGTGTTCATGGCTTCCCTCTCAGTGTCGTTAGCTGGTCGGGCTACTCTAGCAGAGGGGTAGCCCAATTGTAACCTCTACACTTAATCGGCTAGTGTAGAGTCCGGATTTATTCCGAGACATCAAAGGGCAATCATCATGGCAGAAACCACTGGTAATCTGACCGCGATCCAGCTGTGGACCTCCATTGACGGCGCCTCCGGACCCCAGGGTACGCTGGTGCACCCGCGTGAGATCGGTATGAGTGTCCTCTGGCAGTTGTAGTTCCCCCGCAGCCGGTATGGGAGCAATCCTCGACCTTGTCCCACTTTAGTGGTGTAGAGTTGGGGAATTCTGGCCGGCATGTACAGGGCCTGCTGGAGGGCTGGGCGAATGCCCAGGACATGGCCATGGGCCTCGATCGGGTGTTCAACATTCTCGATATCGAACCGGACGTCAAAGACGCACCGGATGCGCAGCCCATGGAGCCCTTTGCCCGGGAAATCCGCTTCGACGATGTGAGTTTTGCCTATGAGGCTGGACGGCCGATTCTCAGGAATGTCAGCTTCAGCGTCACACCGGGCACGATCACCGCCATCGTCGGGCCGACCGGCGCCGGCAAGACGTCGCTTGCGCATCTGATCCCGGGATATTATCTGCCAACGACAGGCAGCGTGCGCATCGACGGTTATGATATCCGCGAGATCTCGCTGGACAGCCTGCGCCGCCAAGTGTCGTATGTATTTCAGGAAAGCCAGTTATTTTCCGATTCGGTATCAGACAATATCCGCTACGGCGGCGCACCGGACGTGACGCAGGATGAGATCGAGCATGCCGCCAGGTTGGCCGGCGCCCACGACTTCATCATGGAACTGCCACACGGTTACGCACACGGTTACGACACACACCTTGGCACCGTGACCAGCAAACTGTCGGTGGGCCAGAAGCAGCGTATCGCCATTGCCCGGGGCCTGGTGAAGGATGCGCGGATCATGATCCTGGACGAACCCACTTCGGCGCTCGATCCGGAAACCGAAGCCTATCTGGTTGATGCCCTGCACGCGGCCGCCCACGACAAACTGGTGATCGTCATTGCGCATCGTCTGTCTACCATCTCTAACGCCGACCGGATTTACTTCCTGCAGGACGGGTAGATCGTCGAACAGGGCAGCCATGCCGAACTGATGGAGAAGCAGGACGGGCATTACCGGGAGTACGTGATGCTGCAGGGCACTGCCGATGACTAAGAGATCGCGCTGCAGACAATGACCAATGTAAGAAGCCTCGTAACAGAGCACGAGTGAGCAGTCGGCGAAATAGGCTGCAAGTTTCTCGATTCTGATTCGAGTTGACCCGAAAGTAAGGACCATTGGTCAATGGATGGCCGATGAACTATGTGGTCCCCTGGAGACGGGCTTCTACTGCGGGCCACATGACGCTGCGTTTGGTCGAGGTGAACGCCCGGAAGCGGAAATGCGCTCCCCAGACCGGGCGTACCAGTACGCCAATTGCATGGTACCGACGATAATACGACGCGTGTTAAGCGACCGAATTCCGCCTTCACCCATGGAAGCGGCCCAGGCTGAAATGGCGAAAGATCCACTGTTCCAGGGACCCGTACGCATGATTCGCTCACAGGAATGGAAACTCGTCTGGCGCTACCCTTCGGGTCCACATGAACTCTACAACGTTGCCGAGGATCCTGAGGAACGGGTCAATCTATTCGGCAGGCCGGGGCAAGCAGACCGGGTCCGGTCCCTGCGCCGGGAACTGGATGACTGGTTTGCGAGCTACGTGGACCCGGAACTCGATGGCAGCAGGCTCCCCGTCACGGGTCGCGGCCAGCGGGATCATGCCACAAAGGAAGATGCCTTCGCTTATCGATTTCCCTGGCTGGACTGATCCGCTCTCTATTTTTGCAGGTCGACCTGCATCTGCCAGAAGGCGACCGCTCCCTCGTGTACCGCTTGCGGGTCGCAGATGTCGTTGAGTGCCTGGGAGAGGTCCCTCGCCCGGATCGGATTGGCCTCGAATTGATTCTCGAGTTCCTCCGGGTCGGTGCCGAGATCGAACAGTTGATGGGGCGCCTCCACGTTGTGAATCAGCTTCCAGTCACCCTTACGCACCATGAAGGAACCGGCGCGGGTGCCGTGACCATGATATTCCGAAAACACCACTCGCTCCTGGTCGTTAACCGGCAGGCCTTCCAGGCTTGCACCGTGCCAGGTCTCGGGACGCGTCGCGCCGGTCAGCGAGAACAGGCTGGCCTGTACGTCGTGCAGGTCAACGGGCGTTGTGACGGTGCGGGCACTGAAATCCGGGCCCGCGGCGATGCAGGGGATGCGCGCGGCATCCTCCAGTAGATTGCACTTCCACCACAACCCGAATTTACCCAGCATTTCGCCGTGATCCGAGGTATAAATCAGATTCGTCGTGTCAGCCAGTCGTGTGGTCTCGAGCGCTGACATTAACCGGCCGAGTTGCTCTTCGATAAAGCTGACGCAGGCATAATAACCCCGGCGCTGACCGCGCACGTGTTCTTCGGGCATTCCATCATCCAGTTCGAAGTGTGTCCGCAGGTCGACGGCATAAGGATGTTGTGCGGTCGCAGCCTCAACGCCATGTGCGGGCAGATCGCCCTGGTCTTCATAACTGTCCCACAGGCGCTGAGAACAGAAATGCGGGAAATGCGGCTTGAGCAGGTTCACGAACATCACCCAGGGCTGATCCATTGTTGATCCTTTGCTATGCAGCCAGTCGACGGCCGCATCCATGTACTTCACATCGTGTCCCCAGGGCTTTTCATGCGGTCCGTACCATTCGAAACGATTCACGGACCCCGGTCGTATGGCAAGCGGGTGACGTTGCTGCGCTCCGTCGAAGAAAAAAGCGCCGTCATGAGGGAGGATGGTTTCGGTAAAACCCAGTTCCCCGACCGGACGATAGGCATGCACCTTGCCAACGAAAACCGTGTGCACGCCCTGTCCGGCGAGCACCGCGCCGAGACCGTTTTTTTCCGGCGGGATACCTTGGCGGGTGTTACCGTAAGCCTGCACGGCGTGCACCCGTTTTCCGCTCAGAAAAGCGGAACGGCTCGGAACGCATAACGGCGATGGGCAATAGCTATTCGCAAACAGGGATCCGCGCTCGGCGAGTCGCTGCATATTGGGGGTCTGCACAAAGTCATGGCCGTAGGGTGACGAGTAGCGGGGATTGTGTTCATCAGACATGAAGACGATTACGTTGGACATGATGCCGTTACCTCGTAACAGTGAAGAATTGTGGTGCTGGAAGACCTATCAACCTTGTTGATATCGATGATGTTGATATCCGCGCGCTTGCCGACTTCAAGGGTGCCACGATCACTCAGACCCAGCACCTCGGCGGGGACACCGGCTATACGCCGTACGGCTTCTTCGAGGGAATACAGCCCGGCATCGCGATGCCAGTGTGACAATACGAAAGTTGCCCAACCGGAATCGATCATCTTACTGATGTGGGCGCCGGCATCACCCGCGCCAGGCATGGCCCACTCGGTAGTGATCAGTTCGGACAGAGCGTCGAGGTTGCCATTGAATCCCCGATGATGGAACAGCATCCTTCCCTCGGACTCAAGGGTCAAACGTATCCAGGTTTCAGCAGGATGTTCGCCGGCGTACATCGCCGACCTCCGAAACGGGGCCGCAAGCGTCCCCCGGGAGGTCGCCGACGTTCAAGTCGGTGACAGCCGGAAAGCCGTCTTTCGTATTGACAATCAACGCTTTACGGGACAACTAGGCTACTTTCTTGGGACAATAGTGAGGCAGGATGTATACGAAGGCGGTATAGTCGGTACCCAGAACGTCATCGACGCTGTCAACGCCAGCGGCAGCGTCAGGCGTCTGGTCTACACGAGTTCGATGGCGGCGGTATCCGGAGGGCGCGCCATGCCGAAAGGTTACGAGTGGACGGAGACCGATTGGGCCAATGACGGCGTCGATCCGGAAAAATGGAACAGCCCCAGGAACGCTTATGCCCGCAGCAAGGTGAATACGGAACACTTCATCAACGAGGCGGCGGATGCAAGCGGCGGTAGCTGGGATGCGATCACCATGAATCCGTCAATGATCTGCGGCCCCATCCTGTTCAAGGCGCAGGTTGGCCAGTGGATCGAACAGATCGGCAGGCTGGCTGGCGGCGTCACCGTGCCCTGCGAGTGCACGACGAACGTGACCGGCTGCCGGCGGGCCGTCGTAACCGTGACCAGCAGCGACGGTTGTTCCACCGGCTGCACCATGGCCTGTGGCCGGGTCTGGAACATGACCACGGACACCACGATGGCCGCCAGAATAAAGGCGATCGGCAGGGCAATCTTCAGGACTCTCGGACTGACCAAATTTCCCTCTGGGGAGGTTGGCAAAGCGGCCTGTCATTATAACAAAGGGCCAGTCTGCGTTCTTCGATTTGTGTCCGCCTTTCACCAGCACTGCTTGTTAGACCCTCAAACCATCACTCTTTAGCGTTCGTTGACGAAGATGTAAGGCCGTTGTCCCCACGGCATCGGACGGCCGCGGGCGATGACCATGAGCTCGTACCAGTCGTCGCGCTCAAAGGCAACCTCCACGGCAGCGGCAGCTTCGGCGATATGATCGACGTTGGCGCTTCCGACAAGGGGGATAACGCCACCGGGCAGGTGCATCAGCCAAGCCAGGGAAAGTACTCCCAAAGTCACGCCGTAGCTCTCGGCAAAGGCTCTGAGCTGGACCACGATTCCGGCCTCACGCTGTTTCTGCCAGTCGTTATGGGGAAGAGGCCTGGCTCCGGTAAGCACCGCCTGGTGCAGCGGACTCCAGCACAAAACGTTCATCTTCTTCTCCAGACAGACTGAGGTCAGACCGGTCTCCAGCGGCTCCAGATGAAGCAGACTGAACTGAGTCTGGAGGCTCTCGAGATTTATGTAAGCAGAAAGGGCGCGGATTTCATCCGCGGTGTAATTGCTGACGCCGGCGTGGCGAATCTTGCCTGAGGTTTTAAGGTCTTCCAGGGCGCGGGCGATCTCCTCTGGATGGGTCAGATAGTCGATGCGGTGCAGCTGGTAGAGGTCGATGTAGTCGACGCCGAGCCGCTTGAGCGAGGCTTCGCAGCTGGCAGTGATGTAAGCGGGGGATAGGTCATAGGCCTTATAGGTATAATCCTTGTTCATGCCCTGGAAGACGACGCCGCACTTCGAGGCGATCACCACATCCCCCCGCGCTATATTTCCCTCTTTTAGTGCCCGTCCCAAAACCTCCTCCGACTTGCCACGGCCATAGACATTGGCAGTGTCGAAGAAGTTGATGCCTAACTCATAGGCACGCAAAACGGCGGCCTTGCTCGCTTCTTCCTTCTCGGGAGTCAGGCTTAAACAGCCTAAGGCAAGGGCCGAAACCTGTAAATCGGTCGTTCCCAATTGGACATATTTCATCGCTTTCTCCTGTCAATTCAGAGGGGGAGTATAGGAACCATTAACGCCCTATTCTGAGAAATTTGCAAGTAAGATTGGGTAGCGACAGGTCATTTTCTACAGCACTAGCAAGCCCCCTATCGATTCTCGTTCCAGGCGGGTAAAGGTGTGGATTGACCGTAACCGGCCTGGGCACAGTATTTCAACCGTTCGAAATCGGCACCGTCGTCTCCGCTCTTGCCGAAGGGATCATCAAGTCCGCAGAGGGTGGACAGCGCAGGTGGATTACGTTGGATAACCTCCGGATCGATGTCCCGGTAGCCTTCGATGGGGCTTACGAAATTCCTGCAGTAGGCATTATGCAGGGAGGTACGAGTACCCGGTGCGGTACGTGGCGTGGAACCATGCCAGGTTGCGCCGTGCCACATGGCGATGGACCCTTGTGACATCTCGATGCTGGTGGTTCCTTCCTGTGTGGTCCCCGCGGGCACCTGCCTGCGTTCCCTGAAACTGCCAGGCATGATAACGGTGGGACCGTTTTCTGCCTTGAAATCGTCGATGGCCCAGACGGCCACGCTGAGTATGCAGAAATCCGGAAAGGGTTCGGCGATTCTGGATGCGGCGTAGTCTGAAAGTAGTCCGGGATGTGTCTCCTGACCGGTTTTCTTGACGATGGTGTCGGACTGATACATAAGGCATCCCCGACCCAGGAGATAGTCTGCCGCCGTCAGCACCCAGGGATGCAGTGCCGCTTCCTCCCAGATGCAACCGCGCTGCAGTAGCATTATAGGTATCCGCCCGCGCCGTGGCATTCATGCCGAAAAGTTCGAAATCATAGGCAAGCGACGCGTAGTAACTGGACTCGGGGGCATTGCTCATTCGATCGCCGGGCGTTATACCACGAACATCTCCGAGCCCCTCAGGGACGCTACCGAGGTTGACCTCAAAGCTCTTATCGCCACCGAAGGTGAGGAAAAGGTTATCGGTCAGTGCCAGTCGAACCTCCAGTTCCAGGCATCTACTCTCGGCGGTGCCGACGTTGATCGCATATTGCAAGTTTCGGCGGCCCGGGAGGCCTCTGGGGAACCTGTCTCTTATGCGGAGAACAAAATCCTCATACGAGATGCGATACAGGGAGCCCGTCAACCCGGTCAGCGGCAACCGAGATGAGATGATCGTCAACTCGGGCTTCGGCCTGGGTGAGGCGATTGTCGGCGGTGAAATCACGCCGGAATTTGCCCTGGAACTCGGGTCTCGCCTCAAGCAGGCAGGGATCTTCACCCGCGACGATGATGTGTACTACCTGCAACGCCGGGAACTGAAGGAAGCGATCCGCGCTCGTTATGAGGATCGCGCGGCGCCGGAATCGTACCGGGTTTTATCCTATCGAAATCCGCCGGCGAGTGGATGACACTCACTTCGCTTGCCAGCATGGCCACAAACCAGATTCCGCTCAGTGAATTACGGTAGGTCATTGCCCTTATCCAGTATCTCTATATACGCAGCATAGGCGTAGATCCTTCCCCTTTGTTTGCCTGTCAGCTCTTTGACAATACCGAGAGCCTCCAGCTGCTTCATGCCCTGTGAGACGGTAGCGGGTGAAAGACCCGTTTGGGTAGACAGCCAGCCTGGGGTTGCGATGGGTTGCTGCAGTAAAGCTTGGTGAAGCTTCTTTAACGAAGTTGCGCGCCTACCCTGGTCCACGACTTGTTGTGCATCGGATTCAGAAAGTGCCATCAGACTGTTTGCCGTATCTACGGCGCTATTCGCGGTAAATTCCACGGCCTCGGCGAAAAACTGCAACCAGGCCTCCCAGTCTCCGTCGAGCCGAACCTTGTTGAGTAAATCGTAGTAATAGTCTCGGTGTGTTTTGAAATAAAGGCTGAGGTAAAGCAGAGGCTGGTGTAGAGATCCCTCAGCTATCAGCATCAGGGTAATGAGTAGCCTGCCCAGGCGGCCGTTACCATCAAGGAAAGGGTGGATCGTTTCGCTGACCGTGGTTGTCAAGACATATTGCCCCTGTATTTCCCGATGCATCTCATTTCCTGAAATAACGGCAGAAGTTATTTTAATTTACTTCTAAGTGCGCGCACGATGATAAGGATGATGACAGTGCCAAGCGTGATGCCAAGATGTTCCAGTTCAAAGCCAAACTCGTCAGCCCTTGCCTGCAGGCCTTCCGAAACCGGGCGGCTACCCATGCGCTCGTATTCAAGCGCAACACCCCATCCCACCCCGTGACGGTCCTCCATGCGCAACGCCTCCTGATTACGCTGCTTGGCCATGGCCGCACGGGCAGCGGAGATTTCGCGAGCGGTTTTGATGGCTATCTTGTTGTAGTGCGCTTTTTCGGCGCTGACAGTGGTGTTCATGGCTTCCCTCTCAGTCGTTAGCTGGTCGGGCTATTCTAGTGTCATGTCACTCATAGTATGTCGTATAAAGTCATGATGTGATAAGATGCCTGTCCGTCTATTTTCAGACGGAGAGGCTTATGGTTGAGAGATACAAAGTCACGCTACAGGCGGACGAAAGAGCAGCCCTTGAAACCATCACACGCAAGGGTTCGCATCGGTCTCGCAAGGTCATTTACGCGTTGATCTTGCTGAACTGTGACCAGGGTGCGTTCAATCAACGCCGCTTGCGCGGTGAAGATGTGGCTGAGGTACTCAAGGTCAGTATGCGCACACTGGATCGGGTCAAAAAGCGGTTCGTCGAAGAGGGGTTGGAGACCCTATTGAACGGTCGGCCGAGCCAGCGACGCTACCAACGCAAGGCTGACGGAGATCTCGAGGCGCGCTTGGTTGCACTGAGTTGCAGCGAGCCGCCGAAAGGCTACTCTCAGTGGTCGCTGCGGTTGCTCGCGGACCGCGCTGTCGAACTTGAATACATCGACAGCATTTCCTACGAGACGGTCCGCCGGGTTCTAAAAAAAACGAAATCAAACCCTGGCGGAAAATCGGTTGGGTGATTCCACCGGCGGGCAACGGCGATTTTGTCGCTGCGATGGAACGGGTGCTCGACGTCTATCGACGCCCATACGATGTCACCCAGCCGGTGGTGTGCATGGATGAGACGCCGCGCCAACTCATCCGCGAGACGCGCACGCCACTGGCACCGCAGCCCGGACGCCTGGAACGCCATGACTACGAGTATGAGCGCTGCGGCGTGTGCAACGTATTCATGGCCACCGAGCCTTTGGCTGGCAGACGATTGACCAAGGTGACCGAGCGCAGGACCAAGATAGACTGGGCGCATTTCATTGAAGATATTGCCGAGCGCTACATTGACGCTGAGCAGATCACGTTGGTCATGGACAATCTGAATACCCATTCCCCGGGTGCTCTCTACGAAGCTTTTCCTCCTGATCAAGCCAAAGCACTTTGGGATCGCTTCGAGTTCGTTTATACGCCGAAGCACGGCAGTTGGCTCAACGTCGCCGAAATCGAACTCAATGTGATGATCAGCCAATGCCTGCGTCGGCGCATTGACAACATCGAAGAGCTAATTGAGGAGGTATCAGCCTGGCAAGCACACCGTGATCAGTTGGAAGCGACCGTCAACTGGCAGTTCACAGCGAAAGACGCCCGCATCAATCTGGAGCGTCTATATCCGACATTTAGTTCGTGACATGACACTAGCAGGAATGTTCACCAGGAGCCTCGCCGAGGAAACCTGGGAGCACGGAATTCGAACGCCCGCCTAATTCTTGCTGGTGCTGTATAATGATGCGCGGTGGCACGACGGTATGCCGATCACTACCCGGGATGTGAAGTTTACCCTCGATCTCCTTGAATCCATCATACGGTTTCGAGCAGTTTTCTCGTGGGTGCAATCCGTTGAAATCTTAAGCGAGCGTGAAATAGCCTTCCGGCTTGCTAGCGAGCTAACGCTATCCAACTTCTCTAGCTTAGTTTTTCCGATCATGCCAGCCCACTACTGGGAAGATAAGGACCCGACCCGGGTCACTCTGGAACCGCCGCTGGGCAGCGGTCCCTACCGGATCGCCGAGTTCAGGCAGGGACGGTATATCCGTTACGAACGGGTTCCCGATTACTGGGGACGAGACATCCCCGTCAACAAGGGCCGCTTTAACTTCGATCAGATCCGCTACGATGTTTATCGGGATGCGACCGTCGCCCGGGAGGCGTTTCGCAAGGGATTGTTCGATACCTGGGGCGAGGGGGACATTCGCTACTGGGCGACAGGGTATGACATTCCTGCCCGGGATAAGGGCTGGCTGGTGATGGACCGTCTCGAAACCCGCGGAGCAATCGGTGTCAATCGGGTCATCGCTCTGAACAACCGTCGGGAACAGTTTAAGGATCCGCGGGTTCGGGAAGCGTTGACGCTCGCCGTCGACTTTGAATGGGAGAACCGCGTGCTTCACTTTGGCCAGCTCGAACGGGCACTCAGCAATTTTTCAGGCGAGCCATCGCTCGAAGCGCGAGGATTACCCGGCGAGGGTGAGCTTGCGTTGCTCGAACCCTTCCGCAATCAACTGCCCAAAAGGCTGTTTACCGAGGCCTTTGAATTGCCCCGCTGCCGTTTCAGCATGGTCGGCAATACCGCACGAACGCAGTAGAACGGACCGTGGACGTTGACGTTGAAGATCAGATTCCAATGTCGCAACTGGATATCCGAATTGTTGCCCGGCGGTTGGATTGCCGCATTGTTCATCAGGATGTCCACCCGTCCCCAATGGTCCAGCACAGCCTGCGTCATCTCGTCGATGGATTCCGGTTTTGCGACGTTGCACACTACCGGGAACGCTTCGCCTCCTGCTTCGCTGATCATCTCCGCCGTGTGGTAAATCGTGCCCGGAAGACGCGGGTCCTGTTCCTCGGTGGTGCGCGCTGCGATAGCCACCTTCGCACCCTCCCTGGCGAACCCCAATGCACAGTACTGTCCGAGCCCTCGACTGGCACCGGTGATAATCGCGACCTGGTCGTCCAATCTGCCCATGGCGCTACTCCTGTCCTTGTTCGATGCAGATCAACGCACCGAATGTATCGTTTCTGTCGATTTCCAGAGCGCCAGCGTTTTCCGACACCGATAACCCCCTGGAGGTAAGCAACTCTGCGGCTTCAGCGAGGTTGTCTGCCCGTAGCATCAACGCATACATGCCTTCGCCTTTTTCCCCGAGAAAGGCGGCTATTGCCGACGAGAAGGATCTGTCACTGTCATGGGGTGAAACAAGCTCTATGGCGCCCCCGACAGGTGGACGCACGGTTGCGGTTTTGACACCACGCTCGACATCAACCGTTGGTGCATCGGTAGCAAGCCCCATCCCTTGACCGTAAACATGAACTGCGTGATCGATATCTGCGACGGCCACAACGACACGAACAATACCGGAGATCTGTAGTGGATCGTTACTCGGAGACAACTCTCCCGTAAAGGATCTTTCCGGATAGACACGGATCAGCACGCCGTGCATCGATTTCGGGTGAATATCCCTGCCTCCCGCGCCTTGCATCCGAGGTAGTACGCCCAGACCGTTCTCCAGCAGCACCTCGGCCTCCTCGTCAGGTACCGGCGCTTCCAGCATCAGCGCGAACAGCCCCTCGCCACGCCGATCGAGAAAACGTTGCAGGCTCTGGCTGAGTGGCGCATCGGGATTGGCCGGGCACATCAGTTCGATGTTGCTCCCTCCTGGCGGCACACACATGGCAAGTTTCGCGCCAAGACCGGGCACGCTGTTTTCCGACATGTCGATGACCGGCATCCCGAAGATTTTGCGAAAGGTGGCGACAATGCCGTCGAAGTCGTTCACCGCGATCGCGATACGCGGCATAGCTGTAATCATGGCCAATCCCTACCTGATTTCGCAAAGGTGATATCTGCGCGTTTTTGTCTTTGTTGTCAAGCGACTGATGGGTTCTTAGTGTATCGCGAGTCGCGCTATTTTTTCTTCGGATCGAACGCCGGGAGTATATCTTCATTCAATTCCTGGTAAACATGCGGCTTCTGGGGAATGGAGGCGAAGCAGAACTCCTGCACACCAGCCTCGATGAAATCGCCGATCCGGTCTATCACGTATTGAGGTGCCACAACCTGCCATAGTCGTCATCTTTAGTTAATCCCAGGAGATGCATGAACGAAACACACTCAGATACCTGCCAACGCGCTGGCGTGAAGAGTGGATGCCGTTCATATATGATGGCAGTCAGTGTTTTTTCTGGGGAGCCAGAGCAGAAGTGCGGGAATCAGAATTCAATCCTCGGGTAGTGCGCGTCGAGCGTCCCACCCATCACTACAACTATCTGGTCGCGCCCAGTGGGGACTGGCTGGCCACTACAGACGGCAAAACCTTGCATCTTCAGGGTTTTGTCGATGACCAGGCGATCTGGGATCGCGACGGCGAAGGGTTTCGCCATGCCGTGTCCGGGCTTGGATTGCAGGCCAGCTACACCGAGATCGAAAAACCGACGGAACTCCGTCTCGGCGATGGCTGTGTGAGCGATGATGGAAATATCGCCAGCGAGCCAGGCGTTTACACGGTAGAGCATGGTCCGGAAAAACTGCCTTCCGAATATCTGCAGACGCTGTGCGAGAAAGGCTGGGTATCGCTGACCTGTATTCTGTCGCCGAGTGTCGTCGATGGACTGCAGAGAGTGGGTTGCGTTGGGGCCTACGAGGGAAGAAAGCCGGAGATGAAGCACCCGCTGGCTCAGGACCCGGCAGTCGTTAAGGTGACCGTTGAACCCGTGTCTCTGTATCTGATGCGGGGTTATATGAAGACGCGGGACGTGTGTCTGGGGCATGCCCCGGGTGTATTAGCCCTGCCGAAAGACGACGGCAAGCGTGAAGTCCAGGGATGGCATACGGATTTCCCCTATCTGTGGGGCACCGGTGATCGGATCCCGGTGTCGTCAGGTGACCTGGTGCTTGGCGTTCAGCGCAATACCTGTGTTTCGGACTTCACGGCAGAGAATGGCGCGGCAGCCTTACTGTAGTCGAAGCCCGTAGGTGAATCCAGCGCGTCCTCGCGGCCGAGCAACTGCGACATACGTGCACCGTGAGTGCTGATCAGATCATCTGCGAATGCGCTGTAATTCTCAACCGGCCGCATCATCAGCCGCGTGTAGGTGATATGACACACCACGCGTTCCCCCGCGGTCACGCGACCCTCGCGGTCACGTCCGGTCATGGATGCCCGGGTGTTTCAGTCCGGGAGTCTCTGTAAAGATCAATACCTTCTTCAGTAACGTGGAAATCGTCGAAAACCGTGCCGTCGCTCCCGGCTTCTTCATGCAGCAGTGAATGAAAATATTCCAGCGCAAACTCCAGTATCACAAGGTTACGGATCCGATCGTAACCCAGCACTCGAATCTTCGAAAACTGGTGGCGTTCGGAAAAGTGTAATTTGCTGGACACGATACGCCAAAGTCTGAAATAGGCCTCGACGAGGCCCGTCAACACAGCACGGTTGTCCCGCGCGGGTTCGGTGGTCAGCAACACGATAGGATCGAGCGAGGCGCCATGCACAACAACCAGCGACAATGGTCGATTAGGCGTAGCGGGCAGTCGTACCGGTTTGTGTCCGAAATGCAGGAACCTCGGCACCGTGTCCTGCCCGACATTCAGCACATTTCTGCCGTAGGGTGTATCGCAGCCGTTTGCCAGTTCAGACGCGGTCACGATCCGTCGCCTGTACATCAGTTCGGTGTGCAGGCGCAGGCGCACGACGTACCGGTTGGCTATATCCGCTGTCCAGGGTCCCAGCAATCCCATATGATCGGCACTACGATCTGCAACAATGATTCCCTTGTCCCCGGTGGCCTTTCGCACGCGCGCCACCAGTTCCAGTGTGTGCCTCAGGAAATCAGCCTCGGCGTTGATCTCTGGCCAAATCGATTGCGCAAGTGGTATGAGACTGTCGGTATCGATTTCCGATGCGACCACCTCCGCCAGGTGGTATCCGTTGCCGATCCCGTTGCCCTTCGCGTCAGAAATGAGGGTCAGATTCTCCATTTTCTCGGCGCGTTTCTTCAACAGAATCGGCCAGTCAAGAAACAGCAGCGTATTGTCATGCACATGACTCACCGCCAGCCCGAGCAGATTGTCGGATACGATCGGCGCCAGTTCACTTCGCGCCGCATTGCGGCTCAATCGCTTGTGTGTTGCACGCAGTCCAATCCCTTCTTCGAGCGCGCGGGCGATATCAGATAACCTGGGTGAATGCGCGAGTTCCATCCCAATGAGCACGTCCCTTACAAAACCAGCAGCAACCTTGCCAAGCCCCTGGCTTAGATAGACGACCAATGAATCTACTCGACGCTCCAGATCCGCCCTGGTTTGGGAATTCTTAGCTTCCACAATCTATCCTGGCTGCATTCAGTCCAATAACCCTACCAAAAATGGGGCATTTCGTAAACGAACTGATGAACCAGACTATGCAATCAGGGGACCCATTCATCGCTATGGTAATACAATAGCCCGCTTAGGGGAAGTTGCGATCAGCCCGTTGGGGGTACTGTAATTGACTACTGGGAGATACTAAATATGCTATCAAGAAAACGATTGACGAGAACACTATACATGATAGGGGGCATGCTCACGGCAGCCCTTGCCACGGGACCGGCAACCGCTGCCGATGAGGAGGAGGAAAGCCAGGACCTGGAAGAAATCGTGGTTACCGCGACCCGCCGTGAAACCAATGTTATGGAAACGCCATTCGCGATGCAGGTCTTTGGTGGTGATCAGCTGGAGGATGAGAATATCCTTGATCACCTCGATCTCTACGAACACATACCCGGTATTACCTATAAGGACAACGCCCAAAGCGACGTTACAGCCCAGATGCGCGGCAGTGGTATAACCAGTGTGGGTGGTGAAGACGGGGCGCCCGCAATTGGCACCTACATCGACGACGCACCATGGATCAATATCACTAGCCAGATAGTAGCGCCCATCGACTATTTCGACGTCCAACGCATCGAGGTCCTGCGTGGCCCTCAGGGTACCAGCTATGGCCAGGACGCAACCGCCGGCTCGATACGTGTTTACACCCGTGATCCGGACACAAGTCAATTCAGTGTTAAGGCCAGGCTCGGTGTGACAGACAGGAAGGATATGGATGGTCCGGGTCGTAACTTCAATGTTGTGGCGAACGTGCCCATCGTTGAGGACGTCCTGGGTGTACGAGTATCCCTGGCCGACCGATACGATCAGGGCTTCGGTATTGTTGAAGGCCGGCCTGACTGGACAAATCCCAATGAATACGACACCACACATTGGCGAATCAAGGCACTCTGGACCCCGACGGAAAACGTCGAAGCCAGGATGACCTACTCCTTCTGGGAATATGAGCAGGATCTCTTCAGGACATGGCAGCAGGGTTCATCAGATACCGGTATAGCCATAATGCGGCCAATAACGAACCGTTTTTTGCGGGCGTACTATCCGGGCGGCACGCCAGAGAACGGTTCTGTCACAGACTTTTTCACCGGCAGCGTTAAGGTTGACCTTGGTTGGGCCGAGTTCCAGAGCACCACGGGCTGGATGGACAACGAATTGGCCCTCAACGGCGACATCCTTAGTGGAGCCGTCGGAATACGAGGCGACTTGTTGACCGACGGTGTAACCCAGGAATTCCGGCTCGTCTCGAAGGGTGACGCGCCTTTGCAATGGCTTGCGGGCGTTTACTATCATGATTCCGAGCAGGATCTACTCCTCATCATTGATGTCGACTTCGGTGCAGCTTTTAACCAGACCAATGCGCAAATAGGGACTAGAGCATCGGAGGCGAGGTCCCTCTATGGCGAAGTGAGTTATCGACTCAATGATCAGTGGGTGGTTCTCGCCGGTCTTCGTTACTATGAAGATGATCGGGCGTTAGGGGATACCGTGACTGAACGCCAATGCGAGGCGTGCTCATTAGGCAGTGATCCAGATCGTCCCGATGATCCACTTGTAGGCTATACCCGCGATCCAAGCGTCGACTCTTACACAGGTTCAAGCGTGTTCGATGGCCGGACTTTCAGCTATGACAACTGGAACCCTCGCATCAACGTGACCTACTACCCGAGGGATGGTGCTATGGTCTACCTGAATGTGGCAACGGGCTTCCGAGCCCCGATATTGCATCGTATCCAGCAGAAGATAGATCTCGACCTCGCTGGGTTTTCGAATTTCACAGACTACGATGGCACCGAGGTGAGCGCTATCGAAGTGGGGACCAAGTGGACGCTATTCGATGGCAGGTTTGACCTCGAGGGTGCAATCGCGTTTACCGATTGGAAGGGTATACCTGTGGGCGTAACTTTCGAAGTCGATCGTGACGGTGATGGTAATACTGAACCATCCATCTCAGAGGCCCCGATTCCAGGGGGTGACGTGAGAGTCGACACCTACGAAATCACTGCCCGCTGGCACATTACTGATGCATTAAGCATGAGGTATACTGGCGCGTACGTTGATGGCGAGGTTACCAGAGATGAATCCGATACAGTGGTCGGCTTCCCAGATGATCTTAAAAAGGGTAATACCATACCCAATACATCACCCAGGTCCCATGCGATCGGGCTGAACTATTCGGCACCTTTTATGGATACCGGGTGGCAATTGTTCGGCTCAACTAACCTGGCTTTCCGATCGAAGGACTTCTACCCGAATCCGGCTCGTGATCATTACAGGGCCATGACCGGAACGTTAGGGATCACCAAGGGGCCATGGACGGTGGACTTGTCAGGCCAGAACCTGATGAACTATGACAAGGCTCACAACAATGCATCCAGCCTCGACGACAACGGTTTAATTCCGGTACCGCGTACGATCATGCTTCAGGTCACGTGGGATGGTTTGGACAGGTAAACCAGCTCGTAGTGATACCAGAAAAGGGCCCTTTTGGGCCCTTTTTTTTCAGGGGCGATACGCACGTCCATACGAGTTTCTCGTCTCAGCCTATAGCTCGCCGATCTGGTATACACCTGACTGTTGACGCGCAAAGAAAGACCCACTACTGTCAGGAGCAGCATATTGACACCGGTAGGATATCTGGCTTGAAGATTCTCTTGCAGGGAGCTTTCCTATTGGGGGCTCTGCTTTCTCAGGAACTGACTGCGGATTCTGGGAAACCACAGTATCGACACGGTTTTTCGCTTGTTAATGAACAGCGATACCCCCCGGATTTCACGCACTTTGAATACCTGAATCCTAACGCCCCCAAAGGTGGCAGGTTGGTGTTGTCGACGGAGCTCGATATCAACAATTTCTCCTCTGAGTGGTCCAATACCGTTAAAGTCGCACCCGGAATGGGGCAAACCTACGACTTCCTGCTCACCCGTGCAGACGATGAGCTAAGCGGTTATTACGGTAGCCTGGCAGAAGGCGTGGCAGTGGCTGACGACATGCTATCCATTGCGTTTCGTTTGCGTCCTGAAGCCAGGTGGCACGATGGCACCCCCATCACCGCCCACGATGTCAAGTTTAGCTACGACTATGGGAAGGGAACCATGGACGGCCAGTTGTTTGCCGACTGGCTGGACTCTGTAGAAATCCTGGGCCGGCACGAGGTCCGGATCAAACTCACCACAAGACTGACCACCGCCAACCTCGCAATCTTCGGGTATGGCCAGATACTCCCTGCCCGTTACTGGAAAGGAAGAAACCCCAGCGAAACCACCATGGATGTGCCGCTTGGCAGTGGCCCCTACCGGGTTGCCGAATTCAAACAAGGTCGTTATATCCGCTATGAGCGCGTCTGTGATTATTGGGGTAAGGATCTTCCTGTCAACAGGGGACGCTTCAATTTTGACGAGATTCGCTACGATGTTTACCGCGATGCCACGGTAGCCCGGGAAGCGCTGCGCAAAGGCCTGTTTGATGCCTATGTCGAGGGTGACATTCGCCATTGGGTCTCGTCCTACAATGTCCCGTCACGAGACAAGGGCTGGCTGGTTCTTGCCGAGGCGGCAAATGGAATATTCGTTGGTCCCGCCGCCGTCGTTGCCTTCAATGTCCGCTACGCGCCATTCGATGACCCGGTGGTGCGAGAGGCCCTGGCCCTTGCGCTGGATTACAAGTGGTTGAATCGGGTACTGAACCACGGGCTGTATGAGCAACCAAGGAGTTATTTTGCCAACTCCGTGTTCGCCTCGAGCGGTCTCCCTGACAGCGCGGAGCTCGCCCTGCTGGAACCCTTTCGCGACACGGTCCCCGCCCGGGTGTTTACGGACGCCTTTGACAATCCGCAGTCCAGGGGGGTTGGTCGCAATCGTGATGCACTGCTGCGGGCCCGGAAGCTACTCGCGCAGGCAGGCTGGCGAATTCATGATGGCGTTCTTGTCAATGAGGACGGCAAGCCGTTTGAGATCGAATTCCTGTCGTCGGAGATTACCCAAAGGCGCATCCTTCTACCTTATATAGACGCGCTCAAGGTGCTTGGCATTAACGCGCGAATACGGCTGATGGAAAGCGCGCAGCTCATCAACCGACGTCGGAGCTACGACTTCGATGCCATGATTCATAGCATTTACCTGATGGTGCCACCGGACCTGATGGCAAGTTACTTCCTGCATTCCAGCGCCGCCAACTCGCCGGTCACCGGCAATGTGGCAGGCATTGCTGATCCTGTCATCGACTTTCTGATCAATGAAGGAGGCGTGGCCACTACGCTTGAGCAAATGGTGGCATCCTCCCGTGCCCTCGATCGGGTCTTGTTGTGGAACTTCTACCACGTGCCCCTGAATGCCTACAGTAAGCAACGTATTGTGCACTGGAATAAATTCGGGCGAGCTGACCTTGGCCATGAGCCTATGAACCAGTCTGTGTTTCCCGTGGGTTGGTGGTATGACGAGCATAAAGCGGCGCAGATTCCGGGAAACGAGACCGTGGAAGCCTTCGTATGCCCGGATTCACATCAGATGACGGAGCAGGAATAGCTTAGCACAAGACGCCGTCGGCGCTTCAATCGACTAAGTGATTGACCCGACTGCTGGTAAGCCAGCAGATACAGCCCATTACAGTCATTGACCATCCAAAGGGTCACCACGCCACCGTGGCTTTAATTTGAATGGACATCGACAATTACGATACTTTTACGATACTTTGCCGTTTCTTGTAAGATGCGGTTTATAACACCTATCCTCTAGGAAATTTAGTCGTACTTGTAGTAACCTTCACTGCGAGGAGGAAAATGATGGCGCATCCAACACTCTTTCAGCAGCCGCCGGCGCCAGCTCCGTTCTTTCCCGATTCCCCCTTCGCCACCAAGGAACCCGCCGCTCGCCCGGCATTGCCCAGCACGCCGGATCTGGACCCACCTGGGGCCAACCGGCTGGGGCTGAGCCGGCGGGAGATCGAGCAATTCCGGGAATCGGGTTACGTCATCAAACGGGGGCTGATTCCAGAAGACGTGCTCGCGCCGCTCGTCGATCTGTGGTGGCAGCAGCCGCCGGTGCGGGCCGCCGGCATGAAGCGGGACGATCCCGGCACCTGGAGCGCTCCCAGCCGCCACTGGCCGGAAGAAAACCGCTGGGGGCTGGTTGACAACTGGATGGGCGATCGTCCCTGGCCCGGGTATGCGCTCTCGGGATGGCCAGGCATGAAAGGTCAGCAGGGCGAACTGGTGGTGCGTCTGCCGCACAGGCTGACCGTTAACGGGCGTGGCGCCAACGACGTGTGGCGCTGGCATGGAATCGGCCACGATCCAGAGTTCGTGTCCGCCACATCGGCGCACCCGAATGTCTTGTACATGGCAGAGCTTCTCATGGGCGGGCCGGTGAAACGCCCATGGCGCAATCGCGGCGTGTA
Organism: Candidatus Azotimanducaceae bacterium; assembly: GCA_965217655.1. GTDB lineage: Bacteria > Pseudomonadota > Gammaproteobacteria > Pseudomonadales > Azotimanducaceae > UBA7455. The sequence goes on from OZ244560.1 coordinate 2,129,638, forward strand.
TTCCATCTTTCCCCGCGGTGACAGCACCGCGGAGTCGCGGCTCGGTTGTCACCTTGATCGGAACATGACCGAGTTGGTGGTGGTCACCTATCTCGGCGACGTACCGCCCGGTGGGGGCGGCTTCACCATCTGGCCGACGGCACCGCAACGACTCTATCCTACGTCCGAACAAGCTCTGCACTGGACCGCGACCGAGCAGTCCAACGAGGCCATGGACGACATAAAACGCGACGTACAGCCGCTCGAGTTTAGCGGCAAAGCCGGGGACGTGATCTTTTGCTACGGCTGGATGGCGCATAGCGCCGGGATTCACGAAGGCAGCAACATCCGCATGGCCGTGATCCAGGATTTCAACCGGGTCCGCCCGCGCAGCCATATGCGTTGGACGGCAGTCGGTAAGAACGGTGGGCCGAACATCAACTGCAACATGGATGGTCTTTTCATCTTCGATAGCGACTATCCTGATGATGATCCCGCGGACGGCGATCGCGAGGTCATCAATCAATGGATCATGGACTCCAACGAATTCGTGATGTCGCGACAGCCGCCGGAGGAAGAGATGTTAGTGGAATGGAACGTGGGGCAGCGACCTGCCGTGGGGTTTGTTGTCGAGGAGCCGCCCTGGTGGGAGAAATACGGTCTGCCCCTGATGCCTGCCGGGACACCGCGCGGTGGCGGCGGGGTGCCGGCGGTGCCGTTGTCGTCCATCGCCAGCGATGAAGGTGACGGCGTCTGGCGCGCCCGATTGCGCGCTAATGACTGGATGCGCCGAACCTGAGCGCCGCACGCCCCGACACGGCCTACCCAATACTTGCAGATTTCTCAGAATAGAGCGTTAATGGTTCCTATACTCCCAACTTTCACTTAAGCGGAATCTAACCATGTCGAAGCCGAATATACTTTTTCTGATGACGGATCAGCAGCGCTGGGACGCCATGAGTACCAGCGGCGATTGGGTCGAAACGCCGCACCTGGACCGTATCGCCGCTGAAGGCACACGATTCACCCAATGCATCACCACGACGAGAGGATGCGCTTTCAGAATTCATGGGTGAGTTCATGTTGATTAACGATGACTGGAAGGTTGCGCTGAATCGGCAAGGACTGCCCTATCTGCTTTTTGACCGCAGGAACGACCCCACGGAAACACGGAATCTCGCCGGCATGGCGGAATATAAGGCCGACGCGGACGGGTTGCGGCTGAGGATTCTGGAACGGATATCCCAGAGCCAGCTCAAGGCGCCCGACTAGAAACCGGGTTCTGCCAGCGGTCCCCGGGTCGGTATGTAATATCCGTATCTCACTATGCTGGGTTGGTTAGATATTGATCGTGCGATCGAACGCCAACTCCAAAAGCAGAAGCGGTTTACCAGGTATCCACCCAGCTGTGCTTCTTGCCGTCACGTGGAATCGGTGATGGTGCCGAGTTCAATCCCATCACCAGCCACTGCCGGGTCAGTGCCGGGTCGATCACTTCATCCACCTCGAAAACCGTGCCTGCATTGAGTGCCCGTGACCAGGCGTAGGCCTCTGCAACCAGTTCCTCATACCGGGCCTTTCGCTTTGGTATGTCCGTGATCGCTGCAAGCTCCGCTCGTCGACCGAGCTTGATGGACCCTTCCAGACCCATCCCCGCGAACTCACCGGTTGGCCATGAGATTGCGAAGAACGTCTCATCGAAACTGCCGGTGGACATGGCAAGTGCTCCCAGCCCATAGGCCTTTCTCAAAACAACCACGAAGAACGGTACCGTCAGGTTGGCACCGGCAACATACATTCGCCCACAGTGACGGATCAGCGCCTCCTTCTCAGCTTCCGGACCGACCATGTTTCCCGGACAGTCGATGAGGGAGAGGATCGGTATATCGAAGGCATCGCATAGCTGCATGAAGCGGGACGCCTTGTCCGCAGCGGTCGCGTCGATAGCACCACCGGTTGGCGAATTGGAGTTGTTGGCGATCACGCCAACAGGTCGACCTTCGATGCGGATAAGAGCAGTGACCATACCAAGACCGAAGTTCGGCCTGAGCTCCAGCATCGAATCCACGTCGGCCAGTGTTTCGATAACCTTGCGCAGATCGTAAACCGCGCGTCGGTTCTCCGGGACGATGTGTCTCAGAATACGCTGATCGTGCTCATCCCACTTGCTGACTCGGCCCTGGAAAAAGGACAGGTAGTGTCTGGCTGCGGCTGTGGCTTCCACTTCGTCTTCCACGACAATATCGATCACGCCGTTGGGTTCCTGAATACTTACCGGGCCAACCTCGCTGGGGGCATAAACACCGAGACCACCCCCTTCGATGACTGCAGGTCCACCCACACCCAACGATGAATCTCTGGTCGCGATGATGACATCACAGGCACCCAGCAGCACCACGTTTCCGGCAAAGCAATACCCCGAATTCACACCCACCAGCGGCACCAGCCCGGAGAGTTTCCCCAATTCACGCCAGGTTCGGGTACTGAGGCCCCCTACGGACCCCACTGAACGGTTTCCGCCACTTCTAATCCCGCCATGGGTGCGCCCGCCACCGCCTTCCGTATAGAGCACCACGGGCAAACGGTATCGATCGGCGATGCCGAACATCCGGTCCTGTTTCTGGTGGTTTTTACCACCCTGGGTACCAGCCAGGACCGTGTAGTCGTAGGACATGGCAACGCAGCGCGCGTTTTCTGGTCCGACAAGATCGCCGTTGACGCGACCGACGCCCATCACCATCGCATCCGCCGCCGTTTTTACGATGCGCTCCTCCAGTTGCTCCGGGGTGTCGTCTCGATAGCGAGTGGCTGTCACCAGCGGTCCATACTCGAAAAAGGAATCGGGATCGCACAGATCCTCGATGTTCTCTCGTGCAGTTCGCTTACCCTGATCATGGCGTTTCGCTGTTGCCTCGCTACGTGCCTCATCCGTTGACATGTGGTGATAGTGATTGATCTCGGCAACGTCGGGGCGGATGCTGTCCAGGTCGATCTCCTCACCTGAACTGAATTTACCTTCGACGTCCTGCGGTTCGATGAAGACGATCGGCGTTCCCTCGAATATGGTATCGCCTAGGCCCAGGGCAATCTCTCGCACCACCCCTGACTCGTCAGTAACAATGACGTGTTCCATCTTCAGCGCTTCCAGCACCGCTACCGGCTGACCTTTCTGGAGTGTGTCGCCCACTTTGACCGAAAGCTCGACCACCATTCCCTGGATGGGCGCGGGTACCGCCACGGTACCTTCCGGTCCAATAATGACAGGAACCTGTTCTGTCACAGGGTGTGTAGTTGTCGCTGTTTGCCTGACATTCAACACGGCGAGCGGATCGTCAGGATCCACCCTGGTACCTGCCATCTGCACATCGCGTTCCGGTGAAAAATAGCGTACCCGGTCAGCGTCTTCCGCTAACAGCGCCTGTATGTTCTCCTCGATGAACCGCGTATGCATGCATTCGCTGGCAAAATCAGCCTGCTTCAGCACAGCCTGAAGGAACGAGATATTGCTTTTTGCGCCTTCGATTCGGAACTCTGAAAGAGCTCTTCTTGATTTGCGTATCGCACCATGCAGGTCGTCCGCGTGGACGACGAGTTTGGCCAGGAGCGAATCGTACAACTGACTCGTGGTATAGCCGGTATAGCCACAGCCATCGACGCGAATTCCAGGTCCGGTGGGCGGATCGTAGGCTGTCAACAATCCACTAGAGGGTCGCGAGGTACCGTCGGCGTTCATGGTTTCCAGGTTTACCCGTGACTGTATCGCGACGCCGTGGATCGGTGCAGATTCTGTCAAAGCAAGTTCGTCGAGGGACTTACCGTCAGCAATCTGTAGCTGAATGGCAACGAGATCGCGGCCAGTTACCTCCTCGGTCACCGTGTGCTCAACCTGCAATCGTGCATTGGCTTCCATGAACACAAATCGCTCACCTGCCACCAGAAACTCGATCGTGCCGAGTCCACGGTACTTCACCGCCGACCCGATACTGACCGCGGCATTCAGGATGTCTCGCCGCATCGATTCCGACAGGCCAAATGCAGGTGCGACCTCGATGATCTTCTGACGTTGTCGCTGCAGACTGCATTCCCGGTCCCAGAGGTGAACAACCTTACCGGAACCATCGCCAACGATCTGGACCTCCACGTGCCTCGCGCTCGCCAATAGTTCTTCCACGTAGAGATCGCCGGATCCGAAAGCTTTCTGTGCTTCCGACGTGGCGCGTGCATAGGCCTCATCCAGTTCCGAAACATTAGCGACCAGACGCATGCCTCGACCTCCGCCACCGGAAACCGCTTTCAACATCACCGCGCCATCAGGTCCCAGGCTGGTGAGAAACTCGGTGGCCTCCGCCAGGGAGACGGCATGATTCAATCCTCTGGGAACAGGAACGTCACAGGATTCGGCAAGTGCTCTTGCTGCTGCTTTATCGCCAAATCGCGACAAGGTTGTAGGCGTCGGTCCTACGAATATCAGTCCCGCACGCTCACAGGCTTCCGCAAACGCGGCTGACTCGCTGAGAAACCCGTAGCCAGGATGGATCGCCTCACAGCCGGTATCTGCGGCGGCATGGACTACACGCTCTATGTCGAGGTACGCCGGTACACCCACTGCATTGAGGCAAATCGCCTCGTCGGCATGACGGGTGTGCAGCGACGATTCCTCATCCTCGGCGTAGGCAGACACCGTGGCGATGCCCATATCAGACGCGGTTCGGGAAACGCGAATGGCGATCTCGCCACGGTTGGCAATCAGAAGTTTACTTATCATCGGTACGCCAATAAGAACTTCTTGCAGATGATACACCGTTCCCTGTCTATTGCACGTTACATGATCCAGGCCGGATTACGCGTAAATGTTGTCTCCCACCGCTATCATATGTTTGGTCCCTTCACCCCGCTTCGGCACATCAGGTCCGTCCCTGTCGGAAGGATAGGGATGCCATAGTAGATCCTGCAGAGTCTCCAGCAGCGAGCGGGCTCGATTTATTTCTGCCATTCCAAATGTCAGGACGTCATCCGTCCCGGTCTCGCTGGCGCTGCAGAACTTCATGATGGCCGGTCAGACCCGGCTGTCCAGCGTCAACTGTTTCGTGAAATGGAAGGGAGACTTCGGCAGTCTGCCCCTGCATGCGGACCAGAGTGCGGTACCGACCCCGTGGGGCGCGGTCGCCCACACCGGCAACAGCACGTGGTGCCTCACCGAATACACACTCGAAGGCGGGGCCCTGGCCTGGATTCCTGGCTCGCACAGGGAGGGCAAACCCGCGCCGCCCCCGGAGCGGATCAAGGACGCGATCCCCGCCGAGGCGCCGAAGGGCTCGCTCATCGTGTTTCAGGGGGCGACCTGGCACGGCTCGTTTCCGCGCAAGGAGGAGGGGCTGCGCCTCGGTCTCGCGGTCTACCACCGGCATGCAGCCACCCTGTTCCAGGAGGACGTGCCGAGCCAGACCACGGAAGAAATGGTGCAGGACTGCGAAAACCCGGAGGTGTATCGGCTGATCGCCGGGCTGACGGACAAGTTTCCGTACCGCGAAAAGCAGTCCGAAGTGGTCCCGAAAGTGAAGGGAGCGCCGGTCGCTGCGGGGTGACCATTCACACCGCCGACACACGCCTTAATCAGGCTCTCCTTTTCACAGCTGCGTCGAAGGCCCGCTGCCAGCTCTCCGGATTCAACTCTCTCAAACGGGTCTGCTGCGCCTCGCCCGCCAGAAATGGGGTCGGAGTAAAATTTACAATTCTTTTACGTTTTTGGCGGACGTCCCCTCTGCTGGATGGTTTGCCGAAAGTTGCCGCGTTCAGTGCGAGTTCGACTCAACTCGACGTAAGTCTTTTGTAAATTTTACTCCGACCCTGAGCGGAGCAATCTGCTCACGGTACCGCTCTTCGCGGGTACTTCATGCAGGCGATCGCAGACAGGATGCTGCTTGCCAATTGCGGGAGTTATTGGCTGAACACTGCATTGGTTTACCCGCTAAATCGAGCAACTTTACGCCGACTATGGGTTTCGAACTGGTGGTGACGTTCTGAAAAATGGCCACAGCGCACATGCCTCATTTACGCTTGTGCTGGCCAGAATTTTGATTATATTGTGGTAGCTAATTCTATTTTTCTTGCGGAAGCAGTCCTTGATAGTTGATGCATCGCAACGGCATCTCTAACTCAGTTACCGCGCCTACAATCTATATTATGGGAGCAATCCAATGAAAACCGCTGCTAGACAACTCAGTGACGAGATCAAAAACCTGGGCCTTGAGAGATATGTACTGGAACTTGAAACAGACGGCCTGACCATCGTGCCACCAGAGGTCACCGGCGTTACGCCCGATATGCTGGACCGACAGACCGAAGTACTGCTGAATCGGTTCACTGAAATGACCGGGTGTCCCATTTCTGTTGAGAAGGGCCCCGAAGGCAAACTCGTCTGGCCTGAACGCAAAAATCCGCCAAAAGAATCTTCGAATATGCCAGATCCGACCCAGCTGATAATCCAGCAATTGTTACAGCTTGATCGCTGCTTCCGGGATCTGTTCGTCAATCCGGTCGTCGATGAACTGGTTAGTTACATGTTTGGGGAAGGCGTCAGGGGCAACATGGGCAAGAAGGCACGGAGACTGAGCAGTAGCAACTCGTTTGTGAAGTGGCAAGGTGATTCTGGCTATGGGGAACATCTGGGGCTGCACTGTGATCAGGGTGCGATTCCACTTCCCTGGGGTTCTACTGCGCTGACCGGCAATGCCACGTGGTGTTTGACCGATTACAGCCTTGATGACGGAGCTCTGGCCTGGGTGCCGGGGTCTCACAGAGCCAACGGCCGTCCGGTTCAATCGATGGCGGCCAAACGCGCCGTACCGGCAGAGTGCCCACGGGGATCAGTGATCATATGGCCCGGGACAACCTGGCACGGTGCCTATCCGAGGAAAACACCAGGGCTTCGGCTGAACGCGGTCGCTTATTACCGACATTACGCCGTTTTGCCGCAAGAAAACCTGAGGGTAACGATGCAAGACCAACCCTGGGACGATTGCAACGATCCGGTGATGATGCGAGAACTGATTGGCTTCGACGAAAACTTCCCCTATCTGACGCAAATTCAAGCGGTTCCCCGATTGGCAAAGTCAGCTTGACCTGGAGCCTGTCCGAGAACAGACTGACCGACCGCGCCTGTGGTCCCAGTCTTCGGACAGCCTCCTAAGCCTGGCAAACCCGAGTGGATTACGGGCCAAATACGTCCGGTTCGCGCAGCTGGCTTTGTGCTACGCGCTCCAGGAGCCGGAGGCGCAGGGCATCGGCATCACACTGATAGTCGGGCAGACCGGCGAGGTTCCGGGTTTCGCCCGGGTCGTTGCGCCGGTCGAACAGCATGTAGGTCTGTCCTTCCCGGTTCACGGCGATTTTCCAATCGTCGGTCATCAGCATGAATTCGCCCAGGAATTCGGACAGCACGTCCTCGCGGTGTGGGCTGCCGGTCAGTGCGCCGGTCAGGGAGCGCGCGAACTGCCGGTAGTCGATGGTACCGCCGGCAAGTTCCACCAGCGTCGGCCCCAGGTCGCAGTTTTCCGCCAGGCTGTTGTTCAGCACGCCCGTGTTTTCGACACCCGGTGTGCGCACCAGCAGCGGCACCCTGAGGGCGCCATCGTAGAAATTCATCTTGTAGATCAGGCTGTGGTCGCCGTTCATCTCGCCATGGTCCGAGGTGAAGGCAATTACGGTATCGTCCATTTCGCCGCGCTCTTCGATGACAGCGAGAATCTCGCCGATCTGGTCGTCGATCAGTGAGACGTTGCCGGCGTAGTTGGCGCGCATTGCGCCGACATCACCATCATCGAAATCCGGACAGTACGACTTGTTCTCGCGCATCCGGTCGATTTGGCCCCTGGGCCTTGGCACTTCCTCCTCGTCGGTTGCGGGGGCTGGCATACGCGCGGGGTCATACATGCTGGCATAGGGTTCGGGCGCATCCCAGGGCTCGTGCGGCCCCCCGAAGCTGACCCAGCAGAACCAGGGTTCGTCCCGGTTGTAGTCGGCCAGGTACTGTTTTGCCTGCTGACCCACATAAACGTCGGCATAATATTCCAACGGAAGTACCGAAGGACGTGCGACATGCGGCTTGTTGGAAAACCGTTCTTTGAAATCCGCCCGGTAGCTTTCAAGCAGCCCCTTTTCCTCCCACATGGCGGTCATGTGACTCATCAGCACGGCGCTGGCCCGCGGGCCACCGATTTCGTCGACATCGTCCAGGCCCCAGGCATGCAGCAGGTCTTCCTTCTTGCGCAGGTCGCCGCGGTGCGGGTGCAGGTGCGTCTTGCCGAACAGACTGGTCCGGTACCCGAGTTTTTTGATTTCGCTCATCCAGTTGTCGGCGTTCGCCGGCATGGCGTACTGCGCGTTGGTCCAGACAGCGTTGTTGTGCGGGTATCGCCCGGTTGCCAGCGTCAGGCGGGCCGGCACGCAGATTGGCGTGGTGGTCACGCACTGCGTAAAACACACGCCTTCCGCGGCGATCCGGTCGAGCGCCGGTGTTTTCACCCAGTCTCCGCTGGCGCTCATGGCATCCCAGCGCTGCTGGTCGGTCATCAGGAACAGGATGTTTGTCACGGCGTGGTGCCTCGTGTCTGCTGTCGGTGGCATGATTAAAACGCATAATGGAATTCGTTGCAAATGGCGAGCGCGCCGGGCCTCGAATCCGCTGGCATGCGGAATAGCCCCGTGGTGTTGCTTAGAAATGCGGCAGGCGGAGGTCGGGTAGTATACTGTTTACTGGAAGCCAAGGGTGCTGAATTCCTAAGGAACTCAACCCGCAGAGTGCCCAGGCTATTAAAGGTCCTGATCAGTTCGAAACGATACCCATGCAGCGGGTGACACGGATGATTGACGTAGTGTGAATGACCACCATCCAAATGATCGGGTGCAGTCTGCTTCGAACGGCAATTTACATTTTCACATGGTCTACATAGACGGTGTGTTTGATCGACAAGGCCACTTCCATCCACTGAAGGGACCGACCCCGGGTGACCTGGACTCAATCACGCACCAGATCGCGCAACGCGTCTCGCGTCACCTCGAGAAAGCCGGTTACCTGGTTCGCGATGCAGAGTCAGCGTACCTGGATTTGCAGACCGATAACGACGATGCCATGGTGAACATTGTCGGCGCCTCAATCAGCTATCGACTCGCCTTTGGTCCCAATGCGGGAAGAAAGGCTCTCACCCTGCAGACGCTGCCCACCAGAGACACCCAAGACCTGCGGTCGCTGGTAACTAAACAATCAGGCTTTTCCTTGCATGCCGGGGTGTCCTGCAAGGCAAGGCAGGGCAGCACAAAAAGCTCGAGCAGCTGTGTCGTTACGTCACCCGCCCCGCGATCTCGGAACAGCGACTCTCAATCGCCGGTAACGGCAAAGTGATCTATGCACTTAAGACACCATACAGCGACGGAACTACCCATGTCGTGCTCAGTCCGCTGGAATTCATCGGCCGACTGACGGCACTGATACCGAAACCTCGAGTGAACTTAACGAGATTTCACGGCGTGTTCTCACCCAACAGCAAACTCCGCAAGAAAGTCGTGCCGGCAAAGCCACTACAGAATAAACCATCATCAGACAAACCCGGCGTCTACGGCCAAACCTGGGCACAGCGACTTAAACGCGTCTTCGCAATAGATATCGAGAAATGCGAGAAGTGCAGCAGTAAGATGAAAGTGATCGCAAGCATCGAGGACCCTGACGTGATCGACAAAATCTTGAAACACCTGGGTCTCGTCCAATCAAGTAGGCTACGCAGTTCACCACATAACCGCTCGCCTCCTGAAAACATGTTCGAACACACAACGACACTTTTTTAAGCTGCTTTCGGTCTACAGCTCAGGCGCTCTCGTCCTGGGTTCGGAGAACTACGCTGGATGTGAGCCACTCCGGCCAATATTGAGCAACTCCCACCAGTTGCCCGGACCATTCCCCGGTTTCGCCCCGGTTTCGCTCGCCACCATACACCTTAACCCAGCCACCTTTCATCGGCGACTCCACGAAACAGCCGGTTAATTTTGCTTATACTTAGGAGCTCAACTCTTTGCCGATAAAGTAGTCCTGTTTGGTCAGCTAACGTATGATGGAGTCATGAAGGAGTCAGGTATTAAGAGCTCGTATTCCCTGTTGGGCAAGGCATAAAAAATATTGATAAAGCAAGGCAGATCCTGTCACTTGTTAAACCATCACGAGCAAGAAGGTAACCCATGAACCTAACATTTAAACCCTTCAACAAAGAAACCACCGAGGACATCAGGCCTTGGTTTAGTGACCCCGATACTAAGAAGTGGCTTGGTGATAGCTCTTGGGTAGATATGGAGCTTAAACAGCAGTCTGAGAGTATAGGTACAGAGTTTAGAGGGTCTAAGACAATCGCTAGGTATGCCTGGGTGGTCTATGACGATGATAAAGCTGTTGGTTACATTGATGGCGATATTGGTAATCGATACGTTAAATACGGTGGTGAGGTTGATGGTAAGCCTGTGTACCTGGAGCTTGAGGATAAGCTAACGTCTGGTATCGCTTTTGCAATTAGCCCAGATGAGCGAGGCAAAGGCTACGCATCACAGTTGATCACCCAGCTTCTAGCAAGAACTGAGTTTGAGAAGGTAGAGATATTCTTAGCGGGTGTAGAGCCAGAGAATGTTGGTAGCATCAAAGCTCTAGAGAAAGCTGGCTTCAAATCTGACCACAAACCAGACTTCGAGGGCATGTATTACTTCTTTCTACGTCGGTAGCTTTAGCTCATTTCACCCACACCATACCCTGTCTGCAGCTGGCCATCCTGGCCAGCGAATCAGACAATTGAAGAGATCAGTGAAGCAGCGATCGGCCTGATTTTTATCTCAAGTGAATATTGGCTGATTTATGAGCAAAATTTCATCAAAATTGGGGGAATCTCCCTCCTAATTCTTGCTAGTGCAATGGCCTGTAGCTACCCAATCTTACTTGCAGATTTCTCAGAATAGGGCGTTAATGGTTCCTATACTCGAAAGCCGCACAGGCGAAGTAGCTTGTGGTGGTAAATATGATAGCTATCACGAAAGTCGTACGGGAAAAATATGTTACGGTGGTCTCTATCGGCGTTGCTAACCAATTTTGCTTCGTGGCTGCATCAGATGACCCAGGTCAAGATATTGAGGTAGACGATAGCCACTCACCTACAAAACCTGCTGCAAAATGAGTATAATAACCACTGCTGTACTTGCTTTGCGGTAGCCAGTACGGCACGGTAGCTATCGGCGGTAGGCATTTCCCCCCAAGGTACCTCGGTAGCTGCCGTTTTTATAACAACTCATCACTACACCACCCTTCCATCCGATCTCCAGAATCGTGCTCCACCACCCGCTGCAAAATCATCTAAAATAACTCACGGTAGCTATCGGGCATAATAGACGCGTTCATCGAACGGATGCTGACTTAACCGCACCTCCGGCATCCCCCCAAGTTGTCCGCAAGCAGAGCGCGTGCTACCGTGCCCGTATCCCCTCGTATCACCGAATGGAGCACACGATGACTGACACCGACATAACCCAGAAACTCGAATCCGGCCCGCCAAGAGCCGGACACGGCAGCAACGACCCGTCCATCGGCTCCAACGTCCTTGGCACCGGCGATTTCAAGTACAAGGTCACCGGCACCAACTGGGGCAACCTCCCAGAAGGCTGGTTCTACAAAGAGGCAACCGCAGTCGCAGTCGACGCCAACGATCGCGTCTACGTTTTCAACCGCGGCACTTCTCCGGTAATCGTCTTCGACACCGAAGGCAACATGGTCGATAGCTGGGGCGAGGGCATCTTCAAGAACCCCCACGGCGTGTCAGTTGCCCCCGACGGCAACCTCTGGTGCGTCGACAACGGCGATAGCACCGTCCGCAAGATGAGCCCGAGCGGCGAAGTCCTGATGACCCTCGGTGAGGCCAACAACCCCTCACCAAAAATGAGCGGCAAACCGTTCTCAGTGCCCACCCACGTCGCAATCGACCCCTCCAGCGGCAATTTCTACGTCGCCGACGGCTATTCCAACGCATCCGTGCACAAGTTCACTCCCGACGGCGAGCTGATCAAATCCTGGGGCGAATCAGGCACGAATCCAGGCCAGTTCAACATCGTCCACAACATCGCCACAGACAGCGAAGGCTGGGTCTACGTGGCCGATCGCGAGAACCACCGCATCCAGAAATTTTCTCCCGATGGGGAGTTCCAGACGCAGTGGGTCAACATGTCACGCACAGCCGCGCTCTACATCGACACCCGCGGCACCGAGGACCTGATCTACATCGGCGAGTACTTCAGCGGCATCGCCAGCAACGACGTTGGCACGAATTTGGGACCCCGCGTCACGATCATGAACACCTCCGGCGAAATCCTCGCCCGGGTCGGGACCGAACCATACGGGGAGCAGACCGGCCGCTTCTTCTCACCACACGGCATCGCTGTCGACTCAACGGGCGACATCTACGTCGCCGAAGTCTCACACAGCGACTACGGAAGAGGCTGGAACATCGACCACGAACTAAGGTCGATGCAGAAGCTCGTCAAGGTCTAGGGCTTGCTGAAGCCCGAGCTGGATACACAGGAAGTTACTGACTTGGCAGCCCTGCCGATCCCAGTTCGAATAGCGGTCAGTATGTCGCCAGGTTCGTTTCGTCTGAGAACGCCGAAGGCCTGAAGAAGGACCGATTCATCACCCCCCGCGCCGCCGCCGTCGGCATCCCAGTGCCCCGGCACATAAAGCACGGCGAAACCCGGATGAGAGTGGCGAACCTCTCAGACGAAGAGAAGCAGAACAACGATCAGGAGTATAGGAACCATTAACGCCCTATTCTGAGAAATCTGCAAGAAGATAGAGCTTTTTCATAACGTCACCTTTTTATCCTGAATTGTCGCTGCTTACCGGGATAGCGTCCTGGCCTGGAACTTCGGGGATATATCGGTAATCGGGGTCGCTCTTGAGCTGCACGCGAATGGCAACTAGATCACGCCAGGTGGCAAAGAGTCCATGGGTGACCGGCGGCAGGTCTTTCTCGATCGCCTTGCGCAGCTTGGGCAGATTGTAAAAAGGCACCGCCGGATACATATGATGTTCAAGATGGTACTGCATGTTCCAGTAGTAAAAAGCGGGTAGCCACGAGCAGGTGAAAGTGCGAGTGTTGTAACGGAAATCCGGTATGTTGGAATTGAGGCCGAAGTGCTGTGGAATTCCGCAGAGGAATCCAAGCCAGGCACAGTAATAGGTGCCGAACGTGAAGACGACGATAAGGAACCAGTGGCCGGTTGCGATAAAGATCAGTGCCAGAATCGCGTGTCCGATCAGTAACGTACGCGCCCAGTTACGATGTTGAGCTCTTAGGCGCTGATCAGATGCGGGGAGTACATGCTCGTACCATACTCCCTGGATCCGTCCGTTTGCGTGGCGCCATATCATTTTTAGCTTCGCCCAGCTGACGCGTGGATTCCAGCCGAAAAGCCCCAGCCAAAACTGCCAGCGTCGCATGCTGAACTTGATGGGAAGCAGTACCTCACCATCGTAGGCCGCATGGCAGGTTGCCTGGTGATGCGCGGCGTGACTCTTCTGGTACCAGAGATAGTCGGACCAACTGATAAAGGAATAAACCTTCTTGAAGAATTCATTCAGCCTGCGCGACTTGAAAACCGTGCGGTGCTGCAGTTCGTGAACGGCGATCAAGCCCATAAAGGGCCCCATGGTGCCGTGCACGAAGAGGGCCAGCAGCAGTAACGGCGATGACCAGTACCAGTTTGTCGTATCGATATTAAGATACGCCACGTAGGCGAGCGCTGCTGTCGCGAAAAAAAAGCCGAGATGGCCAATGGTCTGAATCCAGCCACGCAGGTCATCGCGCTGCATCAACTCCTTTAAGACGTCCGCGTCAATCGGCGAACGATACCAGTTGATATTCATTTCCGTGTCGAAAGTACGGGCCATAGTCTCAAGTGCCGCTATGAGTATAGGAACCATTAAAGCCCTATTCTGAGAAATCTGCAAGTAAGATTGGGTAGCTACTCTGCAGCACTACATCGCTCATCTTTGCGGGCCGCATGTGAATCCTGAACAACTAGGGGCAGCTGGCGTACATGATGACAATGTGTCTGGGCCGACGCTCTGTAAGATGTTCAACGCTGCAATGGTTGGGTCTGACCTGCCCAAGTACCTGAGTTCCGATAACGATCCTCTGTTTCTGTACCATCGCTGGCGTGCCAATCTGCGGATACTGGATATTAGAGAAAAGAAATCGATTCCTTATGTACCCATGTCACATCCGTTTGTGGAGAGACTGATTGGCAGCATCCGGCGTGAGTTCTTGGATCACACGCTCTTCTGGACTGCAAGGGACCTTGAGAACAAGCTCGCTGGTTATCAGGATTACTACAACAGCCATCGAATAATGTGGACCCCAATGTCAAGACAGTGATCTGCAATAATTAAGACATTGATCTGTCATCTTGTTATTGAACCTGTGTACCCTGTGGGCGTGGCGTCGGGATATACCCGGGACACGCACAGTACTGCACGCAACCTATCAGCGTCTTTATACACAGCCGATCGATGACTACAGTTACCTGCTCGAGGATGAGGAGTATACGGCGAATGCATCTGATGCCATGCGTTCCCTGCTGGGTACCGATCTGTTCTTCGGCACGTCGAAGCCCGGGCATATGGTCGACATGAAGAAATTCCGCCGCGTTGCGTTGATGTCGAAGCTGTAGCGTCGTTGCTCGTAACTATTCCGGGAACGGTCTTCGTCAGTTCAATCAGCGTCGCGGAAATGATGATCAAGTAAATGTATATTCCTGATGCCGCCTCGGTGGGGATTGTGTATCGAACTATGCCACATTGACCTGGCCGGGCATCTGTGGTAATGCTACGACGAGCTGAATCAGAGGGAGGACGTCCCATGGGTGAACTCGCACTGACCGAGGAGATCAAGACTCTCGGCCTCGAAAAACATGCAGAGGAACTGGAGCGTGACGGCTTGACCATCGTGCCCCCGGAGGTCAACGGCTTCGGTGTGGACCGGATCGATGAAATCGTGGAACTGATCCTGGCTCGCGCCAGGGAGATGACCGGCTGCACCTTTACGCTGGACGGCGGACCCCAACAGGAACTGGAGTTCTCGAAGCGGGAATTCACCCCCAAGCAACTGGAGCGCATTGAAGCCCGGGGCCTCGACGCCGACGAACTGAACTTGCGACGAAGTCGACGAGGGCGACGAAAACACCCGAAGACGCAGTTTCTGATTCAGAAACTGACGCAGCAGCATCGGCTGTTTCGCGATCTGGCGCTCAACCCGGCCTCGCTGGCGCTGCAGAACTTCATGATGGCCGGTCAGACCCGGCTGTCCAGCGTCAACTGTATCGTGAAATGGAAGGGAGACTTCGGCTACGGTCCCAGTCTGGGCCTGCATGCGGACCAGGGTGAGATACCGACCCCGTGGGGGGCGGTCGCCCACACGGCCAACAGCACGTGGTGCCTCACCGAGTACACGCTCGAAGGCGGGGCCCTGGCCTGGGTTCCTGGCTCGCACCGGGAGGGCAAACGCGCGCCGCCCCCGGAGCGGGTCAAGGATGCCATCCCTGCCGAGGCGCCGAAGGGGTCGGTCATCGTGTGGCACGGGGCGACCTGGCACGGCGCGTTTCCGCGCAAGGAGGAGGGGCTGCGCCTCGGTCTCGCGGTCTACCACCGGCATAAAGCCACCCTGCCCCAGGAGGACCTGGCGGGCCAGACCACGGAAGAAATGGTGCAGGACTGCGAAAACCCGGAGGTGTATCGGCTGATCGCCGGGCTGACGGACCAGTTTCCGTACCGCGAAAAGCAGTACTCAGAGATCCCGAAAGTGAAGGGAGCGCCGGTCGCTGCGGGGTGACCATTCACACCGCCGACACACGCCTTAGTCAGGCTCTCCTTTTCACTGCTGCGTCGAAGGCCCGCTGCCAGCTCTCCGGATTCAACTCTCTCAAACGGGTCTGCTGCGCCTCGCCCGCCAGATTGGCGATCACCTCGGCATCGTCGTTTACCTGACCCGTGTAGGTTTCCGTCGTTTGACACGCGAGCAGGACGGCCGCCTCAACATAACTGTCAGGTGGCGGCAGTTCAGGGATATCGCTTTGCTGTCTGCCCTCCCTGGGCACCTGGGCAAACCGGAATCCCGGTGTTTCGATGGCGCCAACCGGCTTCAGCGCGTTGACGGTGATACCGGCGTCCCGCAGCTCCGTCGCGAGCCCCTCGGTCATGGCTTCGAGCGCTCGCTTGGTGGCACCGTAGGGTGACCCACCGAGCGTCGCGTAGGAAGAAATGTTGATGATATTGCCCCGCTGCCGTTTCAGCATGGTCGGCAATACCGCACGAACGCAGTAGAACGGACCGTGGACGTTGACGTTGAAGATCAGATTCCAATGTCGCAACTGGATATCCGAATTGTTGCCCGGCGGTTGGATTGCCGCATTGTTCATCAGGATGTCCACCCGTCCCCAATGGTCCAGCACAGCCTGCGTCATCTCGTCGATGGATTCCGGTTTTGCCACGTTGCACACTACCGGGAACGCTTCGCCTCCTGCTTCGCTGATCATCTCCGCCGTGTGGTAAATCGTGCCCGGAAGACGCGGGTCCTGTTCCTCGGTGGTGCGCGCTGCGATAGCCACCTTCGCACCCTCCCTGGCGAACCCCAATGCACAGTACTGTCCGAGCCCTCGACTGGCACCGGTGATAATCGCGACCTGGTCGTCCAATCTGCCCATGGCGCTACTCCTGTCCTTGTTCGATGCAGATCAACGCACCGAATGTATCGTTTCTGTCGATTTCCAGAGCGCCACCGTTTTCCGACACCGATAACCCCCTGGAGGTAAGCACATCTGCGGCTTCAGCGAGGTTGTCTGCCTGTAGCACCAACGCATACATGCCTTCGCCTTTTTCCCCGAGAAAGGCAGCTATTGCCGACGAGAAGGATTTGTCACTGTCATGGGGTGAAACAAGCTCTATGGCGCCCCCAACAGGTGGACGCACGGTTGCGGTTTTGACACCACGCTCGACATCAACCGTTGGTGCATCGGTAGCAAGCCCCATCCCTTGACCGTAAACATGAACTGCGTGATCGATATCTGCGACGGCCACAACGACACGAACAATACCGGAGATCTGTAGTGGATCGTTACTCGGAGACAACTCTCCCTTAAAGGATCTTTCCGGATAAACACGGATCAGCACGCCGTGCGTCGATTTCGGGTGAATATCCCTGCCTCCCGCGCCTTGCATCCGAGGTAGTACGCCCAGACCGTTCTCCAGCAGCACCTCGGCCTCCTCGTCAGGTACCGGCGCTTCCAGCATCAGCGCGAACAGCCCCTCGCCACGCCGATCGAGAAAACGTTGCAGGCTCTGGCTGAGCGGCGCATCGGGATTGGCAGGGCACATCAGTTCGATGTTGCTCCCTCCTGGCGGTACACACATGGCAAGTTTCGCGCCAAGGCCTGGCACGCTGTTTTCCGACATGTCGATGACCGGCATCCCGAAGATTTTGCGAAAGGTGGCGACAATGCCGTCGAAGTCGTTCACCGCGATCGCGATACGCGGCATGGCTGTAATCATGGCCAATCCCTACCTGATTTCGAAAAGGTGATATCTGCGCGTTTTTGTCTTTGTTGTCAAGCGACTGATGGGTTCTTAGTGTATCGCAAGTCGCTGTTAGTAGAGGTGGGCGTTCAGTGTCCGGGCGTCAGCCTGCCAAATCGCGGTCCACAGGGAGACGACCAGCACTCCGAAAAGCAGCACCGTCCGAAGGCCTGTTCGAATACTCGACCCGGCTATGTTGCCCCTGCGACTTAGGAGCCTTCAGCGGGCCAAAATCTCGCCCTGCCGCTGTCGCGCAGCAAACAGGCCGGCTTACGTCATGGATTTTCTTCGTCATGTTTGATGAGAGCTGGGACGCCGATTGAGAATGAAAATGGTAGGACAGGAATACGATCGGCGGAGAGAGGATGTCGCTCCGAACGATTCTCGCGTCGTAATCGAATTTCCGGTCTAGACTAACGAACTGCGCGGTCTCCACCAGCCGTATCCTACCGGTGATCCCAAGCAGCTTTAAGGTGCTGAGGTAAGGCAGAAGGGTACGCTGATCGGCCACATCCCGCGACAAGAATTCAATCTCGAAAGGCTCACCCCTGCTGTTGACTCTTCAGAGCGGTACGACACCAGGGAGTCGTTAATCCATCTAAATGTGGCCGGTGCTACCTGGAAGTCCGTGAATATAGATAGGGTATTGAAATCCCTGCGCGTCGATAGGACCAACACGCCCCCCTTGGGTGCGTCGGGGTTAATGTAATCAAAGTGCGTAAAATCTGCGGGGTATTTCAGTTCGTGGAAGAACGAGATGCCGTGTTCGTACCTCGGTTCGTCGGCAGCAGAAGATACTGTAACGAAAAGCGCCGTAGCGAGGTTTAAAAAAACGACGCATTGCAGTAGCCGGGCGCTGGCTGCCATACGACTTAAGTTCACTGCCCCCGTTCGACGGAACGGGGGCAGTTAGGCGTGGGTCTTAGAACTGAGGCCGCCAGCGAATCTGCACATGTCAGATAGGGTTAGTTGCTTGCAACTATGAGGGAGATGCCGAACCGCTTGAGCAGCAGTGGGTTCCGGGTCCGGCCTTGAAATAATTCTATAGGGCGTGAATGGTTCCTATACCCGTGAAACGTGGGTAATATGTTCGTGGCATTAGGAATTATCTATGGCGGTTCGAACCACCGTCGTTGGGTCCTGGCCGATACGGTTCGGGCTTCGACCACGCTTGAAACAGTACTACGCGGGTGAAATACAATATCCGAATTCGGGGTATGCCCAATTTTAGGCGCAGTGTCGAATCGTCGAAGTGATCAATCCGAATAGGAGGAATAGATGGCTGATCAGCTTGCTGGAAAAACAGCGGTCATTACGGGAGGTGGGCGAGGAATTGGCCGGTCGATTGCAATTGCATATGCGAATGAAGGCGCAGACATTGCGCTCGTATCCCGGACGAAAGAGCAACTCGATGAAGTTGCGGGCGAAATCGAGAAGACCGGTCGAAAAGCCATCGCCATTCCAACCGATATCACCGACCCTGCGCAGGTAGAAGCCATGGCTGGCAAGGTCAATGATGCTTTCGGGACCATTGATATTCTGATTAATAACGCTGGTGGCGGGATCGAAAGGCGTTCCATCCTGGAGAGCGAACCCGATGAATGGGTTAAGGACGTCACGCTTAACCTCATCAGCGTCTATCTTGTTACGCGCGCGCTGCTTCCGCTGTTGATCAAGGCCGGCGGCGGACATATTATCAACACGGGATCGGGAGCGGGTTACAGTGCCGGCGCCTTGCGTAGCGCCTATCGCGTGGGGAAAGCGGGCATGTGGATGTTCACCAGGTGCCTCGCCGAGGAAACCTGGGAGCACGGAATCAACGTAAATGAGTTGATTCCCGGACCTGTGGCCACGTACCTGACGCGGAGGGGCTTTAAAGTCGGCGGATCACATCCCATGATTCCAAGTGAGTACGTGAAAGGCCCGGAAGATGTCGTACCCCTTGCGGTGTGGCTGGCTACGCAACCCAAAACTGGTCCCACGGCCCAATCGTTCAGTCTGGCGCGCCGTCCCCTCTGATAAATGGGGTCATGACTTTTTCTTCTTAGGAATCGGCTGGATCTGCCTCTTATAGGAGAACCGGTCAGCAAAACCGGCAAGCGTCTTGAACAGTTCCGGATCGTCGCAGTCCTCGGCGAGCTTCTTCGGGAACGTACCCTGAATATCTTCCTGCGACGTCACCATCACATGCCGGTAAGAGTTGGCGATGGAAAGCCGCATCCCCGGCGTTTGCCTGGGAAACGCGCCATGCCAGGTCGCGCCCTGGAAGATAATGACCGAACCGCGCGGACCCACTGCCGGCACGGCCGCTTTTGCCGCCATGGGCTGTACCGGGCGCGAGATTTTTTTGTGCGAGCCGGGGACATAGGCCAGCGCCCCGTCCTCTTTCGTGTAATCCGTGAGACACCAAGTCGCGTTTGCGGTCAGCGCGGTACGTCCCCAGGGGGCGCCGGCAAAAAGACGCCACATTGACAATGGCACGCCGCCCTGGTCACAGTGCAAACCCAGCGTAGGGCCGTAGCCGAATTCGCCCTGCCACTTTATAAAAGAGTTGTGCGAATTGAAGCGTGTCGACTCTTTGCCAATCAGGTGACGTATCAGTGCGATAGCGACCGGGTTGATGGCAAGGTCGCGAAACATGCGATGGATGCGACCCAGCTGCTGAATGATGAACTGGCTGGGTTGAAAGTCTTCCTTGGCGCCCGCCAGCTTTGCACGTCGTGAGGAGTCTTTGGGAAATTGCAGCTCACCCCTTGGGCCGTTGTCGAGATCAAAATCAACACCGGTAAGGTTTTTCGCCTCCTCAAGAATACGCTGGCCCAGCTCGTCGATGCGTGCAATATCGACGCCATGCACCTCCGGTGGCACGACGGTGAGGCCATCCACCTCGAGTTCCAAGACGTGTCTTTCGAGACCCAGCTCCCTGATCTCGTCCGAATACTTCCGCTTGGTTTCCTGCACTGCAGCCATTTTCGATCTCCAAAAACTCTTCCAAACAGCATACTCTTTTCCCCCACAAAGAGCGAAGCAAGGCGCGATGACGTTATTTTCGAGTGATGGTTTGAGGGTCTGTGCGCGTCGGATTCTGATCGAGATGCGGAGTCTGGACCACCGGGTGGCCGGCGCAGCCGAGCACGTCATGGCGGCGCTGATCACTGAAGATGAACAGGATGTTGGGGTCGCTGTTGCTCATGGGTCCGCTCCTTTTTTGGTTGAAACGCCCAGAATTCGGGGTATAGCGAACTTCACAGAGTTAGGTTGAAACCTCCAAAATTAGGAGTATAGTGGGTAATTACCGCAGTTTGACATTGCCGCTGGGAAAGGCAGCTTGCGAACGGGTTGTGCATGCGTGGAGCATGGTTTTTAGTCCGCTAACCCCCCCCCCCGCCGGCACAAGCTACGGTAAACGGGGGACCTCGTTCCTCCGCCATACTACTGGATAAGGAGGAAACGCCATGTCCATCAAACTACTGAATCGTGTTGTCACGGCATTGGCCGCGGCACTCATTGCATCACCCTGCCTTGCGGCAGACGAAACAACCGATGAAGAACCTTACATCGAGGAAATCATCGTCACCGCAACCCTTCGTGAAACAAATCTTATGGATACGCCCATTTCGATGACCGTGCTTGACCAAAACGCACTGAGCGACAAAAGTATTTTCGATGTGCGAGACATGTACCTGGCTGTGCCAGGATTGTCGTTTCGCTCCAACTCGAGCTCGTACAACGGAATTACGATCCGTGGGCTGACCGCGCCCGCCCAGGGCGGCTCGGCGCTAGGTGTGTACGTCGACGATATGCCGGTGACGTCAGCCACTCCGAAACGGCAAATCCCGGGCACGGTCTATGACGTGGCGCGGGTCGAAGTCTTGAAGGGACCGCAGGGTACGCTCTACGGCGAAGGTTCCATGGGTGGTGCGGTGCGCTACGTCACCAACCGGCCGGATCCAGAGGCGCTGGCGGTCCACGTCAAGGCCGAATACAGTCAGTTCGACTACAGTGATGACCCGTCCTACGTAATTAGTGGCATGGTCAATGTGCCACTCGACGACCGTCTGACGCTGCGCGTTAGTGGTCAGTATCGAGACCGAGCCGGCTACCTCGACACCTTGGAGGACCGGAACGAAAAAGACGTCAATTGGCGGCAGGACCTCTCGATACGGGCCAGAATAGAGTCGGTCGTATCGGACAAGTTGGTGGTTAACGGAACCATCAGCTACTACGACGGCGAGTACGGTGGCCCGAGTCTCGCGATTCCCGTACCGTATGTCAAACCCTACGAAACGCTGCTTTCCAACAAAAATTGGCACGACCTATACCTCAACCAGGGCGTGGACACCTTCACGTCGGCCAACCTCGCAGTGCATTGGGAGCTGCCCTTCGCAGACTTCTTGTCTTCAACCACGATCTTTGATCGGGACGTAGACATCAACCAGGAAACGTCGCCCAACTTCATCGGTGGCATCGAACGTTTGGCCAACTTCCGGCTGAGAACACCGGCCTTTGGTGAGACACCCAATCCTCTCTATGACCCGGCCATACCAGACGGCACGATCGTCGAGGCCGCTGGCGGCACCGGCGTGTACACAGAGTTATTTGATCGAACCGTGCAGGAATTTCGCTTGACTTCAAATACCACCGGCCCCTGGCAATGGACGGCGGGTTTGTACTTCAAAGACGAAGACTATCAAAGAGGCGATGCGTCCATACCTAGTCAGGGTACCGTGGTGTTCCCGGCATTCGCGCAGTACCAGTCAGATGTCGATTCGCTATTCCCCAGCAACCATAGAACCATCCATACCCGAGAAATCGCAGCCTATGGCGAAGCTACCTATGCGTTTAATGAACAATTAGAACTGACGCTGGGTATCAGGACGGCCAGGATAACGGCCGATCTTGAAAGCTCGTTGTTTCCTGACGGACTGCCGTATGAAGTCGACCAAGACGTCTTGGCGCCGAAGGTAGCGCTGACCTATCGTCCGACTGATTCGCTCATGTTGTATGCAACGGTGGCCCAGGGCTTTCGCCCGGGCGAGATCAATCACGATATGCTGGACGAAATTTTGGAACTTCAGTCAATTGCCGGCAATGTGGACGCGGATGCGCAGAGCGCATTTCTGTTGGCCCGTATGACCTGCAATGGGGATGAAACGACGAGCTACGAAGTCGGAATCAAAGGCACTCTTGCGGATGGCAAGGTCCGGTTTACGGGCGCGGTCTATCGCATGGACTGGAAAGATTTGATGGTGCGGCAGCGCATTACGACGGTTCTGCGCCGCGCCCAATATTTGGCTAACGCCGGCTTGGCACATTCTCAGGGGATTGAGCTATCGGTTGATTTCGCTCCCACCGATGAGCTGACATTACATGTGGGGGGCGACTATATCCCGGAGGCACAATACGATAGAGTGGAGATCCCAGGCATACCACCATATGCAGACAGCGACCCAGAAGCCGGTGGCGTAGGGACCGTGCGCCTGAAACCAGGGAGCCGGATGCCGGTGTCGCCCGAGTATAGTATCAACGCTGCGGTCAGCTACCGTTTCCTCCTCGGTTCGTATCCGGCGAACGCCCGCTTGGATTGGTACAAGGTCGACGAACAGTTCAATTCTTTGAGTCCCACAATTACGCCCGGCTATGAAAAGCTCGACGGGCGCGTGCGGGTTGAGGACGTGGGCGGTTGGCAGATCGCCGTGTTCGGCCAGAACCTCCTCAACGAAGCCTATGCGTACGAAATCAACGTGGTGGGATACAACTGGGCTTCACCGAGGACACTTGGCATCAGTGTCGAGAGGCAGTTCTAAGCGGAAGCTGTCATCCTGACGGGGACGCCAAGGCGTCCCTGTCGCCTCCAGGTGGTCAGTCTCGGACAGGGGCGTGCATCGTCTGGATATCTACGCAGGGTCTTGCAGCAATCGGCGCCGCCCCGTGTCAGTCGTAGAGGCCCCTCGGTTTTTTCCTCTTCATAGAATGATCATACCCTTCGCGAGTCCAGCCAAAAGCTAGATCGCCGGCCAGCAAGCGCTTGAAGCGCGCGTCGTTGGAGTGTCGATCCAATACCTCCTGCGGCACGATATCCTTGTGGCGTTCCTGCGTGACCACATTGTAGCGGGCGAAATACACTGCGAGGTTCATGCGGATACCGGGTATCTGGCGGGCAAAAGAGCCATGCCAGGTGCTAGCGTGCCACACCACAGCGTCGCCAGGAGAGAGGTCCATGCATACCGCTTCCGGGTTGCATTTTTCATCGCTTAAGGCTGATTCCTCCGGCGTCGGTCTGCGGGCACGTTTGTAACTTCCAGGTACCAGAGCCAGAGCGCCGGCTTCACGGCTGTAAGGCGTCAGCGCGTAATTGACGTTGCCAACCAAGGCGTAAGGGGCGAATGGTTGTGGCCCCGCGGTATCGGCGTGTAAGCGTAGAAATGGGGTCGGAGTAGAATGGCACTTACTTAAGGATAAGTTTCTGATTCAAAAATAAAAAGATCGATTCAAAGTGGTAAATTGTTTATCGGCAAACAAACAAAACATCACAAGGAATCGATCTCACATGAATGCTACGCTGCCATCCAAAAAGCTTCAACAGCGCCGTGTTAATCGCCACAGCGCTACCACCGATAATCTGGATTTCTTTAACCTGCTCACCAGCCCCGCGTTGTTCGAACAGGATGGATCACGACGTCGCGTCACCGACTTTCGCCGTGGTCACCGTCTCGGTTGCCGAGATCATGTGATACGCATTGATAAACCCGCGACGAAACCGGATTGGATGAGTGATGAGGACTACACGAACGCCCCTGACCATATCACGGTGAGGGAATGTCAAACAGCGGGACGCATACTGGTGACAACGATCTGTGATGCATCAGTTAGCAAATCAGAACTCGGCGCGTTGTATAAACGTCGCTGGGATAAGAAATATGTCGCATTGAGTCTGTAGAGATGGTTGGCTATAATCACTCTGGAATTAAACGAGAACGACAAAAATCCAAGGATCCTTTAGCAACACGGTTCTGCGGATTACAACGCCTGGCAGGAAACAACCATGGATTTCCCAAACTTAGGAACGAACCCCGAACTTGATGACATCATGCAGCGGGCTAAAGAATTCAACATTGAAGACAACCTGCTCGATCTGGTGATGTATGGCTTTACCGTGGTGCCGCCGGAAAAGATGGGTGCCAGCGACCTGACGCCGCGTTTACGCGATGCCATTCTGGAGGTCTATGAACGGCGCTCCGGTCACTCAATTGACGACTGGAAAACCTACAGTGGCAAACTGGAAAAAATTCAGGTTTGGGGTTGGTTACTTGAAAACGAGGTTTTTCTGGAGGCAATCCACAATCCCGTTTACCAGACCATCGGCCAGTTTCTCACGGGCAAGAGCGGATTTCTGGCTGGTGCGTCGGTCATTCTGAAAACGCAGGATCAGGAATTCGATCTGCCGCTGCACAGCGACAGTCACGGTGTTCCTTCACCCTGGCCCAGTTTCGCGACCTACGCTAACTTGTCCTGGTTGCTGACGGACTATTTGAGCAGGGAAGACGGCCCCACCGTACTCGTTCCTGGCAGCCATCGTGATCGAATGCCGCGTGGCCATGAGTCATCCGCGCATGTCGAGGATCACGATTACATCAAACCTATCCCCCTGGAAGGGCCCGCCGGATCCCTGGCAGTGTGGAATGGCGCCATGTGGCATGGCTCGGTACGTCGAACGAACCCCGGCATGCGCATCACACTGGTCAATGTCTGGCAACGTGTCTTTATGCGTCCCGTAGAACGAGTGAAGGAAATCTCGCCAGAACAACTGGAACGCTGGCCGGATTTGCCCAGGCTGCTGGGTTACGAACGCATCTACCCCTTCCAGGATGAACACACCCATCCGGAACGAGGCAAACTCACCGTTCAAGCAGGACGCGATCAATACGCATAGGAGTCAGCCATGGATATTCCATCGCTCAACAACAAACCAGATGCCGACGCAATCCGTCTTGAAGCCCGCCGTCTTGGCCTGGAGAAGCACCTGCTCGACATGCATACCTACGGTGTCACGGTGATACCACCGGAGGTTGTCGCTGCGGGAGAGCTCATTGATCGTATGCGGGATGGCATTCTTCGGGTACTGGCGGAACGCCACGATCTGAAGGTTCCTGACGATTGGCGACGCCACTCGGAACCCTGGGGTGGACCCAAATCCTGGTGCTGGCTGTTTGAAGATGAAGCCTTGATCGAAGCCGCTCTGCATCCAGTCGCGTTATGCATGGCAAGGTTCATGTGCGGACGCAGGGCCGTATTGCAGGGCACGCCCGCTATCATCAAAACGCGGGGTACCAAGGCACGCAACAACGACGAAGGCTTCCTGGGGTTACATACAGATACGCATGGCGTACCCTCCCCGCTGCCTGAATGGGCCCAGCTGGTGAACATCTCGTGGTTGCTCACTGATTACAATGGACCAGAGGATGGGCCTACGGTCCTCGTTCCGGGAAGCCATCGTTTTGGTCGAATGCCCCGGCAGGACGAAAACGAGTGGTGGGTGGACAATGCGCCGGTCGAGCCTATCCCGCTAACCGGCAAGGCAGGCTCACTGGCGATATGGCATGGTAGTTTGTGGCATGGCTCTCGTCCACGGAGCGCTGACGGCATGAGGATTACCCTTCCCTATGTCTATGGCAGAAGCTATCTGCAAACCATTCACAACTGGCCAGAAAAGCTAAAGGAAGGTGATAACAACAAATGGGTGGAGAAGTATCTGGAACTGGAAAAGGTCCTCGGACTATGGCATCCCTATCCTTCCGACAGGCACGGACCTGATGTACCGGTGGTGCGGGATGAAAGGCAGAAAAATATGGCAGCGGCGGGAGACAACATTTACGCGTAATCCGGCCCGTGAGGCGAACCAACTGGCAACTCGTTGAAATTGGTAACTAAGGACATCTCATTGACCCGCGATCGTGATGCGCTGATTGGTAATGTAACGTCCATCTTCGGCGCAAAGATGCAGTACGGTTGCCGCAATATCATCCGGTGTACAGGCAAAACCAAAGGGCAAGGCAGCTGCTAGATCGCTAATGTCACCACCGCTAAGTGCTTCTACCATGCGACGTCCCATATCGGTATCGACGAAGCCCGGGGCAATAATGTTCACGCGCATACCGTGTTCCTTTTCTTCCGTCGCCAGCGTGTGGGCCATGGCTTCCAAAGCCGCCTTGCTTAAGGCATAAACGCCAGTCCCGGGGTTCATGAGCTGGGCCGCTCTCGAAGAAATCATGATGACGTCGCTTCTGTCTGCTGCGCGCAGTACGGGTACCAGCCTGCGGCAAAGGTAGATCGGTCCCCATACGTTGACGGCAAGCAGCGTCTGCTACTGTTCGTTTGTAGCATCGGCTATTTTCGGACGGTTGATCGCCGTCGAGCCCATGCCCGCATTGTTGACCAGTATGTCCAGATTGCCGAAGTCCTTCAGGACCGCATCGCACATGGCGTTGCAATCGGCTTCATCGCCGACGTTAGCCTGGTAAATCTCCGCGCGCTGACCTTGCGCACGAACACTCTCCGCAACCTCATTCGCCGCAGCTTCGTTGCTCATATAGTTCACGGCGACGTCCGCGCCCTCCCGTGCAAATCGTTCCGCAATGGCACGACCGATACCGCGACTGGCACCGGTAATGAGTGCCGTTCTCCCTGTTAGTTTTCCCATGAGTAACCCCTGCAATAATTCGACATTCGAGAATAACGAAAACCAAGCAAGGTCGCCAAGTTTTCGACTACCCAACATAGGTTTGGATCAGCGGTATGGGCTGCTGGCAGACCTCCAAGGATGATGATACTTTTCTGAACGAGGGAAAAGGGCGTTTATTCGTCCTTGTATCACGCTGTCTTGTATATGTTGTCCACGACCGTGGTGAACTCGGATTCGTCCTTCGGCTTTGAAGCCTGCCGGTTAGATCAAGTCCCACGGTCATGGACACTTCCCTTTAAGACTGAACGGTATCTGAGACCCTGCTCTAATAGTGAGTCTGCATTCACAAGGAAAGTCTTGGGAGGATATCACTTTTTTCCCTAAAAGAGGATTCACCATGTCAAATATTATCGGCATTGATGTTAGCAAAATGAGTTTGGACTGTGCCTGGTTACGCGATCTGGACCAGGACAAAGCAAAACGTAAGAAGGTTGAGAATAGCCCACAGGGTTTCAAGTTAAAGCAGCGATAGCTGCGCTATCTTATGAATGTTAACCTGGGCGCAAGATGTTTCGGGACTCGCCGCGAACGAGCTCCGCTTTGTGGTCGAGCCTACGAACATCTATCACGAGCTGCTGGTGCAGTTTCTTTATCAGCGCCAGGCAACGATCTACCTGGTTAACCCGTCCAGGATCCGGAAGTTCGCTGAAGGCATGGGCATCTTGAGCAAGAATGATCTAAAAGATAGCGACAGCTATCGCAGTCTTGTAATTGATGCCGACATACTCACGCGTTACGGATTGCTGAACCGGAAACTGCAGCCTTACCAGCCTGAAGCCCAGGAGGTCAGTGATCTCAAAAGCTTGCTCAACCGGCTGGATACGCTCGAGCGAGATTTGAGAAGAGAACTCAATAGACAGGAAAAGATCAATCAATCCAGTGCCATACACCGCTTGGAGAAGCAGTCGATGCGGCGCACTGTGAGATATTTGGAGACTGAGATCAAGCGCTTCAAAAAACACATAGGCGCGGCCATCGAGTCGAACTCAAGTTTACAGAAAGACTACGAACTGCTCTTGACCATTCCCGGTATTGGCGCCAGGACTGCCTGGACCATGCTCGTGATCCTGGGCAGCCGGCGGTTTGCGTCAGCTCCTGAGGTAGCTTCATTCCTGGGGCTCAATCCGATAGAGAAGCAATTACAAGACAGCGCGAGCTGTCGCTCGCTCTCAGGTACGACCCGATACCGCAGGCCGCGGTTGTCCAAGGCCGGTAACGGACGGTTCCGCCAATCCCTCTATTTTCCAGCCATGGTCGAGACCAGAAAGAACCCTGACATCAAGGCCCAGTACGACAGGCTATTGGCCGCAGAGAAGACAAAGATGTGCGCACTGGGTGCGGCCATGCGGAAGCTGGTTCACATTTGTTTCGGTGTGCTGAAACATCAACGACCGTACGAGGTCCAGGTTCAACAATAAGATAGCGCAGCTATCGTTGCTGTGAGCTTGAGAAAGAAGCATGCGACAGCTTGCGCAGTCTTTTAAGTGAAAGGCGGTAAAGAACACCGCCCATCACCCTTGACGGTCATCGGCTCTTCAGCCTGTGCCGCAGATGTATGTTATCAAATAACATCACCCGAAAGACTGCGCAAGCTGTCGCATGCTTTTGCATAAATACTTCGGGGGTTTGGGGGTGGAACCCCCGAAAGAAAAGGAGGCAAAAAAAGAACGGAAATTTAGTAAGAAAAAAGCTTGAAATTAAAGACGGTATCTAACCGCATGGTACTTCCATGGTCTTCACGGCGTGAAGCCTACCAGGGTGATCCAGGATGACTGTTACTGTTCGGCAACAATACGGGCTGCCTTTTCTTCGTCGAACCACCAGCCATCGGGAAACGGCGTCACGTACATATCGTCGGGAATATCAGGGCGGCCGAACTTGTCCCAGTAGACAATCCGTGTATCGCCGAGGATCTCCAGCGGGAACTGGTAGAAGTGCCATAGCAGGACGCGGTCGAGCGCGCGCAAGGTAATGAAGAAACTTTCGGGATCTACTGCACCCAGCGCCCTATTCACCAGCGCATCGATGACCGGGTGGTCGATACCGGACGGGTTCCATGAGGGCGTTGATCCCGAGTGAAAATAGGGCCTTATCTGCCAGGAGGGCGGTGCCTCGAAATAGCCGGGGATGAGGATGGCTTCAAAGTCACCTTCTCGACGACGATGGGTATAACGAGTTGACTCCACCAGGCGAATGTTTGCATCGATACCCAGCATGGTCAGAGCGCTGACATACGGCAACAGAATTCTCTGACTGGTTTGTGAAGCTGTTAAAAATTCGATGGACAGCGGCGTTCCCGATTCGTCTACCTGGACCCCATCTTTTATCTCGTAGCCTGCATCCGCGAGGAGTTGCCGGGCTACTAATAAACCCTGACGGTCAACGCCGACACCGTCAGACGAAGCGAAGGAAAAGACACTGTCAAATACTTTAGCTGGCAATTGCCCGCGATGTGGTTCAAGGAGCGCCCGTTCTGCCTCGTCAGGCAAACCTGATGAGGCGAACATGGAGTTGGCAAAAAAGCTGTCTGCCCGTTCCAGTTCGCCGCCATGCAGCACCCGGTTTTGCCATTCGAAGTCGAAGGCGTAGGCAAGCGCTTCGCGCACCAGCGGATTGTCAAGTGGCGCTTGCCGCGTGTTGAGGACCAGGCGATACCGGGAGCCGCGCAGGGCGCCGGAGGGAAGGGTACCCCTCACGAGCCATCCACGCTCGCTGGCGGGAATATTATAGGATGCCAGCCAATAACGAGAATCCGACTCCGTCCATACGTCAATATTTCCAGCACGCAGGGCCTCGCGGGCAACCGTCGCATCGAGATAACGTTCGTAGCGAATGGTATCGAAGTTGAACATACCGCGATTGACTGGCAGATCGCGAGCCCAGTAGTCAGTAACCCGCTGGTAAACGAAGAACTTCCCCGGTGAATATGCGACCAACTCGTACGGACCGCTTTGCAGGGGTATCTCCCTGGTGGGATTGGTTACGTCGCGTTCTCCCCAGTAGCTCTCAGGAATTATCGGGATGTAGCTGATCATGCGCATTTGTTTGGCGACGTCGGAATCACCGTGAATTACGACGGTCAGTGGATCTGGCGTCACCACGTCAGTGATCCAGCTAAGCACGGGTGCCCACCCGGTTGCCATGATGTCCGTGCGGTAGGTGTTCAGCGAAAAACTAACGTCTACTGAGGTAATGGGCGATCCGTCGTGCCACCGGGCCTCGGGTCTTAGCTTGAACACGATGCGACGTCTATCGGCGCTGAGGGCAACCGACTCAGCAAGACTGACGTAGTATCCGGAGGGCTCGTCACCTGCGCGCTCCAGCAGATGATCGTAGGAGCGGATAAACCCGGATGGCTTGTAGGCCGGAGAAACCGTGTTGAAGGTATCGGTATACGGCAATACCAGCGTTCCGCCCTTCGGTGCATCGGGATTGACGTGGTCGAAATGCGTGAAATCGGGAGGGTATTTCAGTTCGTAGTTGGGGATTTGTGAAATACCATGACGAAACTCGAGGGTCTCAGATTCCCCTAGCGTCGAGCTAGTCGACAGTGCAAGCAACGACAACCCCAGCATACAAAAAGCCTGCGATGCGCAGTTGGAATGGCTCACGACCCGGCAGTTCATCATTGGTAGTATACGCTAACCGCTGATATTCCGCGGCGTTGGTGGCCGTAGACTCTCGCTCTGCATGAATGTCGCATAGAAACTGGTGCCTGTGTGCCAGATTCCGTCCGCGCCTGGCTGCCGTTCGAGGTAAGAGTCAATTCCCTTGACC
Organism: Candidatus Azotimanducaceae bacterium; assembly: GCA_965217655.1. GTDB lineage: Bacteria > Pseudomonadota > Gammaproteobacteria > Pseudomonadales > Azotimanducaceae > UBA7455. Next base: position 2,160,780 of record OZ244560.1, read on the forward strand.
CAATTATCGGTAACGAAGCTGTCTGAACATCCGATCATCGCGATTCCGTCATCTCTGAATCCTTCGATTCGATTCGACGATACGGTCAAATACGACGCATCAATCAGGTTTATTCCGGCCCCGCCGTCGCCCGGCTCACCGCCGAGCGCAGCACCCAAAAATGTGTTCCGAGTGATTGTGCCTTCAGTGGGCAGACACGCGAACCCGGGCGCGCAACGAGCGGTGAATCCACTTCTTAGCGTGTTTCCGGCCTCGTGGCCAAGTGACCTCTGATCAACATCGCAAACCGGGAATACTGACTCACGATGACCCTACCGGCACTATGAGAGTTGAGTTGGTCACCGGTCCAATTAATTGGAGCCTGCTTATCTCCTGCTGATCAACTGCCAGATTCAACTCGATTGGAGAGTGTCGACCAACTTCCTCTTAATCAGTAGGTTCTCGGTTCAAGTCCGAGGCGGATCACCAACTACGAATCCGATATGAAACGCGGGCACTCTTCGGAGTGTCCGTTTTCGCGTATTTGCGAACCCCATCCATAGGGAGTCGGCTGAGATGCCAGGGTAAATTGCGCGTGATCTACCAGTTGTTAAACGCACCATCGTTCCGTCGTGGCTGCGGGGGCCAACCGGTCGCAGGGGTGATGGAGTTGCGCATCTTCTCTTCATCAAACTCAATGCCGAGACCCGGCGCATCATTTGCCCAGGCATAACCGTCTTCCCACTGAATCTGCACCGGGAAGAAATCGGTCGAGTAAGTACCGGGCTTCTTCGGCATCTCCTGGACACCCACATTGGTGGACGCCATATCCAGGGCGACGCAAGCCGCGGCGCTCACGGCACCGAGCGGATTGTGCGGAACGATGTCTATGTAGTGGGTCTCCGCCCAGTGTGTGATCTTCGCTGCCTCTGTTATCCCACCAACGATGCAGAGGTCGATACGAGCATAGTCAATGGTCTCTTCCTCAATGACCTCTCGGAACGACCACTTGGTCGCCCACTGTTCCCCGGCCGCGATTGGCAAATTGACCTTCTGGGAGACTTTTCGGTAGCTCGCCGGGTTTTCAGACCTGATTGGGTCTTCTATGAAGAACGGCTTGAACTCCTCCAGGTCTCGGCACATCTCGATCAGGTGTGTTGGGTCCAGCCGCGTGTGAGAGTCAATGCAGATCTGAATATCCGGTCCGACCAATTCGCGGACCCGGCTCATCTCCTCAACGACCAGCTTCATTGACTCGAGTGGTTCGAAGACCACGCCGCCGTTGGCTTCAAAATCGTAACCGGTATCACCCTGCCCCCAGCGAACAAACTTCCAACCGTCATCAACGGCCTTTTTGCAGTTGTCTAACAGGTCGTCCATATTCCATCCCTGGGTGTGCGGGTAGCAGACAACTTTGTCCCTGACCGGACCACCAAGTAGTTTGTAGACCGGCAGGTCTACAGATTTGCCTTTGATATCCCACAGGGCGATATCGATCGCGCTGATCGCACATGCGTAGACCTTGTCCGCCGGGAAGTAGCCGCCGCGAAACATGTGCTGCCAGATCTTCTCAGTGGACCACGGGTCCTGGCCCACAACGATTTTCGATAGATGGGCAATGGCCTGTTCGATCGCGTATCCCCACGACCGTATTCCGATCTCTCCGATCCCAGAGATTCCGGCATCCGTATCCACAACAACGAAGTGATACTCGCCGCCACCGGCATCACGAACCGGATATGACTTGAGCTCTGTAATCTTCATTTAGGAACCTCCACGGTAACGGCAATGCAAGTTCAGTAGTGGCGCAACCGTAATTGAGCACTCAAGGTCATTTAACTTCTCTGGAAGCCAAATCCCCAAGGCAAGAATTGCCTGCTTGTAGCCAAATAACGACATGACATTGACCTGCGCTTCAAGGCGTTGCCAACCACTGTCTCGGTTCTGAAACCCGTTAGAGCCAGGGCACGATGCCTCAACCGCCCCACACGAAACGGGTCCGCGCAGTTATATTTGGTGCCCGGCAATGGCCGCTATTCGAAATACTCGACAAACCCGACTGCGCGGCGTGAGTCCACTGTGACTGGGTATAGTATAGAGGGAAAAAAAAACCATGGCAATCACGAGCCTTGTCCAATGACAAGTGAGCCTGAACAGGGGACGTAAATCCAACGAGGCATGCGCCTGTAAGCGTTGTATGGGATCATTGGAGGATGATCGTGACATTACAGACGCAACGGGTTCGGACTCTGGAACAGGTTCGTGTTTTTATTGAGGGCAGCGAGGCGGTGGACTTTGTTGGCGGTGACCGCGAGGGAGTCTACGTTTTGGTGCGCCGTACGCTGGTGCAGTTGGAGTACCATCACCGGTTGAGCAAGCCGGACAAGGGGCTGGTGAAGCGCTATTTGGAGAAGGTGACGGGGTTATCTCGTTCGCAGCTCACGCGCCTGATCGGCCAGCATCTTCGGACCGGGAAGATCAAGGACCGGCGTGGCAAGGTGCCAGCGCGGCCGTTTGAGCGCCGCCGACCCAATCCACGGGGTCAACCGGGGTTTGTGCGCGTGGATACGGTGCATCAGGGCGATCTGGACGGGGTCAAGGGCGTATATCACATTAACTACAAGACAGCGATAGCTGTCGCTATCTCCAAGGTAGACGAAGTCACGCAGTATGAATACGTGGGCACGGTGGCGGCAATCTCGGAAGCATTTCTGCTTCCGGTGCTTAGTGCGCTCATCAAGTCATTTCCTTTTAAAATCAATGGCTTTCATGCTGACAACTACAAGATAGCGCAAGCTATCGTTTGCTTTTGATCCGAATACATCAACCATAGAGTCGCCGAGCTACTGAACAAGCTGCACATCGGGGAGTTCACCAAATCGCGCGCCCGGCGCACCAACGACAACGCCCTGGCGGAGAGCAAGAACGCATCGGTGGTGAGGAAGTGGCTCGGCTACGCCCACATCCCGCAGCGCTTCGCGGGGCAGGTCAACGCCTTTAACCGGGACTGGCTGTCGCCATTCTTGAACTACCACCGTCCGTGCCTGTTCCCGACAGAGGAGTGCGACGACAAGGGCCGGGTGCGAAAGCGCTATCGCGATGCCGACACGATGACACCGTACGATAAGTTCAAGTCGCTCGACGATGTCGAACAGTACCTGCTCCCCGGTGTCACCTTTGAGCAACTCGACAATGCAGCCCTGGCAGTCAGCGATGTCCAAGCCGCCGAAGCATTGAACCAGGCGCGGGAGGAACTGTTCCGGTCCCTCAAACAAGCCGACACCGCCGCCTGAGTACCCGTCTCAAAGTGTCGGTCCCGTCCTGTGGATTTGTGGACGAGTCCTTCGGACCGGCACACGCCCTCCACAGGACCAACAATACTGATTTCAACGACGAGAAGATAAGAGTCCGAGGCTGCTCCGAGGCTTGCACACACCCAAAACGTGCGGCATTATGGTGCCAATTTCAACGTCGGTCCCGACTCCGCGCAGAGTTCAGCAAGCTTACCGGTTCAGGCTCATTTCGGTATTGGATTAGACTTGTGGAGCCTCGGTCGAGGACCATGCTTCGGTGTTGAAGTCGGTGATGGTCACCCAGCCCTCAGGCCGGCACTTTGTCCCGTAATTAGTGAGCGGCACGTCCATGATAGGGCCGGCTGCCATTACCGATGAGATAAGAACTCTGACTCGAGAGCAACGAGTCTCTCCCGATAGTCCGCTCGTCAAAGCCTATGCAAAGTTCGTCAATTCGCTCAGAACCTGTGATCGGCAGAAAGTGCTCAAACACGTGTCGCGAGCGTCGCGAGCTGAAATGTCTGAACTGTCCGCATTGGATTTCCAGGTGCAATGTAAGCTGATGAAATCCCTGGCCAGGTCCGACTTCCGTGGAGCGAAGGAGGTGTTTGAGGAGGACACCGCGACGCTGGTGTGGGAAGACAGCAAAGAAGAACGAGACGGTGATATGACGATGACATCATCCCATACGATGACCATCGCGCCAGTGCTTGACGAAACGCCGTACCTGGTCATAGTTACCCCGATAACCCTCTCCCTGCAGGGCTTCATACAATAATTGTCCGCTGCGCGAACTCTCCATGATCGCCGCCCACTCTTCCTCGGTGTATTTGTCCTTCAAGTCTTTGAACATCTTGTCGGGATCGCCGGTATAAAAGCAGTTAAACCCACGTCGAACTGATCCGTCGTGGTTGGGGCCTGACCAGTGCACCGTGGTGGGTCTGAAGAACACGATATCCCCTGGATCCATCGCGCATTCATAGAGGTCCGGGTGGTCCGAAAGATCAGTGGGTGTGGAGGAGCTCAAATGGGCGAATTCTTCTTCCCGCTGGTCCGAACCTTTTAAGAAATGCATACAGCCGTTTTCGGCATTGGCCTCGTCAATCGCCACCCAGATGACGCCGCCCTGCATGGCATCCGAGTGAGGGTGTACCTCTTGTGTGTTCTCATCTTTCGTGAAGATACTGGCGGTCGTTGGCTCGGGTTTCTTGCCCAGCAGCGTCTCGAGGACAGGTACCTGCGGACCGTTGTGCAGCAGCTCCTTGAAGTAGTCATCCATTCTATCCAGGCCCTTGGTGACGTTGGACCCAGGCAAAGGAACTACTGGTCTAGGTAGTTTGCTGAGTACTGCTTCAACGCGTTCGCAGAGTTCATCCAGCTGTTCCGGGGAGAAGAAATTACGAATGATGACGAAGCCGTCTCGATCGAAGTCGGCCTTGAGTTGTGCTGCTTGTGTCAGGTCCATAGTGAATGCGGTATCTTGAAAGAAAAAAGTGTTGAGACGTAGCCCTTGCGGACTACGTCTCAGGTTTGCAGCTACAACTGTGGATTCCAGCGAATCTGGACGCCAAACTGCCGCGGCTCTGTGAGTGAACCAACTGCCAAACCAGCATAGAGGGCCTTGGTTGTATCCGGCACGTACTCGAACAAGCCAATTTCATCCATCACGTTTTGCACGTAGAATGTCACGCCCCACTGGTCATCGGCGGAAGTCCAGGCCGCTCGCAGATCAAGCCGATTGTAGGCACGCATTTTCTGCCTTTCGATGTTTTGCGCCCAGGGAAATCGTTCGCCGGTGTAGCTCAGCGTACTCAGCAACTGCAGTGAACCACCACCCAGCATGTCGAGTGGGGTCTCGTACCTAAGGGTTGCCGCTGCTTTGTGCTCAGGCTGCTGAGGTAGACGACCGCCTCCCCAGGGCGTGGGCAACTGAACGACATTTGTTGCGGGGGTTCCATCGTTCTCCACATACTCCCATACCATGTACTGTGGATTAGGGTCCCCCCAAAGAACGGCCGAGAACACACCTAAGTCCGAGCCCAGGTAGGCATAAAATCCACTCAGACTCCAGTTATCATTGATGTAGTAGCTGTTTTCCGCCTCAAACCCCCAGATAGTGGTACCGTCAATGTTGTCCGTATACCTAACTAACGGTGATTCCATGTTCGGGGTCGGGTTCGGATGAAATGCAACCGCAAAATGCTGGAAATTATCGTATTCCTCGAAGAATGCTGCGGCACGAACGTTCAAGCGCTGATTAAGGAACAGACCTTTGACACCGAGCTCATAATTGATCAGAGTCTCCTCCTCAATCGGTGGGTTGAACCCGGAAGCCTGGTTGAAACCACCGGCACGGAAGCCCTTGGAAATACGCCCATAGTACATCGTGTCATCCCTTGGTCGATATTCCAGGCTGACATCCCAGATAATGTCATCCCAGCTCGGGTTCTGGTCACTCGCTCCATCATGAAGAGTGGCCTTTGCCGTCGCTAACCAAATGATCGAGATGGTTTCGTCCGGGTTTCCATCAACACCGGCAATACCATGTAAAGACATGGCCTCATAGGAGAAATCCTGCTCGCGTCCCTTGGTGTCCTCTGTCCAGCGCAGGCCGCCAGAGAGTGACCACTGCTCGTTGATGACATAGTCGGCACTCGCGAAAACGGCCTCGGTTGAAGACCACGCTTCGGTGTTGAAGCTGGTGAGCAGGTCCCAGCCCTCTGGCCGACACCGTGTCGGGTAATTGCGGGCCAAGTACCAGCCTGGATTGGCTTCAAGAGCGGCCTCACAGTTTGCATAACCTGCGGCCTGAGATCTCCTGTCATTCTCTGCGGGGGTAAAGGGTAATGCTCCAAAGCCCCAGTCTGTTCTCGCGGTATCCCAAAACGTTGTGTTCTCGTACTTATATAGCCCAACGATGAAGTTGAACGGTCCATCATAGTTAGAGAACAGCTGCAGCTCGTGTGACTTATTGTCGTTTTGATAAGGCGCATGACGAGTCCTATCGGAAAACGGCACGCCACCATCGGCCGAACGGTACGGGTCAGCCGCGCTGCCAACTCGGTTGCCAAGATCGGAATCTTTCCAGGTATGTTGGGCGATATCGCTGATGCCCCCGGTATAACGTACGGTTAGCGAATCCGTGATGTCGAGACTGGCGTTCATGATCCAGCTATCACGGATCGAGTCCGTTCCTCCGGGGCGATTCAAGGCGACCTCGTTTTTCAGATCGTCGCATTGATTCGCGAGAATACCGGATGGACAGTCCTCGACGGCTGGATTTGGGTCTGCCGCTAGATACCAGCTGTTTTGCGGGTCTTCTGCTGTACCAATACAATCAAATGTCTGACCATTGATCTCACCGGGAAAATCGCCTTCTCGAACATGGTCAAACGCGATCGAGGAATCATCACCTGCTCGCTCCAACCAACGACATTCAAAGGGCTGGTTTCGGTTTGGCTGAAACAACAGGATCTCGGTTCTTCCAACACCCGTATCATGAGTTCGCGCATAACGCACGTTGACGTCGAAACTCTCAGTTTTCAATCGAAGCTGATTCGCGAAATTCGTTACGTCGGGTGCATCGTAGTCGCCGCCCAATCCGCGATTCTTTTGCGCACCATCACCCTCGTAGTAACCTCCCGTGACGCGAAAGCTTAAGTGCTCCGTGAGCGGACCGCCAAATGCGACATTGTATCGCTGCGTAAACTGATCGGTGAATTCCGTTAAGACCCCAGCGTCCCATTCAGCTGTCGGTTTCTTGGTGACATAACTGATAGAACCGGCGATGGAATTACGACCGTTGAGCGTTCCCTGCGGGCCTCGACCGACTTCCAACCGTTCAACATCGAACAGGTTCGGCGCAATACCATCGGCGGAATGCGAGTAAACGCCATCCACATAGGTCGCCACCGCAAGGTCTCTGTGAGTTTGACCAGCCTCTTTCGTGCCGATGCCGCGAATAACCGTGCCATGACCGAGTTTCTCGATGTCGTCGCCAAACTGCAGTCCGGGTACCAGTTGCTCGAGATCGAGATTATTGGTCATACCCAGTTCCTCGATCATTCCCTCACTAAACGCGGAAACCGTGAGCGGCACATCCATGATGTTTTCCTCACGTTTTTCCGCGGTGACGATGATCTCCTCGATGTAATGAGGTTCGTCTTCATCGGTTGCTTCGTCTGCCGCAATGGCGGGTGATGTTATGAGTGCCGCGGCCAGTGTCGCGGCAACACGATTAAATAATTTGATGGACATGGTGTTTTCCCCTTATCCGTTGATATGGACGGAGGAACGACGTAATCACGGGTCCCCCGTTTACGCCGTAGCTTGTACCGGGGGGGGGGGGGGGTAGCGAGCTAAAAAGCATGCGCCAAGCATGCACAACCGACTCGCAAGTTCCTCTCCCAGCGGCGATGTCAAACCGCGGTAATTACCCACTATACTCCGAATTTTGGGCGTTTCAACCGCAATTTGCGTGCCGAAGCCCGTCCTCAACCACACGCATCCAGTGAAATCGAGCTCGCAGCACTGGGGGGATTGTGAGAAAAGGGGTCTACCTTACGATTTTAAGCAGGTGTCTGTCATCGTCTCTAGGTATATGCTCTGAGTCTGGTGATGGGGGCGTGGCTCAAGGGGTCCGTCCTTTCTGGCTGAACGGGATAAGTCAGCTTTCAGCTCCATTCCTGACGTGGATATGGGGTGGAGTTCAGATGTTAATTTGGCAAGAGTGGCGGTGGTCGTGCCGCAACATGATCCAGTATCTTTTGGATCACATCAGGATCGATGATGTCGGAAGACCTCTGGCTGGCTGCAGAAGGGCATGGTGCCGACCGATCCGCGACGCAGTTCTTCAATGAAATAGCCGCCGAGGCCGCTCACGTCGCGAAAGCGAAATCTGATCTCTCGCTTGCCTAATATCTCGATGTGCTCGATGAACTGAAATGTCTGTCGGACGCCACCAATACCGTCTTGAGGATAGGTGTTATAAACCGCATCTTTCAAGAAACGGCAAAGTATCGTAAAAGTATCGTAATTGCCGATGTCCATTCAAATTAAAGCCATGGTGACGTGGTGACCCTTTGGATGGTCAATGACTGTAATGGGCTGTATCTGCTGGCTTACCAGCAGTCGGGTCAATCACCAGCAGTCGGAGTCGTTGGTGCGAAGAAAGCCATTTGCATAGAGTTCCTAAGATTCCTGAAGCAGCATCTGGAATCAAAGAACCTCGAGACTCGAGGTCAGTTCTCATGAACCTCCCCCAGTTGTTAACTCAACAGAGCGCGACTTGAGACCATCGTCAACGCACACGCTAAAAGACCGACAACACCTCTTCCAACTGCTCCCAGGCGCTTGCGATGCCACCAAGCCCACAGAACATCACCTCGTCAGCGCCGGCCTCGATGAATTCATTGACGTAGTCCTGAACCATACTGACCGTACCCCAGCAGTACCATGGCTGACCTGGCGACTTTTTAAACGCAGCTTCTGTATCGAAGATACGGGTTGGCAGACAGACCGTACGACGAACCTCGGCTGGGTCTCGCCCGAAATCCTCACAATGGCGATCGATGGCCACCTGACTCTGTTTGTAGAACTCCACACCTGTTGGGTGCCAGAAGTCGAGGTTACTGGTGTCACCATAGCGCGCGCAGGTTCGGAGCGTCCGTTTTTGACCATTGCCACCAATCAGAATTGGAATCGGACCATCCTGTGAGGTCTGAGGCGACATCGGTGCATCCTGCAGCTGATAGTATTTGCCGGAAAAGCTCACCAGTTCTTCCGGATCTTTGGTCAGTAACAATCGGATCAGCTGCGTTGCTTCCTCCAGCCGGTCACTGCGTTCCCGCAGCGAAGGGAAATCCCAGCCGTAGGCCCGGTGTTCCTCTTCGTACCAGGCTGCACCCAGTCCCAGTTCAACGCGACCCCCGGACATATGATCAAGCGTTGTTGCAATCTTTGCGAGGTGTGCGGGATTCCGGTAGGTGTTGCCGGAGGCAAGAATGCCCAGGCGAATCCGATCGGTCACCGTCGCGAGCCCCGCCAAAAGCGTCCAGCCTTCCAGCGCTGATCCATGTCCACCCACCCCAGGGGGAATGAAGTGATCGGACAGCCACAGGCTATTCCACGGGCCAGCATCGAGCTGCTGCGCGAGCGCCTTGATGTGAGGCCATTCTTGATCTGTGTACTGACCGAGCTGAGCGCCAAATATCATTGCTATCTCCTTTGTTATTTTGGGAATGGACCCTGAGATCGATAGTAGCAAATTTTTCTGCCGGTGATAAAGACCTACGGGCGTATCGACAGGATCCTCACCCACATCGCGCGAGCACCGCCGCGTCGCCAGCAGGCCTGACCGATCCACTGAATCAGCGCCAATCGAAGATCCCGGCGCCAGGCCTCCTCTAATTTGTTGATAGACACCCTTACTGTGGGTGTTTTGTTCTGATTCTGGCTACTTTCGTTCTCACGCAGCGAGTCGAAGTACGGAATTCATACCCGTGCGAGTCCTGTGTGAAAAGCCGAATCCTCAGCGATATCGGTGCGACAAAGCGCGGTCTTGAGAACGCCGCCTGTCAATTGTGCATCAAAAATGGGGTATGTTGTAAGCGCGCAATCGCAATCCTGATACCCATATCCATCCATCGCGCTGGGCTAACGCGAGCAACTGGTGCACGAAGTGGTATTGTGACCTTGGTACCAGAAACCGTGAGACGCGTTTTGCGACTGGGAGGCTTAACGGGCCAGAAGTAGCCGTTGGCATCGTAGACGCCGTTCAGGGAATCACCTGTAAATCTCTTCAGCGCAAGAAGCTTGAGCGCCTCTGTCGATATATTACTCGGCCTGCCATTGGCGGAGCGACGACTGTCTCTGGCCAACAACGGCAATGTCATCATCGCCCTGAAGACGCCCTATGACGATGGGACTACGCATGTAGTCCTTAGTCCAATGGAATTCATGGGTCGCCTGGCGGCCTTGGTACCGCGAGTGAATCTGACCCGGTTTCATGGCGTGTTCTCACCGAACAGCAAACTGCGTGAGTATGTCGTTCCCCAGAAACCTGTTGAAGAACAAGATAACCCGATAACGAAGACCTATTCGATGACGTGGGCGCTGAGGCTCAAGCGTGTGTTCGCTATCGAAGTTGAGAAATGTGAAAAGTGTGGTGGTCCCGTCCGGATCATTGCATCAATAGAGGACCCTGATGTTATTCAGAAGATTCTGAAGCACCCGGGACTGGATCAGCCGGGTGACACACCTATCCGCTCACCGCCATCGGTGCTGTATGACGATTCAACGACACTATTCTGAATTCAAGGCCATCGAAGACGCATCGGTGACAATCGCGTTCAGCCGGAATCTGGATTCAGATCCAAATCGTCAAGTTTTCGATCAACCTACATGGGCTTGGATTAACTGTGTGGATCGCTGCAGGGAACAGCAGGTAACCCCCAAGGATGACGATACTTTTCTGAATGTGGAATAAGAGTGGTTATTGGTACTAACCGCTCTCTGAGCTGGGTAGTGAGTTCATGCTGATGAATGACGAATGGAAGATTGGGCTGAACAGCGATGGCGAGACCTATATGTTGTTCAACCGGCAGGAAGACCCGAACGAGGAACGCAACCTTGCTGGTCTGAGTGAGTATCGCAGTGATGCGGATTCGTTACGACTCAGGCTCCTGGAACGGGTTGTGCAGAGCCAGTTACGCGAGCCCTGATTTTATGTGAGAGCTTTCAATAAGAGCATTCAAGAGCATCGAATAACAAACATTAATCATTTCCCTCGCCATGGATCTTCTTGAGAGCAGTATCAATACCTTCTTCCGTTGCCTCCTCATCAATAGAATGGGCGGAGTCGAGTGCTGCTAATTGCATCCTAAGTTTCTTTTTGTGCTTCGTCCGAATGAGCGTAAATCGAAAGGCGATTTAAGCAAACGGATCCACACCCGTGCGCACCATCGGCCTGATTCGGCTACGCTCGGGATTGTGCGAGTCCTCATAGGGATATAACGACTTGCCGATAACACGCTCGAGTTCCGGGTATTTTTCCAACAGCTGTGGCGACGTGTCCTCGTAATCGTGTTGTACCCGCATGTAGGTACGCATGTAATTCTGCACCAGCGTGACTCGAAGACCCGGATTACTGCGCGCTTCAGAGGCATGCCAGGTGAATCCGTTCCAGATGGCCAGTGATCCTGCACGGGCGATCAAAGGCACAAATTTGAAGGGAGTGTCTTCCATTTTTCCCTCATGGGGCAATGTCGCTCGTCCAAAATGGTGACTGCCAGGCACGAACACGGTAGGGCCATCGTCCCCGCTCGCGTAATCGGTACAGACCCAGGAGGCATTGCACATATGGGCAATCTGGCCGGCCCCCGGGGGAACCCCGTGCGAGTCGCTGTGCAACGCCAATCCCCCTGCACCCTGACCTTTGATGATCCACGTTTGCCCGGAAAATACTGCGCTCTGACCAAGCAGCCATCGCACCAGGGTCAGCACGACGGGATTGATCGCCGCCTCAACGAAAACCTCGTCTTCTTCGAGTAGATCCCAGCTGTTCCTGCCTGTTTTATCCAGTGCGGGCTCAGCCGTGCGGAAGTCACCGATTTTGATGTCGTTACGTTCCTCGCAGACACGGATAATGGCATCACGCAGGCGTTCGACAAAGCCGTCGCTCGATTGCATCCTCTCAGGTGGCACCACGGTCATACCGTAAGCTTCGAGTTCGACGATGTGCTCGTAGAGATCAAATTCTTTGATCCCTGCCATCAGATTATCCACGTCGGGATATACCTCATAGTCCGCCAGTGCCATGGCTTCTCCTCGCTTTCGTTTTCTGCTCAGTATGCTAACTCGCGCCACGCGTCGTGTCACCTAATTTGACGTCCGACATCCGCGAGTCGGCCCGGAAAAGATGGACCGCCTCGAGCCGAGCTACCGAGCAAGTCGGCGCAATCGGTGCCAATCGCACCCGCTTTGAGCCCGCCGGGCGCGATTTCAACCAGTTCTCGCACTGGGTTACTGCACACGCCGATGAGTTTGGCATCGAGGACGCCAAGCAGGTGTTGTACGACGAAACCCGGGACAACTTCCGCGCCTTTCTCGACGCGTGCCCGGACGATCGCCCCTTCTGTTACTGGTGGGGACCGACCAACACCCACCGCACCTGGGAGCGCGGCTCCGGTAAGGCCCTGTGGGACATCGAGCCCGATGCTCTTAAAGGACGCATGCCGGCCTTCCTGCCGGATGTGCACGAGGTCCGTGAAGACGCTGCCGACTACCTGGGCGAGTGCCTGGCAGTGGACCAGGGACTCGGTATCCTGCTCGCGGAACTCGAAGCCGCTGGTGAACTGGACAACACGCTGCTGGTGGTGAGCGGCGATCACGGCATCCCCGGTATGCCGCGGGCCAAATGCAATCTGTACGACATCGGCTGCGAGGTGGCGCTGGCGGCGCGCTGGCCGGGGCACATCGAACCGGGCAGGGTGATCGAGGATTTCGTCAATATCATGGATCTGGCGCCGACGTTCTGTGAGGCGGGCGGCATCGACATCCCGGAGACCATGACTGCGAAGAGCCTGATGCCGATCCTGACGAGTTCGGAGAGTGGCCAGATCGAGGAGGACCGCGACTTCGTCGTCACCGGTCGCGAGCGACACGTGCATATTGCCCGCGACGGATTTCTGCCGTATCCCCAGCGGTCGATCCGCACCAGGGATTTCATCTATATCATCAATTTCGAGCCGGACCGCTGGCCCATGGGCGACCCCAAGGGCCTCGACGATCTGTCAGCGCCGGCGCCGGATTACGAAGCGCTTGCCTACCAGACCATGGTGGCATATGCCGATCTCGATGCCAGCCCGACCAAGGCGTGGATGATCCACCATCGCGAGGAGCAGGACGTGGAACCGCTGTACCAGCTGGCCTTCGGCAAGCGGCCGCGGGAGGAACTCTATGATCTGAACGAAGATCCACACTACATGCACAACGTCGCTGACGACCCGGCGTATGCCAACGTGCGTCAGTCGCTGGAAGAGCGCCTGCTGGATCTGCTCAGGACCGAGGACGATCCGCGACTGACGGAACAGCCGTGCCGCTACGAGTTCGAGCCCTACGCCGGACCGTTGCAGGATTTCCAGAAAGGAACTGCCAAAAAGTGAATATCCGAACAGCAAGTCACTTAATTCCACGTTTTGATGCCCAGATAGCGGCGTACGAAGCCCAGGACAGAGATAATCCACCAGGTCAGGAAGGCATTGTTTGTACGGGCAGTTCGATCATGAAACAGTGGACAACGGTGGCGGAAGATATGGCTCCCATGCCTGTGATCAATCGGGCATTTGGCGGCTCGCAGACGTGGGAGGTGTTGCATTATATGGACCGAATCGTCATGCCGTACAAGCCACGCGTGATTATGTATTACTGCGGCAGCAACGATTTGAACAATGGCAGAGATGGCCAGGTGATTTTTGAGGCGTTTGCTGAGTTTGTAACCCGGGTCCACAAAGACCTGCCTAAAACCTCGGTTCTTTACCTGTCAATCAACCGGGGTTTTTCCAAAGAAGGATCGGTGGGACGAGCTGGACAAAGCCAATGGCCTGGTAACAGATTTGTGTGAGGGTGATGGCAGGCTGACATTTATCGATGTAAATCCTTGCCTTTTTGATGATGACGGTGAGATGCGTAAAGGGTTTTTCAAAGACGATCGTGTTCATTTGCATCCGCCAGCTTATAGGGCGTTCGCTGAGCGGGTTCGGCCTGTTTTGGTAGAGACATGGGCACGGGTTTGACCCGCAGGATCTTGAAGGTGACGGCAGCTTCCCCTATTGCTTGGCCATTTCCTCCCGGAATCTGGCTCGTGCCGCCGCTCGTTCGTCGGCCTCGGTCAGGTACTCCGGGTGTCGGACTTCGATCCTGCGGATAGTCCCGGTAAAGGCGAAGGGCGGTTCGTAGTTCTCGCTCACAGGAGACATGTTGTCCCGCCCGATGCGCAAGCCGATACTGCCGATGTTCATGGGTGATGGCAGTACAGCCGTGCCGCATTTCTTCCTGTCGATCGTTAGGGTGAGAACACCGTTGTTACCCTCCCAGGCGAAACTCACACCAAGGGTCGATTCGCCCGTCGGCACGGTCTCGCTTGAGCGAGCCACCCAATGGTCGGTTGCAATATTACTGTCGAAGACCACATGCTGGTCCTGGATGTACCAGCTGATGCCCTTGGTCTGGGTGCCCATGGCAAGAATCACACCGCCATCGGATGCCTCGGGCAACTCCACCTCGGCAGTCATGTACCAGTTTCGAAAGCCTAACTGCGGTGCCACCTGTGCGGGGATATGAGTGACCGGCGGGTAGTACACGTAGCGTCCCCTGTGATTGGGCATGTTATGGCGAAAGCGACTGATACTGAACAGCTCTCCTACACGGTCATCCAGCGGCAGCACGCCGTGGCGGCCGGCCTCGATCCACCACAGGTCGATCATCTCCTGCAGCTTTTCTGGTTCGCTCGCCGCCAGATTGTGGTACTCGGAGAAGTCCTCGTCCAGGTGATAGAGCTCCCACTCGTCATCGGTAAACAGTTTGCCTTCGGCGTGATAGGTCACCGCTTTCCAGCCGTCGCACCAGATCCCACGGTGACCAAAATTCTCAAAATACTGAGGGCCCTTGCGGCTTTTCTCGTCCGCGCCATCCAGGGTATAGCACATGGACGTTCCGGCGATGGGAATCTGCTCATAACCACGGTAGCTTTCCTTCGGTTCGATCGAGAGCATCTCCAGAATCGTCGGCGTGATGTCATTGACGTGGTGGAACTGCGTGCGTATTTCGCCCGGGTCCTTGATGGCTGGATAATGGATGATGAGCGGGTCGCGAATGCCGCCACCGAAGGTGTCCTGTTTGTATCGCTTGAGCGGCGTATTACCTACCTGGGCCCATCCCCAGGGTATGTTGGTGTAACTGCGTGGCCCGCCGGCATCGTCGAGTCGATGCTGGACCAGGTCTGCATGCTGCCGGCCCTCGTCAAGCACACCACCCTCGCCGCCTTCCTTGCTGGCACCGTTATCCGAGAGCAGCAACACAATGGTGTTGTGCACATCACCGATCTCCTCTAGAAAGGCAAGCAGTCGCCCGATCTGCTGGTCGGTGTGTTCCAGCATTCCTGCAAATACTTCCTGCAACCGGGCTGCGAGTTTCTGTTCGTTTTCGCTCATTTCATCCCATGGCCTTACGCCAGGGTTGAGGGGAACGAGTTTCGTTCCCCTTGGGATAATGCCCATAGCGAGTTGACGTTCGTGCCACTCCTTTCGCACCACGTCCCAGCCCGCATCGAAGCGTCCGCGATATTTTTCGATGAATTCCCGAGGCGCCTGGTGTGGCTGATGCATGGCCCCAAAGGGCACGTAAAGAAAGTAGGGTCTGTCGGGTCGCACCGATTTTAGATCACGGATGAACTCCATGGATTTGTCAATCAGATCCTCGGTGAAGTGGTATCCCTCATCAGGACCATAGGGCGGATCGACACGGTGGTTATCGCAGACTAGTTCCGGATAGAACTGGTCTGTCTGGCCCTCCAGAAACCCATAGAACCGGTCGAATCCACGCCCGAGGGGCCACTGGTCGAAGGGACCCGCTGCGGAACAGTCCTGGATCTGCGCCAGGTGCCACTTACCCAGGCAAAGGGTGGCGTACCCCTCCTCCCGCAGCATCTCCGCAACCGTCGCCGCGTGGTGCGTGATATTGCCCCGGCAATTCGGGTAACCGCTATCGAAGGCGGATATGGAACGCATTCCCACGGTGTGGTGATTGCGACCAGTCATTAGGCAGGCCCGGGTAGGAGAACACAGCGACGTGGTGTGGAAATTGTTGTAACGCAAACCACCGGCCGCCAGCTGGTCTATATTTGGCGTCTCGATGGACGATCCATAACAGCCGAAATGCGAAAAGCCGAGATCATCGAACATCATCAGCACCACGTTGGGGCTGTCGGCGGTAGTCCGTCTTGGATCCGGCCACCAGGGTGTCGATTCCCGGTAGGTCCTGCCTATTGTTCCCCTGAATGGTTCGGCCATTTTTTTGAATTCCCAAAGTGAATTCTGTGAGCATACTATGGCCGGTCAGAGGATGTTAAGTGTTATCAGATGCCTGCGTCCGCACGCACCTGGATTTAAACACTCAGAGGTTAGTCAGCAGGCGTCAGATAAGACCCGAGGGAGGAAACCGCAACTTCAACTAGCAGGTCCAAAATAGGGTAGTGAATGATCACAAGAACTGAGGAATTTCTGATGAGCAAAGTTTCATCAAAATTGGGGGAATCTCCCTCCTAATTCTTGCTAGTGCTGTAGAAAATGGCCTGTCGCTACCCAATCTTACTCAAGATGTCAAAGTATCGCCTATCAGGATTTTGGGGGTACAAAAGTCGAGGTTGACAGTTTCTGGGTGTTGGATGCTCAATGAACTGTATTGGTCCTGATCTACTGGCTTACAGACTGTTGGCTTATATATTTCTCAATGAGCGACCTCGCGGCTCCCATTCCCTTTCTTCAAACACTTTGAGTTTTCCCTCATCCAGGTGACTCAATAGCCTGCCAAGGTGCTCATTGAGCAGTTCGCTACGCACTTTCTCTAGAGAGGGATCGTTCACCAGATTGCGCAGCTCGTTGGGGTCTTCCACCATATCATACAGTTCCACAGGCTGCCGCGCTCTGGTATGGACAGCCATCTTGTACTGCTCGTTCCGAACCATGGAGTAGCCTTCTATCTCACTGAAGACCGCCTCTTTCCCCTCCTGAGCCCCCGGCGCATCTGCGCCAGCCATAACCTGAGAGACGAGAGAGCGACCATCGCTCCCTTCTAGTAGCTTGGCACCGGCGATGTCAACCAGCGTGGCAGCTATATCAATGAGGTCGGTAAGCCCCCTGGACTGCCAGCCTTTCATTCCACCTGGAGGCCGAATGAGGCAGGGTATGTTGAGAGCACTCTCGTAGAATACCATTTTTTCACTCAGCCTATGGTCACCTAAATTGTCCCCGTGGTCCGAGGTATAGAGAATCC
Organism: Candidatus Azotimanducaceae bacterium; assembly: GCA_965217655.1. Taxonomy (GTDB): domain Bacteria; phylum Pseudomonadota; class Gammaproteobacteria; order Pseudomonadales; family Azotimanducaceae; genus UBA7455. The sequence continues at coordinate 2,178,101 of OZ244560.1, forward strand.
AGGTATTGTCCATCAATCCTCTCTCCTCCAGAGCCTTGAGGATAAGACCTATGCCCTCATCGATGAGGGTGACCTTGCCATAGTAGTAGGTTCTCATCACACGATTGTGCATCTCTGTCATATTCTCGTGCCCAAACCTTGAATGATACAGTTGTTGCTCCACATAGGGTGCCATTGGAGATGCTGGCTTATCCATGATAGCTAAGGGCATATCTTCGGGTTTGTACATAGCCCGGTACTCGACCGGCGAATCGAAGGGAGTGTGAGGTCCGCCAGGGCAAACCTGAAGGTAGAAGGACTTATCACCTTGATAGTCTCGTATCCACTCTGCCGACTTACGTGTAATATACATATCCAGATGGTCTTCGGTAGGCAGGAGACAGGGCGACGTTTCCCAAGGGCTAGCCCCCATCCACAATCCTCTCAGGTAAGCGCGCAGGTACTCCCGATGGACGTCCAGCAAGCCTTTTTCAGCTAAATAATCGGAATAGGGAGAGTCGACCGTGCCAGTGCCAACTGGCCCAGGGATCTCGTGGCTGTCCTCGTAACCCCAGTCCCTTAGCTTCTGAACGTGTTTGCTCATGTGACCAGCGTGGGCGTATAGGTGTGTCTTACCAATGACCATGGTGTGATAGCCAGCGTCACGGATGTTTCTGACGTGGCTGGGGCCATAGCGGTCTGTCCCCTGCCCGTTAGTCCATACCCCGTGCTCGTTGACGTACCGGCCGCTAATGAGGGACGCCCTCGCCGGCATACAGACTGGCGAGTTGGTGCTGCACCGCCCGAAGACGACTCCCTCGGCTGCAAGTGTGTCCAGATTGGGTGTTCTAACCGCTGGGTTACCCGCACAGCCCATAGTGTCTCCACGATGCTGGTCAGGGAAAATCAGTACAATGTTGGGTTTGTCTGCCATTGTTTAATACTCCTTTATTCCGACATTTCCCATTTCAGCTCGCTGGAACTAAAGTCTAGTCCTCTACTGGGGAGGAGAATAGGAACTATATTACCATAACAGAACGACGGCTCGAGGCAAAGAAAAGGTGCCACAATGACACGTCGTCCTTGAAGGGGCCCCGGTGACGAAGCGGATCGCCATCGGGAGGTTCCGGTCGAACCACATCTGCACCGAGATCAGCGAGCAGCTTGGCCCCGTAGATCGCGGTCTCGTCGGTGAGGTCCATGATCCGGACACCTGCTAGTGGTCCGGCGGTCGCCATGCTGACTCCTGCTTTACTGGTCGAGTTCACTAGCATAACAAAGGATGAATACGAACTTCGGGTGTGCGCAGGCGTCGTGCCAGGCAAACTTGATCAGACTGGATCAAAGGAAATTGAAGAGATCAGTGAAGCAGCGATCGGCTGCAGATTTCTCAGAATAGGGCGTTAATGGTTCGACTCGTGCCTGGGTGCTGACATTGACGGCCGCCACGGCTCGGGCCCGCCTTTCTTTGCGACGCAAAAATTTTGCGTCCACATCCTGGTACCACTTGTGTAGCCGCTCGCGCATCTCACCGACTCGCGGCGGCATCTGTTCGGCCAGGTCATTACGTTCGCCGATGTCGTCTTTGAGATTGTAGAGATGAACGCGACCATCTTCGAAACGTTCCAACAACTTGTAGTCACCTATCCGAATCGCTCCACCAGGAAAACCACCCTGGTTGCTGTAGTGGGGATAGTGCCAGTAGAGTGCCGTGCGCTGTAGTTCGCCGTTGCCCTTCAGCAGTGGTACCAGGCTGACGCCATCCAAATGCTGCTCGGGTTTCACTGGCAAGCCAGCCATTTCAAGTAGCGTGGGATAGAAGTCGGTGCTGATGACGGGGGCCGAGAACCGAAGCATCGATGGGAATGCGCACTGGAATGCGGGATGGTGGCGGACGAGTGGCCGGGGTAGTTTCGCAGTACACCAATGGGACGCACAGGCGTGTCTGTTGCCGAGGGTTGTTCAAGGTTCGGCGAACAGGTGGGGAGGGGTCTGGTGGGGCCCGGCACGTTCCTGCAGCACCGGGTCAGCGACCAGCGCAAGGTCTGGGTGCATGTCATCGAAGGCGACGTCCATTTCAATGGCGAAAGACTGGGAGCCGGCGATGGTATCGGCATGCAAGCGCACGGCGAGATCGAGTTCTCGGCGGTAACAGAATGCGAATTCCTGATTTTCGAACTTGAACGAACGGAGCAATAAGATGACGCAGATAACCCTGGACGCAAACACCAGCCGGACGCCGTCAGTCAGCGTCGATCCACAATTCCCCGGGCGCTGGTCACCGAGAGCGATGAACGGGCAGGCGCTTTCTGGGAGGATTTCCCTTTCCGCAGCTTTTCCCGCAGGGCTTCCCGTTCCGGTCGACCGAATTTGCTCCAATAAACAATGCGAGCGGGCGAAGGAGGTCAATTTGATGTTATCGGGGTGGTTGCTAGCAACTCAATGCGGACGTTGTCCGGCCCGCGTACAAAGGCTATGTATGGTCATGACTTTTTCTTCTTAGGAATCGGCGAGTCCTGCCTCTTATAGGAGAGCCGGTCAGCAAAACCGGCAAGCGTCTTGAACAGTTCCGGATCGTCGCAGTCCTCGGTGAGCTTCTTCGGGAACGTACCGTGAAAATCTTCCTGTGGCGTCACCACCACATGCCGGTAAGAGTTGGCGATGGAAAGCCGCATCCCCGGCGTTTGCCTGGGAAACGCGCCATGCCAGGTCGCGCCCTGGAAGATAATGAGCGAACCGCGCGAAACCTCTGCCGGCACGGCTGCTTTTGCCGCCATGGGCTGTACCGGGGGCGAGACTTTTTTGTGCGAGCCGGGGACATAGGCCAGCGCCCCGTCCTCTTTCGTGTAATCCGTGAGACACCAGGTCGCGCTTGCGGTCAGCGCGGTGCGTCCCCAGGGGGCACCGGCAAAAAGACGCCATATTGACATATCCACGGCGCCCTGGTCACAGTGCAAACCCAGCGTAGGGCCGTAGCCGAATTCGCCCTGCCACTTTACAAAAGAGTTGTGTGAATTGAAGCGTGTCGACTCTTTGCCAATCAGGTGATGTACCAGTGCGATAGCGACCGGGTTGATGGCAAGGTCGCGAAACATGCGATGGATGCGAGCCAGCTGCTGAATGATGAACTGGCTGGGTTGAAAGTCTTCCTTGGCGCCCCCCAGCTTTGCAAGTCGTGAGGAGTTTTTGGGAAATTGCAGCTCACCCATTGGGCCGTTGTCGAGATCAAAATCAACACCGGTAAGGTTTTTCGCCTCCTCAAGAATACGCTGGCCCAGCTCGTCGATGCGTGCAATACCGACGCCATGCACCTCCGGGGGCACGACGGTGAGGCCATCCACCTCGAGTTCCATGACGTATCTTTCGAGACCCAGCTCCCTGATCTCGTCCGAATACTTCCGCTCGGTTTCCTGCGCTGATGCAGCCATTTTCGATCTCCAAAAAACTCTTCCAAACAGCATACTCTTTTTCCCCACAAAGAGCGAAGCAAGGCGCGATGACGTTATTTTCGAGTGATGGTTTGAGGGTCTGTGCGCGTCGGATTCTGTCAGCTTGTCAGGTGCTCGGCCAGCACCGTGTTCCTGAGTTCTTCGATCAGACCGGCATGTGCCGGTTCGTTGACGAGATTATGCAACTCGCCGGGATCATCGGTCAGATCGAACAGTTCGACGGGCGTGTGCGGGTCAAGGACGTGGGCGGTTGGCAGATCGCCGTGTTCGGCAAGAACCTCCTCAACAAAGTCTATGCGTACCAATTTGACCCGAGGTCGGGAACCAACTTCGGCGCACCGAGGTCATTTGGCATCAGTGTCCAGAGGGAGTTCTAAGCGGAAGCCTGTCCTCCTGAACGAAGTGAAGGATCTCGATGTTGGGTTCCTTCGCTCCGCTCAGGACAAGCCTGAGCCGAAGGCGAAGGATCTGGGTGTTGGGGTTGTCAAGGCCGGGATTCTTCGCTACGCTCAGAATGACCAGGAAGAGGATACCCCATGCCGCAATACCTGCCACACCATATACACCTGATGAGCCACGATGCCATGGCCGCGGGCGCCTGGTACGAAAAAATGTTTGGCGCTGAGTTGGTTGCCTCGCAGGGCGCCAACGGCCTGCCACGGGCGAACATGAAGCTGGGCGACCAGATCATCCTGATTTCCACAGTTACGGAAGAGATAACGCAGATGGCGTCAGGCCCGCACAGCGTTGTCGGCCTGGATCACATCGGCATTGCCGTCGAGGACCTGCACGCCGCGATCGATGATCTGGAAGCCAAGGGTGCCGAATTCCTGAGGAAGCCACCGCCCGGTCAGGGCAGAATCGCATTCGTGAAAGGCCCGGATTTTGTCAGCATCGAACTGGTGGCGCCGCGGCCCATGGGATAATCCCGCGGGGTCAGTCGTAGAGGCCCCTCGGTTTTTCTTCGCATGATCAAACCCTTCGCGAGTCCAGCCAAACGGCCAGCAAGCGCTTGAAGCGCTCGTCGTTGGAGTGTCGATCCAATACCTCCTGCGAGGGCATCGGGACGGATGATCACTATTGTTTCGCTCGAAGCAGCGGCGATCAGCATCCAGGGAACCTACCCCGCCTCGGTAAACAGCATGCCCGAGAACCCGGCGCCCTCCAGGGACTTTGCCAGCGTGGCGGTGCGCTCCCAGTTACCGGCCCGTCATGAGATCGAATTCCATGGTGCGAATGGTCACCCCGCAGCGACCGGCGCTCCCTCCACTTTCGGGACCACTTGGGACTGCTTTTCGCGGTACGGAAACCGGTCCGTCAACCCGGCGATCACCCGATACACCTCCGGGTTTTCGCAGTCCTGCACCATTTCTTCCGTGGTCTGGCCCGGCCCAGTCAATGGGGCAGTACCTGGCCGGATGAGTTGATGTGAAGGCGATTGAGTATAGGAACCATTAACGCCCTATTCTGAGAAATCTGCAAGTAAGATTGGGTGGCGACAGGCCATTTTCTACAGCACTGGCAAGCCCCCAATTTTGATGAATTTTTGCTCATAAATCATCCGTTTTCCGTCCGATCCTGGCTGCTTGCGCCTCATCCCACCACCAGGTATCAGGAAAGCTGGTGATGTACTCGGCCTCGATGGCCGGGTACCCAAATTTATTCCAGTACACCGCCCGCGGCTGCTGGATGCCAAGGATCGGAATGAGGTAATAGCCCCACAGCAGGGTTCGATCGAGTGCCCGGCTGGCGGCGATAAGCTGCTCTTTGCGCCTGGCACCAAGTACCTCACTGACCAGGGCATCGACGATCGGGCTGCTGATACCGGCATAGTTGCCGGTGTTCGGTGAGTTCGCCACCTGTGAGTTGAAGTACGCGCGGATTTCGACCCCGGGCGGAAAACCATACGCAAGGCGACGCAGCAACGCATCATAGTCAAATTGCCGCCACCGGCTCACATACTGTGCGGATTCGACGAAGCGTATATTCGAGGCAATGCCCAGGCGCCTGAGCTGATCCATGTAGGGCAACAGGGTTCGCTTGTCGTTAGCCGACAACGTCAGGAACTCAATCTCGAAGGGCTGCCCCGCGGCATCGACCAATCTGCCACCCTGAACGGTCCACCCGGCTTCAGCCAGCAGTGCTCGCGCTCGCAATAAAGCGTCGCGGCGACCGCCAGCGCCCGTGGTCTTCGGAAACACGAATGGCTGCGTGAATACCCTGTTCGCCAACTGTTCCCGATACGGTTCCAGCAGCGCCAGTTCGGCGCCGCTCGGCAGGCCCTGGGCCGCAAGCTCAGTGCCTGAAAAATAGCTGTCGGCGCGGCTGTAAAAACCATCGTAGATGGCGCGATTGGTCCACCCGAAATCAAAGGCAATCGTCAGGGCCTCCCGCACCCGGACATCGGCAAATTTGGCACGGCGGGTGTTGAAGATCAGTGCACGTTGAAAGCCGGAATTCACCTTGGCATTGTTCTGGCGCATGACCAGCCAGCCCCTTTCCCGCGCTGGAATGTTATAGCCGGTTCGCCACACATAAGGGTCACTCTCGATTCGATAGTCCAGCAGTCCCTTGCGCAACGCCTCCCTCGCAATCGTCGCGTCACGATAAATCTCGTAGCGAATGTAATCGAAGTTATGTCGGCCACGGTGGACCGCAAGATCACGGCCCCAGTAATCGGCCACCCGTTCGTAGACCAGGAACTGCCCCTGTTCGAAATCAGCGATACGATAGGGCCCACTGCCGAGCGGTGGTTCCAGCGTGGTTTTACTGAGGTCGCGCGTACGCCAGTAGTGTTCGGGCAGTATGGCCACATAGATCGCTGGAGCCGCAAACGAATTCTTGTTCAGTCCGCCGACCCGTTTGAATCGAAACAGGACTTCCCGCTCGCCGAGAATTTCCACCGACTCGATGATCGACAGGGCGGCGCGGACGCCCGAGGCGGAATTTTCGAGCACGTGATCGTAAGTGAACTTCACGTCTCTTGCGGTGATGGGCGCCCCGTCGTGCCAATAGGCATCGGGGTGGAGTTGCACCACCACTTCGCTCAGATCATCGGTGAATTTTACGCGTCTCGCGAGGTTGCCATAGGCGCTATAGGCCTCATCATTTGCCCGCACAAACAGACCGTCGTACAGCAGCCCCGGTGCGATCGTACCCCTTGCAGGCATGCCCCGAGGCAGGAAGGGTGTAAAGCTGGTGAAATCGTTCCCCGTGGGGAGCACCAGGGTGCCGCCCTTCGGGGCATCGGGATTGGCATAGTCGAAGTGTTCAAAGTCCGGGCCATACTTGAACTCATCAAAAGTCGAAACGCCGTGTTGCCACTGTCCTTCTTCCTCGGCAATCGCCGGCTGCAAAAGTACCAACAGCAGGAGGACACGCCCTATGCCGCGGTAGGCATGCCTCATGCCTTCGCAACAACTTTCTGGTGTACTGTCAACGTCCGCTCCGCCAGTTCGGTCATCCTGACTTCCTGAAACCCCATCACTCTGGGCTTGATGGTGTCTTGCGCCCGGAGGGCAAAACCCTGCCCTCAGGATAGTCGGCGCCCTCAACGCTTTTGTCGACGGATGCATTCCAGGCGTCCAGCTGCGTTTTCATTCGTGCTGCGATTTCCGGTTGCTGTTCGATAAGATTATTTTGCTCAGAGAGGTCTTCTATCACATTGTACAGTTCAAACTCCTTGGATAACGACCGGAATGTGTCGCCATCCTATACACCATTCTGGAAACTGCTTTGCGTACCTTCCTGGTCGCAGAAGAACATCTACGAGACAGCGCATGCTGTCGCATGCTTTTAGTAGTGCTCATTAGTCGCATCGTCCATGGTGACGATCAGATCCCAGTACACTCCCGGTACCCACTGATGTGTACTACCATCCTGATGCAGCATCATGCCGGGCCATGCGGCTGGCTGGCGGCGCTTACGATGCACACCGCGGCCGGAACTCTTGGTGACTGCTCCGTACTCCTGCAGTTTGGTCCGCACCCAGTTATAACTTCGCCCACCCCCATCACGCCGATACCAGGAGTAGTAGTGTCTCACGTTCCAACCATCGTGCCGAGTGCGGTACTCGTTGACCATCTGCATTACTTCATCCACCGGTGCCCGTAGCTGTGATACTTGTTCCATGCGGTGATCCATCAATCCATCCAGACCATCGTCTTCATAGCGATCAATATGGCGCCGGAAAGTGCGGGCACAAACACCCAACAACTCAGCCGCTTCCTCTTGTGTCAACCGCTTCTTTGTCCAACTTCCGTATACTTCTTCAAAGCGCATTAGTCTTGTCTCCTGTAGCCATTTTGCCGGTCTCATCAGGTACTCCAAATCGATTGAAATACCGTATTTTAAAACCGGACAATTAATGTGCTTAAAAAGCGGACAATTAACGTGCTCTTAACATTTTGGTTGAAACGCTCAAAACACGAGTATATAATGTTATATACTGCAGTTTGACATCGCTGGTGGGAGCGTCAACTTACTGAAGCGGTTTTGCATGCATAGAGCATGCTTTTTAGTCAATATCCCCCATCGGCTAAGCTACGGCGTAAACGGGGGATCCGTGAATACGTCGTCCTCCGTCCATATCAACGGATAAGGAGGAACCACTATGTCCATCAAACTATTGAATCGTGTTGCCGGGGCCCTGGCCGCGGTACTCATAGCATCACCCTGCCTTGCGGCAGACAAAACAACCGATGAAGACGAAGCAACCGATGAAAAACCTTACATCGAAGAGATCATCGTCACCGCAACCTTTCGTGAAACAAATCTTATGGATACGCCCATTGCGATCACCGTGCTTGACGAAAAGGCACTGATCGACAAGGGTATTTTCGATGTGCGAGACATGTTCCTGGCTGTGCCAGGATTGGCGTTTCGCGAAGCCAGCGCCGCGCGCAACGGACTTGCGATCCGTGGGATGGTCGCGCCCACCCAGGGCGCCTCGGTGATGGGTGTGTACGTCGACGATACGCCGGTGACGGGCGGGAGAATGCAGCAAATCTCGGGCGCGGTCTTTGACGTGGCGCAGGTCGAAGTCTTGAAGGGACCGCAGGGCACGCTCTTCGGCGAAGGTGCCATGGGTGGTACGTTGCGCTACATCACCAACCGGCCGGATCCACAGGCGCGGACGGCCCGCGTCAAGGCCGAATACAGTCAGATGGACCACAGTGATGACCCGTCCTACGTAATTAGTGGCGTGGTCAATGTGCCACTCGACGACCGCCTGGCGCTGCGCGTTAGTGGTCAGTATCGAGACCGAGCCGGCTACATGGACGCCTTGGAGACCCGGAACGAAAAAGACGTCAATTGGCGGCAGGACCTCTCGATACGGGCCAGAATAGAGTCGGTCGTATCGGACAAGTTGGTGGTTAACGGAAGCATCAGCTACTACGACGGCGAGTACGGTGGCCCGAGTCTCGCGATTCCCGTACCGTATGACAGACCCTACGAAACGCGGCTTGCCAACAAAAATTATCACGACCGATTCCCCAACGAGGTCTTCGACACCCACTGGTCGTACAACCTCGCAGTGAATTGGGACCTGGGCTTCGCAGACTTGTTGTCTTCAACCTCGATCTTTGAGCGGGACTCAGACCTCTCCCAGGAAACGTCGCCCAACTTCATCGGTGGCCTCGAACGTTTTGCCAACTTCCGGCTGAGAACACCGGCCTTTGGTGAGACACCCAATCCTCTCTATGACCCGGCCATACCAGACGGCACAATCATCGAGGCCGGTGGCAACTCGTTCATAGATTTCTGGGATCGAACCGTGCAGGAATTTCGCTTGACTTCAAAGACCACCGGCCCCTGGCAATGGACGGCGGGTTTGTACTTCAAAGACGAAGACTCCCGGCCGGTCTTAATTCCACACACTGTGGTGTTCCCGGAATTCGCGCAGTGGCAGTCAGATGTCGCTTCGCTATTCTCCCCCAGCGACCGGACCGTCCATGTCCAAGAACTCGCAGCCTATGGCGAAGCTACCTATGCGTTTAATGAACAATTAGAACTGACGCTGGGTATCAGGACGGCCAGGATAACGTCCAATGTTGATAGCCCGGACTTTACTGGCGGGGAACAGCAATATGAAATCGACGAAACCTTCTTGGCACCGAAGGTAGCGCTGGTCTATCGTCCGATCGATTCGCTCATGTTGTATGCAACGGTGGCCCAGGGCTTTCGCCCGGGCTTGATCAATCACCGTACGCTGAACGTAATTACAGATCTTCAGTCAATTGCCGAGGTGAGCGTGGACGCGGCTGTGCAGAGCGCATTTCTGTTGGCCCGTATGACCAGCGAATCGGATGAAGCGACGAACTACGAAGTCGGAATCAAAGGCACTCTTGCGGATGGCAGGGTCCGGTTTACGGGCGCGGTCTATCGCATGGACTGGAAAGATATGATCGTGCGGCAGCGCATGACGACGGTTCTGAGCCGCGCCGCATGGTTTGCTAACGCCGGCTTGGCACATACTCAGGGGATTGAGCTATCGTTTGATTTCGCGCCCACCGATCAGCTGACATTACATGTGGGGGGCAGCTATATCGATGAGGCACAATACGATAGAGTGGAGATCCCAGGCCTGCCAGCAACTCCAGAGGGCGCCGGTAGCGTAGGGACCGCGCCCCTGAGACCAGGGGCCCGGATGCCGTTGTCGCCCGAGTATAGTATCAACGCTGCGGTCAGCTACCGTTTCCTCCTCGGTGAGTACCCGGCGATGGCCCGCTTGGATTGGTACGCGGTCGACGAGCAGTTCGAGGCTTCTAATAATCGCGTAATTACGCCCGGCTATGAAAAGTTCGACGGGCGTGTGCGGGTCGAGGACGTGGGCGGTTGGCAGATCGCCGTGTTCGGCCAGAACCTCCTCAACAAAGTCTATGCGTACGAAATCAACCGGGTGGGATACAATTTCGCCGCACCGAGGACACTTGGCATCAGTGTCCAGAGGCAGTTCTAAGCGGAAGATGTCATCCTGAACGAAGTGAAGGATCTCGATGTTGGGTTCCTTCGCCCCGCTCAGGAAAAGGGGTCAGGTTCATGACCCCTTTTCTATTGGCTGATCTCGATCCGCGCCGCTTTTGTGTCATCGTACCACCAGCCGTCGGGAAACGGAGGTAGATAGACCGCAAGATCTTCCCGTTCCGGTCGACCGAATTTGTTCCAATAAACAATGCGAGCGGGCGCCATCGCATCCAGGGGAATCTGGTAGAACCCCCAGAGTAATGTCGGCAATGGGTGCTGGTAACGTAAATACCACGTGGTAATAATCCACTGGTAGCAGGTCATCCATGCGGGCATTAAGCCAACGCTTTGCGGCGCTGCCTTGACACTTCGGACAATGTCGATTACGACAGGAGTTGTAGGCGATCTGTATCTCGCCACAGTCCTGGCAACACAGCACATGGCCACCGAGTTGCGCACTGCGGCAGCGCTCTATGGCGGACATTTGTGACCAAGCAGCACCTGTATAACGCGGATATCCACTTGCTGTTCCAGTAGATGGGTGGCAAAGGTATGTCTCAGCGTGTGCATGGATACTCGCTTATCGAGACCAGCATTGGCGACGGCGGTATGACATGCACGGTTGAGTTGACGGGTAGTGATGTGATTGCGGGGGTCCTTGCCCGGGAATAGCCAGCCATCTTTACGCATCTTGCCTTTGGCCTGACCCTGACGCCACCATTGCCGTAATAGCTTGAGTAACTCCGGGGACAACAGAGCATTACGGTCTTTACCACCTTTACCTTGCACAACGTGAATCATCATGCGGTCGCTGTCGATGTCGTTAACTTTTAGACGAGTGACTTCACTGGCCCGCAAACCGGCACCGTAGGCAACGGCGAGCGCAGCTTTGTATTTAAGGTCGGTCATGGCATCAAGAAAGCGCGTGACTTCCTTGATACTTAACACCACGGGCAGTTTGCGAGGTTCATACACATGGCTCATCTTCCTCATCACATCCTGATCGTCCAGGGTGACCTCGAACAGAAACCGCAAGCCCGTGATCGTTGCGTTGATGGTGGTACTCGATACCCCGCTTTCGCTAGCATCGATGGGAATGCGCACTGGAATGCGGGATGGTGGCGGACGAGTGGCCGGGGTAGTTTCGCAGTACACCAATGGGACGCACAGGCGTGTCTGTTGCCGAGGGTTGTTCAAGGTTCGGCGAACAGGTGGGGAGGGGTCTGGTGGGGCCCGGCACGTTCCTGCAGCACCGGGTCAGCGACCAGCGCAAGGTCTGGGTGCATGTCATCGAAGGCGACGTCCATTTCAATGGCGAAAGACTGGGAGCCGGCGATGGTATCGGCATGCAAGCGCACGGCGAGATCGAGTTCTCGGCGGTAACAGAATGCGAATTCCTGATTTTCGAACTTGAACGAACGGAGCAATAAGATGACGCAGATAACCCTGGACGCAAACACCAGCCGGACGCCGTCAGTCAGCGTCGATCCACAATTCCCCGGGCGCTGGTCACCGAGAGCGATGAACGGGCAGGCGCTTTCCTTGGAGGATTTCCATTTCTTCAAACACTTTGAGTTTTCCCTCATCCAGGTGACTCAATAGCCTGCCAAGGTGCTCATTGAGCAGTTCGCTACGCACTTTCTCTAGAGAGGAATCGTTCACCAGATTGCGCAGCTCGTTGGGGTCTTCCACCATATCATACAGTTCCACAGGCTGCCGCGCTCTGGTATGGACAGCCATCTTGTACTGCTCGTTCCGAACCATGGAGTAGCCTTCTATCTCACTGAAGACCGCCTCTTTCCCCTCCTGAGCCCCCGGCGCATCCGGGCCAGCCATAACCTGAGAGACGAGAGAGCGACCATCGCTCCCTTCTAGTAGCTTGGCACCGGCGATGTCAACCAGCGTGGCAGCTATATCAATGAGGTCGGTAAGCCCCCTGGACTGCCAGCCTTTCATTCCACCTGGAGGCCGAATGAGGCAGGGTATGTTGAGAGCACTCTCGTAGAATACCATCTTTTCACTCAGCCTATGGTCACCTAAATTGTCCCCGTGGTCCGCGCTATAGAGAATCCAGGTATTGTCCATCAATCCTCTCTCCTCCAGAGCCTTGAGGATACGACCTATGCCCTCATCGATGAGGGTGACGTTGCCATAGTAGTAGGTTCTCATCACACGATTGTGCATCTCTGTCATATTCTCGTGCCCAAAGCTTGAATGATACAGTTGTTGCTCCACATAGGGTGCCATTGGTGATGCTGGCTTATCCATGATGGCTAAGGGCATATCTTCGGGTTTGTACATCGCCCGGTACTCGACCGGCGAATCGAAGGGAGTGTGAGGTCCGTGAGGGCAAACCTGAAGGTAGAAAGGCTTATCACCTTGATAGTCTCGTATCCACTCTGCCGACTTACGTGTAATATACATATCCAGATGGTCTTCGGTAGGCAGGAGACAGGGCGACGTTTCCCAAGGGCTAGCCCCCATCCACAATCCTCTCAGGTAAGCGCGCACGTATTCCCGATGGACGTCCAGCAAGCCTTTTTCAGCTAAATAATCGGTATAGGGAGAGTCGGCCGTGCCACTTAGCCCAGCGATCTCGTGGCCGTCCTCGTAACCCCAGTCCCTTAGCTTCTGAACGTGTTTGCTGGTGTGACCATCGCCTCCGTCGGCGTACAGGTGTGTCTTACCAATGACCATGGTGTGATAGCCAGCGTCACGGATGTTTCTGACTTGGCTGGGGCCATAGCGGTCTATCCCCTGCCCGTTAGTCCATTCCCCGTGCTCATTGACGTACTGGCCGCTAATGAGGGACGCCCTCGCCGGCATACAGATTGGCGAGTTGGTGCTGCACCGCCCGAAGACGACTCCCTCGGCTGCTAGTCTGTCCAGATTGGGTGTTCTAACCGCTGGGTTACCCGCACAGCCCATAGTGTCACCACGCTGCTGGTCAGGGAAAATCAGTACAATGTTGGGTTTGTCTGCCATTGTTTAATACTCCTTTATTCCGACATTTCCCATTTCAGCTCGCTGGAACTAAAGTCTAGTCCTCTACTGGGGAGGAGAATAGGAATTATATTCTTTCAAGATGTCAAAGTATCGCCTATCAGGATTTTGGGGGTACAAAAGCCGAGGTTGACAGTTTCTGGGTGTGCGGATCGAGATCAGCCAATAGGATGAGCACCGTTTTGCTAAGCAAAGTGGGAGTTGGACATGGTTGCTGAATTGAACATTGTCGCCCTAACTTAAGTCGTATGGCAGCCAGCGCCCGGCTACTGCAATGCGTCGCTTTTCTGAGGAGCCATGCGCTTTTTGGTAGAATGCGCCTTTATAAGTATGTTTGCATTGGCTTGCAGTATACGTCTGCTTAACCGCACCGTTAGATCGCCAACGTAGACGAATCCGGGAACCGACGCGCTTCAATAGATACCGGTGAAGCGCGCTTGGCTCATCCCCGATGCTAAACTCACAAGGCTGGAATAACCTGAAGGAGGATATATGGGCATACTGGTACAACGAGAGTTCATGGTCTCAACTGACGACCGTCAGGAGTTTGAGCGGCAAAGCCGACTTGGGTTATGGGAAGATCAGCGCAACAACGGCTCGCAGATGATCGCATAAAGTGGACGCGCGGGATCTGTTCAGAGAGACCACCACCCAAGCGATCTTTCCCTGGTGGCGGGACAATGGCGTCAGGCCGCTGATATTTGGCAGCAATCCCCTTGGTACCGGCAACAACGTTGTGGTGATTGCCGCCTATCGCGATATCAGCGCCTGGCATGAAAAGGCGCGACCGCGGTCCGGCACGGCAGTATCTGCCTGGGATAAGCGGGCTGGAACTGTCGAAACCGAGTCGACGCGCCTGCTCATGGTACAAACTCCTTTTGGCGAACCGGTGAAAAGCTGAGAACCTTATTGCCCATGCCTCTGTCCACCAGACCTAATAACGTATGCCCTGAGCCGGACCAGCCTGCTCACGCAGCTGCTCGGTGAGTTCACCGTCGACCGTGATAGCGAAAAGCCCTGCAGGCCCTATAATCTTGTGTACCATCAGCTTGCCCAGCTCCCTGTGTTCACGATCGGTGACCTGGCCTGAAACATCACTGTCAAGAAACGCCCGATAGGCGCCGCTGGTGTCCATGAACGGGATGATATAGCCGGGAATGAACGCCTGAATCATCGCGCCCCGCTTTTGGTCCGTCAGGTTCGCGCCTGCACGATGCCAGGTACGTGCGTCATACAGCACCATGGAGCCAGCTGGCGCCTCAATGACCTCCGACTCGGGTCCGCCATAGGGCAGGCCATGCTTGGCCCGATAGCCTTTCTGGAAGGTGTGGTTGGTAATACCCCATTCATCCGGCGGCGGCGCATTTGTGGTGTGGCTGCCCAGTTTGAACAACGTCGCGCCATTCTCTGCCATGAAGTCCGAAACACAGGTATTGCGCTGAACGCCAAGCACCAGGTCACCTGACGACACCGGGATCCGATCACCGGTGCCCCACAGATAGGGGAAATCCGTATGCCATCCCTGGACTTCACGCTTGCCGTCGTCTTTCGGCAGGGCTAATACACCCGGGGCATGCCCCAGACACACGTCCCGCGTCTTCATATAACCCCGCATCAGATACAGAGACACGGGTTCAACGGTCACCTTAACGACTGCCGGGTCCTGAGCCAGCGGGTGCTTCATCTCCGGCTTTCTTCCCTCGTAGGCCCCAACGCAACCCACTCTCTGCAGTCCATCGACGACACTCGGCGACAGAATACAGGTCAGCGATACCCAGCCTTTCTCGCACAGCGTCTGCAGATATTCGGAAGGCAGTTTTTCCGGACCATGCTCTACCGTGTAAACGCCTGGCTCGCTGGCGATATTTCCATCATCGCTCACACAGCCATCGCCGAGACGGAGTTCCGTCGGTTTTTCGATCTCGGTGTAGCTGGCCTGCAATCCAAGCCCGGACACGGCATGGCGAAACCCTTCGCCGTCGCGATCCCAGATCGCCTGATCATCGACAAAACCCTGAAGATGCAAGGTTTTACCGTCTGTAGTGGCCAGCCAGTCCCCACTGGGCGCGACCAGATAGTTGTAGTGATGGGTGGGACGCTCGACGCGCACTACCCGAGGATTGAATTCTGATTCCGGCACTTCTGCTCTGGCTCCCCAGAAAAAACACTGACTGCCATCATAAATGAACGGCATCCAATCTTCACGCCAGCGCGTTGGCAGGTATCTGAGTGTGTTTCGTTCATGCATCTCCTGGGATGAAATCAAGTCTGTACTCGAGGTTATGGAGGCTGGTGACTGGACCAGTGTCTACACCTACGATCACTTCGTGCCGCCATGGGGTGGTCAATCACCCGACGTCCGACGCTCCGACAGTCTGCCTACTAGCAGCGGGCCTTCGACGCAGCAGTGAAAAGGAGAGCCTGATTAAGGCGTGTGTCGGCGGTGTGGTCACTCCGCAGCGACCGGCGCTCCCTTCACTTTCGGGACCACATTGGGCTGCTTTTCGCGGTACGGAAACTGGTCCGTCAGCCCGGCGATCACCCGATACACCTCCGGGTTTTCGCAGTCCTGCACCATTTCTTCCGTGGTCTGGCCGGGCACGTCCTCCTGGGGCAGGGTGGATTTATGCCGGTGGTAGACCGCGAGACCGAGGCGCAGCCCCTCCTCCTTGCGCGGAAACGCGCCGTGCCAGGTCGCCCCGTGCCACACGATGACCGAGCCCTTCGGCGCCTCGGCGGGGATGGCATCATTGACCCGCTCCGGGGGCGGCGCGGGTTTGCCCTCCCGGTGCGAGCCAGGATCAGTTCCACGATTTCATCGATCCGGTCCACACCGAAGCCGTTGACCTCCGGGGGCACGATGGTCAAGCCGTCACGCTCCAGTTCCTCTGCATGTTTTTCGAGGCCGAGAGTCTTGATCTCCTCGGTCAGTGCGAGTTCACCCATGGGGCATCCTCCCTCTGATTGAGCTCGTCGCAGCGATACCACAGATGCCCGGCCAGGTCAACGTGTGCATAGTTCGATACACAATCCCCACCGAGGCGGCATCAGGAATATACATTTACTTGATCATCATTTCTCACGCCCGCAATAACACCCGACGGTGCCAATTGACTCATTATGATGAGTCAGATAAGCTCATTAGATGACTAAGAGATTACAGGTCCTATTCGAAGAGGACGAATACGATGAGATCAAAGCGTGCGCTCGACGAGAGCGGTTGACTGTTGCCGAGTGGGTTCGTAGATCGCTTCGACAGTCGCGAACGCACAGCATGAACGCAATCGATGACAAGCTGCGGGCACTGGATCGAGCGAGTCATCATAGTTATCCCACCTGTGATATCCATGAGATGCTCGCCGACATTGACCGGGGGCGCGAGGCCGGTTGATCTTTATCGACTCCAATGTACCCATGTATCTTGTGGGCAGCGATCACCGCAACAAACGACGATCAATCGAGATTCTCGACAGGTTGATTCGCGAACAGGAGGCGATGGTTACCTCTGTCGAGATCTACCAGGAGATCCTGCATCGGTACACGGCCATCAATCGCCGCGACGCAATCGGTCCAGCTTTCGAGAGCCTTCGCGGTTTGACGGATGACGTCCTGACATTTGGAATGGCAGAAATAAATCGAGCCCGCTCGCTGCTGGAGACTCTGCAGGATCTATCGGCAAGAGATGCGTTGCACGTCGCGTCATGCAGAGTGCCGGCATCAATCGGTCTGAGTTTCGACTCAGGATTTGATTCCTGCCCCGGCATGGAGCGTGTGTCGTAACCGCACCGACGCATGCCGGCGGGGTGAGCTGACAGCAGCGTGGAACCCGCAATCGGCGGCCGCATGTTATCGTATGACTAGTTTTTGAGGTGAAAAAATGAAAGTTCATCACGATACGTCCATTGACTATTTGTCAATCGACTTCACAGATGAGGTTGAAGCAAAATCCGCGTATGAGGACGGCATCATTGTCCGCTACGACAAGAAAGGCCATGTTATCGGAATCGATATCACTGATTCGATGCGGCTGTTTGCGAGCACCGATCTCATGACTCTCCAGCAGGTGTGTGAGTTTCTGGGCGTATCCGAATCGACCATTCGGCGGAAGATCCGCGCTAAAAAGATCAAGTTCATCAAAGAAGGGAATCAGTACCGCTTCAAGAAATCAGATGTCATTGGTCTGGTGGCATGAAATTGCGGTTGAAACGCCCAGAATTCGGGGTATAGCGAGTTACACAGAGTTCGGTTGAAAGCTCCAAAATTCCGGGTATAGTGGTTGATTACCGCAGTTTGACATCGCCGCTGGGAGAGTCGACTTGCGAGCCGGTTGTGCATGCGTGGTGCATGCTTTGTCGCCCGCTACCCCCCAATGGCATTCATTTAGGCAGAACCGTCTTCATTTTTTTCTATCCTCTCCATAACCCATTGATTTATTGTGGCTAATTTTCTTTTTCGTCATGGGTCGGCAGAGGGCTTGACATACGCCTTTCCCTGTGAGACCATAAGCGAGTCGAACTGTCTTTTGGAGGGACTGATGGACGAAGCCATTCGCAAATTGAAGTCGACGACGTTCTTTGGGCGACGTCTGAGCCGCCGTCAGATCGCCGATGTGCAGCGCACCGTCCGAGACTTTCCGAAGCTGAGTCGACACGAACTTGAGCATACGATCTGCGAACACCTGAACCTGCACACCCCAAGCGGAGGCAATCGCGTCCGCACCGCGCAGCGCTTGCTCGAACGCCTGGAGGAGCTGGGCATTCTCACGCTGCCGGCAAAGGACGAATCGAAGCAGCGGGGGGCACAGAAGGCGCTGGTATGGACCGCCCGCTCCGCGCCACGGGCGGTGATTCGCGAGGCGTTGGCGCGGCTGGCGCCGTTGGCACTGCGCGTGATCACGGAGACGGACGAGGTCGCGGAATGGAATGAACTGCTGGACCGGCACCATTACCTGGGTTATCGCCGCCCGTTCGGTCTGCACCTGCGCTACGCCATCGTCGATGGCCACGGCAGGTGGCTGGGTTGTCTGCTGTTCGCCTACGCGGCCCGGTCGTTGCCGTGCCGCGACCAGTTCATCGGCTGGGACGAGGCGGCTCGGCAGAGACGTCTGGACCAGGTCATCGGGAACAGCCGCTTCCTGATCTTCCCGTGGGTGCGGGTCGAGAATCTGGCATCGAAGGCGCTGTCGTTGGTGGTGCGTCGGCTGGCGGACGACTGGCAGGCGCAGTACGGCTACCGCCCCGTGCTGGTGGAGACCTTTGTCGATCTGAGCCGGTTCCGTGGCAGTTGTTACCGAGCGGCAAACTGGCAGTTTCTAGGCGAGACCCGGGGCAAGGGGTCGGTGCGAACGCCGAAAGGCGTTTTCGTCCACCCGTTGGATAAGGATTTTCAGACGCTGCTGAGGACGGGGCAGCGACCCGCTGCGCGGCACCCTACGACAACGCAGGGTTCGGCGAACGCCCGGGTCGAACCGTGGCGGTCGTTGCTGGATGCGGTGGTGACGGTGGCCCACGACTTCGACCGGCAATGGCAGCGGCGTCAGCGTTCGCTGAACACGTTGCTCGTGGTGCTGTTCCTCTTCCGCCTGGTGTTTTCGAAAAACCGGCAGGGGTACGGGGCGACCCTGGTCGAACTGTGGGACCAGTGCCGCCTGCTCGGTGTCTCGCTGCCGCAGGCGTCTCCGGTGTCGCCCTCGGCGATGTGCAACGCCCGGGCCAAAGTAGACGAGAACCTGTTTCGGGTGCTGAACGCCGAACTGCTCCGCCGCGCCGACGACACCGGCAGCGGGCCTCGCTGGAAGGGGCATCGGCTGTTCGCCGTGGACGGCTCGAAGCTGAACCTGCCACGGCCGCTGCTCAAGGCCGGTTACCGGCTGCCGTCGGACAACGCCCACTACCCCCAGGGCCTGCTCAGTTGCCTGTATCGGCTGCGTTCGCGGGTCCCGGTGGATTTTGACCTGGTCTCCCATGGCGACGAAAGGAAGGCCGCAGGGTCTCATCTGCACGCGTTGTCGGAAAACGATGTGGTGGTGTACGACCGTGGCTACTTCTCGCAGGCGTTGCTTCGTGAGCACCTCGCCCGGGGCCTGCATCCGGTGTTCCGGCTGCAGGTGAATGCCAACGGTGCCGTGGCCGCGTTTGCCGACAGTACCGAGACCGACACAGTAGTCGAGATCGCCGCCAGGCCGGGCCGGGAGGAGCCGCTCATGAGGCTGCGCTTGGTGAAGTATACGGTTTCGGGTTCTGCCTACCTGCTGGGAACCACGCTGTTGGACCGGGACCAGTACCGCATCGCCGAACTGTCCGACCTCTACCACGAGCGTTGGGGCATTGAGGAACTGTACAAAGTATCGAAACAGATGATCGGCATTGAAGACTTCCACGGGCAGAGCGAGCGCGGCGTCAAGCAGGAGCTGTTCGCGCACTTTGTCCTGATCACACTGACCCGGCTGTTCTCGAATCAGGGCGAAGGCCTGCTCGGGGGCAACCGGGAAACTCGCGATCAGGCGCAGATGAAAGTGAACTTCAAGAACAGCCTGCTGGTGGTCGCACGACATCTCGAGGGTCTGTTCCTCCAGCAGGCGGCAGCGCTCGACAACACCCTCAGGCAGATCGTCGACGGGATTGTTTCGTGCCGGCAAAAGCTGCGTCCGAACCGATCCTACGACCGATGTTCGCGCAAGCCGGTGGGAAAATGGAAACCCCCCAAGTTGGCAAAGGCCACCGCAATGAGATGAAAGAGAAAACCAGACGACCGGCGGGAAAACCACGAAGGCCGAGGGCTGCCTCCTTAAGTGAATGGCGTTTTTCCTTAAGTGAATGCCATTGCGCTACCCCCCCCCCCCCCCCCGGCACAAGCTACGGCGTATACGGAGGATTCCGTGTTTACGTCGTCCTCCGTCCATATCAACGGATAAGGGGGAAACCTATGTCCATTAAACTACTGAATCGTGTTGCCAGGAAACAACCATGGATTTCCCAAACCTGGGAACGAACCCCGAACTTGATGACATCATGCAGCGGGCCAAAGAATTCAACATTGAAGACAACCTGCTCGATCTGGTGATGTATGGCTTTACCGTGGCGCCGCCGGAAAAGATGGGTTCCAGCGACCTGACGCCGCGTTTACGCGATGCCATTCTGGAGGTCTATGAGCGGCGCTCCGGTCACTCAATTGACAACTGGAAAACCTACGATGGCAAACTGGAAAAATTTCAGAGTTGGGGTTGGCTACTTGAAAACGACGTTTTCCTGGAGGTAATCCACAATCCTGTTTACCAGACCATCGGCCAGTTTCTCACGGGCAAGAGCGGATTTTTGGCTGGTGCGTCCGTCATTCTGAAAACGCAGGATCAGGAATTCGATCTGCCGCTGCACAGCGACAGTCATGGTGTTCCTTCACCCTGGCCCAGTTTCGCGACCTACGCTAACTTGTCCTGGTTGTTAACAGACTATTTGAGCAGGGAAGACGGCCCAACCGTACTCGTTCCAGGCAGCCATCGTGATCGAATGCCTCGTGGCAATGAGTTATTTGCGCATGTCAAGGAACACGATTACATCAAACCTATCCCCCTGGAAGGACTCGCCGGATCCCTGGCAGTGTGGAATGGCGCCATGTGGCATGGCTCAGTACGTCGAACGAAACCCGGCATGCGAATCACACTGGTCAATGTCTGGCAACGAGTCTTTATGCGTCCCGTAGAACGAGTGAAGGAAATCTCGCCAGAACACCTGGAACGCTGGCCTGATTTGCCCAGGCTTCTGGGTTACGAACGTATCTACCCCTTCCAGGATGAAAACACCCATCCGGAACGAATCCAACCCACCGTTCAAGCAGGACGCGATCAATACGCATAGGAGTCAGACATGGACATTCCATCGCTCAACAACAGACCAGATGCCGACGCAATCCGTCTTGAAGCCCGCCGTCTTGGCCTGGAGAAGCACCTGCTCGACATGCATACCTATGGTGTCACGGTGATACCACCGGAGATCGTCGCTGCCGGAGAGCTCATTGATCGTATGCGGGATGGCATTCTTCGGGTACTGGCGGAACGCCACGATCTGAAGGTTCCTGACGATTGGCGACGCCACTCGGAACCCTGGGGTGGACCCAAATCCTGGTGCTGGCTGTTTGAAGATGAAGCCTTGATCGAAGCCGCTCTGCATCCAGTCGCGTTATGCATGGCAAGGTTCATGTGCGGACGCAGGGCCGTATTGCAGGGCACGCCCGCTATCATCAAAACGCGGGGTACCAAGGCACGCAACAACGAAGAAGGCTTCCTGGGGTTACATACAGATACGCATGGCGTACCCTCCCCGCTGCCTGAATGGGCCCAGCTGGTGAACATCTCGTGGTTGCTCACTGACTACAATGGA
Organism: Candidatus Azotimanducaceae bacterium; assembly: GCA_965217655.1. Classification (GTDB taxonomy): domain Bacteria; phylum Pseudomonadota; class Gammaproteobacteria; order Pseudomonadales; family Azotimanducaceae; genus UBA7455. The sequence continues at coordinate 2,199,873 of OZ244560.1, forward strand.
CCAGAGGATGGGCCTACGGTCCTCGTTCCGGGAAGCCATCGTTTTGGTCGAATGCCCCGGCAGGACGAAAACGAGTGGTGGGTGGATAATGCGCCGGTCGAGCCTATCCCGCTAACCGGCAAGGCAGGCTCACTGGCGATATGGCATGGTAGTTTGTGGCATGGTTCTCGTCCACGGAGCGCTGAAGGCATGAGGATTACCCTTCCCTATGTCTATGGCAGAAGCTATCTGCAACCCATTCACACCTGGACAGAAGCGTTAAAGGAAGGTGATAACAACCAATGGGTGGAGAAGTATCCGGAACTGGAGAAGGTCCTCGGACTATGGCATCCCTATCCTACCGACAGGTACGGACCTGATGTACCGGAGGTGCGGGATGAAAGGAACACAAATATGAGAGCGGCGGGAGACAACATTTACGCGTAATCCGGCCCGTGAGGCAATTACATGAGCGAGAGGATAGACGCCCGTCGGAACGACACTCACCAGGCCGGAGAGGAAGTCCTGGTATTGCGGCACCACAAACTGAGAAAAGGCTGCCACCAGGCGTTCAAGCAGGCGAGCGAACGAGGCGTGTGGCTCGTCTACGAGAAGATCGGTACGCGGATCGTCGGCGACTTCAGGGTGGTTCATCCTGACGACGGTGGCAGCCCTGAGTACGACGAGAACTACCGTCTGGCCCGTTATGCGAGCTATCAGCACTGGGTCGATACCCGTCGCCCCCTTGACATGATGGGGAGCGGCCCGCTCCTCGAGCTGTCCCGCATCGGCGCCAGCCGTCGCACGCAGTATGTGCTCGATTCCGACGGGGCCTACTTCATGACGGGCAAGATGATCGAGGACATGCCGTACCACCTGCCTGGCCTCCCGGAAGACTACGAGCTTGCGGATGCCGGGTCCGCTGACAAGAGGCCGGTCCGTTACGACGTTCCCGTTCCAGGTGAAGCAATTGCGGAGCTGATCTGCTGGAGAGTCGCCAAAGGCGCGTTCGCTGAGTTCGATTCCCTGACGCGGGAAGGAATGCTGCCTGCGATCAGCAAAATGGGTGCCCGCGGCGTCGGGATCTGGAAGCTGATCTATCCGGAACCGGCGATTGGCGAAGAGCATGAGGACTATGATGAAATCATGATGATCACGCGCTATGCCAGCTACGAGCATTGGCAGGCATGCAATGACCCGGTGCGCCTGATCGGCAACGGACCGGACTACCGGGCCCTGATGGACGCCTCCTCACGGCGGGACTCCCTGATCCGGGACCAGTGGCGACGGTTTCTGCAGGGGGAGCTGTATCACAGTCCTCCCACCTACGCGCCACCCTTGGACGAAGATTACCGGCAGATTTGAAGGCGGTCGCATGCCTTCCCCCTTACGGGAAGGGTAGGGGAGGGGTCGCCCCTCGCGATTGACCCTGGGCCGTCCTCTACCTGAAGTGAGGCATCACCTGGTCCACGAACAGCTTCATGTCATCCAGCTCCTGAAGCTGCGGGAAGGTGGCTATAGAGTAGTCGAAGCCCAGCTCGACCAGCTCCATGAGCTGCTCCCGAACAGCCACCGGGTCGCCCGCAATTGTCGTGCGCGGGCGGCTTGGGTTCAACCTCTCACCGGCCATCTCCAGCGCCTTGGCGTGGTCCTTGTGGATATAGAAGCGTGGCGCCAGCGTCTTGCGGATGCTGTCGTAGTCCCGGCCGACGTCCTCGCAGTGCTGCCTGAGGACATCCAGCTTGTGCTGTAGCACCTCCACCGTTCCCAGTGTCCAGTTCCACCAGTCGGCGTGCTCGGCCACTACCCGAAGCGTCTTGCGCTCTCCGGCCCCGCCCAGCATCAGGATGGGCTGCGGGTCAGGTCGCGGCTCGCAGTGGACCCCCTCGACCCGGTAGTATTTGCCGTCGAAACTGGCCGGGCTGTCGGTCCACATCGCCTTCATGATCCTGATGCCCTCTTCGAACATCGCAATCCTTCTGCCCGGCGTCGGGTAGTCGTAGCCGTAGGCTTTGTGTTCCCCCTCGTACCATCCGGCGCCGTAGCCCATGATGAGACGCCCGGCGCTCAGCTCCTGAATGCTGGCCGCCATCTTCGCCATAAGCGCCGGGTTGCGGAACCCGTTGCACAGCACCACGGTGCCCAACCGAGGCCCCGGGTACCGGGCTGCGATCCAGGTGAGCAGCGTCCAGCACTCGACCCGAAACTCGGACCCGTAGTTCAGATGGTCCGAGGTCCAGAGGGAGTCGAAGCTCTGGGAAGCGACGTCACATGCGCGATGGACGTCCGTCAGGAAGTCTCGTCGAACGATGGTCTCGTAGCCGCGCTCACCGCAGGGCGGGTTGTATCCGAACTCCATGAGCGGCTTGTGTGGCATTGTTGTCCTCGCGAGCGGGTGTAGACTGGCCGCATTATAGGGTCTGCTCGGAGCGGGGTCAACCGGATTCCGTGGCTGGTGGCATGTGCCCACGTGTGATCCGCAGGCGAGGCCAGCGGCGACGGGCTGTGCCCCGCACGGCCTGCACTTCACCGGCAATGCCGCCATGAACCTGCCCTGGACGCACGCGAGGTTACCCGCGCTCACCCTACCTGCAGGCAAGTCCGACGAAGGTCTACCGCTAGGCCTGCAACTCGCCGGACACCGCGGGGCGGACGAAAAACTCGTCGCGTGCGCGCTCCAGCTCGAGCCGCACCTGCCCTAGAGCACGATCGGCTATAGACCAGCCCCAGCTCAGCGTGAGAACCCGTCGAAGTGGCTGTAGTACTCGATCGGAGATTAGAGCCTGCCGTCGCGAACGGTGTCGTAAACGGGGTGAAGGGCGGCCTTGTGGCATTCCCTGGTGGAAACCCATTCCGATTCCGCTTGTCTTGCCTCTGACGCTTGTATTAGAGTTCACTTGAGAGGAAGACGATTATGACGCAACCAATACTCTTTGAGCAGCCGCCGGCGCCGGCTCCGTTCTTTCCCGATTCCGCCTTTGGCACCAAGGAACCCGCCGCCCGCCCGGCATTGCCCAGCACACCGGACCTGGACCCGCCGGGGGCCAACCAACCCGGGTTGAGTCGGCAGGAGATCGAGCAGTTCCGGGAATCGGGCTATGTCATCAAGCGGGGGCTGATTCCAGAAGAGGAACTCGCGCCACTTGTCGATCTGTGGTGGCAGCAGCCACCCGTGCAGGCCGCCGGCATGAAGCGGGACGATCCCGGCACCTGGCGCGCTCCCAGCCTCCACTGGCCGGAACAGAATCGCTGGGGGTTGGTTGACAACTGGATGGGCGATCTTCCCTGGCCCGGGTACGCGCTCTCGGGGTGGCCGGGCATGAAAGGTCAGCGGGGCGAACTGGTGGTGCGTCTACCGTACAGGCTGACCGAAAAGGGGCGCGGGACGAACGACGTGTGGCGCTGGCATGGTATCGGCCACGACCCAGAGTTCGTGTCCGCCACATCGGCGTACCCCAGTGTCTTGTACATGGCAGAGCTTCTTATGGGCGGGCCGGTGAAACGCCCATGGCGCAATCGCGGCGTTTATTCCATCTTTCCCCGCGGTGACAGCACCGCGGAGCCGCGACTCGGCTGTCACCTCGATCGGAACATGACCGAGATGGTGGTGGTCACCTATCTCGACGACGTACCGCCAGGTGGGGGCGGTTTCACCATCTGGCCGTCGGCACCGCAACGGCTCTACCCTACGTCCGAACAAGCCCTGCACTGGACCGCGACCGAGCAGTCCAACGAGGCCATGGACGACATAAAACGCGACGTGCAGCCGCTCGAGTTTGCCGGCAAAGCTGGGGATGTGATTTTTTGTTACGGCTGGATGGCGCATAGCGCCGGGATTCACGAGGGCAGCAACATTCGCAAGGCCGTGATCCAGGATTTCAACCGGGTGCGACCGCGCAGCCACATGCGCTGGACGGCGCTAGGCAAAAACGGTGGGCCGGACATCAACTGCAACATGGATGGTCTTTTCATCTTCGATAGCGACTATCCTGATGACGATCCCACGGACGGCGATCGCGAGGTCATCAATCAATGGATCATGGACTCCAACGAATTCGTGATGTCGCGACAGCCGCCGGAGAAAGATATGTTTGCGGAGTGGAATGTGGGGCAGCGACCTGCCGTGGGGTTCGTCGTTGAGGAGCCGCCCTGGTGGGAGAAATACGAGCTGCCGCTGATGCCTGCCGGGACAGCGCGCGGTGGCGGCGGGGTGCCGGCGGTGCCATTGTCGTCCATCGCCAGCTATGAAGGCGATGGCGTCTGGCGCGCTCGGTCACGGGCCAATGACTGGATGCGCCGAAACCCAAATCCCGCTTGAATCGCATAGGCTCGGACCCTGGGACATCACTGAACTCTGATCCCAAACCGATCGAAAGAGGGAGCAGCATGGCTGAGCAGCCCATCACCACACGGGACGAGTTCGAGGAGGAGTACTCCAAAGGGATAGGCGACACGCTGCCGTCCGCCGCCACCGGTCCTGGGCCTGTCGGCTCCAGGAGCTCGAGCAGGGTGCGGCTCCAGGCCAGCGTCAGGCGTCGTGGACGGCCAGCGCCATCCGCAACCGCCTGCAGCAATGCCTCCGGTTCGACGCCGGCCTTGACCCCGAGCGTAAAGCCCTCGGCCAGGATGGAGAGAAAGCCAATGCCAATCATTTTGTGGACGAGTTTAGCGATTTCTCCACAGCCGATGCTGCCAACATAAGAGACCTTGTTGCCGATGGCATCAAGGACAGGTTTGACCCGATCGTATATCGCCCGATCCCCGCACATCTGGTCGATGAGGTCCTGCCCAAACGCCCGATCAGGCAGTGGGTGCTGAGCGTACCTTTCCAGCTACGCTACTTGTTCGCAACCAACCCGCAGGTAATGAGTCGAGTGCTGACCATCGTGAATCGGGTTATCAGTACGTTCCTGATCAAACGCGCAGGAATGACGACAAAGTCTGGTGCGCAGAGCGGCGGTGTGACCCTGATTCAACGCATTGGCTCAGCCTTGAACCTCAAATCTTCACTTCCACATGTTGTACCTGAACGGTGTCTATGACAACAAAGGCTACTTCTGGCCGGTGAAGCCGCCGACCACTGAAGATCTCGATAGGATTACGCATACGATCGCGAAACGGGTTTCCCGATACCTGGAGCGAGCCGGGTACCTGTATCGGGATGCTGAATCAGAGTATCTGGATCTCGTGCCTGATGAGGATGACGTCATGCACGGCATCATAGGTGCTTCTATTAGCTATCGGTTGGCATTTGGGCCGAATGCCGGAAAGAAAGCGCTGACACTGCAGGCTGTTCCAGTGAGCGACAATCGGACCAAACACAGTGAACTGGTGAGCAGGCAGTCAGGATTTTCGTTGCATGCTGGAGTAGCGTGAAAGTCTAACCAACGGCAGAAACTTGAGCGTCTTTGCAGGTATATCACGCGGCCGGGTTCGTGTGATTGCTTCCATTGAGGACCCGGGGGTGATCCAGAAAATTCTAAAGCACCTGGGACTGGACTTGGCATCATCACCCCAGATTCGCTCTCCGCCCGGGACGCTGTTCGATCATTCACCCAATCTCTTCTGACGCCAATTCGTTCTGGCGGAGTCGCACTCGAGCCCAGTCCCGCAATCCACACATCCTGCTCACTTTTCAGCCAGTTCGAGGCAATCCGAACCAGACCCAAACGCTGAAATGCTGTGCCACTGAGCAGCAATGTGCCTTGACCATTGCATAGGTATGTCGTTTATTCTCCTTAGACCCCGGGGACAATTTAGGTGACCATAGGCTGAGTGAAATGATGGTATTCTACGAGAGTGCTCTCAACATACCCTGCCTCATTCGGCCTCCAGGTGGAATGAAAGGCTGGCAGTCCAGGGGGCTTACCGACCTCATTGATATAGCTGCCACGCTGGTTGACATCGCCGGAGCCAAGCTACTAGAAGGGAGCGATGATCGCTCTCTCGTCTCTCAGGTTATGGCTGGCCCGGATGCGCCGGGGGCTCAGGAGGGGAAAGAGGCGGTCTTCAGTGAGATAGAAGGCTACTCCATGGTTCGGAACGAGCAGTACAAGATGGCTGTCCATACCAGAGCGCGGCAGCCTGTGGAACTGTATGATATGGTGGAAGACCCCAACGAGCTGCGCAATCTGGTGAACGATCCCTCTCTAGAGAAAGTGCGTAGCGAACTGCTCAATGAGCACCTTGGCAGGCTATTGAGTCACCTGGATGAGGGAAAACTCAAAGTGTTTGAAGAAAGGGAATCGCTCCCCGGTGGAAGGTCTGCTCGGCGAACGTAATGACCTGGCCGAACAGATGCCGCCGCGAGTCGGTGAGATGCGCGAGCGGCTACACAAGTGGTACCAGGATGTGGACGCAAAATTTTTGCGTCGCAAAGAAGGCGGGCCCGAGCCGTGGCGGCCGTCAATGTCAGCACCCAGGCACGAGTCGAACCATTAACGCCCTATTTTGAGAAATCTGCAAGTAAGATTGGGCGGCTACAGGCCATTTTCTACAGCACTATCAAGAATTAGGAGGGAGATTCCCCCAATTTTGACAATTAGTCATTTGACGGCAATGGGTCCGTACTCGGCGTACTGGCAAGCAATCGATCTTGGTCAGCTATGGGTTCGGAAGCCGACAGTCAGGCCTGACTTGAATTCGGTAGTTGTCGACCCTAACGCGACATCCACGCTAATCCATCTGACAAAGCATCAACTGCAATACTTTGTCATCTGTGCAAAAATGCGCTTTGTTTTAGTTCTCTGTGGGGTACCTATGTTCAGATTAGTGGTCTGCCTGCTGTTTTGTTCCCCTGTCATATATGCCGGGGACGCGCCGAATGTCATTCTGGTCATGGCAGACGATATGGGTTGGGCGCAGACTGGCTACTACAACCATCCGGTATTGAAAACGCCCAACCTGGACGACATGGCCAGGAATGGACTGCGTATGGATAGGTTCTACGCAGGTTCGCCGCAATGCTCAACCACGAGAGCGACAGTCCTGACCGGCAGAACCAACGACCGCACCGGGGTGTTCACCGTTGGCAGTTCGATCAATAAACAGGAAAAGATGCTATCGACCGCCTTTCGCAATGCCGGATATGCGACTGGTCATTTTGGCAAGTGGCACCTCAATGCCGTGAGCACACCTGAAGACACCCCGATGCCGCTCACCGACCCTCACAATCCCGGAGAATTGGGCTTTGATTACTGGCTCACCAAGACCAACGAGATCAATCTAGACCCTTTGTTAAGCCGTAATGGTGTACCCGAACGATTCTCGGGCGACTCCTCGGAAGTGCTGGTAGATGAAGCCCTGAAGTTTATTGTCAGGGAGCGGGCAAAGGGCAAACCGGTCTTCGTGGTGATCTGGTACTCTTCACCACACAGGGAGTTTGCTGCACTCGAAAAAGATAAAGAGGCGTTCAGCGAACTGGACGCTGTTAACCAGGATCACCATGGTGAACTGGTGGCCATGGATCGTTCCATCGGGACGTTACGAAAAGGGCTTCGTAGCCTCGGCATTGCCGACAATACGCTCCTCTGGTTCAAGAGTGACAATGGTGGACTGCCGGACTTCGCCGTCTCACCTCGACATCCGGCAGTCATTCCTGATTCGACGGGATATCTGCGCGGGTCGAAAAGTACGATTTATGAAGGCGGATTGCGTGTACCCTGCGTGATCGAATGGCCCGGGCATATAGCGCCTCGAATTTCCAGATTCCCGGCGAGTACCCTGGATATATTCCCGACATTGATCGAAGTAGCACATCTCGACTCTAACGATATCAATGAGGTGCATGACGGGATTTCACTTCTGCCCGTCTTTACATCGGAGCCGAAAAGGCGGATGCAACCGATTGGTTTTCGCAGCTACGGGCAATACGTCTGGCTGGACAACGATTACAAGCTGATATACGTGCGCAAATACACTCGAGAGCAGATCGTCAGCCTGGGTATTGCCGCTTACGAAAACGCGCCGCTTGTTTACGAACTGTATAACGTAAGTGATGACCCGTCCGAGCAGAAGAATCTACTGGAACTTAAACCGAAAATCGCTGCGCGCATGATGGCGCAGTTGGCCGCCTGGAATCAGTCCGTCGACACAAGCGCGAGCGGCGCGGACTATCCGGAAGGCAGAGTCCTCCCTTCGAATCGTCCTGAACAGACAAAGTAGACCTTCGATCGTCTATTCGGTAATGACGGCCATGCGGTTATGCAGTTCACCGAGGTACTCCGGAAATATGCTGCGATCACCTTCGAGTTTCAGGTTCGGGTCTTCCGGTGGTTTCGGGGGATGCTTCTTCAGTTCCTCGATGAGCTCAGGGGTGATGATCCGCTTCGCCCCCGGCAAGGAGGTTTCCCAGGTGGCCTGAATGAGAACGTCGGTGTCGGTGGCCCGGCCGGTGAAGACGCGGACATGCTTGCCGTCTACATAGAAATGCCACGCAGCGAAGCCGTCAGCGTCCGCGAATTCTTTGGGGGCATCGACGAACGCTTCGCAGACGCTGAACTTTTCCCCGTCTTTCCCGTGCTTGGAGACCAACTCCTCCAGTATTCCCCGAGCGATGTCGACCCAGGCGGGGCTGGCGAAGGGGACTTTAGCTTGACTCTCTGACATGTGTTTTCCTCTTATGATTTACCCTACACTCGGCTTATACCGGGTCCGGTCACGCTGACCCCAGGGCTTTGCCCAATCATCCTGATTGTCATTCCAACCATTCCATGTGTCCATGCCTACCAGCGCCAGTACTTTTTCCGCCATCACAATCTCTTCGTACGCCGGGTCCTTCAGCAGCAGGTAACGCTGTACATGATAGCCGTCGTAATCTTTACCGGTCTTCACGTCCGGGCGCGTACCCGTGCGCTCACCAAACGTACACAGTGTCGCCTCCAGTCCCCGTGCGGTGAGGTCCGGGTCGAGGACATCCTCCACCACCGTAAAACCGTTCAGGTCCAGGTCCAGCGCGTTGCTCTCCAGTTGCAAGCGTTCGACCTCATCGCGGTACTTACCGAGGTTCTGCTTGTCACCTGGTACCGACTGTACTGGTGGTGCTTTTGGTGCTGATGCTGAGGGTGCTGATTTCATACCAACCTCCATTGGTTGACTCTTAGCCACTCTTGAATCTCTATCGCTGTCGGAGTCCGGCGCAGCCACCGCTACAGCAGCTAGACAATATAGCAAACTATATTGGACCTAGCCGACCTAAGGAAGTCAAACTCACCGCGATGATCGCGAAAACTGCTTGGGATCACCGGCATGGGTCGAGATCAGCCAATAGGATAAACACGGTATTCCCGATATGCCAGTCATCAAGGGCGGTGGTCATCACGCCAGAAGCGTTTTGAAGCTTTGTTAAAGTTAATCCAATATTTCATGAGTCACGTTCACATGTTTCCGGCTGGAATCAGGATACTTTTCTGAAGGAAGGAAGAAGCTCGAGCGTTTGTGCCGCTACATAACGCGGCCGGCCATCGCCGAGCAGCGACTATCACTGGCCAGCAACGGCAACGTCATCGTCGGTCTGAAGACACCGTATGATGACGGCACCACTCACGTGGTTCTGAATCCGCTGGAATTCATTGGCCGCTTACTTTGTTGTGCCTCGACCGTCCAATCAGCAAGAGCAATGTATTCATCCAAGCGGTAAGCGAACGGTAGGGGTGCGTTTGGCTTGTTCAATGCAGTCATCTCGCCTTTGTTGGTAATATCTGTGAGACGCTTTCGTAACGACGTGTGGAAAGCCGTACTCGCATCCTGGGCTATGCCAGCGCGGACAGGATTGAGATCCACATAGATCATGGCAGCCAATATGGCATTTTCATCAAGCAACTGCTGAGATTTAAATCGGCCTTCCCAAAATCGACCTTTACAGTTGTCTTCTTTGTTCGCGAGGCGCGAGCAGTCGGGCTTCGTTCAACAACCGGCTGATATCCTGGTGGGTCAGCAAATACGGTCGATAACAGTCTGCCCATTTTTTGGCTTCTGTCGCTATAGGGATATGGCAGTCAGGTTCGGTTTGCGATTGATACTGACAGAACTGCCTCACGACACTCAGACAGTTTTGGTTTGCGCGTGGGGTGAGATGAGCACGTGTATCGAGATAGCGTTGATAAAGTTCCTGGGTAATGTAGGGGGTCGTTACCTGCTGCTGTGCCAGAAACCGGTCGAAGGCATGTAACAGGCGAGCCTGACTGGCATAGTCTGTCCCGGATAAACGACGCAACGCGACAAAGGCCGTCATGTTGTCAGCGAAGGGGCTGCAAAATGTTGTAGCGGTTTTCATGATGTCGCCTCCATGGGTAATTCAAGTGCCGCCGTTTGCAATGCGTGATCGTCTACTTTGGTATAGATCATGGTAGTTTGCAGCCAGCGGTGCCCCAGTAGATCGGCAATGGTCTTTAACGAGTTACCTTGCTGTAGCAACCTTGTGGCAAAACCGTGCCGAAAGACATGAGCGCCGCAAGAAGGGAGTGCAGGCTCTGCTCCACGTAGATACCGCCCGGTTATCTCGGACAAGGTATTCGAGCGTAAGAGCGGATGATACGGCGCCCGGCAGGTCAAGAAGATCTCCTCAGCATCGCTCTGGGGGCGGGCAGTCTTGATATAGTCCAATAGCGCCTCGCCAACATCATTGACGAAGGGGACAATAATCGTTTTGCCGTGTTTGAGTGCCGGGAAACAAACCAGACCTTGGCGCCAATCGATATCGCAAAAACGCAATGCCCAAACCTGGCCGCCACGGACGCCATAATGATACAACAGGCTAATGATCGCGTAGTCGCGTTTACCCACCTTGGTATCACGGTCAATGAGCGTAACGTCAGCTTTCCAGAACGGGGCGGCCAGGTGGCGATGAAGGATTTATCTCAGCTCTTGAGAAACAGCTCGATCGTTGTCTACATCTCAAGAAGCCGGGCCGCAAGCCAAATTCACCTTAGTCTGGTGTGCCGATGTCTTGATCATTGAATTTGAGCTGAATTAAGTACACTGTCCCCCGATTCGGATGGGCCTTTCAGCGCAGGTTTTTGTTCAGTCTCACTGCTTACGCACAGCGCTTTTCCGCCTCTGCCAGAGTGCCGGATCGGGGCCGTTGGTGGTCCAGCCCATGGGGTCGTCGATGCCCATCATGCGGCGGAAGCGTTCGCTGCGGCGTGCGAGCATCTCGTCCGGGATGGCGTCACGTCCGAACTTGTGCTGGGTTTTCAGCGCATAGTTGCAGTGCAGCGTGGTGACGTTCATACGCAGGCCGTCGTTGCGCTTGGGATACGCACCGTGCCACGTGTTGCCGTGCCAGACGATCAGTGAGCCGCGGGCCGCCTCGACCGGAACCGCCTGGTCGACGCCTTCGCCCGGCGCAGGATTTCGCGCGAGCCGGTGGCTTCCCGGAACCATCGCGATGCAGCCGCCCTCTAGCGTGTATTCCGTAAGACAGAGGGCTGCGTTGCATACCATGTCGTGGCTGAATGGCAATACGCCTTCGGGTGAAGCCGGGCCGTCCGTGTGCAGGCCGAGCGACAGCGGTTCGTCGGCGTTCGGCGTTTTCCATTTGACGAACGAGTCGATGTTCGAATAGCGCCCCTCACCGCGCATGATGTAGTCCATGACGGCCGCGAGCGCCGGGTTTTCCAGCCACTCCTCGAACACCTCGTCCTCGAAGAGAAGATAGAACAAAAGGTACTGCCCGCGTTCGCCGTCACCCGAGATGGTCTTGTTGTATTTCCCGGGATTGGCGGGCAGATCCAGCCGGTGCTCGATGCCGGTACGCTCCTTCGCAACACGAAGCACGGCGTTGGTGATGCGCTCGATGAACTCGGGCGGCGCAACCTTTCCAGGCGGAATCACCGTGTAGCCGTAGTTGTCGAGCCGCGCAACGTGGGCTTCGAGCCCGAGGGCCTCGATCGGTTTGTAATAGGCTTCAAGCGCGGTAGGTTTGACCTCGTCGCGATCCGATTCTGGTTTGTCCTTTGTTTTGGACATGTCCTTCGTAGCAGCACGAGCCACTGTGGTTTCCTCCGACGCGGTCCCTGAGCGGCGTATAATAGTCCGGCGGACGAGTCGTCCGCAAGACGCGCGATACACTAAGAACCCATCAGTCGCTTGACAACAAAGACAAAAACGCGCAGATATCACCTTTTCGAAATCAGGTAGGGATTGGCCATGATTACAGCTATGCCGCGTATCGCGATCGCGGTGAACGACTTGGACGGCATTGTCGCCACCTTTCGCAAAATCTTCGGGATGCCGGTCATCGACATGTCGGAAAACAGCGTGCCAGGCCTTGGCGCGAAACTTGCCATGTGTGTACCGCCAGGAGGGAGCAACATCGAACTGATGTGCCCTGCCAATCCCGATGCGCCGCTCAGCCAGAGCCTGCAACGTTTTCTCGATCGGCGTGGCGAGGGGCTGTTCGCACTGATGCTGGAAGCGCCGGTACCTGACGAGGAAGCCGAGGTGCTGCTGGAGAACGGTCTGGGCGTACTACCTCTGATGCAAGGCGCGGGAGGCCGGGATATTCACCCGAAATCGACGCACGGCGTGCTGATCCGTGTCTATCCGGAAAGATCCTTTACGGGAGAGTTGTCTCCGAGTAACGATCCACTACAGATCTCCGGTATTGTTCGTGTCGTTGTGGCCGTCGCGGATATCGATCACGCAGTTCATGTTTACGGTCAAGGGATGGGGCTTGCTACCGATGCACCAACGGTTGATGTCGAGCGTGGTGTCAAAACCGCAACCGTGCGTCCACCTGTCGGGGGCGCCATAGAGCTTGTTTCACCCCATGACAGTGACAAATCCTTCTCGTCGGCAATAGCTGCCTTTCTCGGGGAAAAAGGCGAAGGCATGTATGCGTTGGTGCTACAGGCAGACAACCTCGCTGAAGCCGCAGATGTGCTTACCTCCAGGGGGTTATCGGTGTCGGAAAACGGTGGCGCTCTGGAAATCGACAGAAACGATACATTCGGTGCGTTGATCTGCATCGAACAAGGACAGGAGTAGCGCCATGGGCAGATTGGACGACCAGGTCGCGATTATCACCGGTGCCAGTCGAGGGCTCGGACAGTACTGTGCATTGGGGTTCGCCAGGGAGGGTGCGAAGGTGGCTATCGCAGCGCGCACCACCGAGGAACAGGACCCGCGTCTTCCGGGCACGATTTACCACACGGCGGAGATGATCAGCGAAGCAGGAGGCGAAGCGTTCCCGGTAGTGTGCAACGTGGCAAAACCGGAATCCATCGACGAGATGACGCAGGCTGTGCTGGACCATTGGGGACGGGTGGACATCCTGATGAACAATGCGGCAATCCAACCGCCGGGCAACAATTCGGATATCCAGTTGCGACATTGGAATCTGATCTTCAACGTCAACGTCCACGGTCCGTTCTACTGCGTTCGTGCGGTATTCATGCTGAAACGGCAGCGGGGCAATATCATCAACATTTCTTCCTACGCGACGCTCGGTGGGTCACCCTACGGTGCCACCAAGCGAGCGCTCGAAGCCATGACCGCTGCGGGACGCCGGTATCACCGTCAACGCGCTGAAGCCGGTTGGCGCCATCGAAACACCGGGATTCCGTTTGCCCAGGTGCCCAGGGAGGGCAGACAGCAAAGCGATATCCCTGAACTGCCGCCACCTGACAGTTATGTTGAGGCGGCCGTCCTGCTCGCGTGTCAAACGACGGAAACCTACACGGGTCAGGTAAACGACGATGCCGAGGTGATCGCCAATCTGGCGGGCGAGGCGCAGCAGACCCGTTTGAGAGAGTTGAATCCGGAGAGCTGGCAGCGGGCCTTCGACGCAGCAGTGAAAAGGAGAGCCTGACTAAGGCGTGTGTCGGCGGTGTGAATGGTCACCCCGCAGCGACCGGCGCTCCCTTCACTTTCGGGATCTCTGAGTACTGCTTTTCGCGGTACGGAAACTGGTCCGTCAGCCCGGCGATCAGCCGATACACCTCCGGGTTTTCGCAGTCCTGCACCATTTCTTCCGTGGTCTGGCCCGCCAGGTCCTCCTGGGGCAGGGTGGCTTTATGCCGGTGGTAGACCGCGAGACCGAGTCGCAGCCCCTCCTCCTTGCGCGGAAACGCGCCGTGCCAGGTCGCCCCGTGCCACACGATGACCGACCCCTTCGGCGCCTCGGCAGGGCGAAGCCCTGCGCGAAGTGCTCAACTGCCCCTGACCCCTCCGTCCCTGAAATCCCGCCGAACCGATGTGGCCGGCTGAACTCGCCTGGTCGTCCACCTACTCGCGTCAAAAACGCAGGTCGACGCCCAACTACGCCGTCCACGCGCAAATAACCCATCCGACACTTAGCACAAACAGACCTCGCTACCATGACGCCCCGTCACGCCTGCGAAATACGACCCAGACCTATCTGACTTTAAGTTCGCCCTGTTTATACTTTGCCGTTTCTTGAAAGATGCGGTTTATAACACCTAACCTCAGAGGCCATAACGTATTCCATCAATACGTGCACTGTGGATGAGGTTGTAAGCCAGGTAAATGTTGCCTACGAAGCTTTTGGAGTTCTATATTGATCGGACTTGGAAAATGGCCGCTTACGGCTCGTTGCCGACTGTAAAGCTGGGGCAAAATGGCTGAGTACGAAACCGAACTTTCGGCCAATTGCGGACTTCTCCCATTCACTCCGCATTTGTTCTTGAGATCATCGATTCAATCGTCTTGAGTTCTCCTGCAGAATACCGCTGTCCTTTCAATTCCATCGACAAGAACGCTTCATCACCTCCTGCCTACACCCATTGGACCGTGTCGTTGATACCGTTACCCGTAATGTCGAATGAGACGAAGACATTCTCAGGTCCCAAGTGAATACCATTTTGTCCCATATCAATTAAGATAGGGGAACACCCGTTAAAGTTCTCATGCTGACCACTTGCGGATTTCTGAAATGTCGTGGCCTCAAGTGGTTCTGGCGGAGGGGATTTAAGAAAATCAAAGGAGTATTGATATGACCTACGAAGCAGTTCTCTACGACGTCCGTGACAAAATCGCCACCATCACCATGAACAGGCCCGAAAAGATGAACGCGCTCGATCACGCGCTCTGGCGAGACCTGATCGATGCCTTTGATGAGGCAGAAAAGGACCGCGCTGTGCGCGTCATTATTCTTAAAGGTTCGGGCCGGGCATTTTCAAGCGGCTGGAACATGAAGGAAAGCCCCTACCTCAGCGTACCTGAGGGCGAAGAGCGATGGGGCAGTGGCAATGCCATGCGGACCATGCGGGGTATCAGCGGTGATTACCTCAAGATTTTCAACACGTCGAAGCCGACGATTGCCCAGGTGCACGGTTATTGTCTTGCCGCGGGGTGCTACCTGGCGATGTTGTGCGATCTCGCAATCAGTGCTGACGACGCGACCTTTGGCCACCCGGCGACCGCAGCCGGCGGCGTCGACAGCATGCCGCTCTGGGTCTGGTACCTTGGGGCGCGCAAGGCCAAGGAACTGCTGATGACCCGCCGCTTTATCGACGGTCCCGAGGCGGCGCGCATAGGCCTGGTCAACAAGTCCGTCCCCAGTGATCAGCTGGAACAGGAAGTGCAATCGATGGCGGAGGACTGTGCAGTGGCTCCTTGGGAAGATCCGACGCCGGGACTGCATGGCATGGCGGCCCTGAAGGAGCAGATAAACACTGACCTGGAGATTATGGGACTGGGGGCACTGTTCACTTATCATCGACAGATGAACGCCTGGGGACACGCCAACCTGGGTAATCGAGGTGGTAACGAAGACGAGTAAGAGAATCGCCAAAGCCCAGGGCCTTGTTCAACAAGGCTATGGGTTTGTGGTTGACATTGACTTGGAGAAATTCTTCGACAGAGTCCGTTACGACCGTTTGATGAGCAAACTGTCAGCTCACATCGACGACAAGCGTGTTTTGAAGTTGATCAGGTCTTATCTTGAACGGGCACCATGGACGAAGGTCTGGTAACCGTACCCAAGGAAGGTACGCCGCAGGGCGGTCTGGTTTGCTGTAAGACAACTGCCCAGTGACTTGTCAGCCTGAGAGCCTTTCTCATCATCGGCATTCAGTGGCTCGACATCGGCAATTACGATACTTTTACGATACTTTGCCGTTTCTTGAAAGATGCGGTTTATAACACCTATCCTCCGACTCAAGCGAGTCTTCAACATTGACATTACCTTATGCCCCTTGTGTGGCGGCACCATGCGCGTCATCGCCTACATCACTGACCCAGACGTCATCCAGAGAATCCTGGATCACATCGAAGCGCAACCGGCGACGGGCCCAAGCACAGTTGGCCGCGCCAGCGGGGTTTCGACCGATACTTCGGCATCATTGGCGGTGCGGCAAACTACTGGCATCCCGGTACCTGGAGCGGATCCAGTTCGGTAGGCCGCTCCCTCACCCGCGAGAACGACCCTGTCGACCTCGACAGCCTGCCGCAGGATTTCTTTCTAACCGACGCGATCAGCGATCAGGCGGTCGACTACCTCAACGAGCATGTCGGGCGCACCGAACCATTTTTTCTCTACACCGCATATACGGCTCCTCACTGGCCACTGCACGCCCAGCGCCTTGCCCTTAATATCCCACAAGGCGGTATCAATGGCGCTAACAATCCCCAATCATAGCCACTTCGCGGTGATGTCTATTTTCACCGCGTTGCTCCATCGCGGGGCCACTGGCGAAGGCCAGTTTATCGACGTGTCCATGACTGCCGCACTGAACGTAACCACCGAGCGGGCGTGGCCACATCTACGGTTACGGTGTAGTCCACGACGGACCCGTTCGCATGCTGCACGAAGACCAACCCTTCAACGTGGCGGTCGTCACGCTGGACGACGACCCAGATATCCAAATGTTGTCACATCTGCCCGGCACCCCTCCCGGTGAGGTGCCCGTCAAAACATCGGTACAAGTGGTTTTCGAAGACACTGCCAACGGACAGAAAGTGCCTGAATGGAGAGTCGTTGAATGAAAGTCGTCGACGAAGCACCATTCAATGGGCAGTCAATGTACACCATTTGAATGAATATCATCGATCTAATATTTATTAATCTATATATTCCTTGAGCTGGCTCTGGGATATCCGTTCCAGAATTCTCAGCCGCAGCCCGTCCGCATCGGCCTTATATTCGGCCATGCCGGCGAGATTCCGTGTTTCCGTGGGGTCGTTCCTGCGATCAAAAAGCAGATAGGGCAGTCCTTGCCGATTCAGCGCAACCTTCCAGTCTTCGTTAATCAGCATGAACTCACCCATGAATTCTGAAAGACAATCCTCTCGATGACGGCCGCCCTGCATGGCACCGACCAAAGACCTGGCGAACTGCCGGTATTCGATGGTGCCGCCTGCAAGTTCGACCAGCGTTGGACCCACATCACACATTTCCACCAGGCTGTCGTTCACCCTGCCGCCGTTTTCGCCCGGTGATCTGATGACCAGCGGTACGCGCAATGCGCCATCGTAGAAGTTCATTTTGTAGATAAGCCCATGATCGCCGTTCATTTCGCCGTGATCTGACGTGAAGGCAATGAGGGTATTGTCCATCTCACCGCGCGCTTCGATGACGGCCAGAACTTCTCCAATCTGATCATCAATCAGCGATACATTACCGGCATAGTTGGCACGCATGGCGCCGATATCGCCCTCTTCAAAAGTTGGATTCCCCCAATAATTATTCTTGCGCGCGTAATCTAGATAGCCCTCGGGTCGCGGCGGCTCATCGGCCACATCGACGATGGGCTCTGGCATGGTATTGGGATCGTATCTGCTGGCATAGGGCTCCGGGGCATCCCAGGGCTCATGAGGCCCGCCAAAACTCACCCAGCAGAACCAGGGCTCGTCCCGGTTGTAGGATTCAAGATAATGTCTGGCTTTTTGACCGACATAAACGTCCGCATAATCCGCCAGCGGCAGTACCGAAGCGCGCGCAACGTGCGGCTTATTGCTGAAGCGCTCCTTGAAGTCAGCCCGATAGGCTTCCAACAGGCCTTTGTCCTCCCACATGGCGGTCATATGGCTCATGACAGATGCACTTGCCCTGGGTCCTCCAATCTCATCAACATCGTCCAGTCCCCAGGCATGCAGCAGATCCTCTTTGTCGCGCAGATCGCCAACGTGGGGATGCAGGTGTGTCTTACCGAACAGACTGGTGCGGTAACCGAGATCCCGAATCTCCCGCATCCAGTTGTTCGCATCCGGCGGCATGGCAAAGATGGCTGCATCCGCGGATGATGTCAGTGCACGCGGTGTTGAAGCGTCGTGTAAGTTGCTCCACACGCCATTATTGTGCGGGTATCTGCCGGTGGCCAGGGTCATCCGTGCTGGCACACAGATGGGCGTCGTGGTGATGCATTGGGTGAATCGTGTGCCTTCAGCGGCGATACGGTCCAGGTGCGGCGTATCGACCCAATCGCCGTTGGTACTCATGGCGTCCCAGCGCTGCTGGTCCGTCATCAGAAAAAGTATATTCGGCTTCGACATGGTTCGACTCTGCTTAAGTTAAAGATAGTGGTTAAATTATACATCATTATGAACTTGCGTCCTGATCGTCGCTCCACATCTTCAGTTACAATTGCCGGATATCATGGCGAGAAGGTCATCATCAGTCAGTGCAACATCAAAATTGGAAGCTTATCCGCGCGGACCTACCTGTGAACGCCCGTTGGCTTTTTGATCTCGGCAATGATCCCACAGAGCAGAATAATCTGGCAGAGTCAGAACCAGAAAAACTGGCAGAATTAGAAGTTTTGGTGGCAACTGCACATAATGCAGAGCTAACAGACCCTCTGTGGCCCAGCGTATTAAATGGTCCCCAACAAATCGACAAGCATGGTGAGCAGCCGTACGAGCAAGGTGACGAGTATATTTACTGGCCCAACTGAGAGAAGGTTACTTGGTCGTTGCCAATTACAGTACTTTTATAAAACTCTTATGACGAGCTGGCTTGCCGGTTCTTGAAGAACGGCAGTCCGGACCCACAAACCGCAGGGCGAGGCTTCGGCGACGATCGCCCGGACCCGTTGGTCCACCGCCATGCAGCGTCCCGTAATGGAACAATATGACGTCGCCGGGTTGGCACTCATAGGAGACGATATCAAATTCCTCCCGTCGATCTTCGATATTTGGAATATCTTCTGATTCAAAAGTGCCATAAATGGATGAATACACTGGGCCGAGATGAGAACCCCGAACGACTTCAAGGCTCTTCTCTTGGCTGACCGGGTCGAAAGAAAGCCAGATGACAAGGGCATCATTTCCTTCTATACCCGCGTCCGAAATATCCTGGTGCCAACCAGTACGTGGTGAGTTTTCTTCCTTAAGAAATATCTGTTCGCTACTGAACCAGCCTTCAGTAGTATCGTCGGTACCAAAGACCTGTGCCACCAGGTCCACAATGTCGGGTTCTCTAACCAGACTATCGAGTAGAGGACGTGCTTCACGATTGCCAATGTCCTGATAGAAGAAACCGTTTTCGGAGGTTTCCATTTCGGTCGCCTCACTCAATGACTCAGCGCGTACTAATCGGTCCTCATACAATCTTGCTGCATACGGACTAGGGTGGTCTACACACCACTGCCAAAACTGTTCCAGTTTAACGAGTGTTGATTTGCTAATCGCGTTGGGTACATGGACAACACCGTTTTTGCGAAATTCTTCTTTGATTGCGTTCATCACTTGTTCCGCGTTGTAATCATATTCAGTATAAAGTACTGATGTTTCTCAAGAAACTGGTTCTCTACCAAATCGAATACCTTGCTCCTCTGGATCTTGGTTTTTTGTGGTTCGCTGGTAGTTGGCAAATCCTATCCATCCGCGTCACACTGCTGTCAGCGTATTCCCAGACTAACTGCTCACCATCCAGATAACGTTTTACAACAACGGGTCCCCAGCCAAATACGTGGAAATCGAGTTGCCCCTTATTCCAACCCTAAAGCGGCCTGATAAACAGGTCAACATCACCCTGATCAACCCATAAATCGCCTAAGTGATTGACCCGACTGCTGGTAAGCCAGCAGATACAGCCCATTACAGTCATTGACCATCCAAAGGGTCACCTCGTCACCATGGCTTTAATTTGAATGGACATCGGCAATTACGATACTTTATACTTTGCCGTTTCTTGAAAGATGCGGTTTATAACACCTATCCTCAAATACCTGAAACGGGCTAGATTTTCCATTTGTAGTGCCAGAACAACTTTTTTGTCATCCTAACTGACTGATATTTATATAGTTTTAAAATAGCCTGTTAAACTTGGGTTAGGGTATTGAAATCCCTGCGCGTCGATTGGACCAACACGCCCCCCTTGGGTGCGTCGGGGTTAATGTAATCAAAGTGCGTAAAATCTGCGGGGTATTTCAGTTCGTGGAAGAACGAGATGCCGTGTTCGTACCTCGGTTCGGCGGCAGCAGAAGATATTGTAACGAAAAGCGCCGTAGCGAGGCTCAAAAAAGCGACGCGTTGCAGTAGCGGGGAGTTGGCTGCCATACGACTTAAGTTAACTGCCCCCGTTCGACGGAACGGGGGCAGTTAGGCGTGGGTCTTAGAAATGAGGCCGCCAGCGAATCTGCACATGTCAGATAGGGCTAGTTGCTAGCAACTCAATGCGGACGTTGTCCGGCCCGCGTACAAAGGCTATGTATGGATTTCTTACCTCAACCTCCACTCCGTTGGCCCTTAAATCCGCTACAGTGGTCTCCATATCATCGGTATAAAGGCCAAAGTGCTCCAGGCCGCGCACGGGTTCACTGGGAATCGTAGCTCCATCCTTCTGGCTCCGAATGAATATCCCTGCTCCGTTCAGCACCAGCTGCACCGCGTAGGACCCCTCCTCTAATTCAGCTCGTCGTCAGCAAACCACAGATGCCCGGCCCAGTCAATGTAGAAATGGGGTCGGAGTAGAATGGCACTTACTTAAGGATAAGTCTCTGATTCAAAAATAAAAAGATCGATTCAAAGTGGTAAATTGTTTATCGGCAAACAAACAAAACATCACAAGGAATCGATCTCACATGAATGCTACGCTGCCATCCAGAAAGCTTCAACAGCGCCGTGTTAATCGCCACAGCGCTACCACCGATAATCTGGATTTCTTTAACCTGCTCACCAGCCCCGCGTTGTTCGAACAGCTTGAAGCCGTGCTGCCCGAACATCGTGAACGTCTGTTTCCGCCGGCCGAGACGCTGTCACTTTTTCTGACGCAGGTGATGAACTCGGATCAATCCTGCCAACAGATTGTCAATCAGACCGCGATCCGCAGGATCACAATGGGGTTACCCGTCTGTAGCACGCACACCGGTGCGTATTGTCGCGCGCGACAACGTCTGCCGTCAGAGATGATTCAACGCCTGACACGCTTTTTGGGGAACGAGATGAGCGCGCAAACTCCAGACGCGTGGCGGTGGCGTGATCGCCGGGTTTTACTCGTGGATGGCACCACAGTCACCATGCCGGATACACGCGAAAATCAACGTGTATTCCCACAGCAAGGCAGTCAACTGCCGGGTCTGGGTTTCCCGATATGCCGCATTGTCGGCATTACCTGTTTGGGTAGTGGTGTGATGCTGAATGCCGCCATTGGCAAGTTCAACGGCAAAGGTAGTGGTGAGCGGGGATTGCTTCGCTCGTTGCAGGATACCTTCCAATCCGGAGAAGTCTTGCTCGGCGATGCCTTCTACGCCACGTATTTCTTTATGGCCGAGATGATCGCCAGGGGTGTTGATCTGTTGCTCGAACAGGATGGATCACGACGTCGCGTCACCGACTTTCGTCGTGGTTACCGTCTCGGTTGCCGAGACATTGAAGACAACCTGCTCGATCTGGTGATGTATGGCTTTACCGTGGTGCCGCCGGAAAAGATGGGTTCCAGCGACCTGACGCCGCGTTTACGCGATGCCATTCTGGAGGTTTATGAGCGGCGCTCTGGTCACTCAATTGACAACTGGAAAACCTACGATGGCAAACTGGAAAAATTTCAGAGTTGGGGTTGGTTACTTGAAAACGACGTTTTCCTGGAGGCAATCCACAACCCTGTTTACCAGACCATCGGCCAGTTTCTCACCGGCAAGAGCGGATTTCTGGCTGGTGCGGCGGTCATCCTGAAAACGCAGGATCAGGAAAGAGATGGGCTGATACACAGCGACAGTCACGGTGTTCCTTCACCCTGGCCCAGTTTCGCGACCTACGCTAACTTGTCCTGGTTGCTAACGGACTATTTGAGCAGGGAAGACGGCCCCACAGTACTCGTTCCAGGCAGCCATCGTGATCGAATGCCTCGTGGCAATGAGTTATCTGCGCATGTCAAGGAACACGATTACATCAAACCTATCCCCCTGGAAGGACTCGCCGGGTCCCTGGCAGTGTGGAATGGCGCCATGTGGCATGGCTCAGTACGTCGAACGAAACCCGGCATGCGAATCACACTGGTCAATGTCTGGCAACGTGTCTTTATGCGTCCCGTAGAACGAGTGAAGGAAATCTCGCCAGAACACCTGGAACGCTGGCCTGATTTGCCCAGGCTTCTGGGTTACGAACGTATCTACCCCTACCAGGATGAAAACACCCATCCGGAACGAGTCAAACCCACCGTTCATCGGCGCACGTAATTCATGCCTACGCCATCGGGCACCTCAGTATGAAGGCGGGCCCCGTACCCACATTGTGCTCAACTTAATGCTTGCGCTGTGCGACTTTACCGAGGAGATCGGTGCGACGCGATACGTTCCCGACAGCAACAAGCTGCCCTATCCGAAACCTGACGGTGAAGACGAATGGTACGTCCGGAGCGTACCCGCCGTGATGCCGAAAGGCAGTGTGCTGTTCTTCGAAGGCCAGTGTTTCCACGCCGGCGGCGACAACAATTCGAGCGAGCGACGGTATGCCGTGACCGTGGATTACTGCGCCGGCTACCTGCGGACCCAGGAAAACTTCCTGTTCAGCACGCCCGCTGACCGGGTCAGGACCTTTGGCGATGATCTCCAGCAGCTTCTGGGATTGCGTATGAGCCGTGCTGGGCTGGGACACGTGTATAACCACAGTCCCGATGACCTGATGCAGAAGATCGCCATGCCGACCGCACCCTCTGGTCCCGAGCGCTGAGAGGGGGAAGGTTGTCCGTTAGAACCGAGAATCGGGGGACAGACCCTAGACCCCATAGATCTCATTGACCCGCGATCGTGATGCGCTGATTGGTAATGTAACGTCCATCTTCGGAGCAAAGATGCAGTGCGGTTGCCGCAATATCATCCGGTGTACAGGCAAAACCAAAGGGCAAGGCAGCTGCTAGATCGCTAATGTCACCACCGCTAAGTGCTTCTACCATGCGACGTCCCATATCGGTGTCGACGAAGCCCGGGGCAATAATGTTCACGCGCATACCGTGTTCCTTTTCTTCCGTCGCAAGCGTGTGGGCCATGGCTTCCAAAGCCGCCTTGCTTACGGCATAAACGCCAGCCCCGGGGTTCATGAGCTGGGCCGCTCTCGAAGAAATCATGATGACGTCGCTTCTGTCTGCTGCGCGCAGTACGGGTACCAGCCTGCGGCAAAGGTAGATCGGTCCCCATACGTTGACGGCAAGCAGCGTCTGCCACTGTTCGTTTGTAGCATCGGCTATTTTCGGACGGTTGATCGCCGTCGAGCCCATGCCCGCATTGTTGACCAGTGTGTCCAGATTGCCGAAGTCCTTCAGGACCGCATCGCACATGGCGTTGCAATCGGCTTCATCGCCGACGTTAGCCTGGTAAATCTCCGCGCGCTGACCTTGCGCACGAACACTCTCCGCAACCTCATTCGCCGTAGCTTCGTTGCTCATATAGTTCACGGCGACGTCCGCGCCCTCCCGTGCAAATCGTTCCGCAATGGCACGACCGATACCGCGACTGGCACCGCTAATGAGTGCCGTTCTCCCTGTTAGTTTTCCCATGAGTGTTAGCAACATTTTGGTGTTAGCAACATTTTGGTGTTAGCAACATTTTGGTGTTAGCAACATTTTGGTGTTAGCAACATTTTGGTGTTAGCAACATTTTGGTTGAAACGCTCAAAACACGAGTATATAATGTTATATACTGCAGCTTGACATCGCTGGTGGGAGAGTCAACTTACTGAAGCGGTTTTGCATGCGTAGAGCATGCTTTTTAGTCAATATCCCCCATCGGTTAAGCTACGGCGTAAACGGGGGACCCGTGATGACGTCGTTCCTCCGTCCATATCAACGGATAAGGAGGAAATACCATGTCCATTAAACTATTGAATCGTGTTGCCGGGGCCCTGGCCGCGGTACTCATAGCAGCACCCTGCCTTGCGGCAGACAAAACAACCGATGAAGACGAAGCAACCGATGAAAAACCTTACATCGAGGAAATCATCGTCACCGCAACCTTTCGTGAAACAGATCTTATGGATACGCCCATTGCGATCACCGTGCTTGACGAAAAGGCACTGAGCGACCAGGGTATTTTCGATTTACAAGACATGTACCTGGCTGTGCCAGGATTGTCGTATCGCGATACCTACCCCGGTTTCAACCAACCTGTGATCCGTGGGATGGTGGGGGAAACCGACGGCGGCTCGCCGGTAGGTATTTACATCGACGATATGCCGGTGTCGAGCCATAGACGCGGCCAAATGTCGGGCGCGGTCTTTGACATGGCGCGGGTCGAAGTCTTGAAGGGTCCGCAGGGCACGCTCTTCGGCGAAGGTGCCATGTCTGGTGTGCTGCGCTACATCACCAACCGGCCGGATCCACAGGCGCTGGCGGCCCGCGTCAAGGCCGAATACAGTGTAATGGACGAGAGTGATGACCCGTCCTACGTAATGAGTGGCGTGGTCAATGTGCCACTCGCCGACCGCCTGGCGCTGCGCGTTGGTGGTCAGTATCGAGACCGAGCCGGCTTCGTCGACACTTTGGAGGACCGGAACGAAAAAGACGTCGATTCGCGGGAGGACCTCTCGATACGGGCCAGCATAGAGTTTGAGGTATCGGACAAGTTGGTGGTTAACGGAACCATCAACTACTACGACGGCCTCTACGGCGGCCCGGCTAGCCCAATAGAAAGACCCTACGAAACCACAGGCAACAAAGCTTTCAACGACGTACACGGCTTCCACTTCGGGGACGACCACTGGTCGTACAACCTCGCAGTGAATTGGGACCTGGGCTTCGCAGACTTCTTGTCTTCAACCTCGTACTTTGATCGCGAGACCACCTATTCCGCACAATATCCGGTCTTCCTCACCCCTATATTCGACGGTATTATCTCACGCCAGCTGAGAACACCGGCCTATGGTGCGACACCCAATCCTGACTATGTGCCGAACCTACCAGACGGCCAGATCCTCGAGATCATGGGCGCCTTTGGCGGGTGGACCTTTGGGCGAACCGTGCAGGAATTTCGCTTGACTTCAAACACCACCGGCCCCTGGCAATGGACGGCGGGTTTGTACTACAAAGAAGATGACACTGGAAGAACACTTGGTACGATGACGGTGGTGCGCCCGGCATTCGCGCAGTGGCAGTCAAATTCCGATGCGCTATTCCCAACCAATTTCATCCCAGTCGTCCATACCCAAGAACTCGCAGCCTATGGCGAAGCTACCTATGCGTTTAATGAACAATTAGACCTGACGCTGGGTATCAGGACGGCCAATATAAAGGGCAGTAACGACTCATCGAACTTGAAAATCGACGAAACCTTCTTGGCACCGAAGGTAGCGCTGACCTATCGTCCGACCGATTCGCTCATGTTGTATGGAACGGCGGCCAAGGGCTTTCGCCCGGGCTTGATGCTAGTTGGCGTCGACGCCTTCACTCAAACACTTCAGGTACTTGTCCCCGATCCGATTGTTGGTGCGACGGCGGAGGCGCAGATCGCATTTCTGAGGGACCGTCAGGTCACCGATGGGGATTTTACGACGAACTACGAAGTCGGAATCAAAGGCACTCTTGCGGATGACAGGGTCCGGTTTACGGGCGCGGTCTATTACATCGACTGGAAAAATAAGATCCTGTCCCAGACCTTTCCGACGCTTCTGCGCGACATCCAGATACAGGTTAACGCCGGCACGGCACATGTGAAGGGGCTTGAGCTATCGCTTGATTTCGATGCCACCGATCAGCTGACATTATCTGTGGGGGGCAACTATGTCCCGGAGGCACAATTCGATGAATTCGAGCAAGACGGCATACCCTTCACCGACAAGCCTGAATTGGGGAACATAAACCTGGCACCAGGGAACCGGATGCCGATCTCGCCCGTGTGGAGTTACTACGCTGGGGTCAGCTACCGTTTCGTCGTCGGTGAGTCCCCGGCGATGGCCCGCTTGGATTGGTACGCGACCGACGAACTGCTCGCTAATCATAGGAGGCCCGACATTCCGACGCCCGGCTATGAAAAGCTCGACGGGCGTGTGCGGGTCGAGGACGTGGGCGGTTGGCAGATCGCCGTGTTCGGCAAGAACCTCCTCAACAAAGTCTATGCGTTCCAAGTCAGTGCGGCGGGAAGCCAATTTGCCCCACCGAGGTCATTTGGCATCAGTGTCCAGAGGGATTTCTAAGCGGAAGCTGTCATGCTGAACGAAGTGAAGGATCTCGATGTTGGGTTCCTTCGCTCCGGTTCCTTGGAAAAGGGGTCAGGTTCAATTTCCAGAGGCACTCTTCCGCAAGCAGAGAAAAGGGAAGCAGGAAATTGAACCTGACCCCTTTCCTATTGGCTGATCTCGATCCGCGCCGCTTTTTTGTCATCGTACCACCAGCCGTGGAGAAACGGAGGTTCATAGACCGCAAGATCTTCCCGTTCCGGTCGACCGAATTTGTTCCAATAAACCATGCGAGCGGGCGCAAGCGCATCCAGGGGAATCTGGTAGAACCCCCAGAGTAATACCCTGTCCAGGGCACGGCAGGCGATCGCCATTTCCTCCAGCGTCGTCACCTTGCTTGCATCGTCGATCAACGCGTCGACCACGGGATCCGCGATCCCGGCTATGTTGCCCCTGGACCTTAGGGGCTGGGACGCTGATTGAGAATGAAAATAGTGGGACAAGTGTACGATCGGCGGAGAGAGGATCCAGCTCTGACTGATTCTCGCGTCGTAATCGAATTTCCGGTTTAGACTAACGAACTGCGTCCCGTCCACCAGCCGTATCCTACCGGTGATCCCAAGCCGCTTTAAGGTGCTGAGGTAAGGCAGAAGGATACGCTGATCGGCCACACTCCGCGACAGGAATTCAATCTCGAAAGGCTCACCGGCGCTGTTGACCAATACGCCATCCGCAATATGCCACCCGGCCTGTGCCAGCAGCGCCCGGGCCCGTTCGAGGGGTGCGCGGTGGCGGCCGCTGCCGGTGGAGCGCGGGAATTCGAAGGCCTCGGTGAACAGCCTTTTGGGCAGTTGATCGCGAAATGGCGCCAGCAACGCAAGCTCACCCTCGCCGGGTAATCCTCGCGCTTCCAGCGATGGCTCGCCCGAGAAATTACTCAATGCCCGTTGGAGTTGGCCAAAGTGAAGCACGCGGTTCTCCCATTCAAAGTCCACGGCGAGCGTCAACGCTTCCCGAACCCGCGGGTCCTTGAACTTGTCCCGACGGTTATTGAGGGCGATGATCCGGTTGACACCGATTGCTCCGCGGTAGTCGAGATGATCCATCACCAGCCAGCCCTTATCCCGGGCGGGAATGTCATACCCTGTCGCCCAGTAGCGAGTGTCCTCCTCGTGCCAGGTATCGATCAATCCCTTGCGAAACGCCTCCCGGGCGACGGTCGCATCCCGATAAACATCGTAGCGGATCTGATCGAAGTTAAAGCGGCCCTTGTTAACGGGGATGTCCCGTCCCCAGTAATCGGGAACCCGCTCGTAACGGATATACCGTCCCTGCCTGACCTCGGCGATCCGGTAGGGACCGCTGCCCAGCGGCGGTTCCATCGTGACCCGGGTCGGGTCCTTATCTTCCCAGTAGTGGGCTGGCATGATCGGAAACGAACTTAAGGGAAACAGGTTGGATAGAGTCAGCTCGCTCGCAAGCCGCAAGGCTATTTCACGCTCGTTTAAGATTTCAACGGATTGCAGCCACGAGAAGGATCCGCGATGCCGTATGCTGGCTTGAATGAGATCGAAGGTAAACTTCACGTCCCGGGTAGTGATCGGCATACCGTCGTGCCACCGCGCCTCTGGATGCAAGCGAATAAAGAGGGTGCGTCTGTCGTCGGAAACGCCGAGTCCATCTGCCAGCCGGCCATAGAAGCTGCTCATCTCTTCGGAGCGGGACGACACCAGGGAGTCGTGAATCCATCTCCATGTGGCCGGTGCTGGCACGAAGTCCGTGAACATAGTTAGGGTATTGAAATCCCTCTGCGTCGATAAGACCAACACGCTCCCCTTGGGTGCGTCGGGGTTAATGTAATCAAAGTGCGTAAAATCTGCGGGGTATTTCAGATCGTGGAAGAACGAGATGCCGTGTTCGTACCTCGGTTCTTCGGCAGCAGAAGATACGGTAACGAAAAGCGCCGCAACGAGGCTCAAAAAAGCGACGCGTTGCAGTAGCCGCCCGACCACTCTGGAGTGGTCGGATTTGAACTCGATCACTTGTTTCTTCGCAACGATCATTATAATAGGTAACAGTTCATACCGGGCACATATATACAGTGATTTTAGACAATCTCACCGTTCCAAAGCGCTGCCAGGAAGTCCTGCCAGCGCAGGATATGGATCTTATCCAGGCGACGTGGCGTCGTTTCATTACAGACCACGATAGAGTGTTTCGGCTGGAATTCATCATCGAAGGCCCGCATGGATTTCAGATCACCGGCTCGCACACGTCCCTTGACTTCAATGGCGGCTTCCCCTTCTGCCAGGACGAAGTCAACTTCAAGCCCTGATTTGGTACGCCAAAAATTGATTTCGAAGTCACGGTTGCAATAGTCCCGATAAGCGACAAGTTCCATCAGGATAAAATGCTCGAACGCTCTGCCAAATTCGCTGCCGGCCAGATCGCCCAGGGATCGACGACAAACATGACCGGCGACACCGACATCGAACAGATAGAATTTGGGCGTGCTGGTGATACTCTGGCGGCCTTTTCGCTTACTGAATGGAGGTACGAAATGACCGAGAAGGGTATCGACCAGAATCTGGTAGTATTCGCGGACCGTTTTGCCATCGACGCCGCAATCGCGGGCAATGGCGCTGTAGTTGGTGAGTTCACCGTGGGAATAACGTAACGCATCAAAGAATCTGGAGAAGGCACTGACATTTCTCGTCAGTCCTTCATTGAACACTTCCTGCGTCAGGTAATCCTCGACATAGGCTCTTAGCGAGCGCCCGTATTGCGGCAGACCATAAACACCCGGTAGCAGGCCACTATTCAATGCGGTCAGCAGATCGAAGTCGGTCACTTCACTGAATGTAAGCGGATACATGGCGTATCGCCAGGCACGACCACCAAGCAAATTTACTCCCTGACGTCGAAGTTTTCTGGCGCTTGATCCGCACAAAACAAAGGAATATGCATCCGACTCGATAAGGCGATGTACCTCATCTAAGAGAACGGGCAGCTTCTGGACTTCGTCAATAATGACCATGCCGCTGCGCTTTCGGGCGGCAAGTTCTTCACCTAACAGACTGGGATTACCGGCTAATCGAAGCATGACGCTAGCGTCCAGCAGGTCGTAATATGAGGCGTCCGGAAACGTCTGTTTCAACCAGGTGGTTTTCCCCGTCTGACGTGCACCCCAGAGGAAGGCCGAACGCCCGTCTGGCAGGTCCATGGTCAGCCGTCTGGGATAACTCATTGGAATAATACTCCGAAATAGTTTAACTATTTGGGAGATTACTCCTCATGGGTTCTTTATTCAAGCTCACCTGACCCCTTTTCTATTGGCTGATCTCGATCCGCGCCGCTTTTGTGTCATCGTACCACCAGCCGTCGGGAAACGGAGGTTCATAGACCGCAAGATCTTCCCGTTCCGGTCGACCGAATTTGTTCCAATAAACCATGCGAGCGGGCCCAAGCGCATCCAGGGGAATCTGGTAGAACCCCCAGAGTAATACCCGATCCAGGGCACGGCACGCGGTCGCCATATCCTCCAGCGTCGTCACCTTGATTGCCTCGGCGATCAACGCGTCGACCACGGGATGGGCGATCCCGGCTATGTTGCCCTTGGGCCTTAGGGGCTGGGACGCCGATTGAGAATGAAAAAAGTGGGACAAGGATACGATCGGCGGAGAGATGATGTCGATTTCAGTGATTCTCGCGTCGTAATCGAATTTCCGGTTTAGACTAACGAACTGCGTCGAGTCCACCAGCCGTATCCTACCGGTGATCCCAAGCTGCTTTAAGGTGCTGAGGTAAGGCAGAAGGGTACGCTGATCGGCCACACTCCGCGACAGGAATTCAATCTCGAACGGCTCACCGGCGCTGTTGACCAATACGCCATCCGCAATATGCCACCCGGCCTGTGCCAGCAGCGCCCGGGCCCGTTCGAGCGAGGCGCGATTGCGGCCGCTGCCGGTGGAGCGCGGGAATTCGAAGGCCTCGGTGAACAGCCTTTTGGGCAGTTGATCGCGAAATGGCGCCAGCAAGGCAAGCTCACCCTCGCCGGGTAATCCGCGCGCCTCGAGGGTTGGCTCCCCGGAAAAATTGCTGAGTGCCCGTTCGAGCAGGCCAAAGTGCAGCACGCGGTTCTCCCATTCAAAGTCCACGGCGAGCGTCAACGCTTCCCGAACCCGCGGGTCCTTGAACTTGTCCCGACGGTTATTGAGAGCGATGATCCGATTGACACCGATATATCCGCGGTAGTCGAGATGGTCCATCACCAGCCAGCCCTTATCCCGGGCGGGAATGTCATACCCTGTCACCCAGTAGCGAATGTCCCCCTCGTACCAGGTATCGATCAATCCCTTGCGAAACGCCTCCCGGGCGATGGTCGCATCCCGATAAATATCGTAGCGGATCTGATCAAAGTTATAGCGGCCCTTGTTGACGGGGATGTCTCGTCCCCAGTAATCGGGAACCCGCTCGTAACGGATATACCGTCCCCGCTTGACCTCGGCGATCCGGTAGGGACCGCTGCCCAGCGGCGGTTCCATCGTGACCCGGGTCGGGTCCTTATCTTCCCAGTAGTGGGCTGGCATGATCGGAAACCAACTTAAGGCAAACATGTTGGATAGCGTTAGCTCGCTCGCAAGGCGGAAGACTATTTCACGCTCGTTTAAGATTTCAACGGATTGCAGCCACGAGAAAACTCCGCGATGCCGTATGCTGGCTTGAACGAGATCGAAGGTAAACTTCACGTCCCGGGTAGTGATCGGCACACCGTCGTGCCACCGCGCCTGGCGATGCAAGCGAACAAAGAGCGTGCGTTTGTCATCGGAAACCGCAAGTCCATCTGCCAGCCGCCCATAGAAGCTGCTCATCTCTTCGGAGCGGGACGACATCAGGGAGTCGTACATCCATTTAGTTGTGGCCGGTGCTGGCAGGAAGTCCGTGAATATAGTTAGGGTATTGAAATCCCT
Organism: Candidatus Azotimanducaceae bacterium; assembly: GCA_965217655.1. GTDB lineage: Bacteria > Pseudomonadota > Gammaproteobacteria > Pseudomonadales > Azotimanducaceae > UBA7455. The sequence goes on from OZ244560.1 coordinate 2,231,327, forward strand.
CCACGTCGATAGGACCAACACGCCCCCCTTGGGTGCGTCGGGGTTAAGGTAATCGAAGTGCGTAAAATCTGCGGGGTATTTCAGTTCGTGGAAGAACGAGATGCCGTGTTCGTACCTCGGTTCGGCGGCGGCAGAAGATACTGTAACGAAAAGCGCCGTAGCGAGGCTCAGAAAAGCGACGCGTTGCAGTAGCCGGGCGCTGGCTGCCATACGACTTAAGTTAGGTGGATGAATTCCTGTCGCCCGGATTTCGCGGCGAAGGAGGTCATCAATTTGATGTTATCGGGGTGGTTGCCAGCAACTCAATGCGGACGTTGTCCGGCCCGCGCTCAAAGGCTATGTATGGATTTCTTACCTCAACCTCCACTCCGTTGGCCCTTAAATCCGCTACAGTGGTCTCCATATCATCGGTATAAAGGCCAAAGTGCTCCAGGCCGCGCACGGGTTCACTGGGAATCGTAGCTCCATCCTTCTGGCTCCGAATGAATATCCCTGCTCCGTTCAGCACCAGCTGCACCGCGTAGGACCCCTCATCCACCTCCCGGTCAGGGCGCCGTCGGGTTGCCCCAAATATCTTCTCATAAAAGTCGGCTGTTTTTATCGGGTCAGGACTATACAGATGAACGTGATGAAACTGGTAGCCAGGCATTTAAGCACCTCCATGGAATTTATTCACAAGCATTTGAATTCGATCACTTATTTCTTCGCAACGATCATTATAATAGGTAACAGTTCATACCGGGCACATATTATACAGCACCAGCAAGTGGATAAATGGGGTCATGACTTTTTCTTCTTAGGAATCGGCTGGGACTGCCTCTTATAGGAGAACCGGTCAGCAAAACCGGCAAGCGTCTTGAACAGTTCCGGATCGTCGCAGTCCTCGGCGAGCTTCTTCGGGAACGTACCCTTCCTGCACTGCAGCCATTTTCGATCTCCAAAAACTCTTCCAAACAGAATACTCTTTTTCCCCACAAAGAGCGAAGCAAGGCGCGATGACGTTATTTTCGAGTGCTGGTTTGAGGGTCTGTGCGCATCGGATTCTGTCAGCTTGTCAGGTGCTTGGCCAGCACCGTGTTCCTGAGTTCTTCGATCAGGCCGGCATGTGCCGGTTCGTTGACGAGATTATACAACTCGCCGGGATCATCGGTCAGATCGAACAGTTCACAGGGCGTGTCGGATTCGAGGTCGACCGTCAGCCGATAACGTTCGCTGCGCAAGGCCGCGAACGACCTAATCCGCGAAAACAAATGCACGCGGCTGGATGGGACTGGGCTGGATACGCGTGCTAAGAGCGATTGCCCCCGGCACGTCGGTAGCGAGCCACCACCGATGTCTGCCAGGGTCGCGGTGACATCCGTCAGCTCCGTCAGCCCGGCATCCGTGCGCCCCCGGGTTCCACCGGGTGGCCGGATGATCAACGGCACCTGTACCGAGCCCCGGTAGAAGTTCAACTTGGCCCACAGGTGTGGTGTTCACCGAGCATCTCGCCGTGGTCGCAGCAGTATATGATCCAGGTATTTTCAATCTCGCCACTGTCTTCAAGAACCCCGATAACGTCACCGATCCGCTGATCGATGAGCGAGACCATTCCGAGGTAATGGCGAATGCCCTCCCTGACAAACGCTTCGTCCATCACCTGGCTTCTGTGTTGAACCTCGAACTCGAAGCCAGGTTTGTTCCAAAGCTCAACCGTGTGGAACGCAGGAGCCTCGCCTATCACAGAGCTGTAGCAGATTCTCTGCAAGAAAATCCTGAAGAAATAATCCAACGCGCCCGGACTCATCTTGAGCGACTGCGAACACTCCATCCTCACGCCGCGGCTCTGACCAATCGCTGGCGCGCATGGTTGGATCTGCCCCCGGATATATTGATTAAGCAATTCACCGATACCAGTGAACTGGCACAGAATATGCGTCAAGTCTCCCCCTTTGCCGGTGTCTTGTCCGCCGAGCAGAGGAAGACGATTCTGGCCCGCCTTCGACGGCATGAAGCGGCATGAAGCGGAAACAGTTTGATCACACGATAAGAGCAGCCGGAGCCATACTCGCTACAGATCGGGTGCTCGTCATAGGTAGTCAAGCTGTACACGGGTCAACTGATATCGAGATACCAGAAGCAGAACGATCGATTGAGGCGGACATCTCTGCGCTTAAGGATGAGGACGGCACGAAGGCAGATCTAATCGATGGCTCCATCGGTGAACTTTCGGAACAAGCCACCGTGGAACTGCGGGAGGCCTACGCCGCTCTCGACGGAGATGACCCGGCCGTCGCGGTGCGCTCTTCGGCCAATGCCGAGGACCTGCCGGAATTGTCCTTCGCCGGTCAACAGGAGACTTACCTCAACGTCTGCGGGGCTGACGCTCTGACTGCGGCCGTTAGAAACTGTTGGGCGTCGTTATGGACGGCGCAGGCATGAATCAGGATACGGTGGCCATGGCGGTGGTGGTGCAGACTATGGTGCCCGCGGACATTGCCGGCATATTGTTTACGGCCAACCCGGCGAGCGGTGAACGCTCGGAGAACGCGAGCTTTGGTCTTGGCGAAGCGGTGGTCCCTGGGATCCACCCCCGCCTGCCCGCATCCTGGTACGGCGCCAGGTTGTGGAGATGATGCCGGACCCGATCTGTCCCTTTCCGGAATCCAGAGTGAAGCCGCCGACGAGATGTTGACGCGCCTGCTGAACGCGAATTCGATAGAAGAACTGCGCGCGGCCGGCAAGGCCCTTGACCGTATCCTGCTCTGGGACTTCGATATGATCCTGCTCAAGACTGTCGAGGGACCAAGCGTGGTCTACTGGGACAAATTCGGTCGCCCATCCTGGGGAAGGTTTCGGTACTGATTGACCCACCGCACCAGACTGGGAAGCCATAAGATTAGACTGCCGAAACCCGACCATCGTGCCCGGCTCGATTACATGCCGGATTCTGATGTGCCTGTGATACGCCAGCCTTATCAGCCGGGCGATCTGCTGGCACTGGGGGCATCGGGACGGATGATCACTATTGCTTCGCTCGAAGCAGCGGCGATCAGCATCCAGGGAACCTACCCCGCCTCGGTAAACAGCACGCCCGAGAACCCGGCGCCCTCCAGGGACTTTGCCAGCGTGGCGGTGCGCTCCCAGTTACCGGCCCGTCATGAGATCGAATTCCATGGTGTGAATGGTCACCCCGCAGCGACCGGCGTTCCCTTCACTTTCGGGACCACTTGGGACTGCTTTTCGCGGTACGGAAACCGGTCCGTCAGCCCGGCGATCACCCGATACACCTCCGGGTTTTCGCAGTCCTGCACCATTTCTTCCGTGGTCTGGCCGGGCACATCCTCCTGGGGCAGGGTGGCTGCATGCCGGTGGTAGACCGCGAGACCGAGGCGCAGCCCCTCCTCCTTGCGCGGAAACGCGCCGTGCCAGGTCGCCCCGTGCCACACGATGACCGAGCCCTTCGGCGCCTCGGCGGGGATGGCATCCTTGACCCGCTCCGGGGGCGGCGCGCGTTTGCCCTCCCTGTGCGAACCAGGAACCCAGGCCAGGGCCCCGCCTTCGAGCGTGTACTCGGTGAGGCACCACGTGCTGTTGGCGGTGTGGGCGACCGCCCCCCACGGGGTCGGTGTGGCACCCTGGTCCGCATGCAGGCCCAGACCGGGACCGTAGCCGAAGTCTCCCTTCCATTTCACGAAACAGTTGACGCTGGCCACCGCCGGCGCAATCGATTTTGTCAATGATTTGCCGGATGGCATCGATACGATCCTGGGTCGCACCGGCGATACACTCTCGGTCGGGCAGAAACAGCGCCTGTGCATTGCGCGCGGGCTCATCAGGGATACGTCGGTGCTCATTCTGGACGAGCCCACGGCCGCGCTTGATCCGCATACAGAGAATGCGCTGGTGCGGGCGTTGCGTGAAGCGGCGGTGGGTAGACTGGTGATCGTCATCGCGCACCGGTTGTCGACGATTCGCCAGGCGGATAGAATTGTGTTTCTGGAAGATGGCGAAGTCCAGGATGTCGGCGGCCATGACGAACTCATGACGGATACCAACGGGCGCTATCGGCGTTTTGTCGAATTGCAGAGCGGGACCTGATGTGGCCTTGCATCTCTTCGCGATTTCTCGATTGATTCAGACGGCTTAGGGGTCCTGCCCCTTGTGCAGTCGGGTTGTTTTTTTTATGGTTATCGGCAAAGGAGGGACCGATATGAGAAACTTGAGCATCCTGTCGCTGGCGGTGTTACTAATCTGCCATCTGCCTTGCGCACAGGCGGACCGGAAGGCGGATTTCCGTGCCGCCTACCAGTCATACCAGCAGGCCATGGGTGCTGGTGATACCACCGGGGCGCTCGAGTCGGGTAAACGCGCGTATAAACTCGGCGCAAAGGTTTACGGTCGCGACGACATCAATACGGCCAAGCTCGCCATCAACTACGCGACGCTGCTGAACGATACCGGCGAATTCAAAAAGGCGCGCAAGATACTGAAAGGGCGACTTGCCGTCATGGAGTCAAAGTACGGCCAGGACGCCATGGACTTGATCGCGCTCCTCATTGAACTCGGCAGGGCCGAATTTGATGTCGATGATGTTGAAGAGTCGTTGGCGTATTTCGACCGTGCCAGTGATCTTGTGGGCCGGCAGGATCAGGCCTTGTACCGGGCAAAGAAGAACACCGATATCGCCAAGATCCTGCGCGACCGGGGTGGTGCTGCGGTCCGTTGATAAATGACCCGAGCACGATGTCCTTGTCGCCATCTCCGTCCAGGTCCCCTGCATCCATGGTGAGCCATCGCCCGCTGACGGCCTCGGGGATCAGGGACGCTTCGAAGTGGAGATCACCTTTATTCTCGAGGTATACGAAGCTCTGTTCAGGATTCGCCCGATAGTCGGCGAACATGGCGATGGCGGCAATATCAAGATCGCCATCTGCATCGAAATCTTCTGCCAGCGCCTTTGATGCACCATTCAGGTGGAAGAAGAAAAACACTTCAAAGGCATTTTCAAATATCATGATCTGCCTCCAATGTTGTGTGGACGAGCATGTGTCACGACAACACCAATCTGTGTGCCGGCGCGCCTGACGCTCGCCACCGGCAGATATCCTCACAACAACGGCGTATGGAACAACATGGAGTACGCCATGCCCGCAACCGCCGACAACTGGATGCGGGAGATTAAAAAACTCGGTTACCGCACCAGCCTGTTCGGCAAGATACACCTGCATCCGCATCGCGGCGACCTGCGCGAAAAGGAAGACCTGCTGCACGCCTGGGGTCTGGACGATGTTGATGAGATCGGCGGGCCGCGGGCGAGCGCCGTGCTGATGAGTAACATGACCGCCATGTGGGAAGAGAAGGGGTTGCTGGAGGCCTACCGGGCGGACTTTAAGGAACGCTTTTCTAACAAGGCGCACGTTGCGCGCCCTTCGGTGTTGCCGCTGAAGACTACGCCGACGTCTATGTAGGACAGCAGGCCAAACAATATCTGGCCGCCTAAGATCGTGACCAACCCTGGTTCTGTTGGGTCAGCTTCGGCGGTCCCCATGAACCGTGGGATGCACCGGAACCTTATGCCAGCAGGTACGATCCCAACGCCATGCCGGCCCCAGCAGGGAACGAGCAAGACGGCCCAAGGCCAAGGGGCCAAATCGACCGGATGCGTGAAAACAAAAGATACTGCCCGGACTTCGACGCGGGCGACGTCGGCGCCATGCGCGCCAACTATGCCGGTAACGTATTGCTGATCGACGACCAGATCGGAGATATCCTCGCCGTGATCGACGCGCGCGGAGAAATGGACGATACGGTGATTGCCTTCACCTCGGATCATGGCGAGATGAATGGCGACCACGGCCTGATCTACAAGATACCGTCTTTGATGCCAAGCACCTCGAGCGCGATGTCCGCGCCTATTTGAACGCGGTAAAGGAACTCTGACACCGATTGGCGTAAGGTATGCCTGTGTGAGACCGTAGAGTAGAAGTGCAACCGCATGGCAAAACCGCGCGCTGTAAGCAAAAAAACCACCCTGTTGCTGCTCGCCCTGTCGATGCACCCGTTGGCGCACGCCGTTGCCGATACGCCGCCGCTCGAGTTCCGTCACGGCGTCTCGCAGATACCCAACTACGAACTGAAATACCCCGCTGACTTCCCGCACTTCGACTATCTCAACACGGACGCCCCGAAGGGCGGTACGCTGGTGCTGCCCACGCTCAACCCCTTAAATACCGTGTCGCCGGTGTACCAGCCGCCGGGATTCTACCCGTCCTATGATCACCTGATCGAGCGCGCAGGTGACGAAGCCTCGGGCTATTACGGCAGTCTCGCCGAGTCGATCGCCTTAAGCGCCGACCGCCGGCGAATCGTCTTCCGGCTGCGCCCGCAGGCACGCTGGCACGACGGCAGGCCGATTACCGCAACCGATGTCAAGTTTACTGTGGAAACGTTTCGCGCTGACGCCATGGCCCACGGGTGGGCAGCGGCGCTGGCCTGGGTTACGGAGGTCAACATCCTGGATCCATTGACTGTCGAGATTCGTGCCGACTCGGACGTTACCAAACAACTCTTCCTCCTCGGCCACATGCCCATCGTGCCTGCGCATTACTGGCTCGAACGGGATGTGAGCGAACCGACAACGACGCCGCCGCCACAGAGCGGCCCCTACCGCCTGACAGGCGTGTCTCAGGGTCGCTACTTTACGTACGAGCGGGTGCCGGATTACTGGGCCAGAGATCTTCCGGTGAATCGTGGCAAATTCAACTTCGATACCATTCGCTACGAACGTTACCTGGACGCGACGGTTGCCCGCGAGGCCCTGCGCGCGGGACTGCTTGACGTGTGGACCGAGACCGACTCGCGGCACTGGCTGTCATCCTACGACGTTCCCGCTCGCGAGGCCGGCTGGCTCGTGCTGGGCACACTGGTGTCCGGCAATCACGGCCCCCGGTTTCGCCTGGCGCTGAATACGCGGCGCCAACCGTTCGACGATCTTCGCGTACGCGAGGCGCTGTTCCATGCATTGGACTTCGAGTGGCAAATCCGGGTGTTGCACGGGGGCGAATTGACCCGGGCCAACAGCTTCTTTGCCGGCTCCATGTTCGCTTCTTCGGGATTGCCGGACGAAGCGGAAACAGCGCTTCTCGAACCGCATCGCGCGCGGTTGCCCGCCAGGGTATTCACCCACCCCTTTTCCTTCCCCAGTACAGATGGCGTGGGCGTCGATCGTGACGGTTTGTCGAGGGCGAGGGCACTCCTCGCAGAAGCCGGTTATCGGGTCGTAGACGGCATAATGGTCAACGCTGCAGGCGAACCCTTTGTGATCGAGTTTCTGTCCTCTTCGCGGGCAAACCAGCGTATTCTCCTGCCCTACGTGCGTTCGCTGTCGATACTCGGCATCCAGGCGGATATCCGCATGATCGACGGCACCGGCTACTTCAATCGCCGGCGCAACGCTGACTACGACGCTATCCTGGTGGGCGGCCGTATCCAGGTACCGCCCTCCTGGCAGTTACGACCCTTTTTTCATTCCTCATCGACCCTTTACTTGAACGCGTCCGGCCTCAACGACCCGGCAGTCGATGCTCTGGTCGAGGCAGCGCTCAGTCCGACACACCTCGATAAGTTTGTGAGCGCCTGTCGGGCACTCGATCGCGTTCTGCTATGGAATTATTACCAGTTCCTGCTGGATGCCCGCGGGGACACTCGCATCGTTTATTGGGACAAATTCGGCCGGCCCGACGTGCCAGAGGAGATGTATGTAGCGCCGTTCCCGGATGGCTGGTGGTTCGACGAGGAGAAGGCAGCGCGAATAAAGTTCTGATTCTCTTGGAAAAGGAAAAGGGGTCAAGGAAAAGGGGTCAGATTCAATTTCCAGAGGCACTCTTCCGCAAGCAGAGAAAAGGGAAGCAGGAAATTGAACCTGACCCCTTTTCTATTGTTGGTGAGTCGTTCCGGATATGGCAAGGCATCGGTTGCATTGGCGAACAAAAACGTCAGAACAGCATGGGCAATGCTGACCCGAGGAACAGAATACAATCGAATACAGGGTGCTGCAGCATAGGCAGCATTTACAGAGTTCAGTGAGCAAGCCTGGTTTTGGATAAAGATATCCACCTCGGAAAAACCTGTTCCGCTTTGAGGCCCTAGAGTCCAGCGACCCTAAGAGGATCCGAGGTGCGTATACATTGTGGGTTCGGAGATAGCGTCTCCAATAAGAAACCGAACATACTTACGGAGGATAGGTGTTATAAACCGCATCTTTCAAGAAACGGCAAAGTATCGTAAAAGGAAACAGCGAGTCGTCAAGGTGCAGTGCGCCGGGATCGTAAACCTGCCATGGACCGACCACCTCATCCGCGTAAGCGAGTCGGATGTATTTGCCTTCGTGATGAGCGAAATACAGGTAGTACCGGCCCAGGGGCCGATCGACCCACTCCGGTACCCGGATCAGAGAAGGCCCGTTGATATTGACTCCGAGACCCGGCGCACTTTGCGGTGTGATGATGGGGTTCTGCGAAATGCGCGTAACCTTCATGTATCTCATCTGGGAAGGAAGACGGGCAGAGACTGAAGTAGTGCTGCTGTCCTGTCAACGCCGTGAGATTGTTGCTCGCGGGCTCGAATCCATTATATGATGAAGGCTGATTCTGATTGGGAAGCGCCAATGGCATTTTATGAGCTGCGCCAATACAAGATACTGCCCGGGAAAATGGATGAATGGGTCAGGTTTATGGAAGAGACAATCATTCTGTTTCAGGTCGCACAGGGCATGGTGATCACCGGTAGCTTTCGAGGCGAAGAAGACGACACGGTATACTTCTGGATGCGCCGCTTCGCGAGCGAAGAGGAGCGAAAAACAGCTGTATGAAGCGGTATACGAAAGTGACACCTGGAAAAACGACATCGGTCCGCAGATTCCCACCATGATGGATCGATCTGAAATCAGCGTGACGAGAATCCTGCCGACGTCGCACAGCTGCACGCAGTGAACAGGTGACAACCGATAAGACGGTGCGAGTTCATGTATGAACAGATGATGTCCGATGTGCAGTACTACCATGACATGGGCATCCATCGGACAGGCTCCGCCGTAGACTATCAGGCATCCGACTGGATCGAACACCGCTTTGCCGAGGAAGGTCTGCAGACCCAACGGCAGCGCTGGCAGGTTCGACAGTTCGAGTATGACGATTGTGTACTCGAGGCGGGGGGTAGGTCCCTCGAGGCACTGCCACTGTGGTATTCGGCCGCATGCGACGGACTGGCCGGCGCCCTTCGGGAGGTCCACTCGGCAAACGGCGATGACAGTGACCCCGATGCTATCGCGCTGGTTCCAGCTGACAGAGCGCCTGGCTGGTGGCAGGCGTATCGACACAATGTCATAGAGAAAAATGGCATCAGGGCAGTTTTAAGGGTCTCACCGGACCCAACCGGGCAGGGTCTTATCGTCGCGGAGAACGTCGCGCCGGAGGATGTCGGCGTCGTGTTGCCGATCCCGGTGCTACAGGTCCGCGCGAGTGATCTGCCGTTGCTGCGGGAATCGCTGGGCAGCGTTGTATCAGTCTCACTCTCCAGTCGAACGGCCGAGACGGATGCGTTCAACGTCATGGGGGTCAAACCGGGCGGCGATAAGTGGATTGTCGTCTCAACGCCGTCCAGCGGCTGGTATGCCTGCGCCGGTGAGCGTGGCCCCGGCATTGCCATTCAGCTAGCGCTGGCAAGGTGGGTGATGTCGCGAAGTACACGCTACAGCTATCTGTTCACAGCCAACTCCGGGCACGAACTGGGCTTCTGGGGCGCGAGGATGATTCACAATGACTCGTTTCTGCCGGCACCAGAGCTGACGCGAACCTGGTTGCATCTGGGTGCGTCCATCGCCACACCGGAATGGCGCGAGCGCGGTGGCGTATTGCAGCCGGATGCCGAGATGACGCGCGGCTTGCTTCAGGCCACTGACGAGTCCCTGTTCGCTATGCTTGAGCAATCGTTCTCGTCTATTCCGCCCCTTAAACCCGTGGTTAGGGATCGGGCGATAGGCGAACTTGCTAACGTTGCGGAGCATGGTTACAGCGGCTTCGGTCTTGTTTCAGGCGGCAACGTGTTTTTTCATACCCGCGAAGATCGGCCGGCCACGGTCTCTGAGAGCTCTCTGATTCAGGTTCACCAGGCACTTGAAGAGACTTTCTCGCAGATAGAAGATCAGGCCTGAACGGTCGGCACATCCTCTGTCGGCAGCTCTTTCGCCACCCAGGCTTCGATGCCGCCGATCATCGGATAGACCCGTGAGATGCCGCGTCGTTTGAGTTTGAGCGCCACACGGGCGCTGGTCGCTTCGTCGGGTCAGCTGTAATACAGCACAATGTCGCTGTCCCTGGGGATGTGCTGGTAGTGCCGGTCGATGGCCTCCATGGGCACGCGGAGTGCATTGGGCACCATCTTCGGCAACAGATCGACGTCGTAGCCGTGTCTAAGGTCAATGACGTGTACGTCCTTCCGGTGGCTGATCATCTCCATGACCTCCTCGGGCTGGAGGCGGCGCGGTGCGGGCGGTATGGATGAATTCGGCATTTCGGCCAACATCAGCGGTACCACGATGGATTCGCACCTGGCTGGACAGTCAGATGTTGGCCGCCCTAACTGCGCTCCAAAGCGAAGGGGGCGAGTAAACTCATCGTCGGATGAAGCTTTCGCTGAGGGGCGGCGTATAGGTAGGCGGACTCCTATATAGATCGCCCCTTAGAAAGCGGAGCCAGCCGTCAAGTGTGAGCTGGTTTCTCTCATCATTGGCTTCGCGCCAGGCCTCATAATCAGGGCCGTCGCCGATGATACGGGCCGGGTTCGCCGTCGCCTGCCAGAGCCCAAGGGCACGTACCCCCATCTTGTCCATCACAGGCAACATGCCGTGCGTGGTGAGTGTTTGGAACGACTCGAAAGAGCCCTTTGTGATTTGCCAGTAGTGCAGCGTGGCGATCTCGTCACCTGGGATCGGTATTCCGTAACGAACTGGGCCCAGACCATCGCCTGCCTCGGTATCGGGTATGAATTCCTCGTCAGTTGCGGGTAGATGATAGGGCCTACTATCGATCATGGCGCCGGTCATAAAGTACGCGCCATCAGAATCCAGCAGGTACTCCTGACGCTGTTTGGCAACCGACAGGCCGCGGTTGGTTAACGGACCGTCACCAATCATGTCCGCCGGGCGCCTGGTATCTACCCAATGCTCGTAGCTCGCATAGTGAGCCAGGCGGTAGGTCTCGTCGTAGTCCGCCGGCTCCGATCCCTCAGGATGGATGGTCCGAAATTCACCGACGACGCGTACACCGATTTTCTCGTAAAGGAGCCGCACGCGTCTACTACCTTGTGCAAAGGCCTGGGAGTATAGGAACCATTAACGCCCTTTTCTGAGAAATCTGCAAGTAAGATTGGGTAGCGACAGGCCATTTTCTACAGCGCTAGTAAGAATCAGGAGGGAGATTCCCCCAATTTTGATGAAATTTTGCTCATAAGTCAGCCAATATTCACTTGGCCCGATGTCGACACAGTCGGGTCCTTTCAGGTGCGCGAATTTTCTCAGGACCCCCGTAGCCTCGTTTTGAGGATAGGTGTTATAAACCGCATCTTTCAAGAAACGGCAAAGTATCGTAAAAGTATCGTAATTGCCGATGTCCATTCAAATTAAAGCCATGGTGACGTGGTGACACTTTGGATGGTCAATGACTGTAATCGGCTGTATCTGCTGGCTTACCAGCAGTCGGGTCAATCACTTAGGCGATTTATGGGTTGATTAGGGTGATGTTGACCTGTTTATCAGGCCGCTTTAGGGTTGAACAGCAGTCGCAGGTTTAATCGGTGGTGGTTGCGGTCGATGTGATCCAGGATTCTCTGGATGACGTCTGGGTCAGTGATGTCGGCGATGACGCGCATGGTGCCGCCACCTGTTAGCAACATTTTGGTGTTAGCAACATTTTGGTTGAAACGCTCAAAACACGAGTATATAATGTTATATAACGCAGTTTGCTATCGTCGCTGGGAGAGTCAACTGACGAAGTGGTTATGCATGCGTGGAGCATGCTTTTTAGTCAGTACCCCCCCCCCTCCAGCATAAGCTACGGCGTAAACGGGGGACCCGTGATGACGTCGTTCCTCCGTCCATATCAACGGATAAGGGGAAACACCATGTCCATCAAACTATTAAATCGTGTCGCCGCGGCACTGGCCGCGGCACTCATAGCAGCACCCTGCCTTGCGGCAGACAAAACAACCGATGAAGACGAAGCAACCGATGAAAAACCTTACATGGAGGAAATCATCGTCACCGCAACCTATCGTGAAACAAATCTTATGGATACGCCCATTGCGATCACCGTGCTTGACGAAAAGTCACTGATCGACAAGGGTATTTTCGATATTCAAGACTTGTACCTGGCTGTGCCAGGAATGTCGTATCGCGAAGCCGCCCCCGGTTTCAACGAAACTGTGATCCGTGGGATGATCGCGCCCAGCGACGGCGACTCGGTGATAGGTATTTACGTCGACGATATACCGGCGACGAGCCATAGACGCGTACAAATCTCGGGCGCGGTCTTTGACCTGGCGCGGGTCGAAGTCTTGAAGGGACCGCAGGGCACGCTCTTCGGCGAAGGTGCCATGTCTGGTGTGCTGCGCTACATCACCAACCGGCCGGATCCACAGGCGCTGGCGGCCCGCGTCAAGGCCGAATACAATGTAATGGACGAGAGTGATGACCCGACCTACATAATGAGTGGCGTGGTCAATGTGCCACTCGACGACCGCCTGGCGCTGCGCGTTGTTGGTCAGTATCGAGACCGAGCCGGCTTCATCGACACTTTGGAGGACCGGAACGAAAAAGACGTCAATTGGCGGCAGGACCTCTCGATACGGGCCAGAATAGAGTCGGTCGTATCGGACAAGTTGGTGGTTAACGGAACCATCAGCTACTACGACGGCGAGTACGGCGGCCCGTCTACGGCAGAAAGACCCTACGAAACCGGAGGCAACAAAGCTTTCAACGACGTATACGGCAACGAGTACCATGACACCCACTGGTCGTACAACCTCTCAGTGAATTGGGACCTGGGCTTCGCAGACTTCTTGTCTTCAACCTCGCTCTTTGATCGGGAGTACACCCGCTCCAGTCCACTTCCGGTGCGCTTCGTCCCTGTATTCGACGGTATTGTCTCACGCCTGCTGAGAACACCGGTCTTTGGTGAGACACCCAATCCTAACTATGACCCGACCCTACCAGACGGCCAGATCCTCGGGATAGCTGGCTCCTTTGGCGGGAGGACCTTTGAGCGAACCGTGCAGGAATTTCGCTTGACTTCAAACACCACCGGCCCCTGGCAATGGACGGCGGGTTTGTACTTCAAAGACCAAGACTCTACAAGAACACTTGGTAATATCCGTCGGGTGCGCCCGGAATTCGCGCAGTGGCAGTCAGCTGTCGATTCGATATTCCCACCCCTCGGGGTCCCAGTCGTCAATACCGAAGAACTCGCAGCCTATGGCGAAGCTACCTATGCGTTTAATGAACAATTAGACCTGACGCTGGGTATCAGGACGGCCACGATAAAGGCCGATGTTACAAGCCCGGAATATACTGCCGCGGAGTTGTTGGCAGAATTTGGGGTAGACCAACAGAACTTGAAACTCGACGAAAGCTTCTTGCAACCGAAGGTAGCGCTGACCTATCGTCCGACCGATTCGCTCATGTTGTATGGAACGGCGACCAAGGGCTTTCGCCCGGGCTTGATCAATTACTTTACGGTGACAATCACAATTGCAGAACTTCTGCTACTTGCCGGCGATCCGGTCGCGGAGGAGCAGAGGGCATTTCTGGCGGACCGTCTGGTCAACAATGGGGATTTTACGACGAACTACGAAGTCGGAATCAAAGGCACTCTTGCGGATGACAGGGTCCGGTTTACGGGCGCGGTCTATTACATCGACTGGGAAGATATGATCGTGTCCCAGAACTTTCCGACGCTTCTGAGCATGGCCCAGCTGTTTGTTAACGCCGGCGCGGCACATGTGAAGGGGATTGAGCTATCGCTTGATTTCGCTGCCACCGATCAGCTGACATTATCTGTGGGGGGCAACTATGTCCCGGAGGCACAATTCGATGAAAGCGAGATCAAAGACGGCATACCCTTTGGCACCGACAGGCCTGAATTCGGGTCCATACCCCTGGCACCAGGGACCCGGATGGGGGTGTCGCCCGAGTGGAGTTACTACGCTGCGGCCAGCTACCGTTTCCTCCTCGGTGAGTACCCGGCGATGGCCCGCTTGGATTGGTACGCGACCGACGAAATGCTCGCTAATCATAAGAGGCCCCAATTTCCGACGCCCGGCTATGAAAAGCTCGACGGGCGTGTGCGGGTCGAGGACGTGGGCGGTTGGCAGATCGACGTGTTCGGCAAGAACCTCCTCAACGAAGTCTATGCGACTTCCTGCAACTTCCAGTGTGTTGACGGGCGGGTGGGAAGCACCTGGGGCGCACCGAGGTCATTTGGCATCAGTGTCCAGAGGGAGTTCTAAGCGGAAGCTGTCATGCTGAACGAAGTGAAGGATCTCGATGTTGGGTTCCTTCGCTCCGCTCAGGAAAAGGGGTCAGGTTCATGACCCCTTTTCTATTGGCTGATCTCGATCCGCGCCGCTTTTGTGTCATCGTACCACCACCCATCGGGAAACGGAGGTCTATAGACCGCAAGATCTTCCCGTTCCGGTCGACCGAATTTGTTCCAATAAACAAGGCGAGCGGGCGCCATCGCATCCAGGGGAATCTGGTAGAACCCCCAGAGTAATACCCTGTCCAGGGCACGGCAGGCGATCACCATTTCCTCCAGCGTCGTCACCTTGATTGCATCGTCGATCAACGCGTCGACCACGGGATCTGCGATCCCGGCTATGTTGCCCCTGAACCTTAGGGGCTGGGACGCTGATTGAGAATGAAAATAGTGGGACAAGTATACGATCGGCGGAGAGAGGATCCAGCTCTGACTGATTCTCGCGTCGTAATCGAATTTCCGGTTTAGACTAACGAACTGCGTCCCGTCCACCAGCCGTATCCTACCGGTGATCCCAAGCCGCTTTAAGGTGCTGAGGTAAGGCAGAAAGGTACGCTGATCGGCCACACTCCGCGACAGGAATTCAATCTCGAACGGCTCACCCCTGGTGTTGACCAGTACGCCATCCGCAATACGCCACCCGGCCTGTGCCAGCAGCGTCCGGGCCCGTTCGAGGGAGGCGCGATTGCGGCCGCTGCCGGTGGACCGCGGGAATTCGAAGACCTCGGTAAACAGCCTTTTGGGCAGTTGATTGCGGAAGGGTTCGAGCAACGCAAGCTCACCCTCGCCGGGTAATCCTCGCGCTTCCAGCGATGGCTCGCCCGAGAAATTACTCAATGCCCGTTGGAGCTGGCCAAAGTGAAGCACGCGGTTCTCCCATTCAAAGTCCACGGCGAGCGTCAACGCTTCCCGAACCCGCGGGTCCTTGAACTTGTCCCGACGGTTATTGAGGGCGATGATCCGGTTGACACCGATTGCTCCGCGGTAGTCGAGATGATCCATCACCAGCCAGCCCTTATCCCGGGCGGGAATGTCATACCCTGTCGCCCAGTAGCGAGTGTCCTCCTCGTGCCAGGTATCGATCAATCCCTTGCGAAACGCCTCCCGGGCGACGGTCGCATCCCGATAAACATCGTAGCGGATCTGATCGAAGTTAAAGCGGCCCTTGTTAACGGGGATGTCCCGTCCCCAGTAATCGGGAACCCGCTCGTAACGGATATACCGTCCCTGCCTGACCTCGGCGATCCGGTAGGGACCGCTGCCCAGCGGCGGTTCCATCGTGACCCGGGTCGGGTCCTTATCTTCCCAGTAGTGGGCTGGCATGATCGGAAACGAACTTAAGGGAAACAGGTTGGATAGAGTCAGCTCGCTCGCAAGCCGCAAGGCTATTTCACGCTCGTTTAAGATTTCAACGGATTGCAGCCACGAGAAGGATCCGCGATGCCGTATGCTGGCTTGAATGAGATCGAAGGTAAACTTCACGTCCCGGGTAGTGATCGGCATACCGTCGTGCCACCGCGCCTCTGGATGCAAGCGAATAAAGAGGGTGCGTCTGTCGTCGGAAACGGCCAGTCCATCTGCCAGCCGGCCATAGAAGCTGCTCATCTCTTCGTCGCGGGACGACACCAGGGAGTCGTGAATCCATCTCCATGTGGCCGGTGCTGGCACGAAGTCCGTGAACATAGTTAGGGTATTGAAATCCCTCTGCGTCGATAAGACCAACACGCCCCCCTTGGGTGCGTCGGGGTTAATGTAATCGAAGTGCGTAAAATCTGCGGGGTATTTCAGTTCGTGGAAGAACGAGATGCCGTGTTCGTACCTCGGTTCGGCGGCGGCAGAAGATACTGTAACGAAAAGCGCCGCAGCGAGGTTTAAAAAAACGACGCGTTGCAGTAGCCGCCCGACCACTCTGGAGTGGTCGGGTGCCATGCGACTTAAGTTAGGGGGATGAATTCCTGTAGCCCGGATTTCGCGGCGAAGGAGGTCAGCAATTTCATGTCATCCGGCCGACTGCTTGCAGCTCAATGCGGACGTTGTCCGGCCCGCGTATAAAGGCTATGTACGGATTTCTTACCTCAACCTCCACGCCGTTGGCCGTTAAATCCGCTACAGCGGCCTCCATATCATCGGTATAAATGCCAAAGTGCTCCAGGCCGCGCACGGGTTCACCGGGAATCGTAGCTCCCTCCTTCTGGCTCCGAACGAATATCCCTACTCCGTTCAGCACCAGCTGCACCGCGTAAAATGGTGGCCCATCTTCTAAGGACCCCTCATCCACCTCCCGGTCAGGGCGCCGTCGGGTTGCCCCAAAAAACTTCTCATAAAAGTCGGCTGTTTTTATCGGGTCAGGACTATACAGATGAACGTGATGAAACTCGAAGCCAGGCATTTAAGCACCTCCATGGAATTTATTCACAAGCATTTGAACTCGATCACTTATTTCTTCGCAACGATCATTATAAACGATCATTATAATAGGTAACAGTTCATACCGGGCACATATTATACAGCACCAGCAAGAATTAGGAGGGAGATTCGCGGTTAGGAAGAATAACCACCCTTTTCCTTCCTTCAGCGTGAGTATGTCGTCCCGCAAACGCCAGTAGAAGAACAAGAAAGTCAGAAACCGAAGACTTACTCAATGACGTGGGCGAAGCGGCTCAAGCGCGTTTTCGAGATCGAAATCGGGGATCGACATCTTCGGTGATGTCGATGACGAAACCGTACCGGACGACCTGTCGGCCAATCGTCGGACAGTACAACCGGAGCTCGTGGTGGAACGGCAGTACGCCACGCTGGAAGGCAGCCTGAAGCTGGATCGCGACGTCACCATAACCGATGGCACCGTGGTACACAGCTTCCTGTTCCGCCACGCCCCGGCAGAGAGCGCTGGCGCGCGGGAATTCCGCATTGAATTCGACGATCCGATCCTCGGCGTCGCCGCAGCCGAGGCAACCCTGGAAGCCAGCGACTTCCTGGGCTTTGCCGACCCCGAGTTCGGCCCGGTCAGGGGCGCCCCCGGGGACAGCTGGGAGATTCTCGACGACAACAGAGCGATTACCATCAAGGTACAAGAAGAATCTGACGGTCTGATTGAGCTTCGGATACTCACCCGGTTGTCACTGCAAAGAAGGTAGAGAACCTTCCGCAGGCGGGATCAATGCCGTCAGTCCCACATATCCATCTTCTTGTACTGCACCTGGTCCGGGTCCAGATTGACCAGTTCGAACCAGATGCCGGAGGGATCCACGGCAAAGGCCGGGGTTCGCGGTTCTTCCGGTAGTGGTGGATTGGGTCTGTCACCCAGACCGTGGGCTGGAAACACAACGCCCTGATCCATCAGCGCCGCACAGGTGCCGTAAAGATCCTCGACGAACCAGCCGAGATGGTCGTAGTGGCGATAGCCGGCGCTGTCATCAGCAGCCACATCATCCGACTGTGCAAACACCAGCTGATAGGTATCGTATTGCAGAATCTCCCGCGAACTGTCGAAGCCGAACACGCCGCGCTCCCCGCTCAGTCGTTGCTGGTACCAGGAGTGTAAACTGTCCGGATTCTGCGCGACGATGTTTACATGATGATGTGCCGATTCATGGACCGCATCCGTTTCCACGTACTCCAGCCGCATGCCCCAGGTGTCGGCAACAAGCGCCAGTGGGGCATCGTGACTGAGCACCTCTCCCCCACCCTCGGTCCAGTGAGTCGAGGCGGGCTGGGGCATGTGTACAACCACCGTCCGGACGACCTGATGCAGAAGATAGCCAGGCCGACTGCAGCATCCGGTTCGGACGCTAGATGATGCCGGCTTCGTCCAGATCTGCGAGGTCGGTTGCTGTATAGCCGAGCTCTGTTAGCACTTCTGAATTGTGCTCCCCCAGTGCCGGCGCATGTCCGATTGATGAGGATCACGATAGTGTGCGCCTTGCTCTACCAAAGCAATTAAGTGAGTATAGGAACCTTCCAGTGCTACTATTCCCAGGTAAGGAAAGCAAAAGAGAGGAACAAATGTCCGATCACCCGAACATCCTGCTTATCATGAATGACGATATGGGATATTCCGATATTGGCTGTTACGGTGGCGAGGTCCAAACGCCCAATCTCGATCGTCTTGCAGCCGGCGGTTTGCGTTTCACCCAGTTCTACAACACGGCGAGATGTTGTCCCACCCGGGCCTCCATTCTGACCGGTCTGCATCCACACCAGGCAAGCGTCGGACACATGACGCAGGATCTGGACGAGGACGGTTACCGGGGAGACCTCAACGCCAACTGTGTGACCATTGCCGAAGTGTTGAAGACAGCCGGCTACGCCACATACATGAGCGGCAAGTGGCACGTTACTCGACATACGGATGCGGGGTCCCCGAAACACAGTTGGCCGCGCCAGCGTGGCTTCGATCGATTCTTCGGCATCATCTGCGGTGCTGCAAACTACTGGCAGCCGAAAACCCTGACCCGCGAGAACGACGCCGTGGACATGGACTCGCTGCCCGAAGATTTCTTCTTTACCGATGCCATCAGTGATCAGGCGGTCGAGTATGTGAACGAACATGCCGATCAATCCGAACCGTTTTTTCTCTATACCGCGTACACTGCGCCCCACTGGCCTCTGCACGCGCATGACGAGGATATTGCACGCTATGCGGGTCGGTTCGATGCAGGATGGGATCAGTTGCGCGAAGAGCGCCTGGCGCGCATGCGCGAGATCGGCCTGCTCGACGTGTCCTGGCCGCTGACACCTCGTGATCCCAGCCAGCCGCCGTGGCATGCAGTGCCTGACAAGGCATGGCAGGCGCGGCGCATGGAAGTATACGCGGCGCAGATCGACCGTATGGATCAGGGCATCGGTCGTATACTCGCTGCTCTGGAGAGTAATGGGCAACTGGACAATACGCTGATTATCTTTCTCGCGGATAATGGCGCCTGCGCCGAGGAGATCGACTTTACGACCTGGGTGCAATCGGGAACGTTTCTGGCCGGAACCGCACATACCCGGGACGGCAGGCCCGTGCACTTCAACAACGATCCAGCGGTGATGCCGGGTGCGGAGGATACCTATCAGAGCTACGGGGTACCCTGGGCAAATCTGTCCAACACGCCTTTTCGTGAATACAAACACTGGGTGCACGAGGGCGGCATCGCGACACCGCTGATTGTGCACTGGCCCACACAGATCCGGGCACAGGGAGAATTACGTCATCTGCCGGGGCAACTGACCGACATCATGGCAACCTGCGTCGAGGTGGCGGATGCCCAGTACCCTGAACGTTACAACGGCAACGCGATCAAGGCGCTGGAAGGCACTACGTTAACACCAATCTTCGATGAAAAACCCAACGGCAAAGAAGCCCTGATCTGGGAACACGAAGGCAACTGTGCGGTGCGCAGGGGAAACTGGAAGCTGGTGTGCAAGTATCCCGACGACTGGGAGCTTTATGACGTCGTCAGGAATCGCACCGAGACCGATGATGTAGCGGCAGAGAATCCGGAGGTGGTCGCCGAATTATCCGCCATCCACGATGCCTGGGCGGAGCGCTGCGGTGTCAAGCCCTGGTCGCAGATACGGGAAGTATTGCGCTACAGATAAGTCGGGATGAATGCCAGAATCAAACTCACTAACTGTCGGGGATGACTTCATACATGTCACGAGCAACCGATCAGATCATGATCCGAGACGATCGCGCGATGCAGTTCGCACTGAACGATCTGGGTTGGGTCGGACGCGATCCGAATAGTCCGGAAGTCTCAACGCTGAGAGACTATCTTTCCGAGAATAACGGCATCAAAGAACTGGAGGTCTTACGTCCCGACGAAATCGAAAAGGCAACGAGGCTTTTCTACCGAGATGGATTCGTCGTCGTACGCAATGCCCTGGACGCGAAACAACTGGATTTTCTTCGTGGTGGTTGTGATCGGGTCATCCACCAGATGATGGCGCAGGATCGTGATCGAGTCGGCAATCGGGGTTCGCATCGTTATTCCTTCGGCGCCGCCAGCGAAACCGGCGCTCAAATGCATAACCCGGAGTGGTCCATGCTTTTCGATCTGCCTACGATCACTCCGATCCTTACGTCAATATTCGGTTCTGCCGACTATATCGCCCGGGGCGGTGGTGGCGACTTCTGTCTGCCAGGCGCCGTTGAATACCAGGGGTTGCATTCCGATATGGGGGATCGCAGGGAGGTCCAGTTGAAGAATGGCCGGACCTTTACTTCTGGGTCGTTCAAGGATCCTCGAGGTTTTCTGACATACCGGGACCTGCCATGTCCCTATGTGAGCTGCAACTATCTCATGGTGGACTTTACGCGTACCAACGGACCGATCCGGCAGATTCCGGGCACTCAGCATTCCCGTCAGCCGATTCCTACGCTGGACGAGGAACCTGAATGGATGAAGCTGAGTGCGGTGTGTCCAGCACCGGCGGGCAGCGTCGTGATTCGCGATGTTCGCGCCTGGCACGGGGGTACTCCTAACTTATCGAATGAGGTGCGCGCGATTCCCAATGCGGAATTTTTCGCGCCGTGGTTTAGGGAACCGATACCCAGAAGCATTACTCGAAAAATACACGACGGGCTTTCAGAACATGGAAAGGACATTTGCCGGTATATCGCCGCGGCGCCCGGCGAGGTGCTGAACGTCGGTATCCGTGAAGATTTGGGGTACTTTCGTCGCCAGCAAATCAAAAAATGAACCGCCAGGCGTCAGTCGGCAGATGATGCGAGTAAACAACGGCAGCTAGAACCTGGAGCCTGGTTAGGTTAAGTTGACCGTCGTTAGCAGGATAAGACGATTTATATCCGGAAGATCCGTGCTGCGAAATAATTCCGATTCAAAGATGCGTTGTACCGCGGAACATATTAGCCAATGGCGAGAACAAGGTTTCGTGATTATCGATAACTTTTTCACACCTGAGGAATACGCGCCGGTTGTCGCCGATTTCGACACGCTCTATGCCGACGCCGGAAAGGGTGACGGTGTCGACGGGAATCTCCCTCCTAATTCTTGCTAGTGCTGTAGAAAATGGCCTGTAGCTACCCAATCTTACTTGCAGATTTCTCAGAATAGGGCGTTAATGGTTCCTATACTCGGACATGGACTCGCTGCCCGAAGATTTCTTCTTTACCGATGCCATCAGTGATCAGGCGGTCGAGTATGTGAACGAACATGCCGATCAATCCGAACCGTTTTTTCTCTATACCGCGTACACTGCGCCCCACTGGCCTCTGCACGCGCATGACGAGGATATTGCACGCTATGCGGGTCGGTTCGATGCAGGATGGGATCAGTTGCGCGAAGAGCGCCTGGCGCGCATGCGCGAGATCGGCCTGCTCGACGTGTCCTGGCCGCTGACACCTCGTGATCCCAGCCAGCCGCCGTGGCATGCAGTGCCTGACAAGGCATGGCAGGCGCGGCGCATGGAAGTATACGCGGCGCAGATCGACCGTATGGATCAGGGCATCGGTCGTATACTCGCTGCTCTGGAGAGTAACGGGCAACTGGACAATACGCTGATTATCTTTCTCGCGGATAATGGCGCCTGCGCCGAGGAGATCGACTTTACGACCTGGGTGCAATCGGGAACGTTTCTGGCCGGAACCGCACATACCCGGGACGGCAGGCCCGTGCACTTCAACAACGATCCAGCGGTGATGCCGGGTGCGGAGGATACCTATCAGAGCTACGGGGTACCCTGGGCAAATCTGTCCAACACGCCTTTTCGTGAATACAAACACTGGGTGCACGAGGGCGGCATCGCGACACCGCTGATTGTGCACTGGCCCACACAGATCCGGGCGCAGGGAGAATTACGCCATCTGCCGGGGCAACTGACCGACATCATGGCAACCTGCGTCGAGGTGGCGGATGCCCAGTACCCTGAACGTTACAACGGCAACGCGATCAAGGCGCTGGAAGGCACCACGTTAACACCAATCTTCGATGAAAAACCCAACGGCAAAGAAGCCCTGATCTGGGAACACGAAGGCAACTGCGCGGTGCGCAGGGGAAACTGGAAGCTGGTGTGCAAGTATCCCGGCGACTGGGAGCTTTATGACGTCGTCAGGAATCGCACCGAGACCGATGATGTAGCGGCAGAGAATCCGGAGGTGGTCGCCGAATTATCCGCCATCCACGAAGCCTGGGCGGAGCGCTGCGGTGTCAAGCCCTGGTCGCAGATACGGGAAGTATTGCGCAGCAGATAAGTCGGGATGAATGCCAGAATCAAACTTACTAACTGTCGGGGATGGCTTCATACATGTCACGAGCAACCGATCAGATCATGCATTCCAGTTGACATGATAGGCGGCCACCATCGCAATGATGGGGTTGAATCGCCTAAGACTCGGGGGTATAGTGTTTCATACCGCAGTTTGATATCGCCGCTGGGAGAGTCAACTTACAGACGCGGTTGTGCATGTGTAGAGCATGCTTTTTAGTCAGTAACTCCCCCTGGCATAAGCTACGGCATAAACGGAGGATCCCGTGATGACGTCGTTCCTCCGTCCATTAACCGGATAAGGGGGCACACCATGTCCATCAAACTATTGAATCGTGTTGCCACGGCACTGGCCGCGGCACTCGTTGCATCACCCTGTCTTGCGGCAGAGGAAGCAACCGATGAAGGCGAATCCTTCATCGAGGAAATCATCGTCACCGCTGAAAAGCGGGAAGAGAACATTCTCGACGTACCACTCACCATGTCTGCGTTCAGCGATCAAATGATCGAGGAAACCGGCATGACCAACAGCGCTGATCTCGAGCAACTGGTGCCCGGCCTGCAAGTCGGCAACCACCAGTCAGGGAACGGCCTCGCCATACGGGGCATCTCGTCGCAACTGAACCGGGAAGGGCACACCGACCTCGCGGTCGCCGTTTACGTCAACGGTGTCTACACGGTCGACTCCTACGGCCTCGCGCCCAATCTATTCGACATGGAACGGGTCGAGGTCGCCCGCGGCCCGCAGGGCACGCTGAATGGGCGCAACTCCGTCGCGGGCTCGATCAGCTACTGGCACAAGAAGCCGACCGATGAATGGGATGCCGAGATTCTCACCGAATTCACCGATCAGTTCACGCAACGCTACAATGTCGCCTTCGGGGGGCCCATCTCGGACCTTGTCAGCTTCCGCATCAGCGGCGGCTACTTCGAGGGCGACGGCGCGCAGAAGAACCGAGGGCCAGCCCGCGACTACGATGCGGCCGATCAATACAGCATCGCGCCACAACTGCGCTTCAAGACGGATCGCTTCGACCTGAACCTCCGCTATGAACGCACTGAGGATACGGGCGCACCGAGGGTGCAAGTGTCTATGGCGGAGCCAGACAGGACCGACCCGGACTTCTCCCGCGGCGCGTTCTACATGTACGATGCTCCGATCCCTTCGATCGTGGACTGCAACGTCCCGCCCAACATCGGGGCTAGATTCGTCAACCCCAAGCCCTGCGCTGATGCAAAGAACGAGATCCTGACCAATCTGGACGGTCGCCTGGACAACGAAACCGACCGCATGGTGCTGCAAGCCGATTTCGACATCACCGATGCGTTGACGCTGCGCTATACGTTTGGCGACACGAGGACGCGTACGCGCACGACCCGCGATTTTGATCTCACCGACAGGGTTGCAAGCGCGGCCGATCCTCTCATCGCGGCCGACGCCCCGGTACCGTTGGTGGACTTGGAGGCCGACTTCCCTTTCGACAACGACGAGACCTCCCATGAGCTGCAGCTCATTTCCAACTTCGACGGTCCGTTCAACTTTGTCGCTGGCGTGTTCACCTACGAGAACCGCACGCACTCCGGGACCGGCGTATTTGGCGAAGGATTTCAGCCTTCTATTACGAACATCGACCCCGATGAGGCCGCCCAAGGCGACTGGAGCGCCTCCGGGGGACGAGCCGAAGGCTACGCAAACTGCCAGGACATGCTGGACAATTTCTTCGCTCCGGTCTTTGGGTTTGAAACCGACACCACTACGGGGGGGACGCATTTCCGCTGTCCCAGGCCAGGAATTGATCCCTTTGGAACCACATTTCCCGGTTTCCACAAGTTTGCGACCTTCACCACCGTCGCCAGGTCCGACACCTTCGCGTATTTCGCCAATGCAGAGTATGAGATCAATGAGCAGTGGCGCGTATCGGGGGGTCTGCGCTACACCGAAGATGAAAAGATTCCGGAACGGAGTGAGCAGCAGATAATTCTCAACATCATTGGCATGCCACTCAACCTGGTACTCCGTTCCACGGGCGCCATTGCGTTTACCTGGGATAAACCCATCGGCCATATCAGCGTCGAATACACACCCCGCGACGATGCCCTCGTCTACGGGCGTATCGCCACCGGCTATCGCTCCGGCTCGCTCAATCAAGAGCCCGAGATCCCCCTGCTCAAGAGAATCGGAGAAGAGACGCTCCTCAATTACGAGTTCGGCGTCAAGGGCTTGTTCGCGGATGATCGGCTGCTTCTCACGGCAGGCGTTTTCTATAACGATTATGAAGGCTACCAATTTACCGGGAGGTTTTTGCGCGGTGAGGGTGAGGAAGGCGGACAGGCCGAGGAAGGCTCGATATTGTACGCCGACAGCCCGTTTGTGGAAGGCACCGCCAATATCGACGGCACCGAAATCTGGGGTGCCGAAGCGGAAGCGACGTATTTTATCGATGACAATTGGCGGATATCCGGGTTCTACAACTATCTCGCCTCGGAAATCGGCCCATTCGGCACGTTCATCACCGGGGATCCCACAGCGCCAACCAGAGAATGGACGTACATCAACTTCACAACCCTGGAGGAGGTCACCATCACCATCCCGGACGTGCGTGATGTCACCGGCAATCAGTTGCCGCAGCAGCCGACCCACAAGCTGTCGTTCCAGGTGTCCTACACCACGCCGCTGCAGGAATTGGGCACGCTGCAGCTGTTAAGCATCTATACCTATACCGGCGAGCGCTGGGTGAATCTCGGCAACACTCCCAACCAGGAACTCTATGCGTACTCGCGATGGGACCTGCGCGCCAACTGGACCTCGGCCGACGAGCAATGGGCAGTCACCGCGTATGTGCAGAACGTGCTCGACGAGATTGGGCTACAGGACTTCATCCCCCGAAATATCGGTCAGCCGGCGATGGGCTGGCTCACCGAGCCACGTCAGTTCGGGGTGCAGGTTCGCTGGCGGCCTCAGTTCTAAGACCCACGCCTAACTGCCCCCGTTCAGTCGAACGGGGGCAGTGAACTTAAGTCGTATAGATCCTCCACGGGACCGATGCTGGCCTGTTAAGCTGAACCGTATGAGGAAGAGCAACTCCAGGCTATTGCAATGCGTAGCTTTCTTGAATCTCGCTACGGCGCTTTGCGTTACAGCATCCGCCGAACCGAGGTACGAACACGGCATCTCGTTCTTCCACGAACTGAAATACCCTGCAGATTTTACGCACTTTGATTACATTAACCCCGATGCGCCCAAGGGGGGCGTGTTGGTCCAATCGACGCAGAATGATTTCAATACCCTGACTCTAATCACGGACAATTTAGTGGCAGCGCCGGGAGTGCGCTTGCTTTACGACCGCCTGGTGTCATACCGCTCCGAAGAGATGAGCAGCTTTTACGGATGGCTGGCAGATGGACTTGCGGTTTCCGACGACAAACGCACCCTCTTTATTCGCTTGCATCCCCGGGCGCGGTGGCACGACGGTGTGCCGATTACTGCCCGGGACGTGAAGTTTACCCTCGAGTTCATTCAAACCAGCATATGGCTTGGCGGATTTTTCTCGTGGGTGCAATCCGTTGAAATCCTGGGCGAGCGTGAAATAGCCTTGCGGCTTGCGAGCGAGCTAACGCTATCCAACGTCTTTCCCTTAAGTTGGTTTCCCATCATGCCAGCCCACTACTGGGAAGAGCGGGACCCGACCCGGGCCTTTCTGGAACCGCCGCTGGGCAGCGGTCCCTACCGGGTCGCCGAGGTCAGACGGGGACGGTATATCCGTTACGAGCGGGTTCCCGATTACTGGGGACGAGACATCGCCGTCAACAAGGGCCGCTTTAACTTCGATCAGATCCAGTACGATGTTTATCGGGATGCGACCGTCGCCCGGGAGGCGTTTCGCAAGGGATTGTTCGATACCTGGATCGAGGGGGACATTCGCTACTGGGCGACAGGGTATGACATTCCCGCCCGGGATAAGGGCTGGCTGGTGAAGGACTATCTCGACCACCGCGAAGAAATCGGTATCAATCGGGTCATCGCCCTGAACAACCGTCGGGACCGGTTTAAGGACCCGCGGGTTCGGGAAGCGTTGACGCTCGCCGTGGACTTTGAATGGGAGAACCGCGTGCTTCGCTTTGGCCTACTCGATCGGGCACTGAGCAATTTTTCGGGGGCGCCATCACTCGAAGCGCGAGGATTACCCGGCGAGGGTGAGCTTGCGTTGCTGGCGCCCTTTCGCGATCAACTGCCCAAAAGGCTGTTTACCGAGGTCTTCGAATTGCCGCGCTCCACCGGCAGCGGCCGCAATCGCGCCTCCCTCGAACGGGCCCGAGAACTGCTGGCACAGGCCGGGTGGCATATTGCGGATGGCGTGCTGGTTAACAGCAGGGATGAGCCTTTCGAAATTGAATTCCTGTCGGCGGACGTGGCCGATCAACGTACCGTTCTGCCTTATTTCAGCACCTTAAAGCTGCTTGGGATCGGCGGCAGGATACGGCTGGTGGAACCCGCGCAGTTCGCCAATCTAAACCAGAAATTCGATTACGACGCGAGAATGATCCAGAACGACATCGTCTCTCCGCCGATCGTTTGGCTGTCCATGTTTTTTCATTCTCAAACGGCGTCCAACCCCCTAAGTCACAACATGGCCGGGATCGCGGACCCCGTGGTTGACGCGTTGATCGCCGAGGCAATCAAGGCGACGACTCTGGAGGAAATGGCCATCGCGTGCCGTGCCCTGGACAGGGTATTACTCTGGGGGTTCTACCAGATTCCCCTCGATGCGATTGCGCCCTTCCGCATTGTTTATTGGAACAAATTCGGTCGACCGGAACGGGAAGATCTTGCAGTCTATAAATCTCCGTTTCCCGATGGGTGGTGGTACGACGAAGACAAAGCCGCGCGGATCGTATTGGGTCGCTAATCCTCATAATAGGAAGATGATTGGAATCGGGTTACCAAATTCCGCTCCTCACGACCCTATATAGAAGTGCTAAATAGTAGGAAAAGAACTCGGCATTTCGCTTTTCCTCCGGTCCCCAGGACAGCGCATTCATCACAGCGGCTTTCAGATCGAGCGGTATCGACTCGCCATAAACGTCGCCGCAGCGTCCGATGGTACCCGGGCGCCTCCCCGGGAGCAAAGTCAAAGCTGTCGCATTGATCAGGGTCTTGGCTTACTATCGCCCTGAGAAGATCCATCATTCAGGAGATCGCACATGCGAATCACGGTATGGGGTGAAAACATCCACGAACACAAAAACGAGAAGGTCGGCAAGCTGTATCCGGACGGCATGCACAATGCCATTGCCGCTTTTCTTCGAGAACAGGCGGATGGTGTCACGGAAGTCAGAACGGCGACCCTGGATCAGCCCGAACACGGCCTCACGGACGAGGTACTCGAGAGCACCGACGTGATGACCTGGTGGGGTCACATTGGCCATCACCTCGTCGACAATGCAGTGGTCGCCAAGGTCCAGCAACGTGTCATGGATGGCATGGGTCTCGTGGTCCTGCATTCCGCGCACCTTTCCAAGATATTCACGCGCCTCATGGGGACGCGCTGCAATCTCATATGGCGGGAAGGTGAGGATCGTGAGATGGTCTGGACGGTCTCACCCAGTCATCCGATCGCCCGGGGATTGCCTCATCCCTTCATCATCCCGAATCAGGAAATGTACGGCGAGTATTTTGACATTCCCGAACCCGATGAACTTGTGTTCCTGAGTTCCTTCTCCGGTGGTGAAGTTTTCCGCAGTGGTTGTTGTTTCAAACGCGGCAAGGGTCGAATTTTCTATTTCAGCCCCGGTCACGAAACCTATCCGGTTTACTACCAGGCGGAAGTCCAACGGGTGATCTGCAATGCGGTCAGGTGGGTATTTCAGCCGCAGATCTCCGACATCGATACCACCCGAAGCATCGAATCCGGAGCGGGTTGGTTCGAGGTCGAATCCACCGCCGGATGAAAATATTAAGGGCATTGCTGGTCGGATGTGGCGGCATGGGCAATGTGTGGGCTCGCGCTCTCGCTGATCGAAACGACATCGAAATCGTCGGTCTGGTTGACATCAATGAGGGCGCCGCAGTGTCCCTCGCCGATCGTGGGCATCTGAGGGTGCCAATCCACACGTCACTTGCCGATGCGCTCGGGGCACTTTCAGTCGATGTCGTGTTGGACACCTCGTTGCCGGAAACCCGGTGTGACATCGTCCGCGCAGCGCTCGCGGCGGGCTGCGACGTGCTCTCGGAGAAACCACTGGCAACCTCGGTTGAGGAAGCAAGGCAACTCCTGGCCTTGACAGAGCAGAGTGGGAAGACCCATGCCGTCATGCAGAATCGCCGCTACCTAGCAGGAACGCGTGGCATGCGCCAGTTGATTCAGGAAGGTGTGATCGGCGACGTGGGATTGATCTGCGCTGACTTTTTTATCGGTGTACACTTCGGCGGTTTCCGTGATGAAATGGCAAACGTGCTGTTACTCGACATGGCCATCCATACCTTCGATCAGGCGCGTTTCATGACAGGCATGAACGCGATCAATGCATGGTTATGGGAACCTTATGGTTATGGGAACCTGAGTCCCTGCGGGCGTTGATTTTCAAGGGATTAAGCAAGGGTCAGGTTCCCATAAAAATGTGCTTTACTTCTGTCACTCTTAACCCTGGACAGGAGAATCAGCATGTCTTCCATGATCACAAACATTGCGTCGCCCGAAGCGAGTCGTGAACCGGACTCGGGCATCATTGAGAACTACAAAACGCGTTTGCAGGCCTTGGGTTATTCCCCGGGCCTGATTGGCAAGTGTATTCGAACGATCCTTCACCTCATCGCGTGGTTGTCAGCGAATGGGACCGGGATCGAGACGCTCGACATACGCGTCTTGCATCGATTCCTGAACCATGGCTGTGCCTGTCCCGGTCCGCACGGTTACCGCAAGAACCTCGACCGCGCGCGATGGCATCTGCACAGGTTCCTCGGCTTCCTCATGGAAACGGGACGCGTGCGGATACCTGCGGAAATCGAGAGCGGCGGCCGTGCGGTGGAGTCGTTCATTCAAACGCTCGTGGCACAAGGATATGTGCCCGACTCGATTGCCGCATACCGGAAGCGCTGTCGACATTTTATCGTCTGGCTCTACCTGGACGATGTCGCACTCGCGGAGATCGATGACGACGTCTTGTCCCGTTTCCTTGCGCACGACTGCACTTGTGTACATCCACACTTTTTCATCAGGACCGGCAGATTCGCGGGTCGCAACAACAGCCGATCGAAAATCGGGTTGTTCATCGATTACCTGATAAGCACGGGCATCGCCCCGCCGCGCCCGACGCCGGCGAGCGAGGAATCTGGACAATATCTGGCGCGTTTCCAGGTCTGGCTGCGGCGCTATCGCGGCATCGGGGAGGGAACAATACAGAGTTACGACAGGGCCATGCGGATGCTTCTTCCACATCTTGGCGACGACCCCGATCGATACAGCGCGACACTGATCGGGAATACGGTGCGGTCCCGCCTTGAGACGGCATCGCGTGAGCTGGTCAGACGCGAGACGTCAGCGCTTCGGTTGTATCTGCGCTGCCTCGTGCTGGAGGGCCTTTGCCGGGCGGGGCTTGTCGGCGCCGTACCGACGGTGCCCCTGCAAAGGTTCTCGACATTGCCCCGTCATTTGCCGCGGGAAGATATCGAACACATCATTGCATCCTGCGACCGGGCGGCGCCCATGGGAATGCGGGACCGCGCCATCCTGCTGCTCCTCGCCCGGCTCGCCCTGCGGGCCGGCGATATCGCCAATCTTCGGTTGAACGATATCGACTGGGACAATGCGGTCGTTCGGGTCAGCGGCAAATCGCGACGTGCCGCGGTGTTGCCCCTGCCGCAGGATGTCGGCGACGCGGTCAAGGATTACATCTTCCATGCTCGACCTGTCGTGGATGCCGAGAAGGTGTTCCTGCGCATGGTGCCATCGCTGCATCGGGCCCTGACCAGCGGTGGTGTGTCGGCGGTCGCGCAAGCTGCGATCAAGCGGTCCGGCGTCAAGGCGGAGGGACTGCCGGCGGCGCATGTCTTCCGGCATTCCGCGGCGACGAATCTGCTGCGCGACAGCACGCCGCTGGAAGTCATCAGCACCCTGCTGCGTCATCAATCCACGCAGACAACGGCGATTTATGCACGGGTCGATGTCCGTATGCTCCGGGATGTGGCCCAGCCCTGGCCGGTCGCCGGAGCAGAAAAATGACCTTGGTGGAACATGTGGAGCACTACGTTACATACCGCCGGGCCTTGGGCCATGCTTATGTGGGACAGGCGCGATGCCTGCAGGATTACGCCACGTATGCCGAGGCCCGTGGTGACCGCTTCGTGCGCAGCAGCACGGTACTCGAATGGGCGTCGACAACGCCGTCTCCCCGACAGGCGCAAGTCAAACTGCGCTACGTGTGCGATCTTGCCAGCGTCTTGCACGCCGACGACGACCGTCACGAGGTGCCTGACCGCGACGCCTTGGGCAAGGCGAGGTCACGGCGGCCATCGCCGCATCTGCTGTCATTGACCGAGATCGTGCAGATCATGGATGCGGCGCTGGAACTGCCGCCGACCGGATCGATCACGCCCTTGACGTTCCATTACATACTGGGACTGATCGCCGCGACCGGTTTGCGGCGCTCGGAGGCGACCGGGCTCCTGCTGACGGACCTGACGGTGGATGGTTTGCTGATCCGGAATGCGAAGTTCGGCAAGCGCCGTCTCGTCCCGCTGGATGGCAGCGTCCATCGGGCCATGGACGCGTATCTGAGGGAGAGAAAGCGCTGCGGCGGGTCCGACGAGCACTTGTTCGTGCTCTCGACCGGCCGGCCCATGCACCCGGTTTATCTCTCGACCGTCTTCGTCAAGCTGGCACGGCGGGTCGGGCTTCGAGCCGGGCCAGGCCAGCCTGGGCCGCGCCTTCATGACCTTCGACACGGGTTCGCAGTGCGCGCACTCGAAAGCACGCTGTCGGCCGAGCGGCGCGATGTCGCCCGCCACATGCTGACGCTGTCGACCTATCTCGGCCATGCCAACACCGCCGACACCTACTGGTACCTCGAAGCGACGCCGGTGTTGCTGCGACAGGTGTCGCAAGCCACCGAGAGGCTGCATGAGGGGAGGCAGAACGATGACTGAACTCGCTTCTCCTCTGGCCATGTTCCTGCGGGAGTATCTTCCACGCGACCGGGGCGCGAACCGGCATACCGTTGAAAGTTATGTCCTGTGCTTCAAGTTGCTGGTCGTCTTCGCGGCCGACAAACACGGCCTCCGGCCCAGCACGCTCGAGATCGGTCATCTCGACATAGCGACCATTCTCCAGTTCCTCGAACATCTCGAACAGGATCGGGGCAACGGGGTGCGTACACGCAATGCCCGGCTCGCGGCCATCAAATCCTTCTTCCGGTTCCTTGAGTTCCGGCACCCAGGCTATCTCGACCTCGCCGCGCAGGTGCGTGAAATCCCGGCGAAGAAGGGCGAAGTGCCACTCATCGGCTATCTCGACCGGGCGGAAATGCAGGCTCTGCTCGCCGCGCCGGACCCGGGTACCGTAGCTGGAATACGGGATCGCGCGATGCTGTGTCTCACCTACAACGCCGGCCTGCGGGTCTCGGAACTGGTCGGGCTTGCACTTGAGAATCTGAAGATGCCGTCCCTCGACGAGGTGCATATCATCGGCAAAGGACGGCGGGAACGCGTCCTGCCGCTGTGGAAGGCAACCCGCAGTGCCTTGCGTGACTGGCTGGCCATCCGGCCGAAAAGTGCCGACCGGCATCTCTTCCTCAATGCTATGGGCACCGGCATGACCCGGCGCGGCTTCGCGAAACGGCTTGTCCTGCATGCGCAAACTGCTGCGCACAGCGTGCCGTCGATCACCGCAAAGACCGTATCTCCCCACCTGTTGCGTCATGCTTGCGCGATGCACACTCTCGAGGCGACCGGTGACGTCAGGAAGGTCTCACTCTGGCTTGGACACTCAAGCCTTCAGACCACCGAGATGTATCTGCGGGCCGATCCGACCGACAAGCTGGATACGCTCGACAAATGGCGCCCTCCCAGCCTCCGTAAGGGCATGTTCAAGGGTGTGCAGGACGAGTTGCTCACGATGCTCACAGCCACCTGAACCCGTCAATATTATGGGAACCTGACCCTTGCTCGATCCCTTGAAAATCAACGCCCGCAGGGACTCAGGTTCCCATAATCATAAGGTTCCCATAACCTACATTGGCTAATATGACGCTGGATGGTTTGGAAACTGTTGTTGCTCAAGCCATACCCAAAGGTCATAAAGCTCATGTCGTGCGATACGCTGATGACTTCATTGTCACTGGTGACGCTCGGGAAGTACTCGAGCACTGCGTTAAACCTGCCATTGAACGATTCCTGTTAATACGGGGTTTGGAGCTGTCACCGGAAAAGACACGGATGTCTCATATCAACGGTGGCTTCGATTTTCTTGGCTTTAATGTACGCAAGTACCAGGGCAAGTTACTCATTACGCCCGCCAGAAAGAATGTGTCTACATTCCTGGCTAATGTCAGAGAAATCATCAAGATCCATCCCACTGCAAAGACGGCTAATTTGATCCAGTTACTGAATCCAAAGATTCGCGGCTGGCCCAAGTAATTGGGTCGGCCTACCCGTCGGAAGAGGCTACGGCTTGTGATAGACTAGATGCCAGAAATCCTCGCTTCTTTTCCACATCCCCCCCACCTTCCACATCTTCCCGTCATCTGTTTCTACGGCATCTTCAGTTGTGGATTCCGTTTCCGAAAGGTTACGTACACCCGCTCCATTAAATACCTGGTCATAGGACGCGCGAAGACGCTGAAGATGGTCCTCTTCAATTACCCGATGGGGGACCTTCAAGTATCCCTCTCGTTGAAATGATTGAACTTCTGATGCCTTGAGTTTCATTTAGCTGCTCCTCATCATAATAGTTGAAGTTTTCACTCTACAGGCAATTACAAAAAGATCGACATGGCCCCTTTTCTAATTTTCTTGTGATACGTATCAACGGCTCATGTTCTGTTGAAAAGATGAGATTTTCAATGATGAAAACAATTGAGAGGACACACGAATGAAACACACTGACAAAGAAATCGTTTCAGAGAATAGGAATTATAAAGCGTATTTCCCCCTGATAGAAAAAGTATCTTCATGACGAGTGTTTAGAGTAAAAGTTGTGGAAAGTTATTTGTCGGCAGAGAATGGTCAATGACTGACAGATCTATGATCTAATTGGCCTACGGGAAAGGTCGATCTCTGATTAGGTTTTCTTGATTGGCAGGGGTGATTTTGGCTGGCTAACCCAAGCTATATTAAGATTGACTGGTTGCTGCAGTCTTCAATGGAGGCGGTTGTGCTGCAATATGATTTAGAATTTTCTGAATTAGGTCTGGATCAGTGATGTCGGCGAGAAGGTCTGGAAGGATTAAAAAGATGTCATTGTCCGAAACGCAAATTGCAGAATTCCACGAACAGGGATGTGTGCTGGTTCCCGGTTTCTTTACGACGGATGAACTCAATGCGTTGAAGAAGGATCTGGAACGGATGATCGCACTGGATCTGGGACACAATGTTGTGCCCGAGGCTGTGGGTCAGACTGAGAATGTGAATTATCAGATCATTCCGATCAACGATAAGAGCGACCTAGTCCGTGCACTTCCTTTCTGTGAGAAGGTGATTGAGGCAGTGACTGCCCTGATCGGTTTGCCGGTGGTACGTCAATTGGATCAGATTTTTGTGAAACCTGGTGGATCAGGCAAAGGAACGAGCTGGCATCAGGACAATGCATATTTTCATATCAGTGATCCGAGTAAAGGTACCGCTATGTGGATTGCCTTGGATGATGCAACGATCGACAATGGTACGATGTGGCTCGTCCCCGGTAGTTTCAAGAATGAACTGTTGGAACATGGCAGGGATCCCGCCAGCGACCACCACATTGCGGCAAAGGGGGTTGATGAAAGTCGCGCAATTCCCGTTGAATTGAGAGCGGGTGGTTGCGCCTTCTTTAACTATGGGACGCTGCACTGCACACGGGACAACACATCGGATCAACAGCGTTCAGGTTTGGCACTACATTTTCTCCGACAGGACTTCATCAATGGCGATGCGTCGTCGGATACCTATGTTAAACTCACGGGTGACGATGCAACAGGAGGTCGGACAGAGTATGGCCAGGAGATCACAGGCACCTGGCTGGCCGAAGTTGAAAAGATGCTGGCACATAATGGGGTGTGGGTATGATTACACAGACGCAAATCGATTTTTTTCTGGGAGAGAATAGGAATTATAAAGCGTATTTCCCCTTGATTGGACTTCCGCCTCAAGGGGGAAACTGGAATTTTCTCCCTCAGATTCCCGAACAGGACAGTTCTGTTGTGGTCCCACAGGATCAGCTTTCGTTGGTGACCGGAGAGGGAAACTTGGTTGTTGCCGCGCTCATTCTGCTGAGCATCCTGCTGTTTCTCCTAAAGCTCAGGAGATCCTGAGGTGCCTACGATCGTGCCCAACAGAAAACTGGATGCCGACGAGTGTTCCTTCTACGAAGAGTACGGCTATGTCGTCGTGCCGGATCTCTTCCCGATCGAAGAACTGGATGAGGTCAATCGAGAATTGGAGCGCCTGGTCGAAGAGGCGGAGGCAAGAGGTCAGACCGGGATCGGTCACTATGGAAGCAACCGGAACCAGGGTTGGCTCCTTCAACTGGGTCTGCGATCGGAGATTACCCAGCGATTCGTCCAGGATGACCGCGTGCTTGACCTGATCGAGGATATTGTGAAGCCGGGAATCGCCATCTACTCCGCCAAGCTGACGGCAAAGTTGCCGCAATCAACCGATATCTGTCACTGGCATCAGGACAACGCGTACTACAATGCCCACGCGTTGAGCCAGACACGCATGTCGACGTGGATTCCGCTGGTGGATGCAAATGAAGAAAACGGATGTCTGTGGGTGGTGCCGGGATCACATAGGGATGGCGTCAGGGAGCACGGGAAATACGGCGGGCAGTGTCCCACGTCGATGGGGCCGGCGGATATGGAAGCCGAAGGCGCGATTCCGTGTCCGGTGAAGGCGGGGTCGATTCTGCTGTTCAGTTCTTACCTGTGGCACCACTCGAAAGGGAATGGGACGGATCAGGTGAGAAGGGCGTTCATTGTGTCGTATCAGGAAGCGACTGTGCCGCGGGGGAATGCGGATCAGTGGAAGATCTTGAGACCTTGCTGTCGAGAATAGGAATGAGGTTCTTCACGCTTGGGCCGTGGGTCCCGGCCGCAATGATAGAAATCGAAAGGTGTCCTTGTAAGCGACTGAGTGGGCCAAAATAGCCGCGTAGCGGCGGACGTCAATAGCCAGGGGCGGAAGCCCCTGGGCAAACGCGAACAATGTGAACCTAGCCCTGAGAGAATAGGAATTATAAAGCGTATTTCCCCTTGATAGAAAAAGTATCTTCATGACGAGTGTTTAGAGTAAAAGTTGTGGAAAGTTATTTGTCGGCAGAGAATGGTCAATGACTGACAGATCTATGATCTAACCGGACACCCCGCAGGATTACGGACCAGATCCTGCCTTTGACAGATGGGACCTTTATTGGGCACATTTTTTG
Source organism: Candidatus Azotimanducaceae bacterium (assembly GCA_965217655.1). GTDB lineage: Bacteria > Pseudomonadota > Gammaproteobacteria > Pseudomonadales > Azotimanducaceae > UBA7455. The sequence goes on from OZ244560.1 coordinate 2,267,727, forward strand.
CCCAGACCTGATTGGAAGGACTGGATCGATTGGCCTGAAGCGGCCCCCGGACATTTGATGCTTTCGGTCCGTGATCCCTTATTGCAAAAGACTTTGGCGGCATGTTTCAAGAAAACCCTGACCTACTTCAGAAGTGACCTCCCTATGAAAACAGCCTTGACCATGAGTGCCCTGGAAACTTTTCTGCTTCACGCAGAAGGGGTAAACCCCAAACGGTCTCCCCGTCTGCTCGATCCCCGCATCCAGGAGATTTCGCAGTTCATACGGGTGCAGTACCGAGAGGACCTGACCGTGGCCGTGCTGGCCAGGAGGTGCCGCCTTTCGCCTTCCCGGTTCGCGCATTTGTTCAAGGAGGAGATGGGGCAGAGTCCCAACCAATTTGTAGAACGGCAACGCATGGAACGGGCCATAGAGTTGTTGACGTTGACCCGGGAGCCGGTGGCCGCCATTGCTTACGATGTAGGGTATGACAATCCCTTGTACTTCTCACAGCGGTTCAATCACTTCACGGGGTTGGGGCCCAGGGCTTATAGGGATAGAAAACAACCTGTTTAAATTAAATTCAATTGGTGGGCACCTGATGCTGGGCTTTTTCTGAAGCAGCAGCATTTTTGGTAGCCTCTTCCTTGTCTAATTTCATTTCTTCAACGGTTTTGGTATGCACTCTGGCAGCACCCTTGTAGTTTTCTCTGGTGGGAATTTGTTTTCCCGTGGAGAGCCTTTTCTGGGCTGCAGCTAGCCAATGGCCTTGAGATGCCGTCGACCGTATTCCAACAGGCAGGCGTCATCCCAGACCGGTGTTTCCTTACGCCAATCGTCAACGCCAATTGGTGCATTGTGCATCGGATCGAAGCAAACCAGAAAAGCCCATCGGGGATCCGAGGTCGAATTCGGTGCACTTTGATGCAGCATCTCGCAGTGAAAGAAACAGGCATCTCCAGGATCCAGTTCAACGAATACCGGCTCGCAACCCGCATCAAGTGCAGACTGAATTCCTGCCCGCGTTGTATACCGTTGACCCCAGGGCTTTTTTTTAAACTCCAGGCGGCCCAGCCTATGCGACCCGCGAAGTACCTCCAAACAGCCGTTTTCGCGGGTTGCCGGATCGATGGCGATAAAGCAGGTCACCAGATCCGGAAACGGACGCCCTGGACGATCATAAGCATCCTTACCGTCTGGATCACCCCAGTACAGGAAGTCCTGGTGCCACAGAAAGCGATTACCTCCACGGAAACCACCGCCAAGCGGTTTTTCGGTATCCAGATGGTCGTTATCAAGCGCTTCTTCCGGCGTGTGGTTATATTCGTCCTTTATAATCAGTTTTCGGTGGTGAAAGCTCAAACCTGTCGGCAGTGGATCGGGTCTTGTACGTCCCCATCGGGGTTCCTCCATGCATCCTTCCCGTATTAGCTTTTGAAAGGCATTGACCGTGCGCTCGCTGTAACAAATGGCATTGAACAGGGTCTTGTCACCCAGATCATGTTGTTCCTGAGGAATCGAATCCCACATTTCCGGATGGCCTTCGCGATGCTTAATTTCCGCCCGGGATACCTCAGATACCAGGGAAATTACCTCGTCCTCAAAGAAATTGCGTTTGATAACAAAGCTGTTTTCCTTGAAGTCGACCACGTCTTCGTCTGTGATTTTATATGGGGCTACGGCCATTACCTGCTGCAAGTGGATAAACGTGACGCACATTATAGGGGGTTTAAGTTGCTGGGTCGAGTTTAGGATTCTGGTGGTGATTACCCACCCCAATACACTCGCGGGACAGACGAAATACTGCCTTCTTTGGCAGGCTTCGGTACGCAATGATGGGGTTGAATCGCCTAAGACTCGGGGGTATAGTATTCATACCGCAGTTTGATATCGTCGCTGGGAGAGTCAACTTACAGACGCGGTTGTGCATGTGTGGAGCATGCTTTTTAGTCAGTAACTCCCCCTGGCATAAGCTATGGCATAAACGGAGGATCCCGTGATGACGTTGTTCCTCCGTCCATTAACCGGATAAGGGGGCACACCATGTCCATCAAACTATTGAATCGTGTTGCCACGGCACTGGCCGCGGCACTCGTTGCATCACCCTGTCTTGCGGCAGAGGAAGCAACCGATGAAGGCGAATCCTTCATCGAGGAAATCATCGTCACCGCTGAAAAGCGGGAAGAGAATATTCTCGACGTCCCACTCACCATGTCCGCGTTCAGCGAACAGATGATCGAGGAAACCGGCATGACCAACAACGCCGATCTCGAGCAACTGGTGCCCGGCCTGCAATTCGGCGACGACCACGGCACCTCCATACGGGGCATCATCTCGCAACTGAGATGGGAAGGGCACACCGACCTCGCGGTCGCCACATACGTCAACGGTGTCTACACGGTCGACGCCTACGGGATCGCACCCAATCTTTTCGACATGGAAAGGGTCGAGGTCGCCCGCGGCCCGCAGGGCACGATGAATGGGCGCAACTCCATCGCGGGTTCGATCAGCTACTTCCACAAGAAGCCGACCGATGAATGGGATGCCGAGATTCTCACCGAATTCACCGATCAGTTCACGCAACGCTACAATGTCGCGTGGGGGGGACCCATTTCAGACAACATCAGCTTCCGCATCAGCGGCGGCTATTTCGAGGGGGACGGCGCGCAGAAGAACCATGGGCCAGCCCGCGACTACGATGCGCCGGATCAATACAGCATCGCGCCGCAGCTGCGCTTGAAGACGGACCGCTTCGACCTGAACTTGCGTTATGAACGTACCGAGGACACTGGCGCACCGAGCACGCAGGTGTCTTTGGCGGAGCCGGACAGGACCGACCCGGACTTCGCCGAAGGCGCGTTCTACCAGTACGATAAACCGATCCGTTCGATCACGAACTGTAACGTCGCGCCCGTTGGGGCAGACCACAGGGTAACGGGCGTTGAGGCGCCCTGCGATGATCCAAAGAACGAGATCGCGACCAATCTGGACGGTCGCCTTGACAACGAAACCGACCGATTCACACTGCGAGCCGATTTCGACCTCACCGATACGTTGACGTTGCGCTATATCTATGGCGACACGAGGACGCGTATGTTCCAGACCCGCGACTTTGATCACACCGACAGGGTGCCAAGCGCGACCGATCCATTAATCGCGGCTGACGCCCCGGTGAAGTTGTTAGACGTGGAGTTCGATTTCCCTTTTGAAAACGACGAGACCTCTCATGAGCTGCTGCTTACTTCCAATTACGACGGTCCGTTCAACTTTGTCGCTGGCGCGTTCTCCTACGAGAACCGCACGCTCTTTGGGGTCGGCGTATATGGTGTAGGACAGCAGCCCCCGTATACCGACACCGACCCCGATGTAGCCGCCCAGGCTATAGGCTTCGGAAGCTGCGAGGAGGTGCTTCCGGCCTTTGGCTTAAACAGCGATACCACGGAGCGGGAGCATTTTTTCTGTCCCAGGCCAGGAATCGATCCCATTGGGAACACATTCCCCGGTTTCCACAAGTTTTTCACCTTCCTTACCGAAGCCACGCAGGACACCTTCGCGTATTTCGCCAATGCCGAGTATGAGATCAATGATCAGTGGCGCGTATCGGGGGGTCTGCGCTACACCGAAGATGAAAAGGTTCTGGGACAGAGTATCTTCGAGTTTATCCTCAGCATCGCTGGCATTCCAATTGGCATCCGGGGTCAAAACACCCCCCTCGACAAGTTTCCCTGGGATAAAACCATCGGCCATATCAGCGTCGAATATTCACCCCGCGACAATGCCCTCATCTACGGGCGTATCTCCACCGGCTATCGCTCCGGCTCACTGAATACTGAGCCCGAGGTCCCCCTGTTGGCAATCATCGGAGAAGAGACGCTCGTCAATTACGAGCTCGGTGTCAAGGGCCTGTTCGCGGATGACCGGCTGCTTCTCATGGCGGGCGTGTTCTACAACGACTATGAAGGCTACCAATTCACCGGGACCTTTGAGCCGCCACCCGGCGTGCTACCGATCACCGCCGAGGAACCGTACGTGGGAAGCACCGCCAATATCGATGACACCCAGATCTGGGGTGCCGAAGCGGAAGCGACGTTTTTTGTCGATGACAATTGGCGCATATCCGGGTTCTACAACTATCTCGACTCGGAAATCGGCCCATTCGGCGCGATTATCCCCGGGGACGCCCAGGGGCCAATGAGGGAATGGACCTACCAGAACCTCAACACCCTGGAGATGGTCACCGTCACCCTCCCGGACCAGCGGGATGTTACCGGCAATCAGTTGCCGCAGCAGCCGCACCACAAGCTGTCGTTCCAGGTGTCCTACACCATGCCGCTTCCGGAAATGGGCTCGCTGCAGCTGTTAAGCATCTACAGCTATACCGGCCCGCGCTGGCCGAGTCTCGGTAACGTTCCGTCCCTGGAAATCCCCGGGTACTCGCGATGGGACCTGCGCGCCAAATGGACCTCGGATGACGAGCAATGGGCAGTCTCCGGTTTTGTGCAGAACGTGCTCGACAAGATTGGGCTACAGGAATTCCTCCCGAGGTCGACGAACGGCAGTCAGCCGATGATGGGCCGGCTCACCGATCCCCGTCAGTTCGGCGTGCAAATTCGCTGGCGGCCTCAGTTCTAAAACCCACGCCTGACTGCCCCCGTTCGGTCGAACAGGGGCGGTGAACCGAGTAGTATGGCAACCAGATGGACCACCACTGACCTGGTCAGCTGAACCGTATGAGGAAGAACGCCTTCAACTCCCGGCTACTGCAATGCGTCGCTTTTTTGAACCTCGCTACGGTGCTTTTCGTTACAGCATCTTCTGGTGCCGCCGAACCGAGGTACGAACACGGCATCTCGTTCTTCCACGAACTGAAATACCCCGCAGGTTTTACGCACTTTGATTACATTAACCCCGATGCGCCCAAGGGGGGCGTGTTGGTCCAATCGACGCAGACGGACTTCAATACCCTGACTCTGATCACGGACCAATTAGTGGCAGCACCGGGCGTGAACTGGCTTTACGACTCCCTGGTGTCGTACCGCTCCGAAGAGATGAGCAGCTTCTATGGCTGGCTGGCAGATGGACTGAGCGCTTCCGACGACAAACGCACCCTCTTTATTCGCCTGCATCCCCGGGCGCGGTGGCACGACGGTAAGCCGATCACTGCCCGGGATGTGAAGTTTACCCTCGATCTCATTCAAACCAGCTTACGGTTTCGCGGATATTTCTCGTGGGTGCAATCCGTTGAAATCCTGGGCGAGCGTGAAATAGCCTTCCGGCTTGCGAGCGAGCTAACCATATCCAACGTCTTTCCCTTAAGTTGGTTTCCGATCATGCCAGCCCACTACTGGGAAGAGCGGGACCCGACCCGGGCCTCTCTGGAACCGCCGCTGGGGAGCGGTCCCTACCAGGTCGCCGAGGTCAGGCAGGGACGATATATCCGTTACGAGCGGGTTCCCGATTACTGGGGGCGAGACATCGCCGTCAACAAGGGCCGCTTTAACTTCGATCAGATCCAGTACGAAGTTTATCGGGATGCGACCGTCGCCCGGGAGGCGTTTCGCAAGGGATTGTTCGATACCTGGATCGAGCGGGACATTCGCTACTGGGCGACAGGGTATGACATTCCCGCCCGAGATAAGGGCTGGCTGGTGATGGACCATCTCGACCACCGCGAAGAAATCGGTATCAATCGGGTCATCGCCCTGAACAACCGTCGGGAACAGTTCAAGGACCCGCGGGTTCGGGAAGCGTTGACGCTCGCCGTGGACTTTGAATGGGAGAACCGCGTGCTTCGCTTTGGCCTACTTAATCGGGCATTGAGCAATTTTTCGGGGGCGCCATCGCTCGAAGCGCGAGGCTTACCCGGCGAGGGTGAGCTTGCGTTGCTGGCGCCGTTTCGCGATCAACTGCCCAAAAGGCTGTTTACCGAGGTCTTCGAATTCCCGCGCTCCACCGGCAGCGGCCGCAATCGCGCACCCCTCGAACGGGCCCGGGCGCTACTGGCACAGGGCGGGTGGCGTATTAAGGATGGCGTGCTGGTTAACAGCAGGGGTGAGCCTTTCGAGATTGAATTCCTGTCGGTGGATGGCGCCGATCAGCGTACCCTTCTGCCTTACCTCAGCACCTTGAAGATGCTTGGGATCGCCGGTGGGATACGGCTGGTGGAGGCCGCGCAGTTCGCAAATCTCAGTCAGAAATTCGATTACGACGCGAGAATCACCCAGAACGACATCCTCGCGCCGCCAATCGTATTCTTGCCCGCCTTTTTTCATTCTCAATCGGCGTCCCAGGCCCAAAGTTACAACGTATCCGGGATCACGGATCCCGTGGTCGACGCGTTGATCGCCGAGGCCATCAAGGTGACGACCGTGGAGGAAATGGCGATCGCGTGCCGTGCCCTGGACAGGGTATTACTTTGGGGGTTCTACCAGATTCCCCTGGATGCGATTGCGCCCTTTCGCCTTGTTTATTGGAACAAATTCGGGCGACCGGAACGGGAAGATATTGCGGTCTATAAATCTCCGTTTCCCGACGGGTGGTGGTATGACGACACAAAAGCGGCGCGGATCGAGATCAGCCAATAGACGGCATCTACGATGTCAGCGGATATTTCTGGCCGGTTAAGCCACCGACTCGCGAAAACCTGGATGTGATTGCTCACACCATCGCCAGGCGAATCTCGCGGCGTAGTACTGAGAATCATCGACATCCAGGCCGACATTAGTTACATTATTGTTCAAAGATGCATCCATCTTTCTTCGGGTGGTACAATGTACCACGTTGAGGTATTCATCGTAGATGGTAGCCCTCGGTTAAATAAGGGGCGTCTATATCTTCTATCCTCGGCGATGCGTTCTGATGTCTCGTAAAAGGAGCTGACCCATGAGCAACAGCGACGCCAACATCCTGTTCATCTTCAGTGATCAGCACCGCAATGACGTGCTCGGCTGCGCCGGCCACCCGGTGGTCCAGACGCCCCATCTCGATCGACTTGCCGCCGAGGGCGTACGGTTTGCCGAAACCTGGTGTCAGAGCCCGATATGCCAGCCATCGAGGGCGTCGGTCACCACGGGGCAATACACGCATCAACTCAACGTGTTCAGCAATACCGGGCCACTGGACCCGACCTGGCCAACGGTGATGAAAGCACTACAGGCGAGAGGCTACGACACGGCCACGATCGGCAAGACTCACTACCATGGCATGCCGACTCCTCAACAGGTCGAGGACAGCGACGGTCCCTTCGACATGCGTGGGTTCGAGTCATTCGTGGCGGATTTCGGCTGGGACCATGTGCTTGAAGAGTATGACCGTTACGCCCATGTCAACACGCAAGTCAGAACCCCTTACACCGATCACCTGGCGAACCACGGGGTGCTGGATCAATACCGCGACATGATCAAGGGCGTCTATCGCCTGACGCCGGATCACTGGCGTGCACGCACGTCCGTATTGCCACAGGAACTGGACCTCTCCTCTTTCCTGGCAGATCGAGCCATCGACTGGCTTGCGGCCCGGACCGGCCATGAGCCGTTTCTACTAAAGTTGGGCTTCGTGCAGCCCCATGTACCCCTGATCGACGACCCTGTCTGGGCAGAGTACTACCGCGACGCCGATATCGATCTGCCGGACCAGACCGTGATCGAGACCCCGAACCCGGTTTGGGGCGAGTACCTCGATTACCTCAATGGTCATTCGCAAGTCCAGTTGATGGACGAAGCATTCGTCAGGGAGGGCATTCGCCATTACCTCGGAATGGTCTCGCTCATCGATCAGCGGATCGGTGACGTTATCGGGGTTCTTGAAGACAGCGGCGAGATTGACAACACCTGGATCATCTACTGCTGCGACCACGGCGAGATGCTCGGTGAACACCACCTGTGGGCCAAGTTGAACTTCTACCGGGGCTCGGTGCAGGTGCCGTTGATCATCCGGCCACCCGGTGGTACCCGGGGTCGCACGGATGTCGGGCTGACGGAGCTGACGGATGTCACCGCGACCCTGGCGGAAATCGGCGGCGCCTCGCTACCGACGTGCCGGGGGCAATCGCTCCTACCCCGCGTATCCGGCCCAGTCCCGTCCAGGCGCGAGCATGTATTTTCGAGGATTCGCTCGTTCGCGGCCTTGCGCGGCGAACGCTATCGGCTGACGGTCGATGTCGAATCCGACACGCCCTGTGAACTGTTCGACCTGACCGACGATCCCGGCGAGTTGCACAATCTCGTCAACGACCCGGCACATGCCGCCCTGATCGAAGAACTCAGGAACACGGTGCTGGCCGAGCACTTGACAAGCTGACAGAATCCGACGCGCACAGACCCTCAAACCAGCACGGCATGGTGAGTTTGGCACATCAGCGATGACTGCGAATTCGCCAGATACAGTTGCCATCGTGCGAAGTGCGGGATGCGGCGCCCCGTTCGAATTCGCCACGAACCAGTGCTACCTCAAGCAGACATTCGCCGCACGGTTTGTCTGCCGACCAGAGTGTTCGACAGCGATGAAGAATGGAAGAAATCACCGGGTCAGCCCTGGTACTGCTGGTGCGACCCTCGCACATGATGGAGTTTCCAGCCATCTTTGCGGAGCAGCCTGATCACGTCTTCGCTCTTCATTTGGTACTATACAATGAATCGTGTGTAGTGTGTATTTGCTGACCAATTGTAAGCACGAGCTGTCATGGACAAACGATGACGGCGTGATGTTCAGAATCCACTGGCATGAGTTTTTCTTTGACGACAATGTTGCCGTACCCATTGTTGACAGAATCATCCATCACTCAAAAATATTCAAGTTAGCCCAAGTTTAACAGGCTATTTTAAAACTTGATGAATATCAATAAGTTAGAATGACAAAAAAGTTGTTCTGGCACTACAAATGGAAAATCTAGCCCATTTCAGGTATTTTTACCGCGGTTCGATGATCGTCTTTTGGGTCCCGCCCGGGGTCTCGCTGATGCCAAGCGCCTGGTAATTCTCTCGTTGTGGAGTCTCGGCGACCGTGGCTTTACGGACATGCAACGCACAGTCATCAGCTACGCTGCTCATCGACCATGCAAATTGCGAGAAAAAGGCGGCATCCACCGCCTTGAATCTCCTGTATCGATATGTGGACAAGCCACAGCTGATGTCAAGGCTATCGAAGCTCGCCCGGGAAGAACTGCGGCACTTCGAGCAGGTGCTGGCAATGTTCCTACGCAATAGCCGCCTATATAATAGCCTCCTATTCAATGGCTTCTTATTCTATGGGAAAGGGGTTCCGTAGAGACTAAACGTGCAGCGCCTGAGATGGCGAAGAGATAGTCCAGACCACAAACCTGTCATACAGGGCCGTGAAAACGGTAGTTGGTAAGCTAAGCCGAGGGTTGCAGGTTCGATTCCTGCCGGGCGTACCAGTTTGGTTTTTTGATCAATGGTGGGCGTAGCTCAGTTGGTAGAGCTCTGGATTGTGATTCCAGCGGTCGTGGGTTCAAGCCCCATCGTCCACCCCAATTAGGTTTTGAGTTGTGAGTTTCCAGTTCTAAGTACTCATTACTCATTACTCATTACTCATTACTCATTACTCATTACTCATTACTCAGGAACACTGACGCCTATTGGGAATGTGAGATATCACTTAAAAACCCCTTATAGAGACGGTACAACGCACGTCATATTTGAACCCTTGGATTTCATCGCCAAGTTAGCGGCGATGGCGCCAAAGCCAAGGGTCAACCTCACTCGATTCCATGGTGTGCTGGCACCCAATAGCAAGGATCGCATTAAAGTAACACCAGCAAAACGAGGCAAAGGCAGTCACAACAAGACTTCCTCTTCTACCAAGGAAAAATCATCAGCTGAGCGCCTTAAATCACTCACGTGGGCAGAAAGACTCAAACGGGTCTTCAAAATTGATGTCTCAGTCTGTAGCAGAGGTGGTGGGGCAGTTAAAATCATCGCCTGCATTGAGGATCCGCTGGGTAGAGTCGACGACTGGCGCGGTAGCAGGTCGGCCGAACCGATAACCCACGCCGTTTCCAGTCGCCGCTCGTCGAACCGGACGTGCGGAACTACCGTTATGTTGAGCTCAACATAACGGTAGTTATGTAAAGTGAACAATTATGTTGAGTTGCAGCGCTTTCGGCCCGCGAGACTTGGCTTTGCAGGTCGATTTACTTAACATAATTATTGGGTCCTGGCATCTTTCAGTATAGACATCAACTTGTCCGGCACATCCTTGAAGGAGCCTTTCCTGATGCTGGGTGGGAAGCCGGCAACCATGATATCCAGCTTTTCTGACGGGTCGACGCGAAGATAGATTTCGGTGCTTTTGATGCTTGCGTGCCCCAACCACAAGGATACCTTGCGGATGTCGCCGGTTGCTTCCAGAGTGTGAAGAGCACAGGCGTGACGCAGGCTGTGCGGCGTGATCCGTTTGGAGATAATGGATGACCTTCGTTGACCCGCGGTTTCGACATGCAGCGCCAGGCGGTGGCTGAATCCATGTCGGCTCATTGTCCCACCCCGGGCGTTGACGAAGAGAGCCGGACAGGCGCTATCGGGCCGGATTGTGAGCCATGTCCTGAGGACGGCTCGTGTTTCCTTCCATAGTGGCAATTTGCGTTCACGCCGCCCCTTCCCGATCACGCGCACTGTATCGAGATACGGCTGACTGAGGTCCGCCCATGCGAGTCCAACCAGTTCGGACACCCGCAATCCTCCAGCATAGGCGAGGTGCAGCATTGCACGATCCCGTACGCCGGAACGGGTTGTGGGGTCCGGTGCGTCGAGCAAGGCCTGCACCTCGTCGCGGTTCAGGGTGTCGATCAGAGCTTCGTCGATGCGCTTTGAAGGAATTGCCTGCACTTGTGCGGCGAGGTCAAGGCACGTCGGCATCCGGTATTCCAGGTACCGGAAGAAACACTTGAATGCGGCCAGCCGGGCGTTGCGTGTTCGAACCGTGTTGCCACGCGCCTGTTCCAGATGGTCGAGAAAGTCGAGGATGAGATCGGCGGTCAGTTTCTCAACCGCGATTTGACAAGGACGGATGCCGAGCCTTTCGGCGACGAAGCATACGAATAGCTGAAAGCCGTAGCTATAGCTTGCAACAGTATGCGGACTGGCGCGCCGGTCGCGTGGCAGGTGTTCTCTCAAGAATGTGCCGAGGTGGATAGCGAGTTCCGTCATCACACGACCCTCCTTGTATGCGCGTTTTCTGTACATTCAGCAATTTGCCGAAGCAAAGTGGGCGTGGCTTCGAGATACCAGTAGGTCGAAGATGCGTTGACGTGGCCGAGATAGGTTCCAAGTGCCAGGATGTGCTGGTTGACGCTGTCACGATTCGTCGCCACGGCCTGCTCGAGTGATCTCACGGCAAACGCATGCCGCAGATCGTGGAGGCGCGGCCCGGGTTCGCCGGGGCCACCACGCAGTCCGCACTGACGGGCCAGTTTGATAAAGATATGGGTCAAGCTGATTCTGGCTGGCGGCTTGCCGGTTGCAAGAACGAACAGCCCATCACCTGATCCACCTTGCTGTTTCCGGATTTTCAGATATCGCGCCAATGCATTGCGGGTGCTCTCATGGAGAACCACCAATCGGCGCTTGCGGAATTTCGTCTCCCGGATGATCACGCCGTCGGGAACCCAGTCTCCGACCTGCAATGCACAAGCCTCGGACGCACGCAGACCGGTTGATGCAATCAATCCGATCATGGTGTGGTAGGTATGAGGGGTAATCGAGCCTGCGGGTGGCAGTGAAAGCGCTGCAGCCATCACCTGTCTGATCTGGTCTGGTGTCAGCAAGTGTGGCGACGGCCGACTTCGATGGGCGCGGCCAATGGCGCTCCGGGGTGGAATTTCGTGGCGCGGGTCCTCAGCATGCAACCAGATTGCCAAGCGGCGAACGGCGCCAAACCGGTTGCACGCACTCCCTGACGACGGTGCCTGTGCAGCCCAGTCGATCATGCTGTCAGCGCAGGCAAACCTGTCTCCCTGGGCCATGGCGTAGGTCGCCCAGTGCCGCAACATGCGTTCCTGGCCGACGTATTTGTAGCCGAGCTTTCGCATGAACACGACGTAACGTGCGACTTCTTGTGTGAGGGTCATCGGACACCTCCTAGCCACGGCTGCGATATTTCTTGAAGCATCGTAAGATCAGTCTTGGCGTAGATCGCAGTCGTCTCCGGGGAACGATGACGAAGCAGGGTGCCGATCTCTTCGAGAGAGGCTCCGCCGCGCACCAGCGCGGTCGCCAAGGAATGCCGGAACAGGTGGGCGCCACGCGAGGGGATGTTGTCGATGCCCGCCCGATCCAGCGCGCGGCACACGATTCCGCTAATTACGCTTGAACGGGAAAAGGGGCGATGCGGCGCCACAACCCTCAGGAACAGTTTTTCCTGGTCCACCTGAGGGCGTGCCTGTTCGATATAGGCCAGCACGGCATCACCAGCATCCTGGGGCAGCGGCAGACCCACCGATCTCTTCGATTTCCCGCAAACGATGAGACGCGCATTCGCCCAATCAATGTCACTCAACCGGAGACCCGCGACATCGCCCGCACGCAAGGCAAGCCGGGCAAGCAGAAGCAGAATGGCCCGATCCCGCAGACCCACTGCGGTCGCGGTGTTGCAGGCGGAAACCACGCGCTCAATTACATCGGGGGACCGGTAGCGCGGCAGCGATGCAAGCCGCCATGACCGTACCGTCGGAACCGCACCGATAAGCCCCGGCGCGCAAGCCCCGATGGTCGCGAGGAACCGTAAATACATGCGCATCGAGATCGCAACTTTCTTGGCATGGCTCCGTGAGATCTGGCCGAATCGACACATGAGGACATCCCGGACCCGTTTCGCATCGTAGTGTTCCGGAGAGATGTCGAACGCCTGGAGAAGTATGCCAATCTCTCTCGCATATCCCCGAATGGTGGTCTCCTGAATGCCGCGATGGCGACGAAGCCAGGTGCTGAACGCGGGCAATTCCTCGTCGCCCGTTCCTGCTGACGCCTGATGCGCATCCGGCGCAACACCATGAGCAGCCAGGAACCCCGCAAATCTCTCAATTGCAACGCGGTTGTCCGCCGCGCCAGGGCGTTTGCGACAGAAGCCGTGGCACAAGCAGTCATGGTGAATAAAACGATCCAGAACAGGGGCATCCAGCTCCTTCATGGCAATCCGCGAGTGGTGCAGCCAAACAATAAAATGCCGACACAGGCCCCGGTAGTGCGTCAAAGTGTCAGGCTTGTAGCGGTCTCGCTCAAGCTGAGAAAGGAAGGCCTCCAGCAGCCGAAACCCCGTGCTGCACTCCCCCGGATGGCGTGTTATCCCGAGTTCTTCGAAGAACTGGATAAGGCGGCGCGCACCGGACAGAACCGTCCGCGGGCGCCGGGTATAAGACCCGTACTGCCCGTATCGGGGACGCGGACATCGACAGTCATGATCGCGGAAGCGCCGCAAAACAACATCGTCAATAGATTCGATGTCCAGTTCAACCTGTTTCAGCCAGAGCAGAAAATGCCGGGCTTGGCCCAGAGCATCCCGGGCCTTCTTCTCCGACAAGCCAGCTGAACGCAGATAGTCGAGAAAATCAGGGAGATAGGGCCCAAGTGGACCCCAGTACGCTGCCGAAGGGGTGTTTTGTACGATTGGTGATGACATTCAGGTTCTCCTCGTTTTATGGTAATGCCAGAGAGAAGAACAGAATAATTATGTTAAGTAAATCGACCTGCAAAGCCAGGTCTCGCGGGCCGAAAGCGCTGCAACTCAACATAATTGTTCACTTTACATAACTACCGCATCCGGCTCTCTCCGGGATCATGTCTTCGCCCACGGAAAGTCGCGTGTACGCACAGACAGGCGAACGAGTCCCAAAACAACGTCGAGATACTCATTGGGGTAGCGGGAGGTCCCCTGCCCCTCTATCTTGTGCTTCTTACACAACCACAGACGCAGCCGATGACGGGTGTGGGCATCCATGGCAGCATACGCTATGCTGACCGGTCCGAGACAAAAATAATTGCTCCAGCCCAACAGTAAGCGATTAAGCCGCTGCACCACCACTTCGGCTTCCAACAAAGTCATGTTGCGAGCCGTCAGCGCACTGATGCGCGCCGTCGTCCGCTGTATGCTCTTCTTCGACGGATACGTGCCGATGTAGGCACGTCCCGTTTTCTTGGAGTAGCACCGTCCAATGGTGTATCCCAGAAAATCGACCGACTCCTCCGGCAAGTGCCGCAGGCAAGTCTTGTCCTCGTTTACCGTCAGGTCCAGTCGCGCCATCATTTGCCGCATGATCCGCATCGCTGGCACAGCACTGCCGCGACAACAGATGACAAAATCATCGGCATAGTTAACGATGTACGCACCCAGGTTCCGTTGATAACCGAGCGCTTTCCAACCCAGCAGGAAACGACGCATATAGAGATTCGCGAGCAGCGGTGAGAGCGGGGCGCCCTGAGGCACTCCGCGTTTCTCACGTTTTGCCCGATTCGTTCGACGCGTCCCTCGAGGTCCGTCGTCTTCTTCGACCGATGCTACCAGCCACTGTTTAATCAGCGACAGTAGGGACCGATCGCTCACCCGACGGGCCACCGAACGCATCAAATCAGCGTGCGGGATGCTGTCAAAGTAGCCGGACAAATCTGCGTCTACGACCTCGTTGTAGCCGTTTCGTACTAATCGATGCACATGCTTTACCGCATCCTGTGCACTGCGATGGCGGCGATAGGCATATTGCTCCGGTTGCAGGTCGGCCTCGAATATTGGTTCGAGAACCAGTACCACCGCCGTCTGAACCACACGGTCCCGGACAGTGGGTATCCCCAACGGTCGCTCTTTGCCATTCGCCTTGGGTATCCATACCCGTCGCACCGGGTCGGCGCTATAGGTCTTCTTCCTTAAGTCTACCGCCAGTTCCTCAAGCCACTTCCGCAATCCCTTTGATTCGATCTTATCAAAGCTCAGTCCATCCACGCCCGCTGCGCCGGCATTAGCACGACACAACCGGTAGGCGTGGACCAGCACATCCCAGCGATAAACCTTGTCATAGAGTTGATAGAAGCGAAACTCGGGTTCTGCCTTCGCTTTCACATGTAGCGCCTGCTGGAGTTTCCCAACTTTTAATGGAGTTACCAGACTCATCGTCAATCTCCTGTCGCTTTCTCCTTACAACGCTGTTCCCGGACCAGGGGTCCTTCCCTCCATCGGCGTTACCCGACTTCATCGGTAATACGACCCCATCCGCCACCCCAAAAGGCCGGGCCCGTGCCTCGCGACACACCCGTTGGCCGGCTCGCTACACCAACCACCTGAAGGGGCTTCCCGTGTTGCGTTCATCTCCCATCTACAGACATGCCATCGCCACTACCCCGGTGGAATGTCCAAAGCTTCTCGTTCAAGACTTTGGACACATCGGCCTTCCCCGTTAACCAGGCGGGTCGGCTTCCACATTAGACTTTTCGAGGCCTGCTCAGCGTTCACTGCACGTTACGGCCTGCCTGCTCGCTGAATCCCTTACGGATCCTTTTACATCAGAAGCTTCAACTGCTTCGTTACCTCCACAATTGTTCCGATTGCTACCGGCCGGAACGACAGTTGCCGGGTGGGAATCTCACCCACTGAGTGATGACGCCTTTCACGGCGCACTGGTCAAGAAGATCTTAGCGCACCTGGATACCAAATCTACCACACCTGTAGGTCATCTGGTGAAGTCCCGAGCACCACCACGACAGGGGTTGTTGTTTACCAGCGACTAATCAGAAAATTGAAGAGATCAGTGAAGCAGCGATCGGCCTGATTTTTATCTCAAGTGAATATTGGCTGACTTATGAGAAAATTTCATCAAAATTGGGGGAATCTCCCTCCTGATTCTTGCTAGTGCTGTAGAAAATGGCCTGTCGCTACCCCATCTTACTTGCAGATTTCTCAGAATAGGGCGTTAATGGTTCCTATACTCATTTCACAATTTTTCAAAAATTAATTCATTATATATCAAACACTTAAAAACATTATTTTGCAAAAAAGCGTATTCTCGGACAAGCACCTAGGTCGTATTTCGCGACCTTCGTGGACTTTTAGCCGTTCGCTACATTCGATCTTGACATCCGGTGAGTTGGAGCCAAATATACTGTTTGGCGAGCCCGTCAGTCCAGCTGGTGGGGGTGTATCTGGTATTCGCGAGCCTCATCATCCCAGCGCTCGCGACGCGGCATCTGCGCGGTGCGCCACGCCTCTTTGCTGCCTATGCACTTGGCGGCCTGGGTTATCTGACAGGACTGATCGCGAGTTCCTGATCGACTACGGGTTTTCAGTTGCCGACATCAACCTTGGTTATTCCCTGCATCTCGCAAACGACCGCGTGCCGTTTGACGATCTCGTACATGCAAAGGCGTATTATGACCGACTTGCGGCGCGTCCCGCTTTTCAGCTGGCACTATAACCACTATGATTATTCGGCAAATACTCAACAGAAATAAGAGGAAAATGAATGGGAAATCGACTTGACAACAAAACAGCGTGGGTCACCGGATCGTCACGCGGCATCGGCCGGGTCATTGCATCACACCTGGCAAGTCTTGGCGCCAACGTCGTGGTGCACGGCACGACGCCAACGTCCACGCAACAGCTGAACGAGGCAGAATCCCTCGACGCGGTTGCCAGGGAAATCGCCGACGAGCACGGCGTCGATGTCATGGCAGTGCATGGTGACCTGACGGACGAGAGTGTGGTCGAGGAGAACGTCGCCGATATTCGAGCACGCTTCGGTCAGATCGACATACTGATCAACAACGCCGGCGGCGATATTGGCTCAAAGGGGGTCACAGGGAAAAACGCCGGGAAACCCCTGGTCAATGATGCCATCGAAATCTCGCTAACGGACGTAAAGACCATTCTCGATCGTAACCTGATGACGTGTATCCTCGTCTGTCGTGCCGTCGCACCAGAGATGATGGAGCGCAAGGAGGGCTGGATCGTCACCATCGGCAGCATCGCCGGGCTCACCGGCGGCCGGGGCGCAGTGTCCTATAAAGTCGCAAAAGCGGCCGTGCACCAGTACACCCGCTGTCTGGCATCGCAGCTCAGACCTTTCGGCGTCTACGCCAACATCATCGCCCCGGGCGAGATCATTACCGCCCGCTTTGAAGCGAGTCGGCCAACCCAGGATGAACGCAAGGTCGAAACCGGCGCGCTGTCCCGCTACGGTTGGCCGATCGAAGTTGCAAAGGCCGTGGAGTTCTTTGTGACCGCAGATTCTTCCTATGTATCGGGTCAGGTGTTACGGGTGGACGGGGGTGCCCAATTGTGGCCTTCTTAGTCAGGCAACAATTGTTCGCACCTTAGCAAGGGTGTCCTGAACAATATCGTCTGGCGCGTCTTCAATATAACGCGCGCCCCGCGCCCGATAGTCAATGATCTTGATCTGTTGGCAAAGCACGGCGCCATGGGTTTTTGTTCCATTCAGATGCACTTCAAATCCGTGTCCGCGAATCCGCCTGGTAATCGGAGCAACCAGTGCAAGTCGTATCCTTCGATTGAATGCTTCCACCGATAAAACCAGCGCCGGGCGTGACAATGCCTGTTCATGTCCCGACGCCGGATCAAAATCCACGAATATAATGTGGCCGCGACCGGGTACGTATCTCCTTACCATTACCAGATTTCGGAAACTGACCTGTGTATTATCCGGTTTTCGCGGATCCGCACTGGTGAATGTAACATCACACTGACCACTAACAGTTCTACAACTCGGCGTTATATCCCCCAGTTCTGTCGTGAATTCAACCAGCGTTCCGTCCGGTACGGGGTTGTTAAAAAAGTCAGCGAGGTCTACACGAATGCGCTTTTCCTCATTGTTGAGCACGTCACCTTCGATCGCCACCACTGCGTTTGTGGCATGGTTTAGTCCTGCATCAGTTAACCGCGTAATTGTGAAACTGTTCTGGTCAGGACCACCGCTTTTGATACCTGTATTGGTGACAATCTCGGTATCAGTGATGGTGATACCGTTAATAGTTGCCGAAGCAATCAAATCTCCAACCACATCATTGGAGGAACTGGTCATGGTCACCACAGCACAGTCCGAACTGGCCTGAATGCCATTGACGGGACAGAAGTTTGTTTCCGCGACATCATCGGCTGCTAACACCTGAGTGTCAGGATCAAACGAACCGAGCTGGGATTCGCCAATTACAAAACTCACCCTGTCGCTACCCAATCTTACTTGCAGATTTCTCAGAATAGGGCGTTAATGGTTCCTATACTCATTGCGCAGCCGCATGTTGGCCAACGACTCGGGCACGCAGGGACTAAAGCGAAGCCCATCTTCTCGATAGGTCAACCCTAACAGCCCAAAGTAGACATAACTTAGAAAGCCGCAGGCCTGCCACGTTTGTCCCGGCCAGCGCCAGGCCCGCCCTGTCGGGAAATGGATGACCTCATAGAAGGTTTTATTGATGACCCCGTTGCGCACCTGCATCGACAATGTGCTGCCCGACGCGCCGGTCCGACAGTGGGTACTCTCCTTTGTGTTTCCCCTGGCCGCTGCGGTTCCTCTTCGCCCGTGAACCAAAGGCACTGAGCCGATGCCTTGCAGTTATCATCCGCGCGATCGAAACAGACCTGATCAAACGGGCAGGCCTCAACAGAGCCAGTGGCGCCAAGGGCGGCAGTGTTACGTTGATTCAACGATTTGGCAGCGCGGTCAATTTGAACATTCATACCCACCTGCTCGTCCTGGATGGGGTCTACACCACGGATGAAGCCGCTAACCTCAGATTTCACACGGTCAAGACGCCCACACAGAAACAACTTGACGCCTTGCTGGGCCGCATCATCCAGCGGCTGATCCGCATCCTTGAACGAGATGGCTGGCTTGTTGTAGACGCGCAACAACCCTGGCTTGACCTGCACGACACTAGCCCTCTGGACAACCTCAACGCCGCTTCCATCCGATACACCATCGTCCTCGGTCCAGGTAAGGGCAACCGCACACTCACCATCCACAACCCGGCACTCATCAGACATGACCAGCCCATCAAGACCCTGACCAGCGACCAGAACGGTTTCTCACTGAACGCCGCCGTCGCCTGCCAGTCATATCAGCGCGATAGTCTCGAGCGCTTATGCCGCTATGTAAGCCGGCCCGCCATATCTGCCTCGACCGCCTGACCTTCCGTGCCGACGGACAGGTGCAATATCAGCTCAAAATCACGATCTGTCCACGATGTGGTGGCAGGTTGCGGGTCATCGCCGATATTACCGATCCCACCACCATCGAGAAAATCCTCAATCACGTCGCACGGGCGCCACCAGGCAATGAACAGACGTTGCTTCCAGGGTAAAAAAGGCCATAAAAATACGCGCCGCGATAAGCCCTGGATGGTCAATCGTCAACGTAAGACAGTAACTCTAACCCTTGCCAGCCCATCACCCGCTTTCTCTTGGGACATCACCGTAGAACACAAAACCAGCTTGCTCAGAACAGGATTTCGTCCATCGTGCCTGCAAACTTTACATTGACTACTTCCTGAACTTCCGGTTTATTTTAACTATCCTCCTCCACGGGGACTTTCGGAACGGGAAACATTCGCCCATGGCGAACTCCGGCTGCCATTTGTTCCTTTGCAACCATTGGCCCCTGCGATGTTCCGGTTCGTGCCCGGGCGCAAAGGGGCACGGAACCCTTGGCGGCAAAACGGAACGGATGTCGGTTGGTGTTCCCTGCCGGACCGGAAAGCCGAACCGGCCCGGAAACCGGGTTGCAATCGGGGCCATTTCTGAAGATGATTCAACAGTTTTCCAAAAACGGCGTCACGGGCTTGGGTGGCGGTACAGAGGAGGGTGCGATGAGTATCAGACTATTTTCCATTGCGGTATTGCTGACGTTCAGTCAGGCGGTGCTGGCGGCGCATGAAGGGCGGGAACACACCGTCCCGCTGTTCATGGGCATCGACGATGAGCACAACCGGCAGGGGTTCATGCGGGTCATCAACCACTCGGACGCCGCCGGAACGGTCGAGATCCACGGCTACGACGATGCAGGCATGGAGTTCGGGCCGGTCGAGCTGACGATGGCCCCACGGCAGACCGTGCAGTTCAACTCGGACCATCTGGAAGGTGGCCAGGCTCACGATGACGTCAACGGAAGTTTGGGTAATGGAATGGGTTTCTGGCGCCTGGTGCTGTCCAGCGACACCCTGGACATCGAACCCCTGGCCTACTTTCGTAACCGGGACACCGGATTTCTTTCCAGCATTCACGACGTGGTGAGCGAGTCGGCCATGACGCACCGGGTGGGGATCTTCAACCCGACCAACCCCAACCAAGTCAGCCAGTTGCGCGTGATCAACCTGGGCGATGCGACGGCCAGCGTCATGGTCACGGGCCTCGACGACGAGGGCGTGGCCTCGCCCGGCAGCGTGAGCTTGAGCGTCCCCGCCGGGGGCGCGATCCTGAAGTCCGCCGCAGAACTCGAGGAAGAAGGCCTGGGCGACGGCACGGGCAAATGGTCCCTGAACGTGACTGCCGACCAGCCCGTTCAAGTGATGAGCCTGATGGCGCTACCGGGCGGGTACCTGTCCAACCTGTCCGGCGCCAGGCGCGATTACCGCGGTGCGGCCGGCCTCTGGCAGGTGCGGTTCGAGGATGGCATGGGCGGCGACGGCATCATCGTTCTGCTGCCGGACAATCGCCTCTACGCCTGGCTGCCCGAGACCGCCGACCTCACCCGCATCGCCCGGGGAACCTACGGTTCGGAGGGCGCAATGGTGTCCGGGGAAGGCGTGGTTTACGAGTCCGGAAAGCAGGAGGTGGACGGCGTGACGCCCGTGGGAGGCGCCGACGACGTCACCCTCACCGCCGCCTACCGGAGCGGTGACTGGATACGCGGCGGTTACACCGTCGCCGGAGAATCCGAACGCATGTTTCACGGGTGGGCGTTCACCGGCTTCGAGCGGGGCGGCTCGGGCGCCGAGATCATGGGTACGTGGAGCCCGATGATGGGCGACGACGCGGATCTTCCCGCAACGCTTACCGTAGATGCAGATGGAATGTTTGAGGGAGTGCTCATGGTCGACGCGGGGACGTTTGGAGAACTCGATTGCGCCTTTACGGCCACGCTCTCCCCTGTGAATCCTGCCTTCAATGCCTACGACGCCAGTCCCACAATCAATTGTCAACTGATAGTACTGGGCGGAGAGGCGAATCCGGACCAGGTGGAAATGTTCATGGGCGTCATGGACGCACCGGACGGGCCGGGCATGAGCGATCGTGCGATCATCTTCTCGATGCTCCCGCTGGAGGCGAACGAAATCGGCCTGGGCGCCGTTTACGAGCGTACGCAGTAGAACCTTCTCGAGTAGCGGCGGCTTCGATTCCGGATCGAACCGCCGCCTGCTTTTCTTCGACGGGCCGGCCGCCGGACGTTGACGATTCGCCAGGGCTACTCGTCGACGAACACCGTCTCCCCGATCTGTGCCGCCGCGATCTCCTCCTCGCAGTACGGAAAGCGCACCCACTGCTTGCGGCTGTAGAGTTCCGTCTGATCGGCATGGTGGGGCGATTCCGGGTCGCTCGACTGGGACGGCGCGTTGATGCTGGCTGGCTTGTTGTAGATGCGCAACAACCCTGGCTTGACCTGCACGACACTAGCCCTCTGGACAACCTCAACGCCGCTTCCATCCGATACAGCATCGCCCTCGGTCCAGGTAAGGGCAACCGCACACTCACCATCAACAACCCGGCATTTTTCAGACCGTACCAGCCCATCAAGACCCTGACCAGCGTCCAGAACGGCTTTTCACTGAACGCCGCCGTCGCCTGCCTGGCACACCAGCGCGACAGTCTCGAGCGCTTATGCCGCTATGTTAGCCGGCCCGCCATCTGCCTCGACCGTCTGACCTCCCGTGCCGACGGCCAGGTGCAATATCAGCTCGATATCACGATCTGTCCACGATGTGGTGGCAGGTTGCGGGTCATCGCCGATATTACCGATCCCACCACCATCGAGAAAATCCTCAATCACGTCGCACGGGCGCCACCAGGCAATGAACAGACGTTGCTTCCAGGGTAAAAAAGGCCATAAAAATACGCGCCGCGATAAGCCCTGGATGGTCAATCGTCAACGTAAGACAGTAACGCTAACCCTTGCCAGCCCATCACCCGCTTTCTCTTGGGACATCACCGTAGAACACAAAACCAGCTTGCTCAGAACAGGATTTCGTCCATCGTGCCTGCAAACTTTACATTGACTACTTCCTGAACTTCCGGTTTATTTTAACTATCCTCGCACCTTCCGCTTCCATATGACATAATTAAATTATTGGAACACAATTCAATTATTTGAAGAGTAAGCATAAATTTTGCGTTTAGTTGAAGTCAGTTGTCGATTACGGTGGGCCGGCTGAGGTGGGGGTGCCGCGCCGCAGGATGCTGGTTGTCTCCGCGTTGGTTCTTGCGGCGGTGGCGGCCTCGTGTCTCCTCGTGCTGACACACCTTCGTGTCGGCGTACAGCCGGACAACAGAGCGAGTCAACGGGTCGCCGAAGCGACGCGAACGCGCGCGACGAATCCGCCGCCGCAGGGTGCGGTGCCGGCCGCCGCCAGCGAGGTCGCGTGGACGGCCGTGTCAGTCGATGCGGTGGATCCATGGCGGATACCGACCCATGGCGGGAGCCGCGAGGACGCGGTCCTGGTGGCCTTCGGCACCGACATCCGGACGTGGCGCGCGGGTGATCGAGTCACGCTGACGGTGCCGCAGACGGGCGGCGCCTGGGTCACGACCATCGCCGCCGTGGAAGGTGCCGGCAGCAACCGCTCCTACGTGGGCCGGCTCGAATCCGGGCCGTTCCCGGCCTCGTTCGTGGTCACCGTGGGTCCGCGCCACACCTTCGCGCATCTCGGCACCCCTCTCGGGAGCTACGAACTGACCGGCAACACCGAGTTCGCGTGGCTTTCGCGCACCGTCGACGACTGGCACGGCGACGACCTCGACTATTCCGTGTCCCGGCCGCTCGCGCCGCGCCATGATGACGGTTGACGGTCCATCGTCCGCCGGTGCGAGGCCGGTGGGCCGGCCCGGCGGCGGACGGTCGACGGCGGCCATTCGCGTGCCGACTCCTCCTACGCCGCCAGCGGCAGGCGGCCCGCGCTGTCGAGGGATCGACGCGCCAACACCCTCGGCTTCCGCGTCGCCCGCTCGCTGGATGCCTGATCCGCCTAACCCGGTCGCCCAGGTTGAGGACGTGCGGATGACCCGGAACGATCCAGACCGCGACCCCGGGCGGTCGCTCGCCCGCTCAGCCGTTTGGGTGCCGGGTGCCCGGTTTGCGGTCCTGCTGCTCGCCGCCGTTCTGGGAACGCCGCCCGCGGTAGCCCAGACCGACAAGCGCGTCTACTTCCAGTGTCCGTGCAGCCTGGAGGGCGACGGCACGACCATGACGGTCACCTTCGGCGCCCGCAGCTATCGCGACTCGGACAGCGGGCGCATCAAGATCATGGTGTACACGAACCGCGGCCAGTGGGTCGGCACGGTGGATACCGAACAGTCCCTGCAGGCGGACGGAACGCTGGAGACGGCGTCGTACGAGGGACGCATGCACCGGCAACCGGGGGAACAGATCCGTCTGGAACTGCATACCGGATGGCACAACGACACCGTGGTCATGGAAGGCAAGGTCGACCTCTCCCAACCCTTCGAGGTCGAGAATTTCGATTTCCTGACCGATACCGACGGCGACGGGGTGGCCGATGCCAACGAGCGGCTGGAGGGAACCGATCCGGAGGATCCAGCGTCGACGCCCGGCAAATCCGTCGTGGACCTGGCCGTGTACTACACCGAGGGTTTCGCCGACCGCTACGACGGCGACCCCAGAGCCCGCATCCGCCACTTCGCGTCCCACGCCAACACCGTGCTGCGAGACAGCGGCGTGTCCATGGAGTACCGCCTCGTGGCCATGGTGCAGATTCCGGATCCCGGTCTCGAAGCGCTCGACATGATCGGACGGGAGAACCCCAGGCACGGGGCGGATCTCTCCCTCATTCTCGAGGGCACGGATTCGCAGGAATACGGCAACTGCGGATACGCTGCAGTGTCGACCTCGGCGTTCGCCCACGGCTATGTCCGCCGCGGATTCCCGTCCGCCACGATGCGGGACGACGGCAAATGCAACGCCGTGGTGGTCTCGCACGAATTGGGACACGTCCTGGGGCTCGGCCACTCCCACTTGCAGGACGAGATCGGGTTTTCCTACCGCTGGGCTCGCGGGCACGACGTCGAGAGCGACTTCTACACGCTGATGTCCTACGGCTCGAGCGGCGCGATGGGGATCGAGAGGTTCTCGAATCCCGACGCGAGCTGCCGCGGCCGGTCCGAGACCGACCAGCCCTGCGGCGTGGACGGGGACGAGAAGGAGGGCGCCGACTCCCGCGCCGGCCTCGAAGCCGTGCGCTTCCAGGCCGCCCACCGCCGGAAGGACTTGGAGGACCGCGACGGCGACGGCGTCGTCGATCCGGGGGACGGCTTCCCGGACGATCCCGACGAGTGGCGCTGGGACACGGACGGCGACGGCGAGCTGGATCTCTTCGACGCCGACGACGACAACGACGGCGTGGCCGACGCGGACGACCCGTTTCCGCTCGACGCCGACGAGTGGGCCGACGCCGACCGCGACGGCGCGGGCGACAACGCCGACCCGGACGACGACAACGACGCGGTGGCGGACACCGTCGACCTGCTTCCCCACGACGCGACCCGCGCCGAGCGCATGGTGCTGCTGGTGCCGCCGGCGTCGGACGCCCGGCGCGAAGGCTTCGTGCGGGTCGTCAACCTGTCGCCGGACGCGGGCGAGGTGCGCATCGGCGCCGGCGACGCCGACGGGCGGCGCGGCGCGCTGACGCTCGCTATCGGCGCCGGCGAGACCCGGCACTTCAACTCGACCGACCTGGAGCAGGGCAACCCGGACAAGGGTCTGTCCGGCGGCGTCGGCCCCGGTCGGGGCGACTGGCGCCTGGAGCTCTCGAGCGAACTGGACATCGAGGTGCTGGCCTACGTCCGCACCGCGGACGGCTTCCTGACGGCGATGCACGACGTCGCCCCGGCGGTGGGCAACCGGCACCGGGTGCCGATCTTCAATCCGGGCAGCAACGCCAACCAGGTCAGCGTCCTGCGCATCTTCAATCCGACGGCGCAGACCGCGGCGATGTCGATCACGGGCGTCGACGACGTCGGCTATTCGCCGGGCGGCGGCGTCAGCGTCCCGGTGCCGCCGGGCGCCGTGCGCAGCTTCACCGCCGCCGAGCTGGAGTCGGGCGGCGACGGCTTCGACGGCAGCCTGGGCGACGGCCGGGGCAAGTGGCGGCTGACGGTGGAGTCGGACCGGCGCATCGCGGTGATGAACCTGCTCGAGAGCCCGACGGGGCACCTGACGAACCTGTCGACGGCGTCGCCGCACCGGTTCGACGAGGAGCAGACGGTGCCGCTGTTCCCGGCGGCGGACCCGACCGGGCCGCAGGGCTTCGCGCGGGTGGTCAATCGCACCGCCGAGTCGGGCGAGGTGCGGATAACGGCCTTCGACGACGCGGGCGCGGAGTACGGCCCGGTGACCCTGGCGCTCGACGCCGGCGAGACCGCGCACTTCAACTCGGCGGACCTGGAGCGGGGCAACGCGGCCAAGGGACTGTCCGGGGGCGTCGGCCGGGGCGACGGCGACTGGCGCCTGGAGTTCGCGGGCGGGCTCGACTTCGAGGTGCTGGCGTACCTGCGCACGCCGGACGGGTTCGTGACGGCGATGCACGACGCCGCGCCGGCGGTGGACGGCCGGCACTGGGTGTCGGTGTTCAACCCGGGCAGCAACCGGAACCAAGTGAGCCGGCTGCGCTTGGTGAACCGGGGTTCCGAGTCGGCAGAGGTCGACGTCCGGGGGGTCGACGACGGCGGAGCCTCGCCGGGGGACGCGGTGCGCACCACGGTGCCGGCGGGCGCGGCGCGGACGTTCACGGCGGCGCAGCTCGAGGCGGGCGCCGACGGGCTTGAGGGCGCGCTCGGCGACGGCGAGGGCAAGTGGCGGCTAATGGTCGAGTCCCGGCAGCCGCTGGTCGTCATGAGCCTGCTGAAAAGCCCCACCGGGCACCTGACCAACCTGTCGACGCCGGGGCCGGGCACGGCGTCGCGCACGTTCACGGACAAACTGGTGGAGGGCGGCGAGGGACCGGAGATGATGGCGATTCCGCGCGGCGCGTTCCGCATGGGCTGCGAATCGGACGAGCAGTCGATGTGTCCCGCCAGCCAGTGGCCCCCCAGGGAGGTGGCGATGACGCACCGGTTCGCGCTGTCGACGCACGAGGTGACCTTCGCCGAATGGGACGCGTGCGTGGCCGACGGCGCTTGCCTGGATCTACCAGACTACTTTGGCCGGGGCGAGCAGCCGGTGCATTACGTCACCATATTCAATGCGGAGGAATACGCGACCTGGCTGTCCGACCAGACCGGCAAGGACTACCGCCTGCCGAGCGAGGCGGAATGGGAGTACGCGGCGCGGGCGGGATCCACGACCGTCTACAGTTGGGGCGACGAGATCGGCCTGGATCTGGCCCAGTGCGACGGCTGCAACGTGCCGCCCGAGAGGTGTCCCCGCTGCTTCTACAACCACACGGTGGCGGTCGGGTCGTTCACGCCGAACGTCTGGGGATTGTTCGACATGCACGGCAATCTGGCGGAGTTGGTCGGCGACTGCCGGAACGCGAACTACGAGGGCGCACCCACCGACGGCTCGGCGTGGATGAGTGGCGACTGCCACGACGAGATCGCGCGCGGCGGCCACTGGCGTAGCGGCCCGGCTAGGCTGGGCTCCGCCAGCCGGAACCTCGATCTGCGCCAAAGGGTCGACGACGTCGGTTTCCGCATCGCCCGCTCGCTTCCCCTGGCGGGCGACGCGGAGGAAGCGGACGACCACGGCGACGCGGCCCGGGAGGCGACCGCGGTGGCCGTGCCGTCGACGACGGCGGGCGAACTCGGCTTCGACGACAAGGACTACTTCAGCTTCGGGCTGGACGAGGCGGCGAAGCTGACGGTGGAGGCGACGGGGACCACGAACACGTACGGGACGCTGTTCGACGCCGACGAGTCGATCCTGGCCGAGACCGACCACGGCGGCATCACGGCCAACTTCGGGATCGAGCACTGGGCGGAGCCGGGCACGTACTACGTGGAGGTCCGCGGGTCGCAACTTGAGAGGGGCCCCTACGAACTGACGGTGGAGACGGGCGGCGAACTCTCGTACTGCCGCGAGGACGATGCCTTCGATATCGAGGAATGGTGCGACATCTACAGCACGAACCTGGACTTCGGGGTGAGAAGCTACCTTAGTGGGACAAGGGGGCGCGCATGCGTAGTAGCGTCGGGAAGAGAAACGTGCGTGCTTGGCGATTTCTCCCGTCGCAACCACACTCTGAACGGCGAGCGCTACACCCTTCGGGCGACCCGGGACGGCAACACCTGGACGATCAACGAGGTGGATCCGGCGCCGCCGGATTAGCCCGCATTTCTCACCAGGGGCCGTGATGATCGCGGAGGATTTTCGCTCTGTGCGCACGACGCTTGCGTCGCGCTCGCCGACCGAAAGCATAGCGGGGCTCCAATCTTGCGAGGGGCAGGCCCCTCGGGCTCCCCGGCTGAAGGCTCCGGTTGAGGGAGTACGTGCGCGAGCACGGGCCCGTGTGTACACGGGGCCAAAAGACCCGCGAGGGCGCGGCCAGCGCAACAGCACGGTCTTGCCGTTGCCTCGAGGCCCCGACAAGATGGCGTCCCTCGGCGCGCCCCTGCCCGCCTGGAGATAGGCCAGCAGTTCACCAAGCGCCCGTTGCTCCTCTTCCCTGCCCGCCAGAAACGGCGGCAGCTGGCCGCGGCCGGGCACGAACGGATTGACTGCGGGCGGAGTGTCCATGCTCCGAGGATAGCAGAACCCCTGAACACGGCCGTCCAAGGCTGGCGCGACGGGCAGTCGGACGGCGATCCGGCACCCCATGCGCCGGCAGGGTGCGCGCGCCGGGCGTCCGGTACCGGAGTGGAGGGTGGTCCGCTCCGTTTCCCGACATTCCGGCGCCGGGAAGATCATCGGGTCCACACACTGCACCCACCAGCACGCGCCGCACCCCAAAGTCAGCCGCCAAGGCCCTCCCGACAGTCCGGATGCGCGATGGCGATGAGCGCTTCCGCGCGCTCGTCCGCGGTCTTCGTCGCGAGATCGGCGACGCCGAATTCCGTCACCACCAGATCGACGTCCGTGCGTAGCGCCGTGACCATCTCGACCCGGGGCACGATGCTGGATACGGTGCCGCCGCGCTCAGTCGCGTTCATGGCGATGATGGAGCGCCCGCCTTTCGACGCCCGGGCGCCACACATGAAGTCCACGGCCCCACCGGTCCCGGAGATCTGTCGGCCGCCCGCGACCTCCGCATTCACCTGCCCGTGCAGGTCCACCTCGACCGCGGAGTTGATGGACACGAAGTTGTCGATCCGGCGAATGACGTCCAGTTCGTGGGTGTGGTCCGCGCTGGCAAGCAGCGGATAGGAAGAATAACCGCTCGAAACGGGATGGTTGCGAAGTACGATTGGTTGAAGGAGCGTTCGTGGGAAGTGGTCAGAGGCGTGCGATGAGCCGGTTGAGGATGTGACGGTGGGCTCTGGAGACGGAAAGGCCGCGGAAAGGCCGCGCGCAACGGCGGATACTCATGTAGCGGCCGCAACGTAGCGCCAGGCAGTCGTTTTCTACAGGAGCCTGGTCTGGTATCGCGCGGCGGGGATCGCTGGTTCGATCGGAGGCGCTCTCGGCTTGGCAGTTGCGGCTGCCTCGCGTGCACCAACGTGCTCAAGGATTGTGGCAATGACATCTGGATTTTCGATGCAGGCGATGACGTGCAGCGTGCCACCGCACTTGGGGCAGGTCTTGATGTCGATGGCGAAGACGCGTTTCAGGCGCTGCATCCAAGTCAAGGGGGCAAGGGGCTTGTCCGGCGTTTCGTGGCGAGGTTTGCGTTTTGGCACGACGGACTCACGATGCTTGCAATTCGGCGCGAACACGCCGTGGAACCGGGTGAGGTTCAATCGCGGACGCGGAACCAAAGCCGCCAGGCGGGCGATCAACTCGTGTGGGTCGAGCACGACGTGGGTCGTGCCGTCGCGAAACGGCTGCTTGAACCGATAGATGACTTGTCCCCGATCATTGGTCGAGAGCCGCTCGCTGGCGATGGCGGGCCGTGCGATGGTGCGACAGAGCTTCTCGAGCTTGTCGCGTTGGTTGGCCTCGCAGCAGGTGGCGGCGTGAAGGGAAAAGCCGGGTTGATTGGCGAGTAAGGTCGATGCGAACGGTTCCGGCTGTGCCGCAACTGTGCGCAGCATTAGCGCCTTCTTGCCGGCATTGGGTCCGATGGCGATACGATAATGGATGGAGGCAGCGATGAGTTGGTCGAATGCCTCACCCGGATCCAGGTCGAGGTACTCACTCTCGGGGTCACGCACGAGGAATCCCTGCCGTTCAAGTAGACGGGCCACTCGATGGCTAATGGTATGTAGGAGTCGAGCGAGCTCGTTGGGGGTTGGGCGCGGTGTCCGATGAAACGTTGGGCGCGGTCCTTCGAAGGTGCAGACGCCATCGAGGAAGAGTATGCAATCGGGGACGGGACTGCCTTTCGACGCACGTCGGGTTGCTGTCACCCGCCGTCACTACCGCATACCGAGTCGCCGCACGCGGCTGCGACAGAAAGGTCTGCTCACGATCGCGGAGATCTGTGAGCAATTCCACGTAAAGCGGAGGACGGTGTACGAATGGCGCAAGCGCGGTACGGATCCGCCTTCGGCTACCAAACGGGCGAGAAACTCCCCGTGAACCAAAGGCACTGAGCCGATGCCTTGCAGTTATCATCCGCGCGATCGAAACAGACCTGATCAAACGGGCAGGCCTCAACAGAGCCAGTGGCGCCAAGGGCGGCAGTGTTACGTTGATTCAACGATTTGGCAGCGCGGTCAATTTGAACATTCATACCCACCTGCTCGTCCTGGATGGGGTCTACACCACGGATGAAGCCGCTAACCTCAGATTTCACACGGTCAAGACGCCCACACAGAAACAACTTGACGCCTTGCTGGGCCGCATCATCCAGCACCTGATCCGCATCCTTGAACGAGATGGCTGGCTTGTTGTAGACGCGCAACAACCCTGGCTTGACCTGCACGACACTAGCCCTCTGGACAACCTCAACGCCGCTTCCATCCGATACACCATCGTCCTCGGTCCAGGTAAGGGCAACCGCACACTCACCATCCACAACCCGGCATTTTTCAGACCGGACCAGCCCATCAAGACCCTGACCAGCGACCAGAACGGCTTTTCACTGAACGCCGCCGTCGCCTGCCTGGCACACCAGCGCGACAGTCTCGAGCGCTTATGCCGCTATGTTAGCCGGCCCGCCATCTGCCTCGACCGTCTGACCTCCCGTGCCGACGGCCAGGTGCAATATCAGCTCAAAATCACGATCTGTCCACGATGTGGTGGCAGGTTGCGGGTCATCGCCGATATTACCGATCCCACCACCATCGAGAAAATCCTCAATCACGTCGCACGGGCGCCACCAGGCAATGAACAGACGTTGCTTCCAGGGTAAAAAAGGCCATAAAAATACGCGCCGCGATAAGCCCTGGATGGTCAATCGTCAACGTAAGACAGTAACTCTAACCCTTGCCAGCCCATCACCCGCTTTCTCTTGGGACATCACCGTAGAACACAAAACCAGCTTGCTCAGAACAGGATTTCGTCCATCGTGCCTGCAAACTTTACATTGACTACTTCCTGAACTTCCGGTTTATTTTAACTATCCTCCAACACCGGTCATGGCTGCCCTGCTACGGAAATCGCCCGGCTGGATAATTCTGCACCATTTTCTTTAGGCTCGACGCATACGCCATTCCCATGGCGGGATCGGTTTAGCAGATTGCCACAATCCAACGTGTTTAGACCTAGCCCAACGTTCCATTTGATTGAGTTCAGCCTGCTTTTGGATCAGTAGGTGTGAATAAACCATGTCATTGAAAAGATCCTTAAGCATCTTGGTCTGGATGAGCCATCACAGACCAGAAATCGATCACCACCAACGGGTCTTTTCGACCATTCAACTCAACTTTTCTGACATCAGCACTCGCTGATGGAGACTGCCTGGGCTTGCAGACCCTAAACAACCAAGAAAGTGGATCGTTTATTGTGATCCGACCCTTTAAGTTCGTCAAAAGCCACTCACTTTGACCTGAGAACGCTACTCAAGCTCAAATTTCAGGACGCTGATATACTTGGCTGACTAATCAGATATGTGGTTTATTCTTCTTATACCCGACGACTTAAGGAGGTCGTATAGATATGTCAGAACAATTAACGTTGAAACAACGGATACACAACAGCGAAATTATTAACATCGGTGGAGCCCCCACAGGTGCCTCAAAAAGTGAGCTCGAAGCCATTCTCAGTCAGGACTCCTACGATTTAATCGGGGCTGATGCCCAACACTCGGCATTCAATGAAGAGAAACTCGTTTCATTTTGCGCCAACTTGGCAGAGTTGGGGATGCCCGTTCAGTTGCGCATCAAACATACACGGAATGCCTATCTCATTGGAAATATCCTCGATTTGGGTCCATTGGCGATTGTCGTACCGCAGGTTGAAACGGAGGCAACGGTTGATGAAGCGATTGATGCCTTCTACTATTCGCCGATTGGGAAACGGAGTTGGGGTCCCAGTTCAGGGTACGGCTTCAAACCAGATATGGATCGCTTAGAGTACGCGGAATGGTGGAACAACAACGGTATCCTCAGCTTGCAACTGGAAACTGTTGATGCGATTATCAATGCACGAAAACTTGCCAAACCCGGCGTTGATATGCTTATGTTCGGCGCGAATGACCTAGGATTTAGCCTCGAAACATATCCAAATCCCCCGTTCAAAACGGTTGAAGAGTGCTTCCAGCATGTTGTGGAGCAGATGGAGGGGACTCAAGTCAAGGTAGGAGTTGGTTACACACCCGGTGGACGACTCTAAGTCAATACACCTAGGATGCACAAAGCTTGTGTGGCTGTAATCGTGTAATTTCTGACGAATCCGGTGATAGAGAAAGGATCAGTCCAATGACCATCGTCGACACCCACTGCGGAGGCATCGTCGAGATAGATGTCCATGTTGAAAATGGGGAAGCGGAATACCTTGACCGGGTCCTCCCAGTGTACCGACAGGACACTAGTTTACGTTGTAGATAGACTTCATCTGATAGACGTCGAGACTTTTCAGTACCGTCGGGGCGTTTCGTGAGCGTAATGAAATCCCCTTGCTATCTCTTCTCGAGGGATAAACTCTAACGGCTGCACATTGTTGCGTATTGACAAACACCTCGACGATACTGCGGTCGACAAATATGCGAAGTTCTATCGGGTCGTCGGTCTTCAGGCGAAATGGTGCAATCTCTGGTGGTCGGGTCTCGACTTCCGGGTCAACGGTACTATAAGTTGCGTCGATTGAAAGCAGACTCTTGCGCCGTGAGAAGCCCGCCAGGTGACTTGATACGTAGTAGCGGTCGGGCGAACCGCGGTCGCGGTACAAGGTGATACGGGTAAATTCTTCACTGTCCGGCGAACGCAATACGTTGATCTCGACGCTTGACGCCGTGCCCGGTTCGATAATGGTGTGAATTTCGATAGCGTCTCCGCTGCAATCGTCGAGGATCACTTCCTCGTTGGCAGGTAGAGACATACTGGCGTGGGATACCGCGTCGCCACGCAGTGAATCGATATCACCTGCCGGTGTGATGCTCAAGTCGCCATGCTCACTGGATGAATCGATACTGAGACGCCGTGGCAGCGACATAATTTGATTCCAGCCAACCGTTTGTTTACCGGGATTCATATTAAAGATGACGATGATGTCATTGCCGTCTGGGGTCGCGGATGGCGCATGTACCCCACCTGGGCCTACCGGGCCAAAGTTGAATTCGCCGCCACCGGTGACCACAAACTTTTCGCGTTCGGTTGCATAATCACCAATGAGATATTTACCCCCACTGCGATGACTGAAATAGAGCAGCATATGCTTGTCGCCGATGGGCCAGAAGTAAGGACATGCGCCGTCATCGCCCACGTCCGAATAGTGATTGTGCTCCACAAACTGATGGATGTAATCCCAGGTCACCAGGTCCTGTGAACGAAACAGATACTCCGCCAGTTGCGGCTTGTTCCCCGGACCATCAGGGGATACGTAACCCGATACGGTGTAGTAGTAGTCGCCTTGTCGCCAGATGCAGGGGTCGTAGATGACGTAGGGAGACTCCTCGTTGTGCATGGGGATTACCGCGCCATCTCCAAGTTTTTCCCAGTTAAGCAGCAGGGGATCACTGGCCACCGCCGCCATATTGCCTATTTTGGTACCGTGATACATGGCGATCACACGATCGGCTTCCACCAGTGTCGATCCTGAGAAGCAGCATTCTTCCGGGTCTGGGTAGATGGCAAGCGGTAAATCCTCCCAGTGGATCAGATCGTCACTGACCGCGTGCCCCCAGTGTTGCCGTGAATCCTCGGGCGGGTAAGCCTGATAGAACAGATGCCATCGGTCCTGCCAGAAACATAAACCATTCGGGTCGTTGAGAGACGACTCGGGATTCACATAGTGATAAGCGGGCCGATGCGGATCGGCAGCGAGTTTCTTCCTCGACTCGCGAAACCGCGCCAACATGGGGTTGTTAGCGAGTGCGACTTTCTGCTCTGCTAGCGTGTTCGGGAATTCGAACTTTTGTACTTTCGATTGGTAGTCAGACACTTCTTAAAGCCTCCTGTCACCCCTCCGGGCGCGTGTCATCCAAAGCCCACCAAGTGGGCGTATGGATCTTGGCATGCTGGCTGTTCAAATACCTCTGGGGTCGGAGTAAAGTGCCGGAGTATATCTCCAATACCTCTGGGGTCGGAGTAAAGTGCCGGAGTATATCTCCAAAATACCTCTGGGGTCGGAGTAAAGTGCCGGAGTATATCTAATAGTGTATATCTCCAAAATACCTCTGGGGTCGGAGTAAAGTGCCGGAGTATATCTCCAAAATTGCTACGTGGCTGTAAGCCGACAAGATTTACTCCGGCACTTCACTCCGACCCCTATGCTAAACGCCTTCTCATCACTGTTGTGGTAGCCGATCCGTGAGACCACCGTCCTCAAGCGATGGTTGCCAACGGGAATACTAAGGGGTGTTGTGTACACCCGCCAAAAAGCTTTCTCACCGTCGTCCAGAGTGTATGAGATGCTGCAACCCGGAGTGCCGCTGAACAGCTGCAGGCGGTGATGCTGGGGGAGACTGAATGCATCCGGTGCCCGCTCCTGGCCATAGGACTCCGCCGTGAAAACCAGGCAGCTTGCTTCTTTGCACTCCGGTTTTTCTCCGTTGGGATAGTGGGTGAGTTTGATCACCCTTTCCTCGACCAAGCCCAGATCTCCTGTTTCCTTTTGCCAGGATTCGAGTTCCTGGCGCATGCGGAGAAGCACCTCACTGTGGTCGTCATCTTCGGCAAGGTTGTGTACCTCCCACGGGTCCGCATCCGTATCGTAAAGCTCTTCCACGGGCCGCTTGTCGGCGAACATGATGGACTGGGTCTCATTGAGCGTGCCTTCGAGCCAGCAGCGGTACCATTCCTGCATGATGGGATGGTTGTTGCGGAAGCGATTCCACAAGAGATAGGGTCTCTCGGGAAACCCGTTCTTGATGTACTTGTAGCGTTTGTCGCGCACCGCCCTGACCATTTCGTTGTCCATGTCGCTGCGGTCCACCGACGCATAAGTGTATTGTCTTTCGGTGCTGGCCTGCTTGCCGAGAAACGCCTTGCCCTGCATATGCGGCGGCACGGTGATGCCGCAGGCGCTGAGCATGGTGGCGCCAAGATCAACCGTACTGACCAGGCGGTCGCTGATGGCGCCGGGCTCGATTGCTCCCGGCCAGCGCACAATCATGGGCGAGTGAATCCCCGAATCATAAAGATGCCGTTTGCCCCTCGGCATCGGACCATGATCACTCCAGTGCACCACGATCGTGTTGTCAGCCAGGCCATCCTCTTCGAGCTGTTCGAGCAGTTGTCCCATCACCTTGTCACAGAGGGCAATGTTGTCGTAGTTCTTCGCGATACTCTTTCTGACCCGTGGCGTATCCGGGAAGTAGGGTGGTACCTCAACCGAGTCCGGGTCGGTGATCGCCTCGAAAGCCGGCTCAGGTTCCACCATGACGGGCCTCGAGCGCATTTCCTCCCACATGCCCGACTCGTGGGTATATTCGGGGTTGAAGACGGCGAAAAAAGGCATGGATGGATCTGGACGTTTGCGCCAGTGCGCACCGCTGGAACAGTCATCCCAGGCGGCAAAAGGCAGGGAGAACTGATAGTCCGTCTTGACGTTATTCGAGCAGTAGTAGCCTTCTCTTCTGAAATACTCACCCAGACACTTGACGAAGTGTGGGACGGGGGCATCGTATTGATTTTCTCGGACGGGAGCGGTGGCCCCCGTCTGGCTGATCCGCATGTTATGGGCGCCAATACTGGTGGGATACATCCCCGTAATCACACCCGCCCGCGCGGGGGCGCATATCGGCGCCGTGGAGAACGCGTTGGGGTAAATGCAGCCTTCCGAGGCCAGCCTGTCGACATTCGGCGTTCTGGCTACGTTGTCGCCATAGCAGCCGTATAGCGGCAGGCAGTCTTCAAAACTGATCCATAAAATGTTGGGTTTTGTCTCCATTGGCAGCTCCTAAGAAATGGGGTCGGAGTAAAATTTACAAAATCTACAACCAGAGGAACTCTTCGCGTCAAACGTTCTGGAATAGCAGAAGTCGGCAATGCTGCGTGCGGTTTCGCGCGATATATCCGGACAAACGGCGGGGAAGACCTCGATAGCGTGCGCCGTTCCCATCAATTGTCGGCAACTCGCCGGTACACCCGCGGCAAGAAGCAACCGGTCGAACCGGATACCCTCGTCTCGCGTTGGGTCGAATTCGTTGACGCTGATCGTGGTCGGCGGCAGGCCGCGAACATCTTCCTCGCTGGCGAAACCGGGCCAGGCCAGAGGATTCCGGTTGTTCCATTCTTCAATACCATAGGCGAGCGCGTAGTTGCCGTACATGTCATGATCACCTCCGCCGACAGAGGGGCACATGGCGTACAGTCCCTGGATCAAATCCAGATTGCCGTCCTGTTTCAGTTTCAGACCCGTTGCCAGCGCTAGATTACCACCGCCACTTTCACCGGCGACGATGATTTGATCTGGATCGATGGCCAGGGCATCACTGTTGGCCGATATCCATTTGACGCCGGATACGCAGTCGTTGAGTGCCGCGGGGAACGGGCCTACCTCCGGTACCGACGATGCAACCAGCTGGTTGCGAAAGTCGACCATTGCAACGGCAGCCCCATGGTTTGCAAGAACCCTGCCCCAGGTTCGGTAATTTCCATCGTAGCAGGACAAATCTCCACCGGCGCCGTGGATATAGTAAACGCAAGGTAGTGCCTCGGCTGATTCAGGTCGAATGAACTGGATATTGATGGTGTTTCCGTCCGGTTCGGAAGCGAACATCTCCGTCGTGATGGATATACCGTCCGAGGGCGCGACATCCTCTCTGTCCTGCTGTTCGAGGTAGGCCTTCGCCTGTTTGCGGATCTCAACAGCCTCATCGGTGTTGGCCTGCGCGATTAATTCCTCACGGCTGGAAGCTTTCGGTTCAGGAATTTTTACGACATCCCCAAAGGCGGCTTTAATGCGCGGATCGAGGCCCCGGTCATCCATCGGTGTGTTGATGTAGGCTCTCCCTTAATATGTCGAGTATAGGAACCATTAACGCCCTGTTTTGAGAAATCTGCAAGTAAGATGGGGTAGCTACAGGCCATTTTCTACAGCACTGGCAAGAATCAGGAGGGGGATTCCCCAAATTTTGATGAAATTTTGCTTACTCCGGCACTTTACTCCGACCCCATGGCTTAATGGCTTAATGAAATTTTGCTTACTCCGGCACTTTACTCCGACCCCATGGCTTTCGACCCCATGGCTTCCTCTTCGAGCAACTTAACCGTTCCACCATCGCCGTCAACCTCGATCATCTGACCGTATTTGATGCGCAGGGTACAGTTCCCTGTTCCTACAACGGCAGGTATTCCGTACTCGCGAGCAACGATAGAACCATGACCCAGAATACCGCCAATATCGGTAACCAGTCCTTGCGCGTGAGCAAAGAGTTGCGTCCACGCGGGCGACGTCATCGGACACACCAGAATTGATCCGGGAATCATATTGCTGAACTCGGACGGATTCATGATCACGCTGGCTTCCGCGGTAATGGTCCCGGGACTGACAGGGATACCCATTAGCGTATCGCTGCTGTCATCATTCTTGATCTGGGTTTCCTTGAAAGCGATGCCCGGGCTTTCACTGGCTTCAGGCGGACAGGTACCCGGCGGGTGTAAACGCTTGCGTCTCTCCCGCAATTCCCTCCTCTCTTCCGCCAGGACACCCAGTTCCGGCTTCGCCTTGTTGTCCGCTCGAAGCTTCATGGCGTCTTCCAGTTCAGCCGAATACATATGGTAGACATCATCAGGTTGTTTGAACGTACCAACCTCAACCATACGTCTTCCCAACTCTGCCGCCATAGGACGCAGAGCAGGCCATGCCATACCCAGTACGAAACAGGATTCTTCCCGCATGGGGTAGAATTTACTCGCAAACCAGAGACGATAACGGAACTGCCAGTACTGGAGTCCCTTAAGGAGTTCCCTGATTTCCTTCATGGCCTTTTCTTTCTTGCGGGCTGCTTCTTCCTCATGCTGTTGCGAATCATAATCCTCGCGTCTGACCATGTTCTTAAGGGTCACAAACAATGCAGACGGATCTTCCTGCTGTGTCGGCTCACAGAAATCGAGACTGTAACCCTGATGACCATACTCCTGGAGATAAGTATCAATATCCTTCAGAATCTGTTTGGTATCTGAACGTGCCTGCAGCTCGCCCATCAACCGGTGTGCCGGGGTTGCCAGTACCAGCAGCTTCAGCGCTTCGTCAGCTCTGAGCACCTTGGCGATCTCAAACAGGTCATCATTGGCCTGCATGATCCGCGACTTGAAGCCACTCAGGAACTGACCGCTGGTAAAGCGATGATCAGGAAGATTCTCTCTCAAAAAACTCTGCAGTTGATCGTCCACGGCCTTGGCAACGCCAAAGGTATGTCCGCCGTTACCTGACCAGTACCAGCCTTCCGCTTCGGTCAGTTCCCTGATCCCTTCCATCAGTGTTGCATCAGAGGCGCCGGCAATATCCAGTGCAGCCCATTTGGCAGTTGCAGCTTCCAGTTCCGGCATGGCGCGTTCTCGCCAGTCACGGTGTTGATTGTCATTGGTGAAGGTTTTGTGGAACGCTGTGTAAATCGGCTCGTTACTTTCTGGCACAGTTACTGCGTTCGGCAGGTTATCGCTGTTCAGTTCATCAGCCATTTTCTGAAACTCTGCCCGGTCGTCATCGGACAGTTCACTGACAAACAGATCCAGATCATGCTTCTCCTGCGCCATACCTTCCGGGGAGGCAGCAACTTTCTCACGTGCGGCTCGAATACCAGCTCGCCATTCCTCCTTGGTTCCAGTGATTCCTCCACCGTCCATAATCTGAAAAGCGAAACCGTGTAACGTGGAATACATCGAAACGTCTTTCGTCCTGTCCCAGCGCAGCGAGTAGCGAATGTAAAGCTCATCGAACAGCTCGCAGGTGGGGTCCGGAATATTTTCCACAATCTGGCGCCGAACCAGTGCCGGGATTTCCTCCGGCGGGTTCCACTCAACTTCAAGGGGTTGTGGCGGCAGCTTGGTAATAGGCCGGGACTGCAACAGGGAGATTTTGCCGTCGACGATCGCCCACTCAATATCCTGGGGCAGGCCATCGTAGTTTTTCTCGACTTTCAGTGCCAGTTCAACCAGATCATTCAACAACGCATCGGACAGCGAAGATTGATCACGATCAGCGACTTCTACATCGGTCAATTTGGTGCCCTGCTCGCCATCTGAAACAATCATCTGTTCCTTGGGGCCGATCATGGTCTCTTTGACGTTCTTTGATTCCCGGTCGACGATGAAGGTGTCAGGCGTTACCTGCCCGCCTACAACCGCCTCACCCAGTCCAAAGCTGGCGTTAACGATCATCTCGGTGCGTTCACCGGTTGCCGGATTGGCCGTAAACAGAATACCTGCTACATCAGCGGGCACCATAATCTGCACGACAACAGCCATGGCTACTGAGCCCTGCTCGATCTCGTTTTCATGTCGATAGCTGATGGCCTGAGCAGTCCAAAGAGAAGCCCAACAGTTACGTACCGCCTCGAGCAGGGCATCTACGCCTTTAACATTCAGGTAGGTTTCCTGCTGCCCGGCAAAGGACAGACCTGGCAGGTCTTCCGCATTGGCTGATGAACGCACGGCTACAGCGGGGTCTCCGCCAAGACTGGCATAGGTTGCACGCAGTTGGCTGGCGACAGCTTCAGATATCTCGCAGCCGGTTATCAGCTGTTGAATGGCTGCCGATGCAGGTTCAAAGGTGACCCAGCCATTATCCAGCGCCGGTTTGGCGAGGGCAACAATCTGATCCTGCAGATTGTTTTCTGCGACGAAGGTGCGATAGGCATCGGCAGTAAGATGAAAGCCAGAAGGTACATCAAATCCGGCGTTGGACATCTTTGCCAGTGATCGGCCTTTACCGCCAATCAGCTCCAATGCATCGTCCCTGGTATCCATGGGTAAAATAAAACTATCAGTCATCAGTTATGCTCCTTTGAGGAATTTATTCGTGTCGTTCGGTTGAGGTCGCATAGCCTGCGGCAACCCCCGAATAGGAAATTTTCAGCCCTTTCACCTTTCTGCTGCTCCTTCACGAAGCATTAGTAACCTAACGGTAGTATCGTCTCTACAAGATAGCGGCCGTTCTTAAGCGTGGCTGCATCCGGATCTTCTCTCGCTGCATCCGACTCTTCCTCGAACACGATCCATCCCTCGTAGTTCGCTTCATCAAGCATCTTCATCAGGCGGGGAAAATCGATGCTGCCCTCACCGTTCGGCGCCCACTTCTTGTCCTCGGTAATGTCCTTCATGTGTACGTGGCCAATAATGGACATATAGGTAGTGAAGATCTCATAGACATCCATGTCACCATTCACGATGTGTCCAGTGTCAGGACAATACTTCACCACTTCTGGATCAATCTCATCCAGCATGACCCGATAGTCGCTATCCGTGATAAA
The DNA here is from genome assembly GCA_965217655.1 of Candidatus Azotimanducaceae bacterium. GTDB lineage: Bacteria > Pseudomonadota > Gammaproteobacteria > Pseudomonadales > Azotimanducaceae > UBA7455. The sequence goes on from OZ244560.1 coordinate 2,307,995, forward strand.
AATTGACGTAGGATAGGAACTGGGATGTAGCGCACAGGCAATACCGCGCTCGGTGGCCATCCGTCCTGTTTCGTTGTAACAAGCCATGGCATTGCGCTGGCGGATAAGCAGGTTTTCCCGGTCTCTGGAGTAATGGGACAGGCTGAGCCTGGGCTCAGGAAAATGGGAGATAAAGTCGAATACTTGCTCTGCCGCTGTTCGTTCTTCTTCACTCAAACGAGGACTTTCACCAAAACTGCCGCCTAACGAGGTAGCCACTAATGCGAGATCGTATTCCTTTAGCACCTCAGCCATCAATGCAGGGTCTGTACCGTATTGAGCAGCCATGCGCAGAGAGGTCTCGATACCGGCAAGTCCCGCCTGACTGATAACCTTGCATAGATGGGGAATGTCTCCGACGTACTTGTCTCCGGACATTACCCAGCTGTAGCTTTCGCATCCGTACTTGAAGTTGCTCATGATTGTGTACACCTATTCGTTGTGCTGCTTCACTAGATCAATGGATTGGATTACAAGTATTATTATACGGCGTACGTCAAGGCGTCTACTAACAGTTGAATATCATGCGATTATGGGGTGTTTTCAGACTCGCGACACAGCCAAGGGGAATTAGTCGCCCTTGAGAAAAGCCGCGATCTCGTTGCACAGGTTCTGCAACTGTGGCAGCCTGCTGCCTTCGAAAGAGATTAGTGGAGCACCATAAATGAAGTTCGGTACGTTTATCAGCTGTTTTCGCACGGAATGGGACAGACTAAGCACCTGGATAGAAACGCTCGAAAAAGGACGCTGGCACAGCGCCTGGTGGCCTGATCACATCCTGACGCCGGGCCCGGCTTCGGATCACGGCTTGCCCGCCTATGAGGGGTTTGCTTCGCTGTCTGTTGCGCTGGGTATGACCAGGAAACTGCATATGGGGCACCTGGTATTGGGAACGCCCTATCGGAATCCCGCATTGACCTGCAAGATGGCGGGTACGTTGGACCAGGCCAGTAAAGGCAGGTTTACGTTGGGGATCGGTGCAGGCTGGTTTAAACGGGAGCACGAAGCCTATGGCTGGGGTTTCCCGTCCATGAAAGAGCGCCAGGATCGACTGCAGGAAGCAGCAGAACTGACCCGGTTGCTGTTTTCGGCGACTGAACCGGTGACCTACAACGGCAAGCATTACCAGCTCGATGAAGCGCCTCTTAGTCCAGCAGGTTACCAGGGACGGAGGATCGAGATTCTGATCGGTGGCACCGGTGAAAAGAGAACACTCAAGACCCTCGCCATGTTTGGTGATGCGATGAATCTCGACGGTTTTGCCGGCAAGGGTATGGAATTCGACTACTACAAACACAAAGTGAGCATCCTGGAACAGCACTGTGCCAACGTGGGTCGTGATCCGAAGGAAATTCGACACACCCTGAACATGCCTATTGTGGTGACCGAGGATCAGTCAGTTATCGATCACTGGCTAAAGCGATATGGTCCTGGCACGGTGGCAGGTTCTCGCGCCTATGTTCTGGACCGACTCCATGAATTCGAAGAAGCCGGTGTCGACGAGATCATCATTGACGACATGGCAACCTTTGCCGCCCTGCACACACTAGACGTTCCGGTTGCAGAAGTGGTTGCCTCCTGCCAGCGCATGGAAGAGGAAATTATCGCAGCGTTCGACTAGCCTGCTTTCTCAACTTGATATCGCTTTCTGAAACGCCGGCCGCTGTTCGATGCGCTCGATGTAGCCCTTGATGTTGGTCATTTCATCAGTCACGCAGCCCACCCGATTGCACACATATATCGAATGCCCCAGCATAACATCTACAGCCGAAAAATCACCGATCAAATAATGCGGACAGGACGAATAACCACCCTTTTTCCAGTTTCAGAAAAGTATCCTGATTCCAGCCGGTTACCTGTCGTCCCCTTCGACAGATCTAAACGTGCGTTGATTGATGACAAATGGGGCGATTCGTCCATCGAATTCAGACTCCGGCCGAACGCGACGGCCACCGGAGCGTATTCGATGCTCTTGAATTCAGAATAGTGTCGTTGGTTGGTCAGTCAGATCTGCTGGCGGTGAACATGGAATTAGGGGGCAATATCGCGGGTTTGCGCGATCCCATTGTCGATGTGCTCATCCAAAAGGCAGAGGGAATGCCAACGATCGAGTCCGCGATGATCGCCGGTCGTGCATTGGATCGGGTGTTACTGTGGGGGTTTTACCACATCCCCCTATCCGGTATCGATGAGGAACGTTTCGTGTTTTAGGACAAATTCGCGAGGCCCCAGGGAGAAGCAGTCGGCAAGTATGAATATCTTATCGGCAGCAACGTTGGCATCCTACACAGCTGGTGGATCGACCCCGAAAAGATTGCCAGGCTAAATTGACTGCCGAGAGTTATCGCGATGGGGCAGTACCTGTGCCAATGAACCTACTGGCGCAGGCCCACGGGTGACCCGACCTTGACATCATCGATCGACCAGGTGTCGATGACGCGGGCCAGGCCATCAGTCAGGTATTCGTATATGGCGGCAGAGTCATTGGGGCGGCCGAACTTGTCCCAATACAGGAAACGTTCCTTATCCGGCATGTTGAGGGGAATATGATAGAACCCCCATAGCAGGATACGGTCCAGGCATCCAGATAAGCCTTGCTGATCGCAGAAGTAGTGAACGACTCCAGAGCATCGTAGGAAAAATGCACGTCACGGGTGGTAATCGGAGCACCGTCGTGCCAGCGCGCCGCCGGGTTCAATCTGATGAACAGCGACTTTCGATCCGCCGAGAGCGCGACTCCGTCCGCAAGCAGACCATACACCGCTGACAATTCATCCGCCGACCTCACGAATAGCCTATCGTTGGTTCTGTGCAGACCTGGGGCAGAGCCCGCGCCCATACCCCAGGCTCCAGAGAAGTTTCGAATCGGGTGCGTCGTTGACAGTGTCAGGCTACCGCCCTTGGGTGCGGACGGATTCGAATACGCGAAATGCGTGAAATCTGCGCGATATTTCAGGTCGTGCAGGAGTGAAATCCCGTGCTGGTACTGCGGTTTCTCGGCAAGACAAACCGATTTGAGCAGCCTGCAGCCGCCATCGCACAACTGTTTGCAGAACATGAACTGTCGGCGGAGCAACTGGCGGCGATTACGGTAGCCTATAACGAACTACCCGGACAGCCGGCGGTTGCGATTCGCTCCTCTGCCAACGCTGAAGATCTTCCGGACCTGTCGCCCTATGGCAAACAGGTATTCAATCTGGACTTCGCGGAACCAGCGCTGATCGACGCGCCACTGCCGTTTATAACCAACCTGAAAGCCATGGTGCGAAATCCAGGATTCGACCTGACCGCGCGACAGCGGGAAGTCGCCAGAAAGCGCCGGTCAAAGTGGCTTCAGGCAGTGAGATACTTCTTCACCAGACGGGTCACGACGGTAGCCCGCACCCGGACTGGCGGCGCCGTTTCTCGGACGGGGCGCGACCGACATAGGCAGTATCACTGCCCACGGTTCCATCGTTGCCAGAGAGTATGGGATCCCCGCGGTACTGGGGACCGGCAATGGCACACGACTCGTTGAACATGGACAGAGGATCACGGTCGACGGCGACAGGGGGTTGGTGACCATTCTCGAAGACGCAGTAAGGGAACACTGACACCGATTGGCGTAAGATATGCCCGTATGAGAATGCTGCGTAGAAGTGTAACCGCCTGGAAAAACCGCGCGCCGGAAGCAACCCTCCCGTTTCTGTTCACTCTGTTGATCTACTCTTTGGCGCCCACGATCGCCGATACGCAGCCGCTCGAGTTCCGTTACGGCGTCTCGCAGATACCCAACTACGAACTGAAATACCTCGCTGACTTCCCGCACTTCAACTATCTCAATGTGGACGCCCCGAAGGGCGGTACGCTGGTGCTGCCCTGGCTCAAGCCCTTGGATACCGTGTCGCCGATGTACCGGCCGGCGGGATTCCTCCGGTCCTACGATCACCTGATCGAGCGCGCAGGTGACGAACCGTCGGGTTATTACGGCAGTCTCGCCGAGTCGATCGCCTTAAGCCACGACCGCCGGCGAATCGTCTTCCGAATGCGCCCGGAGGCTCGCTGGCATGACGGCCGGCCGATTACCGCAGCCGACGTCAAATTTTCCTTCGAGACGTTTCGTCGCGCCGACATCCTGGGGCACGGGTGGGCCGGGGCGATCTCCTGGGTTACTGAGGTCAACATCCTGGATTCACTGACTGTCGAGATTCATGCCGACTCGGACGTTGCCAAGCAACTCTTCCTTCTCGGCTACTTGCCCATCTTGCCCGCGCATTACTGGCTTGAACGGGATGTAAGCGAACCGACAGCGGCGCCACCGCTACAGAGCGGTCCCTACCGGCTGACAGGGGTGTCTCAGGGTCGCTACCTCATATACGAGCGGGTACCGGATTACTGGGCCAGGGATCTGCCGGTGAATCGTGGCAAATTCAACTTCGATACCATTCGCTACGAACGTTACCTGGACGCGACGGTGGCCCGCGAAGCCCTGCGCGCGGGAGTGCTTGACGTGTGGACCGAGACCGACTCGCGGCACTGGCTGGCATCCTACGACGTCCCCGCTCGCGAGGCCGGCTGGCTCGTGCTGGGCACGCTCGCGTCCGGTAACCGGAGCGGCTCCCGGTTTCGCCTGGCGCTGAATACCCAGCGCCAACCATTCGACGATCTTCGCGTACGCAAGGCGCTGTTCCATGCATTGGACTTCGAGTGGCAAATCCGGGCGTTGCACGGGGGCGAAGTGACCCGGGCCAACAGCTTCTTTGCCGGCTCCATGTTCGCTTCTTCGGGATTGCCGGACGAAGCGGAAACAGCGCTTCTCGAACCGCATCGCGCGCGGTTGCCCGCCAGGGTATTCACCCACCCCTTTTCCTTTCCCAGTACCAATGGCGTGGGCGTCGATCGTGACGGTTTGTTGAGGGCGCGGGCACTCCTTGCGAAAGCCGGTTATCGGGTCGTAGACGGCATAATGGTCGACCCTGAAGGCGAACCCTTTGTGATCGAGTTTCTATCCTTTAGGCCGGCAGACCAGCGTATTTTCCTGCCCTACGTGAGCTCGCTGTCGATACTCGGTATCCAGGCAGATATCCGCATGATCGATCGCACCAGTTACTACCATCGGATGCGCGACGCTGACTACGACGCTACTCTGGTCGGAGGCGGAATCCAGGTACCGCCCTCCTGGGAGTTACGGCCCTTTTTTCATTCCTCATCAACCCGCCTCAATGCGTCCAGCCTCAACGACCCAGCGGTCGATGCCCTGGTCGAGGCAGCGCTCAGAACAACACATCTCGATCAGTTTGTGAGCGCCTGCCGGGCGCTTGATCGCGTTCTGCTATGGAATTATTACCAGTTCCCGCTGGATGCCCGTGGCGACACCCGCATCGTTTATTGGGACAAGTTCGGCCGGCCCGACCTGCCGGAGGAGATGTATATAGCGCCGTTCCCGGACGGCTGGTGGTTCGACGAGGACAAGGCAGCGCGACTCACTTTCAGCAAGAGTCATTAACATTTCCGGCGACCAGGACCACCAAGTTTCGCCGTAATTCACCAGGCGCCGCGACTGAATCAAATCGTCTATGATGGACGTATCACCCAATATCTTCAACACGTCGCGATGTTCGATCAGATGACTGGCTCTTCGATTAGACCGATATTTTCTGGAATTTGTCGTGACGAGGAGTGCGACGCTGGTAAAGATACTTGGAAACCGGCAAGAAAACGTGGTTTATAATGCCTATCCTAGGTGGATGGTGGCAGTGAGTTTATGGCCGACTTCGAGAGCGCTTGCGAGAAGCTCGGTGTGCCGCTGCTCGTCCCTCGCTTATCGAACCCCAACAAGTACTTTGTCCAGTTGGAGGCCACCTGACACCTCAGTGCCATATATAGTGAGCCGGTACATTCGGAGTATATTCCAATACTAAAATGGCTCTGAACGGGGGTATCCAGTAAGCTTGGATTAAGGGCAATCCTCTCTTGTTCAATTTTGTAAAAAAGTCTATAACGGGCTTACTGTAACAGCTCAGCCGAATCATTATCACGCATTGCGTAGGCAGCTTTATCGAGTATTTCAAAGTCGATCCCAGGCTTCAATTAATCCTTGGCGTTGGGCAGTGATTTGAATTTTTCATAGGGCGTCATCATCGCATCGTATGGATATGTCTTCCTTTCTTTGCCTTTGGCATCAGTGATGGTGACTGGGAATAAGCAAGGCCTGTGATAGTTGATATGGGCATTCAAATAACACTTGTTAAACACATCCACCTGGTCGGCATAGTGTTGTGGCATATGCACATGACCAAACTGTTTCCGGATAACATGGCCGTTTTTACATTCCACCAAGGCATTATCGTTGCTGTGCCTTGCCCTTGATTCTAGCTCATTTCACGTTGGAAATACGCCCTTGATTCAAGCTCATTTCACGTTGGACAAGACTGGGGGTATTGTCACCGTCAATTGCCTAATACTATGGACAGGTATACAATTCACCTACGCGGGTCTCGGTTGGAGCCATGGCAGATCATAACAGCACAACGCTGACTGACGCGTTCGTCGCCAGCAAAGCGTCGCTTACACACTATATCGCGACGTTCTTCGTGCGGCGCGAGGACATCGAAGATACCCTGCAGCAGACTATTACGGAAGCGCTGACGTCCGAGACGCAAAAGGGCGTGGCGATCAAATCGCCCAAGGCGTATCTGTATCGGGTGGCGAGGAATATCGCGCTCAACAAGAAAAAGCGCCAGCGGATTGTATTCATCGAGAATGTGGGGGATGTCGACGACTCGATTGCCGGTGACTGGCAGGAGGCGTCCGGTGACCTCGGCGATCAGCAATACAGCCGCGACAAACTCGGTGCCTTCAGAGACGCAGTGGCCATGCTGCCGCCGCAATGCCGGCGGGTGTTCATGATGCAGCGCTTTGACGGCCTGACCTACAAGGAGATTGCGAGCGAACTGGACATATCCACCAGCACGGTCGAGAAGCACTTGGTGAAGGCGCTGCGGCGGTGTACGGACTACCTGGCCAATAAAGGTTTTGATGTAACGGAGGAGGCAACGGGGGGGAAAGTCTCACACCTTAAGAACTACAGACAACGCCACGATGGTGAAAGACGACGATGAACGATATAGATGACGCGAAACTCGCGCAGATCAAAGACGAGGCGGCCGCATGGGTGGTCAAGCTCAATGCCAGCAGGTTGTCGGGCGATGACACCTATGTCTTCGAACACTGGCTGCATGCCAGCGACGATCACCGCCGCGAGTTTACCGCGCACGCCCAGGTCTGGCTGCACGCCGATGTCGTGAGCGAAGGTGCTGGCGACGCCGAGCCCTTCACCCTTGGCGGGGTGCTTGCTGCCTGGGCGAAGACCCAACCCACCCGTACCTGGGGCGGCCTGGCCGCGGCGTGCCTGATCGTGTTGACGTTAGGGTTTCTCGGTGACCTGCGCCTGCAGCCGCAGACCGAGCGGCTCGCTGTGAGCACCGAGATCGGTCAGAGCAAACAGGTCACACTTGCCGATGGCTCGACCGTGCAGCTCAACACCAACAGCGGCATCGCCACGGACTACTCACGCACCGAGCGTGCGGTCAAACTGCAAAGGGGTGAAGCCCATTTCGTGGTCAGTAAAGATCACGCACGGCCGTTCCGCGTTTACACCGGTAATCACATGATCGAAGCCGTGGGGACCGCCTTTAGCGTCCTTGTCGGCGAAGCGACCGAGGTCATCGTGACCGAGGGGCAGGTCAGGCTGGTGGTCCTGGAAGCGCAAACTGATCCGCAGGCAGCCCCGGTGCTGAAGACCGATGCGATCCTGCAGGCGGGACGCAACGCGGTGTTCCAAGTCGACAGAATCCTGGTCGAACCCATTGAGAAAGCCGAGATCGACAAGCGCCTCTCGTGGCAGACAGGCGGGCTTACGTTTGACGGCGAGCCGCTGGAATCCGTCGTTCATGAATTCGCACGATACAGCGCCAGGCGAATTGTGCTGAGCGATGATATACGCGAGCTCAAGGTCCTCGGCTGGTTCCCGGTTGGCGACACGCCGCAGTTCATCCGGGCGCTAGAGGACAACGTCGATATCGCGGCCAGAACCGAGGCGGATGGCAGCATCCACCTCTATCGTAAAACGCCGCCGGGCTGACAGCCTTGAGTTCGGGAACAGGTGGTACAGACACTGATTGTTGTGGGATTTATTATATTATTGTATGTTCGAGTAGTGGAAACACTGTACTCGATTGCCTTTGTCTATAACGGACGGATGACAATCAGTACACCATTGTCACGTTGTTACCGTTCGTGGGTTTGGAGATGAGGAGCCGTTTCATCATCGCCTGCCTGTGGATGGGGCTCTGGGCCGCGACCGCGGGTGGTGCGGGCACGGTCAACGCGTCACTACCATATGACGGTGACCGGAAACCTACGGTGGTCTTCGACATACCGAAGATGACCGCGAAAGACGCGCTAATGCGCTTCGCGCAGAAGACGTCGATACCTCTCCTGGTCTCCTTTGAGCTGGTGACAGCCATTGAAGCGAATGCGCTGATTGGCGAATTCACTGTCGCAGATGGGTTGCACCGGCTGTTTTCCGGAACAGGGCTTGTCGGCACCATCGAACGCGGCGTGATCGGCGTTCGCATCGACCCCGTTCCGGATCAACGCAATGTTGCATCTAGACAGGGGAACAATCACATGTCAGAGACTAAAAGGAAAAAAGCACCACTGCTCAAACGCATGGGCACGGCCATCGCCGCAGCCATATTCGCCACTTCCGGCGGGGCGGCCATCGCGGCCGAGGCAGCAGAAGCCGCAGATGATGAAGTAATCGAAGAAATTGTTGTCACCGGTATCCGCGGCAGCTTGCGCCGGGCGATCGACAGAAAGCGCAACGCGGACAGCATCATCGATGCCCTGGTCGCCGAGGACATCGGCAAGTTTCCGGACCAGAACCTGGCCGAGTCGATGCAACGCATAACCGGCGTTGCCATCGACCGGATGCGCGGCGAGGGCTCGATGATCTCGATCCGGGGCTTAGGTCCGGAGTTTACGCGCGTGCTGATCAACGGCCGCTCGGCGCTGTCGGGCGGTAGCGAATCGTGCGCCGGATCCTGCCCCAACGCTCAGCGCACCCAGACTCGGGTATTCCGCTTCGAGTCCATGCAGGCCGAGCTCGTACAGGCGGTCGAAGTGCATAAGTCGGCAAAGGCGAATCTGCTCGAGGCCGGTTTGGGTGGCACCATCAACATCCGTACCCGGCGGCCGTTCGACAACGGCGGGGAACGGATTCTCGCGGCCAACGCGATCGTCACCGACGACGGGCTGGCCGACGACAACGGCTATAATTTCGCGGCGGTCTACAGCGACTCGTGGAACGACGAGCTCGGCTTTCTCGTCAGCGTCGCGGGCGACGAACGCGTATTGCGCGAGGACTGGATCAGAATCGGGGGCTATCAGCCGAGGGTGTTCAACAACGCCGTCGATTTGAACGGCGCTCCGTTGCCGACCTGCACGTTGATCGAAGGCATAAACGCGGCGTGCGCGTACGCGCCCGGTAGCCTCGTCCAGGGTACGCTCATCGAGGACAACAAACGGCTCAACCTGAGTGCCGCGCTGCAGTGGCGCCCGAACGAGCAATGGGACATCACCGTCGACGTTAGCCACTCGGATCTGGATCGCGACTACCAAGACTACCACTCGATGTGGATGTACTTTATTGGGGTCGCCAACGCCGCCTCGATCGTGCAGACGGACCAGAACAACATGGTGACGTATCTCCGCACGGAGAACTCGCAGGTGTGGAGCTTCTTGCGGCCCCGGACGGATACGGTCGAAAACCAGACGTTCGCCGTGAACGCGCAGTTCACGCCATCGGAAAAGTGGACCCTCTCGTTCGATGTGTCTCACTCCATTGGGGACAGGGAGCAGGTTAGACCTGACACTTACTACTTCCAAACGGGCGTGCCCGGTGTCTACGATGCCCGTGACAGGTACCTGCCTTCAATCACCCTCGAAACCGACCTCTTAGACCCGACGCTCTACCATTTTGCCGTTTTTGCGGACGCACTGAACATATCAGGAGACAATGAGACCGCGTACCGCTTCGACGCCACGTATCACTTGGACGATGGTCTGGCGATCAATGCCGGTATCAGCTTCCGTGACCGAGAGCGTGACTGGCGCCGCTGTTGTGAGTGGGTGGTCGGTCCCCGCCGCGGCCACTTTGGCCCTATCGGCAGCGAGGGCCTGGGCATGGTCGATATCGATTACACCGTCGTACCTGTCGACGACCTCCTCACCGGCATTAGCGGCAGCCAGTTTCCAACCAGCTTCTTGATGCCGATTGCCGACTCGGTCAGGGATACATATCTCATCGGCCGTGCGGACGAGCATCCGCCTTCGGTCGCGGCAAGGGCGTCACGCTCGCACGATGAGGACTTCGACTTCTGGGAGGAAACCCTGTCCGTCTACTCCATGCTCGATATAGCCGGCAGCATCGGGGACATACCCTGGTCCGGCAACGTCGGCGTCCGCTGGATCTCGATCGAACGCGCCTCGAGCGGCAACGTGCAGCCCGTTGACCGGATCTTCTTAAATGATACGGTGGGTATATGGGAGTTCGACCTCGGGCCCTCCGAGTTTCAGGAGCACGGCAACCGGCTCGCCGAGCTCTTGCCGTCGCTGAATCTGAAGTTCGATATAACCGACGACCTTGTCGGTCGTTTCTCCTGGGGCAAAACGATGACGCAGCCTTCGTTCACGCAGCTGAATCCCGGCGGCGAGAAGGACAATAATCCGATGGTTGTCGAAGAGGGCGACCCGAAGCTCAAACCGTACATCGCCGAGCAGATAGACATCGGGCTCGAGTGGTACCCGATGGACGATGCGATCTTCGCCGTGCATGCCTTCGGCAAGGAAGTGGATGGGTTCATCATCAATGTTTCGGAGCTGAGGGACTGGATCGACCCGACCACCGGTGGGACGGTGTGTTGTGAGGACGGCTCGAACGTTACGGTGTTGTTCCAGGGACCGGCTAACAGCGACGATGTGTTCATTGGGGGATTCGAGGTCGCAGCACAGTACCTCTTCACGAACCTGCCCGCGCCGTTCGACGGTTTGGGGTTACAGTTCAACCACACCTGGGTCACTACCGACGCTGACTTAAGCAACACGCTGAGGACCGCCACGTTCACCGTGCCGGGCCTGTCCGAGAACACCACCAACATGGTGCTCTTCTACGAGAAGGACAGGATCAGCACGCGGCTCGCATGGAACAGACGCGAAGGCTTCCTGACGGCAGTGCCGGCCCTCCACCCGGAGTACACGAACGATTACTGGCAACTCGATGCCGGGTTCAGCTTCAACATTACCGAGGACATCTCGTTTCTGGTTGAGGGCATCAACCTCACGGACGAGAACGTCGACTACTACAACATCATCGGCCAAACCTCGTCGAAAAAGCACCTCTCCCGCATCAGCAACAGCGGACGACGCCTGCAGGCGGGCATTCGCGCTCGGTTTTAGGGCCGGCTTAGGTTCCGCCGTTTAGGCGGAACGAGCAATCTATCCGGGGCGGCCCAGGTCGCCCCGGATTTCGTTGTGATTCACCAAGAAAAGAGGAATGAAATCAATAGGGGAAAAGGGGTCAGGTCCATTATCTTAAGGAAAATGAAGAAAAATGGACCTGACCCCTTTTTTACTGGACATCATCGATCGACCAGGTGTCGATGACGCGGGCCAGGCCATCAGTCAGGTATTCGTATATGGCGGCAGAGTCATTGGGGCGGCCGAACTTGTCCCAATACAGGAAACGTTCTTCCTCCGGCATGTTGAGGGGAATATGATAGAACCCCCATAGCAGGACACGGTCCAGGGCCCGGCAGGCAATTAATGCGGTTTCCATATCCGGTGTACGCTGGGCACGCATGATCAGGAAATCGACCACTGGATCACGAATACCCCCAAGATTGGCGCCTGCTCCCGGCTCGGCAAATTCAGAACTGAAATAGTAGTGCAATGACGCCATCGGTGGGTTGACCAGGGAGATGTCATTCAGGAACATGTCGAATTGGCGTTGTTGCCTCACCCTGAACGCCTGGACGTTTTCGAGCAGCCGCAAACGCGCGTCAATGCCCAGAACACCAAGTGATTGTATATAGGGAAGGAGCTGCCGTCTCGCCCAGGTATGCTGCGTTGCGATCTCCAGTGTAAAAGGCTTACCCTGCTTATCCTGCAGGCGACCATCATTGATCACCCAGCCCGCGTCTGCTAACAGCTGACGTGCCCGGTCCAGCACAGCCCGGTTCAGACCGTGCCCGGTCGAAACGGGCAATGCATAGGGTTCAGTGAAAATGCGTTCAGGGATCTGGTCGCGAAACGGCGCCAGCAGCGCTACCACCTCCTCGCTGGGTAATCCCGTCGCCGCAAGGCTCGAGCCTGCAAAGTAGCTCAATGCCCGGCGCTGGGAATCATGCTGAAGCACACGATTCTGCCACTCGAAGTCGTAAGCCAGGGTCAACGCTTCCCTCACCCGGGGGTCCCGCAACATCTCGCGTTCGGAATTGAATACCAACGACCACTGCTGCCCAATGATTCTGGCAACCTGACGCGTATCCTTCAAGAGATGACCTGACTGCAGCGCGGGAATGTCGTTTGCGGCATGCCAGTAGCGAATATCTCTTTCCAGGTAAAGGTCGAATAAGCCCTTGCGGAACGCTTCCCGTGCCACCGTGGCGTCCCGGTACACGTCGTAACGGATCCTGTCGAAGTTGTGACGGCCACGGTTTACCGGCAGATCACGAGCCCAATAGTCCTTAACACGCTCGTACTGGACATGGTCTCGACTGTAACCGGTAATCCGATAAGGCCCGTTACCAAGTGGTACCTCGAGCGAGACTTCATAGGGGTCGCCGCCGCCCGCATAGTAATGTGCCGGTTTAACCGGAAACGTGGTCATTGCCAACAGGTTGGATTGGGTGAACACGTCACGAAGTCGGATCACCAGTTCTCTGTCGTTTATCACCTCGAATGACTCGATCCAGGAATCCAGATAAGGCTTGCTGATCGGGGAAAACGACCCCAGAGTATCGTAGGAAAAACGCACGTCACGGGTGGTAATCGGAGCACCGTCGTGCCAGCGCGCCGCCGGGTTCAATCTGATGAACAGCGACTTTCGATCCGCCGAGAGCGCGATTCCGTCCGCAAGCAGACCATACACCGCTGACAATTCATCCGCCGACCTCACGAACAGCCTGTCATTGGTTCTGTGCAGACCTGGGGCAGAGCCAGCGCCCATACCCCAGGCTCCAGAGAAGTTTCGGATTGGGTGCGTCGTTGACAGTGTCAGGCTACCGCCCTTGGGTGCGGACGGATTCGAATACGCGAAATGCGTGAAATCTGCGCCATATTTCAGGTCGTGCAAGAGCGAAATCCCGTGCTGGTACTGAGGTTTCTCGGCAAGACAAACCGATGACAGCAACAACAGGGTGGACACTAGCCTTATGTGGCCCCCTGGTGATGTCGCGGTTATGGGGGAGAGATGCGAATCACCAGGGGCTGCCATCGGTCTAGCTGCACACTACAGTCTCCAGCGTACACCCGCCTGGAATCGACGGCCGGCGTGGGTCGCCTGCACGATGTGCTCCATCGTGCTGGTTCCCAGCAGGTTGTAGTAATACACGTTCTCGTCGGTCAGGTTGATGCCTTCCAGCATAATCGAGATGTTGTCGTTCACTGCATAGCCGAAGGACGCATCCCATTGATCATACGAGTCGACAAACTTGGGATGTCCCTGGCCATCGGCAATGGAATCATTGAAATCATCCCGGTAGTTGTAGGATATGCGACCAATCCACGGACCCTTCTCGTAGAACAACGTGAAGTTGATCGTGTTTTCGGACAATCCCGGAATACCGTAGGCCGCACCCGTTAGCTCGTTTAAGAAGTCCGATCCGGAATCGATGTACGTATAGTTGGTGATTATGCCGAGACCATCCCACGGTGCCGGCAGCAGGTCCGCAAACGTGCGCTGAAACGCCAGTTCAATACCGACCAGGTCCGACTTCCCGGTGTTAAGCGGTCTGAAGGCAATTAACACGAGGGGTTGGTTGGTCTCAGGATCGATGATACCGGGCCATGGGGTTGGGGTTTGTTCCTGCTGAACGAACGCTTCGATATCCTTGGTAAAAAGACCAACCGAGGCAATCGAGTAGTCGTCAAAATACCATTCCACCGCCAGGTCGAACTGCACTGCGGTGGTCGGGTCCAGCGTGCCGTTGCCGCCACGCGTGGTACGGTTCCTCGCTTGAACGGTTTGTCGCGGACTCAGGTCAAGAAACCTTGGGCGAGTCAGCACTTTTGCTGCCGCAACCCGCACGACGATGTCGTCTGTGGGATCGAATCGTAGATTCAGGGAGGGCAATGTCTCCGTGTAATCATGTGTGACTTCGGTAAAAGTAGGTGGGCTAGTAATGATGTTAGGCGCCGTTGGGTCGCTATAATCGATATCGATGGGTTCCGAGATTTCTCCCTTTGACCCGGTGCTGTTGTCCACATAGCGCACGCCGAAGTTACCAGTATACGGCGTATTACCGAGTTCACCAGCAAAGGTCACCATGGCATAAATCGCGTTGCCATCGTCGTTGTGATTGAGGTCTTCGTTAAAAGGCAGGCTAAAGTCCGGGAAGTTGGCTTGGGACTCCTCCGTATGCCCCTGCCAAGCCATAAGTTGCGACGCCGGGACGTTTTCAAGGGCATTCGCCAGAAAGTCAAGGTTTGGGGCAACAAGGCCCGTCGGGAAATCCATCCCGAGTCCGGAGAGGAAGTCTCCCTCTGCCGGGTGTGCAACGCCACCGCCGTGTTCTGTTATCGGTTGCCCCCGCCAAGTGGTGGTGCCCAGATATCGAGACCTGTCACGGCGATCCTGTCGGTACGTTCTGGCGCCAACCTGGATCGTATCCAGCCAGTCCCCGTCATGCTCGTAAGTGACATCCACTCTGAATTGAGAATTCCGGTCATCGACTAAATGGCCTGCTTTCGACGACCAAACGACGGTGAAAAAATCGGGGTCAGTTATTGGGTCAGTCGAGGTTATCGACGGTAATCTGCCCGAACCGTACTTCTGCCAGGTCATCTGCGTGCGGGTGTTTCGCATCAGAGCACCCGAAAGGAAAATGGGCGCTTCCGTATCAGAGACCGACACATCGAAGTTGACGGAAAGGTTATCAGTAGCCTGGAACTTCAGATTGACACCGAGATTCAGGTTTTCCGCTTCGACCTCCTCTCTCTGGTTCGAAATGAATAAACCCGCCGTGGTAGAAATCTTAGTGAATATGGTCGAACCGTTATCTTCTATGAACTCTGCTTCGGTGATCCTTGTATTCCCCTGGCGGACGCGGTAGTCCTGCCAGTAATCAGCCTCATTCGTCTTGTTGTTGGTGTACAGCAGATCGAATGTCAGATCGACTTTATCCGACGGTTGCCATTGCAGGGAAGAAGAGACATTCAGGCGATCACGGTCTGTGGTATGCAATTCAGCATTGAGCTGCTGCGGGTAATAACCGCTACCTATTTCCACGCCGTCGACGTTGACTGTTCTGAAAACATGCGACCATCCCTGCATGTTGTCTGTCCGAAAGACTCGATTGTCCCACTGTGCTGAGACCATGAAACCGAGGTTATCGGATAACACGTCGCTGAACATGGCGAATACGCCGGGCGCCGTGTCGTCCGCCAGCTCATTTCGCGTGGCGTCGACAGAGAAGGCGGCGTGCCGCTTGCCCAGTTCAAGGGGTCTGCGCGGCTGGATGTCGACGAAACCGCCAAGTCCGCCCTCGACGTGATCCGCCCGTGGCGACTTATGGACCTCCACGGCCTGCACCAGCCCGGACTGGAATGCGTGAAAGCCGACTGCGCGCGACTTGGTATTATTCGAACCCATGCCGTCGAAGTCTCCCGGGGCGATGTTGGACGCCGAAACACGCCCATGAACCGTGGTCTGCACGAATTGCGGACCGAGTCCGCGAACGCTGACAAACGCGCCCTCGCCTGACTTGCGGTCGATGGCGACGCCGCTGATCCGTTGCAGGGATTCGGCCAGGTTCTGATCGGGAAATGCGCCGATGTCTTCCGCGGTGATCGCGTCGACAAAGTGATCGGCATTTCGCTTTCGTTCCAATGACTGTTGCATGCTGCCGCGGATACCCGTGACAACAATTTCTTCCATGACTTCCGATTCTTCCTCTGACTCAGCAATCGCTGTGCCAATTGATACTGTACTGCCTAACAGCACGGCGGCAAAGCCAGTCGCCAGATGCTGTGTTACATTCTTGACTCTTGGTTTTAACATAGTGGATCTCTCCCCTGTCATAACTCAGAATTAATGACCAGCCATAATTTTCCATCCATGGTCATACCAGGAGATCGACAACTGAAACTGGTTTCTTTAGAACGCACCTACAGCCTGATGGCCACCCTCATTCAGCCTAGACGAGCGATATTTTGTTTCCCTCACCTGGAATCCTGTTTTTTTTGTTTTTTTCACTTGACTGCCAGGTAGATACTGAGGGCCAGCGAATCTACAATCAAAGACGTCGATGTTCAGCCAGCGTTGTTGTCAACCGGCCGGCCGTTCAGCTGGATCATTTGTTGGATGAGGCGTCCCTGTCACTATCGATGTAGGTTTTTCCAAGCTGGTGCACCATGAGGATCACCATGCGCGTCTTCACATTGAATTCGGCGGCCAAACCTACACATTCCCTGAAGGTCCAGGTTTCTTTATCTGCAATACGTTGTTCCAACTCATCCATGTAAAGATAGACCGCGAGTGGCTTGGACCACAGATTATGCCATGGGTCCATTGACAGGAGCACAGTTTTCAGGTTCAGCGCTCGCTATGTTTGAGAGGCTGGGCAATACTGCGGAAACGTGCAACGCGGTTGCTATGGCCAGTGGGAGTATGATGATGAGAATCTTGTATATTCTCTGTTTGATGCTGACATCTATGACTGTTATGGGAAATGAAAAGCTTCACGATTCCTCCGTATTGCTGTGGCCAGAGGAAGCACCCCAGGCCAAAGGAACAGAGGAAATTGACCGACCGAGGCTGACTATCCATCTGCCTACGGAAGACAAGGCAACGGGGGCAGCGATCATTATTTATCCTGGTGGAGGTTTCTCAAAGCTCGCTTCAGACAACGAGGGTCTCCATGTCGCGCGATGGCTAAATTCCATCGGTGTAGCAGCTTTTGTGTTGCGCTACCGGCTACGACCAAACTATGAACCCACCGTCGCTCTGCTCGACGCGCAGCGCGCCATTCGCTACGCCCGGCACAACGCCAGCACATTCGATATTGATCCCGGCCGCATCGGTATACTGGGCTTCTCTGCTGGCGGACACTTGGCAACAGGAGCGGCGATCAGGTACGACGCAGGCAATCCCGATGCCACAGATCCTATTGACCGTGTGAGCAGTCGACCCGACTTCACGGTACCCATATATCCGGTGATCGATGAAGGACTTGCAAAACTTGTCACGCCGGAATCACCACCTGCATTTTTGGTAGCAACCCATGAAGACTTGGCGCCACGCATCAAAAGTAACCTGCCTTTCTATGAGGCGTTACTGGACAACGGAGTTCCTGCAGAGATGCACGTGTTCGCAAGCGGTAAACATGGCGCCGGCCTTGCGCCAGGTGATCCCTCCATGGGTCAATGGTCAAATCTGCTTGAAAACTGGCTTAAAACCTCCGGGTTTCTCACCAATAAGAAACGTATTGCAGTAAGTGGTGTCGTCACCGTTGATGGTAAGCCCTTAACCTGGGGTGGAATCACCTTCATACCCGAAGACCCAAACGCCCCAAGCACATGGGTTTTTTCTTCAGGAAAGTTCAACATTGATGCTGCCAACGGTCCTGTTCCCGGACTGCATCGCATCGAAGTTCATATCCTTTCCAAAAATCTCACGGACATGACCAAGGGCAAGTATTCAATGGATGGTCCCGAGCACTATACAAAGTCGAGTCCCGGAGCTACGGAGCCGCTGGTGGTGGAGATTCGGGCAGACGAAAAAATAGAAATCGCCATAACCACTGAGTAGCCAATGGGACACTGGAACCGCAAAGCGAAGTCTGTCGAGCACTGGAAACCCGTAAGCATTTTCCGGTTTCCTTTCTACCTGGAAAACATACTCGTTATCGCCCTATTCTCGTTTATGTTCATCCTTGCCTGCCTCTGGACCAAGCTCCCGGCAGATATGGGAATACGCAGTGTCTCTTTCAACACTGAAATACCAGGACGAACAAAACTCATCTAAACCAGAGCTGTTGAAATTGCACCGGCGGGTGTGGCAATTAACAACGTTTTTCGTCAATCCGATCTTCAACCCACCGATCTAAAAAACTACGTAATCGATCGAATTGTGCGTCGAGAAATCGAAGTAAGCGAATATGCAATGGTCTTTGTCGCATCTTGACATTCCCAATAACTTCTCGGGCATGGTGGTCATCGCCAACCATCACCAGTCGCTTGTCACCTACCGCCTCTTGCGCTTCGATCGGACACTCTGGTCTCGACTCACATTCCAGATGTTCAAGCCAGTGTGTCGAGAGTGAAAACTGAACGGGACCGGGATCACCAATGCCGGAGGGGTTTGCCAGTAAACTCGTGAACTGTGCCAAGTACCCCGCCACTGCGCCGACGGCAACGGAGCCGACGTTACGACCCTCAGCGATCGATGCTTCGGGTAATCCCTCGATGTAATCAGCATCTCGCCGCAGACCCTGCTGATCGATCGTGATATCACCCAGCTCAATTTGTTTGTTACACGCCATGCACGGACGACCCGGGCGTAGCGTGTGCGCTCGCCAGGAGGCAGATCGCATGGATCCGTCGTCGAACACATCAATCGCAACACCGCCATCCAGAACAGGAATCAAATCAGAGTATGCGAGCGTCGATAGGATCGATCGTGGCCAGGGGTGGTCATCGATGCCACAGACAATCAGATCGTAATCCAGCAAAAAGGGAAGCGATGAACTTTCACAGACGCTACCCTCAATGGCAGTTATCTCAAAATGCTCGCAGGTCGCACTCTGTTGTATCACACGTTTGGCATGCTCTACTTTGGAGCGTACGAGCCAGACATCCCAGGGTGACGCTTCACGCAGACGATCAAGATTCTTTAATTCAAGCAGATCAAAGTCCAAGAGACCAATGTGTCCAACACCCGCTGCCGCAAGGCACCAACTAACGTCAAGGCCAATCGTGCCTACGCCAGCAATCAGCACCCTGAGCCGGGCCACATCAGCTTGCGTCTTCGCGCCCCAACAAGACTGTGTCCGTGATAACTTTAACGAGACAGGCGGTATGGGGATCTGATCATTGTTCCAGGAGATGTCCAGCGTGTTACCGACCACACGAACCGATTCACAGGCTATCGGTGTCGCAGTATCTGCAGACCAGAACCGCGCAGACCAGCTCTTAGATTGACTCGCATACGTCAGTCCAAGCAGCCGGAGACCAGTAAGCTGATGGACCAGGTGTGAATAACTGCTCTCCGCATCATAGTCGGGGGCACTCAGCGCTTGCCAGCCGTGCCCATGGGGATGTGAGTGCAGTATGGCAACTCCACCACCGACGTCGATCGCAGCCTCAATGGCTCGCATGACATAGTCACCGGTGAAAGTGACGACACCATACACCCTATGCTCACCGGGCTGAGGTAACAGCACCTCCGACAACAAGGCGGTGTCCCGGTTGGAACCCGTTGAAGGTTGGTAGACGGCAAGACAAAGGTCTTCCTGTCCATCATCTCGGCATAGATGTTGCGTCAGGACAACCTCGGTAGCATCTGTCAGAGCAACTGATTGTCGACGATCGATCATTCGGCCGCTCCTTGCAATACCGACTGCACATGAGCGAGCCATTCCTGCGCAGGTTCTTTGGCACTACCCCAGCCAATAATGTTACGTGAATGCATCAACCATCCAGCAAGCGGTGATTGTTTTGAGTTTGTCGCACCCACCGAAACAGATTGAGGAAAGTGGATCCAGTGCGGCGGCGCCACTGGCCAGCCACCCAATTCATCCTGAGCAACACCAGTTTGCACCGCCTCACCGGTATGAGTACCGGTGACCACCTGAACTTCGAACACTATGACACCGTGCTCAACCCGCGGCGTACAGTCACAGAGCTCAAGACCTTCGACGAAAGCTCGGGCAGAATCCGTCAGTTCAACCGTCATGGGCCACCGTTGCACTTTGGCGAATCGATACAAACTGATCGCCTTCACGGATCTTGACGCGGTCAGCGTCTTCGAACCTTTGTGGTTTGCCACGCTTGCGCCGACGCGCCAGATCAAAGCGACAAGGGTCCAAATCAGCCAGTTGAAGTAGATCGCCAGGAGCCTGACGTGGGTCAAAGACACTGAACGGTCGGCCGTCAATGGTGAAGTTTATGCGCTCTTCAGCGCTATTACAGTCGTTATTTGACATCGTTTCTATTTCCTAAATTACTATAGTAAGTTATGCATACTATAGTGCGTATAGACGCTTGTCAACACTATAGTGTATGATTCATACAATAGTAGGAGATTGATATGACACAACCCACCAAAGAGCCGCAGACGCTGGGTGCTTGTATCGAACAGGCCAGGACCGCCAAAGGGCTGTCACTCGCCAAGGTAGCTGACAAAGCGAAGATCTCACCGGCCTACCAAAGAAAGCTCGAGTCCGACCTGGTTTCGCAGCCGTCGCCCAATGTCTTGCACCGGGAAGCCGGTGTGCTTGATGTGCCCTATGCGGTGCTCATGCAACTTGCTGGTTACGTTCTGCCGGAATCGACACCAACTGAAATCGCGCCAGGTCTAGACTACGCCTTGAACAGCAAGGACCTGACGGAAGACGAACGACGTGCAATCGCTGCGTACATGGCGCTCCTTCGCGAACAGAGAAAGCAAAACGAGTAGCGAGAATGGAGCGATGGCGGAGTTAGAAAGTCGATACGATATCCGAATCCAGGCGAAGCGTCTGATCGAAGTCGCGAGTGTGTCTGGTCACTTGCCAACACCCGTCGAGGAGCTGGTTGCAGCAGCGGATCTTGTAGAAGATCCCAGCTACGAGATTACCGACTCCATCATCGCTCAAATGCCACGCTGGCTGGCCGAACAACTGCGTTCGGCTAAACGTAAAATCAAGGGTGTGATTGATCGCCGCGAGCGCATCATCTATGTCGAAGATTCAGGCAACGACGCACACCAAAAATATGTCAAACTTCACGAGGTCGGTCACGACATTCTCCCCTGGCAGAATGAGCTAAGTGTCACAGCCGAGACGAAGCAAACCCTATCGCCCCGCATTGAACAGCTATTCGAGCAAGAAGCCAATCAATGCGCTGCAGACCTTTTCTTCCAGGCTGGATTGCTCGCCAACATAGCTCGAGACCACCCCACCGACATCAGTTCACCTTTTGACCTCGCGGATACGTTCGGTGCCTCTCGGCGTGCAACCTTTCGTCACTGGCTGGAAGAATCGGACCGCTGCGTATGCGGCTTTTTGTTAGAGCTTGAACCATCGACTGGACAATGGCCAATGTATAAACGGTTAGAGTGTCCTACGAGCCAGACCTGGACCGAGCACTTTGGAGATGGCGTGTTCCCTCCGTCACTTGCCACCAACACGTATCCGTTCTTGGCTGGGCTACATCCTTACGGGCAGATTAATTGTGAATGGTCATTACTGGATCTACGCGGTGAAGCGCAAACGCTTAGAGTTCAATCGGCTTGCAACACTTACAACCACTTTGTCCTGGTATGGATGCCAGAGAAAGAGCCTTGGTTAGCCCGTCTTCGCAAACGGCCAACATTATCATCTGTGGCCGCCAATCGATAGAGAGGACACAGTAACGAACGTCATGACGGTGTTGATCGAGTAAACAGTAGAAACGCTTGCTGTGATTGTGTTTTTTTAAATGAGCTAGTTCATGCAAAAGAACATAGTCTACACAATGTATGGGCACCTTAATCAAATGTGGATTGAGCAATAGAGAACCATTGGAAGAACAACTCCCCTATTGCTTTTTCATTGATCGAAGGGTCCAAGTTGTCACCAACACAAATACCCCGGCTACTGCTACAAGGAGATAAGACAGTGCCAGTAACAGATATCGCATCTCCTCCTCCTGTTTGTGGAATCTAACCCTGTCTTTCCCGAGTCTGGGCTCGCATCCTCTGACGCCGGACAACCCTGTCCTCAATGTTGGACATATCGGTTATGATGTCCAGGTTGTCTACTAAACTCTCATAACTGGCATCTACACCAAGTTGAGCACCCTGATTAGAATACATGACCATCAATGAAAAATTGCCTCCAGATGCCTGTATGACCTTCCCCGTGGGTGCATCCTCGCTGCTCATATAGATGACAACAGAGATAAGTTTCTGTACTTTTCTCTTCCGCCGTTTATAGTCGACCAGCGACGGCGCGAACTTCAAGTACCTTTTTCTTGCTCGGATCCCAATCGCAATAATAGGTGTGGTGAATCCATGAACCGTAGGCGTTCTGAAACTTGATCTGATCGCCAACATAAGTTACCATGCCATTCTGGCGGTCTTTCCAAGAGAACCGGCTAAATTTCGCACCCAGCCAACCGTCGGTCCATTCGTAATCGTATTTCGCAAGCCGTTCGATATGGTCTGGACAATAGACCGAGGCAGCCGTACTATTTTCATCGCCCCAACATTGCAGATTTGACCGGCAGGCGACGGCCTCGCCTTCCTTTTGCTCCTGTTTGCTCAGTTGCCCTTTTAGCTCCAAGTCATTCGGTATCGTCATTTCTTGTTGTATGACGGACGACACGGTTACATCAAGATAAGCCTTGGAAATATCCTCAGGGGTGGAATTAAAGCGCTTTGCAAGAAACGCCTTTAAGCGGCCTTCATTGACGACCTCGAATCCGAAATCATCATCTATCTCCTTAAAGGAGTCCCTGTTGTCTTCCCATGCGAGATATATCTGCTCTTGTTCTGGTGTGAATAATGCATCTGAGGCGTGTGCGTCGGTCCAAACCTTGTTTGAACAGTCTTCTCCGCTGATTCCACATTTGTCTGGAGCATAGTCAATTCTAGCAATTGTTGGCCCCGACTCGAAAGGTAACAGGAACAACGCAATATACTGTGAATGGTGCTTCTGCCATAATTGCAAGGCTGCCTCGACAAGTGTCGCTATCCGGTCCTCGGGGGTTAAGGCGGTGGGTGCCACGACGGTCACGCGCCGGCGAGTGCGAGTGCTGAAACTAATGTCTTCATCTTTGAAAACCGTGAATCCATGAGCAATCCATTCGACTACCGGTGCATCCGGCTCTTCTGGAATTTCCTCTACAACTTCGGACTCTTCAAGCTCTTCTGCGACTAGCTCTTTTTGTCCAAGTGGGGCTTGGCTGGTAACAGGTTCGACGTTCTCTCTTTCATTGCATCCTACCAAATAAAAAAATACGAACACAGCAGTGATGATCCATGGCCATTTGCGTCTTTTGGTCTTGCTTTGTGAAGTCATTTACATCTCCGATGTATTGTTGATTCCGTGGAGTGTATACCATGACACATTTCCTTATTTTCTGGTCTGGAAATGTGTCATTTCGTCCAACTTGTTTTAGCTGTAATTGAAGATCAATAGACTCAAAATACAAAGGCGTCTGAGACCGACGGTTCAGCCAGAGGAGGCCATTGGGAAGTATCGGATTGACCCTTATCACGCCCTTGTTATCCTCTGGCGACAAAGTGCAGTTTTTGTCGGGGACAATATGTGGCACGCAATATCAGGCCCCTCATAAGGCTAGTCAAAGTCGTCACATGTGGTATTGTGCCAGGATTGCACAATGGTAGGAGATGTACAATCATGAAGGATCCCATGCGCAGAACAATTTCAAACCGGTGAGAAAATGACAAACTTCAAGGATAAAGCCAACCTTATCTGGGACGTGGCTGACCTGTTGCGTGGTGATTACAAGCAGTCTGATTATGGCAAGGTCATTCTGCCAATGACGGTATTACGCCGACTGGATTGTGTGTTGGCTCCAAATAAACAGAAGGTGCTTGACTATCTGCCCAAAGTAGAAAAGCTCTCTGACAGTGTCAAAGACCTCACCTTGAATAAAATTGCCGGGACCAACTTCCACAACCGCAGCCAGTTTGATTTTGCAAAGATCGTGGCCGACCCCAACCATGTTGCGGCCAACCTGCGTAACCACATCAATGGCTATTCGGCTTCGGCCCGGGAGATTGTCGAGTATTTCAACTTTGATGATCAGATCGAACGTATGGATGATCCCAAGGCCGATATTCTGTTCCAGGTGGTGAAGAAGTTTGCCGAGATTGATCTGGCCACCATGGATTCCATGCAAATGGGCTATGTGTTTGAAGACTTGATCCGACGCTTTGCGGAGCAGTCCAATGAGACAGCCGGGGAGCACTTCACCCCCCGCGAAGTTATCAAACTGATGGTGAACGTGTTGTTCAATGCCGATAACCAATCACTGACACAGGCCGGTATTGTCAAGACTCTTTATGACCCGGCCTGCGGCACCGGCGGTATGCTCACCATCGGCGAACAGCACCTCAAGGAGTTCAACCCTGATGCAAGACTGGAGGTATTCGGGCAGGAGATCAATCCGGAATCCTACGCGATCTGCAAATCCAACATGCTGATCAAAGGGCAAAACACGGCCAATATCAAGTTCGGTAATACATTTACGATAGATGGTCTGCGGGACGAACGGTTTGATTACATGCTTTCCAATCCACCTTATGGCGTGGACTGGAAAAAGGCAAAAAAAATCATTACCGACGAACACAACAACCAAGGATATGCCGGACGTTTTGGCGCAGGGTTGCCGCGTATTAACGACGGCTCGTTACTGTTCTTGCAGCACATGATCAGCAAAATGAAATCCCCTCCACGCAATCCGGAAGATTCCGGCGGCAGTCGTATCGGGATTGTTTTTAACGGTTCTCCACTGTTTACCGGCCAGGCAGGCAGCGGCGAGAGCAACATCCGCCAATGGATTATCGGAAACGACTGGTTGGAGGCGATAATTGCCCTGCCGGATCAACTGTTTTACAACACCGGCATTTCCACATATGTCTGGATACTGAACAACAACAAAAGCACCGAGCGCAAAGGCAAGGTACAACTGATCAATGCTACAGGTACCAAGGATGAAGAACTGGTGCAATGCGGCGTCCTCAGTTCCAACCGCTTCTGGGAGAAAATGCCGCGTTCACTGGGCAACAAACGCAAACAGGTAGCGGAAAACGGTGAAGCAAAAGGCATTGGCTATATCACCAATCTCTATGGAGATTTCGCAGAAAACGAATTTGTAAAAATCCTGCCGAATAAATTTTTTGGCTACTGGCGCGTGGTGGTTGAGCGGCCTCAAAAAGATGAAAACGGTGCTATCGTCCCCGGGCGTGACGGCTCACCCAAAGCGGATGCCGGGCTGCGGGACTACGAGAACATTCCGTTTTTGCAAAAAGACCCGGACGACGCAGACGGCAAATTGATCCCGCAAAGCATTGATGAATATTTCCAACGCGAGGTCAAACCTCACCTACCTGATGCCTGGATTGACGAGAACAAGACCAAAACGGGCTACGAGATTAACTTCACCAAATACTTTTACGAGTTTAAACCGCTGCGCTCTCTGGCCGATATCAAGGCCGATATCCTGGCACTGGAAGAAAGCAGCCTGGAACTGGAAAAGAAGGTGCTGCCGTAATGGAATGCTACGAAGTGTATAAAGACAGTGGGGTAGAGTGGCTGGGCGAAATTCCTGCGGAGTGGGAGGTTAAGAAGCTGAAGTATGTGGCAGTTGCTCGTCCAAGCAATATTGACAAAAAGAGCAAAGACAAAGAAGAGCCAGTTTCACTGTGCAATTATATAGATGTGTATAAAAATGAATTTATAAACCGTGAACTAACATTTATGAGGGCGACCGCAGCCCAAGATCAGATAGAAAAATTTCTATTGCAAAAAGGCGATATTCTTGCAACAAAAGACTCTGAATCATCCGACGATATTGCAAATCCAGCATTAGTTGTTGAGGACTTCGATGGAGTTGTCTGTGGCTATCATCTAACCCATATCAAGCCAAATAAAATCATCGGAAGTTACCTTTTCCGGTATTTTCAAACGAACTATTTAAATTCGTATTTCGAAGTATCGGCAAATGGTGTTACTCGCTATGGTCTTAGCGTTGATAAGTTTGACTCTGCTTTAATTCTCAATCCTACACTGGACGAACAAACCACCATCGCCAACTTTCTTGACCGCAAGACAGCAGAGATTGATGCGCTGATCGCCCAAAAAGAGCGATTACTGGAACTGTACGAGGAAGAAAAAACAGCCATTATCAACCACGCCGTTACCAAAGGCCTCGACCCCAACGCGGAACTCAAAGACAGCGGGGTTGAGTGGGTCGGAGAGATACCGGCGGAGTGGGAGGTTAAAAAGCTGAAGTATGTGGCGGTTGCTCGTCCAAGCAATATTGACAAAAAAAGCAAAGACGAAGAAGAGCAAGTTTCACTGTGCAATTATGTAGATGTGTATAAAAATGAATTTATAAACCGTGAACTAACATTTATGAGTGCGACCGCAACCCAAGATCAGATAGAAAAATTTCTATTGCAAAAAGGCGATATTCTTGCAACAAAAGACTCTGAATCATCCGACGATATTGCAAATCCAGCATTAGTTGTTGAGGACTTCGATGGAGTTGTCTGTGGCTATCATCTAACCCATATCAAGCCAAAAAAAATCATCGGAAGTTACCTTTTCCGGTATTTTCAAACGAACTATTTGAATTCATATTTCGAAGTATCGGCAAATGGTGTTACTCGCTATGGTCTTGGCGTTGATAAGTTTGACTCTGCTTTAATTCTCAATCCTACACTGGACGAACAAACCGCCATCGCCAACTTTATTGATCGTAAGACAGCGAAGATTGACGCCAAAATCACTAAAACCCAACGCATCATCGAACTCCAAAAAGAGTACCGTACCGCGCTCATTTCCGAGGTGGTGACGGGCAAGATTAGAGTCCCACACTTAACAGATAATGGGGTGTCGAAATGACTTTGTGTGTTGCATGGCTGCGAGAAGAGAATAACGAACAGGAACTGGTATTTGCCACGGATAGCTGTCTTACCGGTGGTGAACGCTGGAATTCGGGTGTGAAATTGTTTGAGTTGCCCAGAAAAGATTGCCTAATCTGTTTTTCGGGTGAAACCAACCGTACTTACCCATTAATATTGAACCTGATTACCTCGATTAAATTTGATGAGCACCTTTCCAATACATATACCGATATCACCGAGATATTGGATTATTTAACTCGATTGTTTACCAATCTTTGTCAATCCATTGATGACTATGGGACACAAAATTTTGAGGGTGTGTTGGGTAGTTTCCAATTTCTCTTTGGTGGTTGGTCATGGAAGGCCAATGAGTTCAAACTGTGGAAAATAGAATATAACCACGCAGTCAGAGCATTTATTCATGACGAAACCAACTCAGATGAAATGTTTTATACATTTATTGGTGATGAATTAAATAATGCCTCTGAGTCATTGAATGCGGAGTTGATTAGAAAAGATAAAGTGACATCAAGTTGTTTTGACATGGAACCATTAACAGTATTGGTCCAGATGATTCGAAATTGCGACTACTCCAGTATCGACGGAGCGGTTCAGCTAGCCAGGATTTATCCTCCTGGATCAACTGAATTTCTTGGTGTCTATTGGCCTTCCATTGACGGTAACAAAACCTTTTTGGGCAAGGATGTCAGTACCGAAAATAATCCAGCGGTCAAATTTATAGATCCCGATACCGGCGAACTGGTAGACGATGCTTTGCCAGAGAAGCTTGCCCCTATCCAGGAAACCCTGTACGGCGAAAGTACTGAATTTTTGTCACAGTGCTACCCCAATGGGAACTTAAAAAAAGGCATTAGCAAGCGAGAGAAATCCCTCATCAAAGAAATTATCAGTCGCGTGGCTTACTCACAGTTTATAGCACATCAACAACAAGAAACTGGGGAGGTAGCGTAATGAGCATCACATCCGAAAACACATTTGAAACCGCCATCATTAAAGACTTGGTGGCTTCTGGAGGTTACCGGAAATGCGAAGCTAGCGCTTATAGCCCGGAGTTGGGCATGTTCAAGGCAGAGGTGTTGCAGTTCTTGCAGTCGACCCAGCCCAGACAGTGGGACAGACTTGCGGTGATTCATGGGAAGGATGTATCCAACCGCATCATTGCGCGGCTGTATAAAGAGATGGATTTGCGCGGAGCGCTAGATGTGATCCGCAATGGCTTTGTCGATTACGGCGTGCGCTTCAAAATGGCCTTTTTCAAGCCGGAATCGGGCTTGAACCCGGATACGCTGGAGCTGTACGAGCAGAACCGGTTCAAGGTGGTTCGGCAGGTATATTACAGTCAGAAAAACAGGAATTCGGTGGATTTGGTGTTGTCGCTGAACGGTCTGCCGGTGGCAACGCTGGAGTTGAAGAATCGCTTTACTAAGCAAAACTCCGCCGATGCAAAAAAACAATACGCGACCACCCGCGATAATAAAGAGTTATTGTTTGCCTTCAAAAAACGCGCCCTGGTGCATTTTGCAGTAGATGATGAAACCGTTTACATGACCACACGAATTGATGGCAGCAAAACCCGGTGGTTGCCGTTCAACAAAGGCTATCATCACGGCGCGGGCAATGCGCCTAGCCCGGCAGGCTATCGCAGCGATTACTTGTGGCGCGACGTTCTCACTAAACATAGCTGGCTGGAAATCATCGGCTGCTTTATCCACTTGCAAGTTGAAGAGTTTGAGTATGAAGGGCGTCTCCGCAAAAAGGAAAACCTGATTTTCCCGCGTTACCACCAGTTGGATGTCGTGCGGAAAATTACTCGTCATGCGCAGGAGCATGGCGCGGGTAGGAATTACTTGGTCCAGCACTCAGCTGGTTCCGGTAAAAGTAATTCCATCGCCTGGCTGTCCTACCGCTTATCCGGCCTACACAATGCCGAAAATCAACGGATTTTTGACAGCGTAATTGTGGTGACAGACCGGAGGGTGCTGGATTCCCAACTGCAGAACACCATCTATCAGTTTGAACATAAATCAGGCGTTGTACAGCGCATCGACAAAGACTCTCAGCAATTGGCCGATGCCATTGGCAGCGGGGCGAATATCATCATAACGACGCTACAGAAATTCTCCTTTATCGTCGAAAAGATGGGCGATTTGCCGAATCGCAAGTATGCTGTGATCATTGATGAGGCCCATAGCTCACAAGGTGGCGAAGCCAGTAAAAAGATGAAGCAGGTGTTGGGCAATGCCAAAGCGTCGGAAGAGTCTGGCAATTGTTCATTGGAAGCGCAGGAACTGTATCCGGAGCCCGTTGAAGAAGATGACGAAGGGATAGATTCTCAGGATTTGGTAACTGACTATATTGAACAATCCGCCGTCAGTCGTGGGCCACAATCCAACTTGTCTTTTTTTGCCTTCACTGCGACGCCAAAATACAAAACCCTGGCGGTATTCGGTTATAAAGATGCCCAGGGAAAGCCGCAACCGTTTCACTTGTACTCAATGCGGCAAGCCATTGAAGAAGGCTTTATCCTGGATGTATTGCAGAATTACACCACCTATCAACTTTTTTTCAATCTATGCAAAGCAATAGAAGAGGACCCTCAGCTTAACAAGAAGAAAACCGTACAGGCGATGGGGCGTTTTGTATCGCTGCATCCGCATAACCTGGCTCAGAAAACAAAAATCATTGTCGAACATTTTCGACAAGTAGTCGCCGGCAATATTGGTGGAAAAGCCAAGGCAATGCTGGTAACCGGTTCCCG
This sequence comes from Candidatus Azotimanducaceae bacterium, assembly GCA_965217655.1. Taxonomy (GTDB): domain Bacteria; phylum Pseudomonadota; class Gammaproteobacteria; order Pseudomonadales; family Azotimanducaceae; genus UBA7455. The sequence continues at coordinate 2,337,913 of OZ244560.1, forward strand.
CCTTCACGCAAAACGTTACTTTGAAGAGCTTAAACGCTACATCAATGATAATGGCTACGAAAAACACATCAAAATTCTGGTGGCCTTTTCCGGGAAGGTGAGGGATGACAACTTTCCTGAAGGCGTTACGGAACCGCAGTTGACGGGCTATGGTGAAAAAGAACTGCCACAGAAATTTGCCGAAGATGATTACAAAATCTTGATTGCGGCCGATAAATTCCAGACCGGTTTTGACCAGCCTTTATTGCACACCATGTACGTGGACAAACCATTGTCTGGTGTCAGGGCGGTACAAACCCTGTCACGCTTGAACCGAACAGCGCCAGGAAAAGAGGACACTTTTATTCTGGATTTCGTCAACGACAGGCAGACGATTCTGGACTCGTTTCAGCCTTATTATGAAATAACCACCGTCACTAATGAACCGGAGCCCAACCACCTGTATGACCTGAAAAGCAAACTTGACGAGCAACAAATTTACCTGGATGCGGAGGTCGACGCGCTGGCCAGGGTATATTTCAACCCGACGACACGAATGACCGCCCGCGCACAGGCGCAGTTATACCGCCATATCGACCCGGCGGTGGATCGTTACAAAAACATTGAAACGGAAGAGGAAAAGGAAGCGTTCAAAAAGAGTTTGCGTACCTGGACCAATTTGTATGCCTTTATGGCACAGATCATGCCCTTTCGTGAAGTTGAGTTTGAGAAGTTCTATGCCTATGCAAAATTGCTTCTGACCAAGCTTCCGAAGCGCGATTTATCGGAAAGCATGAAGCTGACTGATGAGGTAGCCCTGGAATACTATCGCCTGCAAAAAATCAAAGAGGGCTCTATCGACCTGGTAACTGGCGAAGAGGGCGAACTGGATGGTTTGACAGAGGCCGGCATCAAGCGTGGCAAAGAAGAGAAAGCAGCCTTATCAGAAATCATCGATGTATTGAATGACCGTTTCGGCACCGAGTTTGAGGAAGCCGACCGGCTTTTCTTTGAGCAAATAGAAACGGAGTTGATGCAGGATGCCACGCTACAGACTCAGGCCAGGGTCAATAAACTGGATACCTTCAAATACGCATTTGAAGAAATGTTCATCGATAAGCTGATTGACAGAATGGACCAGAATCAGGAGATCTTCGAAAAGATTATTGAAGACCAATCGTTTGGCGGTCTTGTGAGGGAACTGATGATGAAAAAAATATTTGATCAATTAAATGCCGAGGTTGAATAAGATGATGTGCTTGGACAATTTTTCCGTTGTGCTCCAACATTGCCGACGAGTCCGGCGTTTGATGGCTAAGTGAGAATTGTGGCGGTGCTATTGTTACAGGTTACTAATTGGTCTGGGAGCCTGCGCTGTAGAAAATTCCGTTGGGATAACATCCTATACGTTCGAATTTTTTGATCTTATAGTGGGATGAAATCACCCAATAATGAGCAAATTGAGTATTCACCAAAATTCACTGCCCCTGAGACTGATGACCAATTTCTCGGCGATCTTGAGGTTGCCTTGGTAATTGAATCAATACGATTAATCAATTTTGCGATGACCAGAGAGCGAGAGAAATTGATATTGGAATGGCCAAGATATTTGGCAGGAAATAACAATCTGACTTATTGGTCAATCCTGACCGGCAAGATGGGTATTTATCTAACCCATGATTACTTGAAAGTTGGGGAGGTCTTTTTTCCTTTTGTCATTACAGTAGGCGATTTGGAATTACCAGGAAAAATCGATCTTCATGGTGAAATTATCCAGGATCCATTATCAACTATTGGTCGTCTTACGATACAGCGGGAATCCGCTCCTGATAAATTAACACCTGATAGTGTGGCCAGCTTTGAAGTCTGGCTAGCTGAAACTTTTGATACCAAATTGATCGCTCGCGAACTGCCGCTTCTCGCAATTGAAGAGAATGGGTCAGTGATATCTGGAGCAGCAGATTTGGTCTTGAAAACGGACGACGGTGGCTTGATTTTTACCACAAGTCAGATCAGATCGATAATCCGAAGAAAGCGGTTGCTATCTACAGACCACAGTTGGAATCCTATGCAAAATCCCTTGCTAGCGAGGGAGAGAATCGGCTGGGTACAGGGATTAACTGGAATCAGCTTGGTGTAGTGGTGTTATCACATGCATAACGTCTGGCATACAGGAGTCTTTGGTATCGGCATAAAAAGACTACGAAGTAATGTCTCATAAGGAAGTGACAGCTAAGACACTGGGGGAGATTCGAAGTTTTTTGGATGAGCTTTCGAATGGCACTTCTCGGTATCGAAGTCTGCACAATCTTACAGAGCAAGTAGAGCATCAATACCACGGCCGTTTCCTGATCGAGCTCATACAGAATGCACATGACGCACTTTTTGAAACAGGTGCTGAAAATACACCTCAAAGAATCGAAATTATCCTTGTGGAGGAAGAACAACCACATGGTGCGCTTTACATAGCGAACGATGGACAGCCGTTTACCTCTTCTAATTTTAGGGCACTTTCTAATCTTGGCCAAAGCGACAAAGATCCTCAAAAATCGATTGGAAATAAAGGAATTGGTTTCCGTAGTGTTCTTGAGATCACTAAAGCGCCAGAGATTTACTCACGTAAAGAAAATCATAGTTCAAGCTTCGACGGATATTGTTTCAGCTTTCAGCCAGATGTGATTCATATGTTTGAGGCGCCGATTCGACGAGTTGTTGAAGGCAATAACTATGTAATGTCCCCAGAGGTTATCGGGGGCCAACTTTTAGAGTGGGACGACACTCGATACAAGTATTTCCGGAAGCGATGCCAGTTATTGGAAAAAGATTGGTTGCCTCAACAGTTGGCCTTTTTATCTCCGTACACTCTGCCAATTCCCATGGATAAACAAGAGGCAACGTCGCAGATAGATGATTTTGAAAGACGAGGCTTTTCAACGGTTGTTCGACTACCTTTTCGCAGTGATCTAGCAAGAAAGATTGCCACTAGTAAACTGGTGGAGATGAATGAAAGTACAATCATTTTCTTGCACCGGATTAATATATTTCGGCTTGTATGTAACGGCGTGGAAACTTGTTATCAAAGAGACCAGACAAATCGAGAAAATGATCCCGAGCAGGGTTTCGCAGTTCAGATAGCCAAGGGTAAGCCTGAAGGTAAGAATTATTTAGAATTGTGCAGCCGGTACTGGTTGTGGACAAAAACAATTGGCGGTATAGAAAATCCTGAAGAGCGCGAAGAGATACTGTCTGCGGTGGCAGATCTACCCGGTAAGTGGCCAGAAGTCGATAAAGCCACTGTGGAGATGGCAATACAGGTTAATGATGTGCCAGAGAATGGCGTGCTCAATATCTATTTACCCACACAGGTGCCTAGTGGGTGTGCAGCACATTTTAGCGCGCCATTTTTTGGTGACATGAGTCGAACCGATATTGATTTCGAGAAGCCATTTAACCTATTGCTGCTAGAGTCAATTGCTAAGAAAGCGTCTGATGTCATTCTTACGAGTTTATCAGGTAGAGGTGAGGCCGAGGCAGCTGCAATCATTGACATATTGGCTCCAGTAGATAGTGATGAAGGTACGTTGTGGTGGGATATTCTGGAGGAAGTGTTTTCCAATAAGGAAGTGGAAATACAAAGTCGGGATATTGTGCTCTCAGATGAGGGTTGGAATAACCTGATTTATACAAGATTGCTACCCGAGCTTGATACCGAAATTGTAATCACTGCCGCACTACTCCGTTCCGAGGCGACATATCCGATTTTTGTACAGTCGCTCCAGGATAGAGAGGCGAAGATAAGAAGGTTATTTCAGGCGGTTAATATCAGTCCTGAGACGATGCCAGGAGATAACGCGGCTACAGTAGAGGCCATAGCGGAAAAAATACTTGAATCTCAAGAGCCCACCGATTGGAGTGGGTTTTGGAAAGATGTTGAGTCTCTATTCAGTCGAGAAACAGAACCACTTGTTGGCAGAAACGTACTTTTAGGAACCGACAATCAACTTCATGCTTGTGGTGAGCAGTGTTCGGTTTTCTTTCGCCCTCGTATTAGTGGTACCGATGATGAAGTTCTTACAGAGGGTGGCATTGATGATATACCTGAGAACCTAAGGCCCTTTATAGCATTTCTGAGCGAAGCGATTCAGGTTCATGTGCCTAGAGCTACTGGCGGTGTACAAACAACTCCTGTTCACGCATATCTTTCTTCCGGGTTGGTGGAGACGTATGGGGTTGAAAGAATATTCAGTAGCGTCTTGGTAAAAGCGACACCTAAACTTCCTTTTGTTATTGATGGGCGCGAATCGAAGCTATGTCGGGATATTCTGCAGTGGGGCCTAAAACTACTTAACGTATCAAAAGGCAGTATGGATGAACCCATCCGCCTACTGCGCAGGCTGCCAGTACCTTGTATCGGTGGATGGCATCAAATTGATGAGACAAGCTTTGGCCCCGGCTGGCCAGAAAAAAATGGACAGAAGCTGGACACATATCTTCGACAGAACCGTACAAATGAGTGCAACGCTGCCCTGGAACGGCTTCTGCTTCCACCAGACCATCCGTTGTGGGGTGGCATGGGGTTGCCTTCTGTAGATCTTTTAGAGCAGGCGGGTGTTTTTGATGGGATTCGCCTCATACCGATAAACAGTGAAGATTGGGGTGCAAAGTTTACCATGGCACTCTGGACTGGGGTGAAGCTGCCAGAACAGTGTCCGCCAGGCTTTAGCATGGATACGTGGGGCGCATACAGACAGCATATCTTGAAGACCGAAAGACGCTATTACTCAGGTGAATTCAGCTATGAGTTCCAGACATTATACATAGTACCAGGGTTCGAGAATCTGGAAATTTTTAAGGATGTAACCCGTGTGCTTTTAATGGAATTGTTGTTGGTTTCCATTCCATCGTGGCAGAAGCGGTGGAAAAACTGGGAGAGTGCCACGATTCGCAAGATCGGGGGCGAAGCACATAGATATTCACCGGTTTCACCACTTGCATTCTCATTAAGGGAGACTAAATGGATGCAAGGTGAGACTGATGAGGAATCGATTCGATTCCGTCCCTCGGACCGCTGGCATATACCGTCTCCTGCCTTGATTGGAGGACTGCATCAGTTCTCTCACCTTATGCCGATGCCGGTTTCCGTTGCTTCCGTGTTAAGCAGAAATCCAGGGCTTACTGCATCAATGAAAGAGCTGGGTATGCCTAGCTACGATCCCGAGGAAGAAACGGCAGATCGAAGGTTGCTGAAAGATCTAGCTGTTGCCTTACAAGATCCAACGATTGATATATCGAATTCGAGTGTCTTTTTGGGTCAGGTCAGGACTGCCTGGGGTCAGTTCTACCCAGATGAAGAAGACGCATTTCCAGACTGCGTCATTGTTCAAAATGGTTCCGGATCACTAAAGGTTGTAACGCCATCCGAAGAGGAGTCCGTATACCTTCCAGATGCCACCTCTGCTGTCCACAGTGGACTGGAATTACATTCCAAGCCTGTTGTTGCGATGGACTCGAAGGATGCAAAACGCCTGCAAGACCATTTTCAGAATGCATACGGGAATGGTGTACGACTCGCCTCCGAGCTGACCACGAGAGCTCTTGTTGATGAAAGTCAATGGCAGGCGCAAGACAATACACTACAGCTATCCGAAGAGTTGCCGTGGCTGATCTTGGTCGTTCTTTCAGTATTTGCATTCTCTAGGGGGCAGAGTCGTGGGGTAGGCACGAAAACATTCACAAAGGCGATTGATGCTTTGCGAAGAGCCCGAATAGTATGGGTAGACACCTTGGAAGCAGGGCTATGGCATGGCGATGTGTCAGTAGCGAGAACCCCTGTACCCGCATTATGGCTGCCAAAGGATAATACATTGCTAGCCATAAGCGATGCTCGGAATGAAGTGAGCCAACTTAGCGAGGCACTGGCATCCATAGTAGATCGTGGTGATATAGATATATCGTTAAAGCTTGTCCTCGGAGACTATGAAAGCGCAGATGAAATATCTGATGATGTTGTGTGTACATCTCTTAGAAAGCTGCACATTACTGCCGATCATTATCAAGAGGTTCAGCAGCGCTGGTTAGGAGATCTAGCCTGGAGGGTACGCCTTATCAGACCGCTGATTCTGCTTATGCAGCCCGAAGCCGATATAGCACCTTTGGATGAAGTGACTTCGGAGGAGCAATTCCGGGATACCCTTCAATCATACAGTATCGCTCCACTTGATCTTGATGATGTATTGTCCATTGTCAGGGACGCCGCAGGATTGAAGTCAGTTGGATATAAAGCTTGGGAAATCCTTGGTGATCAGGCGCAGCTCGATCAATGGAATAAGGTTCTATCACAATCAAGCGAGTCGTTAGTTTCCAACGACCAGGCAAATGCGCAATTCCTGGAGCATATGGATTCATGCCGCACGATAATGCGCTCTATTATCCGGCACACGATACGCAAGCATCCTGAATCTAGAGGTTTTAAGGACTTCGAAGCCGAGCTGTCGAGCCTTGAGTGTCCAAGAGAGTACGCAGAAAACTGTTGGGTCGTGGGCTTTCCTGAGGTGATGAAGAAGGTACGCGATACTCTAGTTGAATGGGGTTCAGATTCAGATGTGGTTGCATTGGTTGAGAGTACGGCAAGTGTGGAGGAACTGCGTGATCAGCTAGATGAGTTGGGTCTGGAGCCAGATCTCGATCCAATAGAAATTCATGCGGATAACCGCAAGATATTTTTTTGTGTTCTGGAGGGGATCCAGAAATCTGCTTTAGCCTGGTGTATCAGGGAAAACGCAGACGTGGGTATGTGGGGGCAAGATAACAGTATCTTTCATACACAGCTGGCAGATGATTTTGCGAAAACCGTGTTTGTTGAAATCTGGGACGAAGCAATGTGCTTCAAGTTGATAGGGAAATTGAACCAGTCTCAAGTGCATGAGGGATTCTGGATTGCGCTGGGTATGAGCTCTACTGTGAGCGAATTGATGGACAGACTGGGGATCTCAGACGCCGAGATGGCAAAAGCGCGTGATCGACTTGAAGAGCGGAAACAAAAGCAAGAATTACAGAAAAAGACAGTGAAAGTATGCGGAGTGGATTTTATAAACTCCGAAGAAAATTTGAATAACCTCTGGGATCATATTCTCGGAGCTATCGAAGATGACAGTGTGGCGACGGCAGACCTCAGTGATCTCGAAGAACTAAAGGAGCAGGGGGCTTCTAAGAAGCGCAAGAAAGGCAATAAGAAACCTACAAACAAGAAAAAACCCAAGGGACGGATGAGTCAAGCCATGAAAGATCTTGTTGGGCTGGCCGGTGAGATACATGCATTTCGAGCATTGCAAAAGTTCTACGGCGTTGAAACTGTGGGGCCGGGCAGTTGGATTTCAGAGAACAGTCGACACAAATATCCCGAAAATAACACCGATGACGGGTACGGCTGTGACTTTGTAATCCACAAGAACGGAAAAAACCATTACGTGGAAGTGAAGGCAACCCAGGCAGAAGATGAGACTTTTGAGCTTGGTTCTTCAGAGGTTGAGTTGGCCATCGATTCTGCAAATCGCAGGATAAAAGAATTCATGATATTGCACGTATTGGATGCACTTTCTGATAACCCAAAGTTTCGGTTGCTGCCAAACCCGTATGATAGAAAACACAGAGATAAGTATCAATTTGAGGAGGCGGGTCTACGTGTACGCTACAAGACCTCGTAATCAATCCAGGTAGACCTGGTCCCCTGCCAGCACGGTCACGTCAGGACGAACGGATTTGCTTCCGCGCTCATAGAGCGCCTTGCGGGAGGCGCGGTTCGGCCGCCGTCCCCTATGGGGCAAGGGAACCTTATTCTTGATCAGGCTCATAGAGACATGCATCCAAGATGCTCAGAACCTCGTCAAGCACGACTCCAGGTGCTTTTTCAACAAGTTTCACCCGTCGCCTTACAGCATCAACGGACTTGATCTGTTCGACCATTACGTAGCCGTCAGGGACGACTCGTCGGGGATTGCCCCATGAAAGGGAATATTCCTGAATGTTCTGGTGATGGGGCACACCATGGCAAGCCCCGTTAGGCGGTTGAACAGGGTGTTACTGACCACCATTGCCGGGCGACGCCCTCTTTGCTCACGTCCGACCTTCGGATCGAAGGACAAGATCATCAAATCCCCTTTTCAGGGACGTATTTGGGCATCTACCACACTTCCTTTCCGACAGGTGGTCCCCAGTCTTGTTCTTCAGTCTGATACTTTTTCGGCATTTTGGATACCAACACCATCAGATCATGTCTCCCCCGCACTTTGGTCACGGGTTCAACGATAATCCGCCCCTCCCGGACAGAGATCTTTACTTCGTCACCAATGTTCATCCGGGCTTCGTCCAGCAATTTCTTCGTGATCCGGAGTCCCTGACTGTTTCCCCATTTCTGAACCTTGGTCACCATCGCCTTTCTCCTCACATGACGAGATGAATTGCCAAAGTATATCCCTCAGATACGTCGAACTGAAACGGTTCATTCTCGTTTCTCCTTCGCATGTCGCGGCGTCATTGATAGGAACATAGCACCCTTCCGTCATTGGTATGAAAATAGTCCTCATCTGTCATCCTTGCGAACGAGAGGATCCAGTACCGTTCTCCTCGCAACTTGCAGGAAAAGCAAAAACCCCTGGATCCTTTCCTTTACTGGATCCCCAATCAGAGCCTGTCCTTGACGTTAGTTATTGAGGATTGGGTACAATGGGGGTGATCTGGCGCGCGATTCGGGTTGGTATCATTGCAGTGCGTTGAAGCAATAGAAAAAGATGGAAACGTGGCAGGTTGGTAGACCTTAAGGTGTCGGATTTCGCTACTCAGAGTCCAAGTCTTTTTTATTACGCCTCCAGTGCCGCCGGAATAAAATGGAATAGAATACACCCAACACTATGACGCCACCATACAGATATCCATAAAGCCCGAAAAAGTTGAGCATAATGTGATCGTCTGGATTATCGCGATCATACATTATTGAGATTTCATCACCAATTTCGAAGCTACCGTCGCCACTGTAAATCGAACTCTCATTGTGATAAACGATACCGTTTACGACGTAAGAATACCGAATAGGATAGGACAAATATGTCCCATGACTGGGATTACCACCCGCTATAGATTCACCCACTCCGGTAAAAGTCGCTGTCCCTGATTCATAAACCACCAATTTATAAGCTGATAGTAGTACATACAGCATGAATGCAGCTGCTAGACAATGAACTAGCCATTTCATCATTATTCAACATTACTCCAGTGCAGAGTGACTCGACATTACCTGTTCTCAAGTAATATGGGTAGTAGAACATTCTCAACAAACAGGCCATGATTTTTAAAAACCCGGTCCAAATAAGAATCGAACTTGGCGTGTGTAATCAAATAACCATCTTTCTCCTTAACGAAATACTCATGGTGAATCAAGTATTTTGAAGGATCTAAACTACTGCTATCCCTCTCTCCGCGCACGAACTCCTCAAACTCGTCTGTATAACCATCAACATAGAATAGTATCTGCAACGGGTCTGCATCCATTAAAAATATAACATATCGCTCTTCAAGAGTGGTTCGCCAATGGTAAAGGTAATCTTCACTGTATGGGGCAAATGCATTACGCCATCTTTCTTTGCTAGCGTCTGTATGCTTTTCAATAAACTCGTCAAAATCACCAGAACGGAATGCATTGAAGGCTGTGGCGTAGAATCTGACAAGCTCGTTTTTAGAAAGATTGAGCTCTTCTTCAGTCGATAGACGAGCCCCCAGGGTTGAGCCATTGAACAATAGCGAAATGCCCGTACCCTGTATGAGCCCACCATTAAGATCCATCCCTTGTCCAAGTTCGTACTTGTATTGAAAATCCTGGATTGGTGTTTTTATGCCATCTAGCTTTAGCTTTTTATTATTCTTGTAGACCCAATTGATTACACTGATCAAGGGATTGCCAGGATTTTCCAAAAACCTGGCGTCTGCTCCCTTTTCAAATTCAGTGGCAAAAACATGTGAATTCACCCGCTCATGTTTTTCTTCAGGAAGATTCTTGACAAAGGCATTCCAGAAAAATATGTCTTTATCACCATTACAGACTTTCGCAATCAAATATACATCTGATAGTTGATCATAATATTTTAATGCCATCTCACGGTATGCTTTAAACTTGTCCAGCGTATCGAACGGTGATTCAGGCAAAGTGTATTTAAACTCATCCGCGAACTCCCGGTACCGTATTGAATTGATATGGCGTACGAAAGAACCTACATTCCCTTCCAGTTCCTCTTTACTGAATGTATCAATGTTGCGGTCGTATCTGATTTCAGAGAATCCAATGAACAGCCCCGATGAAACGAGTTGTGAATGATCATCGACAAAAATGGGAACCGGGTATGCGACTTCCTCCCCACCAACGCAGTCAGTACTGGCGTGACCAATGCTGAAATTCAGTGCTAGAACCAATATTGCTAATCTTTTCATAATTCTACCCTATGACTTGGGGTAGTCTATTTCCCAAAAAATCGTATGAGTATCAGTGAGCGAATAGCCACCTGGTAAGTTTAAAATAACAGACATCGTCACTTGAGAACAGGCAGGATAAACCACATTTCCCGAAGAACGGTCAAGTACGGTAATTGCTGATGTTCATTCAATTCACCTTGCGATTTTCGCCTGCGGCGAAAGCCACAATGTGGTTGTAAAAAGAAGCCACAATTTGGTGGCCAGAGGTGGAATCGAACCACCGACAAGGGGATTTTCAAGACGATTGGCCTACCAGTTGATTTTACTAGCCATAACGAATTTCGCGGCGCTAACAGGATTGGAAGTTACTTAACCCCTCGTCAGCAGGTTGCGTGGCCTTGGGAGTAGCTCCTACGCGGGCTAGTCCAACCACACTTCCAGGTTATTTGCTCGACCAATTTTGCGATTGAGTCTGAGGTCGAGCACATTACTCATATTGCAGGTATCCATAAGAGCCAGGGCGTTAGCCTGATCAGATCCTTTCAGTGCCTGGATGGCATCCTGCACCCGCCCAAGCAGATAAAACCGAAAAGGCTGCGTCTCAACATGGATGGTGGTTCCTTCCACATCGAATTCCGCTTCGCCGGCATATCGGGTACATTCGCTGCCTGGAGGCGGATTGTTTTCTTTCAGCCAGTTATTGATGCCCATCTGAGAAGCAGTGGTCTCCGGCACAAAATCGATGGCGAAGTGCTTGAGAAGTTCGATAATTGTTTCCGGCACTTCATCATCTGGTAGAAAACTGTGTGTTGAATTCAGATACTCTCCAGTATCAGATTCCGGTCTGTTCATCCTCTCCACCCAGCGATGAACCCAGGGGCTACGCATCTGCAATAGTCGAAGGGGGACAGGGTCCCGTCCCAGGTGTCCATACATGGGGCACATGAGACCAAAGTCGCCAACGCAGGGTTTTCCACCCAGCAGGTACGGGTGTTGTGTGAGGTGCGCATTGAACCTGTCGATAAAACCCTCGTAGAGTTTCTCGGTAATAGAGTGGGTTGATTCTCTGACACCCCAGCGCGGGGCTGCTACGGTGCTTACATCATGGATTATCGCTTTTGCGGTTTCCTTGTCTCCGTTGAATAGCGAAGTGAAGTGAAACAGAATAAAGTCGAACTGTTCCTCATTAAAGTCCCAGCGGTAATGCATTGCCGGCCTCAGCAAACCCTCGGCACCTAAAACATCAAACAGCAGGCTGACAATATTCTGGCAGGGGCCTGGTGGTTTCGACGGGTGCCCGGAGCGCGCTTCGAAAAAGTCAACAATGGCAACGCCGTCTCTTATCACACTCCCGTCTGGAAACTCAATGGTCGGCATGGAACCCCTGCCTACTGCTTTCTTGATAGCCTGCAGAGCCGGGACAGGCGCCCGCTCTTCATAGGGGATACCCGACTTGATGAAGTAGCTACGGACTCGACCTGAATACATTGACTGTGCCGTACTGTAAAGTACTACCGCCTCAGGGTTGTCTGTTTTCATAGGGGCTCATGTGAAAGATTGTGGGTGAACAGGAACATATAACAGTATACGGATAGGAATTATAAAGCATCACGACGGCCTGAATTTGAATGAACATCGTAATTACCGTACTTGACCATTCTTTGAAAAATATGGTTTATGGTGCCTATCATCTGACAAGTCGATTCAATGAAACATCAGAAAGCCCATCTGGCAACGTCGCTGGTACCGAAATGGAGTTGAATCTCCACAAAATCTCTTGCTTTGGACTCGTCAAGATCTAGATTCTTTATCAAATCTGAAAATCGAAACAGTACTTGTTTGCCATAGGCTCTCTTTTGTTTCGCAAGAAGAACCTCTTCGGCCTCATGCGCCACTTCTTGAGAAAGGGGATTCTGTTCGTGCGTTGGCGGACCATGTAGACCAACCTCAGGCGTAGTCTCTGATACAGTCTGAGCCCGTTGCTGGACTAGTGACCCTACTTGTGACGACAATTCCTCAAAATCCTCAGATATCTCATGGAGGCGCACCCAAACGTACGCAAGGAAAACTAGTGTACTGTCCTATACAAAATATCTATATTTGATCTTCCCCCGAAATTCTGGACACCAGGTTAAGCGTTATATAATGATTCAAGACGAGGTGTTCTATGAGCAAACGCACAAGAAAACGCTAGTCAGGAATTTTTGGTTCGTCGCCCCAAATCGCTGAAGCGGCACGGTGAGCTTTCGCTGTGCCAGCTCGGTCTGCAACCAAAAAAGGTGAGCCAATTGTGGCGCTTTCAGTCGACCGATAGACTAGGCGGTCACCGTCAATGCTCCCGACGTAATCGCCGTTGGGGCTATAAACTTTGTCGTTTCTTATTTTCCCGACGACCGAACCAGTGTCGCTATAGACGACATCTCCTCCAACTTGTAGAGGTCTCCCTTCCTTTGTGTATATATCCAATTATCTGCTCAATGACGTTGTGTCATTATTATGTCATAGGAATAGAGTGTCTTGGAGCGCTTATTTGGTAGCCGGTCTCAAGTGGATTGGTAGAGAATCGGTAACGCCCGATTATTTCTCCATGAGTGCAGGTTACGTGTCCTTCGTACCAGGTCGCGAGAATTTCCGAGTTTTACACCCGCGCAAAAGTCTTAATAGTTCAAAAAGGGGCTCTCTTGATTTTCCTTCGTAAAACACTGCCGCCGCAGTTTCTGCGGGGCTTCATTGCGTTTTCGCCTGTGGCGAAAGCCACAATTTGGTGGCCAGAGGTGGAATCGAACCACCGACACGGGGATTTTCAGTCCCCTGCTCTACCGACTGAGCTATCTGGCCATATTGGTTAAGCCCAAATTACTAGAAGCGCTGAATGGTCATTCTTGTGAGGCGGCAATTAAACCCAAGGTATGTAAGGGAGTCAACCACGTAACTGACAACTGTGTAAAATTCCTGATCAATCATGGATGCCCAATGAATCAATTCCCCATACTTGAATCCGTGCGTATTGATCGTTAAGGTAATTCTTGGGTTTAGACCAGAAAGGCGACACAAATGCCACATATCGAAGGCCGGGTTGTTCACGACGCAGATTCCCATCTCATGGAAACCAGAGACTGGCTGGATCCGTTTGTTGAGTCCAGTGTAAGGGCCGATCTGGAACAGCTGCTGGACAGGGACTTTGGCAAGGGGCGGCAAAGAGAAATTGAAACCGCGAAGGAACTGCGAGCAGACCCGGCACATTGCGTCAAAGATGCTGAAGAAGTCATGGCCCGAAAATATTATCGGGCACTTGGCGCTACCTGTAATTCCGACCGGGTGACAGCTCTGGATTTAATCGGTGTTGGTTCACAACTGATTTTCCCTACCTATCTCAATGTCTTGCTCGAAGAACTCGAACATGGAGACAACATGGCACTTTTATATGGCGCCGCGGCGGCAACCAATCGTGCTCAGGCAGAATTCTGTTCTGTCAGCGAACGTCTGTTGCCAGTCGGTTACGTTCCGCTTGCTGATCTTGAACGTGCCGGGGCAGCGGCAAAACAGGCCATTGATGCCGGCTGCAAGGCACTGATGATTCCCTGGTCCTGTCCCAGGCGCCATGCCACCAGCCACATTGGTCTGGATACTGTATGGGCACAAGCTGTTGAGGCGGGATTACCGATTCTTTTTCATGTTGGCGTTGCCGGTCGGGTGTTACCTGCTGCCCATGCCATCAACGGGCTGCCACCAATCAAAGACTTTCTTGAAGGTGATGAAAACTTTCGTTCCATCTCCTACATGGCGATCTCCCATGGACCGATGCAGGCATTGTCGATGTTGATTCTTGATGGTGTCCTGGACCGGTTTCCCCGGTTAAAAATCGGTGTCATCGAGTTGGGAGCGACCTGGCTGCCGGGTTTTATCCGGCAACTTGATGCCGCTTTTGAAGCCTTTGCAAGACATGAGGAACGTCTGCGAGGTCTCGCGCTAAAACCGTCCGGATATATGACACGACAGGTGCGGGTGACGCCTTATCCTACAGAACCAACGGGATGGATCATCGAACAATCCGGCCCGGAAATTTGTATGTTCTCATCCGACTATCCTCATGCAGAAGGAGGTCGCAACCCCTATGGGCGCTTTAAGAGCGCAACTAAAGGGTTACCCGAAAGCACGCTGGAATGTTTCTACCGGCGTAACTTTGAAGACCTGATGGGTTCAGTCCTGGCGTAATATCTACTCCTTGTATTCATCGTCCTGTGAATGAGTTGTTGTTCAGCATAGTGGATTTGTTGCTATGCTCGACAGTCACGTCCATCAAAAGGATGCAGCATGTCCCTGAGCGCCATTCCTCTTATTAATCTGGCCATCACTTTTATTCCTGTCGCCGGATTGCTGCTTGTTTTTTATTACTGGTCCCTGAATGCGTTGCATGCCCTGTATGGTGTGTTGCGCATGCTGGTTCAATTACTGCTGATAGGGTATCTGCTGGCGTTTATTTTCGATGCGAATCATGCTGGCATCATTCTCGGAGTATTGGTTGTCATGGTTTGCGCCGCCAGTTGGATTGCCCTCGGCAATGTGCCGGAACAGCGAACACGTCTGATCGGTCATTCTATCGTCTCCATTACCATTGCTGGCGGCGCCACATTGTTGCTGGTGACTCAACTGGTGCTGGAAATGCCCTCATGGTATTCGCCCCATACTGTCGTGCCGCTCGCCGGTATGATCTTCGCCACTTCCATGAACTGCGTCAGTCTTGCCCTGGAGCGTCTGACCTCTGAACTGGAACGCGGTGTCCTCTATAAACAGGCAAAGAGCATAGCCTTGAATGCCGCGCTCATCCCCAATATCAATACTTTGTTCGCTGTCGGTCTAGTATCCCTGCCTGGAATGATGACCGGCCAGATACTGTCCGGTGTAGATCCGTTTATTGCTTCCCGCTACCAGATTATGGTGATGTGCATGCTGTTCACGGCAGGTGGTTTTTCCGCCATTTTATTTCTTCTTTTGGCCAGATCATCACTGGTCAAAGAAGCTTAGGGCTGTTTATTTGATAATGCCGATATCATGTAGAGTCCACCAGCATATGTCGCAAGCGTGTCTCGTCATCATGGAACATTGTCTGATCCTGAACGATATGATTGGTGGAATACAGGTAGTTCAACCAGGACCTCCGCCTCAGCCACCACTTCTGCCCGAAAATACGGACTCAGGTCTTCCAGAGTGCGTAAGTCAATTTTCCGTTTGCCGAAGAAACTCGATAGTTCCGTTTCTATACCGACGATTGTAAACAACCCAGGGGTCTGCCCCGGCTGAAATTTTACCAGCAGGTCAATATCACTGTCAGGTCTGAAATCTGATCGTAAGGCAGAGCCGAAGACCGCCAGCTTATTGATCCCGTGCTGTTGACAAAATTGTGTTAATTGTTCTTTGGCCGGGATAAATGCTTGTGGATTCATTTTCATATCTATGCATAAATCATCTAAACAGGCAACAGATAATTCCAGTTAGGGGCATTTGAACTTTCTGAGATTTCAGGGGTTGGCGAACAGATTCCACACCCTCCTCAGGCTATGCCACCTTGGCCTGCACGATTTCAATACTGACACCATCCGGGGCGGCGAGATAACAGATCACGGTACCCGGATTGAACTCATACGGTTCTACGGAGAATGTGGCGCCTCGGGTTTTCAATTCTTCGCACCAGGCATATAGATCACCTTTGTATGTGTATCCAAAATGATCGGTTCCCCAGTTATTATGGCTGGCGTAATCGGAAAACTGCTGCATGGGGCTTACCGAACCAGGAGTTTCACCAGGCCTTTGTCCTCTAATCAGCAATGACATCCCGGCCAGGCGCACGTTAATCTGCGCCGCGCCACGTACCTCATGGTTCGAGGCAATCCTTGCGCCCAACACATCCTCATACCATCTGGCTGCCGCATCGGGATCAGGGCTGATGATGTGTATATGATCGAATGAAAGATTATTGTTGTCCATTTGGAACTCCTTGTCAGCGCGGATCAGAGTGGCAGCGTTTGCAATCTGAAATCAGATACCGGCGCCACGAAACTCAGTATAGCAGGTGGCGCACCAGTAGACTGACACCGGCAAAAGGATTCTAATTGTGGCGCTGGTGTACCAGCCGGTGGGCTGTGACGCATCACGTGATGCATTCTTAGGGGTTGATGAAGTAATCAAACCACAGACACCGACGCATCACGTGATGCATTTGGAGTTGATGAAGTAATCAAACCACGGACACCGACGCATCACGTGATGCGTTTGGGAGTTCAGCGCGACTTCAATTTTTAACTATGGCTATCCCAGGACAATCGATAGTCACGGAAAGACAATACACATGAACAGGTTGCACTGGATCAATTACCCATTAAAAGGCAACATGGGCTAAAGGCTTTGCTGTCACAGGGAACAAATATGAGCAACAAACATCGCAATGACATCTATGGCAACCTCGAACAGAAGCAGGAGGGGGAAGGCGTGCCGGCTATTCCCGCGGCAACGGTGGTCATCCTTAAGGACGGGGATGCCGGAGTGGAAGTCCTGATGCTGCACAGGACATCCAAAGTCCATTTTGGCGGTATGTGGGTTTTCCCAGGCGGCAGGATAGACCCGGAGGATCATGCTGAAGATGGTGATATCAATCAGACGGCCAGGAGAGCAGCAGCACGGGAAACCATGGAGGAAGCCAATCTGCAGGTTCACACAGACGATCTGATCCAGTTTTCCCATTGGACCCCGCCATCCACATCACCCGTAAGATACGCCACATGGTTCTTTGCCACATCGGTTACGTCCTTTGAACCGGTTAACGTGGATGGCCACGAAATCCAGGACCATGAATGGATACAACCTTCGGCTGCACTGGACAGACACGCCAGGGGTGAAATTGATCTTGTGCCACCCACCTGGGTCACCCTGCATCAATTGACTCTGTACGACTCAGTGGCGGACATTATTTCCCGGTTCAAGTCAAATCCTCACAAGGTCTACAGGACCAGGATCGGTATGCGCAGTGATGGGATACGAGTAGCGATGTGGACGGGGGATGCCGGATATGAAGAAACCAATCCTGAAGCGGCAGGAGACCGGCACCGGCTGGTGATGGCCGAAGATGGCTTTGTCTTCGAAAATACTGTAGAAGAATACTGACACACCGTCTTTATATAACCTCCTGCGTTGCCTGAAACATGGAGGTCACAGAGACCATGAAAATTCAGTTACATGGAGGTCACGGGCACCATGAAAATCCAGTAACATGAAGATCACGGGCACCATGAAGATCCAGAAACATGAAGATACCAGCACCATACAATTCAATAGAATAAAGCTTGACATATTATGTCGAAACGTATCCAATCATCCGTATGGACATATTACTGAATCCCCTGGGTTGGTTGATCGTAGGCGTAGTGGTCATGTTACTGGAACTGATCATTCCCGGTGGCATCGTAGTCTTTCTAGGCGCTGCCTGCGTCATTGTTGCAGGCGCCATCTATATTGGTCTGGTATCCACATGGAGCAGCGCCCTGACCCTGTTCTTTATTTCATCCCTGGGTCTGGTGATCATTCTGAGATCGTTTTTCAGCCGCTTCATAGAGGGAGATTCCAGCGTTGCCAACACGGAGGAGCTTCTGGACGATCTGGACGAATATGTAGAAGTCATCAAAACCATCGGTCCTGCCGACAAGGCAGGAATGGTGAAATTCAAAGGCACCCAATGGAAAGCACTGGGTGATGGGCAGGAAATTGCCATCGGCAGCACTGCCCGAATTGTTTCGCGAGAGAATATCACTCTGCTCGTTAAACCTGTCGACTCCATAGAGAAGGCTTTAACGGAGAGTGATACTTGAAAGGAGGACAGCCGTGCTCACTTACCTGACTATTTTCCTCATTGTGGTGGGAATCATTCTGTATAAATTGATTCTCATCATTCCCATGCGCTCCCAGGCCGTCATCGAACGGCTTGGAAAATTCCGTGCGGTCCTGGAACCCGGGCTTCACTTTCTCATCCCTTTTTTCGACCGCGTTGCCTACAAACACGAAACACGGGAGCAGTGCCTGAACATCCCGGATCAAAGCTGTATCAGCCGCGACAATATTCAGATTGCCGTCGATGGCTTGCTCTATATCAAAATCATGGATGCCTATAAAGCAAGTTACGGTATCGAAGATTACCTGGTGGCAGCGGTGAATCTGGCGCAGACAACCGTTCGTTCCGAGGTTGGTAAATTGAGACTCAGTGAGACCTTTTCCGAACGGGAACGTCTGAACGAAACCATTGTGACCGAAATCGACCAGGCATCGGAACCCTGGGGCATTAAAGTGCTGCGTTACGAAGTCATGAACATCACACCCTCCCTCAATGTTATTGAGACATTGGAAAAGCAAATGGAAGCCGAACGTGCCAAGCGGGCGGACATTACACTGGCCAATGCCGCAAAGGACTCAACCATCAATCTGTCTGAGGGTGAACGACAGGAGGCCATCAATCTGTCCGAAGGCGAACGCCAGAAGAGAATTAACGAAGCACAGGGCCGGGCCCGGGAAATTTCAATTCTTGCAGCGGCGACGGCCACCGGCAGTCAATTGATTGCCGATGCTATCAGTAAACCGGGTGGACAGGGCGCAATGAACCTGAAACTTGTCGAGCAATATGTCGACCGTCTGGGACAACTCTTTAAAGATGCGGATGTAGCCATCGTGCCGAAAGAAATGGCGCAAATGGAGAGCTTCTTTGCCGGTATAGACCAGGTATCGCATACAATTCAAACACCTGGGAAAGGAGGATCCTGACAATGATGGATATTATCGTTATGGCAATCTGGGGGATCTTTTTCCTGCTCCTGATTTTCAAATTTTTCCAGTCCATACGGCTGGTGTCGACCCAGACCTCCCATATTGTCGAGCGTCTGGGACGATATAACAAAACGCTGGACGCCGGGTTCCATGCACTGATTCCATTCCTGGACAAGGTCACCTTTGTCCAGGACCTGCGTGAGGAAGCCATTGATGTACCGCCACAGGAATGTTTCACAAGAGACGAGGTTCAGGTTTCAGTCGATGGAGTCATTTACATGTCTGTTATCGACCCTGTGAAGGCGAGTTACGGCATTACTGATTATCGTTTCGCGGCAGTACAGTTAGCCAAAACCACAACGCGTTCGGTCATCGGTACGCTGGATCTTGATCGGACCTTTGAGGAGCGTGATGTTATCAGCGCCAAAGTGGTTGAGGTTCTTGATGAAGCTGGAGCAAGCTGGGGAATCCGGGTGCATCGCTATGAAATCAAAAACCTCACACCGCCAGGAACAGTGCGCAACGCAATGGAGAAACAGGTGCGTGCCGAGCGGGAACGCCGGGCGATAATGGCTACCAGCGAAGGTGACAAACAAAGCAGGATCAATCGTTCCGAAGGATTAAAAACCGAGATGGTCAATATATCTGAAGGTGAAAAGCAGCGGCGGATCAACGAAGCGGAAGGACGATCCGAAGAAATCCTGTCGATTGCCGCGGCGACCGCCGAGTCCATCGAAAAGATCGCAGCCGTGGTTACCATGAAAGGGGGCAGTGAAGCGCTCAAGATGCAGATCAGTGAGCGGTATATCGACACTCTCAACTCCCTGGAAAATTCCAGGATCATACTGCCATCCAATATCGCGCAGTTTACAGGCTGGGTGGATAACCTGGGAATGGACAATCTCGTCAAAAAATCAGATTAGTCCTCCAGCCAGATTTCTTTGCTATAAAGATGTTGTTCGCGTGGCCGTCAAGACTCCCTGATTTCTTGGCTAAAAAGATGTTGTTCGCGTGGCCGTCAAAACTTCCTGTGTGTTGTACTACAAGGCTTGTTTATGATATATCGGGTATCATAAACACTCTCCGCTCGAATAATCTATAACTGATTTGTACATGAAGAAACTGTGAAACCACTATCCGGGAAAAAAGGGCTGATCATCGGTATCGCCAACGACAAGAGCATTGCTTACGGCTGTGCCCAGGTGTGCCGGGACCAGGGAGCCGAACTTGCTGTGACCTATCTCAACGACAAGGCGTTGCCTTTCGTCAAACCCCTGGCCGAAGATCTCGGCGTTCGGGATGAACTGGTAATGCCTTTCGATATCACCAGAGAAGGTGAAGTGGAAATGGTGTTTGAAACGATTACCCAGACCTGGGGACAGGTCGACTTTGTGATGCATGCCATGGCATCTGCTACCAAAGCCATGACGACTACCAGGCTCATCGATATACCGCTCTCGGATTTCAACTTTGCCATGCAGGTGTCCTGCCACTCCTTTCTGGTGGTGGCAAAACTCAGTGAACCGTTACTGAAAAAAACACGCGGTTCGTTGATTACCATGACCTACCTTGGCGCACAGCGGGTAATGGGTAATTATCACTTCATGGGTCCCATGAAAGCCGCTCTGGAATCCTGTGTGCGCTATCTTGCGGATGAATTGGGGCCGCATGACATCCGGGTTCACGCCATATCCGCAGGTGCAATCCTGACGAGGGCGGCAGCAGGCATTCAGAATTTTGATAACCTGCTCAAGACCACAAAGGAAAGAGCCCCTCTGGGACGATTGAGTACGCCTCTTGAAGTCGGCGAACTCATGGCGTTTCTGGTCGGACCCAATTCCAGAGGAATGACCGGTGGCATTCACTTCGTGGACGGTGGATACCACGTGATGGGCTGATAACTTCTCTCTCATCAAACATGACGAAGAAAATCCAGGTAAGCCGGCCTGTTTGCTCCGCGACAGCGGCAGGGCGGGTTTTTGGCCCGCTGAAGGCTCCTCAGAAGTTGTATCGGACGCCAACAATCAGGTTTCGGCCCTTGTTTGGTCGAGCCCCATAGGGATGACGCCCCACGATATTATCCGTAGAGGTCAGGTTTTCCACCTTGCCGAAAAGCGTCACCGCTGAACCTGCATCGTAACTGGCAGCAATATCCAACGTCAAAGAACTGTCCGTCCTTTCAAATTCGTTACAGGATGCCCTGACACAGACTTCATCAACCCAGGTTGCACTCAGGCTGCCTCGCCATGAACCTGATTCATATCCAATACCCAGACTGAACTGGTGTTCGGGTATGTATGGAATCGGGTCACCCTTTTTGACATCACCAAAGAAGTCGGTGTCAGCAACGTCAGAATCGAACTCACTGTTGATCCAGGTATAGTTGAACGTCAACGGTATCGAATACAGGCTCGATGATCCCAGACTGGTTGCCAGCATGAATTCAGCGCCTGAAACTGATGCTGCGTCACCATTGAATGCATCGCCAACCGTACAGTCAGAACCGGAAGATGCGGTACATTCACCCAGCAGATTGTCATAGTCGCTGAAGAACAGGATGATCTCCGTATCGGTTTCGCCGGCGCCGTGTCTGAATCCAAACTCATAATTCAGTGCTTCTTCCGCATCCACACCTGGGGAATTACTCGGTGCGGTAAATCCTTTGTGTACGCCCGCAATAACACTCAGATTCTTGTTGTACGCATAGGCAGCACCAATACCGGGTAACCAGACCTCGGTATGATTCTCCCGGGTATCGCGAATATTGGCCGCTGACCGGTCCGCCGGGTCTGCAGTCCTGCCATTGCGGATTTCGTACCTGGTTCTGCCCTGGTCAATATTTTCATAACGCAATCCTGGTGTGACCACCCACTTGCCGGATTCAATACGATCCTGGATATACAGGGAAGCGGCTTCTGCTTCCTGGATCCTGTTACCTGCATTACCCGGTAAACCAGGATCATTGGACTGCAACTGCCCGTTGACCTGACGATAACTGCTATTGCGCTGCAATCGGTCTTCTTCGTCCTCATGCAATCTGACGCCGACATTGAATTCATGAGTCACGCTGCCGATGTCAGTCTGCCAGTCCAACTCAAACTGGTACCCTCGGGAGAAGTAAGAGCGGGCATTGGAACGTATCTGAATACTGCCTGGCGCCGTATCCAGCGTACCATCAAGAACAGCCTGTAACTCCACTGCACTGAAACCTGCCAGAGAATTCCCGGTATTGACTGCCCGGACCACATTGAACCAACTGGTCCTTGACATTACTTCGGCACTGGCACTGCCGTCAAAATCAATTCCCTCGGTTTTGAACCAGTTCCTTTCGTGTTCGTTGTTATAGGCCGTTGCCGTAAGCGTCAATTGCTCTGAGAGTTCAAACTGATACCTGATAATCTGCTGTTCATGTTCCGTATGGATGTTATCCAGTGCGGATATGCCATAGCGTCGGTAAGCATCCCTGGCGAAATCATTGTCGGTCAGTCCCAGATAGCTCTGTTGCGAGTCCTGGTCTGCATACTGCAGCTTCAGTTCAAACCGGTGCCGTGAATCCAATGCCGCATAGCCCAACTTGACAGTGTAATCAGCGACATTAAGACCGGTATCGCGAGAACTTCGATCAATGTTCTGATAACCATCCGACTGCCACTGATGGGTTTCCAGCAGGAAGCCCCAGCCACTATCATGACGGGCGCCGTAAGTGCCATGTACCCGCCGCTCTTTGTCTTCACCGGCATCGACCATAATACTGCCCTTTGCCTTTACCGGTATCGGCGTTGATATCATATTCATGGCGCCGCCAATAGTGTATGGACCCTGGGTGATTGCGGCTGGCCCTTTGAGAATTTCGATGGCATGCATCCGCCCGGTGGTGGGGAAATAATAAGCGGACGGCGCCGAATACGGTGCAGGTGAAACAAGCACATTGTCTTCCAGCAGGGTTATTCTTCCACTGCGTTCAGTAGCCACCCCACGGATACTGATATTGGGCCGCAGACCATAGCCGTCCTCGACCTGGATGGATACACCAGGCACCTGGCGTAGAACCCGTTGTATATCGCTGTAGGCGAATTCTGCCAGTTTATCCGGACCGATATAGTGTGCGGCGCCGGAAATCTGGTTTTGACGGGTTTTTTCACCAACGATAACGATTTCTTCCAGAAATGCAGATGTCTCAGTTTCATCAGCCTGAACAGCTGCCATACTGCTGATCATGCCCAGTGATAACAATATGCCTGACAAACTGTGTATTTTATTAACCCTCATCTGCGAATCACTCAATGCAACATTGAAAGAATAATAAGCTTAATGATAATTATTATCAACAATTAAATAGTATTAATTATCATTAAAAGGATCGATTTTACTGGAACATCATCAAGCGAACAGGATACCTACCGTCGTATTTTCAAATACGCTTCATTGACACAATTTTCCAGTCGTCCGTCGCGCAGATATCGCCCCGCTGTCCTGGCCGAAAACGCCCGGATATCTCGCATACTTTGCGGTGTGAAGAATGCAGAGTGCGGCGTCACAATCAACCGGTGCCGCAGCCAGTCGTCACCTTCATGCCATGCCTTGATCAGCTGTTTTTCGAGATTGGCAGGCTCGTCAGGCAATACATCCAGTCCGGCGGCAAGCACGGTATTATCTTTCATTGCATCGTGCAGTGCATCTATGTCGATCACGGGACCCCTGGCTGTATTCACGATGATGATTCCTTTTTTTGAAGCCGAAAGGACATCAGCGTTGATCAGATTAAGGGTTTCATCATTCAATGGTGTATGGATGGTAATGATCTCACACTGACCAAACAATTCTTGCAGTGATTCCGCCCTGCGGATGCCCATAGAAAGTTCGTAACCATTCGGCTTGTAGGGATCGTAGAACACCACATCCATATCAAAGGCCTTGGCCCGAAGTGCAGTGGCACTGCCAATTCTGCCCAGACCGACCACACCGAAAGTACAGTCTGCCAGCCGCTGCCCAAAGGGATTTAACGCGGGGCGCCAGTTTTTCAATGGTTCCTGACGCAGACATTCATCATGAAACGCAATACTCTTCGTCAGGGTCAGTATCAACGCCATGGCGTGATCAGCAACCTCTCTGGTGCCGTAATCAGGCGTATTGCACACTGGAATCCCGAGATCTCCCCATGCTTTTAAATTAACCTCGTCATAACCTACCGCCGACTTGACGAAGATTCGGCACCTATCCAGCATTCCCATGTATTCCAGCGGTGGGGGCGCTCCCACGATACCATCGCAATTTCTCCATTGTTCTTCTGTGACATCTCTGTAGCGATCAACAAATTCTGCTTTGATGCCGCCACCCAACCCTTCCAGTTCCGGCTCGTACTTGTCCATCCAACGGGTTTGAGGCCAAAGTACCCGAATCATCTTCCATTCTCCCAGTTTCTGCTATAACGATATTTCACCGAGCAACGAAGGGTATATGAAGAATTTGCACAGTACAATGATTCAACTCATGCTTGTCAACGCAAAGTTAAAATGTCCCCTTTTCTCCAAAGTTAAAATGTCCCCTTTTGGTCTTCCCGAGTCTTGTGTTCCCAACACCCGTCCGAACACCCGAGATGCCCTGACCGGCCTTTAGGGAGCGTAGCGACCGAAGCCCAGGCCGGTCACCCCGCCCTCATCCGGTGGCTATCCCGCTCGTGCTTCAATGGCTGCCGCCAGGGGTGGTGCTTTGTAGGCCAGCCGCGAAGCTGCTCCGTCTTACCCGATCCATCCCCGAACCGTGCACCGCAACCGACCTTCGTTGTAGCCGAACAGGCAATTCCCGGCCCTCGCGCAACACCGTCACCGAGCCGTTGAAGGCCTTGCACACCGTGACCGCCGCGCCGCGCAGACGGTATCCCTTTCGGCCCTTCACCTGGTACTCGCAGCACTCAAACCGGATCGTGTTCTTCGTCAGCTTGCACGTGGTGCTCGCACAGGATCAGGTCCAGTTCCGCCGCGTCGTGCAGCACCTTGCGGTGCGCGTCCTCCGGGTTCCTCGGCGCCACTGCGAAGCGCCGGTTAAGTCCACCATGAACTCCGGCAGGTATGCGTTATGCCGTCATCCCGCGTAGCCGCAGCTCCTTGACCAACCGATCCTGGAGCGTACGATTCGCTCTTTCGACCCGCCCCTTCGCCTGCGGGCTGTGCGCTGGATCGCCCATGTCCAGTGTTTTCAAGGCCCTGGAGAACAGTTCGTCCTCCTTGCCCTTCTGACCCGGAACACGCCGTATCGGTCCGGTAATACGCCACCGGCCGACCGTGCGCCGCCAGGTGCGCGCGCGTCGTCTCCATGTTTCGTCTCCCCGGCAGCAAAGCACATCGCCAGCAGCCGGGTGGTCGCGTCGTCGACGCATCAGCGTGCGCCGCAGCACGGCCCTCGAACCAGTCGTGCGGCGAACCGTCAATGCACCAAGTCCCCGAAACACTCCCGCCGCACGACTCTGGTGGACACGAACCTCCCGGCGTACCTTTGGCCACAGCTCGTCCGCGATCATCCACTGGCGCAGCGTCTCCACAGACAGCCGCAGGCTGTGCACCTCAACCAGCTTCTCGCACGCGAAGGTGACCAAAGTCCGGGTAACGCTCACTAACCAGTCCCATCGCCTCGCGACGCACCGATGCCGCTATGACGTTGTTCGAGGGCTTACCCCGATGCCCCGAAACCAGACCCAAAGACCCTCGCTTGCGGTAGCGCGCCAGCAGCCGCTTCACCTGCCGGATGCTCAAACAGCTGCTATCGCGCTGCCCCACGCTTTCCGACACCTGCCCGATCACGCTCGCCCGATCCGTTGCTCAACATCCTTTCCCGTAACATCAAAAACACCCCTTCCACGGATAAAAGGGGACATTTTAACTTTGGAGAAAGGGGACATTACAGCTTTGGGCTAACATGATTCAACTCATGCTTTGTAAGGTATACAGTATGTGCATGACGAAAGTTGTACAGTCCTCTATCTTGTTCTTTTGCTTTTGCCAAACTGTGTGTACGCATCCAGTGCAGAAGAATGTGTCATTCTGCTCCATGGAATGGTCAGAACTTCAGCTTCAATGGGCAGGATGGAGCATGCTTTGAAAGAAGCAGGCTACAACGTTGCCAATGTCAATTATCCATCTCGTGATCTTAACATTCAGGAGCTGGCGCCCATTGCAATAGAACAGGGTCTGGCAGGATGTCCGGATAACAACGATATCCATTTCGTTACTCATTCACTGGGTGGCATCCTGCTCCGATACTATCTGGCACATCACACGATGCCGCAACTGGGCAGGGTCGTCATGCTGGCGCCGCCTAACAAAGGCAGCCAGGTCGTCGACAGACTCAAGGATATTGGTACAAGGCTGTCAATGGCCCGGCGGGCTTACAGTTGGGTACCGATGGAAACAGTATCCCGGCAGCTTTGGGACCTGTTGATTTTGAAACAGGCGTTATTGCAGGAACAAAAACGGTCAATCCGATATTGTCCCGGTTTTTACCCAATCCTGACGATGGTAAGGTGTCCGTAGACAACACAAAAGTAGACGGTATGAGTGATTTTATTACCGTGCCGCATTCTCATCCTTTTATCATGCGGGCGCCGATTGTCATCGAACAGACAATCACGTTTATTCAGACCGGACGGTTCAGTCAATCACCATGAACACCCATCACGACTGAATTGTGTGCGCCGGTCACTCCCAGACCTTCTCCCACTGTCCACTCTCAACCGACCGGTACATCGCGAGCGCAGTACGTAATTCCCCCAGTGAGTATTCCGGTGAAGCGGCCAGCGTTTTACCCCGCAAGACCGCATCGGCAAAATCCTGGAGCTCAGTGCCAAAACTGTCGACTTTGCCTTGCATGACCTCCATGATGGATTCACCCTCGGGATGATCAGCGTTATACAGCATCAACCGACCCGCACGACCATTCTCAATCACCAGCGCACCGTCACTGCCTGTTATCCTGAAGGATTCCATCGGTCCAACATTGGCCGGGCTAAATAACGCATCGAAAGTAGCCGCAACGCCACTTTCAAATTTAAAAATAGCGTGGGCCAGGGACTCACCCTCCATATTGGGGACATGACGGGAAGTGACGGCTATCGCCTCATCAATTTCTCCCAACCAGATTCTGAGCGGACGGATCCAGTGAGCCCCACCATCAATACTGATGCCACCGCCTGATTTCTCAAGACTGAATCGCCAGGGGACCGGGTCGTCTGGATTTACAAGTAATGGATCAAAAAAATTTGCTCTGGCGGAAACAACTTCACCAATGGCGCACTCTTCAATCAACGCTTTCGCCTTGATGACATCAGGCCAGTACTGGGACTGCTCGGCAATCATGAACACCGTGCCTGCTTTTTTAGCGGCTGAAAGGATACGGTTGCAACTTGCCACATCAGGCGCCATCGGTTTCTCCAGCACCACATGCTTGCCCGCCATGAAACATTCCTCGGCATATTGCATATGCAGATCATGCGGCAACATCAGATCAACCGCGTCAAAGTCACCTTTATCCAGCGCTTCGGTCAATGATGTAAAGGGTTCTCCACCGGTCCTCTCCGCCATCTCCCTGACACGGCCTTCATGGTTGTCAATCACTGCGGTAACATCGATATCCGTTGCTACATATCGAATCCCACGCCAGTGTGCACGGGCAATACCCCCGCAACCAACCAGTGCCATTTTTACCCGTTCAGCCATTTGAATTTTCCATAGTGTTTTGGCAGAAGACGAAAATCAGAAGATGTCTACTAGATTGACGCATCCAGCTGGTAGTCGGTCCTGGAACAGGATGAGGTTGTTCATCAGTGGATTACGCGCCGATGGTGCGATTAAACCAATTGGTTTATCGCCGCGGTAGTAGATTTCAACGGCGAGTTCCTGGGTGGGCGCATGGTTAATGCCACGGGGATAAGTGAACCAGTCACCAGTCATTTCCTGAATAGTGGTTTCGACGATTGGAAGACTGAATTCCGTGACGTCTACGATGACACATTTGGCGAGATTGATTTTATATTCTGTAACGATATGGCGGAGACCGAAGGTCGGAACAAATCCTTGGAAAAAGGAGCCAAGAAGATCACGGGCCTCAAAGAGAGCGACAAGAGGATCAGGCGCGAAATAGAGGAGGCCGAGATCACGATTTCCAGGGTTGAATCGAGTGGCCCCGTTACTAACCTGTGGAGGATGAATCGCATAGTCTGGTTCTATAGAGCGGTACCAGGACTGCTTTGAGAGGGCGATAAGAGGGAGCGTTTCTACCTGGTCAAAGTTCAAGTAAACGCACCCTGCCTGACAGCAGCCAGGGCAGTTGCCAACTTCTCGCGGTCGCTTTCATCGCCATCAAGCATCTCATTGGGGGACTTGCCACCGAATCTCGGATTTGGCTTATGAAGCCAGACTTTCTCATAGTACCTGGCTTCGGGCTTATCATTCTCGACAGCCCTATGGGATAACTTTTGGAACTGGGCCACGACGGATGCGTTGGGTTCTACCCAAAACTCGGGAATCTTCTGAGTAACATTCTTATCTATAAAATCCTGCTCGAAGAGGCAATGAATGCTGTCGAGTAGCTGCTGTTTGGTTGGTGGTTGCATTTTGCACTTTTGCATTATGAGGCCTGGAAAACATTATCGCATCTTTACGATACAAACAAGGCGAATCAAGCACAAAGCATCCACCTGCCCGGCAATCCCAAGCCGGAAAGTTTCTGAAAGCACGGCTTCGAAACCGGTCGATCAGCCACGACCAATAAAGGGCATGGTGGATGCCATGATGGTCATGAATTGAATGTTTGATGCCAACGGCAGATTCGACATCTGCACTACTGCCTGGGCAACATGCTCGACATCCATAGTGGGTTCTTCCCTGCGGGACCCATCTGCCTGAGGCACACCATTGTGCATGCGCGCTGTCATATCGGTCAGGGCATTGCCAATATCAATCTGACCACACACGATATTGTACTTGCGGCCATCCAGGGATGTCGACCGGGTCAGACCGGTAATGGCATGTTTAGTCGAGGTATAGGGTGAAGAATTCGGCCTGGGCACATGAGCGGATATGGAACCGTTATTAATGATGCGACCGCCCATGGGAGTTTGTGCTTGCATTACACGGAATGCCTGTTGCGTACACAAAAAAGCACCCGTCAGGTTGACATCCACCACTCGCCGCCACTGTGCAATGGTCAAATCTTCCAGAGGAACTGGCGGCGCGCCCGTTCCGGCATTGTTGAACAACACATCGACCCGACCAAATTTTCTGGTTGTTCTGGCGAACAGTTCAGAAACGGATTCCGGGTCGCTGACATCCGTGACTACCGCCAGCACCCGGTCTCCGGCGCCGGACTGGCTGACAACTTCTTCCAGCTTTTCCTGACGTCTCCCTGCGAGAGTGACCGAGTATCCTTCCTGCAACAGGGCAAGGGCACTGTGTTTACCAATTCCCGTTCCGCCACCCGTGATGATGGCGACTTTGTTCTCACTCATTATCCAGATTCCATTTCAATCATTCATAGGGTGCATGATAGCAGGTGAATAAATGGGGTCGGAGTAAAATTTACAATTCTATTGCGTTTGGCGATACGTAATAGAATTGTAAATTTTACTCCGACCCCATTTATTCACCCCATTTATTCCGGCGCCGACAGCCACTCAGGCGCCACCGCCACGGGAGCGTCGAGTGTGTGCAAAAAAGCTTCCAGTTGGGTAAGTTCACGTCGCGTCAGATTGAGTGGTTTAGCCTCATTGTGGCCAATGATGGCCAGTGGGGCTTCTTTGTAATGCTCCAGCACATCCGCAAGTGTCGCCAACTGACCTTTGTGCATATAGGGCGCAGTGCCTTCCAGATTTCTCAGCGAAGGCGTTCGCATCGTGCCAATCAGGTCCGACCCGGTGCGTGCAAAGCGCAGTTCTGCGCAGTGATCGTTGGAAGCCGAATAAACACCCACACAGTTGAACAGGTCGGAACTCACCTCCCGGACCCCTTGAACACGACCTTTATCGGGAATCTCACCCGGCGAAGTTGCGGTGCCGGTATTGTGAAATTCGTTATTGGTAAAGAGCGGTCCGTTGTGACACTGGATACAGTTCGCCTTTCCAATAAAGAGACGTAAACCTGCGATCTCGTCATGGTTGAGCATTTCGGATTGATTGCCAGACTGAATAGCCTCGACATAGTCATCAAATCTTGACGGGCCCGGTACCAGTAAACGCTCATAAGCCGCTATGGATTTGCCGATATTGGCAAAAATCCGATTCACTATGTCCCTGTCTGATGCAGCCATACCCTGCCAGGCTGCATTCCACTCAATGTCCGCAACAGGTCCGGCATTGTCGGGAAATCGACTGCGGTCTGACAGATCTGGAACAGTACCGAAGAGTGCCTCGCAGGCATCTATATAAGTCTGCACTGTGCTCACCAGACGTGCGGCAAACATCCGGTTCCCGCCCAGTTCCAATGGGTGCTCCAGGGGTGCGAGGGCCTGTGACCACTGGCTGTCTTTACGTCCATCCCAGTATTGCCATGGGCTGTATGCACCACCAATAATACTGAGTGTGTTGCGTTGCGTTTGTCCAATGGCAATTCCCCTGACCTGACCATCTGTAAATCGTTTATCCGGTTGATGGCAGGAGGCGCAGGAAAAAGCCCCGTTGATGCTCAGTCTCTTATCAAAGAAAAGCTGGTGACCCAACCTTGCGGCGCCAGGATCATCCGCAACTTCATTGGTTGTATCAACGGGCAAAGGGGCAAGGTTACCTATCCATAATGACTGGATGATTTCCATTTCCGCCCGGGTCCATTGCGGGAGATGCGGCAGTTGAAAATAAATCCAGACGACAGTTATTGCCAGCACCAGCGTCCCGAATAAATAACCGATCTTCACTACAATTCCAGTGAAATGGTTACGACATCTTCCATGTTGTCGGCCCGTATGGTGATTTTCAGTTCCCATTGGCCCTGCATATGGAAACGCAGCCCTTCGACACGATAACGACCATCTCCCAGGTTCCCTGTCACCTGGGGGTCTGTAGGTAGTCCATGGTCATGGTCAGGCATACCACCATCGATAGAGATTTCTGCTTTGGTTACAGGGACGCCATCCAGAGTTTGTACCTGAATAATCCATTGATGTATCTGATTGATGACAATCGGCTTCAGCTCGCTTTCAAATGACACCTGAAAACGATCAGATGTCCAGAAGCCACCAGGGGTCGTAGATTGACTCGCCCCGGCATGGCAGGACAGCACCAGTAACAGAATAAATGGGGTCGGAATAAATGGGGTCGGAGTAAAATTTACTATAAATGGGGTCGGAGTAAAATTTACAATTCTATTACGTATCGCCAAACACAATTGAATTGTAAATTTTACTCCGACCCCATTTATTAATTTTACTCCGACCCCATTTATTCTCTCCCTCTGTTCCCGCCGTCTGTCGTACCAGACAAACAATAGAAAAGCAGTGATCAGGGCAGCAAAGTAAGGCCAGTAGCCAACGCCGGTAAATCCTGCCTCAAATGGAAATACCGCGGTATAGACTGCATCATCCAGAGAGGCAGTCACGATACCGACATACCACCCTGGCGCCATAAAGTTAACTACCACACTGTATACGTCGGGTTCGATAGATGGTGGCTGGTAAAATACCGTTGCTGATTCCAGATCATCAATCCCGGCAATATGCTCCTCCCTGACGAATTTCTCCAGGCCGGTAACATCCCGGATAATACGAAAATCGATCATCATGCTGCTCAGTTGTTCATTACCGTATTCCATGATGAACAGGCTCTCTGTCACTGCAGGCAGATCTTCACAAAATTCCTTTCGCTGATGGGTTCGAGGCAGATAAACTTTGAAATGCGCCTTTAGATAACCAATTTCAAGTTCACAGATATCCTCGCCCGCAATAATACTGCCGTGAGCTGCAACGTCATGCGGTAAAAAAATGATGACGCACCAAAGAAGATGCTGAGACAAACGGATCATGCGCCCATTGTAAAGGGAAAGGCAGTCTGTGTATTGTCAAAGAATCCTGGCTGTTGAAAGCAAAATTGATGTAGATCAAAGGCTCCGGTAAAATACACCTTTTCACTGCAGGCTGCTTCAAGGAGTCTGTCCGAGAACTGCGACCGTAGCGAGGGCGAGACTGATTGAGTCATATTTTTTGGTTATTTGAGGCAAATATTGTATATATTGAACGAAAATAAGCGGAAAATATGGCCAATCAGGCTTGTCCGCAGTAGGTCAGTCTGTTCTCGGACAGCCTCCAGATATAAGGTCCGAATACACGTTTGGTTTCCAATAAACGAATCAGCCACCATCAAGTATCATCAACTCAAGGATAGAAATGAAACAGACTACACTACTGGCTCTGGCCATAGTCACCCTGACGATAACTTCGCCAATCCAGGCTGATCAAGCGGCGTATGCGGTTTGTATCGCCTGCCATGGTGTAAACGGTGAAGGTAATGTCGCGCTCAACTCGCCTGCTATCGCGGGTCAGGAAGCCTGGTACGTGGAAACACAATTGAAGAATTATAAATCAGGTGTTCGGGGTTCACACAAGGACGATATATATGGCCAGCAAATGGCGCCAATGGCGTCAATTCTGGTGGACGATGCGGCAGTGAGCAGTATTGCTTCTTACATTTCGGAAATGGCGCCCGTTGTCATTCCCAATACTGTCGAAGGTAACGCCGAAGCCGGCAAGGCGCTCTACATTGTCTGCTCGGTCTGCCATGGTGCAGACGGCAAAGGTCTGCAGGCCTTGAATTCGCCAAATCTCCTCATCCAGCAAGACTGGTATGTGGTGCGACAATTGAATAATTTCAAATCGGGTATAAGGGGAACAGACCCAGCTGATACTTTCGGGCTGCAAATGCAACCGATGGCCATGACCCTGACCAGCGATCAGGCAGTGAATGACCTGGTTGCCTACCTGAACTCCATGCGATGATCCCGGATTCAGACGAGATGGTCTACCAGTAAAACCACAAACAACAGCATCAGATAGATGATCGAGTACCTGAAAGTCTGGATCGCAGCGTTTTCGCGGTCCAGCAGCAACCTTATTGCGTAGAAGATAAAAACAGCACCCAGTAACACGGCGCCCACCAGGTAGCTCAAACCGCTCATTCCTATGAAATAAGGGAAAACACTCATGATCGTCAGCGCCAGGGTGTATCCCAGTATATAGACCCGTGTGGTCTTCTCTCCGTGAGTCACAGGGAGCATGGGATATTCCACTTTTTTGTATTCCTCAATGCGGTCCAGAGCTAACGCCCAGAAGTGTGGTGGGGTCCAGGTGAAAATAATCATGACCAGGAGAATGCCACCCGGTTCTATCTGATTCGTGACTGCTGTCCAGCCGAACAATGGAGGAGCCGCGCTAAACAGACCGCCGATAACAATATTCTGTGGCGTTGAGGGCTTTAGATATATTGAATAAATAAGCCCATATCCGATCCAGGAGGCAAGGTTTAACCAGGCCGTGAGCGGGTTAACCAGAAATACCAGGACAACCATTCCCAGGATACCGGTAATCGCTGCGAACAGGATACCGGCGTTAGGGGAAATTCGACCTTGAACGATAGGCCGGCCTGCTGTCCGTGACATTCTGGCGTCAACCTGTACATCAACGATGTGGTTCACGCTGGCGGCGGAACCCGCGACCAGTGCGACACCGAGATTGGTATAGAAAAGCAGGTCCAGAGGAACCATGGAAGACGATGCCAGAAACATGCCGACGGTGGTGCACAGCAGCATCAAGGCGACGACCCTTGGTTTACACAGCTCCAGGTAATCCTGCCAGAACTGACCTGGCAGTGTTAGTTGACCATCATGACCAGACATTGTTTACTCTGCTGGATTCAGGATGAGAAAAAGCTCAGACGGGTTCCAAACGTGTACTCAGCCTCGACTGCCATCAGACCAATCAAAATCAGTATAACCAGCGGTGGCGTCAGGATAGCGCAGGCAAGCGACATCCTTTCCCATGACATGTGCATGAAAATGGCGACAATAAAACCCGCCTTCAGGAACATGAAAATAAGGATAAGCGACCAGCGCAACATTCCCTGGAAACCCATATAGTCAACCATATAGGACAATGTACTCAGTACAAACAGCAGAAACCAGATCCACAGATATATCTTGATCGGATGTTGCTGACCCTCTGCTTCCGACATGTTATTTCCTCACCAAAGATAAAAGAACGCAAAAATAAATACCCAAACAAGGTCTACAAAGTGCCAGTAGAGACCCGCGATTTCTACCGCTTCGTAGTTATTCGACCTGTCGTAGTCTCCACGACCGACCTTGATGGCTATATAAGTTAAATAGATGACACCGGCACTGACGTGTAATCCATGAAATCCGGTAATCATGAAGAAAGAGGCGCCGAATTGAGCAGCCCCCATAGGATTACCCCAGGGTCTGACACCTTCTTCCACAATGAGTTTGGTCCACTCAAATGCCTGCATGCCAACGAATGATGCACCAAACAAGGCTGTAGCGCCCATCAGCCAGACCACTGCTTTTCGATTCCTGCGATAACCAAAGTTCACCGCCATCGCCATCGTGCCGCTGCTGCTGATCAGGATAAATGTCATGATGGCAATCAGAACCAATGGTATGTGATGTCCGAAAAGCGTCAGTGCGAACACTTCACTGGGATTGGGCCACGGAACGGTGGTGGTAATCCGTACCTTCATGTAGGACGTCAGAAAGATGGAAAAAATAAATGTATCGCTTAACAGAAATATCCACATCATCGCCTTGCCCCAGGGCGCGTGGAAAGTCTGCTTGTCCGAAGTCCAGTCCTGCGTAAAGCCGGACACACCTTCTTCAAGTTCAGCAGAGCTTGATACTGAGTTGTCACTCATGTTGTTGGATCCTGTTTATGTGGATAGAAGTAAAGCAAATATCACCATCCAGATGACCAGCAGAAAATGCCAGTAAGTACGGCATAACTGCACACTTATCTTTGCCTGTTCAATTTCAACGCCGGTAAACACCCTCAGCATTGCCCCGAACCAGACCCATAGTCCACCCAGAAGGTGTAACCCATGCAACCCGGTGAACAGATAGAAAAACGCATTGGCTGGATTGGATTGAAGGTAGTAACCTTCAATAACCAGTTGCTGCCAGGCCATAAATTGGCCACCGATAAAAAAAACCGTGAAGACCCCGGTAGCCAGCAACATCAACTTGACGGTATTGATCTTGTCCGAACGACTGCACCAGTGAATTGAAACGCTGGCGAGTATCAGCAGCACAGTGTTGAACCAGAGAAGCCCCGGTTCCTGTACCGGATGCCAGTCATTCAGATCCATGCGCGTAAAGTACGCACTGACCAGAAGCGCAAATACGCTGGTAACAACCGCGAGGAAAACAGCCAGTCCCGTTCTCCTGGTGGGCAGAATGGTACCTATACTTTCCCGCAGGTCAGTCTCGGTGCCTTCAGTGGTCCAGGGCTTGTCCAGTATCTTCTCGCGCCAAAGCCACCAACCGGCAAATCCTACGGCTATAATGATGAAAACGAGTATCGCTTCCATGTCAGAGTACCACTTTCTCCCCGGGTGCTGGTGGTTGGTTTTGCGGAATAAAGTCCTTCTCCGCACCAGGGACGCTGTAATCGTATGCCCACCGGTAGACCCCGGGTAATTCCGGGCCCCAGTTGCCGTGAATGGGAGGCGTTTCGGCTGTCTGCCATTCCAGCGTTGTTGCGCCCCAGGGATTGGGATCAGCTTTTGGACCTTTGAACATACTCCAGATGATATTGACGAAAAAGAGAATCTGAACGACGGCGACAAACAGCGCTGCTACTGTGATCTGTGTATTCAGCGCCATTGCTGATTCAGGAATAAAGTCGATCCCTTCATAGGCGAAGTATCGTCTGGGTACACCCAGGAAGCCGAGATAGTGCATGGGGAGATAGATAGCATAGGTTCCCAGGAAGGTGAGCCAGAAGTGCCACTTACCCATAACATTATTGAACATCCTGCCGGTAATCTTGGGATACCAGTGGTAGATAGCGCCGAACACAACAAGTATCGGTGAGACACCCATCACCATGTGAAAGTGAGCCACCACGAAATAGGTATCAGACAGCGGCAGATCAACAACCACGTTGCCCAGGAAAATACCGGTAAGCCCGCCGTGAACAAAGGTAAAAATAAAGCCGATGGCAAACAACATGGGTACGGTAAGGTGAATATTCCCATGCCACAGGGTCAATACCCAGTTATAGACTTTTATCGCGGTCGGCACGGCTATGATCAGTGTGGTCGTGGCAAAGAAGAATCCGAAATATGGATTCATACCACTGACGTACATGTGGTGCGCCCAGACGACGAAGCTGAGGGCGCCAATAATAACGATGGCCCAAACCATCATGCGGTAACCAAATATATTTTTGCGGGCATGGGTACTGAGCAGGTCGGATACTATGCCAAATGCCGGCAAAGCAACAATATAGACTTCAGGATGCCCAAAGAACCAGAATAAATGTTGGAACAATACCGGACTGCCACCACCGTAACTGGTCTGTTCGCCCATGGAAACAATCGCCGGCATGAAGAAGCTGGTACCCAGCAGCCGGTCCAGTGTCATCATGATGGCACTCACCAACAGTGCCGGAAAGGCGAGAAGCCCGAGTATGGTTGCGGTAAATATACCCCAGACGGATAACGGCAAACGTATCATCGTCATGCCGCGAGTACGAGCCTGCAGAACCGTGGTGACGTAATTCAGTCCCCCCATGGTAAAGGCTACGATGAACACCGCCAGAGAAATCAGCATGAGAATGATTCCCCAGTCAGCACCGGGTGTGCCCTGCATGATTGCCTGGGGTGGATACAATGTCCAGCCAGCGCCTGTAGGACCGCCGGGGACGAAAAAGCTGGCCATGAGAATGAGTACCGAGCCCAGATATACCCAGTAACTGAGCATGTTCATATAGGGGAAAACCATATCCCTGGCGCCAACCATCAACGGGATAAGGTAATTACCAAAACCACCCAGAAAGAGCGCAGTCAGCAGGTAAATAACCATGATCATGCCGTGCATGGTCACATACTGGTAATACTCACTGGGGCTTATAATGGATAAGGTATCCGGAAATCCCAGTTGCAGACGCATCAATGCGGACAGGACCAAAGCAAGCACACCCACGGCGATTGCGGTGATTGCATACTGGATCGCAATAACCTTGTGATCCTGGCTCCAAACGTATTTGGTAATCCAGCTATGGGGATGGGAAAGAACCTGTCCCCTGTCTGAGAGAGCGACGTAAGCCATTATTGACCCCTTTCTAGGTTTACCTGGGCCACTTTATCAGTGACCATCTGTGGAAGTGTGTTGATGTAAGCAATGACATCATCAATATCTTTATCTGATCTCAACATCCTGGACATACTGCCCATCTGTGGTCCAAACAGGTCATCCGGATGAGATCCCCTGACACCGGTTTTGAAATTCTCCAGTTGTCGCCGGAGGTACCAGTCTTCCTGACCGCTGAGTTTTGGTGAGTTGGTTGCATAGTTACCCTGCCCGTTCATTCCATGACAGGTACCACAGGTTACATAAAGTTTCCTGCCCCGTTCCACGTCACCCGTTGTTGATTGCTTACTGACATGTAAGGGCAGCGTCCCGATATAGGCACTGACATTCCGGATAGCTGTGTCGTCAGCCAGCACTGCTACCATGGGCGCCATCTGTTTGCCATATACATCGTCCTCGTGAGTACCACGGATACCATGTTTAAAGTTGTACAACTGACGTTCCAGGTACCAGTCTTCCTGACCGCTCAGCTTGGGAGAGTTTAACGCCACTACACCTTCGCCATTCTGTCCATGGCAGGCTGCGCAGACCGCATACAGAGGCTGCCCCGCAACGGCGTCACCTTTGGCGACTGCCTGTGTTTCCGCAAAGGTTACCTGCTCCGCCAGCCATGCATCAAAGTCCTCTTGTGTGTCGACTACCACTTTGCCGCGCATGGTGAAGTGACCCAGACCACACAACTCTTCACAAAGGACATCATAGGTACCTGCTTTAGTCGGTGTTAACCACAAATAGGAAACCAGACCCGGAACCAGATCCATTTTCACGCGAAATTCGGCAACGGCAAAGTCATGCAGTACGTCTTTTGACCGCAGCAGTAATTTAACGGGTTTATCGATAGGAATGTGGATGACGTTACTGGTGATGATGAGATCGTCCTGACCATCAGGGTCTTTTGGATTGACCCCTAATGGATTGTTGATGTTGACAAAAGAAGTATTTGAGGTTCCAAGCTTGTTGTCCTCGCCAGGAAGACGATATGTCCACCGCCATTGTTCACCAACGACTTCAAACTCCCAGGCTTCATCGGGTACATTTATGAAGTCGTTCCAGACCACAAGACCGGGCGCCAGCATCGCTGCAACGCCAATAGCCGTAACTATGGTCAGCCACAACTCAAGCCTGGGGTTCTCCGGCTCGTAGCGGGCGGGTTTGCTGTCAGGACCGCGATTTCGGAAACGGATGACGGCATAAGCCATAAACATATTAACGGCGATAAATACAGCG
Organism: Candidatus Azotimanducaceae bacterium; assembly: GCA_965217655.1. Classification (GTDB taxonomy): domain Bacteria; phylum Pseudomonadota; class Gammaproteobacteria; order Pseudomonadales; family Azotimanducaceae; genus UBA7455. The sequence continues at coordinate 2,376,735 of OZ244560.1, forward strand.
CCTGTTACCCAGAAAGTGATATCTACTGTCAGGTCAATCGTATCCCAATTGGATGCCAGAGGCGTAAACCACCAGGGACTGAGGAGGTGAAACGCTACCGAAATGACTACCAATAGCATAAACACTATTGCAACAAGCATAATTTGTCCTCTCAGAACACATCTGATTTTGGAGAGTGGTTGCTTCCTGTTATTTTACCGACATCAAATTATTCAGGGAAACAACCAGGGCAGGGCCAACCAAAAGGCGTAAATTATATTTTTACGTTACCCAAAGTCAACATCAATAAAGCCAAAAAAGCGATATTCAGCGCTATTTTTATATCGTTCACCGATTGCATATTGTATCGTTCACCGATTGCGTTTTGTATCGTTCACCGATTGCATATTGTATCGTTCACCGATTGCGTTTTGTATCGTTCACCGATTGCGACTTCACTCACTTGCATTATAACACGATCAAGTCTGTTCATGTGTTTGTTCGGGTGGGTAAGATGGCTGCTATCGCCCTTTGAAATCCGGTTTTCGTTTCTCAAGGAATGCACTGATTCCTTCAGCCTTGTCCTCTGTCTGTATCAATGCCCCCTGGGCGAATTTCTCCATGGCCAGGGCGGCGGCCATACTGCCTTCCATCCCCTGGTGAATCATCGCTTTCATGAATTGTGGAACAAATGGTGCAAACGATGCCAGGTGTTCCGCCATCCGACTCACTTCCGGAATCAGTTCTTCAGCCGCAACGACCCTGGTGACCAACCCGATTTGAAACGCACGCTCCGCATTGACCGGATCACCCATCAGCATCATTTCCATTGCCCAGCCCCGGCCGACAATACGCGGTAACCGTGCGGTAGCACCACCGCCGGGAATGATTCCAAGTTTGCCCTCCGGTGTTGCAAATCGACTGGTCGGAGTACAGACCCGAAGGTCACAGCCAAGAGCGATCTCCAGTCCACCCCCCATGCAAATCCCGTCGATTGCGGCAATCGTCGGTTTGGGTGTTGCCTCCAGTTGATCGGCAAGTCCTTGCACAACAGGCTCCAGCGCTGTACGCAAATCACGATCTGCAACTTCGTTAAGGTCGGACCCGGATGCAAACGCCCTGCCCCCGGCGCCTGTAATGGCAATGACGCGCACCTCATTATCGCGGGCAGCCAGATCAACTGCCTGCTGCAATTCATCCAGTGTCTGCAGCGAAATCGCATTGTGCTTCTCCGGACGATTGATGGTTATCAACGCCAGCGGTGCTGTTACCTCGTACAGAATGCAGGTGGCGGACGGAAGGTGTTGTCTGCTCATCAGGCAGTCAATACCGTAATGTCAGCTTCAGACACCCCGGCCAGCTGTGCCGATCGTGTGATCGTTTCCCAGGACTGATCATCAATCGGGATACCATTTGCCAGACGTTCGGCCATGGATTCGCGTTCCGGTTCTCCAGGCAGTCTTACTTTGTCAAAGCCTTTTGCGGGTTTCGTGGCATGCAACCAGTCCGACATGCCCTGTACCTCCCGCTGGAATCTCTCAAGCCCTCCGAATACCGCCGGGTCAATGATTAACATCAGCATATGATTGACCGTTGGTGAATGGTGTCTTTCCACATCCTGTACAGTCCACTCGCCGGCAAGCCCGCCACCGAGAAGTTCACACATCAGCGCCAGACCGTAGCCTTTGTGTTTCCCAAAGGGACCCAGGGTCCCCCCGGAATTCATGACACCGGGGTCGTTGCTGGGCATTCCTTCGGCATCAAACAGACAATCATCAGGGACCGGAACACCTTTCAGGCCGGCAACACGAACCTTGCCATAGGCTATGGCACTCGTCGCCATATCCAGCACAATGGGATCAGTTGCCGTGGGTACAACACAGCAAAATGGATTGGTCAGCATTCGTGCATCTCTACCTCCCCAGGGTGAAACATTAGGCGGGTGACCGACCACGTTGACGAAGTGTATGGATACCAGACCAGCCCGTGCACAACGTTCCCCGTAGGTTCCTATGCGTCCCAGATGGTAGTTATTGCGGGACCCCACACAGACAATGCCGGTTTCCCTGACCCGTTCAATACCCAGATCAGTTGCCTGCCGGCCAACGACCTGCCCAAAACCCAGATTTCCATCCACCAGCAGAACCGCTCCCTTGTCCAGGATCAATTCGGCGTCAGCATTAATCTGTACAATATCATGCAACGCACTGCGGACATAAGACGGGATCATCCCTACGCCATGGGAATCGTGGCCTTTCAGATTGGCTTCAACCAGGTGAACTGAGATTTCCTGTGCCCTGTCCTCTTCCGTACCAAGCCTTAAGAATATCTGCCTGGCAAACTCGGTCAGAGAATCCTTGTCAATCAACATAACACTTCCATAATCCTTGAGATATCGAGGTGTAATAATCGCTTATTCAGGGATTACTCACAAGGTACCGGAATCAGAACTGTGTATACTTCCTGCAATACATTGCAATCAGGAGAAGTAAATGAAACTTTATGACAGCACACTGGCGCCTAATCCACGCCGGGTACGAATATTCATGGCCGAGAAGGGTATCACCTGTGAAAACATTCAGGTAAACATCATGGAGGGTGAAAATCTCGATAGCGACTACCTGGCCGTTAATCCCCGGGGATTGCTACCTGCTCTGGTTCTGGATGATGGCACAGTGATAGACGAATCCGTGGCCATATGCCGGTATTTTGAAGAGACCTGTCCCGAACCTCCGCTCATGGGAACCGATGCAAAGTCGAAGGCACATATAGAGTCCCGCCAGCGGCACATGGAATTTGACGGCCTGTCAGGCGCCGCTGAAGCCTTCCGAAATTCCTTCCCTGGTTTCTCATCCCGGGGGATGGGCGGCAATGTTGGTCCGGTAAATGCCATACCGGCTCTTGTAGATCGTGGCAAAAACAGCGTAAGCCGATTCTATCAATCTCTTGATGATCATCTGGGCAGTGCTGCCTACGTTGCCGGTGATGAATTCAGCATTGCCGATATCACAGCACTCTGTGTGGTGGATTTTGCCACCTTTGCCGCCCGGATTCCTGTCCCGGATGAATGTGAAAATGTGCAACGCTGGCATGCCGAGGTATCCGCGAGACCCAGTGCCAGTGCCTGAACCCGCGGGATATCAGTCCTCAACGTAATTCACCGCGTAAGGCAAGCAAAAAAAGGGGTCAGGTCCATTTTTTACCTTTTTTTATGACCCCTTTTTTTCAACGTAATTCACCGCGTAAGGCAAGTACTTCTTCACGCAGAATTTCTACCCTGGCATCGGTCGGCGCCAGGGCATCTGAAATTGAAATCTGAATCCTTGACCAGAACCGGTTGGGATGACGGAATGCCCCCTTGCCGGAACGACTGAAAAAACTACCCCATAATCCACTCAGTGCCGCAGGTATCACTGGAACCGGTGTTTCAGAAATGATCTTTTCAACTCCCGGTTTGAAGTCGCCCAGTTCACCGTCCGGGCTTAAACGTCCTTCCGGGAACAGGCAGATCAGATCACCTGCTCCCAGAGCATCACGAATCTCGCTGAATGCCCTCTCGTAGGTTTCCTGATCTTCTTCTCTTCGCGTAATGGGAATCGCACGCCCTACTCTGAAGACAAAATTGATGACCGGCAGGTCATATATCGGTTTATACATCACAAAACGGATGGGGCGGCGTACAGCGCCCGCAAGCAGCATTGCGTCCATGTAACTGACATGATTACAGACTATCACCGCCGCACCGCGGTCCGGTATCCTGTCAAGACCCTGGTGTTTCACACGATACATCCCATGACTGATGATCCATACGAGAAAGCGCATGGTGAACTCAGGCACATTCCTGAAGATATAAATTGCAACGGCTGCATTCAACACCGACATCAGCAGGAAAAGTGACGGAATCGACCAGTCGAGCACAGTAAGCCAGACAATAGCGATACAGGCGCCGGTAACCATGAACAGGGAATTGAGAATATTGTTTGCAGCGATGACCCGTGCCCGGCGGTCTTGCGGCGTTCTGGACTGGATCAATGCCTGTAACGGGACTACAAACATCCCGCTGAACATTCCCATCAGTCCCAGATCAATTAACAATCGGTAAGTCCCTTGTGCAGTTAGAAACTCAATTACACCTCTTGGGGAATCAGCATCAATCCCGTTGATTGCCCAATAGGCATCGAATCCGAAAAGACTCACGCCAAAAGCACCGACAGGTACCAGTCCAATTTCAATTTTGCGTCCGGAAAGGCGTTCACAGGCCAATGACCCCACTGCAATGGCAATCGTAAAGACGGCCAGAATCAGCGTAACAACGTATGCGGTACCATTGAGATAAGTGTTGGTAAGATTGGCGATTTGCGAGATATACACGGACCCGACCAGCCAGAACCAGGACACCCCGAGCACCGATTGAAATACTGATTTTTTCTCGGCGGCATACCTGATGAGAGAAACGGTTTCCCTGAAAGGATTCCAGTCGGGGCGATCAGTGAATCCGGGGGCTGCTTCCGGAATACGCAAACTCGACAGGTACCCGGCTATGGCGACACCCATTACCATAACGGACAACCCGATGCTGACACCTTTCATACTGGCTATGACGCCACCCATGATGGTACCCAGAAGAATGGCAACAAAGGTTCCCATCTCGATGACGCCATTGCCTCCGATGAGTTCAGTTTCGTGCAGATGCTGTGGCAGTATGGAGAATTTAAGCGGACCAAAAAATGTCGACTGTACACCCAGGAGAAACAGTACTGCCAGCAGAGCAAAAATATTTTGAGTGTACAGAGCCGTTACAGCGAGCATGGCAATGGCGATTTCCGCCAGTTTTATCTTGCGGATCAGGCTGGATTTTTCAAACCGGTCTGCCATTGTTCCTGCGGTTGCCGAGAACAGGAAGAATGGCAGAACGAACAGTGCCGCAGCGGCGTTAACCACAAGATCAATATCTTCAGCAGCGATGATTGAACCGTACACCAGCATCAGGACCAGTGCCTGTTTATAAACGTTGTCGTTAAAGGCGCCCAGGAACTGGGTTATAAATAGCGGGCAGAGGCGGCGGGTCTTCAGTAATCCAAATTGTGATGTTCCACTCACACCAGTCACTCCGTCAAGATCGTCTCACACCTGGACAGGGACATGCCCCATCTGGAATTAAGGCAGGTTGCTGTCATTGCTGCCATTCTGTACTCTTCGAGGTCATTGATGCAAGCCAGCATACTATTATCAAACAGGAACTGCGCCAATGTTGAAACTCAAGGAATATCCATTATGTTAAAAGCTATCCAACTGGGCAGGAACTGCGGGCTCAAAGTTTCCGAACTGTGCCTTGGAACCATGAATTTCGGTATCCCGGGAAGGGGACATCAGGGAGACTGGACTCTGGGTATTGATGATGCCCGACCAATCTTCAAGGCAGCTATAGACCATGGCCTGTTCTACTTTGATTGTGCGGATACCTACGGCGCAGGCGCCTGTGAGCAAGTCGTCGGCTCCCTGTTGAACGAATTGCTGCCGAGAGAGGAATATGTACTTGCAACCAAAGTGGCTATACCGATGGGCGCCGGCGCCAATCAGGGCGGTCTATCCCGCAAGCACATCATGGAAGGTGTCGACGCCAGTCTGAAAAGACTTGGGCATGACTACATAGATCATCTCGTGATTCATCGTCATCCCCATGGCGTTCCGTCGCATTCGGCAGTACCTGTAGAGGAGACCCTGGAAGCGTTGAACGATGTTGTCAAGGCAGGCAAGGTCCTGTATCTCGGTGCTTCGTCGATGTTTGCCTGGCAATTTGCAGAACTGCAAATGACCGCGGAGAAACACGGCTGGACCAGGTTCATATCGATGCAGAATCACTACAACCTGATTTACCGGGAGGAAGAACGGGAAATGAATCCCTACTGCCATAAAACCGGCGTTGCATTAACGCCATGGTCACCTCTGGCAAGAGGCATTCTGGCCGGTTCTTACAAAGGCGGGTTTGACGAAGGCTCCACCAACCGGTCCCAGGGCCGTGACCGGAGACGAACAGAAAGACTGTACCGGGGTGAAATGGACTTTCAAATTGCCAACCGGGTATTGGAAATTGCGGATAAATATGGCAAATCACCGGCACAGATATCACTGGCATGGATGCTGGGCAAGCCCGAGATCTGTTCTCCCATCGTAGGTGTATCCAGAATATCCCAGCTTGATGATCTTGTGGGCGCCACGGAATTCACCCTGCAGGAAGACGATGTCACCTATCTGGAAGAACTTTACAAACCCGTCGACAACCTGTTGTCAATTGGAACCTCATAGTCAGTAGAACAGGCAGGTCGCCCTTAATTCAATGCTGTACCGGCTGGGTTCACCTTCCTTCACGGAGGGATCACGGAAGGCGGAGTGCGGTGTCCAGAATGTCTCTCCCCGGTCAACGCACTGGCTGTCAAAAGTTCTGAATACAACAACCTCGTCGATGTTCATCTCCGGATAAACATAAAAGTCGTGGGAATGACCCCTTGGTGCAGTGATACTGTATGCATCAAAGTCGAAGCCACCGCCAGCATAGTTATTGACCGGGAATGATCGCAGGTCTTCCCTGGGAACCGTTGTGGCATCACAGAACGCCAATGGCATATCCATCTTTGCCGGGCCGACATTACGCCAGAATTGCAGAATCAACATCCGTTTCGCGGCGCTGACGTCTGCCGCGGTTATCCCGGCTTTTTTGAGCCCAATGTGGGGATTAATATCAGTTGAAGGCTCCTTACCGGCTGAGGGCTCCTGTTCAGAATAAAATCGGAGCATACGATCACCGTAGGTTTCGGTGAAGTCGGAATGTACCAGTGAAATTGGCCCAAGGTCATGGTGAATCCCGGCCTGTTCCGGATTGCGGCTGATATGACCCCCCACTATCGCATGCTTGCAACCGGTCAGTTTCCGGGCGAAAGCTGAAATTTCATCGTAGTGTACGTCCTGAATCTGCTGGTCATCATTCCAGTCAGTGACTAACGAACGATGGTCCATTAATTCAAAGCCACACTGTCTCCATCCTGGATTGGAAAAATGACGACCATTGCGGACATTCACCTCAACTCGCTGGGGACCCAGGGTACCCGCATAGTTAAATCCTGCTTTGCAATAGATCTCTGCCCTGGATTGAGGCACTAGAACACCATGCGACCAAGGCTCTCGGCAACACAGGCGGGTTTTTCCTGGCCCTGAACCTCTACCACCAGTTCATTCATGGTTTCAATCATCCCGCCTTTGATCTCAACACGTTTCAGCGTACCGGTTGTTCGAATCCTGGCTCCTGCGGGTACAGGTGAGGGAAATCTGACCCTGTCGAATCCATAGTTGATACCGAGTTTTCGACCTTCAATTGCAATGCCGCTATTGGCAGCCTGGGCAGCTGCCGGCAAGTGGCTCATAACTGACAACGTCAGGTGGCCGTGAGCGATAGGCGCACCGAAAGGACCTGCCTTTGCCCGCTCAACATCTACGTGTATCCACTGATGATCCATGGTGACATCAGCGAAATCGTTGATTCTATCCTGGGTAATCTCAAACCAGTCGGTCCGGGATGTTTGCTCACCAATTCGTGAGGTCAATATATCGTAAGCTTTCTGAAGTGCTTCATCCGACATGCCAATTCCTTATTTAAATAAAGCGCAACTGTACCACAGCTGATTTTCAAAATGGGACTGCCCGCTCTGCTTTGTAGACCTCTCTCAAGATGTTCCGCCATTGCTGATACTTCACTTGCAGTGTACCCTCAAGGTGAATGACCATGCCTTCTATGCTGGCCGCTACCGGTGTTACTTCCGTGTCGAACGATTCGGTCATCTGGCGCAACGCGTCGCTGTTCAGCCTGGATTCCCTGTAATTATCATAGACCTCTTCAAGCATTGCCCAGGATCGGGTTTTCCGGGTTCCGTCACTCTCCAGTATTTCGTTACCCAGAATCAATTCATGACTGTAGCTGCGCCAATAGGTATAGGTCTGGCCGACCTCATTAAAAAAACGATCGTATGCCGTATCCACGGTATCAGTAAAATTGTATTCAGACTCCCGAATCCGTTTGACACGCACAAACATGGAATTGTCCCTGGCAGGCAGGCTCAGCAGCCGCAGCTGGCCATCTTCCGTTTGTTCCAGGAATCGGCTGAACTCATCAGACAGCGCCGCTGCATACCGTAACATGGATATGTCCAGTATTCGCTCCAATACATTTTTCGTGACCCTGGCTCGAATCTCGTTCAGATCGTTAGAGACCGAATTATACAAGTCCTGGAACGGATCCTTGAGGTAGTCCAGTTGACTTCGATGGACCTGTTCGAGCGAATAATCGGTATATGTCCGGTCAAGCCAGACTGTCCCTTCACTGTCACGGGCAGTGATATGCAGAGACAGTTCTATGCCGTCCGAGTTGATGATCCTGCCGGTAATCTGCAGTTCCGCCGAAGGGTCTTCATCCGGTAGTACCCTGACTGCACCCCAGCCACCGGACTCATCCATCGTTCGCTTGAGCAAAACCGGAAAATACACCGCTTCCGCGTTACGCAGCGGCGCCGATATTTTCAGGTCACCCGATGTTCCGGGGTCGAAAACCATCACAGAGACATTAAGCGCCGGACCGCCATGTTCAGCCTGCACCAGAGGTGCAGTGATGGGTGTGCGGTCCGGTAATGGTTCCTGTACCGGTGCGGTGGCACATCCGGCTGACATCAGAATGAATGCCATCAGATTGAACCTCGACATTATTCAGACAATCCCAAATTGCACACATACAACTGAGGCATCAATCAGGTGACCCCATCGTGCATGTTTTGAGCGTTGTCAGCTTGAACTCACAGTCATAAGTACTCTCTACGGATTCAAACGGTATATAGGCCCTGTTCAGGGTAAATGGCGGTCCAGCCTTACGATAAAACAAGGTTGTAGCAACATTGAGTATTTGCCTGTTCTTGCCGAGGCTGAGAACATGGCGTACATCAAGTCCATCAGGAAGCATGATGTCGAATACCAGTTGATCACCATGCCAGTAACAACGTTCAGCACCCAGACTGCTGGCCCTGGATGATTGTTCCATGAAGTTGCAAACCAGAGAAAAATCCTCATCACGATCAATGACAATCCGTGTCTCCGACTGACTGATTCTGAACACACTGGATTTGGAAATTTTTTCCGCGAGAGTACCGATGGCGATCACTCCCTGAGACCTGCTACGCCTCGGGTCTTCGTTCAATAAAACCATTGGGCCCATCAGGTTTCCGAAATGCCTCATTTCCCGTTCCTGTTCCTGTTGATACTGTCTCCTCTCTTCGATCAGTGCTTCCAGGTATTTCGCGCGGATTTTCAAGTCAGCCCGATCACTGAGCCGATAATCCATCTCCCATAAACCCGAGAAATCGACCTTTGGCCGCACGATTTCCTGTGATGAAATGACTGTTGATGGCGCAGTTGCAGATGCGTCCACAGGTGCAGGTGTACTGCTGCACCCCGTAAGCAGGATGGTGAGAACTGTCTGAAAGATCAATATTCTTTTCATAAAATTGTAATAGCTACATCACCTCGTCAGCAGAGGAAAACTGTCTGCCAGCCGGCGCCTGTTCAGTAATCGGCGCCTTCGTTCAGAGGACGACACCGGGTATTTTCCAGTGGCCACCGTCGTTCTGTCTGAACGTGTAAAAGCATACATCGATTGTCAACCAGTATCAGTCTGAAATGATCTGGAAATGCCATACTTCGATCATCCAGCAATTGACCTGAATTGGACCGATGCGGTTTCCGTTCAATGATCAGCAGATCGGTTTCGGTCAAAGCGTCCCGCGCCATCAAGACATTTTCCCGGGACAGTGCCGTACTGACTACCCTTTGCAGCTCAGCCTGACTTTCCGTGGAGGGAGACACGACGATTGCCGGTACATCACTGGGTCCGGATGCACAGGCAGACAACAGCAGAGGCAGTATCAGCAACCGCTTTATGGTGATGCCGTCATATTGTTTAGCCACACTGGTTTGACCACCTCTCCTTTAATCTGATTCACGGTACTCAATGAAGACTCAGGCATGGATTCCCGGCAACTGTTATTTTCTCGATAATAAAGTGCATTTGATAACCTGGCTTCTGCTGTATCGCCCAATGGGCGGGTAAAGTCATCCTCTACACTGCAACCTCCAAGCAGCGCACCTGCTACTGCATCGGTATCCGATGTCGGTGAAAAACCATCGGTGTAATCACCGAACCCGCTGGCGTTTATGCTTCGGAACTGCACAGTAAAGTAAGTTGTTCCACAGTTGTCCAGTGGATAGAACCCATAGGGTTTCCCACAGGTATTGGCGCCGATCTGGATAACGTCAACACCTATACCTGCCAGACCGTTCATAACGGCTTCGCTGGCTGAACAGGTTCCTCCACCTGTCAGCACATAAACCCTGGGTAAATTCAGCACCGGTAGCGGTGTACGTTCATCAACAGAGAATCCCTGGGCGGTGGTGTGGAAGAGTGTCGGCGATAATGCCGCCCCTGTCACCGGATTAAAAATGACGTGTTTGTCATTGAATTGTAATTCGTCGAAAACCTGCCCTTCCGCCGTTTGACCGGCGATCATATAAGCCAGTTCATTGGCAATATCCAGAAAACCACCACCGTTGTATCGAATATCCAATACCAGATCACTGATCCCCTCTTCCTTGAGAAAATTGACTGCATCGATCAACTGTCGTTCGGCGGTGGCAATGTGATCGTTGAACAGGATGTAGCCAACTTTTCCGGTTGCCGTATCAATGGCGCCGATGTTCTGAACCGGCGTCGATCTGACCTCCTGGCTCACCAGAGTGACCGTTCTGGTTTCTTCCGAATCCGGATTCCGGATTACAAAAGTATGACTTTCTCCCGATGTTGACGGGGACAGCCCGAGATTCAAAGTATCCGTGTCGCTGCCATTTTCCACATCGACGCCATCTATTTCCAGAATCTCCTCGCCTCTAACAAGGTTCACTGTCGCACTGGTAGCCGGTGAATCAGGTTCCGTATATGCCACCAGGACTTCCCGCGGGGGCGTTCGACTGATTAACACAAAAGTTACCCCGTACCCGACAGCGACCCCGGATTGTGATAACTGTTCCCATTCTTCAGTGTCAATGGTGAAATGGAATCTATCCTTGGAATTACCCGTTGGCGTTAACTCAAATGTGCGCATGAGATCAAAATATTCCAATGGATCATCAATAGTACCGGGATCAACATCCACAATTTCGCTGTACCACAGATAGAGGTCATTGCTGATGGACCTCAGCCAGTTGTTTTCATCGGTGACCATCCCCTGAACATCAGGGAAATTGCCCACTCTCGGTGATTCACACATCGCCCGGAAATTTGATGCAGGTTGAAAAACGTCCTTTACCCACCCGTCGCCGCTGCCTTCACCACCCTGATTACCTGACCCGCCCGGTCCTCTGCCAACTGTAGTGGCTGGCGATGAACCACCCCCTCCGCAGTCAACCAGTGTGCAAACAGCCATCACAATGATTGCAAATTGTATGAACCGGTTCTTCAACATCGCACCATTATCACTTTTTGAAACACCAATAGCTGTCATCATGCACCTTGAGTTGATCAGTTGAATCAACAAGGTATGATATTGTTCCCACATTCAGATCACTGACAGATTCTAGCACCCATCCCACTAAATGTTGAAAACACCAACCTGTCCAGTCAGATGTTTAAATTTTGTTTACTTATTTTATTGCTGATCACGGGTACCTGCACAGCTGCAGACGACCCTCTGCAATTAAAACACAAAGCTGGTCTCCTGCGTCTGCAAGGTGATTATGCCGGCGCCATTCGTATCAAAGATCAACTCGTTGAACGCTACCCTTCCTCTGCCATCGGTTACGTCTTCAGCCTCAACACCCTTGTCAGTCAGCTAGCCTGGGATGAAAGCCAGACTCGTTACGATGCACAGATCAGGGCAGATGCCGAATCCACTTTTGACATCTGCAAGCCAGCCATGATCCGGAATCCATCCGATTACCAGGGCTACTATGATTGTGGACAGGCACACTTTGCGATGTCATATCTTTCCGCCCTCAGAGGTCATTACTACCAGGCCGGACGACATGTCAATCTTGCTATCAAGCTTTTGGAGAAAACCCTGGAGCTGAATCCGGAACTGGTTGATGCAAAGATGCATCTTGGCATCTGTTACTATCGTGCCGACAATCTGCCTGTCTACCTCAGGGCGGTGGCGTGGTTTGTCTGGTTCATACCCCAGGGCAACTCCAGCAAGAGTTTGCCCTATCTGGAGCAAGTGATCGCCAGTGGAGATTTATTTCGTGAAACTGCCAAATACGTTTACGCGGACATCCTCACGGAACAGGGACTTGAAGGAATACGGAAAGCAACGGCAATCATCGAAAAACTTACAATAGCCTATCCAGGCAACCGCAGGTTCCGAATGCGTTATATCACCCTGTTATCCAGACAGGGATTGAGTCAGGAGACCATCATTGCAGGTAATGATTTCCTACGGGACAGGCAGCGGTTTGACTTTAATCCTTTTGACATCAACACGGTCAGATTCTGGATCACCCGCGCCCACATGAGTCTGAACAACTTCAACGAAGCGCAAGACACATTCAAGATTGTTAACGATCAGTTGAATGATGGCAGCATACCGGCCTCCTGTCCGTTTCTGCTGACAAGGGCACAACTGCTGGATCTGGCAGGACATCGCGATGAAGCAAAATCTGTCTATCTGGATATCCTGGAGAAAGATGTCAGCCCCGAATGTTCGGAGGATATCAACATGGCGGCGGAAAGGGGCCTGAGTGAACCTTATACCGGGACAAGTTTTATACCTGGTTAGAAAAAAGGGGTCATGAAAAAAGGGGTCTATGAAAAAAGGGGTCAGGTCCATTTTTTCTTATATCAAATCGAAGACTCTGGCAGCGTTATCCCAGAAAATCTTGCGTTTGCTTTCTTCACTGATCTGCTGCTCTTCCAGTGCCTTAAAACCTGCCGGCCAGGTACCGTCAGGATGGGGATAATCAGTATTAAAGGTAATGTAATCGTCGCCCACAAGTTCCACTACGGCAGGCAGTGTCATCTCATCACCCCGACACGCAACCAGAAAGTTTGACTTGAAATATTCCGTTGGCCGTTTATTCAACAGAGGATGTTCAGCATTACCGGAAAAATCCCAATGCTGTTCCATGCGTTGCAACCAGTAAGGCAGCCAACCTGCATCTGCCTCAACATGCACGACCTTCAAACCGGGATGATTCTCGATCACGCCGTACCAGATCAGTGACATCATCGCCACCATCGCTTCAAAGGGATGGGCAATGATATGACCTGACGTATGCGTGTGCATGCGGTCACCAAACGAAGGCAGCCATGGAGAGCCGGAATCATGGATGCAGACAGGTTTGGCCAGGTCCTCCAGTACCGTCCAAACCGGCTCCAGTTCTTCATGATAGAAATTACGCCCCACCACAGGATTCGGACGTAAATAGAAACAGGCAGCCCCTTTTTCACTGACTCGATTCGCCTCTTCAACAGCAAAATCCGGGAACTGCATGGGTAGCATCGCCGCCATCATCAACTTGTCCGGCGCCTCGCTGCAGTATTCCAGACTCCAGTCATTGTAAGCCTTGCAACAGGCTGCAAGGAGTTCGGGGTCTTTGAACGGCTTACCCAGTAATTGTCCACCCACCGTAGGGTAGATTACCTGGGCATCCACGCCCTCCTCTTCCATGTCAGCAAGACGACTTACCGGATCAAACCCACGCGCCATTGCCGGCGCAAACTTCTGCATGCCTGTACTGACTGCATCAAGGAACTCTTTGGTGTCCATTGGATAATTACCATCCTGCCTGGTGATCGACTGCCCCTCTATCATCATGACATCACGACCCCTGCCCACATCACCGGGCGCTGGCGCCTGGTCGGCATACCGGTGATCTATATATTCTGCCCACATGCCCGGAGGCTCTATATGATGGCAATCTGTATCGACAATCCGAAATCCGTTACGCATGAATTCTTCCAACTTTCTAACTTTTCCAGAGTTACAACCTAACGCGATTCCTGTAAGGAAAAAAGGGGTCAGGAGAAAAAAGGGGTCAGGTCCATTTTTTCCTTGGCATTTTGAGTGACCGGTGTTTATTGTTGGAAACGAAAAAATGGACCTGACCCCTTTTTTTGACCTGACCCCTTTTTTCCCCTAATCTGATTCTGACCGGGCAGGTCGCACAGGAGATTGCATGAAAATTCTTATCATTCCCGGCTTGACACTGAAAGAAGTACCGGAGAAAGACCTGAATCGACTTCAGGAAATCGTCGGTAATAATGGCCAGGTTGTGATAACCGATCAACATGAAGCTCACCGTCATGCAGAAGACGCCGAAGTCATTCTGGGCTTTGTACCAAAATCACTCTTCGTCGCCGCACCCAGTCTGCGCTGGATTCAATCAATTTCGTCCGGTGTAGACATGTTTTTCTATCCCGAATTCGTTGACAGCGAGGTTATTTTGACCAGTGAAAAAGGACTGGTTGGTGAGCATCTTGCTGATCATGCCTTTGGTCTGCTTCTGATGTTGACCCGGCAATTGGCGGCAGCACTGAAGTATGGTTCCGACAGTTGGAATCACAGACCGGAAATGCGTTATCAGGAAATTGAACTCACCGGCAATACCATGGGTATTTTCGGTTTTGGCAGTACGGGACGGGCCATTGCAAAGCGAGCCAATGCCTTCGGAATGCAGTGTATTGCGCTGGACCGGGACCCCGTTCCAACATCACCGGAAGTCAGTGAAGTCTGGCCTTTAGACAGATTACATGAATTACTGGCGGCATCCGATGTCGTCAGCATCTGTTGCCCCCTGACCAGAGAGACCAGGGGATTATTTGATGCCAACGCCTTCAATGGAATGAAAGACGGCGCCTATCTGCTGAACGTCACCCGTGGTGAAGTGATGGACGAACAGGCTCTTATTGACGCACTGAAATCGAATAAGCTCAGTGGCGCCGGACTGGACGTGGCGCCCCGGGAACCGCTCCCGGCGGATTCGCCACTCTGGAGGATGTCCAATGTGGTCATGACACCACATACTGCTGGCGCCAGTCAGTTCAGAGCCCGCAGAAATCTCGATCGATTCATCAACAATGTGCAGAAATTCATGGCTGATGAACCACTCGAAGGCATCATTGACAAGTCCCTGGGATATTAAAGAATCCAGTCCCCTATTTTTCCTTGAAAAATGGACCTGACCCCTTTTTTCCCTGACCCCTTTTTTCCCTGATAAAATTACTTCAGGATGTACTTACTGCCCCTCCATCACAGACAATAGTAGCACCAGTGATGAAACTCCCGGCCCTGGAAGAGAAAAAGATGACGATCCCCGCAGCATCTTCCATCGCTCCAGATCTCCCCATAGGCTGAGCCGCCAATACCTGTCGTTCCATTTCTTTAGTAGCAAACAGTGGCGCAGTCATTTTCGATTTGAATAGACCAGGGGCCAGTACATTGACATTGATGTTGTCTGCCAGCAGGTCCCTTGCCATCTGCACACTTAACTGGCCCAATCCTGCTTTTGCCGCGACATAGGAATAGTTTCGCAGGTTTCCCGGTCTCAATCCGTTGACTGATGTTACATTGACCACAGATGCCCTGTTATCTGGAGATGCCGCATTGCGTAACATTGGCAGCAGTTTCTGAGTCAGGAAAAATGGGCTTTTAACATCCAGGTCCATAACCTTGTCCCAGGCTTTTTCGTGAAACCGGTCCATATCTTCACTCCACGTCACACCAGCATTGTTAACCAGTATATCCAGGTGATCCTCCCGGGCTCCTACTGCAGTCGCCAACTGCTCACAACCATCAATAGTCGATACATCCGATGGAATCGCAAAACATTCTCCATGAACGGACAGTGCCGTCTCTGTTTCTTCACAGGCATCGACCTTGCGGGATGATACATATACCCGGGCTCCCGCCTTGACCAACCCTTCCGCAATCATCAACCCGATGCCCCGGGTACCACCTGTTACCAGAGCCACCTTGTTGCGGACGCCAAATACATGTTCATAAAACGAATTGCTCACCTTTTCTCCCAGTATCTTTCCTTTAACAGATATCCCGGACCTTAAAAAAGGGGTCAGGTACATTTTCTTTGCCCTTTACCCGCCTGCCACAGTTAGAAAGCATTCTGGCTATGATAACCTCACGCTACTGTCTTTGAGTAGAACAACTTCACCTGATTGTTTTGTGAATCCATCACAGCGCTTCATCCCGGGCCCGTTCACCTGATTGTTTTGTGAATCCATCACAGCGCTTCATCCCGGGCCCGACGATGTTATAGTGTGCTCTTTTCTTAATCGGGCAACAGATTTTGTCACAAAGACTGGAAGGAAAGGTCGCCATCATCACCGGTGGTGCGTCAGGTATCGGGCTGGCAACAGTACGTCGATTTCTGGAAGAAGGCGCCAGGGTTGTCATTGCAGATGTGCAGGACGAGCCTGGTAACCGGCTGGTAAAGGAGCTGGGCGAAAACGCCTCCTATCAGCACACCGATGTCAGTAGTGAAAACGATGTACAGACGGTTGTCGACAAGGCCGTCAGCCAGTTCGGACGGTTGGATTGCATGTTCAACAATGCGGGATTCAGTGGTATCACCGGTGATCTTGAGACTCTGGATCTTGAAGACCAGTATCGCAAAACCATTGATGTCCTCTTTACTGGCGTTCTTTCGGGGATCAAACATGCATCACGGGTGATGAAAAGTCAGGAATCCGGCGGCAGCATCATCAATACCGCATCGGTTGCCGGTCTACGCGGTGGATGGGGTCCTCATGTATACAGCGCTATGAAATCCGCAGTCATCAGCCTCAGCAGGTCCACCTCGCTGGAATTGGGTCCTGACAGTATTCGCGTCAACGCAATCTGTCCGGGGTTTATCGCAACCGCGATTTTCGCCGGGCAGGCAAACATGAACTGGGATCAGAGAATGCAGTTAATTGCCGAACTGGAACAAGTCCAAACCGTGTCAACACCCATACAACGTGCCGGTAAAAGCAAGGACATAGCAGACATGGCGCTTTTTCTGGCCAGCGATGAATCTCATTTTGTTACAGGTCAGGCATTTGTAGTGGACGGCGGTCTCACTGCCGGTTCCAGTGGAGTATTAGACTGGTCCCGATATCAGGATATCCTGAGCAAAATTCAAACTTGAAGATAGTTTAAAAGTTGCAATGCTTAACCATGATGAACGTCGCCAGTTGGTTATCTATGGGACTGCGGAGTGTATCGATAAGGATCCAATCCGTGCTGAACTGACAGTCCGGGTGTACAAGGCGTTATTCGACGATCCGTATTAGGGGTATTGACCCAATCGCCACTGACACCCATGGCGTCCCAGCGGTGCTGATCGGTCATTAAAAATAGAATATTGGGAGTGGACATTTTATTCCTCCAAATTAGTTCCTGTTCTGTAAGTCGCTTCCGAGAGTATTAGTTGCGACATTCGCATATTGTTGGTTTAAAAATCAACGGCTTGACAGGAAGTAATCACCGCGGTGTTGAATTCCCGGACAAAACAAATTAGTGGCGAAGTTTGTGACCGCCATCAAGGTTCAGTACCTCACCCGTGAAGTAGGATCCTGCCTTGCTGCACAGCATGATGGCAACGCCAGCCATATCTTCGAGACCACCATAGCGATGAGCCGGAATACGTTTGAGTTCCGCCTGGTAAGACTCTGCTTCCGGGTCGGCCCAGGAACCGCGAGTCATTTCTGAGAAGAACCGGCCGGGCGCAATCGTATTCACATGAATATGGTCGTCACAAAGCCTCAGCGCGAGTTGCGAGGTCAGATGTTCGATGGCATTTTTACTGGTGGAGTAGGCGAGTACATGGGCAAACACTTCGCTCGCACAGACCGAACTGGTAAACAGGACCCTGGAGGGATCTTCCAGCGTTGCGTTCGCCTTTAACAGGTCATGTAAGGCCCTGGTCAGAAAGAAAGGCGACTTCAGATTGAGATTCATGGTCGTGTCCCACTCTTCCGACGTGATCCGGTCAAAGAAACCTCCCGTACCAACTCCGGCATTGTTTACCAGCACATCAATATGATCTTCACGATCATGAAGATCATTGGACAGGAAATCCACACCGTCCATGGTCTCCAGGTCCCCGGGTAAAGCAATACACTCACCCTTGGCGAGTCCAGACAGTTCCTCCGCCTTGGCCTTCAGCTTGCCAGCAGACCGGGCGGTGATATAAACCCGCGCCGCGCCCGCCTCGAGGAATCCCTGAGCCATATAGCTGCCCAGACCGCTGGAGCCACCCGTTACCACGCAAATTTTGTTGTCCATTGAGAAAAGATCCTGAATCATTGCAACCTCAAACTGTTTGTAATTTCGTAGAGAGTGGAGATTATCGGGAAAAGGGCCTCAATGCCAACGACATGGAAAAAAGGGGTCAGGTCCATTTTCCAGTCAGGACATGCCAACTCGCCGCGATTTGTGCCAATATCACCTGTTGATTCGAAGAGACGACGACCAGCAATGAAGCAAACATTCATACTTGCACTGATGTTGTTCGCGATCGGTCAGTCTCTGGCTATGCCTGACCTCACCGGGCTCGAGCCCGTCGTTGTTGAACAACTGAAAGAGGCCCAAAGCGAAGTAGAAAGAACTGCCCGTGAGCCGGGTTTCAGCCCGGCGGAAAAGGCTGCAAGCGTGGGATCGCTTGGACACCTCTATCACATCTATGGCTTTCTCGATGCCGCGGCTGATGCTTATGCCACGGCACTTGAACTGGATACAAAGTCATTCCTATGGCATTACGCTGCGGCCACCGTGGCCGGTAAACAGGGTAACTTCCAGAAGGCGCTCGATAGCTATCAACAGGCACTGGATCTGGCGGATTCGGTCAATCGGCAGTACCTCGCCGGCATTCGCCTGGGTGAGACATATAAAACCCTGAATAACCTTGATATGGCTGAAGATGCCTACCGCGTCGCCCTTGACCTCGGCACCGGGGGCGCTGCCGTGCATGCCCGGCTCGGTGAACTCTATCTCGTGACCGAAGATTATGAACAGTCGATCGAACATCTCTCCCGGGCATTGTCCATCAACCCTGACGCCAGCCAGCTGCACTATCCTCTTGCCATGGCCTACCGTGGGCTGGGCCAGCGGGATCTTGCCATGCAGCATCTGTCACGACGCGGCAAAGTGCGTAGCGAGCCGGGAGATCCGCTGCCTGGATACCTGGACAGCCTGCTGAAGGGTTACCGGGGTCATATCGTGGCAGCGAGGATTGCGCTCTCGGGTAATCAATTTGCCGAAGCGGCAGCGTCTCTCAAGATCGCAATGCAGGAAGATGCCACCAGGCCTTTTACCTGGGTACTGCTGGCCGAAGCCAATATCGGCCTTGAAAGACCGCGGGAAGCCGTCTCCAATCTTGAACAGGCGCTACGCCTGGACGCAAATGAACTGACTGCCCACGCGTTTCTTGGCCGCGTTTTGATGGAGATGGGTGAAAGTGCAAAAGCAATCCCACATCTCGAGCAGTTTGCCAGTTCCAACCCATACAGCGCGGACGCAGCACTTGACCTTGCCCGTGCGTTCCAGGATGCCGGTAGAATCGATGATGCTATCGCAACATACGATCAGTCCCTCGACCTGGACCCCAGCCAGGTCGAACCCTGGTTGGAACTGATCCTTCTGCTGACCAATGCATCGAAGCATGAGCTGGCTCTAACCAAAAGCGAACTCGCCGCAGAGAAGCTGCCGAATGAACCCAAGATCCTGGCAAGGCTGGTCTTCAGCCTGGCAGCCGCACCTGATGAAGCCATCCGCAACGGTGAACGTGCGGTAGTCGTGGCCGAACGTCTGTTCGAAATCGAAGAGGCCTATGTCACGGCGCGGCTGGTTGCCATATCCCACGCGGAAGCCGGGCATTGCGAAGACGCCATTAACTGGATGCAAAGAGCCATTACCCTGGCAGAGGCCAACTGGCAGCATCCCTGGGTTGCCGGTCAAATTCAGCGTGCCCAGGTGCTGCAGGCACTGCAGCGTAATAAGGACGACATTGCCGGGTCCCGGATCTGCACTGTTGTGGCAGGCGATTCTACTTCAACGGGTGAGTCGGCGGAACATCCGGGCAGAAACTACGCACTGCAATACTGTCAGTCCTGTCATCTATTTGTCGAACCCGGGATGCTGCCGAAGCAGGTCTGGAAGGACTACGTGATTCCCATGATGGGAGCCCTGCTCGGTATGCACCACGCCGGATACGACTACGACGTGTTTCCCGGTAAATTCCTGACCGAACAGGAAATCATTACCCGAGCCAGGGTTTATCCGGACCAGGCTCTGGTGCCGGGACCACACTGGGACCTGATCGTGGATTACCTGCTGGACAGTGCACCTGCTTCCCCGGCAACCCGTGAATACAATCCTGAAGTCAGCATCGGGCTGGATCAGTTCCGGGTGGTTGATTTCGGGCCATCCAGGAAAACCCCAATGACCACGCTGGTACACATAAACGATGGGCAGTTGTTCGTAGGTGATTATAATCGTTCCAGTCTGACGCTACTCGACGCGGCAGGCAGCGTCATCCAGGAGATCAGCACACCCCATGCGCCGGTAGCCCTGCGTCGCAATGGCCGGGAACTGTGGGTGACCGATATCGGCAGTGTATTCCCATCCGATATGCCCTTTGGCAAGCTGCTGGTCTCTCGTCGGGACATCAGCGATTACGGCGCGTTTGAGACGAGGCTACCCAGATTGCGGCGGCCAACCCATACCACCTATGGGGACGTCAACCAGGATGGTATCGAAGACATTATCGTGTCTGAATTCGGACACTTCACCGGTCAATTCGTGTGGTACGAGGGGCGAAAAGACGGCGGCTACACACCGCATGTCCTGTTGAACGAGCCCGGCAGCATAACGTCTTACCTGCACGATCTGAACGGAGATGACCTTGAAGACATTGCCGTAGTGTTGGGACAGAATCGAGAGGGTATACACTTCTTCTACAACCTCGGAAACGGTGCATTGCGTCATGCTTATGTGCTGCCACTTCCACCCACCTACGGCAGCAATTTTTTTGCGCTGCACGACTTCAACGCCGACGGACATCCCGACATTCTTGCCACCAACGGCGACAATGCCGATCATGCGAATCCATTCCCGAAACCGCATCACGGCATCCGGGTCTACCTCAATGACGGCGACAATGTCTTTTCAGAGGCATTTTTCTTCCCCCTTTACGGCGCCAGCAAAGCCCTCGCGGTGGACTTCGATAACGATGGCGATCTCGACATCGCCGGCATTGCGATGTTTGCCGATTTCGCTCGCCATCCCGAATCCGGGTTCGTGTACCTGGAGAACCAGGGCGATTTGCAATTCAACGCCGCCTACATTCCAGAGGCCGCCGACGGCCGATGGCTTACCATGGATGCCGGTGACCTGGATGGCGACAACGATATCGATATCGTGCTTGGCTCCTTTATAGAAGGCGCGGGGGCAGTGCCGGAAGTCATCAGACAGCGATGGGCAGACCTGCAGCAACCGCTCCTGTACCTTGAGAATCAGCACCGGTGAGGTCCCACCTGCCGTCTCCCTGACCCTTACCGAACCAGCATCACCGCTAATCTGCAAAGGGTCTCGTTGCGGGTAACTATCACAATCTCATGCAGACCCTTCACCCTCGCAACACAACGGCCAATTCAGGTGTGATACGCTCGCGTATAGTAATCAGTGATCCTGAACCATTGAGCGGAGGTGTGAACGATGACAAAGACCGAGCGGTTTGACGGGAAGGTGAACCTGACTGTCGACGATTCCGAGCCCTGGTGGCCGCCGCTGCCCGAGCATGCCCACGGGCCGCGGCCGAATGTTCTGTTGATACTGTTCGACGACACCGGATTTGCACACTTCGGCTGTTACGGCTCGACTATCGACACACCGAACATCGATGCGCTCGCAGCCCGTGGCCTGCGTTACTCGAATTTCCACGTGACGCCGTTGTGCTCTCCGAGTCGGGCCGCGATCCTGACCGGACGCAATCATCACGCTGTCGGCATGCGCACCATCGCCAACTATCACGACGGGGGCTTCCCCAACATGCGCGCCGCCATCACGCCTCGCGCCGCTACGCTCGCCGAGATACTTCAGGGTCAGGGTTACGCCACCTTTGCACTGGGCAAGTGGCACCTTTGCCCGGCCGAGGAGAACAGCGCTGCCGGGCCATACGATGACTGGCCGCTACAGCGTGGTTTCGACCGCTACTATGGCTTTCTGTCTGGCGCCACCGACCAGTTCTATCCGGAACTTACCTGCGACAATCACCACATCGACCCGCCCCGCACGCCGGAGGAGGGTTATCACGTCACCGAGGATCTTGTTGATCACGCGATCGGAGACCTGCGCGATAAACAATCGAACCGTCCTCAGCAGCCTTTCTTCATGTATCTCTCCCTGGGCGCGATGCACGAGCCGCATCAGGCGCCACATAAGTATATAAAGAAGTATCGCGGTCGTTTCGATGCCGGGTGGGACGAGGTAAGGCGGCAGTGGTACGAACGCCAACTGGCATCGGGGATAATCCCCCCTGATACTGAGCTTGCGCCGCGCAATCCTGGTGTCGACGCCTGGAACGACGTCCCCGACAAGCAGCAGAAGTTTGCCAACCGTCTGCAGGAAGCCTTTGCTGGCTTCCTTGATCACAGCGACGCGCAGATCGGTCGCCTGCTCGACTACCTGGAGACATCCGATCAGCTCGACAATACCATTGTCATCCTCACCTCCGACAATGGCGCCAGCGGCATGGGTGGACCGACCGGCATCATGAGTTCCGGCTCCGGCGGCGTGCGGCAACCCACCAGCGATGGCCGCATGCTCCTCGACGCGACCCACGGCGAGGGCACGCTGCATGTTGACGATATGGATGAGGTACAGTCCCGTCTTGATGATATCGGCGGTCCGCGCAGCTGGTGCGATATACCCTGGGGCTGGGGACAGGCCGGTAACACGCCGCTGCGCTGGTATAAGGGTGACACCTACGGCGGCGGTGTCCGCGTACCCCTGATCGTTCACTGGCCCGTACGCATCCGGGAGGCCGGCGTGCGAGGCCAGTTCCATTTCGCGACCGACATCACACCCACCGTACTCGAACTCCTCAACCTCGACGCGCCCACGATCTACAAGGGTATCGATCAGATGCCACTGCACGGCAAGAGCATGGCATACAGCTTCGACAATCCCGAGGCGCCTTCCGCCAAGTATGTGCAGTACTTCGAGATGTCCGGTCATCGCGGTCTCTGGCAGGATGGCTGGAAGGTGGTTACCCGCCACTTCCGCGGCACACCCTATGAAGAGGACGAGTGGGACCTTTACCATCTCGATTCAGACTTCTCCGAATGTCACAATCTCGCAGACCAGCAACCCCAACTTCTGCAGGCCATGATTGATCGCTGGTGGGTGGAAGCCGGCCGCTACGACGTGCTGCCACTCGATGATCGCATCATCGGCATGGGTGGACCCAGTGACCGCCCCGGCGGGCCACATGACGGACTGCGATATCACTACACGCCGCCGGTCTCACACCTGCACAGCGGCCCTGCCCCCGCCATGGCACTGGGTAATTGGGAGATCAGCGCCGATATCGAACGCACTGCCAGTGATGTCGAGGGGGTACTCTTTGCCGCCGGGAACATGTCTGGCGGGATCTCCTTTTACGTGCAAAACAATCGCCTTAAGTTAGACTACAACGTTCGCATGACCATCTTCAAAGGTGCGACAGGCAGAGCTTTACCTGCGGGCCGGGTTACCGTTGGTGCGAGATTCACCTCGGCCGGGGGTACCGGTCGCGTGGCGCTCTTGATCGATGGCGAAGACGCTGGAGAGGTGCTTATCCCATCGACAGGCGGCGCCGCCGGCCGCGGCGGCGCCGATGTCGGTGCAGATCGTCTGTCTCCGGTCACCGACAGCTACAGCGCTCCGTTCCCGTTCGCAGGCACTATCCACACCCTCGATGTGGTGATCACGCCGAAAGCGCGCCGTGAGCCGACACCCGAGGAACAGAGCGAGGCCGGTTAGACCCTTTTTAGACCCCTTTTTTACAATTTGATTTTTTAAGAACAAGGATTTCCTGGCCATGAAGGATTCAAAATACAAGCTTGCCTATCTCGATAGAAATCAAATCCTGACCGCTGCGCGCAAGGCACTCATAATGGCGGATGCACATTATTACGCCTGGACTGCGCAGGAGCAGGAATATTTTCGGGCAACCATGAACGACGAAGTACAACGCAAAATACAATGCGTACTGCTGAGTAGTCTTCTTGATATCAAGTGCTCGACAGAAGAGGTTGATGAGATATGGAACGATATTCCATTTTCCAATCTCAACCAGCTTAACTGGGCAAGGCTCCTGACAACAGGTATTGGTGAAGATTACATCTATCTCAATGAGTGCATGGCAGAGGAAACAAGCCTGCTGGACTTTCCGACGATCCATGATTACGACTACGCTGATTACCTGTTTCAGGAAGAGACCCGCAAGCGGGAATTTTCAGATTACAAAGGCAGTGACTACTATGCCTACCGGCACCCTTCATGGGTAAGGTTGTTAATAAAAGGGCAATTCTATTATTCGACCTTTACCTCTCTGGCCACCTATTCCCTCGATGAAATCGAATCTTCTGGCGACGAAACCATCCGCCAGTTGATTCCCCATGAGTACGTGGATGGCAAAAATCATGGTAAACAGGAAAAAGATGGGTTTATTTGGGATTTAAAAATTGATGCCTTGGGACAGGAAGCGCAACTGGATGAACTAAAAAGCCGTTGGATCGTCTACCAGCAAGAGCGCTGTCTGGCATTGGGTGAAACGAATGTCCAGCGGCCTCCCGCAGTTTATGTACATGATAAAAATTGGGATGATGATCCTCACCGATTTTTCATTTTTGCTAACGAGGAAACGCTAAAGCAAATTCGCTGGACACATTTTTTATCCGATTGCGAACCACTCATGGCCGATTTTGCAACGCTGGAAGAGTTATTGGCTGGAGAGATAGAGCGAGCCACATCCTGGCTTACGGAAAATCACCGGGACATTCAGGATCATTTTGATCCCAAGGTGGTTAAGCTAAAGAAGAAGCGAAAGATCATCATGTCAAAGAGCGTGTTAGAAGATTTGAGTAAAATTGACGCGGATGATGAACCTTTTCGATAGAATAGATCAGTACAATAAAGTCCATTCGAATAGGCAATTGGTTTCTGAGCCAATAGTCAATCAGCCGGTGTTAATCTGCGTAGGAAATAATGATTTTCTATACATAACCGGAAAATATGCATAGAAATATAAAATAAATATACATATACTAATGCTTATGTATAGAAACAACCGGAAATTGACATGGTAGTCAGCCTCAATCCAAATGATAGCAATCTTGCCCTGCTGCCAATCGCTGATGAAAGTAATTTAGAATCAGTAAAGTTGCTCAAACAAGTAGCCCGTGCGCATCGTTATTTGGCTGAGTTGAAAGGCGTTGCCAAAACTATACCGAATGAAGCTATTCTCATTTCTACCTTAAGCATGCAGGAGGCTAAGGATAGCTCGGCAATCGAAAACATATTCACCACTCACGACCAGTTGTTTCAGTCACAGGTATTGGGCAGTCAGCAAGTCAACCAGGCAACTAAAGAAGTTGAAAACTACCAGCAGGCCTTATGGCGAAGCTACCAGCAAACCAGGGCATCGGGTCTTATCCGTTTAAACGACATACTCAGTACGCAGGAAATAGTCGAGCCCAATAAGCCGGGTCTACGAAAAATTCCAGGTACGGTCATTGGTAACTCAAGCACTGGGCAGGTAATTTATACGCCACCGCAGCATCCCGATGCTATTCAGGCGCTAATGGCTAACCTTGTTGAATATATTAATGATGACGCATTGTCAGAGCTTGATCCACTGATCAAGATGGCGATCATTCACCATCAATTTGAAAGTATTCACCCGTTTTACGATGGTAACGGCCGAACCGGGCGTATTCTCAATATTCTGTACCTGGTAAAAAACCAGTTGCTGGATTTGCCAATTCTGTACCTGAGTCGCTACATCGTCGAAACCAAAGATGACTACTATCGCCTCCTGCAATCAGTCAGGGAGCAGGGAGATTGGGCTGGCTGGGTAAGTTATATCTTGAAGGGCATAGAAGTGACTGCGATGGAGACGATTCAGTTCGTGCATCAGATGCGTGATCTGATAATGACCACCAAGCAACGAATGCGTACCGAGTTACCCAGGATTTACAGACAGGAACTACTGAATAATTTGTTCTTCCACCCTTATACCAAAGTACAGTTTGTCATGGATCAGCTGGAAGTCAGTCGTATTACAGCCACTAAATACCTGGAAGCCTTGACTGAAAAAGATTTTGTAAGCAAACATAAGGTGGGACGTAATAATTATTACATCAACGAGCCATTGGTTGAGTTGATTATTAAGCAGGAAGCATAGGGAAACTGATTATGGTCAACCAAAAACCATTCATCTGAGGAACAACTATGTCAATCGATCAATTACATCAGGATGGCCTGGCCGGTCCATTTGAACTGGCGGATAAATCGATACTCGACGCCGTGTGTGAGGTGGCCATAGAACTACAGCTACTGCAACGGCAGCAGAATGTACTGGCAAAACTGGCCGGACAGGAAGATCAACTAAGACACACCACATTGATCAACCGACACATGGCGTTCAAGCCGATACAGGAACTCTTTCTCGACGCCAGCCTGCAGTCCGTGGTGTCCGAGTATTTCGGCAAGGATCTGTTGCTCTGGCAAACCAAGTTTTTTCCTAAATACGAGGGTGTCGGAGAAAATAAATGGCACCACGATCGCATCATCGAAAACGGTAATGACCCGATCAATATTTATGACACCAGCAATCACTTCTCCTTTGTGATAGCGCTGACCGACCTGGAGATGGATCACGGCAGAATCGAATATGTAAAAGGATCGCATTTACCCATTGACGGTCTCGACAGGGAAATGCCGCGTCTGTTCCATGAAATGCCGGAAGTGGTCCATGACCGGATCACCCCACTGACGCTCAAGAGAGGTCAGTTCGCGTTATTCCATTCGGCGGTGCTGCATCGCAGCCTGGCTTACGGACACGGGGAGGAGAACTGGCGCCCGGGCTACTTCGGCGCCCCCAATCCAGAGCTCCGAAGGGATGCTGACGTGCGATCCGGCAGAATCTCGTTAGCCGCAAGGCTCGCGAGGAAGGGGACAGTCATTCCTGAACGATATGGTTCGAATCCGGCTGGCGCGGCGCAGGGGATCGCAGAGCCTGTCCCGTATTACGACACTATCCCGGATGGCAACAGGTCGGCGGTAATGTCTTTCAACTAAGCGGTGTGAATCGTTCGGACCTTGAATGCGCGCGCGACCTGCTTGCTGAAGCCCAGCCGGACAATACAGGGCGTATGTCTGGTCAATTCGGCCGGTAACCGTACCCAAGTTGCGCTACAGCGGACTACCGGTCAGTATACGCGCGGCTTTCTCCGGTTCGTACCACCAGCCTTCGGGAAACGCGGGCTGATATACAGGTTCATAATCCGGACTACCAATCTTGTTCCAATGCACAGTACGTGGCCGATCTATCGCATACAACGGGATCTGGTAATACTGCCAGAGCAGGACCCGGTCGAGCGCGCGGCAGGTGGCTATCATCGACTACTTCGAATCCTGAGATCGTCTTGTGTTACCTCCAGCCGGAGAAATCAACTGGTCAGTTCACCCAAACGTTTGAGCCCTCTGTTGAGCTTGCGCGAATCATCGACCGCTAATTCGGCAATACACCTTTGACGATGTGCTTTGTCGGCGAAGAGTTGCAGAGCCCTGGCAAGGTCTCGTTTGATGACGTGACCATAGGCTGACTCTGCCAATGCCAATCCCTCCACGACGGATGCCCGGGACCAGCTGGCGATCATAAAAGCAAGATCAACCAGATCTCTCGATCTGGATGAGGTGTCGTTGCCCCGGTCCGCATTGGCGAGCAGTTTTTCTGCAAAACAGGATACGTGGCTGAGCGATGCAACCGGAATGCCGTCGATTATCATGTACTCAATCTCAATCCGTCCTTCCGAGATGATTTCGAACTTCACCGGTTGCCCGGTCAACTCTATAAAAGTGCGAATACCATACATATCGGCACGCACCTCGCGCCACAGCGATAAAGTGTTGCAAATTTGTCCAAGCGATGAACTACTGACAGTGCCGCGGAGATTACGGTAGCCGTCTCGATCGGCACACATGAAGTCTATATCCATGGACTCCCGGTATTCACCAAGCTCCAGGACGATGCGGGTCCCGCCGCCGAAGTAACATTTGCAGGACTCGAGGAACATAGCATTCAGATTGTGCAAAACCTGCAGAACCGCACGATGTCGGGGACGGGAGAATTCAGACATTGACTACACCCTTGCCGAATTCCACGCTTAGCGCCGTAATCAACTCCTTCTCGCGGTCATCAATCGCGTTTTCATTGATAAACCGCCAGTTCCCTTCATAGAGTGCGAATGCATCCGCCCGGGTGATGTAATCGTCATGCCTGTTCCAGCAAAGCAGTTTCAGTTGCGGAAAATCTGACGCGGTCAACACTTCCGTTGCAATGAACCGTTGAAGACGTGTAATAAACTTCTCATCACTCATGCCCTTCTTTAGTTTCTGAAGCGCCTGCATCGGCAGACGAATCTGGTATAGGCCAAGTCCGGTTTCACGTTCGCGCTGGCGTTGGCGCCTTTTTGCCTCTCGGAGTTGTGCTTGTCTGTTTTCCATATCGTGAGATGAGTAGGTTATGTTGACATGTCATCATAACATACCAGACAATGCTTGGGCCAAATCTCGTGCCGTGGCATTCCAGGCTTGCTTTTTTTAACCATGAGACGTGATCGAAAATAGGATGGAAATTTGTAGCCTTTGTATACCAAAAAAAAGCCGCCAAGGTTGCGCATTGTTAGGAGGCGTGACGGCTGTGTTAACTAACACTATAGTGCTGATTGACAACAGATTCAAGAGAAAGAACTGTCCTGTTAACTGGAGCCTTTTCCTAATCGGTTCAATGACTTGGAGAGAACCTATTTTAGCTGATCGATAACTGCCCTCGGTCCACAACCTCAGTTCATGGGCAAAGCGCGACGAAGATTGCATGGGATAACACCATGAAAACTGGTGGTAAAACCCGTCAGTTCGTGATATCCCTTACCAAGGGACAGTCAGTGAAATGAGAAAATCAATGTCAAACGATCAACTGCAACAGGAAGGGTTGACCGGCCCCTTCGAACTTGCGGACAAATCAGTGCCTGGCGTTATATCTGAAGTGGTTCTGGACGTCAACGCAGAAAAAAAAGACAAACGACACGTCAACCCCGCACTGGTGGACAGACACCGGGACATCACTGTCATCAGGGAAGTATTCTTTGACACTAATCTACAGTCTGCACTCACCGGATGTTTCGGTCAGAATCTACTTCTATGGCGATCCAACTTTATTGTTAAAGACGAAGGTTCACTAGAGGTGACCTGGCAGCACTCGCGTATGTTTGAACATGGTGATGCACCGCTCGATATCTACAACACGGATAATCACTTTACCGTACTGCTGGCAGTTACGGATATGGGATTTGCCTACATCAGGGGGTCTCATTTGCAGATTGAGGGGTTTGACCGGGACCAGTTATCGCGCCACATCGGTGAACTTCCAGATTGCACCCAGGATAGAGTAACGGAAATGCCGATGAACCAGGGGCAGTTTGCATTATTTCATTCTTCTTTGTTGCATCGCAATCAGCCCATCATCAAGGGCACCCCACCTGGTATCCTGATGGTCGGCAGGCTCATACGAAGAGGCACAGAAATACAAGAACGTTTTGCGTCGCAGGAATCAATAATCCATCTTGACCGGACCGGATAAGAGGCAAGACAGAAAGCCGGATCCTGTTGTAAGATATAGTGGATTTTTGCCCCATATCGCACTTACTGTATAGACCTAAAGGCAAACAGCGCATGGTAGCCATAGTTAACGCGTTCCGGTCTTGCGAATCCCGACTGCGGGCATTCGTGCGCAGGCTGATCGTGAACGATAATGATATCGACGATATCTGTCAGGAAACGATAATTCTTGCACTGAAAGCAGAGAGGCAACGAACCATCGATTTTCCAGAAGCGTTCCTGTTTGGCGTTGCACGTAACGTGGTTCGTAAACAATTGGAGAAAGAGTCCCGGTCACTGATCGACTTTATTGATGACTTCTCACCGGACGACTATGCCACCGGCGAGCCGTCTCTGGGGCGCACACTGGATGACAGACAGCGCCTGCTGCTCTTTACGGAATCAGTGGCAACACTGCCGCCTCAGTGCCAAAGGGTCTTTATTTTGAAAAGAGTATTTGGCTACAGCCAACGGGACATCGCCGCAAGGTTAAAGATCTCTGAAAGTACTGTGGAAAAACATGTGGCGGCCGGACTGAAACGCTGCATGGATGAGATGGAAAAAAGGGAAAATCAACTGCAACAGGGTACAACACTGAGAAAATGAATATTCGTCGTCTACAGCAACCAGATTCGATGGTCCGAGCCGAGGCCTGTGCCTGGATCGCGCAACTTGATAAAGGCAATCCGACCCATGCGGACCTGGAGGCGCTGCGCGAGTGGATGCAGCGCAGCCCTCAGCACACTTATGAGTTGCGCCAACTGGCGCGACTGTCCGGAGATCTCAACGTACTGACCAATCTGGCAGGATCGTTGCACGAGGCCTCTCACACTTATTACAGACGCAGCGTCGCTGAAGGCCTGGTGGCAAACATCCCGATGCCCTGGGTTGTCACTGTTTCGTGCCTTGCTTTGCTGGTGGTGGGGTTCGTCCTGCTGCGGGGTGACAGTGAACCTCCTGCCTCCAGGTGGCCTCAAATGATTACAACCGCGGTGGGAGAACAGCGCGAAGTGCAACTACCGGACGGCTCCATGATTGCCTTGAACACGGACAGTCAGCTGGAAGTGACCTACGGCGAAAATTATCGGGATGTTCGCTTACTGAAGGGCGAAGCATTATTCGATGTGACCCGGGACCAGGCCAGGCCTTTTATTGTGGATGCAGGCATCAGACGCGTGGAGGCCGTGGGTACGGCATTCGTGGTCCATCTGGAGCGTGACTCGCTGGTGGTTGCAGTAACCGAAGGCCGTGTCAGGGTGGTGGATCCGGGAAACCCTCTACAGGTACCGAAAACGACCATACCCACACAACAGCTACTGCCACCTCCGATCCTGCTGGAAACCGGACAACGTATCGTGATCGAAGCCGAGACAACACCGCTCGATGATCCGGTGGTACAGGGCGCCGAAACAATTTCCATGCAGGAGTTACAGCGTAAACTCGCCTGGCGGGACGGATTGCTGGATTTTTCCGATACACCGCTGGTTGAAGTCATAAAGGAAGTCAGCCGGCACACGAATCTTAAAATTGTAGTCACAGACCCTAAACTGCACACTCTCGAATTCAACGGGCTGTTTCGCATCGGTGATACCGGGCCGCTGTTCGAGGTTTTGAAATCGTCTTTCAGTATTGACGCTCAATACATTGATGCCAATACGGTTGCACTGACTCCTCACAACGCGTCCCAACCCGGGATCGGTGAATCCTCGGTCAACCATTAGAGGATTTATTTTCACCAGGGGACTAATAAATAGGACTGCAGAAAATGAGAGGCTTAAGGGGGCTATACACTGCAAAGATCGCCAGTCACATTTTTATTGTCCTATCGTTGCTGTCTGTTCCTTTATCCTGGGCCACAGACCCGATTTACGAGGTGGAAATTTCGGCAACGCAGGCAACCGAAGCGATCAAGCAGCTGGCGGCGCAAACAGAACATTCGGTGTTGTTTCTTGCCGGGGATGTGGAATCCGTCAGGACAAGCGCAATTGCCGGCAATTTTACCGTTGATGATGCGCTGACCTCACTCCTGCAAAAGACCGATCTTACCTACAGTCTGACTGAGAGTCGCGTGATAACCGTTACGCGTCCTAATTCCAACAGTATGACTGTGGGGGTAAGAGACATGAGAGACAACAAGCCATCCTTAATCAAACGCATGGGAACACTCATCGCTGGCGCGCTGCTTGCGCCGGTGATAAGCGCTTCAGAGGCGGCCCAGACAACAGCCCCTGAAGAGGAAGAATTCATCGAAGAGATCGTGGTCACCGCGACCTATCGCGAAACTGCTGAGATGGACACGCCTGTATCCATGGCCACCGTCACCGGTGATCTGATCGAAGCGACCAGCACGCTGGACTTCAACGATATCATGCACCTGGTGTCCGGGCTGACCTTTTCCGGGCAGAATGAGTCCGAGGGCGTCATCAGCATCCGTGGCGTTTCCGACGGCAGCGTCAGAGGCGAAACCTACTCTGTAACCAGCGTCTATTATGACGACACACCGGTGAGCGGCGTCACCTCGCCAAGCCGGCACGGCGGCGGTACGGCATTCGATATGGAACGGGTTGAGGTGTTGATGGGTCCGCAGGGTGTGCTGGGCGGCGCAGGCAACATCGCCGGTCTGGTCCGTTTCGTGACCAAGAAGCCGGAGATGAACACCTGGCGTGCAAAAATCCAGAGCAACTTTCAATCTATCAATTCCGGTGGAGATGGTTATCGTCTCGATGCCATGCTCAACATCCCGGTGATCGAAGACAAGCTGGCATTTCGGGTATTGGGAGTTTCCATGGACAACCCGGGATGGATCGACCGGCCGGAGTTCAATGATTTTGATCGCAATAGCAAGAAAATCCAGAGCGGCAGGATAACAGCCAAGTGGCTGCCCACGGACAAACTGCAGGTGAGAGCGTCCTGGGCGCATACGAAAAGCGAGGTAGGCGGCGACGCCCGGGCCAGCACCAGCGTGCCGCACACCTATCTTTCGAACGCAGAGTGTAAGGCTGCGTCGCCTACCTCGCGTTGCGATTTTGCGCCGGAGCCCGTGGGAGCCGAGACGCCTCCCGGTTCCTTCGATGACACGGACCAGTACAACCTGACGGTCGAATATGAATTGCCGTTCGCGGATTTCCTGTCGAGCACATCGAAAACGGAACGCGAGGGTGTGGCGGTCTTCTGGGACCGGCTCTGGAGTTACGTTAATTATGACAACCAGGTTTCGGCGGATCTCAATTATGCCAAGTCCGGCGACATATGCTGGCGAATACTCGACGGCAGGAACTGTACGGAGCCGGGTTTCGTCAACATCGCGGATCAGCATTTTAACGGCATCGCACAGGGGTCAAGAATCTTTTTCGACGCCGATGTGCAGGAATTCCGTCTCACCTCCAATTACGAGAGCCGTCTCAACTGGGTGGTCGGCACTTTTTACAAGAAGGAACGCAGCGTCACGGAGACGGAACGTCAGTTTTCACTGTTTCCGGAATTCTCGCATTTGCGGGACGATTTCCTGACCCAGACCCGGGCGATCAATGGTGACAACAGACTTAACGGTAACGAGGAAAAAGCGATCTACGCGACCGCCGACTACGCCCTGACCGACACCCTGGAAGTTAACCTTGGGGTCCGCTGGAACGACGTCAAGGTTTACTGGGACCTGAACAACCGGGCTGTAGTCAATTCGTTTGGCTCCAACCAGACAGGCAACTCGCCAGTCGAGGAGGTGACCCAAAGGGTGGGTCTGACCTGGCGACCGAGAGACGGCTTGATGTTCTATACCGTCTACAGCACGGGCTTTCGACCAGGCGGCGTCAACAGCAATATGTACACGGAAGTGGGTGTCCTCGACATCATCCGTGCCAGCGACGCAACGCCCGACGTCTACACCTGTGAGGATTTCACACCCGATCTGGTTCTGGGAAGTTTGTCCGCAGGTGGTCAGTTCAGAAGTTGCCCGATAGGACTGCAGGAATCCCGGGATTACGACGTGGTCCGAGCGGGACTCTTGAACAACGTGTATTTTGAAGGCGATACGATCGAGAATGTCGAGATCGGCGCCAAGGTCAGTCTGTTCAACAACCGGGTGAATGTGATAGCGACTATCTACGAGATGGACTGGAAGGACATTATCGTCGCCGGATGCCTTCCCGACGATATCATTATTACCCGGCCTTGCTCTTCCGGGTCGAGAATCCTGGTCAACGCCGGTCATGCCTTCAGCGACGGTGCGACGCTGGATATCACCTGGACGCCGATTGACAATCTCTACCTGAAAGTGGGCGGCTCTATTTCAGATTCCATGATTGATGATAATGGCCCTCCCAATCGCCGCTACGCGAGGCAGCATGCGAATGCCACGGAAGCGCAGATTGCGTGTGAGTGCATACCGATTCCGAATTCGCCGGCATGGACCTGGAACGCCGCGGTGGCTTATACGTTCCCGGTTGGTTCCTACGAAGGCGAAGCCCGTCTCGACTGGTATGCCTCGGCGAAAAGTTGGTCACGTGCGTTTTATCGGAACATCAATCTGAATGAAAATTATGACCAGGGTAATGCGCGGTTTACCCTGCGCGATCCCGTCGACAACCGTTGGCGGGTTTCGCTGTTTGCCAAGAATCTGACCAACGAAGACACCATTTTACGGAAAACCAGTAGTGAATTCTCTACGTGGGCGCAGCCGCGGACCCTGGGACTCGAGGTGATTTACGAGTTTATGTAAGATGTAAAATGTAAAATGTGGTCAGAGTCAGGGGTCAGCGTAAATTGATAGAGTGGAGTCAGAGTCAGTGGTCAGCGTAAATTGAAATTTACGCTGACCACTGACTCTGACCACATAATTATACTGATCATAGCGGCGGTGGTCCCCGCCGTTGCCGCTTCTGCGGGCACAAGTCTTGAAGGCCTGGAATTCAAACACGGCATCGCGTTTTTTCACGAGCTCAAGTACCCCGAGGGTTTCACACATCTGGAATACCTCAATCCCGATGCTCCAAAAGGAGGAATACTGGTACTGCCAAACGGGAGCAACTTCGATACGTTTGCGCCTGCAGCAGAGCGTGGCACCGGAGCGCCCGGCAGGTTCTTCCGCGATGAAACGTTATTCATCCGATCAGGAGATGAGGTCAGCGCATTTTATGGCAGACTAGCCGATGGTATTGCTCTCACCGATGACCGGTTAACCTTGGTATTCAGAATTCACCCGAAGGCGAAGTGGCGGGATGGGGTCCCAATCACATCGAATGATGTGGTTTATACGATTGAAAGTCTGATGAGCCAGGTCTCAGGTCGTTTTTATTTTTCCACCCTTGAATCTGCTGAGAAAATCGATGACCGTCACGTGGCCATTCACTTTAACTCGCCACTGCAGTTGCCAGCACTGATGTCTTTCTCCACTATACCGATTATGCCTGAACACTACTGGCGTGATAAGGATCCGTCTGCACCAACGCTTGTTCCACCACTCAACGGCGGCCCGTATGAGATCACTGCTTTCAAGCAGAGCCGGTTTGTCGAATACCGCCGTGACCGGGACTACTGGGGAAAGGACATCCCGGTCAATAGAGGTCGCTACAATTTCGACATCATTCGTTTCGATATCTATCGTGACGCCACTGTAACCCGGGAGGCTTTTCGTAAGGGCCTCATCGACATGTGGGAAGAATCTGATGCGCGCTACTGGCATAGTGCTTTCGACACACCGGCGTTCGAGAAGGGCTGGGTGAAAAAAATCCGCCGCAACTCGGGTCTTGAAGTAGGCATTCGACAAGGCATAGCGCTCAATAATCGGCTCGAGAAGTTCAAGGATCGGCGGGTCCGGGAGGCGTTGACCCTGGCGGTGGATTTCGAGTGGCAGAACAGAGTGTTGCATTTTGGGTATCAGAAGCGTGCACACAGCTACTGGCCAGACACAATATTGACCGCGAGCGGACTGCCAAGCGCCGATGAGCTTGCCCTGCTCTCCCCCTACCGTGAGCAGTTGCCTGCAGCATTATTCGAGCAGCCGTTTCGTTTCCCTGAGATCGTGACAAAGGAAGATTATCGAGCCAATATCCTGCGTGCACGGGAGCTCATGAATGAGGCCGGCTGGCACATTGTCGATGGCGTGCTCAGAAATGCGGCAGGAAAAGTCTTCGAGATAGAATTCCTGGTTCGCAGCTCCGGTGACGCACGCACACTGCTGCCGTATTTCCAGCGCCTGAAACAGCTGGGAATTCGTGGCGCCATAGCGCTGGCATCAGGGGCCAGCGAATGGATCAATCGAATTCGCGAGTACAGCTACGATGCCTTATTGACAAGCATGCGTATTCAAATGCCGCCACTCATCGGATTGAAAGGCAGGTTTCATTCTGACTCGGCTCTGGTACCGACATCCGCTAACAGGTCGGGCATCAGCGATCCTGTGGTGGATTTTCTGGTTGACGAGGCTGTCTCCGCGACCACACTGAGACAGATGATTGCCACCTGCCGCGCACTCGACAGAGTCCTGCTCTGGCAGTATTACCAGATTCCGCTATACGCGGTCGACCTGCGCACCACGGTTCACTGGGACAAGTTTGGCCGGCCCGATTACGAACCTAAGTATCAACCAGCGTTTCCGGATGGGTGGTGGTATGACCCGGAGAAAGCCGCACGCATAACAGGCGGCATAGACAGGAGCTATCCATGAAAATACAACAGATTGCATTCACCGACATCAAGCATGCGGAACTGCTGGAACGCGAGATCAGCGATGAACTTAAGCCTCACCAGGCACTGGTAAAGGCGGAAAACACCATCGTCAGTCCGGGAACGGAAAGCCGGGGATTCATGGGACTCGCTGGTGTCGGTTTCGATGGTGTCTCCCACCCGGGTCGTGGCGCGGCCAATGACCCTGAAGCCACAGATGTTGCCAGGCCCAGACCGGGTGATGACCTGTACCCTCAATTTATCGGATATGGACATATCGGCCGGGTACTGGAGGTGGGCGCCGACGTCAGGATGTGTAAGCCCGGAGACCGTGTGCTGACTCGCTCGCCACATGCATCATTGGTCAAGGCCAACGCGGGAAGGCTTGCCGTGCCGATACCAGAGGATGTACCAGGAGAGGAACTTGCCTTCGCGAGAATGGCAGGGATTTCGGTGACTGCCGTTTTTTCCTCTTCCGTCAAGCCGGGCGACACAGTGTTGGTTATGGGACTGGGCGTGATCGGAAACCTCGCCGCCCAGCTGTTTCAGATCGCCGGCGCCGAAGTTGTCGCTTCGGAGATCAGCCCATTCCGTGTTGAGAAGGCCAAAGCCTGTGGTATCGAGCGGGTAGTTAATCCCAATGAGATCGACCTGGCGAAATACGTGATGGACTGGACCAGGGGCAGAGGTGTTCAGATTGCTGTCGAAGCTGCCGGTCGCAGCGAACTGTTGGCTGAGGCAGTTTTGCTGACCCGGGCCTATGGCGAGACAATTTCGCTGGGTAGTCCTTATGAGTCGGCGGTCTTTGATGCAACACCGATGCTGCGGAAAATCCACTCCCAGTGCATCCGCCTGATCGGTTCTCTATCTGCAAGATGGCCGGCCGAGGAAGTGGACCGGGTACGCCACAGTCTGTTCGGCAACTTCACGCACGTGGCCAACTGGATCGCGTCTTCACGACTCAAGGTCAAACCACTACTGACGCATCTGGCCTCGCCGGCAGACTGCCAGGAGATCTATACCGGCCTGACTCAAAAGCAGGACGAATACCTTTCGGCGGTCTTCGATTGGAGTCGCGTGGAATGACTCTGCATATACTCCCCTTCGGAGCTCCGCCGGCCGACCTGGAGACAGTTGGCGGCAAAGGTCAGTCACTCGCAAAAATGACCAAAGCCGGATTCCCGGTGCCGCCCGGTTTTACCGTCACCACGTCTGCCTATCGGCAGTTTGTTGCGGACAACGACCTGCAGCAGACCATCATCGAACTCGCCAGACCGGAAATCATTGGCCGTACCACATCCTTCGACGCGGCATCAAAGCACATCCAGGTGCTGTTTAACAAAGCTGAACTGACCGATGCACTGAAAGCGGAGATCGGAGCAGCCTGTGCGGAACTTGGTGAGAAGGATCCACCGGTGGCGGTGCGTTCCTCGGCAAACGCCGAAGACCTGCCGGAGCTGTCTTTTGCCGGCCAGCAAGATACTTATCTCAACATGCGGAGTGTTAGTGCGGTAATTGCAGCCGTGCGTCACTGTTGGGCTTCATTGTGGACCGCGCGGGCCATCAGTTACCGGCATGAATATGGCATCGCGCAGGACGCCGTCGCCATGGCGGTGGTGGTACAGACTATGGTGGCCTCGGAGGTATCGGGCATTCTGTTCACTGCCAACCCGACGACCGGCGATCGGTCCGAGATGATTGTCAATGCCAGCTTCGGCCTGGGCGAGGCGGTTGTCGGCGGCGAGGTGACCCCGGATATGTTCATCATAGACCGGGAAACATTTAGCCTGAGAGAGACTATGATCGGCAGCAAGGAACGGATGATCGTGGCCGCGGACGGTCAAGGCACCGACTCCCGGGAACTGGCAGAGACAGAGCGCGAACGACTGTCGCTGGAAGAACCGATACTCAGGGAACTGGCGAAGCTCGCACTGCGTGTAGAGGCACACTTCGGCGTGCCGCAGGACATCGAATGGGCGATAACCGACAGTGTGACTTCCCCGGGAGATGGTCACTCACAAGCTATTTCCCTCCTGCAGTCCCGACCCATTACAAATCTGCCACCGGCGCCGCTAAGGGACATCAAGTGGGAGCCGGCGGAAACCGGGACAGAAGAGAAACGGGACCAGGTGGTGGAGTTCATGCCTGGCCCGCTGTCGCCGCTGTTCAAGGACCTCTATCTGCCGGCGGTGGATCTTAGCTATTACATGATGCGCCAACGTAACGATGCCCAGCAGTACCGCGCACTCGCAAAGGTGTTTGGCGGCGAGCACCCGGGTCACGCCGTGATCAATGGCTACGCATATCGTCACTTTGGCCGGGACGGTCCGGGAAACCCGTTCATCGTGCGACCACCACCGACGCCCGCGCAGCGACGGTCAGGCCGCTGGACAGTACGCAACATCAGCCCCGGATATTACCGAAATGTACACGAATGGCGGCATGTGGAGTTGCCAAAGTACCTGCGGTGGGTCGAGGTGTGGCGTAATGTCGATCCGTTAACAGCAGAAAGCGAACGGTTGCTGGCGGGGATAAAGTCGCTCTCCTGGGCAGATGCACACTACTGGCGTTACTGCGGCGAGGTGCTGGCACTTCCCCGGCGCTCTGATGAGGCGTTGCAACTGTTTCTGGATCATTATGTACCGGATGGCGGGTTTACTACCGGGATGCTGCTCGATGGTTCGAAGACGCCAACCGTTCAGTCTCCGATCGAACTGTGGCACATCGCCCGTCAGATCCAGTCGGATCAGGCGTTACAGGATCTGGTTGTCAGCACACCGGCATACCGGCTGTTGCAGGCTTTGGAAGCTTTTGACCCTGGGCGGCCGGTCGTGCAGGCGATCACCCGGTACCTTAGCCGATACGGTCATCAGATCTACTCGCTGGACTACGTCGAGCCCACACCATCGCAGGACCCGTCCCAGGTATTGTCGCAGTTGCAGACCATGGCGCTCGACCATGACTACGATCCGATCGCGCAACGGACGCAGATCCGTGCCAGACGTCGTACAGCAGTACGTGAAGTGTTACGGCAATTGGGCATCGCAGCCCGACTGAAGTTTCGCTGGCGCCTGTTCTGGGCACAGCACTATTATCCCAATCGAGATAGCGCCCAGTTCCATGTCGGCGCCGGCTGGCCGATACTACAGCGCCTGGCGCTGGAGCTTGGCCGGCGTCTTGTCGCAGTCGGTACGTTTACCCGGGCCGATGATGTGTATTACCTGGAGGCAAGCGAGCTGGAGCAGGCGATTGCGGCGAGCCGGGAAAACAGGGCGCTCGCGGAATTCAAACTGCTTGCCACAGAACGCAGGGAACTCCGGGAAGCCCGGAAACGGCTGGACCCCCCGGTAATGATTCCGATGGAGGAGCAGGAGCAGCCATCCGAATCCACGGACGACCGGGAAGCGAATGTAATAAAGGGTGCTCCGGTCAGCCCGGGCAAGATCACAGCTGAAGTCAGCGTCATCCGCTCGCCGGCAGAGTTTGACCAGATGCGGCCAAACAGCATTCTGGTATGCCCGTTGACCACACCCGCATGGACCCAACTGTTCTCTCACGCCGTGGGCCTGGTAACGGATGTCGGCAGCACCACCTCGCATGGCTCGATTGTTGCCCGCGAATACGGCATTCCCGCCGTACTGGGGCTGAACGATATTACCAGTCGCCTGTCCAGCGGACAGGTCATCAGCATCGACGGCAACACCGGCACCGTCACCATCGAGGAAAAGTCCATGGTCCCTGACACTCCAGTAATCCGCATCTCCCGGGCGACCTTGATAGCAGATGAGGTACCCGCATTTATCGGTCTGCAGGCGCCTTTACCATTCGAATACTCAACCTGGCAGCGGCGCCGCGCCTGGCTGGCGTACCCGATCAAGGCGGTGTTCTTTCACGTCCTGACCTACATCTACTTCAAGGTGACGCGCCCATGTGCCGGCCCGGCCATGCCGCATCTGCCATTGAATGGCTATCGTCCGTGATGCGTTCGATTGCAGTAGTCGCGCACCCGGAGTTCAACTACACTTGGCCTGCTAACCTGCTAACCTGCTAACCTGCTAACCTGCTAACCTGCTAACCTGCTAACCTGCTAACCTAAAGATAAAGGTATTACATGGCCAGTCGCAACACCGAACATCCGAATCTGCTGTTTATCCTGACCGATGACCAGGGCGCGTGGGCCATGAGTTGTGCCGGCAACACGGAAATCAAATCGCCCAATCTGAACCGTCTGGCGAGGGAAGGTATACGGTTCGACAATTTCTTTTGTACCTCACCCGTCTGTTCGCCTGCAAGAGCATCGATCCTGACCGGCCGCATTCCTTCGCAGCATGGTGTGCATGACTTTCTGCACTGGCAATCCGATACCGGGCCCGGTGGGATCAACCGCGAGGTGCCGGCGGACAGAGTGCAGTTTCTCGCTGGCATGCCGACCTATGCAGAGATGCTTGTCGACCTTGGCTACGATACCTGTCTCTCGGGAAAATGGCATCTGGGCGACGGTCTGCAGCCGGCCCAGTTGCTCGTCGATAAAACTGACACAGGCGTAATAGCCCCGTCGTAGACCGCGAACGTGTTCTTCCGGTATGTCCGCCAGTTCAAAGTGTGTTCGCAGATCGACGGCATAAGGGTGCTGCGCGGTCGCGGCCTCGACACCGTGTTCTGGCAGATCACCATGTTCTTTGTACATATCCCAGAGCCTCTGGTTGCAGTAGTGCGGGAAATGCGGCTTCACAAGATTGACGAACAGCACCCAGGGTCGATCGATCCTGGATGCCCGGGTGCTCAGCCAGTTGACCGCAGCGTCCATATAGTTAACGTCATTTCCCCAGGGGCTATCATGAGGCCCGTATTGATCGAAACGGGCCGAAGCTCCCTGACGAACCGCAAGGGGTTGGCGCTGCTGATCACGGTCGAAGAAGATTGGGCCATCACTTGCCAGGGGGGTTTCCGAAAAGCCCAGTTCGCTGACGGGGCGATAGGCATGGACCTTGCCGACAAAAACCGTATGTACCCCCTGCCCGTCCAGGACAGCACCCAGGCCATTGGTTTCCTCGGGGATATAGTTTCGGTTGTTGCCGTAAGCCTGCACAGCGTGTACCCGTTTTCCGGTCAGAAAAGCGGAACGACTCGGTACACACAGCGGCGACGGGCAGTAGGCGTCGGAAAACAGCGTGCCGCTGTCGGCAAGTCGCTGCATGTTGGGCGTCTGCACAAAGTCATGGCCATAGGGTGATGAATAGCGGGGATTGTGCTCATCGGACATGAATACAATAACGTTGGACATCAGTTCTTTTCTCCGGGTTACACCGTTGCTGGTCCTAGGATAAAAAAATTGTGGGGTCGAAGTAAAGCGAGACATGGCAATTGTCGTTCTTGACCAGATTTGCGATACTGCTGAGTTCAACAACGGATACGGAGGTTTCACATGGGATCAGCACCGAAGCAGTTAGGGCATCTGGTCATCAGGGTACGAGACCTGGACAAGGCGGAAGACTTCTATACCCGTGTCGTTGGACTCACAGTGATGGCAAAGTTCGAGGGGCATGCACTATTCATGTCTGCCAACACCGACCTGTCCCACGAACTTGCGGTTTTTGCCGTGGACAAAGATGCCCCTGGTCCGGATGCGCACCGGGTTGGGCTTGTCCACATGGCCTGGCAGATGGATTCCTTTGAAGACCTGAAGGCGTTGTATCAGCGCCTGAAGGACAATGACATCCCCATTAACCACATCGGTGATCATGGGCTTTCCATGGGCGTTTACTTCTATGACCACGAAGGCAACGAGCTTGAAGCATACTACGAGCTTCCCAAATCCCAGTGGTCGAAGGATGGCAATCATATCTTTG
This sequence comes from Candidatus Azotimanducaceae bacterium, assembly GCA_965217655.1. Classification (GTDB taxonomy): domain Bacteria; phylum Pseudomonadota; class Gammaproteobacteria; order Pseudomonadales; family Azotimanducaceae; genus UBA7455. The sequence continues at coordinate 2,419,225 of OZ244560.1, forward strand.
ACTCCAGGTTCCCTGGCACACTGGAAGAATCGAATACTGAAGAGGAAGCCGGCAAGCTGGCACAGGCCCAGGAAGGCTTTTACCTGAAACTACAGGAGATACCATGACGTCCCAAACACCGATTCTATATGGCGTGCCATTTTCGCAACCGGTTCGCGCGGTTATGTGGCTGATGATCTACAAGAGGATGCCGTTCAAGATGATCCTGATCAATCCAGGATCAAGCGGCGACAACGGCTCTCGCAACCCGGCCTATCTGGCCAGGAACCCTGGTGGCACGATTCCGTGTATGGAAGAACCGGACACCGGGTTCGTGCTGAGTGAAGCACATGCCATCATGTGCTACCTCGCCCGCAAACATCACTGGTACGATGTCTATCCGGAGGACCTGCAGCAATGCGCCAAAGTCGACTGGTATCTGCACTATCACCATCGAAATGTCCGAGATGCGTCCCTCGGTCTGGTAGCACCCCGTATTCGCAAGGATCTCAATATTCGAGAAGCCACCCAGCAGGCTGCAAAGGCGACACTGACGAGAGCACTGCAGGCGCTCGAAACCGGTTGGCTCACACAGTCCCGCTTCCTGGCCGGCGATCAGTTGACCCTGGCGGATATGGCCGCATACGTCGAAATCGGTCAACTGCAGCCACAGTTTACGAATGTCTACGATTTTGAACCTTTCCCCAACGTCCGTCGCTGGCTGAATGATATGACCCTCATAGATGGTCATGATGATGTGCATGTGGTCCTCGCCGAACTTGGTGACATCAGCGTCGAACCGCCGTCGATTGATACCATCAGGAATGCCAACAAGCGCGCTCTCAAGGTTCTTCAGGAACGCATTACCACTTTCTGATCCACCCACCCATTATTGAGGCAGACCGAAGACTGAGTGTCCGGCACAGAGCCGGCCAGGAGCCTTCAGCGGGCCAAAAACTCGTCCTGTCGCTGTCGCGGAGCAAACTGGTCGGCTGACCTGGATTTTCTTAGTCATGTTTGATGAGAGCCTGATTGGCCCTATTTTCCGCTTATTTTCGTTTAATATGTCCAATAATTGCCTCAAATAACCAAAAAATATGACTCAATCAGTCTCGCCCTCGCTACGGTCGCAGTTCCCGGGCAGCCTCCTGGAACAGTCAGGTTTTTATTCGCGTATTATTGGACCAGGCGCTCCGTGAGTCTATTAACAGTTGAATATCATACGATAACCAGGTGTTATCAGTGTCCCCACCGGATAATGGATCAGGCGCGTCCCGGCTCTGCCTGCGTATCTTTAAGGTCACTGGCGCTGTTCGAGAGCATCCAGATCGCTGGCATCATGCCGTTCAGCCAAACCGCTCTTACTGGCACGATTAACCCTTCTGCCACGTTTTACCGCCGGTCGTTCGTGGATCTCAGTGGCCCATCGCACCATGTTGGTATATGACGCCACATCCAGAAATTCTTTGGAATCGTATAATCCGGTCAGCACGAGCTGACCATACCAACTGTAGACCGCCATATCGGCAATATTGTATTCATCACCACAAAGATAACGGCGCGAAGCCAGATTTCGATCCAGCACATCCAGTTGCCGCTTGATCTCCATCGCATATCGATTGATCGGGTATTCCCATTTTTCCGGGGCATAGGCATAAAAATGACCGAAGCCACCACCCAGATAGGGAGCGCTGCCTATCTGCCAGAATAACCACGACAGACACTCAGCACGTTCTTGTCCGCCCATCGGCACAAAGGCTTCAAATTTTTCTGCCAGATACAACATGATCGCAGCCGATTCGAATATACGGGTCGGCGGGGTCGTACTGTGATCCGCCATTGCTGGTATCTTCGAGTTCGGGTTGATGTCCACGAATCCGCTACCGAACTGGTCACCTTCCCCGATGTTAATCAGCCATGCATCGTACTCCGCATCCTGCCTGCCGATTGCCAGCAGTTCCTCCAGGAGCATGGTCACCTTGACACCATTGGGTGTCGCGAGCGAATAGAGTTGCAACGGATGTTTTCCAACCGGTAATTCCTTGTCATGGGTTGACCCTGCGACAGGTCTGTTTATGCTGGCAAATCGGCTTTCACTTTCCTCTTTCCATTGCCAGACTTTGGGGGGTACGTAGGGTGTAGAATCATCCATATGTGTTACTCACAATAAACCTGGTCTCAGGTATACTCGGCCATACGCGCCAGCGTCGCTTTCCTGTGTGCTTTCGTCCACTCGCCTGACAGGGCCGGTCTGGTATTTTGCGAGGAATCCCAGCAGCGTGCCCGCAAATAACGGATAGCTGCGCGCATGGCGTCGACAGAACCAATCCGTTCCAGGGCAAGGCAAGCCACTAAAGGTGGATATCCATTTTCATCATCAAGAGTATCCATCAATGCTGCTTCGACTTCCGCTGAAGGAGTATCTGCATTGCTTACCCATGCAAGCAGCGCCAGGGAGCTCAGGTAGCGAATCTGGTCCAGCATTGCAAATCGCGGTTTACCGTCAGACGATACATCTGAGCCAGGAATATCCCGGGCGAGAAAACGGTGCAATTGTTTCACGGTTGCCGGCCCGAATGTTCCCAGTGCACACAACACATCCAGAGCCACTCGAATGACACAGCTCTCCGGATCGTTCAGAAGAGCGCCTATATCATCAGCGTGCGCACCGGCAGCCGTTGGCCCGGCATCGCCCAACGCATAGGCCGCATTCATACGAATCCATGGATCCTGGTGATGAAGAAGCGCAACCAATGGCTTAACCGCGGGTGTACCGATCGCACCCAGTGCAATGGCAGCATCTTCAGGTAAGAACTGCCTTTCTGTAAAATACCGGTCAAGGTGATTTGCGGACTTGCCGTAATAGGCTTTGCCCTTGGTATCAGGCGACCTGTGTCTGCATTGTCCCGCAGTCTGCAAGAGTGCATCGACAAGACCATCAACAGCGGGTGCGCCAATTGCTGCAACGTCGTAAAGACACGCAAGACGCTCCTGCTGACTCGCGCTGCGCATGCCTGCCATCAGACGCGGCAGATCCTTTATATCCGGCACCGTGATTCCATCATGGCGAGCTGCGCCACGCAGCCAATTCCAAAGGGATGTCCAGACGACGGGAAGATCGTGTGGTGTCTTCAGGTCATCCGGTGTATGCCATTCTGGATTCTGGTGATCCCACGTCGGGGCAACCGGATGCCGGGTCCTTAAGGCAACGAACTTCACCATGTAACGGCAGTCGTTGCTGTTATTGGGAGTACCGGCATGGGCTAAATCGAAATCGGCGATAATCACTGAACCTGCAGGTATCATTTGCATGACGACCTGCTCGGCACAGATGTCGTGGAGTGATGCATAAAGATGCGAACCCGCGAGAAAACGGGTAGGCCCCATGTTCAACGGCGTGTCGTGCGGAAAATAAAAGACGTTGGCTGTACGTAAGGTATGCCAGCGGCTACGCCCACAGGATGCATGTCCATCCTGATGCCAGGCGGAGGCGGCAATTGAACCTTTGGACATCTTTGGCTGATTTTCAAAAGGCGTGAATACTGTGGCCTCATCCTTGCCCAGGGGCTCATTATTGTGTGGAAAGCGATGCGGCGCCAGGGCGAATTGACTGCCCATCAGACTCATCAGCGCGCCGCGAACAGCAGGCGCCTCGCATAGTTCGTCGAGCGCCGGGACGCGCGGCACGATATTGTCGCCGGGATGAGGTAATTCATATTCCAGCGCGTACGCTACTCGTTTGGTGACCCCAATATGAAACGATGGCGCAAGGTTCGAGTCGACGATGATGTATCCGTCAGCGATGTAGCGTTGCACCTGCTCATCGCTCAGTAATATAGGTGTTTGCCGATTCATCTTTCCCTCAAGCAGGTAATTTAACCTTAGTCTCTGTAAACTGCAAAGCAAACGCTTTATATGGACTGGTCACAAGCACTGGAACCACCTGGTCAGAAGGGATTTGACGGTGAGATTTTCCAGGATTGAAGCGTGTGCACCCGGGTAGTACCACCGGTGGAAAACAGACTGACTCCCAGGCTGTCCGGTTGTGAGGGGTAAATGAATCGCATCACAGCCTGCCGACCGTTTGCGAAAACTTCGACCACGGATTTATCAACGAATACACGAAGCTTTAATCGCTCGCCTTCCGTCAACTCGAACGGACCAGCCTCAACATCTTTGGGAGTGTCCTCAGGACCTGATTTTCGAGTATCGACTTTCAGCATGCCGTCCGTACCATCGTAGAAAATCGAGGTCTGTTCCTGTCCATCGGGTGAAACACAGACCTTGACGCCATAGGTTGACGCCCCGGAACTTTCCATTTCGATAAAGAGCTCCAGGCTGTTGCCGATGATGTCTTCGATGACCATGTCGGTACCGGATTGCACTGCGAAGTCCTCCTTCTCGAAGGCACTGTAGCGTAGCGCTTTGATTTCCCCGGGAACGTCCATCAGGAGTTGGCCATCATCATCGAGGGACAATACCCGCGGCAGACTCATGGTGCCGGACCAGCCTTTCTCCCACCGTGAGCTGAAATAGCGAGTGTTCATCAGCCAGGCCCACATGATGCGACGGCCTTTTTCATCCTGCAGACTCTCCGGGGCAAAGAACGAGTTATCGATCCAGCTCATCTGTGCGTGGAAATCAGGATAGAACTGTTCGTCTTTCCACTCACCCAGGTAATAACGGCAACCAAGTCGGTGGCTGATACACATAACCACATCCCGATCACCCAGTTTAAAGAGTTCGGCGCAGGACACGTCCTCGTCCAGAGATACGCCGGGGAGGCCATGCGCGAACAGGTCCCCAACGTACTGCCACTCGCCACCGAGTGCAGGAGACTTTACGATCCCTGGATGCTTGCCGCCGAAAATAGCGTAGTAGGTATCGTCTTCTACCCATCCGAATGGGTCCCATGACCTGTACTTATCATGGTGCTCATCACCTGGCTTTGTCTTCGGCGTAATGGGATTTGTGTCAAGTTTCCGCCACTCGTTCAGGTCGTCATCGAGGGCAACAGCCATGGCGTTTCCCTGACCAACCTGATGGTAGCAAATAGTGGGAACTCCATCCTTGTTGATGAAGCAGTTTCCGCTATACATTCCTTCAAGCAGATGCGTGGGATGATGGCGCCAGTGGAACAGGTCGATGCTTGACACATGGCCCCAATGATCGCTCTTCTTACCGAATCGCATATCCTGAAATATATAGAACAGATGATACCGGCCCTTCCAGTAAATAGCGCCATTGGGATCGAAGGGTGCACCAAAACCCTCGGGCATAACGAAATGATAACCAGGACGGGTGGGATCGACCAGGATCTGCTCCCTTAAGTTGCGGGAGGCTCGCGCCGATGCTTCAATTTCAGCCTTGCGTATCCTGCCTTGAGCGTCCAGGGGGATTTTTTCCCAGTCAATTGTCTCGGTAAAAACGAGACGCCATACGCCGTCCGCTTCTTTCTTCAGCGTATGGGTGTAGATAATGCTGCCACTGGAAGACAAGTGCGTCACAGGCGTGAAAGTCACCTTATCTCCATCAATGACTGCCTCAGCAGCGCTTAAATCGATCTGCGTACCTTTAGAGCCGATCTTGTTGCTTATACCATTAAAGTTGTCTTTCAAACTGTCCTTGCCCGCGCCTTGACTGTTCTGCCAGTCTTCCGAGTAGAAACCAAGCAGGGTATCCACGTCTCCAGCCGTCATGGCTTTGCTGTGCCCCCTCATGGCAGCCAGTACTTCATCTCTGGCATCATTGCCCTTTGGTGTATTCATGAATTGTCCTCCATTGGCAAATAACATAAAGAATCCACTTTCCCATCTCAAGTGGAGTCTTCACAAAACACAAGTATCTCTCAACTATCCTCTGTCTGCAGCAGTGCGCATACTCTGTCAATCCTGAAATCCAGTTCTTCCAATCCAGCCTTGGATCGACATACCGTAGCCATGGATCGACATACCGGAGAAGTCGCGTGGTGAAGACATCAGCGACAAAGTGTCACCGCATTCCAGATATTATCAGCACCACCCTGAATGAAGTGTTGTCCTGCACGCTGCTGCCAGACCCGCTCATTGCCATATTCTTCCCGCCAGCACCAGAGGCGTCGGGTGCGATAATTGAGCGAATGCTCCCGGGTAAAGCCCATCGCCCCATGCACCTGGTGGGCAATTTCTGTACATAGCGATACTGACTCGCCTATTCGCGCCTTTGCAATAGCAATATCAAGGTCGTTCCGCTCGTGGAAAGACGTGCAAATTGCATGGCTGGCCATCTTGCTGGCCGCAACCTCGCCCGCCAGTATCGCCAACTGCTGCTGGATCGCCTGAAACCTGGAAATTGGCCGACCGAATTGCGAGCGTTCCAGCGAGTACTGCACGCTCATCTCAAGAACAGATTCGAGTGCACCCGCCATCATCATGCAACGGGTAGCAGCGCCAAGAAGTTGCAGCTTTTCATCGATCATTGCTTCAGTTTCAAAGATATCTTCTGCGTTCAGCGTCGTGTCAAACAACACAGTATCTCTGGGTTCACCGGCAATGTTGCTTTGATGTTCGATCTTCGCATCGGCCAAATTGATCCGGCAGAGCTTTAAACCTGTCGGTGACGATGCAGCAAGCACAACCTGTCCGCACCACCTGGCAAAGGCAACATTCCAGGCAGTGCCCGTTAAACGGTTGTTTCCATCGAGGTTAAAATCCCCTGACGCCACTGTCATTGCATTACTGTTGATTGAAGCCCCATGATCTGACAGCAGCAAAGCTGCTATAAAGTGCTCAGACAGCGGAACCGGCGCGGCGTACCTGGCGGCCTCACGGATAACAAAAAGGGAATCGCTGGCGCCACCACCAGAACCCCCGTACTCGCGCGCAATGCTCGCTGTCGTCAATCCTGTTTCAGCCAACGACTGCCAGACCTCTGATGCAATCTCACCTTCTTCGGACTTCGCAACGACCTCCGACGTACAAAGGTCAGTAAGGAGTCGATCCAGGGTGTCTTTAATTAATTCTTGTTGTTCATCCATTCAGGGCATCACAAGGTTAACGACCGCTCTCACGACTCTGCAGGTCTCACGTGAAAGATATCCCCGGTTGTCCTGAGGGCTTCGATACTCCAGGGTGCCCCCACCCCCTGAATCAACCACTCCATAATGGCCCACAGGTCCCTGTCGGTTTGAGCCGTATTCATGGGTTCGAGTCCCGGGACCAGCGCGGCGATTTCGATCGCGGCCGGGAACGGACGACCGGAACGGCCGATAAAAATCAATTCGTAGACCTGGCCGTCAACATCCAGTAATCCTGGCGCCTCCAGGGGCTTATCCGCCAGTCCGAAAGTGTCAGACAAGAATGCGGTGAACTCCGGGTAGTGGCCGACGTCCGGATCGGTTAGTACTGGTACGCTGCGCGTGTCTGACGGTCGTTGTGTAATGTGAGTGACAGTCATCGCTTAAGCCTCTTGGATAATGGGAACATTACGCCGGGCAAACTCAACGAGGAGATCACCAATTTCGGCCCCCGAGTCTTCCTGCAGAAAGTGATTGCCGGTGACCATGTGTGTGCCTTCCGCATGCGGCCAGATTTCGTGCCAATGGGGGCTGAACACTTCTGCAGTGAAAACCAACTCTTCTCGCCCCCATATGATGGTCGACGGTATGTTGAGTTTACGAACGCCGGCTTCCAGCCAGTCGAACCGTTCTCCGGTGATATCAGTGGCGGGATTGATTGGGATCGAACGCGGCCATTGCCAGGTGAGTCGCCGGTCACCCACATCGGGTGTCACCGACACGTAGGCGCTCAGTGAATCTTTGAGAATACGTTCACGATCTACCACCGAAAGATACATTGAACGGCCTGGAAATGCGCCTTGACGGCCCATGAGATGCGGGCCAGCGAGTGGGGCATGCAGCATCAACCAAGGCATCATACGACGGTGAAAGTCTGAAGAGGGTTCTCGCCACGCCCACGTCGACATGACAGCGACTGCGGTCGCCCGTTCCTGCCGGGTGAGCAACGCCGACAAACCAGTGGGACCGCCCCAGTCATGACAGACGAAAAATATACCACTGAGGTCGAGCTGGTCGATCAAAGCAACAAGATTGGCCGCGTGGTTGTCGAGGCTATGGGCGCTTGGGGTATGTGGATGTTCTGACAGGCCAAAGCCAATCTGGTCGGGCACGACCACGCGATAACCCGCCTCCAACAGCGGTGGAATGGTGCCTCGCCACAACCAGCCCCAGGAAGGATTTCCATGCAGCAGTAATACGGGCGGCGCTTCTCGCGAGCCTTCATCTATGAAATGCATTCGCCACCCGTTGACGTTAGCGAACTTCGATTCATACGGATAACGGCTCGCCAGGTCAGGTCCCAAATCTTTAATGGTGCGGTATACGGTGAGTTCCTGATAGGGTATTGGCATGCATTGGTCCTGTCGTGTTGCGCAAAATAGCGATAGTATCGGGCGTCATTTCCCGCGCGTCAATTAACAGATAAGTATCATCTGATAAGTAGCTGTTATTTTATTCCGCACCTTCCTGGTTGCGGACTGATCTGATGTATCCAGACTCGGCGCCGGCTCATCCGTCATCCAGGTCCCGGCACCTGAAGTACTTTTCCACGATGGCAAACGCCCGGTCCAAAACCGCAGAATAAGCGTCTCGACGACGTATTCCCATGAGGGTGGTATAAAGTTTGGTGATGGGCAGTTCGAGTTCGACAACTTGTCCGTGTGCCAGTTCGCTATCCCAGGTTATGCGAGGGCCGAAACCGAGTACGTTGGAGTGCATCACGAGATCTTTCGCCAACTGCTGGGAGAATAGGAATTATTAAACACATTTTTACAAGGGTTCGCCCCGCAAGCGGCACGCTGTCGCGTAGCTAACATGATTGTGTTTGACCGCCGAATCTGATTTCAAAAGCTTCAAAATTGTAAAAAAATATTTCCATTAAATCAACTGGTTATTTCATGTTAGATGGGAGATTACCTCACAACCCTACACACCGGAGAAAATCCTGAGAGCCCTGGGGAAAATTCAGCAATTCGGCAAAACTGTGTCAAATATGGTGGTATTTTTGACAGAAATAGTCATTTTTTACCTTGTAAAATTGACAATATCATAATATATTCCCTTCAAATTACATGTTGTCCAATACCTGTGTTGATGGACTACCAGTGGGAAACTATTCGTGAAACGTACTATTGACGCTGTATTACGGTCCTGGCGACATGAGTCACGGCGCAAACCCTTACTGATCCGGGGTGCTCGTCAAGTGGGGAAATCCTATACCGTCAGCCAATTCGGTCAACAGGAATTTGCTGATATGACCGTTGTCAACCTGGAAGCGGAGCCTCAGGCTGCCGAGATATTCAAAACTCTGGACCCGACAGAGATACTGAGTAAGCTGGAAATACTGTCCGGACAGACAATTATGCCAGGCAAATCTCTGTTGTTTATCGATGAAATCCAGGCATTCCCAAAGGCCATACCGGCATTGCGCTATTTTTATGAAAAACTCCCGGACCTGCATGTGATTGCCGCCGGATCATTGCTGGAATTAACCCTGAACGCCGCCGGTATTTCCATGCCGGTGGGGCGTGTTCAATACCTCTATATGAAACCCATGAGTTTTGAGGAGTTTCTCATCGCGATGGGCCAGGAAGCCACTATAGAGGCGCTGGCGCATAACCGGAAACTGTTTGGTGATCCCGCTGTACATGAAGCCCTGCTTGCCTGGGTAAAACAATACCTGCTGGTAGGCGGGATGCCGGAAGTGGTAGCAGAGTATCAGGAATCCAGAAATTACGCGCGTTGCCGTCAAATCCAGACCTCGCTACTCCAGACTTACCGTGACGATTTCAACAAGTACGCCCGCCATAACCGACATGAAAATATCGGTAGAGTGTTCCAGTCTGCAGTAAAACAGGTTGGGAACAAGTTCAAATATGCCAAAGTCGATCCTGGCGAGCTTTCGAGAAATATGAAAAATGCATTGGAATTATTAGTGTTGGCCGGCGTGTATCACAAAGTCATCAAGTCGACCGCCGATGGATTACCTTTGGGAGCGAATACCAATGAACGTTTTTTTAAGGTGCTTTTTCTGGATATCGGCCTGATGCAAAATCTGTGCGGTCTGACAACTGAAATCATTCAGGAAAAGGACTTGATGGCTATGTACCAGGGCGCCTTGATGGAACAGTTTGTTGGGCAGGAATTAATAGCCGGTCAGGATTGTTACGATTGCCCGGCACTCCATTACTGGGCCAGGGAAGCAAAAAATAGCAGTGCTGAAATCGATTATGTTTGCCAGAGCGGGTCAAGCATTGTCCCGATTGAAGTAAAATCGGGAAAAACAGGCCGCCTGAAAAGCCTGCATCGGTTTCTTGACGAAAAACAACAGGTGTGGGGAATCAAAATATCAGCGGCCCAACTCCGGTATGAGAAGCCGGTTATATCCATCCCTTTTTATTTACTCAGTCACTGGCAGGAATTGTGGGAAGCCCGGGAAAACGAAGTCTGATCCTGAAATGTTAAAATTCATGGTCCGGTCATTCCGGCTCAATACCATATTTTCTTCCAACGTAACTACTCACCCCCTATCCAGCGTGGGTATAGGAAGGGTATAGGTAAAATAAACCCGCTGTTCCGAGAGTCGCCGATTTAAGGTGGCCGGGGTTGAGGGTGAGTTTAGGGCGTCTGTGCTCTGGACCGAAATCAGTGATCTCTGCCAGTGCCAGTTCCCTGACCAGACGTTCCTGATGCGTCCGAAAAGCTCGTTCCGAGCGCCCTCTGGCTTCCGGCGAGTAGGCCGGGATCATCTCGATCCCCAACTGCTGCAAAGCCCGCCCAAACTGCGTCAGATGGGACTTATCCACCTTGCCACCCGCTTCCGGGGTGTGCCAGTAATGACTGCCCCGATCACTGTAAAACGAACAGAACAGGCCCCTGGCCTCAATCACATCCTGTACCCCCTGGAAACTGCTTTGCGTACCTTCCTGGTCGCAGAAGAACATCTACGAGACAGCGCATGCTGTCGCATGCTTTTAGTAGTGCTCATTAGTCGCATCGTCCATGGTGACGATCAGATCCCAGTACACTCCCGGTACCCACTGATGTGTACTACCATCCTGATGCAGCATCATGCCGGGCCATGCGGCTGGCTGGCGGCGCTTACGATGCACACCGCGGCCAGAACCCTTCGCCACCGCCCCGCACTCCTGCAGCTTGTTGCGCACCCAGGTATAACTACGTTCACCCCCATCACGCCGATACCAGGAGTAGTAGTGTCTCATGTTCCAGCCATTGTGATGGGTTCGGTAGTCGTCCACCATGCGCATGACTTCATCCACCGGTGCCCGTAGCTGTGATACTTGTTCCATGCGGTGATCCATCAATCCATCCAGACCATGGTCTTCATAGCGATCAATATGGCGCCGGAAAGTGCGGGCACAAACACCCAACAACTCGGCCGCTTCCTCTTGTGTCAACCGCTTCTTTGTCCAACTTCCGTATACTTCTTCAAAGCGCATTAGTCTTGTCTCCTGTAGCCATTTTGCCGGTCTCATCTACGAGACTGCGCAAGCGGTCGCTTGCTTTAGGTACTCCAAATCGATTGAAATACCGTATTTTAAAACCGGACAATTAATGTGCTTAAAAAGCGGACAATTAACGTGCTCTTAACACTCTTAACACTCTTAACAATTTTGGTTGAAACGCTCAAAACACGAGTATATAATGTTATATACTGCAGTTTGACATCGCTGGTGGGAGCGTCAACTTACTGAAGCGGTTTTGCATGCATAGAGCATGCTTTTTAGTCAATATCCCCCATCGGCTAAGCTACGGCGTAAACGGGGGACCCGTGATGACGTCGTCCTCCACCATACTACTGGATAAGGAGGAAACACCATGTCCATCAAACTATTGAATCGTGTCGCCGCGGCACTGGCCGCGGCACTCATAGCATCACACTGCCTTGCGGCAGACAAAACAACCGATGAAGACGAAGCAACCGATGAAGAAGCTTGGATGGAAGAGATCATCGTCACCGCAACCCTTCGTGAAACAAATCTTATGGATACGCCCATTGCGATCACCGTGCTTGACGAAAAGGCACTGATCGACAAGGGTATTTTCGATATACAAGACATGTACCTGGCTGTGCCAGGATTGTCGTATCGCGATGTCAACCCCGGTTTCAACCAACCTGTGATCCGTGGGATGGTGGGGGAAACCGACGGCGGCTCGCCGGTAGGTATTTACATCGACAATATGCCGGTGTCGAGCCATAGACGCGGCCAAATGTCGGGCGCGGTCTTTGACATGGCGCGGGTCGAAGTCTTGAAGGGACCGCAGGGCACGCTCTTCGGCGAAGGCGCCATGTCTGGTGTGATGCGCTACATCACCAACCGGCCGGATCCACAGGCGCTGGCGGCCCGCGTCAAGGCCGAATACAGTGTAATGGACGAGAGTGATGACCCGACCTACATAATGAGTGGCGTGGTCAATGTGCCACTCGCCGACCGCCTGGCGCTGCGCGTTAGTTGGTGAGTATCGAGACCGAGCCGGCTTCGTCGACACCTGTGGAGGACCGGAACGAAAAAGACGTCGATTGGCGGGAGGACCTCTCGATACGGGCCAGAATAGAGTTTGAGGTATCGGACAAGTTGGTGGTTAACGGAACCATCAACTACTACGACGGCCTCTACGGCGGCCCGGTTGCCCCAATAGAAAGACCCTACGAAATCACAGGCAACAAAGCTTTCAACGACGAACACGGCTTCGACTACGGGGACGACCACTGGTCGTACAACCTCTCAGTGAATTGGGACCTGGGCTTCGCAGACTTCTTGTCTTCAACCTCGCTCTTTGATCGGGAGACCACCTATTCCGCACAAATTCCGGCCCTCTTCACCCCTTTTATCGAACGTGTTCCCTCATTCCAGCTGAGAACACCGGCCTTTGGTGCGACACCCAATCCTAACTATGTGCCGAACCTACCAGACGGCCAGATCCTCGAGATCGCTGGCGCCTTTGGCGGGTGGACCTTTGAGCGAACCGTGCAGGAATTTCGCTTGACTTCAAACACCACCGGCCCCTGGCAATGGACGGCGGGTTTGTACTACAAAGACGATGACACTGGAAGAACACTTGGTAGGATTCAACTGGTGCGCCCGGCATTCGCGCAGTGGCAGTCAAATGTCGATGCGCTATTCCCAACCTTTTTCGTCCCAGTCGTCCATCTCCAAGAACTCGCAGCCTATGGCGAAGCTACCTATGCGTTTAATGAACAATTAGACCTGACGCTGGGTATCAGGACGGCCAATATAACGAGCAATGTCGACACATCGAACTTGAAAGTCGACGAAACCTTCTTGGCACCAAAGGTAGCGCTGACCTATCGTCCGACCGATTCGCTCATGTTGTATGGAACGGCGGCCAAGGGCTTTCGCCCGGGCTTGGTCCTGGTTGGCGTCGACGCCTTCATTGCAACACTTCAGGTACTTGTCCCCGATCCGATTGTTGGTGCGACGGCGGAGGCGCAGATCGCATTTCTGAGCGACCGTCAGGTCACCGATGGGGATTTTACGACGAACTACGAAGTCGGAATCAAAGGCACTCTTGCGGATGACAAGGTCCGGTTTACGGGCGCGGTCTATTACATCGACTGGAAAGATAAGATCCTGTCCCAGACCTTTCCGACGCTTCTGCGCGACATCCAGATACAGGTTAACGCCGGCACGGCACATGTGAAGGGGCTTGAGCTATCGCTTGATTTCGCTGCCACCGATCAGCTGACATTATCTGTGGGGGGCAACTATGTCCCGGAGGCACAATTCGATGAATTCGAGCAAGACGGCATACCCTTCACCGACAGGCCTGAATTCGGGAACATAAACCTGGCACCAGGGAACCGGATGCCGATCTCGCCCGAGTGGAGTTACTACGCTGGGGTCAGCTACCGTTTCGTCGTCGGTGAGTCCCCGGCGATGGCCCGCTTGGATTGGTACGAGACCGACGAACTGCTCGCTAATCATAGGAGGCCCGACATTCCGACGCCCGGCTATGGAAAGCTCGACGGGCGTGTGCGGGTCGAGGACGTGGGCGGTTGGCAGATCGCCGTGTTCGGCAAGAACCTCCTCAACAAAGTCTATGCGTTCCAAGTCAGTCAGTTTGGAAGCCAATTTGCCCCACCGAGGTCATTTGGCATCAGTGTCGAGAGGCAGTTCTAAGCGGAAGCTGTCATCCTGACAGGGAAAAGGGGTCAGGTTCAATTTCCAGAGGCACTCTTCCGCAAGCAGAGAAAAGGGAAGCAGGAAATTGAACCTGACCCCTTTTCTATTGGCTGATCTCGATCCGCGCCGCTTTTGTGTCATCGTACCACCAGCCGTCGGGAAACGGAGGTCCATAGACCGCAAGATCTTCCCGTTCCGGTCGACCGAATTTGTTCCAATAAACCATGCGAGCGGGCCCAAGCGCATCCAGGGGAATCTGGTAGAACCCCCAGAGTAATACCCTGTCCAGGGCACGGCACGCGGTCGCCATATCCTCCGGCGTCGTCACCTTGCTTGCCTCGGCGATCAACGCGTCGACCACGGGATCCGCGATCCCGGCTATGTTGCCCCTGAGACTTAGGGGCTGGGACGCCGATTGAGAATGAAAAAACATGGACAAGAATACGATCGGCGGAGAGAGGATGGGCTTCCGGGTGAATATCGCGTCGTAATCGAATTTCCGGTTTAGACTAACGAATTGCGTCGCGTCCACCAGCCGTATCCTACCGGTGATCCCAAGCAGCTTTAAGGTGCTGAGGTAAGGCAGAAGGGTACGCTGATCGGCCACATCCCGTGACAAGAATTCAATCTCGAAAGGCTCACCGGCGCTGTTGACCAGCACGCCATCCGCAATATGCCACCCGGCCTGTGCCAGCAGCGCCCGGGCCCGTTCGAGGGAGGCGCGATTGCGGCCGCTGCCGGTGGACTGCGGCAATTCGAAGGCCTCGGTAAACAGCCTTTTGGGCAGTTGATTGCGGAAGGGTTCGAGCAACGCAAGCTCACCCCTGCCGGGTAATCCTCGCGCCTCGAACGACGGCTCTCCCGAAAAATAGCTGAGTGCCCGTTCGAGCTGGCCAAAGTGAAGCACGCGGTTCTGCCAGTCAAAGTCCACGGCGAGCGTCAACGCTTCCCGAACCCGCGGATCCTTAAACTGTTCCCGACGGTTGTTCAGAGCGATGACCCGATTGACACCGATTGATCCGCGGTAGTCGAGATGGTCCATCACCAGCCAGCCCTTATCCCGGGCGGGAATGTCATACCCTGTCGCCCAGTAGCGAATGTCCTCCTCGTGCCAGGTATCGATCAATCCCTTGCGAAACGCCTCCCGGGCGATGGTCGCATCCCGATAAACATCGTAGCGGATCTGATCGAAGTTATAGCGGCCCTTGTTGACGGGGATGTCTCGGCCCCAGTAATCGGGAACCCGTTCGTAACGGATATACCGTCCCTGCCTGAACTCGGCGATCCGGTAGGGACCGCTGCCCAGCGGCGGTTCCATCGTGACCCGGGTCGGGTCCTTATCTTCCCAGTAGTGGGCTGGCATGATCGGAAACCAACTTAAGGCAAACATGTTGGATAGCGTTAGCTCGCTCGCAAGCCGCAAGGCTATTTCACGCTCGCTTAAGATTTCAACGGATTGCACCCACGAGAAAAATCCGCGAAACCGTATGCTGGCTTGAATGAGATCGAGGGTAAACTTCACATCCCGGGTAGTGATCGGCATACCGTCGTGCCACCGCGCCTCTGGATGCAAGCGAATAAAGAGGGTGCGTTTGTCATCGGAAATGCTCAGTCCATCTGCCAGCCGGCCATAGAAGCTGCTCATCTCTTCGGAGCGGGACGACACCAGGGAGTCGTGAATCCATCTCCATGTGGCCGGTGCTGGCACGAAGTCCGTGAATATAGTTAGGGTATTGAAATCCCTGCGCGTCGATTGGACCAACACGCCCCCTTTGGGCGCGTCCGGATTCAGATAATCCAGGTGGGTGAAGTCGGGTGGGTACTTCAGGTCGTCAAAGAACGCGATTCCATGCTTGAACTCCAAGGCGTCCAGGGTCTCGGCGAAGGTCGTGCAGGGCACGCAGATCGACAACAGAACGACAAAACTGATTCGCAACATATCTCGGGGTAATCGTCGACATTGTTTCGGGCGATGCCCAAATGGGCGACCATATCACTTTTTTCCTCTACTCGCAGCGTTAACTGCTGTGCAATGTTTGCCAAGCCACCATAGTCGCGGCATCGCAAAAACACAGCCTTCTCTATCAGGGACTTGATAGCTGACGCCTAAGTAATTCGCCCAGTCCAAAGCCAACACCAAGTCCAACCGAGATCAATAGATAAGGTAGAAACGATTTTCTATCCACGATTACCCTTCCTGTAGATGAAGGCATGTTACATCAGAGCAAAAAGCGCCGCTTTTGGCCGGGTCCCGCCGAAACTTTCCAAACTGGCTTTCAAAACTCGATGGCGGCAATACCTCTGGTAGCTGACGATGGATTGTCTATCTCAGATGACGCGAGTCGACCCTAAGCAGTCAAATGACTAATTGGGTTGTGGACTGGGGAACCTCCCTCCTAATTCTTGCTAGTGCTGTAAAAAATGGCCTGTAGCCGCCCAATCTTACTTGCAGATTTCTCAGAATAGGGCGTTAATGGTTCGACTCGTGCCTGGGTGCTGACATTGACGGCCGCCACGGCTCGGGCCCGCCTTTCTTTGCGACGCAAAAATTTTGCGTCCACATCCTGGTACCACTTGTGTAGCCGCTCGCGCATCTCACCGACTCGCGGCGGCATCTGTTCGGCCAGGTCATTACGTTCGCCGATGTCGTCTTTGAGATTGTAGAGATGAACGCGACCATCTTCGAAACGTTCCAACAACTTGTAGTCACCTATCCGAATCGCTCCACCAGGAAAACCACCCTGGTTGCTGTAGTGGGGATAGTGCCAGTAGAGTGCCGTGCGCTGTAGTTCGCCGTTGCCCTTCAGCAGTGGTACCAGGCTGACGCCATCCAAATGCTGCTCGGGTTTCACTGGCAAGCCAGCCATTTCAAGTAGCGTGGGATAGAAGTCGGTGCTGATGACGGGGGCCGAGCGGGTTGATCCGGGAGATGTTACCCCCGGCCACTTGGTGTCTCGTACAGCGTGTGCGGATTGTTCGCTCCGATGTCCATGTAGCCCAGATCGTCGACCAGAATGAAAACGATATTAGGCTGTTCACCGAGCGCGGTTTCGCTATAGCTCAACAACAGGAGAAGCAACAATAAGCAACGATTCATAGCGGACACAAGGATACCAAGGGAATGTCCTGCTGAGGATAGGCATTACTACGGGTCTTTTCCACGGCGCTCGTTTGTATTGGCGAGGAGGGAGTGCGGTCTGTACTGAGTTGGTTAGTGCCGAGAACCGAAGCATCGATGGGAATGCGCACTGGAATGCGGGATGGTGGCGGACGAGTGGCCGGGGTAGTTTCGCAGTACACCAATGGGACGCACAGGCGTGTCTGTTGCCGAGGGTTGTTCAAGGTTCGGCGAACAGGTGGGGAGGGGTCTGGTGGGGCCCGGCACGTTCCTGCAGCACCGGGTCAGCGACCAGCGCAAGGTCTGGGTGCATGTCATCGAAGGCGACGTCCATTTCAATGGCGAAAGACTGGGAGCCGGCGATGGTATCGGCATGCAAGCGCACGGCATGTTGTGGTGCTTCTAAACCGTCATCTCCCCAGCCAACGAAATCCACCCCCGGCCTCTGCTGGGAGGATTTCCCTTTCTTCAAACACTTTGAGTTTTCCCTCATCCAGGTGACTCAATAGCCTGCCAATGTGCTCATTGAGCAGTTCGCTACGCACTTTCTCTAGAGAGGGATCGTTCACCAGATTGCGCAGCTCGTTGGGGTCTTCCACCATATCATACAGTTCCACAGGCTGCCGCGCTCTGGTATGGACAGCCATCTTGTACTGCTCGTTCCGAACCATGGAGTAGCCTTCTATCTCACTGAAGACCGCCTCTTTCCCCTCCTGAGCCCCCGGCGCATCCGGGCCAGCCATAACCTGAGAGACGAGAGAGCGACCATCGCTCCCTTCTAGTAGCTTGGCACCGGCGATGTCAACCAGCGTGGCAGCTATATCAATGAGGTCGGTAAGCCCCCTGGACTGCCAGCCTTTCATTCCACCTGGAGGCCGAATGAGGCAGGGTATGTTGAGAGCACTCTCGTAGAATACCATCTTTTCACTCAGCCTATGGTCACCTAAATTGTCCCCGTGGTCCGCGCTATAGAGAATCCAGGTATTGTCCATCAATCCTCTCTCCTCCAGAGCCTTGAGGATACGACCTATGCCCTCATCGATGAGGGTGACGTTGCCATAGTAGTAGGTTCTCATCACACGATTGTGCATCTCTGTCATATTCTCGTGCCCAAACCTTGAATGATACAGTTGTTGCTCCACATAGGGTGCCATTGGTGATGCTGGCTTATCCATGATGGCTAAGGGCATATCTTCGGGTTTGTACATAGCCCGGTACTCGACCGGCGAATCGAAGGGAGTGTGAGGTCCGCCAGGGCAAACCTGAAGGTAGAAGGGCTTATCACCTTGATAGTCTCGTATCCACTCTGCCGACTTACGTGTAATATACATATCCAGATGGTCTTCGGTAGGCAGGAGACAGGGCGACGTTTCCCAAGGGCTAGCCCCCATCCGCAATCCTCTCAGGTAAGCGCGCATGTACTCCCGATGGACGTCCAGCAAGCCTTTTTCAGCTAAATAATCGGTATACGGAGAGTCGACCACCGCAGCCGCAGTTGGCCCAGGGGTCTCGAGGCTGTCCTCGTAACCCCAGTCCCTTAGCTTCTGAACGTGTTTGCTCATGTGACCAGCGTGGGCGTATAGGTGTGTCTTACCAATGACCATGGTGTGATAGCCAGCGTCACGGATGTTTCTGACGTGGCTGGGGCCATAGCGGTCTGTCCCCTGCCCGTTAGTCCATACCCCGTGCTCGTTGACGTACCGGCCGCTAATGAGGGACGCCCTCGCCGGCATACAGATTGGCGAGTTGGTGCTGCACCGCCCGAAGACGACTCCCTCGGCTGCAAGTGTGTCCAGATTGGGTGTTCTAACCGCTGGGTTACCCGCACAGCCCATAGTGTCACCACGCTGCTGGTCAGGGAAAATCAGTACAATGTTGGGTTTGTCTGCCATTGTTTAATACTCCTTTATTCCGACATTTCCCATTTCAGCTCGCTGGAACTAAAGTCTAGTCCTCTACTAGGGAGGAGAATAGGAACTATATTACCATAACCGAACGACGGCTCGAGGCAAAGAAAAGGTGCCACAATGACACGTCGTCCTTGAAGGGGCTCCGGTGACGAAGCGGATCGCCATCGGGAGGTTCCGGTCGAACCACATCTGCACCGAGATCAGCGAGCAGCTTGGCCCCGTAGATCGCGGTCTCGTCGGTGAGGTCCATGATCCGGACACCTGCTAGTGGTCCGGCGGTCGCCATGCTGACTCCTGCTTTACTGGTCGAGTTCACTAGCATAACAAAGGATGAATACGAACTTCGGGTGTGCGCAGGCGTCGTGCCAGGCAAACTTGAGCAGACTGGATCAAAGGAAATTGAAGAGATCAGTGAAGCAGCGATCGGCTGCAGATTTCTCAGAATAGGGCGTTAA
Source organism: Candidatus Azotimanducaceae bacterium (assembly GCA_965217655.1). GTDB lineage: Bacteria > Pseudomonadota > Gammaproteobacteria > Pseudomonadales > Azotimanducaceae > UBA7455. The sequence continues at coordinate 2,438,907 of OZ244560.1, forward strand.
TGGTTCCTATACTCAGAGAACCGGACGCCGACAGTCAAATTCGCTCAGCCCACCGAAATCAGAACTTGATTCGCGCTGCCTTCTCCACGTCGAACCACCAGCCATCCGGGAACGGCGCTACATACATCTCCTCTGGCAGATCGGGCCGGCCGAATTTGTCCCAGTAAACGATGCGGGTGTCGCCGCGGGCATCCAGCGGGAACTGGTAATAATTCCATAGCAGAACGCGATCGAGCGCCCGGCAGGCGCTCACATACTCATCGAGGTTTGTCGCACTGAGCGCTGCCTCGACCAGGGCATCGACCGCCGGGTGGTTGATGCGGGACGCGTTCAAGTAAAGGGTCGATGAGGAATGAAAAAAGGGTCGCAACTGCCAGCCGGGCGGTACCCGCATACGGCCGCCCACCAGGATAGCGTCGTAGTCAGCGTTACGCCGGCGATTGAAGTAGCCGGTGCCGTCGATCATGCGGATATCCGCCTGGATGCCGAGTATCGACAGAGAACGCACGTAGGGCAGGAGAATACGCTGGTTTGCCCGCGAAGAGGACAGAAACTCGATCACAAAGGGCTCACCCGCGGCGTTGACCATCGCGCCGTCAACGACCCGATAACCGGCTTCTGCGAGGAGTGCCCTCGCCCGCGACAAACCGTCACGATCGACGCCCACGCCATCTGTACTGGGGAAGGAAAAGGGGTGGGTGAATACCTTGGCGGGCAACCGCGCGCGATGCGGTTCGAGAAGCGCTGTTTCCGCTTCGTCCGGCAATCCCGAAGAAGCGAACATGGAGCCGGCAAAGAAGCTGTTGGCCCGGGTCAATTCGCCCCCGTGCAACACCCGGATTTGCCACTCGAAGTCCAATGCATGGAACAGCGCCTCGCGTACGCGAAGATCGTCGAACGGTTGGCGCCGCGTATTCAGCGCCAGGCGAAACCGGGGGCCGCTCTCATCGTTCGCCAGTGTGCCCAGCACGAGCCAGCCGGCCTCGCGAGCGGGGACGTCGTAGGATGACAGCCAGTGCCGCGAGTCGGTCTCGGGGTACACGTCAAACAGTCCCGCGCGCAGGGCTTCGCGGGCGACCGTTGCGTCCAGGTAACGTTCGTAGCGAATGGTATCGAAGTTGAATTTGCCACGATTCACCGGAAGATCCCTGCCCCAGTAATCCGGCACCCGCTCGTATGTGAAGTAGCGACCCTGAGACACGCCTGTCAGGCGGTAGGGGCCGCTCTGTGGTGGCGGCGTCGTTGTCGGTTCGCTCACATCCCGGTCGAGCCAGTAATGCGCAGGCACGATGGGCATGTGGCCGATGAGGAAGAGTTGCTTTGTAAGGTCCGAGTCGGCACGAATCTCGACAGTCAGTGGATCCAGGATATTGACGTCAGTAACCCAGGCCAGCGCCCCTGCCCACCCGTGGGCCATGAGGTCAGCGCGAAACGTTTCCACCGTAAACTTGACATCAGCTGCGGTAATCGGTCTGCCGTCGTGCCAGCGAGCCTGCCGGCGCAGCCGGAAAACGATTCGCCGGCGGTCGGCGCTTAAGGCGATCGACTCGGCGAGACTGCCGTAATAGCCGGAAGGTTCGTCACCTGCGCGCTCGATCAGGTGATCATAAGACGGGTAGAATCCCGGCGGCTGGTACACCGGCGACACTGTATTTAAGGGGTTACCCGTGGGCAGCACAAGCGTACCGCCCTTCGGGGCGTCCGCATTGAGATAGTTGAAGTGCGGGAAGTCGGCGGGATATTTCAGTTCGTAGTTGGGTATCTGAGAGAGGCCGTGACGGAACTCGAGCGCCTGCGTATCGGCAACGGCGTGCGCCAAAGGGTGCATCGACAGGGCGAACAGCAACAGGGTGGTTTTTTTGCTTACAGCGCGCGGTTTTTCCATGCGGTAGCCCTTCGTCGCAACAGTCTCACACAGGCATACCTTACGCCAATCGGTGTCAGAGTTCCCTTACTGCGTTCAAATAGGCGCGGACATCGCGCTCGAGTTGGTCGGGAAAGGTAAGGGGCATTCAAAACAAATCCTGGTACGCTTGTCCGACTGAGTGCACAAGAGACTACAATCAGGTTATACGAGAGCCTTGGATTCAAACCGCGAACAGCACGGTAAACCACACCGGGTCGAAGGTTAATGGTTTCTATACTCAAGCGCTGCTTTTGGCCGTTAGCTCCGTGCAGCGAGCAGCCACTCGATGAGGATGAGCACACCGCTATCAACTCCAAAGCTGACAGGAATCTGGATAGGCCATTCCCGCCGCTATCTCCGCTGACGCACTCGATTTTCTCCTTGGTTCGATAAACTGTAGCACAAGAGGAAATTTCGCTCGCGGGACAGAATATCCAGTAACTCCGTTTACTTTATATCGGTCAATCGATCTTGGTCTACCTTAGTACTTGCCATCTTCCTTGACTTTGGATGTCCTTCCCCGTGATGTTCCAGCATCATCTCACGCCTATTCACTAGTCGGTGAGCCATCTACCCAACTTCCTCCTTCAAGACCTTATATACAGTAGACCTTCCTACCCCCAACACCTTCGATATCTCGGTAGCACCCGTGCCCTCGTCACGCATCTGAAGGAGCTTCGCTCTGTCAACTGACCTTTTCCTGCCAAATTTCACCCCACTCTCAACTGCTGCTAGTCTTCCTTCGTTCGTTCGCTCAAGAATTCTTGAGCGTTCAGCTTCTGCCACGGCAGATAATATCGTGACGACCATCTTACCCATCGTGCCATCCGTGCTAATCCCATCATCCAAGAAACGGACACCCACACCCTTTTCTTCAAATCCCTCTATTATTTTGATCATGTCGCCGGTGCTGCGGCCCAATCTATCAAGTTTGGTGACAAGCACTAAGTCATCCTTCTCAGCCCTCGCCCTAAGCCGCTGCAACCCCTCTCGATCATCGTTCTTACCAGATGCCGTATCAGCAAAGACACGGTCTCTCCTTACCCCCTCATCAAGCAAGCGGCTTATCTGAATATCTAGGCTCTGTTGATTGGTAGACACTCGTGCGTACCCCAGCAATGCCATGCTCTGTCTCCTTAATCGATTGATAGACAATGGTGTCTATTAAATGTATTTAAACGATATAATAGACAGTATACACCCCTATTCTGAACTGTCTACTTATTTACAATATAATAGACAAACGCTTATGCGAAATATGTGTCAGGATTCAACGTTCTACGGTCTGTAGAGCGGTTCAGAATGAATGGTTTATTTTTAGTCATCTGCTAACACTGGTTCATTATGTTGATCTGAAGGGAAGTAGTCAGGTTCAACCCGGATATGGTCAAAATGAACTAGACCTATTGTTGAGCAAATGGCAGTTTGAGGTTTAGGCAGTCAAATATGGGAACAAACCTTGACCGTCAAGATGAGTACTCTGAGCTGTTTTTGAAGGGTGTGTTGCTCTGCAGAATCAAAGTAGCTCCTTCCGAATCAATCCTGACAATATCAAAACTATCTCCGATTTCACATTGAGCGTTTACAGTTCTATCTTCGTATACGCGATGAAGAGTTTCTTCCATTATGTCCTTAAATTCGTTGTCGTTCATATCGGCATCTTCATCGCATGCATCGCTGTATGAAGCATTGAATAGGTCGTATATTCGTTTTGCTTTTAGTTTGTAGTTGCAGGAAAGCTCCCAGCTTTCGTTTCCATCTCTAAGGAATTCAATCGCACTTCCACGATCTTTGCGGCATATACGCGAGTATCCATTTGACATGCCACATATGAAAAACCCAGAATTCATGAACGAATACGTTTGCTGAAACGTACCATCGAAAAATTGACAATATTGATCAAACGAATAGTTTTCATTCTCTTCGTTTGCTGCATCTATGATCTGTTTAATAGCCACCCTGATAGCCACTCTGCTGGTATTGGAGTGATTGGGCACAACTTCGCTATCGCCCCACGAGCTAACCACAAAGTTCCGGTTACCATCAATGACGATTTTTTGTTGACAATCAGTGAGTATTCCTGAGTTGTCGGTCAATCTGCCATCTGAACCAATAAATATCCTCTCTCTATTCCATGCCACAAGCGCAATCGTCATATCAATTCCCTATTTTTCATGTCTCGGTGTGGGAGTTTTAGCATCAGACGACCTCACGAGCGAACATAAGATGGCCTCCAGTCGATGGAGTTTGTTTTATAGACTCTAGACATTTTGAGAATTCTCTCAATAGTGTTGGTTTGTCGAATTTAGAGAGGTCCCAGATGCAAGTCTTAAAGGAGTACTCCAAAGAGAGATCAAGACAGTAGTCTCGAGGGCGTTATTCAAGGGACTCGACTCACCTTCATCGGCCTCACTTAGGCATGATTAATTGATATGTCACTCAAGCTCGGAACGTTCAAATGGGTATAGGTAAAATAAACCCGCTGTTCCGAGAGTCGCCGATTTAAGGTGGCCGGGGTTGAGGGTGTGTTTAGGGCGTCTGTGCTCTGGACCGAAGGCAGCTTGGAAAAGTGTCGTTTTGTGTTCGAACATGTTTTCAGGCGGCGAACGGTTATGTGGTGAACCGCGTAGGCTACTTGATTGATCGAGACCCAGGTGTTTCAAGATTTTGTCGATGACGTCAGGGTCCTCAATGCTTGCGATCACTTTCATGTTACCGCCGCACTTCTCGCATTTCTCGATGTCTATTGCGAAGACACGTTTAAGTCGCTGTGCCCAGGTTTGGCCGTAGACACCGGGTTTTACCGTGAGTCCAGCGCGCGTGATCAGCCAGGTGCTGATCACCCGGTGCACGATCGATTCCGGTACAGGGCGCATCTCTTGGCACTGGTCTTTGACAAGTTGAGGAGAGGTTGCTTGAAGGGGTTCTGGGCGACGATGAAGACTGGGTGTGCTATGTTTGGCTAAACGCTGTACAGGCCAAGCGTACTTTTATCAAGCAAACACCGCATTCCCGTTGCTATGCTCCTTGCCTGGCAGGCAGGGGATTACTAAGAGTGACCCGCCGTGGAGAGCCTGTTTAGCAGTGGCTCCCGTCTCTTGCGAGTGCGCGCCAGATGCCAATCAACTGAGCCTCATACCACCAGTATCTGTATCATCAGTATCGCGGGGCTGAGGGGCCATCTTCAGAACATGATTCATCAGACTCGGTATCCCAGGTTCCCACTCACTCGATCCTGATGGCTGCCATATGAATTCTGTATGCCGCAAAAACAACCTGGCTCTTTTGGTGTCAGTGGTCGCTGACCTTATGACATCATCAACGCGCCAGTCAGGCAACGTCACGTCCTCCTGGAACATATTGGCAACTGCTAATGCCACATCGACGTAATCAGAGTTTTTTATTTCCTCGTAGCGATGGCGGTAATAATTTGTTTGTGGCTTGACAAATCTCTTCACTGAGGCTTCATAGATGGCGTCATCAATTTGCACACTGCCAGCATCGTGTGCTGTGTGCCACAAGGCGGAACCCCACATCTGGATGAAGTATGGGTAGTAGTGTGTGTTGGTCACGACCTTGTCTAACAGGCTCTGCTTCGTAAAGCTCATCTCGCAATCCACCAACGGTTGCAGCAGTGCCTGTGTACTACTTGCTACATCCAGGCGGCCTATGCCTATATCCAGTTCAGCGGCTCGGTCGACGAAGGTTGCACTCATTTCACTCAGGTGGGCATGCAGGTCTGGCGTTCCGGCGAGCACAAGGCAGAAAGGAGCTTCATCCCGTACCCGCTGGCTGGCATTATGCAAACTACGGCCTACTGTAGGGTCCAGGGTATGAGCTTCATCTATCAAGAGCACCAAGGGCATTTCCTTGCAACTGGCTACAAGCGCCTGGAACAGCGACGGCGGTCTTGGTGTAGACGTGGTCGACCTGGAACCCTTGGCCACTGATGTAGCCCCGAGTTCCAGTTTATATGTGATCGAATTTAGCTCAGAAAGCAAGCCAAGGGTATCCATCAAACTGGACATATCAGCAATCTCAGTCGGGTCTGTTTTCACCACCCTGACTGGCTTGTTTTGTGGTTTGGTGAGTTGGCCTATGCTGTGTTCACGTTTGATCATTTCATACAACCAGTTGAGTAGCACGGTTTTGCCGTTTCCCCTCGGCCCGTGAATAAGCACATCGCTTGCTGAAGATAGTATCACTGAGAGTGATCACTTTCACTTAAAACAAGGAAGAACTACTGCTTGTAGTTGAAGAAGTTTCCGGTATACCTCAAACGTTCCAGCAGAGGGGACGTCCGCCAAACGTAAAAGAATTGTAAATTTCACTCCGACCCCATTTATTCAAACGTAAAAGAATTGTAAATTTCACTCCGACCCCATTTATTCCCGAATCCAACCGCTTTTTCGGCCGAGCCAAATGAGTTTCAGGGTGCACGCAACTGGCTCCGGGCGATTCGCTCGAGCACTCTGAGGCGAAGCGAGTCTGCATCGCTGCGATACTCGCTCAACCCTGCCAGGTTGTGTTGCTCGTCGGGATCTTTCCTGCGGTCGAATAGCATATAGGTTTCACCTTCCCTGTTGAGGGCGATTTTCCACTCGTCGTTCGTCAGCATGAATTCTCCGACAAACTCAGAAATCGCATCGTCACGATGCCGGCTGCCGTCGAATGCACCGGACAGGGATTTGCCGAACTGCTGGTACTCGATTTCACCACCCGCAAGTTCCACCAGGGTGGGGCCGAGATCGACGTTCTCGGCGGGGCTGTCGTTGATGATGCCCGAATGCGCTTGGCCGGGCGTTCTCACGATCAACGGTACCCGCAATGACCCGTCGTAATAGTTCATCTTGTAGATGAGGCCATGGTCGCCGTTCATTTCTCCGTGATCCGACGTGAAAGCGATGATGGTGTTGTCCATTTCGCCACGTGCTTCGATGGCGTCGAGAATGCCGCCGATCTGATCGTCGATCAGCGTTACATTGCCGGCATAGTTGGCACGCATCGCACCTACCTCGCCGTCTTCAAAGTCTGGGCTGGTCCTTTTGTTTTCCAGCAATGCGTCGAGTCGTCCCCGTGGCCGTGCCGTGTCCTGACTGCTGACAGCGGGGAGTGGCATGGAGGCCGGATCGTACATGCTGGCATAGGGCTCCGGGGCGTCCCAGGGCTCGTGCGGGCCGCCCCAGCTGACCCAGCAGAACCAGGGCTGGTCCCGGTCATAGGAAGCAAGGTACCGTCTGGCCTGCTCGCCGACATAGACGTCCGCATAGTCATCCAACGGCAACACAGAGGGTCGAACGACATAGTGCTTGTTGGAGAATCGCTCCGCATAGTCGGCGCGGTAAGCTTCCCACAGTCCCTTTTGCTCCCACATGGCAGTCATGTGCGACATGGTGTTGGCGCTGGCGCGGGGGCCACCTATCTCATCGACGTCGTCCAGGCCCCACGCATGCAGCAGGTCCTCCTTTTGCCGCAGGTCGCTCCTGCCATGCGGGTGAAGGTGGGTCTTGCCGAATAGACTGGTTCGATACCCCAGTCTCCGGAGCTCACGCATCCAGTTGGGTGCATCCTCGGGCATCGAATACGGCAGGTTGTTCCACACACCGGTGTTGTGCGGGTATCTGCCGGTTGCCAGCGTCATGCGTGCCGGCACGCAGATCGGTGTGGTCGTGACGCAGTTGGTAAAACGTACGCCCTCGGCGGCAATGCGGTCCAGGTTCGGCGTGTTGACCCAGTCGCCGCTGGAGCTCATTGCATCCCAGCGTTGCTGGTCTGTCATCAAAAAAAGAATGTTGTACATCATCCCTCAAGTAGGCTGCGGGAGCCACTATAGTAATCGCGATGTGATTTCCGGTACATAGTCCTGCATGGCGAAGATCACCGTTAACACCGCCATTATGTTATAGAATGACAGAACTGTCCAAACGACACGCTGCTGAACAGAACACTTACACCCCCTTCGTTCAGCATCATGTTCTCATTGGACAACGCTCTGTAGATATCAAGCCGGTGAGTAAAACTGAATTGCAGCGTAAACTCGCCTTACGCCAGGGGCTGCTCGATTTCCACCAGACGGCCTTGAGCGAGGTAGTGACTGAGGTTGGCAGACATACCGGTATAGAAATTGATATTGGTGATGAAGTACTTGGCTCAAGAGAAAAGGACCCCAAGTTCTAGCCCGGGTAGTGTAAATCGTAAACCGCAAGCCTCTCCCTGCTGCAAAGGGAGACTGAGAGGAACTCGGGTCTCCCCACAGCGATGTGGGGGCATGGCCCTGGATCGGGTGCTCTTGTGGAGCTTTTTTACGATTCCGTTAGATGTGCTCACGGACTACCGTATTGTCTATTGGAATAAATTCGGCAGGCCCAGCGGTACCGCCGATATGTATCTGTCGCCTTTCCCCGATGGTTGGTGGTACGACCCGGCGAAGGCCGCGCAAATCACGCTTGGAGGTAACCAATGACAAAAACCAGACTGACGGCGTTAGAGGCCAGGCAGTAATTGATCTTGACATACCAATCACACCGGTATTTTATCTCTGACTATGTTGAATAAAGGATAATTGGCTTTATGGTCCATCCACCTCAGTTGTCATTGGACGAAAAACGTACGCTGTACCGGGACGGTTACGTCATCATCAAACAGGCGGTACCTGAAGAATTGGTCATGGCTGCCCTGGCGAGAATAAAAGCGGCGAAGAAAAGAGAACACCTGGGTAGGACGCAGGAAATGACTGATCTTGTAAACGCATCCATGGTGACACCCATACTGAATGACGCCATGGGCCAGTTCGACCCACCGATTGTTTGCCAGGTTGGTGTTCTGAAGCAGCACTCGCCCGGTGAGCAATACAACAACCTCGGTTATGTAGATAAGGACCAGCCTTATTACGGTACGGAGTCCCACATGGACGGGCTCTGCACGATTACAGTTCCCCAGGAACGCCAGCAGGGTACCGAAGAAGAGATCTACTCACGATATATCGCCTCGGGACCCAAAGGTGATCTGGGCCGTAGCGCAGAAGTTATCGGGCACAACTCAGTTCCGTTGTTCGAGGACTCGGGCATGACCCTGGGTATAGGCAGCTTTAGTGCATTTGTATTCGTCTGTCTGAGCGACCAGATGCAGCCGGGTTGTGGACAGACGTCGTTGCTGCGGGGAGCCCACCATGCAACCCAGGAATTCTTCCGCTGGCAGGCGGCACAGGGAGACAGGATGGGCCCTGAGGGCCCGGGCTGGCCACGCTTGAACGTTGATGTGCCGAATCGCTGTGGTCTGGTCTATCTACCGGACAGAGTAAAAGAACAGTTCATCGATGAAGACTCCGAGGCCACCCTGGACGGACGCAAATGGCCACGCCCTACCCAGGCGCTGATGGAGCCGGGAGACGCCTGCATCACAATGTTCCATATGCCACATTCCGGTTCTCGAAACGAGCATGGTACAGAGTCCCGAAAGAACATTATTTTCAGAATCCGCAACAAGTCGCGGCAGCCGGATAAAATGGTAAACGGCGTCTCCGATCATCCGGATCGCGGGCAGCTGGGAGAGTGGCTGGAGTTTGAGGAAGGCAACAACCCCTGGGAGCGCTCCAAATACCACCTGTGCAACATGTGGGATGAGTGGGAAGGAATGCGGCACGTCGTGGCGGAAATGGAAGCGAACGCGGTGTGACATTTGGTATCGCGATTAATATCTTCGGCGAGACCGAAGCCAGTATGGGTATCGCACTGGGTGACGTGAACGGCGATCAACAACCGGACGTTTTCGTCACACATCTGGACGAGGAGACGAATACCCTATACCTGAGCACGGGCTCGAACGCATTAATCGTAACTTTTTCAGTTCTGGTTACCTCTGGGTTACCTATTCGAAGGACCTCAGCTACGTTAGACTGTCGGCGCCCAGAGAAAAAAGGAGTTCAGATATGTCTGTTTCACTATATGAAGCCAGCGTCGGTCGTTTTCTGCAATCCCTCGGCGCCGTATCAGGTTACCTCGACAAGGGTCGGTCTCACTGTGAGGAAAACAACATGGACCTGAACGAGATCGTCGAGACTCGCCTCTATCCGGATATGCTGCCGTTTCGCTTTCAGCTGATCCAGGTTGCAAGCCACTCCCTGGGTGCGATCAACGGCGTGCAGGCAGGGGAGTACTTGCCGGGGCCCGCTGCGGAGGATCTTGACTACCAGGCACTGCAGGATCTTGTGGCCGAGGCGCAGTCCGGTTTGCAGCAAGTCACCGCCGAGGTGGTGAACGGATCGGCAGGCAAGGAAGTACTCACGCCCTGGTGGACCTTTACCGCTGAAGGCTTTCTGATGTCGTTCTCGCTACCCAGTTTTTATTTTCATGTCACCACGGCTTACGACATTTTGCGTACAAAAGGTGTGCCAGTTGGCAAGATGGATTACTTGGGTCAGCTGAACATCAAAACTTAAGGTTGTCGCTCCTGTTTTAATTGGCCAGCCATGAGCTTATAGCCGCCATCTTTGTTACCTGTTCCATTGATATGCAATACGTGAGCCACCCCATGACAACCTTGAAAAATGTCGTCAAAACAGTCTGGTGAGAATGCGGAACCCAATCAGAAATGTTAATGTGAGCGTATGAGCGGAACAGATCCACGTATCTCCTGGAGCGCATACTACCGCGAAGGCCGTGAGCGCGCGCTAGCGCTGGGTAATCGTGGCGAGATGCGCTTCGATAAAAACGGTCACCTGGCCCAGAACATCCTGGATGCTTACCACGAGCATGGCTTTTACGTCTTTACCGGTGTGCTGTCGCAAGACGAGATCATCGAGCTGACCAGAGAACTTGACGAGATTCTGGACAATGCCCCGGTCGCGCGGGACAAACCGGTTGACAGGCATGGCCGCCCATCGAAGTTCGCCGAATATTACTCGTTGGCCGGTGATGACCCAGCGATCCCGTATCTTGTGTCGCATCCGATCATGATGAAGGATGCAGCTTTGCGTGCTTGCGCGCATCCGGACATTCTTAAGATGGTCGCCAGCGTCAATGGTCCCGACTTTGTGCCATATCATGAAACGATACATCATAAGGTCAGCCGCGACGGTCCACCCACTAACTGGCATCAGGATGGCAGAACGCATTGGACGGAAGATGGTGTCGCCCTGGAGCATCCCGACGGATCGGGAAAGACTCACGGTTTCAACCTGTCGATCGCCTGTTCAAGCTGTATTGCGGAAAACTGCCTCTGGATTGTGCCTGGCAGTCAGCGACAGTGGCGGCTGGCAAACGACGGTAAGTTCCCGCCAATTACCGAACAGATCGCCGAGGCGGTACCCGCATTGATGGCACCCGGTGATTGCGTCATCGTTAATCGTAGTTCTCTGCATGGTGCTTACCCTAACAAGTCCTCTGAGCGGAGAGTTGCGTTGTTGCTGGGTTATCACAAGCGCGATTCTGCTATTGATGCGGAAACCACCAATGTGCACGCCTTTGTTCGTCCTGCCGGACCGGAGCCGGTGAAGTACTCAGAAGAGTACGTTTTGCGTCGTGCACGCATGGTCGCGCTTGCCATTGATGCGCGCCGACAGCGCTATCCCGATGAGCGGGCCTATGAATACGAGGGATCCTACATCGGCGCGGGTGAATGGAACAAACAGACCCGGGCGGAAATCAGCAAGGAAGGTGATGAGTACTGGCGGCAAGATATTACGCTTTAGGGATGTAGGGTAGCCTGCCCGTTATGCCAGAAATGGGCAGTCAGCCTTTATGGCGAGAATGTCCTACTCTCCTGACAGTGATGGACACAGGCACGGGGATTACCTTATCCATCCCCAACGACAGTCGCCCGTTCTTCTTTAACCTTCACCAACATCACGGCGCCAATGATCATCAATAAGGCCAGAGAGGCAAATCCAACTCTTTACGACTCGAAAAAGTCGGTGGGCGGTTAGATACAAGTACGAATAACCATCCTTTTTCCACTTTCAGAAAAGTATTGCCGTTCTCGTGTGTTGTCTGCCGTCCCCTTTGGCTGATCTGGACATGTGTTGATTGATCGAAGTTGTGGTGATTTTGGCTTCGGAGTCAGGCCAAAGTTACCCAGCAGCAGTTGGCGAAACTGGCTGGAACATCTCAACCTACCATTGCGGCCTACGAGGCCGGTACCAAATCCCCCACGCTTCGAACGCTGGCAAATCTGGCATCGGCACTCAAACTTGAACTCGATATCAGGTTCGTCGCGAAACTTAGCCACGTCGAGCGTAGAAGTTTGGCCTATCACCATGCAATCTCAAAGATCCTTCAAGACAATCCGAACGAAACCATACAACTTGCCCGCACCCAGCTTGCACGATTGCGAGCGCTCCATCCGCATGCCACTGTGCTGATCAATCGCTGGTACGAGTGGTTGGAACTGCCTCCAAAAGTGCTGTCCAGCCTATTTACGGAACACAGTGAGCTTGCGCAGGACATGCGCCAGGTCTCACCTTTCGCAGGCATCCTGTCTGCCGAAGATAGGAAGAAGATCCTGCTGCGTCTCCGACTGGAGAATGCAGCATGAACAAGAAACAGTTCGACCATACCGTTCGAGCCGCCGTTGCCATACTGGGCACCGATCAAGTGCTGATAATCGGCAGCCAGGCCGTGCACGGTTCCACCGATGCAAAGATACCGGAGGCTGAGCGATCCATCGAGGTCGATATCTCTGCGCTTAAAGATGACGATGGGACAAGGGCCGATCTAATTGATGGCTCTATTGGTGAACTTTCAATCTTCCAGGAAACCTTCGGTTATTATGCGCAGGGCGTGACTCCCGATACCGCGATTCTTCCAGCAGGCTGGAGAAATCGGCTGGTCGCTTACGAATCCCCTTCGACAAATGGCGTAAAAGCACTGTGCCTGGAACTGCACGATCTGTGGCTGTCAAAAGCTATCGCAAATCGTGAAAAGGATCGGGAGTTCTGCACAGCACTGCTCGACAGAAACCTCGTCGATAGAAAAATACTTCGAACCAGACTCAATAAGATTCGAGGCATTGACCCGGAAGTAAAACAGCATTTATTGCAGACGATTGCATTCCCCGATACGAACCACTAGTCAGCGCGTCTGGTGTAGAAGGCAATGTCGAGCAGCGCAGTGACGGCGAGTAAGACCAGCGCCAGCAGAAATCTCGGATCGGAAAAATAGATGACGTTTTCCAGCGGGTAAACGATGGTCTTGGTCAGGGCCGCGACCTTGAAATCGTGTCTGCCCAGGAAAGCGGGATTGGACGCGATTTCGAGCAGGTCCCGGCGGCCTTCACATCCTCATTGAGGGTTGACACCATACTATCGTTTATTACTGTTCCGGTTATGACGCTATCCTGAGGATGGACGTAAACTACAGGAGGAGGCCGCAGCATGTGTGGTATAAGCTGTGGGGTTCCCCAGGCAGTCGTCGCGGAATCTGAATCTGAATCACGAGTGCTGGAGGAAATTGTCGTCACGGCCACCCGCCGCGATGAATCCATGTAGGATGTGCCCATCTCACTGTCAGTTCTCACGGACGACGATATCACAGGCACGGGTGCCGTGAACTTGCGAGACATGGCAGGCCTGGTTCCCAATTTCGTTTATGGTACCAACCCCAATGAATTAACCGCCGATATCGCGATTCGCGGCATCTATACCCAGGTTAATCCCGCTCAGTCTGGGTTTGAGCAAAACGTCAATGTCGATGGCGTTTATATGGGCAAGCAGTTTTCCGCCAACGCGGATCTCGGCCAGACCGAGCGCATTGAGGTTTTACGCGGCCCCCAGGGCACGCTGTTCGGCAAGAACGCCATTGGCGGCGCCATCAACATTATCAGCAAAAAACCGGGAAATGAGTTTGAAGGCAGTATCAGCGTCGATGTTGGTAGTCGTGATCTTAATCACTTCAAAGGCAACGTTAACATCCCGATTATCGAAGACAGACTGGCGCTGCAAATATCCGCGGGGGATCGAGCCCAGGACGGTTATGTGACCAACACGACTAATCCGAATGATGATCAAGGCAGTGTGGACCAAACCAGTGGCCGGATTCAGTTGCGCTATACGCCCAGCGATCGGACGACCGTGGATTTGGCTCATGATTTTTCCAGGCTTAAAACCGAAGACTATTTTAACGAATGGGTCGCGGACGACGGTCCTTTATTCGACGACAAAAAATATACCACCAGCAATAATGTCCCTACGGTCTCGGACATTGATCTGTCTGGAATTTCACTCACGGTGGAGCATGTCTTTGACAACGACTATACACTCACGTCTATCAGCTCATGGCGTGAAGATGAGGCGGATTTTGTGGCTGATATAGACATCGGACCCGCCAACAATTTTGCTTTTTTGACACATATGGCGCCTGAGCAATTCACCCAGGAGTTGCGAATCACGTCGCCGGCTGAAGGCGCGTTCGACTTCGTCGCTGGCCTGTATTACATCGATCAGTTAACCGTGGGTAAGAACAGGGCGTTTCCAAGTGTAAGATTCGGTCCGGCAGAGGGTGAATTTACCCAGGGTCGGGACATTGATGTCAACGGTTTCTCTGTGTTCGCTCATGGCAACTACCACTTCAGTGAAGCGCTGACGCTTTTTGGCGGTCTGCGTTATCTAACCGAGACCAAGAAATCGTGGTCCCATGCCCTCACTTGCCCCACCAATCCTATTACCTGTAGGGCGTTTAGGCTGCTTACCCGTACCGAGCCGCTCGCAGCTCCACTCGACCAGGAGACCGATGAACCCAGCGGGTCCATCGGTCTGCGCTACAACGTTAACGACAATGTGATGGTGTATGGTAGTGTCGCACGCGGTGTCAAGTCGGCAGCGTTCAACAACTCGCGCGACCCGGTAGCGGATTTTGCGAAAGGGTTGCTGGTCGCCGACCCGTCATTTGTCACCAGCTATGAGCTTGGCGTAAAAGCAAGCCTTATGGATCGGCGGGCTGAGCTGAACTTCGCGATCTTCGATATGGACTTTACCGACCTGCAGGTGCGAATTACTTGCTCTACCTGCGGCACGGCGGGGCTTCCGGAACAAAGACTCACCAATGCAGCCGCGGCTTCAAGCCGGGGGTTCGAACTTGAGTTGCATGCATTGGCGACCGACAGTCTGCAGGTTACGGCCGGTGTTGGCTATACCGACGCAAAATACGATAAGTTCCCAGGCGTCACCAACCAGAAAACCCGTATGATATTTGATGCCTCCGGAAACCGTCTTGCGCTTGGACCAGAATGGACGGCTAACGTTGCCCTCCTGCATCAATTGGAAATTGCTGGTGGCATATTGACCTCGCGGCTCGATGTCCAGTTTGTTGACGAGAGGTATGCGCGCTCTACCGTCGCTAACTTTCCTGAGGAGTTGATCCCCAGCCAAAGCCTGGTGAATGCCCGGTTCAGCTATCGGCCCCAGAGCGATAAATGGGGAGTAGCGGCATGGGTGAAAAACGCCGCCGATGACGACACCATTGTGCAAAGTGCTTGGGGGGGCGGGGGGGGGATAGGCGGTCGTGGTCACCTGGCCAAGTATCAGCAGCCCAGAACCGCCGGTGTGACGTTCGATTTGCAATTCTAGCAGGCTGCCATGGGTGATGATGGTGAGTTCAAGGCGGGGGAACTGCTATGGTAATACGCGGACGCCTACACGACCTGCGCATTATATTCCTTCTGGTTTTCTGTGCTGGCTGTGCCGACGTCCAGGAGCCTGCTGAATCTCCTGTTGTTAGCGTCGGTACGACTGACGTTTCTACTACCAGCACTGCCGAATCGAACCCAGAACGCAATGCGTATTATGGCGACCTGCACGTACATACCGCAAACTCCTTTGACGCGTTTGTCCTCGGTACACTGGCAACCCCCGAGGACGCCTATCGCTTTGCGAAAGGCGAACCCATCCGGCACCCGGCAGGGTTTGAGATGAAGTTACGTGAGCACTGGATTTCTATGCGGTGACTGATCATGCGTTCTTTCTTGGCATCACACGCGCCATGGCGGATCCGGCGAGCCCAATGTCCAAACATCCGGATGCCAGGGCTTTGACCACCGTGGATACGCAAAAGGACCGAATGAACGCATTCCGCGTCGGCGGGCAGTTCTCTAACCCAAAGAGTCCACGCTTCCGTGAAATTGACGACCCGGCGACCAGTCGCGCTGCCTGGGAGGAGAATATCTCTGCAGCCAACAGACACAATGATCCGGGTCGTTTTACCACCTTCATCGCCTATGAATACACGTCATATTCCGGCCGGCAGAATCTGCATAGAAACGTCATTTTCAAGGGAGCAACAGCACCCGAAATACCCTTCTCTCAATTTGATTCCGACAATCCGGAAGATCTTTGGGCATGGATGGACGGACTGCGTGAACAAGGCATGGAAAGCCTGGCAATACCGCACAATTCAAACCTGTCCAATGGTCGGATGTTCAGCCTGCTCGACTACGCCGGTAATCCCTTTGATGCAGATTACGCGTCGATGCGGATTCGTAATGAGCCGCTGGTTGAAATCAGTCAGACAAAAGGAACGTCTGAAACTCACCCCGCATTATCGCCAAATGATGAGTGGGCGGAGTTTGAAATCATGCGGCTGCATCGGGGTGACCGAATATTGACGCCAGCCGGTAGTTATGTCCGTGAAGCGCAACTCAACGGTCTGAAAATGGCAGAACAGCAGGGGTTTGATCCGTTTAAAGTGGGTGTGATTGGTTCCAGTGACACCCACAATGGAACCAGTAGCGGCGATGAAAGTGACTACTGGGGTGTAGTAGGTAAGATGGACGGCGATGGTGTAAGTCGCGGATCCGTCCCGAATGACACCGGTGCTTACAATGCAGACTCAGCACGTGCCGTTACTTTCGGAGCTTCAGGTTTGGCGGGCGTATGGGCGGAACAGAACACACGCGACGCCATCTATGAAGCGATGCGCCGCAAGGAAACCTTTGGCGCCAGTGGCGCCAGAATCAAGGTGCGGCTTTTTGCGGGTTACGACCTGCCTGCCATCGACAGCAATAATCTGGCTGGCGAAGCCTACGCCGGTGGTGTGCCCATGGGCGCTGACCTCGTGGCGAGAGACGATCAGTCACCGGCATTTATCGCATGGGCGCTGCGTGATCCGTTAAGCGCACCTTTGCAACGGGTGCAGGTTATCAAGGGCTGGATTGCGGAAGGTGAAATCCAGGAGAAAGTGTTTGATGTGGCGTGTTCCGATGGGGGTGTAGTCGACCCGGTGACCCATCGTTGTCCTGACAATAACGCCAGGGTGAATCTGACCGACTGCAGTATTGTAAAAGGCACCGGCGCCCCGGAACTGAAAGCCCGTTGGCGCGATCCTGAGTTTAATGCCGATCAGCGTGCATTCTATTACGCTCGCGTACTGGAAAACCCCACATGCCGCTGGTCAACCTGGGATGCACTTCGCGCCGGGGTAGAGCCTCGAGAAGGCGTTGCCAAAACCATCCAGGAAAGGGCATGGTCTTCGCCCATCTGGTATGTGCCCTTGGGGTCAGAGTAAAGTGCCAGAGTAAAAGGAACTCAAGCTATGCAGCAACCATCTATAAAAAATTTACTCCGGCACTTTACTCTGACCCCAGTACTGGTGCGAGCGCTTTCAGAACGTCGCTTATGATATGCCTGCCGGTGTTGTCACTGTAGATCCGTCGACCAATGCTGGACGTAACGCCTACTTTGGTGACCTGCACGTTCACAGCACCTATTCATTTGATGCGTTCTCCTATGGCACCATCGCCACACCCTATGATGCCTACCGCTACGCGAAAGGAGCCAAGCTCCGACATCCCGGCGGCTTCGATGTTCAATTGAGGGAACCGCTGGATTTTTATGCGGTCACTGATCACGCGATGTATATCGGCGCGATGAATGCAGCAGCCGATCCCTCGACGGAACTCTCGAAGTACAAGGGGTATAAATTGCTGCACAATCTGAACTCACCGGATAGAGAGGTGGGCCTTGATGTCCGCGGCAGGGCCATGCCAACTTTTATTTTTTCAACGTTTACGGGTATAGCGGAAGGCGATATCGATCTTGAGGCAGTAAACAATATTTCCCGCGATACCTGGGCTGACATCGTTCAGGCTGCAGAACAACATAATGACCCCGGTAACTTCACGACTTTTGTGGGTTATGAGTTCACGAACAGCTCCGATGAGCAGGGTAATCTACATCGCAATGTGATTTTCCGTGGTGCCGACAAACTCCCGGCCATGCCTTTCTCTCGCCTCCACAGCCGCAACCCGGAGGGTCTCTGGACGTGGATGGATGGCCTGCGGGATCAGGGGATTGAAGCATTGGCGATCCCGCACAATTCCAACGGCTCCAATGGGGCCATGTTTGAGTTGGTTGATTGGGCGAAGAATCCGATGGACGAGGCGTACACCAGTCAGCGGATTCGCAATGAGCCGCTGATAGAAATTACCCAGATCAAAGGCACTTCGGAAACACACCCGGCACTGTCTCCCAATGATGAATGGGCTGATTTCGAAATCATGGCCTTTAAAATCTCTCTCGATGAGACCAATCCCAGCGAGCCGAAAGGGTCTTATGCCAGGGATGCGCTCAAGAACGGCCTTAAGTTCCAGGAAAAGGGAATGAGTAATCCCTACAAATTTGGTTTTATCGGTTCATCGGATACGCACAATGCATACATATCAGACGATGAGTCAAACCATTTCATGAAAATGGGTTTAAGGGATAACACGCCTGAACTCAGGGGTTCCGTGCCTCTTAAAGGGCAGGCGCGCGAAGACGCGCGGGAGGCTTTGCTTGGGGAGGCTGTGTTTGAGCATTCTGATGCGACCGAATCGCCTCCTTTCAAGGAAGTTGGTGGTGAACTGTATACAGTCGGACCGCAGATGAACTGGGGTGCTTCGGGGCTCGCGGCGGTGTGGGCAGAGGAAAACACCCGCAACGCGATCTATGATGCGTTTCGACGCAAAGAGACGTTCGCTACCTCCGGGACACGAATAAAATTAAGGTTATTCGGTGGTTACGGCTTTGATGAAGCCACTTTAACTGACAACGATATGGTGGCGCGCGCCTATGCAGAAGGCGTATCAATGGGTTCTGACCTTCTCGCAAAGGATGACGCTGCGCCTTCCTTTATTGTCTGGGCGACCCGGGATGCGCTGTCTGCACCACTGCAACGCCTGCAGATCATCAAGGGTTGGACGAATAATGGCGAGCAACACGAGCAGGTTTACGACGTCGCCTGTTCCGATGGGAACCAGGTTGACCCTGACACCCACCGATGTCCGGACAATGGCGCAAAGGTCAATCTCAGTGACTGCTCAATATCGAGGGATGTTGGTGCGGCAGAATTGAAAGCTGCCTGGACAGACCCGGACTTCAATCCGGATGATCACGCATTCTATTACCTGAGAGCGCTGGAGAACCCGACCTGTCGCTGGTCGACGTGGGATGCACTTCGCGCTGGGGTACTCCCCAGAGAAGATTATCCAAAGACCCTCCAGGAAAGAGCCTGGTCTTCGCCCATCTGGTATATACCCCGGGGGTCAGAATAAAGTGCCAGAGTAAAAGGAACCCAAACTATGCAGCAAGCATCCACAAACGTCTTACACCGGCACTTTACTCTGACCCAAAACTATTACGTTTATACATGAGAGCAAGTCTCTCATGTGTCTTGACAAATTCAGACTTTAATTGAACATACTGTTCAGAATTGTTGTTGCAACGACTGGCAGCGTCTAGCTTTACCTTTGCGTATTCGTCTGCCCACTTCTTATGAGCTCGGAGGTAATCTCGAAAAGCTAAGTGCTTCTCAATATTTTCATTTCCTGAAACATAAACATGCAACTGATGAGTTCGCCTTTGTCTACCCTTATAATAGTAACGTCTATTCGGTATACCGTTTTCACCCTTAGCTATGTAGCCAAGCTCACTCAACTGGTTAACACACCGCTCCCGGTCCAATTCTTCGAAAGAATGCACCTCTATCAAAATGTCAATCACTGGCTTGGATAACAATCCTTCCACTGCAGTGCTGCCGATATGGTGAATTTCGTTTACCATTGAACCCAAGCACGTTTTGAGAATTTTGCTTTCGGAGAAAAAAATTCTTGGCCAATCAGGATCGTACTTGACCACTACGATTTCTTTCATCTGTATACAACCTATCGTTGGCCGGACGTTTTATTCACTCAACCGCATCGTAAAAAATCGCCTGCAAACAATACCTCTCTGGACCATCGATAGTCATCGGAAAAACACAATGCCAAGAATCAGCATTAGACTTAATGATCACAGAATTCTGATAGCCTGGAACTATGCTTCTGGCGACTGAATCTTCATTCTATAGATATATCACCCCTCCGGGGTGGAGATAATGCCTGAAAAACCTTGTTGAGACACTCAAAACTTGATAGTGGCAACTTGGGTTAAAATTGTTCAGATTTCGTACAAGGAAAAAATGTCTTACAAAGCCATTATATTTGATTTATACGGTACATTGGTTGGAAATTTCAGTCGTCAAGCGTATGACAAGGTCCAAGAGCAGATGGCAAAAATCCTCGGTGTTCCATTCCCAAAATTCTGGCAAACCATGGCGGAAACTATTAACGACAGGTCATTAGGCGCCAACCGTTCGGTTAAAGAAAATATTGTTGAAGTTTGTCGTCGTTTAGGTGTTAAACCAGATAGAACACAAATTGAAAAGATCGCTGCCCTGAGATATGAATACACAAGGCATTCCATCATCCCTGAACCTGAGGTTCTGGAAGCATTGGGTCTGCTAAAACGCAACGGCTGGCGTATTGGACTTATCACCAACTGTAACGCCACTGTCCCTGTGCTTTTTCCAGAATCTCGGTTAGCCCAATACATCGATGTCCCCGTTTTCTCTTGTGAAGAACACATCACGAAGCCTTCACATCGCATTTATGAGATAGCATGTGAACGATTGAAGGTCGAACCGCAGGAGTGTCTTTATGTTGGCGACGGCAGTAGCGAAGAATTGACGGCAGCGGCAGCAGTTGGAATGCTACCGATACTAAAGCGAGCCGATTTAACGGATGTCTACGATCCAGATCGACCTGAAGTAGAAAACTGGCAAGGCACTGTTATTGATGAAATTTTGGAACTGTGCGACATCGTCGTGGACTGAACACTACCTGTTTGGCAGTTCGGTTCTTATGTAGGAAATGGACCTGACCCCAATTTTTTCACTTTCAGACAAATTTGTATTTAAGTGCCTCAAACCATGCATTTTGTTCTCCAAAAAGACGAACATCACCCAATGGTCTCCATGCTAAGTTCCACTGTTGACCATCAGCCTCGTAGGCCCATGTGTCCTCGCTCGATTCGAGCTCAATGTGGAACAGATAACGTCTCAGAATTTCTGCACACGTGTCAGATGGAACAAACCCTGTCCACGAGTTGATGAGTTTCGGTGGGTCCATGTTGTAGTCGAACTCTTCATATGCAACCTCATGCAGTGAATCTTTTCGCGTCACAATCCGAACCGGTAGTCCACGACGGAATTTGAATTCAACCGAGTTCTGCTCCTGTGTTCGAGCACAAACCAAACTCGATGACACAATGAATTTTCTCTCATCAGTCAGGACAGTATCTAAGGTTTCTAACTGAGTGATAGAACCTTTGTGCAGGAGCCCAGTCTCTTCGTGAAGTTCTCTTCTCGCTGCGTCTTCAGGCATTTCTCCAATTTCAACCGTCCCACTGGGTATTTGCATACCAGCAGTCGGGTGTAATATGACTAACAACTGTTTCGGAAAAACAAATTTCCTTGTTACAAAACAACCTGCTTTTTCCAACACTGCGTCCATTGATTCTCCAGAATAAACTCAACTATGTTTGTAATCCTGGATGCTTGTCCCGGTTCTAATGTGAGAAGAAACTATTCGATCATATCTGTTTTTGTGATCGCGCAATCCTTTCAGGGCTCAGCTGTCTAGCGTACTGAAATTACATGTTCGCGCATCATTCCCGCCCCGCTGTCGACCACCCCGGGCTGGATCATTTGTATTTTGAATCCAAGATGGCTCGGGGATAAGGAGAATAAACCACATTTTCGCGTAATCAGCCAAGTACATCTGAACCCTGAATGTGGACGAGAGTATAATTCTCGGCGGGAAAATTTCTGAAATCAGTCTGGATCTCGCTGAACAGAGGTTATTTGTCTGATCTCCTGGATTAATCCTCTCCGGTGAGTATCCAACCTGTCTGGCGTCAATTATCTTTATCGGTCGTATTGACTCATCTTACGCTATTAGTCATGTTTGATATTGCTGAAGAGAGTGCTTCGTTATCTCGTTGATTGACCATCAATGTACGTAACCTTGTTACGGGTGGTTCCTTTGGGATGGGTGTAGCGTCGGTATCCGATCCAACATCAAATTTACCCTCGATATATATTTCAAACAAAATTGTGGGTAAAGGTCTGGAATATTCCAGTAATTTTGTGCCAGTGTGGCATTTGTATTCCTTCAGATTACACTTTTCTTGAGCGTAGCAATCTGCTACATTGCTACTTCTTTATTAAATTGAAATATGAACTATGCCTAAAGCTGCATCCCCTATAAGACTGCAAGCCGAACTCATGCAGTCTGCGAAAATGGCGGGTCACCGTCAACATCGCAGTACAGCAGAGCAAATTGAATACTGGGCCGGGGTCGGCCGCAGTTTATCCAAAATAATTGATCAGGATACTCTGCTTGAGATCAGCGCCGGTCTGGTCAGGTTAAAAATCGAACCTGTAACACCTGTGGCTGTTGATCCTGAAGAGGTATTTGCAGACTTGGAGCGCGACAGAAAAACCGGTGAATTGGCTGCTTCGGTGACCACCAGTTCAGTACGGTATCAGGTCTCGGTTAGCCATCCTGGCAAACTCGAGCAAATGTTGCCGGATGGCCGGGTGATCGTCGGCCAGTTCCATGACGGTGTTTTTACGCCACTGCCAGAAGCGGTTGATTGAGCGATACCGGACAGCTCTGGTTGTTAGCTGGAGGCAACGGCGCAGGCAAGAGTACCTTTTATCGCAGTCGACTTGCTCCGCTCGAAATTCCGTTTGTGAATGCCGACCTGATTGCGAGAGAGTTATTCCCTGACGCCCCGGAAGTTCATAGTTACGAGGCCGCGCAGATTGTCGAGGAGATACGTGACAACTTGCTCCTGGAGGGACGTAGCTTTTGCTTGGAAACCGTCTTTTCGCACCCATCCAAAGTGGATTTTGTGGGTAAGGCCAAGGCACAAGGCTATCAGGTTATCCTGGTAGTGATTCACTTGGAAACTCCCCACCTCAACAAAGCCAGGGTTGCACAACGCGTCGAAGAAGGCGGACACAATGTTCCCGATGATAAAATTGAATCCCGTATCCCGCGATTATTGCGTCTAATCAAATCCGTTATTCCATTATGTGATCACGTCACTCTGTTGGATAACTCGCGCGCTGATAATCCTTTCGTCCCGATCGTGACCATACGTAATGGGCAGGTAGAAAACATGCTTGATCCCTTACCTGTATGGGCACAGCAATTAGTTAATTTGTGAATCGATTCGGAGAAAAGGGGTCATGTCCAATTATCTCCCTTTTGTCGGTCGTCCCTTTGGTTTCAAACCAACTGACCTGCCCATAAGTTCCTCTATCTCTTGCTGAAACCTCGTAGAGCCAAGCACCTTCCCCTGGTTGATATGAGTACGAATCTTTGAGATTTCGTGTTCGGTAACCGACTCGCAGAGCAACGCCTGGTAGTTTCTTAGCCTTGAACTACGATCCTTTCCAGGATTTAATAAAACCGAAAGCCTTTTAGAGCATATGCCAGGAGGCAGCTTCCAGGTATCGGCTGTTACTCATGATTCGTGTAGGAAATGGACCTGACCCCTTTTTATCTAGGAAATGGACCTGACCCCATTTATCCCTCAAAATAACAATCAATCCAATCATGGACGCTACTTATGCTGTGCCCATTAACAAAAGGCGTAATGCGTAGGAAGGCACGACGGCTGCTAATTTCAGGTGATAATACAATGAATAACAATTCGATTGTTGTAGAAGCACAAATGCTTATCCTCAGACCAATCTCTGAGGTTTTTGAAGCTTTTGTGAATCCTGAAATTACAACCAAATTTTGGTTCACGAGGAGCAGTGGCCGGCTTGAGCTGGGAAAAAAGGTGCGCTGGGATTGGGAGATGTTTGGCGTTGGTGATGTTCTCACGGTTAAAGGATTCGAAGAGAACAAGCGCATATTGGTCGAGTGGGAGAATGATCCAACTATTGTCGAATGGAGCTTTGAGTCTTATGAAGATGGTACGACATTAGTAAAGATATCCAATTGGAATTTCCCTGGTAGTTGTGACGAGGTGTTACCCATGGCTGTCGATTCAAAGGGTGGCTATACAATGGTCCTTGCTGGGCTTAAAGCATGGCTAGAACACGGCATTGAGCTTAGCTTGGTCCGTGATCAATTTCCTGACGGGTGCCCCAGTTGAACGCATAACAAGTTAGCCATGTTTTCCCAGCAGACTGGGCTGGGACGCCTGCTGGATAAATGGGGCTCAGGTCCATTTCCTACACGAATCATGCGCTCAGGACCGGCTTTCGTCCATCACGCCTGCAAACTTTGCGTTGACTACTTCCTGAACTTCCGGTTTATTTCGCCTATCCCCTCCAAGCGATGAAATCCCTCATTCATGGCATAGCGCATATAGCTATATATCGTTGCTATATACTAATAAATTACCTATACTACCGGCATCTTGTATCGTGTTAATTCAGGAGGTGTCTTATGGCTACGGGTTCCGTATTTGAAAATAACCGTACTCAAGCTGTACGACTGCCGGCGGGAACGCGCTTTCCGGGAAGCGTTAAAAAAGTCAGGGTTCGCGTATTGGGATGCGATCGCGTACTGTCCCCCCTGGACCAGACTTGGGACAGTTTCTTCCTGGCGGATGACGCCGATGATGTTCATATTGAACGCGACAAACAAGGTATTCAAAATAAAAGAGAACCATTTAATTGATCAGGTATATGCTTGATACGGACATATCGATCTACGTTATCAATGAAAGACCTGTCATTTTTCTGGATATATTTAATGAGAATGCGGAATTGTTGTCTATCAGTGCGATCACTCTATCGGAGTTGTTGCATGGCGCAAAGAAAAGTAATAATCCAACTCGGGCCACGCGCCGCGTTATGGACTTTGTATCTCGTTTACAGGTGCTGGATTATGGGGAAAGAGCGGCGCATCACTATGGTGAAATCAAGGCCCGGCTGGAACGGCAGGGTGCTGTAATCGGGCCAAACGACCTGCATATCGCGAGTCATGCCCGTAGCGAAAGCCTGATACTGGTGACCAACAATACCAGTGAATTCAGACGAGTTGAGGGTCTGCTTGTGGAAAACTGGAACGGCAGGTAATTCGGGACGGTAATTCGGGACACCCACAAAGAATCCCATTATGCGACAAGTCGTTGTTTACCCAGGTGAAGATGACCATTGGGTGGTGGAATGTCCAAGCCTTCCCGGCTGCATCAGTCAGGCAAAGACCGAGAAGAAGCACTCGAGAACATTAAGGAAGCCATTGAAGCCTGCATTGCGGCCCTGGAAGGAGATAATTTGGAGATTCCGAAAGATCATTTCGATGCCATGCTTGTGGCGTATTCTGGTGAACGTGATCACCGATTCTGGAACAAGGTGATCACCCATTCTGGATTAAGGTGATCATGGATTCTGGAAAAAAGTGATCAATTTTGGCGGTTTCGCCAGAATTGATGATCACTTACCAGAATCGATGATCAGTCTTTTCCAGAATCGGTGATCAGGTTGCGCCAGAATATGCAGGGGTAGCTACAGGCCATTTTCTACAGCACTGGCAAGAATCAGGAGGGAGATTCCCCCAATTTTGATGAAATTTTGCTCATAAGCTCTTCCTATACTCCCTTTTAGACCAGGCTATGACAAACTCAGGCACGTCATGCGCGAGTGAAACTAGATCAACCTCCCTCTCCAAGATAGCGCTAGCTTTTGAAGGTTACCGCACCGTTAGGTTCGCCTTCGCGACCATCTCCAGGTGGTCATAGGCTACGGATACTGCTTCTGTGACATACATTGGCTTGTCGGAACCTAGCAATAACCGGATATCCCCGGCAAACGGCGCCAGTTGCTCATCATCATAGGACGCGAGAGCCACCCACACTTCTTTTCGTGCCAAAGGATGTTCTGCCCCGGCAGCAAGCAGAGGGGATAGCGCATCAATAGGACGGTTCATGGTCAGACCTTTTGCCGCACTACCCACAGCAATATAAACATCATGATCATCAGAGTTGACACCCCACGGAACGGTAAGGTTACTGATGCGGAATGCGTCCGCCTCTGGTGTTGCGAACTTGCCGCGGTTTAACAAGCCAAGTGTTGCATAGTGCTGTTCCGGGTTCACTTCTGTCTCTTGTTGGTACCAGACCAATTGCAGTACATCAGCGTTCCCCGGCCACAAGGAACAGAGTACAAGAAAAGGGGGCAGGTCCAATTATCCCCCTTTTGTCCCTCGTCCCTTTGGTTTCAATCCAACTGACCTGCCCACAAGTTTTTTCAATCAGGATCGTAGAAATCGACGTAGAGCGGATCATCTAAAACGGTCTTTGCCTCGTCGAACGAGACTTTGTGATCTGCCAGATTGATTGCTGCTTACTCGTCTTCCCACTCGAATTCCTTACGAGAGAGAGTGTACTACAGACCTGGAAGTGTTATGCCGTTCTCTGACAGCACACCCAAAAGATCATCAAAACAGCATGGTCTGTCCCCTGTTTAAACGATGTTGTTGGCGGAGATGTTTTTAGACCCGTTCCGATTTATCTTGACCTTTAGATACAGACTAGTTATAAGTCTAGTCAGCATGAATTATAACCGTATGGAGTTTGTATGAACAACACATGGCAAGTACAAGATGCGAAGTCTCGATTCAGCGAGTTCCTCGAAACGTGCCTTGCCAAAGGACCACAAATCGCCTTGCCAAAGGACCACAAATCGTGACCAAACGCGGAGTGGAGGCGGCGGTACTGGTCCCGATAGAGCAGTGGCAGCGATTAATGCAAATGACCAGGCCCGATCTCAAGGAACTACTACTCGCGCCCGAAGCCCGGACCGATGCCTTGACTCCACCGCGTGAGAAACGCCGTCACCGCACATCACCGAACTTCGAGTAAACGGGTGTATCTTCTCAACACCAATGTCGTTTCGGAACTGCGCCGCCCCAGGCCTCACAAGGGCGTCCTGAACTGGATAGCCGGCGCAGCCACCGAGCAGCTTTTTCTCTCCGCGGTGACTGTCGGAGAGATCCAGGCAGGTATCGAGCTAATGCGTGAACAGGATTCCACCAAGGCGGAAGAACTGGAGGTCTGGCTAAGCAGAGTGCTCGCTTCCTATAACATATTACCGATGGATGCGGCTGCCTTTCGAGTATGGGCACGGCTCAAACACCGACGGTCGGACACATTGATGGAAGACGCCATGATCGCGGCGACAGCCGTGATTCACAGACTGACTGTCGTAACCCGCAACGTCAATGATTTTGCCCAACTCGGTGTGGAAGTATTGGATCCATTCGAAAGCCGTGAAGAAAGATAATACACCGGACATTTCCATATGCTCCTGACAGAAAAAAGCACACAAGATTGTTGGTTTCTCTCTTGCTTCATATTCTCTATGCGATATATCATGGTATATACCAATGGAGATACATGACCTATGAGTAAAAAACCGGATTATCAGGGTACCGCCAAGGTATTCTGGAGTGGACGTAGCCAGGCGGTACGCTTGCCAGCGGAATGTCGATTCGAGACGTCTGAAGTTGAAATAATAAAGAATGGCGACCAGCTTACGTTGCGCCCAAATGGTAAAAATTGGACTGAATATTTTGGCGCCAAATCTCGTGGTACCTTACCGAAGAGGCAGGACCTGCCGCTTCTGGAACGTGACGCGATACGTTAATGTACATGCTTGATACAAACATTTGCATCTATGTCATTAATGAACGTGATGTTGCATTGCTTGACAAATTTGTATTAAACGCTGGTGAGGTCTGCATCTCATCCATTACCTATGCAGAACTCGCCTATGGCGTATGGCACTCTCAACGAGTCAAGCAAAATGAACGAGAACTTGCGGCGTTTGTCAAAGACCTCACTGTCATTGCATTTGACCAGGCCGCTGGGGATCACTATGGAGAGGTTCGGGCAACCCTGGCGAAACGTGGGGAACTGATCGGCGCCAACGACTTGCTGATTGCCGGGCATGCCCGTAGTGTCGATGCAACGCTGGTAACCAACAACGAACGTGAATTTCGGCGAATACCCAGGCTAAGCGTCGAAAACTGGCTTCGTTGACATACACGGCACCCGATAACACTATTGATTCACTAAAATATTGACCGTTTAATCACGTATACAGTATGGATTGCAAAGGGATCAAGGCTGGCGAGCCAGATCTCACCCCGTTCCACTACAACAGTTCTTTGCCGACCTGCTTCACATTTATCCAGTCACGATCCTCGGCAAGAGAGTTAGCGTGGGAAGTCCAGTCAACCAGTCGGTATTGCCTTCATACATTCGATTAAGGAGGTAGTAGCTTGTCGTTAATTCGCGACCTGTCGGTGCTTTTTCTCCCCGTGGCATTGTGCGAGCAGGGCATTCAACCCCTCCTGTGGATCTTGAACAATGACGAAATGTGGAGAGATGAGGGTCTTTACAAAAATTAGTCTTCGTCGTCTTGCGTTTCGGAGGGAGGATCCACAATTTCCTTCAAATCTCTCTTCAATTCTGCATTCTTAATCTGAACTCTGAGTAATGAGTTTTCCTGCAAGATTTTCTGAAACAAAGCATTTTGCGTTTCGGAGGGAAAATCCACAATTTCCTTCAATTCTCTCTTCAATTCTCTCTTCAATTCTGCATTCTTAATCTGAGCTCTGAGTAATTCGTTTTCCTGCAAGATTCTCTGAATCTTAGCATTGTGAATGTTCTTGTCCGATGTTGCAGGCAACTTGCTTTCCCCACTGTCAACCACAGTGACCGCCTGTTCGTCATCAGAATCAGCACTCGCGAAGCCGACAGCTGCCAGCAGAGTCAAGATTGTGACTAATCTTTTCAACATGTTCGAGTTCTCTGTTTGTGCATATGCGAAATTAAGGCTAAACGTTACTTCGATAGTCGAGTAACTGCAACTACCAGTCTTGTCCCTGTAGAGTACATTTTCGCGTAATCAGCCCAGTATATCTGAACCCTGAATATGGACGCGAGTATAATTCCCGGCAGAAAATAGCTGAAATCAGGCTGGAACTCGCGGAACATTCTGCTTTCCTGGCGGGGTTCGAGGGTAAAAGGCCAAGACAGTCCCCATTAGCGTCGCAATTGTCAGAAAAGTTGAGTCGGATGTTCCAATAGACCCGTTGGCGGTGAGCGGTTTCTCGCCTGGGTTGCCGCATTCAGGCTATTATCTTCACCCTGCCACCACGAGTATCCCTCGACGCGTCGATTACGGTTGGCTCGGTCTGATATCATTGTCAAACTACGAATTCGTCTGGCACAGGTAGTATATAAAAGCATGATAAATCGATACGTATTCCTGTTTTGTATTACTGTGTTCAGCCCTTGGAGCGTGGCGGTTAACAAGCTGAACGTTCTCTTTATCACCGTGGACGACATGAACCGGGACTCGGTTGGGGTCTACGGTGCAAAAGTACCGGGAACAACGCCGAATATCGACCAGCTTGCAGCTGAAGGCCTTCGTTTTGAGCACGCACACGTCACCGTAGCGATTTGCCAACCGACGCGCGCTGTGTGGATGACCGGACGCTATCCACACAACAATGGCGCCCTGAGTTTTGATGAGATACGAGCCGATGTTCCGACCCTGCCGGAAACCCTGCGGCATAACGGGTTCTATACCGGCGTCCTGGGCAAGACCAGCCACGTGGTTCCTTCACGAGAAAACGCGTTTGAGTACCGTCGCGACCAGCGTGAGATGCGTTGGGGCAGGAGCGCAGATCTGTATGGGGAATTCGTGGCGGAGTTTCTGCAGAACGCGAAGGAAACTGATCGCCCCTTCTTCCTGATGGTGAACGCTCACGACCCACATCGTCCGTTTGACAACCGCACCCCGGCAGCGCTGCACGAGCCAGGCAGAGCGGCGCCCAAATCAGGAAAATTAAAATATATGGGTGATCTACCGGCACCGAGTCGAACTTTTCTGCCAGATGAAATCGTCGTGCCGGGATTTCTGCCTGACTTACCGGAGATCCGGGAAGAGATTGCCATGTATTACTCCTCCGTTCGACGGGCGGATGATGTTGTCGGTCGAGTATTGAACGAGTTGAAAACAGCCGGCTTCGATGACAATACCGTGGTGATGCTCAAGTCAGATCATGGCATTGCGGTACCTTTTGCAAAGACCAATGTTTGGCGGCACTCGACCATAACGCCGTGGATTGTCCGCTGGCCGGGCAAGTTGAAGCCGGGTTCCCATGACACGGAACATCTTGTCTCCGGAATAGATTTTGCCCCGACCATCCTCGATATCCTGGGCATTAATGCCATGGAAGGTATGGATGGGCGATCGTTCCTCCCCGTGCTTAATGGTGAAGGTCAGGACGGCCGTGATTTTGTCTTTACCCAGATCAATGCGATTTTCACAAGGGTTGATTACACCATGCGATCAATCCAGGGAAAACGCTTCGGACTGATCTGGAATGCGTGGAGTGATGGGAAAAAGGAATTTAAAAACGAGTCAATGAGTGGCCTTACCTGGAACGCGATGGTCGATGCGGCGGAGACGGATCCTGCGATTTCTGCCCGCGTGAAGCACTTCCAGTATCGAGTACCTTTAGAGTTCTATGACTATGAGAAAGACGCGGACGCTCTCAACAACTTGATCAACGATCCTGCGTCAAAAGAGTTGATTCAGTCATATCGGGTAAAACTTGCCGAGTTTATGCGCGCGACGGGTGACGTTGCCTTGTCAGGATACAATTAACAATTGTTTGCTCGCGTGTTGTACAGTTCTGAAATCGAGTTGTTCCTGGCAGACATTCGCCAGAATGCCATGGACCTTACTCGGGCGTTTATTTCATTAAGGAGTATCTAGTGGCTACCGTTCAACCACTCAGCGCCAACGTAATACAAAATGCCATCCGGGATGCCAGGGATATTGGCTATACCATCATCCCCAATTTTGTTGACGATAAAAGTATCGAGGAACTTCGCCAGTTATGTGATCAACTTTTTGTGCCCTATGAGCTGCACGATGCTCCTGACCCGGTCACTGGCTATGCCGGCAAGAATCTCCAGAAATTCAGTCGTGGTTTTGACGACATCTGGACAAACCCCGATCTTGTCAAGATTATCAACGGTATCCTGGGAAACGAACCACCCTGGAGCATCAGGATTCTGGATATTGGTATCAAGCGAGTTAAGCCGGGACAAAACGGCGGGAAAATGCACCGCGACGGTCGGATATACCCGCTGCGAGTGCCCGGAAGTCCCATTGTTGCCAACAGCCTGCTGGCACTTGACCCATTCACTGGTGATGTAGGCGCTACCACTGTTGTACCCGGGAGTCACCTGTGGGGTAAACCTGTGGATCCCTCTCATGAGACCATCCCAGTGGAGATGGCGCCAGGATCGATCCTGATATTCGGCGGCGAGCTATGGCACTGTAATGGTCCAAACATAACAGGAGACCGCGTACGGACCGCACTGAACATGGCCTACTGTAGTAGCTGGGTCCAACCGATACACGGCCCGTTCTCGGACATTCCCTCCGAGGTTATGGTCACCTTACCGCAGGCAGTCAGGGACCTGCTCTAACCGGGAAAAACTATGACACTCAATATCGCGCAGGACGGCATTGAAATTGGCATCGTTACCGGACAATCCCAATCACCAATATCGATGATGCGATTGCTACGTGTGAGGCGGCGGGCTGGACTTATAACCGACTACCACCGGCCTTACGAAGCTAGACCATGCTGTGAACGCGACTGACTCCCACAAGTATGCAGCATCTTACTATGGCGGTTTGCGAGACATTGTTGTTGACGAAATCCGTAACAAAGTCGGCGAAATAACTATCGAAAAGACCCTTATCGGGCGGCGCTACGACTACGTGCTGTTTTCTTATGCCGGAAGTCCAAAAGAGCTTGAGGGACTGCGCGCAGTTGAGAACCTGTTTGTTGTGGCGACTGACTTCGATGGCGTGGTGGTGCACAAGGATCGCGGCCTGGATCATCTCAAGCGAGTATTCGCAGAGGTAAACTATTCCTCGTGTATTGAAGCTGTGTCTGCGTTTCGTGGCGACGACATCAAACCATCCAGTTACAAAACCACGCTACAAATGCGGGGGAAGCAGCGCTTTGCAGAGAAAGACGTGCACAAAGAACTACGAACCGCCTTAAAACAAACGCTTGGTGAACCGGATGGCGGCAACGCCCTCAACATCCGCTGCCAACTCATTCAAGACAAAGGGTTCATCGGTATTCAACTGAGCCCACAAGCCATGAAAGCACGAGAGTACAAACTGGAGACGCGACCCGGATCACTCGACCCCACGGTTGCCTATGCGCTGGTTACACTCGCAAACCCACAACCCAGGGATGTTTTTTTGGATGCCATGTGTGGTGCCGGGACCATCGCCATCGAAGCTGCGACACAAACAGGCTCGGTAGTCTGTGGAGACATTGATTCCGCAGCCGCAAAGATGACACGCACCAACGCCAGTGCCACGAACGCAAGTCTTGAGGTCGTTCACTGGGATGCAGGACAACTTCCCCTGGCTTCTGCGTCAGTGGATTGTGCCGCCAGCAACCTGCCTTTTGGTAAAGATATTCCATTGCAAAAACCAGCACTCTTTATTCGTGGTTTTCTTGATGAAGCAGCCAGAGTGTTGCGCAGCGATGCACGATTAGTGGTGCTCACTGCACATGCGAAATTGGTGGGCGATTTAGTCAGGCGCAGCAGGACATTCAAGCAAACAAAAAAAATTACAATCAAACTATACGGTATCGACGTTGGTGTATTGGTACTGAAACGATCCGAATCAGAGCCGAAACAAAGCAGACGGCAGAGACGAAAATCACGCCGTTGATCCCTCGATACTTGATAACTTTTCCGAAGGGGATAACGCTGGGCGATGGGACGCCTAGTCTTCATGGGGCGACTGGGGTAGCATACCTTCCACTTTCATCCCGAGGTATGTGCACATGAAAACGCAAAACCTGGCCGTTGCAATCATCGCCTTCTTTTTCACCATCGCGACTTACGCCGATTCCAACGGTGTACCTGTCTCGCGCTTTGGTCCCGATGACACGATAGGCGCGATCAATCTGCTTACACCTGAAAAAGTCCTTGCGGCAGCGAAGCTGATCAAGACCGGCAAGACCTACGCGCTTGGCATGGTTACCGGTCGCGATACACCCGCGTATCCACCTCGCACCTACGACATCGTGATTCTGCAGCCGGGCGATGGCAAGGGCGAAACACAGGGGACGAACCTGCTCACTGGTAATGACGATCTGCTGCGAACCTGGATCGGCATCGGCAGCCAGCTGGATGGTCTCGCGCATATCGGCGTTGACCATGTCTATTACAACCAGGCAAAAGCAGAGGACTTTGTCGTGCCGACGGGCCTCCTCAAATACGGCACCCACGATGTACCACCGATCGTTACGCGGGGTGTGCTGCTTGATATGACCTCAGTCTTTGACAAGCCAATGCTGAGCGAAGGTGAAGTCTTCAACACACACCACATCAAAAAGGCAATGAAACGCCAGGAAGTGGATATCACGGAAGGCGACGTCGTGCTCTTTCACACCGGCTGGCATAGTCTGCTCGGTAAAGACAACACGCGTTTTGGCGCCGGTGAACCGGGACTCGGCAAGGAAGGTGCAGAGTACCTCACTTCTCTCAATGTGGTAGCGGTCGGCGCCGATACCTGGGGCGTGGAAGTCGTGCCGATGGAAGATCCTGACGAGATGTTCCCGGTGCACCAGACTTTTCTGACCCGCAACGGTATCTACATTCTTGAGAACATGGTGACCGCACCACTTAAGGGGGACAAGGCGTGGGAGTTTCTCTTTGTCCTGGGACAACCTCGTCTGGAAGGGTCGGTACAGGCAATTATCAACCCAATAGCGATACGCTGAGGCCGGACTTGCACCCAGAAGGACCTGCACGCCACGCTGCAGGATCTCCCAGGCGCGGCGATTGTCGGGAATCGCCGGGTCGTCGGGAAAGATCGGCACCAGGCTTGGGAACTGCCTCGCGCCTTGGAGGTACTCTTCGGACG
Organism: Candidatus Azotimanducaceae bacterium; assembly: GCA_965217655.1. Lineage (GTDB taxonomy): Bacteria > Pseudomonadota > Gammaproteobacteria > Pseudomonadales > Azotimanducaceae > UBA7455. The sequence goes on from OZ244560.1 coordinate 2,473,113, forward strand.
GAAACGGTGCTGCGTACGCCCGTACTTCTTCATCGGTCGGATTGCGGAGCCATCAGACAGGCGTGTATATGGCAGCATGAATGAATATGGGTTATTCTTACTATTCTCCGCTGGCGTACTGATCGAACTAGTAATGGTAGAGAGCTCCCGGCGCCAGTCGACTGGCTGGATCATACTACGACGAAGGAGACGATCCTCTCTTGAGGACCGAGGCGACATGAAACGACTATCGACTCTCATCATTTCCATGATCCTGGCTTACTGTAGTCAGTTTGCGATGGCCGGTGGCTGGGGACCAACCTTTGCCATCGAGCTTCGCGGCGATGGCCTGGAACACCCCATCGAGATCACCGATCCATCGATCCTCGAAAAGCTGAGTTTCTGGGTGGGCCCCGGCACCAACATGCGCGACTTTATGCGGTTTGACGGATCGGAGAAAAGTATCGTGAACTGGGACACCGGTGTCGTCACCGAACGTCCGTCCGGCCTGCGGCGCGTCGAGGTGAAGTTTCGTGTCGGATGGTCGCCGGAGTCGACGGTTGCGTTCTTCGTCTTATATGAAATGGAGCCTGGCAGTTCGACCACTTATATCTATCACCCGATAACAAACAACGCCATCGTTGCTCACGTCGATGAAGGTGCATGGCGTTACGCCTCGGACCGGTGGAACGAGATGATCGGTCCCATTATCGACAAACACACGACCGCCGGCGCCAAAGGAGAATTCTCGTGCCAGGTGCAAGGATTCGGTCCCGATGAGCGGTCGTGTTGGCCTGATAGGCGAGCCGTCCAGGTAGTCTCACCTCGCCAGGCGGTCCCTGACGAAGGATAGTACTTCAAAGGCCCTGTGGCAGGCGTATCGGACCAGCTGAGAGGGCGATAATGAAAAAATACATACTCTTCGATCATGATGGTGTTCTGGTGGATACCGAATTCTGGTATCACAAAGCTGGAGAACGCGCCCTGGCTGACATTGGATTTACTTTGGATAAAGATCAATACCTCCGGGACATGACCCGGAGCCTGGGCACTTGGGCCCAGGCCATAGCAGCAGGTATTGATGAACAGACAATCGACAGGCAGCGTGAGGTCCGTAATGTTTATTATCATGAATACCTGAGAACAGAAGCCATTGAGATTGAAGGCGTTGTTGAAACTCTTGCTGAACTGTCAAAATACGTCCGCATGGCCATCGTGACAACTGCAAAACGTGTGGATTTTGAAATTATCCATGAAAAGCGCCAGATTAGACAATTCATGGATTTCATCCTTGTTCGCGAAGACTACAAGCTCTCCAAGCCGCACCCGGAACCATACCTGACCGGTTTAAAGAACTTCGGAGCCACCAAAGAAGAGACCCTGGTTGTAGAGGATTCATCCCGAGGGCTTAACTCAGCCGTGGCGGCCGGTATTGACTGTGCCATTGTCTATAACGACTTTACAAAATCACATGACTTCTCACAGGCCAGCTATCGCATCGCAACTCTGATTGAATTAAAGGATATTATCCTGAATGTTACCTGAAAGTGCGCCCCATACGCCTTCCTCTTGAGATCAATGGCAATACAATCATTTGTACAGGCAATGTCGCGTCGAAACTCACTTGTTTGCAAACGGGACCACCGGACCGTGGCAGCTATGGATACTGCTACGAGTGTTAAGATACTGCTACGAGTGATAAAATGCTGACATGTCGAAAGATCTGGCAATCGCCGTTTCACTGCTCGCAAACGTAGTACTGCTAAGTTTTCTCTACTTCTCTGCAGATGGGAATAATGGTAGTAGCCATGTACCCGTCGAAGACGAGCCCGTGAAACAGCAGCTAGTGGACACCGTGAACGTTCAAACGAAGTTGGACGTCGGACAGGAACCCGCGCTTCTCGTTTGCCATCAGCAATGTGAGCCAGAAGATTACCAGCTGATGTCTACCAAACTCCGCGACATGAAGCTGGGCGATAAGGCGATTGTCCGTATTGTTGCAGACATGGCACTACTTAGTCTCACAGAATCAGACGGGTGCCGAACATTAAGCGACCCTGAATCCAGACATAATACATTCGAATGCTCCGACCAGCAGCGACGCATGCTTGTCAGCATATTCGGGAGCGAGGTTAAGGAAAACCATCTATTCGAGAAGCTCTTCTATCCAGTGAACGACATTCTGGACTTCCTGTCTTCGGACGAACAAATAGAGGTGGCCAGGCTGGAACTAGAGCGAACAACGCGGCTGGAAGAAATCCGGTTTTTCCCAGATAGATTGGTTCAAGAAGAAGAGGCGATCGACCATTTTGCAAGGTCCGCTCAGGAGCTGCTTTCACCTGAGGATTACGAACTCTATCGGTCCCGAAGGTCCGATACAGGCAGACGTTTGCGATCCGGATATCGGTTGGAAGACTTTTACTCGTCGGAGGCTGAGGTTTTAGCAGTGTTCCGAATTCTTGAAGAAGAAAAAGAGTCGCCGGAGTTGGCAGAAATACGTATTAAGGACTACTTTGGTCCATCTCGTTATGCCGAGTTTCAAAAACGCAGGGACCCGGCGTACGCGGGTTTGAAATCAGTTGGCGATCGCTATGACCTTACTGACCAGCTCGTTATGGACGTCTATCAAACACAAATCGAACTACGGGAATTGGCAGACAGGTTGAAGAGAGAAGGCGTGACGCAACAACAGATCTGGAAAGAAATCGCTGATATGATGCCGGGCATCAAGGCCGAACTAGAACTCCGTACTACCACAGAGGTCGCAGATATCCTGACTTACAGTCTTTTTCCGGGCATTGAAATTCGGTCTTATTCTTATTGATGTCGAAACTCACTTGTTTGCAAACGGGACCACCGGACCGTGGCAGCTATGGATACTGCTACGAGTTTTAAGATTCTGCTACGAGTGATAAAATGCTGACATGTTGAAAGATCTGGCAATCGCCGTTTCACTGCTCGCAAATGTAGTATTGCTAAGTCTTCTCTACTTCTCTGCAGATGGGAATAATGGTAGTAGCCATGTCCCAGTCGAAGACGAGCCCGTGAAACAGCAGCTGGTGGACACCGTGAATGTTCAAACGAAGTTGGACGTCGGACAGGAACCCGCGCTTCTCGTTTGCCATCAGCAATGTGAGCCAGAAGATTACCAACTGATGTCTACCAAACTCCGCGACATGAAGCTGGGCGATGAGGCGATTGTCCGCATGGTTACAGAAATCGCACTGCTTAGTCTCACAGAATCAGACGGGTGCCGCACCTTAAGCGACCCTGAATTCAGACAGAATACATTCGAATGCTTCGACCAGCAGAGACGCATGCTTGTCAGCATATTCGGGAAAGAGGTTAAGGATAACCCTCTGTTTGAGTCACTTTTTTTCCCATTGAACGACACGCTGGACTTCCTGTCTTCGGACGATCAGATAGAGGTGGCCAGGCTGGAACGAGAGCAAACAACGCGGCTGAAAGAAATCCGATATATCCCGGAAAGATTGAGTCAACGTGAACAAGTGATTGACCATTTTACAAGGTCCGTTCAGGAGCTGCTTTCACCTGAGGATTACGAACTCTATTGGGCCCGAAGATCCAATACAGGCAGATTTTTTCGGTTCGACCATAAGATGGAAGAATTCTTCACGTCGGATGCTGAGTATATAGCAGCGGTCCGAATTCTTGAAGAGGAAATAGAGTCGCCGGAGTTGGCGGCAGTACGTCTTAAGGACTACTTTGGTCCATCTCGTTATGCCGAGTTTCAAAAACGCAGGGACCCGGCGTACGCGGGTTTGAAATCAGTTGGCGATCGCTATGACCTTACTGACCAGCTCGTTATGGACGTCTATCAAACACAAATCGAACTGCGGGAATTGGCAGACAGGTTGAAGAGAGATGGTGTACCTCGAAAACTGATCAGTAAAGAAATCGCTGATCAGATGCCGGGCATCAGGGCCGAACTTGAACTCCGTACTACTGCAGAGGTCGCGAATATCCTGATTTTCGTCCTCCGTCGAACTATGCCCCATCGGACTTTCATCTAGAAGATCGTAGGGACCGCAAGCAGCGAATAGTAATGTTAGTCATCCAACTTGGCTCTGTGTTCAGCAAGGGATCATTGTGACTCTCTGCATCCACTCGATTATCCTCATTCTGAATACCCTTTAAGTGACTCGTGGGCCGCAGCAATCAAGGTAAGCGTACGTGGGTCGTCACCCGCGACCAGTTGCATCTTGTTCATCACGTAACCGAAACCGATACCGGCTTTGAGATGAGGCTGAAGGAACCATTGGATTTTTATGCGGTGACCGATCACGCGTTTCTGATGGGTGCGATGACGGCGATGAAGAACCCAAGCGATCCGATGTCAAGACATCCGGATGCCAAAACCTTGACCAACCCCGCATCGCGCGCAGACCGTATACAGGCATTTCGTACGGTAGTACCGTATCTCCGTCCGGGTAATCCCCGCTATCGTGAAATCGATGATCCGCCGACCACCATTTCAACATGGGCGAACATAGTTGAGTCAGCGTAGCAAGTTGTGAGGAAATCACCACGGCTATGAACGTGAATTACGCCAATACCAGTGAAAGGTTAGCTAGTGTTGATACCCGACCGGGGGCGAATGGTGCAAGATCCCGGTTAAACCTTCACTTTCCGGGGTTCCCGGAAAGACCAGGTATTTCACAGAAGAAATTGTTTTCCACCTGGACACTCACCGCACAATTGGCATGTCTTGCGCCGCCCCAATTTGGCATCACCATCGAATACAAACCGCTTCCACCGGCGACCATAATCAGTATGTTTTCCGGCTCGGCAAAAGCGCAGTATTCTTCGCCCGAAAATCTGGATCCAAACTGACCGCCGTAACGGTCATGATCAGCGGTAGGCAGATGTGTAAGCTCCCAAAGCCGTTGTGCAACCGCATCCCGGCTCATGTTTGCCCGTGCCAGTACACCAGCGTGTTTCGGTCCCAGAACGACAAGGGTAGTCCCCGATGTAAAGATCGCGTTATTGGTTGCGAGGTTGGCAAGGCCGATAGATAAAATGTGGAGTAGTTTTTCTGCATCTTCCGGATCATCGGCATTGTCACTGTACAGGACTGAATGAGGCGCCTCGCAGCCCAGCAGCGTAACAACGCTATCCGTTGCATCAAACCCCAAACTGGTGTGCAGGGGCGGGAAAGGAGAATCTTCTTCGGCTTCCGCAAGGCAATAAGTGAACTTGCCGGGGTGTCCCAGCAGCGCCATGTCAGATACGCCGGGTCTGCCACCACCTATATTGATCAGGCATAACCGCAGTGCCCTGCCAATACTGGCGTTTGCACGATGTCCGGGACCCAGGGCGCCAAATCCGGAGGCGACCGGACCGCATTCGATGCGTGCCGGGCCGTTGACAATGATTAATGGCGCGGTGCAGTGAGTCGTTGCCTGTAGTTCCGTCAGATCGAACCTGGGATCAGCGGCGGCTTTGACTGCCGCGACGACCAGTGGCATGTAATCAGGTATGCATCCTGCCATGACTGCTGCAACGGCAACCTTTTCCACGGTTGCGATACCCATGGCGGGACCCAATTCGCCCAGGACCATGTCGGCATCCAAACCACTTGCGAGAACAAGCCGTTCAACTCGTGAAGGCGTAGGAATCACAACTGGCAGACCATCGGTACAGCTGAGATCATGCAGCGATTCCAGCGCTGCCGCTTCGTCCGTTGCTTCCAGAAATTCACTCATGCTGCAAAACTATCCACTATTGCTTCTATGACATTATCGGCGATCTCTTTCATTCTGACTTCTCCGGTACCGGCTACCGGGTGAGGTAATTTCACCCGCGGTACACTCGGCATGCCAACGGATTGTGCAACGAAATCTCCTTGCGGCCAAAAATCTTCCGTCACCAGGGCCACAGAAGGGATGCCGGATTTTGCGATGTTGATACCGTCACGCACGGTGCCGGATGTACAACTGCCTCAGTGACCGTACGCCGCTATCGCAACCTGACAGCTTGAGGTGATTTCTGCGAGCATCTCGTCGTTCGCCGGAATCCCTGCGTTACCTTTATTCCAAAGTCTGGTCTTGATATTGGGAAGGCGCTCGTGCAGAGCACTCGCGATCTTCGTCATGAAAACCTCTGAGTCCGGGAATCCATTTGCCAATAATCCAACTGTCACACCCGAGCCATTGTTGGCGCGTATATCATGCGCAAGCTCGTAAACGTCGATCTTTGTCCCGATCCTGCCCCTGGGGTCATGAAATTTAATCACAGGTACCTCCAAATCGTTTATATTCAACCCATTTCAAGGGTTATACCAGACTGGTGAAGTCCAGGCGCGATCCTGGACTGTCGTGTGCATATTTTCTCCTGGCGCAACCCCGACTCTAATGGCATCCCAGGTGCTCCAGCGGCACTTGGGGGGTTGAGTACTCTAACATAATATTAAGCCCGTTGATCCTGATTCAAATCACGCCATTGCCTGGACCGATCGCAAAACCCAAAATTGATCCGAAGGTATCACGTGTCAATTCCGGAATTATATCGGGCATCGCTATATCCGGCACGTATTGACCACTATATTGTGCGTGCTGCTTCCCTGATGAGATCAAGCACATACAGGTTTGCCCCATGCGATAATTATACGATATTCTTGCGAAACTCCCGGGAGGCTGTCCGAGAACTGCGACCGTAGCGAGGGCGAGACTGATTGAGTCATATTTTTTGGTTATTTGAGGCAAATAAGCGGAAAATATGGCCAATCAGGCTTGTCCGCAGTAGGTCAGTCTGTTCTCGGACAGCCTCCTGGATTACGTCCATCAGCAGATACGTATCGTGGGAGGAATTATCATTGCCAGTGGGAGAGAAATTGTGTTCACCAGTGCCATCACTGGATTTGCTGCCCTGTGAAAGAACCCCTGCTATGGTTCGTTCTGATCGGTGGATTGCTTTTCAGCGCCGATCAGTTAAGAGCGCCTGATGCGATCATCGTCAACGATGCAGTCAGAAACCAGATTGCCAATCTCTGGCAAACCCAGATGGGTGAGCAACCCGGCGCCAGGGAACTTGAATCCCTGGTTCATCACTGGGTACGGGAGGAAGTCTTCTATCGGGAAGCGCTAAGGCTCGGTCTCGACAGGGAAGACACCATTATTCGCAGACGGCTGGTCCAGAAACTCGGTTTTCTCGCTCAGGAAGTCGATGAAGAGTCCGTCACCCCGGAAGAAATCCAGACCTGGTATCAGGAACAAATTGCTGCTTACACCCAACCCGTCAGATACTCGCTGTCGCAGATCTACTTCAGTGATGCGGACCAGTATGGTTCACTGAAGGAACTGCTGGCTGATGACGGCAAGTGGACGGAGCTGGGTGAAATTTCAATGCTTCCCCGCAGGCTGAATAATAAAAGCGAACGTGAGGTCGCTTCGACATTTGGAACTGAGTTCACGGCCCAGTTGAATAAACTGATTGAGGGGCAATGGATCGGACCCATCACCAACACCTTCGGTTACCATCTGGTCAGTGGATGGCGGCATCTTGTCAAAGTTGTCACGAGTTTTACCGTCGCGCATTCGATCACGCTCGGATTGTCAGCATTCAATATCGTCTCTGTCTCACAATCTCCTGTTGAAGCAATGATCGCGCTCAGTATTATTCTTCTGGCAGCCGAGGTTCTGCGTAAGGACTCCAGCCTGATTTATCAGAAACCGTGGTTGATCACGTTTGTCTTCGGACTGCTGCATGGCATCGGTTTCGCGGGGGCCCTTGCTGAAATCGGGTTGCCGCAGGCGAGCGCGGCGATGGCATTGTTTCTCTTTAACGTTGGTATTGAAGTTGCGCAACTGTCTATCATCGCCGTTGTCCTGGCGTTGACTGTTGCAGCGACTCGAACAGGACTAAAATTGACCCAACCTGTAGTCACGTTGCCTGTTTACCTGATCGGGGGAGTTTCCTGTTATTGGTTTATTGACCGAAGTCTGACAGTCATTGGATAATTCAGTGTCTTTAAGGGGGTGCTCATTGCGTGGTAATGTGGTGATAAGCGGTCGACGAACAGTTGCAAGGGTGGAACATGCGAATTTTTCTGATTACATTGTTGTCTCTGGTACTTCCAATGCTGGCTAGTGGCGCTGAATATGTCCTGGGGATTGATTCACTATCACAGGAAGGTGTTCCAAAAGGCACGGTAGTGAAACGCACCTGGAACAGCAGCAGCATCTATCCGGAAACTACAACTGATTACTGGGTTTACATTCCAGCCCAATATAATGACGCGGAACCTGCCTGCGTGATGGTGTTTCAGGACGGCCAGGCATACGTCAATGCCGAGGGGCCGGTGAGAGCGCCGACAGTATTCGACAATCTGATTCACAAGGGTGAAATGCCGGTAACCATTGGCATTTTCATTAATCCCGGCAGAAAAGAATCCACATACGACCAGCGGAGCATTTTCTACGTTACGATGGACGATACCTACGCACGTTTCCTGCTGGAAGAAATCATCCCGGAGGTTGAAAAAGACTACAACCTTGTCGACGATGCATCGGGAAGGGCCATCAGCGGAATGAGTGACGGTGGCCTGGCCGCATTTACCGTCGCCTGGGAGAGACCGGACGCCTTCTCAAAAGTCATCAGTCACATAGGCAGCTATACGAGGCTGCGAGGTGGGTCCCAATATCCTTATCTCATTCGGGAAACCCGTCGGAACCCGAAACCAATCCGTGTCTTTCTCCAGGATGGTGAAAACGACCTCAACATCCTGCAGGGGAACTGGACCCTCTCGAACCTCAGCATGGAGTCTGCGCTGATGTTTGCCCGGTACGACTATCGATTCGAGATGGGTACTGGCGGACACTCTCTGGAACACGGCGGCGCAATCTTTCCCGACACCCTGCGCTGGATCTGGCGTGACTATCCCGGAGTGGTGGGTGCCGGCGAAGCAGCAGACTTTGATGCAGTCGTGGGCGAGTGGGATGTTGTAATCAACGCTGGTGGTGTTGTTGTGAATCATCAATTGACGGTTTCTGAACAAAACGATGTGCTTACCGCGACCATGATTGATAAAGCGCACGGTGAGATCAAAGTCACGGCGATCAACTATGAGGACGGTATTTTGAGTTACGAATACATACCACCAAAAGCGCAGTCACAGTGGGGTAAGAAACCGGGCGAGAAATCAACAGTCTCCATGATGAGTTGGCTCAAGGTGACAGGAGACACTTTCAGAGGTGCATTGAGCAGCGGTGCGGATACCGAATTCGACTACCTGATTAGTGGTCGCCGTAGTGGCACGACTCCCGGGGACGACTGACATGTCAGAACAACAAACATGGCGACCAATTGATGCCGGCGATGAGACACTGCGTGTCGCGTTGAATGAAGCAAACATCCCTGCACTGATGACGGCACTGGTACATCTCACGGGCAATGCCGACATTATTCGCGGTGATATCAGACCGATGGAGAATGCGTTTACGGATCTACAGGGGGCAGGAATCCCACCGGAACAGCAACAGGAAATAAGAGACCTGGCGTTTGATGTTATTCGCGAGTTTCGCGATAACGGCAGTCAACTGCCCGGCATCCCTGACGAAGCAACAGTGCAGGAGATGATGAACTTCATCTCGGGACACGAGCTAGAAGATGACTATGTTGACTTTCTTCAATCAGAATTGTCATTGCAGGGAGAATCGGCGTTTTCACAACCTGCCCTCGAGCTTGTGGAGGCATCACAGCGAGAGAACTTTTCTGTACTGGTGATCGGCGCCGGCATGTCTGGCATCCTCGCAGCCATCAAACTGAAAGAGGCCGGGTTTGCTTACACGGTGGTAGAAAAAAATCCCGAGGTGGGCGGTACCTGGTTTGAAAATACCTACCCCGGTTGCCGGGTGGATAGCCCCAATCATGCTTACAGCTATTCGTTTGCGCCAAAGGATTGGCCGCAATATTTCTCAGAGCAGCCCGTGTTATTGAATTATTTCAGGCAAGTGGCGAAAGATAACGGGATCATGGACAGCATCCGTTTTAATTCGGAAGTGAAACGTGCTCGATTCAATGAGGATACTGCTCTGTGGGAAGTCACCATTGAAACGCCAGACGGGCGCGAGGTTCTGGTAGTAAATGCCGTGATCGCCGCGGTCGGCCAGCTCAACAGACCCATGATTCCAGATATAGCAGGCCTGTCGACTTTTGCCGGGCCTGTTTTCCACTCGGCATGCTGGGAACACGATCACAATTTGACGGGGAAGAAGATTGTTGTTGTAGGAACCGGCGCCAGTGCTTTCCAGTTTGTACCCCACATTGCTTCCGATGCAGCGGAGGTCAATGTCTTTCAGCGTACCCCTCCCTGGGTCTTTCCGAGGGCGGAATATCAAGCGTACATTCCGGAGGGTAAACACTGGCTGCTCAAAAATCTGCCCTATTACGCTCACTGGTATCGCTTTTTTGTATTCTGGCACACATCTGAGGGCATGATGAAAGCTGCGAAACGTGACCCGGCCTGGAATGATTCGAGAGCCGTCTCGGAAGAGAATGACATCATCAGGCAGTTACTGCAGGCAAACGCAAAGAGTATTGTCGGTGCAGATCCGGAACTGTTTGCCAAGGTGATACCGGACTATCCCCCGGCGGCTAAACGCTTGCTGATTGACAATGGCGCCTGGTTTAACGCGCTTAAACGGGACAACGTCAACATCATTACAGACCCTGTAAAAAGAGTGACTGAGCACGGCGTCGAAACGGAGAGTGGGCAGACCGTAGAAGCCGATGTATTGATCTTCGGGACCGGTTTTCATACCACAAAGTTCCTCTGGCCCATGGAGATTGCCGGCCGGGGTGGTGTCGACCTCAGATCTCACTGGGAGGATGATCCAAGGGCGTATCGCGGCGTAACCGTTCCAATGTACCCGAACTTTTTTATAATGTATGGTCCCAATACCAACATCGTGGTGAATGGCAGCATCATATTTTTTTCCGAATGCGAGATGCGCTATATCCTTGGCTGCATTGCCGTTCTTCTGGCCGGCCAACATAAGACGATGGAACCCAGACAAGCGGTGCACGATGCCTACAACGAACGTATTGATGCGGCAAATCTCGCCATGGCCTGGGGATCGGAGAACGTTAACAGCTGGTATAAAAATGCATCGGGTCGTGTGACGCAGAATTGGCCGTACACCTTGTGGGAATTCTGGGAACAGTCAAAATCCGCTGACCCCAATGATTACGAATTTACCTGATCTCAGGCGTTTTGGGGTCAGATGGCGGTTCGCCAGGGCGACTGGAAACTGGTTAGCTTACACCAGCAAGATTGATGAAGGAGAATTCCTGCGTTCTGATTCAAGAGAGCAGACAACACTGCACAGGCTCTATAACCTGGGTATGGATATTGCTGAAACAAAAGACCTTGCAAGCAGCGAACCAGATAAGGTAACTGAACTCCTTTCACTCTGGAATGCATGGAATGCGGAGATGTGCTGGGGTCAGAGTGACTGTCGCCACCATCAGTCTCTTTGCAGGGCATCAAAAACAAAGGCGAATACACCGGTATTGAAACCCGGCGCTTCCTGCAGAAACACAATATTACCCAATTCAACATGAACCCCTTCTTTCCCGTGAATACTCTGCAGATAATGCGTGGCGCCATTTATGCTCAGCAGTCTGATATTCTTGAACGATTTGTTGAGGAGGTATGGCCTTAACGGCACATCGCATTACCTGATAACATACCTGCATATATTCTACCCAGGGAGCCATAATGCCCGGACCCTACGCAGGACTCAAGGTCATAGAGTTCGGGCGCTTCATCGCTGCGCCATATTGCGGTCAACTTTTCTCCGATGGTGGTGCAGATGTTATCAAGATAGAGCCATTGCACGGCGACGACGCCAGGCGCAACGGTACCCGCCTTGGGCCTACCGAGGCGCGACAGTTCCTGAACAAAAACAGAGGAAAACGCAGCATCGCTCTCAACCTGTCGGATGTGCGAGTCTTCGCCGCGGTTCAGAACCTGGTGCAAACTGCTGACGTCGTGATCAGCAACTTTCGGCCCGGTTCAGCTGAAAAGCTCGGTTTGGATTACGCAACGGTGGCATCGAACAATCCTGGGATCGTCTACGCAGAAAATACCGCCTTCGGTAAAAAGGGACCCCTTGCGGGCAAGGTTGGAATGGATCTGTTGTTGCAGGGTCATACCGGGCTCGCGGAAATGACGAAAAAGGGACCGGTGGAAATCGGTGACCCCATCATCGACTACTCCGCAGCAATGCTGATGGCCTGGGGTATCGCCACCGCGTTATATCACCGCGAAAAAATCGGCGTCGGTCAACGGCTAGATGTTTCGCTGTTGCAAGCGGCTTTGGTGATTCAGAACAATGCCATCAATCACGTCGACATGGTTGATAGTTGGCGCCACGAATTTGTCGACTACCTGAAAGATGCGTTCAATGGTGGGCAGTCGCTGCAGGATATTCTCGACCATCGCGATCGCGTGAAACCGCCGATTAAATCACCCTACTACGGGTTTTATACCACCAGCGATGGTTACCTCGCCATTGCCGCGGGTAGTCGCGGACTTCGCGTTCGAACCGCAGCATTACTGGGCATTGATGATCCCTCGATCGACGATCCTGACTATCTGCCACCGGACATTCTGGATTACACCGCCCGCATGCGAGGGCATTGTGCAGAAATAATAGCTAACAAGACCACCAGTCACTGGTTGACCGTATTTAGCGAGGCCAAGCTGCCGGCCGCGGCAGTACAGTTTCGTGACCAGGTGCTGGATGATGAACAGTCCTGGGAAAACGAGTACCTGGTGCGACTGGAACATGAGGACCTGGGAGGTATGACCGTGGTCGCACCGCCGGTAAAGTTCAGCGAGACAGCGCTTGCGACTTATGGAGCGTCTCCACCCCTGGGAAAACACACGACAGAAATCCTGAGCGAAGCCGGGCTGTCGGGCGAAGAGATCGACGCTCTGCTGGCAGACAACGTGGTGCATCAGCACACACCGAAACCAGCAGGGAAATAGGCACTAAGACGGTTTGTTCGCCGTGACGAATTCCGGGTGGTAAAGCACGCCACGCAAAGGGTCTCTGTCGAAAATACCGGTAGTTCTTGTCGGACAGCAAATGTTGACTGGGATATTGGTGTTTTGGTGCTTTTATTTTGCCGTGTTACAGCAGGTATCACGATCTCACTCGGCCATCCACCCGTCTCCGCTCTCGTTCCCGGCGTCGTTCTTCACCCGCGAGCCTTAGTTGTTCCCTGTCCGATTCAGAAATGTGCATATATTGATCTCGCCATTCGTGTGTTCCCCAGGTAAAAGGCGAGTCAACGATCGTATTGGGTTCAATTGCCAATTCAAATATACTCAAGGCCTGTTCGACGATTGCCTTTTGCATGTCTTGATCAAATGGTTTTCCACATGGATTACCGAGAGGAAAATCAACAAATAGCATTCTTGGTACACCACATGCCTCCACGATATCCAGTGCCGATCCAACAATTACGGTAGGCATCCCGTTTGATTCCAGGTGTCGTGCTACCAAACTCACGGTTTGGTGACAAACTGGTCACAACGGAACCAGCAACGCAATGTCAGCTCCATCTTCTCTGCACCGATGTAGGATCTCTGGAGCATCGTGCTCTATGGTTTGACGTTGACTGTATTCAGTCGGCACACAATGAAATCGATCGGCAACCGCAACGATACGCCCGCGATCACAAGCCTGTTTGAGCATTGCAAGAGGAAGATAAGATCCAATATCGTCAAGATGTGTTGCCTTTTTGTCCCACGATAGATCATCCGCATACAACTTCACAGGTAAAGGATCGACGGTGACAGAATCAACGAATCGAATGTCCTCGTCAGTGCGAGGATATGTCGCAGCAGTAGTAATGAGTGCTACTGTCGAATCTTTCAGCGCTTTCTTCAGTGGCGTGATCGGTGTTTCAGAATGACGCGTCCACTGATAAGGAATTTCAAAGCCTTGTGCCTCGTAATAGCTGCGAGTCTTTTCTATGTATTTGACGGGCTCGGTAGTCTTCATTGTCGATTTGCGGATATTCCCACGAGTATTTTGCTTGTTTTCCATCAATCCTGGTAGACCTTGAGAGCAAAAGTTGAATTTACATTCAAGTTGAAGCCGAAATGAAGCAACATGAGCCAAGGCGATAACCGGCGTTGAGAAAAGGAGCGGCGCCTGTCTACGCCGTGGAACCGGCACTAGTCCAGCAGTGGATTTTGGATAGACAGACGTCCGAATCTACTGAAGTCGCGATCTGCGGTCAGGAATTCCGACACGACGTGTCCTTCGCAGATCGTGGCGACGCGTGCATCCAGGAGCGATCACACCGCGTCCTGATCTGAACTATTGAGTGATTCAAATTCATCCTGCTCGCACGGAGAGTATCTCGACAGGATTACACATACTATTGCGAAACGGGTATCACGATATCTGGAGCGAGTTGGGTATCTCTACCGGGATGCGGAGACCGGGTATCTGGACACAACTTTTCTGACGCCTGCACGCATTGGCGGTGAGTGCTTCGTGCTTGCTGAGGCAAAAGGTACGAGAGCGGGACAGACGTGTATATGGCAGCCTGAATGAATATGTGGTTTATTATTACTATCCTCAACGCTAATAACGCTGGACCTGGGTGCATGACAACAAAACTACTCGAGCCCTACCTCATTCTGGATTTCACAGATAGCCGCGGGGAAATTGGACCGATGGTCCTTGGGGATTTGGGCGCAGACGTCATCAGAGTGGAAACACCTGGCGGCAGCGATGCCCGTCGCTGTCCGCCCTTCATGGACACTGACCGGGAAGACCTTCAGAGCCTGCAATTCCTGGCATTCAATCGCAATAAGCGATCGATCGTCCTTGATCCGACTGACGCCGATGACTGCACAACATTAACGAAACTGATCGAACGCGCGGACTATATTTTCGAGTCAGATCGTACACTTGCATCTACCTATGACATTGATGTCAAAGATGCTCAGACCATCAACAACCGCATTGTTCATGTGCGCCTGACGGCTTTTGGCAATGATGGTCCCCATGCTGATCTCGTCAGCAATGACCTGACCATTGTTTCGATGGCAGGCCCCGTTGCCCTGCAGGGTCAAGCCGAGCGACCACCGATCAAACTCAGTGTCCCGCAGGTCTGGCGGCATGCGGGTGTGGAAGCCGCCGCGGCTGCACTCGTGGCGCATCGTCGAATGCAAACCACAGGCAAGGCGCAATTTGTTGACCTGTCTGCGCAGTGTGCAATGACCTGGACTATGCTGAATGGCATGGGGGCGAAAGCGATCCAGGGGTTTGAATTTGAGAGGAGGAGCTCTTCACTGGGACAGGCCGCCGGTATCGTTGAACTGGTTCATCCAACCACCGATGGTCATGTTGTCGCCATACCGCGCGGCGCCGTTTTGCAAGGTTGTACCGAAGGGATGATCGAAGATGGCATTGTCGACGAGACCTGGCGAGACCGGGACTGGGAGATCTATGCGGAAGAATCGCTCGATCCTGAAATCGCATCCCGCTACCTGAAGGAAGGGACCGACATCTGCCGCGCTTTTTTTGCCAGGCACGGCAAACACGAACTTTTTGAATATGGCCTCGGCCACGGTTGTACACTGGCGCCGGTCAACACACTGGCTGAACTGCTTGCGCTAACGCACTTGAAGGTGCGTGACTACTGGCGAAGTATAACTCTGCCTGACGGAGGGGAAGTTAGTGCACCCGGATTATGGGCAAAACCTTCCGCATTCGAACTAACCATACGACGCGGGGCGCCAGGGCTCGATGAACACGGTGAAGAAATTAGACAGGAACTCAGGCGGGCACGAATCCGCGCTCCGATCGATGAAATCAGCGATGCCCTGCCATTCGAGGGCATCAGGGTCGCAGATTTTTCCTGGGTAGGCGTCGGGCCAATTTCAGCCAAATACCTCGCCGATCACGGCGCAACAGTCACTCGAGTGGAATCAGAAGGCCGTCCCGATGTTCTGCGCGGCGGTTTGCCATTTAAAGACAACGAACCTGGCTGGAATCGATCGCAATTTTTTGGGGACTTCAATACATCCAAAAGCAGCCTGACGCTCGATATGAAAACCGACGCCGGCATGGAACTTGCGCGCAGACTAGTGACTAACAGCGATGTGATGATCGAGAGTTTTGCGCCGGGCGCAATCACCCGGATGGGGCTGGGCTACGAAGACCTGAGAAAGCTCAATCCAGGCCTGATCATGATCAGCACCTGCCTGATGGGCCAGACCGGGCCCGCCTCGAGTCTGGCTGGATACGGATACCATGCCGCATCGATTGCCGGTTTTTATGAGGTCTCGGGGTGGCCGGATCTCCCCCCGGCAGCCCCCTGGATCGCCTATACAGATACCATTGCACCTCGATTTTTATCAACGCTCCTCGCGTCGGCGCTGGACCACCGACGACGCACGGGTGAAGGTGGTTACATTGATGTCGCCCAGTTAGAAACAGCCCTGCATTTCCTGGCGCCCGAATTGCTTGATCTGCAAGTCAATGGCCATGCCGCCACGCGCATGGGTAATCGAAATCGCTTCTGCGCTCCGCAGGGTGTCTATCAATGTAGCGGAGAAAACGAGTGGTGCGCGATTGGAATCGATACCGACGACCAATGGCAATCACTGTGCAACGTCATCGGTGAGCCTGACTGGGCCAGTGATCCGTCGTACGCCTCCCATTCTGAGCGACATCAGCAACACGACCTCATTGATGAGGCCATCACACGCTGGACGAAAGAACGTGGCAAATTTGACGTCATGGCAATACTACAGTCCGCCGGGATTCCGGCAGGTGCGGTACAGAACAGCGGTAATCTGCTGGAAGATGCGCAGTACAAACACCGCGAGTTTTACCGGTATTTTGACCATACAGAAATGGGCAGCGTCCCCTATGCCGGGCATCAATACAAGATATCGACCTATGACAACGGACCACGCGGTCCCGCACCCTGCATCGGCGAACAGAGTTTCGAAGTACTTTCCCGGGTGATGGGTTTAACCGATGAAGAGGTTGCAGAGGCCTATGCAAGCGGTGCGATTACATAGTGGCACTACCTGAATGCACACTGTGGCGCCTCCACTACGGTAACGGCATCTCTTCGCTGTCTTCACGTCGCGCCCGGGTAAATACCTGTCGCGCCGTCTTTGAACGTACCTGTTCCAGCCAGAACACACCATCGTAGGGATAGCTGTTACCACGAGTGCTGACGAAGTCCATATCGCCGTCGTTATCCAGATCCCGCGCGACAAACATATCGAACATGCCGCGCTTGCGTCGTGATATGTCATGACGCGTCCAGGTCGGGTACTGACACATGGGTCGAGTGCGCCCCTGCGAATTTTTATTGATATCTGTTGCGGTAAGTGTGCCGGGTACAATCCCTTTGCTGACCCACGTCTCCAGCGCTGGTAGCAGTGGCATGCTTCCCGTTGCCTTTCGCTTGCCGAGACCACACTGGCAGATCGATTGAGCGCAGCCGGTTATGTCACAGGGCTGGTAGGAAAATGGCACCTGGGTATAGCGCCCGAGTTCCATCCGTTCGAAAGGGGATTTGATGAATTCTTCGGATTCTTGAGGGGTGGACACAGCTTCCAGCCAGGTCTACCCATCATCATTTTTCCGGACCGGAATGGCTTGGGCGAAGATTTTAGAGCAATAGAAGAAGGTCGCACCACCCTGGATGGGCAAATTTTTCGCGGCGCCGAGCGCGTGGCAGAGGAAGAATATCTAACGGATGCTTTTGCACGTGAAGCAGTATCGTTCATCGAACGGCACGAGAAGGATCCGTTTTTTCTTTTGCTCTCGTTCAACGCCGTACATACACCGATGCATGCAACCGACGATCGGCTGGAGAAATTCGGCAGTATTGCCGATCCGATGCGGCGCATCTATGCCGCTATGACGTTGGCTATGGACGAAGCAGTAAGCCGCGTCATGAGTCAACTGCGACAATCAAACCTTGAGCAAGACACACTGGTTTTCTTCAACAGCGATAATGGAGGGCCTACTGTTCATAGGTATGCCTACAACGCGTCAAGCAACACGCCGCTCCGCGGCTCCAAGGGAACCACCCTGGAAGCGGGTATCCGTGTACCATTTGTCGTGTCGTGGCCAGGAAACCTTCCGTACGGTGAGGAATATCATCAGACTGCCATACAGCTCGACATCCTGCCGACTGCAATGGCAGCGGCAGGGATTGACCCTGCCCCGGAATGGCAACTCGACGGGGTCAATCTGTTGCCTCACCTGCGAAAAGAAAATTCCCGGAGTCCTCACGATGCTTTGTATTGGCGCTCGTTTGGTCAGATGGTGGTTCGCCAGGGCGACTGGAAACTGGTCAGTTACACCAGCAAGATTGATGAAGGAGAAATGCTGCGTTCTGATTCACGTGAGCAAACAACACCGCACAGGCTTTATAACCTGAGAATGGACATTGCTGAAACAAATGACCTTGCAAGCAGCGAACCGGAAAAGGTGACTGAACTCCTTTCACTTTGGAATGCATGGAATGCGGAGATGCGTCCCACAGAATAGTTCTGGGGTCAGAGCTATTCATGAAACACTGGCTGTCTCTTTTCCATGAATAATGTGGACCCCAATGTCAAGACAGTGATCAGCAATAATTAAGACATTGATCTGTCATCAACAAACTGCTTCAACTCATTGGGTATACCGCTGAAGTCTGCCACATATTCCATTTGAATCCTGCCACCTAAAACCGGAGAAAAGGTGATGTTGTTACTTTGCGTTGACAAAAATTGACACCACCGAGGTATACAAGCTAAGCTCGGAAGACAGTCGGGATAACCCGTCAAGGATGCTAAACGAGGGAGTAAGGTGGGAACGACAGTTCTTGGCAACTACCCGGGCTACATCGCACTATCCGACGATTTAGGCGCACGGCGTTTCGATATTTTTCCTGCGGCTTGGCAAGCGCTTTATGTGCAAGGTGGGAGAGCATTTCAGTGGAATGCCAACTGCTACTTCCTGGCACTTATGAACGCCGCTAACGATCGGTTTGTTTTCTCATCGGATCCTCGGTTGGCGCGACCGGGTTCCTGGTTTTTCCAAGAACTGCGTTATCTTCGATCATGCGGGGTGTCCTTAACTTCCGCAGCGAAGAATGTGTGGGTTCCCTGATATCCAGCCAGAGGCAGTCATGTCCGAACCGAATTATCCCAATGACCAACTGGAACTCGTGCAGAAACTGCGCAACGATGTTCGCCAAATGCTTGATTACGAGTGGCTTGTGGAAGTTGCCGACTTCGCGGTTGTCGCCTGTAATAAGGGGCGAAACATCAAGCTGCATATAACCCGCGACCGCACCGGCGTTGATGTGGTCTTGTTCGGATCCCTGGATAACAACGAACTCTATCCATTCGAGGATCTTGCCGTTTACATGAACAAGATCACAATGGACAAACTACTCGGACTGGCGTTGAAAGACATTGACGAGCTACCCGAACCAGCCTTCAAACTGAAGGAAATGCTTGAATTGATCACGACAGAATGCACCCATCTAACCCTAAACGATAACCAGCGGAAGAAATTGCAGAGTATCGGAAGAAAGTTCACCACGGAATCGGGTCTGTTTGATACCTAGTGGTAGTAACTGGCAACCGTAGCGTGGGTTGGAAAGTGGACCTCGATTACGCTTATAAACTGGCAGATAGCGCCAGAACTACTCTGGTTTTATGAGACAGGTGCCTCGTGTTAAATTTTGGGGGAAGAGGACGTAGCCTGCATACATGACCGCGGCTTCTAAGAGGCTGATTTTGGCATAGATTTTCAGCAGTGTAGCTCGATTGGAAGGACATCCTATTCCTATAAAGAAATCACATCTACCGCGCTCTATAAGGTATCTCATTTCACATAATATTAGGCCTGACTTCCCTCTGAGCCTCTCGCTCCTGGTCCCGGTCACTGGATTCTCTGATCATGCTTCGGAGTTGGCGCAATGTTTTCTTGGCCCAGTGACGCAGTTTTGGGTGCTCAAGCAGGTCTGTTAGAGGTTCTTCGTAGTGACCAAGGTAAGTCGCCGATGATCTCCACCAACCAACTGAATGCATGTTGCTGATGACTGCTTCTTGAACATCACTACAATCGCCGAACTCATCAAGTAGCCGTATCATGGTTTGATGAAACGATGGCTTGGGGGAATCGCCTCGTTGGGACGCGAGAACGGGCACGATCTTTGCGACAAAGGCCGGTGCCTTAGCGGGGTGGGCATGGCACCATGCGAACAGAGTTTCCTCTGGAAGATTCAGGATTAAAGGGTTGGTATCCCTTTTAAATGAGGAGGTGTTTCCCAAGAGATACTGCATGGAATTCTCCCGCAGTTCGTCTGATAAGATTGCCTGACCACGGCGCCTACATCTTTACGCACCTCAAGAACCGGTAATATGGCTCGTAACGCCGGTGTCAGGAGTCACCCAGGGCATTTTTCTTATGGGGCTTATTCAGGGTGACTTGCGCCACCCGGTCATTCACTTCACACAGAAGTTCTTCTGTTCCAGTTTCTACCCGGGAGGCCATCTAATCCTCCTCTATCCAGCTGATTTATTTTATCATAGTACTGGATGCATCAAAGTACTGTCGTCAGTGCCCATCAGGCCATGATTGCGGTTAAGGATCTCATCGAGATGAAGCGCGCAAGCGGGCGACCTCAGGATATCGAGGACATAAAAGCCCTGGAGAGACTTGCATGAGACCCGTCCAGCATTTCAGCGACGAGTACTTGGCGCAGAGTCGTGATATGACCGCTGATCAGCGGCTTCTTGATGCTGACCAGTTTGGATGCATTACCTGCGAGCACCAACAAATTTCAGCAATTCGCTGTAATCATGTCCATCGGCAGCTCGAAGCGCAGCAATATATTTATCACGGCGTTCATTCATCCTTTCCAATTTGTAGCCACCTGCCCAGTCTATAGCAGGCTCATCCAACAACCTGATCAACACTGCATCCGCCATGATCCGTGCATGCCTGCCATTCCCATTCTGGAAAGGGTGAATATATACCAATTTATGATGAAACCTCGCAGCCAATTCCCTGGGTGGATATGTGTCATTCTTAACCCAATAACTCACATCATCCAATAGCTGACGCAATTGTGCCGCTATTCTATAAGGATCGATACCGATATTCTTTTCCGTTTTACGAAAGCTCCCTGCCCACTTCCACACATCACCAAATAGCCGTTTGTGGAGGTCACAAACAAATCCCTCTGTTAAAACATCAGGGTTCTTTTGTTTGTCTAACCACTTCATTCCTTCGGTAATACCAGCCTGCTCCAGTTGGTCGAGTTCGCCTCTCGTGGATATATGCTTAAAACGCAAGCCCTCCATCTCGTCAGGATCAAGGGGCGTTGCGCCGTCAAGGTAATCCATGTCCATGCTTATTCACCACTCCACAAATCGGACGGCATCTTCTCAACGATATCCGTTGCGATACGTTTCACCTCAAATGCAAGCTGCTCATCACTCAATGATTGCGCCTCCAGCGCCATATGGGTCGAAGCTGCCTTGACTTGAGCCCGTGCCTTTTCTAACGCTCGTTTTTTGATTACTTTTTCGACTTCCTGCGCGGGAAAAACCGCATATACAAACCGACATCCCATGGCTTCAGCCATGGCCTGCATACTTTTTAAGGTGACACTCCCAGAAAGCTCATCAAATTCTGCTTTTGAGATTCTTGCCTTGGTAACCCCCAGCCTTTTGGCAAGCTGCGGTCCAGACATACCGAGTGCTTTCCGAGCAGTACGAATCCACCCTTCCGGTGGCAGCATGGGAAAGCCACCAAACTGCTTAACCACCTGGTTTACTTTATCTCTGTACTGTTTAGCGACAATTTTTTCTATGCTCATGGTCAATGCTTATATTTACTTTCAAAATATAGTAGTAAACATATTTATATACTTATAATAATTTTAAGTCAACTTATATATTTACTTATTCTTTGCGCTGAGTAAATCAACAACTTTGCGCGCCTTCCAAATATTGAAATAATCTTGCATGGCGAGCCAACTCTCCGCAGATCGGCTTTATACTTTAGATAATCTCAACGCCATTTGCGGTGCAAGGGCCACGTCAGCTATCAGGCGTTGCCAAATTAGTCGGCGAACAAGCCCTGGTCGCGACATACCCTTTAAAACCCATTGTCGACGATATCAGGACAACCTTGCCAAGGTTGGGGTTCCTACCTTCGAAGCCTCTTCGTGACCTTCGATTCCAAATCCTGCATACTGGCCTCACGTTCATAGGAGACCGCAATGACGTCAAGAATCCCGCCGACATAAGGAAAATCACGCAGATGTGTTGCCTATTGAGTTACTTATTATTGTAGCGAGTAACGCGTCACTTATTAATAGAAGACGGACGAATCATTATGTATGGCAATAGGCACAATGCCGAAGGAGGGGGATGCAACGAACCGGCACGTGTCGCAGACGCTCATCCACGCCGGTCTTCCCGGAAGACAACTGGACGGTGATCGCGGTAATGGTGGCGCCTGGATGGCTGACCGCCGTGCAGGAGAAGAAACAAAAATTGTTATAGTGGCGACTTGACAAGGTCAAAACCGTGGGCAGGTGTTCAAACGAATAGCAGGGGTTCCTTATTTTTCACCCACTTGAGTTGGGAAGCAGCGTAACGCCCGGATTGCTCCTCTACTGTTGTAATCTTTTGACCCCAGTCCTCCGGCTTGGCTTCAACCACGCCGACGGGTTTGTTGTCGATGAAGAGAACATAGTCGGCGAAGCCAGCATCGGTCTGAAACTCACGCACAGCGATCCCGAGGCCAGCATTGAAATTGATCTGATTATTGTTCTGAACCACCCAACCTGCTTGCGACAGCATCTCGTCGATCACATCCCGCGCGATCTGTTCGGGTGTCTGGTTGGCACTCGGCATCAGTTCACCCGCTTTTGACCTTAGTCACAGAGTTCATCACTGTAACGTCAGCAAGCTGTTCTTTGTACTTTTCAAAATAGGTCTGAATGAATTCGCATAACTCCTGGGTGACAGATTTGTCCTTCAACCAGCGAATATGTTCAAAGCGGTCGTGAAGGTCCTGCTGCCCTTTGGTACGTAAACCGGTGTCATTCATGTAGGTAAGTGTAACCAAAGTCTGCACAACAGTGAATTCAATGGAAAGTTCCACCTGCAATGTGCTTCAACGCACTGCAACCTGATGGTCACTTTTGGATGTTGGAACATCCATGATTCAGGACATTGACTCAGTCGGTGAGCATCGATACGCTGTTGCAATGTCTAACATTGGGAATCTCCAAAAAGAGGTGAAACTGTGAAAAGACGTGAATTCTTGAAGGGCGTTGGAGCAACTGCCTTGCTGCCCGCAGCACTGAGTCATGCCATGGATGGCAAACGTACCAACGTTGTCCTCATCATGTCAGATGATACAGGTTACGAGGTGTTCGGCTGTTACGGGTCGAAACAGTATCACACTCCCAACATTGACCGCCTGGCAGAGACGGGAATGCTTTTCAACCATTGTTATTCGCAGCCGATCTGCTGCCCCAGCCGCGTCAAGATCATGACCGGAAAATCCAATGTTCGTAACTATATCTACTGGGACATTATGGACCCGAAAGAGAAGACTATCGGACACATGATGAAAGACGCCGGTTATGCCACCTGCGTTGCAGGCAAGTGGCAGTTATACGGTCGCGGAACTTTCGCGCCTGAGTTAAAGGGAAAAGGCGTGTTACCCGAGAATGCAGGCTTTGATGAACACTGTATGTGGCAGGTGGAATCCAAACCCAGCCGCTATTGGAAGCCTGAATTCAGGATCAATGGTCAGACAACAGCCTTTCCCGATGAAAACGCATTTGGTCCCGCAATCTGTACTGACTACATCTGTGACTTTATCGACAGAAGCAGGGAGAAGCCCTTTTTCGTCTATTATCCGATGATGCTTACGCACAGCCCCTTCGTTACGACACCGGACAGCGCTGACCGGTCGTCCACGGCAAATCAACAGAACTTTGAAGACATGGTGGCTTACACGGACAAGCTGGTCGGCCGTATCGCCGACCAGCTTGATGAGGCAGGCGTACGGGATAACACGCTCATCCTGTTTACCAGCGATAACGGGTCGCCCGGGGGGAAAAAGGGTGGCATCGTGTCTGAATTGAACGGCAGGATGATCGACGGGGGCAAAGGCAAGACCACTGACGCGGGAACGCGAGTTGCCCTGGTTGCCAACATGCCTGGTACGGTCCCTCGGGGTAAAGTCACCGATGACCTGGTCGATTTCAGTGACATGATGCCTACGATGGCTGCCATGACGGGTGCAGCATTGCCGAAAGGCGAGGTGCTCGACGGCGTCAGTTTCGCTCCGCAACTCCGTGGGAAGAAAGGAAACCCCCGGGAGTGGATCTATTCTTATCTTGAAGCGATGGCGGGTCCGGAGCCAAACCCAACGATATTTGCCCGAGATCAGCGATGGAAACTCTACAGCGATGGGCGGCTCTTCGATATCAGCAACGATGTGCTTGAGAAGAATCCGGTTTTGGATGGCGATGGCCCGGCCCGGAAGAAACTGCAGGCCGCGCTGGATTCAATGCCATCAGAAGGGTTGAAGATCTACCGTCCAAAGGACCGCTCAAACCTGCCCGGGTGATCTGCCTGAATTGAGCAGATGTCTCTGGTGTGGTGTCAGGAAGTTCCCCAATTCTTATACAGTTCAGGATTAGCCCACTTCTGGCCAACTTCAAGAAAACCTCTTGGCCCACGTTTACCGGTTTCGAAGGGATCATGGGTCGCTTCCATCCAGCGATGCATACGTGCTTCCATCTCTTCCACAGCGGGTCTGGCCTGCGCTGAGTTGATGATGTTTCTCATCTCCAGTGGATCCTCCTTCCGGTCAAACAGCCAGGGGTCTCGTTCGTTATCAAACCAGCGGGCATAGGTATATCTTTCGGTACGGACACCACGCCAGCGACCCATCCAGTGTGTTCGATTAGGCCAGCCATTACCCATGTTCATGAGATAAACGGACTCTTTCCCTCCTGGAGTGTGTTCGGGCGCCACAGATGACTCCCCACGCCAGGCAGCGGTCAGGTCTCTGCCCTGAAATCCTTCCGGAGCAGATACGCCGCAGGCGCTGATCAGGCTCGGAACAATATCAATTGCACCCATGAATTCACTGCTGCGTGATCCGGGAGGTGTACCTCCCGGCCAGCGAATCAGAAAGGGAATATGCGCCGATTCATCGTAGGGCGTTGCTTTGGATCCCCGCATGGAGTAGTGCAACCACATATCACCGGGTTTGCCATAGCCGTGGCTGGAGAGATGGTCACCATGATCCGAGGAATAACAGACGATAGTATCATCGGCGAGGTCAAGTTCTTCAAGTGTTGACAGAAGCCGGCCCATTTCTGCATCAAGACCGGTGCAACAACCATAATAGTCAGCGATCTCGCGCCGGGCGAAGTCCGCCATCTGGAGAGGTACATTGCCGGGCAGATCAACATCTGCCGGGTCATAGATCCCATACTCATCCGGATAATTGGTGTAGGTCCAGTGCGGTGGCCGCCAGGAAACAAACAGGGCGAAAGGATCATCTGGCTGTTTGTCCTGATGGTCACTCAAAAAGCGGATGGCCAGATCAGTTTCGACTGTAGGGCACCATCCTTGGTGACGTGTTGGCCCCGATTCATTCTCGTAATAGAACTGGTCAAAATAGTTGCCGCCCACGCCGCGAACCACTGCCAGATAATCATTTCCGTAACGGTTTTCCTCGGTATAAGGGGGTATGCCGAGATGCCATATGCCGATGTGTCCCGTGTGATAGCCGGCACTTTTCAGTACGGCTGGCAGGGTGGGAATGTCCCTGAAGGGTTCATACTCATTGCAGATGACACCATTCTGCCAGCCATATCGCCCGGTCAGCAGAATGGCTCTAAACGGTGAGCACAGAGGATGGTTTGAGAACATGTTGTCACACACCATTCCACCGGCTGCCATATTATCCAGGTTGGGTGTCTTCACCACCTTGTTACCGTTGGCTCCGAGTGCTGTATATCGTTGCTGATCTGAGAAGACAAAGAGAATATTCATGTTTGATCCTGATTGAATATGACCTGGATGCTGGTCTGACTATACTCCCAAGCCGTCTGCAACCCGTGTATTGACAGAATAAAAAGTATCTTCATTTAAGTCCACGCTTTCTTTTCTGGGAAACATTAACCTGCTAGCACATTAAAATCCTGCAATTCCTACCGGTTGTACTTCAGTTCTCTCACGGCCTGCGCCGGCGTAAGTTCAGCCACCAGGGCAAGCGCATCCAGGGTGCGTTGGCGCAGATTGAGTTCGCCGCTGCTGTTTTCCCAGTTACTTACGGTAGGCGGGCTGACACCAACTAACCGCGCAAACTGTGATGTGTTCATCCTGAATCGCTTGCGCAGTCTGGTGACAGCCGCCGCTGTTGGTGTAAATGATTTCTTTTTCCTGGGCGTTTTTTTGCCAACTGCCGCTTTTTTGCTGACGACCTTTTTTTGGCGCCTGGATTTTACCGGCTCTGCCATGTCCACGCCAAAAACATCGGCAAGATCCGCCCTTGCCAGCCGACGTCGTTTTCCTGTTCCGACTGTGGCTGACTGTATATCCAGTTCGGTGGTAATCAGCTCTTCATGATCCACATTGCGCAGCAGAAAAAGCAGTTCCGGTTGCTGATCCAGCCTGGCCCCAACACCGTACAGGACGGCGGCAATATGTTTGCACATCTCTGCCCAGTCCGGGCAGTCACAGGCGAGCTTTATCTCTCTGGGTTTGGGGAACAGCCCACTATCCTGATCGGTCACTATCTGCATGACATTATCGGAGAAACGTCCTCGCAATAATTCCAGCATGGAGCCGATTTGTCCGGCACACTGCTTACGCACGTTTTTCCACTTGTTTGCGGAGAGTGGCGTGATATTAATTTTGATGTCATAGAGTTCTGATCCGCTGACGATGGCCTCAACTTTACCCTTTGAGATCGCCAGATGACAAACCGAACCGTTGCGCACATAGGTTCGCCCCCGAGGTAGACGATTCGCATAATCACTGAATTTCTCCAGGTGATTGCACCAGGCCTGGCCCCAGAAAGTACGGGCTATCTTCCTTCCCCGAACCTCAATGGGTTCAATTTTTGTCCCTTTTTTTCTTAATTTCTGAATCTCCCTGGCTGCATTGGCACGCCGTTGTGCTGCCGGCACATAGGGAGCCCAACCGTCATAACTCATGTGTGTCTCCTGTTAGATTCAGATTCATCAGACTTGCGTCTTCTCAATATCGAGTGATACCAGGTTGAGCAGCGTCTCATCATCCATCTCGGTCAGCAGGGTGTCGGCGCCACCGCTCAGCAGGTCATCAGCGAGCGCCATTTTCTCATTAATCAAGGCGTCTATCTTCCCTTCCACCGTTCCCTGGCATATAAATTTGTGAACAAGTACGTTTTTTTTCTGACCGATGCGAAAGGCGCGGTCAGTGGCCTGGTTTTCCACAGCCGGGTTCCACCAGCGATCAAAATGGATAACGTGGGACGCCTGGGTCAGGTTCAGGCCGGTTCCTCCCGCCTTGAGCGATAGAATAAAGAAGGGCGGCCCCTCTTCTTGCTGGAACCGCTCAACCAGTTTTTGTCTTTGCTTAACGGCCGTGCCGCCATGCAGCACCAGGCCAGGCTGACCAAACTGCTGTGCCAGAAAGTTTGTTAAAGGGGTGGTCATTTCACGGAATTGGGTAAACACCAGCACCTTCTCCTGGCGTGATGCAATCTCCTCGCACAGTTCAGCCAGACGCAGAAACTTGCCGCTCTTTTTTGGATCGTACTCATCATCTCCCAGCAGTTGTGATGGGTGATTA
The DNA here is from genome assembly GCA_965217655.1 of Candidatus Azotimanducaceae bacterium. Lineage (GTDB taxonomy): Bacteria > Pseudomonadota > Gammaproteobacteria > Pseudomonadales > Azotimanducaceae > UBA7455. The sequence goes on from OZ244560.1 coordinate 2,500,993, forward strand.
CAGATCTGTTTGAAGCGTAGCAAGTAGGAGAGTACCAGACCACGGCGCTGTATGCCGTCAAGGTTATCAATGGCTGTCGCCATCTGCTCGACGGCCTGCTGATAGTGCGCCGCCTGCACCTTGCTCAGACCACAATAGGCGGGCACTTCAGTCTTTTCAGGAAGGTCGCTGATGATGGATCGATCGGTCTTAAGTCGGCGCAGGATATATGGGCTCACCAGATTGCGCAACGGCGCATATTGATCGCTCTCCCGCTCGGAGAGTGATTTCGCAAACCCCTTGAATCTCCGGGCTGAGCCAAGCAGGCCAGGGTTAAGAAAGTCGAACAGTGACCAGAGATCCGACAAACGGTTCTCTACCGGTGTGCCGGTCAGTGCAATACGGGATTTGGCACTGACTTGCTTAACCGCCTTGCTCTGTCTCGCCGTTGGGTTCTTGATCGCCTGAGCCTCATCCAGCACCAGCAACTGCCACACCTGCTCCTGTAGCCAGTCCTGACGCATGAGTGTGCCATAGGTGGTCAGCACCACATCGACGTTATTCAAGGTCGCAGGGTCAAGCGATATGGCGTCCATGGTGTTTTTGTTGAGCTGGGATCCGTGAAAAAACAGGCTGCGCAAGGAGGGGGCAAAACGCTCAAGTTCTATTTTCCAGTTGCCAATCAGCGAGGCAGGAAGCACTAACAGGGAGGGCCTGTCACAGTGCTGCTTTTTCTGGATAAGCAGTAGCGAAATAACCTGCATGGTTTTTCCCAGGCCCATGTCGTCCGCCAAACAGGCCCCCAAACCTAACTGGGAGAGTAACCACAACCAGTTCACACCGGCTTGTTGATAGGGTCGGAGGGTCGTTTTTAGCGCGTTACCGGGGTTGGCAACTGTCACCTGAGCCGGTGTGCGCAGTTCTTCCAGCAGCGCAGCCAACCACTTGCCCGGTTGCACAAGCGACCACTGTCTGTTCTCCTCCCAGACGTCGTCACCCAGATCGGCGGGCGCACCGGCCAGCAACCGCATCCCCTGGGCAAAGGTGAGCCCGCCAGCTGAGGTCCCCGCCTCCACCTTTTTCCAGTGGGCCAGGGCTTCATTCAGTTTCTCCCGATCCACCTCCACCCACTGCCCCTTCACAAACACGAGGCCGTCGCCCGCCGCCAGCAGTTCTTTCAGTTCGGCCTCGCTGAGTGGCTCATCACCCAATGCAATCTGCAGTTTGAAATCCAGCAGTGAATCAGCATTGAAAATGCTCTTCCTGTTATCACCAATGGTAACGCTGGCAATTGGCCGGTTTCGTTTTTTCCACCAGTCGGGCAGGCGAACCACCACGCCGCACTGCTCGTACTGTGGTGCATCCTGAAGAAACTCATAGGCCTCCCCAGGTGACCAGGCCAGAGGATGATAAATGTCGCCGGTGTCAACCAGGTCTTTAATAACCGGGCTGGACTCGGCGGCAAGCTGAACCGGTGACAGCAGGCGAATCAGCGCCTTTTTGTTTTTCGCACCCGCATACTCCTGTAGCGCACGGCTGAGCGGTTGGTGGCGAACACGTCCCTGGTCTGAGAGTTCAGGGGCATAGGTCGCCATAAAGGCAAAGGGGAAATCGGGATCATTTATATTTTCCGCCAGATGAAAGCAAACACGGCCCACCTGATGCCACTGCGGCGCGCGCTGGGCAAGCAGCGCATCAAGCCCGCCAGTCGCCTGGATCTGTTCGCACACCCAGTTATCCAACCGGGACCGGATCTGCTGCAGTACTTGAGCCGAAAGATACTCAGCGCCACGCATCGGTGGCGCACTCATCAGCAAAGGCAGGGTGTCGGTGGCAGTAAACGGCTCGATCGGCTCAGGCTGTAACGGATCCGCTGGTACCAGCAGGCAGCGTTCACTTAGATATTTACAGGCAAGGTCGCGCCAGTATTGCATTGACGGTGACAGATCGGCGCCACTTTTCCTGGCCGCCAGGGTGAACAAACCTTCACCCACGCTACGGGTAAATGCCTGGTCGAGGGAGGCCAGGTGGGTCGCCCTGCCTGCCGTATCATCCGTTGTTATTGGGATACGGTGCAGTTGTCCTGAGGGGAGCAGGCCCAGGTCAAACGTAATCATTGCCACGTCCCTGCCCGGCTCGGCGTATGTCTTGATCACGTCTGACAATCCTTCTCCGGCTATTTGTATGAAAGGGGACTGAATTTAATTCTGTCCCTATTTTAGGCCAAATTCATGCACCGGAGACAGTTTTAGTGAACTGGCGGGTGAGGTCAACCGGGCCAAAGGAGGTGGTTAACCAGCGGTGCTCACAATCTCACCCCGACGCCTGACGAGTTCTGCCGTGATTTCTCCATGACGCGCCTGCGTCAAGCGATATTGAGTCAGACAATACACGGCGAAAACCATAAAGACACCGAGCATCGGTCCATACACGGCGCCCAGGTTGAAAATAGTAGCCGCCTCCACTTCACCGGGCGCCGCACCAACCGGAAACCGGATAAGGTCCAGGGCGAGCCCGGCTATCATAGTGCCCAGACCCGTGGCTGCTTTAGCGGCAAAAGAGATGGCCCCAAAGAAAATACCCTCCTGACGCCGCCCGGTTTGTAACTCGTGTTCATCTGCCACATCCGCCATCATCGAACTGGCTGATACTACAGCAAGACCACCAATGCCTGACGCAACACCGAATGCCACAAGTAGCGGTGTGAGTAAAGGGCTATCGTTAGTCGGGAAGAAATCCATCAATCGCATTACAATCGGACCAACTATAAAAACGAAAGTCATACTTGCCCCAACGATCATCGTTCGGGGCTTGTCGAAACGTTCGTGTTCTCGACGGGTTGCTACAATACCAATAACAAACCCAACAGGCATCAACATCAGCAGGAACATCTTTGATTGGTCAGCCAATTCCCAGAAGAAATTCGCGTTGACCAAAGCCATAGTTGAACTTGATCGGCAGGCGTACCTTGTCAACCTCAGGCGCCAAAACAATTACCCAGGCTGACGCGACCCAGCCAGGTTTTTACGGCGCTTTGTTCTGCCGGCGACAGGATATTGATTCGTGCAAGAATCATCTGTCGGGATTGCTCAGGATAGGGACGAGACAGATAACTGACGTCTTCACCGTAGATATTAGCATGAAATGCCTTGGCCCCGGCTGCCTGGGCATCTCGGTTACCCAGCACATAGGGCTGATAGGTGGATACCATCTCTGCAAGGACAAACCGCGCAAACGATGTTGAATCCGGGAAGTCTGCCAACTCACCGGACCCATCCCACCCGTCGGCGTTTTGTTCTGCCCACTCTACCACCCTGGGATAATCCACCATCATCTTCTTGGGTTCCGGGTCCATATTGGTGTGAGCACGAAGGCCACCCAATACCACCGCATCCACCGCGGTGGGTCGTTCACCCAGCAGGAAGGCCGTATCTTTGAGTTGCTGCTCAGCCGCGACCAGTAAACGACCATATTCATCTTCGCAGGCCCGCCGTTGTTGCTCGGAATCAGTGCCTGTGGCGCGACAGGCCCGGGGTCCCCAATTAAGCACCCGCTGCGCAATCTCAGGATTGCCATTGGCCATTTTCAATGACGCAAATTCTGCACTCTCGGGATAGTGCCAGCGATAATGCACCATGGTGCGGGCCACCCATTCGTCAAAGAAATCTTCAACAACCTGTACAAGAATTCCCAGTGGTCCTTCCGGAAACAACCGCCGGGCAGGAAAGCGATCGTCCAACAGATGCATCAGGGGGGTAGTATCAGCAATCATCCAGTTCTCGGGCGTCAGCAGGACAGGTACCTGGTGAGTCCCGGATCTGCCCTCGATTTCCTGCGGATCATGTTCGTTCTTGTTGAGCATCTCGAACGGCGCATCATAGAAAATCATCGCCGCTTCCAATTTTCGGGTGAAGTAACTCAGTTCTGCGCCATAGATTCTGTAAGTGGATTCAATTGTCATATGGTTCTCGTCTTGTGATGGCCCACAGTTAAGGTCGATGCAGTTAATGTTGTAAACTTGTAAAAACAGATGACAACGATACACGACAGCAGGTGATTACCAAAGAAGCGTGCGTATTGCATCACCGGCCGATGGCGCCTTTGACTATCTCGGCTTCAAACAGACTCTCTAACCATCACCAAGCTGTTCAAGGTCCGCAAGATCCTGATTGCGACCAAGAGCCATCTTATTAATTCGAAGGTCTTTCAGCGAGATTACTGAATAGACCAGTCCCTCCTCTTCAACCTCTACACGATTATCCCAGCAATTATCGAATTCAACACCAGTGAGCGAAGTGAGAATATCGATTCTGGCGGGAGCATTACCAAGCTGAACAACATAGCCGGGAGCTTTAAAATCTTTGGCAGACAACTCAAGTGAGCCAAATCCAAATTCATTGAGGGCATTAATCATAGAGCTGGCGTTTTTCGCACTGGTTAAAATCCAGATATCAATATCTTTGGTATATCGAGGATGACCATGAATGGCTACAGAATACCCACCTACAACCAGGTACTTAACCTCGTGTTTGTTGAGTAATTCTAAAAACTCTTTGAAGTCTCGGTTCAGTGCCATAACGGGATCGATGATACTCCGTGCGAATCGACTCAAGAGCTTCAATACGCTTCAGGTGAGAAAAGTCATTCCAGACTTCAGCGCTAATGGGTTCTTCGCCGAGTCGGTATATCTTAACAACAGAATCAATTGTCATAAGCGCATTTTACTATGTGCAGTGATGATTTTCCCGGAAATGTGAAGTTCATGCCCATCCTGGATATCAGAACAAATCTGGTGACCAATGGGGACAGGATCTGGTTGCATATGATATGGAGAGGCTTAACGATCTGCGAGTTCCGTTTTTTTCAAAGCGTGTACTTCTCCAATCTGGTATCTTCCCCTGACATGAAACCCGGATTATAAAACAGTGCATGACCAGATGTCTGAACCCGATGTCGATGAATAATCAGTTTCTCGAAGGTGTAAAAGTACTCGATCTATCCGAGGGGATTGCCGGGCCGTTCTGTGCAAAGCTCCTGGCCGATCTGGGCGCCGATACGGTCAAGGTCGAGCGACCGGATGGCGGCGATATCAGCCGCACATTCGGTCCCTTCCCGGACGACGATCCTCACATTGAGCGAAGCGCCAGTTTTTTCTATCTGAACACGGGCAAACGCAGCATGGTTCTTGATGTCACTTCGCCAGAGACCAGGACGACGCTCGCGACGCTGGTGAAACGTTTTGATGTAATCATTGGCTGCGAGCGACTGACCCGTTCAGGAATCGGCTACCCCGAGATCCACGCCTGGAATTCTACTGCGGTATTCACCTCAGTGACCGGTTTGGGTGACGACGGCCCATACGCCGGGTTCCTCAACTCTCACCTCATCACCTGTGCCCTGGGAGGGTGGGCGCAACTGTGCGGGGTTCCCGAGCGCGAACCCTTGCAGGTGGGGGGCGCCATCGCGGAAACGCTCAGTGGCGCTTATGCAGCTGCAGCAACCCTGTTGGCCGTTCTTGGTCGAGCGCATCACGGTGGCGGCGATCACGTGGAGGTCAGCATCCAGCAGGCAGTTCTCTGCGGCGCGCAGATACCGAGCCTGTTATATGAATCCCGAAATATCGTCGTGGAGCGCTATTCCAGTATAGGCTCCGGCGCCGGCGCCGGTTACATGCTGCCTACCCGGGATGGCTATATCGGCTTGAATGCGCTGACGCTGCCACAGTGGCGCATACTGTGTAAGTTTCTTGGCCGGGAAGACATCGCGCTGGGAGAGCGCTATCAGGGTATCTCCTGGACTTCGCCGGATGAACGAATCGAAGAGGTCCGCGAGATCTTCCGGGCAGCGTTAGCCGATAGATCAGCAACCGAACTCTTCCACGAGGCTCAGGCCTGGCGGGTTCCCTTTGGTCTGGTACCTGATCTCGCGACGCTCTTCGAATTCGAACCTCATCGTGAGCGTGAGTTTTTCCAGGAGATCAAGCATCCGTCCTGTGGGACAGTGAAGGTACCGGGTGTGGCGTTCAAATCCAATGCGGCGTCGATCCAGCTCACCCGACCACCGCTGCTCGGAGAACATACCGAAGAAATACTCGAGGAACTTCGTAACCCCGGACCATCTGCTGACAGTGGCGTGAAAGACAATGAGCTTAATCCGCTGCCGCTGGAAGGTCTTCGGGTTCTTGATTTGTCCATGTTCTTTGCCGGCCCTTCTCTGGCTCAGATGCTGGCGGATGCAGGCGCCGACGTGATCAAAGTCGAGTCCATCCAGCGCATCGACGGCTGGCGTGGCAGCGGCACGCAGATGGCAGGCGAAAGTCCGAGCTGGGAAGTGTCGCCCTACTTCAACTGGATCAACCGCAACAAACGCGACGTCACCTTGAACCTCAAAGATCCGCGCGGCGTTGCGGTAGTAAAAACGCTGGCGCGTGACGCGGACATTCTTATCGAGAATTTCACACCCCGGGTGATGCAGGGCTTTGGGCTTGCCTACGATCAACTGCGAGAAATCAATCAGCGACTGATCATGATCTCCCTGTCCGGATTCGGCGCCGATGTCTCCTGGCGCGACTATGTAGCTTTCGGCATGTCTACCGAGCAGATGTCCGGGGTCTCCCATCTCACCGGTTATGTAGACGGCGAGCCGCTATATACCGGGACGACCGGAGGCGATCTCTTTGCAGGTGTGATGGGTGCAGTGGATGTGCTTGCCGCCTTGTGGCACAGGAAACGGACCGGAACGGGTCAACATCTCGATTTCAGCCAGATTGAAGCCTGCAACCTGTATATCGGGGATGTGATGACCGGGTGGTCGCTCGCGCAGACTGACCCGGGGCGAAGGGGCAACAGTCATCCCGGTTATGCCCTGCAGGGGACATTCCGGTGTAAGGACGAAGGGTGGATCGCCATTTCCTGCAAGACTGACGAGCAGCTTGAACGGCTTTGTGACCAGGCACGTATTGACCAACAGGACAACGACCTGCACACGAAGCTCAGCCAATGGATCAGCGGGCAGGACAAGATGGTGCTCATGCATGACCTGCAGCGTGCCGGGATTCCAGCTGGCGCGGTGCTGAACGGACCGGATCTCCTGCACGATCCGCACCTTGAGGCGCGAGGTGCGTTTGTCGCCCAGGACCGCCCTGGCACTGGCGTGCTGCACTATCCCGCGCAACCGTATCGCCTGAATAAAACAGTACCACCGCCAAATAAGCGTGCCCCGCTTCTCGGAGAACACATCGAGGAAGTGCTAAGTACTGAGGCCGGACTGACTTCTGACGAAATTGTGGATTTGGTGATTGATGACGTGACTGGCACAGTCCCCCTGGACGCCCAAATCGAGAGGTAAACCGGGTACAGTGTAATAAATTGAATTCTACGCAGGAAGATTTAAGAAGGGTTTAGACCGTTTTCCCGGCGCGGTATTCTTCACCAGATCTTGAATTGGCGGCACGCACCGGGTCGATTTTGGAACTGGCGCCCCAGTAAACATAGACCATCGCGTACCGCTGTCGATAATCGACCTTCTCCTTACTCCAGTGTACGGTCCTCGCCCCGTGAATCACCGCGTCGCCTGGTGCAACTTCGACGGCCACCGCGTTTTCGTTGCCTTCATCGTAGTCCGGTAGCGGGTATGCCAATGGATAGTCTTTTTTATGTGATTCATCGTGGGTTTGTCTTTAATTGGGGAAGCACAGGTGAGTCGGCAAGACACCAAGGATAGATTCAATGATCAAGATCTATTGCGCAAAGGGAGCGTACCAGATCGGTGAACTCCAGGCGCGCTCCTGAAGGGTTGCAGCGACTCCCTCCTTTGGTGCAACGCCGGCGCGGATAGCATCCCAGGTGGACCAGCGGCAGGTTGGATTCTGCAGGACTCGCAGATAATAGAATGCGCGCTGACCCGGGTCAAAGGTCGGGTCGTGCCACAGGGTCTTGAATTCCACCGCACCTCTGTCGAGCGTTATGCTGCAATCGTCAAGATTCACTGTCGCGCCGTTGTCGGGACAGCGATGTGTTGTGGCATCGGGTGTCAGACCATCGGAGCAGGCAACGTCGAAGACCTGTTCGTGGGATTCTCCAGCTTCCATCCAGCCCTTGACGATCTGCGCACGCTGCAGCACCGACACTGCCACGCGCCTCTGCCGAGCCATCGCTAATACCGAGTTTGCCGAAAAACTGGTCTTCCTCGACGGGACTCGCCGCATTGTGACCATCGCTCGAACCGATGAAGCCGAATTGGTAGGGGTTCTTACCGATCGTCTGTTCCAACTCCAGGCCGGTTCGCAACGCAGCGCGCGCATAGGCCCCGGTGGTACTCCCTTCCGAGCGCGTTATCGTACCGTTCTTAATGACGAATTTGCTCATCTTCCAGATCTCGAAATCCGCCCATTCGTCAGTGGGAGACAGTATCGGATGCGTTTCTGACGTGCCCTTCACCTGTGTGATCTCAATAAGTGGTTCATTGCGTGCGCGCTGCGCGGCATAGTCAGCATCGATCGGCTCACCTGCCTGGTTGTTGCGCTCGAACATCAAGCCCTGACTCCAGTTTGCGTTGTGTGGAATTGCCAGCGCTTCCATACCGCCCGCACGCTGCAAATCCATCCAGCGCCAGAGATCCTCAGGATTGCCGTTCCCTGCGCCGAACGGCACATTGGGCACCTGGTTAGTGGCGAAGATGACATTACGGTGCAGGTTTGCACCGTCAGGTTGAGAAGAGTATTCGTAGGCGATGAATGTTGTAAACTGGCCTGGTCGGTTGTGCCTTTCTGCAGCCTCAATGTTGGCTTGCCATGTTGCGCTGATCACTGGAATCACATTCAGGTCGGGAACCGGCTTGCCCGTCAATTGGGGTGAGCCGAGCCCCAACCTTGCAGCCTGGCGTTCCTTGGGATCGTTGCTATGGTATTTCTTCACCAAAGGGTGTGCAGCGAGCGGGTTCCCGGGGTCTGCAAAGGCTGCGCCGAGGCCAAGGTTTTCGGCATGGTCAGTCACCCCGTAAAAGTCGAGCGGTCCACCCCGCAATCGCACCGAATAGCCGAGTGGGTGTTTGATAGCCTCGCCTTTGGCATAGCGGTAGGCATCGTCCGGTGTTGCTCTCACTCCGACGCCGTAGGCGTCAAACGAGTTAGTGGTGTGGACGTGCAGGTCACCAAAATAGGCGTTGCGTAGAGGATTTGAAGCTGTGACATCCATCGGTGGCGATGCTCCCAATGTTCCGGCAGGACTCTCGTCGCCCGTTTGCCCACATCCGCCCAACAGCAAAATCCACGCGACTATCCAGAGTCGGGCATGACTCACGACGGGTTTGCTTTGATAAAATCGATGACCGTCATCGACCTCAATATAATTCTGACTCTACAACCTACAATCAATGCAGCGTCTGCAGTGTACCAGTGCCATGAATTTAAGGTATAAAGCCGCGTCACCATCCCGCCTGTGAGCGGAACGGTGGCATGCATTATTTGGGGGGAGTCTGCTGGAGCGTTGAGTGTTTCTCACCTGATGGCAACGCCCCTGTCGAAGGGGCTGTTTCACCGGGCGATTATGCAAAGCCCTTATATGCCACCGAGCCTGCTGATGAATCAGGGCCGTTTTGGCAAAGGCAGTGCGGTTTCTCAGGGCGCAAAATTGGGAGAGGCCGCCGGGGTGACATCGCTAGCTGGATTGCGGGCTCTGCCGGCCGCAGAGTTGCTGCAGATATCTCGATCTATTGGGTTATATCCGGAAACTGTGGTGGATGGTTATGTATTCCCGGAGGATATTCATGAAGTCTTTGCTAGAGGAAGACAGCAAAATGTGCCTCTGCTTGCCGGATTCAACAGTAGGGAAGTAAATGAATTTGCCGACCTGCCCCAGAACGACAAAACGCTTGATATGGCAGATGTAATATCGGATTACTTTGTAGCTTTTGCCAAGCATGGGAAACCAGATCCCGAGGGCAGGCCGGTATGGCCTGCCTACCAACTAAACGCTCGGCACTATATGGCATTCAGGAATGGAATGGCCATTGCTGGGACAAATCTGTTACCTGGCGTGTTCGAGCTTCATGATGAAATCGTAGCGAGGCGAAGGTCCAGGGGAGAGGTAGCATGGTGGCTCGAAGATATCGGTCTTTTTACGCCGGTTATTGAAGCGATCACCCAAGATTGTTTAGTCCATCTCCTGCTTAGAAGAATCACAACACTGACGGTATCTGTATCCGGGATCTGATGTTCATTGCAGAGAAGACTTCGGATAAAAGTATGTGCGTGATGATACTCTATACGTATCGCGTACTTAGTGCTAAGGTCGTGTTTAATGATTCGCAGTTTCAAGGACAGGAAGACCAAACGATTCTTCGAAGGCAAAAAGATCGTAGATTTCAGGGGATTTGCCAGTCAAGCTACGCGTCGGCTTGTCGTGTTGGATAGTGCGGAAACGCTGGAGGATTTATCTGCGTTACGCAGCAATCGATTGGAACTGTTATCGGGCGATCGGGCCGGGTCACACAGTATTCGTATAAACCGGCAATGGAGGCTCTGTTTCCGCTGGGAGGACGATGGCCCATATGACGTGGAGATCGTGGATTATCACTGATTGAGGACAAGGACATGAGCAACAATGGCATGCGGCCGGTGCATCCCGGCGAGGTTTTGCGCGAAGAACTAAAGGAACTCGAGATGTCGGCAAAGGCTTTTGCCGCTGCTTTACATGTACCTGGTAACCGCATTACTGCAATCTTGAGGGAACAACGTGGTGTCACAGCCGACACCTCATTGCGACTATCGCGTTATCTTAATACCTCTCCCGAATTTTGGTTGAATCTGCAAAAGACGTTCGAGTTGCGCGTTGCTGAGATCGAAGCGGGCAAGGAAATTACGAAACAGATCAAACCACGGAAAGTGGCCGCGTAGGTGAATCTATTTGAAATTTCTTCTACTCCGGCATCCTGAAGCCTGGTATCAGCCGCAGCGACCATGCCATCGAATTCAGATTAATCCGGCGCCTCTGGTGAGAGTTCTCCAATACTGACCAGATTATCCAAGGCTTTCATCTGCTAACCAGTTAACTCAAGTTGCAGGCCATGATGGAGGTATAAAATGGCGAATGTTGAGTTTTGGTTCGCGCGTCGACTCGACACGCAGCTGTCACTGCGTCAGCGATGAGCACATTACAAGTGGTCAGTAGCGGTCGTGCCTATCTTGGTATTGGTCGTGGCGACTCATCGCTTGCTCATCTGGGTTACTCACCGTCTTCAACCCGTGTCTTTAAAGACTATTTTACCCAACAATGTTGCGATGTACGGCAAGGGTTCGTTCGGCCAGTTCTGCCATGGACACTTCCTCAAAGCCGAATACCTTGGGTTTGATGGTGTCGTGAAGAGGCGCAACCAGGCTGGAATTCAGGCCACGGGCACCGCTGGCGGCACCCACGATGGACCCGCAGGTTGCCCCGTTGCAATCCGTATCCCAGCCGCCCTCCACGGAGCTGCAGATAGATTGATGAAAGTCCATCTGACCAAAGATTATTGCGCCGATTACCACCAGCGCATTATTCACGGTGTGTACCGGACTCAGTTCGCCATAGTGAATATCCACCCAGTTCATGAAGTCATGGAAGTCGCTGCACTCAGAGGCCTGCGTCAGAGCATTACGTCCGGCCTCCGCCAGTCTGCTGTTACGGGGAATCTCGGAAAGACCAATCTCAACCAGTTCGACTGGATCGCTGACCACGAAGGCGGCAGCTGTAATGGCAGCAAAGAGCATCTCTCCATAGATGCCGTTGGCCCGGTGAGTCCAGTGGGCATCACGCCATGCAAACTCGGCCGCGCGCTCCGGATTTCCCGCACAGGCATAACCCCAGCCGTCCGCACGGATTTGAGCACCAATCCACTCACGATAGGGATTCCGATGGGTGCTAGTGTATTCAGGTGTCACCCAGTCGGTCACAGCTTTTCTCGGTGACGCGTTGTTGTAGTTCAGAATTGCCTGGGTTTCTGCAGTACAGATCGCGTTGTAGGGCAGGCAGCTATTCCAGGCGTTGGCCACATTCCGCCAGGTAAAGTCAGCTCCGTGGTTTTCCAGAACGTGCAGTGCAATCAGCGTGTAATGAATGTCATCATCCGGTTCCATGAAGGCGATGTTCTCGCGCTGCGAAAGAGGACAATGGATATTGATTTCATCATCGGCATCAGCCCCGCTGAAATAGAAATCGAGCGGCCAGTGCCCCCTGTTTTCGAGGTAGGCACGAATGGTCTGACGACCCGTCATACCTTTGGCGCCCCTCATACCAACACCCTCAACAGGCTTGCCCAGCGCACAACCACAGGCTCTTCCAGTCCAGGCACCGTGGAGTCGGTCGAGAATTTCGGATTGGCTGACAGTACCGAGCTGACGTGGACCGTCGGCGCGCTCAGAGCGAATGCCGTCCAGATCGTTGGGTTGCGAATACGAGAAGTCTGATGATTTGCGTAGGCCGGCAAGCTCGTCAAAGAGCGGGTCGATGGCCGCGAAATTCATCGCGTCGGCTTCCCTGTCAAGATCGGACACCCGTTCCCTGAGACTGTCGGGGACAGGATAACCTTCGTATTCTCGTTGGATCAGTTCAGCCCCAAGCAGTTCTAGTGGTGTGGTCCAGCCTGTAAAAATCATTATTGTTCGCCTTGTCGATGTCTGCAGTTTTGAGGATAGAACCAATTAACCATTTATCTCCAAAAAAATCAAAGTACAATGTCTGGACACCAGGGTTAGTTCACTTACTCAGGGTCTAAAATTGAACCTGGCCTAAAACGTATTGGCGATGTCCTGACCATGAGCCACACAACCCGGAAGTTCAGGCGCCTCTACGATGACACAACCCGGAAGTTCAGGCGCCTCTACGATGAAGGCGGAGTCATCGTTGCTCCAGTAGATGATGAGTTCGTATTTATGCATCGTGTATGTCTCCGAACTGATACTTTACTGGAATTGTAAATTCTACTCCGACCTCATTTATTCCGAACTGATACTTTACTGGAATAGTAAATTCTACTCCGACCCCATTTATTTCTCCGATCCCATTTATTTGGTAGAGTCGCAGGTTTGGAGGTCCATAGCATTGATTCTAAAACGAATGAGACTCGGTTTTGGCATTCTTTTACTCATTGCATTGACGCCGGTCTGGGGTGATGAGGAAGACACAGAGGTTACTCACCACCACGATCACGATCTCATCGAAGAAATCGTTGTGCATGCACACATGCTCGGAGGCGGTGAAAGAGCCCAAAACGTCACAATTCTGTATTCCGAAGAATTGGAGCGAGTGGCAAAAACCTCCATCGGTGAGACACTCGGCAGTACACTCGGTGTGCACTCTTCGTCTTTCGGTCCCATGGTTGGCCGGCTTGTGATCAACGGCCTTGGTGAGACAAGAGTGTTGGTGTTGGAGAACCACCACGGCACGATGGATGCCTCTTCGACAGGGGCGGACCACGGTGTAGGGGTGGAGCCGTTTCTAGCCGATACCATCGAGATTCTCAAGGGTTCGGGCACCTTGCTTTACGGCTCTGGCGCCATCGGCGGGGCCGTTGATGTGCACACCAACCGCGTACCCACTTCATTACCTGAAGCACCTGTCACCGGAAGAGCTTTGGTGCGTTGGGATGGAGCATCGAACGGTCGCTTTGGTGGTTTCCGACTCGATGGCGGTGAAGAATTATTTGCATGGCACGTCGATGCCTATGCGAACAGGCACAGTGATCTCAGCATACCCGGCTACGCTCAGGTAAGTCCCCATGTGGAAATGCATCACGAAGAGGAGGAGGAAGAGGACCACCACGACGATGAAGGCATGGATGAACACGAAGAAGCAGACGAAGCAGAGGAATCCTCCAAGGGCCTGCTTGAAAACAGCTTCGGTGAATTCACTGGCGGCTCGATCGGCGGTGCTTTGATATTAGATCACGGTCATTTCGGAGTCGCACTCATAAGGCGCGACTGGAAGTACGGCCTCGTAGCGCACGACCATGAGGCGCATGAGCACGAAGAGGAAGAGGACGACCACTTAGAGGAAGAGGACGACCACTTAGAGGAAGACCACGGTCAGGATGCGGGCCCTTGGCTTGATCTCAACCAGACTCGCGTGCAGGCAGATTTCGGCTTACACGACCCTTTGCCTGGCTTTGAAGCCATGGAGGGCAGTTTCATAGTCAGCGACTACGAACACTATGAAATCGAAGGCGATGGCGAGATAGCCACCTACTTCAGCAATGAATCATGGGAAGGCAGGCTCATCCTGGAAACTCAAGAGTTTTCGCGATGGAGCGGAGCACTCGGACTACAATTCGGTCAGCGCGATCAGGGGTTCAGCACAGATAAAGCGTCAAGTAATCCATCTGAATCCCAGCACCTTGCTGTATTCGGCGTCGCGCAACGACAATTTAAATCGTTTGAGCTAGAGTCGGGGGCCAGGATTGAGCGCTTCAATCACCAATCTCCAGAAGGCATGTCCAGCGATTTTCTAGCCACAAGCATATCCTTTGGAGCCGTGTTCTTTCCTGATGATAAATGGCACATAAGGCTGTGGGGTGACTACGCGATGCGTGCCCCGCAAAGTGAAGAGTTGTTCTCCGACAACCCCCACCTTGCCACCCGGGGATTCGAACGCGGCAACCCTGATCTCGATGAAGAAGAAGCACTTAATCTCTCGTTTGGCGTCGAATATGACCATGGACGGCTGCACTTTGCCGCGAACATATTTCGCTACTCATTTGACAACTACATCTATCAGCAGGTCACCGAAGAAACCATGCACGGGCTGCCGGTGATTCAGTGGGTCCAGTCCGAGGCGACATTGATCGGTGGCGATCTGGCTGCCAGCCTCGATATATTCCAGCCAGGCGCGGCATTGGACGGCAAGCTCTCATTCGGTTACGACATGGTGCGCACGGATCTGAATGATCCGCACGAGAAGTACCTGCCGCGTTCGCCGGCGAACCGCGTGTTCGTCGCGGTAGAAGTCGTCCGAGGCAATTTCTGGGCGCGCTTGAGCTACACCCATGTGTTTGATCAGGACGACCACGCGAGCTACGAAACGGCGACGGACAGCTACGACAACCTTGACATCGAAGCGGAGTACTCGCTCGATGTGAGTGCGGTGGAGGAACTTACTTTGTTCATGGCAGGTCGAAATCTTGGCAACGAAGATCAACGCCAACACACCTCCTTTGTGAAGGACTCGGCCCCGTTGGCTGCTCGGCGGATGGAAGCCGGCATAAGGATAAGATTTTAGGCGCAGTTTGCTTTGAGTTGAGGCTGGCGTTCAACTCTGGCGGAGCAGAGACCAACGTCTGCGAATACGTATTTAATATGCAGCCAGCAGAGCCCTACGTCTATGCCGAGTGACAGAAGGCGCGGGTTCACATCGACTACCACGTGGAGATCGAAAAACATTACTACTCGGTGCCTTATGCCCTGATCAAGAAGCAGCTCGATATCCGCATCACCGACAACACTATCGAGTATTTCCACGCTGGAAACCGGGTGGCCAGTCACCCGCGATCACACCTCAAGGGGCGCCATACCACCGCCACCGCACATATGCCGGAGTCACATCGACAGGCCGGTGCGTGGACACCGGAACGGCTCATAAAGTGGGCCACAAAGACCGGTCCGGCAACGGAGAAACTCGTCGAGACGGTACTCGGATTACGCCAGCATCCTCAGCAGGCCTACAGATCCTGCCTGGGTATCTTGCGACTCGGCAAATCCTATGGCGATAAGCGTCTGGAGGCCGCCTGCCGACGGGCTCTGACGTTGGGCTGCTACAGTTACCAGAGTATCGAATCCATCCTGAAAAAAACGTCTGGATGAGCAGCCGCTTGAGATATCACAAGAACTGGAATTATCCCTGACACACGACAATATCCGCGGCCACGAGTACTACAACTAAAGGACAACAGCATGTTGAAACACCCAACCCTGGACAAACTTCAGGTGCCCAAATTAACCGGTATGGTCGCGGCTTTGAACGACCAGATGGCCATGCCGGATATTGATGACTGGGGTCTGATGGAACTGAGCGCTGAGTACCGGCGAGACTTGTTGGAGGTGCTCGAAGATCGGCACGGTAACCGTTCGACCATCGCCACCAGCCAGTTACCCATTGCTGAATGGCATGAGGCTATCGGCGATCCCACACTGGCTGATGCCATCCTGGATCGGCTGATCCACAACGCTTACAAGATCAATATGAGAGGAGAATCTATGCGAAAACGCATAGGAAATTTGACCACCACCACCGGTTTAGTGTAACAATACAAAAACCCGCGTCGCTACGCTCCGATAGGTGGCTGGCTTCGTGGATATTACGCACATTAACAATCACCGATCGATTTCCTTTGATAGTCACGTACACCAAAATGGAGCTAGTCGAATGAGGTTTCTACTCGCGGCACTAGTGATATTCTCAGCACACGGTGCAGCTGCATCAACAGGAGCCCATGTTAAAGAACTGATGAATCAACCCGCCTCGCTCTTCGACATTGGCATGCAACGTCTTCCGAGCAATGCCGATCAATTTGGCAGGTTTTATCGGTCCGCGTCGAACGATGAGAGCGCGTCCCTTAGCCTAAACTGGCGATTCCAAAAAGAAAGTAACCGTATCATTGGCAGTATGAATATCTTCGGCAAGAATTCAGACGAAAAAGCGATGAGAGCCGGTTGCGAATATGTGCTGAACCAGATGCGAATATGGGTCAGCAAGAGCCTTCCAAAAGCCTTTATGCATCAAGGATGGGATTGGGATGACAGTACGGACAAAACGAAAGCTCTTGATAAAGAACTGAGATCAATGTTTGTTTTTTCATGCAGCGTGATGGACCATTCACAACACCGTTTTAAAGGAGTCAGGACGTTAAGCGACCCAAAAATGATTGTTGAGGAAAACTGATACGTCACATCTTTGGCACAGCGTCCGGCTTCAAGGCCGATGCCTGCTCCAGCATGCGGGGCTGATTGCCCGGCACAAATAACAGACTTCGCAATACGGTCATTCGATTTCCTCCTGATCTATCATACCGTCAGGTTATCCTGCTGATTTTCTGACAGCCTGGTTTGAGCTCTTACGTTTGGGCGATTACGATGGAGTTGCCATTTGGGTTGCCGCCGGGAGCAATTTGAACAACCGGATCAGCCTGCGCAATAGCCCCTGCCAGCAGAGCCCTACGTCTATGCCGAGTGGCAGAAGGTGCGGGTTCACATCGACTACCACGTGGATATCGAAAAACATTACTACTCGGTGCCTTAATTTTTTTGTCAATCGGCATGGAATCTTCCATATCTGGTATGAATGCGTCCGGCTTCAAGTCCGATGCCTGCTCCAGCATGCGGGGCTGATTGCCCGGCACAAAAAACAGACTTCGCAATACGGTCATTCGATTTCCTCCTGATCTATCATACCGTCAGGTTATCCTGCTGATATTTTGACCGCCTGGTTTGAGCTCTTACGTTTGGGCGATTACGATGGATCTGCCATATGATGATTCGAATCATCATAAAATATTTGTAAATAGTTATTGAATATTAGTTATTTATGAGTAATATACTGTATATAGTAACAGGTATAGTCATAGGATACATCTCTAACAGCTACTCAGGAATTGTTTTCAACCTATCTCCAGGCAGTCTGTTTAACCAGTCACAAGGAAGACCCACCACATGCAAACCTCTCCAATAGCCAACCCAGTCACCAAACGCAACATCGATGACCTTGAAGAAGAGATCATCTCCCTGTCAAAGCACATGAACCAGGACGAGTACCGCTTTCTGGTCATGGTCCGCGAATTCGATATCCGCCAGGGATGGCGAGCCTATCAATTTAACAACTGCGCCGAATGGCTCAATATGAAGTGCGGTATCTCGCCCGGTACGGCGCGGGAAAAAGTGCGTGTGGCGCTGGCGCTGCTGGACCTGCCGCAGTGCTCCGAGGGGTTTGCCAAAGGCGAACTGTCCTATTCCAAGGTCAGGGCCATGACCCGGGCCGCCAACGTATTCAATGAGGAAACACTGGTTGACTATGCGCTCAAGGCCACGGCGCATCAAGTAGAGGAGCATTGCCGGCGGTTACGCAATGCGGACCGGCGGCAGTCAACACCGGATGCCCGCCGGGCCTGGCAGGCACGGTCCCTGAAGCGTACCTGTCATCCCGATGGGATGATGAGTATCTATGTCGAGTTACCGCGGGAACAGGGGGAACTGGTGATGAAGGCACTGGAGATGGCCATGGCGGCTGCTGCCGGTGATACAGCAGATGAGGCGGCTACTACTACTGGAGAGAAAGATGGTGTCGCACCGGCGGCAGAAAAGGCGGCTGCAAATACGAAAGATAAAGCTGGAAAGAGGGAAACAGCTGCTCAGGCGCAAGCCGAATACCAACAAAGCAACGCTTTCTTTGCACGGCAGGCAGACGCGCTGGTAACGGTGGCCAGGGGGTATCTGTCAGGCAATGGCGGTGAAAAACAGGCGAAATCGGACAACTACCAGGTGGTGGTGCATGTGGATGCCGCTGCGCTGCAGGATAAAGGCGGCAAGAGCGACCTGCCGGTGGAATCAGTGCGGCGCATTGCCTGTGATGCCGATCTGGTGGCAGTGACCAGGGATGCAAAGGGTAATCTGCTGAATCTGGGCAGAAAGCATCGCGTGGTATCGCCCCAACTGAAACGGGCGTTGCTGGCGCGAGACAAGTGTTGTACCTACCCGTCCTGTAGTCATGAGCAGTTTCTGGAGGCGCATCACGTGATGCATTGGGCCGATGGTGGCGAGACCAGCCTGGACAATACCAGGTTAATATGTAATCGGCATCATCGGCTGTTACATGAGGGTGGATTCACCATCCACAAGAACTTTGCGGGGGAATGGTACTTCAGAACGGCGGAGGGCAAGGTGTTGCCGGAGGCGCCGGTGTACAAACCGGTGGAATACGATTCATCACGTGATGAGATTCTGGAAGATACCAACAAGGTTAAAGAACCACGGGTGCAACTGGTGGCGCCAATGTATAAACCAGAGGACTACGACGCGGGATCACGTGATGCACCAGAAGTGAATGAACCACGGGCGCTGCCGGAGGCGCCAATGTACAAACCAGAGGGCTACGACGCATCACGTGATGCGTTTAAGGGGCATAATCAGGCGAATGAATCACGCTCACTGCCGAAGGCGCCGGTGTACAAACCGGTGGAATACGATTCATCACGTGATGAGATTCTGGAAGATACCAACAAGGCGAATGAACCACGGGTGTTGCCGGAGGCGCCGATGTACAAACCGGTGGAATACGATTCATCACGTGATGCGCCAGAGGTGAAAGTCCCTCAATCGCTACCGGTGGCGCAGGTGCACAAGTCAGAGGACTACGACGCATCACGTTTGGTGGACTCCAAGGTGAAAGAACCACGCGCACTTCTGGTGGCGCCGGTGTACAAATCAAAGGGCCACGACGCATCACGTGATGCGTTTAAGGGGGATAATCAGGCGAATGAATCACGCTCACTGCCGAAGGCACCGGTGTACAAACCAGAAGACTACGATTCATCACGTGATGAGATTCTGGAAGATACCAACAAGGCGAAGGAATCACGCTCACTGCCGAAGGCGCCAATGTACAAACCAGAGGGCTACGACGCATCACGTGATGCGCCAGAGGTGAAAGAACCATGGGTGCTATATGCTGTTGGATGATAAGAGACTGCTGAAATACCATGAATGCTGATCTCGCACACAGATTACAGACTTTCTCTGAAGCCGCAAAGAACCTTAAAGGCTGGTCCTTCGAGTATAAACCAGAATCTTTATCTGGTCCTGTTCCCTGGAACTACGAAGAAATGGCCTCCAACCTGTTGAATCATGGAGATGTGGTCCTCGATCTTGGCACAGGTGGCGGCGAGGTATTTTCCAGAATAGTTGAGGGAAAAGATTGTGTTGCCTATGCCTCTGAAGAGTGGCATGTAAATGCCCCGGTCGCGAGAGACCACCTATATTCTAAAGCGAATGTTATCAGAGCATCTTCTTCGCAGCTGCCTTTCACGAATCAGTCTTTTGATTTGGTTCTTGCAAGACACGAAGCGATTCAGCCGGAAGAGATAGAGAGAGTTCTGAAATCGGAGGGAACCTTTCTTACTCAGCAGGTAATTCCCGATTTCATGCGCGAATTAAAAGATACATTTCCCAACATGACTGCGTATCCAAACCACTATTTTGAGTACCAGGAAGGTTTCTCGAAGCTGGGACTGAATGTGGATCGCGCAGAGGAATATCGTTATCAGATCCGATTCAACAATCTGGGACATCTCGTGTATCAACTCGTAGCTACACCGTGGACCGTTCCCGGATTTGATGTTGATTCTCATCTCGGCGAGCTGTCGATGTTAGATGAGTACATGCGGTCAGGTGGAGAGCTTCTCTTCACGGCAGGTTACTATTTGATAAAGGTTACTAAAGATGGTTAGTAGATAAGAAAAATATCCCACATTATTTGAGTATCGGTCAGAAATGCTGGAAGACAAAGAATTCTACGACTTAGTCACATCGAAGATCGCGCCGGGCCGGGTCGGTCAGGACAGGCTTGCATCCATAGCGCCGGCAAACTCTACATTGACTACTTCCTGAACTTCCCGTTTATTTTCCCTATCCTTCACCTGATCTCCTGAATCGATACCCGACTCACTACGGCAAGCGCGGCTTGTTGCCGATGACCCCGGTATCTGCCAGTCCTCCAAGTTCGCTTTGGCTGAGCCCCAGCATTCCTCCCAAGACAAGTTGATTATGCTGTCCCAGTGTTGGCGCTGGTGAGCGTATCGGAATCGGTTCACTACCCGGTCGCCACGGCGCGCTGGGATGGGGCTGAACTCCAACAAAGTCTCGCTCGATCAACTGCATGTAGCCCCGCGCAACCAGTTGCGGGTCTTTGAGGAGATCTGGACCCGTATTGAGCATTGCAGCTGTCACACCAACGCGTTGCAGCGCATGCATCAGCGAGTCAGCCTTCTGGCTTTGGGTCCATTCCTGCAAAACGGCTTCGATCCGGTCGTTCTGTTCTCGTCGTTCATCTACATTCATTTGCTTAAAGGATGAGAGTGCGGGGCTATGGTCGCACAGGCGCCGCCACGCTTTATCATTTTGCACTTGTATCAATATCCAGCGGTCTTCTCCCGCGCAGCGGAAAACGCCATGCGGCACGTAATCTGGGTGACGATTACCAATACGTGCAGGTGGCTCTCCATATACCGATTGATGCAGGATTCCCGGCGCTGCCAGGGGGAACAGGCACTCTGTCTGGCTTAAGTCGACAAACTGACCCTGCCCGGTGTGCTTTTTATGATAAAGCGCTGTCAGCAGGGCTGCAGTGCCATTGAGTCCTGCGATAGCATCGCCGTAGGCGATGTGATGCATGGTAGGCAACTGATCTTCTTCGCCAATTAAATGCGGCAGGCCAGAAGCATGTTCGATGGTTGAGCCGTATGCACGGAATCCAGACCAGGGCCCGGTGCAGCCAAAAGGCGGCATTGAGACCATCACCAGTTGGGGGTTAACACTGACCAGATGCTCATAGTCTAACTTGAGCTTGGGCAGCACTCCGCCAGAGTAGTTCTCGACAAGCGCATCTGCATCAGCTACAAGACGCAGCAGCAGATCTCGCCCCTCGTCGGACTCTAAATCCAGGGTGACGTCGAGTTTGTTTCGATTGATGTAAATAAATTGCAGTGATTTTTCAGCGCCATCGTCATCAATCCACTCTCTTGTCGCTTCCCAACTGCGCCACCAGTCAAAGCGTGTACAGCTTTCTACCTTGATGACAGTTGCGCCAAGATCTGCCAGATTTCGGGCGGCCAACGGCCCGGCCCAGCCCATAGAGAGATCGATAACCGTCAGCCCTTCAAGTGGCAGATGTGGCGATGTCTGTCTGTCTGCTACCGACTTTGAATTCTCGGGGCGAGCCGCGTTTACCCATTGCTTATTGTCAGCGCCAGGCTCAGCCACCCGTCCGCCGAGTAAAGGCGGCGTTTTCAGCAACCGAAAAGGCACGCTTGGTCCCTGGAATGTTTCCTCGCCACATGAATACTCGCTAAATGCCTGACGTTGAACATACTGATCCACAGTAAACAGCTCTTCCATGGTCGGTACGCGAGCCAGCGGAATACGCATCGCCTGACCACGATAAAACAGATCCTCGGCGCTCTGCATCGACAGGGCTTCAAGAATCATCGGCTCCAGAACATCAGCGGCTTCCAGCCGTGCCACACTGCTTTGAAAGAGTGGTATTTCTGCATAATCATCGAGCCCTAACAATTTACAAAAGGACTGCCACTGCCCGGGACTGAGGCACGTAACGCCGAGCCAGCCATCTTTGCAGGGCCAGATACCCAACGGATAGGTCGGAGGAAATCGGTTAATACCCATTCTGGTCTGCGATGGATTGTCATTGTAGGCATTAATTGAAAAAAGCTCCGTGAGACACATACTGGCCTCGTAGATGCAGGCATCCAGGCAAAATGCCTTGTCGCCTACCTCTTGTCCCAGCAAATATCCCAACGAGCCATTGAAGGCGCTTACCCCACCGATCATCTGCGCATGATACCCCTGGGGAATGAAAGGTGGTTCCTCGGGTTCACCGACAAGTTGCATGAGTCCTGTCAATGCATTTATCGATGCATCTGATCCCTGATAATTGGCATAAGGACCATTCAACCCAAACCAGCTGATGACGCAGATGTTGGTATCAAAGTCTTCCAGGGACGTAGACGAAGGTAAAACCCGGGGGTCCAGTAGTACCAGATCTGCCGATGAAACTACCGGATGGTTCTGCGGCTCTGCTGCGACTACACTTTCTTTGTTTGCATGCAGATAGCCGTGCATGGCGCTGCAGCCGTTTTTTAGCATCGGTTTAAGGTGACGTGTAGGGAAACCATCGGCTGGTTCTACATTGACGACCCGTGCGCCATAATCGGTAAACAGTTTGCCTGCATAAGCCGTCGCAACAGTACCGCTGATATCCGTTATTAAAAGATCCTGAAACGGACGGGGCGACAGGTTATTCACTGGCCAAACCGAAATTGTTGTCCACCTGCACGCTGACCTCCGCGTTTTGAATCGCCGCGCCTCCCCGGTTCGGCATCACAATTGAGAAAAGTCCACTGCCTCCCGCCACCATCACCAATATACTCTCTGGCGTGGCGAATGTGGGGTAAGTTCCCCGGTTCTGCGAGTACAGAACACAGTAAACAACCATCTATCTATCCGAACCAGGTCCAATATCGAAACTGAGTTCCTCCGGGCTATATCCGCCCCTTGCTATTTGCTCCAGAGCGGGAAAGGCGCTACCGCCTTTAAAGTGACCTTCCGGTATCATCCATCCGCGCACAATCAATATTATCCGAACCAGGTCCAATATCGAAACTGAGTTCCTCCGGGCTATATCCGCCCCTTGCTATTTGCTCCAGAGCGGGAAAGGCGCTGCCGCCTCTAAAGTGACCTTCCGGTATCATCCATCCGCGCACAATCAACGATATCGGCCGGTCGTCCACGGTGAGATGTTCAGCGATCGCCAGCAGTGCATCGCCAAGCGCGGTGTTACCAAATATCCAGTCCGTCAATGCGTTGTGATTCGGAGCACCCGGACCTGGCTGGGACGCTATCGCCTTCGTGGTAAAAAGTGCGCATATCATCAGCCAGATGCCGTACCAGCAGCGGCATGCTGAACTTCCACTCGATACCAACATCCGGCGGTTCGGTCACATCGCCGTGATCGGCAATCGTGCCTGGCGCTCGCGCCACCGCTTCGATCTGGTCTGGCGTTGCGCCTGATGATTTGGCTGCGCGCCCATGAAGGTGTAGTGCCAATTTGATACACCGCCGATCTCACCATCACCGGCCATTTCGCGCAGCCGATCAAGGGGAAACCAGATATTGGGATCCCGTTGAAAACCGCTGCGGTCAAAGTTGGTACTGACGTGCGACACCACGACATCTGCAAAATCGACATCCCCCGGGAGGAGTCGATAATCCACGGCTCCGGGTTTGAACGGCGTGTCTGAGCGGCGATGCAGTCCAGCCGTCGAAACGATCGCTATGGTCGATTCACTTAATGGTTTGGGCGTGATCCAGGCTGCCGGTTCTACTGGTCGCATGCGTTCTGCGACACCCCGCATATGCTCTGCCTCGACTTCGTGGAGATCAGATAGACGAACCATATAACTTTTCCTCTCAACCTTAACCCCACTATTCCTCAGCGTATATTTCCTGTTCAGCCGCCGCTTCCATGGTACGAAACACAGCGACAGGGTTCTTGTGCTTCATCATCATCAACTGGGTTCCACCTTCAGCGGCCACGATGATTTCATCGGTACCCTCGCCAATACCGGATGATGCTCCGGTGATCCAGATCACATTATCGGCAAACGCCTCTGATATATTTGATTGTGTTCCCATAGTGAAACCAGCACCCTCTACTTATGGTTTTGCCAACCTGTTTTGAATGATAAATTATTAAACTTGCATTTCCAAAGGGTCAATTAACAGATGAGTACCAAACGATAATCTGGTGTTATCGAAGCCGGAAACAGGCTCAAAATGTCGAGTAGCAGGGCATATTCCGTACCTTTACTGTAGTGCAAGTTTACTTCGGTGAGTGAGAGGGAATACTCCGTACCTTTACTGTTCGGCATGGAGAGTTTCTATACTGGCTACTTTCATTTGGATGGCGCCACAAAATGCAGACGCAATAATAATTTCGTAACACCAGGTTATCAACCGACAGCTCTCTACAGATAGACACAATCATGTGGTTTCGCAAGAATTGCAATGAGGATATAGCTAAGGTGTCCGTCTGCATTATATTGACGATCCAGGGACACCTGTTTATGGCCAGTCGCAATACTGAACAACCGAACTTGCTCTTTATTCTGTCCGATGACCAAGGCTCATGGGCCATGGGTTGCGCCGGCAACGAAGAAATCAGATCCCCCAATCTGGATCGTCTGGCGCGGGAAGGCATCCGCTTCGATAATTTCTTTTGCGCCTCACCGGTCTGTTCACCTGCTCGGGCGTCGGTCCTGACCGGCCGAATTCCGTCCCAGCATGGCGTACATGATTTCGTGAGTATGCCCCACGATCGAGAGGGCAAACCTGATCTTGATATACCGGCGAACAGTATCCATTTTCTTGACGGCATGCCGAGTTACGCGGATCTGTTGGTCGAGGTCGGTTACGACACCTGCCTTTCCGGCAAGTGGCACCTGGGCGATAGCCTGCAACCACGCTGCGGTTTCCAGAAGTGGTATCCCATGCCCTATGGCCAATCCAGTTACAGAAACGTCCCCATGGTCGAAGACGGTGAAGTCAGGTTGCATGAAGATACCTATGCGACCGATCTCTTTACCGACAATGCGCTGAAGTTCCTGGAAGACCAGGTCGACGAGGACCGGCCCTTCTGTCTGACTCTACCCTACACGGCGCCGCACAGGCCGTGGGGAAGAGAGCATCATCCAGAAGAGACCTGGGATGACTATTACAACAACTGTCCCTTCGAATCGACGCCCGGCCTGGACGAGCCGGTGCCGCCGGGCTTTCAACGATACACGTTTGAAAGGCCGTCGACAGGCGGTTCGACTACCGTTGATGCCGAGAAGCGAAAACAAAACCTCAGTGGTTATTTCGCAGCGATCGAAGAGATGGACCGGAATATTGGTCGCTTACTGGACTGGCTGGATGCGCAGGATCTCAGAAGCAATACGCTGGTAGTGTTTATGGGCGACAACGGCATGAACATGGGCCACCACGGCATTTATGGCAAAGGCAACGCAACCTGGCCGCAGAACCTGTTCGATACCAGCGTCAAGGTCCCCTGCCTGATCAGCCGGCCGGGACATGTCCCGGCAAACCAGGTCAACACCGATTTGCTGAGCCAGTATGACTGGCTGCCTACCTTCCTGGACTATGCAGGCGCCGCGGAACGTGTACCAGACGGGTTACCCGGACGATCATTCGCGCCACTGCTGGCCGGTCATGCCGGTGGGGAAAGGGAGAGCATTTTCGTGTTCGACGAGTATGGGCCGGTACGTATGATCCGCTCGCAGGAATGGAAACTCATCTGGCGCTACCCGGCCGGCGCCCATGAACTCTATAACGTCGCGGAAGACCCGGAGGAGCGCGTCAATCTTTTTATTCAGCCCGGATACGCGGACCGCATCCGTATGCTGCGCCGCGAACTGGACGACTGGTTTGCGAAGTACGTGGATCCGCGACTCGACGGCAGCAAACTGCCTGTGACCGGGTACGGCCAGCGTGATCATGCGACGAAAATAGATGCCTTTGACTATCGACCCCGGAATTGAGATTTATGACCGGCATTGTTCTTTACTTTCGTGCTGCTCTATACGCAGCTGATTGATCCGATGTGGTTCGATCCCGGCACGTTGCACAACATGGCCGCCTGGCTGCATGGAGTAGGGCCAAACCCGGAATCGTGTGCGGTCATGGGTGAAATCGTTTCTGTATTCTTCACATTTACGGTATCCAAAATGACGCAGCCATTACCCCGGGAACATATTGAGGCGATGTTTGGCGCCGCGACCTGAGCTATGCGTTGCCGCCACAGACCACTTACCGCAACTGCGGGAGTACCTCTCGACATAAGGGATTTGCTTGAAGCCAATATGTGTTCGTGTTTTGGCCGCGTAGCAGGAAACCATGGGGCAGTTGTGGATGTACATCGGTAGCCTGGCGCGTTGATTGGAAACCGGGACTGTGGCGGGGAGTCAGCGATAGTCCATTAACAGATCGGTATCAAGCAATAGCCAAGTGGTATCAGTCCACCGTTGCCCTGACCCTCTGAGCGATGTTATGTTCAATTCAATTATCGCTTCACCCGTAGTCCAAAACATGAATGACGAGACGTCGCAGCAGAAAGACGCCAGGATTGGTGATTATGGTTTTTTAGTGTTTCTGACCATGATCAACGTGCTAAATGTTGTCGACAGGCTTCTGATCGCAAGTTTGGCCAACTGATAATGCCCGAGCTCAATTTGACCAACACTCAGTTTGGGCTGCTGACAGGGCTCATTTTATCTTCTTTTATGCTTTTGCCGGTGTTTTCATGGGCGTGCTGGCGGACCGGGTTAACCGGACTCGTTTTATCGCGATTGGATTGGCGGCCTGGAGTGCCCTTACTGCAATATCCGGTATGGCTAAGGGATTTGTCAGCATCGCGATTCCACGACTTTTTATCGGTATTGGCGAATCGATTATGACGCCGACCTCCATGTCGATACTGTCTGACCGTTTTCCATCCAAAAACCTGGGGTTTGCAGCCGGTACCTACTACATGGCAGGACCCATCGGTTTATCTGCGAGTTTACTTCTTGTGGCGTATCTCGAGCCGTTGGTAGGTTGGCGGGGTTGTTTCTACGTACTTGGTGCACTGGGGGTAGGGTTTAGTCTTGTCATGTTTTTCATGAAGGAGACACCTCGCCGGTCAGTGGTGCAGCAGGTCGCTGATAAGCCCTTAAAACTACCGAGCATCAAAGAAATGCTGGTAACGAGCAAGAATGCATTTGCCCGCTCACCTGCTTTGGTGATGACTGTTTCCGGTGCAGTTACTTTTCATATCTTTTTGGGAGCTGCGATGTTTGAGCAGATCTGGTTTGTTGAAGAACGCGGTTTTGATCGAAACGAAATAGCAGAGATAACCGGTTGGATGGCTTTGGTCGCAGGGGTATCAGGTAACCTCTTTGGTGGTGTGGGAAGTGACTACTTCCTGAAGAAAACAGGATTCGGTCGCCCAATGTTCATGTTCTGGATTACGCTTTTCATCATGCCCGTGATGCTTGCCTACAGATTGATTGATCCTGCGTCTCCTCTCTTCATGGTCTTCATGTTCCTGGCGTTTTTCCAGTTCGGTAGTCTTTATGGTCCCGTTTTTGGCACAGTGCAGGAGCTGGTACCGCCCCCAGATTCGCGGGACTGTCACCGCGGTTGTCCTGCTGATGATTAACGTGATCGGTGTTGGTTTTGGCGTGACTGCCAGTGGACTCCTGGTCGACTGGTTAATCGCCAACGAATTTGACAGTCCGTACACCACCAGCATGGTGTTCTTTACCGGCATATCGTTTTTGACGATCCCGTTATTCTTCTTTGCGGGAAAGCGCTTTGATCAGGATCGCAAGGCTTTACACCGCATAATTGCAGCGTCTGCTTAGGTGACGACGCCGATCAGGTTACCCCTAACGCAGTTCGAGATACCATAGATTCACATGGCGCAAATTGACACCATCTAATTTCGACTGTAGAATTCGAATATGGATGTCTTAAATAGAAACCTGCAGACCCGCATTGAACAGCTCAGTGCTAATTTTCCCATAATAGTGATTTTAGGTGTGAGGCAGTGCGGAAAGAGCACGCTGGCGAAAACTGTTGGCCGCGACTGGAAATATTACGACCTGGAAAATCTGAATCATCTAGAACGTATCAGCAGCGACCCGGTACTTTTCTTCAAAGAAAACAGCGATCATGTCATTGTAGACGAAGCCCAGATATACCCCCCACTCTTTGCCACCCTGCGCGGTGTAGTCGATGAACAACGGGAAAATAATGGTCGGTTTATCTTAACCGGCTCAGCCAGCTTTGAACTGATGAAAAATGTCAGTGAATCTCTCGCTGGACGAGTGGCCATTATTGAACTTGAGCCCATGAAGATGAACGAGTTGGAAGGCGAACCCCTCAGTGCATTTTTTTCTCTCTTTGAGAAACGCCTGTCTCGGTATGATCTGGACGAACTCAGAAGTTTGAAATCAACCAGAACAATCAAGGACCTCAATCACTACTTGCTTAAGGGTGGATACCCTCAACCGGTATTGCGGGCAGACAGCGACTTTTTTTTCGACTGGATGGAGAATTACTTCAACACCTATATCAATCGTGATATGAGAAGCCTGTTCCCACGCATCGATATCATAAAGTATCAACGCGTCATAAAAATGCTGTCGTCGATATCGGGAACGATAGTTAACAAATCAGAGTTAGCCAGGTCCGCTGAAACCAGTGAAAAATCGATTCGCGACTACTTGCAGATTATCTCAGGCACTTTTTTTTGGCGAGAGCTGCCAGCATTCAAAACCTCAAAAATAAAAACTATTACCTCCCTGCCCAAAGGACACTTCAGAGACTCCGGGCTATTGTTGTTTCTTCAAAATATTTTCACACCGGAAGCATTGGAGTTTTATCCCAAATTGGGCAATGTTTTCGAATCGTTTGTCGTTGAAGAGCTGATTCGCGGTGTGCAGGCTGTGGCGGCCAGAAACCTTAACCATTATCATTTCAGGACCAAAGCCGGTGGAGAAATAGACCTTATTCTGGAGGGTTCTTTTGGTCTTCTTCCGGTTGAAATAAAATACCAATCAAATACAACGAAGAAACAACTCACATCCATGATCAACTTTATCGAACTGCATCAACTGCCATATGGATTGGTCGTTAACAACTGTGAGTCCCCCGCCATGATTACCGAAAATATTATGCAGATACCGATTGCCTGCCTTTAAATGATTATCTTACACAAACATAATATGTCCCTGGCTCATCCTGTATGGTACCACCCACATGGTGTTCTTTCAGATGGTCAATGACTATCATGATGCAGATCTGCTGGCTTACAGGCGATTGGGTTGATCACTGAGAGCGTTTCGCAAAACAGTTACCCCCAATCGTGCGCCAATGCCAGGTGAGCACCGGGAAGAAATTCTTCGGGACGTCGACGGGCTTCCAGCGACGGGATTGCGGAGCTGATTATTGACGACGCCACGGGCACGGTTCCGATCGCAGCGCGCTAACGCACTCATTTAGTTAATGAAAGGAGAATCTTATGGCAACTTATCAACCAGAACTTGTGCTGCCAAACGGACAGCCCGGTCAGTGGGGCGAACCCGTGTCGATTACCTACGATACGCGAGACGTGCTTCTGTACGCTGTTGGCATTGGCATTGAAAATCTATCCTATGTCTATGAGGATAATCAAGATTTTGCGGTATTCCCGACATTCCCGATCCGCTGGGGTGGAGCCGGTGCGCCCATTGACCTGGACGCGATCCCCAATTCACCTGGTCCGCTCAATATCGATGCCGAACGTTACCTGGAGATGCTGAAACCGTTGCCCACAAGCGGTGAGGTCACTGTGAGATCAAGGGTCATTGCGGCACATCCGCGAGGCAAGGGCAACGGTTTCGTTGAGTTTGAAAGTACCGTTTCCGATAACAATGGCGATGTTTGCGTAAAGATGGTGAATGGTTCTTTCCGTCGCGGTGTGCAGGCGCTTGGTGACATCGAATCTTTCCCCGGTATCGGGCAGACGTTTTCTGCAAAGATTGAGGTGCCGGATCGCGATGCTGATGTCATCACAAGTGCAGTCATCGCCAGCAACCAGGGACATATTTATCGCCTTTCCGGGGACTATAACCCGCTGCATATTGATCCTGAATCGGCGAAATTTGGGGGCTTTGACGAACCGATACTGCATGGATTGTGTACATTTGGTCATTGTGGACAGTTGTTGCTGGAATCACTTGCCGAAGGTGACGCAAGCCGCTTCAGCAAAATCAAAGTGAGGTTTTCATCACCGGTATACATGGGGGACACTTTCTCCGTTCACGCCTGGCATGATGGCCCAGGTCGTGTGCTGTTCCAGGGTAGGGTGGGTGACAATGTCGTTGTCTCAAACGCATATTTTGAGTACAACTAACCGCCACAGCTTTATCGGCGGCTAGAAGACTGATCTTCCACCGAAATTCTGGACACCAAGTTAAGAGTTCTATAAAGATTCAAGACGAGGTGATCTATGGGCGAATGGAATCAATATCTTCTCAACTGTGAAAATTCCGCAGTGTACTGCGGAATAGTATTGACCATTCCGCAGTGATATGAATAATGGTCCGTATGGGTTTACGTTCACGATTCTATCATTCTTTGTTTTTGGAACACCTGAGCCAGCGCCGTCAGATGATCTTTGTTACCGGTGCCCGCCAGGTGGGAAAAACTACTGTTTGCAAGTCGATTGGTGATAACTATCTGGATTGGGACAATGATAATCACAGGGACTTGATAATAGCTGGTCCCGAGGCAGTGGCTCAGAATCTGGATTTAAACACCATCTCATCAACTCCTGGAGTAATCGTATTCGATGAACTGCATAAATACACTCGCTGGCGACAGTTCATAAAAGGTTTTTTCGACACATATAATGAGCGCTGCAAAATTCTGGTCACTGGTTCATCACGGCTGGACACGTACCGTCGTGGTGGCGATAGTTTAATGGGGCGCTATTTCTCCTATCGAATGCACCCTTTTTCTGTCGCTGAAATTCTTTCTCAACAGCTGCCTACCGATGTATTGAGAACTCCGGGCGCCATATTGGCCGACGATTGGCAGGCACTCTGGCAGTACGGGGGTTATCCGGAACCTTATCTAAGTCGCAATGTCAGGTTCTCGAGGCGTTGGCAGAACCTGCGCCATACGCAGTTATTGCGAGAAGATATCAGAGACTTGACCCGAGTTCAGGATCTTGATCGATTATCGACATTGGGTAAGATTCTGGCCGGGCGTTCAGGTACACAAATTATCTACAGTCGCCTGGCACGAGATTTACGGGTAGCGGAGAATACAGTCCGTAACTGGATCAATGTTTTATGCTCACTGCACTACGGTTTTCTATTACGTCCCTGGTATCGCAATATTAATAAGTCATTACGCAAAGAACCCAAATGGTATTTACGTGATTGGTCAGGAATAGAAGATACAGGCAGTCGTTGCGAGACTCTGCTCGCCTGCCATTTACTCAAAGCGGTGGAGGGGTGGACAGATCTGGGGCTTGGTCATTTTGATCTCCTTTATCTCAGAGATAAGCAAAAAAGAGAGGTGGATTTTCTGGTCACAAGAGACGATAAACCCTGGTTTCTGGTTGAATCGAAATACAACGATACTCATCTATCTCCCAATCTAGCCTATTTCCAACAGCAACTGGCTTGCGACCATGCATTTCAGGTAAATCTGGCAGGTGACTACGTAGAGCGCGACTGCTTCGAATTCAACCAACCCATTATTGTTCCCGGGAAAACGCTATTGTCACAATTGTTATGAGTAATCATTATGAGCGGACAAACTGATTTCAATTGCTACACCCCTTAATACTATCGTTTTCTTCGTAGAATACCGGTTTACGTTTTTCCTTAAATGCGGTTATCGCCTTACGTGCTTCCTCACCACTACCGGACTCAATCATGTGCTTTACTTCCAACTCAAAAGAAGCATCAAGCGATTGAGTTAAACCTGCCTGCATGTTTTCTTTCATTTTCGACAGTGCCAATGTTGGTCCATTGGCAATACTCATGGCGTAACCCAGCGCATCGTCACGAAATGAAGCAGTGGGATATACCTCGTCAACCAGACCGATATCCATGGCCTCTCCTGCACTTAAGCGTGGTGATCGGTAAATCAGCGCCTTTGCTCTCGCCAGTCCAACCAGCCTTGGTAAAAACCAGCTCGCACCATAGTCACCTGAAAGTCCAACATTACGGAATGCAGTCACGATAAATGCATCCTCACAGGCGATCCGGAGGTCACAGGCAAGTGCAATAGATAATCCGGCGCCTGCGGCTGCCCCTGGCAAAGCAGCAATAGTCGGCTTCTTCAAATGATAGAGCACACCCGTCAAAGTTCTTTGTTTTTCAGTCAGGTTAGCGATCTGTTCTTCTACGGTTGGTGGATTTCTCTCGGGTATTGAGTTATCACCCATTTCGCTGACATCACCTCCTGAACAGAACGCATTTCCAGCACCCGTAATCATCACGCATCCAACGTCCATGCGATCCTCAAGTACTGGCAGGATTTGGCGCAATGCTGGAGTCAGTATGTCACCCAGTGCATACTTCTTATGAGGCTTGTTGAGCGTTACAAGAGCAACTCGACCATTCAGCTCACAAAGTAGCTCATCTGTACCGGTCTCGATTCCTGTCATACCAAACTCCTGTTAGTTTCCATTAGTGACCGCGGGTTGTCGCTCAATGAACGAGCCATTGCCTTCGTCAGCGTCCTCACACCGCGGTCAGTTTATACCTCCCTGCAGGATATACATTTCCTGCCTGTTCTTATGATAAGTGAGTTAACCTTTAGAATTGTACGAATCAGCCAGCCAAAACGACCACAAACTATCTCAAAAATCACTTCACTATGGAAAAGACGATTCTTCACCGACGAACTCGCCGTGTTTGTGTCTCCGAGGGACGCTTACTTCCAAGCTATATTGAGCTTCCGCCCGTTCGCGGCACAATCTCGCAAGTACAAATTGATGAGGGTCTGATAGGGTATCCCCGATTCATCGGACATTGCCTTGAAATATTTCACAGAATCCTTATCTAAACGCATGGTCACTGGCTGCTTAAGTACCTTGGTATAAGGATTCTTCTTACCTTTCATTTCCGAAAAATTATAGTGGTCTCTCATGGTCTGTTTTTCCAGTATTCGTCTTGTTCAAGTTTGTCAGCTTTCCGTGCAGAGATGACTCGAATCTTGCTATCGCTTTCCCGAAAGCAGTGACACACGACTACAGTATTAAGTTTGTAGCTGTTACCAAGAAGAAGAAACCTGTCTTCTTCATCAGAATGATCGGGGTCATGATAAATGGTAGCGAATTCATCATAAAACGCGGTTCGAGCTTCATCGAATGAGATGCCATGCTTCTTTAGATTGATTGAAGCTTTTCTTTTATCCCATTCGAACTCAATATCCATATGTACATTGTACAGACACATATTGGCGGTGCAATGGCGTACAACAATAAAGTCAGTCGACATTCAGTGGCTGCTCATCAACATAGAACTCGTGTCGTTCGGAATATCTGACACTTGGTGGTATTCTTCGGTTTGTTTTTCCTCTGGAACCTGGAACCCGGTCGTGAAGGTTCCCTTGTACAAGTCCACGGGGCAGTGACGCTTGTGGCGCATCAAGGTAAGGATGTACACAAACATGTAAGCGGCAAGCTCGACATGGAACGTCCGACACCTCTGACTATTGACAGTCTGTTTCGCATGTATTCCCAGACCAAACCGGTGACAGCCGCTGTTTTGCTGACACTCTTCGAGGATGGCGCGTTCCTGCTCGACGATCCTGTTTCAAAATGGATTCCGGAATTCGCCAAGCCGAACGTTTTCGCGCTTCTGCCGGTGAAGGATCGCGTGCGAGGCTACGTGCCGAGTCTGGCCATTGCGAAGAACTCGAAATTCTCGATTCTGAGAGGGCTCACGCTATCCGAACTCACCCAGGCGCGTCAGTCCTCTGCAGAAATTGGCTATGCTGTGCGCAGGTTCCCTGGGAGATGCCCGGACAGCCTCCTTGTTGGTTCCTTACGCCTAGTCCTCAAGCAGCTGCACTGTTCCCGAATCGCCGTCCACGGTCAGCATCTGACCATGTTTGATGCGAATGGTACTGGTGCCCGTTCCCACGACTGCTGGAATACCGTACTCCCTGGCAACGATTGAGCCGTGTCCCAGGATGCCTCCCATGTCTGTTACCAGTCCCGCCGCGTGGGCAAAGAGTGGGGTCCAGGCCGGGTTGGTCATTTCGCAGACGAGGATGGTTCCCGGTCGCATCTGGTCGAACTCGGCTGGCGAGTTGATCAGGCTTGCTGAGGCCGTGATGGTCCCGGGGCTGACGGGGACGCCCCTCATGGTATCGGAGTTGGGATCGTTAACGACCTGTGTCTCCTTGAATCTGACACTTGGGTCCTCGCTGGCATCAAAGGGCACGGTACCGGGCGGGTGCAATCGCTTGCGCGCTTCTCGAAGCTCGAATCGGTCGGCAGCCAGTTGCCGCAGATCGTCAACCCTTTTGTTTTCCTTTCGGGCGGCGATTCCCTGCTTCAACTCATCGGTCAGGAGATAAAAGACATGGTCCCGTTCCTCCAGGATGCCCGCGTCGGTCAGGCGTTGTCCCAATTCCAAAGCCAGGGGCCGAAGAGCTGGCCAGGCCATATAGAGGTAGAACATCACTTCCTCGCGTATATAGTAGAAGCGATGGGTAAACCAGTGGCGAAAGCGGAACTGCCAATACTGCAGGCCCTCGAGCAGTCCAAGGATCTCTTCCATGGCTGCCTCGCGCTTCTCCAATGCCTTTGTCTCGTGATTCTTTGGATTGTAGGTCTCATCCCTGACCATGGTCTTCAGTGTGGCGAGCAGGCCCGATGGATCTTCAAGGGGCAACGGCTCTGCAAAGTCGAGGCTGTAGCCCAGGTGTCCGTAGATGCCGAGATACTCATTGATTGCTTCGACCACAAATCCCGCATCCGGATGCTCCTCCAGTGTCTTCATCATACGTTTGGCGGGCGTGATGATCACCAGTTCAGCGAGTGCCTGATTGGCCCGGATCTTCTTGGCGATCTCGAACAGGTGCTCATTGGCGTCCATGGTTTTCGACTTGAAGCCGCTCAGGAACTGGCCACTCGTGAATTTGTGGTCCGGCAGGGTCTCGCGTAGAAAAGCCTGCAATTGATCATCGGTTGATTTGGCGACACCAAAGGTATGACCGCCGTTGGTGCCCCAGAGCATGCCGCCGGCAATAGCCGTTTCACAGAGGCCTTCGAACAGCTGTTCATCGGATGCTGCTTCGGGCTTCACCTGGCGCCACTTTTCCGCGGCCGCGATGATGTCAGGCTTCGCCCTGTCGTAAAAGTCCTTGATCTGGTTCTCGTTGACCTGGGTCCGGAAGAAGGCGCCAAAGGTCGGGTTCTTGCTCTCGGGACGGGTGACAATCGCGGCCACATCATCAATGTCTGACGACGCTGTCCAGTCGTCGAACGCGGTTCGGTCCTCCGCAGAGAGCGACTCCATGAACATGTCCAGGTCGTGTTGTGCCATATTGCCCTGCGATTTCCGGTTATGGGCCAACCTCTTCATAAATGCGGCCTTCTGCTGCTCGGCGGACTCTTCCTTCTTCCCTTGCGCCTCAGCCTGACCACCAGCCTCGGCGGTGATTTCAGCAGCATCCATTTCGGCCTCGGTCATCGCCTGGGCTAACCTTTCCTTTCTCCCTTTGATAATGAAGGGCCAGTCAAAACGCTGGTAACCATAGCCGTTCAGCGTGACAAACATTGGGCCGCCGCCCTCCATAAGGCTCTTCTTCCTGGCGCCATCGGCCGCGGTCTCCAGGCCCACGCTCAGGTACAACTCTTCAAAGAGCGGCGTGCAGGGATCGGGAATGTTCTCGATGATCTGGCGGCGCGCCAGGATCTGTGCTGGCGGGTTGGGGACCCATTCCACCTCGATCGGCTGTGGCGGGAGATTAGTAATGGGGCGAGACTGCAGCATGTAGAGTTTGCCTTCGGAGTAGGCCCACTCGATATCTTGCGGTACGCCACCGAAGTGCGCTTCTGCCTTGAGGGCAAGGGTGACCAGTTCCACGATAGCCTCATCAGACAGTGACGACTGGCCGCGCTCGCTCTCGGCGATGTCTTCAAGACGTGTGCCCTGGTCGCCATCGGAGACGATCTTCTGCTCCTTGGCGCCGATGATGGTGTCCCTGGCCTTCATCGATTCGCGGTCCACCGTGTAGGTGTCAGGTGTGACCTGTCCACCGACGACTGCTTCCCCAAGACCGAAACTCGCGTTGATAATCATCTCGGAGCGTTCCCCAGTGGCGGGGTTGGCTGTGAACAGGATGCCGGAAACATCCGACGGCACCATGCGTTGAACGACCACAGCCATGGCGACCGCGTCGTGTTCGATGCCCATTTCGTGTCGGTAGGCAATTGCCCGTGGCGTCCACAGTGATGCCCAGCAATTGTGGACCGCTTCGACGATCTCGTCCTCGCCACGCACGTTGAGATATGTATCCTGCTGACCCGCAAATGACATGTCCGGCAGGTCCTCGGCATTGGCAGATGAACGCACAGCGACCGGAGGGTTGTCACCCGCCATGGCGCCATAGGCCTGCCTGATCTCGTCAGCCATCGATTCGGTTGGCTTGACCTCTTTGAAGAGTGCCTGAATGGCCTCCGATGCCTTGTCGAACGACAATGTAAACTCGCCAATCTCAGGTTTGGCCAGTTCGATGATCCTGGCTTGCAGATTGTTCTCCGCAACGAAATGCCGGTAGGCGGCGGTTGTCACGTAGAATCCGCCAGGGACGTCGAGTCCGGCATTTGCCATTTCGGCCAGTGAGCGGCCCTTGCCACCGACAACTTCAAGGCCAGCATCCCTGGCATCAATGGGCAGTATGTTTGTTTCAATCATTGGTGTACTCCTTATCCTCGATCAAGAAATTCAAATATTGTCGACTTGACATATGACACTATAGTTCCGGGTGGAACTATCCTCTGGTCAGTGGTCTGGTTTCCTTTTATCAGCTTGCCAAAAGCATCTTGGGCTTTGACGCTAAAACGTCCAATTCACATTAACTCCATCAACTGCGAACTCTGGCATACCCTTGGCTCCGAATGAGGACCAAAGCGGATCAATGTTTCCACTGTTCCACTGCTCGTAGCTTGCCGTAATTTGTTTGACAATTTCCTGCCGCTTATCCGCCAGGTTCGTTTTTTCACCGATGTCTTTGGATAAATCGTAAAGCCAGTATCGGTCTGCGGCATAGATCAGTTTCCAGTCTCCGTCCCGTGCCGCCCAAATGGTACCGGCGCGCCAGAATAATTTGTTATGAGGTTTTATGCTGTTCGAACCATTGAGATATGGAATCAGGTCAACGCCATCAATGGCTTTTTCCTCCGGCAGCTTGCCACCGGCTGCTGCGACCGCGGTGGGGAAGACATCCAAAGTGCTGATCGGATGCTCGTAGGTCGTGCCTTTACGAATGCGTGCCGGCCACTTCATCGCAAATGGAACACGGACTCCCCCCTCGTACATCGTTTGTTTTCCCAAACGAAGTGGCGTGTTGCTGCAGTAGTCAGCAACACCGGCGCCGTTATCACTTGTGAAAATCACCAGCGTGTTCTCTTCGAGACCGTGTTCTTCCAGTGTATCTAAAACAACGCCGATGCCATCGTCCAGGGCAGATGTCATTGCTGCGTATATGCGGCTGCTTTCGTCATCGATGTGAGGGAAACGATCGTAGTATTTCAGCGTGACCTGAAGTGGCCCATGTACGGCCAGATGCGGAAGGTAAAGAAAAAATGGTCGCTCCTTGTGCTTTTCAATGAACGCAACCGCTTCTCGAGTAAAAGCTTCTGTCAGGTATTCATCTTCCCTGACCGGAGTCGTTCCCCGCTGCAAATTATCATTGCCACGGCCACTCCATACAGCGGGTTCCTTTGTAATCACATTCGCCCGAGTGCGACGTATGCTTCTCACATCTTCTCGGGTCGGATCGATGTAGTCAGCACCCCAGGTAGCCATGCCGAAGAATTCGTCAAACCCCCGGTTGACAGGATTGAATTTTTCCTGCGAACCAAGGTGCCATTTACCCACCATGCCGGTAACATAGCCGGCGTCTTTCATGGCATCTGCCAGAGTCACCTCTGTGAGGGGCAAACCGTCACTACTTTCAGGACCAGTCACGGGTAGAAACTCGTGTCCAAAACGTTGCTGGTGGCGACCGGTAAGAAGTCCTGCACGGGAAGGGGAACAAACCGGACTCGAAACATAGCCATCGGTGAACAGTACGCCTTCGTCCGCCAGCCGCTTGATGTTCGGGGTAGGGACAGTGTCACAGCCATAAAGTTCGGTATCGCAATAACCCAGATCGTCAGCAAAAATCACAACGACATTCGGGGGTGTTGCGCCGGCGCCATATACGTGTACTACGCATGCAAGCGCCATTATCAACTTCGGAAACAATCGCAATATATAACTCCCTGTCTCTGGATTCTCTGAATTGAAAAGCGCAGAACTATAACATAGCGGGGTGCTGCCTACGAGCTAACTCAGAACACAATCCTCCGGAGGCTGCTATTCGCTGTTCCCATAGCATGATGTCCGTGCAACCGTATACCGCAACAGAGAGAACCTGCTCACCCCGGAGAAATGCTATCGGAAGAGTTCCTAAAAAAAAAAATGGGGTCAGAGTAAATTTTACTCGAGTAAATTTTACTCTGACCCCATTTTTTTGCTGACCCCATTTTTTTCCAGCGGGAATTGGCCGATTTTTTTCTTCAAAAACAGGGAGGTTACCTTTTCGGGTAATCTCCCTGTTTTTCAAACAAGTTGGTCAAAAAAGCGAGGTTCTCACCTCGGCCTCTTGCTATAGATTTGGTCTCCAGCGAAACTCCACACCCACCGAACGTGGTTCAGTCAGGGTGCCTGACGCTGGTGCACCACCGGTGCTGGATTGGTGCAGGAACTCGATCACACCAATTTCATCGAATACGTTTTGCATGAACAGTGTCGCTGTAATCGTCTCGTCGGGAGAGGTCCAGGTCCCACGAAGATCGAATCGTGAGTATGAAGGTAGCGTCGAGATATCGAAGTTACTGAGATCTGATGCACGATCATCAACCCAGCTATAAGTCCCGAGCAACTGCAGGTTACCGCCAATTGCACCCGTAAGCGGAGTCTCGTAGCTTGCGGTCAGCGCGAACTTGTGGTTCGGCTGCATGGGTAACTGGTGGCCGGTCATGTCCGTGGGAAGAATATACTCACTGGTGACTATCTCACCGGAAGTAAAATCCCTATGTGTCCATAAACCTGTTTGCGGATTGGGATGGGCTGTAACGACCTGTAAATGCGGGCCGATCTCAGAGTCGAGATAGGCATAGAAACCGCTGATACGCCAGTTTTCGTTCACATGGTACATGAAGTCAACTTCAGCACCCCACATTTTGGAATCAGGGATGTTGTCTGTGAACTCGGCGATGGGTGACGCAGCAAATTCACCGAATGAGTCTCCAGTGGCTATACCCTGTTGCTGGATTTGGCCAGTGATCTGATAGTCATCGAAGTCGTTGTAGAAGACACCTGAAGTCAATCGCAGTCGTCCATCCATGAACAGCCCTTTCATACCGAGCTCATAGTTGACCAGCGTCTCTTCCTTAATGAATGCCGGAAACGCGTCGGACTTGGAGTTGAAACCGCCTGCCCGGTATCCGGTCGAAACGCGACCGTAAATCAGGCGATCCTGATCCGGGGTGTACTCCAGACTGACGTGGCCAATGGTCTGATCCCAGATTCGCTCATTGGGGTCGGAATCATCGAAGATGATCTCTATCGGGACCGATCCGATAAAACTAAAACCGAATTTGGCCCAGCCACCATTCTGCCCCTGATTCTTCGTGTCTTCCGTATAGCGAAGACCACCAGAGATCAGCCACTGCTCGTTGACCCGGTATTCACCGTTGAAGAAGATGGCCTCGGTCTCTGAGCTGGCGTTCGTGCGGAACAGCAACCTCTGTGTGTGGTCGTTGCCTTCGGGACATTGCCAGTAGTTACCGGACTCGCCATTTGCTATCGCTTCTTCCGGTGTGGTCGAGAAGCCAAATGGAATGAGGATGGTCTGACGGATTTCCTCACAGCCACCTGCAAATCCAGCGGCGATAGCGGCATCTTCAGCAAACACATTAATCCACGGATTGGTATACTTGAAAACAAGTACGGACCCCTCCTGGAAATTCTCGTAGGTGAAGGCTCCCACGATAAAATTGAACTTACCGTCCAGGTTTGAAACCAGCTGTAACTCATGAGATTTCTCGGTGTATTCGTATAAAGCATTGATCTCTGCATCGACCAATGGTACATTCGCGTCTGACGCCGTGAACCGATCATCGGCTCTTCCAACTCGGTTGGTGTGGTCACGGTCACGCTGAACCTCCGAGAAGGTGTCCGTGTCGCCGAAGTTGTAGCGCAGTGTGTATTGATCATTCAGGTCAAAACTGAAAGCGACCGTCGATTGCTCGGTCCTACTACCGCCCACAGCAGACCGGTTCACATTCACCTTGTTCTCCAGGTCACCACACTCCCAGCCAGGCGTGCGCGGTGGACAGTTTGCATCTATGGATGGAACGGGGTCGTCCAGCATGTAAAAGGCGTTCGGGCTCCCGAGGAAATCCGTGGGGCTAGACGTGTCGAAATTCGTCAACAGGACCTGCGTTCGCGGTATACCATCGTCATTTAACTTCGTATAGCGCAGATTCAGATCCATCCTATCGGTTTTGAAACGCAGCTGTGGCGCGATGAACTTCTGGTCGGGCGCATCGTAGTCATCGCCGAAGCCAAGATTCTCTTGTGCGCCATCACCCTCGTAGTAACTGCCGTTAAGACGGAAGCTTAAGTTTTCGCTGATCGGGCCACCGTAGGCGACGCCGTATCGCTGCGTAAACTGGTCGGTGAATTCCGTATGCACCAGAAGATCCCAGTGGTCGGTGGGTCTTCTGGAGAAATAGCTGATAGATCCGGCAATCGAGTTCCGGCCGTGCAACGTGCCCTGCGGGCCACGCGCGACTTCAACCCGCTCCAGGTCAAACATATTGGGCGCAACACCGTAGATCCCGAGCGTGTAGACACCATCCACATAGGTGGCGACCGCCAGGTCCGGGTGGGTTTCCCAAGCGAGCCTCGTGCCAATACCGCGTATGGTCGTGCCTTGACCGGTCTGCTGGCCCTCATCCTGGAACTGCAGGCCAGGAACCAGCTGCTCCAGGTCATCGTGATTGGTCATACCGAGCTCTTCAATCATCTGACTGCTGAAGGCCGACATGGTGACCGGTACGTCGAGTACGTTCTCTTCACGCTTCTCGGCCGTCACAATGATTTCTTCGATGTAAGGTTCGTCTTCATCGGTTGTTTCGGCTGCGCTGATGGCAGGTGAAGCGACAAGCACGGCTGCCAACCCCGTCATGAAACGGCCAAGCAGTGTTTTTTTGGTGGTTGTTTGCATGTTCTCATCCCCTTTCTCTGGTTTATTCACTCGCGTCACGCTGATGACGCGATGATTGCTGAGAACACCGGTGAGACCGGAATCTGCCAGCAGCAGACCCAGGGCCTGCTCGATGGTGTAGCGTCCGCTGATCGGCTGCACCCGCCGGTTCTCGGCCAACTCGAACGGGAACAGCAACAGACTCTCGGTTTGTGCTGCCAGTTCCTTCAAGGCCTGTTCAGCATCGGTTACCTGGATGCTAATGTCGTACCGCTCCAGGTCACCTTCAGCTGCAGCGCCGCCGAAAACACAAAGGAAGCAGGAAAAAACCACGTAACGCAGCGGTTTTCCGGCGCGGATCATCCGGGTTGTCCCGGTACCCGCGCTGAGACTGCCCACCTTGCACCATCGCACACAGTGCTCTCATTGAGAGTGAGACTTGCAAACGCGGAAAACCCGCTACTCTGACGGGTAAATATTATGCAGTAAATGACAGACAGGACTATGGTCATGCGATTTTCCCCCAGATTAACCCATCACCCGGAGACCCGGTCGAGTTCGATACGACCATTGCCGACGCGGGAAACCCGGATGCCAAAACTGGTCGCCAGGATGTCCAGCAGGGCTTCAGTTTCACCAGTGCGGAACACGCCGCCAATGCGCAGATGCTTGATATCCGGGTCGACGATAACGATGTCGATGTCCGTATAACGGCTGACCTCGTGGATCACTTCTTCCAGCGGCTCTCCGGAAAACGTCAGCTCGCCGTTGCGCCAGGATAATGTCCTGGCAATGTCGGTGGCCGACATCTGTTGGACCGACCGCGTTTTGCTCGTCATGCGCATCAGGCGTGTGGACTGACCGGCGACCAGCTTGCCCAGATCCTGCTGCACCACCGGACGCCTGTGGAAGCCCTGAACATTATCTTTAACCGTCGAGTCTGTCGGCGCAAGCAGGTCCAGGTCGACGATGCCATCGACGACCGTAACCTCGACGTCAGCCTCCAATACCCTGACGCGGAACGCGGTTCCGACCGCGCGCACGGCGCCAATATCGGTATATACGACAAACGGTCGATGCTTATCCGATACCACGACAAAATGCGCCTCGCCGTGCATTAGGTATATCACCCGTTCCGCAGGTGTGTAGCTCACCGTGAGCCGAGTATCGGTATTGAGTTCGATGCGCGAACCGTCGGCAAGATCCAGGTGCTCCATGGCGCCGACTGTCGTCGCAAAGGTCCCCTCGGCAACACCCGGCGAGGGGATTTCGGTTGGTTTCGACAGGAAGGCAAATGTAATACCGCAGATGATCAGCACACTGCAGGCGATAGCCGCCACACGCGGGACCGACAGGTAATCGCCCGGGGAAGACAACCAGCGCTCACCGGGTCGACCGAGTGGTACCGACAGTTGCTCCAGTACATCCAATTCCCACAGGCGAGCCAGCTCTTCCAGGGCATCGCAATGCCGCGGGTCGATATCCAGCCAGGCCCGGAGCGCCGTCAACTGATCTCTGGAGAATGGCTCATCTCTATCCAGCTTGATGAGCCACTCCGCGGCCTGTTCCTCGATGGCGGCCTGGTCCGAAAATGTCAGTATGTTATCGCCCACATCTCTTCCTATGATTTTCTTTGTTCTCGCATATAGTCACTGCTCCGCCTGACCCCTTTGACCAGGTGTTTTTCCACCGTGCTGATGGACAGACCCAGTCGCTGTGCGATTTCTTTGTGGGTCAGACCGTACACCTTACGCATCAGGTACACACGGCGGCACTGCTCCGGCAAAGTGGCAATTGCACTGCAATACTGTGCGAAAGTCTCCTCGGCATCGACTTCGTCGCTGACATCATGTTCCTCTAAGACTCCGTAAGCGTCAAAATCCGGTATAGTGTCCGTCAACCGGTTCGCTTTTCGAGTGAAATCGCTCAGCACGATATTGCGCGCAACAGTAAACAGAAACGACCTCGGCTTGTGGATTTGCTTCGCTTTCTCGGCGTTGAACGCGCGCAGAAACGTCTCCTGGGTCACATCGTCGACGTCGCTCGACGTCGCCACCAGTCGCGAGACAAAAGCGCGCAGCGCCGACTCGTGTGTCCGGAAGGCGCGCGTGATCGGCGACTGCTGTTTGAAGATCTGGCCCACTGTTTCATGAGCGCAGATTGTCTCAGATCACTTGAGCTGATAATGTTATCCACCCTTTCAAGAGGAAAAAATGGGATTCCAGTACGCTTGAGTCAATGCTGAAATCGCTGAAATGTTCGTATCTTACTGAGATCCAGCTTTTCACCGTCAACATCCTCCAGGCGATGAATTTCTTTAGAAAAGCGCATGCAACAAGGTTCTCCAGCTTCGTACCAGCATCGCCAGTTACCATTCATGCCGAGAGATACGAGGAGACCCGGAGGAATCGATACCCTTGAGCCAGGTCCATCTTGTGAAGTTCATCAAGGATGATGAGAGACTTATCCCTGTCCCAGCTTTTTTCTGCAAGGAGTAACCGGTGTTCAGCAAGGTCATGATTCAGGTACTGATGGTCGTCATTGAGCATCAGAGACAGCGTTGTTTTGCCACATTGCCTTGGACCTGTAAGCAAAACAATTTTCTGCTGAATGTCCTCAACCAGAGCTTCTTCCAGGTACCTTTTCATCTTATGTTAACCATTTCGAATCGACTATTTTTCACCTAACTAAAAAATAGTCAAGTCATTTTGTCAGTTAACTGACAAATAGTCGAGGGTTAAGATGATGTTTCTCATCTCCAAGATCCTCCTGCCGGTCAAACAGCAACAAGCATTTGTGCCATGTTCTACCATTGCGACGATGTATATCTATCGTTGTGGTCGCAGTCGTGCACAACAGTCCACGAAAAAAAATTTCATCCCGGTTCATGGAAAAACAGTGGAATCGTCGTATATAATCGGGGTTCCAGATGACATCCGACTGAGGATCCATGGCTGAATCAGATCGGCTGATCGACACATACATCGCCCTGCTGAACAGATTGCGCGGCTGGTGATGCATATTGTCCCGCCGAAGGAGGTCGAGGATATAGTCCAGGAGACCTACGTGCGCATCTGTCAGGTCGACAATAAGGACGCGATCCGTGAGCCGCGTTCCTATCTGTTTCGTACGGCACAGAACCTGGCCCTCGACCATGTGAAGCGT
Source organism: Candidatus Azotimanducaceae bacterium (assembly GCA_965217655.1). Classification (GTDB taxonomy): domain Bacteria; phylum Pseudomonadota; class Gammaproteobacteria; order Pseudomonadales; family Azotimanducaceae; genus UBA7455. The sequence goes on from OZ244560.1 coordinate 2,545,982, forward strand.
GCGGAATCACGCCTCTCCGCCGGTACTGACATCGATGAGTTACCGGCCGAGGATCTCCTGTCGCCGTCTGAGATGGATCCTACCCATGCACAGGTAGCGTCCGATGAAGAATTTGCGCTGTTTTGCGAAGCGGTGCGCACACTGCCCAGGCAGTGTCGGCGCGCCTTTGTGCTGAAGAAGGTTTACGGCTATACGCTGAAGGAAATCATGGCCGAGATGGCCCTGGGTCAGCCCACCGTCGAGACGCACATTATCAATGGCACCAAAAAGTGTGTGCAGTATCTGCGTGATCGGCAAGAGGACCAGCTACTGCCTGGGGGACGCTCTTCAAGGAATACGAGCCGTCATTCGTCGAAAGGACGACGAGGAGAAGATGTATGAAAAACGTCGTACCTGGAAACGTGGTACCGATCTCGCGGGACGATGAACTGCTCGAGGTTGCGAGTCGCTGGGTTCTGAAGATCGATGAGGGATCTTTAAGCGCAAGCGACCAGGCTGCCCTTGGCGTGTGGCTGGATGAACACATCAGGCATCGCGAATTGCTGCTGGAAGTTGCCGCCGTGTGGGACAAGACCGATGCGCTGGCGCGACTCGCCGAGCTCTTTCCACATGATTCCACCGCCGATCAGATGCTGCACAGCCCCTGGCATCAGCGATGGGCACAAGGCGCTGCCGTTGCCGCGGGTCTGGCGGTGCTCATGATCAGTGGTATGTTGTTACTGAATCCCAACAGCGATCGAGAGTTGCCAACGACGTCGGTCGTATACGAGACCGCGATCGGCGAGCAGAAATCCGTGCTGCTTCCCGACGCCAGCGAGGTGGTGTTGAACACCAACAGCCTGCTCGCTGTTACCTTCACGCCGTCGGCGCGCGTGCTGCGGCTTGCGCGTGGCGAGATTCTCGTGCGGGTCGCCGAAGATCGCGCCCGACCGCTGTCCGTGGTCGCCGGTGATCGGATCATTCAAGCAGTCGGCACGGAATTCGTGGTGGAAATCACGGACAACCAGCAGGTCGAACTCATGGTGACTGAAGGCAAGGTCGTCATCGGTATTCAACCACCGGCAGTGACGTCGACGGCACGAGGCAACGACGACGTGCTGGACACCGCTGTCTTGCCACCCGTGCTTGCACTGCTGGAGGACAACATCGTGTCGGCTGGTGAGGAGGTGATCCTGAGTGCCGCTGACATGGTCAGGAAAACCGTTCCGGCTGACGATGTTGAGGTCAAACTGTCCTGGAAGGAAGGTCGTTTGATCTTCCGTTCGGAGCCGCTCGAAAAAGCGCTGCAGGAAGTTGAGCGCTACACGACGGTTGAGTTTATATTCCTTGACGAGTCTTTGAGAACCCGCACCCTCTCCGGGCGCTTTCGAACCGGTGATGTTGATGTGTTGCTGTTGTCACTTCGCGTGAACTTCAATATCACGCATGAATTCGATAGCGAAAATCGCGTGTTGCTCAGTAGTCTCTGACCGCGCAACCGGTCTTTGTCTCATGGGGAGGAGATAGCGTAGTGTCTTTCATGGTCTCACTACCGCCAATTCGTCACCTGGCCTGCACCAGGCACTCAAGGAAAAGTCATTCTGGATCGTCATCAAAGCGAGCGCGAAAAAACCGCACTGCTGACGTGGGGATCCGTCTCCTGCTGTCTCTGATTCTTCTGGGCTTTGGCTCAGCTGTATTAGCGCAGCAGGCCATCGAACAAGAGTTCGACTTCGATATTCCGCAGCAGGCAGTACACACCGCGCTCACGGAGTTTGCTGAGCAGGCCGACCTGACGCTGGTGTTCCCGGACGAAGTGGTCCGTAAGAAGTCCGCCAACGCCTTGATCGGCAAGTACACGCTACAGGAAGGTGTCGACATCCTGCTTGCGGGTACCGGGTTAACCCCGAGGTTCAGCGACCATATCGTACTGAGCATTTCGGCTGACCAACAGCTGACGAACAAGGGGAATACCATGAACATGCAGAAAAAAGCACCACTGCTCAAACGCCTGGGCACGGTCATCGCCGCGGCCATATTCGCCACTTCCGGCGCGGCGGCCATCGCGGCGGACGACGCAACCGCTGATTCGAATGAGGCGGTAATTGAAGAGATTGTTGTTACGGCAACAAAACGTGAGAAATCTCTGCAGGATGTGCCCTTCAGTATTTCCGCGCTGACCACCGCCGATATCACTCGTCAGGGTATCGAAACCGTTGATAATTTCGCCGCGCAGATCCCGGGTATCTCTATGCATCAGGGCACTAAGACAAGCAATTCTAATTTGAGCGTCCGGGGAATAAACATAGCCGCCGTTATCCCCGGTACCGGTCAGCAGGCCGCCGCTATTTACTATGACGATGTTCCCGTGACCAGCGCCGGCCCCATGATTCCAGATCCGCGACTTTTCGATGTTGAGCGTATCGAGTTGCTGCGGGGCCCCCAGGGCACTTTGTTCGGCTCAGGTACGTTGTCGGGTGCGGTTCGGATTATCACCAACAAACCTGACCTAAACGGTTTCGATGCACTGGGAAGCGTTGACATGGGCACGACGGACTCGGATTCACTTCGGCAACGTTACAACGGTATGGTCAACGTACCGCTGATAGACGGGAAATTGGCTTTGCGTGCTGTCGGTTACGTCCGTGACGAAGAAGGCTATGTAGACAATATCGCTACCGGTATCGACAACGCTAATGGCCAGGAAGATTGGGGTGGCCGGATATCTCTCAAGTGGGGCACCCAATGATCGCTTTACGGCAAGCGTGATGGTTCTGCATGAGGATGCGGAGTCCCAGGATGTTACCCATTCAAGAGAGGAAGGGCCATGCATCGAGCCCGTGCCAGGTGAAACGGATACCTGCGTAGGCCAGGCTTCCCTCGGCAAGTACACCAAAAGCACTTTCCTGCCGGATGTAACGGCGATCGAGTTGACCAATTACAACCTGGCGCTTGAGTATGATTTCGAGTGGGCGACGCTGACGTCTTCCACAACTTACTCCGATATGTTCAGCGATTGGGGTTACATCATAGATGGCGTTTTGCAGCCTATGCCCTTTATCGCAGCCGCGCAACGTGATGTGTCGACACTCGTTCAAGAGGTCAGGCTTGTGTCCACCACCGACTCGGATTTCGAGTGGGTTGTGGGTGCCTGGTACTTCGATCGGACCAAGGATCAAGTGGATGGGCTCCTTACGACTCAGGAATTCCTGGACGCCAAAACATCACTGGACTTCCTGAAGGATTCGGGCTTGGTTTTGGCAATGCCGCCATAGCCGCTAGCAACGTGCTCACCATTCTGGATGAACGTGAACTGGCGATATTTGGTGAACTTTCCTGGGACATTACCGATAATGTCACGCTGACGGGTGGGCTTAGGTTTACGGACTTCGATACCACGTTGTCGAACCCCGGTACTGGTTTCGATTCGTTCGGCGCGTTGCTTGACACCTGGTTTGCGGGCGGAAATGCCACAGTACCGCTCAATCCAGTGACCCCTTTCAGTGTAAGTTCCGACGACTCACAGGTGACTTCCAAGATAAGCCTGACGTGGCGTCGTAACGAGACACAAACCTACTATGTGCTCGCATCCGAGGGCTATCGCAACCTGGTGATGAACCTCAATGCGGGGCAGGTGAGTGTGGTCGATCCATCCGAACTCGTCCCTCCAGCGACCGCTGCCGCTGATTCCCTGTGGAACTATGAAATTGGCGTCAAGGCCACATGGTTCGATGGTCGGCTTAAAACCAATGTTGCTGCCTTCTATATTCCCTGGAAAGACGTTCAGCTTCAGGTACAGCGCGTATCCGATGGCTTAGTGTGGCGAGACAATGCAGGGGATGTCACCTCGAAAGGCATTGAGTTGGAATTACAGGCTTTGCCTACGGAGGCCCTTGAGTTGGGGTTGAATGTCACACTGCAGGACGCGAAGGTTACCAGCATTACCGATATTGAATCGGACGCGACCGGTGCGACTAAAGGTCAGCGAATGACTTCTCCAGATGTTCAGGTCGCGGCTTACGCCCAATATACGTGGTTGACCGGAAAGGACGATGAAATGTATGCGCGTATAGACGCACAGCATGTGGGTTCTTATCCCAATGGTTTTGCCTTTATCGAGGGGCAGCCAGGTGTACCGGACCCGCAGGTTATGGACATCGGCGGTTATGAAAATGTGAACGGCAGCATTGGCTGGGTTAGCAATAAGTGGACCGTCGCCGTCTACGGAGAGAACCTGCTGGATCATGATGACGCTATCTTTAGTTTTCCGGCCCCCATTCTAAACAGGTTCACTTATCTCCGTCCGCGCACCTTCGGTATCAGGGTTTCCCGCCAGTAATGAGCTGTTGTTGGTTAACTTGTGCGGGCCAGTCACTCGGACTGGCCCGTTTTCGACTGTCTATAAGGGTCATTTTAGTCCATAAGGCGGGATTCCACTTGAACGGAGAATATTCATGAGTCGTATTTCCTGTTTTCTTATTGCCGGTGCCATCTTTATTATTCAACCCCCGCCTGCCGCTGCGTTTTGCAAGGATCTTACCGACCTCCAATTACCCCACACCACGATCACCTTGGCTGAACCGGTCCCCAAGTGGCCACGCTCAAACGAATCTACGATGGCCCGAAAAACCAGATTACTGGCCAGATTCTTTATCCGGGCTTCGAACCGACTATGGAAGCTGAGACAGCTAATAGAGGTAAGGGCATGGGTGGCTGGATCATCCATCAAGATCCCGTAAAGACAGAGGCCTATCAGGCCGCCGATGGTTTTTACCGCACCATGGTGTTCGATGACCTCTCCCGTGATTTCAGCGATATCGATCTCGCTCAAGATTTCTATTTTACGGAAAGCAAGTCTCTGAAGGGACAGCCTCTGGCAAGTGTGTTGAACCCCTCGAATACCGATCTCAGTGCCATGCAGGACGCTGGTGGCAAGCTGATCATGTGGATCGGCTGGGGCGACCCAGCGATCACGCCCCAGAGTAATATCGACTACTACGAGGATGTTGTTGAGAATGTGGGGAGCCTTGATGGGACACGGGACTTCTTTCGTTTCTATCTGGTACCTGGCATGTTGCACTGCGAAGGTGGTCCTGGCCCGAACACTTTCGGAAATCTCGACATTGGTAGCGCCACGGTCTTTCCGAACAAAACCGATGATCCACGGAACAGCATGATTGCCGCCTTGGAGGCATGGGTGGAAAACAGCAGGGTGCCTGAGCGAGTGACTGCGACCAAATACAAGGATGACGATCCGGCTAAAGATGTGTCCATGACGCGGCCTCTATGTCCATATCCCCAGGTTTCGGTATATGGAGGCAAGGGGAGCACGAGGGACGCGGACAGCTTTGTTTGCCGGGACGGCGCACCGTTCCCTGCTCACTAGTTTTGGAATGCAGTTGGTTGGTGAATCGATCGTAGCCCTCCTTGAGGTAAAAGACCTGACGGTCGAGTTCGATACGCTCGACGGTGTGGCGCGCGCCGTCGATGACGTCTCCTTTGACGTTCACCCAGGCGAAACACTGGCGCTTGTCGGCGAGTCCGGTTGTGGCAAAAGCATCACTGCAATGTCGATTCTGCGCCTCGTACCCAGCCCCCCCGGTCGTCTTGTTTCCGGCGGCGCGTGGATGGACGGCACCAATTTACTGACGATTCCAGAACGGCGCATGCGTGATGTCAGGGGACGCGACATTGCCATGGTGTTTCAGGAGCCGATGACCTCGCTCAATCCTGTGCTCACGATCGGTTATCAGATCGCGGAAACCGTGCGGCGCCACGAGGGACTTTCGCGCCGCGATGCCCGCACGCGCGCCGTCGAGATGTTGCGACTGGTTCACATACCGGAGCCGGAGCAACGTGCGCGTGAGTACCCCCACCAACTCTCGGGCGGCATACGTCAGCGCGCCATGATCGCGATGGCCCTGTCGTGCCAGCCAAAAGTGGTGATTGCTGACGAGCCGACCACGGCGCTCGACGTGACCATCCAGGCGCAGGTGCTAGAACTCCTGAATGAGCTGCAACAACGACTCAACACCGCGGTTATCCTCATCACCCACGACCTGGGTGTTGTCGCCGAAACCGCTGACCGGGTCATCGTCATGTACGCGGGCCGCATGGTGGAAGAGGCCTCCGTTGGTGACTTGTTTGCCCATCCACAACACCCCTACACCCAGGGGCTGATGACTTCCGTCCCGCGCCTTGACAGCATCTACGGGGCAACCGGCGCGCCTGCCCGGTTGACCGAGATACCCGGGATCGTGCCGCCACTGACTCACCTGCCGCCCGGGTGTGCCTTCGCGCCGAGGTGTGTCCGCGCGGGGGCTCGCTGCCGCACGGAATCGCCTCCGTACGCCGGACTGGGTGCCGGACATTCCGGCGCGCCCGACAGCGCACATCGCGTTGCCTGCTGGTACCCAGGGAACGCGCCCGCCGTCGCGCCAGCGGGTGCGGAGACGGACAATGAGTGAAGCCATTACGTCGGTTCTCGCGGTAGAGAACCTCAAAAAGCATTTCCCAACCGGCAAACGGTTGTTCGGCGGGTTCTCCGAGGTGGTCCACGCTGTCGACGGTGTTGACCTCACGCTGGGTTCTGCGGAAACGCTGGGACTCGTGGGAGAAAGCGGCTGCGGCAAGTCAACGGTCGGGCGCACGATCCTGCGTCTGTTATCACCCACCGCAGGAACGATCCGTCTTCTCGGCGAGGACATCACAACCCTCGGCAACAAACAGTTGCGCCCATGGCGTCGTCAGATGCAGATCATTTTCCAGGATCCTTTTTCGTCTCTCGACCCCAGAATGACTGCCGGTGCTATTGTTGGCGAACTCCTTGATGTCCACGAACCGCTTTCCCGGAGCGAGCGCGAGTCACGGGTCAGACAGCTTTTTGACCGGGTCGGGCTGCAACCCAGCCAGATGAAAAACTACCCCCACGAGTTTTCTGGCGGCCAGCGTCAGCGCCTCGGTATCGCACGCGCGCTGTCGCTGCGGCCCCGTCTCATCATCTGTGACGAACCCGTTTCCGCACTCGACGTCTCCATCCAGGCGCAGGTGATCAACCTGCTCGCTGACCTGCAGGCGGATATGGACCTCAGTTATCTGTTCATTGCACACGATCTTGCGGTCGTCGAACACATCAGCGATCGCGTCGCCGTCATGTATCTCGGGCGAATCGTCGAGACGGCCGAGAAACGCGCGCTGTTTGCCAACCCGCAACACCCCTACACCGAGAGTCTGTTGGCCGCCGTGCCGATTGCCGACCCCGGCGCGCGACGCGCGCGTCGGATCCTGACTGGCGACGTCCCGAGTCCCGTCGACCGGCCGTCGGGTTGCCACTTCCACACGCGATGCCCCTACGCTACTTCCCGCTGCCGTGAAGAGAACCCCGTGCCGCGGGAAGTAGCGCCCGGCCACCTCGTCACTTGCCACCTTAGGGGCTGACATGGCCACCCCTGGACTGAGGTTCCAAAACGCGCCGCGCGCCCTCGCCATCTTCAGCAGATTTTGCGTCTTGACGGCCTGGCTGGGTCTGACCCTCAGCGGCTGCGGTAGCGACGTCGAAACGTCGGACATGACCGCTCAGCCACCCAAACCGCCCCCGGCCTCACCTCGCCACGGGGGTCACCTGCGTGTGGGATTCGGCCTTGAACCCACGTCGCTCGACGCCGTGCTCGGCCGCTCTGGTGGTGATGCCTACTATTGGCACCAGATATTCGATCAGCTGGTAGACGCGAACCCGGATCTTTCCCCGCGGCCCGAAACGTCGCTGGCCACGGCGTGGGAAATCTCGACGCAACCCAACGCAATCACATTTCAATTGAGGCGCGGTGTGTCTTATCACGACGGCACCCCGTTCGACGCGGCGTCCGTCAAATTCAACATCGATCGAATCCTCGATCCGGCAACAGGGGCGACACCGCGTGCCTCCATGACCGTCATCGACTCCGCCGAGGTCGTCGACAGCCATACCGTGCGATTCAATCTGAAGCGGCCGTGGGGAGCGGGTCTCTCCATGCTCGCGGATCGTGGCGGCGTCATGAACTCACCGGCGCTCATCCGCACGCTCGGTGACGACTACGGCAGGAGTCCGGCGGGTACGGGGCCTTTCAAAGTCGACAAGGTCATCAGCGGGGCCCTGGTACACCTCGTACGCAACGAGCATTACTGGGGCAAGGACGAGGAGGGGTTACCGCTGCCTTATCTCGACGAGGTTACCATCCGTGTCATTCGCGACCAGACCGTGCTCACATCCGCCCTGCGCTCGGGCGAAATCGACGTTGCTTACCTGCCCTACAAAGATGTCGCCGCTTTCCGCCGCGATGATCGTTTTGCCATAGAAACGATGGCGGGAGGCTCCGTGGCCCTGCTTCTCAACTTCAACGTAGCGTTGGCGCCTGTCGATAATGTCGACCTGCGGCGGGCAATCAGCTATGCCATCAATCCCGAAGTCATCAACCGCGCGATTTTTTTTGACAAAGCAATCGAAGCAGACTCGGGTATGTGGCCTGTCGGCACATGGGTCCATGACCCTGACGTACCTCGGCCCTACTACGATCCTGACAAGGCGCGAGAGTTCCTGGCAAAATCAGGGTTCGAAGATGGCGTTGAATTCACGGCGGTCACCTTCAACGCTCCTGAGCTGGTATCCACGGCCGAAATTGTCCGCGCCATGCTGAAAAAAGTGGGTATTACCATGAATATCGAGGTGCTCGCTAACGCCGCCGCGACCGAAAACTTTTTCCACGGCAGGCAGTACCCTCTCTACATCACGACTTGGAGCCGGTATCCGGAACCCGACTGGCTGGCCTCGCTCGCGTACAAAAGTGACGGCTACTACAACGCGGGGAACCTGACAAGACCCGACATCGACAAACTCGTCGAAGCGGGCGCGTCGCTTTACGCGATTGCCGACCGTCAGCGCGTATACCGGGAACTCAACGCGCTGGTTCTCGATGAAGCCTGGTTTGTGCCACTTCTTTATGGCGTCAACTACGCGGCTGCGCCACGCAAGGTACGCAATCTTGATCAACTGATGGGCTGGGACGGGAAAATGACGCTGCGCAACATCTGGATCGAGAAACCCTGACGATGTGGCGCTACGTCATTCGCCGGCTGCTGCAGATGATCCCTGTACTGCTTATGGTCACCATGTTGGTGTACGGCCTCATGATGGCGATCCCGGGTGACCCCGCACGGGCGCTGATTGGCCCCGGTGAATCGCTCGACGCCGAGCAACTGGAACTGATCCGCAGGGAACACAACTTCGACAAGCCGATGATCGTGCAGTACGGCATCTGGCTCGGTCGCGCGCTGATGGGCGACCTGGGGCGCTCGACGCAGAATCAGCGCCCCGTCGCCGCGGAACTCCGCACACGCACGGCGGTGACCCTGCAATTGGGCATGGTCGCCTGGGTCTTCGCGGTACTCATTGCCGTACCAGCCGGTATCGTCTCGGCCATCTATCGTGGCAAAACCCTCGACTACATCGCCAACATCATTTCGATCGGGGGCGTGGCCATTCCCGACTTCTGGCTCGGTATCATGTCCATCCTGCTATTTGGCGTCATTCTCGGCTGGTTGCCGACACAAGGTTACGTTGACATTTTTGCGGACCCCGCCGAGGGACTGCGCCACATGATCCTGCCGGTTTTTGCGCTCGGTATCACCAGTTGCGCGCTCATCATGCGCCAGAGTCGCTCCGCCATGCTCGAGGTGCTTGCCCAGGACTATGTACGAACCGCACGGGCGAAAGGTCTGCATGTGCAACGGGTCATCTGGATTCACGCGCTGCGGAACGCGCTTTTGCCCGTGGTGACCGTGTTCGGCTTGCAGGCGGGTCGTATTTTCGCGGGGGCTGTTGTCATCGAAACGCTGTTTGGCATCCCGGGAATGGGCCAGTTCATGGTCCAGGCCGTCTTTGCCCGCGACTTCATGTCGGTGCAGGGGGCAGTGCTGGTCATGGCGCTGGCGGTGTTGATCGCCAACCTCGTCACCGATCTCGTTTACGCGTGGCTCGACCCGAGGATTCGCTACGAATGACCGGCGTGGTCTCAGCCTCAGACCCCGCGGGCCAAGTAGCCCGACCACGTCACCCCGCACTCGAGGTCTTGCGCAAGGTTGTCGCAATACCCCAGGCGATGTTCGGCGTCATCATCATCACGGCAACACTGCTCGCGGCCGTGTTCGCTCCGATCATCGCGCCGCACGACCCCGAGGTGATGGACTTTGATCACCTGTTGTCCGGGATCAGTTCGATCCACTGGCTGGGGACCGACCAGATGGGGCGCGATACCCTCGCGCGACTCATCGTCGGCGCCCAAGTAGCATTGATGGTAAGCCTTGGGGCGGTTGGCATCGGGGTCGGCGGCGGCGTGCCCCTTGGCCTGCTCGCCGTTTATTTCCGCGGATTCTTCGACGATGTGATTATGCGCCTGATGGATGCCCTCATCGTGTTTCCGAGTCTGCTCATCGCCATCGGACTTGCGGCTGCGATGGGTGGTTCGCTCGCGACAGTCATCCTCGCCATCGGTATCGCCAACATCCCGTGGATGGCACGGGTTATCCGCAGTCAAGGCCTCGCCATTCGCGAACTCGACTACGTGGCCGCCGCCGAGGCGGGCGGCATGTCCCATGTCCGCATCATCTTCAGACACATCCTGCCCAACAGCGTCGCGCCGGTCATCGTGCAAAGCACACTGTCAATGGGCTACGCGATTCTGATCGAGGCGGCGCTCGGTTTCATCGGCGTCGGCATCCAGCCACCCACGCCCACGTGGGGCAACATGCTCCAGCAGGCGTATCCGATGCTCGATCAGCACCCACTCCTGTCCGTGGTGCCGGGGCTGGCTATTTTTTTCCTGGTGTTAGCGTTCAACTTTGTTGGTGACGCGTTGCGCGATGTATTAGATCCGCGCCTGAAGGGTGTAATCCATTAACATTGCCTGAGTGCGTTCCGGTGCGTTGCTACCGGCGGTGTCGGCAGTTTGCAAACGGTTAATGCCAGCATTGTCCTCCGTGTCGCAGCTGACTCACAGATCAGCGCTTCCGATGCGCAGTTTGTTGTCTTGGCGCAAACACTTGGGACCATACTCGTCTCCCAAGACAGACAACTACAACGGACGTTGTTTATTTTACCGGTTGGTTCAAGCGATTTCTTCAATCACCACATCCACCTTGTACTTTCCGGTACGCCTCAACATTTCTATGAGCTTTTCCAAGGTAAAGCCATCAAACTGATTGTGCTTCAGTTTGGATATTTCTGGCTGATTCACTTTGAGGATCTCTGCTGCTTTAACCTGGGTGAGTTTGTTGGCCCTGATCCATTTCAGTAGAGCAGCAGCAGCCATGACTTTCCCTTTCATAGTCAGTGCTTCTTCATACTCAAAGCCCAGATCTTCAAAGATATTACCGCCTGCAGGGGTGATATCAGTTACACCATCAGCGTTTTTTGCTGCCATGTTTGTTCTGCTCCTTCATGAGTGACTTGTACCGCTGCTTTGTTAGATTCAGATCCTTTTGCGAAGTCTTCTGTGACTTTTTTTCAAAGCAGTGCAAGACACCAATTACACCTTTCACCTTAGTGGTATACATGGTCCTAAATGCACCTCCGTCAGATGCCACCCGAATTTCGAAAACACTGGTAATGTTCTTACCAAGATCTCTTACCGGTTTACTATGATAAGGCTTTTCACCTAGTGCCAATAACTGTAGCCCTTCCAGCATCTTGGTAACGACTGTATCGGGAAATCCTTTTAGATCCTTCTTGCTGCTACCAAGCCAGTAGATATCCTTTTCGATGTTCATCGAAGTGAATATATAAGATATTATATACTACAGTCAACACAATTATCTTAATCAGTTGGTGACGCGTTGGTATTCCGGCAGCGTACCTGACACGTGTTTCTTCCGCTTGGCGCCGGCGTACTGCACCGTCTTGGCGTAGTGCCGCAGGGGGCTGAAACCATCCATGTCCTCTCCGGCATGTATACCAAAACATTTGGTCCCTGGTCCTATTGGCTTTTCAGCTTCGGTGCGTTCTGCATTCTTTTCTCAACCGTACTGTCGGGTATCGGTGCCGGTTCGAGGTCTTTTCCTGACCTGATTGTCACATTCGGTTTCATTGATCGACAAAACCTTGCACTGCGCAAAAAGTGGATCACCGGTTACGTCATCGCCATGCCGATCATCAGCACACTGATTTATGTGTCCTATCAGCAGCCAATTGCGCTGGTGGTTTTTGGGGCATCCTTCGGGGCATTCATGTTGCCCATACAGAGTTTTCTGACGCTATATCTGCAACGACATCACCTGGATGCCCGCGTTCGACCACGCCCGTGGGTAACGTGGATGATAGTGCTTATTTTTCTGGCGCAAACTGTGTTATCAGTGATGGTTGTTCGAAATCTGCTGGTGTATCTATGAATAATTACAATGTAATCGCCGTGGGACTTCCCTTGGTGGGGGCGCCGCCGATCAGCCGCCCGCCTTCGGCAAGTCGGCAGCGCGCAGCATCAGAAAGTTGATTGTTACCGTCGGCGGCGTTCGATCGAACACCAGCGTTGTGATCAGACGGCGGGGTCGGAGTAAAGTGCCAGAGTAAACCCGGCGGTTTGCAAGCGATGAGTGCCAGGGTTCGGACATCCAACATCGCAATTCTACGATCATTTCCATTGGGACAAGTTCGGTCTTTAAAAACAACTGCAGGCGGTAGGGGACAGCATTGAGCGATACACAAACGGATCAGGACGATTACATGGTGCCTGGTAGCATGAGCTTTCTCTTGTTCCTCACACTTCTCAACGTAATGAATTTCATCGACAGGGGACTACTTGGCAGTTTCGCCAACTTCATCGTCCCTGGGAGAGGGTAGTGGTAGAAGCATTCAGGGCCGACGACAAAGCGGTATCGTTGCGGACCAAACTCTGGTTCGGGATCGGCGCATCAGGTGAGGCCGCCACGAACTGGATCTTTACCGTCCTCACCTTTTATGCCTATTCCTTTGATTGGGGAGGCACACGAGTGAGAGGTGATACCATTGGTTTCCTTTACAACGCCACCCACGCACTGGAAATTCCCTTTTTCCATGGCAGTACGGACCAGCAGTCCGCATATCTGGAGTTCGGTATTTTCAAGGGATTTACAAAGGAAAATTACGAAAGCCGCAAACTACTGACGGATGCCATGGTAGCTTATCTGGCCGGGTTTGCCGGGACGGGAAATCCTAATGGCGAAGCGCCGTTACCTGAATGGAAACCCTGGTTGAACGAGGATTGTGGCAGCAAGGTCATTCACCTGGATGCGGACTTGCGACAGCTCGATATTCATCAAAGTAATGTGGAAGTCACCAAAGAAATAGTATGGAGCGACCTGGACGAGGAAGACTATGCGGCGCGGAGAAATATCATGGGGTTGCGTATGTACAACTGGCAGCCGGGAACGACAGATAGCCGCGGCTGCCTTCACCCTGCATTACGAGCCTCGGCCCCGCTGATCCATTAAGGAGTAAACATGTTGATCCCCATCCAGCCACTGCAGCAGGCGGAACTGCCCGAGCGCAAAAAACCGATCCTTAAGATGATGGGCCCGGGCCTGGTGATGGCTGGCCTCGCCATCGGCTCGGGCGAGCTGATCATGTGGCCCTGGATTACGTCCGTGGTCGGCGCGCAACTCCTCTGGGCGGCAGCGATCGGCATTTTCCTGCAGCTGTGGGTCAACATCGAGATTGGGCGCTGGGCCATCGTCACCGGCGAGAGTCCATTCACGGGCATGGCGCGGGTCATCAAGTTGATCGTGTATCTGTTCGTCTTCCTGATCATCGTGGGTGCATTCCTGCCCGGATGGGCGCGCGAGACCGGCGTGGCGCTGCGCGATCTCATTTTCGGACCTGGGCACGACAGCCCGCCCTGGGTTTGGACCGCCATCGTGTTTGCCCTGGTGGCGGCAATCCTGTTCGGCCCCAAGGTGATCTACACGGCCGTAGAACGCAGCATCATGGGATTGATCGTTGTCATCGTCGTGGGGCTCATCTACGTTGTGTGGGAGATCGGTTCCGTCGAGATCTTTGTCGCGATGTGGAAGGGTGTGTTCAACGTCTTCAGCTTTCCGGACTTCCCCGTGGACGTCCTGGCCGAAGATGGGTCGGTCCGCGATCAACTGACCTTCAACCGCTTTTTCGGCGCGGTGGTGTTCGCCGGCGCGGGCGGTCTCGGCAATCTGTTTTACGCCTACTACCTGCGCGAGAAGGGCATCGGTATGGGCGCGCGTATGCCTTCGCTCATGAGCGCGGTGCACAAGCACGATATCAAGGAAATGGACACCGGCTATCTCTATCCGGATACCGCGGACAACCGGCGGCGCTTCAAAGACTGGTTCCGCTACGTGGTGGTCGATCAGACCCTGTTCTTCTGGATTCTCGGTAGCTTCACCATGTTTCTGTTCATCTTCGGTGCGCTCGCCGTGTTACATCCGATTGGCCTCGTACCCGACCGGGGCAGTCTGGTATGGGATCTCGCGTCGATTCTCGAACAGAGCATGGGCACCTTCGGTCGTTACCTGTTTCTGATCGTTGGCATCGCGGCCCTGTTCAGCACCCAGCTCGGCGGCGTCGACGGCGGCAGCCGCATATTCGCCGACCTTCTGCACACCAATTTCAAATTCGGGCGCCGGTTCAAGCTCGAACAGTGGTATCTGATCCTGGTTGGCACGACCATGGGTGTCGGCGTCTTCAGCGTCTGGTTCTTCGGCAGGTACGACATCGCTGGGCTCGACTTCCTTTTCATCGCTGCCCTCATGAGCGGATTCGTGATGGCGGTCTACGTGCCGATGATCCTCTACATGAACCTCACGTATCTCCCGGAATCCGCGCGGCCCGGGTGGATCAACATCGTCTTCATGGTGCTGGCGTCAGCCATGTACATCGGGTTTGCGGGCTACACCGTCTACAGCAAGGTGGTGGAGGTTCTGGCGGGCTAGGCGTCGAAGGACGTTCGACGCTCAATTCTTGAAGCGTCGTTCGACGGTCGATCATTCAATATCGATGCTATTCAGATTGTTGATGAGGACCGGCAACTTGGTTTCGACCAGATCCCACACCAGATAATCATCTACATCGCCATATCCATGGATCAGGACATTTCGAAACCCAATCAATCTTTTGTACTCAGAAATGTTGGCGGCTAATTCCTCATCTTCCTTGGCAAGTTTATTAACCGCTTCACCTATAATTTCGAACTGCCTTTCTACTGCTGATCGAAGCATAGGATCTGCCAAATAGTCGTCTAAAGTTTTGTTGGTGGTGAATTCCTTGAGTAGATCAACTGCGCTCTGAATATCAAAAATCAACTTCCTGGCTTCAAGTTGCATAAAGTTCCTGTCGAGACTGACTAACAGTAACCCTAAAGTGTGGGTTCTTGATGGCAGAGTCGATAACCAGATCAATCGGGCGGTTAAAGAGCGCTTCAAGTTCCTCGAGTAATCCAAAATAACAATCTGCATAGGAGCCAATACCAACGTCTCCGAATTCGACCAGAAAGTCTATATCGCTGCTTAGCTTATCAAATGAATCTGAGGTTGCAGAACCAAAAACAGAGAGTGACTTAACGTCGTATTTTTTACAGATTTCGCGGATCTGACGATTTTTTTTCCGAAGAATATCAATCATCTTAGTCGGAACTCCAAGGACTCATAGAATAGGATTCTACCTGGTGGAATCCTATTCTATCACTCGCGGCAATGCTCATTCCACCCGCGGCCGCCGCAGATTTGCGGTCTGGCTTCAACTTCGATTTTCCACTTGAGTACGCCGTGCTCGCGCTTGCCATGTATGGGGCGACGGGGGTCGCGGCGGGTGAGATAACGGCCTATACCTACTGGTGTGTGGAAAAGGGTTATCCGAGCTTCGTCGGCGGAGACAGAGACGCTGCAGGTTGGACGAATCCTGCCATGGTGTCATTTACCTCCGGATATTGCTGTTGAAAGCGCCGTAACTCATTATCGGTGAGCCCGGCGTAGATGTCGATAAATTCAATATATTTGGCCCGCTTGTCCCAGTCCGGCTCCAGTGCCAGTAAACCCTTGATCGCCTGGGCGTATACCTCGATCTTCTGCTCGTCAGTGTATTGCATATTTGGCAGATTGAGCCGCGCGACCAGATTATCGCTATCCTGCCAGCGTTCAAATGGCATGGCTTTCAGCTTGCAGGCCAGAAAATCGAACGTGAGGTAATCGTGGCGCTCACTGCCCAGGGTCAGCATGCCCGGTGCATCGGCATCGCGCAAAAAGATCACCACCGGCACCACGCGATCCATCTTGTATAGATCGGCAAGATCAAGGCAGTAATGCGCGAGTCGATGCAGGGAGAAGCGGTGCCAGTCCGTTTCTACTTCCAGTACGAACAGGATGTCCTTACGGCGCCCGTCTTGCCATGTCACCAGCAGTGGCACATCCAGTTCCCGGTAGTGTTCGCCCAGTCGTTTCTGCAGTTGCTCCTGGCGTGCCGGGATGATCTTCACGTTGTCTTCCGCCAACGGTGCTTTCTCGGCGGCAAAAAACGCCAGTGCATCCCGCGGATAATCGAGTATCAGGTTTTTGAAGTTCTGGTCGTGACTGATCCCATCTGCCATTTTAGCGTCCTGTCATTGCTTGCAACTGCGTACGGGTAAGGATCAGGCAAACGCTAATGGCGGTGCTATGGTCAATTGCTCAAAAAGGGCTAAGCAGATTGCCATTCAACAGGTCGGCTTTCTACGGCTGATCGAAGCATTGGATCTGCCAAATAGTCGTTGGTGGTGAATTCCTTTCAAAAGCCTGCGAGTCTCGGTGATGGGCATCGGGTGGCTTGTTTCTTACGCGAGTGACCTTCCCTGGCACATCCGGGTCATTCCCCTACGAAAAACTCAACATCCAACGGGATGGAAGCAATGCGAAGCCATATCAAGTTCGCCAGATTCGAGCTGTTCCAGTAAAGTATCAGTTCGGAGACATACACGATGCATAAATACGAACTCATCATCTACTGGAGCAACGATGACTCCGCCTTCATCGTAGAGGTGCCTGAGCTTCCGGGTTGTATAGCTCATGGTAGTAGCTACGAGTCAGCAGTTGCGAGCATCAACAGTGCCATTGAGCTCTGGATAGAGACGGCAAAAGAGTTTGGGGACCCCATCCCAGAGCCAAAAGGACGTCGCCAATACGCCTAAGGCCAGGTTCAATCTTAGACCCTAAGTAGTTCCTGTCCATAAATGCGGGATTTGAGAACAGTAGACCTGGCAAAACGACAGGAGGAATACATGTCAAAACAAACCAGACGTAATCATTCGTCAACGTTCAAAGCCAGGGTTGCACTGGCGGCCTTGAAGGGAGACCGCACGATGGCGGAACTAAAAGCAAGCGACTGCTTACGCAGTCTTGTTAGTGCACACTTTGGCGTTCACTCAAAGCAGATTCAACAATGGAGGCGGGTCGATGAGCCATTTGGTGGAGGCAGTACAGCAACTGCGGGGCCATGCCGGGGCTCGTCAGGTCCGGGATGCTGAGATCGGGCTGGTCACGGGGCACACTGCCCAGGTGGGCAGTGCGCTCATAGTGCGGAGATAGTCGCGATATTCCATGGCTACCAGTCCACTGCATCGACAACGCTGAGCATGCTGTCACGTAGCCAATTCAGGCTGGGCCGTGTTGCGGTATAAGCTTTAATGAGCTGTTTCATGTACTCGATGCCTGATCTGACCTCGTCGATACATACGTTAAGGTCTCGTGTGCGCAACCCACAGGCGTGCAAGCCGAAGTGCTTCATCGCCTCCAGATCAGGCCATTGTTTTCTGCCACCCAACGACAGTGCCGGAAGATCTTTTGGCAGGTAGATCGTGGTCGTCACAAGATCGTAGACAGGTGCAAGCCACTTGTTTGAGATGTCGTCGTACAGAATGCCAAAGTTCTTTAGATGTGCATCACCGTTTTTTAGTGCGATGGAAAGTAGTATCACCTTGAAAAGGTGACGTTTCGACTCAAGTACCGGTTCGCAGGGCACTCTGCCGAAGAGGTCGGCAACATTCTCGTAACTGCCTGTATATTTCCCATTGTTGGGAAGATTCAGCAGGGCACACGCTTCTTCAAATGCCAACTGTTTGTGCGTCTTGATGTCGAATCTCTTAATGATCAGCATCTCGCCACTTTCTGCCAGATGGTAATCCGGCACGTTAAGTCCGCTAGCCCTGGCGGCCTCCAGGCAAAAGAACTCATTGATAGCGAGCCCGGGGTAGTCTCTACCGGCAGATTTCAGAATATACTGGCCACTCAACAGGTCAACTTTTCTGCCATGTTCTGACCAGAGTACTTTCGGTTGGACGCCAGAAATCCCGGACTGCAGGGCCAACTGCTCGAGCAATTCCTTAAACAGTTCCCCGGTCTCGGGGTAAGTCAACAGATCTTGCAGTGTGTATTGCTGGGTGTCAGCCGTCTGGAGTGCCTGGCCTGGCGCCGTGAAACGCACCCTGCCAATGGTGTTGTTGCCAATCAAACGAAGGAGCACCATGTCGTTGGTGATGTCCATGATTTTGCCGAATCTGGTGTGCAGGTTTTCAAGCAATGCGCCTTCAGGCAATGACATCTGGAAGGGTGGCATGAGTACTTGTGTATCGTAGGGTTTGATGCGCACTGGCATGGTCAGGGATACGAGGTCTCTCTCCGGGTTCAACTCGGCAATGTTCTGATACTGGAACAGGTACTCGTAGTTGTCTTGGATGAGTTCACCAACCCGGCGGTTATTGACCCAGACATCCAGAATCTCGGTACTCATTTGTCGCTGCCCAACACCGTAACACCACTCACGGGAATCCCGACCACCTCAACAGTCAGGCGCAATGCCTGAAGCACTGCCGTCAGTGTCTTGAACTGGATGTCGCTGGCTTGCCCGGTTTCGAGTTTCAGAATGGTATATCGACTGACCCCGGCTCTCTTGGCCAGCGCCTGCTGGGTAAGATTGAGCGATCGTCGGGTGGCGCGTATTAGCTTGCCGATTTCTGGAAGCGTCATGGTAGAACGTCAACTAAAGTTGATATTTTTTCTCATGATACCATAAATATCAATATATATTGACATTTTAGCTCCTGGGGTGGAAACGTTCCCCAATTAATGGGGTCGCAATTAATGGGGTCGAATTAATGGGGTCGAATTAATGGGGTCGAAGTAAAATTAATTAATGGGGTCGAATTAATGGGGTCGCGAATTAATGGGGTCGAAGTAAAATTTACAAAAGACTTACATCGAATGGAGTCGAAGTCGCACTGAACGCGACAACTTTTCCGCGCGGATAGTTGGTTCAATCACCTCTAACATTCGCCAGATGAAGCGCTAGGATTGGCCACTTCTGAGTTCACTAGCGACAAATCTTTTGCCTAGAAGACCGCGTTTCTTCCCTGCCCACGTGCCCGTGCACGTTGTTCAACGGGGCAATAATCGACAAATCTGTTTTGCTTCTGATGAAGACATGGCGGCCTATGCCAATTGGTTGTTGGAGGGCACGCAGAAGTTTGGTATCGAAATTCATGCGTGGGTCCTGATGACAAACCATGTTCATCTGCTGGTGACGCCTTCTTCAGAGCAAGCGATCTCCAGCTGCATGCAGTACCTGGGTAGATGTTATGTGCGCTATTTCAACTATCGATTTCAAAGAACGGGGACCTTGTTTGAGGGAAGGTTCAAAGGTCATCTTGTTCAGTCTAAACACTACTTTCTGCAATGCTGTCGATATATAGAGTTAAACCCGGTGCGAGCTGGGATGGTCGCTGACCCTGTGGACTACAAATGGTCGAGTTATGCTGCACATGCCTTCGGGCAAAGAGTACGGATGTGGACGCCACATTCAGAGTATTGTGCACTGGGCCGCGATTCGAGCGACCGACAGCAAGCCTATAGGAACCAATTTAAGACTGAGCTGGGCAAAGCTGTTCTGGACGATATCAGGTTGTCGATAAACACCGGATTCGTTCTTGGCAACAAGCAGTTTCATCAGCAGATCGAGGAACTTTCCGGCATCCCGCAAACTTTCCAAAAGCGAGGCCGTCCACCAAACGTCACAGAATTGTAAATTTTACTTCGACCCCATTAATTCCGGCAATCGGGACACCCGGCAGAATAACTCATCAGACGCCGACCAAACCAACAGACAAGGAGGCGGCGTCTGCTCCGCCATTCACCCTCGTGTACTAAGCGGTGAACTGGTAGCGGGTCAGACCCACCCGCGATGTGCGTTGGATGGCAGGGGTAACGGCGCCTACTCGGACTTTATGGCCGCCTGGCATTTTACTTCGGATCAGGATAGTCACGAATTGTCTCTGGTCTCCAATAACGCTGGCCCGTTCAACTACACCTTTGGCTATACTCTTATCGACGGTGAAGAGCCCTTTGTATTTTCGAACTCATTCAACGGTGTGGAAACCGGCAACAACAACAATAATATCCCGGTGTTCTATCAGGATAACTCTGCATTGTGCGAAGCCAACCTGGAAGCTCGCCACGGCACAAATCTGTGGAAGCATGCCAGAACTCCGGGCAGCGACGCCAATCAAGCCGCCGGTTTTGTCTTTGGTTGTCACGGCTCTGCTCCAGCAAACTACTGGAGCGACGTGACCAACGCCGGTAGCCATGTTGCTGGTGGTGACGCCTACCAGTTTTTCTATGGGAATGTCGAGTACACCTCCCAGGCTATATACGGCAACGCCGAATATGTGCTGAACGACGAGTGGAAGGTGTTTGGCGGTGTCCGCTTCAACGATGACCACAAGGAGCACAACCAGAATGATTTTAGCGGTCAATGGCCGGTAAGGAATGCAAACGGTGAGATCATCTATTTTGAGACGTTTGCCATACTGAGAAGCAAGCAGTATGCCTACCGTTGTTGTCTTCAAGGCGGCGTCACGGATCCTAGCACAGGTGAGGTCGTACCCCCAGACCGGACCTTCCAGGATTCCAAGCGCAGAACCTGGAAGGAAACAACCTGGAATGTCGGCTTCGAATACACACCGTCAAATGAACGGATGTGGTATGCACGGATCTCCAAGGGCTATCGTCCTGGCGGTTTCCGAGGATTCGCCCAGGGACTTAGTGAAGCCTGGGATGCCGAAGAAATGATCAACTACGAAGGCGGCCTTAAGGGACTGTTTGTCGATGGCGCCGTGCAACTGGAGCTTGCTGCTTACCACCAGGATTTCAGCGCTCACTGGACGCAGCATGGGCGCCTTCGTAGACCTGAGGAGTATGGAGTACCTCCCAATCCTGACAGACTGTGGATCGGTGAGACGATTGTTCTTGAAGGTACTACGATCTCCGGCATAGAACTTCAGGGCGCATGGCAGATTAACGATCGCCTGAATCTGCGCGGCTTCTACGAGCTAATCAACTCCAGGCACGGCCCTTACTCGTCATTCTATTGTTGTAACCCCGAGGGATCGATACCAGAGGCGTCGACCATCACTGTCACAGACGATGAAGGGAACGAGCTAGTACTCAATAATACCGGTGTCAGGGACTTTACCGGTAATCAGTTAAGGAATTCACCGAAGCACAAGTTTTCCTTGACTCTGACCTACGACGTCCCCATCACCCCCGAATGGGGAAGCCTGGATGTTCTGACCACCATGAGCTGGCGCGACAAGATGTATATGGATGAGGCCGAGCTGGATATCTACAGCGTACCGGATTACACCCGCTGGGATCTCCGCGCCAACTGGATTTCACCGTCAGGGACCTATTCGATTACCGGCTGGGTCACCAATCTGCTTGATCAGGTCGCGGTACAAAGTTATGTGCAGCGGGAAGGTAACGGCGTTACTGCACCTGTTACCGGCACGGTAACCGATGAGCGACGAATCGGCATCACATTTAACTATCAGCTGTAAGTGTTCTGGGCTCTCTAAGGGGGTCCGAAGCTTTTTCGAAGAGCGCACCTCAATGGGGTGCGCTTTTTTTTGGGCCGCAGGGGTCGGACAATAAGCTGGAGCCATGGGCATGTTGACAAAAAATGGGACTTGCTTGGCCGCATCAGACTCAGTGTGGACAACAACGGTTCGCTCGTCGGGGGCATCGACACGGATAATCCACCCAAGCATCGCTGCCCATCCTGCAGCCATGATATCGTCACGGAAAGTATCGATCGAAAATTTAATATCCGTGGATGTAATCGGCGTACCATCGTGCCAGCGCGCCTCGGGATGCAGACGGAATACAATCCTGCGCCCATCAGCGCTGACTGCCACCGACTCGGCGAGACTACAGTAATAACCGGACACTTCATCCCCGGAGCGCTCGAGCAGCTTATCGTAAGACAGCTCATACCCCATTGGTTTGTACAAGGGTGATACGGAATCGAGTGGTACAGAGGTCGGTAGCACCAACGCGCCTCCCTTTGGCGCCTCAATGTTGACGTAGTCAAAATGCGTGAAGCCGCGAGGGTATTTCAGTTTGTAGTTGGGTATCTGTGAAACGCCGTGACGAAACTCGAGTGCATCAGAGTCGGCAACTGCGGGAGGCGCCTGTTGTGTCCACAGGACCAGCAACAAGACGGCCGTTTTCTGCGCTAGCTGTAGGTATCGTTTCAACATCCGTACTACGATGGTGAATAATTTTCCAATTCGTCGGTTCGTATCAGGTAATAATCTTTATCTGCGCCATCGGAGTAGGCGATTTTCATGGCGAGTCGCGGTGTAGAGGTTTGATTGGGGCCTGTGGTATGGGCCTCGAAACTGTCAAACGCCAGCGCTTCTCCCTTGGCAAGGCTGATGAATTCCATGGATTGCTTCATCTCAGTTGCGGCAGCCGGTGGAATCGTAATGGGAAAGCCGCCGGCCTGTTTGTAGTCTTCTGCATGCTCGAGGATAGCGCCGGTATTGAAGGCGGACATCCCGCTGACACTGACCTGATTGTCGGGAGAGAGAATCAGGCCACCCTTTTCCTCCGTCAGGTCTTCAAGTGCAATCCACACAGAAAAAATGGTGGGTGTGGGGTCACGACCAACCCAGTAGGCCCTGTCCTGATGGAGCGCCGTTCCCGGCGCGCCTGCCCCCTTGATAAGCAGAATCGTGTGATCAACAACCGGTACTTTCAAATCAACAATATCAGCAATCTCGGGCCAGAAATCCTGATGGAGCTGCTGCAGCAGGTCCAGGTTATTATTTTCTGAATCGATACGTCCAAAGAAGTCCTTGCCAAAGGTGACGGAATTGTCTTGCTGGGCGGCAGAAATCAGGCCGTCAGCCCTTTCCAGAAGAGAATCAATTGCGCTGGTTGAAATACGAAATGGTAATCTGCACCACATGTACGTTGTCCTGCGTTATCCAAGTTTGAATATCCATCGAAGAGTATAGATTATAGTGCCTGTTTTCCAATCTGGAGAGTTAAGTGGAAGACGTAAAAGGAAAATTTCATTACGTCTCCTTTGCATATTGTGTGCAACGTTTGTCGTATTCGCTATGAGTCACTATGTGTTTCACATATCGGGTCGTGAATCGGCGAAGAGGGAGGTGGCTTTTCGACCTAAAGTCTTTCGTTTATCTTCTGATTATGCAGCGGATGCCTGATTCTCCCGAATGATCCGCGGATGCCGCGCGGCAATTTTTAGTAGTGCAAGCGCTGGTCCCTCAGGCTTTCTTCGTCCCTGTTCCCAGTTACGCAAAGTGTGAACACTTATCTCCATCGCTTGCGCAAATTCGTTCTGCGTCAATCCTACAAACTTTCGCAGCGCAGCAATGTCTTCGCCCGACTCGAAATGTCCCTGTATCAGTTTCTTTCGAAGACGTGCGGGAATCGCACTTTCGAATTGTTCATCTGTTAGTCCTGGAATATCACTCATTTAATCGATCCACATGCTGAGCATATAAATAAGGGAAGCCCATGGTTTCTCTGGTTGCTTTGATCTTTAGCTTCGTCCCATTCGAATTCCACATATCGAATTATAGATCAATGACATGGTAAGTCAATGGCTTACTCTTGTTTAGTAGAAGCAGCCTTATCATGCTCACCATCCTGGCCGCCGTGTTTGCGCCGCTCATTGTCCCCGTTAGCCCGTAATAAATGGGGTCGGAGAAGGCAAGACTATTTTTATCCAATGTATATGATGGTAATATACGACACATGATCGACTGGAGGCAAGTGCAAGGGTTTGACTGGGATGAAGGGAACTCTCGAAAGAGCGCGGAGAAACACGAAGTTGGCCAGTCAGAATCTGAGCAGGTATTTTTTAACAAGCCGCTACTGGCATTGATTGACGAGAAACACAGTGAACTTGAAACGCGTTATCACGCTCTCGGCAAATCAGACGATGACAGAATGCTGCACGTCACATTTACTCTGCGATCGGAAGGCGCCTTGATTCGAGTTATCTCCGCTCGAGACATGCACTAAAGAGAGACGGATTTATGAGCAAGCTTAAAAAGATTCCAACATTTAGAACAGAGGCAGAAGAACGCGCTTTCTGGGAAAACCATGACTCCAGTGATTATCTTGACTGGAGTAAAGCTGGTACCGTGTCAATGCCAAACCTTAAGCCTTCAACCAAAACAATTTCGCTCAGACTGCCAGAAACATTACTTGATCGTATCAAAATTGAAGCTAACAAGCGTGATATGCCATATCAATCTTTGATAAAAGTCTGGCTCATGGAAGATATTGATCAAGATCGGAGTACCGGCTAACCGGGCGCGGGCGATGTCGTATTCCTCCATATATCCATATCCGCCGGGGCAAATAGAGCTTTCCTTATTGGACATCAGGTACGGACTGAGCAAACAGGACGGGGAATCTCCAGCAATTCCTACGCTCGATTCGCCCACTCGGACTATGGTCCTGAGGGAGATATTGTCCTGCCACGCTGGGTTTCAAGTGGCTAAGCAGGCGCATGATTGACCCACAAACTCCCGTCCTGATCGGGGTTGGCCAGGTGACCGAAAAAGATCCGGTCATCGACCAGGCTTCTTCACCCCTGCAACTCATGCAGCAGGCAACTCAGCTTGCACTTGCAGACTGCGGCATCACAGACGCAGCGCTTACAGAGCTTGACACGATCGTCGTCGTCAAAAGTCTCCGCGAGCCAATGCGGAATACCCCCGAAGCACTCGCCAACGAATTGGGTGCACTTCGTGCGCGTCAATGGCTCACACCGGATGGTGGTCAGGGCCCGCAGTATCTCGTTAATCGATATGCTGAAGCGATTGCCCGGGGCAAAGAACGATTTGTGCTGCTAAGCGGCGCCGAGGCGATGGCCACTGGTCGCAATATCGTCAAGTCCGGCGGCAGGATTCCCTGGTCCGTTCCGTCCGATACTGATGCGCAATATCTGTATCCGGATCGCCAGATGTGGAGTGACCATGAGCGGGCACATGGTGTCTGGCAGGCATCCCATGTATACCCGTTTTTCGAGAATGCGTTGCGCTATCACTATGGAGAGACTCTCGAGGATCACCAGTTGGCGATGGGCAGGTTATTCGCGCGCTTGTCTGAAGTTGCTGCCGAATCACCCACCGCCTGGTTCCCTGTTAAACGCACACCCGAGGAGATTGCCTTTCCAGCCGAGTCAAACCGCTTTGTCGGCTGGCCGTACACCAAGTACATGAACGCCATGAACCAGATCAACCAGTCCGCAAGCCTGCTCCTTACATCCGTGGCGTATGCGCGCGAGCTTGGCGTGGACGAATCCAGATGGGTGTATTTGCATGGCTGTGCGGACACGATGGAGATCTGGAACATCTCGCTTCGAGTGAACTTCTATTCTTCACCTGCCATGCGCGAGATGGGAGAACAGGCACTATCGATGGCTGGCATCGGCATGGACGACATCGCATATATCGACTTATATTCCTGTTTCCCCAGCGCTGTGCAAATTGCGAGAGACGAATTGAATATCGCGAGAGACGATCCCCGTCACCTCACTGTAGCCGGTGGTTTGCCCTACCACGGCGGTGCGGGTAACAACTATGTTATGAACGCGATTGCCGCCATGGCCGACAAAGTTCGCGAAGATCGCGATAGCTTCGGTCTCGTGACGGCAAGTGGTGGTTACATCAGCAAACATTCAGCAGGAATTTATTCCACGAAGCCTGTCGACGGTGCATGGCAGCGTGAGGATCCTGCCAACTACCAACCCGGCATCGATGCAGCCGAGTCACCACCGTTCACCGAAAATCCACAGGGCGCTGCTAATATCGAGACCTATTCCGTCGTATTCGGTCGTAGCGGTGAGCCTGAAAGCGGTATGGTTATGGGACGGCTCGGCGCCATTGATGATCCACAGGCTACTCGCTTTATCGCCGTGACACCGGCCGACACCGATGTGTTGAATGCCATGACCAGGCAAGAATTCGTCAATCGGGCGGGTACCGTGGATAAAGTCGACGGACTCAATGTATTCAGCCCGACCTTCTAGGAGGAATACATGGAAACCGCATACGCCATTTTGGCGGCACTCCCAACGTGGCTCAAAGACAGGCCATTGTCTGGCTTGAAACTACCCTGCATCGTGAGCAGCGGTCGTGCTTTTCGATGGATTATCTATCATAATCATCACTTAAAACATGAACAGGAGTGGTACAGATGGCTGCTTTAGACGGTCTGAGAATTCTCGATTTCACTCAATTTGAGGCGGGCACTTCGTGCACGCAGGCTCTTGCATGGCTGGGTGCGGATGTGGTCAAGATCGAGGCGCCCAGGTATGGGGACCCCGGTCGTGGTGTTGGCCTGACGACCAACAAGGACTATTCGGCCTATTTCTGTGCCTGGAATGCCAACAAACGAAGCGTCGCCCTGGATCTTCGTACCGAACGCGGCCGTGAACTGTTGATACAACTGGCGCCAAAATTCGACGTTTTCGTGGAAAACTACGGTCCCGGCGTCATCGAGCGGTTTAATATCGGCTACGACGTATTGAATGCGGTAAATCCCGGTCTGATATACGTGCGCATCAAGGGCTTCGGTACCTCGGGTCCGTGGTCGGGCTACCGCTCCATGGATATGGTAGCCCAGGCCGCCGGAGGAGCCTTCTCTATTACAGGTGAACCGGACGGTCCACCCATGATGCCCGGCACCACGACCGGGGACTCCGGCACCGGTGTGCAGACGGCGATGGCGATTCTTGCGGCCTGCGTGCAGAAGATGCGTTCTGGAGAGGGCCAGGAGATTGAGATTTCAATGCAGGAAGCGGTCACCTACTATCTCAGAACCCGGGCTATTGGCCGTGGGGGGTGGGGCGATAAAGCAACGCCGCGCACCGGCAACACGGGCATGCGGCCACCGGTGAACATCTACCCCTGTAAACCTTTTGGTTCCAACGACTATGTCTACCTCGTGCCCGTTACCGAGGACCACTGGGATGCATTGTGCGCTGCCCTGGATCGTCCAGAGTTGCTGATCGATCCGCGGTTCGAAACCATGCAAGCCCGCGTGCAAAATGAGGATGTGTTAGTAGAGGAAATCCGCCGCTGGTGCAGCGATCGCACGAAGTACGAAGCGATGGAAACGATTGCCTCGGCTGGCGTGCCCTGCAGCGCTTGTCTGGATACCGCTGAACTGCATCATCATCCGCACCTGCTGGCCCGCGGCTTCGTCCATGAACTCGACCTGCCGGTACATGGCAGGGTACCCATGCTTGGATTTGCACCTCGCCTTTCCGCCTCGCATGTGGAGATGTCCGCGGCGCCTCGCCTGGGCGAGCACACCGACGAGGTCCTCGCCACCGAACTCGGCCTGAGTGAAGATGAGCTGAACACCATGCGCGATGCCGGCGTTATCGGCGACAAGGATCGATTCACTGACTCTCATGTAACATGAAATATCTAGTGGGACAATCCCTCCCAGGACACAAAATAACCAACCCACAGCAGATGGCTTTGGGGTGTTCATTTGCGTAAGCATAATGTCGGAGCACCGAGCTGGAGGAGCAAGCACAGTAAAAAGACGAGATATTCGTACTGGCTGTCACTTGGCATTTGGTTCGGCATGTCTGTATGCTCGAACAGTCATTTAAACAGGAGGTATACTCATGAAGGTTGGCTTAGTCCCGGTAAATATTGGCGTAACCAAAGTAGCAGACATGGTGGGCATCGCCCAACAGGCGGAAGCCAGCAATTTTGAATCGGTTTGGACTTTCGAACACGTCATAGTGCCAGAGGACTACCAATCCAGATACCCTTATAGCCCCAGTGGCAAAATGGGTGGCAGCCCGGATACTAATTTTGTCGACCCGCTGATCGCACTCACGGCCATAGCAACTCAAACCAAAACACTGCGCCTGGGTACGGGCGTCAATATCTTATCCCAGTCAAATCCGCTTTACCTGGCCAAACAGGCCGCGAGTCTGGATTTTATTTCCAACGGCCGCTTAATGTTGGGTCTGGGCATCGGTTGGCTGCGTGAAGAATTTGATGCCATGGGTGTCCCGTTTGAGAAGCGTGGTGCGCGCTTTGACGATTACGTAGAAGCAATGAATAAAATCTGGTCGGGTGAAACGGTAGAACACCAGTCGGAATTCCTTAACTGGAGTGGATTTAAAAGCTACCCGGTACCTGTACAGGATCAATTACCCATTGTCATTGGCGGCTCAAAAGGCAAAATCATCCAACGCATCGCTCGATTGGGCCAGGGTTGGTTTGCTCCCCCCGTGGCTCCCGATGAATTTGCCCGGAACCTGGCTGAGTTAAAAACCGAGTGCGATAAAATCGGCCGCGATTTCAGCGAAATTGAAATCACCACCATGTGGGACACCAGGGGCGGGTTGGAATCGGTGCAGGCATTGGAAGCCGCCGGTGTGCATCGCGTGGTAGTGCTTGTGTTTGCTCTGGGCGCTAATCCCGGAGAACGCATACAAAAAATCAGCGAAGAGATCATTGCCGAACTATAAGAGGCTGACACTCTCAACAGACATTGGAAGAGCAATGTTTTCATCACGCTCGATCATTATTGCTACGACAGTAGCCTTTATCGCGGGTATGGTCGCCACACTTGCGATTCGTGATACCGGAAACCAGCCTATTGCTGAAGTGGACGACACAGTTGAAACTGTCGTTCGATATCGCTGGCGCGTACCAATGAGCGCACCACGCGCCCTGCCAGGTACCGGTGAAACACCGCAGTATCTTGCCAGTGCATTGCTGAAAGCCAGTGGGGGAGAATTTGTAATCGACCTCTTCGACCCGGGTGAAATCGTTCCCGCATTCGCCATCACCGATGCCGTGCGGGACCGCAAGGTACCGGCGGGCTTCACCTGGCTTGGGTACGATCAGGGCAAGATTCCGGCGTCGGCTTTAATCTCGGCCAAGCCATTTGGCATGGAACCGTGGGCCTATATTGGCTGGTGGTTTCACGCCGATGGCAGAGAACTCACGGACCGTATATATGCTGGACACGGCATGAAGCCAATCCTCTGCGGCATTATAGGGCCGGAAACAGCGGGATGGTTCACCGAACCACTTACCTCGGCGCAGGATCTTGAGGGCCTCAAGATTCGCTTCGCAGGACTCGGCGGCAAGGTGTTGCAGCGCCTGGGCGCATCAGTAACGATGCTACCGGCCGGAGAGATTTTTCAGGCGCTGGAAACCGGCGTTATCGACGCGACGGAATTCTCCCAGCCAGTAACCGATGAGGCACTGGGTTTTGCGCGTATCGCGAGCTACAATTATTTTCCCGGTTGGCATCAACCATTCAGTACCAGTCACCTGGTGGTCAATCTTGAAACCTGGAAGTCGCTCAGTACCAGCGACCAGGGCCTATTGGAAGGCATGTGCACTTCAGCCGTCGCCTTTAGTCTGGGTTTATCCGAAACTCTGCAGGGACCTGTCATTACCAGATTCAGGGACATGGGTGTTACCACCAGCAAATTACCCGAAGATATGCTGAACCTGCTGGAGAAGACCACCAATCAACTGCTTGATGAAGAAGCTGCCCGAGACGAGGAATTCGCGGAAATTCTGGCATCCCAGCGAGCCTACCATAAGGTATACCGGGAATGGCACAATCTGGCCTACCTGGACCGGGACGAGTAGGAGGCTCAGATGCAGGATATTGAACTGCCTGTAACCCGGCTCTCCCGTGCTATTGACGGTATGATCAGAGTGGTGGGGCGCGGCGCCAGCTGGTTGTGGCTGGTTCTGATGGTCGTGATCGTCATGAATGTCGGGCTGCGCTATCTCTTTGATGAAGGTCGAGTTGAATTTGAAGAAATTCAATGGCATTTAAATGCCCTTGCCTTCCTTGTTGCTATCGTTTACGCCCACAGTGTCGACGTGCACATCCGTATCGATGTCCTGGCCAATCGATTCGCGCCACGAACACAGGTTTGGATCGAGTTGTACGGCACACTGCTGCTTCTCCTCCCCTTTGTCGTAATGGTCTTTGTATTCAGTCTACCCTTTGTTGCGCACAGCTGGGCATTGAACGAGACCTCACAGTCCCCTGGAGGGCTACCGTTTCGCTGGCTGATAAAGGGTGTACTGCCCGGTATATTTGTCATGTTGATGCTGTGTATGCTGGCCAGGGTGAGTCGCCTGTGGGCTTACCTCAAGGCGCCAGTGCCATGAGCGGGGCAGAAGTACTCGCACTGGTGATGATCTTGAGTTTCATTGCCCTGGTGTTCTCGGGGTTCCCGATTGCGTGGGTTCTGGGTGGACTGGCAGCGGTTTTTACCGGACTCGCGATCATTCTTGAAGTGGACTTTAGTATCCCCACCAGCGTTGACTGGTTTTATACCTCCATGAGCATTGATCGCATCTGGGACATCATGGAAAACTGGGTCATGGTGGCATTACCGATGTTTATCTTCATGGGCATACTCCTGGATCGCTCGGGTATCGCGCACAGTCTGCTAACAGGATTCTCGCGTCTTTTTGGTGGCATCAACGGCGGTCTTGCCATTACCGTCACTATTATCGGAGTGCTATTAGCCGCATGCACGGGCATTATTGGCGCGTCGGTTGTCCTGCTGGGGTTACTGGGTCTGCCGGTAATGTTGGAGCATGGTTATGATCGCAGGCTTGCCTCAGGTACGGTATGCGCGGTTGGAACCCTGGGAATACTTATTCCACCGAGTATCATGCTTGTGGTGATGGCCGATCGCATGGCGATGAGTGTGGGTGATCTATTTCTTGGCGCCTTGTTCCCAGGCATGCTTCTGGGAGGCCTTTACATCGCCTACCTTGCGATTGTTGGTCTCGTCAAACCATCGCTTGCTCCTGCGGCAAAGGCAGAAGCCATGGATCTCGCAGCTGTTTGGGATCTCGTAAAGGCTATCGTTCCCGCGGCATTTTTAATACTCGCTGTGTTGGGCAGTATTTTCTTTGGACTGGCCACACCAACCGAGGCAGCCGGTGTCGGCGCCGCCGGTGCACTACTGCTGGCGGTGGCAAAAGGTGCGCTCAGTATCGAGGTTCTAAAGGACGCCATGGAAGAGACTTCCCGTACCGCAGCCTTTATCTTCGGCGCCATTATTGGCGCGGTGTGTTTTACCCTGGTACTGCGGGGTCTGGGTGGTGATGAGATGATCGAACGTGCATTGCTCGGACTGCCTTTCGAATCCACGGGCATTATCATATGCATCCTGATTGCGACCTTCCTGCTGGGTTTCTTTCTGGACTGGCTGGAGCTGACACTGATACTGCTGCCACTGGTCTCGCCGGTCGTCGCGAGCCTCGCCTTTGATCCGGTGTGGTTTACCGTGCTGTTCGCAGTATGCCTGCAAACCAGTTTTCTAACACCTCCAGTGGGGGGTGCGCTGTTCTATTTGCGCGGCATCGCACCCCCTGAAATCGATCTTGGGGTGATCTATCGTGGCGTTGTGCCATTTATTGTCATACAGATCATTGGCCTGATTCTCATATTTCAGTGGGAAAGCCTGGTTACCTGGCTGCCTGAACAGGCCTACGGACAGTAACAAACCATTGCCCCAGGGAGCGCTTGTCCTTCAACATTCCTGGAATGAAAGTGTAAGAGGGGTCCGTGGCAGCATGGTCCCCTCCCCCGGATGCATCGTCTACCTGGTCCGATAGCGAACTACAAGACCCATGAACCGAGCGTCGGTGAGCGTCGCATCCAGGTTATTCTTCTTTTGTCAGCCAGTTGAATTGCTGTGGTTTTCGCCCGGCCTCGGGGTCCAGCAACACGTTCACTATGGTTGGGCCGTCGAACGCCATGGCGCCGCGTAACGTTGCCGCAAGATTTTTTGGATCATCCACCAGAAAACCCTTGCCTCCAAACCCGTCGATCATCTGATCATAACGTGCATGCGGGGTGAGGACGCCTGGCGGGATGGGTGTATCCGTTGGCAGCTCACTCACGCCACCACCAATACCGCCATTATTGAGAATGATAATCTTCACTGGCAGCTTGTAACGGCACATGGTTTCTATTTCCATACCGGAGAAACCAAACCCGGAATCCCCTTCAACGGCAACGACCGGTCGGTCGGGATGTACGACTGCCGCGGCAATCGCAAAACCCATGCCCACACCCATGGTGCCGTAACTACCGGCGTCCAGGCGCGACCGGGGAAGGCTGTTAGGCATCTGGGTACGACCGATATCCATGGTACTTGCGCCCTCACTGACGATGACCGCGTCATCCGGCAGCCAATCCCGAATGTCCTTGAATGCACGATAATAATTCATCGGGGCACTGTCATCATCAGCCATGGGCTGCACCATAGTTGCGTTAGCCTGGGCTTTTTCGGCAAGGGCATTGCGCCACCCGGTTTCGGCCGGGTAAAACCACTGCCGGTCATCCAGGGCGCGATTGAGTTGTCCCACCACCGTTTTGCCATCACCCACCAGGGCTACCTCGGCCGGCACATTGGCGCCAATTTCTTCAGCTGCGGGATCGAGTTGCACAACCCTGACATCTTTGGCGAATCGAGGCGGCAGGCCAAAGTGCATAATCCAGTTGAATCTTGCGCCCATCAGAACTACGACATCTGCCTGCTGCAGCGCCAGAGTTCTGGCGGCGCCGACGGACAGCGCATGATCGTCAGGGATAACGCCCTTCCCCATGGGTGATGCCAGAAACGGCAATTGGGTACGCTCAATAAATTCCCGTACTTCTTCTTCTGCCCGTGACCAGGCCATGCCCTTGCCAACGATCACAAGCGGGCGTTCTGCTGATTCAATGGCATCGAGGGCCGCCTCGATATTTTCTGTCATTGCCTGAGGTCTCGGGGCGTCGGGTATGGTGGCGGCGCCATGCACTTCGCTTTCCTCAACTTTCTGCAGAATCACATCGTCGGGCAGGTCCAGATAGACCGCACCCGGACGCCCATAAAACGCGGTGCGCATTGCCTGTTCAACGTAAAAGGGGATTCTCCGGGCATCTTCAATGATGTGCGCATATTTGCAGAATTGCGACACGGCCATGACCTGGCGTTCTTCCTGAAAAGCACCTCGTCCGTTCTGCACAATGCCAGAAGCGCCGCCAAGCAGAATCATCGGCCAACAGTTGGACTGGGCGTTGGCAAGTCCTGCAATGGCGTGGATAACACCGGGTCCGGACACTGTCAGGCAAGCCTGGGGGCGGCCAGTCAGATAACCCGCGGCCTGGGCCGCGTAACTGGCTGACTGTTCATTGCGCATACCGATATAGGTAATACCTGCCTGCTGGGCGGCCATTGCAATCGGCGCCACCGGGAAGCCAATGATGCCGAACATGTATTCGACCCCCTGTTGCTTCAGATTCTGCGCAATCAGTGTTGCCCCTCTTACGGTCGTCATGATGATTTCTCCTTAAGTATTCAGTTTCTGGTTTTCGGCAGCAGACCGGCGCCTCTGGCCCATCGATATTTGGCGCCCAGTACTGCGACTGGTTTTTCGGTTGTATAGGGGTAGGCAAGAATATTGTGATCCAGGAGATACCGGCAGGCGTCCTCGACCTCCACATCGCCAACCAGTGAGGCGACCACCGGTTTGTTGACACCTTTACTGCGGGCAGAGTTCACTTCCTCAGCCAGCAATTCGGCAAAAACCAGAGGTGGTGTAATGATAGTGTGCCAGTAGCCGAGAACCAACGAATGAATGCGCGCATCGCTGAGCGCCAGTTCGATGGTTGCCCGGTAAGTTGTTGGTGGTTCACCACCAGTGATATCAACCGGGTTGCCGGACGCGCCAAAAGGTGGAATAAACGCCTTGAATGCCGCATCAAGATCATCCGGCATCGTCATCAGTGTCAACCCGTTATCGATACAGGCATCCGATAGCAATACGCCTGATCCTCCGGCGCCCGTCAGTATGAGGATATTTTCGCCCAGCGGAGTCGGCAGCACCGACAATCCACGGGCAAATTCCAGCATGTCGTTCAGGCTGCCGGCACGGATGACGCCGCACTGATTCAATATGGCATCGTAGACCCGGTCGTTTCCGGCCAGCGCCCCGGTATGAGAACTCGCCGCCCGAGCGCCGATACTGGTGCGTCCGGCTTTCAGAACCACCACGGGCTTGGTTTTTGACACTCTTGCCGCAACTTCCGCAAATGCCCGTCCGTCCTTCAGATCTTCCACGTGCATGGCAATAACCTGGGTATTTGGATCCTGCTCGAAGAAGGTCAGGAGATCGTCTTCGTCAATATCGGACTTGTTTCCAAGACCTACGATGGCGGAAACGCCCATCCTGGTTGAACGGGAAAACCCTACGATCGCCATGCCCACACCACCACTCTGGGATGACAGTGCCACGGGACCTTTCTCGTCATAAGGCGTGCAGAATGTCGCGCACAGGTTGTGGTGCGTATAATAAAAACCGTAGATATTCGGACCCATCAAACGAACGTTGTTATCGCGAGCAGCCTGTACTACTTCCGCCTGTAGTTCATGTTCGCCGATTTCCGCGAAACCCGAGGGGATCAGGATGGCGCCAGCAATGCCTTTTTCGCCGACCTCTGCCAGCACACCCGCCACGAACCGGGCCGGGATACAGAAAATCGCAATATCGATGTTGCCTGGAACGTCGACAACACTGGCGTGACATTTACGCCCCAGTATTTCTTCCGCCTTCGGATGTATCGGATAGATCTCGCCTGAATAACCACCATCAATAAGGTTTTTCATGACCGAATTTCCGATCTTGCCCTCTTCCGCGGACGCGCCGATCACAGCCACACCGTCCGGCTGCATGATGTGTTGCATGGCACTCAGGATATCTTCATGGGAAGGACGACTTCGCACCGGGCCGGGTTCGAAGTCAGTCAGAATACGTACATCGACAGCCGTCGCGCCGTTCGCTGACGCCAACACGGGATTCAGGTCCATCTCGTCGATCTCTGGAAAATCGGCAATCAGTGCACCTACTTTCCCGATAATGGAAGTTAACGCTGAACGATCCACGGGCGCTGCGCCGCGCACTCCGTTCAGGATTTCTGCACCGGCGATGTCATCGAGCATGGAAGCGGCTTCGTCAGCAGAGGTTGGCGCCAGGCGGAAGGTCATGTCGCCAAGCACTTCCACCAACGTGCCACCCAGACCGAAGGCGGTTAACTTGCCAAAAGTCGGGTCGGTGACGGCACCGATAATAACCTCCGTGGTACCGGACTGCATTTTTTGCACCTGTACGCCGGATATGGTGGCGTCCGGATTGAACGCTTTCGCGCCAGCCACAATGCGAGAAAACGCATTGCGTACATCGTCCTGGCTCGTCAGGTTTGTCGCAACACCGCCCGCGTCTGTTTTGTGCAGTATTTCAGGAGAATCGATCTTGAGTACAACGGGAAAACCCATATCTTCCGCCAGCGCCACCGCCTGGTCGGCAGAAGTCGCCCGTCCCTGTACAGGAGTCGGTATGCTGTAGGCATTGCATACCATCAATGTCTCGCTTGCAGACAGCACTGTCCGACCCTCGGACGCGACGTGATCCAATATCTTGCGGACTCTCTTCTGATCTGGACTCAATAGCTTTCCCAAGACTTGCGGACTCTCTTCTGATCTGGACTCAATAGCTTTCCCAAGAATAACGACGTATGTCATCATAGCCAAGAGACGCTTGTGAACGCAACGTCAGATAAGTTTGTAGCGCATGGCTACGCCTATATCGAAGATGTGGCGCCTCCTGAGGAGCCTTCAGCGGGCCAAAAACTCGCCCTGCCGCTGTCGGAGCAAACAAGCCGGCTTACTTGGATTTTCTTCGCCATGTTTACGCACTCAACTTCTGGCGTCCGCTCAGCCCTTCCGCCGACGATCATCCTCTGGCTGTGTGTGATGCGCGTACAGTGCGAGCCAGCGACCTTCGGGCGCCAGCGATGGTACTACTACCCGGGCATGACGCCGGATGATGTACTGGTCATCAAATCATTCGATTCTGAGGGTGTGATAGGCAACACGTGCCCACACGCGTCTTTTGCACATCCCAATCCTTAAGGAGAACTGCGGCGAAGTATTGAACTGCGGGTGCTCTGTTTCTGTTAGTATTAGATCCTGCACAGTGAATCTATAAAGGACTTAATACAATGACAATAATCTCTCCCGCTGATGGTCCCGTTGCCGTGACCGGCGCCTCCGGTTTCGTCGGCTCACACCTTGTCAGGAATCTCGTCGAACACGGCTACGCGGTGCACGCCTGCCTGCGTGATACCAGGCGCGCGGACAAAACGGCCTACCTGATTGATATCGACAACACAGGCCCGGGTAGCGTCAAGCTCTTCTCCTGCGACCTGTATAAAGCCGCGGATGGCGAATACGACGAAGCGTTTGCCGGTTGTTCTGCAGTATTTCACGTTGCTGCGGATATCGGTTCTGACGCGGCCACCTACGGTCGCCTCTCTCCGCTGAAACAGTACGAGGGTTTAGTCGATATGACTGTAGCTATCCTTGCATCCTGCAAGCAAGCCGGCACCGTGAGACAGGTGATTTACACGTCCTCCGTAGCCGCCGTGTTGGGACCGGGTGCACCCGACCGGCCTTCCGATTATATGTTTACAGAAGATGACTGGACAGGCGGCAGCTACGAAACCCTTGAGGAACGTCATATGGGCGAAGATGGTAAAACGCTCTGGACAGCCGAGGCGCGCGCATATTCCAAGGGCAAGGTGGATGCCGAGAAAGCCGGTTTCGCCTTCGGTATCGAGACCGGCATCGATGTCATTTCCATCTGCCCCTTCCACGTCCTCGGACCGCTACTCGGCGTTCCGCATGATGCAACATGGCAACACCGCCTTGGCCTTGCGCTCAAGGGCGAAAGTAAAATGGAAGAGCGTGGCAACATGGCGTGGAACATCATCGATGTGCGTGACATTGCACAAGCCCAGCGTTTGGCTGCGGAAAGCGACGTAGCTGCCAATGGCTCGCGATATTGTCTGGTGGCCCATGACGAATCCGGCGAACCGCCAGGCGATGAGTTTCTCGACCTGGTGCAAGAACTGTTTCCCGACCACAACGTCTGCGGCGGCTTTAGACCGGAGCCGACCGATCGCCGCGCCAGATGCCGCTGTACCAAGGCAATTAATGAGCTCGGACTGAAGCCCCGCAGCGTGCGGGAAACATTGCGCGATACGGGTAATTCGCTGATCGAACTCGGTGTCGTGCCCGAGTCTTCATAGACTGCCTGGACCGGAGGCGACCGTTAACCGTGCCTATTTCCTGGACCGGATGGTGCTCCTCATAAACTTGAACATGTCGACGGCGTGGGTGGCCGTCGGCAGACCCAAATGTGAAAGTCGAAGGGGACATGAGCAATGTGCCTGCCTACCTCAGCGAACTGCATAACCGAATGGCGGTCCTCACTGAATAAACCGCGAAGGGTATCCTGGCCGGGCCCGCAAATTGGTGCATGTGGTTCACGTTTCGGCTAGAATTTCCAGTCAATATGGCACGTCAATATCCCATTCGAAAACAGCGCAAATCCGCTAACCGGAAACGGTGTATTCTTGCTGCCCAGGAACTCTTCAGGCTTAAGGGCTATAAGGCGACAACCATGGAAGGCGTCGCGGAGCGCGCGGGTTTGCACGTACAGACCCTTTATCAGCGAAATCAGCGAAATTTAAGATGACGAAAGAAACAGTGAGTGAAGTAAAACCAGAGCAACTCGAATATCCATTGCGTAACAAACGTCGTGAAGAAACGCGCGCAGCGCTGATCAAAGCTGCACAGCAACTCATGTTGAGTCGAGGTTTCAATAACATAACCATGAAGGAAATAGCGGATCATGCGGGTACCCATGCGCAAACGCTGTACGCCCACTTTTCTAACAAGTATGAGTTGGGTTCCGAAGCGACCGTCGATTCATTGCGTTCTGCAATTGCCGTCCGTGAGACCGACACGATAACCTTCTGGCGTGCCTGGGTGGAACAGGAAACGCAGGACATGCTGGGCGACGATACCGTCCTTTCGTTCAGGAGATTAATCGAAATTCGGTCGGAACCGCGGTTTGCGACTCTGCTGCAGGCGATTGCACACAAGTACATCGAAATATTGACCCGGAACATTGCCACCGATTTCTCCCTGGACCTCAATGTCGATCTGTTTCCAACACTGGTTGCGCATATGTTATGGGGCGCCAACGAACACAATATACTGGCGTGGCAGGAAGCGGACGGGAACTACGACCCGGTGGCTGGAGGTGTCAGCGCGGTAGATGAAGTCGCCAATATTGTGAACCTGGTGCGTACTGCATCAAAGGGATAACTCTCAGAACACGGCTATTGGATTCTGAGGGAGAGCCTGAGCCAACGCAACTCTCGCCGTACAACGTGCCAAAAAAGGGTTGCAGCTGAGGCGCGAGCGTCGGATCGAAGAAATGGAACATCACTTAAATGAGAGTTTGCGCTTTCTCTCCGGGACCAGGGACCACAAAGAGAGTGTCGCCGCCTTTCTTGAGAAACGTGATCCGGTCTATACCGGCGAGTAGCACGAAATATTGGCAACGTGCTGTATGACCCCGTTGTTATCGCGCATCGGCAAAAGGAAAACCAATAGCCTGGTTGCCCTGTTCTTTGAACTGAGTCGATTGTGGAAAAAGGTATATAAATCAATTTGGTAGAGAGGCAGGGATTCGAACCCTGGGACGGGTCACCCCGTCAAATGATTTCGAATCATTCCCGTTCAACCACTCCGGCACCTCTCCCTTGAATATCAGTTTAACCGACTATTCCGGTGACAGACACCCCGGGAAATTATACAGTAGTTGTCTTGCCTGCCGCAGGTACTGCTACAATTCAACCCGGGAATAGATGCTGGAGGTTTCCATCAATAGTTCAGCCCATTTTTTTATCGGCCAGCAGGTCACCCATAGACTATTCAATTACCGGGGTCTTGTTGTTGACGTGGACCCGGAATTTTCCGGTACCGAGGAGTGGTACCAGAATATGGCGCACAGCAAACCGCCGAAAGATGCACCCTGGTATCACCTGCTGGTGCATGGTGCTGATCACACAACTTACGTCGCGGAGCGGAACCTGGATGAATATGAAGGTACCGATTTCATTGATCATCCAATGTTGCCGGTTTTTTTTGATGGTTTTAAGGATGGCGTTTACCAGCCGAAGCGAAATCTGAACTGATCAATACGAACAACTGGATCAAGGAGATACCAGTGGATGTCACAACACCCTGGCAGAATGGAAATAGCCAAAGGCGCCAACACCAGATAGAGCCTTTTTAAACCCTCAGGTACCTGCCCCGCGCTTATTCTGACCAATGGCTATGTTCCTGGTTCCTTTGGTCATATCCATTCCACTGACCCCATTAGGTATCTGCTGTATCTTTTTCCCGGATTTAAGGAAAGCACGTATGTCTGCCTGCAGATTTTCTCGAAGTTGAGCAGTGGTAGGACCATTTCGGCTGGTCTTGGTAGCCATTACTATTTCCTGAAGTTATGAATAAATCAGTCTAGAGCATACTGTATCCGTTATTCAAAAGCTATCCGTACCCCGGGAATCTCATTCAAGTGAGTAAAAATGTCTTCCATTATTTGCATGCTGTCCCGGCCATACCTATCATTCCACAGGACATCACAAGAACAACCGAAACTGGAGAACATTTGACTATGGGACTGTTAAATCACTGTCAATGTGGTATCGGGCGCCATCTGCTTTAATGTGGATGGCAATGGAGTGAGGTCTTACAAACCTGTTTGAATGAAGATTGGAAATGAACAACATCATCGGCAGTGACAATCCTTTTACCGACGACGAACGCAACTTGCTTCGACAGGTCGCCGGTCTGATTATTCCGGCTAGCATTCAATACAATGTTCCCGGCGCCGACGATGACACCATTTTCGGCAGAATTCTGGTGCTGGCTGTTGGAGCGGCAGAAACCTTGAAGTTACAGCTTGAAACAATGGAAAATCTTGCCGCAAAAAGACACGAAGAATGTTTTTCCAATCTCGACAAGGCAGATAAAATCACGTTACTGAAGGACACCACCAATTCAAATTTCCTGAACAGGATGATCATGTATACCGCCGAATGCTACTATGCAGATGGCCGTGTTCTGGAATCCATTAATCTGAAATCAACCCCCCCATTTCCTGGCGGCTATGAATTGGAACAGGGTGACTGGTCCTTACTGGACCCGGTCAGAAAACGTAAACCATTTTATAAAAAGGTCTGATCAACGACGGAATTTCCGTGCAATCCAGTAATCCACGCTGGCATAACGCCCGCCGCCGAGGTACAGAAGCGCAAGCAACATGATGAAATAGGTCGCGGAATATTCAATGCCATTGTTCAGCACAACAAATGAACCATTTTCCGTTAGCCAACTATAATTCCCATGTTCCCGCAGTATCGATCTGGCCCGGCTCAGGCGTCTGATTGCACCTTCGGTTCGTTCCGTTGCAAAGATGCCACTGCCAGTCGCGATAGTCAGCCAGCCATTTGCCCAATGTACCGTAACGGCTGCTATGACCATGGTTAACATCAGGGGGATGGTGATCCAGCGTGTGGCAATACCGAAAACCAGCAGAATGGATCCGCCAAGTTCCACTGCTGTTACCAGAAAAGCCATTAGCCAGGGCAAGGGAAGGTTCAAACCATCTGCTCTGCCAAACCAGTCAACCGTGCTTTGAAAAGAATTGAATTTACTGATACCGGCCAGATAGAACACCGGCGCCAGGTATGCCCGAAGGAGTAATGGTGCAATGAAATCCACATGACGGGTTGTCTCCAGCAGGTCCTGAAGCTTATTAATCTGAGTAATCATGTTGTTACCTCTTGTCTCTTGTCTCTTGTCTCTTGTCTCTTGTCTCTTCGCTGTTGAATTTGTCCAGGGCTTATTGTCTGGATGTTTCAAAGACACATTGTTCATTGAACCGTTGCAACATGGCCACACCACTTTCGATAAAGGCTTCTGGATTCCGTGAAGCCATTTGATCCGCCATATCTGCAAGCCAAGTACCTGCCACCATACCGGGATTGTCATGTAATGTATCCATAAACTGAAAGGTAAAAGGCTGGAGTTCGAAGAAACGCACAGACTCATCGGGGTCCCGGAAAACCAGCAGTAACGTTGGCTGTTCACCGGGTTGAGAATCCGGCTGAATATGGTGGACCGGATATTCATAAGCCAGCGGTTCGGCAACTGCGGACAGTTGTATCGGGACGGTGCAAAGATTCTCTTCCGGGACCGGTTTATCAGGTACCTCAGATTGGTGTGTAAAAAGATGCACATTTATCCATTCATAGTGCGCCAGTTCAAGCAGAAAGCCAGGATCATCTCCAATATTCTGTCTACCCGATAAATAATGCACAAACTCTTCAGACAGTTTTGGGAAGTATGGAGTTTGAGCCTGATGCGATATGAGGAAGTCGCGCACCAGTTGTCGCCAGCGTTCTTTTGGCAGAATACCTTTGACCGTGGGGAAAAAATCACTGAGCAGGGACTGCAGATTATTGAACACAAGTTCGGTATATATACCTACCCGCCGGGGGTCCAGACCAGCCGGGACGGGCACTGCATCAGGATTTCTGAGATGTTCCGTAAACGCCTTCTGCAGTCGAAAGAGTTCAGACATTCTCCAGCTCTATTGCATGCTGACGAATGTGGATTGCCTCAATTTCTTCAAGCAGTCGTGGCATAGGCGGAAAGTTGAAATCACGTTCCAGTAAAGTCGGCTTCGGGCCTGTCAATTCATAAGTTTCTTCAAGCAGTTTCCAGACCGGATGAATGACGTCTGCACCATGGGTATCGATAATCAGACCATCCGGTTCAACGTAGTGTCCTGCAATGTGGAGATAACTTACCCGGTCAAGTGGCATGCGCCTGATGAAATCCATGGGTTCGTACCCATGATTGACACTGTTGACGTACACATTGTTGACATCCAGCAACATGTCACAATCAGCTTCCTCGATCACGGCACAAACAAAAGCCGCCTCGTCCAGGTCACGCCTGGGAGTGGTGTAATAGGACACGTTCTCCAGTGCAATACGCTGCTCCAGAAAATCCTGTGCCTGTCTGACCCGATTGGCCGTGTAGGTGACAGCCTCATCAGTAAATGGCATTGGCAGAAGATCATACAACTGCCCACCATCATTGGTATAGCTTAAATGTTCGCTGTAGATACGAACCTGATGATCAGCAATAAACTGCTTGATATCCGCGAGCAACACCTCGTCAAGAGGAGCCGGGCCACCAATGGACAATGACAACCCATGGCAGACCACGGGTGTCTTTTCGCTGATACAGCGTAATTGACGACCAAACCTGCCACCCAGTCCAACCCAGTTCTCGGGTGCAAGCTCAAAGAAATCAATTGTCTCTGGAACTTCCCCGTACATCTCCTTGGTCATGGAACGGCGCAGACCGAGACCTGCGCCCTCTATGACTTG
Source organism: Candidatus Azotimanducaceae bacterium (assembly GCA_965217655.1). GTDB lineage: Bacteria > Pseudomonadota > Gammaproteobacteria > Pseudomonadales > Azotimanducaceae > UBA7455. The sequence goes on from OZ244560.1 coordinate 2,588,726, forward strand.
AGTGTCATCCATAATAGAGAGATTGTGGAACACCCGGGTGTGTTCCACAATAATGCAGATGGTGTTTAGGCATCACCTGCGTTTGAAGAATCTACTCTTCTTCTGCAGCGTCATCTTCTGCAGCGTCATCTTCTCCAGCGTCATCTTCTGCAGCATCATCTTCTGCAGCGTCATCTTCTGCAGCGTCATCTGCAGCGTCATCAGCTCCTTCTTCCGCACCCTCACCGCACTTGCCTTCGCCACAGGAGCCTTCGGCTTCTGCACCTTCTTCATCGGCACCCGCAAGCAGCAAATAACCACTATCGATTTCAGTTGATCCAAAGGGGTTTTCATCGGCCAATGCCAGTGGAGACAATGCCAAACCAGCACTCAGTACCGTGGCAACTGCGATTGGAAGAGTTTTTCTTGAAGTTTTCAGTTTCATTTAAGTGTTCCTCAAAATACAGAATAACAATTAAGCGGGGCTGCCTGAACAACTCTGCTCTTCAAACATGTCCGCACGCTAATCTGCATGCTTTCACGTTTACACGTTTGGAAACAACTATCAGCCACAAACACACTGCCCGATATTCCGAGACCGACAATGTTACACCTTCTACTACATTGAAAGTCAACATAATTGACATCAACTATGGTAAAAAGTTTATACACCATCCAGGTCAGTTTCTACAATATGTACTATAACGCCGGCATTGGCAATGATAATTGCATCATTTCCTTCTTCTGTCGGGATCTCCAGGCCGCCTTTTTCCACCGTCACTGAGACGGTACCATAAGGTAATACCCCTGCCACACGATCCCTGTCAACTGCTTCCGGGTCAGGCACTCCAATAATTAAATCAATTTGCATGTCATGTGCCGTCTTGCCCAGGTGCTTGAAGAAGTGCAGGCTGGAATGGTGAATGGCGTCAAACACGGCACGCTCCGCAGCCTGGGTATGGTTCATACCATGAACATCGGTTCCCATACCCATTTCGGTAATGTATCGATTTCTCATGAGCTCCTCTTCTACCTTTCTGTTTCATTCATACTAAGCCGTAGATGTTTCCTGTAGCATTGACCCGGCAACATCCAGCGGATGTTACAGCATCAGGGGTGATATCGTGTACCTGGTCAACCACCAGGAACGCCGTAGCCAGTGTCAGAGATTTCCGGAAAGACATCACTTGACAATGCAAATGTGTAAGGATGGAGATTAGACAGGTATCCTCCCGGGACAGGATAAGTCGTAAATGATCTGTTGACATAATATGTCCAACTCTGCAAGAATCTGACATATTATGTCGAATTAGCCTGGATTAAACAGCAACTGCCCTCTTATCTTAACGGGCAACAGGAGAGACATCATATCAGACAACCATGAGTCAGACAGCCATGAGCGGGATAGAAGTCCTGAATTATCTTTCAGCTCTGAAGCCGTTATTGAAGTCAGAAATCTGAATCATACCTACAAAGGCGGTTATAAAGCTTTGGAGGATGTCAATCTCACCTGTGGTGTCGGGGTCTTTGGATTGCTGGGTCCCAATGGCGCCGGGAAAAGCACACTGATGCGTATTCTATGTACGCTGTTAAAACCGGAGGAGGGTCTGGTCAGGGTCTGCGGTCATGACGTCAACCGTGAACAGATGGCTATCCGCGCACAACTGGGCTATCTACCCCAGGATTTTGGCGCCTGGCGCTTACATCGTGTGGGGGAAGTTCTGGATACACTGGCCCAGTTATCCGGTATGCAGAATAAAGCAAATCGTCGCGCAAGAGTGACTGAAGTACTGCATGATGTCGGACTTGACGAGGTCACCGACAGAAAGATAAAGAAACTGTCGGGAGGCATGTTACGCCGCCTGGGTGTCGCCCAGGCACTGATTCACGAACCCCGGGTGATCATCGTGGACGAACCGACAGTGGGACTTGACCCTGAGGAACGAATTCGATTTCGCAATGTAATGACGGACCTTGGTCGTGACCGGACGATTCTGCTGTCTACCCATATCGTGGCTGACCTCGGTGGCGCCTGTAAGGATATCGCCCTTCTCGATAACGGGCATATCATCTTTCAGGGACCACCGTCGGAACTCGTTGCAAGGGCTGTCGGTCATGTTTTTGATGTTTCCGTCGGCGAAACCGAACTTGAGGCCATCGAGAGCAACTACGACATCATTTCCTCCAGCGTCGCAGGCGGCAGTATCAGAATGCGCGGCGTTGCCGGTGACAGACAACTACCTTTAAACGCCACTGTTATTCAGGAACCCGGCCTGGAGGAGAGCTACATGGCTTTTATGGCTGCCAGGGGCCGTTCCTCCGCAGCACGGCAGGATGAAGAACACAACGTCGAGGATTCCGCATGATGCGATTACCCATGATACTTGTGGTCGCAAGTGCAGAAATGCGATCAACCCGTCGCCTGTTCCGCTACTGGTTATTTGTCGTACTCTCTACTCTGACCGGTCTCTTCATGTTCCTGCAATTGACTATTGTACATGGCCTGTTCTCCAGGCTGTCTGCGACAGTTGGCGCCGTTGGACCCCGTTACCTGATATCAGGCATCGGTACTCCCCTGCTGACAGTATTCCTGGCGGGTCTGGTTTTTCTTGCCTTTGATGTTCGAGCCCGCGATGAGCGAGACCGCATGATCCAGGTTTTGGATGCAAGACCATTGTCCAATGCCGAATTCCTGCTTGGCAGGGTTTGCGGCCTCGTCTTCCTGACCTGGTTGCCGGTGCTGATAATGTTGCTGTTGTTCGCAGGCTTTGGCTTTATCGCCATGGGACTTGACCTACCGATAGGTGACCCGATTGAGCCCCTTTCACTCATCGGTTTCCTCCTCGGTTCTTTACTTTCAATACTGTTGTGGTGTTCTATCATTGTCCTGATTGCCATTATCGTCCGATATCGTCTTCTTGTGGTCATACTGGCGATGGCGTTACTCGGCTTCCAATTCTGGGGCGCCTTCAATCTTCCTCTTTATCTGCAGCCGGTTCTTTCCGTACTCCCGACGTCTGATATGGCCTCGGATATCCTTCCCCGGTTTTTTGCACAAGGAGAAACATCAAGACTACTGGCACACGGTTTGATGGTGGTTGGGATTCTTGCGATCAGTATTGCCCTTTATCCACGCAATGACGGACATAACGTATTCCGGACGCTTGGAATCGGCGCCGGATTTCTGGTTCTGTCCGGGCTGGGTCTGGGTTTTTATGTCAACGGGCAGGATGCGAACTTCCTGCAGCAGAATGCCTTGCGTGCAGTTCACGAATCGAAACAAACGCTGCCACGTCCCGACATGCAATCTGTGACCGGATCTCTTGATATCCAGCCCGGAGATAACATTACCATGACACTGGATATCAATATTCAGGCACCGCGGGAACACGACTTGTCTACTCTGCTATTCACGCTCAATCCAGGATTGACGGTACATCGTGTGACTGTCGCCGGAGAGGGTGCAGAGTGGCAACATGCACAGGGGATGCTTGAAATTACACCGCCATACACCCTGGGTTCGGGGTCATCTACCACTATTACTCTGCATGCCTCCGGTGTGCCGGATGAATTTTTCGGCTATCTGGACACCTATGTCAATGTATATGAAAACGATTCCGATAAGGCTCAGCTGGGATTGCTGGGTTATAAAACCAGCATCTTCGAGTCCGGATACATCGCCATGATGCCGGGTGGGCACTGGCTGCCATCCCCGGGCACAGATGTTCCGCAGAGTGACCCACGAACTCATCCATACGATTACTACCTGCTGGACCTTGAGGTAGAAATCCCTGCCGACTGGCAGATTGCAGGACCCGGCCGTAGTGAAGCGCTTGATGTTGCAGGTGACACCCGTCGTTTCCGCTTCAATCCCTCAGTTCCACTGCCTCAGGTCGGTCTGATTGCATCCCGGTTCGAGCGCCGGGCAATGACGGCAGACGGCATTGAATTTGAGTTTCTGCTGCATCCGAAGCATGACCGTAATTTGCATTTTTTTGCTGAATCGGAGAACGTGCTCAGAGAACGTATCACGGCGCTGTTTTCATCAGCAGAAAATATGGGCCTGTCCTATCCCTATGACGGGCTTAGCCTGGTTGAGATTCCCAATGTCCTGCGCGGCTACGGCGGGGGTTGGCGCATGGACACAGTTCAATCCATGCCAGGTCTTCTGGCCTTGCGGGAATCCGGTTTTCCAACCTCTCGATTTGAAGTTGCATTTCGGGAACCAGGAGATTTTGAAGATACGGAAGGCGGCATTGGTCAGGCCAAACTGGATGCTGTTGAAAATTTCTTCGAAAATGATTTCAGCGGCGGGAATCTGTTTACCGGCGGGTCTCGCAATTTCCTGCTGTTTCAAACCAGTGCCAGGGGTGAAGGAGCAATCGCGCTAAACTTCCTGCTGGAAGAATTAACCTCGCAATTGATCACTGACAGGCGCGGCTATTTTTCAGCACATGAATTTGATGGGACAGTCAATCTGCTGGTGGGACGGACAATAACCGATATGGTGTCCGGGAGGAGCGATTCGATTGCGGACTCGGTACATAATTCATCGTCAAACCGGCCTTCTGTATGGGACCGGGCTCTGGGTGCTTCTTTGGCGGAACTGGACCCGGGCAATGATCCAGGGCAATCGCTCAATGTCCTCTCATTGAAATGTCGTGCCATTGCAAATGCCATTCTGGACGGATTGGGTAGAGAGAAAACCGCGGAACTTCTGAGCGAACTGGTCCGGCAATTCCGCGGTCGACACTTCAATGCCTCAGACTTTTATCGAATCGCGGCTGAACTTGATACTCCACTGGAACCGTTACTGGGTGACTGGCTGCATGATGCTGCACTTCCCGGTTTTCTCGTATCCAGCGTTGAATCAGTAAGATTAACGGACGGTGAGCGGGGGAATCCCCGTTATCAGACCCGGGTGCATGTGCGCAACGACGAACCGGTCCCCGGCCTGATGCAATTGAAGTATACATGGAGCAGAGGAAAGAAGTTTCCGGTTAACGATGCAACGGACCCTGTTCTTGTCCCGGCAAAAAGCTCTGTGGAAGTCGGTGTACTCACGATCACACCGTTAGACAAACTCTGGCTGGCGCCTTATCTTTCCCTGAACCGCCAGGAAGTATTGTTAAAGCTTCCACAGATGGACCTGGAACAGAGAATAGATGCAGAACCACTGGCGGGAGCACGGGAAAGCCACTGGCAACCGCCACAAACAAATGACATTGTGGTGGATGATCTGGATCCAGGGTTCAGTATGCACAGCGACAATCCAATAACTGAGACCAGGGCATTTGTTGTCAACTCCAATTTTGGGGGCGGTACCGTCACTGTTGATATGGATCAGGGACTGCCCGAGCATGTTGCCATGTATGGTTACCCCGAACGATGGAGCCGGTCTGTCAATGCCGACAGCTGGGGTAAATATCGACATACCCACGCCGTGATAAAACGCGGCAACGGTGACCAGCAAGTTGTATTTACAACGGAATTACCTGATTCCGGACTTTGGAGGCTGTCTTATCATCTGCCGTTGAGCAAGACGGATAATCAAAAAGGGAAACAGCAGCAGAACAACCAGATCTGGCAATTGACGAACAGATTGCTGGGTGAATACCGTATGGAACTGGTATCTGACGGCAACAGCCGTCCTGTAGAATTCGACGGTAACGCAGCGGCGCCCGGCTGGAACGATCTGGGAGAATTCCAGCTTCCGGCCGGTAAAACCGATATCAGGATATCCAATGACACTACGGGTCCTATCGTGATTGCGGACGCCATCAGTTGGCGTCGGGTTCCGGGAGATGATTAGGATGGTAAAGATGATATCAGCAGGACAAACCACAGTGATTGCCAGCCTGCTGTTGCTACTGGCAGCTTGCGGAGAGTCAGGCAAAACGCCGCCGGTGGAATTCCGTATCCCCATCGAAGTCATCGATGTCTCTACTGATGACATGGAAGACCTGATCGTGACTACCGGCGCGCTCAGGACAAGAGAAAGCGTCAATCTGGATGTAGAAACACCCGGCTTTCTCATGCTGGCCAGGGATGAATCCGGCAACAGACTGGTAGAGGGGTCCGCCGTAAAGGCAGGTCAACTCATCGCCGAGATTACCGGAGAAGATGCGCGCCTCGCCGCAGGACTGGAAGCCACCCGTCGACATCTGGAATCAGCAGAGAAGGAACTGAATCGACGTCAACAGTTGTTTGCCCGGAAACTGATTGCTGAAGAAGATGTCTGGCAGGCAAGAACACGCTATGAAGACGCATTGCTCAATTACGATACCAGCCAGCGTACTCTGGAAAAATCCCGTATTACGACACCCATTGACGGCGTCATACTGGAACTGGTCAGAGATGCCGGCGGTCAGACGATAGCCGATGGTCAGAAAGTTGTGCTGGGGCTCCGCATTGCCCGGGTAGCTCCCGTGGACAGACTCATCGCAGATATTGATCTGGTTGGACCGGACCTGTCTCGAGTGGCGCCGGGGCAAACAGTTCGTATCAATCACTACGCCTTCAAAGACAGTTCCATGGCTGGCACAGTGCTTCGTCTTGCACCCACACTGGACCCACAATCACGGACTTTTCGGGTCGAAGTAGAAGTTGATAATCAGGAAGGACTGCTGCGTCCCGGTATGTTTATCCAGGCATCGATCATTGCTGAACGCAGGGAAGACGTTATTGTAGTTCCGAGAGATGCCATCACTTTGCGCGCGGGTCGCAATGTGGTGTTTGTTGTCGATGGCCAGCGTGTGGTAGTGCGTCCGGTCGTCCTGGGGCTTGCTGATGACACCCGGCTTGAAGTTACCGAGGGTTTGAATTCCGGGGAGCGCGTTGCGGTTCGCGGGCTGGAAACATTGACTGACGGCACTCGGGTGAGAGTCGTTACCCCTTGAACTTCGCTCAATCCATAGCGGCCCTGGCGGCGCAACGCCCGGTCGCCATCAGTGTCCTGGCGGTGGCTGTTGCAATGGTTGGCTGGCTATCCTGGCAGCAATTACCCGTTGACCTTCTGCCTGACCTGAAAAGTCCGACGATTGCCGTTTCAATCCGGGCGGGTGACCGTCCGCCGACAGAAATGGAGCGTTTATACGGTGAACAGCTTGAACAACGTCTGTTTACCGTCCAGGGCATACGCGAGATTTCCCAGGTGGCACGGTCCGGCAAGCTGATCGCCACCGTTGTATTCGACTGGGATGCCGATCTGGAGATTGCCCTGGTGGAAGTTCAGAAAGCCGTTGGCCCCATCGGTGCAGACCCGGCTGTTGATGAAATACTGGTACGTCGTTTCGACCCCCGGCAGGCGCCGGTTCTGACCTTTGGTCTTATCGCACCAGACGGCAGACCTGACCTTTCTGAACTGCGTCAACTCGCCCGACGACAGGTGGCGCCCAATCTGGAACAACTTGACGGTGTGGCGGAAGTCCGGGTTACTGGTGGCCGTGAAAAGGAAGTCCGGGTTGCGCTGGACCGGTACAAAATGGAAGCCTTCAAAGTCACTCTGACTCAGGTGGAGCAGCGCCTGAATGAAGAAAATGTCGATATTACAGCGGGCACGCTGGAGCAGGATGAAGAAGTCTATCTGGTTCGCGGCATGGCCCGTTTCCGAAGCCCGGAAGATGTCGCCAACGTTGTCGTCCACTACGTTATGGCTGATGACGGCAGTCGTCAGGCTATCCGGGTGTCTGACGTTGGCAATGTATCCATGGTGGACCGGGAGATAGACCATCTGGTTCGGGTGAACGGCATTGAGGGTGTTGGTCTTGCCATCTACAAGGAAGCCGCCGCCAATACCGTTGCAGTGTCCGGCATAGTCCAAACGGCTATAGTCTCTCTGGCGGAAGATCTGCCCAATGTTGAACTGGTGGAAATCAACGATGGGGCGGCACTGGTGGTCGATGCACTGGCGGACCTGCAATTGGCCGCCGGGGTCGGCATATTGCTTGCCGTAGTGGTTCTCGCTCTGTTCCTCCGTTCCGTCGGCGCAACACTGGTTGTTTCTGCAGCAATCCCGGTCTCGCTTCTTGCCGCACTGTTTCTCATGGGTCTTGGCTCCCAGGGTCTGAATATCGTTACCCTGGCAGGCCTGGCCCTTGGCGCCGGGATGCTGGTGGACAACGCCATTGTTGTTGTAGAAAGCATCTACCGGAGACTGGCCGAAGGTGAAGCGCCGGAAACTGCCGCCGCCAGTGGTACCGGACAGGTCGCCGGCGCCATCACTGCCGCTACTCTGACCACATGTGTGGTCTTCCTGCCGGTGTTGTTTGTGGAAGGGATGGCGGCACGCCTGATCGAAGGCATTGCTTTTACCGTTGTTGCTTCCCTGCTCGCTTCATTGACGGTAGCCCTGTTACTCATCCCTGCACTGGCACGCTGGTTTATGCCTTCCACCCGGCAGACTCATACCGCTGGAACGATACCGGCGTACCGCCGACTGGTGGAATCTGTAACGCGCAGATTACTGTCAAGACCCGGAACAACCGTACTCATTGCCGTTCTGCTTGCCGGTATGAGTATTTCTGTGCTGGTTCGCCTGGGCACTGAACTGCTGCCGTCGGCAGACCCGCGTCAATTTTCTTTACGGGTGGTAGGTCCGGCTGGACAACGGGTGGAATCAACCGCAAGGGTTGTGGAGAGCATCGAATCCCTTCTGGTACAGGCGAGCGACGATAATCTGGAAGCCGTGTTATCCGAAATTGGCAGATTGCCGGAAGACAGCCGTCTGATTCGCACAGAACTCACGGAAGAAAATACTGCAAGGCTGACTGTCAGGGTTGGTAACAACGGCCCGACCGGCAGACAGATTGCCGCCCACCTGACCTCGCCCCTTGCTGTCCTGGAATCGACGGAGTTCAACTGGGAAGTGGGCTCCAGTGCATTGTCCAGTGCGCTTGGTACCAGCGGACCCCCGGTAGTCGTTGAAATTTCGGGACAGGCGCTACCGGATATTCAAAGGGGTACCGGGATAGTCAGGGACCGGCTGGCGGCACTGCCTGAACTGTGGAATGTACGTTCTTCATTTGAAGGAGGTCCTCCGGAACTCCGAATCGTCCTGAACCGGGTCATTGCGGATGGTCTGGGTATTGACCTGGGTACTTTGTCGAGAGTACTGGAAACCAACCTGGATGGACGGGATGTCACGCAACTGTCCATGGGCGATGAAGATCGACCCATCAGCCTTCGTATTCCGACACCATCCCGGGAAGATCTGCAAAACATTGTATTTCACTCTGACCAGGGGCAGAAAGTGACAGTGGGAGAGATTGCCGAATTTGAAGAGGCTGAAGGGGCCCGGGAAATTTTCCGTCGGGATCAGAGGCGCACTGCACTGGTGACCGCAGAGATTTCCGGAGCCACCGATTATCCCGGAGCCATCGCTGCCGTCATGGAAGTATTACACTCGGAACCACTGGTACCGGGCCTGTATGCGCAACTACGCGGGGAAGAAGCCGAGCGTATCAAAACCTTTGATGAGTTGAAACTGGCTGGAATTCTGGCACTGATACTGGTCCTGATGGTTCTGGCAGGATCATTTGAGTCATTTATTCACCCTGTCACAGTTCTGTCGGCCATACCAATGGCAATGATCGGCGTCGCTCTTGCGCTTGGACCCATTGGAGAACCTGTCGGCGTCATGGCGATGATGGGTCTGATCGTACTGGCCGGTATCGCCGTCAATGATGCCGTACTGCTGTTGACGACAGCGCGGCAATTGATGGCACAGGGTGAGAAACAGGTTGACGCACTGGTCACTGCTGCCGGAATCCGTTTGCGGCCTGTACTCATGACAACCATCACCACGGTTCTGGTACTGGCGCCCCTGGTTTTCGGCACTGGTGAAGGCGCCGCACTGAGGACGCCTATGGCTATCACCATTATCAGCGGTATCATTGCCTCCACCATCGGCTCGCTGCTGGTACTACCCTGCCTTTACCACTTGCTTGACCGGCTCCGGCCACACAGTCGGAGGTAGTAGTCATGGATTTTTTTCTGCTGCCTGTACGCCGTCCGGTAGCCATAATGATGTTCTTCACCGGCATCATGCTGCTGGGTGTGGTGGCCTGGCAGAAAATGCCTGTCGAACTGTTCCCGGAACTGGTGGGAAACCAGGTATCGATTCAGTTCTATCGACCAGGCAGCGAACCGGAAGTCCTGGAGCGGGAGATTCTGTTACCGCTTCAGGCCCAGGTATCCACCATATCCGGTGTGTCGGAAACCTGGGGAGAGATTCTCGGGACCAGCGGCCGGTTTGATGTGCAATTTGAATCAGGTGTCAACATCAAGGTCCGGGAGTTTGAGTTACAACGCATCATCACCGAAATACAGCGTAATCAACCACGTGGCGCCTGGCTGAATCTCAGGACATCCGGTACCGGGTCTTTCTCCGACCTTGCCATGACATTAAACGTTCTCGGCAGCAGCAACTACGACAAGGATGCCCTGTACGATCTGGTAGATCAGATTGTTGCCCCGCGATTCGCTTCCATATCCGGCGTGAGTCAGGCTCAGGCTACCGGTGGTGCGCGCCAACAGGTAACGGTAACCGTTGATCCGGATCGCACGGCAGCACTCGGATTCACCACGGAGGCCGTGACCAATATGGTGCGGCGTACCGTTGGCCGCATGAAGTTTGTGGGTGGACTCGAGGATGAGACCGGGCGTACGGCAGTGATACTCGACGGCCGCCCCGTGAGTATCCATGCCCTGGCCAATTCCCGCATTGCCAGGGACAAACCGGCATTGCTTGGACACGTCAGTGACGTTGCAATCGGTACGGGCCGGGAAGAAAGGCTGTTCCGTGTGAACGGACAGCCGGCTGTCGGCATGGTGATCTACAAAGAACAGGGAACCAACCTGATTCGACTCGGACGCACACTGCGAGACCGGGTTGATGAAATCAGAGAGGAATTAATACCCCAGGGACTGGACCTGGTGATTGGTTTTGATGCGGCTGAGGCGGTGGATGATCAAATCAGACATCTGTCAAGACTCGGGATTTCGGGTTTTAGCATCGCCCTGATCGTTCTTTTTTTCTTTCTGAGACAATGGCGGGCCGTCGCCGTCGTCGGGATTGCGGTACCGGTCAGTCTCTGTGCTGCACTGTCTATGCTGTTTGCAGCCGGACAGACACTTAACCTGGTATCGCTATTTGGTTTGATGCTGGTTATTGGTCTCGTGGTTGATAACAGCGTTGTGGTATTCGAGGCCATTAAAAGACGGCTTGAACTTGGTCTGACAATTGAAAACGCCGTGTACAGAGGATTACGGCGTACGGTAAGGGCGATCCTTGCCACCAGCGCGACCACCGCGGTGGTATTTCTCCCACTGGCAGTGGTTGATCTGGATGATGAATCGACCCGGCAATTAGCCCAGGTTGTCAGTATTTCCATTTTGCTGCCACTCGCGGCTTCGCTGCTGGTCGCCATTGGCCTGGTGCCTTTGCTGGCGCATCGCCTTGCCGCGCCCGCTGCGGAACAAAGACTGGCAGAAGCCAGAAGGCGCCGTTCAGAGCGAGGTAACAGCCAGCCACCGGACCAGGCAAAAATGATATTGAGCGGGACTGTTGCAAGTGCCTTGCGACATCCTCCCACGCTGATCGCCGGAACCCTGGCGGCAATTCTGATCACAGTGGTCATTGCCCTGCCCTGGGTCATGGCCAACAACCAGTCACAGAGCGCAGCAGAACCTGATCGAATACAGTTGTCAGCACGCTTCCCCAGTGACCGTTCGATCAGAATTGCCAGTGACGCGATTGCCAGGCTGGAAAATACCGTTCTGAAAATTCCAGAAGTCGAATCCATAGAGGCGTTAATCGAACCCGATGGAGGTTCTCTTACCATCAACTTCATTGACCGCCAACTTCGTCCCGAGACTTTCAAGGTGCAGAATGTCCGCAACAGCCTGCGCAAAGAAGCAGGCAGAATCAAAGGACTGGAAATCCTGCGTCCCGGTGAAGGGCGCGATGCAAGAGGCAAGAACAGCGCAGTTGACATTCAGGGTGTCTTTGGAGGCGCCCCTGCTGAAATCGTTTTATCCGGTCCTGACAGTCGGGTACTGCTAGACCTTGCCGACAACATAGAAGCCCAACTGGGTTCCATGCCACAGATAGTGGCGGCTTGGACTACCACGCAGTCGGGGTTAAGTGAATACTGGGTGGAACCCGATCAAGTGACTTTTGAATCACTGGGCCTGAATTTCAACCAGGTATTGCCGGCACTACGGCTCGCGGGTCAGGAAGGTGAGCGGTTGCCCGTTGGATTTGTACTGCAAAGCGGTCGCGAATTGCCCCTGGTAGTCGAGCGCAAAGGCGCCCGGGAAAAAAATGTGGGGATGAGCGAACTGACTCGATTACGCATTCTGACCCCGGCAGGTGTACTGCCGGTGACATCTTTGGCAACCATGCGCCAGATGCCGCCGCCGGCAGTGATCTCACACCACAACGGACGGCGTGAAATGAGCGTGATGTACAGACTGCGTGAAGATATACCGGAAACAGGTCCCACCCGCATCCTCATGGAAGATCAGATTGCTGAATCAATAAGAAGCATTCCAAGACCCCAGGGTACCACCATCAGTACCGATGAAACCGATGATACGACAACCTGGCTTCGCAAGGTGGGGGTACCCGCCGCAGGATTACTGTTTCTGGTCCTCGCGATGACTTTTGAATCTCTCACCCTGCCTATTCTGGTGTTGATTGCCGTGCCGCTTACTCTCCTGGGTGCAGTATGGGCGCTCGCTTTTGCCGGCATATCATTCAGCATCATGGCAGCACTGGGCGCAGTGGTCCTGACTGGTCTCAGTGTTAATCCCGCCATCCTGCTGGTTGACCGGATGCAGCAACTCATCCGGCAGGGCTGGAGTCTTGGCGCCGCCGCCTTCGCTGCCGTGCGAGAACGAACAAGACCCATATTGATGACTTCCGCAACGACTATCGCCGGACTCTGGCCTCTCGCCATTACCACTGGCCGGGAAAACGAAATATGGCCGCCATTTGCCACCATCGTTATCGGTGGTCTCATAACCTCCAGCCTGCTGACACTGCTGATGATACCGGTAGGATTTATCCTTCTCAAAAAGGTCGATCAGATTTTCAACCGGGTTGGTCCCTGGCTGGTTCTCGCCTGGATGGGCGGTACGGGTGCTGTCATGGCTTCCCTGATTCTTACGGATATCGTCAACACCCTGCTCTGGCAGTCGGTATTGACCCTGCTAACGGCATCCGGTCTGCTGGCCATGGTGGTACTCGTTTTCAGACCCCGCGAAATTCCGGAACCGGACTGCACTGACGGTCCGCCCAGACTGGAAGTCAGGTTTCTGCATAAGACCTACGGTTTACCCGGCACATTGAAAACCGCACTGATGGCTCCCTCCGCATATACCAGGAAAGTACTGGAAAGCGGCGGGAATGCATTTTTGACAGCGGATTCAAAAGACCGGCTCGTACCTCTTGCCCTGGGTATCGCGGGCATTTGTACCATCGCGTATCTGGTACAGACCTCATTCTGGCAGTTATTCTTCTGGCTTCTCGCAGGACTGTTACTATCGAAGTTTATTCTGAATGCGGGACGGGTACTGGGACATGCCAGCAATACCACTGGAGCGATCGAATCCGGGAGGCTCGAAAACAAGCTCATTGCGGTGATTCCATGGCTTGTAATTTCCCTATTTTCCTGGTTTTCCGCCATCAAACCTCATCTGGATGGATCTGCCCTGCCCGGTATGTATGTCTTGTGCCTCCTGGCCGCGCTGTTCCTGGCTATCTTGCAAGGTATGCGCCGCAGTGCGCGCTTACAGGCAAATGGCGAACTCAGCAACCGTGTAAGCAGTGAAGGTTTGGGATCTCTGGTCAACCTGTGGCGCAGTTGGTCCGCACAATTCGCCGGCATGGATCTGCCGATCAATCCGGTGCATGCACTTGCCGGCGTTAATTTCAGTGTCGAGAGGGGCATGATTGGCATACTTGGCCCCAACGGCGCAGGTAAAACAACCCTGCTGCGGCAGCTTGCCGGAGTTCTGGACCCGACTCGCGGAACCATACTTTATGGCGGCGTTCATCTGCATAAAATCCAACGGTACCTCGCCCGCTGGGTGGGTTATCTCCCTCAGGATGCCGGTTTACCGGCAGGCATGTCCCCCAGGGAATATCTGACATGGTATGCGGCACTCTATGACATCCCGACAAATATCCGTACTCAACGTGTCAATGAACTGCTGGAAGAAACAGGCCTCTCGGAAAAAACTGACGACAAAATAAAGTCCCTGTCCGGTGGTATGCGACAGCGAGTGGCCGTTGCCCGTACCTTGTTGCGACTGCCGCCTGTCATCATCGTTGATGAACCCACTGTAGGGCTGGACCCCAGAGAAAGGATCCGCTTCCGGACCCTGCTGAGCAGACTGGCACGGGACCGGATCGTCTTGATCTCAACCCATGTTGTTGAAGATGTCGCCATCGCCTGCGACCGGGTTCTGGTCATATCGGAGGGTCATCTTGTCTTTGATGGCGGCACCGACGCTCTCGCTGATTCGGCAACTGGACGTGTGTGGGAAATGAGGACTAAAGCAGACGAGAAGATTGCTCTGCCCGAGGGGTCAATCCGAACCCACGAAACACCCGCTGCTGACGGTTCGATTGTCCACCGGATCATTGCAACTGGCAAACCCGGCGATGCCGCGAAACTGCTGCAGTCAACGCTTGAGGATGGCTATATGTGGCTGATATCCGGTAACACCGGAGCCCGGGGAATTACCGCATGACCTGGCAGGCTGACCCGGGTTTCCTGCGCCATGCACTGATCGTAGTGGCTGGCCATTACTACTGGTTGTTGCCGCTGGCGCCGCTCCTGTGGCTGATCTTTCATGGAATACGCATATTTGTCGACCCGGCGAACGCCATTGCCGCCAGCAGTGTCCAGGGACAATTGATTGGTGTGCCCTTGACCGCCCTGGCCGTGTTCCTGGGTATCCGCATTATCGCCGGAGAAATTGAAGACCGAAGCCTGGAGATTGCCTATACGGTACCGGGTGGCTGTGAACGACTATGGTTTGCCAAACTCACTGCCGCCATCCTTTTACTATTGGTCAGTGAAGCGTTGCTTGCGCTTGTGGTCATGTTTTTCTTTACCCCGTTCCCACCGGGCGCGCTTTACGGGGCAATGCAGGCAGCCTGTTTTTACATGATTCTTGCGATGGCTCTGGGTGCTCTGTTCCGCGGCGAAGCCAGTGGCGCCATCGCCACTGTGGTGGTCCTGGCCTTGAACGGTTTTATCACGGATTTCGGCAATAACCAGTTACGTTTCACACCTTTCTTTAATCCCTGGTTACTGGCAGATGCCAGTAACTTCGGCAACACGAGACAGGGTGGTTTTACCAGCCCCGATGAACTTCTCGCATGGACCATCCAGAACCGCATAGGCATGCTGTTGCTGATGGCGGCCCTGCTTGCCCTGGCATTCCTGCGTTCCAACCGGCGGGAACGGATGCTGGACGGGCTTTGAAGTTACGTTCTCCAAACTGATAACCAACGCCGATTCCAGCCACAGGATGGGATTTTAACGTACCGGGTGATGACGCCTTTCACGGCGCGCAGGTTTATAATGCCCGTTTGCAGAGTGTCACTGGCTAAACCACGCCGTGATGCACCGTCTCGACGCCCTGTTCTGCCTGCTGTGTTTACTGGAGCGAAATATCCGATCCGAACTTTTTCAATCCAATATCGCGATCCTCGTCATCGCCCAGGCCGCGGCGGTGACCGGGACTGTGGTCTTGATCACCCTGGGCGGGATTGTTGGCCATGCCCTGGCACCGACGCCGGCACTTTCCACATTGCCGTTGTTGATGTTCGCGATAGGCACCGCGGCGACTACTGTGCTGGCCACCTGGACGATGGCTCACATCGGTCGCGCTCGCGGCTTTGCCTGCGGCGCCGGCATCGGCTTTGCTGGATCCCTTTGCCTGATCGTGGCGCTGTCTGGAGGAAGCTTCGCATTGTTCTGCAGCGCAGCTGTATTAGTGGGCTCTGCAAACGCCTTTGCCCAGCAGTACCGTTTCGCTGCGGTGGAAAGCGTCAGTTCTGCGTCAGCGGGGTTGGCCGTGTCGATCACTCTCTGCGGATCCCTGATTGGTGCTGTCCTGGGTCCGGAGCTTGCCGCGCGTGGCGAGTCCTGGGTGGCGGGAACACGGTTTGCCGGATCTTTCAGCGTGGTCGCGGGATGTTACTTATTCACCGCAGTGTTGCTGTTGTGGTTGCGCAACCCCCGCCCCACAACATCGTCTGCGGGGCTGGATGAAGTGCGTCCCCTGCGCGAAATTGCACGTAACCGGTTTTTTCTCGTGGCTATCCTTGGCGGCGCGGTCGGCTATGGTGTCATGACCCTGGTGATGACTGCCGCACCGCTCGCCATGCATGTGGTTGACGGACATTCTCTTGTGCAGACAGCGACGGTCATTCAGACACACGTGCTGGCCATGTACGCGCCATCGCTTGTGACAGGCTTCCTCATCGGCAGATTCGGCAGCAAAAGTGTCATGCTGGCAGGCGCCATCATCCTCTGCTTGACAGTAATTACCGGTTTTGCAGGCCGCGAAGTATTGCACTACGGCGCTTCGATGATCGCTCTTGGTGTTGGCTGGAACTTCCTCTATGTGGGCGGTACGACCCTGCTCGGCAGCACCCACCGCCCGGGAGAGCGATTCCGTGCCCAGGCATGCAACGACTTTACCGTGTTTGGCATCACGGCGGCAGCTGCACTGAGCGCTGGTGTCGTGATGCAACTCTATGGCTGGAACGCCGTGCTTTGGGCTTGTGTACCGGCGATCGCCCTCGCCATGGTGGCGCTCACCTGGGTCCGTCCCGACAGAAAACCGGGTCTCACCGGGGTTTAATGCGATTACCGGCGCCAGGAGGCTGTCAGAGAACTGCGACCGTAGCGAGGGCGAGCAGTAGGTCAGTCTGTTCTCGGACAGCCTCCCAGGTCGCTATGGTCTGAACTGTAAAGGTCTTGGCGCCAGTTGTGCCGGCTGCGAAATCACCCTGTATGCTGTTTCCACCCATTCACAGATATAACGCCGCGTATCCCGTGGGTCAATCATCTCTTCCATCTGGAATTTATTCAGCGGCCCAACCGGACCCCGGACACTTTCAATTCGCGCATTGAGTTCAGCCCGTAGCGCCACCGGGTCCTGGGCCTCGGCCAATTGCCGTCTGTATGCCGCTTCTATCCCTCCTTCCGGTGGAATACCACCAACATCTGCTGCCGGCCATGCAACACGCATGGAAGGCCTTGATCGCGGTGTGGCATAGTTGTTACCCGCAACGCCAAAACTGCGGCGCATGACCACACTGAAGATTGGTATGTTGACCTGCGCAAACGCCACCATCCACTCACCTCCTTTCCGAATGGTCCCCGCAATTTCATGTTCCAGTCCAACCGCAAACCCTGGATTATCGATGAGATTGAGGACCGGTATATGGAACAGATCACACAGGTCCAGATGTCTCTTCAGCTTGTCGCAACCGTCCGCGGTCAACGCCCCTCCATTGACGTGACGGCTGTCCGAGGCAATAACACCCACCGGATGACCGTTGAACCTGACGAAACCGGTTACCTGATCTGTTCCCCATAGTGGACCTGTCTCAAAAAAAGAATCTCTGTCCGCCATCAGGTTAATGGCTCTTCGGATATCAAAGGTCGTTGTCCGCTTCCGGGGGATAAGAGACAACAGTTCTTCTTCCCTTCTGTCGATCAGATCTTGCCGGT
This sequence comes from Candidatus Azotimanducaceae bacterium, assembly GCA_965217655.1. Taxonomy (GTDB): domain Bacteria; phylum Pseudomonadota; class Gammaproteobacteria; order Pseudomonadales; family Azotimanducaceae; genus UBA7455. The sequence continues at coordinate 2,606,467 of OZ244560.1, forward strand.
CCGGTTCTGAAACCGGCGGTGCTTCATAGACACTGGACGGGAGATAGGACAGAAATCGACGGGTCATTGCAGCCGCTTCCTGTTCCGATTCCGCAAGGTTATCCACAGAGCCATTGGTGCAATGGATATGCCAGTCACCCAGAGCTTCCTTGGTGATGTCGTAGCCCATGGCGTGTGCTACCACCGGCGGTCCGGCGACAAACAACTGGGCAATGTCGCGCACCATCACGGAGAAATGCCCCAGTACCGCTTTTGCCGCGCCAATCCCCACGACACTGCCGAGGAGCATATTGACAACGGGTACCGTGGATAACTGCTCCGCATACATGCTGCTGCCCAGGTGTCCTGGTAGATATGATCCGCCGCCGCCGGCAACCCGGGGTCTTCCGGCTTTGATGGCGCCACTGCTTTCCCTGGCGCTACTCTCGCCTTCTTTCTTCTGCGCAGGAACCATGGCGGCGACACTGCCGCCACCGGAGGAACCATCCAGCAGCCGAATGGATGGAGATCGTAATTCCATGGATAATCTGTCCAGGTAGTTGCTCTTGGCGCCGATTGCCCCATCTGCATGGCCACCCCTGGAGGTAAAGTCATCGGCGCAGACAATCGTTGTCCGTCCTTCGATTTTTCCCCATCCACCAACGCTGTTGGCCGGGGTAAATGCGTCAATGGCGCCAAATTCGTCATAGGAGGCAAATCCAGCGACACTGCCAACTTCACGGAAACTGCCATCATCCAGCAGCAGCAGAATACGTTCCCGGCAAGTCAATTTGCCGCGGCTGCGCTGGCGTACCACTCCGGGGTCTACAGAACCCGGGGCAAGTCTGGCTTTTGCCAGATCACGCAGTGTATCCACCTCTTCCAGTAACGATGCCCAGGGTTTATCTCCGGAGGATTCCTGCGTACTGACTTCGGCGCCTTCCGCCAGAGTCAATACCATTACAATCTGCCCTGCAGTAAGATTGTCCCCAACTGTTAATTTCTGAATAGTGGACACCACACCCGAACAGGGCGCCGTGACTACGGATTCCATCTTCATTGCCGTCACCACCATTACGGTATCACCAGCGGACACCACATCACCCTCGGTTACATCCAACTCCAGTAACTCACCTGTGACCGGACAGGCGATACCCTGCTGACCATCTTCCACCGGCAGAGATGGGGCAATTGAATTGTTCAATGCAGCGTCAACAGATTTGTCTGGCGCCTTCCCCTGCAGCAACGAAACCGGACTGCCATCCGCCTCGGCAGGATGACTTTGCATTAATTCCGGTACTTCTGTCAGTAATGTAGTGCGGGCATCCCCCTCGCCAACAGAGGGATGAGAGAGAATCGACCGTAATTGCAGCAGATTGGTCGCTATGCCGGCGATATGAAATTCTGCAAGCGCGCGTTGTGTCCGTTGCACGGCGGAAGCGAGCGTTGCCGTGGAATTGGAACCACAAACCACCTTGGCCAGCAATGGATCAAACTGCACCGGGGGCGCATAACCCGCATAGCCCGATGCGTCTACACGCACGCCGGGACCGGAGGGTTCCTTATAGGCATGGATGGTTCCCTGCCCCCGTACGACTACCCTCGCCTGAACCGCGTAACCCCGCGGCGCACCCACTGCCTTCTGGTCCGCCAGACCCAGTGAGGATAAGGTAGCGCCGGACGCAATGTGGAATTGTGTTTCCACCAGGTCTATGCCCGTCACCTGTTCGGTAACGGTGTGTTCCACCTGAATCCGTGGATTGCACTCGATAAAGTAATACTCGCCTGTCTCCGGAGAAATCAGAAACTCCACCGTACCGGCATTGACATATTCAACCGCCCGGGTCAGCTTGATGGCATCTGCCGCTATGCGGTCCCGCAGGATGTCTGACAAGCCCGGCGCCGGGGCAATCTCAATGACCTTCTGATGGTTGAATTGTACTGAACAATCACGTTCATGGAGATGAATGATGTTGCCTTCGACATCTCCAAGCACCTGCACTTCCACATGTCTTGGCCGGACAATGCATTTCTCCATGAAGACTGCGCCATCGCCAAACGCCGACGCCGCTTCGCTCTGGCAACGGACAAATGCCTCTCTGATGGCGGCTTCATTCTCTACCATTCGCATGCCGCGGCCACCACCACCCGCTGCCGCCTTGAGCATAACCGGATATCCCAGTTCTGCCGCCAGTTGCACCGCTTTATCCGCTGAGGATAATGGTTCAGAACTTCCGGGTACCACCGGAATACCCAGCGACTGCGCCAGTTCTCTTGCCTTCACTTTGTTTCCGAACAACGACAGGGATGCTGGTGATGGACCTATGAATGTGACGCCTTCATCAGCACACTGCCTGGCGAATAGCGCTTTTTCCGATAGGAAACCGTAACCGGGGTGAATGCAGTCACAATCGTTCTGTCTGGCCAATGACACCAGTGCAGCGCTATCCAGATAGGCGCCTACCGGGTCATCTCCCTTCAACTCACAGATTCTGGTGGTATACCGGGTATGCAATCCAAGCTTGTCAACCGGCGCATACACCCCCACAGACTCCATACCCAAAGCCGAAGCAGCCCTGGCAATGCGAATCGCGATCTCTCCGCGATTGCTGATCAACACTCTTTTCAAGGGCATGAATACCTCCTGTCTGATTCATCAAATTCATGAAAACCGTTACACTACGTCAGGTGGTGGCGTTTTCACAACAATTTCCTGAAGCTGAGCGCACGACAAGACCTGTTTCAGGAAAAAAGCCGTTAAGGCTTATGTAGATATCGAGTAACTGACGGTACTTGGATTATACTGATTGTGGATTCGACGAAATTTACTGTTTCAAGCCAGTCACAGGAATAACAACATGTGGAGCTTCAATGACGATTAAATCAGACCGGTGGATTCGCCGCATGGCCGAAGAACACGGCATGATAGAACCATTTGAACCCCGACAGATCAGAGAAAACGATGGTAACCGGGTGATATCGTACGGGACATCAAGCTACGGGTACGATGTCCGCTGTTCGGATGAATTCAAGGTGTTTACCAATATCCATTCGGCTATCGTAGACCCCAAATATTTTGATGAAAAGAGTTTTGTGGATCTGAAAAATGACGTATGCATTATTCCGCCGAACTCCCTTGCTCTCGCCGGCACCGTGGAATATTTCCGGATTCCCCGGAGTGTGCTCACCGTTTGTCTCGGCAAGTCCACCTATGCCCGTTGCGGCATTATTGTCAACGTTACCCCGCTGGAACCGGAATGGGAGGGGCATGTCACGCTGGAGTTTTCCAACACCACCACCCTGCCGGCAAAAATCTATGCCAATGAGGGGGTAGCACAGATGCTGTTTTTTGAATCTGATGAGGAATGTGAAATTTCTTATGCGGACCGGGACGGCAAGTATCAGGGACAAACCGGCGTTACTTTGCCGAAGATCTGACTGTTTTCTGCATTACAGTCCGCGCAATGGTTCACCATTGAATACTCCCTCCTTTAGCAGGAGTTCAAATCCATCATCACCATCTTCAATCTGTTGCAGCCGTACGAGAAGGAAGTCGTATCGAGGGACCAGCCACAGCGTGGTTTTGCGATTCTGGTTCTCGCGGATACGATTAACCCTGACAGTATTAAAATTTCCGACAGGCGTTGAGATGATGTCCTCGCCATCTACTGTGAAATTGTAATTTCGGACCCTCTCCCGGTCAGCAATGGTATAATGCATCGTCGGCCATGACTCATCACTTGAATGCGCCTGTTTAAGATCTGCCCGCATCTGGAACTGATACAGTAGTTTGTCCAGGGTGCCGGTTGCGATATTGTAGGCACTGTTGTTGTAGCTGACGGTGTCACTCTGCCAGTCAAAGACAAGTTTATCGTCCCGGTTTCTGCCTATACCGCTGCGGATGTACTGGTATTCAAGCGGGATTGCCTGGTCCTCCCAGTTGAATGTGGTCTGTTCGGTAACCGAGGCAAAGATTGACTTTGCCGATGAGGTAAAGAGGTACCTGTTGCCTGCAAGCAGTCTGAGTTCCCGAATACCGGTAGCACCAACGGGTAATCCCTTGAAATCAGCGCTGTATACCGCACGGAACGGAACAGGGTCGGCAGCAACATGGTTGACTGTAAGGATGATGCATACCATGGCTATCGTGGAGATTTTTACTCTGTACCTGATGATCAGGTGACAATTGACCATATAAAAATTTACCAATTTCTTGAAAACGCTCTTATTTGACATCAATTTCCTGTACTTGTTGTTATTGGACATCAATTTCCCGGACTCGTTGTTAGCACTGTACGGGGAGGGCCACCCCGAAACCCGGATTTAGAATCATTTTGTTTCTTGGGAGCCTTCAGCGGGCCAAAAACTCGCCCTGCCGCAGTCGCGGAGCAAACAGGCCGGCTTACTTGGATTTTCTTCGTCATGTTTGATAAGAGCTTGCTTCATTAACGAGTGTGTTCGCAGATGGCTTTGGGGCATTCATTTGCGTAAGCTTCAGCGCGTCCCTCCGGGATTCCCTCGTCTCCCCCGCATGCCTGTAGTCATGCTCCTCCAACTCGGCGCTCCGACATTATGCTGGTGCAAATGAACACCCCAAAGCCATCTGCTGTATGTCGGGAATAGTGTGTGTTTGATAGTTCTGTAAAGATACTCATTCCCGAACACACCGATATCCGATACTATTTCCGGGCACGACATGAATTGTGTCATCTATAGAAGGATACGGACCATCAAAAAAAGTTCCCTGACATTGGCAATGCTCTGTCTGCTGTGCATCATACGCAATTGTTATGCGTTGCCGGTAGAGGATCTCTATGTTGCCGAAGTGCTGGTCACGGATAGAAGCCCAAGCTGGTTGAGCCGGGGCGCCCGATCCGGATTACAGCAGGTTCTGTTAAGGGTATCCGGAACACCTGAAGTGACATCTGACAATCTTGTTGCGGATGCGTTGAAGGATCCATCGTCATATTATAATCAATACAGCTATGAGACCACGGACAGGACATTGCTGATTGATGGAGAACCCATTGCCACCCTGATACTCAAAGTCCATTTTGACCCCAGTGCGGTGGCAAGGTTGCTGCGTAGTGCTGGATTCCCGGTTTGGGGAAGCAATCGCCCGGGTGTTTTGTTATGGATCGCTGTCAGCGACGATCAGGGCCGACGCATTCTGGGAGAATCTGATGCAGGCGAATTTGTGCAGCAACTCAAAAATCAGGCGAAACTTCGCGGATTGCCACTCCTGTTCCCATTGCTTGACCTGGAGGATACTGCAATGATTTCCACTGCCGAAATCTGGGGAACCTTCTATGGCCGTGTTGACGATGCATCGGTGCGATACAATCCGGATTGTATCATCATGGGACGGATTCAGGTGGATAATCTGGTTCGCTGGAGTGCTTACTGGTCGTACCGCATTGATACGACTTGGCTGATGGCTGAAAATATTTCTTCCAGCAGCGAGGAAATCATCAAGACCATGGTGGACCGCCTGGCAGATGCACTGGCCGGGCGATATGCCCTGGACTCTTCCAGAGATGTCGTCACCATGCGCGTCGAGGCCATTGACGATCTGGAAGACTATGCCGGATTGAGCGAGTACCTGGAATCCTTGACTCCGGTGCTGGATACAGTGGTAATGGAAACCAGAGGAAACGAAGTGGAATTCCGGCTCAGCATTGAAGGTCAGCGCAGGCAACTGGTGGAAACGATTGAACTTGACAAAAAGCTGTCTTTGATTAGAACCGGTGATAACGGCAGCATGTTGTATTATCGTTGGTTGCCCTGAGGTTTTTGCAGAGATGAAAGTGTGAGATTCTCCATGCAATGGCGCCATATACCCAATATCTTCTCCGTCGCCAGAGTACTGATGGTACTGCCTGTCGCATTCAGCATAGTACAGGATGCTTTTGGTCTTGCCCTGATACTCTTTATAGTAGCCGGGCTGTCCGACGGACTGGACGGATATCTGGCGCGTAAATACGACTGGGAAAGTGCCTTTGGCAAGATGTTTGATCCCGTGGCGGATAAACTTCTGGTTCTGGGAGTTGCAGTGTCTCTGGTTTACACGGGACACCTGCCGATGCTGTTGATGTGCCTGATGCTGGTCAAGGATTTTGTCGTGATTTTTGGTGCGTTCATTTATACCTTGCTGGCGGGTTTCCCGGAAGTAAAACCCCTGATGATCGGGAAGGTAACCACCGCACTGCAGATAATCCTCATCACGTGTCTCCTGATCACTGCCGCTTTACAACCGGTAATAGCGCCATGGGTGATGCCGGCGCTGTTCTGGATGGTCGCGTTGACCACTTTCGTAGACGGGATTATCTATCTGTGGGTATGGACCGGCAAACTGAGATTCGACGAGCGATATTATTAAATCCTGGACCATAAATGACTGACATACACAAACTTTTGTCCATTATCTTCGCCAGGGATTACCTGATGGTTCACTGTCTGGACACACGGACAACGCATCACGATCCGGCACTCTCATCATGATCCGGCAGATGTTGCTTGGCATCCGTCTCCGGGACGACGCAACTTTTGACAGTTACCTGGGAGAGGCAGGAGAACGGCTCTCTGTTTCTTCAGGTCTGGTTTACCTCTGGGGTCATCCCGGAAGTGGCCGCAGTCACCTGTTGCAGGCTTGTTGTCACCAGGCCCGTAAAGCAGGTCACTCAGCGATTTTTCTGGACAGTCCGGTAGATTACGATTCTGGTGTATTGCAGGGGCTGGAATCAGTCCAGGTCGTTTGTCTTGATGATATGGATACAGTGACCGGCGATGATCAATGGCAACTGGACCTGTTTCACCTGATCAACGCGGTCAGGGATGCCGGCGGAAATCTGATAATCAGTGCCGCCATGCCGGTACAGGCGTTACCCATCCGCCTGCAGGATCTGCATTCCCGTTTGTTGGCGGCGATGTCCATTCGGACAGACCGGTTGAGCGATGAGCAAAAACTTCATGTATTGCAGCAAAGAGCCGTAGTCCGGGGATTCAGGCTCAGTGAAGAGGTTGGCAGGTTCATCATGGGTCGCACTCCGCGGAGTTTAAGTAGTCTGATAGATTTACTGGAACGTCTTGATGAAGAAACCCTGGTACAACAGAGAAAAGTGACTATCCCCCTGGTTAAAGAAATGCTGGGCATCTGAGCCGGTGGTGGTATGAAAATTCTATTCACAGGCGGCGGCACCGCCGGTCACGTTACTCCGAATATCGCATTGATTGAGTATCTCAGGGCTGCGGGATGGGATATTGTCTATGTGGGTTCTGCGGACGGGATCGAACGGCAGATAATGGACAGAATCAATGTCAGGTATCATGCCATAGCCACTGGGAAACTACGGCGATATTTCGATTGGCGGAACTTCGTCGATCCTCTGCGGATTGTCATGGGATTTCTGCAGAGTCTCGTTATCTGTGTCAGGGAACGTCCGGACGTGGTTTTCTCCAAGGGGGGGTTTGTTGCTGTACCCGTGATTTTTGCCGCCTGGGTGGCCAGAATTCCGGCAATAGGACACGAGTCGGATGTAACCCCGGGACTGGCGAATAAACTCTGTTTCCCATTACTGCAAAAAATATGCGTCAACTTTGCAGTGACCAGGCGTTATCTGCCGGAAGGCAAGGTTGTAGTCACCGGTACTCCGGTCAGGGAAAATCTACTCCGTGGCAGGCCCGATGAGGGCAGGAGAGCACTGGGTCTTGACGACGGAAAACCAGTACTGCTGGTGTTCGGTGGCAGTCTGGGGGCAGTCAGTATCAATCGTCAGATCAAGGATGTACTGGATCAACTGATTGCAAAATTCCAGGTAGTACACGTGGTTGGCGAGGGCAATCTCGATAGTTCACTGGAAAAGATCGGGGGATATCGTCAGCAGGAGTTCCTCTTTGAGGAATTTGGTGATGTATTCGCAGCAGCAGATGTTATAATTGCCCGCGCCGGCGCAAATTCTCTCTACGAACTGCTGGTAACGCGAAAACCACACATTCTGATTCCACTGTCATCTTCGGTCAGCCGGGGTGACCAGATAGACAATGCCCGTACATTTACCGGGCAGGGATTCAGCAGGATGCTTGAAGAATCAGAATTGGATAATGAAAAATTCCTGAATCTGGTCGATTCCGTCTATGACGAACGCGCAGCAATCACAAGAAAGCTGGCGGAATTTGAGGTTATCGACAGCGTTGCCGTCATCACGGATTTGATAAAAGCCGTCAGCAAAGGGACATGAAGTCATTAACAGGAACACCAGATCCATGTACAAGATACGAACAATCAACAACCTCTCGGAAAAGGGACTGGCCATATTCCCAGGCAGTGATTACGAACTGGGGTCTGAAATAGCTGATCCAGACGCTATTCTGGTCCGCAGTCATCAGCTGACGATTGATGATGCAACAGCTTCTCTGCGGGCGGTGGGCAGAGCAGGTGCGGGAGTCAATAACATTCCTGTATCCGAATACACTGGACAGGGCATTGTCGTGTTCAATACGCCGGGCGCTAATGCCAATGCGGTCAAGGAACTGGTCATGGCCGGTTTGCTGTTGTCCTGCAGGGGAATTATTCCCGGCATTGAATTTGTATCCACACTGGATGACAACACCGACAAAACCGACGTCAACAGACTGGTGGAAACCAATAAAAAGCGCTACAAGGGGCGGGAATTGAAAGGCAGAACCCTCGGTGTCCTGGGTCTCGGCGCCATCGGTTCCATGGTGGCGGAAATGGCGCTGAATATGGACATGGAAGTACTCGGCTATGATCCGGCTATTTCCGTGGAAGCCGCCTGGCGGTTATCCCGGCGGGTACAGAAGATGGACGTTATGCACCAATTGTTTGCACAATCGGACATCGTGTCCCTTCACGTTCCCATACTTGAGAGTACTCGCGGCATGATTAACCAGGAGACGCTTGGCAGCTTCAGGGAAGGTGCTGTCCTGCTGAACTTTTCACGAGAGGAAATTGTGGATAATGACGCAATATCAGAGGCTCTTGATAGCGGCAGGATATCTCAATACATTTCTGATTTCCCCACGCCGGAGTTGATAGGTAAGCCCGGTGTGGTGGCGATGCCGCATCTCGGTGCGAGTACTGATGAGGCTGAAGAGAACTGTGCCGTGATGGTCGCTGAGCAATTACTCGATTTCCTTGAGAATGGCAATATCAGAAATTCCGTCAATTTCCCGGACCTGTCTCTGGAGCGAAGTGATTCAGGGTATCGACTTGCACTGGCCAATAGAAATGTACCCCGGATACTCGGCAGTGTCCTGTCGATACTCGCCGACCGCAATATCAATGTGATCGATATGCTGAACAAGAGCCGGGACGATGTGGCCTACAATCTGATTGATATCGAATCAAAGCCGACGGACGAGCTGGTCCGGAGCATTCTGGCCATAGATGGTGTGATCAATGTCCGCGTATTCAGTGAATAGCATTCAGGGCATGGAAGGCTTCAGCCGCCACTCAGTATTACGGTGAAGCCGAGTTTTTCCAGTTCTTTCCTGAGAATATCCCGCTTGTCTCCCTGTATCAGGATGTTTGATCCTTCAACTGTCCCACCGACGCCGCATTTTGATTTCAGCGATTTGGCCAGTTTCGCCAGAGGTTCCCGGGCAAGTGGAAGCCCGCTGATGATGACAACGGATTTTCCGTTGCGGCCCTTGGTCTGTCGTTGCAGGTAGACATTGCCATCGCCGGTGTGGACTGGGCTGTGTCTGCAGGTGTGGACTGGGCTGTGTCTGCAAAAAATATGACTCAATCAGTCTCGCCCTCGCTACGGTCGCTGTTCTCGGACAGCCTCCGGGGTAACTTCGTCCGCCTGTAATCCCTTTTCACCGGATATCACGATAAAACTGACCCGCTGGCCGTCGAAGATGGCATGCCTGCTGCCTTCGATATTATGGTGGTGGACGAAAACATCATCGCCCTGGTCCCGGATGATGAATCCATATCCTTTTTTGACATTGTACCACTTGACAGTACCGGTCTCCCGAGAGTCCAGAGTCTCTTCGTTACCACCACGGGAAGCGATGAGGCAACCTGCGAAAACGGCAGCAATGATGATGAACAGCTCCAGGAATCCGGCGCTGTCGCCGGGGATAACCAGAGACTCGGTGCGAATGTAGCCGGCCAGCAAAAAGGCGACTATGCCAACCAGAATGGAAATAATGAAGTTTATTGATGATCTCATAACTCTTGACGACTGACTATTATTAAATGGAATTCCCGGACATCATACCGATTTGCCCAACGGTCGCCAAATAAAAGAAATTCCCGGACATCAAACCGTTTTGCCTGACAGTCGCCAAATTATGTTTCCTGCAGAATCCTGGCATAGCGAGTGACGATTTCCTCCAGCCCGAACCAGATAGCGTCGCTGATAATGGCATGACCGATGGAGACCTCTGCAACCGGGGAGGCTGCCTGACAGAATGTGGCGAGATTTTCGAGATTCAGGTCGTGTCCGGCATTGATACCAAGCCCCAGACGGTTCGCGAGGTCTGCGGCCGCGGCAAATTCGCCCAGTATGGACTGCTGCGCTGATGTCCCGAAATGTTCTGCATAGGGTCCGGTATAGAACTCTATTCGATCAGTACCCAGGCGGGCAGCGAGCTCAAGTTGCTCAGCAGACGGATCCATGAACAGGCTTACGCGGATTTTGAGTGCCTGCAGATCCTGCAGAAGCAGCTTCAGACGACCGGATTCACGGGTGAGGTCCCAGCCATGATCGGAAGTGAGCTGGTTTGGATCGTCCGGCACCAGTGTGGCCTGGTGTGGCTTGACACTCCTGAGAAGTTCCATGAATCCGGGATAACCGTTGTCTTCGGGTCCGGCATAGGGGTTGCCTTCTATATTGAATTCTATGTGGCGATAAGCATCCCGGGACAGGAGTTCTGCCAGATCATAAACATCGGACGGTCTGATGTGCCGCATATCCGGTCTGGGATGTACTGTGATACCATCCGCACCAGCCTTGATGGCGGTCATCGCGGCATCGACGACACTCGGAATTGCAGTCTCCCGTGAATTGCGAATCAGGGCGACTTTATTGAGATTGACACTGAGTCTGGTTTTCATCCCCGGATACCCCGTTTCAGGAAAGCCATCGTGCCGGGAGAAACCCGATAATCAGACATGTTTTCAGGGTAAGACCTTTTTAAAGGGTTTGACGATCACGCTGCCGTAAACGCCTGCGGTCTGATAGGGATCTTTGCCAGCCCAGGATTCGGCATCCGCAAGGTTATCGAATTCGGCAACCACCAGACTCCCTGTAAACCCGGCATCTCCCGGGTCGTCATTATCGATGGCTGGATGAGGGCCTGCCAGAACCAGCCGACCCGCCTGATTGAGCACCTCAAGTCTTTTAAGATGATCGGGACGACTCAGCTTTCGGCGTTCCAGGGAATTCTCGACATCCTGGCCGATAATCGCATACAACATAAATTTGCTCCAATTCTTGTCTGAACAGCCTGTCGAAGTAGCCGGAATCCACATCCGGCCAACTGCAGGTGGCTGCCAGGAAAATATGACTCAATCAGGCTCGCCCTCGCTACGGTCGCTGTTCCCGGGCAGCCTCCCGGGGTTTTCTTCCTGAAGGTATCCGCCTTTAATCAGGTAGATCATGGTGAGCATAATATAGATCAGAGTAATGGCAAATCCACCAATCAGTTTATAACTTACCCAGAAGTCCAGACTGAAGCCATAGGCGATAACCAGGTTCAACAAGCCTGCCAGGAAGAATCCTGCGGCCCATCCAAGGGTAAGATTTCGCCAGACGTGGCTGGGTAGCTGAAATTTATCTCCCAGCAATTTCTGTAGAAAATTTTGCTTGCCAAAAAACTGACTGGCCAGCAGGCCAAGGCAGAACAACCAGTTTACTACGGTTGGTTTCCATTGAATAAACGCCTGATTTCGGAACAGCAGAGTGGCGCCACCAAATATTATTGCGACCCAGAAGATAATTTTAGTCTGCTTTCCGACCTCCCGATAGCGTGCATATTCGTAGCCTACCTGTACACAGATACCCGCCATCAGCACTGCGGTACTGAGGTATATGTCTTTCGTATAGAAGTAGACTGCGACAAACAGTGCAATTGGCAGAAATTCGACGAATTGTTTCATACTGGGTGACCAGAAATGTTACAGTCCACTTATGATAATTCATTTCAAGCTTTATTTTTAGATGAACCTTTAAACAGATCTGATTGGCGAGATGACATGAGTCAGTTTTTTAGAATCCATCCTGAGAACCCGCAACCGCGTTTAATACACCAGGCAGCGTTAATTGTGCGCAATGGCGGTGTCATTGCCTACCCGACAGATTCTGCCTATGCACTGGGATGCCACATCGGGGACAAGAAGGCACTGGATAGAATTCGCCAGATTCGGCGTCTGGATGACAAACACAACCTTACCCTGGTGTGCCGGGACCTTTCCGATCTGGGAGTTTATGCGCGCGTCGACAACAGTTCCTATCGATTGCTGAAGTCATCAACCCCGGGTCCCTTCACCTTCATTTTTCCCGCCAGCCGGGAAGTGCCGAGGCGACTGATTAATCCAAAGCGGAAAACCATTGGGCTGCGCGTACCTGAGAATGAGATCTGTCAGGCTTTACTGCGGGAACTGGGTGAGCCGCTGATGAGTTCCACACTGATCCTGCAGGGGGATGAGTACCCACTGACGGATCCATTGGAGATCCGTGACCTGCTTGAGCACCAGCTGGATCTCGTAATTGACGGTGGTTTCTGTGGGCTCGAACCCACCACGGTAGTGAATTTCGAAACGGGTGTCCCGGAAATTACAAGGCAGGGACGAGGTGTTTTCGAGATCACGGAATACTCTCATTGAACAAATTGTTTCTAAACCCGGGTTTCGGGGCAGCCACCCCATACGATGCTATCAAACACACACTATTCCCGACATACAGCAGATGGCTTTGGGGTGTTCATTTGCGTAAGCCTAATGTCGAAGCGCCGAGTTGGAGGAGCATGACTACAGGCATGCGGGGGAGACGAGGGAATCCGGGAGGGACGCGCAGACGCTGGAGCAAATGAATGCCCCAAAGCCATCTGCGAACACACTCGTTAATGAAGCAAGCTATTATCAAACATGACGAAGAAAATCCAGGCAAACCGGACTGTTTGCTCCGCGGAAAAAAATTTTTACATTCGGTAAATCTGTAATCTGCTGCTGGAATCTGTAAAATATGTTGATTCAAATTCCACATTCTGTGGAGCAGGTCCAGAATTGAGTCTGATAGAAGCACAAAAACGTGTCCTCTCCGGTATGCGTCCCACCGGTCGTTTACATCTTGGCCATTATCATGGCGTACTTAAGAACTGGGTGAAGTTGCAGCATGAATATGACTGCATGTTCTTCGTCGCTGATTGGCACGCCCTGACCACTCACTACGAAGAAACCGAAATCATTCAGGAAAATGTATGGGAGATGCTGATTGACTGGCTGGCATCGGGTGTGAATCCAGGATCCGCCACACTGTTTATACAATCCAGGGTGCCTGAACATGCGGAACTGCATCTACTGCTCTCCATGATCACACCACTGGGCTGGGTGGAACGGGTGCCAAGCTTCAAGGATTTGTCAACCAGAAGTCACAATGAACGGGATCTGTCAACCTATGGATTTCTGGGATATCCCGTCCTGCAGAGTGCGGATATTCTGATGTATAAGGCAGGTAACGTGCCCGTGGGTGCAGACCAGGTACCGCATGTTGAAATGACACGGGACCTGGTACGCCGGTTCAATCACATCTATGGACGAGACCCTGGATTTGAGGAACTTGCGGAAGGCGCGATTAAGAAACTGGGCAGAAAGAACGCCAGGTTATACCGGGAGTTACGTCGGAACTATATGGAAAGGGGTCAGCAGGAATCTCTGAAGACGGCGCAGGCGCTGGTGTCTGATCAGCAGAATCTGTCGCATGGTGACCGGGACCGGTTGCTTGGTTATCTGGAAGGGGGTGGTAAGGTAATTCTGCCGGAACCGGATGTGTTACTGACAGAAACGCCGTTGGTAACAGGTCTTGATGGGCAGAAGATGTCCAAGTCCTACGGCAATACCATCAGGCTTCGCGAGGAACCGGAGTCCATCGAAAAGAAACTCAGGACTATGATGACAGACCCGGCGCGAGTCCGCAGAAAAGATCCTGGAGACCCGGACAAGTGCCCTGTGTTCGATATGCACCGGATTTATTCTGACGAGGACACCCGAAAGTGGGTGACAGATGGCTGCACCAGAGCATCCATAGGCTGTATGGATTGTAAGAAGCCGTTGATTGATGCAGTGCTGAAAGAACAGCAACCCATCATGGAACGGGCTCGTCAGTATGAAGACAATCCAAATCTGGTAAAGAGTATTGTCGCGGAAGGTTGTGAAAAGGCGCGCATCATCGCAAGATCAACTCTTGAGGAAGTGCGCACTGCCATGGGACTTGACTACAGGTAGACGATTATGGCGCAAAAATACGAGACGAAACCAGTGCATGCGAAGCGTCAACGCAAGGTTCAACAGGAACTGCCTTTTGCAGTGGTTGATGGGAAACCACTGATTGATATACCACAGGACCTCTATATCCCCCCGAACGCACTGGAAATCATACTCGATGCATTCGAAGGTCCGCTGGACCTGCTGATTTACCTCATCCGCCGACAGAATCTGGATATTCTGGACATCCAGGTTGCCGAGATTACCCGACAATACATGGAATACATCGAATTGATGGAAGACCTTCAGTTTGAATTGAGCGCGGAATATCTGGTGATGGCAGCGATGCTGGCTGAGATCAAATCCAGAATGTTATTACCGCGTCAGGACGACATCGAGGAAGAGGATGACCCGCGTGCGGAACTCATCCGACGTCTCCAGGAGTATGAACGCTTCAAAAACGCCGCCATGGACCTGGACGAACAACCACGAATGAATCGGGATTTCTGGATCGCCTCGGCTGATTCATCGGTCCCGTATAAACCAAAACCAGTGCCGACAATTCACCTACGGGAGATGCTTGTTGAGTTGGCGCGGGTACTCAAACGAGCCGGCAATTCAACCAACCACCAGATCTCTTTTGAACCGTTATCGACCCGGGAACGCATGTCTCACATCCTGGAACTGACCAGCCGTGCCGATGATCAGTTTGTCCCGTTCAGTTCTCTGTTTGACATACAGGAAGGACGTGCCGGTGTCGTGGTCACTTTTATCGCAGTAATGGAATTGATGAGGGAATCATTGCTGGACATTGTACAAACCGAATTATTTTCTCCCATACACGTCAAGTCACACGAAGCACCTTCCATAGAGGCAAGATGAGTACACTTCCTTTACAACAAATCATCGAGGGCGCGATGCTCGCTGCTGACGGTCCGCTCAGCATTGATCACATGATTGGGCTGTTTGTAGAGGAGCAACCGACACGCGCGGAACTACAACAGGTCCTGGATAACATCAGTGACAGTTGCATCGACCGGGGCTTTGAATTGAAGAAAGTTGCCGGTGGCTACCGATTTCAGATTCGTCTGGAATACGGAGAATGGATCAGTCGCCTGTGGGATGAAAAGCCCCCCAGATATTCCAGGGCTTTACTGGAGACTCTGGCACTCATCGCCTACCGGCAGCCCGTCACCCGTGGCGATATCGAAGAAGTGCGCGGCGTCTCGGTGAGTACCAATATTATTCGGACACTGCTTGAGAGAGAGTGGATCAGGGTGGTCGGGCATCGTGATGTACCCGGCAGACCAGCGATGTATGCAACCACAAAGACCTTTCTTGATTATTTCAATATGAATAGCCTGGATGAATTACCAACCCTGGCGGAAATCAGGGATCTGGACGAAGTTAACAGACAACTGGAACTGGAGGAACCTGTTGAAGGAGCCAGGGTGATCGAGTTGGAGGATATGGCGAATCCGGGTCCTGCCCTGGTCAGCGATGATGAACTCGATGAAGTCACTGGAAAAGTCATCGCCATATCCGACAACATCAGAAAGTTGTTTGACGATGAGTACCATGCCGGGAGCAATAACGAACAGGACGAAGATCACAGTGCAGAAAGCAAAAACGAACAATTGGACGATGATCGCAATGCAGAAAGTAAAAACGAACAGTTGAGTGATGAACACAATGCAGAAAGTAAAAACGAACAATTGGCCGGTGATCACAGTGCAGCAGGTAGAAGCGAACAGTTTGCCAATGTACCCATTGAAATTTTGAATGCTGCTTTTGCGGAGGAGGATGATCCCGAACTTTCTGAACCTGGAATAAAGCGTCCTCAAAATGACAACCCTGATCAAGAGGACCCCGGGGGAGAAAGGTAGGTTCAACCTGCGCCGCACTTACTGCCTGCCTGACTATCATGTCCGAAAAACTTCAGAAAATCCTGGCCGCCCATGGCCTCGGCAGCCGACGGGTCATGGAACAGTGGATTTCCGACGGTCGAATCAGGGTGAATGGTTCCATTGCCACGCTTGGTGACCGTGTCAGCGAAACAGATCAGATACAGGCAGATGGCAGATTCATTGGCCGGAAGAAAATCAGACATCGCCACTTGCTATACAACAAGCCAGCCGGAGAAATCTGTTCCCGTGATGATCCTGAAGGCAGACCCTCGGTATTCAGACGTCTGCCGAAACTGAAAAACCAGCGTTGGATTTCCATTGGACGTCTGGATTTCAACACGGGTGGACTGCTGCTGTTTACCACCGACGGCGCATTGGCGAATCGATTGATGCATCCCTCGGCGGGAGTGGACCGTGAGTACGCTGTTCGCGTATTAGGCCATGTCTCCGAAAATAAACTTGAAAACATGCGCACGGGGGTTTTACTGGAAGACGGCATGGCCCGATTCACGGATATCCGGAAATCCCGGGATGATGGCAGTGCAAACCAGTGGTATTACGTCGTCCTGATGGAGGGGAGAAATCGTGAGGTGCGGCGTATCTGGGAGTCCCAGGGACTCAGGATCAGCCGTTTGAAACGCGTTCGATTTGGTAGTTTCTTCATTCCTTCCATGGTGAAGTCCGGCAAGTTTGTGGAACTGAAAAACAGGGAAATCAAGGAACTGTACCGAATGAGTCAACCGCCGGATCAAGAAATTAATCGGTAACCACTCATCAAACATGACGAAGAAAATCCAGGTAAGCCGGCCTGTTTGCTGCGCGACAGCGCGCCGCTCGCGGGGCGAGTTCTCTTATCAAACACAATCTAATCCCGGGTTTCGGGGCAGCCACCCCGTACGATGCTATCAAACACACACTATTCCCGACATACAGCAGATGGCTTTGGGGTGTTCGTTTGCGTAAGCATAATGTCGGAGCGCCGAGCTGGAGGAGCATGACTACAGGCATGCGGGGGAAGTGAGGGCATCCCGGAGGGACGCGCAGACGCTGAAGCAAATGAATGCCCCAAAGCCATCTGCGAACACACTCGTTAATGAAACAAGCCCTCATCAACATGCCGAAGAAAATCCAGGTATACCGGCCTGTTTGCTGCGCGACAGCGCGCCGCTCACGGGGCGAGTTCTCTCAAGAAATTAATCGGTAACCATTTGCGTCGTTGCTGGCCGGGTCCATCATATAGAGGTACAGGGGCATCAGAGCTTCCACTGTCTTCAATGTAGCGGGATCTTCGTTAGGATGCGATGCCGCTCTCGTCCGGGTTCGGACAGCCCCCGGGTTGACCACTTTCACGCTGATATTTGAAGTGTTTTCCAGTTCGTCCGCCAGTAATTGCGCAAAACCTTCCAGAGCGTACCTGGAAACTGCATAGGGGCCCCAATACGCCCGGGGTGTTTCTCCGACTTCGGAACTGGTGAAGATCAGGGAGGCGTTTTTCGACAGTCGCAGCAGCGGTAGCAGAAAGCGGGTAAGCGTAACCGCACCATTGAAATTCACCTGCATCACCTGATCCCAGAGTTGCATGTCATAGTGTTCCACGGGGACCCTTTCGCCAAGAATACCGGCATTGTGCAGCAGACCATCGAGTCTGCCGTATTGCTCATGAATGACATCAGTAATCTCATTGAGTGTTTTAATGCCCAGGGTGCTGATATCCGCGGGAATGATTGCCGGTTCCGGCTGGTCCATGCTGACGATGTGATCATATACGGCTTCCAGTTTGCTCACCGTGCGGCCCAGCAGAATCACCGTGGCGCCGTATCGGGCGTATGTAACAGCCGCGGCCCGGCCGATACCGTCTCCGGCGCCGGTCACCAGTATCACCTTGTCCGCAAGAAGGTCAATCTTCGGCTGATAACCATCCGGCAGTGTTCTGTTATCCATATTGCACTACACGTTGCGCCATCAGTTTCTGGTGGCGTGAACCAGGTAGTTCACGGCCACGTCGTTGCCAAGCCGGCAGGTTCTGGTCAGGGGGTTGTAGCGCATGCCGCTCAGGTTTTGTAATTGGAACTGGCGCCGGCGCAGCGAACTGGCAAGTTCGGCCGGTGTGATGAACTTTTCGTAACGATGGGTACCTTTTGGCAGGATGCCCAGCATGTACTCGGCGCCGATGACCATCAGCAGGTAGGATTTGGGATTACGGTTGATGGTGGAAACAAACAATGAACCGTCCGGTTTGAGCAGCTTGTGACAGGCTTCGATGATGGAATCCGGGTCAGGCACATGTTCCAGCATTTCCAGGCAGGTAATCACATCAAATGTCTCGCCGCTTTCCCGTGCCAGTGCTTCAATCGTAGTCTGCCTGTAGTCGATTTCATAACCGGATTCGATTTGATGCAGTCTGGCGACCGTCAGTGGACTTGTACCCATATCAATCCCGGTGACCCGGGCGCCGGCTTCGGCCAGGGATTCAGACAAAATGCCGCCGCCACATCCCACATCCAGCACCCGAGAGTCAGCAAGATCAACCCGTTCCCGGATATAGGTCATACGTGCAGGATTGATATCGTGCAGTGCTCTGAATTCACTCTCGGTATCCCACCAGAGTCTGGCCATCTCTTCAAACCGGTTGATTTCCGACTGATCGACATTGACATTGTTTGTGGTACTCATGATTCAGCCTTAATCTTTTCCTGCCAGGCATCAACTCTTGTGCGTAAAGCACCCACATCGAGGTGCGTAAAACGCCTGTCCTGATACAGACATTGACCATTGATCCAGGTATGGGAGACATGAGCGCCAGAGGCGACATAGATTAAATGTGAGATGGGATGATAAACAGGCTGAAATCCGAAACCGGAGAAATCAACGGCGATCAGATCGGCACTTTTCCCCGGTTCAAGGCTGCCGATTTCTGACTCCAGGCCCAACAGACGGGCGCCATTGATAGTGGCCATTTCCAGTGCGTCCACGGCGGAGATACTGGAAGCGTCCCGTGTTGATACTTTAGAGAGCAAAGCGGCTGACCTGGCCTCTTCCAACATGTCGAGATTGTTGTTACTCGCGGCGCCATCCGTACCCAGAGCAACGTTGACTCCCGACTCTCCAAGCGCCAGGACAGGGCAAATTCCACTGGCCAGTTTCATATTCGATTCAGGACAATGGACGATATTGACATCGTGTCTGGCCAACAGGTCAATTTCACTGGTGGTCAGTTGGGTCATGTGAATTGCCTGTAACCGGCTGGAGAGCAATCCCAGGGACTGTATCCTTTGTAAAGGGCGGGAATGTTCTGTTTGATTGCGGGTTTCGTGCAGGTGCAGGTGAACAGGTATGTCCAGGGCATCGGCATGTTGCCTGATTCTGTTGAATCCTGCGTCGGAAACCGTGTTGGGAGCATGCGGCGAGAACGCCGTCGTAATCAGGTCGTGGTGTTTCATGCTGTCGTGAAATTCCAGTCCTTTTTCGATGTGATGCAATTCAGTCTTTGCCCAGGCATTACCAAACTGCACTACAGGTATACCAATCTGGCCTCGAAATCCCGCATCGGAAAAGGCATCGGCAGTCGCAGTCGGGAAAAAATAGGAATCGGCGGCACAGGTAGTACCTGTGCTGATCATTTCCGCCACGGCAAGCATCGAACCGTCATAGACAAAGGATTTGTCCACCACCCGGCCTTCAACAGGCCAGATGTGATTGTTGAGCCAGTCATCAAGTTCAAGATCGTCCGCGTAACCCCGCAAGAGAGTCATGGCGGCATGGCCATGGGCATTGATAAGACCCGCTGTAACCAGATGATGTGGAAGTTCTACCCGGGGCAGCGAGCGGTGTTCATCGCTGATCCGGTCTGTCGGCAGAATTGCGCCGATTCGACCGTTACGGATCACCAGAGAATGGTGATGGAGAACCACGCCGGAAGGAATAATCGGTACTATCCAGCGAGCGTTGATCAGGCAGTCGGAAACGGGTAAATTCATGCAGTGAATATGCCAGAAAATCTGAAATTATACATTAGCTGAAAATTCTATTTTTCGCTGACAAAGAACTGCCGCAAAGGGACAGTCCCTGGAAATGCCGCACTGTGTTGTCAATAGGCGTTACCCCACAAGAATTGCCGCAGCAGGACATTTTCATGTTGTTGCAATGTCTGTTCGAAAGGACGCCTGCAACAGTATTTTTTCATGCGTTTCGGATGTTTGCAGTCATTGAACATGTTATTATTCGCAGACAAAAACATCTCGCGAAATCTTAAAGTAAACAGCGGATACGATCATAAAATACGAACAAGGGATTGAGAGATCGTGTTACGCACAGGGTTGTTGCATTCAATTTTCTTATATCACTTGTATACCAGAGGCTGAAGCCAAATAAGGAACCCCGGATAATCCATGTCTGAATTCGAAGGCAATATCGATTCCATCAACATTGAGGATGAACTACGGGAGTCCTTTTTAAGCTATGCCATGAGTGTCATTGTGAGCCGCGCCCTGCCGGATGTGAAGGACGGGCTCAAGCCGGTACACCGGCGAGTGTTGTTCGCCATGAGTGAACTGAACAACACCTGGAACAGACCCTATATGAAGTCCGCTCGAATCGTAGGCGATGTTCTTGGCAAGTATCATCCTCACAGCGATACTGCCGCCTACGAGACCATTGTGCATATGGTCCAGGATTTCAAAATGCGATATCCATTGGTGGATGGGCAGGGCAACTTCGGCTCTATGGATGGTGATGGCGCCGCGGCCCAGCGTTACACCGAAATTCGCATGATGAAGATTGCCCAGGAAATCCTGGCGGACCTGGACAAGGATACCGTGGATTTTGAGGACAACTACGAAGGCAACCTGAAGATGCCTGTGGTATTGCCATCCAGGGTGCCTAATCTGTTGATCAATGGATCTACCGGTATTGCGGTGGGCATGGCAACCAATATCCCGCCGCACAATCTCACCGAGGTGATTAATGCCTGTATTGCGCTCATCGACAATCCCGACAATGACGTTGACGATTTGATGGAATATATTCAGGGTCCTGATCTACCCACGGGCGCCATCATCAATGGCCGGGGCGGTATAGTGCAGGCTTACCGTACGGGGCGTGGCAGGATCCGGGTCAGGGCTCATTGCGAAATAGAAACGGATGAAAAAAACAAAAAAGATACGATTATCGTCAAGGAAATACCCTTCCAGGTTAACCGTGCACGACTGATTGAACACATTGCGCTTCTGGTGAAGGATAAAAAGATCGAAGGTATAACCGAACTTCGTGATGAGTCGGCAAAGGATACGCGCATTATCATTGAGTTGCGACGTGGGGAAGTCGGGGAAGTGGTACTCAACAATCTCTATGCCCAAACCCGCATGGAAAGTGTATTCGGTATCAACATCGTGGCCCTGGTTGACAATGAACCCAGGGTGCTCAACCTCAAGCAGGTACTGGAAGCGTTCATTCTGCATCGACGGGAAGTCATCACCAGGAGAACGCTGTATCTGCTGCGTCGTGCCCGTACCCGGGGCCATACGCTGGAAGGTCTCACCGTTGCCCTGTCTAATATTGATCCCGTGATTGAACTGATCAAGGCATCCGCGTCTACCCAGGAAGCAAGGGAGAAGCTGGTCAGCCAGCCCTGGCAGTCGGACATTATCCTGCAGATGCTGGAACGAGCCGGACCCGATGCTGTCAAGCCGGAAGAACTGGGCGACGAATACGGTCTGATGGATGATGGCAGCTATTATCTATCGGATGATCAGGCCCAGGCAATTCTTGAAATGCGGCTCAACCGCCTGACCAATATGGAACAGACCAGGCTGCATGAAGAGTACCAGGAGCTTATCGATACCATTGGGGAATTGATGAACATCCTGGCTGAACCTGATGTATTGATGCAGCTTATCCGGGATGAACTGACCGCAATTCGCGATGATTACGGTGATGAACGATTAACCAGAATCGTTGAGTCCCAGGAAGACCTCACCATGGAAGATCTGATTCAGGAAGAAGACATGGTGGTGACACTGTCAAATGGCGGATATGCAAAAACCCAGCCACTGGATACTTACCGCGCTCAGGGACGGGGTGGACGCGGCAAGATGGCCAGCACCGTCAAGGATGAGGATTTCATCGAACGACTGATGGTGGCCAATACGCATGACACAATTCTCTGCTTCACCAATCGTGGAAAGGTTTACTGGCTCAGGGTATTTCAGATTCCACCGGCTGGACGGGCTTCACGGGGGAGACCTGTTATCAATATTCTGCCCCTTGAACAAGATGAACGGATTACTACCATGCTACCGGTACACGAGTACCGGGAAGATCAATTTATCTTCATGGCCACATCCAACGGTACGGTCAAAAAGACACCTCTGATGCATTTTTCACGGCAACGGAGTTCAGGACTCATCGCCATTGCACTGCAGGAAGACAACACCCTGATTGGCGCCGCCATCACCGATGGCACAAGGGATGTGATGCTGTTCAGCAGCGGGGGCAAGGGTATCCGCTTCAAGGAATCCGATGTAAGGGCAACGGCACGTACCGCCCAAGGTGTACGCGGTATCAGACTGAAGACTAATGAGCAGGTCATTGCCCTGATGATTCCGGAAGAAAACGGCGAGATTCTTGTTGCCAGCCAGAATGGATATGGCAAACGCAGCAGTTTTGCCGATTTTTCGGTGATCGGACGCGGCGGACAGGGCGTGATCGGCATGAAGTTGTCCGAGAGAAATGGCAACATGGCGGGCGCCGTCCAGGTATCCAGCGGTGATGAAGTTATTCTGATCAGTGATCAGGGAACGCTGGTTAGAATTCGAATAGATGACGTTTCCCAACAGGGACGGAATACGCAGGGTGTGAAATTGATTAATCTCGCCAACGACGAACAACTGGTAGGCCTTGCCCAGATACAGGAACCATCAGTTGATGATGAAGAATCAGAAGAACAGGAGTGAAAATTCAAATATGAATGATAAACACTCTCCTGAGGAAAAATTGAAAGCCCTGCGGACGCGTATAGACAAGCTGGATGAACGTATTCTGGTTCAACTGAATGAACGGGCGCAGTGTGCGCTTGAGGTCGCCGAGGTTAAACAGATGGATTCTCCGGAAGCCAAACCGGTGTTCTATCGCCCGGACCGGGAAACCCAGGTACTCCAGCACATGATTGATCTCAACCAGGGTCCCCTGAGCAATCAGAAAATCGCCCAGGTGTACCGGCAGATCATGTCTGCCTGCCTTGCCCTGGAACAGCCGTTAGAGGTTGCCTATCTTGGCCCCGAGGGTACATTTACGCAATTGGCGGCCAGGAAGCACTTTGGCGACTCGGTCATTTGTCAGCCTATGACTACCCAGGACGATGTATTCCGGGAGGTGGAATCGGAATCCTGCAACTATGGTGTGGTGCCCGTTGAAAACTCAACGGAAGGTGTGATCAGTTCGACCCTGGATAATTTTCTGGAGTCTTCTCTGAAAATCTGCGGCGAGGTTCATCTGCGGATACACCACTATCTGATGACCGGCAGCGATATTGCAGACCAGGAGATCGACTGTATCTACTCTCACCAACAGACACTGGCCCAGTGCCGGCGATGGCTGGACGCGCATTACCCGCACGCCTCCAAAGTGCCGGTGACCAGTAATGGAGAGGCTGCCAGGAGAATCAGGGATGAGCGGAATGCCGCCGCTATCGCACCGCAAATATGTGCCGAGATTTACGATCTCCGTGTGATATCCGGAAAAATAGAAGATCGTTCCGACAACACGACGAGATTTCTGGTCATCGGGCGGGAGGATGTCAATACAAGTGGCAATGACAAGACCTCCGTACTGGTATCAACCTACAATCGACCCGGCGCCTTGTACAAGCTGCTGGAACCGTTTGAACGTCATGGTGTTTCGCTGACTTCGATAGAAACCCGACCCTCCAGGACGGGCATGTGGTCATATGTGTTTTTTATTGATTTTGAGGGGCATCGGGATGATCCACTGATCATCGAAGTACTGGATGCAATTGACAAGGAAGCGCTGGAGGTAAAGATACTGGGCAGTTATCCAAGAGCTGTGGTGGATTGAGTATGGCATGACTGATTTTATGTCCATGGCATTGCCGGGAATCAGGGAATTACAGCCCTATCAACCGGGCAAACCGGTAGAAGAACTGGAACGGGAACTGGGCCTGACCAATGTGGTCAAGCTTGCCAGTAACGAGAATCCCCTTGGCGCCAGTCCGCTGGTACAGGCCAGGCTGGTAGAGATGCTGCCGGAGCTGGCACGTTATCCGGACGGCAGCGCCTGGTTGCTGAAACACAATCTGAGTGAATTCCTTGGTGTGCCGGTGGCATCTCTGACCATTGGAAACGGTTCCAACGAAGTCCTGGAACTCCTGGCGCGTGTTTACCTGCATACCGCAAACGAATCCATTGTGTCTCAACATTCCTTTATCGTTTATCCATTGGTGACCCGTGCCATCGGTGCAGGACTGACCATCATTCCAGCCATGAACTTCGCCCAGGATCTTGACGCGACGCGGAAGGCAATCAACAGCCGGACGCGGATGGTTTTTATTGCCAATCCCAATAACCCCACTGGCACCTGGGTGAGAGAGGAAGAACTCATCAGGTTTCTGGATGATGTGCCGGAAAATGTCCTGGTGGTGCTGGACGAGGCCTATTATGAATACGTCAGCGAACCGGACTATCCCGACGGCATCAGTCTTGTCGCGAAATACCCGAACCTGGTAGTGACGCGTACGTTCTCCAAGGCATATGGACTTGCCGCGTTGCGCGTGGGATATGCCGTCAGTCATCCTGATATTGCTGATTTAATGAATCGGGTTCGCCAGCCATTTAACGTGAATACCATGGCCCTTACGGCAGCTCTGGCGGCGTTGGAAGCACAGGATCATGTTGCTGAAACCATTGCTCTGAATCAGGAAGGAATGGCATTCCTGACCGGAGCCTGTACGGAACTGGGTCTGGACTACATCCCATCCGCGGGTAATTTTCTGACCATTGATGTTGGCAGTGACGCGCTGCCGGTTTACGACGCCCTGCTGCATCTGGGTGTCATCGTGCGTCCCATTGGTATCTATGAAATGCCAGATCATCTGCGGGTCACCATTGGTTTACCGGAAGAAAACCAGCGCTTTGTCGATGCTCTTCGAAGCGTATTATGAGTGACCCCGTTTTTTCCCGCGTTGCCATTATCGGGCTGGGATTGATCGGAGGGTCAATTGCCACAGCCCTGCACAAGCGTGGTCTTGCAGCTACAGTGGTTGCCTTTGACCTGGATCGGGAAAGTCTGCGACTGGGAAAGCAGTCAGGCATTATCACCGAAGCGGCGGATTCGATCCCGGCTGCCGTACAGGATTCTGATCTGGTCATACTGGCAGTACCGGTGCTCGCCGTGAAAGCCGTGCTTCGGGAAATACCCGCAACGGCGCTGATAACAGATGTTGGCAGTGTCAAGGCAACTGTTATCGAGGCCAGTCGTGAGGTATACGGTCTGATACCTGGTTGTCTGGTTCCTGGTCATCCTGTCGCAGGATCTGAAAAGCACGGTGTGACCTCGGCAAATCCTGATTTGTTTGAAAACCACAAGGTGATTCTGACTCCGGTTGCTGAAACGAAATCATCAGCGGTCGAACGTATCCGTAATCTGTGGCGGGGGCTGGGAGCCACTGTGGTGGTTATGACGGTAGAGCATCATGACCGGATTCTTGCCCGAACCAGCCATCTGCCTCACCTTCTTGCCTACGCGCTGGTTGATACATTGCTATCACAGGATGACGGCCAGGAAATTTTTCGGTATGCGGCAGGTGGCTTTCGTGACTTTACCCGTATCGCCGGATCAGACCCGATCATGTGGCGGGACATCTTTCTGGCAAATGGTCCCGCAGTGCTGGAAATCCTGGACGATTATCTGGAAAAACTTGAAGAATTACGATCAATGATTGACCAGGGCAATGTTGCTGACCTGCAGAGAGTATTGAATCGAGCCAGTCAGGCCAGAGATGATTTTACGCAGAATGATATTGCAAAAAACAGGGGAGGATCATGAGTGGTAAATTCGACGGTTCCAGTCATAGCCATTGACGGTCCAGGAGGTTCCGGTAAAGGCACGATAGCGTATCGTATTGCCAGTAGACTGGGGTTTCACCTCCTCGACAGCGGTGCAATCTATCGGATTATAGGGCTGGCAGCCCGGCAAGGTGATGTACCGCTCCATGATGAACCCGCGTTGGCAACATTGACAGAAAGCCTTGATATCGCCTTTAAGCTGACTGATAACCCGGAAAACCCTTTATCCATCTGGCTCAATGCTCAGGATGTATCACTGCAGATACGTACCAACCAGGCGGGCGTTGATGCTTCGATCGTCGCTCC
This sequence comes from Candidatus Azotimanducaceae bacterium, assembly GCA_965217655.1. Classification (GTDB taxonomy): domain Bacteria; phylum Pseudomonadota; class Gammaproteobacteria; order Pseudomonadales; family Azotimanducaceae; genus UBA7455. The sequence goes on from OZ244560.1 coordinate 2,633,187, forward strand.
TCTGGCATCTGTTCGCGAAGTTGTAATGAAGTTGCAAAGATCCTTTCGCCAGGCCCCGGGGCTGGTGGCTGACGGCAGAGATATGGGAACGGTCGTTTTTGCTGATGCGACGGTTAAGGTTTATTTAACGGCAACTGCCGAAGAAAGAGCAAAAAGGCGTTATAAGCAGTTGAAAGATAAGGATATTAGTGTTAGTCTTCAAGAACTTCTTAAAAGTATCCAAATACGGGATGAACTGGATATGAAACGGGACGTTGCACCACTCAGAGCAGCTCCCGATGCAGTCATCATTGACAGTACAGCATTGAGTACAAGTGAGGTATTTCAGCAGGTATTGACTATCGTAGAGGGAAAATTGGGCTGAATTCGGGTTCCAACCTGGTATATATCCGGATTCAGCACAAACATTAACAGACCCATATCAGTTGGAGTATGGTTAAGGGTGAAAGCCCGGGAATTATTATGAGCGAGAGTTTTGCAGAGTTATTTGAAGAAAGTTTAAAAACGATTGATATGCAGTCCGGTTCCATTATCACCGGCGTGGTGGTTGATATCGATAATGAATGGGTTACGGTTCATGCCGGACTGAAGTCTGAAGGAGTCATTCCAAGAGTCCAGTTTCTGAACGAACATGGCGAGTTGGAAGTTGAGGTCGGCGACCCCGTCAAGGTTTCCATGGATGCTGTTGACGATGGTTTTGGTGAAACCAGATTATCCAGGGAAAAAGCCAAAAGGGCTGAGTCATGGGAATTGCTTGATCACGTATACGAGGCTCAGGAAATTATCACAGGCGTTATCAGTGGCAGAGTGAAAGGTGGATTTACCGTAGAGATTCGGGATGTCCGGGCATTCCTGCCAGGGTCACTGGTTGATGTGCGTCCACTCAGGGACAACGAGCAGATGGAAGGCCGCGAATTGGAATTCAAGGTCATCAAGCTGGACCAGAAACGCAACAACGTAGTGGTGTCTCGCCGGTCCGTGCTTGAGGAAGAAAACAGTGCAGAACGCGAAGCGCTCCTGGAGAACCTGCAGGAAGGGCAGGAAATCAAGGGAATCGTCAAGAACCTTACCGATTACGGCGCTTTTGTGGACCTCGGAGGTGTCGATGGATTGCTCCACATTACCGATATGGCCTGGAAGCGTATCAAGCACCCCGGTGAGATCGTCGAAGTTGGCGATGAGATAAATGTGAAAGTACTTAAATTTGAGCGGGAACGAAATCGTGTCTCTCTCGGGCTCAAACAGTTGGGTGAAGATCCCTGGGTGGCCATCACACAGCGCTATCCTGTTGGCACACGCATTATGGCCAGGGTAACCAACCTTACCGACTATGGTTGTTTTGCAGAATTGGAGGAAGGTGTCGAGGGTCTGGTTCACGTCTCCGAAATGGATTGGACCAATCGCAACATTCATCCGTCCAGGGTTGTCCAGGTTGGCGATGAAGTAGAGGTGATGGTTTTACTCATTGAGGAGGAAAGACGCCGTATTTCTCTGGGGATCAAACAGTGTCAGGGCAATCCCTGGGAAGAATTTGCAACCATGCACAGAAAAGGAGATCGGATCAGGGGCAACATCAAGTCGATAACTGATTTCGGTATCTTCATTGGACTGGTTGGCAATATCGACGGGCTGGTGCATTTGTCTGACATCTCCTGGAACGAACCTGGTGAGCAGGCTGTGCGAAAATTCACCAAGGGTGATGAGATCGAAACTGTCATTCTGACGATTGATGCTGAGCGAACACGGATCTCTTTGGGAATCAAACAACTGGAAGACGATCAATTCAATAATTATGTCGCTGTCAATGATCGCGGTTCGTTGGTTACCGGCATAGTGAAATCAGTGGATGCCAGACAGGTGGTGTTGACCCTTGCCGATGAAGTCGAAGGTATTCTCAAAGTTTCAGAAATCAGCATGGACCGCGTTGAAGATGCACGCCATGTGATGAATGTGGGCGATGAGGTCTTTGCCAAAATCATCAATATTGACCACAAGAATCGCAGCATTGGTGTCTCCGTCAAAGCCAGGAGTCAGGCAGAAGAACAAGAGGCCATAAAGGCACACCGGGAGCAGGAGACTGATATTAAGCCGACTACAGTTGGCGACCTGATCAAAAAGACATTGGAACAGGGCTCCAGAGATGAATAAACCGGAAACACTTGGATGACCAAATCGGAACTCATAGAGAAGATTTCTGCTGTCCAGGATCAATTGTCTGCCAAAGATGTAGAATTGGCAGTCAAGATGATGCTGGACCACATGGCCGATGTGCTTGCTGAAGGCGGGCGAATTGAGATTCGTGGATTTGGCAGCTTTTCACTCCATTACCGGGCTGCAAGGCCTGGTAGAAATCCAAAGACAGGTGAACAGGTAGAACTGGTGAGTAAATATGTGCCACATTTCAAACCGGGGAAGGAACTTCGCGAAAGGGTTAATCGGAGAATGGCGGCAGAAATTGCTGCCAACCGATCCAGGGAGACATAGGCGCCTTCTCTATCTGAACCGTTACGGCAGATTAATTCATGGAATTGACAGAGCATGAAACTGATAAAAAGGTGTGTATTCATCCTTCTGTTGTTTTTGGTGTTTGTTGTGGCAATGGTGCTTGCCTCGGAAAACAGCTCTGAAGTCTCACTGCGTTTTCTGTCTTATGAGTCACCGTCCTGGCCAGTATCCTGGTGGATGCTCACTGCTTTTGTTGTTGGCGTGTTGTCTGGTAGTCTTTTGAATCTGTTTTCCAATACACGGTTGCGGCTCAGGCGTCGAATGGCAGAAAAACAAATGGTGCAGACAGCCAGGGAACTGGATCAGCAGAAAGCCCGGTCGCTGCCGGACCAGATAAAGGCGGCAGAAACGAATTTACAGCAGTAAAGACATGGCGGCACTGGATGAACAGAAGTGGATGACTGGTTACTATACATTATGATCCTGGCGGCCATCGGCATTGGCTGGTGGCTGGGTAGTCGTGATCATACAAAAAAATCGAACCCTCCAGGCGCCAAGTATTACAACGGTCTTAACTATCTGTTGAGTGAAGAGCCGGACCGGGCTGTCGCTATATTTATTGAGGATCTGGAAGTCAATCAGGAAACACTGGAGACTCACCTCGCACTGGGCGGTCTGCTACGCCGACGAGGTGAGCTGGAAAAGGCCGTTATCGTGCATGAAAATATTCTTACCCAGGCTCAACTGGGAAAAGACACCATGCTCAAGGTCAAGTTGGAACTGGCTCGGGACTATCTGCTTGCCGGCATTCTGGACCGGGCAGAAGAACTGTCTCTGATGCTGTCGGAGGAAGACGGAGAAACCCGGCAGGAGGGCAGAAAGATCACTCTGGAGATTTACGAGCAGGAAAAGGAGTGGCAACAGGCGATTGAAGTTGCACAGCTTCTTGCCGTGGGGACAGATTCCGAGAAATACGAAAAGGTGATCTCCCATTACTACTGTGAAATTGCCGAAGAACTGCTCGACAGCGGCAATATTGAATCCGCACAGGAAGCGATCCGTGAGGCCATTGGTCACAGTCCTGTGAACGCACGGGCATCGCTCATCCACGGTAAAATCGACATTGCCGAAGGGCGTTATCTGGATGCCGTCACCGCCTTAACCCGCATCAAGGACCAGGAACCGGTATACGTACCGGAATCTCTTGAGTTACTGATATCTGCCTTTGAAAAATCGGATCTGTCACGGCAGGAACTACGTGAATATCTTGAAGCATGCCTTGAGGTGGTACCCTCAATATCCGTCGTGTTGACACTGGCTTCATCCATGCGCGAGGAAATTGGCGATGAAGCCACGGCAAAATACATTGCCGAACATCTGAAGAAAAACCCGACCATACGTGGTTTAACAAGACTGGTTGATATGCACGTTGATAACACCAGTGGCATTGCCAGACAGAATCTCACCATTTTGCGCAGCTTTGCAGAAGCTCTGGTTGCCGATAAACCCGCTTACCGTTGCCAGAGCTGTGGTTCAGAAGGTAAAAAAATGTTCTGGCACTGCGCCGTCTGCAAAAACTGGGCAACAATCAAACCCATCTTTGGGCTCGAAGGCGAATAACGGATTGCACTCCAGGTAGTCCGCCATTTGTAGTCTGTTACCTCGTAGCATTCACGGCAATCACCTTGAATCATTACAGTCATTGACTGCATCCCACCGTACTTGATCACTGTTACTTTGTCTGTGCTGTTGTCAGGCAATTAAAAATAACCAAGGAGATATCCATGAATGTAAAAAACCTGTTGATCTTTGTTTTTACGGTATTGTGTTACTGCTGTATTGGTCCGGCGTCTGCTGCTGATAGTGATCCGGCTGATGAAGTACTCACCACTGAGGCTTCATCCGGAATGACGGAAGCCCAGACGGTCAATGTCAACGAGGCTGATGCGGAGACACTTGCGAGAATTTTGAAAGGTGTTGGCATGAGCAAGGCTCAGGCTATCGTACAATACCGTGAAGAAAATGGCCGGTTCTATTCGGTCGAAGAACTGTCTGCAGTACGCGGTATTGGTATGGCGACAGTCACCAAAAATGAGGACAGAATTACGGTGGAATAATGTCCTTACAATAGGAGCGCCCGTCCCGGACGGGCCTTCAACATCCCAAAAGAAGAAATGGCGCCGGAGTTGTTATAAGAAGTACCCGTCCTGGACTGAAGAGAAATTTACAACTTGACATTTTGCATTCTAAATGCAATATTTTAAGTTATGAGTTCGACCTATATCCAACGTTCGCTGGAACCGGTCATTATGAAAGCGGCATCAGAATTTCCCGCCGTGGTTTTGACTGGACCGCGCCAGTCCGGCAAGACGACCTTGCTGCGACATCTCTTCGGCAATCGTTGCCGATATGTCTCTTTGGAGCTGCCGGATGTTCGAGGGGCTTCTGTGGAAGACCCGCGCGGATTCCTGGCGCAGTATCCACCGCCGGTGATTTTCGACGAAGTGCAGTACGCCCCCGACCTGCTTCCCTACATCAAGGAAAAGATCGACGCGGACCGTGGCAGAACTGGTCAATACCTGTTGACCGGTTCACAGAATCTGTTGCTTTCGGAGAAGGTGACTGAATCATTAGCGGGCCGTACTGCTATGCTTCGTCTGCTGCCATTATCCAGACGGGAAGCGGAGGGACGACCTGGAAATGCCTTCGCCTGGGAGCGCCCGCATTGGTCGTCTTCGCAGTCGCCGCAAGTGTTTGACGAACTGTGGAAGGGTTTCCTTCGAGGCGGGTATCCGGAACTTGCTGTACAACCCGACAGGGATACCTCCTTGTGGCATGCCAGCTACATCCAGACCTATCTTGAAAGGGACGTACGTACACTCCGGCAGATCGGAGACCTGACTCAATATCAGAATTTCCTCCGTGTTCTGGCAGCCAGAAGTGGTCAGTTGTTGAGTTTAACCGATATTGCCCGGGATCTCGGGGTTGCGGTCAACACCACCAAGGCGTGGCTCTCAGTGCTCGAAGCCACCTATCAGGTGAAGGTGCTTCGCCCCTACTTCGCCAACGTCGGGAAACGGCTCGTCAAAACACCGAAAGTGTACTTCACGGATGTCGGTACACTCTGCTACCTGGCCGGTCTCAAGAGCCACGAACATGCCGCATCAGGTCCAATGGGCGGCGCCATCATGGAAACAGCGGTGTTGGCTGAAATTGTCAGGACATTGACGCATCGGGGAATCGATCCGCAGGTCTACTTTTGGCGGACTATGGCGGGAACAGAGGTGGACTTTGTCATCGAGACCGATGCAGGGCTTGTTCCCATTGAAGTAAAACTGTCCGCTACGCCACGACCATCCATGGCCAGCGCGATCAAGACGTTCCAAAGGGACATGGGAAGTGCGGCCGTAACCGGATATGTAGTGCATCCGGGGGACATACGCCTACCCCTCGGCGCTGGCGTGACTGCCCTGCCTTTTGTAGACCTGTAGCGTTACTGTTCCGTATGGCAGACCCTCGCGGCCGGGCACGCTATATAAAGGTAGAGGCTGCTCCCCCTTACCGCAATTTTCCGCTTAACCTTCATACGAGACTTACGTCTTCGCCCAGTTGAATGCCGTTGACGTAGAGCACGAGGTCCGGGCGCTTGGTGTTCTCCCCGGTGACAATCACCTCTTAGGCGATGGCGAAAGCGGGGTTTCTCAAGTCGATCAGCCAGACCGTGGCGGTCTGCTCACCTGGGTTCGGCTGGACCTTCACGCCGTAACGGAGCTGGACGTGGAATTCGCGGTTGGCGTCGTAGAGCGTCTTGCTACCGCTGAGTGCTGTTGCCTTGTCTAACTGGAACAGCACCTTAGCGATGACCTGGTCGCTGTGACTCTGGCGTGCCAGCCAGTGGGTAAGCAGCTTATTCTCGACATTACGGTTGTCAGGACGATCCTTCCAGTTTCCAAGATAGGAGTAGCCGAGGATATCCCGGAAGAAATCGATCACACTCTGCTGCGTTTGGGTTTCCCGTTGGCCGATGGTGCTCATGACTCTGTGCTCCCTGTCCTCGGGCTCGCAGCGTCTGCGCGCCCCTTGTCCGTCAGCCGGTACTTCTGGAGTTTGCTGCGAGGCCTATCGGGCAGCGTGTACACGATCCTCTGGTCAGCCATAAGCAACCGAACGACCTTGTTGAGTTGACCGGAGATTCTCTTCTGTCCCAAATGCCTGGACAACTCTGACTTCGACATCGGTCCTGCGGCCAACAGGCTGAGCACCTTCGCCTCCATTGACTCTGGCTGTAACTCTGGCTGTAACTCTGGCTGCAACTCTAACTCTGGCTGCAACTCTGGCTGTGACCCTGGCTGACCTTTGGATACATCAAGATCGACAGAGACCTTGAGCGGCCCGCTAGAGAGGTGCTCTGCTAGCATTGGTCGCCAAATCGTCGCGACAAATCCATCGGTGACAGCGAACTCCGGCTCCGGAAGGTCAGCCTCATCGCATCGCCTGATCATGTCCAGTGTTCCCGTTCCCATCCGTTCGATGTATTCTGCCAGGTACAAGGACTCTGCCAGCAAGGGGTTGCCAGGCACCGACCCGTGCGCGACACGCAGTTTCTCAAGTGTCAGGGATGGCGGGAGCCTGCCGGGATTCCATACCTCCAACCGGTCCGCGAAGAGCATCACCTGCACGCTGCCGTTATCTGTGTAGTCGCGATGGGCCACCGCGTTGACCACGGCTTCCGTCACAACCTCTTTCGGAATCTCATAGGTCGTGGGAGCCCGAACGGACTCCGCACGTGTGCCAATGGATCGGTTGATCTTGCTAAGTACGAAGTCCACCGCCTGATCGACCAGATCGAACACCGTACCCTTGTAGACCTGGTAGGACGGGATCGGCTTGCCGACCTCCGTCCCGTGGAAGTGTGCACACCTGACTTCGGAGGAGATTATAAACCTCTGTGGCAACTTCCCGAACAGCAACACTGCGGCATTCGTCAGTCGCCCGTCGTTAAGCAGGTTCAGATGTTCCAGCAATTCTTCAGGGAAAGCATCTTCGGTAAGCGGAAACTGTCTGGCTCTGTGAGCCGTGCGGGTGAACCGGATCATTCGCTCGAAGTCGAGATCGTCATGCGTAGCCTTCGCACATGGTGCTGCATCGAACGGGCTTGAGCGGATCAGTTCCGTGGCTCCGAGGTACTCCACCAACGCTGCATAAAGTCCGGTCACAAGCTCTTCGGGAGTGTTGAAGCGCTTCCTGACCAGTCCTGCCTGTGCCTTGTCGACCAGCGCCTGCATCTTCCGACTACGTGCGCCCTCGTCTACGCCCCTAACAAAAATCAGACGGTGAGTGCCTATCGTTGTCGCGTGGTCGAACTCCCGCTCTGTTGGTGACAATCCCTCACCGTCCTCCGTCCCGTATTCGCTGCCAAACAACCCTACATAGATATCGGACCGTTCAACTTCGTTCAGGTAAAGCTCGTTGAGCCGCCGATCCGACGCCGGAACGTCCTCGAACAGAAACACGTCAAAGATAGGCTAATCCTACCGGATATTTCCAGAATAAGACAATTATCAGCAGATCTGTCGTCAACGGATATGTCCAGTGGAAACCGATCTTCGTCGATCTGCGGTGTGCCGATGGATGGAGTGAGGATGGTTGGCATAGGACCCCCCTGTGGGCACCCATTTCAGAGAATCGGACTCAGCATCCCCTCATCCGCCCGCAGGATGATCGCCTCGACAGTCTCCTGCACGCTCATCCCTGAAGTGTCCAGCCACAGGCCCAGCCCGTGCATTTGCTTACGCAGCTCCACGTCCAGGTAGGCGAATCGATCTGCGACGTGTTTCTCCGTCCGATCACGGTCTCGTTCGATCGCGATCTCAACGGGTGGCGCCAGCACTACTAACCGGATCGGCCAACGGGAGAGAATCTTCCGGTACCGCGCCAGTTGGAGTTGGAGGACCACATCGTCAACGACTGGCGTGAATCCCGCGGTCATCAAGGAGTCCGCGAGGAGTGCTGCATTGTGCGCCCCCAACACCAGCTGTGCGTCGGACTCAGGGAGCGGATCCTGTCCGGGTCCCAGACTTCCAGACACGATCATCCTTCGGATAAGGTCCACCTCGATGTGCGCCGACTTCGGCAACTGTCCAGCAATCTCACGCGCAATCGTGCTCTTCCCCACACCCAGGATACCGCTGACAAGCCATATGCTGTCATTAGGATGGAACATCTGCTTCCTCCTACCACACGCGAAACCGCGTCAGGCCAACGTGCGAAATTGTCCCAGTATCAGACAAATCAACCAATGTTGGGCAATCGCGTTTGCGGGCTTGTTGTCAGGTTTGCTGGTTTACTGAAAAATTTCAGGAAATCTGGCTCCCCGACCTGGGCTCGAACCAGGGACCCAATGATTAACAGTCATTTGCTCTGCCAACTGAGCTATCGGGGAACGGCGGACGCAAGTTTAATGGCAGCTGACCAATCACGTCAACCTGCCATTTTCCCTCTTATGACCAGGATCATCCATTCACCTGGACAATGATGTCTCAAATGGCTCCGATCAGGTATCATGCAGGTTGATCGAGAGGCAATATTGATGAGTATCCAGGCAGTTAAATTTGAGGTACATTCCGACTACAGACCTGCCGGCGATCAGCCGGATGCGATCGACAGGCTGGTCGATGGACTGGAATCAGGTCTGGCGTCACAAACCCTGCTTGGTGTCACCGGGTCCGGCAAGACCTACACCATTGCCAATGTGATTGAACAGGTGCAGAGACCCACACTGGTCATGGCGCCCAATAAAACGCTGGCGGCGCAACTCTATGGCGAATTCAAGGAATACTTTCCCGGAAACTCCGTTGAGTATTTCGTTTCCTACTACGATTATTACCAGCCGGAAGCCTATGTTCCGGCATCGGATACCTACATAGAGAAAGACGCGGCGATAAACGAACATATCGAGCAGATGCGATTATCCGCGACCAAGTCACTGTTGGAGCGGCAGGATTCTCTCGTGGTAGCATCCGTATCATCCATTTATGGCCTGGGTGATCCTGCTGCTTACCTGAAAATGGTGATGCATCTGGACCGGGGTGACAAGGTTGATCAACGCTGGTTGCTGAGAAGACTGGCGGAGTTGCAATATACCCGTAACGAGATGGAATTGCGGCGGGCTACATACCGGGTTCGCGGTGACGTTATCGACATCTTTCCTGCAGAATCCGACAGGTCGGCGATCCGGGTTGAACTGTTTGATGATGAAATTGAAGATCTGTCCTATTTCGACCCGCTCACAGGAGAGGTCATTCGGCGGGTACCCAGAGCCACGATATTTCCGAAGTCTCACTACGTCACCCCCAGGGAAACCATTGACAACGCACTGGATCTGATTCGTGATGAACTGAACGACCGTTTACGGTTCCTGAAAGAAAACAACAAGCTGGTTGAGGCGCAACGCCTGGAACAGCGTACCCGGTATGATCTGGAGATGATCAAGGAGTTGGGTTACTGCAACGGAATCGAGAATTACTCACGCTATCTATCCGGACGGGAAGCCGGTCAGGCGCCGCCTACCCTGTATGATTATCTTCCGGACAATGCGTTACTGATCATTGACGAATCCCATGTTGGCGTGCCGCAACTCGGAGCCATGTACAAGGGTGACCGGTCCCGTAAGGAAACGCTGGTTGAGTTTGGCTTCAGATTACCCTCGGCACTGGATAACCGACCCCTGCGGTTTGACGAGTGGGAAAAACTCGCCCCGCAGACCATTTACGTTTCGGCGACACCGGGAACCTATGAGAATGAAAAATCCGGCCAGGTTGTTGATCAGCTGGTGCGACCAACGGGTCTTGTTGATCCTGAACTTGAAGTCCGGTCCGCACAGACCCAGGTAGACGATGTGCTCACCGAGATCAGAATCAGGGCGCGTAAGAAAGAACGTGTGTTGATTACGACACTGACCAAGCGAATGGCGGAAGATCTGACTGAATATCTGGATGAACACGATGTGCGTGTCCGTTATCTCCATTCCGATATCGACACCATCGAACGAATGGAGATTATCCGCGATTTGCGCATGGGTGTATTCGATGTGCTTGTGGGTATCAATCTGCTGCGTGAAGGTCTGGACATGCCAGAGGTGTCACTTGTGGCGATCCTTGATGCTGACAAGGAAGGTTTCCTCAGATCAGACAGGTCATTGATCCAGACCATTGGCCGTGCCGCACGTCACCTGAACGGCAAAGCCATCCTGTATGGAGACAAGGTAACTGGCTCCATGCAGCGAGCCATTGATGAAACCGATCGACGCCGTGAGAAGCAGATGACCTACAATCGAATTCACAACATTATTCCGATCGGCATAAAACGCAATGTGACTGATATTCTTGAAGGCGCCCGGGATACACCTGTACGTGGGAAAAAACGGAGCCTGGTTGCTGAGAAGAAAGGTGGGTATAGAACCAATATACTGAATCAGGACGACCTGGAAAAACAGATCATCATTCTGGAAAAACAAATGTTCGAACAGGCCAGAAACCTTGCATTTGAAGAAGCAGCACTATTGCGGGATCAAATTGAGGAACTGCGTCAACAATTTGTGCTTTCATAGCGCCCGGTATCAACTTCATTGCTGACTGCGTACGGCATAGTCAACTTCACTATTGCTGTCACCCCGGACCGCGAAAAAAGTCCATCTCCGGACTGTTTGTTGTAAATGTCAGTCATGATAGAATTGACTTTTTGGCACCCGGGACGGTCCTCTGGACACGTGATTCGGAGGCAGGGACTAAAGGAGCGTAGCTCAGTTGGTTAGAGCATCGTCTCGACAAGGCGAGGGTCCTCGGTTCGAATCCGAGCGTTCCTACCAGGCCAGGGCTTGCACGAAGTGCAAACATGGCATGCACAAAATTTGCAAAAAACTATTAATAAAAATTTACATGTGGCCTTTGGTAGTAGTCACCACCCAGGCCAGGGCTTGCACGAAGTGCAAACATGGCATGCACAAAATTTGCACGAAAAAACTATTAATAAAAATTTACATGTGGCCTTTGGTAGTGGTCACCACTGAAGAGCGAGAACAACATGCCTGCAATAACGCTGCCGGACGGCAGTCAGAAAAAATTTGAATCCCCCGTTTCAGTTCATCAGGTTGCCGAGTCCATTGGACCAGGGTTAGCCAGGTCAGCACTGGCTGGCCGTGTCGACGGGACTCTGGTAGACACCTCCCGCATTATTGATGGCGATGTGGCGTTGTCGATCATTACCTCCAGGGACGAGGAAGGTATCGAGATTTTGCGTCATTCATGCGCCCACCTGATGGCGCAGGCCGTGCAACAGCTTTTCCCGTCGGCACAGGTGACCATTGGCCCGGTCATAGAGGATGGGTTCTATTACGACTTTGCTTACAAGCGGGCGTTTACGCCGGAAGACCTGGAACAGATTGAAAAACGCATGGCTGAAATCGCCAAACAGGATTTCAAAGTAGAGAGATCGGTCATGTCCCGTAGTGAAGCCATTGATTTGTTCAGCAAGATGGGTGAAAACTACAAGGTTAAAATCCTGGAGGACATACCGGAAGATCAGGAACTCTCATTCTACAGACAGGGTGAATTTATCGACCTGTGCCGGGGACCTCATATCCCGAATACCGGAAAATTACAGGCGTTCAAGTTGACCAGGGTTGCCGGCGCCTACTGGCGGGGAGACTCCGGAAACGAGATGCTGCAGCGGATTTATGGAACTGCCTGGGCCGATAAAAAAACGCTGAAACAGTACCTTCACCGGTTAGAGGAAGCCGGGAAGCGTGATCATCGCAAGCTGGGCAAAAAACTGGACCTGTTCCACACCCAGGAAGAAGCTCCCGGGATGGTGTTCTGGCACCCCGGTGGCTGGCAGGTCTGGCAGATCATTGAGGACTATATCCGCAGTGTTCAACAAGCCAATGGATACCAGGAGATCAGGACGCCGCAACTGGTGGATATGTCTCTGTGGGAGAAATCCGGTCATGCCGACAAGTTCGGTGATGACATGTTTTCTCTCAGCACAGACAATCGTCTCTATGCCATAAAACCCATGAACTGTCCCTGCCACGTTCAGGTCTTTAATCAGGGGCTGAAAAGTTACAGGGAACTGCCGCTCCGGCTGGCGGAATTCGGTTCCTGCCACCGGGATGAACCTTCAGGCACCTTGCAGGGATTAATGCGTGCACGTGCTTTTGTACAGGATGATGCACATATCTTTTGTACGGAAGAGCAGATTCAGGGAGAAGTCATCGACTTTATTGACATCCTGACAGAGGTTTATCGCGACTTCGGGTTCAACGATATCATTATCAAACTCTCCACCCGTCCTGAGAACCGGGTGGGAACAGATGCCGACTGGAGCCGGGCGGAAAAAGCGCTTGCCGATGCAATGGATGTGAAAGGACTGGATTGGGAGGAACTGCCGGGAGAAGGTGCATTCTACGGTCCGAAAATCGAATTTTCTCTTAAAGACTGTCTTGGCAGGGTCTGGCAGTGCGGTACGATGCAGGTGGATTTTTCCATGCCTGGAAGACTTGATGCACAATACGTGGCCGAAGACGGGAGCCGGCAAACGCCAGTCATGTTACACCGTGCCATGCTGGGATCATTCGAGCGGTTCATCGCTATTCTGATAGAAAACTATGCCGGGGAACTGCCGCCATGGCTGGCGCCGGTACAGGCCATGGTGCTGAATATTACCGACAGACAGTCGGATTATTGCCAGAATGTATGTAAGTCATTGACTAAAAAAGGTTTCAGAGTAAAAAGTGACTTGAAAAATGAAAAAATCGGATTTAAGGTGCGCGAACATACGATCCAGAAAGTTCCGTATTTGCTGATAGCGGGGGATCGGGAAGTTCAGGATGGTCTGATTTCGGTTCGTGCCCGTAATGGAGACGATCTCGGGGTTATGACGATTGACGAGTTCTGTCACTTGCTGAACACGGCAGTAGAAAAAAAGGGACGGACGGCGTGATTTTGCTATAATCCGCCACCTGCACCGGTTTTAACCGGTCAAAACAATACCAACGCTGTAGAGGAGCACGCGTATTAAGGATTCAAAAAGATCTCGTATAAACGAGGAAATCGAAGCGGAGAACGTCCGGTTGATTGCGGTAGACGGCAGCCAGGTAGGTATAGTTCGAATCGAACAAGCCCTACAAGCCGCAGAGGAAGCTGGTCTGGATCTGGTTGAGATTGCACCGGATGCCAACCCGGTAGTTTGTAAAATACTTGATTACGGAAAACAGTTATTCGAAGTCAAGAAAGGCAAGGCAGCGTCGAAGAAGAAACAGCGCAGGATGCATGTCAAGGAGATGAAATTTCGTCCTGGAACAGAAGAAGGCGATTATCAGGTCAAACTACGCAACCTGTCACGATTCCTTAGAGATGGAGACAAAGCCAAAGTGACGCTTCGTTTCAGAGGTCGTGAAATGATGCATCAGGAACTGGGGATGCATCTGTTAAAACGGATTGAGGAGGACCTTGCCGAATTAGGTACAGTTGAAGTACATCCAAAAATGGAAGGTCGTCAATTGGTCATGGTGTTAGCACCAAACAGAAAGAAAAAGGGAAGACAGGCCACCGCCTGATCCATTTGGAAGAGTCCTCAACGGGGCACAGCCAGATAATTACATAGGAGGCTGTCCGAGAACTGCGACCGTAGCGAGGGCGAGACTGATTGAGTCATATTTTTTGGTTATTTGAGGCAAATAAGCGGAAAATAGGGCCAATCAGGCTTGTCCGCAGTAGGTCAGTCTGTTCTCGGACAGCCTCCTAGTACTGGCAAAGAGAACCAACCGGGATAAGAGTACACAACCGGTAAACAATCTTTAGCAGGTAAAGAGCCTTCAATAAAAAACAGGAGCCTCCACGGTATGCGGAGGAATTAACAATGCCAAAAATGAAAACCAGCAGTGGTACAGCCAAGCGGTTCAAGAAAACTGCAAAAGGTTACAAGCATCGTCAGTCATTCAGAAACCATATCCTGACCAAAAAAAGTACCAAGCGAAAGCGTCATCTTCGTAAAATGCAGGATGTTGCTCAGCCAGATGTTCCACTCATTCGTCGCATGCTGGGCGATTGATTCACAGTTGGTCATTCATTACTCAACAGTCGGTCCTTTTATCCGGCTGTCTGATTCCACCGGAAATGATTGACATCAAGTCAGGAGATTAAAGATGCCAAGAGTAAAACGAGGCGTCACCGCCCACAGACGTCATAAGAAGGTTCTAAAGCAGGCCAAGGGATACTATGGCGCCCGCAGCCGGGTATACCGGGTTGCCGTGCAGGCTGTCACCAGGGCCGGGCAATATGCCTATCGTGACAGAAAAGTTCGCAAGCGTATGTTCCGTGGCCTTTGGATTCAACGTATCAATGCCGCTGCAAGGGAGCACAATACTACCTATAGCCAGATGATCAGTGGTCTGAAACAGCAGAATATTGACATCGACCGTCGTGTACTTGCGGACCTCGCAATTCATGAAAAGGAAGCTTTTGCTGCCCTGGTTGAAAAAGCCACGCAAGCTGACGCTGCCTGACATTCAGTCGGCACTTTCTCCAGTCAGGTTTTACCCGTTTATGAGTGATCTCGCTGATATTATTGATTCCACGTTGCAGGCGATCAACGCCGCTGGAGATATGGCCGCATTGGATGCAATCCGTGTTCGGCAAATCGGTAAGAAGGGGCAACTGACCGGGCTTCTCAGGGGGTTGGGTAAATTACCCCCGGAAGAACGTCCTGCTGCTGGCGCCGGTATCAACAAGGCCAGGAAGACGCTGGAAGAAGCGATTGCGACTCGCAGGAAAATTCTGGAATCCTTCGTACTGGATGAAAAACTCAACGCGGATGCCATTGATGTCACCCTTCCGGGCAGAAATGGAGAAGTCGGAGGACTGCATCCTGTGACCATGGTGTTGCAGCGTATGGAAAACTTCTTCAAAAGCGTCGGATACGATGTGATAGAAGGTCCTGAAATTGAAGACGACTACCACAATTTCGAGGCACTGAATCTGCCCGAGCATCATCCGGCACGTGCGATGCACGATACATTTTACTTTAATCCAAACCTGCTGTTGCGTACACATACTTCACCGGTTCAGGTTCGGGCCATGGAATCCGGAAAGCCACCGATCAGGATAATCTGTCCTGGCCGGTGCTATCGAGTCGACCCGCCGGACCCATCACACCTGCCGATGTTCCATCAGGTGGAAGGACTGGTGATTGATCATGGCGTGAGTTTTGCCGACCTGAAAGGCACCGTAATACAATTCCTTCGGGTCCTGTTTGAGAATCAAAGCCTGGAAGTCCGTTTCAGACCATCCTACTTTCCCTTTACTGAACCTTCAGCAGAGGTTGATATGCAATGTGTTAAATGCCTGGGTGAAGGCTGCCGAATCTGTGGTCAGAGTGGATGGCTGGAGGTTATGGGATCAGGAATGGTGCATCCGAGAGTGTTGGAATTCTCCGGAATAGATTCCGAGAAATATACGGGTTTTGCGTTTGGCATGGGTCCGGACCGGCTGGCGCTGTTACGTTATGGCGTCGATGATCTTCGCCATTTCCTGGATAATGATCTGAACTTCCTGGCCCAGTTCCGATAACTGTTCGATTTTTGGGAGTACTGAAATGAAATTCAGCGAGAGCTGGCTT
Organism: Candidatus Azotimanducaceae bacterium; assembly: GCA_965217655.1. GTDB lineage: Bacteria > Pseudomonadota > Gammaproteobacteria > Pseudomonadales > Azotimanducaceae > UBA7455. The sequence goes on from OZ244560.1 coordinate 2,649,306, forward strand.
CGGGAATTCGTCAACCCGCCCCTCACTACCCGGGAACTCGTCGATCAGTTCACCATGGCCGGTCTCGAAGTCGACGGCTTTGAACCCGTTGCCGGAGAATTCACCAATGTGATTGTAGGCGAAATCAGCAACGTCACATCACATCCTGATGCGGACAGGCTCAAAGTCTGCCGCGTGCATAGTGGCGACAGTGAATTCCAGGTGGTTTGTGGTGCGCCCAATGCCCGTTCCGGTATCAAGGCGCCGTTCGCACTGCCGGGCGCCCAACTTGGCGAGGATAAAATCAAAAAAGTTAAACTCCGCGGTGTGGAGTCCTCCGGCATGCTTTGTTCCGAGCGGGAACTCGGTATCAGTGAAAACCATGAAGGACTGATGGAACTGCCTGCAGACGCACCGGTGGGTGAGAATATCCGGGATTATCTGAAACTTGACGATAGCGTTATCGATCTTGACCTCACACCAAATCGCAGTGACTGTCTGGGATTGACGGGTCTGGCCCGTGAAACAGGTTTGATTAACGGGCTTGATGTGACCTTCCCGGACATCAACAATACCAGACCGACGATTGAAGACACCTTTCCGGTGGAACTGAAAGATCCCGAAGAGTGTCCGCGATTTGTCGGACGCGTGATAAAAAACATCAATATCAATGCTGCGACACCCCTGTGGATGCAGGAAAAACTGCGTCGTTGTGATGTTCGCAGCATCGACCCGGTGGTTGATGTCACCAACTACATCATGCTGGAACTGAATCATCCGATGCACGTCTATGATCTGGATCGATTATCGGAAAAGATCGTAGTACGCCTGTCGGAAACAGGGGAAAAGATAACACTGCTGGATGGACAGGAAATCGAATTACAAGAGAACACGGTTCTGATTACCGATGCCTCGGGTCCGATTGGCATGGGTGGCGTTATGGGTGGTTTATCGACAGCGGTGACCCGGCAAAGCACCGATATATTCCTGGAATGTGCGTTTTTTTCACCGCTGTCCATTGCCGGTAAGGCCAGATCTTACGGGATGAACACGGATGCCGCGCATCGATTTGAACGTGGAGTGGACTGGCAGGGACAGGAAGCTGCGATTGAACGGGCGACGGCGTTACTGATTGATATCGCCGGCGGTGAGCCTGGACCGGTCATCGACACAGTAAGCGAGGAGCATTTACCTGCGATACCTGAAGTCACCCTTCGATCACATCGCATTGCACTATTGCTGGGTGTTCCCATCGAGGATGATCTGGTCGATGATATTCTGACTCGTCTCGGATTCAGTTTTACAAGGTCACGAACTGAAGACGATACGATCTGGTCAGTCAGTGCCCCTTCACATCGCTTCGATATTACCATTGAGGAAGACCTGATCGAAGAAATCAGCCGGGTATACGGATACAACGAATTGCCGACAAGAACGCCCGTAACTACCCTGACCATGCCGGAACTGCCTGAGGGCAAAATTCCACTTGCACGCATTTGTGATCAACTGGTCATGCGTGGTTATCAGGAAGCGATCACTTATAGTTTTGTGGACCCTGAGGTGGAAAATCTGATCAATCCGCAAAGTGAACCCATAGGCCTGACTAATCCTTTGTCTAATGAAATGTCGGTTATGCGCACAACACTTTGGTCAGGACTCCTCAAGGCATTGATTTACAACTTGAACCGGCAGCAATCCAGGGTTCGATTGTTCGAATCAGGTTTGCGTTTTCTCCACATGCACGGTAAATCGGACAATCTGGAACTTGGCGATATTATTCAGGAGAAAACCATTGCCGGGGTGGCTTGTGGCAGCAGACATGACGAAAACTGGTCGAATGATGCACAAGCCATTGATTTTTTCGATATTAAAGGCGATATCGAAAGTATATTGGCACTGACGGGGGAGGTATTTGATTTTCATCCCGGCGAACATCCTGCTCTGCAACGAGGTCAGTCAGCGGTAATTCGAAAGGCAGGAGAGGTTGCAGGCCATGCAGGATTGCTGAATCCCGGCATTCAAAAAGTGCTTGATATCCGGTTGCCTGTATACCTTTTTGAACTTCGAACTGAATTTCTGATGACAAAATTGGTGACGGAAGTCAGGCCATTATCCCGGTTTCCGGGAAGTCGACGTGACATTGCGATTGTTATTGACCGGGGAATAGCGGCTACCGAGGTGAGGCAGTGTATAGAATCAGCAGCCGATGATACCTTGATAAACCTGAAGTTATTTGACGTCTATCAGGGGAAAGGCATTGATCCTAATAGAAAAAGTCTTGCTTTGGGGTTGACGTTTCGGCATCAATCGCGCAATCTTACGGATTCAGAGATTAACGATTCAGTAGACAGAATCATCGCTTCTCTGGAAGCAGAAACCGGAGCCAGTTTGAGGAACTGATCATGGCGGCGTTAACCAAGGCCGATATGGCAGAGAAATTGTTTAACGATCTGGGCTTGAACAAACGAGAAGCCAAAGAAGTCGTTGAGCTGTTATTCGAAGAAGTCAGATACTCTCTGATCGAAAACGAACAGGTCAAATTATCCGGGTTTGGTAATTTTGATTTGCGTGACAAAAACGAAAGACCCGGGCGAAATCCGAAAACAGGAGAAAGCATCCCGGTCAGCGCACGACGGGTTGTGACATTCAAACCGGGCCAGAAATTAAAAGCCAGAGTGGAGGCATATGCTGGACCCAGCCAATAATGCAGAGTTGCCACCGATCCCCGGCAAGCTCTATTTTACCATTGGCGAAGTCAGTGGTCTGTGTGCGGTCAAGCCCCATGTACTTCGTTACTGGGAACAGGAATTCCCCCAACTCAAATCAATAAATCGTCGTGGCAATCGTCGTTATTACCAGCGCCAGGATGTACTCATGATTCGCCAGATCCGTTCTCTGCTCTACGATCAGGGATTTACCATAGGTGGCGCCAGACAGCGCCTGTCCGGAGAAAACCAGAAAGAGGACAGCACGCAAAGCAGACAGCTCATCAACCAGATGATTATTGAACTGGAAGAGGTTTTGGGCGCTCTCAAGTCCTGAAGGTTTTCATGGTTTCAAACAGGAAATGGTCGGGACGGCAGGATTTGAACCTGCGACCACCACACCCCCAGTGTGGTGCGCTACCAGACTGCGCTACGCCCCGAAGTGAGTTCATTGTATACAATTGCAGGACATGAATCGATACGCCTGACCGCCATCGCATCCGCGTTGAGCAACCATGGTATTCCGCACCAATGATCATCGCTTTACTGGCTGTGTGTGTCTTCGTTACCTGGACTGCCTGCCATATCTACCGAAGACTCGCCATTCAATCGCAGGTCATCGATCATCCCAATCACCGAAGCGCGCACGAATTACCCACGCCCACAGGAGCAGGTGTCGTTCCTGTTATCGTGTTTTACCTGGCGCTGTCCTGTGCTGCATATGCTCAGCTTGTATCGACTCATGTATTCCTGGGACTGCTCAGTGGAATTCTGGTGGCTGGAGTGGGTCTGATCGATGATATCAGACCGTTATCCTGGAAAATCAGGGTGCCGGCTCACTTTATATCGGCAGCGTGGAGTATTTTCTGGGTAGGATTTCCCGTGCTGGTGATATTTGACCTGAATCTGGACCTGGGACTCGCCGGGGAGATCTTTGGTGTCATTGCTCTCGTGTGGTTGCTTAACATCTATAACTTCATGGACGGCATCGACGGCATCGCTGCCGGAGAGACTGTATTTGTCTGTGCCGCGGCGATCATACTTTCTTCAGTGCATGAGTTTCAGGACTGGCCACTGGTTTACCTGATACTCCTGGCAGTTTCTTCAGGCTTCCTGATCATCAACTGGCCAGGCGCCAAAGTTTTTATGGGAGACGCAGGAAGTGGATTTCTTGGCTTGATGCTTGGCATATTCGCACTGGCCATGAGTGATCTTACCGTGTGGACATGGATGATCCTTCTTGGCTGGTTTATCACCGATGCATGCCTCACCATACTGGTTCGTTTACTGCGTGGTGAAAACATTACTGAATCGCACAGCATGCATGCGTATCAGCATCTCACTCGCACCCTTGGCAATGTACAGACCCTGATTGTGATTCTTGCGGTCAATGTTCTCTGGTTGTTGCCTGTTGCCCTGTTGTCTGAAATTTTTCCGGCTTATGGTTTTCTTCTGCTACTATTGGCCTCACTGCCATTATCTGTGGCGCAGTTCTTTTGTGGGGCAGGACAATTGCAGCCACGGTCCGGCGCTTTGAGGCACCGTTAATGCCTGTTCTCTCATATCAACAGAAAAGCTACCTCATGATGATGGCGGATGCGCTGATACTGTCGGTTGCACTCTGGCTTTCCGTGGTGTTGCGCTGGGGCGACATATACAGGGATATCACCGTCTACTGGTGGCTGTTTCCGATAGCTTCCATCGTGGGTGTCCTGTCTTTTCACAAACTGGGACTGTATCAGGCGATTGTCCGCTATTTCGGAGCCAGTTCGATATGGCTGGTTATCAAGGGGATCAGCGTTACCATGGTGGTCGTATTACTGGTGGCCCTCATCACCATTGACAGTGGTTTTCCCCGTTCGGCGCCAATGATCTTCTGGTTTATCTCCATCATAATGGTTAGCAGCTCCCGGCTCATTGTGCGTGCTCACCACTATGGTTTCTTTAACAAACATCAGAAAGAGAGCGTTATCATCTATGGTGCGGGAGAATCCGGGGCACAACTGGCCGCTGCCCTGCTGAATGGCACAGAATACGTACCAGCCGCTTTTGTTGACGATAAAGTAGTTCTGAGACGGACAACGATTCACGGTATCCGCATCTACGACCCGGGGCAGATCGGCCAATTGATCAATCGATTCAATATCAGCCGGGTTTTGCTGGCCATCCCATCTGCGACTCAGAAGCAGCGAAGTGCCATTCTGAACCGACTTTCTGAATTGCCAGTACAAATCAGCACAGTACAGACTTTACAGGAATTGATTAACGGCAATGCTGATGTCTCGGAAATTCATGAAGTTGATATCAGCGACCTGCTGGGACGGGACATGGTGCCACCGGACCGGGAACTGCTGCAAATGTCCATTGAAGACAAAAGTGTCATGGTCACTGGCGCCGGTGGCACTATCGGCAGTGAACTGTGCCGCAAAATTCTTCTATTGAAGCCCCGACGTCTCGTACTTCTGGATAACTCGGAATTAGCCCTTTACAACATTGAGCAGGAACTCCGGGAAGTTGAACCGGAGGCGACCGAACTGGTCTTTCTCCTGGGATCGGTACTGAACAAAAACTACCTGTCCATGGTGATGGAAAACTTTTCGGTACAGACCGTCTATCACGCAGCTGCCTACAAGCATGTACCCATGGTTGAAAGCAATGTTATTGAAGGTGTGCGCAATAATGTTCTTGGCACCTGGTACGTGGCCGAATCCGCCAGGAAAAACAACGTTGAAAAGCTGGTCCTTGTTTCGACAGACAAGGCCGTTCGCGCCGGCAGTGTCATGGGCGCCAGTAAACGCCTTGCTGAACTTGTCATCCAGGCCTTTGCCACAACAGAATCGAATACCCAGTACTGTATGGTGCGTTTTGGTAATGTTCTGGGTTCATCCGGCTCAATTCTGCCGCTGTTCAAACGTCAGATTGAACAGGGCGGCCCTGTCACCGTCACCCACAAGGATGCGAACAGGTTCTTCATGACCGAGTCCGAGGCCGCGGAACTGGTGATCCAGGCAGGCGCCATGAGCACCGGCGGTGAACTGTTCATACTGGATATGGGAGAACCCGTTCGTATCAGAGAATTTGCCGAAAAAATGATTCACCTGCATGGTAAAAAAGTGGGTCAACCCGGCAGCACAAATGGGCAGGAAGACTTTATCGATATTGTCTATACAGGCCTGCGTCCTGGCGAAAAACTCAAGGAAGAACTCATCATCAGCCAGGGCATTACCGGCACACATCATCCCAAGATTCTGCAGGCCAATGAAGATTGCCTGCCATGGGATGCCATTCAGACCATTTGCAGTGTGTTGCAAGTAGCATGCGAAAAGTCAGACTATCCACGGGTCAAACAGATCCTTGAACAGGCCATCCCGGGTTACACTTTGAGCGTCGAGAGTGTCGACCCGATCATGCTGATTGAACAAAAAAAGAACGACAACGGAAACATCAAACCCTTCAGGAAATAGTATTCCTGTTCCTGTTCTCCTGGTCCGCCACCAGAACCATGGCTATCGGTAACCAGAACACCATCCAGATATAATCAACCTTGGTTAATATCCGATCCCCGTCAAACAACAGTACGGTTACGCCATATAACAGCATCATTGTCGCCAAAGCCTGAATTTCGGAACTGTTTGCCCGCAGCGACCGCCCTGCACAGAGTCCGAGAAATCCCAGCAATGCCAGCAATCCAATCACCCCCCCATAGAAGAAAGTTGATACGTATATGCTGTGGGCATGCTGAAATTCAAGCATCTCATACTGAAATGAACTGTCCGATGCAATTCCATTACCGAACAGCCAGTTCACACTCAACGTCTGCTCAATCAGACCATGCCATATCTCCGGCCGGAAACTCGCTGAACGTCTGGCCAGTTCTTCCCACCCGAAGATGAAAAGCAGGATTCCGGATACCGCCAGAAGCAGTACAAACGAGGCAAGCAGCTTGCGGGTACGGGTCCCTGGCAGATAAACCGCGATGCTGTACAAAGCCGCTGCCAACAATCCTGCCCAGACACTGCGGGTGCCGGTCAATACCACACCAGTCAACAATGCCACCATACACAACCCACTCAATACCCGTTCACTGGTATCGCGACCCTGAATCAACATATGCAAAGCCAGTACAACCACCATCCCGTAAGACAGCGCACTGACCACTGGATTGTTCAAACGGCCAAAAGCAAACAAACGATCCTCCGGCAGGGGCTGGAATTCCGGAAAGGCATAATTCAGTTGGATTGAGATGGAGACAGACACTGTAGCGGCGAGAATGGTGAACCAGATAAAATAACGTGAAAACGCTGCGAATCGCACCTGCAGAAAGAGCACACTGTAAAGAAAACTCAAGATCAATGTCATGTAGGCCAGATACAGGAGCAGTGTCGTCATCCCGCCGTTATCAGACCAGAGAGAAGAAATTCCAAGATAGCCGAGTAATCCTGCCGTGCCTGATAGCATGCGCAGGTCCACAAAGCGTATCAGGCTTCTGTCCAGCACCAGTAAGACTATGAACAGAACCCCGACAAAGTAAGTCGGGAAATTATTAATCTTCCCGTTTTCTGCCAGAAAAAAGGCGGCAATCGTCAGAAATACCATGATTCCCAGGGCAATATGGATCACTTTAATCAGATGTTGGCGATAGATAAGCAACTCCAGCAGACGATTTCCTCACGATATTCTACAATGATCTTCAATCTCAATGGTCAGGATCAACTTTGAAAATCATACCAGTGATTCTTTGTGGTGGCGCCGGGACCCGTCTATGGCCCTTATCAAGAGAACTTTATCCCAAGCAGCTACTGCCGCTTGTCGATGACAGGTCCCTGTTGCAGAACACTGTTCTCCGTCTTCAGGGTTATCGGGAAGTCGCTTCACCTATCCTGATCTGCAATGAAGAACACCGCTTTATCGTGGCCGAACAAATGCGGGAGACAGGCATAGAACCTGGAGCCATCATTCTGGAACCGGCAGGTCGTAACACAGCACCTGCCGTGGCTCTGGGTGCTCATCAGATTGCCGATGCAGATGATGCGATAATGGTAAGCCTGCATTCCGATCATGTTATTGCCGATAATACAGCTTTCCTGGCAGCGCTTGACCAGGCGATTGCGCTGGCGGAAAAAGATTACCTCGTTACTCTTGGCGTCACTCCGACTCGTGCGGAAACCGCTTATGGCTACATCAGGTCCGGCGAATCACTGGATGGCGGTTATCGGGTCAAAGCCTTCGTGGAAAAACCCGATGCCGCGACCGCGGAGAAATATTTCACCTCCGGCGGTTTCTACTGGAACAGCGGCATGTTTGTTTTCAAACCCGGTATCTACCTGGCGGAACTTGCCAGACAACGTCCTGTTATCGCCAGCGCCGTTGCCGAGGCGTGCCGGTCGGTATCACAGGATAACGATTTCACAAGAGTCGGTGCAGACGCATTCATCAGCTGTCCTGGAGAGTCCATTGATTGTGCCGTGATGGAAGGCACCCATCTTGCCGCCATGGTGCCCCTGATTGCAGGCTGGAGCGACATCGGTTCATGGGATGCACTCTGGGCAGTGTCCGCCAAGGACGCCAACCGGAACACCCTGGTGGGTGACGTGATGACAGAGAATGTCAACAACAGTTACATCAGAGCGGAACACCGGCTGGTTTCTGTGGTAGGTCTTGATGACCTTGTCGTCGTGGAAACGGCAGACGCCATCCTGATTTCGTCCCAGAGGGATGTAGCGAGCGTGCGCAAGATAGTCGAGGACCTGAATGCCAGTAAGCGTCAGGAAACCATGACACACCGCAAGGTCTACCGCCCCTGGGGATATTATGAAAACATTGATGAAGGTGATGGGTACAAGGTAAAACACATACAGGTCAGTCCGGGGGCCAGTATTTCATTACAGAAGCATCGGTACCGTGCGGAACACTGGGTTGTAGTCAAAGGCAGCGCCCGGGTCACCAGGGGCGAAGAGGTTTTTCAACTCTCTGAAAACGAATCCACCTATATCCCTACAGGCGTTACTCATCGCCTGGAAAATACCGGCACGGCGCCGCTGGAGATTATTGAAGTCCAGTCCGGCAGTTACCTGAGCGAAGATGACATTATCAGACTGGAAGATAATTATGGTCGAAAATAAATGGGGGATCGTCAAACGATGAAAAACAGTCTGCAGATATTGTTGTTGATCGTGCTGATGTCTGGATGTGAATACCCTGCTGATGGCACTGTTTCATCAGACAGTATTTCGCCGGAAAACATTGTTTTAAACAATCAGGGTGTGGCCCTGATGGGACAATATGACTATGAAGCTGCTCGCGGCATTTTTGAGACGCTGGTTGAACAGGAACCGGACTGGCTGGAAGCAAGAGTAAATCTGGCTATTGCCTTCCTCAACAGGCAGAAAGAAGGGGATGAACACACCGCGCTCTCAATAGTCACCCAGGTTCTTCAGAAAGACCCGGAGCAGATAAGAGCCTTGTATGTCTCCGGCATCATTCATTTTTATATCGGTGAACCTGAGCAGGCGACGGCGTTTTTCAACAGGGTTGTCACCAGGGATGCACAGGATGCTTATGCAGTCTACTTTCTGGGACAGTCTTACCTGCAAATGGGTGATTATGAGCAGTCGGCTCAATGGCTCTTGCGCGCCGCGGAACTCGATCCCTATCTGCGCAGTGCCTACTGGGCTGGCGCCCAGGTTCTGCGCCGGCTGGGCAGAATTGAGGACAGTGCGGAAATGCTGGCAGGTTATCAGCGGTTTGGACCCAATCCAGCAGCCCGGCTCGCAGCAATTTCCTATAAGCGCATGGGACCAAAAGCGGAAGCTCTGTCTGTAATCACGGAGGAATCGCCGGCAGCGATTCTACCTGCAGGTCCCTTGTTTGCTGAACCGCAGTTGATTGATGACCGGATCATCGGTTCAACGGTAACAGCTGTCGATCTGACAGGAGACAGCATCCTGGATATTGTCGTGACAACACCCGCCGATCTGACAGGAGACAGCATCCTGGATATTGTCGTGACAACACCCGCCGATCTGGCAGGAGACAGCATCCTGGATATTGTCGTGACAACACCCGCCGATCTGACAGGAGACAGCATCCTGGATATTGTCGTGACAACACCCGTGACAACACCCGCCGGCATGGTTGTGTACTCAGGTACCGAATCCGGATTCACCAGTAACGATGATCATCCACTGTCGACGGAAACAGCGGACGCCGCGATGTGGGGGGACATGAATGATGACGGCAGTGTTGATGTAGTGCTGTGCGATGACAGGGGAAGTCGTCTCGTTTTGCAAACTGCTGACAGTTTCGATGAGCCCACGACACTGTCCGCCAAGCCATGTAAAGCCGGGGCAGTATTCGATGCGGATCATGACGGTGATCTGGATCTCTATACAACGGGTCCACTTGGAAATGAACTGTTGAGCAATAACAGGGATGGTACTTTCCGGGAACTTGCCGCCGAAATGGGACTATTCGGAAAGGCTGGCCGGCAGGTGCTTGTTGCGGACCTGGATGCGGACCGGGACCTGGACATCGTGGTGATCAATGAAGACTCGGCAAATGACATCTGGCAGAACGATCGTACATGGCAGTATCGTGAATTCCCCGGTGTCGGGGATTTGAGGAATACGTCATTGGTCGCGGCGACTCATGCGGATGCTGATGCAGACGGGCATGTCGAGATCTACGGCATGACTGGTCAGGGGGAACTTCTCGCCTGGCGATTCGACGGTAGCGCCTGGCAGCGTCGATTAATGCTCACAAGCCGTCCCGATAAGTCAGGGGAACTCACCATGGCCGACTTCGATGGTGACGGGCTTCCGGAATTGTTGTACAACCACGGCAGTGGTTTTATCGTGGTGAATCCCAGGACCGATAAAATTGTCATGGAGCAGCCGGTTGACGGCCTGGTGACTGCCATTGTGTTGACTCGACATCCCGGCAAGGGTCCCGGTATTGTCACCATCAGCCGCCAGGGTATGTCATGGTGGCCCGCGGGTCCGGGAAGATATGAGTTCCTGGCGGTATCACCGACCGGCCGCAGTGAATCGGATCAGATGCGTTCCAATGCCTCCGGAATCGGAACGTTGATAAAATTACGGACAGGCGCCCGATGGTCAGTGGCGCATATGCTGGATGCCCATTCCGGTCCCGGACAATCTCTGGCCCCTGTCAGTATCGGTCTGGGTGGCCGAAAAACCGCAGATTACATTGCTCTGGAGTGGTCGGATGGTGTGTCCCAAACCGAGCTTGATCTCGCTGCCGGAGAACTTCACCGGATTGCCGAAAAACAGAGACAATTATCAAGCTGTCCCGTGATCTTTGCCTGGGATGGCGAATCCTGGCGTTTTGTTTCCGATGTGCTGGGTGTCGGTGGACTGGGTTTCTTCGTCTCTCCCGGGGAGTATGGGGAACCGCGGCCATATGAAAAATTTCTGCTGGATGAAGGGATGCTGGTGGAATCCAACGGCCGGTATCTGATCAAGTTCACGGAACCCATGGAAGAAAATGCCTACCTTGATGCTGCGTATATCCAGGTATATGACGTGCCGGAAGGCTGGTCACTGGTCATGGACGAACGGATGGGTATCCTGGGGAAACGGGTAACCGGAAGACCCATAACCTACCGCCGGTCCCTCAATCCTGTCCGGGCAACAGACAGTTCCAATAATGACGTCCTGGAGAAAGTCCTGACCGCTGATCTCAGCGCCCCGCCGCCAGGCGCCGTGGATCCCCGGTTTGTCGGATTACTGGCAAAAGACCAGGTCATTACCCTTGAATTCGATCAGGTGATAGACCAGCCGGGTGCTGTACTGGTTGCTGACGGCTGGGTTGAGTATCCCTATTCCCAAACTGTATTTGCCGCTTGGCAGGCGGGGCTCCAATATCAGGCTGCAACTCTGGCAGCCCGGGACAGTACTGGTCAGTGGCATACGGTAGCCAGTGAATTTGGCTATCCGGCGGGGATGCCCAGGAAAATGGCTTTGCCGCTCTCCAGCCTGCCGTCAGGTACTGATGCACTGCGCCTGACTTCCAACATGGAGATCTACTGGGATCGTCTGCAGGTGGTATTTGAAGAACCCCTGGATACTGTCAGGGCTGTCACTCTGCGGCCCGTTATCGCTGGAGTGGCAAAAACCGGATTTGCCCTGCGCACCAACGGTCCGCAAAAAGTCCCGCGGTACGATTACGCCATACGTTCACCTTACTGGGATACCAAATTTCAGCGTGGATTCTATACTGCACTGGGAGATGCGACACCCCTGGTAACGGACACCGATGGTGCACTTGCCATCATCGGCAGCGGAGAGGAAGTTCATCTTGAATTTGACGCGTTGCCGGCGCCTCCCACCGGCATGAAGCGGCATTTTGTGCTGGATTTCAGGGGGTGGACCAAGGATATGGATCTCTATACGGAACATGGAGAAACGGTTGGTCCCCTGCCGGAGATAGAGGGTATTGATCAGGACCGTCGGGAATCACTGCATGCACGTTACAACGTGAGATTCCAGGAAGGTCTGTGATCGGCACAAAGATCAATATAAGGCAACCATGAATCAGGTTCAAATCCAGGAAGTAGTCGGACCGGGTATGCGTAAGCTGCTGGTGGTCGTACTGGTTCTGTTTGCCATTCTCATCGTTGATTCGGTACTGCTTTCTACAGTCACCTTTATCGAGTGGCGCCGGGGTATCGAGTTGCAGAACGTGGCGTACCAGTCGGTATTTCTGGTACATCTGGCCCTGGGGTTTCTGATTACCGCACCGGCACTGGTATTTGCGGCAATGCATTTGCGCCGGGCGATTGGTCGGCCAAACCGGCTGGCGGTGCGTCTGGGGTTGACGTTGTTCATCGTGGTCTTCGTAGTCCTGGTTACCGGCGTGTTGTTGACACGTGGTTTACCACTGATGGAAGTCCAGCACCCGTTGACGCGTACGGTGTTGTACTGGTTCCATGTGATAGCCCCCCTTGCCGCCTGCTGGTTATTTGTACTGCACCGTCTGGCCGGTCCGGTAATTCGATGGAAAACCGGTGCAGGTATCGTCGTCGTGAGCCTGATTCTGAGTGCCGGTGTAGCCTGGATAGCGGAACCCGGAGAATCCAGCACACCCACGGGTGATTTCTTTCCTTCACTGGCGAGAACCAGTAGCGGCAAGGTCATAGCGGCTAAAGACTTGATGCAGGACGAATACTGCGCCGGTTGTCACCTGGATATACATGAGCAGTGGCAGCATAGCGCACATCGATTTGCTTCTTTTAACAATCCTGCCTACCTGTTTTCGGTTCGGAACACCCGCCAGGTTGCCCTGCAACGTGATGGAGATGTTCGTGCTTCACGATTCTGCGCGGGCTGCCATGATCCGGTGCCACTCTTCAGCGGGGCATTCGATGAACCGGATTTTGACGATGAGAATCATCCCACCGCTCATGCCGGCATCACCTGCGTCTCCTGCCATGCCATAGAAAGTCTGGGCAGCCCGCGGGGCAATGCGGATTACATCATTTCGGCGCCGGAGCATTATCCATTTGCGTTCTCCGATGCCGCATTTCTGAGATGGGTCAACGGGATACTGATAAAGGGTAAACCTGCCCTGCACAAACGTACTTTTCTGAAACCCGTGCACCATACATCTGAATTCTGTGGTACCTGTCACAAGGTTCACCTGCCCGAAGAACTGAACAAGTACAAATGGCTGCGTGGTCAGAATCATTACGATTCATTCCTGTTGAGCGGCGTGTCAGGCCATGGAGTACAGAGTTACTATTATCCCGACAAGGCGGTAGCAAACTGCACCGGCTGCCACATGCTTTTGTTCGAGTCCGATGACTTTGCGGCTGCACCGAATACCCCGGGTGGCGCCTTGACAGTCCATGGTCACAATTTCCCTGCTGCCAACACCGCTCTGCCGCATCTGCTGTCGCTGCCGGATGAGGTCAACAAAGCGCACCGGGACATGCTGGAGGGATCATTGCGAGTGGATATCTTTGGCGTCAGAGCCGGTGAAGACATCGACGCACCTCTGATGGCGCCGGTAAGACCCGGAATACCGGACCTGATACCCGGCGAAACCTACATTATTGATGTTGTCATTCGAACATTGAAGGTTGGACATCTGTTTACCGAGGGAACAGCGGATTCCAACGAAGTATGGTTGCAGGTGACCGTTGAGGATGATCAGGGCGTCATTGGCGCCAGCGGCGAGATAAACCCTGTGGATGGTGAAGTAGACCCCTGGGCGCACTTTGTCAATGCCTATGTGCTGGACCGTGAGGGTTTTCGCATTGATCAACGAAATGCCGAGGACATCTTTACCAAACTGTATGACCACCAGATTCCGCCCGGCGCCGCGGATACCGTACATTATCGGCTGACTGTACCTGATTCGGTGGAGGGTCCCTTACGGCTCACCGCGAAACTGCTGTACAGAAAATTCGATACCACCTATGTTCGGGCGTTTCAGGGAGAAGCATTCAGGGGGAACGACCTGCCCATCGTGACTATCGCCAGCGATTCGGTGGTGTTTGTACAGGGAGCTTCTATGGGTAGAACTACACAGGTGCAGCAACCTGAAGTATCAGCCTGGGAGCGTTGGAACGATCATGGAATTGGCCTTTTACGCAAGCAGGGGCGTGGCGCCCTCAGGCAGGCGGAAGCAGCGTTTCAGGAAGTCAGCCGGTTGAACCGGGCAGAGGGTCCGTTGAACCTCGCCAGGGTCTATATTCGTGAAGGTCGTCTTGCAGAAGCTGCGGAGTCACTACGGATGGCATCAGAGCAGGATGCCCTGCCGTGGTCCGTAGCCTGGTTTTCCGGCATTGTCGATATGCAGAATGGTGAACTGGATGCAGCTATCGACAGCTTTACGGGACTGGTTGAGACCCGATTTGCTGAAGCACGTGCCAGGGGATTTGATTTTTCCAGGGATTACCGGCTGCAGAACAAGTTGGCGCAGGCGTTGTTTGAACGGGCAAAGCTCTCCAGAAACACCGGGGAAGCAGAGACCTGGTTACAGCGTTCGGCAGATCACTTCGCCTCAACCCTGCAGCTTGATCCGGAAAATGTCACCGCGCACTATGGTCTGTCGCAGTTGTATGCCCGGCTGGGTAATGCAGAAAAAGCGACATGGCACCGGGAGCAACACGAGATTTATCGACTTGATGACAATGCCCATGACCGGGCCGTTGCCAATGCCCGTAAACGTGATGCGGCGGCAAACCATGCATCTGAAGCCGTGGTGATCTACGCATTGCAGCGTCCGGGAGCTTATGGGGTATCGGCTGGTCTATGAGTGACGGAATAAATAACGACGAAGCACCGATCAAGCGCGCCCTGTGGCTGTCCCTGGCCGTGCTGGTTCTGGTCGGAATCGCTGTGGCCGGACTGTTTCTGTATTCAGATCAACCCATACAGGCGCCGGAAGTGGTCGAACTCGAAACGCAAGGTCCCGTGACCTCCCAACAGACACCTGTGTCAATGCCGGATTTTCAGTTTACCGACATCACGGATGCTTCGGGCATTCACTTTATTCATGAAAACGGCGCCTATGGAGAACGATTGCTCCCGGAAACCATGGGTGGTGGTGTCGCGTTTCTTGACTATGACAATGACGATCATCTGGACCTGTTGTTAATCAATTCCAATCACTGGTCATGGCATTCCGAGGGGCAGGACCGACCCACCATGCATCTGTACAAAGGCGGGGGGGACGGAACTTTCACTGATGTGACCCATGCCGCGGGTCTGGACCTGTCACTGTATGGGATGGGTGTGGCTGTTGGTGACTACGATGGTGATAACCGGACTGATCTGTTTATTACCGCGGTGGGAGAAAACCGGTTGTTGAGGAACACGGACGGGAATCGTTTTACCGATGTGACGCAAGAGATGCGGGTGGCCGGTGCCGGAGATGCCTGGAGTACCGGCGCCGCGTTCTTTGATTATGACCGGGATGGTGATCTTGATCTGTTTGTGTGTCATTACGTGGTGTGGTCCAGGGAAATCAATTCCGCAGTGGATTACCGGTTAACCGGTATCGGACGGGCCTATGGACCTCCCAATGACTTTGCCGGCACCCAATCCTTGCTGTACCGCAACGATGAAACTCATTTCACTGATGTATCGCAAAGTGCCGGTATTCATGTGGTTAATGAAGCCACCGGAGCACCCACCGGCAAGGGGCTGGCAGTACATCCTCTGGACGTTAATCGGGATGGCTGGCTGGACCTGGTGGTGGCCAATGATACGGTACAAAACTTTCTATTTCTTAACATGCAGAACGGTCAGTTCAAGGAGGTTGGCATTGAATACGGTCTGGCTTTTGATACCGGAGGGATGGCCACCGGCGCAATGGGCATTGATGCCGCGTATTACGCCAATGATGATCAGTTGGCTGTAGCCATCGGCAATTTCGCCAATGAAATGTCGTCATTTTACGTTTCCCGTCACAATGAGCAGGTGTTCAGTGATGATGCAATCGTCGCCGGGATTGGCGCCGACAGCCGAAGAGTCCTGACGTTTGGTTTGATGTTTGTCGATCTGGACCTTGATGGACGTCTTGACCTGCTGGCCGCCAGTGGTCATGTGGAGCCGGAGATCAACAAGGTCCAGTCCAGTCAGCAGTATGCCCAGCCGATACAGATTTACTGGAACTGCGGGGATGCCTGTTCAAGACAGTATCGTTTGGTCAGCCAGCCGATGGGTGATATCTCCAGCCCCCTGGTGGGGCGCGGCGCCGCTTACGGGGATATAGATCACGATGGTGATCCAGACCTTGTGTTTACAGCGGTTGGCGGGAAGGTAACCTTACTGCGCAATGATCAGAAGACGGGGCATCACTGGATAACATTGAAACTGCAGGGAGAATTGCCAAACGCAGATGCAATTGGCGCATCCGTGGTGCTGGATGCTGCTGGTCGCAAACAGTATCAAGCAGTAATGCCTGCCCGCAGCTATCTCTCCCAGATGGCCCTGCCCCTGACGATGGGCCTGGGGAATGCGGATAGTGCAGACAGGGTTACCGTCACCTGGCCCGATGGGCAGCAGGAATCGTGGACTGATTTAAAGGCTGATCAGGTTTACCGGCTGAACAAGGGTGAGGGGCGGGTTGATCCGGGTTAAGACGGGTGGTGGTGGCAGTGGTTGCCGGTTGGTCACTGGGTAACAGTGATTGCCGGCTGGTTATTGGAATACGGTTTTTACCGACTGGTTATTGGATTACAGTGATTACCGGCTGGGTACTGGGTAACAGTGATTACCGACTGGTCACTGGATTACAGTTTTTACCGACTGGTCACTGGATTACAGTGATTGCTGGCTGGGTACTGGGTAACAGTGATTGCCGGCTGGTTATTGGAATACAGTTTTTACCGGCAGGTTACTGGATAACAGTGATTGACTGCAGGTCACTGGTTAACAGTGATTACCGATTGGTCACTGGTTAACAGAGTTTACCGACAGGGCACTGGAATACTTTGATTACCGACTGGTCACTGGTTAACAGTGATTAACAACAGGTCACTGGATAACAATGATTTCAGCCCTGGGGAAATGTAGCCGTTGCAGTCCCGAATACACGGGTTTCGTCAGCCTCATTGGTAATCGAGATATCGATCTCAACGGTACCTTCTTCTTCATTGATGTCGGTCACTACACCGGTAATGGTATGCGGTTGATCCACCAGGACCGGTGCCCGGAATATCGTGTCAATCGAGACAATCACAGCACCCGGAGCCCAGCGATGAATCATCGCACCCAGAAATCCCTGACTCATTACACCTGGAATCAATGCACCCGGGAATCCTTCTTTCCGGGCCGCCTCATGATCGGTGAAGCGAGGACCGCCCCAGCCCACAAACCTGCCAAACCGTTTGACATTTTCCAGACTGGTATCAGGCACGAAACTCGGCAGTTCTACGCCAAATTCAACATCTTTGATCGTATCAGCCACCGGGTTTCTCCCTGATTACAGTGCGGGTATCGGCATTGGCCACATGAGTGTCGCCGTCAAACAGTTCCATCCGGGTAACCAGGAAGATCATAAGTCCGGTCCTTCCTGTTTTGGTATAGATGTCATGCAGGTGCGATTTACCGGTGAGCGTTACATCACCCCGGATTGGGGCCTTCCACTCAACAAACTTACCGGCGTCCATCCCCACGCCCGCGGGTCTTGGAAAGTCACCCGGTAATTGCCGACCTCCCACCAGTGTCGATACGAATGTGGGTGGCGCCTGAAAGTCTTCGTGCGCGGGGTCGGTGAACTTTGGGTTGGTTTCCCCGCATGTAATCGCATATTCAGCCATTCGGCCGGCTTCCAACTCAAATGTGACCTCATCAAATTCCTTGTTCAGGAATCTGGAGCGCAGGCTTTCGAGATCCTCGTCCACTTTAGTCTCCCTAATGGATGAATATTGTGATGTTAACAGAGCCGGGGGAGGTTTTGGACTCATGTTGTAGATAGGATGTATTCAGGAGCAGTTTTTGACGCGCATCACGTGATGCGTTTACTGGGGATAATCAGGTGAAGGAGCTATGAGTAAATTTTGCAGTTGGTTGAGTGCAGGTCTGTAGGCCTGAACTGTTGATCTGGTTGGTTATCAAATCCATGGCGGGGTTTGATGGCAAGTTATCAATTAACGTTATATAAGCAAATTCAACTGAGAATAAAACTGATTCAGTTGATCAAGGTGCGACATCATCAAGGACGGCTTTGCCTCCCCATCTTTTCGATTGATTCCGCAATAACAGAAAGCGACTTTGGACCACCGTATGATCCCCTCTTGTGCATATCGCACAGGCTGTGCGTTTCCCAGTCAGCTAGACACTTGAATACGGCAGATACGGCTTGTTGCCTGGACTTGATGTGAGATATGTCCTGTCCTTGCAGTTCGAGAAACGCTCGAACATTATTGACGTTTGGCATGAATGCTTTTTTTTCGAATTTCCTGGCAAGCACCAAAAGAATTTTCCTTTTCCCTTCATCGTCAATTCCTAGTGCCTCCACAAAAGCAATCGCATTTTGCTTTGCCTTCGATTTGTTGGAACCAACTTTGGGCGATCTTCTCGACTCTTCAACTCTTGTTACGCTCGCGGAGAAATCATCCAACGATTTGTGGACTTCCTGATATCCAAATTGGTCAACAAGAGCCGATAGGATTTTACGCAATGTGCTTTCTTGCATGGCAATATTCCTATCAATTAAAGTCTCATCATTGTCAAGAACTCATCTGATATTTTTCGGAACTCTGGTTGTGCATTTCCAGTGTGACTAGGATACAGTTCTCTCATCAGTTTGGGATATCCCCGGGAAAGAAACATTTCGTTTTCCATGATTGGCCAATTGTACTTTCTGGCTTGTTCCTGAATGTCATCCCATGCATTTCGATGATGCGGCCCGCGAGGAGACCACGTTGACTCGCTATTATTAATCAAAACTCCACACACATCAATCACATGAGTAGGATTATAGGACTTGAATTTATCAAGAGACTCTTTCAAAAGTGGAAAGCCGATAGTAGAGAAGAATTCCGTGCGAACTGGAACAAGGATATGGCGAGATGCATAGTATGCAGTTCTCGTTAGAATCGATTCCGTGGGCGCACAATCGATAAGTATGAGGTCTTTTTTCATCATTTTCTTTGAAATGAATCTTGCCAAAGCACGGGCATCAGGCTTTACGGACTCAATCAGATTGTCAGAGAAGTCAAATCTGGAAGGGATTAGATGAAAGTCTTCGTTGTAACCCACCTGCTTTACCACTTGATTCATATCTATTGAAGTAGGAGCTGATTGTTGATGAGAAGGCGGTCTGTAGTCATTCAGGAGTTCTACAATGGAGGACTCTCCATTTGCCATGAATTCCTCATATTCATTTTCCGTCATGAGAGCCTGGCTCAAGTTGGACTGAGGATCAATATCAACAGCCAGAACTTTCAGACCTTTTTCTGCAGCGTATCTCGCAAGCAGTGCCGCGATGGTGGTCTTGCCAACGCCGCCCTTCAAGTTGATTATCGATACTACGATTGGGGTTTTCTTGGTCTTCTTTGGCACATCTCCCTCTGCATTCACCTTGCCATTCTCTGTGGATTCAGGGCACTGTTGTTCAACAGCAGTTCGATTGCAATCGCCTCGCGCTTGGCTGTTAGTGCATAGCGATAATGTCCCTTAACTGCAAATTTCAAATGTCCCCTTTTTGTAATTTTCAATTGTTCTATTGTGGCAGTCGTTTGAAAGTGCGGTTCATCCGCGTGTGTGCGGGGAACACTGTCCTGGGATCCCGGAAATCGGCCGGTTTTGCTCTGAGAGCGTCTGAGAGCCGTTTTTCGGCGTTTTGCTGGTGGCGTGATTTTCCCTGGTGCCGTTATCGTTGTTATGATTGGTAGGTTCCCACCCGATGTATGATTCTCACTATCCAATGACAGGAGTAATTCTATGAGAGCGATAATTTTGACGATTGTGTTGTTTTCTTGCGGGGGCGAATGTTTTAGCTCTGATGCTGTAAGAACCGAAAGGTCCCTTGCCGAAAGTGTAGGCGAACTGATAGAGCCGTGTAGAGAAACGCCAAGATGGACAATTGATAACGTCAAGCCCACTTTGTTTGTGTCGTACGTAATGCTTCGTTCAAATCACCCCAGCAACGTCACCGACTTCTGGATAGAAAATTTTCACGTTTACACAATGCTTCATTGGATGAGAAAAATCTACGAACTAAACGACTACCAGTCGTTACGTAATTGTTACGGACTACTGGCAGTCTATTTTGAGCGTCGTAATGCAGGCCAGGACTCGCATGAAGCAATCAGCGAAGTCTTTTTACACTACCTTAGAGGGAAGGGATTGGTAGACAGCGAAACGTTTTTAGACATGCTGCTTCCACAACAAGATGCCATGTTAAATCACTTATCGGAGATGAAAGTCTTGGCAGATAAATTATCCGGAACAGACGGTATGACTATGGATGTGAACCTCAGGCTAGTCGATATTTCGGGGATAAATGATGTGGGATACATACTTGAGGAAATGGAAGATTTGGGCTTGGTGGAATGAGTGTCCGCGGGTTCATCCCCGCGTGTGCGGGGAACACTCCATTATAGTCGATTCAGCAATCTGTTAACACGGTTCGATCAGATAGAACATATATGCATTGTGCATTGTGCATTCTCAAATCTACGAATCTGAGACTGGAGTGTATTTGCCTGTATTGATCTAACACACTACATTACTTGAACTTCTGTTCACACTACAAAACCCACTAAAATCCAGACCTTCACTGGATTTGTTATCCACGTAGTCCTGGTATCAACAATCTAGCCAGTAGTAATAAAAATTTAATATAATTGTTGTATATTAATTATTTAAGAGTAATATACTGTATATAGTAACAGTTAAAGGATATAGCTTTAACAGCTACTCAAGTATTGTTTTCTACCTGTCTCCAGGTAGTTTTTTTAACCAGATTCTCGGGCAGTATGTTAACCAGATACCTGGTGAGTATGTTAACCAGATACCTGGACAGTATGTAACCAGACACCCAGACAGTATATTTTAACCAGTCACAAGGAAGACCCACCACATGCAAACCTCTCCAATAGCCAACCCAGTCACCAAACGCAACATCGATGACCTTGAAGAAGAGATCATCTCCCTGGCAAAGCACATGAACCAGGACGAGTACCGCTTTCTGGTCATGGTCCGCGAATTCGATATCCGCCAGGGATGGCGGGCCTATCAATTTAACAACTGCGCCGAATGGCTCAATATGAAGTGCGGTATCTCACCCGGTACGGCGCGGGAAAAAGTGCGTGTGGCGCTGGCGCTGCTGGACCTGCCGCAGTGCTCCGAGGGATTTGCCAAAGGCGAACTGTCCTATTCCAAGGTCAGGGCCATGACCCGTGCCGCCAACGTATTCAATGAGGCAACACTGGTTGACTATGCGCTCAAGGCCACGGCGCATCAGGTAGAGGAGCATTGCCGGCGGTTACGCAATGCGGACCGGCGGCAGTCAACGCCGGATGCCCGCCGGGCCTGGCAGGCACGGTCCCTGAAGCGTACCTGTCATCCCGATGGGATGATGAGTATCTATGTCGAGTTACCGCGGGAACAGGGGGAACTGGTGATGAAGGCATTGGAGATGGCCATGGCGGCGGCTGCCGGTGATACAGCAGATCAGGCGGCTACTACTACGGGAGAGAAAGATGGTGTCACGCCGGCAGCAGAAAAGGCGGCTGCAAATACGAAAGATAAAGCTGGAAAGAGGGATACAGCTGCTCAGAAGCAAGCCAAATACCAACAAAGCAACGCTTTCTTTGCACGGCAGGCGGACGCGCTGGTGGCGGTGGCCAGAGGATATCTGTCAGGCAATGGCGGGAAAAAACAGGCGAAATCGGACAACTACCAGGTGGTGGTGCACGTGGATGCCGCTGCGCTGCAGGATAAAGGCGGCAAGAGCGACCTGCCGGTGGAATCAGTGCGCCGCATTGCCTGTGATGCCGATCTGGTGGCAGTGACCAGGGATGCAAAGGGTAATCTGCTGAATCTGGGCAGAAAGCATCGTGTGGTATCGCCCCAACTGAAACGGGCGTTGCTGGCGCGGGACAAGTGTTGTACCTACCCGTCCTGTAGTCATGAGCAGTTTCTGGAGGCGCATCACGTGATGCATTGGGCCGATGGTGGCGAGACCAGCCTGGAGAATACCAGGTTAGTATGTAATCGGCATCATCGGCTGTTACATGAGGGTGGATTCACCATCCACAAGAACTTTGCGGGGGAATGGTACTTCAGAACGGCGGAGGGCAAGGTGCTGCCGGAGGCGCCGGTGTACAAACCGGTGGAATACGATTCATCACGTGATGAGATTCTGGAAGATCCCAACAAGGTGAAGGAACCACGGGCACTACCGGAGTCGCCGATGTACAAACCAGAGGGCTACGACGCATCACGTGATGCGTTTAAGGGGGATAATCAGGTGAATGAACCGCGGGCACTGCCGGAGGCGCCGGTGTACAAACCAGAGGGCTACGACGCATCACGTGATGTGATAATGAACCACCAGAGGCGCCGGTGTACAAACCAGAGGGCTACGACGCATCACGTGACCGCGGGTGCGAAGGAACCACGGGCTGGAAGATCCCAACAAGGTGAATGAACCACGGGCGCTATATGCAGTTGGCTGAGCGCGAACAAACAGGAGTTACATGGCTAATCATCAATCACGTTGATGGCCGGTCCGGTCGGCGGACGGGCGAAGACCATTGCTGCAATCTCCCTTGCGGCGGAGCGCAATGAGCTTGCTACCTGGCCATCCGGTTCCGCAGCCACCAATGGGTGGCCTGCATCGGAGTGTTCCCGGATCACCAGGGAAAGTGGTAGCTGTGCCAGCATCTTTGTGTTGTATTCCGATGCGATACGGCTGCCGCCACCGCTGCCGAAAACTGCTTCTTCATGGCCGCAACTGGAACAGATATGGGTACTCATGTTTTCAATGATACCCAGCACGGGTACCTGCACTTTGGTAAACATCTCAATCCCCTTGCAGGCATCCAGTAATGCGATGTCCTGGGGTGTGGTGACAATAACAGCGCCGCTCAACTGCACACGCTGGGCCAGGGTTAATTGAATATCTCCGGTGCCCGGTGGCATGTCCACTACCAGAATCTGGCGATTCTGCCATTCCGTCTGGCTCAGCAACTGTTGCAAGGTACTGCTTGCCATCGGCCCCCGCCACACCATTGGAGTTCGCTCAGACGCGACAAAACTCATGGACATGCACTGGATATCATGGGCCATGACCGGTTGTAACCGGTCACCCCTGACCTCGGGCCGTTCACCTTCGGCGCCCATCATGGTTCCCAGACTGGGACCATAGATATCTGCATCCAGCAGGGCAACACGATAACCTTCGGCATGCAGCGCCAGGGCAAGATTGGTCGCAACGGTGGACTTGCCGACCCCGCCTTTGCCAGAGGCAACGGCGATGACGTGTTCCACGCCGGAAAGTTGCGATCCCATGATTCCTCTCCTTTCGATGTTATCAGTCTATGTTATACACTTACGTACCTGGAAAACAGCAGGCACGCCATGGACGGCCAATACGATGACAAAACGACAAATTCTGGCTACAAGCGCTCTGCCAAATGCCAATGGTTCGGCTCGGGTCTTAATAATACGATGACAAAACGACAAATTCTGGTTACAAGCGCCCTGCCAAATGCCAATGGTTCGATCCATCTTGGACATTTGATGGAGCATATCCAGACGGATATCTGGGTCCGCTTTCAGCGTATGCGCGGACACCAGTGCATCTATGTGTGCGCCGATGATACCCACGGCACGGCAATCATGCTGAAAGCCGATGAGCAGGGAATCACGCCGGAGGCATTGATAACTGCCATTAAGGCAGAACACGAAGCGGATTTCGCCGATTTTCTGATCAGTCACGACAACTTTTATTCCACCCATTCCAGCGAGAACCAGGAATATTCTGCGCTGATCTACAATCGCCTGAAGCAAGCGGGTTACATCAGGGTGAAAACTGTTGATCAACTGTATGACCCCGAGAGAAAACTGTTCCTGGCTGACCGGTTCATTGTCGGTACCTGTCCACGCTGCAGGGCTGAAGGACAGTACGGTGATAATTGCGAAAACTGTGGCGCAACCTATGACGCTACGGACCTCATTGAGCCCAGGTCAAAAATCTCCGGAGCCAAACCGGTTCTGAAGCAATCCACTCACTTCTTCTTCGCCCTGTCCGAGTTCACGGATTACCTGCGTCAATGGACCAGAAGCGGAACTCTGCAGGAACAAGTGGCCAACAAACTGGCTGAATGGGTGGACACAGGACTGCAGGACTGGGACATCAGCCGCGACGCACCCTATTTTGGATTTGAAATTCCAGGAGAAACCGGCAAGTACTTTTATGTATGGCTGGATGCCCCGGTCGGTTATATGGCAAGTTTTAAAAATTATTGCGAGCAGCATGAGAATCTGTCTTTCGATGATTTCTGGCAAGAGGGATCTTCCTGTGAGGTGCATCACTTTATCGGTAAGGACATTATCAATTTCCATGCACTGTTCTGGCCTGCCATACTGAGCTCAGCCGGGTTCAGGACACCCAGCAGGGTCCATGCCCATGGATTTGTTACCGTTAACGGGCTCAAGATGTCGAAGTCCAGGGGTACTTTCATCAATGCCCGAACCTGGCTGGATCATCTGAATCCGGAATACCTGCGCTACTATTTCGCCGCCAGGCTGAACAGCACCGTTGATGATCTCGACATCAATCTTGACGATTTCATCCAGAGAGTAAACTCGGACCTGGTGGGCAAGGTCATCAATATTGCCAGTCGCTGCGCCGGATTTATCAACAGGCAGTTCGATAATGAGCTCTCGGCCCAGCCAGGGACTCCACTGGTGGATATGCTTGCGGTACAACAGGATCAGATTGCCGAATATTATGAAGCCGGAGACTACAGCAAAGGCATCAGGGAAATCATGGCCATGGCCGACCGTGCCAACCGGTATATCGACGAACACAAGCCGTGGATCATGATCAGGCAGGAGAATCAGCGCACACAGGTGCAACAGGTCTGTTCCGATGGCATCAACCTGTTCCGGGTGATCATGACCTACCTGAAACCCGTTATGCCGGCGCTGGCAGCAAAGGCTGAAACGTTTCTGGGAGTGGACACCCTGGACTGGAATAATATTGGGTCACCGTTGGTAAACCACAGGATCAGCAAATTCAAACCCCTGCTGACCCGGGTAGAAGCATCTTCTGTGGAGGCGATGATCAATGCTGGCAAAGAGGAAGACGAAACGGCTACTGACCATCCGATCAGCTTTGACGACTTTGCAAAGGTAAACCTGCGTATTGCGGAAATCGTCAATGCCCAAAGTGTAGAGGGGGCTGATAAACTCCTGCGACTGACACTGGATCTCGGGACTGAACAGCGCACCGTATTTGCCGGCATCAAGGCTGCCTACAGGCCGGAGGACATCATTGGCAAGTTGACTGTTGTCGTGGCAAACCTGGAACCGAGAAAAATGCGGTTCGGCATTTCCGAAGGCATGGTGCTGGCGGCAGGACCTGGCGGCAAAGATGTATTCCTGCTTGAGCCACATCCAGGCGCCAAACCGGGAATGCAGGTTACCTGATTAATATCGTGCCTGACGCAGTCATGATCCTCCTGACCACCATCTTTGTTAACAACTTTGTCATGGTGCAGTTTCTTGGCCTGTGCCCTTTCATGGGAGCGAGTCAGAAAGTTGACAGTGCCGTCGGCATGGCTGCCGCGACGACTTTTGTTCTCACCCTTGCTTCGGCGACCAGTTACCTGGTGGACCAATATCTGCTGGCGCCATTCGATCTGGGATACCTGCGCATTATCGTCTTCATCGTCATCATCGCATCCCTGGTGCAGTTTGCCGAAATCGTCATTCGGATGACACAGCCGTTGCTGCACAACATCCTCGGACTGTTCATCCCGCTGATAACGACAAACTGTGCGGTACTTGGCGTGGCGCTACTGAATGTCCGACAGGCCGCGAATTTTGCCGAGGCGGTGATTTTTGGATTTGGCGCCGCACTTGGCTTCTCCCTGTTACTGGTGGTCTTCGCCGCCATTCGGGAGCAACAGATCGACGAAGGGGTACCCCGGGTTTTCCGGGGCACCGCCATCAACATGGTCACCGCCGGATTACTGTCCCTCGCGTTTATGGGATTTACAGGAATGAACTGATGCTGACCGGACTCCCAGCAATACTCGTACTCGCCGGTATCGGATTACTGTGCAGTGCTTTGCTGATCCTGGCATTCCACAAATTCAGGTCCGGCGATAATGAGGTGGTCGAACTGATCCTCAAAGAACTGCCACAGACCCAGTGCGCACAGTGCGGATATCCCGGTTGCAGACCTTATGCCCAAGCGATAGCAAACGGTGCAGACATCAACAAATGTCCACCGGGAGGTGCAGAAACGATCAATGCGCTGTCTCGTCTGCTGGGTAAGCCAGCACCACCACTGGACACCACCGGCGGCGATGGCATCACCCGCATTGCAACCATTCGAGAGCAGGACTGTATCGGCTGTACCCTGTGTCTTCCTGCCTGTCCTGTCGACGCGATCATTGGTGCGCCGCAGTTACTGCATGCTGTCCTCAGTGAGGAGTGTACTGGCTGCGAACTGTGTCTGGCGCCCTGCCCCGTGGATTGTATCGACATGCTGGAAGTCCAGGAACCGCAGGCGGCAATGCGCATGGAAACCAGTGCTCCCTGTATACACTGCGGTGATTGCATCGATGCCTGTCCCCGCGACCTGGCGCCGCAACAACTCTATTTTCACGAAAATTCAATGGATGTCCTGGAATCTCTTCGCCTGATGGACTGCATTGAATGCGGCCGTTGTGATCAGGTCTGTCCAAGCGGTATACCCTTAACGCAGACATTTGTCGCCGCAAAACAGCGCATAGCCAAAAAACAGGAGGACATCGAGCGCGCCGAAGCAGTACGCAACCGGGTGGACAGACACGACCAGCGCATGGAACAGCGCATAGCAGTTAAAAGCCATCCAACCGACAGTGCGGCTCTGATAGCAGATCTGAGATCCCGGCCATGACGAGTACGCGGGGACTGATGTACCAGTTGTTACTGGCCTTGTTGCCTGCTGCCGTGGTCATGACCTGGTGGTTCGGGTTCGGCATTGTTCTGAATATCGTCATTGCCGGGGTGGCGGCAATCTTAAGTGAATTCGTGGTGCTCAAGATTCAAGGTAAACCTCTGAACACACTCCTGGACGGCAGTGCCATCGTCACCGCGGCACTGCTCGCCCTTGCCCTGCCCCCAATGTTGCCCGGCTGGATGATTATCATCGGCATTGGCTTTGCCATACTGCTGGCGAAACATGCCTATGGCGGCCTGGGACATAACATCTTTAATCCGGCCATGGTGGGCTATGCCGTGCTGATTATCTCTTTTCCCCTGGCCATGTCGCAGTGGCCAAATCCAGGGCACCACTTGCCATTGTCAGAATTGTTGCCGGTTAAAGCAGGCATGACGGCTGTGGATGGCTTCACAATGGCAACGCCTCTGGATCAATTCAAGTTTCGGGAAGGTGACTGGACACAAACCATGCAACAGAACCGGTATCCGTGGATGATGATCAATGCCGCGTTCCTGTTGTCCGGTTGTTACCTGCTGGTCCGTAAAATCTGCCGGTGGCATGGGCCCGTTGCCATGCTGGGTACACTCGCTTTGCTTTCCCTGCTGTTCTACGACGACGGCAGCGCCCGGAGTCTCGGATCACCACTGCTGCACCTGTTTTCCGGGGCTACCATGATGGGGGCATTTTTTATCGTTACCGACCCGGTGACCTCACCGGAAACAGTACGCGGACAGTGGCTCTTTGGCATCGGTGTCGGCATCTTCACCTTCCTCATCAGAACGACAGGCGCCTACCCGGAAGGGCTGGCTTTCGCTGTGCTGCTGATGAACGGGGCAACACCGTTCATCAACTATCTGGAGTATCGCTGGTGAACTACAGATCCTGGTCATTCATCATCCTCGCTCTGCTATGTGGCGTACTGATCAGCAGCCTGTATGGCCTGACTCGCGAACAGATACGGTCCAACAGCGAGGATTACGCCAACCGGCAATTGCTGGAAGTCATCGGCAGTACTACAGCCGGACTGGAACGCATTGGCGCCAATCGATATCGCATCCTGGATGATGATGGCGGCCTGGTCTTTCAGCTTCAGTCCAATGAAGGATACAACGGGCTCATCTCGCTCTGGATTGCAATCGACGACAGCGGCAATATCCGCGGTGTCCGTGTATACAACCATCAGGAGACACCTGGTATCGGTGATTTCATCGACAGATCAGTGTCCGACTGGATCGACCGTTTTGTCGGCAGCGCCGATAAAGGTCATGATCATGTGTCTGGCGCAACGATTACCTCACGGGCAGTCATTAACGCGGTGTATCAGGGACTGGAGGAATCCGGGCAATGAATTCACTGGTAACCGAGGGTCTGTGGCGCAACAACCCCTCCCTGGTTCAAATGCTGGGACTGTGTCCATTACTGGCGGTATCCGGTTCACTGGTCACTTCCCTGGGACTCGGCATCACAACCCTGCTGGTACTGACAGCGTCCAATGTGGTCATCAGCCTGCTGCGCAACGTGACTGCCAGTGAAACCCGGTTACCCTCCCAGATCCTGGTTATCGCCGTATTTGTCACAGCGGCAGACATTGTTTTGCAGGCCTGGTTTTTTGAACTTCACCAGAGAATTGGTCTGTTCATTGCCTTGATTGTGACCAACTGCACCCTGCTTGGCCGTGCTGAAGTCTATGCCAGTCGCAATCCGGTGTTGGTATCGGCAGTAGATGGTTTTATGATGGGTATGGGTTTCCTGTGGGTGCTTTTAGCCATGGGTGCAGTGCGTGAAATCCTGGGTCATGGCACACTGTTTCACAATATGCATCTGCTCCTGGGACCCATGGCAGAAAATTCGACCATTGAAATCGCCGACTCGGGCTTTTTACTGATGGTGTTGCCACCGGGAGCCTTCCTCACGCTGGGCTGTCTGATTGCGCTGAAAAACCTTATAACCCGGGATGTCTGAAAATGAACGCAGAAAAAAGATACCAGTTTCTCGCGGCACTGCGGGAAGCAAACCCGACGCCAAAGACTGAACTCGTCTATCAATCGACGTTTGAACTCCTTGTTTCAGTGATTCTGTCCGCGCAGGCAACGGATGTAAGCGTCAACAAGGCAACCAGCAAACTGTTCCCCCTGGCCAATACACCGGAAGGGATATTAAAAATGGGCGAGGAAAACCTGAAGGCTCATATCAAGACCATCGGTTTATTCAACAGCAAGGCCAGGAACATCATCAAAACCTGCAGAGCGCTGGTTGAAGAACATGATTCCGTCGTCCCCAACTCGCGCAAGGCACTCGAGGCTTTGCCCGGTGTCGGCCGCAAGACCGCCAACGTGGTGTTGAATACCGCCTTCGGTGAGCCTGTCATGGCCGTTGATACCCATATCTTTCGTATATCCAACAGGACCAGATTCGCACCGGGAAAAAACGTGCTTCAGGTGGAGCAGAAACTGCTTAAGGTAATTCCCGATGAATTCATCCTGGATGCACATCACTGGTTGATACTGCATGGAAGATATATATGCACGGCGCGCAACCCGAAGTGCGGCGCCTGTGTGGTCTATGATCTGTGCGAGTTCAAGGGCAAGAAGAAGGACCTGGACTAGAAAGTACGACCCTTCCTGGCCGCAATCTTCATGCGCAACGCATTGAGTTTGATGAATCCAGAGGCATCCGTCTGATCATAAGCACCCGCATCATCCTCGAATGTCACGATATGGCCGTCGTACAGACTGTCGCTGGCTGATTCTCGTCCGACGACGATGATGTTGCCTTTGTATAGTTTCAGATACACCTTGCCGTTGACGTATTGCTGGGAGTGATCAATCAATGCCTGCATTGCCTTGCGTTCCGGTGACCACCAGTAGCCGTTGTAGATCAGACTGGCGTATCGGGGCATCAACTCATCTTTCAGGTGCGCCAGCTCCCGGTCAAGGGTAACCGATTCGATGGCCCGGTGCGCCTTCAGCATGATTGAGCCGCCAGGTGTTTCATAACAACCGCGGGCTTTCATTCCAACATACCGGTTTTCGACAATATCCACCCTGCCGATACCGTTTTTACCACCCGCTTCATTAAGATACGTCAGGATACCGGCGGGGGACATGATGTTACCGTCAACAGCCGTTATGTCACCATTTTCATAGTTGAGTTCAAGATATGTCGGTTGATCCGGCGCATCCTCGGGTGAATTCGACCATAGCCACATGGACTCTTCCGGCGCTGCAGCCGGGTCTTCCAGGATCCCGCCTTCATAAGAGATGTGCAACAGATTGGCGTCCATGGAATAGGGGGATGCGCCCTGTTGCCTGTGCTCCACACTGATCTGGCGCCGCTCGCAGAAAGCCAGCAGCGATTCACGGGAGGTGAGGTCCCATTCACGCCAGGGTGCAATCACCTGGACATCCGGTTTCAAGGCATAAATTCCGAGCTCAAATCGAACCTGATCGTTGCCCTTTCCGGTTGCGCCATGGGAGATAGCCCGGGCATTGGTTTCATTGGCCACGTCAACCAGTCTTTTGGCGATCAGGGGACGCGCAATTGAGGTGCCAAGCAGATACTCTCCTTCATAGATCGTATTACATCGGAACATGGGAAAGACGAAATCCCGGACAAATTCCTCGCGTACATCATCAATGAAAATTTCCTTGACACCCATGCTTCTCGCCTTTTCACGGGCCGGTTCCAGTTCTTCGCCCTGTCCGAGATCAGCCGTATAGGTGACCACCTCGCAGCCATAGGTTTCCTGCAGCCACTTGAGAATCACGGAGGTATCGAGTCCTCCCGAATAGGACAACACAACTTTGTCTATTTCACTCACCTGGTGTTTCTCCTGAAAGTCTTTGATCATATTTAAAATGTAATGTACAGTACAATAAACAATGATACGCCTGAGGAGAGTATAAAAAGGCCCTTGTCAAACTCGCTGATGGCCCCCTCCCCCCCGCTGAAGGCTCTTTTCAACCCCGCTGAAGGCTCTTTTCATGACCGCTGAAGGCTCCACCATGCGCAGCATCACTATAACCCGCCCGGATGACTGGCATGTACATCTTCGCGACGGTCACTATCTCAGACATACAGTCCCGGATGTCAGCCGTTATTTTGGCCGGGCAATCATCATGCCCAACCTCGTGCCCCCGGTGGAAACGCCGGAGCAGGCAAAGGCGTATCGAGACCGTATCCTGTCATTTGTGCCGGATGATGCCGATTTTACACCATTGATGACATTGTATCTGACCGACAATACGGTTCCGGCCACGGTCTCCCTGGCAAAACAGTCGGGATTTGTGCATGCGATGAAACTCTACCCCGCCGGCGTCACGACTAATTCTACTTGGGGTGTCAATGCCATCGAGCAGTTGTACCCTGTCTTTGAGACGATGCAGGAACAGATGCTGGTATTGGCGGTTCACGGCGAAGTCAATGATGAATCAGTGGATATCTTCGATCGGGAAGCGGTCTTCATCGACCGCCATCTGCATGACATCCATCAACACTTCCCCGAGTTGAAGATTGTTTTTGAACATATTACCACCCGGGATGCAGTAGATTTTGTCACTGACTGCTCAGCCTGTGTCGGCGCCACCATTACGGCGCACCATTTACTCTTCAATCGCAATCATCTCCTGGCAGATGGCATAAAGCCGATTTATTACTGTCTACCCGTGCTCAAAAGAGACATCCACCAGCAGGCTTTGATCAGGGCGGCTACATCCGGTGATTCGTCCTTTTTCCTGGGTACGGATTCCGCACCTCATCCCCGGTCGGATAAGGAGAATGCCTGTGGGTGCGCCGCCGGGTCGTATACTGCACATGCAGCACTCGAACTGTATGCGGAAGTTTTTGACCACGCCGATGCGCTGGACAAACTCGAAGGATTTGCCAGTCAATCTGGCGCAGAATTCTATGGGCTATCCCCGAATAATGATCAGATCACACTTCATGAACAAAGCTGGCAGGTTCCCTTGACTTCTTCTTTTGGCGACGAAGAAATGATTCCCGTGCGCGCCGGTGAAGCAATCGCCTGGACTGTCACGGCAAAATGAATACTGAAACCAGAAAGTTGAAAGAAAAATCGCCTATTGCCGGACGCTTTCGCGGCTATCTGCCAGTGGTCATTGATCTGGAAACCGGAGGATTCAATCCCTCAACCGATGCGTTGCTGGAGCTTGCCGCGGTCATTATCACCATGGACGATGCAGGAAGATTACAACCGGGGGAACATCTGTTCTACAACGTGGAACCCTTTGCCAACGCCAATATTGAACAGTCTTCACTGGAGTTTACCGGCATAGACCCGCTCAATCCATTACGGGGCGCAGTACCGGAAAAGGAAGCCTTAACTGAGACCTTTCGGAAAATTCGGACCGAAATTCGTCGAACCGGTTGCAATAGAGCGATACTGGTCGCACACAACGCATCTTTTGATCTGGGTTTTATCAATGCCGCGGCAACGCGCAACAACATCAAGCGAAATCCATTTCATCCATTCTCTACCCTGGACACAGTTTCACTCAGTGGACTGGTATTTGGCCAAACCGTACTGGCGCGGGCCTGCGCCGGCGCCGGTATCGAATTCAACGAGAAAGAAGCCCACAGCGCCAACTACGACTGTGACAAGACAGCTGAGGTATTCTGTCATATCGTCAATCGGTGGAAAAAGCTGGAGTCAGTTGCAGAAACCTGACTTCTTCACATGAAAAAGCAGGTTTCATAACCCATTATTATTCGTCCAGATTGTCGAGTGCTTTCTGAAATCTGTTGGCATGAGATCTTTCCGCCTTGGCCAGCGTTTCCAACCAGTCGGCAATCTCATCAAAACCTTCGTCCCGGGCTGTTTTTGCCATCCCTGGATACATATCAGTGTATTCGTAAGTTTCACCGGCAATCGCTGCAGCAAGATTTTCAGATGTGCCGCCGATTGGCAGTCCGGTAGCCGGGTCCCCTGTTTCTTCCAGGTATTCCAGATGCCCGTGTGCATGGCCTGTCTCGCCTTCCGCCGTTGATCTGAATACGGCAGAAACGTCGTTGTATCCTTCTACGTCAGCTTTTGCCGCGAAATAGAGATAACGACGATTTGCCTGCGATTCACCGGCGAATGCATCCTTGAGATTTTGTTCAGTTTTGCTGTCTTTCAGGGCCATATTGACATCTCCTGTAGTCTGTTATGTGGGTTAAAGCAGGCGTGCGAGTATACCAGTTCCTGCTGTCCATGAAACACTCCATCATGTCTCGACTGCATCCTTCACCATACCTTGTAATTCTCCACTCTGGTACATTTCAGTAATAATGTCACAGCCACCAACCAGTTCACCATTGATGAACAGTTGCGGGAATGTCGGCCAGTCCGAATACTGTGGCAGGTTTGATCTGATTTCTGGATTGGCAAGAATGTCGATATAGGCAAACCGCCCGCCACACGCCATCAGTGCCTGTGATGCCTGTGCCGAGAATCCGCACTGCGGCTGATCCGGTGAACCCTTCATATAAAGCAGTATGGGATTACTCTCCACCTGCTCTTTGATAACTTCTAATATTTCCATAATCCTGCTCGTGTAAAATGATAGTCAAGTTTACCCTGTTTACACATAAATTGCTCAATCCAGTCATCTCACGCGACTTTCGTCTTCAGAGTTCCTTCAATTTGCCTGGTCTGATCATCACACGTCATTTTCGTCTTTAGAGTTTCTTCAATCTGGTTTATCATCGCTTTCTTTTCTGCGAGGTACCAGATCATGACCGATCCTGTCATGTATACCTATGGTCGAATGGACATTGCATTTGTACGGGGTGAAGGCGCGTGGTTGATTGATGACAAGGGCAACCGGTATCTGGACGCCTTGGGCGGCATCGGTGTCATCTCTCTTGGGCACGCCAATCCGGTAGTTGCAAATGCCCTGGCAGAACAGTCCACTTGTCTGATTCATACCTCCAATCTTTATCACATTCCGAAACAGGAAGAACTGGCGTCGATGCTGGCCGGGGTCTCAGGCATGGACAACATGTTTTTCGCCAATTCCGGTGCAGAAGCCAATGAATGCGCCATCAAGATTGCCAGACTCTATGGCAATAATCGCGGCATCGACAACCCAACGATTATTGTTGCGGATAACTCTTTCCACGGTCGTACCCTGGCGACTTTAACCGCTACCGGCAATCGAAAAGTTCATGCTGGTTTTGAACCTCTGGTAAATGGATTTGCCAGGGTTCCCTTTAACGATATCGAGACTGTCCGGCAAACCGGCGAACACAACAGCAACATTGTGGCCGTCATGGTCGAACCCGTTCTGGGAGAAGGCGGAATCCAGATTCCTGACGATGATTATCTACCGCAGTTAAGAAAACTGTGCGACGACAACAAATGGTTGCTGATCATCGACGAGGTTCAATCCGGCAATGGTCGTACCGGCACCTATTTCTGCTACCAGCAGGCAGACATTCTCCCCGACGTCGTCACCACGGCAAAGGGACTGGCTAACGGAATTCCCATTGGGGTATGTCTAGCCAGAGGTATTGCGGGTGAGACATTGAAGCCCGGCAACCATGGTTCCACTTTTGGTGGTACCCCGCTCGTCTGCGCCGCGGCAATCGCCGTGGTTAATGAGATCACCACCAGGAATCTTCCTGAACGAGCCGCCGAACTGGGTTTACGCATGGTGAACAAATTCAAACAGCATCTGGGTAATTTAAACAACGTCAGGGAAATCCGCGGCAAAGGTCTGATGATCGGGATAGAGATGGACTCGCCCTGCACCGAAGTGGTACAGAAAGCTCAGGATCGGGGACTCTTGATTAACGTTGCCGTAGACAATGTCATCAGGCTGCTGCCACCGCTCACTATTACTGATGAAGAGGCAGACCAGATTTGCGATGGTGTAATATCCCTGGTGAAAGAGATTTTTCAGCGGGCCAAAAAGGAGGCTGTTCCGAGAACTGCGACGCGTAGCGAGCAAACAGGCCGGAGACTCGATTGAGGCTTGTCATATTTTTTGGTTATTTGAGGCAAATATTGTACATATTAAACGAAAATAAGCGGAAAATATGGCCAATCAGGCTTGTCCGCAGTAGGTCAGTCTGTTCTCGGACAGCCTCCTAGGTCAGCACACGGGCGACAGCATCTGACCAGCCCCTGTACAGACTGTCGCTGCTATTGGCATCCATGGACGGCGTAAATTGCCGTTCAAGCTGCCAGCAGTTTTTCACATCCTCCAGTGAAGAAAAAAAACCAACACCCAGACCTGCCAGATAAGCCGCTCCGAGTGCCGTTGTTTCTATGATCCTGGGACGGTCCACTGGTAACTGTACGATATCGGCCAGATGTTGTATCACCCAGTCATTTGCCGCCATGCCGCCATCGACACGAATTACCCCGGGTTCCGCGCCGTCATCCATCATCGCACGCAGCAGATCGCGAGTCTGGAAGCAAACGGATTGCAGGGTTGCTGTGACCACATCCTCAAGACTGCTGTTCCGGGTAAGACCCAGGATTGCGCCCCGGGCATCGGCGTCCCACCAGGGCGCACCCAGGCCGGTAAAAGCAGGTACCAGATAAACACCGTGGGCATCCGGATTAGCCCTGGCAATTGACTCCGTTTCCGATGCATCCTTAATCAAACGCAAATTGTCCCGCAACCACTGCACTGCCGCGCCGGCAACGAATATGCTCCCTTCAAGCCCGTAGGTCACTCTGCCATTGAGGCGGTAACCAACCGTTGTCAACAGCTTGTTCCGGGATGCCAGAGGAACTTCCCCGGTATTGAGTATCACAAAACAACCGGTGCCACAGGTGCTCTTCAACATGCCTTTCTCGAAACAGCACTGCCCAACCATGGCGGCCTGCTGATCCCCCGCGATACCGGTAACGGGAATGTCGGCGCCAAACAGTGACGTGATTCCAAAATCGGCACTGCAATCACAAACCTCCGGCAGCATTGTCTCCGGTATCCCAAACCTGTTCAGCAACCCGGTATCCCACTCCTGCCTGTGGATGTCAAACAACAGGGTTCTGGAAGCATTGGTGGCATCTGTCCTGTGGACCCGATCACCGGTAAGCCGCCACAGCAGATAACTGTCAACCGTGCCAAATAGTAAATCACCCCGGTCTGCGCTCGCTCTGGCGCCCGGCACATTGTCCAGCAGCCACTTCACCTTGGTAGCAGAGAAATAAGGGTCCAGCAGCAAGCCTGTACTGTCGGTCACAGTCTGCTCGAAACCTTCTGCCTTTAACGCCGCACAATAGTCCGATGTGCGTCTGTCCTGCCACACGATCGCACGGTGAATCGGTTCACCGGTATTTTTGTCCCAAACGATGGTGGTTTCCCGCTGATTGGTTATGCCCACTGCGGCTACTGATGCCGCGCCGGTCCCCGTTTTGGACAATACCGCATTGACCGTATCCAGTGTGGATTGCCATATCTCCTGTGCGTCATGTTCCACCCACCCATCCGCTGGGAAATACTGTGTTATCTCCTGCTGTGCGATACCCACTATGTCGCTCTGCCGGTTAAACAGAATCGCCCTGGTACTGGTTGTACCCTGGTCAATTGCAAGAATATAGTCTGTCATGGGACTCCGTCAGGGTAGTGACAATGATGCTATTATGCCCCTGAAGTGCTTTTTGTTCGTTAAATTTTATTGGAATTCGAACCCTGATACACATGAAACCTGTAATCTACCCGCATCCCAAACAGATGCGACTCCACGGACGAGACCTGAGACTTGCGGGCAACAGAATCAGCTTGTCTTACTCGCCTTCCGAGGCGCTGGAAGAGGCTCTGTTACGGTTCTGCAAACAACATGAGCTGCAATTGACCGTTGAAAATCCCGCAGCTGAACAGTTGCTGATCGACATCCGGCGCAAGCCGGGCACTCCGGAATCCTATGAACTGATCGTAAGTGAAAATGGCATCTCGCTCTCGGCGCCGGATGATGCAGGTATCTTCTATGGGTTGTGCTCGCTGCAACAAATTCTTGAACAGAGTGTCAGGAATAACAAACAGACAACTCTGACCGCCCTGCACATCAGGGATGAACCTGACTTTCGTCATCGGGGGATAATGCTTGATGTGAGCCGATGCAAAGTACCAACCCTGGAAACCCTGTTCAGCATGATTGACCGGTTTGCCCGGTTGAAACTGAATCAGTTACATCTCTACATCGAACACACTTTTGCCTTTGCCAATCATCGTCCCGTCTGGGAACACGCTTCGCCTTTCACCGCCGAAGAAATACTGCAGATTAAGCAGTACTGCCGGTCACGATTTATCGATCTTGTGCCAAACCTTAATTCGTTCGGGCATTTTGAACGCTGGCTGCGCCATGAGGACTACCGGTCCTATGCGGAATGCCCCGATGGCTTCACACATCCCCTGTCCGGGGTCCGCATGACGCATGGCAGCACATTAAAACCCAACGGGCACAGTCTGAACCTGCTGCGTGAACTGTACAGCGAATACCTGCCACTATTCGACAGCCCTTACTTTAACATTGGAGGTGATGAGCCCTGGGAACTCGGCCATGGCTGGAGTGCGGACATGTGTCGTCGGGAAGGAACAGACAGGGTTTACCTGTCGTTCATGTCGAAAATACAGAATCTGGTCAGTCAACATGACAGACGAATGATGTTCTGGAGTGATATCGTGTTGCAGCATCCGGAATCCCTCTCCTCTC
Source organism: Candidatus Azotimanducaceae bacterium (assembly GCA_965217655.1). Classification (GTDB taxonomy): domain Bacteria; phylum Pseudomonadota; class Gammaproteobacteria; order Pseudomonadales; family Azotimanducaceae; genus UBA7455. The sequence goes on from OZ244560.1 coordinate 2,687,303, forward strand.
TTTCCAGCGACCTGATTGCCCTCGACTGGGGTTATGAAGCAAACCATGATTTCGACAAAGAATGCCGTCAGATTGCTGACTGCAAAATACCGTTTTACGTCTGTCCGGGCACCTCAAGCTGGAACTCCCTGACCGGACGAACAGGCAACGCCATGGGCAACCTGGACAATGCCGCAAGTCATGGCCTGGCCCATGGCGCCGATGGCTATCTGATTACCGACTGGGGAGACCATGGACATCACCAGTATCTGCCCATCAGCTACCCCGGCTTTGTCACTGGCGCCTGCCATGCCTGGCATCACGATGCGGCAGCATCAGTGGATATCGAAGATGCACTGTGCCACATGGAATCGGGAGAAATTGCAGCCATCATTCCGGCAATGGGACGGGTACCCGACCTCGCGCCGTCTACCCTGCGCAACGGTACGATATTCAATCGCCTGCTGTTCTGGGACATGCAGCAGGAACCCCCTGAGATCAGTGCCATCCCGAAAGACCAGGTCCTGGCCTGCCTGAATCGATTCACCGAAATCCGGGAAGAACTCGAACCACTGACCGGCAACCAGTCCACTGACGAGCTTGCCAACGCCACGGATATGGCCATTCACGGCTTGCAACGCCTCACTTTGGTTCGTGGTTATCACGATGATATACCCGGTCTGAAACGGGATATCTCCAGGATCATCGATCGACATCAGGACTTGTGGCTGGCGAGAAATCGACCTGGAGGACTTAAGGAGAGTGTGGCCTACCTCAGAGACAGTGAAGCAGCACTCTGAGTCATGGCTCTAACCGGTCTCCTGCAGGCACAGGCACTTGCATCTACAACTATAAAAAGGGCACAATACCAGCCCATTGACAGAATTTTAGATTTTAACGGAGAAATCAATGCGCAACGTTGTGGTTGTTGACAGTGTAAGAACGGGACTCGCCAAGTCCCACCGTGGAACGTTTAACTTAACTCGACCGGACGATCTGGTTGCGCATTGTATCAATACACTGCTCGACCGAAATTCCGAAATTGATCCTGCTGAAGTAGAGGATGTGATCGTTGGTTGTGCCAATCAAACCGGAGAACAAGGTGGCAACCTGGCCCGTCTGGCAGTTGTACTGTCAAGGCTGCCAATCACCACGGCGGGTTCAACCATCAGCCGTGCATGCTCATCAGGCTTGAATTCCATAGCCTTTGCCGCAAACCAGATTGCAAGCGGATGTTCTGACATCATGATTGCCGGTGGCGTTGAGTCTATCTCAGCGGGTGCGCGAGGTACTCCTGGCAAAACCCAGGGACATCCAACTATCCGGGATATTTCACCAGACATTTTCATGGCCATGGGTAATACAGCAGAAGTTGTGGCTCGCCGGTACAACGTATCCCGGGAGTACCAGGATGAATTTGCCTATGAAAGCCAGAAACGAACCGCTGCCGCGCAGCAAGCCGGGCTGTTCAGTGACGAGATCGTTCCGATGAAGGTCAAGTGGAACAAGGTTATCAACAAGGAAACAAAGGAAACTGAAGTCGTCGACGGTGTTTGTGCCGGCGATGAGTGCAATCGTCCTGAAACCACAATTGAAGGACTGGCCAAACTGCCACCGGCATTTGAGGAGAATGGTACGGTTACCGCAGGCAACGCATCCCAGTTGTCCGACGGTGCTTCCATGACACTGGTGATGAGTGAAGAACGCGCGGTTCAGCTTGGATTAGAGCCCAAAGCCTATTTCCGCGGCTGGTTTGTCGCCGGTTGTGAGCCGGATGAAATGGGAATCGGTCCGGTATTTGCCATTCCCAAGTTGCTGCAAAATACAGGACTTTCCATGGACGATATCGACCTGGTCGAGTTGAACGAAGCCTTCGCTTCCCAGTGCGTATACTGTCGGGACAGGCTGGAGATCGATCCGGAGAAGTACAACGTCAATGGCGGCTCCATCTCCATCGGACATCCGTTCGGTATGACCGGTTCACGTTTGACAGGACATATCATGCGCGAGTTGAAACGTCGCGAAGCCAGATACGGCATCGTCAGCATGTGTGTCGGTGGCGGCATGGGCGCAGCGGGACTCTTCGAATCCTGCTGACCCGTGATAACTGACCGCGTTACCAGGAACTGATAATTGCGGTCAGTTGATCCATAAAAGCCAGCGGCTGGTCCAGAAACAGATGATGTTGGGCATCTGCCAGTTCGTATACATCCAGAGAAGGTAACAGTGTTTTCATGTGGGCCGCACTCCTCGCGCTGAATGATTCACTATTCTCACCGTAGATCAGGGCTGCACGGCAATTGAGCGACTTCAGGTCCTCAGCCGTGTCTCCAGCAGGATTCATGCGGGCATTCAACTCTGCGTCAAATTTCCAGACATAACCATCGTCAACATACTCGACTGAATGTCGGGCAATATACTGAACCAGGTATTTATTTTCGCATTGCTGCGGAGGTTGCAGACGAAATCGGGACAGGGCGATTTCCCGGCTTGGGTAAACCTTGGGTCTGGCCCAGCGCTCCACTTCTTTTGGTTTCTCATCTTCTTTTGCTTTGACACCGGAATCCAGGAGAACAAGCCCCTGGAATCTGCCGGTGTTGGATGCCAACGCACGCAAAGCCATCATGCCACCAAAACTGTGCGCAACAATGATGGTATTGTCCGGCATTGAATTGGCATCCGCCACGGATACGATCTCATTTGCAAAGGTATCTGCACTGTATTCATCACGATGGTCGCTGTCTCCCATGCCGGAAAGGTCCAGGGCTACGGTCTGATAATCTTCACAGTATCGAGGAGCGATGAAATCCCACCAGTGGGAATGTGCATTATGACCATGCACGAACAACAGCCCTGGTTTACCGGGGCCACTCCAGTAACGGTATTGGATATCCGCATCGTCAACCTCCACAGAACCGGACTCTGATTCTGTCTCTACGGCATGCCAGAACCAATCGGGTATATCGGACATCAGTCTTTTTCCGTGTCAGTGATTGAACTGGCATTTAGCCCTGAACCGTGATCAAATTCAATCATCTGTTGCATTGGTTTAAAAGAGGGAGAAAGAACACATCAAACCGGGCGATTTACGTACATGCATCAGCAAAAGTAACGTGATACAGTCAGTTCATGTCTCCTGAACTGATCGCAATCCTTACCGTCGGCATTGGCCTTTGTGCTCTCATCTACCAGACGAGCCGTAGTCTCCGGCTGGATGTCAGGAACGATATTAACCAGTTCCGGCTGGAAATGGACCAGCTCCGGCAGGAAGTCAGGGACGATATTAACCAGCTCCGGCAGGAAATGGACCAGCTCCGGCAGGAAATCCGTATGGACCTGGGTCACATCACTGAGCGAGTAGCACGGATTGAAGGCATGTTGACACCAAAGCCATGGTCTGGACAGGACCCCACATCACCTCAAACACAAACTGGATAACCCGGAGTATCTAATATGTCTGAACCAGTCATAGCCCAAAAGTCACCATTTGCCGTTGATGTGGAAGCAGGCAAATCCTACTTCTGGTGTGCATGTGGCAGGAGCCAGAACCAGCCTTTCTGCGACGGTTCACACCAGGTAACCGAATTTCTGCCCATTAAATTCGATGCGGCGGAGTCAACTACCCTTTATTTCTGTGGATGCAAGAACAGTGGCAACAAACCTTTGTGCGACGGCACCCATAACAGTCTGTAAGTGAGCGTCAAAGACAGTTTTCAGGGCAGTCGAATCGTAATCTTTGCACCACCGAGTTCTGAGTCATCAATTTTGATACTGCCGCCATATCTGTCGACTATCTCGGCGACCACAGACAGTCCTATACCCTGACCCGATTCCCTGGAATCCAGACGCGCCCCCCGCTCCAGCACAGATTGTCTGTTCGATTCCAGGATCCCGGTACCATTGTCTTCGATGGTAACAACAAGATTACCGGCAATTCCGGCCAACGGCAGTTTCTGTTCTATCGTCATGGACACCAGTCCATTACTGTATTTACAGGCGTTATCCAGAACATTTCCCAGCAGTTCCATAAAGTCACGCTCATCACCAAAAAATCCTGTATTCGCGACTTTCGATATTATTTCGATACCTTTTTCCGCATAGACTTTCTGCATGGCTGCAACCAGACGCTCTGCTACAGGACTGACATCAATGGCTTTACGGATCAGTTTTGATGGCCGGGTTACGGCATGTTCCAACTGCCAGGAAATGATTTCATCCATCCGCGTTACCTGTTCATCCAGTATCTTCACTTTATCGTCATGCGGTTCGGTGGCTGGATTCTTTAACGTTGCTGCCTTGATAATCGCCATTGGCGTTTTCAGACTGTGCGCAAGATCGGTCAGGGTTGTTCTGTATTTCTCCCGCTGTTGCCGTTCATTGGACAACAGCAGGTTGAGGTTTCTGGCAACGCCATCAATTTCCAGAGGGTAATCCCCTTCCAGATGATCCTGACGTCCGTCTTCAATCGCTTTAAGATCATTCTCCAACTTCCGAAGCGGCATCAATCCCCAATTCATAATCGCCGCCTGGACCACGATCAATGCCAGGGACACAGTCAGCAACCAACCCCACAAACTGTTTCTGAACGCGCTGACTTCACTTTCATAGGGGCCTGAGTCTTCCAGAACCAGGTAGGTATAGGCCGTGTGACTCGCATCAGTTCCCTGCCACAGAACCCGGTAACCGAAATAAAACAGCAACTGCTGCCGGGCATCATGTAATCTGTCAAAGTATCCGGTACCCGCGGTGAAATCGCGTGACATAAGCATCAGATCAGCCACATCAATGTCCAGATCAACGGCAGATGGACTACGCCAGAGTTCAGTGCCATCAGCATCAAGCACAATGCCGTACAATCCTGTCCCGAGTCGATTGAACCGGGGTTCCTGAATTTCCTCCGACATTATCAATGCACCGTCACGTTCATCGCTCGCTGCGAGGAGACCATAGACATGCAGCAGCAACCGTTCCTGAACTGACTGCTCTGCACTGCGACGGAACGCACCATCGAGTAACAGCCCCATCATTCCCAGAAACACGAAAAGAACCAGTGTGGCCGCCAGTAATAACCTGACCCTCAGACTACGGGTTTTACCCATACTGGTCAGATCAGTTTTCCAGGGAAAATCGATAGCCCTGGCCCCGGACTGTTTCAATAGGTTTGAGTTGGTTGCCAGGATCGATTTTCCTGCGCAGCCGCCCCATAAAAACTTCGATTACATTGCTGTCACGCTCAAAGTCCTGCTCATAAAGGTGACTGGTCAGGTCTGTTTTGGAAACCACATCTCCAGGATGCAGCATCAGGTATTCCAACAGGTTGAATTCGTATGCAGTCAAATCAACTTTACGGTCCGCCACACGTACCCGCTTGCTTTTGCTGTCGAGTTTCAGTGGGCCGTATGCCAATTCCGGTTTGAAATGGCCCGATGCCCTGCGTATTAACGCTTCCAATCGTGCCAGAAGTTCCCGAACATGAAATGGTTTGACCAGATAGTCATCGGCGCCGGCCTCAAGACCATAGACTTTATCCTGCCAGTCTCCTCTGGCCGTCAAAATCAGTATCGGGTAATCCTTGCCTTCCATCCGCAATTTTTCAATCACCTCCATGCCAGACATTCTGGGCAACCCCAGGTCTATGACAGCAACATCGTAATGGTACTTGCCACCAATATATAAGCCTTCCACACCATCGGCACTGGCATCCACTGTATAGCCGTGCCTTTCCAGCAGTTCAATAAGCTGCTCACGAAGTTTGTCTTCGTCTTCTACGAGCAAAAGGTGATGTCCCTTCATAAGCCGACCTGAAAATTCACTTTATAAGAGCAAGAGGAGTCGTCCCTTCATAAGCCGACCTGGGAGGCTGTCCGAGAACAGACTGACCTACTGCGGACAAGCCTGATTGGCCATATTTTCCGCTTATTTTCGTTTAATATGTACAATATTTGCCTCAAATAACCAAAAAATATGACTCAATCAGGCTCGCCCTCGCTACGGCCGCAGTTCTCGGGCAGCCTCCTGGGATATTACGGGCCAGTTGCTAGTCAAATACTTCGCCACTCCTGCCGTCGACATAGACATGCTTGAGGACACCATCGTTGGAGAGGGTCTTGACCTTGTACACCGGCAAACCAGCACGTTCTGTGAGTACGATGTTCAGGATTCTGCTGTTGCCGTGTTGTTTCCTGACCAGAGACGCCACCTTGTTTTGTTTTATAACCGGGGTTCGACTACTGGCAACAAATTTATCCAAAGGTGACGATTTCCGGTCTTCCACGACAGGAAGTCCATGCAGCACGTTGCGCGACTCTGCCATTGCTTGCAGTGACAGGATTAACATGACTATCAGGCGCATCAGGTTCACCATAAGATACCTTGATATGAACACTACGCTATAATAACACCAAGGTTTCGGTCTGTGCAGTAATCAACCGTCGCAGATTTTTTGCAGGAAGGTTTCGTTGACTTCCCCGTTCCCCCGGAACCAGACAAAAGTCTAGGCGGTACTTGCTGAATACAGACTGAACATCACATCAGCCGTTGATTGATCAGGACTTTACCAATCCCGTGGTCATGGCGTAGTCGCAGCGTAAAATCCGCCTTAGCCGGCTGTTGTTTCAACATGTGTTCAGTTATTCGCTGGTAATACATGATGAAATTCCTGACTTGGGCCGCATTCATCACCCGTTTACCGGTATCGATCTGTTGCTCCTGCTGCAAACGCCAGTTGAATACAGACTCCATGTCGGGCACCGCAAGGAATATCTGGAGATCGTTGCTGAAACATTGCCGGTAAGCGGGAGAGGTCAAAGCCTGATTGACATAACGCCGCCAAACCAGATCCAGGTCCTGATCAGCTTCCAGCTTGTTGACCGGTGTCAACAGATCTTCATCGTTACTGGCATCAGCTCCCCAGCACCAACCCTCAAGGATCAGTACTGATGTCGGATTCACCCGGCGAACATCCGGCAGACGATCATCATTGCCTTTACTGAAGATGGGTACAGTGCAGTCAAGTCCGGCCTTCAGTTGACTGATGGTCCGCCATAACAGACTCATGTCGTGGGTTCCGGGCACTCCCCTTACGGCCAGCATCGGGTGTACATCCCTCCCCAGGAAAAGCCGTTCCTCCCTGGTGAGGTAGAAATCATCGATAGAGAGAATTCCTGCAGACATGGAAAACGCATCTTCCAAAACGCTTTGCAGCATCCTGGAAATTGATGATTTACCGCTCCCCTGGGCACCGCTGATCCCAACCGTCATCATTCCAGATTCATATTTTTCAACGATGGCGAGGGCTATAGTAAACACAGCATCGTAGTATTCCGGAATATTTTCCCGGGCAACTCCTGCAGCAGCAGCCAGCTTGCTGAAAGCCGGCAAACAGGCTGATTTTATTTGCAATGCTTCCGAACCCGGCTGCATCTCCAACTCCCTGGTTGACCAGTGGGCGCCTGTCAGAAATAACTTTCCTGAACAGGACAGACCAGACTCCCATGACTATCAAGGAGGCTGTCCGAGAACAGACTGACCTACTGCGGACAAGCCTGATTGGCCATATTTTCCGCTTATTTGCCTCAAATAACCAAAAAATATGACTCAATCAGTCTCGCCCTCGCTACGGTCGCAGTTCTCGGACAGCCTCCAAGGTAACAGGCAACTACGCTCCGATTTCCTTTCTGAACGGCGGCAATGCCCGCTGCAGTAAGTTCCCGTAATGCCGTGTCACCAGCCGACGATCAAGAATGGTCACTGTGCCAGTGTCCGTTTCCGTTCGCAACAATCGGCCACATGCCTGAACCATTCTCAGGGCTGCATCGGGGATCATGATTTCCTGAAATGCATTGCCTCCCCGGGCTTTAATCCATTCCTCCATGGTTGCACCAACCGGATCATTGGGCACCGAGAACGGAATCTTGCTGATGACCACATGTTCACAATAATGACCAGGAAGGTCTATCCCTTCTGCGAAACTGGATAGTCCAAAAATGCAGCTCTTCTGACCAGCATCAATACGTTCACGGTGAACCCTGATGATTTCCGAGCGCGTTAATAAACCCTGTCGCAATACTCTTTCTGAAAACGAATTGTCCAGTCCTTTTGCAACTTCAAGCATCTGGCGCCAACTGGTGAATAACACCAGCGCAGAAATTTCTTCCTCAAGAAATTGTGGAAGCAGCATAGTCACAGCCTGAGTATGAGATTCCGGATCACCAGGGTCCGCGTCCATTGACGGGATTCTCAAAAGCCCCTGTTTCTGAAAATTAAATGGACTCGGCAAGGTTGTGAACCGGTTCTCCCCGTCGATACCCGATCGTGTCTGGAAACGTGAAAAATCACCTGCCACCGACAGGGTAGCTGAAGTCACGACAACGCCAAAACATCGTGACCAGAGGAAATCCTGAAGCTTATCGCTGACGGAAATCGGGCTGGCGTGAATCTGCACCTCGGATTGATTACCGGTTGTGGCATCTTCCGATACGAATTCCATCCAGCGGGCATAGGGTTGAGGACTCTCCAAATCAGAATTCCGATACAGGGACCATACCCTTATTGCGGATGCCAGTCTTTCCTTCATGCCGGAGACAACAGGCAGGCACTGCTCAATGTTCTCTTCCCTTGAGGAGTCCGTCATTTCCAGATGGTTTTGCAACCTTCCTTCAAGATCTGAAATAATCCCGTGGCAATCTGTAAACTGGCGTTCCAGACCCAGCGCGTGTTCCTTCAATGCCTCAGGGACGACTCCCATTGGAAAACGGCAGGTTGTTTCCCTGTCCCTTGAACTGGTGGTGGCCTTCAGGGACGTTGCCAGCGTCATTGTTGTCTCCAGGCTGCTGACGAGATCTGTTACCCGTATTTCAACCTGATTCCTCTCCTGATCCGATATCAAACCTTCAAACTCAGCGTTAATCATCTGTAACGTCGGCGTTATCTGCTGCAACCATAGTTGGGTAGACCGTACTGAAAGGGCTTCTGAAAAATGGCTGGTTGCCTTGTCGGGAAGGTGATGTCCTTCGTCAAAGATATAAATTGCATCCTCAGGCGCCGGCAGGACGACACCTCCTCCCATTATCAGATCAGTCAGAACCAGATCATGATTGGTGATGATGCAATCCACGCGATGAATCTGTTCCCTGGCGCGATAGAAAATACAGTTGGCGTAGTGGGAACACCGGCGTCCGGTACAGCGTATATGGTCTGTACTGATGGAAGCCCAGGTCTGATCCGGAATTTCGTCGGGCCAGTCATCGCGGTCACCATTCCATCCCCCCCGGTTCAGAAGGTCCTGCATCTGCCGATACAGTTGCTGATCCAGGTCACCCTGAATTTCATCATCAAAGAAAGCCATGGTTTTATTATCTGACTGCTGTAAAACCATCTCTAAACGTGACAGACAGAGGTAGCGCCGCCGACCTTTCGCCAGCGCGAAGGTCACATTCAGATCAGCATGCCTGCGAATATCCGGCAGGTCCAGATACATGATCTGTTCCTGCAGGGCTACTGTCGCGGTTGAAATAATCAGAGTCTTGTCGTGTGCCTTCGCAAGCGGCAGACCAGCAAGAATATAGGCGATAGTCTTGCCAGTGCCGGTTCCGGCTTCAATGACGCAGGTATTGGGTCCGGGTTCGCGATCGCCTTCTTCATTGATTGCAATATCGCCAAGTACCCGGGCAATATCGGCAATCATCAGTTTCTGACATTGGCGTGCTTTGAATCCACGGGAATTCAGCAGTCTACTATAGGCCTGCTGTATGGCATCCTTGAGTTCTTCAGTCAGCACTGGCTATCGACAGTTATGCATGGCAACTGGCATCTTACCAGCTTCCAATTGATTCCGCCTGATAGCGTTTTCCCGGAAAAATCGTGAGGAACACGGTTACGGAAGGCAGAAATAAACCTGAAAAATCGTGATACGCTCCGTAATGCCCGGTGGTTTATGTCCTGTGAACTGTAATATGTCCGTCAGCACCTGTCAGTTTCTATCCTAAAGGCGCAGGATGCTCCGGAGAAATCCACGATCCAGTTTATCTTCGCAGGTAGCCAGTTGACTTGCATACATATCCGCCCTGGCAGAGACTTTTCGAGCGACATTCTTCAGCCACTGCTTATTCCTGTAGGTACGTCTTTTAAATCCTCCATGACCCTCATGGTATGCAAGATAAAGGTTGTAGGTATCAGTTTTTTTGATACCGTTGGTGCGGTGGCTCAGGTCGTTATACCAGCCGATAAAGTCCATGGCATCCTGGAAGTCATCCCTGTCGGCGCCCCGGTTGCCGGTGGACCTCTTGTACATTTTCCAGGTGTCGTCTGTCGCCTGGGCAAATCCAAAGGCAGTGGCAGGCCGGGGACCTGGTATGATCCAGAGTATCTTCTTGCGGGGAGGTCTTGCTTTACTTCTGAATGAGGATTCCTGATGCGTGAATGCCATCAGGACAGGAATCTCTATTTTCCACCGCCGGGCGGAACGTCTGGCCTTCTTGTACCAGCTTTTTTCCTCGTCGAAAAGCCTGCAGAGATTATCCTGGTGCCGGGGCGGCGGCTTGGATGCGCAGCCAACTAAAATAACCAGCAGAGAAGCATACAAAATCGTTTTAAGCATCAAGGCACCTCTTGTTCTCCAACACGCCGCCAACCTAAGCATTATACCGTTCCAACAGTGAGATCAATGAGTCTTCGTCGATCACTTCAACACCCAGTTTCTCTGCTTTTACCAGCTTGGAACCAGCCGCAGAGCCAGCGACAACGCAGTCTGTTTTTGCAGAGACCGAACCTGAGACCCTGGCGCCAAGAGATTGCAGCCTTGCCTTTGCTTCATTTCTGGTCAGAGTGGACAGCGTACCGGTAAGCACCCAGGTCTGTCCGTTGAGTTTATTCGCAAGTTGATCCGTTGCAACCGGTTCCCAGTGAACACCACAGGCGATCAGGTCATCAATGACCTTACTGTTGCTTTCCTGATGCAGAAAACTGTAGATTTTCGCGGCGACAATCGGACCGATGTCCGGTATGAATTCAAGTTCTTCCCGGGTCGCAGCCCGCAAGGGTGGCAGGTCGCCAAAGTGCGCCGCTAATCCACGGGCAGTGGATTCGCCTGTTTCCTGAATTCCCAAAGCATAGATGAACTTCTCCAGGGTGGTTTCCTTGCTGTTCACCAGTGCGGTCAGCAGATTGTCAACTGATTTTGGAGCCATGCGTTCCAATGGCAGTAATTGTTCTTCTGTCAACTGATACAGGTCTGCGGGATTTTCAACCAACGATGCTTCCACGAGTTGGTCAATGAGTTTTTTACCCAGCCCGTCAATATCCATTGCCAATCGGGACGAAAAATGCCAGATGCTCTCTTTGCGCTGTGCAGAACAAGCCAGGCCTGCACTGCATCTGAAAATCACTTCGCCTTCTACCCTGTTGATATCGGACCCGCAGACAGGACACTCACCGGGCAATTTGATCTCACGAGCATCATCCGGCCGCTTTTTACGGTCTACAGAAATGATCTTGGGAATCACATCGCCAGCTCTTTGAATCAACACCGTGTCACCGACAAGAAGCTCCAGCCGCGCAATCTCATCCATATTGTGCAGCGATGCATTGCTGATGGTGACTCCGCCAATATTGACAGGTTCAAGCCTGGCTACCGGTGTTACCGCACCTGTACGACCGACCTGAAATTCAACATCCCTGAGCACAGTCCAACCCTCTGCCGGCGCAAATTTGTGGGCAATTGCCCATCTTGGCGTTCGAGTCAACATGCCAAGAGATTGCTGTTGGTCCAAGCGGTCTACCTTGAACACCACACCGTCAATGTCATAATCCAGGGACTCTCGAAGGGACTGGATGTCCATGTAATATTCAGAACAACCTCTGGCGCCCGGTTTCACCTGAATCAGGGGATTGATGCGCATCCCCCAGGTTTTAAGACATTCAAGTATCTGGCTGTGCTTCTCTGGCAAATCACCACCCTCGACCAGGCCGATGCTGTAACAAAACATGGAAAGTCCACGTGATGCCGTCATTCTGGAGTCCAGCTGGCGAAGACTGCCAGCGGCAGTATTACGCGGGGTTGCAAAAACCCTCTCGCCTTTTGATGCCGCCAACTCATTCATTCTGGCGAAGGCGGACCGGGGAAAATAGACTTCTCCCCTCACTTCCAGTCTCGCTGGATAACCCTTCCCGATCAACTCAAGCGGAATGGACTTGATAGTACGCACATTTCTGGTGATATCCTCACCTGTTGTGCCATCGCCGCGGGTCGCACCGCGCACCAGTTTGCCATCTTCATAAAGCAGACTGACAGCAACACCGTCAATTTTGGGTTCACAGGCAAATTCAATAGTATCCTCAGTCTGTAATCGGGTCATAACCCGACGTTCAAAGTCCCGAACGTCATCTTCGTCAAAGGCGTTGTCCAGTGACAGCATGGGTAGCTCATGGACAATCTGGGAGAAAGACGATAACGGTTCCGTGCCGACTCTCTGCGTGGGAGAATCGTCTGTAATCAGGTCCGGGTACTGCTCTTCCAGTGTCTTGAGTTCGCGAAACATTGCATCAAACTCAGCATCTGAAATTGTCGGTGCATCCAGAGCATGGTACTGGTGGTTATGATGATTGACTAAAGTACGAAGCCGCTCAAGTTCAGCAGTGATGTCAGCGGATTCACCAACCATGTTTTTCAGGCAGAGTGACGAAACTGAAAATCGCGAATGCTCTGATTGCAGTATTCAATGGTTTGCATAGTCATCGAATTGCGGGCTTCATCGAGTACGATGCCATCCAGTTTATTGGCAATGCCGACGGCTACTTTCATCATTTCACCATACACACTCATGGGGTCTGCAAGCTCATGTACGCGCAGGAACATTATTACTCCCGGCGTCTGTATATTATCCATCCCGGCAATGTCAAAGAAACCAGGTTCCACAGCGCTGGAAAGACTGAACTCAGAGAGTCCTTCCCTGCTCATTCGATGGAATATCTTCATATCTCCATAAACCATGTCATGGTCTTGCAAGACCTGCCGTAATTTTTTACCTGAAAAAATGCCCTGTTTCGCCATGACATAAACGATAACGAGCTTCTCGCTGATGGAATAATCCACATTCCTTGACACCTGCACTTCCGTATCCGGTTCGGAAGATATTGAAATGCTGGAATCCTGTTTGGAATGCATTGTAAAACTCGAATCCGGCTCAGCGGATATCGTAGAGCCGGTGATTGACTCCTGCTCCTGTTCAGAAGGCATTGAAAATCTGGAATCCGGCTAAAAGCAGGGCCTGGGCTCCGGTTCGTAAGGTATCGAAAAGCTGGGTTCTGGCTCCTGCTCAGGTTCAGAGGATATCGTAAATCCAGGGGCCAGACTCCTGGAATCCTGCTCCGGTTCGGGGGGCATCGTAAAGCTGGAATCAACCTCCTGTTTCAGTTCGGGAACTATCTTAAAGTCCGATGACGCTTCCCCTGCCGGCTCCGATGTCATTGTATAATCAGAATCAACCTCCTGTTCCGACCCGGCAGGACTAATTTGTTTTTCACCAACAGATTCCTCCATGAGTAAATCCAGCGATAGTGAAGTCTGTACCGGTGATTCATCAATGTTCTGATTATCAGCAAGTTCCATCAACATGGGAATTTCCCGTGCCTTTCTAGTCCGTTTCCGGGGTTTGGCTGCTTTCTGAACAGTTTCAGGTTCTGCCAACATGGGGACATCCAGAGACAGTGAACTCTGCTCCGGTGGCGGCACGATGCGGCCACCGCCATTGGGCAGTTCTGCTTTCAACAATGACAATTCATCAAAATCTTCATTTTCACCCAGACTGGACTTGTAATTATTATTCAGGGACAACTGGATCTCATCGCCTTTTTTATCCCGTACACGCAAATACCCCTGTAACAGAATTACACCAATGAATATTGGCCCCAAAATCATCAACCAAAGTCTCAAGTCAATTTCCACAAGCACCTCACATCTCCTGTCCAGTCACAGATAAACAAATACTACACGGATACCATCACATCGCCGCCATCGCTACAGCTTCTTCCACGTCAACAGAAACCAGTCTTGATACTCCAGGTTCCTGCATTGTTACTCCCATTAATTGTTCGCCCATTTCCATCGCGATCTTGTTATGGGTTATGTAGATAAACTGTATGGTCCTCGACATTTCCCTGACCAGATCAGAGTAACGGGCGACATTCACATCATCCAGCGGGGCATCAACCTCATCCAACATACAAAATGGCGCCGGATTGAGTGAAAAAATAGAAAATACCAGGGCAATCGCGGTAAGTGCTTTTTCGCCGCCGGACAGCATATGGATACTCGAATTGCGTTTCCCCGGCGGCCTTGCCATTATCTCTACACCGGTATCCAGCAGGTCTGTACCCGTCATCTGCAGATATGCATGACCACCGCCAAACAGCTTTGGGAACATTTGCTGCAGTTTGCCATTAACATTATCAAAGGTAACTTTGAAGCGTGTACGCGTTTCCATGTCGATCTTTCTGATCGCATTTTCCAGAGTACTCAATGCCTTCTCAAGGTCTTCATTCTGGGCATCAAGATACTGTTTTCTTTCTGACTGCACACTGTATTCATCCAATGCTGCCAAATTAATCGGTCCCATGCGATGAATTCGGTTGCTGATGCTATTCAGATCATTCTCAAACGCTTCCTCGTCAGCTTCTTTGGGCATGCCGGCTATCACTTCTTCCAGATTGGATTTTTCCTCATCCATCTGCTCACGAATGGTACTTTGGCGAATTTCCAGTTCCTTATGGACAAGCTGAACATTATCAAGTCTGTCTCGGACCTGTTCCAACTGTGAATCAACTCCACTACGTTGACGTTCCAGTTCCCTGATACCGGACTCAATGGTCTCAATGCTCTGCCGCACATTTGCCAACTCGTTTTCCACCTGCAGTCTTTCGGCAAGATTCTCTTCCAGTTCCAGTCTCAGGTTTGCCTGCGGCGCCTCATTTTCACGGATGGATAACTGTAATGAGTCCCCGCGTTCAGTGAGTTCCTGCTGTTGCTCAGTCAGCCGGAAAACCGCCTGTTCCGCTGAATCAATCCGTGATTCCAGTGACTGCATTCTCATTGCCAGCGCATGCACAGATTCCCGATGTGATTCTGTCCTGGCACGTGCCTTATCCAATTCCTGCAGAAGATCATCGTGCTGCCTCGATAGTTCAGCCCTCTCTTGCTCATCATGCTCTATCTGATCCAATGCATGCTGCAATTGCGTCCTGGCTGCACTGAGTAGAGTTTCGTCCTGGCTGAGTCCGGCTTTACAGGATTTGAGATCATTCCTGGTACGTTTAATATCAGCCTTTCTCTGGTCCGACCGCATCTGTTTGGCAGTCAGCTGCGCCAGCGTCTCCGAGATCAGTTTTTGCTGCTCTGCCAAGCCGTTCTGTTGCTGATTCCAACTGGTTTCCGTCTTCGCAAGGTCTGAGACTTTTGCTATAAGTTGCAAAGATAGACTGGCAGTTTCATTCTGCAGAATCTCAATTTGTTGAACCAGTTCATCCAGCTCTGTTTGTCGACGGATAACACTGCCGTCGGTGTCTGTCTCTTTTCTATAGCACAACCAGTTGGACCCCAGCCACAGACCATCACGGGTGACCACCGACTCTCCCTTTGCCAGTGTGTCATGCATTGCCAGCGCCTCTGCCAGACTATCTGCCGTATGAATGCCGTGCAGTAACCCGGTAACATCAATGTCTCCGCTGACCCTGGCAGCGAGCTGCCCGATTTCGGCTTCAGCGGCATCTGGTTTCCCGTCTGATATGAACTTCAGGGAACCACGTGAAAAATCATCCAATAGAGTCTTCAGTGGGCTGGATTGGTCTTCCCCGGCAGGATCAGACGCTTTGTTATTTTCTTTTTCCGTGTCCAAAAGAGCACCAACAGTATCAATACTGGACACACAGACCGCCTGTAATGTTTCACCCAACACCGTTTCCATTGCCAGTACCCAGTCATCCTCGACCTTCAGCTTCTCGACAAGACGGGGGTTTTCTGTCAATCCATGATCGATCAACCAGCTTTTTTCTGCCTCTTCCTGAAGGCCCAGCGCTTCTCTCTGCAACGTTTCCAGCGATTCCCTTCGACCCAGTATCCGTTGCAGGTCCGCACGTTTTCTGTCCAGTTGATCGCTTAACCGGGTGTTTTCATCCCGCTGTTGTTCAATCTGTTCCAGCAGCGATGCCGAAATGTCCCGGTTACTGGCCAACTGCTCTTCCTGCACCGTCTGCAATTCCTCCAGAGGGCGGATTTCTTCATCGTCAGTCAATTCCAGCAGTTGCTCCATTTCTGCATTCAGGAAATTGAGACGTTTTGTTGCCCGCTCAATGGTCAGTTCAAGATGTTCTATTCTGGATTGCTGTACCTCCCCCTGCTTCCTTGCTTCCGCTGCCGTGTGATTAAAGTCATCCCAGGTCTGCTGCCAGCTTTGTACGTCTCGTTCCACTTCAACAAGACGACTCCCGGAGGTCTCTTCCAGTTCATGGATACGCTGATAACCTGGCCTTACATCCGCAAGTTCCCGTGTTAATTCCGATACCAGATGTTCATCTTCTTCAAGATTGGCTTCTACTCTGGTCCTGGAATCGTCTATCTGTTCCAAATCCTGAAGCTGTTGTTCTGTTGTTTCTTTCCGATATTGGATTCCGTCTTCAATACGGGCGATTTCCGTACCGATATTGTAAAACCGACCCTGTATTTCGTTACTTTCATCCGTCAGGTCCACAAGCACCTGTCTCTGCTGTTCCGTTTCTGCTTCAATACGCCTCTGCTCAGCAATATACGATTCCTGTTCAACGATAAGACTATTGATGCCGGCTTCCTTTTCCGCTGCTTCTGAACCGATCGCCTGATAACGCAATGCCTTGATACGGGCTTTGATTGTACGTTGCTCACGACGCAATCCGGTGTAACGTTCCGCGGCTTTCGCCTGACTCTTGAGGTGATG
This sequence comes from Candidatus Azotimanducaceae bacterium, assembly GCA_965217655.1. Taxonomy (GTDB): domain Bacteria; phylum Pseudomonadota; class Gammaproteobacteria; order Pseudomonadales; family Azotimanducaceae; genus UBA7455. The sequence continues at coordinate 2,704,243 of OZ244560.1, forward strand.
TAATTGGCTGTCGATTTCTGCACGCAGATCATTCAGACGCTCAAGATTCTGACGCGTATGGCCTATCCGCCTTCCGGTTTCCCGGCGTCGTTCCCGGTACCTGGATATCCCCGCCGCTTCTTCAAGATACATCCGGAGATCTTCCGGTTTGGCCTCGATCAACAGGCTGATCATCCCCTGTTCAATGATTGAATAGCTGCGCGGTCCCAGTCCGGTCCCAAGAAAAATATCTGTAATATCCCTGCGACGGCACTTGTGGCCATTCAGGAAATAACTGGATTGACCGTCGCGGGTAACCTTGCGCCTGATGGAGATTTCGCTGTAGTGGGCATATTCACCTGTCAATCGGCCATCGGTGTTATCAAATTGCAACTCTATGCTGGCCTGGCCAACCGGTTTTCTGCTATTCGACCCATTGAAGATGACATCCGACATGGACTCACCCCGGAGGGTTTTGGCGGAAGATTCACCCATGACCCAGCGCACTGCATCAATGATATTGGATTTGCCACAGCCATTGGGACCAACGACAGCACATAAATTACCGGGGAAGGGGACTGTTGTAGGATCTACAAAGGACTTGAAACCTGCGAGCTTTATTGCTTGCAATCGCATTGTTATATCACTACTCCAGTGCCAGCATACGAATACGCGCGGAATATTCGAGAATCAGTTATTCTAATACAAATTCGGCACTTAGATAACAGAAAAATAAAAAAAATTCTACATCTGACCCCATGATAAGCATTCTTTTTGTCATTTTCCTTCTGATTTTGCTGTTTGTTACCGGTCCTCGACCAAAACTGCAATCCGAAGCACCACAGACAACTGTCCCATCAGGTCTTTCCCTGCCGCAGTTGGACAACTGGCTGAAAGAATCTGAAGCAAAAGTCTGTAACCTGATTGCGGATACCGAGGCCAAAATCATCTGGGCAGATTCAATAAATCCCTCGATGACACCCCTTAGTTTTCTCTATATCCATGGTTTTTCGGCAACCAGGCATGAAACTTCGCCGGTGACGGAACGTCTTGCATCGGCTTTCCATGCCAATGCCATCTATTGCCGTCTCGCGGGTCATGGAGTCAAACCCGGCATGGATGCCAGTGCTGAAGACTGGCTGCAGAGTGTCACAGACGCCTGGCATATTGCATCCGCGCTCGGCGAAAAAGTCGTTATTATCGGCACCTCGACCGGCGCGACTCTGGCTGTCTGGCTGGCAAAGCAGGAATTTACCACTGGGAGGATTCACGCGATGCTGTTCATGTCACCCAATTTTGGCATCAGACATCCTCTGGATTTTCTCCTGACCTGGCCCTGGTCTCCCAAATGGATACATTTATTTATCGGCCAGGAGCGCATCCGTGAACCCACAAATGAACTCGAAGCCACATTCTGGACGCATCGATATTCGACCCTGGCAATCATTGAAATGCAGAAGACCATAGACTGGTTGAACAAAATCGATTTACCGTCCTGCCGAATCCCCCTGGCTACCATGTATATGAAGAATGACGATACCATTGATCCCATGGCTACTGTGCGCGTTCATGAAGCCTGGGGTGCGGATTTCAAACAACTGATACCGGTCACCCTTGACGGCGACCAGCAGCAACACGTCTTTACCGGCTACATCACAGCGCCGCATAGGGTCGATTGGTGCATTGAACGCTTCAATGCTTTCCTGAAGCAAATTGAATCCTGAAATAGTAGAGTAGGCTTATGGACATCCTGAGGTGAGTGATGAATGACCAGGAGATAAATCTGGATTTTGAACGGGAAAACCGGACCGGTCTGGCAGAAGCGGTGTTCTGCGAAGGCAAGAGTGCTGCACAGCTTGATTCGATCTGTCAGAAAATTCGGGAAGAACACAAACCGATGCTGTTTACCAAACTCAGCGAAGATCAATTCACCCTTGTCGATTCGACTCATCCCGGACTGCTGGAATACGACCCTGTTTCTCAGACGGCATTCCGCCAGCCTGCCGGGATGAAAGAAGGCGAACCGGTGGCAGTGGTCACCGGCGGCAGCTCCGATGTACCCGTTGCCAGAGAAACTTCCCGTACGCTGGCCTACTACGGCTATCGCTGTCTTGAAATCGATGATGCAGGCGTCGCCGGTTTATGGCGGATCACCAGCCGATTGGAGCAACTGAGAGAAAAGCAGGTGGTTATCTGCATCGCCGGCATGGATGCCGCACTACCCACCGTACTCGGAGGATTGATTCCATCGGTCATCATTGCCGTACCGACCTCTGTGGGCTATGGCATGGTCAAGGGTGGCGAAACCGCACTGCGCTCTCTGCTGGTCAGTTGCGCCCCGGGCATTACCGTGGTCAACATCGACAACGGGTATGGCGCCGCCTGCGCGGCAATACGGGTGCTTAACAATTTGCAGGGGGTGGATTGACTCTGACCCCATTCATCCATTTATCAATAAGGTGTGCATGCCCGATGCGATCAATAAGGTGAATAATGGGGTCAGTGTCAATTTCTGACCCCATCAATCTGGCGCGCCCGGTGCGATTCGAACGCACGACCTTTGGCTTCGGAGGCCAACACTCTATCCAGCTGAGCTACGGGCGCTGTTTATTGAATTGCCAATTATAGCGCATGGAAGTCCAGGTCACTTCACTTCCAGGGTGTCTATCAGAAAAGCACTACCGCGCTGGTATGGTTCTATGGACACAGTCTTCAGGTAATCGCTGAACCCATGGGCAGAAAAAATGCGATTCACAATATTCCTTGCTTCATCGCCGTAATCGCTCTGCGGATCTATGGCAGCACTGGTTTCAACCTGAACCGAGATTTCTTCCGGTCTTACACGACAACGTACTCCTTTAAGAGGAAGATACATCTGCAGACTCCGCCACAACGCCTGCTCGGTCTTGTTGATAACCGGCAGCATATCGACATTGATTGCAATCCCCGTTGTCACCCTGCTGGAAAGACACGGTGCAGCCGGTAGATCATGCAGATCGTACAGCTTTAACGTTCTGGCAATTGCGCGCAGTTCCTCCTTGTTGATGTCAGCCTCTACATAGGGATGGACCACATTGTGCTCTTGCGCAGCTATCAACCCCGGCCGGTAATCACCGAGATCATCCATATTGGTTCCCGATGCCACCGTCAGTGAAGTCCTCTCGGTGAGCGTGTCATAGAGATGCGTTTTACAGTAGTAACAGCGATTGGCCGGATTGGCCACGTAGTCAGGATCTTCAACTTCACCAGCATCAACGATCCGCAGATTCCATCCTTCCTGTTCCGCATATCGTTCTACCCGCGCAGTAGCCTGATCCGGCACTGCAGGCGACACCGCATGAAAGACTTCGGTCCGGGAATCCACCCGATGCGCAACCACTGCCAGTGTCATGCTGTCGACACCACCACTGGCGGCGACTGCAAACGGACCTTGAGCTTTCAGGTATGCCGATAATTTGTCCAGTTTAGTCATTACTCTGATCCAGTGCCTGAATCTCCGCCTGTCGGCGAACATCTTCTCGGTATGCGTAATACTCACCACTGGCGGCGACCGCGAACGGACCTTGAGCTTTCAGGTATGCCGATAATTTGTCCAGTTTAGTCATTACTCTGATCCAGTGCCTGAATCTCCGCCTGCCGGCGAACATCTTCACGATGCGTAATACTAACAGTTTGTAGATCATCCATCTCTACCTTTACCGTTCGACCACCTGGACGGTCTGCTGTTTTCACCCGGAAGTTGCGGCCATCGTGATTAACAACGGACTCCTCACGACGAAGAATTGCCCGGGTAACACGTTGCCGCCGTATTCCCAGTGTAGTGGTCTCCCGGAAACAGGTTTCAGTCACCGGTGTTTCCATATCGACGGCAGCCAGAACTCGAACACAAGCGCCCTGCCGACCTTTCTTGCCCAGATATGGCATCTGTACGACATCAAGGACACCTTCTTCCATCCGGATGCGCTGCAGTGCCACCGCGAGTGCCTCGGGTGTCTGATCATCAATTTCAAATTCCAGTTGCAGAACCTGATCGGTAATCCAGCTATCTGTACTAACTGAATCGAATACCAAAGCCCTCACCACGTTGGAAATTCCCGGAAACCTCCTGGCGCCAAACCCGGTACCTGTATGTTTCAGGACGACCCCACCGGGGATACCGTGATCAGGGTTCAAATACTTCAGGATGGCAGCACCGGTGGGAGTGATGCGCTCCCCTTCCATGCCGTCGTCATGGCATTTGAATCCTTTGAGAATAAGACTCGTTGCCGGCGCCGGTATTGGCAACATGCCGTGAGCGGTTTTTACCTGACCACTACCAAGAGGAATGCTGGAAACACTCCAGCCGGTCACGCCGGTTTGCGTAATGAGGTGAGCGGCACACACAATATCAGCAATAGAATCCCATGCACCCACCTCGTGAAAGGCAACTGCATCAACTTCCTTGCCATGAATACTGGCCTCTGCTTCGGCAATTATCCTGAAAATACCGAGCGCAGCCTCACAAGTTGCATCATCAAGCCCGGACTCACTCAGGATAGACCTGATTTCCGAATAATGCCGATGGTGATGAGCCTCTGCGTCCTTGTCCGGGTAAACCGTAAAATGCGTTCCGGTAAGCACACCATCGTTCTTTTCTTCTGATGCAAGATGCACCAGATTGCGGAACCCGGCATCGACCATAACCTGCTGCAGCAGGGGAGTCTGATCTGGGAAACAGTCCAGCATCACACTGATAAACATATCGCCGGAGAGACCGCCGACAAGATCAAGATGTATATGCATTAACGAATCTGCCTGTGAAGCTTTCGTAAAACTGGCATATTGTCAGCGGTAGCCTGTGAAGCTTTCGTAAAACTGGCATATTGCCAGCGATAGCCTGTGAAGCAGGAAACCTCCGTCCTTCAGGGCGGAGAACATTCACACTAAGCAAGTAACTGGTGCGTCGGTGCGCACAGGTCCGCAATCGGAATACTGTGTGTACACGCATCTCTGCAAGGTGACCCATCGCAGGAAAGGCAGGGACTGGCATTGTGTGCAAGCTGGCCATACTCTGCTTTTGCAAAAGCAAAGTCGCCATAGTCCGTTGCATACATCCGAGTTCGCAAAACATCCGGAATAGAGACGTTATAAGGACAAGCCCCTTCGCAATCATTGCAGGCATGTCTACAGTAGCTCATATCCGTTAATTGAGCATACTGTCCCAGCAATTCCATGTCAGTTTCGTTTACCGCAAGCCCGCCCGACCCGCCAAGATACTCATCAATGAGATCAGTCGATGTCATGGAAACAATGGCAGCATCCACATTTTGATTGCCGAGTACCCATTTAAATGCCGCCTGGGCGTAGGTTGCACCGTCCTTTTCAAAGGGCCGCATATCGTTCAACCTGGCACCCCGCAGAACCTTCATTGCAACCACGCCAACCTGCTTTTCTTTTGCCAGAGCCAGGGCATTGGGCAGTGTCTGCTGATTGGCTACAAAGTCGAATCCCTTGGTGAACTTCTCATAAAATGAGGGATCTTCACCGAAGTTGGTTGCAATCAGCAATGCATCCACCATGTCCTGTTCAACCGCATACTTGACGCATTCCGTCAGTCGACCGGCATGACCGGAAATGCCGGTAAACCGAATCTTCCCCTGTTGCTTGGCCTTGGCCACAAATTCGTGCCATTCCGGGTTTTTCAATCGTTCAATGTCATTCACCGCATGATTGAAGAAAATATCCACATAGTCCGTGCGCAGCTTGCGCAGGCTATTATCCAACGTCTGCATTATGTCTCTGGCCGGGGTATCTGCACCAACATACTTTTTGGTTGCCAGATAAATGCGGTCTCTGTCACCCTTTAGCGCATTGCCAATCACACTTTCCGAAACCCCCTTGGTATAGCCTTCCGCAGTATCGTAATAATTGATTCCCATGTCCAAAGCATGCCTGACCAGGCGCTCCTCACCATTTCTGAGGCGAGAGGAACCGAAAGAGATGTCAGAAATTTTCAAACCGGTTCTACCCAGCGTGACATATCGCTTTACACCCTGCTCTCCCGAAACACCTGTCCCGGTATTACCGGTTGCAGACTGAATGGACAGACCCGTCGCCAGACCGGTCATGGCTCCAAAACGCAAAAAGGTACGACGCTTAATCGAATTCTTATTCTTCACAACAGGCTCCTCTGTTATTCACCCGCATCGAAATATTAAAACCACGTAGTGATGTTATGGAGCATTGCCGGGACTTTGTCAATGGAAGAGTGTTTTGCAGCAGGCAATAAGGTGTACTGGAGATTGACATCCTCCCCGCCCTGAGCGACGGTGCTTGCCGCACATCGGGTCAACCCGCTTGTGCACAGCTGAGTGTCCCGCTTGCACAACGGAGTGTCCCGCTTGCACAACGGCAGGCAAGACGGTGTACTTGTGAGTCATTTCGCCTGCACAGCTGAGTGTCCCGCTTGCACAACGGAGTGTACTGTGGCAGTTTGTCGTTGATGTTTTCGGAGATATATCTTGCTTCTGGATCTGCACACACATTCCATTAAGTCGGACGATGGTCGGGCCAAGGTGGAAAATTACTGTCAATGGATACGGTCCAGGAATATCCCGATTGATGGATTTGTGTTGACCGAGCATCGGCAATTTGATTTCGAGTCAAATTACTCTGAGCTTGCCGAAAAATTCAATCTGATCATCCTCAAAGGGGCAGAGGTCGAAACCGAATACGGGCATGTTCTGGTCTTCGGAGTCACTGAAGCTCTGACCAGAGCATTCGACTTTACCAGCATCAATCTGGCGCTGGAAACGGTGCTGGAAGTCAGTGAACAACACGGCGCCGTGGCAGTTCCCTGTCATCCCGGACGACCACGGGTAGGCATGTTTGCCCACACCGAGGAATACGGCATTCCCAGAGGTGTCCGTATTGTAGAAGTCTATAACGGGGGCAGTAGACAAAACGAAGACCAGATTGCACTGGATAACGCCCACAAACTGGGTTATCTGGGGATTGCCGGCAGTGATTCCCATATCGTCAGCCACATAGGACGCTGTGCCACAAGATTTCCCGAACCGATACGTGGAATGTCGGATCTTGTGGCGGCACTCAACAAAGGCGAGTTTGAAGCCGTCAATCTCAAACAACAGAACCGGTCAAATTGAGATTACCTTTGGGGTTATGTGCGGATTTTTTTGTAGAGGCGGTCAATCCTGAACATCAGATTTGTATATATGAGAATTTTTTTGGTCATGTGCTGGTTATTTACCGGGGCTGTCAAACTTGAATACCAGAATCGGTCATCATGGGATTAAATTGGGGTCATGTGCGGGTTATTTCCTGGGGCTGTCAAACTTGAATACCAGATTGGGTCTTCTTGGGATTAAATTGGGGTCATGTGCAGGATATTTGTCTTGATGTGGTGAACTTGAATACCAGAATCGGTCTTCCTGGGAATATCCTGGGGTCATGTGCTGGTTATTTGTCTTGAGGTCGTGAATTTGAATACCAGAATCGGTCTATCTGAGAATATCCCGGGGGTCATGTGCGGATAATCTGTCTGACCGGAGGTCTTGCTTCCGGCAAATCCACCGCCACTCAATTTCTGGCGGAACAGGGTGCATACATTATCGACGCGGATAAAGCTGGACACCGGGTTTACGAACCCGGCGCCAGAGCCTACCGTGAAGTCATCGCTACTTTTGGCGATGACCTGATTGATGACGATCATCAAATTGACAGAAAAATCCTGGGCAGCAAAGTTTTTGGGAATCAGGATGCACTTGAAAAGTTAACCGATATCGTCTGGCCGGAGATACGCCGACTGGTGGAAGTGGATATCGCAGAAATCCGCAGCACGGATCCGGAAGGAATCGTTGTGCTGGAAGCCGCTGTTCTATTTGAAGCGGGTTGGCAGGATATTGGCGATGAGACCTGGGTCATCGTTGTTGATCGTGAGGTTGCCATCGAACGAAGTATGGCCAGGGATGGACTGAGCCGGGAAGCCGTTGAAAACCGTCTGCAGGCACAGCTTTCAAACGAAGAACGCATTGCAAAGGCGGATATCGTGATGGAGAACAACCTGGATCAACAGGCGCTCATTGACCAGTTAAAGGCGCAGTGGCAGCGATTGGATTCTGTTTGATCCTTGGCTTTAAAGCTGGCAACTGCCAGGAGTAGAGAAACAAGAAGTTAACAAAATGACTGCCTCATAGAGATGGAGTTAAACCGGTCTTGATCAGCAGTAGTGCTAAAGGCATGAACTACTGTCCAAAATAGTGTCTAAAATGATTAAAAACCGCTATCATTCGGCCAATTTGGATTGAGGAGAAAGTTCGGTGAGCAAAGGATTAGGACAGATGGAGAACGCTCCACTGATCTATGTTCTTGCACAAGTAAAGTTCTCTAAGATTCCTCGCATGGATAAAAAATGGGAAGATTTTCATGAGGAAGTATTCAAATCTCTTCCTCGATCAGAAACCGAAAGGATAGAACAGTTTTCCGTACAGGATGGTCAACCATCCATCGGTGATTCAATTCAACGGTGGCACTTAACTGACAAAGAAGAAAGGACAGGGGTAATCCTCGAGGCCGGTATGATACTTTTCCATACCACCAAGTACAGCACTTCTAGTAACTTCTTCGCGACAATCAGCAACATCTTGTCCTCTTTTGATTCTGTTATTCCTACGGAAGGACTAATGGTGAGTCGCCTTGGTCTTCGTTACATCGACTTGCTATTGCCTGAAGATCAACTTTCTGTTGATGAGCAGGTGACCGTTCCTTTCCAAAAACCAATTTTTGATTCGATAGGGACTGTAAATGGAACTGATCAAGCTGCTGTTTACGAGACAGCTATAGGTGGTACTTTAGTTGTGAGGCACAGACAGAGTTCCACGACCAACCTTTTACCACCCGACCTGTTTCCAAATAAATTAAAAACGGCTCCAAGACTTGAGATCGTTCCACCTGAGAGTGAAATGGTTGGAATATTGGACTATGACCACTACGTTGAACGTGAATATGAGTTTGATGTCCAGAAAATATCGGACATGTTAGTTGAACTACATGTGTCAACATCGGCAGCTTTCAAGGCAACAATTACACCTGAGGCATTAGAAAAGTGGAATGGAGGAATGACAAATGAGTAAACAGTCAGCAGCCATCTCGAAATCAGAGCACATAAATGTTCGTCCGGAGTCTCAACTTTACGCCCCACTTGTAGTCGTTCCGAATTCCACAGGAGTCTTAAACCAATCTGCGGAGAACATTTTGAGCATCTTTACCCGGTTTGGCTCAGGTGCAAAGAGTTGGTATGGAATAGAACCGTTGATTTATAGAGAGTTTGTACCAGGTTGGTTAGTGATTGCCGTAGAGGAAAGCTCTTCTTCCATTACTATTCAACCCACAGTCGCACAGATGATTACCAACATCCGAAACAGCTTTGGGTTGAGCATGTCAGCCCTTGCCAGGATTCTCAATGTATCAAGAGCAAGCCTGTATAACTGGCTTGAACAAGAGCCTGGTAATGAAAATGTGTTCAACCACATCTCCTCACTGTATCGCTTTTCATTGATGTGGAAAGATATGAATCAATTCCACTATGCACCTGGAAAACTACTTAGACAACCACTCAATGAAGGGCCAAGCATGTTGGAGCGACTTGGCAAGCAAGAGATGGACGAAGACGAAGTGGTTGAGGGGATGGAGATGTTGCTTGCCTTAATGAAGGCTAAGAGAGACATGATGGACCGGGCTATACAAGTATCCAAGGAGTCGAGCCCTGAAATTCAAAACGAAACTCTAGATAACATAACACTAAAGGTCTCCATGGATTGAGATAGATGACAAATAGGGATCGCCTCATTGAAAAGGGCTGGAAGCAAGGGGCGATCCTTCGTCCTACTTCAGAAATTACAGCAGGAGCAAACTACGATGTCGACGATTCGTGTCTGCTACTTGTTCTGACTCAAACCTGTGACTTGGTCCATGAATCCTTCGATATGGAACCCTACTTCGAAGTTCTATGTTTAAAACCATTAGACAAAGATCCAGACGGCAACTACGCGCATGGAAAAAACAGTCGCCGATTGAGTTTATCTACTCGATTGAGGGGATAAAGACCAACTGTTGGTCTAGCAATGCCCATCAACGGCATGTTATTGATAGAAAGTTATTGTTGGAAAATCTCGAACCTGAATATTTTATCGCAGACACCGACCTACTCCAGATAGTATTGAAGTGGATAGCCAAGAGGTATACGCGAATAGCATTCCCAGAGACTTTCGTGGCTCGTTTTGTGACACTGAGAAAGGTCGAAAATCAATTCAAAAAAGCAGCATCGTTAGTATCAAACATCTACATTAGACTATTGCCTTCCTTTGAAGAATTAAAACCCGGCATACCTTATGGTCTCGACCTGATACTACTATTGAGATCTGAGAATTTTGACAATCCAAGATTCTACGATGAAACCGTTGAAATATCGCGTGACATCGAAAAGTTACTTAACAAGTGCGAAGGGCTGTATGTGGAAGAAATAGAAGTAATGTCCACTGCAGAAGCCCCTGTTGGGCTGATTAACAATTATCTGGCATGGGATTATAGCTATCTGAGCAATAGATCAGATGACGCTGCACTGCCAATAGATGTGTAATAGAGCTTACGGTAGTTTACGGGATCAGCTATGCATTTTGGTGCAGTTGGCTGTGAATTAACGGCGTCCCATCGTAGGTCTCCTATCGCATGGAAACAATCTTAACATCCTGTCTAAATTTGCCCGATCACTTCAGTTTCTAGAGGTATGTAAATTTCGTACAGTATACCGGTCACCAAGAGGTGATTGATCACAAGGAGCATCGGATGCTTTGGGACTCAGTTAAATTCGCTATAATGAACCTTGTCCGAGGATTCAACACCGCGGTGATTATTTCCTGTCAAGCCGTTGATTTTTAAACCAACAATATGTGAATGTCGCAACTAAAACTCCCGGAAGTCGACTTACAGGAAAGGAACTATTCAGCTGAGAATGCCCGGATTACCTTATCCAGCGTGGCTTTCAGGCGTGTGCTACTAGATTACCAGCAATAGCAAGTAGGTTGTAATCCCTGCTATCACCACGAGGCTGAAGATGTTTCTGACACGGTTCGTCATAAGAACTGTACATTACATGATATTTTAATATAACTGAAACATCGTTTTTTTCTATAGATATAACCGTTTAATGTAGTTTTTAGGTCTAAATTGGCTTGAAACAATGTTTACCCAGGCGCGAAATAACCCTCACCTGCGCGGTAGCGTTTGGCAGAACTGCTGGTATCTCATGATGTCCTCGGGACGGTCTACATCCCATATCTGCGGCAGCAGTGACCAGTGAAGTCCGTTGCGATTAAAGCGACTGCATGTGTCGGCACACACTGAATCAGTGCTCCAGGGAATATCACTGAAGTAATCAGCCTGCACTTTTCGTAGTCCAATCAGACCATATCCGCCATCTTCCGTCGGGCCCAATACAGCATCGTGGTCCTCAAGTGCTGCCAAAGCTTTTTCAAGGTATGACATATCGACAGGCGGACAATCGGTGCCTGCAAGAATGGCGCGTTGCACGCCAGATTCCAACAATGCGGTAGTCAATGCAAATTGCATCCGTTGCCCAAGATTATCGCCCTGCTGGATTCTGATATGACCAACTTTGCCTAATTCCCCAAAAGTATGAAAAAAAGCATGATCTTCCGTTGTCCAAATCTGAACAGGCGCCAGTTCCGATTCAAGACATGTCGAAATCATCCTTGTCGTAAGCTCCTGGTACAGTACCAGTGCCTGCTTTTCGCCAAGCATCGGAACAAGTCTTGTTTTCACCTGACCCAGCACCGGTGCCTTGCAGAATATCAGGATGCGGGCGTCTTTATATTTCATGGCGCATGGTGGTAATCAGTGCCCCGGAGGCGCCTGATCTGTTATCCCCTGTTCGGTTTATTTCCTTTGGAACAATTTTGCTGGTGTCCAGGCACCCGACAACGGCATCTTGCAGAATATCATGGTGCAGGCGTCTTTGTATTTCATGGCGCATGGTGATTTTCAACAATCCCAAGTGGACTGATTTATTAATCCCGGGTCCGATTTATAGTACTTTTGAGATAGTTTTTCCGGTGAAACGCCAAAAAAATACAACAGTCTCAACCACGACATCAGGAGAATTGTTTTACAGAAGCCATGTGTTCGCCAGCGTCTACCTGACGTTGTCACGGGACTTTTAATGCAAAATGGCCAGTCCAGAGATTTCAGCCGTTTACATAAATCAATATCCTCAAAGAGTGGTATATCCGCAAACCCATTCAGGGATTCGAAGGTGGACCGACGTATGAATATCGCCTGATCCCCAGTACAGATTCCGGTGAATCGGGAACGCCAGTTCATCATTAAGGCGATCAACCTGAACATTGGATGATTGTCATCAAATCGCACATTGAAACGCCCCCATGGTTTGCCTGAACTGACAAATATGGCAAGTTTTTCAATATAGTCAGGCGGTAATCGCGTATCGGCATGCAGAAACAACAATACATCGCCTGTCGATACTGCCGCACCTTCATTCATCTGATTTGAACGGCCTCTGGCAGCGGATATCACCCTGATATTTGATTTCGAAAGTAACACCAGGGTCTCATCTGTGCTGCCACCGTCTACGGCGATTACATCCGGTACATCTGAGAGGTGTTTCTTTAACTGCGGCATCTTGCCGAATTCATTTCTGCTGCTACCGTCAATGGCGGATACTTCAGTGGCCTCAGACAGGTGTGTAATCAGATGCGGGATCTGATCAGCTTCATCCAGCACCGGAATGATTATTGAGAGAGGGGGCACTATTTTATCATCTATATCTTCAATTCACTGTTCCACTGTTAGCTGTCTGCCTCCTGGGTCAGTGACACAATGCAACTGGTTCCAAGAAACTTATTTTATTCAGCTTGACATCCTCCCCCACCTGAAGGAAGGGGATTCCTGGCGCCAGCCTGCATTACGCAACTGCTGCCAGGGGTTCCTGCTTCACAGAGTTCGGCAACCCGACCTCTCCACAGGCTAACACGGCGTGCCCCGCCGCTAATATGTTTGACGCTGCCACCATATCGGCATTCTTGGCGTAGCCACAAGCCACACATTTGAATACAGCCTGACTGCGTCTGTTGTCACGGGTAGTACAATCGCATTGTGGACATTGCTGACTGGTGTAGTGCGCTGGTACCGCAATGACCAGCCCACCCCGCCATGCCTGCTTGTATTCCAGTTGTCGCCGGAACTCAGACCAGCCCTGATCCAGGACGGCCTTGTTCAGGCCAGACTTGGCCCTGACGCGGGACCCCGGATGATCAGCATCACCCCGTGCCGACCGACTCATGTTGGATACCTTCAAGTCCTCCACGACGATGACAGCTTGGTTTTCGCTGACTTCGTGGCTGATCTTGTGCAGGTAGTCGTGTCGACACCGGGCGATTTTCTGATGGGTCCGTGCTATCCGCTCTTGCTGTTTTCGCCAGTTGCTGGAGAATTTAACCTTACGTGACAATTTGCGTTGCGCTCTGGCCAGCTTCTGCTCAATCCGCCGGAAGCTGTGCAGGGGTTTGTATGAGGTACCATCAGACAGTTGGGCAAATATGGCAACCCCAAGATCAATACCCACCATACCAGACGATGGGTGAACCGGGGTTGGTACCTCCTGCTCCGTTTGCATGGACACGTACCAGCCATCCACCTGCCTGGAGACCGTAATGTTTTTGACCTTGCCCTCTATTTCCCGGCTCTTGCGAAAACGCAAAGTCCCGATCTTGGGTAAATAGACACGCTCACCATCAACCTTGAAGCCTTGCGGATAACGGAAACTGTCTTTACCGCCTCGCCTTTTAAATCGCGGCATCAGTTTGTTCGGTTGCCCCCTGTCGAAGGCGTCCTTAAAGGCTCTTTCCAGATGCTTCATGCTTTGCTGTAGCACTTGAGAATGGCAATCCCGCAAAAAAGCGTATTCGTCACTCGATTTCCACAGGGTTAACCAGAACGCCATTTCCGGGTACCACAGCAACGCCTGTTTGTGTTCCAGGCGGTACAGATTCATGGCCAGCATCTTGTTCCACACAAAGCGGGTACAACCAGAGAACTGAAGTAATCTGGCGGCGGTGTCAGGGTGATTCACCATGAGTTTGAAGCGGTATGCCTTACGTAGTAACATGTCCCCTATTATACTGTATAGCCATACATGATACAAACAACCCAACCTTGACCTGACCGGTCAAGGGCGCCTTATATCCCGCCCTGAAGGACGGGGTTTTACGGCGCGGAGGATAACGCGGCAACCTGCACGGTGTCCGGTACGCTGAATAATATCATCCGTGTATATTAAAAGATTAATTCAGTGTTAAGTCTCGAACATTCAGCCGACGGGTAATTTTGCTCATCGCATCCAGCACCTTGGACTTTTAATTCAGCGCTCAACCACAACTGCTTCCCTGACCTGCTGTACAAGCGTAGCAATGCTCGCCAACAGTAATATCCAGACCCTCGTAGCATCCAACACTTTTAATCTTTTAATTCAGCGCTCCACCACAACTGCTTCCCTGACCTGCCGTACACGCGTAGCAATGCTCGCCAACAGAAATATCCAGGCCCTCGTAGCATCCAACACTTTTAATCTTTTAATTCAGCGCTCCACCACAACTGCTTCCCTGACCTGCCGTACACGCGTAGCAATGCTCGCCAACAGTAATATCCAGGCCCTCGATATCACGAATCATCAGATCCTTTAAATGGGTTTGAGGCCTATCAGAGGCGAGTAGCGGAATTGACAACATCTGATTGAAATCGCAATCATAAACGTGACCGGTGTAGTCGACGCTGATCAAATGGCGACACATCACATTATTCAAGTTGTTCTCTGAGTATGAGTTGCGGAGCAGTGTCATATAGTCATGATACTGATTCTTTGCAATCAATCTGGCGCCGAATCGGTTTATTGGCATATTGGCCAATACATATAGTTCATTAAAAACGATGTTGTGTCTGGCCTTCAATTCACGCCTGTAGTCCTGTTCCAGCTCTTCCTGGGCAGGTGGCAGAATGGGTTCGTCCGGATTGTAAACCAGGTTCAGCACCAGTCCGGTGTCTGACTTGCCGTAGCCCATCGCGTTCAATTTTCTAAGACCGGAAACGCTGTCTCGGTACACGTATTTTCCCCGCTGTTTGTCTACATTCTGTTCCTGATAGCAGGGCATGGATGCAACTACCATGATGTTGTGGCGAGCAAAAAGCTCCGGCAGATATTCATATCCAGGCTCCATCAGAATCGTCGGGTTGCATCGGTCAATGACGTTAACGTCCATCTCACTGACAGACTCAACCAGATACTGGAAGTGTGGATTCATTTCGGGCGAACCACCGGTCATATCCAACGTCTTTATACCAGTGGTATCAAGATACTGGATGACGAGATCAATGGTTTCGCGATCCATTAATTCCGTACGAGACGGCCCGGCATTCACATGACAGTGCGTACAACTCAAATTACAAAGATAACCCAAATTAACCTGTAACGTTTGCAGCTGCAGTCTTTGAATGGGAGGAAAATCTGTTTCCAACAATAATGATCGGGTATCTCGCATAGTTTCACACTCAAGATACTGTTTAGGCCAAACTGGCCGGTTTCAATAATATTACACCAAAGTTGTGATGGTTGGTTTTTTTTCGATACGATTTAGAACCGTGGGTTTTGATACGGTGCCCTTTTCTGGCTTGTTGTTGGCAGAGAAAAGGGTGGATGTTGAACGGATACACCTTAGGCTCTGGTTTAACTCCCTTTACTGTCTAGTTGTCGGCTGGGAACAGGCTGGACGTTGATCGTGCACATCGTAGGTTCTGTTTCGCATCCATTTACTGACTTGTTGTCGGCTGACAGCAGGCTGCACACTGATTGGATACACCTTGGATTCTGGTTTAACGTCCCTTTACTGGCTGGTTTTGCTGGGAACAGGATTGATGTTGATCGGACACCTTGGGTTCTGGCTTAGCGCCCCTCTCCTGGCTAGTTGTCGGCTGGGAACAGGCTGGACTATGATCGGAACTCCTTGGGTTCTGGTACAATGTCCCTGTGCCCTGGTAGCTCAGTTGGATAGAGCATCCGCCTCCTAAGCGGAGGGTCGCAGGTTCGAATCCTGCTCAGGGCGCCAGTCAGCTTTTCTTTCTCCGATGCCATCTTCCATTGACACTCTCGGCAATGAGTTTTCCGGCTATCGAGAGTTGCTCTACATCAACCTTGCTCCTGGAAGCCACGAACCACTGCTGTCTGGGATGTGGCCACTCTATTTCGTTGAATATGATATTGCGAGGTTCAAAGAAACCTGCGAAAGTTTCCTGGCAATAGGGTACCAGCCCCGGGTATACCCATCCTGTTTGTGAACCATCCTGAGACTGTTTGTAATACGTCCCTACCATCAGGCTGTCGGTGTGCATTCTTGAAACCAGTTGATCCAGCCAGGTGGTCAGCACATCGGGGCCGGTATGACTGAAGATTGACTGCAGGAAAATATAGTCGAAATTCTGCTCTTTTGGGAATTCATTAAGGTCTGACCGAAAACTGAAGGTAGGCCGTTTCACGTTGATTTGGCTGCTACCCGTTTCATTCCTGATCCCTTCATCTACCAACCACTGCTCAGGTTCAACACCAAAATAGTTACCTGCATTTAAATATGGGATAAGAAGCCTGGCGTTGCGGAGTGAACCACAGCCTATGTCCAATACGCTGTTGGTCTCTCTCAAACCCAGCAGTGTCAGTATTTGAAAACTGACCGCGGAGACCAGGTCGTAGTGTCGGGGGTCGCCAACATAGGCCCTGTAATGATGATCACCGGGTAGCAGATCTTGGGGCATCTGTTTGACTTCTTTTTGGTGTGTGTCCCGATTATATCCTGACTTCCTTTGGTGTGTGTCCCGATTTTATCAGTATTTGAAAACTGACCGTAGAGACCAGGCCGTAGTGTCGGGGTTCGCCAACATAGGCCCTGTAATGATGATCACCGGGTAGCAGATCTTGGGGCATCTGTTTGACTTCTTTTTGGTGTGTGTCCCGATTATATCCTGACTTCCTTTGGTGTGTGTCCCGATTTTCCTGTGACTTCTTTTGGTGTGTGTCCCGATTGTATCCAATATGAATTACAATGGATGTAAGTAGCAACGCGCATGTCGAGAATCCCATGATACCTGGCTTATCCATTTCGATTGTTACCTGTGGTATCGATAAAAAACTTCTGACGACAGTACTGGACAATGTTCAGCAATCGGTGACCCTGGCGCGGCAACAACAAGTTCTGGATGTAGTTCAACTGCACATAATCGACAATGGTCACGAAGAAGCATTGCTCAGAAGAATAGTCGGTTCACTTGACCTGGCTGTCACGACAACCATAAACAACACCAACATCGGTTTTGGTCGTGCCCATAACATGGCGATTAATGCCTCCATTGCTGAATATCATCTGATTCTCAACCCGGACGCTATCACTGATGTAAACGCATTGACCCAAGGCATCAGATATCTGACTGCCAATCCAGATGTTGAGCTTGTTGCACCTGCCGTCTTAACGCCATCAGGCGAACAGCACCATCTGTGCAGAAGATACCCGAGTCTTTTTAACCTGTTTCTGCGAGGGTTCATGCCCCGGTCATTTACGACGATGTTCAACAACAGGTTGGCTCATTATGAGTACCGGGAATTATCTCCAGACGAACCAAGTGGGAAAATCACCCTGGCGAGCGGCTGCTTTATGCTGTGCCGGACCAGTGCACTGCAACGCATCCATGGATTCTCGGAGAAGTACTTTCTGTATTTTGAGGATTATGACCTGTCGCTACGGCTTGGGGAAATCGCCTATCTGCCTTCAATGAAAATCGTTCATCATGGCGGCGGTGCATCCCTTAAAGGATTACTGCACATCTTTTACTTCTGTCGTTCGGCGGTGACCTTCTACCGAACACATGGCTGGTTGGTGGTGTAGCAGGTTCCTCTCGGTAAAGGACACACACCGAGACTCTTGACCGAGACATCTCAGTAAAGGACACACACCGAGAGACTCAGTACATCTCAGTAGAGGAAGACTCAGTAAAGGACACACACTGACAAGTCTGGGAAGCAAAGGACACACCTCATTAGCCTCTCAGTGAGTGTATCTTACACTTCGACTGTCCTGTCCGGTCGGAATAAACGTGATTCCAGAGGTTCCCCTGGATAGCCCGCTGGGTTTCCAATGCATCGGGTCCCACCAACCCTGTAGTCGAACGCCTCGTGGGTGTGCCCACTCACCCAGAGCCTGGCGCCAATGTCGCGCACCAAATCATCGTGGTCATTTATGAAATAAGGGTTATAAGAGTCCCCCTCAAACTTGGGGTGCAGGGCTCCCTTCGTCGGTGGCCAGTGCGTGATGACAACGTCCACATTGCCCGCCTCGGCGCGCAGGAGTTGGGTTTGAGAGGAATGTTCAGCGATGTGACGGGTCACGCTCCAGGTGTTACCGTCGTTGTACTGCTCCCAGAAGTCAGTAATGCCATTGTGGACTGTGACGAAATCCCAAGGGTCAGTCGTCCCCCAGAGGTCTGAATACCACGGCGCACCCCAAAACCGGATACCGCCGACAGTCACGCTCTCGGCTGTGAGATAGTGCAATCCTGGATGTTGGTCTGCGAGCGTCCTCCAGTCCCCATCTATTGTCTTCCTGTGTCGGGGGCTGTAATACTCGTGATTGCCTGGGATCTGGATCACTGGAGAGTTCTTCAGTTCACCGAGCACGAAGTCCCGTGCAAGCATGTCCGTCCCAATGTCTCCGGCCAGGATCAGCAGGTCGCGATTGGGAACTGAGCGGAACGCGGTCGGATCAGGCATATGGCCGTCCCGTCCCTCCAGGTGCAGGTCAGATGCAATCTGTATTTTTATATCTTAATCCTCTTACCGCTCATATTAACCGAATTCGCCTTCTTGTACATCAGCTAAGCACACACCGGCTAAGGACACACACCGGAACTAGACTCACAATACATTGGAATTTGTCTCGCGTACCGTTGGGACATACTCTTACCATAAACAAGGATCATGACCATTGGATTACAAACATCTTTCAATCACCATTCACCTATGGCAACTCCTCGCTCACAACTCGTCGACTCTGAGGTTCCACTTCACTACCACCTTGTATCCCGCTGCGTGCGTCGCAGCTATTTATGCGGCCATGACCGATCAACCGGCAAAAATTACAATCATCGAAAAGCCTGGTTCAAAGAACGCTTATATCATCTTGCCAAGTACTTTCCAGTAGCAGTTGATGCCTTCTCTATCCTGGACAACCATTTCCACCTGGTCGTTTACTACGACCCGAAAGAGTGTCAACGCTGGAGTGATGAGGAATTGGTATTCCGTTGGACCGAGGTTTTTCCTTCACCAACTAAAACAAAGGATGCAGAGGTCATAGAAGCCTTAAAAATTCAACGACGTGCTGAGTTGCTCACGCAACCTGAGCGGCTACAACAGATCCGCAAGACCCTCGGCTCACTGTCTTCGTTCATGAAACATCTTAAGCAACCCATCGCCTGGCGAGCTAACCGTGAGGATGATTGCTATGGGCACTTCTTTGAAGGTCGTTTCTATTCTGGCGCTTTGCTAAGTGAAGAGGCAGTGCTTGCCGCCATGGCCTACGTTGATTTGAATCAGGTGCGCGCCAAGATCGCTCGGAATATTCAACAATGTCGCGACAGCTCAATCTTTGAGCGCCTGCAAGTATCAGCCAGTACACCGGAACGCTTGAAGCAATCTCTGCAACCGCTTGTCTCAGGTATTATCGATACATCCCGTCAAATTTCGATGAATTTGCAGGACTATATTGAGCATCTTAACCTGTTGGTTGGGCAACGTGAGGAACCATCAGACGATGTCCAGGCTATCTGGTACAAGCGTGTAGCATCAATCAGAAAACGTCAGCGAGCCTATGGTACCTTGAACGAATTAAAGGGCTGGCTTATGCAGCGAGGATGGCAGAGAGTGGGTGATACCTTACCTGAGTGATCCATCCGACTGTTTATCATATTCAAAGTCGTAGAAATTAATCAATTTCAGTGGATGCTATCTTTAACCTGCCCTATTCAGTCCTGAATAATTTAGTTTAATCATCAACGACCTTCCTTTACGGTATCTCGAGTTAGGGTTTAACAACTAACGATAGAAAGGTGTGTGTCCCTTTCGAAAAGGTGTGTGTCCCTTTCGAAAAAAAAAGGTGTGTGAAAAAAGGGGAAAGGTGTGTGTCCCTTTAGAAGAAAGTGTGTGTCCCTTTAGAAAGTGAAGAACGCTGTGTTATCCCTGGATTGACTCAGTGCCTGAACTTCGAGTCTGTTATTAACGATACTACCTTCAATCAGCGCCCTTAGTTTACCTCTACCCTCATCCGTCACTTCAAACATACCTTCGTCTCCCCGATCCACCGCCTGGGCAGCGGTGTAAAGGTCATCAATGGATATCAACCTGGTAGATGCACCCGCCGCCAGATCATTCGAGTCAACACCCTCGACATCAGCAAGATCGAATGTTACGAAGTCACCATCATCGTTATACAGGGTGACCTGGAGATCGCTACCTGCTACAACCGAATCGTTGGTCAGCCGGACAAAGTTATCGAAAACGCCTCCCGGTGAGAGCAGGAAGTTCAGCACTTTTGATGATCCTGTCTTCAATAACGTTGAACCAGAACCAGTTTCTTCATCAATCTCCGGTTCAACTTCCGGGTAAACAATTTCTGGAGGAACCGTAAACTGGTCGATAACAACATAACCTTCGTTGGCCGTCACCGCCAGATAACCTGTAAAGGTTGTCGGTTGAATTTCCGTTTCACCATCGACCGTCAGACAAACCTCTGCATCATTAAAGGGAAAATGATTCATATCAAGATCAAAAACAGTCTCAACCTTTAGCTCATGCACCGCACCGATTACCTCAAAATCCTTATCCGTATCAGATGCATCATCAGCCGTTGAACAACCGTTTCCATCAAGAACGACACCTGTCACTTCATCACCCGCCTCGTTGGTTGCGGCCGCAACGACATTACCTCGGACAGTTAGCGTTACACTCTCAAAAATAGTGTCTGCAGATGTATCAGTAGATGGCAAAGCAATCGAACCCTGGACATTTTCCGCATTTCCCACAGTGAATTTCATAACAGGCGTAGTTAAAACTCCTCCTACAAACTTCGTTGAAAATGAAGCCAAATCAATCCGCGCTGTATCAGCCGGACCAACAGTTATCAAGGATGCGCGCTCGAACCTGACCAAAGTTCCCGACTGGTTGTTCAAAATACCTGAGCTTCTGCTGGCTAGAGCATCACTCGCATTTTCAAATAAAGAATAACTGATGGACACATCGTTTTTGTTTTTAATCAAATAAACTACATCCTGGAATAGCCAATCATCATCAGGAGTAATAGCATTATTTGTTGTAATTGAAATTATGATATGGTCATTTCCATCACCACCTGCTGCAAAGCCTACCTCAGCATCCGTCAAGAAGCCCGAGATTGTATTACTACCGATTGTTTTGATCGTAGCGCCACTCAGATCAATGCGCGCATAGAACGACTCACCGGCGGGAATTATAAAGCCAGCCTTACCCGTAACATCCAATGCCGGATCCACCAGTTCTGTACCCTCCGTGGCATTGAGCTCGATTTCCGATGCCAGCACAACTGTACCGGGTAGAATAGCTTCAGCGCCACCTGGTACTGCTGCCTTAGGGTTCAAATTGACCACCGCGTTGGCTGTACTGAACAATACTCCGGCTACCAACAATAAACTTAATTGTTTCTTATTAATGATATGAGTCAACTTGTATCGATTCATTTCTGTCGCCTCTGAATATTCAAAAGCATGCCTGGTTACCAAACGTACCCGTGTACTTGAGCGAACAATCGGCACCAGTAAGGGAGAGTTTATAACTTCAAATATAGGGATTCAATTTGTTTATAATTTTCAGATTATACTCCGATGAAGGAGAATCAACCGGGGAAATCAACGGATGCAGGTGGTTTACTACTGGTGCCGGATCAGCAGCGTATAACACTCACATTTATTGCACGAAACTCAAGGTTACTATAGATCATTGATCCTTCAGCCAAATCGGTGAGCCTACCGAAATAAAGGATCCAATACGGGAAGAAAGTTTCGATACGCAAAGGGGGAAGGTGTGTGTCCCCTAAAAAAAGTATCCCCTAAAAAAAGTTAGAATCTTTGTGTAAGCTACTCAACTTGGTGGCCCTGCGGGGCGGACTCTAAAACCAACAACAACTTGATCAAGAGGTTTGATTGTTCTCTGAACGTTAAAAAAAATGTGCCCTAGAAATTGGAAGGTGTGTGTCCCCTAAAAAAAGTGAAAAAAAATGTGCCCTAGAAATTGGAAGGTGTGTGTCCCCTAAAAAAAGTGTGTGTCCCCTAAAAAAGTGTCGATTTCTTTTTCTATGCCCGGTGGTACTGATAATTGCTGGAATTGCTTTTCCTGCGGCCGGTACAGAGGATCAACAACAAGCTGATCCATCGAACATCAAAAAGATAGAACATACCACAGAGGATCAACAGCAAGCTGCTCCTTCGAACACCATAGAGATAGAAGAAGTCGTGGTAACGGGCACCCGTATTCGTGACAGTAATGTATACAGTTCATCTCAAATCACTACCGTCGATATTGAAGATATTTCCGACCGTGGCATCACACGGGTCGAGGATTTCCTGAACGATCTGCCACAGGTTTCACCAGGGCAGGCAATTACTGCGTCCAATGGCTCATCCGGGACAGCGACAGTGAATCTGCGCAACCTGGGGTGCAATCGGACCCTGGTCTTGATAAATGGACAGCGCCTGTCTCCGGGAACTACCGGCGGTGGTAACTGCGCTGACCTCAACTCCGTACCCTCGCTACTCCTTGAACGTATAGAGGTGCTCACGGGTGGAGCCTCGTCTGTATACGGATCGGATGCGGTGGCTGGTGTGGTCAACTTCATCATTGATGACGAGTTCCAGGGTTTCAAGGCCAGATATACGCATAGTCTGTATCAGCACACCAACGATAACGATGAGTTTCGTGATCTGGTTCGTTCTTTTGAATACCAGTTGGCGAATAAAGACATTACCACTGGCGAAACCAACAAGTACGCGGTTGCCTTTGGCGGTTCCGTGTTCCAGGACCGTGGAAATATCACAGGTTTTGTCGAGAAAACCGACACCAACCCGATTTTGCAGGGAGACTACGATATCTCTGCGTGTGCGCTTACCAGAGGCAAGAGCGCCTGTGGCGGTTCCTCAACCATCCCTCCGGGTCGCTGGGCAGACTTTGGTGGCTACGAGGCACTCGGATTTGTGAACACCCTGGACCCCACTGTGACTGGTCTCGATTTAAAGGTTCAGGGTGATGAGTTCGTACCTCGAGCCGGACAATCCTACAATTACAATCCGACCAACTTCTTTCAGCGTCCCGATGAGCGGCTTAATGCAGGTTTCTTCGGCAAATTCGAAATCAATGAATTCATGGAGGTTTATGCGAGTATTCGTTCCATGTCGTCCGAGTCCAACGCACAAATCGCGTACTCGGGAACGTTTGGCAATATCGAATCGCTACCTTGCTACAACCCCTTGCTATCCCGGCAACAGTACGACACGGTTTGTGGCAACTGGTCGGGAATGGGAGGCGATCATGCGCCCAACTTTGATACCGAGGCAGAGGCACTCGCCTATATTTCCGCACTTGATATTGCTGTCGGCGCCGAAGAAATTATTGACTACCGTGCACCTCTTTATTCCTTAAAAAGAAACGTGGAAGGCGGTCCACGTCAAAATATCACAAGCTTTGACAACGTCGTTCAAGTGTATGGATTGCGTGGTGAGTTCGCTGATAACTGGTCCTATGATCTTTCCTATCAAATGGCCGATGTGGAATACACGAGCGAGTACCGCAATGACCTTTCGGTTACCGCGATCAGACGAGCGGTGGACGTGATCAACGTGGGTGGCACACCGACCTGTGTTTCGTCCCTGAATGGCACTGACTCTTCCTGTATTCCCTACAATCTATTCAGCGGTGGCTTGCCCGGTGACGCTGGCATCCAGGCGGTGATTGACGGAGGTCAGGAGTTGCAGAGCTACATAGCCAATACCACCTTCATCCTCGGCACAGGAGAACAGCGACTCTTTCAGGCGGTGGTTTCGGGCCAGTCCGGCATCAGTATTCCAGGTGCGCCAGGTTTCATCTCAGTCGCCCTGGGATTTGAGACCAAGGATCTGAAAACGGACTATCGACCAGACTTGCCGAGTCGCACCGGTGACCGTTCCGGGTCTGGCGGCGCCTCCCTTCCGCTGTCAGGTGGATACGATGTCGACGAGTACTTCGTTGAACTGGGGATTCCTGTGCTCGACAGCTTGAGTTTTGATGCCGGTTACCGTTATGCCGATTATTCAACCGGCGCCACCACGGATACCTATAAATTGGGCGTCTACTGGCAAGTTGTGCCAGATGTGACGTTGCGAGCTTCATACCAGTCAGCGATACGTCACGCCAGCATCTATGAATTGTTCCGGGCAGAGGGATTCAACCTTGTGGACCTTGACGATGACCCTTGCGGTCTATCGATGGACGCGACGCTGTCCCAATGCGCCAACACGGGATTGTCTGCCAGCTTGTATGGTACGGATCTGAAATCACCCGCGAACCAGTACAACGTTTTGCAAAGAGGAAATCCAGAAGTGGCGCCGGAGGAAGCAGAGTCGGTGACTATCGGCGCAGTTATAACACCATCATTTGTAGATGGGCTGGTACTGACCGTAGATTATTTCGACATCATCGTTGAACAGGGCATCGGAACCATTCCTTCGGCCACGGCCCTGGACAAGTGTCTGGAAACCGGACAGGCCTCGTTTTGCGATCTAATCAACCGTAACCCTGTAAATGGATCCTTGTGGTTGACCGGCGGTTATATCTACGCGCAGATAACCAATCTGAGCGAAGAGACCATCCAGGGTGTAGATATCATCTTTGACTATAACTTTGACACACCGCTTGGCCAGATGTCGCTGGAAGGTGTCACCACCTACCTTCTTGCTTCCGATCTGATTGAGATCCAGGGTGAAGCATCGCTTGAGTGCGCGGGCATGTGGGGAGCTGCATGTGGCAAGAATCCACAGCCGAAGTGGAGTGGTAATTACAAGGCAACTTTGCTCACTGAATACGATGCGCGGATTGCACTGGGCATGCGTTATCTCGGCGAAACTGAAGATCTGAATTCCCACGACATTGATTTCCGTACAGAAACCTATTGGGACTTGACCGCGGAGTGGACTAGATTCGAGAACTTTTCCGCCACGATCGGGGTTACCAATCTGCTGGATACTGATCCTCCGGTCAGCTCCGATGCAGGTACTGCGCCTGGGAACGGAAACACCTTCCCTGCATTCTTCGATGCGCTGGGACGCTATTTCTTCGTCAATATGGGAGTGTATTTTTAAAGGGCCGGGAGTCCTGGTGTACTCCCTGAAAAATCAAAATTTGTGAAAATTCAGATGAAAATCAGGTATGTCCCGTAAAATTTTTTCCTGAAAATTCAGATGTGTGTCCCTGAACTTTCCCTGAACTTATGTGTGGAAATTCTGATGTGTCCCTGAAAATATATTCCTGAAAATTTTCTGAAAATTCTGCCCTGAAAATTCTGTCCTTCAAAATTAGTGTGAAAATTCAGGTGTGTGTCCTCTAAAATTTGTGTGAAAATTCAGGTGTGTGTCCTCTAAAATTAAAATTTAGGTGTGTGTCCTCTAAAATTTCCTCTAAAATTATGAAAAAATAAAAGGTGTGTGTCCCCTAATAATAAAAAGGTGTGTGTCCCCTAATTAATGTCCCCTAATAATGAATAATGAGACCTTTAAAAAATATGTCCCTAAAAATATCCATAACAAAATGAATGACAAACCGCGTTGGCCTGGTCCTGTGAGACGACTCCTGACTCGTTGGAACCTTACTGGAATGATTTTCCTCGTCCTGCTGCTTCCGTGGGCAGTCGCCGATACCGTTTTTGAAGAGCGCTGGAAGAATATTTTGAGCGTAGTCCGCGAAACCTTCCCCGAAGTTCAGCAAATCAGCACCCAGCAGCTTGCAAACATGCTGGCCAACAACGAGGAAGTCTTGCTGCTCGACGCCCGGTCTGAGGAGGAGTTTAATACGAGCCATCTTCAAGGTGCATTACATTCGGACACAGTCAACACGGCATTGAGCGCGATCAATACCAATGACCAGCAACAGACCATCGTTGTTTATTGTTCAGTCGGTTACCGTTCATCTGACATCGCCAAGCAGTTGCAGGCACGCGGCGTGAAGAACGTAGTCAACCTGGAGGGCTCGCTGTTCCAGTGGGCCAACGAAGGCCGACCCATCGTGCAAGGGACCAAGCCCGTCACACACGTACACCCATATGACGATGATTGGGGCCAGCTATTGCATGAACCATTGCGTTCCGAATGGTACACTTTCCCCCGAAAAGACCCTGATTAGTGGCCCAGGTTAAATACATCGCCAAGAGTTTGGGCGTCAAGCACGTTTTCGGCCCATTTTTTCAAGTCTTCCATAGAAGCGTTGGTTAGCCTCTCGGTATCCTCGGCTCCCAAGAAACAAAATGTTTCTAAACTCAGGTTTCGGGGTAACCGTCCCGTACAATGCTAACATGGTACCGAATCGACGTTGCAGTAGTCATTCAAGTACCCGGCGTTCGCCTTCTTGCCTGCCCAGCTGCATGCCCTCATCGCGATATCGTTGTGCAAATCCTGTCATGGTAGTGCTTTGCACGGGTATTGTTGTTGCCACTGCTGTAGCTGGCCAATCTTCTCACAACTTTTTCAGCATTTTGCCATAGCCTGTCTGCCAGCATTTGTCTGATCCTTACAGACCAGCAAACACCGGGCACTGCCATGGCAAACAGGATCAGTCACGATCAGAACTTCAAAAATCTGATACTGGACTATCCACGGGATGCTCTTTCTTTCTTTGCTCCCGATCATGCACCCTTGCCAGATGACCAAGTGGAATTCACCCCTTTACGGCAGGAACAACTGCAGCAACATCCGAGCGCACATTACCGGGAACTGGATGTGCCGCTCCAGGTGGATTGGACAGATGGCCGCCGTCAGACATTACTGTTCGCCATAGAAGAAGAAACTGACCCGCGCCACTTCTTGATACACCGACTGGCTCATTATTGCCTTGACCTCGCTGAGTTGAATAATTCAGATCGCGTGGTGCCGGTGGTAATCTTTCTGGGTGAAGCTGGCTCAGCGCCAGCATTCCTGGCTGTGGGCGACGAGTACCAACGCTTTCTCACCTTTGAGTACCTGAGCTGTAAACTGAAAGACATCCCATACGAGCGCTGGCAGCACAGCGACAATCTGGTGGCGCGTTTAAACCTGCCGAATATGCGATACCCGGCAAGACAGAAGAAAGAAGTCTTCGATCAGGCATACCATGGTCTTCTGGCACTGGAGCCGGACCAAGTCAAGCAGGCCAAATATCTCGAATTCATCGACATCTACGCGGGACTCACCGATAATGAGTTACAGCAATGGCGACAGCAATATCTGGAGGACAAACCCAACATGGCAGGATATGCACAATATCTCAGACAGGAAGGCAGACAGGAAGGCTTACAAGAAGGCGAACGTACAGTCCTGGAACGACAACTGCAACGTCGATTCGGTACCTTATCGCCCGAGATTACCAAGAAGCTAAGCGAGGCTTCGTCGGTGGATCTGGAGAATTGGGCGGAAAATGTACTCGATGCCAAAACACTTGATGACGTCTTTGGCTCTAACCACTAACCAGCCAGAATCTATCAGAAACTGTATTCCAATGTAACACCTTTTGTTCGGTGTTACTCGCCATCCCTGGTCTCTAGCCATCCCTTTCCAAGATCCCTTTGTTGGTGACAACTGCAATTTTCAATTGTCAAAAACCTGCAATTTTCGATTGACATTGACACCCTTGGCTCCTGTTTACGATCCTCTCAAACCAGTTCACCTGCTGACTTCACCCTAGCTTCACCACTTCCCTCTCTAAGGGAATGTATAGTGTGTGTCTGTTACGGGGACCCTGTCATGTGTCCTTTACAGGGAGCCATGCTTATATAACGAGCCAGATATCCAATGTGACATATAGGAGTGCAGGTATTTATCAGATAAAGGACCCGGCACGGGAAATGGGGAAGAGAATGAGAAAGTGTGTGTCCTTTAATGGGAGTCAATGAGAAGGTGTGTGTCCTTTAATGGGAGTCTGTCCTTTAATGGGAGTCTCTTTAACGGGAGTCAGGCATTGCAAGCCGGTCCCCTGACTGCACTTGGGGATGTGCCACAATAGTGGGTCTGGCTGATATAAGTAAACTGTCCCCTTAGTGGCCCTTAGTGGCCCTGGTCAAATACATCATCAAGCGTTTGGGCGTCGAGCACGTTTTCTGCCCAGGTTTCCAAGTCTTCCATAGAAGCTTCGGTTAGCCTTTCGGTATTCTCGGCAGACAAGGCACCGAATCGACGTTGCAGTAGTCGTTGCAGTAGTCGTTCCAGTACCCGGCGTTCGCCTTCTTGCCTGCCCAGCTGCATGCCCTCATCTCGATATCGTTGTGCAAATCCTGTCATGGTAGTGCTTTCCTCCGGGTATTGTTGTTGCCACTGCTGTAGCTGATTATCGGTGAGTCTGGCATAGATGTCGATGAAATCGACGTATTTTGCCTGTTTGTCCCGGTCCGGCTCCAGTTTCTTCAGACCTTGGATGGCTTGATGGTAGACATTTATCTCGTGTCCTGCCGGGATATGCATATTCGGCAGGTTTAAACGCGCCACCAGATTATCGCTGTGCTGCCAGCGCTCATACGGGATGGCCTTCAGCTTGCAAGCCAGATAGTCCAAAGTGACATAGGGCTGATGCTTGGGACCCAGGGACAGCGATGCTGGCGCAGAGTCAGCTTCACGCAGAAAAATCACTACCGGCACTACACAGTCTGACTTACACAGTTCTGCCAGTTCAAAACAGTAACTGCCCAGCCGGTGCAGCGAGAAGCGATGCCAGTCCGTTTCTTCTTCCAGTATGAACAGGATCGTCTCGCGGCGGCCATCCTGCCACTCCACCTTGAGCGGCACATCCAGTTCCCTGTAGTGTGCACCAAAACGTTCCTGCAGCAGTTCCTGCCGAATTGGGGTGATCTGCACCGAGTCCTCCGGTGAGGGTGCTTCCGGCGCAGCAAAGAAAGAAAGAGCATCCCGAGGATAGTCCAGTATCAGGTTTTTAAAGTTCTGGTCGTGACTGATCCTGTCTGCCATGGCAGGGTCCGTTGTTTGCTGGTCTGTAAGGATCGGTTAAATGCTGTTGGATGTGCTATAGCGAAACGCTTAAAAGAGGTTGGTAGATTGCCATTTCTATGAGGCCGGAATGTGGCCGATTACGAGTCTGGTCAATATTAAGGAGTCCTCCACCCACCAGTTCACCAACAGGATTCGCCGTTGCTCACCGACTCTCCCCCCAAAGTGGATGTAAGGTGTGTCCTTAAATGGAAAGGTGTGTGTCCTTCAGTGGGAGGTTGAGGTTTGTATGGTGGTAGGGTAGACCTGGTTTGGAGGCTTAGCTGGAAAAAGGAACCTGACCCCTTTTACATGACACCTTTTACACTCGCCGGTAGCCTTAGATAAACTTTTACATAGTTGGCGATTATAGGCAGTTCATTGACTATTAGGGAGCGGTTTGTGCAGGAACAGGTGGACTTTGCGGAATAGGAATCTGTTGTGCTCCTTTGACCCACATTTTTCCTTTGTCGCTGGCGATGAATTTTAAAGATGGAGACATTTCAAAAATCAATGTCATCAAGTGGTATGCCGATAGAACATCATTTTGTAAATCCTGATTACCTTCAAGAGATTCCAGTTTTATACCCTGTTCTTCCAGTTTCGCCACTCCAATTCTCTGGCCATGTACATGAACCCGCTCTTGACCGTTAGAAGTTTGTTCTGCATTGAAATATTCCGCAATATTCTCGGCTTTTGCCTTTCTTTCATTCTCATCGCATATATTTTTGAACATCCTCTTATTAAGCCAGTTTACAACCAACTCTTTACTATATTGCAAAGCCTTGTCAGCCTCCAAGAAGAGAGAAGGCCCCATGTTCTGTAGAATTGGAGCCCAAAGATGGGCTAAATGCGTGTCCTTTTCGATGTCTTCTCTCGCCTTACTAAACCCTTCTTGAATCGCTCTGGCTGAGTGCGTTTTATCACCGATGACGATCTGAGGATCAATTGGTCCAAGCTGGCTCTGCTTGCCGAGTATCAAAAGGTCACTAGCAAGACTTAGCATAGCGCCACCGGACATGGCTAGATACGGTACGATCACTTCGATATGATTAAATTTAGAATGTAGATATTCAACGATACTCTCAACAGCGTTCGGGTCTCCGCCCGGGGTATGTAGTATCAGAACGAGACCATTATCTGTTGTCGCTTCGTAAAGCGCGTTCATAAAGCCGTTTATATCCTCTCTGGTAATACTCACAGCAGATGCATTTTGTTTTTGTAGAAATGCCGATGCGTAGAAGATTACGGCAGCATCGCCACGATGCTTTGAGATGTCTACCAACTGACTCTTTAGTTTCTGATCGAGCCAGTTGGGGTCGTCCTGATTATTTAACTCGGCCAATAATTCGCTCCATGCAGCCATGGTTACACCTGAGTTACTTTATGTGAACTGTATTGGTCGTCAGAGGATGTTCCAGGCTAGGAGGCTGATACTGTATTGATTCCTGCTCCATATGATTTGGCAGCTTATAGAGCTCGCTGACATCAATGTATTGCTGGTATTGCCGTTCAACTTCTTTCAAAGTATTCAGATAATCATCAGACCCCTCTTTCGAGGGGGAAGGGACTACTTTTGTTTCATTTCTTTCAGTCATGTCTTTTGCTCTCCTCGGTACGCTAAACATTACATTAAGGTGTTTCCAGTATCAAGTTCTCCCTGACAGAGGCATTTGAAGGTAAGAGTGACCCCTCTCATTTGCACAGCCTATCAATAGGCGGCCAAAATTGACCCAACTGAAACTTGTGATTTTTGTTTAAATATTCTCTGGCTGCACGGTAGTACGGGATGGCCTTCAGCTTGCAAGCCAGGTAGTCCAAGGTGATATAGGGCTGATGTTCGGTACCCAGGGTCAGCGATGCCGGCGCCGAGTCAGCTTCACGCAGAAATATCACTACCGGTACCACACGGTCTGACTTGCACAGTTCTGCCAGTTCAAAACAGTAACTGCCCAGCCGGTGCAGCGAGAAGCGATGCCAGTCCGTTTCTTCTTCCAGTATGAACAGGATCGTCTCGTGGCGGCCATCCTGCCACTCCACCTTGAGCGGCACATCCAGTTCCCGGTAGTGTGCACCAAAACGTTCCTGTAGCAGTTCTTGCCGTATCGGGGTGATTTGTACCGAGTCCTCCGGTGAGGGTGCTTCTGGAGCAGCAAAGAAAGACAGAGCATCCAGCGGATAGTCCAGTATCAGGTTTTTGAAGTTCTGGTCGTGACTGATCCTGTCTGCCATGGCAGGGTCCGTTGTTTGCTGGTCTGTAAGGATCGGTCAAATGCTGGTGGATGTGCTATGGCAAATCGCTTAAAAGAGGTTGGTAGATTGCCATTTCTATGAGGCCGGAATGTGGCCGATTACGAGTCTGGTCAATATTAAGGAGTCCTCCACCCACCAGTTCACCAACAGGATTCGCCGTTGCTCACCGACTCTCCCCCAAAGTGGATGTAGGGTGTGTGTCCTTTAATGGAATGAAATGCTGGTCGATGTGCTATGGCGAAACGCTTAAAAGAGGTTGGTAGATTGCCATTTCTATGAGGCCGGAATGTGGCCGATTACGAGTCTGGTCAATATTAAGGAGTCCTCCACCCACCAGTTCACCAACAGGATTCGCCGTTGCTCACCGACTCTCCCCCAAAGTGGATGTAGGGTGTGTGTCCTTTAATGGAATAAGGATCGGTTAAACACTGGTGGATGTGCTATGGCAAATCGCTTAAAAGAGGTTGGTAGATTGCCATTTCTATGAGGCCGGAATGTGGCCGATTACGAGTCTGGTCAATATTAAGGAGTCCTCCACCCACCAGTTCACCAACAGGATTCGCCGTTGCTCACCGACTCTCCCCCAAAGTGGATGTAGGGTGTGTGTCCTTTAATGGAATGTGTAAGGATCGGTCAAATGCTGGTGGATGTGCTATGGCAAATCGCTTAAAAGAGGTTGGTAGATTGCCATTTCTATGAGGCCGGAATGTGGCCGATTACGAGTCTGGTCAATATTAAGGAGTCCTCCACCCACCAGTTCACCAACAGGATTCGCCGTTGCTCACCGACTCTCCCCCAAAGTGGATGTAGGGTGTGTGTCCTTTAATGGAATGTGTCCTGTAAAGATTCTGTCCTGTAAAGATTCTGTTAAAGGAAGGGGTCGGGGTAAGGTGTGTGTCCTTTAATGGAATGTCCTTTAATGGAATGCCCCGATAAAGGAAGGGGTCAGGGTAAGGTGTGTGTCCTTTAATGGAATGTCTCCTTTAATGGAAGGTGTGTGTCCTTTAATGGAATGCTGTTAAAGGAAGGGGTCGGGGTAAGGTGTGTGTCCTTTAATGGAATGAGGGTAAGGTGTGTGTCCTTTAATGGAATGGAAGGGTGAGGTTTGTATGGCGGCGGGGTGGATCAGGGTTGGGGGCCTGGACGAAAAAGGAACCTGACTCCTTTTACAGCCATAAAAAAAGCAGCCCGGAGGCTGCTTTTTTGGTTAGTGGTTTAAGAGATCAGAATGTGAAGAACGTTGTGTTGTCGGTGGACACACTCAGCGCCTGTGCTTCAAGATGACCTGCAAGAATACTTCCCTCGAACTTCGCTCTCAGCTTGTTGCCAAAATCTCCACCCGTGACTGTAAACATCTCTTCATCTTCTCCCACTGGCAGTGCCTGAGCAGCGGCATACAGGGCATTGATGTTTATCAACGGGGTGGAAGCTCTCGGACCCAGTTCATCGGAAAGACCACTACCAACAGCACTAAGAGGGAATTTTGCCGTGTCACCCGCATCATTAATCAGGGTGACCGTCAGATTGCTGCCTTGTACAACCGATGTGTTGGTCAGCCGGACATAGTTTCTGAAAACGCCATCCGGTGAGAGCAGGAAATTCAAGTCGGCTGATTCACTGTTCTTCTCCAACGTCGAACCATCGAAGCTGACATTCGCAATGGCAGCATAACCCATAGCAGCCGTCATCGACAGTACGCCTGAATAGCTACCCTCTGGAATTTCCGAAACGCCATTAGTCTGCATGCAGAGGAAAGCGTCTGTGATTGCACCAAACACACCTGTAGGTTGACCCTGATCATCTGTACTATTTTCAGCATTCGTTAACGTAACCACTGCTTCGAGTCCTCCTGGTGTGATAACGGCCAGTCCTAAATTATCACTCCTCGCGGCCATCTCTTCATCAACATCTGCAGTGTCTTCATTATCTTCAACCGCAGCATGAGTCGGTGTACAATCAGCATCCTTGTCAAGCCAGACTTTACCTGCCGGCCCGCCTTCAGTGACAGCAGCAACTGCAGTGAAATTACCTGTAGCAGTGAGCACCACCGTGTCTACAACATCATCCAAAGTAAGATCTACGCCGTCAGCTACCGCAGCTAATTGACTACCCATGACATTTAAAATATTAACTTTCATGACATGCGTTGTAGAGTTACCAGTTTCATATTTAATAGAACTGGTTGCTACATCAATCTGCGGGGAAGCGGACGCAGCGCCAGCCATGCTGGTGGCATCCGCGAACGTAACCAGATTAGCATGTTGTCTACTCAAATGATCACTGCCGCCGGATATAGCACCAGTGGCAGATTCATACAGTCTGTATGTGAAGCTGACAGCGGCTCTGCCATTCAGCGTATACGTCATGCCATCCAGGTCCCATCCAGTATCAACTGCAACAGTTTGCTGTGCCGCTAAAGACAGAATAACAGAACTTGATCCCATGCCACCTGATGCACGACTCTCGGTAGCACCTGTTAAACTGAAATTACTAGCCACAGCTGTACCGAACTCAGCTCCTCCTCCAAGGTCAATACGCGCATAGTACGTTTCACCATCGGGGATAATAAAGCCAGCCTCGCCGTCAACATCGTAGGGATCACCACTTACGGCAGTACCCATCATGCCAATAGTGTTTTCACTTGCGAGTACAACAGTATTGCTTGTTTCGGGAGGAGTAGCGGTTAGATCAGGGTTCAAGTCCACCGCCGCACTGACCCCGAAGGACAGTAAACCGGCTACCAACATTAAACCTAATTGTTTTGTATTCATGATATGAGTCACCTTGTATCGTTTCATTTCTGTCGCCTCTGATTAGTCAAAAGCATTCCTGGTTACCAGACTTACCTCCCGTGGGAAGCAAGCAAACTACGTTAACATTCGATCAACCCGAGTGTATAGCTCTCTATAAATAGCTCTCTATAAACAAGTCTGGTTACCAGACTTACCCGTAATTGAGCAAGCAATCGGCGTCAACGAAAGAGAGTCTATAGCCCCAAATATACGGATGCAACCCCGAAAACACTTTTTTTTGCATTTTTTTGGCTTTATTCCGTACATAATCAGGGACTAACAGACTCTGCTCACTAAAAAAGTAAGATACAACAAAAAAACCATTGATGGAAGATATTTTTTTCGATTCTAAACAATTCGTTAACTATTATCCCCGACGGCTGTTTTTCCGGCCAGTTCTGCCCTCGTCAGCACCCTTTATAACACAAAACCGGGGTGTAAAACCATGCTCCAGTGTCGCGCGACGTCAGCAGGGTTTGCGCTTTCATTCACACCCGGCAGTTGAGCATTGAAAAGTTGCAGGGATCAGTACAGATCTTCGGGGTCCAGCAGGTCCAGGTCATCGCGCATCCGTTGATTGAAGTCATCGGTTTCGTCTTCGTCGACGATATACGCCTGGATCATCAGGATGAGTTCACTGCGCGTGTTCTGCTTGCCTGATGAGCGGAACAGCGCACCCAGTACGGGGATTCTGCCCAGTACGGGGATTCTGGTGTCGCCCTCGTTTTCGGAATTGGAGACCAGCCCACCGATTACCACTGCGCCACCGTCGCTCAGCGTGAGCGAGGTCTGCACCGAGCGGTTGAATATTGTTGGACTGTCGACGCCGGATCCGGCTGCCAGGGCTTCGCTGACTTCCTGGCTCAGGTTCAGGTCCACCCTGTTCCCGGAATGCACGATCGGCTCCACCCGCAACAGCACCCCCGTTCTCCGGTACTGTATGGACTGCAGGACCGGGGCATTGGCGGCATCGGTACTCTGCGCCTGACTGGTAATGACAGGAACTTCCTCACCCACATCAATCTGGGCACTGTCACCGCTTTTTACCAGAATCCTGGGTTCCGACAGAATCGAGACCCGCTGGTCCTGAGCCAGAGCGTTCAGGGCAAAGCGCACCTGGCCGCTGTTGTTGAGCATATAGGTAAACCCGGCGCCGCCCAGCGCCAAATCCTGTCTGCCGACTTGCCCGTAGTCTCCCGCCCGGCCTTTGAACAGCCATTCGATGCCCACATCGGTGTCGTTGGTCAGGGTTACGGACGCGATGAGTACCTGGATCAGCACCAGTCTGGCGGGGCGGTCCATGGCGGCGATGATGGGTAACAGCCCCTCCCAGTTTTTGGACTCCCCGGTGAAGATGAGCCCGTTACGATTCCTGTCTACGATAACGTTGCCCCCGGAGGCGTCGTTTCCCTCGACTGCCTTGTTGATGTTTACTTCGTTCAGTACCTCTGCCAGATCTTCCGCACTGGTGTTTCTCACCTGGTAATAGAACAGACCGCTGGAGGCACTGGCCTTACCCGGCTTGTCCAGGTCCACGGCCCAGGTCTTGACATGCTCCAGGACGTCCTGGTCCCCCGCGAATACGACCACAGAGTTGGTCTGCCTGATTGGCAGGATCACGATTGCACCTATCATCGGGTTCCGACTGGCGCCATATCCCTGTGCCCTCAGCATGTCGATGAGTTGATTGGCCAGCGTTTCCGCATCCAGTATGGCGGGAGTAATGCGAATGCTGTAGCGTCCCCGCATATTCGGCTTGTCCAGTAGCTCCACGGCATTGATCGCCTGTCTGATGATTCTGGCAGGACCCTGGAGGACCAGAGCATTGCGTTCGATGTCTTCCGTTACCCGCAGGTCCATGCCCTGGAAGGTTTTCTTCAACCAGATGGCGACACTGGTGTTATTGACCGACTTGAGGGGAACTATCTGGATAATCGGGCGATGACTGGCCGGAACCTCCGGCAGGGTCCTGCCACTGATCAGCAACGGGGGTTCCCTGGATGCTGCAGTTTTGCTGAGAACAAAACGGAGAACGTCACCCTGATACTCCACACCGATGCCATAATTCTGTAATACCTGCAGGGCAATGCCGAACATTTCATATCCGGTTTTGGTTTCTTCCGCCCTCAGGGTCACCAGGTCGGGCCGTTCGCTGATGGCGGCATCGATCTCAAAGGAAAGCGACAGAAGATTGCCGAATACTTCATTGATGAAGACCGGAATCGCCAGGTCTTTGAAGTTGACTTCAATTGTACCACCCTTCAGGTGGGTCTTGAGATGCGCCTCCAGATCATCCACGGTCAAGTCTGCGCTGGAATAGTCCGATGCCTTCAGCCCCGACGATGGGGTTTCACTGAATTCCGTGCCACTTTCATAGTCTTCCTGTACTGGGTCCAGCGATGAAGGGTCCGGCGATGAAGGCTCCCCAGCCGGAGCAGATACTGCCCTGGTGGCCGCGGAGGTTCCGGCCTTGTCAACTTGCGGCACTGTCTGGCAGGCCGCCAGGGACAACGTCAATAGCAGGATATACAGTGTTCTGTTCACGGTGAACTCCTATCGTTCATTTTAAGACCCGACGGGGCTTTCTGGCCTGTGTATAAGCCGGCCTTATTGTATAAATGAGAGACTTCCGGCTCTTCGTCTGAGACGGGGTCTTCCTGTGTCGGGTATAACTCTACCCGGCTACGGCCTTCCAGCCCCTCGACAATCAGGTGCGAATCCCCGAGACCTACCATGCGGCCATCATCTCCGATGCTGTCTCCGATCTGAAATTGCCGGACTTCTGCGGTTTCCAGTTCTATCAGGGCATAATGCTGTCCACTGTCTTGCACGATGCCGACAAAACGGTAATAACCACTGCCCAGGGTAAACGCCCCCGGTGCATCCATGCCGTCAGTTTCAGTTGTGTCTTCTTCCTCAACCTGCGGCGGAGCAACAGGCGGCAGCAGCAACGACCCGTTAACCTGTTCCAGCAACGCGGCCGGGTCCTGCTGGTTCATGGTGACCTGCCGCCAGCCAATAGCCTCTGTTTCATTATCAACGGCGCCTTTCATGGGGACCAGCAGAAAACTGCCCAGGAACTCTTTTACCCAACGAAACCGCTGCCGCAAGCAACCAGATGCGCCGGCGCAGCAACTCCGAATAAAGGTTGAATATCATGGCGTTATCCCATAAGCCCTGAGGCTGATATCCACTCTTTTATTGCCGTAGTTGAACGAAACCTGTTCCTGAACCAGCAGATGAGGTGAAGACTCCAATGCCTCGATCAGGTCCAGCATCCTGTTATCCTCAAATACGGCACGAATCCTGGCACGAATCACCCTGCCGCCCTGAGGACTGGTCAGCGGCTGTGCCGAACCTACCTGGATAGTCACGCTGGTCAGACCTGTTTCATCCATCATGCGTCGCAGCGCCGTCTGTAATTCGGCCACCAGGAGACCATCGCTGGGGGCAGACCACAGTTGCGCGTGCAGGCTCTCCCGGTCCTGTTGCGCCAGTGACAACCGCTGCCGCCACACCTGTTCCTCTTCTATCTGGCCGAGGTCATGGAGGGTATCCACATATTGCTGCCTGTCCAGACGAAGCGTTCACGATTCTGATCGGACAACACCAGCAACACCCAGACGACTGCCAGCAACAGAATAATCAGAACGCCCCAGCGAAGCCGGTTGTTCTGTTCCAGCTCTTCCTGTAACCGGTTAAATTGTCGGCTCAATTCAGTCAGCATGGCTGTATTCCTGACTTATAGGGTCCAGATCCGCTACATTGTCGCCTCAATTCAGCCAGCACTGTTGCCCCTCCCTACCCGCAGTGTAATTTCCACCCGCTTTTGACGATCCAGAGGTTGTACGGCAATATCACTGAAGCCTGACACAGCCTCCAGCCGGGAGACGTACTGGCGCAGGTCCGGACTTTCGTCTTTGAGCATAATTTTAAGTTCCCCCTCCTTGTATTCCCATGAGAAAACGGGTCCCGCACCGGGCGGCAGACTTTCAGCGACCTTTGCCAGCGTCTCAAGCTGGCTGATGCCGGACAAACCGGCCATGGCGAGATTTTCTCCATGCAGCCGGTAAACCTGGTCACGCACCGCAATCACTTCCTGATGTCTGGCTGTCAGTTCCTCGACCTCTGCTCCCAGGAAATAACTGTCCAGGGCATTCCGGCCCATGGTCACCAACTCAAAACTCAGGATGCAGCTTAGTACCAGACACAGTGCGACGATGATTCCCGTCTCTCTGGCCCGCAGGGCATCGTATCCGCCCGCGGTGCGAGGTGTGTGTCCGGTAACTGGCAGTGCTCTGGCAGTGTCCTGGTCAGGTGTATGTCCTCTAATCCGGGGATCAGGTGTGTGTCCGTTAACTGACAATGCCTTGGTGGCGTCGGAATGCTCCGAATTGTCGGCAGACTCTGTCGCACGCAGGAATTGCTGCCATGCCGCGTGCCCGGGGAGGGATTCCCACCATGAATCTATCAGCAATTGACCGTCACGCCATAGCTGGACCATGAATCCGCGCTGACATTGATAAAACGTCAGTCCTTCCTCAGCCGGGGTAAACGCGGACTCGACAACCACCTCGCCGGCAGATGTCTGTTCCGCGGCCAGTTCGGCGCGCTTCTTTTCATTCCACAGCCATATCCGGGCGATGCCCGATTGCCATTCCACCCGGTAACCGAAGTCGGCAAATGGAGACAGAACCGGTAATTGCAGCTTTAGTGCCGCGTCGCGCCTTGAGACAGGTACATGCTGCAGGTCGACGCTGCGGTATACGCAGCAGTCGCGGCCAACGACCCAGACACTCCGCTGCCCGGGCGTTTGAACCACCATCACCCCTGAAGTCGTCTGCAGGTAGCAGTTGCCGGAGTAGAGACGACGGCGAATCGATTGCCACCATTCTTTGGGCAACGATTGCAGCGATGCCTTCCTGGGCATTCTCTCTGAATTTGGCTTTGGCTTTGGCAATTTTATCTTCAGCTTGTTTGTCGGCATTGTCTTCTATTCTTCTGGCAGCCACTGCCGGAGTAGAGGCGATGGCGGATCGATTGCCACTGTCTTCTGGTTCTGTGCATCGGTTGCTGCAGTGACATCCCGGGCAATTTCTGAGAATTTGGCTCTATCGTTTATTGCATTGAAATTCCTGGTTTTGGCATTTCCTACAAAGTCATTGGCGGCAAAGTCATCAGCACCGAATCCGGCAAAGTCTGATTCATATGGGTCCTCTGCCGGATTTTCCAAACCTTCAGGAGGTTCGACTTTCATTCGATAGCCAATTTCCCAGGGAGCCAGAGGTGAATCCGGCGTCAGTGATATCCCGATCCAGGTCTGGTTTGTACCCTCGTATTCAAGGTGTGTGTCCTCGTACTCAAGGTGTGTGTCCTTGTTCCACAGGGACAGACGGAAATGCCGCGAAGGCACAAGGGTCGCATACCCAGGTCGCATCCGGATGCCTGTTTCCCGGGAAAACTTTGACATGTCAGTGATTGCTTTCACGTCACGTTGATTCACAATTTCCGCCGCAGTCTGTTCATCCAGCCTCAGCACTGTCTGCATCCCGATTTGAGTCATCGTATTCGGGTTCTGCCGGTCGGCAACGTATATCGTCACTTCCTCCAGAAACCGGTACAGATCCTGACGCGCAAATGCGTCATCCCAGGTGGCTACATTCAACAGTTGCATCGGACTTGACAGAAACCTGTTGGTCGGCGGCGCCGCGCCGGGCTCCTGGTAAGTCTCCTTTTCTCCACCATCGACACCGCTCACATCATCCTGATCGATATAGTCACGTAACATCCCCAGCATCCTGACTCTGGCAGGTCTGTCTACACCCTGATGCCAAAGCAACCGATCCAGAGTCGTCGAATTTTCAATACGCAAACTTATCAGACTACCCGTGTCCTGGAGATTGAAATGCGTTGAAGTGAAGGCTTTATAAGGTGTTCCGTTGAGTTTTATTTCCTTGCCTCTTATCCAGTATGGATCATAGCCAAAGGGATCCAGTTCATCGGAAACCATTTCCCGCTCATAAGGGTCCACCGTCAACCCCGCATAACTGACGGGACGGGTGGCCAACATATACAGGATCGTGGATTCGGCAGCCTGCTGTTCCAGCATATTGGTTCTTTCCTGCTGCAGCGCCAGAGTCCTGTCCTTGATCACGGCCACTTCAGCAGCAAAGAATCCGACAAAAATCGTGAGTACCACCAGCACCGCCAGGGTGCCGGGCAGAACAAATCCGGATGCTGAGGGCTCTTTATGGAAAGGGCTCTTTATGGAAGCCCGCTGAGGGCTCTTTATGTGCGGTAACGACGACACGGGTTGTTGCAAGCCGCCGTTCGGGAGGTTACAGCGGCCAGTTCCGGTGGCACTTTTAAGGCTTTTAAAGTAAGTCACGGTAGTCATATATCCCGGTGCGCCGCACCTGCACGGCCGAGAGCATCTGGTATTCGTCGGCATCAGTCTGTATCTTCAACAGGATGCGAAAAGGCGATACCCCCGGACGAACATTGGGTAAGGGCCATTTTTCTGCCCATGTGCCGTTGCGCGGTCGGTAGGAAAATTCCACTTTGTCGGCGGACCATTGGTACATCTTTACCGGCGGCGCATCTGCTTCCTGATACCAGATCCCGACCGTGTCATCCGCCTCTTGTAATGACCAGTTAAACCGGGTCGGCACGCCGGAGGGTCCGAATACCGGGAACAGGGTATATCCGGTCATTGACTCTTTGGAACCATGAAAACCGGCATCCGCATCCAGAGAGGCCACGATGCCGGCCGTGCTGTTCTGATACCATCGCTGAAACAGGCGCGAGCGAAACGCCTCCCGCTCCATGGATGCGGTCCGCTCAAAACCAGACGTCAAGAAACCGGTAAACTGCAGGAGCAGCGTGGCGATAAGGCTGACCAGCGCAAACACAACCAGCATCTCCAGCAGGGTGATACCCGCCTGGTTAATGCCAGACCATTGTTTACCATACGCTTTAGCCTCACGAACCACTTTGCAAACTCTCATCTTGTATTACCTGCCAGGACACATTTCTGGTGGTATACCGGTCAATCTCCCGATCGTCTTTATGGATGGTGACTTCAATATCATAGAGACCCAGGATGAACCTGCTCATGGCGCCATTGGAATTGCGCCCCTGCTGTCTCTCTTCCACCGGCGTCGCGTGCCAGTGTATCTGGTAACCGTTGAATTCCATTTGTTGTTCCGTTTCCTCCTGCAGGGTCAGGGTGTTGAACAAGGGTTGCAGGTTTTCCGCCAATAGCAGCGTCTCCTGAATTTCCGTCGCCCGGATCAGGCCGTTGATGGCGTTACTGTAGAACACCAGCAATGCCGTACCGCTGGTAGCCAGGATTGCCAGGGCAACCAGGGCTTCCAGCAGGGTAAAACCGGCGTTGGTTTTTATGGCGCTGATCATCATGGATTTACCCGTTATAGAGATTCAGGGAGTTGACAGTACGGTGGTTCCAGGGTGACCGTGCTGTACAATTCACGCCGGTGATACAGTTCTACAGTGCCGCCGAGACAGACACCGTTGGACCTGTAACGCACCGGTTCTTCGGCCTGAAGGGTCCAGTTTTCTATCACCCTGTCGTCTGACCCCAGGCCAACGGCAAGATTCAGGATGTCATCATCCCTGCCGATGGCAAAGGCGACCTCTTCCGTCGCGGCATAAATGCCCAGAGAGTTAATCCTTGAGCGGACTTCCTCAATCTCAACCCGGGCGGACACACTGCCAACCAGAGTCGTGATATTGGGAAACAAAATGGCGGAGATGAGCCCCAACAGCGTCAAAACCACCAGAAGTTCCAGCAGGGTAAAACCCTTCATGGCTCACCGGCGACCTTTTGTCCTGGCACTGTTTCTAATCCGGTCCAACCAGTAACCCGTTGTCCTGCTGCAGATCATGTTCCAGACCAGCCAGAAACCTGTAGTCCTGGCGCAGATCATGATCCAGACCCCTGTTCTGAAGAGTCGGGCAGGAAGCCTATGTCCGCATCCAGGTCTTCTCCGCTTTCTTTACCGTCAGCACCGCGGGAGTACAGTACGAATCCCTGAAAACTGTTCTCCCCGGAGCGGTAGACATAGGGATTACCCCAGGGATCGTTGGGCACAGTATCCTCCAGATACGGACCGCGCCAGTTCCTGATGTCCGTGGGCGCTGTTATCAATGCATTCAGGCCTTCTTCGGAGTTCGGATATCTGCCGACATCCAGGCGAAAGGTCTGCATCGACGCTTTCAGCATACGCACCTGGGTCATGGCAGTATCCACTCTGGAATTGTCCACCTGGGTAAACAGTCTGGGACCTACCAGGGCGCCCAGCATGCCCATGATGACCAGCACGGCCAGTAACTCTATCAGGCTGAAACCCCGCAATTCAGACATCACATCCTTCACTGAAAATATACGTGGTTCAGAAATTGAAGTTTCACATCGTTCAGCACTGTCCACATGAGGGTACAGACTAACTGTTTCAGCCATTACATCCTCCCTAAAAATTTACCTCGTTAACGCTGGTAATACCCAGTATAACGCTGACGATGATGAGCCCTACCACGCCGCCCATGGTCAACACGGCAAGGGGTTCGATCAGGATCAATACCCGCTGCATCCTGACTCTTGATGCTTCATCGCAGAGTTTTGCCGCTGATCGCATCATCTCCGGCAGCTTTGCGGTCTTTTCACCGGCCCGGATCAGGTTGAGTGCCGTGGCCGTCAGTACGGTGGTTTTTTCAAGACTGTCGCCC
Source organism: Candidatus Azotimanducaceae bacterium (assembly GCA_965217655.1). Lineage (GTDB taxonomy): Bacteria > Pseudomonadota > Gammaproteobacteria > Pseudomonadales > Azotimanducaceae > UBA7455. The sequence goes on from OZ244560.1 coordinate 2,747,415, forward strand.
AGGCTCATGCCGCCCTTGACATCGGCTATCACCGAGACCACTTCCAGCCGGCGGCGCTTGTTGCGCAGGGACTGAACCGATAATTCCAGTGCCGTCACCAGGTCCACCTTGCTGCTTAACAGCGCGGACATCACGGAAGACCACTTTGTGGTTTCGGTCTCCGCCAGCCATCTTCCTATCAAAGGAACCCTGTCCATGATCCCGAGCATTGCTTCCCTGAATTTTCGATTGCTCACCGTAAAAAACAGCATTGCGGCAATCATCCCCGCGATGATTAGCATCATCAGCATGTTCTCATTAACCCAGAGGCCGGTCTGCATCACGATTTTGGAGAGTATGGGGAGATTATCACTGCGCTCCAGCAAGGGTGCAAACTTTGGAACGACAAAGACGAATATCAGCATCACCGCCGACAGACTGGCAATGACGAGAATCGCCGGGTACATCAGTGCGCTCTTCAGATCACGGGAAAGCTGCAGTTCATACTCGAATTGATCCACTGCTTCCCGCAGGCTGGCAGAAAGATTGCCGGTCAACTCTCCGGCCTTTGCCAGATGATGAAAATACGACGGCAGATCAAAGTCGGCGCCAGCCAGTGCCTCGGCAAAACTCTGGCCTCGCCTGATCGACACCGACATCTGCCGATACTGCCGAAGCAGACTTTCCGGATATGTCGCATGGGACTGGGACTCCAGTGTATCGGCAATGCTGACGCCGGACTCCAGCAACGTGGTCATCTCATGGAATGAAACCAGCAGGTCTTTCTTTGTGGCTTTTCTGGCGAGCCCTGAAGACGATTCCCTGGCTGGCCGGATGTCGGTCACCACGAGCTGCTGCATTTGCAGCCGCCGCACCAGTTCCGCTTCGCTGGCCGCTTCCAGTTCGCCTGGGACCGTGGCGCCCAGACTGTTTATTGCTTCGTATGCGTAGTTCATATTGATTCGGTTTCCGACACAACGCGCAACACTTCTTCTATGGTAGTTTTGCCGGTGGATGCTTTCAACAGGCCATCCTGGTACAGCGTGCGATAGCCTTTTTGTCTGGCGTAGTCGCGCATCGTATTCAATGACGCACCATTGACAATGAGTTCCTGCATGCCTTCGTCCACGGGGACCATCTGGTATATACCCATACGCCCTTTATAGCCCGTATTCTGACACTCCGGACAACCAATGGCACGTACCCAGTTGCTGCCGATGTAGTTCTGCGGTAAGCGGGAGGCTTCCTTTCTGATCTCTTCCGGCGGATCCATCGGCTGCTTACAACTACTGCAGACCATGCGCACGAGACGCTGCGCCTGAACACCTTTGACCGGCGCCGCAACCAGAAAAGGTTCCACGCCCATATCGATCAATCGGGTAAAGGATGAAATGGCATCATTAGTGTGCAGGGTCGATAACACCAGGTGCCCTGACAGAGCAGACTGAATGGCGATCTCGGCGGTTTCATAGTCACGAATTTCGCCGATCATGATCACGTCCGGATCCTGCCTCAGTATGGCACGCAATGCCCGGCTGAAGGTATAGCCTATTTCCGAATGAGTCTGAATCTGGGTTATTCCGGGCAAACGGGATTCAACCGGATCTTCCACGGTCATGATTTTGCGTAGTCCATCATTAGTCGCCAGGATGGCACTGTGCAGCGTGGTAGACTTGCCGGAACCGGTGGGACCCGTGACCAGAATGATACCGCCATTGGACCGGGCCCAGGTCTTCATCAGTTCGTAGTGGTCCGGTACCAGACCGATGTTGTCCAGAGACAGTTCCGCCCTGTTTTTCGGCAACAGTCGCAGGACGACGGATTCGCCGCGCACACTCGGTACCGTGGACACCCGGACATCCATCTCTTCACCGCCCAATCGGGTTGTAATCCGGCCATCCTGGGGCATTCTCTTGTCGGCAATATCAAGACCCGAGATCAACTTGATCCGTGAAGCCACCGCCGCGAACCTCTCCAGCGGCTGACTGACCCGGTCATGGAGGACACCGTCCACCCTGAAGCGAACCTTGAACGATGTTTCCAGGGGTTCAAAGTGAACATCCGAAGCACCAACATCCACCGCCTGGGCCAACAGGTTGTTGACCAGTTCCACCACGGGCGCTTCTTCCGCCAGTTCCCGCAATTGTCTGGCGTCTTCACTGTCCTGAAACAGCAGATCGACGGAATGTTCCGCCTGCAGCATGTTAAAGAGGGAATCCAGCGTACCGGTAGTGGCCAACAGGTATTCAATTTTCAACTTTGGATGGAAATGGCGCAGCGTTTCATCTACCTGAGGATTCATCACATCTCTGGCAATACAACAGATTGTGTCTTCATCACCAGGCCAGATGAGCACCCCTTCGGACAGGAACCATTCAAAGTTCACCTCCGAGTCCACCATGAACCGGTAGATTTCTGAAGGGTCCGGACACTGGTCTTGTGTCACCAGCCGCATGGATAACTGCTCGGCAATGGTCCTGAGCAGATTGTCCTCCGAGATCGAACCGATACGGACCAGACACACACCTATTCTCCCGCCTGTCTGCTGTTGCAGATGCAGGGCGCGTTCCAGGTCGGATTCCTGGATCAGATTGCGTTCCACCAGTAGGTCGCCGAGTCTTTGGTCCGTCTTCAACATCAATTTTGTTGGCCGGTTGATAAACCGGCTATTTTACGCCGGAAGCCCTCATCTGCACATCATAAGTCCCCGTGTTGCGACAGAATGAGTGTTTTAAGGGTTATAATTCCTTCAATAACCTAAACTTTCAGTGCCTTATACTCTTAATGCTCTTTTTTATGCTCTCTTATTCAATACTTTCTTTTCAATAAACGGAATTCGATGTTCTCATGACGGTAGTAAATAAACCATCGGCCACACTTGTCATTGGCTGCCATCGCTCAGGCACCAGCCTGATCACCCAGGTGTCTGTCCGCTATGGGATTGACGCTGGCCGATGATCTCATCCCGGCGCGACCGGATAATCCAAAGGGATTCTGGGAAGATGCCGGTGTAACAGCCTTCATCGCTGTTGCCGAAAAATGAATCGCTGTTGAATACATTCCAATGCGACTGGAACTCCGTTAATTTTATCAAACTCGACAATATCAGGGGTCAGCGTGTCACCCAGTGGCGCGAAAAGGCTCTGGCACTGATTCAGGACCACTACCCTGCAGACGGCAATTTTGTCATCAAGGATCCCAAATTCAGTCTGTTGATTCCATTCTGGCAGGAGGTATTCAACGAACTTGAGATCGGCACACGATTCCTGCTCACATACCGGCCACCACTATCGGTTGCCGCTTCCCTAAAGGCGAGAAACGGTTTCTCGCGTGAAAAATCAGTGTTGATCTGGCTGGCCTATTACCATGCCTGTTTGAAAACCATTCCACAGGCGTCTCCCGTCTCCGTGGTCAGCTACGATTTATTCATGCAGCACCCCGTTGACCAGAGCAAGCGCATTACAGCGCCAACTGGGCATCGACAACGTGGACTGGCCTTCCATATCGACATTCCTGAACGACTTCCCGGACCCGTCACTGCGGCATCATCAAGACCGACGGGCAGGTTCCTTTACCCGGATTCACCAGGGGACTGATGGAACATCTGGAACATCTCTGCCACCTGGAAGATGTCCGGTCTGAACTGCGCAACAGCAGACATGCTGTTGTGGATGAGGAACGCTTAAACGTTAGGCTTGGTGAATTTATCGCCGATGACCGGTTCAGGCTGAATCTAAGACTCAGGGCACAGAATGAGCAATACGAGCAGCGGACCGCCGAATTAGCGGGATGGAAACAGGAAGCCTGACAGGGTCGCCAAAGAGCTCTCCAGCAATACGGAAAAATATGAGCTGCAGATATCCCGAATGCTCACCGAACTGGCCGCCGCCAATACTGACTGGCAGCAGGAAGTCGACAGCCTGAATAGCCTGATGGCAGAAAAAGAGGCTGCGTTCAACCAGGAACAGTTACGACTCAATGCCGAACTGGCTGAATCCAATACCGTCTGGCAGCAGGAAGTCGACCAACTCAACAGCCTGATGCATGACAAGGATCAGTCCGCTCGGAGTGAACTCGACAGCCTGAACCAACTGTTGGAAGAAAAAGAGGCTGCGTTCAACCAGGAACAGCAACGCCTCAATGCCGAACTGGCTGCCTCCAATACCGCCTGGCAGCAGGAAGTCGACAGCCTGAACAGCCTGATGCATCGACAAGGATCAGTCTGCTCGGAGTGAACTCGACAGCCTGAACCAACTGCTGGCAGAAAAAGAGGCTGCGTTCAACCAGGAACAGCAACGCCTCAATGCCGAACTGGCTGAATCCAATACCGCCTGGCAGCAGGAAGTCGACCAACTCAACAGCCTGATGCATGACAAGGATCAGTCAGCCCAGAGTGAACTCGACAGTCTGAACCAACTGCTGGAAGAAAAAGAAGCTGCGTTCAACCAGGAACAGCAACGCCTCACTGATGAACTGACCGCCGCCAATAGCGCCTGGCAGCAGGAAGTCGACCAGCCTGAATAACCTGATGCATCGACAAGGATCAGTCTGCTCGGAGTGAACTCGACAGCCTGAACCAACTGCTGGAAGAAAAAGAGGCTGCGTTCAACCAGGAACAGCAACGACTCAATGCCGAACTGGCTGAATCCAATACCATTTGGAAGCAGGAGGTCGACCAACTCAACAGCCTGATGCATGACAAGGATCAGTCAGCCCAGAGTGAACTCGACAGTCTGAACCAACTGCTGGAAGAAAAAGAAGCTGCGTTCAACCAGGAACAGCAACGCCTCACTGATGAACTGATCGCCGCCAATAGCGCCTGGCAGCAGGAAGTCGACAGCCTGAATAACCTGATGGTCGACAAGGATCAGTCTGCTCGGAGTGAACTCGACAGCCTGAACCAACTGCTGGAAGAAAAAGAGGCTGCGTTCAATCAGGATCAGCAACGACTCAATGCCGAACTGACTGAATCCAATACCGACTGGCAGCAGGAAATCGACAGCCTGAATAGCCTGATGATCGACAAGGATCAGTCTGCTCGGAGTGAACTCGACAGCCTGAACCAACTGCTGGAAGAAAAAGAGGCTGCGTTCAATCAGGATCAGCAACGACTCAATGCCGAACTGGCTGACTCCAATACCGTCTGGCAGCAGGAAGTCGACAGCCTGAATAGCCTGATGATCGACAAGGATCAGTCTGCTCGAAGTGAACTCGACAGCCTGAACCAACTGCTGGAAGAAAAAGAAGCTGCGTTCAACCAGGTACAGCAACGCCTCACTGAAGAACTGACCGCCGCCAATAGCGCCTGGCAGCAGGAAGTCGACAGCCTGAATAACCTGATGGTCGACAAGGATCAGTCTGCTCGGAGTGAACTCGACAGCCTGAACCAACTGCTGGAAGAAAAGGAGGCTGCGTTCAACCAGGAACAGCAACGACTCAATGCCGAACTTGCTGAATCCAATAATGTCTGGCAGCGGGAAGTCGACAACCTGAACAGCCTGATGATCGAGAAAGATCAGACCGCCCGGAGCGAACTCGACCAGAATTCGACCAACTGAACCACCTGATGGAAGAAAAAGAAGCTGCGTTCAACCAGGTACAGCAACGCCTCACTGAAGAACTGACCGCCGACAATAGCGCCTGGCAGCAGGAAGTCGACAGCCTGAATAACCTGATGGTCGAGAAAGATCAGACCGCCCGGAGCGAACTCGACCAACTGAACCACCTGATGGAAGAAAAAGAAGCAACGTTCAATCAGGAGCAGCAGCGTCTCAATGCTGAACTGAGCGCCGCTAAAACTGAATGGCAGCAGGAAGTCGACAGCCTGAATAGCCTGATGATCGACAAGGATCAGTCCGCTCAGAGTGAACTCGACAGCCTGAACCAACTGCTGGAAGAAAAGGAGGCTGCGTTCAACCAGGAACAGCAACGACTCGATGCCGAACTTGCTGAATCCAATAATGTCTGGCAGCAGGAAGTCGACAACCTGAACAGCCTGATGATCGAGAAAGATCAGATCGCCCGGAGCGAACTCGACCAACTGAACCACCTGATGGAAGAAAAAGAAGCAACGTTCAATCAGGAGCAGCAGCGTCTCAATGCTGAACTGAACGCCGCTAAAACTGAATGGCAGCAGGAAGTCGACAGCCTGAACAGCCTTATGAATGACAAGGATCAGTCTGCCCAGAGCGAATTCGATCGTCTGAACGGACTTTTGATTGATACAGATCAGTCTGCCCAAAGTGAATTCGATCGTCTGAACGGACTTTTGATTGATAAAGATCAGTCTGCCCAGAGTGAATTCGACCGTCTGAATCACCTGCTGGAAGAGAAAGAGGCAGCGTTCAACCAGGAACAGCAGCGCCTCACCGCCGAACTGACAGAGGTTAGAAGATCTTACAGCTATCGTCTTGGCCGTTTAATAACATGGCCCGTTCGCAGGCCATTTGTTTCACTTGTCCTGCCTCTTTTCAGAAACAGACACACGGTCAGACTCGCCCTGACGATGGCAGGCCAGGCGCTCCGACATCCGCTCAACAGCTTGAAGCTGCTCAGCTTGCGAAGAATCAGAAATACAATGGTCATCGTTTATCGCCGTCCGGAACTGGGTATGCAGGTTTTTGGACATTACACGGATCAATTACAGGGGGAAAATCAACGGACGCCTGCACTCCCGGTATCGACAGGTACAGAAATCAAAGGGGAACCCGGCAAAATTTCACTGGCATTTGAATTGCCGGAAGAACCCCGGGTGAGCGTAATCATCCCTGTCTATAATCAACTGGATTTTACCCTGGGCTGTCTGCAATCAATTGTTGAGCACAAGTCGACTTGTTCATTTGAAATCATCGTTGCTGATGATTGTTCGACCGACGACACCGGGGACGTCATCCCCCGGATTCCAGGGGTAAGATATATTCGAAATCCCAAAAACCTGGGGTTCATCCGATCCTGTAATCACGCTTCGGAACATGCCCGAGGCGAGTTTGTCTTTTTCCTTAACAACGATACACAGGTTACCGCAGGCTGGCTCGACAGTCTTGCAGCCGTCTTTGATCAGCACTGGGATGCCGGTATCGTCGGTTCGCGGTTACTGTTTCCTGATGGCAAATTGCAGGAAGCCGGCGGTATCGTCTGGGACGATGGCAGTGGATGGAACTTTGGACGTTTGGACGATCCAGAAAAACCGGAATTCAACTATCTTAAAGAGGTGGATTATGTTTCCGGCGCAGCTTTAATGATCCGCAGATCGTTGCTGACCACACTGGGCCGGTTTGATGAACGATTTGTGCCCGCTTATTACGAGGATACCGACCTTGCATTTGCCGTCAGAGACGCCGGATACAAGGTCTTTATGCAACCGCGCTCGAATATCGTCCATTTCGAGGGTGTCACCAACGGGACCGAAACAGGCAGTGGCATCAAACGTTATCAGGTTGAGAACCAGGGCAAATTTCTTGCAAAGTGGCAGAGCGTGTTGTCACGCGATCATTTTCCGAACGCTGAAAACCTGTTCCTCGCCCGCGACAGATCGCGATTTAAAACGACGGTTCTGGTCGTGGACCACTATGTTCCTCATTACGACAGGGACGCTGGCAGCCGTTCCACCTGGCAATATCTTCAACTGATGGTCAGCGCCGGATTCAACATTAAATTCATTGGCGATAACTTTTTCCGGCATGAACCCTATGCCACCGAACTTGAAAATATGGGAATCGAGGTGTTGTGCGGCAATGACTATGCCCGGAACTGGCAACAGTGGATCATCGACAATGCGCCTGCCATTGATGTTATATACCTGCAGCGCCCGCATATCTCGGAAAACTACCTCCCGGTGATCAACCAGTTGGAACACCGGCCTAAAATCATCTACTTTGGCCATGATCTGCACTTTCTGAGACTGGAACGTCAACATGAGGTAGAGCGCGATCCTCAACTCGCCAGGGAAGCGGCGCAGTGGAAACAGCGTGAGTTTGACATCTTCCATCAGGTTGATCTGGTCTACTATCCCTCCGAAGTGGAAGTCTCCCGGATCAAACAGGAAATGCCACAGGCACAGGTCAAGGCCATTCCTCTCTACATCTTTAAAGAAGACGGGACGGAGGATTTCGACCCGATGTCCGCAAGGATCTGCTGTTTGTCGGCGGCTTCAACCACACCCCTAATGTGGATGCCGTCAAGTGGTTCATCCAGACAGGTTTTTCCGCAGGTCACCACCAGTCTGCCCGATATAAAATTGCACGTTGTCGGGTCCAACATGCCGGCCGATATTAACGACCTGGGTGGTGGCAATGTCATCATGCATGGATTCCTTGAGGATGAGCAACTGGATGCGTTGTACAGCTCCATTCGACTTTCCGTGGTCCCGTTACGCTATGGCGCCGGCGTCAAGGGGAAAGTTCTGGAATCCATGCACAAAGGGGTGCCTGTGCTAACAACTTCAATTGGCGCCGAGGGTATTCCACAGGCTGAGGACTGCATGTGTGTGTCCTCGATTGATGATTACGGCCCCAGTGTCATCCGACTCTATCAGGATAGCGACGAACTCAGCCGGATGTCGAATTCCGCCAGACTTCTCATCAGCCAGCACTTTTCTGTACAGGCCGCCAGTGATGCCATCCTTGATGACTTTGGGGGTTAGTTTGCCTCCCCCGCAAGCCTGTGGTCTTGCTCCTCCGGCTCGGCGCTCCGACATTATGCTGGTGCAAACGAACACCCCCAAGCCATCTGCTGTGTGCTCTAAACTATGTATATTAAGGAATAATGACGGCTTCCAGGATTATCTCATGCCTTACTTAAGACTTTTTTCGTTGAGTAAATCTGTTGGCTGAGCACGCGATTCTTATCGTCCACTATAACTGCTGGGATTATCTGCGGCGTTGTCTTATTTCGCTGCAGGAACAGACTCTCAGGGACTACAGACTGTATGTGCTGGATAACGGTAGTGACGAACCCGTTCCCGATGACATTCGTCACTGGCCTGGTCTGCATCTGATCAAGAGTGAGAAGAATCTGGGTTTTGCCGCCGGTTGCAACCTGTTGTTGCGGGAGGCGCGGGACTCAACCTGGTCACTGTTGCTTAATCCGGATGCAGCAGCAGATTCCACCTGGTTCGAAACCATGGTGCGGGCCGGTGAGCAATTTCCCGAGGGCACGTTTTTCTGTTCCCGCCTGATCAGTGAAGACAGACAGACGCTGGATGGCGATGGCGACTGCTATCACTTCAGTGGACTGGTCTGGCGGCAAGGGCATGGTAAGGCTGTACCAGATAGTAATGGTTACCAGGAAGTGTTTTCGGCCTGTGGTGCAGCCGCCATGTATCGTACATCGACAGTGCTGGAAGCCGGTGGGTTCGATGAGGACTTTTTCATGTATTTGGAAGATGTCGATCTGGGTTTCAGACTCCGGCTGCGAGGCGAAAGTTGTCTTCTGGCGCCTGACGCGGTCGTTACTCATGCCGGCGGTGTATCCAGTGGTGGTCAAAGGAGCAGATTTGCAACCTACCACGGTCACCGGAACCTGGTCTGGTGTTATATCAAGAACATGCCGTTGAGTCTGCTGATTCTGTCTATACCCCTGCACCTGCTGATGACCATTATCGTTGTTATTCTCCTTGGTTTTCGCGGACAACTGGCAACAGTGCTTGCCGCCAAAAGAGATGCATTAAAGTTGATCCCGTCAATGTGGTGTAAGCGACGGGAGATTCAGGCTAAGCGGAAGGTGTCATTATTCGGCCTGTTATCGGTAATGCAGTTCATGCCCTGGATGAGTCGCTACACCGGGGAAAGGAAAAATCGCCTGGATTCTTCTCGTAATTCACCCATTAAATAGGGCGGGCTGGGAAATCCGATAAAGTCGAATTCCTGCCCCCGCAGCGCCGCATACTCAGCCTGATATTTTTTCCATGGACTGTCGGCAACGGGAACATTGGTAGAAACACCGCCGTGAAACTGGTGAAAAGTCGCCTCGCCAACCAGCATCACCGGCGAAATATCCGGATCGGTGGTAAATTTTCTAAACACATCCAGATTGACCAGACCACCGCCCGGGGATTGAAACGCCTCGTCAAATCCACCGATGTCAAGAAGGGCTGATCGCGCCACGGAAAAACAGTTGCTTTCATAAATGGGGTTTATGAAACCATCCTTGGATGACCCCGCCAGGCAGGCAATGTCGAACAACGAATATCCATTCTGCTGCCAGTCAACAGAAGCCAGTAGTTCATCCTCGATGTGTTGATCGTAACCTTCCTGCATGGCCTGATTTTGTCGAATCCTGCCCAGATGCATGCCGATGGTATACACCAGGGGACGTTTGAACAGCATCGTCGCCCGCTGCATGTTCTGCAGAATTCCCGGCGACAGAATACGCGCCCCATCGACCAGGCAGGCCACCGTTTTTCCCCGGGCCATTTCGATACCGGTATTCATTGCCTGACATGGCGTCGGCAGTGATGTCTTAACAAACTGGTACCGGAAATTCCGCTGCAGCGATGTGACGTGGTTTTCATCCAGCGGTTCCTGTGAACCGGAGTCTATGACCAGCACTTCATAGTCATCCTCCGAAATGCCTAGCTGGTATCGGGTCGTCAGTGAATACAGCGTCCGGGCTGCTTCCCGCCGCATATTATAAAAAACGACGACCACCGATATTTTTGGCCTGGGGGTTCTTCTAAGCAACGGCACTTTTCAATTCCTGATTACCATCGACACTTCGTTAGTCATTTTGTTTTTTGTGCAGCAGCACTTTTCAATTCCTGAAATACCATCGACACCTCATCGGTCATTATGCAGTTATCTTCGTTAATTTCTGTCTGATGCCGCAGTGAGGAATCAAAGAAGTCCGGCGGTGCTTCCGATGTTAACCCAAGACGTTCCAGTTTCTGATTCACATCCTTGAGGTAGTCGGATTCCGCCATGTCGAAATCAACCACGGGAAAGTGGTGTTGTTGCCTCAATTGCAGCATTAGACGATTGTATGTCAGCCACAAGGCAATCCCTTCTTCAACGGACTTCAGGTCCCTCTTTGCAATTGACTGAGACACCAGGAAGGGATGTCGAAAAGTGCCGATAAATTCCATCGGACCGATCCCTTCGTGCCAGAATGGCAGGGTCAACATGACCCTGGGGTCCTTGAAACCCCACCATGTTTCCGCCCGCTGGCTGATCTCTTCGATAATCCGATCCCTCCAGTCCATCAATTCAACATTCCAGTGACGGACTTCTACCGGCCGGTCCCAGTTTCCACCGTTGCAGGCCAACACTTCATTGTTCAATGCCTGAATGCCGGCATGTTCGCGATTGCCTCTCCGATTGTGGGGATTTTCCGTAAAGACCTCTCCCAACTCCACGCCGTACTGCTGCGCGATACCCGTCAGGCAACTCGTACCGCTGCGGTGCATGCCCAGGATGCAAAGGCACTTTTTGCCAACCGGATGCGGCATTGGGGTTTGTTCTCTACGTCAATGGGGATTTTATGGTACCAGAACTGCCAGGTGGTTTGGTGAATGTCGTGTGTGGGTGGCGGTGAGCCGTTTAAATCTGGTGAATGCGACTGCATCTGGGACTGAAAAGCTACAGGGTTTTGACCGACGGGGGACACAATAGGCCACCTATCCCGTTATAAACCAATCTTACCTTGTATGAAATCTTGGGCACACTGGTAGTGCCAGTTCGTGCGTGTTCTGGTGTCGAATTTTTTTAAGTGGCAACCCGGTGCTAGCAGAGCCTTTTTGGACAAGTAATGCCAGCCGGCGATCAGGAACTTTAATCATTGGGGCGCCTCCGACCGGATGGAATTGCAGACCTCACCTGGTCACGTTGCTGTGTTGATGATTGTCCTCTGTGTTGGCATCTGTACAAGCTAGCACCGTGATGCGCGGTTAACTTGTGCTGGCCTAACGCTAGAGATCCGTTATTTCCAGCAAGCGGCATACCAATTGGTCCACATTAGTGCGCGGCGAGTGTTGTGATTGGTCTGAAGTTGATTTATTCAGTTGGGCCGCGTTGGTCAATGCTTCATCCAATTTATTCTTGAACTGTTCAAACAAACGCGGTGCATTCTTTTGGTACTCTGGTACATAGTTCTGCAACGCCACAATCACTTTGTCGCAACTGGTTCTTCCGCTTCCCGTGGAAAGAAACGGTCGGTCGGTGAACTGGAAATGCAACAGCAGCCATAATTCAAAACAGGGATCGGACAAAATCATTTTAATTCTTGTGTCGGGATACTGTTGATCCAACTCAATTAATTTTCTCGCCAGTCTTTTCAACGCCGAATCACGCCCATCGTGATCCAGCACGCAATACACATCATCCCAACCTTGATCATCGCTGAGTTCCTCTGCCGCACGCCGAAATAACCCCAAAGGTCCTGGTTGTCCGTGCAAAGACCGAATAACTACGCTAGTAAGTCGATTGGCTGTCTTCAGACCTTTGAAGTAGTTCGTCTCAGTCTTTGTTCCCTCGCTCAGAATCAGGACCCTTGGCTTTCCTGGAAGATGAGGACGGCGACGGCGATGCTGCCGCGAACCATGCCGGTGCAGCTTTGGGTTAGTCAATGGTTTCAGGCGCAGCGACATTTGGAATGGCGCCGTACCGGCCTCCCAGATAGCCGCGGTAAAGAGATTCTCCCTTGCGCGGCCTGTAGCTCGAGGCTGGGATCAGCGACGCTGCCTGATCAGCATCTTTCTCGCTAAACCAAATCTGATTACGATCCAGAGCATCCTGCAGCAGCGTCGTTTCGTGTACGGTTGCGATGAGCTGTGCGTTTTGGCCTGTCTCTCCTCCTTGACGATTTATAAACTCGATTAAGAACCTCACCAGGTGCGGGTGCAAGCTTCGATCCAACTCATCTACGACAACCACACGGCCATTATCAACAACATCAAGCCATGGTCCCGCAAAAGAGTAAACACGCTGGGTTCCATCTGATTGCTCATCCAGGTCCAGATAGCAAAGTCCATCGAATCCTTCTTGCGGCAAACCAAACTCTTCCATCAGAATCCTGGGATTGTCCTTATCCTTAAAACGATCGAGGATTGCAGGGGGAAAATGTCGTGCCATGTCCTCAAAGTCCAGTTCCTCCTCCTGAACCCTGATGTCTGCGAATGGAATATCAGCCTGCCTCAGAAACTCAATCAAGCGGGTACGGAAAGTCCTATCCTTGTGAATTAAGTGCGACGTGAAATTAGGCGTTGGCCCGTTTGTCCCAACGATTGCCAGTCTGCGGAACCAATCAACTATTGGAAGGAGAGTTTCGCTGTTCAGCTGCACGGCTGTAGATATGTACAAGGCTTCTGGCCGGGTCGCCTTTCGCCACACTTCCCTCGCGCCCCTGAACGAGGAACCGAAGGCCCAGTCATATTCTTGCGTTATACGGTCGAAGACCCGGCTGAACCATCGCTGAATCCTTCCCCCAGGACGCCGAACAAATAGCCATTCCTCCCATACCCGTTGGGAGTCGGCTGCAAATCCAAATTCATAAACAACACCTTCTTCAACAAATACAATTTCGAATCTGGTCGGCTTCTCCAATGTCCGGACATTGAATACAAAGGGATTGACTTCGATCGGTTCCCCTGCCTGAGTACTCTTCGCCGACTCTATTACCACATGCTTCATAAACCACAGAGCGTCGACGAAAGAACTCTTACCGCTACCGTTCGGGCCGTAGATTGTTGCTACGCGATTGAGCTTTGGATATTGAGACACACCCGTTTCGAATGCAAACGTATCCGACACGCGTCCGACTGTTTCCATGCTAAATTCTTGCCTTTCCCGGAAACATGTCCAGTTTTCAAGTGCAAACGACACAAGCATTTTCGTTCTCCTTCAAGTGGCCACACGATCTATAGCCGGTGAAATACGACTCCAGTAAGATATGTAACGCATTATAAGCTATTTTTTGCATATAAAGTGCATATAATTGATATTATTATGCTCTCTAGTTTAAATAACAATACAATTAAAAAAAGGAATATTTAACTGTATTTTTGCAAGAATGCAATAGGAGACAAGTGCGTTGTGAGGTCGGCACCTGTTACGGTGGCGGCTTCAATTGAATGTGTCGCCAGGTCGATGATTCCCCCGTTATAGTCTTGTATACTCCAACCCACGTTTTGACCGGACAGTGTTTTGGCTCGTAAAGGTATTATTCTGGCAGGTGGCTCAGGCACCCGGCTTTATCCTCTGACCACCTCCATCAGCAAGCAACTGCTGCCGGTCTATGACAAGCCGATGATCTACTACCCACTGTCTACCTTGATGCTGTCCGGTATCAGAGACATCCTGATTATCAGTACACCCAGGGACCTGCCTCTCTTTAAAAACCTCCTTGATACAGGTGAGCAATGGGGTATCAATCTGCAGTATGCCGAACAACCGATACCGAATGGTATAGCCCAGGCATTCATTATCGCTGAAGACTTTATTGGCGATGACTGTGTGACCCTGATTCTCGGCGATAATATCTTCTACGGGCTGGGTATGACGCAGCAGTTGAATGAGATCTCCAATCGCGAACTGGGCGCTACGGTGTTCGGCTACCGGGTCCGCAACCCCCAGGATTATGGCGTCGTCGAGTTCAACGAGAAGGGTGAAGTCACTTCCATTGTCGAGAAACCGGCACATCCTAGATCTCACTATGCGATCACTGGATTGTATTTCTATGATAACAAGGTCATCGATATCGCCAGGTCACTCAAACCATCGGCCAGAGGTGAACTGGAAATCACGGATGTGAATTCACAGTATCTGCAGCAGGAGCAGTTGCGAGTGGAGTTGTTTTCCCGCGGCACTGCCTGGCTGGACACCGGGCAACCGGAACATCTTCTGGATGCGGCCAATTTCGTGCGCATCGTAGAAGAGCGGCAGGGATTGAAGATCGCCACACCGGAGGAAAGCGCTTACAGAATGGGGTTTATTGATGGGGCACAGTTGCGCAAACTGGCCGACCCGTTGACGAAAAGCAGTTACGGGCAATACCTTTTGGAAATACTGGAGTCTGAGTGAGAGTCATCAATACAGACCTGCCGGATGTACTGGTCTTTCAGCCACAGGTATTCACGGATGACCGCGGTTTCCTGATGGAAACTTTTCGGGAAAGCTGGCTGCCGGAGGTTGAATTTGTCCAGGACAACCATAGTCGGTCCATTAACAGGACATTGCGCGGACTACATTATCAGCTGGCCAATCCACAGGGGAAGCTGGTACGAGTCATCCAGGGAAGTGTCTTTGATGTCGCCATTGACATCAGGCAATCATCCGACACTTTCGGACAGTGGGCCAGCCGGATACTGTCCCATGAGAACCGGGAAATCTTCTGGATACCGGAAGGCTTCGCACACGGGTTTGTCGTGCTTTCCAGTACCGCCGAATTTATCTACAAGTGTACCGACTATTACGCCCCGGATGATCAATTCGGCATCCGGTGGGATGATCCCGACCTGGCCATAGGCTGGCCAAACGAATCCTTACCTCCCATACTCTCTCAAAAGGATGCGGCAGCGCCCCTGTTCAAGGATGCAAAAGTGTATGATTGATCACCTTATGGCTACTCTACAATGAAATTTCTCATCACTGGCGGCGCCGGATTTATTGGTTCGGCGCTGGTTCGTTTTCTGATCAGGGAAACAGACCATGAAGTGCTCAACCTGGATAAACTCACTTATGCCAGCAATTTGACGTCACTGGCGTCAGTATCGGCCAATCCTCGCTACCGGTTCCAGCAACTGGATATTGTCGACGCACCAGCGGTCAGCGCCGCAATCGAATTATTTGAGCCAGACAGAATCATCCACCTGGCTGCTGAAACCCATGTTGACCGTTCCGTAGACTCACCAGCTGAGTTCATTCAGACCAATATCGTCGGGTCCTATACGTTACTGAATGCCGCCTGCCATTACTGGCAGCAGCATGAAAAAGCCGATTTTCTGTTTCACCACGTGTCCAGCGACGAGGTATTCGGTTCTCTGGGAGCCACCGGTTATTTCACGGAAGAAACACCCTATGCACCGAATTCACCCTACTCGGCCAGCAAGGCATCATCAGACCATCTGGTTCGTGCCTGGGGCACTACCTATGGACTGCCTGCCGTTATCACCAACTGTGCAAACAACTATGGCCCGTACCAGTACCCGGAAAAACTGATCTCGCTCATGATCATGAATGCTCTGGCGGGGAAACCAATGCCTGTCTACGGCAAGGGAGATAATGTACGCGACTGGCTACATGTGGAGGATCATGTGCGGGCACTTTACCTGGTTGCAACCAAAGGTGTGCCGGGAGAAGCTTACAACATCGGTGGTCATTGTGAAAAAACCAACCTGGAGGTGATAGAGATCCTCTGCGATACACTGGAGACGCTTAATGCTTCCGCGGTGAGGCCCTTCCGGGAGCTCATAACCTTTGTTAAAGACCGGCCGGGGCATGATCAGCGCTACGCTATCGACGCCTCCAAAATCGAATGCGAACTGGGTTGGAAGCCAGCGGAGACCTTTGAATCCGGTATCAGGAAGACCGTCGAATGGTATGTCGATAACCAGGACTGGTGCCAATCAGTGAGTCGTCAGGACAGCAGGCTATAACCGGCAGGTTTACAGCGTGCGCAGGAACGCCCGATAATCATCAACAACCCGTTGGGGTTCTCCTGACGAACCGATTCTGCCACTCTCCAGCCAGATAGCCTGGTCACAAATTGTATTGATCTGGACACCGTTATGGGAAACAAAAACTACAGCCTGATGTCCGTGGATTTTATCGAGCATCACCGCTCTTGCCCTTTGCTGGAAGTGTTCATCACCGACGCTGAGAATCTCATCGATGAGCAATAACTCCACATCCGTCTTCATCGCCGCGGCAAATCCCAACCGGGCTCTCATCCCGGTAGAATAGGTTCTCACGGGTTGCTCGAAAAAATCGCCCAGTTCTGCAAATTCGCAAATCTCCGGCAGGCTCGCCAGGGCATCTTTTTTAGTGCTCCCCTGATACATCAAACTCAGCACAGCATTGTCCCTGCCGCTCAGATCAAAACGGAATCCCAGACCCAGGGTTAACAGTGAGCGGCGAATATCCGGATGACAGATGACCGACCCCGCCGATGGATTCACAATGCCTGCCAGAATGCGCAGCAATGTACTCTTGCCACACCCGTTTCTACCGAGAATACCAAGCGTTTCACCGGATCTCACTGCAAATGAAACATCATGGAGCGCTCGAAATTTACTCCATCTGAACGTTCCCTCCTTTATCGGGTAATCCAGGTTCAGATGTCTTGCTTCCAGAATGTTCGCATTCATTGCTGGGTAACCCATTTTGCGATTTGCCTGCTCAGGCGAATGTAAACCAGGTGTGCCGCAATCAACAGGGCGCAAAAAACAAACGCGATCTTGCCGAGATGCATCATGTCGATGGGCTGGCCGTACATCAGTACTTTACGGTAACAGTCAAAGATGAAAGCCATGGGATTCCAGGTCAGCAGCAGGTCGCGGTGTACCTCATTGGTAATTGACTGCACATCAAAGAAAATGCCGGAGGTGAATAACACGAACATGAGCCCCATGGTGATCAGAATTCGGACATCAGCGATGCGGCTGACCAGTAAGGCAGCAATCAGTGAACAGGAAAGAATGATGACATATTGCACCAGGATGAGGGGAATCAACGACAACCAATGCCATGAGGGAGGAAATCCATAACTCACTACCACAATGAACAGGAACAGAAAAACCACCCACTGCTTGTACAATGCCTCCTGCACCGAGGCGTACGGGAACAGCGTTTTGGGCAGGTCAACCTGGTTCATCAATCCACGGTTCTGAACAATGCTGGTAGATGCCATGGTGATGCTTTTGGAAAACCACAGGAAAGGGATTTTGCCGCACATCAGAAACAGCAGGAAATTCTCGCGGCCAAACCTGAGCAAAACCTCAAAGACAAGGTAGAAGACCAGTACGAACAGCATGGGCTCCAGCACCCACCACAGATAGCTGAGATACAGCTTGGAAGCCTCGGCCTTGAGCGCCATTCTGGCCTGCGTGTCAACAAGGGAAAAGAACTGACCAGGAGTGATCATCAAGCAAGGTCCGCAGCCAGCGACGAACGTGTTGCCTCATCCAGGGTTACCACCTGACAATGATAGCCGGAGTGTTCGACGCCTGCAGTGATTGGTGCACCACTTTTTGCTGCATCGATCTGTTCTGTATTCAACTGATAGCGCAGAAAATGAACCGCTGAGGTTTTTTCTTCATTACTCCGGCTCATATCCTCATCTGCAAAGGGAAAGAGCCTTGGCTGAGCGCCAACTCGCAGCCAGATTTTGTCTTCTATACCCACCATTTCCGTCAGTCGCCGTTTTCGTTCTTCTACATCTTCAAACTGGATCAGCAAGCTGCACTTCCAGTTATCGCCATCGGGAATCAATGGATTATAGGCATCCAGTTCATCCTGAATACCCGCCGCCTCAAATATCCTTTCGACTCTCAGCATTTCCTGAATCTGGTACCTGATGGTCATTTCATCCTCAAAAGTCAGCAGGATGTGATCGCCTAACATGACTCTTCTGTTTTCCCTGTGAGCCAGTACCCGGCGACGAAATTCACCTCGCTGTTCCGAGTACTCTTCCAGACTCCATAAGTCAACTCTTTGTAACATGCTCATATTACCTATTTCTGTGTAGCCACATCACTGGGAGGCTGTACCTGCTACTGATCACAGATCTTTCTGTGGTGCGTCAATGTACTGCTCGCAGCGTGAATTTTTTGCTGGAACAACTGGTATACCTTTTGGTAAACCGAGCCAGCTTGCCCGTTACCGATGGGTTGATCATCCACTTTGCCGATGGGCCGGATGGTATACGTTGTAGAGGAGATCCAGATCTCATCGGCGTCATACAATTCTGATTTATCCAGGTCCCGTTCCTCGCAACGCATACAGTTCTGCTTTACCAGGGTTATAACCTGTTCCCGGGTAACACCGGGAAGCAAAAAGCGGCTCAGTGGCGGCGTTACTATTACCCCATCCTTGACCACAAAGACATTCGAGGACGTCGTTTCCGTTACTTTGCCATCACGGATCAGAATAGCGTCATCATAGCCATCCGCCATTGCTTCGTTCCTCAGTAAACCATTTGCCGCCAGGCTGATCACTTTGATGTCGCCTCTGCCCCAGCGGATATCCTCTTTAGTCATCACCGACAAGGGTCTGATTTTTTTGCGATCCGGCATTGCAGTCAGTGTGACCAGCACCGTTGGTTCGACTTCCGGGTGTGCATGGGAACGCGTCCGGGCAACTCCCCGTGTAACCTGAACATAGATTATTGCGTCCTGCTCAGCGCCACGCTGTACTGCCTCCTGGAATAACGCCCGCCAGGCATCATCGGACATTGGCGCCGTCAGGTGCAGTTCCCCCAGGCTGCGGTTCAATCGAGAGAGATGTTCATCCTCACCAAATATTCTACCCCGGTAAACAGGGATGACCTCGTAAACGCCGTCACCAAACATGAACCCCCGGTCCAGGACCGATACCCGGGTGTCCTCAATGGCTTGCCATTCACCATTCAAACAGGCGATGGACATCTACTTACTCCCTGGAAACTGTCGTTATCAGTCAATAGAGACTCTGGCAGGCGGCACCGGCAGCCCGGCTACATCTACGGATTGCCGGAACACTGCCCCGATATCCTCCGATGAGCCCAGGGAACCAGATACGATATACAGGTCCTTCAAGTCTTCTCCACCAAAACAGACACTGGTACACATGGGTTGTGGTATTTCCAGCAGTTCCATATTCCCGCCTGATGGATCGAAGACACCAACTCCACTGCCGCCAGCAAGGGCTACCCAGACTCGACCGTCTTCCGATACAGCCAATCCATCCGGCCCTCCCTGCTCTACTCCGATTCGGGCGAAGACCTGTTTCTCCCCCAGTGTCCCATCCTCATGGACAGCATACTTGTGTACAGTCTGTCGCCTTGTATCCGAGTGATACAGGGTTCCGCCATCCGGTGAAAATCCAAGGCCATTGTTCAGTCTGATATCAGTGGCAACTTTTTTTGACGATCCATCCAGATCAATCAGATACAAATCACCGGCTCGTGGCTCCAGTCCATCATCGAAAACCGGACTCGACCCCAGGGAACCAGCGTATATCCTGCCGGCCGCATCCGTGGTGATATCGTTGAACCCGACGATACCCGCCGCTTCGTCCCGGTCCAGAAGGGTGACTGTTGCACCGCCGTCAAAAGGCTTGAAAGCAATATTCCGACCACTCACCACCAGCCCACCTTCCTGATGTACTGATATACCGCCAATACCCCGACGATGCTCGAACACGCTCGACACGTTACCGGAAGGATCAACGATATAAACGCCTCCATTCATAACATCGCTGAAAATCAAGCCCTTACCCTGTACCCACACGGGGCCTTCTATCAGGCCATATCCCTCACACAGTCTGTCCATAAATTCTCCCTGGGGACCATCAGTATTAAGGCTGGATTGCCGACGATGCCAGGGTCTTATGCCACTCTCGGTGCAAACACTGCCTTGGTTTCGAGGAATTCCTCAAATCCGAGTTCACCCCACTCACGGCCGTTACCGGAAGCCTTGTAGCCGCCAAATGGAGCGTTGAAGTCAGGACCACTGCCATTGATATGGACATTACCCGTGCGGATTTGCGCCGCGACTTCCTGAGCATGTTCAACACTGCCGGACTGGACATAGCCAGACAATCCATAGGGCGTATCATTGGCGATCTGGATCGCTTCTTCTTCCGTTTCGTAAGGAAGAATCGTCAATACAGGGCCGAATATCTCCTCCCGGGCAATCGTCATGTCATTGCTGACATTACCGAATACGGTGGGTTTGACGAAATAACCAACATTCATGCCTTCGGGTCGACCGGTACCGCCGGTGACCAGGGTCGCGCCCTCGTCAATGCCTTTTTGAATCAGTCCCTGAATCTTGTCAAACTGTACTTCGCTGACCACGGGACCAATGTTGGTGCCGCTTGCGAACGGGTCGCCCGCCTTAGTGCTTTCTGCCACTTCCCGGGCGATCTCCAGTGCATCGTTGTGGACATTCGCCGGAACCAGCATACGGGACGGTGCGTTACAGGACTGGCCGGAATTCTGAAATATCTGGCTCACACCACCACTCACCGCCTGCTTGAGGTCAGCATCCTCCAGGATGATGTTGGCGGACTTGCCGCCCAACTCCTGGGCCACGCGCTTGACCGAATCCGCGGCTGCCCTGGCAACCTGAATACCCGCGCGGGTTGAGCCCGTGAATGACATCATATGGATATCAGGATGACCGGAAAGCGCTTCGCCTACTGTAGGTCCATCACCGTTCACCAGGTTGAAAACACCTTTGGGAACACCGGCTGCATCCAGAATCTCGGCCAGGATAACGGCGTTTACCGGCGCCACTTCACTCGGCTTTAATACCATGGTGCACCCCGCCGCCAGCGCCGGGGCAACCTTGCAGGTAATCTGGTTCACGGGCCAGTTCCAGGGTGTGATCAGTCCGCAGACACCCACTGGCTCCTTTCTGAGCTTGTACGATCTTTTCTGTTGTTCCCACTGGTAGTCCTTCAGAATCCGCATCGCCGTCGAAAAGTGCATCTGACCAGTCATGGCCTGCGCTGCTTTGGATAACCAGATAGGCGCGCCCATTTCAGTGGATATGGTTTGTGCAATTTCTTCATAGCGTTTTCCGTATTCCACCAGAATTGCTTCAAACAACTCGACTCTCTCCTGCGGGGTCGTCCGCAAGAAATGCTCAAAGGCGTCGGCAGCAGCAGACACTGCTTTATCTACATCGGCGGCACTACCCAGGCTGATTCTGGCAAAAGGTTCTTCGGTGGCCGGATTAATGACATCCAGTGTTCTGGGTGTAACGGGGTCAACCCATTCACCATTGATATAAAATTTAAGATGTTCTTTCATGTTGGATGTTCTCCGGGTTATTTGGCGAACCACCTAAGGGTGGCCCTGGGAAACAGGGATACCTACGCTACAAATTCAGTGTATTGCTGTCAAGGTTCAAACTTCACCCGGCACAATACAACTCCAGGAGGCTGCCCGAGAACTGCGACCGTAGCGAGGGCGAGACTGATTGAGTCATATTTTTTGGTTATTTGAGGCAAATAAGCGGAAAATATGGCCAATCAGGCTTGCCCGCAGTAGGTCAGTCTGTTCTCGGACAGCCTCCCAGGCTATGTATGATCCTCCGGAAGAATATCGTCCTCGTCCTTGCGGTCCAGATTCAACGCGAGGTCGGAAGACACCTGGGTATCAACCCATTTGACGACCGCACCTACAATTTGATTGATTTTCTTGCTCGACGTATCAATCACTTTTACCTGCCAGCGCGGGTCTCCGCTTTTCCACTGCTGCCAGTTTTGCCAATTCATTCTTTTGTAACCCTGCCTGGTGATAAACTGCGGATACCACTCTGGATCACCTGCGTGAACCCGTAGCCATGCAGACCAGGACAGCAGTTCCATAGTTGCCGTTCCGTTGCTGCTTCGAATACGCCGGATACGCTCTATATCCGAGCAGTCCAGCAGGCAGACTCCCAATCCATCGATCTGCCGTATGGACGGGCAGGCGAGAATTTCACCGTAGACAGCACCCCCACAGATGATGGTGTCCTGACCAAGATGCTGATTGCCGATACTTTTGCTGATCCAGAATTCAGTCTGTTCCTGGCGCCATCGGGTATCTGCGTCTTCCGGGACACCACGTTCATCAAAATCATGTATGGAATATTCGGGGAACTTTGCCGTTAACCCGGGGATAACCGCAGTCTTGCCGGAACCACTTGCACCAGTGACAAAGAGGAGCATATCTCACCTCGTACATTTCAATTAGTATCCAACCCAAACAAGCTGGCGGCTGTTGCGCAATTGTCCACTGACCGCGTTCCCATGCAAGCCTTCTATTCTCTTTTTTTGAATCCTCACTGCTCGAAAGAACTGCGATTCCTGCCAGGTAACCTGTGCTGCTCTTCAGGATAGTCACAGGTGGAGCATGCCCGGCTGAAGTCGTGTGGGTCGAGGAACCCGCATAACTCAGCCAGCTTGTGACCAGACGGTCCGATTTATGTCGCATGGGTCGAAGACCGGAACCTCAAGTTGACGGCAGGTGATGCCCCGATGATAATACCTTCTCTGCGCTGGTAGCTCAGTTGGACAGAGTTCCTGGCTACGAACCAGGCGGTCGGGGGTTCGAATCCCTCCCAGCGCGCCAGTCAAGATGAAAAAACAACTCATTGTGACCGGAGAGGTGGCCGAGTGGCTGAAGGCGCTCCCCTGCTAAGGGAGTATGGGTTAATAGCCCATCGAGGGTTCGAATCCCTCCTTCTCCGCCATCTGTAGCTATCAGACCTTACTTGCAGATTTCGCTGGATAGGGCGTTAATGGTGCCTATACTCCGGTGGCGTCAGGACTATGTCAGGGCGTGTCAGGCTGTCAAGGCCTACCTGACCTGACCATGGCCACCTACGACCAGTCCGGCATCTGGAAATCGGCTAATGGGCCCGCGTATGGGGCGGACTCGAATCGGCAGGGCTGTTCCGTTACCCTCGGGTCGTGCTGCTCGACAAGAATTTTCATTAATCGCACTTCCATGGTCCGACGCACGTTGGCATATGCAGGATCGTCGGCGACGTTCTTCATGTAGTGGGGATCTTCATTGAGGTCATAAAGTTCCTCGCGAGGCCGCTTGCCCACCGCAAGCTCGAGTAGCGGCTTCACTTCCCGATCTCCACGGTGATGGATCATCCATGCCTTGGTGGGACTTGCATCCAGGTCGCGGTAAGCGACCATCGTGTCATAGGCCAGTGCCTCGTAGTCCGGAGTCGGTGCGTTCGAGTCATCCAACCCCCTGGGGTCTCCCATGGGCCAGCGATCGGGTTCGAAATTGATGATGTAGATAAAATCCCTGGTGCGAATTGAGCGCTGGGGATAGGGGAGCATCCCGTCCCGGGCATGGTGGACATGACGTTCGCGCCCGGTCACCACGAAGTCTCGCTTGGGCTCGACCTGGCCGCTCGCTGTGCTCGTCAGTAGCGGCATCAGACTGTGTGCCGTCATGTCCTCCGGGATGTCTATACCCCCTGCCTGACAGAAGGTGGGGGCCAGGTCCATCAGATTGACGAAGTCATGGACCACCCTGCCGGGTTCGATCACGCCCGGCCAACGCACCGCGAGCGCCGCCTCGCAGCCGATGTTGTAGAGATTGCACTTGGCACGGGGCATCCCGGGTATGCCATGGTCGCCGCTAACGACGAAGAGCGTGTTCTCCAATTCGCCCGCAGAATTGAGTTCGTCAAGCAGAATACCAATGCCCTGATCGACCGCGAGGCATTCGCCGAGGTAATCGCAAGTATCTTCCCGGACCTCGTGGACATCCGGCATGAATGCCGGGAGCCGGTCCTGTAGATCGTCAGGTTTCATGCCCCACAAAGCCATGCCTGAGCCCCGCTCCCAGGTGCGGTGCGTATTCGTAGGACCCCACCAATAGCAGAACGGCTGGTCGTCCGGGCGGGCCTCGAGGAATGCGCGAAAATTCTGGCGGGTCTCCTCGTACAGGACGTCCTTTGCCCCGTCAACACCCAGTGCGTCGGCATGCCTGGTTACCCAGTGCGAAAAATTGTTGAACTTGCCACCGGCTGGTTGGTAACGGGTCCTTGTCGCACCGATCGGGGCGTTGTTGGATCGCCCGGGACTCCAGACCTTGTACTGGTACCCGATGAAGTAACCTCCTTTCGACTCCAACTCCAGGGGGTATGTGGGTATGGACTCGTCCCAGACGGCGCCAACGAGAATGGCACCCAGCCCGGTCTGCCAGAAATACTGCCCCGAGAGGATTGAGCTGCGACAAGGCGTACAGGTCGGGGCGGGCACCAGGGCATTGGTGAACAGGGCCCCCTCCTTCGCCACGCGATCGAAATTGGGCGTGCTGATCAGTTCATTGAGAGAGCCCGTACCCTCGTGTTCCGCGTAGGCGCTGGCGTACCGCCCCCAATCGTCAGCAAAGGCGAAGACTATATTCGGTTTCATGTCGAGTACCCCTCGGCGTGGCGGGCAATAAGCATTGAACAAAAATACCACGATTGCAAACAACACCAGGCGGCACTTGTTCCAAAACCTCGTGTGAATTTAACCAGATTTCACGGTGTTTTCTCTCCTAATAGTAAATTACGTGAAATTGTTGTCCCAACCACGTCGACAGATGATCGTAAGCAAGCGGATCAGCCTGTTAACAAGGCTTACTCGATGACATGGGCGCAACGGTTAAAGCGCGTCTTTTCGATAGACATTGCAAGGCCGCAAAGGCCGTCGTCATTTCTTCCAATGAAAGAGCACTGTCATGATCCGCATCAAAAGGACTTGCAGTGTCAGGTATATCGTATTATGCTTTCAAAAGCTGTTTATATCAATTAATTTGCTCTTAAAGTGCTATGTCTACACGAAACGCCCTCACAACAACCCCGCCCTACCCGGTCGAACAGACCATCAGACAGATTGGCGCCAACCTGCGCACTGCGCGCTTGCGGCGCAACCTGAGCATTGAACATGTAGCAGAGATAATCGGCGCAGGACCCCGGGCAATTCGCGCCGCGGAGCAAGGCAGGGTATCAACCGGTGTTGGTGTCTATATCGCGCTGCTGTGGGCCTACGATCTGTTGGACCCCGCATTGGAACTGGCGGACCCCGGCAAAGACGAGACAGGCTTGTCCTACTTGGCAGAGAAAGAACGACAACGTGCCCGTGCCCGCAACCGGACCATGCTGGACAATGATTTCTGAATTCAATCAGTCCGAATGTTTTGTCTATATCAACTTGCCAGGTGAGACAAGACCGGTCACTGCGGGTAAATTCGTCATCCGGCCTGATAAATCAGGTCTGCCCCACGGGTTATTTGTCTACGGGAGAAGCTATCTGGACAGACAGGACAAGGTGCCGATTGACCCTATCGAGTTGAAACTCTCTGACCGTGTCTATGAAACACGGGCTTTGAAGGGCGTGTTCGGCGCCTTCCGGGATGCCGGCCCGGACCACTGGGGACGGCAGGTCCTGGAACGGCATTCGGGAAAGCCTGAGCTGAGCGAACTGGACTATTTGCTGCTGTCGCCGGATGATCGGGCAGGCGCCTTGGGTTTTGGCTTGAGTCCGATAGCGCCGACTGAATCAGCCGGGTTCAATCAAACCCTGGATCTGGCGCACCTGCAAAATGTTGCAATGGCTGTAGTTAATGACAAACCGCTTCCCGATGAGCTGTACAAGGAACAGGTTTTTGACCTGATGTTGGTCGGCACCTCCATGGGCGGGGCACGGCCCAAGACGGTTGTCGAAGATAATGAGGGATTGTGGCTAGCAAAGTTTAATCGCGAGGATGATAAATGGAACAGCGCCCGGGTGGAACATGCAATGTTGATGCTCGCCCGGTCTTGTGGCCTGACGTCAGCCACAAGCACCGTCGTTCAAGTCGGGAATCGTGATGTGTTGCTCGTCAAACGCTTCGACCGGGAGAAAACCGGGAAAGGCTATACCCGCGCCCGCATGCTCAGTGCCTTGACCTTGTTGCGCGCTGAGGATACTCACGCCGCACGCAGCAAATGGTCTTACCCTGTGCTGGTAGAAGAGTTGCGCCGAATGTCTGCAACTCCCGGTGAGAATGCCGAAGAACTGTTTCGGCGTATGTGTTTCAATGCATTAATCACCAATATTGATGATCACCCGCGCAATCACGCCGTTATAGCGATAGGGCATGACTGGGAATTATCTCCTGCTTACGATTTGACCCCCTCCTCGCCTGTCAGCATTGAACGCCGCGATCTGGCCATGATCTGCGGGGATGACGGCCGCCGCGCCAATGCGGCAAACCTGCTGTCTCAATCAAACCGGTTCCTGCTTGATAAAGACGCAGCGGCAAACATTCTGGATAACATGCAAAAACAGATCAAGAGCACATGGTATGAAACGGCCTGCCGGGCAGGGGTATCAGAATCCGACTGCAAAAAAATCAGCGGCGCCTTTGTCTATGAAGGATTTTTTTACGATTATCCGGGCCGCTTTTTTGTTGCAGAAAGACATACGTCGCAGCCACCTACTATGTAGTCCTGTCCCATGGTTTGAACCTCTCGTCTTGCGGTGACGCTTTATCTGGGTCCGTCAATTGGGCACCTTCGGTTGGGACATGACGCGTCTTGAAGCTATGCTTGCGAACATTAAGAGTTTTCCACGCGAGCATCGGCATAGTACTTATTCGCGCTTGTGTCTCGTCGTCAGCATTAAGCAGGTTTGCATTTATTTCACCGTGATCAAGAATGCCATCAAGAAACGCCTGTTCGTTCGCTGACAGGTCGAACAGGAACGCGTACTTTTCCTGGCAAAGTTTAACGGTCTCTTTGAACCACACATCAATATCCTCCTCATTCTCGGGAATATGGCCCCTCGGCAAGCAATTAAGGACCTTCTCAATAGTGTCGGGCTGGTACCCCGTCTCAGCAGCGAGACGCTGCAGCGTCTGGGCAGATGGCGGCGTCATTTAAAACCCCTCAAACCGGCGCTCGACAACATCAACCGGCAGAATGACGTTCCAGCCTTTGGCTGTCATCCCGGTCCCCGGTTTGGCGCCCAGGGCATAGCGAAGTGCGGCCGGCGCCAGGGAGTGTAATTCTTCCAGTACGCTGTCAGGCACGGCCAGATGTTCCCGTTCGCGTTCCAACCAGAAACCCAACGCGCCGGCAGCAGAGGCATTGCCGCGCGCCCGTGTGTGCCGTACCAGCGCATCGGCGTCAACACGCACTATCAGATCAAGTGAGTTGAACAACTCTTCGGCGCCGCCTGCCAGATCATGACGGTCAAACAGGTCCGTTACGGTGCGTTCGACCGTGGTCACATCCAGCAGAAGTCCCTGGCGGTCGACGACTGTCACCCCATCCGCAAACGTGACCTGCCGGTCAGAAAAGCCCCGAGGTGGCCTGATGAAACGACAGGCAAGCCCGTTGCTATTGTGCGTACATGGCTCACCACCTGCGAGTACCTGAACCTCATGCCATACCGTGTAGGCATAGCCGTGCAGTTCCAGGGCAGAATGATAGGCGATGACGCCGCCCGGACGCAGACGGGAGGCGGCCAGGAAGCGGTCTACGGGCCAACTCTGCGCCCTGGCATGTTTTGGAACGGACGCAAATACCTCGCGCGCTATTCGCTGGATGTTGCCCGCTTGAAGATGCTGTGCGAGCATTGCCGAAACGACCTTGTCGCTGCGGTCTCGACCGACCGCGAAAGCGTATTCGGCACGCCGAAATACCGGGTGTGAGCTGAAGAAAGGTGCGGATATCAATCGGGACATGGCAGTTTCATCAATAAATACATATTAAACGATATAAACAATATATCATATATGTTTTTATCGGACAATAATGTATATATAAGGCAGAATTCCAGTTTCATTTGACCCTCTACCAGACCACAAACAAGTAATTTTTCACCATTTTATTTAGTTATTTAACGCTTATATATCAATGACATGGGAGATTTGTACGCCAATATCCCGAACGGCTGGTTCTCCAGTTAATTAGTTCTTGTCTGAGAATTATGCGAATGTCGCAACTAAAACTCTCGGAAGTCGACTATCAGGACAGGAACTAATTAACTAATATATTCAATAACTTATATTAATATCCCATCAAACATTCGGCAGTAAGGCAGTATAGGAATCCCGGTAGGGTTAGTTTATATTGTGTCGACCTTTTTCAGGTGGACTGCCATGAAAACACTACCGTCTGGGGTTGCATATTATGCCAGGAGCCCCGAATTTTCCGATCAGTCAATTCCAGATAACCTGCTTGAATCTCACCGGACCAAAACCATGACCTGGGCAAAAATCGTTGTTACTAAGGGCAAGATTCTATACCGCATTCTTGAACCGCGGATTGAGGAACTCGAACTTTCGCCGGACAGGAGCGGGGTCGTTGAGCCGGAAGTTCCACATGAACTCGAGGTTATGGGTGACGTTCGTTTCCATCTGGATTTCTATCGCTGACGTCAGCATGTCATTGATAAAGATCAACAACTGAGTAGCCCGATAGCATAAGCTGTGATAGTTTTATTCCATGCAGAAATTCATCTGCGAACAGGAATGGGCGTAACTGAATTTACCCATGGTACAGGATAAAAAAGTCGGGGTAATTGGTGGTGGTAGTTGGGGTACTACTGTCGCCTCGCTGGTGTCCCGGAATGCCAGGTGTATATTGTGGGCGAGGAATGCCGACACGGTTGATGAAATCAACCAGGCACACACCAACAGCAAATACCTTCCGGGCGCTCAATTAGCTGCAAAACTGAGTGCAACCCATGATCTTCAGGAAGCTGTGCATGGTGCGGATACCATTGTCATGGGTATTCCATCGCAGTCCTTCAGAAGCGTGCTGCAGGAACTCAGAACATTGATTCGGCCGGGGGTACCCATTATCAGTCTCACCAAAGGCCTGGAATTGAATTCGGGAATGAGGATGACTGAAATTATCCGGGATTTGATGCCTGAACAGCCTTGCGGAGTATTGACTGGACCCAACCTCGCCCGGGAAATCATGGACGGATTCGCCGCGGCCAGTGTACTCGCCATGGAAAATCAGGACATAATCAGAGACTTGCAGAAGTTGTTTCACAGCGGCCGTTTCCGGGTCTATACCAACCATGATGTTACAGGCTGTGAACTCGGTGGTGCTCTCAAGAACATCATTGCCATTGCCGCCGGCATCGGCGATGGACTTGGCTCGGGCGATAATACCCGGGCGGCCTTTATCACCCGTGGTCTGGCGGAAATTACCCGGCTGGGTACGGCGATGGGCGGTGAAACCCAGACGTTTGCCGGGTTGACCGGTATGGGTGATCTGGTTGCCACCTGTACCAGCGCCCAAAGCCGCAATCGGACAGTCGGGTTCCAACTCGGTAAGGGCCGCAAAATTGATGACATCATTGCCGACATGTTTATGGTCGCGGAAGGTGTCAAAAGCGCCGGGGCCGTGATGGCGCTTGCCGAAAAATTCCAGGTGGAAATGCCCATCACACAGGAAGTCAAGGAAGTCGTCCAGGGTAAGCGTAGGGCTCGAGATGCCCTGCGGGAAATGCTACGGGCCAGTATCGGGTCAGAATCAGAACCCAATTGAACATACATTCCAATTTCCGGTCTACAGTATTAAAGTGGACCTGACCCTATTTAATACAGGGGGAAAACGCATGACAACCAGTCATTGGACAGAAAAGACCGCTCGGGAATTACTGACCGCGGAAGAACTGGCGCAAGTCACCAGGAAAAGTAATTTGCAGGGTTGGTCAGTCATTCTGTTCGATTGGATGATTATCGTGGGTATCTTCTGTATCGCCGCCGTGTATCCCAATCCATTCACCCTCATCGCAGCGGTCGTTTTATTGGGAGGGCGGCAACTGGCGCTGGGGATTGTGGTTCATGAAACCGGACACCGTACACTTTTTCAGTCTCAGGCACTCAATGACTTCTGCGGGAAATGGCTCTCTGGCTACTGGGTTTTTTCCGATAAAGAAAGTTATATGAAGGGGCACTTGAAACATCATCAGAATGCCGGAACGGCCCAGGATCCGGATCTTCCCAATTATAGCGCCTACCCGGTTTCACGGGAGAGTTTACGACGCAAAATAAAACGCGATCTGACAGGACAGATTGGCTGGCGGCGGATGCAATCAATCGGCCGTTCCATACGACGGATCAGGACAATACAGCCCCGGCTTCGCCAGACACTCATTCGATCTCTGATGGTGAACCTGGCAATGCTGATCACCATGACTCTGTTCGGTCATCCATGGCTATACTTACTCTGGGTTATCGCATTCATGACCAGCCACATGCTGGTTACGCGGGTTCGACAGATCGCGGAACACGCGGCAGTTCCGGACAACACCAGCATGGATATCAGACGCAATACGAGAACAATCCATATATCCAGACTGGAACGTCTGCTGATTGCACCACATCGGGTGAATTACCACATTGAGCATCATCTGATGCCCTCTGTGCCGATCTATCATTTGCATCTACTGCATGATCTGCTGCTGAGGAAGGGATACTACGAGGGCATTGAATTTACACGCGGATATTACAATCTGCTGAAACAGGTCACTTATCCTGCTGCCCAGGGGACAGCTTCCTAGAGGAAAGACAGAAACGGTTTCTGTATTCCACGAACTCCTGGCGCGGTTACAATTGTCCGCGTTATGGAACACTGGCAACAGCGAACCACTGCCAGGCATACAGTAAAAGATGATCCAGTGATCAGTTACCCCTGATCACCGTCCGGTCTCTTATCTTCCGTCTGGATACGATTGTATATTTCCTCACGATGAACGGCTACGTCTCTGGGTGCGTTCACACCAATGCGAACCTGGTTGCTTTTTATCGCCAGCACCCTGACCGTAATATCATCGCCAATCATCAGTGTTTCACCAACTCGCCGAGTCAATATAAGCATTATGCTACTCCTTGTGCTTTATTTCCCTGTCAAGCTATCTTCTGCAAGGTCAAACGCTGCGTGCAAGGCACGAGCGGCCAACTCGATGTATTCCTCTGCAATAACTACTGATATTTTAATTTCGGATGTTGAAATCATTTGAATATTGATCGCCTTCTCTGCCAGCACTTCGAACATCCTGCTGGCAACACCTGCATGCATCTTCATGCCAACTCCGACTATCGACAACTTTGCAATTCTGTTGTCACCCGTGACTTCCCGGGCGCCAATGCCGGTAATACCTGTCGTCTGTTGCAGGATATCCATTGCCTGCACATAATCATTCCGACTCACGGTAAATGTAAAGTCTGTCGTATTATCAGCAGCTACGTTCTGGACAATCATGTCCACTTCTATATCTGCTTCACTGATGGGTCCCAGTATTCGCCAGGCGACACCGGGAACATCCTTCACTCCCAATACTGTCAGTTTCGCCTCATCCCTGGTGAATGCAATACCCGAAATGATGGGTTGTTCCATAGTCGATCCGTCCTCAATGGTGATTAACGTTCCCGGTGTATCATCAAAGGTTGACAGTACACGCAATGGCATCTGATATTTACCTGCAAATGCCACAGCTCTTGAATGTAATACATTTGACCCAAGACTGGCGAGTTCCAGCATTTCTTCAAATGTGACCTGGTCCATACAACGGGCAGAATCCACAACTCTCGGGTCCGTTGTGTAAACCCCTTTTACATCAGTAAAGATCTGACATTCCCGGGCTTTGAGTACGACGGCCAGGGCAACCGCAGTTGTATCGGAACCGCCTCTGCCAAAGGTTGTGATATTGCCGAATTCATCTACTCCCTGGAAACCGGCAATGACAGGTACTTCCCCATCGTCGATGGACTTCTGAAGTGCCCCGGAGTCGATCTGTTGGATTCTGGCCCGGGTATGCGACGAATTGGTTACAATTCCTGCCTGGGCGCCGGTGAAGGATCTTGCGGCGCAACCGAATTTCATCAAAGTCATCGCCAGTACGGCAATGGTGATCTGCTCACCGGTGGAGAGCAGCACATCAACCTCTCGTCGCGATGCTGGTTTATTGAAATCGACTTCATTCGCCAGACTGTCCAGTCTATCCGTCTGATCTCCCATCGCAGACACGACAACGGCAACCTGGTTACCCGCCTTCCGAGCCTCCATGATCAACCTGGCCACATGTTCGATATGTGCGACCGAAGCCACTGAAGTCCCACCAAATTTCTGTACTATTATCGACATCGACTATCCCTGCGCCATCCTCATCCGGCAAAAGGCTTTCACTGTAAACACCTCTCCCTGACTTTGTCTGTAACACTTGCCAGATCTGAAAGTTCTCTATTCAGCCAAGCTTTTCCTTAACAAAGTCCGTAACACTTTCCAAGGCTGATGGCAGATTCACAACATCACCGCCACCGGCTTGCGCCATATCCGGTCTTCCGCCTCCTCTACCTCCTATCTGACCAGCAACATAGTTGACCAGTTCCGACGCATTGACTTTATCGGTCAGATCCTTTGTGACGCCGGCGATGAGTGACACTTTTTCGTTATTCACAGATGCCAGAACAACAATGCCGGTGCCAACCTTGTTTTTCAGACGATCAATTGTATCGGGTAGAGTCTTTGGATTGGTATCCTGCATCTGGTTGACGATCAACCTGACATCACCAAGGTCAATTACCGAATCAGCAAGATCGCTGCCAGCGCCGCTGGCGAGTTTCATATTGAGCCGGTCCACTTCCTTTTCCAGCTTCCTGTTCCGGTCTATCAGTTGTTTCAATTTGTCAACGGCATTGGTCTCATCTGTACGCAATAACGAAACGGTTTCCGACAGTGTACTCTCCAGTATCTCGATGCGTTCAATTGCATGTTCGCCAGTCATCGCTTCGATACGCCGGACACCGGCAGCAATACCCTCTTCGCTGATGATCCTGAACACACCAATGTCACCGGTGCGCCTTGCGTGAGTCCCGCCACAGAGCTCTATCGAGTAACCATTACCCATCGTCAAAACACGCACATTTTCTGCGTATTTTTCACCAAACAAGGCCATGGCGCCTTTTTCACGAGCCTCTTCAAGGCTCGTCACTTCAGTCTGGATGTCGCTGTTGAGCCTTATCTGTTCATTCACCTGCCGCTCGATCAGACGCAGTTCTTTGCTGGTGACCTTTTCAAAGTGCGAAAAGTCGAAGCGCAACCTGTCCGGTTCAACCAGGGATCCGCGCTGCTTTACATGATCTCCCAGTACTTGCCGCAAGGCAGCATGCATCAGGTGTGTTGCCGAGTGATTAAGACGGGTGGCATTGCGAAGTTCGGCATCTACCTCACCGGTCAGCGTATCGCCTACCGAAATCCGGCCTTCGATCATCTGTATTTTATGGACGGTGATGTTCCCGTTCTTAACCGTATCCTGGACATCAACCGTGACGCCATTGCCAATGAATCGCCCGGTATCACCCACCTGACCCCCTGATTCCGCATAGAATGGCGTTCTGTCGGTAATCAGGAGGCACTTTTCTCCTGCCTCACAGCTTATCTCTTCAGACCCGTCCCGGATCAGGGCAAGTATCGTGCTGTCGCACATCAGGGTGTCATAACCCGTAAACGTCGTTTCGGTATCCAGATTCAACTTTGGAATCTCTTCTTCTGAGAACCTGCTTGCCGCCCGTGCGCGTTCTTTTTGCAATTGCATCTGCCGGTGGAAACCATCCATATCCAGCGTCAATTTCCGTTCACGGGCAATATCTTCCGTAAGATCCGTGGGGAAGCCATAGGTATCGTACAGCTTGAAGACAACCTCGCCGGGGATCTGGTTTCCATCCAGATCTTTGATGGCATTCATCAACATATGCATGCCCTGATCCAGCGTCAAATCAAACTGCTGTTCCTCTTTGAGCAGAATTCTCTTGATCTGGTCCTGATGACTGACCAACTGCGGATTGTTCTCACCCATCTCGTCCACCAGAGTATCCACCAGCTGGTGGAAGAAAGGTCCCCTGGACTGCAGTCTGGTCTGCCCATGTCGCAGCGCACGGCGGATAATACGCCGCATGACATATCCCCGGCCATTATTGGACGGCAGTACACCATCGGCTATGAGGAATGCCGCACACCGGAGGTGATCGGCAATCACATTCAGGGACGGTTCATCCGGATTGTTGCAATCAAGGAGTTCCGCCGCTTTTTTTCGTAAAGCCTTAAACAGGTCAATATCAAAGTTGTTGTGTACACCCTGCAGGATTGCCGAGAGTCGTTCCAGCCCCAGACCAGTATCCACACTGGGTTTGTCCAGCGGTGTTAAAGTACCGTCTGCATCCCTTTCATACTGGGTAAATACCAGATTCCAGATTTCAACATATCGATCCAGGTCTTCATCTGGCGATCCGGGTGGACCACCTGGTACCTCTGGCCCGTGATCGTAAAAAATCTCGGAGCATGGACCGCAAGGCCCGGTATCCCCCATAGTCCAGAAGTTACCCTCCAGCCGTGTAATCCTGTTCGGGTCGAATCCGATATCATCCAGCCAGATACGTTCTGCCTCATCATCATCCCTGTAGACCGTTACCCACAGACTTTCCTTTGGTAACCCGATCACCTGGGTCAGAAATTCCCAGGCATAGGCAATGGCTTCTTTCTTGAAATAGTCACCAAAACTGAAATTGCCCAACATTTCGAAAAACGTATGGTGACGAGCGGTATAGCCTACGTTATCAAGATCGTTATGCTTTCCACCGGCGCGAATACACCGCTGACAACTGACCGCACGGGTAAAGCCTCTGTTCTCACGCAGCGCCAGTGCTTCCTTGAACTGTACCATCCCTGCATTGGTAAACAGCAGTGTAGGATCGTTGTCCGGGACCAGAGACGCTGACTCGACGATCTGATGCCCTTTATCGACGAAAAACTGTATAAAAGCCTGGCGAAGTTCACGACTATCCACGGGTGTTACTCATTTAGAATTAAAATACATAATGATACGTGACTGCTCCCTGTCCCTTAAGGGCGGTGCTTCCTGCTTTGCAGGCTACCGATGGCCACATGGCGATAGTATGGCGTTAGCCTCCACAGGCAGAGACGGACAACCCTCCCACTTCTGGTGTATTTTACATGGAATATAAATAGAACAAAACCGAGCTTTATATCCCCACCTGAACGGTGTGGCTTTACCGTTCATTGGCTGGTTGACATCCTCCCCCACTTCCTGTCAAGCCGTTGATTTTTAAACCAACAACATGCGAATGTCGCAACTAAACTATTGGAAGTCGACTTTCAGGTCAGGAACTAATAAAGCGAGTTTATCTGGTCAAATGAGAAACCACGCTGCTGCAGGAATCGAATTCTCCTGGCTCTTTCCTTTGCGTTTGCAGGGGGTGTATTGCCAAATTGCTTCTGCACCACCGTTTTAATGCCTGCGATCCAATCCATGTCGAAATCTGTAAAGACTTTCTCGATTGTCGTGTTGTCAACGCCCTTGTTTTTGAGTTCCGCCCGGATTTTCAGTGGACCCTGCCCTCGACCGGCACGGCTCCTGAGAAATACCTCGGCAAGCCTGGCATCACTCTGTAGACCCTGTTCACTGAGCAACGCTATCTCATTTTCAATCAGCGTTATCTCAACAGCAAAGCGTTGTTGCAGTTTATGGCGCAATTCCTGACGGGAATGCTCCCGTCGCGCCAGTAAATTTAATGCAGCACGGCGGATATCAACATGGGTTGCTTCCGTCTCTGGTTCCCGCCTCCAGTGCTGCATCTTTCTGCAACTTTATCTTAAAAAACCGAACGGCACTGCGAATCTGTCAGAAGCCATTGATGGGCATCATCAGGCAACTGCATCTTTTTGCGACTAATTCTTCTACCAGGCCGGCACTGCGAATCTGTCAGAAGCCATTGATGGGCATCATCAGGCAACTGCATCTTTTTGCGACTAATTCTTCTACCAGGCCGGCACGACGATTCTGTCAGACACCGATGTTGGGTGTCATCAGGCAATGGTGATAGGCGTAACGTTATCAATGCTTTCACTTGTGTCATCCGACTCTCCAAGCAATCTGATGCGAATCTGCTTTTCTATTTCGTCAGCAATTTCCGGATTCTCCTCCATGTAGGCCGCGGCATTTTTCTTACCCTGACCGATTCGATTATTCCCGTAGCTGTACCAGGCACCGGCTTTGTCGATCAATCTCAACTGGACGCCCAGGTCGATGATTTCACCCAGGCGATAAATCCCCTTGCCATACAGGATCTGAAACTCTGTCTGCTTGAAGGGAGGCGCGACCTTGTTCTTGATGACCTTGACCCTGGTTTCACTGCCGATAACCTCATCACCATCTTTGATGGAGCCAATTCGACGGATATCAAGGCGTACAGAGGTATAAAACTTCAGTGCATTACCGCCAGTGGTGGTTTCCGGACTGCCGAACATTACGCCGATCTTCATACGGATCTGGTTGATGAATATCAACAGCGTATTGGAGTTCTTGATGTTAGCTGCCATCTTCCGCAGCGCCTGGCTCATCAGGCGAGCTTGCAGGCCAACGTGATGGTCGCCCATTTCACCTTCAATTTCCGCTTTCGGCGTCAGTGCGGCAACCGAATCCACAATGACCACATCCACAGCACCGGAGCGTACGATCATGTCGCAGATTTCAAGCGCCTGTTCTCCGTTGTCCGGCTGTGAAATCAGCAGATTATCAATGTTGACACCCAGGTTACTGGCATAGGTTGGATCCAGGGCATGCTCGGCGTCAATGAAAGCGCAGGTCCCTCCAGTCTTCTGGCACTCGGCAATCACCTGCAGGGTCAGGGTTGTTTTACCGGAGGATTCCGGCCCGTAGATCTCAGCGATACGACCTCTCGGTAATCCTCCAACGCCCAGTGCCACGTCCAGACCAAGGGAACCTGTTGAAATTGAAGGTATCTTTTCCTGCGGGGCATCGCCCAGCCGCATCATCGCGCCTTTTCCGAATTGTCTCTCAATCTGGGATAGTGCCGCGTTAAGTGCTTTTTCTCTGTTGTTATCTTTATCTGACATATATTCCTCTTCTTATTCTAATTAATTCTTCTTTTTATCTGACTGAATGGTTGTCTTCCAATTCTCTCTTTTTGCTCTTTTTTGCTCTTTATTCAAGTAACTCGCTTCATGTGTCCCTAAATCAATTCACTGTATGATTACACAGTATCCTTAATTGCTCAAGTCTTTTATGGAAAAACATTTACGATACCGGTTGAAAAGTGATTTAGTGACCATTCCTGTACAAAACTGTTCAAAGGCTCACCCGTGGGGTCGGAGTACCCGTGGGGTCGGAGTAAAGTGCCGGAGTAAAACGTCACGCTTTTGCAGCAACGTTGAGTTTTACTCCGGCACTTTACTCCGACCCCACTATTTAGTTTTACTCCGGCACTTTACTCCGACCCCACTATTTGAAACGTCACGCTTTTGCAGCAACGTTGAGTTTTACTCCGGCACTTTACTCCGACCCCACTATTTAGTAAATTGATGCAGTGATTATCGTGCAAAAGCCTGTGCAGAAAAAGTCTGCAGAAAAACCGAACAGGTTTTACGGTGAATCGTAAACTTTTTCTTATTCTTTGTTTCCTGCTTCAGGATTCACGTAGAATCAGATTCATCTGAAGCAGACAAGCAGCCCGTGTCCCAATCATCCCATACTCCCATGATGCAGCAGTATCTAGGCATCAAGTCCAGGCACGCAGAAGAACTGCTGTTCTACCGCATGGGTGATTTCTACGAACTCTTCTACGATGATGCCGAACGAGCCTCGAAACTGCTCGATATCACACTGACTTCCCGGTCCCAGCATAATAATCAAAAGATTCCCATGTGTGGTGTGCCCTATCACACCGTCGATACCTATCTCGCTCGACTGGTAAAACTCGGTGAGTCTGTTGCCATCTGTGAACAGATAGGCGATCCAAATGAATCCAAAGGACCCGTTGAAAGAAAAGTCGTTCGCATCGTTACACCAGGCACCCTCACTGAAGATGCGTTACTGGATGCCAGCCGGGATAACCTCATCACCGCTGTTAACAAAGTCGACAACACCTGGGGACTGGCGTCACTGGATCTTTCCAGCGGCAGCTTTGAACTCCAGGAGCTGGATGATGATGAATCCCTTGCCGGCGAACTCTATCGACTGCTTCCGGCTGAACTTGTTACTTCCGATGCCATACTCTATCCCTCCGTGGTCACCAATCATGTCAGCGTTCGGACATGTCCAGCGTGGGAATTTGACCATCTGAACGCGGTCAATGTACTGACAAAACAATTCAATACACGTGATCTTTCCGGGTTTGGATGTGACGGCAGATTCGCGGCGACCTCTGCCGCGGGATGCCTGTTGACGTATGTCCAGGGGACCCAACAGACAGATCTGCCCCATATTCATTCGCTGCGCTTTGTTGATCGTGATGATTCAGTCATTATTGATCCGGCTTCCAGACGCAATCTGGAACTCGACACCAATATTGCCGGTGGCGCCGACAATACCCTGTTTCAGGTGATGAACAACACCTGCACCGCGATGGGCGCCCGACTGCTCAAACGCTGGATCAGCAGGCCTGTCAGAGACCGGGAAGTTCGCGAAACTAGACTGGATGCCATCGCTTACCTGATGGACAACTATACCTACGAAGTGCTGCAGTCACCGCTGCAGAAAATTGGCGACATGGAACGTATTCTGGCCCGCGTTGCTTTACGCTCTGCACGCCCCCGGGACCTGGCGCGCTTACGTGATTCACTTGCCGTTCTGCCGGAACTTGAACAACTGCTTGATCAGTTTCACATTTCCGGCATCCAGGCACTGCGCGCGCTTTGTCCACCCTTACCGGATATAGCAGACGAATTGCAGCGAGCCATTGTCGACAATCCGCCAATGGTCATCCGCGAAGGCGGCGTCATCAAAGAAGGGTACGACAGTGTACTGGATGAATTGCGCAGTATCAGCGGGAATGCAGCCGGATTTCTTGTGCAACTGGAGCAGGAAGAGAAAGAAAAAACCGCACTCTCGACGCTGAAAGTCGGTTATAACCGGGTTCACGGCTACTATATCGAAATCAGCCGGAATCAATCTGAATCAGCGCCAGCACACTATATCAGGCGACAGACATTGAAGAATGTCGAACGTTTTATCACCCCGGAATTAAAGACCTTTGAAGACCAGGCATTGTCGAGCAAAAGCAGGTCCCTGGCACGGGAACGGGAACTCTATGAACACCTCATCGACAGGCTTCTGGAAATTCTGGTACCCATGCAGCAGGCAGCCAGTGCAATTGCGGAACTGGACATATTGACCAACCTTGCCGAGCGGGCAACTTCCCTTGATCTGTGCCGTCCCAATCTGTCCGCGGAACCTGGTATTGAAATTCGTGGAGGCCGGCATCTTGTGGTGGAACAAATGCTGTCAGACCCATTTGTCGCCAACGACCTGACCATGAATCAGGACCGCCGCATGTTGATCATCACCGGCCCCAACATGGGTGGCAAGTCAACCTATATGCGACAGATTGCTCAAACCACGATTCTGGCGCATATCGGCAGTTTTGTGCCTGCGAGTTACGCCGACATTGGCGAGATAGACCGGATATTTACACGCATCGGCTCGTCCGACGATCTCGCCAGCGGACGTTCGACATTCATGGTCGAAATGACAGAGACAGCGTTGATTCTCAATAACGCCAGTGAAAACAGTCTCGTTCTTCTGGATGAGATTGGACGCGGCACTTCGACTTTTGATGGTCTGTCGCTTGCCTGGGCCTGTGCCTGCCACATGGCGGAACACGTCCGTGCCCTGACACTGTTTGCAACACATTATTTTGAACTGACCGCGCTTGAGGAAACGCTGACTGCCACCAGAAACGTACATCTCTCCGCCCGTGAATTCGAGGACAGGATCATATTCATGTATTCCGTGTGTGAAGGTCCGGCAAACCAGAGTTACGGGCTGCAGGTGGCCAAACTGGCCGGCATACCAAAACCGGTCATTGAAGCTGCCCGGAGAAAATTGAAAGTTCTGGAGCAGAATGATGTCAGACGAGACAAGGTACCGATTCAGTCTGACCTGTTCGTTGCGCCAGACCCGGTCGAAGAATCTTTGAAAGACCACCTCTCAGATATCGATGCTGACAATCTCTCACCCCGCGAAGCACTCGAGATGATCTACAGACTAAAGGCGATACTCCGGGAACAATAAGGCGCCTGCAGCCTGATGTCACGCCATCACAGAAATGAAATTTTTTCAGGTTATGCAGATCGCCGCTCAGTTACCTACATAAGCCTTAACAGCCTGTTGTCTCGCTGTTACCTAACACTAATTCCTCGTGGCAAGCATAATTAGTAGTTACCCCATTCATAATCAAAAAAGTTCAGGATTGAAACTACCAAAAACTGTACAGTGCACATACCTTATTGTGTGATCATGGAAACCTGTTAAAATGCCATTTTTTCGGTCACCCGGTGCCTGCCGTATAACGGGTCAGGTTAAAGAACCTTGAGCGGGTTAAGTGGAAGAACCTGCAGCCTCAACAGTATCAAGAGGAACAAATATGACATTTGTGGTAAGTGACGCCTGTATCATGTGCAAGCACACGGACTGTGTAGAAGTCTGCCCGGTAGACTGTTTCTATGAAGGTCCGAATATCCATCCCGACGAGTGCATCGACTGTGCTTTATGTGAACCGGAATGCCCCGTGGACGCCATATTTTCAGAAGACGAATTACCGGAAGAAGAGCAGGAATTCCTGGAGCTCAATACCGAACTCTGCGAAATCTGGCCCAATATTACGGAAAAAAAGGATCCTCTGGATGACTACGAAGCCTGGGAGGATGTAAAAGACAAGCTGAAATACCTGGAGCGCTGATCAGTCTCTACAGCAATCAGCAGCAACCCGGCACCACCTGCGAACATTCCCGTTAAGCATTCCAGCAAAAAAGAATTCATAATCTTCGACCCACAGCAGATGGCTTTGGGGTGTTCATTTGCGTAAGCATAATGTCGGAGCGCCGAGCTGGAGGAGCAAGATACCGTCTTGCGGGGGAAGTAAGGGAATCCCGGAGGGATGCGCAGACGCTGGCGCAAATGAATGCCCCAAAGCCATCTGCGAACTAGCCATTTACAATTTTGGGGGAAAAAAATTAAATAAAGGTATAACAGGTGATAAAACGAGGCGCTAATTCCCTGGTTATAGGTTAGTCCTGCTGTGCCCCCGGATGACATTGAACAAGCAAAGGTAAACCCGCTGAGTCCAGTATATTTGCCGGAATTTGGCCATTATGTCAGTTGGGCAATGTATCGCACATTACCAGGGCCCCGCCCCTGTTGACCGGGAGACAGTCTCGTAGGTGAATTATCAATTAAATTGGCGCAAATCTTTATAGTTATAACCAGTTGATATATATATCATATTTAATGTATATATTGATTATCCCCCAAATTTGTAAATGGTTAGGGAAATAATATGGTTAAAAAAACCGGTCATAGTATGCCATAAAATATGAACTGTCCTTGTAAATCAAACGTTAGACATCAGGCTAAAAACAGGTTGGAATTCATTTTGCAATTTTTCGCCTCCTATAGGCGTGCAAAAATAAGGAGTCTTGCCAGGTAAACCCAATATCGGGCGATTCTGCTACGTCATGATGCCTGTGTCAGGTGTTCAGCGCGGCTCCATACCATCCCCTTTATCTTTTGGGAAGTGTTGCCAGTTGCCGTTACTCGGCTTGAGAGAAGCATCTCCATTACTGTGGCGGAAAAATGATCCATGGGCTATCGTATTTCGCGCAGCAGTGCTACCGGCAACCAAAGCCGCGGTTGCTAAAGCGGACAGGTACTGGGCAAATGGTTGCAAATCACCCATATCCGCCTCCTCCAGCATTGCAATGTAATCGGATTTATTACTGGCAGGCACAACTGGTGGGAATTCTCCTCGCTGTATATAGACATACGCCATCATCAGGCGGGCGGTACGTCCGTTACCGTCCTGAAAGGGGTGTATGCTGATAAACCGATGATGCAACCAGGCAGCTTCTACTTCAGTGGCGTATCCGCACACCCGGATATCTTCGTACATCGCCAGCAACTGATCCATTTCACTTTGCACATGTTCCGGCGGGCAGTATTCGTGAACAAGGCCATCCGGTCGACGAGGATTATTTGGCCGTATCTTGTAAGCGCCCTTGCGCAACGGTATCCGAACACGTTTTCCATTACTGATCCCTACCGCACTTTCTTGATTCTGGGTCAGCAAGGCATGCCATTCACGGATAACCGAATGCGACAACGGTCGAACCTGCTTTACAGCATCAAAGACCATATCCAGCGCGTTCGCCTGATCGGTCAACAGACCACTCAGGGTCTTGTCATCCGCCACTTCACTGGCAACCGTATGGCTTATGCGTGCTCCTTCAAGGCCATGCGTGATCAGCTCTTCAGTGATTCCCCTACGGAATAGGTAGAGGTTTTCAATCTGTCCATTTTCGATAGCAAACAGACGCCGATTCTCCTTTGACCACAATTCCATAATCGTCTTGTCCAGCGCAGGGTCCTCAAGCAGACGCCTTAGGTGATGCCATTCATCCACCCGATCCCGATAATCCTGGCTGCCCCATTCATGGGCGCCATCGGGCATACCCGTTATCGGGCGCCAATGAATACGATCATTCATCTGATAACCACCTCCAAGCCATTGTATCTCTCATAAAATTAAAGCCGACATTACCATTTTACCACGCACTGGGTATTTATTCGTGATTCGGTCAACAGTGTTAGTTCAGATTATCGGATGATAACGAAAACCGACATCTGAGGATCTAATGTGGGCCGGGGATAAACTAGCCATTTACAATTTCGGGGTAAATTTAAATAAAGGTATAACAGGTGATAAAACGAGGCGCTAATTCCCTGGTTATAGGTTAGTCCTGCTGTGCCC
This sequence comes from Candidatus Azotimanducaceae bacterium, assembly GCA_965217655.1. Classification (GTDB taxonomy): domain Bacteria; phylum Pseudomonadota; class Gammaproteobacteria; order Pseudomonadales; family Azotimanducaceae; genus UBA7455. The sequence goes on from OZ244560.1 coordinate 2,790,876, forward strand.
CCGGATGACATTGAACAAGCAAAGGTAAACCCGCTGAGTCCAGTATATTTGCCGGAATTTGGCCATTATGTCAGTTGGGCAATGTATCGCACATTACCAGGGCCCCGCCCCTGTTGACCGGGAGACAGTCTCGTAGGTGAATTATCAATTAAATTGGCAAATCTTTATAGTTATAACCAGTTGATATATATATCATATTTAATGTATATATTGATTTTCCCCCAAATTTGTAAATGGTTAGATCTGCGAACACCCAGAATTTAACATACCATCCTCAGGATTAAGAACACTCTTGATACAACAAACCAGGCAACGAATACACACGATTTACGACACTCTTCGAAAAATGGTGTCTGACCTCATTTTCACCTGGTATTTCGCTGATTTTGGAACTACAACCCGATGTAATTTGGGCTTTTCAGATTTTCCGATCTAGTCAACAACAGCTAATACAGATTAACTACTAATTTGTCCTAGATTAGTAGATAATCTGTAACTGAACCTTTGATCACTACAGGACGCACCGTAAATGCGAATGCCCAAGCCTCCACCGTCCTTCCAGAGTCTGCTCTCGTCGGTCACTTCTGAAAGGCTGAGTGTGTTGTTGCGTTCCGATATCGGAAACCTGCCTCTCGGCAGATACCTGCATTGGGATGAAGTGCGAGTTAGGCCTTCTCCCCAAGGGTACACCAGCGAAGAGTGGTGGACCGCGATCAAGTTCAAGCGACTCTCCTCTCGACACACCCTCCCGTTCATGGATAAGTCGAACTTCGAGTTCTCGTTCAACGACTCCGGAGACCTATACCGACTGCTCCACGATGTAGACCGGGAAGCAAGCGGGCGTATAGAGGTTCCTCGCGCAGACGTGGTCAATCCGGATCAACGTAAAAGGTACATAATGAATTCGTTGATCGAGGAAGCAATTACTTCCAGTCAGCTTGAGGGTGCTGTGACAACTCGCCGCGTGGCGCAGGAGATGTTGAGGTCTGGTCGTTTACCCCAGGACAACAGCGAGCGGATGATCGTTAACAACTACAATGGCATGGAATTCCTGCGTATGCACTCGGATGAGGACCTGTCTGTGCTGATGCTTCTTGAGCTACAGAAAATCCTCACCGAAGGGACGCTGGATGATCCCAATGCAGTAGGACGGTTCAGGAATAGGTCTGACAACGTTCACATCGTCGATCAACGAGATGGGACCATTGTGCATGTTCCACCGTCATCGCACGAAATCGAAGCCCGGATGGAGCGATTGGTCAAGTTTGCAAATACCCACGACGAAAAACGATTCATCCATCCTGTAGTCAAGGCAATTCTTCTTCATTTCATGATCGGCTATGACCACCCGTTCGTGGACGGCAATGGTCGAACAGCCCGCGCACTGTTCTATTGGTCGATGGCGCGGTCGGGCTACTGGTTAACTGAGTTTCTCTCTATATCAACGATCATTCGGAAATCTCCAGCACAGTACGTACGTGCCTACGTGTACTCAGAAACTGATGACAACGACATTACATATTTTCTTCTCTACAATCTTCGAGTGATCTTGCGAGCAATCCAGTCTCTCCACGATTATCTGTCACGGAAGGCTAGAGAGAGCAATGCTCTGGAAGACAGGCTTAGAGAGTCGGAACTTGCTCACATCCTCAACCACCGACAAGTTGCATTGCTTGCACACGTATTGAAGCACCCTGATACAACTTATACGATTGAGAGTCATCGTCGATCTCACAATGTCACCTATGAGACAGCAAGGACAGACTTGATTGGGCTCGACAGACTAGGATTCGTTACCAGCAGCAAGCAACGACGCAAATTGGTATACAGGCGGCATCGAAACTTTGAGAGTCTGATACAGTCAACAGTTACACGTAAGACATGACACTGAACGCTGTTCGGGCGCAGCTATAAAAAATTGATTCTGTGCACGATCTGCGACGCTTCCTGAGCAAAATTGCTCCTGAATTATGCAATCCGTCCTCCGAAAAGAGAACACTCTTGATACAACAAACCAAGCAACGAATACACTCGATGTGCGACACTCGGCGAAAGAATGTGGTCTGACTTCATTCTCTCTAATACAGATTAACTACTAATTTATTATAGATTAGTAGTTAATCTGTAACTGAATCTTCGATCACTACAAGACGCTTCGTTCATGCAGAAAGAATGGTGACTAACCCCAAAGTAACAAACGTACACGGTTTACGACCCAAAACCATCTGCGAACACCCTGAATTAAGTAAACTGTCCCCCTAATACTACAAAGACGGCAGATACCGTAAGGGATCCTTCGGTTCACCTTTCAATCTGATTTCAAAATGCAGAGTCTCCCCTTTTGGAGCATTAGACCCAATACTGGCAAGAACCTGACCCTGCTTTACAACCTCCCCCTCATGGACCCGAATTTCCTGATTGTTGCCGTACGCACTCAGATATTCATCGTTGTGTCTGACGATAACCAGATTGCCATACCTTTTTTGTTCCCCGACATACACCACGACACCATCAGCAGCAGCGTTGACCCGATCCCCGTCATTTCCCCTGATAACAACCCCTTTGTTGACATTGCCGGGACGGAGGGAAAATCTTTTGATGAGTTTTCCGCGAAGCGGCCACTGCCAGCTTAACCCGGCTGTCAGTTTACTGTCCGGTTGTGAAGAATCCATCCTGTTAACATTTTCAGGTGGCCCGGGAGACTGTGGTGGAGTTGACACGATCGCAACCTCCCCGGTTGACCGGGAAGACTCTGCCGGTTCTGGCGAGGTCGTTACCTTTGCAGACGACCGGGAAGACTCAGCAGGTTCTGGCACGGCAGTTTTCACATCCAGTACGATATTCTGACCCACGTAAATCGTATAAGGAGGGCTGATATTGTTCGCCCGGGCAACATCCCTGTAATCCAGACCGTTGAGAAAAGCGATGGAGTACAGAGTATCTCCCTTGCGTACACGATAAGTACCCAGGCGGGTGGTACTGCTGTCTGTTACTGCTTCAGTTCGATCTTCAGTTTGAGCTTCGGTTACCGCCTCACTGATATCCTGCACCGGCTTGATGCTTTTCTGACTGACACATCCGAAAACAACAGGCAGGATAATCAAGATCCGGAATTTACGGATCATGACTGAAAAACTCGAGCAGCATTCATTTATCCACGACTATTCAGCATTCAAAATACTTTATTTCTTTCTACTTCTTTGGGCTAAACTCACCAGAAGAATTACCAGTATACAACCACTCAAGGCAGCCAGTGCAGCCATGACAATATCCGCATCCTGCCCGGTAGTCATTTCAAAGTTAAAAGGCAATAACCGTTCCTCCTCCAGAGGTATCGTTGACCCGTCAGCATTCAGTTGATAACTCATCGTTTGGCTCCATGGCCATAATTTTAAAAGCGATCCGAGCATAAAACCAGTGAGCACGGCGAGCGTCTGTCTGCGAAATCTGGCAAACAGGTGTGACAGGACCCGGGCAAAGCTCACCAGACCAAGGACACAACCACAAGCGAGACACAGAATACTGAGGATATCAAGCGTTGTAATCGCCTCCAGTACAACACTGTAAAGACCCAGTATCAGCAAAATAAAACTACCCGATATACCGGGAAGTATCCATGCACAAACCGCAAACATGCCGCCCAGAAACAAGGTAAACAGTGACGGTTCCATTTCAAGCGGTGCAAGTTTTACCAGAAATAATCCGATTGCCAACCCGGCAGAAAAAGCGATACCAATCTCAAAATCAGGCTTCTCTATCTGCCTGCCAACGACCCAGCCGGATGCCAGTACAAGACCAAAGAAAAATGCCCGGACGCCTATGGGTTCATTCATCAACAGGTAACTGACCGCATTGGCAAAGACAAAGATGGACAAACCCATGGAGCCGAACAACATCAGCAGGAATGTAGCATCCAGCCATGACCATACCCCTTTGAAACCGCGGTGCTTCAGTTCCACCAGTAGCCGGGGAGTGAATCGTTTGAGGCCATTGATCAGTCTTTCATAGATGCCGGAAACAAAGGCGATAGTACCGCCGGACACACCGGGTACAATCTCCACGATACCCATCAGAGCACCAATGGCCACAATGCGTAACTGTGCTTTCACCTTATACTTTCCCGGACAGCAGTGGCACAAAACGAACCTTATCCATAACCTCCGTAGTGACACCGGGACCGGATTTTTCCCGTGTAACCATAATCAGATCCTGTACACCCCCACTACCCAAAGGCACGACCATCCTGCCGCCAGGCGCAAGTTGTCTGATCAGTTCTTCCGGGATGGACATAGGCGCTGCCGTTACCATAATACCGTCGAAGGGGCCTTTCTCCGGCCAGCCCATACCCCCGTCCGCATGCCGGTGGCTGATATTCCACAAGCGCAGCAGCTTGAATCTCCTTACTGCCTGCTCAAGTAGTTTCTCGATCCTTTCCACGGTGTAAACCTTCTTCACCAGCTGGGCCAGGATTGTTGCCTGATAACCGGAACCGGTGCCTACTTCCAGGACTCTGGACAGGGGACCAGTCGCCAATAACAACTCTGTCATTCTGGCAACCATATAGGGTTGGGAAATCGTCTGGTTGAATCCAATCGGTAATGCCGTGTCTTCGTAGGCCCGGTGAGAGAGAGCTTCATCAACAAACAGGTGCCTGGGAGTCGAGTTGATCACATCAAGTATTCTCTGATCTGCGATACCCTGTTCCAGCAGTCTGTTGATCAACCGGGTTCTGGTTCGCTGGGAAGTCATCCCCACACCGGATAAATCAATTTCACTCATCAGCTGACATCCACACCATACATCCGGACTGAACCGGTTTTTTATTACCTGTACCATAGTCAAACATCATTTTTACTCATCAGCAAACATCCACACCGTGCTACCGGTCTGTACCATTTTCGACTACCTGAATCATAATCACACATCATTTTTACTCATCAGCAAACATCCACACCGTGCTACCGGTCTGTACCATTTTCGACTACCTGAATCATAATCACACATCATTTTTACTCATCAGCAAACATCCACACCGTGCTACCGGTCTGTACCATTTTCGATCATTTTTACCTGAATCATAATCACCTGAACATCATTTTTACTCATCAGCAAACATCCACACCGTGCTACCGGTCTGTACCATTTTCGATTACCTGAATCATAATCACACATCAATTTCACTCATCAGCTACCCAACACATTATTTAAACCGGCACAGTCCAAAAAGTTTTCGATCAGTCAGATCATGGTCAAACATCATTTGTTGTCCAGCAATACGGTGACCAGCGCGGCCAGACCTTCGCCACGGCCAGTAAAACCCATGCCTTCCGTAGTTGTTGCCTTGATACTGATACATCGCCTGTCGGTCTGCATCGCATCAGCCATCACATTACGCATGGCATCAACATGATCCGCAACCCGCGGTGACTCCGCAATCAGCGTCATGTCTGCATTCACCACTGTGTACTGACTGTCCCGGATCAATTGATAAACCTTTCGCAGAATTTCAACACTGTTCATATCCCGCCAGGCAGGGTCCTTGTCAGGAAAATGGCTTCCGATATCACCCAGAGCCAAAGCACCGAGTAACGCATCGCACAACGCATGGATCAGGACATCTCCATCCGAATGTGCAATCACCTGTCGGTCATGTGCAATCGAAACCCCACCGAGACGGATCGTGAATTCACCGACGTCTTTGGAAAAACGATGTGCATCAAAACCCTGACCTGTTCTCAAACCCCGGACCCTGACGCAGAAAGAAAAATTCTGGCGAGTTCAATATCTTCCGGTTCTGTAATCTTGATATTGTCGCGATGACCCTCTACCAGCCTTGGATGCATACCGGCATTCTCTACAGCCGCAGACTCATCAGTGATCTGCATGCCTTCTACCTGCTGTAATGCTTCATTTAACACGCCAAAACGGAATAATTGCGGCGTCTGTGCCTGCCACAGACCCTGTCTGTTTATAGTATGGCTGACTTGTGAACTGCAGGATACGGTCCGGGACGCTTTTAATGTATCTGTCACAGGAATCGCCAGGAGGCCCCCCACACGACTCCGGGCAACCGTTGCAACGAGTCGCAGAATATCAGCTGTACGTACACAAGGTCGTACCGCGTCATGTACCATGACCCAGTCGTCCTGCTGCAACTTCAATTCACGTAGTCCAGCCAGCACTGAATCAGACCGTTCAACGCCGCCCTTTACGACCCTGCACGATGCCACACCCGGAATATCCTGAAAATAATCATCTGTCGGCGACACCACCAGCACAATCTGATCGGGCTGCAATGACAAAAAGCGATCCAGGGTTATTTCCAGAACAGTACGATGACCGAATGTCAGGTATTGTTTGGGTATTGATGAACCCATGCGAATACCCATACCAGCCGCTGGTATCACCACGGAAATACCGGTCAGCGACCGTTTAGAACCCATCTCAATCTTCAACCAGCAGATAAAATGTCTCGTCATCCTTACGGATCAAGCCCAATTCACTCCGGGCTTTTTCTTCCACTGCAGCCGTCCCCTGACGCAGATCAGTGATCTCGGCTTTGAGAACCGCGTTCCTTTGTCGCATGGAATGATTCTCGGCGCGTTTGAGTTCGATTCTGGCCTTGAGTTCACTGGCATTTGAGAAACTGCCCTCGCCTGTCCACATCCGGTATTGCAACAGACCAGCCAGTACAAACAAGCCTGCAATGATGAGGAAATTCAGTTTCATCCTGTAACCACCTCTCCCCGAAGGAACTCTGCATAACCCCTGTAGAGGGCCGCACAATGGTCTTCGACCCGCAATAATCTGTTATATTTTGCCACCCGGTCAGAACGGCACAAAGACCCGGTTTTGATTTGTCCGGCAGCAGTCGCCACAGCCAGGTCTGCAATAGTGGTATCTTCCGTTTCACCAGACCGATGCGATATCACCGTGCTGTAGCCTGCTTCCCGGGCAATGCCTATGGTTTCCAGTGTTTCCGTCAAGGTGCCTATCTGATTCAGTTTGATCAGTATTGAATTCGCCACACCCCTCTTGATGCCCTGTTTGAGGAGTACTGGATTGGTCACGAAAAGATCATCTCCAACCAACTGCACCTTGTCTCCCAGCCTGGCGGTAAGAACAGACCACCCTTCCCAGTCACTCTCATCCATGCCATCTTCAATTGACAGCACAGGGTAACGTTTCACCAGATTTGCCAGATAATCGGCAAATCCTTTGGCATCAAATGATCTCTGTTCTCCCGCCAGAACATATTGACCGTCTCTGTAGAACTCGGATGCTGCACAATCCAGGGCCAGATATACATCCCGGCCAGGTGCATATCCTGCCTTTTCGATCGCTGTTACAATGACTTCCAGCGCCACTTCGTTACCTGGAAGATTCGGTGCAAACCCACCTTCATCACCCACTGCCGTGCTGAGTCCCTCTGTTTTGAGCACCGACTTCAGCGCATGGAAGATTTCCACACCACAACGCAGGGCTTCCGCGAAGTCAGGTGCGGCTGTTGGCATTATCATGAACTCCTGAATGTCGATGTTATTGTCCGCATGTTCTCCACCGTTGAGGATGTTCATCATCGGTACGGGCATACTGTATCTGCCCGGGCTGCCATCGAGCTCCGCAAGATACTCATAGAGTTCAAGCCGGCGGCTTTCGGCGGCAGCAGCGGCCACGGCAAGAGACACCGACAGCAAAGCATTGGCGCCGAGCACCGCCTTGTCAGCAGTTCCGTCGAGATCAATCATCAACTGGTCCAACTCTGTCTGTGCTTCAACATGACGCCGCAACAGTAAAGTCCGGATACGCGTATTGACATTTTCAACAGCGTTTAACACCCCTTTGCCATTATATCTGAGTGGATCCTGATCTCGTAATTCCAGGGCTTCGCGGGAACCGGTAGAAGCACCGGACGGAACGCGGGCAGTACCGATGGCGCCTGATGCCACTTCAACATCTGTTTCCAGGGTTGGGTTGCCCCGGGAATCCAGTATTTCCCGGGCCCGGATATCCGTAATCTCAGTCAAAGGACATGCTCCCCAGATTCCCTTTTACCGGACCATCAATGCGTTTTAACAGGCTCAGCAGGTCATACATCTGTCCCATGGGCCAGACATTGGGTCCGTCACTCATGGCTTCTTCCGGTTTCGGATGGGTTTCCATAAACAGGCCATGCACACCCACCGCTGTCGCTGCTCTTGCCAGAACTGGAACCATCTCCCGCTGGCCTCCTGAACTCGCTCCCTGACCACCGGGAAGCTGGACGCTGTGCGTTGCATCAAACACCACCGGACAGCCTGTTTCCTTCATGACTGCAAGGGATCTCATATCGGACACAAGATAGTTGTAACCAAAGCTGACCCCGCGTTCACACACCATGATATTGTCATTACCTGTAGCCTTGGCCTTTTCAACCACATGAATCATGTCCCATGGCGCCAGAAACTGGCCTTTTTTCAGGTTTACCGGAAGGCCTGTACGGGCAACATTCTGTATAAATCCTGTCTGCCGGCAGAGAAACGCGGGGGTCTGCAGTACCGATACAACAGAGGCAACCTCATCCAGTGGTGTGTCTTCATGGACATCGGTGAGGACAGGTACACCGATTTCCTTCCTGACCATGTCCAGAATCTTCAATCCTTCTGCAATACCCGGTCCCCGGAAACTCTCATGACTGGATCGATTGGCCTTGTCAAAAGATGATTTATAAATAAAGTGGATATCCAGACCGGCACAGATTTCTTTCAGTTCCCCTGCCGTATCCCTGGCAAGGTCAGCTGATTCAATCACGCAAGGTCCTGCAATCAAAAAAAACGGTGAATCTTCCGTTATTTCGAAACCGCAGAGGTTCATTATTGCTTTTGTCAATGTTGTATCCACCAATGATTCTTGTTCAATGTTGCATGGACCAATGATATGCGTTCCATGACGTGAGTGCCGAATATCCTGTTAATAGTGTATTCACCGATGATATCCATTCAAGGTCTTATCCATCGATGACATATGTTCAAAGCTGTATCAGCGAGTATCCGTACTGTACGCTGCTATTGCGTTGCCAAGTTGGTACCAGCCTGTTCCAATGCAGCCTCTACGAAACTACTGAACAATGGGTGTCCCTGTCTTGGCGTCGAGGTGAATTCAGGATGAAACTGGCTCGCTACAAACCAGGGATGATCCCGGAATTCAATCACCTCTACCAGTGATTTGTCCTGTGACCAGCCGGCAACTCGCAATCCTGCACGTGCCAGATCCTTGATATAGGAATTATTGACTTCGTACCGGTGTCGATGTCGTTCCCTGATTTTAGATCTGCCGTAAATCCTGTAGACCTTTGATTGATCGGACAGCAGACATACCTGTTCGCCCATGCGCATGGTGCCACCCAGGTCGGAATCCTGATCGCGAGCTTCAGTGGCGCCGTCTGAATCGGTCCACTCGGTAATCAATCCAATCACAGGATGGCGGGTAGAGGGATTAACTTCGGTGGAGTTGGCGTTTTCCAGACCGGCAACATTGCGCGCAATATCAATGATCGCCGCATGTAGTCCATAACAGATGCCAAGGTAGGGTATACCCCGTTCGCGGGCATACCCGGCAGCCGCTATTTTGCCTTCAAAACCTCGTTCGCCAAAACCTCCGGGTACCAGAATGGCATCCGCGCCATCCAGTAATTGCACTCCCTGGTGCTCAATATCCTCCGAGTCCAGCAAGTCAACATTCACCTTGGTTCTGGTCTGTATTCCAGCGTGGACAATCGCCTCATTGAGGGACTTGTAAGCGTCCGGCAAGGCCATGTACTTGCCAACCATTTTCAACGTAATGGCGCTTTCCGGTTGCAACTGGGCATCAACTACAACCTGCCAGTCGTTAAGTACCGCTGGTTTACAGTTGATATTCAGTTTATTCACTACAATCTGGTCAAGGCCACAGGCATGCAACAACAGCGGGATTTCGTAAACTGTACGTGCATCCACCAGCGGAATTACTGCACCGGGTTCCACGTTGGTAAATAACGCAATCTTGTTGAAAGCATCCTGCGGAATTTCATGGTCCGAGCGGACGATAAGAATGTCCGGTTGCAACCCTATGGAGCGGAGTTCCTTGACGGAATGCTGTGTTGGTTTGGTTTTTGATTCCCCTGCCGTAGAGATATACGGCACCAGAGTCAGATGCATCAACAGCGCCTGGCCGGGACCCATCTCAAACCGCAATTGACGCACCGCTTCCAGAAATGGTTGTGATTCGATGTCCCCTACAGTGCCGCCAATCTCTACGATGGCAATGTCGGTACCTTCTGCACTCGCAAGAATGCGACGCTTGATTTCATCTGTAATGTGCGGAATAACCTGGACGGTGGCTCCCAGGTAATCACCCCGGCGTTCCTTGGCAATCACATCGGCATAGATTCTGCCGGTGGTGAAATTGTTTTTTTTAGACATGGTAGTCTTGAGGAAACGCTCGTACTGACCAAGATCAAGGTCCGTTTCCGTTCCGTCTGCGGTAACAAAAACCTCGCCGTGCTGCAGCGGACTCATTGTGCCCGGGTCCACGTTGATATAGGGATCCATCTTCAACATGGTGACCTTCAGGCCACGCGCCTCCAGGATGGTGCCCAGAGAAGCGGCGGTGATACCTTTTCCGAGAGAAGAAACGACACCACCAGTAACAAAGATTATACGAGGCATTTAGAAATCAGAACTCCCATTCACTGTAACCGGTCATCCGGGCATGACCTGAATGGGATTTAAGAATAGCACTTCAGTGATGAACCCTCAACGTTCTTCTCGCATTTTGTTAAGAGTCATTTAATTACCGGTTTTTTGTAATACTATTTTAAATATACTTAATTTTGTAATACAATTGTAATGTTCACATTTTGAGTCTCCCAATGAAAACCATTACATTAAAAGCCGATGATCAACTCCATCAGACCATATCACGGCTGGCAAATTTACAGATGAAGACCAGGAGCGCCGTGATCAGAGAAGCAATCTTCAGCTATGAGATGCAGCTGGCCAAAGAAGCCTTGAAACAACAAGTGAAGCAGGCTTCAATGATCGTCCGTATGGAGTCACTCAAAACCACTCAGGATCTGCAGGATTCCAACCTCGATGGTATTTAAACGAGGCCAGATTTTTCTGGCCAATTTTAATCCGTCAAAGGGAAACGAACCGGGGAAAATCAGACCTTGCCTGATATTGCAATCGGACCTGCTGAATGACATTGGCCATCCGACCACCACCGTTATCCCGCTGACAACGCAACTGAATGAAGCTGTACCTCTGAGATATAGAATAAACGCAAGAAGCAAACTGCAGCACAATTCTGACCTGATGCTGGATCAATCAAGAACCATAGACAACCAGCGATTCATTGGAGATGCCATAGCTGAACTGACCGCTGGTGAGTTGGCCCAGTTAAACGAATATCTACAGATCGTTTTGGGATTTCAGGATTGAAAGTAGATGCAGTTCTCTTCAAACCAGAACTCCGTTCCTTCCTCGTCGGGGTCGACCTGTACACCGGAAGCAGTGATCGGCGGAACATTCCATGCCGCGACCCCCGGTACCGCGATGAGTTGATCGTCCTGAAAAATCAGTGGCAGATGGACTCGCAACCAGGGCGGGACACCATTTTCCTGTAATACCTTCTTCAATTTCCGGTTTGTGCCTCGAATTTTTATCTTCTCGCCACCGCTGCGAAACCGGATATTGACAAGCTGATTTGATTTACGAATACCTGCGCCTTTTCTGGAAATCACCGAGACTTCCCCGACGCCAAGATCAAGAGGTGCTGATCCATCGAAGTCAATGTCGCCGGATGGCAGGTTCATACTCTTCCGGGCATTGATATACATGACACCGTTGTAACGCCTGATCTCGGCATTTTGCCAGGCGGTATATGGCGCCGCATCTTGTGCGGAGTCCAGAAATGCCACCCTCAATGCCGGCAGCATTTTTTGGGGGGGATGGGGGAATCCGCATGATCTGATCCAGTATCGCAGCAGGTTTTCACTTCTGGATGGCAACAGACCCCGCAATCGTTCAATACTGAGTCCACTCCGGTGCGAAACCATCCTGCAATCCTCTTTCGCGATATCTGCAAGGAGGCGCCGCGCGTCGATATCCCGTTCCAGGGCCTGTGAAAGGGTCTCTCTGATGCCGGTCCAACGTCGTTCAATAACCGGCAATAGAGAATGTCTGAGGAAGCTTCTATCCATTGTCGTATCGAGGTTGCTGTCATCTTCGATCCAGTCGAGTCCCTGCTCCTGACACCAGGCAGTCAGTTCGGATTTTGGCACCGTCAACAGAGGGCGGTACAGACGTCCGGCGCCAAGAGGACGATCTGCAGGCATACCCAGCAGACCAACGGCCGCATTGCCTCTTAAGAGGTTGAACAGCACGGTTTCCACCTGATCGTCTGCATGATGTGCCTGCAGCAGGATATCTCCGGGCTTAAGAACAGATTCGAACGCACGATAACGAACCCTGCGGGCTTTTTCCTCGACGCTCCCGGTGGTTTCGACATCAACTGATATGCTTTCAAACGCAACATCAAGGGCCTGGCACTGACGGGCACAGTGAGCCTGCCAGGCGTTCGCGTCGGCGTGCAGCCCATGATTGATGTGCAATGCCAGTAGTGGTTTTTGATGTTCCAGCATGGATATCAGATGCAGTAGACAGGTTGAGTCCGCACCTCCACTAAAGGCTATGACCCATCGCACCACACTCTGGTCATACAGTGGCGCCTGCGTACTGGATTGCGTCCAGCAATTCTGAAGAGTTGACATTAATATTGAAGATTCACCTGCTTTGAACCATAGCGATCCCGCAGATTCTGCAGCAGATCATCTTCCGGCAACACTCGCCATTCATCACCCAGGACAACCTCCGCCATCGCATCCGGTCGACGATACCCAACTGCAACAGGGCATCCATTACCCCTGTAGGGTGTAAGCATGTCGGCAAGTTCCTTGACAAAATCCGGCGGCAGGTTCGAGTGATCGACATTGAGCATCAGTTTCCTGGCAGATCTGGCACGAGCCTGTGCAATGCTGAATAACTCATCACTGCGCAGGCGAACACCGCCGTTATAGTCATCAGCCCGCACCTTCCCCTTGACCACGATGACATCGTCTTTTTGCAGGTGCTCGCGATGCAGTTCATACATTTCTGCAGAAATGCCGACATCTATCCGTCCGCTACGATCTTCCAGCGTGAGAAAGGCCATCGATCCACTTCTTCTGCTTTGCGTCCTGCGCACCGCGAGGATCGAACCTGCGATCATCTGATTTGCCGCCCCGGCACGTAGTTCCGCAATACTGGTCCTGGCCAGATGTTTCAATTCTTTTCGATACATATCGATGGGGTGTGCCGTGAGATAAAGACCCAGGGTTAACTTTTCTCTTGCCAGTCTATCTTTGAGTGTGAGGCGCTGCAGACTGTCAAAATGGCTATATCTGCCATGCTCCCCTTGCGACAACATCATGTCTTCACCAAACAGATCACTGATACCACTGTCGATATTTCGCGCCTTCTGTTCCGCCATTTTTACCGCATCTTCCTGATTGACATGGAGTAGTGCACGTTTGTAGTCGATGGCGTCGTCCGGCGCCAGATCCGACGTCACCAGGGAGTCCAGTGCGCCGGAACCGGTTAACGCATCGACAGTCCTGCGATTGACCAACCGGGAACCCACTCTTTCACAGAATTCATACAAATCCTTAAACTCGCCATTCTGCTCCCGTGCGGTAACGATGGCTGATACATGACCCTCACCCAGCCCCTTGACGGCGCCCAGACCATAGATAATGTTGCCTTCGTCATCTGCCTTGAAGCGGAATTCACCACGATTGATATCCGGCGGGATGAGATTGAGGCCCATCTCCTGGCATTCGTCGACTCTGATGACCAGCTTGTCGGTATTCTGCATATCCTCGGACAACACCGCGGCCATGAAGTCGGATGGATAATGGTGTTTGAGCCAGGCCGTCTGAAAGGCGATCAGGGCGTAGGCGACGGAGTGGGGTTTGTTGAAACCGTAGCCGGCAAATTTTTCCATCAGACTGAAAATATGCTCTGCCTGCTTCTCACCCACACCCTTACTGACTGCTCCTTCACGAAACACCTGCCGTTGCTTCGCCATCTCTTCCGGCTGTTTCTTACCCATGGCCTTACGCAGGATATCCGCATCCGCCAGCGTATAGCCAGCCAGAACCTGTGCTATCTGCATCACCTGTTCCTGATACAGCATCACGCCATAGGTATCTTCCAGGACTTTTTCCAGCTTCGGATGCAGGTAGTCCACCGGGATCTCGCCTTGCTTGCGTTTAACAAAATCATCGGCGAGTTGCATTGGACCTGGCCGGTACAGCGCAACCAGCGCCACGACATCGGAGAACCTGCCCGGTTTAACCTTTTTGATCAGGTCTTTCATGCCGCGTGATTCGAGTTGGAATACCGCCGTGGTTTTCGCCTGCTTCAAATCCCTGTAAATAGCGGCGTCATCCAGGGGAATCGAAGCAATATCTACCGGTGACTGGCCATTGGCCAACAATCTGTCGTTAATGCTCTTCACCGCATGATCGATAATGGTCAGGGTTCTGAGTCCAAGAAAATCAAACTTGACCAGGCCCACCTTTTCGCAGTCGATCATATCGAACTGGGTCATCATGCCATCGCCAGCCGCATCGCAAAAAACCGGAGAAAAGTCCGTCAACTGCGTCGGTGCAATCACCACGCCGCCGGCGTGTTTCCCGATGTTCCTGGCAATACCTTCCAGTTTGTAAGCCATTTCCATAATTTCATCGGCATCTTCATCCCGGGCAACGAATTCTTTTAACAGCGGTTCCTCATCCATCGCCCTGGCCAGGGTCATGCCGGGTTCAAATGGAATCAATTTGGACAGTTTATCTGCCAGGTTGTACGGTTTTCCCTGGACTCTGGCGACATCCCGAACGACCGCTTTAGCCGCCATGGTGCCGAACGTAATGATTTGCGAAACCGCCTCTCTGCCATAACGTTCCATAACATGATGAATAACCTGGTCCCTGCCATTCATGCAGAAGTCGATATCGAAATCAGGCGGTGAGATCCGGTCCGGAGTAAGAAAACGTTCAAATAGCAGATCGAATTCCAGGGGATCGATATCGGTAATCCGCAAAGCATAAGCAACCAGCGACCCGACGCCGGAACCACGACCGGGTCCCACGGGTATGTCATGCTCCCTGGCCCACTGAATAAATTCCATCACGATCAGGTAATAACCGGCAAACCCCGTCTTTTTGATAACCTCGAGTTCATATTCCAGACGCTCGCGATACTCGCTGAAAGGTCTTGCCAGCGCTTCCTGGTCCATCCTGGCAAACCTTTCAGTCAGGCCCTTCCCGGCAATTTCAATGAGCAGCGTTTCCGGGGTGTAGCTCTCGGGAACGTGGTAATTAGGCAGGGAATAGTGACCCAGACCGACCTTGACGCTGCAACGGCGGGCAATCTCCACGGTGTTTTCGATTGCTGCAGGAATATCATTGAACAGCGCAGCCATTTCTTCCGGTGATTTAAAGTACTGCTCAGCACTGTAACGGCGTTCCCTGCGGGGGTCATCCAGCGTTCTGCCATCGTGAATGCATACGCGAACTTCGTGGGCTTCAAATTCATCCGGTCTGATAAATCGAACATCATTGGTGGCCACCACGGGACAATCCAGTTGCTGTGCAATATCCAACGCCTGTTGGATATAGTCTTCTTCTCCGGCACGACCAGTCCGCTGCAATTCGAGATAGAAAGCTTCAGGAAAAATCCGCATCCACTCATGTGTGTAGTTCTCAGCATCCTTGACACGTCCATTACACAGCGCCTGGCCCACATCACCTTCCTGACCGCCGGAGAGCGCCAGCAACCCATTTGCCCTCTCTTTAATCCAGTCCGGCTGCAACATGGCATGTCTGGTATTCTGCCCCTCTGTATAGGCCCTGGAGATGAGTTGGCTCAGGTTCCGATAGCCGACTTCATTGCGGGCAAACAGCACCAGGGGTGTCGGAGGGCCATTTTCAGTACGAGGAACGACCAGGACATCCGCGGCGAGAACCGGTTTAACGCCTGCCGCCTGTGCAGCGCTATAGAATTTGATCAACGCAAAGAGGTTGTTGCTATCGGTGACGGCAACCGCGGGCATTGATTGCGCTACCGTGGATTCAATCAGAGGATCGATTCGTACGATACTGCTGCCTAAAGAGTATTCAGAGTGAACTCGAAGATGTACGAACGAAGGTGGTTTTAATGGGGATGACTCAGACAGGGTCGACACAGTCAAGGTCATGCACGAATACCAGAGAAAGTCGCTTCACCAAAGGCGCCCAGTTTGATCTTGCCGCTGATCGAGTCACCATCCACAGTACCTGAGCAATCCAGTGTCATCGCTATGGGCCGCGTAATTTCCATCGACCAGGCAACGTCGTTGCCATTCACTGAACCGCTGGAGAACTTCTGCGTGCCATCCTGACCCTCCATGGAACCTGACAAATTATCACCATCTTCTGCAAAGGTCAGTGTTACATCCCGTGATCCCAACGGTGAATTAATCGTACACTCGTAGCAGCCATCAACACTCATCGCCGTCCTCTTCTATTTATGATTTGAAAGTAGACGGTAACGCATCCGGTGGTACAAAGAAACTAATATTGAATATCAATTTCGGGCCCGGCTCAACCACCCCTTCGTTCCTCGATTACCAGCTTGATGACCCCGGTTTTTTTCGTTATGTCAACCTCTTCTGACAGCACTTCGTAGTCGTCCGGGGACGCATTGGCTATACCGCTCGACGAGATACGCGCCACCAGTTGAACCTTGTCTACATCACTTAAGCTCATACCCTGAATCATCGCCTGTGAGGAGGTGAGCGTGATCAATGCCGGTAACCCTGCGACTGCCAGACGTTGTACCGCCAGAGGCATCGGAGGACCGTTAAAAGCACGGGCATAGACATAAACCGTATCTTTGGGACCGGCATCCACACCGGGAGCGACTTCTACCAGTACCTGCACAATCCGGTCCTCAGAATCACTGGCGGGAGATTGCTGTATTGGAGTTGCCTGCTGTCCTGAATCCTCCTGTGGCGATGAACCCACCTGCTGTCCTGAACCTGCTTGCTGCCCCTGAACCGCTTGCTGTCCCGGACCCGCCTGCAGTCTCTCGATAGTCTGCTGCAGCAACACGGCCCGTTCACCCTGAATACCCGTTTCCAGTGCCTTTTTGAACAATGCCAGGGCGCTGTTCTCATCTCCCTGCTGCCAGGCAGACATGGCACTCAGTTCCAGCATCAGGAGATTATCGCCATCCAGTCCCAGGGCCCGTTCTATCGCCTCCTTTACCGGTACTGTAAATTTTTTATCTTCAGCGAGAAACAAAGTCTCCGCATATTGAGCCGCAATAGAGGCGTCAGCAGGATACCGGTCTGCCAGATGTCTGAACGCTTCGGCTGAATGACCGTACTCCGACAACAGCCGCCAGGACTGCGCCAATAGAAACCATCCCTGATCATTGTCGGGCTGATCAATCATTTTCAGAGAGAGTTTTTCCACCGTTACCCGCATTCCAGGCATGTCGTGCGGGTTGGATTGTTGAATCTCCCG
The DNA here is from genome assembly GCA_965217655.1 of Candidatus Azotimanducaceae bacterium. Lineage (GTDB taxonomy): Bacteria > Pseudomonadota > Gammaproteobacteria > Pseudomonadales > Azotimanducaceae > UBA7455. The sequence goes on from OZ244560.1 coordinate 2,808,505, forward strand.
GGCAAGCTGCAGGTCATTCAAAGCACCGAACGAGAGACCATACTCACTGTAGGCAAATACCGCGAAGACAACTATCATTGCTGCCGCGGTCACCGGCAGCCGGCTGCCCGATATCCATGAATTCACGCCTGCATCCACTTCGGAAAGCAGGGCGGCCTGACGTTCTTCTTCCAATTGCCGGTATTGGGCTTCACCGATCTCCCCGTCCTCCCGGTTTTTAATCAACTCCTGCATTCGATCCTCATACAGGAGAACATTGAGTTCCGTTCGTTCGACCCTGGTCGCTTCTCTTTGTCTCATCGATGGCCAGAGAACAAACCCAACGGCGATCAGGCAAAACAACCCGGCAGACAGCCAGAATAATTCCGGCATCAGCCCTGGTCCCGACGATGTTTTGCCAACAGGGTATCCAGTCTTGACCTGTCGACTTCTGGTGTTATTACGCCTTTCCGGTGTCTGACGATGATGGCCAGAATCAAACCCGCAATGCCCAGAAACACCAGGGGTCCAAACCAGAGCAGCCAGGTACCCGCCGTCAACCGCGGTTTATAGAGGATAAAGTCACCATAACGCTGGTGCATGAAGTCGAGGATAGCCTCATCCGACTCACCTTCCAGTAGCAGTCGATGCACCTCACGTCGGAGGTCCCTGGCAATCATGGCATCGGAACCTGCGAGATTGGTATTGAGGCACTGCGGACAACGTAGCCTGGCGATAATATCATGGTAACGGACCTGTAAAGTCTCGTCCGGAAATGGGTAGGCATCGATAGTGGCGACCGCGACAGGGCAGATCAGCCACAGGACGAGAAAACTTACAATTTTCATCCCGGGGTCCCGATCTGTTTGATGACAGGAGACAGTATCTCGCCCCAGACTTCCCGGGTTACCGGGCCCACATGGCGATAACGAATCACACCGTTCGAATCCACAATGAATGTTTCTGGCGCCCCATAGACGCCAAGATCGATTGCCAGACGGCCTTCATCATCCACAATACTGAACTCATAGGGATTTCCGTACCGGCTCAGCCAGGCTCTTGCCGCTGCAGATTCGTCATTATAGTTCACACCGATCAGAGGAATGTCTTCCTCACTGCTGATACGCATCAATTCAGGATGTTCCACCAGGCAATTCGGGCACCAGGTGGCCCAGACATTGACCAGCGATATCTTGCCCCTGACGGCATCTTCAGTCAGTTCGCGGTCAGGCCAGTGCAAATCAGCCAGGGCAAATGCGGGGAATGGCCTGTCAATCAATTCCGATGGCAGATAATGGGGATCCCTGAGACCAAAACCAAACGCCAGGAGCAGCATCAACAACGCGAATACCAGCAACGGGACAAGGAGTTTTCTGTTCATCATCATGGTTCGACAGGCACGCCCTCCGTGACTTCCCTCAAGCGCCGTGACCGGTAGCGTTTGTCCACCACCGCCAGTATACCTCCCATCGCTATCAACAAACCGCCAAACCAGATCCAGCGAACAAATGGTTTAACGTGAATGCGAACAGCCCAGGCCTGTTCACCAATGGGTTCACCCAGCGCCACATACAGATCACGAAATATGCCGGGATCCATATCCGCTTCTGTCATGACACTCCCGCTGGCGGAATAAACCCGTTTTTCCGGATACAGAGTGATCACCGGCCTGCCACCCGCAGTCACCAGAAATTCACCCTGGTCCGCCATGTAGTTTGGTCCCGTGACCTTTTTCATATTCTGAAACAGGAACTCATATTCGCCCATCGTCACCCTCTCACCAGGCTCCATCCGGACATCATTTTCCGTGCTGAAATACACCGTACAGCAAACACCGATGATGCTGACAACAATGCCGATATGTCCCAGCCACATGCCGTAATATGCCAGTGGCTGCCTGACCAGGGCTTGAATTTTTTTGCGCTTGTACTTCAGTTTTCCCCACAGGTCGTCAGCCAGATTCAGGACAATCCAGCAGGCTATTCCGGTGATCAGCACGACCATTGGAATAAATTCGGCAAACACAAGAGACAGTATGCTGACAAATACCATGGACAAGAGAAGATAGACGGCCTGACGCCGTAATTTGAATCCTTCGGCAGTGTTTTTCCAGCGCGAGTGCGGACTGGGCGCCATCACCACGAACAGGACCATCACCACCGGTACGAATACAGCAGCGAAATAAGGCGGTCCAACCGACAGTTTATCACCACCGGTAAAGGCTTCATAAGCCAGGGGATACAAGGTCCCCAGCAGAACCGTGCCGGTAGCGACCACCAGAAGGAGGTTATTGACCAGCAGCAGTGCTTCACGTGAAGTCCAGGTAAATCCAGCGCCGCCCTTGATACCCTGTGCCCTTACCGCATACAGCGTCAGTGAGCTGCCGATTACGATGACCAAAAAGACCAGGATATACATCCCACGCGCCGGGTCCTGGGCAAATGCATGAACCGATGTGAGTACGCCTGAGCGCACCAGAAATCCTCCCAGCAGGCTGAGTGAGAATGCCGAGATTGCCAGTAACACCGTCCAGCTTCTGAAGACTCCGCGCTTTTCTGTTGATGCCAATGAGTGTATCAGGGCAGTGCCTACCAGCCAGGGCATAAATGACGCGTTCTCCACTGCATCCCAGAACCACCAGCCACCCCAGCCCAGTTCGTAATAGGCCCACCAGCTACCCAGGGTAATACCCACCGTCAGAAACGCCCAGGCAATGTTGGTCCAGGGCCGGGACCAGCGCGCCCATGCAGTATCAAGACGACCGCTCCACAAGGTGGCAACGGCAAAGGCAAACGGTACCGCAAAGCCCACATAACCCGTGTACAGCAGTGGCGGATGTACAATCAATCCAAAGTCCTGCAGGACTGGATTGAGATCCGCACCTTCACCCGGATACACTGGCAGGGACCTCTCAAAAGGATTGGAAGTCAACAATAGAAACAGGATAAAACCCGTTGCCAGACCGCCCAGTATGGACAACACCCGGGCGCGCATATCAACAGTCAGCTGCTGGCTGAACACCGCAACCGCAAAGGTCCATGTGGCCAGCACCAGTGTCCACAAAAGAAAAGAGCCTTCATGAGCTCCCCATACCGCGGACAGCTTGTAATGGTCCGGCAAGGCGGAATTCGAATTCCGTGCGACATAGTTGACAGAGAAATCATCGGTTGAAAATGCATATCCAAGACAGATAAAGGATACCAGCAGAAAGACAAACAACCCGGCAGCAATGGAATTGCCGGTATTCATCAATGTCAGGTTACGAGTCTGAACCCCCCAGGCAGGTAGCAGGGTGAGGCTTGTCGCCAGCCCCAATGCAAGAATCAGACTGAAGTGCCCCAGTTCAACGATCACTCTTTTGTGTCCGCATGGGCTTCTGCAATCACGTCGGCAACCTCTGGCGGCATATAGTTCTCATCGTGTTTGGCCAGCACTTCCCGGGCCGTGAACTCACCATCCTTACTCAACATACCCCTTGCGACAACACCCTGACCCTCACGAAACAGGTCCGGCAGAATCCCCTCGTAATGGACCTTGAACTCGGAGTCACGCAGATCACTGACCACAAAACTGACTCTCAGGTCCACATCGGACCGCTGGACGCTGCCTTTTTGGACCATGCCGCCGGCACGGATCAATTTACCGACAGGCGCGATGCCTGCAACAATTTCCTCCGGCGAGTAGAACAGATTGATATTTTCATTCAACGCCATCATAGTCAATCCAACACCCATACCGGAAAAAACCACCAGAAACACCACGAGAAAGAGGCGATTTCTACGCTGCGATTTCATTCTGCCAAATTTCATTCGTTGTTTTCCCCGGTCAGGCGACGGCGATGTTCCGCAATGACCTTACGGCGCATCCTGCCGGGCTGAATAATGTTCCAGGCAAATACCAGCAACGCAAAACCATAGGCACTCCAGACGAATGGGCCATAGCCATCCATACTGAGAAACGCACTGAAGCTGTCAAACATCATTGGAACGTATTATCTCCCTGACCCAGTCTGTACGATATTCGCGATGCAGAATTTCCGTTCTGATCCGGCTTATCCAGGTGCTGCAGAAGAACAGGTAAAAACCCGGTACCATCACCAGCAGCGGCAACCACATTTCCATCGGCATGGCGGGTTTTGATATTAATGAAAAAGTGGAAGGCTGGTGCAGCGTATGCCACCAGTCTACGGAATACCTGATGATCGGCAGATTTATCACACCAACGACTGCAAGCAACGCGGCAGCACGGCCAGCTGCAGCACCCCGGCCTTCCATGGCTGACCGCAGGGCCATGACGCCCGTATACAGGAATAACAGAACCAGTGTGGAAGTCAGACGCGCATCCCATTCCCACCAGGTACCCCAGGTGGGCTTCCCCCATATTGATCCGGTAACCAGGGCAAGGAACGTCAGCGTAGCACCGACAGGCGCCGCACACTGCAACGCCATATCCGCGAGTTTGATACGCCAGATCAGATAAACCACCCCGGCAGCCGCCATCATCACATAACCGGACTGGGCCAGAATGGCGGCAGGTACATGAATGTACATGATACGCACGCTGTGTCCCTGTTGATAATCTTCCGGCACAAATCCCAGGGCCCAGACCACACCGGTCGCGAGCAGAATAGCCGTCAACGCCCAAAGCCAGGGCAACAGACGACCACTGATCTCAAAGAAAAATTTTGGCGAACCCAGTTTGTGGAACCATTGGGCCGCTGTTTTTACCTCTGACAATTCTCTGCCTCCGGTTTCCATGCCGCATAAAGAGATTCTAACATTTCACAGCTATCTTTAACCCGGCTACTGCGGCCAGTGGTGCAAATCCCGTACTTATCGCCAGCAGAGCACCCAGCCACAGCAACTGTCCGGTATATTCCGAACCGGCAATTGCACTGTCCACCAGAGAAGTACCCAGGATCAGCAGGGGAATATATAAAGGCAGTATCAGAATGGCGGTCAGTACACCGCCATTCTTCAAGCCAAGTGTCAGTGCCGCACCTATGGAACCGAGCAGTATCATCACGGGCGTCGCTAATAACAAGGCTATTACAAGCGCCAGTATTCCTTCGCCATTCAAGTGAAACATCAAGCCGAAAACCGGGCTCATGATGGTCATTGGCAATCCACTGACCAACCACTGTGCAATGGACTTGCCGAAAATGACCAGGATCAGGGGGTGCCGACCCAGCACAATCTGTTCAATACTGCCGTCATCAAAATCACCCTTGAACATGACATCGATCGATAACAGCGTGGACAGCAACACCGCTACCCAGATCACGCCAGCGGCAATTTCCGTCAATACAGCAGGTGCGGCGCCAATGCCAAGAGGAAACAGGGAAACAACCATGAGGAAAAACATCAATGGATTCAGAATATCCGCAGGTCTGCGGCAGTGTATCAACAAGTCCCGGTGAATCGTTGCCAGCAGAATTCTGATGGCGCTGAAACGACGGCGCCGGGTTATCATCCCTGGCGGCTCCCTGTCCGATACCGGTGACCGTTACGAACCACTGGGGTTCCTTGCAGACAGGAAACAACACTGTTGATTGGTTGGAACTCTTTGCTCCGCGACAGACACGGTCGGCTGAAGGCACTCACGATGAACCCAGATTGATGATCTGTGAACAGGCAAATGAAACCGGCTGGTGTGAAGCCATAATCACCAGCCCGCCGGCATCGATATGCTGCACCATACGGGCTTCAAGAATTTCCACGCCCTTTGTGTCAATTGCACTGAACGGTTCGTCAAGAATCCATACCGGATTGTCCAGCAGAAACAACCGCGCCAGACAGACCCGCTTGCGCTGGCCTTGGGACATGGCGCCGCAATTCACATCCTCATTACCCCGTAGTGCTACTGCCTGCAGAGCCCCTTCCAACTCCTCCCGGGTAATATCGCAGTTATAAAGATCCGCGGCCCAGGACAGATTCTCGTACGGTGTGAGCAGGTCCTTGACGCCGGACTTGTGACCGACGTACAGGGGATATTCCTCCAATTGCCAGTCTACATCACCTTCATAATCTTCATACAGACCGGCCAGGATTCGCAGCAGAGTGGTCTTGCCAGCGCCGTTGGCGCCGTTTATGGCCAGGGTCTCTCCAGGACCGCATGTAAAGGACAGGTCCTGGAACAGAACCTGTCGATTGCGCTCGCAGGTCAGGTTTTCAGCCTGCAACATGGAACCGGACCTTACCAGGAATCAGGTATCACCCATGGACTCAATGGACTCAATGGACTCAATGGACTCAATGGACTCGAACTTGAACTTCTGACCGCCTATCGCCGCTTCGTACATCAAACCACCCTGGGCGTGGACAAAAATAGACATTCCCTTGTTATAACCCGTTTCCGCCTGGACGCCGGTGGACGGTCCGGCACTGGCACTCGCCGTGTTACCGGAGGTACCTGCCTGCGCCTGGGCGCTGGCGGTAATCACGACGGCGGAGACAGATGTATCGAATTCGTAGGTTCCCGAAGTAAACTCTTCGTAAGCGCGCTTATCCTGTAGAAAAATAATCTCGCTGAAAACCTGGGCGCCCCACTGAAAGCCAACAGTGAGTTTGGTCATCGATACCGTACCCGTCACCTCATCATTCACATAGACCTTGCCTTTTCCATGGGCTCCACCCACCAGGAAGCCACCCTTTCCGATGGTTGGGAAAACAGCATAGCCATAGGAATTCTCAAAAAACGGTTTCACACTGGGAGAGGATTCAAACAGATCAATCGTTCCATCAAAGTTATCCGCATGAACCGACAGCGGTAATGCCAGGAACACAAACAGTAAATATAAACGAGTCACAGGATCACCTTTCTTAATTCGACAGGAACCTAATCAACGGCCTGTGGTGCACAGTGGCTAACACCGGTACACCCGGGTCGCATTACCGTAAAACATGGCGTGTTTTTCGTCTTCAGTGAAGTCGGCAACGATTTTCTTCATTCCATTCCACAGTACATGGTAGGAAATAGACAACTTATCGACCGGAAAGTTACTTTCAAACATGCATCTTTCCGGTCCAAAGCAGTCAATAGTATGCAGATAATACTTGCGTTGCGCCTTCACAAATTCGTCAGACGTTGCTGGTGTTGCACGCTTATCCCAACCAAAACCGTTATCCGGCATGGCCATGCCGCCCAGTTTTGCAATGACATTGGGACATTGGGCTATCGCTGCAATGTCTTTTTTCCAGATTTCGTAAATTTCATCCATCCTGCCCTCATATGCACCCACGCCAAGCGGTGTACCGAAGTGATCAAGAATCATGATGGTATCCGGTGTCGCTTTAGCCATCGCCAGATATGCCTGATTCTGAGGGAAGAAATGCCAGGTATCGTAGGTATAGCCGTGTTTACCCAATGTGCGGACACCAGTGCGGAAGTCCTCTCGCGAGTAAGGGCAATCACCCCTGCCTGGATTCGTCAAGGTGCCGGTTGAATCTGATGGACCGGCATGGCGAATACCTCTGAACAGACCATTTCCTGCAGCCTCATGTGCCATCAGTACCTCTTCCACAGCTTCGCCCAGTCTCATATCGGCAAAGCTCACAATCGCCGCGATAGTTGCCTTGTCCTGTACTCTGGCACTTTCCGCGGCAACTCCGGCAATGTACTCGGTTTCGCCAATGGGTTTAAGATGCGTCGGACCCTCGGTGCGGTAATTAGACCGGCAATCGATAAAGACAGTTTTTTCGATGTTATGACCGGATTCCGTATCATTCCACAGATCTTCCAGTACATAACGACCCCAGAGTCTCCCGGTTTCCCAGAGATGATGATGGGTGTCGATAATGGGTCTGTCGGGCTCTATGATTTCTTCCTGCACAGAAGCATGCCAATCATCATTCGGCATTGTGTTATCTCCTTGTATTGTCATTCTGCGGCCCCTGGGAGGCTGTCCGAGAACTGCGACCGTAGCGAGGGCGAGACTGATTGAGTCATATTTTTTGGTTATTTGAGGCAAATATTGGACATATTAAACGAAAATAAGCAGAAAATATGGCCAATCGGCTTGTCCGCAGTAGGTCAGTCTGTTCTCGGACAGCCTCCTAGTCACGGGTCTTGATGACCTCCACCAACATCTCGGCCAGACTCTCATGGCCGCCGGCATAGGCCCACCCGACAGCAGTGCCGTCATAAGTGCTGTCACGGATGGCCGGGTCTGCACCGCGGTCCAGAAGAAGTTCAACCAGACTGCGATAACCCCCGACTGCAGCCTGATGCAATGCCGTGGTATTGGTGGCCGATTTGAAATTTACATCAACCCCCGCATCAAGAAACGCCTTCACGAGTTGTTCCTCTCCCAGCATGGATGCTCCCAGCAGTGCTTCACCAGGCAGTGTACCGTCAACATCAATCACCAGAGGCCGATGATCGCGCACCGCATCGTAAGCCTGTACCAGCAGGCGATACAGCTTATCAGCGTCTGCGCCGGCGGCAATCATCGCACTGGTCATCGCCATGGTCAGCCCGGCTTCCCTGGGATGACCGCTGCTGGTCATAAGACCGATGGTGTTTTCACCGGGTCCACCACGATAAGTATAGCAGAGGGCATTGGGGTCAGCGCCCGCTTCGATCAGAATGTTGATAATCTCCAGGGCATTTGCAGGGGTTTTCTGACGTTCCTCTTCAAACCCGTTGGCGCCCAGATAATGAAACAGAGTACAACGATGCGGCCGGGATGACCGTGCCCGAATCAATTCCGGATATCCGGCCAACAGAGACCGCAGCGTCTCCTCATCGCCGTTAACCAGGGCATCAGCGGCGTCCTCAAACACTTCATCAATTCCTGGCGCCGGCAGCATCCGTACAGCCTTGCCCCGTTGATGTTCCAGTAACAGTCTGACTATCCTTTCCTGGTCTGATTCTACAGTGAGTGCAATATCCAGAGATGTGTCTCCTGCAAAGTTAATGGCGTCCACATTGGCGCCGGCGTTGAGCAACTGTTCACATAATGCCGCGCTGCCGGTGAGAGTCGCCAGATGTAATGGCTGCATACCATCATCGTCCATCACATCAACATTCATGCCGGCGGCTATCATGGTTTGCGCCGCCTGTTCGTTCCCCCAGCGGATTGCCCGACACAGCCACAGATGATCAACGGGTTTCAGGTTCGGCAACTCCTGTAGATTTGTTCCGGCAAAACACCGTCCCATGGCTCGGTCCGTGTTTCTGACACACGCCTTGTCCGCGTCGAATTCGAGCAATACCGCGGCAAGGGAATCTCTGTCCAGGCTGATTGCCAACTGCAGTGCCGTTCTGTCGCCCCGGTCACGGAAATCAATAGAGGCACCGGCATCAAGCAGACTCCGCAGCATGGTTTCACTGACATTCAGAACGACTGCTTCATGCAGACAACCGCCATCGAATCCCCATACACCCATCGTCCAGTTGGGGTCGGCTCCATGCTGCAACAGCAGGTTTACCATGTCCTGGTTGTAATACTGCATTGCCTGGGGCAAGGCATGGCATTTATGCCAATGCGGTGGGTCGCCATTGAGCAGCAACTCAAGACTTGCCATATCCTGATGCAGTACTGCTTCCCACATCGCACTCCCTTCATACAATGTGGGGCCATCGTTGATATCTGCGCCATTTTCCATCAATAACCTGACAAGATCAGCATTACCGGCATATCCGACAGCCGCACCCAGGGCCGTCCGGTAACCGCGGACAGAATTCATTTCTTTCACTCCGGTGTTGACATCAGCACCCAGGTCGATCAGGAATTCGGCCAGTTCAGTTCTTTGCGCCACGATAATGTCGTCATCGCTACCAAACCGGCTGGTGCAAAGGTACATCAGTGGTGTCCACGCAAAAGGACCCAAGGGTTCGTTGATCTTCTGATCATCCACCCGGTTTCGGACTTCCGGGGAAGCCAGACACAATGCCGAAACCAGTGATTCGTCCGTCAATGTCGGCCGGACAGACAGCACTTCGCTGATTGTGAATTCATCACTTGTCAGGCAGGCATGCGCCAGGATACGGACCAGGCCATCGGTATCCATTCCCACAGGTTCGGTTGCCTGAATCATCTCAGACCAACTGGCGTATCCCGCTTCACGGGCTATCACGAATTGTGTTTCCGAGAGTGTAATGCCCTGTTTAACGATGTCCTGGAATGAACTGGCATTATGCCGGGGAAGCGCGCGTTGGAGACGGGTTACAGCAGCAACATTTCCGCTGTCAAGAGCCTTTTTGAGGTCTCCAGATAGTTCTGTTAACTGCTCTGTAACTGTTTGACTCGAATCAGCTGACATGGGTTTATTGTACACCCGCTGATGGCTGCTATCCCCAGACTTCTCAACCTCTGGCCGAATCGTGGTTGCAATCGCGTTCACTTTTCAATCCGGAACCGGGTAAAATGTCTGCCTTTTCATTCCATGAGGAATAAAGATGCCCGAATACGGCAAGGACAGCCTGGAGCTACTGGACAAGATTCTTGACGAGGGAGTTGATCACGTTGCATTACTGATGCGCCACTCCGCCAGGCATTTTCGAGAATCGATATTGCCAAATGACCCGGAAAATCCATTGACGGAGGAAGGTAAAACCTTTGCCTGCAATATGGGTAAAGCATTACCTGAAGGCTTGACAGTACGTGCCTATGCAAGCCCGATTATTCGTTGCCAGCAAACGGCCGAACTGCTTCTTGATGGATATCAATCAGTGGGTGGCAACATAACCCGAAGCCGGATAATTGAGGCTCTGGGAGCATTTTATGTCCTCGATAGCACCAAGTGGTTCATGGCAGTGCAGGAAGCAGGTGATCAATTCGCATTTTGCAGGCACTGGTTTTCGGGTAATTTTGGTCTCGACATAATGATGCCTTCCAACCTTGCCGCACATCAGGTCGCCAGGGTCGTCACCGAAAAGTTGAAGTACCCGGTTGCAAAGCCGCAGGTGGATTTACTCGTGAGCCACGATCTGACACTCTATCTTTTGAAGGATCAGTTGCTGCATCAACCGGTGGACGTATTCGGTCCAGTGAAATTTCTTGATGCGTTGGCTTTTTACGCCAAGGACGGGGAATTAATGATACGCAGCCACCATAGTGTTGCCCGGACGCTAAATTGGGGTCGGAGTCAGGTGCCAGAGTAAAACTAACTTGGGGTCGAACTAACTTGGGGTCGGAGTCAGGTGCCAGAGTAAACCACCTCAAAGGTCCGGTTTTATTGCAAAGTTCAAATTGGTGGTTTACTCTGGCACCTGACTCCGACCCCAAAAATTTTCAAATTGGTGGTTTACTCTGGCACCTGACTCCGACCCCAAAAATTCAAATTGGTGGTTTACTCTGGCACCTGACTCCGACCCCATGAATTGAGAAGGAATGAACATGCTGGACAGATTCAAGGTTCCCGAAGATATCGCCATCAGGATCAATCCTGATGACATGAGAACAACAGTTGAAAACATGTTCAGGAAACTCGGTATGACGGCGGCGGATGCCAGACAGTCTGCTGATGTATTGCTCTATGCAGATATTCGCGGTATCGACTCACATGGCGTCAGCAACATGATGCGTGCTTATGTCGCCTGGTTTCAGGGTGGGATCCTGAATCCTGTACCCACATGCAAAATCATGAAGGAAACAGGTGCGATTGTTACCGTAGATTGCGACCAGGGACTGGGTCTGGCTGTCGGACCACCCGTGATGGATATGGCCATTGAACGCGCACGCACGTACGGGATCGGGGTCGGCATTGCCTATAACGCGGGACATTACGGCGCCGCGGCATACCATGCACACAAGGCATTGCCGGATGATATGATTGGAATTTCCATGACTACGGGAGGTGTGATGGTTAATCCCACTCAAGGTGCTGAGCCGTTACTGGGACTGAATCCTATCGGCATCGCTGTACCCTCGGATACTGAAGTACCCTACATTTTTGACGCTTCAATGAGTTCAATCGCGGGCAACAAGATCAGCCTCCTGAAGAGACTGGGCGGTAACGTGCTGCCGGGATGGATCGCAGAAGACGACGGCACACCGGTAATGGCCGAATCACCTGTACGAGAAAGATACAATATGCTGCCGCTTGGCGGAACACGTGGAATCGGTTCCCATAAAGGTTACGGCTTGATGATGATGGTAGAGGTACTGACTTCTCTGCTGGCAGGCACCGGGGGTGGACCATTCAGAAGATCAAATTCCGCTCACTACTTCATGGCATACAACATTGAAGCATTCACTGATCCTGCCGCTTTCAAAAAGGATATGGATGAATATCTGAAACGACTTCGAGAAAGCAAGCCTGCACCTGGCGAAAGCCGGGTGATCTATCCGGGCATTCCTGAACATGAGGCCGAACTGGAGCGGCTTGAAGCAGGAATACCCTATCATCCTGATGTCATCGACTGGTACAACGATATCTGCGATAAACTGAACGTTGACAATGCCCTGCCGGTAGCATGAGCACAAAGAAAACACTGCATAAAATGGGGTCGGAGTCGGGTGCCAGAGTAAACCACCTCGCATAAAATGGGGTCGGAGTCAGGTGCCAGAGTAAACCACCTCGAAGGTCCGGTTTTATTGCAAAGTTCAAATTGGTGGTTTACTCTGGCACCTGACTCCGACCCCAAAAATTCGACCCCAAAAAATTAAGGAATTCCCGTGAATGGTAATGAACTGATCGCCAACATTCTGAAACAGGAAGGAGTCGAAATAATGACCTGTTTCCCGAGTAACCCCCTCATCGAAGAGGTGTCGAAGGTGGGCATACGCCCCGTTGCATTTCGTCACGAACGCGGCGCCATCATGGCAGCAGACGGCATCAGCCGTACCAGTGACCGCAGCAGGTTTGGCGTGTGCATGATTCAGTCTCAGGCTGGCGCCGAAAATGCCATGGGCGGTATCTCCCAGGCATACGCGGACAATATTCCCATACTGGTATTACCCGGTGGGGTAGCGCTGAACCAGATTGCCGTGAAACCCAATTTCTCGGCCACCAGGAATTACCATGGTATAACCAAACATACGGAAGCGATCTACCGGCCGGAAGATATTACACGCGTCATGCGGCGGGCATTCCATGCATTGCGCAACGGACCTGGTGGACCCGTAGTAGTGGAACTCACGGGCGATGTCTGTAGCAGGGAGGTCCCTGAGCGTAGTCAACAATATGATGCCCCGGGCATCATCCGTTCCGAGCCTTCCAGTGGCGCCATCACAGATACGGTAAAAGCGCTGCGTGCGGCGAAAAATCCCGTACTCTGGGCTGGTCAGGGTGTTCTGATGTCCAGAGCAACAGGAGACCTCAGGGAACTTGCTGAACTGACTGGCCTGCCAGTGTTCTGCACCATGCCGGGTAAATCCGCAATGGATGAAAGACATCCCTTAAGTCTCGGCGCCGGCAGTGGATTAACCACAATGGCCGCAGGCAAATGGCTATCCGAATGTGATCTTATTCTGGCGCTGGGTTCGAGTCTGACCCGTACTTTTTACGGACAGCCAGTCCGCTCCAATAATAAAGTGCTCATCCAGAACACAGATAATCCAGACGACATCAACAAGGATGAATCCGTTCACATCGGTTTGCTGGGAGATACCAGGCTGACCATCCAGGCGTTGATTGAAGAAGTCCGGAAGCAGGTAGGGGACAATGGCATTGGCGATGCACAGAAAACACAATCAGAAATTGCTGAAACCAAAACAACCTGGCTGAATGAATGGTCAGCATTGCTGGATTCAGATGAAGAACCCTTGAATACTTATCGTGTTATCAACGAAATCAATAAAAATCTGGATCTTGAGAACAGCATTGTGACCCACGATGCCGGTGCACCTCGTGACTCCATCGTACCTTTTTACAACGCCACAACACCCCATAGTTATGTTGGCTGGGGGAAAACCACTCATCTCGGTTTCGGGATTCCACTGATGATCGGTGCGAAGATGGCCAACCCGGATCGATTCTGTCTTAATCTGATGGGCGATGGTGCTTTCGGCATGTCGGGTACCGATATCGAGACAGCCGCACGCAGTGGATTCGCCATTACTACGGTGCTCCTGAACAACGGCGGCATGGCAACATATCCCGGTGGCTTTCCTACTGCAAGGGAGAAGTATGGCGTTTCACATATGATTGGCGACTACGCGAAGATTGCCGAGGGAATGGGTGCGGTTGGCATTACGGTGGAGAAAGTTACCGAGATGGCGCCGGCGCTGCAGGAAGCGCAACGACTCAACGCGGACGGACAGACTGTGCTGATTGATGTGCATTCCAATATGGAGGCCAGAAAGTCGCAATACTGAGGGGTGTTAAATTACCCTGGTTGTACGATGTTACTGACGACACAGTTTCATTGCAGAACCTGTAATGATAGTGCAACCAGTTTAAATTAAGGAATATCAGGCAAAGATGTCCGTGAAAACCTCGTCGTTATAACCCACGACCAGCGTTCTCCCGAATTTGATGGTTGGAGACCGCATATTGCCGGTAGGACCCAGCATCGCCTGGACAGCATCGTCGGTTACTCCACCAGCCACATTGAATTCATTCACCTTTTTCCCCTTGCAGGCAACCATACGGTCAGCGTCCGCCAGTAAATCCGTGGCGTCGGAAGCCTGCAGTTTTCTGCTGGCCGGTACCCGCTCATGGACTGCAATATCATGTGTTTCCAGAAACCTGGTTACTTTGCCGCAGGCGGTTCACCCTTTTCTGTAATAGTACCAGTTGATGTCTTTATTCATCTTGACTCCCGGCGTTGGCGCACTGTGGTCACTGGTTTTTCTTCATCATGATGGACGTAATCAGGGAAATGATCGTGCCGATCACCATGGACGAAACAGCTCCTGTCAGGGACGCGGCAATCGGGCTCATAAACATCGACTGATATTTCAGGGCTATCCTGATTTGCTCATCAGGAAGACCCTGCATCAGCATTGCCTCTTCTGCCGCGGCAAGACCACGACTCATCGCCTGGGTATCGATATAGCCCAGGTGGATAAATCCATAGACACCTGCCACTATCGCGTAGTAGAGAACAATCAGTACCCCCAAACCCACCATTCTGCCGTAACCTGCCGATGCTGTTAGTGTTTTGCCGTACTCATATTGTCCCCATAAGATGATTATCACCAACAGCACGGCATATACAATGTTCAGCCATGCTGAATCCTGTATGTCCAGCACAAAAAACAGGAGGGTTATGACTATCGCTACGATGGCTCCAAGCACACCATACTTACCAGCGAAGACGAACAGAGATGATTCTTTATTTTCCATTAGCAAATTTTCCTGCGAACTGAGTACAATGCAGAATAATACTTCGATACAGGCAGTCAATCCCCTTTTGTCGAAAAACTTTACCTGCACTGGAACAATATCTGATGCAGTCAGGGATATTTCCCACAGATTAATGCTGATTCATGGATTACACTATAAAATGTTGATACACGGATTACACTTTCGCATCACGGCTATACTCTAAATCATTTAACCTGCAATATTTCTCCATGGCGAAACAAGATTACAATCAGTTAGTTAATCGTTACTTTAACCTGGACGAATATACGCAAATGATTATGCGGTTGCTGGCAGTGATTTATGAACCCACTAATCAGAGTACTGTCAATTTCATTCTCAAGTCTTATCTGGTTTCCAACCCGATACGTGAGTTACCGTTCCAGATTCATCTTCGGACCACGCCAGTCAAGCCGAAAGCTCCGAAGAGTCAACAATTACCATTTCACCCTCTCACCAAATCGTTGCGCAAGAAACTTGCAAGTAAAAAAATAATCAGTTTCACCAAAGGGGGCCAACTGCAGTGCGCACAACTCCTTAAGTCATACCTGACCCATGAGGCGGTATTACTAAATGAATTCGAGGGTATGAAGACCGCTTCAGTGCAACATATTTCACTGCAATATTTCGGTTATGATCCTTATCTGGATAATGTCAAGGTGAAGAGGCAACTGCACTACGCGGTACATCAAGGGAATGCCAGGGAAATCCTGAAACTTCTCGACATCCAGGATCCTTACAGCACGTTACAGTTGAATGAAGAACATTTGCTGATGGAGGTCTGTGCAGAACCTGTTGACAAAGCCGTTTTCGAATCCTGGCCTCCGTGGCTTCAATATCAGGTGCTGAATTCTGTCCTGAAAACAAGCCTGCTCCACTGGTCCAATGCCACCCCTTTCTTTGAACTCCTGGAGACAACGCTCCTCAACGCTGACCCACCGGAGCAGATGCTCGCGCTGTATGCCGAGCAATGCATGATTCGAGGTGAATGGCAGAAAATGCAGCCAAGTCTGGCGAAGCTGGACACTATACAGGGGGATACACTCAGGGCTTGTTTACTGTTTCTGCAGGGTGACGATGATGCCGTGGATGCCTTCAAGTCCGTCCTGGGCAGAATTGGCAAGCTTACGAGAAAACGGCGTATTGCAATACCAGGATTACCGGGAGTCATCTATCTGATGGCGTTACTCAGGGATCAGAACATCGGAAACAGAAAGTTGGCGGAGCAGCAGATCAGTGCATTGGAGAAACTGGGAGGACAGGAGAGTCATTTCAACGGGGTTGCATGGCAACTACGTCTGGCGCGGGAAGTTAACGAGGGAAGGCTTGCCTTTACACCTGTACAGGAGACCAATTTCAACTTTCAGTATAGCAACGCCCTGTTGATCCTGCTGGTGGGTCTGTCGCATTACTGGAACTTTGCCAGTCTGGACAAGGCTCTGTCAGACCAGTTCATCGCCAGTATTACCCGGGCTAAAAATGCCGGTTACCGCTGGTTCGCGCGGGAGTGTGAATGTCTGGTCGCAGCGTTTGCCAATGCAGCTGACGGAGTAGAAGGCTCTTTGTTACAACCCGCTGAAGGCTCTTTGTTACAACCCGCTGAAGGCTCTTTGTTACAACCCGCTGAAGGCTCTTTGTTACAACCCGCCGAAGGCTCCTGGGGGCCACCCCTGACGGAACTTATCCCGCGCATCGAAGACTGGGAACGCTCGCTGAATGCGCTGGTCAGCATCGGCTCACCGGAAGCCGCAGGTGAGAGCCGGATAAAGGAAGAAACCCGACTGGTCTGGCTTTTACAGGGCGGTAATGAATACATCCTGCAACCGAAGGAACAGAAACGCCGGCAGAATGGCACATGGACCTCCGGTCGCAAGATTTCCCTGAAACGGCTGGTGGAAGACCAGGCATCTTTGACTCTATCCGACGCGGACCGGAGAATCTGCCAGGTGATTTATACGGAACAAGATTATTACAGTATGAGATACAAATACTACCTTGCAGGTGTTGATGCTTTACTTGCCGCGGCGGGCCATCCCCACCTGTACAGTTCACGTAACCAACTTGCCGAAATCACCCATGGCCAACCGGAGTTGATCGTTACTGAACAGGGTAATTCCATCAATTTGACCATGGCGCCTTTCCCAGATGGAAGGGACTACCTTATTGTCAGCGAAACACAGGAGAAACTTAAAATTTATCTGTATCCCGAAAACCTGTTGCACGTAGCCCGCATTCTGACCCGTGAAGGGCTACAGGTTCCGCAATCCGCCAGGGTCAAGGTGCTGGAAAGTGTCTCGTCTATTGCACCTTTGCTCACCGTGCACTCGAACATGGATGGCATCACTGAAACCACCGCAATAGCAGTGGCTGCGGACCCTCGTTTGTATGTCCACCTGTTGCCCCGGAATACAGGTCTGCTCCTTAGTTTTTTTGTACAACCCTTTGGCGAAGGACCGCTGCTGAAACCTGGACACGGTGGTAAACAACTGTTTGCTGAAATCGGTGGCAAGCCACTGACCACAAGTCGCGACCTGGATGCCGAAGGGGTTCTGCTGGAATCGGTGCTCGCGGCCTGCCCTGCACTATATGAAAGTTCACCGGGTGAGTGGTGTTGGGACGAAATGGAAGACGCTCTGGAAGGCCTGTTGACCCTAAAATCATTTACTGAGGATCTGGTACTGCAGTGGCCGGAAGGCAAAGAACTGAAGCTCAGCCAACCGGTGAATGTGTCGCAGATGTCAGTTTCGTTACGAGAGCGTAAGGACTGGTTTGAAATTGAAGGTGAGTTGCAGGTGGATGCGAACCAGTTGTATTCGATGCGATCTCTGCTGGAACTGATGGATGCGGGTAACAGCCGTTTTGTACAATTGGCGGATGGTCAGTTTCTGACCCTCACCGAGACCCTGCGACGACGGCTGGAGGTGTTGAAGAGCGTCGAGCATGACGGCCGGATTCATGCGCTCCATGCACAGAACATTGAAGATAGCATTGACGGCATGGCGGTCAATGCAGACACGGGTTGGCAGCAGCAGGTACAGCGACTTCAGGCAGCAAGGGATATCGACCCTCAACTCCCGACAACGGTGGATGCCGATCTCCGGGACTACCAGACCCAGGGCTACAAGTGGCTGTGCCGTTTGGCCCAGTGGGGCGCCGGCGCTTGTCTGGCGGACGATATGGGCCTCGGTAAAACATTGCAGGCTCTCGCCCTGCTGGTGAAACGTGCGGCTGGTGGACCGGCACTGGTGTTGAGTCCAACCTCTGTTTGCGCCAACTGGATTGAGGAGTCACACCGGTTTACCCCCACCCTGAACCCCATCCGCTTTGGTGACGGTGACAGGAGCAGCACCCTGGATGCACTGACCGCCAATGATGTGCTGATCTGCAGTTACGGCCTGCTGCAGACCGAATCTGAAGCACTGCAGAAGATACACTGGCATACCATCGTCGCTGATGAAGCGCAGGCCTTCAAGAACGCGACGACTAAACGATCCAGGGCTGTCATGAAACTGTCTGCTGATTTCAGGATGATAGCCACCGGAACGCCCATCGAGAATCATCTGGGCGAATTGTGGAATCTCTTTAATTTTATCAATCCCGGATTGTTGGGTTCGCGGGAAACATTCAACAATAAATTTGCTTACCCCATAGAAAATCAGAAGAACCGGCATGTATCCGCCTCTCTGAAACAACTGATCAGTCCATTTATTCTGCGCCGGCTTAAGCGGGATGTGTTAACGGAATTGCCACCACTGACCGAGATTACCATTCACGTTGAACTCAGTGAGCAGGAGACAGCGCTCTATGAAGCGTTGCGACGTGAGGCAGTTGAACAACTCAGTAACGTCGATTTAAAGGCAGGCCAGCAGCGCATCCGGGCACTAGCCAGTATTACCCGATTACGGCGCGCAGTGTGTAATCCCAATCTGGTGTTGAAAGACGCGAATCTCCCATCCGCCAAGCTTGAGGCGTTTGCCAACATCGTGGATGAACTGCTGAGTAATCAGCACAAGGCGCTCGTCTTCAGCCAGTTTGTCGGTCACCTGTCACTGATTCGAGACTATCTTGACAGTCAAGGTACGAGTTACTGTTATCTCGACGGGTCCACTCCCACAAAGCAACGGAAAGTGGAAATCGACGCGTTCCAGGCAGGTGCGGCGGAGTTGTTTCTGATCAGTCTGAAAGCAGGTGGTGTCGGTCTGAACCTCACTGCTGCCGATTATGTGATACACATGGACCCCTGGTGGAACCCGGCAGTGGAAGATCAGGCGAGTGACCGCGCTCACCGCATCGGACAACTGCGCCCGGTCACTGTCTATCGTCTGGTCACTACCCATACCATCGAAGAGAAGATCGTGGACCTGCACGCGCACAAGCGGGACTTGGCTGACAGTCTGCTGGAAGGCGCCGAAGTCAGCGCCAGAATGTCGGTAAACGATATGCTGGCATTGCTGGAGTACTAACCCGCATATCTCGCCAGGCCCGCCTGGCATGTGAGATGAAATATGAGGACTTATTCCTGGTCGATTGTTCCCTCGAAATATCCCCTGGCATGTTCAAAAGCATCCTCCCCTACTTGGATGCCTATCAGTCGCCCGGGGATATCATCCTGAGGTGGATGAATTCCACCCCAGATGCGCGACAGACTGCACTGGTCGGAAGCATCCCTGTATGTGGCCCATTCCAGGGTCATATCCATCGTAGGGCCATCCTCGAACACCAGGAATTCATTGGCTTGAATCTCAAAACCACTCTTGCCTCCCGGGAAATACTCATCCCCGGTCAGTGCCGTGAATACTTCAGCCGCAGCCCTGGAATAGGTTGAGTGTCCCGATACATAACCGGCAAAGGGCGGGGTGACAAAACTCGGTCTCTGGTAGGGCCACCAGTTCTCCGCAAGAATCCAGTCAACACCCGCAACATCAACTCTTGGATTGTTTATAAAGTCCGGCCCTTTCCAGCTTAGGATTTTGATTTTTCCAACATGCTCATCTTCTTCTCCGGCGAGGGGGTCACCTGCTGCCACGAGTTCGATAAAGCCCTCTTGCAGCGGTATGCCGTCCATATGATATGACGGCATGTTCGGGTCTGAGCTCTGACCGCGGTCAGCCATGGCCCGAAGCGCCGATATCGGTCGAATATAGTCATACCATCCCTTGATACCCCAGGCAGTGATGGCAACATCGTGCATGGCGCCGCCCAGTAAGAAATAGGCTTTGATGTCCCATTCCAGGAGATCGAGTTCCGGCCCTTCTGCCGCAAAGCGACGCTGCAGCAATTCATGATCATTGACCTCGTTCAGGATCACGAACCAGTGACCGGGGGGTGTTTCTGAATCCGGACCATCCGCCCAGAATTCCGCCAGTACCCTGGCATAGTCACCACGCAACACGAACTGAGGTGTATAAGGTTCTCCGGTTACAGGGTTGAACTCATATCCCTGACTGGGATCACCCCCTTCAAGAGTATCAAAAAAAGTCGGATATTCCTCAAATTCCAAAGGATAGGACTCGACATCGATATTACCCAGATTCGCCGGTGAAATATCGATCATCACGCCATCGGCAGGGTCGAGGTGGGAAGACCAGATGGATACCAGAGAAAATCCCCACTTGAAGTTATCCCCCAGCGTGCCGTCGATCGTCGGCGGCATGCCCGGATCATGGTAGACCCAATATTCGAAATCATCGCGTTCGTATATTGTGAGATCTTCCCCGGATAATGAAAACGGTATGACCGAGCCCCACTCGGGACCGAGAAATTCGGGTTCGGAACTGCTTGGATTACCCGCCTGATCAATAAACTCCACCAGTTTCAATGGCTGCCAGCGGTTCAGAAACTCGATGTCGGGGTTACCGGGTTCTTCCGGCTGCAGGGGCAGGTTGACTGGTTCATAGAAGAGGTTTTCATAGTCATTCTCTTCATTGGCGCCGTCATTTAATCCGAAACGGATGTAGCAGTCGGCAATATAATTACCGAGCGCTGCCGCCGAACCATCAGCATAGTCAGTCGAGACGTTTTCAATGTCATAACCCAACGCGTCCATCAGGTTATCGGCATCCAGGTTGATTCTTCTATTGCCTGGTGAATTTTCAAACCGGTGCCGGATGATACGATATGCGGCAAAGCTGAGTGACTCTTCACGTAACTTGCTGATGTCGTCATTGACGGGTAATTCATCCAAATCACAGGCAGATTCCGCACGGGTCCGACCCAACAACCAGGGTTCCGCCACCTCGTCGTAGGCAGTCCATGCGTCATACATGGCCGCTGAGATATGGAACAGGTTTCTCGCATGTACCGTAGGCCGGGCAAAGTCGTTTCGTATCGACTCCAACAGAACCTCGTTCCAGCTTCGAGCCACACTGAAACCGGAAAAAGGAGCCACACCGGGCAGATAATGTGCTTCGACATCGGCCCTGCCACCAGGCATGGTGAATGTCGTCCTGGCTGAATATGCATCGGCAAAACGACCGCCCCCCCTACTGGTCCAGTGTGAGAAGACGTAATTTACCAACGCACGGCTTGGAGGCCTTGCCTCAATGGCGATCACATCACCCTTATCATATAGACCAGAGCCAATTCCTGATCTCACAAACAGGCGTACATCGGTGGTCGTCTGGGTGATTGGCAGCAGTTGATCCGCTTCCTCTTCCTCACTGCTGGATACACTGCCGTCAGGCCAGTGTACTGCCACATCGGCACTGGTTGCCTCACCCAGTCCAAAATGAACTTCAGTTGGATTCTGTGCAGTAAAGTTATTACCGGCCAGGACCTCGCGCACCTGGGTCCCCATGCTCGTTGTCACCTCAATCCGGGCGCCTACTCCATGGGAGTTGGTTGCGGCGCTCTCAAGCTTGACACCCAGATAGTGATTCCCGTTTTCCAGAATATTACGGAAGTAGCGCAACCGGTTTTCGCTGTTGTTGGTCAGCAGGATGTCGAGGTCGCCATCCCGGTCGGCATCAAAACAGACTGCGCTTCGACCCTGATCCCTGTTGACTAACCCAAGAATACCGGCTTTTTCGGTGAAAGTGCCATCCCCGTTACCGTGGAAAAACACATCCGGGTCCTCCTCGTAGTCGTCCTCTGACCAGCCATTTACGTGGAATATGTCAAGGTGACCGTCATTATCGAAATCGGCAAAACAACTGCCCCATCCCCATTGACCGTCTTCGACCCCAGCTTCCATGGCCACATCTTCAAAACCGCCGTTACCATCATTACGGTATAACCGGTTTCCCGTCCTCGTCTCACCACCGTCTGATGATCCACTCGAATGAATAGAGGTCACGAACCAGTCCATATCTCCATCATTGTCATAATCTCCTGTCGAGCCCCCCCTGGCGTTTTCATCCGTGATGGCATCAGGGTCCGTGGAATGGGTAAAAGTGCCGTCATCGTTATTGGTATATATCCGGGTCGTGCCGAAGTCTCCCGCTATCAGCAAGTCCGGGTCGCCATCGTTGTCGATATCACTCAGTTTCGGGGTTAAGGTGTAGTCCAACTGGATTCCATCGGGTAATCCGTCTGCGGAACCCAGAAGTGAACCGGCAATACCAGACTGGATACTGAAACTCTCAAAGGTGCCGTCACCCCGGTTGCGCCAGAGCGTCTCGGTATCTTGCTGATCAGGGCTGCCCCAGTGACTCAGAAACAAATCAAGGTCACCATCGAGATCGTAATCGCTGAAAGTGGCCGAAATTGTATTGGGCGTATTCAGTACAATACCGGAGTCTGCCGTGACATTGATGAATGTTCCTTCATCATTGCGCATCAGGTACCAGGGATTGTGATTCAAGCCACCCGCGAAGAGATCCAGATCGCCGTCGCCGTCCACGTCTGCGAAGGTGGGACCACTCCCCCTGTGTACAAGATCAAGTCCCGCAGCTTCCGCAATTTCCTGGAAGGTACCATCTCCCTGATTCTCGAACAGGAGATTAGGCAGTGAATTACCGCTTCCCATAACATAGATGTCGATATCCTCATCGGCATCATAGTCCACTGCGGACACACCCCCTCCCATGTGCTGTGCGTCAGTGGACGATTCGTATGTTGCCGACTGTGGGAATCCAACCTCTGAACCCGCCTCTTCAAATCTGAAATCCAGAGGTGGTGGCGGTGGTGGCGGGGGAACAACGACCGGTGTGCTGCCACCGCCACCGCCACATCCAGCCAGGATGGTGCAGATAATCGACAACAGGAGAAAGCTTCTCGAGATCATTTTAGATCAAAAAATCAGACTGAATAATGATCGGATTCTACGCCAATCTTTACATTAAAGTTAACCGAATAACCTGACCTCTCAACAACCTGCCTCTTTACTCAGATATCCTCTCCATGGTCAAAGGCATCCTGAACCCCTTTACGGTAAAAATTGAGCAAGGTCTGTCTAATATCCTCGCCGGGATCAAAGGCGTCTCAATCCACTATTGCGGCAATGCGTAAGGTCTGTCAGAAATACTCGTGGGGTCAAAGGCTTCCCGTAATCTTACACCCATAAATAAATAAGTTCAGTCAGAAATCCTTACTGGGATCAAAGGCGTCTCAATCCACTATTGCGGCAATGCGTAAGGTCTGTCAGAAATGCTCGTGGGGTCAAAGGCTTCCCGAAATCTTACACCCATAAATAAATAAGGTCTGTCAGAAATCCTTACTGGGATCAAAGGCATCCCGTACCGCTTCACCGGCAAAAATAAGCAGTGTCAACATACTGGCCAGCGTGAAAAATGTCGTCAGACCGAGCCAGGGTGCGTGGATATTGGTCCTTCCCTGCGCCAGCAAACGACCTAGAGATGGGGAATCCGAAGGCAGGCCAAAGCCCAGAAAGTCGAGGGATGTGAGTAATGTTATCGACCCTGTCAGAATGAAGGGCAGGAAAGTCAGCGTTGCCACCATGGCATTCGGTAACACGTGTCTCACCATGATCCGTGAATCACCGGCCCCGAGAGCTCGTGCCGCAATAACGTATTGAAAGTTCCGTGCGCGCAGGAATTCTGCCCGTACCACGCCCACAAGGGACATCCAACTGAATGCTACCAGAATACCCAGAAGCCAGAATACGTTGGATTCAACAATACTGGCGAGAATAATCAAAATGAACAACATGGGGAGACCGGCCCAGATTTCGACCAGACGTTGCGTTATGAGATCAATCTTGCCACCGAAATATCCCTGAATGCCGCCGGCACAGACACCTATGATGGAACTCAGGAATGTCAGCACCAGCCCAAACAAAAATGACAACCGTGCGCCATAGATGAGTTGGGCTGCCACGTCCTTGCCCACGTTGTCAGTACCAAACCAGTGACTCCCTGAAGGAGGATAAGGCGCCGGGCCAGGCAGGTAATAATCGATGGTGTTATAACTGAAGCGGATGAGTGGCCAGATCATCCAGCCACCCTTATCGGTGATCAATTCCTGTACAAAGTGTTCCTGATAATCTGCTTCGACCTTGAATACGCCGCCAAACTCGGTTTCAGCATAGCGTTTGAAGACTGGAAAATAATATCGATCTTCATATTTGATCAATAACGGCTTGTCGTTGGCGACAAATTCTGCACACAGTGTGAATGTGAACAGTACCAGGAATGTGCAGAGGGACCAGTAACCACGCTTGTTCGCCCGGAAGGTAGCCCATCGACGACGGGTCAGGGGGCTGAACCGGGATCGTTTCACCTCGGTGGATGCAATGTCAGCATTCGCTGCATTTTCCATTTCAGCGACAGATGACACCTTCAAGTCTCCCTTTGTTCAAAATCTATCCTGGGGTCAACCAGCGTATACGTAATATCGGCAATGAGGTGTGTCACCAGCCCCAGCAGGGTGAATACAAACAATGTGCCGAAAACAATTGGATAATCCCGCGTAATAATCGCCTCGAATCCCAACAGACCAATCCCTTTAAGCGAGAATATGACTTCAATCAAAACGCCACCGGTAAATAATATGCTGAGAAGCGCCGTGGGAAATCCTGCAATGACGATAAGCATGGCGTTACGGAAAACGTGACCATATAACACCCGCCTTGAGGTCAGTCCTTTGGCGCGGGCGGTCAACACGTATTGTTTGTTGATTTCAGCCAGAAAGGAATTTTTGGTGAGCATCGTCAGGGTGGCGAAACTGCTGGCGACCATGGCAGCTACCGGCATGGCAAGGTGCCACAGACGATCCATGATTCTTTCGAAGACATCCAGTTCCATATAGTTGTCCGAAATGAGCCCGCGCAGTGGAAACCAGTCAAAGAACTCTCCACCGCAAAATACAATAATGAGCAACATCGCCAGTATAAATGCCGGTATGGCGTAACCGACAAGAATTACCACACTCGTCCAGATATCAAAGGGCGTACCATCACCTACAGCCTTCCGAATACCCAGCGGCAGTGAAACTATATAGACGATGAGGAGTGATGCCAGGCCCAGCGAAAGGGAGACGGGAAGACGGGCAATCACCAGATCGATTACGGGGACATCCTGATAGAAGCTGTCGCCGAATTCGAACACGAAGTAATCTGTCAGCATCTTGAAAAATCGAATGTGCGCCGGCTTGTCGAATCCAAACTGCTTTTCCAGTTCCCTGATCATCTCCGGGTCAAGACCTTTGGAAGATTCATAACTGCTCAGTCCACCTGGATCACTGCCGCCGGCAGCACCCCCTCCTCCACCGGCGATGGAGGCAGTTACGGCAACACCTTCACCCATAATACGGGCGATAGCCTGATCGACCGGTCCGCCAGGAGCAGCCTGAATGATGACAAAGTTGACCAGCAGAATGCCGATGAGTGTCGGAAAGATCAGCAGGATACGTCGGAAAATGTAGGATGAAATTATCCGTAACGCAAAGGCAGAGATTTTATCCACAATTCATAAATACCATTGTCAGGTCAAAAAATGTCAACTCGCTTTTGCGATTACGGCAACACTGTATACGATTAGTCACGGCATCAACCAGAACGACGCAAGTATGGTCTCAACCGATATGCCAGCAACAAAGCGCCAACAACACTGTATACGATGGCTTGGGTATAGTCACTGCGCGTCAACCATATCAGATGCACCAGCACGAGCGGCAATATAATATAAATCAGTCGATGCAATGTTCTCCATCGCTGTTTCAATCGTCGAACCATCCAGCGATTGGATGTTGCAGCCAGCGGGATCAATCCCATGAGAGCTGTAAATCCAACCGTAATATAGGGCCGCTTCAGGACATCCTGAAACAAATCCGAGAACTGGAACTCGAGGAGAAAAGCAATGTATGAACATACATGCAGTACGGCATAAGTAAAACAGAACAAACCCAGCATTCTCCTGATCCTGGCAATTTCCGGCCAGTGAAAAATCTGCCGCACAGGCGTCACACATAATGTCAGCAACAGGAATCTGAGCGCCCATTCCCCGTTGAATAAAACAATCGCTTCCCCGGGGTCAGCGCCCAGTTGATGTGTTTTGCCCAGTGATAGAGAAACCACCTGCCATATGCAATATCCAAGGGGCAGAAGTCCGGCTGCAAAGACAACGGGTTTCATGACCCCTGCCACTAAAAATTTCGTTTCAGATTCAAGTCGCTGTACAGGTGGGCAACCTGGGGTCCGTAACCGTTGAACATCATTGTTTCCATTCTTTGCGGCCGAAACAGTGAACCGGGTAACCGGCGCTCTGTCGCCTGACTCCATCGCGGGTGGTCGACATTGGGATTTACATTGGCATAGAAGCCATATTCATTCGGTGCGGAACGCTCCCAGGTGGTGCGGGGACGTCTGCTGGTAAATTCAATCCTGACGATGGATTTAATGCTTTTAAATCCATATTTCCACGGAATCACCAGGCGCAAAGGCGCACCGTTCTGAGGCGGAAGGTGTTGCCCGTACAGCCCAACTGCCATCAGGGCCAGATCGTTGGTGGCTTCATCCATCCGTAATCCTTCCACATAGGGATAATCAATGGCAGTGAAGAAGGATCGCTGGCCGGGCATTCTTTCAGGATCAAAGAGCGTTTCAAAGCGCACATATTTCGCTTTTGAAGTTGGTTTGAATCGTTTGATCAAGTCCGCAAGGGGGAAGCCAATCCATGGCACCACCATGGACCACGCTTCCACACAACGCAACCGGTAGATCCTCTCTTCCAGGGGGTGCGGGCGCAAAATGTCTTCCAGCGTGAACTGTCCGGTAACTTCGGCTTCTCCCTTTATTTCCACCGACCAGGGATCTGTATGGAAGTCCTGCGCGTTGCGGGACGGATCTTCCTTATCAGTTCCAAATTCGTAAAAATTGTTGTACCCGGTGATGTATTTATACGGGGTGACCGGTTCTTCTGTGGAAAAGTTACCCGGGACTGTCCTGCCGAGCTTCTCCTGCATCCAGTCCGGTGTGCTGCCGGTGACTGTTTCATCGTGACGCAGAACCTCTCTCTCCGGGGTATTCGCCAGCACCGGTACAGCCATGGCGCCCAGCGCCGTACCTGCCGTCTTCAGCAGATTCCGGCGATTGATGTAGAGTTGTTCATCTGTAATTTCAGATGATTTGATTGCTGGCTTGTTACGCTTGATAAGCATAATCTGATCTCCTGTTGTATCTGACGTCGCGGGCGGCAGATTGAAACAAGCAATACTGTTATCCGGACTCCGGGCTTTCTCCGCCTTTCTGCACCCGCCGGTACAATAACCATAAGGGGCCGGATGCACAGTACACCAGGCCGATAGACAATAGAATCCCAGGCGGGTAAATCGCCACGACTACAAAGAGGAGCACGCCACCCACTATATAGATGAACGGGACCCGCCCTTTCAGATTAATGTACTTGGGGCTGTAGTATTGGATGTTGCTTACCATGAGTAACGCCACGACTACAATAAATGCCGCCAGAAAAATCGTCAGGGGAAAATCGACTACCGGATTGAGATTATCGACCCAGGTCCAGACCAGGGTGGACACCGTTCCAGCGGCTGCCGGGCTCGCCAGACCAACAAAACCCTTGTTTTCCGGTGTGGAGTTGAAACGGGCAAGACGTAAAGCGACACACGCCAAATACAGGAAAGCGATCATCCAGCCGATTTTTCCAAGCCCGGACAGGACCCAACTGTACATCAGAACCGCGGGCGCCACACCGAACGCAACCAGGTCGGACAGGCTGTCGTATTGCTCACCAAACGGACTTTGCGTATTGGTGAGTCTGGCAATTCGACCATCGAGAGCATCGAGGAATCCTGCAATAACTATTGCAATTGCCGCGATTTCGAAGGCGCCCTGCATAGCTGCAATGACCGCATAGAAGCTCGAGAAAAGAGCACCGGTTGTGATGAGATTGGGCAGCAGATAAATGCCTCTCGCCAGACCTTTTTCCCGTGAAAACGGTGCAATTCTGCTTTCTCTTTTTTTGGCTGTAGATTCCGCTTCCTTCATGGGGCCCTCCCATAGTGTTGCTTCATTATACGATACCTGTACGGGGTCTCCAGTACCCGCGGTGCTCCTCCCGGGAAACCTGTTATAGCGTCAGAACCTTCTCGCCACGGGCTAATCCGGAGACACCGGATCTGACAACCTCAAGTACAGTGGAGCCCGAAATCGCCCTGATAAACGCATCAAGCTTTTCTGAAGTGCCCGTTAACTGAATAGTGTAGGCGTTGGGGGTGACATCAACGATCTGGGCTCGAAAAATATCGGAAATACGTTTTATTTCCGCACGTTGGGCGCCACTGGACTTCACCTTGATCAGCATCAGTTCCCGCTCAATATGTTCTCCATCGGTCAGGTCAATGAGTTTTACCACTTCAATCAGTTTGTTAAGCTGTTTTGTAATCTGCTCAATCTGGTCATCACCTGCAACGGTAGTCAGCGTCAGACGGGACAGTGTCGCGTCATCAGTGGGGGCAACGGTCAATGTCTCGATATTGTAATTGCGTTGAGCAAACAAACCGATAACACGCGATAACGCACCGGCCTCATTTTCCAGCAATACGGATATTATACGGCGCATCAGGTCCTTACTCCCTTTTTCAGCCACATATCACGCAACGACCCGTTGGGTGATACCAGCATGGGATATACATGCTCATCCGGGTCTACCATTATGTCCACAAAAACCAGCTTGTCTTTCAATGATAATGCTTCTTCCAGCACCGTATCCAACTCGTCGATGTCTGAAACCTTGAACCCGACATGGTTGTATGACTCCACCAGCCGGACAAAGTCAGGAAGGGAATCCATGTAACTGTGCGAATGACGTCCTTCGTACTGCATATCCTGCCATTGTTTAACCATTCCCAGGGCTCGATTGTTCACGTTGATAATTTTGATGGGCAATCCATACTGGGCGCAGGTAGACAGTTCCTGAATGTTCATCTGTATACTGCCCTCACCGGTCACGCACACAACCAGTTCGTCCGGCCGGGCAATCTGGATACCCATGGCCGCCGGCAGACCAAAGCCCATCGTACCGAGGCCACCGGAATTGATCCACTTTCTCGGTTTATCAAAGGGGTAATACAGTGCGGCAAACATCTGATGCTGACCGACATCAGAGGTCACAGTTGCTTCCCCGTTGGTGTGCCGGTACAACGCCTGAATCACCTGCTGTGGTTTGATCACTTTACTGCCCTGAGAGGTGTTGACCTTGAGGCAGTCCTGACCCCGCCAGCCTTCGATCTGTTCCCACCAGGCAGACAACATCTTCTCCTGCTTTTCCGTACGACCGGGCAGTTCCTGCTCTATCAGCACAAGCATTTGTTCCAGGACCTGATCGACGGACCCGACAATCGGAACATGGGCAACCACATTTTTGGATATGACTGTCGGATCCACATCGATATGAATTATCTTTGCATAGGGACAGAACCTGGAAACCGTGCTGGTGACCCGATCATCAAAGCGGGCCCCAATAGCCAGCAACAGATCACAGTGATGCATGGCGTTGTTTGCCTCAAAAGTACCGTGCATACCGAGCATACCGAGAAACTGCCTGTCCGACGCTGGATACCCCCCCAATCCCATCAGGGTATTGGTAATGGGGAAACCCAGCAACCTTGTCATCCGTGTCAGCGCTTCACTGCTGTTTCCCTGAATAATGCCGCCACCGGTATATATCATCGGACGTTCCGCCTGCATCAGCATCGAAACGGCTTTTTTAATCTGTCCGGAATGTCCCCTGGATGCCGGGTTGTAGGAACGCATGGAAAGTTCCTTCGGATACTGGAACGGCACCAGATCCGTTGGATTGGTCGTATCTTTAGGGATATCCACCACCACCGGACCCGGTCGTCCGGATGTTGCCAGGTAAAAAGCCTTTCTGATGGCGAGTGGAATATCCGTCGCTGCCTTGATCAGAAAGCTGTGTTTGACGATGGGTCTGGAGATACCCACCATGTCGGTTTCCTGGA
The DNA here is from genome assembly GCA_965217655.1 of Candidatus Azotimanducaceae bacterium. Classification (GTDB taxonomy): domain Bacteria; phylum Pseudomonadota; class Gammaproteobacteria; order Pseudomonadales; family Azotimanducaceae; genus UBA7455. Next base: position 2,839,113 of record OZ244560.1, read on the forward strand.
AGGAATCTGTCCCGATCAGGTGGCTCTGGACCTGTCCCGAAATCACTACAATGGGTATGGAGTCCATATACGCGGTGGCAATACCGGTGATGGCATTGGTTGCTCCGGGTCCAGAGGTCACCAGCACTACTCCCGGCTTGCCCGTTGCCCGTGCGTAACCATCTGCCATATGTGTAGCAGCCTGTTCATGACGGACCAGCAAATGCCGAATACTGTTCTGCTTGAACAGCGCATCGTAGATATGCAGCACGGCGCCGCCAGGGTAGCCAAAAATATGCTCCACGTTTTCTTCCTGGAGACTGCGAACCAGAATATCCGCTCCAGACAGCATTTCCACTTCTATCCCCTGGGTTTTCACTGATTTGCCCAATTAATCCTGTACAGTATCACGATAAGGGCGGGCATTCTCAAACATCCTTGGTTTTGAGTCAATCATCCTTTTTACAAGTTTGACTGTGCAGAGTGCCTGACAGAAGCTGATTTTGACACTGAAACACAACAAAACCTGTTCAGCCGAATTCATGGGTAAAGGGCAAAGTCAGACAGAACCTGATCGCTGCAACAGTACCTGTTTAATCTCAACGTATCTTGTCCGGTCAACAGTATAACGGAGAATACACCTGTAACAGGGTATGAAAGCATGAGTACACTCAGGCACAAGACCGTTCTTTATGGCGCCAGATCAAATGATGTCAAAAATGGCGAATAGAGTTCGCGTAATAACTGATCAACTCACGTGCGTCGGCATTCATTCGGAATCGATCTTTGTTCTGCAACAGGATACCGCGGTCACAGAGCAGGGTGAGACTTTGCGAGACGGTTGTCTGTTTCGGCTTTTCATTGCCGCGCATGGCGGAGCCTTTGCGCATCAGGTCATCGATCAATTGATTGACCTTGCCAGTAATGTCGATCGAACCGAGGGCGACGTCCGCATTTTCCTCAATCACCCGCGCAATCAACGGCACCGGCAACACCGGCATTACGTGTTTGATCGCCGCTACCAGTTCCAGTGCGAGTTTTTCCACCTGGACGAAACGCTCCGGCTTTGACATATGCTGGAAGTCGATACTGTTGCGCCGACAGAATGCCTGTGCGGAAACTGGAATACCGAAGTTCACGCCAGCAAATCCATAGCGTCGCAGCTTGTCTTCAGCGGACGCAAATAGATTGGTTTTCAAAAATCCCAGCGCACCCAGTGTATGCTGCCACTTACTCTTCTTTTGCGATGCGTTCGCAACGGCGATCATGTTGCTGTCTTCAAGCACATGATCGTAATTGATGCCGATGGGAACAAACACGATATCCCGATCCGTAGTCATGTCCCAGTCGCGTACCATGTAGTCGAGAAAACCGAGTTTCACCTCGCCAAGATGGCCGTCGCGGCTCAGCTGACCCTCGATAAATACCGCCTGGCTGACCCCCGCGAAGGTCGACATGTGCACGTATCTTTCCAACACTCGACGGTACAAGGGATCATCAGAGTGACGCCGTACAAAAAAACCTCCGAGCCATTTGATCAACGTCTGCAGGGGAAACACGCGCGCCCACTCGCCAACGGCATAAGAAAGACTGACCTGACGTGCCGCGAGGTACGCTACCAGCAGGTAGTCAATGTTGCTGCGATGGTTCATCACGAACACCACTGTCGCCTCGGGGTCCACCGATTCCAGTTGTTCATAATCAGCAGCAGCTACTTTTACCCGGTAGATCAGTCTCGATATTTTTCGCGCCAGCCAACATCCGAGCTGGAAATACAGCACGGCGTTAAACGCCGGTACAATCTCACGCGCGTAATTATAGACGCGCGCCTGCAACAACTCGCGTGACAGGTCTTTATTGGTTTTTGCATGTTCTTCAATCGCTTCAATTACTTTCGCGTCGTAAATCAGCCGATCGATCAGCACCTGACGTTTGGTGCGCTGGAACGGGCGGATGCGAATTTGCAGCCGTTCGTTCAGTTTTTCTATCGCACGATTGAGACGCCGTCTGAAATACCATCGGATACCCGGAATGACAATACTGATTACGATGGCATACACGCAGCCAGCCGTAAGGCAGAGAGCGACCCACAACGGAAGTTCTATGCTGGTGTCATCCAAAGTTTTCAAGTCGAATGGAGAATCGCTCTACAGTGTACAACCAAACATTTCAGAATGCAGGAGCATTTTGTACGCCGATAATAATGGGTATAAAGCTTTATAAATCAGTTGAATACGCTGACAGAGCATCAATCAGGTCGGTAAAATCCTCCGGGGCAGAGACCTCCCAGTCCATTTCGACGCCAGATACCGGATGCAGCAACGCTAATTTTTTTGCATGCAGCGCGGGGCGATCGAAGTACACTGGGCGGTTTCCTCCAGTACCATCGGCGGACATCGGATAAGGATGTCCTCCGTAGGTAACGTCACCAACAAGAGAGTGACCCAGGTATTGCATGTGCACTCTGATCTGATGAGTACGCCCAGTTTCCAGGGACACCTCCAGCAGGCTGTTCGCATGAAACCTGGACAGGACGTGAAAATGCGTGACAGCAGGCTTGCCATCATCCCGAACAGTCATTTTTGTCCGGTGATACCGATGCCGTCCAATGGGTGCATCAACCTTGCCTGACGGTTCCGGATTACCGTTTACCACGGCTTCGTAAACTCTTCGGACAGATCGGCTCTGCAGTTGCTCAACCAGTCGAGTCTGACTTTGCAGCGTTCTGGCAACCACCATCAGCCCGGAGGTTCCTCTGTCCAGACGGTGTACAATTCCAGCACGGGGAACCTGTGCGAGTGAATCGTCATAGTGCAGCAGACCATTCATCATGGTGCCGGTTAAATTACCCGCACCGGGATGCACTACCAGACCAGCCGGTTTATCGATCACCAGAAGATGCTGGTCTTCAAAAACAATGTTGAGTTCCAGAGGCTCGGGCTTCCCGGAGATAACTTCCTGTTGCGCATTGATTTGAAGACTTTCACCCCCAATCACCCTGCTGCTGGCTCTTTGTTGTTGTCCGTCCACGAGCAATTGACCGGTTTTTATCCAGCTCTGCAGTCGGCTTCTTGAATATTCAGGAAAAAGCTCGGCGGCAACCTGATCCAGCCTTCTGAACCCCGATGAATACGGGACAACCGCCTGCTGAATGATGCGTGATTCCATGGTGGGCTGTTACTGTGCTCCGAGACAATTTGTGTTAGTGTATCAGTTTGAAATCTCCCCGCCTTGAACCAAGCGTCTTGTGTTAGTGTATCAGTTTGAAATCTCCCCGCCTTGAACCAAGCGTCTTGGGATAGTGTATCAGTTTGAAATCTCCCCGCTTTGAACCAAGCGTCTTGGGTTACAGTAGAGGCTATGGTTAAATAGCCCTTTATTCAAGCAACACTGGAGTTCTTGTGCACGGCAAGTTGTTAATTCTGTTTCTGACAATGCTCGCTCTGGCAGGATGTGGTAATGACCCGAACTCATTCGACCAGGAAGCAACTGAACTGGCGCTGTATCGTTCGGCCCAGTCCAATCTGCGTAGCGGCAATTATGGCGATGCTGTTACCAAACTGCAGTTACTTGAAGCAAGATTTCCATTTGGCCGATATGCCGAACAGGCCCAACTTGAAATAATCTATGCCTATTACAGAAGCAGCCAACCTGAAGCTGCCCGGACGGCTGCGGATCGCTTTATCAGATTGCATCCACAACATCCCAATGTGGACTATGCCTGGTACCTCCGCGGAATGGCTTCTTTTGATGAAGACAAGAGCATTATATCCAGCCTGATCCCGACCGACACTACCAAGCGGGATCCAGGTGCGGCACGGAACTCATTTAATGACTTCTCCCAGTTGATCCAGAGATTTCCAAATAGCGAATATGCTCCAGACGCACAGAGACGCATGAGATTTCTCAAAAATCTGCTGGCAGAAGCCGAGGTCCATGTCGCCGAATATTACATACGTCGGGGTGCCTATATTGCGGCGGCAAACCGCGGCCGCTATGTTTTTGAAAACTTTCAGGGCACACCCGCGGTGCCAGAAGCACTTGGCATTATGGTCAAAGCTTACCGTCTGCTGGAACTGGACGAACTGGCTGATCAGTCCCAGCTGGTGTTGACGACCAACTTCCCGAATCATGGGTCAATAGATTCCGATGGGCAGTTTAGAAAACAAACGTCTGAAAAACGCAAAGGAAGATCCTGGCTCAATATACTGAGTTTTGGCCTGCTCGGTCGTTCCGGGACCGCGGCGCCGTAGCAACCGGCAAAATTATTCTTGCTCTCCAAAGAGTGCACAGGATATCCCTTACAAAAGACTTGCTCATCAGGTCTCTCACACAAAGTCACTGAAATATCTTACAAACATGATTCATCCGGCCTGCTAATGTCCTGACAGAAATCCGGGAAATACCATGTTCAGCACTTCATCTACTGACTGCCATGCATAGAAACAACACCGGTCTGACACTTATCGAGTTGATAGTGGGTCTGGCGATTATCGGCATCCTGACGGGTATGGCCGCACCCTCATTCAATCGCATTATCGGGCGTAACGAGGCTGCCTCTGCCATAAACTGGATCATCCGGTCTGTACAGTTTACCAGACAGTCCGCATTGACCTACGGTGTGCTCACGACGCTTTGCCCCAGTGAGGACGGTAATACCTGCGGTGGCAACTGGCATGATGGCGTACTCATATTCACCGACGCCAATGGAGACCGCATCATCAACGACCATGATCGGATGCTGATACGTTTACAGTACCCCTACTCGGGAAGCACCATTAAATGGCGCTCTTTCCGGAATCGTCAGTATCTTCAGATAACCGGTATGGGGTATACCCATTCCCAGAACGGCAATTTCGTTTTTTGCTCGGAAGACCGCGATCCTCAATTCTCAAGACAGATTGTGATCAATGTACAGGGGCGGGTCAGAAAATCCTATGATCATGACAACGACGGTCTGGTGGAAGATCGATACAAGAATTTGCTCAGATGCTGAAATGATTCCAGGTTGCCGGCATGCATTTACACCCAACATGTTGCCTGGATGACAAACAGGACGCATGGTCGGCATGGATTTCCGGGTCAGTCTTCAACGGGTAAATGCCTGAGGTAAAGGACGCGGCGGTAGCTATTGGGCACTGCCACAAAGTGAAACCTGACTTTCATGCCTGTTCGCAGCATCTGAAAGGCACCGTGGTCTCTTCCTGACAACTCTATTCTGGGCTGATCCTGTCCGGAAGGATGACCGAAAGTATAACGATAGCCACTGATGATCGCTGTACGATCTGCGATGTTGATGCTGTGTATGACCCCCTCCCTCTCAACCCAGTTCAATTGACCATATTCAATTTGCTGACCACTGACATGGAAGGACAAAACCAGGGGCCAGGCAACAGACCAGAATCTGTTTTTCATCATTGCCCCTGTTAATGTAACTGCTTCCAGGACAACCGACCGGTGCTCTTAGTATCTCCCGGATTAACGAGAGTATTCTGCACTGTCCTGCCGCTTGATTGTGTCAGACGATTTTCTTCGATCAATACAGCATCCGCAGGAAAACCATCTTCGATCATCAGACTCGCCGGATCAGAACCGTCTTCAATCTGATCTTCCTCATCAAAATTTCCGTCATCATTGACATCGAATACGGGCGATTGACCGACACAGTTCAATCCACCCGTACCGGCGCAGAATGCAATCTGAGCACCACGTGCCCTGCCGGTACAACTGGCTGATTTGCGGGGGATAACACTGTTGACGTAAATGACACCGGAAATTTCATGGAAATTACGAATCGCCTTTTCACCGGCAAATGGAATTGTCGAGGGATCACCGTAAGAGGGAGTATCCAGATCGATGTAATAACCCATGTCACCTTGCAGTGAATAATCAACAGGGTTACTGGTCAATGACCGTGTCAGAAGCGTGGCATCGGTAAAAGCGAATGCCTGTTCAACCAGATCACTTCTGATCACCCGATTCCCGGCACCGGTCTGGAATCGTTCCCAAATGCCATAGATTGACGAAATCTTTCGATCCGTCACATCATCAGCATAGACAAGGCTACCGGTTGCAAAGATGATGATTAAGCCACCACAGGGACTGTTCACGTCCGGATTCGGGTCGCAATCCGCACCGGTGACTGCAGTCGGATGTTTGACGGCAAACGGCCGGGTGGTAACAGGTTGAGTATAGGAATCCATACCCTCTTCCGTATAGGAAGCCTGGAACAACAACTCCACACCCCAGTCGTCCTCATCATCAGATGTCAGGTCAAAGCGATATAGATTGCCAAATCTGTCGCCTGCATAGGCATAGTCGAGAGTTCCGTCACTATTGATATCAATACCTCGTGGTGAGCCAAGACCATTGGCTAGAACACGGTCAGGATTATCTGCAACATCATCCAAATCCCCGTCATTGTTACCGTCGAGGGGAATATTGACCGGTCCCGAGGCTTCGATCTTGATGAAATCGGCTCCACCCGGACAACTCAAAGGATTGTTTTGCAGAGTGTTATCCCAGTGGTCACCGGAACGCTCATTGCCATCAAATACCCGGTCCGGGTGGCACCAGTGCCCGTCAATGCCACGTTCAATACGCATAATGTAGAGTTTTGCCCGGCCCGAACTGCTGTTATAGCCGTTACCGAACACGACTACCCACTCATGCTCCCCATCACTGTGACTGAGATTGCTCATGGCAATAACCGGCTGGCTCAGAGAAAAACCAAGGTCACGGTAGGCCTTCGCAGGAATCAATGAAGTATCGACAAGTTGTGAATCCGCGTCATCAACGAGTCCCTGATCCGTGGTACATTCATCCTCTTTAGGCCTTTCACAGGTGGGGTAGGTATCATCCTCATCAGTGAATTCCCACAGTACTTTATCCACCAGCGCGGCTGTATCGGCTTCCTTATTCCCGGTACCGGGCACAGGTTCGGTAATATTGAGCGCATAGTATCCCTTGCCGCCAGCACCCAGACCACCGATGACTATTGTCATCCAATTGCGGGTTGCCGCCGAGTTGAGTCCTGTTCCGTCGATAAACACATCCTCAATTGTCGGCGTCAGATCATTGATTAACCTGTGCGGGGTATTGACACTCGCAAGTTCCCCAATCTGGTTGCTGTAGCTTCCCTGGATGACTGAATCAGGCACAAATGCCCATTCCTCATAGCCGGTACCGGCATTGAAAGCGTGGAACAAACCATCGTTCGCCGCCACATAAACCATGTCCTGGCGTCCCGCATGAAGCCGGGCAAACTCCGGGTAGGTGAATCCCGGCATCTGCGGAAATCGTGAACCTGTTCTCAGATTGCGGTTGGGTTTGCCGTAATATGCCGGTGTTGAGTTGACAATATCACCCAGGCGCCCCCTGACTTCCGGCCGGTTTCCAAAGGGGCCATCTGGCCATTCACTGGTACTGTCTCCTCGCAGATAGTTGACAAGCCTTCCGACTTCATCCTCCTCACCCAGGGTCAATGCAGCAGCCAGCGCCGCCCTTTGATCAGGATTCAGTTCTGAATACCGAAAGGGTATCCCATGCATCCTGATCGGGTCCCAGGTGAATATGATCCGCGAATCCCAGGGCCGGGCATCGAGTTGTTGAGCAGCACTCCACTTCACTTCGCCCGGGCCGATCAAACCGCTCGAATCAATGTCCAGAGTTTCGGCAACAAGATCACCTGTGCCTTGTGCAATGTTGAAGGATGCACGATAGATCAGCGAATCCCCCAAGACCTCTCCCGCATTGTATTCCACTGCGGTTGCTGTACCGACAAGGTTGGAAAACTTCTCAAATGCCGATGTCAGTGCGGCTTTCAGCATTGGTGGATTACCGGCATCAAGGTAAGCACCCCGACCATTCAATGCCGCATGCACAAGGTCATTCAGTTTGTCGTTGTCCGACCTTTCCGGATCACCCCAGAAATCGATTGCTTCGGCATTAAAATCCACCGATATGGCTTCGGCGGCATCAAAGGTAATATCACCCTGGGCGCCAAACCCGATAATGTAGGTTTTCATGTGCTGATGCATGGTATCCGTAGCGTTATCGGTACCCGAGAACGCGGCTCGCCGTTCATCCCGTGTCACACCCTTCATGTCTCGCAAACCAGTGGGAACCTCATCAATCAGGTCCGGATGTAAATCCCGCTCATAAAAGTACATTGCCACATCTGCCAGTGTATCTCTGGTTGTGTCCGCATAACGTCCGCCATCGAATACCGTATCATCGGCATCAGGAAAACGACCGCTGTCAGCCTCTACTCCCGGAGGCTCACCTCCCCAGAATCCCGCGGATACAACCAGGGCAATGTTCTGCTGACAGTTTCCAACGGGCCTGGACGGAACAGGACATCCGGTTTCTCCGGGGGCCTTGCCACTAGCCTCGTTGATAATTGCCTGACTTTCGCAGGCAAAGTACTTGCCCGTCTGTAACAGAGCGGTTCGCATATTGTTGTCACCGGCACTGTGCGTTACCCCGTATAGATTTGCGAGCAAGCGAGCCTTGTGTCCGGTTAATTCACTATTGTTGAGTGCTTTGACACCAGTGACATTACTCTGACCATTGAATCCGGCAAAGCCAACTCGCAGGTTCCTGGCGTCGGCAATTACCTGCCCCAGACCGGCTTTGGCAACTAAACTCCGGGTTCGGTGATAACTGAACCAGTTAGCAAAATTCTGGATTTCTTCTTCATAAGTGCAACTGATCGGGGCATTGACATGGCCGGTGCAATCAGTTCTGTCCGGTCCACCGGTGAATGGTGCGTTATCTCTGGTGATGTCAACTTTCATACCACTCTCGGTCACATCCACAACGCCATCGCTGTCATGGTCTGTCCATGTCCAGTAATAATTGACAGTGATGTTGCCACCGCCCAGGGTGTGCGTTGCCGTCAGATCATAAAACTGTTCCGGGTTGTAGGGATCATCGGGTGCATTGGCAGGGTCTGCATCACCAAATGCCAGATTATTCACGTCGGACCCGGACCAGGGTTTGTACTCTACTCCCGGGTCGTAATAGATCCTGTTATATGAAGAATTTCGCAGACGCCACAATCCACTGTCGGGGTCGGATGCCTCAGTCGGGGCATAGTCATGACTGCTACCCGACCCATAGGGCATGACCCAGGTCTTGATATCGTTGTTGTGAATATACCTGCCTCCTGCGCCCTCCTGACCCACATCCTCTGTGTCATTTGTCAGCAAATCCGTTTGCATACCTTCGACGGTATCATCCAACAGCAACATGACATTGGGGATTGCCGGAACCGGCAGTTCCAGAGGTGATTGTGACAGTGCCTCAAAGTCCGTCACTGTAACAGCGGACAGGGCATTGGCACTGCAACAAATCACCAGCACGGATGTCAACTTTCTGACCGGTTTCATTTAACACCGTCTCCCGTACATCACCTGAATCATCGCATGGGACTGATCAGACCCTCCGCTGCCCCGTGCAGTAATCCTGAAGATACAGACGTAGCCCAAAAGCCCCTCTTCGCCAACATTAGTGATATTCAGAGAGTCCTGATCAGAGCTGACCCTGGCGACATGTTCAATGACGTAGCCGGGTCCATTCGCTGTACCCAGGTCAGAGGCCGTAACAGCTGCTGCAATGTAATCATCCGATCCTTGAGACCAGTCCACTGTCGAGAATCGTTCTGTCCCATCCAGGGAATTACACAGCCCATTGAAACATTCCGGAGATTCACCTTCTTCAGGGAAGTGATGGAAATCCTCTGCGGCCTCTAAAAATCTCTCTGCTTCCAATATCGCCGATTCCGCACTCTGGAATGCCATACTCACATCACGGTAATTTCGGGACAGGTGTTCCTGCATAGTCGCAATCCGGATCGAGGCCACACCGGATACCGTCATCAGCAGGAGAATTGTCAGGGTCAGAAACAGTACAACACCCTGTTGTCCGGTGCTGTTGATCATTCTTTAACCAGCCGATTTCTCAGATGTACGGTCTGGCTGAATTTCCGTCTCAGTATGCCATCAACCTCCGCCGAACCCACGTCATCGACACTGTTTACGGTGATTTCCACGCGTACCACAATGACATCATTAAAGTCCGTGACCCGGCTGGCATCCATAAAGATATCCGGCGCCAACGCCGTCCCTGCCGTATCCACACCGTACATAATCTGCAGGTCTTCAACCCCCTCGACCAGTTCTCGCGGTGCATCCAGACCGGATTTTCTGAATAGAGCATCCACCCGGTCACCCTGGCTGTTGCGATTGACACTGGCGCCAATGAAATAGGTGTGCGATCCAATACCCATGACTGTTGTTCCGGATGTATACCCCCGGCCTTTACCCAGCAAAGCCTGCAGATTCCGGGTGGACCCGTGGCCGCCAACATTGTGTGATATCCGGGTTTGACCGGCGCCTTCCGGCACCATGTCTGTGACCACAAACACATCTCTGGTAGTGCAATCGTTAATGAACACGAGATGATACCGATCGAAGTCTTTCTCCACATCGGTCAGAACACCATCGATCACGACCTGTTCAGCACCGGTGGTCACAGGGAAGTTTTCTGTATCTACGCGGTATTCTTTACTGTCGGCAAATCTGAGCGTGAGAATATCGGCGCCGTTTTTAAGGCATCCATTGACAGCACAATCATCATAGGCACTGGTTTTGATGCCAGTGCCGGATGCCAGATAGACGTTTGCATCGTCACCTCGATTCGAGACCGGCAGCATAGACGCAATTTCTGGCGACCATGTCGTTCCTTCGGCATTGAATCCCTGTATACCTGCCGTCAGATTGAACTCGTAAGGCACATCACTGACGTTGTCACCCGGTACGGTTTTTGAATTGCAACCGCGGTATCCAGCCTTCTGAATGGATCTGGCCATCAGTTGCAGTGCAAACCTGGCGGATTCGGCTACAGTTGCCTTCCCCGTCAGCAGACGACTGCCTTCGCGGGTGGCCGTGAACATCTGAATCAGTCCTGTGATGACAATGGAGGCGACCACCAGAGAAATCATGAGTTCAATCAGCGACATGCCGGATGATGGAGACACCGGTCCATTCATACTGCTCATTGCAGCAGCCACATTGACAAAATGATCTTCATGGCGCCGCTGCCCGGATGGTGATGGAACGTGTCACGCCGGAGGCATCATCAACTTTCTGTGCATCGGCCCATTGAACGAGAACTTCGTAAACACCACCATTTAAAGAGATGGCGCCCGCGCCACCAGGTAACGTTCCGGAAATACTGAAATCGTCGCAAACAGCATAGTTTGATCCATCGGTGTCCAGGGAATTTATCGAGCATTGCCACTGGGCAATGTCATAGTCCTTCATCGCGGATTCGCTACAGCTGTTATCAATACAACTACCGGTCACTACCGGGGTATCTGTTAATGAAATACCACTGTAGTCCGTATCCGGATTTGCCCTGATCCGTTCCAGAATGTCATTACCCCGCTGTGTCGCCACACCCTGCAGCAGGGCACTGCGGTTCTGTTGCAGACTCAGTATCTGTAATCCTGCCATGCCGAGTACTCCAATGGACATGATGACCACAGAAACAAGCAGTTCGATCATCGAAAAACCACTGCCAACCCGCTTGTTTAACATGACATCAAGAGCTATCCGGTTCCGGTAGGCTGCAAACGGGAAATACGGAATTCTTTATCTCTGAATTCCGCGGGAATACAGCCCTGATCCAAAAGGCTACTGCAGAGGAGGAAAGTAGAAAATCGGTCCTGGATTCAATCCATGTAAGACAATGGCACTATTCACCTCAGGATTTGATCCAACAATATGCGAATGTCACAATATGCGAATGTCGCAACTAAAACTCTTGGAGGTCAACTTTCAAACAGGAACTAATTATGTGTTTGATCACCGGACTGATCAATCTCAAAACAGTTGCCGACACCGCAGGCTTCTCCCACGGGAGACGCCCGAACAGTAAAAGTCGTTGCCGTCAGTGATTCATAACTGATGGTATATCGAACTTCACCTTTGGTCGGTGAATTGGAATTGCAGATCGTATTGGTATCCGCACCGGTATAGGTAAATCCATTGGAATAATAGCGTTCCAGCGCCATGCTGCAGGCTTTCAGGTCCGCCACGGCCTGTGTACGCCAGGTATCAGAAAGGTATCCCTGGTATTGTGGATAGGCGATAGCGGAAACTATGCCCACAATGGCAACCACTACCATGATCTCGATGAGCGTATATCCCCTTGATCTCATTATCTTTTCTCCTGCAAAAGCAGGGCTCTGCAAGAAAATCCAGGAAACGCCCGCCAGTAGCTGCCATCAAGTGCGCAATTCACGCGGCAGGGAGAATTCCATCAATTCAGTCACGCCATCCAGTTCAGACTGAAAATCTGCACCCATGTCCACAAGCCTGTCAATCACCTGCTGTACCAGTAACTCCGGTGCAGAAGCCCCCGAGGTCACACCGATATTAAGAGGATCTCTCAGCCAACCTGGATCAATTCCTGATGCATCATCAATCAGGTAGGCTTCACTCCCTAGTCTTTCGGCCAGTTCCTGCAGGCGATTCGAGTTTGAACTGTTTTTTGAACCCACTACCAGAATCAACTCACATTTTTCCGCCAGAACCTTCACGGCATCCTGACGATTCTGGGTTGCATAGCAGATATCATCCCTGCGCGGTCCCTTGATGTCCGGGAACCGCTGTTTGAGAGTATCCACGATCAAACGGGTATCATCCACGGACAAAGTCGTCTGTGTGACGTAAGACAAATGCTCCGGATCCCGGACTGAAAGCCGATAGACATCGTCCTCTTTTTCTACCAGGTATACCCGGTTATCGGTACCCTCATTTTGTCCCAGTGTGCCTTCAACCTCCGGATGGCCGGCGTGACCGATCAATATGGTTTCGCGCTGCTGATGGGCAAACCTGATCACTTCCTGGTGAACCTTGCTGACCAGGGGACAGGTGGCATCGAATACCTGAAGGTCTCGCTGAACCGCATCCCGCTGGACTTGCTTTGCCACCCCGTGGGCACTGAAAATGATGAGGGCGCCTGACGGTACGTCTTCCACTTCGTCCACAAAAATGACGCCTTTGCCGCGCAGCTCATCCACCACCGATTTGTTATGCACCACCTCATGTCTGACATAGACTGGCGCACCGTATTTTTCAAGTGCCCGGTTCACGATTTCGATGGCCCGGTTAACACCCGCACAAAACCCTCTCGGTTTGGCCAGATAGACTTTCATCGTCATGGGTTAAACCCTGATAATGTCATTGGACACCTGTTCCACGGCAATAACCTGGACCTCAAATAATAAATCCCTGCCCGCCAGTGGATGATTGAAATCGACCTCCACTTCGTCTTTGTCAATGCGGGAAATCACCCCGGGCAATTCCGCCTTCTGCCGGTCGGCAAACGATACAACAAGGCCCTCGCTGAGAGCCATGTCTTCAGAGAAGCTTGACCTGGACATACAGTGGATATTATCCGGATTGTGATCACCAAAACCATTTTCCGATCTGATCAGTAATTCTGCCGACTCCCCCGCCAACATACCGAACATGGCGCGTTCAAATCCAGACGGCAGATTGCCATCACCCACTACGAAGCTTGCCGACTTGTTGCCCGTGGAATCGATCACATCGCCACCGGGTAAGCGCAGGGAAAACCGGACTTCCACTTGGGTACCGGGTCCAACGGGCGTATTACTCACTAGTCCCTGCCCTGGATTTGTAACTCAACAACATGTCCAGAATGATTAATACGGCGCCAACGGTGATCGCTGAATCGGCTATATTGAAAGCAGGAAAGTAATGGGGGTGGTAGTAAACGACAATAAAATCCACGACATAACCCTGCAAAACCCGGTCGACAAGGTTGCCCAGGGCACCCCCCAATATAAATGCCAGTGCAAAAGCCATCAATTTCTGTGTATGTCGTATTCGAACCATCCAGATGGCGATACCAACACTCACGGAACCGGAAACCACCATCAGGAACCAACGTTGCCAGCCGCCAGCGTCGTCCAGGAAACTGAACGCAGCACCCGTATTATGCAACACAGTGAACTTGAAGACAGGCAGTATTTCAATGGAAACACAACGCCCCGGTTCACAGAGTGGCAGTATGTTGCTCATATACCACTTGGATACCTGATCCAGCAGGACCAGAACTGCTGTAATCAGGTAGTAGATCACTTCCCGGCGCCATTAAAGAAAGTGTGCGCCTTTTCGATATCACTGAATATGGCCGCTTTCAATTCATCCAGCCCGGAAAATTTCTTTTCATCACGTATCTTGTGCAAAAACCGCACCTGAACCTGACGCCCGTAAATTTCCTCATCAAAATCAAAAATATGCACCTCAAGGATTGGTTTCAGCGTCGCTTCTTCGATCGTGGGCCGGACACCAACATTAGCTACCCCCTGATAGATTCTGTCCAGACCGGAGATCTCCACCGCATAGACGCCATCAATAGGGGCGCGATAGCGATGCAACTGGATATTGGCAGTTGGCACACCCAGCGTTTTCCCGATTTGACGGCCGTAAACAACCTTGCCGATAATCGTATACGGGTGACCCAACAGGCTTTCGGCAAGTTTAAATTCTCCCTGCGCCAGGCATTCGCGAATTCTCGTACTACTGACACGCAACTGTCCATGAGTCAGCGTGTGATGATTGATGACATCGAATCCGTAGTACTTTCCCGCTTCACTGAGTAGTGCAAAGTCACCACTGCGATCATGACCAAAGCGAAAGTCGTCACCGATGAACAATGCACTGGCGATGACATCTTCGGCCATAATTTTGACGAATTGTTTCGCCGTCATAGACCTGGTTTTTTCAGTAAATTTTGAACACAACACCAGATCAATTCCATGCTCGGCAAGCAGGGACACCTTCTCCCTGAATCGGGTCAGTCTTGCCGGCGCATTGAATACATCAAAAAATTCTCTGGGCTGGGGTTCAAAACAGATCAGCATCGCTGGTACACCAAGACTGGTGGCCTTCTTGCGGACTTCATGCAGGATCGCCTGGTGACCACAATGAACACCGTCGAAGTTTCCAATGGTCACCACACTTCCCTGATGTTGGGGTTTCAGATTGATAAAACCGCGAATTATCTGCATTGACTCACCGGACCAATTGCTGAAATCGAATTCCCGAAAGCAGGAGTGAAGCGCCATAGGTTACAACGCCCGCAGCGCAGATCAACAGCATGACGCCAAATCGTTCCGCCATGCCAAATTGATACCACTGTCCTGCATCAGGGGTCACTGCATAGAGTACCGCCAACATCACCATGTTGGCCACCAGAACCTGACCAAAAAACCGCCACCAGCCTGCTTGGTGGACAAGTATCCCGGTGCGTTTAAGGCCGCGGTATAGCAGTGCCGCATTGATAAACGCAGAAATTGAAGTCGCCAGCGCCAGCCCGACATGATGCAAATGCCAGACCAATATCAGGTTCAAGACCATGTTGGACAGCAATGCAATGACACCATAGCGAACCGGGGACACCATGTCCTGACGGGCAAAGTACCCCGGGGCCAGTATTTTCACAAACATGTGTCCCAGCAGGCCTATTCCATAGGCCGACAGACTCATTGCCGCCATCATGACATCCCTTTCGGTCATCTTGCCAGAGTAGAACAGCGTCGTAATTAAACTTTCGGAAAGATAAACCAGCGCAATCGAGGCTGGTAATCCAAGCAATATCACCAGCCGTATCGCCCAATTAAGGGTTTTGGAGAATTCTACCGGCGATTTGTTTAAGTGGTCCGCAGACAGTCCCGGCAGCATAACCGTTGCAATTGCAATGCCGAATAATGCCAGGGGCAACTCCAGCAGGCGGTCTGAGAACCACAGCCACGTCACACTGCCGTCTTCCAGGAATCCAGCCAGTATGGTATCCAGCAGAAGATTGATCTGACCAACTGATACCCCGAACAGTGCCGGCAACATGAGAACCAGTATCTTTTTTACACCGGGATGTCGGGCTTCCACCCGGGGCATTACCAGCAGTTTTTGTCGATGTAAAAACGGCAGTTGAAAGGTCAGTTGTACTGCGCCGGCTATCAATACCGCCCAGGCAAGCGCCATCACCGGTTGATCCAGCCAGGGACGCAGGTATAAAACGGACAGAATCATTGACAGGTTGAGCAAAACAGGTGTAAAGGCCGGTACGGCAAAACGACCAAATGAATTGAGCACCGAACCGGCAAGGGCGGTCATTGAGATCAACAGCAGATAAGGGAATGTGATTCTCAGGATGTCCACTGCCAGGGCAAACTTGGCTGTTTCACCATGGTAGACATAGCCTGCAGCAAACACGTGCATCACATATTCGGCGCCAGTAACACCGATAATGGTCAGTACCAGAAGACTCAGCCCCAGGGCGCCGCTGACCCGGCTGACCAGGTTACGCACAAGTTCGATTGAGCCCTTTTGACGATACTCGGCCAGTACCGGAATGAACGCCTGGGAAAAAGCCCCTTCGGCAGACAGCCGGCGGAACAGATTTGGAATTCGAAAAGCGATAAAAAATGCGTCGGCGCCAGACCCAAAAAAGTGGGCTACGACCATGTCCCGGATGAGTCCGGAAACCCGGGATACCATGGTAAACGCCGACACCACTCCACTTGATTTCAGCAACCCGCCACGGGTGTTATCTGTAGCTTCTTCAGACATATCAGACTGAATTCCCTAAACGATTGACAAAGATACACCGAATCGGCATAGTAGCGCGTTCATTTTTCAGCATCATCACCGGTAATAAACAAGTGGCAAATTCACCCCAGGCACGTAAACGCGCAAGTCAGTCGGAAACCTGCAGACAACGCAACGCCAGTCAGCGGTCAGCGATGAGAACCGCGCTCAAAAAAATAATTGCGGCCATTGATACCGGCAACCATGAGCAGGCTACTGCAGCCTACAGTGCCGCGACTCCGATTCTGGACCGTGCGGTCACGCACGGCCTCATCCATAAAAACAAAGCTGCCAGACACAAATCCCGGCTTAATTCAAAGATCAAAAGCCTGCAGACCTCATAGCGATAACACCAGATTATCCCTGTGGATCAGTTCCTCCTCATTCACAAAACCCAGGCTGATTTCAATTTCCGCACTGGGTCTGCCCATGATGCTTCTGGTTTCTTTAACACCATAATTGATTAATCCGCGCGCAATTTCCTGACCCTGGGCATCAATACAGGAGACCATGTCTCCCCTGGTAAAACTGCCCTCCACCTGCTTTACACCTACAGGCAGCAGACTACTGCCCCGGGTTTTTATGGCATCAACAGCCCCCGCGTCCAGATATAGTTTTCCACCGGCAGGCAGTGTCGCCAGCCACTGCTTGCGCGATGCCAGTAATTCCAGGTCCGCCCTGAGTATTGTGCCACTCACCTGACCCGTTGCCAGCGTCTTCAGTATATTGGGCATTCCGCCTGACGTAATAATGGTATTGGCGCCACTTCTCGCGGCAATTCGGGCCGCTTGCACCTTTGTCACCATACCGCCACGGCCTATCATACTGCCTGCACCGGCCATCCCGTTCAGCTTCTTGTCACTGGCGGAAGCTGTCATCAGCAAATCCGATTCGCCTGACTTTGGGTCTTTTTCATAGAGACCCGGTTGGTCCGTCAACAGAATCAGTGTATTCGCTTCAATAAGATTGACCACCATGCCTGCCAGCGTGTCATTGTCTCCGAACCTGATTTCTTCCGTGACGACCGTGTCATTTTCATTGATTACCGGTACCACACCGATGTCCAGCAGACTTTTCAAGGTCGCACGTGCATTGAGATATCTCTCCCTCGACCGCAGGTCGTCATGGGTGAGCAGCACTTGCGCCGTATGCATTTGATGACGCTGAAAATTGGATTCATAGAGTTGAATCAAACCCATTTGTCCCACTGCGGCGGCTGCCTGCAACAGATGAATTGATCTTGGCCGTTCTGTAAAACCGAGACGCGTCATGCCTTCGGCCACTGCACCGGACGATACCAGAACCACTCTTTTGCCGGTTCGATGCAATGCAGCAATGTCATCAACCCATTGAGAAACCAGGTCGAAGGCCAGTCCCTGACCATTCCGGGTCAATAACGAACTGCCAATTTTTACCACCCAGATGTTTCCGACATCCAGGTTATTTTCCTTGTTCATCATGGCTTGTAATGCACCCTGTCATCTTCCATCGCCTGTTGACGATTCTCCTTCCGGGTCTGCCGTCTGGTCAATGAAAACTGATGCACTTCATCCCTTATGGCCGAATCATCCTCGATTTCGTTTTCCCGGTCCTGCAGATCACGGAAATGCCGGGCTATCGCCTGCATCAACTCACCGGTCCCCTCATGGGCTACAGCGGAAATGATAAAAGTCGGTCCGGTAAAATTGATCGACTGCCTCAGTTGATCGATTTTCCGTTCCAGCTGATTACCCGACAACTGATCGGACTTGGAGAACACCAGCCAACGCTCCTTGCTGGCTATACCCGCACTGTAATTAGCCAGTTCGTCTTCGATCACCTGCCAGTTGCTGACCGGATCACTACCATCGTAAGGCTGCAAATCCACCAGGTGCAACAGCAGTTTCGTCCGGGACAGGTGTTTTAGAAACTGCACACCCAGGCCAGCCCCCTGCGATGCTCCCTTGATGAGACCAGGAATATCAGCAATGACGAAACTGTCGTTGTCCCCTGCCCGAACGACACCAAGATTGGGTACCAGAGTTGTGAATGGATATTCTGCGATCCTTGGCCGGGCGGCGGAGACAGCGCTTATCAGCGTGGATTTACCGGCATTCGGCAATCCCAATAATCCGACATCGGCGATGAGCTTCAACTCCAGCCTCAGATTACGCACCTCACCGGGTTCTCCCGGAGTGGTTTTTCGTGGCGCCCTGTTTGTACTGGATTTAAAGCGAACATTGCCCAGACCATGTCTGCCACCTTTCGCCACCAGCAATCGATCACCTGGTTGGTTCAGGTCACCAAGGTATTGTTCAGTTATGTCGTCGAATACGCTCGTGCCCAGTGGTACTCGAATATCAAGGTCATCGCCACGCGCACCGGTGCGATCACTACCTTTGCCATGCTCACCCTTTTTTGCCCGGTATATCGGCTGGAATCTGAAATCCACCAGCGTATTCAGCGCCGCATCACCGATCAGACTGATATTGCCGCCCTCACCACCATCACCACCATCCGGCCCCCCTTTTTCGATATATTTTTCCCGTCGAAAACTCAGGCAACCGTTACCACCATCGCCGGCTATAACCTTGATACTTGCTTCATCTACGAATTTCATGGTGTACGTACCAATGGTTCCTCAGATTAAACTGAAGGTTCACGGCCTTATTCAGGATGTTGAGTGGCGCCACCCAATTTTGGAAGAGCCCTCAGCGGGTTTCCATAAAGAGCCCTCAGCGGGTCTCCATAAAGAGCCTTCAGCGGGTCTCCATAAAGAGTTTCCATAAAGAGCCTTCAGCGGGGTTCATTGGAAGTGTCTGGTGGTCTGTCAATGACAGGTCTTATGCCTCAGCGACAACGTTTACATACTTACGCTGTTTAGGACCCTTTACCTGGAATTGCACTACCCCGTCCGATATGGCGAACAATGTGTGATCTTTGCCACAACCAACGTTAACCCCGGCATGAAAACGCGTACCCCGTTGACGAACAATGATATTACCGGCAGCCACTTTCTGGCCCCCAAAGATCTTCAGACCCAGTCGTTTGGACTCAGAGTCTCTCCCATTGCGGGTTTTACCACCTGCTTTTTTATGTGCCATAGGACTAACCTTTTTTATGTTCCACAGGACTGACCTTTCTATGTGCCACAGGACTGACCTTTTGTATTTTGTATTTTCCACAGGACTGACCTTTTGTAATTTCTTTAATCCTGACTTCAGTAAACCACTGTCGATGATTAGCCTGCTTCCGACTGTACTTGCGGCGCTTTATCTTGATGATTCTGATCTTGTCGCCACGACCATGTGAGATGACCTCGGCTGTCACAGAACCGCCTTCAACCAGTGGTGTCCCTATCTGCATGTCCGCCCCGTCACCAATCATCATCACCTTGTCAAAAGTGACCGACTCGCCCTCCGGAGCATCCAGCTTTTCCAGTCTGACGGTTTCGCCAGTTTCCACGCGATGTTGTTTACCACCGCTCTCAATAACAGCGTACATTTTCTTTGACTCGAATAGAATTGAACCGACATGACAGGGCTTGAGCCTCGTTGTGGGTCAGCCCTGACGACTTGCGCTGCAATATACCTTACTGACGAAGGCAATTCAATTCCCGGTGAGCCTCAAATTCCATCAACCATGACTTGTATTGCCATCAGGTTTCCTTGACACACCAGCAAGGCGGAAATAGCATTCCTGCACAATCATTTTGAGTATTGCACTCACGCCCCGATGTCCACCCCCTTTTATCAATCTGTCGTTGACGACTTTGCCGAAGTGGATCAACTCATCCAGCACAGCCTCTCATCTCGTATACCTCTTGTTGAACAAATTTCCAGTTATCTGGTGGAAGCCGGCGGGAAACGACTCAGACCTTTACTGGTACTGCTTTGCGCCAAAGCCTGCGGGTATGAAGGCAGGGACCACATCAAGCTTGCGGCAATCATAGAGTTTCTACATACGGCAATGCTGTTGCACGATGATGTGGTAGACGAGTCAGACCTGCGTCGAGGCCGAAAAACCGTCAATGCCGCCTGGGGAAATCCCGCCAGCGTCCTGGTTGGAGATTTCATGCATTCCAGGGCATTTGAAATGATGGTGGAAATCGGCAATTTACGGGTGATGGAAATACTGGCACAGGCAACCAATGTCATCGCCGAAGGAGAAGTTCAGCAACTCGCCAATGTGAGAAATCCGGACTTCTCAGAACAAAGCTATCTTCAGGTGATTTACCGGAAAACAGCCATGTTGTTCCAGGCGGCGTCTCATACGGCAGCCGTGCTCGCTGGCGCCAACCAGGCCACCGAAACCGCATTGCGGGATTTTGGACTGCATCTGGGTCTGGCTTTTCAGCTGATTGACGACATGCTGGACTATGCCGGAAATGCACAGGAACTCGGAAAAAATGTTGGTGATGATCTGGCCGAAGGCAAGGTAACGCTGCCATTGATCATTGCCATGCGCAATGGTGATAAAGCCCAGGCAAATTTCATCCGGGAGACCATCCTGGCAGGTGGAACCGAACAATTACCTGCAGTCATTGAAATGGTCAGGAACACCGGGGGTCTGCGGTATACCATGTCTCGCGCCAGCATGGAACAGGAGAAAGCGATGCAGTGTATCAATATGGTGACGCCATCAAAATACAGAAATTCAATGGAAAATCTGGTGAAATTTACCATAGAACGTTCGAACTGAACTTATCAAGACACTTCGATCAATGCGGTCATACAATTCGAGTCAACACAAGAATAAAATTATATTTGTTCTTGACCGAGAACTCTACACCGCGGTGATTACTTCCTGTCAAGCCGTTGATTTTTCAACCAACAATATGCGAATGTCGCAACTAAACCTCTTGGAAGTCGACTTCCATGACAGGAACTAATTTAAAGCAGGAATATAGAGGTATTTCATGATTACAAATTTCGGTTCTATCTGCATCGACAAAGTCTACCAGGTTCCCTACTTCGTCAATCCGGGCGAAACATTACCCTGCCTTGATTATCAGGTGCATCCGGGAGGTAAGGGTCTTAATCAGTCCCTGGCAATCGCATTTGCTGGTGGACAAGTGCGACATGCGGGGAAAATCGGTGAGGATGGTGCATGGTTGAAGACACTCATGGATGATGCAGGCATTGATACCCGCCTGACCCGAATTGTCGCGGGTCCCAGCGGTCATGCCAATATTCAGGTCACTCCTGAAGGAGAAAATGCCATTGTCCTGTTTGGTGGCGCCAACAGAACCGTTACTGAAGATGATGTCAGAGAGGTTCTGTCAACCTCGGCAGCAGGGGATTTTCTGCTGATTCAGAACGAAATCACCTCTCTCCCGACCCTTATCGAACTGGCGGCGGTCCACAACCAACGGATCGTTTTCAATGCCGCACCGATTACCACGGAGGTCAATCACTATCCACTGGACAAAATTGAGTTGTTTATCGTCAATGAAGTCGAAGGTGCGGCAATCAGCGGCGAAGAGGAACCGGAGATGATACTGAACCGGATGCTGGAAAAATTCCCGAATTCCGGAATCGTGTTGACCCTGGGCGCCGAAGGCGCCATCTACCAGGATTCTGCGCAACGGATCAACCAACCCGCCAGCCCGGTTACACCGGTGGATACAACCGGCGCGGGTGATACTTTTATAGGTTATTTTCTTGCCGGATACAGTCGGGGAGATGACATTGGCCAATGTTTAAAACTGGGCTGCGAGGCTGCCGCGCTATGTGTAACCCGGCAGGGAGCGGCAACTTCCATACCTCGTCTTGCAGAATTATAGCTTCAGGCAGTGACCGCGCCGGATAATCCCTGAATTGCCTTCAGTCTCCTGCAGGCAGACACGTAATCGTCGTCTTCTATCCAGTTACGTGGTATATCGGTTGATGTGTTCGGACTCATCCCCGGCCCGAGAAACTCGGGGTTGAAGGGTACAGGTTTACCGGTCAACTCACTACGTTCTCCCAAAATCAGGTCAGACATGGGTACAAATACTTTCATGTGGTTGTTGCGTTCCTTTTCAGGCAGTCATGTATAAAGATGTATAGTTAATCAGTAAATGTTCAATTATTCCTTAACGGAAAGTGAAAGTTTCCTGAACTAAAATGGAGAAACAGTGAATCAGGTACAATACCTGCTCTTTTCCATGATCAGGTGTGAGAATTTTTAACGTCAGGCTGTCATAGTAATTAACCGAAACAGACACACCAATCAGGAGTATCCATGGCCAAGCGAATCGTCATAGTCGAAGACGACCCGGACCAACGATCCAACTACGTCGATGCCATTGTTAAAAAAGGTTACGAAGTCACTGCTTACAGCAATCGCCGGGAGGCGCTGGATGGATTTGAAAGTAATCTGCCCGATCTGGCAATCCTTGATATTATCCTTGGTGATGAAGTGGATGCCGGTTTCGAAATATGCCGTGACCTGTTATTCCGATCCCCGACACTACCGGTGATTTTTCTGACGGAACGAATCGCGGAAATTGACAAGATCAGCGGGCTCCGACTGGGTGCCTGGGATTACCTGCCAAAACCCATTTCCCTGGATTATCTGGCCGAGAGAATCAGCAGCCTCCTGCGCATCAACGAGGCTCGGGTTCAATACGGGGGCGGTTCCGTCTCGTCAAAAACGGTTGGCGATCTTTCCATCGATCAGGAAGCACTGTTGATATTCTGGAAAGGCGAAGCCATAAACCTCTCGGGAACAGAGTTTCGGATGCTGGCAAAACTGGTCCGTGCCCCCGGCCACGCAGTTTCCTATGACATGTTGATGAATGCGACCATGCAGAGTCTGGTGACCAACAACACGATCAATACTCACATGCGCAACATCAGAAAAAAGTTTGAAGAAATTGATCCTGAATTCGATTGTATCAAGTCAGAATACGGCTTTGGCTATCGCTGGTCAGCCAAGTGATCTTCCTGTGAAATCTGATCAGCAACACAGGTTATCAGGGCTCTTTAGTAAAATGATAACTTCATCACTGCTGCTTGGACTGAGTCTGCGCACTAAACTAATCATACTCATGAGTATGGCTTTGGTCGTTTTTCCCTGGTTCAGCTACCAGTACCTGAGCCGGATGGAAGACTTCCTGGTCGAAAGTCAGGCCAATGCGCAACTCCTGACAGCTGAGGGTATCTCAAATCTGTTGAACGGACGTACTGACCTGTTTGACGACCTGCCTCTCTCTCCCGAAGGATATGAGCAACTCTTTGCACATCCCCTGGAAAAACCGGTTCAAATCGATGGCAAGGACAACGACTGGGAAGACATCCTTGAATACCAGGTCGAGTTTGGTGGTTTTAATCCACAGGAGAACAATCCAGATGTCTCCAATCAGTTTTACCTGGTCCTGGGTGAATATAACGATCAGATTTTCACCATGCTTCATGTGAATGACGATAAATTGGTATTCCGTAATAGAAATATTCTCCGCCTCGATATGTCTGATCACATACGTATTGAATTCACGGGTCAGGAAGGCACAACCAAGCGGTATATCATTACCATGACTGATCCCGGCGTAACGACGACCTATCCGATGAGTGACTGGCGTTACGCCATTGGGGAAGCAGAGAATCGAATTCAGGGATTCATGACTCAAACACCTGCCGGATATCTGGTGGAGTTCAGAATTCCCCGTGTTCTCCTGGGCACCACGCCTACATTCGGTCTTAACGTGGTAGATGTGGATGATATTCAGACACGATCTATCGAATCGGTAACCGGTACGCTGCCTTCAGATGGACGTGAAGCCTTTGGTCTGGTGGTCCTGAAATCTCCCGAGGTATTGAAAATTGTCGAAGGCCTGGGGTATTCAGCGGCCAACATTCAGGTCATTGATCGTCAGGGCAGAATACGCGCCGACGTTGGCGGCAATGATGATTTTCGACTACGATCAAAGGCCGTTGAGCCGGAAGGCGGTGTATTCAAGGAGGCACTGGCCGGAAGGCCAGCTTACCAGCGTCTTTACAGCGAAGAGGAAAGTGAAGTCATTATAGCAGCGCATCCCATCGTAGCGGAGGACGAGATTATCGGTGCGGTCATACTCCGACAAAACACAGATGAAATCCTTGAACTGCGTCGGGACTCCCTTAATAGTATCGTTAATCTCTTTGTACTTTCGATTTTCATTTTCATTGCACTGATACTCGTGTTTTCCGTACATCTCACTGGCCGGATCAGCAAACTCGGAACGGAAGCCACCAGTTCAATCGATATTTACGGTCGACTAAAAACGAACAGGCTGACCTCGGAAACCAGTTCCGGAGACGAAATTGGTGACTTGGCACGCAGCTTTTCCGGTATGCTGAATCGCCTGCATCAGCACACCCGGTTTCTGGAAAATATGCCGCGAACTCTGCGGCATGAAATCAATAATCCGCTGAATACCCTGAGTACTTCTCTGCAAAATCTGGAAGCTGAAACGTCCAAACCCTCCAGAACCAGATACCTGGACAGCGCCCAAAGGGCAGTAATGCGTATCAACGAAATTGTTCAGAACCTGGCTGATGCCGCAAGCCTCGAAGACGCGTTGGGGGCAGATGAGTTGGAAGTGATCGACCTGCACAGTCTGATCGATAACTACATCGCCAACTGCCACATTTCCCATCCCGAACGGCAGTTTGAATACAGGGGAACCCGGAATCAGACCCTGTGCAGAGTCTCCGACTTACGAATCGAACAACTCCTGGACAAGCTGATCGATAATGCTGTTGACTTTTCCGAGGCCGGATCCACTATCAACATAGATCTGAACACAGACAAGGACAATCTCAGTTTGTCCATTACCAACCAGGGGCCATCTGTCCTGGAAGACAGGCTGGTCAGCATTTTCGATTCGATGGTTTCAATACGATCAAAGGAAGCCCGACTGCATATAGGCATGGGCCTTTACGTGGTTCGCGTGATAGCAGAACATCACGGTGGCAGTGTCAGTGCTATCAACTTACCCAACGGCAACGGTGTCACGGTCAGCGTGAATCTGCCTCTGTACAATCCAGTCAAACATGTTATTGCAGCTTCTGGTTAGTGGATTGCATAAATACAGTTGAAACTCGATTTTCCAGATAGAAACTGGCGTATAATCACCCATGCGGTCGGGGTGTAGCTCAGCCTGGTAGAGCACTGTCTTCGGGAGGCAGGGGTCGTGAGTTCAAATCTCACCATCCCGACCAATACTGAACAATTGGAGGCGAGAGAGCTTGACGATCAAACTCGGGGTGGTGATGGATCCACTGGCGTCCATCAATCCCAGGAAAGACAGTACTTTGGCCATGCTGGAAGCTGCACATGGTAGAAACTGGCAGATCTACAGTATGGAACAGGGTGATCTCTACATCAGTAATGGTGAGGTCTACGCGCATCGACACAGGATTCAGGTTACCGGTAACCAGAACGACTGGTTTAAGGAACTGGCGGAGGACAATGCCCCCCTGACAGATTTCGATCTCGTTTTACTGCGTAAGGATCCACCCTTTGATTTGGAATACGTCTATCTGACGTACCTGCTTGAGATGGCAGAGTCAAAAGGCGTGGTGATCGCCAATCGTCCGGGCAGTGTCAGGGATTGCAACGAAAAACTGTTTGCCCTGCAGTTCCCCGAATGCTGTCCTCCCCATCTCGTCAGCCGTGATCCAGTGCTGTTGCGTGCTTTCCAGGAAGAATACGGCGATGTTATTTTCAAACCTCTGGATGGTATGGGTGGCGCATCGATTTTCCGTGTTCGCCCGGGAGACAGAAACCTGGGTGTTATCATTGAAACCCTGACTGCCAATGGCACTCGCCAAACGATGGTGCAGCAATTCATTCCGGAAATCTCCCGTGGTGATACCAGGATCCTGCTGATCGATGGTCAGCCAGTTCCCTACGGGCTCGCCCGTATTCCGTTAACAGGAGAAAACCGGGGCAATCTTGCTGCGGGTGGTGAAGGCGTTGGACGCGAACTTAACGCAAGAGACCGTTTTATCTGTGACCAGGTTGGTCCCGTTCTGAAGGAAAAAGGACTCTACTTTGTAGGTATAGATGTCATCGGCGATTATCTGACAGAAATCAACGTCACCTGCCCGACTTGCATACGTGAAATCAACCATGCCTTTGATCTGGATATCGCCGGAAACTATATGGATTTTCTCAAAGACAGTTTCTGTTAATGGACACCTTGAATTCATCCATGTTTCAGGATGTGTCGACTACAGATCGCCTGTCGTTCACTCTCTTTTTAGCCATTTCCCTGCATGGGGCTATTATTCTCGGCGTAACCTTCACCAGTGGACTCAGCAAGTCTTCCATGCACACCCTTGAGATCACACTGGTTCAGAATCAGAGCAATGACAGTCCTGACAAGGCGGAATTCCTCGCACAATTCAATCAGGCAGGCAGTGGAACACTGACGGAAAAACGGATGATCACTACCCTGGCTCAATCACAGGACCTTGATTCCCGAAATGACGACTCTGCACAGGGCCACAAGCCAGTAAACAGGCTTGTTGAGCAGGCGCAACAACCTGTCATAGCGTCAAGGAAGAACACTGCCTCCGATAACACGAGGACAGTATTAACGCGCCCGGTCATAAAGGATGACACTTCTGATGGAAGATCACTGCCGGAATACAATCTTGAAGTTGCCTCTCTGGAAGCAAGACTTGATCGCCAGCGACAGATTCATGCCAAATTGCCACGTATTAAACGCCTTACCAGTCAATCCACCGCCGCCAGTCAAGATGCGCTTTACCTTGATGCCTGGCGGCGTAAAATCGAGACAGTCGGCAACCTTAATTATCCGGAAGAAGCTCGACGACAACAGATCTACGGTTCATTACGGTTAATGGTTGCCATTTTGCCGGACGGCAGGTTGATGAGCATCAAGATACTCAAATCATCAGGGCACCAGATACTGGATAACGCGGCGGTTAATATAGTGACAATCGCTTCACCCTTTATGCCTTTTCCGGAGGAAATAAGTCAAACTACCGATATGATCGAGATCATTCGAACCTGGCAGTTCCGACAAGGCGGCGTACACAGTTACTAGGCAAACAAATTGACTGAACAACAATATCTAGGCGGCAACTTTCTTATCGCTCTCCCCGGACTCGAGGGAGACTTCTTTGCCAACAGCATCACACTACTCATAGAACATAACCAGGATGGCGCCTTTGGTCTGATTATCAACAAGCCTGCTGATATTACCTTGCCGCAGATCATCGATCATACACCGGAGCCACCAGACCTGCCGGTACTCATTGGTGGCCCTGTACATCAGGATCATCTGTATTTTCTGCACAGTACAGACAAAGTCTATCCAAACAGCTACATTATCAATGATGATGTCTCTCTGACGACTTCCACGGATTTATTGAACGACCCGACTGCACCGGAACATACGCTGGTGCTGGTAGGGTATGCCGGTTGGGCAAGCACTCAACTGGAACAGGAACTGGTCAGGGATGCATGGCTGGTAGTCTCCTTCAACAGGGATATTGTGTTTTCAACCCCATTCAAAAACAGACCTCAGGCTGCGGCTCAAAAGATGGGGCTGGATCTCAATCTCATTAACGCGAATTCCGGCCATCACTGATGGCAGAACTGATTATGAGTTTCGATTTTGGTTTCCGGAGAATCGGTGTTGCAGTCGGCCAACGGTTAACGGGTACAGCAACACCCCTGGCTATTGTTGGAGCAGTGGACGGTGTCCCCGACTGGACACAACTGGAAAAACTGATAAAGGATTGGCAACCCGTCAGATTCATCGTCGGACTACCTCTCAACATGGACAACTCCGAAAGCGACATGAGTCATCGTGCGGCACGCTTCGCAGAGAAACTCTCTGGCCGGTTCGGCATCCCGGCAGAAACCATGGACGAAAGACTGAGTACCTTTGAAGTCAGGCAGGCTGGAACGACTGTAAAGGAAGGCTCAACCGGGAAGAAAGGCGCCACCGGCAGGATACGCGCCTCCAGGAAGAAAGTGACACCCAGAAAGAGAGTCGATGACCTGGCAGCCGTCGTTATCCTCGAATCCTGGCTCCGACAGAGCTGACAATGAATCCCATGAACTGGCCAAATTGCCAGGTCAGGAATATTCTGCCGGGTAAATTTCAATACAGGGAACAGGTCTGTTGAAAATCGATGCAGGTGTCAGTACCAGTTTAAACAGCATTGGTGAAGAGGCCGCAAGACTGGAAGCCATGGGTTATGACGGCATTCGCATTTCTGAACTCAATCATGATCCTTTTTTGCCATTGGTGCTGGCTGCTGAACATACCCAATCCATCGAACTTGTTACATCCGTTGCGGTCGCATTCTCCCGGAATCCCATGACCATGGCTAATCTGGCTCACGACCTTAATGCATTCTCCCGGGGCAGGTTGGTGCTGGGCCTGGGCTCCCAGGTCAAACCGCACATCGAACGTCGATTCAGCATGCCCTGGCACAAGGCTGCACGCCAGATGCGGGAGTTCATCGAAGCGATGCATGCAATCTTCGATTGCTGGTATGACGGAAAGCGTCTGGCTTTTGAAGGAGAGTATTACCAGCACACATTAATGCCATCAACCTTTACTCCAGTGAACGTTGAGGCTGGCCGTCCCCGAATCACCCTGTCGGCAACAGGACCGTTGATGACCAAAGTCGCGGCTGAAGTTGCGGACGGTATGATTATGCATCCATTCTCTTCCGCAAAATACATCCGCGAAGTTACCCTGCCGGCTATTGCAGCAGGACTCAAGAGGAGCGGTAGAACGTTGAGCAACTTTGAACTGGACTATGCGCCTATTGTAGCAACAGGTGTGAATGAGGCGTCTATCCGGAAGGCGAGGGAAATTGCACGGGACCGCATTGCTTTCTATGGATCAACCGAAGCGTACAGACCCGTTCTCGACATCCATGGCTGGGGTGACCTGCAGGTCGAATTAAACCGGATGAACAAACGCCAGCAGCAAAAGGAAATGGCAGCGTTGATTGATGATGAAATCCTGGAAACCATCGCCATCGTCGGAACTCCGGAGGAAGTCATTGACGCCATGCGGACCCGTTTTTCTGACGTGGTTGGCCGAACCGGATTTCGGGTGCCTGCTTTGTCAGATGAATACCAGACGGAACTGTTGAATCGTCTGCGACAGTAGTGAAGCATAACGGCTGACCCGTCTACGACAGTTTTAAAACAGATATTCCCAGCCTGTTTAACGAATACTGCTGCTCTCAGTCCGGGATTGTCTGCATCAGCCTGTCCGGGTCAATACCTTCGGACTGACGCATAATACGGTTCAGCCATGTTCTCTGCAGGTCCAGCCCCCGGCCTTCGCCAAATGCAAATTCCTGTGCTGACATGAAAATCAGGCGACTGATTGTACATAAAAGCCCTACTTCATACTCAAATCTGATGCGCTCAGGCGAAAACTCAACACCTCTTTTCAGCAAACTTTGACGGTAATGGGACAGGAGTAAATCCATGTCATCATCATCGATTGATGCGCTCAGGAAATAGGCAAGATCAACGCCTACCGGACCCTGAATCAGGGTCTGCCAGTCAAATACGATCAGTTCTCCTCTTGCATCATCAAAAAACAGATTATCAAGGCGATAATCACCATGAAGCAGGGTATAGGGAAGCTTAGCGACAAGACTCAACAAATCATCAGCATGACCCTCCAGCCAATCGATTAAGTCGACATGTTCTCTGGCAAGTACCGGCGCGTGTTCTTCACGGAACTGAGACGTAGCACCTGCTGCCAGTATCTGTGTGATTCTTGCCCCAAGGTCAATGGGGATAACCCATGGAAATCGGTCCAGAGCTCTATTGAAAAAATCGGCATGAAGTCCCGCCATGGTGTCGAGTGCCAGTCTGGCCTCGTCCATTGAACATCCCTCGACCTGATCACCGATGCGGAAATGCCCCAGGTCCTCCAGTAACAAGACGTATCTATGTTCCCTTGTTACCGGTAATCGTCCCATGATTGAAATCAACAGTCCCGCGACCCTGACCGGCAGTCGTTTCATGAACCTGAGTCCTTTGACGGCAGTCTCCGGGTCGGAAGCATCCATTGCGCTGTAGTAGTGCCGCGGTGTCCTGATGTGCAGAAGTGGTTGCAATTCCTGATAAAATCGAATCTCCCTTTCGTAAACACCAATCAATTGACCTATCTTTCGATTGATCGTTGTCGTCGGGATCTTGAGAATAAGTGATGCCGGATCAGCATTGCCGTTCCCGGTTTGCAGGGTAATCCTGAAGATTTGACCCAAAAACCCTGCACCCTCGCCAATGAGTTCCTTCGAACAACTGACAATGCTGTCTTCCTCCAGAAATCCACTTCCCTGTAGAACAGTGGTAAGCCACTTCTGGCTTACTTCATCAGGTCTTAACGGTATTGTATTGGACAAAGGTAGAGACACCATTTCACAGGATAATTTTCGATTTAATACGATTCTGTGGAAAGTTACGAGGGAAAAAAAGCCAAATATAAGCAAATAGTTGTTAAACCAATGAATTAGATACTTGCTAATTGGAAAACAATGGCGTAAAAAGTAATGAAAGTGGGTATCAACACCAGTAATGCTTAAGACTTCACACATCTTAATCTGCTGTGTACTGTTCACTTTTGAATGTGGCTCTGGCCTTTTAGCCGACCAGGATTAAAGGCTGTTGCCAACATTATTTATTTGTATCTTTAAGAGGGATAAGACAATGGCAACAAAAGTAATCGTTGGTTTGGCTGTTCTGGCCGCACTCGTAGAGGGATTAGCTCCAGGTATTGTACCCAATGCCCTGCTTCCACTTGCTCTGGTGATTCTAGGACTGGCCTATGCCTATATGGCGATAGACGCAGAGGACGCAACTGCCTACCTGGTGGTTGCTGTGGCAGCGGCTGCGGCTGCGGGCGCAGATGTTCTAGGTAATGTTCAAGTGATTGGCGGGTACCTTGACGCAGTCCTTGACCAGCTTGTAATAGCACTTCTATCCGGTGTTGTTACTGTCGTGGTCGTGCGGACAATCAATCGCCTCAAGGACTAATGACTGGCAGTGAAGGGAGCCCTTTGCCGGGCGCCCTTCGCTGTTAATTACTATAGTTAATCTGTTCCTGAGAAATTATCACGAACGCAAGGTCAGGTTTGATCTTTTTGGTATATGCTTAACCAGAGGATTATTCCGCTGGTAAGTGTGGCCTTGAAACTCGTGAATATAGAACAGAAATTCCGTGATTGCATTATACTCGCGCGTTGAGGTTGTCCGGTGTTCAAACCCGGAATCAGACCAATTTGCGACTATTTGGCTAAGAACCTTCAATAAGCAAAGAGTCTTTCAACTCTGATGCATTGAAGTTCTGTTGGATACCTGTTTTCTCAAAATACTGACTTTCTCAAAATACTGACCAGTTTGCCCACAGACGCCTAATCATTCAAATGCATCCGACGGTGCAGGAAAGGAGACACCAGCAGCACCAGAACACCCAGTACCACGGCCAGCAGGCCCAGCCTTCCAAATACATCGGTATAAATAGCAAGTGAAGCAAGCCCTGACAGGGCGCCCCCACCTTCCTCAATAGCCATCAGTCCGGCAATCATCCCCCCTGCATAGGAGGCCAGTGAGGCTGATAAGAACCAGACGCCCATCATCATGCCCCCAATTCTTGCCACGCTGAGTCTGGTCACCATGGATAGTCCAACCGGTGACAGGCAGAGTTCTCCAGTAGTGTGCAACAGGTACATCAGTGCCAGCCAGATGATTGCAACCTTGCCATCCGGACCAGCCTGAGTGGCGCCAAAGACAAGGACGGCAAATCCCAGACCGACCTGCAGGATGCCCAGACCGAACTTGGCAGGAGTCGATGGCTCAAGACCTTTTTGCGCTAGACGTACCCATAGCCAGGCAAAAAATGGCGCCAGTATGATGATGAAGAATGGATTCATCGACTGAAACATACCCGCCGTAAAGATATCGCCCATGTCAATATTACGGTCCGTAAACAAAGTAAGTGATGAGCCGGCCTGCTCAAACAATGCCCAGAAAAAAACGGATAGAATGATCAGCGTCAACATGACCAGCATTCGATCCCGTTCAACGGTTGTACATCTGAACAGCGAGAAATAGACAACCCCCGCGACGACAACACCGCTGAATAACACCAGCACGAGGCCCAACTCGCCAGTGTTCTGAATCAGTTGCCACACACCCACAACCGAAAGAATGCCGACAATGTAAATCAAGTGTTCCCGGGTCAGACCCGGCATCATAGATGACTGCAATACTGTTTTGTCCGGCGGGTCCCCCAGCCCCTGCAAGTACTTGCCACCGCCGGTAAACGTTGCCAGCCCTATCAGCATCCCAATACCCGCTAAACCAAAACCATAACGCCAGCCGTAGGTTTCTCCCAGGTAGGCGCACAGCAGAGTGGCCACAAACGCACCCAGGTTGATACCCATGTAGAAAATGGTGAATCCGGCATCACGGCGCGGGTCTGTTTCTCCGTAGAGTTGCCCGACGATACTGGAAATATTGGCTTTCAGAAATCCAACTCCAACAATAATAAGAGCCAGGGACAGATAGAAGATCTGAGTGTATACATCGTCACGCTGAACGATGACTTCCCCATCGACTGTAATCCGGCTGGCTTCCGGCCCCTCAAAAGCCATACCGAAGTGACCGCATACCAGCAATATGGCGCCAAAGACAACGGCCTTGCGGAATCCCAGATATCTGTCCGCAATCACACCGCCTATTACCGGCATGGCGTAGACCAGAGCCGCGTAGCTGCCCACGATCAGTCCACCTTCCCTGTCACCGAACAGAAAGTGCTTGGTCAGGTAAAGGATCAGCAAAGCCCGCATCCCGTAATAACTGAATCGCTCCCAGAGTTCCGTCAGAAACAGGATGTAAAGACCCCGTGGGTGTCCGAATATGTCTGCGGACCCCTTCGATCCGTTGTCTTGCTGGTGTTCTGTCGGTGTTGTGTCGGTCACGCTGGTCCCCTTATTGCTTCAGCCGTTTGTTGCCTTTCATGTCTATTTCCATTTGTAACACAACCAACATCCTGAATCGACAATCACCCGGTAGAAAGTATCGTAAGTTACCGGGTGAATTATGCAGGGCAATCATTGCAGGTTCCTGGTGGTAGAACCACAGTCCCGGTTATGATCAGTTGCAATTGACACTTGGGAACCTTTTTTTTTATGAAATTGAAACTGATCCCTTCCCCATACCTGGGAAACTTTTTTTTATGAAATTGAAGCTGACCCCTTCCCCATAAAATGAGAAAATCAGATCTGACCACTATTTTTCTGAACCGGCAGATGAATCAACAAACCAACTGGCAGGACGACGGATTTGCCGTCGTTCGTTTAAACAATAACGATGGCGTAAATCGCTGGCTGCACTTTGTCAGACCGGAAAGAATACTGAGTGCCTCATCTGTAGACGAAGTTATGCAGACGATAGCGGAAGTACAACAGGCGGTTGCATCGGGATACCATGCCGCCGGATACATTGGCTACGAAGCAGCCGGTGCGTTCGACAAGGCACTCATTACCCATGAACCGGAAAGCGGCCCGCCCCTGGTCTGGTTTGGTCTTTATTCCGAGGTATCTG
Organism: Candidatus Azotimanducaceae bacterium; assembly: GCA_965217655.1. GTDB lineage: Bacteria > Pseudomonadota > Gammaproteobacteria > Pseudomonadales > Azotimanducaceae > UBA7455. The sequence continues at coordinate 2,873,348 of OZ244560.1, forward strand.
TTCTGACCCATCCTGGTCAGATTCAAGTTGATACCGGCAGACAAATCTGGACGCCATCGGTGACACTCCCGGAATACACGAAACAGATCTACCGGATAAAAGAAGAGATGCGGGAGGGGAACACCTACCAGGTTAATTACAGCTTCAGATTCAAATCAACAGCAGAAAGCGATCCCTATGCTGCTTTTGTCTCTCTCATCGAGAGTCACTCAGCGCCATACGCTGCTTTCATCAATACCGGGGAATACATCATCTCATCTCAATCACCGGAACTGTTCTTTTCACTGGATAACAAAAGCATCACATGCCGACCCATGAAGGGTACTGCCCCCCGCGGTCGAAACACTGAACAGGACGAGCAGTACAAAATGGCTCTGGTCGAATCAGTGAAGGACAGGTCGGAGAATCTGATGATCGTCGATATGATCCGTAATGACCTGGGTCGCATCGCGGAAAGCGGCAGTATCCGGATTGATCATCCGTTTGCCATTGAAACTTATGAAACACTGTTTCAGATGACGACAACCGTTACTGCCCGCACCAGCGCCTCGTTATGCGAAATATTCTCCGCTCTGTTCCCGTGTGCATCCATTACAGGAGCACCAAAAGTGAACACCATGAAGTTTATTTGTGAAATTGAGCCGGACCCGCGAGGGGTTTATACAGGGTCCATTGGTTATGTCGGCCCGGATAGAACCGCTCAATTCAACGTGGCTATTCGAACCATCACTATCCGACGAGTCGATGGGCAAGCTGTGTACGGCGCCGGCAGTGGTATCGTCTGGGACTCCGACCCGGCCAGCGAGTACCTGGAGTGTCTTACCAAAACCAGAATCATCAGCGAGCAGCATACGCCTTTTGAATTGCTGGAAACCCTGCGCTGGACCCCGGAAGAAGGTTACTTCCTGCTGGAATATCACATGGCCCGGCTGGCATCATCCGCAAAACATTTCCTGTTTCAATTTGATGAAGAGTCAGTCCGTCGCGAACTGATGTCACTATCTGAAATGCTTCTGGAGAACCTCTCTGAATGTTCATCCGGCAACTCTTGCAGTAGGGTCGCGGGTGCTGAATCTGTAACGCAGATGGAAGCATACCGGATACGGATGACCCTGACGAAACAGGGCTTCATCAATACCGATACCCTGCCCCTGGGAAATTCCGAAATCCCGGGTCAGAAATTGAAAGTCGCGATTACCGGAAGTCCTGTGAACCAGGAGAATTTATATCTGTATCACAAAACCACCTGCCGCGAAATTTATGATCAGCAACTGGCAGCACATCCAGACCTTGACGATGTAATACTGTGCAATACCTCCGGGGAACTGACAGAATCCTGCATAGCCAACCTGGTGGCGGTCAAAGACGGTCAACATTACACACCGCCAGTGGACTGCGGACTACTGGGCGGTACATATCGGCAGTACCTTATAGACCGTGGTGAATTGACTGAACGGCGCATCCCGGCTGACTCGCTGGGCGATTACGATGAGCTGTACCTCATCAACAGTGTACAAGGCCGGATCGACATTGATTTGGTATCACCTGCTGAGGGCTCTTTATAAACCCGCTGAAGGCTCTTTACAAACCCGGCTGAAGGCTCTTTTTGGAACCCCGCTGAAGGCTCTTTTTGGAACCCCGCTGAAGGCTCTTTTTGGAACCCCGCTGAAGGCTCTTTTTGGAACCCCGCTGAAGGCTCTTAATCAGCTATTGCTCCATATACCGTAGCCCGCAACTGGCGACGAAAAGGGTGACTGCCTGATGGCATCAACTGGGTAAGGAATACTACCGCCATTTCTTCTTCCGGAGAGACATAGAATGCCGTCGACGCGGCTCCACCCCAGTAGTATTCACCAGGAGTACCGATTACCTGTGCCACTACAGGGTCCAGCAATACAGCAAAGCCCAGCCCAAACCCAATACCTTCCATGGTGGTCTCATTGAACTGAGGCTGTCCCATGGCTGCAAGGTCACAGTTATCCGGTAGATGGTTTGATGCCATATACATCAGCGTACGGCTGCCAATGATCCGTTCACCATCAAGTTCTCCACCACCCATCAGCATCTTGCAGAACTGCATGTAATCATGCGCCGTCGAAACCATTCCTCCAGCACCGGAAAAATAGGTTTTTGGCTTAAGAAAACGACTTTCCGCGGGTGCATCCTGAAGTGCATACTGCTTACTGCCGTCCCCGGTAAATTGATAACAGGCTGTAAACCGATCTGCTTTCCGCGGGTCCACATGAAAACCGGAATCCGTCATGTGCAGTGGTTCAAGAATATTCTGTTCGAGATAACGATCCAGAGGTTGACCGGAAAATACTTCACACAGATAGCCCACAATGTCCGTGGATATGCTGTAATTCCACTCGGCGCCAGGATGACAGTGCAGCGGCAATGTCCCTAAAACTTCCACCATTGATGCCAGCGTATCGCATTTGTACAAGTCAGCACGTTGATACAACCTGCCCACCGGAAGTTCCGGTGAAGGGCTGACAATACCCGAGGTATGCATGAGCAGGTCCCGCACCGTCATCGCACGTTCAGGAACACTGACGGTGTAATTGTCGGCAACACCACCCTTGTCTAATACCCGCAGACCCTTGAACTCGGGAATATACATCGAAACCGGATCATCCAACTGGAACCTGCCCTGCTCATAGAGTTGCATCAGCGCCACACTGACAATGGGCTTGGTCATGGAGTAAATACGGAAAATGGCATCCATTTGCATCGGCTTCGCAGCCTCATCATCCATGTTACCGTGCCTGGACTGATAAACCACTTTGTTGTCCCTGGCCACCATGCAGATGGCGCCCGGTATTTTGCCATCAGTAATGTAGCCATCAACCAGATTATAGAGATTTTCGAGTTTACGGCTCGACATGCCGACTGATTCGGGTGTGGCCTCACAACCTTCCCTGAATTGCTGTTCCATATTGCTGCCTTTGCTCAGATCACCAGAGCTGAAGAATACCGCAAATGAGAGTGGATTGTTTACTTTGGCTGGTGAATTATTTCCGCTGCCGCAAAGGATGTATTTCCATTCTGTAATAATGGTGGAGATGTCACTTTGCATGGACAATTTTAAGTTTTAGGTTGCAATTCCCACCCTGAAACACGTATTTTTAAAGCGGTTTTATTGTATGCAGGACATTATGGAAGAGAACAAAACAACCATCACCAGACAAGAGGCAGTCGCTATATTGACAGCACCGGGGCAACCTTACGAGCTCGTGGAAAAGGACGTGCATGGCTACCCTTGCCGGATATTCAGGAATGCGCCGGAGACCCTGAAGGATTTGTTTGATTCGACCCGTTCTGATGTCGAGTTCTTTGTCTATGATGATGAACGCTACACTTTTGAAGACATGTACCGGCGAGCCTGTCAGGTCGCAAACATGCTGGTTCTGGACTATGGCATCACCCGCGGTGACCGCGTTGCGATCTCCCTGCGAAACTATCCTGAATGGGTCATCGCCTTTCACGCGATCACCTCCATTGGCGCCATAGCCGTTTGTATGAATGCACTGTGGCAGACTGAGGAAACGGAATACGGCCTTGCCCATGCCGATATCAGGGTGTTGTTTGCCGATCAGGAGAGAGTAGACCGGGTCAGGCAGGTCTACCACAAACTTGGGCTGAAAGTCCTTGCAATAAGACCGAACAAACCGCTGCCTACTGACATACCCTTACTACAGGATGCCATGTCTGTTCACGACGACTCGTCAATGCCAGAGGTGGAAATTAACGCAGATGACGATGCTACCATTCTGTATACTTCCGGTTCCACCGGCCATCCAAAAGGCGCCGTTTCCAGTCACCGGAATATCATCAGTGCGCTGTTTTCCTGGGAACTGGACCAACAGGTTGGTGGCTACATCATGCGCGGTGGAGAGCCTGCTCCGGCCAATCCACCAGATCAGACCCACGTTCCAGTAACATTGCTGGGAGTTCCATTGTTTCACGTAGCAGGATCCCACGGCGTATTACTGTCTTCATACCGGGCACAACGCCGGATCGTCTCCATGTATAAATGGGATGTGGACATAGCCGCTGAATTGATTGAAAAGGAAAAAATCAGTAGCTTCATGGCTCCTGCCGCGATGACAGGGGATCTGGTAGAGACAGCTATAAAGACAAACCGTGACCTCAGTTCCCTGCAGGCAGTTGGCGGCGGCGGCGCCCCGCGTGCACCGGAGCAGGTACAGCGTATTGCCACGTCATTTAAAAACGCATACCCCGGTACCGGCTGGGGTATGACCGAAACCAATGCCATTGGTACCGGAATTGGTGGTCCTGATTACCTGAAACATCCCTCAAGCTCCGGACGAACTTCCGTTGTGCTGGATTTTGCGATAGCCGACAGCGATGGTAATCATCTTCCCGCCAATGAAAGGGGCGAATTGCTGGTACGCGGTACCTCTATTGTTCGCGGATACTGGAATCGACCGGAAGCCAATGCCGAGACCTTCACGGACGGGTGGATACACACGGGAGATGTGGCTTATCTGGATGAAGAGGGCTATCTGTATATCGTTGACCGGATCAAGGACCTGGTCATCCGGGGTGGCGAGAACATAGGCTGTGGCGAAGTGGAAGCTGCCTTGCTGGCTCACGAGGACGTGCTGGAAGCCAGCGTCTATGGCATTCCGGACGAACGACTTGGGGAAGAAATAGGCACGACGATCTATTGTCGACAGGCAATTGATGGTGACGAATTACGAGGCTTTCTTCTGAATCACCTGGCACGATTCAAGATCCCGCGTTACATCAATACCACACCTTCTCCCTTACCCCGGATTGCCTCCGGCAAAATTGCCAAACGCAAACTACGTGAGCAGGCACAGGCAAAACTCGGCTATTAGGGGGACACCCCAAAACCATCTGCGAAAACACCCTGAATTAATTAAACTGCCCCCGAATAGAATTAAGTAAACTGTCCCCCGAAAAGATAAATCAGTAAACTGTCCCTGTAATTCAGGAGTTCAAATATTGAAGACTGATCCTTCCGGAAATGAAATCAGTTCAGTAGCCAGTCTGCTGGCCAAAGCTGTTGCAATCGATACCGAGGTTACCATTCAGGGATGGGTGCGCAGTAAACGGGACTCCAAAGCAGGCGTCTCCTTTATCGCCGTACACGACGGGTCCTGTTTCGATGCGATGCAGGCAGTTGTACCCAATGAGATACCCAACTATGAAACGGAAGTGCTGACTATCACCACGGGTTGTTCCGTACGCATCAGTGGCATGCTGGTTGTCTCTGAAGGCAGGGGACAGGATGTGGAGATCAAGGCAGACAGCGTGACCGTTACAGGCCGGATAGATGACCCCGAAAGTTATCCCATCGCTAAAAAACGACACACTTTTGAATATCTTCGTACCCAGGCACACCTGCGGCCCAGAACCAACACTTTTAGCGCAATTACACGAGTGCGCACCACATTGGCCAATGCGATTCATCACTATTTTTACGCAAATGGTTTCCAGTGGATCAATACTCCCATCATTACCGCCAGCGATTGCGAAGGCGCAGGTGAACTGTTCCGGGTCAGTACCCTGGATTTGGCCAACCTGCCCGTCACTGACGGGCTTGTAGACTTCGACAGGGACTTTTTCGGCGAGGAGTCATTCCTCACCGTGTCCGGTCAACTGGCTGTTGAATCCTATTGTCTCGCCATGACCAAAGTCTATACATTTGGTCCTACGTTCCGGGCGGAAAATTCCAATACCAGTCGTCACCTGGCCGAGTTCTGGATGATAGAACCGGAAATTGCCTTTGCCGATCTTGATGACAACGCAGACCTCGCGGAAGATCTGCTGACACATGTTTTACAGCGCGTTCTGGATGAACGGGAAGATGACATCGCATTTTTCCAGCAACGTATCGACAAAACGATCATCGACAGGCTGCACAGCGTTATTGATCATCGCTTTGAAAGAATGGAATACAGTGAGGCGATCCGCATTCTCAAGTCCGCAAGAGAATCCTTTGAGTTCCCGGTCAGATGGGGAATCGACCTGCAGTCGGAACATGAAAAATACCTGACCGGGAAACATGTGGGCCGACCCGTAGTGATCATGAATTATCCCGCGGATATCAAAGCGTTCTACATGCGACTGAATGATGATGGAAAAACCGTTGCCGCCATGGATGTGCTGGCGCCGGGTATTGGTGAAATCATCGGTGGCAGTCAGCGGGAAGAACGGCTGGACATACTGGATAGTCGTCTTGATGAAATGATGAAAGAAGAACTCTGGTGGTATCGCGATTTACGACGTTACGGAACGGTACCCCATGCCGGCTTCGGGCTGGGATTTGAGCGCCTGCTCAGCTATGTGACCGGCATGGAAAATGTGCGCGATGTCATACCATTCCCCAGAACCCCCGGGAATGCCCAATTTTGATTCCACCACCCCGGATTCTTCCATCTGTGATACATTGCTGGATCACAGATCACACTGGGTCAAACCATGTCATTACAGGATGAGTTGATAATTGAGCAGATACAAATCGGACCGATGGAGAATTTCGCCTATCTGGTTGGTTGCCGCCGTACCCGGGAGGTAGCCATCGTGGATCCTGCCTGGGATATCGACAGCCTGATGAATATCGTCCGGGAGAAGGATTACAAGGTCAACGCCGCGCTGGTAACACACTATCATCCAGATCATTGCGGTGGTTCTTTTGGCCAAAACACCGTATCAGGTGTTGCCGAGCTGCAGGCGATTAATCCGGTAAAGGTATACGCCAATAAACTCGAAGCCGAAGGACTGAAAAAGGTCACGGGTATTTCCGACAACGATATTGCCAAAGTTGAATCCGGCGATACATTGAAAATCGGTGACATTGAAATCGAGTTTCTGCATACACCGGGACATACTCCTGGTTCCCAGTGCTTCAAGGTGAAACACACTCTGGTTTCCGGTGACACTTTATTCATCAACGGCTGTGGCAGAGTTGATCTGCCCGGATCGGATGTTGACGATATGTACCACAGCCTGCAGAAGCTCTCGGCTCTGCCTGATGACACCCTGCTTCTGCCTGGACACAATTATTCACATGTACCCCATGCCACGATGGCCGAAACCAGGCAACAGAATGTCTATATGCGGATCAACAACCTGGAAAGCTGGCGGATGATGATGCAGGGATGATGCATCCCGGGATTGACTCAGAATAATTCCCGTTGTCGGCAGGGTGCAAATGACATCCGGTGTATCGGAGATGGTCCATATTGCTTTAATGCCTTGAGGTGAAACGGTGTCGGGTAACCTTTATGGCTCGCCAGGCCGTATTCAGGATAGCGCACATCCAGAGCAGTCATCTCGGCATCCCGAGCGACCTTGGCAATGATGGAAGCAGCCTTGATCTCATCAGACCTGCTATCCCCCTTGACCAGATATTCTGCAGGGCAATTGAATGCCGGCACCCTGTTGCCATCCACCAGGATAAAATCCAGGGGAACTTTCAAACCTGCTACAGCCCGCTGCATCGCAAGGAGACTGGCTTCAAGTATGTTCAAGCGATCAATTTCCTCAACTTCAGAACGACCAATGGCATAGTCAATAGCCTGTTCACGGATAACGATATCCAGTTCCTCACGTCGACTTGAAGAAAGCACCTTGGAATCAGCCAGACCCTCAATCCTGTGAAACGGCTGAAGCACAACAGCGGCGGCGAGCACCGCCCCGGCCAATGGACCTCTGCCGACTTCATCAACGCCGGCGCAGTATTCACGGCGATACATCAGTTACTCTCGCAAAGCAGCAGGATCTCCTGTGCCGCAACGGCACCGGAATCGCATCGCAGTTGTTGATGAATACCGCCAAATTGGGAAATCAACTCGTCCTGCGGCTGCCTGATGATCTGTTTCATTGCCTCGGCTAAAATCTTCGGGTTGGCTGCATCCTGAATAAACTCTGGTACCAGGTCTTTCCCAAGGAGAATATTGGGCAAAGCAAAGTATGGTGTATTCACCATTCTGGATACCAGGGCATAGGTCAGTTTTCCCAGTCGATAGGACATCACCATGGGACGACGCAACAACATTGCTTCCAGGGTAGCGGTACCGGAATTAACCAGAACCGCATCCGCTGCCGTCATCGCTTCGATGGCGTTGCCCGGCGTTATCAACACCGGAATTTCAGGCACCAGTGACTGCCACAGCGTCCTGATCTGTAACATTCGTCTGTCATTTGCGGCAGGTACGACAAATTGACAATGCAAATCCTGATACAGCATTGCAGCCGTCCTGAAAAAATCAGGTCCCGTGAGTGTTACCTCGCTACCACGACTGCCAGGCAATATCGCAATCACCAGAGCGTCACCGGAAATTCCAAGTGACTGTCGAGCGCTGCTTTTTCCGGTTTCTCCCTGATCCATGGCTATTTCCTGGGCTCGTGGGTGACCAACGAATTTGACCCGGACGCCATGAGCTTCGTAAATAGTGGTTTCAAATGGATACAGTGTCAGCATGAGATCCACATCTCTGACAATTTTCCGGATACGGGAAGACCGCCAGGCCCAGACTGATGGCGATACGTAATGTACCGTCTTCACCCCGGCTTTTTTCATCATGCCTTCGAGCAAGCCATTAAAAAAATTGTAATCCACGCCAATAAAACAATCAGGGGAGCGTCTGTAAAATTCCCGTTTCATGGCAAGGAGTATTTTGATCAGTTCCGGCAGGCGTTTCAGGGGATCAGCAATTCCGTTAACGGCAAGTCGATCCATATTGAAAAGGGATTCAAATCCTGCCGCAATCATTGCGGGACCACCTATTCCAATGAACTCTGAATCCGGGCGCCGTGCCTTGATTTCACGGATCAATGGTGCACCAAGATTATCACCGGATGTCTCACCGGCAACCATGCCAATGACGAGAGGTGCATGTGTCACGAAACAATGCCCCTGAAAGCCATCAATCAGCTAACCTTCTGCTCCGCACAAGTGAGCATTGATGAGCAGACCAGGGCATCATCCACAAATGCCTTACCGGAAGCTTTCAGCCAATGAGCGCGAAGATTGACGACTTCTACCTCAAGCCGCAACTGATCCCCCGGAACCACCTGACGTTTAAACCTGGTCTTGTCTGTGCCGGCAAGAAAGTAGATGTAGCCATCGTTCAGACTTCTGTCACGACTATTGAAGGCGAGAATACCGGAAGCCTGGGCAAGTGCTTCGACAATGAGAACACCGGGAAATATCGGCGTTACCGGAAAATGACCTGTGAATATCGGCTCGTTGATAGTGACATTCTTGATTGCCACAATCCGCTCATTGGGTTCCAGCTCCAGTACCCTGTCTACCATGAGAAAGGGATACCGGTGAGGCAGGTAATTCTGAATTTCCAAAACGTCCATTAGCTGTTCCCGTTCCCGGATTCCAACCGTCGTACCCGCCTTAACAGATTCGCCAGTTGTTTGAAGCCTACAATATTACGCTTCCATTCCTTACCCGGCATCAATCCGGTTCCTGATGAATAACGACCCTTTGTTTTTATGGACTTGCTGACCAGGCTCATCGCGGTGATTTCCACATTGTCTGTAATCGTTATATTATCAATGATTCCCACTGCACCACCTATCAGGCAATAACGACCTATGGTCATGGTCCCGGCAATCGCGGTACATCCGGAAATGACAGTGTGTGCACCGATTCGGGTCCCGTGTCCAACCTGAACCTGATTATCGAGTTTAACACCAATACCAATTTCCGTATGGTTTAATGCACCGCGGTCAATGGTTGTTCCGGCGCCTATCTCCACCTCGTCAGCAATGACGACACCGTAAACCTGGGGGATTTTGATATATTGACCCTTCACATCATCAAATTCAAAGCCAAATCCATCGGCGCCGATAATGGCGCCGCTATGGATTATGACGTTATTGCCAATCATCACGTCATGGTACAGTGTGACATTGGCAAACAATCGTGTGTTTTGTCCGATCCTGACGTTAGCACCCACCACGGATCCCGGACCGATAGTACTGTGATCTCCGATAACAGCGTTGGATTCGATAACGGCATGTGCGCCAATACTGACATCGTCACCCAGTACTACGTTATTGCCAATGATTGCACTGGGGTGTTGCCGACCATCCGGTTTGGGAGTCGCATCAAACAACTCGGCTATACCCGCCCAGATCAAGCGTGGTCGTTCTGATATCAAACAGGGTTTATCACATTGACTGCTTGCATCCCTGCACAATACAACTGCAGCCGCTTTTGTGGTGGCGAGGTGCTTTTTGAAGGCAGGATTAAACAGAAAGGTAAGTTCATCCTGCTGAGCCTCCAGTATATTGGCTATACCGCAGATTTCTATCGAGGGATCTCCATGTAGAGGGAGATCGAAACGGTCTGCAACAGCTCCAAGCGTCAGCTTCAAGAGACTATTTGTCTATTCAGTTTAATTTACCGGTTTATCTAATTCGTTGAGTTTCTCGGTCACTTTCCGGGTGATATCCAAAATATCGCTTGTGTAAAGAGCAGTTTGGCGAGGTAATATGACGTCGTAATCATCACTGATCACCAGATCTTCGATCACTTTCTGCAATTTGCCCTGGATTCCGGTAAATAATTCCTGCTGTCGCTCCGTTACCTGCCGCTCCAATCTCTGACCCTCATATTTTAGAGCGTTGTCCTTATCTTCTATCTTCAGTGACAATTTGCGCTTCTCTGCATCACTCATTACTTCTGCATTTTTCTGCAAATTCTCAATCAGAGCCGCGGCTTCGGACTGTATCTGTCTGATTTTGTCCTGTTCGGGCTTGAATTCCTTGTTGATCTGGGCCTGGATCACTTTGGCCTGTTCAGTGCTCAGAATAGCCAGCTGCACATCCACAAAGCCAATCTTTATCTCAGCAAAAGCTACCGGCGATACAAGAAACATCATCAGGCATGCCACAATAGCCATTAAGTGTTGTTTCATATGGATTCTCCAAGTCTTGGGATGTAAGTGATAGTGGGCGCAGATATTTACATATCCATCGATTTAATGCAAAGCGATCCTTATGCAGGGTCATCCTGTCTCCGGCAAAGTTGTAGAGACGATGTCATTCAAAACCGGAATTTTATTTAATCCCGAATTCAAACTGAAATGATTCCGCTTCATCACCATCCTTTTTATTAAACGGGAATGACAGGGCAAAACTGATGGGTGCAAATCCGGTAATCCAGTTCACCGCAAAGCCTGCAGTGTAGCGTAATTCACCTTCATCTATATCGTGACATACCAGACTGACATCCGGACAGTTGGTGTTGAATACGTTACCTGCATCAACAAAAAATACCGATTGCATTTGTCGCTGGTCCTTGACGAAGGGTAGTGGGAACAAAATTTCTGCACTGGTTTCAATCAGGACATTACCGCCGATAGGGTCCAGATCTCTAAACTGCTGCAGTGGTGAAGGCGTTCCCCTGGGTCCAAGGGTGTTGTTTTCATAACCACGAACGGATCCGATTCCACCAGCAAGAAAGTGCTTGTAGAAAGGAAAAACACTGGTGTCGCCGTAAGCATCACCGTATCCGAGATCAGTTCTTAACCGCAGGGTAAACAATCTGCCCAGTGGAAAGAAAATCTGGGCATTGTAATTTATTCGAAAAAATTCCAGTTTACTCTGGGGAACTGTTGCCTCGAATGAAAGCGTTTGTGAACGTCCCGCGGTCGGTAAGGTACCGCGATTCAAAGCCGACATGAGATACGTACCCGTGAGGCTGACAAGATCAAATTGTTTACCTTCTGACGCCAGGAATTGTGAGATTTCCTGTACCGGGAACACACCCTCCTGGATCTCGGTGTTCTCGTAACCAACGCTGAAACCAAGTCGTGAGATCTCGTTGATCGGATAACCGTAATTTATTGATCCACCGAAACTGTCAGAGGTATACCGGGCAATGTTGCTTTCCCTGAAATCGCTCTTGCGAAAGAAGAACGAATAACCTCGACTGACACCGTCAATCGTGTAATACGGATCAAAATAGGTAATATTGAATGCTGACTGAAAATCACTATGACTTAAACCAATGTTGAAACTGTTACCGCTGCCGAAGACATTGTTATCCTGGAAATTTGCACCCACTATCAAACCCGGACCCTCGGCATACCCCAGAGTACCTGAAATCGCACTCGAAGACTGTTCTTCAACGGTATAGTTGACGTCGATCTGATCGTCCGTGCCGGCAACATTCACCGTTTCTACACTGACTTCCTTGAAAAAACCGAGACGTTCCAGACGAACCTTCGATACTTCGATTGCTGCGGTTGACGCCCAGCCACCTTCCATCTGGCGCATTTCGCGCCGCAGGACTTCGTCCTGGGTCTCCGTATTGCCCATGAAGTTTATCCTACGGACGTAAACACGTTTGCCGATATCAATGAAAAACCTGATGTTGACGGTTTTACCATCTTCATTGAATTCAGGTTCACCGGTGGCACTGGCAAAGGTATATCCCGTGTTACCCAACACCTGTTCAATACGGTCCTCCGACAAAGTCATCAATTGTCGTGAAAAAATGTCTCCTTCCCTTGACAGTAATAATAAACGTATTGCCTCATCCGGTTGATCACGCAGATCTCCTGCAATATCCACATCGGCAATCTTGAACTGTTCACCCTCAACGATGTTGATGGTGATGTAGATATCTTCCATATTGGGTGCGATGGAAATCTGGGTGGAGTCAATGTCGAAATTCAGATAGCCGCGGTCCAGATACCATGACTCCAGGGCTTCCAGATCAGATGTGAGTTTCTCTTTCGAATATTGATCATCCTTGGTGTAGAACGAGAACAATGACGGCGGCTTTAGCTCCATCAAATCAAGCAGCGTCTCGTCATCCCAGAGGGTATTACCCACAATATTGATATGTTTTATGCTGGAAACATTGCCTTCATCGACATCCACCTTGACAGCGACACGGTTCCTGGGTAAATCCGTGACCTCTGTGGTCAGTTTTGCATCGTAGCGACCCTGTGAGACGTACTGCCGCTCCAGGTCCGCACTGATATGTTCAAGGGTGGCCTTCTTGAATATCTGATCCGGCGCCAGTCCGGACTGGCTGAGGCCCTCCAGCAGGTCCTCTGTTTTGATCGCTTTATTGCCTTCAAATTCAATTGATTCAATAGATGGTCTTTCCGTCACGGCAATTACCAGTACATTACCATCACGGCCAACCCGGACATCATCGAAATATCCGGTGTCAAACAACGACTTGATAATTGTCCGGATGTCCTGTTGATCCAGGTCGTCACCAACATTAAAGGGAATGGAACTGAATATCGTTCCCGCTGAAATCCTCTGCAGTCCTTCAACACGGACATCCGTATACACAAATGCAGATGCGAAATGACCATATAGCACCAATACCAGGGCGATAATCCAGTAACCAGGTTGCTTTGTCGGATTCCAGCGGTGCATTCTTTTCCTCTCTTCGCGTTCTTTATTCATGTGCCAACCAGGAGGCTGTCCGAGAACAGACTGACCTACTGCGGACAAGCCTGATTGGCCATATTTTCCGCTTATTTTCGTTTAATATGTACAATATTTGCCTCAAATAACCAAAAAATATGACTCAATCAGTCTCGCCCTCGCTACGGTCGCAGTTCTCGGGCAGCCTCCCGGACTGTCCGAGAACAGACTGACCTACTGCGGACAAGCCTGATTGGCCATATTTTCCGCTTATTTTCGTTTAATATGTACAATATTTGCCTCAAATAACCAAAAAATATGACTCAATCAGTCTCGCCCTCGCTACGGTCGCAGTTCTCGGACAGCCTCCTAGAGCCTTACCAGATCATTGTAGAAAGCGAGCATCATGATACCTATCAGAAGGAACAATCCAAACTGAAGCCCCCACACCTGAATCCGCTGCGGTAATGGTCTGCGAAAGACCAATTCAATGCAATAATACAGGATATGTCCACCGTCAAGCATGGGGATAGGCAACAGATTGAGGACACCAAGACTGATCGAGATTAATGCGATGAAACCGGCAAAACTCTCCAGGCCCGATTGTGCTGTCATGTTTGCTACCCGCGCTATGGTAATCGGACCGCTGAGGTTACTGGTGGATATCGCTCCAACAACCATTTTTTTAACTGCCAGCACGGTGAATGCCGCCACGTCCCAGGTTTTCTCCAGGGCTGGTACAATCGCCTGATACACCGGATAGTTGATCTTCCGCAACATATTCTCCGGTTGTTGGATCGGTATTCTCGAAACACCGATAAAACCGGTGGTCTTTCCATCGTTTTCAATTACTGCCGGTATCACAGGCAGATAGATGGTTTCAGTGCCCCGCAATATCTCCAGTTGAATCAGTTGTCCCGGATGCATCTGGATGATTTGCACCCATTCACCCCAGTCGTTAACAGGAGATCCATCAATCTTTATGATTTCATCGCCCTTTTTCAGTCCGGCTTCCTCGGCCCGACCACCGGTAACAAGTTCATTAACCACTGCTGGTATCCTGGGATACCATAACTGCAAACCAAGTTCAGCTGAGGGATAAGGATCGTCCTCACCCTTTAGCCAGTCATTGATTGGAATGACGTGATCCCTGGTGAAGTCCAGGCCCGCTTTCACTGTGATGGTTAATTCCCCGGATTCTCCCAGTCGCTCGAACAATCTCAGATTGACATCTGACCATGTACTGACAGGAGTCCTGTCAACTGCGACAATTTCATCCCCGGCCACAAGACCGGCACGGCCAGCCATGGTATCCGGGTCGATTTCACCCAGTTTTGGTATTACACCCGTAACGCCGACTGAAAACAGCATCCAGTACACGACGATTGCCAGGAGGAAATTTGCAATGGGACCGGCAGAAGCGATGGCAATTCGCTGCAACACGGGCTTGCGATTGAAGGCCAGATGCAGTTGATCATCCGGTACGTAACCTTCTCTCTCATCCAGCATTTTGACAAACCCCCCGAAGGGGATTGCCGCAACAGTAAATTCAGTGCCCTGCAGGGGCTCATTCGACCTGGTTTTTATTTCCTGATCAACAGGCACTGCCAGCACAGGGGCAGGACCACGTTTCGTTAAAAGTGGCTTGCCAAACCCCACACTGAAACGCAGTACGTGGACATTGCACAGCCGCGCGACCAGATAATGCCCGTACTCGTGAATCGTGACCAGTATGGACAGGGTTACGATAAATGCCAGAATACTTTGAATCACTTCCATCATTGGATTTTTTTCACTTTTCGAAAAGCCAGTTTCCTCGCCTCACCATCTTGATCTATGACAGCTTCTATCGTAGAAGTTTCCTGGTCCGTTGTCTGTTCCAGCACATCATTAATGATTACCGGGATATCTGTAAAGCGGATTCGTTCATCCAGAAACGCGGCAACGGCGACTTCATTGGCTGCATTCAGGGCAATCAACAGGCTCTGGGACTTGCCGGATACCTCTCGTGCCAGTTGCAAACAGGGAAATCGATCCAGGTCGACATCTTCAAAGTGCAGGTCGACCAGCCGGGCCATATCCAGGCTTTTTACCCCGGATGGGATTCTGTCCGGCCAGGCAAGTCCATGGGCAATCGCCGTTCGCATATCCGGATTGCCTAATTGTGCCATAACTGAACCATCAAGGTATTCCACCATGGAATGAACAATGCTCTGGGGGTGTATCACGACATCAATCAGATGAGACGGCAGCCGGAACAGAAAACCCGCCTCAAGCAGTTCCAGTCCCTTGTTCATCATTGTAGCCGAATCAACCGAAATTTTCCGACCCATCCTCCAGTTGGGGTGGGCACAGGCCTGATCGGGGGTTACCGATTCCAGACAGGCTGCATTTGTCCTTAATAGCGGTCCCCCGGACCCCGTCAGAATTAACCGTTTGATGCCTTTTGAATGGTTTTCCGAACCGTTGGCAAGGCATTGGTATATTGCATTATGTTCACTGTCGATAGGCAGAAGAACTGCGTTATTCCGTTCCACCTCGGTCATGAACAGCGCCCCGGACATCACCAGAGATTCCTTGTTCGCCAGCAGCGTCCGTTTACCGGCTTTTACCGCTGCCAGCGTGGGCTGCAGCCCCGCTGCACCAACAATTGCCGCCATCACAGTATCGACTTCATCATGTCCTGCAATACTGTACAGATGCTGATCTCCCCCCTGCACTTCCGTCGGCAGACCGGCAAGGGCTGATCTTAATTTTACGGCGCTTGCCGCATCACGCAGAACCGCATAGTCGGGTGAAAATTCGCGACACTGTTTCTCAAGCATCTGCCAGTTGGTATTGGCGGTCAATGCGAAGACCCTGTACCGATCCCGATTTCTGGCAATGACGTCCAGGGTATTGATACCGATAGTACCGGTAGACCCCAGGATGGCAACCCTGTTCATGAGACCCGGACCCATCCTGAAAAAAGAATCAGTGCCACAAAGACCGGAGCGGCTGCCAACAGACTGTCTATGCGATCAAGAAATCCACCGTGCCCTGGCAGGAGATTGCTTGAATTTTTTACCCCGGCATGCCGCTTGAACATGCTGATGGTGAGGTCCCCCAACACGGAAACCATGGCCACAAAAAGACATCCACCGAGAAAAATCACCCCGGCTCCAGGAACCAGATCCGATTTTCCGGTGACGTAGGGCATGATAACGGCGATCAACAATGCAGTGGCCAGACCGCCGTAAAAACCAGCCCAGGTTTTACCGGGACTGATCTCCGGTGAAAGTTTGCGTTTACCAAAGGCACGGCCTGAAAAATAGGCGCCTGTATCCGATCCCCATACCAGGAAAAACAGTAACAATATGAATAGTGTACCGTCCGGGAATAATTTCAACTGCAACATGGCAACCCAGGCCGGAACCAGTATCACGAGACCAATCGCACATCGAATCATTTTCGATGACCAGTACCTGACCAGTTTCGGGTAACAGATCACCAGAACGAATGCTCCCAGCCACCAGCATAGCCCAATGGTGAGAACCAGTTTCGGGGATAGAAAGTAGCTACCGGCCAGAACTACAGACAGGAAGCCTGCATATGTGATCCGCATATGACCCTTCAGACCTGCCAGATCAGCCCATTCCCAGCCACTGATGACGATGAACAGGCCGATAAACAATGCAAAAGCCAGCCCCTGCAGGGCAACGATACCCGCTATGGTGAGTGGTGCGATGACAAGGGCAGTGACAACCCGCTGTTTGAGCATTGCCGGCTCAGATTTCCATCAGGTCGGATTCTTTTGCCTTGAGCATGGCATCGACTTGCTTGATCTGCACATCCGTCAATTTCTGTACAAGTTCATGACCCCTGCGTTCATCATCTTCGGTGATTTCCTTTTCCTTCAGAAATTCCTTCAGGTCGTTGTTGGCATCACGGCGGATATTCCTGATCGCAACACGGGCATGTTCCGCTTCGTTTCTGGCAACCCGGGTCAGTTCCCGACGATTTTCCTCGCTGAGCGGTGGCATGGGAAGCCGAATATTTTCACTTGCAGTGGCAGGATTCAATCCAAGGTCAGACTTTAGAATCGCCTTCTCAATTACGCCTGTCATGAACTTTTCCCAGGGTGTGATCAACAAGGTTCGTGCATCTTCCACATTCACACTGGCTACCTGGTTGATAGGTGTATCATTGCCATAATAGGGCACGGTAATGCCATTCAGGAGACCGGGATGGGCTCTTCCAGTGCGAATCCGGGCAAATGTACCCTCCAGGAATTCCAATGTCCTGTCCATTCGCTCTTTCGCCTCATCTCTTATGTCGTCAATCACAACACACCCTGTATCAAAAAAACCTGATGAGTGGACCCTGGACAGCGTCCCCGGTACTGTTCGTATCAGGAAAGTTGTGCAGCCACCTCCGCGGCAAAATCATCCGGTCCCTTGTCTATACCTTCACCAACCTCATAACGTACAAATCCGGTCACCCGGGCATTTGCCTTTTTGAGTAATGCTCCGACCCTGATATTGGAATCTTTGACAAAGGGCTGTTCGGTCAGGCTGATATCTGCTATGTATTTTCTGATTTTGCCTTCAATTATCTTTGCGATGATTTCCGGCGGTTTGCCACTGTCTCTGGCTTGTGCGGTATAGATTTCCAGTTCCCTGGTAATGACATCTTCCGGGGCGTCAGAAGGATTCACCACCAGGGGCTTAACAGCGGCTATGTGCATTGCCAGATCCCTGCCGAGAATCCTGTCACCACCTTCCATTGAAAGCAACACACCAATCTTGCTGTTGGTATGAACATAGCTGTAGACGTCCGGGTCACTGTAAACCCCGGCCCGGCGAATAGAGATATTCTCACCGATTTTCTGAACCAGAGATTCTCTTTCGGATTCCAGTCCCGTGGCCAGCAATGCTTCTACGCTGGTTTCCCTGCTCTTGAATACGCGGTCCACAACGGTCTGAACAAAGGCAGTGAAATTCTCATCACGTGCGGCAAAATCTGTTTCGCAGTTGACTTCCACCATGACACCCAGACTCGAATCTTCTGCAACCTGTATACCGACAAGTCCATCACTGGCTATTCGAACGGCTTTTTTTGCTGCCTTCAAACCACTGGATTTACGGAGATTTTCAATGGCGAGTTCCATATCTCCCTGCGCTGTTACCAACGCCTTCTTACAGTCCATCACGCCGAGTTGAGTACGCTCGCGCAGTTCCTTGACCATAGAAGCTTTTATTGCAACCACTGTTATTCCCCCACCTCGTTAGTTTCTGTCTTTAAAAGGGAAGAATCAGTCCCTTCAGGAGCATCAGTACTGCTGGCTTCTGTTTCACCTGGCAGTGGCGGAGATTCTTCTTCCGTTGGGGCTTCTTCCGAAACGGCTTCTCCGGTGGGGCTTCCGCCTGAGGGGTTTCGGCCGAAGAGGCTTCTGCTGGTGAGGCTACAACAACTTCAACGAAATCGTCCTCGCTGAAACCTCCCTGGGACATGGCATGACCCTCTATAGCCGCATCTGCAATCGCTTCTACAAACAGACGGATGGACCGAATGGCATCGTCATTACCGGGTATGATGTAATCTATGCCTTCAGGATTACTGTTGGTATCGACAATGCCGACAACCGGAATCTGCAGTTTCCTGGCTTCCGTGACCGCGATCCGTTCATAGTCCACATCCACCACAAACAACACATCTGGCAAACCAGCCATTTCCTTGATGCCACCCAGACTATTCTCCAGCTTGTCGAGACTTCTCTGTCTGGACAGGGCTTCTTTTTTGGTGAGTTTCTCGAACGTTCCGTCGGTACTCTGGGTCTCCAGATCCTGTAAACGACGTATCGATTGCCTGATGGTTTTGTAGTTGGTCAACATGCCACCGAGCCAGCGCTTGTCCACATAGGGCATATTTGCCCTGGAAGCATGCTCTCTGATGACTTTACCCGCACTCCGCTTGGTTCCTACGAAGAGGACCTTATTCTGTTTGGCGGCCACAGAGCGAATAAATTCACAGGCTTCCTCAAGGCACGGCAGTGTATTCTCAAGATTGATAATATGGATGTTGTTTCTGGATCCAAAAATGTGCTCATTCATCTTTGGATTCCAGTATCTGGTCTGATGACCGAAGTGTGCACCTGCTTCCAGCAGGGAACGCATGGATACGTTGGACATGTTTACTCCGAAGTTTTTGGGTTTGGCCTCCACATATCCCATGATCCAACTGGCTGACCAGCACCCGAACCATGTGTCGATATGTGTGAGAATTAGGTCGGCTAATGCCGACAGGAGTGATTTATACCATATTAACGCTGACAAAGACAGTTTCCCGCACTTGCCTGAAGCCCAATCTGTAGTCTGGATAAATAATTGGCATTGTACGGGACGGCTACCCCGAAACCTGAGTTTAGAAACATTTTGTTTATCAGGAATTCCTGTCCTGAAAGTCGACTTCCGAGAGTATTAGTTGCGACATCCACATATTGTTGGTTTAAAAAAATCAACGGCTTAACAGGAAGTAATCACCGCGGTGCTGAATTCTCGGACAGGAAATAATTAAAAAAAGCTGGCGCCAGATTAAGAACGGCAGCTTTCATATCGTGTAAGATAGCCGGCAGAAATAATCATATTGACTGGAACTTCCGGTTTCCCGGAGCCTTCAGCGGGCCAAAAACTCGCCCTGCCGCTGTCGCGGAACAAACAGGCCGGCTTACCTGGATTTTCTTCGTCATGTTTGATGAGAGTAAACAAACAAACTACCAGGCCATGAAAACAGGCTTGTGTGTAATAAAAGTCGTGTTGGAAAAACTGTGTTGGAAATAAGAAAGCCGTGGAAAAAGTCCGGCATCCACAGGAAACCGGTTGAAGGCAGGTTGTTGCTTGCATGACCTGTTTTTCCATTCTCGATCTGTCGCCGGTTACCCAGGGTAATACACCCACAGAAGCCCTGCGCAATTCCCTGGATCTCATTCGGCACGCGGAGCAATGGGGTTACGAGCGATACTGGGTTGCCGAGCATCACAATATGCGCGGTATCGCCAGTGCCGCCACTGCAGTGGTTATCGGCTATCTGGCTGGCGGGACATCGACAATCCGGGTTGGCGCCGGCGGCATCATGCTGCCCAACCATGCCCCGTTGGTCATTGCCGAACAATTCGGCACGCTGGCAACGTTATACCCTGGTCGAATCGACCTTGGGCTGGGCCGCGCACCGGGGACTGATCAGGTAACCGCCATGGCACTACGGCGAACACTCACCGGCAACGTGGAGGATTTCCCACGCGATGTGGTGGAACTGCAGCATTACCTGAAAGATCCACAACCTGGACAGCGCATCACTGCAGTTCCAGGGGCGGGAACAAACGTACCTCTGTGGATTCTGGGTTCCAGCCTGTTTGGCGCCCAGCTGGCGGGTATGCTCGGTCTGCCATTCGCATTTGCCTCACATTTTGCGCCTGAGATGCTGTCAAGGGCGGTTAAGGTGTATCGGGACCACTTCAAACCTTCGGAGCAACTCGAAGCCCCTTACCTGATGCTCGGTTTCAACGTGTGTGCAGCGGATACTGATGCTGAGGCCCATTACCTGCGCAGTTCTTCGACACTGTCTTTTCTCAATATGCGCAAAGGTAAACCTGGGTTGTTACCACCGCCCGTGCGAGAAATGGAGAATCAGTTAAGTAAAGATGATAAAAGGATACTGTCAGTAACCAGGCGATGCATTGCCGTCGGCGATGTCAATGCAATCAGGGACGGTATGGCTGAGTTTATTGATGAATACAAGGCAGATGAACTGATTCTTGTATCCTCGATATATGATCACAGCGCCCGTTTGCATTCCTACGAGATCACGATGAACGCCGCCAGGGAGATCAACGGTATCTGATCCGGGGCACTCTATTCAGACATCAAGTCCGCCAGACGATCGGTGGCTTCCGCAAAGTCTTCCATAAAATCGTAAACCACCTGCCTTGTCGATGTGGGCTGATTCATTAAACCCACCGCCTGACCGACGAAATAAGTTGCCAGTTGTTTGGCGCCACCGTGGCCGCTTTCTGCAAGCTGGCTGATACGCCCCAGTGCCGGTTCACTGATGACCTGCTGCAAAGGCATGGGTAACGGGTCAGGCGCATTTTCTTCATGCCATGCGTCTGTCCAGGCAGACCGCAATTGCCGTGTATACTTACCGGTACGACTTCTGGAACGCACTGTCTGCCGGGAATCGGCTACCAGCATTTTCTCTTTCACCACCGGAGCCGTTTCTGCTTCTGACGTAGTCAACCAGACGGAACCACACCAGACACCGGCAGCTCCCATTGTCATCGCCGCAGCCATCTGCCTGCCAGTGGCAATACCACCGGCAGCGAGAACCGGAATATCGCCATAGGGTTGGAGTGCTTTGATGACTTCCGGCACAACGACCATGGTGGAAATTTCACCACAGTGCCCACCGGCTTCAGTTCCGGAGACGATAATAACATCCACGCCAGCTTCCGCATGCTTGATTGCATGTACTGTGGCACCCGCTAATGCTCCCACAACAACCCCGGCTTTCCTGGCTTTTTCACGCATGAACTCGGGTGGGACTCCCAGTGCGTTGACTACCATCCTGACACCGGGATGCTTGAATGCGACGTCCAAAACCGGTGAAGCACCTATTTCACGATAGTTATCACCATGGTGATCACTGATTTCACGGTCCCACAGACCCTTTGTATCAATATTGTGGTTAGCCAGAATGGACTCGATATACCGTTTGTGTTCCTGGGGTATCGCCGCTTCGATTTCCGCCGCGGTACGCGCTTCTTCCTTGCTGTCCAGACTGTTCGGCAACAGCAGGTCAACCCCATAGGGCCTTCCATCTATGTGATCATCAATCCAGTCCAGTTCCACTTCCAGCGATTCCGGAGAATGTCCGACTGCTCCAAGTACACCAAAGCCACCGGCTTTGCTGACTTCCACAATCACGTCCCGGCAGTGGCTGAATGCAAAAAGTGGAAATTCTATGCCGAGTTTGTCACATAGTGCTGATTTCATCGTTCTTCTCCAATTTCGGATAGCAATTTGTTTAAGAGTACTACTTTGCAGAGTTGTTGGTAAATCATTCTTGCGGGAACCATCCACGAATTCACTCTGTCCCGGCTGTTATCTCCCATTCCGGGTCATAAAATTCTCCTAGAACCCTGACCTCTACAAACTCGGCTTCCCGCTCGATGATTCTCCGTACATCATCCGGTTGCCGGGCTTCCATGGCATCCCGATGGATCTTGCTGTCCCAACTGGCTATTGCCAACAGCGTTGTATCATCCCCGATTTTACGATGCAGACGGGTACCTCTTGCACCCGGCGCCTGCTGAATGATGCGGCTGGCACGTAACCAGGCATCTGCATATTGCTCAGCGGTGTAGCCAGGTTTTATGTAAACCTCAAAAATGAAATACATGCCAACAATGATTCAGTCACGCTGATAAGTACCCACCAGCCGGTTCATTCCAATAACATCAGATTCCACTTTCTCGAGCAGGTCCCACATGCTCAGACCGTCCTCAAGTTCCGGCTCGACAGCAAGTGCCAGCAGCCAGAAAAAGTAATGATGCACCCCGTGGCCATTGGGTGGCATGGGACCGCCATAGCCCGGTTTGCCAAAATCACTGGCGCCGGTGGTATATTGATCAACAGCTTCCCCGATTGAGGATACATCTGCCGGAATGTTGTACAGCACCCAATGGACAAAGCCATATTTGCCAGGAGTTACCAGAGGAGCATCCGGATCATGGCAGATGACGGCAAGTGACCGGGTACCTTCGGGCAAATCACTCCAGGCAAGCGCCGGGGAAACATCTTCACCTTCCCCAGTATGTTTTTGTGGTATGGCACTCCCATTTTGAAAGGCGGTGCTGGTGAGTTGCAGAGCTGAAAGGGCGAATCCCATTTGAATCTCCTCAGTAATAACAGAATACCGATCATACCCTGATCAGTTGCGCCAGGTCATCCGTGAGTTTCAATCCCCCTTACACTCAATCAATCTTCAATGGCACTGTTGTGCACATTATTTGTGCGCAGTGCCTCATATTAGTGCGCTTGAAAGACTGTCCACAGCACATCGTGACTGTTAAACCAGCCTCAAGCAGCTAATTTACCGAGTCATAAAGAATTGGCCTGGATAATGCTTTGTTTGATCAAGTCTGGTTTCGCATTCTTATTGGAAAGCGGTTTTTGGAAAGCGGTTTTTGGAAAGCGGTTTTTGGAAAACAGTTTTTGGAAATCAGTTTTTGGAAAACAGTATACAGAAACCAGCACTGACATATAACGAAGATAATCTTGGAGCAAACAATGAAATTCATAAAAACAATTCTTGCAGGTTCACTTGCTGCCACCATGCTTGCAGGCGCAATCATTCCGGCAGCTAATGCCGAGGTTGCAGGGTCTGCATCCGTTGCAACCTCTTACCTCTGGCGCGGGTATGATCTGGGTTCAGGTTCACCCGCTGCCTCCGCTGACATCGTTGGCAGTTCGAACGGTATGTACGCCGGTCTCTGGGTGTCTTCCGGCGATAAGGCCGCGGGCACAGAATTTGATCTGTTTGCGGGCTACGGCGGTGAGATGGATGGCTTTTCGTACGATATCAGCCTCATTTCATACTCCTACCCGACCGGAGATTTTAAAGATACCGAAGGATCTCCCGGAGACTTCATGGAAGTCATTCTATCTCTGGGCTATGGACCGTTCGGCTTCACCTACTATGACAATGTAGCTGGAGATTCGGGGGGATATGCTCCTTCTGAAGACTACCGGTACATCACTTTATCTGCCGATGCCGGCCAGTGGTCCTTTCTCCTGGGTGATCATGACTTTGGTATCAATGACGATGATGCGACACATCTCGATATCAGCTACAACTACAATGATAATCTGTCTTTCACCATGAGTAATTGGCTGGAGTACACGGGTGACAAGCCTTCTGATGCAATTTTTGTGGTCTCCTACAGCATTGCTATCGACTAGGAAAATAAATCACTGGCGGCCAAGGCTATTCTGTCCAGCCGCCGGTTGATCAGTCAATGTCGTTCTGGTCCGTGGTCTCGAGGTCAAAGGCAGCACTCATCAATGCCTTGGTATACCAGGATTTCGGGGAGGAGAAAATCTGTTCTGACGGACCCTGCTCCACGATTTTGCCGTCCTTCATAACCACCAGTTGATGAGCAAGGGCTCGCACTACTTTCAAATCATGGCTGATAAACAGATATGCCAGATGATACCGGTGCTGCAGATCACGTAACAGATCTATGATCTGCGCCTGTATGGAGACATCCAGTGCTGATGTTGGTTCATCCAGCACGATGATTTCAGGGCGCAGAATAATCGCCCTGGCAATAGCAATACGTTGTCGTTGCCCACCGGAAAACTCGTGTGGATATCGATCCTGTGCATCCGGGTCCATTCCCACTTCCAGAAGTGCATCGACTACTGCTTTGCGGCGCTGTAACGCTGTCATTTCAGGCTCATGGATCTTCAATCCGGCCTCGATAATCTGATTCACGGACAATCTGGGCGGCAGGCTGCCGTAAGGGTCCTGGAACACAATCTGAATCTTGTTTCGAAGTGGCCGCAAAGCCTCTGATTTCAGACCCTGAATGGATGTATCGTGCAGACGGATATCACCTTCGCTGGCGGTGAGACGCAACAACGCCATTGCCAGAGTTGTTTTACCGGAACCGGATTCCCCTACGATACCCAGGGTCTGTCCTTGTCGAATCGCTATCGTCACGTTGTCTACTGCCCGTAAAATTCGCTTACTGGCGAATAGCCCTCTGGCGAGATCGAAGACAACCGATACACCATCTGCCGCCATGACAACCTGTGCATCGGGCGCAGCACTGACTGGATCACCACTGGGTTCTGCCGCCAGAAGGTGTTTGGTGTAGTCATGTTGAGGATTTGAGAAGATCTGTTCAGATACACCCTGCTCCACCAGATTTCCATCGGTCATGACACACACTCTATCCGACATCTTTCTGACCACACTCAGATCATGGGTAATCAGCAGCAGAGCCATATCCAGCCTCTGCTTCAAGTCATTCAGTAAATTGAGGATCTGTGCCTGGATGGTCACATCCAGTGCCGTCGTAGGCTCGTCTGCAATCAGCAGGTCCGGCTCATTTGCCAGCGCCATCGCGATCATCACGCGTTGCCGCTGACCGCCGGAAAGCTCATGGGGATAAGAAAGCAACCGTTCTTCTGCCCGTTGCAGTCCGACTAATTCCAATAACTCCAGGGTTCGTGCCCGTGCTTCCTTGATACCCAGACCCTGGTGTACATAGAGGATTTCACCAATCTGTTTTTCAATGTGATGCAAAGGGTTCAGCGATGTCATCGGTTCCTGGAATACCATACTGACCAGTGCACCGCGTATTTTCAGCATGTCTTCTTCCGGTGCACCAACAACCTCCTGACCATCCACCAGAATCGAACCCCCGGGATGGCTTGCGTACTGGTAAGGCAGCAATTGCATCACCGAAAGTGCTGTCACTGACTTCCCCGACCCGGATTCACCAACCAGGGACACGGTTTCCCCCCGGTCAATGTTGAAACTTACGTTGTGTACCACCTCGTTTCCGCGGAACGCGACACTGAGATCATTCATATCGAGAATACGATCGCTCATGTGGCCGACCTCCTGGGATCAAATGCATCCCTTACAGCCTCACCAACAAAAACCAGCAGGGTCAGCATGATTGACAGCGTAAAGAAACCGGCAAGACCCAGCCATGGCGCCTGAATATTGGCTTTACCCTGGGCCAGCAACTCACCCAGGGATGGATACCCGGCAGGCAGGCCAAATCCCAGGAAGTCCAGCGATGTCAATGTGGTAATGGAGCCATTGAGTATAAATGGCAGATAAGTCAGAGTTGCCACCATGGCGTTGGGCAGAACATATCGGGTCATGATGGTAAAATCCTTTTCCCCCAAAGCCTTTGCTGCATTCACGTAGTCGAAGTTCCGGGTGCGCAGAAACTCGGCGCGTACCACCGCCACCAGAGCCATCCAGTTGAACAGCAATAACAGAAGCAGTAGTGTAACAGGATTCGGTTCGATCAGGCTGGTCAGAATTATAATCAGGAACAGGACAGGCAGTCCGGCCCAGATTTCCACCAGCCGCTGACCTAAAAGGTCTAACAGACCACCGAAGTATCCTTGTGACGCACCAACGGTAATACCGATAATGGCACTGAAGAAGGTCAGCGAGATGCCAAACAACACAGACAGACGAAAGCCATAGATAATTCTTGCTGTCACGTCTCTGGCCACATCGTCGGTGCCCAGCCAGTGTCTGAGACTCGGTGCTTCCGGCACCGCACCTTCCGTTTCGAGATCAATAGTGTCAAAACTGAAAGGTATGAGCGGCCAGATCATCCAGCCATCGCCATCCTTGATCATTTCCTTGACCGCTGACGAGCTATACACTGCTTCAGTCTCAAACACGCCGCCAAAATCAGTTTCGGGGTAAGCGATGAGTACCGGAAAATACCATTCGTTTTCATATTCGAGCATCAGCGGTTTGTCGTTGGCGATGAATTCCGCAAACAGGCTTAAAAAAACCATTGTGCCGATAGTCCAGAGGCTCCAGTAACCGCGTTTATTTGCTTTAAAGTTGGCCCAGCGGCGTTTGGTCAGCGGTGACATCTGCCAGCGGGGAAGCAATGAATCATCCTCGATGTAGCCATCTGTTGGCTGTGTGACAGTCGTATCGGTCATCAGGTTTCTCTCGTTTCGAAATCGATACGCGGGTCAACCAGTGTATAGGTGATATCACCCACCAGGTTCAATAACAGGCCGATGCAGGTAAAACAGTACAACGTACCAAACATGATGGGGTAATCACGTCGCAGGACGGCTTCAAATCCGAGTAATCCCAGACCATTCAGAGAAAAAATGACTTCGATCAGAAGCGCACCGGTAAACAGTACACTCACAAGCGCTACCGGGAATCCGGCAATGACGATCAGCATGGCATTGCGGAACACATGACCATACAGCACACGCTTCTGATTGATGCCTTTGGCTCTTGCCGTCAATACATACTGTTTGGAAATCTCGTCCAGAAACGAATTCTTGGTCAGCATCGTCAAGGTAGCGAAACCACCGATGGTTAACGCAGTAACCGGTAATACCAGATGCCAGAAGTAATCCACCATTTTGTCAAACAGTGAAAGGCTCTCAAAATTATTGGAAGTAAGGCCTTTCAACGGAAACCAGTCCAGGTATGAGCCACCGGCAAACAATACGATGAGAAATACCGCGAACAGAAAGCTGGGTACCGCATAACCAACAAAAATCACGCCGCTGGTCCACGCATCAAACCGCGTACCATCACGTACAGCCTTGGTGATGCCAAGTGGAATGGAAATGAAGTAAACCAGCAGCATCGACCATAGACCCAGGGAGATCGATACCGGCAGACGCTCTTTGATCAAATCGAACACTGGCCGGTTCTGATAGTAGCTTTCACCCAGTTCGAAGGTCAGATAATCCCGCAACAGCATGAAGTAACGAACGTGAATGGGTTTATCGAAGCCAAATTGCTTTTCAATGGCTTTAATCAACTCCGGGTCCAGACCCTGTGCTCCCTTATACTGGGTCTCGAAAGTTTCGCCCGCCTGTGGTCCGCTTTGTGCACCGGCTATACGGCTGGTGACGTCGGTATCCTGTCCGGTCAGTGTCATGATCATCTGATCAACAGGTCCGCCCGGAGCCAGTTGGACGATGAAGAAGTTGAGTGTGATGATGCCGACCAGGGTAGGAAACAGCAAAACCAGACGGCGTGCAATGTATCTACCCATAGTCAGCCCAATCTCTTGTCATGTTCATTCAGTTGTACCGGTTCATCTAAATACATCATGCACGATAAAATCGCATAACGAAACTGTGGCGTCAAATTCTTTACAGACCCAGTGTCTGCCGGTCAAGTGGCTGCAGCGGTATATCCGGATCAGGTGAGGGTATCGCCGACAACAGTAAACGTGTGTAGTCTTCCCGTGGATCGGTGAAAACCTTTTCAACCGGGCCTTGCTCCACCACGCGACCCTGGTACATGACGAGAATACGGTCACAAATGTGATGGACCACACTCAAATCGTGAGCAACAAACAAATATGTGAGACCCAGTTCCTGCTGAAGGTCCTCCAGAAGATTGATGATCTGGGCCTGTACGGAGACGTCCAGTGCTGAAACGGACTCGTCACAGACAACCAGTTTCGGTCTCAGGATCAAAGCTCTTGCAATGCCGATTCGCTGGCGCTGACCTCCGGAAAAAGCATGTGGATACCGCGTCAGTGCATCCTGCTCCAATTGTACCCTGGATAAAATATCCAGGACTGATTCGCGGCGCAAAGATCGAGTCCCGATACCATGGATAATCAGTGGTTCTTCCAGAATTTCCTGCACAGTCATCCGTGGATTCAGGGACGAAAATGGATCCTGGAAAACCATCTGCATCTCCTGGCGCAGGGGAATCAGTTCTTTTTCGGTCATGCTGTGTAATTGATGCCAACCATTATTAACGTTAAAGAGAACAGAACCTTCATCAGGATCTATCGCCCGCAGGATGCATCGCGCCAGGGTGGTTTTGCCAGAGCCGGACTCGCCCACAATGCCCAGCGTTTCCGACGGGTACAGTGAAAAACTCACGTTTTCAACCGCTACTACACCATCGAACGATTTGCTGAGGCCATTCACTTCAAGCAGTGGTTCACTCATGACCGGCTTCCCGAAGCAGAGTCGGTGACAGGCTGACCTGCCTGCCGTCTGCCATATGAGTCAGTGGATATGGTGTCTCGAGATCAGCATCACCAACGACGCTGGCGATGGTTTCAAGGCGACTTCCTCTCTGCACCAGTCCGGGAATAGCCGCCAGCAGTCCCCTCGTGTAAGGGTGCAAGGGGTCTTTGAGCACCTGACGCACAGTGCCGATTTCGAGTACCCGTCCCTGATACATGACCACCACCTGGTCTGCCAGTTGCGCTACAACGCCAAGGTCGTGAGTGATAAACAATACTGAATTAGAAAATTCCTGTTGCAGATCGCGAATCAAAGTCAGGATTTCTGCCTGAATGGTGACATCCAGCGCCGTGGTGGGTTCGTCACAAATCAATAGCTCGGGCTGGCAGACCAACGCCATGGCTATCACCACCCGCTGGCGCATGCCGCCGGAAAATTCAAAAGGATACTGGTGTATCCGGCGTGGCACGTCGCCAATACCCACCCGTGTCAGCATGTCTGCCGCTTCCTGCCATGCTTCCTGTCTGCTGACATCACGGTGGCAGAGAATCGCCTCAGCTACCTGATTGCCTACCGTGTACACAGGAGAAAGTGCCGTCATGGGCTCCTGGAACACCATGCTGATCAGATCTCCACGCAGGTCCAGCAGCCGGGGATCCCGATCGGTCAGTGCAACGATGTCATAGCCATCTGTACGAGTTGGTGCAAAATCAATTTTTCCACTAACGATTTTACCAGGGGGCTGAATCAGTCGCATGATACAGTTGGCGGTCACCGACTTGCCGGATCCAGATTCGCCGACGATGGCCGTGACCTTTCCACGAGGCACATCGAAACTGACGTCGTGAAGTGCATGGGTCATGCCGATGTCGGTCTTGAAATCAACCGCCAGATCACGGATTGAAAGTACGTTGTCTACAGGTATTGGGTCTGACATCAGGACTGTCCTGCCGTGCTGTAGGGATCAACTGCATCACGCAGACCATCCCCCAGCAGGTTGAATGCCATCACGCTCAGTACTACAAACAGTCCCGGTATCAACAGCCATGGGGTCATGACAATCACTTGATAGTTCTGCGCCTGTTGCATTAACACGCCCCAGCTCACAACCGGAGGTCTGAGTCCAATACCCAGGAAGCTGAGCGCGGTTTCACCAAGGATCATACCGGGTACTGCGAGGGTAGCTGTGGCGATAAGGTGAGAATTAAAGCTGGGCAGCATATGTTTGAATATGACCCGCATTCTGCTCGCACCCAGTAACCGGGCGGACATGACAAAATCTTCTTCCCGCAGAGCCAGGAACTTGCCGCGCACCTGCCGTGCCAGCGCCGGCCAGCCAAACAGTGACAGAATAAGCGTGATACCGAAATACACGCCAATCGGTGACCAGGCCACGGGTAATGCCGCAGACAATGCCATCCACAATGGCAGTGTCGGCAATGACTGCAGTACCTCAATCAGCCGTTGTACGGCGCGATCAACAAGACCACCGATGTATCCGGCCAATCCCCCGAGGATAACTCCCAGGAACAATGTCAACAGGACACCCACAACACCGATCGACAGCGATACCCTGGCGCCATAAAACACGCGGGAAAACAGATCCCGGCCGAGTTGATCGGTACCGAACAAATGGATGTAGCCTTCTTCACCAGTAGTAAAGAGATGGAGATCAGCTTCGAACAGATTCCACAACTGGTAGTGCTCTCCACTGCTGAAAAAGTAAACGGGATACACTTTTTCCGGATTCTCTGAATATTCGCGCATCCAGGTATCTTCATTGACATGCATGTCATAGCCATAAACGAATGGCTGCAGGTGAAAGTCGCCTTTGTCGTCAAAAAACTGGAAGCGGATATTCATGGGTGGTGCATTGATCGCCTGCACGTTCCTGGTATGGGTACCATAGGGTGTGACGAACTCACAGAAAGCGGCAGTAAAATAAATGAAGATCAAAAAGCCGCCACTGACCATGGCCAGCCGATGCCGTTTAAATCTGATCCAGGCCAGTTGCGCCGGAGATATCGCCTCCAGTTGAGTGTCGAGGGTCAGCTCACTCATAACGAATCCTGGGATCGGCCCAGGCCAGCAACAGGTCGGACAACAGCATGCCAACCACCGTCAGGACTGACAGCAACATCAGGAAACTGCCTGCCAGATACATATCCTGGTTGATCAGCGCCTCAATCAAGGCAGGGCCTGTTGTCGGTAAACCCAACACGATGGATACGATTGCTTCACCGGAAATGAGCGCCGGTAATAACAATCCAATCGTGCTGATAAATGGATTGATGGCAATACGGAGCGGGTATTTGATCAGCAGTTTCAGGGGTTTTACTCCCTTGGCGCGGGCAGTGACCACGTAGGGTTTGTGGAGTTCATCCAGCAGGTTGGCGCGTAATATCCGCATGGTCGAAGCTGTCCCCCCCAGGCCCACCACTATCATGGGAATCCACAGGTGGCTGAGAAAGTCACCTACCCGCGCAAAGGTCCAGGGTACATCGCGGTATTCAGGAGAAAACAGTCCGCCAATACTGATACCAAACCACTCATAACCGGCATACATGATGATGAGTGCCAACAGGAAACTCGGGGTCGCCAGCCCCACCAGCATGACTGTGGTCAACACATAGTCACCGATTGAATACTGTCGGACTGCGGAATAGATGCCGGCAGGCACTGCGACTGCCCAGGTAAACAGCAGTGCTGAAATCGATATCAACAGCGTGTACCCAAGGCGCTCCCAAACGAGTTCATTGACTGGTCTGCTGAACAGGTAGGAGTATCCCATGTCGCCAATGATAAAACCGCCAATCCAGTTTACATACTGCATGACGAATGGTTTATCCAGGTTGTACTGTGCACGCAGGTTTATGATTTGTTCCGCAGAGACCTCAATACCCTGGGATTGCATCCGGTCAAGCGTTGAGGTAACGATATCACCGGGGGGTAACTGGATAACGACAAAAATAATCATCGATATCAGAATCAGGGTCGGCACCATGCCGATCAGGCGTTTAATGATATAAAATCTCAACCAGTACTCCTGATCTTCGATTTATCCTGTGGTTATCGAGCAGACATCCCGCGTGGGTTACCATAATACACATCTCTCATCAAACATGACGAAGAAAATCCAAGTAAGCCGGCCTGTTTGCTCCGCGACAGCGGCAACCCGTGCAACTTACTATTTCTGAACAGCTTCAGCGGGAATTTCTGCTGTGTGGCATTTTTGCTTGACTTTTATAAGAACATATCTTATTAATAAGAATATATCTTATAGCTGTTGGAGGTATGGAAATGGCACAGGCAAAGACACAAACTTTGAGTCTTGGAGAGCATTGGAACGCTTTCATTGAAAGCCATGTTGGGCGTGGCCGCTATGCTTCGGCTAGTGAACTGGTGCGGGATGGATTGAGGTTGCTTGAAGAAAAAGAAGCAGACTCAAAACTGGAAGCGTTACGAACTGCCTTGATTGAAGGTGAAGAAAGTGGCGATGGGGGCTTGTTGGATATGGAAGCTATCAGGCAGGAAGCCAAGAATGCAGTTGGTTTGTCTTGACCGGGTACAAAATTTATAAGCAGGTAAAAGCACAATCAGATCTTAAAAATATAAAACAGACAATTCATATCATCCGTGTACTTCATGAAACCATGCAAGCATCCAATCATCTATAGAGAAATGAAAGCACCTCGTTGCTTCAGATGCTGTAGGCCGTGCAAAGATTGCTATACATGTCTTGAGATTACTCCCATTTAATTCCCAAGTGTATCCCAAAGCCAAATCTGAAGTTTAATGCTGAAAATAATCCCCTGGGTCTAAAAAGGGAAGGAAGATGGTACCAGAGGCCGGATTTGAACCGGCACACCATTGCTGGCGGGAGATTTTGAATCTCCTGTGTCTACCTATTCCACCACTCTGGCTTTAATTTTATCCATTATATTGAATTTGCGGCAGATTGGATAAAGTTCTTCCCATTCATTAATACCGTCGCTTGACAATATCATTCTACACTGGTCCTTTCATGTGAAAAGTGATATTGCTGAATTCTCGAAACGCAGGATGCAGTCATGCCGGAACTACCGGAAGTTGAAACCACCCGGCGGGGTATCTCGCCCCATGTAATCGGGAAAAAGGTCAGTTGGGTAGATATCCGCCAGGATCAACTGCGCTGGCCTGTAAGCCCCGGATTAGCACAGCACCTGGCAGGGTTGATCATCCGGGACGTTGACCGGCGAGCGAAATACCTGCTGTTTATAACGGACCACGGTCGTCTGATGATGCATCTGGGAATGTCCGGCAGCTTGCGGGTAATGTCCAGGACAGTCGAACCAGGCGGGCATGATCATGTTGACATCGGTTTTGATGATGGGTCTGTACTGCGCTACCGTGACCCGCGACGATTTGGCTCCATGTTCTGGCTGCAGGATGGAGACTCGCATACATTGCTGGATAACCTTGGACCGGAACCCCTGTCCGATGAATTCAACGGTCATTATCTCTATCAGCAATCCCGGCAACGGAGAACAGCGGTCAAGATGTTCCTGATGAACAGCCGGATTGTCGTCGGTGTGGGTAATATCTATGCCAATGAAGCGTTGTTTCAGGCAGGTATACGACCTGACAGGTCAGCCATGCGAATTTCAGAACAACGCTATCAACGTCTTGCAGATGCTGTAAGAAAGGTGCTCACAGAAGCTATCTCTGCCGGAGGAACCACGTTGCGGGATTTTGTCCGGGAAGATGGGTCTCCAGGGTATTTCCACATGCAACTCACGGTGTATGGCCGCAGAAACGAACCCTGTGTGCAGTGTCGGCATCCGCTGAAGGAAATCAGATTATCCGGGAGAAGTACAATATTCTGTCAACACTGTCAGCGATGATTGTCCAGGAGGCTGCCCGAGAACTGCGACCGTAGCGAGGGCGAGCCTGATTGAGTCATATTTTTTGCTTATTTGAGGCAAATATTGGACATATTGAACGAAAATAAGCGGAAAATATGGCCAATCAGGCTTGTCCGCAGTAGGTCAGTCTGTTCTCGGACAGCCTCCTATGTCAGAGTACCGTTTTTCAATGCCGCGGCGACAAGGGGATGGACAAACTCCGATATGTCACCACCGTATGAGGCGATTTGCCGTACCAGCGTTGACGAAATATACGAATAACGTTCGGAAGGTGCGAGAAAAACGGTTTCCAGGCCAGGCTGAAGCACCCTGTTCATACCCAGCATCTGAAATTCATACTCGAAATCGGTTACCGTCCGAATACCTTTCAATATGATTTTCGCGTTCACCTCGTTGGCGAAGTCTACCGTAAGCGAATTGAATCCTCTGACTTCAACATTGGGTAAATCCTGAAGCACAGCTTCCGCAAGTTCAACTCTCACCTTGAGAATATTCGGTGACTTCTGGGGACTGGTGGCAATACCGAGTATTATTTTGTCGAACAATCCGGCAGCTCTTTGTATAAGGTCGGTATGGCCGTTATGAATAGGATTGAAAGTACCCGGGTACAAGACTGTAGTCATCATAGGTTTTACTTTGAAAAGGGCGTCATAATGAACATGTTATCGGGAAAAGTCACCTGTAGAGAGCAAAAAACACTTTCCCGGCTTTACCTTCACGATGTCTTGTCAGTCCTGCAAAGGTATGTCCTGGTCTGCTGATGTTTTCCAGGTAGACAAGGCTGTTGTCGTGCAAAACCCCGGCGACCAAGGGTTCGACTATTTCCAGCTCATCGCTGCCGAATGGGGGATCCAGAAACAGGATGTCATAATGGATTAAAGGAGGACTTATCAGAAAATCCCGTGCGTGGGTACAGTCGATGCAGTATTGATCGTTCTGGACGCCCAGTTGACCCATGGTTTGTGTCAGGTATCTGCAGATTAATTTTGATTTTTCCACCAACGTGATGTGAGAAGCACCGCGGGAAAGCGCTTCCAGGCTGAGAATTCCACTGCCGGCGTACAATTCCAGGCATCGGGTTCCTGAGACATCAAACTGTAGCCAGTTGAACAGTGTTTCACGCACACGGTCCGGTGATGGTCGGATATCATTCCCCTCAGGAAAAGATATTTTGCGGCGACGCCAGTTTCCACCGATAATTCTCAGCTTATTGTCGTTATCATTGTTATTCATACGACTTCACAGATTCAATTAAAGCGCTCGTCAGTTCCATGCAGTCAGACGGGCAATCGCGAGAGGTATTGATGGCAGATAATGTTGCAGAAGCGGCGGTGGATGGCAAGCCGGGATTTTTCAGTCGGATAAAACAGGGACTTGGAAAAACCCGGACTAATCTGGTGACCGGGTTGGAAAGAGTGTTGCTGGGTGAAAAACAAATCGATCAGAATTTACTGGAAGAAATAGAGATCGCATTACTGCTGGCCGATGTCGGCGTTGATACCACCCGGGAGATCATTGATGGATTAACAGATCGGGTTAACAGGAAGGAACTTGGTGATACAACAGCGCTGTACCGTCAGTTGAAGAGAGAACTTGCGGATATCCTGAGCGCCTCTGAACAACCAATGAAGTTGGATACAGACAAACAACCGTTTGTCATCCTGATGGTGGGTGTGAACGGCGCCGGTAAGACTACGACCATTGGCAAGCTGGCCCGATATTTCCAGAATGAGGGAAAATCAGTGATGCTTGCTGCAGGCGATACTTTCCGGGCTGCTGCAGTTGAACAACTGACGATCTGGGGTGAAAGAAACAATGTGCCTGTCATAGCGCAGGGCATGGGTGCCGACAGTGCCTCGGTCATTTTCGACGCCCTGGCTTCGGCCAGGGCAAAAGGCTGTGATGTCCTCATTGCGGATACCGCGGGTCGGTTGCAGAACAAGAAGAATCTCATGGATGAACTGGGCAAGATCAGCCGTGTACTGGGCAAACAGGATGAAAACGCTCCTCACGAAGTAATGCTGGTGCTGGATGCAGGGACCGGTCAGAATGCTATATCGCAGGCGAGGGAATTCCTTGCGGCAGTGGCGGTCAGTGGCATTGTGCTCACCAAACTGGACGGTACCGCCAAAGGTGGTGTGATCTTCGCTATCGCCAGACAATTGGACCTGCCCATCCGATTTGTCGGTGTCGGGGAACAGATTGATGATCTCAGACCGTTTTCCGCGGAGCAGTTCGTAGCCGCTTTGTTTGATGACGCTTAGTTATCAACCCCGGGTTGATGATGAATGACTTACACCCGGTGTCAGACATTACTTACACTGAATGAAAGTGATAGTGCGCCACTTCATTGGCACTTAAGGCATTTGAGTGCTAAAATTCGCAGTCCATTTGACAACACATCCGGTTAACTTTTGGGTAAAGACATACAACCGACGAACCTGCTGTCACCTGGCGGCAATCTGGAGGCATACATTCAGGCGGTTAATTCCGTTCCAATGCTGTCTGCGGAACAGGAAGCAGAACTCGCCACCCGTCTGTTCGAAAAAGACGATCTTGAGGCCGCCCGTCAACTGGTGTTCGCTCATCTCCGGTTTGTGGTTTACGTGGCTCGTTCCTATGCCGGTTACGGTCTGCCGGAAGCCGATCTCATCCAGGAAGGCAATGTCGGTCTGATGAAGGCAGTCAGACGTTACAATCCGGAATTCAAGGTTCGGCTGGTCTCCTTTGCGGTTCACTGGATAAAAGCAGAGATGCACGAATTCATTCTGAAGAACTGGCGCATCGTCAAGATTGCAACGACCAAGGCCCAGCGAAAACTGTTCTTCAATCTGCGCGGTTCCAAAAAGCGACTTGGCTGGATGAATGAGCAAGAAGTACATGACATTGCCCATGAACTGGGTGTTGAACCACACACGGTTCGCCAGATGGAAGGACGCCTTGCCTCCCGTGACCAATCCTTTGATCTGCCAGAAAACGACGATGAGGAATCAATTTCACCAGTTCAATATCTCGAAGACAGCAGCCATGACCCAGGTGAACTGGTAGAAGCCGAGGATTCACTTGACCACGATCACAAACGATTGATGAATGCATTTGGTGACCTGGATGGCAGAGCACGGGAAATTATTACTGCCCGCTGGCTGTCTGAGAAAAAACTCACCCTGCATCAACTGGCTGACCGATTCGGTATTTCAGCGGAACGCGTCCGTCAGCTGGAACAGAACGCCCTGAAGAAATTACGGGGTAAACTGGGGTCGCTATAACCCTCCTACTGAAATCTCCAGTGTGGTCAGCACCTGCCTGAATAGGTAAGGGCATCGGAAACTTTGCCAGTAAACTGAATAAACCCACCAGGTTGCAAATTCTCATTGCCAACTATTAAATGCAGGGCAGTATGGCTTCAAAATAAGGATTGTCAGGAATGAAAACCCTGCTTGCTCTGATCTGCTGTCTGGCGCCTGCATTTGTTCTGGCGTCATCTGCATCTGGAAAGATCGAGAAAATCGCCGGGGAATACGGCAATATTGAAACTACGCTGACCCAGCAGGACCTGGACCGACTTGACCTCCAGACAGGAGATGATTTTCAATTGATGCACAAGGAAGTTTTGATCATCGTTCATCTGGGTGAAACCTACGGTGATGTGGAACAGGGCTACTGGATTTCGTTCATCAACTGGGAAGGGAAGCTGCGTATTGCCAGGAATGCAGCTAACGCAGCGGAGACGCTGGATGCAGCCGAGGGAGACGATCTAACGATTTCTGCAATCGATTCGACCAACATCCAGCAAGGGGAAAAAGAATAAGGCTTCCAGTCCAAATAAGGTATCCAGGAGGCTGTCCGAGAACAGACTGACCTACTGCGGACAAGCCTGATTGGCCATATTTTCCGCTTATTTTCGTTTAATATGTCCAATATTTGCCTCAAATAACCAAAAAATATGACTCAATCAGGCTCGCCCTCGCTACGGTCGCAGTTCTCGGACAGCCTCCCGGCCTGTCCGAGGTCAGACTGACCTGATGCGGACAAGCCTGGTTGGCCCCATATTTTCCGCTTATTTTCGTTTAATATGTCCAATATTTGCCTCAAATAACCAAAAAATATGACTCAATCAGGATCGCCCTCGCTACGGTCGCAGTTCTCGGACAGCCTCCCAGGCAACTCAAGGTTCTTGACCGGGACTGATCCCGCACCGTGAAAGACAGTAAACTGGGAGTATTACTGCTCAATCTGGGCACACCGGATCAGCCAACCACTCAAGCGATACGCCGGTATCTTGCAGAATTCCTGTCTGACCCGCGGGTCGTGGATATACCGCGGTGGCTTTGGTTACCTGTTCTGTATCTTTTCATACTCTGGGTCCGTCCTCACACAGTCGCTGGCAAGTACCGGAAGATCTGGGGTAGAAAAGACAGTCCATTGCGAATCATCATGTACGCCCTGGCGGGACGAACCGAACGGGCTCTTCAGGTTACTCTAAGGGAGGAACTGCCAGGTGAAAGTATTATGGTACGTCCTGCGATGACCTATGGTTCACCGGGTATCCGGCATTCAGTTGACGCAATGAAACAGCAGGGCGTAACCCGGTATCTATTCCTGCCACTCTTCCCCCAATATGCCAATGCCACTGTCGGCGCGTGCTACGACCAGGTTACCGACTGCTTCAGACCCGGAGGAGCACCACCCTTTCGATTTATCGCCGGCTACCATGATCAGGACAGCTATATTCATGCCCTTGCAAATTCGGTTGAACGCTGCCGCCGCTTTCTGAACAGTGAGACCCTGTTGCTGTTTTCATTTCACGGCATACCCCGGGCTCAGTCCGACCAGGGAGACCCCTACGCAAACCAGTGCGTAAGAACCGCAGAACTCGTCGCTCATCATCTTGGATTGGGTCAGAACCAGTGGCGATTGTCATACCAGTCCCGCTTTGGTCCTGCCGAATGGCTGACACCCTATACCAGCAACACACTTGCCCGGTTGCCTGCAGAAGGTATTGATCGTGTACTTGTCATCTGCCCGGGCTTTGCAACGGAGTGCCTGGAGACGCTGGAAGAAATCAAAGTTATGAACCGGGAGATTTTTCTCAATGCTGGTGGTTCAGCATTCAAGTATGTCAAGGCTCTGAACGCGACAGCTTTGCATGTTGATGTCATGAAAGATCTGATTACAGAACACTTTTCTCCAGACGAACAACACAGATGAACCGGCGTGGGATTCCTGCTTTGCCGTCTTACAAGGCAGGAGTTCCGCTGGACCTGCCCTGGAATTGCTGATCATGTGACACCCAGTTGGGGTCCATCATGGTGAAAAAGCTGTCCAGAATCCGGTATGTCAACCCCCACACGATCTGGCCTGCAACATCGTATCCGGGGAATGTCTGCTTCTCTCCCTGCACTTCGAACCGGCAAGTGGTGAATGAGGACCCACTGTACATTTCATTCAGTGACCCCCACAGCACATCAGCCACCTCATGATTGGGACTGAAACTGATATCCTGCTGATGTAGAACACAAAAAAATGGCGTCACTACAATATCGAATTTCAGCCTGTTGGGATTGGCTTGTACAGCATCCAGTTCCCCCAGAAAGGCAGCATGACTCAAATCAAGTCCAATTTCTTCCATGGTTTCCCGTGCAGCCGTCTCGCGGAGACTTTTATCCTGGTCTTCCCAGTGACCTCCCGGAAATGCCATATGACCGGACCATGGGTCTCCTTGTTTAGTGGCCCGAAGAATAAACAGTACCTCAGTGTGTTCCCCGCTTTCCCTGAGAATTACGGCTACTGCCGCCTGCCGCGTATCCTCTCCCACGCTGAGCCGCTCTGGAGTATGCCCATTGATGGACTGTTCAATTCTGTCAATGGATAACAGATTCATATTCTTCCCGCAGTAAATTTAATCCTTAAGATACAGCAAACCTGTCTATATCGCTTTCCGA
The DNA here is from genome assembly GCA_965217655.1 of Candidatus Azotimanducaceae bacterium. Taxonomy (GTDB): domain Bacteria; phylum Pseudomonadota; class Gammaproteobacteria; order Pseudomonadales; family Azotimanducaceae; genus UBA7455. The sequence continues at coordinate 2,913,374 of OZ244560.1, forward strand.
GACTTGTTTGTAGCATTCGTTCAATCTTCCAGGATCAGCCATACATGCACATTGTGGTGACTGATCAGTCGATAGACAATCCAACTTCGGTTCAAACTCACGAACGGCACGCGACGTATTCAGGTCTGCAATGTATCTTTCTGGTTCATGCTACAACGATACAACCTTTAACCTGGTGGGTTGATTGCGTACTGTCGCAAACCGGGAACCTTCATCCGGTGCAATGAAAAGCAGGATTTTCATCTGAACCATTAAAATAAAGTATAAATTATTATTGAATATTAGTTATTTATGAGTAATATACTGTATATAGTAACAGTTATAGGATTCAGCTTTAACAGCTACTCAGGAATTGTTCTCAACATATCTCCAGGCAGTTTGTTTAAGCAGACACTTGGACAGTATGTTTAACCAGATACCCGACAGTATGTTTAACCAGATACCCTGACAGTATGTAACCAGACACCTGGACTGTATGTAACAGACATCCTGACAGCTTGTTTAACCAGATACCCGACAGTATGTAACCAGACACCAGACATTACGTTTTAACCAGTCACAAGGAAGACCCACTCCATGCAAACCTCTCCAATAGCCAACCCAGTCACCAAACGCAACATCGATGACCTTGAAGAAGAGATCATCTCCCTGTCAAAGCACATGAACCAGGACGAGTACCGCTTTCTGGTCATGGTCCGCGAATTCGATATCCGCCAGGGATGGCGGGCCTATCAATTTAACAACTGCGCCGAATGGCTCAATATGAAGTGCGGTATCTCGCCCGGTACGGCGCGGGAAAAAGTGCGTGTGGCGCTGGCGCTGCTGGATCTGCCGCAGTGTTCCGAGGGGTTTGCCAAAGGTGATCTGTCCTATTCCAAGGTCAGGGCCATGACCCGGGCCGCCAACGTATTCAATGAGGCAACACTGGTTGACTATGCGCTCAAGGCCACGGCGCATCAGGTGGAGGAGCATTGCCGGCGGTTACGCAATGCGGACCGGCGGCAGTCAACGCCGGATGCCCGCCGGGCCTGGCAGGCACGGTCCCTGAAGCGTACCTGTCATCCCGATGGGATGATGAGTATCTATGTCGAGTTACCGCGGGAACAGGGGGAACTGGTGATGAAGGCACTGGAGATGGCCATGGCGGCTGCTGCCGGTGATACAGCAGATGAGGCGTATCAAATGTATGCGGCGGCTGATGCGGCAGGTCAAGGGGATAAAGTGAATGATAAGGTAGGTGATGCGGCAGGTCAGGGAGATAAGGTGAATGATAAGGCGGGTGTTGCTTTAGATCAGACGGGTGATACGGCAAATCAGGCAATTAAAGCTGGTCAATTGCACGCAGCAGGAAAGGCAGGTGTTAAGGCAGGTGATGCTGTAGGTAATACAGGTAATACGGCAGACCTGGTAAATAAAGCCGGTCAAACGCATGCAGCAGCTGGGAAAGCTGGTCAAACGCATGCAGCAGTTGGAAAAGATGGTCAAACGCATGCAGCAGCTGGGAAAGCTGGTCAAACGCATGCAGCAGTTGGAAAAGATGGTCAAACGCATGCAGCAGCTGGGAAAGCTGGTCAAACGCATGCAGCAGTTGGGAATGCTGGTCAAGCGCATGCAGCAGCTGGGAATGCTGGTCAAAGCGCATGCAGCAGCTGGGAAAGCTGGTCAAGCGCATGCAGCAGTTGGGAATGCTGGTCAAGCGCATGCAGCAGAAAAGGCGGCGGTTGATAAGGCAGGTCAAGCAGATGGGTCAAGTCAGGCGCAAGCCGAAAACCAACAAAGCAACGCTTTCTTTGCACGGCAGGCGGACGCGCTGGTAGCGGTGGCCAGGGGGTATCTGTCAGGTAATGGCGGGGGAAAACAGGCGAAATCGGACAACTACCAGGTGGTGGTGCATGTGGATGCCGCTGCGCTGCAGGATAAAGGCGGCAAGAGCGATCTGCCGGTGGAATCAGTGCGGCGCATTGCCTGTGATGCCGATCTGGTGGCAGTAACCCGTGATGCAAAGGGAAATCTGCTGAATCTGGGCAGAAAGCATCGCGTGGTATCGCCCCAACTGAAACGGGCTTTGCTGGCGCGGGACAAGTGTTGTACCTACCCGTCCTGTAGTCATGAGCAGTTTCTGGAGGCGCATCACGTGATGCATTGGGCCGATGGTGGTGAGACCAGCCTGGACAATACCAGGTTAATATGTAATCGGCATCATCGGCTGTTACATGAGGGTGGATTTACCATCCACAAGAACTTTGCGGGGGAATGGTACTTCAGAACGGCGGAGGGCAAGGTGTTGCCGGAGGCGCCGGTGTATAAACCGGTGGAATACGACTCAACACGTGATGAGATTCTGGAAGATCCCAACAAAGTGAAAGAACCATGGGCACTATATGCTGTTGGTTAAGCGCAACTGTAGTTTACTATACTATGAAATAGTTTCCCCATAGGCGAAATTACTTATGAAATCGAACAGCGTAAATGCCTCATAAATTTTCACAATTGGAATACGACAACAACAACAGTAAATACAGGTAAATAAAGATTTGAAAGTGGAAACTTAAGATGTCTCGAAATTCGAAAATAGAGTGGACCGACCACACCTTCAATCCCTGGTGGGGGTGCACGAAGGTGTCACCCGCTTGTGACCACTGCTACGCCGAGACTCGGGCAAGGCGACTTTGGATACACAGAGAATTATTCCAATTGCAGATTAATAATTTATTATCCGATGATGTCTCAAACTCTATCTACCACCTTCAATGACTTTAAAGTCAGGATAGATTCGTCCCGCAAGCACTCCATGCAAGCTGGCACCAGGTTTGATATATTGAATGCATGAGTGACGATCAGATTCGTCCTGAACAGAAACCTGCCCTTCATCTCAGGCAAAAAAGCTGGCGAAGTACCTTTGAAACTCTTGGCATTGTCAATTTTCGATGGTTCCTGGGTGCACTGTGTAGTGATTACGCTTCGATGAACATACAGATGTTCATTCGCGGCTGGCTGGTATTTGAAATCACAGATTCTTACGAGAAACTTGGATGGATGACCGCTGCCGGTGGGGTAGTGGGTTTATTCTGCGCGCCTCTGGGAGGCGTCTTGGCAGACCGTGTCAGGCAAAAGAAACATGTTCTGCAATTCGGTAGTTCTGCCAACGCGTGCGTTACGCTGGGAATGGCTTATTTCATAATCGTTGACGCGCTTTCATTCTATCATTTACTCACTGCCGCAGTATTACAGGGCATCAACATGAACATCATGATGCCTTCTCGCCAGGCACTCACCAAGGATGTCGTCGGGCTGGACCTGCTGACAAATGCCATTGGTCTGTCGACTTCCGGCATGAATACGTCCCGCTTGCTGCTACCTGGACTTGCCGGCGGATTACTCTCGGCACTGGGCGGAGGTTACGGCAATATTGACCCGGCAAAATGGGTCTACATCCTGATAACAGTGTTTTATCTGGTTTCCGCACTGTTACTGTTCAAGGTGATGATAAGTGACAGAGCTGAAACTGCGATGTCAAAGGAATCCCTGCTATTTCAGATTTCCGATGGCTTTGCCTATGTACTTCGCACACCGGTCATCTTCATGTTACTGGGCTGCAATTTTGTGATTGTTTTCTTCAGTATGGCTTATTTCATGCTGTTGCCGGGATTTGTCAAGGAAGTCCTCGATGGTGGACCTGATAGATTAGGCCTTATGATTTCCGTATCTGGAGTTGGCTCTCTACTCTGTTCGTTGATCATCGCCAATCTGTCCAATCGCCATCGCGCCAGAGTCCTGCTTAACGGCGCCTTGTTGGTGGGATTGTCACTGTTACTGTTCTCACTGTCGACAAATTACTGGTTGTCACTCTTTCTGCTTTTCATTACAGGTTTCGGTCAGGCCGCACGGATGTCGCTCTCCAATGTCCTTATTCAAACCTATGTCGGTGACAGCTATCGGGGCCGGGTGATGAGTATCTACATGCTGGAGATGTCCATACTGTCCATCAGTGTCTACCCGGTCAGTGTATTGGCAGACCATGTCGGGCCGCAGTGGGCCGTTGGTGCATCTGCCATCTGCCTGATTATTTTTGTATCGAGCCTTTTTGCCTTCCCGGCGTATCGGGACCTCCATTAACCCTGACTCATCAGGAAGCCACTGACATGAACAAAGTGCGCATATGGGACATTCCGACAAGACTCTTTCACTGGACGTTGGTGTTGCTGGTGAGCGTTTCCTTTTACACCGGCCTGAACGGTGGCATTGCAGAGATGGATTACCACATGCTGAGTGGATATGCGGTGCTGGCATGTATTTGCTTTCGCATCGGATGGGGTTTCATGGGCGGAAAGTACGCCAGGTTTACCCAATTTGTGAAGGGACCACGCGCTGTTTACACCAGCATTCGTCAACTCTTTGACAGGGATTCGCCAAGCTATCCCGGTCATAATCCTCTCGGGGCACTCAGTATAATCGCCATGCTTGTCATTCTGCTTGTGCAGGCGATAACAGGAGTATTCTCCAGTGATGACATCCTGCTGGAGGGTCCGTTGGTCCCAATGGTTTCGTACGAAACCAGCCGGGAACTCACCGGGATTCACAAATTCAACAAGTGGCTGATCGGTGGACTGATTGCACTGCATCTGACCGCCATTGCGTTCCACCGGATTGTCAAGGACGAGCGTCTGGTATTACCCATGATCAACGGCATAAAGAAGCTGGATATTACAGAACCTCCCACACAGCTCCGATCGGAAATAGCCAAAGGTATAATTCTGATATTGATTTGCAGTGCACTGGTTTACGCACTTGTCACCTGGGCCTGGTAATCAGTGTTCCTCTCTGAAGTCGTCGTGACATCCCTTACATGCCCCACCCAGTTTTTGCAGTGCCTGACTGACACCTTCGCCGCTTTCCACCGCCGAGGCAAATTCGTCCGACGCAGCAATGAAATCCTTTGTCTTCTGTTTGAATTCATCAGGATTTTCCCACACTGTGGGAAGAGCCTCTGACTGCCGCACTGCGCTGTCTTCGGGGAATATGTCCGGCACAATCCTGGCCAAATCTGCAATTGAACGTGCATGTATCAACAGATTCTCCGAATGAACCTGACCCTTCATGATGGCTCCAATGGAAGCCATCTGGCCACCGATCGCTTCCATCACCCCGTGACGGTATTTATACACAGCCTGCCCATCGGCAAGGACAGTGGGTAGAAACAGCAACAACAACAGAGGGGTTAAATATTTCATGCTTTCTCCTGGAATCCATTTCGTGTCGGTAGCATAACTTGTTCTTCCCCAGAAACAAATTCCCACTACGATGTACGCTATCTGCAAAACAGCTTCGTTAATGAAGCGAGCCAACAAGTACGTACGGCATCCGACAAACAGCAGATGGATTTGACTCACGATGTCCGAACCACAGCAGATGACTTTGGGGTGTTCATTTGCGTAAGCATAATGTCGGAGCGCCGAACTGGAGGAGCAAGACTCCAGGCTTGCGGGGGAAGCGAGAGAATCCCGGAGGGACGCGCAGACGCTGAAGCAAATGAATGCCCCAAAGCCATCTGCGAACAGCCTCTATTAAGCAAACTGACTCCCCAATAGCTACCCTGAAGTAAGCAAACTGACTCCCGAATAGCTACCCTGAATTAAGTAAACTGTCCCCCAAATAGCCCTGTCCCCCAAATAGCCAATTAAGTAAACTGTCCCCCGAACAGGATCAGCAAGAACACCCCATGGAAGTCATTCAACTTCTGATCAGCGGCACCTCGCAAGGTTGCGTTTACGGCCTGATTGCTCTGGGCTTTGTACTTATCTACAAGGCAACAGAAATGGTCAACTTTGCCCAGGGTGACATCATGATGCTGGGAGCCTTCTTTGCCTTCACCTATATCAGTATTCTTGAATTCAACTTCTTCATTGCGCTTGCGGCAACCATCGTCACCATGGCTGCATTGGGAGCACTCCTGGAGCGGACCATACTGCGATCCATGATCGGAGAACCGCCGTTTTCCGTACTGATGCTGACCATTGGACTCGGCTTTATTATTCGCGCCGCTGCTGGCGCAATCTGGGGCAACGAACCGCGATCAATACCCACGCCCTATGCAGGCGGCGTACTGAGCTACGGGGAAGTAATCATTGGTTACGAGAATATAGTAATCATTTTTGGCACACTGCTACTCTGCGGATTTCTGTTTCTGTTTTTCAAGTTCTCAAGAATGGGTATCGCCATGCAGGCGGTATCACAGAATCAACTCGCAGCTTACTATCTGGGAGTACCAGTCAAACGTATATATTCGCTGGTCTGGGCACTGTCAGCGATTATATCTGCTGTCGCCGGTATTCTCATTGCACCGGTATCGTTGATCAATCCATTGATGGGGTTTATAGGCATCAAGGCATTTGCCGCTGCTATCGTCGGTGGATTCGGCAGCCTTCCCGGCGCCATCATCGGCGGATTGATTATTGGTATCGTGGAACAGTTTGCCGGGCTCTATTTGCCTACCGGATTTTCCGATGTTTCGGCCTATGTGGTTCTGCTCCTTATGTTGCTGATCAGACCGCAGGGTATTTTTGCCTCCATGCAGCAAAAGAAGGTCTGATCATGCGGTTTATCAAAAAAATCAGCTACGAACAGGATGTCAGACTGTTTCAGCATGAGGGGCAGATATTCTGGTACAGCCTGCTGGCAATGTCTGTGCTGGTTGCTCCTGCACTGCTTGACAAATTCTATATCGGCGAGCTGTCACTGGTATTCATATACGCTATTTCCGGCATTGGGTTAATGATCCTGGTGGGCTATACAGGGCTTGTGAGCCTGGGTCATGCGGCCTTCCTCGCCATCGGAGCTTATACCCATGCCTGTCTGCTGGCGATCGGTGTGCCGTTTGTCGTTTCCATGTTATGTGCGACATTCTTCTCGGCCCTGATCGGCGGACTGATCGGTATCCCTGCATTACGCATGACGGGAATATACCTTGCGGTCGCAACGCTGGCATTTGCCAGCATCGTCGAACAAATCCTGACACACTGGGTTTCGGTTACCGGAGGATTTCGTGGTATGGCGGTGGAACTGCCCCGGGTGTTGGGAATTGAACTCTACGATACGGTACCGTTTTACTATCTGTGTCTTGGCATTCTGGTGGTTTGCCTGCTGCTTGCACTTAATCTTCTGCGATCACCCATGGGCAGAGCCATGTGCGCGATTCGCGACTCGGAAATCCCGGCAAGGAGCATGGGCATTCACCTGGCCTTCACGAAGACCCTGGCGTTCGCCATTTCCGCTGGATTCACCGGACTGGCAGGTAGTCTGCTTGCCCACAGGATTGGATATCTGGCACCGGACAGCTTTACATTGCTGATCTCGATTCAATTACTGATCATGGTAGTTGTCGGCGGTCTCGGGTCTCTGCATGGTGTTATCTACGGTGCCGTTTTTATCTGTTTTCTGCCCCAGATAATCGCCATTATGCGTGATTTCCTACCCACGGCAATTGCCCGGATACCCGGACTGGAACCGGGCATCTTTGGCCTGATACTAGTGCTCTTTCTCATTTACGAACCCCACGGGATTTACGGCCGCTGGTTGAAATTCAGGCATTACTTTGAACAGTTTCCGCTGTATCGCAAGGCCGCTCACAAACGGCAGAAGTCCTACCTGCGAACAGAGAGACTGCGTTGAGTATCCTGCAGATGTCGGAGATGTCACTGAGTTTTGGTGGTTTACTCGCCGTGCAAAGGATTTCATTTGATGTTAACAGTGGGGATGTCTTCAGTATTATCGGCCCCAACGGCGCCGGGAAAACCACGCTCATTAATCTCATCAGCCGACTCTACGATGCCGATGAAGGTACACTCCATTTTGAAGACAGAGACATCACTGCAACACCTCCCCATCACATTGCCGAACTGGGCATCGCCAGAACATTTCAGAATACGGAACTGTTCGAGCATGAAACCTTGTTACAGAACCTGTTGATCGGCAAGCATGTATATCGAAAAACCAACCTGGTGTCGGAATTTCTGTTCACACCAGCAGTGCGGCGACAGGAAATGGCGTTCCGCAAGGAAGCGGAAGATGTCATCGACCTGCTTGATCTGCAGCACTACCGGCATCAGGTCATCGGTAACCTGCCTTACGGCGTCCGTAAAATGGTGGAATTGGCAAGGGCACTCTGTATCAAACCCAGGTTGTTACTGCTTGACGAACCTTCTTCAGGCTTGAATCCGGAAGAAAAGGAAGACCTGTCTTACTGGATTGAAGATATCAATGAAGAACTGGGTGTTACCATCATCATGGTGGAGCATGACATGAATCTGGTGTTACGCAGTTCCAACAAGGTCATGGCCATGGCGGATGGTCAGTGTCTGGCTATTGGTCTACCTGACGACATTCAATCCAATCCTGAAGTGAAGCGCGCATATCTGGGTGACTTTTGATGAGCCTTCTGGAACTGACCAATATTGAAACCTGTTACGGCCCCATTATGGCCATCCGTGGAATCAGTATGCAGATTGAAGCACAGGGTATCACGGTGTTGCTCGGCGCCAACGGCGCCGGTAAAACCACTGTGCTGAAAACCATCTGCGGGGCGATGGACCCACAAAAGGGCAAGGTCAGGTTTGACGGTAGTGAAATCCAGAAGTGGGATCCTGACAAAGTTGCCCGACTGGGCATTGGCCACGTGCCGGAAGGCCGGGAAATTTTCCCTTTCCTGTCAGTCAATGAAAATCTCATTATGGGCGCCTACTCAAGAACGGACCTGCACGTTGAGGAAGACCTTGACATCGTGTACGATTTTTTCCCGGCCTTGAAGGAGAAGCATGGTCATCAGGCAGGCTATCTTTCGGGTGGTCAGCAACAGATGCTGGCCATCGGCAGGGTGATGATGATGCGCCCCGGATTGATGCTGCTGGACGAGCCCTCGCTGGGGTTATCGCCCAGACTGGTTTCGGAAATCACCCAAATCATCAAACGCCTGGTTGATGAACAGGAAATGACCATTCTGCTGGTGGAACAAAATGCGAGGATGGCGTTGGACATTGGCAATTTTGGTTACGTCCTGGAACTGGGGCATATCGTGATGGAAGGCACTTGCGAACGCCTGCGCGAATCTACGGACATACAGGAGTTCTACCTGGGTATGAAGGATGAAGGTGTACGTGGTGGAAGACGATGGAAACGTCGGAAAACCTGGCGGTAACCCCAATGGCTGAACACATCGTTGATCTCTCTCAATCACCACCTGTCGTCACAATAGATCATTGCCGTACCGTGGCGGAACTGTTTCTGAACCGGGTGCAACAGAATCCGCACAAAGTTGCCCTGCGGGAAAAGGATTTCGGTTTGTGGAATGAATATTCCTGGAGTCAATATGGTGATTACGCACGATTGACCGGTCTCGGGTTGATTGCACTGGGGCTTAAACGGGGTGATGTCTGTTCTATTGCCTCGGAAGTGTGCAAGGAATGGCTGTTTGCGGACCAGGGTATTATCAGCGTGGGTGGCGTAACCAACGGTGTATATCCTACTGACGCACCCAACCAGGTAAAATATCTCACTACCGACAGTGGCGCCCGCTTCTACTTTGCAGAGGATGAGGAACAACTGGATAAGGTCCTGCAAGTGCGTCAACACACGCCAACCCTGGAAAAAATCATCATTTTCGATATGGAGGGACTGCGGCGCCTCGATGATTCAATGTGTATGAGCTTTGATGCACTACTCGAATTGGGCAGGAACTTCGCCAGAAACCATCCAGAAGTTTGGGAACAGGAAATCCACGCAGCCGACCCGGAAGACCTGATGGTACTGACCTACACATCCGGCACCACCGGTCCACCCAAGGGCGCCATGATCAGCCATCGGAACATGATGTATATGATGGTGACCCTGCAACGCTGCTACAACGTCTCTGAAAAAGACGAGCAACTGGCGTTTCTGCCACTCGCCCATGTTGCAGGACGGATGTTTTATATTTCACTCGTTCTGGAATCCTGTTCTGTCATCAATCTTGTCGAGGATGCGGAAACCATGATTCAGGATTTGCAGGAAATATCGCCGACCCTGCACTTTGCTGTTCCACGGGTATGGGAGAAGCAGTTCAGCACAGTCGCTATCATGCTCAAGGAAGGTACTGTCCTGGGTCGATTTGCCTATGAATGCGCCATCGCAATCGGAGAGAATGTGGCCTCTTTCAGGTTACAGGGGAAATCTGTACCCCTGGTACAACGTTTGCTTTTCTTTCTTGCGGAACACATGGTGTTGAAGAATATCCGTCGAATGCTGGGTATCAACAACTGCCGTATCCTGTCAACTGCAGCAGCGCCTGTCGCCCCGGAACTCATCAAGTGGTTCTGGTCACTGGGCAAACCCATGTACGAGGTCTATGGTCAAACGGAATGCACCGGTATCGCTACCTCCAACAGGCCGGATGCACTGCGTATTGGCAGTGTAGGAAAATCTACTGAAGATGCAGAAGTCGAATTGTCGGCAGAAAACGAGATCAAGATCAGGAGTCCGGGGGTGATTACGGGCTATTGGAACAATCCTGAAAAAACCGCGGATACCATTCAACATGACTGGCTCTATACAGGAGATGTTGGCCGCCTGGATGAAGATGGATTTGTCTATATCATAGACCGTATCAATGACATTATTATTACATCCGGGGGCAAGAACATCACACCCAGTGAAATCGAAAACCAGTTAAAATTCTCTCCCTTTATTTCAGATGCCGTCATCGTCGGCGACAAGCGGCCCTATCTGACCTGCCTGGTCATGATCGACCAGGAAAATGTCACTAAATTTGCCCAGGACAATGATGTACCATTCACCAGTTACACCAGTTTGTGTCACACTACAGAAGTACAGGACCTGGTCTGGCAGGAAATTGAAAAGGTTAATCAGAAATTTGCCCGGGTGGAAACAATCAAGAAGTTCAGTCTTATCGATCAACTTCTGGACCCGGAAGATGAAGAACTCACCCCGACCATGAAACTCAAACGCAAGGTGGTAAATGAGAAATATGCAGATATGGTCAACCAGATGTATCAGCCGGACAGGACGACAACATGACTCTTTCACAGATGAAGAAACTCCACTTACCAGAATGCTGGTTAATTTTCGCTTTAACTGGACTCATCTCCTGTGGCGGCGATGAACAAAACCAGGTGTCTGACAACGGCGATACATCAACGACCCAGGGTGTTACTGATGATGAGGTCGTGTTTGGCAGCCATACCGCCCTCACCGGTAATATTGCCATATGGGGTGTCGGTTCAATTAATGGTGCACGTATGCGTTTTGATGATGTCAATGAAGCGGGCGGCATTCATGGCAGAAAGATACGTTTTGTAGTGGAAGATACACGATACGAAGTACCCAGAGCCATTCAGGCAGCAAACAAGCTGATCAATCGAGACAAGGTCTTTGCCATGGTACTGAATCTGGGTACTCCCACCAACAATGCAGTCCTGACGCAACAACTTCGCGCCGGCATACCCAATCTGTTCCCTCTTACCGGTGCACGATCAATGGTGGAACCCTATCACGACCTGAAATTTACCCAGCGCGGCATTTACTATGATGAAATCCGTGCCGGAGTGAAGTACTTCATGGAGCGTGGTAAGGAAACACCCTGCGTTATCCATCATGATTCCGATTACGGGCAGGAAATTCTCGAAGGCGCCCGGGACCAACTCGAATCAATGGGTGGGGAACTGGCCATGGTTTCCGCCTACAAACCCAGCGAGACAGAATTTACCGCCAGCCTTATCCGGCTCAGGAACGCCGGTTGTGATGTTGTGTTTATGGGAACCGTACACAGAGATACCATTCTGATACTGGAAACAGCGCGGAAAATGGGATTTGAAGCGACTTTCGTTGGTAACAATGCCGCTTACGGTCAGGTCATCGCCGAGCAACAGAGCGGGTCCGGAGAGGGTTATCACGCCTTTGTTCACATCGCCAAACTGTACAGGGATGATGCACTCCCTCAAACCGTGATTGACTGGTGGAATGACTATGAAACCCGATTTGGTACGGAACCGGGCATTCCCGCCATGGAGGGATATCGTGCCGCTGATCTTGTGGTCCTGGCACTGGAAAAGGCTGGACCCGGGCTGACCATAGAGTCATATATTCAGGCCCTTGAACAGATAACGGATTACACTGACATTTTCGGCTATCGCATTGCATTCGGCCCCGGTGATCATAAAGGCGTAGACGAATCAGTCCTGTCCGTTGTTGAAAACGGCCGTTGGAAGACTCTTGCAACCACAATTTCCTACTAGCAGAACCTATGAAACCATGACTGAAGAAACCCACTACCCCTTTGAAGCATCGCTCGCCAGGCTTGAACAGCTCGTTGAACAAATGGAAAAAGGCGATTTAACCCTGGAAGCCTCCCTGACAACGTTTGAGGAGGGCATAAAACTGACACGCGAATGCCAACAGGCGCTGAAGACTGCCGAGCAGAAGGTCAAACTCCTGATAGAGAAAAACGGTACAGTCGAGGAACATCCATTTCAGGATGACTGACTTTCCGGATCTCAGGAAACGAAATACCGCTCAATTGAATTGGCATCTGGACCAATGCAACGCTCCTCCACAATTGCAGGAAGCCATGCGTTACAGTGTGCTCAATGGCGGTAAACGCATCCGGGCTCAACTGGTTTACCTGAGTACCATGGCGTTGGGCGCCGATATTGGAATGGCGGATTCCCCGGCAGCGGCCATCGAACTGGTGCATGCCTATTCCCTGATCCACGATGATCTGCCGGCCATGGATGATGATGACTACCGCAGGAACAAACCAAGTTGTCATATAAAATTCGATGAGGCAACTGCTATTCTGGCTGGAGACTCCCTGCAGACCCTGGGTTTTCAAATCCTTGCCGAAGACGACAAACTCAACCCCGACGTCAGATTGCGTATGATCAGCGGTCTGACAAGAGCGATCGGCGGCACCGGTATGATCGCAGGGCAGATACTGGACTTGAGTTACGAAAACAAACGGATCAACAAGCAGCAACTGGAACAGATGCACCTCCTTAAAACCGGGGCTCTCATCAGTCTGTCCATGGAATTCGGCGGGATGATTGCCGGGGCTGACAGCAGCACACAAGAGATCCTTGAGCAATTTGGTACTGCCCTTGGTCTGGCATTTCAGATCAGGGACGATATTCTTGATGCCACAGGTGAAGACGAGGACATTGGTAAACCACGAGGATCAGATGCCGCAAATCAAAAATCTACTTTCGTGACTACTTTGGGACTGAATGTTGCACGTCGAAGTCTGCGGGAAATAGTCGATACCGCCAATGACAGCATTATGAAATTGGGTTCCGGAGCCCGCCCTCTGCAGCAACTGGCGGACTTTGTTGCAACAAGGAATCACTAGGAAGCTGTCCGAGAACAGACTGACCTACTGCGGACAAGCCTGATTGGCCATATTTTCCGCTTATTTTCGTTTAATATGTCCAATATTTGCCTCAAATAACCAAAAAATATGACTCAATCAGGCTCGCCCTCGCTACGGTCGCAGTTCTCGGACAGCCTCCTGGCGCCACCTGATTGCACTACATGCTAAATTGTCAAATGGTGATAAAATCAGCCAAAGCGCTGGAAGGGATCAGGACCAACTCCATGTTTAATAACATACCCGTCGAAAAACCAGATACACCCCTTCTGGATCAGGTTAACATTCCCTCGGACTTGCGTCAGTTGGATGAATCAGCACTGGAACAGTTAGCTGAAGAATTGAGGCATTACCTGATTTATACCGTCGGCCAGACTGGCGGTCATTTCGGCGCCGGACTCGGTGTCGTCGAACTGACACTGGCACTGCACTATGTTTTTAACACTCCGGAGGACCTCATTGTCTGGGACGTGGGACATCAGGCTTATCCCCACAAAATACTGACCGGTCGTCGGGAACAGATGCATACGCTGCGGAAACCTGATGGGCTGGCCCCTTTTCCGGTCAAAGACGAAAGTCCCTATGACACCTTTGGCGTTGGACATTCTTCCACTTCCATCAGCGCAGCCCTGGGTATGGCAATCGCCAGCAGGCTTCAGGACCAGGAAAGGAAAATTATTGCGGTCATCGGCGATGGCGCCATGACCGCCGGGTTAGCCTTTGAAGCACTGAATCACGTGGCCGATGTTGAAGCAAATCTGCTGGTTATCCTGAATGATAACGCCATGTCCATTTCACGTAATGTCGGCGGCCTGGCAAAATATTTCGCCCGCATCCTCAGCAGCCGACTGTATCTGTCCATGCGCGAAGGCAGTAAAAAAATCCTCAGCAGAATCCCACATGCCTGGGAACTGGCAAAGAAAACAGAAGTACATATGAAGGGCATGGTAGTGCCGGGGACGCTGTTCGATGAACTCGGCCTCAACTATATGGGACCGTTAGACGGGCACGACCTGAAAGATCTCATCCATATACTGCAGAATATAAAGGACCTGAAGGGACCACGGTTTCTACATATCATCACCCAGAAAGGCAAAGGGTATGGTCCGGCGGAGGTATCGCCAATCGGCTCACACAGTCTCTCGAAAATAGAAAAAACACCTCCCAGAAAATCCAACCTGCCAAGCTATTCGAATGTCTTTGGAGACTGGCTCTGTGATATGGCAGCCCGGGACGAACTACTGGTGGGTATAACGCCAGCCATGCGGGAAGGCTCTGACCTGGTCAGGTTTTCCGAAGAGTATCCAGACCGTTACTTCGATGTGGCCATCGCAGAACAGCACGCCGTTACGTTGGCGGCGGGTCTTGCAGTACAGGGGGCCAAACCCGTCGTTGCGATTTATTCCACTTTTCTGCAACGGGCCTACGACCAGCTGATTCATGATGTCGCGATACAGGATATCAACATCCTGTTTGCCATCGACCGCGCCGGTCTTCTGGAAGACGGACCAACACACTCCGGTGTATTCGACCTGTCCTTCATGCGTTGTATCCCCAACCTGATACTGATGGCGCCGTCCAATGAAAATGAAGCCCGGCAGATGCTCTTTACCGGCTATTGCCATGAAGGACCCGCTGCCGTTCGCTATCCCAGGGGGGCCGGACCAGGTATCCCTGTGATCAGGGAAATGACCGCATTGCCCATTGGTAAATCAAGCCTGATCAGAAACGGCAAGGATATTGCCATCCTTGCTTTTGGCTCAATGGTTAATCCTTCCAGGGGAGTGGCCGAAAAACTCGATGCCAGCCTGGTTGATATGCGATTCATCAAACCGCTGGACCATACGATGATCATCCGAATGGCGCTTGAACATTCTCTGCTGGTCACTGTGGAAGAGAATGTCATCTCAGGAGGTGCAGGGTCTGCAGTCAGTGAAATGATAAGGGAGCGCGAACTGGAGACAACAATACTGACACTGGGCGTCCCGGATCAATTTATCCATCAGGACAAACCAGCAAACATGCTTACGGCATGCGGTCTGGACAGCCAGGGAATCCTGAACGCCATAGAATGCAGGCTGGCAACGGGAACCGAACCTGAAAGAAATCGTTTAAGAACTTGACCGCCAGAAATTATTTCTTACCAAACAAATGCCCCAGTTTACTGGCCTTGGTCGCAAGATACCGTGCGTTATGATCATTCAATCCCGTTTCCAGAGGAATACGCTCGGTAATTTCCATGCCCAGTTTTGACAGCGCATTTACCTTGACAGGATTGTTGGTCATCAGACGAATCCTTGATACCTGGATATACATGAACATGCTCTTGCACATCGTATAGTCCCGAAGGTCAGGGGGAAAACCCAGATGTTCATTGGCCTCAACGGTGTCCGCTCCCTGGTCCTGCAAAGCATAGGCCCGGATTTTGTTGATCAACCCAATACCACGTCCTTCCTGACGCAGATAGAGAATGACACCGGCACCCTCCTCTGCAATTTTCTGCATGGCGAGATGTAATTGAGAGCCGCAGTCACAGCGCATGCTGAACAGACTGTCCCCTGTCAGACATTCGCAATGAACCCGGCATAATACATTGTCCCGGGAACTAACATTCCCCAACACCAGGGCAACATGCTCCTTACCGGTATCCATATCTTCAAAACCATGCAACGTGAACTCACCAAACGGCGTTGGAAGAACACACGATGCAACATAAACCAGAGACATAAAACTACCTCATTTACCGACAGATTTTACAGTTATCGGTGAAGACTTCACTACAGAAATAACTGCACGCCAAAAGCGGTCAACTGTAATACTGTAAACGCGTACACACCTGCAGCCACATCATCCATCATGATGCCCAATCCACCATCAAGATATCTGTCGAAGTAGTTTACCGGCCAGGGTTTCAGAATGTCGAAGAAACGGAAAAGAAGAAAACCCAGCAACAGATAATGCCATCCCTGCGGCATGATAAACAGCGTAATCCACAAACCGACAAACTCATCCCATACGATCCAGGATGGATCTTTCACCTGCAACCGTTTTACCGCCACACCACAAATGAATATTCCTGACAGAAAGGCAATGGCTACACAGGTCAGATACAGCCAGGGTGGAAATTGCGTCAGCAGCAGGAATGGCAGCAGCGCTGCCAGGGAACCACACGTACCGGGCGCCTTCCTGGCCAATCCACTGCCAAATCCCGATACCAGCAGATAAATCGGGTCCGAAAAAGTCTCCCTGATTCCAGGACTGTCAGAAATGGCGATAACCCCGGCTTTCCACAGGCGTTTTATGACCGTCGGGATGCAGCATCCACAATCCCTTGTCCGCTTCGATACTGCCGATTCTGGTGACAAGTGTCCCGGTACGGCGCGACAGATCCAGAATGGCTGTTTGACGGTCCGGAGGTGCACAGAAACACAGTTGGTAGTCATCACCACCAGCCAGCACAAATTCGAGGAGGTCCCCGGTATTGGCAAATGCACGCAATGCGGAAGAGATGGACAGCCTGTCCAGTTCAATTATTGCGCCAACACCACTCGCCTGAAGTATATGATCAAGGTCTGGAAGCAGACCATCCGAAATGTCGATACAGGCTGATGCGATTCCCCGTAATGCCTGACCTGTCTCAATAGCGGGCAACGGATGGCAATATGCCCTGGCCAGTTGCTCATGTCCCTCACAGCCCTGCGTTACAACACGCAGTCCCGCTGCTGCATCGCCTGTATAACCGGTCGTATAGACAGCATCCCCAACCTGGGCGCCACTTCTGGTCAACGCGCTACCTTCCGGTACCGTTCCCATGATCGTCATGGTGACCGACAGTGGCCCGCGGGACAGATTGCCGCCTACCAGCGGAATCCTGTATTGGTGTGACAACGTGGAAATCGTTTTCGAAAACAACTCCAACCACTGATTATCCGCTTCCGGCAATGTCAGGGCGATGAGAAACCCCAGTGGTCTGGCGCCCATTGCGGAAAGGTCGGAAAGGTTCGCCGCAAGGGCGCGATGTGCCGCAACATCCCCTGCCGCGCCAACCGGAAGGTGAACACCTGACAACAATGTATCCGTAGAGACGCAGAGCTGATTGCCCTGGGAAACCTTCAACAGGGCGCAATCGTCACCCGGTCCGAGCTGCACCTCATCACTACGCCAGCCAATGTTCGCGAAGTACTTGTCGATGATCTCAAACTCGCCTTCAGACATGATTCAATCCGACTTTTTTTGTTGTGCGAGGGAATCAAGGATCGAATTGATATACCGGTGACTCTCCGTTGCGCCAAACTGTTTGGCAAGCTCTATGCCTTCATTGATGGATACCCGATACGGTATGTCCGCCCGATGCAACAATTCATAACTGCCGATCAGCAGAATGGCTTTCTCGACCTGGTCCAGCTTGTCCAGCGAACGATCAAGAACAGGAGATATGGTTTCCAGCAGTTCTGATCTGTGCTGGTCAATCCCGTCCAGTAATTCCTCGAAGTACGTGATATCTGTTCCTTTCAGGTTCTGCTTATTCTGATCGGAACAGAATTGACTTTTTACAACGCCTGCCGGATCACCCGTCATCTCTATTTGATACAATGCCTGCAAGGCAATTCGACGGGCTTTACTACGGGGTTTCCCATGGACGGCATTCATCAAC
Organism: Candidatus Azotimanducaceae bacterium; assembly: GCA_965217655.1. Classification (GTDB taxonomy): domain Bacteria; phylum Pseudomonadota; class Gammaproteobacteria; order Pseudomonadales; family Azotimanducaceae; genus UBA7455. Next base: position 2,931,436 of record OZ244560.1, read on the forward strand.
AGGCCTGCTTAAGTCTTCATGATGTACCGGGCAGACAACCCACCCGGCACATTCTGATGATGGTTATTCAAGACGACGGAACAAACTGACCAGTTCCATCGCCGCCATCGCGGCATCCGACCCTTTGTTGCCAGCCTTGGTTCCGGACCGCTCAATAGCCTGTTCAATGGTATCTGTCGTCAGCACACCGAATACCACCGGCAAGTCTTCTTCCAGGGAGACTCTTGCAATACCACTGGCACACTGACCGGCGACATAGTCAAAATGGGGTGTGGCGCCACGAATAACCGCACCCAGTGCAATGATGGCATCACACTGCCGCTTTTGGGCAATTCTGCGAACAGTTAACGGTAATTCAAACGCCCCAGGTACTTTGACCACAGTAATATTGGCGTCGGCAACACCGAGACGCTTCAGCGTGTCAATTGCTCCTTCCAGCAAACTATTCACAATAAACTCATTGAATCGAGCCGCTACGATGGTGAACCTTCCCGTATTGGCAGAGTAGTTACCCTCAATTATCTTTGTCATCTGTCAAGTTCCCATTTGAGAGAATAGTTACCCTCAATTATCTTTGTCATCTGTCATGTTCCGTTTTTGAGATCATCAGGAATCGGGCCTTACCGTCAGGCGAAAATCCCGCCCCACCATTCGTATGTCTGCTATTTCGAGATGATGAAGATTAACCATCTTACCAATTTCAGGAAGATTCAGTAATGACCGGGCATCATTTCCCATAAAATAAGGCGCCACATAGATCACAATTTCGTCGCACAATCCTTGCTGAACCAGTGCTCCGGCCAGGGTTGCACCACACTCAAACAATACTTCATTACAATCAGATGCGCCCAGAAAGGCCAGAAACACCCTGAGGTCGACTCGTCCATCTTCTCCCGAATCAATGATTTCGACTGGCGCCGGATATTTGTTCTCCGGCGGACGGGTACAGACAATCACCGTATTCGGATCAGACAGAACCACTGACCCAGTCGGGATTCGACAATGGGAATCCAGCACATAGAGCTTTCTCTGAACAACCGCCGCAAGTTGGGCATGCTCATGGTCCAGTTCTGTCGCTCTCACGTTCATACGAGGATCATCATCAACGATGGTTTGGACACCTGTCACAATAGCCGAACTTTGCGCTCTCAATCTCTGCACATCTCTGCGCGCATCCACACCAGTGATCCACCGGCTTTCACCATTGGCCAGCGCCGTTTTCCCATCAAGTGTCATGGCGAGTTTCAAGCGTACAAACGGAATGCCGGACTCATGTCTTTTTATATGGCCGGGATTGAGTCGCTTAGCCGATGACGCAAGCATTGGTGTCACAACTTCAATACCGGCATCGTTAAGTATTCTGAATCCCGCACCCGAGTTTTCAGGATCAGGGTCCTCCATAGCTGCCACCACGCGTTCGACACCTGCCTCAACCAGTGCACGTGCACAGGATGGCGTCCTGGCCTGGAAACTGCATGGTTCCAATGTCACATAGGCAGTAGCACCGCGGGCAGAGACACCCGCATTGCGCAGAGCCATAGCCTCGGCATGTTCGTCGCCGGCCTTCAGATGGTACCCCTCACCAACGATCCTGCCGCCCCTGACCAACACACATCCCACTCTCGGATTGGGATGCGTCGTATAGATTCCTTTCTCCGCCAGCCGGAGGGCCCGGGCGAGGTAGGTCTGATCGTTCATGTCTGCTTACGGAAGAGGTTTTTTCGCGGTTGCGCCTTGCCCAACCGATCTATTTCTTTCTTGAATTCCTCAACATCCTGAAAACTTCGATACACAGATGCAAACCTGACATAGGCGACATCATCCAATTCGCGAAGTGCCTGCATGACGAGTTCGCCGACGACCCGTGTCCTGATCTCACGTTCACCTGTTTCACGCAACTGATGTTTAATACGATTGATGGTGGAATCAATGAGTTCAAGGCTTACCGGTCGCTTTTCCAGAGCTCGCAACAAACCGTTTCTCAGCTTGTCCTCATCAAAGGGTTGGCGGTTACCATTGTTCTTGATGACTCTCGGCAGCACCAGTTCCGCAGATTCAAACGTGGTGAACCTCTCGCCACAATTCAAACATTCACGGCGCCGCCGCACCTGGTCGCCTTCGGCAACCAGCCTCGAATCGATTACTTTTGTCTCATGGTCACTGCAAAATGGACAATGCACAATTGAACCTCACTCATGGAACCATTGGATTTTACCTGTTTTTATAGGGTTAATTGTGCCAGAGAAATAATTAATCAGCTTTCATCGATTATAAATCCCGCCGTTTCCACTCCGAAGTGCAACACGGGTCAGGGCGGCAATTGCCCTCTCACTGACACATACAGTAGCATCCAGACCAGCCCTGGGCGACACTTTTTGGTGTGAGGGCGTAGCCCGATCACAGAAAAGTGTCGCCCTGGGCGGGAAATCGTCGTCAGTAGTGCGCCGAAACAGGGTCGGTTACGTCACGCGGACACACCTATCCTGTCGTGTGCCCCGAAGGTACCGCGACTTGGTCCTGGGGGGTATATCCCGTTGCCCTCTTCGTGCTTGACGAGACGGCACCGGCACCGCACTCAGCCAGCGCCGATTCGGGAACGGGTGCCGGCACCCACACCCTCAGGGTCCTCGAGGGCGTCCAGCGCCCGGCGGAAAACCTCGGCCGGTGTGCGGTACCCCAGCACCAAAAGCAAGCGACAGCTTGCGCTGTCTTGTGGGCGTGGCCGGTTATTGAGCAACTCCTGTACCCGCTTGACCTCTGCGGGATCGAGCGTCTTGAAATCCGTCGACTTCGGGAAATACTGACGGACAAGGCCGTTGGTGTGTTCGTTCAGCCCGCGCTCCCAAGAATGATATGGCGTGGCAAAGAAGAACAGGGCCGACAACGTCTTGGCTAGCAATTGATGGCCAGCAAACTCCTTGCCGTTGTCAGCCGTGATGGTATGTACCAGCGCCAGTACAGGCATCAGGCACCGCCTGATCGCGGCCCCGACCGCGCCGATTGCGCTTCTTACCCCGAAGACGACCGGCAATCTGCTCCGGACTCCACTGCAAGCCCAGTTTCTCCTCAACCACCGCCCACAGTGCTGCTGTCATCTTGCGCGGTCGCGACGATGCTTCTCGGCGTCGTGCCACCGCGAAGCCATGTGCCTGGTGGTGGCGATAACCACGCTGGCCACTGTTTCGACGAACCTCACGGCTGATCGTCGACGCCGGTCCAGGCATCTCGGGTGTTCGGACGGGTGTTAGGAGCACAAGACTCGGGAAGACCAAAAGGGGACATTTTAACTTTGCGTTGACAAATTCTTAAAATCCACTTGTACTCCAAATAAATTAGTGCAAAACTCGTGGCGTATTTTTTTAAGAACCTGATTTAAAGGAGTTTTAGTAATGATTGAACAACAAGTAACCAACCCAAATGCAGTACGTTACATTCTTGCCATGCTCTTGGGTATGGTGTTAAGTCTGGGTACTGTGACTGTCCAGGCGCAAAGTTGCGTATCCCAGGATGATGATGACCCCTTATGTAATCCTAATGCCGTAGTACGTGATCTGGGGGATGAAATCGCCGACAATACTGCGGCCATCGAGGCAAACGATGCTGATATCGCCGACAATACTGCGGCCATCGGGGCAAGAGATGCTGATATCGCCGGCAATACTGCGGCCATCGAGGCAAACGATGCTGATATCGCCAGAAATACTGAGGCCATCGGGGCAAGAGATGCTGATATCGCCGGCAATACTGCGGCCATCGAGGCAAACGATGCTGATATCGCCAGAAATACTGAGGCCATCGGGGCAAGAGATGCTGATATCGCCGGCAATACTGCGGCCATCGAGGCAAACGATGCTGATATCGCCAGAAATACTGAGGCCATCGGGGCAAACGATGCTGATATCGCCGGCAATACTGCGGCCATCGAGGCAAACGATGCTGATATCGCCGGCAATACTGCGGCCATCGAGGCAAACGATGCTGATATCGCCGGCAATACTGCGGCCATCGAGGCAAACGATGCTGATATCGCCGGCAATACTGCGGCCATCGAGGCAAACGATGCTGATATCGCCGGCAATACTGCGGCCATCGAGGCAAACGATGTTGATATCGCCGGCAATACTGCGGCCATCGAGGCAAACGATGCTGATATCGCCGGCAATACTGCGGCCATCGAGGCAAACGATGCTGATATCGCCGGCAATACTGCGGCCATCGAGGCAAACGATGCTGATATCGCCGGCAATACTGCGGCCATCGAGGCAAACGATGCTGATATCACCGGCAATACTGCGGCCATCGAGGCAAACGATGCTGATATCACCGGCAATACTGCGGCCATCGAGGCAAACGATGCTGATATCGCTGACAATACTGCGGCCATCGAGGCAAGAGATGCTGATATCACCGGCAATACTGCGGCCATCGAGGCAAACGATGCTGATATCGCTGACAATACTGCGGCCATCGGGGCAATAGATGCTGATATCGCCAGCAATACTGCGGCCATCGAGGCTATCCAGGCAAACGATGCTTATATCGCCAGCAATACTGCGACCATCGAGGCCATCGAGGCAAACGATGCTGACATCGACGCTAATACAATGGCTATCGAGGCAAACGATACTTTAATTGCAAAAGGGCTAGCTGATATCGCTGAAGGTAAAGCTGCAGTCGCAAAAGGTATAATGGACATCGCTGACAATAAAATGGACATCGGCGCCAATAAATTGGCCATTGAGGCAAACGATACTTTAATTGCAAAAGGGCTAGCTGATATCGCTGAAGGTAAAGCTGCAGTCGCAAAAGGTATAATGGACATCGCTGACAATAAAATGGACATCGGCGCCAATAAAATGGCCATTGAGGCAAACGATACTTTAATTGCAAAAGGGCTAGCTGATATCGCTGAAGGTAAAGCTGCAGTCGCAAAAGGTATAATGGACATCGCTGACAATAAAATGGACATCGGCGCCAATAAATTGGACATCGCTGACAATAAAATGGACATCGGCGCCAATAAATTGGACATCGCTGACAATAAAATGGACATCGGCGCCAATAAATTGGACATCGCTGACAATAAAATGGACATCGGCGCCAATAAAATGGCCATTGAGGCGAACGATGCTGATATCGCCATGAATGCTGCTGCCATCGTGGCGAAAGACGGTGAAATCACCATGAATGCGCGCGGTATCGCTACAAACCTTAGAAACGTTAATACGAACATCGGCAACATCATATCGAACTCCAGTCGCATCTCGTCGAATCTGACTCAGATTATGTCGAATGCCAACAGCATTTTAATCAATGCGAATGAAATCAATATGGTGGACGAACGTGTTAGTAAGGTTGCCGCCATGGCCGCCGCAATGACGGCTGTACCCAACGTCGTGCCTGGTGATGGAAGTTTCTTCCTGGGTATTGGCGTCGGCAACCATGATGGCGAATCAGCAGTTGCAGTCGGTTTGTCCGGAAGAGTGGGTGCGGATAATAACATCTATATCAATGCAGGCGCCTCTTCCAGCTCTGGTGAAACTTCTGTCCGCGCCGGCATCGGTTGGGCCTTCTAGCAGCAGGACCCTCCAATAATTGAATCAAAATAAGAAAGCCAGACATCAGGTCGGGCTTTCTTATTTTATTATGTGTCTATCACTGCCAGTGCATGACTAAGTTTGGAAACACCCACTACCCCTATTCCCTGTAAAGGTTTCCTGGGTGCATTGGCAGCCGACAATAGGTAAAGTCTGAGCACCAAACCTGGTTTTGCTCCGTGATCTCCAGATGCCGAAGCAGATAGGGGTAGGTCTTGTGGCCGGGTGCCGGTAATCGCGCATCTTGCGGCTGCCGTAGAACGGGTGGCACGTGTACTCCTCGTCGATCAGGTTCATCAGTGCCCAATTCTCTGCAGTTTCCCGGCCGCTGCCGGTACGGTAATAGCGGGCTCGCGGCAGACCGATCAACTCACATTGACGCATGATGCTCAACTGCTGGTGTACCGGGTCGATACAGGCGCGCTTCTCGTCCACAGTCAATCGAGATGTCCTGTCTTTTTTTTCAACCAGTCTACCTCCACTTGGAGCTTGCCGATCTGCTGGTAGAGCCGGTCGCGTTCGGCCTCCTGTGCCGCCGCCTCGCGCGGTTTCTTGCTACCAAACACCTCCGGCAGTGACCCCCAGTGCCTGTCGTTTCCATTGGTTGATCTGAGTCGGGTGAATGTCGTATTCCGGCGCCAATTCATTGACGGTCTTGTCGCCTTTGACTGCCGCCAGGGCCACCTTTGCCTTGAACTCTTGCTTGTAACGATTTCTATTCATGTAATACACCATTGCCAGTCAGTGGGTTTATCTTAACCCACTGTCCTTAAAATGGGGTCCACTTTACTACGCCCAAGGCCGGTCCAGGCATCTCGGGTGTTCGGACGGGTGTTGGGAGCACAAGACTCGGGAAGACCAAAAGGGGACATTTTAACTTTGGAGAAAAGGGGACATTTTAACCTTGCGTTGACAGATTCTTAAAATCCACTTGTACTCTAGATAAATTAGTGCAAAACTCGTGGCGTATTTTTTTAAAGAACCTGATTTAAAGGAGTTTTAGTAATGATTGAACAACAAGTAACCAACCCAAATGCAGTACGTTACATTATTGCCATGCTCTTGGGTATGGTGTTAAGTCTGGGTACTGTGACTGTCCAGGCGCAAGGTTGCGTATCCCAGGATGATGATGACCCCTTATGTAATCCTAACGCCGCAGTACGTGATCTGGGGGATGATATCGACAAGAATACTGCGGCCATCATGGCAAACGATGGTGATATCGCTGCCAATACGGCCACACGCCATCAATGGCAAACGATGGTGATATCGCTGGCAATACTACAGCCATCATGGCAAACGACGGTGATATCGCTGGCAATACTACAGCCATCATGGCATGCTGCCAACGACGGTGATATCGCTGGCAATACTACAGCCATCGAGGCAAACGATGGTGATATCGCTGGCAATACTACGGCCATCATGGCAAACGATGGTGATATCGCTGGCAATACTACAGCCATCATGGCAAACGATGGTGATATCGCCGACAATACTGCGGCCATCGGGGCAAACGACGGTGATATCGCTGGCAATACTACAGCCATCATGGCAAACGACGGTGATATCGCTGGCAATACTACAGCCATCATGGCAAACGACGGTGATATCGCCGGCAATACTACAGCCATCGAGGCTAACGATGCTGATATCGCCGGCAATACTACAGCCATCATGGCAAACGACGGTGATATCGCCGGCAATACTACAGCCATCATGGCAAACGATGCTGACATCGCCGGCAATACTACAGCCATCATGGCAAACGATGCTGATATCGCCGACAATACTACAGCCATCATGGCAAACGATGCTGATATCGCCATGAATGCTGCTGCCATCGTGGCGAACGACGGTGATATCGCCATGAATGCGCGCGGTATCGCTACAAACCTTAGAAACGTTAATACGAACATCGGCAACATCATATCGAACTCCAGTCGCATCTCGTCGAATCTGACTCAGATTATGTCGAATGCCAACAGCATTTTAATCAATGCGAATGAAATCAATATGGTGGACGAACGTGTTAGTAAGGTTGCCGCCATGGCCGCCGCAATGACGGCTGTACCCAACGTCGTGCCTGGTGATGGAAGTTTCTTCCTGGGTATTGGCGTCGGCAACCATGATGGCGAATCAGCAGTTGCAGTCGGTTTGTCCGGAAGAGTGGGTGCAGATAATAACATCTATATCAATGCAGGCGCCTCTTCCAGCTCTGGTGAAACTTCTGTCCGCGCCGGCATCGGTTGGGCCTTCTAGCAGCAGGACCCTCCAATAATTGAATCAAAATAAGAAAGCCAGACATCAGGTCGGGCTTTCTTATTTTATTATGTGTCTATCACTGCCAGTGCATGACTAAGTTTGGAAACACCCACTACCCCTATTCCCTGTAAAGGTTTCCTGGGTGCATTGGCAGCCGGAACAATCGCTTTCTTAAAACCATGTTTTGCTGCTTCGTTCAGTCTTTCAAGACCATTGGGAACAGGTCGAATCTCCCCGGATAGCCCTACTTCACCAAAACAGACCAGATGACGCATGATGCTCAACTGCTGGTGTACCGGGTCGATACAGGTGCGCTTCTCGTCCACAGTCAATCGAGATGTCCTGTCTTTTTTTTCAACCAGTCTACCTCCACTTGGAGCTTGCCGATCTGCTGGTAGAGCCGGTCGCGTTCGGCCTCCTGTGCCGCCGCCTCGTGCGGTTTCTTGCTACCAAACACCTCCGGCAGTGACCCCCAGTGCCTGTCGTTTCCATTGGTTGATCTGAGTCGGGTGAATGTCGTATTCCGGCGCCAATTCATTGACGGTCTTGTCGCCTTTGACTGCCGCCAGGGCCACCTTTGCCTTGAACTCTTGTTTGTAACGATTTCTATTCATGTAATACACCATTGCCAGTCAGTGGGTTTATCTTAACCCACTGTCCTTAAAATGGGGTCCACTTTACTACGCCCAAGGCCGGTCCAGGCATCTCGGGTGTTCGGACGGGTGTTGGGAGCACAAGACTCGGGAAGACCAAAAGGGGACATTTTAACTTTGGAGAAAAGGGGACATTTTAACCTTGCGTTGACAGATTCTTAAAATCCACTTGTACTCCAAATAAATTAGTGCAAAACTCGTGGCGTATTTTTTTAAGAACCTGATTTAAAGGAGTTTTAGTAATGATTGAACAACAAGTAACCAATCCAAATGCAGTACGTTACATTCTTGCCATGCTCTTGGGTATGGTGTTAAGTCTGGGTACTGTGACTGTCCAGGCGCAAGGTTGCGTACCCCAGGAAGATGATAACCCCTTATGTAATCCTAATGCCGAAGTACGTGATACGGATAGCGATGCTGGGAGAAAAGCGGCCATCGACGCTAATACAATGGCCATTACAAATGGCGATGCTGCCAATAAAACGGCCATCGACGCTAATACAATGGCCATTACAGATGGCGATGCTGCCAATAAAACGGCCATCGACGCTAATACAATGGCCATTACAGATGGCGATGCTGCCAATAAAACGGCCATCGACACTAATACAATGGCCATTACAGATGGCGATGCTGCCAATAAAACGGCCATCGACGCTAATACAATGGCCATTACAGATGGTGATGCTGCCAATAAAACGCTCATCGACGCCAATACACAGGCCATTAGGGATGGCGCTCCTGCAAATCTTAAAGCGGACATCGACGCCAATACAATGGCCATTACAGATGGTGATGCTGCCAATAAAACGGCCATCGACGCCAATACAATGGCCATTACAGATGGTGATGCTGCCAATAAAACGGCCATCGACGCTAATACAATGGCCATTACAAATGGCGATGCTGCCAATAAAACGGCCATCGACGCTAATACAATGGCCATTACAAATGGCGATGCTGCCAATAAAACGGCCATCGACGTTAATACAATGGCTATCGAGGCGAACGATGCTGATATCGCCGACAACACTGCGGCCATCGGGGCAAACGACGGTGATATCGCTGGCAATACTACAGCCATCATGGCAAACGACGGTGATATCGCTGGCAATACTACAGCCATCGAGGCTAACGATGCTGATATCGCCGGCAATACTACAGCCATCATGGCAAACGATGCTGATATCGACGGCAATACTACAGCCATCGAGGCGAACGATGCTGATATCGCCGGCAATACTACAGCCATCAATAGGCTAACGATGCTGACATCGCCGGCAATATTACAGCCATCATGGCAAACGATGCTGATATCGCCGGACAATACTACAGCCATCATGGCAAACGATGCTGATATCGCCGACAATACTACAGCCATCATGGCAAACGATGCTGATATCGCCATGAATGCTGCTGCCATCGTGGCGAACGACGGTGATATCGCCATGAATGCGCGCGGTATCGCTACAAACCTTAGAAACGTTAATACGAACATCGGCAACATCATATCGAACTCAAGCCGCATCTCGTCGAATCTGACTCAGATTATGTCGAATGCCAACAGCATTTTAATCAATGCGAATGAAATCAATCTGGTGGATGAACGTGTCAGTAAGGTTGCCGCCATGGCCGCTGCGATGACAGCTGTACCCAACGTAGTTCCAGGTGATGGAAGTTTCTTCCTGGGTATTGGCGTCGGCAACCATGATGGCGAATCAGCAGTTGCAGTCGGTTTGTCCGGAAGAGTGGGTGCAGATAATAACATCTACATCAATGCAGGCGCCTCTTCCAGTTCTGGTGAAACTTCTGTCCGCGCCGGCATCGGTTGGGCCTTCTAGCAGCAGGACCCTCCAATAATTGAATCAAAATAAGAAAGCCCGACATCAGGTCGGGCTTTCCTGTTTTATTATGTGTCTATCACTGCCAGTGCATGACTAAGTTTGGAAACACCCACTACCTCTATTCCCTGTAAAGGTTTCCTGGGTGCATTGGCAACCGGAACAATCGCTTTCTTAAAACCATGTTTTGCTGCTTCGTTCAGTCTTTCAAGACCATTGGGAACAGGTCGAATCTCCCCGGATAGCCCTACTTCACCAAAACAGACCAGATGTTGTGGTAAGGGTCTGTCCCGAAAGCTGGACATGATTGCCAGCAACAGCGCCAGGTCACTACTGGTTTCTTCTACCCGGATGCCACCGACGGCATTGACAAAAACATCCTTGTCACCAACCTGCAACCCACCGTGACGATGTAATATTGCCAGCAACATGGCCAGACGATTCTGTTCAAACCCAACGCTAACCCGCCGTGGATTACCTGGAACCGAATCATCCACCAGGGCCTGTGCTTCCACCAGTAATGGTCTGCTTCCTTCCCAAACCACCATCACGACGCTGCCCGGGGAGACTTCCTGTGAACGGGACAGAAATATTGCCGATGGGTTGGTGACTTCGATCATACCGCGCCCGGTCATAGCAAAGATTCCCACTTCATTCACCGCACCAAATCGATTCTTGCTACTCCTCAGCGTACGGAAGCGATTGTCCGCTACACCATCAATCATGATGAAGGTATCGATCATATGCTCCAGTACACGAGGTCCCGCAAGACTGCCTTCCTTGGTGACGTGTCCCACCAGGATGAGTACCGTGTCACTGGTTTTTGCCTGGCGGATCAATGCGGCCGCGGACTCCCGTACCTGACCTACACTGCCCGGAGCAGACTCTATAGACTCGGTATACATTGCCTGAATCGAATCGATCACACAGAGTCGAGGGCTGCAACCGCGCCATGTTTCCACAATGTGTTCAACATTGGTTTCCGCCATGACCTGAACTTTATCCTGCGGTAATCCCAGACGACGAGCACGCATGGCAACCTGTGCCAGACTTTCTTCCCCGGTCACATAGAGCGTTGACTCATTCCCGGCAACTCGACAGATTACCTGCAGCAGCAAAGTACTTTTCCCTGCCCCCGGATTACCACTGATGAGCACTGCGGACCCGGGGACCAGACCACCACCCAGTACACGATCAAATTCAGTCAACCCGGTCGACAGACGAGACTGTTCTTCAATGGCTACATCTCCGAGAACCCGCAGGGTCGCAGTTTCATCCGCATATCCTCTTCGCCGGGATTCATTACCGACAACCACCTGGCTCAATGTATTCCAGGTTCCGCAATGATTGCACTGTCCCTGCCATTTAGGGTAGTCGGTTCCACAATCACTGCAGACGAAAACTGTTTTGCTCCTGGCCATTGCTTATTTCGCCGCGTCTTCAGAATCACCCACATATACACGGGTGACGCGATGACCAATCTGACACAGTAATGTGTAGGCAATTGATCCCGACGCCAGAGCGACTTCCTCAACTGGTAATCGATTCCCCCAGAGAATTGCCCGTTCACTTAACTGTATGTCATCCTCATCTTCAAGCACAATACAGGTCATATCCATAGATATACGTCCGACAATCTGACGACGTTGACCGCCCAGCAGAACACAACGCGGGTTCCCGGTTCCCCATGGATATCCATCGGCATAACCAATAGCCAGTACCGCAACACGACAGTCCACAGGAGCTGTCCACCTGCTTCCATAACCCACTGATTCGCCAGCCTTGACATGGTTGATGGCGATCACAGGTGCGTTCAGCGTCATCACTGTCTTCAGGTCTACAGACTGCTGTCCCGGGAAAGGAGAAACGCCATACAGCATGAGACCGGGGCGTACCCAATCCGTCCTGGTCTCAGGGTGCCTGATAATCCCGGCCGAATTTGCAATCGAAACCGGCAGGCCGAATTCGGAAACTCCCTTGTAAAACAATTCGATTTGCCGATGAGTGGCACTGGTATCCATGTCCGCGTTCGCCAGGTGGGTCATGATTCCCAGTACTTTGTACTTCCGCAATTCATGCAGTACCCGCGGTAACATGTCCAGGGGGAACCCAAGCCGATTCATCCCTGTTGTTACTTTGACCCAGATATTTCCGGAGAATCCGGTTCGCTTCAGTAAATCTACCTGGGCTATCGAATGGACAACCACATCTGCCATTATTTCAATGATTGTCATCAACTGATGCTGATCAGTAAACCCCTCCAGCAACGTGATGGAATTGACAATACCTGCATCCCGCAATTGTCGTGCTTCTGCAATCCTGGCAACACCAAAACCATCCGCATGGGCGAGCGTTCTGGCTATTTCGATAGCACCGTGACCATATGCGTTTGCTTTCACAACGGCCATTACTTTGCTGTCAGGAGCCATGGCTCTTACCACAGAAAGATTGAAGGCTGCCGCATCCAGATCAATAACCGCATGGGCGCCGTCGTCAATTCCTGCCTGAATGGAGTCCTGATAAACATCTGATTGATTTGCCAGCACTGCCGACATTCCGCTTCCGTTTATCTGGTTATTGTCCGGGGACTTCTCTTTATGCGAGTTACTTTCCGGTCCCAACCAGTCAGTGTCGGCCATCAAGATCCTTCGGGGCTGACTGCTCGGAATCCTGGTAATCATATTCCTGGGCCATATCGTCAAACCTCGTAAATTCCCCCAGGAACGTTAGTTTCTTCCTGCCTATCGGACCATTGCGTTGTTTGAGGATGATGATTTCCGCAACCCCTTTATGTTCTGTTTCATCGTTATATACCTCATCCCGGTAGATACCCATAATGACATCAGCATCCTGTTCGATAGCACCCGATTCCCTGAGGTCGGACATGATGGGACGTTTATCCGGACGTTGCTCCAGACTCCGGTTAAGCTGGGAACCGGCAACCAGTGGACAATTGAATTCCTTGGCTATGGCTTTCAAAGACCGTGAGATTTCCGAGATCTCTCCCGCACGATTTTCCACGGTGCCGGGAACTTGCATCAATTGCAGGTAATCCACCAGTATCAAACCCAATTGACCATGTTCCCGGGCGATCCGACGGGTTCTGGCACGAATATCATTGGGGGTCAGTGCGGCAGTGTCATCCACGAAAAGTTTGCAATCGTTCAGAAAACTGACAGCAGAAGTCAAATTAGGCCAGTCATCATCATACAACTGACCAGTACGGATCCTACTCTGATTAATTCTTCCCAGGGATGACAACATTCTGAGAATCAACGAATCTGCAGGCATTTCCATACTGAACACCAGTACTGGCATTTTCTCGGATATAGCCGCACTCTCGGCCATGTTCATCATCAGAGAGGTCTTGCCCATGGACGGTCTGCCGGCGACGACCACCAGGTCAGCCGCCTGTAATCCTGAGGTAATTGCGTCCAGGTCCTTAAACCCGGTGCTGATACCCGTCAACGCTCCTTTGGTATCATACAGTTCTTCAATTCTGGATATGGCTTTTGCCAGCAGCGGTCGAACGGCCTCTGGACCTCCACTGCTGGGTTTCTCGTCACCGATTCTGAACACTCTTGATTCCGCTTCATTGATCAGCGTTGCACTGTCCCTTCCCGCTGGATTGAAACCGCTATCGGCAATTTCCTGACCTGCCAGAATAAGTTTCCGGATGGTGGCGCGTTCCTGAACTGTTTTCGCGTATGCCTGGATATTGGATGCTGTTGGTGTATTTTCGGCCAGGTCGGATATGTAAGCCACACCACCAATGGTCTCCAGAGCATTAACATGGTCCAGGGCATCTGAAATGGTAATGACATCCAGCGGTTGATTCTTTTCAACAAGCGATTCTATACAACGGAATATGGTCCGATGGTCGCTTCGATAAAAATCATCTGCGGCGATTACCCCGGCAATATTATCCCAGGCTGATTCATCCAGCATCAAACCACCAAGAACGGATCGCTCTGCTCCAATAGAATGAGGCGGAATTTTCAGTAGTGTTTCTGTAGTGTTTTCAGACACGATTGCCAAGGAATAAACTCATGCTTCCTATATGGATCTCACATAGATCTAGCCTAAATCATCCCGGCTGAATTGAAAATATATAATGGGAGAAAATTTCAGAATACAGTAATCATGTCTCGGCGACCAGGGACACCCTGACGGCTGCATTGACTTCACTATGCAGATGTACAACCACTTCATAATCACCAATTTCGCGAATGGGTCCATCCGGAAGACGTACTTCGCTTCTGTCCAGTTGGACCCCGCGGGCGGTCACTGCATCAGCAATATCCCGCACCGTAACAGAGCCGAACAACTTGCCTTCTTCACCCGCTTTAACCGCCATACCAATGTTTAAAGCATTGATCTTTCCGGCCCGCTCCAGTGCTTCGGCTTTCTTGCCTGCAGCCTGGCGCTGTAATTCTTCCAGCATTGCCCTGTATTTCTCTATATTCTCAGCACTTGCGGGAACTGCCTTATGTTGCGGGATGAGGTAGTTTCGACCATATCCCGATTTGACAGATACCTGGGCTCCGGGATTACCCAGATTTGCAATTTGCTCCAGAAGAATGACTTGCATGATTTTACACCTTTGTGGTTTGAATTCGTTTTCGAACATCCAGGTAACTGTCTATCAACGCCAGTGACACCACCAGAGGATAGAAAAAATTGGAGAACACCAATAACAGAAAATAAAAAATAATGAGCCAGCGGACGGACATCTTCCTGTAACCAATCAGCCAATGCACCATTCCCAACCCTGACAACAGCAAGGGTACCGTCAGCAGCAGCATCCATTGCCCCAGCGAATCGTTGAAAACGTAACATATCACGAGTAGCAGGACAATCCCGGTGCTGAACCCCCAGGTGATACGCAACTGGTGGAATTCTTTCTGGAAACCACCCGGATTGTATAATTGACTCTGCCACCACCTTGCCAGCATCAGGAAAGCCAGCATTGCAAAGGCCTGACCCATCGCAAAGACTGCAAGTATGACCTTCCGGACTGTCTCAAAAGACTGCTCTGTGGAATCCTGTTGTGTAAATTCCAAGTACCATTCTACTATCGACTTTAACCTTTCAGTAGAGGTAGATTCGAATATCAGAATGCCGATAGCGGAAAAGACCACTGCCAAAACCAGAGTGATTTCCCAAGACATCGTTACTCGCAACACATAGGCCAGACCAACCGTACCAAATAAAGCAATAACAGGGGTTGGAGCACCACCAGTCAGATAAATAACAACACCCATTGGCAGCAATGCCCAGAGGAGTACCAGTGAACCTTCAACACCTCCCCTGTGCAAAACAACAAGACTGACGATCGACGTACTCAACCAGTAGAGTATCGGCAGAGATGCACAGACCATGCTCGCACCAATGGCGTGAACACGACCACGCATGACAAATTCCGCTAAGGCTTTCATGAAGTGTCAGTCCGGCGAGTAACGCCAATTCACCTATTTATGGGCGTCAGTATAAGGCAACAGCGCGAGGTATCTTGCCCTTTTAACCGCCCTGGCAAGCTGGCGCTGATAGCGGGCTTTAGTACCGGTAATACGACTCGGCACGATCTTGCCGGTTTCTGAAATATACTCATCGAGCGTTTCCAGATCCTTGTAGTCTATTTCCTTCACACCCTCGGCGGTGAAACGACAAAATTTTCGGCGACGATAGAAACGTGGCATATCCTATTCTCCTGCTATGGCAGTGGCGTCGTCCGGCTCACTGCTTTCCGCCGGTGCTTGCAACACCACTCTTTCATTCAATCGCGGGGCTGTCTCTGCCCGACTCGCGTTTTCAATCTTCATGATTGGCGACTCTTCAGTAATGGCCTCTTTGCAACCCATAATCAAATTACGCAGCACAGCATCATTGAATCGAAACGCTGTGTTGATTTCTTCCAGCACATCCTTGTTGCATTCAATGTTGAACAGGATGTAGTGAGCCTTGTGAATTTTGCTGATAGGGTAAGCAAGTTGACGCCTGCCCCAGTCTTCGGTGCGGTGAATTGTACCGCCCCCTTGCTTGATAAGGTTGGTATAGCGTTCAATCATCCCTGGTACCTGTTCAGATTGATCAGGATGTACCAGGAGGACAATCTCATAGTGTCTCATCGACAACTCCTTTCGGTTGATGCTACCCGGGATTTCCCGGTGCAGCAAGGAGGGTTAAGGAAGCCGCGGATTGTAGAGAATCGGATTCCACATTGCAAGTGATCTGACCATCACCCCTTTTTTCCGCGTTGTTGCTGTACTTCATATAAACTGATGCCTGCTGCCACGGAGACATTGAATCCCAGGATGTCATTGACCATTGGTATTTTTACAAGATAGTCGCAGTGCTCGCGGGTATTGCGTCGCAAGCCACCGTCCTCGGAACCCATAACCAGCACCAGATCGCCGGTCAGATCGAAACTGCTCAATGGCCTCTCCGCATCCAGGGTTGTACCCAGGATCCAACAGCCCGATGACTTCATCTGTTCCAGGGTCCGTGCCAGGTTCGAAACCTGGAGATACGGTACGAGGTTTGCCCCACCGCATGCGGTTTTTATGGCGGTGACGCTTAACGGCGCACTGTTACTGCGCGGTGCAATGACCGCGTCAACGCCCATGGTCGCAGCGCTACGCAAACATGCCCCCAGATTATGAGGGTCTTTGACGCCATCCAGAATCAGGAAAAGACGCCTTGGATTGTCCCGGTCAACCTCCTTCGCAAGCAGTACATCCAGAGATACTGCTTCTATCGGAGACGTCGTGTAAAGCATCACGCCCTGATGTTTCCCGGGAGTGATTTCATCCAGGGCGGCACGTGAAAGATATTCTACCGGACAGCCCATCATCTCGACACGATCCCGAATCTCCCTTAACCTGGGACCCAGATTGCCACTTTTCAGGAGTAATCGCTGCGGTGTAGCCGTGGCCGTGGACAGGTATATTCTCGTGGCATGGATTCCGTAAATAAAGTCCTTCATGATGCCTGAGATCTATGCCTGCGCCGGCTGGATTTTTTGTTTCGCTGAATGCCTGATTCGACAGATCGACCCTTTCTTGTAATGGTCTTTCCCGAAGAAGTACGCGGTCTGTGTTCGAGAGGATCGTGCGAGATCAGTTCAAAATCGATTTTCCGCTCGTCAACCGATACCCGTGCCACCTGAACCGAGACGTTATCCCCTATGCCAAAAACCAATCCATTTTTTTCTCCTACCAGACGCTGTTCACCCTGGTCGAAATGATAGTAGTCATCAATCAGTGTACTCACATGTACCAGACCCTCAATCAGAACGTCGGACAGCTCTATAAAAAATCCGAAGCCTGTAACGCCGATAATCACACCCGGTTCGATATCACCGACCTTGCCATCCATGTATTCGCACTTCATCCACTCAAGAATTTCATAAACCGCTGTTTCTGCACGGCGCTCTGTTCGGGAGCATTGATTACCCAATGCATGCAGTCTATCCGGTTCATAGTCATATTCCGGCTTGCTGCGTGCACCAAACCGGCGGACCAGGTCTGTTTTCTTCCGGCTGTGGATTACGGACTTGATCAGCCGATGTGTCAGAAGATCCGGGTAGCGTCTGATAGGCGAAGTAAAGTGTGTGTACATCGGGTAATCAAGCCCAAAGTGGCCCTCATTCTTCACCTGGTAAACCGCCTGTGAAAGCGCACGCAACACCGCAATCTGAAGAATATGTCCATTGGGTTTGCTGCGCAGGATATTCAGTGCATGCTGGAAATCCGATGGTGTCGGTATTCCTTCCGGCAAACTGATACCAACCGAGTTGAGATAAATCCTCAGATAATCGGTCTTCTCTGACTCTGGTCGCCTGTGCACACGGTACAGTCCTGCTATCCCGAGACTGTCCATGAATCTGGCTGCACAGACATTGGCGCATAACATGCACTCCTCTATCAGATGATGTGCACGGTTACGGAATTGACGTGATATTGACTCAACAGCACCCGTACTATCGAAGGCGAAGGCAAGTTCCGTTGAATCAAAATCCAGTGCACCACGCTGTGCACGCACAGACAGCAAGACACTGAGAAGTTTGTCCGCATGAGCCAGGGAATCCTGCCAACTACCGCCAGTCTCACCACAGGCCACCTGCGCATAGGTCAGTCTGGCATCAGACCGGATCAATCCCTCATAGAACTGATAGCTGTCTATACTGCCGTGTTCAGAAATTGACATTTCACACACAAGTACCAGCCGGTCAACATCCGGTTTCAGAGAACACAATCCATTGGACAGCTTTCCCGGCAGCATCGGCACCACATGTTGCGGAAAGTAGACCGATGTCCCCCTTTCCAAAGCCGTCTGGTCCAACACCGAATCCTGACGAACATAGTGTGCGACATCCGCGATAGCGACATACAGCTTCCAACCACCCCGATTCAGCTCTTCACAGAAAATCGCATCGTCAAAATCTCTGGCATCAGGCCCGTCTATGGTAACGAATGATAAATCCCTGAGGTCAGCCCGTTGTAGTTTGTCTTCCTGGATAACCTCTTCCGGCAGAGCATCCGCCGCGATCATGTCTTCAGCACTGAACATTTCTGGAATATTGTGATTAGACAGGCTGATCTTGATTTCCATATCCGGTGTCAGATGTTCTCCCAACACTTCCTCTACGGCACAACTCGGCAATCCATGTCTGGTTGGCTGATCGACAATTCGCGCCAGCACTATCCGGCCTTCTACCAGTTGATCATGAGGAAGTACCAGTATTTCCTGACAAACCCGATTATTGAGGCTTTCCAGAAACCAGGTGCGATTCTCAAAATAAAGCCGGCCCATCATTTGGGTGGTTTTCCTGTCCAGAACCTCCACTATCTCTCCTTCCGGACGGCCCCGGCGGTCTTTACCGCGAACCCGTACCAGGACAATATCTCCGTGGAAAACACCCCGCATCTGGCGATGCCCAAGAAAAATATCTTTTTCCCCGGCATCGGGTATCAGAAAACCGTAACCATCAACATGTCCCTCGACTCTACCCCGGACCAGTTCCATCTTACTGGCAATGGCATAGACATTACGGCGATTCACCAGCAGTTGGCCATCCCTGACCATGGCTCTCAACCGCTTCCTCAAAGCATCCTGCTGCCAATGCTGATCCAGGCCGAGTACACTGGATATCCGCTCGAATTCTGCCGGTTCGCCAATCGACGCCATGGTCTGCAATATATAATGTCGGCTGGCTATGGGCGATTCATAGCGTCTTGATTCCCTGCTGAAATCCGGATCCTCCATGTTGTTCTCCTTAGCCCGTATTTCTCACTAGGTGATGCGATGATCACGCAGTATTTTTCCCGTCAGTGGGTGCCTGCGACCGAAAGCATAGCCGTAGCTACGGTTGAGGGAGCACGTGCCCACTGGCGGGAAAAAGACAATTGAGGGCGCATCAAGCGCAATCTGTAATGGCGTCATAGTGAGAAGATTACCATAACTCATTGACAGCAAATATGTTTCAGATAGCAACAAGCGACCTGGTGAGAAATCCGGGTTAGTTGCCAGTCAGGTTCCAGAACGGGAGTCCCGATTGACAGAACATGCACGACACTAGTAATCTAGCGCGCCATTGCCGAGGTGGTGAAATTGGTAGACACGCTAGCTTCAGGTGCTAGTGGGGGTAACCCCGTGGAGGTTCAAGTCCTCTCCTCGGCACCAGATCCATCAACCATGATCGACCAATTGAGTTATGCAGGTACCCGTATGCCTGACGTTAAAACGGATTTGATACCTCAATAGTATCTTCACGCTTCGGTCCGGTAGATACATAGTCAATCGGCACCCCGCATGCGTTTTCGATCAGCTTCAGGTAGTCCCGGGCCTCTGTCGGTAAATCCGACAGTTGCCGGGCGCCAACTGTGGAAGCCTGCCAGCCTGGTATCTTATCATAGATCGGAAGATCCTCCCCATTGGTACCGGTTTGGTATTCTCGACAAATTGATACCGTCTCCAGTCCATCCAGTACATCCAGTTTGGTGATGCACAATCCTGAAATACTGTTAATCTGAATCACTCGTTTTAAAGTTGCGGCGTCAAACCAGCCGCATCGCCGGGACCGGCCGGTTGTTGAGCCGAATTCATCACCCACTCTAGCAAGATGACTGCCGACGCGATCAAACAATTCCGTTGGGAAAGGTCCGGAACCGACACGTGTGGTATAGGCTTTGGTAATTCCCAGAATATAGTCCAGATACCTCGGACCCACACCACACCCACTGCTGATTGCACCCGCTGTAGTGTTGGATGATGTCACATAAGGGTAGGTACCCTGATCAATATCGAGAAGAGATCCCTGGGCGCCTTCGAACACTATATTGGCATTGCTACTGCGCAGAAATCCCAGTTTCTCAACCACATCACCTACCATTGGATGTAATTGGTCCGCAAAGGCAAGTGAAGCATCCAGTGATTGCTGAAGGCTCACCGGGTCGGTGTGGAAATATTCCTTCAACACAAAATTGTGATAGTCGATGTTGTCCTCCAGGGTACTTACAAAGTACTCCGGATTGAACAGGTCCCCTACCCGCAGGCCTCGACGAGCAACCTTGTCTTCGTATGCAGGGCCTATACCACGGCCCGTGGTCCCGATCTTACGATTACCGCGTACTTTCTCTCGTGCCAAATCCAGAAAAATATGGTGCGGCAGGATAATGGGACAACCAGGACTCACCAGCAAACGTTCCCTTACATCAACACCGGACTTCTCCAATTGTTCAATTTCATTGAACAAATCCGGAATCGACAGGACAACGCCGTTACCGATCAGGCACTCGACATGCTCATGCAGAATACCGGAAGGGACCAGGTGCAGAATGGTCTTTTTACCATCAACGACCAGTGTGTGTCCGGCGTTATGCCCTCCCTGAAATCGTACAACGGCAGCGGCTTTTTCAGTCAAAATATCGACAACCTTGCCTTTGCCCTCGTCACCCCAATGAGTACCAATAACGACAATATTCTTTCCCATGCTTACTCCACAACAGGAACCAGTTCCCACTGATCGTTCTTTCCCATGCTTACTCCACAACAGGTACCAGTTCCCACTGATCGTTTTGATAGTCAAGCTTGAAATCACAGGTCCCGGGTTCCATGGCGCCTTCAACGACTGTATACCCGTCTTTCCGTAGCTGCCTGACTTTCTTCCAACGCTGTTCTTCGCGGTCATCGGTAACCGCTGGCGCACTGACAACCATCACTTTGGTTTCATCCAACTTCGCATGGTCCAGCAGGTACCGGATGTGTACATCAAAACCAGTGGCCCTGCGGGACCGACCGAAGACTTCACCGACGTGATCATACCGGCCGCCTTTAGCCACGGCCTGTTCCACACCGGGGAGATAGGCGGCGAACACGATACCGGTATGATAGCTGTAACCGCGCAACTCACTAAGATCAAAGTGAAGATCGAGATTCGCATAGCGGCTTTGGAGTCCCCTGGCGACCATTACAAGATTTTCCAGCCGATCAAGGATGTCTGGATATCCTTTTAACAATTCCTTTCCACTGGCGAGTACCTCGATGTTGCCGCACAATCCAGGTAACCGGTTTATCAATTCCGCCAGCCCCGGGTCAATGCCGTACTCCGCAACACATTCAGACAATCCAACTAACGATTTGCGTTGCACAAGATCAAACAGCGTCTCCTGTTGATAGGCCTGTAAATCGGCAGTGGAAACCAACTGCCTGAATATACCGACATCCCCCAGTTCAATGTGCAGGGTTTCAATACCGAGAACCTGCAGGGACTCAATCATCAAACTGACGATTTCCAGGTCAGCACCTTCGGAATCCCCGAATAATTCAGCACCTGCAAAAATGGGTGTTCTGGAGGCCAGCATATTCTCAGGACGCGTATACAGGACAGTTCCTGTATAGCACAACCGGGACATGCCACCTCTATTGAGGCTATGGGCGTCAATTCGTGCGGCCTGTGGTGTGATGTCCGCCCGGATGCCCATCGTCCGGCCGGTAACCAGGTCTGTAACCTTGAATGTTTTCAAATCAAGATCGTGCCCGGTACCTGTCAGCAGCGATTCAATGAACTCAACCATCGGGGGTATCACATATTCGTATCCCCACCTGCCATAGAGATCCAGCAATCGGCGACGCATCTGTTCAAGCTGCATTGCCTGGGGGGGCAACACATCTTCAACGCCATCGGGCAGAAGCCAATGGTCCACAATATTCATCCGAGTGATCCTGATTTGAAATTGCTGTCCTAATTGATGAGATATAGCAAACCCGTGCCTGTCAACATGCTTGCCAGCCCCATGAACCGCATTGTTTTTTCATCAATCCCGGCAAGCATCATCACCATTTCTTTCCATCTCCCAGGGAAAAGAAAAGGCAGAATCCCCTCAATGATGAGTACAAGACAGAGTGCTACACCCAGTTCGTGCCACAACATTCCTATAGCCAAAAAAAGACCGGGGAAATTCTCCCCGGTCTGATTGACGGGATTGCCATCATGATAGACCCTCCGTGGATAAACCGGTTATTGTTGACTCTTGTTCAAATAGCTGAAGAAGTCGCTGTCCGGCTGTATAAGAAGCACATCGCCTTTGTTACTGAACGTGCGCCTGTAGGCATCCATACTCCGGTAAAACTTGTAGAATTCCTTATCCTTGTTGAACGCGGCGGCATAAATTGATGCCGCTTCAGCATCTCCCTCGCCTCGAATTTCTTGTGCCTCACCATAAGCTTCAGCAAGAATTACCTCCTGTTGTTTGTCGGCATCAGCTTGAATACCAACAGCCAGTTCCTGGCCCTTCGCACGGTGTTCACGGGCTTCAATATCCCGTTCCGTATTCATTCGATCATATACAGACTGGCTCACCTCCGGCGGCAGATCTATGCGTTTGACCCGTACATCAACAACGGTCACACCCAGTTCATCATTGGCAAATTCGTTCAATACAGTCCTCAGCTCCAGCATCAATTGATCACGTTCACCGGAGACGACTTCGTGCAGGGTTCGCCTGGATATTTCGTTCCTCAACCCTGTGTTGATACGCTGCTTGAGTAATTGTTCAGCACGGCTTTGATCACCTGAAGTCGCGGTATAGTAGGTTTGCACATTAGACACTTTAAACTTGGCGAAAGAATCAACGATAACCGCTTTCTTTTCCAGTGTCAGGAAGCGTTCCGGGGGTGCATCAGACGTCAGAACACGAGCATCAAACTTTCTTACATCATTGATAAAAGGCCACTTCACATGGAATCCCGGATTGATGTCATGCCTCACTACAGCGCCAAATTCCAGTAAGACAGCGCGTTCCATTTCATTGACGATGAATACCGAGTTAATACCGAGAATCGCGACTACAAGTACTAAAAAACCGATGACAAATTTTCTTGAAAACATGGCTACCTCCTGTCCCGACGATTACTGGTCGTTGTGCTGGTCGAACCTGATGTGCTGGTTGTACGATCCGAAGGAGCGGTAAAACTGCCCCCGGTTGATTGTGACTGCTGCATGATCTTGTCCAGGGGTAAATAGAGTATATTGTTCCCTTCTTCCACATCGATCAACACCTTGGTGCTGTTCGACATCACGGACTCTATAGTATCAATATACATGCGTTCCCGAGTGACTTCAGGCGCCAGCTCATATTCCACATAAAGTTTATTGAAGCGTTCTGCTTCACCCCTGGCCTGAGCAATTTTGCCCTCTTTATAACCCTGGGCTTCCTCAAGATATCGTTGCGCCTCACCGCGCGCTTCCGGAATGACCTGATTTGCGTAGGCATCCGCTTCATTCTTGAGCCTGACCTCATCCTCACGTGCCTTGATAACATCGTCAAAGGCCGCTCGAACTGCATCAGGGGGTGCGGTTTCATCAATATTCACCTGGGTAATCTGAATGCCGGTACCATACTGGTTCATATAGTCCTGAATTCTGTCCCTGACGTCGATTGCCAACTGGGCCCGACCTTCGGTAAGAACCTCATGCATTTCGGTACTGCCCACAACATGACGCAACGCACTTTCCATCGCTTGATACATGCTCTGGTCCGGCTCCTTTACCAACAGCTTGTACTTGATAATGTCGTTTATGACGTACTGAACCGTCATTTTGACTTTTACGATGTTTTCATCCTCAGTCAACATCTCTGAATCGTGAGGGCGCGACCTGACCGCTGTAACATTCTCGATCAATCTCCGATCAATGAATGGCGGGTTCCAGTGCAGGCCTGGCAGAACAACTTCCGGCAGCAGTTTCCCTAAACGCAATATAACGCCTCTTTCCTGCTGGTCCACCTGATACACACCCAGGGCAAAATACAGCAATAAAAGCACGATTCCGATCAGACTGAATACTCTTTTCGTCAGCCGTCCTCTAACCCCCCCGGATCCTCCACCGGAAGAACCACCGCCAAACACTCCTGTCAGATTGTTCTGCAACTTGCGGAATGCTTCATCAAGATCAGGAGGGCTCTGATCATCCTGTTTACCCCATGGGTCGCGATCCTTACCAGGTTCGTTCCATGCCATAGTCATTCTCCACACGAGTGTTCTGTTTCGGCATCGTCTACTTTCCTGCTGATTCTGTCAATAGCCATATCCCTGCACTATCTGGTTTTCGGCCATATACAGGCTTTTTTGCACTATCTGGACAGGCGACAGCAACAGCGGGCATTGTCAGGGCTGGAGAATGATCAGAACAGCGGTATTTACTTTGACTGCAATCGAAGCAATTCCCTCTGCTCAATACGCACATCCATGTGAATCTGACCATCCGTATCAGTATCCTCACGGACTACAGCACCCAGGGCAAACAACTTCGCCCTGATGCTGCCCTCATGGGGTTGAAGCGTAATCTGCGTTTCCACCATATCCTCGGCAAGCAGTTCACTTATCGCCTGAATCAATAACCCGGTACCGGCGCCTGTCTGTGCGGAGACCCAAATCCGGCAAGGCCTGCCGAACATATCCCGTTCGACCCGCGCATTGCCATGACAGACATCCACCTTGTTGCAGACCATCAGCTGAGGAACCTGACTGGCGCCAATTTCCTCCAGGACATTGTTCACCTGCTCTATTCTCTCATCGCGGTGCGGTGCGGAGGCATCAATGACATGAATTATCAGGTCCGAGTTTGTCACCTCTTCCAGTGTCGCTCTGAATGCTTCCACCAGTGAGTGCGGTAACTGTCTGATAAATCCAACCGTGTCGGAAATCACTACCTTGCCAACAACAGGCACTTCCAACCGGCGCAAAGTCGGATCGAGTGTTGCAAACAGCTGATCTGCCGCCTGGACATCAGCGTTGCAAAGTCTGTTGAACAATGTTGATTTTCCGGCATTGGTATATCCCGCAAGGGATATGGTTTTGACGGCTGAACGCCGACGGGCACGCCGATTCTGCCCTCTTTGTTTTTTCACCTTGTTCAGTCGCTGATTGAGGCGACGGGTTCGCTCATTCAACATACGCTGGTCTGCTTCCAGCTGTGTTTCGCCGGCGCCACCAAGGCCCGCACCGATTCCCTGATCACGACCCGATCCGCCCCTTTGCCGATCCAGGTGGGTCCAGCCTCTGACCAGACGTGTAGACGCATGTTCCAGTTGTGCCAGTTCTACCTGCAGTTTCCCTTCATGGGTACGCGCACGCTGTGCAAATATTTCGAGTATGAGACCGGTTCGGCCCAGTACCCGACATTGCAGGGAAGATTCCAGATTCCGTTCCTGGGATGGCGTCAGGTCTGTATCGAAAATGATCAACCGGGCTTCAGTTTCGTCAGACAATGCCTTGATTTGCTCTACCTTGCCTTTGCCCACGCAAGTCGCCGGATGAGGATATCTCTGGTTACTGGTAACACTTCCAACTGGCGTCAGGCCGGCAGACTGCGCCAACTCAAGAAGTTCATTCAGTGATGCAAGTTCTGAATTCCGCTGCTCCAGATGGACCAGCAATACACGGCTTCCCGCATCCGGCCTTTCAAAAAACAAAAACTGTTCCGCCTTCAATCATGCTGTAGATGTATCCTCAATCATCCGGTCGACTCTCCACCTCTTTCTAATATGCTGATGACGGGATCAATTTTCAAGACTTTTTCGGTATCCGGTTCTGGCAGCCGATGCAAACTCTGCCAACTGTTTAACCACGTGTATTGATGTTTTGCCAGCCTGCGAGTTGCCGCAATGGCCCTGTCTGCCATCTCTTCTTGGTCATAGTGTCCGGCAAGATAGTGGGCAACCTGCCGGTATCCAACAGATTTCATGGCCGGCAGTTCCAAATTGATGTCTTCCCGTTCAAGCAACTTGCCGACTTCGTGGACCAGACCCCTGTGCAGCATTTCGTGGAATCGACCGGCAATACGTTGGTGAAGCAACTGCCTTTCCGGCAGAATCGCCACCTCCACAAGATCAAACGGACAATCGGGATTGCCGTTCTTATGGTGATCAGACAGTGCACGTCCGGTCAATACATATACTTCAAGAGCACGCTGTAATCGTTGGGGATCATTAGGTCCGATGCGAGCTGCTGCCTCCGGGTCCACGAGCGCGAGTTCCGCATGGATTTCCGGCCAGCCATCGCGTTCAGCCCGCTCTGAAATTTCCTGTCTGACCACAGGGTCTGCTGACGGCAACTGTACGATGCCCTGCTTCAGTGCTTTCAGATAAAGCATCGTACCGCCCGCCAGGCATGGAATCCGACCACGAGACAGCACTTGCTCAACGACATTAATGGCGTCCTCTCTAAAATCCGCTGCAGAATAAGCAGTGGCCGGGTCCCTGATATCGATCAGGTGATGTGGAATTTCACGCCTGATCTCCTGAGTCGGTTTGGCCGTACCAATATCCATCCCCCGGTAAACCACCGCTGAATCAACACTGATGATTTCGATTGGAAAGCGCCTGGCCAGTTCTTCCGCAAGCACAGATTTACCACTTGCCGTTGGTCCCGTAATAGTGAGAATCGGTGGTTTCAATTGAATCACCGACCGCGTAAGAACAAACCGTCCAGTTCCGCAATACTAAGTTCGCTCCATGTTGGCCTGCCGTGATTGCACTGACCACTGCGTTCAGTCTCTTCCATGTCCCGCAACAATGCGTTCATTTCCGGGATGGATAATCGGCGATTGGCCCGAACAGCGCCATGACATGCCATGGTCGACAGAATGGCATCTTTCTGCTCCCGGATAATGGAAGTAGACCCATACGAAACCAGATCTGCGATGACATCGCGAACCAGTTGCTCCGCGTTGTTGCGTGCAAGCAGTGCGGGAATTGCCCTGATAATCAACGACTCTTCCGATGTTCTGGAGACTTCAAATCCAAGTGACTTCAATTCCTCACTGTACTCCTCAACGGCATCCGACTCAGCCTCACTGACAGCAACGGGAAGGGGAATCAGCAGTGGCTGGGATATTACACCTGCCTCGTCCGTGGCTTTTTTTAATCGTTCATAGGTTATCCGTTCATGAGCTGCGTGCATGTCAACAATTACCATACCCTGCCGGCTCTGAGCCACAATATAAATACCGTGCAGTTGGGCAACCGCATATCCCAGTGGCGGAACATCAGATTCATCATCCACCTCGGGTAACGACTCTTCTGCCAGCAATTTTGAATAATGCTGAAGTTGTTCCCCGATCCTGGCATTAGTCGACCCCGTACCCAGGGAGAAATTTCTCTGGACAGGTGATACTGCTACCGGATCTTCTGTGGATAGTGCAGTATCCGCCGGCCTGACATCAGCCAACAATTTATAAATGGTACGGAATATAAAATCATGAACACTTCGACTGTCCCTGAATCTGACTTCGTGTTTTGTCGGGTGGACATTTACATCAACGAGTTTGGGATCAACTCTGAAGAATAATGCAAAAACAGGCTGACGCCCATGGTAGAGAACGTCTGCATAAGCCTGCCTGACAGCGTGCGTAATCAGCTTGTCCCGGATTATCCGGTCATTGACAAAGAAGAACTGCTGATCGCTCTGGCTTCGTGAGAAAGTTGGCAGAGCAACCCAGCCCCAAAGCCGCATACCGTGTTTTTCTTCCTCAAAATAGAATGCGTTCTCGACGAAAGACTGGCCGAAAACATTTGCTATCCTGCGTCTTTCATCTTCGGCTGTTTCACAGGCACTGTACTGACGAAGCAATTTACCATTATGACTCAATGTCAATGTGACTGACGGATGGCTGAGACATATCTTACGCATCACCTCGTCGATCTTTTGATATTCCGTACGTTCTGTCCTGAGAAATTTTCGTCTTGCCGGGGTATTGTAAAACAGGTCGTTCACTTCTACCGTTGTCCCGCGGGGATGAGCGGCCGGCATCGTCTCCAGGGCCATTTCCGCAGTTCCTGTCGAAACTGACCAGCCGGCTGTGCTCGATTCCTGTACGTTGCTGGTCAACTTCAGCCGGGATATCGATGCAATGCTGGATAACGCCTCACCGCGAAAACCAAGAGTGGTGACTGCTTCCAGATCCGATGCTGTGGATATCTTGCTGGTAGCATGCCGTGACATGGACAGTAAAAGATCGTCTTTCTCAATGCCCTCGCCGTTATCCCTTACCTTTATTAAACGGGTGCCCCCCGATTCGATATTGACATCAATCCGGGTGCTTGCCGCATCAAGGCTGTTCTCCAGCAGTTCCTTCACCACGGATGCCGGCCTCTCAACAACTTCACCTGCGGCAATCTGATTAGCCAGTCGGGAATTCAGTTGTTTTATGCGATTCACAGGTTATGACCTCTCAACTTGCAGGTATTTTAAGAACTTGTCCAATCAGGATTGTATTGCTTCGCAACCCGTTGAACTTTTTGAGGTTTTCAAAACTGATGTGGTATTTATTGGCAATGGCGATCAAGGAGTCTCCAGGTTCAATCACATAAGTGATCAGTTTGTCATTCTCTGCCTCTTTTTTCCATGCCAGGAAGGTCCCCTGAGGCGGGCTGTCTTCCATATATTGCCGCACTCCTTCGTAGATGCCATTGGCGATGCGTTGCTGATGTTGACGGGTAGCCAGTTTTTTTCCTTCATTGGGATTCGAGATAAATCCGGTTTCTATCAGCAGCGACGGTATCTCGGGTGACTTCAGAACTTCAAAAGAAGCCTGTTCAACACGTCTTTTATGCAGATTGTTAAATCGGCTGATCTGACCGAGTATCTTTTCCCCAATCTCCAGACTCGCTGACAAACTCGCAGCGGAGGCAAAATCCAGTACCACATGCAGCAACATTTCATCCTTGTCCTTGAGACTGACACCACCTATCAGATCTGTCTCATTCTCCTTTTCCGCCAGGATCCTCGCCGTTTCGCTGGTCGCTCCCTTGTCGGACAAGGCAAAGACAGAGACACCATTTACACTGGATGAACGGAACGCATCGGCATGAATGGACAGAAAGACATCTGCATGGTTTTCTCGGGCAATCAGTGTGCGGCGCCGTAATTCAATATAGTAATCTCCACTACGGATCATCACGGCCCTGTAGCCTGGCATTGTCTGGAACAGATTGTTCAATAAGGTAGCAATGGATAGAACGACATCTTTTTCATATATCCCTGCGTATCCTGTGGCGCCAGGATCGTCACCACCGTGCCCGGCATCAATGGCAATGATGACATCACGCAACTCCTGGTCGAAAGGGTCTTCCTGAACTTGTTTCCGTGGTTCAGGAAGATGGAGGTCAACCACCAGGCGATCACCGTACTGCCTGACGGGTTCAAGGGAAAAACTTGTGGGCCTGACAACTCCGGCAAGATCAAAAACCACGCGAAGATCCGAGCCATCTCTCACCCCGCTGCGAATCTTGAGAATGGGAGACTGTTTCAGGTCTACAGCTTCCAGGTCAGTGTTCAATACGGCCGACTCGATATCGATTACCAGCCGCCGGGGGTCAGTAAGAGAAAACAGATTATGTTGAGCGGAGTTGCTCAACTCAAACACGACCCGGGTTCTCTCCGGAGACTGGTGTACCCGAACCTGGTCAACCACGACTCGGGTTCTCTCCGGAGACTGGTGTACCCGAACCTGGTCAACAGTAGTCGCACCAGCTGGTAAAGCAATGAACATCAGCAGGATGAAAGCTTGCTGCAACGTCCGTAACAGGAGGCGTTCAAGCGGATTCATTGTCAACTTCTCCCACCTGGTGGTCACGGAATTGCAAGTTCCGGCAGATTCTGTCTCCCAATTCAGAACAAGGTGTCAATCCGATCAACCTGATTCTGTCCACAATGATCAACGTCACCTCCAAATCACATTGCGGTAATGCATCCAGAGCCCGTTCCGGCCATTCAACGAGGCACAGGTTACCCTGTTGGAAGTAATCATCAATACCAATATATTCCAGTTCGTTCGGATCGCCCAGTCTGTACAGATCAAAGTGATAGATAGTCTGACGTGTTAATTCATAGGGTTCAACCAATGTGAATGTCGGACTCTTGACCGCACCCTGGTGACCAAAACAACGCAGGATCCCACGACACAATGTGGTTTTCCCCGCACCAAGATCCCCCCTGATGTACACCCGGCCACCTGTTGATAACTGTTCCCCCAGCAATCTGCCAAATGCTACGGTTTCTACTTCATTTTCCAGGCGCTTCCTAAAGACCGGCATCGGGTGATTCAACCAACGAGCCTGCGAATACACGGGATGACATCCGTCGCAATCAATCCACGTTCTCCCTGTGCTTCCGCAACCAGGTCTCCGGCGTAAGCATGCAGGACCACACCCACTTCCGCTGCATCACGGGCGGGAAGACCCTGGGCCAATAATCCTCCTATGACACCGCTCAGAACATCGCCCATCCCTGCGGTTGCCATCCCTGGATTTCCATAGGGACAAAGTGAAATACCTGAACCGTCGGTGATCAATGTTCCCGCTCCTTTCAACAAGGCAACACCACGATAACGCCGCTGGATTTCCGCTACGGCAACAAACCTGTCCTGCAACAGATCTTTATCCCCAAGAAGTCTTGCCGCTTCGCCGGGATGAGGGGTCAATATCCAGTTAATGCAATCCGCATGTTGTCCAGACAGCAGATTCAAAGCATCCGCATCCAGAACACCCGGTATGCCGCTGTTTATCAATCGTTCAAACAACCATTGTGACCAGGAATTCCTGCCCAGGCCTGGACCCAGCACGATGCACGTCGCCTTCTCCAGCATTGGATCGAGTTCCTCATCATTCAAAACACTGCGTGCCATGACTTCGGGTCTTCTGGACAGAACAGGTATGATATTTTCTTGCTGCGTGGCAACACTCACCAGACCTGCACCGACCCGCAAAGCTGCTTCTGCCGCCATCAACACTGCCCCACCCATACCCGCAGTCCCACCAGCCACCAGCACATGGCCAAAATCTGTTTTATGAGCATTGGCATTACGGGCCGGTAACCGTGAACGACAATTGTCGATGTCCAGTCGAGTCGTATTCGACTCAACCCGGGCAAAAAGTTCTTCCGGTACACCTAGGTCAGCGTATTCGACGGTCCCGCATTGTTGTGGACCTTCTCCGGTAAACAAGCCCTTCTTCAGTCCGATAAAAGTCACTGTGACACTGGCATCAATTGACTGGCCAAACGATTGACCTGTATCCGCCGACAATCCTGACGGAATATCGACAGCGAGTACCGGTTTTCCTGCCTGGTTGATGCTTTCTATCGCCTGGGCGTAGTCCGGCCTGACCTCCCCGGAAAGTCCGGTACCGAGCAGGGCATCCACTATGACATTACAATCCAGCGCGGCATCGCAGAACTGTACTGACCTCTGCTGGCAGAAATCCATAGCTTCTGCGGCATCTGGTCCGAGTTTTTCCGGGTCACCAACCACAACTACCTTCGTCTGAATTCCCCGGTCTGCCAGTAATCCGGCAATGATATAGCCATCGCCGGCATTGTTGCCGCTACCACAGTACACCCCGACACTTACTGCGTCGGGCCAGTATTCAAAGAGTACACCAAAGGCTTTCTCCGCCGCTCGCCGCATCAGGACAATGCCAGATATGCCATATTCTTCGATAGCGAGCCGATCAAGTTCGCGAACCTGATTCGAAGTGTAAATCTGTAATGGAAGACTATTCTGCAAGTGGACTATGATACACGGTTCGGTAATGACTTTATTTTAGGCTACTTGACCAATCATGGCTTCCCCCATTACAGGTGAACTGACGGAAAAAGTGAAAATTTGGGGTCGGGAACTCGGTTTTCAGCAGGTAGGCATAACCGACACCGACCTCAGTACGCACGAAGCGCGATTGGATGACTGGTTGGCAAAGGGATTTCAGGCAGACATGCACTACATGTCCATGCATGGAATCAAACGGAGTCAACCTGCTGCTCTGGTTCCGGGTACCATTCGAATCATCAGTGCCCGCATGGATTATCTGCCGGATAATGACAATCTGCGCGCAACCCTGGCAGATCATGATCAGGCATGCATTGCACGCTTCGCGCTGGGCCGAGACTATCATAAGGTCATCCGTGCCCGGTTAAGAAAACTCCAGTCAACTATCAACACTTATCTGCTGGAACACAATCTGCCGGGTTTCGCCGCACGGGTCTTTACGGACAGTGCACCAGTACTGGAAAAAGGCATTGCGGAAAAATCCGGTCTCGGATGGATCGGCAAAAATACTTTATTACTGAATGAAAGTGCCGGTTCGTGGTTTTTCCTGGGAGAAATCTACACCAATATCCCGTTTCAGATGGAATCATCGCCAGCCACCAATCGTTGTGGTTCCTGTCAAGCCTGTATCGATATCTGTCCGACAAAGGCCATCGTTGCACCATGGCGGCTGGATGCAAAACGCTGTATCTCCTATCACACCATAGAGAACAAGGGAGTGATTCCAGTTTCAGTGAGAGAGAAGATGGGTAACCGTATTTTCGGCTGTGATGATTGCCAGATGGTCTGCCCCTGGAATCGTTATGCAACACCCACTGCCGAACCGGATTTCAAACCACGCCACAATCTGAACACAGCATCCCTGTTATCGCTGTTCCAATGGAGTGAACAGGAATTTGATGAAAAATCTGCTGGTTCCGCCATTCGACGAGCCGGATATGAAGGCTGGTTGCGCAACATCAGCATTGCACTGGGTAATGCGAACTACAGACCGAACATCGTAGCAGCCTTGCAGCAGCGACTGGAAGCCGCCTCACCCATGCTGAGAGAACATCTGCAATGGGCTATTGAACGGCAGCAGGCCAAAAGCACTCAGAGTTGAAAGAAGTGTTCTCTGTAGTATCGGAGTTCCGCAATGGATTCCTTGATGTCATCCAATGCCCGATGCGTACCTGCCTTTTTAATTTTTCCAGCGACATCGGGACGCCACCTTCGAGCAAGTTCCTTCACCGTACTGACATCGATATTTCTGTAATGCAGATACTGCTCCAGTTCCGGCATATAACGGGCAAGAAAACGTCTGTCCTGGGCAATGCTGTTACCACACAGGGGTGAGACATTCCTGCCGGCAAACCGGGAAATAAAACCCAGTGTCACTTCTTGTGCTTCCAGCTCGGTAACACCTGCTGACCGGACCCGGTCAATAAGACCGGATGCCGTGTGGTGCTTCTTATTCCACTCATCCATGCCTACCAGCAAAGCTTCACTCTGACGTATGGCCAAAACCGGTCCTTCTTCGACAATATTCAGGGATGAATCAGTCACAATAGTGGCGATTTCCAGTATTCGCTCAACCTCCGGATTCAGACCGGTCATTTCCATGTCCATCCAGATCAGATTTTCCGAATAACTGCCCACAGATTTATCACCAGCCAATGTACAAGATCATTCATGTTAACCAGTTCTTACCCAGAAACAAATAACACACACAATGTCCGATAAACAGCAGATGGCTTCGACACACGAAGTCCGATAAACAGCAGATGGCTTTGGGGTGTTCATTTGCGTAAGCATAATGTCGGAGCGCCGAGCTGGAGGAGCAAGACTACAGGCTTGCGGGGGAGGCGAGGGAATCCCGGAGGGACGCGCAGACGCTGAAGCAAATGAATGCCCCAAATCCATCTGCGAACACCCTCTATTAAGCAAACTGACTCCCTACTAGTTACCCTGAATTAAGTACACTGTCCCCCGAATGGTCCCCCGAATGCGCAGACCCCCGAATGCTGTACAATACAAGTTGTTAATTCAAGACACTCAACATGCTGCCACTTATCATTGAACCGGAAACACTCGCGGACCATCTTCAGGATGAGAATCTGCTCATCATTGATCTTTGCCGACCTGGAACCTACATGCGAATGCACATACCCGGCGCCATTCATGTGGAACCCGCTGAATTGATTTCCGGAGTGCAGCCCGCTACTGGAAAACTACCAGGACTCGACAGAATGGAATCACTTTTCAACAGGATCGGATATCACCCGGAGAAGCAGGTTGTCGCCTATGACGACGAAGGCGGCGGCTGGGCCGGACGATTTATCTGGACACTGGACGTCATTGGCCACCGGAAAAGCAGCTATCTGAACGGGGGACTGGTCGCCTGGGCGACTGCAAAACATCCCGTGACCACTCAAATACCGGAAATCAGGGAAACCCGGACAAACCTGACTATTGATACTTCCTACATTGCTACCAAGGAACATGTACTGGCATCAATAGGAGATCCCGAAACCGTCGTCTGGGATGCACGCTCAGCAGAAGAATATTCGGGAGTCAAAGTGACCTCGAACCGGAATGGTCACATCCCTGGAGCCATTAACCTTGACTGGCTGGAGGTTATGGACCACGACCGGCAACTGAGAATCCGCACCGATATTACCGAACTCCTTAAGGCAAGAGGTATCACTGCTGACAAATCCATCATCACACACTGCCAGACACATCATCGATCCGGACTTACCTATCTCATTGCCAAATCACTCGGGTATTCCATCCGGGCCTATGACGGGTCCTGGACAGAATGGGGTAACGATCCTGAAACACCCATCGAGACCTGATGCATCCATTCGTCATCCTCCAGTATCTTCTACCACATCATCTGATATCCAGAACGGTTGCCATCCTGGCGAAATCTCGAATCCGATGGATGAAGAATCTGATAATCCGGCAGTTCATCAGAATTTACAAGGTCGATCTGTCGGAAGCTCGGTCCGGGGAAGTTAATGCGTATGAAAGCTTTAACGATTTCTTTACCCGTAGATTGCAGCCAGGTTGCCGGGCCGTTTCCGGCACTATCTGCTCGCCAGCCGATGGAGAAATTTCCGCTCTGGGACACCTGTCAGAAGATCGACTCATCCAGGCCAAGGGGATAACCTACAGCCTGCAGCAACTGCTCGCGACCGATACTGTAGATGACTATATCGACGGCAGTTTCATTACAATCTATCTCGCCCCAAAAGATTATCATCGTGTTCACTTCCCCTTGACTGCCGGAATCTCCGCCAGTCGTTACATCCCGGGACGACTGTTCTCGGTCAATGCAGCCACCACACATTCCGTGAATGGTCTGTTTACGAGAAACGAGAGGCTGGTCTGCAACCTCAACAACATGGTTCAACCCATGGTGCTGCTGATGGTCGGAGCGATGATCGTCGCGGGGATCAAGCCAGTCTGGCGAGAATCTGCCTATCCCCCGGGACACTTGACTGAAGACCAGTGGGATCAGATGACTACCTATCAACAAGGCAGCGAGTTAGGTCATTTCGAACTGGGCTCGACCGTAATCCTGGTGCTTAAGAACAGGGTATCCTGGACAGTCACCACGGGAGATACCGTCAGAATGGGTCAACCCCTCTGTTGACATCCTGACCACTTGAATGACAACGTTCACCGGAACCTGATGCCGGCACTGCACCAGTCATTCAGTCACATCAGAAATCCCGGGTAAAATGAATCACCTGGCTGATATCATCCAGATCGGCCCTGATCATCAATACCCGGTCAATGCCCATGGCAACACCACTGCATCGAGGCATAAATGGCAATGCCGCCAACAATTTTTCATCGGGTGCGATTTGTGGCAAGCACCGCCGTGCACGCAATTCATTATTCAATTCGAACCGGTGTCGCAATTCGCCACTGTCACCAAGTTCGTCATAGCCATTGGTGATTTCCATCCCCCTGATGTACATCTCGAAGCGGGCAGCGACGGTTTCACCGGCTGAATTGTATTTCAATCGAGCCAGCGCTGCCTGACAGGCAGGGAAATCAACAACAACTTTATGTGACTGATGGGGTTCCACCAATGAAGAAAACAGTAAATCCAGGTAATCACCCAGGCATCCAGTGTCATCATGGGAATCTATATGTGAATCATCCACACCGCATTCCCGAACAACCTGCTGCAACTGGGCAATAGTAGCCGTATGTGGATTGATACCCGTGAACTCTTCAAAGACCGTTTTGTACTCCAGGCACTGCAATTCTGGCATGCCAGGCAGTAATTCAGTCAACAGGGCTTCTGTTTCTGCCATTGTCTCCGCAAGCGAAAAACCAGGGCGATACCACTCGAGCATGGTAAATTCAAAATGGTGTCTTCGTCCGGATTCTCCTTTCCGGAACGCAGGGCCAAGCTCGTAGATCGCACCACTCCCTCCAGCAAGCAGACGCTTCATTGCATATTCCGGTGACGTCTGCAGGAAACCTGTCTGCCCTGCCACATCCAGTGTCAGATTATTCAGATGGAGGTCCGATACACCAGCAGCGCCCAGAGAAGGGGTTGTGACTTCGAGAACGTCACGGTCATAAAAGAACTGTCTTATATCGCGTAGTAATTCTGCCCTCAGTTTGAGGGTTCGCGGTTCAACTGTGGATGCGCAGGTAGCGGCCAAGTAGTTAGTTTCTGTCCATTTGTATATATTTGATCATGCTGTGCTGCAACAATTCAGTAGCGTTGATTAAAATCTTTACCTTGCTCAGAAAGTAACCGGTACGATTTCTGGTTCCCGGTGAAGAACCAGTCAGTTTTTTACCCGGTTCTGATATCCGCCAGATCTTGTGTCAACTCGAATGATCTCGCCGACATTGACGAAAAGAGGGACTTTGACCACAGCACCGGTACTCAATGTTGCCGGTTTAGAGCCACCCTGCGCCGTATCACCTTTCAATCCAGGGTCCGTTTCCATGATCTCAAGTTCCACAAAGTTAGGGGGTGTAACGGCTATCGGCGCCTCGTTCCACAACAAGACCGTATATCTCTCATTGGCTTTCAACCACGGAACGCAGTCTTCCACCGCTGCCCTGTCAGCGACCAGTTGATCATAACTGTCGTCAGTCTTCATAAAGTACCAGTACTCGGAATCCGCATACAGGTAATCCATTGCCAATTCCTTGACGTCTGCCGCTTCTATGGATTCACCGGATTTAAAAGTACGTTCCCACACCCGTCCCGTTTTGAGATTTTTTAATTTGACGCGATTAAAAGCCTGTCCCTTACCGGGTTTTACAAACTCATTCTCTACGATGCTGCACGGGTCACCCTCAAGTATTACCTTGAGACCAGACTTGAATTCATTGGTAGAATATGTCGCCATTCACCTTTCTCATCATTTCAACAGAGCGCAATGATACCGCGAACCGAGACAGCTTTGCATAACCATTCATGGCAATGGTACCTGCGACATGCCATACGCAATACTGACGATTTGGCAAAAGCCCTCAAGATCGATATTGACCCGGTCCCGACAGCTTTTCCCCTGTTTGTTCCGGCGCCCTACCTGTCCAGAATCGAAAGCGGCAATCCAGACGATCCACTGCTGCTTCAGGTGCTGCCCCGGCATGCAGAAAATCAAGTGGTGGAAGGCTATGTAAACGATCCATTGCAGGAGGTGGAACAAATCAAAGGCAATGGCATTATCCACAAATACCGTGGGCGGATTCTGATCGTGACCACAGGAGCCTGTGCTATCAACTGCCGATATTGTTTCAGGAGACATTTCCCCTACTCCGAATCACAACTCAGTCATCGCGATTGGCACAATGTGATGTCCTATATCAAGGAGGATCCTACGATTCGAGAAGTCATTCTGAGTGGCGGTGACCCATTGCTGATGTCCGATAAACAGCTTTCAGACTTCGTGAAGATGTTGGGAGAAGTGAAGCAGATTACCCACCTGAGAATTCATACACGACTGCCGGTCGTGATTCCACAACGGGTCAACGAAACCATGCTCGGCTGGATATCCGGGACAAAGCTGAGAGTCGTTGTGGTGATTCATGCAAATCACGAACAGGAACTGGACGATCAGGTACATCAAGCCGTTCAGAAACTCATATCTGCCGGTGTCTCTGTTCTAAATCAAAGTGTTTTGTTGAAAAACGTCAATGATAATTGTGAAGCACTTTGCAATTTATCCTGGCGAATATCCTCGATTGGGGCACTCCCCTATTATCTGCATCGCCTTGATAAAGTGGCCGGGGCGGCACACTTTGACATACCCGCTGCACGCGCCCAGACCCTGATTGCGCAGATGAAGAATCGCATGCCCGGTTATCTGGTACCCAGACTGGTATCCGAGATACCCGGTTCCGGATCAAAGCAGGAGTTAATCGCTTAGTCGGGGGACAGTTTTAATAAGGGGACATGTACGATGCCCGACGAACAGCAGATGGATTTGGGGTGTTCGTTTGCGTAAGCCTAATGTCGGAGCGCCGAGCTGGAGGATCAAGACTACAGGCTTGCGGGAGGGGAGACGAGGGAATCCCGGTCCCGGATACCCATTAGAAACAGAATACTGTCCAGACCAAGAGTGGAAATGGATTGTCCAGCGTTATCCCGCACAATCTGTTTCGCATGAAAAGCGATGCCAAGTCCTGCTTTCTGCAGCATGGCCAGATCGTTGGCGCCATCACCAACCGCAACAACCTGTTGCAGTGAAATATTCTCCTTTACCGCAAGCTGCTCTAACAATGTGGCCTTTCGTGATGCATCGATAATAGGCTCGCTGACCTGCCCTGTTAATTTACCGTCCTGATTCAGCAGTTCATTGGCAAAGACATAGTCTACACCCAGCTTCTCTTTCAGAACTTCACCAAAATAGCTGAATCCGCCGGACAGTATCGCAGTCTTGTAACCCAGGCGGTTCAGGGTCTCAAAAAGATGTTCCGCCCCTTCCATCAAAGGCAGTCTGTCCGCAATCCGTTTCAGACACCCCATATTCAGACCCTTCAAGAGCGCAACCCTCTCTTTCAGACTCTCGCTGAAATCAATTTCACCCCTCATGGCTCTCCCGGTTATCGATGCAACCTTTTCCCCGACACCCTGCTCACGAGCAAGATCATTGATAACCTCCGTATCAATTAATGTCGAATCCATATCAAAGGCAACCAGACGTCGATGACGGCGGAATACATTGTCTTCCTGAACGGCAATATCGATATCCATTTTCGAACAGACATTGACCAATTCCGTACGTAATGAAGCACCAGGTTCCCCTCTGAGAGAAAATTCCACACAGGCCCTGGTACCCGTATCGCCCCAGGACAAGGGTACTCGACCGGACAATCTCGTGATGTTGTCAATGTTGAGCCCGTGGGTACTGATTACCCTGGAGACCATCGCGAGATGAGTTGCCTTGATACGTCTTGCCAGCAGGGTCAGAATGTAGCGGTTCTTACCCTGTTGTTTTACCCATTCATCGTAACTTGTATGCTCAACTTTGGAAAATTTGACACTGATACCTGACTGATGAACCCTGAACAACAGGTCTTTGCAGATCGATTCTGAATTACCCGGCAGATTTGCCAGGATGCCAAGTGACAGATGGTTGTGGATGACAGACTGACCAACGTCAAGAATATCGACGTCAAACTTACCCAGAAGAGCGGTAACCTCAGCAGTTAATCCGGGTTTATCTTCCCCGGTGATATTGATTAATATCAGATCAGACATTCGTGTATTATCCGGTATTCAGAACAAATAGACACGATTCACCTGTCAGCAATCCGGACAATTTAATCAGTTATACTGTACTGTCCTGCTTTTTCTGACCTCGGGAGTCATAAAACCCCGCGGAGAAATCCATGGCGTCAGTTAGATCATCAACCCGAATTCGCATTCGCGTTATCCTTTTGAGCCTGTTGCCAGTATTCCTTGTCATTATGTTGGTCACTTTGTTTCTGGCAAGTTCTTTCCATCTCAGTCTGTCCCGGCAAAACATGAAGTTTGGTAATACCATGGCGGACCAGATTGCCCTTACATCAACCGAATACCTGATCAATCAGGACAGTGTATCTCTTAATGTCATAATGAGAGACCTGCTTTCATCGGCTTATTTCGAATTTGCAGCAATCTATGATGCCGACGGCAGTCTGATTACCCAGGCAGGTAAATCGGCAAGTACACAAACAACTTTTACCCGGGATATTACTTCTCAGAATACGGTAGTGGGACATCTGAGTCTCGGTTTGACAACCAAACACTTCCCTACCGGGAGGATTATCATTACCGCAATGTTGATTTCCATGATACTCGGTATCATTATCGGGCTGATTATCTGGTTTTACGGCAGTATCCTGTACCTCTGGATAACGGGAACTTTACCAGAGAAAAAACGCGGGCTTCCTGTCTTGACCATGCCTGACGCTGGAGCACCGAATGCCGACACCTGTTGGCTCACCATCAGGCTGGAGCCTGACCGGCTGGTGAATGTCCATCGCAAAAAACTGGAGGAAGCCTGTCTGCTCTACAGTGGAGAAGTCCAGACTCGTCATAACGATCTCACAGTGGCCTTTAATAATGGGCAGCACATTCAGAATGCTATCTGCTGTGGATTGTTGATAAAGGTGATATCAGAGTTGATACCCGGGAACATCAATTTTAAAGCCGGGATTGCCATCGGTGAAGATGAAGAGACCACACCGAAGCACGCCGCCTATCTTTCCAGCATCAGCGATCAACAATTGCTGGTCAGTAAAGGCGTTCGCCAGCGTCAAATGTTACGACCGGTTAACAATGTACAATTCAGAGAATACAAACACTCATTGGCAGGGAAAGATGAGGTTTATGTGGTAACTGAAACAGACAACAACACTCTAATCCGGCAGCAGGCCATACATCTGTGCGAAAACTTCTTTGAACTGCCCGGGCGCGGGACTTAATCGGGGTACATGTACGATGTCCGACACACAGCAGATGGCTTTGGGGTGTTCGTTTGCGCATGGTTTTGGGGTGTTCGTTTGCGTAAGCATAATGTCGTCCGACACACAGCAGATGGCTTTGGGGTGTTCGTTTGCGTAAGCATAATGTCGGAGCACCGAGCCGGAGGAGTAAGACTACAGGCTTGCGGGGGGAGGTGAGGGGATCCCGGAGGGACGCGCTGAAGCTTACGCAAATGAATGCCCCAAAGCCATCTGCGAACACCCCAAATTAAGTAAACTGACCCCCAATTAACAGAAATGGTCAGGTAGATTTACCCTTACTCTCTTTTTTGACTACCT
Source organism: Candidatus Azotimanducaceae bacterium (assembly GCA_965217655.1). Classification (GTDB taxonomy): domain Bacteria; phylum Pseudomonadota; class Gammaproteobacteria; order Pseudomonadales; family Azotimanducaceae; genus UBA7455. The sequence goes on from OZ244560.1 coordinate 2,973,173, forward strand.
TGACTGCATCCACTTTCTGGAATCCGCGTGGTAATTTTGCTCCCCGCCGTCCACGTTCACCCATGTAATTACCGAGTGACCTCATCTTCAGATTCAGATAGTGCCTGCCGGAGGTCACATTCAACGTATCCGCCTTGGAGAACACCACAAGGTGCGACATCATCTCAACTTGATCCCGAATCCTGGCAGCGGGAATATTGATGATCTTGACTCCTTTACCACGAGCCATGACCGGCAGGTCACTGACGGGAAAGATCAGCAATCGTCCTTCATTGGTAAAGGCGGCGAGAAAATCATTATCAAGATCATCCACTGGCACAGGTTGCATGGCAACGCCACCTTTGGGTACGGAAACCAGTGACTTCCCGGCCCGGGTCCTGGTGACCATATCGCCTGATGAAGTGATAAAACCATATCCCGCGGTGCTTGCGGCAATATACTGTTGTTCTTTTTCACCAATCACAACACCGGTAAAAAAAGCACCTTCCGGTGGGCTCACCCGACCCGTCAACGGTTCACCCTGGCCACGGGCTGTGGGTAATGTATGCGCCGCAAGGGCATAGGAGCGACCGGTAGAATCAATGAAAACTGCGTCCTGATTGGATCTTCCAGCGGCTGAAGTCAGAAAGTCGTCTCCACTTCGATAATTCAACTCCCGCGGATTGATATCGTGACCCCTGGCAGCCCTGATCCAGCCTTTTTCTGATAAAACGACAAGAACCGGTTCTGTAGAAATCAGATCCCTCTCGCTAAAGGCCGTGGCCTCTTCCCGATGAATAATAGGCGCACGTCTATCACTGCCGTATTTTACTGCATCCTCCGTGATTTCCTTTTTGATCAGCGTTTTCAACCGCGACCTGGAATTGATCGTTTTCTCCAGGTCCACACGCTCAGAATTCAGTGCTTCACTTTCACCCCTGATCTTTTCTTCTTCCAATCTGGCCAGCTGCCGCAGACGAATGTCCAGGATTGCGTCAGCCTGAACCGCGGACAATGAAAACTTTTCTATCAGGATTTCCTTTGGTTTATCTTCCTCCCTGATGATACGAATCACTTCATCCAGATTGAGATAGGCCATGAGAAGACCATCCAGAATGTGCAACCGGTCGAGGATTCTATCCAGCCTGAATTGCAATCGTTTCAATACTGTTTGTGATCTGAACTTTAACCACTCCCTTAGCAATTCAACCAGAGGTCTTACACGCGGGCTTCCGTCCAGGCCTAACATGTTGAAATTTACCCGGTAACTGCGTTCAAGATCCGTGGTTGAAAACAGGTGGCTCATCAAACCCTGGATATCTATTCTGTTGGACCTGGGAACGATCACGATTCTGGTTGGGTGCTCATAATCTGATTCGTCCCTGAGGTCCACCACCATGGGCAGTTTTTTAGCGATCATCTGCGATGCGATTTGTTCCAGAATCTTTGTGCCGGATACCTGATACGGTAATGCATGGATCACAATTTCACCGGATTCCACTTCATATACTGCCCTGGCGCGTACCGACCCACGACCCGTTTCATACACCTGTCTCAGGTCTTGGGGACTGGAAATAATCTCGGCTTCCGTTGGAAAATCCGGTCCCTTGATGTGTTCCAGAATATCGGCAGTTCCGGAGGAAGGCTCGTCGAGCAGACGTATAGAGGCGGCAGCCACCTCGTTGAGATTATGGGGAAGGATATCGGTAGCCATGCCAACGGCAATGCCGGTTCCACCATTGAGCAGAATATTCGGCAATCTGGCCGGTAATACCGCGGGTTCTTCCAGTGTGGCGTCGAAATTAGGCTGCCAGGTTACCGTTCCCTGACCTGTCTCCGATAACAGCAAATCGGCATACCGGGTTAATTTTGATTCCGTATAGCGCTGTGCTGCAAACGATTTTGGATCATCAGGAGAACCCCAATTGCCCTGCCCGTCTACCAGGGGATACCGATAGGAGAATGGCTGTGCCATCAACACCATCGCCTCATAGCTTGCCGCTTCGCCATGAGGGTGAAATTTCCCGATAACATCGCCGATAGTGCGGGCGGACTTTGCATACTTTGCATCCGCATTCAGCCGTAACTCTGACATGGCATAGATAATCCGGCGCTGTACCGGTTTCAGCCCATCCCCAATATGCGGTAATGCACGATCATTGATAACGTACATCGCGTAGTTGAGCATGGCATTTTCGGTATAGGCTCCCAGATCAATGGTTTCTATAAGATTCTGATCAAAACCGTCACTCATTTGAATTCTCTCTACTATGAAGTGCCTGCGGCGAAAGGAATGTTATCCCCGCAACATGGTGTATGCAGGAGTTTACAGTTCAGCCTGATCGCCGGTACTTTCCAGCCAGTTCTTCCTGTCACCAGCCCGTTTCTTTGATAACAGCATGTCAAGCATTTCGCTGACATCGTGTGTTTGGCCAATCTGCAGTTGCACCAGACGACGCGTGTCTTCCAACATAACCGTTTCACGCAATTGTGATGGATTCATCTCCCCCAGACCTTTAAATCGCTGTACGATGACTTTGCCGGGTTTCTTCTCCGCGGCGATACGATCCAGTATCCCCTGTCTGTCGGATTCGTCGAGCGCGTAATAGACGTCCTTGCCAACGTCAATCCGGTACAGCGGCGGCATGGCTACGAAAATATGTCCTTTTTCCGCCAGTGCCGGGAAGTGTCTGACAAACAAGGCTATCAGCAAACACGCAATATGGAGACCGTCTGAATCTGCATCCGCCAGAATACAAACCTTCCCATAGCGCAGTCTGGACAAATCCCTGACGCCAGGATCGATTCCAAGGGCTACTGAAATATCATGAACAGCCTGAGATGCCAGGATCTCTGATGAATCCACTTCCCAGGTATTCAGAATTTTACCGCGAAGCGGCAGAATTGCCTGATTTTCACGGTCTCTTGCCTGCTTGACAGAACCGCCTGCCGAATCGCCTTCTACCAGAAACAATTCACCTTCCATTGCATCCTGGCAGGTACAGTCGGCCAGTTTCCCCGGCAGGGCGGGTCCGCTGGTGACTTTTTTACGGGCAACTTTTTTGCCGGCCCGGAGACGTTCCTGGGCATTGTTGATAGCCAGTTCCGCAAGTGCCTGTGCATCACTGATGTGTTGATTCAGCCAGAGGCTGAAACAGTCCTTGACCACACCGGATATGAAGGTTGCGGCCTGCCTGGAATTAAGCCGTTCCTTGGTCTGGCCGGAAAACTGTGGCTCAAGCATCTTTGCCGACAACACGTAACCGCATTTGTCCCAGATATCTTCCGCGGAAATTCTGACGCCCCTGGGTATGAGATTTCGAAATTCACAGAATTCACGAAGCGCTTCAAGGAGGCCACTGCGCATTCCGTTGACATGTGTACCGCCCTGTGTGGTGGGAATGAGATTAACGTAACTCTCGGTGACCAGTTCTCCCCCTTCCGGTAGCCATTGAACGGCCCAGTCTACTTCTTCGTCATTACCCGCCATGGAACCCACAAAAGGTTCAGCTGGCAGACATTCAAGACCATCGTTTTCCAATGCCAGGTAATCCTTGAGCCCTTCTTCATAACACCACTCAAACTCAGCCTCTTCCGGATTTGATGCCGACTCATCGGTGAAGAAAACTTTCAATCCCGGACACAGTACTGCCTTGGCACGCAACTGATGCTTAAGACGAGGTACGGAAAATTTTGCCGAATCAAAATAAACGGGATCGGGTTTGAAATTTACCTGTGTACCGGTGTTCCGTATACCGACTTTTTCCAGCACAGTCAGGTTGCTGGTCTTCTCTCCCCCATTAAAGGCCATGTGATGAAGATATCCATCACGCTTGATGTAGACCTCCAGATATTCCGACAATGCATTGACCACAGAGACCCCGACGCCATGGAGCCCGCCGGAAAACCTGTAGTTCTCATTGTTGAATTTTGCACCGGCATGGAGCCTCGTCAGAATGATCTCCACACCTGGTAAATTCTCTTTTTTGTGGATATCGACGGGCATCCCACGACCATTGTCATCCACCGACATGGACCCATTGCTTGCCAACGTGACTTTTATTACAGTTGCGGATCCTCTCAGGGCTTCATCCACGGCATTGTCTATGACTTCCTGGGCAAGATGATCGGGTCTTGATATATCCGTATACATGCTCGGCCGTCTTCTCACCGGGTCGAGACCTTCCAGTACTTCTATCGAATCCGCGTTATATGTTTCTGCCATACGCCTCTTTGAATATCCCTTGAGATGGGCAGGAGACACCATGCCTGTGCAGGGGGTCAGTTATTGAAAAAAATATCACAGGACGGTTGAAAATTATAGCGCGAAAAAAAAGAGATGTAGAGACTTCAGCCTGTTTTTATAGAAGAATCCGGAAGCATCCGGGCTGAGGGTGGTCCAAATGGAAATCAGGTCAGTGTTCTGTCAAGGGCATGACCATACAGGAGACAAAAATTCAGCAACTCGCCAAAGAATCGATTTGTCTGTGATTTTTCATCGGGCTGGTACATGTGGGGGTTAGGTGTCGGGTATCGGGGCTTGAGGTTTCGATGCTCTCCAATACTGATCACTTCGGCAGTATTGAGGTCATGATATACTCTGGCTTCAAGTCTTGGCCATTTTATCCAGGGCTGGCCCATCTCACTTTCCACCTGAATTGACAATATCGTAGTGTATGGATGTTGTGATTTAACCTGAATGGTGACTATTGCTAATTCATCAGTCGTTTCCCGAACACCGATTACGATACTCTCATCCTCAAACATTCTTGGGAATAAACGGTGCAGACGGAGAAAATTGGCGTCGCACACCGCCATATCGGAAACGAGATCAGGCACATATCGTCGCTTCTTAATCATCAGTAAATCTTCACTGTTATCCCTGAAACCAAACTAACACACAATACAATGTTAATATACAACGCAAAAATCAAGGCATAAATTGCTTTATTTTGACAACTAGAGGTGCATTTGTTGTAAATCGTCATGATGAATATTTTCACTGTTATCTTTCTACTCTCTGTCAGCCTGATAACCAGCACTGCAGGGTTTGCTGCTGAACTCATCAGCCTGAATGACGCAACGCTGATAGACAACCCCTCCAATGACGGGGACAGTTTCTTCGTCAGCGTCAACGGAGAAGAATTACACATGCGGCTGTATTTTGTAGACTGCATGGAAACCAATTTCAGCAGCAAGGCGGAAGTGGACCGGATTATTGAACAACGGCGGCATTTTGGCCTCCCGAATACACATGCCGTTGTGCGCTTTGGTCAGGCTGCAACAGCATATGTAAAACAGGTACTTGCTGAACCATTTACGATTTTTACGAGTTATGCAAGCAGTCCAGGCAGGGGGACTCGCATCTATGGGTTTATCAAAACCAGTGACGGGGAATATCTTTCCGAAAAACTGGTGAGAGCGGGACTGGCTCGAATTCACGGCACAACCCGTATGAATCCAGAGGGCATCCCCAGTGATATTACACTGCAACGATTACAGGACCTTAAAGATCTGGCATTGCTGAATCGCGCCGGCATCTGGCAGGAGAGTGACCCCGGAATGCTCTTTAGTCTGCGCGAGGAGCAACGCCGGGAGGAGCAGGCATTGAGAAATCTCAAACGGGAGATCTCCGGTATTCCGGACCGTGGCGGGGAACCACTGGACCTGAACAGCGCCAATAGCCTGGAGTTACAGACTATTAAGGGTATCGGACCCGTAATGGCTGAAAAAATAATCGCTGCCAGACCTTACAAATCTATAAACGACCTGCTTAAGGTACATGGGATCGGACCCGCGAAACTCAAAGACATTGCGCCTCATGTCATGCTCGTACATTAACCAGTTCCACAACGAGCTCTTCTACCCGCTCCAACGCCCCCCTGTTACGAGAGCAGACTTCTGCCGCATTGTCTGCAAGACGGCGACGAGAGGCTTTGGAAGCAAACATTTTATTCAACTCTGCAGATAATTCCTGCTGGTTGTTCACCACAACCATGGCATTTGCTTCCAGGAACTGTGCAGCTATATCGTCGACACTATCCAGGTGAGGCCCCATGATGACCGGTGTGTCAGCCATCACCGCCTCAATGAAGTTGTGACCGCCCACCGGAACCAGACTGCCACCTACAAAGGCAACATCGGCAGCAGCGTAAAAACGGGCCAGTTCTCCCATGGTATCCAACAGAAAAACCTGGTCCTGGTGTGTACAGGACTGACCGGTTGTCCGGCGAATCACAGGGTATCCCGCTGCAATACACAAATCCGCCACTTCTTCCGCCCTGTGGGTATGTCTGGGAGCGATCACCAGACGCAAATCCATCAGGGACTTCCGAAGTTCACCCAATACCGACAGAATCGCCTGCTCTTCTCCGGGATGGGTACTGGCGGCAATCAAAACCCTGCCGGGACCCAGTATTTGTTTTGCAGCCTCTGTACGCGCCTCCAGGTCCGGCGGTAACGTGTTATCGAATTTGATGCTCCCGGCAATATGCAACTTGTTTTCTGTCAGGCCCAATTTCAGAAATCGGCGACCCTGTGCTTCCGTTTGTGCAGCAACTCTGGTGACATCCTGCATCATCTCTTCACTGATGGTTCTTATCCGCGAGTAACCGCGTGCGGATTTTTCCGACAACCGGGCATTGGCCAACAGAATCCTGACACCCGCAACCCGGCTGTAATGCAGCATGTTGGGCCAGAGTTCCGTGTCTACAACAATCAACACGTCCGGTATTACACGTCTCAGGAATCGTTTTACAGAACCCGGCAGATCGTAGGGTACATAGTAATTATCCACTCGATTACCCAGTAACGTCCGGGTCCGGTCCCTGCCAGCTGGTGTCATATTGGTCACCACAATGGAATAACCTCTGTCCAGCAATCGACTGATCAGTGGAGCAACCGCATTGGTTTCTCCGGCAGAAACCGCATGCACCCACAATACCGGTCTACCACGGATACCCCGTGGAACTTCCCCCGGCGTATTGTTGGAACCGGAACGATGTAGCGGGTTGTCAGGTACTTCTGGCCCATTGAAGGCGCTGGCAGGTACCGCACCAAATCGTTGCAGAGGGTCATGTCGATATTCCGGTTCTTTTAACGAACGCCACAGCACCCTGAACCACACAACGGGCAGGGCAAGATAGAACAGAAAACTATAGACATGGCGAAACAAGATTAATCCTCTGGTTAATCATTCGGCAAAATCCCAGACTGATATACTAGCGTTTTTTATCCTTGTCGTAAGCGTCGATGATACAAATCGATATCGCAATTATTGGTGGTGGCATCTCTGGACTCTGGTTACTCAACAGTTTCAAGTCCAGGGGATTCAGAACACTTCTCTTCGAGAAACGGAGTCTTGGCTCAGGTCAGACACTCGCCTCCCAGGGCATGATTCACGGTGGTGTAAAATACAATCTTGAAGGCAGGGTGACCAATGCATCGGAAAGCATCAAGGCTATGCCTGCGCTATGGCAGCAGTGTCTAAGCGGAGAAATCCAGCCTGATCTACGTAACGTAAAACGTCTGGCTGATCGTTATTATCTGTTTTCCGATGGAAACCCGGGCAACAGGCTCATGGCTTTTCTCGGCAGCAAGGCTTTGCAGGGCAATCTCCGCAGGCTGGAAACTTCTGAATATCCTGAACCCCTCAGCCACCAGGCTTTCAAAGGTGTAGTTTACGAACTTCCGGATGCAATTCTGGATACTGCCGACCTGATTACTGAACTTGCCAAACCTCATGGTCCGGATTTGATACTGAACAGTCCGCAGCCAGTACCCGATGAAGACAAAGGTATCTCGGCGTTGATACTGGCGGACGGCGCCAGTGTTCAGGCAGCCTGTTATGTATTCTGTGCCGGTTCCGGTAATGCTGCTTTGCTGACAAGCTCTCATCTGGATGTTCCCATGCAGAGACGCCCACTGCATCAGGTTATGGTCAAGGGCCACGACCTGCCGGAATTTCACGCCCATGCTGTCGGTCTGCGTTCTGGAAACAAACCACGGATTACCATTACATCCCACCGTACCGCGGACAATGGCATCGTCTGGTATCTTGGCGGCGGACTTGCAGAAACAGGCGTCAGCCGGTCAGCTTCAGAACAGGTTGGCTTTGCCCGACAGGAACTCAAACATATCTTCCCATTTGTAAATTTCAACTCCTGCCAATGGGGCACATTGCGTGTTGACCGTGCAGAGCCGATGCAGCATAAACAGGCAAGACCGGACCAGCCTTTTTGTAAGAGACTGGGAAATGTCATCGTGTGTTGGCCCACCAAACTGACTCTGGTTCCGCTGCTGTCCAGCAAGGTTCTGTCTCTGGTCACCGAGACTCCTTCGGCAAACTTGAATGCCGCCACAACCACTAATCTGCAGTCCCCGGACATCGCTTTACCTCCCTGGGAAACTGCGTTTTGAAATCATTCGGGAAAGAACATTTTCGTGCCATCGGCGATCTGGCAGTTTCTCCTCTGGGTCTGGGTACGGTGAAGTTCGGCCGCAATACTGACGTGAAATATCCTCAACCCTTCCAGATACCTGAACCGGGTGCGCTGGCTGCATTACTCGATAAGTCGACAGACCTCGGCATCAATCTTATTGATACGGCTCCGGCCTATGGTGAGAGCGAGGAGAGACTGGGCAGGCTAATGGGCGCCAACAGACCTCAATGGATCATATCGACGAAGGTCGGTGAAACCTATACGGACCATTCAGTTTATGATTTCTCCACGGCAGCAACAACGAGCAGTATCGAGAACAGCTTGCATCGGCTGCATACCGATTACCTGGATATCGTTCTGGTTCATTGTCACTCTGATGATGAACAGATCCTGCACTCAACTCCGATTATTCGTGACCTGCAAAAAATGAAAGATCGGGGATTGATTCGCTTCATCGGTGCATCAACCAGTAGTATCGCCGGTGGTTTACTGGCCCTGGAGGAAATGGATCTCGTCATGGTCACATACAATCCCGCTGATCAGAGTCAATTACCGGTCATCCGGACAGCCGGCCGTCTTGGCAAAACAGTGATGATCAAGAAAGTCTTCGCAAGCGGACATACCCAAAATATTATCGACAGTCTTAAGCTGGCGATTAAACAACCTGCAGTAGCTTCCATCATCATAGGGACAATCAACGAGACACATCTGCAGGAAAATGTTCAACTTGCGGTGGACATCCTGAACAACCCGGCGGGGTAACCTAGGAGGCTGTCCGAGAACTGCGACCGTAGCGAGGGCGAGACTGATTGAGTCATATTTTTTGGTTATTTGAGGCAAATATTGTACATATTGAACGAAAATAAGCGGAAAATATGGCCAATCAGGCTTGTCCGCAGTAGGTCAGTTAAGTTCTCGGACAGCCTCCTAGATCTCCCGAATTTTCTGTACCAGGGCGCTGGTGGAACAATCTTCAACCAGGGACAGCACTTTGACTTCCCCATTGTAAGACCTGACGATGTCTGCTCCTACAACCTGATCGATGGCATAGTCTCCACCTTTTACCAGCACATCAGGCTTCAGTTCGGCAATTATCGACTCCGGCGTGTCTTCATCAAAGGGAACTACCCAGTCTACTGCACTCAGTCCGGCCAGAGTCGTCATTCTATGATCCAGAGTCATCACAGGTCTGCCTTCTCCTTTTAACCGGCGAACCGATTCATCACTATTCACGGCCACGATAAGGCGGTCACCTTCGTTTCGAGCCTCGGCAAGATAGTCTACATGCCCCGCATGGAGAATATCGAAACAGCCATTGGTCAATACAATCCGTTCACCCTGATTCCTGGCTTCTTCAACTGCTATGACCAGTTGCTCCCTTGACATACACCCGGTGTCAAAATCCATCTCATCGAGAATTTCGTGACGCAGTTCCGGGCCACTGACACTGGCAACACCGAATTTACTGACCACCAGTCCTGCGGCTATGTTCGCAAGTCCTACCGCATCGGCCATGGTTACACCAGCGCCGAGTGCGGCACAGAGAACCGCGATAACCGTATCACCGGCACCCGTCGCATCATATACCGGACGAGTCCGGGCGGGAAAATGAAGTTCGTCTCCCGACTTCCGGATGAGTGTCATGCCTTTCGTTGCCCTGGTGACCAGCATAGCCTCAATACCCAACTCCCGAATAAACTGCTGGCAGTGGGAAACCATCTCCAGTTCCGAGGACCATTCACCAATTGCATTCTCTAATTCCCGGTTATTCGGCTTAATGACCGTTGCCCCCTGATAGTCATGGAAATCCTTGAGTTTGGGGTCGACCAATACCGGTTTCCCGTGTTTCCTGGCAAGTTCAATGACCCGTTGGGGATCATCCAGAACACCTTTGTCATAATCAGATAAAAGAACATTACTGCAGGCATCCAGGACATCATTCATCGAGTCTTCCAGCACCTCGATATCCATCGGTTGATACTGTTCAATATCAGCCCGTGCCATCTGTTGATTTTGTGATACAAATCTGAGCTTGGTGGTGGTCGAATAACCTGGCATTTCCGAGAGCCTGCAAACTATTCCCGCACTGGATAGTTTGGTAATCAGTGCCCTGGCAGGATCATCTTCACCAATCATTCCTATCAGAGTTGATTGTGCACCCAGGGATACGACATTCAGCGCGACATTAGCGGCTGCCCCGGGACGGTCTTCTACTTCCCGAACGTCAACTATGGGAATTGGCGCCTCGGCAGAAATCCGTCGTGTGACACCCTGGTAGTAGCGGTCCAGCATTACATCACCAATCACCAACACCCTGGCAAGATCAAAACGTGGCAGTTTCATATTGACATTCAATAGGACTATTCGCTGATAATAACACAGAGACTTCATGAGCCCGTCCTGACGGTGACAACTTGAACAAACCGACGCTACTTCAAGTACGATTTTTTCACCCGAAATATTGGATCATCTGGTTTTTTTACTGCCTGATTTTTATTGTGGTCCATCTGCCTCACTCTGTACGGATACGCTTCGGTACAATTCTGGGTGCGTTATTTTATCTGCTGGCACATTATCGACGGCACATCACCGAAGTGAATCTGACCCTCTGTTTTCCAGAACTGTCCTCGAAAGAAAGACAGACTCTGACCAGAAAAGTCTTTCGGTCCATCGGTATCAGTATTATTGAAATGGCCTGTGTCTGGCTGCGTGACCCCCGTAAGTTCCGGCATTTGGTACAGATAAATGGTCTGGAACACCTGGAGTCTGCCCTTGCCCGGGGCAAAGGCGTCATCCTGCTCGGTGTGCATTTGTCCACACTGGATTTCTGTGGCGCCATCCTGTCGACTTACGTGGACTTTGATATCATGTATCGGCGCAACAGCAGTGCTCTGCTCGACGCCTTCATCCAAAGGGGACGCAATCGAAACTTTGTCAATGCCATAGAAAGGCAGGACATCAGGGGTGTGATAAAAAGTTTAAAGCAGGGTCATGCGGTGTGGTATGGTTCCGACCAGGACTACGGAAGGCGACACTCGGTATTCGTCCCGTTCTTTAATCAACCTGCTGCAACCATTACCGCAACGGCAAGACTGGCGCAAACCAACGGTTCTCCTGTTATCATGTTTTCACACTATCGAACACCTGATGATTCCCGATATGAGATCTTTCTCAGTGAACCCATAACATCCATCCCAACGGATGACCCGGAATTTGATGCGCGTACAATCAATCAGAGAATTGAACAGGCCGTCCTCAGACAACCGGAGCAATACTGGTGGGTGCATCGAAGGTTTAAAACAGCACCGGAAGGCCGTAAGTCACCTTATTGATGCGAAAGCTTAATCAATCTCAAATGGAATCTTTCATAAATCAGAATATCATGCTGTCCGGTACTCGTGAGCGTCCGGGATTAATGCTGACGACAGCCAATGAGATTGTGAAGCCTTTCTATCGTCGCAAATTCATTTCTTCCAGGACTTTCCTGCCCCAGGCAAAACGCTTTGCGGCAAATTCATGGAAACTGCTGGAAAAAAAAATCCCGGCGCCTGTAGTCAAGGAAGTCATCTATTGTCCGGACTATCCTGTTCATATGGTTGTTTACAACCGAATTGATGGCAGAGACTTACGCGAGTTGTGTGCCGAACAGGGTAATGACCTGATCAGTCTGGTCCCGGCCTATCTTGCGGAACTGCATCGTCTCGGTATTTTTTTTCGAGCAATACATCTGGGCAACCTTATATACGATGGAGAGCGGCTGCATATGGTGGATATCTCGGACCTCCAGGTACGGAATCATCCCTTAACCCTTTCCCAACGAGCCAGAAACCTGGCTCATCTCTTCAATTCCCGTTTGGACAAATCCAGTTTCCTGGAATACGGCGTAGCCCGATTTATCTCAGAGTACGAAGCAACACAGAATTTCAATTCACTGCAACGTCAGATATTCAGAAGGCGTCTTTACTGGTCTTTATTCGATGACATGAAGGAAAATCAGCATGTGCGCACTGAGTGAGTTGAACTATGGGAGGCAGGTTATTGAATTTCCCGATGAAACTGCTGATGGTGAACTCACTGTCGAAACGTCGTTTTGACGCCCGTCCCATGTCCAGCCGCCAGCGTTCGTTGTGTTCAACCATCAGGCGAAGTTTGACTGCAAGACTGTCAACGTCATCCATGGTAAACCTGATACCGACATCTCCCAATACCTCACAAGGACCCGCTGCATTACTCGCCAGTATCGGCAATTCTGCCTGCATGGCTTCCAGCAGTACAACGCCATAGGCTTCATCACCTCCGGATGGGAAAACAAAAGTATCGAATGCACGATAGTATCGGGCAGCCCAGTCAACAAATCCTTTAAACAATACCTGGTTATCCATTCCTGACGATGCAGTCATGTCACTCAACTCTTTTGCCTGGGGACCCGTTCCAAAAAAGACGAGAAAACAGTCCTTTCCCAATCCAGCCCTGGCAAATGCCTTTATCAGCAATTGATGATTCTTTTTAGCGACCAGACGACCGACGCACCCAAACAGGAATCCTTCGGGCAGGTTGAGGTTCTGCCGGGCTGTCTCACGGTCCATCAATTCGACTTCAGGCAATGAATGACCCAGAGTTGCGAGCCGCTTGTCAGCAACAAGGGAAGGGCAATGTTGTGCAATGTTGCGAAAAACAGAATCTGATACCGCGACAATGAATATGTTGGTCCTCCAGAAAGTCACAAACAGGGACCGGGCTACTCGACTGAACACATCGTGTTCGTGGGCTACCCCTAATATTAATCTGATGTCAAAGAAGTAACTCATCAATCCAGCAAGAAAAATCGGTTTATATCGATGGGCGATGACGACATTGAACCTGTTTTTCCTGAAGAAACGGGCCAGAGCCAGGATACTGCGGATTTTCATGCCGCGAAGATGAGGCTGCTCAAAGAACAACACCCGGTTGCCACCCGTCCTGCGTATAACTTCTTCGCTCCGGGGACCCTTTAAATATACCGTTGTGACATCATGCTTCTCAAATGCCTGATTATACTGCCAGCAGATGGACTGAAAGGGACCTTGATAATCGTGGCACAATTGAAGGACCTTTAACTGGCTGCTGGCGCCCGTCTGGCTGCCGGGGCTTGCTCCGCCTGGAGTGACTGGTTGTCCGGAGGCGGCCGGTGTGGGTTCATTATTGCTCAATTGCTTCAATTCCTTACCAGGTCTGTCTGTTTCCCGTGTCGTTTATCAAGATCCGACAGCAATCCCATGAACCGGTCGGATAACGCCGGGTAGTCTTCCCAATTCGCCATAAAACGCTTCAGATCATTTCTAAAAGCGCGCCTGAAGGTATTCTGGTTTTTATGCTCCTGCATGGCATCAAGATCAATAATCACCGGGCCATACCTGGCCATCAGGAAATTCGTGGCTTTCAGGTCACCATGGGAAATCCACGATTCAGATAATTTCTGAATTATCTGTGCCAGAGCCTCGGGTTCACCTTTGGGGTCTGACATTTCCCGCAGACAGTGCAACGCGTCGGGGCCCTCAATATACTCGGTTATCAGATATGCACTGGTTCTGAATGGACCGATTCGATTTTCAATCATGGCGACCGGCTTTAAAGCTGGTATACCCAGAAATTCCATATGCCAGGCATTGGACCAGGACACACGCGCCCTGCTCTTCCGGAACAACCGGCGTGCACCATGCAGAATTCCCTTGATATTGTATCTTTTGATGACCAGAGGCCTGTCACTCAGATGAACCAGCGCCACTGTGGCGGAATTCCCGTTTTTTAATAGTTTTCCGTCAGCAATAAACCGATCAGGATGCCTGAGCAGACCCTGTAATTCATTGTCATAGGCGCTTCGCTCACACACCATGAACCTTCTGAATGAAGATTGACATACAAAGCGAGTGCAATTTCGAAGCGATTTACCAATGTGGTTGCGCTTTCGTATTTTACGACACCGTGTAATTTCAGCTAACAATTTCAGACGCCGGTGTTCACTGACGCCCTGGGCATCAGAAGTCCAGCCTCTCGCTTGCTCATATACTTTCAATACTGACGGAACCAGATCATCATTTGGGGCCAGGAATTGGGCAAAGAAGTTGGCAAGATTCAAGAGACTGGTATCCTCAGAGGCCGAGACGGAATATTTTCGCTGGATTCCACCTCCATCAATCATGTGGAATTTGTCGTTGCTGAGCAGGAAATTGGCAAGATGGATGTCTTTCTGTATTACACCACTTTGATGGAGCCGGGACATGATCTGCATCACACTCGACAGGATTTGGATTCTCTCTGCTACGTTGTCTGCCTGGTCCCACTGATGAAAAAGACTGACTGCATCCGGTAAGAAATGTAGTGCCAGCATTCGACCACTTCCGGGAATCTCCGCCATCCACAGTAATTCCGGTGTACACACGCCAGCTTTGGCAATAGCCTCAATACCTCTGACTTCCCTGGCGGCATTACGATTTGCGTTTCTGCCCAGAAACGCCTTGACCAGAATGGGTTCCCCCTGATCCCTGGCAAGCATGACGATACGCTTCCCCGGCAGTAAACGATAAATTTGAACGCACTCAATCTCTACAAGACCACAACCCGGCTTCGGAACAGTCATCCGGAAGGGTGTGGGTATACTCCAGCCCGCACTGATCAGAAATTGGGTATCAACGCTTTCCATTTGCGCCATAACCTTTATGAACAACCATGCCTGTTACTTCCCATCAAAGAAGTGAAGAATCTTGTAGATTTCCCGTTTTTCTCTTGTGTTCAAACGGTCCTGCTCCCTGTATTTGAGATAGAACCTCATCCTCATTGTTTTTGAAAGTCTATATTTAGCAACGATGTCAAGACATGCAAGATCTTTTAAAACACCGCGCCGGAACAAAGGTCCCACCAGTTTATGTCCCTGTGGGCAATCTATGATATAAACCTCAACTTCATTTCCTGTGCTTCCAACGAGGATATTACGCCACTTTAGATCATTATGAATAAAACCATGGCTGTGCAGATTGCGGACATGCATTGTCAGCCTGTCGATAATCTTCTCTACACAATGCCGGGCCAATCCTTTTGGATGATTCTCCGCAAGGTTTACAAGATCTACGGTACCGGAAACTTCTCCAGTGATGACAATACCCGTATTCTGTTGCTCTCCATACGCCACCAGGCGTGCAGTCGGAACACATAAGTCTTTAAACAACTGCAGGTTCTCCCACTCTGCCCGAGCCCTGCTCCGGCCAATGAACCGTCTTAACCCTTTACCCCGTCTGTGATATATCTTCAGAAAATAGGTACGATTTTCCACCTGGACCTTGCGCAGAGTACTCATGGAATTGCTGTTCACAATTTCCCCTTCGAGTCCCATACAGGCATCGATGGTCAAAAAGGCCGCAGCCTCGGCATCACACGGGTCGCAAACAACCCAGGTCACTGGCGCCAGTCCATTTTCTTTACCCAGTCCGGTAATACACGCTTATTCTGGAGATATCGCTTTTCGGCACGGCTGAAAACCGCCTTCCAAAACCTCTTGTCGGAGTCCAGGGTCTCTCGCAGTGGTTTGCCACTGTAGTGGATCATAAACCGGAACACATCTCTCCGGGTGAGATCATATTCAAAACCGGAAAAGAAAAGTCCACCTATATCCTTTACCCGCCATCGCCATGGAGTACTCTTCCTGATCTGGGCACGATGAAGATCTATCAGGAATGGCCGCAACAACTCTTCTGATGCGTCAAACAACTCTTTGACCGGATTCCCGTTTGACTGTTCATGCAGCTCTTCGTTCAAAAAAGGGGATTTGTCCACCAGGAAGTGGCACAGATAAAAGTCCCGGTGATTGATCCCGTTTCTGTGGATCCGTTGGGCAATCTTTGCCAGTTTCGGGATCAGAATGCGTTTCTGCCGGACCGTCAGTAGACGACCTTCAAACAGGTCCTCCAGACTGATGGAATTCTCCAGTGCACGTGTAACGATACATGATTTTCGTTGTGCAGGATTCCGGCCTTTACTGCTATAGGCAACCGGTTGCAGGGAATCAACACCGATTTCCCGCAAGGCATTGAGAGCCTTGAATTCATTTTCAGCCCCGAGAACAGGCATGCGTAGCTGGCATAGATTCTTGATAATTTCCTTCCAGCCAACGCCAAAATGTGTCTTGGTGAAATAACGATGCCCACCGCTTTCTATGAGCACCGTCCTGCGATTTTCCAGGGACCTGAATTCCTGGCCTTTCATCCGGGACACCTGCTCAAACAAATGACCCTCATCAAACAGATGCTTCAATTCACGATCAATGTATTCCACCGTATACATTACGGAACCAGGAGGCTGGATGAAACTGAACTACAAATATAATCAGCCGCCCTTTGGGGCATACTGTAAATATCAGCGTTTTCCGCAAAGGCCAGTCCATTCTCTTGCCAGGTTTGCTGATCCTCGGACATGATCATTTGCAACAGTTGTTCATCGAATGTCGTCTGTGAATAAGGAGAAGGCACCAGCATTCCCGCTCCGGATTCCTCAATATAATGGGCATAGCCACAAACATCAGTGGCAAGTACCGGTAATCCGGCAACAATCGCTTCCAGCAGCACAATACCGCCGTTTTCTACATAAGCGGGATGTACCAGCAAGTCTGCACCCAGCAAAAACCGGGGAATATCATTACGGCCTCCCAGTATTCGAACCTGCTGGTCCAGTTTCAGCCGGTGTGCAAGGCGGTGAAAGGGGGCGGACTTGTCCTCTCCAATTGCAATAAGGTGGGTCTTGCTTCTGATGGGCTCCGGCAAAGAAGCCATACCTGACAGAACCCGGTCCAGACCCTTTGTTTTGAATCCGGAGCCGACCATTAACAGGAAGAACTCATCTCCTCCAATGTTGAATTCATGCCGCAGACCCTGTCGTGTGGCTGCCGCATTCGGCTGTGCCCTTCTGTCCCTGTCAATACCCGGCGGCAATAAATGAAACCTGGACTCCGATGTCCCGTAGTACTTCATAAACAACGGTATCTGTACTTCGGAAATCATCAGGATTTCAGTCCGGGCACTTTCGTCAAACACAGCCTTTTCAAACCTGGAGAAATATTTGTATCGCGGAATTGATCGATAGAGCCGCTGGCGTTGTGTACGTGCTTTGTCTTCGTAACAGGAGTCTGCCGCATAGTAGATATCCAGACCAGGCATCTTGTTAAAGCCGATGAAACTGTCGGCCGGAAATCGGGCCAGATGTTTCTCTACCCATTCATGGAATTTCTGATAGCGACTGTGATTGGTGATCGCATTGACCGGAACGATGACCACATCGAACCCCGGTGGTACCTCGCCTTTCCAGGACAGGGTATAGACTCTGATGCTGTACCCCCGCCTCTGACACTCCAGGGCAATTTGCAAAAAGTCACGTTGCAAGCCTCCAAACGGAAAATACTTGAACATCGAAAAAACAAGAGAACCCTGATGACCAACTGCCGTACTACGGCTTTTTATAACCTGTTCAATAAGCCTGGACGCCACCCCTGGCAGCTTGTAGATAATTTCATTTCCGGCAAAACACCGGCCCTTTTCCCGCCACTCCCTGCGACGTGTGCAGGGCAACATCTCAAGTAACATGGTATTGAGTCTGCTCTGCTCAAAGGGGCTCTCTACAAGACGACCCATATCCGCTTCTTCAATATAGTGGGCAAAACCGCAGTTGTCCGTCACCAGTACCGGTAGTCCTGCAACCGCTGATTCCAGCAGGATAATCCCGGCATTTTCATCCAGTGCGGGATGCAACAACAAGTCTGCGGCAAAGAGGAACTGCGGAATATCGTCACGGCCGGAAAAAATGGTGACGTTCCTGTGTATCCCCAGCCACAGAATCAAACGCTTGAATGGCGCCGGATTGTCTTCTCCAATCACAAAGTAACGGGTTTTACGCCGTATATCCTTCGGCAGGGAATACAGTGCATAAAGAGCGCGTCTCAGTCCTTTCTTGATAAAACCTGAACCAACTGTGAGGAGCATGTATTCATCATCAGCAACCCCGAGTTCAGCCCGCATCTCTTTACGAATTTCTTCAACGTTGTCCGGTGCGATACGGTCACTGTCTATACCGGGCGGCAGGAAATGCATTCGTTCTTTCAACGTACCGTAATGCTTTTCAAAGAAAGCTTGCTGGGTCTTGGAAATCATCAGGATCTCTGTTTTGCTGTCGTTGGCAAAGATGGACTTTTCATACCAGGCGAAGTGCCGGTATCGGGGTAATTGACGATACAACCAGTTGCGCTGGGTCTGGGCTTTTTCTTCATAACAGGAATCTGCCGCAAAATAGACATCCAGACCCGGCATTTTGTTGACGCCGATTACGCCGTCCACCCTGTCCAGACGCAGTGCATCCTCAACCCATTGGGTGAATCGCTCATTTCGTGTGTGATTGGTAAAAGCTTTCACCGGGACGATGACTACCTCAAAACCTTCGGGAATTTCCCCTTGCCACATCAGGGTGTATACCCGGATTTCGTGGCCTCGTCGCTGACAATCCAGGGCAATGCGCAGGAAGTCTCTCTGCAGTCCACCGTACGGAAAATATTTGAACAGGCAGAATGCCAGTTTCATTCCGGGAACGCTTTTTCGATTTGTACTCTCAGGGCTTGCCACGTGACCTCAGGTGTGATCTCAGAGAAACAAGGGGGATAAATGTTACTTGAATAATCATTAACAGAGAACTTGCAGTTTCTTTTCCTGCATGGAATACAAGGTAAATGATCGCCAGAGGATATCAGCCGGTAACGCCCGCGCATACCGGTCAGTGCAGGATCAGTAGGGCCATAGAGTGCAACCAGCGGTATATCCAGCGCTGCTGCCAGATGACCCGGACCGGTGTCTACACTCACCGCACCTCTGCACGCCGACAGTTGCATGGCAAGGTCCTTCAAACCCATTGGAGGGAGAACCTCCGCAGACCCGGCACAGGAAGCGATCCTTTCTGCCCTCGACCGCTCTTTTTCATTGGCTGCTGGCAGAAGTACCCGGAAGCCATCCCGGTCCGCAAGTCTGGCAAGGTTACTCCAGTTTCCCTCCGGCCAGAGTTTGGACGGCCAGGTTGAGCCGTGCAGAAACATCACCTGATGTGATACCGGGTCGTTATGCCTGGTGGAAATCGCATAGTTATCAGGACCGGAGACCGTATATCCCAGAATCGCGGAGAATAAAGCGCGCACCCGGTCTATGGCATGTTGATTCTTCATCACGGAAATCCGGCGATCATATAGCAGACTCGCCACACTTTCGCGGCTTGAACCTGCATCAAATCCACATCGTTCACCGTATGCCAGACGTGTGATCAGGGCACTCTTGATTAAACCCTGTGCGTCAATAACCAGATCATAGGTTTCCTCCTGCAGTGAACGCAGGAAAGTTTTTATTTCATCCGAACGGAACGACCCCACCCAATCCTGTCTCCAACGCCGGATGGCAACGGGTATTATCCGGGACACTGCGGGATGCAGGGCGGGAATATCGACAAACGCCTCCTCAACAACCCAGTCGATAACAGCGTCCGGAAAATGTTGCCGCACCTCCGTAACAGCCGGCAGGGTGTGAATAACATCACCCAGAGATGATGTCTTGACGACCAGTAGTTTCACCCTGATTCCAGCATGGCAATCACCTTTTCCGGCAGTAACTGGTTCAGGCAGTTCTTATGGCCAAGGGGGCATTCACGTTGAAAGCACGGGCTGCAATGAATATCGGTTTTAATGATCTCCGCGCAGTCTGAAAGTGGCGGTGTGAAATCCGGTGATGTGGAGCCATAAATAACCAGGATTCGGCACCCTACAGCGGCAGCTATGTGCATCAGTCCAGAATCGTTGGTGACGACACGCTGGCAGAGACCCAGCAGGTCAATTGCATCCAGCAGAGTCGTTCTGCCGGCCAGATTATGGCATTTCTCCCGACTCGACACCGTGGAAAGTTCAATGATCTCCCTGGTGATTTTCCGGTCCCTGGCCGAGCCGAACAGCCAGACCTGCATATCCATGGATACCGCGGCATCCACCAGTTTGGCAAAGTGCTGAGTCGGCCATCGTTTGGCATCACCAAATTCAGCTCCAGGGCATAACCCCAGAACAGGTAGCGACGTATCGAGTTGAAATTGCCTGATACACTCCAGTTGATTCTCAGGGTCAATTGTCAATCGAGGTGAGACATACTCGGGTATTATCTTGTCTTTCGCATCCAGACCCAGAACCATGAACCGGTCGATCAGACGCGGATGTTTTTTCTTGTCCAGTTGCCGCATATCATTGAGCAGAACATAACGCATCTCACCCCGATATCCTGTCCTTTGGGGAATATGTGCAAAGAATGGGACCAGTGCGGATTTCATGGAATTGGGTAACACGATCGCACGATCATAGCGGTTGTCACGCAGGGATTTGGCAAAACCGTACCTGTAACCCAACATGACATCGCCATGATCAACATCGAACAATACCACCTGGTGAATGTCGGACATGCGTGATACCAGGGGTTTTGAGGCAGCTGGCGCCATAACGTCGATAATGACTTCAGGATTTCTGCTCTTCAGCAGTGAGTAGAGGGTCTGTGACATCACCATGTCACCTACCCAGGACGGACTGACAACCAGCACTCGTTGCTCAGACATAGTACTTCTCGAGTTTAAAGTCCCGTTTATCTAACCTCTGTAGACCACTCCTGATGCTGTTCACGTCTGCCCATAACCTGGTCAAAATACAATGACTGCAGTTTTTCAGTGACAGGACCACGGCCACCACGGCCAATGATACGTCCATCAAGCTCTCTGATCGGCAGAACTTCCGCCGCAGTACCTGTGAAAAAGGCTTCATCAGCAATGTAGACTTCATCTCGCGTAATACGCCTCTCCGTGATCGAAATACCCAATTCCCCTGCCAGATCAAAAACCGTTGACCTGGTGATTCCCTCTAGACAGGAGGTCAGTTCCGGTGTTATCAATTGACCCTTCTGAACAAGGAAAATATTCTCGCCTGAGCCTTCTGCCACGTATCCCTCATTGTCCAGCAACAAGGCTTCGTCACAACCACTGTCCAGGGCTTCCGTGAGTGCCATCATCGAATTGATGTAGTTACCGTTTGCCTTGGCCTTACACATCGTAATGTTGACGTGATGGCGGGTAAACGATGATGTCCTGACCTTGATCCCTTCTATACGCGCCTCAGGCGTAATGTACGTAGGCCATTCCCAGGCCGCGATGATACAGTTGGGGCGCAGACCCTCGGCACGCAACCCCATTCCTTCTGAACCAAAAAAACACATGGGCCGGATATAGGCTTCCTTGAGGTTGTTTTTCTTAACCACCCTCACCTGGGCTTCAATCAATTCCTCTTTTTGCCAGGGCATGGGAAACCCCAGAATGTGCGCTGACCGAAACAGCCGGTCGGTGTGCTCACGAAGTCTGAAGATCACAGGACCGCGGTCAGTTGCATAGGCACGGACACCTTCAAAAACACCGAATCCATAATGCAGTGTATGTGTCAACACGTGTACTTTTGCTTCTCTCCAGGGTACCAGTTCTCCGTTAAACCAGATAACCCCGTCTCTGTCTGCCAATGTCTCAACCACTGTTCATTCCCATTATCTGCTGACTGCTGTTACAAAAATCCTTCAACTTTCACTCAAATACAGTTCGCGTGAGTTCTGTCTGCTTAAGTACGGTTCATACAAAACACCTGCTTTGGGGTCCTGCAGATCCATTTCTCAGATCAACAATTTCTGCTGCCACAGTAAAACCACAGACTGGCGGTACTGATGCAGATCATCAAAAGACGACATCTCTCCACCCAGCCACTGATAATGGACAACTGCACGATAGGCAAGGTAGGCGTTCTGTAACAACTCCACCTCGGCAACACTCAGCAACTCAAGATCACGAATTTCATCGAGAAGTCGCATCATGTCCGTCCATACGGACAATACCTGATGTTCATGCGCCCACGCGAGAACCACGTATTGAACCATAAATTCAATATCAACAATAGCCCCAGTTTCATGCTTCAAATCAAAGCTGGACAGCAGGGACTGCCGCACTGTGGAATCTTTCGATTCACTCGTCAGACTGGCGCGCATCTGTTCCCGCATATCCACCACATCCTTCCGCAGTGACGTCACATCCCGTTGCCTTTCAAGAATAGCATTTCTGATAGTCTGATACCGGGTATTAAGGTTTTGATCACCTGCCACCACTCTGGAACGAATAAGTGCCTGGTGCTCCCAGGTCCAGGCTTCATTTTGCTGGTAACTTTCAAATGCGTTAAACGTGGAGACAATTGGACCCTGATTCCCCGAGGGCCGCAGACGTACATCTGCTTCATACAGTATTCCAAATCGTGTGAAACTGGTCAGTATATGAATAATCCGATGTGCCAATCGAACAAAGAACACATTGTTGTTGACTGGTTTTTCCCCATCAGTCTCACCGTGAATATCAGCATCGTAGAGAAACACCAGATCGAGGTCCGAACCATAAGCCAATTCAATGCCACCCAGCTTCCCGTATGCAACAATCGCAAACTGAATTCCCTTCTGGTCGACATTTTTTGATGACGGACTGCCATGTCTGTTCGTCAGGTGTTGACAGGCAATATCAAGGGATTTCTGCAATATGACTTCCGCGATTGCCGTCAATGCATCAGATGCTTTCATCAATGGCAACATATCCAGTAATTCACAAACTGCCACCCGCAGGACTGCGGCATTTTTGAAGATCCGCATGGTATCCATCTGTGATTCAAAATCCAGTGGGTCCAGTACCATTAATTGATCATCAAGAGCAGCCTTGAAATCTTCTTTTTTAAAAGAGAATTTATTGATATTACGATCTGACAATTCATAAAGCAGAATGGGATGCTCACTTAATCTGGCAGCGATCCATGGACTCATGGCACAGAGTTCAACGGTACGTTCCAATGCATCCGGATTTTCAAGTAAAAATGAAATATAGGTGGACCGACGTTCAATTGCCTCAATAATGGGTAACACGCGATTCAGGGTTTCATCCGGATTGCTCTGGTGGGATACCACACTCAGGAGTACCGGCATCAGATGGTCCATACGATCCTGTACGACATCTTCAAGTTCACGGGAGAGCTTTGTCGAGGAGAACTCCAGCAGGCGCCGGGCAACAACATTGCTGTTCTGAAATCCATGTTGCGACAGCAAGTCTATGGACACCTCAGCACAAGGGTCCCGCCATATTTCTGCCCAGAAGATATCTCCTTCCAACAACAATTCCTGTTCTGCCGCACTGTAGCCCACCAGTCGGTCAAAACACTCTCTGACATTGTCACGGTGCTGTGTCAGTACCTGATGGTAGGCATCAAAGTCGGCAAATCCCATGACTTCGGCCAGAAGTTGCCTTGAAATTTCATTTTTCGGCAGCAACTGTGTCTGCTTGTCATTTTTCCCCTGTATGGCATGTTCACTGTTTCTGAGGAAGACATAGGCGGCCTTCAATAACGCTATGTCCTGTGCCGGCAACAGATGTTCCTCCAACATCAATTGCAGGGCGGTCAACAGTCGGCGCTCCTGCAGTTTTTCGTTCGTGCCACCCCAGACGAGCTGGTGAGCCTGAGCAATAAATTCTACTTCTCTGATACCACCCGGACCCAATTTCAGATCATTGTGTAACGATTTCGACTCTACCTGGCGTTCGATCAAACTTTTCATATCCCGCAAGGATTCAATTGTGCCAAAGTCCAGATACCGCCGGTAAACAAAAGGTGACAACCAGGTCAGAAATCTCTCTCCCAGGCCGATATCTCCGGCCACGGCCCTGGCTTTGACAAGAGCGTATCTTTCCCAGTCACGTCCATGCTTCAGGTAATATTCCTCCATCACCGAACAGGACTGGATCAACGCACCGCTCTCTCCGAATGGCCGCAATCGCATATCGACCCGGAACACAAATCCATCAACAGTGATTTCTGCCAGAGTGTCAATAAACTTCCTGGCAGTACGGAGGAAGAATTCCTGATTGCTGATTTTCCTGGCTCCTGAGGTATATCCCGGTTCGCCGTATAGAAAAACCAGATCAATGTCAGAAGACAGATTGAGTTCCCGCCCCCCCAATTTACCCAGTGCCAATACACACATTTGCTGACCAACGCCATCTTCAGATTTGGGTTCTCCATAGCGTTCGATGTTCTGCCTGTAGTGATATCCCAGAGCAACATGAATACAGGCCTCTGCCAGCAGGGACAGGTCACGGGTGGTTTCTTCAAGATTACTGAGCCGGGTAAAATCCCGGAAAATGATTCGTACCATTTCCCGGCGTCTGAACTCACGCAGCTTTTTCTTGAGGTTGTCTACTTCAAGATCTTCGTCAAGTAAGGGATACAGTGTTATGCGATACCAATTCTCTGGCAGAGTATTACTGAGGGTATCCCCGGCAAAGAGGTCGCCAATCAACCCAGGGTGTTGATTGATTGAGTGGTGAACATATTCACTCAAATGGCAGACCCGAATCAATTCGGCTGCTTCCGGCAAGTCCCCAGGTATTGCCTGTACATCAGCAGCAATGTCAGGTTGGATCAGCATGCTCCGTTACCTCAGTACAGACCGGTCGTGACAGCAGGTTCCTGGCAGAATTTGGGCATCAGCGCCAGTCAATCCATATCTCTGGTCGGTCTGCCTTGTTGATGGATACAGTTTAACGGCTGTACCAATCGTTGCAACGTCATTGCCCATGGTAACTTTCCACAAACAAAACCAGCCAACAAACAAACGATATCAACCACACAACAGATGGATTTAACTCACCATGTCCGACCCACAGCAGATGGCTTTGGGGTGTTCGTTTGCGCAAGCATAATGTCGGAGCGCCGAGTTGGAGGAGCATGACTACAGGCATGCGGGGGAGACGAGGGAATCCGGAAGGGACGCGCTGAAGCTTACGCAAATGAATGCCCCAAAGCCATCTGCGAACACCTTAAATTAAGTACACTGTCCCCCGAATAGTGAATTAAGTAAACTGTCCCCCATGAATCAAGCCCCGACAATCAAGGAAATGGTCAGTGAACTTGTCGCCACACCGTCGATGAGCAGCACATTACCGGAATACGATCTAAGCAACCAGGGAGTCATCAACAAACTCGCCGGCTGGCTGGATAACCTTGGATTTGCAGTAACGATCAACGAAATTCCCGGGCGACCAGGCAAATCAAACCTGCTGGCGACACTGGGAGAAGGGCGGGATGGACTCCTTCTCTCCGGACATACAGACACAGTACCCCTTGACGAGGACAGGTGGCATTCGGACCCGTTCAGTATCAAAGAAGAATCAGACCGCTGGTACGGCCTGGGCACATGCGACATGAAAAGTTTTTTTTCGCTTGTTATCGATGCCGTCATACCCATTGCCCATGCCCAAAAACACGGGAGGAAGCCGCTGACACATCCCCTGACAATTCTTGCATCAGCAGACGAGGAATCATCAATGAGCGGCGTCAGGGCACTCAATGCCGCTGACATCGGTCAGTCCAGATATGCAATTATTGGCGAACCAACATCCCTAAGACCGATTAACCGGCACAAAGGCATCATGCTGTTGCGGACAGACATCACCGGTCAATCCGGTCACTCATCAAGTCCGGACAAAGGCGCTAATGCACTGGATGCCAGCGTACAGGTCATACAGGAACTGATACGCTTCCGGGAATATCTGAAGCATACTTATCAGGATGCCCGATTCGAAGTGAATTATCCCACCCTCAATCTGGGTTGCATACATGGGGGCAATAACCCCAATCGAATCTGTGATCAGGTTACGATATCACTGGACATTCGTACTCTGCCAGGGATGCAGAATAGAAACATCTATCAAGAACTCGCGACGAAGATAACCAACTTGCGACAGGACTCCGGGGTCTCCTGCAGTCTCGCACTTCTACATGATCCTATCGTGCCCTTCTCCAACGAGGAAAGCCAACTCCTGGATACCCTGGAGACGCTGGCAGGCAGCAGCGCAGGCTCCGTTGCGTTCGCCACGGAAGCACCTTTTCTCTCTGGCCTGGGTTTAGAGACCATAATCATGGGACCTGGATCAATCGATCAGGCTCATCAACCTGATGAATACATTGAACTTAACCAACTCGAACCAACTGTTGCTATAATCCGCGCCCTTATTGAAAAGTACTGTCTATAGCAGGTAGCTATCGTGAATAGCGACAACGATCATATAAAGTGGTTCCGGGCGTCCTCTCATTACATCAATGCGCACCGGGAAAGAACCTTTGTCATTCATTTGCCGGGGCAATCCATCCTGGAAGAGAATTTTACAAACGTTCTCAACGATATCGCATTGTTATACAGCCTGAACGTAAAGCTGGTACTGGTCCATGGTGCAGAACCACAAATCAGGGAAAATCTGACCCGGAAAGGCCATGAGTGGCCGCAACAGTCAGGACGACATATTACTCCTCCAGAGATTCTGGAGGATGTTCTCGCCACCATTGGCCTGACGGGAACTCACATCGAAGCAGGTTTATCCACAGGGCACACCCCGATGCGCAGTCTTGATATTCTGGTCACATCAGGCAATTTCGTTAAAGCCAGACCACTGGGAATAGTCGATGGAGTGGATTTTTACCATACAGGCGTTACCAGGCGGATCAATCATGATGCAATACAAACACAACTGGATAACGACGCCATCGTCATCATCTCTCAACTGGGCCACTCCCCTTCCGGGGAGACTTTTATTCTGGACAGCCAGGAACTCGCCAGGGATGTTGCCTGTTCGCTGGAAGCAGAAAAACTGGTCTACTTTACACCCGACAACGGGATTCGGGATCAAAATGGCGAGATCATCAATGAACTCCAGGAAAATCGCCAAGGGCAGGTTGCATTCAATCCAGATCAGACTCCTCTGGTCAAACTTACGACATCAGCCTGCCTGAAGGGTGTAAATCGCTGCCATGTCATCAGCTATCTGCAGGACGGTGCACTGCTGGAAGAACTCTTCACCAGAGACGGGTCCGGTACCCAGGTCATCCGTGAAAGCTATGAGCAGTTGAGATCAGCCACTCCGGATGATGTAGCCGGTATTATTGATTTGATAACACCATTGGAAAGAGAGGGATTGCTGGTAAAGAGGTCCCGGGAACTCCTGGAGTCGGAAGTCGATCATTTCATGATTATCGAAAGAGACGGCATGATTGTGGCCTGTGCCGCACTATACCCATTCGGGTCCAAAGGAGAGCTTGCCTGCCTTGCTACCCATCAGGACTATCGGAACGACAACTATGGAGAGTTGCTCCTGCAGGCCATAGAAGCCACCGCAAGAGAACAGGGGCTGACTGTATTGTTTGTTCTGACGACACAGACATCACACTGGTTTCTGGAAAGAGGCTATTCAGAGCAACCAGTGGATGAATTGCCGAAGCAACGGAAGCCGCTTTACAACCTGCAAAGAAATTCAAAGGTGCTGTTGAAGCCGCTTTCCTGAAAAATCCTCAGCGACCGTACTCGTGCACGGTCCGAATCAATGCATGCACATTTTCCACCGGCGTGTCCTTGTGTATTCCGTGTCCCAGATTAAATATATGACCCGGTTTGCCATTCACTTCATCCAGAATTTTTATTGACTGTTCGATCACGGAATCCTGTGTTGAACACAGTATTATGGGGTCCAGGTTGCCCTGAACCGCCCTGGCGCTTAACTGTTCCCAACTTTCCATAAGAGGGGCACGCCAGTCTATACCCATGACATCGGCTCCGGTTTCATCCATTAACGGCAGCAAGGCGGGATTACCCGTACCAAAGTGAATAACCGGCACATCTCCTGAAACCGCCTCTACCAGTCTTTTACTGTGGGGCAGGACATAACGTCTGTAAGCGTCAGGGCTGAGGCAGCCCACCCAGCTGTCAAATATTTGTACAGCCTGAACACCGGATGAAATCTGAAAAAGAAGAAAATCAATTACCACATCCGTCACTCTGGACATCAGTTCATGCCAGGCGACCTCATCACCAAACATGAGTTGTTTGACAAAAACATAACTTTTTGAACTCTGGCCCTCTATGGCGTAGGACGCGAGAGTGAACGGCGCGCCGGCAAATCCGATCAACGGTATATCTCCGGGTAATTCACGTCGTGCCAGTTGAATCGTCTCCCGGATATAGTCTACAGAATCTTCTACCTTCGGGATCTTCAGTTGATCTATATCCCTGCCGGTTCGTACCGGATTACTGATACTCGGTCCGATGGCGGGCAGGTAATCCAGAGACAAACCCATCGGTTCAAGAATGGGTAACAGGTCTGTAAACAGGATGGCGGCATCAACACCCAGAATTCTCTGCGCATCACAAGTCACCCTGGCTGCCACTTCCGGGGTCTTGAAAAATTCAAGACTCGGTGTATTGCCTTTGACCTGGTGGTACTCCGGCATGTATCTGCCAGCCTGGCGATAAAGCCAAATTGGCGTGTTATCGGTTTTTTCGCCCCGGCATGCTTTGAGGAAAACCGAGTTATAAAGTCTCAAATCCATTTTGTTGACCATATTGACTCAATGTCCATGAAAGCCGCCATTATACAGTTCCATTAATGGGCACTTGTATTGATTTCTCTATCAGTTTATCAATCGAGAATACATGTATCGGCTGCGAAATCCCTTTCACCAGTACCGGCGGCTTCGCATGGCAGATCACATCTTTGTCGATCAGACGGCAGGTAACATCAGAAATCAGGATCTCGTCCCTGGAAGCACAACCCTCCAGACGACTTGCCAGATTCACGGTACTCCCAACGGCGGTGTAATCCATCCTCTGTGCCGAACCAAAGTTCCCTACAGTACAGAATCCCGAGTGGATGCCGATCCTGATATGTAATTCTGGTCCAAAATCCCGCCACCTGGCGGCAATTCCGTAGAGCTTCAACCGCATCTCTATTGCCATACTGATGCAGCAAAGCGCATCTTCCCTGTGGCCCCGGGACTGCTGATCACCAAAGAAAATCATCACGCCATCGCCCATGAACTTGTCGACGGTTCCGCCAAACCGATGTGCAATCTGTGCCATTTCATCCAGATATTCATTAAGCATTCGTGTAATAGTGTCTTCGTTCAAATGATCCATCAGGTAGGTAAACCCTTCAATATCCGAGAAGAAGACTGTGAGGTAACGCTTTCTGCCATTAATGGCAATATCATCAGCGGCGGAACGAAATACCTGCTCGGAGATATAGGGTTGTAACCTGGTATTCTGTTTCTTCAGGTTTTTATTCTTCTCGCCGATGTTATGACGCACCTCAACCAGCCGTGAGGTATGCCTGAAGCACAGCCAGGCAACAACGGCACAAAAACTCATCAACAGAACTGCATTGAATAAATCCTGCACATTACTCATCAAGGTGAAATTCTCCGGCGAGAAGAACAGGCCGCAGATCGATAGCACAATCATCAGATTCAGCAGTAGCATGGCCGGTGGAGCGATCATCAGGGTGCCCATGATGAGACACACCGCAAAGGTGAGGCTTCCCAGTACATTGAAATCCATGGCAACGATCAACGTTCCCACCATGGCGGCATCTACCACCATGACATAACGTGCAGCGGCCGAATGGTTGAAGAACCTGATGTTGATGAATTGTACGAGGTGAGGAATAAACAGGATCAGCAGGGCAAGTAAATACTGTGGGAGATCTGTTGGTCCTCTGGTTACCACCAAAGTGAGCGCCGCTCCCAGGTAAACCACTATTCTGGGGATGTAGGTCAATCGAATGAGTTGATTGGTTACCGCTGCCATTTTCCTATTGTTGTTGAACCAGGAGCCGGAGTGGCAGGGATATCTCAGGTTCTCACCACCGGAAAATGACAATCATTCTTTACAGATAATGGCTCATTCAACTAACGCCATGGCAACTGTCTGTTCCACATCTGCCTGGTAGTCAACACCAGTGAAACCAAATCCGTGAAGTTGCAGAAAAGCTTCCCTGTAGCCTGCAAAATCGGTCTGGTCCGACAGATTGCTCTCATTTATTTTCGACCAGTTATCCTTGACGTAGGACTGGACAGTTTCCGACAATTCCCAATCATCCATTCGTATCCTTCCTGCTTCATCGAATTCCGGTACGTTTCCATTGAACAATTGGGTGGTAAAGAGCCGTGTGGTCTGTTCAATACATCCCTCGTGAATGCCTCGGGATTTCATGGCTTTGAACAACAGCGACAGATAAAGAGACATCCCGGGAATAGCTGATGACGCACCTGTCAGCAGTCCTTTCATCACCACAACCCTTGCGGACCCGTCAATGCGCGACAATTTTTTATGAATCACCAGCGCCGCCCTGTCCAGATCCTCCTTTGCTTTGCCTATTGTCCCGTGATAATAGATCGGCCAGGTCACTTCACTTCCCAGATAAGTATAGTTGGTGGTAATGCAACCGTCGGCAAGTACACCGGCATCGAGAAGAGCCTGAATCCAGATTTCCCAATCTTCACCACCCATTACTCGAACCGTATCCGAGATTTCCTGCCGGGTTGCCGGCTCAAGACTGATCGGGCGAATTGTTGAACTGTTGATATCAAGGGTCACGCCAGTAAAGGGTCCCCCTATCGGCTTCAAAGATGACCTGGCCACTGTACCATCCGGCAGTGTTCTTGACGGCGCCGCCAGCGAGTACACCACCATATCAACCTGACCGATCTCCTCCTTGATAAGCGTAATAGTGCGTTGCTTTACATCATCGGAAAAAGCATCGCCATTGATATTCCTGGTATAAAGACCCGCAGCCTCTGCCATATTTGTAAATGCCGCTGATTTGTACCAGCCGGCTGACGCTGTCCTGTTCCTGGCTGCCTGACGTTCAAAAAAGAGGCCGATAGTGGCCGCATTGCAACCAAACGCAGCGGAAATCCTGGTTGCCAGACCGTAACCACCAGAAGCCCCGATGATCAACACACGTTCCGGTCCTCCATTGACAGGTCCATGCCTGCGGACGTGGTCAATCTGCTGCGCTACATCCTCCGCACATCCAACCGGATGGGCAGTGGTACAGAGAAACCCTTTGATTCGAGGTTTAATGATCATTATTAAAACTCCAATTTGCGATTACGCCCACGGTAACTGTGTATCATAAAGGCAGTTCCCACCAGGAACATGGGCAGGGATAACAATTGTCCTGCCGTGACCCAGCCAAAGGCAACATATCCAATGTGCAGGTCTGGCGCCCGATAAAATTCAGTGAAGATTCGAAAAACACCGTAACCCATCAGAAAAAAACCGGAAACTGCCATGGCCGGTCTGGGTTTCCTTGAAAAAAACCACAGCAGGCAGAACAGAACTGGTCCTTCCAAAATCGCCTGATAGAGACTTGATGGGTGGCGACCCAGGGATTCACCAGGAAAGATCACCGACCAGGGAACTTCCGTCAATCTACCAGGCAATTCACCATTTATGAAATTGCCAATCCTGCCGCTGCCCAGTGCCAGTGGGACACCCGGTGCAATGTAATCCGTTACTTCAAAGAACTTTTTTTTATTTTTCCGGGCATAAAAATAAACGCCGAGAAAAACACCCAGCATTCCCCCGTGAAACGACATACCTCCCTGCCATACCTTAAAAAGATTCAGCGGATTATCGATTAGTTCTGTAAAGCCGTAGAACAGCATAAAACCAATTCTGCCGCCCAGGATGACACCGAGAAAACCGTAGAACAACAGATCTGATATCTGTTCATCTGACCAGGAATCTCCTTTTCGCAACTTCAGGATAAACCAGACGCAGATGATGCCAACGAGATAACTGATTGCATACCAATGAAGTGCAATCGGACCCAACTGAATTGCAACCGGATCAATTTCCGGATATTGCCACATGTTTGTCTCCTGATGAGAAACTGAATTATCCAGCATATGCTCACTCTGATAAACTCGTTGTTTCTCAAAGCACTGGTAGTCGTTAATTTTTTATGTGTCTGATTCTTTCCGCAATAGAAACAAAAAATTCAGGTAACGGAAATCAATATCGAATGATTATCGCAGCCAACAGGGATGAATTTTATGCAAGACCATCCCGCGAAGCGATGTTCTGGCCGGAGAACCCTGAAATTCTGGGTGGACAGGACTTGTCCATGGGTGGTACCTGGTTGGGAATAACCCGCTCCGGCCGCTTTGCAGCCGTGACCAACTTCCGGGAAACACCGCTTCATCCCGCTCCGCCTCGTTCCAGAGGCGATCTTACGACCGGGTTTCTCACCTCAACAATACCGGCACAATCCTACCTTGAAGAAATCCAGTCCAGAGGAGATGAGTATAGGGGATTCAATCTCATTCTGGGTGATAATCAGGGATTTTATTATCTGAGTAACCGACAGCCTGACATCATCAATCTGCCACCCGGATACTACGGGTTGAGCAATCAACTGTTGAATTGTGACTGGCCCAAAGTGATCGAGGGTCGCAGGCAATTGAATAACCTGGTTGTCAATAAAGATGAAAACATGAATGAACTCACCGATTCACTGTTCAATCTTTTATCCGATAAGGGAGACGGTCGGGCATTTTCAAACAGCTTTATCGAATCTGTGGAATATGGCACTCGAGCTAAAACAGTAGTTTTGTGGCATTGGGATGGAAGCCTTTACTTCGAAGAGCGCAGTTTTAAAAAGAATGGAGAACCAGGACCTGTTAAACGCCATGACTTCAGGATCACGGCCTGAATTTATACAGACCTGACGATGGCTCCCAGACCTGCTTTGCGTAACTGGTCATCAACGTAATTCTTTATGAGATAGGCATTATCCATCTTCAGCACTCTATTGAGTATTCTCCTGCCCTTTGAATTGGCAAAACTTGTCAGTGCCCATTTGACCATCAGCAGATTGGTGGCATTCATGGACAACACATCAAATCCCATGGCGGCAAGCAACAACGCCGCCGAGGGGTTGCCCGCCATTTCTCCACATATGCCGATTGGCTTGTTCTCGGCATTAGCCGCATCCACGATATCCCTTAGCGCATGCAGAACCGCCGGGTGGAATTCCTGGTAGAGTTCCGCCACACGGGCATTGTTCCTGTCTACCGCCAGCATGTATTGAATGAGGTCGTTGCTGCCCACAGACAGAAAATCCACTCGTTTGCTGATATCTCTTGCCTGATAGACAGCGGCCGGCACCTCGATCATCACGCCGATATCCGGCATCTCAACCTCAATGCCTTCATCCACAATTTCCCGGTAGCACTGGCTGATTAACCGCTGGGCTTCATCAACCTCCGCAACACTGCTGATCATGGGTAACATGATACGCAAGTCGGTATCCAGGCCTTCATTGGCTTTAATCATGGCCCTTACCTGCGCCAGAAATATCTCCCGATGATCAAGGGTTACCCGAATACCACGCCAACCCAGGAAAGGATTTGCTTCCTCGATAGGAAAGTAGGACAGAGCTTTGTCTCCACCGATATCCAAAGTGCGCATGGTGACCGGCCTGGGGTGAAATGCCTGCAGATGTTGCCGATAAATCACTCGTTGCTCTTCTTCTGTCGGGAACCGGTCGTTCATCATGAAATACATTTCTGTCCGGTACAGGCCTACTCCTTCTGCCCCTCTTCCGAGGGAACGGGCAACATCTGTCATCAACCCGGTGTTTACCCACAACCTTATTCGGTGATTATCTTTCATAATGCAGGGTTGGTCCGCCAGTCCACCCAGGCCGTCCACCAGTTCGGCCTCTTCCCTCAACACCCGTTTATAGTATTCAATCTGTTCGCTGCCGGGATATGCAATCAGAGTACCCCCAAACCCGTCGACAATCACAGGCTTGCCGTCCAGCAACATGGTGGGAAGATCCTCTATCCCCATCACAGCTGGAATTGCCATTGCCTCCGCAAGTATTGCCACGTGTGAGTAGGCGGAACCCTTTACCGATACAAAACCCTTGAGTTTTTCTGCCGGCACCAATGCCAGGTCAGTCGCTGTCAATTCATTACCGATTAAAATTGTATCCTCGGTATATTCCACCATTCTGGTATCAGCGCTTTGTAATTTGGCCAATAACCGGATGCCGAGATCCTTAATATCGGTGCCGCGTTCCCGCAGAATCTCATCTTCCATATTCTCGAAATTCGCCACGTGGGATTCGATGACTTTGCGTAGCGCTCCCTGTGCCCAGTCACCCTGGCGTATCAGGAAAATAACTTCCCCTGTAATCTCGGTATTATCCAGCATCTGCAGATAGGCATCGAACAGACCCAGTTCGCCGGGTTGCAGTTGCGTACCCAGTTGACGGGAGAGATTGCGTATTTCCATTTTGGTTTCATCAACCACATTCTTGAATATCTGAACCTCACCATAGGTATCTTCCGTCAACCGCTCCGGAATACTGCTGAGGTCGGCTTCCGGGTAAACCACCACCGCAGTACCAAAACCAACACCAGGTGATGCCGACATGCCTTTGAATTGAGTGGTGCCCAATTCATTTTCCGACGTGCCCAGTGACAGTGATCCTGTGGCCCTGGCATGCGCAATGACACCCGCCAAATGGGCAGACAAAGTGATGAGAAAGGCTTCCTCGCTCTCATCAAAACGCCTGGCGGCCATCTGCTGTACAACCAGAACACCCAATACATGACGATGATGGATAATGGGTACACCCAGGAAGGAATGAAACGGTTCCTCACCGATTCCCTCTATATACCGGTTTCTGGGGTGTTGCTGGGCATCTTCCTCGTTGACAGGCTCTGCCCGCTCACCGACCAGCCCGACCAGGCCCTCATCCAGGGCCAGCGTAACCTTGCCCTTGGATTCCTGATTCAAACCCCTTGTAGCCATGAACACGTATTGTTGTCTCTCCTCGTCCTTGAGATAGACGCTGCACACTTCAGTATTCATCGCTGTCTGGACCTGTTCAACGATGATTTCCAGAGATGCGTCAAGATCTCCTGCTTTGCTGACCTCCTGGATAACCCGTCTCAGGGTCCGGGGGAAATCTGTTGAGAACTGACTGGCCATAAATCAGCCCGATGCGATACAGCGGGGTAGAGACGGTACGAGTTCTTTCATCGCCCGGCGATAAACGTCTTGCTTGAATGCCACAATCTGGCCCAGTGGATACCAGTAGCTGACCCATTGCCATGCATCAAATTCAGGGGTATCTGTGACATCCAGTGAGACCGCATCATCCTTGGCAAGCATCTTGAGTAGAAACCATTTTTGCCTTTGACCGACAAAACTGCTCTTTCTCTGACGTAACATCTGCTTTGGCAGTCGATATCGTAACCACCCCCGGGTACATCCAACAATCTCTACGTTGTCTGCCTGTAATCCTGTTTCTTCTCTGAGTTCCCGGAAAAGAGCCTCTTCAGGTGATTCATGGTGTTTAATGCCACCCTGCGGGAATTGCCAGGCATACTCACCAAATCGGCGCGCCCAAAGCACCTGCCCCAGTGGGTTGGCCACTACGATACACACGTTCGACCGGTACCCATCATTATCAATCACCTGTTGCACCTCCCACCAGTTCCGGATGTCTTCATTGTGTACGAATCCAGACAATTCAGCAATCAGGAAGATTGGGGTGAAGATTGGGGTCAGAGTAAAGGGTCAGGGTAAAATTAAGAAATAGAGTCGCAATCTTCTCTTCTTGTCAATTTTACCCTGACCCTTTACTCTGACCCCATTACTTGCTTGGCTTGGAGATGGAAGAAGGAAACCGCATTGTCACTGGCTATATTTGACCTGGACGAAACACTGATTTCGACGGACAGCGACCACGCGTGGGGAGAGTTCATTGTTGACCAGGGACTCGTTGACAAGACTGCGTACCGGGAAACGAATGAAGCCTTCTACAAGGACTATCTGCGAGGTGAACTTGATATAGAGTCCTATCTGGTATTCTGTTGTTCCATACTTTCGCGTTTCGAGCTCTCTGAATTACACGCGCTGCGAGTTAACTTCGTCGATTCCATCATCGCTCCCACGATCCTGCCTAAGGCGGTAGAACTGGTGGAGACCCACCGCAGCGCCGGTGACTTCCTCATGGTTATTACATCCACAAATCAATTTATTACTGAACCGATTGTTGAAAAGTTCGGTATCAAGACTTTGATCGCCCCTGAACCTGAAATTAAAAATGGAAGATATACAGGGCAAATCCTGGACACACCAAGCTATGGAATGGGGAAAGTCATCCGATTAAACAAATGGCTTGGTCAACATTCAATGACCATGGAAGGCAGTTACTTTTATGCCGACTCTCACAATGATCTGCCTCTGTTACGCATGGTGGACAACCCGGTCGCGGTGGACCCCGATAACATACTCCGTAAAGAGGCAGAGCAATCGCAATGGCAAATCATCAGTCTGAGGTGAAAGACAGGTCAAGCTCGCGCGCGGCCTTTACATCATCCAGACGTTTTACCGGCATTGTGTGAGGAGCGTTTCTGACCAGATCAGGATCTTCCCTGGCCTCTCTCAATATGCTGGCCATCGCCTGCACAAAACCATCGATCTCTTCCCGGCTCTCAGTTTCAGTCGGTTCGATCAGCAGGCATTCCGGTATCAGCAGCGGAAAGTAAGTCGTGGGTGCATGATATCCGTAGTCCAACAACCGCTTGGCGAAATCCATCGCGTTGACACCCAGTTCCCGGGATTCCCGGGAGAGAGTCACAACAAACTCGTGGGCTGCTCTGCGGTCTGGATAGGCCAACTGAAATCCGGCTTTCCGGAGCTGGATCGCCAGATAATTGGCATTGAGAGTTGCATACTCGCCCACGCGATGCATTCCTTCACGCCCCAGCATTCTGGCATATGCGTAGGCCCTGAGCAGAATACCGGCATTACCCATAAAGGCAGATAAACATCCGATACTATCCGGTATATCCCCTATGTCCAGCCAGTAATAGAAGTCCTTGTCATTCACTC
The DNA here is from genome assembly GCA_965217655.1 of Candidatus Azotimanducaceae bacterium. GTDB lineage: Bacteria > Pseudomonadota > Gammaproteobacteria > Pseudomonadales > Azotimanducaceae > UBA7455. The sequence goes on from OZ244560.1 coordinate 3,010,485, forward strand.
TCCGCAAGCCCACCACCGGCGTAGGTATGAACGGCTGCAGTTTTTCTCCAACACCTATCGGACCCGACCCCGGACCACCACCCCCATGAGGCGTCGCAAAAGTCTTGTGCAGATTCAGGTGCAGAACATCAAATCCCATGTCTCCGGGCTTTACCTTGCCCAGTATTGCATTCATGTTGGCGCCATCGTAATACAACAGCCCCCCGGCATGGTGAACGATATTTGCAATCTCCTGCACCCTTCGATCAAACACACCGCAGGTGGACGGATTGGTCATCATCAAACCCGCGGTTTGTGGTCCAACGGCATTTTTCAATTCAGCGATGTCCACGTCACCATCACGGGTAACAGGCACCTCACGTACGCGGTATCCACACATCACGGCGGTTGCCGGATTTGTACCATGGGCTGCGTTGGGAATCAGAATCTCGGACCTTTCATCATCCCGGTTTTTATCGTGATAAGCCCTGATCATCGCGACCCCGGCAAACTCACCCTGTGCACCCGCCATGGGTGTTAACGACACCGCGCTCATCCCGGAAACATCTTTCAGGTATTCCTGGAGCTCATGCAAACACGCCATGAAACCCTGGCTGTGTTCTTCTGGAGCCAGTGGATGCCGATTAAGGAACCCCGGTAAACTGGCCGCTCGATGGACACCTCGGGGATTGTATTTCATGGTGCATGAACCCAATGGATAAAACTGTCCGTCGATTGAAAAATTACGCCTGGAAAGGCTGGTGAAGTGCCGGACTGTCTGTAACTCCGACACTTCTGGTAATCCCGCAGGTTCAGACCTCAGGTATACTTCGGGGATATCAGTCACCGGTTCATCAGCTTCATACTGTGCACGGGCACTTCTGCCCCTGTTTCCGAGTTCAAAAATCAACATTCCACGTTATTCCAGTGCATGGGCGAGTGACTGGACGAACTGTTCAATATCTCCCCCGGTTTTGGTTTCTGTAACATTGACAAGCAGGCAATTCTCCAACCTGTTATCGAATAAGCCCAGATCATAGCCACCCAGTATCTGCTGACTGGACATACTGGCCAGAACATCCGCTGCCGGTTTTGGCAACTCGAATACAACCTCATGGAAAAAGGGTTCCGGGAAGCGCAAAGATATATTTTCCAGGGCGAGCACCTTTTTCGCCAACAAGGCAGTGTTGTGATGGCATCTGGCTGCGACCGAATACAGTCCCTGATCCCCCAGGAGACTCATATAAATACTTGCAGCAGTGACCAGAAGACCCTGATTGGTACAGATATTGGAAGTCGCCCTGGCCCTGCGAATGTGCTGTTCCCTGGCCTGAAGGGTCAGTGTAAAACCTTCTTTACCGTCCAGATCAACAGTACGTCCAACAATCCTCCCCGGCATTTGCCGCACAATAGCGGCCCGGCAACACATGTAACCAAGATAAGGACCACCTGAGGCCACAGGTATCCCCAGGGGCTGTCCATCACCAACGACAATATCCGCACCTGCATCACCCCACTCACCAGGAGGTCTGAGTAACCCCAGGGCTGTTGGATTCACAACCCCGATGACCAGCATACCCTGTTCGTGTGCCCAATCAGTCAAATAATCCACATCTTCCAGACCGCCAAAAAAATTGGGACTGGCAATGACTAATCCTGCGAAATCCTCTCCCTGCATCCCATCCAGGTATCCGGGATCCAACGAGCCCCTGTCTTGCCGCCATGGTATCTCCTGGATGTCTATCTGCTGATTGGTAATGATCGTCCTGCATGTTTGCAGGTATCGTGGGTGAACGTTGCCAGCACACAACAACCGTTTTGATCTGGATTTTTTATTGGCACGCACAGCCATGAGCATTGCTTCAGCAAGTGCGGTGGCGCCCTCATAGACCGATGCATTGGATACATCCATCGCGGTTAACCGCGTCATCATGGTTTGAAACTCATAGATCAACTGCAACGTGCCCTGGCTTGCTTCCGCCTGATAGGGCGTATAGGCCGTCATGAATTCACCACGGGAAGCAAGCTCCCAGACCGCTCCAGGGATGTGATGTTCATAAGCGCCGGCACCAAGAAAACTCATCTGCACAACATCCTGGCGCGCGCGTTCGTTCATCAACCTCAACATGGCCATCTCTGACATGCCTGCAGGAGTGGCCTGCAACTGGCCGTTTCTGAGTTCCTCAGGAATTTCATCGAACAGTGCTTCGATACTCAACTCTCCAATTTCGTCGAGCATTGTTTTTGTATCTTCCTGGGTGTGAGGGATGAATGGCATGACAGGATTACCTGGGTTTCAGTTCAGCAGAATAACAAGTCAGTGGGGCTCTGTCTCACAGACCTGTCTGTATTCGTCGGCGGAAAGTAACTTTGAGAGTTCTTCAATGTCAGAGGGGATGATTTTAAAGAACCAGCCATCACCGTAGGGAGAGTCATTCACGACTTCCGGAGCCTCTTCCAAAGCTTCATTGATTGCGACGACTGTGCCGGAAACCGGTGAATAGATATCAGACGCCGCCTTTACCGATTCAACTACCGCTACTTCATCCCTGGCAGCAACCTCGGTGTCGACTTCTGGAAGTTCCACAAACACGACATCACCCAGTTCATGCTGGGCATGATCACTGATGCCGACTGTGACTAATCCATCTGCATCAAGGCGTCCCCATTCGTGGGTATCCATAAACCGTAAATCATCGGGAAATTCAGCCATATTGAGTGGTCCTTTTTAATAGGTCTAGAATAACAACACAGGTCGACGAACAAAAGTTCGAAGGCTCTTTATACAACCCGCTGAGGGCTCTTTTACACCCGCTGAAGGCTCTTTATAACCCGCTGAGGGCTCTTTATAAAATCCGCTGAACCCGCTGAGGGCTCTTTTTAAACCCGCTGAGGGCTCTCTTTAAAACCCGCTGAGGGCTCTGCCTGCTCACACAGGTTTGTAAAACTGTTTGCCATTTCTGACAAAGGGTGGTTTTACCACCTCTACAGTATGATGTATTCCACGGATTTCAACTGTACATTCACCAGACCATTCTGAAACTCTGGCAAGAGCAATAGAGTGTCCCAGGGTTGGCGAGAAGGCGCCACTGGTGATTTCTCCAACGAGATGTTTATCACAAAAAACCCGATAGTGTGCACGCAACACCCCCCGACCCTGCAAAACCAGACCAACGAGCTTTCTCTCACCCCCGGTTACAAGCTGTGATCGCAAAGCATCTGCACCGATGAAATCACGACCCTCCAGTACAACCGTATTAGCCATATTGGATTCCAGTGGCGACACTGTCTCATCCATATCCTGGCCATAAAGATTCATACCCGCTTCCAGCCTGAGTGTGTCACGAGCTCCCAGCCCAACGGGCGAAACGCCAGCGCTCATCAATTGTTCCCAGAATCCAACGGTGTCTTCTCCCGGGAGTATAATCTCCAGTCCCTGTTCTCCCGTATAACCCGTGCGGGCAATAAACCAGTTGCTGCACCATCCACCCTGAAACTTTTCAAGCCCGTTGATCAATTCCTTTTGCCGGGCGTCGACAAGTTCGCCGACCTGCCTGATGGCGTCCGGACCCTGAACAGCCAGGATGGCAAGATCCGGCCGCTCCGTTACAGTACACAGCATCGCCGATGCCTGATAAGTCAACCACTCAAGATCTTTATCCCGGGTTGCACAGTTCACCACCATGAGGTATCCGGAAGGTACTTGATAGACGATGAGATCATCCAGCACATGACCCTGCTCATTGAGCATGGCACTGTAAATTGCTTTCCCAATTTTGCGGATGCGACCGACATCATTGGCCAGTACACGGCCCAGAAATCGCTGGCTGTCAGAGCCTTCAATATTGAGAACCGTCATATGACTGACATCAAAAACTCCAGCCTGTTGCCGAACCATTTGATGTTCTTTTATCTGGGACCCGTAGTGGACAGGCATATCCCAGCCAGCAAAATCAACAAATCTGGCGCCTGCTTTTTCATGCTGGAGATATAAAGGAGTTCTGCGATTCACCGTTTACTCCGACCCCGTTCTTTCAGTTGCCATTTTAACCACTAATGATTTTAAAAACCCGGATTGGTTAACCAGTTTCATACCGCTGTTTCGCAACCAGCGCATCCCCGGGTGGGTAGTTCCAAATCCTCGTACAAAAGCTTCCATCACCGTTGCAGTCAGCATGTTATCCGGTTGCCGCATTCGCTGATATCGTTTCAACAGATCAATATCTCCAGGAAGTCGGCCCTCCAGACGCGCCTGCTTAATCACCTGAGCCAGTGTCCGGGCGTCGGCAAACCCGATATTGGCGCCCTGACCGGCAAGCGGATGAATTGTATGGGCCGCATCACCCAGTAGAGCGATGTGTGGAGCAACATATCTGAGGCTGTGTTGTTGCCTCAGAGCAAAAGAGAATCTCTTATCGACGCCACGTATTGACCCCAGCATGCCTTCAGACAGTCTTCCCAGATGTTCACAAAATTCTCCCTCATCCATGGACATCAATGCGTCGGTATCTTCACTGGAAAGCACAATCGAACAATAATGCTCATTCGGCAGGGGCAGAAACGCGAGAATACCTGAATCGGTAAACCACTGACGGGCAGTGTTAGCATGGGGTTGCGAAATTTCTATGGTGGATACCACCGCGCTTTGAGCATAAGCCCACTTTAATGTATGGAAATTCCCGATTTTTCTCACCTGGGACTCACTACCATCGGCGCCAACCAGCAAATTGGTCTGCCATTGATGCCCACCCGCCTCAACAAGGTAGCCGTCATCTGATTTTTCGATCCGTTCAATTTCCACGCCATTGTGTAGTTCAGACTCGCCCATCTCCGAGATTCTGTCGAATAGCGCTTTGATGATGTGGTTGTTTTCAACAATGAATCCCAACTGTTCTACACCAGCTTCTTCTGCCTTAAACGTTACGGCGCCAGTACCCTCGCCATCAAAAACATTGATCTGCCCGAACGGTGTTATGACGGATGCCGGAATTCGGGACCAGACCCCGGTACGGGAAAGAAAATCCCGAACCGCATTCCCCAGAGCACTGACCCCGGGGCTCACACCTGAGGACAACCCGTGTCCCTCACGATGCCCTGACTGCCCGGGTTCAAACACCGGCGGACCCTGCCGGTCAATCACCACGGTTTTAAATCCGGATTCGCTCAACCCGGCGCAGAGCGACAGGCCCACAAGGCCACCGCCTGCTATCAGAATGTCGACTTGTTCACTCATCAGTTTACAAAGCCATGGCCTGTTCTATTTCCTCCATCGTCTTCGGTATACCGGCAGTCAACACACTGTTTCCGTTTCCCGTTATCAATACGTTGTCTTCAATGCGAATCCCGATACCACGAAATTCAACAGGTACATGCTCTGCATTCTCCGGAATATAGATTCCAGGCTCAATGCTGCAGACCATGCCCTGCTCAAAAACGCGCCATACCCCGTCTATTCTATACTCTCCGACGTCATGAACATCCAGGCCAAGCCAATGCCCCGTTCTGTGCATGTAAAACGGTTTATACGCACCGTTTTCGACAAGACTTTGAACATTTCCTTCCAGTAAACCAAGTTCAGCAAGACCACGGGTAATTTCACATACCGCGGCTTCATGCGGCTGATTCCAGTGATTTCCGGGCTTTACCTGGTGAATGGCTGCCAGTTGGGCTTTCAGAACAATCTTGTAAAGTGAAGCCTGTACCGGATTAAACTGCCCATTGACTGGCAATGTCCGGGTGACATCCGAAGCATAGTATTCGTATTCGCTGCCTGCATCTATCAATACAAGGTCACCATCTACAAGTGTCTGGTTATTGTCGATGTAGTGATAAACGCAGGCGTTGGCGCCGCCTCCCACAATGCTGGGATAAGCTGCACTGCCAGCACCATTGAGTGTAAATTGATATAGAAGTGCCGCTTCCAGTTCATACTCCATCATGCCTGGGGACAACAGGTTCATCACTTTTATATGTGCTTTTGCCGAAATATCCGCTGCTGTTCTGAGAATGTCGATTTCCCTGCCACTCTTGAATAAACGAAGCTCATGCAGGAATGGGCCCAGCTGTATTAATTCACCCGGTGGCTCTATACCGGAACGGTTATCCCGGGGAATGCTGTTTAACCAGGATATGACTCTACTGTCAAAATCGGAATAGGTTCCCATGGCATAGTAAAGCCTTGCCCTGCCCTCGATAAGCCCGGGTAGAATGTCATCAATATCCTCTACCGGGAACGCATCATCCATGCCATAAAGCTGCATTGCCCGTTCCGGCCCGGTAACGCTGCCATGCCATCTTTCAAGATCGTCTTCTCTTTCGCGACAGAACAGAATGACCTCCCCATATTCTCTTTCCGGGATGAGGACCAGCACAGCACCCGGTTCATCAAATCCAGTCAGATAGTGAAAATCACTGTCCTGACGAAATCGATATTGCACTCCCTGGGTTCGATACTGAACCTGTGACCCTGGCAGAACAGCAATACTGTCCGGTTCCATCAGTGCCATCAATTCCCGGCGGCGACCGTCAAATTCAGAGAGTCCAATTTTGGAAGATGGCATCATGGATTTCATTTTCCGGCCCCCCACCGCCTGTAAAAGTGTAATATTTTACCTCCTCTGACAGCATATAGGTTTGACCTCCCATAAAACATCGCTTTATAGTTGATCCCTGAACTCAAGGAGCCTGCCTTGGAAATTAGTGACCTGGAACGTAAAATTGATGAACTCATCAAATTATGTGATGAGTTTGCAAAAAAACAAGCTAACCTTGAGGTACATCGTGACAATTTATTACAGGAACGTACATGTCTCCTGGGGAAGAATGAATTGGCAAAAAGCAAAATCGAAGCCATGATCACCCGTCTAAAAGCACTTTCTCAGGATTGAATCAATGTTGGATACAGCCAACTCAGATATAACAACAGTCACTGTCACAATACTCGACAATAAATACAAGATAAATTGCAAGCCAGAGGAAGTTTCGGCATTGCGACAATCTGCGATCCATGTCGATCAGAAAATGCGTACAATCAAAGTGCAATCCAACGTGACCAAAGTAGACCGGCTCGCAGTCACGGTTGCCTTGAATCTGGCCCATGACAACATTGTTCAATCTGAGCAAAAAGAACAGGAAATTACCGAATATAAAGAAGTCATCAAAACCCTGTCCAGCAAACTGGATCAGGCAATTTCACGTTTGAGTAATCCCTGAGGTTTGTTCTGTACCGTTTGATGACGATATAATCTATCCAGTTCCCTGGGTTGTTTGCCAGTCGACAAGTCCTCGACCCTTTATGCGTAACCCAGGAGGTCTTTTTTCCAGGCCATGTGCATGTCCGATTTTTCGGAAAGCCTGAGGTCAGTCAGAGACCACCGCCTTGAACCGCTGGGTTCAAGGGCCTGTGAGAACAGCGGCAATTTGGGGAACTGTTTGATCTACTCCCTTGATGAATCCCATGACCAGTCGTTCTGAATTGCGCCAGACGCGTCGAAACCTGAGCCCAAAGAGTCAGCGTCATGCTGCAAAGTCCTTATGCAGGATTATCTCCTGCCAATTATTTTTCCAAAGAGCAAATTGTGCTTTACATGCCAGTGGAAATAAGCCCGATGCCCATTTGTCATCTGGCAATAAAACTGGGAAAGGAATGTTATCTGGACCCGCAGAAGCGATGGAATTTCGACGTTATGTACCCGGTGAGACACCCATGCGCCGGAATCATTACGGTATTCTGGAACCCATACACAATGCCCGGCACACGATTTTGCCCTGGATGCCGGACAATACCCCTTGTGGGTTTTGACACCACGGGTAATCGGATTGGTATGGGTAAGGGTTACTATGACCGGACCTTTGCCAACGTCCGTACCCGTTGGCGCAAACCTACTCTGACAGGACTTGCCCACAGCTTCCAACAGACCCAAATCGATCCGATGGGACATTCCACTACACAAAGTTGCAACAGAGAAAACCCTTTTCACCTTCCGATAGTACTTCACAAACTAACAAACACCCATTCGGGGAACAGCTTCGTTAATAAAACGAGCTAACAAATAAGTACAGCATCCGACCCACAGCAGATGGTTTTGGGGTGTTCGTTTGCGCAAGCATAATGTCGGAGCGCCGAGCTGGAGGAGCGAGACTACAGGCTCGCGGGGGAAGCGAGATACCGTCTTTAATTTCAAGCTTTTTTTACTAAATTTCAGTTCTTTTTTTGCCTCCTTTTCTTTCGGGGGTTCCACCCCCAAACCCCCGAAGTATTTATGCAAAAGCATGCGACAGCTTGCGCAGTCTTTCGGGTGATGTTATTTGATAACATACATCTGCGGCACAGGCTGAAGAGCCGATGACCGTCAAGGGTGATGGGCGGTGTTCTTTACCGCCTTTCACTTTTCTCAAGCTCACAGCAACGATAGCTGCGCTATCTTATTGTTGAACCTGAACCTCGTACGGTCGTTGATGTTTCAGCACACCGTAACAAATGTGGACCAGCTTCCGCATGGCCGTACCCAGCGGTCGCGGTAGGAATACCGGTTTCCCGGTACCCCCCGCACAGATCCGGACTTGCGCGCTAACGCATCCGGCTCCTGCCTCGGCTATTGACGGCAAGACGTGACACACAAGCTTCACGGCTTTCGCATACCCGTACCCGTTTAACAGCCGCTTGTTACACGCTTATCTGGTACTGTGCCCAGCACGTGCTTTGGCTGTCAGGTTCGCCTTGGCTGCTGCCCTTCCCTCCAGTAGCTCCGCCAGAGCGCTTGCCCCTTTGTTCGCTACCTTCATCGGTACTATGCCAGCATCCGACTTCTTCACTTCGTACACCAATGTCTTCGGATAACGTCCTACCCATTACGACCCTGGCACAAGTGCCGAGGGTGAAGTGAAGTTCTCCCAGGTCCCAGCGTTGGGCGTACGTGCGTGCATGAGTTCTTCGACACCGTGGAGTCTTTCCGTCCTCACCCTATCGGTACGGTCCGTATTGCCTTCAATCAGTGTGAAAATTTCGGCACTCCAAATAAGCGACTTTTCGATACTCAATAGCTCTGCCCACACGCCCCGCTACCGACGCTTCGCCTGCATCCTCACGAATGCTGACGCACGGCTCGCGGTGGAGGTGGTGGTTAGCCTTCTCCCTCCTGTCGGACTTTCACCGACTACCCTTCACCAGTTAGCCTGGCGCACCACACATTTTCGACTTATCTGCAGCCAATAGTCTGTCGTACTGGGCCTTGATGTCAGGGTTCTTTCTGGTCGCGACCATCGCTGGAAAATAGAGAGCTTGGCGGAATCGACCGTTACCGGCCTTGGACAACCGCGGCCTGCGGTATCGGGTCGTACCGGATTGCTTCTCTATCGGATTGAGCCCCAGGTATGAAGCTACCTCAGGCGCTGACGCAAACCGCCGGCTGCGCAGGATCACGAGCATGCTCCAGGCAGTCCTGGCGCCAATACCGGGAATGGTCAAGAGCAGTTCGTAGTCCTTCTCTAAACTTGAGTTCGACTCAATGGTCTGGCTTATGTGCTTTTTGAAGCGCTTGATCTCAGTCTCCAAATATCTCACAGTGCGCCGAATCGATTGCTTCTCCAAGCGATGTATAGTACTGGATTGGCTAATCTTTTCTTGTCTATTGAGTTCTCTTCTCAAATCTCGCTCAAGCGTATCGAGCCGGTTGAGCAAGCTTTTGAGATCACTGATCTCCTGGGCTTCAGGCTGGTAAGGCTGCAGTTTCCGATTCTGCAATCCGTAACGCGTGAGCATGTCGGCATCGATCAGATCATTCTTGCTTAAGATGCCCATACCATCAGCGAACTTTCGAACCCTGGATGGGTTAACCAGGTAGATCGTTGCCTGGCGCTGATCAAGAAACTGAACCAGAAACTCGTGATAAATGCCGGTAGGCTCGACCATGAAGCTGAGCTCACTCGCAGCGAGGCCCGAAACATCTTGTGCCCAGGTTAACATTCATAAGATAGCGCAGCTATCGCTGCTTTAACTTGAACCCCTGTGGGCTATTCTTGACCTTCTTACGTTTTGGTTTGTCCTGGTCCAGATCGCGCAACCAGGCACAGTCCAAACTCATTTTGCCGACGTCAATACCGATGATATTTAACATGATGGATCCTCATTCATAAAAAAAAGTGATATCCTCCCAAGACTTTCCTTGTGAATGCAGACTCACTATTAGATTAGGGTCTCAGATACCGTTCAGTCTTCAAGGGAAGCGTCCATGACCGTGGGACTTGATCTCGTTTGCAGGCTCATAGCCAAAGGGAATCCTCGAGTTCACCACGGTCGTGGACAATCTACACCATTTGTCGTTAAACGTCTGGAATAGCTGTTAAGGAAAGATACAAGGGAATCCGGGAGGGACGCGCAGACGCTGAAGCAAATGAATGCCCCAAAGCCATCTGCGAACAGCCTGAATTAAGTACACTGTCCCCCGAATACCGAATGCCCCAAAGCCATCTGCGAACAGCCTGAATTAAGTACACTGTCCCCCGAATAGCAAAGCCATCTGCGAACACCCTGAATTAAGTAAACTGTCCCCCGAATAAATTAAGTAAACTGACCCGAATTGTGCTGAATTAAGTAAACTGTCCCCAGAAACGGAAGGAGCAACGGATGAGCGTTAGAGAAGTGATACGTATGGGACATCCTGTTTTGAGACAGAAGGCAAAGCCCTATCCCGAGGAAAAGATCGGTACCGCAGAGTTTGTCGAACTCATTGAAGACATGCATGAAACCCTTCACGAATACGGCGGCATCGGGCTGGCAGCCCCACAAATCAACGTACCATACCAGATTGCCATCATCGAAATCCTCGATAGCGGAACGCGTTACGGCGATATCCCCCTGATGCCATTCGGAGTCTATATAAACCCGACAATTACCACATTACACGCACAGCAGGCAGGATACTGGGAAGGATGTCTGTCCATACCCGGCATCAGGGGATTCGTGGAACGACCACAACACATACGGGTAGAGTACACGGATGACAAAGTCCAGCGACAGAGCCTGGAAGCCAGGGGTTTTCTGGCTACGGTATTTCAACATGAGTTTGATCACCTCCAGGGAAAACTCTTCCTTGATCATGTCAGTGACCCGACGATGATGGCTTATGAAGAAGAGTACATGACGTACCATCTGGAAAATTAAATCCAATTCTGGGGAAAGAATATGGACCAGGACCAGCTGAAAGCAGAGGTCGCCCGGTATGCGGCAGACTACATAGACCGGTATCTGCGATCCGATTCGATCATTGGAGTTGGAACCGGATCAACAGCAAATTATTTTATCGACGCGCTGGCCAAAGTGAAGCACAAATTCGATGGCGCTGTTTCCAGTTCCGAGAAAACGGCCGAACGCTTGCGCGCCTGTGGTATACCCGTATACGACCTTAACAGCGTTAACGCACTGGAGGTTTATGTTGATGGTGCGGACGAAGCCAATGACGCATTACAACTCATCAAAGGTGCTGGCGGTGCGCTCACCCGGGAGAAAATCGTCGCCTCGGTTGCGCGTCTGTTTGTCTGCATAGTCGATGAGTCAAAAACCGTATCCACCCTTGGCCGGTTCCCGCTGCCGGTAGAAGTAATCCCCATGGCACGATCAAGCGTTGCCAGAAAACTCGCCGCTCTGGGCGGACAACCGGTTTATCGTGAGAACTTTGTCACGGATAATGGCAATGTCATCCTCGATGTTCACGATCTCCAGATTGATCAGCCGGAAACGCTCGAACAGGATATTAACGGCATGGTCGGCACCGTCACCAACGGATTGTTTGCAGTCAGACCGGCGAATGTATTGCTTGTCGGGACGCCATCAGGAGTCGTAGAGAAAACCGGACAACCCCAGGGGTCCTGACTCACGGCTGATCCGGGATCAGTTTGCCCGGATTCATGACATTATTAGGGTCGAATACCTGTTTCAGGGATCTCATTACGGCTATTTCCTCTTCGCTTCTGGTGAATCGAAGTTGATCTCTTTTGAGAAGCCCTACACCATGCTCGGCAGAAATACTGCCGTTGAAGCTGGCCACAATTCCCAGGATTCGTTCACTCACTTCTTCACAGCGCTGCTTGAAATCAGCGACTGACCAGGTTTCCGGTTTCAGAATATTGAGGTGAAGATTGCCGTCACCAATATGGCCGAACCATACCACTTCGAAATCCGCATACTGTGACTTAACTTCATCCTCCACCAATTTCAAAAATGCAGGTACCTGCGAAACCCGAACGGAAATGTCGTTCTTGTAAGGGGTAAACGGTGTGATGGACTCAGAGATGTATTCACGGTATTTCCAGAAATCCAGATTCTGCTGAACACTCTGGCTGATCAATCCGTCAACAACCCAGCCTTGCTCGCCGCACGCCGTGAAAACATCCAGTACATCATCTACCCCTTCTTCGCATTCAATCAGTACATAATAGGCAGACGGGACTTCAAAGGGGGCAGAAAGACCGGTGTGGGCCATGACATGTTGCAGGGCTTTCTGCGAGAAAAACTCAAACGCGGTCACTGTCACGGCGCTGCGAAACACCTTGAGCACAGAAATGACATCCGTCATCTCCGGGACAGCGAGCAGCAAAACGGACAGTTCTCCGGGGTCTCTGGTCAGTCCGATGGTGGCTTCTGTAATAAATCCGAGGGTGCCTTCTGATCCGATAAACAAGTGCCTCAGATCATACCCCGTCGCATTTTTCACCAATCCCCGGTTCAGATTCAGAATATCCCCCGTTCCGGTAACCACTGTCAGGCCGGTAATCCAGTCTCTTGTCAGACCGTAGCGTAACACTTTGATACCGCCGGCATTGGTGGCAATATTGCCACCAATCTGGCTGGAACCGGAGGATGCGAAATCCACGGGATAATAGAGTCCTTTATCTTTTGCATACTCCTGTAGTGCCTGTGTGACCACACCGGCCTGAACGACTACGCTCTGATCGATATCATCAAAGGCAAGAATCCTGTTCATCCGGTCAAAAGACACCACCAGTTCACCATTGGCAGCAACCGCACCGCCACTTAACCCGGTACGTCCCCCGGAAGGTACCAGCGCCAACCCGACCTGGTTCGCCAGTTTTACAATACGACTGACCTGACCGGTATCCTCCGGGAAAACCACGGCGGAAGGCTTAGGCTCATAAAAACGGGTCCAGTCCTGTCCGTAAGTCTCCCTTTGAAGAGAGTCTGTGTGTACCCTGTCCTTACCGACAATCCGGGACAGACGCCTGAAGATTTCTGAATCCAGTGACATTCAATCCATCCGGAGTGGAAAAATGGGGTCAGCGTCAAGGGTCAGAGTAAATTGAAAATTACTCTGACCCTTGACGCTGACCCCATTTATGAAACCTGTAGCTGCCATGTCACTACTCTCTTGACTGATTTTTGTCCCTTGCAGCGCGCGCTTCCAGAGCAGACACCGCGGGCAGAGTCTTGCCTTCAACAAACTCCAGGAAGGCACCGCCACCGGTAGAAATATAAGAGATTTCATCACCGATGCCATAATTGTCTATGGCCGCCAGGGTATCACCCCCACCGGCTACAGAGAATGCCGGACTTTTCGCTATTGCCTGTGCCAACCCCCTGGTACCCGCTGCAAACTGATCGATCTCAAACACACCCACCGGCCCGTTCCACAGTATCGTACGGGCATCCATGATACATGACTGCATGTTTTCCAGCGTCTCCGGCCCCACATCGACAATCATTTCATCAGTATCAATTTCATCGACACCACAAATCCTGCAATCTGCATCAGGACTGATTCCCCGCGACACCACAACATCGACAGGAAGTGGTATCTTAACCTTCTGCAGAATGTTCGATGCCATATCAAGCATGTCCGTTTCACAAAGTGAACGGCCTGTTGCCACGCCCTGTGCCGCAAGAAACGTATTGGCAATTCCACCGCCTACAATGAGTTGATCCACCTTCCCGGACAACGCCTGCAAAACCTGGAGTTTGGTAGATACTTTGCTGCCGCCGACAATCGCTACTGATGGCCGGTCCGGATTCGACAATACATTGCCCAGGGCATCAAGTTCAGCTTTCAACAACGGTCCTGCGCATGCAACCGGCGCAAATCTGATAGCTCCCTCCGTGGTGGCCTGGGCTCGATGGGCTGTTCCAAACGCATCCATGACATAAATGTCGCACAGAGAAGCAATCTGTTTTGCCAGCCTCGGATCATTGTCTTTTTCACCTGGATTAATACGTACATTTTCAAACAGAATTATTTTTTCAAACGACTCATCTTTTTTTTGCCCCCCGGTCATATTTGTTTCACTGTGAGAGCCTTCAGCGGGTTTCAATGAAGAGCCTTCAGCGGGTTTCAATGAAGAGCCCTCAGCGGGGTTCAATAAAGAGCCTTCAGCGGGGTTCAATAAAGAGCCTTCAGCGGGGTTCCAGGAAAAGCTTCCATCCAGATAAGAATCAACCAGTTCCACCTTCATCCCTGACAATACCTGCAACCGGTCCGCGACGGGTCTCAGGCTGAATTCCGGTTGTTCCGCAATGGGTCTGCCCTCTTCCGGACGCCCCAAATGGGACATCACCATGACTTTTGCACCCGCATTCACAGCATATTCGATTGTGGGCAAAGCTTTGCGAAGCCTCGCATCACTGGTGACAACGCCATCCTGGACCGGCACATTAAGATCCTCCCGGATGAGAACCCGCTTGTTCCTGATATCCAGACTGTGAAAATCGATGACCGCCATTTACTGGTTTCTGTCCTCAATTAACAACTCCCTTGCTGCCGCGGCAACCGCTTCTCCGGTGAAACCGAAATGTGCCATTACCTCACTTCCAGGCCCGGACATGCCGAATGTCGTCATACCGATAACACTGCCGTCAAGCCCCACCCATTTTCGCCAGTAATCCGGGTGTGCCGCTTCAATCGCCAGGCGGGTTCTGATTTCCGGGGGCAATACTTCATCACGATAGGATTGATCCTGGGTTTCAAAAACATTCGCACTCGGCATTGAAACCACCCTGGCACTGACACCCTCGGCAGTGAGTGCTTCCCAGGCCTGCACTGCAACCTCCACTTCCGATCCTGTGGCGATCAGGATAATGCCCGGGGATGGTGCGTCCCGAAGCACATAACCACCTCTGTGGATATTTTCGAGCATGGATTCTTCCCTGGGCTGACAGGGAATAACCTGACGGGATAACACAAGTGCAGTAGGCCCCGATACACGTTCAATGGCTGCACGCCAGGCGGCCACCGTTTCTACGGTATCGCAGGGCCTCCAGGTCGACATATCTGGCGTAGCCCTGAGATTTGCGAGATGCTCTATTGGCTGATGAGTAGGGCCATCTTCTCCCTGACCTATGGAATCATGGGTATAAACCAGGATGTTACGTATCCCTATCAGCGCCGCCATACGCGCTGCATTTCTGCCGTAATCCAAAAATGTCAGGAATGTCCCGCTGAACGGAATCAGGCCGCCATGCAGCGCCAGACCATTGCTGATTGCCGTCATCCCGAATTCCCGGACACCGTAATAAATATAGTTACCGGCAGGCGTTTCATCCGACACGGGCGTTGACTCGGGCCACTGAGTACAGTTGGAACCAGAAAGATCTGCCGAACCTCCGATCAACTCCGGCATGAGTGACGCCACCTCACTGATGACATTCCCGCTGGCATTGCGTGAAGGAATTTTTTCACCTTCTTCAGATACCTTTCTCATCAGGGCATCCATGTGTTCTGACCATGCCCCGGGTAATTCACAGGCCAGGGTTCTTTCCAATTCCATCGCAAGTTGAGGGAATCGTTGCGTATATTCCGCAAACTGCTGGCGCCAGTTGCTCTCTTTTTCTGCACCCGCCTGGCGACAATCCCATGCTGACCTGATATCGTCAGGGATCTCAAACGGCGCAGAATCCCATGCAAGCCTGATCCGGGCGTTTGCAACTTCATCATCACCCAGAGGATTACCATGTGCTGAAGCGGTACCCGCTTTATTGGGAGCACCGTATCCAATGCTGGTCTTGCAGCAGATAAGACTCGGCATGCCTGATTCCTGCTTCGCCAGCGTGATGGCTCTGGACACTGCTTCTGCATCATGTCCATCAACATTTTCCAGTACATGCCAGCCATAGGCTCTGAATCGTTGCGGAGTATCGTCGGTAAACCAGTTTTTGACTTCACCGTCAATGGAGATGCCGTTGTCATCATAGATGCATACCAGCTTACCGAGTTTCTGAGTACCCGCCAGAGATGCGGATTCATGGGAGATCCCTTCCATAAGGCACCCATCACCCACAAATACATAGGTGAAGTGATCAATGATATTCAGACCATCACGGTTGAACCTTGCAGCAAGAATTTTTTCCGCAAGCGCCATGCCCACGGCGTTGGCAAGGCCCTGGCCAAGTGGTCCGGTTGTGGTCTCCACTCCGGGTGTATCCCCAAACTCGGGATGACCGGGCGTTTTTGATCCCAATTGCCTGAAATCTCTGATGTCATCCATGGAAACGTCATAACCCGTCAGGTGCAGCAACGAATACAACAACATGGAACCATGCCCGTTCGACAGCACAAACCGGTCCCGGTTGTGCCAGTTGGGATTTGACGGGTTATGGTTCAGGAAATCCGTCCACAGTACCTCCGCAATATCCGCCATACCCATTGGCGCACCCGGGTGACCGGAATTCGCCTTCTGCACTGCGTCCATACTGAGCGCACGAATGGCATTTGCTTTTTGTCTTCTTGGAGTCATTGAACAGCCTCGAACCAACCTTTCCACAAATACTATTGTCTCCCAGCGTATCCGAATCATCAACAGACCCATGCCCAATGAATCAGACTTCAAGTCAACTTGAGAGAATCTCAGTGTTGTTCCCTAGGTTTCCCGTTCCCGACCTAGTAGAATTCCGGCCTTGTGAGAATACAGGTTGTGACTTCCACCATGTTAAAAAACACTACATTCACCTCTGAATCAGTCTCCGAGGGACATCCAGACAAAATGGCCGATCAAATCTCTGATGCGGTACTGGACGCGATCATCCGGGAGGATGTCAATGCCCGCGTTGCCTGCGAAACCCTGGTGAAGACCGGAATGGTGGTGCTGGCCGGCGAAATCACCACCTCGGCTTACATTGATCTGGAGGATCTATGCAGAGAGGTGATACTTGATATCGGATACGACAGTTCGGCAGTGGGATTTGATGGTGCATCCTGCGCAGTCATCAATGCAATCGGCAAGCAATCCCCTGATATCGCCATGGGAGTTGATGAAACGGATGATCACGAACAAGGCGCTGGTGACCAGGGATTAATGTTTGGTTTCGCCACTGACGAAACCGATGTGCTGATGCCCGCTCCGATCACCTACTCGCACCGGCTGATGAAAAAGCAGGCGGAAGTTCGTAAACAGGGCATCCTTGAATTTCTACGCCCGGATGCCAAAAGCCAGATTTCCATTCGCTATGATAACAACGGAAATCCTGTTGGCATTGATACGGTCGTTCTGTCCACGCAGCACGACCCGGATGTCAGCCAAAAGACGCTGCAAGAGGCGGTAATGGAAGAAATCATAAAGCCGGTTCTGCCGTCAAACTGGCTGCATTCAGAAACCAGATACTTCATTAACCCAACGGGTAACTTTGTTATAGGTGGACCCGTTGGCGATTGCGGTCTGACGGGGAGAAAGATCATCGTTGATACCTACGGCGGCATGGCACGACACGGCGGTGGGGCATTTTCCGGCAAGGATCCGTCAAAGGTAGACCGCAGTGCAGCATACGCAGGTCGTTATGTTGCTAAAAATATAGTTGCCGCCAGACTCGCCAGCAAATGTGAAATTCAGGTGTCCTATGCCATTGGCGTAGCCGAACCAACTTCCATCAGTGTCGACACTTTCGGCACCGGCAAACTGCCGGAGTCGGAAATAGAACAACTCATCCGCAAACACTTTGACCTCAGACCCAGGGGGTTGATAGCAATGCTTGATCTCAAGAGGCCCATATACCGGCAAACCGCTGCATATGGTCACTTCGGCAGAGAAGAGCCTGATTTTACATGGGAGAAAACCGACAGGGTAGACGCGTTGCAAGAGGCTTTGTAATCCACTCCAACTTGCAATACCTGGAAAACGACCAATGACAGCACGGAATTTCAGCTTCGAGTTCTCCGCACCAAGAAGCGCAGACGCAACAGAAAAGCTGTTCAAGACCCATGACCGGCTGAAGCGCTTTGATCCGCAATTTTTTTCCGTAACCTATGGCGCCGGTGGTTCCACCAGGGACGGTACCCGGGAGGCAGTCCTCAAACTCAATTCACTGGGTAGCAATGTCGCTCCGCACCTGTCTTTTGGCGGAGAATCCCCGGAAAAAATCGAGCAGTTATTGCTTGATTACCAGCGTGCAGGGATTAGCAGAGTCGTAGCCCTCAGAGGCGATATTCCGTCTGGCAACATGAATACGATGACTTACGCCAATGAACTGGTGACCTTTATCCGTGCTAAAACCGGTAATCACTTCCACATAGAAGTCGCTGCATATCCCGAAGTACACCCGGAATCAACCAGTGTCGAAAGTGACCTGCACTTCTTCAAAAAGAAGGTCGATGCCGGCGCCAATAGTGCCATTACCCAGTACTTCTACAATGCTGACGCTTATTTCCGCTACCTTGATGCCTGCAGTAAAACAGGGATCACCATTCCCATCGTGCCGGGAGTCATGCCGATCACCAATTATCATGGGATTGTCCGTTTCTCCAAAATATGCGGCGCCGAGATTCCACGCTGGATCCTGCAATATCTTGAAAGTTTCCAGAATGACCCCGAAAGCCTCAGGAAATTTGGGTTGGAAGTCGTCTCGGACATGTGTGCCCGGTTGCTCACAGGTGGCGCCCCGGGGCTGCACTTCTATACGCTGAATCAATCCCTGCCCACCATTCGCATCTGGCAAAACCTGGGTCTTGACTGATAATGCGAATTCCCAGATTCTACCTGCAACAGGATCTGGTCTCCGGGACAGAAGTGGCATTGCCCCGGGAGACAGCGCATCGGCTGATCCATGTCCTGCGAATGAAATCGGGTCAATCACTCAGAGTGTTCAATGGCAAAGGCGGTGAATATGAAGCAACCGTCAGCACAATCCATCGCACCGATGTGGGTGTTCTCGTTAATCAATATCTCGACAACGATCTGGAATCAACACTGTTTACCGATCTGGGAATCGCCGTCATTAAACGCAACGCGATGGATGCCGCGCTGACACGTGCAACAGAGATGGGAGTGAGTCGAATTACTCCTCTCATTACAGCAAATTCCAGCATCAGAAAAAGTCAACTGACACCGGAACACTGGCTGCAGATGATCATCTCAAGCTGCGAACAATGCGGACGCAATACGTTGCCCTGTCTCAATGCAGTAACTGACATCGACCAGTGGTTGTCGCAAGGGTCAACCGACATAAAATTGGTGGCGGACCCTCATACCAGCCATAAGATCAGCGATGTCCCGTCAAGGGAAGTTTCCTCGGTTGCTATGTTGACAGGACCGGAAGGTGGACTGACGCAGGAGGAAACCAGGCAGGCGGAAAGTGCCGGCTTTCTCTCTGTGGGTCTGGGCAAACGCATACTCCGTGCAGAAACCGTTCCCATCGCCTTGCTGGCCCTGGTTCAGCACCATTGGGGGGACATGTAACTGGCTTCCGCTCTGCAATTTTTTGACGAAATTCAACCGGATGCCGCGATTCGCTGGGCAGACGCGATCCTGCTGCTGCATGGTTTATTCATTGCCTTTGTCCTGTTCGGTCTCATTTTCATCATCATTGGTAGAATCCGACATTGGCTGTGGGTGAGGAACCCGTGGTTTCGCGTCTGTCATCTCATCTCAATTCTCTTTGTGATGATGCAATCCTGGTTTGGTTTGATATGTCCGTTGACGATCTGGGAGATGAACCTGCGATCACAGGCAGGTGATATCGTGTACCATGGATCGTTCATTGCCCACTGGATCGATAAACTTGTTTACTATCAGGCGCCGTCCTGGGTATTCATCCTTTGCTATACCTTGTTCGGGGCTTTGGTTCTGGCCAGTTGGTACTGGGTACGACCACGCTCGTTTGGCAGAAATTCTTAAGCCAAGGAACCTGAGTTCGGCAACCTGTGTTAAAGTGCCTTCCCCTAAAAACGAGTGAACAGGTGAGACAGCCATCGATCAAGGATCGATATGAACAGGAAAACCATGACAGATTATAAAATTGCAGATATCGGACTTGCAGACTTCGGACGCAGGGAAATAGAACTTGCCGAGGGAGAAATGCCTGCGTTGATAACCCTCCGGGAAAAATATCGAAACGAACAACCTCTTGCGGGCGCCAAAATCCTGGGGTGCATTCACATGACCATTCAAACCGCGGTATTGATTGAAACTCTGGTGACGCTCGGTGCGGAAGTGCGTTGGTCCTCCTGCAACATCTTCTCAACGCAGGACCACGCGGCAGCAGCCATTGCCGCCCGTGGCATCCCTGTTTATGCCTGGAAAGGTGAAACGGAAGAGGAGTTCTTCTGGTGCATTGAACAAACCATCCTGAAAGATGGCAAACCCTGGAACGCAAACATGATTCTGGACGATGGGGGTGATCTTACACTGATGGTACACGAGAAATATCCAGAGATGCTCGCCCACATTCACGGTATCACGGAAGAAACCACAACAGGCGTTCACAGACTGTATGAAATGCTTGATCTGAACGCGTTGAAAGTTCCTGCAATCAATGTCAACGACTCGGTAACAAAATCAAAGAACGATAATCGATACGGCAGCAGACACGGTCTTAACGATGCCATCAAGCGTGGCACGGACATGCTGCTGGCTGGAAAGCGGGCACTGGTCATTGGCTACGGCGATGTGGGCAAGGGTTCCGCCCAAAGCCTGCGGCAGGAGAGCATGATCGTACGGGTGGTGGAAATTGACCCCATTTGCGCGATGCAGGCCTGCATGGATGGTTACGAGGTCGTGTCTCCTTATATTAACGGCGTCAATACCGGTAGATTGGAAGATATCGACAGGCGGTTGCTCCAGGTGACGGATCTGATTGTCACCTGCACTGGTAATGTCAATGTATGTGACAGAAATATGCTGCAGACAGTCGCTTCCAATGCCATCATCTGTAACATCGGCCATTTCGATACGGAGATCGACACGCAATACATGCGCGACAACTGGCGATGGGAAGAAGTAAAACCACAGGTACACAAAATTTACCGCAGCGACGACCCCGGGGATTATCTGATCCTGCTGTCCGAGGGCAGACTGGTGAATCTAGGCAATGCAACAGGCCATCCTTCCCGAATTATGGATGGATCCTTCGCCAATCAGGTCCTCGCCCAAATGTATTTGTATGAAAGAGCGTGGGCAGATCATGATCCCAGGCAGCGCGAGGAGATTACCGTGGAAGTATTACCCAAGTCACTGGACGAGGAAGTGGCCAGATACATGGTGCAGGGTTTTGGTGGTGTCCTGACTGCCCTTACCGAAGATCAGGCGTCTTATATCAAGGTATCCGAATCGGGACCCTACAAACCTGACAGCTACAAGTATTGACGGGCAAGCCTGTCGTCTTGCTCCCCTGCTCGACTACCTGGCTACCTGGCTACCCGGCTACTCAGCTACTCAGCGCGTTGACATATTGCTGGCGTAAACGAACACCCCTGATCCATCTGCTGTGCGTCGTTTGATTACTGTTCCGGGAGTTGTTCCCAGGCGCGCACGCGTTCTCTGGCGGTATCAAATATCCGTTCGTAGTTGAGCCGCTCAACCTGCGCCCGGGTGTCAACATCAAGCCGCTCCCACAATGGATTGTATACCACGTGAGTGCCGGCGTAGGCTTCCCAGTCTGACGGCGCTACCGAGTCGGTGCCAAACAGGAACCGGGTTGGATGCTTCTCGATCAATTCTGCCCACGCGGCAACACGGTCAGCGTCCTGGACGACGTATTGGGCGACCAAATCCCAGGAAATATCGAGCACCACATGATCGTAACGCGAGTCGCTCAACATTGAATCGAGCAACTCAATATGTTCGCTGGAAGGTTTTACAAAGCGGCCCAATCCGGTGTGTGCCCAAATGACTGACGCGCGTGGATGTTCAGCAAGGACGTCAAGCAAGTCCTGGTAGTGCGCTGGCGGTGCACCCGAACGGACCGTATCGATGTCGCAATGAAGGATCGCCGCAAGACCAATTTCGGCAACCGTTTCAAGAATTCCGTGCAGTGCCGGATTGTGCAGGCTCGCAGTGTGCCCGGTGATCTTGGACGATACGAATTCCTTGTGAACGCTGAATTCGCCAATGCCTGTGAATACGCCCGGGAATGTGCGCAGGACTCGTCGGATGTGGTCTGCGGCATACATGTCCGTGGGGTTGAAGCCAGTGATCATGGGGTCCACTCGCTGCTTGTCAACATCGTTCAACAACAGGTACTCGCGAGCTATTACCGCGTCGACGAAAGAGTAGTAGTAGAGCGACGCGTCCGACAGCAGGTAATAATTTGGCGCCCGATCTCCGGAGACAAAAGAATCCCACTTCTGCTGCAGCGGAATACCGAACATTGCGACCCGACCGACCCTGTCTCCAACCATTTCCATGTATTGACTGGCGGTTATGCCTCGCTGAATGTAGTTCAGCAGATGGAAGTGCACGTCGTTGAATTGCGGTGTCGACACCGCGTCACCGTCTGTCGTGGTTGTATCCGCAGACTCCGGCGCTTGAGCATTTGCCGACGCACATCCGAATAAGAGCATGCCGACACAAAGGCTGAGGCGGAACCAATAGTGTGTTCCACTGTTTGCAGTTATCAAGTTCATTTCATCTGATCCCGTCGTAGAGTGGATTTTGACAATAGCTTGCCATCCTCACCCTCCTAAAGGAAGTGGATTCATATCGATCTTCCCTCAAATCAGTGGACACCGGGTCAAGAATCCCGGAACGGTGTTTGAGTTCAAGGTTTACACATAGTTTTTATATCTTGCACTTCAGTGGAAAATTCCTCATGCTTGTCGACTCCCTTTTATAAACCCGCTGATGGCTCTTTCAAACTCGCTGAAGGCTCTTCTCCTGCACACCAATGAGGCTCTATCAGAGGCCAGCTGGAGGCTCTAATCAAACAGGAACTCACCAGATTAAGGAATCCATGTGGCAATCAAGAACGAAGAAAAACTGGCTGATGTCGAAGTTATCAAGGATAACTTCGAAGCGCTGCATTATATCTGCAATGCACAGATAGCAACTGCGGTATTTCTCGCCTACCACCTGGAAAAACCAATTCTTGTCGAGGGACCTCCCGGCGTCGGTAAGACAGAACTGGCCAAAACCACTGCAGAAATGCTGAACCTCCCCTGCATACGATTACAGTGTTATGAAGGTCTGGATGAATCGAAAGCAATTTACGAATGGAAATACGGCAAGCAGCTTCTCTACACCCAGGTACTTAAAGAAACACTGAGTGAAATACTTGAGGGTGCGAGGGGATTGGCGCAGTCTGTGGACAAACTGCATGAATTCGGCGACATCTTTTTCTCGGAACAGTTCCTTGAACCACGGCCGTTACTCAAGGCGCTGAAGGAAGAAGAAGGCTGTGTCCTGCTGATAGACGAAGTGGACAAATCCGATCATGAATTTGAATCCCTGCTGCTGGAAATGCTGTCCGATTTTCAGCTATCAATTCCTGAAATCGGTACCATCAAGGCATCCCCGGAGAGGAAACCACTGGTATTACTGACCAGTAACAACACCCGGGAGATCAGTGATGCTCTGAAACGCCGCTGTCTGCACCTTTATATCCCTTTTCCCGATGCGGACCTCGAAAGTAGAATCGTCCATGCGAGAGTACCCGATATCCCGGGGAAGCTGAGACGGCAACTGGTCGCATTCATCCAGGAATTGCGCGATATGGATCTGAAGAAAGTACCCGCCATCAGCGAAACAATAGACTGGGCACGAACCCTGATCCTGTTGCATACAGACTCCCTGGATGCAGACCTGGTAAGACAGACTCTCAACGTCATTCTGAAATTCCAGGAAGACATCGAGACAGTCGAAGCCGAAATCCAGAATGTCACCAACAAAGCCCTCAAGGAAAGTTAGCAGCAATGCTGCGAGTCTCCCATGATTGATCGCACCCTGGTTGATTTCGTCAAGGTACTCCGTACCGCAGAAATACAGGTCAGCCCTGCAGAAACCCTTGATGCGATATCAGCAATGAACATTGTGGGCTATAAAGACCGCGAATTTCTAAAAGACAGTCTGTCTATCGTCCTGTCAAAAAATCCGCAGGAGAAGGAAGCCTTCGCTTCCTGCTTTGACCGGTTTTTTACTTTCGATAAATTCCGGCAGACAGACGAAGGAACCAGTCCCGGCAAAGAACCGGACAACCAGGAAGGCGATTTTGACCTCAACACCGGAGACCGGCAACAAGGCGCCGGCAAGGGCAGTGGTCAGGGTCAGGGTCAGGGAGGTGGATCGCAAGGGGAAGCCGACACGGAAGAAGACCAGACAGAACTGCAACCAACTTCCGATCTCGGTAAGTTGCTGTTATCCGGCAACAGGGCCGAACTGATGATTGCCATGGCGGAGGCAGGGCGCGAGGTTCAGGTAAACCAGATTATCGTATTCACACAGAAAGGCCTGTACACCCGCAAAATGATGGATGCCATGGGTCTGAAAGAGATGCAGGACGAAATCGCCGAACTCCAGGGACACGGCGGCAGACCACAGTCGAATCTGGCTGACAGGCTTAAACGGGCCAGAGAACAGTTGCGCGATAAAATCCGGGATTATGTTGAAAAACAATTCTTTCTCCATGCAGACGAATCCGGCAAACAACTGAGGGAAGAACTGCTGAAAAAAGTGAAACTGTCCAACCTTGAGAGAAGGAATTTCAAGGATGTACAGGAAGTCGTATTCAAAATGGCCAAAAAGCTTATTGCCATTCACTCCAAACAGCGCAGGACTTTTCGACGGGGGCAACTGGATGTCCGCAAGACGCTTGCGTCACAACATGCAGTATGACGGCATGTTTTTTGACATCCGCTGGAAGTCAACAAAAGTCGATCGACCCAAGGTGATGTGTATTTGTGATGTGAGTGGATCAGTAAGTAATTACTCACGCTTCCTGCTGATGTTTCTCTATAGTCTGGCAGAAGTACTGCCCAAAGTTCGATCTTTCGCCTTCAGTTCCGACCTGGGTGAAGTCTCCGAATTGTTCGAATATTCAACGCTGGAGGATGCCATGGCAAAAACCATGCGCGACTACGGCAACGGGTCCACGGACTATGGGCAGATGCTGATGGATTTCAAGAATCACTGCATGGATTCTGTCAACAACAAAACGACGATCATTATTCTTGGTGATTCACGCAACAACTATGGTGACCCCAGGACAGAAATTCTTCGTGAGATGTACGACAAGGCAAAACGGGTTATCTGGCTGAATCCGGAACCCAGAATCAGCTGGACGGTTGGCGATGCGGAAATGAAAAAGTACGCCCCCTGCTGCCATCAGGTTGATGTCTGCAATTCTCTTGTGCATCTGGAGAGAGTCGTTTCCAACCTGTTGCGTACCGCTGTCTGATCAATTTGCTACATGCTACAATCCGGCACTTAATCCTTCACAAGGTCCATGGTATGAGAATATTCCTGACAGCTTTACTACTGTCAGCCATGTCCCCGGCGATGGCGCAGGTGAATGCCTCATCTATCGACTACGACACTCAAACCATCACGATTGCCCTCGCCCAGGAACCACCTCAACTCAACAGCATGAAAGCCACGGACCAGGTCAGCATCCTGTTGCTGGGCCATGTAATGGAGGGACTGACTCGATACGGGCGCCGTAATGACATCAATCCGGGTGTAGCCGAAAGATGGGAAATAAACGATAAAGACGCCACGTTCTGGCTGAGAAAGGATGCCATGTGGAGTGATGGCGTTGGCGTCACGGCACACGACTTCGTTTTTGCCTGGCAAAATGCACTGGATCCTGCCACTGCCTCGGAATATGCGTTTATCCTTTATCCACTCAAAAATGCAGAGGAAATCAACAAAGGTAATCTCCCGACATCACAACTCGGTGTAACCGCTGTAGATGACTACACCCTGAAGATAGAACTGGAGCGTCCTACCCAGTACTTCCTCAAACTCACCGCCTTTTCCACTTACTTTCCGGTAAGACGGGATTTCTTTGAATCCAGGGGCGACCGATTTGCTTCAGAAGCGTCTGATCTGGTCTACAATGGGCCATTCAGAATCACGGATTGGGTACACAGCGCCTCTCTCAGAATGGCCAGGAACGACCATTACTGGAATAGAGACAACATCACCCTGAATGCGATCAACGCCGACTATATCACCGAGGATACCCGGACCCACCTCAATCTGTTTATTGACGGCAGAATAGTCAATACCGGTCTGAATGGTGAAACCTATAAAGATGCGCTTACCCAGAAGTTCCGTATCAGACTGTTTACAACCGGGTCTGTGTTCTTTCTTGAATATAATCACCGGCCAGAGCGAATCACGAGTAATGTAAACATCCGGCGTGCAATACAGCATGTGTTCGACCCCAGTGAGATGGTCAACAAAGTCCTGGCAACCCCGGGGAATCTGGCCGGGGAAAGCCTTTTTCCAGTGTGGCTGGAAGGCGTCAAGGGGAAATTCCGCAGTGAATACCCTGCACCCCTGCCAGCTCTGGATTTGAAAAAGGCAAAAGAATACCTGGACAAGGCTAAACAGGAACTCGGTCTGGATGAGATCCCTGCTCTGTTTCTTCTCGTTGGCGACAGTCCAACCGCAAGCAAGCAATCTGAATATCTACAAGGGTTGCTGAAGTCGAAACTGGATCTGGATATCAAGATAGATACCCAGACCTTTAAACAACGTCTGTCCAAGATGACCAGCGGAGATTTTGATATAGTCGGCGCCGGCTGGGGACCAGACTTTGACGACATCATGACATTCGGCGATCTGTTTGCTTCCTGGAACCTCAACAACAGGGGTCGATATGAAAATGCCGAGTACGACCGGAACGTTCGTACGGCCATGGACAGTCTGGATCCGAAAATCCGCATGGACGCCATGGCAGAGTTACAGAGAATACTGTATGAAGATGCCGTCATTCTGCCGCAATATGAGCAGGGCATCATTTACCTGCAGCATCCGAAATTGAAGGGTGTTGTGCGCCGCGTAGTTGGTCCGGACCCGGATTATACTTACGCCCGGATAGTGGAGTAAGCCAGTGGTCCGCTACACTCTGAAACGACTGATAGCCGGCATCATAACGGTCTGGTTCATCGCAACCGCCACATTTATCGCCATGCACCAGGTGCCCGGCGATCCCCTGATGAATGACAAGGCAGTGTCACCGGAGATTCGCCGGAATCTTGAACGACATTACGGTCTCGACAAACCGGTTACGACTCAATACTTCATATTCCTGCGTAATATGTTACCGCCGAATCCGGACTTCGGTTACTCCTTCACCCAGCAGAACCGGAAGGTCAACGACATAATTCGCGATCATTTTCCGGTCTCTGCCATGCTCGGTATTCTGGCAATACTGTTTGCCACGACAGGCGGTGTTTTGTGGGGAGCATTGACGGCAATTTACCGTAACAGGCTGCCGGATATCATCATCATGTTCCTGGTAATTCTGGGTATTTCCGTGCCCAGTTTTGTTTTTGCTGCCCTGGGCCAGTTGCTGATTGTCAAAATCAACAACGTAGTGGGATATTCGCTGATTCCGGTGGCGGGGTGGGGAACCTTCCAGCATATGCTGATGCCTTCCATGGTCCTGGGTCTTGGCACCATGGCATTGCTGACAAGATTGATGCGGTCATCAATGCTTGACGTCATCAACGAAGACTATATCAAAACCGCCAGGGCCAAAGGCCTTTCCCCTGTCCGAATATTCTTCAGTCACCAGTTACGCAATGCCATTCTGCCGGTCATTACAGTACTGGGACCCCAGATAGCTGCCATCACAACGGGAGGTTTTGTGGTTGAACTGGTATTCGGGATTCCGGGACTTGGCCGCTATTTCGTTCAGGCAATTCAGCAACTGGATTACACGGTCATCATGGGCACCACCGTTTTCTACGGTGCGTTTCTGGTGCTCATGGTCATCATCGTGGACATACTTTATGGCTTTATCGACCCGAGGGTACGATTGCAATGAGCCTTATGGATACCATTTCAGACCAGGATTTTGCACCGGCAGAGAAAGTTGCCGACGCTGAGCAGATCTTCAGACCTTCTTTGTCTTACTGGCAAGACGCCTGGATTCGACTGCGCAAGAATGTTCGTGCGCTGATTTCTCTGTACATCGTCGTGTCATTGATAGTATTTACCATCATTGGCCCGATGCTCTGGCGGGTCGACCCGGCATTGCAGGACCTGAACCAGATATCCCAATCACCCTCGCTACCCAAAAAGGCAATTCTGGTGAACGAATATGAACGGTGGGATCGTATTATCGACCCTGATTTCCCCGCCCAGCCGGATGAATATGTCGACAATGTAGCGGCGCCCGCAGGGCTGGATGTGGCAGAACCCGCGACGACACAGCAGGTCAGAATAGTCTGGCAGCCGGTTACCGGCGCCGGGGGGTACAACATTTACCGGAATCAGAGATTTCCCCAGGATTTCAATGATCTCGGATTGCCGCTCGGGTCAACCTACGGCGCTAATGAAATAAGCTTCGAAGATCGATTAAGTCTGGAGTCACGCCCCTACTATTATTCCATCGTGCCAACTGACGGATTTGATGAGTATTCTGTTTTCACAGTACTGGAAGTCATTCCGCTGTCAACAATCACGCTGACCGACGCCATGGACCGTGGTCTGATTACCCCGGATGCTGTTCCGGGACAGGAGATCAAACTGGATTTTCACCCGTTCGGTACCGATTATCTGGGCCGGGACATGCTGGCAAGGTTGATGCAAGGCGCACGGGTGAGCCTTTTTATCGGCATTGTCGCGCCATTCTTTTATGTACTCTTCGGGATTGCGTACGGCGGATTCGCCGGTTATTTCGGCGGCGTCCTTGATGGACTGATGATGCGATTCGCAGACTTTGTGGTTGCCCTGCCTTTTCTCCTTTTTATGATCCTGGCCAAGATCGCCTTCGGCATTGGGCCTGGCGAAAGCGGTATCATGCCAATGCTGATCGCGCTGATATTACTCGGCTGGCCCGGAACAGCAAGGCTGGTCAGGGGGCAGGTGCTGCAGATCAGGGAACAGGGATACATAGACGCAGCCAGGTTGCTGGGCGCCAGGAACCACTATCTCATCCTCAGGCACATCATTCCCAACACCATCGGCGTTATCCTGGTAACACTGACTTTTGCCGTGCCTGCCGCCATATTTACTGAAGCTTTTCTGTCGTTCATCGGCATGGGCGTGGCGCCGCCTACACCCTCCTGGGGGTCCATGTGTAACGAAGGCGTTAAAACCATGCTGAGCCATCCCCACGAATTGATTTTCCCGGCAGCGCTCATCAGTATTACCGTGCTGGCTTTCAATCTCCTTGGCGATGGACTGACCGAAGCACTGGATTCACGAATGAGGTCACGCGAGTGAACGATATCGTTCTGCAGGTGAAAGATCTCAGTGTCGAGTTTACCACCTATGGTGGTATCGTCAGTGCCGTACGCAGCGTCAGTTTTGATGTCAGACGCGGAAAAACCCTGGCTATTGTGGGCGAGTCCGGGTGCGGTAAATCCGTCACTGTACAGTCGATCATGGGTATCATCCCGATGCCTCCAGGCAAAATCACCAGTGGCAAGGCTTACCTGAACGGCAAAAACATACTGGGATTACCGCCGAAAGAGGCCAACGAATATCGTGGTGTTGAAATCGGTATGATATTTCAGGATCCGATGACATCACTTAACCCCACCATGACCATTGGCAATCAGATTGCCGAAACACTCATGGTCCACCGGGGTAAAAGCCACACTGAAGCACTGCACATAGCCACAGAACTGCTGGAGGTCACCCGTATCCCGGAGGCTTCAACACGAGCCCGGCAGTATCCCTTTGAATTTTCCGGTGGCATGCTGCAACGGGCCATGATTGCCCAGAGTCTGGCGTGTAATCCATCAATATTGATCGCAGACGAACCCACCACGGCGCTGGACGTTACCATTCAGGCACAGATTCTGGAACTGATGGTGGAACTGCAACGCACCGAGAACATGTCCATTATCCTCATTACGCACGACCTTGCCGTGGTTGCAAGAATGGCTGACGATGTGGCAGTGATGTATGCCGGGGAACTGGTGGAGACCGGCACAGTTGACGATATTTTCTACCACTCATCGCATCCCTATACCCTCGGACTCAAACACGCCATGCCATCCAACACCGGGGACCGCGACAGAAAGCTGATGCCAATATCAGGCAGTCCTCCTGACCTCTTCAAACCACCGGAAGGCTGCGGGTACTTCGCCCGGTGTCCCTATGCCATGAAGGTTTGCCGTGACAATCCACCGCGGGAATTCCCGGCCGGGGACGGACATCTGGTTCGTTGCTGGCTGCATCACGAGCGGGCGCCTGAAGTAGAGGCGGTCAGTCAGAAAGGGAAACAACCCTGATGTTAATTAAAACCGATAACCTGACCAAACACTTTTATCTCGGCAAAGGACAGACACTGCATGCCGTAGACGGTGTCTCTATCGAGATTGAAGAAAACGAAGTTCTGGGTCTGGTGGGAGAAAGCGGTTCCGGGAAATCCACATTCGGCAAAACACTGATTGGGTTATTACCCAAAACATCCGGCATGGCGTTCTATCGTGACCAGCCATTACCGGAAAGATTCTCCGCGGTAGATCATCTCCATTATTCCAGGGAGTTACAGATGATCTTTCAGGACCCATATTCGTCTCTGAATCCCAGGATGACTGTGCTGGACATCATCGGTGAGGGATTGCATATACAGAGACAGTACAGCAGGCAGGAAATACGCGATCTCGTGGCGTCCTGGTTGTTCAAGGTCGGTCTGAACCCGGATCACATGTCCCGCTACCCTCACGAGTTTTCCGGTGGACAGAGACAGCGTATCGGCATCGCCCGGGCCATGATAATAGAACCGGGATTTGTCGTCTGTGATGAGCCTATTTCCGCTCTTGATGTATCAGTGCAGGCCCAGGTCATCAATCTGCTGGACGAGTTGAAACAATCCATGGGTCTGACACTGATGTTTATTGCTCATGATCTTTCCATGGTACGTTACGTGTCGGACCGTATGGCAGTCATGTATCTGGGAGCGGTGGTGGAAAGCGGGCCAGCCGACGAAGTGTTTTTCGAGCCCAGGCATCCCTATACGGAACTCCTGGTCCAATCCAACCCGGAACCGGACCCGCGACGCGAAAGCGCAAGAGACTACATCCCCATAAAAGGCGAAATCACTTCACCAATAAACATACAGTCCGGCTGTCGTTTCGCGGACCGCTGTCCAAAGGTCATGGACCAGTGCAGACACGTTACACCGGAATTCACCGCCGTAGAAAATCAACGATACGTCGCCTGCCACCTGTACAACTAACAAAACCATCTGCGAACACTCCCGTTAATCATTCCAGCTTACAAACACACATAATGTCCGACAAACAGCAGATGGCTTTGGGGTGTTCATTTGCGTAAGCATAATGTCGGAGCGCCGAGTTGGAGGAGCATGACTACAGGCATGCGGGGGAGACGAGGGAATCCCGGAGGGACGCGCAGACGCTGGAGCAAACGAATGCCCCAAAGCCATCTGCGAACAGCTTCGTTAATGAATCAAGCCAACAAATATATACGGCATCCGACAAACAGCAGATGAATTAAGTAAACTGTCCCCCGAATAGCTGTTCGGTCTTGCGAACCATACGCATGATGGATTCCTCCACGGTATAACGGGCGATCTCCCCGAGAGGAACCCAGGCCAGATCATGAGATTCCTCACTGATGGTATATTGATCATCACCGGCAGACCGTAGCAGAAATCGACAATCGTAATGCAGGTGTTGAGCTTCGTCCTTCCTTTCCGGAATAACATGTATATCGACATCAAACAGGGCAGGACTAACCACCTCTATTTCTGCCAGACCGGATTCCTCTCTGGCTTCCCGCATGGCAACAGCAATAACGTTGCTCTCACCATCCGCATGTCCACCCGGCTGCAACCAGATATTCAGCTTACGATGATGCGTCAGCAAGGCACGCTGTAAAGAAGCATCCAGCAGCCATGCCGAACCCGTGATGTGACCGATGGCCAGTTCACGCCGGAAGCAGTCATCATGGTTCCTGATGAAATTCTCCAGACGGGTGATTGTTTCATGCTCCTCGGGGTAAACCCGAAGATAATCAGCCAGCAACGACAGAATCCGGGGATTGTGCACGGTTCAGGCGAGTTCCCTTTGCCTGTGCCGGGCGGTTTTTTTATTCGATTCCTGATCAAACAGATCAACAAGCTGCTCAATCATTGCATCTCCCAGTTGTTCGGCATCGGTAATGGTTACCGCACGGCGGTAATGATGCGTGACATCATGGCCAATCCCGATAGCAACCAGTTCGACTTCCGAGTAGTTTTCGATCTGGTCTATCGCATACTTCAAATGCTGTTCAAGATAATTACTGGGATTGACCAGCAAGGTACTGTTATCCACCGGCAGGCCGTCCGATATGACCATCAGGATGTGCCTGTCTTCCTGCCTGTTAACAAGCCGGTTATGAGCCCACAACAATGCCTCACCATCAATGTTTTCCTTCAGCAGTTCTTCCCGCATCATAAGACCAAGATTTCTGCGCGCTCTGCGCCAGGGCATGTCCGCTGCCTTGTAAATGATATGACGCAAATCATTCAACCTGCCCGGCTGTGCCGGCTTTCCATGTTGCAGCCAGAGTTCCCGGGACTGGCCACCACGCCAGGCTCGGGTAGTAAAACCAAGAATCTCCACTTTGACCGTACATCGTTCCAGCGTCCGGCCAAGAATGTCTGCGCACATGGCTGCAGTGGTAATGGACCTGCCCCGCATGGAACCCGAACTGTCTATCAGCAGAGAAACCACGGTATCCCGAAAATCCATATCCTTTTCCTGCTTGAATGCCAGGGGATTGAAGGGATCAATAATGACACCAGGCAGTCTGGAGGTATCGAGAATTCCCTCCTCCAGGTCGAATTCCCAGGTTCTGTTCTGCTGTGCCATCAGTTTGCGCTGCAACCGGTTTGCCAGCTTGCTGATTACTATCTGGGAGTTCTGCAGGTGCTTGTCCAGAGCACCCCTGAGTCGATCAAGTTCTTCCGGTTCGCAGAGTTCGTCAGCAAAAACCATTTCATCAAACATCTCGGTATAGGATTTGTACTCACTTTCCCGCGGACGCAGCCAGTTCTTGTCGCCCGTATAATCAGGGGGAGCACCCGCTTCGTCCTCATCCCCATCCACCTCCGCTATATCCATGGCTTCCAGGTCGACAGGCGCCTCGCCTTCGATGGCATCCGATAGATCTCCTTCGGCTGACATGTCCTGATCAGAAGCTTCATCGCCCAGCTGATTTTCCATGTCGTCATTCTGCTCTTCCATTTCATCCGGATCAGCGTCCGTGTCTTCCTGCCCCCAGTCCTCGGTCAAGCCAAGAGCATTGAGCATCTGACGGGTTACCCTGGAAAACTTCTCCTGGTCGAACATGACATCCTCAAGATTCCGGGTCACATCGCCAATCCTCTCATCGATATAGTCGTGCCAGAAATGCAGGATGTTCTGTGCGGAAGGCGGTACTGGAATTCCGGTGATCTTCTCTCGTAGATACATACCAACAGCATCGCCCAGAGGGGCCTGGCTCTGGTGATCGATGGTATCGAATCCGCTGTCGACACACTGCTGCTCAAGGTGCGCGTTGAGATTCATCCCAACACCTTTCATCAAGCTGGCGCCGATGGAAGCAATCCGGGCAGATTCCACGCAGTCAAAAACGTCCTTGGCAACACCAGCCGGTGGTCTGTTTTTCCGATGATAACCTTCATCATGGAAACGGATACGCAATGCAAACTGATCTGCGACACCACGCAACGATGCCAGTTCTGCATCGCTCAGATCATTTTCCGGCAGGGGAACACGAGCACGATTACCCTGCATATAGGGCTTACCCCGCCCAAAACTGACGTTTAGTTCCTCATTTCCGGAGATAGCCCGCATGGTTGAGGTTACGGCTTCTTTGAATATCTCCCGGGCATCGTCGTTCTGTGACACGGCACTTATTGCCAATCAGGCAAGCACAACGCTCGCACTGGACTCAGGCAATTCCTCTCCCATACAGCGTTGATAGTACTCAGCGACTATTGATCTTTCCGTATCGTCACACTTGTTGAGAAAAGTCAGTCGGAAAGCAAAACCGTATTCATTGAAAATACTGGCATTTTCTGCCCACATGATGACAGTACGGGGCGACATGACGATGGAAATATCACCATTGATAAATCCCTGGCGAGTAAGATCGGCAACGGAAACCATGTTACCCACGGTCCATCGATCAAGCGTCGGCATTTTGGACATGACGATATCGATTTCCTTCTCCCGTTCCAGATAATTCAGGGTGGTCACGATGTTCCACCTGTCCATCTGGCCCTGGTTGATCTGTTGAGTGCCATGATAGAGACCCGTGGAATCTCCCAAGCCTATTGTATTCGTCGTGGAGAATAACCTGAAAGACGGGTGCGGACTGATGACCTTGCTCTGGTCCAGCAGTGTCAGCTTGCCTTCCACTTCCAGTACCCTCTGGATCACGAACATGACATCCGGACGACCGGCATCATACTCGTCAAAGACGATGGCGCATGCGCGTTGCAGCGCCCAGGGTAACAATCCTTCCCTGAACTCGGTGATCTGTTTGCCATCCTGAAGCACTATGGCATCTTTGCCTATGAGGTCGATACGGCTGACATGACTGTCCAGGTTGATGCGAATACAGGGCCAGTTCAGTCGGGCGGCTACCTGCTCGATGTGAGTGGATTTCCCTGTCCCATGGTATCCCTGAATCATGACACGGCGGTTATGAGCAAATCCCGCAAGAATTGCCTGCGTGGTTTCCAAATCGAATATATAACTGTCATCGATCACCGGAACATGATCCGTTGGATTTGAAAAAGCCGGAACGTTCAGGTCAATATCAAGACCAAAAACTTCCCTGATATTTACCTCGGTGTCAGGTTGCCCAAATCCTTCATGTACACTCTTTATCTCTGCCATTACTACCAATACCTGTCGAACATTAAAAGACCCTGATGCTTCCCTCAGCAACTCGTTACGCCGGGAAGCCGTCTTGATTTCAGAAGAACTGCGGAACCATCAAAACGGCAGGATTGCGAAGAATAGCGTTTATAGGCTCAAATTACCATTATGAGTATTGCGGAACAGGCTAAAAGCCGAAAGTCTGAACGCTAAAAGAAACAGTTAATCCATGAGGGTTGAATAACCCAGGATCCCGGTCTAAGTTATCAGTACCCTCAGACCCGAGGCGAATAGAAAAAAGGGGTCAGGTCCATTTTCCCCGGATGCTACTTCCAGAAAATCAAGCTGAGAGTGCCATCAGCGTAGAGGCAAGTTCGTCCCAGGGACGTCCAGGCGCCAGACCCTTCACCATGCGGTCTACTTCAGTCAGGCGAAGCTGTAACCGTTCCAGACTGTTAACCGAATGTCTGCGCAGGCAGGCAGTCACGGGTTCTCTTCTATTATTCCATACCCTGCCGCTTTTCATGGCGTTGCCTAATGACTGACCCTGCTCCATTTTAAATGCCATTGCGGACAGAGTGCGTAATTCCCTGGCCAGCATGAAATTCAGATACAACGGCGCCGTTCCCTCCAGTTGCAATCCTTCAACGATTTTGATTACCCGTTCTGTATTGCCCTTGAGCGCTGCATCAATCAGCAGAAAAACGTCATAGCGGGAATTGTCTTCAACACCACCGAGTACCTGCTGCAAATCTATCCTGTTACTGTCGGAACAGAGCTTCATCCGCTCGATTTCCTGAACCGCTGCCAGCAGATTGCCTTCGGTTTTATACGCCAGTGCCTGAACGGCTTCTCTGCTGGCCTGCAGGCCTGCACGTCTGCATCTGTTGGCAAGCCAACCTGGCAGATTTCTGGCATCTATCGGCCACACCTGGATAAAGCCGCTTGTGGATTCAACCGTCTTGAACCATTTGGTCCTTTGTGTTGCCGCACTGACCCGCGGCATCACTAACAGTAAACAATTATCTTCTGATTGATTCTGCACAAGTTCAGTCAGCGCCCTGGCTCCCTGGTCCCCGGGCTTGTCTGAAGCCATTCGCAGTTCAAGGATTTTTTTCTCGGCAAACAGAGAGATGCTGTTATTGCTGTGCAGCACCTGGCTCCAATCGAATCCGGTCTCAACATGAAACAGATCCCGTTCAATGTAACCGGCCTTGTGCAGTGCCGCTCGAACTTCATCACAGACCTCCTGTATCAGGAGTGGTTCATCACCACTGACTACATAGGCCGGTAGCAGGGTTCTGCTTAACTCTCCGCTGATTTTTTCCGGATAAATTTTCATGGCTAATGACTTTCTACCGGTACAAGGCTCTTTTGAGGCTGAAGTTTCTTTACCGGATGAAAACTCTTGACCTGCTGGAAGCTAACAACCTGCTGGAAGCTAACAACCTGCTGTAGGCTCCCTACCGGCTGAAGGCTCCCCACCGGCTGAAGGCTCCCCACCGGCTGAAGGCTCTCTACCGGCTGAAGGCTCCCTACCGGCTGTAGGCTCTCCCTGGCGTTACGTATGGTGGTATTCATACGCCAGAAAATCTGTCGCACCAGGTCCTGGCGCATTTCACGCAGCAACAGCGCCTCTTCATCAGAACTGCTTTCCAGATTCTCATCATCAAAGGTATAGGTTCGTTCGGCAAAAATAACAGCCATGGGAACCAGCAATTTCCCATCGGATGCCTTCAATTCAATATCGACTTCCTGGCGAATTTCATATTCAGCCACCCTGATATCCATCGTCGTGACAACAGGTCGCCGATAGTTGCGTTCTTCTGATATATAGAGTGAAAACGCGGCACTCTGTGGAGATGTCACAACCTCAACCTTGTTCCGTTCAAAATGCCGCAACAGCAGTTGCTCTAATTCTCCATGCTCATTACTGGCGTCCAGGTACACAGTGCCTATATCAACGACTGCAACCTCGACACCACGAAGATGAAATCCACATCCCGATAGCACTATCGATAAACAGAAGACCGGACAGAATCTGTATATCCACTGGAGGCTCTTTACAAACCCGCTGAAGGCTCTTTCTCCTAACCTGCAGAAGGTTCTCATCACCTGACAACAAAGTTGAAAAGTCTGTTGGGGACATGGATCACTTTACGTATTTCCTTGCCTTCCATGTGATTCTGGATATTGGGGATTTGCATGGCCTGGGCTTCCAACTCGTCCCGGTGTGTGTCCGGTGATACTTCTAGTTTACCACGCAACTTGCCATTGATTTGAACAACAATCTCCACGATGCGTTTCTCAAGCGCCTGTTCGTCAACTTCCATCCAGAGCGCGTCGTCGAGACTTTCCTGTTTAAGTTTCCACCACAACTGGTGACATATATGCGGTGTGATGGGTGACATTACCAGCACGGCTATCGTCAACGCTTCCTCGACCACAGCGCGTCCCTGTGCCGAAGTGTCTTCAAACCTGTTCAACTGATTCATCAACGACATCACAGCGGCCACCACTGTGTTGAATGACAATCGACGGTCGTATACATCAGTCGCCCTGGCCAGTGTTTCATGCGCTGTTCTGCGCAGACCTTTCTGTGCATCATTCAGGCAATTTACATCCAGCTTTGCCGCAGGACCCTGTTCCTGATGACTGACCACCCGATTCCACAACCTTGTTCGCAGCCACCGGCTGGCAGATTCCACCCCGTGTTCCGACCACTCAAAGGAATGCTCCGGAGGTGCGGAAAACATCATTGCCATCCTTACCGCATCGGCACCGTATTGATTCAGTAAATGCTGAGGGTCACCTGCTTCGCCGGACGATTTTGACATTTTGACGCCATTCTGAAGAACCATACCGAGTAACAGCAATTTCTCAAAGGGTTCATCGGATTCGACAAGGCCCTCGTCCCGCATCACCTTGTGGAAAAACCGCGCATATAACAGGTGCAGTATGGAGTGCTCTTCACCACCGACATAATGATCCACTGACGTCCAGTATTTGGCACGTTCATCGAGCATACCCTGCGCAAAATTGCTGCAGGCAAACCGGGCGTAATACCAGGATGAATCCATGAACGTGTCGAACGTATCCGTTTCCCGTTCAGCTTGTCCACCACACTCGGGACAGGTACACCGATACCAGTCGGGCATTTTCTTTATCGGTGACACAACGCCGTCGAATGCCACATCCAGGGGTAAAATGACCGGTAAATCCTCATCCGGTACCGGCACCGAACCGCATTTTTCACAGTGGATGACAGGAATCGGGCAACCCCAGTATCGTTGCCTGGAAACCCCCCAGTCCCGTAAACGATAATTGACCTGACGTTCACCAAGATTTTTGTTTTCCAATGTCTGTGCAATCGCCTCAAATGACTCGGAAAAATCCATCCCGTTGAAAGGACCCGAGTTGACCAACACCCCCCTGGTCAAATATGCCTGAAGGTCCAGGTCGCAAACGTCCGGGGAACCCGGTGCAGGCGCGATGACCTGCCTGATGGGCAAACCGTATTTTCCGGCAAACTCCCAATCACGCTGGTCATGACCGGGAACGGACATGACCGCACCTGTGCCATATTCCATGAGAACAAAATTCGCCACCCAGACCGGCACGGATTCCCCCGTCACCGGGTGCTCAACAACGAGTCCCGTGTCCATGCCTTCCTTTTCCAGCCGCGCAATATCTGCTTCGGCGACTTTGACCTGATTGCATTTCTCGATGAATGCCGCCAGTTGCTCGTTGCCGAGTGCTCCTTCAGCGGCAACAGGGTGTTGCGCTGCCACAACAACACAGGTAACGCCCATTAATGTATCAGGCCGCGTTGTGTAAACATCTATGGGGTCGCCACCGTCCCGCCTGAAGGTAATCCTGATACCCTCTGACCGGCCAATCCAGTTTCTCTGCATCATCTTGACCTGGTCCGGCCAACCCGGCATTTTGTCCAGATATTCAAGAAGTTCTTCAGCATAATCAGTGATTCTGACAAACCACTGTTTGAGTTCCCTTCTTTGAACCGGTGCGTCGGAACGCCAGCCACGACCATCGATGACCTGCTCATTGGCCAGAACAGTCTGGTCCACGGGGTCCCAGTTGACCCAGGCAGCTTTTTTGTAAACAAGCCCTTTCCTGAACATTCTGTTGAAGAACCACTGTTCCCACCGGTAAAAATCAGGATCACAGGTGGCAAATTCCCGGCTCCAGTCGTAGGAGAAGCCCATGGACTGCAGCTGGGTCTTCATGGTCGCAATATTCTGCCGGGTCCAACGGTCTGGAGGAACATTGTTCTTTATGGCTGCATTCTCAGCCGGAAGACCAAAGGCATCCCACCCCATGGGTTGCAGTACATTGTAGCCCTGCAGGCGCTTGAAACGCCCTATGACATCACCCAGGGTATAGTTTCGCACATGCCCCATATGCAGATTTCCACTCGGATACGGGAACATCGACAGACAGTAGAACTTTGGCTTTAGAGAGTTCTCAGTGACTTCAAAGGAACGTTCTGATTGCCAGTGGGCCTGTACATCAGACTCCACTTTCTTCGGTTCGTAGGGTATCTCACTCATGTCGCTGTTTCTGTCAGGATTCAAAAGATGGCCATTCTACCTGAACGATACACGCAACCAACCCCTCAACGGGATTTCTTTCGCCAGAAAATGCCGGTCCCGATCATCAGAAAACACAATGTGAGTACAGGCCAATGTCCAATTTGATGGTAGGGTGTTACGCCTTTCATGATGCTGACACTGCCTCGCAACACACCCGGTTCAAACGATGACAGTCGTGCCTGAACCTTTCCCTGGTGATCGATCAGCGCCGTGATGCCATTATTGGTTGCACGAATCATCCAGCGTCCGTTCTCCAAAGCGCGCATTGCAGCCATTTGCAGATGCTGTTCCGGACCAAGCGATTGTCCAAACCAGGTGTCATTGGAAATGGTGATAAAAAGATCCGGCCGATCCACGGTTTTCCGTACCAGTTCCGCATACACGACTTCGTAACAGATGGACAGAGACAGCTTCAGGGACCCGGCCAGCATCGGTATCTGATCCCATGGTCCCGCCTGATTGCGCGACATCGGCAGGTCGAAGAAGGTAATCAATCCCCGAAGTTGATCCTCCAATGGCACGTATTCTCCAAACGGCGCCAGACGCCTCTTGATATAACTGCCGGTACCCTCTCCAACGGATACAGCGGTATTGAGAAACTGACCTGCTTCATCCCGGTCGGGTATGCCAAGTACCAGCGTGGTACCAGCTTCCTTTCCGCGCCTGTCGAGTGCCCGCAGTATACTTCCCGCAGATTCCCTGAACAGGGTTATTGAGGCCTCCGGCCAGACAATGATTTCACGGCCCCATTCTTTGTTGGTTAACGTCAGGTAGGTGTTCAATATCGGATGGATCATGGACTGCGTCCATTTCGTATGCTGCTCGATATTGCCCTGCACCACTGAAACCTGCACGTTCTCCCTGAAAGGTATTGCCCACTCTATCCTTGCCATCAGCAACCCGGCACACCAGATAACGATGACAAAACCCACACCTGCCCAACGGCTCCCGGCCAGCTTCCCAAACAATGTCCCGGCAATCCGGTCTACCCGCAGCAACCTGAGAACAGTTGAATAGAGCAACACGGCAGTCAGGGCACAAAAGAAACTCAGGCCCAATACACCGGTGACCGGTGCAAACCCGGCAAGAGGTGTTTCAAGATGTCCGTATCCGGCAAACAGCCATGGGAATCCAGTCAGGAACCAACTGCGAAACCATTCCAGAAGAACCCAGACGGCGGGGAAAACCGCTATTCGGAGCCTTTTGTCGATGAGCAGATGCAACCCTGCCGCAAATAAACCCGTGAGTGAATAGAGTGTGACAAACAAAGCGACCAGCATTCCTGCCAGCAAGCCGGATGCTCCGCCATAGGTGTTGATACTAACGAAAATCCAGGATGCTCCAACGCCGTACATGCCAAGGGAAAACAGGTAATAGCGAAGTACTGTCCAGCCGCCATTGTCGACATCCAGAGAAAAAACAAGCACCATCAACGAGACAATGCCTATTATCCACAGATCAAAAGGCGCGAATGCCAGGGGAAAGAGCATACCGGCAACAAGGGCCAGTCCATGCCCTGCCACCGGGCTGCGAATTATCGAAGTCAGCATTCGCAAACCTGGTGCGTTATGTTTCGTTGGTCAGAACAAGTTCCAGTAAATGAATACGACGACTGTCCGCATTGAGCACCTTGAAATTAAAACCATCAACCACAACCGTCTCATCGCGTTTTGGCAGATGACCAAACTGACCTAAAACCACACCGCCAACAGTATCGACATACCTGTCGCTGAAATGACACCCAAAATGTTCATTGAAATCCTCTATGGGGG
Source organism: Candidatus Azotimanducaceae bacterium (assembly GCA_965217655.1). Lineage (GTDB taxonomy): Bacteria > Pseudomonadota > Gammaproteobacteria > Pseudomonadales > Azotimanducaceae > UBA7455. Next base: position 3,052,077 of record OZ244560.1, read on the forward strand.
TCAATGCCTTGACGGTATAACTTCCATCCGTGTGTTGTTTAATGAAGTCATCCTCATGGATATCATACTCATCTTCTATATCTCCAATAATCTGTTCCAGGACATCCTCAATGGTGACTATACCGGAGATATTGGCATACTCATCGTATACAACCGCAATGTGGTTGCGCTTTTCCCTGAAGTCCTGAAGCAGTATATCCACCGGTTTGCTCTCCGGAATGGCTGTACAGTTCCGCAGGATGTCTCGTATATTGAAGCGGATACGGTTCCTGTTCAACGCCAGAGGCAGTAAATCCTTTGCCATCAGAATACCCACCACCCTGTCCGGGCCGTCATCCAGAACCGGAAAACGCGAGTGACCGGAATCGATGATCAAGGGCAAAAATTCTTCCGGTGTCATGTCCAGTTGTACAAAGACCACCTGTGACCGGGGCACCATGATCTCACGGGTCTTCATTTTCGAAACAGTCATGGCGCCCTCGATGATGCTCAGTGCTTCGTCGTCCAGCAGTTCTCTCTGTTGTGCCGAGCGCAGCAGTGAAATCAACTCGTCACGGGATGTGGGCTCGTTGATGAACGCCATCGACAGCTTCTCCAGCCAGGATTTTGATTGATCGTTTATGTCGTTTTCACTCATGGCATTCAATCTCGAAATAGGGGTTTTTAAATCCAAGCTTCTGCAACAGATTGACCTCAATGGCTTCCATTGTTTTTGCATCACCAGCCACCTGATGATCATATCCACAAAGATGTAACAGGCCATGGACCACCATATGTGCAAAATGGTCTACTTCGGACTTGTTTTGTTTTGTGGCCTCGGCACGAACAACAGGCGCACAGACAGCAATATCACCCAGCAACTCACAACCGGACTCATCTTTCACCCCATTGGGAAAAGACAGGACATTGGTACTGGTTGGGGTATTCCCATAGCGCTTGTTCAGGTCTGTTATCTCCTGGGAATTCACAATGCGCAGCGAAACCTCAACCCGGGGCAAGGAGAGTTCGCCCGCACAACAAACAATCCATTCAGTCATCCTGACTTCATCCACGGCACAATCTTCAGGGTCAATCCCCCACTGAATGTCAACCGCGGGATAATCTGGTAATTCACCCTTTACAGGTTCAGGAGCCGCCATTTTCTTCGTGCTGCTCGTAGGCTTCTACGATGCGTTGGACCAATGGATGCCGCACCACATCCTTTGGCGTAAAGTGAGTAAAGGAAATACCCGGAACATTCGCCAGTACATCCAGAACCTGACGCAATCCGGAACGCGTGCTGTTCGGCAGATCAACCTGGGTGATATCACCGGTGACGACGACTGTCGAGCCAAATCCGATACGGGTCAGGAACATTTTCATCTGCTCCACAGTCGTGTTCTGGCTCTCATCAATGATGATAAAGGAGTCATTCAGTGTACGCCCCCGCATGTAGGCCAGCGGCGCAACCTCAATGATATTCTTTTCGATCAGCTTCTCCACCTTGTCAAAACCGATCAATTCATACAGCGCATCGTAAAGTGGCCGCAGGTATGGATCAATTTTCTGACTGAGATCACCAGGCAGAAAACCCAGCTTTTCTCCAGCCTCAACGGCTGGCCGGACAAGCAGAATTCGACGAATGCGTCCCTGCTCAAACGCCTCTACCGCACAGGCAACGGCAAGGTACGTCTTACCTGTACCAGCCGGACCGATTCCAAAATTGATATCGTGACTTTTGATTGATTGAACATACCCAATTTGATTTCCGCCACGAGGTCTGACCATTTTTTTCTTGGTATAGACTATATCTTCAACGCCATCTGCTTCATGTCGAACCAGGGCTTCAACGCCGGATTCCTGCAGGAAAAGATGGACCTGGTCCGAAGTCAGCCGGGTACCCCTGATAACTTCCCGATAAAGATGGTTCAGCAGTTTTCCGGCAGTTTGTACAACTTTATTATCACCAAAAAGCTGAAAGTCGTTGCCACGATTCTTTATCGTAATACCAAGTCTTTTTTCTATCTGACGCAGGTGTGCGTCATATGGTCCGCACAAAGTGGCTAGTTGCTGGCTGTCGTTGGGTTCCAGGCTGATCTGGTGGGGTTGAAGGTTCGCTTCCAAATTTATTCTGTAAAAAACGCCATGACGTTAGAGTATACCTTGTTTGTGCGATGTAAAGGCATGATTTTCTCGATCGGTTGCCCGTGCCGCTTCCACTGCTGTGGAAAATAGATTACCTCTCAGTGAATTTGGCAGGGCATCTGTAATGACAACCCTGGCGAATTGACCGATCAGATTATCATCCAGACACGCAAAATTCACCACTCTGTTGTTTTCCGTTCTCCCCTGCAGCTGACCCGGGTTTTTCTTTGAGAAGTCCGTGACCAGGATATTCTCAATCGTTCCCACCATGCGCCGGCTGATTCGTTGGGCCTGTTGTTGAATACGGGATTGCAGAGCGGCAAGCCGGTCTTTCTTGGTCGACATCGACGTCGCGTCAGGCAGAGACGCGGCAGGTGTACCGGGACGGGCACTGTAGATAAAACTGAACGAGTGATCGAAACCGATATCTGAAATCAGGTCCATGGTGGCCTTGAAATCCTCGTCAGTCTCACCTGGGAAGCCAACGATAAAATCAGAGACATACTGATATCCGGTCTGATCTTCCTCAGCGCCCGGATTTTTGACTTGTATTCCAGCACCGTATGTCCACGCTTCATTGCCGCAAGAATTCTGTCTGAACCACTTTGCACGGGCAGATGTAAATGACTGACCAGCTCCGGAACATCACGGTAAACCTCAATCAGGCTCTGCGAAAATTCCACCGGATGAGAAGTGATATAGCGGATACGGTCGACACCATCGATAGTGGCAATAACACGAATCAGGTAAGCCAGGTCGGCGTAACCACCATCCTTCAGCTCGCCTCTGTAGGCATTGACATTCTGACCCAGCAGAACAATCTCCCTGACGCCCTTGTCCACCAGAGAAAGCACTTCTCGCAATACATTCCCCAGAGGTCGGCTCATCTCTTCGCCACGGGTGTAGGGAACGACACAGAAAGTACAGTACTTGCTGCAGCCTTCCATGACGGAAACATAGGCGGAAGGTCCGTGCACGGAAGGTTCCGGCAGTCGATCAAATTTTTCTATCTCCGGGAAAGTGACATCAACAACAGGATTCTTCCCGGCAGAATCCAGCATTTCGGGTAGCCTGTGCAGGGTCTGAGGACCAAAAACAAGATCTACAAAGGGTGCGCGTTGTGCAATCGCGGAACCTTCCTGGCTGGCGACACATCCACCAACGCCAATTTTCAATTCAGGATTTTCCTGCTTGAGCTTTTTCCACCGGCCAAGCTGATGAAACACCTTCTCCTGGGCCTTTTCCCTGATGGAACAGGTGTTCAGCAGCAGTAAATCCGCTTCCTGCTCATTGTCTGTCTGCAGGTATCCGTGGGATTCCTTCAGTAGATCTGCCATCCTCGATGAATCATATTCATTCATCTGACAGCCATGTGTTTTAATAAAAACCTTACTCACATACATTACCAATGATGTAAAGTGCGTATTATAGGCGTCTGACCGATGATTCGATAGCGCCCATTAGCACTTGAAAAATGCCGGAAACACTCCCATATTGGACATTGGAAAACAAACAAGGTGACCCACAACAAGATGCCTAAGACGCCCATCTACAAAATTATATTCTTCAATATGGGCCAGATCTATGAAATCTATGCCCGTCAGATTTATCAGTCTGATGTTTATGGATTTATTGAGATTGAAGAACTGGTATTTGGAGAACGGTCTCAAATGTTGGTTGATCCAAGCGAAGAACGCCTGAAGTCCGAATTCGAAGGTGTCAATCGAAGCTATATTCCCATTCACTCAGTAGCCAGAATTGACGAGGTGGATAAAGAAGGCATAGGTAAAATCAGTGAAGCCAAAGGCGGAAACATTGCACCGTTTCCCATGCCGGCTTTCAAACCCAAAGGCAAAGATTCCTGATAGCCTGCTGACATGTATCCTGGTTACCACCATCAGGTTCGACCAGATAAAACAGCCTGCATGATGGCGGGAACGGGTGAGTCTGTGACCTACGCAGAACTCGATTGCCGGTCAAACCAGGCGGCGCATCTCTTCCGTCATCTTGGTCTGAATCCTGGTGATGGCATAACCATCCTACTGCCCAATGTTATCCAGTATCTGCAAATCGTCTGGGCAGCACAGCGTTCCGGCTTGTATTACACTCCGATCAGCGTGTTGTTCCAAAAAGACGAAATTGAATACATAGTCAATAATTCCGACGCCAGACTGCTGATTACCAGCAGAGAACTCGTCTCCAGAGTTGATACCGGGAATCTTGCCGCCAGGGTATTGCTGCTGGAAGACTGGGAGGAATTGACGCAGGACTTACCCGTAATTCCTGTCCCGGACGAGCAGGAAGGCGCCGAAATGATCTACTCATCAGGCACAACCGGGAAACCCAAGGGTGTGCGTTTACCGCTGACCCACGCAGAACCGGGAACGATTACCAGACTCGTCGAAACCCGGATCAAACTACACGGTATGGACAGTAATATGCGTTATCTGTCCACCGCACCGCTGTACCATTCTGCGCCCATCCGGTACAACCTCATGGTTACCCGGCTCGGTGGCACCTCTATCATCATGGAAAAATTTGATGCGGAAACCGCATTGTCACTGATACAGGAGCATGGTATTACCCACTGCCAGTGGGTACCCACGATGTTTGTCCGGTTACTCCAGCTACCGGAGGAGGTAAGGCATTCCTATGATACTTCAACGATGAAGTATGCCATTCATGCCGCTGCTCCGTGTCCCGTTGCGGTCAAGGAACAGATGATCGACTGGTGGGGCCCAACGCTTTACGAGTATTACAGCGGTACCGAAGCCAATGGCTCAACAGCAATCACCACGGAACAATGGTTGCGCCACAAAGGCAGTGTTGGTAAAGCCATCCATGGTGAAATCCATATACTGGACGAGGACGGCAACGAATTGCCGACCAACGAAACCGGGATTATCTACTTCGCCAACGGTTCCGATTTCAGTTATTACAAGGACCCGGAAAAAACGCGACAGGCAAAAGTAAAACAAGGGTGGTCGACACTGGGCGACATCGGCTACCTGGATGAGGACGGTTACCTGTACCTGAAAGACCGCCTGTCATTCATGATTATTTCGGGCGGCGTCAATATCTACCCGCAGGAGATCGAGGATCTGCTGATTACGCATCAGGCTGTTTACGATGTCGCCGTTTTCGGCGTCCCGAATGCTGAATTTGGTGAGGAAGTCAAAGCAGTGGTACAACTGATCGAACCAGGGAAAGCCTCCAGCACCATGGAAACCTCACTGATCAATTTCTGCCGGGCGCGTCTCTCACATGCAAAGTGCCCCCGGTCAATCGATTTTATTGCAGAACTGCCAAGGCATCCCAATGGCAAACTTCTTAAAGGCAGGCTGCGTGACAACTACTGGCAAGATCATGATTCCAGGTTGTTGTAGCACAGCACTTCCGGCAGTTTCTCCACCTGCATCAAAGGCGCCTGCCGCAACAACGTCGTAATATCTACCGTACTGCCGGGGAATCGATAATCGGGGGCAATTTCCGCCAGTGGCAGAAGAACGAATAGTCTGGAACTCGCACGGGGATGCGGCAGTTGCAACGTTGGTATACTGAGGATTCTGTCACCGTAACTGATGATGTCCAGATCGAGAGTTCTCGATTTCCCTGCCTCGTGATCAGCAGCGCGGCCATGATCGCGTTCTATCATCTGCAGCCGGTCGAGGAGTTCTTCTTCCGCGATATGAGTCTTGAAACTCACTACGGCATTGGTGAACCAGTTTGAACCCTCTGGTAAATCCACGGGTTCCGACCTCCACAGGGATGATCCCTTGATATCACCACTGGCCAGAGACCTGATTGACTGCAGTGCGCTCCTGAGCCGTGCGGCGCCGTCCCCCATATTCGAACCAAGAGCGATATAGACTCTCGTCAGATCAGACTCGCGACATTGTGTTTTTTTCATGGAATCATGATAGTTTAGATTCCTGATATTTTCTTGATTGATCAACAACGGGTGTGAATAAACCATGAGCAGAATTGAAGTAGCGTCGGAAGTCACCGGCAATGTCTGGAAAATCGAATCCAGCGTAGGCGACCAGGTCGGCGCGGGTCATGTGTTGATGATCATCGAGTCAATGAAAATGGAAATCCCTGTTGAGGCGGAGTGCGGCGGGACCATCGCCCAGATTCTGGTCATGGAGGAGGATGCTGTAGTAGAAGATCAGGTGGTCGCCATCCTCGAAACCTGAAGGAAAGGGCCGTGGCATCACTCGTCCATTGGCGTTACCGGTCCACTGGCCTTACTGCTCAGTAGATGTTTCCACCTCATCCTCAGAGATTTCTTCCGCCAGCACATCTTCCATGGTTTTGACAAAATCATCGAATATATAACTGGCAACCCTATAATCCCAGGCGCCCAGGTCACCATATTCCGTGGTATCTCCTTCACTGGGTGAGACACTGAAATGAATCCAGTGATTCTTTTCGTCTTCCTCAGCACCCTCTTCAGTAACGCCCTGAACGGTTACCACGGTCCCGTTTTTAAGTGTAAACAAGGCCGTGTTCGGTTCCTGCCAACGCTCCGGGTCGTGCAGTTCCACATCTTCCAGTCTTACTTTAACCAGCGCCCGGGCTGGTTCGTTGATGATCGTGGGATACTTCAGTGTGCGGTCCGCGGGCAATTCCTGAAAACTGAACTCGCCATCTTCACCCCGTAGAAACGTCAATTCATAACCCGCGTTTAAAAACTTAACATCCGATACGTCTTCGGCTTCCACATCGATAATGATGGGTTCAACCCAGTCACTGCTTTCCTTGTCAATCACCAGGGATTTGTCAATCAGCCATACCTGATCATCACCCGGCTTGCGGATATAGCTTCCCCTTCTGGCGGAGGAAGTGTCACCCACCAGCACGGCATATTGCTCATCTCCTACGGTCAGGGTTACCAGTATGGCTTCACTGTCGGCCTGCTCAATATCATCCACACCGAGCCTGGCAAAATTCTGGGGCCGCGAAGTCTTCTTCTCCTGTAGTTTTGCCTTACCCAGTTGATTGACCAGTTCCGACAAATCACTGGTGTCCGCGGGATAGCCCGCTTTCTCCTGGACACGCCACTGGCTGTCCTCCAGGGCCAGGGTTACGGTGTTGCCCCGGGATTTCATTTCAACCTGATCGAGTTCAGCAATATTGATGCCGGGAAACAATGCCACAGGACCGTTTGCCGCCGGCTCATCTTTTGCCACAAACATGGCAATGGCGCCCATGACGGCAATAATAATAACCAGTATCAAAACAACCTTTTGATTCACTATGACATCTCCTGTCGACGATTCACGCGAATATAATTCACAACAAGCAGTATCAGGGTCATCAGAATCGGGATCAGCGCAATATTCAGGAATTTCAGAGTGGAACCCAGAACCTCAATATCGCTGTCCAACTGATGTCTTACTTCTCTTAACTGCCTGCGTATCTCCACTTTCTCCTGTTGAAACTGAACCAGTGCTTCTTCCTGTTCCGGGGTCAATACCAGCAGGTTGTTTTCGCTCTGACTGGACTCGAGATCACTCAGTTTCTGTTCCGTCTCCGTCAACCGCGCCTGCAGATCATTGGCTTTTTCCAGGTAACTGGCCTCCGCTTCACGACGTAAATCCTGCACCACATCAAAGGGCCGGGAAAACCTTCCTCTGGAACGTATGCTGATCAACGATGCGCCACCGGAGAGATTATCCAGCGCGTTGATCACCATATCTCCATTATTTGCCCAGGGGCTGGCAATTCGCTGCCCGAAGAATTCCTGTACCTGAACCCACATCCTGTCAGTGAGGATGTCGGTGTCCGCGACCAGAATGACATTCAGATTATCTGTTTCCGTCAGGACGGTTCCTTCGCTTTCTTCCAACCCCTCCGGGAAAGCGCTGGGGGCACTGCCGGATAACCGGGCGGCAACCAGATAACTTTCTCCAGTGGGTTTGAACCCCTGCATCAGATCATTCGGATCACTCAGAAACTGAAACTGCAGCGCCTCCATGGGCATGGCAAATGTACTTGATGAAATCAGCGGTTCGACTTGAACAGAAGCATCCTCCGCCACATCCAGAATGCCCGCGGTAGACAGATTGATACTCTCCAGAGATGAAGTGACGATATCATCCCGGGAGAAGTTATCGGCTTCCATCCCCAGAATCGCCAGATGCCTTACCGGCGTCCCGTCAATACCACCTACCGCCAATGCGGTTTGCGAGTCACCCAGAATTACATCACTCCGCATCGTCACACCCCAGGCTTCGGTCAACTGGTTCAAGGTGGAAACCTGTATCGATGGAGGTGCGGGCATCATCGGATTGGCCTGTACCGGCCTGTCCGTTTCCGCCAGCGGATCGATAAAGGCAAGCAGCCTGCCGCCACCCATGACAAACTGATCGATGGAAAAGAGCATTGCTTCCGATAGTTGTTTCGGGTGAATCAGCAGCAGGATATCGATCTCCGCCGGGATTGTGCCCTCTGGATTGATTGTCTGCACGCTAAACAACTGCCTCAGCTGATCGACAACCATCCAGGGCGGTGTCATCTGATAGGTCTGCATGTTCATATTGCCCTGAACCTCCAGAGAAGACAGCACGCCAACCACCGGCTTCTCAACAACGGAAAGGCTCTGAATCAGCTTACTGATTTCGTATTCCAGAAATTCCTCTTTATCCGGTTGAAAAAACGGAATGACCTCCTGGTCATCCAGCGCGTTGGTCGCCGCCAGTCCAAAGTACAACTCTTCACCCGCGGTCGACACGGGTATGCCCTGCAATCCGAACTCCGCCGCCTGGTCTTCCGCTTCCGAGAAAGGTTCAGGATCCACAACCGACAGATTGATCTTGCCGTTTGCCGCAAGTTCATACTCCTCCAGCATTTCCCGGACACGGGTAGCGTAGACTCTAAGGGATGTCAGGTCCTCACTGCTTTTCTCGGAGAAGAAAAAATACAGATTTACGGGTTCGTCAATGGATTCCAGAATCTCACGGCTGCCGTCGGAAAGCGTGTATAGATTGTTACCGGTCAGATCAAGCCGCCAGCCGCCAAACAGCACATTATTCAACAGGGTGAACATCAAAAATCCAAGGGCCAGAAGACAGAGTCCCAGGCCGGAATAATATTTCTTTTTCATCGCTATTCTCCCTGCTTAAGGTCGACAACGACCATGGTTGCCAGTAGCCAGACTACAATCATCGACACAAAGTACAGCAAGTCCCTGAGACTCAGCACACCCTTGGAAATTGATGAAAAATGCGTCAGGAAACTCAGACTCGCCAGAGTATCAACCAGCATCGCGGGAGCCCATCCCTTGAATACAGACAGCACCATCGGAAAACCCGCCAGGACAAACATCAGGCACAAAACACCGCACAGGATAAACGCAATGACCTGACTCTTGCTGATAGCCGAAGTGCAGGACCCTATTGCCAGAAAGCCGCCGGCCATCAGCCAACTGCCGATATAGCTGGCCATAATCACGCCGTTATCCGGTTCGCCCAGATAATTGACCGTTATCCACATTGGAAAAGTCAGTAACAATGCGATGCCGGTGAAAAACCATGCGGCCAGAAACTTGCCGGCCACCACATCCAGTCTTTTGATGGGCAAGGTCATCAGCAATTCTACAGATCCGGATTTTCTTTCCTCCGACCAGAGTCTCATCGAGACCGCGGGTACAAGAAACAGGTACAGCCATGGGTGAAAACTGAAGAAAGCCGTGAGGTCAGCCTGGCCGCGCTCATAGAAGTTGCCGATATAAAAAGTAAAAACACCGGACAGCATCAGAAAGATGAGTATGAATACATAGGCTATTGGGGTTGCGAAGTAACTGGCAAACTCCCGCTTGATAATGATGTGAATCAACGTTTTATCAAACATGATCGACTTCCTCCGTGATCTGGCGGAAGACTTCATCCAGTCGACCTTTTTCCTGGTATAAACCCGAAACAGCAAAACCCTGACTGCCTACCCCTTCGATAACTTTGGCCAGCAGCCCATTTTGCGAGTCTTCCGGAATGGCAACGAGTTCAAGTCCATCGACCTCGACTTCTGCAACACCTTGCACACCAGCGAGAAATTCCGCAATGGACTGCACATCAGATTCACTGCTGGCATTTAAGGTAATCGCATGATGATAGCGGGACCTGGCCTCCAGTTCCTCTGGTGTACAGTCCGCCACTATTTTGCCGTTGGCGATGATCACTGCCCGATTGCATACAGCGGTAACCTCTTCGAGTATATGTGTCGAGATGATTACTATCTTGTCTTTGGACAGACCTCTGATCATCTCTCTCACCTGATGCTTCTGGTTCGGGTCGAGCCCGTCAGTCGGTTCATCCAGTATCAACACCTCTGGATCGTGGAGAATGGCCTGGGCAAGTCCAACCCGTCTCTTGAAACCCTTGGACAGTGTTTCGATACGCTGGTCAATCACAGAGTGCAGAGACAACGTTGCCACAACCCTGCTCACTACCGAGTCGACATCGTCACCGGAAAAACCTCTTATTCTGGCAATGAACCGCAGGAACGAACGCGGCGTCATCTCCTCGTAACAGGGTGCACCTTCCGGCAGGTAGCCTATGTGTTTCTGTGCCGCGAGCGTGTCTGTTTCTATATCGCTGCCCCAAATGCTGACTGATCCGGAACTCGGTGACAGGAATCCCGTGATCACCTTCATCGTGGTGGACTTGCCGGCGCCATTGGGTCCAAGAAAACCCAGTATCTCACCGGGAACTACTTTGAAAGAGATGTCATCTACCGCAACCAACTCTCCAAACAGTTTCTTCAAATGAGTAATCTCTATCATTTTTTCCTCAACTGAAATGTTATTGCCATCGCTCGCAGAAACTAACCATCCGTTTATTGAGCGATAATAAAAAACCCGCTATATTAAACTATCTGAATTAATTGCCAAACAGCCAATTGAGACTTTTAGGGAACCTTGCACTACAGTGACACCACAGGCCTTTACAGAACACATACTTGCACAGGCGCCTGGCGCAGTAATATTCGACCTGGATGGTACTCTGCTGGATACAGAACCTTTATATAGTGTCGCGTCCCAACGCATACTGGATCGTTATGGCTGTATCTACACACCGGAACTGAAGAAACGGGCCATGGGCGGTTCTTCCACCCGGAGTGCACAACTGGTTATAGATGAATACGAGTTGCCTTTAACAGCCAATGAATACCTGACATGGCGTGGATTAATCCTGTTTCATATATGTGCAAATGTCAGTGAAATCGATGACGCGGGTCAATTCGTTACCGCAATCAAACAGGCAGGTATCCCCCTGGGATTAGCCACCAGTTCTAATGCAACCCTAAGTGATCAGAAACTCGGCGACCGGCCCTGGGCTGATTTTTTTGACGTTTTTATCTGCGGAGATCACCCAAATTTATTCAGATCAAAACCCAATCCGGACATATTTTTGTTGTGTGCAGACCAACTTCAGATGGCGCCGGAACAATGCATCGTATTCGAAGACTCACCCAACGGTGTTGAAGCGGCAAAACGCGCTGGAATGCAGGTTTGTGCCCTGTTGAGCCCCTACGCCGACAGACGGGATCTGTCCCGGGCAGACTGTGTTTTTTCGAGTTACAGGGACTTAATGACATTTATTGCAAATTGGTCCTAAAAAACTATTGACACCAAACAAGCCATTAATATAATTCGCACCGCATGGCGTGTCCTTCCCCAACGTTATGCATGAGATCCTCATCCTCTATCCCTCTTTATGGTTGGGGATCTCTTTTTCAATCCTGTTAAGATAGAGACCCTTAACAACAACTATCTCCCGGTCTTATGAAAGGAACCTGCCTTATCACTGGCGCTTCTTCCGGCATTGGCGCAGCCCTCGCCCGGAAGTTTGCTGACCAGGAATTCAATCTCATTATTACCGGGAGAGACCAGACATCGCTTGATGAGATCAGGCAGACTTTTGCCAATCCAGACAACGCTCAAATCGTTACCGCGGATCTGTCAAAACCGGAAGGCGTCAGCCATTTGATTGCAGAGGTCGAGAAACTTCGATTGCCGGTGGATATTCTGGTCAACAACGCCGGGATCATTCTACGGGGAAACCTGAACGATCACTCCATTGCAGACATCGAGAATCTGCTGCAGGTCAACACCCAGTCACTGACCCGGCTGACACACCATTTCCTCACCGGCATGATCACTCGTGACTGTGGGAGAATATTGAATGTCGCCTCGGTTGCCGCTTTCCAGCCCATACCAGGCATGGACATCTACGCCGCAAGCAAGGCTTATGTCCTGTCACTTTCGGAGTCACTGTCTGAACAGCTACGCGGAACCGGCGTCTCCGTTACAGTACTCTGCCCCGGTGTAACCAGGACCCGATCAACCGAACAACTGGCTGACGTATTACCCTCCTTACTTGTCAGTTCACCGGAAGAGGTGGCGGAAGAAGGTTTTGAAGCCCTGATGGCCAGAGAAACAATCCGCATTCCAGGAGCCCCCAACAAAACCGCCGTCATGTTGTCACAATTGCAACCGCGGACGATCACAAGGCGAATTGGCGGTATTATTTCCCGGTTGGCGCCCGGCGTCGGGATAAACCGGTAGATATTGTCCAGGGTTGGCACCCAGTGCTAGGTCAAACACGTAAAAATCGTCCCGTTAAACGCCAATTAGACGACGCCCAGTTCCCGCAGCCTTTCATTCAGGTAACTTTCCGCCGTATATCGCTCCGAGAGCACAACTTCTGGCCTCGGATGTAAAAATATGGGAAGAGACATCCTGGACTCCTGCATGTCTTCCCCCGGAGGATTAATCACGCGGTGAGTTGTCGATGGAAAATAGCCCTGGGACGCTTCCTGCAACATGTCACCAGTATTCACCACAACCTGGTTGATGTCGCAGGGTACCTCATTCCAGTTTCCATCAGTGCCCAGCACCTGCAGACCAGGGGCGCTGGCGACAGGCAGAATTGTCAAAAGATTGATGTCTTCATGGGGAGCAGCGCGCACGGCACTTTCATTTCCTGTGAGCGGTGGGTAGTGCAGAATCCGGAGCAAGGTCATATCACTGCCGACGATCATGTCTGACAACGGCTCACTGTAACCATCCGCCAGCGCCGACAGGGATTGTTGCTCAATCCAGGACAGCAGAGTAGCGGCAAAATCATGGGCGGCACGGTAGTAGGTCATCAACTCTTCCCGCAGGTCTTCGGGACATTGACCCCAGGTATAGAAATGAAAGTATTCCTTGATGTCCTGTTCATCAAAGCCCTTGGCAGACTCCGCATCGTCCACGGAAAAAAACCCATCCTGGGTATCCCGCTTCAACACATATGAGGATGGTCTGCTGCTCTTGAAAAAGTCAAACCAGTGTTCATAGATGGATGCGATCAGGTCCAAATCAAGCGGATGATTCTCCAGAACGCCAAAGCCGGTGTTGCGCAGAGATTCCACGAATCGAATGTCTGTTCCTTCGGCCTGAAAATCCAGTGCAGCCAGTTCCATGATGACAGCGTACCTTGCGTGATTTACATGGTGGATAATGCCAAATTGGGTGCATCAAAGTAATAGGAATTTTCAGGCTTGTCCAAGTAATAGAAATGTCAGCCTGCCAGAATGCCAATCAGGCATATCAAAGTAATTGAAAAACGCCTGAGCTGCCGTGATGGAAAGGGTACTTCAGCCAAATGATAGAAACAGACCGGCGATCGCGGCACTCATCAGATTTGCAAGCGATGCTGCAAGCAATGCCAGTAAACCCATTTGAGCAATTTCCGGACGTCTGGTCGGCGCCAGAGTCCCAATTCCACCCAGCAGAATGGCAACCGATGCAAAGTTGGCAAACCCACAGAGTGCGATCGTGATGATGGCCTGCGTATGTTCACTCAGGTCTGCCATGACACTGGTAAAATTGATATAGGCGATAAATTCCGTAAATACCAGTTTCTGGCCTATAAAGCTCCCCGCAATCTGTGCCTCGTGCCACGGGATACCCAGCGTCCAGGCAACCGGCAACAATACATAACCCAATACCAGCTCAATGGTTAACCCTTCGATACCGACCATACCGCCAACCCAGCCAAACAATCCATTCAACATGGCGATCAGGGCAGTAAAGGCAAGCAGCATCGCACCGATATTCAGCGCCAGCTGAAGTCCGGACAGCGCACCACTTGCTGCCGCATCAATGACATTGACATAGGGCTTGATGTCTTCCTCTTCCAGTTCTTCCAACGAATTCTTTGGTGCTCCTGTTTCCGGCACCAGAATTTTTGCCATCATCAAGCCCCCGGGAGCAGCCATGAAACAAGCAGCCAGCAGATATTCCAGGCTGATTCCTATGAGGGCATAACCAGCCATGACCGAACCCGCAATGGAGGCTAATCCACCCACCATGACGGCAAACAATTCTGACCGGGTCAACAGCCTTATAAAGGGTTTGATCACCAGCGGCGCTTCCGTCTGCCCCACAAAGATGTTGGCAGCCGCAGACATGGATTCCGGTCTGCTGGTTTTTAACGCGAATTGAAGCGCACCACCAATAATCCTGATGACCCATTCCATGATGTGCAGGTGATACAACACGGCGATAAGGGATGCGAAAAACACGATGACCGGTAACACCTGGATGGCAAATACAAAGCCAATGTTGTTCCAGCCCTGATCATTGAGGTTGCCGAACAGGAAATCAATTCCGACCGTGCTGTACCCCAGGATATTGGAAACGCCTTCTGCCAGGATGCTCAACAGTTGTTTCCCGGGGGGGAAGTAAAGGACGAAACCACCGATCAGAGCCTGTATGGCAAACGCGATTAGCACTGTTCTTGGGTTGATGGCGCTTCGATTGGTGGATAGCAGCCATGCTACCAGTGGCAAGATGATGATTCCCAGGAGGCTGATCATGTTGGGGTCCTGTTTTTTGGGTGGTTTATACTACAGGATTTGATGGGGTTTATGGCATTGGATGTGGGTTTCCTAGTGTGTTGGAAATTGGAATATATCAGATTGCTTCAAGATCACACCTTAAACAAGGGTGCAGAAGCATCTCTGATTAATCAGAGATATAAAGCGGATGTGCATCATATCAGAAGCCTGTCAAATCGCTTGCTAAACCAGTTCGTTAAGTGCGAACATACATTTATTAGTGGTACCCGGGAACATTGCGTATCAGGTATTTTGAACATTAGTTTTGCTTTCGTATAAGCGGACGCATTTATGATGGAATTGAAAGATGTTGCGGTTTCCTCAGGACCTGCCGTTAACTCATCAAGTACTGAAATACCCCATGTCTTAAAAGCAATCGGGCTTGATGATGACAAGGTCTAAATCTCCTTACGTATCAGTTTGGGGCGATTCTCAACGGGGAATTGGATTAAACAGCATAGGCTATTTGCCATACTGTTTATGGACGCAAGCTATTGCTTTATGAATGGTGTAAATTCACACTGAAACTTTAAAATCCCAATGATTGATGAACTGAATGGAAACCTCAAACAAAATCATTATTAATGGAGATGTCTCTTCACGACTTAATACTGTGCGTGAAGTTCTACGCTCTGAATATTGCAAGAAACACGCTGATCCTTGGATAATCGCTTATTCTGGAGGTAAGGACTCCACGCTTCTTTTGCATTTGGTGTGGGATGTTGTATTGTCAATCGTCCCAGAAAAGCGACAACGTCGAATCCATATTGTTGCCAACGATACGTTGGTTGAGTCGCCATTGGTGATCAAGCATTTGCGAAAAAGCTTGGCCGTTATAGGTGAGGCTGCACATAAGGACAACTTGCCGATATCCATCACTATAACAAAGCCGTGCGTTGATCAGACTTTCTGGGTAAATGTAATAGGACGCGGTTACATCCCACCCACACGGAATTTTCGATGGTGTACTGACCGGATGAAGATCAAACCCACTGAGCAGTTACTGGAAAAATATGTTATTCGTTATAAGCGAGCCGTATTACTGGTCGGCACACGTAAAAGCGAATCGCAAAACCGTCAGCGAAATATGGAAAAGCATGGGGTAAAAGCTGACCGAATGAATCCTCACAGCAGTATAAAGGGTTGTTGGATGTTTGCCCCTCTTGCCGATTTAGATGATAACGATGTATGGATGATTCTGATGCAGCGCAAACCTCCTTGGGGAGGGTCGCATCGTGCACTAATCACCCTTTATCGAAATGCAGGTGGAGGAGAATGTCCACTGGTTTTGAGCAAAGCAGATGCCCCTTCATGTGGAACCACTTCACCAAGGTTTGGCTGCTGGACATGCACCGTTGTTAAAAAGGATAAAAGCCTACGCGGTCTAATTGATACTGGTCATGAGGATGAAGACAAATTAGAGGCTATGGCGGAATTTCGTGATTGGTTGGTAAATCTTCGGGAAGACGATCACAATCGATTGCCAGTCCGGCGTAATGGATATAGCAAATACAGGAATGACGGCAGTCGTGTATTCGGACCATTCAAACTTCAAGTTCGCGAACGTATATTGGATCGTCTCAAGGAGTTGGAAGAAGAGGTTGGTGAGCAACTGATCTCGGTTTCAGAACTTGAAATGATTGAAGATATCTGGCGTGTTGATGATATTCGGGAATCCGGGCGACTCTCCTTGTTAGCTTGATATGGCATTGATATCGAGTATATATGACAAATCAAAAACCAGTATTAGCAGCAAATGCTATGGTGTTTTCACACCTATTCCATGAAGGAAAATTTACTGTACCTTGGCATCAACGCCGATATGACTGGGTAAAAGAGTCCGTATCAATTTTACTAAAGGATATCGATGAAGCGATAACAGAAGACCGTAAATGTTATTTTCTTGGTTCAATTTTGTTGGTAAATAATGAACAGAATAATTGGGAAATAAATGATGGTCAGCAACGAATGGTGACATTTTCCCTTATCTGTGCATATTTCTGCAGAAGATTTCACGAAGAAAACTCCACCCTCTATGAATCACTAGCGTTACGTATCCTATTTAAACTTTCCATAAATTCTACTGAAAGCTTATCCAACGCTGATAATTTAACCCCTCGAGTCAACCCACCACAAGATGACCGATCACGTTACCATTTGATGATCAGGGGGAGAAACATTGGAGCAAACGGCAAACTCACAACAGCTTGGCGAGAGATAGAGAGTTATTTCTCAGGCATGGATACAAGTAAAGCGAAGAAATATTTTGAATTTTTAATTAATAAAGTCGAAGTTGCATGTCTGTATATACCTAAATCGATTGATCCAAATTCTGTCTATGAAACAATAAACTCCCGTGGCAAACCATTGGAGGATTTTGATTTAATCCGAAACTATCTGTACTCTCATTTCAACTCAAGTAAGGAAAGTAATAGACGAGATACATTGCATGGAAATCTTGAGAGAGCCCGAAATCAGCTCAGAGGGGATACAAAAGCTGCTGAATATGCACGATGTTACTTGCAATGCAAATACGGATTTTTGCCTAAAAAGACATTCTATCATGAGGTTAAGAATCACATAAGTTCAGGGGCTATAGGCAATGATGGTATTGCGACATATGTATATAATTTGGTAGATGAACTTACTCAATCAGACAGGGTAGAGTTGTTTCGTGTAATTTCTAACCCAAACACCGCTGATCAGTTTATAAATCAATTCCTTAAAGACTCGAGTCAATTAGGTAAAAAAAGGAACCTGACAGTTTTTCTTCAGGAGCTACAGATATATACAGTAGCCAAGCCAATATTGTTTGCCTTGTTATTGCGTTACATTAATCAGCAAATAGGTAAAGATGAAAAGAAGAAAATAGCCAAGTCTATACATCGAAACATAAAGAATATTAACGCATTCGTAATGCGAACAGCGTTTGTGGCTCCTAAATTTGAGTCTTCACATTACGAAAGTGAATTTTCCGATATCGCTAGGAAAATCATGTCTGAACCCAATGTATACAACATTCAAATTATGGATGATCTAAAGGAATGCGACAGTACATTTAATATAATTAGTGATGCTAAATTTATTGAACGCATTCAGAACATTGAATTGCGTGATAAACGAAGGATCAAGCGATTTCTGGGCAGTTTAAACTCAAAAATACAAACCGATGGTGATCTGATTAGCGTGGACAAATGCACAATTGAGCATATTCTCCCCGAATCAAGTGTTCACTGGTCAGGATGGAATGAATTTATAGGAGGGGACCCTGCCGAATGGGTTCATCGTATTGGAAACCTGACACTACTCGGAGAACAGGATAATAAACCGGGAGATAAATACAACCATGATTTTTCGTCCAAAAAAGGAATTTTTGAGGGTAGTGCGCTGGAGTTAAATAAAGATATAGTCACCGATTACACCGATTGGTCCCCTGATACAATTACCAAACGTCAGAATAAATTGGCCAAGCTTGCAGCTAAGGTATGGTCATTTTATTGATCAAAATATGCATCTGATTCAGAAGAGGATTTGTAATCTATCAGAGGAATCTGATGAAATGGTTGTGTTTACCATAACAGTTGGATGATGCTGATGACGCGTTGAAATGTTTCTCCTCAATCAGTTTTCGGTCCAATTCAACAACTGATATAATTTTAAAAGCGTAAGGCTGTGATTTTCAATTTCTTTAAGAACAAAATTCAGACCAACATCTATTCCATTTTCAGTAATTCCTTTGAGTAATGTCTGACATACTGCAACTTCGGCGACTTGCTGAAGCCGAGCTAGATGTGCCTTCGTATCTTCACGAATACCAGTGGGAAGGAGTTTCATTTTTATTTAAATCTCATTCAGCGCTCCTTGCTGATGAGATGGGGCTGGGGAAGACTGTCCAGACTGCAGTCGCGTTGGCTCTTCTTTTGAATGGACGTAACAATGTGAATAGGGCTTTAATCGTCGCGCCCGCATCATTGACTTTGAATTGGATGGAGGAACTCTCAACTTGGGCTCCCTCAATAACTGTGCGGCATGTGCAAGGACCTGCGAGTGATAGAGAGGCGTTCTACCTATTACCTATTCCTGTTCTCGTGAGTTCTTACGAGCAAATTCGACAAGATGGCTTGGACCGCATTCCCTTGAACACTTTCGATCTCGTTATTCTTGATGAGGCTCAGCGAATCAAGAATATTAACTCTGCTACCTCTTTAGCCTGCCGAATCCTGTCACGAAATCGATCTTGGGCTCTTTCAGCCACACCTCTCGAAAACAAAGAAGATGATGTCAAATCTATCCTCAGTTTTCTCGACCCGGCGATCAAACAAGACCTTTCCAATACACAACTTGCTAAAAGACTCGAATTAATGATGATTAGACGACGAAAGTCCGAAGTTCGGGCCGAACTTCCACCTGTTATCATCCAGGATCTGAAACTCACTTTGTCAACTCCCCAGAGAGAGGAGTACGATGAATTGTGGCAAAATCGAGTAGCAACGATCAATTCGTACACTACCGAGATAGATATAAGTGGCGCTATGCTTGGGCTAATAACCAGACTGAAGATTGTCTGTAATCTTGATAAACATGTGAATGCTTCATCGAAATTAGATGCTCTCAATGAAATCAGTGAAAGTGCAGGGGAATCCGCAAAGATTCTTGTATTTTCGCAATTTGTCGAAACTCTGCAGTGGATTTCGGACAGAATTGAACTTCCGCATGACCTCCTGACCGGATCAATGTCTCTTTCCGAGAGGCAGGCTTCCATGGATCGGTTCAAGAACGAACGATCTCCGCGATTGTTGCTGGTGTCTCTTCGAGCAGGAGGCGTTGGGCTTAATCTCGGCGAAGCGACACATGTGATCGTCTTTGATAGGTGGTGGAACCCTGCTGTTGAGGCACAAGCTATCTACCGTGCCCACCGCTTTGATCGCTTTGGTCCTTTGCATGTCGTCCGTTTTCTTGTAGTTGATTCGATTGAGGAACGGATTGCAGATATACTTGAACAAAAGGGGATTCTGTTCGAAAAAACCATTGAGTCTGTTGAGACAATCGCCCCCCGCTTTACTAAGAGGGAACTGATGCGGATTCTGGGCATTACAGAAAGGGAAATCTCTCCGTTTGCAATCGAAAAACAAGAGGATGAAAATCATGGCAAAAATCATTGAATATAAAGAAATACCGCTTGATAGGTTGGTAATTGGGAAGGGTCAGGCACGCACACAAGATCTTGGCAAAGATATAGGCGAATTAGCTGAAAGTATTAAATTACAAGGATTGCTACAGCCAATCGTTGTTTGTCCTGCAAAGGAAACCGGCAAGTGGGAAATTCTCACAGGACAGCGACGATTTCTAGCACATAGGTTTCTGAAGAAAAACAGTATCACAGCAGCTGTGCTTAATGAGCGTGTTGCAGAGAAGGAAGCCAAAGCTATCTCAATAACTGAAAATCTGATTCGACGCAAACTATCTGGAAAAGAGCTGACAGATGGAATTTTGTACTTATACAATATTTATGGAACCATGAAAAGTGTAGTCGAAACCACAGGCATACCGTATAACACTGTGAAGTCCCATGTGAAGTATCCGCGGTTAATAACAGAATTGAAAAAAATGGTTGATAGTAATGAAATCGACATCAAAACTGCCCTTAAAGCACAAGACGCAGCCACCTTGTATGATGGAGAACCTAACCCTGAAACAGCAATCACACTAGCAAAAGAAATGTGCAAAATGACTGGTGTTCAACAAAATAACATTGCCAAGCTGCGAAAGAATTCTCCTGATAAACCAATAGACGATGTGATTGAGGAAGCAAAGACAGGCCATAGATTAATCCAAATAGTGGCAACAGTGACTCAAAATACACATACTGCCATCAATCAGTACGCACAGGAAATAGAAACGACACAGGACGAGGCTATCGTCGATCTTATTGAAGAAGCTTTGGACAGTTACGGTCTACTGGATGGATAGAATTGATGCTACCGGTCTTAACCCCGCTGGAGCTTGGGCGTCTCCGGATGTCTGTAGGCTACGGTATGCACAAGAAAGGACGACCACTTTCCCCCATTGAGGTCGGGTTACATCTTCGACGTGCCTGCGACGCAGGTATGTCGCTAACTGATTGTGCGAATGAAATTCAGCTTAACGGAACGGGCCATATCGGCCGTTTCTTGCGCATTCTCAAATTACCTCTTGATCTTCAGCACTTGATCAACTGGGGTTCTGGCAAGGACTTCATAGGATTTTCCTCTGCTGTAGAGTTGGTACGTCTCCAAAATCCAGATGACCAACGCATACTTGCCAGATCAATTTTGACAAATGGTCTAACCAAAAACGAGGTTCGTCAAATAGTACAACTTCGAATTCGGACAGACCGTACAATTAGCGACTGCGTGACAGAAATATTAGGCATGCGTACATTAATCGAAAAACGCTTCATATTTATCGGCTCGCTCAATGATCAAATTATTATGGATGAGCTCTTCATGTTAACGCAAATAGAACGAGATTCAATTCTGGATTCCTGTATCAAACGTCTCGGCCTCCAGGAAGTGTCTGGTCGACTTGGGAAACAGTTATTCACCTTGGTGGGGGGTAGCCGGTTTAATGAATCGATGCGGGACATTGGCAAAGAGAATATTGAGTCTCAACTTCAAACTCTAATCGCCAAGGCTGTAGAGGATGCCTGATCAACTTGTTGATGTCCTTGAAAGTGGAACCGTCTGTCTAGGTACGGAGGTGGTATGCGACGGCTTTGCTGTAGACTACCCCTACCGCATCCAGACGCATATCCATGATGATCATATGCGGGAATTCGACAGAAGCAAGGGTCTGCAAGATCTGTTGATGAGTCCTGAAACATATGACCTGCTAGTTGCCGAACGCAACGCAGAACTCATGTATCGCGACAACCTCCATCAGATTCAACGCGGTGATGTTCAAACTCTCACAAACGGCTCGAAACTATCACTTTTACCATCTAACCACATGCTCGGATCGTGTCAGGTCATGCTTGAACAACCAAACGGCTTCCGAATCGGTTATTCGGGTGATTTCGGCTGGCCTCTCGACAAAGTTATCAAAGTCGACCAGCTTGTTGTGGATAGCACCTATGGAGGACCCAATAGCGTACGCCACTATACTCAAGAGCAAGCGGAGGGATGCCTGTTAAGTATTGTTTGTGAACGACTGCCGTATGGCTCTGTTCACATCCGTGCCCACCGAGGAACTATCGAGAGAGTTCTGCAGGTGCTTGATGGGAATGTATCAGTGCCCATCCTGGCTAGCGAACGACTTATTAAGGAAGTGAATGTCTATCAGAAATACGGATTTGCCGTAGGGAAAGTAGACGCCCTTGATTCAGATATAGGGCGGTCTGCTGTAGATGAACGATCTTATATTCGGCTTTATTCGAAAGGTGATGGTTTTGGGAACGAATTAATCAGCGGAACAAGTATCACATGTAGCGCTTTTATGACTGATTCCGCACACCCGCTTATGAAATTTTCAGATCGAGCGTACGGTGTTGCGCTATCCAACCATGCGGATTTTAATGATACGCTTGCATACGTTGAGGCAACTGGAGCCAATAGGGTTATCACAGATAATACGCGGAACCATGGTTGGGAGTTGGCCCTTGCTATCAATAACCATCTCTCAGGGGTTCATGCTGAACCATCTACGAATAGCTCTAGACCACAATGGTGCTAAAAATGAAGTTTACATCAATAGGGATGGTAAGATAGGGGTGTTGAGTTTGATCGAAGAGACGGCAGATACAGTTGACTCGCAAGAGGAATTCGCACTCGATTTATAGAAAAAAGGTTGTGTTGTGGATAAGTAATAGGCTTGCTGCTGAAAGGGTAATTATTGAGTTGATTGAAGATGACATATGGGTCAACAAAATTTCCAAGAATCAGAAAGCGAACCTGACGAGTCTTTTTAATCAAAAATTTCAAGATCAAGATGAACACGTATCATTCCTTACACTCATGGATCGAGTGAATTTAATGACTCCTGAGAACATCCAACTGATTTCCTTCATGTTTGAGACCATTTTAGATATGACATCTGAACATCTTTGTAAGTTATATAAGGATGTGCATATTCTGGTGCAACCTGATCACCGATCTGGTAAGTGAACATCAATTCTGGCGAACCCACCAAAATTGATCACATTTTTTTCCAGAATCCATGATCACCTTAATCCAGAATCGGTGATCACCTTAATCCAGAATCGGTGATCAGGTTGCGCCAGAATATGCAACACGCCCCGGGTTTTTGCGATAGCTCTGATTGACTTGCCGTGTACCAGCCGATCTCGCCTGATTTTTGCCAACGTCTCCACTACTAACACCCCTTATACCTCCCGAAGTTAATATGCTTCGGGAACGATTACTCTAACAACCGGGGGTGGGTCAATTTTGGACGCCGATTACCCCGTAAAGTGGGTCAGTTTTGCACGCCGATCAACACCCGGTGTTATCAGGCAGAGGCTGCTGTTTGTGGTCGTTGCCCCTATTATGATCGCTGCTGTAAATCCAGGCAGGGAGCAGGACGGACGATCACCACGGACGGTCATGAAGGTTTACGCCGCAGCATGACAAAGCGTATGGAACAGGCAGACTCAAAAGCAATTTACAAGCGGCGCAAAGTGATTGTTGAGCCGGTATTTGGTCATATCAAGAACGGCGGCTATCGTCGGTTCAGTATGCGGGGTAAGGATAAAGTGGCGGGAGAATTTTCATTAGTCTGCGCGGCACACAATATAAAAAAATGGTGCGAGCAATAATGACGGGCTCAGTGTGTCCGGAATTTGGAAATACGTCGTACCAATGGGGATAAAACAGGAAAAAAACGAATTTAGTGCATGAAAATGCGAAACAGCAGGTGCCATTTGGCCAAATAATAACCAATTAACGACTACGTATAAAAACTAGCTTCCAGAATAAAATAGAGCGACAGGATACCTGCGATTACACACGAGTTCTCGGACACGCACCTAGGTGATCCTAAAGTCGTGTCCAAGGATTATTAATTTGTAGTATTTCTGATTAGCTCTGACACTGCACTTGAAAAAGTGAGGGTTGCCTGTTTTAATGATTGGGATTGCACTTTTACCTAAACCGTTAAACCCCACTTTCTCAACTGGCTGTCAGAACTACTATAAATAAACTCTTCCCAAGAAAATCGGAAAGGATCAAATGATTGAGACTAACAGAACGGTTGGCGGCGTGGATACAACGAAACGGGTGTTTCAACTGCACTGGGTCGTCATGGAGACAAGCAATATCGTGAACTTTAGGCTGACATGGACGAAGGTTCTGAAGCACTACGCCAATCATGCGAGAACAAACAGGGGTACTTGCGATGTGAAGCCAGGTTTTACCGGGGAGGTTGCAGCTACACATGTGGCCATCAATCTCATTTGGCATATCTTTCGAGTTGAAGGGTGGAAATAGTGGAGCAACAGAGGCGTCACCTCGTTCCGTTGCCCACTCTGTGTGCACGGATGCGTTTATTGCTCGAATTATTTCTACCGGAGGTTAGGAATCCCTCTTCCTGGGGTTCTGTGGGCAACCTGCTACTGCCGCCTGCATCTTTGTCACGGGTTGTTACATACGCCTCAGCCGCAGATCTTTACGGAGCGGCGGCGTATTGCTCGAGCGCATCGAACTACGACGATATACAGAGCGAACTACTAGATGATCACATGCTGGAACTGGTCCGTTTTCACTTTGTATGGAATGTCTATGAAACGGTCCGTTGTAACTCTGGAGTCGGCTGCAAAATGACATCCAGTAACCATGAAGATCGGCTTTCTCTGCTCGGTGCGGTACCTCCCGCACTTAAGGAACTCTTGACTTGGGAATACGAAACTTGTCTGTCTCTATCTAAGGTCAAACCTGTAATCTGCAAACGGATGGAGAAGGGGAATGAGGCGTCGGTACTAGGTAAAGCGGGACTGCTAATGGCGGGATTCAGAGACTATGTTTTTCACGGTGAGGAGACGCCCCCGGAACCAGACGATTTGGAAGACACTTTCAATGGGATGTTGGACGGTACGCGAAGCCTTTCAGCTCAAGCGTATCGAATGTTATCGTTTACGCGGCTCACGCTACACGTACTTCAGGTACTGATCCACGCTGATCTTAGGGAAGACGCAAGCATACCTGTTAATGACGTCCCATTTCTCTCAAGTTGCCATGACTATGAGTTCGACATCCCGTGTAAATTCGTGCTGAATTTGGCAAATTGTTGGTCAGAGGAGTTGACACCACGGCTCTCTCTGCTAGACATTGAGTACTTTGCTAGTGGTTGCAACGTGCCGTCGGACATTCTGGAAACCATGTGTAGCACTGAGGTTATCTGACATACTAAATTGACGCAGGCGATAATGCGGTTGCTGTGCGGCACAGCAGGCGCTACTTAATCGCGAGATCGCCAGACGGGGCGACTAGCATTGTGGAGTCCGAGGGTCGACAGCTGACGTCGACCAAGATGGAGGGAAATGAAAGGTGAGTACGCCAAGACACGGGGTGATCTGCAGAACGCGCACGTTCCCGACCAAGTGTAGTAACTGCGGTGACAAAGTCTTCTTCTTCTCTTGCTCCTGCGGCTCGCGGGTGTTTTTCGACGAACTGGGCTGGCCGTGGCCCGAACATGACTGCGGATTCAGCCGGTCGGACCTACGCTGGGCTCAAGACAGGCCGAAGATGAAGTTCAGGGGCGGCGGTGTGCGCGTCGTACTCTCTGGAGGAGTGACTGCGACTCGACCGGCCGAATCCCGAGGCCATACCTGGGACATCGATCCAGAGGTGGTGAAGACAGCGAATCTGAATGCCCGCTCGCGCGAACGCAATGCGATCGAGAGCGTCCCACCGGGGGCGGATTGGACAGTGGAGATCACCGGAGTCGTGAGGGAACTGGACCGCCAAGTCGACGTGTATCAGCGGTTGAAGCTGCCCCGTACCTCGATCAGCGAAGGGTTTCTAGGCGATCTGGGAATTGGTAAGTGGGGCCGTGTGACGATCCACGTCCTCAAGTCGGTGATCTACAGCTATACGTGCTGGATTCCATTGTCGCTGCTGCCACCGGGCGGCGTCGGGAACGGGGTGACGGTCTCTGCTAACCTCGAGCGGGTGGATGTCGCCGGTAAGGCACGGGAGTGGGTTTGTCGAGGCTTCCAGCTAGAGTGAAGCTCGTTTTGGTAGGATTTCGAGTACTTTGTGGCGGTAGGCGCCCAATCGCGACGGGCAGGTGTTGCCTGGCGGCTAGCGTAGCAGCGCGCAGGGCTTGCCACGGGCGGGTTGGTTGGATAAGCTCCGGCCACGTTTGCGAGCGAGGTGGCAGACCGGTGGGAATGCCGGTTCCCAACGCGCGCGGATGCCAGGGATCCAGGCCGTGGTCCGCAAGCAGGGATGAACGCAGGATTACAATGTAGTCGCCGATCAACTTGATGTTGGATTCGCGACTCGGGCCGGAGTTCCGCCGGTAGGAGGGCGCAGCTCCTAGACAGGTGGTTTCGAGTCAACTACCGACCAGCGAATAGCACGCATCCATCGGCAACTCGTTCCTGGCTAATGCCATATTGGATCGGTTGATGCACAACACGCTTCTTAAGGAAATATAGAAGGCGGTGAGTAAGGCTGCAATCCAGAGTAGTGAACTCAGAGAGGATGAATGTGAGGAGATTCTAGAGCCTGATGAGGCAGTGGTACTGGAACTCTAGAGACCAATCGCTGTCAGTAATAGAGATCAACCAGCGGAAGGTTGTCCCTTTTCATCTCGTCATTCCTCTAAACCCCGATTCCGAGTCGCAATACACTAATTCGAGGTGCACGCACATCCATGGTCGACTTTAAGAAACTTAGAAACGGACGGACGAAATCCGTTCCGATCCAACCGCGAGACATTTTCAACGCGCTGCCGAAACCGTCAGGAATCAATGACCTCTATGTTAGTCAGGCAGAGGTGCTTGATGAGTGGTTCGAGCGGCGTACGGACAAAGACGTAGTGGTGAAGCTTCACACCGGTGGAGGAAAGACGCTCGTTGCTCTACTGATGGCTCAATCTGTGATGAACGAGACAGGGGAGCCAGTAGTTTACCTTGCGCCCACCATCCAATTGGTCGACCAAGTCCTTGCACAGAGCAGGGAATACGGAATTCCATGCGTTACTTATATTAAAGGTGGAACTTGGCAAAGTGAGTTCCTTGACGGAAAGAGTGTGCTAATTGGAACCTACCGGACTCTATTTAATGGCCGAAGCAGGTTTGGAGTGCGCGGATCTCGGAACGAGGCGGTGAACGCCGGGGCGATCATATTAGATGACGCGCACGTAGCATTGTCGTCCGTTCGCGATGCATTCACATTAACAATCACAGCTACTGAACACTACGAACTCTATACCGAGCTGGCTGACAGATTCCGTTATGCTTTCATGGATGTCGGCCGATTAGGCATGTTTGAAGACATCATTTGTGGCAAAGAATATGGCGTTATCGAGGTACCGAGCTGGTCTTGGCACAGGAAACATCTAGAAATTCAAGGGTATCTTGCTGCCAAAGTCGAAGAAGTCGATCAGTTCATCTGGCCGTTACTACGGGATAATTTGGAATGTTGCCACTGCATCTTCAGCAGAGCCGCGGTGACCATTACTCCGATCTTCCCAACAGTCGACTTGCTACCAACATTCGACGATTGCCGACGGCGGATATATATGTCCGCCACAATAGCCGACGATAGCGAAATCGTGCGTACATTTGGCGCATCAAAAGAGTCCGTTTCCCTTCCGATTACATCGCGCTCACTCGCAGGCGTGGGTGAGCGCATGATCCTAGTTCCGGGGCTTATGGATCTCGGAGGCGTCGAGATCTTGGCTATGATTAAACGCATCGCCACAAAGCTATCCGAAAAGGCACTCGGCTCTTTGATTCTATCGCCATCAGGAACTACCGCCAGTCATTGGACTGACATTGCTGACTATCCAGACACTACTGGAGAAGTTTCAAAACGAGTCTCTGAGATGCAGACTGGAGAAGTGGAAGGCCCTGTAGTTCTCGCAAATCGTTATGACGGCATCGACCTTCCTGGCAACTCCTGTCGCTTCCTCGTTATGGACGATCTACCTCAAGGTTCTACGAATTACGAAGCCTTCCGAATGAACGTCATGGCTGACGCTGCGATCGGCTCATTTCTTGCTCACCGAATCGAGCAAGGCATTGGTCGAGGAACCCGCGGAGGAGCAGACTACTGTGTCGTAGTCTTGCTGGGCTCGAAGTTGGGCGGCTGGGTCGGAACAAGGAAGAATCTTGACTTTCTAACCGCCAACACTCGCGTACAACTAAAGATGGGGCAAGAGGTGAGTGGAGCAGTTACAACGATTCAAGAGTTTTGGGAGACGATATTAAAGTGCTTGGAACGAGACCACGATTGGGTCGCATATCATGCGTCCGAGCTTTCTGAGGCCGCGAATTTGGTTACAGGGGACACGTTAGCGCTCAGGGTCGCAGCAGTAGAACGAAAGGCATTCAAACATCAGCGCCTTGGGGAATACCGAAAGGCCATAACGCTACTTGAGAATACAATCGCTGACGAAGAGTTGACTTCCGATAAGCGGTGGAAGGCTTGGCTGGCCGCTGAGGCCGCGCGCATCTCCTTTCAGATGAATGACGACCAAAAAGGACAAGATTTGCAGACCAAGGCCTTTGCAGGAAACAACAACCACTGCCCACCAAAAAGACGTCAGACCTATGTGACGAGACCGATGCCCAGCACTCAGTCGACTGCAATTGTGAACTACTTGCAAAAGTACGAACCGCAAACTGCAATTCTCAATGTATTTAATGAAGCCATGTGCAATCTGATACCTCAGGCCTCAGCCTCTCAATACGAGGAGGCCGTTGCTGAACTCGGCAGTTTCCTTGGATTTGATGCCGAACGTCCGGATAACGAAATCGGAGTGGGACCCGATGTGCTATGGCGGACAGAAGGACCCTTTGACTTCCTGATAGAGGTCAAGAGCAAGAAAAACGAAGATAGTCCACTTTACAAGAAAGACCAAGCTCAGTTGCTTCATGCCGAACATTGGTTCGAGGAAACTTACCCAAACCGCAAGTCGAAACGGATCTCGGCTTTGCCGCAAGCGTTGGCAGAAAGCAAATCGATTCCAGCTGGTACGCTCGCTTTTAGATTGCACGATATCGACCGTATGGTTGGTAAACTTCGCGACGTGCTGTATAACCTAGCCTGGGGGAATGGAGAGACGCATGCGCTTCGCGAACAATGCGAGGTTGAACTGCTAAGGGCAAAGCTCACACCAACGGATATCCCGAAAGAGTTCATGAAACCATTTCGGAATGCATCTTCGAAGCCCACATAATCGGCACGGAAAAGTCTGAGTCTCAGACTGCTGTTGACAATTTCTAGCAGCTATCCATGGGATGCCTTCCGAGCATTCTTCGGCGCGTCTGTTAGACGAGCCGGATGTCCGAATCCGGTTTCAGACGCATAAAAAAAATCGCCTCACGACTATCGCAAATTGCATAATTTACGCCGTTGATAGTTGATCGGCGTGCAAAACTGACCCACTTTACGGGGTAATCGGCGTCCAAAATTGACCCACCCCCGGTTGTTAGAGTAATCGTTCCCGAAGCATATTAACTTCGGGAGGTATAAGGGGTGTTAGTAGTGGAGACGTTGGCAAAAATCAGGCGAGATCGACTGGTCCATGGCAAGTCAATCAGAGCCATCGCAAAAAAAACCGGGGAGTGTCGCGCAATACAGTCCGTAAAGTCCTCAGGTCGAAAGAGACGCCGTTGGAGCCGGTCTACCACCGGCGCAAACAACCACGTCCGAAGCTCGGCCAATATCTGGCTCTGCTGGAAGCCTTGTTGCTGTCCAACCATCAAGCCCCGCGGCACGTGGGTATTCCGGCCAATCTGAACACTCATTCCGGTTCTCGTACCCTAGACTGGGAGGGAACATGAGGTTCCTACGAAATAAGGAATTAAAAAGGCGACAAGACGACATTCTATCTTCGGTAATCTGAATTCCGTCGCCCTGTTATGTTCTGGTTTCAAACAATCTGCCACACGTCTTACATCGGACCTTGCCTGACTTGCCCTTCGGAACCCGAAATGCACTATTGCATGATGGACAATTGACAATAACTCTTTCTACAGCCCCATCTCTGGGTCCACTATTTTTGTTGGTGTCCAACGTCGATACTTTTTCAACTACTTCTTTCAGAAAACTTGCTGCGTCCGCATACAAAAATGGTCCATAATTTCTATGATCTCCATTCCTCGATAATGAACAAAGAAAGATCGTTCCATTCAAAGATACTTCCGTCCTAATAATTGATATTGGTTCGTTTTGGCTCTCTATCACTGCAACCTGTGGATACCTGTAAATTGGCGGGATGTCGGCAACAACTTCACCATACGATTTGGGATTTCTGTAATACGTGATGGAATACCGATTATATTGAAATGCCTTTACAACTTTACTGTGATCTGGACAAGGAAGTTCAGCAATAAAGTAAGTGGCAGGTTGTTCTGACCTTTCCTGATCGTGAACTGGGCTTCGTGATAGGCCATCTGGTTCTTCTACAGGAGAAGAGCTTTCAATCTCTTCGAACTTCAGACTTCCAAGTGCGTTCTCAATCAGATTATAGACCCCGGGAACTTCGTAGAAAGGTTTTTTGAATGCCTTTTCGACAGCCC
Organism: Candidatus Azotimanducaceae bacterium; assembly: GCA_965217655.1. Lineage (GTDB taxonomy): Bacteria > Pseudomonadota > Gammaproteobacteria > Pseudomonadales > Azotimanducaceae > UBA7455. The sequence continues at coordinate 3,082,813 of OZ244560.1, forward strand.
GTCGTACTACAGATTTCCTTGAAACAAATTTCAAATCGTATCTCAACATGTCTTTGGTCGTTCCCACCATGATATTAAACAATAACTCAGGCGACAGTCTGCGCTGGCGATGTGTAATCAATTCTTTCGTTCGACGTACTCCTCTCATGTTCTTAACCAAATCTGGAACTATCTGGTATAGGCTCATCCGTATTACCACTTGTTTGGGCCAGCTCGGATGCCCTGAGGATAAATCATCAGTTGTCTGAAACCACCAATATTCATAGTAGAGACTTCCGATTGTATTTCGAAGGTCAGAGGGAAAATCTCTTAAGTTCCCCAAGTCGCGGTATAACTCAGAAGCCGCCTTGTCCAATATTTCATTGTCAATTTTCAATGACGGTCACAACTCCACACAATTTATATTCTCTATGGCAAGTAAAATCATTCACTCTAGTTCGTAGACCAATCGCAATTCAATGTATGGGCAACATTTTTCCCAAGGACAGTAGGACTCAAGAAAGTAAGCACGATCAATCAAACTAGCGAGGCTTCACCTCAGACCAACAAGGCATGTTGATTGTCCTTACATTCTGGATTTAAGAGGCTCCGGCTGATCGATAGAAGTCATTGACTTCCTTTTATAGCAGCTCAAGGCGGCGGACGGGGTATTATTATCCCCAATGCCAGCCGGAGCCAAATGCTATGATAACGCAGACCATTGCCGAGTTGTTACAAGTTCATGTCACTTTAACCTTGGAAGGTATCGATCGTCTTTACCTGAACGCTTACCAGCCGATGCTGCAAACCGGGGCTGGGGCTGCCTACTTCTTTAAGCAGCATCGTGGCGCCAAGGTTGCCTCGACCACGCTGATGGCGCCCATGTCACGCGCGTTTGTCAACAGCATACGGGATTTTGCGGACCACGAAGGCTTGGACATGGTTCGTTTTAAAAGGGGAGAACGTAAAGATGATGTGACCCGGCAACGTCTCCAGCAGTTCAACGATACTGAGGGGGTACTTTAATTGGCGTTGCCCAGGAGAAGTTCTCCACCTTTCGTGTGCGCAAAAAAATCAATCATGAACAGGGTTATAGCTATCCTTGGCTGGAACGTTCCACGGTCATGTGCAATCAGTATTATTGTTATCTGGTAGATCAGGATTTTGGGCCGCTGTTTATCAAGTTTTCCGGTTACTTCCCGTATACCGCACGCATTTGTCTCAATGGTCATGAGTATCTGAAACGTCAGCTAGGTCAGCGCGGTATCGCTTATAAGGCGCTGGATAATGGCGTCTTGTGTTGCGCTCTGCCGCAGATAGCGCAACAGCTGCTGGATGGTTTGACGGCACTTCTGGGTATTTTTACTTCGGCATTGACACGCATGAAGGCCGGGTGCGAGCACGCTTACCCACACACGCTCTACGCACTCCATGGAGCTGCCGCGCTGGAGGTTCTTCTGTGCCCGTGCTAGTCTCGCTCCGGAGGACTGGGGAACACCTTCTTGGTGTCGCGAGGATGGGAATGGCCGCATTGAAAACCGCTGGTGTCAAGACTCTGGTCGATGAAGTCATCGCTGACTTGCCACGTCCACTGACTGAGCACGTGACACTGGCCGTGTTCAAGGAAATCGAGCGCAGTCCCACCCGCCTCAACGAGTACCACGCTCTCTGCAATGAACTCCGCCAATGGGTCGTCAACAATTGGATTGGCCAATGGACCCGCGACGCTCTCGGCGCAGACAGCATCAAGCAGGTCACCGCAGAAGGCACGACTCTTACCCAGACCTACTCCACGCTACGTTTCCGAAAGCCACACCTTCAAGCCTGTCAACGGTCACTGGATGTCTGACACGCACGCGGTCGGCACTGTCCGGAAAGGGGACCGCCTGCTAACCTCCATCGACGAGTGGCACCGGTCCGCACCGCCGAAAAGAGATATCCACTGGAAGGACGGACGTAGCGCGAAGGAGAACGCTCGAGCTTGGATCAACGCGGCACCCGGCATACAGCCTGATATCGCGCAAGTACTCGCCAACTGTGACGGCATCGGGCCGCTGCGCGCGTGGCGTGCCGAGCCCGAAGCTCGCATTGCCATAGACCGGTTCCGCGGCGAACAACCGAACATCGATCTCCTTATTGTCGCTAAGGACGATCACGGTCCCTTGGTGGTCGCAATCGAGGCGAAGGCGGACGAACCGTTCGGCAGTGTACTCGCCGATCAGCACCAGCAAGCGCGCGTAGCGCGCGCGTCCAATCCCGGCTCGAAAGCGGTCGCGCGAATCGAAGCGCTACTCTCCCTCTTCGCAATTGACCTTCAACAACGTCACGTACCTCAACTGCGTTACCAGCTTCTTACAGCAACCGCCGCGGTGCTCGCTGAGGCCGAACGACACTCTTCGGTAAGGGCGTTTCTCATCGTTCACGAATTCGTGACTCCATTGACGGTCTCGGAAAAACGCAAACGCAATGCCGCGGACCTTCAGCGTTTTCTCGCCACTGTGTTCGCCAACGACCGCCACCTCGCCCCTGCAGATGTTGCTGGTCCTTTCACAATCGAAGGCGCACCGACCCTGTATGTGGGTAAAGCTCGCACCGTAAACAAATAATGGATTGAGGGAAGTGCGCCCGCGTGAGGGGATACCGGCGCACCAACCTGTTCGACCGGCGCCGGGTGCTGATGAACGACTACGCCGCGTACGTCACCTGAGCGATTCCGCCGCCACCGGGTTCGCACCAGCGCACCGGAACAGGGACCGTCCGGATGCCCGGCTTCGCAGTCCCCCGCTGAATGCGGTGCCGCGAGGTGGACATCGCCGCGGTGGCTATGATGCCGTTCGCCGGTATACCCGTCACTGGCAACAACACCATGGTCATTCACAAGTGTCAGACCACCTATGCGTCACAGTGCAAATCGTTCATCGAATACAGCAATCTTCCCGTAACGGTCTTTCCCCGATTAAATCACCTGTGTCCGATCACAAAGAAGGGTTGAGGTCTTTGAGAGAGTTTTGAAAACGATCTACTGAATGGATTGGGTTCCATTGATGTACTATCATCGGGAACCGTGAACTACTATTCTGAAAATGCGCCAATTCTGGCCTTAAAATACAACTCTCTGAAACCCGAATCACTGCATGCGTCATGGTCACATTTCATTCCCGATAACCCGGGTATTGCACTGGACATTGGCGCAGGAAGTGGCCGTGACGCTAACTGGCTGGCATCAAAAGGATGGGATGTGGTTGCCGTTGAGCCATGTTCGGAGTTTCGACAGTTAGCCGAGCAGAATAGTCATGGAAACGTCATCTGGTTGGATGACGAACTGCCAGACCTGAAAAAACTTCGTACTGCCGGCCATCGTTTTAATTTAATACTTTTGAGCGCTGTATGGATGCATGTGTCGCGCAGTAAGCGGGAACGTGCCTTTCGTATCGTCAGCGAATTACTGGCGCCTGGAGGGATTTTGGTTTTCACGTTGCGTCATGGAAAGGATGAGCGGGAAAATCTCGAGAGAGGATTTCATCCAGTCAGTCGTAATGAATTGGAACAATTTGCCAGACAACGTGCGCTGGCACAGCCATTTTTTACCAGCTTAGACGATTATCTCAACAGAGAACACATTAGTTGGGAGATCATGGTTTTTCAATTACCTGACGACGGCACGGGCAGTTTGCCACTGTTACGGCATATCATCGTCAATGATGATAAGTCAGCGACCTATAAATTAGGATTATTACGCACATTAATCCGCATTGCAGAAGGTGCTTCGGGAATGGCAATCAGAAGTACTGATGACACTGTTGAAATACCGTTCGGATTGGTCGGGTTGTATTGGCTTAAGCTCTACATACCTTTGGTGTTGCAACGCAATCTTGTCCAGAGTCCAAGCCATAAACCATCAGAGCAAAGAGGGCTGGGTTTTGCAAAGGCAAAACACTTCTATCAGTTAAATCAGCTTTCGCCGTTTGACCTGCGGATTGGCGCAATCTTGGGGGCAGAGCATGCCCGCCTGGTGATTGGCGCCATCAATGACGCCTGTAACAATATTGAGCGGATGCCGGCAGCACACATTACTTTCCCAGGCAAAGATAATCAGGTTTTTACCTGTCAAAGGGAATCAGTACGGGCAAAGAAAGAAAAGTTTTGGCAAATCAACAAACAGAATCTGAGACAATTTGGTGTTTTCAGATTACCGGCAGATTTATGGCAGTGTCTGGGACAATTTGCCTGTTGGCTTGAGCCTGCTATCGTTAACGAGTGGGTTAAGCTGATGCAGGGTTATGAGATGCGCTACAACAATACGGTTTATCACGAAGCCCTGCAATGGGATGAAGGTCGCCGTAATACGTTGCCAGTACGTGAACGAGTAAAAGAGCTTCGGCAGAATGGCGAGCACATTCATTGCGTTTGGACTAATAAAAAACTTATGAGAGAGAGTTATGAGGTTGATCATTGCTTTCCCTGGAGTCGATGGTACAACAACGATCTCTGGAATCTCATGCCAGCAACCGTACAGGCCAATGGTCAAAAAAGCGAGAAGTTGCCATCGGCACCACTAATGCATGCATCCAAAGGTCGTATCCTGGACTGGTGGGATTCAGCCTATATCAGTGGAGACCTGACAGAACAGTTCTTGATAGAAGCTGAAACCGCATTACCGTTAGTTAGCGATAGCACATCGAATTTAACTGTTATTTTTGAAGCTTTGATGCACCAGAGGGCAAGATTAAAAGCGAATCAGCAGTTGGTAGAATGGGCCGGGTTAAACTATTGAGCCATCTCTCTAAACTTTTCTTCCTGTCTTCTTTCGCCCCGGACCCTCGGCATTAAACTTCCAGAGTACTACTGCGTGCTGACCTGACTTTCTGCATCATTGGCGTCTGATGGAGAATGCCGATGAGCAAACGAAGAAAACATAAGTATCTCAACTGAAGGAACGCGCGTTTATATCCCACGGGGTTTCGAGATCGACCTGGCTTGCGAAAGCACTTCTATTCGCAACTAAAATTGTGTATGCGCAATTATTCTTGTGTATTTACGATTTTAGTTGCGCATTTACGATTTTTGGTTGCGTTCAGACGAATGTTTGCGCATTGAACTGATGTGTTCGGCGACAATTATCCTTGCCGGACGAATTGACAAATCTAAGAACCACCCTCCTTGCCGCTTGCAGGTACTGTTTGCAGATGTGGGAGCAGTTGAGCGTCTGACCGACACAAAGAACATGCAAAAACAACTCATATGAGCATTTCTATCAGTTCTATTTGTCATAAGTTCCGAGATAATGATATCATATGATCACATACACTAACTAAACCGGGTGGAGGCCGATCAAATGGAGTACTTTTATGAGTATAAACAAATCCACAAGAAGTCAATTGATCGTCCTTGCGCGAAGAAAAAACGCTCGGATAACTAATTGGTCGAGAGAAATTCCAACCGATTGGCGTCCACGGAGTGTGCGAAATCCTCATGGGGACTTTGACACTCACTTTTCAAACGAAAGCGCCTGGGAGTTAATCGCTTCTGAGCTTGAAGCATGTCGAGAAGTCGAAATCATATCACTGGACAAACCACCTGGAGCAAAAGGTTATGTGATGTTGATTGAGTTGGAACCGGATGCAAGTCCAGTGTATGTGAAGGTTCAACTCAGAGGCAATAAGGTCATTGGACGGAGCTTTCATTACTCAGAAATAAAGTAAGAGGTGTTCATACATGGATTCGAAACAAAAAAAAGTTAAGTACACGACGAGGATTGATGCCGCGAAGTACCCATGTCCGCAATGTGGCGAGCGCGAGATTTCGACGTCAATACAACAAGACAAGTTTGTTTACGGTAGCGGAGAGTCAGCAGTGGAACTGAGCGTCGATTTACCGGTACGCCATTGCAGCGCCTGTGATTTTCTGTTCGTCGATTCTGAGGGTGAAGAAATCCAACAAGCAGCAGTATGCCAACATCTGGGTGTTCTCCCGCCCCAGAACATAGTAGACATTCGCAAGAAACACGGGTTGTCACGCGCTGCCTTTGCCGAAATCACAGGACTCGGTGAAGCAAGTCTCAGCCGTTGGGAGAAAGGAATCAATATCCAAAACCCTGGGAATGATCGATACATTCGTCTCTTGGAACATCCTGAAGTGATGGAAAAACTCCGGGATATAGCACACGAAAAATCGAAGTCATTGCACCCGGATGACAATGTCATCCCATTTAGAAGCTTGGCTGTAACGGAAGACCTTTTACAGCAGCAGGAGATTTTTCAGTTGCGATCGGCGAACTGATGTACGTCACAACTTTCTACTCCTTCAAAGGCGGTGTCGGGCGCACCATGTCGCTAGTGAATACGGGCGTGGAGCTTGCAAGAAGAGGTCGCAAGGTCCTGCTGGTCGATTTCGACCTGGAAGCACCTGGGCTCGACACGTTCGAAGCAATCAAACCGAAAAGAACTGCACCGGGAATCGTCGACTTCGTCAGAAGATATTTAGACACCGGACAAGCGCCTGAGGTTGCAGAATTCTTGGAGAAGTGCCCTGAAATCGGCGATGACGGCGGTGAGTTATGGTTGATGCCCGCCGGCGCCTCCAAGTCGAACTATGCCGAGAGCTTTCGTCAAATCGACTGGGGGAATCTATACGAACAGCGAAATGGCTATATTCTGTTTGAAGATCTTAAGGCACAGTGGGAGGAGGTTTTACAACCTGACTATGTGTTGATCGATTCACGTACAGGCCACACTGATGTCGGCGGTATTTGTACAAGACAGCTTCCTGATTCTGTAGCGATGCTGTTTTTCCCAAACGAGCAAAACCTCACCGGCTTGACCAAGGTTGTCGCCGATATTCGATCAGAATCCGAGGAGCCTCGAGGGAAGCAAATTCACCTGCACTTCATCATGTCGAATGTGCCCGATCTCGACGACGAAGACCGGATCCTCGAAAAGAAGATCATAGCGTTCCAAAATATGCTCCAGTTTGAGAGAGACCCCTTGATAGTTCACAGGTATGACAGTCTGTCCCTTTTAAACCAGGTGGTGTTCACCAAGGATCGTCCAAGAAGTCGACTTGCTGAAGAATACAGGAAGATTGTGACAGAGATCGTCAGTCAGAACCTGGAGGATCGAGAGGGGGCGCTTGAATATCTGAAGAAGTTCCAAAGGGCTGTTCACTCAGACCCGTTTAGGAACGAGTCTTCGGAGGAGTCGAACCAAAAGCTATTGAAAATCGGCAACCTGCACGAGAAAGACGGCGAGGTTCTGTTCCGGCTGGGCGTATTAAGACAAGAGCAATGGGAACCGAAGCAGGCCGCGTCCCTGTTCGGTCGTGCGACTGAAAGAGGATACTCAAAGCCTCAAGTGCACATGAGAAGAGCACGAGTACTTTCCGATAGCGGCCAAGTCAATGAGGCAAGCGCAGAAGCGTTGCGCGCACTTCAATCCGCTGATTTGTCGCCTCGATTGATCAGACAGGCGCTGATGCTAGTTGACCCCAATGAATCCTCAAGAGCTGTGGAATCCCCTGCCATAGCGTCATTGAGCACACTTGATCGGATAAACCTGGCGCACGACGTTTTCTTCGAGACTCCAATGTTGCGCGATGCCGCATTGCGCATCCTGATAGCAGTTACTGAGGACCCGGAGTTAGAAGTTCAACCGAGCCAAGAGAGAAACGATCTGGTGTTGGTATACATTGCAACTGGACAATTCAACGCGGCGATAGACTTGCTTGACTACGAGAGGATTGAGGATGTTGACATTCGAACAGCCTTCAACTACGCGATGGCCTCTTGGGGAGCACGAGGCAGCACCGATACTCAAGCATTCAATGCGGTAATCCAACTGTATGAAGCCCAAGACGAATCTGATCGTCTCAGTGACGCAAATTACTTGCAATGTATAGCTCTCGCCTATTGGGTGATCGAAGATACAGTGCAGGCAACTGAATATGTGAATGAGGCATTGGAAGCAGTTGATCCCCACGGGCAGACATTTTCTTGCTGGCGCTACTGCAACGTGTCGGCCAGCGAGTTTAAAAAGGACATTGGGGAGATGATTGAATACTTCAGCGGGAATATTCTGATGACCCCTCCATTCATTTCGAAGTGATACCTTCCTCCAGAAACAGGACGTGTTTTGTTTCGCTCTCAACCTTGAAAGAGCTCCTCAAAGAAGATAAGACGATTTCTCTGCGTGACGACGACGGTTCAGCTGAAATCACTCCGATAGGAAGGAGGACTCAAGAACAGATGGACAGAAATTACCGACATGTCCAGTAAGTGACGACTTGTAAATACAGATATATACAATCCAGGGTCTTAGAAATTTAGAGAAGTGTAAAAAACCGAGGGGAATGCTAACAATGTTGACTGAAAAAAAGTCACTTCGAAACAGTTACTATCGCATTCACATTCTTGGTAACATTTTTGAATGAGGCAACACTGGGTATACCGGTCAAAATGAACATTCATTCTGGTTGTAAATGAACTCTCGTTTCTCTGATGCATTTCTTGTCGTGTTCTCTACCTCATGTGTTCAAATTGAGTCAATACAACAGGCAAGGATAATTGAGTAAATACGCTCCTGGTTTTCAAATCGTCGTGCACATGAGCTGCACGCGCTGCTGATGAGGCATGACGAGTGGTTCGGAATCAAGGAGATCGCTGAACAGGCACAGGTATAGCATGGGCTTGCACCTATGCTTTTAGAGTGATTTGATGTGCATATTGATCTGTTGAACGACAAAGGAAGTTCACTATGTCAATTTTTCGAGATTCCACTTCCAGCAAACTGGAACGGCGGTTTACACACAGCAACGGAACTCCTACCACTGCCCCGCCGATCAAAGGGACTGCAGACGAGGCCACCCATCTCAAAAACACTGACCAACAAAACCCGGTCACAGTTCGAGAATATCATTTGGAACATCATAAATAATTTCTTCATTAGACTTGTCATTGAATGAAAGTTAGACATCTGACAACCTCCAGAAGGTTATTGAGGACGACATCATCAGATTACGTAAAGCAGAGACGTGGGATCATCCGGGTAGAGTTTTGTCTGAGCTCAAAAAAATATATCAGGAATATTCCGAAAAAGACTGGGATGGATACGGCGCTCTTCCTATCAGTCAAGAGGCATACCACGAAGCAGTTCGTTTCCTTAAGGCACTGCCTTTGTCGTGGTTACCTTCTTCTGAAGTCGGGCCTGAACCTGAGGGTGACATTGGATTTGAATGGAATTTCGGTAAAAACCGAACATTTGTCGTGAGTATTAACGGCACAAATATCATTACTTATGCCGGTCTCCTGGGGACAGGAAACAAAACCCATGGAACAGAGGTATTCGATGGTTCAATTCCCCAGACGATTGTTAACAATATTTCACGGATCATACTGTGAAATACAACGCTTATTTACCTGCGCCAAATGGCGAAACCACAGTATTCCGTGTTGATCGGCGCGCAAAACTGCCCCACTTTACGGGGTAATCGGCGTCCAAAACTGACCCACCCCCGGTTGTTAGAGTAATCGTTCCCGAAGCATATTAACTTCGGGAGGTATAAGGGGTGTTAGTAGTGGAGACGTTGGCAAAAATCAGGCGAGATCGGCTGGTACACGGCAAGTCAATCAGAGCTATCGCAAAAAACCGGGGCGTGTCGCCAACACGGACCGTAAAGTCCTCAGATCGGACGAGACGTCGTTGGAGCCGGTTTACCACCGGCGCAAACAACCACGCCCGAAGCTCGGCCAATATGAAGCTCTGCTGGAAGCCCTGTTGCTGTCCAACCATCAGGCCCCGCGGCACGATCTGCTCAATTTCCTCAAGATGTTTGAGTTATTGCGCTATAACGGCTACCGCGGTTGCTATGATGCCGTACGCCGTTATGCCCGTTACTGGCAACAACACCATGGTCATTCGCAAGATGCCTTCATTCCGCTGCACTTCAAACCTGGTGAGGCTTATCAATTCGATTGGTCGCACGAGACGGTGGTCCTGGGTGGGATCACACAAACGGTAAAGGTTGCCCATGTGCGCTTGTGCAATAGCCGGATGCGGTTTGTCATTGCCTACCCAGAGAGACCCTGGAGATGGTGACATAGATGTGCCTTATACCTGCGTGCTGCAATGTGTCCGGCAACTTCTACATTTGCTTCATACTTGGGTTTGTAGGGACACGCTGGCATCACGGCAACGCATAGTGAACCGCCATCTGCTGATACGAGCGGTTCGGAATCAAGTGCATATTCTGGCGAAACCTGATCATCAATTCTGGTAAGTGATCATCAATTCTGGCGAAACCGCCAAAATTGATCACTTTTTTCCAGAATCCATGATCACCTTAATCCAGAATGGGTGATCACCTTGTTCCAGAATCGGTGATCAGGTTGCGCCAGAATATGCATCAGACGACTCCCAGTCTGTGATGAGACTAATTATTCGAGTTCCCTGCCAAAGTAAAAACTCATTGCGGTGCAGGTTGGCTGCCGGGGAGGCAGTCTTGCCATGAAATCAGTGGTAGCTTTAGTTTGGAATGGGTAGCAGGTTTCCCGCGGAATCAGTGGCAGGCTTGGACTGGAATACGCACATTGAAGAGAGTTCGCGGAAACGTTTATGAATAAAATCAGAATAAGAAAGGAGAGGCTATGAGAAATTTAAAAAAATCAGGTTTACCGAATATTATGCGGTACTTTCTAATAAACCTTTTCCTTTTAATTTCTTGATGTAATCGTCTTTCGTCATTGGACAATCTATAAGATTTTTAAATTCTTGAGACGTGTCTAATTTCAACTGTTTTTTTATCTTTGATTGCAAGCTTGCATCGATTCTTTTGTAATTTGACCCATGTGATATTTTTGTTTTTATACTTGTTATTTTTCCATCCAATTTGTGATGATAAAATGTGTGATCTCGGGATTCATCAATGCAAACCTTTTTTACGTAGTACAGAATCTATAGATCTTCTATCCATGTATTACGTATTTAAAAGTTCATGAAATTTGGCTTTTAAATATTCTCCATGGCCGACCACATCATTGTCTGATAATGCAGCATAATGAGAATACAAGTATGTAATATCGCCTACTGCATCAGACACAGCGTCTTGAGGCGAATCACCATATCCACAAATATCCAATATATCATTCTCAGCATAATATCGTGACCCTACGCTGGAAACTCTTAATGCAAGTGGTTTAGATAAACTGCGTAGTTCACCATTTATACTTATTGCCCAAACTGGATGTATATCCGAATCCATATTGATTCTGTTTCGATCTAGAGTTCCTTGGTTTCCAATAGTACATTGTGCCGTATCTTTCAATTTATTCTTATTGGGAAATATCTGGTCATCAGATTTGCTGGAAACCGTCCAGTCATCTTCATAAATCTCAGCTGGATTATTCATATATGTCCCCTTTTAGATAATTTCGATAGATGGGTATACCGGTCAAAATGAACATTCATTCTGGTATTAAATAAACGCTCGTTTCTCTGATGCATTACTTGTCGTGTTTTCTACCTCATATGTTCATTTTGAGTCAATACAACCGGCAAGGATAATTGTCGCCAGACAGTTGCAATTTGGACCAAATCAATCATCAGTCATCCTCCATCGCATCGGCTTACTGTTATTCCGGCTTATTCCAGGTGTCCTGCCACACTCTGAACTGCAACGGTTTTATCAAATAACGCGCAAAGTTGCCCTCATGGAGTCCCATCAATTCATTCTCGGCGACTTACCTGAACTGATCCTGTTCATCAACTTCGACGTTCTTTCTGGCCCACACGGCAATTCGGGCAAACGCCGCTTTCCTGTCCAGTCTCTCAAGCACGATGGCTTGCACGATTTCGAGCAAAGCTGTGCGATGCTTTAGTCGGAACGGGTCGGGTTCACCAAGGGATTGCCGGACCGTTGCGTATCGCGATGCGGAGCGCTCGTATGCCCAGATGAAAACGTCCTTGAGAAGATCACACTGGTTCATCTCGTAAACGCCGAGTATCGCTTCCGTGTAAGATTTGACCGGAACCTCGGTGAAGGAGAGTGGTGTCAGGTTCGCTTTGATCAAAGGTATGTTTGCGGCGAGGCGCGAGACGCGTTTGTTCACATCATCGAACGGTTGCAAAAACGGTATTTGGGCCATCATGAAGAAAGCCTGTTCGAAAGGGTCCGTGATCGCGTCGGCAGTTGCCAGGCGGCCAGTTGCTTCCGGGTCAGACAGCAGGTTGTTTGCCAATAGAGCGTGCAGGTTCAGGATTGTGTGCCAGTTGAACCCGATCAGTCGTTTCGTATCGATGGGGGAGTAAGTATTCCCCTCTAGACGGCTTGAGTTCCATGACAGACCGATGAGCAGTCGATTCAATATCTGCTTCGCATATGTCCCGGCGGGCTGCTCCCCTGACAATGGGATACCGACCTCTCGCATGAGATGCACGCGCTGCTGATGAGGCATGACGAGTGGTTCGGAATCAAGGAGATCGCTGAACAGGCATAGGTATAGCATGGTCTTGCACCTATGCTTTTAGCGTGATTTGATGTGCATATTGATCTGTTGAACGACAAAGGAAGTTCACTATGTCAATTTTTCGAGATTCCACTTCCAGCAAACTGGAACGGCGGTTTACACACAGCAACGGAACTCCTACCACTGCCCCGCCGATCAAAGGGACTGCAGACGAGGCCACCCATCTCAAAAACACTGACCAACAAAACCCGGTCACAGTTCGAGGTCATCATTTGGAGCGTCATAAATAACTTCTTCATTAGACTTGTCATTGAATGAAAGTTAGACATCTGACAACCTCCAGAAGGTTATTGAGGACGACATCATCAGATTAAGTAAAGCAGAGACGTGGGATCATAAGGGTAGAGTATTGTCTGAACTCAAAAAAATATATCAGGAATATTCCGAAAAAGACTGGGATGGATACGGCGCTCTTCCTATCAGTCAAGAGGCATACCACGAAGCAGTTCGTTTCCTTAAGGCACTGCCTTTGTCGTGGTTACCTGCTTCTGAAGTCGGGCCTGAACCTGAGGGTGACATTGGATTTGAATGGAATTTCGGTAAAAACCGAACATTTGTCGTGAGTATTAACGGCACAAATATCATTACTTATGCCGGTCTCCTGGGGACAGGCAACAAAACCCATGGAACAGAGGTATTTGATGGTTCAATTCCCCAGACGATTGTTAACAATATTTCACGGATCCATACCAGGAACTGACTCCGCCGAATATTCTGGTGTTGGATGAGCAGCTTACTTGCTACTTTTTTTTCGAAAACAATTTCGTTCATCAAATCTTACTGTGAAATACAACACTTATTTACCTGTGCCAAATGGTGAAACCTTAGTATTCCATATTGATCGGCGTGCAAAACTACCTCACTTTACGGGGTAATCGGCGTCCAAAATTGACCCACCCCCGATAATTTGCATATACAAGTCCCCCACTATCACAGTGACGAAAGCCCTATTCATGGCATCCACGTTTTCACCACCGTCTGGGCGTTGGCTTTTGATCGTGCCTGCCGACAATTTAGCGAGATATTCATCAGCCCGATCAGGCATGAAATGAGCCGTTACACGATAGATCATGTAGCTACCTCTTTTGCAGACGAATTATTTCGATATCGATTGCCTGTCGCCATTCTCTGACAGTAACTTCATGTGGCCCGCCAGCCTCCCCAACAAAGCCACTGCTCATCACCACGTCGGGTTTCAGAACGCGTAATTTATGCAGGCTGTTAATGAGCGCAGGTTTAGCGCCGCCCGCTTTGTTCAGAATGAGCGTCGCCCATCTACCGTTCCATTGAAAAAACGTATCACCGGTAAACAGATAGGTTTTGCCGTGCGGTGACTGGTAGACAAAACTGACGCTACCACTGGTATGGCCGGGTGTTTCAAGTACATCGATGTCACCCGGTTTGTGATCGCCATAGTCAAAGAAGCGGTCGGCTTTGGCGTATTTACTGATCGCTTCCGCTTCTCCTTCGGAAAACATTAAAGTTGAGCCGAAACGCTCCCGAATTCGATTAAGGGATGCACCGGCTTCATCCCGGTGTGTCAGCAACTGATATTTGATGCCACCCAAGTCCTCAATGTATTGCAGGTCCTCTTCGTTGTTGGTGTTGTAAAAGAGGATATTGCCGTCAGGATGCTCCAGCAGATAGGTATAGCTGTTCAAAATGCCTGAGCTGTGGCGCTTTGTTTGCCATAAGTCGGGATATACTTGTTCCATAGTTGTCTCTATATTATTCTCGGATATCCTGCTCTGCTGCCGTGGCGTGTTCTGTGAGGTGCATTGTCATTCTTAACCCTTCGATTTTGGCCGTGTTGGAGGCCACTGTCTGGCTGCTGCGAGCAAAACCCTCAATATCCGTATCTCATCGTCAGTCAAATCGTAGATCAGGATGTAATTTGCATGGGCGACAAGTTCTCTCATTCCCGTCACAGGGCCTGGTCGTTCGAGCTTAGAGTGATATCCACTAAGCGGCTGGACTTCTCAAAATTCAATTCATCAAGAGCCAATGCCGCCGCTGGGTTGTCCTTGGCGATGTATGTGTATAACAAGCATGCGGTCTTCTACCCAGTCAACCCACCGCACGGGGCTAATCGTCGTTGGAAACGGCCTGCTCGTCGATGTGGCCCTCCTCTGCCCTCGGATGTGCTTCACGAAAAGCGTTTGCCTCCGGCGTGTCGAACTCGCCGACGTCAAGTAGTCTCCGCGTCATGCCAACATCGTTGTAGCCACCCATTCCCGGTATCTCGGCGTGGCGGTACAACTCTTGGGCCTCCCAAACGACGTTGAGGACATCCGGGTCCCGGGGCCAATGTGCGGCCAGTATTAACGGGATGCCATGCCACTGTGGCGGCCCGGTCTGTAACATTTCCCACAACTGGTCATAGTCTTCGGAACTAAGATCCACCTTGTGGTCGGAGTCCCGGCCCTCGACAAGGATGGGCCACCAATCCGGTCGCGGGATGTCGAGGGCAACCTCGTGGTCCCCGCCAGTAAGGTGCGTGTGCCAGTAATCGATCAGGAATCTCTTGAGTCCAGGAACCCTGGCGATCGGCCGTATGGGTATGCCATACGCCTGCGCTCGCCGGAATATCGGATCGCGCTGATACGCCAGGGTGTTGAGTCCAGTCAACGTCAAATTGACGATCCGACGGTCGTCGGATGCGATACCCGCAGCAAGTACCTGGTGCACGTGTTCGTCGGAGACGCCGTTGACGTCGAGTATGCCGTGGTGGGCAAACCTGAGGAATTCCTCCAGGCGTTCCGCGTCTCCTCCCACCGCGAATGCGGCGCCGAGCACGGCGACAACGCCGCAAAGCACGCGTCTGTTCATTAGCTTGCACTCCTCGTGGTCAACGGCTTTGCAGGATAACCCCCTCCGACCGCTTTGGCCACCATAGCGATAAGCAACTGGCTGGCAAGGCACTTTGGTGGAATCGCTCGACGTCCCGGCAGAAGGTGAGGAATAGTTGTGTAGGCTGGGCGATCCCAGCAGACTGCGCAGATAATTGACGCCAGTCTGGTGGGCTGAGGGCCATATCATTCATCGGTCATCCTCCATCGTTGTGACACGCAGTTGTCCCGGCTTATTCCAGGCTTCCTGCCACGCCCTGAACTGTGACGGTTTTATCTGATAACGCGCAAAGTTACCCTCATGGAGCCCCAGCACTTCATTCTCGGCGACTTCCCTGAACTGATCCAGTGCAATCGTATGCAGATCACATAAAGAATGTAAGGATTCTCAATACGGAGGCTCGTGAAATAGATTTGAGGTATGGAAATACTCAAGGAGCCCTAATACTTGCCGAAAGAAATGTAAAATTAAAATAGATGTGGTTTGCTGGAATAGAACTCAGGATATATATTTTGTCTAAGTTATGATGTTACTGAACTCGTACCAGAGATGCCAAAACGTGCCAGGTAAAATTATATTCACAGACCCGCCAATTCATGAACGCGTTGTAGGCGTCCAGTTCGGCGAGCTTCCTTTCTATAACAACGCACACGCAGGATGGTTTTGGAAGCAGTGGCTAGGAGACGACTGGGATGACCTAAAGATCGTCCAGCCAATCCAGGAGGTTTTAGAGCGCTTTGGCCCGCCCAAAATAGAAGCGCAGCAGATTTTCGCCGCCACGCAGCCAATTCCCCAGCGAGCTCAAATAAGAAGATCTTCTGATCAACGTCTTGTTCAGATCCAGAATACACGCTTCCACTTAAATTGGAGCAAAGAACAGGGGCTACCTTACGTTGAATTTGATGAATTACTAAAAGAGTTTTTTGAGTATTATGGCAAATTTAAAGACTTTGTAGATAAAGCAGGATCGCTTGATCTTGAAGAAAACCATTGGGAAGTCACTTATACAAATCATCTGTTCAAAGGCAACCTTTGGAATTCCATTGCGGATTGGCCATTAGTTATCAAGGGGCTTCAAATCCCATACGCCTTAGAGCAAACACCAGAATCTCTTAATATGTACTGGAATTGGGTTCTTCCAAACCAAGTAGGACGCATGCACGCCACCTTGCAAACCCGGATTCACCTGGTTGAGGGTACTGAACTATTACACTTGGAATTAACCTGTCGCGGCCCACTAAGCCAGAAAATAGGTTTAGAAGAAGGCTTGCGAATTGGACATGACGCAATAGTTGAGAGTTTTGTTAAGCTTACAACGCCCGATGCGCATGGTGTCTGGGGAATGAAGGAGTGAACCATTATGAATAACAATGACTCAAATCGCGTGACAATGGATGTGTCTGGGTCACCTTGGGACATGGCTCTAAGGTCGTTTGAGAATGCGCAGCATGATGGTTTAAATCCCGACCTGATGAGGTCAATTAGTGATCTGCTGAGCCGGATGTGTCAGTCTCAAATCACCCCACCTGACAGATTATTAACGTTAGATCGAAGCCTTGTTATCGAGTGGCAAAACAATGGGTTTGTGGTAGAGGTTGAGATTGAGGAACCTTGGCGAGCAGAAATCATGTCATATAAAGTTGGAGAGGATCCCGAGTTTATGGAAATTGAGTGGGCTCCGGTATCTGGTACGATAGAACGTTTCTATTACCCAACAAATGCTGCAACATATCCTGACCACAATATTCGGCCTAACGCCCGCTCAGTGATAGGAGACGACACCACTATCGCCGCATAGAATTGAATCGTGAAAACGGAAGACGATGCAATTGAGGACGAAGAACTATTACTGCGCAGATCCTTAGTTGAGTGGGTTGACTTAAATCTTGAGTTGCCTGTTTCGAGAGTTGTTTTTCGACCCACGGAAGACGACTCAACAGGTATATCCTTCTTCCGAGAGTTTTTCTCAACCCCTGCAGAAGTTGTTGAGTTAGCCGAAAAACTTGGTCGTCGCCCAAGGAATGACTATTGTGTAATCAGGATGCCGGTGTGCTCTATTCGTAACAATGGCATGTCAATTAACCCAGACCCAATCGAGCTACTGAAAGGCAATGCGCTTCTGCCGGAAATAAAATCCACTTTGAGAAGGCAGAGTAAGTAGTACCAAGTTCGGCTTGCAAGTTGGATTAACCAGAACCTGAACCAGGACAGTATTTATTATTGTGGGCCAGTAGCACAACCAGGAAATGACTCGGAGTAAGCCTGGCAATTTAGGCTGTTGGGAATGATCGATACATTCGTCTCCTGGAACATCCTGAAGTGATGGAAAGACTCCGGGATATAGCGCTCGACAAGTCGAAGTCATTGCACCCGGATGGTTTAACGATCCCACCTACGATGCTAACGGTGGCTCCAGTGATACTATCGTCACACATAAAACAGTTGACTGACCTTGACCGGTCTTCGGAAAATATGGTTATTATTGCCTGTTCTCTGGCCAACGAGGTATAGACATGCGAGATCGGTCCCGATGCTTGCGTTCCATGGGCGCCGCCCTTGCCAGCGTGATATCGACCTTCGCCTTGGGCCACGGCCAGGTGAGCACGGACGCAGACGAGGCGCGACACATCGATTTCCCCGACACCGGGAAGTAC
This sequence comes from Candidatus Azotimanducaceae bacterium, assembly GCA_965217655.1. Classification (GTDB taxonomy): domain Bacteria; phylum Pseudomonadota; class Gammaproteobacteria; order Pseudomonadales; family Azotimanducaceae; genus UBA7455. Next base: position 3,100,810 of record OZ244560.1, read on the forward strand.
CTGACCCTGGTCGTCGACCTGCACACTCACTCGGTGTTCTCCGATGGCCACGTGTGGCCCAACGTGCGCGTCGCCGAGGCGTTGCGCGATGGGCTCGACGCGGTGGCGATCACCGAGCACCTGGAGTACCAGCCACACCAGGAGTTCATTCCGCACCCGGACCGCAATGTCGCTTTCGGTGAGGCTACACAGGCGGCTTTTGGCACGGACCTGATCGTCGTCGCCGGCTCGGAGATCACCCGCGCAGCCCCGGATGGACACATGAATGCCGTGTTCATCACCGACGCCAACGCGCTGTGGCCCGTTGGCGGGCGCAGTGGGCCGGAGTTGCCGGCATTCGTCGCCGAGTGGACCCCACAGGAGGCCGTCGCCGCGGCCAACGCGCAAAGGGGTTTCGTGTTCTGGAACCACCCATGGGCGTCGCCGAGGACTCCGCATCTGCGAACCGAACTGACCGAAGTGCAGCAGGCGCTGATCGAACAGGGGCAACTGCACGGCATCGAGATCGTGAACGGTAAATCGTACAACGAAGAAGCGCATCGGATCGCCGTCGACCACGACTTGACCTACATCGGCACGTCGGATGTCCACAACCTGATCGACTGGGACTACGACGTCGCTGGCAATGGCCACCGTCCGGTCACGCTGGTGCTCGCCGCCGAGCGGTCCGCTGACGCGATCAAGGAGGCGTTGTTCGCCAAGCGCACGGTGGTCTGGTTCGACAACCTGCTGATCGGACGAGACAAACCGCTGCAGGCTCTTCTGCACGCAGGGCTTGTGGTCGAGAGCTCGATTCGCAACGAGGGAGAAGCGCTCGTGCAAGTCACATTGCGCAACAACACCGACGCGACGCTGCAACTGCGGCACCTCTCGACAGCGTCCCAGTCCCTGCACAGACACGCTGATCTCGTCGAAGTCGCGCCGCAGAGCCAGACCGACTTGACAGTGAAACCGGCGGTGATGCCTGACGAACTGACGATGGAGTTTGAAGTCCTGAACGCGTTGACGACGCCGAATAAGCACCCCGCCGTCACCCTCCGGCGTGCGATCAAGGTCGTCTCGCTGCCCACGTCCTACACCTATACCGGCGAGCCTCAATTCACGATCTCGATTCCGCAGGGAGCGGATGTCGGCCCACCGACGCAGCCCGGGGAGGTATTCGTCGGCAACACACCGGATGGCGTCAAGTTCACAGCATCCGTCGCCGACATCGCCGATGGCCTGTCATTGGGCAAGGTGGCGGACTTTATCATTACAGGGGGGTTGGCTGCGGGATTAGGCTCTGACTTTGAAGTCACGGAGAATCGCCCGATCACGCTCGCCGACGGCACGCCGGCCTATCGTGCCGAGATCGCGTGGGTCTACGCCCCGGCCGCACTGAACCTCAAGACGCAAGTGGTTGCGGCATTCAAGGGCGGCAAAGTCGTCTGGGTAATCGCGCATGTACAAGAGCGCAGGGCACACATTTCCGAGCTCGTAGAGAGTTTGCGCTTCGACTGAGGTGTGTGCCGTCACTACTAATGCACTACAATGCCCACCACCTTTAATATAAAAAACAAACAACCACCCCCCACCATGCCACAACCCCGCTTAATACCCATCATCATCCTGACCACCACAGTAATAACCGCCTGCGGCGGCGGCGCCGGCACATTTGAACCACCCCCGGTAGAACCGCCCACGCCACCCCCGGAACCCGTACTGGAAATCGAATTCATCGACTCAATCCCCCTGAACGAACAAGGCAGTGTCCCTGGTTATCAGACCGCATTTGAGTTGTCTCATTCAACCTGGTCTGACGCAGATTTCGCAGTGGAAATGAGTTGCAGTGATTTGAATGTTGTCAGTACCCGGCGCAGCGCATCGGATCTTGCAGACATTGAGGGGAATCAGCTGGCCAGCCACAGACTCTCCTGCCCGCAGGGTCTCGATGCAGCCAGTCACACCATTACGGTCAAGGCAACAAGAGAAAGCGGTACCCGGTACGAAGGTACATTAGACCTTGATGTCGGCAGTGATACTCCAGCGTTGAATGTCATTGAAGAACAACAAATTTCACTGGTCATGGTGGATAATCTCTTTGCAGGCTATATCCTGGAAGCGCTGACCGATCAACTGGATAGTCCTGATGAAGTGAAGCAACTTTTGCTGGCTTTAATCGTTGACCTGATCAGTAGCGAGTGGCATTACCTGGCCAAACCCGATGTCATTCATGATGTGACAGTGCAGAAAGTGGAGTATTCATCGACGCTCCCGGATGGGTCCAACGGGACTCTGAGTGGACTGCTGGCAATTCCAGACATCAGTTCTGCAGATGATTTTACGCCGAGAGACAGGATCATCCTGCTGAATCACGCCACCGGCTCCACACCATCGGAACTCGCTGAAACAGATGCCTGGTATATCCTTGCCAATCTGTTCGCCGGTCATGGCTTCCTCGTCGTTGCCCCGGACAACTTTGGGCGGGGAACTACCGGCGACTTGCCGGAAACCTATCTTATTGCCAACAGAGTCGGCGCTAATTCGGCCGATCTTGTTCGCCGGGTGCTGGACAGTAATGATTATGTCGATATACATGGGGATGGCAGACCTTTACCGATCAGCATTATCGGCTACTCGCAGGGAGGGCACAGCGCCATTGCCAGTTGGATGGAGATACATCACCATCACAAAGATTCACTGCAGACAGTCGACGTCTATTCCGGTGGGGCGCCGTTAGACTTGTACCGCACTTTCCTGGGCGTCATGCAGGCTCTGGACGGACGCTGCAATGATGACGGTTACTGCACCCTGGTGAACCAGGAAGCTCATATACCTTATATATCCGGTCGAATACTCCCGGGCATCATTGAATACACGGACAGTGGCATAACAGTTGAAGACGTGGAAGTCGACGGGGAACTGAGTTCTCAATTTATCAAGGGATTTCTGGACAACGATGCCACCTATGACAAACTGAAAGCAATTCTGCAGATGAGCAGCTTTCAGAATATTGTCAATCCGGAAGAGGTCTTCAATGATGAGGATGTTACACTCCACCTGTATCATTCCAGCTACGACCGGCTGGTACCGGTCGACAATACCAAAGATTTCCTGAGTTCACTGGATGGCAACGTCAACGCCATGCATTATGAAGATCTATGTGATACCAGTTTTTATGAGCAGTTCTTCAATGCCACAGAGGAGGTGGGTATCCTGCACACGCTTTGTGGATTGAGCATGCTGAATCACGTGTTAAATGAAATCCGCTGAACGTTTACTCTCGTCTTATCCATCTACTGGTCGCGGAAACATCCTCAATCTCCTCGCCGGCTTCCTGCCAACCGCCGAAACCGGCTTCAAGATGTGCCACATCCTTGAAACCCATATCCAGCAGCGCAAGCGTTGCAAAGACTGAACGTCCGCCTCCGGCGCAGAACAGAATCGTCCGGCGATCTTCCTGAAAGTAATCGCGGTAATAGGGGCTGGCGGGACTTGCCCAGAATTCCAGCATACCTCTGGGCGCGTGAATGGAACCGGGAATGGCGCCCAGGTCCACACGTTCCTGGATCTCCCTCAAATCAATCAGCAGGAGATCCGGATTGTCCTGTAGTTCTCTTTTGAGATCATCAACGCCGAGATTCTCAATATCCTGTTTTACTTCCTCGACTTCGCTGAATATATCTTTGATGGCCATTATTCACTCCTGTTTCAAGAACCACCCAACCCAATGAAATGGATAGCCGGAAACTGACTGGTAATTGTCCGGGAATTCTACATCCATGTCTCAGACAAGGCTGTGATCAGGTACATGAGTTGAATTCACCACTATCCGATTACCTCCAGGCTCAGTCAAATAAAAGGAATCGTGAATGCGTCCTTTTTCTATCTCTGTGACCTGGTAACCACGTTTCTGGTATTGAGCGTGGGTCTCCGCCAGGTCTTCCACCATGAGGTCGAAAGATACATCCGCGGGCTCATGATCCTCATCGTTTGCCAGTACGATGTGAGTACCGCCTCGCAGTTCCAATACCGCCACGGTTTCGCCTTTGAATATCGGTCGCATTCCAATCTCCTGCATGAAGGCATGGGACTCCTCCATATTAGGCGTGGGCATTCTCACATGGCCTATCCACACATCAGGCCGCTTGTTGTCATCCACCATGTTGCACCTCGCATTTTCTTTTCACTGGAAAGCGTAGTCCATCAACAAAGCTTTCTCAACAGCTAACTGGCAGTCAGGACCAGTTGTCCAATTTTGCCGACAGGCAACACACAGTTTGTGAAATATTTCACTGGACAAATTCCTGTTTCCATTTGACACTGTATATTCCAGGTAACTGACCCTAGAGACAATGGACAAGATTCCGATGACCGCGGAAGGCGCGTCGGCTCTCCGAAGTGAACTTACTCGTTTGAAATCGGTGGAAAGACCGAGGATCGTTCGTGCCATTGCAGAAGCGCGGGAACATGGGGACCTGCGCGAAAATGCCGAATATCAGTACGCCAAGGAAGAGCAGGGCTTTGTGGAAGCCCGGATTCATGAAATAGAAAATAAACTTTCCGTAGCCCAGGTTATCAATATCCAGGAAATTCCGCCCAACGGAAAGGTCATCTTCGGGTCCACTGTAACAGTGGTTAATCTGGATGATGATTCTGAATCCACCTATCAGGTCGTTGGTGATGAGGAATCAGACATCAAGGAGAACAAAGTGTCTATATATTCCCCTATCGCCAGGGCGCTGGTCAGCAAGGAAGTTGGAGACGTTGCAGTGGTCAAGACTCCCAAAGGAGAGGTTGAACTGGAAATCTGCAACATAGAGCACATCTGAATTCAAAAATTGTAACGCTGAGCAGATTAGAGCGTATTCAGTTCAAAATGGGGCAGCCGACTCTATCCTGTAGTTTTAAATGGAACAGGGAATGGCAAAAAAATCCAGACGATGGCTGGCGGAACACGAACGGGATGCGTATGTCAGGGCTGCCCGTAAATCGGGATACCGATCCAGAGCAAGCTACAAGTTATTGGAAATACAGGAGAAATACTCTGTTTTAAGATCCGGACAGACAGTGCTGGACCTGGGTGCCGCACCGGGCGGGTGGTCCCAGGTCGCAAAAGAAATCACTGGTGGTAATGGTATGGTTATTGCTGTTGATCTATTGAAGATGCAACCCATTCCAGGCGTGATATGCCTCCAGGGCGATTTTACTGAAGAAGAGACAGTTGAACAGATCCGGAAAACGCTGGATGGAACTGCGCCGGACCTTGTAATTTCTGATATGGCCCCAAATTTAAGTGGTATGAAGGAAATAGATCAGCCAAGGATTGTTTACCTGGTGGAACTGGCGCTTGCAATGGCTCAGGAAATATTGAGTCCGCAAGGTGCTTTACTGGTGAAATGTTTTCAGGGAGCAGGCATCGACCCGCTTCGTCAGGCATTTAAGCAGTCCTTTCTCAGCTTCAATAATATAAAGCCCGCAGCATCGCGAGACCGGTCCCGGGAAATTTATTTACTGGGCCGTGGTCTTAAGGCATGAGGGAACAAATTTTGGTGAAATACCGAATATATAGTAATGTAATCTATTGCGAATTTAATTTACCTGCAGGTCATACTCTGCAAAGGGGATCAGTTCTTGAACGACATGGTTAAAAACCTGGCGCTTTGGGTCATCATAGCCGCTGTTTTGTTTATCGTTTTTCAGAATTTCAATGTCTCCAGTGACATGGAGGAAATCGGTTACTCCGATTTTATTGACATGGTGAAACAGGACCAGGTAGACGCGATAGAATTTGATGGACTCACGATAAGCGGTGAGCTTTTTGACGGGCAGCAGTTCGAAACCATTCAGCCGCAGATTGGGGATAAGGCGCTCATAGACGACCTTCTCGAACATAATGTGACTTTCAAAGGTAATCGACCTGAACGGCAGAGTATCTGGACCCAGCTACTGATAGCCAGTTTCCCTATCCTGGTCATCATCGCCGTCTTCATGTTCTTCATGCGCCAGATGCAGGGTGGTTCCGGCGGTCGGGGCGGTCCACTGACCTTTGGCAAAAGCAAGGCGAAATTGCTGGGTGAAGACCAGATTAAAACAACTTTTGCAGATGTTGCGGGTGTTGATGAGGCCAAGGAAGATGTCCAGGAACTGGTGGAGTTTCTGCAGGATCCTGCCAAATTCCAGAAACTCGGTGGTCGTATACCCCGAGGTACGCTGATGGTGGGGCAGCCCGGCACCGGTAAAACACTGCTGGCAAAAGCCATCGCCGGTGAAGCCAAGGTACCCTTCTTTTCGATTTCCGGTTCAGACTTTGTAGAGATGTTTGTCGGTGTTGGCGCATCCCGGGTCCGGGATATGTTCGATCAGGCAAAGAAACAGACGCCCTGTATTATCTTTATAGATGAGATTGATGCCGTAGGCCGGCACAGAGGTGCTGGTCTGGGCGGTGGTCATGACGAGCGCGAGCAAACCCTGAACCAGTTACTGGTGGAGATGGACGGTTTTGATGGTAATGAGGGCATTATTATTATCGCCTCAACCAACAGGCCGGATGTACTTGACCCGGCCCTGCTGCGCCCGGGCAGGTTTGACCGTCAGGTTGTGGTTTCATTACCTGATATCCGTGGACGCGAACAGATTCTGAAAGTCCATATGCGCAAAGTCCCTCTTGCGGCGGATTTTAAACCCGAAGTGATTGCCCGTGGTACACCTGGCTTTTCCGGTGCGGATCTTGCAAATGTGGTCAACGAAGCCGCTCTGATTGCTGCCAGGAAGGATCGGCGTACCGTTGGTATGGCTGAATTTGAACAGGCTAAAGACAAGATCATGATGGGTGCTGAGCGCAAGAGCATGGTCATGTCTGAGAAAGAAAAGAGAAATACGGCATACCATGAAGCTGGCCATTGTATTGTCGGTTACCTGGTGCCGGATCATGATCCCAGTTACAAGGTCACCATCATCCCCAGGGGAAGGGCTCTTGGCGTAACCATGTTCCTGCCCGAAGAAGACCGATATACACTCAGCAGACAGGCTATTCACAGCAAGATATGTGCTCTGTATGGCGGCAGGATTGCAGAAGAAATGACGCTTGGACCTGATGGCATTACAACAGGCGCCGCCAACGATATTGAACAGGCGACTAAGATGGCGCGTTCCATGGTGACCAAGTGGGGTCTGTCCTCCAACCTTGGACCTCTGATGTACGATACCGAGGACGAAGAAATTTTCCTGGGTAAATCGGCCAGTATGAACCAGTCTCATGTGTCAGAAGATACCCAGAACAAGATAGATATTGAAGTACGATCGATCATTGATGATTGTTACAACACCGCTAAAAAGCTGCTTGAAGAGAACCGGGACAAGCTGAATATCATGATGGAAACATTGCTGGAATATGAAACCATAGACCGGGAGCAGATTGATGACATCATGAATGGTCGTAAACCAAGACCTCCCGATGGGTGGGATGACAACACAACACCGGTAGCAGACACAAAACCCAAACCTGCAAAGCCACGACCTCCCGGACCCGTTGGCGATCCAGCGCCGGACCATTGACCACACCCCTGCGGTCTTTTCATGTCAAGAATAACGGGTCTCCTGGCTGAAAAGCGTCCATTGATTATGGGGATACTCAATGTTACCCCGGATTCCTTTTACGATGGCGGCCGTTATAACTCTCTGAGCGCGGCTAAAGAGCACGCGCTGCAACTGTTGCAACAGGGAGCTGACATCATTGATGTTGGTGGAGAATCCACCCGACCCGGCGCCAACCCTGTACCTGAACAGGAAGAGTTGGACAGGGTCATCCCCGTGATTGAGGCCATCCGGGCCGAAACTGATGCCTGTATCTCTGTCGACACCAGTACTGCCTCCGTCATGGAACAGGCAACGAAGGCGGATTGCGATGTAGTCAATGATGTACGGGCACTGACCCGCGAAGGGGCAATGCCCGCTGCCGCTGCAAGCGGACTGCCTGTTTGCCTCATGCACATGCAGGGACAACCGCAGACGATGCAGGATCAACCCTCCTATATCGACCTGGTCGAAGACATCAAATCATTCTTTATCGATCGGATAGAAGCATGTCGGGTTGCTGGAATAAATCGTAAACTGCTCATTCTGGATCCGGGATTCGGCTTTGGTAAAACCCCGGAACACAACCTGATGCTGATAAACCGGCTCGCTGAATTTCAGTCTTTTGGTCTGCCGTTGTTGGTAGGACTATCCAGAAAGAGTACCATCGGCATGATCACGGGTTTGAGTGACGCAAGATTGTCTGGCAGTGTAGCGGGAGCCATTGTTGCGGTCAGTCATGGAGCGAATATTGTTCGTGTTCACGATGTAGCGCAAACCAGTGCGGCATTAAAGGTTGTTCACGCAATTAAGAGTGAGCAGTTGCCATGAACCAGAGAAAAAAAGTTGTTCACGCAATTAAGAGAGAGCAGTTGCCATGAGCCAGAGCGAAAAAAGTTGTGCACGCCATTAACAGAGAGCAGTTGCCATGAGCAAGAGCGAGTCAAAACACTATTTCGGAACCGACGGAATTCGTGGCCGGGTCGGTACCCTGCCGATCACGCCGGAATTCGTGCTGAAACTGGGATGGGCTGCGGGAAGAGTGTTTTCATCATCAGGACGGGGGCTGTTCCTCATTGGCAAGGACACCCGTGTATCCGGCTATATGTTTGAGTCCGCCCTGGAATCCGGCCTGGCTGCCGCGGGGGTCGACGTGGCTTTGTTGGGTCCCATGCCGACACCTGCCATCGCTTATCTGACACGGACTTTCAAGGCACAGGCTGGAATCGTGATCAGCGCTTCGCACAATCCGTATTATGACAATGGCATCAAGTTTTTTTCCGAAAACGGTGAAAAACTGGATGATGCGATCGAGCTTGCCATCGAACATGAACTGAAACAGACCATGACCGTGGTTGAATCAAAGCAGATTGGCAAGGTTACCCGTATCGAGGATGCGGCAGGACGCTATATAGAGTTCTGCAAGAGTTGTTTCCCCGGCAGCTACAACCTCAAGGGACTGAAAGTGGTACTGGACTGTGCCAACGGTGCGACTTACCACATTGCTCCCAATGTCTATCGCGAACTTGGGGCGGAGGTACTCGAGATTGGTACGGAACCCGATGGTTTCAATATCAACGAAAATAACGGATCAACTTCGACGGATCTTCTGGTTGAAACCGTCATCAACAACCAGGCGGACCTGGGTATTGCACTGGACGGGGATGGAGACCGGGTCATCATGGTTGATGACCGGGGAGAGGTGGTTGATGGGGATGAGTTACTTCTCATTATTGCGTCTTCGCGCAAGCAAGAGGACCGGCTGTCCGGCGGAGTTGTAGGGACCATGATGAGTAATTTCGGTCTTGAACAGGCTTTGGAAAGAGAATCCATCCCGTTCATCCGTGCGGCTGTAGGTGATCGATATGTCCTGACGGAACTCATTCGCAATCACTGGCAGCTCGGTGGAGAATCATCAGGCCATATCCTCTGTCTCGATCTGACCTCGACCGGTGATGGCATTATTTCTTCGCTGCAGGTTGTGGCCAGCATGCTCAAGTCCGGTAAATCCCTGCAAGAGCTGAAGCACGGAATGGAGAAATATCCCCAGCACATGGTGAATGTCCGGTGTAAGGGTGATGTTCCAGAAACAGCATCACTGGAGGGGATCCCCAGGATTGGAGAGGCAGTGGCATCGACGAAACAGGCACTCGATGGCAGGGGGCGAGTCTTGCTGAGACCTTCCGGAACCGAACCGGTCGTTCGCGTCATGGTGGAAGGAGAGAACTTTTCCCAGGTCAGAGAGTTAGCCAACGAACTGGCGTCAGTCATTGCAGAATCAGTGGGGTAGGCAGCAACCGTGGATTGCAACTATTGATCAGATCGAGAGTGGGCGCCAGAGACTATAAACCAGTGGGGAAGGTATCAACCGTGGATTGCAACTTCATGATAAAATCGCTACTATTCGCCACCTTGTTTCAGGCGCCCGAACGATGAGATCCATGGTTGCAGGCAACTGGAAGATGAACGGTACCCGCCAGGATGCCACCGAACTGGTGACCGCGATTGTGGCCCAGGAGGATTACCAGTGTGATGTGCTGATTTGTCCTCCCTTTGTTTTTATGCAACAGGTCAGTTCACTGATTGAGAACAGTCACATCAAGCTCGGCGCCCAAAACGTAGACTGGCATATACAGGGGGCATTTACCGGTGAAATTTCGGTATCGATGGTCCGGGAATTTGGTTGCAGGTACGTACTGACTGGCCATTCGGAACGCAGAACCCTGTTTGATGAGTCTGATGATGTCGTTGGGGCAAAGTTCAAAGCGGTCATCGATGCGGGAATGACACCCATACTTTGTGTTGGTGAAACTCTGTTGCAGCGGCAGGCCTCAGAGACTCACGAAGTTATAAACCGGCAGATTTCAGCCGTGCTGGATAATGTTTCCAGCGATGAGTTCAGCCGGGGGATTATTGCCTATGAGCCTTTATGGGCCATTGGTACAGGCAAAACCGCGACGCCGGATCTGGCCGCCGGTGTTCATGCCGGGATCAGGCAATTCGTCGCCGAAGTTGACTGCGAGATGGCGGAAAACATGCGTATTCTATACGGTGGCAGTGTTAACGGCGGCAACGCGGATGAATTGATGGCCATGGAAGATATTAATGGTGTCCTGGTAGGCGGGGCATCGCTGAAAAGTAAAGAATTTATTGCCATTTGCAAGGCGGCAGGAGCAAATTGATGGACATGAACATAGTAGAGACACTGGTTCTCCTGGCACATGTGCTTGCTGCATTGGGCATCATTGGTCTGATCCTGCTGCAACAGGGCAAAGGTGCGGATATGGGATCAGGATTTGGCGCCGGCGCTTCATCGACTGTCTTTGGCAGCGGCGGTGCTGGCAGTTTCCTGACCAGAATAACCACGGTTATTGCCATCGGGTTTTTTCTCACCAGCTTCGCACTGGCCTACTTTGCAAAGCAGAAGTCAGAAAAAGTCCGGAACCTTGGAATCCCGGAAGTTGTCGAGCAGGTCCCGGAACAGTTGCCAACTTTATCAACTGACCAGATATCGGAGATTCCAACAGTAGAACCGGAACCATCTGAAGAATGATTTTAGCCGAAGTGGTGAAATTGGTAGACACGCTACCTTGAGGGGGTAGTGGGGGCAACCCCGTGGAGGTTCAAGTCCTCTCTTCGGCACCAATTTTGATTGTTGGAAATTTTGGAAGTCCAGCAGGAATATCTACTTTAAACGCATCACGTGATGCGTTGTAGTTATCTTTCTTATAAACCAGCGGCGTTGGCATTCCACTTAAACACATCACGTGATGCGTCGTAGTTATCTTTTTATAAGCATCCCACTTAAACGCATCACGTGATGCGTCGTAACCTCCTGGTCCCAGAGGTTATCCCGAAGTTGGTATCTCGTTAAAGGGAATACCCTTATCAACCCTGACATCCTGGGGCATACCCAATACGCGCTCGGCAATGATGTTAGCCATGATTTCATCCGTACCGCCCGCGATACGGAGTCCAGGAGAATTCATAAAAGCGGTCTGATATTTCCCGGCAGCTTCAGAGAATTCATGGTCCAGGATGGCGCCGCTCGAATCCAGCAGGTCCAGCGCAAAAGACGACATGTCCTGCAGTTTCGGCGCCCCCACCAGTTTACCTATGGAGCTTTCCGGCCCCGGTGTTTCACCTCTGGACAGGGCGCTTAAGGAACGATAACCGTTATACTTCAGTCCTGCCTCCTGGATATACCAGTCTGCCAGTTTACGGCGAACACCACTGTCTTCCAGGGCGGGTTTATCGCCGATGTTAACCTTCTTGGCCAGTTCAAACACTCTATCAAAGTCGACGCCGCCCCCGCCGCTGCCTATGGAAGCACGTTCATTCATCAAGGTGGTAATCGCTACCTGCCAACCCTGACCTACTGCCCCCAGCCGCTGACTGTCAGAAACTCTGACATCGGTTAAGTACACTTCGTTGAAATTTGCACTACCGGAAATTTGACGGATGGGTTTGACTTCGATACCGGGTGATTTCATGTCAAGGAAAAAATAAGTCAATCCCTGGTGCTTCGGTACTGTCGGGTCTGTACGTAAAACGAGGATCGCATAATCGGAATAATGGGCGCCGGTGGTCCAGATTTTCTGCCCGTTAATCACCCATTCATCTCCATCTTTTTCTGCTCTGGTACGCAGGGCTGCCAAATCGGAACCACCTGCGGGTTCACTGAACAACTGGCACCAGATATCCTCTCCGCTCGCCAACCTGGGCAGGTATTTTCTATTCTGTTCCTCAGTAGCCCAGGCCATCATTGTGGGTGCACACATCCCGTGACCAATGGAGAAAACATTTTCGGGGGTATTGTATTTACCTTCTTCCTGCCCCCAGATAACGTTCTCAATCGGAGTGGCGCCTCGTCCACCATGAGCCTCCGGCCAGGTGATGCAGGCCCACCCCGCATCATACTTGCGCTTTTGCCAGAGCTTAGCACCTGCGATGGTGTCCAGACCTGCAAGTTCTTTTTTATCGGGTATATTGGCTGCAAGCCATTGCTGTGCTTCCTGCCGAAATTTTGCTTCTTCCGGTGTGTCATTAAAATCCATGATCTGCTCCTTAAGCCGCGCGTTCTGATTCGATGGCAGAAATCAGTTTCTCCTGCCAGACCGCTTCACTGCCAATGTTGATCGACAACAGTTTGGACCGTCGATAGGGTAACTGGCAATCAAACTCCCAGGTGAAACCCATCCCACCGTGGGTCTGGATGTTTTCCTTGGAAGCCAGGTAGCCAGCCTGAATGGCGGCAACCCTGGCCGCCGCTGCCGCAATCGGCAATTCCGGGGCATCGGTCGACAAAGCCCATGATCCGTAATAACAATTTGATCTCGCCAGTGAATTTTTTACGTAGATATTCACGAGTTTGTGCTTGATGGCCTGATAGGATGCAATCGGTCGACCAAAGGCAAACCTTCCCATGGAATATTCCCTGGCCATTTCCAAAGCCGCATCTGCACAACCCAGCTGTTCCCAGGCAAAGAGAATTGCTGCCCGGTTATAGATTTTATCCAAAAGAGCCCAGCCCTGTCCTGCTTCTCCCAGCAGTTCCGCGCTGGCTTCCGAGAAGTCTATTCTGGCGTGGGATCTTGTCGGATCCAGAGTCGCAACAGTCTGTCTGTTAACTCCACTCCCGGTGAGGCTCACCAGGTATGCGGAAACCCCTTTGTCATCCCTGGCTATAACAATGGCAAAGTCCGCAACGTCACCATCAGCAACCGGTATCTTGGCGCCGGAGATTACACCATCCTGGACTGTCGTACTGATTGTCGATGGGCTGATCTGTCCGCTGCCTTCTACAGCGGCAAAACAACCTATGACAGATCCATTTGCCAACTGTGGCAACCAGTTGTCTTTCTGCTCTTTACTGCCGGCTGCCAGCAGCGACTCTGTGGCAAGATAGACAGAAGAAGAGAAGGGAACCGGTGCATACACCCGTCCAAGTTCCTCCGCGATCACCGAAAGCTCAAGATAACTCAAACCCAGACCATCGAATTCTTCTGGAATCACCGCGGCGGTCCATCCCATCTCAACGATCTGACGCCACAGATCCTGGTCAAAAGGTTCATCTCCATCGAGAATCTTTCGTACCGCCTTTGTTGAACAGTTATCACTGAGGAAACCTTTTGCCTGCTCTCGCAGCAAATTCTGATCCTCTGAAAACTCGAAATTCATACCTTCTCCCGGCCCACATTACTATTGGTGCAATCTAACACTAGCAATGGGGTCGGAGTAAAGTGCCGGAGTAAAAAGAATTGGGGTCGCGAAAGAATTGGGGTCGGAGTCAAGTTCTGGAAGAATTGGGGTCGGAGTCAAATAAAAATCAGGGTCGAGACAAAGTGCCCGAATACGATTTTCAACCTTCGGTGCTTTAAGATAAGCCGATAATTGATATTGGTTACCCACCGTTTGAAAACCAAATGGGGTCGGTGTAAAGTGCCAGAGTGAAGTTTCCTACCTTCAGTGCTATAGAATAAGTTGATAATAAATACAGACTACCAACCGTTTAGAGAATCACCCATGGTGAATAAATTTTACTCCGGCACTTTACTCCGACCCCAGGATCAGGAATTCAGGATGGAAACCAGGGCCTGGCTGGAAGAGAACTGTCCGGCCAGTATGCGTACTCCCATGGTGCCGGGGGAGGAAGTCAACGGCGGGTCCAAAATGCGCAGTTCCAATCCTGATTCTTACATTTGGCTCGATTTGATGGCTGAGAAGGGCTGGAGTGTACCCAATTGGCCCGTGGAATATGGTGGCGCCGGGCTGGATATGGACCACTATGTCGTGCTGCTGCAGGAAATGGCCCGTATTAACGCACGGGAACCCCTCGCCGGGATGGGCATTTCCATGATTGGACCGACGCTGCTGGAATTTGGTAACGACGATCAGAAAGCAAGGCATCTGCCAAAGATCGCGAGTGGCGAGATTCGTTGGTGCCAGGGATACAGTGAACCGGGCTCCGGTTCGGACCTTGCCAGCCTGCAGACCAGGGCCGAAGATCAGGGTGATAATTTTCTCATCAACGGCCAGAAGATCTGGACCTCGCTCGCTCATTTTGCAGACTGGATTTTCTGTCTGGTACGCACCGACCCGCGAGCACCGAAACACGAGGGAATCAGCTTTCTGTTGTTCTCCATGGAGTCAGAGGGTGTAACGGTCAGACCGATTCGACTGATCAGCGGAACATCCCATTTTTGTGAAACATTTTTCGACGATGTCGTTGTGCCCAAAGTGGACCTGGTGCACCAGCAGAACCGGGGATGGACAGTTGCCAAACGGTTGCTTCAGCATGAGAGATCGGGTATTCACACGCTCGCTGCAGCCGCGGCAAATCGTAATTCCCGTATGCAGACCAGTAAAAGTCTGTCTGACAGTTTGCCGTCAGACCCACAACTCCGGGATTCCATTCTCACCAATCGTATGAATGCCAGGTCACTCTCCCTGACTCAACAGCGAACCGTAGAAGAATCGGAAGGCGGGACACCTGGCGCCGCTACTTCAATTTTCAAATATTATGTTGCCGAAATCAGAAAAGCTCACCTGGAGCTCCAGTTGCAAGCTGCAGGCACCCAGTCCCTGGGTTGGGAAGACGATACGTTCTCGACAGAGGAACAGGAACTCACTCGAATGTGGCTCTTTTCCAAAGCGGGCTCAATTGCCGGCGGTTCGAATGAAGTTCAGTTGAATATAGTTGCCAAACGCGTGTTGGGATTACCGGACTAACCAATCCTACATATCGATAAAACTTCTCAGTTGCCGGGAGCGGGCAGGATGACGCAGTTTACGCAAGGCCTTTGCTTCAATCTGTCGAATGCGTTCACGGGTAACAGAAAACTGTCTGCCTACTTCTTCAAGGGTGTGGTCAGTATTCATGCCAATACCAAATCGCATGCGCAGTACTTTGGCTTCACGATCAGTCAGAGCCTCAAGTACATTGACAGTTGTTTTTTTCAGGCCTTCATCCGTGACGTGGTCCACCGGCGATTCTTCTGAGGTATCGCTCACCAGATTCCACATGGTGGAATTATCGTCATCGCCTACAGGTGTTTCCAGGGAGATCGGCTGCTTGGCGACATCCAGGGCTTTTAATACCTTGTATTCCGG
This sequence comes from Candidatus Azotimanducaceae bacterium, assembly GCA_965217655.1. Lineage (GTDB taxonomy): Bacteria > Pseudomonadota > Gammaproteobacteria > Pseudomonadales > Azotimanducaceae > UBA7455. The sequence goes on from OZ244560.1 coordinate 3,116,476, forward strand.
TAGATCCATTTTAAGGCTGAGTTCCTCAATGGTTGGCGCACGTCCCAGTTCCTGGTTTAACTGCCGCGTAAGTCGATTCAGTTTATTGACGGTCTCCATCATATGCACCGGGATGCGGATAGTCCTCGCCAAATCCGAAATGGATCGTGTAATCGCCTGACGAATCCACCAGGTTGCATAGGTGGAAAACTTGAAGCCACGCCGGTACTCAAACTTGTCAACTGCCTTCATCAATCCAATGTTTCCCTCCTGAATAAGATCCAGAAAGTTCAAACCACGATTGGTGTATTTTTTGGCGATGGAGATTACGAGGCGGAGATTCGCTTCGATCATATCCTTCTTTGCCTTGCGGATTTTCTCGATGGCCACAAATAAATGTCGATTGATTTCCTTGATCTCATTGATATCAACTCCGGAACTCTCAGATATCCTTTTGATTGTCTTGATGCCAAGCCGAATGGATACACGATATCGTTTTAGACGACTGGTATATTCCTCGTCTTGTTCAAGCAACTGATCAATCCATTCGACATTGGTCTCATTTGAGGTGAAACTCCTGATGAAATCTTCCTTTGGCATCTTTGCCTTGTTGATGCAGAGATCCCTGATCAGTTTTTCCTGATAACGGATTAGCTTTATATCCGATCTGAATAACTCAAGAATAGCGTCCATATGTGCCGGCACCAATTTGAGCAAACCGAATGCATCACCCAGTTGGTCCAGTGCCTTTCTGGTTCTGTGGTCCCGGCGACCGTGCCTGGCAATCTGCTTGTCAACCTTGTGTTGAGCCTTCTGTATGGCCTTGAATCGCTTGTGAGCCAATGCCAGATCCGGCACCCTGGCTTTCTTCTTATCTTCCTCTTTCTCTGCCTTGTAGTTGCCGCTTGACTTGGCTTTGGCCAGTTTCGACATGTCGGGAATTAAATCTCCCGGGTCGAGGAATCCACTGATGATAGATGTGACTTCTGCCTGTCCCTTGTCCAAAACCTGTCCGTAGGCATCGAGTATGCGCTCTACGGTGCCTGGATAGTGCGCCAGAACTGCCATGGTTTCACGAATCCCATCCTCGATTCGCCTGGCAATTTCAATCTCGCCCTTTCGGGTAAGCAGGGGGACAGTACCCATTTCCCGCATGTACATGCGAACCGGATCCATGTTCTTACCCACCACTGGATCAATGGGTATCACCTGATCAATGGGAATCTGATTCTCAGCATCGTCCTTTATCCCGGTGTCTTCAGGGACCACTTCGTAGATGGTAATACCCACCTCTTCGAATTTTTGCACGATGTTCTCAATGTCGTCGGACTCTTCGGAACTTGCGGGCAGCATGTCTGATAATTGATCGTACGTCAGGTATCCCTGATCCTTGAGTTTTTCAACCATGGCTTTGAGTTTGGATTCATCAATTTCCGAGTCTTCATCATCACCGCCCGGAAGGAAAATATTGGAAAGGATCTCAAATGTTTCCAGGTCTTCAGACGTGTCATCCAGAGATTCATCTTCCAGAATAGAATAAAAGTCTCCTTCGTTGTCATCATTCGTCATAATCCAAGGGCTCCGTTGGTTCTTGTCCGCCTAACGTACAAGACATCATAAACGCACTATAGGGTCAAATGCCGAAAGTTAAAGATGAATTGGATAAATCTTTGTACGTCATCTACGTTCATTGAAGGTTCCAATGCTACCACTGAAGGGCTTTTCGGACGCAATTATCCTACGATCAGGCATTATCAGTTCAAATTCCCGAATTGTCCAACATTTTTTTTATATAAATTTTAATATAAAAATTTCTGCTGATAAGCCATTCAGTACAGGAAACAATCACTAAACTGACCATACTATCTATTTCGACTATTCTCCTGAGGATTGAACTAAATTTTTTTAGAATACGACCAAAATCCTTGATTAAATTTTCCTTTTCTAATTCAAAATCTTAGATACAATTCCTAAATGTCAAGGCATAAACATCACAGATATCTCCATTATTGATGTCTTTAATTTGCTTTCAGCAGCGGCTATATTTATCAACCTCGCTAGCCCAAGCTGTATGAACAGATTGTATTCTCCTCGGCAGGAAGGATGCGCGTACAGCTTGGCTAGCTGAGACCAAGCCCCCAAACTACCTCTCCAGAGTCTGTGATCCATGAGCAGGCAAGTCGTTGTCGTTAACAGGTCCGGACCCGGACAATTTCAGGTTCCACTGCCTGCATTCAGAATACTCTCCCAGGGGTAGTCAGGGTCCCCCACAACAAAAAAATCCGGATTAAGGATGTCCTCTTTGCTGTTGTACCGCAGCGAACGTAACCCTGCGTCCATTACCACGCCACCCGCTGCCTCAACGATAGCCTGTGCCGCAGCCGTATCCCATTCCGATGTTGGCGCCAGGCGTGGATAGAAGTCCGCCTTTCCTTCCGCTATCAGGCACAACTTGAGTGAACTCCCCATGTTGATAGTCTCAATCTTCGGGAAGTGTTGTTCCATACGTTTCATCAATTCAGACAAGGCTGTTACACCATGTCGACGGCTTGCGACAACAGACACAGGTCTGTTTTCCTTCAAATGCCCTGCCAGTTGTCTGGCACGTATGGGACTGCGTTGACCCTGTTTCTCAATAAATGCCGACCTCTTACCCAGTTGGGTTCCGGCATACAGGACATTCTGCACCGGTACAAAAACAACTCCCATAACCGGAATCCCATTCTCTATCAACGCGATGTTGACAGTGAATTCATCATTGCGATTAATGAACTCTTTGGTGCCATCCAGCGGGTCCACCAGGAAATACTGCCGCCAGTGTTTCCTCTCTGAGTAATCGATGGGGTCCGATTCTTCCGACAAGACCGGGATCTCCGGCGCCATCTGAGCCAGACTGTTGGCAATAATCCTGTGTGAGGCCAAATCAGCTCGGGTGAGCGGGGAATCATCGTCCTTGATTTCAATGCCGAAACTGTCTTCTGCATAAACATCGAGAATCGCCTTGCCCGCATTTCGGCTGATTTCCATTATCCCGGGCAATAGATCCAACATCGCCGATCCTCTAATTAGTTCCTGTCCTGAAAGTCGACTTCCAAGAGTTTTAGTTGTGACATTCGCATATTGTTGGTTAAAAAATCAACGGTTTGACAGGAAGTAATCACCGCGGTGTTGAATTCTCGGACAGGAACTAATTAGCAATGGCTCATTGAACACCAACCAGGGATCCGGAACAACTTGCTTGTTTTACTTACCCACCTTATTTGCGCTTTAATTGACCGGTTATTGTCTGGATATAATCGATATGGATGTAATTCTGCCTGGCAGACAACTGAATTCCTCCGAAGTTATGGCCTTGATCCGGTCACTGCACATTATCGAATGCTCATCATGAACGGTACCCGGCTCGATAAATGGCTGTGGGCCGCGCGCTTTTTCAAAACACGATCCAAGGCAAAGGAAGCAATTGATGGTGGAAAAGTCCGTGTCAACGGCGCACGCGGCAAGCCGGGCAAAGAAGTTTCAATCGATGACGAACTGCGAGTACGGCAGGGATGGGATGAAAAACACATAATCGTCAAAGGCATCTCAGAGCAGAGGCGTGGTGCACCCGAAGCAAGACTGCTATATGAGGAAACACCCGCCAGCATTGAGAAACGTGAACTGGCCGCCGTGCAACGCCGGGCGGCTGGCTCGACCATCCTCTCAGAAAATAAACCGGGGAAGAAGAGTCGTCGCCAGTTACATCAGTTTCTCGACCGGAACCGCTAACCAATGCTGGACAACCTGAAATCAATCGCTGGCAAACAACCTGAAATCCTGAGTTTTAATCGTGGACTTGAGCGTGAAACTCTGAGGGTCGATTCGTCCGGCCAACTGGCTGTAACCCCACATCCCGGGTTTCTGGGTTCCAAGCTCTGTCACCCAATGATCACAACAGATTTTTCCGAATCGCAATTGGAACTCATCACGCCAGTCCAACAATCCGTGTCGGATGCATTGAACCAGCTCAATGATATTCATCGATTCATTTATTCAGGTCTTGATGGGGAAATCCTCTGGCCAGCGAGTATGCCCTGTACACTCCCGCCATCCAACGAAATTCCCCTTGCACAGTATGGTTCGTCAAATCTGGCAAAACTGAAAACCACCTATCGCAGTGGACTTGGATATCGATATGGCAGGACCATGCAGACGATTTGTGCAATTCATTACAATTTTTCTTTTCCGGACAACTTCTGGCCTGTGCTTGCGACCTATGAAGAATCCAGCGAGAACATTGATGATTTTCGCACCCGACGCTATTTCGACCTGATGCGCAACTTCAGGAGATTATCCTGGTTGCCTACCTATCTCTTTGGTGCTTCCCCGGCGCTGTCTGATTCCTTTATAACCGGACGCCAGCACAATCTTCAGCGATTGAATGATCAAACCTGGTTTCTGCCGGAGGCGACTTCATTGCGTAACGGAGGCCTCGGCTATCAAAGCGACACGCAGTCGGGTTTGATCAATATCTGTTACAACACTGTAGATGATTATATAAGATCCCTGGCAGAATCAATCTGCACTGAATATATCCCGTACCGGGCTTTACAACAGGATGTTCCGGGCATCATCCAGGTCAACACCAGTATTCTGCAGTCCGAGGCGGAGTTCTATACAACCATACGGGCGAAAAGAGTGACTTCGGGGGGATTGAATCTGTTACAGGCACTCAGGAAGGACGGCGTTGAATATATTGAAGTCCGACTTCTTGATATCAACCCATATACCCCTCTCGGAATTGACGCCAGGACAATCCACTTTATGGATACCTTGATATTGTATTGCCTGCTGACACCGAGCCCTGTACACGATGATTACCTGTGCAAAGCCGTGAACGACAACATGCAGGTGGTTGTCCAGCATGGCCGGGGGAATGCCTATCTGGATGATCGCGGTAAAAAGATCTCACTGAAAACCTGGGGAGAAGCAGTACTGAAGGATCTTGCTCAGGTTGCCGCGGTGCTGGATGCGGCATCAGCATCCGACGAACACAGCAACGCAGTCACCGAACAGCTGAGAAAACTTGTCAATACCGGAGAAACTCCCGCCTCCAGGATGCTTGATGCGCTGCAGGGTAAAACGTTCCAGGACTTTGCCATGGAGCTTGCTCACAGTTATCAAACGCATTTCCTGGATCAGCCCCTCAAACGTGAAGAACACGAATCTTTCAAAGAGATGGCTGATAAATCGCGTGTTCAACAGGCACGCCGGGAAGCAGAGACCGAATTACCATTCCCGGAGTACATTGCAGACATGCAGAAAGACTATCAAGACCTTATGGGGGATCCTGCTGTTTGAATCATCTCGCGCATATCAAACTCGCCTCTGCAACACCGCAACTGCTGGTAGGAAACTTCCTGGCAGATGACATCAAAGGCAGACTCAATGGGCAATACTCACCCGAAATTGAACTCGGGATTCAATTACATCGTGTCATTGACGCGTTTACAGATGCACATCCGGTAGTGCTCAACAGCCACACACGTCTTGACAGGAAATATCGAAGGTATGGCGGCATTATCACCGACATCATTTTTGACCATTTTCTGGCTGTGGACTGGCAGCAATATGATGACCGTCCACTGGATCTGTTTTGCCGGGATATACTGCATCAGGTACTCAATCATTCTGAGTTGCTACCCGCTGCAACGCTGGAACGCTGCCAAAGAATGCAGGCGCACAGGTCATTGGAACAATATGGAAAAACAGCCTTTATTGAACACTCTTTTAACTATCTGTCAGGCAGGTTCAAGCGGGAAAACCCGCTGGCAAATGCATATTGCCAGTTTGAGGAATTTGGAGACGATCTGAAGGCTGATTTCAAAGAGTTCTTTCCACAGTTGGAATCATTCGTGTTCGACTGGATAGAACAACACCAATGCTGAACTTCTTTTTCCGCTATACTGTTCCTGGGAGGCTGTCCGAGAACTGCGACCGTAGCGAGGGCGAGCCTGATTGAGTCATATTTTTTGGTTATTTGAGGCAAATATTGGACATATTAAACGAAAATAAGCAGAAAATATGGCCAATCAGGCTTGTCCGCAGTAGGTCAGTCTGTTCTCGGACAGCCTCCTAGTATCCTGTAAAGGAAATCCGGGTGGAAGCCAACCAGATTTTAAATTTCCTGCCACGTTCCAGAACCATTTCCATGCTGCTGTTCCTTGCGTGTGTGGCGATGATGGCTGTGGCGCTTTATATGGAACATCAAATGAATCTGGATCCCTGCCCACTTTGTATTGTGCAACGCATCATGGTCATTGGTGTCGGGCTCACTGCGCTGGTGGCGGCTCTTCACAACCCAGGCGTAACAGGTATTCGAATCTACGGTGGCATTGTTGTGCTTTTTTCCGGCCTGGGCGCCGGCACTGCAATGCGGCAGTTGTGGCTGCAAAGTCTGCCGGAAAGTCAGGTCCCCGCCTGCGGACCAGGGTTGGATTATCTGCTGGACGTATTCCCGCTGACAGAAGTAATCGCCATGGTCTTTGCCGGAGATGGTACCTGTGCCGAAGTTTCATGGAGCCTGATTGGCATCAGTATTCCGGGATGGGCTCTCCTGGGCTTTGCCGGTCTGATCGTTCCTGGCATGTTGCAGATGGTGAGACCTGACCCAGGCTGAACAACTGCCCGGTTACTGACTGCCTTGGCCTTGAGCCTGTTTGTTCGGGTCGGCCTTGCCTTCAACGACAGAACGGCCCAACGCGGGAAAGATCGGGATGTCAACATCCGTCAGCGGCTGCATATACTGTTTACGTTCCAGTGCCGCCTCTATATAAGGCGCTAGTTCCTCTGCCTTTGCAGCTTCCCGGGCAGCTTCTCTCTTCTTGAATTCCGGCATGACTTCCGAGGCGAACAGTTCGAGAGATTCGCAGATATGTTCGTGTTTGTTCATCCCTGCCTGCTGGATAAAGGTCACCTGGTCCACACCGACTTTCTCAAACTTCTTGAGATGAGTTTTCATGTCCTGCGGAGTGCCTATACCCCCTTTTTCAGCCGTCAGTGCCAGTGTTATATCGATGGGACTTTCCACAAGACGTTTTTGCCGCATTGACTTGAACTGCTCGAACAGGTTGGTCCTCCCGGGTTTATGCTCGCCGAACCCATACAGGGAACCCAGTGCAAAACCAAAGAATTCAAACCCTTCCAGACCCCGCGCTATTGCGACTTCCCGGTCATGATGCAGTGAGAAGCTGGTGACCATGCAGATATTGGCGTTAACAGCATGCCCTATGGGGACACATTCATCGCTCTTGATAATGTTGTAGTACTCATCTACCCAATGACTGGCCTCTTCAGGATCGACAAAGGCGAAAGTCAACGCACCAATACCAAGCTGCGCCGCCAGTTTGATGGTTTCACGGCTGGAACAGGCTACCCAGATAGGAGGATGCGGTTTCTGTACAGGCTTGGGTACGATATTTCTGCAAGGCATCTCAAAGTACTTTCCTTTGAATCCTGGATAAGGGTCCATCGTCAGCATGTTGGCGATCTGTTCCGTTGCCTCAAGATACTGCTCACGCTTGGAGCTTACCGGAATACCAAAGCCGCCCAGTTCCAGGATAGCCGATGACTCGCCCGTGCCGAAATCAACCCGTCCATTCGAGACCAGATCAAGTGTTGCAATACACTCGGCAGTCCTCGCCGGATGATTGTAGTTGGTAATTACCTGTCGTATGCCGTGACCCAACCGGATATTTTTGGTCCGTTGGGATGCCGCCGCCAGGAAAATCTCGGGCGATGAAGAATGGGAATACTCTTCCAGAAAGTGGTGTTCCACTTCCCACGCGTAGTCAATACCAATCCGGTCCGCCAGTTCCACCTGCTCCAGAGCATCCTGAAACAGTTTCAATTCAATATTGTCCGACCAGGGTCGCGGCAACTGGTGTTCATAAAAAATTCCAAACTTCATAACTGTTTCCTGGCTGTAATCCTGGCTAAAACTCACTTCAATCCGAATCGCAGACATTACAAGGCCATTCGACAGAATGGAATGCAAGGAATTGTGAGTCTGATGCTCGGGTCGCGAGAACAATGCTAACGCATTTTGATCACTGGGTGGAAACTTCCGGCTCCGTGATTCGAGTGACTCCGTGATTCGAGTGACAGTTTACTAAATTAAGAACACACACGATGCCCCAAATCCATCTGCGAACAATCTAAATTAAGTAAACTGTCCCCCGAATAAATGACAAACTGACCATACGCTGGGATAATGTGACAACGGTATCCGAGATTTCAATATGGTCAGAAGTTTCCCGAAAACCCGAATGCGCCGAATGCGCAGAGATTCATTTTCCCGCCGGCTGATGCGAGAGACCAACCTGACGGCGGATGATCTTATCTATCCTGTATTCCTGATTGAAGGCCAGGGCCGAACAGAACCGGTATCCAGTATGCCAGGCATAGAACGCCTGACCGTGGACAAGTTGTTGCAAGATTGCGAGTACACAATGACCCTGGGTATACCCATGGTAGCGTTGTTTCCGGTTGTACCTGCAGAAAAAAAATCACTGTTGGGAGAAGAGTCCTGGAACCCCGATGGACTGGTACAAACAGCAGTCCGGGCACTGAAAGACCGTTTCCCCGAACTGGGCGTAATGACGGATGTCGCCCTCGATCCGTTCACTATCCATGGCCAGGACGGCATCATCGATGATACAGGATACGTATTGAACGACGTTACACTCGATACCCTGGTCAAACAGGCCAGGTCACAGGCAGAAGCCGGCGTGGATGTGATTGCACCATCGGACATGATGGACGGACGAATTGGCCGGATACGCGAAGCGCTAGAGGATGATGGAGACGTCAACACAAAGATTCTGGCATATTCAGCTAAATATGCATCTTCCTATTACGGACCATTCCGGGATGCAATCGGATCCTCGACCAATCTAGGCAAGGGCGACAAGCATACCTACCAGATGGATTTTGCGAACAGTGATGAAGCACTGCAGGAAGTAGCACTTGATCTGGAGGAAGGCGCCGACATGGTGATGGTAAAACCCGGCATGCCCTATCTTGATATCGTCCGGCGGGTAAAGGATACCTTTGGGGTACCCACCATGGTCTACCAGGTCAGCGGAGAATATGCGATGCACATGGCCGCAATAGAAAACGGTTGGCTCGACGAAAAGGTTATTCATGAATCACTCGTTGTCATGAAACGAGCCGGAGCGGATGCAATTCTGACTTATTTCGCCCAACGGGCCGCGGCATTAATTAAATAAGAACACACACATAATGTCCGACACACAGCCATCTGCGAACACCCTCAATTAAGTAAACTATCCCCCGAATCAAGCAAACTGTCCCCCGATTAGTATTGTTAATTTCCATGCAGAAGATTAGGATAACCGTTTTTTGCACTGCAATGGAGATATAACGATGACGGACATCACAAACGTCTCGGATGATACATTTGAAAACGAAGTTTTAAACTCTGATTTACCGGTGCTTGTTGATTACTGGGCAGAATGGTGCGGCCCCTGCAAGGCTATGGCGCCGGTACTGGAAGATCTGGCATCCGAATACGATGGCAAGATGAAAATCTGCAAACTCGATATTGATAACAATGAAGGTACACCACCGAAGTATGGCATTCGCGGCATCCCCACTTTTATGCTGTTTAAAAATGGTGAAGTGGAGGCTACCAGTGTCGGAACTATATCCAAATCCCGGTTCACCGCTTTCCTGGACAGCTATCTATAAGACCATCCACATCGCAACAGATTCTTAACAAGAAATCATTAAAAGGTTGACAAGTACCGTAAAAAACCGCATTTTGTACATATTCAATGATTTGTTGATGATTCGAAACACCTTCTGACGCTGAAAATACTGCAGCAAACAAACACAGGTTAAGGGGAAGGTGCCCCTCGAAATCATCCTTCCGGCTTTACACTCTCTGAATTCTTGGTAATTGAGAATCCGCGCATTACGCGCACTCTAAAAAATTTTCCTCAAACAGAAATCCGACTTATGAACTTGACTGACCTTAAAACCAAACCTATTCCTGACTTGCTCGAAATTGCTCAGGAGATGGGCATGGACAACCTGGCACGTTCCAGGAAGCAGGAGATCATTGCCAGCGTTTTACGAAAACACGCGAAGAGCGGCGAATCAATTTATGGCGATGGCACACTGGAGATACTACAGGATGGTTTCGGCTTTTTAAGGTCGTCAGATTCATCTTACCTGGCAGGTCCTGATGACATTTACGTTTCACCAAGCCAGATTCGACGTTTTAATCTCAGAACCGGCGACACCGTCTCCGGTAAAATCCGACCACCAAAGGATAATGGAGAACGCTACTTCGCATTAATCAGAGTTGATCAAATCAACTTTACCGACCCTGCAGAATCCAAAAACAAGATACTGTTTGAAAACCTGACACCGCTGTTCCCAGACATCCCTTTGGCACTCGAAGCCGGCAATGGCAGTACTGAAGATCTGACATCGCGCATTATTGATCTGACCGCGCCTGTTGGTAAAGGTCAGAGGGGGCTGATAGTTTCTCCACCCAAAGCGGGCAAGACACTCATACTGCAGAACATCGCACAGAGCATCATGCGCAACAATCCGGAATGCCATCTCATTGTCCTTCTGATAGACGAACGCCCGGAGGAAGTGACCGAGATGCAACGTTCAGTACGTGGGGAAGTCGTCGCCAGTACATTTGATGAACCACCTTCACGACACGTACAGGTCAGTGAAATGGTCATCGAAAAGGCCATGCGCCTGGTCGAGTCAAAAACCGATGTTGTCATACTGCTGGATTCGATTACCCGTCTTGCCCGTGCCTTCAACACCGTTATTCCCGCATCAGGAAAAGTACTGACGGGTGGTGTTGATGCACACGCGCTGGAAAAGCCAAAACGATTTTTTGGTCGCGCCAGAAACATTGAGGAAGGCGGAAGCCTGACAATTATCGCTACCTGTCTTATCGACACCGGTTCAAGGATGGACGAGGTGATTTACGAAGAATTCAAAGGAACGGGTAACATGGAACTGCATCTGGAAAGAGAGATTGCAGAAAAGCGTGTTTATCCTGCCATCAATATCCGACGTTCAGGAACCCGGAGAGAAGACCTGCTGATGACCGACGGGCAACTCCAGAAGGTTTGGATCCTGAGAAAGATTCTGCACGAAATGGATGACCTTATCGCTATTGAATTCCTGTTGGACAAGATGAGAAAAACAAATACCAACGAAGAATTCTTTGATTCAATGAAAAGAAGCTGATCAACCTGGAAACAGAAAAAATTTTCTGAACCCGTAAACCAGATCGCAGTAGTCATTGATGCGAATCAACTGCCCAATTTCATCAGTCGAACTCTACAAACCGGATATCCGGCGTCTGTTGCTGTCAGTTCCGGAAGGTGAATTTACCGGTTTCAAGGCGGGGCAATATCTGGAAATGGTTCTCCCACAAAAGAATTTTCCTTTTTCCATTGCCAATTCACCTCATACCACCGGTACCATCGAACTTCATGTCAAACCAACGCCGGATTCTGAGGACTCCATTGTCATAGAACAGTTTCTGGATACGGCGGACAACATTGAGGTGGAAATTCCCCTGGGCGACTGTTTTATCGAATCCACACCGGACGAAACTCTGGTCCTGCTGGCAGCAAGTACCGGTATTACCCAGATGAAGAGCATATTTGAGTACCTGGTTCATCTGGGTCACATAATGCCGGTTTTTCTGTATTGGGGGGTACTTGCCCCCAAAGACCTTTATCTCAATGACCTGTGCAGGGGTTGGGAACAGTCTTTCCCGAATCTCCAATATATTCCAGTTGTCAGCGAACCGGAGACTTCTCCAGACTGGTCTGGTCGTACAGGACTTGTTGGCGAAGCCGTGCTGGAGGATTTTGACGATCTGACAGATGTAATCGTGTATATCAGCGGGGGCCCCGGCATGGTTTATGCGAATTTTAACGCCTTTGTCGACCGTGGAATGCCAGAACAGAACATGTTTTCAGATGTTTTTACCTATTCACCACACCAGGAATAAGGACTGATCAGGACGGACGCATCAGGGCACGTTTCAGGTAATCGGTACTGCCAGCATAATCACCATGATCCGCGAGCATGGTACCCATTAATTCGTGAGCACCCGAATCAGGTACAAGATCAATGCTTTTCCGGCAGTACTCCATGGCTTTTTCGAAATCTTCTTTCAATCGATACATCTTTGCCAGCGTCAGGTACAGATCAGCATCAACATGTTTTCTTGCCCAGGATTCAGCCTGTCTGATTCGCCGGTCCAGCGTGACCGACCCCAGCACCCCGTACGCAAGGACGAGTGACGACTGCCATTGACGCTTGATGCTTCTGCGCAACAGCTCCTCGGCGACAGACTCATCCTGAATCGACTGCACACAGGCAATGACTACTTGAGCATCCCGTTTTGTTTCCTCAGGCAGTTTCCTGAAGATACGGACTCGTTCAGCGTCAGTTATTTCCAGTGCCGTCAACCGTGTCATCGCTACCTGTTTTTCAAAACCCGACAGGTCGGCGCCAGTACGCCGAAGCGCAGGCATCAGATCCGCCAGCGTCTTCCAATCCTGAAGTTCCAGCAGTGCTTTCCGTTTTAAATTCAAAACCAGGTCATTGTCTTTTACATCCTCCAGGGCGGACAGACATCGTTGCCAGTCACCCCGTTGCAAAGCCATCTCCGCCGTGCTGATGGAGGCCGCATCGGCAAGCTTGCGATCTGCTTCTACGGCCAGTCGGAGTAGAGACTCCCGTTGTTCACCATTCGCCTGTGCGTCTGCCGCGCGGGCCGCGGCCAGGTAATTTGCACCCGGATTTTCATGGTTTTGAGCGCCGCTGATCAGATACTTTTCGGCTCTTGAGTAGTCTCCGACAGCCAGTAAAGACATTCCCTTTGTGGTCAGATCATGCGACCGCCTGGTTTTTCTTTCTTCGCGCCAGTGTTTGAAGCTGCTCGACCCTGTCAGGAACCATTTCGCCGCACGCACAATTAAACTGACGGCAACGATAAATATGATTAACAGGAACGGCAAAATCCAAAGGCTTGTCTGAAGGCTGTATTCACCGTATGCAATCAGGACATAACCCGGGTCCCTTGCAATCAAGGTTCCCATCCATCCTGCAAAAACGATGACCAGAAGCAGAAGTACCAGAGAACGTTTCATTGTTCAGTCCGGTTGTCCTGGGTCTTTTCACCCTGGATGTCAGCCTTGCTCGCAGCTTCCTGTCTGTGGAAGTCAGACAGTAATTGACGCACTTCGCGCAGTGACCGCGAAACGTCCGGTAATATCCGCAACACTTCAACCGAACGTAATTCCTCCAGTGATTGACGCATGGCAATCGTTAACTCGTCGCTGTCTTTAAAATATCGATCCAGCCAGTCAAGCGCCTCTGCAATATTACTTTGAAACACCTGTTGTTTTTCTCTCAGCAGTGCCAGTTGCGCCATCTGCAATTTGAGAATCAAATTCTGTCGTAAATAGTATTCTTCCTCCGGTGGTAATATCGGCATGACCTCTGGAATATTCCGGCGGAAGTCTACGAGTTTGAACAATGTCTGGCCAAATTGAGATGCCATTCCAGTCAGGCTGCCAATTTCGACGCTGGTTTCATCTGTAGACGCATCATCAGACAACTCTGGTGAATATTGTGGAACTGGTCGAACAAGATCATCAACCAGATTAATCTGGGCGCCGATGCGAAGATAAATTCCCTCGACATCAAGATCTCCCGCGGCCTGCAAACCAGCGATATCAAGTGCTATGGCGGCACGTAACCCATGTGCAGACAAATCTTCAGCGTTGGCAAGAATTCTATCCGAAGAATGCAGCAGGCTCACAGCCCCCGCCGGATCACGGTCCATGAGAATTCTCTGGTTCGCCATACGTAACAGATATTCGACTTCCGCCAGCAGCCAGTCGCGACCAGTGGTTGTTCGACTTGCATTGATTTGTTCCTGTGCACTGGAAAGGGCCGATTCAATATCCTGTATCCGACTGTTCTGTGCTTCTCGAATGACATCCAGCTGCTGTTCAACAGCAGCGGCCTGACTGACTCCTTGCTCTACCTGCAGGCGTAACTGATCAAGATTGCCAGAAAGTCTGAGGGTCTCGTCCACACCCGTTCTCTGCTGCTGAAACTGTGTATAAACAGCGTATCCCCCCAGCCCTGCGGCAAGCAGTGAGAGCAGGAGTGTAAACAGGCCGGAAAATCTCGATCTGGTGCGGGGTGGTGGTGGAGGAGACGAAGGAGGTGGAGGAGGCGACTTTTTCATTGTGTCGTCTTTCTCCGCTTCTAACCGGGCGAACACTTCATTCTGCTGGATGTCACTTTCTTTGACTTCTTTGTCTGCCATATCAGCCTTTTAGATGATATTCACATTTACCCGCGGGAGATTATCCCGTTTATCGTATCCATTAAACCAACATCGTTCAGGCTTGGTGTTACAACAGTGTTCTGCAATCCCCTGCATGTTGCAAGCTTTCTTACTCTCTCCGATGGCGCCACAATTGTCACTTCAGCAAGCTCACCCGGGTCCAGGGACTGGCATAACGGTTCAATAGCCTCCCCTGAAGTAATGACGATGATATCTCCCTGTTGAATATCCTGTTTCAGGTCCGGCCAATGTCGTGTACCCCGGGCATAAACTTCCAGATAATCAACGTTAACACCTCCAGCCTCAAGTGACTGCCGCAGTAATTCCAAACCGCCCTTTCCCCGGACAATCAGCACCCTTTCCACATCCTGCCAATTCCGGAACTTGATTAATCCGTCACTGCCAGCCGTTTCCGGGTAGGCGGCATTGATATCAAAAGCACGCAGTTCTCTGGCTGTCTGAGCCCCCGCGGCGTACCACAACAATTGACGGGGCCACTGGGGCCAGCCCTGTAAAAGATGAGGCATCCCGAAAGTGACAGCGGTCCGACTCACGAAAACGACAACGTCATAGGAGTCCAGATTCTTCACACAGCGACGTATTTCCTCATTTTCATCAAGGGGGTGAATGGTCAGAAAAGGTCTCTCCAACACCCGATACCCTTCCTGCCTTAGTTTATCAGTCAGAGGACCATTGTAACCCTCGGGTCTGGTAAGCAGTATACCAGGCTGGATATTCACAACTGGCCGGCTTTCTTGATGATACCCGCAGCACCGTCTGCAAGCAGGTCCCCGGCGATGATACGCGCCATCGCCAGGGAATCTTTTCTCGGTCCAGTTCCAGACTGCCTTATAATGCGATCTCCTGTGCTGTCACTCACAAAGGTCTGCAACGAGATCTGATCACCATTGATTTCTGCAAAAGCCGCTATTGGCAGGTTACATGTCGCTTCCAGAGTAACGGTCACAGTCCGTTCGCAATTGACACACTGGAACGATTCAGAATGATTCAGCACATTAATTAAAGACATTGTTTTTGAATCGCCATCCCTGCATTCAATGCCCAGTGCGCCCTGACCAGCCGCCGGCAGGCATTGCCTTACATCGATCAGTTCAGTAATCCGCCCCGCAAGACCCAGACGGCGTAACCCTGCTGCCGCCAGGATGATCCCGTCATACTCGCCGGCATCCAACTTCTGCAGTCGGGTATCGACATTACCTCTGAGATCACGGTAATCCAACGCCGGCAAGTGTTCTGCAAGCTGTAACCTGCGTCGCAGACTGGACGTGCCTATGATTGACCGGTCAGGCAAATCCAGAAGCCCACATCCATTGTTTGAAATCAGTGCGTCGCGGGGGTCTTCCCGCTCACAGATTGCGCCAACAATTAAACCCGTGGGCAATTCACCAGGAACATCTTTCATGGAATGCACAGCAATATCGGCTTCCCCGGTAAGCAATGCCTCTTCCAGCTCTTTCACAAAGAGACCCTTGCCTCCAATCTGACGAAGGGGAGAGTGCTGGTTTCTGTCGCCTTCCGTTGTAAAACCTGATATCTCTATCCGAAGATCGGGATGAGCAGACAGCAGAGCATTTCTGACGAAACCAGCCTGCCACATTGCCAGTGTACTTCGACGGGTCGCAATTCGCAGAGTATCAGTCATTTACATCTTCAGGTGATCCCGACACCGTAGCTGTATTCAGATTCCGAGATTAGCACAATCCGTATCATCACATCCCCAGGATTCTCTACAGTCTTCCGATTTTCCCTGTTGTAATTATTCAGGTTTCACTATGTAATCACATGGTGGCTGATAGTTATCCCTGATTCACTTGAAGTCATTGAACAGGCGGATGAATCATGAAAGACAAGAACACAAAACTCTGGGACGGCCGATTCAACGAGGCTACAGACGCTTTTGTTGAGGCGTTTACCGCTTCCGTAGATTTCGACAAACAACTGGCAAAGTACGATATTCAGGGATCAATTGCGCACGCCACGATGTTACAACACATTGGTGTTCTGACTGCAGATGAGCTGGCGCAAATCACAACTGGTCTTACACAGATACAGGATTCCATTGCCGCCGACAGGTTCCAATGGTCAATCGCACTTGAGGATGTTCATATGAACATTGAAAAAGCGCTGACCGACATGATTGGAAATACCGGCAAAAAACTGCATACCGGCCGCTCGAGAAACGATCAGGTAGCCACTGATATACGCCTTTATCTCAGGGACAGAATCGATGAAATATGTCTCCTGCTTCGCAGACTGGAGACGGGTCTGCTGGATCTTGCGGGGCGTGAAGTCGATACGATTCTGCCCGGTATGACTCATTTACAGACGGCGCAACCCGTAACATTCGGTCATCATCTCCTGGCCTGGTTTGAAATGATCGAACGCGATCACGGCCGGATGGTTGACTGTCGCAGTCGGGTCAATTCAATGCCACTGGGTGCAGCCGCCCTTGCCGGTACCTGTTATCCAATTGATCGTAAAATGACTGCTGATCTACTTGGCTTTGAGACGGTAGCAATGAATTCGCTGGATGCGGTCAGCGACCGTGACTTCGCCATCGAATTTACCGCAGCGGCCAGCCTGATCATGATGCACCTGTCTCGCTGGGCGGAAGAAATTATCCTCTGGTCCTCGGCACAGTTTGATTACATTGAGTTGCCTGACCGCTTCTGTACCGGTTCATCCATCATGCCGCAAAAAAAGAATCCAGATGTTGCGGAACTGGTACGAGGGAAAACCGGGCGTGTTTTTGGCGCTCTCATGGCGTTACTCACACTGATGAAGGGAC
The DNA here is from genome assembly GCA_965217655.1 of Candidatus Azotimanducaceae bacterium. Taxonomy (GTDB): domain Bacteria; phylum Pseudomonadota; class Gammaproteobacteria; order Pseudomonadales; family Azotimanducaceae; genus UBA7455. Next base: position 3,133,680 of record OZ244560.1, read on the forward strand.
AACCTCTGGCATATAACAGAGACAATCAGGAAGACAAGGAACCATTATTCGACACCGTTCAGACGGTAACGATGAGCCTTATCGCTTTTGCAGACATGATTCCTGAGATAACGCCAAAAAGAGACAATATGAGGGCAGCGGCAGTGAAGGGGCATTCAACGGCGACCGATCTGGCGGATTACCTGGTACAGAAAGGTCTGCCCTTCCGTGATGCACACGAAGTAGTCGGCAACCTCGTTTCCCGGGCCATCGAGCTGGGGATGGAACTGACTGACCTGTCCATCCAGGAATTGCAACAACAGTCCAGCCTGATCACAGATGATGTATTTGAAGTCCTGTCACTCGAAGGTTCCGTTAACGCCCGTAACCATCCCGGCGGTACCGCCCCGGAGCAGGTACAAAAGGCAATTGCCGAAGCCCGCAGGAAATTGGTATAAATTGGGGTCAGAGTAATAATTTGGGGTCAGAGTGACATGAATTTCACTCTGACCCCAAATTATACTCTGACCCCAATTTATAGATAGAGTCTGATTTCCCCGTCTGAGCTGCATAGACGAGGATGAGGCAGATGTTGTTTTCGGTTCCAGATTACAACATCCTGTAAAACGTCCCGCTTCTGGGATTCAATAATGAATTTGTTTATGATCCTGGTGCGCAGGTTTAGCGGCAGGAAGCGCATGCCGATGATCGGCCGCTTCGGCTTCAGTACTCGCCGCACCTGGCTGACCAGCACCAGTTCAACACATTTGCCGTCAATGGGCGTTGTGAGTATCCACAGACGCGTATCCATGTCGATAGAGTGCTCGTGAACTTCGACGAATGAACAGCCTAACCCGTACACATGGATGACAGTAGAAACATTGTATGTGTAGACCTTTTTCCCGGCGATGGTCTGGTTTCGCCTGAAGTCAACGCAACTCTTCAGGTGAGCGCCATCTACCGACACTGACCCAATCTGGTTCACACTGATATAGCCATGCACATTGCGCAGATGTCCAAGGTCAACAGAGTTCTCGGTCGTTTCCTGGGGATGTCCCTGGAACTGGACGCTCCAGAATTCCAGTCCGCTCCAGTCAGTTCCGTCCGGTGGTAATTCCGGAAGGTCCCATTGTGGTGGCCGTCCCCCCATACCCCACCAGGCAAAGACTATTCCAAGAATTTCGCGTGTCTCGAATACCTTAAGTCTGGCGGACCTGGGCGGTGGTGCGTAGGGCGTCGCAACACATTGACCGGTGACATCGTACTCGAACCCGTGAAAAGGACAAACGAGGCAACCGTTGCGCACCCGGCCTCCGGCTTCTGGTCCCAGTTCGGATCCCATATGCGGACAAACAGCCTCAGCCACACAGATGTGTTCCTCTTCGTGGCAACAGAAAGACAATGTAATACAACGGATAGAGCCAGGGAACAAGTGTGAATGGCCAGCCCAGGGCAAGTGTAAGTCCACAGCTCATGAGGATTTCGCCGAGATAATTGATATGGCGCGAGACACCCCAGAAACCACTGCACAACACATGTCGCTCGCCGTCAGAAATCGTCCTGGGTTCGAACACGCCAAGGAATTTTTGTTGCGGGTCCTGTTTGAAGTAGAACTTCTGCATGTTGCTGATGCCGTAGAATTTCAGGCTGGTTTTGATGCCGTAGTCGGTAAATACACCGAAATTTTCGAAATCAATAGCGTTGGACGAGCGATGCGACTCCGAAGAAATAAATACGATACGCGGTATGTTGCCTGATTTGCCGGCGGGGCGAATCACGCCATCCTGTAGTCAGCGATCAATCATCACTCGCGATGACAGAAAGTGCACTGCAAACATCATTTCAAAGCCTTGCGGCGTCTTGCGCGCACGACTCGGCATCAGACCGGCATTCATGAGCGCGATATCCAGGCAAACTTCGCTAGCACGCAAATCGTCGCACAAACGATGCACAGAACGCAGGTCAGCCAGGTCAACTTCCAGAAATTCCACCTTGTCAGAACCGGAAATCTGTTTGATTTCATTACAGGCGCCAGAATGCCCCGGCCGGCCGGCAATTATCACCTGACCGCCCCGGCGGGCCAGCTCGACTGCTGCCGCTTTGCCAAGGCCGCTGTTTGCACCGGTAACAAGGCAGGTTTTGCCATCGATGCGCAAGTCATCAACAACCGGGTCCAATTCGACCCCGCTGGTTGACCGGAGATCACGTACAGCGATAGCAAAAGCATTGACGAAGGTGCCGTCTCCGGTCTGTTTTAGTCTTCGTTTCATGCTTACTCTGTCTCCTTGCGCCTGAGATTCGTGATCGTTCCGCAGCCGGGTTACTCGTATGGGATGCCGAATTGCTGCCGGTATTCCGAAAAGTTTTTGTCAATCCATTGTTCGCTTAAACCAAAATCATCGAATTGGTAGGCATGCCGACCGAAGCGATGTTGCAGATTCTGCTGCAGAAACAGACCAGCTTCGCGTTCTGCTTCATCTGTAAACTCAATTTCTGCCCGTTGGTATATGCGACGCAGTTGGGGGACAGGATTCTCTATCAGGTCGTAGTAGGAAACATCCACAAATTTTACTTCTTCAAGATTCGCCCGGCATTGCAGGGACGAGTCAACCATCCGGCGGGTTTTCCTGCCCCAATGCCGGCCAATTTCCGCCGGATCAACATGGTCACTGAATATGGCGCGGCTGTGTGCAACCAGGCTGCAAAAAGAAGGCAATGTCTTACGCGGGTCACGATGAGTTTGCACAATAGTGGCATCAGGAAAGATTCTGGAAAATACATCCAGATATTCCAGATGATGAGGAGTCTTCAGTACGCGATTGGGTGTCGGCCATTGCCAGCATAGAATCTTCAGCATAGTGCGGAGATACTCATAGGTACGGGTATGGTCCTGCTGTTCCAGCCATTGCGAATAAGACGGTACATGTAGAGTGGCTTCCGGCATCTGGCTCATGAAATTCAGATCCAGCAACATGACGTCTTCTTCCGGCGCCTCATGCGCAATCGGATGCGCGGCCATGAAATCCGGTGACAGCCAGGCAATAAGACGTTCGGCTGCCTTTGCGCGCATTCGGAAGTTTTTCTTCCTGGTGTTGTGCCAGATGCTTGTTGGTATGTATGCGGTGATAGCGATAGTCCAGGGATTCCATCCAATAATTGCTTAACTGAAAGTTCCAGTATTCGCACTGTGGAGGCGTTACTTCAATCAGCAATGCTTCATCTTGTGCAATCGCCCAATGGCTGTGATAGTAAGCGATATTGGGATCACCCCCGGCGGCCAATGACACATCAGGGTCAAATTGCGGCAACTGGTTGCTGTGTTGCTGAAAGTCGCGTGCCCATTTGGCAAACAGCAGAGGCGCTCCGGCTACCAGTGTCCCCACGGTTTGCAGTCCCTGGTCCAGTTGCATTGGTGTTAACAGGGAAGGGCGCCGCTCATCTTCAGAACAATTTATACGTTCAATATGCAGTTCCGCCGGAGTCTCCGCATCGCGGTCCAGGAAAGTCTGGCGCACTACCAGAGTGCCCGACTCGGGGGTCATCGGCAGCCAGTTTCCAATATGGGGCTGGCTGCTCAATATCAACTCGAAATAACCGTCTTCGCGGATTTCAATCTGCCTGGCCTCAATATGCCCGGTGGGAGGCAATCCACCGCCCTGGCCATAATTGCCGGATTGCGTACCAAAGCTCAGATAGGCAATGGTATTGCGGTGACCTGTGATGCGATATTCGTAGTTGCCGTTCAAAGCGGCGGTCTGATAGAAATTATCGGGATTGTCGGCGCCCAGTTTGGTGGTTTCATTGACCACCCGATGCAACACCGGCGCATTCGGGTCGGCATGCTCGATGAAAGCCATCAATCCGGCACGGGTTATCCGGCTAAGATACCGGTACCCTTCAGCCTGATTGAAGGCATCGCGTGGTGTTGCCGGAAACTGTAAAGCAGCTCCCGCGGCTTTCAAGGTGTCACAAAATTCGTTCCAGGACTGACCGCTGACAACCCGCTGTGCAGATACATCGTCTTCAGTCTTGCCGCGCAATTTCCAGATGAACAGGGAAACGCGCCGGAACAGAGCAAGCATACTGATGACGAGTTTTCGCACGCTACATCTCTCCCCAAATTAATGGGGTCAGAGTAAATTAATCGGGTCAGAGCAGAGTGAATCTCGATTCACTCTGACCCGATTAATTTACTCTGACCCCATTAATTTGGCAGGTTCAATTTTTGAAGAATTTTATTCCGCAAACTGGTAAAGTCAGATCATGGAAAACGCGACACTTTTCGGTACAGGCAACTATTCGTGAGAGTTTTTTTGCAGATGGACATCAACCGGAATACAGAATGATGCACGCTCATATCGCCCGCTCTACTCGTCCACACACAAGGAGGGCGATGACGATCAATGGCTCTATTTACCCGCACTGAAGCGGGTCAAGCGCATCAGATCATCGAACCAGTCCGGCTCGTTCATGAGAAGCGAATTCGCTCTGGCCAATATGGACCATACCACGAGCACCCTGAGCATGGTTTTGAGACGGCGCATCACGGATCAGTGGTCCCTGAACCTGGAAACGATTGTCTTCATGGACGTCGACGAACAGGACATCATTTATGAGACCCGGCGAGACAGCTTCATTGCGCTGAATTTGACGTACAATTTCTAGAGCAGATTGTTCCTGATTCCTTCCCCGTAGAGAAATAAACAGATACAATTCAACATCTTTTTTTGGGTGTTAATTCAAAATCAGTAATCAGATACAATTCAACATCTTTTTTTGGGGTGTTAATTCAAAATCAGTAATCAGATACATTTCAATATCTTTTTTTGGGTGTTAGTTCAAAATCAGGAGGAAAATCAACAATGCCAGGTAAAAAGCTGTTTGCCGGATTCTTAATTCTGCCACTCTCGATATTCTCTATCTTGTTCGCAGTTGAAAGTCTCGCTTCAGGCTCTGTCGGAGGAGGTGGCGGCCTCAACCAATATAATCAGATGTACAAACAGGGAAAGGTCATTTTCTTTCAGAAGGTTGCCTGTGATCGAACAGAGTGTTCAATCAGGAGATCTGAATTGAATGAATCACTTGCCCGGGACCTGGTGGCCAGTCTCCGTTCCAGGGATGAATTGAAATTGACCGAGACTGCAGCCGACAAGGCCATCAGCAGTCTCGCTTCTGACGAAGTTGAGAAAGTCGAGCACTATCTCAGTCGACGATTCAGAATCCAGTTGTAGGAATAAGCCAATGAAGAAGTCTATTGTCATCATTCTCACAACGACCAGCGCTTTCGGGGTCACCTTGCCTGCATTTGCGGAGGGAACACCCTGGTTACAGGTGCCTCAGACTCTCAATGCGAGCGTATCTCATGTCAGCCAGGAAGCCACCCGATTCTTCCGGGGAGAAACTGAGGCAAATTTGCCTTTCGGCAGGTTCGAGCAGGAAACGAAATGGTTTGATCTTTCCTATGGAATCAACGACAAGACAGCCCTGGACCTGCGATTTGGCTTTTCAGATGTTGATGCTCAGGCAGCAGGCAAGTCCGATGATCGGATGGATACTACCATAGGGATTACCCGCTCGATCCTTGATGAATTTGAAACGGGTGATTTCAGTCTGGCGGTGCGTGTTTTTGGAACTCTTGCCGGCGACTACGAAACGGGTGGCTCTCCTGCCACAGTAGGTGACGGCGCAGACGCCGTTGGCGCTTCCCTCCTGGTCGGTAAATTCCTGACAGACAGACTCGCAATTGCCGCCGATGGCGGTGTGCGCATGTCAAACAACGATGTCCCAAATGAGTGGACTATGAATCTTGGAGGACACTTTGCGGTGACGGACCGGTTCGGTGTCTATGCTCAATACCAGCTCCAAAAGTCATCGGGAGACCTGGATATCGGAACTCCGGAATTCAAGGGACGTTTCCCGGAGGTTCAGGAAAATGTGAGCCGGGTGCGCATAGGTGGAAATACAAGCATTGGTCCAATCGGCGTCGACTTGAGCTGGTACCAGACTCTCGATGGAAGGAACACTGCCGACTTCGACATTGTCAGTGTCTCGATCTCCTACACCATGGATTTCTAAAGCGCAACTAAGGCAATCAATGATCATTCGAGCAGTGGCTTTGGAGAGTTAGTTCTTGTACAGCGGCTATCGTGTTGGCGCGGTCATCCCGGCGTTAAATGAAGAACAGGCGATCAGTCTTGTGGTCGATGGGTTACGTTCACTCAAGAACCCTGACGACACAGCCACCTTTGATGAAATCATCGTTGCCGATAATGGTTCTGAAGACAGGACGTCTGCTCTGGCACGCGCTCATGGCGCAACCGTCGTTACAGAGCCGCAAAGAGGCTATGGTCGTGCATGCCTGTCGGGACTGGAGAAGTTAACAGAGTCCAACCCGGATATAGTCATTTTTATTGATGGTGATAATGCCTTTGATACATCTGTGATTCCATCCTTCCTTGATGAAATTGTGAGGGGTGAGGATCTTGTTATCGGGTCGCGCACAAAAGGGGAAGTGGACCCCGGTGCAATGACTTTGAGTCAGGTGTTTGGAAATCGTCTTGCCACCTTTCTCATTGGCTGGCTCTGGCATGTCTCAATCTCTGACCTTGGACCTTTGCGTGCTATTCGAACGACTGCATTGGATAAGCTCCAAATGCAGGATGAATCGTTCGGATGGACAACCGAAATGCAGGTCAAGGCCGTTCAACATGGTCTGAGGATTGTTGAGATTCCCGTGAATACCAGGGTGCGACTCGGTGAATCCAAAGTCAGTGGCACTCTGACGGGCGTGATTGGCGCCGGCTACGGGATTCTTTCAACAATATTCAAATTGAGAATGCAACAAAGCAGGTTGCTACGGCCTTCCTTGAGAAATCTTAACCAGGAGTAACCGCCAATGAAGTTTCCAGGTCTGTGCATGTCCCTCTTCCTGGTGCTCTTTTGGGCGCTTGGAGCCGGTGCTGCCCAAAGTCCCGAATTGATACCTTTTTGGAATACCAGCGACGAATCAAATGCCAGCTCGATTGATCACAGTTCCTGGCAGGAATTGCTGAATGTTTATCTGGACGCCGAACATGCTTCCGGTATTCACCGATTCAACTATGCCGCCCTAAAGGCTAATGAGGATAATCAACAACTCCTGAGGGAATACCTGGTGTCTTTGACTTCCCTCGACCCTCGTCAATATGCGAGGCAGGAACAGTTGGCGTACTGGATCAATCTCTACAACGCACTGACGGTCTATGTCGTCACCGGACGATATCCGGTTAAATCAATCAGGGAAATCAAGAGTGGCCTGATCAACTTTGGTCCCTGGGACAAAGAACTTATCAACATCCAGGACCAGAAGCTGACTCTGAATAACATTGAGCACGGCATTCTCAGGCCCATCTGGCGGGATCCAAGGCTTCACTATGCCATTAATTGTGCGAGTATCGGCTGTCCGAATCTCTCGCCTGAGGTGTATCGATCTGATAACCTGGAACGGCTGCTGGAAGAAGGCTCCAGCGATTATGTGAATCATCCCAGAGGCGTCTCTATTAAAGGGGACAGACTAACAGTTTCGAGCATCTTCGACTGGTGGAAAGACGACTTTGGTGGTTCGGACGAGGCTGTTCTTGAGCATCTCAAGAAGTATGCAGAACCCGATCTCGCTGAACAGCTCCTGAAGTTCACAGAATTTGATGACGACTACGACTGGAACTTGAATGAGCCATAGTTCTCCACAGGCAGAAGCAGGCCGGATCGCGTAAGAATCTTATCTGAAGCAATACGGACAGTATGCCATTCGCTGACAGGCCTCAATCAGAATACCTGGTTCATGTTTTCGGCCTTGCGTGTCTGGTCGGCTACGCCTGCCTTGCCTGGTATTCGCGCGGCACCTTTGAAGAACCGCAACTGGTCGTCTTCTATGGCATTCTATGTTGGGTGACTGTGCCTGCTGTTTTTCTGTTTGCGCTGGTTTACAGGGACAATCATCAGCTAAGTATCTGCAGCGTTTTGCTATGGGCTATAGCATTTAGAATGTGCGGTCTCTTCGGAGAACCCTTATTTGAGGACGACTACTTCAGGTATCTCTGGGATGGATACCTTTTCGTGGAGTCTGGCACCCCCTATGGCTTTGTGCCATCGCACTTCTTCGGCGAGGAGAACTTGCCGACCTTTGCACAGCAACTGCTGAACGGGATCAACAATCCCAACCTGCCGACCATCTATGGCCCGACAAATCAGTACCTGTTTGCACTCAGCCACCTGCTGCAACCGGGCTCGCTGTTACCACTGCAGATATTGCTGATCGGTATTGACTTGCTGCTTATCTGGATGCTCACCAAAGTAGCTGACCTGAAATATATATTCGCGTATGCCTGGTGTCCATTAACGATAAAGGAAACCGCTTTTTCAGCTCATCCGGATATCATTGGCGTTCTGTTCCTGTTTGCCGCCCTGGTTTTTGTGTATCGCCACCGCCTCATTCTGGGTTGTTCATTTCTGGCCCTGGCAGTTGGAGCAAAGGTATTCGCGCTATTGCTGGCGCCTTTTGTGCTGGTCCGCACAAACCTCAAGGGATGGATCGTCTTTTTGATCGTCCTTACCGCGCTTTACCTGCCTTTCCTGGTTCACGGAAGCAGCGATTTCACTTCATTGTTCACTTTTGCGCGTGAGTGGGAATTCAACGCAAGTGTTTACAGCCTGTTGTCGAATTTGATAACGCCACTTGCAACGAAGGTGATACTTGGGCTCGCCTATTTGAGCTTTCTTTTCTACTACCTGGTCAAGTACTGGAATAGCGGATCCTGTTCAATACCAAGGGGAGATGTGATTCTTGGCTTGTTTCTGCTGATCGCACCGGTAGTCAATCCCTGGTATCTGATTTGGCTGCTGCCGTTCGCGGTGCTCTACCCTTCGTTCTGGATTTGGACTTCGTCTGTCGCTGTCCTTCTTGCCTACATCACGGCGATCAATCTGGGTGACTTCAATTCGGATCCATTCCAGCAACCAACCTGGGTGTTGGTTATCGAATATGGGGTCGTATTCGTCGCACTGGGGATCGACGCCTGGTTCAAGCGTGAGCAGTTCAGAACCAACACTCCGGGAAAGTGATTCAAAACCACATTGCAAGTGAGCACGCCACCAACAGCACAGACACAGTATATTCCAATACTAAAATGGCTCTGAACGAAGGTATCCAGTTGCTTGAATTAAGGGCAATCCTCTCTTGTTCGATTTTGGTAAAAAAGTCTATTAAGGGCTTACTGTAACAGCCCAGCCGAATCATTATCACTCATTGCGTAGGCGGCCTTATCGAGTATTTCAAAGTCTATCCCAGGCTTCAAATAATCCTTGACGTTGGGCAGTGATTTGAATTTTTCATATACAAGCGCAAGCTTTCGCTTGCTCAGGGTGTCATCATCTCATCGTATGGATATATCTTCCTTTCTTTGCCTTTGGCATCAGTGATGGTGACTGGGAATAAGCAAGGCCTGTGATAGTTGATATGGGCATTCAAATAACACTTGTTAAACACATCCACCTGGTCGGCATAGTGTTGTGGAATATGCGCATGACCAAACTGTTTCCCGATAACATGGCCGTTTTTACTTTCCACCAAGGCATTATCGTTGCTGTGCCTTGCCCTTGATTTAGTGAACTCTACGTGCAGTTTTTTGAGCAGTTTAGCCAAAGCGGGCGATAGCTGGCGCTATCTTGTAACTGTTTTATTGACGTATTCGGAACCATTATCCGAGTGGAACCCAAGGATAACAAACGGCAAGAACACAGGAGAGATTCCAACCTGCAACCTGTTCAAGGTAACCGCTCTCATCGTTCAGCAAGAGTAGTATGACTTCTTCAGTCAGTCTCAACCTATAACATGTTCCAAAATCTGCTGCAGGAGTATATTACTCCACGTGGCTCGTGCGGTGGAAGACCAATACGCTTAGGCTGTCACGGCAGGAAACCGAATAATTGCCACTCTAGCCCAGCAGAACGATGGATTCAAGTATACAGTTGCTCACTGATAACGCGATTCACTAATGTCATCAGGGTTTCTCCCGTCTTTTTGCAACGCCAGTCGTTTTCTTCCCTGGACAGGTGATAGCCACCTGATTTAGCCGCTATCCAGACCTCGTGATTACCAATCTGGCGACTGACCACAATGGTCGTTCCGTTGGGGAATACAATGTTGAGAACACCTTCCTCGGAATCAATTTCCACATCCCGTTCCAGATTGTCTATTTCGTCTTCCAGGTCGTAAAAAAGCGCGTCCACAAGTGCGTGAAATTCAGCATCCTGCACAGTATCCTCTCCTGCTCAATTTGATTGTTTCTAACACGCAGTATACTGTACGACTTTCCTCCAGACATTACGACGATGAAGTATCTGCCGGCATTCATGTTGATTCTGCTCATGACTGCCTGTGGCCAGAAGGGGCCGTTGTTTTTGCCGGACGAAGAAGAGACCAATGTTTCTAAAGAATACACGGCTGCCGATCGTGAAGAAGAACTCCTCTAGCTTCTCTTTCCGCAATGGAGAACTTCACGCTGAAGACGTTCCACTGTCCCGGATCGCCAGCCAATACGGGACGCCTGCTTACGTCTACAGTCGTTCCGCCATTGAAAATGCATACCGTGAATTCGATCTGGCATTCGAGCATCATCCACACCAGGTGTGTTATTCAGTCAAGGCAAATTCCAACATTGCTATTCTGAACCTGTTGGCAAGCGCCGGCGCCGGTTTTGATATTGTCTCTGGTGGTGAGTTACAACGCGTACTGAGAGCAGGCGGTGACCCCTCAAAAGTCGTGTTTTCGGGTGTCGGAAAAACAAAACGGGAATTACAGGATGCCCTTATGGCAGGCATTGCCTGTTTCAATATCGAATCTGACACTGAACTGGATCTGTTGGAATCCATTGCTGCACAAACCAATCATATTGCCCCTGTCTCCATCAGGGTCAATCCTGATATTGACGCAGGATCCCATCCTTACATCGCAACGGGTCTCCGGGAAAACAAATTTGGTGTAACCCCGGACACTGCATTGAAACTCTATGAGAAAGCGCATCAGTCAGCTAACCTTCAAGTTGTCGGGATTGACTGCCACATCGGCTCCCAGATTACAGAAATTGCCCCTGTCATCGATACCATGGACAAGGTGTTGGAACTGGTGGATGAACTGACGCGCATGGGTATCGAGATCGGGCATATAGATCTGGGAGGTGGTCTGGGTGTCCGGTACAGGGATGAAATCCCCATCTCCACAGATACCTATGCCAATGCGATCCTGCAGAAGCTGGGCAACCACCCACAAAAGCTCATGTTTGAGCCAGGACGATTCATTATTGCCAACGCCGGTATATTACTGTCCGAAGTCCTGTTGCTGAAAAGTAACGAAGACCGCAATTTTGCCATTGTAGACGCGGCTATGAACGATCTGATCAGACCTGCGTTATACCAGTCCTGGCAGAAAGTCAGTGAAGTTAAACATCGTGCCGGTAAAAAAACCTGGTCCATTGTCGGCCCTGTGTGCGAAACCGGTGACTTCCTGGCAAAAGACAGGGACCTTGCAGTTCAAGCCGGTGACCTTATCGCGATTCATACCGCAGGGGCTTATGGTTTTGTCATGAGTTCCAATTACAATTCCAGAAACAGGGCCGCCGAAGTTCTGGTTTCCGGCGACCGTCATTATTGTGTTCGCCGTCGAGAAACCATGGAGGATCAGTTGGCACTGGAATCAATCCTGCCCGAGTTGGACCAGGATGAGGACCAGACTTGCAATCGTAAAACGCTCAAGTAATCTAACAACATGCTATTAAGATTTACCAAAATGCACGCACTCGGTAACGACTTTGTGCTTCTTGATCTGGTAACTCAAAACTTCAGATTAAGTGAAAACAAAATTCGCCAATTGGCAGACCGTCGACAGGGAATCGGTTTTGATCAGTTACTTACCGTAGGACCTCCACTCAATCCCGATGCTGATTTTCACTATCGAATCTATAATGCTGATGGTTTCGAAGTGGGTCAATGCGGTAACGGTGTACGTTGTCTTGCACGATTCGTCCGTGACCGTGGTCTGACGACCAAAAAACAACTTACACTGGAAACCAACACGGGTTGCATCCATTGCAGTTTTGAAAATAACGGTAATATCACCGTTAATATGGGCAGTCCCAGACTAGAGCCGGAAAACATTCCATTTCTGGCAGACCGCGCCTGCGTCACCTATGATCTCGCCATTCCACTCGTGGAAGACCACATCCATGCAACAGGGATAGACTGTTCCGCCAACCGGCATGGAACGGAAGAATCCATCAGGATGACTGTCGTCAATGTCGGTAATCCCCATGCTGTCATCAGTGTCGACAACATTTCTACTGCACCGGTGAAGAAACTGGGGTCATTAATCGAAACACACGAGCGATTTCCCGAGCGTGTCAATGTCGGATTTATGCAAGTCATTTCAACCCATGAAATCGCTCTCAGGGTTTTTGAACGTGGTGTTGGAGAAACAAGAGCCTGCGGTACCGGGGCTTGTGCGTCAGTGGTTGCAGGCAGATTGCAGGGACTTCTCGATGCAGACGTCAAGGTCAATCTGCCTGGAGGCAATTTACAGATCAAATGGGCCGGGAAGGATTCCGACATATTCATGACGGGGTCTACCTGTCGAGTATACGAAGGGAGGTTTCCTGCATGAGTGAGCAAAATGATAACAGCATCCTGCTCAGTCCGGAGCACATCGCCGATTATCTGGAGCAACATCCGGACTTTTTCCAGAACCGGGATCAATTACTGCAGAAGATGGCTATCAGGCAGGATGACAGCAAGTCTATCTCTCTGGTGGAACGACAGGTCAGGGTACTGCGGGAAAAGAACATCAGATCCCGGCTGAAACTCAATGAGCTGATTGAAATCGCCGAAAAAAACAATGCTACTTTTGAAAAATGCCGTTCGCTGCTATTGGGCTTGCTGGCAAGCAAAGACAGGGACACTTTTTTCAATGCGATAGAAAATTGTCTGACCATGGATTTCGACTGCTCGGCATACAGCTTGATTTTATTTGATTCCAAACCAGAAGAAATAAACCACTGCACCATCGTCGTTACCGAAGACAGTGCCCAGGAACATATAGGAGCACTGATGCGGTCGAAGAAACCAACTCTGGGTAGCCTCAGACCGGCAGAGCTGGATTATCTGTTCCGACACGCCAGCAACAAGGTAAGGTCAGCAGCGGTTCTCACCATCCGCACCGACAAACTGATTGCCCTGCTGGCTATTGGCAACAACAAACTGGATTACTTTAAACCATCACATGGCACCATATTCATCGACTTTCTTGCAGATATACTGGCGCTGTTACTGCCAAAACACCTTAAATCGTAACCATCGAAATGCACAAAGCGGCTGAGAATCAACAAACATGGCTGCACGATTTCCTTCGACACCTGGAATATGAAAGGAATCTCTCACCCAATACTGTAAAGGCTTATGCCAGAGATATCAGATCACTGGCAGGCTTCTGTGAGCAGAAGGATATAGAAGACTGGGAGCGGCTTGCACCACACCATCTTCGACAATATCTCGCATCCGGACGTCGTCTGGGGTTATCGGGACGGTCACTACAGCGCTGTCTCTCCTCTGTCCGTACTTTTTACAATTTTCTGAACCGTGAGGGATTGGTGAAGCACAATCCGGCACAGGGGCTATCAGCACCAAAATCGCCACGGAAACTTCCGGGTACCCTGGATACGGACCAGGTGAATCAACTACTGGATATGACAAGTTCAAAATGGCATGGCATCCGGGACAAGGCAATACTGGAATTGTTCTATTCCTCCGGTCTGCGACTTGCTGAACTGGTAGGTGCAGACATTGACGACTTCAATATTGAAGAAGGCAACATCAAAGTCAGGGGCAAGGGCGACAAGGAACGTGTATTGCCTGTTGGCTCAAAAGCTGAAGATGCACTGGCAGCGTGGCTGGACATTCGCAGGGAAATACCCAATAAATGCAGATCCAACCCTGACCCTTCGGCCCTGTTCATCAGTGAACGCGGGACTCGCATCAGCCCCCGGAATGTCCAGACCCGTATTCGACACTGGACACGTCATCAGCATGTCTCGGGTAACGTCCACCCGCACATGCTGCGCCATTCATTTGCCAGCCACCTGCTGGAATCTTCCGGGGATCTGAGAGCCGTACAGGAACTGTTGGGACATGCCGATATCAGTACAACGCAGATCTACACACACCTTGATTTCCAGCATTTGGCTGATGTTTATGACAAGGCACATCCAAGGTCCAAAAAACAAGAGTCCAGAAAACAAGAGCCCAGAAAACAAGAGCCCGTAATACAAGAGCCCCAAATACAACCGTCAGACAGAAACCGGAAGTGATCAAGGTCATAGGCTTTGATCTGGATGATACCCTATGGGAAGTAAAGCCTGTTATTGAGCAGGCAGAGACCCGGCTTGACGAATGGCTTACTGCCAACCTGTCGGAAATGAAATACACCGTGGCCACAATGCGGTCTCTCAGGGAAGAGGTGCTGGAAGAGATGCCGGAACTCCTCCATCGAATCACCGCATTAAGGCGGTGCATCATAGAGAGAGCGATGCTACTGAGTGGCATTGGCAAGACCGATGCTGCTCACCTCTCCAATGAAGCCATGGAAGTCTTCCTTGCGGCCAGAAATGAAATTGAATTCCATGAAGGCGCCATGGAAGCAATTATAGAGCTATCTGACCGATTCGTTCTTGGTGCATTAACCAATGGTAATGCGGATATAGATCGACTTGGACTTCGGCCTTACTTTTCCTTTTCGTTCTCGGCGGAACAGGTTGGTGCTCCCAAACCGGCACCCGACTTATTTGAACATGCTATGTCCTATACGCAGGTTTCACCCGATGAAATGATCTATGTCGGTGATAATCCGGTGTTGGATATTGACGCTGCCAACAATCTTGGCCTGCATACCATCTGGATAAACAATGGACAACGCGACCCGGGAATGACCTCAGCGGACGTAACCATTGATCACGTTCGTGACCTCAAGGACGCTGTCGGCACGATCATTGATTATCCAGCTTGATGCCCCGGAACTTTATCACCATCGCGCCGCAAAATTCCGTCATTCGAGGGCAGGTATGTAAGGCGCACCTTCTAGGAGGCTGTCCGAGAACTGCGACCGTAGCGAGGGCGAGACTGATTGAGTCATATTTTTTGGTTATTTGAGGCAAATATTGTACATATTAAACGAAAATAAGCGGAAAATATGGCCAATCAGGCTTGTCCGCAGTAGGTCAGCCTGTTCTCGGACAGCCTCCCAGGTCATACCGACAGTTGTCATGTATGCTCAACCAGATATTGTCTGACCGCCGCCTCATCAACCGGCATGCCCTTACTGTGGCGATAGCCCATGATCTCTTTACGTTCCGGCAGGTCCAATAAGCCTGCCAACGCAGGATGAGTCACTTCTACTCCAGGCAGCGCCAGGTTCATGGCTTTTTCGAATTTTGCAGGATAAGCCGTAGACAGACACAATAATGGAATGTTGTCAGTATGCAATGCCGTACCCACATGAATACCAACCGCTGTGTGGGGATCAACCAGATAATCATATTGTTCATGGTACTTTTTGATTGTTTTTATGGTCTCTTCATCGGTTGCGGATGCTGTAATAAAGTCTGCATCCAGTTTTCGGGTGTTGTAGTTGATCTTAACCGACCTTTTTCGCACAAATTCGTCCATGAATTCCGTAACCCTGGACCCGGACTGGCCCAGTTTGTAAAACAGATAGCGTTCAAAGTTGCTCGCGACCTGAATGTCCATGGCAGGGCTTTCGCTGAACTGTACATCCCCCGGCCTGTATCGACCGGAATTGAAGAACCGGGCGAGAATATCATTACTGTTGGTAGCCAGTATCAACCGGTGGATTGGCAAACCCATTCGTTTTGCAACAAACCCGGAAAAAATATTGCCAAAGTTCCCAGTGGGTACAGAAACATTGAATTTCTCCGGACATCCAAGCTGATACCAGGCATGAAAATAGTAGACAATCTGAGCCAGTACCCTGGCCCAGTTAACCGAGTTTACCGCACCCAGTCGATTCTTCCGTTTAAAATCGAGGTCGGAAAATACGGACTTCATCAGCGTCTGACAGTCGTCAAAACTTCCCTGCAGGGCAATGTTGTGAATATTGTCGTCCAGAACGGTTGTCATCTGCCGCTCCTGTAGCAGACTGGTTTTACCCTCCGGATAGAGAATAAAGATCTTGATACGGTCCTTGCCCCTGACACCGGCAATCGCGGCACTCCCAGTATCCCCACTGGTAGCACCCAGAATATTCAAATGACTGTCTTCATCCTCAAGGATGACTTCGAACAAATTACCCAGAAACTGCAGTGCCACATCTTTAAACGCCAGCGTCGGGCCATGGAAGAGTTCCAGAACATGAATGTCTCCGACGGGATTGACCGGTGTTACAAGCGGATCATCGAAGGTTGCATAACTCTTGTTGATTAACGATTTCAGGACATCGTCAGCAATGTCATTCATGTAAAGCCGCATGATGGCAAATGCCAGGTCCTGATAGTCCAGGCCCCTCCAGTTTAACAACTGATTTGACACATCAGGTATGGATTGAGGAACCAGAAGACCGCCATCCAGGGCAAGACCCATCATGACAGCCTCTTTGAAATTCAATCCAGATACTTTACCTCGGGTGCTTTGATATTCCATCTGACAAGTTCGACAAAGAAGATGAAGAATTAAACTACAGTAACCCTTTACAGAACTTTACATCCTCCCCCATCTAAAGGAATGGGTATGACGCGCTTTCTGATCAACCAGGAGGCTGTCCGAGAACTGCGACCGTAGCGAGGGCGAGTCTGGTTTGATTTTTGGGGCGAATCTCGCATGATAGCAATCAATAGGAATTGAAGGGCACATGCGTACCCTTCATGATTTCAAGAAACCTGTTAAACCGCTTCGTTGCCGGTTTCCCCAGTCCGGATACGCACGACATCGTCGAGTGGCGTTACAAAAATCTTGCCGTCTCCTACCTTACCGGTATTGGCGATATTGGATATTGCCTCGATAACGCCATCCAGGTTTTCGTCACCTATGGCCACCTCAATCTTTACTTTAGGCAGGAAATCAACCACATACTCCGCACCCCGGTAAAGTTCAGTATGCCCCTTCTGGCGGCCAAAACCCTTCACTTCCGTTACTGTCATCCCCTGGACAGAAATGTCCGAGAGCGCTTCCCTTACATCATCAAGTTTGAATGGCTTGATAATTGCCGTGACTAATTTCATTTATGTCTCCTTCTCCAGGATTATCCCATTACCCCAATTTATCGAAAATACAATCTCTTTGGTACCCTAAAAACCATTTTGAGGCCAAAGATATTTCCACCACAATATTTGAGTATGCAAATTCAAACGTCGGGTTCTTATGTCTACTTCCGTCTATCTCATTGAAACTCAGAAAAAGTTTTTCCTCTGATGTACAAACAACTATCGTTTACGTCAGGCCACAAACTCAGAGCATCGACCGTGCCAAGTTATAAATTAATTCAAAAATCAATGAGTTAAGTTATGCAGGCCATTATTACACATTCTTGACGCTCCGTCTCTGCACTTTCCTCAATCACAAATGCACTATACAGGTGCATTTAAATCAGGGAGATCACTGACAATAGCAGGCGATATAAGCCTACATCAAGTGATTAACGGTTATGTCAGAGTGCCATGCAGTTTTCAACGCACCATGACCATGACAGTTGCAAAAACCTATTCCCGCGCGGCCATTGGCATACAGGCGCCATTGATTACCGTCGAAGCGGATATATCGACCGGGCTGCCCCAGGTCGTTATCGTGGGATTACCGGAAACTGCGGTGAAGGAAAGCAAGGACAGGGTTAAATCCGCGATCATCAACACCGGTTATTCGATGCCCAACAAACGAGTGACCATCAATCTGAGCCCCGCGGACCTACCCAAGAGCGGTGGACGATACGATGTTGCCATCGCCATCAGCATTCTGGCAGCTATGGAAATCGTACCCGTGGACAGTATCAGTCGCTATGTATTCCTTGGTGAACTGGCACTCAATGGCGATATCCGGTTCGTCAACGGTATCCTGCCGGCCACCATACAGAATCTTGCCTCAGAACAAAATCTTGTCGTCCCAACCATCAATGGTCAGGAAGCTGCTCTGGTAGAACCCGATAATGTCTACAGAGCGGACAGCCTCAGTGAGATCGTCAGACACCTTAAAGAAGAAACCAATCTCCAGCCGTTACAGCCATCAACAGGACTGAAAGGACAAACCATCCGCATGGAACTGTCCGACATTCGGGGTCAACTTTTGGCAAAGCGGGCACTCACTATTGCTGCCGCAGGCGGGCATAATATTATTTTTGTTGGTCCGCCAGGAAGCGGAAAAACCATGCTGGCGAGCCGGCTGCCTTCCCTGGTTCCTCCTATGTCCATCGATCAATCCCTGGCTACAGCTTCGATTCAATCTGTATCCAAGTATTCTTTCGATAATGAAGCATTCGGTTGCCGGCCATTCAGAACACCACACCATACAATATCTGCCGTAGCGCTTGTGGGTGGCGGGAATCCCCCTAAACCTGGTGAAATCTCCCTGGCTCATAATGGTGTTCTGTTCCTGGATGAATTACCGGAATTCCCCCGGCATGTATTGGAAGTCCTGAGAGAACCCCTGGAGTCAGGAAAAATCATTATCAGCCGGGCTCATCATCAAGTCAGTTTTCCTGCTAATTTCCAACTCGTCGCGGCCATGAATCCATGCCCCTGTGGTTACTACGGAGATAACACAAATCGCTGCGAATGCACAAATGACAAAATATTGAGGTATCGTTCAAAGGTGTCCGGACCTTTACTGGACCGTATTGATATACACATCGATGTGCCCTCCCTGCCATCGGGAACTCTGTCAGACCCGCGATTTGCACCCAAAGACGAAGAACACGATCAGGCTTTAAAACAAGTGAACACCGCACACTCAATAATGATGGCGAGAAGCCATAAGCTCAATTCCGAACTCTCCAACAGGGATATAGAAGAGCACTGTACTCTTGAGGATCATGACCAGAAACTGCTCGACACAGCCATGCTGACCCTGGGCTTGTCCGCTCGAGGGTATTACAAGATTCTCAAGGTTGCCCGTACCATTGCGGACATAGACGGACAGGTATCCATTTCCACGATGCATCTGACGGAGGCACTGGGATTCAGGAAACTGGATCGTTATCAGACTGCCGGCATGATTTAGGGCGTTACAGTGGCCGCTTCCACCATATAGTCCACCAGTGCTTTCAAATCGTCGTCGGAGCAACTGAAACACATGCCCCTGGCTGGCATGGCCGGTGGCATTCCGATGATGGAACTCATGTACAGTCTGTCCTTACCCTTGATGATTCTGGATGCCCATTGTTCCGCATCGCCGAATTTAGGTGCATTGGCAACACCAGCATCATGGCAGATGCCGCAGGTTTTTGCGTAATTCTCTTTCACAAGATCCATGCCTTCAGCGACGGGTGATGCAGCAGCAGACTGATCTGGAATACTTTCGGAGACAGGCTCTACGGCAACAGCAGACTGATCAGGAATATTTTCAATGACAGGACCCCCTTCAGCAGCAGTCTGATCGCCGATTTCTTCCTCGACAGATTCCATAGCAGTAGCAGACTGATCGCCGATATCTTCCTCGACAGATTCCATTGCAGTAGCAGACTGATTACCTATGTTTTCTCCGACAGACTCAATGGGTGTGGCAGCCTGAACGCACTCAATACCCTTGATGCAAACGTTGCCTGCTTTTCTGATGCGGTCTGTTATCCCCTCATCCCCATCTGCGTAAGCGCCCATAGGAAACCCGGACAATAATAAAGCCGCTACAAAAATTCTCATGAATGTACAACCTGACTGTAACACTTTAGAAATCTCTCAACCTGCAAGGAGGCGCAATTGTAACTCACAAATGGAGAACTTCTAACCGGGATTACCCCATTCAGGGGGCTCCAGACTCCGATTGTGTGAGAACTGAAACACGTTGGAAGTCCCTGCCTCAATCACCGATTGTTCAGAGACCATGGTCAGGATTGACTGTTCCCGGAATTCCGGGAGTGAGTCGGAACCGACATTCACCATCGTACTGCGTAACTTGTCCAGGGTTGTCTCAAGTACTTCGGATAACGGTCCGACCAGGGGGACGTAAGCGTCGACACCCTCTTCAAACATCATCTTCCGGGATTCCACACTTTCGTTGTACCGTTGCCAGTTCCGGGCACGCCTGGTGCCTTCCCCCCAATAGGGCTTATACATCTGGCCATTGATTGTGGTTTTTGGCGTTGGGCTTTCATCTGTCATGGCAAAGTACCGGCCCATCATGACAAAGTCTGCCCCCATGGCCAGGGCGACGATAATCTGGGTATCAATAGCCAGTCCACCATCTGAGCAAATCGGAATGTACCGTCCGGTTTCATTAAACCAGGCATCACGGCGTTCAACAATTTCAAGCAATGCCGACGCCTGGCCGCGCCCGATTCCTTTCTGTTCACGCGTGATGCAGATGGACCCTCCCCCAATGCCGACTTTGACAAAATCCACCAGTTCATTATTCACAAGATAATCAAATCCCTCCGCGGAGATCACATTCCCCCCTCCCAGTACAATCTCATTACCAAAATGTTTCCTGATCCATTGCAACCCTTCCATCTGATATTCGTTGAAACCATCGGAAGAATCGAAACACAATACATCGGCGCCCGCGGAGATCAACGCTGGTACCCGATCAACAAAATCATATGTGTTGACTGCCGCACCAACACACAGACGCTTGGAGTCATCCAGCAATTCCAGTGGATGCCGTTGATGATCCACGTAGTCTTTTTTGAACACCAGTGCAATCAGATTGCCTGAACGGTCCAGTATGGGCAGGCAGTCCTTTTTATGACGGTGCAGCGATTTATTGGCTTCCCGTAGAGAAATCCCGTCCTCACCATAAATAACATCCTTTACAGGCGTCATGTGTTGCTTGACCTTGTTATCCAGGTCATCTTCAAATTCCCAGAAGTCCTGGTCTGTAATCAACCCCTTCAATTTACCGTTTGCGCTGCCGTCACTGGTCACCGGAACGGTGGAATGTCCGGTTCGTTCCATCAAGGCAATCACCTCTCGCAAAGTAGTCTCTTCTGTGATATTGGAATCGCTGGTGACAAAACCCGCCTTATGCGCCTTTACCTGCCGTACCATATCCACCTGCTCTTCTATGGGTTGGGAACAATAGATAAAACCAAGGCCGCCCTGTCTGGCCAGGGCAATCGACAGGCGTGTACCACTGACCGACTGCATGCACGCTGAGACGACTGGAATATTGACCTTAAAACGTGGAAGCCGGTTCTGCTCAATCGCGGATAAGGGAGTTGACAGATCCACTCTCTCCGGTCGCTGCCCCTTACGGGTCAACCTCGGAATCAACAGGTATTCACTGAAAGTTCGTGATGGGTCTTTAAATATTTTCGCCATTACATTCTCCATCGGGCATGTGCCGATATCGTGATTTGGATGGATATGGATTATGGCGAGAAGTGCCCGGCAGGGGGCATCGGAGTGAGATGGGATAAACACTGAATGTCCGCCGGGTCGCCATATCGAATTCTACCAAATACATAGACTGATTCAAACTATAATGAGCCGGTATGACGATTTTCTTTGACTCCTGCTCATACACAGACTTCCACTGACTTGCTGGTTTTTTGTGGACTAACTTGCTGGATGCTCGCCGAGATAAAACTTAAGCGACCAGGAATCGAGCGTCCCGGAATCGCCGGGCGCCGCGTCAATCACTTTCAGTTTCCACTCACCCTGTGGTGATTCGCCATAGAAGGCATTACTGAGCAGGTTCCAATCGAGATCCTCGTTATCAACCAGTATTTCGTTGAATACCGGATTCAGGATGCTCTCGGTGCCGGATGGTGAAATAAGATAGACACCGAGGTCATTGGTGAACGGATGCGTCACCGAGATGTGCAGTCGTACCGATTCGATAGTGGCGCTTTCACTCAACTCATCGATATTGAGCGTCTGTGTCACACCCAGGCCATTATTATCTGGAATGCTTGCGGACTCAGTTTGCTGAAACGACTCGGTTTCGGTGAAAGCACCGAGGCTATCCGGTGTATGGGTGCCTGCCAGAGCCAGTGCCTCATCCACGGCCACAGCGCCAAAACCATACCAGTTGTGGTAGTGATATCCTGCGGCATTGGTGATCCACCCATGCCGCAGGACGGCCGCCTCACCGCCGAACGCAATCCGTACCGGAGGGATGTCCGGGTCAATCTGGCGTGCCGTTTTAGCAAGAATATATTTGACATCACGCCAGGTAAGCTCGGGCGCGGCTTCAAGCAGCAGGGCGATGGCGCCAGAGGTATTGGGCGCCGCCGACGATGTGCCATTGAACGTGCTCACGTAGTCTCCATGCGGGTTTTCAGTGGCGACAAGGGACAGGCCAACACCTGAAGAGGCATCATATCCGCGATCACTTTCCATCTGGTCGGTAGTAATAATGGCCGGATTCTCGCGACCGTATTGACCTGCAGGTGCGCTGACCCAAAGATTCGCTCCGGTTGATGAGTAGCTCGATCGCTTGCCGTTGGCACTGAAGCCACCAATGGCAAGCACATAGGGGAGATTTTGGGTCGGGTCCCCATTGCTGGAGACGCATCCGATTTCACGGTTAACGTTGTAATCTGTCCCGGCGTCGTAACGCACTAGCGAACTGCATGCATTGAACGCGTTACCTGCGGACTTGACATAGATCGCGCCGCGATTCGAGCGTAGATTGGTCACGCCATTACGCAGTACGGCTCTCAAGTCCAGGTCGGCATTGGATTCGCTGCCTAACCTTCCATAGCTCATATTGAAGATGTGAGCATCGGTTGAATCCGGATTTTGGTCACTCGCACCCAGAGAATCAAAATGTGCTGATGAAAATTGGATGTCGTTCAAAAAATTATACCCTCGAAGTCTAGCCGTAGGGGCCACACCGCGTCCACCAATACCATTGTTCGCAGATGCCGCGATGATGCCCGCAACGCTGGTGCCGTGGTCGCCCAATGTGCCTGGATTAAACGGGTCCGATGCAATGGAATTTACCCAAAACATGGCGCCGGTGCGAGAGTTCATGCGGGTGTTGAAGTTATACGAGGCGCCAGCTTCAACATTGTCCGACAGGTCCGGATGACATATTTCAAGGCCCGTATCCACAACGGCCACCTGCACGCCGGTACCGGTTGGCCCCTGGTCCAGGGCGGTGCTCATGCCAAGGTCTTCTCCCGCTTCACCACCGGTATTCGCATAGGCGGATTGGCCGGTATTTTCAAGATGCCACTGTTCGGCCAGTAGTGGGTCTTCCTGACCGGGCGAGGAATTTCTTCCAAAGTCTGTACAGGTAGTGCGCACCAGTCGGTCAGAGCCAATAGTGAATCCGCTGACATCATAGTTCCCGAAGCGTCGCTCTGGAATTTCTTCCTCAACTTCCTCAGCAATCAGAAGGGTGTAGTAGTTACCAGGTCCCGAAAGTTGGTCCCTTGTGATGGTATGTACGTAAGAAATGAAGTCGCCGCCGGGTTCGAGTGGTCGAACTTCGCCCGAACTTGTCAATTCAGGATCGCTGAAGTCGCTGTGAGTAGAGATCCTGAGGGATAGTCTTGTCTCGGATGACGATACCGCGCCCCGGTTCAATACGCCGGTTAAAAACGAAATATTATCATCAGTGATATCGTAGGTGATGAGAATGGCGAAGAGTTCCGCGTATAAATTTTCTTTGGAATCTGCGAAGAGAGCACCCTGATCAACCAGGTCGAGGCTAACCGACGAGGTTGCACCTGTATTCCCATTGCCAGTCACCGAATCAATGCTAATCGTGACGCTTTCGTCGCCTTCTTCTTCAAAGTCCCGAATTGGCGTGATTGTGGTTTTGCCACTGGTGCTTCCACCGGGAATGACAATCT
Organism: Candidatus Azotimanducaceae bacterium; assembly: GCA_965217655.1. Taxonomy (GTDB): domain Bacteria; phylum Pseudomonadota; class Gammaproteobacteria; order Pseudomonadales; family Azotimanducaceae; genus UBA7455. Next base: position 3,157,699 of record OZ244560.1, read on the forward strand.
CCATGTCAGCCAGGTCAAAATCGCCACCCGGTGTCGCCGTGCCTGTGGCGCCAAGTCTGACCGTCAGAGATCCGGCTACAGTCCTGTCCAGGTTGAGTGTGATGTCGACAGGCGTCCGATCATCCCATTCGGACACGCTTTGTGAACCGGCTTCTATGGTAACAGAGGCCGGCGGTTCCGGCGGTGGAGGAGGGGGACCAGAGCCGCCGCCGCCACCACCACCACAGGCGGACAGCAGCAATGTAAGCAGTCCGGCAATAAATGCCGATGTGGTGACTCTACATGGGAACATAGATCGGCCCCCTCAATTGCAGGCGTGCGCTTTTGACACCTGGCATAGAATCGAGCGAACTGATGACCTCTGCTGGATTAACCGAATCCGGCAACCTTACATGGGCGAAGCCAAGCTGTGCGTATACCTTGCCACCGGTACCGCCAACGGCTTGAACAACTTCCTCGAATTGACCGTAGTCTTCAAGTTCAATCCGCACGCTAGACAATATTTCACGGAACCGGCCTTGTTTGGGATCAAACGCAAGGTGCCGTATGGGTCCGTCAAGAGCGACATGGGCAGTGTACGTCCGGCCACGGTGGTAGGCCTTAAATACCTGAAGTCCATCTTCTACGCCAACGCTGAGGCGCACATCTTCAATAAGCGTCTCGCCGAATGACCTTTCTCCGACAGCCATCACGAGCATCTGCCCCTCACCGGTCGGTGCCTGCAGCACTAACGGCGCCTCTGGCTCCTGTGCATGGCAGAGTGGCAGGCAAAGAACTGATCCCAACCAGAAGAAGGGAAAGATCAGCAAATTTCTATTATTTCTACTCATACACAGATTTCCACAGACTTGCTGGTTTATTTTGACTATTCTCTCACTGATATCCTGTCAACAACAACCCCTGCTCTGACAGAACAGACCGTCGTCAGGTTTATCGTCAATATTGGGTAATATGGATGTGTAATTGGCCACTGGGAATCAGAATTAACAACTAAGCTATCTTTAAACGGCCCATACCTGGTAAGGGCTGAAAGAGAAGTAAGTGTTTACTATGGAAAATCTGGCAGTGAATTGGCGCCTGGTACCAAGATAGCTACTGCTAATCGGTGGACTGCTAATCGGGGGACAGTTTACTGATTTAAGAACACACACTATGTCCGACCCACAGCAGATGGCTTTGGGGTGTTCGTTTGCGTAAGCATAATGTCGAAGCGCCGAGCTGGAGGTGCAAGACTACAGGCTTGCGGGGGAAGTGGGAGAATCCCGGAGGGATGCGCTGAAGCTTACGCAAATGAATGCCTCAAAGCCATCTGCGAATACCCTGCATTAAGTAAACTGTTACCCGAATAGCTGAATTAAGTAAACTGTTACCCGAATAGCGGTTATCAGGAGAGAGTTGTAGTAAGATTAAGACCAGAAAATTTTGGTGAGGTGGCATGAGCGAAGCGATCAATATCAGCGTTGACGGTATCGATGCTGCAATTAGTGAAGTCAGGGAAGTGGGATATACCATTATTCCAGATTTTGTTGACCAGAACAGGGTGGCACAACTTCGAGAGCTTAGCGAAAAACTGTTACAGCCCATTGTTGCACCCGGCATCAACGGCGAAAAAATAACGGGTCTTAACATCAAAAATGTCCTGCGAGTAAGCCGGGATATCGATGATCTGGTTACGGATCCGGGATTGTTGGCAGTGATGACGAGTATTCTGGTGCCGGACGGGTCCCGGTGGGGTATTAATATCTCGGGTACCGGCATCAAGGATGCGGTACCACAGGAAGATATCCGGTCCCTGCACAGGGACGGCAGTCTTTACCCGGTGTATATTCCGGGCCAACCTCTGGTGGCCAACTCGTTGCTGGCGATTGATGCGTTCTCTCCGGAGGTCGGCGCGACAACGATTGTTCCCTACAGTCATCTATGGGACAAACCGGTGGAACTCGATCATGAAACGATTCCAGTCACGATGGACCCGGGTTCCATCTTGATTTTCAACGGCAATACCTGGCATGGACATGGCCAGAACAAGACGGACCGTCATCGCCGCACGCTCAACATGCTGTATTGCTGCGACTGGTTAAAACCGACCCACGGTTACTACAGTGGTATTCCAGAGAATGAGGTTAAAACACTGCCAGAGGCGTTACAAACACTGTTAGGTGTCAAAACTAAATCTCCCGATTCTCGCCAAACTACACCTTATTGATTACGTTCAACCTTCATCCTCATACCGTTTCGCGTCTGGCACGCCAAACAAAAGGAAAGGATAACAGACCTATCGACGATCACTTGGGCAAGCTCTTCTTATCATATTGCAGATCGCCATGTTCAACATCTGAAGGTCTCGAACCCAAGAGCCTGACGCATCTCCTGGAAATATAGACAACACGATATCCGACAAACAGCAGATGGCTTTGGGGTGTTCATTTGCGGAAGCATAATGTCGGAGCGCCGAGTCGGAGGAGCAAGATACAAGACTACAGGCTTGCTGGGGAGGCCTAGCCGTTCGGGATTTTGGCGCATATTTTGGCATTTTGGAAGCCAAAATACACGTCCATATAAAGGTATATATCTATACATATTAATAGATTACGGTATTTTAGCCACTTCTCTGGCCTGGAGGTTAGTTTTAAATTAGCCGAAATTATGGTGTAATTTAAAACTAACTGCCATTATTCTTGGGAACTATGTGTCAGCCAGTAGATCCCATAGAATTGCCGGAATTCGGTGACACTTTCAGTTTGATCAACCTGCCGCAACACCATGTGCGACATTTTCGGGATATGTTACAAAGGCAGGGAACCTGGGCAGAGAAGTGTGTCAAATAAGCATTTCACATTATCCGCCATTGATGCAAAAGGCCGTGTTCGTGCCACATGCCGGTCATTACATTCCAGGAGCAAATTCACCGCTATTGTCCGGCTTCAGGTTCTGTTCCTCTGTCTCTACATGGTCCATCAGGCTGGGGATGCCTGGTTGCCAATCAGATTTCTCTGAGCCCTGCCAGATGTAGCCCAAATGCCTCATTTTACTGATAGTCTCTTTGACTTCTTCGGGTGGGGAAGGCCAGACCTCTTTCCCGGCCACTATGTTGTGTAAATCGATATTTGATACCTTATCCTGGCCTTTGAATGCTTTGGCTATCAACAAGGCCGCCGGCACCATATTATCCCGTATCAACTCAGCGTAGTAGTCTTGGTATAACATGTCCTTTTCTTTGTTAAAATCACGCGCTGCCTCGGGCAGTAAGGACTGGTCAATATGTTCACGCCCGACTCTCTTTGCTGCTTTCCATAACGCCTTACCCCAAAGTTGAATAAAGAACGGGTATTGATGGCTCGCAGCTACCACCTCTTCCAATACATCCTGGTCATGTGATATGCGTTCTTTGCGCAAGGGCGTTTGAATGGCATCAGCGGCTGCCGACTCATCAAGACGACCCAGGGGTATTTTTTTAGACCGGATCCAGAATGATGCATCCATGGTACCCAAACAATCCCTAAGCCCGGGGGTGCCCGCGAGCACCAGCAAGAAAGGTGCTTTCTCGCACACCCCCTGACTGGCATTGAGCAGTTCATGCCCCCACTCTTTCGACATAGTGTGCGCTTCATCAACCAGCAGCACCAGGGGTTTCTCATTCGCCTTTTCTATCAGGTAGCTGACCAGGGGTTCTGCCCGGGATGATTGTACTACACTGCGCTTTACAATCGCCTTGAGAAGATTAACACCCAGGGAACCTGACCTTTCTGTCGTCACCTGTGCCTGAGTAGTTCCCATCTCATCCATCACTTGATCCTTTAATGTCCTGGAGTCCGAAGGCGTTATGCGGAGCACCGTGTACCCGAGGCCAGCAGTACAACGCTTTTCCGCCCATTGCAGCAACACCGTCTTGCCATAGCCTCGCGGCCCGTACAGGATTATGTCTTGCGATGCTCCGGCAGATGAATCGCTAAGCTGTTGCAGCATCTCATTGATGTCATTTTGTGCTTCCTCACGTCCGGCCAGGAGCGGCGGCATACACCCACGGCCCGGTTGGAATGGGTTTCTATCCATAATATATTGCTTAAAAGGGTTTTGTTGCCTACCAGTTTAACACAATACCCGCGTTGTCATTGGGGTTCGCCGGGTTGCTGTTTCCTGACGGGAACCACTGCAAGTGCCCCTGGACAACCAGGTGGGCGACCACTGCGCTAGAACATGGATATACCTCTGGGAGAAATGTGCACACAATTTTTAGTGCTATCAATTTCAAAGAGGCAATTTGGTTAAATACCTTAATTAATTTCTAATATACAAAATCAGACTTTATTTGCCACTTTATTAAAATATATTAATCATTATATATCAATAACTTATCGTATATATGCGCTAAATTCCCGAACGGCTTTGGGGGAGGCGAGGGAATCCCGTAGGGACGCGCAGACGCTGGAGCAAACGAATGCCCCAAAGCCATCTGCGAACACCCTGAATTAAGTAAACTGTCCCCCGAATAGCACACACTGCATTAAGTTAAACTGTCCCCCGAATAGCACACTGCATTAAGTAAACTGTCCCCCGATCAGGGCACAGATGCCGCCTCATCCACCATTTCGGTCTCTTCCGACATCAAAGATCTTTCCCGGGCGACAAGGAAATCCGCAACTTCAAGCATCTCGTCATTACCGCCCGCCATATCGCCTTCTATACGATACTTTCCATTGACTATGATTGACGGCACGGAGGCAGATCGATAACCCCGGCCTCTCGCTTCTGCCTGCTGCACACTTGCCCTGATACCAAAGGAATTGTAGACCCTGGCAAAATCTACGGGTTCCACACCAAATTCGGAAAAAAACCTGGCCATTTCCTGTGGATCGTTTAATTGCTTTTGCTGCAGGTGTATCGCCCTGAACAGTGCGGTGTGTGCCTGATCAAGAACACCCATCACTTCTGCCGTGTAGTAAGTCTGGGCAAAAACCAGATAGTCCCTGTTCCAGGTTGCCGGTGTTCGATTGAAAACCACATCATCATCCTGACCAGACGCCCATTCATTGATCTTGGCATCAAACAGAAAACAGGCGGGACAACCGTACGAGAAGAACTCCGTTACCTCGACCTTGTCTGGAGTCCTGGTTCTGATGGGGATCTGTAACTCGACATAATGCGTACCTTCTTCATATAAGGCAGGTGCGCTAAACAGCACACCGGGTATCAACAGGAGGATCATTCCCAGGATTGGCGCTTTCTTCATTTGCTTGGTTCTCCGATTCGTCTCACCTGATTAATGAGACCAGATGGTCAGGAAAATAGTACTGTCAATGCAGACCGTAAATATAGGAAGCAACAGCAGCAATTTCCCGGTCTGACAAATCCATTGCTGAGATCTTCATCATCTGATCATCTCCATCATTGATTCGTTCACCGGATCGAAAAGCCTTTAACTGCGCTTCCGTGTACTCCGGCCATTGCCCGCTGAGTGCCGGAAAAGCCGCAGGTCCATTTCCCTGACCTGTGGGAGAATGACATGCGGTACAGGCGGCAATTTGCTTCCGTTTCACACCTGAGCGATAAATAACCTCACCCAGTTCCACCAATTCCGGGTCTGCAGCACCCACTTTCGCAGTTTGCGAACTGTACCAGGCAGCAATATCTTCCAGTTGCTGTTGATCAAAGTTGTATTGCATGGCCATCATCAACGGAGCATCCCTCTTCTTCGTCTGCATGTCCTGCATCTGCTTGACGAAGTACTTTGCATTCTGCCCGGCTATATTCGGAAAAGTCCCAACGATACTATTCCCGTCTGGTCCATGACATGCCATACAGGTTGTAGACAGCGCTTTCCCGCGTTCGGCATCACCTTCTGCAAATGATTCACCAGCCGCAACGAAAAACAGCGCTCCCAACAACAGACTTTGAAACAACCTCATACCCGGTCTACACCCTGAAGTGATAAAATGACGCAGCATTATATATCAATTAATCAGGGTGCTTACAGAATTTCGTGATTGCATTTCATCAGGCACGTTTTATTAAAAGTGCGGACACATTCAGCAACTGTCCCCCGGACGTTGGAACGGAAGTAGCATTTTGCGGGCGTTCGAATGCCGGAAAGTCCAGTGCTATCAACATCATTACAGGGCAGAAAAAACTCGCCAGAGTCAGCCGGACACCTGGCAGAACCCAACTGATCAATTTTTTCCGATTAACAGATAATTCACGGCTGGTAGACCTGCCTGGCTATGGTTTCGCAAAGGTACCTGATGCAGTCAAGATCCAGTGGCACAAACACCTGGATACATATCTCAGACAACGACAATCCTTAACCGGCCTGATTTTGTTGTCAGACATACGGCATCCGCTCAAGGAATTCGACCTGATGATGATAGAGTGGAATCAAACCAGTGGTGTCCCGTTACACATCCTGTTGACGAAAGCAGATAAGCTCAGTAAAGGCGCACAACAAGCCACGCTATTGAAAGTCAGACGGGAATTACCCGATTCTGTCTCCGCGCAGGTCTTTTCTGCAACCAGACCTGTTGGCATCGATGCCGTACATGGGATTCTCAATACTTTGCTGGAAGGAGAATAAAAAAGGCTCTGACCACGAGATTGGGGAGGATGTGGTCAGAGCCCGGAGCTTCGGTTCTTTGGGGGGGAAATCACCGAAGTTGCTACCAAACTTTAAATTTCTTACTTTCTGAGACTTGTCCCTTTTCACAAAGTTCCATAAAAATTAATTTTTTTACAGAACCTCATTCCAGATAGCCACTTTTGATTACATTTTTCGGTTTAAGACTTAGTGTGCTGCATCCCAGTCATCACCAATACCGGCTTCAACTACAAGAGGGATCTTCAACTCCACGGCGGAAGACATATGTCTCACCAACCCCTGGGTGACCTGATCCTGAAAACCATCACGCACCTCCAGCACCAGTTCATCATGTACCTGCATAATCATCCTGGCATCCAGTCCACTGTCATCCAGCCAGCCCTCAACGGCTATCATCGCACGTTTGATAATATCCGCTGCGCTTCCCTGCATTGGTGCGTTGATGGCTGTCCGCTCCGCTGCCTGACGCCGCTGGAAATTACTGGCGTTGATTTCCGGTAGATAAAGACGTCGGCCGAAGATGGTTTCCACAAATCCCTGTTCTGCCGCCAGTACACGAATCCTGTCCATAAAATCCCGAACTCCAGGATAACGATTAAAGTACAGGTCGATATATTCCTGGGCAGCGGCCCGGCTGACGTTTAATTGCTGGGCCAGTCCGAAGGAGGACATGCCGTAAATCAAGCCAAAATTAATCGCCTTGGCACTTCGCCGCTGATATTCCCTGACGTCTTCCAGTGGAACACCGAACACCTCCGCCGCCGTAGCACGATGAATATCCAGTTTATGGATGAAAGCATCTATCAAACCCGGATCTCCGGACAGATGCGCCATGATACGAAGTTCAATCTGCGAATAGTCGGCTGCAATCAGCACGTAACCGTCAGGCGCTATAAAAGCCTTGCGGATTCGGCGACCTTCTTCAGTACGTATCGGGATATTCTGCAGGTTCGGATCCATACTGGACAACCTGCCGGTTGCCGCTACTGCCTGTCGATATGATGTATGTACCCGACCTGTAGAGGTCTGTACCTGCTTCGGCAGTTGATCCGTATAGGTTGATTTCAGCTTGGACAGGCTGCGGTGCTCCAGGATGACCTTTGGTAAATCATAATCAAGCGCCAGTTCCTGAAGCACTGGTTCCGCGGTGGACGGTTGCCCCTTGGGTGTCTTCTTTATTACCTTGAAGCCCAGTTTATTGAAGAAGATTTCCTGAAGCTGACGGGGGGACCCCAGGTTGAATTTCTCATTGGCAAGTTCATAAGCCTGCTGCTCCAGTTCCTGCATTCGTTTATCCAGTTCAGAACTCTGGATTTTCAGCAAATTGGAATCGAGGAGCACACCGTTTCTTTCAACCCTGGACAGGATGGGAATCAGTGGCAACTCAATTTCTTCATAAACACTGATCAATGAAGGTTCCGCAGAAAGTTTCCGCCACAGACTCTGGTGTACCTGAAGTGTCGCAGCAACAACTTCTGCGGCATAACCGGCCGCACTGACGATGTCCAGCCGATTGAATGAAATCTTTTTTGCGCCTTTACCTGCTACATCCTCATACTCTCTGACATTCAAGCCGGCGTGTTTTCTGGCCAGGTCAGCCAGGTTGTGTCGGGAACCGACGGAGTTCAACACATAGGATTCGAGCATCGTATCGTATCGGATGTGCAGGTCAACGCCGAACCTTGCAAGGACACTCTTTGCATATTTCAGATCGTGCCCGATGATTGCCCGTTCAGGATCTTCCAGCAGAGGTTTCAACCTTTCCAGCACAGTATCAACGGCCAGTTGCGGCGGCGCCCCTTCATAGTCGTGACCAGTTGGAATATAGGCGGCAACCCCTGGCTCACAGCAAATCGACAACCCCACCGGAATACCATTGATGAAATCGTTATCCGCGGTTTCAATATGAATGGCAATCGGGTCTGTTTTGCCAATTCGATCTACCAGGGCTTCCAGTTCTGCTTCGGTGTAGATTGTTTCGTATGTCGCTTCAGAGGTAGTTTCTGCTGCTTCGCCGCTCAGGTCATCTACCCAGGATTTGAATTCCAGTGACTGGAATACCTTTAGTAAACCGTCATGATCGGGTTGTGCCTGTACCAGGTCCTCAACAGATTGTTCCAGCGGGACATCCTGATTGATCGTCGCCAAGGTATAGGACATGGGAAGTTGCGGCAGTACCGCCCGCAGATTTTCACCCACCTTGCCTTTGATCTCCCCGGCATTTTCCATCACTCCCTGCAGAGTTCCATAATTTGCCAGCCATTTAACCGCTGTTTTGGGACCGCATTTGGGTACACCGGGGATGTTATCTGAAGTATCCCCCACCAGAGCCAGATAATCGATTATCTGTTCCGGGCTTACCCCGAATTTATCTTTTACCCCCGAAACGTCCATTACCGTATCGTTCATCGTGTTAATCAACGTGATGTGAGTATTCACCAACTGCGCCATGTCCTTATCGCCTGTTGAGATCAGTACATCCATATCGGCATTGGCCGCCTTCACCGCCAGGGTGCCGATAACATCATCCGCCTCGACACCTTCTTTCACCAACAAGGGAATACCCATTAACCGGATAATCTCATGGATGGGTTCTATCTGACTTCGCAGATCATCATGCATTGGTGGCCGATTAGCCTTGTATTCACTGTAGATATCATTACGGAAGGTCTTACCTTTGGCATCAAATACACAAACAACCTGAGATTCCGGAAAGTCAGCCATCAATTTGCGGACCATGCTGATGACGCCTTTTACCGCACCTGTCGGCTGACCCTCTGAAGTGACGAGCGGAGGTAGTGCATGGAAAGCTCTAAACAGGTACGATGAACCATCTATTAGCACCAGCTGGTAGTTGTCTTTCATTGCAAGCACACACGTGAATGGACTATATGAACCTTACTGTGAACAGAACGTTTAATTCAATCATTCCTGGCAGGTCTTTGCCTTTATATTTGCCGAAATCGATAAACGTTTTTAGTCGTTGATCGTTCCAGTCGAGTAACATTCATTAATGGCAGCATTTACAACATTCACAATATCTTCTCTGGAGCGATATCTACGCATGTTCCAGATTGGTGATCTTGAATCCTGTGAACCTATCGAGGACGGCATAGAAAACTCAAACTACTTTGTTACCGTAAACCTGAATGACGAACGCAGCGTCTACGTACTGACCATCATTGAGGGTTACTCCTTTGATGACCTGCCATTCTTCAACGGTGTGATGCGTCACCTGTTCTATTATGGTTTACCGGTTGCTGCTCCCAGGCAGACAATGGATGGCATGACTACGACCATATTCTGCGGCAAACCGGCGTTACTGTTCCCAAGACTTTCTGGTAAACACCTGACTGAGGTTGGTACTGGTCACTGTTTTCTGGTTGGCAAAACACTGGCAAACATGCATGTTACCCTGGCAACACAGGACCTTAATCGTGAAAATCCTTTCACTTCCCAGTGGATGGAAAAATCCCTGAGAGAAATTGACATTGCAAATGCAGATAAGCTGCTGCTGCGAAAAGTAGCAGACGAATATGAACTGGCGCAGGACCTTGAACTGCCCAAAGGCATCATCCACGGCGACCTGTTTCGCGATAATGTCCTGTTCAAAGGTGATGAACTGACGGGAATACTGGATTTTTATCACGCATGCCATGATTTTCTGGTGCAGGACATTGCGGTTTGCATCAATGACTGGTGTCAGGATGGTAATGGGGGTTTGGACAACGCAAAACGCGACGCTCTGATTAACGGCTATCATGAACATCGGCCCCTGTCTGCTTCAGAACTTGAATATCTACCGCATTTTCAAAAGTTTGCCGCCGCCAGATTTACATTGACGAGGTTACTGAGTGGAGAACCGGGTACATACCTGAAAAATCCGGGAGAATTCCTGCAGCTCCTCAGGTATTACGAAGAAGAACAATCCGGTAGGAAGGCTCTGACTTGATTGCCGGCAGTCCCGGGCACACGATGGACAGTGCATGGACAAAAACCATTGCCGGTCAGGTATTCTTATCTGACGACACTGGACACTTCAGAGACATTGTCAGCTGTGTGGTCGTCTTCATGGCAAATTGCGGACAATCGTATATCCCTGGTATCGCGCAACCCCAGATGTTGATAACGTAAAAACAAGGCAGTCTCATTCTGAATCGTGTATGCGGCAGATTCGGACCGGTATTCGTCGCAAAAAGTTTTCAAACGCTTAATCATGTGAGGGCGCAGTAATCTGTCATAATGATTGGGGTGTAGTGCCTCATCCCACAGATCATTGATATGGTCTGTCCATGAAAATGGCCGCTGCACATGCCATTGCTCCTCCTGCCAGACGAGTATGGCGGGTTTCCCCGGAATAATATTGTCTTCAAACAGACTGCGATAAAACCGGTGCCCCTCGTAATTAGCCACCAGGTCTGCATTGGAGTAACTTCCGGTAAAAAACTGGCCAAAAATAGCCTTTTCGGTCAAGGCTGACCAGCGTGCTGCCCTGGCCTCATTGCCTGTGCGCAGCCAGCGGTGATAAAACTTGCGCCCCTGCGAAAAGAAGTGTCCGATCTTGTCAGAGCCGATTAAAGTATCATCAACTCTGATGCTGGGTCCCACACCAGTAAAGCTGGTAACACGTACACTCCAGATAGGATGGCCAGCGTAAATCGAATCCCGCCGCTGAACCTCCAGGCGATCTATCTGATCCGACTCCATGACCCACCTTTCAAGCTTGTCCACCCAGTGAAAGCCACCCAGTTGTTTGTAAATCTTCTTTACAAAGCGCCTCTGGTCCGGCTTACCCCGCCAGTCTACCGCGATTGTGGCAATGACCTCATTGACTCGCCTGTCCAGGATTTCAGCAGAATCCTGAACCGGCAACAACCGATTACTGAACTGGTCGGTTTCAATGGCAAACAGCGGCGTACTGACACTCAGAACAGACATCAGCCCGGTAAGAACCACAGCCCGGGTCATCTTAATTCTTCCTTTAATGACCTGCTCCACTGTATAAAAAGAAGATGCCGAACCAGTTTGATTCATCAGCCCAACAATAATGTTCAGAAAATCCTGCATCTCCTGCCATCTCCAGGAATTCTTCTTTGCCGTATTTATGGGAATTTTCCGTATGAATTCTCTCACCCATAGAAAAGGGAATGCAGGTCCCGGAAACAGTCACTTCCTGGTCAGCCTGGCTGACAAGATACATAGCAACACAGCCGTTATCCTGTTCATACTGTGCTGCGTGTGAAAATGCATTGATGTTGAAATCGGCGGAAAATCGATTGTTGATGTGGGAAAGTAAATTCAGGTTGAATTGTTCCGTAACACCATTGGCATCGTTATAGGCAGCGTTGAGGACATCCTTGTCTTTCTTGAGGTCCACGCCAATCAACAGACCACCATCCGGACCAACCAATTTACGTACTCTGCCCAGAAATGCACTGGCATCCAGACGATTGAAGTTACCAATGCTGGAACCTGGGAAGAAAACAATCCGTCTGGCATCCATGGAAAACGGTAATTCGAACTCCCTGGTGTAATCCAGACAGGTTGCGTGGACTTCAAGCCAGGGAAACTCTGCTGCAAGTGTTGCGGCTGCCGCTGCCAGAAAATCCCTGGATATATCCAGAGGGGCATACGCACGAGGTTTTAAGCTGTCCAGTAGAATTCGTACTTTTTTGCTGCTGCCGCTGCCATATTCAATGAGCAGACAGTTTTCGCCAACCGCCCTGCTGATGTCGGCAGCATAATTTTGCAGCAACTTCACCTCCGTCCTTGTCAGGTAATACTCCGGCTGTCGGGTGATTTCCATGAACAATTCTGATCCACGTTCATCGTAAAAATACTTGGGGGAAATTGTCTTGAGAGGCTCACGCAAGCCATTCAGCACATGCGTCAGGGACTCATCCGCCGGCATCGGCAGATCATGGAAAAAAAGTGACGGCAAAGTATTAATCCTGGTCATGCGCAAGCCGAATGCCGGAAAACTGCCACCTGTCTCCGGCATAAAAAAAGTTGCGGTAACTCGGGCGGATGTGTGACTGCGGTGTTACACAGGAACCACCGCGCAACACCAGTTGATTGGCCATGAATTTACCATTGTATTCACCCAATTGCCCGGGAAAAGGTTTGAACCCCGGGTAAGGTGCATAACTGCTTTGTGTCCACTCCCACAAATTACCGTACAATTCATTCATTCCGGCGCCGGTGGCAGGAATTGGATGGCAGTATCCATTCTCGGCAAAGTTTCCGGTTTTCTCCTGTTTTTGCACTGCCACTTCCCACTCCATTTCCGTTGGCAAACGCATTCCCTTCCAACGGGCATAAGCGTCTGCTTCATAAGCACTGACATGGCATACAGGCTGTTCCGGATTCACGGTCTGTAAACCGGATAAAGTATATTCCTCGTATCCATCACCTTGTAAACGCCAGTAAAGTGGATGGGTCCATGCATCATCACCCAGTGTCTGTCGCAGTGTCCATGCATCAGACAGCCAGAGTTCCGGTCTGGAATAGCCATCGTCCATCATGAATTCCAGGAACTCACCATTAGTCACCAGGCGATCAGCCAACGCGAAATCACGTACCAGGACATCGTGTCTTGGCGATTCGTTATCAAAAGCAAACTCATTCCCCGCATCAATCCCTATCTGGTAAACACCACCCTGATACCCGGAAAAAGCCAATGGTTCCGAATGTCCTCCGGGCAGGGTCTGACACCCATTGTAGGAAGGAGCAAGGGGATTGTTGCCAAAATTGTATTTCAGGTCCGTAAACAGTAATTCCTGATGCTGCTGTTCATGATGCAGACCTAATGTGATTTTGAATACGACCTCGTCACTTGCATCACTGTCGAGCAAAGCCAGCATGGTTTCATCAACATGTTCGCGGTAGTGAAGCACTTCGGATACCGTCGGCCTTGACAACGTACCACGTCGAGACCGTGGGAACTGTTTACCAACGCCATTGTAATAGGAATTGAACAATACCTCATATGACTGTTTGAAGGGTCTGTATCCTGGCACAAATGATTTGAGAATAAATGTCTCAAAGAACCAGGTGACGTGTGCAAGATGCCATTTCGGCGGACTTGCATCTGTCATCGGTTGGACCAGATAGTCTTCTATCTCAAGAGGCTGACAGATATTGACGGACTGTTTACGAACCGCAAGGTACTGTTCAGACAGGCTGACGCCAAAGGAATTCACGGATACCACAGTCTGTACTTTTCTCCATTGTAAGTGAACCTGGACACTCCGGGCAAATCGGTAAATTCAGATTGCCCTCTTGACAGGTGTTATTCATCGATCACTGTTGATCATGGACCCGTATCTTGAGTCCCTTCTCTGAGAGCGGCAATAACCGACCCGGTTACAGCAGGCTCACCAAACCAGATATTAAACGACTTTGCAGCCTGCTCTACCAGCATGCCCAGACCATCGGATAGTGCCATGCAGCCATTCTCACTGCACCAGTTTAAAAAAGAAGTTAACCCTTTCGCATAACTCAAGTCGTAACATCGGGTACTGCCAGTAATGATCGATGATGGCAGCGCGAGGGCATCCCCCTGTAATCCGGCAGATGTTCCATTAATAATCAGGTCATAACCTTCCACCAGGTCCCCGTGTATCACCGATTTCAAGCGGGCGTCATTCACTTTGTCCGCAATGTCTTCCGCCTTACTCCGGGTACGGTTGTAAATATGTACCTGCGCAGGATTACATGCCATCAGGTCACGAATTACGCCCCTGATGGCGCCTCCCGCGCCTACTATCAGGACAAGCTGATTTTCCAGTGTCCATCCCAGATTCAACTGGATGTCCCTGACCAGTCCAGGGCCGTCCGTATTGTCACCGACAATTGTTCCATCATCTGTAACACTGATGGTGTTTACCGCTTCGGCCAACCTGGCTGATGCCGAGTGGCGTTGCGCAAATTGAAAAGCGTCATATTTGCAAGGCATGGTGATATTGAAACCCATACCACCCTGGTCCAGAAATTCAGAAGCAGACTTCAAAAATCTGCCGGGGGACACCAGAACACGCTGGTAGTCGAGGGAAATCCCGCACTGAGCCGCAAACATCGCGTGAATTTGCGGTGAGCGACTGTGCGCGACAGGATTTCCGAAAACTGCAAGCCGGTACATGCTACTGCTGCCCGGGACGAATAATTTCACCAGAGACCAGGTCCCGGATCTCGGATGCGCCGATAGAGGTACCCAGCATCCCGGGAACCACGAGGTCTACATCCTTCGAGAAGTATTGTCGGACTCGGAGTGGTGTCAAGGCTGGAGACCTGCCTCCCGGATTTGCTGATGTCGAAACGATGGGACCCCCCAGCGCATTACATAATTGGCGCACCACCGTATGTGGTGAAACACGCAATGCAACACGGTCGTGCTGACCTCTGATCCACAATGGCGCCACCCCGTTATCCGGTACCAGAAAGGTAACCGCTGCCGGCCAGACCTGTTCAAGCTCCTTGCGTAACGGAGCTGCCAACCCAAAAAGGAAAGATTCGAACTGCGAAATCCCGGCAGCTATCAGGATCAGTCCCATGCTTCTGGAGCGTTGTTTCATGGCGAGGATACGGGTTACCGCGTCTTCCTTTTCAGGCAGACATCCAAGACCCCAGACGCCCTCGACAGGATAGGCAATCACAGCGCCGTGTCTCAATCTCTTCGCAATATGGTTCACCCGCCACGGTGACAATGTATTATTGTCAGACATTCAGATCAGTATTTTTCTGCCTGATGGTTTCAGCCATTTCCTGTCTGTCGGCAATCAACTTGTTGTCCAGCACTGGGTCTGATTGCGCCAGTATCTGAGCCGCGAGATATGCAGCATTCTTTGCGCCCGCTTTGCCAATGGCTACGGTTGCTACCGGGATACCCCCAGGCATCTGCACTGTCGATAAAAGTGCATCCATTCCCTGCAGCGGACCTGCGTCGATGGGGACACCAATGACCGGTTTCACTGTCTGGGCCGCTACCGCTCCCGCGAGATGCGCAGCCATGCCAGCCGCAGCGATAAACACAGCACAACCCCGGCTCGTGGCGTCATGAACATAATCCCGGGTATCTTCCGGTGTCCGATGTGCAGAGGTAATTCTGACTTCATAGTTAATATCCAGGTCTTTTAAAACACTCATTGACGATTCCATTACCGGCAGGTCGGAGTCAGAACCCATCAGAATTGCAACAAATACCATCGCTTCTCCATTATCTTGAAAAGAACTCAAAATAACCCAGACCCCGGACCGTTTCAAGCATATACTGGGGTCAGAGTAAAGTGCCGGAGTAAAATTCATTTTACTCCGGCACTTTACTCTGACCCCAGTCTCACCCTCGCTACGGTCGCAGTTCTCGGACAGCCTCCTGGCCTGTTGTTGCTGACCTGAGATAACCACCTCTCTCCTGACACACCAGTTTCAGTATTTCCAGTTCGATCAGGGTTGAAACCACCTGTTCTACCGGCAAATCAAGTGCCATCGTAATCTCGTCTGTCGACCGGGATTGTGCATCAAGATGCTCCAGCAGGCTGGACTGCAGTTCTGTTAATGTCGGCTCGGGCCTGTTGATGGTTTTACAGGTCATAAATGAAAACTGGGACAGGATATCGTTTGCGTTTTCCACCAGTGTCGCGCCATCGCGAATCAATTGATGACACCCACGGCTCTGGCGAATGTTGATGGAACCGGGTACCGCAAAGACCTCCCGACCCTGTTCCATTGCATAGTTTGCTGATATCAGGGAACCGCTTGGCAACGCCGCCTCCACTACGATCGTGCCCAGCGATAATCCACTGACTACACGATTGCGTCGAGGGAAGTGCCAGGCCTGGGATCGGGTGCCCAGGGGAAACTCCGAGAGAAGGAGGCCCCTTTCGACAATCTCATCTGCAAGTCTGCGGTGACGGGATGGATAGATCAGATCACAACCAGTACCAAAAACAGCAATAGTTGCAGCGTCGGCATTCAAAGCGCCGCGGTGTCCTGCCGCATCAATGCCCAGCGCCATCCCGCTGATGACAACGAAACCTGCATTGGCAAGATCGGCCGCCAGCACTCTGGCAGTGTTCATACCCGACCGGGTTGGATTACGACTCCCTACCATGGCAATCCCTGGTGACGTCAGTGCCTGTAAATTACCCCTGGCAAACAAAAGAACCGGAGGGTCGTGGATTTCCCGTAACAAGGCCGGGTAGTTTCCATCTGTCAGAGTGATCAGATGATGATGCGGCTGTTGCAGCCATTTGATATCCCTGTCAACTTTTGCGGCATAAACGGTCCGGCAACGATCAAAATCAATTCTCTCCAGGGAAAGTGGCTGTAGTTCAGCTTCTGTGACATTGTCGATCACTGCTCTCGCCGAACCATACCGTTGCAGTAACAATTCTAAAAAACGGGGTCTGTTAGCGAGCAGACGGAACAGAATGAGCAAGTCCGGGTCAGGCATGGATTCTCCGGTTTTTAAATAAGCTGGTTTCTGTCCGCTGCTCCTTTCGATTGAAGACATTTCAGTCTCACTGCTTTTGGAACGATGATTTCCACAGTTAAAACAGGAACAATAATTGTTTCCGGACAGAAATAAGCTATCCATTTCTGTGATCACTGGTAATGGCAGATCTCCCGAATTCGCATGGACAATTTCTGTTGTGACAGGTGGTATAATGTCAAACCCTATGACGCCATTAACAATTCTTGAATTCCCCGACTATCGACTCCGTACCCGGGCAAAACCGGTAACCGCAGTGAACGGTCAACTCATCACGCTGGCACACCAGATGCTGGACGCAATGTATGTCGCGCCCGGTATTGGTCTGGCGGCTACCCAGGTCAATGTACATCGTCAATTACTGGTGCTGGATGTGTCCGAAGACAGGAATGATCCTCTGATTCTGATTAATCCGGTTATCACGGCGCAGGAGGGCGAATTGGAGACCAACGAAGGATGTCTGTCTGTACCTGGATACTATGAACCCGTCACCCGTGCAGAAAACATCCGGCTGGATGCGGTAAACAGCGATGGCGAAACATTTTCCATGGACGCCAACGGTTTACTCGCTGTTTGCATCCAACACGAAATAGATCACCTTAAGGGCAAGCTGTTTGTCGATTATCTATCCATCACCAAGAGGCAGATCATCCGTAAAAAACTCCTGAAGCAACAGAAGCAGAGAGACTGATCGGTAATCCCGTGGATATATTGTTTGCTGGAACCCCTGATTTCGCGGCCGCCTGCCTGAATACTCTGATAACCAGTGAGCATCAGGTAGTCGGAGTGGTCACTCAACCGGATAAACCGGGTAAAAGGGGTAGAGAACTCAAACCCTGCCCGGTAAAACAGGTCGCCGTGAACAACAACGTGCGGATAGTTCAACCAGAAATTTTATCGGTCTCTGCACTGAGGGATTTTAAGGCGGACTTAATGGTGGTCGCCGCCTATGGTCAGATACTGACCTCTGAAGTGTTGAACTGGCCAAAGTTCGGTTGTATCAATGTCCACACTTCCCTGCTACCTCGCTGGCGCGGGGCGGTTCCTGTGCAAAGAGCTATTCTGTCCGGTGATTTACAAACCGGGGTTTGTATCATGCAGATGGACGAGGGTCTTGATACCGGGGATATACTTGCTCAGGTCAAAGTGCCTGTCAGTCCTGTGGAAACCACGGAATCGCTGTACGGGAAACTTCAGATGGCCGGAACCGAATGCCTTCTGAATACCATTCAACTATTGGCGAATGGTACGGCTACACCGATGCCACAGTCAAAAACCGGTATCACTTACGCCAAAAAAATCTCCATGGCAGAAGCAATGATCAACTGGGAATCGCCTCAGGTGCAACTGGACCGGTTCGTCAGAGCATTAAACCCGGATCCGATTGCCTATACCTTTATGGACGGTCTCCGAATCAAAGTCTGGCAGGCGGAAATCTCGGACCCGTTCACAGGAGACGAACCCGGCACAATCGTTGATGTCAACGCCAGTGGAATCAAAGTGGCATGCCTGGACGGCCACTTCCTGCTAACACGTATTCAGTTACCCATCGGTAAAGGCAGCATTCTCTCTGGTCAGGATATCCTTAATGCCCGCCGCGACATGTTCAAACCGGGTAAACGGTTCAAATCATCATGATGAAATTCAGCCATGACTGAACCCAACGAGTACGAAACCGCAGTCAACCTGCTGGCCGGTGTGTTGCACCACGGCAAACCCCTGATATTTCGTGACCAACGCAACGCTGCATCCCATAATACGCAGAAACGCGACCCTACTCCCCTGTGTAAACAGATTTGCTATGGCGTACTGCGGGATTACTACAGACTCACCTTTTACAGAGACAGTCTCGTTACCAGAAAACTGCCCTCAAAACAGGCAGACCTGGAAATTCTTTTACTGTGCGGTATCTATAGCATCTGCTCCCTGAAGCGTCCCGCTCACACCAGTGTCAATGCGACAGTGCAGACGACCAGACACCTGAATAAAGCCTGGGCAAGCGGTTTCATCAATGGTGTATTAAGAAATTTCATCCGCCGGCGCAACGATCTTGAAAAGCGGGCTAACGAGTCCACAGAAACCCGGTGGAATCATCCTGACTGGCTGCAAAAGTCTATACGAAGTGCCTGGCCTGACGATGCTGACAATATTATGGTGGCAAACAATGAGCCAGCGCCAATGACGTTACGCATCAATTTGCAAAAAACTGACATTACCCGTTACCAACAACAGTTGATGTCATCAGGCCTTGAGTCAACGCCCATTGCCGGCGCCCCCTCGGCTTTGCAACTGCACACGGCAGTATCCGTAGACAGGCTGCCGGGTTTTTCCGATGGTTTTGCCAGTGTCCAGGACGAGGCATCTCAACTGGTTGCTCCCCTTTTATCCCTGGAACCGGGTGACAAAGTGCTGGACGCATGTGCGGCTCCCGGGGGCAAGACCTGCCACCTCCTGGAAATCGAGCCTGAGATCAGATTACAGGCAGTAGATGTCGACCCGGAAAGAATCAGGTACCTGGATGACAATCTGAAGCGACTCGGTCTGAGCTGTGACACCGTTTCCGGAAACTTCCTTGATTATGAGAAAGGCCTCTTCAACAAGATTCTGCTGGATGTTCCCTGTTCGGCTACAGGCATTATCAGACGCCATCCGGACATTAAATTGCTGCGGAACAGCGCCGATATTGATAAGCTTTCCGATATCCAGACCGAATTGCTCAATCATGCCTGGAAACATCTGGAGACTGGAGGACTGCTCATTTATTCGACTTGCTCGGTTCTCCCTCAGGAGAATGAACAGCTGGTGTATCAATTTGTCCAATCCCGGAAGGATGTCATTGTGTTACCCGTCGATACAGTCCGGGGCAACGCACTTAAAACAGGTCGGCAACTGTTCCCCCAACTGCAGGGGCACGACGGATTTTATCTGGCATGCCTCAGAAAGGTTGTTCCATGAAGATTATTATTCTGGGTGGTGGTGAAGTAGGCGGGAACCTTGCCTACAACCTGACAAAAGAAAACAGCGACATCACCGTCGTAGACACGGATGCAGACCGCCTTCAGAACCTGCAGGACAGATACGATATCAGGACTGTCAGAGGGATGGCATCACATCCCGATGTGCTGCGTTCAGCAGGGGCGGAAGATGCCGACATGCTCATTGCCGTCACCAGCAGCGACGAAGTCAATATGGTGGCCTGTCAGGTTGCCTATACCGTTTTCAATACTCCTACGAAAATCGCCAGGATCCGCACCAGTGCCTACATTGAAGGCGGCGGTATATTTCGCGACGACGCCATGCCAGTGGATGTCCCGGTCAATCCGGAGGCTATCATCAGGGATGATATTCGTCGATTGATCGACAACCCTGGCGCACTGCAGGTCATGGATTTTGCTGACGGCCAGGTGCAACTTGTCGGCATAAAAGTCCACTACGGCGGGTCACTGGTTGATCAGGAACTGCGCAACATCCGGCAACTCATGCCCAGGCTGGATACCAGGGTAGCGGCGATATTCCGGGGGAACCAGTCCATTATCCCGAAAGGCAGTACGGTGATAGAAGTGGACGATGAGGTCTTTTTTATTGCAGCCACCCGCGACATTCCTAACGTCATGAGAGAACTGCGCAGTTCAGAAAGCGCCTACAAGCGAATTGTCATTGCCGGTGGTGGTCATGTTGGCCGCGGTCTGGCCGAGTCTGTGGAAGACCGGTATGGCGTACGCATTATCGAACAGAGCCGTCAGAGAGGATACGATCTCTCTGAAACTCTCAACAGAGCCATCATTCTCGTCGGCGATGCTTCTGACCGTGACCTGCTGGTTGAGGAAAATATCGAAGAAACCGATGTGTTCTGTGCCGTCACGGATGATGATGAGGCGAATATCATGTCGTCGCTCCTGGCAAAGAATCTTGGCGCCAAGAAGGTGATCACGCTGATCAATAATCCAGCCTACATGGATCTGCTTCAGGAAGGCGAAATCGATATCGTCATTTCACCACAGCAGGCGACCCTTGGCACCATCCTGGCTCACATAAGACGCGGTGACGTTGTCAAGGTCCATTCGCTGCGAAGAGGTGCAGCAGAAGCCATTGAAGCCATTGCTCACGGGGATGAATCCACCTCCAAGGTCATCGGACGGTCTCTTGGTGAAATCAAACTGCCTCCTGAAGCGACCATCGGGGCAATCGTGCGTGGAGATGATGTGGTCATTGCACACGACAACATTATCGTGAAACCGGATGATCACGTTATTCTGTTTCTGGTGGACAAATCCCGGGTGAAAGACGTGGAACGTTTGTTTCAGGCGCCTTTAAGTTTACTCTGATTTTTATGCATCTTCAGATTGCATTTCGAATTGTAGGCAACCTGCTGATGATGTTCAGCGTCACCATGCTGCCACCACTCCTGTTATCGATATTACTGGATGATGGTGTATCGCAGGTTTTCCTGACTGCATTTGCCTGCACTTTTGGCATTGGCCTCATGCTCTGGCTTCTGTTCCGACACAATCGTTCCGAGATGCGCATAAAAGACGGTTTTCTGGTCACCGTTATGTTCTATCTGGCATTGGGTTCCTTTGGCGCCATCCCCTTTATCGACCCGGGAGGTATTGGACTGTCTCTGTCTGATGCAATCTTTGAGTCATTTTCCGGACTCACCACAACCGGTGCAACGGTAATTACAAGGATAGAAGATCTTCCCGCATCCCTGCTTTACTACAGACAGCAGTTACAGTGGCTTGGCGGTATGGGGATTATCGTCCTTGCGGTTGCGATTCTGCCGATGCTGGGTATCGGTGGTATGCAGTTGTATCGAGCGGAAACTCCGGGACCTGTGAAAGACAACAAGCTGACACCAAGAATTCACCAGACTGCCATGGCACTGTGGTCCATCTATGTCGGTCTGACCGCGGCCTGTGCGCTGGCTTATTGGGCTGCCGGCATGAGTCTGTTCGATGCCATATGCCACAGTTTTTCCACTGTGGCTATTGGCGGTTTCTCGACCCATGACCAGAGCATTGGATTCTTCAATTCACCGGCAATTGAATCGGTTGCCATCCTGTTCATGATTATATCGGGTATTAATTTCAGCCTGCATTTTATTGCTTTCAAGAATCGTTCTGTTCGTCATTACTTTGCTGATGACGAAGTCAGGTTTTATCTGTTGATGCTGTTCTCGGCCACTGTAGTCACCACCCTGATTCTGGCTTTAAACAATAGTGCAGGAGGCCTGGCATCCCTCAGAATGGCGGCTTTTTCCGTAGTCTCAATATTCACCACTACGGGGTATACCACTGCTGACTTCAGCCAATGGCCTGGTATGCTGCCTTATCTGATTTTCTTTGGTGCATTTACCGGTGCATGTGCCGGATCAACCGGCGGGGGCATTAAAGTCATGCGTGCGATGTTGATCCTCAAACAGGGGCTCAGAGAAATTCGCCGGCTTATTCATCCCAACGCCATTTTCCCCATCAAGTTGAATCGACGCCCGGTTTCCAACAATGTACTTGAATCCGTTTGGGGATTCTTTGCCATTTACATTATCCTTTTTCTTTTCATGCACTTGTCCATGATCGCCTTCGGCTTGGACTTTCTCTCCGCTTTCTCCGCAGTGGGAGCCTGCATCAACAATCTGGGGCCTGGTCTGGGGGAGGTTACCCGGCATTACGCTGACATCAGCGACCCGGCTAAACTCGTCCTGAGTCTGGCGATGATCCTGGGTAGATTGGAAATTTTTACACTCCTGGTCCTCTTTACCTTCATGTTCTGGCGTAAATGAACCTGGTCCCATCCGGACAGGTAACCCTGGAATCGCAAATTCCTCGGGGTTGTTGATTCTTCAGTTTGTGGTTTACCCTGGGTTGAGAATTCCTCCGGGTTGCAGATTACCCTGAGTTGTTGATTCCTGATTTAAAGCAGTTTCCCTTTGTTACTGGTGAAACCTTTCCGGTTTGTTGAATCGATAGATTTTTTTTGCACCAGCTGGTCGTTTCTTGAAGCGCTTATACCCCCACTGATACTGATCGGGAGCAACTGCAATACAGTCTTCCACGGTTTGATTGATAGCCCGGACTGCCTTCGCAATATCGCTGTTATACACTTCATTGTCCACCTTGTACCACTCAACCGAGAACCTGCCGTTGTGCAATCGACGTATCAGCACGGCAACCACCAACGCCCCTGTTTTCCTGATCAATCTGGGGATCAACGGATCGGTGAAAGTATCGACATTGAAAAAAGGCGCATAAATTCCGGTGGCCGGAACCTGGTCCGGCAGAATTGTCACAACTTTACCCTGCTCCAGACAACGGTACAACCGGGCAATACCCTTCACATTAGTGGCAACCAGCTCATTTCCATATAGCTGACGGACTTCTTTCATGACCGGGCGAAGATAGGTTTGTTTTGGCGGTTGATACAATGCCGTCATTGAACCGTGCCGGGTGTAATACTCATTGAACAATTCCCAATTCCCGAAATGGGGCAGCAGCACGATAACACCACGGCCAGATTGTTTCGCTTCGATCAGAATGGACTCATTCTGAACGCTCTCAATCCAGGCTGCCAACCTTTTTTTGGACCCGGACCAGACAGCGGGAATTTCCATCAGTAACTGGCCTGAATGCATCAGGTTGCGGTATACAAGGTTTTCCTGTTCCGACAGGGACAGTGAAGGGTTGCACAATCCAATATTGACGCGGCTGACCTTTGTTACGTGTGTATCCAGACGATAATGGCACATGCCAACCAGTTTACCCAGGCCCTGGCTGACCTTGCGAGGGAGTAGTGACAACAAGGTCAGCAGGCAGAGGAAAATCCGTCCCATCATGATTTCCATTGTGCACATTCATCGTATCGGAAACAGGAAGTCAGGTGATCGTTTACCATGCCGGTGGCCTGCATAAACGCATAACATATTGTTGGCCCTGTAAAACTGAATCCCCGCTGTTTCATATCCCGGCTCATTTTCTTCGACACGTCTGTGGATGCCGGTATGTCACTTAATCTGCTGAAGTGATTCTGAACAGGCTGACCGTCCACAAACCGCCAGAAATATTCAGATAATGACGTTCCGGAATTCCGCATATCCACAATTTTCCCGGCATTGTTTATGGCGCTGTCAATTTTCAACCTGTTGCGAATAATGCCGCTGTCCGCAAGCAGCGATTGCCGTTTCTTTTCGTCATAGCTCGCGATCATGTCTACGTCGAACGCGTCGAATGCGACGCGATAGTTCTCCCGTCGCCGGAGAATGGTGATCCAGCTCAGTCCTGCCTGAGCAGTTTCAAGCACAAGGAACTCATTTAACCGTTGATTGTCGAATAAAGGTTTGCCCCACTCCTCGTCATGGTAACGCATATATAATTTATCGTCGCGACACCAGTCACATCGCAGTCTGATCTGATTTGCAGTCAAGCCCTTAATCTCTCGGAAATGTGTGTATGTATAACTTTTTTTGTCAAGCCATTAATCTCTCGGAAATGTGTGTATATATAACTTTTTTTGTCAAGCCATTAATCTCTCGGGAATGTGTGTATATATATCATTCAGGTATACTTACGCACTTTTTATCCTTGGGTAAAGACCTCAATGCCATCAATTGTCACATTTCAGGATCTGATCCTTGCACTTCAGGAATACTGGTCTGAACAAGGATGTGTCCTGATGCAACCCTACGACATGGAAATGGGCGCCGCGACTTTCCATCCCGCAACATTTTTGCGCGCTATTGGTCCTGAGTCATGGCAGGCTGCTTATGTTCAGCCGTGCCGAAGACCTGCTGATGGCCGCTTCGGTGAAAATCCAAATCGATATCAGTACTTCTATCAATTTCAGGTTGTCATGAAACCCTCCCCGGATAATTTTCAGGATCTCTATCTGGATTCACTTCGCTCTCTGGGAATTGACCCCCTTGTACACGATATCCGTTTTGTTGAAGACAACTGGGAATCGCCAACCCTTGGCGCCTGGGGTCTCGGCTGGGAAGTCTGGATGGATGGTATGGAAATTACGCAATTTACCTATTTTCAACAGGCAGGAGGGCTCGAATGCTACCCGGTCATGGGAGAGATCTCCTACGGATTGGAACGATTGGCTCTTTATCTGCAGGGTGTTGAAGATTTCCGGCATCTGACCTGGGCAACAGTGGAGCAGCAGACTGTGACTTATGCCGATGTCTTTCACCAGTTTGAAGTCGAAATGTCTTCGTTTAATTTCAACGAAGCCAATGTCGAGGCGTTATTCAGCCAGTTTGACTCATTTGAAGGCGAAACCAGGCGGCTGCTGGACGCAGGGCTGCCTCTTCCGGCTTATGATTACGTACTCAAGGCATCTCATGTATTCAATCTTCTCGATTCCCGACACGCCCTGTCGGTGACAGAGAGACAAAGCTATATCCTGCGGGTACGTGCACTGTCACGGTCGGTTGCCATCGCCTACTTCGATGCCAGAAAGAAACTTGGCTTCCCACTGGCAAGTGAGGAGACACGGGCCTTTGTCATGGAGGCTTTGCCTGATGAGAACTGAGGACTTCCTGCTGGAAATCGGGACTGAAGAACTGCCACCAACATCACTGCGCCAGCTTATGACATCTCTGCAGGATAATCTCTGCCAGGGTCTGCAGCAACGAGGTTTTGTCCACGGAGAAACAAAAGCCTTCGGTACCCCGCGCCGTCTGGCCGTCATTATTAAAGAACTTGCCCAATGGCAACCGGACCAAAAGATCGAGAAGCGGGGTCCATCGTTAAAGGCAGCGTATTCTGATAACGGTAAACCCACTAAAGCTTTACTCGGATTTGCAAGATCCTGTCAGGTTGAGAATCCTGATACTCTCGAACAGCTGTTGACAGACAAAGGGGAATGGGTTGTCTATCGGGAAACCCGGCCAGGAAATTCCATCGCCCAGGAAATTGAAGGCATCATCAACAAGGCTGTTGGCCGCATTCCCATAGCCCGGCGGATGCGCTGGGGGGCTCTCAGAACAGAATTCGTCCGGCCTGTGCACTGGGTAGTGGCTCTCTACGGCACAGAAATACTGGACGCCAACATTCTCGGACAGCAAACCAACCGGTTCAGTTTTGGTCACAGATTCATGCATCCCGATGCAATTCACCTGGCTTCCTCTGATCAGTATGTCCAACTTTGCCGTGAAGCCAGCGTTATCGTGGATTTTGAGGAACGCAGGGCGCTGATCAATGAAGATCTCAAACAGATAGCTGAAAGATTTAACGCCCGTATCGATCAGGATCAGGACCTGCTGGACGAAGTCACTTCACTGGTGGAATGGCCTGTAGTACTTACCGGGTCCTTTGACGAAAAATATCTGAAAATACCTGATGATGTATTAATTTCAGCAATGAGGAATCACCAGCGGTATTTTCACATGCGAAACCAGCGGGGTACCCTGTTGGCACGTTTTGTCACGGTCGCAAACATTGTCAGTAAAGATGAATCCGCCGTTATTCAAGGTAATGAGAGAGTCATCAGTCCAAGGCTGGCTGACGCGGCATTTTTCTTTCACAACGACACACGGACATCGCTTGCCCAGAAAGTTGAACAGCTTGAACAGGTTGTTTTCCAGACCAGACTGGGTACATATTATAAAAAGGCGGTCCGGGTCAGTCATCTGGCTGGACAAATCGCTTCATTGCTTGATACTGACGTCGACTGCGCTACAAGAGCGGGTTTATTGTGCAAGGCTGATCTCGTATCCGATCTTGTCGGAGAATTCCCTGATCTCCAGGGCGTCATGGGCGCCCATTACGCCAAATGGGATAATGAACCACCGGAAGTCTGTGAAGCAATCCGGACACACTATTATCCGACTGCCGCCGGAGCCGATCTTCCTGTCGGCAAGTTACCCGGCAGTGTCGCGATTGCTGACAAACTGGACACTCTGACTGGCATCTTTGGTATTGGGCAAGCGCCAACAGGCTCCAGGGACCCCTTTTCCCTGCGCCGACAGGCACTGGGTATTATCAGAATCATCATTGAGAATTCTCTCGAACTGGATCTGCGGGATTGCCTCGAAAAGGCAGCTGACCAGTACCCATCCCGATTCGACATCCAGGAAGTGTACCAATACATTATCGAAAGACTGACCAATTGGTACCAGGAACGGGGAATCGATAATGATGTCATATCCGCGGTACTCCGGAGTTCGGCTGGCATTTCGGATCTGAGCGAGGCAGACAGGCGCATTCGAAAATTACAGGCGTTCAAGCTCCATGACAGGGCATCTGATCTTGTTGCTGCAAACAAGCGCGTTGCCAATATACTCAAACAGGTTTCGGGTCCTACACAGGTTGAAATCGATACCCGTTTATTCGAACATGATGCCGAGGGCGAACTCTTTCAGGCTATTATTCTGGCCGAAAAGGCATTTTCCAACACTACTGATTACCAGAAACGATTGTTGATCCTGGCAGACCAACAGAACCCTATCAATCATTATTTTGATGATGTACTGATCATGTCCGACAATGCAGACATCAGACAGAACCGTTTGGCTGTTATGAGAAGAATGCGTCAACTGTTTCTGCAGGTCGCCGACTTTTCTCTGCTGCAGAACTGACACTCATGATTGTTATTCTTGACCGGGATGGTGTTATCAATCACGACTCCCCCGACTACATCAAATCACCAGATGAGTGGATACCCATTGACGGCAGTATGGAAGCTATCGCCCTGTTTACGCAATATGGCTATCAGGTCTATGTCGCCACCAATCAGTCCGGTGTTGGGAGAGGAATAATCAAAGAAGATCTGCTGGGAGAGATACACCAGAAAATGCTTTCAATGATCCAGGATGCCGGTGGCGACCTGGCAGGTATTGTCTATTGTCCACATCACCCGAACAGGAATTGCCAGTGCCGCAAACCCAGACCAGGTCTTCTGCACAGGATTGAAAGAATGTCCGAAGTTGCCATAGCCGGACAACCATTTGTGGGTGATTCCCCAAGAGACATTCAGGCTGCTCAAGCGGCAAACTGTGAACCGGTTCTGGTCCTTACCGGTAATGGACAGAGAACGCATATCCGGCACCCTGACATCCCTGCATTCAAAGACCTTCTTACCTACGCAGAGTATAAATTAAGCGTTTAAATCAATAACTCAAACATCAAGGTTGGCAACAGAAAGTGCATTTTCCATGATAAATTCTTTTCTGGGTTCAACCTGATCACCCATCAACTTGATAAAAACCTGATCTGCGGCGATCGCATCTTCAATGGAGACCCGCAACATGGTTCGTGCTTCCGGATTCATGGTTGTCTCCCACAACTGGTCTGGATTCATTTCTCCAAGACCCTTGTAACGATGACGTATATGTCCCCTTAATGCCTCCTGCTGCAACCAGTCCAGCGCATCTTTTAATTCAGAGACCACAGTTTCCTTTTCACCGCGCCGGATCCTGCTGGTGTCTGATACCAGAGACCTGGTTCTTTCAGCAAAATCAGTAAAGTCTCGATAGTCACGGGAAAGAAAAAAGTCTCTCGATAATACAAATGTCCGCAGGATCCCATGGTTGGTTACAGAAATCCTGGGATAGTACAAGTGTCGCTCTTTATCCTGGTAAAGATCGAATATATATCGGGTTTGTGAAGAATCGCTGATTCTCTCTGCCAGCAAATTAACCCAGGCCTGGACTTCATCTTCATTGTCCAGAATGGACACTGAAAGCCGGGGCAGATAGATTAATTCCTGCAGCACCGGCAGCGGGTAAACCCGCTCCAATCGCTTTATACGGTTCTGAATCTGATAAAAAGTCTCTGCGACCTTGCGCAATTCATCTCCCTGTAGTGGTTCACTGTCTTCTTTTCCCCCGTAAAGGCTCGCTTCATCCAGAGCTGTTTCAAGTATGTAACGGGTCATGTGATCATCATCCTTGATATAACGCTCTTTCTTACCACGCTCCATTTTATACAAAGGAGGCTGGGCAATGAGAATATGTCCTCGTTCAATCAGTTCTGGCATATGGCGAAAGAAAAATGTCAGTAACAGAGTTCGAATATGCGCTCCATCCACATCAGCATCCGTCATGATGATAATCCGATGATAACGAAGTTTGTCCGGATCAAACTCGTCCCGACCTATGCCACAGCCCAGTGCGGTAATCAGCGAACCAACTTCCACGGAAGACAGCATCTTGTCGAACCGGGCTTTCTCTACATTCAGAATTTTTCCTTTCAGTGGCAGGATCGCCTGAAACTGCCGGTCCCTGCCCTGCTTTGCTGATCCTCCTGCGGAATCTCCCTCCACCAGGTATATTTCTGACAAAGCCGGGTCGCGTTCCTGACAATCAGCGAGCTTTCCCGGTAACCCGGCGACATCCAGAGGACCTTTCCGCCGGTTTATCTCTCTTGCTTTACGAGCCGCTTCCCTGGCTCGTGCTGCATCTATGATTTTCTGTACAATCGCTTTGGCCTGCTGCGGATTTTCGAGTAAATAATCCGAGAATGCACCTCCCATCTCCTGTTCAACTGCCGGCCTGACCTCGGAAGATACGAGTTTATCCTTGGTTTGCGAGGAGAACTTGGGATCAGGGACCTTGACAGACAATACGCCCGCCAATCCTTCTCTCGCGTCATCACCCGTTGTGTTGACCTGTGCTTTTTTTCCAATCCCCTCCCTCTCAATATAAGTATTAAGGGTTCTGGTCAAAGCTGCACGAAACCCCTGCAAATGCGTACCACCATCGCTTTGCGGAATGTTGTTGGTGTAGGCAAATACCGCTTCCTGATAGGAATCATTCCACTGCAGAGCAACTTCCACAGTAATGCCGTCTTCCCGTTCTTTGATGAAATGGAATATTGTATTAAGTGGTGATCTATTCTGGTTGAGAAATTCAACGAATGTCCTCAAACCACCGTCATACTTGAATTCTTCAGATTTCCCGGTTCGCTCATCAGTGAGTCGAATAGAGATTCCGGAATTAAGAAATGACATTTCTCTCAGTCGTTTAGCGAGTATGTCGTAGTGAAATTCAATGTTGTTGAAGGTTTCTGTTGATGGCTTGAAGTGAATTTTGCTGCCTGTTTGACGGGTATCTCCAACAATTTTCAATGGTTCATCCGGAATGCCGTCATGATATGTCTGCTCCCAGACATGTCCCCCTTCCCATATGGTCAGATTGAGTTCTGATGACAGCGCGTTTACTACGGAAACGCCAACCCCATGCAACCCTCCCGACACTTTGTAATTGCTGTCATCAAATTTACCACCGGCGTGCAGGACGGTCATGATCACCTCAGCGGCTGACTTGCCTTCTTCATGGATACCCGTTGGTATACCACGCCCGTCATCCATTACTGTCACTGATTCATCCGGGTGTATGATTACTTCGACTTTTGAGCAGTAACCTTCCAGCGCCTCATCGATCGCATTATCGACAAGTTCCTGAACCATATGATGCAGGCCGGTTCCATCATCCGTATCGCCAATGTACATTCCCGGCCGTTTTCTAACAGCATCCAGCCCTTTCAGGACCTTGATACTGCTGGAATCATAAGAATTATCACCGCTCATTCATTTCTCCTCAACAATGCCCTGTTCCACGTGAGTCATTTTTTGGTGCACAGCTTTCCTTAACAATGCCCTGTTCCACGTGAAACATTTTTCTCAACAACTTTCCTTAACAATGCTTTGTTCCACGTGAGACTTTTTTCGTCAACATCTTTCCTCAACAATGCCCTGTTCCACGTGAAACATTTTTCGTCAACATCTTTCCTCAACAATGCCTTGTTCCACGTGAAATATTTTTCGTCAACATCT
Source organism: Candidatus Azotimanducaceae bacterium (assembly GCA_965217655.1). Classification (GTDB taxonomy): domain Bacteria; phylum Pseudomonadota; class Gammaproteobacteria; order Pseudomonadales; family Azotimanducaceae; genus UBA7455. The sequence goes on from OZ244560.1 coordinate 3,188,547, forward strand.
TTCCTCAACAATGCCTTGTTCCACGTGAGACTTTTTTCGTCAACATCTTTCCTCAACAATGCCCTGTTCCACGTGAGACTTTTTTCTCAACAACTTTCCTTAACAATGCCCTGTTCCACGTGAGACTTTTTTCTCAACATCTTTCCTTAACAATGCCTTGTTCCACGTGAGACATCTTTGGTCAACATCTTTCCTTAACAATGCCCTGTTCCACGTGAGACATTTTTCTCAACATCTTTCCTCAACAATGCCCTGTTCCACGTGAAATATCTTTGGGTCAACAACATCCCAGCAAGTTGCAAGTTCTTCTGCGTCGATACCAGTAGCAATAACCTGCCTGTTACAGCCTTCCAGGTGACGACAAATTTTCTTTCTGTGTTGTGTGTCCAATTCGGCCATCAACTCGTCGACGAGGTAAACAAGGTCAGTATCCAGCAGGTCCCCCTGGCTGATCACCAGGGACCATGCCAGAATTTTGAGTTCTCCCCGGGAACAAACCCTGGTAACATCATCACCTTTGATACGTATTTTAACATCTGCGCGCTGAAAACCCTTGTGTGTATAGCCTCTTTTTATATCTTGTTCGACATCATTAGCTAAAATTTCTGACAGTTCCCCTTCCCAGCCACGCTGGTACTCCACAGATATGTCATTGTGCTCCATGAATTTATGGCAATTATTCAGGTAACACTCGATAAACGGCACCATATAGTGGCTTCGCCGCTCGTCAATGGCTTCGCTGAACCTTGTAAACTCCCTGCTCCACACGTCAAGTTCTGTTAAATCGGGTCGCGGTTTTCTTAACGTTTCATTACGCTGGCGCAAACTTCGCACAGCATTCGCCCACAACGAAGAAAACATCTGTTCTTCTCCTGGAGATTGTTCCACGTGAAACACACCCCAGTTTAGAAACCGTCGTCGTAGAGCAGGCCCGCCCAACAACAAATTGACTGTATCCGGGCTCAACAACAAAACCGGCAGATACTGTGCCAACTCGCTGGTACGCAAAACCGGCTGCCCGGATATCCGAAGTACCTGGGCGCCCCGCCTTTGTCGCTGGACCATAAGTTCCTGTCCATTCACCAATTCCCCTCTCACCATGCAGTAACCGGCGTCCCGATTGATAAGAGGTTCAACACCGGCACTGCGGAAAGACCTGGCTGAGCCGAGAAAATAAATACTCTCAAGAAGACTGGTTTTACCACTGCCATTATTTCCCGAAATCAGGTTGATCCCGGGCGCAAGACACATGGATGCTGACTCGATATTGCGAATGTATTGTACTGCAAGCCTTCTCAGGCTCATAGTTTCATAGGCATAACCACGTAAACGGCATTGTCGTTTTCCGGTTCTTCCAGCAAGGCACTGCTGTTGGCATCCCTTACCGTAATACGTACCTTCTCCCCTTCCATTACACTCAGGACATCCTGCAGATAGCGAACATCAAAGCCTATATCCACTTTATCTCCCTGATATTCCACCAGCACGGTTTCCTCTGCTTCCTCCTGCTCGGAATTATTGGCTGACAGCTGAATTGACCCATCACTGAGAGACACGCGAATGGCACGGAACTGTTCGTTGGACAGGATTGCGGTACGACCTAACGCCTGCTTCAGAGTCTCCTTCTCCGCCAGTATTGTCTTGTCTCCATCCCTTGGGATGACTCTCTCATAATCCGGGTATTGCCCATCGACCAGTTTAGAAGTCAGATTGAACTGCCCGCAAGTTGCACTGAGATGATTCGTGCCAATGGAAACTGATACTTCTTCATCTTTCCCCTGCAACAGGCTCTGTAACTCCATTACGCCTTTTCTGGGCAGGATTACCTGTCGCTTGTCATTCTCGATATTAGACGCAGCAATACAGTTCAATGCCAGACGGTGCCGGTCGGTAGCAATAGCTTTAATCTGTCCTTCCCCAATCTCCAGCAACATACCGTTGAAGAATACCCTGACATCCTGTTGGGCCATGGCAAATCCGGTACAGTCCAGCAGGTGTTTCAGGTCTTTACCATTGAGAGAGACCGTCAATTCATCGTCTGTCCTGGTGATTGTAGGGAAATCCCGGGCATCAAGTGTCGCTAACGTCGAATTGAATTTGTCTGACTTGATTTTCAGACGCTGCAATTCCACCTCACAAAGAACCTGGGCATTTTCCGACAGCAGGCGGCAGATATCCAACAACTTACGTGCCTGCACAGTAATCGCTCCAGGAACCATATCCGATACGGCAACCTTGCCTACCATCTCAACCTCAAGGTCTGTTCCGGTAAGGGACAATTCATCGTTTTCCACTTGCAGTAAAATGTTGGAGAGGATTGGTAATGTAGGCCTCCTGTCAACGACACCAACAACCTGCAGCAGGGGTCCCAGCAGTGACTCTCTTTTCACTGAAAATTTCATACTTCTACTACCAGTTAGTTTTTTACAGAAGACAACTGGGTTATCGATGCCGTTTTCCAATTGTCCAAATCATTAATCTTTTAAATTCCCTGAATTATCACTCCAGTAATTCCGCATCGGAAGTTTGCGGGCCGGGATAAGTCAGTAAATGTTTACATACAATGGATGTGAACATTTACTTACACCAAAGGTCAATATTTCATTGAGCTAACAACAAATATGGAATCACTGTCTTCAGGATCTGTCAGCACACATGGACTTTTGTCGTCTGAGAATTCCAATTTGACTTGCTCACCTTCGATTTTTGCAAGGACGTTGAGCAGATAGTCAACATTGAAGTTAATAACCAGATCTTCACCTTCAAAATCAATAGAAACCTCTTCCTCCGCCACCTCCTGTAATGGGTTGTTGGTATGTACAAAAAGTTTCAATTCATCCAGAGACAAACGAACATCCCGGTACGTCTCGTTTGACAGAATTGCAGTACGTTGCAGAGCGTCACGAACCTCTATACGGTTTACCAGACATGTCTTGTCATTTTCCCTGGGTATGGCAATTGTGTAGTCTGGATATGTACCATCGATTAACTTGGTAATCAATTCTGTCTGACCGATTACCACTCGTAAATGATTTTCTGAAAACCATAAAACAGCGTCATCTTTCCCGGAACCACCCGACAATCTCAAATCATTCAATAATCGGAGAAGTTCGTTGACGCCTTTTCTGGGGATGATGATCTGTGTAGCTTCATGGCTTGTTTCAAGATCTCCCTGAGTTGTTGCCAGTCTCTGTCCATTGGTGGCCACCATTCTGATACGCGATCCATCCAGGTCAAGCAGAACGCCATTGAAGAAAAACCGGACATCCTGCAGTGCCATGGCAAAGCTGGTCTTGTCCAGTAATTTTAATAATTGCATGCTGTCAATATTCAGTTGAACACCGACTTCAGACGTCGGCACATTCGGAAAATCAATTGCCGGAAGAGTCACGAGATGAGAACGGAAGCGGCCACTGCTTACTGACAATCTTTTTGACTCCTGGGATATTGTCAATATGGCACTTTCAGACATGCTGCGGCAGATATCCACCAATTTCCTGGCAGGAACTGTTGTTTCACCCGGCTCAATGATATTCACATCAGATACACGAACCGTCAGTTCAACCTCCTGGTCCGTAGCCGTTAACGTCAGTTCACCCTCTTTCGCCACCATCAGTAAATTAGATAATACCGGCTGGACCTGACGGCGTTCAACGACACTTGACACAAGTTGGAGAGGATGCAGTAACACTTCTCGATTTATGGAAAACTTCATTCTCTATCCTGAATATAACAGCGTCATATCATGGCGAACTCAGGTGATCAGTTCAAGAGGTCAATATGCGTAACAGATTATTATAGTCTTCTTCTATCGTTTGATTGGTTGCACGCAATTCAACTATCCGCCGATTTGCGTGCAGTACCGTTGTATGGTCTTTACCGTTAAAGGCATCACCAACCTCCGGCAAACTTCTGTTTGTGAGTTCCTTTGCCAAAGTCATGGCAATTTGCCGGGGTCTGGCAATGGAAACCGATCTTTTCTTGGAGAGCAGGTCCTTGATACTGATTCTGTAGTACTCAGCTACAGTTTTCTGGATATTTTCAATACTGACCTTGCGATCATGGACTGCTACAAGGTCCCGGAGCGATACTCTGACCTGTTCCAATGTGATTTTCTGTTCTGTGTACCAGGCGTCCATAGTCACCAGTTTTAACGCACCTTCCAGTTCACGCACATTTGAGCGAATACACTGTGCAATAAAAAGCGCTGCATCATGGGGAAGATCAACTTTTTCCAAATCTGCCTTCTTCATCAGGATGGCAACCCGCGTTTCCAGATCCGGCGGCTCCAACTGAGCTGACAATCCCCAGACAAACCGGCTCTCCAGCCGCTCCTCCAGGCCCTCAATTTCCTTGGGATAACGATCGCATGTCAGCACAATCTGCCTGCCATCTTCCTGTAACCTATTGAAAACATGAAAAAATTCTTCCTGTGTCTTAACTCCCTTGGTCAAAAACTGAATATCGTCCATCAGTAGTACATCCACTGACCGATAGTACTGTGTGAAATCTGACATCGTTCCGTGTTCTATGGCCCGGACCATATCTTCCATAAATCTCTGGGAATACATATATGAGACTTTCAGGTGTGGATGACGAGCCAGTATAGAGTTGCCTACTGCATGCATCAGGTGCGTCTTGCCCAGACCTACCCCACCATACAGCAATAATGGATTATAAGGCGTTCTGCCTACATTTTCTGAAACCTGAAGAGCAGCAGCCCTGGCAATTTGATTAGATCGTCCCTCGACAAAAGTGTTGAAGGTTTGATCCTTATTCAAATCGAGTAAAGGATAGAATCCCTGATCTTCAAACGTATCAACGTAGTCAACTGGTTTTCGTGAACTACCGACATCGATACTCACTGCATAATCGCCATCAAGATTGACGAGCTCAGTAATCCGCTGCATAAATTGACTACTGACCAATTCCATGATGTATTTATTAGGCGCAAATAACTGAACCTTTGAATCACCGGATCTTACCTGTAATGGTCTTATACAGGTTTCCAACTGTTTGGTCGAAAGCTCATTTTCCAGACTTGACAGACATCTTTGCCACACACTTTTCACCACGGAACCCCCTGGCTGGTTTATTTTTTTCGCTTTCGGGCGGGAAACTCTTTATAAAAGTATCTATATTGAGACTCATAAAAATTATTAAAACAGAAATGAATATGCGTTAAGGATATTAACGCCAAACGAATCTGGATGTGAAGCCCTTTTCACAAAAAAATCAAAGAAAATGTTATGAATATCAATAATTTGCCAAAGTCAATTGTCAATAACCGGTGGACAACTATTGAATAATCTGTGGATAAATCAAGAACAAAGCTGATAAACCTGAAGTGTATACTCCACTGACTGATTTGTCCCCGGCTATCCACAGGGTGTTCAAAGGACATTAACCTGATCAACACTGTCTTGTTTCGACACCAGGATGTTGATGTGGTTGACAATATTCCTGTTATCAACAGACGTAATCATCGTAATAAAAATAATAATAAATTTTATATAAAGAATTTATTAATAGAAAAATACAAAGGTGATGGAATACAGGCAGTTGCTCTTCCAGTAAACAGAAAATAAACCCATGGGTTGAATTGGCAGCATGTCTTCTTTAAAATCCCGCGCTCTCAACACAGAGCCCTGAAGATGAAGCGAACATATCAACCAAGTGTTCTTAAACGAAAGAGAACCCATGGGTTCCGGGCCAGAATGGCAACAAAAGCTGGTCGGTCCATATTAAACCGGCGGCGAGCAAAAGGCCGCAAAGTACTTTCTGCTTGAACTTACGACCTGGCACAGGGTATCCACCGGATGTGCGTCTGCACAACAGCAAAGAATTCAACATAGTCTTTGAGCAGGCAACGCATCGGGTAACCGGACCGGAATTTCTGATGCTGGGTCGAATAAACAATCTAAATCACAACAGATTGGGTATGATCGTCACAAAGAGAATATTACCTGCTGCAGTAAGGCGAAATGTCATCAAACGTCTGATAAGAGAATCTTTTCGACACTTGGCATTAAATTCAAATCCCCTTGATATCGTTGTCTTGGCAAGACCGGGAGTCTCGCGAATGAACCGGAAGGAACTGCGATACATTCTGGACAAAATGTTCCTGAAATTATCGACCAGTAAAATCATCTCAAATCCTGCAACAACCAGGGGCAAAACGCAGGTTCAGTCACCTGGACAACATTCATGAAAAAAACCGCCCTTTGCTTTATATGGATGTATCAGGCGATGTTAAGTGGGTTTTTTGGACCGCGATGCAGGTTCTATCCAAGTTGCTCGAATTATGCCATGGAGGCGATCAAAACCCACGGCGTGATCCGGGGTGGGGTGCTTTCCATTATACGGATCTGCAAATGCCATCCCCTGCATCCTGGCGGTGTTGACGAAGTACCACAGGCACAGTCACCACCAGAAGAACAACAGGCCACCTGATGGATTACCAAAGGATTTTCATTCTCCTGGGACTGGCGGTGACTGCCTATCTGTTGATTCTTGCGTGGAATAACGATTACAACCGGACACCAGTCGAGACGGATGTGGTGACCAGGTCAGCAACGAATACGGATGTGTCGACAACGGAGCTGCCATCGCCTGCTGCAGGAATGGATGCGGTTCAGGCAACGGATGCGGTTCAGGCAACAAAAATTGTTCCAGAACTGGATGTGGTCCCGGATCTTGATCCGGTAAGTCCGACACAACCCGCACAGCAGATTGCCCCGGATACCGGACGATTAGTACAGGTTGAAACGGATGTTTTTTCCTTAACTATCGACACTCTGGGGGGAGATATTACCTACGTCTCTCTTCCTGAATTCCCAAACAGCCTGGAAACACCCGACAATCCTTTCGTTCTTGTAGATCCACGTAATTCATACAGTGCACAAAGTGGATTAATTGGACCTGATGGTACGGATAACACATCTGGACGACCTCTTTATACGACCGTCTCCCACTATTACAGCCTGGATGATAAGGATCAGTTAACAGTGGTATTGACCCTGCCGGATGCTGGAGACGGTTTGGTTCTGCGCAAGGAATTTCAATTTACCAGGTCCGATTATCTGATACGTATAAATTACACGGTAGAGAATCAAACCGACAAAGATTGGTCCGCGGCAATATTTGCCCAGATTAAAAGGGATGGACAGGATCCATTTAACATGGATTCCAATCTGATGGGTATGAAGCCCTATATTGGCGGAGCAACCTGGACGCCGGACACTCCCTATCAGAAGCTGGAATTCGAAGATCTTGAGGATGAGTTATACAAAGGTAGAGTTGCCAACGGCTACATGGCCATGGTGCAGCATTATTTTGTCAGCGCCTTTATACCGGAAGGCGATGGAGAGAATACCTATCAGGCACGAAAGCTGCCTGGTCAGGATATCTACCTGCTTGGATTTACAACACCCGTGTGGACGGTACCCAGGGGGGGAATAGATTCCAGAGAAGTTCAATTTTATACCGGACCCAAAGATCAGTATCGTCTGCAAGAGATAACCAGGGGATTGGATCTGACCATAGACTACGGATTTCTCTGGTGGCTGGCTCAGCCGCTGTTTTACCTGCTGACTTTCATTCAGGGATACGTCGTCAACTGGGGAATCGCCATCATCCTGCTGACATGCGTTGTCCGGTTGCTGTTGTATCCATTGTCGGCTGCTGGATTGAGATCAAACGCAAAGATGCGCAAAGTGCAGCCGCAGATGGTGCGACTGAAGGAAAAATACGGTGACGACCGGCAGAAATTTTCACAGGAAATGATGAACCTGTATAAAAAAGAGGGTGCCAACCCGCTGGGTGGATGCTTTCCCATACTGCTGCAAATGCCTGTTTTCATTGCTCTTTATTGGGTATTACTGGAGAGTGTAGAGATCCGTCAGGCGCCATTTGCCTTGTGGATCAAGGATCTGTCAGCAATGGATCCATACTTTGTGCTGCCTATTCTGATGGGTATTTCCATGTACTTCGTCACCTTGATGCAGCCGGAACCACCAGACCCCATGCAGGCCAAAATTTTCAAGATGATGCCTATTGTGTTTACTTTTTTCTTCCTCTGGTTCCCGGCCGGGCTGGTGCTCTACTGGCTGGCGAGCAATATCCTGTCGATACTGCAGCAATGGTATGTGACCCGGAAGCTTGAAGCTGGAGGATGATATGTCTGCCCGGGATACGATTGCTGCCCAGGCAACGCCGTCAGGTAAAGGTGGCATTGGTGTTATCCGGGTGTCTGGAACGCACGTCAAAACGATAAGCGAAGGCATAATCGGTTCTCTGCCGATACCACGCATCGCAAAATTCACGGAATTTACAGACGGGGACCAGGTTGCTATCGACCAGGGCCTGGCCCTGTACTTCCCGGCGCCTGATTCATTTACCGGTGAGGATGTTTTCGAGCTTCAAGGTCATGGGGGCCCGGTGGTGATGAATCTGCTCCTGACCAGAGTCATCGAACTCGGTGCACGTCTGGCCCGTCCCGGAGAATTCTCGGAAAGGGCATTTCTGAACAACAAGATGGACCTGTCACAGGCAGAAGCAGTTGCTGATTTGATCGAAAGTGCCAGCACCCAGGCAGCCAGAAGCGCAATGCGTTCTTTAAGTGGTGAGTTTGCAAAGAGAGTCAATGACATTACCGAGTCCTTGATTGCATCCAGAGTCTACATAGAAGCAGCGATGGACTTTCCTGAAGAGGAAATAGATTTTCTAAAGGATTCCCGCATCGTTGAGGATCTGGAATGTCTGCAGGGCAAATTGTCGGACCTGCTTCGTCAGGCAGGCCAGGGTGCACTTCTGAGAGAGGGTGTCAACCTGGTTTTTGCGGGGAGACCGAACGCAGGCAAGTCCAGTCTGATGAACAGGCTGACAGGTAAGGAGACGTCAATTGTTACCGATATAGCGGGTACTACCCGTGATGTGATAGATGAACACGTACACATGGATGGTATTCCGGTGCGGTTGGTCGATACCGCAGGGCTGCGAGACAGCGAAGATATCCTGGAAAAGGAAGGTGTACGACGTGCGGTGAATGAAATTACAGACGCTGACTATATTCTGGTTGTGGTTGATTTGTTTGCCCATCGAAATGATCTTGCATCACATGTGAGTGAGTTGATGGCGTCGTTGCCAGATGAAATCAAGAAACTCGTTGTCCTCAGCAAGTCTGATCTCTGTGATCCGATGGAGGATAATCTGGCAATAGAGCATATCACGGTGTCTGCCAAAACCGGTGAAGGTATTAACCTTCTGAAACAACGCCTGAAATCAGGAATTGGTTATGATCCCGGTAGTGAAGGAACCTTTATGGCCCGAACAAGACATTTGCATGCGCTGCAACAGACCATATTGAGTCTGGAAAGTGGCCTCTCGGGCTTCAAGGTCAACAAGGCTGGCGAATTGCTGGCTGAGGAATTGCGTTACTGCCAGCGTTCACTTGGCGAAATAACCGGTGAATTTACCAGCGATGATCTGCTGGGGAAAATATTCTCCAGTTTCTGTGTCGGTAAGTAAGACAACAGCGGTGGTATTTGGACTTTACCCTTTGTATCCGTATACTTGCCTCTCCTGTTCTGACCTCTCGGATACCGGCAAATGGACAACAACACTCAGTTTGAGGTCATCGTCGTTGGCGGCGGTCACGCGGGTACCGAGGCTGCCCTGGCCTCCGCAAGAATGGGTTGCCGGACCCTGCTGCTGACCCAGAATATCGAAACTCTGGGGCAGATGTCGTGTAATCCTGCCATTGGCGGCATCGGAAAAACCCATCTGGTCAAGGAAATTGATGCTTTGGGTGGCGCCATGGCAAAGGCGGCTGACCGGGCTGGTATCCACTTCCGTACATTGAATTCAAGAAAAGGTCCGGCCGTCCGTGCAACAAGAGCACAGGCGGACAGGATGCTGTACAAAGCAGCAATCAGGTCAATGCTTGAACAGCAGGACAATCTGAGTATATTCCAGCAATCTGTTGAAGACCTGATCGTGACCGGCGAATCAGTTCAGGGAGTGGTCACTGGACTGGGCCTTTCATTCCATGCCCCTGTAGTTGTTTTAACCGTCGGTACTTTCCTGGGTGGCGTCATCCATATCGGGATGGAAAAACATCAGGGAGGCAGAGCCGGAGATGCGCCGTCCAATCCTCTGGCAGAAAGATTACGGGAAATGCCGTTTTCAACCGGACGGTTGAAAACCGGTACGCCTCCCAGAATAGATGGGAATACAGTTGATTATACTGACCTGGAAGTACAGCCGGGAGACACACCAAGGCCAGTGATGTCATATCTGTCTGATGGTTCTGAACATCCTGAACAGGTCGCCTGCCACATCACCCACACCAATCAGAGAACGCACGCGGCTATTCTGGACAGCCTGGACCGGTCCCCCATGTATACGGGAAAAATCAATGGTACTGGACCGCGGTACTGTCCCTCCATTGAAGATAAGGTCGTTCGATTCGCCGATCGTACGTCACACCAGATTTTTATAGAACCGGAAGGTCTTGGCGCCAATGAGATATATCCCAATGGCATTTCGACCAGCCTTCCTTTTGATGTACAACTGGATATGGTGCATAGCATCAGGGGATTTGAAAAGGCGCATATTACGCGGCCTGGGTATGCGATCGAGTATGACTTCTTTGAACCTCGTGATCTCAGGTCGTCCCTGGAGACAAAACATATTCGTGGGTTGTATTTTGCGGGACAGATTAACGGTACTACCGGTTATGAAGAGGCCGGAGCACAGGGGCTGATCGCCGGGATCAATGCCGCCCGGCAGATTCAGGAGAAAGCACCCTGGTGCCCGGAGAGAAGTGAAGCCTATATGGGCGTGCTGATCGATGATCTGATTACACTGGGGACCAAAGAACCCTATCGAATGTTCACCAGTCGTGCGGAGTATCGGCTTATCCTGCGTCAGGACAATGCAGACAGACGTTTGACAGAGAAGGGGCGTCAATTCGGGTTGGTGGACGATACCCGATGGCGGAGCTTCTGTGAAAAACAGTCCGGCATAGAGAAACTGTCCAGTGAACTGTCTGAACATTGGGTCAAACCCGGTGATGAGCTGATTGAGGATTACCTTGGTCAGGCGCTGACACGGGAATACCGGTTGCTGGATCTGTTGAAGCGCCCCTCTGTCCAGATTCAGCCCTTGCTGGCGTTGCTGGGTATGAATACATCTGACTCAAGCGGACAGGGGCAGTTACAGCAGACAGATCAGGAAACCGTGCAGGAACAGGTCGAAATAGATTGCAAATACGAGGGATATATTGCAAGGCAACAACAGGAAATAGATCGTATCAGAGTTCAGCATGATCTTGGGATTCCGGTGGACCTTGATTTTAAAGGTATCGCCGGGTTGTCTATTGAGGTACGCCAGAAACTCGGTGAAGTACGCCCCGAAACCATCGGGCAGGCATCCAGAATTTCCGGTGTTACCCCGGCAGCGGTCTCTCTGTTGCTGGTTCACCTGAAGAAAATGAAGGCTGGTTATGAACTGAAGTCTGCATGATGGACCTCAAGGGGCTTATCCGACAGGGGCTGAGTCTGTTTTCATTTGATTCGTCCGCCGTGCAGGTTGAAACATACGAGGCCTATCTCCTCTGCCTTTCCCGGTGGAACCGGACTTTTAATCTGACAGCTATCCATGACCTGGAAAAGATGGTAAGTCACCACCTCATGGATTCTCTTTCCATCGCACCCATGATAGATGGCGACGCGGTTATTGATGTTGCCAGTGGAGCCGGTTTGCCCGGGATTCCACTGGCCGTGCACTTCCCCGAAAAACGGTTTACCCTGCTGGACAGCAACGGAAAGAAAACGCGATTTATGACCCAGGCATGTATCGAACTGGCGCTCGAAAATGTAACGGTTGTGCAAAGCAGGGTGGAGGACTATACGGATTGTCAATTCGAACAGGCCGTATGTCGTGCTTTTGCTCCTCTGAAGGATCTTGCTGATTCCTGTGCACATATCATCCAACAGGATGGAAATATACTGGCCATGAAGGGAAGGGACGAACGATTGCCGCCGGCATCTCCGCTATGTGTAAAAAATCGCGTAAAACTTGATGTTCCGTTGTTGTCTGCCCAACGGTGGGTGATCAGATTAATCAGACAACAGGGTCGTGAACCATGATCCGGGTTCTTACTGTTGCAAACCAGAAAGGCGGCGTTGGTAAAACGACCACATGTATTAACCTTGCAGCATCCCTGGCCGCTATGAAGCGCAGGGTACTGCTGGTGGATATTGATCCCCAGGGGAATGCAACCACCGGCAGCGGCATTGACAAGGAAGCGCTGACCCATTCGATTTACGATGTGCTGATTGACGATGTGCCTGTTGAATCAGCAATGATCTATGCCCGTGATGCCGGATATCAACTGTTGCCGGCGAATATCGAGCTGACGGGTGCTGAAATTGAACTTCTTGAACTCGACCAATGGGAGTTCCGCTTACACACTGCCCTGACGGGTCTGAAGGACCGATTTGACTATATCGTAATCGATTCACCCCCATCCTTGAGTTTACTGACCATCAACAGTCTGGCAGCGGCTGATAGTGTCATCATCCCTGTGCAGTGCGAATACTACGCCCTTGAAGGCTTGACGGCGTTGCTCAATACCATTGACAGGATTACCCGCAAGCTCAATCCAGGACTGCGGGTGGAGGGTATCCTGCGGACACTGTTTGATGGCCGGAACAACCTGACACGCGATGTTTCAAGGCAACTCATTGATCATTTTGATGATCTTGTGTACCGGACAATCATTCCCCGCAATGTCCGACTGGCTGAAGCGCCGAGTTACGGAACGCCTGTTCTGTATTATGATAAACAGTCCCCTGGAACCCGGGCATATCTGGCGCTGGCAGGGGAAGCGGTACGACGTATGGAGGACTGAGCGATGGCGACCAGGAAAAGAGGACTGGGCAAAGGGCTGGGGGCGCTGCTGAAAGTAGAAAATTCATCCGTGGCGGATAAGTCTTCATTGGATGAAATACCCCTGGAGTGGATAAGATCGGGAGAACACCAGCCTCGTAAAAATTTTGATGACACCGCGCTTGAGGAACTGACGCAGTCCATCAAGGCCCAGGGCGTCATGCAGCCCATCGTACTTCGAGCCATTGGTAAAGATCAGTATGAAATAATTGCTGGTGAGCGGCGCTGGCGAGCGGCACAGCAGGCCGGGCTCGAAAAAATACCGGCTGTAGTCAGGGCGGCCGACAATAAATCTGCCATTGCACTATCCCTCATCGAAAACGTACAAAGGGAAGATCTGAATCCCATGGAAGAAGCGCAGGCGCTGCAGCGCCTTGTTATGGAATTCAATTTAACCCACCAGGAGATCGCTGATGCCCTGGGTAAAAGCCGAACCGCGGTGACCAACAGCATCAGGCTTAACAATCTGTGCAGGGAGGTTACTGTACTGCTTGCCAATGGCAGTATTGAGATGGGTCATGGCAGAGCACTGCTGGCGCTGACGGAGCAACAACAGGCAGTTCTGGCTCGAGAAATAGTCAGCAGACAACTGAGTGTAAGACAGACTGAAGAGAAAGTCCGCAAGCTGGGCGAGGCGATATCTTCGGCTTCCCCAAAGCGGGAAGTTGACGCGGATACCCGGATACTCCAGGAAAAGCTGTCAAACAAACTGGGTCAACCGGTGCGGATTCAACATACATCCAAGGGTAAAGGCAAACTGATTATAAGCTACGGCAGCCTGGATGAACTCGATGGAATTTTGCAGCAGTTCAGTGACTTTGAATAACAAACCTGCATTCCGGGTTGCCCCGTTAATTCTTAATCTCTATAATCTGCCCGCCAACGCATGGGGACGGCTGAAAGTCACGTTTTGACTACTGTTTTTGACACGGCTGTTGCCATAACAAAGATGCCTGCTGGCCGTATTGTTACAGCTCAGATAGTAGTGTCCTTGATGATCGCGGCATTGTGCCTGTTGCTTGATACGGTTGCTGCCTGGTCGTCTTTGCTTGGAGGTTTTGCCTGTATCTGTCCTGGTCTGTACGCAGCCATCAGATTGAAAAATGCTGTACATGCGCAAGAAATTGTAGAACAGAAGCAGTAAAGCTGACTGTTTCAGGATAACTATTGGAATTTAAGAAGTTTTATGGCCGGCGATAACCCGACAACGCAGGAATACATCAACCATCATCTGACCAACCTGGTCTATGGCCAACATCCTGATGGCGCCTGGGATTTTGCACACAGTCCTCAGGAAATTAAGGATATGGGTTTCTGGGCGATTCATGTTGATACCATGTTCTGGTCCATTTCGCTGGGTGTGCTCTTTCTGGGTATCTTTTTACTGGTGGCCAGAAGCGCTACTTCCGGTGTGCCGGGCGGATTGCAGAACGCTTGTGAGATGGCAGTGGAATTTGTTGAAGACAACGTTACACAGGTATTCGGAACCCGACCCAATGCGCTCATCGGTCCGCTGTCCCTGACAATTCTGGTCTGGGTTTTCCTGATGAATCTGATGGACCTGGTACCCGTTGACCTTATTCCCCGTGCGGCACATCTGGCGGGTGTGTCCCACTTCAAGGTTGTGCCCACAACCGACCCCAATGCCACCCTGGGTATGTCCATTGGTGTGTTCTTTCTGGTGCTCTATTACAACTTCAAAATCAAGGGAACCACAGGGTTCGCGCTCGGGCTGGTGACTCATCCCATACCGCACTGGAGCATGTACTGGTTCAATTTCATCCTTGAGATGGTTGATATGGTGACCAAACCAATGTCTCACGGCCTGCGTTTATTCGGTAATCTATATGCCGGGGAGATGATTTTTATCCTGATCGCGTTATTCCCCTGGTATGCACAATGGCCCCTGTCATTACCCTGGGCACTCTTCCACGTTCTCATCATCTGTCTGCAGGCCTTTGTATTCATGATTCTGACGATCGTGTATCTGACCCAGGCGCATGAAACTGGTGAGCACTAGAAATTTGTAACTTTAACGTCATTAAGCAGGAGTAAGTAATGGAACAAGCAATGATTTATATTGCCGGTGGAATTCTGATGGGACTCGGCGCTATTGGCAGTGGCGTCGGTATTGGAATTCTTTCCGGTAAATATCTGGAAGGCGTGGCACGGCAACCGGAATTAAAGCCAATGCTGATGACCCAGTTGTTTATTGCATTGGCCCTGGTCGACGCGGTACCGATCATCGCGGTTGCCATCTCCCTGTACCTGATCTTCCTGATGGCCGGGGCGTAAACAACGCTTTTTATTGATGAACAAAATTTTGAGGTGAAATCAGCGTGAACATTAATGCAACTTTGTTTGGCCAGATGATTACCTTTGCCCTGTTTGTGCTCTTCTGCATGAAGTTTATCTGGCCTTTTCTGACCCAGGCGATGCGAGAGAGGCAGGACACCATACGGGAAGGTCTGGAAAACGCAGCCACTGCCGAGAAACATCTCGAACAGGCAAATCAGGCGGCCGATGTTGAACTTGAGAAAGCCAAAACGCAGGCGGCTGAGCTGATCAATCAGGCCAGAAACCGGGCGAATCAGATTATTGAAGAAGCGAAAGGCCAGGCGCACGAAGAGGCAGATCGCATTATCCAGGGGGCGCAGGCCGAGATCGACCAGGAAATCAACCGTGCCAGAGAGGCGCTTCGTTCCCGGGTGAGTGATCTGGCTGTCGAAGGTGCGGAAAAAATACTGGAAAACAGCATCGACAGAAGTGTCCATGAGCACATGCTGAATAATCTGGCAGCACAACTGTAGCGGATTGACTATGGCGGAAGCGGAACTTGCAACAATAGCACGTCCCTATGCCAGGGCGGCGTTTGCCTATGCAGTGGAACAGAATAAAGGCCTGGATGACTGGTCTGGATTACTGGCGGCTCTGGCCTCGGCAGTGGAACAGAATGTCATCCGGGAAAAACTTTCAGACCCTTTGCTGACGCGACAGGAAGGTGCAGGGGTACTGATCCAATTGTTTGACAGTCAATTGAATGAAAACGTACGCAACTTTATCAGTGTGTTGGCGGAATACGGCCGGATTGAATTACTTCCGGAAATCATGCAGTTGTTTGAGCTGATGAAAGCCAACTATGAAAAAACGGTCAACGTCGAAGTCACCAGTGCTTTTGAAATGTCCGATAACGAAGCGTCACGATTGTCAGAATCCATGCAGGGTTATCTGCAGCGCAACATCAAGCTCACCACGAATATTGATGAAAACCTGCTGGGCGGCGTTGTCGTCTGCGCAGAAGACACGGTGATCGATCATTCCATAAGAGGAAGACTGAGAAAACTCTCTCAGACGTTAAGGCAGACAGGTCCTGAATGAACAGGCAGCTGAAAGTGATAAAAAACAGAACATGAGGCATCAAACATGGAACAACTGAATCCTTCCGAAATCAGCGAGATCATCAAGCAGCGAATTGAGCGTCTTGATGTATCTGCGGAAGCCCGCAACGAGGGAACAATTGTCAGTGTATCTGACGGAATCGTCAGAATACATGGCCTTGCGGATGTTCAGAATGGTGAAATGATTGAATTTCCGGACAATCTTTTTGGCCTGGCACTGAACCTGGACAGGGACTCCGTGGGTGCGGTGGTACTTGGAGATTACAAACCCCTGAAGGAAGGCCAGACGGCACGTTGTACAAGTCGTATTCTGGAGGTGCCGACCGGTCCGGAATTACTGGGCCGTGTCGTTGATTCTCTGGGCAGGCCTATTGATGGCAAGGGTCCTGTCAATGCATCGTCATTTTCTCCCGTGGAAAAAGTCGCACCGGGTGTTATCGCCAGACAACATGTGGATCAGCCGGTACAAACCGGTCTGAAGTGTATCGATTCGATGATTCCGATCGGTCGCGGTCAGCGCGAACTGATCATTGGAGACCGGCAAACAGGCAAAACCGCTATTGCCATTGATACCATCATTAATCAGCAGGCATCGGGGATCAAATGTATCTATGTCGCCATCGGTCAGAAACTTTCTTCGATCGCCAACGTCGTCAGAACCCTTGAAGAATACGGTGCGATGGAAAATACCATCGTGGTGGGAGCGGGTGCCTCTGATCCGGCGCCGATGCAGTATCTCTCCGCCTATGCCGGTTGCGCCATGGGCGAGTACTTCCGTGACCGGGGCGAGGATGCACTGATTATCTATGATGATCTGACAAAGCAGGCCTGGGCATATCGCCAGATTTCATTGCTGTTACGGCGACCGCCCGGACGGGAAGCCTATCCTGGAGATGTCTTCTATCTGCATTCCCGTTTGCTGGAAAGGGCTGCTCGTGTCAATCCCGAATACGTTGAAAAATTTACCAACGGAGAGGTCAAGGGTCAAACGGGTTCGTTGACGGCACTGCCGATCATTGAGACCCAGGCGGGTGACGTATCCGCCTTTATACCGACCAACGTGATTTCAATTACCGATGGGCAGATCTTTCTGGAAACAGACATGTTCAATGCCGGTAACAGGCCAGCCATGAATCCGGGTATTTCCGTATCCCGGGTAGGTGGTGACGCTCAGGTCAAGTTCATGTCAAGAATCAGCGGAGGCATCAAAATAGCGTTGGCGCAATTTCGTGAGCTGGCAGCATTCTCCCAGTTCGCATCCGACCTGGATGAAGTGACCCGGCGGCAATTGGCTCATGGTGAACGTATATCCGAGTTGATGAAGCAGAAACAGTATGCACCGATGACTGTGGCGGATATGGGCGTAGTCCTGTTTGCCGCCAACGAGGGTTATCTCGTTGATATCGAGGTGGACAAGGTACTGGATTTTGAGTCTGCCCTGCTTTCCTACATGAATTCGGAACATGCTGATTTCATGGCGGAAGTCAATGAGCAGGGTGCTTATACCGATGATGTGGTCAAGGCATTGACCAGCGCCATTGAGACATTCAAAGCAACCCAGACCTGGTAAGACGTCATGGCAGGAACAAAAGAACTCCGCAAACAGATCGCCAGTATCAGTAACACTCAAAAGATTACCAGCGCGATGGAAATGGTAGCGGCCAGCAAGATGCGGAAAGCGCAGGAACGAATGGCGCGCGGTCGCCCGTACTCTGATCAGATCCGGTCGGTGATCGGTCATGTGGCAAATGCATCCGCAGAATTCAGACATGGTCTTATGGTGGAACGGGAAGTCAGGAGAGTCGGTTATATCATCGTTACCACAGACAAGGGGCTGTGCGGTGGATTGAATATCAACCTGCTCAAGGCGGTTGTCAATGAACTCAAAAAGTGGTCTGAAGAGAATATCGAAGTGGACCTTTGCCTTATTGGCAACAAGGGCGCCCAGTTCTTCAGAAGTTATGGTGGGCGTGTTGTTGCCGCAAGCAGACACGTGAGCGAAACACCGGCAATGAGTGATCTGATCGGCAGTATCAAGGTGATGCTGGATGCATTTGAAGAAGGCGCCGTGGACAAGATCTTTCTTGCCAACAATGTATTCGTCAACACGATGATCCAGTCTCCGACGGTTCGGCAACTGGTACCGCTTGACCCGGATGAGGACGTCAACCTGAGACATCGCTGGGATTACATCTACGAACCGGAAGCCCGGGATCTGGTAGAAGGCCTCGTGACGAGATTCATTGAGTCCCAGGTATATCAGGCTGTCGTGGAAAACGGCGCCTGTGAACAGGCGGCAAAGATGATCGCGATGAAAAACGCATCGGAAAATGCCGGGGAGATGATTGAAGAACTGGAATTGATCATGAATAACGAAAGACAGGCGGCAATTACCCAGGAATTATCAGAAATTATTGGCGGCGCGGCGGCTGTTTAGGTCAGCGTAGAATACAAAGATCAGGGATATAGAGGAATAACAGATGAGTAGTGGACGAATCGTATCGGTCATTGGTGCGGTCATTGACGTTGAATTTCCTCGTGACCAGGTACCACAGATCTATGATGCACTGAGCGTGGATAAAGCCGGGCTCACACTGGAAGTCCAGCAGCAGTTGGGTGACGGTGTTGTGCGTACCATCGCCATGGGAAGCTCCGAAGGCATCAGCCGGGGATTGCCGGTCACCAATACCGAAGCCCCAATCTCGGTACCTGTCGGGGAAGAGACTCTGGGACGAATCATGGATGTTCTGGGTAATCCCATAGATGAACAAGGGCCGATTGGCGAGCAGGAAAGAATGCCGATCCACCGGAAGCCGCCGTCATTTGAGGAACAGGCCGGCGGACGGGACCTGCTGGAAACGGGGGTCAAGGTCATTGATCTGATCTGTCCATTCGCCAGGGGCGGCAAGGTTGGGCTGTTTGGCGGAGCAGGTGTCGGCAAGACCGTCACCATGCTTGAATTGATTAACAACATTGCCAGGGAACACAGCGGTCTTTCTGTATTCGCCGGTGTTGGTGAGCGAACCCGGGAAGGGAATACCTTCTATCATGAAATGCAGGAAGCGGGTGTACTGGACAAGATCGCGATGGTATTCGGACAGATGAATGAACCGCCGGGCAACCGCCTCCGGGTAGGCCTGTCCGGCCTGACCATGGCAGAGAAGTTCCGTGATGATGGCACGGATGTATTGTTGTTTATCGACAATATCTATCGATATACCCTGGCGGGTACCGAAGTCTCGGCCCTGTTGGGACGTATGCCATCTGCAGTGGGATATCAGCCGACGCTGGCCGAGGAAATGGGTGTGTTGCAGGAACGCATTACAACCACAAAGTCCGGTTCCATCACTTCCGTACAGGCGGTCTACGTTCCTGCGGATGACCTGACGGACCCTTCTCCGGCGACAACGTTTGCCCACCTTGATTCAACAGTGACGTTAGCCAGGGAAATCGCGTCTCTGGGTATCTATCCGGCCGTTGATCCTCTGGATTCCACGTCCAGGCAACTGGACCCGCTGGTGGTTGGTGAGGAACATTATGATGTTGCCCAGGGTGTCCAGGGTGTTCTTCAGAAATACAAGGAACTACGCGATATCATCGCGATCCTGGGTATGGACGAACTGTCCGAAGAAGACAAGCTGACGGTATACCGGGCTCGCAAGATTTCCCAGTTCTTTTCCCAGCCCATGCATGTAGCAGAGGTGTTTACCGGACAGCCAGGTGTTTATGTCCCACTGGCGGATACCATTCGCAGTTTCAAGGGAATTCTTGAAGGTGAGTTTGATGACCTGCCGGAAGGTGCATTCAGTATGGTCGGCAGTGTTGAGCAGGCTGTAGAAAAAGCGAAGACCCTTTAGAGAATATCCCATGGCTGCTACAGTACTTTGCAGAATCGTCAGTGCGGAAAAGGAGATTTACGCCGGGCAGGTGGAGATGGTTATTGCCACTGGCACCATCGGAGAACTGGGCATTATGCCTGGCCATACTCCATTATTGACCGGCGTCAAACCAGGTCCGGTAAGGTTAGTGCTGGAAGGTGGTGAAGAGGAAATTTTCTTTGCCTCCGGTGGCTATCTTGAAGTACAGCCGACGGCCATCACGATTTTGGCCGATACCGCACTGCGAGCTGATGATGTTGACGAGGCGGCGGCGCTGGAGGCGCAGCAGAAAGCGGAGAAGGAACTCGGTGACCAGCGTTCCGATGTGAATTTTGCCAGAGTGGCGGCGGACTTGCAGGAGCAGGCAGCGATGCTGCGCACTGTTCGCAAGCTCCGGGAAGGTAAAAAATAGTTTCCTTCGATTTCCCGGAGTTCCGCTTTCTGTTTTCAGTGTTGTCCTGGTTGCCGTCAGTAACAACCGGTAGAGAGTAACCCGCCAATCTTCTATACTAATCCGCAAAGACTCTCATCGAGCCTGTATCGACACTAAATTTCACCGAGACCTGTATGCTCCTACCGGATAAGCTATGACAAATCCGCTATTGGAAGTCTGTATTCTTGCGGCAGGCAGGGGCACCCGTATGCACTCTTTGGTCCCAAAAGTCATGCATCAACTCGGAGGTAAACCACTGCTGGCCCATCTTCTTCAGACGGTACAGAGACTTGAACCGGCAGTAATCCATGTTGTCATTGGTCCGGAAGGGAAGAAAGCGCAGGAAATGTTCGCCAATTCTGACGTGAACTGGGTTACCCAACAGGACCGACGCGGCACAGGACATGCCGTACAGCAGGTTATGCCCGCGGTGGGCGCGAATTCAAAATTACTCATCCTGCCAGGAGACGCACCGCTGGTCAGTTTCGAAACCTTGTCCGCACTGATCAGTGTGGATTCAGTGTTTACCCTGTTGACTGCTCTATTGGATGATCCATCGGGGTATGGCCGCATAATCCGCAGAGATTCAGATCTTGTGGCAGCTATTGTTGAAGACAGGGACGCGACAGATAAGGAAAAGGGCATTCATGAAATCAACACCGGAATGATGGCAGTGAATGCCGGTTATCTGGCAACCTGGTTGCCCCGGTTAACGGACGATAACGTTCAGAAGGAACTGCTGTTGACGGATATCATCGCCCTTGCCGTTCAAGACAAGGTGTCGGTTAAAACTCTGGTATCCAATGATCCTCTGGAAGTTTCCGGCATCAACAATCAGGAACAACTCGCGGCCATGGAACAGGCATTACAATGTCGGACCACCTTGAGCGATACCGGTGCAGGATCAGCCGGGAACAGGGTCAAAGTGTCAACATGCGACAGCCGGAATAGTATCGCCAGTGGGAAAGGGCCAAAGTAGATGTGTGGAATAATCGGTGGAGTAACACAACGCAATGTCGTTGGTATTCTTCTGGAAGGCCTGCAGCGCCTGGAGTATCGGGGTTATGACTCCGCCGGATTGTGTGTCCTGGACCCGGAAAACAACCAGTTAACCCGAACCAGACGGGTGGGTAAAGTAATTGAACTCAAGAATGCCTGTTCCACGCTGGACCATCCGGGTCGGGTTGGCATTGCGCATACCCGCTGGGCGACTCACGGAGAACAAACAGAAACCAATGCACACCCGCACCTGTCCAGCGACCAGGTCGGTGTTGTTCATAATGGCATTATAGAGAACCATGAAAACCTGAGATCGGAACTGATTGAACTGGGTTACAAATTTACTTCGGAAACCGATACTGAGGTGATCGCCCATTTGCTGCACCGTGAAGTTGCCCTGGCCGGCAACTTCAGACAGGGTATTCACAATGGATTAGCCAGACTGGAGGGCGCCTATGCACTGGCCGTCATGCATTGTGCGTATCCAGATACCCTGATTGCCGCAAGACTGGGCTCCCCGTTGGCGGTCGGCCTGGGCATTGATGAGAACTTCATAGCTTCGGACTACCAGGCATTGCGACCGGTAACAGACCGTTTCATTTTCCTTGAAGAAGGTGAAGTGGTCGAAGTCACTGCTGCAGATGTATTGTTTTTTAATTTTGACGGGCAATCTGTCGAACGTCACAGCGTAAAAATCGATGACACACGGGAACCGGCGGACAAAGGCAACTTCCGACATTACATGCTGAAAGAGATCTATGAGCAACCCGAAGTTTTTGCAGATACACTGGAGGGACGGATCGCAGATGGTCATGTACTGGAAGATGCATTCGGAACAGGCGCCAGGGACATTTTCAGCCGGGTTAAAGCGATTCAGATTATCGCCTGCGGCAGCAGCTACTATACCGGGCAGATAGCCCGGTACTGGTTTGAACAGATTGCCGGGATCCCCTGCAATGTGGAAATTGCGAGTGAAATTCGCTATCGCAGTGTGGCGGTGTTGCCGGGCACTCTGCTGGTCGCTATTTCTCAATCCGGTGAGACGGCGGATACGCTCGCCGCGCTGAGATCTGCCACGCACAAAAACTATGTGGGAAGCCTTTGTCTGTGTAATGTACCCAACTCTACGCTGGTACGGGAATCAGATATTGCCTTCATGCTTAATGCGGGTGTCGAGATTTGTGTTGCTTCCACCAAAGCAATTACCAACCAACTGGCGGATTTATTGCTGCTTGTCCTGGTACTGGGGCGCTACCACCATATGGATGATGCAGTGGAAAGGGAACTCGTGAGTGCACTGCAAGGCGTACCGGCACTTCTGGCAGAAGTGCTTGAACTGGAAGATCAGATAATGCTTATGGCGGAGTCCTTTGTCGAGAAACACCATGCTCTGTTTCTTGGCCGCGGTTCCCATTATCCCGTTGCCATGGAGGGTGCATTGAAGCTGAAGGAAATCTCCTATATTCATGCCGAAGGATATCCTGCCGGAGAATTGAAACACGGACCACTAGCCCTGGTTGATGTTGATATGCCTGTTGTTGCCGTGGCGCCAGGAGGAGAATTTCTGAAAAAGCTGAAATCCAATCTTGAGACAGTAAAGGCACGTGGTGGTGAGTTGTTTATCATTGGTGACGAACAGTTTGCCGGTGAAGCAGGAACCCATATGTTGCAAATGCCGTCCTGCCACAGTGTGGTATCGCCAATTATTTATCTGGTTCCGGTTCAATTGCTGGCTTATCACGTTGCTGTGTTCAAGGGTACGGATGTGGATCAGCCCAGGAACCTGGCCAAATCCGTGACGGTGGAATAAGCATTGGACGTCAGCCGTATCCTCGACACTTTGAATGAAGCCCAGCGGGAAGCGGTAACATTGCCACTGGGCAGTTCGCTGATTCTGGCTGGTGCGGGCAGTGGCAAAACCAGGGTACTGACGCATCGTATTGCCTGGCTTATCCAGACGGAAGGCATCTCCCCCTACAGCATTCTGGCAGTGACGTTCACCAACAAGGCGGCCGCGGAAATGCGTGGTCGCATTGAAACCCTGTTGGAAATACCGGTCCGCGGTATGTGGGTTGGCACATTCCACGGGATAGCTCACCGCCTGCTGCGCATGCATTTCCAGGAAGCGAAGCTGCCCCGGAATTTCCAGATTCTTGACTCGGATGATCAATTGCGACTGGTAAAACGCGTCATCACCGATCAGGGAATAGATGAAAAAAGGTGGCCGGCCAGGCAGGCATGCTGGTTCATCAACAACCAGAAAGATGAGGGCCTGAGATCACACAACATAGAAGATTACGGCGACATGTTCCAGAAAACCCAGTTGCAGATCTATCGAGCCTACGAACAAGCCTGTGAACGGGGTGGAATGGTGGATTTTGCGGAACTGCTGCTGCGAGCCCTTGAGCTGCTGCGTGAAGACGAACAGCGTCCCTACAATACATCCCTGCTGCGTCATTATCGGGAACGGTTCAGAGCCCTGCTGGTTGATGAATTCCAGGATACCAATACCATTCAATACGCCTGGTTGAGGTTGCTTGCCGGTAATAATGACAATCTGACGGTTGTTGGAGACGACGATCAGTCCATCTATGGATGGCGGGGTGCGCGTATCGAAAACATCCAGAAATTTTCCACTGATTTCCCAAACAGTAAAACCATCCGTCTGGAGCAGAATTACCGGTCTACGGGAAGCATATTGAAAGCTGCAAACCATCTGGTTGACAACAATCAGGGTAGACTGGGAAAGAATTTGTGGACGGAAGCGGGTGATGGCGATTTGATAAACCTCTACTCGGGTTTTAACGAGATTGACGAGGCCCGGTTTATCGTTGACAGGATCAAGGCCTGGGTGGCGGAAGGCAACCTGTATAGAGAAGCGGCAATCCTGTACCGGTCCAACGCCCAGTCCCGCGTACTTGAAGAAGCCATGTTACGCTCTCAACTGCCTTATCGAATCTACAGCGGTCAGCGTTTTTTTGAGCGTGCGGAGATCCGGAATGCTTTGGCCTACGTTCGACTGGTCAGTCAGAGAGATTCGGATGCCGCCTTCGAGCGCGTAGTGAACACGCCAACCCGGGGAATTGGTGATCGAACAATTGAAATAATCCGTCGCACGGCACGAGCAGGCAATCTGTCACTGTGGCAGTCAGCACAGCAACTGGTTGCCGGTGATCTTCTCCCGGAAAGGGCCCGAAATGCGATATACGACTTCATAGAATTGGTCAATGGGATGGACAGGGAAACGGAAGATGCAGACCTGAAGACTTTGGTTGACCGGGTCATAGCAAAGTCTGGATTACGTCCTTTCTACGAAAAGGAAAGAGGTGAGCGTGGTCAGGCCCGTCTGGAGAATCTGGCGGAGCTGGTGACAGCGGCAGGAACCTTCGACCCCGATGAGGACTATACCTTTGCCGAAGATGAGGAACAGGAAGCATTGACGATACTGGATGAATTCCTTACCCGTGCTTCCCTGGAATCCGGAGAAGGTCAGGGAGACCCGAACCAGGATTGTGTACAGATGATGACGATGCATAGCGCCAAGGGCCTGGAGTTTCCGCTGGTGTTTTTGTCCGGGATGGAAGAAGGGCTTTTCCCCAGTATGATGTCACTGTCGGAACCCGGCCGTCTGGAAGAGGAACGGCGTCTTTGCTATGTTGGAATTACCCGGGCGATGCTTCGTTTGTATATCACCTATGCGGAAACCCGTCGCATCCACGGTTCAGAAAGCTATAATCGACCGTCTCGTTTTCTGGAAGAAATTCCTCCAGAACTGATACAGGAAGTCCGACTTAGAAACACCGTCGTCCGCCCACCGGCTTCACCGTACAGAGCTTCAACTGTAGAAGGTACGAAATTCAGACTTGGGCAATATGTATCCCATCCATCCTTTGGTGAAGGTGTGGTGATGAACTATGAAGGCAGCGGAAAACAGGCACGGGTTCAAGTGAACTTTGCCAGGGTTGGCAGCAAATGGCTGATGGTATCAATGGCCAATCTGAAAAAGGCAGGATGAAAGGTGTGGTAATGAACCTTGAAGGCAGCAGAAAACAGGCACGGGTTCAAGTGAATTTTTCCAGGTCTGGCAGTAAATGGCTGATGGTATCAATGGCCAATCTGCAAAGTGCAGGTTGTATTGGAGTGATCGAATGATGAACAGAATTTTTGCACTATGTGCCACAGTGATGTTACTGGCAGGGTGCAGTGACACTGAACAGGCAGCCACGGAAACAGCGGTTGAAGACACAAAAATCTACCACTGGCGCATGGTAACGACCTGGCCGAAGAACTTCCCCGGGATGGGTACTGCGGTGGAAATATACGCCGACAGAGTCAAGAAGATGACTAATGGGCGCATTAATATCAGAGTCTACGGGGCTGGCGAAATAGTCCCTGCACTGGAGGTCTTCGAAGCCGTTTCGCAGGGTACGGTGCAGATGGGACATGGCGCCGCCTATTACTGGAAAGGCAAGGTACCGGCGGCGCAGTTTTTTACAGCCGTGCCCTTTGGATTCACCGCTCAGGAAATGAACGCCTGGCTGTTTTATGGTGGCGGCCTCGAACTGTGGCGACAACTGTATGCAAAATACAACCTGGTACCGATTGTCGGTGGTAATACCGGTGTGCAGATGGCTGGCTGGTTTAACAGGGAAATCAACTCCCTTGAGGATATCAAGGGAATGAAAATGCGTATTCCGGGCATGGGTGGAGAGGTATTTGAAAGGGCGGGAGGCATTGCGGTGTCCTTGCCGGGCGGTGAGATATTCACCAGCCTGCAAACCGGCGTCATTGACGCCACTGAGTGGGTCGGCCCATACAATGACATGGCTTTTGGCCTGCATCAGGTCGCCCGGTATTACTATTATCCGGGATGGCAGGAACCCGGACCTGCGCTTGAACTCATCATCAACAAAGCGGAATACGATGCGTTGCCGGAAGATCTCAAGGAAATTCTGGAGGTGGCGGGCCGGGCAATGAATGCCGATGTATTGTCAGAATACACGGCGCGCAACAATGCGTCATTGTCGGAGCTTGTTGACAAGCATGGCATTGAGATACGGCGTTTACCGGATGATGTTATTGCGGAATTCAAACGGATCGCGAAAGAAGTCGTGACAGAAGTTGTGGAAGACGACGACCCGCTGACAAGACAGATCTACGACTCATACAGCCAGTTCCTTGAAAATGTCAGCAGTTACCATGAAATTTCTGAGCGGGCGTATATTAATACCCGGGGGTCAGGTGAGCAGTAGTGAGAACTGTAATGGGTTTAATTGATCCAGGTTCAGACTGCCACTTATTGGCCTATTGGTCGTAATTCGGCAACTGTCAAGCTAAGGGCAGAGCCCGTCCGGCGATTGGCACGGAGTTATAAAAGGAAAGAAGCATGACGTCGTCAGAAGGAAGCACCCAATGACAGCACGAATGCAACACTATGTATGGAGAAAATATCTCGAAGCCTGGCAACAGGATTCTAGGCAAATATATTGCTCACGGGAGGGGAAAGTATTTAAAAGTAATCCGGTCAATGTCATGAAGATGCGTGACTACTATAGATTGTCACGAATCACTAGGACGGACATGGCTTTCCTTGATGCTATGTTCATAAAGACCAATCCAGAGCTACGGAAACTGCATCGGAGCTTCGTGGAGTCGTTGGGAAAAATTGCAAACGCAAATCATGCAATTCAAGAATCAGGAAAAGCAACTGAGGAAGAAAGGAAATACCTGAACGACTTAGTTATAGAGACTGAAGAGAAACTTCAGTCAGAAATCGAGCAGCAGGCTTTACCGATATTGGAACAACTGCGTCACAAACAAACTTATTTTCTTTCTGATTATTATTCAGCGATGGGATTCTTTCAGTTTATCTCTCATCAGTATCTGAGAACGAGAGCAAGTCGTGAGCGAATCGGAGAAGAATTGAGAGACAGCCCTTTCGGGCGAGATTTCGGACATTTGAAACATATTCTGTGTCATTGCGTTGCCGAAAATATTGGAAGCAGTCTTTTTGTGGATCGCATTAAGTTCGAAATTATTTTTCTGCAGTGCGAATCAAACATAGAATTCATAACGGGGGATCAGCCAATAGTAAACTTGTTTCGTGCTCATGGCGAGGATAGTCCTCCCACTGAAATGGCACTATATTATCCCTTAGAGCCCCATCTCTCCATGATACTATTGCCAAAGGTGTGTGGATTGAGTTCCATGAATGTTCCTCCCATCATTGTCGATGAATTAAATAATCTCATCGCACAAGAGACAAAGGAATTCCTAGTTGCAAAGCAAATGGAATCGCTTCAGAGAACGAACAAAGGTTTACATGGAGGGAGACAGGAAGACGGACATATCTTGATTGAGAGGTTAAAAAAGCTGCTTCGCATGTAGACGACCTCTAAAGAGGAGATGGCGGGCTTGGAATAGAGACTCATCGCCTTAGACAACTCCACAAAACCAGAATTGGTTTCACCGCAAGGAGATAATCGATTGGTTACAAAAATTGCTCCCAGCTTTCAAACGTGGTCTGAGGCCGAGTGGCAGACGATCACAGAATTCTTGTTCCTGTGAAGCCTGTTCGAATTCATCGCGAACATTGCAGTGTTAATGCGATTGTCGCATATTCGGCACGATGGGGCCAAAGGCGGTCAGATAACCGCGCGGAAACGTTCGGCCAGGAACACCCTTATTATCACAACCAGTACGTTTCAAACAGACAATTCAGCTATCACTTCGAGCATCTGCACCTTCGTATCAACGATACACTGCGAATTATGCGGGAAGTGTCGGGAAGTGTTCAATGGCAATGAGGGGGGTGCTGAAGGAAATCACAGCCGCTGTGTTGATCATTGTTTGCCGGTATCGGAACAACCTCTTCCACAGACTGAAATGGTCTTACTAGCTGCAGGGACAACTAGACAACTTCATGCATGCCATTGTGGCGTTGATTTGGGCAATCGAATTGCATGTTGAAGATAATGATGGTGAGTCAGCATGAATTTTCGAGGATATGATGATAGCTCCAGAAATAAACTCGACCCGTGGCGGGTGATTCTATCCTGTCTCTTTGAGATCGACAGCTATAAGATACCGAGCGTCATCGATGCGACAGGCCTGGTGGTCGATTGGCAACTCACCGAACGCGAAGACTATTCCCACAATTACCGTAAGGCGGCTTACCGGCCTAAGATCATCAGGGCTTATGAAGCCCTGAAGGGAGACGACCAACTTCGCGTCACCTTCATAATTTGCGAAGAACTTACTCGCAGGGGGGAGGTCGACCAGCTCAACACCGGCTTGCAACGAATCGGCTGGTGTATTGACGGAGGAGTGCTTGTCCCGGCAAACGAAACCGTCCGCGAGCTGTTCTTCCCTCAGGACTCGCAACATGACGCCTACGTGCACATCAGGGAAATCATTTGCAACGCCAGCCGGTCACTTCGAATCATCGACCCATACATCGACGGAACCGTATTCACGATTCTCGGCGACGTTCAGGAACCGCTGAAGGTCGAACTGCTCGGTTCGAAGCTACCAACCGATTTTGTGTTGGAATCAAAACGGTTCCACCAACAGCACCCTCAGATGTTAATCGAGACGCGGCGCTCGCGTGACTTCCATGACCGTTTCATCGTCATTGACGACACTGCATGCTGGCATATCGGATGTTCGATAAAGGACGCCGGCAACAGGGCATTCATGATGAGTGCGATCGAGGACTCCCGGAACGCCGCAGCGCTACTAGACATGTTGCACAGCACATGGGCAGATGCGACACCACTTACGTGATCCGTATCGTTATTCTCCGGGTCCTTATGATCGATTGTTTGTCAATAGGAGTCCAAAATAGACCCACCTAAAACCTGTAATTTTTGTTTAAATTTTGTCTGTCTGCACGATAGTATGGGATGTCATCAGCTCAACGCTGATGACATCCCCCAAGCCCCGAGGTTTGAATATTCAAGCAAGTTGAAAGACACTTCCGGATTCACCATCGGTATCAACTTGATTATGCTGTTGCTGTGCCGTCAGATGCTCTTTGTAGCGATTACTGGTGTTTGTTTTATGGCGTTGGATCTCTTTGATCGCGATGCTTGAAGCGCCAACTCTCGTTGCCTGTCTCAATAATGTCGCAATGGTGTGTTAACCGATCCAGTAATGCAGTAGTCATTTTGGCGTCTCCATACACTTGCGGCCACTCACGAAAGTCCAGATTTAATGCGTTGATTATTGTTATGCGTAGTGCATAGATAGAGGTACAGCGTACGCAGTTGCTGGAGTAACCAATGTTCACGTAAGCAATCCCAAATCGTCCGCTACCCCCTTACCGGCACCACGCACACTGCGATATTTCGGACAATCCGGGCGTGTTTTTCTCCTATGGCCTCAGGATATTCTAAAACACACCTTACTCAACTGAAGTACTTACCGATCTATCTAGTTGATCGTCTCGGATGACCCGAGGTACTCACTCAAGTCGCGACCACTTCCTGCGCAGATACACTTCTAGCCAATCCCAGGCGTACACTCTCGTGTCGCCCCACATGACCATAAAGCCACAAGACACCGTCAAATCCATTGTGTCGTCTTCCCGGACGCGGTCGCGCTCTGTCACACTATTCTCGAATGTGGCAATGGAGGACATCAACTTTATCAAAGCTTCCAGCTGGCCCCAGGCATACTTGTCAGTCTGGTCCTCATCTCTGCCAACGGCCGCTTCGGCCTGTGACCCAACGACTAGACTGGATAACGTCTGTGATACCGGTCCAAGCTTCAGCGCCATGTCGGAGAAACTCAACGCGATGATAACGCCGAAGAGCTTGCCGATCTCTAGGTGGCATGTCTTCTGATCCAGACCGAACGGAGCAGCAAAACAACTGACCACTCCCTCTGTCACATCCTCAAGTCCATCCCCAAGCACTGCTGTCGGGAGAGACCTTGGAAGCGACGTCTCGTCCTCCACCTCAAGCACCGCGTAACCCCACCCGGCCAAGGCATTGGAAAGATATTCCCTCATGTTTATTTGGTGAAACTGGTCCGCTGCTCGCCCGTAGACATCCGCCGCCCCCATATAGTCTCCCATGTGACTCAGACAGTTGCCTATCTGATGAAGAATCTGGCCCTCGTTCACTGCAACCGCGTTGCCACACAACAACTCCAGCGACTTCTCATACGCTGCACGGGCCTCTGCCACCCGGTTCTGGCCGAGCAGCCCGTCGCCTAGCTTTTGAAATGACCCAGACAGGTTATTGCTGATCTCTTCCCGCTCCGCTTGCTCTTCCTCAGTACCAAATGACCTTGTCAACACGTCCCGAACAGCCTCAAAATGCGTGATCGCGACCCGCGAGTATTGCTCGGTTGCGTCCTCATCTCCTCGGAAACTTGCGAGCATCGCGTACGTCAAGGCGACATTTCCCCTGGTTACGGCGTCCTCCAAGGAAATCTCCTCCAACATTGCTTCGGCCTCTGCCAATATGCCCATGTCTGCGCTGCGCTGCGCTAGCGATACCATCATCGCAATGTGACCGCTCGCTCTTTTTCCATCCCCATCCCGGTGGGCAATCCTCGCACCCCGCCTCATCACTTCACAGCCCTGCTCAGGCAACCGAAGAACGAAGAAAAATCGCATGAGGGCGTAGCAAATCGTTGACGCTTTGAAGCTGAACTCGGCATTCCCTAGATTGGCCTCCGCCTCGTCAACGACCAGAAGTAGATTGGGAAGCTCCCGCGAAAACAGTGACAGCATCTTCGATACGTCGGACCCCGAATCAAGTTCCACTTTGGCTGCCATTATTGAAAATTTCTCCACGAGCATCTGAATGAAAGCATGAGCCTCCACCGCGTGTTCTTCACTCCACCGTTGCCTGACGTACGACCTGATCGGGGAAAGCATGTGCGACCGTTCATCCCACTCGCCCTTCCCCTTCGTTTGCACCAATGACCAGCGCCGGAGCGCAGCTAGCAAGACAGGAGCTTCGCTGCCGCCAAGATCAGTGAGTTCGAGCAGCCGCGTCATAATTCCGCCCGGGCAACTTGCGATCAAATACAGAATACGTTGTTCGACTCCACTTAGATTTTCATAGGCTAAGGAAAGGCTGGCGTCCAATGAGGTATTTCGGTCGTGCGTCGTCCGTTTCTGAATCTCGACTACTGCCGCTCCTTGCTGCTCGATAAGCACCGAAGCTGTACGTACTGACCCAAGGTAGTCGGCCAGCTTGGCGGCCAACCGGAGTGTGAGGGGATGCCCGTCCACAAATGCGAGCAATGACTTTTCGCTGTCGATGTCAATAGGCGTATCATCTCTCAAAGCAGAGAGGAGAACGTTTCGGCTAGGTTCACGCGCCAAACCCGTCAATTCCAGTCTCTCGTCGAATACGGTTCGTTGCAAATCAACCTGGGAGGTAACTACGAACTGCGCGTTTAATGTACTGTTTTTGAGTTCGTCGAGCAGGTCGTCCACCTCTTCGATCATCGGACCGTTCACTTGCTCGACCCCATCAAGCACCACACAAGCCGATAGTTCATCGAGCCAATGTCGGAGCGTCGTGCGTGTCGCTGGTTCTGTCCCGTTACTCCTCATAACCTGCAGCGCCGCGTGAATCGCCTCTGTCGAGGCTGCCTGCTCCACCTCCACCCATACAACTCGACGTCCGGTCTCCACCGTACGCAGCGCGTGTAACAACAACTGCGTTTTGCCTATGCCGCCTGGACCGTGGACCAGTACCGTTCTACTTGACCGAAGCGCGTCGCGGAGTGATTCGAGTTCCTCGGTTCGCCCCTCGAGTATACCTTCTGGAAGTGGCGGCTGGAATCGCGCGGCAATCGGTATCATGCGGTTTCGAAGTACTTCACGAGTACGCACTATCGCCCTGTCCTTGATCGCCCGAACCTCGTCGGCTGAAACGCTCTTGTGGAGGTCAAACTCTTGGTGACACGACTTACAGAGTCGGATCAGGTTGTGGTGGTGATGCGACCTGCTTTTCGTCCACGCATCAATGTGGGCCGTGTCCACCCCCATCCCGCTCCCGCAACGCGTACACTGGTTGTTGCTCTCCGCGCGCAGGTGATTCTCAATGCACTTGGGTACGCTATTGCGCGCCGCTCCCTCCGGTGCCCATGGTTCGCCAAGGTATCGATCGAAGTCGTCGAGCACAACGCGTTTGAAGCGAGTCTCTCCATTTACCTCTGACGTTGCTAGTCGGCACGGCTTGGCTTTCGCCCGTCCGGCCGTATACGCAAACAACAGCTCAGCGGTAATCCCTAGGTGGTCAGCTGCCTGCAGGGGAGTCAACAACTCGCCATGTAGCGAGTCCGGCGTTTCCCTTTCCTTACTTTTGGGTCCTGGCATTCCAGTTACTAGGTGTTTCCTCGCCGCCGCATAAATTTGAATCAACTGTAAAGCAAAACGCCACTCAAAGATTCTAGGGAGCTAATATTCAATAGAGAGGTGAAGGGAGGCTTTTCTTCTTTTCAGAAGTTAGCTGAAGGTTTTGGTATGATTCCTCTAAAGCGGTAATTTCAGGCTCTTCTAATGTGGCACCTAATAGATACGCAATAAACTTACCCGCAAATCTAGCAGCTTGCTTTCCAACAACAACTTTGTTCCCCTTCATTAGTACATGTTGCCACAGGCTATTAGAAACACTCCAGTCTACTTTATTTATTCGATTACAAACATCACTCAATGATATTCGTGTGGCATCTTCATTTTCAAACCTAAGTCGAACAATAGCGTCGACTAGAGCAAGTTGTACTATCGGCTTTCCGATTACAAAGTCTTTCCTTATTTCTTTTCTCTTTTCATCTCCTGCCTCACTTGCATCGTGAAGAGCAAGACTAATAAGATTGATTTTCTGGCAAATGTCTTTCCAGAATTTAGAGGCTGTTATACGATAAAGCTTCTGGTCAGCTTCACTAGGCAATATTTCTGTATTAATTTTCTTCCCTATCTCATCTTCAAGAACGATTTTAGTTCCCTCATAAATAACAGAAAGCGTCGTAAATTCTGTCGCACTCGCAGGAAGAGTATTTGACTTCGTATTCACAAGTCGTACATGGATTACTTTGTCAGCAACTTCTTCACGAGTTATTACAGCTACAATATCGTCATCAGCTGTTATGAGATTGTCTGCCTTGGTAGTCGCCTTTGCATAGCGATTAACTTTATTAAAGATCTTCCTAGCCTTGTCATTGTCGTGTTTAACAAGAATAAGTGAACAAAGATCTTTGGCAACATCAAAATTTGCATCGATTCCAGATATGTCTTTTTGTTTTTCGTCTTTACCGGTAATAGCAAATTTAAGTGCAGCTAGCCTGTGTTGACCGTCAAGTGGCACAAGAACTTCATTGCCATTAAGATACAAAAAACCAAATGCCTCGCCTGCTTTCTGATAAAGCTTAGGGAAATCTTTAAGAACATCCTTGATTGGCTCAAACTTAACTTCTTCGGCATGAAACATGTCAACTATAAAAGAACCAAAAAACCTATCTGGATCATTTGCTAAATAAGGGGCAATATGTTTTTTGACTCTCAAATAGTTTACCTCGCGCTGGAAAAGTTCTTCAATTGACATACCTTCCCATTCGTCAAGGTCTTTTGGAATGACAAGCTTTTCGGTCAACTCTTTAGCAGGCATAGTAACAAGAAAATATTCTGTCGAACCAAATTGTCCACGCATTGCTGGAACCACTGTTGCCATGTCTAACTCCTTTGATTAATGACCGATTTTCGTGTAGCTTAAGACTCTACTCATATCTGATTATATTAGTTACCGGTTGAAATCGGTTAATAAAATATCGCTCATATACGTCAATCCGTTGTTTACTAGAAATTGGCTTATACGAAACCTTTAAATCTCTTCCTCTTGCATCAATCCAGAATTGTAAATACTTGTTATGGCTCATACTCCAATGCTGCTGTAGTCGATTTGATATCGGCTGTTTCTCTGCTTTCCCAATGTATATACACCTCTTAAAATACCAGATTCCGTAAACTCCGATAGTATCTGGTGGGATTTTTTCAAAATCAACTAACCGGAATCTCAGCATATTAGAAAACGGATCACATATGGAACTCATTGCTCAAGAATATACTTTGCAAATTTCTTTTCATTTTCTTTTCGAATCCAAAATTCAAGCCCGGTAGCTTTATCGTTATTTTCGGACATTAGCTGGAATAACTGCCTACCTACTGATTGAGCAGCAATGTATAGCAACCATTCTCTCCTTCTTTTTTTTTCATAAACATCTACCGCGGGCAGAAAAACTCTTCCTGTAAATACAACGTAAGGCTCAGAAGTTACGAGCAAAAATCTAGGTTCAACATCAACTTTCAATTGGTTGTCACGCATCACAATTCGCTTTTTTTGGTGCGTTGTTAATTAAATGCTCTCACTACATACAGAATGTTGTGAGTTTCCGTGCAATAAGGAAGTTATTAGAGGCTACAAATTATACAAGCCTGATCCTCCGGATCATTGTCATCTTTTGAGGAGAGAGTTTCTTGCCATGTTCACATCTTTTGCCACTGGCATTGTGTCTCCTCTTTGCTCAATTTCTCGTTCTTCTGCTCAAGCAACTCTCTCACTCATCAAGAGATTTACTTCTGTCCAGTGTAATCATTGCCTGAAATTTGTTCAAACTCTTTGGCTTAGCAAAACAAGTCTGGGTGATTCCTTATTCGTTCTTAAGTAATTGATTATCGATTCTATTTCAACACGTTCAGGGCTTCCACACACCCTCTTTCATGGATATTGCAGGCTAGATGCCTCGCGGTTTTGTGCATTAATACTAAAATAATTGTTCCAAGTATCTACAATCAGCTGACACTACTGGGTCCTATAACTTTGTGTGGATACGATATTCACTCTCGCTCAAGTGTCGTTCTCGTCAACAAATCTTCAGGGATACGTCGAA
Organism: Candidatus Azotimanducaceae bacterium; assembly: GCA_965217655.1. Taxonomy (GTDB): domain Bacteria; phylum Pseudomonadota; class Gammaproteobacteria; order Pseudomonadales; family Azotimanducaceae; genus UBA7455. The sequence continues at coordinate 3,224,120 of OZ244560.1, forward strand.
CTTGGCTGGAATAGCTACAATGTACAGATCAGACATGCTGGATCATCTTCGTCTTCCAGCTTGATCCGCTCTTGCCAGGTAATATTGGGGGCACTCTGACCCAAAGCAGCAGCCTTGATCTCGTCCTTGTGTTCAAGAAGTTCGTCGAGAGTTGTCCCTTTTACCCAGGTGAATTGTTTTCCGGTATCTTGATCGAGTTTCTCATATTGTTTGGCCTGTTCAAATAACTCGGGGTGATTTTCGGCCAATCCTATCCATTCATCCCGTCTTTGAAAGAAACAAAAGTAACATCCTGAACGGCTGCGCCACTTGTAGTACTCCGGGATGCCGATGGATTCCTCAAGAATGCGGAAAACATCGTCTTTGACGATGCCGTCCTCAATAAACGGGTATCGGGGAGTAATGTTTGGTTTACGACTTATGTAACCCTGGCGTTGCTCGTCGGCTCGGATGCCGATGTAGCTGATACAGGGATCGTTGCCGATAAAGTTCTCGAATGGTTCAAGTTTCATAACGCGGGTACACCAGCGCGCGTGGGGTGCGGGCAGAAAACCGTTGAATCGTTTCAGATGATGATCAAAGTCTCGGCCACTGCTCAGTCTTTCTATCGGCTTGGCTAAAAAGTCTTCGAGCTTGTCCAGGTATTCATAAACTTCCTTGAGCTCTGACCCGGTATCCGAAAAGAAGTATTCAATATTGTCGTCTCGACCTTCCTGTTTCAGATAGATGGCCAGGGCGGCACTGTCTTTACCGCCGGACAAGCCTAATACATATCGCATTGGCTTTAGATCTACAGTGGTTGTTTCGCTATCCTGCATCTTTCAATCCTTCTGCAGTCCTGCTTTCTTCTGCAATGATCTGTGATCGACGGTAGTCTGCAAGAAACTCATGGGTCAATTTTGCAACTAAAGCAAGCGCCAGTTCGTTATCGTTCAACTCACCGATTAACTGTTCCACCTTGTCATAAGAGTCTTGTATGGCTGTTTTGGTTGCATTATTGAGGAAAACGATTTCCTCAATTTCCTTGTCACCCTTACACAACGACTTCAAAAGAATTACATCAATGTCGTTTTCGGATTGCGTCATTGACTCGTGATGCAGGCGCAGCTTTTCGAGATCCATTATGCGCAAAGCAAACTCTGATAACCGGTATTCGGCCAGGTCGCGGTCATCGTCGGTCCACTTGGTAACGGGTTTATGGCCAAGGAACATCAATAGTCCTGATAACCATTGGTCGTCGGTGGATGCACCATCAACAATTCGCCGGATAAAGCTTTTCAGGCCTTTAACATCAACCGTGTATCGATCAAGACCACTGCACCGTTTTTCCAGCAGCGACCTTAACTCGGACAAGGAGGAATATTGTAGAATTCCAAATGAGTTACCAAGAGCCACCTGCATATCAGCAAGCAGACATTGTGGCACCTGTTTGAGTTCGCGCAGCGATGTAGTAAGACATTCGGCAAACCCGGAAAAATCTTTCGTGTTATCGAAACCGCATACTTTCGGCAGCTCCTTGAGCAGTAGTTTTTCTGGTGATTTCGCCAAAAAGAAGGCTTGCCGTACTTTCAGGGTGGTTGCTGTCAATCTGCGTGTTTTATTTGTGTGTTCGTCCAGACCAAGCATGAAAGTTGACAGAGGTCGGGCAATGCTGAGTATATTGATATCCTTGGGCCCACCGAACAAAGCCTTGCTGTACTCGTCAAACAATTCCACTCGCAAGCCAGCTATACGGAAGCGTTGGAAACTGAATTGCTCTGGATGGCGAACAAGACGTTCGAGATGTTCGTAGCTCAACTTGGGTGTATACCTGCCAGTGTCGTAAACAGCGATCTCGGATTTGTGCACAAGGTAATAATGCAGAAACAGGATTGGAAAAACGCCTGACTTCAAACCGATTGGTGGTAACATAACCTCTTCCAGGAGCGCACTTACTGGCAAAGGCTCAGCCTCGGTCTGCTGCAAGAAATCATCAAACCGTTTCCATAGGGGCTGTAGATTGACCGGGTTGGCATCATCTGGAGCAACGAATCGCCAACCGGCGTCCGATGATACGTGCAATTTTCCGGCCTCGAAGATCGACCGGTAAATCGAACGTTCCGGGGGATATTTCTCTATAGCCAGACCTGCCTCATCTTCATTGTTCAGCATCCGCTGGAACAGTTTGTTTCGCGCCATGGCTGCCTGAGATGAAAGCCGGTCCCGGTTTATCAATTCATTTTTAATAATGGGTGCGTCCTGGTATACCTTTGCCATTACTAGGGATAGTTGCTGTTGCAAAGTTCGACGATTGTTTACAGGTAGTTTACTGCCTCTCCAATACCAGTCCGATAGCCCTGGAGTAGCGGTCAGCGCATTAAGGACGCTTTGTTCTGTCACCAGAGCGGCTTTAAGGCGCTCCCTTAATTCTCTGGATGCAATCGGATCAGAGGCAAGTTCCTGAGCTTCACGTTGCACACCCTCCAGAGCCAGCGACTCCTCAACAGCCGCACGTATGTCGGTACCGTTCCTATACAGCACCCAGATATTGTCATCAATGTGTTTGTGTGTGTCTTTGTTTTGGAGCTGCGACAGAAAGATGTTCTCGTCGTCTTTACCTTCTGCCAAAAAGAATAATATACGGGGTGTAGCAATAGATTCGGGTTGGTGACGGTAAGTCAGGGCATCTACATAACTGATGGGCAAATAACGTAGCGTTGCGGATTGTATGGAGTGTCTCCTGGCGAGGAAGGGTACCAGTTCAGTGCGTTCCAACAATGTAGATGCCAGTTCAAATCGGCCTCGCTTTTCAATTTCAAGTTGTACGGCTTCGTTGATGTCAAAATCGGTACCTTGCCAAACCCGGTATTCGTCATTGAATTTGCGATATTGAATAATGGAAGCGTCAACAAGTGGCCTTAAAATCGTTTTGACTTCATTTTCAATTCTAAACAAGGTGCTCAAAATATCAGGAGAGGCCTTCATTCCTTCAGTACCAGAGACAAGGTTCAGCAGGCCGATAGTTTTGGCTATCGCCTGCTGTTGCTTGCCTAACTCCTCAGCACGTTCTACAGCAGTGATGACTTCTACCCAGCGACGGTGAGTCAGTGGGTCAGACAAAACTGCGGACTGGTTTTGAATGAAATAGTCGTAAACCTTGTCTGGATAGAGCCACTGGCCCGGGTTGAGATTATCAAGCGAATGACGCAGGCCGTGTGGCTCAAGGCTACCAAGATAGGTGAAAAGTGTTCTTTCGTTTTGCGCGAATTTCTGGCACAAAGTTATTAACACGAGCAGTGTTACCGGGTGCAAGGGATAACAGGCAGCGAAAAGTTTCGTAGCCACATCAGAATCAATTTTACCCGCTGTTGTTTTTTTGGCGATAAGCCGTGCTTTTTTTGCCAGCTTGGTTTTCTGGTTTTCTGTTAGTGAGTTCTCGAAGGCTACCGCGACGACCCTCAGTGTCTGTTCTATGGTTTCTATAAAGGGGATAGTCTGAAAACGACCCTGGACTTTTGCCCACTCATTTTTCAGGTTTTGACTTAATCCTCTGGCATACATCTCGAAACTTTGGTGCAGAAGAACGAACAACAACAGGTTAGCTTGCCGTCCGCTATAGGCTCTTTCAGCGAGACCCTGAAGTAGAAAGATGTCGTTTGCACCGTAGTTGCGAGCTTCGTACTCAAGAAATTTGCCTAACTCGTCAATCACGATCAAGAGACCGCCCCCGCCACTCGATTCGATGGCTTCCTGTAATTCATCGACAAGTTGCAACACATCGTTAGTGGTTGGTGTTGAATTACAGGCGGCACGAATATTTTTCAGAACAGATGGTTTTCGTCCCCGTTTATTTCCCCAGAATTCCGTCCCGGCGGTGTTAAGTGCGGTGAGCAATCGCGTAGACAGAGGCTCTGCACTACCTGTTAACATTACCCGGCACCATTCGCTTTGTTGCTTGAACTGGTTTGCCAGCGCAGCGTGGTCGTTATTCATAACCCGAAGTGCGGTTTTACCAATGGGCGTAGATGATTCACCAAGCAAGTGGTTAAGAAACAACGCAAAGGAAGATTTTCCAGAACCGTATGGACCTATCAGGCTCCAGGCACGTGGTTGATCCTGGCTGCCAAGTGCATCAGCAACCTCGTGGAGAACCTCCACTCCACGGGAAGTTGGCAGATAGGCTTTGACGATTGCCTGTGAATCCCGGTCCCGCTCAATATTGGTAGAACGAGTGTAGTGCGTGTTGATGCTGATCTTGTCAGCTAGTTTCATACGGCGATTTCTCCGAGCATTTCCGTGTAGTACTGCTCAAGTGTTTCACGCGGCTTGAATTCACCAAACTGGTATAGTTGATGCAGCCCGGCGGTTTGATCAATTCGATAAGTGTCGGGAAAGCAGATGCAAAGTTCTTCGAGCTTGCCAAGAAGATTATCTTCTGTCATGCGAAAGACAGCACCGGGTGCACAGTGCTCGTGACTGCTGTACATAAACTGTTCGATGGAGATTTGTTGTCGCCCCACATGTTCGTACATCTGTCCGACAGCAAAGGCAAAAATACCCAAAGGTAATTCTGTGCGCTCCGCCGGGAAGCTCCTGAAAGTTTTAAACCCTGTACGCTCCTGAAGCTGCAAATTTGAAAGCGGGGAATTAAGTGCATCCTCAAGGGTGATACGCGAATCTCCTGTAGTCCGAACATACATCCGTAGCAGTAGTGCAGCATCGCTGTTCAGGGTAGATGTTGCTACTTTGGTTTCTATGTTCTGCTTAACGAAATCACGTAACCCTGATGCAATTTCCTCCCGCGTGAATTCCGGTTTGTGGAAGTGGTTGAAGAACCAGTAGATAGCTGTTGCTTTGGTAGGGTTGGTTGCCAGCAGCCAGTGGAGCAGCCAGATTGTTCCCTCGTCTTCCAGATAAGGGTCCCCGTTGCTGGCAAATATTACCTCGCCTACCGGTGTAGGCTCCAGGACCTTCTCTGGATTCCGCTGCATAATCTGAGTTGCCTGAAGCCAGTAGCGGATGGCAGAAACCATGTTTTTACCAACCCCAAGCGTAATAGTGGCATCATCACGCTCAAAGACTTTCGGATCATTTTGAACTGCTGTAAGGCCTTTGGTTAACCAGCCGAAACGGAGCGGAAAGGACTCATGACGGCCAAACGATATTGAGCTGCTATTGAGCTTCACTTTCCGCCTTCCTTTTCAGAGTCGTTTGGGTCCGGGAATGGAATTTCGATTTGTTCATGGCCTTCGTCCATCAATTCCCTGGACTTCTCAAGAAACCATTCCTTGAGGTTACCGTAACCATGATGTTGGAGCGCACCGTAGAGACTCTCCTTAATCGCAGGGTCTACTTCAATAACAATGCGTCCACTATTTCCTCTGGACATATGAGGCATCTGTGTAATGTTACATAACATAGGTTAGAAGGTGTTGCTCCATTCGTCAAGTAAAAATCATGTTTATTTATACATTACTTTTTCTCAACAGAATAGTGTGTAAGCGATTGTTGATGAAAAATGTGCGACTATGTTCCTTCGCACTTTGCATCAGGGATACAGCACCAAGAGTAACCAGGAGGCAAGTCACAGCAGAAAAGGTCTACAAGTAGGGAATCTGGAAAGCCGTTAAGGGCTTTTATCGATAGAACAGATTCAAAATTAGTATTATCCCAGTTTTCCTCTGCACAAACGAATAACTGTCATCCTCAGGCATACCATTGGATCAAGAGACCAGTTCGAAATATTCCTCCTGACCTGCCTCACGGTCAAAGGTATAAGTAGTCTCGCATCCATGCGCGTAATTTCTTCTGGCGATTACGTAGTCAGCGAAGTCAGCATTGCCAGCTTCAAATTGGTAAACAGCAATATTAATGAGATCATGGTCCTCGACAGTGAACTCGGCAGTTCGCAGCACTTGCCGGACCACTGACACCACGACGGGCTTGGAATAGTTGTAGTGGCCGGATAAAACCCAAACCAGTTCTATTAGAACCGGTACGCTGACATAGCCCTGGGACTGTGTGGTGCATCGCCCCTCAATCAGTTGCGTTGCGGCTTGCGCCTGTTCAGGGTCATCCTGGACGATGTAGCGGACCAGCACGTTGGTGTCGAGTCCAATCATTGATTACGCGCAGACGCTCTCAGAATGGCTCGATCCATATCATCCAGGCTGGCGGGTGAAGCAGGCTTTGACACCATACCCTTCAACTCCGTCACCGGAGCCGTGGTCGCAGTAACTCTCAATTCTCCATTTTGCTCCAGGAAGAAATCGAGCCTGTCTCCTGGCTTGAGATTAAGTGCGTCACGAATCGCCTTTGGTACAGTCACCTGACCTTTGTATGTGAGGGTGGCATACATTACTTTATCTCATATTCCTTACTTAACTGTAAGGAATATAGACCTTGTATACCAAACGGTCAAGGCAGCGTCTGGACTCAAAGCAATTCGATAATGCTGTTTCTTAAACGCTTTAGGGCAGTATTCTGCATTACATCAGGGATACAGCACCGAAGGCAGCCAGGTGGCGAGTGCTGGTTGCCAGGCCAGGATGATCAGCATCAGCAGTTGAATGACAATAAAGGGAATGACGCCCTTGTAGATGTCGATCGTTTGAATAATCTCGGGTGCGACGCCGCGGAGATAGAACAAGGCAAATCCAAAAGGCGGTGTCAGAAAGGAAGTCTGCAGGTTGATGGCGATCATGATTCCCAGCCAGATCGGGTCCAGCCCCATGGACATCAATACTGGTCCTACGATTGGTACCACCACAAAGGTAATCTCGATAAAGTCCAGTATGAATCCCAGCAGGAAGATCACCAGCATCACGATAATGGTGGCTCCCACCACGCCACCGGGCATTGCAGTGAAAATTCCGTGCACCAGATCATCACCGTTGTAACCTCGAAACACCAGCGAGAACATGGAGGCGCCAATCAGGATAAAGAACACCATTGAGGAGGTTTTGATTGTTGACCGGGCAATTGAAGCCAGCTTGGGAACGTTCAGGGAGGTATTGAAAAATGCCAGGACCAGTGCACCCAGCGCGCCCACTCCCGCCGCTTCGGTGGGCGTGGCAATGCCGAACAGTATGGACCCAAGGACTAAAACGATGAGCAGCAACGGCGGGAATATGCTCAGCATCAACCGTATCAGGTTGACATTGGTTCTGACAGGAGGCGCTTTTGAAGGCTTCAGCAGTGAAGTAGTGAGGATGTAGAGCGCATACATCCCAACCAGGATCAATCCCGGGATAATGGCGCCGGCAAACAGGTCACCCACCGATACGGTCCTGGCGTTGAATATGCCAAGGCTGAGCTGGGATTGCTGATAGGCATTGGACAGAACATCTCCGAGCAGTACCAGAGCAATGGAAGGTGGAATGATTTGTCCCAGCGTTCCGGTAGCACAGATAGCTCCGGTAGCCAGAGAGGGGTCGTATTTTGCCCGCAGCATGGCGGGCAGTGACATCAGACCCATCGTGACTACCGTAGCGCCAACGATACCGGTGCTGGCCGCAAGCAGCATGCCCACGATGGTAACAGCCAGACCCAGTCCACCAGGAATGGGGCCAAACAGACTACTCATGGACGATAACAGGTTTTCCGCGATTTTCGATTTTTCCAGGATCACACCCATGAGAATAAAAAGCGGAACAGCTATCAATGTCTGGTTGGTGATGATGCCGAACAGCCTGTTTGGCGTTGCCATCAGAAAAGCCGGTTCAAATACACCGGTAAGAATGCCGATGCCGGCGGCAACAAGTGAGGTTCCGGCGAGTGTCAGGGCAACGGGATAGCCCATCAGCAGCAGCAGGAAAACTGTGCCGAACATGATCAGTGGGATAAATTCCGCCATTGGTCAGTGCCGGGTCAGTATTGTCAGATTACGCAGGAGTTCTGCAATGCCCTGAAGGAACAGCAGGATGGAGAACAGCGGGATCAGCGCCTTGAGCAGGTAGACGCCGGGCAAGCCACCAGGTTGTCCTGAGGATTCCCCAAGGGACCAGGATAGTGACACATAATCCAGACTGCAGTAAAACAGGAAAATCGAGAATGGAAACAGGAAAATCAAGGTACCCAGTAAATCAATGAGTGCCTGGGTCCCGGGTGAGAATCGCGCGTAAAAAATATCAACGCGAACATGACCCTGATGACGTAGTGTATAGGCGATACTCGTCATGAGTACCAGACCATGCAGGTAAATAACAGATTCCTGAAGGGCGATGGATCCAATATTAAAGCCGTATCTGGCGACGACGATGGTGCAGGTAACCAGCATCATGAGTAGCGTCAGCCACGCTACGGTCCGACCGGTCCAGTCAGACAGATTATCGAGATACACGATGGTTTTCTGTATCTGGGGTGACTCCATGAGTGTCACTTAAGGGTGATGGCTTGAAATGAATGATACCTCATTCCCGGCCAATGGATGTTGAGCAACACGGTAAATCAAGGATCTCGTATCCGGTTTGACCAGTAATGGGTTGTTGATGATCGCTCTGGTGGAGCCAAATTCATGTCAATAAAGTGAGCTTACGAGTTTTTACACCTGGGAGTATTTCGGTGACTACAAGCGACGCGTACAATCCCAAATTAGTTTCAAAAACATTAACTACGCTTTATGGGTCACCGACCCCGATATTGAGCGGAGTTACTTAAAGAAAAAAGATGGAAATTACAACTTGACCGAGAGCTATCTGACTATCAGCCTCGGCGAACCGTATGACGGATATGTTTATAAATTGGTCGCTGCCATATTGGAGAGGTCGTGATGGAGGGAGTTGCAGAAAAAAGAACGATCTACACCGTTGGCCACTCAACTCATAGCATTGAGAACTTTGTTACGCTTTTGAAGCGGAACCGGATAGATGCAATTGCAGATGTGAGGTCCGTACCATACAGCCGCTGGCAGCCACAATTCAATCGTGAAGATTTGTCCGCCACATTGAAGACGAATGGTATTTCATACGTATTTCTCGGCAAGGAACTTGGGGCGCGGAGCAATGATCCGGCTTGTTATGAAAGGGGAAAAGTGAAGTACCAAATACTCGCCAGAACCCCATTGTTTATTTCTGGAATTGAACGCGTCAAAGACGGAAGTCACCGCAATGTTATTGCTTTGATGTGTGCCGAAAAGGACCCACTGGACTGCCATCGGACCATTCTAATTGCACGGGAATTGGTGAAAGCCGGAGCGGATATCGCACACGTTCTGGAGAATGGCCAAGTGGAGTCACACAATGAGACGTTGAATCGGTTGTGCGATCAATTAGGTATGCAAGAACCTGATTTATTCAGCACGGCCAGAGGAAGTCATTGAGCAGGCATATGATGCTCAGGAACAGCGTGTTGCATATGTTGACATTAGTCGAGTTCGTGAAGAACAAGGGGTTGAGCGATGAGAATTCTCACCTTAGGTTTCACCAGAAAGAGCGCCGAACGTTTTTTTGAACTTGTGCACAAGTCGGGGGCTCGTAAAGTGGTTGATGTGCGGCTCAATAATGTATCCCAGCTAGCCGGATTCTCCAAAAAGAATGATCTCGCATACTTTCTGCAACAGATTTGTGGAGTGAGTTATGACCACCTTCCGAGTCTGGCTCCGACAAAGGAGATGCTGGATACATATAAGAAGAAGCATGGTAGTTGGGAGGACTATGAGCGACGCTTTATCGACCTGATGGCGGAACGCCAAATCGAACAAAAGATAAAGCCCGAAACCCTTGAGGATGTGTGCTTGTTATGCAGCGAAGACAAACCACATCACTGCCATAGACGTTTGGTAGCGGAGTATCTCAACAAACACTGGGGTAACATCGAAATAGAGCACCTTGGATAGAGTCTGTTGCAATGGCAATCACCAATCACGAATGGGATGTACCGGGAAGTGGTTCAAATACAAGAACACCTTTAATATATAAGCAAATGTTGATTTGCTAAGGTAGTTCGCTGATATCCGCCTGCTCCGCAACGTCAAGGGTAGACCGCCAGATCAATCACAATACCCAGAAAGATCGCCATTCCGAGCCAGTGATTGTTGAGGAACGCGGTAAAGCAGAGGTCGCGTTGACGTTCCCTGATGAGGTACTGCTGGTAGATGCACAACCCCCCGGCGATCACAAGACCCGTGTAAAACGGCCAATGAAGCGCGGCCATTTGCCCGGCGAGCCACAGTGTGAACAGGAACAGGATCTGTAACACGGCGATAATGAGACGATCCAGATCACCAAACAGGATGGCGGAAGACCGGAGGCCGAGTTTGATGTCATCGTCACGATCAACCATGGCATATTCCGTATCGTACGCAACGATCCAGAGCATGTTGGCGATGAACAGCAAACCGGTCAATCGTGATACACCACCTGTCACAGCCGTATAGGCCATGGGAATGCCAAGTGAGAAAGCAATACCGAGCATGACTTGGGGCAAATGGAAAAAACGTTTCATATACGGATAGACGATCGTCACCAGAACCCCGACAAACGCCAGAACGATGGTCGTCAGATTGGTGGTCAATACCAGAAGAAATGCGCAAAAACACAGAACGCACATGAAAATGACTGCTTCTCTGAATTTGAGGTCACCCGTAGCCAGTGGCCGATTCTGTGTTCTTTTTACCAGCCCGTCGTAATTACGGTCAGCAATGTCATTCATGACACATCCAGCGGACCTGACAAGTCCGGTACCCAGGGTAAACACCAGAAAAAGATGCCAGCCGGGCCAACCGGCAGAAGCAAGCCAGAGCGCGGACAAGGTGGGCCAGAGTAGAAGGTAAATACCAATCGGTTTATCGAGACGGGCAATAGCAACAAAATGGCTGTAACGGGGGAAGAGTGACTGGATTCCCGTTCGCACATTGTCTGCAAGATTTCTCAGCAATTTCGTCACAGAGGTTGAAAAAGTATTAGTATACGTTGCAATATCGAACCATCAATGAGAAGTTTATGGATAAGTTGTTGAATAATTTTGCAGGCAGTAAATGAAAAAGTGGCAATGCATAGTTTGCGGTTTTATCTATGATGAGGCCAAGGGACTGGATTCTGAAGGTATTGCGGCAGGAACATTGTGGGAGGACATCCCGGACGACTGGTGTTGTCCTGAATGCGGGATGGCCAAAGCGGATTTTGAAATGATAGAGGTAGTCTGATGCTGAATAGAGCGATTTTGACACGAAACATACTGATCGGGATGGTTGCAGGTCTCATTCTTGGTTCATTGTTCCACCTGATGACGCCTTCTGCTGACGGTATTATCATGACCTACCTGGTTAACGGCCTGTTCGACATCGGTGGGTCCATCTTCATTGCCAGTCTGAAACTGCTGGTAGTACCCCTCGTATTTTTCTCTCTGGCATGCGGCGCCAGCAATCTCTCCGATGGATCCAGCATGGGGCGAATCGGCTTGAAGACCCTGGGGCTTTATCTGTTGACAACGGCTGTCGCCATCTCACTTGCCTTGATTATTGCCACCACGATTGATCCGGGCATTGGAATGAACCTCTCTACTTCAACCGAGTTTATTCCAAAAGACAGTCCCACGTTGAAGCAGGTACTCATCAACATTTTCCCAACCAATCCACTGAAGGCGATGGCAGAAGGCAATATGCTGCAGGTTATTGTCTTTGCGATTCTGGTCGGCGTCGCCATCAATCGATGCGGCGAGCCCGGGGTACGAATTCGGGAGACTCTTAACGATTGGAATGGCGTGATTATGCGCCTCATCATGATGTTCATGATGGTTGCGCCAATCGGTATTTTCTGTCTGATGGTAACGCTGTTTGCCAATATGGGATTCTCGGCAATTGCAGATCTGATCAAGTACTTTATGACTGTTGTCGTCGTTCTGCTGATACACTTTGCGGTGACTTACAGCATCGCGATCAGAACCCTTGGCGGCCTGCCAGCCATTGCTTTTTATCGTAAATTCTCGCCTGTGATGGCCTATGCTTTCAGTACATCTTCGAGCAATGCGACACTACCGATTACGCTCGAAGCAGTTGAGCATGGTCTGGGTGTGAAAAACGAGGTTGCCTCTTTCACGGTACCGCTGGGCGCCACCATCAATATGGATGGAACAGCCATCATGCAGGGTGTGGCAACGGTGTTTATTGCACAGGCATTCAACATCGATATCTCCATGACGGGTTATCTGATGGTCATCCTCACGGCGACACTTGCCTCTATCGGGACAGCGGGCGTTCCCGGCGTTGGTCTGATTACGTTGGCACTGGTGCTGCAGCAGGTCGGATTACCGGTAGAAGGTATTGCACTGATCATCGGTGTAGATAGATTGCTGGATATGATGCGAACGGCCGTGAACGTTACCGGAGATGCAACTGTCTCCACGATAGTGGCGCGCAGCGAGGGTAAACTGGACGTGGAAGTTTTCCGGGGAAAAAGTAAACCCGTCACCGAAACCTGACAATCAGACCTGGCTCAATTGATCGGGGAATCGCATCCAGCGTTGAATGATGGCGTCTACTGCCTGACGGTCGCTTCTGAACATTTGTTCAGCCACTGTCCTGACCTCCAGAAGCATGTCACTGTCCCGCAACAGGTCGGCAACCCGGAAATCAAGACTTCCGGATTGCCGACTGCCTAACAGTTCCCCGGGACCGCGAATTTTCAGGTCTTCCTCTGCAATTAAAAATCCATCATTACTGGCGCGTACAACAGCCAGACGTTGTTTACTGAGTTCGCCAAGAGGTGGATGGTAAAGCAGCAGACAATAGCTTGTCTCTGTACCCCGGCCAACGCGGCCCCGTAATTGATGTAATTGCGACAGGCCCAACCGTTCCGAGTTTTCAATCACCATCAGTGTCGCGTTTGGAATATCGACACCGACCTCAATCACCGTGGTTGCCACCAGAAGGTCGATCTCCCCCTTTTTAAATTGATCCATGACACTTGATTTTTCCTGGTAGTTCATCCGGCCATGAATCAGACTGATACGCAATTCCGGCAATGCTTCCGTAAGCTCTGTTACGGTGACCTCTGCAGCCTGACTTTCCAGAATTTCGGACTCTTCAATCAAAGTACAGACCCAGTACGCCTGTGATCCCCCGTTACACATTGACCGGATGCGTGAAATGATTTCCGGTCGACGATTATCGGGCAGAACACTGGTGATTACCGGTGTTCTGCCCGGTGGTAATTCATCAATGATGGAAGAATCCATGTCGGCATACATGCTCATTGTCAGAGTACGGGGTATCGGGGTTGCTGTCATGACGAGCTGATGGGGAATCTGCTCTCCCTGATGACCTTTCTCCCGCAGAGCAAGCCTCTGATGGACGCCAAATCGATGCTGTTCATCAATGATGATAAGTCCGGGGCTGCGGAAGGAGACTTCTTTCTGGAATAACGCATGCGTCCCGATAATGACATGCGTGTTACCACTGTCGATCGATTCCAGTGCCGAGAGACGTTTTTTGCCTTTGACCTTGCCCGTCAACAAACTGGTCTGAATACCCAAAGGCGCCAGCCACAGGTTGAAGTTGACGTAATGCTGTTCCGCGAGCACTTCCGTTGGCGCCATGATGGCAGTCTGCAGGTTACTTTCAAATGCGTGTACGGCGGACAAAGCCGCGATGACAGTTTTACCGGAGCCTACATCTCCCTGCAGCAGCCGCAGCATGGGAACACTGCTGGTAAGGTCAGTACCAATTTCCTTCAGCACGCGTTGTTGAGCGCCCGTCAGGATAAATCCCAGATTTGCTTCCAGGCGCCTGCAGATTTCTCCAGGCGGAGAAAAACGTGGAGCATTTCGGGTGCTGATCTGTTCCTTGATGTAGCGAAGTGAGGAATGATGAGCCAGCAATTCCTCAAATGCCAACCGCCGTTGCGCCTCATCAATCCGGGCCTGAATATCGGCACTGGCTGGAGGTCGATGAAGCAGTCGTATGGCATCGGTCAAATCGAGCCTGTTTCCATTGAGCAGTTCTGCCAGGGGTTCGCGTTCCAGCCGGCTTAGTACCTGTTCAACGAGGGCACGGAAACGGGCCTGCCTGATTCCCTCGGTCATTGGGTAGACAGGCGTCAGGTTTTTTGACAGGTGCGAACTTTTCGACAGATTTTCGTACTCCGGATGGTAAATTTCCAAACCGGCAGCACCTCGCCTTGCTTCACCGAAACATCGGATTGTGCCCGCATTTGTCAGGTTTCTTTGTTGCGCTTTGGAGAAATGAAAAAACCGCAGGGCTATCCTGCCGGTTGAATCCTGTAGATAGGCCAGAAGGCTGCGTCGTCTGCCATAGGCAATTTCACAGGAAACGATTTCTCCTTCAATAACAACTGTCTCACCAATGCCGATGGCGAGAATTGGTGTCACCCGGGTACGGTCTTCGTACCTGAGAGGCAAATGAAACAGGATGTCCTGTAACGTGGCGATACCCAACCGGTTCAATTTTTCGGCAAAGACCGGCCCTACGCCTTTTAGCGTAGTAATATCAGCCGCGTACCCGGATGATCCGATTGATGGCTTTAATGAGTCTGAGACGTTTGATGACCTGAGCGAGATGAATCCTGTCCTTAACGGCGATCACCACGTTAACGATACCAATCTGTGCATCTTTTTCAATCATATTGATGCGTTCGATATTGGCGTCTTCATTGGTGATAGTTGAGGCAACAATGGCGATGATGCCTTTTACGTGTTCGAGTTCCAGCCGTAGCTCGACGGTAAATTCCTGATTCACCGTGAGGTCCCAACGGACTGACATGACTTCATCCGGCTTGTCCCTGAGATCATGCATATTCCGACAGGTGTCAGAATGAATCACAATACCGCGACCGGCGCTGATATGGCCAATAATCGGGTCGCCCGGGATAGGTTTACAGCATTTGGCATAGCTGACCACCAGACCTTCTGAACCCAGGATCGCCAAAGGTCCGTGATGTTCAATCTGGTCTGTTTCTTTTCCATCAGCCAGCAAGGACCGGGCGATAACATAAGCCATCTGATTGCCCAGACCTATTTCACTGAGCAACTGATCCAGGGTATTAATCCTGCGTTCTTTCAGGACAGTTTTCAGTTTCTCTGCCGGAATATCATCAAGACTGGTGTTATAGCCAGCCAGTGTCTGTTCCAGCAAACGCCTTCCCAATGAGACGGACTCGCTTTGCTGTTGATGTTTCAAGGCATGACGTATCCCGCTGCGTGCCTTGCCGGTGATTACAAAATTCAACCAGGCAGGATCAGGTTGAGCACCGGGTGCCGTAATGATTTCCACCGTCTGACCGCTTTCCAGAGTGGCACTGAGCGGCGCCAGTCGCCGGTTGATCCGGCAGGCAATACAGGTGTTACCAATGTCCGTATGCACAGAGTAGGCGAAGTCTACGGGTGTCGAGCCCTGTGCCAGGTCGTAGATATCGCCCCGGGGCGAGAATATATAGACTTCATCGGGGAAAAGGTCTGTCTTCACATTCTCAATGAACTCAAGAGAATTTCCTGCGCTCTGCTGGATTTCCAGCAATCCCTTCATCCATTCCCGGGTCCGGGCATGGCTGTTGTTTTCTTCGTTCGATTTGTAGAGCCAGTGGCCAGCGATGCCGTTGTTGGCAACCATCTCCATTTCATGGGTACGAATCTGTATTTCTATGGGCAATCCATGCATGCCGAACAACGTGGTGTGCAGAGATTGATATCCATTGGCCTTGGGTATGGCGATGTAATCCTTGAAGCGGCCGGCAACGGGTTTATAGAGATTGTGAATGGAGCCCAGAGTTCGATAACAGGTGTCTACATCGGCAACGATGATTCTGAACCCATATACATCCATGATTTCATAAAAGGATTTCCGTTTGGACCGCATCTTGTCATAGATACTGTAGAGATGTTTCTGACGCCCGAAGACATCTGCCTTGATGTCTTCCCGTTCGAGGCAGGCAGCGATGGATTCACGGATGTTGGCAACCACTTCTTTCCGGTTTCCCCGCGCTTTACGTACTGCTTTTTCAATCATTGTGGATCGCAGTGGGTACAGAGCCCTGAATCCGAGTTCTTCGAATTCAATCCGCATATTGTTCATACCGAGTCTATTGGCTATTGGTGCATAGATCTCAAGTGTCTCGCGGGCGATGCGTCTGCGTCGCTCACCATCGAGCGCATCCAGTGTCCGCATGTTGTGCAGGCGGTCAGCGAGCTTCACCAGGATTACCCGTATGTCCTTGGACATGGCGAGGGTCATCTTCTGGAAGTTCAGAGCCTGGGCTTCTACCCTGGAGTCGACGATATGACCAAGCTTGCTGACGCCGTCAACCAGCTCTGCAACCTGATTGTCGAATTCCCTGCCCAGCGTATGCTTGAGCACCCCTGTATCCTCAATCACATCATGAAGCAGAGCTGCCATGAGACACTGGTGATCCATATGCATATCGGCGAGTATGGAGGCTACCGCCAGCGGGTGGGTTATGTAGGGTTCGCCGGATTTCCTTATCTGCCCATTGTGGGCGTCTTCCGCAAACAGATAAGCTTTTCTGACTTGCTGTACCTGTGAGGGTTGTAGATAGCGATTCAGCGAGGATGTGAAGGTATCAATCGTCAGCATGTGGGAACCCCGCTGACGATGATCCCCCCGGGGAGGGTGTCTGTCTATAAATCCGGTTCGGGTTCTTCAAATGCATCTGCTGCATCAATAGTTTGCAGTACTTCCGTCTCATCCATGATCGATTCACTGAGAATACTGGCGTTGATATGCCCTTCGGCAATTTCCCGTAATGCGATGACTGTTGGCTTGTCGTTTTCCAGGGGCACCAGTGCTTCCTTGCCTTCATTGGCAAGTTGACGGGCACGTTTGCTCGAAACCATGACCAGTTCAAATCGGTTTGCGACATTTTCAAGGCAGTCTTCTACTGTGACTCGGGCCATCTGTTATATTCTCCAACGATTATAGTGGAAGTCCAGTCCGGCAATGTAGACGGAAGGTGCGTAGTTTAGCGTCAAACGTGTCTCCCCCGCAAGCCTGTAGTCATGCTCCTCCAACTCGGCGTTTTGACATTATGCTTACGCAAACGAACACCCCAAATCCATCTGCTGTGTGTCGGATATTGTGTGAGTTTGTCAGTTGGAATCAGGGATTTCCATTAATCAGGTGTAACTCGGCTAGCAGTTGCTGGTTGTGTTGTATCTGGTGTTCCAGTCTCAGCAGATCATCGCGCTGTTGCACAATGTTGATCAGGTCTGCCAGTGCCTGGTCGAAATCGTCGTTGATAACAAGATATTCGAAATCCTTGTAATGGAGCATTTCATCCATCGCTTCCGCCATCCGATGTTCAATAGTTTCCCTGTCGTCACGGGCTCTCTTCATCAAGCGTTTGCGCAGTGCCTGAAGAGAGGGTGGGAGAATGAATATGGTGATTGCTTCCGGCACGGCTTCACGGATTTGCTCTGCCCCCTGCCAGTCGATTTCCAGGATCAGATGATGCCCCTGTTCGATAACGCGGTCCATCACGGTACGGCTTGTGGCGTAATGGTTTCCGAATACAAGAGCAGATTCAATGAACAGTCCCTGCGTCTGCATGTCGAGAAATTCTGCCATGGAGACAAAGTAATAATCGCTTCCGTGTTGTTCATCTGAACGGCGGTCTCGGGTTGTATGGGAAACGGAGATTTCCAGGTCCGGAAGAGATTTGCTCAGTGCTCTGGCCAAAGATGTCTTGCCAGCACCGGAGGGCGCGGACAAGACAAACAACCTGCCGGTTTGCCCGGATTGCATAGTTGAGTGATTCATTTATTCAATATTCTGGATTTGCTCACGCATCTGTTCAATGGTGACTTTCATATCTACCGCCAACAGGGACAAATCCGCCGTGCTTGTTTTGGAGGACAGCGTATTGGCTTCCCGGTTTAATTCCTGCATAAGAAAGTCCAGGCGACGGCCAATGGAGCCGTTCTGCTGCAATGTCTGCCTCACTTCTGTGATGTGAGTATCCAGACGGTCAAGTTCCTCCTCGATATCCAGCCTGGAAGCAATGAGGACCATTTCCTGTTCCAGTCTTCCGGCATCCGCTTCAATATTCAGTTTCGACAGACGAGTTGTCAATTTCTGCTGTTGCGCCTGCACAAGTTCTGGAGCGCCTGCACGAATGGCGGTGTTGGTTGCGCTCAATTGAGTGAGCTTGCCCTCTATGATTTTCTGCAGTTCCACCCCTTCTCTGGAACGCATGTCAATGAGGCTGTTCAATGCTTTTAAAAATAGAGAAGTCACCAACTGGTGTTGTGAATCCACATCACTGTCCGGTTTGCTGATGATGCCAGGCCAGCGCAGATACTCTAATGCATTTTGTACCTTGCCGGCGCCGGTCAACGAAGAGACGCGATTCTCCAGGAGTATAAGTGTGTTCAGCAAATCCTCGTTTATGCTCAAATTCTGTTTTTCTTCTTCGGCGTTGAAATGCAAAATGCAATCGATCTTCCCCCTGTGGAGTTCTGCTTTCAACAAAGTTCGAAGTTCGGATTCCAATACGCGTATGAACTCGGGCATGCGAAATGCGATTTCAAGATAACGGTGATTGACAGAGCGTATTTCCCACGCAATGCCGTGTTTTTCGATATGAGCGAAGGCAGTCATACTGTTGGTCATGAATTGTTTAACTTATGGATTCTAAAAAAGCAAGTATAATAGAGAATCGGTCAACAGCCACGGAGTATTCATGGCGCAGGAAAGAAATGGTGGACGAGCCGTTGATGAATTAAGACCCGTCACGCTGGAGCGTAACATCAACAAGTATGCCGAAGGTTCGGTGCTGATTTCCTTTGGCAACACACGTGTGATCTGTACGGCCAGTATCGAAAATGGCGTTCCCCGGTTTTTAAGAGGAACCGGAGGAGGCTGGGTCACTTCCGAGTACGGCATGTTGCCTCGCTCCACAAACGAACGAATGGACAGAGAAGCCACTCGGGGAAAGCAGGGCGGCAGAACCGTAGAGATCCAAAGGCTTATAGGCCGTAGTTTGCGAACGGTTGTGGACATGAAAAGCCTGGGGGAAAATACCATACGAGTTGATTGTGATGTTATACAGGCTGATGGCGGTACAAGAACGGCTGCCATCACGGGTGCTTGCGTCGCATTGCTGGATGCTGTCGCCAGCCTGAATCCTGCTTCACTGCTGCATACAGAACGTGTCGCTTCGGTTTCGGTAGGTATTGTCAATGGCCAGCCCCTGCTGGATCTTGAATATATTGAAGATTCCAAAGCTGATACGGATATGAATGTGGTGATGACGGAAAGTGGCAAGTTTATCGAAATTCAGGGAACAGCCGAAGCGGCGCCGTTCAGTAAGCGGGAACTGGATATCATGCTGGACCTGGCGGAGAGAGGCATTACCCGATTATTGGCGATACAATCGGCCGCTCTGGGGTAAACAGGTGAAACTGACTGAATATCAGACCGGATTTATCGACTTCCTGCTGGAAGCCGGAGTTCTCTCTTTTGGCGAGTTCACGCTCAAATCAGGGCGCTCAAGTCCCTACTTTTTTAATGCGGGGGCATTCAACAGTGGTCATAAGCTTTCCAGACTTGGAGACTTCTACGCAAATGCTCTGGTGGCATCCGGGATGCCTTGCGATTTGTTGTTTGGTCCTGCCTACAAGGGGATTCCTCTGGTGAGCTCCACGGCTATTGCGATGCACCAGCGATATGATATTGACCTGTCTTATGCATACAATCGAAAAGAGGTCAAAGACCATGGTGAGGGTGGTCAATTTGCCGGGGCGCCGGTTGCCGGTAATGTCGTCATTATTGATGATGTGATTACAGCGGGTACGGCGATCAGAGAGGTCATGACACTGCTGGATCAAACCCCGGCAACCGTTACCGGGATTCTGGTTGCGATCGACCGGCAGGAAAAAGGCCAGAATGAGTTGTCTGCTATTCAGGAAGTCGAACAACACTATGGTGTGCCGGTAATGAGCATTATAAACCTGGATGATATTGTTGAGTATCTGGCATCCAAAGGTTCATTTGATGCAGAATTACAGCTTATTGAAGCTTATAGACTGTAGTACAGATGCAAATTAACTCCGCAACAGATGCGTTAGAGCGATTTTCCACGTTCTCAGGCTGAATTATGCTTCTGAAAAAGCGTCTGTTGCAGGATATACCACTGTTCATTCCATTGAGTTGTGGGTAAACGAGTGAAATCACTGCGCACATACTGGCTTATTCTACCCTCGGCGACGCTTAGCATCAGGTTGGCCGTTATCTGGACATCAAGTCTTGGTTGATCGTCCTCACTCAGTGCGGATTCCCTCAATACCTGTTTCAACTGGGTTTCAAAACGATCAAAGAACTGGACCACGCGACCTCGCAACCGTTCCGACTCACCCGTCAGTGGGTCTCCGGTTAGAATACGGGTAATTCCCGGATTCAGTTCCGCAAAGGTAATGAGCAGGTAGATGATTTTCTGACAACGGCTGGCGGCTGATTTTTCCTCTTTGAGGATAATTGTTATGCGCGAGAATATGGTGGTTTCGATAAACTCGATGAGTCCTTCAAACATCTTTGCCTTGCTTGGGAAGTGTCGATAAAGCGCAGCCTCGGAAACGCCTACCTGTTGGGCAATGCGCGCAGTAGTGATTCTGGCGCCCGGGCTTTGCTCCAGAATTTCGGCGAGTGATTGTAAAATCTGAATCCTGCGAAATGATTTTTTCCGTTCCGGCATCTTCAGGGACCCGGCTCTGCGGATATCAGGGTGCCGACACCCTCGTCTGTCAGGACTTCCAGCATCACCGCATGGGGAATTCGTCCATCAATGATATGAGACGATTTAACGCCGTTGTTGACGGCATTGAGTGCACACTGGATTTTGGGCAGCATACCACCTGTTATGGCGCCATCTTTAATCAAACGCTCAACTTTTTCAACACTCAGCCCGGACAGGAGATTCCCGTCCCGATCCTCCAGACCGCGAACATTGGTGAGTAGAATGAGTTTTTCGGCTTCCAACTCTTCAGCGAGTTTTCCGGCAACCAGGTCAGCGTTGATGTTGTAAGTTTCATTGTCCTTGCCGATTCCAATGGGAGCGATGACGGGAATGATGTCATTAGACATTACGACATCCAGGATTTCCCTGTTGATTTGACGGATTTGACCAACATGTCCGATATCAATAATTTCAGGTACCTGGACTTCCGGTGATGATCTTTTTATGACCATCTTATCGGCGGTGATTAACCGGGCGTCTTTTCCGGTAAGGCCCAGTGCTTTCATTCCGCATTGATTGATAAGGCTGACGATATCCTGGTTTATGAGCCCCCCCAGAACCATCTGCACCACATCCATGGTTTTACTGTCTGTAATACGCATGCCGTCAACGAACCTGGACTCGATCCCCAGTTCATCAAGTACAGCACTAATCTGGGGACCTCCGCCATGAACCACCACGGGATTTATTCCGAGAAGTTTCATCAGCACGATATCCTGTGCAAAACCCTGCTTCAGGTTTTCCATAGTCATCGCGTTACCGCCATACTTGATGACGATGGTGTGATTGGTAAATCGCTGAATGTAGGGTAATGCTTCAGTTAGAACATGTGCGATGTTCATGGCGGCATCAATGGACAAGGTCATGGCAAATCCTTTTCCTGATCAATTTTATCGAGTTCCGGAGGATCCGAACCCGCCGGCACCCCGACTGGATTCAATAAATGTTTCCACCAGGTTGAGTCTGGCCTGTACAACGGGCAATACCACAAGCTGGGCAATGCGCTCTCCTTTTTCAATGGTGAACTGTATCCGGCTTCGATTCCAGCAGGATATCTTCAACTCCCCCTGGTAATCCGAATCAATCAGACCAACCAGGTTCCCCAGCACGATCCCCTTATGACCCAATCCGGACCTGGGTAGAATTACCGCGGCGTAACCGGGGTCCTCCAGATGGATGGCAATACCCGTTGGAATAAATTCACAGGCGCCGGGATGAATTGTCAGTGGGGATTCCAGGCAGGCACTGAGATCCATACCCGCAGAACCGGACGTTGCGTATGTCGGCTGGGGAATATCAGTGCCTACGAGTGGATTAAGTATCCTGAACTGCAGATCAATCATCGTCCTTGTGTACCCAGACTTTCCGCCACCAGTTCTATAATCCTGGATGAAACCGCGGCTTTTGACATCAAAGGCAACTCCAGAATGCGGTCATGCCATAGCACGGTGGTTCTGTTCCGGTCACTGTTGAACCCGACTTCCTGATCAGCCACATTATTGGCGATGAGCATATCCAGGTTCTTCTTCTCTCTCTTATTTTTCGCGTACTCGATAAGATTCTCTGTTTCCGCAGCAAAGCCGACCGTAAACGGCCTTTTTCCAGAGTTTGCCACATGAGCAATAATATCCTGTGTTTCCGTTAATTCCAGCGTGATACTGGAAGACTTGCCTGACTTCTTGATTTTCTGTGCACTGGCACTCACTGGCCTGTAATCAGCGACCGCTGCCACACCAATAAAAATATCCGCATCCGAAACAGCATCTTTAACCGCCTGCAACATGTCGTGGGCACTGACCACCGGGACAAAGGTTACCCGGTCCGGAGGTGAGAGATTTGTCGGACCCGAAACCAGGGTTACCCTCGCACCGGCTTCAATCGCCGCGGTAGCCAATGCATATCCCTGCTTGCCGGAACTGTGGTTAGTGATATATCTGACAGGATCAATTGCTTCCCTGGTGGGGCCTGCTGTAATGACTACGTGCTTCCCAGTGAGCAAACCCGAGGTGAAAAGGTTTGCAGTCGCCGTTACGATCGAGTCAACTTCAAGCAGCCGGCCCTCTCCTGTTTCTCCACAGGCTTGTAATCCCTCTGCCGGACCCAGTATGGCTGTATTTCTGGACCGCAGAGCAGAACAATTCTGTTGCGTTGCTGCCTTGGCCCACATGGCCTGATTCATGGCTGGTGCGATAGCCATTTTACATTCAGCCGCCAGACATAGCGTCGTTAAAAGATCATCTCCGCGTCCCCCCGCAAGTCTGGCGATGAAATCAGCAGTTGCCGGTGCGACCAGCACCAGGTCTGCCCAGCGGGCCAGTTCTATATGCCCCATGACTGACTCGGTTTCCGTATCCAGCAGATCGAGATGAACGGGATTGCCTGATAACGCCTGCATTGTCATGGGGGTGATAAATTCGGTAGCACTACTGGTCATGACGACCCGCACTTGTGCACCCTGGTCCTGTAAACGTCGGACCAGTTCGGCGCTTTTATATGCCGCAATACCGCCGGTGACACCCAGTAGTATTCTTTTATTGTTCAGTGTCTGCATAGTCTTGCTTTCAAATTGCCTGACGCTACGGACGGAGTTTTGCGTACAAGCCTGATCGTATAAGTCTTACAGCCATACATACTTGATAGTCTATATTCTAAAGCCGTGGGGTGCCTACGATAGCAGGAGACAGACAGGATTGGTAAATGAATATTAACCTCAACACATATGACAGGACAGAAAGTTCACCCAGAAAGAAACTGGTGGACGAGGGTGCGCAGGCATTGTCTGATGCGGAACTCCTGGCTATTTTTCTGGGAACAGGCACCAGAAAGCGGTCTGTACTGTCGCTGGCGCAATATCTTTTGGACCGGTTCGGCGGGGTCAGGGGTCTGCTTGATGCCGATGGTTCCCGGATTAGGCGTGTGCCGGGTATAGGCCCTGCGAAATTTGCAGCTTTATGCGCGTCCCGTGAGTTGATTTCCCGTTACCTGGAAAGCGCGGCTCAAAAGGGTGACGTGATCACTGATCCGGAAAATACCCGCCAATATCTGACCGGCCGTTTAAGGCACTATCAGAGAGAAGTCTTCGCCTGCCTGTATCTCGATAATCAGCATCGTTTGATCAAGTATGAAGAACTGTTTTTTGGCACCATTGACGGAGCAAGCGTGCATCCGAGGGAAGTGGTCAAGCAGGTACTGCACTATAATGCCGCAGCCGTAATTTTCGCCCACAATCATCCTTCCGGTGTGGCTGAGCCAAGCCAGGCTGACCGCCGAATTACAGACCGACTGAAGTCTGCCCTGACGCTGGTGGACGTTCGTGTGCTGGACCATATGATTGTGGGAGATACGGATATACTGTCATTTGCAGAGAGGGGACTGTTGTAATATACCTGTCGTTTGGTCTGATCCTGTCAGACTGATTCCCGCAATGACCCCAAAAGGCTGATATCGGTACCGCGGGTTCAGTCAGAAAGGTTGAATCAAACTGATCCTTCTGGTATAAAGCTGTGCTCTCAAAATAACCCGGCTTTTGCTGGAAGACCCAAAGGACCAGATTCGATATGGCCAGAGTATGTCAGGTAACAGGAAAAAGACCGATCACCGGCAATAACGTGTCTCATGCCCACAACAAGACGAGGCGAAGATTTCTGCCAAATGTGCATAGTCACAAATTCTGGCTGGAGAGCGAGCAGCGGTTCGTTAAACTGAAAGTGTCTGCCAAAGGCATGCGTGTTATAGACAAGCGTGGCATCGAACAGGTCGTAAACGACCTCCGGGCACGTGGAGATAAAGTTTAACGGGAAAGCCCTTAAGAGCAGGCTGCATAAAAAAGCAATATCCCGAGGTCTACAAAAGAGACAAGGTTGGTATCAATATGAGAGATAAAATAAAGCTGGAATCATCAGCTGGCACAGGTCATTACTACACCACCAGCAAAAACAAGCGTACGATGCCGGACAAGATGGAGATCAGAAAATTTGACCCGGTCGTCAGGAAACACGTCATCTACAAGGAAGGAAAGATCAAATAGTTCTGGTCAATCAGGGTCAGTCGGGGAGGCCATGGAAGTAACATGCGAGACTCGGTTGTAAATTAAGCTGAATCAGTGTTTCTCCCGGCTTGATGTACAACGAGTAGAAGTAAAAATGCCAAATCTGGTCAATAATCCAGCTATCTGTTGATACATTGATTTGTTGCTATTAACATAAGCCTGAAATATGGCATAATTTCCGCAAACTACAAATAAGTCCAGGTAGCCCAATGGTCAAAAAAATTCTCATACTGTTTGCAGCATTGGTATTCTCAGCGCAGGCAATTGCTGAAGAAGTATCCGGTGTTACTGTTTTCCCACATTTCGGCAAAGTAAGATTTGATCTCGACAGCGGGATAGACATCAATAATCATTTTGGGGTCGGATTTGGATACCAGTTCGAAAGTCCATGGGCATTGGAACTGATTCTGCAGAACACGAACCCGGACCTGACCCATGAAAGAATGGGTGACGTGGATATCAATACCGTCAGTGTTAACGCACTTTATCATTTTGAAACAGACAGGAAGATACGACCCTTTGCATCTTTCAGTATGGGCAAGGTTGATTATGATTTTTTGAGTGAAAAAGATGACACAGAAGTGCAGTATAAACTTGGCCTTGGCCTTAAATGGGAATTGACCGACTCGAGTTCTCTGCGCAGTGATTTCAATTTTTTCAAGGGCAATGGAGATGGCAACGTAGACGCCACTGTGTCGGTTGGCATTCATTTTGCGCTCGGTGAAAAGAAACCTGTTGTACTGCCTCCCCCTCCTGACAGCGACTCAGATGGCGTTCCTGATTCAAGAGACCAGTGCCCGGGTACTCCCGTGGGTGTTCAGGTCGATTCGTCTGGTTGTCCGCGCGATGATGATGGCGACGGCGTAGCCAACTACCTGGACAAATGTCCGGGCACGACTAACCGTCGTGCAATCATTGATGCTCAAGGCTGTTATGTCATGACAACCGAGGCAGTGAGTATTGAACTTAATCTTGAATTTGATTTTGATTCATCTGAAGCGCGTCCTGGACATGAATCTGAAGTAGGTCGGGTTGCAGACTTCATGGGGGAACATCCCCAATCGGATGTCGTTGTGGAAGGCCATACGGATAGTACTGGTACCGAGGCATATAATCAGAAATTGTCCGAGCGCCGGGCAAGTACTATCGCCGATATACTGGTCGATAACTTCGGCATTGGTTCAGAACGAATCACATCAAAAGGCTACGGTGAAACCCAACCTGTCGATACCAACAGCACCAGAGAAGGCCGTCAGAATAACCGCCGTGTAGTTGCCAAGTCCAATGGCGAGACAGAAGTGGTTCAAGAGAAGTAATTAGCCGAAACTACTGGATTAACCCACATGATCCAACCAGCCGATTCCAGGCTGGTTGGATGTTCCTGGCATATGCATCTGAACAGGATCAGGATACGCTTGAATGCAGGTAAGCGACTTCCAATTCGAACTGCCTGAACGCCTGATCGCAAAATACCCGACAAAAATTCGTTCAGCCAGTCGTCTCTTGCATCTCGATGTTGCCACGGGTTTGATCCAGCATTATCACTTTCATGATCTGGACAGGTTGGTATCAGCACGGGATTTACTGGTATTCAACAATACCAGGGTGATCCCGGCCAGACTGTACGGCAACAAATCAACCGGTGGTCGAGTAGAAATATTGCTTGAGCGTGTGCTTGATACACACACGGCGCGAGTCCAATTGCACAGCAGCAAGACCCCTAAGCCAGGGGCAGAGATTACGCTCAGTGACAGCAATGTTACGCTCAGGTTGATCGAGCGGGACAGTGATTTTTTTACCGTCTATTTCCCCCCACCTGGGGTCCTGGCAATCGCCTCGGAATATGGTCACGTCCCCTTACCTCACTATATAAACCGCCAGGATGAGGCATCGGATATCGAGCGGTACCAGACGATTTATGCCTCCAGAGTTGGTGCGGTCGCAGCGCCAACCGCCGGGCTGCATTTTGATGAGGATTTAATGCAGAGACTGAGAGAGCGTGGCATTGGCAGACAGGAGGTTACTCTGCACATCGGTGCAGGCACCTTCAAACCCGTCCGGGTTGACCGCGTTGAAGATCACATAATGCACATCGAACACCTGGAGATTACTCAGGAAGTCTGTGACTCGGTTGGACAGTGCCGGTCTCGGGGAGGTTCAGTCACAGCGGTGGGCACGACCAGTGTACGCGCATTGGAAACAGCGTCGAAGATTGGCGGACTTGTTCCATACACTGGCGATACAGATATTTTTATTTATCCAGGATACGAGTTTCGCTCCGTCGATGCGCTGATAACCAACTTCCATTTACCAGGTTCCACTCTGATGATGCTGGTAAGTGCATTTGCAGGACTGGACCTGATCAAGGAGACGTATCGGATTGCAGTTGCGGAATCCTATCGTTTTTTCAGTTATGGTGATGCGATGTTGATTACTCGCTGACGCCATCCCGAAAAATGGAATTCGAGGTTACTCACACAGACGGAGCCGCACGATGCGGTACACTGAAACTGGCTCACGGGGAGGTAAAGACGCCAGTCTTCATGCCCTGCGGAACCTATGGTTCAGTGAAGGGAATGTCGCCGGCCTTACTGCAGGATAATCGCGTACAGATTCTCCTTGGAAACACATTTCACCTCATGCTGCGACCGGGTGTAGATGTGATCGAACAGCACGGCGGTCTGCATGGATTCATGGGTTGGGATGCTCCTGTTCTGACAGATTCCGGTGGGTTCCAGATATTCAGCCTGAGTGATCTTCGTGATATCAGCGAAGAAGGCGTTACTTTCCGCTCTCCAATCAATGGTGACAAAGTGTTTCTGACCCCGGAAATCTCAATGCAGATTCAGCAGAGTCTGAATGCCGATATCGCCATGGTGTTTGACGAATGCACTCCCTACCCGGCGGATGTAAAAACAGCGCGCGAATCAATGATGCTGTCATTACGATGGGCCGATCGCAGTAATGAAGCATTCACTGATAGTACGAATGCATTGTTCGGTATTGTACAGGGAGGAGTACATCCCCCGTTGCGTGAACAGTCTCTGCAGGGACTGCAGGAAATCGGATTTGATGGCTATGCCATTGGAGGTCTTTCTGTGGGTGAGACCAGAGATGAGATGATGGCAATGGTCACTGAGGTGTCGTCAATGATGCCGGTTGACCAACCCCGTTATCTCATGGGGGTGGGTACACCAGGGGATATTGTGGAATGTGTCCGCCGGGGTGTGGATATGATGGACTGCGTCCTGCCTACCCGCAATGCGCGCAACGGCCACCTGTTTACATCCACTGGTGTGGTCAGGATTAGAAATGCGGTACACAGGATGGATATCAGGCCGTTGGATGAGAACTGCGGTTGCTATACCTGTCGGCACTTTTCACGTGCATATCTGCATCATCTGGATAAATGTGGTGAGATGCTCGGTGCACAACTCAATACCATTCATAATCTGCATTATTACCTGAATTTGATGGCGGATTTACGTCTGGCTATTGAAAAAGGAGCATTGGAGGACCATATAGAGTCACTCTATTGTGGATGGGATATCAAGCCTGATATCTGAATTGTGGTATAGATGTAGTGCAGAATGCTGTGGATTCAGCGACAATGCAGCTTTTAAGTACTCCTCGGGGATAAATCGATGACGAATTTTTTTCTGATACCTCCAGCCATGGCAGCCGAGGGATCATCCGGCGGTGGCATACCTGGTCTGGACATTTTCATTATTGTGGCCTTTGCTCTGGTGTTCTACTTCATTGTCTGGCGACCGCAGAGCAAACGCGCCAAGGAACATCGTGCACTTGTTGCGGGATTGAGCAAGGGCGACGAAATAGTGACGAATGGTGGGTTGATTGGCAGAATTGTCAAGATTGAAGATCAATATCTGGTGTTCGAAGTTTCCGATAAAGTGCAGTTGAAGTTACAGAAAGGCGCTGTTTCTGCGGCGCTTCCAAAAGGGACGATCAAGTCGATATAGACCAGGCAGAACGATGAAAAAGCACAATCCCAAGTCAGACACCTGTTTAGCCGCAACCCAAGGGTAACCCGTTGATCAATCGCTATCCACCCTGGAAAAACCTGCTCCTCGGCATCATTGTTGTGCTGGGCGTGATCTTTGCGTTACCGAACATATATCCACCGGACTTTGCTGTTCAGATTTCAACGGAGGAAACAGGTGCAACCGTGGAGCAGCGAGCCCTGGATACTGCCACCAGAGCATTGTCCGACAGGGAAATCGCCTTTTTCGGTGAGGAGCTTCTGAATCAAAAGGCACTGATCAGATTTCGTGATGATGAAGCCCAACTGCGTGCCAAAGATGTTGTTCAGAGGTCGCTGCATGATCTGCCCCGACCCTATATCGTCGCTCTGAATGCGGCGCCAACCACACCGGACTGGTTACGCAGTATCGGGGCAGAACCTATGAAGTATGGTCTTGACCTGCGTGGCGGTGTGCACTTTCTGATGGAAGTGGATACAGAAAAAGCTGTCGAGGACCGGATGCAGAGCCTTGAGCAGGATATCAAAAGGCTGCTGCGTGAACGCTCTGACCGTATTCGATACACCAGTCTGGAGCGACCTGGGAAAGACGTAATGCAAATCAACTTTGCCAGTGTAGACCTGCGTGACCGTGCCCAGGACAAAATAGAGTCCCGTTTTGGCGAATTTGATTATGCCACTGGTGAGGATGCCGATATATTTCTCATGTTGACGTTGCGGGAAGCCTCGATTCGCGAAATGGAAGACTTTGCGGTTACCCAGAACCTGCAGACGATACGCAATCGGGTCAACGAACTGGGTGTGGCGGAACCGCTGGTACAACGACTGGGCAGAAACCGGATCGCCGTGGACCTGCCCGGAGTCCAGGATACCGCGGAGGCAAAAAAGATTCTGGGCAAAGTGGCAACACTGGAATTCCGGATGGAAGCATCGTCTGATGCTCTGCGAAGTACGACAATTTCCTATGAGTATGAAGGTCGAAACACCGACCTTGAGAACGACATCATTCTTCGCGGGGACAGGGTTGTAGACGCCCAGGTCGGATTTGATCCGGATTCCGGTATGCCTCAGGTGAATATTACGCTGGACAGTGATGGCGGAGAATTGATGCACCGTGCGACCCGGTACAGAATTGGTACTCGTATGGCCGTCATTTTTATAGAGACCAAAACCCGGGATGAATACAAGATCATTGACGGAGAAGAGGTCCGAACCAGCACCCCCTATATCGAAAAACGAGTTATCAGTCTGGCGACCGTGCAGGCGGCTCTTTCAAATAAATTCAGGATTACAGGACTTCAGTCCGGAGAAGCAAGAGATCTGGCGCTGCTGCTCCGGGCAGGCGCTCTTGCCGCGGATATGTTCATCGTTGAGGAACGAACTGTAGGGGCGAGTCTTGGGGCAGAGAATATCCGTCTGGGGGAAATCTCCGTCATGGTGGGTCTGGGCCTCGTGCTGTCATTCATGCTGGTGTATTACAAGGTTTTCGGGATTGCTGCCAATATCGCACTCGCCGTGAATCTTGTACTGCTGGTTGCGGTCATGTCGAGTCTGTCGGCGACGCTGACGCTGCCGGGTATTGCCGGGATCGTGTTGACGGTAGGTATGGCAGTTGACGCCAATGTGCTTATCTTTTCACGCATTCGTGAAGAACTGAAGAACAGGATGTCTCCCCAGGCGGCGATTAACGCCGGTTTCGAGCGGGCGATGGTCACCATTGTCGATGCAAATCTGACGACCCTGCTGGTAGCGGTGATTCTGTACAGTATAGGCACCGGTCCGGTGAAAGGCTTCGCAGTAACCCTGTCCATCGGTATTCTGACATCGATGTTTACTGCAATCCTGGGTACCCGTGCACTCGTGAATTTCATGTACGGCGGTAGAAACGTAAAAAGGTTACTGATCTGATGACAATCACTAATCTTGATTTTATGCGCTATCGAAAGATAGCGGGTGTTATTTCGCTGTCTCTGGTAATCCTGTGCATTGTTTCACTGCTGATCAATCAGGTGGAGTGGGGGCTGGATTTCACCGGGGGGACACTGGTGGATGTGTCTTATGAACAACCGGTTAATCCAGAAGAAATTCGAGATGATCTGACCAGGGCCGGGAATGTTGGTCATGTGGTTCAATTTTTCGGGTCCGACCGGGATATTCGAGTTCGCATTCCTCCTCAGAAGCATTTGGGTCCCAGAGAAAATGCGCGACTGGGCGATCGTGTCATTGAATCACTGCGGGCATCCTCCGAGTCGGAAGTAGTGCTGCGCCGTTCAGAATTTGTTGGCCCGGCAGTGGGGGAAGAACTCACCAACCAGGGCGGTCTTGGATTGTTGACAGCGCTCGGATTGGTGATGGTTTACGTGGCGTTTCGCTTCCAGCTCAAGTTTGCCGTCGGTGCTGTAATCGCATTGTTTCACGATGTGATGATAACGCTGGGGATATTCTCCATTGTCCGCTGGAATTTTGATTTGACGGTTCTGGCGGCATTGCTTGCTGTCATAGGATATTCCTTGAATGACACCATAGTGGTCTCGGACAGAATCAGGGAGAACTTCCGCAAGATACGGCGTGGCAGTCCGGTATCAATTATCAACACATCTCTGAATCAGACTCTGGGTCGTACTTTGGTAACTTCGTTTACAACTTTGCTGGTGTTGTTCGCGCTGTTGTTTCTTGGTGGTGAACTGATTCAGGGATTTGCGATCGGACTGATCATCGGTGTGCTGGTGGGTACTTATTCCTCTATCTATATTGCCGCGAACATGTTGATGATTCTGAAAATCTCGGTGGAAGATCTGGCCTTACCGGTTAAAGAAAAAGCCAGTGATAAGGATAGACGTCCATGACCGCTATGTCCGGGTTCTCAACATACAGCGCCGGTTCGGGTTACTGATTGACCAGAAACTTTCTTACCAGAGGTACCAGTGCTTTGAAGCACTTTGGATTTCCGGCTACCACATTACCTGTTGTCGTATAATTAACACCGCCGGAAAAATCTCCAACCAGACCTCCGGTCTCTGTAATCATCAGCGTTCCTGCTGCCATGTCCCAGGGTTTGAGATCATGCAGCCACAGAGCATCCATTCTTCCCGCTGCGACATAGGCAAGTTCAAGGCAGGCGCTGCCGGGATGGCGCAACTTGCTCTTTTCGGCCAGCAGGTATTGATAGAGTTCACCCTGAAATTTAACTTTCTGCTCCGGTATATGACCCCCCATGGCGATCAGGGCGCCATCAAGACCTTCTTTTTCACTGACCCTCATACGCTTGCCATTCAACTGACAACCCTGTCCCTGACTGGTAACGAATTCTTCGTTACGGATCGGATCAATGATAATGCCATGAACCAGTTTCCCCCGATGCAGACAGGCGACGGATACACAAAAGTGGGGAATCTGCCGGAGAAAATTCAATGTTCCGTCAATGGGGTCAATAATCCACTCGTATTCCGAGTCCTCATGAATCTGGTCATTGGTCGATTCCTCTCCGGTGATTGAATGGTCGGGATAAGTAGACCTGAGCGACTCGACAATAATGCGTTCCGCTTCCTTATCAATGTTGGTGACGAAGTCGTTATGAGCCTTCTCCGAGATTTTGACCAGATCAGGTCGATCGAAACTGCGGGCGATATGCGAGGCGGCATCCCTTGCAGCTCGCAATCCTATGCTGGCCATTGGTTCCATAATTTTCCCGGGTATCGAATATTGCGCCGGCATGTTAACACGAAAGTGCTGTTGCGCCTGTCAGATTGCCTGCATACACTGCGATGATGGAAGATCAAAGTCTGTTTCCGGGTGTTCGAATCGTCCTGGTGGAGACATCGCACCCGGGTAACATCGGTGCGGCTGCTCGCGCAATGAAGAATATGGGGCTAACGGAACTCGTGTTGGTGAATCCCCAGTCGTTTCCCAGCAAAACGGCGATATTCCGTTCTGCCTCGGCTGCAGATGTCGTTAACGGCGCCAGGGTGGTAGATAGTATTGAGTCGGCGATTGCAGACTGTCAATTGGTAATTGGCACATCAGCGCGCAACCGGCGTATTCCATGGCCGATGTTGAATCCGAAATCCTGCGGCGAGATGATCCAGAGTGCACAGGCCCTCGGGCAGAAGATTGCCATATTGTTTGGGAGGGAATCCAGCGGCCTCAGTAACGAAGAACTGCATCTTTGCCACTACCACATCAACATTCCCACGGGTAAAGCCTATAGTTCATTGAATCTGGCCATGGCTGTACAGATCATCTGCTATGAAATTCTACGGGCAAGGCAGGCGGGTCAAGATGACGAGGTTGAATGGGATATGGACTTTGCCACCGCGGAAGATATGCAGCACTTTTTTGTTCACCTTGAGGAAACTCTGGTTCAGGTGGGATTTCATGATCCGGAGAATCCAAGGCGTTTGATGACCCGGTTGGTACGCATGTTCAATCGCATTCGTCCTGACAAGATGGAAATCAGCATCCTCAGGGGATTCCTCAACGCAATCAATAAAAACAGTTCGGATTGACCCCCGAATACACCCGCAAGCCTGTAGTCATGCTCCTCCAGCTCGGCGCTCCGACATTATGCTGGTGCAAACGAACACCCCAAAGCCATCTGCTGTTTGTCGGACATCGTGAGTCAACTCTATCTGCTGTTTGTCGGATGCTGTACGTATTTGTTAGTTCGTTATAATAACGAATGTGTTCGCAGAAGGGTTTGCCGTATTCGTTGAGAGTCCCGTTGACATAATAAATTTTAGTATTACCATTATGGTTATATAGTATTACCAGGACTTCTGAATGAAAACACTAACGGTAAAAGTAACGGATGAGTTGGACACAAAGCTGTCAATAGTCGCCGGCAGGAGTGGGGGGAACAAATCTGCGCTGGTTCGGGAGGCAATCGAGAACATGCTGTTGGAAGCTGAAGAAATAGCTCCCAATTCCTGTCTGGATCTGGCGAACGACCTGGTAGGGTCTGTTGAAGGTCCACAGGATCTGTCTGTTAATAAGAAGTACCTGGCAGATTACGGGAGGTGAAACGGGGAATATTGCTGGACACTGGACCACTCGTTGCATTCCTGAATAAAAACGACAGACTACACGCTTGGTCGACCGCCCAGTGGAATCAAATCTCACCTCCTATGGTGACATGTGAGGCGGTAATTTCTGAATCATGTTTCCTGTTGACGAGAAGTGGAGGCAGCAGCGAGCCGGTTATGCAACTGCTCCGGCGCAATATCATTACCGTTGCTTTTCAATTGGAGGACAATATCGATCCGGTTAGAGACCTGCTTCTGAAATACCAATCAGTTCCAATGTCATTGGCCGATGCGTGTTTGGTCAGAATGAGCGAACTAATCTCGAATAGTACTGTATTTACCGTCAATAGCGACTTCAGTATCTACAGAAAGCATGGCCGACAGGTCATACCACTTGTAACTCCAGAGAGATAATCTGTTTCCCGAATTGAAAACAGCATAATACCTGATTAAAATGCTCAACTATATAGTTGACTGTTTCAGTCAGGTATTGCATACTGCTTAATACGTTTCCAGTGGTTTGGATCAGAAGAGAAACAGGTATAGATATGAGACTTACAGCCAAAGGTAGATACGCCGTTACGGCAATGCTGGATATTGCGGTCCATGAGCAGGATGACCCTGTCAGCCTTTTGGACATTTCACAGCGACAGGGCATCAGCCTGTCCTATCTGGAGCAGTTGTTTGCCAAATTGCGGCGTCATGATCTGGTGAAGAGTGTGCGCGGGCCAGGCGGTGGTTATCGGTTGAATTATAAGCCTGCAGCAATCTCAATTGCTTCAATCGTTGACTCCGTGGACGAAAGTGTAGATGCAACCAGATGCTCCGGACGTTCGGATTGTCAGCATGGAGAGACCTGTCTGACCCATGAACTATGGTCGGATTTAAGTGATCAGATTCACCGGTTTTTAAGTGATATAAGCCTTGCGAGTCTGATTGAAAGACGTGAGGTACAGATGGTTGTGGCACGCCAGGATGCGATGGCTGGCGATGTCATGCGGCTGTACGCTCAGGAAGTGTGAAGAGCAGAGGTAGTTTGGAAGAAGAGGAGCGATTGATGAAACATCCGATATATTTTGATTATGCCGCTACTACGCCAGTGGACCCTCGGGTTGCCCGGAAAATGAGCGAATGTCTGGTAGCGGAGGGAAATTTTGGCAATCCGGCAAGCCGTTCCCACAAATTTGGCTGGGAAGCAGAAGAAGCAGTGGAGATTGCAAGACGGCAGGTTGCAGACCTGGTTAAATGCGACCCACGGGAAATCGTATGGACCTCCGGCGCCACAGAATCTGACAATCTTGCTATCAAGGGTGTGGCTAGATTCTACAAAACCAGAGGCAATCACATCATCACCTCCAAAATTGAACATAAAGCCGTGCTGGATACCTGCCGGCAAATGGAACGTGAAGGCTTTGAAGTAACCTGGCTGGACCCGGGTCATGATGGCCTGATTACCCCGGAACGAGTCAGGGATGCGATTCGCGATGACACGATTCTGGTTTCCATCATGCATGTCAATAACGAAATTGGTGTCGTTAACGACATTGCCGCCATCGGTGAGGTTACCCGGGCACATAAAGTCTTTTTTCATGTGGATGCAGCACAAAGTGCCGGCAAAGTAGATATTAATCTGGGTGAAATGAATGTGGACTTGATGTCGTTCTCAGCTCACAAGATTTATGGCCCCAAAGGCATGGGCGCCCTGTTTGTCAGCCGGAAGCCCCGCGTGCGGCTGGAAGCACAGATACATGGGGGTGGTCATGAACGCGGGATGCGTTCCGGTACGCTTGCAACCCATCAGATTGTTGGCATGGGTGAGGCATTCCGCATTGCCAAAGAAGAGATGCATGCAGAGGGCAGACGTATAGTGGCCCTTCGAAAACGTCTCTGGGACGGCCTGAAAGACATGGAAGAAGTGTATATCAGTGGTCACCTGAATCATCGCATACCCGGTATCATCAATATGAGCTTCAATTACGTAGAAGGTGAATCATTGATCATGTCTTTGCCGGAACTTGCTGTGTCTTCCGGGTCAGCCTGTACCTCGGCCAGCCTTGAACCATCCTATGTTTTGCGGGCACTTGGAATGAACGATGAACTGGCTCACAGTTCACTGCGTTTCTCCATAGGACGGTTCACGTCAGAAGAGGACATAGATCAGGCAATCGGGCAGGTCAGGGTTGCAGTAGAAAAATTAAGGGAGTTGTCACCGCTGTGGGATATGTATAAAGATGGCGTTGATATGGATAAAATTGAATGGGCGGTACACTGAACGGTTTGTCAAGCCGCCTGAATTAGAAAGGAGACAATACTATGGCATACAGTAAAAAGGTGTTGGACCACTACGAAAATCCAAGAAATGTCGGCAAGATGGATGCCGGGAGTGACGATGTGGGTACGGGTATGGTAGGAGCGCCTGCCTGTGGAGATGTCATGCGCCTGCAGATCAAGGTCGGTGAAGATGGGGTAATAGAGGATGCCCGTTTCAAGACTTATGGCTGTGGTTCCGCAATCGCCTCAAGCTCACTCCTTACAGAATGGGTCAAGGGGCGTTCCCTTGAAGATGCCGGGAATATCAGGAATACGGAAATTGCCGAGGAACTGGCATTACCTCCGGTCAAGATTCATTGCTCGGTACTGGCAGAAGATGCCATAAAGGCGGCCATTGAGGATTACCGTAACAAGCACAAAACAGTGATGGCTGCCGGTTAATGGGTGTCAATCTTACAGAAACAGCAGCACTTCACGTCAACCGATATCTGGAGGAGCGGGGTAGCGGCATCGGTATTCGTCTTGCCATCAAGACAACAGGTTGTTCCGGCCTGATGTATGTGCTTGAGCCCGTGGATGAACCTCAACCGGAAGATCTCAGATTCGACAGTAAAGGCATCGAAGTCTATGTAGACCCGAAGAGTCTTGTGTACATAGAAGGTACAGAAATGGACTATGTAAAACAGGGTCTCAATGAAGGATTTGAATTCAAAAATCCCAATGTTCAGAGTGAGTGCGGCTGTGGTGAGTCCTTTACCGTGTGAATCACATCAACAGTGGACTTCAACAAAAACTATTTTGAGATCTTTCAACTCCCCGTTGCATTCGATCAGGACCCTGACCAGTTAGCCGCAAGGTATCGTCAATTACTCTCGAGTGTGCACCCCGACAGGTTTGTTGATGCATCGGACCAGGAAAAACGTTTGTCTCTTCAATGGGCAACACAAATCAACGCTGCCTACAATGTGCTTATATCGGGTTTAGCCAGGGCAATCTACCTGCTTGAACTGGCTGGCATATCCATAGAAGACAATCCGCAACTGGATCCCGGATTCCTGATGGATCAAATCGAGTTAAGGGAGCAGTTGGAGGACATTTCTGCGACTGCAGCGGGACGACTGGTCGATCCTCATGGTGACAGTGAGGCATTGCATGAACTCGATGCCTTTAAAGAAAAGATAAAGATTGAGCTGCATGATCTTGAGGAAGATTTTGCAGTGCAGTTCGGGACTGAACTCAGGGCTGCAGAAATAACGGTGTATAAAATGCAATTCATCAACAAGTTGTTGATTGAAGTAGACAAACTGGAAGAAAAAATGCTGGATTACTGACTGAAAATTACAAGTCAGAGACACAAAGGATAGTTCTCGAACAAGAACCGGATACCATGGCATTACTACAGATTACAGAACCTGGTCAGGCTGCAGATCCTCATCAGCGCAAAAGAGCTGCGGGAATCGACCTGGGGACGACCAATTCTCTTATCGCAAGTGTCCGTGAGGGTATGATTCAGACCCTGGCGGATCAAGATGGTGAACATCTTTTGCCCTCTGTGGTTCGATATACCGACAATGGACCGGTGGTCGGTAGATTGGCCGTGGAATCCGCAAAACAGGACCCCTTGAATACGATTGTCTCGGTAAAGCGAATGATGGGTCGGGGCATTGATGATCTGAAAAGGCTCAGCGGACAACTTCCATATGACTTTTCCGCCAGTGAAGGCGGGATGGTAAAGATCAGAACCAGTGTGGGTGATATCAGCCCTGTTGAGGCGTCAGCGGAAATCCTGAAAAGTCTGGTCAATCGCAGTACCGAAAAACTGGCGGGTGAGTTACATGGTGTTGTTATAACGGTCCCCTCCTATTTTGACGATGCCCAGCGGCAGGCAACCAGGGATGCGGCCCGACTGGCCGGCCTTAATGTATTACGTCTACTGAATGAACCCACTGCTGCTGCTGTAGCCTACGGGCTCGATACCGGTGCTGAAGGCATTGTGGCTGTATATGACCTCGGCGGTGGCACCTTTGACATTTCGCTGCTGAAACTGAACCTGGGTATCTTTGAGGTCGTGGCAACCGGTGGTGATTCCGCTCTTGGCGGTGATGACTTCGATCGTCGCATAGCAGAATGGATCATCGATCAGTCGGGTTATGACAAAGCCGTCAATCCCCGTCAACTTCGCACACTGATGATGCAGGCGAGAGACATCAAGGAAACATTGAGCACCTGTGACAGGTCCAGCATATCTATTGATGTGGATGATCTGCAGTTCAATGGCACGCTCTCAAGATCCGTATTTGAGGAAATGATTGCGGACCTGATCAATCAATCCATCAAAGCCTGCCGTCGGACCCTGCGGGACGCTGGTATTGATGAAGCAAAGAGTATAGTGCTGGTTGGTGGATCAACCCGGGTGCCCGCTGTGAGGCAGGCAGTTGCAAAGTTTTTTGGGCGTGAACCATTGGGAGATATCGATCCTGACCGGGTTGTTGCGATAGGGGCAGCAGTTCAGGCTGACATTCTGGTGGGCAACAAACCTGACGATGAAATGCTGCTGCTGGATGTATTGCCATTGTCACTGGGGCTGGAAACGGTTGGCAGTCTTGTAGAGAAAGTCATTGACCGCAATACAACGATTCCGGTTTCACAGGCGAAGGAATTTACAACTTTCAAGGACGGGCAGACCGCGATGTTGATCCATGTTGTGCAGGGTGAGCGGGAAATGGTGAATGATTGTCGGTCGCTGGCAAGATTTGAGCTTCATGACATACCGCAGATGGTTGCAGGAGCAGCCAGAATTGAAGTGCTCTTCCAGGTGGATGCGGACGGTCTCTTGTCCGTATCCGCCCGGGAAACAACGACCGGTGTGTCAGCCAGCGTAGAAGTGAAACCTTCTTATGGGCTGAGTGATGTAGAGGTCACTTCCATGTTGAAAGCATCGTTTGATCATGCACAGGAAGACATCGCGTCAAGATCATTGTCAGAAGCAAAGGTTGAGGCGCAAAGGATGATCGATGCGCTGCAGGGGGCGCTTGAACTGGATGGTGAAAAATTGCTGGCGCCAGGGCAGATGGTATTACTGAATCAGGCTATCGATAAACTTCAGGAGATCCTGTCATTGGAAAATGTTGAACAAATTAAAGAGGGTGTAAAGATTCTGGGTAAAGCCAGCGAGGAATTTGCCTCTTTACGCATGGATGCGGCTGTCCGTGAAGTTCTGGCAGGGCACCGTATCGATCAGTTGGAAAAGGATATCGGCTGATGCCGCAGATTATATTTCTGCCACACGAAGATAGATGTCCGGATGGGGCGGTAGTGGAGGCTGAACCGGGTGATAACCTGATTGAGGTTGCATTGGACAACGGGGTGAATATTGAGCATGCCTGTGAGATGGCTTGCGCATGCACAACCTGCCATGTTGTTCTCAGAGAGGGCTTTGATTCACTTGAAGAGTCGGATGAAACCGAGGATGATTTGCTGGACAAGGCATGGGGCCTGGAACCTGATTCCCGCCTGAGTTGTCAGGTTCTCATAGGCGATGAAGACCTGGTGATAGAAATCCCCAGATATACGATTAATCAGGTATCGGAGAAACACTGAAATGAGTTCTGCTCTTAAATGGACCGATATAAACGAAATTGCCATCGAACTCGCGGAAACCTATCCGGATACGGATCCTATGTCGGTGCGCTTTACTGACCTGATGCAATGGGTTATGGCTCTTGACAGGTTTGAAGATGATCCCGGGCACTGTGGTGAACGTATACTGGAAGCCATTCAGATGGCCTGGATGGAAGAAGTGTAGATCACTGCTTATTCCCATATAATAATCATTTTTTATCATTGGAGCAGGTTTAACATGCCAGAGGAAAGAACACTGTCGATCATCAAGCCGGATGCTGTAGCTAAAAACGTCATTGGCGACATCATATCCAGGTTTGAAAAAGCAGGATTACGAGTCGCGGCAATGCGCATGGAACAATTGACGGTGGGCAAAGTCAGTGGATTTTATGCGGAACATGAAGGGAAATCGTTCTTTGATGATCTGGTGGCTTACATGACGTCCGGTCCCTGTGTGGTGCAGGTTCTTGAAGGAAAAAATGCCATTACGCTGAATCGAAAATTGATGGGTGCTACTAACCCGAAAGAAGCGGAATCCGGTACCATCAGAGCAGACTTTGCACAATCCATTGACGCAAACGCAGTGCATGGTTCCGATTCGCTGGCATCCGCGATACGTGAAATCATTTATTTTTTCAGAGAAGGTGAAATCAGCGGCGGGTAATGAGGAACACGAAACAGGATCTGCTGGGTTATACCCGGCCTGAACTTGAATCACTGCTCGTAGAGCTGGGTGAGAAACCCTGGCGGGCGGTGCAGGTGCTCAAGTGGCTCCATCACCGGTTTGCGACTGATTTTGAAGAGATGACTGATATCAGCAAAGTGTTGCGGTCCGGTTTCTCGGAGTTTGCTGAAATCCATGAACCGGAAGTATTGCTTGAGCAGCAATCTGCAGACGGCACTCGCAAGTGGCTCATCAAGTCCAGGTCTGGTGGCGCGGTCGAGATGGTGTTTATACCTGAAGAGAATCGGGGAACCCTCTGTGTGTCCTCACAGGTCGGTTGTGCACTGGATTGCAGTTTCTGCAATACTGGCAAGCAGGGATTCAACAGTGATCTCACCGCGGGTGAAATAGTGGGTCAATTGCGGATTGCGGTGAAATCCCTGGCAGTAGCCTACCCGGACCGTAACCGTGTGGTGACCAATGTGGTTTTCATGGGAATGGGAGAGCCACTTCTCAACTTCGATAATGTATTGGCAGCTACCCAAATCATGATGGATGATCTGGGTTATGGGATATCCAAACGCAAAGTCACCATTTCCACAGCGGGTGTGGTACCCGGTATCCGCAGGCTGGCGGATCATACCGATGCTTCGCTGGCCATCTCTCTGCACGCACCCAACAACGAGTTACGTAATCAGTTGGTACCGATCAATCGCAAATACCCCATCGAATCATTACTCAGCGCCTGTCAGGAATATGCCGGACGATTGGGGGGGAAACGAACCATTACTGTGGAATACACATTAATTGAAGGTGTTAACGATCAGCCCGCTCACGCCGCTGAACTGGCCCAGGTACTGAAAGACCTGCCTTGTAAAATCAATCTGATACCCTTCAACAGTTTTCCTGGTTCGGAGTATCGGCGACCGGCCCCCTTCAGGGTCAGTGCATTTCAGGACAGACTGATCGGTGCGGGGTACTCGACGATGGTACGGACGACCCGGGGAGATGACATTGATGCAGCCTGCGGTCAACTGGTGGGTAATGTTGCTGACAGAACACATCGTCAGGAACGATACCGGAAGATAGCAGGAGGATAACGGATGGTGAAGAAACCTTTCAACATGCCGTGGATAATTATCACAGTGTTTGCCATGACCGGCTGCGTTACCGAGTCTGATCAAACCGTGTTTATAGACCCGGAAAATGTGGTTCAGAAACAGATTGAATTAGGGATAGGATATCTGCGACTTGCGGACTATCACCGAGCCAAGGAAAACCTGAACAAAGCGTTAAAAATCAAGCCTGAATCTGCATTGGCTCATACCACGTTCGGCGTGTTATTCCAGAGGGAAGGTGAGAATGAGCTGGCAGAGGAACACTTCAGGAAGGCGATTCGTTATGCCCCGGAGTTTTCCCAGGCGAGAAATAACTACGGTGCTTTTCTGTTTGCACAAGAACGCTACGGAGAATCGATTGAACAATTATCAATTGCTTCGAGAGATCACTTTTACCAGACCCGCCCTGCTGTCTTTGAGAATCTTGGGCGTGTCTATTTGAGGATGAATGAGCCTGCCAGGGCAGAGCAGGCATTCGTCAAAGCAATTGAATTAAATCCTGCCCAGGCCAGGGCATTGCTTGAACTGGCGGAAATTCGTTTTAATCAAAAAGTCTATGTGGAATCGTGGGACCTGTATCGGCAGCACGCCGGGTTATCGCATCGGTCGGCTCGCAGTCTTTGGTTGTGTGTGCAACTGGCTGAACGTTTCTCAAGCAAAGATGAACAGGCAAGTTGTTCCCTGGCTCTGAGAAATATTTTTCCCGCTACTGAGGAGTATCGTCAGTTCAGGACCCGTTATGGGAAAAACGGAATGAAGAGGAAAGGTACGTTTAATGAATGAACCTCCGGTGGAAGAGTATAAAGTAGTCCGGTCGGATGAGAAGACAGTTTCACAATGCCTTTCGGCTGCACGTGAAGCTATGGGTCTCAGCCAGAAGGAAATAGCAAAAGCATTGAATCTGACTGAATCCTTTGTTCAATACCTGGATGAAGGACAATTTGAAAATCTTCCGAGACCAGCCTTTGTCAAGGGTTATATCCGGTCTTATGCAAAAATCGTAAAGTTGCAAGGTGACGAGATGATTGCATTATACGTAGCGGGTAATGAGAAGCCCGAACCACCAAAGGAATTTACCGTAGAAAATGTTAACAGTTCTGCAGGTCTTGAATGGCAGACCGGTATCATCGGATTTTTATTGGTTGTTCTGGTCATTGCAGTGGTCTGGATTTTCTCTACAGGGGAAGAATCGAAACCGATAATAACCATCAAGTCGGAATCGCAACCAGTGGCTGAGCAGGTTGATCCGGTTTTTCAATTGATGGAAGCGGACCCGGAGGAATACGTGATTTCCTTACAAAACGGAATAGACCAGGATGCAACGGCAGAGTCTGGTGCCGATCAATCAGTACCGGCATTGACTGACAGTGTTGAAGATCAGGATTCGGCCCAGGTAGAGACAGTTGTCGATGCTTCGATACAGGAGTCTCCTGAAGAAGAGGCAGACCAGGATCAGATCGGGACAGAAACAGTTGTTGATCAATCGATACAGGAGTTGCCTGATACAGTTGAAGATCAGGAATTAACCGCAGAATTGGAACTGGTACCGACAAGGGACGTCAGAATAGAAAGAACTGAAAGTGATGATTTCAAATATATCAATGTAGACGCGGGCGGCTTTGATAAACTTGAGTTCACCTTCACCGATGAATGCTGGGTGGATATCCAGGACGGGGCCGGACCCGAAAAAGTCTATTTCGACCTGCAACGTGATGGAGATATCCTGACCTTTTATGGTGTCTCGCCATTTAAGATTATCCTGGGGTATCCATCGGCAGTGACACTCAAATTCAATCAGGAAGAAGTTGACTTGATGGAATATGAGGCCAGAGACGGCACAGCCCGGATAAATATCGGCGAATAACGCCGGAGGAAAGATGCGGCAGGAATCCTTTATTAAACGTCGAAAAACCCGCCAGATAATGGTGGGGGATGTTCCCGTGGGCGGTGATGCACCTGTATCCGTACAAAGTATGACCAATACGGAAACCACAGACGTGGAAGCGACCGTTGCGCAGATCAGGCGTCTGGAAGCAGCCGGTGCGGATATCGTCAGGGTTTCGGTACCGACGATGGACGCAGCAGAGGCGTTTGGCGTTATCCGGTCCAGTGTTCGAGTGCCACTGGTATCGGACATTCACTTTGATTACAGGATTGCGTTGCGTGTCGCCGAGTTGGGCGTGGACTGCCTGCGCATCAATCCAGGTAATATAGGTAACAATAATCGAGTCAAGGCAGTAGTCTCCAGTGCCCGGGACAAGGGAATTCCAATACGCATCGGTATCAACGCCGGGTCTCTTGGCAAGGACCTGCTGCGAAAGTACAAGGAACCCAACGCAACGGCCATGGTGGAGTCGGCGTTACGTAACATTGATCTACTTGATCAGGAAGACTATAGAGACTACAAAATCAGCATGAAGTCCTCGGA
Organism: Candidatus Azotimanducaceae bacterium; assembly: GCA_965217655.1. Taxonomy (GTDB): domain Bacteria; phylum Pseudomonadota; class Gammaproteobacteria; order Pseudomonadales; family Azotimanducaceae; genus UBA7455. The sequence goes on from OZ244560.1 coordinate 3,267,969, forward strand.
TGTGTTCATGGCCATTGAAGCCTACAGGGCAATAGCAACCCAGATTGATCAGCCTTTGCATCTTGGAATTACCGAAGCTGGTGGCTTGCGTTCGGGAACTGTAAAAAGCGCTGCGGGACTGGGTCTTCTCTTGATGGAAGGTCTTGGTGATACCATCCGGATATCCCTGGCAGCAGACCCGGTAGAGGAGGTCAAAGTAGGCTTTGAACTGCTGAAGAGCCTTAATATTCGCAGTCAGGGCATCAATCTGGTGGCCTGTCCCAGTTGTGCACGGCAGAACTTTGACGTCATTAGTGTGGTTAACGAACTGGAACGACGGATTGAGGACATCACCACACCCCTTGATGTTGCGGTAATTGGTTGTATAGTGAATGGCCCCGGAGAGGCCAGGGAAGCAGACCTTGGACTGACCGGCGCCTCTCCTTCGAACCTGGTATATGTCGATGGAAAACCTGAGCATAAAATTTCCAATGAAGAATTACTGGACGATCTCGAACGGATGATCCGGCAACGGGTTGCCGAGAAGCAACAGCAGGAACAACAACTCATCATCAAGACTGACTGAGAATTTCACCGTGAAAATCCAGGCCGTACGGGGTATGCAGGATTTATTGCCCAGACAAAAGGAAATATATCGTTATATCGAGGATACCCTCCGGGATGTTCTTGCTGCTTATGGTTATCGTGAAATTGGATTACCGCTCATCGAATTTACGAATCTTTTCAGTCGTCTGGTTGGTGAAGAGACGGATATCGTTGAAAAAGAAATGTATACCTTTGATGACCGGAATGGCGACAGCCTGACATTGCGTCCTGAAGGTACCGTCGGTTGTGCCCGTCTGGCGCAGGAGAACGGGCTGATCTTCAACCAGGTTCAACGATTCTGGTATGCCGGTCCCATGTTCCGGTACGAGCGACCCCAAAAAGGTCGATACCGGCAATTTGAGCAGATTGGTGTCGAATGTTTTGGCATGGCGGACGCGGATATCGATGCGGAACTGTTACTGATGACCCGGAGAATGTGGCAGGCGCTGGGTATCGATGGAAAAATCCATCTTGAGTTGAATTCTCTGGGAAACACAGCCTCCAGAAGCGCTTATCGCCAGGCATTGGTATCGTATCTCAGGGGTGTATATACCGAATTGGACGGCGACAGTCAGCGACGTCTGGAGACCAATCCACTGCGAATTCTTGACAGCAAAGTGGAACAGACACAGGCACTGCTGGCGGATGCACCGCTGTTGACGGACTTTCTGGACCATGAATCCCGTGCTCACTTTGATCATCTGAGAAGAGTACTCGACAGGAAGCAACAGCCTTACCGGGTGAATCCCAGGATTGTCCGGGGACTCGATTACTACAGTAAAACCGTGTTCGAATGGATTACAGATTCTCTGGGAGCCCAGGGTACAGTGTGTGGTGGTGGCAGGTATGATAGTCTGGTGGAGCAACTGGGCGGAAGGTCTGTCCCCGGATTGGGTTTTGCCATGGGGATCGACAGACTGGCCATGATGCTGGACGACAACTTTGAATCAACGGCGTACGCTGATGTCTATATTGCTTCGGTTGGAAACGCCGCTCGTGACTATGCGTTGATGCTGGCGGAAGATATTCGGGATGAAATGGTAGACTGCCGGGTTGTCGTCCACTGCTCAGAAGGTAAACTGAAGCGTCAGATGAAGAAGGCCGATGCCAGTGATGCCAGGGTGGCGCTGATCATCGGTGAAAATGAGGTTTCTCGCAACGAAGTAACCGTTAAACTGCTTGCCACAGGTGAACAACAATCAGTTGAACTAAAACAGGTACCAGGTTATCTCAAGCAAGCCTTAACCTGAAAAAGAGACCAGATAAAGAGTCCAGGAAAAAAGAAGCCAAGTGAAAAGAGTCCAAAAGAAAAGAATCCAGGATAGAAAGTCCAGGAGAACATTTTTAGCTGCGGAATCAGAGGACGAACAGCTGGAAATACTCAAGAACTGGTGGGATGAGAATGGGAATTCTCTGATTATCGGTGTCGTTGTGGTTCTGGCCGTAACATTCGGTTACCGCGCATGGGATAACAGTGTAATAGAATCAGCGGAATCTGCTTCATCCATGTACGAAGATTTGTCAGGTTCCATAGCCAATATACCTGCCACTGAGTTATCTAGTGAAGCACTGGCATCAGCCAGATCACTGGGCGACAAACTTAAAATCGAGTATGGAGATACCGCCTATGCACAATTCGGTGCATTGTTTATGGCCAGACTCGCCATGGAAAAGAAGGAGTTTGAAACGGCCGAAATAGAATTACGCTTTGTGTTGGATAATGATGTAGACAAGGGGCTGGAGATTCTTACGCGTATGCGTCTTGCGAGGGTAATGGCCGCACAGGATCGCGTCAATGAAGCTTTGCTGGTACTGTCCAGTGATATTGATCCGGGTAACTTCCAGTCTTCCTGGGAAGAAGTACGGGGCGATCTCTACTATCAGTCTGGCGATACCGGAAAAGCAAGACAGGCCTATCAGAAGGCGTTTGATGTGCTTGACGAAGATCAGCCCAGAGTTTTTTTAAAGATGAAGCTGGATGACCTGTCACCGGTCATTGTTGCAGTCGAATCGGACGCTGCCTGATGAAACTTTCTACCTTTCTGTTGATCATTCTGCCTGTGTTCTCCGGTTGCGCCTGGTTATCACTGGGTGATAAATCCGAGAAAGCCAAACCGAAGGAACTACAGTCTATCCAGACGGAAGTTGACGTCAGAAAAATCTGGAGCAGGAGTATTGGTAAGGGTACCAAGGATAAAGCGATCAGACTGGTACCGGCATTGTCTGACGACAGAGTATTTGCCGCATCTGCAAACGGCAATATTGCCGCATTGCGAACCAGTGACGGCAGAGAAATCTGGCGAGCCCGGGTAGAGGATTTTTACAGTGATGAAGATATCAGGAATGCCTTCAGTGATGAAGTGGACATCGTCACCGGCGGCGTTGGTGTTGGCAGTGACCTGCTGGCCATGGGAACTGCCGCCGGAGAGATACTTGCACTGAACAAGAGTGATGGCACAATCGCATGGCGTAGCCGCACCACCAGTGAGTTGCTGGCGCCGCCTCAGATTGACAGGGATATCGTCGTCGTACATACCATTGATGGTAAGGTTGCAGCTTACGATACAGGCAACGGTGATCGAAAATGGTTGTATTCCACTACCATACCCAGCCTGACCCTGCGTGGTACTGCGACCCCGATAATTACCAGTGATTTTGTCGTGGCTGGGTTCAGCAGTGGCCGGTTTGCACTGATAGACAGGACAAGGGGCCTTGCCGGATTTGAACGAATGGCGGGTGTCGCCCAGGGTCGATCTGACCTTGAGAGACTTGTGGACATTGACGGTAACATGATCTTGATAGGTAACCACCTGTTTTTGATTGGTTACCAGGGTAGTTTGATTGCATACAACACCACCAATGGCATTATGGAATGGAATCGGGAAGCCTCCAGTGTGGTAGGACTCGGTTCAGGATTTGGCAATGTTTATGTCGCCTATGCAGACAGTCGATTAGCCGCTGTTGATGTGGACGACGGCAAGGATGTGTGGGAGACGGATGCATTGCTGCACCGTAGCATTACGACACCGGTTGCAGTGGGAAGTTACATTGTTGTTGGCGATTTCAAAGGTTATCTGCACGTAATTGCACAGTCTGACGGCCGATTTGTGGGACGTGAGAGTATCGGTGGCGATGGTATTTATTCGCCTGCCGTCGCTGATGGGAACCGGGTGTATATCATGGATAACAGCGGTACACTTTCTTTGTTTGAATTGCGGTGAACTGGACTTACAGTGCTTCCCGTAATTGCGTTGGTGGGGCGCCCTAACGTAGGAAAATCCACTTTATTCAATCGACTGACCCGGACAAGAAGCGCTCTGGTGGCCAGTTTCCCCGGTCTTACCAGAGACCGTCAGTATGGTAGAAGTGCCCGGGGTGACTTTATCGTTGTCGATACCGGGGGCCTGACGGGTGATGAGGATGGCATCAATGGTCCGATGGCTGAACAGGCCATGCAGGCCATAGATGAGGCGGACCTCGTAGTGTTCATGGTTGATGCCAGAGACGGTAGAGTGGTTGGTGATGAAAACATCGCCGGGATCCTTCGGCGGCAGGACTGGCAGGAGGACAAAAGTCAGCAGGTTCCCGTACTACTGACCATCAACAAGATAGATGGAATTAATCCGGATTTTGTCAGCGGGGAATTTCATACCCTTGGATTGGGCGAACCGGTTTGTGTCTCGGCTACCAATGGACACGGTATTCAACAATTCATCGATGTGCATGTCTCGCCTTTTCTGGCAAATCCCAGGGTAGAGCCCTATGGATTAGCCGGTACCGGTATCAGGATCGCTGTTGTAGGCAGACCCAATACCGGTAAATCCACTCTCGTTAACCGGATGCTGGGAGCAGAGAGAGTTGTCGTCTTCGACGAGGCAGGCACAACGCGGGATAGTATATACATACCCTTTGAGCACGATGGCAAGGCTTATACCATCATTGACACCGCGGGTATTCGCCGTCGCGGCAGGGTATATGAGTCCGTGGAAAAATTTTCCGTGGTCAAGGCGCTGGAGGCTATTGAAAATGCTCATGTGGTAATCCTGATTATCGACGCCAAAGACGGCATCGTTGAACAGGATTTGCATCTGCTCGGGCATGTGCTGGATGCGGGACGTGCACTGGTTATTGCCGTCAATAAATGGGATGGTCTGGTACGAGAGACAAAAAAAACCGTCCGTCTGGAGTTGGAACGTCGATTGACATTTATCGACTTTGCCAAAATACATTTTATTTCGGCTCTACGCGGGTCCGGTATCAAAAACCTGTATGGGTCTATTCACAGAGCTTATGATTCAGCTACCCTGGAGATCAAGACTTCGGAATTGAACCGGGTCCTTGAACAGGCGGTAGATGAACATCAACCGCCGCTTGTCCGGGGCAGGCGCATAAAACTTCGCTATGCTCATCCTGGTGGCAGCAATCCACCGGTCATTGTCGTTCACGGCAACCAGACAGAGTTCGTTCCAGATGCCTATCGGAGGTATCTGGAGCATCGTTTTATCAAAGCCTTCAAAATGGAGGGTACGCCGGTTCGTCTTGAATTCCGCACATCAGACAATCCGTTCAAAGGTCACTCCAATGAATTGAACAGAAGGCAGGTCAACAAGAGGCGTCGCCTTATGGATCATGTTCGCAAGCAGAAAAGACAGCGTAAACGCAGAGGCTGAACCCGTTATTCCCCCGTTGGCAGGAAAAGCTCAGGGTTTACCCTTGCGTTATTCAAACTGACACTCCAGTGGAGATGAGCACCAGTTACCCGGCCAGTCTGACCGACAGCGCCGATTTCATCTCCGGCATTGACCATGTCACCAGGACTCACATCAATTCTGCTCATGTGACAATACATCGTAATGAGACCCTGTCCGTGGTCAATTAAAACGGTATTGCCGTTAAAGAAATAGTCTCCCACGGCGACGATTTCACCTGTTGCGGGAGCCACGATGGGTGTGCCTTCCGGCGCCGCGATGTCGAGCCCACTGTGCGGATTGCGGGGTTCGCCATTCAATATTCGACGAAGCCCGAAGGAACTGGACATCGGACCCTGGGTAGGCTGTCTGAACACCGTCTGTGGGTTGATGGAAGTATTAAAATGGGTAAAGGCGGCATCCATTTCCTGTCTATCCCGGCTGATGCGCTTCAGGTCCTCTGGAAGTGGATTAACCTGGCGGCGATTTTTGATAGTGAGATGCTGGGTTTCGTATTCAAGCGGTTCTACGATGAAGGCAATCTGTCTTGCACCCACTATGATCTCATGTTCGCCTGTACTGGCGTTCAGGGGTATACCCACCAGGGCATATGCTTCATCCTCATGGGTCACGGTCATCACCGGAGCCCCATTGTAGAAGGTTTTTTCGATGATCCCGATCGGGATGACGGCAACTCCGCCGGGTACGGCCTGATGCTCCGGCAGTGCAGATGCTCCAGGGTTGACCAGCAGAAGACTGGACAGAATACTCCCGCTGATGAGTAATCTGATATCTTTAATCTTGTTTATCTTTCACCTCAACAGTTAATTGCCCCTGTTGCAGGCGAACTTTGAGCGATTCACCTTCGGCAACTGTGTCAGAGTGGGTGACCACCCGGTTCGACTGGTCCCGGACAATAGCATAACCCCGCTCAAGAGTCGCCAGCGGGCTCAGGGCGTTCAGTTTCTGCCCCAGCATGTGTAGTTTACCCTTATCGGTATTCAGGGAGTTTTCCACAGCCCGGTTGAATTGCCCCAGCAGGAATGAAGTTCTCTGTAGAGTCTGCTGGATACGAGGCAGTGGATTTGCCAGCCGCGCCGTGCTGAGTTGTAACTGGACCCGGGATTTTTCCAGACATTGCTGCATCAGGGAATGCAGACGTTGTGCTACATCATCTACTGCATATTTCCCCCACTGACGTTGAAAACCTTGCTGGAGCCTGAGCTCCATATGGTCAATCTGCTGATTGAAATCCTGCAATCTTCGGCTGGGTTGTCCCAGTCGATGCGACAGATGATCAAGGTGATTTCGTCTGCGTGATAAAAGAGAGGTGAACTGGCTGAGGAGTTGTTGCTGTGACTTGACAGTGCTTTCCAGCAATTCCCTCATGTCCGGACTGATCAGTTCCGCAGCGGCAGAGGGGGTTGGGGCACGCAGGTCGGCTGCAAAATCGGCAATGGTGACATCGGATTCATGGCCAACTGCACAGACCATGGGAATTTTGCTCCCGGCAATCGCCAGGATGACGATTTCAGCATTGAAGGACATCATATCCTCAAGGGATCCGCCACCCCGGGTGAGCAGCAATAAATCAAAGGGATTGTCCTCATAACGGTTGGCGAATTCGATCTGGTTCGCAATACCGGAAACCGAGTCTGCTCCCTGAACCTGCACCGGCAGAATGGAGATTTCAATAGCAGGGAATCGGCGTTCAAGAATATTGAGTATGTCCTGGATGGCGGCTCCGGTGGGTGATGTAATGATGCCAACATGGCGTGGTACTGTTGGCAGTTTTCGTTTACGGGCTTCATCGAACAGGCCTTCTTTCTGAAGTTTCAGTCGCAATTCTTCAATTGCGCGGCGTAGTGCCCCGTCTCCGGTTTCTTCAAGGTGTTCCGCAATAAGTTGAAACTCACCGCGCCCTTCATACAGGCTTATCCGGCCCCGGATGGTGACCTGAGCCCCGTTTTCCGGTGTAAACCTGAGTAACTGGTTCCGGTTGCGGAACATGGCGCAACGCAATTGTGCCTTCGAGTCTTTCAGGGTGAAATACCAATGTCCGGACGAAGGCCGTGCAAAGTTGGAAATCTCACCCTCTACCCAGACTGTTGGGAATTCTCCCTCCAGCAGACGTCGTACATTACGATTCAGGTCCGAAACCGTGAGGACTTCTCTGTTTAATCCCGGTGCTTGTCCCTGTGAATATTTTTCTGATTCAGGCATAGAGTTGACGACAGGTCTTACAAGTACGTTATTCTATGACATTATGTCGGCTATAACAGCGTCAGGGAGGCTGTCCGAGAACTGCGACCGTAGCGAGGGCGAGACTGATTGAGTCATATTTTTTGGTTATTTACAGCCTCCTGAGCACAAAGTGAGTAGTCGCTGCATATTCAGGCCGAATCCATTGGCGGGTCAGGGAAATCACAGGTCAATATGAATCAGACCAGATCACAGGATATCCATCAGGATAGAATCCTCATACTGGACTTCGGTAGCCAGTACACACAGTTGATTGCCCGTCGTGTCCGTGAGACCGGCGTTTATTGTGAAATACATCCCTGCGATACCCGTCAGCAATCACTTATTAATTTCGCTCCACGTGGGATCATTCTTTCCGGTGGTCCAGAGTCGGTTACCGATGCCAGTACGCTGCAGGCGCCGGAATTTTTGTTCGGTATGGAAATACCGGTACTGGGTATCTGCTATGGAATGCAATCCATGGCGGAACAACTCGGTGGACGAGTGGATAAATCGGGAATTCATGAATTCGGTTATGCCCAGGTAGAAGTGACCGGGTGCAGTGCTTTGCTGGACGGTATCGAAGATTCTGTGGAAGAGGGACATCGGCGGCTTAATGTCTGGATGAGCCACAGTGACGCAGTGGTTGATGTTCCCGAAGGATTCCAGTGTCTGGCGAGTACTGACAACACCGCTATTGCGGCCATGGGTGATGATCGGCGCCGCTTCTATGGTTTACAGTTTCATCCGGAAGTGAATCACACCTGGCAGGGGCTACCCATCCTCAGACGGTTTGTACTGGATATCTGCGGCTGTGCCGGATTGTGGACGCCTGCCAATATCATAGAAGAGATTATTGCCGATGTTCGTGGCAAGGTTGGGAGCGGCCAGGTCTTGCTGGGATTGTCCGGTGGAGTAGATTCATCGGTAGTTGCCGCTCTGTTGACCCGGGCTATTGGAGATCAGTTGATCTGTGTCTTTGTTGATAATGGTCTCCTTCGCCTGAATGAAGCTGACCTGGTCATGTCGATGTTTGATACGTTCAAAATGAAGGTCGTAGCGGTTGATGCCAGTGAGGAATTCATCAGTAACCTGGGGCTCACCGAAGACCCCGAAGACAAACGTAAAATCATCGGTAATACGTTTATCGATATCTTCGAAAGGGAAGCAAACAAATATCCGGATATCCGCTACCTGGCCCAGGGAACTATCTACCCGGATGTCATTGAGTCTGCCGGTAACAAGGGAACCAAGGCCCATGTCATCAAATCGCACCATAATGTGGGTGGTCTGCCTGACCGGATAAAGTTGGATCTCATTGAACCGTTACGGGAATTGTTCAAGGATGAAGTCCGACGTATTGGTCTGGAACTGGGGCTCTCCAGAGAAATTGTGTTCCGGCATCCCTTCCCTGGACCTGGTCTGGGTGTCCGTATTCTGGGCGAATTCAAAAGGGAATATGCCGATATGCTGCGACTGGCGGACGATATCTTTATCGGTGAATTGCGTAAATCCGGCTGGTACGACAAGGTCAGCCAGGCGTTTGCAGTCTTTCTGCCTGTGAGATCTGTTGGTGTTACCGGAGACGCACGTCGTTATGAGTACGTGATTGCTCTGCGGGCTGTTGAGACTGTTGATTTCATGACGGCAAACTGGGCTCAGCTGCCTTATGAGTTACTCGATACCGTATCCACCAGGATTATCAATGAGGTTCAAGGGATTTCCCGTGTCACCTATGATATTTCCGGTAAACCACCGGCGACTATCGAGTGGGAATAGTTATACGTATGGCTGTTTCTCTCACTGATATTTTCCGTTCTGATTGAATGGACGGCATGGTGTTGTGATTTCGGATCAGACAGGTTCAGGGGAGTGTGGTTACAGTGTCTCCAGAGAAGCCATGGGCACAAACAGCTTCATGGGGTTGTCGGTCAACGGCAAGAAGAAGTCGAACGATTGGTAGAAGGCCAGTGCGTCGTCGTCGAGCACATCGAGGACGACGCTCATGGCGGGCAAGCCCTTCGGGTTGCTTGCTATCTGATAGGCATGCCTGAGCGCATGCACCAGCGTTTTTGCTCCCAGGCCTTGCCGATGGAACCGTTGATCGATGCCGAGTTGCGCCAGCAAAATGACGGGAACGGGATAGCGCGGCAGGCGAGACGGGTCTGGGAGCTCTTCGCGCACCAAAGTCTGATGGGCCAGTGTGTAGTACGCGGCTACCTGAGGCTTCTCTGAACTGTCTTCGGTGGTATAGGGAAGTACAAAGGTTCGGTTCAGGTTCAGCGCCATGTTCTTCGCCGCATAGCGGCGAAGATACACGTTGATGGCTTCCTTGCCGCAATCAAATGTCCTGACATTGATCGCGCGTGTATCCAGTGGTAAAAACTCAACGGTCGGCATTCAGCACGAAGCCCACTTGATCAAGTGCTTGTGCTGCCTTACTAAGCCTGGCTGTTGGCGCAGGCGGATTGTCACACGCCTCGCAAAAAGCGTCGAACTGCGCGTTGGTCAGTTGAATACTGCTGTAGGCTTCCAGGACCTCGGGCGCATGTTGCTTCACCAGCTGGGTAACATAGGCCTTGATACTGGTTAAGCCCGACGCACGTGCCGCGCGCTCTGCCAGTGCATAGGTTTCTTCATCCCACTGCATTTCATAACGTAAAACTTTGGGCATGGTCATCTCCGAAAATTCTCTACGGAATAAATCCGTAACAAGAGAGAGTATTACGGAATTTATCCGTAAAAGCAAGGATGGCGTTCAAGAGTCCGTCCGTGGCGCTACTCGATAGAGTCGGGTTCCCTGCTGCCGGTGATCTTCAACATTATGCTCAAGGCTAGAATGTATGCAGACCTGCACATGGCTGAGGATCTGAAAAACACCGGAATGGGGAACCTTTTCGTCATCTTTAGAGAGCCGGACATCGATATCATCAATACAGATGGCGGACAGACCCAGGTCAAGGTCAACGGCGTGGATGTGTTCCACCCAAATACCGGCGAAGTTCGCAGCGATGGCGCAGAAGAGATCGCCTGCTGGTTCATCGATACCGATTACAACGAGGAAAGCTTCTTTGTCCGCCACGCCTATTTCCTCGGTGCTAGCGACCCATACAAGTCACTTAAAACTACCCTCAAAGCCGAGATCAACGAGGATGCATGGGCCACACTGAACAGTGATACCTCGCGACCTTTCAGAAAATCGACGTCAGGCCGCATTGCATTTAAGGTCATCAACCATCTTAGTGATGAAGTGATGAAGGTGTTCAAGGTATGATGATTACCGGAGGATATGATCATGGCTATCGCTGACCAGTTGAAAGCATTACTAAAGTCTCATGCCGATGGGGATGACGAGCGGTTCTATTCTATTGCAATGCAGCTTGCTGCCCATGAAGCAAAAATCGGTCATGGCAAATTGGCCGAAGAGCTGCGCGATCTGGTGGATCAGGCCAAGGCTCGACGTGGTCTGCCGCCAAAAGACGCTGCCAGGACGGTTCCCATCGGACGTCCACGAGGTGAGCTTGCAGGACTTCTTAGCGTCGATTATCCAAAAAACCGTCTTGATGAAATGGTGCTGGATGAATCTTTGGCCTATCAGTTCAAGCGCATCATCCGGGAACAGAGGCAGGCTACCAGACTCCTTTCCCATGGGTTGTCACCCAGACGCAAGCTGTTGTTGATGGGGCCGCCCGGTACCGGTAAGACTATGACGGCTTCGATATTGGCCGGTGAACTCGGATTACCACTGTTTCTGGTGCGGCTGGACGGGCTGATTACCAAGTACATGGGCGAAACCGCCGCCAAACTGCGCCAGGTGTTCGATGCTACGGATCGTACCAGAGGTGTCTATTTTTTTGATGAATTTGACGCTATTGGGTCTCAGCGAGGGCAGGCGAATGATGTGGGTGAAGTGCGGCGCATCCTGAACAGTTTTTTACAGATGATCGAGCAAGATGAGTCGCACAGCCTCATTGTTGCGGCGACCAATCATCCAGAGATTCTCGATCATGCGTTATTACGCCGGTTCGACGATATCTTGCATTATGAGTTGCCGGATGAGGAGCATATTGCGGCCGTTTTGAAATCAAGGCTTGGCGAGAAGACGGTTAAAGGAGTTTCCTGGAAACGTTCGGCCAGCAAGGCAAAGGGTCTCAGTTACGCAGAGTTGGTTCGTGCCTGTAATGAAACTTTGAAGGAAGCGTTGATGGGTGAGCGAAAGACCATTTCAGAAGCTGATATTCGCCAGGCGATTCTGGATAGATGCCAGATGGCTACCCGCTTCAGGAATAACACATGATAAACACGGAACGATGCTCTTATGGCCAATGACGGGGATCAACACAAGCCGCATTTTATCCTGAAAAATACAGTCACTGCTGAGTCATTTCGGACCCGCGGTCGTGGCGGTTCGAAAGAGGTTCCTTCACGTGACCGTCAGCAGCATGGCGGCCGATTGTTACAGCAGTTGGGGGCACTAAGGCCTGAAATCGAGCAGGCACGTTTCCAACAAGAATCAGCAGGTATGAATGAGGGTTTCGGGCTACAAGTGGAGTTCGAGAGCTTCCCGGATATTGAATTGGCATTTGAGTCGCTGGCCAAGGAACGTTCTGGCATTGAGTTGCTCAAAGTGCGGCATGAAGAAAGTCAGACAATGGCCACAATTTTTGTTCCTGACGGAAAGCTGCATATTCTGGAAAATCTTGTAGCTGCCTATCTGGATGAGAGCAAGGACAAAATAAACGAGAAGAAGGGTACAAGAAAACCTAGCAACCAAAAGCTGCTGGATGCCATAAGAAATATTCGTGTTGCCAGACTGAAAGACTTATGGACGGATGATCTTGAAGTCTTTCCTCAGTCTGATGAGGAAGCCCTCTGGTGGGAAGTATGGCTACCGGTCAAAGGGGATCGCATCGCTGAGGTGCAGCGCTTTACACAGCTGGCGGAAAGTCTCGACTTTCGATTAGCGCCGGGGCAGATCGAGTTCCCGGAGCGAACCGTGTTGCTGATATATGGTTCGCGTGAGCAGATGCAGCGTTCCATGATGACGCTGAACAGTATTGCAGAGCTGCGGCGAGGAAAAGAAACGGCGGATTTCTTCGATTCTCTTCCACTTGAAGATCAATACGAATGGAGTGATGACTTATTACAGCGTCTGAGTATTCCTGTCGAAGATGAAGATGCACCCCATGTGTGCGTACTGGATACCGGGGTCAATCGTGGTCATCCTTTGCTCACATCGGCATTGGGTAGTCGTGATTTACACACGATCGAACCGGGTTGGGGAACAAATGACAATCAGGGTCATGGCACTGAAATGGCAGGTCTTGCATTGTTGGGCGATCTGTCGCTGGTGGTCGTCTCTAATGAACCGGTATCGATTTATCACAGACTTGAATCCGTCAAATTGCTGGATCGTAACCATTCCAACAGTGGTGATCCCGAGTATCATGGTTATCTGACCATACAGGCGGTCAGCTATCCGGAGATTACCGCGCCAGATCGCCAGCGTGTCTTCAGCATGGCGGTTACTGCTCGGGATGCCCGGGATCGGGGTCGTCCTTCCGCCTGGTCGGCTACGGTTGATCGGCTTGCCGTGGATTATGAAAACCAGGGAGGGACGCATCGGTTGTTCATTCTGTCTGCCGGTAATGTTGATGATCCCAATGCCTGGTCGCAATATCCTCACAGCAACAGTACCGACGGTATCCATGATCCCGGTCAGGCGTGGAACGCATTGACTGTGGGTGCGACCACTGAACTGGTTCACATAACGGAACCTGATACAGATGATTACCAACCCATTGCACCAGCAGGTGGGTTGAGTCCGTTCAGTTCCACCTCTCAAACATGGCAGGCGCATTGGCCGTTGAAGCCAGATGTGGTTTTTGAGGGTGGGAATGCGGCAAAAGATGCAACCGGTTCGGTATGGATGCCAAGCCTTAGTTTGCTTTCTACCAATGCGGACATCGCTGATCGGTTGTTTACAATAAGTAATGCCACCAGTGCGGCGACAGCATTGGCTGCAGGGATGGCCGCCCGCCTAATGGCTGAATATCCCGATCTGCGTATGGAAACCATTCGTGGATTGATGGTTCATTCTGCACAATGGACACCAGAGATGCGCGGCCAGTTTCTTACCGATCCATCGAATCCAAACAAGGGAGACGTGGCTAGTCTGGTGCGTCATTGTGGCTTTGGTCAGCCTGATCTGGAGAGTGCTTTGTGGAGCGTCGAGAATTCCCTAACCTTGGTTTGCGAAGACAGTCTTCATCCCTTTACCAGAGAAGGCAGTAAAGCGCCTACCCTGAGAGACATGAATCTGCACCGCTTGCCCTGGCCTTTGCAAGAGCTAGAGGCATTGGGCGAGACGGAAGTAGAGATGCGGGTAACAGTTTCCTACTTTATTGAGCCCAATCCGTCAGCCAGAGGGGTCAAATCCCGCTATCGCTATGAGTCTCATGGTTTGCGTTTCGACGTGAAACGGCCACATGAATCTGACGATGAATTTCGTCAGCGGATCAACTTGGCGGCAAGAGATGCAGAGGAAGGCAGTAGTACCAGTAGTGGGGACGATCCAAGATGGCTGTTGGGAACGCGTAACCGACACAGGGGCAGTTTGCACTCCGATATCTGGAGGGGGCCAGCAGCGGATCTGGCCAGCCGGGGCATGCTGGCGGTGTTTCCAGTTAGTGGTTGGTGGAAGACACGCCCCAAGCTAGAACGCTACGATCAGCGCGCGGATTATTCGCTACTTGTCTCCATCCGTGTACCAGAGGTCGATGTAGAGCTCTATACCGCGATAGAAAACCAAATCACGATTGCGGTAGATGTCTGATCCAATGAATTTTCGTATAGCAGACACCTCCACCTACAGTCTCGCCAAACTCACTGGTAAGGAACAAAAACAGGTCAAGACAACAGCATTCGATCTGCAATTGAATCCAGCAAACCCTAGAATGCAGTTTCATAAGCTCGACAGAGCTAAGGACCCCAAATTCTGGTCAGTCCGGGTCAGTCGGGATATTCGATTGATCGTTAACAAGACGGACAAGAGTTTATTACTTTGTTACGTGAACCATCACGATAGAGCCTATCAATGGGCAGAGCGTCGCAAGTTGGAAACCCATCCGAAGACTGGTGCTGCACAAATAGTAGAAGTTCGGGAGATGGTCAGGGAAATTACCGTCCCGAAATACGTTGCCCAGATTGTTGTTCCCGTCGATGAACCACCGCCATCAAAGCCGCTATTATTTCCGGACATCTCTGAAGACAATTTGTTGAGTTATGGGGTACCAGCCGAGTGGCTGGATGATGTGCGCAGTGCTGACGAAGACAGTGTGCTGGAGTTGGCAGATCACCTGCCTGGCGAAGCGGCAGAAGCGCTCCTGGGACTGGCAACTGGCGGTAGTCCACATGTTGCGGAGCCAGTATCTGTGAGCGCTGATCCGTTTGAACATCCGGATGCGCAGCGCCATTTCCGGGTTATGAAGAATGTCGAAGAACTTGAGTGCGCGCTGGAATACCCATGGGAGAAATGGACTATCTTCCTACAACCAGCTCAACGCCAGTGGGTGGAAAAAGACTATAACGGACCAGCAAGGGTTTCGGGTTCGGCGGGTACGGGCAAGACAATCGTCGCTTTACATCGGGCCGTCTTTTTTGCCCGCAATCACCCCGATGTGCGAGTCCTGCTTACCACGTTTTCCGACACCCTGGCTAACTCGCTGAGAACCAAGCTAAGGCGATTGATCAGCAATGAACCGCATATTGGTGAGCGATTGGAAGTCCATGCCATTAATGCAATTGGTCGCCGGCTCTATGAATTGCACTTTGGCGCTCTGAACATTGTATCCCGTGAAGAATTACAGCAATTCATAACGGAAGTGGCTCTAGAAGTAGGAGGGCACAAATTCAGTCCGCAATTTCTATTGACTGAATGGGAAGAGGTAGTAGATGCGTGGCAGTTAGATACCTGGGAGGCATATAGGGACGTCAGGCGGTTGGGACGAAAAACGCGCCTGCCAGAACAGCAGCGTCAGGTGCTCTGGTCGATATTTGATCGTGTCCGCACACAGTTGGCAGAGCGCGGCCTGATAACTTATCCCGGCCTGTTTAGTCAACTATCCAAACAACTTGCTGAGCGAAAACACCTGCCTTTCGACTTTGCGGTCGTTGATGAGGCGCAGGATATCAGTGTCTCCCAATTGCGATTTCTTGCAGCACTTGGTGGCAAACGCCTAAACAGCCTATTTTTTGTCGGCGATCTTGGTCAGCGCATATTCCAGCCCCCGTTTTCTTGGAAAGCACTTGGTGTCGATATTCGCAGTCGTTCTCGCACCCTCCAAATAAATTACAGAACATCACACCAGATAAGGATGCAGGCCGATAGGTTGCTGGGTCCAGAGGTTTCCGATGTGGATGGTAATGCCGAGGAGCGCCGTGGCACCGTATTGGTATTCAACGGACCAACTCCCGGTATCCAGATACTGGATACTATTGAGGATGAACGCAACACGGTTAGACAATGGTTATCTGAGCGGAACAGCGAAGGGGTACTGCCAGAAGAACCTTTCCGGCGGGGAGAGCTTTATCGTCAGCCTGTCCCTGGCACTTGGGTTGTCCCATATGGCCAGTAAAAATGTCAGGTTGGATTCGCTGTTCCTGGATGAAGGTTTCGGCACGCTGGACGAGGAAGCCCTCGACACAGCCTTGGAAACCCTCGCCGGTCTGCAGCAAGACGGCAAACTGATCGGCGTCATTTCGCACGTGCCTGCGTTGAAGGAGCGAATTGGTACACAGATTCAGGTCACACCCCAAACCGGCGGCAGAAGCCAATTATTTGGGTCAGGGTGTAGCAGGGTAAGCGCTATCGAACGAGCCGTGGACGAAGGTTAGGTTCCCATTGAGTACCCGGAGCGCTCACAAATGGATCTTCCCCGCACGCTTCCGTGCAGGAGCCTATAG
Source organism: Candidatus Azotimanducaceae bacterium (assembly GCA_965217655.1). Classification (GTDB taxonomy): domain Bacteria; phylum Pseudomonadota; class Gammaproteobacteria; order Pseudomonadales; family Azotimanducaceae; genus UBA7455. The sequence goes on from OZ244560.1 coordinate 3,284,447, forward strand.
CTGGAAATCCTCCAGATTAGCGTGCCAGCGACTTCGCGAAGCTGTTTCCGAAATAAAAAAGGTGGCGAAGAAAGAACCTGATCTGGCTGCAGAAGGTGTCGTTCGCCTGATCGAAAAGCTCTGGCCTGCGCTGGAGCATGTGGACAGCTCCAGCGGTGCCTTGGGTTCTGCGGTGAACAAAACACTCGACCAACTGCTTCCCGTCATCATCAACGCGCCGGCGGATGCCAATACACGCCAAAAATGGCTCGAACGCATATGGCAGGCCATGGAGGATGATGGTGTCGACTACCTAGGGCCGGTGGGCGATCGCTGGGGAGAGGTATGCGGTTCGGTGGAAGCAGCCAATCAGTTGGCGGAAGAATTGATGCCGACACTGAGGTCGTGTTGGACCAATCCGAATCCAGGTAACTATTTTCATGGCGCAACGGCCTGCCTGTCCTGCCTGCTGATGGCGGGGCGCTATGAAGAAATGCTCGACCTTTTGGCCCTGGACCGAAAACCCTTCTGGCATTACCGTCGCTACGGCGTCGAGGCGTTATTGGCGATGGGCAAGAAGTCGGAAGCGCTGCAATACGCCGAGGCATCCAGAGGCTTGAACCAACCGGATTCGACCATTGATAAGGCATGCGAAGAGATCCTGATTTCCTCTGGCCTGCATGACGAGGCCTATCGGCGCTATGGGCTGAGGGCGGCCCAGGGCAATTCGTATCTCGCGCGGTTTCGAGCTGTGGTAAAACGCTATCCCATGAAGGATGCGTCAGCGATTCTGGCCGACCTCATCGCCATGACTCCCGGAGAAGAGGGCAAATGGTTCGCGACCGCAAAGGAACTCGAACTATACGATCTCGCCTTGGACCTTGCGAACCGGAGTCCCTGTGATCCAAAAACCCTGACAAGGGCAGCCAGAGATTACCTCAATTCGGCACCGGAGTTTGCCTTGGGCTCTGCCCTGACCGCATTGCGTTGGTTGAGTGAGGGGTGGGGTTTCGAGGTGACCCACGTCGATGTGATGGAGGCCTATGACCGGGCAATGGACGCTGCTATCAGGTTGAATAGGGCTGACGACGTCACCAAGCAGATTCGGCAACTCGTTGAGGCGAACGACAATGGTGCGAGACAGTTTGTGCGCCAGGCTTTACGGGGAAGGATGCGCGGCGGTAGGAACGACAATAGCCCAGTGACATAACCCAGTAAAAGAAACGGAACGTTGTTGGGGTACTGATAAAGGTAACATACATGCTACCATCTGCATTAGATGACAGAGGTTAGAGAATACCTCGACAGTGAGTGACATGATGGCTTTGACGAAAGATTTTAAGGACACCATACAGGCACGCGCCCAACGGGATCCTGAGTTTCGCAAGGCCCTGCTGCAGGAAGGGGTCGAACGCCTGCTTGCCAATGATGTCGATACCGGCAAGGCGGTGCTGCGCGACTATATCAACGCGACCATCGGGTTCGAGGAGCTGTCCCGGGTCTTCGGCAAATCGAGCAAGAGTCTCATGCGCATGTTCGGGCCGAAAGGGAACCCCCAGGCGAGCAACCTGTTCGCGGTGATCCATTACCTGCAGGAGCAGGAGGGCATACACCTGGAAGTCAAAGCACGGAAGGTGGCCTAGCCCGAATATTGCATGAAATAGCCCTGAGTGGACTATATCAGCCGATGGTGGATTATTTACGCGAAGGTGGGGGGCATCCCTATTGTAAGGCGGTGGGGAAGGTAGGGCAGGTGCCCAATTCATATGGAGATGATATCCAGCCATTAGCAGTCCTTTGCCGGGAACAAGCTGTAGATCAGGAATTTGTTTCGGAAAGCCAGATATCGAAGTGGTGGGATGCTGAATTGAAGATTTGAATACAGGGTGAGTCACATTTTCCGATTGAATTATCTGCCAGGGATGTTCAGCATTTGCCACAGTTAATCTGAGTTCTATGCAGTCAAACCCAAGGACCGCCTGGTTCCCATTTATAGGTGAAAGTCTTCCCACGCGTCATCGCTTGCGTCGGCGGAACAAGAAACGTCTCCAAGAAACGGCAAACATCCACTAGCGGTGGTGGAGCAGTTACGAGCATTCCTTTCTTCAGGAAGGCATTCCATTGTATGTTCTTATGTGAATCTTCATAAAAGTCGGCACTAAGGCCGGATGGAGTGTGTTCCGGCAACGGTGTCTGACGACGCGAGAAGGTGTTGCGGATCGCCTCGGACAGATTCGCACCATCGAAGTCAAAATCGCGAGCAATGACCCAAAGATCGTAAAAGTCTTTCATACGACTATTAGCTATGCCTAGGTCAACCAATGCCTGGTATTTCTCCGCTACTACCGTCTCTCGGGGATATGCTCTCAAATATGGCGCAGGGTTACCCAGTAAAGTAGGATATTCGATCTCTTGCGCCTCCGGTGTCACGGCGTCTCCGAAACCGATGTCGGCCTGAATGGGTACACGAGCGCCAGCCAGGTCACCGAACAGCTTCACGCGTATGCCGCCATACTCCGTCTCATCACGGATTACTTCGACTTGTACGCTGTCAGCAATCAGTGTCAGACCGTCATCTTTGACAGTGACGTTACAGAGATCGCGAAAGATTGCTTGCAGCTCTGCTTCGCTGCTGTCACCGAGGGCCAGGAAATCCACATCGCGTGTCGGGCGGTGTGGCTGGTCACCCCACAGCACGAACAACATCGCGCCCTTCAGAATGAAGCGGTCCCGATAAGCCGATTGGCTAAGGCGGTACAAGAGTCGTTCCAACCCGAACTGTGTCAGGAGCAATTGAAAGTCTTCACCCCGTACCCTTGCCAATGCCAGCAATCGGTCACGTACGGAAGCTGCCAAATTCTTTCCGCGTTTATCATTCATACCGCTAGCGATTCCAGGTAGGGCCGCATGACGTTTCGGACTCGACAAATAGCTGAATAGTGCCAAAGGTCGTCCATGGTGCAGTGCCGAGCCCGTCGGCACTCTCTGAGTGCCTCGATGGCCACATCCAGGCCGATCTTGTTGCGGTATTTGAAACAATCGGCGACTGTCTTGGCAGGGGAGTACACGTGAACGGTCACTCCCTCGAGCTTGTGCTCCTCGACGCCGGCAATAAGCGCTGCTTGGGAGAAGTAAACGATACGTAGCGGCGGGTACTCGAGACGCGGCCGCCATGCTTTTCCGCCGATGGCCAGCCAGACCTCAAACGGCGCCTGAGTCGTGAGTTCGTGAAAGCTTAGGGCGGACAGTAGACACACCACACCCTTGGGCACGCGTTTGCCTGCCTCGGCCAGCGAATGATGCTCGGTGGCACTGCTCCCGGGCAGGACATACAGCCCCCGGCCTATCCGTTGCAGTTTGCCGGCACTACATAAACGGCTGAGGTAGGTCCTGGGGATATTATAAGAGTCCAGATCTCGCGGGCGCAGGACACCAGCCTTCCTGACCAGTTCCAGGATTTTGTCTGTCTTTGTCGTTCTGGTAACCATAATATCGTAATGTTACATAACCTAGGGGAAAATGTAAAATCACCTTGGAAACGTAACATACCAATGGTTGCAGGGGTGAGAAAGCCCAGCTGAGGGGTATTAGTGTTGCTTCACGCTATCCGGACTCACCCGGGCGAGTCAGCCCTCTGCAGAAATCGGCTATGCTGCGCGCGGTTTCCCTGGATACGTCGGGACAGACTGAGGGAAAAACCTCAACGGCGTGACTCGTACCCATCAATTGCCGACAACTGGCTGGCACACCCTGGGAAAGGAGCAACCGGTAGAATTTGATGCTGCCTTCGTTTCTATCAAACTCGTTGACACTGATCATCGTCGGGGGAAGACCACGAACATTCCCACCGGCAGCAAAGCCGGGCCAGGCAAGAGGGTTCCGATTCTCATATTCCGCAATGCCATAGGCCAGTATACCGCTGCTGTATGTCTTTTCGGGCTTTCCGCTGTCGTTTCCGTTTGTGAAGGACTCCTCTTCCGTGGAGTCGATGCTTCCGATACCGGGACATAACGCATAGAGTCCCCGTATCAGTCCCAGGTCTCCATCCTGCTTCAGCTTCAGCCCTGCCGCGAGCGTCAGAGTCCCGCCACCACTCTCCCCCGAAACGATGATCCGGGCGCGATCGATACCCAGTGTCTCGCTGTTGGCAGATACCCACTTGATACCTGATACACAGTCATTCAACCCTGCAGGGAAAGGGGCGACTTCCGGAACCGAAGATGGTAACAAAGCATTTCTGAAATCGATCATCGCAACGGCAACCCCCTGTCTGGCGAGGAGCCTGCCCCAGGCTCTATAGTTGCCGTCGTAGCAGGAAAGTTCCTTCATGCCGCCGCCGTGGATATAGTATACGCACGGCAACGGTTCGGCTGATTCGGGCCTGATGAACTGGATGTTGATGGTGTTGCCGTCCGGCTCCGAAGTAATCTTCCTGGTACTGATCGACAGTCCGTCTGAGGGTGCTATCTCTTCTGTGTCGTGTTTTTCCAGAAACTTTCTCCCAATCTCGCGTATAGCAACGGTTTCATCGGCATAAGCCCAAGCGAGGAGTTCTTCCCGACTTTTTAATCTTGGTTCGGGCTTTTTCTCAATTTTCTGGAAGGCGGCTGTTATTCGCGGGTCGATATTGACCACATTAATCAATTCGCTCATTCACAATCTACTCAGTTTTTTTGATTAATGGTTGGTGGTGGCGGTTGTTTCTCTGGTTCTCCTAAGGTCTATAACTCAGGTCTGGCCGCAAGGCAATGACACTTCTTCGATTGGACGGGTACATGGTAAACCTCTTTTTTCAAAGTGAAGCAGAAGCTTACCAGACCTTTCCATGGTAAAGTATGGGGTCTTTTGACCCCAGGTCTTTTTGAGAGCAAACAGTGGTAAAGGTATCCGGCGAAGAGTTTATGTATGCGGCATACGAGCAGGCTCTGATAGCTGAAAAAACAGGTGAAGTACCTGTGGGCGCCGTGGTGGTTCGCGGTGATGAAGTGATTGGTCGTGGATTCAACCGTACCCTTACCAACAATGATCCAACAGCCCATGCTGAAATAATTGCCTTGCGCAATGCGGCTGACCGGACCGGTAACCATCGATTAACGGATGCAGATATCTATGTCACGATCGAACCGTGCACAATGTGTGCCGGCGCCCTGGTCCATGCAAGAATTGCGAAGCTTTATTTCGCTGCTCAAGAGCCACGTGGAGGCGCAATTGTTTCCACCCTCCATGCACTCGACAATGAATCACTCAATCATCGTGTGCAATACGAAGAGGGATTGTGTGCAGATATCTGTACACAACTGATTTCCGGTTTTTTCCGCAGGAAACGCGCCTGACTCTGACCCCACGAATATGTCAGAATATCCCTTTATCTGATCAGGTAATTTTATGCTGGTATTACCGGGTGCACCCGCACTCTCAGAATTTCGACTCCAGAAGTTGCGTTCAGACCTGTCAGGAATCCTGCCGGAGTTGGAGATCGTCACCCGCTTCATCCATTTTGTCGATCTTGAGGATGATCTTGAGGATGACGAACTGGCTGTCATCAATCGTATTTTGATCTATGGTCCCACCACATCATCCATGCCCGATATCAATGAAGTGCCCGGTGTATTACGGCTGGTAGTACCGCGTACTGGAACCATCTCACCCTGGAGTTCCAAGGCAACTGACATATTGAAGATCTGTGGACTGGCAAAGGTTCGACGGATAGAACGTGGTATCGCCTGGCGCCTGAATTCTGGCTCTCCTTTGTCCATTGAGCAGATGGCGACAGCTGACGCCTGCATACATGATCGCATGACGGAATCGGTGTTATCGACTATGGACGCCAGTATCCTGTTTGCGGAGGCGGACCCTCAAACACCTGGCGCCATACCGCTGTTGCCTGCAGGGATTGAAGTCCTGAAAAAAGCCAATCAGAAAATGGGAATGGCGCTGACCCGGGATGAGATGATCTATCTGGTCGATGCTTTTACGGAACTCGGCCGGGACCCTACCGATACAGAATTGATGATGTTTGCACAGGCCAACTCGGAACACTGCCGGCACAAGACCTTTAACGCACGGTGGACAATAGATGGCGTACCGCAGCGCTACAGCCTGATGGAAATGATTCGGAACAGTCACCGACAGATCAATGGATACAAGGTGTTGAGCGCTTACCAGGACAATGCATCAGTCATTGAAGGAAACACCGGCAAGCGTTTTTATCCTGATCCGGTGACCCGCGAATATGGTTATGCTGTTGAAGACGTCCACATCCTGATGAAAGTCGAAACTCATAACCACCCCACGGCAATTGCCCCTTTCCCTGGGGCGGCAACTGGCGCCGGTGGTGAAATAAGGGATGAAGGTGCAGTGGGACGTGGTTCAAAACCAAAGGCGGGTCTCACAGGATATTCCGTTTCCAACCTCCGGATACCCGGTGCAGAAGAATCCTGGGAAGTGGATAACGGCAAACCCGACCATATTTCATCAGCACTCGATATCATGATCCAGGCTCCCGTCGGTGGTGCGGCTTTCAATAATGAATTTGGACGCCCCAATATCTGCGGCTACTTCCGAAGTTATGAGCTTCAGGCCGGCGGAGAGATTCGTGGATATCACAAACCCATTATGATTGCCGGCGGGCTTGGCAATATCCGTCAGGAACATATTTCCATGCAGAATATCAGCGCCGGCGCATCGTTAATTGTGTTGGGTGGTCCTGCCATGCTGATAGGATTGGGCGGTGGCGCCGCTTCATCAATGGCATCAGGGGCCAGCGATGCTGATCTGGATTTTGCCAGTGTACAAAGGGGAAATCCCGAGATTCAGCATCGTTGTCAGGAAGTTATAGACCAGTGCTGGCAATTGGGTGAGGACAATCCAATACAGTTCATCCACGATGTTGGCGCCGGTGGATTATCCAATGCTCTGCCGGAACTGGTACATGATGGTGGTGTCGGCGGGTGGATGGAGTTGAGAAATATCCCCAGCGATGAACCCGGAATGACACCGATGGAAATCTGGTGTAATGAAGCTCAGGAACGTTATGTGCTTGCGGTGGCCGGGGAAGACCTGGAACGTTTTACGCAAATCTGCGCTCGGGAACGCTGTCCTTTTGCGGTGGTCGGCAAAGCTGTCAACGATACTCACTTGACGGTTACTGACGATTTTTTTGCAGATAAACCCGTGGATTTACCGATGAGTGTCCTGTTCGGCAAGTCACCGGTTATGCACAGGGATGCACAGACACGAACACTGGCTGGATCAATCAGCAGTATGCCGGATCTTGAAACGGCCATTCAGCGGGTGATTGGTCATCCTACTGTAGCCAGTAAAAGCTTTCTTATCACGATCGGCGACCGAACGGTGGGTGGCCAGGTTGCTCGTGATCAGATGGTGGGCCCCTGGCAGACACCAGTAGCTGATGTTGCGGTCACTTCAACTGACTATCACTCAATCACCGGAGAAGCCATGTCCATGGGCGAACGGGCTCCAATAGCGTTGCTGGATGCCCCGGCGTCAGGTCGGATGGCAGTGGCGGAATCCATCTGCAATATGGCGGCAGCGCTTACCGGACAAATTGAAAACATCAAATTGTCGGCGAATTGGATGGCGGCGGTAGATCATCCTGGTGAAGATGCAAAGCTCTATAAGACGGTAGAGGCAATTGGATTGAATCTGTGCCCACAACTCGGAATATGTATTCCCGTCGGCAAGGATTCCACATCCATGCAGACCAGATGGCAGCAACCGGATGGTGATAAGGCCGTAACCGCGCCCCTGTCTTTGATCATCTCGGCGTTTGCGCCGGTTCTGGATGTCCGGGATACGTTAACGCCAGAATTACGACGTGATGCGGACTCGGTGTTGCTGTATATCGATCTTGCGGTGGGTCGGCAAAGACTTGGCGGTTCCGTCCTGTTGCAGTGCCAGAATGAAACCGGTATTGAAACGCCGGATGTAGAGGATGTCGGGCAACTGAAAGCGTTTTTTGAAATTCTGCAGCAACGGGAATTGAGACAGCGGATATGGGCTTACCATGACCGGTCGGATGGTGGTCTGTTTACGACATTGGTCGAGATGGCCTTTGCTGCAAGATGCGGCCTTGATATAACACTGCCCTCTGAAATTGAACCGGTTGTTTTTCTGTTCAACGAGGAACTGGGTGCTGTGTTGCAGGTCGCCCGGCAAGATGCAGCCATGATAACCAGCCGGTTTGCCGCCCGGGGAATTTCCGCCCGGGTCATGGCAACGCCAACGGACAATGGTAATATCAGCATCTTTCAGGAAGATAACTTGCTGTACCGTCAAAAACGATCCGCACTGCAGGCGTGTTGGAGTGAAACCAGCCATCGAATCCAGATACTCAGGGATAATCCGCAATGCGCCAAAGAGGAGTTCGCCGGGATCAGTGATGAAGATGATCCAGGTCTATCCGTTCACCTGACCTGGGACATTAATGAGGATGTTGCTGCGCCTATGATTGCGACCGGTGTTAAACCGGGTATCGCCATACTCCGGGAACAGGGAGTCAACAGTCAGGTAGAGATGGCGGCAGCGTTCACCCGGGCCGGTTTCTCCGCGATTGATGTGCATATGAGCGAGATTCTGTCTGGTGACAGGGATCTGTCAACATTCCGGGGTATGGTCGCCTGCGGCGGATTTTCCTATGGTGATGTTCTTGGCGCTGGCGAGGGTTGGGCTAAATCAATCCTGTTTCACAACCGGGTCCGGGATATATTTGCGGCATTCTTCGAACGATCCGATACCTTCGGTCTTGGAGTCTGTAACGGTTGTCAGATGATGGCTTCAATAAAGGAACTGATTCCGGGTGCAGAGAACTGGCCCCGGTTTGTCACCAACCGTTCCGAGCAGTTTGAAGCCAGGTTTTCTCTGGTGCAGGTCCTGGACAGTCCCTCTATTCTATTTTCCGGCATGTCCGGTTCCCACATGCCGATTGCAGTGTCACACGGTGAAGGCCGTGCTGACATATCAGCAACCGATGCCGCCAGGCTTGTTGATGCTGGTCTGGTTCCACTGCATTTTGTTGATCATTACCTTTCGATGACTGAAACCTACCCCATGAATCCGAATGGGTCTCCCCTGGGTATAACTGCCGTGACCACGACTGACGGCAGGTTTACCGCCATGATGCCGCACCCGGAACGGGTCTATAGAACTATCCAGAATTCATGGCATCCCGATGAGTGGCAGGAAGACAGTCCATGGATGAGGCTGTTCCGCAACGCCAGACGGCATTGTTAATAAAAAACGGCGAATCATCGAACCTGACCCCTTTTATCGATATGACAGGATTTCACCACACTCCTTTGGTATTCTCCGCTCATCAAAACGTGGGAGGTAACATGATCTACAGACTGGGTGAGCAGGTACCGGAGTTCAGGGGAGAATACTGGGTGGCTGACAACGCAGTCGTACTGGGTTCCGTAATTCTGGAAAACAACGTCAGTGTCTGGTTTAACGCGGTTCTTAGAGGTGATCACGAAGTCATTACCGTGGGTGAAAACTCTAACATTCAGGATGGATCGGTTTTGCATACTGAACCCGGTATGCCATTGACGATCGGTAAAAATGTGACTGTGGGTCACAAGGTGATGCTGCACGGTTGTGATATTGGTAATAACTCTCTCATCGGTATCAATTCCGTGGTCCTGGATGGCGCCAAAATCGGCAAAAACTGCCTGATTGGCGCAAACTCTCTGATTACAGAAGGAAAAGAAATCCCTGATGGCTCCCTTGTAATGGGTTCGCCCGGTAAAGTGGTTCGTGAATTATCTCAGGATCAGATCGATTTCCTGCAGGAGAGAGCCCTTGGCTATGTTAACAATGCCCGGCGCTTCAAAAAGGAACTGTCGCCGTATTAATATTCGGGATCTATTCGGGTATTCGGGGGACAGTTTACTTAATTGAAGCTGTTCGCAGATGGCTTTGGGGCATTCATTTGCTTCAGCGTCTGCGCGTCCCTCCGGGATGCCCTCGTCCCCCCCCGCATGCCTGTAGTCATGCTCCTCCAGCTCGGCGCTCCGACATTATGCTTACGCAAATGAACACCCCAAAGCCATCTGCTGTGGGTCGGACGAAGTCATGCTCCTCCAGCTCGGCGCTGCGACATTAGGCTTACGCAAACGAGCACCCCAAAGCCATCTGCTGTTTGTCGGAATTTGTGTTGTTTTTGCTGGTAATTTTAATTGTATCTGGTTGCCAGTCCCTGACTCACTCTGACTTCGAGTGTGTGAGCGGTGCCTTTTTGAGTTGCGAGAAAAACCGCGGCATCGGCAATATCGTCCGCCTGGATCAGAGAATCGGGATCCTCGTCCGGGAATCCTTCTGTCCGCATTTGCGATACGGTTGCATCCGGGAGAATGACATGGGTTCGGATGCCTTTATGTAAATACTCCACGTGCAGCACCTTGGTTAAGCCCATCACCCCATGCTTGGATGCGGCGTAGGCCGACCGGTTTCGTGGTCCGGCAACACCAGCGCCGGAAGAGATGTTGATAATACAGCCACTGCCTTTTGCAAGCATTGAGGGAATTGCATATTTGCAGCAGAGAAATACGGCGCGAAGATTAACATTCATCACATAGTCCCAGTCCTCGACGGGTAATTCATGAACGGGTAAACGTGCTACCGCTCCTGCGTTATTGACCAGAATGTCGATCTGACCAAAGGCATCCAGTGTTTGTCGCATCAGTTTCTGGATTTCTGATTCCTGGCTGACATCGCAGGTGATGGCAAGCCCGCCTAATTTTGCTGCGAGTGGTTCGATTTCACCGGTTGAACGTGCGGCGCATACGACTTTGGCGCCGGCGGCGGCATAAGCTTCGGCAATTGCTTTACCAATTCCGCGCCCGGCCCCGGTTACGACAGCGATTTTGTTTTCCAGCATCATTTCAGATCCTTGTTTTGTTATAAATTGTCTACCGGGAGTTGAGCCGGTCACCAAATGCATCATACAACCAGGCATTCAGGACTTGCCGGCACTGGTTTTCACTTTTTTCGCCCCACAACTGCGTGTCCATACGCAGGGCCTGGAGTGAGACCTGTTCATTATCCAATTCGTGGATATGACCTGCCAGCCAGTACTCAAGCATATCTTCGCGTACTTCCAGATGGAACTGCAGTGCCAGAGTATGACTATCGATTGCGAATGCCTGGTTAGCACACAAAGTCGTGGACGCAAGTGTTTGAGTACCTTCCGGTACAGTAAACATCTCACCGTGCCAGTGCAAAACGGGTGTGGTGATGTGTTGCAGACAGCTTCCCTGACCCGCCTTGGTCAGTTGTAAGGGAGCCCACCCTATTTCCTTGTCTTTTGCGGCATGTACGTTTGCGCCCATGGCCTTTGCAATGAGTTGAGCACCCAGACAAATACCCAACGTGGGCTTCCCTTCACTGACACGGAAACGAATCAGTTTGATCTCATCCTCAAGATAGGGAAATCTTGCAATATCATTCGCGCTGATGGGTCCACCGAGAATGATAACCAGATCCGCATTTGCCAGTGCCTGCAGATCAATTCCTTGCGCATCGCACTCCTGCAGCTCAAAGCCAGCTTGAACCAATTGCCAGGCAAGGGTACCCAATCCTTCGAATTTCACATGACGGATAAATACTGCTTTCAGGACTCACCTCCAGCATCGGTTTCCTGTTGCATCATATCGGCGCGTCGAGTTTGCGTAATTCAGCTACTTCCCGAGAGGCTTCATGCCATCCAGGTGCATGTTCATATCTCAGTGCATATCCCAGGGGGGTCAGTTCCAGTACCTCGTCATAAGTGTGATCCTTATCCGGGTGAATAATAACATCGCTTTGGATACACGCACTTACATCCAGAGCAGGTCCTTTGGTTAAAAGGTGTTCAAACAGTGGGTAGCATCTTCCCTGATTACCTCCAATGATATGGTACAGTGCTGTTTGGCCACCTGTTCCGTTTTTACCGATTTTGGCCTTGTGGTTAATGTCTGCGCCTTGATCGAGCAGCACATCGACACATTCTTTCTCATTAAATTCGGCTGCAATATGCAACAGGCTTACACCATGGAGTGTAAGATGATTCCCGTATTCAAGATCTACATGAGCATGCAGCAATTCGGGATTCGCAATCATACGTTCTTGTAGATCCTGATATCTGCCACGATGAATATCCATGACCGGGCCATCCTCATAGTTGGCGCCAGCTTCTATGAGTATATCAAGACAACGGTGTTTCCTGTCAGGTCTACGGTCGTAAGTCCCCAAAACCATTTTCATCGGTGTATTGGTGGCAGGATACCGGGTAACCCGCTCAGCCGTTTGCACCAATGCCCACCGATCGATCAAATACTGTAGTCCTTCCGGATTCAGGAACTCGCACGACGAGAGAATAATGGGACCGTAGTCATTGCCGCACTCTCCATTCACGTCCGCACCGCGGTCAATCAGATAATCCGAGCAGGCACGATAATCATCTGCCCTTTCACCGCTCATATTACAGGTCGCACGGGCTAACGGCAGGTTCAATTCACTCTTTTCGAAGTGGTAAGAGTTGATCAATTTCTTCACTTCTTCGATGTCTCCACGATTGGATGCACCAAACAGGAGCTGCTGTTTGCTGGTTGACTTTATTGAGGCGGTCAGTTTTGGCCAACTGGCAAAACCGTACTCGTTGGCAATAGTGAACTGGGCATCCTGCAAGGAAAATTTTGCCTCGTGGATTTCCTGTTCGGAGAGTTTGGAGAATCGGGGATGATAATCCCTGATTCGATTGCAGACCTGTAGATCGCCTGCTTTGTGGTCTTTTAATAACTGTTTTGCCTGTTTCCTGAGATGTTCAAGATTGGCTTTTTTGGGTAGTTGACGGGTCATAACGACCTCCTTTCATGATTCAACCTGGTGTCCGCATGTCAGGTAGAAAGAAGGTTAACTGACTTCTCTATCAGGTGGGTTGAACCCTTACCGCGGACCGGGAGGCTCCCTTTGAGCAACTACGTTAATTATTAGTTCTAAAATCCACAGTGTCAACACTTCCAGGACGATCTTAAAGTTTAGTCGCTCTGAAGTCAGTTGTATTGGGCCGTTACCAGAGCGCACGCACCGTCTGGTCTTTCTCTTGCACTGTCTCGGCGTGCAGCCACACCCGTTCAGTACGGTCCCCGGTCCGGGGCGGTCGACAGGTTCGCCAGATGACCCGTGGGACTCGAGAGCAGGCTCATCACTATGATCGGCGTCGAGGATTCGACGCGAAGGCGCCAATTGCCCGTACCGTCGCCGAATGCGCCTTCGAAGTCCTCCCCGCCGGTCTCTAGTTCCGCCGCGGAGAGCGTCATCGACGACCCCGCCAGCAAGATTATTGACACGGCCGACCCCGGCGTCTCTCCTTCGTCGTCCACCCCGGTGATGCGCACTGAGGCGTCCTCCGCGCCCGCGTTTACAAGCCGCAGCAGGCTTTCCTGGTTCTCATTGCTCCCAGGGTTGAACAACGCTACCCAGTGCCGGTCCAACGCCGCTGGCGCCACGTCGTGCATTGGTGTCAGCATCCCGTCCTGCGAGCGCACGTAAGCCATCACCTCGAGGTCCATTCTGCTCTCCAGCACCAGCCGCCAGTCGCCCCGGCCGGAACCCGTGCTGCCCGACAGTCCCTTCGCCGTGTTGCCGAGTTCCAGATCGTCAGAGTTGAAGTGGGCCGTCTCGCCGCCGCCCAGGGATAGCGTCAGTTCTTCGTAGGCGGCGCCGGTGTCGTCGTACACCGAGATCGAGACGTTTCCCGCGTACGCCGAGCGGTTTAACACGCGCACGAACCCCTGGCGGCCCAGCGCATCGTTCGCCGACGGGAAGTACGGCACCGTGTGGCCGCCCGTAGTAGTGCCGCCGGCGACGACGCCAACCACAGGATCAATATAAAAGCCCAAACTGCGCGCGGGAATACCCGGCGCACTCGACACACTCGACAGGTTTGTCAGGTACCCTGCCGAACTCGACAGCAGGCTCATCGCCACCACTGGTGACCCGGACTCGACCTGCAGGCGCCATTTGCCTGCGCCGTTGCCGAGTGCACCGTCCCCGGCAGCCCCGGACTCCAGATCAGCTGCGGAAACCGTCAACGCCCCCGCCGCTGGAACAGTCAACTGTACTGCAGTGCCGGGTGATTTGCCTGAGTCGTCCACACCGGACACCGTCACCAAGGCATCCTCGGTACCCGCGTTCAGCACCCGCAGCAGGCTCTCCTGGTAGAGATTGCTCCCCGGGTTGAAGATCGCCACTCGCAGTCCTAAATCCCCGGTTGGTACCACATCATGCACGGACGTCAAAAACCCGTCGCTGGTACGCAGGTATGCCAGCACCTCGAAGTCGAGGGCCGAGGTCAGCACCAGCCGCCAGTCCCCCTCCCCGGGACCGACCCCGCCTGAGAGTCCCCTGGCCGTATTGCCATCCTCCAGATCGTCCGAATTGAAATGTACGACCGCGTTCGCGCCTACAGACAGCGTCACTGGCGCCGCCTGCCCGCCCCGATCGTCGAACGCCTCGACCATCACCTCGCCCGCCTCGGCGCTGTGGTTAATCACTCGCAGAAATCCTTGCCGGACCGGGTCCGAGGAACTCGGGAAAAACGGCACCTCTGCCGGCCCCGACACCCGCACCAGAAAGGTATCCGACACGCTCGCATCGTGGTCGTCCGTCGCCGTCGCGGTGACCGCCGTCAACTGGCGCACAAGTCCGTGGATTGTGACCACTCCCTGGTTGTCCACTGCCACTGTGACGATCATGGGGTCTGCCGACTCCACCGTGTAATCCAGCGACTGCTGGTCACTGTCAGTGAAGTTCGGGCGGATGTCCAGGTCCAGCGTCGCACCAACGTCCACCACCTGGTCATCGATCGGTCGCTCCACCGTCGGCGGTTGGTTGGCGTCGCCACCACCACTCGTGTCGGGGGGTTCCGGTGGGTCCGGTGGGTCCGGTGGTGGCGTCCCGCTATCATTGTCGGTGATAGTCAGCGTGTGGCGGTTCGTGCCCTCCACCGTGTAGCCGCTACTGCCCGTCAATGTCAGCACGACAGTTTCGTTGCCCTCTACGGTGCTGTCGTCGATGATGGTCACTGGGATCATCGCCGTGGTCGCACCCGACGACACCAGCACTGACCCATCGATTTGGTAGTCGCTGTTCCTCGTCGCCGTTCCCCCCACACTGAACTGGACCGTGATGTCCGAAGTCGAGGCCGGCGACATGTTCAGCGTCACCCTTTGCGTTCCCGTCCCTTCGCCGGCGCGCGACGAGGACGACGCGAATGACACCTCCGGGTCCAGAGGCAAAGGGGGCTGCTGCCGCTGAAAGGTGAGCCTGGCGATGGGGTTGTTGCGGAACCTGCCCGAGTTGCGGATGCTGGTGATGGTGCCTTTCGGGCTTGTATTGGCGTTGTTCAGCGACCAGCCCGAACCTTCTTCCGTCCCGGCATCGTAGGGATAGAGGTCCACGACGACCTCGTCCTTCCAGCTGCCGTCGTTCAGCACCACGTTGGAGACGCCGACGAACCAGTCCGGTGTGGGCGCGACCATGGACAGGACCGAGACCAGGGGGTAGCTGGAACTCGCGGTGAAGGTGCTGGAAACCATCGCGGTTGGGCTGATGAAGGAACTCCCTGCCCTGACGACGGTATTGGCGTTACTGTTGCTGTTGATCTCGCTCACGAAAGTGGATACCGATCCCAGCTCGGCGACGTTCTCGACGCCCGCGCTGGCCGTGCCGCCCGACACCCACAGCGTGGTGCTGGCATTGTGCGTGGCGCCGATGATCTGGGTGAAGTGCGCACCGCCGGGCATGCTGCTGTCGGTGATGTCGTCGGCTGTCCACAGCCCCTGAAAGGTCATCATGTATTCGGCTGTCGCTTGAGCTTGTACCAGCCCGGGCATCAGGCTCGTGAGCAGCAGGGGCAGCAGCAGAACCGGGAGAGCGGTGCGCTGTCGCGAAACGGACGCACTCACTGCGGTGAAGCGGACACACTCACTGCGGCTCGGTTCGAACCCGGTAGTGTCGCACGAAAGTCTCACTGCATCGTTTTCCATCGCTATGCCCATTGCGCTAATCTCTGTTCTGGTCGAACCGCATGTCACATTCAAAGCACATGCCGCCCCTATTT
Source organism: Candidatus Azotimanducaceae bacterium (assembly GCA_965217655.1). GTDB lineage: Bacteria > Pseudomonadota > Gammaproteobacteria > Pseudomonadales > Azotimanducaceae > UBA7455. The sequence continues at coordinate 3,300,546 of OZ244560.1, forward strand.
TGACTTGTCCAGAAATCCAGATAACACAGTAAACCATTGTTTTGCGCCGTGTAAAGGCTCTTCAAGGGACTGTCAACGCAAAGTAGAAATGTCGTGGCCAGGCTGACAGGCGTTGGGTAACCTGTACCCACAAGACAGACCGCGCAAATGCCTCTGAAAAGGATTACCCCCGGGAAGTTGTGATTGGCCACATCAGGGCAAAAATGCCAATGGTTCTCGATCAAACATGATGCATACTGATAAGGACTGGACCAATTAATAGCACGATTACAATGTGACACAGTCCGGTCTGTTGAAGACCTCCCGAACTTCATTGCGTCTCTGTTGTCACCAATATTATGGTGTGAAATATGATACATCTATGATTATGGCAGTGCCTGGTGAAATCTGACTGGCATATGTTGACAATTTGGGATTGATAATGAATCCAAAGGCTCTGTGGATTGCGATAGCCGGCGAATTTTCGTGGAACCGACCTGGGTGGATACGTAGACTGGGGCTGCGTCGGTTGGCGGTTATGATGTGTGTCTGTATGGGCCTGATTGCACTGACCCTGGTGGGTTATTGGTATCTGGAGTCCAGACCAAAACCGTTGCAGATTGATTTTCAGATCATACCGCCAGACATTTCGGAAATTGTTGACGAAAAACTTGTGCCGCAACCGCTGCAGATAGAGTTTTATTACCTGCCAAACCCTGATGTGGTCGTGCCGAACAACTTATCCGCCGCAAGGATTGATTTAGCAGGAGAGGTGGTACCGACGGGTATTGAGCTTGAGCCAGCGATAGCCGGTGAATGGCGCTTCGAAACCGAAAACCGGTTGAGTTTCCTGCCACAGGATGACTGGCCCGCAGGTCAGCACTACAGACTGCGTCTGTCTTCAGACATCTTCGGTTCCCATCTGAATCTGGTAAATTACGACGGTGATTTTTCGACACCACAGTTCAGTGCTGTCCTGTCATCAGCGGAGTTCTATCAGGACCCGGTACAGGCAAACGAGCGCAGGGTGGTCGCAAGTTTCGACTTTTCCCATCCCGTGGACCGGAACAGTCTGCAACAGCAGCTGCGTTTATCGATGCGGGAAAGTGGCGAGGATGTCACAACGGCGCCACGAATATTGGAATTTAAAGTCGAATATGGTCTCCATGATCGAAGCGCGCATGTACATTCTGAAATTATTGCCATTCCGGAACGGGAAAACTTTGTTTCAGTGAGCGTTGAGCCTGGTCTGGCAGCTGCCCGTGGCAGTCATGAACGCATCGAGTCCGTTGCCAGTCAGGTATTGATCCCGGATCGTGCAAGCTATTTCAGGGTCCGGGAAGTAAAAGCCACAATCGCCCGGGATGACAATGATAATCCGATACAAACCGTGGTCGTTGACTTCACTGATCGTGTCAATACCAAAGATTTCGAGCAATATCTTGAATTGTTTCTGTTGCCTGAATACCGCAAAGTGGATAATTCCTCCAGGGTGTATCACTGGAGAACCCCCCGGGAAGTCACCATAGAAGTATTGCGTAGAGCTGAGCACCTGCAGTTCAGCATCAACCCAACGGAACGGGACGCGGCGGCGTTGCAGAGCGTGTCGATTGACATACCGGAGGGTCGCTCACTGTATTTGCGTATGCGGGGTGGTTTGAGGTCTGTCGGTGGTTTTGTCATGTCCGGGACCTATGACTCGGTGTTGAGGGTACCTGGTTACCCCAAGCAGGCCAATATTTTGCAGGACGGCGCCTTGCTGCCGCTTTCCGGGCAGAAACAGCTGACGTTTGCGTCTCGCGGTGTCAGTACTTTGCGAGTGGACATCCATCAGGTGTTGGCGGGTGAGGTCAACCATCTCGCCAGCCAGACGGGAGGTGATATCCGGGACCCTTACTTCTCCAACTATAACTTCAACGCAGACAACATCTCTTCCTTGACCACGCAATACATTGATGTGAATCCGAGCCACCCGCGGGAACAGGTTTTTGCGACGTTGGATCTCGGTGCATTGGTTGAAGATGGAGGGCTTTTTTTTGTTGCGGTCCGGGGATGGGACCGGAAGGGCGAGTTCTACATCGGGTCCGCAGATAAACGCTTCGTGTTGGTGACTGACCTGGGCTTTCTGGTTAAAACCAATGCCGATCACAGCAGCGACCTGTTTGTGCATTCGGTGACATCCGGTGAACCAGTGGCAGGCGCCAGCATAGCATTGCTGGGCAAAAACGGTGTTCCTGTATTTACCCAAACAACGGATTCCGACGGCCACGCCCAACTGCCGGCAGCCAACACATTCAAACGTGACCGTACTGCAACGGCCTTTCTGGTACGTCTCAGTAGTGATGTAACTTTTATGCCTTATCAGCGTCGCGACCGGCAGCTTACCTATTCCGGATTTGACGTTGGCGGTGACTACGTTTCCGTCAGTGAAGATGCGGAGCAATTAAGATCGGCCCTGTACAGTGACAGGGGTATCTATCGACCCGGAGAAAAGGTTCAAATTTTCGGTATCCTCCGCCGTCAGGATTTCACCGCCGTACCGGGTATGCCTTTGGAACTCCGTATTATGGATTCTCGCAGGGTGATGGTGTTACGGCGCCGTTTTGAGGCATCGGAAGATGGCTTCCACAGTTGGTCCTATGAATCTCGGACAGAGTCTGCGACGGGACGGTATCAGGTTAACCTGTTCCTGGTGGATGATAAAAACCGACTGAAGGCATTGGGCAGTACGGCTTTCAGTATTGAAGAGTTTCAGCCCGATAACATGCGTATTCACACCAGAATCAACGCCCCTTCCGGACAAGCCTGGATTCAACCGGGAACGCACACCGCCCGGGTGTCTCTCGAAAATCTCTTTGGCGCCCCGGCACAGGGACGACGGGTACGGGGCGCCCTGCAACTCACCCCTGCTGCATTTCGTTTTGACGACTATGCCGGGTTTGTGTTTATTGATCCATTCCGGAAACCGGACGCGGTTGTGAAACCTGTCACTATGCAGTTGGAAGAGGTTGTGACCGACTCGGCAGGTGTTGCGAATCTGCAGTTTGATGTAGGCCAGTACGATCTCGGAATCTATAGGTTGTTACTGACTGCAGAGGGGTTCGAACCCGGTGCGGGTCGCAGTGTCAAGGCATTGGCAAGCGTTTTGATGTCACCGTTAGAGACTATTGTTGGCTTCAAGGCTGATGGAGATTTAAATTATGTCAGTCGTGACAGTGAAAGATGGCTACGTTTTATTGCTGTTGGCCGGGACGAACAGCCAGCATCGTTAAACGAACTGGAGGCCGTGGTCTTCGAACGCCGTTACGTGTCAGCTTTGGTAAAGCGCCCCAATGGTACCTTTGCCTACCAGTCTGTGCTGAAAGAGACACCAGTGAGTCGAGTTTCTTTCCCCATTTCTGCAGAGGGAGAAGATTATCAACTGCCAACCGGGCAACCAGGTCGTTTTGTACTGAAGCTGATCAATAATGAAAATCTCACCTTGTCCCAGGTTGAGTTTGTCGTTGCGGGTGCGCAAAACCTCAGCGCCAACCTGGAACGGAATGCGGAACTCGATATCAAGCTTGACCGTAATCAATATCATCCCGGTGATGATATTACGATGGAAATTACGGCCCCTTACGCGGGTACCGGGTTAATTACTATTGAGCGCGATCAGGTTTATTCGTTCAGATGGTTCCGCTCATCGACCAACTCCACGCAACAAAACATACGTGTACCCGCTGACCTGGAAGGTAATGCCTATGTGAATGTTGCATTCATTCGTGATATTGATTCCGAGGAAGTTTTCGTCAGTCCGCTCAGTTATGCAGTTGCCCCTTTTAAGATTGATCGCAGCAGGCGACGACTTGGCATTGACCTTGACGTTCCTGAACGTGTACTGCCCGGGCAGGAATTGGTGGTGGGTTATGAGACGTCGAACCCGGCCCGCATACTGCTTTACGCCGTTGATGAAGGTATTTTGCAAGTGGCCGATTACAAGAGCCCTGACCCATTGGACTTCTTCTTGCGTAAAAAGGCGCTGCAGGTCAGGACCTGGCAGATTTCCGACTTGATCTTACCGGACTACGATGTGATACGCCGCGCGGCGGCGCCCGGGGGAGGCGCTGACATTGCCCGGTTGCTGGGCAGTAATCTGAATCCGTTTCAACGCCATACCGAAGCGCCGGTGGCGTTTTATTCAGGGCTACTTGATGCGCAAGACCAGCGCCGTGAAATTCGATTCCGGGTACCTGATTACTTCAATGGACAGGTACGTGTCATGGCGGTGGCTGCTTCAGCACAACGTTTGGGTTCAGCACAGGCAATGGCCACGGTGCGCGGGCCGTTTGTGTTGACACCAAACTTACCGACGGCAGTTGCTCCCGGTGACGAATTCAACGTATCCGTCGGGATTGCCAACAATCTGGAAAACTCCGGAGCAGGATTGCCCATCACCTTGTCATTGATACCGGGAGACCGGCTGGAGTTACTGGATAACGCCAGCCAACAGATTAGTATTGACGAGGGTGGTGAAGCCAGAGTCGTTTTCCGCGTTCGGGCGGGCGCTTCTCCGGGCAGCATGGAATTCGCCGTAACTGCCGTTGCAGGTGACACAAAGGTGCGGCGTGGCATGAGTTTGAGTATTCGCCCGGCTGTGCCGTTCATGACCACAACGCAGACTGGTTTTTCACCTGACACCCGGGTTGAACTCGAAGTATCCCGTAAATTATTACCTGCGTTTGCGGAACAGCATATATCGGCGTCAACCAGTCCTTTGGTGCTCGCCCAGGGAATGCTTGAGTATCTGGAGACGTTCCCCCACGTCTGTGTCGAGCAACTCGTCAGTAAGGTATTCCCGCAGGTGGGGCTCCTCAAGGGTAATGACTTTCCGATTGATCGCGGCAAATTCACGGCTTTGTTCGAGCAGACATTATTCAAACTCAGAAGTCTCCAGCACAGTGATGGCGGCTTCCGGTTTTGGGTCAGTTCCACCGAGTCGGCAACTTTCCCGTCGGTTTACATTGCTCACTTCATGACCGATGCAAGAGAACAAGGGCTTGCGGTGCCCGCCGATATGCTCAATGGCGTAATGGGATACCTGCAACAGATTGCAGCGAAACCGGCCGACACGCTGATGGATGCCAGAATCCGGGCCTATGCTGTTTATATCCTGACTCGGAACGGCGTGGTGACTACCAACTACCTGACCAGCCTGCAGGAAGGCTTGCAACAACGGTTTGCCAACCAATGGCAGGAAGATATCACCTCTGTATACATGGCCGCCGCGTTCGACCTTCTAAAGAATGACATTCTGGCTTCGCGCCTGGTCGATGGCTATCGAATGGGTAATCCCACCAGTGCGGATACTGATTTTGATACCCGGTTGGGACGGGATGCCCAATTTGTGTATTTGCTGGCGCGCCACTTCCCGGAGCGACTCGATGCAGTCAACGGGGAGGCGCTACGGAGTTTGATGAATCCAGTATTCGACAATCGCTTCAATACATTGTCATCAGCCTACACCATACTGGCACTCGGTGAATACCATCGCCAACTGTCCCGACGAGGTGCAGTAGTCATTCCAGAGGTGGTGGCATGGGGTCCGGATGACATGCTGCCCCTGGACGGTCCAGTAGCGCCACTGGCTCAGACTTCGCTGCCTGTCGATACACAGCGCGTTCTCGTTGACCTGGACACAGCCTCCGATGGCTTTTATTACGCCATGGCACAGTCCGGTTATGATCAGGCTCTGCCAATGGAACCGGTAGCCGAGGGAATACAGCTAACGCGGGTATATCTCAATGATGATGGCGAGGAAGTCGATGCAGCGACGGTGGGTGATGACCTTACCGTCCGTCTGAGAATACGCTCACTGAAGGGTGTATTGAGAAACGTTGCAATCACAGACCTGCTTCCTGGCGGATTCGAGATTATCACCGAATCGGTACGCCTGGATAATGCAGGCTGGTCATGCGAATACTTTGATATTCGCGAAGACAGGATTGTCATTTACCGCGGATTCAGTGAGCGCATGATCGAGCTGGATTATCGGGTGCGGCTGACAAGCCCGGGCAACTTTATCGTGCCGTCGGCCTATGCAGAGCCAATGTATAACCGTGATGTCCATGGTCGCACAGCAGCAAGGCGATTCCTGGTAAAAGGAGTGCAATAGTGATCCGCTGGTGGTTGTTTGGCATCGTATCCCTGGCTGTGCTGGCGACCATCATCATTCCCAGACCCGATCTGTATGGCGGCGCTTCCTTCTCGACCTTGATCACTGATCGTGACGACAGGCCACTACAGTTAACTCTGGCGGATGACGATCGCTATCGTCTGTTCGTGCCTCTTGGTGATATGGCCAAAGTTGTTCCACGCATCACTTTGCTATATGAAGATCGTTGGTTTTACTACCATCCCGGTTTCAATCCGGTAGCGCTGTTGCGTGGTGCATGGACAACCTGGGTTCAGCGCGGCAGGCCGGTAGGCGGCTCGACGATTTCCATGCAACTGGCGCGTCTGCGGTTTGGTCTGGATACCCGCACCCCGCTTGGCAAGCTTGTCCAGATCGCACGAGCTGTCCAATTGGAGCGTCACTACCACAAAGACGAGATTCTGGAGGCGTACCTGAACCTGGCGCCATACGGCGGCAGTGTGGAAGGAATTGGTACTGCGAGCTGGATCTTCTTTAGCAAATCCGCCGGCGAATTGAGTTTGACCGAGGCGGCCACCCTGGCAGTAGTGCCACAGAATCCAACCGTTCGTAATCCGGCCCGTCTGGCAGGCCGCGAAAAACTGGGTGAAGCACGGCGGCGTTTGATGACGCAATGGTTGAGCCACTACCCTATGGATCATCCCGCGCTGGCAAATTTATCGTCACCCATGGATTTTAGACCTGCGGCGGAACTGCCGTTTCGGGCGCCGCACTTCGTTCGGGACCATGTTCCGGGTAGTGCACAAGGTGTTCTGACACCAACTGTACTGAAAACAACGCTGGATCTACAGCTACAGACACTGCTGGAAGAACGCATCGCCAGCCACCTTGGGAATCGTCCATCCGCGGGTCTGGACAACGCTTCGGCTATTTTGGTGGACTCCCGGAGTTTGGATATACTGGCATTGGTGGGTTCGGCAGATTTCTTTAATGTCGATATCCAGGGGCAGGTCAACGGCGTGCTGGCCAATCGCTCGCCCGGGTCCACTTTGAAACCACTGTTGTATGGTCTGGCGCTGGACCGGGGATTGATTCACCCGATGACGTTGATGAAAGACGCTCCGCGACGCTATGCGGCCTATACGCCGGAGAACTTTGATCGTGGTTTCATGGGGCCGGTGTCGGCGCGGGATGCCTTGATTCACAGCCGCAATGTACCGGCTGTTCACTTGCTGGCGCGTCTGGGTGTGGATAACTTCCACAACTGGCTTGCATCGGCAGGTTTGGATGGATTGCGTGGTCCCGAAGAGCATGGTCTGGCGCTGGCGCTCGGAGGCAGTGAAGCCAGTATGGAAGAACTGGTCCGTTTGTATGCGGTATTGGCCAACGGTGGGGAATGGCGCGAGTTAAACACTACATTGCCGCGAACCGGTGCCGTCAGGCCGGCTCGTCAGTTATTGAGCCGCGAAGCGAGTTTTCTGGTTCTGGACATACTCAAAGATGTGCCGCGTCCAGATACACCTGACTTTGCATTGGCAGAACAGTCGACGGTGGCCTGGAAGACCGGTACGTCTTTTGGATATCGGGATGCCTGGAGCATCGGTATCGTCGGACCCTATGTTTTAGCAGTTTGGGTGGGAAACTTTGATGGCAGTTCAAATCCTCACCTGGTGGGTCGGGAAGCAGCGGCGCCATTGTTTTTCTCGATTGTCGACAGTCTTGGCATCACCCCCGGAGCGTTCCACCCGGACCCTTCGCTCAACTTGCGTAAAGTCAGCGTTTGCGCGCGTACCGGAGACCTGCCAGGACGCCACTGCCCATCCACCGGGCTGTCCTGGTTCATTCCCGGGGTATCACCAATCAACGTCTCCACCGTACACAGGCCGGTGGCCATAGACGTTTCTACCGGGTTACGCAGTTGTCAGCGAGACAACGCAACGGTCCGCGAGGAGGTTTATGAATTTTGGCCTTCCGACATCGCCGCAGTATTTAAACGCGCGGGTATTGCCATGCGGCGTCCACCGGCATGGGCGCTGGAGTGTGAACTGACTATCACTTCCAGTTTTGGACATGCACCGCGAATCGCATCACCGCTGAGTACATTGGTGTATCAGGCGCCACATGCTTCAAAAGAATACCCGTTGTTGTTTTCGGCTGTCACCGATGCCGATACTCGGGAACTGTTCTGGTTTGTCGACAATCATTTTGTTGCCCGCGTAAATCGCGACGAGCCATTTTTCTGGAAACCGCGTCCCGGTAAATATACTGTTCGCGTCGTCGACGATTTGGGCCGGGCGGCATCCGTGCCCATGATGGTGGAACAATCTGGCTGACCCGTAAATCTGTTGCCAGAGAATCAGCTTTCAATGGTCTGGGAGTGTTGATTGAAAAGTGAACACGCCATTTTTTTGAGAAACAGGAAAGCTGACATAAAGTCCATCCTGGCAACAACAAATTTGGCTTTCCGGGGAAAGCGGGCTAAAATAGACACTTCTCACAACTCTATATCGACGTTTGCAGACAATGAAACCAGCATCTCGCCAGTTTTTACTGAACAGCTTCCTGCTGAGGTTGTCTGCTGCACTACTGCTACGACTGCCGTTGCAGGCGGCCATCTAAATCCTGCATCGTCCCGTTTCCCGATCCAGTCGGGGAGATAACAGTCATAGAGTGAGATACCATGAACACACAAAACCCATCAATAGTTACGGCATCTTCAACCAGGAAGATGCCATTCCACAAGTATAAAGCCTTCAAACCGGTTCATTTGCCTGATCGTACCTGGCCGGAACAGGTAATTTCCAAGGCTCCCCGCTGGTGCAGCGTTGATCTGCGTGATGGAAACCAGGCGCTGATTGAACCTATGACGCCGAATGAAAAGCAGAAGATGTACAACCTTCTTCTGGAAGTCGGATTCAAGGAAATCGAGGTCGGATTTCCAGCGGCCTCGCAACCGGACTTTGACTTCGTGCGTCGAATCATCGAAAAAGACATGATTCCCGACGATGTCACTATTCAGGTGCTGTGTCAGGCCCGGGAGGAGTTGATTCAGCGAACTTGTGAAGCGCTGGATGGCGCCAGGAATGTCATTTTTCATCTCTACAACTCTACCTCCACGTTGCAGCGCAAAGTGGTCTTCGATATGAACCGGCAGGAAGTGATCAAACTTGCCACTGATGCCACAGAAGTGGTGAAACGGTATACGGATAGATTGGAGGCAGAGGGTACCAACGTTGCCTTTGAGTATTCTCCAGAGAGTTATACCGCCACGGAGATGGATTTTGCAGTTGAGATTTGCGCCGCAGTCATGGGAGTCTGGCAGCCGACAACAGAGAACAGGATCATTCTGAATTTACCGTCCACGGTGGAGATGGCGACACCGAATGTTTATGCGGACCAGCTCGAATGGTTTATAAGGCATATGCCGAACCGTGAAACCACAATCATCAGCCTGCACACACACAATGATCGCGGAACCGGTATTGCCGCTTCTGAACTGGGTCTGATGGCGGGTGCAGACAGAATTGAAGGGACATTGTTCGGTAATGGAGAGCGGACCGGTAACTGTGACATTATTACGATGGCGATGAATATCTTCAGTCAGGGGGTGGATCCGGAACTTTATCTGTCCGACATGCCCAGAATTGTTGCCATTTCTGAAGAGTGCACAAAAATACCCATCCACGTGCGACAGCCCTACGCTGGAGAACTGGTATTCACCGCGTTTTCCGGATCTCATCAGGATGCCATCCGCAAAGGCATGTCCCACGTTGAGTCAGGTACTGACGGTGCGTGGGAAGTTCCCTACCTTCCCATAGACCCTGCCGATGTTGGCGGGTCCTACAGGGAAACCGTGCGAGTCAACAGCCAGTCCGGAAAAGGCGGTGTGGCATTTATTCTGGAGAATTATTTCGGAGTATCACTTCCGCGCCCGCTATTGCTGGAGTTCAGTCCGATAGTTCAGGCGTTATCCGAGAAAAACGGGGGTGAGTTGCAACCTGGGGAAATATGGCAGGCATTCGTCAGGGAATTCATAGAAGTGGAAGGACCCTATCGACTGATCGATTACCAGGTTCGATCAGAGGACGATGGCCATGAGGTTTGTGAAGCCAATATCATGGTGGCTGAAAACAGGATTGCCCTCTCTGGTAAAGGTTCCGGGCCGATTGATGCCTTTATTGACGGCATGGTGAAAACGCTGAATGAACCCTTGAATGTTGTGGATTATCAGGAGTATGCGCTCAACGAAGGCAAAGAGGCACAGGCGATCTGTATTTTGGCGATTAATGATGAACAGCATAACAAGTACTACGGGGTTGGTATCAGTCAGAGTACGATTACCGCGGCGTTTACCTCGATAATCGCAGCTGTCAACCGGAAGTGGAGGTCAGCTTGAAGGCTCTGGTACTTTTACCAGTCTGGCCGTCTTGATCATGTTTTCCTGGATCTTTACGATCTCGATGCGATAGTCATCCAGGCTGATGGAGCAATTCGAGTCCGGTATCATTTGCAGGTGCTCAATGATGAGGCCACTCAATGTTTTCGGACCATCTACCGGTAATTTCCATCCCAGCATACGATTAATCATTCGAATCTGTGCACCACCTTCTATCAGATAACTGCCGTCCTGGTGCGGGTAGATACTGACATTAGTCTCCGCCACGTCAGTGGTGAATTCTCCAACGATCTCCTCAAGGATATCTTCCATGGTGACCATACCCTGAATATCGCCGTACTCGTCCACCACCAGACCAATGCGTTCCTTATTCTGCTGGAAATTGACAAGCTGGGTTTGCAACGGGGTATTCTCAGGAACGAAATACGGTTCATCAGTTGCCTGAAGAATTGCCGGTATTGTGGGTCTTTTCGCGGAAAGAAACCGGGCGGCGCTTCTAAGATGCAATATACCAAGGACCTCATTATCAATGTCTTCCCTGTACACGAGAATACGCGTGTGCTGAGTGGTCCTCACCTGGTTGACGATATCTTCAATGTCATCATCAATGTCGATTCCCTGGATATCCGCTTTGGGTACCATGATGTCATTCACCGTAACCTTGTTCAGGTCAAGAATGCCAAGCATCATATTTTGCGGTTGATCTTCAATTTTCGATCCTTCATTCACTATGGTTCTCAATTCCTCATGGGTGAGATCATCGTTTTCCGGTACTTCCTGGCTGATACCTAACAGCCTTAAAAGCCCGGTGGAAAGACCGTTAACGACTTCTACCAGTATCCACCCGAGGCTCATGAGGGGTTGCAGTATATAAACAGAAGTCAGAGCAACTCTTTCAGGATATGCCGCGGAAATTGTCTTTGGCGCCACTTCCGCAAAGATAAGAAATATAACAGTGCAGATAACGGGCGCCAGAGCAACATGACTTTCTCCCAGCAAATCGATAACCAGAATTGTGGCAATGGATGCGGCAGAAAAGTTGACCAGGTTGTTACCGATGAGGATGAGACTCAGCAAACGGTCTGGTCTTTTCAGGAGACGATTTGCTTTTCTTGCCCCACGATGCCCCTCGTTCGCCATGTGCTTCAATCGATAGCGATTGAGGCGCATCATGGCTGTTTCTGAACCTGAAAAATAGGCGGAGAGTAAAATCAGACACGTAAAGGCGCCAATCAGGGCGCCAGTTGAAGGATCGTCCAAAAAGGAGGACCTCGCAGTTGTGAATAGACTACAGTTTTAGCGAATAAACGTGAGCAGTGTCAAGCAGGAACGTTCATGAGAATCACTTCCAGCACAAACTTGCTGCCAAAATAACCCAGAACCAGCAGCCCGAAACCACTTAATGTCCACCGGGAAGCGACGGCGCCACGCCAGCCCATCTTCAACCGTCCCCAGATCAGTACGATAAACACAACCCATGCGGCAAAGGTAATAACAGTATGATGGATGAGTCCCGGGTCCCGGATATCCTCCAGGAAGATAAAACCGGAGACGATGGAAAGGCTGAGAAACACCAGCCCTGCAGCGAGCATTTCGAACAACAGTGCATCCATGGTCTCCAAAGGAGGTAACCTCCTGATGACTCCGAGCCGTCGATGCTTGAGTTCATAGTCACCAAAAGAAAGAAACGCCGCCTGCAGGGCAGCGACGGCCAGTAATCCGCTGGCAAAGATGGACAGGATGATGTGAATACCTATACCACTGGAAATGACTGGCCGTGGTACATAGGTTCCGGTCAGGGATATTTCGAGACAAAGCGCGATTGCCGCCAAGGGGAAAATAACGATAAACAGGTTATCAACGGGACGATACAGACTGCTGATCAACACAATGGTCGTCACCGCCAGCATCGAAAGAGAAAGCATGTGGTATAAACCCAGATTGAATCCCGCATCCGTATGGAACAACAGAAAACCGGTGGTTCCATGTAACGCAATGGCGGCAAGACTGATAATCTTAACAGCCTGTTTCCTGGTGCTGTCTGACTGGAACTGCACAACTGCGCCAACAAGGTAAAGCGCGGCTGCAAGAATCCCGAGGATGACTGGATTCATCGATAAATGTCCACTGATGTTTTGACGATATTCTGACACAGATTTGTCCGTGGCGCTTTGTTCGGCAGTATTGTTGTTCAGGGTTTTATTCCCAGCACTGAATTACAGGCAGAGAAAGTTGTTCCTGGTTTAATTCCCGGCACTGAATTACAGGCAGAGAAAGTTGTTCAGGGTTTTATTCCCAGCACTGAATTACAGGCAGAGAAAGTTGTTCCTGGTATAATTCCCAGCACTGAATTACAGGCAGAGAAAGTTGTTCCTGGTATAATTCCCAGCACTGTATTACAGGCAGGGAAAGTTGTTCCTGTTATAATTCTCAGCACTGAATTACAGGCAGGGAAAAATGTTTGATACGTTGACAGAACGACTGGGCGCCACTCTGGCGCGTGTTACCGGTAAGGCCAGACTGAACGAAGATAACATTCAGGATACCCTGCGTGAAGCCCGCATGGCTTTGCTGGAGGCAGATGTTGCATTATCTGTAGTCAAGGATTTTCTCGATCAGGTCCGGGTTCGTGCATTGGGTCAGGAAGTGACTGCCAGCCTGTCTCCCGGACAGGTATTTGTCAAAATCCTCAATGAAGAATTAACCCGCTTAATGGGTGAACATTCAGATTCTCTCAAGCTCAATGTTCAACCTCCGGCGGTGGTGTTGCTGGCTGGATTGCAGGGGTCAGGCAAGACCACTTCCGCGGCGAAACTAGCCCGTTGGCTGAAACACCGTGAGAAGAAAAAAGTCATGCTGGTCAGTACGGACATCTATCGGCCTGCGGCGATTGATCAGTTGCATAAGCTGTCAATAGATGCTGATGTCTCATTTTTTAACAGTTCACCGGACCAGAAACCTCTGGATATAGCTAAAAAGGCAGTTGATTATGCACGCAAGCAGTTCATGGATGTGCTTATTATAGACACCGCCGGCAGACTGCACGTGGATGGCGATATGATGGAAGAGATCAGGGAACTCCATCAGTCGGTCAAACCGGTTGAAACGTTGTTTGTGGTGGATGCCATGACAGGTCAGGATGCCGCCAATACGGCACAGGCCTTTAATGCAATCTTACCGATTTCCGGTGTCATCCTGACCAAGGTTGATGGAGATGCCCGGGGTGGCGCCGCACTCTCGGTACGCGCAGTTACCGGGAAGCCCATCAAATTCATGGCAGTTGGTGAAACCATTGACGCGCTCGATGCGTTTTATCCGGACCGGATTGCAGGACGCATTCTGGGAATGGGCGACATGCTTTCTTTGATAGAGGAAGCAGAGCAGAAGATCGACAGGAAGAAGGCGAAAAAGTTTGCCGGCAAACTCAAGAGAGGAAAACGCTTTGATCTGGAAGACTTCAGGGACCAGATCCAGCAGATGAACAGTATGGGTGGTTTAGCCGGTATGGTCGATAAAATGCCCGGACTTGGCAACATGCCAAATGCACTTCAGGGAAATTTCAATGAGAAGCAATTCGTACAGATGGAAGCGATCATCAATTCCATGACGACGGGCGAACGCCGTCGGCCCGACAGTATTAACGGATCAAGAAAAAAACGGGTTTCAATGGGGTCCGGTACCCGGATTCAGGATGTGAATCGTCTTCTGAAGCAGCACAAACAAATGCAGAAAATGATGAGGAAAATGTCCAGCAAGGGAGGTATGGCGAAGATGATGCGTGGCATGGGTGGTATGATGCAGGCTCCCGGGAGATTCCCGGGGAATTAACTTGCATTAATAAACGGTTCTGCTGATGTTTTCCACAATCTTCGTCTTCGTGCCCATCCTGGCAATAGCAACCGCGTCTGCTCACGAATCCAACACAACCGCGCCGATTGTCTCGGATATTCAAGCCAAGACCCGTCCGTGGACGGATCGGGCGCCAAAAAACGACCCTGATGATTTCCAGTTTGTCGTGGTAACAGACCGGACGGGCGGTCATCGTCCTGGCGTATTTTCTGAAGGCATGGAGAAGGTCAACCTGCTTCAACCGGAGATCGTCGTGAGTGTCGGAGACCTCATTGAGGGCTATACGGAAGACGTCGATACTATCCAAGGCGAATGGGACGAATTCGGCGGGTTTCTCGACACCTTAGACATGCCCTTCTTCTATTTGCCCGGCAATCACGACTACAGCAACCCTGTGATGGCCGAGATCTGGCAAGACCGTTTTGGCCCCTCCTATTATTCCTTCGTCTACCGCGACGTACTTTTCCTCTGCCTGAATACGATGGAGGCCGGTAACGCCACACTCGGTGGCGACCAGATAAAGTGGCTCCAAAAAACGCTAAGAAAACACAGGCGCGTTCGCTGGACTGTTGTGCTCATGCATCACCCTCTTTGGGCTTACGATGATTTTCCGGAGTGGCCCAAGGTGGCCAACGCACTCCGCGGCCGGAAGTACACCGCCTTTGCGGGACACTGGCACCAATATGCTCGCTATGTCCGTAACGACCGTACCCACATCGTTCTCGCGACGACGGGCGGCGGGAGCCAAATGCGTGGTACCCTCTACGGCGAATTCGATCACGTCATATGGGCCACCATGACCGACGATGGCCCGATACTCGCTAATCTGATGCTCGATGGAATTCACGACGAACACATCCGAAGTGAAAACATCGCGGATCTTGTGGACTCGTTCGAACGCCGGGGCGCTCTGCGATTCGATCCGATATACGTGACCACGCCCGAAACGATCGGCGACCTTCGCACTCGCCTGCACGTACGAAACGACGGCGACACTCCACTCAGATTAGCTGCGCAACTCACGTCGACCAACGGTGACATCCTCGAAGGCGTGGAATCCATCAATATGACGGTCGAATCCAACTCGACAGAAAACGTTGACGTGGCGTTGTCACTCACTCAACCCTATCCCCTGGGCGAGCCATTGCCCATTCATCTCGACTGGTCCGTCACCCTGCCTTCCGGCCCGGCAATCGAGGCGCCTCTTATGGGATCTTTAGTTCTGGGTGCCGATCGAAAGTGGCCCGCAGCTCGCGTCGCGCAAACGCCTAGTGTGGATGGCGACCTATCGGAATGGCAGGATCTCGACCACGAATCCAGATTCGAATTCATCGAAAATAAATCGACGGGCGAAAATTGGAGAGGCCCCGATGATAGTTCTTTCAAGTTCGAACTAGCGCATGACGACGCTTTCGTCTATCTCGCTATCGAAGTGACTGACGATGACGTTCTCACCGAACCCCTTGACGCTCCACTCGCGCCTGACGGCGTCATCGTCTTCTTCGATGCGAGGCCTGATCCCAAGCGATCCAATGGACGCGGCGAGGACTCCGGATATGAAACACTTCTCTTAGGGTCTAGCCCCGTCCCTGCCGGATATCCCCAACGCCCCCGCTACCGGCCCGAGCTGCTGCCCGATGGACTTCAAATTGCCAATGCTCTTACGCGCAGCGGATTTAACGTCGAAATGTCCATTCCCGTGGCGTACCTCGAGCAGAAGCAAGGCGCCCCGTGGCAAGCCTTCCGCCTCCACATCCAAATGTTCGACGCCGATACGATGGGCGTTGGCAACAAACAATCTGCCATAGCCTGGCGCCCCTATTGGGGCGGCCCTGGCAATATTCCCGGATCGGGCACTTTCGTACGACAGTAACTTGGTTTGACGCGATCAATCCAATGTTAATTATCGTGACCACGCACAAGTATGTCACCTTCGGGTCGACAGCTGCCTGGCTAATCTGAATGTGCGAATGCAAGTTTCCATCGACTTGGTTCCAAACCAGACATGGCAAAGGCGAAACTTGTAGAAGCAAACAAAATTTTTGAACAAGCGGGCTACTGCCATCGTGTAGCTTCAGCAGATGTCCCACCATGTCCCAATACCCACTGGTAGCAAACCACGAAATCATTACACTGTACTCAAGTGGATAGACACAGGACCAGCAGAATGGGATACCGGTTCATTGCCTTCTTGCTCAAATGCGTTGTAACCACGACGCTACTATATACGACGCAGGGTTTGGCCGACAAAGACCCCGCAGCTTTTGAACAGATCGTTGCAGACGAGGTCGCGCGGTACGACAATGGTGGAACTGCCGCGCTTGATGCCAGGTTCGCTGATACTGCACCAGAAAAGGCAATCGTTATTTACAATGGCGTCATCCGTTACCTGTATTGGAATCGATTTGATATCGACAGTGTGGTTTCCCTATCAGAGCACGCGATCGAGTGGGGCAACCTTCAGCTTGAATCCGCCGATGAGAAAACAAAAGAAAACATCACATCACGTATTCGTGCGATTCACTACAACCTTGCCTCGTTCACCTGGCCGGGCTGGGGTGGTGGCAAACAGCCGATTACCCTGACCCCGGAAAATCGAAAGGCAGGCCTGAATTCAGCCAGAAGAAACGTCGAATTACATCAACAGCTAAAGTCACCGGGAAAGAAAACGGGCAGAGGTCTCTGGATGCTGGGAGTTCACGAACTAGCCGCAGGCAATCATGCTGTAGCAAGACAGACTTTCCAGCAATTTCTCACCTTGGCGAAGAAGGAAGATGTCGACCAGGCCAGATTCGCTGAGGGTTGGTTATTCGTTGTTGACCTGCTAACCGGTGCGAACGAAGCCGCATCGCGTAAATCGCTGGATGAGATTGTCGTTACGCTGTCAGAAACCAAAGAGGGTAAGTTCTTCGCGGATCAATATGGTCGGGCTTTAAATGCTCTCGCACAGACTCCCTGTGAAACAGTGCTGTTTTGTAAGAACGAGATATGTTCCTGCCAGCCCTGATTCAGGTAGGCTAATCAGTTCCTGTCCGTTAATTACTGACAGACTGATTTAATTGAAATAATAGACATTTTAGGTGGCGCAAAACCGGCGTTGCCGCTATCCTTTTTTCTCTCATCAACATGACGAAGAAAATCCTGGTAAGTCGGCCTGTTTGCTCCGCGACAGCGACAGGGCGAGTTTTTTAGCCCGCTGAAGACTCTCATAGACCTCTTCACAGCGCATTAGTCTCATCTCCTGTAACCATTTTGCCGGTCTCATCAGGTACTCCAAATCGATTGAAATACCCCATAGTAAAACCGGACAGATAACTTGTTATAAAAGCGGACAGATTAATTGTTCTCTACATTCATTAATAAACGGTTTGAAAGGTCTGTTACTTTACCTTAAAATAGCGCGCCTTTTACAGGCCAGCCCTTTCTTTACAATTCCGCTCCAGGCTGACAATACACTTACCAGGGATATCAACCAGATGGTTATCATTCGCTTATCCAGAGGTGGCAGTAAAAAGCGACCTTTCTATCACCTTACAGTTGCTGATCGTCGGCAGCCTCGTGATGGAAGATTCATTGAACGTGTCGGTTTTTTCAATCCGATCGCACGGGGACAGGAAGAGACTTTACGAGTTGACCTGGAACGTGTCGATTACTGGGTTCGTCAGGGAGCCCGGATGTCTGATCGGGTCAAAAAGCTGGTGGGAGATTTTCGCAAAGCATCTGCTGCAATACAAACGACAGATACTGATCAGGAAGTCGCATAGTTATCGGGAAGCCACACAAGTTTAAATGCACCCGGCTTTAAGTCATTGTTGAGGCGATAGATTGGAGATGTTGAATAGAGAGTTGGAAAAAGTCGGGGGTATGTCGGAAAAGGCCGGGTAAAAATCAGAACAATGTCGGAAAACGTCGGAAATAGAGTACCGCTGGGTCATATCAGCGCAGCCTATGGGATGAAAGGATGGGTCAGGATATTTTCCTGTACCGACCCGATTGAACAGATTCTGGAATACTCACCGTGGATTCTTGGCGGACCTTCACCTGGGAAGAATGGTTCCGGGTACAGAGAAATAACGGTAGAAAAGGGAAGAAAGCATGGCAAGGGAATTGTTGCTCTGCTGACAGGGATGGATAATCGCAACCAGGCCGAAGCATTGATCGGTACAGAAATACTGGTAGAGCGGGAACATTTCCCTGAGTTGGAAAAAGGAGAATACTACTGGCACGAACTGCAGGGACTGGAAGTCGTCAATACTTCAGGAGAAGTCTTTGGCAAGGTTGATCACCTGATTGAAACCGGCGCCAACGATGTGTTGGTCGTTGAACCGATGGCAGACAGTGTGGATGACAGGACGCGTCTCATTCCATTCGTTGAAGACAAGGTTGTCCGGGAGGTGAACCTGGGAAGTTTGAAGATCGTTGTAGACTGGCAGGCGGTCTACTGATCCTGTGCGAATCGGTATCGTTTCGCTGTTTCCGGAAATGTTCCGCGCGGTGTCAGATTTTGGGATTACCGGTCGGGCTGTTTCGAACGGATTGATAGAACTGGATTTTTTTAATCCTCGAGACTATACGACAGACCGGCGCCGGACCGTTGATGACAAGCCATATGGCGGCGGCCCCGGTATGTTGATGAAGGTACGTCCTGTACAGAAAGCGATTCAGGACGCTAAGAAGAGTACCGGGCCGGCCAGGGTTATATACCTGACACCCCAGGGAATGCCGCTGAATCAGGAGACACTTGGTTCACTGTCGACAGATTCCGCCATGATTCTGCTGTCTGGCCGCTACGAAGGGATTGATGAACGCTTGATCGAACAGGAAGTCGATTTGGAATTATCCATCGGGGACTATGTTCTCAGTGGAGGAGAACTGGCAGCGATGGTGTTGATCGATGGATTGGCAAGATTGCTTCCGGGTGTAGTCGGAGATGATGAATCGGTTATTAAAGATTCATTCTATGCTGGGTTGCTGGATTATCCGCAATATACCCGCCCGGAAAGATTGGAAGGTGAGGATGAAGGTAGCGAACAAAGTCGGGTGCCGGCAGTTCTGCTAAGTGGTGATCACGCTGCCATCGCACGCTGGAGAGTAAAACAGGCTTTAGGCAGAACATGGGAACGACGACCGGATTTGCTCGCCCGGCAAGTGTTGGATGATGAGGCAAAGCAACTTTTACAGGAATACCTGAGAGAGAAAGATTAACGGGTACTTGTCCGTATTTAATTATGGACAGAAACAAACCAGAGGACAGAACAATGCGTAAAAACAAAGTGATACAGCAGATCGAAGATGCGCAGATAAAACATGATCTGCCACAGTTCAGTCCAGGGGATACTGTGGTGGTTCAGGTCAGAGTTCGTGAAGGCAATCGCCAACGTTTACAAGCTTTCGAGGGAATCGTCATTGGTAAACGCTCACGTGGATTGAATTCTGCATTTACTGTTCGCAAGATGTCGCACGGTGTTGGAGTCGAGCGGTCATTCCAGACGCATAGTCCTCTGCTTGAGAGCATTAAGGTTCGGCGGCGCGGTGATGTCAGAAAAGCCAAGCTCTACTACCTGCGCGAGCGCAGTGGCCGTTCTGCCCGGATCAGAGAGAAACTCAACAAGTAGTCTTCACGGTATTGAGTTTTTGAACAAAGGAAGATACATCATGGTAGTAGCGCCCTACCTGGATGCATAATTAATGCCGGTCCCTGTCTCTGAACAGTCGCTTATCGACAGTTTTCTGGACAGTCTCTGGCTGCAAAAGGGGCTCAGCCAGAATACTCTGAACTCCTATCGATATGATCTTCAGTCCTTTGAAGTCTGGCTGCACGATCAAAACACAACCATAACTGATACCCGTCGGGCGCATGTTCTTCAATATCTTTCTGATCGAATGTCCCTGGGTATTCAAGCCCGGTCCACTGCTCGATCTCTTTCCTGTCTGCGTGGCTTTTTCCGATACCTCCTGCAGGAAAAACGTATTAGCGAAGACCCGACCCTGCGTGTGGAAAATCCAAAACTCGGCAGACCCCTGCCGGACAGCCTGACGGAATCCGATGTCGAAAAACTGCTGGCTGCGCCTGACCTTGATTCTCTTATTGGAATTCGTGACAGGACCATGCTGGAGGTATTGTATGCCTGTGGTTTACGCGTCAGCGAACTGGTGAATCTGAAACTTCATGAAATCAACCTCAGGCAGGGTGTGGTCCGAGTTGTTGGCAAGGGGTCAAAGGAGCGTCTGGTCCCTATGGGAGAAGAAGCCATCGACTGGGTGTCTTCCTACCTGTCGGAAACCCGTAATGAATTGCTTAAACAAAACCTTAACCAGGACATTGTTTTTCCCAGCAACCGCGCCAGTGCGATGTCCCGGCAGGCTTTCTGGTATCGAATCAAGGCACATGCAAAACACGCTGGTATCCGCAAGAAATTGTCTCCCCACACCTTACGGCACGCGTTTGCCACCCATCTTCTGAATCACGGGGCTGATTTACGCGTTGTTCAACTGCTTCTGGGTCATAGTGACCTGTCCACTACGCAGATCTATACGCATATTGCCCAACATCGAATGAAGGAATTGCATCAGCAGCACCATCCCCGAGGATAATCGGGGACAGTTTACTTAATTCAGGTTGTTCGCAGATGGCTTTGGGGCATTCATTTGCTTCAGCGTCTGCGCGTCCCTCCGGGATTCCCTTGTATCTTTCCTTAACAGCTATTCCAGACGTTTAACGACAAATGGTGTAGATTGTCCACGACCGTGGTGAACTCGAGGATTCCCTTTGGCTATGAGCCTGCAAGCGAGATCAAGTCCCACGGTCATGGACGCTTCCCTTGAAGACTGAACGGTATCTGAGACCCTAATCTAATAGTGAGTCTGCATTCACAAGGAAAGTCTTGGGAGGATATCACTTTTTTTTATGAATGAGGATCCATCATGTTAAATATCATCGGTATTGACGTCGGCAAAATGAGTTTGGACTGTGCCTGGTTGCGCGATCTGGACCAGGACAAACCAAAACGTAAGAAGGTCAAGAATAGCCCACAGGGGTTCAAGTCAAAGCAGCGATAGCTGCGCTATCTTATGAATGTTAACCTGGGCACAAGATGTTTCGGGCCTCGCTGCGAGTGAGCTCAGCTTCATGGTCGAGCCTACCGGCATTTATCACGAGTTTCTGGTTCAGTTTCTTGATCAGCGCCAGGCAACGATCTACCTGGTTAACCCATCCAGGGTTCGAAAGTTCGCTGATGGTATGGGCATCTTAAGCAAGAATGATCTGATCGATGCCGACATGCTCACGCGTTACGGATTGCAGAATCGGAAACTGCAGCCTTACCAGCCTGAAGCCCAGGAGATCAGTGACCTCAAAAGCTTGTTCAACCGGCTCGATACGCTTCGAGATTTGAGAAGAGAACTCAATAGACAAGAAAAGATTAGCCAATCCAGTACTATACATCGCTGAGTCTGCATTCACAAGTGAAAGTCTTGGGAGGATATCACGTGCGTTTCGTTTCGGTATGAATTGAGGATCCATCATGTTAAATATCATCGGTATTGACGTCGTGCAAAATGAGTAAGCCCGGAATCGGGACCTGGACTGTGCCTGGTTGCGCGATCTGGACCAGGACAAACCAAAACGTAAGAAGGTATTCAAGAATAGCGGTGAAGGTGGCGAACAGGGGTGCGGAGTCAAGTTAAAGCAGCGGATAGCTGCGCTATAACGCCTTATGAATGTTAACCTGAAGGCACAAGATGACCTTCGGGCCTCACTTGCGACCTGCACCACCGGCATGGGGTCATAGCGACCGTCGCGGCGGGTGGAGATACCCAAAGCGGACGGTGGGACACGACCGCTCGGCATCGCTGCACTGGAAGACAAGATCGTCCAAAAGGCATGGTCTGATGCCTACCGGCATTATATTCACGAGTTTCTGGTTCAGTTTCTTGATCAGCGCCAGGCAACGATCTACCTGGTTAACCCATCCAGGGTTCGAAAGTTCGCTGATGGTATGGGCATCGTCCCAAACAGGCCAGCGGAGATGCCATCATCGTGCGCTACGCCGATGATTTTGTGGTTGGATTCCAGCACCTATCGGAGAGATTTCTTCGGGATCTAAAGGTAAGGCCTTACCAGCCTGAAGCCCAGGAGATCAGTGATCTCAAAAGCTTGCTCAACCGGCTCGATACGCTTGAGCGAGATTTGAGAAGAGAACTGTACAGACGGATAAACCATGATGTATACGAGGTTGCGGCATGGTTGGGACGGGTCGTTAATGGTTGGTTCAACTATTACGCCGTTCCTACCAGCGCTCAATACCTCAATAAGTTCATGCGCCGTCTGCAACGGTTGTGGCTGAAGATTACGCCGTCGGTCGCAGAAACCGCTTCCCGTGGGAGAGACTGGAACGTGTCACGACACTGTTCTGGCCATCGATCAAAATTCGACACCCCTGGCCGAGTGTGCGCTTTGCCGTCAAACACTCAAGGTAGGATGCATTAACGTGCCCGCTTGAGCGGGGGGAGCAAACCTGCTTCCCTACCGCGATCGCACTGTGAGATATTTGGAGACTGAGATCAAGCGCTTCAAAAAGCACATAAGCCAGACCATTGAGTCGAACTCAAGTTTACAGAAGGACTACGAACTGCTCTTGACCATTCCCGGTATTGGCGCCAGGACTGCCTGGAGCATGCTCGTGATCCTGCGCAGCCGGCGGTTTGCGTCAGCGCCTGAGGCAGCTTCATATCTGGGTCTCAATCCGATAGAGAAGCAATCCGGTATGACCCGATACCGCAGGCCGCGGTTGTCCAAGGCCGGTAATGGTCGATTCCGCAAAGCGCTCTATTTTCCAGCGATGGTTGCGACCAGAAAGAACCCTGACATCAAGGCCCAGTACGACAGACTATTGGCTGCAGATAAATCGAAAATGTGCGCTCTGGGTGCGGCCATGCGAAAACTGGTTCACATTTGTTACGGTGTGCTGAAACATCAACGACCGTACGAGGTTCAGGTTCAACAATAAGATAGCGCAGCTATCGTTGCTGTGAGCTTGAGAAAAGTGAAAGGCGGTAAAGAACACCGCCCATCCATCACCCTTGACGGTCATCGGCTCTTCAGCCTGTGCCGCAGATGTATGTTATAAATAACATCACCCGAAAGACTGCGCAAGCTGTCGCATGCTTTTGCATAAATACTTCGGGGGTTTGGGGGTGGAACCCCCGAAAGAAAAGGAGGCAAAAAAAGAACGGAAATTTAGTAAGAAAAAAGCTTGAAATTAAAGACGGTATCTCGCCTCCCCCGCAAGCCTAAAGTCTTGCTCCTCCAGCTCGGCGCTCCGACATTATGCTTGCGCAAACGAACGCCCCAAAGCCATCTGCTGTGGTTCGGACGTAGTCTTGCTCCTCCAGCTCGGCGCTCCGACATTATGCTTACGCAAACGAACGCCCCAAAGCCATCTGCTGTGGTTCGGACCTTGTTTGTGTCTGTTAGCTGGTTTGTTTTTTGATGTGTATTTGATTCTGTAGTGTTTCATTAAAAATCAATAACTTGTATAGAAGGTAGCAGGCACGGTATTTGTTTCCTGACAAGAACAGGATAAGATATGTGTGGTCGCATGGTCACACCATTTGTCGGGATTCAGACAAGATTCCAAGGTATGATGAACAGGCTGATTTCAAGACAAAACCAGTTTATATCACAGGAATAACAGATGAAGTACTTACTCACTCTCCTGCTTGCAGGCACGATACTCAATGTGCAGGCGGAAGAAACCCATCAGGTGTTACGTGGCAAGTTGCTTCAGGCACTCCCCGAGCTGGAGATTCAGTCGATAGAGATAGGTCCTGTCAGCGGGCTATTCTCGGTAACACTGCAGGATGGCTCGGTGTTGCATGCATTTGAAGACGGCACATATTTCATTTATGGCGACATGTACAAGATCCAGGGAAATGATCTGGTGAATCAGACAGAAACAGATCGTATTCTCAGGCGTCGAAATCTCATGCACAGTCTGGATGAATCCAATATGATTGTCTTTTCTCCACCAGTGGATGAAGTCAAGGCATCTATTACCGTATTTACTGATGTGGATTGTACCTATTGCCGTATGTTCCACCAGGAAGTATCGGAGATGAACAAAATGGGCATAGCTGTGCGTTATCTCGCCTTCCCCAGGTCGGGTATTGATGAACCGCACTCGTCAGGTTACAAAAAAATGGTTTCCGCATGGTGCGCTGATAATCCCAGACTTGCTCTGACCAACGCCAAGGCAAATCAACAGATTGCAGATAAAACCTGCATTAACCCCATTGATTTTCAATTTACACTGGGTAAACAGATGGGTATTAACGCTACGCCAACCATTCTGTTTGATGACGGAAGAATATCCACGGGTTTCATGACTGCGGCACAGTTGTCGAATTCGCTGGAATTGGACTATTTAACTGAGATCCCACAGTAGCCACACTGGGTACCCAATACACCCGATGTTGCTTCCCAATGCACTGAGAAGAAAATGGATGATGAATTTCCCCGGATAAAGCGGCTCCCACCTTATATCTTCAATATCACGGATAGCCTGAAACGTGAGGCCAGGGCAAGGGGTGAGGACATAGTCGATTTTGGTATGGGCAATCCGGATCGACCAACGCCCAGGCACATCGTTGATAAACTGACAGAAACAGTTCAACGAGGTGATACTCACCGGTATTCCCAGTCGAAGGGAATTCCCCGGTTACGCCTTGCCATCTGCAACTGGTATAAACAAAGGTTCGATGTGGACCTTGATCCGGATACTGAAGCCATAGTGACACTTGGTTCCAAGGAAGGTATTGCGCATCTGGCCATGGCGATACTCGCTCCCGGCGATGCCGTTCTGGTGCCCAATCCGTCATATCCGATACATCCCTATGGCTTCGTCATTGCCGATGCCGATGTACGGCATGTCCCCCTCACACCCGAAACTGACTTCTTCATGGAGCTCCAATCCGCCATTCTCAACAGTTGGCCCAAACCCAAAGTGCTGGTGATCAACTTCCCGGGAAATCCAACGACCCAGTGTGTTGATCTGTCATTCTTTGAAAAGGTCGTTAACATGGCCAGAGAGCATGGCATATGGGTTATACAGGATCTCGCTTATGCAGACCTGGTGTATGACGGTTATGAAGTCCCCTCGATACTGCAGGTGCCCGGCGCCAGGGATATTGCCGTGGAATTCTTTACCTTGTCCAAAAGTTACAACATGCCAGGTTGGCGGGTTGGGTTCTGTGTAGGTAATACAACATTGGTGGGTGCTCTCGGACGCATCAAATCCTATCTCGACTATGGTTTGTTTACACCGATTCAGGTTGCTGCCATAGCGGCTTTGGAGGGAGATCAGTCCTGTGTTGAGGAAATCAGGCAAACTTACAAAAAGCGGCGCGATGTGTTGTGCGATGGGTTGAATTCCTTTGGCTGGAATGTTACTCCACCCAAGGCGACCATGTTCGTGTGGGCCAGGATACCGCCAGCCTTCGAGAAATCGGGATCTCTGGATTTCAGTAAAAAACTGCTGCAGGAAGCCAGGGTTGCTGTTTCGCCGGGGATTGGATTTGGACAATACGGGGATGACCATGTACGTTTTGCACTGATTGAAAATGAACACAGAACCCGTCAGGCCATTCGGGGAATAAAGCGAATGTTCAGAAATGCAGGTGCTTGTCAGGATCCGTAAACAGCAGTGGAAGAGTTCGTAAGGAGCGGTTAATGCAAATTGGCATCTGTGGTCTGGGTACTGTTGGTTCGGGCGCATTCAACCTGTTAGCAGGTAACAGAGATGAGATTTATCGCCGGACTGGTGTCGAAATCTGTGTCGTCCAGGTGGGTTGCAGACGCGACCATCCGGACTGCGACCTTGCGGCGACGAATGTTACCCGTGATATCTTTGAAGTCGTCAATAACCCGGAAGTGGACATCGTCCTTGAACTTATTGGCGGAACAGACGACGCACTCAAGCTTGTTCTTGCAGCAGTCCGCAATGGCAAACATGTGGTTACCGCCAACAAGGCGCTGATTGCGGAGCACGGCCCGGAGATTTTCAGTGCGGCCGCGGGCATGGGTGTACAGGTAAGGTATGAAGCAGCTATTGCTGGCGGTATTCCTGTTGTGAAGGCCGTACGCGAAGGGCTCGCGGCGAACAGAATTGAATGGATAGCGGGTATCATCAACGGGACATCCAATTATATCCTGACGGAAATGGCCCGGCCGGGAAGTAACCTGGACTTTGCCGACGTACTGAAAGATGCCCAGAATCTGGGATATGCGGAAGCTGACCCAACCTTTGACGTTGAGGGCATTGATGCGGCCCACAAGTTGACCATCCTGTCGTCGATTGCCTTTGGAGTACCCCTGCGGTTTGATGCTATCTATACCGAAGGCATATCCGCCATCACCGCTGAGGATATCAGTTATGCCAGGGAACTGGGTTATGCCATCCGGCATCTGGGTATCACCCGCCGTGTCGGAGATGCCGTTGAGTTGAGGGTACATCCCTGCCTGGTACCCCAGGATCAAATGCTGGCCCGGGTCAACGGTGTCATGAATGCGGTAATGGCAGGTTCAGACCGGGCGGGTCCAACGATGTATTACGGCGCCGGCGCCGGTTCCGGGCCAACGGCATCGGCCGTGATTGCTGATGTCATCGATATCATACGCAGCGATGGAATTCACAACGTTGCAAACCTGGGATTCCTGCCGGAAGCAATACAATCCAGACCGGTCCTCAACATTGAAGAAGTGACCGGCAGTGCCTACCTGCGGATGGTTGTCGCGGACAAAGCAGGGGTGATGGCAAAGATCTCTACCATCCTCAGTCAGCACGGAATCAGTATAGAAGCGTTGATGCAAAAAGAGACCCACGGTGAAGATGCGCACGTAGTCATCATTACCAATGAGGTTGTGGAAAAATCCTTGAATGACGCCATCCGGGAATTGTCTGCGCTGGAGGAATCCATGGCTGAAGTAGCCAGGATCAGAATTGCGGATCTGTAATTAGTTCCTGTTCTGAAAGTCGACTTCCGAGAGTTTTAGTTGCGACATTCACATATTGTTGGTTTAAAAATCAACGGCTTGACAGGAAGTAATCACCGCGGTGTTAAATTCTCGGATAGGAACTGATTAAATGGCACAGACGCTGAGTAGACGAAAGGCAAATCCGGAAACAGATTTTTGCGGTGTCCCTTTGTTGAATCGGCTATATGCAGGTCGGGGTGTCACGAATGCTCATGAATTGAATTATGACCTGAGCGGTCTGATTGCACCGGATGTCATGCGTGGTCTGAACGAGGCGGCTCAACTCCTGGCCGATGCCGTTCAGCAACATCAGCAGATACTGATAATTGGTGACTTTGACGCTGACGGGGCGACCAGTTCCGCGTTGATGGTTCTCGTGCTGAAGGCTATGGGAGCGCAGAGAGTCGATTATCTTGTCCCCAATCGTTTTGAATACGGCTATGGTCTGACGCCGGAAATTGTCGAAGTCTCACGGCAGTTCAAGCCGGCGCTGATCGTGACGGTAGATAATGGTATTTCCAGTATTGAAGGCGTCAGGTTCGCCCGGCAACTGGGTATCAAGGTGCTGATTACGGACCACCATCTTGCTGGTGAGAAATTGCCGGAAGCGAATGCCATCGTCAATCCCAACCAGCCCGGATGTCAATTTGCCAGTAAAGCACTGGCTGGAGTTGGTGTTGCGTTCTATCTACTGTCGGCGTTGCGCCAGCATTTACGGAAGGCTAACTGGTTTGCCATGGCCGCTATCAGGGTGCCCAGGCTGGCCGATTATCTTGATCTTGTTGCACTCGGCACCATCGCGGATGTGGTGCCACTGGATAAAAATAACCGGATACTTGTCAACGCAGGCATTCGTCGGATTCGTGCCGGTCGCGCCCGGCCCGGCATCATCGCCTTGTTGAACAGTTCAGGGACAGATCATCGTACTGCGACAACCAGGGATCTGGCTTTTGGTGTTGGACCGCGGCTCAATGCGGCAGGTCGTCTTCAGGATATGTCCATTGGTATTGAATGTTTGCTGGCTGGCGCCCGGAGGGCTGCAAAACTAGCGGGAGAGCTCGCTGCGATCAATCGGGAACGTAAGGAAATCGAACTCAAGATGAAAGAGCAGGCAGAATCGGCACTGAATACGGAAGTTGATCCAGGTCGAGTCGGCGTATGTCTTTATCATCCGCAGTGGCATGAAGGAATCGTTGGAATTATTGCCTCCCGTATCAAGGACAAAATACATCGACCCGTCATTGCCTTTGCAGATGCGTCAGAAGGTGAACTCAAGGGTTCCGCAAGGTCCATTCAGGGTTTGCATATCCGAGACTCCCTGGATGCCATCGCGACCCGGAATCCGGGGTTATTGAAGAAATTCGGTGGCCATGCCATGGCGGCGGGGCTCAGTCTCGACAGCGCTAACCTGGATCATTTTACTGATGAATTCGACCTTGAAGTAAAGCGATGGCTATCAGAAGAGGATCTGGATAATGTCCTGGTCAGCGATGGTGAGATTGGGGAGGAACTGGATCTTGATCTGGTGAAAACGGTGATTGAGGCAGCGCCCTGGGGGCAAGGATTTCCGGAACCGGTCTTTGACGGTGTATTCGAAGTGGTTGAACAACGTATCGTGGGTTCTCTTCATTTGAAGATGAAACTGCTTCCAGAGAAGGGTCTGAAGATAATCGAAGCCATTGCCTTCAACCATCCGACTCTTCTGGATCATCGGAAACTGCGCCTTGCCTACCGACTTGATATCAATCGCTATCGAGGTATGGAATCAGTGCAACTGATAGTGGAGTCTACGGACCTGAACTCGCCTTGACTAGGTGCGTGTCCGAGAACTCGTGTTTAATCGCAGGTATCCTGTCGCTCCATTGTATTTTGGAAGCTGGTTTTTATACGTAGTCGTTAATTGGTTATTATTTGGTCAAAAGGCACCTGCAGTTTCGCATTTTCATGCTCTAAATCCTGTTTTTTCTTGTTTTTTCCTGTTTTAACCCCTTTGGTACGACGTATTTCCAAATTCCGGACACACTGATCCCGTCATTATTGCGCGCACCATTTTTTTCATATTGTGAGCCGCGCAGACTAATGAAAATTCTCCTGCCACTTTATCTTTACCCCGCACACTGAACCGACGAAAGCCGCCGTTCTTGATATGACCAAATACCGGCTCAACAATCACTTTGCGCCGCTTGTAAATCGCCTTTGAGTCTGCCTGTTCCATGCGCTTTGTCATGTTCCGGCGTAAACCTTCATGACTGTCCGTGGTGATCGTCCGTCCTGCTCCCTGCCTGGATTTACAGCAGCGAGCATAATAGGGGCAACGACCACAAACAGCAGCCTCTGCCTGATAACACCTGTTACCGTCTTTACCTTCGTACTTCAACTCCAGGCGTTGCCCACCCGGACAATGAAAGCAATCGGCTTGTTCATCATAGCTAAAATCTGCTTTGCACAGTGCGCGCGTCGACTCAGCCAGTGGCTCGCTATGGCTTTTTTCCCCTCGGTCAACCGCAACATAAGCATCAATCCCAGCCTGTTCCAACGCTTCAAGATTGCTGCCCGACTGATAACCATTGTCCAGACTCATTTTCTCCGGTAACTGCCCGGTGCTTTGTGCAATACTGTCCAGCCCCTCTTGCACTTCCTGTTTATCGTTGGCGTTCTGGCTAACGTGTTGTCCGGTGATCACTTGATTATCGCTGTCGACACTGATCTGGCCATTGTAACGATAGTCAAAATCGCCTTTCTTACCCATGATACGAGCTTCTGTATCAGCAAAGCTGATTTGCTTTTTAGCATCAATGGGCTCGCCTGGATGCAGCGCTTCTTCGCGGGCTTCCAGTGCTTCCTTCGCCGCTGTGATCGTCTTCTGCCGCTGCTGCTTAAAGGCCAGGTCGGCAGGTAGTTCATAGCCGGTCTTGTCCTGATAGGCCGCGTCTTCCTCGGCATCACAGGCATTGGCCTGTTGCACCAGGGCCTCAACCTCGACACACAGTGCCTGCTCCTTTTCTTGCAGGCACTTATAAGTCATGGCTTTGTGCTTGGAACTGTTGGCTTTAAATTTGGAACCATCAAGACTGACATGCCCCAGGGAGACCAGCTTCATCTCCATCGCCAGCTTGACGGTCTGCATAAAACATTCCTGAAAAAATGCCGCATGATCCTTGCGAAAATCACTTAACACACGAAAGTTAGGGCAAGCCTTACCCGCGATGTACATAAATGACAGATCTTCGTTGCAACGCTTTTCCAATTGGCGGGAACTGAATACCCCGTGACTGTAGCCGTAAATCAGAATGCTCACGAGCTTCCTCGGATGATAGGCGCGTTGGCCCAGGGGGCTATACTGCGATTCAATACTGCTCGTATCGAGTTGCTGAAAAAGATCATGAAAAAGGTAGCAATCATGCTCAGTCGGCAGCAGGTCAAAGACGTTGCCTGGAAACAGTTGACGCTGGACAGCATCAACCGGGTCGGATTTGAAGGGACCGGACATTTACAGTAATCTCTGGATTCTATTGTTGGATAGATTATACCATTGATTGAGCTATTCTCGGACACGCACCTAGGAGGCTTGTCCGCAGTAGGTCAGTCTGTTCTCGGACAGCCTCCCAGTGTGCTACGGGATTGCATCGTCACCATGATGGGTTTTATGACCGGCAGTCCTGCCTGTTATCTCTCCTCTGATGTGTAGTAGAATGCCGCTCATTTACCAGGAGTCAGACCAATGTTGGAGATCAACCCACTGATAACAAAAGTCAGGGATTGCATGGAACGCACGGACATTCTTAGAGGTTATCTTTGACTATGACAACAAGAAGGAACGTCTGACGGAGGTCGATCTTGAACTTGCCGATGCGCGGGTATGGGATAATCTGGAAAATGCACGGAGGTTAGGCAAAGAAAGGTCTTCCCTTGAGTCAATCGTCCTCGTCATTGATTCTCTGGACTCAGGATTGAACGATATTCAGGACCTCGTCGAACTCGCGGGAGAGGAAGAAGACACAGCGCTTCTGACGGAAGCAACCGCTGACCTTGAAGTTCTGGGTAAACGACTGGCAACCCTGGAATTCCAGCGCATGTTCCCGGGTGAAATGGACTCCCGCAATGCGTATATGGATATTCAGTCAGGTTCCGGTGGCACGGAGGCCCAGGACTGGGCAGAGATGTTGCTGCGCATGTATCTGCGCTGGGGTGAGAGTCACGGGTTTGTCACCGAGATCATGGAGGAATCGATGGGTGACGTTGCCGGTATCAAGGGCGCAACAATTCGTTTTACAGGTGAATATGCTTTTGGCTGGTTGCGGACAGAAACCGGGGTACACCGTCTGGTGCGCAAGTCGCCATTTGATTCCGGGAATCGACGCCACACATCATTCGCCTCAGTTTTCATATCCCCGGAACTGGACGACGATATCGAAGTAGAACTGGATTTGTCGCAGGTTCGCATTGATACTTATCGGGCCAGCGGCGCCGGAGGTCAGCATGTCAATAAAACCGACTCTGCCATCCGTTTGACACATATCCCTACCGGTATTGTCGTGCAGTGTCAGAATCAGCGCTCCCAGCATCAGAACAAGGACCAGGCGATCAAACAACTGAAGGCGAGACTGTATGAAGAAGAGGACATGAAGCGCCGTGCTGAAATGAAGGAGATAGAAGAAAATAAATCCGACATCAGTTGGGGCAGTCAGATAAGATCCTATGTCCTTGACAGTGCGAGAATCAAGGATTTGCGAACCAACACGGAGACTACGGATACCCAGTCAGTACTCGATGGGGGTCTGGACCTGTTTATTGAAGCAAGCCTCAAGCAGGGACTGTAGCCTGACACTCATGTAAAACGACCATGTCAAAAAATAATAATGAAGAAAACCGGATAATTGCATTACGCAGGGCATACCTGGCGGAACTGCGTCAGAAAGGCAATGCGTTCCCCAACGATTTTCGCCGTCAGCACTTGTCTGCAGAACTGCATGAGGCTTACGGTGACGGTACGAAGGAATTTCTGGTCGAACAGAACATCAGGACCGCTGTGACGGGTCGGGTTGTATTGCGCCGGCTGATGGGCAGGGCCAGTTTTATCACCCTGCAGGACATGACCGGACAGATTCAGCTCTATATTCGTCAGGACATGATCGGCAAAGATGTATACGCAGATTTCAAACGCTGGGATATTGGAGACATCATCGGCGCCACAGGTACTGTGATGCGCACCAACAAGGGCGAGTTGTCTGTCAGCGTGGATAAAATCCACCTCCTGACCAAGTGTTTGCGGCCGCTGCCGGAAAAACACAAGGGACTGACGGATACGGAAACCCGCTATCGACAGCGATACCTGGACCTCATGGTCAATCAGGACAGCCGAAACGTTTTTATCAGGCGTGCCAGGATCATCAATGCTATTCGCCAATACTTCATTGAGCGGTCATACATGGAAGTTGAAACTCCGATGATGCAATCAACCCCGGGAGGAGCCACCGCCGCGCCGTTTGTTACGCACTACAACGCATTGGATGTGGATATGTATTTGCGGGTAGCACCGGAACTGAATCTGAAACGTCTGGTCGTTGGCGGATTCGAAAGGGTATTTGAGATTAACCGGAATTTCCGTAACGAGGGTATGTCCGCAAGACACAGTCCGGAGTTCACAATGCTTGAGTTCTACCAGGCATATTTGGACTACAAAGACCTGATGGACTTGACTGAGGATTTGTTTCGCGAGCTTGCACAATCCGTCCTGGGAAGCACCCGTTTCAATTACCAGGGAACGACTCTTGATTTCAGTCAGCCGTTCAAACGGAGTACTCTCAAAGAGTCAATTCTGGAGTTCAACCCCCGTATTTTCCCAGCGGATCTGGCGAGTCGGCAAGGCATGGAAAAAACAGCCCGCGCTGCCGGTGTCGACATTCTGCCCGGCCAGGGTGAAGGTAAATTGCTGATGGATATGTTCGAGGCACTGGTGGAGGAGAAAATTGAACAACCTCTATTCATCACAGGGTATCCCACAGAAGTATCGCCACTGGCCCGGCGCAGTGATCGTGCGCCGGAGATGACGGATCGTTTTGAACTGTTCATTATGGGCAAGGAGATTGCAAACGGCTTTTCCGAATTGAATGATTCGGAGGATCAGGCGGAAAGATTCAAACAGCAGGTTATGGCCCGGGAATCCGGCGACGACGAAGCCATGTATTTCGACGAAGACTACATTACAGCACTGGAATTCGGTTTACCGCCTACCGCGGGTGAAGGGATTGGTATAGACCGGTTGGTGATGCTGTTGACGGATTCACCCTCAATAAGAGATGTGGTACTGTTTCCCCATATGCGTCTGAAACACTGATTGTGTTTCGTTTATCGGGCAAGACAGATGGCAGGGAAAACCATTCAACTCGACGAGTCCTGGCTTGATCAGTTGCAGGTGGAGTTTGAACAGCCCTACATGCAATCGCTGCGATCATTTCTGGTTGAGGAGAAATCCCGGGGAAAGGTCATCTATCCCAGGGGGTCAGAGTACTTCGCAGCGCTGAATACAACACCCCTCGACAGGGTCAAGGTCGTTATTCTCGGACAGGATCCCTACCATGGCCCTGGTCAGGCTCACGGCTTGTGTTTTTCGGTTCGTGAGGGTGTTTCACCTCCCCCGTCATTGATTAACATATTCAAGGAAATCAGTGATGATCTCGGTGTACCGGACAAATTTCCTCACGGGTGCCTGACCCGATGGGCGGAACAGGGTGTGCTTTTGCTCAACAGTGTGCTGACGGTAGAAAGATATCGGGCCGGATCACACCAGGGCAAAGGGTGGGAGTCTTTTACCGACAGGATTATCGAAGTATTGTCTCATCGGTCCCAACCCTGCGTATTTCTCCTCTGGGGAAGCCATGCACAGAAGAAGGGCAGCATGATAGACCAGTCCAGACACCTGGTCCTGCAGTCATCGCACCCATCCCCGTTATCGGCCCATCGTGGATTCTTCGGTTGCCGCCACTTCTCCAGGGCTAACGAATTTCTGTCAGCACATGGGATGACCCCGATAGACTGGGTATAGATCGATTAATTCCGGCTCAGTGGTTAACGGTGGGCGTGGTCAAAAGAAGACGAAACAGAATACAGCGATCACCAGAACGATCATGGTAGCTGCTGTCCGCGACAAAAATTTTTCATGTGCGTTGGCTCTACATTGTGCAGGATGACTGCAATCGTTACGGTCCCAGGAATTTAGAACGGTGAGAATTCCAATGATTGTCCATTACCTGACTGCACGGATACCGAACTCTCGCCGGGATTTTGCAGGACTGCCAGAACTTCCCAGGAATCCAACTGCGTGGCGGTGGAAGGTGCAGCAGCAACCACCTGCCCGATATTCCTGCCATCTTCTCGCAGCAAATCGGCGCCGACCTGTATAGCCGCCGGTGACAAACCGTGATGAAGTTGGCGCTTCAGAGTACCCCGATAATGTGCCCGGGCGACAATTTCCTGGCCAAGGTAGCAGCCTTTTGCGAAATCAACGCCCCCAAGATTATGCAGATTGAACATCTGCGGAAGATAAATGTTTGCGGTAATGTCCTGAACCCAGGCGAGTCCTTCCCGGCAATCAAGTTCCTGCCAGACTGCTGCATCCGACGTTGCTTCACCGATGTCGTCCTGACTCCAGAGTTCAAACCGGTCACTGTTGACCTGCTGCTGAATCTGGCCCGGACCAGGGGGGTCATTGTCACTGATCAAACCAAAACATTGCCATTGTCCGCTGGCATCGACCAATTCTGCTTTGGAAAAAACGATATATTTGGACAGGAAGGTCATGGCGTCCTGCACCCGACTGCGGTGCATGCGTAACAGCAAACCATCTTCAATGTCCGCAATTCTGAAATTGGTGATCATGCGGCCCTGCAGGTTGCAGATTGCACCAATATTTCCTGTATCCGACAGCTGTTCCACATCACAGGTGGTATAACCCTGCATGAAAGGCCTGGCGTCTTTGCCTCTGACGGCCAGAAATCCGAATTGGGATAGTCTGATTACGTTTTTCATACCTGTATTCTACAGACGTGTTTCAATAGATCACAAATTATTCAATAACTTCAAGTACACTTGTATCCGGATTATTTCCGCTTATTTTCGTTCAATATGTCCAATATTTGCCTCAAATAACCAAAAAATATGACTCAATCAGTCTCGCCCTCGCTACGGTCGCAGTTCCCGGGCAGCCTCCTGGCATGTCCGAGAACAGACTGACCTACTGCGGACAAGCCTGATTGGCCATATTTTCCGCTTATTTTCGTTTAATATGTACAATATTTGCCTCAAATAACCAAAAAATATGACTCAATCAGTCTCGCCCTCGTTACGGTCGCAGTTCTCGGACAGCCTCCTTGTATCCGGATTATTTCCAGTGGCTATATGCTGTGATATCAGGTAACAAAGAACAAAATTGAGGTGCATGGATTGTACTCAGACATTGAACTGAACCGGTTGCGGTGGCGATCAAGGCGCGGAATGCTGGAACTGGATCTTCTGCTTGTGCCTTTTTTTGATGAAATGTTTGTAGCATTACCTCGAGAGTTGCAACAAGCCTTTATAAGATTACTGGAACTGGATGATCCGGATTTGATGATCTGGTTCAGTCGCCGGGGTCAACCGGATGATCCTGAATTGAGGACACTGGTGTGCATGATATTGCACCGGGTGCAACCAGAGAATGACTGAATTCAACAAGTCTGTACTTGACTTCGATATCCGGGTGTCCAAGTCGCTCGCTGTCCTCAATATTCTGCTGCATGTCTCGGCGCTATGGGGTATTACGATCTCGGCACTCCCCTGGTACGGTCAGAGCGCCTGCATAGTGGCAGTCATTTCTTCACTCATTTTTACAATGTATCGTTTCATACTGCTCAGGAGTGCAAACGCCGTGGTTGGTGTCCGTTATCGACAACCCGTGTGGCAACTGCAACTACGGTCCGGAAACACGATAACCGTCACACTGACTGGCGAAGTTGTCGTCACCAACTTTCTGATCGTTATGAATTATGCTGACAGAAAAGGTCGCAGGTACCCGGTGCCGTTGTTTACAGATTCAGTGGATGCTGAACAGCATCGATTGGGACGTGTATTTTTCAGAATGCGCGGATTCAAGGCAGATTCTTCATCCTGAGCCTGGACCAGGTCTTAAGCCTTAACCGGATGAATCATACGACCCGGGCTTACCCGTATCCGGGTGGTACCAGAATCGTATCTACCGCCTCCGGCTCAAGGTCGGGATAATCCAAAGTAAAATGCAGCCCCCGGCTTTCCTTGCGT
Source organism: Candidatus Azotimanducaceae bacterium (assembly GCA_965217655.1). Taxonomy (GTDB): domain Bacteria; phylum Pseudomonadota; class Gammaproteobacteria; order Pseudomonadales; family Azotimanducaceae; genus UBA7455. The sequence continues at coordinate 3,337,230 of OZ244560.1, forward strand.
CTGATTGCGCTCTGGATGATTAAATCTGCAACGGTAATGAGATTGCGCAGTTCCAGAAGGTCATTGCTGATGTGATAGTTGCTGTAATATTCAGTGACTTCCTGATGCAGTAGTTGTACCCGCCGGCGTGCCCGTTGCAGCCGTTTGTCGGTCCGGACAATACCGACGTAGTCCCACATGAAGTGACGCAGTTCATCCCAGTTGTGCGAGATGACCACATCTTCGTCCGAGTTGGTCACTTGTGATTCATCCCATGGGGGAATTGCCACATCCGGCATTAAGGATTTACCCTGCTGCTGAATATGACTGGCGGCGGCACTCGCAAATACCATACATTCAAGCAGGGAATTGCTGGCCATTCTGTTAGCGCCGTGCAGACCGGTAAAACTCGCTTCACCGATAGCATACAGATTGGGCAGGTCTGTCAGGCCGTTCATATCTGTGACAATGCCGCCGCAGGTATAGTGCGCTGCCGGGACGACAGGGGCAGGTTGTTTTGTGATATCTATACCGAGTTCCAGACAGCGGGCGTAGATATTCGGGAAGTGTGATGTGATGAAATCAGCATCCCTGTAACTGATATCCAGATACACACAATCACATCCCAGTCGTTTCATCTCGTGATCAATTGCACGGGCGACGATGTCCCGGGGAGCCAATTCCCCCCTTTTGTCAAACCGGGTCATAAACCGGCTGCCATCGGGCAAAATCAATTTGGCGCCTTCACCCCGGAGTGCCTCTGTAAGAAGAAAATTACGGGCTTCCGGATGATACAGACAGGTTGGATGAAACTGGTTGAATTCGAGGTTGCCGACTCGACACCCCGCACGCCAGGCCATGGCAATGCCATCGCCTGATGCAGTATCCGGATTACTGGTGTACAGATAGACCTTGCTTGCACCCCCGGTGGCAAGTATGACGTATCGCGCCCGGAATAGTTCCACCTGGTGAGAATCCTGATTGAGTACATAAGCACCCAGGCACAGATTACCTTTGTGACCGACCTTGTGTTCCGTAATGAGGTCTACGGCAACATACTGCTTGAAGAAATCGACATTTGCACAAGTCTGCAGTTGTTCATACAGTTTTAGTGCAATCTCCCTGCCGGTTGCATCCGCGACATGGATAATCCGGCGATGACTGTGCCCACCTTCTCTGGTCAGATGAAAATTGTTATCTCCTTCAGCATTGATTTCGGTATCAAACTCGACACCAAGTTCAACGAGCCAGCGAATGATTTCCACGCTGTGCTCTACGGTAAACTGAACAACATCTTTGTGGCAGAGACCCGCACCCGCCTGCAGGGTATCCTCAATATGCGAGTCGATAGTGTCGGATTCATCCAGCACGGCGGCTACACCGCCCTGGGCATACCAGGTTGACCCCTCGTTTGGCTCGTCTTTGCTTAATATGGCAACACGGTAATCCCGTGCCAGTTTAAGAGCCAGGGTCATTCCAGCAGCGCCGCTGCCGATAATCAGAACATCATAATTCCGTGTTGACATGGTTTCAGTGATCCCAGGGGTTAGTAAGAATATTGATTCATGTCCTGCTTTGCCACTGACTTTTCAATTCTGTCAACGATTCAGCATTCAGCAATCTTTTAAGGGGTATGATTTGTTATCATTAGTACCTTTCTCAGCATGAAATTAATTCCTGGTCGTGACCGGGGTAAAAGGAAATTCAGGTGACTACCAGGGAGCCGTCCGATCAACAGTTGGTAGAAAGGGTTAAACGCGGCGATAAAAGAGCATTCGATATTCTGCAACTGAAATATCAGCATAAAATTACCGGTCTGGTAAGTCGATACATCAATGACCAGGACGAAGTACTGGATGTGACCCAGGAAACATTTATAAAAGCCTATCGGGCCATATCCGGATTTCGTGGTGAAAGTGCGTTTTACACATGGCTATATCGGATTGCCATCAATACATCCAAGAATTTTCTGGTGTCAAAGTCCAGACGACCTCCGGATACGGATATTGATGTAGATGAAGGGGAATTTCAGGACAATTCTGCTGTCCTAAGAGATATGGAGTCACCAGAACAAATACTGGTGACTAGGGAACTGGAAGATTTAATATATCGTGCAATTGATGACTTGCCTGAAGAATTGAAGGTAGCGGTTACTCTACGCGATTTTGAGGGCTTGAGTTACGAAGATATTGCAGGTGTAATGGAATGTCCGGTAGGTACCGTCAGGTCTAGAATATTCCGGGCGCGGGAAGCGATTGTAAAGAAGATTTCCGGGTTTGGTCAATAAAACCTGCATTCCAACGGTTAGAGGATTAAATGTGTCAGGTAAACTGAAAGAGTCCGTGTCGGCGCTCATAGATGACGAAGCTTCAGAAATAGAGGTTCATCGTCTGCTTCGTAATCTGGATTCCGAACAGGATCTTAAAAAGACATTTTTTATCTACCAGCAGATTCGCAGTGTTCACAGGAATCCTTCCAATAAAGGACAGCGAATTCCTGGTGTTGATCAGCAAATGAAATTATTCCAGCGAATCAGTGATGCCATCGATGAAGAGGAAACCTTCACTATTGACAGTCCTTCTCATCGTAACTGGCTGAAACCCGTTGCAGGACTGGCAGTTGCCGCCACTCTGCTGATGACTGTTGGCATCGTCTTCAACAACGGAACAGAACCCTTACCAGACAATATATCTACCAACACCCCGACGATAGCACAAAATGTCGATACACAACCCGTAGAACCTGAACCTGAACTTCGGGAACTTGACGAAGAGAAACAGAAATTGTTACGGGAATACCTCAATAAACACGACCGGATGACCCGACTTAAGGGTAATACACATCTGGTCAATTATCCTCCAGGTAAATGAAGATTTTTTACCTGGGTTCCATTGGCGCCCTGCTTCTCAGCCTGGGCACTGGTGTATGTCATGCGGATGATGCCACCCATTGGCTCAACAGGATGGGCGTGGCGTTACATGAACAGGACTATCAGGGTACATTCATCTACATGCGTGGTTCCCAGTTTGAATCCATTCAGGTTACTCACCAATTCAAGGATGGTCAGGAACTGGAACGTCTGGTTTACCAGAATGGCGAAGAACGTGAGATAGTTCGCCGTGACAATGAACTGGTGTGTTATCACCCGGACCCTCAGAACGCTGTTTTTGATCACAATTTACCACTGGGTCCTTTCAGTACTGCATTCAACGACAATCTTGTGACATCCCAGGACTTGTATCGATTCAGTCTGCATGGGAAGGAAAGAATCGCAGGCCGGACTGCTGTCAAATTAAAGATCACTCCCCGGCATGATAATCGATTTGGTTACCGGTTATGGCTGGACGAAGAAACAGGGCTGTTATTGCAGTCACAACTGGTGGACCGTAATCGGGTTCTGGAATTGTTTCAATTCTCATCGATTCAGATCGGCCAACTGATCGATACAGCCATGTTGAAAAGTTCTTTTGGCGATACCGCAGCCTTGCATCAGTTGTCACCGGTTATCTCCGAGGTAGCCGAACAGCAAACGAGCAGACCAGTCTGGCGTGTTTCCTGGCTGCCTGATGGTTTTAAACCCATGTACAGCCGCCAATCCAATCTCCTGCACTTTACGGATGGACTGGCGACATTGTCGGTATTTGTTGAACAGACCGGGACAGCATCTCTTCCTGATATGACTACCTCCCATGGCGCCACAACAGTCATTACCAGGCGTCTGAAGAATGCCCAGGGACAGATTACCGTAGTAGGCGAGGTGCCAGTCAACATGGCGCGCAGGGTTGCAGAATCCGTGGAGCCGGCAATCTTCTAATTCCAGCAACGTCCGCTTTTCACTGATGTATACTGAATTCATGCCTGATTTCTGGTTTCTTTGCCGCTTCTCGCTTGCAATCGGACGATTAATCCGCATATTCCGACAGAGGCAGCAAGTATTGTGCTGGTAGCGGGTACATGACCATAGTTCAGGTCACTCGATATGCGACTCGGTGAGATATGCTGATTAAAGGCAGCGTTACAGGAGAAGTGGATGGTTTCGCTATTATAGAGACAGCGGATACGTCCTGTACTGGATGTCGAGGCTGTAACGAGCCTCGATCAACCCTTGTTAATATACCAATGACCAGTGTTACGGGGGATGTGGTGTCGCTGTCGGTGACAGTGGGAAATCAACTCCTGCTTGCATCGAATTCTCTGTTGCTGCCATTGATGGGTTTTGTCACGGGCAGCGTAATAGCGATGATATTCGACGCTGGGGATGGCGGGCAGATGATCGGAGCAATAGCCGGGTTTTTAGTCGGAGCAGTATTCTGCAGACGGCAGGATTTTTCACGGATACAGATTAAGGATACTGATAATGGGTAAGATTCCAGTCATTCTGGCCAGCATCGCAATGATGGTGATGAGCGCCCCTGGACGGGCGGAATTACCCGAATTTACCAGTCTGGTTAAAAAAACATCGTCAACAGTGGTCAATATCAGCGCTAAAAGGTTCCGGGATAATAGATCCCGTCAAAATGATCAACTGTCCGAAGAAGAAATGCCTGAATTTTTCAGGCGTTTCTTCCGTGAAATACCAGGACAGCGGGAACCCACCCCTGCTCCTTCCATGGGTTCCGGATTTATTATTTCCAGCGATGGATATATTCTTACAAACAATCACGTAGTCGATAACGCAGATGAAATTATCGTCGCCTTGAGTGATCGAAGAGAGCTATTGGCCGAAGTGGTTGGCAAAGATGAATTGTCAGACCTCGCTTTGTTGAAAATTGACGCGGAAGATCTGCCAACTGTGGAAATCGGCAGTTCTGCAGATCTCCAGGTCGGAGAATGGGTCGTAGCCATTGGTTCGCCATTCGGTTTTGAACATTCCGTTACGGCGGGTATTGTCAGCGCCAAAGGCAGGAGCCTGCCCGGTATGTATAACGATAATTACGTACCCTACATTCAGAGCGATGTCGCTATTAACCCCGGGAATTCCGGTGGTCCACTGTTTGATCTTGAAGGCAGGGTGGTTGGTATTAACAGCCAGATTTTGACCCGCTCCGGTGGATTCCTGGGACTCTCATTTGCGATACCGGTTGATGTGGCCATGGAGGTTGTGCAGCAACTCAAGGAGAAAGGTAGCGTTTCCCGGGGGTATCTGGGCGTTATCATTCAGGGCGTAAACAGGGACCTTGCCGAGTCCTTCGGTATGGACAGACCGGAAGGGGCATTGATCAACAAGATATTACCGGATGGTCCCGCCGCGAAAGGTGGATTGCAGGTCGGCGATGTCATCGTTGAATTCAATGGTCAACCTATCGACTTGTCTCTGGATCTGCCGCTGGTGGTTGGTCGTACCCAGGCGGAATCCGAAGCGGAGCTGGTCGTATTTCGTGACGGCGAAAAGGTCAAACTGACTATGAAGATTGGCGCCCTGCCGGAAAGAGAAGATCGACAACGATTCAGAAGCAGTGGTTCCGAAAAAACATCCTGGAATCGTCTGGGCATTCAAGTTGTTGATCTGAAAGAGACTGATCGATCTCATCAGGGCAATGAAGGGGTGTTGGTGCAACGGATTACAGAAGGTCCGGCAATGAAGGCGGGACTTTTACCGGGCGATGTTATTACAATCCTGGGCAGGAAAGCGGTACATAACCGGGAGCAGTTTGAAGACCTGGTAAAAGATCTGCCCACCAATGTTGCCATTCCGGTACTGATCGTCAGGGACGGGATGCCCAGCCATCGGGCCCTTAAAATACCGGAGTAGTGCCCTGACTCAAGTTGTCAATTATTACATCAGTCCTGGGCGATTAGCGTATAATCGCCCTTTCAGTCAGACTGCAGGGCTCTTGCGCCTCTACATTGGTTGATCCAAAGTACATTCGTAATTTCTCCATCATTGCCCACATTGATCATGGCAAGTCTACGCTTGCAGATCGGTTTATCCATCTGTGCGGCGGCCTGACAGACCGTGAAATGGAAGCGCAGGTTCTTGATTCGATGGACATTGAGCGGGAGAGGGGTATTACCATCAAGGCCCAGAGTGTTACCTTGATGTACGATGCACAGGATGGTCATTCATATCAACTCAATATTATCGACACACCCGGTCATGTGGACTTCACCTATGAAGTATCCCGGTCCATGGCCGCCTGTGAGGGCGCCTTGCTGATTGTTGATGCTGCCCAGGGTGTAGAAGCCCAGTCGGTAGCCAACTGTTATACAGCCGTGGAACAGGGGCTGGAGGTGTTGCCGGTTCTGAACAAAATCGATTTGCCACAGGCGGACCCGGACCGTGTATGCCAGGAAATCGAGGAAATCATTGGCATTGATGCTTCGGCTGCGGTTCAGGTAAGTGCAAAACACGGTACCGGCATCCAGGAATTACTGGAAACCATTATCCAGGTTATTCCTCCTCCGGAAGATCAGCGGGATGGTGAACTGCAGGCTTTGATCATCGATTCATGGTTTGATAACTATCTGGGTGTGGTATCCCTGGTTCGAGTCGTCCATGGCTGCATATCGGTTAACGACAAAATAGTGGCCAGGTCGATCGGTAAGGTACACCAGGTTGATTCAGTGGGAGTGTTTACACCTCACAGGAAGGAAACCAGCGTGTTGCAAGCTGGCGAAGTTGGGTTTGTAGTCGCCGGTATCAAGGATGTAAAAGGAGCTCCGGTAGGAGATACAATAGCCCAGGCAAACTCGCAGATACCGCCATTGCCTGGATTCGAGAGGGTTAAGCCACAGGTTTATGCCGGTATGTTTACCGCCAGTACCGATGAATTCAATAATTTCCGGGACGCGCTGGAAAAGCTTACCCTGAATGATGCTGCCCTGATGTATGAGCCCGAGAATTCCAACGCACTGGGTAGCGGCTTCCGTTGCGGATTTCTGGGTATGCTGCATATGGAGATAGTTCAGGAGAGACTGGAACGCGAATACAACCTGGACCTGATCACATCGGCGCCTACCGTAGAGTATGAAATTGTCACCAGAAACGGCGCCATTATCCGGATAGACAATCCATCACAACTCCCTGACCTGTCGACGATTGAGGAGATGCGCGAGCCAATTGTCCTGGCCAATATACTGGTGCCTTCGGAGTACCTGGGTAACGTAATGACCCTTTGCATGGACCGCAGAGGTATCCAGAAAGACATGCAGTTCGTCGGTAACCAGGTATCCATTTCCTGTGAGTTGCCGATGAACGAGGTTGTTCTGGATTTTTTTGACAAATTGAAATCAGTTTCTCGTGGATATGCTTCGCTGGATTATGGCTTCATCAAATTTCAGGCATCCAGACTGGTTCGGCTTGATGTGCTGATTAACGGAGATCGCGTAGATGCCCTGGCACTGATCGTTCATCGCGATGATGCGAGATCTAAAGGACTTGCTCTTACCAGGAAAATGAAGGAGCTCATCCCCCGACAATTATTTGATGTTGCGATTCAGGCGGCGATCGGCAGTCAGATTATCACACGTCAAACCGTCAAGGCATTACGGAAAAACGTGACCGCAAAGTGTTATGGTGGTGATGTCACCCGGAAGAAAAAACTACTGGAAAAACAAAAAAAAGGTAAGAAACGAATGAAGCAACTTGGTAGTGTGGAGATCCCCCAGGAGGCGTTCCTTGCCGTATTGAAGGTGGATAAGTAGATGAGTTTTGATTTTCCACTGATACTTGTATTGGGTACGCTGATTACCGGACTTATCTGGCTGATCGACATTTTCCTTTTAAGGAACAAACGGGAGCAGATTGCGGCAGATATCCCTGAAAACGTGGCAGTAGAGGCTAAAGCAGAGCTTCGGGTACCCCTTGTCGTAGAGTATTCAATATCTTTCTTTCCGGTATTGTTGATCGTTCTTGTTTTGAGGTCTTTTTTGTTTGAACCATTTCAGATTCCTACTGGCTCAATGATCCCGACATTGAAAGTTGGTGATTTTATCCTGGTTAACAAGTATGTCTACGGGCTTCGTCTGCCGGTTTTGAGTAGCCTGATTTTATCGGTGGATGATCCAAAAAATGGTGAAGTCATGGTGTTCATACCACCTCATGAAGATGAGTACTTCATCAAACGGGTAGTGGGTATTCCGGGAGACATAGTTCGATACCAGAACAAGCAACTGTATATTAACGATGAGCAGCAATCCCAGGTATTTGTTGAGCAGGTTCCACCCTTGGGTCCGAAATACCTTGTTTATAGAGAAGAACTCGGTGAGGTGGAACACCTGATCCATCGAAATCCATTCAAGGATGCACGAGTATTGGAATGGGAGATTCCCGAAGGCTATTACTTCATGATGGGTGATAATCGTGATCACAGCAGTGACAGCCGGTATTGGGGATTGGTGGCGGAAGAGAATATAGTGGGTAAGGCTGTAGCGGTCTGGCTGCACAAAGACCCGGGATGGAAGTTACCGGTGATATCCCAGAATCGCTGGATACTATAGAATCATTCATGGCAGCAGCGCTGCGCTGAAAATGCCACTGAGAAACCAGAGGCACAATGGTTAAGATCGAAAAGGAACTGGACCAATTACAGGAACTGATCGGTTACCGGTTTCAGGATACCAATCACCTCAAACAATCTTTAACGCATCGCAGTTACGGATCGTTCAACAACGAACGCCTGGAGTTTCTGGGTGATGCAATCCTTAATTGTGTCATAGCCTGCGCCCTTTATGATCAGTTCCCCGAAGCCTCCGAGGGGCAACTCAGCCGTTTACGGGCCCAGATGGTGAGACGTTCAACCCTGGCTGAAATTGCCAGGGAATTCTCAATCAGGAATACCATGATTCTGGGTCGCGGCGAAATGAAAAGCGGCGGATTTGATCGGGAATCAACTCTATCGGACACAATGGAGGCCATTATCGGGGCGGTATTCATGGATGGTGGTTTGGAACTTACCCGGAATCAGATCCTTATCTGGTACAAGAGTCGGATGAGTGAACTGTCTCTTGAAAACTCCCAGATAGATGCCAAGTCCAGATTACAGGAATATCTGCAGAGTATCGGCGAGGAATTACCCCGGTACTCTGTTGTCGGCAGCAAGGGCAGGTCTCATGAACAGATGTTTACCGTCGAATGCCAATCCAGTCTCTTGCGGGAAAAGGCGATAGGAGAAGGTACGAGTCGTCGAATCGCGGAACAGATCGCTGCCGGCCGGGCGCTGGATTTACTGGGTATCACCAGTAAGGATTCAGGGTGACGACTCAACGATGTGGATATGTGGCAATTCTGGGGCGACCCAATGTTGGCAAGTCGACTCTGCTGAACAGAATTCTTGGTCAAAAAGTCAGTATTACATCAAGGAAGCCACAAACCACGCGTCATCAGCTTCTGGGTATCAGGACTCTGGCTGATCATCAGATTCTGTACGTTGATACGCCCGGTATACATGGTCAGGAACAGCGGGCAATCAACCGGTATATGAATCGCAGTGCATTAAGTGTCATCAGTGATGTTGATCTTGCTGTGTTTATCGTAGACCGGACCGCCTGGACATCCGATGATCAAATTGTCGCAGATGCTCTGCTGGCTGACCTGGACGGCAAGTTGATCATCGCCATCAACAAAATTGATCAACTGGACAACAAGGAAGAATTGCTTCCTGTTCTGGCCAACTTGCAGTCACGATTCCCGAAAGCTGATGTCATCCCCATATCGGCAGTCACCGGAGAAAACGTCAGTCGTCTGGAAGATATCATCGGTGGTCTGCTACCTCCGGGTCCCTTCTATTTTCCAAAAGATCAGATTACAGATCGCAGTGAACGATTTCTGGTATCGGAAATCGTTCGTGAGAAACTGATGCGACAACTGGGTAAAGAGCTACCCTATTCGGTCACTATTCAGGTTGATCGATTTGTCATCGAAGGAGAAGTGACACAAATTGACGCCACGATTTATGTCGAAAGAGAGAGTCAGAAAGCCATAGTCATTGGCGGGAAGGGTGTGCGGTTGAAACAGATAGGTTCCGATGCACGCAGAGATATGGAAAAACTGCTGGGTACCCGGGTGATGCTGACAACCTGGGTAAAGGTAAAATCAGGCTGGTCTGATGATGAGCGTGCGCTGAAAAGTCTTGGTTATGACCAGGTCTGAAACAGCGGCGTTGCAGCCTTGTTTTATTCTGCACACAAGGAAGTATCGTGATACCAGCGCTCTCGTCGAAGTATTCTCCAGGGAGGCAGGTCGCTATACCCTGGTAGCACGGGGAGCAAGAAGTAAAAACAATCGATACGGAAACTGTTTACAGCTTTTTGTGCCATTGTTGATCGCAAGTGTTGGACGGGGGGAATTAAAGACTGCCCGAAATATGGAAAACAATGGCGCCCCATACCGTTTATACGGTACTGGTCTGATCATTGGCATGTATGTCAATGAATTGCTCTACCGGTTGCTGGGAAAGTTTGATCCCTATACCGCGTTGTACGACCGGTATGAGACTCTGCTCAATGCATTACAGTCAGAGTCCTTTGATACCTCCATCCTCAGGGACTTTGAGTTGTCTCTGCTATCGGACCTTGGTTACGGCATCTCTTTTGATATTGAAGCGGAGACCGGAGATCCGATAACCAGGGACCAGCGTTATCATTTTGTGGTTGAAGATGGTTTTCATTACCTGCCGGATAATGATCTCTCTGTGCGGGCCATAGAAGGTGAGCATATTTTGAACATCGCCGATGGAAAACTCGACGCGACGGCGGACCAGATCGCAAAGTGGATGATTCGACAATCCATCAATCAATTACTCGGTGGCAGAATCCTGAACAGTAGAATGTATTTCAGTCACCGGGTGCATCATCCATCATGATCAGGGGAATTGGCGTTGATATTGTGGAAATTACCCGCATCGCAAAGGTGCTTGACCGGTGGGGAGATCGATTTGTCCACAAAATCCTGAGCGAGGATGAGTTAGCGGTGTTTGGTGACAGGGGAAGAGATGCCTCTTTCTTATCCCGGCAGTTTGCCGCAAAGGAAGCCGTCTCCAAAGCTTTGGCTACAGGCATGAAAGACGGTGTTCACTTCCGCGACATTTCTGTCTTGCGGGACCAGGAGGGCTGCCCGTTTATACAATTCTCGGAAGCTTCCGGCCACATCATAAAGGAACGGTCTTTTGGACAATTCCATGTCAGCATATCCGACGAAAGGGAGTATGCGATTGCTTATGTGGTGGCTGAAGGCACTTTATACACCCGCTGAGGGCTCTTTCAATCAAGCGACGTGGCGTTGAAAGGGTCGGGATTCTTACGACTCCAGAGAATCAGTGTATTGATTTCACCGTTCAATACATTGAGAGCACGGCGTACATCTTCGTCAAGACTGGACTTTGAAATGTTGAATACTTTCTCCACTGCGTTCTCCAGTCGTGGTACGCCGCAATATCGAAGAGAACCGAGTAGTTTATGTACGGCTTCTGCCAATTGTTCAGTTTTACCATCAGAAAAGGCACTGTTAATCGATTCCTGATCGATAGGTAAATTAGCAATCAACAATGTGAATAATTCATCTGCCAACTCCGGGTTGTAATTGGCGGCACTCAATGACAACTCCCTGTCAAAAAGTGTTTCCTCAATGGATTTGCTGGCTGGTTGAGGAGGCTTTGCACCACTGATGGTGAGTTCTCTCAGGGTGCTGGTTTGAACTGGTTTGATGAGTACTTCTTCCATACCCGCGGACAAACAGTCACTTTGTTCACCCATGGTGACATGAGCGGTAAGACCGATAATTTTAGGTTGGCGCACCACTGCACTGCGAATCTGGCGAGTTGCTTCAATGCCGTCCATTACAGGCATTTGTAAGTCAAGGAAGATAAAGTCAAATACCTTTGTCATACAAAGATCAACGGCCTCCTGTCCGTTCTTCGCAGTGGTGACGTTGAATCCCAGAGATTCCAGTTGTAGAACCAGAAGTTGTAGATTAGGGATGCTGTCGTCAACAGCCAGAACTTGATGGGGTTCCAATTTACGAGAGGCAACATCATCAATAATTTCCTGATCAGCTTGATCACGTTTTAGCAGGAGGTTGGACAGATGTTCTTTTTCGTTTCCGATTTCAGCCAGTTCAGTCCGGAATTTATCTTCAAGATTCGACAGATTCCGCCCAATTGCGGTAGACAGCCCTGCCAGTGGTCCTGAATCCGGCAGTGTCCGATCACTGTCCAGAAGCTCCCTGATGTCGACTGATGGCATGGCAAGGCGCCGGATTAATATGCAGGACGAAAGAGTAGATGCTGCAAACATCAATCCAAATACGATGATCGTGATTATGCTGATCTGTTGGCTGAAGATAAGCAGGATGACATATCCCGTGAAAACCAACGTCGGCAGAAAAGACAGCAGCACTAATTCGGTTTGAACTTTTTTCATCAGACTTGCAACGATCCAGGTAATCGGATTCATTGTCTCATAGCGTCTGATAGAGAATATGTACCCGTGAACCTGATATTATATGCAAAGTTATTAAATTGATAGCAAGGCCGTCTTCGAACAGGATTCATGAATACACCCGATTACCCCACAATAGAAAGCTGTATCGGTGATACACCGCTGGTGCGTTTACAGCGTCTTCCCGGCAATACCAGTAATATTGTTCTGGTGAAGCTGGAAGGTAACAACCCTGCCGGTTCGGTAAAGGACCGTCCGGCGGTCAGTATGATCAGCCATGCGGAAGCAAGGGGAGACATCAAACCCGGTGATACGCTGATTGAAGCCACCAGTGGTAATACCGGCATTGCCCTCGCCATGGCCGCGGCAATCAAGGGATACCGGATGATATTGATCATGCCGTCTCACATGAGTGATGAGCGAAAAGCCGCGATGGCTGCCTACGGAGCGGAACTTATCATGGTGACAAAAGAAGAGGGTATGGAGGGTGCCCGGGATTTGGCGGAACAGATGCTGAAAGACGGTGAAGGCAAGGTTCTGGATCAATTTGCCAATCCGGATAATCCGCTGTCGCATTACGAAGGAACGGGTCCGGAGATTTTTAACCAGACCGGTGGTGAGATTACTCACATAATCAGTTCCATGGGTACTACAGGAACAATCATGGGTATCTCAAGATTTTTCAGAGAAACAAAGCCGGAAGTTGAAATTATTGGATTGCAGCCCACTGAGGGTTCGGCAATCCCCGGGATCAGACGCTGGCCGGAAGCTTATCTGCCTAAAATTTACAATCACGATCTGGTGGACCGGGTGATTGATATTGAACAGTCTCTTGCAGAAGAAATGATGCGGCAACTGGCCAGGGTGGAAGGGATTTTCTGCGGCGTTTCTTCCGGAGGAGCGGTAGCCGGAGCTTTACAGGTGAGTGCCAGGGTGGAGAACGCCACCATAGTTGCCATCATATGTGACCGGGGCGACCGCTACCTGTCATCGGGATTGTTCCTGTCGGACACAATGGCGTAACTCATGGTCAGTATTAAACAGGATTATTCACTCGCAACAGACGGTACAGTGGACCTTGAATCGTGGCTGTACGGCATCGGAAAACGACAACCGGTAATGAACCTTGCGAAAATCAGGGATGTCTGTGAGTTGTCCGAGCAGGCTGCAAAGAAAGCCGGCTCAACCGATGGGCTGGTTCACAGGAGCTACCGGACAGGTCTGGAGATTGCCGATATTCTTTGTGACCTGCGGGTAAACGAAGATGGAATCAAAGCCGGCATCATCTACCGTGCGGTGAGGGAAAATCAGATTACACTGCATCACGTCCGCAATCAGTGTGGAGACCAGGTCGCTGTTCTGGTAGAGGGTGTTTTACGAATGGCGGCGATCAGCAACGTCAAATTTGGAGACAGAAAACCTGTTCTGGGTCAGCGTAAGGATCAATTGGAACAGGCAAGACGGATGCTGGTAGCGGTGGTCGACGATGTACGGGTTGCTTTGATCAAACTGGCGGAAAGGACCGTTGCCATAAGGGCAAACAAAAACAACGCTCATGATGGACAGATTCGTCTGGCAAGAGAGGTGTTGGAAATCTATGCGCCCCTTGCGCATCGTCTTGGTATTGGTCATCTGAAGTGGGAGCTCGAAGACCTTGCATTCCGTTATCTGGAACCACTGGCCTACAAGCGGATTGCCAGTCTTCTGGATGAGAAACGTATTGCGCGACAGGAATATATTGATCGGATTATCAAGGAACTCGATTATCAATTACGCAAGGTGAATGTCTATGCCCGCCTGGAAGGCAGGGCAAAGCATATCTGCAGCATCTGGAAAAAGATGCGTAGTAAAGGGATCGCTTTTTCCGAGGTATATGACGTACGGGCAATTCGTCTGCGGGTGGATCATCAGGATGATTGTTATCGCGCACTGGGTGTTGTACACAACCTTTGGCGCAATATCCCGCACGAGTTTGATGACTATATCGCCACCCCCAAGGAGAATAACTATCGTTCGTTGCACACCGCCGTGATCGGACCGGAAGGCAAGGTTCTTGAGGTGCAGATTCGTACCGAAGCAATGCACCAGGAGGCTGAATTCGGTGTCTGTTCCCACTGGCAGTATAAAACCCCTGAGGGCAAAGAAAAATCGTCAGTTTATGAAAACCGGGTCGAGTGGTTACGCCGGATTATCGATTGGCAGGTGGATTTGAATAACGATCCGGTGCTGGCAAAGGAAATACTCAATGATGTGACGATGGACCGCGTTTACATCTACACACCGGAAGGACATGTAATTGACATGACACCAGGTGCAACTCCTGTGGATTTTGCTTATCGAATCCACACCGATGTTGGCCACAGGTGCTGTGGCGCCAAGGTCAACAGCCGGGTGGTTCCACTGAACACCAGACTGAAGTCAGGAGATCAGGTTGAAATTATCACCGGTGATGCAATAAATCCCAGAAGGGAGTGGTTGTACGAACATTTGGGATATGTATCGACATCAAAAGCGCGCACAAAAATAAAGTCATGGTTTGGACAACGGGAAAAACAGAAGAATATTGACGAAGGCAAGAAACTCCTGCTGGAAGAACTGGAGCACATGGGTATAGAACGATTGGACTTTGGTCAGCTTGCCGAAAGGACCGGAATGTCTTCGTCAACCGAGTTGTTTTACAGCATTGGTGTCGGTGATGTGGCCGTTGTGGACATCGTTGAGCAGGCAGCTGTAATGATGGAACTTGATGTCCGTGAGCATCAGCCGACATTTGATGTTGTTCAAAATGAACAAGTCGTTTCCGGGTTAGGCAACATGGATCATGTGATTTCGGAGTGTTGCAAGCCGGTTCCCGGTGATTCCATCGTCGGCGTAATTGATGACAACAGTGTCGTTAACGTCCACCTGCAGGATTGCCTTCAGGCTTTACACGCTGATGTATACGGAAGGCTTATACGCCTTGACTGGCAGGCGGAACTCAGTGCGACATTTCCGGTGAGTATCGAAGTCACTGCTTACGATCGTTCCGGATTG
The DNA here is from genome assembly GCA_965217655.1 of Candidatus Azotimanducaceae bacterium. Classification (GTDB taxonomy): domain Bacteria; phylum Pseudomonadota; class Gammaproteobacteria; order Pseudomonadales; family Azotimanducaceae; genus UBA7455. The sequence goes on from OZ244560.1 coordinate 3,352,617, forward strand.
CTGTATGACATTACTGGCATTTTCATGCATGAAAACACCAATGTAATATCGATATACACAGTCCCCAACAAGCCTGAAAACACGATAATTCTTAAAATGGACATAGAAGTGACCAGACTCAATCGATTACTGAGGACATTGGAAAAGATTGGTCAGTTGCCCAATGTCATCAATGCCAGAAGGTCAATCAGTTCGTGACTGTCATCAATCACAACGGGGTTGACGAGCAGGGTTTCTGGCCCGGGACTCATTTGTAAACAGGAGTACTTTGTGAGAATTATTCTATTGGGAGCTCCCGGCGTCGGGAAAGGTACCCAGGCAGGATTTATCATGGAGGAATTCGGCATTCCGCAGATCTCAACCGGTGACATGTTGCGTGAAGCCATAAAGGCGGGAACATCATTGGGCAGGAACGTGAAAGCCGTTATGGACAGCGGCGCTCTGGTGACCGATGACATCATCATTGATCTCGTCAAGGAAAGAATTCGACGGGATGACTGCGAGCATGGTTTCCTGTTCGACGGGTTTCCAAGAACTATCCCACAGGCAGAAGCACTTCTTCAACAGGAAATTACCATCGACTTTGTCATCGAAATCAAAGTTCCGGAAGATGAAATCATTGATCGGCTGAGTGGCCGTCGAGTACATGTTGATTCCGGCCGGATTTATCACATCATCCACAATCCACCTTCACGGGAAGGCCTGGATGACATCACCGGAGAACCATTGATACAAAGAGATGATGACAGGGAAGATACAGTCCGGGAACGATTGAATGTTTACCAGGAACAGACTGAACCTTTGATTTCGTTTTACAGGACATTGTCGGAAAGTGCAGGGAGCAATACCGTCTGTGCCTCAGTCGATGGCCAGGGCAGCACGGAAGAGATTCGAGAGAGAATTTTTGCCGTAATCGATTAAAAAACTGGAGAATTTGCAGGAAATTACAGAAAAAATGCACAAAAAGCGTAGATAAGTTCATTAAAGTATTGATTATTGAGTCTTTTTCAATACAGTAGGGGGTCAGGACGTTACTTTTCGCAGGTTATACGCAACTGTGTGTATGTTTCTGGTGGAATTGTCCCGATAACAGAATTGTCCCGATAACAAAAGTGCAGCAGATGGACGATCTGCTGACACAACTGCCGAGGAGATATAAACGAGTTTTCAGATACACTGCTGAATTGTTAACGCGGTAACAGCCGTCAATTGAAACAGGGGCAGTGGCAGTGTATTCCAGTTATGATATTTTCACTGGAATCAAATCTGATAATCTGCCCGTTTTAACAGACCCTGTAGTCTCTGATTACCCGGAACGGATGAGTGAATATTCTGGCAATTGACACATCATCTGCCGCCTGTGTTATTGGCATTGAATTCGAGGGGAGACGCGACAACGATGTGCGCAAGTCCGGTCGTTCTCACAGCCGTGATATATTGCCGACGATTACAGCCCTGCTCAGCAAAAACAAAATCTCACTGCGAAACCTGAATTACATTGTGTACGGTCAGGGTCCGGGGTCTTTCACGGGTCTTCGAATAGCAGTTGGCGTTGTTCAGGGTCTGGCATTTGGCCTGAATATTCCTGTAGTACCCGTTTCAAGCCTGGCGTGTCTGGCTCAGGCCCAATACCGGAGATCGGGTCAAAAACAGATAGTCAGTGCCTTGCATGCAAGAAAAGAGGAAGTTTATCTCGGTTTATATCAGGTTCAGCATCATATCGCCCGGATTGTCACAGCCGAAACAGTTACGGACGTCAGGAATATTAAACAGAAGTTGGACGGTGACTGGGTTGGTGCAGGTGATGGTTGGATATTGCGGGAACAACTGGAAGCTGCTTTCAATACTCACATGACCAGGGTTGAGACCGATGTTTATCCGGAACCCGACGCGTTGCTCGATCTGGGTATCGATGGTATCAATTCAGGTAGAACGATTAGAGCAGTGGATGCCCGTCCTGAGTACCTGCGGGAGGAAGTTGCCAGCTTTCCCGGTAAAAAACAGTGAGCCGGTATCAGCTTCAACAATCCGCATCGGGGTTATGTCTTGCGGATACTTTCAGCCGCCAGCATCCGGTTAGCATCGACTTTGTGGCCGAGGCATCCAGCAACCGGTTACGAAAAGGTGGCGCCAGACAGGAGTTGCTGGCGAAAGCAACTGGTCTGAAGAAAGGATTGCGGGTGGTTGATTGTACGGCAGGGCTTGGGCGTGACGCCTTTACACTTGCTTACCTGGGATGTGATGTCACCATGATCGAGCGCTCTGCAGTGATGGCATTGCTGCTTGAAGATGCACTACAGCGAGCTGAGTGCCACCTGGAACTGAAAGAGATTGTGTCCCGCCTCCATCTGATCAGAGGTGATGCTGTTCATGTTGCTGCGAATCTGGCAACAGTTCCAGACGTTATTCTGATCGATCCCATGTTTCCAAAGCGAAACAAAACTGCCCTTGTGCAGGGAGATATGCAGTTGCTGCAGCGGTTTCTGGGTGTTGACGAGGATGCTGCGGCGTTGCTTGAGGTTTCCCTTTCCAGTGGATGTCCCAGAGTCGTATTGAAAAGACCTGTTCACGACAGGTCGCTTTCAGGTGTGGACCCGACTTATTCCCTTAAAGGCAGTACCGTTCGATTTGACGTATTCATCAATTCTGCAAAGCAAACCGGGCACCCGTAACAGCTCAGGCTGTCCAGAGATGGCCAATATCATCCTGCCACGGCGGGGGCATGCTGATTCGATGCCTGTAATATGTTGTAACGGATATCGGCATCCAGCGTCGTCGCAATGATGTTGGATAGTGCGGAGAATTCTTCTGCGATTTTAAAACCGTTATTCTCGATATGAATTAAATTGTTGGCTCTGAGTGCGTCGATAAAGTTCCCGAAGAGGGAGCGCTCAAAAAAGGTTGGTGAGTTGATCCCGTAGATAATAGAGAGTTTTTGAGCGATTGCACTGGCGTCAGACTCGAGTTTCCTGAGGGTTCGTGCAGAACTTGATTGCAGCAGTTCCGTGACGATGTAGAAACGTTCCAGTGTAGGCTCCATGATTTCCGACAGTCCAGTGAGTTCAGCGTAGGCGGAGCTGGTGGGTTCAGGTACGGATATGTCTTCGGCACTGAATTCGATCAGTCCGTGACGCTCCAGGAGTGCAAGCGTTTGCTCACTGACCGTGTTCATTTCCTGCGCCTGCCAGGGCAGGATAAATTCCCCGCGAATATAGGGATAGAGAGAGCGTACGAAAGACTGAATGTCCTTGATGGATGTATTGCCCTGATCCCTGGCGTAACGTGCGATGAGAGAAGGAATGGCAAAAACGTTAACCACGTTGTTGCGATAATAGGTCAGCATTGCCGCAAGTTCCGGTTCGGTAGTGATGACGGTTCCGATAGCATGTTTCTGCCGGGTAATGCCGGTGACTGTAATGGCGTGATCAAGGATTTCTGATGTGGACAGGTCAGTTATCGTCATGTGTGTGCTGTACTGGCTTTCGGTTGCAATCAATTTCAGAATTTCTATTTGCCGAAGCAGTTGGGATTCTTCCATGGTTTGCCGTGGCGAACTTAATAATGCGGTTGCCGTCAGTGAGACTGCATTGATAGCGACTGAACTGTTGATACGGGTGATGAGCAACTCAGCGAGTTGCCTGCACGAATTGGTGATTTCCCGATTGTCGATATCAGCTGTTGTCTGCCAATCCGGAAGATGCTGGTCCAGAAAAGTGCCGAGGATAACTGGAGCTCCAAAGTTGACTGTGACCCGTCCAAAGGAGTACCGGAATGATCGAATGACACCAATGATATCCAGCAGTGATTCTTTTTTTTTATGTTTTCCTGACAACTCTCCCATATAGGTTGATACTTCCAGGACACGCTCATAGCCAAAGTAAACCGGCATCAGGCAGACCGGACGGCGCGAATTCCGCAGGAAACTGCTTATGGTCATGGACAACAACCCGGTTTTTGGATGTAAAGTCCGTCCGGTTCGGCTTCTGCCGCCCTCGATGAAATACTCTACGGAGTAACCTTTGATAAACATCTGATGCAGGTATTCATCAAACACTGCCTGGTACAGTGCATCTCCACGAAAGGAACGGTGCATGAAAAATGCACCGGCACGCCGTAACAGACCCCCGACAACAGGCATTTTAAGATTTATGCCGGCAGCGATGTGAGGAGGAGCCAATCCATTGTGATACAGCACATAGGACAATAACAGGTAATCGATATGACTTCTGTGCGACGGGGTGTAAATAATTTCGTGTGAACGTGCCAGTAGTTTCACTTGCTCTTCATTGTTGACATCAATTCCGTCGTACAGCTTGTTCCATAACCAGGTCAACAGGATGTGGAACAGGCGTATGACTCGATAGGACTGTTGAGAAGCGATTTCCCTGGCATGGGACTGCGCTTTTTCCTCAACGATCCGTATTTCCTCTCCGGTTTTTTTCGATTCCCTGGTAATCGCTTCACGCACGGGGTTACTGGTCAGCATGGTGTTGATCAGTGTTCGGCGATGTGAAAGATCAGGACCGATGATTGCCTGTCGCTGATTCTTGAAGTGCACTCTCAGAATCCGAAGCAATTTACGAATTTGCTTTTCCCGGTTGCTTTCTGTGCTGACCAGTTGAGTCAGGCTGACAGGTGAGCTGACCTGGACCAGGATGTGATTGGGATGAAAAACCATGGCCAGCAGTTTTTTAAATCTGCTGCTGACAGTCCAGTTTTCAGAAAGAATCAGTTTATAGAATGATTTTTCCCGATCAGGCTGATGCCCCCAGAAAATGGAAACCGGTACTATTTTGATGTCATTATTTTTCGCATTTGCCAGGTGGGTAAACAGATTCTTCATGCGTTCAGATTGCCGTCGTCGGGTTCGACGGCCGATGAAGCCTTCCGGGTGGCCGATAAAAAATACGGCCCGCTTTTCCGGCAGATGCCTGATTTCACTGGTTGGTCTTGGCAATCCGGCACGCTCACATATTTTGTCTGTCACCAGCAGGTCTGCGGTAGAGCGGAAGGGCAGTACATAACAGACCGAGTCACTGTCGTTGAGTGATAGTTGCGATGTGCCCAGTACGGTAGGTTTTACCCAGAAAAACAACAGGGAACGGCTGAGATTAAACTGTATGGCCTTTACCTTACGGGCGATTTCCATTGAACAGTTCCTTAATCGCCTCCGACGGATCCGTACCTTGTATTTCAACCTCGTAAAGTCGGGAATATTTACGTTCTGTGTGGGTCTTGATATCGGACCTGGTTGAAAGGACAGTGGGACGCAGAAATACGAGCAGATTCTGTTTCTCAAAGGACTTCGTTTGACTCTTGAACAGATTGCCCAGCAAGGGGATATTCCCCAGTAAAGGGACCTTGCTTTCCGAGGAGCTTTCTTTGTCCCGGGTTAGTCCACCCAGGATGATGACTTCCTGATTATCCACGAGGACCGTAGTATCTATCTTACGGGTGTTGGTAATGAGGTCCGCGGCAGCCGCACCGATATTGCCGACACTGCGTTCATCAATCTCTGACACTTCCTGTTTGATTTCCAGGCGTACCAGCTGACCATCGTGTACATGGGGTACGACTTCAAGGTTCAGTCCTATATCTTGCCGCTGTATGGTAGTAAATGGGTTGGAAGCCCCCTCACTGCCGGTCAGTGTTGACCCCGTTCTGAAGGGTACATTCAAACCGACATTTATCGTTGCTTTTTTGTTGTCCATGGTCGTAATACTGGGCGTAGACAACAGATTGACATTTGAGTTTTCTGCCAGGGCGCGAATAAGAAAACCAAAACTGGTGCCCGCTTCGTTGATTCTTCCACCGGCAAAAAGGGGTGCCTCATCCACTGCAAGATCAGTTGGCAATGCGTCTGATGCAATATTTTGCAGAATCTGTGCCAGAGTACCCGTCGGGGCGGTGAATCCAAGGGGAATGTTACTGCTTGTATGGTCGCCTGCAAACAGCTCTGTGCCCAGTTTATGGGAAAAGTCGGTCGTGACTTCGACAATTGCGGCTTCAATCAGGACCTGAAGTCGACGCACATCCAGTTCGCTGATGATCTCTTTCATTTCCAGCATGGTAGACGGGTCTGCACGGATCACCAGTGCATTCAATGCTACGTCAGGTTGTATGCTGACCTTGACTTTCTGTTCATTGTCCGGCTGTGACCCTTCAACAGAACTGATCAGATTTTTTAAAATTTCAGCAAGCTCGGTTGCGTCGGAATGAGCCAGACGCACAACCTGCACCGTACTGGACCGGTTTGCCGGTATATCAAGCCTGAGCACCAGGTCTTTGACCTTGTTGACGACCTCTTCTTCACCTCTGATAACAAGACTGTTGGTCCGCTCACTGGCGACAATGGAAACTTTGTTGGGACTCGTGGCGGTTTTGCCGATTTCATCCGGCGCCAGTTGTTGCAGCAGTTCGATCATATCCTCTACCCAGGCATGTTTCAGGTCGACGATTTCAATGGTAGGATTCTCCGCCACATCAATTTTCCGGATTATCTCCGTCAGTCTGTTGATGTTGTTCGCGTAGTCACTGATCAACAGAACATTGGGCTTGGTCAGTGCACCGATGTGTGCATGCTGAGGTATCAGCGGGCGCAGGATTTTCACCAGACTTTCGGCCAGAGTGTTCTTGACGGGTAATACCCGGGTGATCAACTGTTCGCTGTCCACAGACTGGAAATCCAGTGGGTTACCGCTTTGTTTCGCCAGTACCTGCTGTACGATTTTGGTGACCTTGCCGGCAGGGACAGCGGCAAATCCATGAACCCTGAGTACACTCAGAAACAATTCGTAAACGGCATCTGCGTCCATCGGGGTATTCGAGATAATCGTAACGTCGCTCTTGACTCTAGGGTCTACGACGAAGCTCTTGCCTGTTATCGTAGAGACCTGGGTGACAAAATCACGAATATCACTGTCCATCAGTTTGATAGTCCACTCGTCCTGGGCCATGCCGGACATGGAGATGAACAGCAGAGCGGTTACCAGATACCCCCGGGTATTGTTTACGCTCATTTCAGTCTCCTGTTTCCTTCAGCATTTTCATTCCCGGGGGATGGGTACCGTCAAAAAGAATTTCCTTGAATCCCGTTGTACTTCAACTCTGACGACTTTTTCTTCGAGTGCCTGTTCAACCAGTGCTGAATCATTCATTGCCACACCGACTGGTTTACCATTAACCGTCAGAATCACATCACCAGGTTGCAGACCAGTCTGCTGCAACAGCGGGTTTGAGTTTGAGCTGTCCAGTTGATATCCCTTTGCTTCATCTTCTTCAACCGGGGTCATACCCAGACTGAAAAGTGCAGAGGCCGGATCCTGGTTGATCAACTCACGATTGGTTTCGGCATATTGTCTGATCAGTGAACCGGGTGAAGACTGACTGACCTGTTCATTCCGCCGGTCCAGCAGCCCCTGGCGGTCCAGGTTGGGATTTTCCCGGTTAACACTTGTCCGGGGATTGTTGCTGGTGACCGGGGGTATACCCTTGTAATCCGGATTGAACAGAAGTTTCTCCAATCGTGAGCCGCGACGTATCAATATGTGGTCATTGTTCACCGCAGCCAGAACCGCATTACCGGATATACGATCACCGATCTGGTAGAGATCACTCTTGTCCCTCTGCTTGATAATGGCTGCGGAGTTTTCCGGATCTTCTGCAGTAAATATCCCCTGTAGCTTCAGATCAAGCTTGGTTTCCGGTGCATCCACCGGTATCGGCACAGTATTTCTTCGTTCAACACTTCCGAACAGGCTCAAATTACTGAGATTGACTTTATCTGCCTGTGTCATGTTGTCATCTGACGATGAGCCGATATCGGCTGTTGATTGCACCGAGTCCAGATTTTCCAGAACAAACAACATCGTCTGCACCAGAACCGCCATTATCAGGATGACGAATATCACACAGGTCAGTGTCGCCAGACGCTGTTGATGTTGCTGCCAGAGATTAATTAATGTATCCAAGGTAATTTCGCTAACTTTAACCCTGATCTACCTTAGCAAGTATGCTTACGGGATTCTATCCCGACCGTGAGTCTACCTCTCTGATGGAATTGGATTGAAGGCTCTCTAAAATGTTGAATGTCAAAATGTTCTCTTCAATGATCAAAACGGTGTCGTCAGCATTGTTACTGTTGGGCCAGGGTAAATTTACCAGATCAAATAACCGTGCTTTTAAAGCCACAGTTGCCCACCCGTCCCGCTTCAGTGTGATGGTTAATAATGGCAGGTTCTGATGGCTGATTACCAGGGTTATCAAACCTGACACCAGATCCAGTTTTCCATCTAACGGCGGCAGTGTTACTGAAGAAAAGCCGATATTGTCTCGATATAACATCTGACCGCCTGGCCAGTGCATCAAACCTTCCATTTCTGTAAACCAGGCGCCATCGGAAACAATGTTGAACTCTTCAAGCAACAGTTCCCCGGAGAATTGCATGCCTAACCTGCGACCTGCCTGATTGAGATACTCACTGTCCAGAGTACCCCTTAGATTATTCAGTCGTCCGGTATTGTTGTGTAACGTAACGTTGGAATGCACAGCATGGCCGACACCTTTGACGTCAATCTCCATGTCTGCGGCGCCATTAAAGAGAGGCCAGGGTTTCAGGTTCCAGGTGAGGTCAGATACAGGGAAATCCCTGAAGCCGATTCTGGTCTTACCGTTCCAGACAGTACCGCCGACGCTGTAAATTGACAGTTCCGGGACATGAATATCATCACGGATCATCTGCCAGGCAAAGTTCGCCGGTGCACGGATGATCAGGATTACCATGAAACTGAATACTGCCGTCAAGCCATACAGGATGAGTTTGTTCATTCTCGATGCGCTGACTCCTCATTACCTGTCGATTTTAACACCTGGCAGGGTTTAGCATTCATAGGGCAGGTTTCAGCCCTCATCGATGCAGTACCAGCAGTTTTTCAATGATTCTGGTATACACCCTGGATAACTTCTGCAGGCTCTCAATTTCGACGCATTCGTCGATCTTGTGAATGGTTTCGTTACAGGGCCCGAGTTCCACAACCTGTGTGCCAGTCGGTGCGATGAACCGGCCATCGGATGTTCCTCCGCCAGTGGATAGTTCTGTTTCAATGCCCAGGACTGCACGCAGACTTTCCTGCGTCGCGGGGATCAGATCACCGTCACGGGTAATAAAGGGCTGACCTGACAATGACCATATCAGGTCATAATCCAAATCATGATGATCCAGTATTGCTTCCGTGCGGTGTTTCAGACTTTCTTCGGATGCTTCGGTAGAAAAACGGAAATTGAACTTGACTTCAAGTTTTCCCGGGATGATGTTACTGGCGCCGGTCCCCGCATTGATGTTGGAGATTTGCATCGAAGTTGGCGGGAAGAGTTCATTACCCTGGTCCCAGACCATCCGGGCGAGTTCGTCCAGGGCGCCCATCGCGAGATGGACTGGATTTTTTGCATCGTCAGGATATGCCACGTGACCCTGCAGTCCATTAACCGTCAATGTTGCATTGAGAGAGCCGCGTCGGCCGACGCGAATGACATCACCGATATCGCGATTGGCAGAAGGTTCCCCCACGATACACCAATCAAGGTGGATACCGCGGTCTGTCAATGCCTGGACAACTTTTACCGTGCCATCGACCGCCTCTGCTTCCTCATCACTGGTGATCAACAGTGCAATGGTGCCGTCATAGGTGTCGTGTGCCTCTAAAAAACGCCAGATGCCGGTGATCATTGCCGCCAGACTGCCCTTCATATCGGCCGCGCCACGACCAAATAATCTGCCGTCTGCAGACACCGGAACAAATGGATCACTATGCCATTCACCGAGTGGTCCAGGCGGCGCCACATCGGTGTGCCCCGCGAACGCCAGTATGGGTGCAGGTGTGTTGCCCTTACTGACAGCCCAGAGGTTTGATACATTCCCAAAAGGCAGATGTTCTACGGAAAAGCCCATGGACACCAGTTGATCAGCCAGGATTTTCTGACATCCGGCATCTTCCGGTGACACGGATGCCCGTGCTATCAGCGCTTCGGTGATGGATACAGTAAGTTGATCCAGATTCGTTTGTTCGCGATTCATTTGAGTAGCATGGGGAAATTTCCAATGACTCGCAAGACAATTGTTAGTAACCATAGCCGGGCGAACATATCGGCCTTAATGTGAAAATTTGCATGTTGCTGAAGTCATCACTAAAATCAAAAAACTATTCCCACAGGAAAGATTTTGGGTGCATACAAATAGACCACATCCAGCCCCGGCGGCAACCGAGGCTGATTGGCTTGACGCTCTGGCGCGTAAATATCGCCCTGCACTGAACCGATATTTTGGTAAACGATTGCGCCAGCGGGCGGATGTAGAGGATCTGGTTCAGGAGGTGCTGGTACGTCTCGCTGTGCGTGGTGACAGCCGCAGTATTGAGCAGCCGGAATCTTACCTGATGCGTACAGCCACTAATGTATGGCGGGATTATCTTCGCAAAAGAAAGACACACGCAGCGGATACCCACGAAGAATACCAGGAAGAGCACCAGATTCGTGAGGATAATGATCCTGTCAACGTCTTGCAGGGAAAGGAATCGATAGAAGCCTTACTGGCAGCCCTTGAAGAACTGCCGAAACGCACCCGCCAGGTATTCGTGCTATGCCGCATTGAAGGCATGCGCCAGAAAGTTGTGGCGGCAAGGCTCGGTGTCTCAGTGAGCGCCGTGGAGAAACACATGATTAAGGCAATTGCCTATATGACAATGCACCTGGACGTATTGTGAGATGAAACTGGTCAAGGTAGGCAACAATGTATCAACAGATGCTGCGGAGGCTGCGGGATACTGGGTAATGCGACTTGATTCACCGGGTTGCAGACCGGCCGACAGAGCCGCGTTGGAGGCGTGGCGAGTCGAGAAACCTGAGCATGCAAAAGCTTTTGCCCTGGCACAACGGGTGCTGGCTAACGTCGATCGGCACCTGGGAAGTGTCGAGTTGTCGGCGCTCGGAGAACAGGTATTTGAGGAATCGGGGAAGCAGCACAGATCATTGATCCGTTACTCCACAGTCGGGTTGGCAGCGGCATGCAGCTTGCTGGTGGGTGTCGTGCTCTACCAGCAGACTGCCGTAGGACCCCCTGTCGATCAGCCGGTGTTGGCCTATGCAAACACAATTGAGACAGTCGTGGGTGAGCGTTCCACGGTCACGTTGCCGGATGACTCAATTGTTACCCTGAATACCAACTCACTTATCGAGTTGCGATTTAACGAAAATTCCGATGTTCGACAACTGGAACTCCTGAGAGGTCAGGCTCACTTTGAAGTCAATGAGGATCCGCGCCCATTCGAGGTGCTGGCTGGTGACCACCGCATAGTGGCGCTGGGTACGGCATTTGATGTCAGGCTTGACACTGAACTTGGTGTGCAGGTCACTCTGGTGGAAGGTGAGGTGACTGTGGACGAAGTTGTTGAAAAGGTCCCGAACATTGACACGGTGAATTCAACAATACCTGAGACCTCAACAACAACCGGGACTCCCACTCGAACTGACCTCAAGGCGGGTGAACAGTTGATTGTCAGACACCATGAGCCGCCGACGGTGGTCAAGGCAGACCTGGAGCAGGTTGTCGGTTGGCGGGAAGGCCGTCTGGTTTTTCGAGACGATCCCTTGCGCGATGCGGTGAAAGAGATCAATCGTTACAGTACTAAACAATTATTCATTTCGGACGATGAGCGACTTGAGACCCTTCGGGTAAGTGGCGTTTTCAGAACCGGCAGCACGGCGGCGTTCGTAACGGCGCTGGAGACGTTCTATCCGCTCAAGGGGGAACGCATCGCCTATAATCATACGGAGTTGCAATGGTGGGACAAAGATCCCATCACTGACGAACTGGATCAGAGGTGAGAGAGTCCGGAATACTCACGTCTACTGTTTCGATTCCACTATTCAACTGAGTCTTAAAGAATCAAAGCAGTACCGATCTCCTTAATCCGGAATGTGAGTTACGGTGAAATCGGGGGAATGAGAAGCCTTGGTTGCTTCAGGAATTAACAAGTTCTCGTCAACGCTCGTGATGGTCCTGGTGATTTTGGGTGGATCTGTCAATGTCCTGGCCAACGAGCCGGACGATACGGTTCTATTCCACATTGAAGCTCAGGATCTTGGCAGCGCGCTCAACGAGTTTGCATTGCAGAGCGGCAAGGAAATCTTCTTTGTTGAAGAAGAACTTACCGCCAAGTTCACCTCTGGAATCTCCGGCAACTACCTTCCGGTTTCGGCACTGGAACAACTGTTGGCTGACACTGACATAAGCTACCGCATCAACGATCTCGATACCATCCTGGTTGGAAACCAGATCAGGGTCGCTAAAGGGGAGAGATCCGCCGAGTTAATACCTGAATCGAAGAACATATTTCAGCGTTTCGCAACTGGATTTGCCGCAGCATTTTCAGGCAGTTCAGATTCTTCAGGCACAGCGATTGCCACGTCGGACGAAGAATCAGAAGTGATGGAAGAAATCGTTGTCACGGGTATCCGCGGCAGCATGCAACAGTCACTGGAACGGAAAAGAAATGCCGATCATTTCGTCGACGCCATTACCGCGGAAGACATCGGGGCGTTTCCGGAGCAGAACCTGGCGGAATCCCTGCAGCGGATCAGCGGTGTCGCCATTGACCGCAAGAGCGGTGAGGGCGCATTTGTCAGTGTTCGCGGACTGGGTCCCCAGTTCGTGCAAACGACTATCGGGGGGCGTGTTTCAGCGTCCAACGTTGCTCCGGGAAGCCACGATGGCAGAGGTCAGACGAACACGAAATCGCGTGTCGTTGGCTTCCATGCATTCCAGTCCGGGCTGGTACAGGCGGTGGAAGTTCACAAGTCACCACGGGCTGATCACGTCGAAGGTGGCCTCGGTGGTTTCATCGACATCCAACCGCGTAAGCCCCTTGATCTGGGCGAGCGGCATATTGCCCTGTCACTGGACGCCACGCAAAATGAGCTGGCGGACGACACGGCGCCCGGTGTATTCGCACTGTACAGCGATGTGTTAAGCGATACGGTGGGTTTCATGGTATCGGCGCAGTGGGACAATCGGGTCTTTCGGTCAGACTCCATGGAGCAATACGGGTTTATTGGAGATCCCAGAACAGTCACCATCGACGGCGTGACCATGACTGGATATTATCCGGCTCAGCTCCTTGGTGAATTGCATATCACGGACCGTGATCGCCTGAATGTCTCCTCTTCCCTGCAATGGCAACCGTCGGACCGTGTCGATGTGACCTTCGATGTACTGTTTACAGACAACTCGGCCGAAGAGATTGATTACTTGCGGTCCTTCCGCATAGCCCAGGGGCATCCCCGGATCACTGCGGCAACTACCGAGGATGACAACGGTACCGGCGTATTCACCATGATTTCAACCTCCGGTGCGGGTGCGTTCATCCAACACGCCACGGAGGTGGTTGATAACGTTGCTGTGAATTACGCAGCCAATCTGCAGTTCCAGGCCACTGATAACCTCCTCCTCAACTTCGATGTGACGGTCTCTGACACGGAGTCTCCCATTACGAATCGGGATGCCCTGATGCGAAACACCCGTACACAGATGACCTACCACAAGTACGGTCCGGGCGGTCTTCCGTCGTTAACCTCGTCTTCTCCGTTGACCGACCCGGCTTTCTGGAGTGTTGTGAAACAGTCGATACAGAAGCATCTGGTCGATGATCGGAATTCTCAATTCAGAGTGGATGCGACTTATGAGATTGACGGGGACTGGCTTGAGACGATCCAGGTTGGCGCCAGGACATACAGACAGGCTCGCCGGGACAGGGCCAGATATCTGAACAGCAGGGCCTTTATCAATCAGCCTATCACAGACTTTGGCGGCGCCGGTTCGTTTCCGGTAGAGTCAGACTTCCTGAGCGGGCTTGGTATGGAGTTTCCGTCGCCTGTTCTCAACCCGAACTTTGACGCTCTACAGGAGACGTTCATTACCAGGGCGGATGATATCCGGGCAGGTGGCGGGTTTAACACGGGGACCGGGAAGTCCCTTGACGAATTTACATCAGGCCGCTTCAATGAAGACCTCAATCACGACGATGATGGCAACGCGATTTATGCCATGGTCACATTTAGTGGTGATCTGGGCGATACGCCGTATTCCGGCAATGTCGGGGTGCGATATGTCGACAACAGCACGGTGTCGGTTGGGGAAATCACGCAACCCATTGACATTGATTATTCCGACCCGTCGTCGCCAGAAGTCCTTTTGTCCTCCCCTGAGTATGTCAACATCGGCCATGCATACACGGAGATACTGCCTTCCCTGAATATGCGATTTGACCCACGGAACGACATCGTCATGCGGCTTTCGGTAGCCAAAGTGTTGAGTCGACCAAGGTATCTTGACCTGAGTCCTCGACTATCCGTTCAGGCAAGGCCACGCACCATGCGTGGCGGCAACGGCGAGCTTGACCCGACCACCGCGGTGCAGTTTGATCTGGCGCTGGAATGGTATTTTGCGGACTACTCGATTGTCTCGGTTGGCCTCTTCACCAAGAATATCGAAGCGTTCGTTCAACCTGAGATCGTACCAACCCCGTTCCCCGGTGTCACCGATCCCGAGACGAACCAGCCACTGGTCCTGACTGCCTTCCGACCGCTGAACACCGGGAAGTCGGATATGGTTGGTTTGGAGTTGTCGTTCCAGCGTACGTTTGCGGATCTGCTGCCGGCGCCGTTCGATGGCCTTGGCGTGATCGCCAACTATACGTACATCAATTCCGGCTCGGACTTCCACAACGAGAAAACGATGGCCGCGTACAGCATTCCGGGATTGTCCGAGAACACGATCAACTTCACGATGTTCTATGAGAAGGGTCCGTGGAGTACTCGGGTATCCTATAACTTCCGCGACGATTTCCTGGATGATATTGCTGGTGGTTTTTCAGGACACCCCTATTTCGTCGACGCGTACGAGCAGTTTGATGCGTCCTTCGGTTTTGTACTCAACGATAACATCTCGTTCGCCCTGGAAGCGATCAACCTGACTGACGAGAACGTGTACTACTACAACCTGCTGGGAACCGGCACGAAGGAGCACACCTCAAGTGCGATCAGTGCCGGTCGTCGATTCCAGTTGGGTGTACGCTGGAAAATGTAGCCATGTTGAAAGAAGATGCTGGTATCAACAAGGGGAAAGTAACGGCATGGATGCTCAACAGGTTGCCGGACCTTAAGCCTCCCCTGACGTTTTCTCTGATCACCGGGGGCCATTCGAACCTGACATACAAGTGTGTGGATCAAGCCGGCGCCGCGTACGTGCTGCGTCGACCACCGTTGGGAAACGTGCTGGAAAGTGCTCACGACATGGTGCGAGAGCATCGAATTGTATCCGCCATGGACAAGAGCCGGGTTCCCGTCGCGCCAATATATGGTCTGTGCGAGGATATCCGGATCAATGGTGCACCGTTCTATCTGATGGGCTTCGTAGAGGGACTGGTTCTGCATGATGTGGTGCATGCTCGAACGCTTTCTCTGGAAGAACGT
Organism: Candidatus Azotimanducaceae bacterium; assembly: GCA_965217655.1. GTDB lineage: Bacteria > Pseudomonadota > Gammaproteobacteria > Pseudomonadales > Azotimanducaceae > UBA7455. The sequence goes on from OZ244560.1 coordinate 3,368,139, forward strand.
GCGCGTCTGAGTGAACACGTGGTCAAAGTGCTAACCGATCTTCATCTCACTGATCTCAATGATGTGGGACTGGATAGTCTGGCGCGCAAAGAAGCCTACCTGGCCAGGCAACTCAAACGTTGGACCCAACAGTGGGAGGCCACTAAAACACACGAAGTCCCCGAGATGGATGAGTCTGCAGCACTGTTGAAGGAGCGGATGCCGGAACAGATAGGAGCTACTGTCGTACATGGCGATTACCGGCTGGGTAATATGCTGGTTGCAGATGGATGCATCCAGGCAGTTCTGGACTGGGAACTCTGCACCCTGGGAGATCCGCTGGCGGACCTTGGATATCTGCTCAACAACTGGGCGGAACCGGGGGACCCCAACAGTGACCTGCAGCCTACGGGTATCGGTGGATTCTGGTCACGGGATAAAATCAGCGATGTCTACACAGCAACCACAGGACGGGACCTGACACACATCAATTACTACCGTGCATTCTCTCATTGGAGACTGGCGGCCATAAATCAGGGCGTCTACAAAAGGTATCTGGTGGGGGCAATGGGGGACGACCAGACCATCGACCTGGAGGAAAAGAAAGAAAGCGTGCAGCGACGAGCCATGGCAACACTCAGTCTGCTGGAGTGTTGAGATCCCTGGAATCGATCCTGCTCTCCCGTATTCTGGTGTATTGTATAAAGTTACAACTTAATGCCGGTAATTTATGTCGCCGGTTACTTCACGAGGTACGATTGCCTATATCCTGGCTGCTCACGAGACTGCTAAAACATTCTGCATGGCCATGAATTTGCCTACTGCTCAGCCAAATTCTACATCAACGTCACCCAGGTAACCTACGGCAATGGTGTTGAGACGCAGCGTGCTTTTGCCGCCAACAGCGGCCGTCCGACCGATATTGACAGCACACACGGCGAAGGCGACAACGCTACGGTGCTGCAGGACAATGCGTACCAATGGCAAAGCGCTGTTGCAAAGTCGCTTGAGTGGTGCAGCTGTCGGGAGCATGAACGACCGCAGGGAGGACTTTGTTTACGATCACATGAACCGGCTGAAAAGTGCCAATACTTACCTGAATGGCGGTATCAGTGCCAGCCGGACACTGGAAACCACTTACGACAAGCTGGGCAACATCAAAACTAAAACCAGACGGTGACAGCGGACGATGTTACCGGCTATGGCTATGGCAGTGGCAGTGCCGCTCCCGGGCACCACGCGGTCACCAGTGCCAGCATTGGCGGTAACGCGCATACGTTCAGCTACGATGCCGAGGGCAACATGACTCAATATGACTGCACTCCTGCTACCTGTGAGGACAAGTATATCGGCTGGAACACCGCAATCTGCCGACCACGGTTACGCTGGGAGACAGTCTCACGGACACTACCCCGACGGCCAAAGATGAATTTGCCTATGGACCCAATGGGCAACGTTATTACAAGAAGTCCACCTGGGATGATGCTGGCACCTTGCGCACCGAGCACACTTTTTATGTGGGCCGTTTTGAGGAAGTACTGCCCGGTGACCAGCCGGATTACAGTTCGATAAAGAAGACCCGGGTGACCGCACCTTGCTGCATGTGCACACTACTTCCGCAGATGGCATGACCGTGGTCAGTGCCATGGAATATCTGCACCGGGATCATCTGGGATCGGTGGAAGCAGTGACTGATGCCGGGGGCGCCAGCCTGCTGGTGCAGGCCTATGATCCATTTGGTGAACGGCGCAAGAGCGACTGGACGGGCATGCTCAGTGCCAGTGAACGGCAGACACTGGCGGATAACCATGTGTCGAACCAGTCCGCTGAGTTTTGTCGACCCGGGGGGCCAGTTTCAGGCCGGTATTGTATGATCCTGTTTTCTGAGTCCCGACCCGATAGTCGCCGCCCCCGGATCAAGTCAGAGCTGGAACAGTTACAGTTATGTGTCGAACAGTCCGCTGAGTTTTGTCGATCCGGGCGGCCAGTTTCAGGCCGGTATTGGCTGTAACGTCGGCTATGTGATGTGCATGAACGGTGGTGGTAACACCAGTGGTCGTGGCGGCGGTGGCTCCGGCCATGGCACTGAGACAGTGACGATCAGGACCTTCAATTTTCACATAGGCGTTAACTTTGCTCGGGTGCCTTTCTTACGTGACCCATTTGGTAGTGTTTTCGGCCGTGGTGGGGATATCAACGATGACCCTAATGGTGGTATCAACAGCGATGTATACTTCGGGGGTTTACCTAGTTTTAGACTCATATTCAACTTTTTCATATCTATCACTAGCAACACTGAAACGCGGCAAATCCAGACTACCGAAGAAGAACAGAGCCCAGCGAGTAGGCCTATGGGGGCTGGTGCACAACAGAACAGATATTTTGTTCAGCAGAATAATAATCAGTATGTGACTAATGAAGAAATCTCTAAGATGGCCCTCAGAGCTATGTTTCCTAATGAAGGTGTTGAAGATGTTGATGTTTATGGGAATAACTGGCGAGTTAAGTTAACGAATACTTATGCAACTACCTAGCTATTCGTAATTTTGGGGGAATAATTAAATAAAGGTATAAAGGTGATAAATTGAGCTAATTCCCTGGTTATTGGTTAATCCTGCTGTGCCCCTGGATGACAATGAGCAAGCGAAGGTAAACCCGTAGAGTCTACAAGTCCTTGAATATTTCGTTCGAAAGCTTGCGCGCCTCAGCAATGCTTTTTGCGTGCACCCATTGTTCCAGGTGGTGTGGGTCATCCAGATCAATTTCCCAGTTAACGTAAACGCCCCAGCGGTCATCATTAACATTGGGTGGTGGCGGGCAATGCACATCGGAAATATGGCCGTTGTACAAGTTAACCCGTTGCGTCGCCGTTTGGGCTATAGGCAACAAGGGGGCGGCTGCTTTGGGATGATACTCTGCCAGCAGATGCCCCAGGCGCTGCACGGTCGCTACCGGGTAGCATGCGGCTGCCGCCGCCAGCCGCTCCGGCTGTATTTTGGGGCCAATGTCGAGCGCTGCCTGGGCAATGTCGTCCAGGCCGGGTATCTCCATCAGGACACAGTCCAGCAAGGTCACTTCCGGGGCGGCGATACGGACTGGCGCCACCTTCTCCGGGCCAAACTGATAACTTTTAGGCACCCACTCAACATTGGCATTGACCGGGTAGAAGATATCGGCCGGCTGTTTTGTGAAGATGAGTGGTCCCATGTTGGGGTAAGCGCCCGGCATAGTATCGGGGATCAGCACATCGGTACGCTGCACCCCTTGATGGGTGGCGCCATGGCGGTAGGCGGACGACCACAGCGATGACCGGTATGGGGTTTGTAAATAGCGCATCAGTCCGTCGAGCCAGTATAGGTCCTTGGGCATCACGGGACCGAATGGATTGGTGCTGCCCAACAACTCAGCGATGGTATAAAAGCCCGGGTAATACTCTGCCATCCACTGATGTTGCAGCAGCCAGCGGCGCTCTCGCTCAAAAGCCTCTGCGCTGAGGGACAAGTGGGCCATCACGGCATCGCGATGGAAGTAATGGCGGCGCCCATGTTCCTGGGCAATCCAGTCCTGCAACGGGGTAAGCATCACAGCTCTCCCTGGGTGTTGATAACGGCTTTATGGGGTATCACGTATACCGGTAGTATAGCCTATAGCTGGCGGCAGGTCACCCATTGCCAGGTTGCCAGGGGTCAGCCGGATCACGAGGGGCTACCGCAGCGGCAAGATCGCCCAATACAGGGTACCTCTGCGCCTGCAGGCGCAACACCTCGGGGGCGCCCCGCCACGGCTTTCCGGACAGTTTGGGTAGCAGGTCACGATAGACGTATGCCAGTGTCGTCAAGGCATCATCTTCTGTGTAAAGATCACCTCGGCGGAGAAGGCGTTGCGCATCGTCCGTTAAATTGACTGGGGGATTATCAGGCCGGCCTAGTTTATTCAGCAATCTCTCCTCCGCTACTGCCCGCGTCAGGGGCGTCCGCGCGCCCCGCTGATTATCGTAGAATGTCAATGCCCGCATGACGCTACCAATATCCATATTCAATCTGGCCCTGGTGTCGTAAAAATCGAATAGATCCCGATGTTTGGCGCGGCTAAGCAGGGCGTGTAGCTTGGACCCCATTAAGTCTTCCGGGGGGAAGGACCAAACGGCGGCCTCTCCCTTATACCACGGATTGTCTACCCTGTAATGGTACTGTATTGGCTCCTCGGCAAAGACTTTCTCAGTGGTATTGAATTCTATTTTTATGCGTTGCGGCTCAGTTGGGTTGTCTGTCGGTATAAAATCGAAGGCGAAGCGTTTGCCCCCGCGTCCATATGATATTTCCCCTTCAAACCAGGCCATCGCCTCCCAGAGGCCTTTAAGCATAGGTTTCAATCCTGCATCGGCTATGTAGATCAGGTCAAGATCCTCGGAAAAACGGCCTGGCTTGGGCATAACCAGTTTGTGGATGGCCGTACCGCCACGGAAACGCAGCACCGCCGACAATTCTGGGTGTTGAAATATCGCGCATAGGGCGCGTGACAGAATCAGGTCGTGTTCGACCAGGGTCGCATCCCCCCATGGATGTGTGTTTTGCCATTCTGCTATAGCGGCTTCGGGTATCATTGCAATCAGACTCCTGGTGAAATGCCCACGCCAGACGGGGCTCCACCTTGATATTACCATCAACCAGCGCCACCTCGGCTTTCAATGTGATGTGGCCGAGTATTGCAGATACTATGTGGGGGCGACATCGAAACCAGGCCAGTGTACGGCCCATCGACCTGATCAACTATGCTTTCTGCAATGTGCCTTGTCGGCAGTGTAAAGTGGTCGGGTTTGTTTAGACAAGGCTCTCAGAATATCCCCAACTTCTTGGTTGGGGTTATTTGTTTTATCCGCAGTTAACACCAATCGCCCTTCAGCAACTTCAACTCTGATAGGTGTGGTGATAGTAAACACGGCTTACGCCAATCATTTACATCCACATGAACGAGCGCCTGTATGATCCGCAACTGGGCCGTTTTCTGAGTCCCGACCCGATAGTTGCCGCCCCCTTTTATTGTATTTGCCGTGATGCTGATGACTGGCAGCATGAAGGAAGACGGAGAAACATCATGTCCTTTTCCACAATAGATAAATGGCTGGTAACACCAGCAAAGTCAACGTCACTGCGCTGACCATGCCCCCTACCATGGGGGCAGCGATACGACTCATGACTTCGGAACCGGTGCCGGTCCCGTAGAGAATCGGCAGCAAGCCAACGATGATAGCAGCGGCGGTCATTGTCACCGGACGTACCCGCAAACCGGCGCCGCGTATAATGGCTTCTTTCAACCCTGATTCCGTCAGCTTATCCCCTGAATTTTTTTGAGCATCAACAGCCTTCTGCCATGCCTGATTCAGGTATACCAGCATGATGACGCTGATCTCTACAGCAACGCCGGCCAGGGCAATGAATCCAACTCCCACTGAAATAGAAAAATGAAAATTCTGCCAGTAGATAAGCCAGATACTGCCTGCCAGCGCAAAAGGCAGTGTACCCATAACAATCGCGACTTCTCGGGCGCTGCGAAAATTCATGAACAATAGAATGGCAATGATGGCCAGAGTCAGTGGTACCACGGACATCAGTCTGCTCTTGGCGCGCTGCATGTATTCGTATTGCCCGGACCAGGTAATGGAATATCCTGTAGGTAAATCCAGATTGTCTCGCACTACCTCCATGGCCTGTTCCACATAACTACCGAAATCAACACCTTCAATATCAATAAAAGTCCAACCATTGATACGCGAATTTTCACTCTTGATACTCGGAGGTCCATCCTCGATAAACACACTGGCAACATCACCCAGCGCGATACGCTGACCGGATGGCGTGACTACAGGTAATATCTGCAACTGCTCCGGAGAATTACGATAGGATTGCGGATAGCGAATGTTGACCGGGTAACGCTCCAGTCCTTCTATGGTATGGGTAACGTTCACGCCACCAATTGCAGAGGCTATCACTTGCTGGATATCGGTGATATTCAACCCAAAACGAGAGGCTTTCTCCCGGTTGATATCGACTTTGATATAGCGCCCGCCCGCCACCCGTTCGGAATACACGGAGGCAGTACCGGGAACGTCAGCCAAAATCGCTTCAAGCTGTTGACCGATGCTCTGGATCACATTGATATCTGCTCCTGCGATTTTAACGCCGACGGGTGTTTTGATACCTGTAGCCAACATATCGATTCTGGTTTTGATCGGCATGACCCACGCATTGGTAACACCCGGTAATTTCACCAGCGAATCCAATTCATCTATTAACGATTCAGTGGTTACTCCCGGTCGCCATTCGCTGCGGTCTTTAAGCTGAATGAAGGTCTCTATCATCGATAATGGCGCCGGGTCAGTTGCCGTTTCGGCACGACCGATCTTCCCGAAAACAGTTTCCACTTCCGGCACAGTGCGAATCAACTTGTCGGTCTGCTGCAACAATTCCCGTGCTTTACCAATGGAAATTCCAGGATGAGTGGTCGGCATATACATCAGATCACCTTCATCCAGAGGTGGAATAAATTCACTGCCAACCTTCTGCAAGGGCCACAGGCAAGTGGCCAGCAGGACCAGAGCTGCAACGATTGTGGTTTTTGGATAGGCAAGCACTTTCTTCAGTACCGGGAGATATGCCGCCACCAGGAATCGATTGACGGGATTTTTCTGTTCAGGCAACACATTGCCCCGAATGAAATACCCCATCAACACCGGCACCAGCGTAATGACCAGGGCTGCCGAAGCAGCCATCGCATATGTCTTGGTATAGGCAAGCGGTGAAAACATCCTGCCTTCCTGTGCCTCCAGCGTGAATACCGGCACAAAACTGACGGTAATGATCAGCAGGCTGAAGAATAAGGCGGGGCCAACTTCTGTGGCCGAAGCCACCACAATCTGCCACCGGTTTTCTTGTGTGAGCGGCGTTTGTTCCATGTGTTTGTGCATGTTTTCTGTCATGACGATGGCGCCGTCGATCATGGCGCCGATAGCGATGGCGATACCCCCCAGGGACATGATATTGGCGTTAATGCCCTGGGCATGCATGATGATAAACGCAATGAGAATTCCTGCCGGTAAACTGAGAATGACTACCAGCGAGGAGCGTATATGGAATAAAAAGATCACGCATACCAATGCGACCACGATGAATTCTTCCAGAAGTTTGTGCCACAAATTTTCGACGGCACTTTCGATCAAGCCGGACCGGTCATATACTTCGACAATCTCAACGCCCTCCGGTAAACCCTGTTTGAGTTCTTCCAGTCTGGTTTTAACAGAGTCAATTGTGGTTTGTGCATTCTCACCAAAGCGCATCACCACTATGCCGCCAACGGTTTCACCTTCACCGTCAAGTTCAGCAATACCGCGCCGCATCTGCGAGCCCTGACTGATATTGGCCACATCTTTTAACCGCAGCGGTGTGCCGTTTTCATTCACGCCCAGGGGAATTTGAGCCAGGTCTTCTTCGTTCTGAATATAACCGGAAGAGCGCACCATATACTCGGCTTCCGCCATTTCCACCACAGAAGCGCCGACTTCCTGATTAGCCTGCTTGATCGCTGTCTGTATATGAGACAACGTGATATTGAAGGCACGTAGTTTCTCCGGGTTAACCGTGATCTGATATTGTTTGACCATACCGCCAACCGCTGCCACTTCCGATACGCCGGGCACTGACTGTAATTCAAATTTCAAATACCAGTCCTGTAACGAACGCAACTGGCTGATGTCGTGCTGTCCGGTACGGTCCACCAGTGCGTATATATATACCCAGCCCACCCCGGTCGCATCCGGCCCCAGTTGCGGACTGGCATTTTCCGGCAGGGAAGGCGCCACCTGACTCAGGTATTCCAGCACGCGGGAACGTGCCCAGTAGAGGTCAGTGTCCTCGTCAAAAATAACGTAGACAAAGGAGTCACCAAAAAATGAATAACCGCGCACCGTCACTGCTCCCGGTACAGACAACATGGCAGTGGTCAGAGGATAGGTCACCTGATCCTCAACCACCTGAGGAGCCTGTCCCGGGTAACGGGTTTTGATGATGACCTGTATATCTGATAAATCCGGTATCGCATCTACCGGTGTTTGTTTAAGTGAATACAGCCCGACGCCAACCAGAATAAGGGTGGCTAACAGAACAAAAATCCGGTTATCCACCGACCAGCGAATAATAGACTCAATCATGACGGGCTCCCTGACGCGGGTCGCTTACAGTAACCGTCATGATCGCCACAAATACGGTCTTGAGAAGATCAATTTCCATGATGTAATCTCCTGAAGTCGGAGGTTTTGCTGGATTCAGAATCCAGCAGGAACTGGGCCGAGGTGACTACCTCCTCGCCACTTTCCAATCCTGTGATGATTTCCGCGTACTGGTCATCCAGACGTCCCAACTTCACCTCAATGGATTTAAATCGCCCCTCACCCAAAGCCAATACCACACGGTCCTGACTACCGGTTCTGATAACAGCCTCTCTGGGAATCATCAAAGTATCCTCTTTGGCATCGGCGTGTATGGTCACTTGTGCGAACATATTGGGTTTTAACAAGTTGTTACGATTCTGGAAGCGCAAACGTATACGCGCTGTGCGTGTTTTTGGATCCAATGTTGGATAAACGTAATTCACTTTGCCCTGCCAGGTCTCACCTGGCAGGTAATCGAGGTTCATTGTGACGGGTAAACCGACTTCAACCATTGAGGCCTGACGTTCAAAAATTTCGGCTTCTACCCATACCTCTTCCAAAGTCCCCACTGACATCAGTGTTGTACCCGGTTCTACAAAATATCCTTCCCGGATATCCAGGTTATCCACTACACCGGATTGCGGTGCAAAAAAAGTCATGGTCTGGTGAACTTTACGATCCTGTTTGAGTTGATTAATCACTGCATTATCGATTTGCAGGGCTTTCAGACGATCTTCTGCCGCCTGTATCAGACGGGAATTATTCCTGTTCAGCGCCAGAACCAGTTCTTCCTGTGCGTTAACCAGTTGGGGGGAATATAAGTCATAAAGCGGCTGTCCTTCCTTTACCGGATTTCCCGCCGCCTTGACGTGGAGCTTCTCAATCCAGCCTTCTACCCGGGGATGTATATGGATCAGCTGGTCTTCGTCATATTGCACATAACCTACAGTCGTAATGGCGGTGTGCATGGACCGCAGTTGTGCTGCTGCAGTCCGTACGCCGAGGTTATTCACCACATCCGGGGAAATAGTAATAGTGCCTGGTCCAGTGGCAGCTGTGACATTACCCTGGTCATACACAGGAATTAAATCCATGCCCATGGGTGACTTACCCGGTTTGTCCCTGCGATAGTCCGGGTCCATCGGCGCGACCCAGTAAAGCGGTTCCTGTTGGCTGTTCGAGTCGCTTTGCTCCGGATCATGACCGCCTCCACGGGTGAAAAAGACCGTGGCGCCTGCGCCGATCAATAGTCCGATTACCAGCGCAATCAGCAGTTTATTCATGGGGTATCTCCCTGGCTTGACCATCGACCGAAGCAACTAGAAAGTAATTCAGTTCAGCAATGGTTTTAAGTCGATCAATGTTGATATTCAAAAAATCAATATTGGCGTTGAGTTCGGCAATACGTGCTCGAACCACATCGGAGAATTCACCATCATCGTTGGTGTAAGCAGTCAGCGATGCCTCGGCATGATCGTGAATTTCCTGCAGTAAACGATCTTCATACAATGTTTTTCGCTGGTCCAAACGGTGTAAACGCGCCTGTGCTGATTCAAAGTCAGCACGCATGGAGCGCAAGGCCAGTGTTTTATCCGTCTTGATGGCTTCCGCTTCCGCTATGGCGGATTGCACCTCTTTGTCTTGACGCCTGGAGGTAAACAGCGGCAGATCAAACGTGACATCCATGGAGAAAAAATGACTGCGGTCATTACCCAGCGGGTCGTCATTGCGATACCCGTAACTGGTGTTCAGCCCCCACCGGGGTTTGTACTTTTGCCGGGACAGTTGTATTCCTGTATGGCTGGCCATGATTTTCTGTTCATAACTTTTTATTAAGGGATGCTGCAGCAAGGCATGAATTAACTGCTTATCGGAAAACTCACCTTCTTCTGCCAGGCCTTGCTGGACCAGCGATAAAGTTGGCAATCCGACACTGAGAACAAAATCCTTTAGCTCTGTGCCCTGCAGCCATTCATTCAATTCGGCACGGGATGTTTCCTGTTGTTCCTGCAGCAGTGTCAGGCGATCTTCCAGGCGGGTAAGCTCAAGTTGTGCCCTTAACAGGTCTTGTTGCCGGGTCTCGCCCACCGCGCTGGTATAGTTGGATTGGGCGACATTGACAAGGTGCTCAAACAGGAATCGATCCTGTTCAATCAAACGGATGGCTTCCCGGTTCCTGTAAGTTTCCAGCCATAGATTTGATACCTCCACAGTCACCCCGGCCATTCGATTCTGGCGCAGGTAAGGATGTTGGCCGCTCATTTCATCAAGTTGTTGCCGCTTCAACATACGTGTGTCGCCACGGGGGAAATCCTGACTCACACCAACTTTGAATTGTGTCATTTGCTCCTGCCCGATATGAAAACTGTCAATGGGCAGATTGGCGATCCCCAGCGACACCACGGGATCAGGGAGTTCACCTGCAGCCGTACTTTGCGCCTGAACAGCCTCTTCCTGATGGAGGCTTCCTGTCAGCCATGGATCGCCTTCCCGTGCCAAAGACACGGCCTGTTCAAGCGATAGTTGAATCTGTGAAGAGGCTGGCTGGGTAATAACCAGCAGGAATATGCCACAGACTGCTTTCAGGACAATTCCTGCTTCTCTCGTATTTCGGAATTCGAATTTCATGATAACTCCCACTGAACATGGAGGGGTTTCAGGCAGACAGCAGAGGAGTTGGAATCCCTGCCGGCAGACCCTGATTCCGGCGCACCTTCAGGCACACCAGTTCTGTTCTAGCTGGGAATGGGGGGTCTGAAAAGAGGCGTGGGTAACGCGTATTCAGTCAATTCTGAATATTGACTGATGAAGAAAGAATATCGGGTGACAATCGCCAATTCACAGGTTGGCAATACAGCTGTGGAGCAACTGCCTGGGTTGCAGTCACAATCCGGGCAACAGTCTGAAGAAGGCATTACGCTGGAAGAATCCATGTTTGCATGCATGGAATGATCCGTATGGGTGGAACCTGCCAATTCGGGCTCAGGCAATGCAACATCCATTGAGTGTTCGTGGGTCTGCCCGGAAGAGTTTGCATCATGACATGACATATCGGCGGCCAGCAGAACCTGTCCCGGGAAAGTTATTACCAGGGTCGCAACGATGAGTTTTCTGTATCTTGATAGCCGCATAATTCTTAAAGTTTTTTGCCTGTAAACCTGAAAAGCCATCCAGGAACCATCGTACAAAATAAATGGGGTCAGTGTAAATTAATAAATGGGGTCAGAGTAATTTTACTCAGTAAATTTACTCTGACCCCTTTTATTTATCAATTATGGGCGTGTAACGACTTGTTCAATTCGATCGCCTTCTGGTTACTCCGGCATTCCACGACACCGGTTTGTGAATTCCTGATAAACAGCATATCGGACTGTCCGGCAAGTGTGCGGGCTTTAACCACCTTGACAGGATTTCTGTATTCATCCAATACCTGTACCAGCGTGCCCGGCGTAATATACAGGCCAGCTTCGATCGTACAGCGGTCACCCAGAGGAATACCGGTTCCGGCGTTGGCGCTGACCAGGCAATCCTTGCCAATGGAGATGACGATATTTCCGCCACCGGACAATGTCCCGGCAGTACTGGCGCTACCGCCGAGATCACTGCCTGACTCAATGATTACACCCTGTGACAAGCGGCCTTCAATCATGTTGGGACCGATGGCGCCGGCATTGAAGTTGACGAATCCCTCATGCATAACAGTAGTGCCTTCTCCCAGATAGGCGCCCAGCCGGACTCTGGCGCCATGGGCAATCCGAACACCGGCAGGTAATACATAGTTTGTCATCCTGGGAAATTTGTCGATTGCATTCACCTCCAGAACTTTACCTGTTGTTCTGGCCTTTAACTGCAGGTCGGTAATTTCTGCCGGGTCTACTGCACCCATGCTGGTCCAGGCAACATTGGGTAACAGAGAAAAGAGATCCTCCAGATTCTGCTCATTGGGCCTGACATATCGATGGGACAGCAAATGAAGTTTCAGGTATGCCTCTGGAGTAGTCGCCGGTTTACTGTCCTCTTCCAGCAGGGTCAGAACGCAGGGACGTATTGATCCCTTCATCAGTGACAGAATATGGAGTTGTTCCGGATCCTTGATAACGGCAGCCAGTTTGTCGATGAGTGTATCATCGAGATCAATATCAACATTGTTGCCGTTATAAGCAACCACGTTTGTAATATCCGAAACCAACTGGTCATCCGGATTGAATAAAGGAGCCGGGTAGTACACCTCAAGCCATTCATTTTTGGCGTTTCTGGTGCCTGTTCCAAAAGCCAGACTGTACATCGATCATTCCTGGTGCATTACGAAGGCGGCTCACTCTACCAGTTTGTCTTCCTTGCCTGCAAGGTTGTGTCAGGAGCAAATGGAAATGTCCGGTTTTATCTTCCTGAGTCTTGTGCTACCAACACCCGTCCGAACGCCCGAGATGCCCAGTTGCTTACTGGCCCATTCCGAGCATTTTCATAAACTCGGCCTTCTGATCGTCGGTCATGCAAGCGATGTCTGGCACCCCCCAGTCGGTGCGGGGTAGGGCGAGCATCTCCGGAGAATGCTTGAGTGCGAGCGCAGTCAGATTGTGCAAACCCTTGCCCTTGTCGACATCGACACTAAGTGCTTCACCGATACCTCGTGGCCATACCGGACAATCATCCCGCGCATGGTCAGTCGACCCACAGGCACCGCACCTGGGGGCATCCCTGTCGACTGCCCTGGCGGCTTTGCCACCGGATTTCGCGTTCATGCCGGGCCGCAGTCTGGCGATCTCAGCCCACATCTTTCTCTCGTCGGAACCTCGCCCATTGCGATTGCCTTCGGGGTCATAGAAATAGGAGGACTGTGAGGCGATGGCCGCCCAGTTCGCACGGATGTGGAAACCGGGCAGTGCCAGGCATTCATCCGGCATCCCGGCGCCACCGGAGGCCTCGCCATCCTTGATCATGAAATAGTAGCCTGCGGCGTCCCTTCCCGCCATCAGGCGCTCGGGGGTGAGCAGGTATTCCTCGCTAAAGCCCCAGTTGTATTTACTGAGGTCAAGGCCAGAGTCGCGTAACAGTTGAGCACCCAGTTCTCCACAGTGCTGGCACCATTCCAGGCTGGCGAATTCCCACGGCCCGGTGCCGACGACCTCCCGGTTCAATTTTTCCATTAATTCGTTCATGGCAGTTCCTATCGCTAGAGAGTCAGACTGTAAGGATTGCCGATGTGAAAGGATTAGTCAAAACCAGGATCTCCATAAGTGGCCCACACACGCCCGAATTAAGTAAACTCTACCCGATTAGTTCGTGCTTTTACTCTGACCCTTTATCACGCTGTGGTGAAGGACAATATCCCGGCCAGGCGCCACTGCCTGGTACAATTCGGTCAGCTTGTCCAGACCCGGCATTGAAGTTCCTCGTTCGTAGCGCGCGTAGGCATTGCGTGATTTAGCACCTAGACGTTCGGCAACTTGAGCTAATGAGAGGCCACTCCGTTCACGCTGTCGTCGCAGAAACAGGCTGATAAGACCCCGCGGATCGGATGAAGTCACCTCAAGATCCCCATTTTTACAGAAAACAGTGACTGCAAACCTGGGATGGTTCACCAGGCTTTCCAGTAAATCCTCAATCATGGAAAGAGCCTCGTTACGCGTACGGCCTTGTGTCATGGCATCAAGAATAGGCACCTCAGCTAACCAGAACTTTCCATCTTTGTAGACTTTGCCGCAGAACCGCATATCAGGCCTTTCTTTCAGCTTTTCTTAGGATTGCTCTCGCGAGTTTTTCGTTAATCTCAGCGTGACGCGGGATCGCTTCCTCACGCTATCCATCTGTCCATATGTCATGGCGTCTGCCATGTCGTAAGAACGTCCACCCATAAAGAAGAAGCGCGTTCTCCAAGTCACGCTTCTTCATTCGGTTAACGTACACCAATATGTATACATTGTAAAACCGTTTGTATGCTTACGCCCGTAACATCAAAAACACCCCTTCCATCGACCCGGGCACCACTCTGAAATATACGCATCTTGCCGATGCAACGGTCCAGCAGGCAGCCGACACCGTAGGCGTAGTACTGGGTGGGGGGTGTTAACAATGGCTACACAGAAGCAGCGGCTTACCAATGCCAATGTCGCACGGCTGCGTGCAGCATCGGAAGAGTATACGGTTTGGTATACGCGGATGGCTGGATTCGGGGTGCGGGTGCGCCCAACGGGACATCGGACATACGTATTCCTGAATCCGCAGGCCCGGACTATCCTTGACCGGCAGCCCCGCTCGGGTAGCCCTTATGTCTTCCCCTCGCCACTGGATGGGTCACGGCCGCGGTCATCTGGGGACTTCAAACTTTGGTACATTATTCGGAAACGGGCCGGGATCGAGGATGTACGGCTCCACGACTTGCGACACACGGTTGCAAGCCATGCCGTAATGAACAGTATTCCATTGCCGACGGTTGCTCGTCTTCTCGGTCACCGCGACGTCCGAATGACGCTGCGATACGCCCATGTGCATGATCTGGAGGTCGCGGACGCTGCGGAAAGAATTGGTCAGTTTATAACAGACATTTGTGCTGCGCCAGACCAGTAACGACTTGGCCACCTTCGGACTTGCGGTGGAATGATGGCGTCGTCCTTTCAATTCCCGATATGTGTATTCTGGTGAATTAGAATGCGGAGGTCTACATGAGTCTACTGAATCAAACCTGATCACATGCAAAGTAAATTATTGCTGAAGACACGGACGCTGTTGTCTATGCTCTGGTTATCCATGGGGTGAATTATTGATAGCCGTTTGGGGGTCCTATCCCCGCTGGTGCGGGTAGACCATGCTAAAATGGCCGGTTCAACATTCTAGGAGTTACGCCCATGAGCGAAGACCCGGACAAATTCAAACCCCATAAATCCATGAACAACATCGAAATGTGCCATGAGCAAGGCAATCCGGCCATCAACGCCGACGACCCAGAATGCAAGGTCATCAGGATCGTATGGCCAAATTGGGTGATTGATCGCTTGACGGTTGCCACCGACCAGGTAACACGCACTTGGCCGGACGGTAGAGTGGAGACCTTCGCGTGCGACAGCGAAGCAGATACAAGTCCAGCGTCCTTCTGCATCC
Organism: Candidatus Azotimanducaceae bacterium; assembly: GCA_965217655.1. Lineage (GTDB taxonomy): Bacteria > Pseudomonadota > Gammaproteobacteria > Pseudomonadales > Azotimanducaceae > UBA7455. Next base: position 3,383,419 of record OZ244560.1, read on the forward strand.
GGGCACCCCGGCCCGCGAACCTGGACCTGGATCCGGCTGCTTTGCCAGAGGGCTGGTAACGCGCAACCCCGAGAATTCAGCGCAATCGATCCTCAGGTCCGCTGAACGTACACCGTTTTCTTCTCCAAATACTTGTGGCCACTCACCAAAGTCCAGATTTAATGCGGTAGCTCTGATTAACTTGCCATGTACCAGCCGATCTCGCTTGATTTTTTCCAACTTCTCCACTACTAACACCCCTTAGACCTCCCGAAGTTAATATGCTTCGGGAACGAATACTCGAACAATTGGGGGTGGGTCAATTTTGGACGCCGATCAACACTCCTTACGTTGCAATTTTTTTCATGTGACGTTCCCATCTGCTAATGTCTGCCCTAACAATGGCTAAACAACCGGTCGATTGTTTCCTTGCAACATGCATGTGCTAACTTACCGTCTCAATTTATCCGCAGGAAAGTGAATTCGTTGAGAAAGACTACAAGAAGATGCAAGGACATCACACTCACACACCTCGTCGATGTGTTACGAAAGATTGGCGAGAAATCATTGGAAAGTCCGACAGGACGATACTTGACTTATGACTTCAGTCTATCGTCGGAGTATGTTCGCAATCAAGGGCTGAAACACCACATCGCTTTTGAGACACATTCAGGGAGAGACAATGCGCTGCCTCTGAATAGTGAACACCACATATACGATATGGATAACATCCTGGTTCGAGACCTCGTGATCAAACTGGATGACTGGTTGATATGGAACCAAGTGGAAGACTGGGCTCCAGTATCGAGCGCGAAGTTGCACTTTGAGCGTTGTCGGTTTCAGGTTCCGACGGCGAACGAGTGGATATTCAAACTTCCGTGGTGTGGCTCTTTTCGGTTCTATAAAAACGAGTTTTGCTTCCCTGCGAGTAAACATAGCGGTCATTGGTTGTTCATTTTTGTATCCGGTAGTAGTGCATGGTTTGAGGGCAACGACTTCACAGGCAACAACATACAGACCAGTTGCAATAGCCCTGTCGCAAACCTGGACGATTCCAATGTAGTCCCCCTTGTCGAGAGGCCGCGAGGACGCATTTCGTTTGTTGCCAACAGGGGAGTGCACGAATTCATGATTCGGGAGGGGTATTCAGACATAGAGATCACTGGTATGAACCGGATAGATCGGTTGAATATAGACCTGATCGTAGAAGGGGATGGAGCCAAACGGACCTCGACCTATCTCGGACCGCGCGAAAAGATCGACCCTTCGTTTCATTTTAGTCTGGAACAAAGATACGTATTCATTACAATGAGACAGCTTGCAGCCATGAATAACGATAGTCGCCAGCTAACTGTGTTGGACAGATATCTGGAGCGAATCGAGTATTTCCTGAACAAGGGGGAAGATACTCCATCCCTGTTGGAGTTTTTTGTGTGGTTCGAGTACTGGCAAGATCGGGTTCTGTATGCTTGGCGACGCTGGTCATCTGATTTCTACAAATCCTGGTTCCGCCCACTGGCGATGCTGGTCATCGGTTACCTGCTGCTCAACGCAATACCCACTCTTATGGTCGAGTCGTTCTCCATTTCCCACTGGATCAACTTCACACTGCGACCAGTAACCGAAATTGCTGCATACGAGGTCAGTTTGGGGCGGATCGTAGGGAGCGAATACGATACCGTACCAGCGTCCACGAAGACGCTGTTGAAGCTTCTGGGTCTTATTGAACTCGTTTGGGTCGGTGTTTGGGGGTTCGCCTTTGCGAAATCTATTAGGCGGTGATAGAGGACGTAGAGCTAGGCTCCCTTGCGGGACGGCTCTCACAAGGCATCTCCGCAAGGATCTTGAGCGATTGGTTCGCTGGTGAATCATCGTAGGTTTTCATCCTGCACCGCTTACTCTTGTGCCAAAGTTCTCGCCGACTGTCCCAAGTAAAAGATAAAGGCCAGATACAGGGCAAACGCTATCTTGAAAAAAGCAGGGATACCCCTCAGACTGCACTACATTCAATTATTAAACCAAGTCACTGCCGGGAGCGCACCATGCCTAAAGAAATCGACCCTTACATGAAATTCAACAGGGAACGTGTGAATGACAGACAGATAAATGAATTAATCGGTATTAGTAAGGGCCTCGTGTCGGATGGCGTCGTTAATCAGGATGAAGCGGAATGGCTGCTTGACTGGCTAAGAATCAACGAAGCAGCGGTAACGGAGAATCCTGTTACCCGGCCGTTACTCGACCAAATTGCCATCATGCTGGATGACGGCTTCCTTGATGACGAGGAATCCAAAGAGTTGCTGGCAGCACTTAAGGCATTTTCAGGCGACAAGTCCGTACTGGGAGAGTTTCTGAAAACCGGCTCCCTGCCTCTCAATGATCCACCCCCGCCTTTGGTGTTTCCTGACAGGTTGTTCCTGTTCACGGGGACGTGTGTCTATGGCGCCAGGAAAGCATGTCAATTGGCGGTGTCTGAGAGGAAAGGAATCAACGCTAAAGCTGTAACCCTGAAGCTCGATTATCTCATTCTAGGCGAATACGTAACGTCCTCGTGGAAGCATGAGCCATTCGGGAACAAGATCACAAAAGCCATGCGCTATCGGGACGAGTCGGGCAGTAACGTCGCCATTATTTCAGAGAAGTATTGGCGAAAACAGCTTAATGTTCAGCGAACATAATCCAGGCAATCCCAAATAATGGCCAAATGATTAATCAACACTTCCCTGCCTTATAGTAGACACCTGGGTTTGACTTCCGGAAAGTATGTTAAAGATAGACGGAGTGAATAATTGATGTCAGCCATTGCCTGTTGAGATTACTACATCCAAACCCTGCACCGGGATGAGAAAATACGACAAGAAATGCCTTTGAGAAACGAGCGTTCATTTATTACCGGAATGAATGTTCATTTTGACCGGAATACGCAACTGTTAATGAAGGTGAATCAGGCAGTCGTTTCAGGGGGTCGAGGTTGCAGTCGTTGGGCACCACATAAGTACAGTGCCAGTCGGAATGTTTATTTAAAGCCGGTTAATGATATGCTAACGGTCCAACGAACCTGTGATGTGGGTCCCAGGCAGGATAGACAGAAGCACCAAAAAATTGCCATCCAATAAAGCGCCTCGGTCATAGTTAATTTGCACACCGGGGGCTACTAAAATAGATATTTTTTTAGTTAAATGGGGAGAGATATATGAGCATTCCTGAAATTGATAACATGGAAAAAATGGTTGACCAATTTCTTAAAGATGGTGCCTTTCATAGTGCGTCTCGTCTAATTTCTGACACGTTAAGTAATCTCATCAGACAACCGTTTGCTTTAGATGAGTGCACAAAATTCCTGGTGCACTACACTAGCGTCGAGGACCTCTTTTCTATTTTGTCGTGTCCTGTGCATCATAATACCTATTTCCCGCTTTCTTCAAATGGACCGATGGATAAATTAAACGAAGATTCTGGGTTTCTTCGTATGTATGACACCTTCAACGCTAACGATCCCAATGAAGGCCAATTCTTCATAAGTTCCACACCCGATTCTCATAACTTCACTTCTCAACACCGCAATATTTGGGAGTTATTATCTAATCGGTCGAAATTGCCAGCATATATCGCGTCTTTTCGTGGAGTATCAAATGTTGAGAAAGTGGACGATCTGATATTTTGGCGCACATATGGAAGAGAGGGTAAGGGGTGCGCTATTGTGTTCCCAGTTTCGTTCCTTTCAAAAGGCACACCGGTATTACAAGTTCGATACGGATGTAAGTTAGTTCGATCAACTTTGGACCATTTAACTGATGTATTTGATGCCCTATCGTCAGCCACCTCACTGCACCAGAAAAAACTTCTTTTTGGGACTGATGAAGTGCCGGAGTATATTACTTCGTCTCTCTCACCGATATCGTATCTTCACAAAGCTAAGGATTACATGTTTGAAGAAGAAGTTAGAGTAGTAGTTCCGTATGTCGACTTATCTCCAAGATCTCTCTTTTGTCATCGGATTCATGATAGTGGGTCTGGGGTTATGTTGCGACATTTTGCACATCTGCCCGAGTTAAATATACGCAATATCCTTAGGACAAATTCCAGAATCTTACTCGGCCCGGCAGTTCAATCAAAGTCGAATCTTCAGTTTGTGCTGAAACGTCGACTTGCCCAGCTAGGCCAAGTCGGAACTAAGATTTGCGCATCGAAAATAGACTACCGATCTTAATTTTCATCTTGTTGAGCCATGTGTCGTTTTGATAGATTGGAATTGTTTTCAAATAGGTCGGCTTTTGATCATCTCCTAGTCCCTGCTTTGTTCGAAATGAACAGTACTGATGACATTCAGCGTTTGAGCGTTTCGTTTGGCCGCCTATAAAACGGTACTCTTGGCGTTGGATTCGTGGCCACCACTCCTCGGCAATGAGATACCTAACCATTAGATTTACTTGCATACTTGCACATCCCAAACTAAATGGGAATACGTTTTGATGTTGTGGCTGTTCACTATTGGAAAGATTTCTGATGTACGAAGGATCATCCAACGATCCATCGAGTTCTGTCACAACGTCCGAAGACGTATATTGTCCAGTGCAACGTAGGCAAGCGTTCCCTGGGACGACTATATGGCTCCGCCATCTAGCAGATTCGAATAATTTATTGGTGGGGTTTACTTCCACTGCCACACCAGCGTCGATCACCGGGATTACGTTAGCAATAGCAATGTAATTCAATACATCACGCGGCACTGGCCTATCTACACAACTAATCAACAAGTCGCAATCTAAAGCATGTCTGTAGGCATTCTCATATTCGATACCACGGTCTATGGCCCGTATCTGGACGTCCTTGTTAGTCGAGTGCTGTGCAATTTCATGTTTTACACGCTCGACTTTAAGTTCGCCGACCTGTTTGTGTGTGCCAAATATAAACCGATCCAAGTTATGGATTTTGATTTTGTCCGGGTCGATCAACGTTATTTCAGAAACCCCGATGCGGGCTAATGCTTCAGCAACAATTGCACCGACGCTTCCAACTCCAATTATTCCAATGCGAAGTTGCTGCATACCCTTTTGGACACCGATGCCCCAAGTTTCGATTGTCCGCTGGAGCATCGGGACGGCGGTGTACGAGGTGATCGTCGAAGGGTTCCAATCAATTTGATATCCGTTCTGTCGCGGCACCCTGACTTTGTTGCACCACTCCAGTTCCATCCCTTTGGCCCTACGTGACCAAAATCGAGCACTCCAATAGCCATCTGTACCTATGGTCAGTCCTACAAAGGGTTTTTTTGTTGATTGTGCTTGATATGCCACCACGTCTCGTTCAGCGAATATGTCTGGCTGGCTTAAATCTTGCCACCCGGGGGCAGGGTGACTATGCATCATTGCTATTCCGGCGTTCCTCCGCTTTGCTTCACGTGTCACTCTAGTCAGATATTTGCCTTCGAAACTTGCATTCCCATGCAGGTGAACCTCATGCGGTTGGGGCAGTAATATTTCGTTGACTATCGCAGTGTATCGCTCCGTACCTTGAGACGGATACCAAAGGCCAAAGCAGATATTTTCCTGGGTTATACCTTGTTTAAAATGATTGAGGAGATGAGCTTTGGCTTTTCGATCTGACTCATCAGTAAGTGCGACCTCTTTTCTCACGCACCCCTCCAGAATCGTCGTAGGTGGTCTTGAAGGTAAACAGACATGTGCTTCGTCGGTGTATTATCCCAAAAATCTGAGGGAGGGCGACTGAATGCTACCCAATTACGACCATTTGCATCTGTAAACTCTTTCCCTGGGGACCCCCTCCTATCCTCAATTTTAGGCGTAACGTGTATCCAATGCGGGGGGTACTCAGGGTAATTTACTTCCTGCATACTTAATCCTACGTCCACCATCTTGCCCCGATACCGTCCGGTCGGCACTTCATACTTGAATGCTACTATTTCATCAGATACACCATCAACAACGTAAGTGGAGAGTCCACATTCCTCTAACTCTCGTTTTACGTGCTGCAGGGCTTCATTCATTCTCGCAGGGCGCTGCTATCGGCGTTGACCCAGATTTCTCAGCACTGAATATCTTGTATTCGTGGAAATCGACCCAGTCGTTGTTCTTGAACTCATGAACTGGGTCATCAGATTCTAAAACGTAGTCCTCCCACTTACCGCTAAACGCGCCATTGTTTGCTGCGCGCTTTAAAATATCGGCCGCAACAAGCTTTTCATACTCTATCTTTATTTCAATACCGTTTACTTCAATCGTGAATTGCTCGTCAGTCTGAGGTTCCATTGTTTAGCTCCTGATATTTGTGTTGTCTTGGCTATAGCCTTGATGATAGGCCTGCAAGTTTGCAAAATCTCTCAATGTTTGGCTTGGCACAGAGTACCATGGGGATTTCGGACAGTCTTTGCGCGTCATCTTGTTGTGGGAATAAGCACTGGTTTCCAGGATAAATATCGCCCATAAATCGTGGATCAGCCATCGTCGGTCTCATTATAAAAAGGATTACGGCCGCCGTGGCTTCTGCGGTATCGTTCGAGGTTTTCAGTTTCTTGTCTGCTGGCACCTTCTCCGGTCATACGTCTTGATGTCTTAACAATGCGGTCGAACTTCTTGCCGTCCGAACTATGCTGCGTAGCGCGGGCATTAAGGCTTTGTGATGTGATACCCCGATATACGACACGATTGCCACGGCCGCGAACCAGATCATAGGTCACTGTATCTCGCTTTTTCTTGCTCATCTCCTAAGTCTCCATGATTATTAAATATAGAACACATGTAAGTGTCGCATAACTTTAAACTATTGTCAATGTTACTATTTAGCATATATAGATATTTTAATATATAACACATGGATGTGTGGTACATAGAATTACCCTTTCGGAATTGAAAATGTCCAGAACTATGGCTCAACTTCATATTCTTCGCAACCTGATTGCTACCAACGTCGTGATTATGTAGGTAATTCACCGGTTTAAAATTACATCTGTAACCAGACCCCCTTCTCTTTGTCAGGTAGAGTCGAAGCGGTCCTCTGTAGGACGCTCATAATTTGAATTTCATACAATATATATATACCATATTGTTGATAAATGAGTATATATGGATATTATTACAAATTATATGGATCATACAGGAGGTATAGATGCACAACATTTCAATAGAAACGGAGACTTTTGAACGGCTTCAGCGTCACGCGCAACCGCTCGTCGATAACGTGGACGCGGTGGTCAACCGCGCCTTGGACGCAATGGAACATAGCATGGCGAAGGGAGGACACGAGAACACAGTCAGGATCGAGCATGAAGTCGATCCCGATAGTTTGCCCGATTTGAAGCATACGAAGGTGATCACAGCGAAATTGGCAGACGAAGAGATTGCAAGGCCCAATTGGAACCGGTTACTCGACCGGATGCTTGTCAGGGCAATGCTTGAGGTGGGAGATCTCTACGAACTACGCCGTCGATGTCCCGCGAACATGGTTCGCGGTCGGAAGACGGACGAGGGATACCACCACTTGCCGGATGTCGACATCTCGGTGCAGGGGCTGTCTGCAAACGAGGCTTGCGCTGCCCTGACCGTGACAGGCAGGGGACTGGGGATCGGAATGGAGATCGTGTTCCTGTGGCGTGAAAAGGAAGGCTCGGTGTATCCCGGGGAGAGGGGCCGGTTGCAGGTTTCGGCCCGTCAGGCAGGCACGTGAACAGGATCAAGGCGGCGGCATCTGCTTGGTAAGCGCAGCGCTTCATCCTCGACGTGACGACGTGGTTCGGTGCGGTCGTCAAGAGCGCATGCGTTATTCGGCCAAGCGTCGTCGTAGTGGAACTAGCGTCCGCGCCACTGCGGCAAACTGTAGTCGGGCTATGTTTTCGGGCACCGGGACCTATACGCTGAACATCAGCAATGGGGATGAAGAGGAATATATGTTTCCAGACACTGCGATGAGAGAGTGTATCATGCAGCCAGGTGTGTATGTGGAGGTGCTTGAAAAATTTGGGTGGTTTCGGAAACAGGTGCGGTGAGGATCTGGTGATCTTCTGAGATATGGAGAAGACTAAGCCGCTTGAGGTTATCGAATGAAAGCTAGACAACATTTCAGACCTGGGGTTTAAGCTAGCAATCGGGCAAGCCTTTGGGTACGGGCAAGCCTACAAGTTCAGGGCGGAGTTCATAGACGTGGTACTGGTTGTGAACAACGCGCCGCAGGCCAGACCGTTTTACGATCCGGCCGGGCTCGCGTTTGCAGCGCAGACGGAGGTTTGTGATAAGAAATGGCGTAAAGGGAGGAGGAGCATGGACATTCGGGACAAGGAGATTATTAATGTCTACATTGCTTGAAATTGACGGGGATGATATTGCGTTGTTGGCTGACGATGACCTGCGTGAATTAATCGGATTATTGAGCGAAGTCGACTATCGGTTAGACTCTTTGCCCACGAGGGGCATTAAGTGGGGAGGCCATCAGGATGCAAGAGATGGCGGTATTGATGTATCTGTTCGTGACACGGAGACCCCACCGAAAAACAGCTTCATTCGAAGGAGCATAACTGGGTTTCAGGTAAAGAAGACTAATATGACCCGGTCGAAAATTCTCAAGGAAATGTGCCCTAATGATGTATTAAGACCAGCGATCAAAGAACTGATAAAGGACAAAGGTGCGTATGTCATTGTCAGTTCCAATGCGTCTGTTACCGATACAACTCTAAGAAATCGCATCGATGCGATGAAAGAAGCCATCGAGAATGAGGACGATCACGAAAAACTGTACCTGGACTTCCTGGACCGTGGCCGCATAGCGACATGGGTTCGTTCGCACCCGTCGCTGGTCCTTTGGGTTCTTAACAAGATTGGCAGGCCGCTAAAGGCATGGCGTTCTTACGAGAACTGGTCGAATACACAAGGAGAACCCGAGGAAGAGTATCTTCTTGATAATGGCTTACGCCTGCATGATAGCGAAACCCACACGGTCGATGGTCAATCCGTCAAGGATGGTCAGTCTCGAATTCGAGCGGCTTTGACAACGCCTGGAACGTCAGTGCGCCTTGTAGGACTTTCAGGTGTTGGCAAGACCAGGTTTGCTCAAGCCTTATTCGATACTCGCATAGGCGAGCAGGCTCTCAATCCAAGCCGAGTTGTATACGCAGACATGTCGGACGAACCTGACCCTGATCCCGTGACGCTTGCAGGTCAACTAATAAATGATAGGTCACCTGTTGTGCTGATCGTGGATAATTGTCCTCCAGATTTGCATCGCCATCTCACACAAACCTGCTCGCCGATCCATAGTACAGTCAGCCTACTGACGGTCGAGTATGATGTTCGCGATGACATTCCAGAGGAAAGAACGAGCGTCTTTAGGCTAGAGCCAGCCAGTGACGATCTGATAGAAAAACTGGTTCTGAACCGTTTCCCGAATATAGGACAAGTAGATGCGTGGACAATTGCCGAATTCTCAGGTGGAAATGCGCGTGTCGCCATTGCTCTTGCTAACACTGTACAACACGGTGAAACGCTTTCTGGATTCCGCAGTGAAGTGCTTTTCAAGCGGCTTTTTCAGCAGCGTCATGATTCCAAAGAATCTCTGCTAGCCTCTGCCCAGGCCTGCTCGCTTGTCTATTCATTTGAAGGAACGGATGCAACTTCTAAAAGCTCCGAACTTAAATTTTTAGGGTCACTCGTTCAGAAATCCGCCCAGGATCTATACAGGGATGTAACAGCGCTCAAGCAGCGTGATCTCATTCAATCCCGAGATGTTTGGCGGGCCATTCTTCCGCACGCGATTGCTAACAGGCTTGCCAAGCAAGCGCTGGAGTCTATACCGAAGCAAACGATTGTATCGGGGTTCCTGTCAAATTCCTCAGAGCGCCTCATCAAATCATTTACACGCCGACTTAGCTATCTCCACGATAGCGAGGTAGCCAAGAACATCGTGGAAGAATGGCTTGAACCAGAGGGTTGGATCGGTAAGTCGATTGAGAACCTCTCCCAATTCCATGTAGATGTTTTAAAGAATATTGCGCCAGTCTCTCCTGGAGCTACCTTATCGGCAGTCGAGCGAACCGCCAATGGCAATTCAGGGATTACGTTTACGTCGAAGGAAAATCCGCATCATATGATGTTTGTTCGGCTTCTCCGCCATTTGGCCTATGATCCGGAACTGTTTGAACGAAGTGTAAATCTAATTATCAGATTTGCTGCAACAGAAGACCCCATCAAGAACGACTATTCTATTCGTGAAATTCTTAAGTCCCTTTTCTATATACGTTTGTCAGGAACACATGCCTCCATCGAAGCAAGAGCTGGAATTGTTCAAGCATTGCTCAATTCCGATGAGGCTATTGAGCAGGGCTTGGGACTCCTAATACTCGACTCTGCACTGGAGACTTGGCATTTTAATGTGCCGCATAAATTCGGGTTCGGGGCGAGGCCAAGGGACTACGGCTACTATACGAAGACGAGAGAGGATGAGGTTCATTGGCTCAGCACTTTTACTGATATCGGTACGCGTTTGGCTTTGTCCAACAAACCGGTTTCCGAACAGGCGAAGCAGTTGTTGGCCAATAAATTGCGAGGGTTATGGACCAAAGGCGGTATGTTTGCGGCAATAGAGAAAATTGCAGACAAGCTGCTAGAGCAGGACACATGGAATGATGGATGGATAGCGCTACGCAGGATCATCCGTTTTGATAGCAAAGGATTCGACGACGAAACACGAAAGAGGCTATTTGCGTTAGCAAAACGACTTAGACCTGAAAACCTTCTTGATAAAGCACGCACCTTTGCCCTTACAAATCAATACGGAGGCATTGATCTGGAAGATGACTTCGATGACGACGAACCGTTATCAGTCAGTTACCACAGAACAGAGGAAATGACCCGTGCGATCGGAACCAAAGTTGCCACAAATTCAGAAACATTCAAGGAATTGCTTCCGGCTCTTGTGTCAACGCAAAACGTCAGGCTTTACAAATTTGGGCAGGGTCTGGCAGACGGGTGCGAAGATAAAGATCAGATGTTTAGAGACTTACACACCGCACTCGAAAATACTCCACGTGACAAACGCCAGATTGGCGTCATTCTTGGGTTTCTTTCTTCTATAGCAGAGTCCGATCCGGAATTTTACGCTTTAAAACTCGATGATGCTGTAGGTGATGGATTGCTGGGTGAATGGTTCCCAAGTCTTCAGAGGACATCAACAATTGACCAACGGGGCATCAAGCGCCTTCATGAATCGATAGATCTTGGAAAGGCGCCAATAAACGCCTATCAAAATTTCGCATTGGGGCGCGGCCATGAATCGATCAGCGATGACGACTTAGCCGGGCTCATAGAGAAAATACTGACGAAAGAAAGTGGTATTGGTGTGGCAATTGAAATGCTTCAAATAAGTTTTCGCCGAAGCAACGCAGAATCCCGAGAATACTCGGACACCCTGATCGCAGTTGCACAGAAAACACTCAGAATGCATCTGTTCGATCAGAAGCAACAGAAGCACGACAGTGTAGATTATGCTCTGTCGAACATTGCTCAAAAATGTCTCAGGTATTCCGAAGGCATAAACGTTGCCAAAGAGTTGGCGAAAAATCTCGCAGACGTAATTCTGACATACCAGACCTATTCTTTTGATTACACGAGGTTGCTTAATACCATTGCTGAATTGCATCCGAAGATTTTTCTCGACGAGTTCCTCGGTCGGGAGGATGTGGAAGAATATCAACGCCGCCGATTGTTCTCTGACGACTTCGAAAGACGTGAAAACCCTATGAGTCAAATATCGGATGATGTGGTAATCACGTGGTGCGAAGAAGATCCGGAGTCGCGGTACTCTATTGTCGTCTCCGCGGTTAAGGGTTTTAAAAAACACACTGAAACAGGAAAATATGAATGGCGACCAGTCGTATACGCTATTCTTGATTGGGCTCCTGACCTGGAAAAGGTATTTGAAGAGCTTGGGCGGTCGCTGAGACCTTCTTCTTGGGGTGGTTCGCTAGCCAATATTCTAGAAGAGCGATCTGTTCTCCTTCGTGACCTCTATGACCACCAAAATGTTGAAGTGGCTTCGTGGGCAAAGAGCTACTTTGTGCGATTTCAGCAAAGCATTGCCAGTCAAGGCAAATGGGAACAGAAGAAAGACAGGCCGCGCAATGAAAGTTTCGAGTAGGAAAGAAACTCACCCGAATATCTGTTTTTTTACTGGTACGGAAATATTGATTGCAGTGATTATATTCTGCAGGCTTTTTTTCTCGCACTGATCAATTACATGTTCATCCCTGGATCGGATTTTGCGATTTTATCGGGATGCCAGACGGAACTGTCTGATCCTGTGCGCTGCTTCCATGCACTGGTCAAGTTCGGCTACCAATGCCATACGAACTCGATTCATGCCCGGATTTAACCCATTGACTTCCCGAGACAGAAAACTGCCGGGGAGTACCTTGACATTGGTCTCTGCCAGTAATCTTCTGGCGAATTCATCATCGGCGATGGGGGTTTCCGGCCACAGGTAAAAACCCGCGGCCGGTCTTTGCATTGGCCAGACATTGGCAAGTATATCCAGAACCGAAGTATATTTTTCCGCATAGCGTCTGCGATTGGCGATAACATGGTCTTCGTCCTGCCAGGCCAGTTCGCTTATCCACTGGTTCTGTACTGACATGGCGGAGCCGTGATAGGTCCGGTACAGGAGGAATTTCTCCAGAATCCCTGCATCACCACAGACATAACCGGATCTTAACCCCGGCAGATTCGATCGTTTGGAGAGGCTGTTGAAGGCAATGCAGTTCCGGTAATCATCCCGACCCATCCGACTTGCCGCTTCAAGTAACCCCGGTGGGGGTTCAGCGGCATAGATTTCCGAGTAGCACTCATCGGAGACGATAACAAAGTCATATTCATCCGATTTCCGGATGAGTGACTGCAATTCCGCGATACTCATGACGGAACCGCTGGGATTCCCGGGGGTACAGATATAAACCAGGGAACATTTCTGCCACTCGGCGTCTGTCACACAACTGAAATCCGGGTTGAAATCGGTATTCTGTGTACAGGGGACATACACTGGCGTACTTCCCGCAAGGATCGCTGCGCCTTCGTAAATCTGGTAGAAGGGATTGGGTACCAGGGTAACGCTGTTGTTACTGCCATCGATAACCGTTTGGGCTATTGCGAACAAGCCCTCTCGGGTACCGTTTACCGGCAATACCTCGGTATCAGAATTCACTCCCCTGGTAAGATTGAAGCGTTTATTGACAAAATCGGCAATAGCCAGACGTAACGTCGGTAAACCCCTGGTGGGTGGATAGGTACCAAAACCCCGGGCGATGGTTTCCCTGTCGCTGAAGCTTTTTATGAGAAATTCCGGGGCACGGTGTTTCGGCTCCCCCAGGGATAATGAAACAGGTTCAATACCTTCAGGCGGGACGACATCCTCTAGCAGGGCATTCAGCTTTTGGAAGGGATAGGGATAAAGCTGATCAAGACGTTTATTCACTACACGGCCACCATTTCAATATGGGTATCAAGTTCGGTGCAGATACGCTCTGTAATGAGCTGTCTGATCTCGGTTTCGCCCAATGCCTGTCCATTTTTACTGATATGGAAAACATCCTCGACTCTTTCGCCCAGTGATGTGATTCTGGCATTCAATACGGTGATATCGAGTTCAGCAAAAATGTCGGCGATGGTAGCGAGAAGCCCCGGTCGATTCCGGGCAGTCACACTCAGTATGGAGTGATCAATCTGGTCCTTGATGGTCACTTCCGTTTTAAACATAAACTGTTTGAGGATCCGGGGTGTCCTTTTCTCCTGGATGACCTGTTTGTAGTCCGGATCAAGATAGCTGAGAAGGGTCTTTCTGATCCGTTCTTTCCTTCCGGGGTGATCACCCACGGGTTTACCGTTTGATTCCAGAACGGTAAATGTATCGAATACGAAATTAGACGCGGAACTGGCAATTCGGGCATCCACGATATCGAGTTCGAGCGCCTCCAGTGCGGAAACGATGGAAGCGAATATCCGTCGGGCATTCCGCATGTAAACAAAGATCTGAGTAGACCCCTCGTCGGTGCGACGTCGTGAAATGTCATCCTTGATAAGGACCAGCGGGCCATCAGTCAACTGATGCTTCTCGATAGCAAGTGTCTGCCAGATGATGTTGGATATTGATTCACCAATAAAATAGTCTTCATCAACATGGTTCCAGAGTTCCAGGATTTTGTCTCGTTGCAGGCCATGTTCAGTCAGCCGAAAAGTGGCATGTTCCTGATTCTCCTTAATGTAGTCGCTGCGGTCTACATAGCTCTCCAACCCGCTGCGCAGCACTTTTTTTGTTTCAGAATACAATTGCCGCATTAAAGTTGCCCGCCAACTGTTCCACAATGTCGGATTGGTGGCGTTGATGTCCGCAACGGTCAGCAGGAACAGGTAATCAAGTCTTATCTGATCCTGTACCAACAGCGCAAATTCGTGGATAACTTCCGGGTCCTGAATATCCTTGCGTTGCGCGGTTGTGGACATCACCAGATGGTTTTTTACCAGCCAGCAAACGAGATTCGTATCCCATGTACCCAATTTATGGCGTCTACAGAATGCAGCCGCAAGATTGACACCGAGTTCCGAATGATCTCCTCCCAGACCCTTGGCAATATCATGGTACAGTCCCGCAATATACAGTAGTTCCACTCTGGGTAACCGGTGGTGAATGTAGGTCACTGTGTTGGGGAACTGCTGTTCCTGCTGTTCCTGCTGTTCCTCTTGTTCCAATTGTTCCTGATCCTTGTATCGAAAACGGCGCATATTGCGGACGACCTGAAGTGTGTGTGCATCCACTGTATAGATATGGAACAGGTCAAACTGCATCTGACCGATAATCCGGGAGAATTCTGGAAGATAAGCACCCAGAATGCCGTACTGCGTCATCCTGCGCAGAGGCGTAAACAGGTGATATGTAGACTTCAGAATGTCCAGAAAGTATTGAATAACCTGTGGGTCATGGCGAAAGTCATCATCTATCAGATTGACGTGACGGCGTATCAATCTGATGGTTGCAGCCCGTACGCCCTGAATTTTCCTGTCATTTCCCATGATGACAAACATTTCCAGCAGCGCGGCAGGATGCTTGATGAACACGTCATCACTGGTGACTCCCAGATAATTGTTGTGTAACAGAAAGCGTTCATTGATGGGTACAATCCGGGTGCGTTTGCCGGATTGAACGATCGCTTCCTCAAAATGCTGCAGCAGTAACTGGTTGGTATGATTTACCTCCAGCGCACTCCGATAATAATCCTTCATGAACTGTTCCACGGCCAACAGGTCTCCGTCCTGATAGCCGAACATCGCAGCGAGTTCCCGTTGATATTCGAACAGCAGGCGGTCATCGTCACGGCCAGATACCATGTGCAGACCAAAGCGGATCTTCCATAACAGATCGCGGCCATTCGTCAGCACTTTGTTTTCCGATTCAGTTAGAAACTGCTGTTGCTCCAGGTCGTCGAAATTGACGGTGCCGAATTTTCGTCGTGCGGTCCACATGACGGTCTGAATATCACGCAATCCCCCCGGGGATGTCTTTATATTGGGTTCAAGGCGATATTCCGTGTGATCGTATTTTTCATGACGTTTCTCCTGTTCATCCCTCTTCGCCAGGAAATATTTCTGTGGTGACCAGATTTTATCGGCTGATATCTTCCTGCTCATACGCTGCCGCAGTTCATCAGAACCGCAGATCGTGCGCGCTTCCATCAGCGCGGTCAGCACGATGACGTCATTTTTCGACTGGGTTTTACATTCCCTGACGGAACGCACACTGTGGCCGACTTCCAGACCTATATCCCAGCACAGGGTGCAGAAATTCTGAATGTTATGGCGATGCAAATCGTAATTGTTGCCTTCCAGCAGGATAAGAAGGTCGATATCCGAATGAGGATGTAACTCGGCGCGCCCATAGCCACCTACCGCAAGCAGGGAAATACGGGTTTTTCGCCAACTGGACAGTCTTTCATTCCAGTCGTAACGCTGCCAGGCAAGTTGCAGAATTTCATCCATAAAGACTGAGTGTTCCCGGATCAGTTTTCCCGCTGGAATACCTGCCGTAAACTGCTGTCTTAGCGAACTGTGAAATTCGGCCAGTACTTCCTTGAATATCGGGATGGGTTGACGCGACCCGGTCAGCTTTTCAGCCAGTTGCGGTAAGGTTAGCTGCATCGGGGGATGGTGTCATCGCATCTGTGTGTCAGGATTTCATATCCGGTTTCGGTGACCAGGATTGTATGTTCCCACTGGGCCGTTAACTTATGATCTTTTGTGACGACCGTCCAGTTATCAGGCAGGATTCTCACCTCCTTTCTGCCGGCGTTGATCATTGGCTCAATGGTGATTGTCATGCCCGCGGAGAGCTCGATTCCGGTGCCTGGCTGACCATAGTGCAGAACCTGGGGTTCATCGTGAAATATTCTCCCGATACCATGACCGCAAAACTCCCGCACTACCGAAAACCGGTTTCTTTCCGCGTGAGCCTGGATTGCATGGCCGATATCACCAAGGCGGGTACCGGGTCTTACGGTCTTTATTCCCCGGTACAGGCATTCCTGGCAGATGCGTATCAGTCGCTCGGCGAGCACCGATCCCTTGCCAACGATAAATGTCTTGCTGGAATCTCCATGGAAACCGTCCTTCCTGGGTGTGACATCAATGTTGATGATATCGCCATTCTTGAGGATCTTTTCGTCAGAAGGGATCCCATGACAGACAACGTGGTTGACCGATGTACAGATGGATTTGGGAAAGCCACGATAATTCAGGGGGGCGGGCGTTGCTTTTTGTATGTTTACGGTATATTCGTGACAGATCCGATCCAGTTCACCGGTGCTGACGCCCGGCTTGATATAGGCCTCGATCATGGTCAACTGCGCAGCGGCCAATGCGCCTGCCGCTCGCATTTTTTCGATTTCGTTCGAGGTCTTGATCTCTACTGTCATTCTTTCTATTCGGGTTAACAGATGCTGGTAACCACATCAGGCTTTGGTGGGGATGGCACACTATACCAGAATAGAGTATCGCCTTCAGTCCTGGTCTGCGACCCGGATAGTTCGGGTACCGATGTTGCCGCCAGCCAGCAGATCAACAAAGGCGGCGGGTGCGCTTTCCAATCCCTTGAACTCATCGTTCAGCGGATTCAGTTCGCCGGAATTGATCCAGCCTTTGATTTCTTTTCGTGCGTTGTCGTACTGAGCCGCGTAGTCGAAGACCAGGAAACCCTCCATCCGTATTCGTTTATTTATCAACAGTCCTGGAATGCCGGTGGGTGCTCCAGCGGGATTGCCGGTATCATATTGGGAAACAACACCACAGCAAACGATTCGGCTGCCGTTGTTCATTCGCCGTAAAGCCATGCCAAGGATATTGCCGCCAGTGTTGTCAAAGTAAATATCCACTCCGTCAGGACAGGCTTCCTTGAGTTCCGCCCGGAAGTCTGCAGACCGGTATGATACCGATCTGTGATAACCGAGCCGGTCCGTAAGCAACTGGCGCTTTTCTTGTGTACTGGTGATGCCGACAACGGTACAGCCTTTGATCCGGGCCATTTGCCCCACCATATGACCTACTGAACCCGCAGCGGCAGAAACCAGCACCGTTTCACCTGCTGCCGGCTGGCCCACGTCCAACAATCCAAAGTATGCGGTCAGGCCATTGATGCCAAGAGCACCAAGATAGTGTACTGGATCCACGTCATTATCGACTTTGGATAATGCACCGGCCCGTTGAATGGAATATTCCTGCCAGCCGGCATTGCAGACAACCAGGTCCCCTGCGGCAAAGCCTGCATCATTTGATTTCTCCACTCTGGCCACACCCGTGCCGTTCATGACGATACCGGTTTTCGGGGCGCCGGCATAGCTGGCACTTCCCTGCAGACCGGCCCTTACACCGGCAGCAATCATCAGTACCAGCGTCCTGCACAGGACTTCTCCGTCACCGGGTTCGGGAACCGGACCAGACTCCATACGGTAATTGGATTCCTGAAGTCTGTCTTGTGGAAGTGAATCGATTAAAATCTGTTTATTAAGTCTCATGAATTATCAACTCTCAATTTATTTGCACTTTCTATTTTGTCCTGCAACCGCGCATACCTTTAGCTGTTTCCAGAAGTACTGCGCCTGCAAGCGTAGCAGGACATGGCTGTTGCCTCAATGCGCCTGGTCGCTTACCGGCCCCAAATTTGTTTCAGCCTGGCATCGCGGCGGCAGCCGTTGCGGTAAAACTTATAGCGGATCGGATTTTTTATGTAGTAGTCCTGGTGATTCTCCTCAACCGGCCAGAAGGTATTGGCATCCCTGATTTCCGTGTGGATGTTTTGGCCGGGGAACTGCTCAGCGACTTTGCGGATTGATTCATTCGCCAGCGCCTGCTGGTTTATATCAACCGGAAACAGGGCGCTTCTGTAGCTGGGTCCCTTGTCGCAGAACTGACCACGATTGTCAAAAGGATCGATGTTGCGCCAGAAGATATCAAGAAGTTCACTGTAGGTGATGACTTCCGGGACATAGGTGACTTCAACCGCTTCAAAGTGTCCATGATGATTGCCGGTATAGGTTGGATTCTTGATTGTGCCTCCGGTAAAACCTGAGACAACATCGGTCACTCCCGGAACATCCTGATATTCCGCTTCCATGCACCAGAAACATCCCCCGGCGAAGATTGCTGTTTCCGCTTTAGCGGCACTACAGGCAAAAATGAAGATAAACAGTATTGAGATTTTGTTCATAATCGTATCTTTCAGAGTATTTAGATATTAAGACAAAACTTAGTGCAGTTTGTTACAGATTAAGAGGATACTTGTCGACTGCACGGCATCCTGATATTTTTTATAATCGAATCGAATTTAGGGAGTGAACACATGGACAACATTTTAAGGGAAGACTATCAGGAGCGGGTATATGCCGGAGTGCTGGGCAAGGTCATCGGCGTTTACCTGGGACGTCCCTTTGAAGGCTGGACATATGAGCGCATTCAGCAACAACTTGGTGATATCGAGTATTACGTCCATGATCGGTTGAATGTGCCGCTGATTGTGACAGACGATGATATTTCCGGCACTTTCACATTTCTGAGGGCGCTGGAAGATCACGATGCGGACCCGGACATTGCCGCCCGGCAAATAGGCAACAGTTGGTTGAATTACATTATCGAGAATCGCTCTATTCTGTGGTGGGGTGGTATGGGCAACTCCACGGAACACACCGCGTTTCTGCGTCTCAAGAATGGTATAGAAGCTCCGGCCAGCGGCTCGGAGGCGCTTAACGGCAAGGTGGTCGCAGAGCAGATAGGCGCCCAGATATTTATCGATGGATGGGCCATGGTGAGTCCCGGTAATGCGGCCCTGGCAGCAAAACTGGCCCGGGAAGCCGCCACGGTCAGCCACGATGGTGAGGCGGTTAACGGCGCGGTAGTACTGGCGGTAATGGAAGCGATGGCGTTTGTGGAATCTGACATCAATCGCCTGATTGATACGGCACTGGGCCATATACCGGTGGATTCCCTGATTGCCCGGTTGATCGATGATGTCAGATCCTGGCACGCCCGGGAACCGGACTGGCGCGCCACCAGAGAAATGCTGGCAGCCAGTTACGGCTATGACAAATATGGCGGTAACTGCCACATGGTGCCCAATCACGGTCTTATCATTCATTCCCTGATGCATGGCGAAGACGATTTCTCCCGGACCATGAAGATCATCAACACCTGTGGCTGGGACACAGACTGCAATTCCGGCAATGTGGGATGCCTGATGGGCATCAAAAACAGTCTGTCCGGCATCGATGCGGGGATGAACAGCGGGCTTGACTGGCGTGGTCCGGTGGCAGACCGGGTATATCTGCCTACGGCCGAGGGAGGTCGTGGTATCAGTGACTGTGCCCGCGAGGCTGTAAAAATCATACACCTGGGTCAGCGCCTGGCTGGAGATTCTGTATGGACACCAAAAGGGGGAGCGCAATTCCACTTTGAATTTCCTGGTGCGGTGCAGGGTTTTACCGTGACCGGGGGTGAAGGTGAAGTGGTCAATGTGGTCGGTTACAGCGAGTCCGGTCAGCGCAGCCTGCAGGTATCTACCAACGGGCAGGTTCATTGCGGCAGTCCGGTGTTTGCCCCAAGTAAGGAAACAGCAAAGTTCTTTGAGAATCGTGGTTACGGCCTCATGGCATCCCCGAGAATCCACTCCGGGCAAACTGTTCGTGCGCGCGTGTCAACCGGGTCTGAAAGTACGGTCAGCGTTACTCTTTATGTGCGTGCGTTCGGAACTGATGATGAGGTGGAAACTTTCTATGGCGATACGCTCGAACTGACCAGTGGCGCCGGGGGAGAATTGTCCCTGGTGGTCCCGGAATCGGCAAATCCTGTATTTGAGGTCGGCATCAGCATTGCGGCACCGGGCAGTGTCTACCTGGACTGGCTCACCTGGGAAGGAACACCGGACGTAATACTGACACAACCCCCGCACAAAGGGACGATGTGGCGCAGGGCATGGATTAACGCGGTGGATTCCTATTTATCCTGGGGAGAACCCTTTCGTCTGGTACAGAATGATGGTGTGGGATTGCTGATTCAGGGTACAAGAGACTGGCAGGACTACAAGGTTAGCGCGGATGTGACTCCGCATCTGGCTAAGCGCGTTGGCATAGCCGCCAGGGTACAGGGTCTGAAACGATACTATGCACTGGAACTGACCAGAGAAGACACCGTACAGATTGTAGAAATGCTGGATACGGAGACCATTCTGGCAGAACAGCAGTTTGAGTGGTCCCTTGGTGACACCATAAAACTATCCCTTGAAGTCCATGGTAACCAACTCACCGGCAAGGTAAATGGTACCACCCGTATCGAGGCAACCAGCAATACGCTGCTGGAGGGCAGTATTGCTTTACTGATTGAAGAAGGGAGAACCGCAACGCATGCTGTACGGATTCAACCGGTCGATCAGTCTTGAAAGATCATCGCACTGCCTTGCGGATAATGCATAATCTCATGATTCATATTTTGGAGAGTTGATATGGCGAATTTCACCTTCACTGTCAATAATCAGCAATATCAGACCGATGTTGACCCGGAGATGACGCTTCTGTGGGTGCTGCGAGACAAACTTGGACTGGTGGGTACACGATATGGCTGCGGTATTGGCCTTTGCGGAGCATGTACCGTGCATCTGGACAGTACCCCGGTAAAGTCATGCACACTGCGGATATCAGATGTTCGGGATGCAGCCGTGACAACCATTGAGGGACTGGCATCGGATACCGGATTGCAGGCGGTGCAACAGGCATGGATTGATCAGGATGTTGCCCAGTGCGGTTACTGTCAGGCCGGACAGATCATGAGTGCCGCTGCCTTGCTGGCATCCACGCCGGACCCCACAGATGAGGATATAGATGCGGCAATGGCTGGTAATTACTGTCGCTGCGGGACCTATGTACGTATTCGCGCTGCGATTCATGCCGCCGCAGCTGACACCCGTAAAGCAAATGGGCAAAACGAAGTGTCATGGTGGACCCCGCAAAAGAATGCCGTTGAGGTGTCATCATGAGTAAAGAAAAGAATAATCTGCTGCAGGAAGTCAGTCAGGCTCTGCAACAGGAATCAATTTCCCGGCGTGGATTTCTGAAACTTGGCGGCATTGCCGGGGGTGGACTCGTACTGGCAACCATGATGCCTCAACAGACCGTATCGGCAGCGGAATTACCGACTCTGGTGGGCTCGGGTGAGTTGAACGCCTTCATACAGATTGCTTCGGACGGAACCATTACCATCTACTCAGCCAATCCGGAAATGGGACAGGGAATCAAAACTGCACTACCCATGATCATCGCGGAAGAGATGGGTGCAAAATGGTCAGACGTCAAGGTACTGCAATCGCCGATTGATACAGAAAAATTCGGTTTTCAGTGGACCGGTGGGTCCATGGTCATACCGACCAATTTTAACCGGATGCGAAAACTCGGGGCCTCTGCGAGAGAGATGCTGATAGGCGCGGCAGCGGAAACCATGGAGCTGCCGCACGAAGAATTCAGAACTGAAAACAGTGAAGTGATTCATCAGGCTGGACAGAAGCTTACCTTTGGCCAACTGGCAGCCCTGGCTGTAGAACAACCGGTACCGGACGAAGATTCGCTGACATTCAAAGATCCCGATGAATACACCATCATCGGTACCTCCATATCGGGTGTGGACAACTTTTTGATCGTTACCGGTCAGGCCATGTTCGGCATTGATGTAAGGGTGCCCGATATGCTCTATGCGGCCTTTCAGAAATGTCCGGCTATTGGCGGTAAAGCAGTCAGTGCAAACCTGCAGGAAATCAAAGAACTCCCAGGTATCGTGGACGCTTTTATCATAGACGGTAACGGCCGGGTAGAGCAGTTGATGTCCGGTGTGGCTATCGTGGGTGACAGCACCTGGTCAGTGTTCGATGCAAAACGCAAACTCCAGGTAAAGTGGGACGAGTCTTCCGCTTCCAGGGACAGTTGGACGGGGCTGATTGAGCAGGCATCAACTTTGAAGAATGGACCAGGCAGGAATGTAGTCGTTGATAAAGGCAACGTGTCTGCCGAGTTTGACAATGAAAACAACAAGGTTATCGAGGGGTACTATACCTATCCATTCGTTTCCCATCTCTGTCTGGAACCGATGAATTGCACGGCATCATATGTCGCCGGCAAGGACGGAACCAGGGACAGTATTGAAATGTGGGTGCCTACACAGGGTCCGATGTCCATTGCTCCAGCTATGAAGGAACTGTTCAACGTCGAAGAGGAGCGCGTGGTTGTGCATCAGACTCGTCTTGGAGGCAGTTTTGGCAGGAGATTCACTACCGAGTACGTCTGCGAGGCAGTGGAAATTTCCAGGCATATGGCTCAGCCGGTAAAACTGACCTGGACCCGGGAAGATGATATCCATCATGATTATTTCCGAACAGGAGGTTTTCAATCGGTGAAGGGCGCCGTAGACCAGGAGGGTAAGCTCATTGCCTGGGACCAGCACTTCATCGGTATGCAGAGAAACGGCAAGCCGGTCTCAGGATCCCGTTTCAGTGATTCAGAATTCCCGTTGCTGCATCTCAAGAATGTCCGGGGTACAAAGTCGATGCTGGATATCGACACGCCCTGCGGGCCATGGCGGGCGCCAGGCGCCAATACCCACGCTTTTGTGGTTCAGAGTTTCATACATGAACTTGCTCATCTGGCTGGTCGCGATCACCTGGAATTCCTGCTGGAACTGTTTGGGGAGCCACGCTGGTTTCAACCGGGCAATATACGTTCTCTCAATACTGGCCGTGCGGCGGCGGTAACCAGACTGGCGGCCGGGAAAGCGGGATGGGGCAGGGATTTACCAGCCGGGCGCGGATTGGGTGTGGCATTTCATTTCAGTCATGCCGCACATATTGCCGAAGCGGCTGAAGTTTCGGTAGACCAGAACAGGAAACTCACCGTACATAAAGTAACAGCCGCCGTTGATGTAGGGCCGATCATTAATTTGAGCGGCGCCATTTCGCAGGTTCAGGGCGCCATCATTGATGGGTTGAGTACCATGATGGGTCAGGAAATAACCATGGAAGCCGGTCGTATAGAGCAGTCCAACCTGCATGACTATCCGGTATTGCGCATTCCGGCGTCACCGGAAATTGATGTGCATTTTATCGAGGGTGAATTTGACCCCACGGGTCTTGGTGAACCCGGGCTGCCGCCGCTGGCTCCAGCGGTGGGTAATGCAATTTTTGCCGCAACCGGTCACAGGGTGCGGACCATGCCGCTTTCAAAGGAAGGATATACGGTATAAACGATATATTTTTAAGCAAGCCAAGTCGGAAATTAAAGCAAGCCACGCCGGAAATTAAAGCGCAAGCCAAGCCGGAAATTAAAGCAAGCCAAGCTGGAAGTAGGAATCTCCGGTGGCCCTTACCGAATCCTCAACGGAAAAGGTTTCAAGTCCAAGCTCCTGCCTGGCAAGCAGACAATATGAACGTGGTGATTCGTAGGTGTGCTTCAAGGGTTTGTCGCCGGCCATTTCTTCTCCGCCAATCTCCCTGATGTGTGGAAACAATTCCTGCAACATGTTCTGCAGCTGCCAGGTGAATAATTCTCCGGAACGATCTGCGGCGGAAAGGATGTAGCGGGAACCATTCCCGGCGATGGTGCTTTCCGCACAAAGACGATGAGCACGTGCACAGTCCCTTACATCGGTGATGTTCCACAGCATACGGCCTCCCTGGCTCTTCTTGTAGTCTTTGCCTGCCAGCATAAAACGAATGCAGTTCTGCCAGCTCCAACCCTGGTCGTGATTTCTGCACAACAGCGGGCCGATCACATGTAAGGGTAGAGTGGCCATGGCGTCAAATGATCCGTCTTCTTCCGCACGCCTGTATATCATCCGTTCTGTATTGGCTTTGGCCATGGCATAGGCAATGTCGCGGTTCTGCGGAATCATTTCTTCTGTCCAGCGACCGTTATAAGCTTCGATATTGTCTCCACACCAGTCCTTTTCCGTAAACACGTATCCAGGTGGCCGGGGATGACCTACCGCTGCGAATGAACTGGTGAAGACAAACCGTCTGAGCGCCCCGCCCTTGATAGCCGATTCAAGGACATGCTCTACCTCCGTGAAACATCCGTCATAAACTTCCTGTGGGGTTTCCCTGTTATAACCCACCGCGGCACCGGTGTGGATAACAGCACTGCATCCTCTGAAGGCAACGTCATAGCTGCCGGGTTTAAACAAATCGCCGTTATAGAGTTCGACTTTACCCCGGAGACCCTGATCGTTCATCGACAGTAAATGATTTACCTTGTCGCCATTGCCAAGATCTCGAACGCAGGCCCTTACCGTGTATCCCTGCTCTACACAATCCTGGACAATCCAGGAACCGATATAACCACTGGAACCGGTCACTGCAATGGGGCCATAGGCTGGGGATATGGCTTTGTTTGCATTAGTCACGTGTTTACCTTGTCCTCACATCTACATAGGACAATTACAGTACCATTAACCGTGCCGTGGGTACAGAGAAAGGTAAGAGCACTCCGGTCCGGCACCGGGAGCACTCTGCTCAGGCACAGGGAAATGCCTGAAAGCTACTTGAAAACATGGGAACGACGCACCCGTGAGCGCGCCGTTCACAGTGACCTGCAGTTTGTTACAGCGGGTTTTGGAAAGGCGTGGTACAGATTGTCTGGCTTGCAGGGGGCAATTCCGGAGTGCGTAAATCCCTGAAATAATCGACAAGGTTTATGTAGCCATTATCTGGTGGCATTGGTGGAGACCCACCTGTGACTTTCCCGTTTTCTTCTTGCGTTAATATTCGCATCGGTCCTCCTGTTTGTTAGTTGATGCAGAGACACTTTATGCGGTTCGCGGCTTTACTGGTTAGAGCCATAGACTCCATGTTATGTGGGAAAATGACGCTAATGTTTCCAATATTGTTGAACCTCCGGGCATTCCTGGTCTGATTACACCTGGAACACGACCCAAATCAATCAATGAACAACAGGAATATATTAGTATCCAATTATTCCATTTTCGAGATGCTTGCTCACTGGTAAGTTTGCGCTCTGAAATATCACTGCAAAGGAAATTACCTGTCATGTCAGCCTATCTCAAAGAAATCCGGGCAACACAAGCCGTAAAAAATTGTTTTCGTGGTACCTGGAAAGGAATCAATCCCGAATACGTGGCCCGTATGAGATTACAGAACCGGTTTAAAACCGGTCTGGACATTGCTCGCTATACCGCGGACATCATGCGCCGGGATATGGCCGAGTATGATCTGGATACGGCAAACTACACGCAGTCCCTGGGTTGCTGGCACGGTTTTACAGCACAGCAACTGGCCATGTCGGTGAAAAAACACCGTGGCACCATGGATAAATCCTACATTTATCTCAGTGGCTGGATGATCGCGGCACTACGCTCCCAATTCGGTCCGTTGCCGGATCAAAGCATGCATGAAAAGACCACGGTTCCAGACCTGATCAACGAAATCTATGTTTTTCTCAAGCAGGCAGATGCCCGGGAACTCCGGCATATCTTTATAGAACTGGATGAAGCCCGGGAGAACGGCGGTGACGTCGACGAAATCATGGACCGAATCAACAACTTTCAGACCCATGTCGTCCCCATCATCGCTGATATTGATGCGGGTTTTGGTAACGAGGAAGCTACATACCTGCTCGCCAAAAGGATGATCGAAGCAGGAGCCTGTGCCATACAGGTTGAGAATCAGGTGTCTGATGCCAAGCAATGTGGTCACCAGGCGGGTAAGGTCACAGTTCCACACGAGGATTTCCTGGCAAAAATCAATGCCATTCGCTACGCATTTCTGGAACTGGGCGTGAATAACGGGATCATCGTTGCCCGCACCGACTCACTTGGCGCCAGTCTTACACAGAAAGTACCTGTATCAAAAGAGCCCGGTGACCTGGCCAGCCGGTACAACGATTTTCTGGAGACAGAAGCAATCCACGACCTGAATGAACTGCAGGAAAATGACATCACCATTCATCAGAAAGGCAAGCTCGTAAAACCGGTCAGGCTCGACAATGGCCTCTATTCATTCCGCGAGAACACGGGTTTTGATCGGGTGATTCTGGATTGTGTGACCAGCCTTGGCCATGGCGCCGATTTATTATGGATTGAAACGGAACGTCCCAGTGTAGCCCAGATTGCCGGTATGGTGGATGAAGTACGGAAACACGTGCCTAACGCCAAACTGGTCTATAACAACTCGCCGTCATTCAACTGGACGCTTGCCTTCAGGGAACAGGTCTACGGTGAATGGGTCAAGGCTGGCAGGGATGTTTCCGACTATTCAGACCCGGCCAGGGTAGAGAAAGGATTGATGGATGCCACATATGACGATTCTGAACTGGCAGCTGAAGCCGATTTTCTGATTCAGCAATTCCAGAGAGATGCGTCGAAGAATGCGGGGATTTTCCATCACCTGATTACTCTGCCCACATACCACGAAACCGCTCTGGGCACCGATGTATTGTCTGAGGGTTACTTTGGTGACGCTGGTATGCTGGCATATGTGCGAGATATTCAACGACGTGAGATGCGTCGGGATATGGCGTCCGTCAAACATCAGGATATGGCAGGGTCGAATATTGGCGATGACCACAAAGAGTACTTTTCCGGTGATAATGCATTGCTTGCCGGTGGCAGAGATAATACGATGAACCAGTTTTAGGTAATGCTTCGGGATCAGAGTGTTATTGTTTGTCACCTTGCAGTGCATCTCTGACCCGTGCATTGCCCAAAACATCGTTCATTCAGATTCTCAATCTGAATATTTCCGGTATATGAAGCCCCGGGATTGTCGTGGACCTGTTGAAACCGCTGGAACTGGAAAACGATTTACTCGACTGGGTGGATACGGCTTTCGTGCAGTGGCTTCGGCGTTGTGGTACCACCCATACTGGCGGCAGCGCTTGGCTCACGGTATTCGTGTCCCTCCCCAGGTCACATTCTGTCAGACTTATCTTTGGCAAAATCTGGAGTTGACCCGTTTACTACTGGAGAACGGTATGGACCCGAATTTGCCGAATTGGCAACAGATTCGACCACTTCACCACATGGGTAGAAGAGGTGAAGTGGATGAGGCCAGACTCTTTATCGAATTTGGAGCCGACCCGGGTGTAATTGATGAAGAATACCGGACGACTCCCCTTGGCTGGGCAGCTCGATGTGGGCAGACCGGGTATGCTCAATTCCTTCTGGAACGATTCCCTGAATGGAAGATACACCATCCCCCGGAAATGCCTGAATGGTCACAGCCCATACAATGGGCACGTGCTCCCTCAACCGTAGCTACGGCTATGCTTTCGGTCGCAGTCACCCACTGACGGGGAAAATACTGCGTGAACATCGCATCACCTGGTGAGAAATACGGGCTAGTCGATCCAGTGGCGCGCGATGCGGTCCAGTTCAATGACGCTATCCGCTCTCCTGTCCTGCTTATCCAAGAGGGCCAATTCGGTGAGGGAAATAATGTAGCTTAAGTCCTCAATACCGTCAGCCGTAACGATGTAGGCGCGCAGGACCAGTTCCGGCTTGCCGTCGCCGTCCAGGTCTGCCAGTGATGCCGATTCCTGGAACTCCATGTCCTGACTGCGGAAACTGAGTCTCCAGGAGTACTTCGGTACCGCGTGAAGGTTGAAGTCCACGACGCCATTGCCGCTGCCCAGCTCGTGTTGGTCTCGTCCCGAAATCAGGTAGGCGCTCTTGTTGCCCAAAAGCAGAATGTCCGGTAGCCGGTCGTCATCGACGTCACCCACGCCCAGCCCATAATTCAGCCTGGCGAACCGCTTGGTTCCGGTTGCCGCCCAGTCGCTACCGCTGCCGGTGTCCATGATGGTGGCGCCGGTGAACAGATATACGCCCGAATCCGCCTTGACGAGGAAATCGTCCAGACTATCGCCATCCGTGTCGCCCGCCATGGATATGGCTTCGCCCATATCGAAATCCATGCCGCCCAGCTTCCAGACCCCGTCTTGCTGGCCTTGCGTGATTATGATGCCCCCGTCCGTTTCGCCATCCGCCGCGTCGAGCGAACTCATCTCCGCGCCGGACAGCAGAATGATGCCACCGGAGTCCGGGTTGGTCCCGATAGCCATGTTCGGAGCGCCGATCATGAGGTCCGCATGGCCGTCGCCGTTTACGTCGCCGGCAGGGCCGATGCTCGCGCCCATCGCGATATCGTTCACGCTTTCGATCTTCCAGGCGCCGCCGCGTGAAGCCAGTATGTCCAGGCTTATATCGCTGTCCACCGTTCCGTCCAGGGAGTCGGCGAAATACCACACCGCGCCGGAGACCACGTACACCGCGTCGGTATAAGACTCGGACTCGTCCTCCCGCAATGGGGAACCCACCAGGAGATCCTCATATGAGTCGTGGTTGAGGTCGGCCAGCGCAAACACGCCCCAATCCAATCGCGTTCCCCTGAGTCGCAAGATACCGGCGTCCCGTTCAGCACTGGACACCGAAAGTCTGAGCAAGCGATCGGCTGTCCCGTAGGCCGTATCTTCCGCCGCCAGGCTGGAGGCGGAGACCAGCAGATCGTGCACGATCAGGTCGTCCTTTCCGTCGAAATCCACGTCGCCTGCCGGGAAGATGCGGTCGTGGCGGGAGTCCTCCAGATACCAGGAGTTGGCCAGGGTGGAGATATCGTCGAAGTTGATCAGGCGATCGGCCGTTTCGTCGGCGCAGTCGGCAGCTTGGAGGTCTACCGACGAGACCAGGATGGTGTTTTCCTCAGGGGTGCCGACGACGAGTTCATCCAAGCCGTCGCCGTCAATGTCCGTGTCCGGCAGTCCTATGGCGTTGCCCGCGATCCGGTAGAAGAAGAGGTCGGACTTCGTATCGTCCAGCGGGTAGAGGTCGTCGGCGTCTGCCACACCATCGCCATCGTCATCGGTGTCGTCCACGTCGGCGATCCCGTCACCGTCGGTGTCGATGGCCGCGTTGTTCGGGTCGGCGTCGGCGTTGTCGCCGATGCCGTCGCCGTCGCTGTCGGCATTCTCCGAGGCATCCAGCGGGAAGGCGTCGTTCACGTCCGGGACGCCGTCGTTGTCGTCGTCGGCATCGGCGTTATCGCCCGTCCCGTCACCGTCGGTGTCCGTCGTTTCGTAGGGATCGAAGGGGAAAGCGTCGAGATGGTCTGGCGTCCCCTCGTTGTCGTCGTCGGGATCCGCATTATCGCCGATGCCGTCAGAGTCGTTGTCGGCGAACTCCGCCGGATCGAGCGGGAAGGCGTCTTCAGTATCGGGCACGCCGTCGTTGTCGTCGTCGCTGTCCAGCGCGTTTTCCGCGCCGTCGGAGTCGAAATCGATTTCGCGGCTCAAGCGGCGCAAAGCTTCAAAGTCCACCACCCCGTCCTCGGCGCCGTCGCGGCGGTCGGCCCCTGCCAGGTCGGCGCCGGCGATTATCTCGGCCACGCCCTCGCCCGGAGTGTCTCCGCAGTCCCAATAAGGCCGGAACTGGTCGGGGGCACCCATAATCAGGTCGGGGCGGCCGTCGCCATCAAGATCGGCCTCGGCCGAGATGCTGGTTCCCATACGGTCGGTGCGCTCACCCAGCAACTGCCAGGAGTTCGGCCGGCCGGCGACGTTGGCGAGACGGACCACGCCATCGGTGTCGCCGTCCGCGGCGTCACCGCGGGCGAATTCCGCGCCGGAAACCACGTACACGGCGCCGGACTGCTGTTGCTCGCCCGGCGCCGGGCACCAGATGCCGCCTTCCTGGTAATTCGGCGCTCCTATCACGAGTTCCGCACGGCCGTCGCCGTCCATGTCGTCCGCCGCCAGCGCGGTACCCGCGCGAGAACCACCGGAGAGCCCAACTCGGATATGGATCCCGTCGCCCGTGAACTTGAAGGCGTTCGCCAGGCCGGTCACGTTGCCCAGGTTCACAACGTGGTCGCTGTTCCCATCCGCGTTGTCTGCGGCCTCAAGACTTGAGGTTGGCATAACGTACACGGCCCCCTGTTGCCTTGCATTGCCGGGCGCGCCGACGATGAGCTCCAGGTTGCCGTCCCCGTCGGTATCGGCCGTCAGCGCGGCGTAACCGGCGCGATCGAACGCGCCCTCGCCGACGAGCTTCCAGGAGCCGGCCTGCGCGGATACGTTAGCCAGGCTGATCACGCCGTCGATCGTGTCGTCGGCCTCGTCGGCGCCTGCCAAGTCCGCAGCGGTGACCAGATATACGGCGCCACGTATCCAGAGTCCGTCTTCGGTGAGGTTGGGCGCGCTGATGATCATGTCGGATTTGCCGTCGCCATCAATGTCGCCGGCGGGGGCCACCATGGAACCGGCAAAGCCCAACACAGACTCGCCCAGGAACTTCCACGAATCGGCTCGCGCGGCGTTCTCCGCAAGGTCGATTCGCCCGTCCATGATTCCGTCGGCCGAATCTGCCTCGTCCAGCGTAGCGCCCGACACCAGGTAGACTGCTCCGGTTGTTTCATTTTGGCCGGGCGCGCCGATCAGGAAATCCGTATGGCCGTCGCCGTTCACATCGCCGGCAGAGGATATCGAGTATCCGGCCCCGTCGCCGGGAGCCTCGCCGACGAAGGCCCAAGACCCGGACTGGGCGGGCATGTCGCCTAACTGCGCGACGCCATCAACTCCGTTGAGGGCGTCCGCCGCGTCCACGTCTGCCGGGGAAACCAGGTACGCCACACCCCCGCCCTCGGCGGACGGAGCGCCCACCATCCACTCGGCCTTGCCGTCGCCGTCGATGTCTCCGATTACCGCCATGGACTGCCCGGCTTGATCGCCGTCCTCCGAGCCCGTCAGCGCGCTTGCGGCCGGCAGCTTGGCGACGTCTTCGAGGCGGACGCCGCCGTCGGTAGCGCCGTCGGCAGCGTCGGCTGTGTCCAATTCGGCCGCGGGGGCAGCGTACGTTGCGCCGTATGCCTGGAAGCTAATGATATTGCGGTTGGCTCCGGGAGCGCCGATCAGCGCATCAGCCTTGCCGTCGCCGTCGATGTCTCCGGCGGCAACGGCCACACCCGTTAGCGCGTACGCGTTCTCGCCGGCGAACCTGTAGTGGAAGAGCCGGGCGCGGCTGGAATCCAGCGGGAACACGTCGGCAGCATCCGTGTATTGGTCGCCGTCGTCGTCGATATCCGCGTTATCGCCGGTTCCGTCGCCATCGGTGTCGGCCCACTCGCCGGCATCGTTGGGAAATGCATCGGCGTTGTCGCCCACGCCGTCGCTATCGCTGTCCGCCGATTCGGCAGGGTCATGGGGGAAGGCATCGGCGTTATCCAACACGCCGTCGCCGTCATCATCGGTGTCCGAGTTGTTGCCGGTACCGTCGCCATCGGTATCCACCGTCTCGTTGGCGTTGTTCGGGAAAGCGTCGCTATTGTCACCCACCCCATCGCCGTCGGCATCGGCCGTTTCGCCCGGGTCCAGAGGCAACGCGTCGTCGACGTCCGGCACGCCGTCGCCGTCATTATCGGTATCCGCGTTGTCGCCGGTACCGTCGCCATCGGTATCCACCGATTCGGCGGAATCCAGCGGGAAGACGTCTGTCGCATCCGCCACACCATCGCCATCGTCGTCGTCGTCGAGCGCGTTGTCGGTCCCATCGTTGTCGGTATCCAGCGGGTATGCGTCGCTGGTGTCTTTTATGCCGTCGCTGTCGTCATCGGTATCCGCGTTGTCGCCGATACCGTCGCCGTCGGTGTCGAACTGCTCCGACCGGTCCTCCGGAAACGCGTCGCTATTGTCGCCCACTCCGTCGAAGTCCGCATCCGCCCAGTCGGCGGAATCGTGCGGGAAGATATCTTCGAAATCGACGTAGCCGTCGTTGTCGTCATCGTCGTCGACCACGTTGTCGATGCCGTCGCCGTCGGTGTCTCCGGGTATCTGCCGCAGGTCAATGCGTCCATTGGTCCGGCTATCCGCATTGTCCAGCACGCGCAGATCGGAGGAGGCCAGCAGGAAGACCAGGTTATCCTGGGCGAACATCATCGCATCGTCGATGCCGTCACCATCCACATCACCAGTCAGCCCGACCTCCAGCACGCCGTGGCTAAGGCCGGATTCCGCTTGCGCCCGCCAGGAACGGGCCCGCGAGGGAATATCAGGAAATATAAGGTTGGCCTTTCCGCGAGCGTCGACCAGGTCGGTCCCCGACACCAGCCAAGAGCCGCTATCGTTCAGCACCAGCAGATCCGTAATAGCGTCCCCGTCCAGGTTGCCAGACTTCGCCACACTCGACGTGGGCCAGTGGCCCGGCACCTCCCAGGAGTTTGGGGTGTCAAGCCCATGCGGCCGGATCACCCCGTCCGTATCGTCGATCATATCCAGATCCGCCATGTCGGCTCCCGAGATCAAGAAGGCGCGGCGATTGCTCTCAAGAAACACATCCGGGACATCGTCCCCATCCATGTCTCCCAAGCCGGCGGCGCCCCGCATCCGGCTGCCGATTCTGCCGAGGAATTGCCATGAGTTCGCCGCCGTCGCCACCCGGCCCAGTTCCATCACACCGTCGGCGGTTCCGTCCGCGCCGTCTATGGATGCCAAGTCCGCGGAAGAAACCAGGTACGCCGACCCGATCCGGTCCCCCTCGCCTCCCGTATAACCTTCGGACGTTACCAGCAAGGCCGTGTTCCCGGCGTTGTCTCCCGCCGTGGCCATCGCCACGCTGCCCACCCGGCTGCCCGCCTCTTGGCCGGTCAGCTTCCAGGATGCGGGCCGGCCGGCCACCCGGCCGAGGGACAGGGTTCCGTCGCTGGTTCCGTCCGCGGAGTCCGCGGCGGAAAGTTGGGCCGGTGAGAGGA
The DNA here is from genome assembly GCA_965217655.1 of Candidatus Azotimanducaceae bacterium. GTDB lineage: Bacteria > Pseudomonadota > Gammaproteobacteria > Pseudomonadales > Azotimanducaceae > UBA7455. Next base: position 3,416,713 of record OZ244560.1, read on the forward strand.
TGTAAACGGCGCCGCGCCCGTCGTCATGCCGCGGCGCGCCTATGAACAGTTCTTCGGCGCCATCGCCGTCGAGGTCACCTGCCAGGCCCACGCTTTCGCCGGCGTCGTCCCCTGGGTTCTCACCGATAATTTTCCACGAGTCCTCCTGGGCAGCGATGTTGCCGAGATCGACCACGCTGTCGGACTCGCCGTCGGCTGCGTCCGCAGCCGGAAGTGCGCTCGGAGAAATGACGTAAGCAGCACCGGTGCGCGGGAAGCTGGCGGACGCGTTGTGCCAGGGCGCCGCGATGATCACTTCGTCCTTGCCGTCGCCGTCGATATCGCCCGCCGAAGACACGGCGAATCCTACCCGGTCATCGGCAGCCTCGCCGACGAACTTCCATGATCCGGGCTGATAGGCGACCGACGCCAGGTTGATGGACTGGTCGACGACGCCGTCGGCGCCGTCGGCAGCGGCAAGATCGGCAGCGGCGATCAGGTAGGCAACCGAAGTCCATGGGCTCTCCTCGCGGCCGTAGTCGTAACCAACCATGCCGACCAGGAAATCACCTTTGCCGTCACCATCGATGTCGCCAGCCGCCGCTACGTTCTTTCTATCGTTCGACTCGTCTGTAACGACGAAGCGGTACGAGGAGATCTTGTCGCGCTCGGCGTCCAGCGGGTAATGGTCGAAGCTGTTCGCCACGCCGTCGTTATCGGCGTCGCTGTCGAGGTTGTCGCCGGTCCCGTCGCCGTCGGTGTCCAGCCAATCGCGCGTATCGAAGGGGAAGGCGTCGGCGTTGTTGCCCACGCCGTCGTTGTCCGTATCCACCGTCTCGGTGGGATCATTGGGGAACCGGTCGCCCTTATCGCCTACGCCGTCGCCATCGGTGTCCACGGTCTCGAAGCGATCCTGGGGGAAGGCGTCGGTATTGTCCCCGACGCTGTCGCCGTCGGTGTCTGCCCATTCGGTGGAATCGTAAGGAAAGGGGTCGCCCAAGTCCGCTACGCCGTCGTTGTCGTCGTCGGGATCGGCGTTGTCGCCGGTCCCGTCGCCGTCGAAGTCGAACTGCTCGGAGGCGTCGTCGGGGAAGGCGTCCACGGGATCGACGAAGCCGTCTTCGTCAGTATCGGGTTTGGATTCGGCGAAATTGGCCACCTGGAAGCGGGTTGCGTTCAGCGCGGTCACCGCGTCGGCGCCGTCCGGCTCGTCGATGGCGACGCCGCATGGCGACCCTTCACAGTCGCTGTCAGGGTCGGAAAACTTATCGATGGGATACGCAAAACCGTAATAAAAGACATACGCCATCACGGTAGTGAACTGGTTCAAAACTCCGTGTCCGCGTGCCCACCGGAACGTACCCACATCGTTCTGTGCATAGGAATGGCCCAGCCCCATGAGATGGCCGATCTCGTGCGCGGTAGTCATCGCTCCGCACCCGGCGAAAACGTGCGCCTCACGCCGATCCGGATAGACGTAGACGCCGGTCCCGTGGGTTGAAAGGCCATTAAGGGACGCAAGACCACACACAGAGACTGTTAGGGGGCGGAACACTACCACGACATCGGCGCCGTGCAGATCGATCAACTCGCTCGTGTTGAACACACCTGACTCGTCCAGCTCGATCTCCGAAATGCCCACCAGCCGCAGTGACATGTGGACCTCGCTGTCGCTGAAAATGGCGTCGGCCAGCGTCAGAACGTGCCGGATGCGGGTGCTGGGCTCGCCGTCGAAGGCTTCCGCGTAGCCGGGCTCGTAGAGCGCCAGGACATCGATTGTTGAGTCGTCCGGTTTGGATTCGGCGTCGTCGGCGTCCGTGCCCATCAGGCGTTCATTGACGTCGGAAACGCCGTCTTCGTCGGTGTCCACGAGGATGTCGGCGTCGGCAGTGGCGATCGAGCGCACGGGCACGGACTCGCCCTGTGGAACGTCGACGGTTTCGTAGGCGAGAATGTCACCGTCGGCGCTCCTGATCTGAAGCTGCAGGTAGTCCTGGTTTTCGGTGGAACTCAGTGTAAGCGTGACGTCGGCGGACGCGATTTCTTCACCTGGCTCAAGGTTGGTGTTGTACGCGTGCGTGGCCAGCGCCTCCGCCTCGCGATCCACCTCCAGATCTGCGGCCCCAACAAGCGCCACGGACACCTGACTCTCCTGCGTACCGCCCTCGGCGTTCTTGATGGCGGGAAGGGACAGCGTTGCGCTACCGTCAGCGTGGCTAACGGTCGGGGTCCCGTCGAAATAGACGCTGGAGAATGAGCCGCCGCCGGTATTGATGTCGACCGGTTCCGACACCCAGTAGATCAAGTCGCGGGCGCGGGCGTCGAAGGCTTGGTAGTCATTGCCCTGCAGGCGCAGGCGCAGCTCCCAGGTGCCGGCAAGCCGTTGCCGAAAGGGTACGGTGTATTTCTGCGGTTCTACGGTGGCCTCCGCCTCCACGGCAGCCAGGTTGACCCTACCCAGACGCCTCCAGTCCCCGTCGCCGCCCCGTTGCCGGCCTTCAAGATTGACCGTTAGCGGACCGGTATCGCCTTCTTCCAGCAGACTCTTCAGGCCGAAGGTAACGCCCACTGAGGTCAGGTTTGCCGTCTCCACCCGGCACGGACATACCAATTCAATGTGAGTTTGCGCGACCGCGGGCGCCGCCGACAGGCTCGCCAGCACCAACACGACGCCGGGAACGAGTGCTTCCAGCCCTCGAAAAAAGGCACGATGGCAAGATGACCACGACCCCAGCAAGAGGGCTGCAAGCCCTCCTTTCCAGGAGAGCCTAATCTTGGGAATTATATTGCTGACTACAAAATGGGGTTCCCGACTAAATAACATTGAGGCTCCTTGGAAGGAAGTATTCTTCTGCGGCAGGGAATTTCGCCGCAGCGTTCGGAAGCCTTCGAAAAAACGGAGTCCGAGAGTCTTCGGATCAGAACGACCCAAGAACGAGGAACGGTTTGGGCGACTATTGTATTCAAGCATATAATTCACCTAATCTTCATCCACCGGCGATTCCTCACGGATGAAGTAATCCGGCTTGCTGTAATCGACGTGCTGGTCCATATTCGCCGTCGGCATCAGCCAGCCCAGTTCATCGGAGGCGACTAATTCGAAGGTCCCGCGCGATGTGGCTATATGGGCGAAGGTACTGCGCGCTCCGGCCGTGATGATGAAACGGTAGCTGCGCCCATCGGCTTCTCTGAGCAACCCGATATAGGTCAAGTTGCCGAACGAATCCCTATTCCTGCGCTCGACGACCCCATCAAAAGTCTTGCCTGTCTGCGGAACCTCAAGCACAATCCGGTCGCCCGCCATTCCGAGCCTCACCGCCTCGGACACCCTCACCAATGTCCGGCCCGGCACCACCTCCTTGTAAGGCGGAAGCTTGTCTACCGATTCCGGATCCACCACCACCCAGGCGGCATCGCCGTCGAGGACCTTCGTTACGGCGTGTTCTGTTTGCTCGTCGGTTTGCGGCCTCTGTTCAGGCACGGCGGGACGTGCTGAGTCCGGTCCAGTGTTGTGTTCGGGCGTTACAGGCGCGCGCAGTATGAAGTACGCCAGGATCACTCCCAGCGCAATTATCAGGAAGAGTGCAAAAAACCACCGCAATAGGATAATATTACTCAACTTGTTGACTCCTCACACATACAGCCATCGTGTGCTGGTTCCTGTCGCCTGCCATTGATGAAAATTTTCCTCTATGTATAAAACGTCTCAGGCGCGGACTTCCCCCCCTTGGTGTAGCAACGTTTTCTTACCTTGTGCAAAGCTATTGAATTTCTTCTCATAAAAACCGGCCATGGCTTCTTCATTTCAGTTCCCCTAAAACGCATCACGTGATGCGTCTCCAGAAATTGCTCTGGTAGAAGGTTGAATTTTCGAGGAGCATCCCATCGATTAAAAGGTACAACAGTTCTGGGAAAAGCAGACACCGGCGCCAGCCGTGGGCCGGGATAATATTGTGCCTCCGGCTCTACCGACTACTGGTTTATGGTCAACCGGGAAAGATTCAGATCATCCAGAATGACATACAGGCAGGGGATCAGAATCGACAACAATTGTATGAAAACCGGACATTTCTAAATATGTGCTAACATTGTCACCTCGCGACATTCACAGTAGATTGCGCTAGCATTTAGTTTGGTTGCAGTTTGATGCCAATTCCGCAGCTGAGAAGGAATGACGCAATGATTTCCACCGTCACCGCCCAATATATTGATCCGGGAGTTAAGTACTTGCTCGATAACCACGCGCGTTGTTGTGGTGTCTTGATGGAAGAGTTCGTTTACTGCCTGATCCACGAATACCGTGCGAAAGCCGAAGGCCGTATAAAGCCTTCCGAAGCCTTCAAACTGTATTTCGACCCCAAGCACAGAGTCGATCTGCTACCGCCTGGACATGTCGACTACAGGACGGTCGCACACCCCGACAAGAGCAGGACTTGACCTCGCCGGGTTTCTTGGCCGGTTCTCTGGAGCAGGAGAAATGAAGTTATGAATGATTACTCTACACAAGACACACTTGAACTCGAAGTGACGGATTTCGGTCCGATAGTCGAAGCGAAGATCGACCTGCGCCCACTGACTGTGTTCGTCGGACCGAGTAACACCGGCAAATCCTACTTGGCGATCCTGATCTACGCGTTGCACAGGTACTTCAGTAGTGATGGCAGAAATGACCGACGCTTTGCACACCTGTCACACCTGTCACAACGGCTGTTTGCAAGTGGCGAAAAAGTACTGTCGGAAATATCAATTGATGCTCTTATCGAATGGTGGGAACAGGAATTTGGGAACATAGAAAAACAAAATTCCCTTTCAGATTTTAGAAAACGGGTTGAGGGCAAAAAAACTGTCACTCTACCCGACTCGGTGACTAAATTGATTCAGTCTCTATTCGATGCGCAGGGAGATAAACTCAAGCTGGAGCTTGGCAGGTGCTTCGGCTCTGATGTCAGTGAACTGATCCGAAAAAAGAGCAGGTCGGACGCCAGGATCATTGTTCGACAACGGCTTTCAAGCAGTTCGGCTCACTTCGAGCATGGTTTGACGCTCAGTCAGTATGGAAAAAAATTGAGAACCGCGATCCCTGAAGAATTAAAAATTAAATTAGACAATAGTGAGCATAACCACGAATTTTATAATGTATTTGAGTACTTGCAGCGCAGAATATCTCTTGGAGATGAATTCGATAGAAATTTTTATCTTCGAGAACTGCTCGAAGTATTAACCGAACTCGCGTTGCCTCATCTCCTCGGTCCATTCCAGTGTCCCGCCTACTATCTTCCCGCTGACCGTACCGGTGTGATGCATGCGCACAGCGTGGTCGTCAGCGCCCTGCTCGAAAGCGCATCGATGACAGGTCTGCGTCCGGCTGCGAGTACGCCCATGCTCTCGGGTGTTTTGGCGGATTTCCTTGAACAGTTGCTCGAACTTGATAGTTCCCAGCACCCTCGTAGAAAATCCAAAGTTGATCTTGGAGAGGGAATCGAACACGACATTCTTCGCGGGTCTGTGGACCTGGAGAGGGCGGAGACCAGTGGATATCCACGCTTTACCTATCGACCTGTGGGATGGGAAGACAGTCTACCATTGATGAACGCCTCGTCCATGGTTTCGGAACTCGCGCCGGTCGTTCTGTATCTGCGTCACAGGGTCAAAGTCGGGGATGTGCTGATCGTCGAGGAACCGGAATCGCATTTACATCCTGCCATGCAAGTTGAATTCACACGTCAAATTGCTGCACTCATCCAGTCAGGCATCCGGGTGATACTCACTACGCACAGCGAATGGGTGCTTGAGGAACTCGCCAACATCGTGCGTCGGTCCGAACTTCCCAAGAATCAGGAGAAGCAAGTCTCCGGCAGCGACATTGCGCTTCGTTCGGACCAGGTGGGGGCTTGGCTGTTTAAACCGGAAGGCGCCCATGAAGGATCGAAGGTATCGGAAATTCGTCTCGACGATTCCGGTCTCTACCCTGCCGGCTTCGATGATGTAGCGGTAGCACTTCACAATGACTGGGCGGATATTTCGAGCCGAACAGGGGAATCCGAATAACAGTGGATTTGGAAGAAATTGAAACTTCACTGAATCCGAATTGCATTATGTCCGGGGGATTGAGCAAGGATGGATGCACGGTTTCGCTCAGTGATGCACCTGTGCAGCGCTTGATCGTGGATTTAGACAAACCGGGATCGCCGCTCAAGCAAAATCAGCCGCGCTGTGATTATCTGTTCTTTGCCAATGGCAATGGAGCTGTCGGTTGGTTTGCGCCTTTGGAGTTAAAAAGAGGCAGTTTACGGGCCAGTAGAATAGTCCAGCAGCTTAAAGCGGGTGCGAAGGTAGCAGAGCAGCTTGTTGCTGATAACGACCCGGTCAGGTTTCGACCTATAGCTGCATCCGGCAGTATACAAAAGCACCAACGAAATATACTGAGGAATAAAAATAGTAAAATCCGCTTTCATAATCACATTGAAGCTGTTCGCTTGATCAAGTGCGGCACCCCTTTGTTAATGGCGCTCACCGAATGAGAACAATATCGCGGTGTAACCCCCAGGCCGGTTCAATCCGGCTCTGCTGATTACTGGTTTATGGTCAACCGGGAAAGATTCAGATCATCCAGAATGACATACAGACAGGGGATCAGAACCAACGTGATCAGTGTCGCGAATAGAATACCAAATCCCAGGGAAACCGCCATCGGAACCACAAATTGCGCCATAGGGCTGGTCTCCAGCAAAATAGGCAGCAATCCGAAGAAAGTTGTCAACGAGGTCAGCAGGATAGCCCGGAAACGCTCCACACCCGCGTTCCTGGCCGCTTCCGTGACCTTCACGCCCTCGGACACGGACTTGTTGACAAAGTCCACCATGATAATACTGTCGTTCACTACAACACCTGCCAATGCGACAATGCCAAACAGCGAATTTGCCCCACTCGCGTTCAATGGTTGCCGGGCTCATCCGTTCTTCGATTTCAGCTACTGCTGTGAACGGGACTTCATCACCGTCGGCGGTTCGTATCGTCATGGACTCCAGGTTACCCAGAGACTCACGCTGGTATTCTGGATATCGTACCATGACACGGACCTCTTCTTCGCCACGCTGAATTCGTTGCGCTTCCACACCGTAGAATGCTGCCCGGACCTGACTGGCAAGATCATTCAATGAGAGGCCCAGTGCTTCTGCAGAGGGTTTGATGACGATATTGATTTCTGGAATTGATCCCCTGCCACTGCTGTTGATTTCGAAAACGCCGGCATATCCGCGGAGCCTTTCTTCCAGCATCTGTCCGGCTGCTGCCAGTTCTACCGGATTTGATCCAGTCAGCAGGAACCCGACATCCCCGCTACCGCCATGAGACATCATTGATCCAGCGAACTCCAGTTGCCGGGCGCCTGCCAGTTCACCTACAAGTTCGCGCCATTCATTGGCGATAACTTCTGCACTGATGTCAGATTTGAAACTCACATCAGCCATGATAATGCCGGATGTTCCGGAAGTTCTGGCCGATATGTTTACCAGAAATTTTTCGTTTTCCGGTTTGCTGTCATCAAGTTCCTGCAGTTTGTCTGAAACCTCCCTGACGATCTTGATAACCTGCGACGATGATGCGCCTTCTGCCAGTTCCACTCTCGCCATGACAAAATCCATATCCATTCTCGGAAATATGACGAAGTTGAAATCCAGTCCGGACCGAGCCTGAAGGAATTCAGAAAAGCCGCCTGATCCGGCCATGACCCCGCTTGAGGCACTCAGAGGAGACAGGAAATGCCAAATCATTGCGCCTTACCCAATCGATGGGCGGTGGCTTGGCCGACACCACGACTATTCCTGAAGAGAGAAACCGTCTCGCAACCTGGGCTGGATACCGGCGATCGCGATGGCGCCAATTCCAAAAAGAGGGACGGTGGCCGTCACCGAGAAAAAGGTTTTTTACTATCCACGATGTAAGTTGGGTTTGGTTGAAAAAAGGGTTTTAATCTTGCCTATACTCCCTCTACTCGTTGCCTGGGATGAACAGCCTCGCTGTGTCGAACCCAAAAATATGCAACTATTCAAATATACCTGACTACAATGTATGCTACGGGTAATCTAGGAGAAACTTGGAGGAGCAGAAAAATGTCGGAAGCCGCGCTCACTCTTTCACCCGATGAACAAGCCCTGAATCGTACCTGAAGCAAGATTGATGAAATGGGCTTGAAAGACAATCTGATTGAACTGGCACAGCGCCGATCAGGACATCGAACGGAGTTGCGCATCAGGTAGTTAGTGGAGATTGCTATATGCAGATCAAAAACTGGGCATCATGTTCTACACAGGCGAAACTGTACCAGGAGCTGGCGAAGTTGGACTTACTCGAAAATATCGCGGAACTGGATGTGTTCGGCTTCACCGTGATACCTCCTGAGAAAGTCGCACCCTCGGAGTTTCACACCAGAACCAAGGAAGCATTCGTCAAGGTGGTCGAACGTCGATTTGGTCCACTGGGCGACGATGGCATGACCTGGAAGGACAAGAACCAGATTATCCGCATGATCCTGTGGGAAGATCCCATCTTTGAGGAACTGCTCCTTAATCCGGCAGCGCTTGGACTGGTCCAGTATCTGATCGGGACCAACTGTATCCTGGCCCTGTTCGATGGCTGGGTAAAAGGACCGGGTAAGGGGCGTACCCCCCTGCATCGGGACAACTACGACTTCACGCGGCAGGCCTCGGCGCCCGAGCCCATGAGTGCTAATTTCAATTACCTGCTGACTGATTATTCGGCGGAAGATGGCGCATTGACGTTTGTACCCGGCAGTCACAAGTTGCGGCGTCCGCCGACGCCCGCGGAGACGGAGGAGTGGGCAGACAAGTCCGAGGTGATTGAAGCGGCCGCGGGATCGATGGTGGTGTGGGGAGATCTGACCTGGCACGGTTCCGTGCTGCGCTCCAATGTCGGTGAGCGGTTGATGGTGCTGGGTCATTATTGCCGGCCGTACATGCAGACTCAGGGTCCCTATCGCCAGACGGTAACTCAAGAGGCGCTGGCGCGGAATCCCTTGCGGTTTGCGGGGCTGATGGATGTTTACGGCGCCTACCCCTTTGGTGCACAGGACGTCGATTCTTCACGAATGAGTGAGGCCGTTTCAGTTTTCTTTGGTGCGCTGGACTATTCGCCCTATCACAGTCTGTTTGATCGGGAACCGGCCGGCGACAAGGTATCGCGACGACCCGAGTACGACTATTTTGCATTCGTTGTTGAGGCGCACCGGCGCAAAGTTGAGAAGCGCCAGGCTGGACTCGACGCCCAAAAAAAAGCAACGACAGCGCAGTCGAAGGATTAGTCCCGTCCGATAGCACGCTCAGAATGACAACAAACGTCAGGACGGGCGCTCCACTCAGCTAACGTCATCCTGAACGAAGTGAAGGATCTCGCTCTTGACGGCTTCAAGGCCGGGATTCTTCGCTACGCTCAGAATGACGAGCGAAAGGCGGAGGATCTCATGGCCAATTTCATACAATCGTTTGAGTCTTACCCGATTCCCCGATCCGCACCATAACTATAGACCTCACATGAGTTTTTGGGTCTACATCCTGACGAACAGACTTGCCACCCCAGACGATCAGAGCAAGGTGTTGGTGAAACCGGGGCTGTAATCTGTAGTGAACGCGGTGAGCCAATAAAAAGTGTACGTATAGTTTTATGAGCCCCCCGGGTCCAGCAGTACCTTACCGCAGGCACCGGTTGCCTGCAGTTCCCAGGCATCCTGAACCTGACTCATTGGAAATGTGTGCGACAGGTATTTGTCCATTTTTTCCGACGACGCTCTGATCACTTCCATAAACCGGGGCATACTGTGGAAGTTTATGGTCTTGTTGCCGCGCAGAGTGAGGCTTTTAAGACCCAAATCCCTTAGAACATTGACGGTAAAGTCACCGCCCTCGCCCGGGAATCCGACCTGGCCTTTTACGCGCACGGCGTCGACACATAGTCTTTGTGCCGCGGCGGCCGCTGAGCAGTCCACCGCCTTGTCGACACCCACACCACCCGTCAGCGCCTTGATCTTTTCGACGAGATCATCGTCGGCAGGGTCCAGTACCACTTCGGCGCCCAATTCCTTTGCCAGATTCGCCCGGTATGGCACACCTTCGACTGCGATGATACGAGCGCCCAGGTAACTGGCATTGATGACCGCACCCAGGCCAACCGGTCCCATCCCCGTAATGAGAACCGTATCGAAAGCATTGAGCTGCATCAGGTCCATGGCTTCAAAGCTCGGGCCCAACCCGCACAGTGACGCGGCTTCATGACCGAAGCCGACTCTGACGACTTCATCCGATTTCCCATCGGTCTGCAGCGTGGCAAGGTATTTATACTCCGTACAGGTCGCCGTATAGACCACCTTGATGAGGACGTAATCCTCTTTCGGTTTTAGATTGTGTTGTTCAATCAGTCCTGCCGACCCATCTCCAAATGCCGCTGCTACCAGCATGCGCTGCCTCCGAGAGCCCGGAGTTTTGAGCGTAACGCGGAACGGGAGCAGGTTCAATGAACGCATTTATCGGTCCAGGATGGACCACCCGGGAAGACTTGACTTCTCGTCAAGTCCGGCAAGCTTACATCGTCGACTGTCGAAAGAGGCCGTCAATTCTACTTATACCCAACAAGGTGGCGGCATGATTCGGGGGTAAACCACCTTTCTTCACGTTCGCGAAGGTACCGTTCCCTAGATTTCACGGTTAATGGTATTAAATGTGGCACTCTGTCAGCTTCAGAACGCCCTGAACGAGGGCCGAATCCTGTCTAAGGCGATCAATTCAAGAATAACTGCCGAGGCAGATCCCCGGTTAGTACTTTCAGTATCCAGGGTCCGGATTTTGCCAAGATGATTAAGGCACCCCGCGACCTGTACGATTAGGTAGGGTCCTGCTTGTCGCGGGGGTGTCAGATTGTCCTGGCGGCCAGCAAATCGTGAAGCTGACCCATCCAGGTCAGCGCCGCCATCTTTGAAGGGTTCCCTTCACGGGTCATCTTGCCTGCCAACGCAGCCACATCAGGTGGATTGGCAGCCATCTCGGCCTGGGTGGCACGGGCCAGCGGTAATACAGTTGCATAATCCGCTATGACCTTCATGTCAGCTTCTTTCAACACGCCGGCACTTACCTCAAGCTCGCCGTTGGCTATCTTTAGATACCAGCCAATCGACTCTCCCGTAGGACTCAGGTTCTCTGGCGGATCTGTGAACTCCTCACAGAAGCTGATTTCCAGATCACCGAACTCCTCACCGGCCGACAGGTTCTGCAGCGTTTCCCTGGCCACATCAACCCATTGTTCACTCGCAAATTCGAATTTTTCAGACATAACAATTCCTTAATGATGGCTGCCAGATGCACGCAATGTTGGCCTAGGAGGCTGTCCGAGAACTGCGACCGTAGCGAGGGCGAGACTGATTGAGTCATATTTTTTGGTTATTTGAGGCAAATATTGTATATATTAAACGAAAATAAGCGGAAAATATGGCCAATCAGGCTTGTCCGCAGTAGGTCAATCTGTTCTCGGACAGCCTCCCATGTAACATAAAATAACTAGTTGATTTAATAGAAATATTTATTTCCCCATTTTGAAGCTTTTAAAACCATATTCGGTGGTCAAACACAATCATGTTAGCTGTGCGACAGCGTGCCGCTTGCGGGGCGAACCCTCCTAGGCGGCGTCGCCGTGCTGCAGGCGAACATATTTACTGTACACCCCCTGAGCGTTCTGCATCAGTTCATCGTGGCTGCCCGATTCGACGACTCGGCCGTCAGTCATGAAATAGATGCGATCGGCGGTTCGTATCGTGGAGAGGCGGTGTGCGATGATGATCAGCAGTCGACGTTCGCGCTCAGCATTCAGTGCAGACACCAGTGCGTTTTCCGTTTCGGGGTCGAGCGCGGACGTCGGCTCATCAAGGATCAGAATGCGTGCGTGGCTGACCAGACCGCGGGCAATCGATAGCCGTTGTTTCTGACCCACTGACATTGTGCTGCCGGACCTGCCTACACGCGTCTGGAAACCTTCCGGCAGTCGGTCGACGAATTCCATCAATCCCGAAGTGCGCGCGGCGCGTTCTATTTCCTGCATGGTTGCCTCGGGGTTGCCGAGGCGGATGTTGTTCTCGATGGTATCGTCAAACATGAAAGCTTCCTGGAACACAAAAGCGACGTTTCGGCGTAGCGATTTGATGCTGAAGGTGCGAATATCCTCACCGTCGATGAGCACCTGGCCGCTCTGCGCCGTAATGAAACCCGGGATAAGATACGACAAGGTGCTCTTGCCGGCACCGGTGGCGCCGGCGAATGCAATCATCTCGCCGATTCTACCCTCGCAGTTGACCCGCAAGAGCGCTCGTGCGCCATCCGGGTAGGTGTAGTCGACGTTCTTCAGCGCTATCCCCTGGGTGACGGTGTCTAGCACGCGGTCCCCATATTCTTCCGCGTCAGGTTCGGTATCGACGATTTCAAAAACCCGGCGCATGCCGGCGATGTTGTCCTGCAGATGGAACCACAATCCACCCAGAGCACCGGTGCTGCCGACAAGTTGCATAAAATAGGCGAAGAGCACGGCGTAATCGCCGGCACTCATTCGCGGGACGAGGTCAGCCGAGACCTGAGAACAATTGACGATCTCTGCTTCGACGCGTGCAAAATCTGAAATTGAGCAGCCGATTGTCGCGTCCGTGACGTCGAACCAGACGATGTAAATCATGCCCAAGGCAATGAATGCCTGCATGATAATCACGCTGATCACCACTAGTGTATACGCGCGAAAGCGCTTGAACGATTCGGCACTGTCATTCTCGAATCTCGCCCGCTCGCGCTTGTTGGCGCCGAGGCTCTGTACAGCCACGATATTGCTCATACCCTCCTCGACGGAAGCCGTCGTCACCGCACCCGCTTCACGGCTCTGGGTCGATCGCCTGCGCGCCAGTCCGGTCATAAGAAGTGAAAACACCAGCGAAAGCGGTGCGACGGCCCACGCTGTCCAGACGACACTAGGCACCGCGGCGAAGCTGTAGGTTGTGGTCCAGATGACCACGGCGATCGAATACAGCGATAGAATCGGAACGACCCAGAGTTCGTAGCAGATTCTCGAAATCGACGGCGTATCGTACAAGACCCGATAGACCGCATCACCGATGCTGGCGTCGGAAAAGTGCGTCATCGGCAGGGACATGAGTCGATCGAACACCGCAGAGCGAAAACGATGGTTCAAGCGGTGGGTCGTGCGTAGTTGATAGCGATACTCAAACAGTCCCAGAAGACCACTCACGCTGCTGCTGGAGATGTTTGCCATATTCTCGCTGCGCGTCGCGGTGTCGACTCCCTGAGCAAGTCCCGCACCGGTACCGTCCCTGGCCGCCGCGTCGCTGCCGAATGCGCCGATCAACAGTATGAGAACAAGACTGAGTGCAACCAGGATCATCACCATCTGGAATGCCGAGTAGCCTGCCAGCATGTCCACAAATGGAACAAAGTACGGCGGGTAAGGCGTCGGCGAGTCCCCGATCGGCATCTTCAGGATGACGTGATCGATCAGCACTTTGAGTGGCCATGGAAGAATCAGCACGACAGTAGTCCCTACGAGACCCAACAATAGTTTGACGGCAACCTGGTACCGCACCGGCCAAACAAATGCCATCGCCCGGGCGATCAGCGTCAGCGTCTCGCGGGTGCCTATTTGTGTGTCGCTATATTGAGTGCTCACCATCAGTCCCCGGCTACAAGCGCTTGCGTGGCGCCAGTCTCGGCGTTGACGAAGCGTCGATAGGCGCTTTGCTCGTCTGCCATCATCGCGTCGTGATGACCGGTCTCGACCAGCCTGCCCTGCCGGATGTAGGCAACCTGATCGGCCTGGCGGATAGTCGAGAGACGGTGGGTAATCAGAAAAATACAGCGACCGGTCGCCCATGCCTTCAGGTTGTCGAGGACCCTTTGCTCGGTCTCGGCATCCAGTGACGCGGTCGGTTCATCCAGGATCAAGATCGGTGCATTCTTGATGACGGCCCGAGCAATCACCAGCCGCTGGCGCTGTCCCGTCGACAGCTTGGTGGCACGTTCGCCGAGCGGCGTGGAATAGCCAAGTGGCATTGCGTCGATGAATTCGTGCGCACACGCGACTCTCGCCGCGGCCTCAACGTCTTCGTGAGATGCGTCCGGTACGGCATAGCGAATATTCTCGAGGACCGTGTCAGAAAAAAGTATGTTCTCCTGGGTGGCGATGGCGATCTGCGTACGCAGGCTATCGATCGTTATGTGACGAATGTCAACGTCATCGATCCGGACGCTGCCAGTGTCCGGGTCCGCCAGACGTAGCAGCAGCGACATCAGCGTCGATTTTCCGGCGCCGGTCGGACCCACCACCGCCGTTACCATACCGGCATCTGCGCGCAGTGTAATGTCATGCAACACCGGGATGTCCGCTTTGTACGCAAAGCTCACGGCACTGAAGGTGACCGCATGCGTAAATGACGCCATCGCCACCGAATCATCGGCATCCTGAATCTCTGGTACCAGGTCGAGCACTTCGAAAACACGACCCAGGCCAACTGCCATATCCTGGGCGCGCCCCCAGAGACCCAGCAGCGCCTCCAACGCGCCGATGCCATCACTGAACCGGCCGGTCGCGATGGAAAACGTGCCGAGGTTCCAGGCGACGAATCCGAATCCCAGCAGAATGTCCCGGGCGAAAACCGGCGCCTCCTGAGAAGACAGGATTGCACCAATGGACTGCGCTGCCAGCACGCCGAGACCGACGACAAAGAACGCCAAAATGCCGAACAAGGCCAATCGACTACGCGCATCGAATGCGGGGCGCGGAAGGCACCTTCAGAGCGTTGTTCGAATCTGTGCAGTGTCGCGACCTCGTTACCGGTTGCCTTGACGAGGCGAATCCCGGCGACGCTCTCCTGGATCCAGGATGTGAGTGCGCTGTTGCGTTCGCGGGTTGTCCGAAAACCGATGCGCAGGGGCGAGGAAAACTTCATACCGAGCAGCAGCACCGGGAGCAACGTACCTCCGATGATGACCGCCAGCCACGGATTGAAGACGGCCATCACCACAACGCCGAAGAGGTACCGTCCGAGAAGCGACAGGGGTTCTAAAAAGATCGCCTGGATGATCTGGGTCACCATGGCGCTATCCTGATACACCCGGTAGATCATATCGCCAGCCCGCGCCTTGGCATGAAATGTCAGCGACTGCGCCTGCAGCCGCTCGATCAATCTGACCCGCAGGCGCTGGTTGATCTGTTGAAAGATCCAGATCGTATAGTAGTAAAGGCTCATTCCGACGAACATCAGCACACCAACCCAGACCGTGGTAGTCCAGATGACCAGCCATTGCAGGGACAATCGGGCTTTGTCGGACAACGCTTCCACGTTGACGTAGACTGCGGGGTCGAGACCGAAAATCGCGACGTGAAAACTTCCAAGCGGTTCCGCCGCGAGCATGCCGCCGTTGATGATGCCAACGATAATAAAACCGAACCCTGCGCTGTAGGCAAACAGAAGCAGCGACACGACGACGAATATCAGCAGGTGCTTAACCAGTGGGCGAATAAAAGGCCAGGTGCGAACGAAGATCGCCATGACCCGCTGGAAATCCAGCTCGTCGCTACGCGCCTCGTTAATGTCGCCCGTGATACTGTTCATGTCGCTGCCCACACTAGCACCTCCGATAACATCTTGCGGGATACGGCATGCGCATCACTACCGGCGAGACCACATGCCTGGATGACTTGCGGCACACACGTGACGCATCATGGCTGGCCTGAGGAGGACTGTCGATACCCGTAGAAATGTGGTCATTCCTCGACGACGCGAATGGTGCCGGCGTTCCCATCCACCTCCACGATCTGACCGTCTTCGAGCCGCGTCGTAATGTCGGCGATCCCGGCAACGCACGGCTTTCCGTACTCCCTGGCGACCAGAGCGCCATGCTGAAGTTCGCCGCCGATTTCCAGGACCACCGCAGCCGTGTTGATGAAGAGCGGCGTCCATCCAGGATCTGTGGTAACTGCGACGAGGATGTCGCCGAGCTTAATGTCTTTTTCAAACGGATCATTCAGCACCTTGACGGGACCGCGCACGACGCCTGGTGAAATCGGCGCCCCCACCATCACGCCATCCGCGACGTGTTTTTGCGGGCGCAGGATACGGCCCCTGGAGTCGATCGCCAGGGGGAAATGCTTCACCTGAGTCACAACCTGCCGATGCGGTGCGCCGAGGACTTCGGCAGCCGCCATCACATCGAAAGATTCGTCCTTTAACGCCCGGTCAACGTCAGCAAGCCGAAGGTCAAATACACGATCCGTACGGTCGATTCTACCCGCCGCCAGGAGTTGGTCCGCAGCATGCAGCAGGCGTTTCCTGAGTCGCTCATTGACCTGCATGATATGGTGCTTGATCAATTCCCGACCTGAGTAATAGCGCAATATATTGTCGTAAGCTTTGGCCAGTTTTCGCTGCTTGCGACGGGATAGTTGTGAGTGAAATTCCGCGTAGGCGTCTTCACGTTGTTGAACCAATGCGCGCTGCGCATCACGCGGATTGAAGTTGCTGCCGGAGCGAGCTAATAACGCGATCTGCTGAAGTGCGAGACTCGGATCTTCTCCATATTTCGGATTTGCCAGTTCCATCTCCAGTGGCCCGCGACAACCGTAACGAAGGATGAAGTCATCCCAGGCAGTCAAAAAGTCATCCGGCAGGTCCCTATCTGCTATCTTCTGTAATAGTGCTGGTAAGTCATCGAACTGTGAAGCGCCAAGCAGGTTGGACAGGTCGTACATTGCCAGGCCCATCTGTACGACCATATCCTCCGGATAGCCACGACAGATGGCATCCGTCAGATCTTCCTGCTCCGGTGATTTCGCTAAGCCATGAACGCGTGTTGTGCCGAAATACACATAGTAGACGAGCGCGGGGTAGGTGGACGCCAGCGTCGCAATAGCTGCCTGTTTAAAGTCCTCGAACAAAAACTCTGTGATCGGCTGATCGTAGTCGATAGGGCTCGCCATCAGCTTATCAAAATCGAGTAACGCCTGGTCGTACTCTTGTTGAAATCGATCGTGGTCGCGACCCGGCCTGAATGAGGCCTTGATGACGTCTCGCAGGCGCCACATGACCCGAGGCGCGCCTTTTAGAAGTGACCACAAACGCAGGTGCGGCAGGGGTTTGTCCGGACGATAGACATCGAGATCGGTCGTCTTGAAGATCTCGGCCATCAGCGCGTTAGCCTGCTCCATTTGCTTGATGAGTCTTTTACCTTTGCCCATCAGGTGCAGGAAGTTGGACAGATTAACGTAAAGGCGCGAGCCGCTGAAATGATAACCCCTTGCAGCCAGGTCGACTTCATCGGTGTCCAGCATGTAGGAGAACATGGCTTGGATCATCAGCTTGAATTCATCCAGGGTCGCGGGAGATATCGGACCGCTCATGGTCAGACCATCGGTCAGGGCGCCGTCCATAAAGAGTGTGCGTTTCGCGCCCGGCGCCGTTTGAAGTTCCTTTGGTAGCGGCAGATAGGTCGTGATGGGTCGTGCCTGCAGGACGTAGAGTTCGTCACCGGCAATGGCCCATTCGACATCCACCGGGTGGCCATAGTAGGTCTCGATCCGACTCAATAGTGCCGTTAGCGCAACCAGTTGAGTTGCATCGAGACATGCCTCGTCGGAGCGATCGCCACCCTTTGATCCCAGCCGGTGATCGATAATCTCGTGGGAAACCTTGTCAACGACCGCGGAATCGGGCGTTACCTCGCCGGAAACCAGTGCCTCACCAAGACCCCAGCTCGCGTTTATCAGCGCCTCGTCAAAGTCGTTAGTTAAGGGATTGATCGAGAAGGCCACGCCGGAGGTCTCGCTTGCCACCTGGCGCTGCACCACGATCGCGATTGACGGCGAAAGATCGTCGAAATCCATCTCCAACTTGTAGAGTAAGACGCGAGAATCGAGGCACGACACGAAGCAACGACGGATCGCTTCCTCGATGGCATCGGGTCGGGTGTTTAATGTAGTTTCGTAAAGACCCGCAAACGAGGCGCCGCCCAGGTCTTCTTCCGGTGACGAGGAGCGCACCGCATAGAGGCCCTCCCCCAGGTCGCGTTGGATTGCTGTCAGCTCACGACGTTGATCGCGGTCGAAGTGCAATCCACCGGCAAACCGCTTTGCCGCCTCGCAGGCACGAGCAAGTTGCTCCCGGTGCGCCAGGTCCAGGTTGCCGGATTTGGCATCACGCAAGACGTTTCGCCAGGGATCGCCAGCCTTGATGGCCTCAATCCAATTACTGAAAAAACTCGCAGGCAACACGATCCCGTCTGGTACATTAAATTCGCCCTGTGCCAGACGGATAAGGGAAGCGGCTTTGCCACCGACCTGCGTTAGGCGAGGCTCGTCTGGCCAGGTTAAGGGGATGTGCATCGTGACCTCTCAGGGTGTTCTTGGCGTCTGGCCATCTTACGTTAAAAGCGATGGCGCACAACGAACTGGTTTAGTCGAAGCGGCTGCTCAGTGATTGTTGGTTAATTCAGTTCCAGGCCCTCGAATGCGCCATCGTCGCGCCACTTTGCCAGCAGTGCCTGTCTGGTCATCGGCGGCTGCTTCGGCGGCTGTTGGTTATCTAGGAGGAGGCTGTCCGAGAACAGACTGACCTACTGCGGACAAGCCTGATTGGCCATATTTTCCGCTTATTTTCGTTTAATATGTCCAATATTTGCCTCAAATAACCAAAAAATATGACTCAATCAGTCTCGCCCTCGCTACGGTCGCAGTTCTCGGACAGCCTCCCAGGCTGTTAGGGGCAATGCTGCGCTAGTCGTATAGGCCCCGGGGCGCTTTTACCATCTTGATGAAGTCTGGACCTTCAGCGCCCCAACCGTAGGCCTGGTTGCCTGCTAATAATCTTGCGAACCGTTCGTCGTTTGAATGTCGGTCCAGCACCTCCTGCGGGACCACGTCCTTGTGCCGCTCCTGGGTCACCATACTGTGTCGGGCGAAGTACACCGCCAGATTCATGCGTATGCCCGGTATCTGCCGCGCAAACGAGCCGTGCCAGGCTCCGCCATGCCACACCACGGCATCGCCCGGAGACAGATCCATCGATACCGCGGCAGGATTGCAGTGCTCATCGGTCAGGTCTGATTCGACGGGTGTGGGCCCACGAGCGAGTTTGTGGCTCCTCGGTACCATGGCCAGCGCACCGGCTTCCCGACTATAGGGGGTCAATGCATAGTTCACGTTGGCGACCGTAGAATAGGTGGGGAAAGGTGTCGGTCCGGCGGTGTCACTGTGGAGCGGGAGCGTGCCGCCGTCGCCGGGGCCCTTGAAGTGACAGCCTATGCTTGACAGCAGACAGCTTTCGCCGAGCAGGTAAGTCACTAGAGCGAGCGGCTTGTCCTCCATCAGGATCTCTTCAAAGACTTCGTCGTCATAGAGCATGTAGTGCACATAGGTCATGCCCGCAAAGTCGTCGGTAGTCGCCGTTGCCAGGTCGATGCGTTTCCCCGTCGTTTTTTCGACGCGATTGAGTATCGCGTCTTGCGCGCGCTTGATTCGATCCTCGCTCAGAACGCCCTTTAGGGTCGTATAACCGATGGTCTCCAGTTCGATCAGGTTGTCGTTCAGGCCGAGCTCGTCGATTTTCTTGAGGGTGCGATTGAGCGCGGCTTCATCCGGTGATTGAGCAGTTAGTGCTTCAGACATGGTACGTACCGTTCAACTTTTCGATTAACTGCGATGATATAGTGAAGTCGGCTACATTTAAATAGAATTGTAACCTCAATTGCAACACTGCTGTGTTAAAGTACCTTTCAAAGAACTCCTGGAACCAAAGCATTATGAACAGTACTTCACTGCAAAGTCCGGCTTATCCGCTTCGCGAAAAGCGTAAGGAAAAAACACGACAGGCGTTACTAAGGGCTACTGAAGAACTCATTTTTGAGCTGGGTTTCGAAGAAATGACACTCGAGCAAGTAGCTGAACGCGCCGAGGTCCACGTGCAGACATTGTACCGGCACTTTCCTACTAAACTTTCGATTCTGACAGAGATGAATAAGCGACCGGTTAGGGAACTGGAGTCGGCACTCCAAGATCGCGAAGACGGCGTCTCGACTTTCGATGTATGGCGCACCACGATAAGGAAATACTCGGCGATGACGGAAAAAGGCAGGATACCGTATTCGCCATCCAGATCGGTAGCGCTGGCTTTTCAGCTGGTGCAGGATCGTTATGTGACAGCCCTGACCAACGGGTTGAGGCGGGACATGGGCATCTCAACGAAAACGGATCGTCGGCCATTTCTTATTGCCTGCATGCTCAAGCAGGCCAATGACATAGAAGCCGGTCGCTGGTTTGCCGGCGGTAGAAAAGGAAAGATCTCTACGGGGCTCCTGCGCGTCGTCGATGATATTGTCGAACATTTCGGTGACATCCGAATCAAACAGGTCAAGTAAAGAACTGGACAGCTCAGTCCCGGGTCTTAACCCCGATACCCGCCAGACGAGCCGGCCCTCTCTCCAGACATTTTCACGCGCTTTTTGTTGCGGGCCGCGCCGCCAGGCGGCGTTCCGCAAGGCGTTTCAATACTGCCGGGTCCCCGTATTTCAGCGCTCGTGAATACTGCGGGCCTTCCTTGTCCCAACCCATGGTGTCGTCGGCCGCGACCAGACGCGCGAACTCCGGCGGATTACGTTCCAGCATCTCCTCGGTCACGCGCCACTGGTAGGCTTCCTGGGTCTTCAGGCGCTTTTGACAGTGATAGCTGGTGACGTTCATGCGCAGTCCGTCGGTTGTTTTCGGAAACGCCCCGTGCCACACATTGCCGTGCCAGACGATCAGAGACCCCGCGGGACCTTCCACGGGTACCGCTTCCTTGACCCCCTCACCGGGAACAGGGTGTCGGCACTTGCGATGACTGCCCGGGACGATCGCCAGCGCTCCGTTTTCCAGCGTGTAGTCGGTGAGACAGTAAGCAGCATTGGCGACATCCGATGACGGCGGTAATGCGCCGTCCCGATTGGGTGGACAATCGGAATGCAGACCGAGGCCCTCACCATAGGACCCGCCGTTCCATTTGATAAACGACGTCAGTGACGACAGCTGTTGCTGGCCATGCATGAGGTAATCCATCAGGGTGTGCAGCGCCGGGTTCATTACCCACTCCTCGAATATCTCGTCCGCCATGAGCAGGTAGTAGAGCAGGAACTGCCCGGGCCGTTGCGGCTGCGCCTTGTATTTTCCGGGTTCCGCGTTTGCGTCGAGGGAAAGCGCGACCCCGGTGCGTTCTTCGGCGATCTTCAGCACAGTGCCGCGGATACGCTTTAGAAACTCAGGCGGCGCCACCTTCTCCGGCGGTATCACGGTAAAGCCATAAGTATCGATATCGATAACATGGCTCTCGAGTCCAAGTTCCTTGATGCGATTGTAGGTCGGGTTGATCGACTCCATGTTCTCAAATTTACCGAATTGCATAGTGCCTCCTGATTCTTTTTTTGACATAGCTGCCTCTCACTGAAAGTCTAATCCAATACCGAAATGAGCCTGAACCGGTAAGCTTGCTGAACTCTGCGCGGAGTCGGGACCGACGTTGAAATTGGCACCATAATGCCGCACGTTTTTGGTTTGTGCAAGCCTCGGAGCAGCCTCGGACTCTTGATCTTCTCGTCGTTGAAATCAGTATTGTTGGTCCTGTGGAGTTCGTGGGCGAGAGGTACGCGAGTGGGGGCAAGGCGGTGGGCAACGCGCCAGCGTTGTCCACGGGCTTGTCCCCACGTCCCGCAGGGCGTGTGCCGGTCCGAAGGACTCGTCCACAAATCCACAGGACGGGACCGACACTTTGAGACGGGTACTCAGGCGGCGGTGTCGGCTTGTTTGAGGGACCGGAACAGTTCCTCACGTCGGACATCGTATCGCCCAAGGTCACGCTGACCTGGCGACCCATCAAGGACTGGATGCTCTACGCCACGTATTCTCAGGGTTTTCGTCCCGGGATCGTCAATACGGGGCTCGCCGTTAAAGTGGCGGAACTGAATGTGGCACGCAACAATCCAGACCTGACTGCGGCGGATCGAGCAATCGTAGAAAGGCATTACCAGCGCGTCTTTGGCAACCAGACCTCAGACGGCGATTTTGTGGTCAACTATGAGCTGGGCGTCAAGGCCACGGTACTCGACGGCCGCATGAGCTTCGTGGGTTCGCTGTATCGTCTCGAATGGGAGGATACCCTTATCGCCGTCACAGACTCGATCTCCGAAACCATCCCCGGTGTCAGTTCGCTACCCTTCGGCTATACGATCAACGGCGGCAACGCCGAGAGTGAAGGCCTGGAACTGGAGGTCCGCTTTGCAGTGACCGATGATCTTTATCTCACCTTCGGTGGTGACAGCAACTGGACGGCGAAGATCGGCAGCGCCGGTGTTGCGCGATACGGCGGCGTTGCCATAGAGCCCGGCAATCGACTCGCCAATTCCCCTAAATACAGCGGCTACGCGTCGCTTTCCTATGATTTCGAACTCTTCGGCATGAATGCCATTGCTCGGGCGGATACCTATGTGGTTGCCAAATCATGGAACACGGCGAACAACGAAAGGCCGGCGCCTTCCTACCAGACCACGGACCTCAAACTCCTGGTGAACCTGGACAACTGGCTGCTGTCGGCCTACGTGCGCAACGTCGCCGATGAGGTTGTCGTCTACGAGTTCAACCAGGTTGGCTTTCGCTTCGGGCGGCCGCGCACCATTGGCGTGCAGGTCAGCTATCGTATGTAATCAACGCCTGGAACAAGGACGTTCCATGATGTCTTTCAGCATGTCTCGACTGTGGCAGTGTGCTTTTTCCAGGTGCGCTGACGCGGTCACTCGTTTCATGGAGTCGGGATAAGACCCGATAGGAGCAACATCTTGGCAAGCGAAACATCAGCAGCTTATCAACGCCTGGGGCGGACGGCGTTTCATATCGGACCGCTGGCGGATCGAAGACTTTACGGCGCTGTGCGAAGAGCTGGGAGAACACCCTGCCGATATGGCTATTGCCTGGGTGGCAGCGAATCCGGATGTGACCGCACCGATTATCGGTCCGCGCACCGTGCAGCAACTGGACAGTGCGCTGCATGGCATCGGTATCGAGTTATCGGCAGAGGTCATGGCGCGTCTGAATGACATCTTCCCGGGTCCCGGTGGCGAGGCGCTGGCTGCGCAATGCCCCGGCATTTCTCGGGCACGAGGCGGTTGGCGAGGTTGTGGCCGTGGGAGCCGGCGACGTGTTTCACGGAGCGTCAACCCCGTACTTGCACCCATGTACCCGCCAGCGAGGATGCGACCACCGTATCGAGCACCCGTTGATTTCGCAGGCCATTGGTGAAGTTAGGCACCATCTCGATGTCGTCGGCGATGGCGCCGACGAAGTTGCGCACGTTGGCACGGTGATTATGTTCTGACGAGACTTTGAATTCATCCGGGATGGGGATGGTTTGCATTCGTTCGCCGCCGAGTGCCGCATCGATGGTCTCCTGGTTTCTGTAACTGACGCGCATTGACCCCTTTTGCCCGTAGATCTCGATGTGTTGATCCATGCTTTCCCCGGTTGCATAACAAGTGGCGAGGAAAGTGCCCATACCGCCACCATCGAATCGCGCCAGCAGAGACGCCGCGTCGTCGACGTCCACTTTTCCCATACCGCCCCCACCGGGTAATGGCCGCTCTGGTGTGAACGTATTAAGGTCAGCCAGTACCCTGGTGATCCGTTCCCCTGTGATCCATTCGGCGAGGTCGATGATGTGTGAACCAATATCTCCGAGAATACCGGTGCCGGCCACGTCCTTCTGCAGCCGCCAGAAAATCGGCATCTTTGGATTGCTCCCGAAGCCTCCCAGGTAAGACCCGTAGACATGGAAAATCCGGCCCAGTTCACCCTGCTCGACCAGATACCGGGCATAACCCATGGAACCGCTGTTGCGCCAGGTGAAATTAACCGCAGTTTTCACCTTGGCCTCTGCCGCTGCCTCAGCCATCTGCCGGGCTTCATCGGCATTCATGGCCATGGGTTTTTCACACATGACATGTTTGCCGGCAGCGAGAGCCGCCAGTACCAGTGGGGCGTGGGTAACGTTGGGGGTAATGATGTCCACAGCATCGATATCGTCCCGACCCAGGAGTTCCTCTAGTTCATCGCAGACCGACTCGGCGCCAAAACGTTCGGCGGCACGCTCCGCGCTTTCCCTGTCAATATCGTAAACGGCGATCAGTCGTGCCTGCGGATGTTCCTGGTAAGCGGCAAGATGCACGTTGTTCGCCCACATGCCAGTGCCGACAACGCCGATTCCTACTTCTTTCACCATGGTCTTTTCTCCGGTTCTTTGTTGTTTCGAGAAGACTCTCTCATCTAACATGAATCGACGCAAATGATTACCGAGACCTGTTTGCTTCCTGACAGCGGTGGCTGCACAACTGCAGGCTGACCAGCCCTGGTCAAAAGCCTATTCA
The DNA here is from genome assembly GCA_965217655.1 of Candidatus Azotimanducaceae bacterium. Lineage (GTDB taxonomy): Bacteria > Pseudomonadota > Gammaproteobacteria > Pseudomonadales > Azotimanducaceae > UBA7455. Next base: position 3,441,180 of record OZ244560.1, read on the forward strand.
ATGACGTGGGTACAACGAATGAAGCAAGTCTTTGCTATCGAAATACAGGAAGTGTGAGAAGTGCGGTGGCAAGGTGAAGATCATTGTCGAAGCGTCGCACCGAACCACTTAAAAGGTACAACAGTTCTGGGAAAAGCAGACACCGGCGCCAGCCGTGGGCCGGGATAATATTGTGCCTCCGGCTCTGCCGACTACTGGTTTATGGTCAACCGGGAAAGATTCAGATCATCCAGAATGACATACAGACAGGGGATCAGAACCAACGTGATCAGTGTCGCGAATAGAATACCAAATCCCAGGGAAACCGCCATCGGAACCACAAATTGCGCCATAGGGCTGGTCTCCAGCAAAATAGGCAGCAATCCGAAGAAAGTTGTCAACGAGGTCAGCAGGATAGCCCGGAAACGCTCCACACCCGCGTTCCTGGCCGCTTCCGTGACCTTCACGCCCTCGGACACGGACTTGTTGACAAAGTCCACCATGATAATACTGTCGTTCACTACAACACCTGCCAATGCGACAATGCCAAACAGCGAAAGGGCGCTGAATGGGATGTCGACAACCAGATGACCGATCATGGCGCCAATGATACCAAAGGGAATTACCCCCATGATAATGAGTGGCTGAACGTATGATTTCAGAGGAATGGCCATGAGTGCATAGATGGCAAACAAACCCAGAGCCGCGGTGATGATCAGGCGCTGGATCAATTCGCTTTCCTCCTTGCTGGCGCCGCCCAGGTCAAACATCACACCGGGATATTGATCCCTGAGATTCTGCTGGAATTCTCCCGACATCACATCCCGAACGATATCACCCGGGGGTGTAATCGTATTATCAACAACTGCCGTAACTATGATATTTCGTTTGCCCCACTCGCGTTCAATGGTTGCCGGACTCATCCGTTCTTCGATTTCAGCTACTGCTGTGAACGGGACTTCATCACCGTCGGCGGTTCGTATGGTCATGGACTCCAGGTTACCCAGAGACTCACGCTTGTGTTCAGGATATCGAACCATGACACGGACCTCTTCCTCGCCACGCTGTATTCGTTGCGCTTCCACACCGTAGAATGCTGCCCGAACCTGACTGGCAAGATCATTCAATGAGAGGCCCAGTGCTTCTGCAGAGGGTTTGATGACGATATTGATTTCTGGAATTGATCCCCTGCCACTGCTGTTGATTTCGTAAACGCCGGCATATCTACGGAGCCTTTCTTCCAGCATCTGTCCGGCTGCTGCCAGTTCTACCGGATTTGATCCAGTCAGCAGGAACCCGACATCCCCGCTACCGCCATGAGACATCATTGCTCCAACGAACTCCAGTTGCCGGGCGCCTGCCAGTTCACCTACAAGTTCGCGCCATTCATTGGCGATAACTTCTGCACTGATGTCAGACTTGAAACTCACATCAGCCATGATAGTGCCGGATGTTCCGGAAGTTCTGGCCGATATGTTTACCAGAAATTTTTCGTTTTCCGGTTTGCTGTCATCAAGTTCCTGCAGTTTGTCTGAAACCTCCCTGACGATTTTGATAACCTGCGACGATGATGCGCCTTCTGCCAGTTCCACTCTCGCCATGACAAAATCCATATCCATTCTCGGAAATATGACGGTGCGGACATAGGGGCCAAAAATGAAACCGATCGACAGAATCAGCATGGACAGGAAGATTGAGGTAGTGATGTAACGGTGCCTGAGTGCAATATCCAGAAAGGGCTTGTAATAGTGCATACGGACATGCTGCAGTTGACCAGCCATCACTTTCTGAAACTGCCTGATCGGGTTTCCTGAGGTGGGGGATTGCGGTTTCATTGACGAAAGATGCGCCGGCAGTATCAGTTTGGATTCGATGATGGAGAATGCCAGACAGAGGATTACCACCCAGCCGATTGAAGCCGGGATGGCGCCGAAAGATCCCGGAACCGACAACAGTGGGGCAAACGCAGCGATGGTTGTGAGCACCCCGAAGGTTGCGGGGAGTGCCACTCTGCGCGCACCCTGGATGACATTGTCGATGTTCTGTCCATCCCGTTCCGTATAGGTCTGCACACTTTCCCCGATCACAATTGCGTCATCAACGACGATACCCAGCACCAGGATGAAGCCGAACAGGCTGAGCATATTGACTGAAGCACCTACGAGTGGCATCAGCGCGAAGGCGCCCAGGAAAGCAATCGGAATGCCCAGCATGACCCAGAATGCGAGTTGGATGCGCAGGAACAGACCAAGAACAAGCATGACCAGCAAAATGCCAAACATCATGTTGGAAAGCATAATACCGAGAGTACCATTCAGCAGCTCGGTAGTGTCTCGCCATGCTTCCAGTCTGATCCCTTCAGGTAATGTTGTTTTACGTCGTTCGACGTATTCCTTCACTTCTTCGGATATCTCGATCTGATTCTGGTCGGAGACTGCAAAAACGTTGATGCCGATACTGGGCTCACCATTGAACAGTGAAAAGAATTCCTGTTCGACGAAGCCATCGTCCACTTCGGCAATATCTCCCAGGGTCAGCCGTGTACCATCCCTTCTGTTGAGTAATACGATATCTTCAAATTCGGGACGGGTATGGGCCTGGCTTTCGGTTCTAAGGATGATATCGCCGGAATCGGTTTTTATGGCGCCAGCGGATAAATCAAGGGAAGAGAGCTGTATGGCGCGGGCGACAGATTCCAGGGTCAGCCCATATTGCCTGAGTTTCGATTCATCAAGTTGTATACTGATTTCATAGGGTCTGGCGCCGGTGATGTCAGCCTTGGTAACACTCGGCAGTGCCAGTATTTCATCCCGAATAGTGGTGGCAAGTGCCTTCATGCTATGTTCGGACAGGTCACTGCCGGTAATCTGTACCGAAATCGCATCCATTTTGCGAAAGTCGCGATTGATAGAATACCGTTCTGCCTGTTCGGGCATGGTGGATATCCTGCCCATTGCCATGTTGACTTCGTCCACCACAATCTGCATGTCATAACCCGTTTCGACATCCAGCATTACCGTACCGCTACCCTGTTGTGACAGGGAAGTCATCCGTTCTATGCCCTCGATATTTCTGACAGCTTCCTCAACCTTCAGGACTACACCTGATTCAACCTCTCCGGGAGAAGCCCCGGGAAAAGGAATATTGATGTCAATCTGTTGGAATTCAATTTCCGGAGTGACCTGGATACGGATAGAGTAGGCTGATATCAGTCCACAACCGATAATCAGCAACATCAACAGATTGGCGGCAACGTGATTACGGGCAAACCAGGCGATAATTCCGTGGTGAGTGTCGATCATTATTTCTCCACTACCTGATCATACCGTACCCGTGTGCCTGGCAATGGGTTGTCCAATGTTGTTTTGCAGACTAATGATGCTTCTTCCAGGCCGGATTTTACATAGATAAAATCTTCATCAGCCCTGAGTAAAGATACCGTATTGGGTGTTAGAACATTGTTTTCGCCGACGGTCCAGACCACATTATCCGCCCGCAGAACACCCCGGGGCAGAACAATGACTTCTTCAAACAGTCTCCCTTCGATACTGGCTTCAACAAAAGTGCCGATTCGAAGGGGTGTCTGCCAGCGTTGGTGCAGGCGATTGTAAGGGTCTGCCACTTGCACAACCACGTACAACACACGACTTCGCTGATCAAAGACGCCTTCGGTACGTACGATATTGCCTTCCCAGTGATAGAAGGTTCCGCCAAGTTCAGCCGTAAGGTCAACGTGGATTCCAGGAGTCTGCTGCCCTTCTGTAAAGGATTCCGGCAGATCGAGATAAGGGAGTTCCCGATCGGGCAACGGCAGACGAATTTCGGCGTAATCAACCGCAAAGGTCACTGCCAGTTGTGTCCCGGCAGCAACGAACTGGCCGACATCCACGCGTTTTTCCCGTATCAGACCATCATAGGGCGCCCTGATCGTGGTTCGTTCCAGATCGCCTGTTTTCTTCTCCAGGTCGGCCTGGGCGAATTCAAGGTTGGATATGGCTTCGGCGAGTTGTGGTTTGCGCAAAGCCAGGTCTGTTGCGGACTGGCTGGGTAACAGGGACCTGGACCTCTCAAACTCGGCTGCCGCATATTCAGCGAGTCCGGTTTCCCGGGTTACGTTCATCTGCTCTGCCGTAACCGCTGCTTCTGCCTTTTTGACATCAGCACGATAATTTCTGTCGTCGATGCGGATGAGCACATCTCCCTTTCTGAAGAATCCACCCACGAGAAAAGCGGGGGATACTTCAGTGATCATCCCGGACACTTCGGACACCAGCGTGGTCTGGGTTCTGGGCGTTACCGAGCCCTGTGCCTTGACCTGAACGTTTAATGAACTGGAACGTGCCCTGATGACTTCCACGAGCAGTACTGGAGGTTCCGAACGTTGTTCGGTTGGCTCCGGATTCTGCAACATCATCCAGACAGCGACCAGGGTACACGTCGTCACGATGATTACGGGTATAAAAAAATTTTTCAGCAACGGGATTCTATAAGTCAGATCAAAGAAGAGGGGCATCGGCACATGATGCTACTGTTATTACATTAACAGTATTGAGTGTTATTTAAAATCCTCCGGGATTTTCGCCTGTTCCATGGCAGCCTCCCTGCTGACCAGATTCTGGTCCAGCAAATCCCTCAGGCACTGATCCAGTGTCTGCATACCCAGGTGTCTGCCGGTCTGGATGGCGCTATACATCTGTGCGACTTTATCTTCACGGATGAGGTTCCTGACAGCCGGAGTACAACGCATGATTTCCATGGCAGCCACCCGGCCACCGCCTGTCTTCTTCAACAGAGATTGTGAAATCACTGCCTGGAGAGATTCAGACAACATGGAACGCACCATGGATTTTTCCGCAGCCGGGAATACGTCAATGATCCGGTCGATGGTTTTAGCCGCGGATGACGTGTGCAAGGTAGCAAAAACCAGATGACCGGTTTCCGCGGCTTCCAGTGCCAGGCGAATCGTTTCCAGGTCTCTCATTTCCCCAACCAGAATGATGTCCGGGTCTTCTCGCAGCGCTGACCGTAATGCCTCGCTGAAACCAAGGGTATCCCTGTGTACTTCACGTTGGTTGATCAGACACTGTTTGCTGCTGTGTACGAATTCAATCGGATCCTCTATCGTCAGAATATGCCGATACCGTGTATCATTGATGTAATCAATCATGGCAGCGAGGGTGGTACTTTTACCGGACCCCGTAGGTCCCGTTACCGTTATCAGTCCCCGTGGAGTGTCCGCGATGCTTCTGAAGATGGCGCCCAGATCGAGATCTTCCATAGTCAACACCCTGGAAGGAATGGTTCTGAATACGGCGCCGGCGCCACGATTCTGATTGAATACATTGGCCCGGAACCTGGCAACACCGGGTATTTCAAAGGAAAAGTCACACTCGTGACACGCTTCATAAAGTTTACGCTGCCTGTCATTCATGATCTCGTAAATCAATTCCCGTACTTTCTCCCGGCCCAGGACGGGCAGGTTGATGCGCCGGATATCACCATCAATACGGATCATTGGAGGCAATCCCGAGGAGAGGTGAAGATCGGACCCGCCCTGTTTTTCACTGTATGCCAGTAATTCTGTTAAGTTCATTTCCAGAATATCTGTTGCCCACCTTGCCGAAGATTGATTATCGTGCACTACTCAACGTGAATGTTTAACAGAATTAACCTATGTCCAGTGTAGTCCAGAACCTTATATCCGTGCGCGAACGTATCTCTCGTATCTGTGCGGAATCGGCAAGGGACCCTTCTGAAGTCCAACTGCTGGCAGTCAGCAAAACAAAACCCGCTACCCTGGTGCAGGAAGCGATTGCAGTTGGTCAGCAGGACTTTGGGGAGAACTATGTTCAGGATGCAATGGACAAAGTATTACGGTTTCCCAATGTTCACTGGCACTTCATCGGTCATATCCAATCGAACAAAACCCGCTGGATTGCCAATCATTTTGACTGGGTACATTCTCTCGACAGTCTTAAGATCGCCCGCAGACTCAATGCGCAGCGGCAACGGGAAGCTCCGCTTAACGTACTGTTACAAATCAATGTCAGTAACGATCCGGCTAAAGCCGGATTGGCTGTTGACGAAGCAGGCGCATTGCTGGAAGGTCTGTCAGACATGGAGAGACTGTTACCCAGAGGATTGATGACCATCACGGAAGAAACAAACGATACCGTGACACAGAGAAAATACTTTCGTCGTCTTGCCCAACTGCTGAATGAGTTGAACGCACAGTATAAACTTAACCATTTCGACCAGTTATCGATGGGGATGACCGGCGACCTGGAATCGGCCATTGCCGAAGGGGCCACCTGGGTTCGCATCGGAACGGCCATATTTGGTGCGCGAAAGCCCGTAAAAAGTACACAGGATTAACACATGAAACTGGCATTTCTGGGTTCGGGAAACATAGCACGCGCAATTATCGGGGGATTGATCAACCACGGCGCCCGACCTTCTGACATTACAGCAGCGGACCCCGTCCAGGCAGCCCTGGATGAAGTCGCGAAACTGGGGGTCAATACCACCACGGACAATCCGGCTGCGATCAAGCAGGCTGATGTGGTTTTAATTTCGGTCAAACCAAACATCGTCCGAGCCCTGGCCAGTGAGATAGCACCCACCGTTGGCGCCCGTCTTGTGGTCAGTGTGGCGGCTGGAATTACTACCCGTTCGCTTGCTTCCTGGCTAGGCGATAACGTTCCCATTGTCCGCTGCATGCCCAATACGCCCGCGCTGGTTCAAAGTGGTATTACAGGGTTGTTTGCCACACCGGGAGTTGCCGATGAGCAACGGGCTCTTGCCCTGGAAGTTCTGTCATCCGTTGGCAGTTGTATCTGGGTTGATGAAGAGTCGGTATTGGACGCGGTGACTGCTGTATCAGGCAGTGGACCCGCTTACTTTTTTTACATCATGGAAGTCATGGAGTCAGCTGCCAGAGAACTCGGTTTACCTAAGGATATGGCGCACAAGCTGGTGCTGGAAACCGCGCTTGGCGCCGCCAGAATGGCAGCAGCCAGTGATGAAGCACCGGAAGCTCTGAGACTTAAAGTCACTTCACCCGGTGGCACAACAGAAGCGGCACTGGACACACTGATGGACAATAACCTGAATGATATTTTCTCCAAAGCTGTTTCAAAAGCGTATCATCGTTCGATAGCACTTGCCGCGGAAGCCGATGCTAAAGGGTAGAAAGTAAATGAGATGCAGCACTTTGGCACAGGCAAGGGAGCGGCGAATAATTTTTTTACAGGCAGGGATAATGCTGCAACAAATATCTGGCTATAATCCTGACTGTTCATCAAGGAACAGGAGTTGAAATGACGCAGAATTTTGCAAGCGCTGGTGCATTTATAGTCCAGATGATTTTTGGCATCTACGTTTTGCTTATCGTATTGAGATTCCTGATGCAGGTATCAGGCGCCAACTATTACAATCCCCTGTGTCAGGCAGTTGTGAAAATCACTGGTCCCGCGATTCGGCCGTTTCAGAATTTTTTCCCCACCATAAAAGGTGTGGATACCGCCACACTGATGGTTGCGATCATCATACAAATCATCGCATTGATGCTGTTCATGTTGCTTGCTGGTGGAGATCTGTTTCTCTTCAGATACATCCTCTGGTCAATGCTTGGCGTGGTATCCCTGATTCTTGATATATACTTCTTTTCACTGCTGATTATGGTCATTGCAAGCTGGATTGCACCTTATTCAACCCACCCTGCGCTACAGTTGATCAACCAGTTGAGCGAACCCCTGTGTGCATCCGTCAGAAAATTTCTGCCCCCATTGGGAGGGATAGACTTTTCTCCCATCCTGGTATTTATTGTGATCAGGTTGATCGACAAATACCTGATAGTTCAACCTCTGGCCGTCATGCTGGGAATTCCAAATGGCATAATGCTGGGGCTATAGGAGGCTGTCCAAGAACAGACTGACCTGATGCGAGTTGTACTGGCAAGCAACAACCAGCATAAGCTGAGAGAGATCCGGGCGATGATGCCTGCTGAGATTGAACTCATTAATCAGGGAACTCTTGGCATAGACCCGGCGGAAGAGACCGGTCTTACCTTCGTTGAAAACGCCCTGCTCAAAGCAAGACATGCAAGCAGGCAAAGTGGTTTACCGGCAATCGCTGATGATTCCGGTCTGGAAGTTGAGGCGCTGGATGGTCGACCGGGAATCTACTCGTCCCGGTATTCCGGACCAGACGCCACCGATGGGGACAACAATCGTAAACTGCTGACGGAGATGGACCTTATCGATTGCAGGTCTGCCCGCTACCAGTGTGTAATCGTATACCTTGGACACGCACTGGACCCTGCACCGATCATCGCACATGGCACATGGGCCGGTGAAATTGTCAGAGAGCCCCAGGGACAGTCAGGGTTCGGCTACGATCCGTTGTTCCTCATTCCTGACATCGGCAAGACCGCCGCCCAGCTTACATCAGACCAGAAAAATCAACTCAGTCACCGTGCCAAAGCCCTCAGCCGGTTTGTGGTGCAATTCAATGCCTGAAATCCCCACCGGTCTGTACGTCCACTTTCCCTGGTGTGTCCGTAAGTGCCCCTACTGTGATTTCAATTCCCATGAACAGGATGGACCCATACCCGAAGTAGAGTATACCCGTGTGCTGATCAGTGAACTGAGACAGGAAACGGTGGCATCACAACCCTTGCACAGCATTTTCTTTGGCGGTGGAACACCCAGTCTGATTTCGCCCGGGAACATCGCCAAGTTGATCGGGGAAGCCGAATCCCTGTTTTCTTGCAGTCATGACATGGAAATCACCCTGGAAGCCAATCCCGGCACCCTGGACGATTCCCGCATCAGGGATTTCAGGCAATCCGGGGTCAATCGGCTGAGTCTTGGCATTCAGTCTTTCAACGATCTATATCTCAGACAACTGGGCAGAATTCACTCCTCGAGAGATGCGGTACGGGCGATTGCCAATGCAAGGGAAGCCGGTTTTACCAACCTGAATCTGGACCTGATGCACGGTCTGCCCAATCAGACCTGGGCTGATGCGGAACAGGACCTTAAAACGGCGATATCATTCCAGCCGGAACATATTTCCTGGTATCAACTGACGATTGAGCCCAACACCGTGTTTTACCGGTACCCGCCAGCATTACCTGACGAGGATACGTTGTTCCGGATCCAGGAAAGGGGTATGCAATTACTTGATGACAACGGCTATCAACGGTACGAGGTATCGGCATTTTCACGGCCTGGCAGGCAATGCCGGCACAATCTCAATTACTGGCAATTCGGTGACTATATCGGCATTGGCGCCGGGGCACATGGAAAGTACACGACGGATCAGGGGGTATTCAGAACGTCAAGAAACCGTATGCCCAAGAGCTATCTTAAAGACCCCGGTAAAAAAGTCACACCGGTGGCTCGAGAAGAACTGCCCCTTGAGTTCATGATGAATGCACTGCGTTTGAGTGATGGTGTAGATCTGTCGTCCTATGAAACCCGAACCGGACTCCCTGTAAAAACCATCGAACCTTTCCTCCACCAGGCTTTTGATCGGGGATTTCTTACCGGCAGAAATGAAATCAGACTTAACACTTACGGCATGCGTTTTGTGGATGAGGTGCTGCTTCTGCTGACACCCTGATGCGCATTGCAGTCAACCCTGTTCAGGTCTGCCTTATCCGGGTTGCATCGTAGCTGAACAATCTGTCGAACATCTTTTCGCCGGCCATACCTGCGACACGATTTCTGACCCACGCGGTCACACCTGTTGCATGGAACAGGTTCTTGTTCCGTCGGGAGCTTTTCTGTACCCAGGCTGTTCGATCACGACGCAGTTCCTGGTAGCGAATGAGACTTGAAGGGATATCTTTGCCGGCAGCAACGCACCGGGCGAGTACCGCGGCGTCTTCAACAGCCATCGCGGCGCCCTGTGCCAAAAAGGGGAGCATTGGATGACAGGCGTCTCCAAGGAGAGTAATTCTGTCCTGCCCCCATAAAGGCATCGGTGGCCGGTCAAACAACGCCCATTTAAAGCAGGCGTCATGGTTGATATTGGCAATCAATGTCGTGACCGTATCGTGCCAGCCGGCAAAATCCTTCTTCAACTCGGTATGACTTCCCCTTTCCGTCCAGGATTCTGTTTCCCAACCATCCTTTTCAACGACGCAGACACAATTAACGCATGTACCATTGCGCACGTAATAATGTACAAAGTGCCTTCGTGGCCCCCACCATACAGTGGCTACCGGTCGAATAAAGTCTTTTGGCAATTGATCTGTGGCAACCACGCCCCGCCAGGCTATATTGCCGGTAAATTCGGGTTCATCAGGGCCAAAAAGCGAATTTCTGACCACCGACCGGATACCGTCAGCACCTGCCAGCAGGTCGCCGCGGTACTCTTCAGCACCGGCAACCACCCTGACTGCATCGCTATCCTGTTCGACATGTTCTATTGCTGTATTGGTATGCAGCTTGATATTCGGATCAGCACTGGCTGCCCGTACCAGAACATCCATCAGGTCTGAACGGTGGATATGATAGTAGGGGAAGCCGTACTTTTCCCTGTGGTTTTCTAAGTTACTGGAAGCGATTACGGCGCCACTTTTCCAATGTCTTACTTGCACCCCCCGTGGCAGGAATCCAGTGGCCGACAATTCCTGTTCCAGCCCCAGATCATGCAGGACACGGGTACAATTGGGGCTTAACTGTATGCCGGCGCCTGCATCTGAGAATACCGGCGCCTGCTCAAGGACCTGAACAGAAAAGCCAAACCTGGCAAAGCTCAACGCGGCGGTCAGACCACCGATGCCGCCTCCGGCGACGAGTACTTTCGCACTGCTCATGCGCTTTGTTCGGACATCAGACAACCCGGACCATTATTCGGCCTGGTGTATACGGTGGGTCGTTGGCTTATGAACATCGGGTACAGTAAGCAATATCGAAAACCTCATGCCCGAGGCGCAGCCCTCTTTTTTCGTATCTGGTTTCGGGTCTATCTGGAGCTTCAGTCTCGATAAACGCAGGATGTGCTGAAAGCAAAGAACGGATTTGCTCTGCATAGTCCAGCGAGTCCGTTGCTATATGCAGGCAACCCCCCGGGGCAAGTTTTGACGATGCGAGGTCCAGTAACGTTGAGTTGATCAGCCGGCGTTTGTGATGTTTTCTTTTCGGCCAGGGGTCCGGGAAAAACACCTGCAGGCAATCGACTCCGTCGGGTGGTAAATACCCCAGCACTTCAATACTGTCGCGGTTTACCACCTTCAGATTCTCCAGTTTTTCTTTGTGTATTCCGATCAGCAGATTGCCGATGCCGGGCCGGTAAACTTCAATGCCAAGGTAGTTTCGCTGCGGGTTGGCTACAGCCATTTCCAGTAACGAATCACCCTTGCCAAAGCCTATTTCTACCGTCAGAGGAGCCTGCCTTGTAAAGACACCTTCCGGTTTTTTGAGTTCTTCCGGCTCAATTCCATACAAAGGCCAGTAGGTCTCCAGCCCATGACGTTGCAGCCAGGTCATGCGACTCTGGCGTAAAACATAACTTCGAATAATACGGTGCAACAGCGTTCGCCTGTGGGCTACCGAGGAACAATACGCACAGGCCCGACAATCTCGAACCTGGCGTTTGATATTATATCGCAAGCAATCAAATTAAAACTCCAACACTTGTTGGAGATCTGCAGGATTCCAACATCAAATAGTCCGGGATTTCATCATGATTCGCCAGCGACCCTGTCAACCAAAGGGTACCAAATTGGGGAGTCTATTAATTTAAATTGGATCGCGAGTGACGTGATATGTTTGCTGATAATCACCTGTATCGGCAACTTGTAAGGAATTCTTACAGGTTCGAATCGCAGGCAGCTATCAAGGAGTCCTTGACGGCTCAATTCAAGGTCGTGATCCTGGGATGGGATAGATTGACTCCGGCAAACCGCTCTGAGCACTTTTGATGATCCAGGCACTACTTCCTGGCGTATCTTCCATCGCACAGGTTAACCTCAGTTCTTAATCCTTTGATGCTACGCATGAATTAAGTTAAGGTGCTGCGCCAAGCGTTCTTCACAGGTCAACTTGATGCCCCTGGTTCAAATCTTTCGTAGCAGCACTACATGGTTTCTTGTGGTTCCTGCGATACTTCTCATTCTATCAAATGGCAGTGTTGCCAGTACTGGTACTGGCGATGTCCGAACGACAACCTATGTCGGTGTCTTTGCCGGTTCTGCGCTAACAGAAAACCGGCTCATTGATGTCGACGGGTTCGCCAACTGGGGCAATCCGGGTTGGGTTTCTTATTACGAAGATTCCGGATTCATCAGTGGTGCGTTGATAGGGAATAAGTTTGACATCAATGAAGTTCCTCTCAGGATAGAAATTGACATATCGCCGGGTAACATATCGGCGGAAACGAACCAGCTTGATCCCTTTGGATTGGACGAAACAGCAAGATCGGATTATGAATGGATTATCACGGCACGCGCTGGTATCGAAAAGACCATTGGCCGGGCAACGATATTCGCTACTGGCGGGATAGCGGGTTCCAGACTTGTAAATTCGGTAACCGACATTGATTTCGGCCCAACCATCCCGACGCATGTAGATAATGACGATTCTTTCCGGGATAAATTGGTGGAGCATGGCTGGGTGCTTGGAGTAGGCGTCGAAACTGCCATTGCCGATGCCTGGATGCTAAGGCTGGAGGCTTCGTATATCGACTTTGGACTTAGAACCTATTTTGTAAATCTCTCCGGCAATAACAGTTGCGGTAGGGGGAACCCCCGGAGACCATGCCCCTACAAGGTTGAGAATAAGCTGGGTACTTTGCGTCTGATGTTCATTCACCGGTTCGGCCATTAGCAACTCTGTGACAGGTTTCAATGTTTCATGTGTGAAAATCCAAGAAACACACAGATTTCAGTACATGAAAAAAGGTGGAGGTGCATTCACATGCCGGAACCCGTTGCTAACCAGGTAGCGCTTTCCTGGTTGGTAAATCTACCAGTAACCGTGTGAGTCAATAACTTTAGTCGAGAACTCTTTCGCCACCATCGTCAAGTTGCTCCGGTCTTATCCAGTAGTTGAATTGCGGGACCCAATCATCTTCACTGAGTCCTGCCAGACCCAGCACATTCCACATGGTGCAATAAAGGTCGCCAGGTCCAAACACACATGCGTTCTTGCGGAATATCCGGTCATCTTTTTTCTCGTAAATGACTGCTCCGGGATAATTTGATGCATCGGCGTAAACAGTTTGTTCGCTCAGGTAATTTGAGTTGGCGTGTGAAGCAAGTGCGAAACGCCAACCACGGGAATTGGCAAAGCGACGCTGCAACTCGGGTGGATCCTTTGATAACAGGACTACCGCCATCGCCGACTCCAGATGAGAAAGCAATCCGTTAAACCCGTCCGCCCACAGTGTGCAGTAGCGACAACCCTGACCCATGTTGTGAATGGCAAAAAGTTTATCGTTAGGACCAAACAGATCGAGTAGTGTCGTTTCGCCAGCGTTGGTTTCGAATGTGTAGTTTGGTACAGCAATGGCCGGCGAAGTTTTTCTGAGCGCATACAACTGTGCCGTAAGTTCACCAATTTGCTGCTCGATCTGTTGAATTTGTTCTGTTGTCATTATTTTCCCCCGCATCAATTGAAGTTAGTCGACCTTAATGGATGATGGATGGTGTGTCCATGGAGTGTTACGGATTCCGGCAATTGGCGAATTACGGTTGATGAAGGGGACGATCGCGTCGAGCGTTTGAAGCTGGGGGGTGCCGCTGATCGCTTACAATGGTATCGAAGTGAACATGACCCCGTTCCATACTGGCGATTTCATCCACACGGAGGTTATCGAGGGTTTGGAGTTAAACTTAACACGGGAAGCCGAGATTCTCGGGGTCCACCGGGCTACAATATCGTCAATGTTGACCGGCAAAGATAATTGACGCCAGACATGAATCAATGCGCTCAAGGCCACTCTCATCATCGTAGTACGTCTTTAAACCTGAATGCTCGATCATTTGCAAAATTTCCAGTGAAGCGTTTTGTGGATATATTGAGACAAGCGTGTCTCAGTATCCAAGAATTCACAGGGGGGAATGTATATTGAATTAACACTTCTTTTTTCTGATCATCAAGATATCAGAATTTGGTAAATTTTTTGTTTCCTATGAACTGCTTTGTCGCATTCTTTCCTGGCCATTTGCTACCCTTGCTGGCGAAATGCAAGAATCAGCTATCCACCCACTACAAACAGCGCAGTATAGAACGGTAGGGTGGAGCACTCCGTTAGCGTTAAAGCAAAAGAGGTGCTGAAAGAATGATGGGGCAAGAACTATATTGTAGTTTTTATATATTGTGGTTCTATTTTACCTAAATAGCTCCGTTAGCCACTTCAGAAATGTCTCACTTGATGTATTATTCAAACTTAGATCGCCAGCGCCGATCGCTGCCCCCATGCGTCCAGGGGTTTTCCTTGTTGCAAGCCAGGCGTATAACTCAGCCTTTGGCTCTTTTTCGTCATCGAATTTTCGATCTTGTTGGGGGATAGCTGAGATGTACTGCTTGGAAGAAGGCCAGATTGGATCGTTCGCAGGAATCATGGTTACCGCAAAATCTTCGAGCTCGCCGGGCAAATCATTGCAAGGCATCAACCAGATTCCAATGCGTGGATTACTATTTATAATTGTTCCAGTTGGCTCTAGGTCGACTGGAATATCATTCGGATTGATTTGAAGCTGTTTGCTTTCACCGCTCAATTCTACCGCTTCTTTAATTTTGCAAGAAATCATTTTCAACCGAATTAACGGGTCACTATTTGCATCTGCAAGGATTCCTAGTACCTCCCTGTCAGAAGTGGTAATTTGTGTGGGGATACTTTTGCAGAGATTTTCAATGCCTTCCAGGGTCTTTATTTCAAATGGCCGTTCTTTGCCTTTGTAAAATAATGGTTTTGACCCATCACCTTCATGGTGTTTGTCCCATAATTGCTTGACGAAATGGCGATCATCCTGCCCTTCGACCAATAGTAGTCGTTCTTTGTTAGGCATACGTTTTACCTAACTTCGGTACCATGCTCGGCGGCAATCTTAAGTTGATCTTCAGGATAGAAGATTGCCCAGACGTCTTCGTCATCTCGCTCAAGGCGATAGAGTATGCCTTTGGCATCTTCGTCTTCGGTCGCCGCCTGCGAGAAGCCCTGCACACAGTCCCAGCTATGAGTCGTAGCAAGAACCTGTGTGTTGTTAGCTCGTGCGATCCGCAATACCATGCGCCAAAAGTTGTATTGTACGGAATAGTGGATGCCGTTTTCCGCTTCGTCAATCAATAGAAAGCCGTCTTGGTTGTTCAACAGCGCCAGAACGATGCTGAAAAGGCGAACAGCTCCGTCTCCCAGACTTTTTAAGGGAACGGGCTGGGTGTGGCCTTTCAGCTTAACAATAAAGCGGCGACCATGCCGTTTACTTTCTTCTCCGATGACGGTGACCCGCTCTACCCTATCTCCGAAAATCAACCTTAGGGCCTCCAGTGCCCGATCTTCATCATCGGTCAACACAATGCCATCCCAAAGCCTTGCTATCTCTTCGTTAGCCAACATACCTGGGCCTAAGGTCTGGCACTTTATTGCTGCGGGAAGTTCTGATTCTCTATTCAAATCCCGCCAAAAAGGGATTCGCCTATTTCGGTAATTAAACTGTGGAAGCATGTATTCTTTATATTCTCTATCCTTTTTACCTTTTTTAACTTGAAAGATGGATTTGAACAACTGCAAATCATCATCGTTATATGGTCCAAGCATATAATGCTCTATAAGTCTGGCTTCTTTCTCACCAAGATCACCGACCGAGGCTTTTTCAATCCTGACTTGGTTTGCATTTTTTAAAGGACCAATCGTAATTGGTGAGTTTTCTGCAGGAGTACGTCCGTGGAAGAGAGCTGCTATGTCAGGAGCTTGAAACTTTTCACCATCTGCGTCTGTCATGCTGATCCATTCGTTATGTTCTTCAAGGAGATTGAAAAGAATAGTACTACGGCCGCGTACTGCGAAAGCAGTAACCGCTTCGAGTACAGAGGTCTTTCCTACGCTGTTTTTGCCAGCAAGCAAGGTAACGCGGCCCAGATGGGGAAGGGAAAGATTTTTGATCCCACGAAACTCCTTGATTGTTAGATCCGGAATGTGGAGACTGCCGCATGATTGTTTTCTAGGCATTTCACTTAATTCCTTCAATGAGTTCCATCAAATTACAATGTAAATTTTGCAAGTGCTATTCTCACCGCATTCAGTGTGGTGTCAACCAACTTTACACACGATCTTATCACACAACCTGAGCTTCTAGTCGAACCAGCCCGTGATGTTGGTGACGCCAAGAGAGGAGTTGTCGCACTGGCAGTGCTGCGAATCACTCTCCCTAACGGTGAAAATTTGAATGTCTTTTCTTTGCAATGATGGTTGTGGGTGGCATACGCCAACGGCGTGGGTTATGGAGTTTTATGACCCAGTAAGCCGACCGATCATGCTTAACAATTCAGTGCCTGTATTATCCCATACGGGTTCCTACGGCGCACACTCCTAGAGACATGACACACGAAGTTACACTGGCAGCATTTTTCGATGACCTTGGCTTAGGCCTTGGTTAAACCGAGCAAAAGAAAACCAAAGCCGCCATGCTGCGACATCTTCCCGGGCTAATTCTCAGCCCCCAAGAACAATCCAATTGGCAAAGCATAGAAAGTAAATTCGCCATGTTTAAATGGCAATATCTCCTGTCCGGTATAAAACAGAACACCATGCTCAAATGCCTTGCCTGAAAATTCTGCCAGGACTGACAAGCCCCTGAAATCCTGAGGATTTACACTGGCGGAAGCCTTGACTTCCACACCGATGATATTGCCGTTAGCTCGCTCCAACACAATATCGACTTCATGTTGATTCCTATCCCTGAAGTGATACATGCCCACTTCTTCTTGCCCCCAGGATGCCTGTTTGCAGCATTCCATGTAAACCAGGTTTTCCAGTAATCCGCCGTAATATTGGCTTCCCAACAATTGCTCTTCACTGCGAAGACCTAACAGATGACAGGCAAGCCCTGTATCCACGTAGTGGACCTTAGGCATCCGTACTGCCAGGCGTTTCGCCCGGTTTTTTAGAAAAGCAGGAACTCGACGCAGGATAAACATCAGGTCCAGGATTTCGATATAGTTTTTGACCAGCTTATCGTTCAACTCCAGATCATTGGCAATATTGGCATACTTCAACAGGTTGCCACTTAACCCGGCAAGATAAGGCGCCATGGCCTGTAGCTTCGAGTGGTAGTCACCTCGGGCGGCGTACAAAGTTTCAAAGTCCTTATACAGTCGCCCTTCCATATATGAATTAAACCAAACCTGTTTTGCTCGTGGACTTTTGCCCTGTACTTCCGGATAGCCGCCGCGCAGCACCAGGCCCGCCAGTTCCTCACGACTGAAAAATGGAGCTGACTCTGACTGAAAGTCTCCTTTTAACAGATAGTCGAAAATATTCAGCGGCTGGTCGGCTATCTCACTGAGTGACAGCGGAAAAAGCTCCAACCTTGCCATATGCCCAGGTAACGCCTCTTGAGTGCGTGCAGAACGAAAAATATCGGCTGAACTGGTGAGAAGAAACTTGCCCTTTTCTCCAGGATCCATTCTGTCTGATGCTTCTTTAATCGCAGGGATCAGGTTTGGTGCATATTGAAATTCATCAAGCACTACCCGCTTGGAGCCTAACGAACGTATAACACCATGAGGATCGCTTTCAACTGACGCCAGCGTAGCTTGATCATCCAGTGTGACATAGCCCATGTCCAAGTGCTCTGCAACAGAACGCGCCAATGTGGTCTTACCCGCTTGTCGGGGACCAGTGAGATAGAGCACCCGGAATTCGGTAAGTAGCTCTTCGACCAGTAATTGTAATTTTCTAGGATACATAGGACTGTCTGAATATGGGTCTTCTCAAGTTAAGGCTCTTTGCTTAAGGCTGGAGCCTATATACCAAGCAGAACCAACAAGTATGTTTCCTCATTGGCTTAATACGAGAAATATAAGCCACTAATACGAGTTTTAAGAAACATTAATACGAGTTTTAGTGAGTCAATGCGACCGGCAAAGTCAATTGACGCCAGACACAAGACCAAACAATCAGCTAAAAGCGCGACATTTGAATAATTAGAAATATATTACAACCGAAAAAGAAGGCATTCAGCTATTGGAAATGTAATCCCGATGCTGTTTGAGCAGGAAAGTGCTTAACTGAGTGTCCAGTAAAACGAGAGGTCTTTAGTAGGCCTTTACATCGTAAGTGCCCGCACACCCGTTGCAGGCAGGAAAATTTATCCCCATACTTAACTTGGAGTCGGGCTTTGATATTCGATAAGGATATTTTTCAATATGACTAAGGTGTGAAGTTTGAAGTTTTTCCTTGATTCTAGATTTGGCGAAACTGGAGCTAAGCTGATAGTAGGGGATTCTTTGACGTTTCTGAAAAGCCTGGGTGCTGATTCGGTTGATCTATTGGTAACTTCGCCGCCCTACTTCATTGGAAAGGAATATGATATTTCAAAGAGTATCGAGGGTTTTGAACAGGTAATATGCGGGCTCCTTCCGGAGGCCGAACGTGTGGTAAAAACTGGTGGAAGCATATGTTGGCAAGTGGGTAATCATGTACATAAGAATAGTATATTGCCACTCGATCACCTAGCGGCGAATGCGATGAAAACAACCTCTAAGTTCCGTTTGCGGAATCGCATCATCTGGACGTTTTCACACGGTATTCATTCAAAGCGACGATTCAGTGGGCGTCACGAAACAATACTTTGGTACACAAAAGGAGAAGACTACTATTTTGATCTTGATTCGGTCCGTATCCCCCAAAAATATCCTGGCAAGAAACATTATAAGGGGCCTAAGAGAGGAGAATTCAGCGGGAATCCTCTGGGCAAGAATCCCAGTGATTTTTGGGAAATCGGTGCAGTTTGGGATATTCCGAACGTTAAGGCTAACCATGTCGAGAAAACCGAGCACCCTTGTCAATTTCCGACCGCACTCGTCAGGCGATTGATACGTGCGTTATGCCCTAAGGGAGGGCTAGTTCTTGATCCGTTTGCCGGGTCAGGCACTACCGCTATCGCGGCGCTTATTGAGGGAAGAAATTGCATTGGCTGCGATATTTCAGAGAAATATTTAGCAATAGCCAAGTCTCGGTTGGATGCTCTTTCCGCAGGAACACTTCGATATAGAGAAGATGAACCGGTATTCGTACCGACAGGCAAAGAAACAGTTTCAAAAGTGCCAAGTCATTTTAAAATCAGATCGGAGGCAAATAATGATTAATACCGTGTTGGCGGAAGCCAACCCCGAAAAACGGCTGTTCATTTCGTTGCTTACACGAGATATTTCTATGGTGGCTGCATTTCTGGACCTTATAGATAACTCAGTAAATGCGGCATTGGAACCACTGGTCAACAGACTGGAAACAGCAGAAGGATATGCCAATATATTAGAAGATGAGACCGTACAGCCGAGAACAGATATCTGTCTGAAGCTATCCGACAAAAAAGTAATCATTACTGATAATGCCCCAGGTATTCAATTATCAACAGCACAGCAACATGTCTTCAAATTTGGACGATCAGAAGAAGAAGAAAGTGAATCTGATCGTCTATCGGTATATGGGCTAGGACTAAAACGAGCATTCTTTAAGCTTGGAAATAGAATAAGGATTGTATCTGATCATATAGAAGGAGGGTTTGAGCTTGACCTTGATGTAGCAAAATGGGCAAGGGATGCGGAGTTACCCTGGCACTTTGAATTGACACCTCGCGAGCCTGTTGCAGCAGAGCGCTGTGGTACGAAGATCGAAGTGTGGCACCTCCATGAAGAAGCGAAAATGAGGCTGGGGGACGTTGTATTTGAAGGACAGCTGAGGGATGCAATCGGCAAGACCTACTCCTATTTCTTGAGTAAATTTGTACGCATATTTGTAAATCAAAAGGTAGTTGAAGGAATCAGCTTGCGTGTTGGCAAGAATAATTCAACGGAAAGTTTTGAAAGGAACGGGGTAACCTGCACTATCACTGCAGGCTTAGGCACTCCAGTGGATGGAAAATATCGCGATAGTGGTTCCGGTTGGTTTGTGTTTTGCAATGGGCGAACGGTAATTAGTGCAGACAAAAGTTCAATGACAGGATGGAACAACAGCGGGCTTCCGATTTTTCAACCGAAACATCGACCTTTCTTGGGGACGGTATATTTTGTTTCCAAATACTCAGCGAGACTACCTTGGGATACAACAAAATCTGGAATTAACGAGGATAGTGAAATATGGCAACAAGCTAAAAGAATGATGGTACTTGTAGGCAAATCTGTAACTTCGTTTTTGGATTCGCGGTACACAGATGAAGGGACTGAAGTCGCACAGTCGGATCTGGAGAAAATCACTAAAGAGCGTATTGACTCAATGAAGGCTTCGACCGAGCAACAAAGAGCATTTCAACCTCCAAAAATATCCAGAAGGAGAACGACGATGCGAATCCAGTACGATGCAAAAATCAACCAAGTAGAAAGCATCGCTAAATATCTATCTAGACCCGGGATGTCAGGTTCGGATGTCGGGAGACATACGTTTCATTACTTCCTACAAAATGAAGCGGGAGAAGAGTGAAATGGCTGTTCAGTCGACCGCAAAATTTGTTTCCTATGATCTTAGGCCATCGAAACAAATTGAAAGAAAGATGATGCTGGACTCGTTCGGTGCTGCTATGGAAGCGGGATTTTCAATTTCGGAATATCGTTACGTTGGTATGGGCGGGAATCGGTTTTACGACTTTATGTTGATACACAAGTTTCTTGGGATCGAGAAAATGATTAGTCTTGAGCACGATAGAGATATGATGCCAAGGGCTAAATTCAATTCGCCATATCATTTCATACAGTTGAGAAACGAAAACGTGAATAATTTTATTTTGGGGGACAACTTTAGCGGGAATACCATCTATTGGATGGATTACGATGGACCCTTACATCCCGATATTACTAGTGATGTGGCATCGATTGCCCCGAAAGTTGGGCTAGATGATTTTATATTTTTTACGATACGTGCAGAACCACCCGGCTATCTACAGAAGGAAAACGCGGCGAAGCGGTTGAGTGAGGTGAAGGAGAGTTTTGGAGGATTAGCTGGAAATGTGTCTAGAGATGATATGAACAATGCTAACTTTCCCGAGGCAGTATACAAAGTGCTACATGCAGCGTTTATGAATGCTTTTGTGGGTTCTACAGGGATATTTTGGCCTTATTTTCAAGTAGGTTATGCAGATGGGTCAGCAATGTTGACATACGGGGGAGTCTATACGACGCCTCAGAAACGAAAGGACCTCGCCGGAGTGATCAATAAAAAGGTTCCTGTCTTGAAGAGTGCTAGGAAGTATCAGATCAAGAGGTTTAATCTTACAGAGCGAGAACGTGGTCTGTTTGACCGAGCGGCTACGGCACAGGGGGGGACGAAGGCGGAAGAGATTAAAGAACTTAGAAGGCTTGGTTTTAAGAATTCAGAGTTGAATCGTTATCGAGAATTGCTTCGATACCACCCGCGTTACATGGAAACACTGATTTAGAAGATAGATTCGAGAGCGTAGTGTCTGACGTCAATTCACTTTGCTGGCGTATTGACGGCAAGGAGAACGACATCCAGCGTTTCCTTGATCTGGGCATTACCACGACCACCATCGCCAAACTCACTGGCGTGCCCTACTACCCTCTACAGCTTCATGAGCACCCAAGGACACAAACCGAGCCCTTAGCGGGTATCTCAACACGAATTTGGGCGGTACCCTGTGATTGCGAAGCTTGAGTAAACAAGCCGAAGGATTTCATCTACCCAAAGACCTGTTCGACGAGCTTCGGTTCCCGCTGACTGATGTGATAGTCCACCCGCATTCAGCCAACGTCTGCCAGCAGTTCGGATTGAAGCGTCTCCAGTTTCTCAAAGATCCCCTCGATTATGTTTTCCTGTCCGTAAAATAACGCCTCTGGACCGCTGGCGTGCATGCTATTGAACGGCGCCTCGTAGAGCGCGGATGGTTCCATGACACCCCTCGCAGTGAGTTGGTTTATCACCATCTCAATGAATCGGATCTGTGGCGTGGTCAGGCTTCTGTTGGAGAGGAATTCCGAGAAGGCTTCCTGTGCGACAGTGCGGTCCATTCCCACCATGCTCCTCACGAAATGAGCCAGGGAGGGGGCGTCGCTCCGGGCCAGGAGACCCCTCAACAACGTCTGACCGTCGTCCTCGCCGATCTCGACCATCGCCTGCTCGAGTCCTCGCAAGTCGGTTTCCGTGAGCGTCTTGTTGGTCCGGAGACGATGTATCACGATGTGGTCGAGATGGTTCTTCAGGTACTCCTGCACCTTCTTCTCATACTGAACCCCTGTCATCCTCGGCAGGTCGACGTGGATGCCCTTGCGCACGGCCATGATCTCGTCCTGGAATTCGGTATAGACGATCTTGCGCGTCTTCTTGTCCAGAAAAGGCATCAGGCCTCGCAGACGCAGGCGAAGTTCCTCAAGACCGTTCATGCCGATGCCTTCCCAGAAGGCGCTCTCTTGTACTGAAGCCAGGTAGGCGAGCTGAGCCTTCACCGCGGGAATTGCGCTCTTCTCCTCGAGCAGCATGGCGATTTCCACCACCCGTTGGCGGTGTTGCTCGAACGTACCCATGTCGCCCTCGGCAAGTGCCAGTTGCATCTTCAGCACCGTGAGATCGAACAGGCGCGACTCAATGTCGTCGGTCTTGATCTCGCTGGGTAGTCCGGCAACCTCACTATGCAGAATCTCGACGTCGGACGGGGTGAGCCGATCCCATGATTCGCGCTTCCGGAAACGCTCGACCGCTTCAAGCTGCATCCGCACAATGAAGTTCTCGCGATTCATCGCTGCCACTTCCCCGTGCAATTTCGTCGTCAATGCTCCGGCCAGCGCCCCCTCCGGGTCCAGTTCCGGCGTGGCGCGGACGTTTGTCAGCAATTGCACCCGAGACCGAAAAAGTCGGGTGCCGAGTGGAATTCCGCCACTGACCTCGATTCCTTCCGGTTGCTCACGGAAAAAGTCGAAGTTGAAACAGAAATCAAAGACGCGGAAGTCATTCTTGTGCATCTCGGGTCCGAAAAGATCGGGGCATAGGCGCGTGCCACGCCCAATCATCTGCCAGAACTTGATCCGCGAGTAAACCGGCTTGAAGAAGACTAGGTTGGCAACCTCGTGAATGTCAATGCCGGTATCTAGCATGTCCACGGAGATCGCGATGTGCGGCGGCTTGTCCTTCAGCGCGAAATCGTCGATCAGGCTCTGCGGATATGTGGCGTAGTGATCGATGACGCGGGCAAAGTGCCCGGCGAACTGTGGGTAGTGGCGGTTGAACCGCTCCTCGATAAACGCTGCATGATCGTGATTACGGGCGAAGATAATAGTCTTGGCCAGTCGGTCGCCACCGTCGACCGCATGGCCGTGCTCCATGAGATATTGCAGCACCTTGTCGACCGTGTCGCTGTTGAACAGCCAATTGTTGATCGCGGACGCATTGACCCGTTCCGGCAGCCCGCGAACATTCTCTTCGTCACCCCAGTCGAGGCTCTCCCACTGCGCTTGTTCTTCCTCGCTGAGCGAGTCGTAGTCGATGCCGTCGCGTGGAAACCGGAGGTCCACCTGCTGAACCTTCGGTGGCACGAGAAAGCCGTCCGCCACTGCGGTCGTGAGCTCGTACGCGTCGGTTGGCACACCCGGCTTTAGCTCGAAGAGTTCGTACGTGTTCCGGTCGACCTGGTCCCGGGGTGTCGCAGTCAGGCCCACCAGCAGGGAGTCGAAGTACTGGAAGATGGCGCCGTACTTCTGGTACACCGAGCGGTGCGCCTCGTCGATGATCACGAGGTCGAAGTGCCCGACCCCGAAGCGGGCTTCGGAGCCCGTCGTCTCGTTGATCAGCCCCATCATCGTCGGATAGGTGCAGACGAAGACCCGGCCCGTCTTGTCCTTCTCAGTCACCAGGTTCACCGGACTTGACTCCGGCAGGTGGGCCTTGAATGCCCCCACCGCCTGGTTTACAAGTGACACCCGGTCGGCCAGAAACAGAGTCCGCTTCACCCAGCCTGACCGCTGCAGCAGGTCCACCAGCGCAACCGCCACGCGGGTCTTGCCGCTGCCAGTCGCCATCACCAGCAGCGCCTTGCGCCGTGCCTGCGAGAACTGCTCGCCGATGCTCCCGATGGCCCGCTTCTGGTAGTACCGCTCGACAATGGCGTTCTTCACCTCCGAAGTGTCCAGCGGTTCGCGGTGGGACCGGCGATGCAGTAATGACGCCAGCTCATCCTTCTTGTGGAAGCCGGCGACGACTCGCGGCGCGTAGGTCTGATCGTCCCAGAGGTAGGTCGTGTACCCGTTCGTGTAGTAGATGATCGGGCGCTGGCCATGCATGGCCTCCAGGCAGTCTGCATAGAGTTTCGCTTGCTGTCGACCCACTGCCGGATCGACGGTGGTCTTCTTCGCCTCCACGACCGCCAGCGGCTTGCCGTCATCTCCCCACAGGACGTAATCGGCGTAACCGAGTCCCGAGGTGTTCGGCATGCCCATGACTTCGTATTCGCGGTCATGTTCCTGGTCGAGGGGCCAGCCGGCACGCTGCAGAGCCAAGTCAATGATGAGCCTGCGGGTTTTGCTCTCGTTCCAGTCACGGGTCTCGGGGACGGTCTCGTTCTCGGCCTTGATGGCGGCGAGCCGTTCACGCAGAGCTTCCAACTCGCCTTCAACCTCCTTGCGCGCGTCTTCGGCCGAGTCCAGGTCGCGCTTCAGGGTTTCCAGTTCCTCGACACTGGTCGGCGCGGCGTCCGGTTCTAGTGAGGGGACAAGGGACTCGTCAAAGGTCTTCCCGTGAAGGTTCTCCGCCCCTTTCCGCAGATAGGTGCGACCCACCCAATAGAGGACGTGAGCCAGCTCCCGCACCACGTTCAACGCCTGCTCCGGCTCCGGCGTCTTGTTGCCGTGCACCGCCACGTTGCCCGCGTGCCTGATGTACTCCGCCTTCTGCCACACAACCTCGGGCACGATCGCACGGAAGGCGGGCTCGCTGAGGTACGCGTCCAGGTTTGAGACCTTCGGTGGGCTCAGGGTCTTCTCGACCTTGTAGACACGTTTAATCAAGCGCTCTAGCGCATGGCGTGCATGGAAGCAGGAGGCCCGCGGATCGCCGTAGACGTGGTGCTCCGCATAACTTGCGCTCTCCGCCGCGTGCGGGAACTCCTGCTTCAGGAACGCGAAGTTGGCGGAGATTTCCATGGCAACTCAGAGGTCTCCCCGGAAGGCGCGGGATTGCAGGGAGGCGAAGAGGGTGTCGAGATCGGCGAGATAAGCGCGCTGGATGGCCTTCTGACGTTCGATGGATTCGGCGATTGCGGCGAAACGATTCTGGAGCGATATCGGTGGAATTGGAATGGAAATACCAGAGAAAGCTGATTTGCTGACCATGCCCTTCATGGAGTTCGTCGATGCACTTTGAACGAGTCGTTTGCCCACCCAAAACACTCCGAAGGCGAACCAGAGAGATATGTGCTCGCTTGGCACAAATGCGTTGATCTGCTGGTTGAAGGCGACTTCCCGGTCCGCAATAGCCGCGTTGCCAATACATGAAGGTGACCCTGCAATGCAGGTTACTAGAATCGACCCTCTAGGGCTTGTACGCGCCACCGCTTTGCCAGCAACTGAAAGCCGTTCTTCAGACTCAGTGAGAACAAACGATGGATGATTGATGTTATCGGATTTAATCCACTCGATGTCCTTTCCGTAGTACTCAGGACGTTTCCGAGAAGGCGTGTTTCCAGTGACTACTTCGCCGACTTGCCCTAGAGCAGATGTATCCCATCCCATCGAATTGGTGACTGGGTCACCAAACATGTCGAGGAAGGTGGATTGGAGAAGGGTGTCGAGCTGGGCGAGGGCCTCGCGGCGCTTGGTCCTCAAGGAGTCCGCTGCATCCAGAATCCCCGCAATCCGCATCTGCTCGGTGAGGGGTGGGAGGGGAATCTGAAGGATCTGCAGCTTGGCCTTGTTAAGTGTTTTGCCCTTTGCGGCTCGGTCCACAAGACGGTCGTAGTCGATCGATCCAAGTACCCAATACAAGTAGTCACGATCAGCCACGTCACGGTCGCGAATCTGAAGTGCCGCGATTGCCTCGTTGGTGAAAAGGTCGCAACCCGAGAAGGTTCTTTTACCAAGAGATAGCTTGAAGCTCAGGAGAAGCGTGCCACGTGGAATCCGTTTTGATCCGCTCTTCTCTGCGCCGATTCGGGTAATCCTCTCTTTAGTTGTCGTGACGATTCGACCTGCCGCAAAATCACTGATGGTGACCCACGGCAGATCTCCGCCCCAATATTCAGGAACCGACCGCGACGGCGTCTTGCCAATCTGAATATCGCAGATCTGCTGAAGCGGAACAATTCTCATTCTAACAATCTCTCCAATGCTTCACGCTTCTTCGCAATCTCAGTTTCGAGCGCAGCCAATCGAGCCATGACCACCATCGGTGGGTCGTACTCCACCGATTCATACTCCACTTCCTTGTAGCGATTGATAGACAGGTCGTAGTCTTTGCCCGAAATCTCGGGCTTGGGTACCAGGAAGCTCTGATCCGTCCGCGTCCGCTTGTACTCAGCCTCACGATTCCGCCAGCGGGTGAGGATGTCGCCAAGGTCGCTCTTCTCCGGTTGCGGCGTGCGCTTGTCGTCCAGCGTGTAGCCATCGGCCTGCATGTCGTAGAACCAGACGACGTCGGTGCCTCCGGAGTTAGTCTTGGTGAACAGCAGGATGGAGGTTGAGACCCCGGCGTAGGGCTTGAAGACACCGGAGGGCATGGAGATGATGGCGTCGAGCTTCTGCTCCTCGACCAAAATCCTACGCAGGGTCTTGTGCGCCTTGTTCGACCCGAAGAGTACGCCGTCCGGTACGATGACGGCGGCGCGACCCCCTGTCTGGAGCAGGCGCAGGAACAGGGCAAGGAACAACAGCTCGGTCTTCTTCGTCTTTACGACCTGCTGCAGGTCCTTGGCGGTGGACTCGTAGTCGAGACTGCCCCTGAACGGCGGATTGGCGAGGACGAGCGAGTACCGCTCAGTGTCGTCCCCGGCGGCACCCAGGTCGATCTGGGCCAGTGAGTCCCGGTATCGGATGTCTGGATTCTCGACGCCGTGCAGCAGCATGTTCATGCTGCCGATGCGTAGCATTGTGGTGTCGAAGTCGTAGCCGTGGAAGGTGTCCTCGTTGAACCGACGGCGGACCTGGGCGTTCTTGTAGATGCTGTCGCCGTAGTGCTCGACAAGATGCTCGGAGGCTGCGACGAGGAAGCCGGCAGTGCCGCAAGCCGGATCGCAGATGACGTCGTTCGGCGTCGGTGCAGTCATGTTCACCATCAGCTTGATGATGTGGCGCGGTGTGCGGAACTGGCCATTCTGTCCGGCGGTGGCAATCTTACCGAGCATGTACTCGTAGAGGTCGCCCTTGGTGTCACTGTCGGCCATGTCGATGCCATCGAGTTGGTCGACCACGTTGGCCAGCACACGGGCCGTGGGTATCGTGAAGAGTGCATCCTTCATGTGGTGGGTGTACGTCGAGTCACCCTCGCCGTCGGACTCGCCCTTCTGGCCGAGTGACTTGATAAAGGGGAACACCTCGTCGCGCACCGTCTCGAACAGTTGCTCGGGGGCGGCGTCCTTGAAACGCGACCAGCGCAGCATGTCCTGGTCGGCAGCGAAGACCGGCTCCAGGATGGGTGTATCGGCGCGCGCGGCCTTGCGCTCCTTCAGGGTGTGTAGTTCGTCGAGCCGCTTGATGAAGAGGAGATAGGTGAGCTGCTCGATGACCGAGAGCGGATTCGAAATGCCGCCAGACCACATAGTGTCCCAGATCTGGTCGACCTTGGATTTGAGTTCTCCCGTGATCATGATTTCGTCTCTCCCGGTCTCCATCAAGTCATCGATCATACGCCACCGGCCTGATCAGGCACAACTCAGGGAATTATTGGCGGGTTTGGGGGTGGTGTGACGATCCCCTGCCAGGTCAAACAATTATTGCCGGAGTCGGTGAGGCGGCTACCATCACAGCCAGAGTATTGGGGCCGGATAGAGTGCGATCAACGGGTCTAACGGCATGATCGTCAAACCAGGCAAGATCGCTTGCAACACCAAGCCTCGGTCGAACGGATCCCGATGGTTTCTTTGATACTCGCTTTCATTACGCGATACCGCGGCGGCCAAACGCCTATTCGATAGACGACCCTTCACTCTCCGACCACTCCAAATGGCGCAGCTCACCAAGATGGCAAAACAGCAGAGGAGAAAGTTTCAGCGCAGCTTTTTCGGGCAAATTAAGATTGGTTGTTGGTGGAGACGGCGGGAATCGAACAAGTACTATATACGATTGATCTAGTAGGATTTCCCTAGTTGCAAAAATAGCAAAGTATTACTTTCTGTATTACTACACCTTGGCAGTTGATAAGTTTAAGGGCTCTACATTCGCACGCCCAACACTGAGCCTGCCATGCTGCTGTGGTGACGCGGACTGCTGAATGACGATTTCCACATCACGCCCCAGTGCCGTCAGAAGGCGCAATAGGCGCTCTATGGAATACTCGCTAAAGTTTCCTCGAAGCAGCCGTGAGACATCAGGCTGAGACAGGCCCAACAACCTAGCCGCCTCGACCTGCTTGAGACCACGCTGACTAATGATTCCGTCAATACAAGTTACAAGCTCTGCTTTCAACAGATGCACATCGGCATCAGGATATCCGAGATCCTTAAATACGTTACCACTGCCACGTTCAATCTTCGTACCTTCCACTTTCATTCATCTACCTCCTTCATAGACATCCCGCACTATCGTGCAGCCAGTCAAAATTTAAACAAAAAGTACAGGTTTTAGATGGGTCAATTTTGGACGCCTATTGACATCGCAGGTGTTCAGTTCGTTGCACTAGCCACAACAATGCACGGCGACGAATATGCCGGCTAGTACACATCCATGCTCGATGGGTCACACTTTGCGAATTCTCCACGTGCATATGACAAAATTGCATGCTTAATGTGACTATGTTCGTCAAGTTCTGGGAGTTTGCCACCAATTTCCCATTGGTAGTTACTTTCTTTAGCCAAAATCATCACTATCCAAGTAAATCTCTCAGAGTGCTACCACAGGCATCATATCCCAAATTTTTCCTTCAAGTTGGCGCCCATTAGCCTTTTTAGAGCGTTTAACGCCATCTTTACCCCACGCTCCCCATTGTTTAAAGAAGAAATCAACACCCGCCCCTTCACATTGATTGCGCAAACACAGAACCCACTCTTCCTCCATTGGCCGAGCCCCACACCCAGACTCGCCACCTACGATTACCCAGTGAATGCCATTTAGCCTTATTTTGCCAAGGTTCTCCAACAGTGGCTCAATGGATAGGAAGCGTGTTTTGGACTTAATAGCCTGCAAGTCAGGTATACGGGGTTTTCCGTATTTCTGATCTTCAACTGAGACTCCCAACCAGACGTTATCAGGCACTACACGAGTCTCATAGAATTCACGCATTCGTGCACTTCGTTTGGTCAATATCTGGTAAGTATGTAGAGGTGTTTCTTCTATCACCCTCATCACCTTTTCAATAAACTCAAATGGAACCTCTTCCTGGAAAAGGTCGCTCATAGAGTTAACGAAATACATCGTTGGTTTTTTCCGTTTATATGGCTGGAAAAGCCTCTCAGGAAGTAAACTCAATTTAAAACCATTCTTGTAGCCTGGCGTTCCCATGGCTTGTAATCTCTTGGCCATAACTTCTGCATAGCAGTGTTTACAACCCGGCGATATTTTGGTGCAGCCAGTGACTGGATTCCAAGTTTGTTCTGTCCACTCTATCTTACTCATATCAACTCCTCGATGATGGGCATAATACTGTCATTAATTCTTCAGAATATACTGCACTGCTCTATCAGCAAGTCTCCACGCGGCCTTTTTTTGATTTGAGACCGCAAAATAAAAGGTGAATAGTGGTCTGCCGTTGTTGTAAAGCGTATAAGGCTTTGCCACATACGGAAACAGTTCTTTTATACGATTGATAACCCATATCTCCAACTCCTGAACATTTATTCTCTCCATTTCGTCGGGTGTTTCTGACTCTCCAAACAGATCATCAATCGGTGGCTTCACTTTGGGTTTGTAAAAATCATAAATCCAATCATTGGTGCCTAACAGTCTGGTTAAAGTATCGTTCCACTCTGGTATAATCCGGGCACCATCACGTGGCGTCATCCGAGCGATAATGGAAATAGGGAACAGCAACCACAAGTCTACTTTTCCAGTTTGAGCTACGGAATTCAACGTTTCCCAATTCAACTGAGTGCTGTATGGATCCAAAAACAGGACAGCACGATCAAGTCTTCCCAATGACTGACAAAAATCTGGTACAAATGAATTTGCATCACTTTTTGTGATCTTTATCGACTTACTCTTATATTGACTCTTGATATCCAATAACGCTTCAATATGTGATTGGACCATGTCATTGAAATGATAGTGATCAAACCCTGGTTCAACCTCTAGGGCTGTTGTTACAGAGCCTTTCAAATCCTCAAACGGGATCATAACCTCCTGTGCATCTACCAATTTTGGGTCTTGAGAACCCGTCCCAGCAAATGCATCAACATAATGCAAGGTAAATGGTTGACTCTGAAGAGCCTTTGCATAGAACTGGAGATACTTTTCAAGTACCGCTAACTTCTCCCTCGTCCATAGTCCACCAAATCTGTGTTCCATCACTTCTCCATTAAATCACATAGCTCAAAATACTGGTTTTATATACATAATAATTCATTTAGTCAATGTCTAATTTAGGTAAAGAACTTACGAATTATAGTGTTCTAATCTGGTTTGGACTTGTTCCCGACTAATCCTAAGATTTGCGAGGCAACCTGCTTGGGTGTAAGTCCTACAAGCGGTAGAATGAGTGTTACGGTTTCCGGTAAATGGCGAATTATGTTTGAAGAAGAGGACGATCGCATTGAGCGTTTGAAGCTGGGGGGTGCCGCTGATGGCTAACAATGGTATCGAAGTGAACATGACCCCTTCTCATTCCTGCTATTGGAACCCACAGCAATGAGAGTTGTTATGCATATATGTGCACTATAACCATATGGTGCAGCTCTTTATGGACTATGAAATGGCCGTCATCGCAGCCCTGCTTCAACTTGATTGAAGGACTTGGCGAGGCTGGGGTAAAACGCAGCTTGGAAGAAAAGGTCGGAGGAACATCGGTAGAAACGTCGGTAGAAACGCAGGTAGAAACGCAGGTAGAAATGCGGGTAGAAACTCCGGACAGGATCATCGAACTGCTCCGGGCGCACCCGCTGTCAATGTCAATCGAAAATTGCAGGTTTTTGACAATTGAAAATTGCAGACTTCTCGGGAGGCTAGAGACATGACACTCGAAGTTATACTGGTACCGTTTCGATGACCTTGGCTTAGGCCTTGGTTAAACCGAGCAGAAGAAAACCAAAGCCGCCATGCTGCGATATTTCCCCGGGCTAATTCTCAGCTCCCAAGAACAAACCAATTGGCAATGCATAGAAAGTAAATTCGCCATGTTTAAAAGGCAATATCTCCTGACCGGTATAAAACAGAACACCTTGCTCAAATGCCTTGCCTGAAAATTCTGCCAGGACTGACAAACCCCTGAAATCCTGAGGATTTACACTGGCGGAAGCCTTGACTTCCACACCGATGATATTGCCGTTAGTTCGCTCCAACACAATATCGACTTCATGTTGATTCCTATCCCTGAAGTGATATATGCCCACTTCTTCTTGCCCCCAGGATGCCTGTTTGCAGAATTCCATGTAAACCAGGCTTTCCAGTAATCCGCCGTAATACTGGCTTCCCAACAATTGCTCTTCACTGCGAAGACCTAACAGATGACAGGCAAGCCCTGTATCCACGTAGTGGAACTTAGGCATACGCACTGCCAGGCGTTTCGCCCGGTTTTTTAGGTAAGCAGGAACTCGACGCACGATAAACATCAGATCCAGGATTTCGATATAGTTTTTGACCAGCTTGTCGTTCAACTCCAGATCATTGGCAATATTGGCATACTTCAACAGGTTGCCACTTAACCCGGCAAGATAAGGCGTCATGACCTGTAGCTTCGAGTGGTAGTCACCGCGGGCGGCGTACAAGGTTTCAAAGTCCTTATACAGTAGCCCTTCCATATATGAATTAAACCAAACCTGTTTTGCCCGTGGACTTTTGCCCTGTACTTCCGGATAGCCGCCGCGCAGCACCAAACCCGCCAGTTCCTCACGACTGATAAAAGGAGTTGACACTGACTGAAAGTCTCCTTGTAACAGATAGTCGATAATATTCAGCGGCTGGTCGGCTATCTCACTGAGTGACAGCGGAAAAAGCTCCAGCCTTGCCATATGCCCAGGTAACGCCTCTTGAGTGCGTGCAGAACGAAAAATATCGGCTGAACTTGTGAGAAGAAACTTGCCCTTTTCTCCAGGCTCCAGTCTGTCTGAAGCTTCTTTAATCGCAGGGATCAGGTTTGGTGCATATTGAAATTCATCAAGCACTACCCGCTTTGAGCCCAACGAACGTATAACACCATGAGGGTCGCTTTCAACTGACGCCAGCGTAGCTTGATCATCCAGTGTGACATAGCCCATGTCCAAGTGCTCTGCAACAGAACGCGCCAATGTGGTCTTACCCGCTTGTCGGGGACCAGTGAGATAGAGAACCCGAAATTCGGTAAGAAGCTCTTCGACCAGCAATTGTAATTTTCTAGGATACATTGGACGGTTCGAATATGGGGCTTTTCAAGTTAAGGCTGGAAACCAAAATGCCAAGCGGAATCAACAATTTTGTTTTCTCATGGGCTTAATACGAGAAATATAGATCACTAATACGAATTATACAACCTCTTAATACGAGTTTTAAAAAGCATTAATACGAGTTTTACTTGACGCTATTCTTTTTATTCGGCGACAATCATCCTTGCCGGTCGTATTGACTCACTAAAAATCACACTAATGGAGGGTCGTTGTCTCATCTAAAATCAAACAATCTTAGGACTGATTAGAGTATTTAGATGACGAAATTGATGTGTTTCTCAGCACGAATGGAGCTACTGCGAAGTGTCCGGATGAAGTACCACAACGCGAGTTGGAGTGAAAAAGCAAAGATCCTCGATGGGTTTGTCGCTGCCACTGATTATGATCGTAAATATGCGATTCGGCTAGAAACACCAGTATTAACAAGACAACGACAGATTTGAAGGCAGGAAAGCCTGGGAAGCACTGGCTCAGCGGTCACGCTGTTGCAGCACTTTGGTCGCGCTTGATGGGGTTTACACCATTGGCCAATCAGGAAAACCTGATCAGAGATCGACCTTTCCCGTAGGCCAATTAGATCATAGATCTGTCAGTCATTGACCATTCTCTGCCGACAAATAACTTTCCACAACTTGTACTCTAAACACTCGTCATGAAGATACTTTTTCTATCAAGGGGAAATACGCTTTATAATTCTATTCTCCCGCTCATGGCCGCTCCCTGTCTCTAGCGTTGCAACGTGACTTCAAGACCGATCACCCTGGGCTGCTGAAAGCCCAGGCAAGTCGGAAAGCCAGGGCTGCCGCAGTCAAAGGTGATTTCGTCCTGGTTGGTCACATTGGTTGCAAACAGTGACGCACTCCAGTTCGCGTCGGAACCACTCAGCAGGATGCGCATGTCCGTTTGGCGACGTGAGGGTACTACACTTGGCGCGACGGCAAGCGAACTCAGCGTACCGGCGAGCGTGGTGTGGTTCACCATAAAGTTAAGCGCCATATCGCCAGCGAACAGCCAAGTGTAATCAAGCGTGATATGGGCGCTCCACTCGGGGGCGTTTGGCAGTTTGGTCCCGGAGGGAATAGCGCCCACCGCCTCATCCAGTTCGGCGCGATTGATATCACCACCGAGCGTCATTCGCAGGTTTTCCATCAGGTTACCCACCAGGTCGACTTCGATGCCGACTGAGTGCGCAGCACCAGCATTGTCGTTGTAGGTACGACTGATGGCGGGCAAGTCGTTCCTTGAGAATCGAAGGATCGTGTCTTTCCAATCGAAGTAGTAGACCGCCGTGGTCAGGTTCCAACGATCGTCAAACAACCGGGTCTTGATGCCGACTTCATAGTTGACCACCTTGTCACCTTGATAGGACACCAGTGAGGCCGCAAGATCTGCTGCCTGATTTCCCGTCAAGTTGTTGGGATTTCGTGCAAACGGCGTGGCCGGTATGACATTGTCACCCGCCCCTCTAAAAATGTGCGCGTTGGATTCCTGGCCGACGTTGAGGTTACCCGGCCTGAACCCGGTCGTGATGTTGAAGTAGGTGAGCGTTCCATCGACGGGATACCAGGCGACCCCCAACTTGGGAGAGAAGACCTTATCGGTGGTTGTTGCCGTACTGCCCTGGAGCGACTGGTCAAGATCCGTATAGCGCCCACCCAGTGTCACCGAAAACGTATCAGAGAAGGCGAATGTGGCTTCACCAAATACGCTGATCTGGTTCACCTCATCAAAATGTGAATTTGCGGGATTGGTGAAAGACTCTGTATAAAGAGCAGTGATGGCTGGTTTACCGATGAGAGATGGGATCAAGCTAAGCGGCTGGATACTGAGTCGATCGTCGTTACTGTCCTTCCAAAACAATCCCGCCGTCCAGGCCAGGGCGCTCTCGGTGGTAGAGACGAGCCGCGCTTCGAACGTGTTGCGATCAGAAGACATCATATCATTCAGGTTAAATCCGGCCAGGTTCTTGATGGGCAGAGAGAATGTGGGGGCAAGGATCCAACCCTCGGCCAACAGTGTCGGGATTTCGGTGGGATTGGAGGGCGCCCTGATCACTGTCCTTAACTGGACAAAGGAGTCTATGAACGCAGCGATAGTTGTGGTCGACTCGATCTCGCTAGTGCGTTTCCGATCCAGGTTTGAGAACGCGAGTTCCAGATTGGCAAAGTCGAACGCGTAGTCCACCCCCAGGCTATAGATATTCACGTTGTCCCTGGAGAAGGGTCGCCGCCCGGGCAAACGTACGTTTAGTGCTTCAGTGAAACGCGATTGCGCCGCCATGCTCCCTTCAGTTTCCAGTTCGGTTTTGTAATAGTTGGCTTCCACGGACAAGTCACGGTTGACTGCCCACAGCGCGGCGAGTCGACCGCCGGAACCCGTCTCCGAATTGGCGTCTTCCTCGCCTATGTCGGTCTTGTCGATCCAGCCCTGGCGTTTGGTGGAGAACCCCATCAAACGAATCGCAAAGTCCTCAGTCAATGGCAAGTTGATGACACCATCAAGGCGATGGCCAAGATCGTCCGATGAACTCATGCGGCTCGTGTTACCCTTGATCTTCCAGGTGGTTTCGCCCAACTGGGGCTTCTTCTGGATGAAGCGAATGGTCCCGCCAACCGAACCTTCGCCATACAGTGTGCCCTGCGGACCCTTGAGTACTTCTATACGCTCCAAATCGAACATGTTGCCGCCAAACTGCTGGACAGGACTTTGCGCTGACGTCATGGGCACGTCGTCCAGATAGACAGAGACCGCCGCGGACGTTTGCGCAGAAGGCTCATGGCCCGTTTGCGATGAAACCCCGCGAATCGTGTACCGGTTGCCGCCGGCAATCTCTCGCTCGGACATGTTGAGACCGGTGATGTTTTGAAACAGCCCCCGCATATCCGTTGCACCCAGCGACTCGATCATTTCTGAACTGAGTGTACCGATCGACTGTGGCGTGTCCATCAGGTCAGTTTCGCGGTAGGTGGCGGTAACGATGATCTCTTCGATTTCCATCTCATTCGTATCATCGGACGCCGCGATGGCGCCGGCGCCGGAAGTGGCGAATAAGGCCGCGGCGATGGTCGTGCCCAGACGTTTTAGCAGCGGCTTTCGGGTTGTCGTTTTTCCACTGGAGGCATTCGGCATCCATTCGTTAGTTTGCTCGATCATGGCGTTTTGTTCCCCATCAGCATGAATGATCAGATGGCCCGCCGTACCGAATTCGGCTTTCAAACCCGAATTGCTCAGCAGTGCTGTTATCGCCTGTTCCAGCGTATAACTGCCCTTCAGCTGGTTCGTTTCGTGCAACACGACCAATTCATATTGGTACAGCACGGAGATATCAGCCTGTTCACCAAGCGCGGTCAGCGCACCATCTGCCGTCTGCCGGGGAATGTCGAAACTGTACACTGGTTCCACTGCATGGGAATCATCAGCGAACACCAGAAGCAGCATGACAGCCAGAAGACTGCCAGCACAATTCGCCAGTACACCCGGATAACCCCGACCGGGATTGGTACCTTTGCGGTTACCAGTCCTTGTGTATGAAGACACAATGCTCATGTAAAACCCTTACTCGATTTGCATCTCCTTGAAGTTGCTGTCGTTGATCGGGTTGCTGCCACCAGCAGCCCGGGGGGTTCGGGCGGACAGATGAATCAGGTTGCTGTTCACGACCTCGATATCGAGATCAAAGTTATCGGCCAGCAGGGCCACCAGCGTGTTGATATCACTGATCCGGAAGTGTCCACCCACTGGCACACGCCTGATCGACGGGTCAGTAATGACGAGTTGCTGATCGGTATAGCGACCGACTTCCGCCAGGACCTCCTCCAGCGGTTCGCCCTTGAATATCAGCGCCCCCTGCCGCCACGCCTGCTTGCGTTCCAGGGTTTCGGCGTCCAGGGGTTCGATGGACTCGATGACATCTTCGAAGCGGACGCCATGACCGGCGCTGATCAGTGACCGCGAGCGATCGTTACCGGTGAACCGTTCCGGCATCATCAATTGCTCTGCCCGTGGATCCTCGGTGATATTCGATATGACGCCCACCCGGCCTTCCGTGACGATGAGATCGACGACGCCGGCCTTAACACGGACGCTGAAAGCGGTACCAACCGCGCTGACCAGGCCACGTCCCGCATAGACGATAAACGGCCGATCCACCTCGTGAGCGACCTCAAAACCGACTTCACCCTCATACACTCTGACGATCCTGGCACGGCGGTTGAAATCCGCCTCCACCCGACTGCGGGTGTTGAGCACGATACGGGAACCGTCCGGCAACACATGATTCGTTTGCTGACCTGCAATCGTGGCCAGGGCCTGCCGGGCTTCCGGCAGTCGTGAATCCAGCGGGCTGAGCATCAGCGTTCCGGCCACCAGAACGATCAGCGCCGCGGAGACCGCGAGGGTATACCACCACTGAGAGTGTCCCCCGGCGGACCCCGCTTCGCCCGTTCCCCGGGGGCGTAAGTCATGCAGCAACGGGAACATTTCCCGCAAGGTCTCGAGCATCCCCATGGCGTCCCAGGTTGACGCAAGTTTGTGCAGGTAACGTCGATGCGCCTGGCTGGTGGACAACCAAACTTTGAGGTCGTCCTGTTCGCGCTGATCGAGCCCACGGTCGAGCCTGACGAGCCAGGCGCCGGCCTCCTCGCGCATCTTTGCCTGATCGGGTAGCGATGTCACGACATTTTTCGGCATGTGATGTTCACTCATGATGGTGTTTCGTCAATGACTCACCGGCAGGCACATCCGGCGTGTCGAAAAGTTCCATAAAGTCCGTACAGCGTACTATACCCTTGGCCAGGTGCGCTTCGACGGTCTTGATGCTGATGCCGAGATGCTCGGCAATCTCACGCTGCGAGAACCCGTACACTCGGCGCAGCACGAACGCCCGCCGACAAACATCCGGCAGCCGGGCCACGGCGCGGCAGAACAACTCGAACCTTTCACTCGCTTCGACCTGCCTCTCGATGTCCACACCGTCGGTAAACGCGGGGTCGTATTCGTCGAGCGCCTCAGTCAGCCGATCGTCGCCGCGCGTCAGATCGTTTAGCGCCAGGTTGCGGATGACGCGAAACAGGTACGATCTGGCGGCACGGATGGTCGTATCGTGCCGCTCGGCCTCCAATGACTTGACGAAGGCTTCCTGGACCACATCTTCGATGTCTTCCGGCCGGCGAAAGAAACGTGATGCGAACTTCATCAGCTGCATTCTGCTGTTCAGGTAGGCGCCAGCCACGCCATCTGATGCGCCGGGTTTTAGCTGCGAAGTCAAGGTTGTTCCCTTTAAATGGTGGACCACTATTAGCATACTCCTCGAACACGCAAACTTCGAATTTTGTCTCGTCGTTCAATGTTTTTCCCTCGTCGCCCGCAACTTATTCCTGCTTCCTACTGTTCCATGCCTCCACCACGCACGCTACTAACGAGTTGACGTTAACGACCGCCAACGATTTACCCGATTCACCACCTGGGGAGCCCAAACAGCAGGCTTATTTGCCTGTCGACCCAAAGCGTGCGTTCCTCATAAAACGGTGCATTCGCTCCTTAGGAGAGCCCGAGGCTCGTGTACACATCGGCGGCCATGCGGTAGGGGATCTTGTCGGGTTCGGGCCGCATCTGGTTCATTACGCGGCTGAACGCCAGCTTCTGGCTACGGTCGACGATGATCATCGAACCTCCAGCGCCACCCCACATGCCGACGCACTCGCTAGGCGATAACGGCGCCGCGTCGCTGGGGAGACCGTACCCCAAACCGAATCGCATGTTCCTCCCGTACAATAGATCCACGCCAGCGACCCTTTCGCTGAAGGCCTCCTTCACGGTCTTATCATCGAGGAGCCGCACTCCATGGGCTTCACCGCCGCAGGCGACTATCGATTGGATCTTGGCCACGGAACGGGCGTTGCCGTGCCCATTAGCCGCCGGGATCTCCGCTTCTCGCCACCCGACCGTGTTGACGAAATCCTTCGGCCAGCGATGACTGTCGAACACCCTCTTTTGGAAAATCTCGTGTGGTAGTTGCGGGGCGTCGGCCGGTGGTGTCGCCGAAACGTCGGCCGGTGGTGTCGCCGAAACGATGAGGTCTTTGTCGGAATAGAGGTCGGAGGTCCGAGCCTGCGCTTCAGGCGGTGTGCCGATGTGGAAATCGGCTCCGACCGGACCGGACACCTCCTCACGGAAGAAGGTGCCGAACGACTTGCCCGTGACTCTCCGAACCACTTCTCCTAGAATGTAACCCTGGGTCAAAGGGTGATAGCCACTCTGGGTTCTGTCTTCCCACCACGGTTTCTGAGCAGCGAGAAGGGTGGTTACGGCGTCCCAATCGAGGAGCACCTCGGGGGCAACGGGATGATCGAATCCAGGTAGTCCCGCTGTGTAGCTCATTACGTGGGCGACGGTCACGCCTTCTTTTCCGTTGGCAGCGAACTCGGGCCAGTACTTGGCGACCGGGGCATCGACGTCGAGTTCGCCCCGATAGTAAAGCATCAGGATGACCAGGAAGGTCATGGTCTTGGTGCTCGAGTAGACGTTGACGATCGTGTCCTGCTCCCACGGCACCGAACGACCGAGATCCTTATGTCCAGCCCACACGTCGATCACCGGCTCCCCCTCGATGAACGCCGCGAACGATGCCCCGACGTCACCGTGGTCACCGTGGTCGGTAAAGTTCTTGGTGAACGTTTCGATCACCAGGTCGAATTTCGAATCCCACGTGCCCTTGATCTCGGGAACAGAACTCACCTTGTCTCCTGAAGCCGCGTGCAGATCCCCGGGGCTGAGCAGCGCCTGGCTGCCTGCTCCGAGCATGGCGAGATACTGGAGGAAGGAACGGCGGTTCAGGACGGATCCGGCGTTGGACGTCATGCGGGTCTCCTGGGAGTTTCTGGGGCTGAAGGTGCCGTCTACTCTCTCAGACTCGATGCACGAAGTCAATCGGCACGTCGGCCTCGTCAGCCTGACGGTGTGCCACCGCACAGCGGGCAGGTTGAGATATTCATTTGTACGAAAATCGAATACACTGGCTTGCTTTGCCTGCATACCACGCCAGGGATGACGACAAAAAGATGCCTCTGTATATCCTCAAACGCCTGCTGCTGATCGTGCCGACTCTGCTTGGCATCATCACTTTGAATTTTTTCATTGTGCAGTTGGCGCCCGGCGGTCCGGTGGATCAGATGCTCGCCCAGATGAGTGGTGAGACGGTGACGGCCAGCGACCGCATTGGTGGCGTGGCTGCGGAACAGGCGCCGGCGGAAGCCAACAGTCAATATCCCGGCGCCGATGGTGTCGATCCGGCGTTGATCGCGGCGCTGGAAAAGCAGTTCGGTTTCGACAAACCACTGCACGAGCGCTACTTCAACATGTTGTGGGACTACGCGCGCTTCGATCTTGGCGAGAGCTACTACCAGAACCGCTCTGTCATCAGTCTCATCATCGAGAGTTTTCCGGTGTCGATTTCATTGGGGCTGTGGTCTATGCTGCTCACTTATCTGATTTCGATTCCACTGGGTGTGGCCAAGGCGGTGCGCGACGGCAGCCGTTTTGATGCCTGGACCAGCGGCGCCATTTTTGTCGGCTACGCCACACCCGCGTTTCTGTTTGCGGTGCTGTTGATCGTGCTGTTTGCCGGGGGGCAGTTTCTTGATCTGTTCCCGCTCAAAGGTCTGGTATCGGAAAACTTTGATGATCTGAGCCTCATGGGCAAGGTCGGGGACTATTTCTGGCATCTGATTCTGCCGGTGGCAGCGCTGACGGTGGGCAGCTTTGCGATGCTGACCATGCTCACCAAAAACTCGTTCATCGAGGAGTTGAGCAAGCAGTTTGTATTGACTGCGCGCTCCAAGGGGCTCGATGAGCCGCGCGTGCTCTACGGACATGTCTTTCGCAATGCCATGCTGATTGTCATCGCCGGTTTCCCCGGTGCCTTGATCGGGGTGCTGTTTACCGGCGCTCTATTGATCGAGGTAATTTTCTCTCTCGAAGGGCTTGGGCTGCTCGGTTTTGAAGCGACGTTGACGCGGGATTTCCCAATCATGTTCGGGACGTTGTACCTGTTCACCCTGGTCGGCATGGTGCTGCATCTGATTGGCGACATCACCTATACGCTGGTTGATCCGCGTATCGATTTCGAGACGCGTTAGACGCCATGTCAGCAATTTTTCCAGATATCAGTGCGCGCCTCAGTCCGCTGAATCGCCGCCGCCTGGCTAATTTTCAGGCCAACAAGCGCGGGTACTGGTCACTGCGGATCTTCGGTGTACTGCTCCTGGTCAGTCTGGTGGCTGAATTAATCGCCAACGACAAGCCGCTGCTCCTCAGTTTCGACGGCGCGTTGTACGCACCCGTGCTGGTGGCCTATCCGGAAACCGAGTTTGGTGGTGAGCTCGAAAGCGAAGCCAGCTACCGGGATCCGGCGGTACAGGCGCTTGTCACTGAGGCCGGCGGCTGGATGCTTTGGCCACTGATTCCATTCAGTCATGACACCATCGATTTGCACTCGAATGAGCCGGCGCCGGCGGCGCCTTCGGCCCGTCACTGGCTGGGCACCGACAGCGTCGCGCGGGATGTGCTGGCACGGGTGATTTACGGTTTTCGATTGTCGGTTTTGTTCGGGCTGGTGCTGACCGTGTTCAGCTCGGCGATCGGCATCATGGTCGGTGCCACGCAAGGCTATTTCGGTGGGCTGATCGACCTGATCGGTCAACGTCTGGTGGAAATGTGGGCGGGCATGCCGGTGATGTTTTTGCTCATCATTCTGGCCAGCCTGATTCAACCCAGTGTCTTTTCGCTGCTGGGCCTGTTGTTGCTGTTCAGCTGGACGGCGATGGTGGCGGTGGTCCGCGCGGAGTTTCTGCGCACCCGAAACTTCGACTATGTGCGTGCAGCACGGGCACTGGGCGTGTCCAACTTCACTATCATGCGCCAGGAAGTGTTGCCCAACGCCATGGTCGCGGCACTGACTTTTCTGCCGTTTATTCTCACCGGGTCGATCACCATGCTGACGTCGCTCGACTTCCTTGGCTTTGGTTTGCCCGCCGGTTCTCCGTCACTGGGAGAATTGCTGGCTCAGGGCAAGGCGAATCTTCATGCGCCGTGGCTTGGTCTGGCTGGATTTTTCGCACTGCTAGTGATGCTGACCTTGTTGATCTTCATTGGTGAGGCCATACGTGATGCCTTTGATCCACGGCGTTCCGCCGCCGCTGCTGAGGTGGTGTGATGGCTGATCGTATTTTAGAGGTGAACGACCTGCAGGTGGCTTTCCATGGCAAGCCTGTGGTGCATGGCGTCAATCTGCATATCGACCGCGGCGAAACCCTGGCGTTGGTGGGTGAATCCGGTTCCGGTAAATCCGTCACGGCGCTGTCTGTGCCGCAGTTGTTGCCCTACCCCCAGGCGAGTCATCCCCGGGGCTCAGTGCTGCTGGACGGGGTTGAGATGATCGGTGCTTCGAAAGCGACTCTGCTGAAGATGCGTGGCAATCGGGTCAGCATGATTTTCCAGGAGCCGATGACCTCGCTCAATCCGCTACACACGATTGGTCGTCAGGTCGGTGAAGTACTGGTGGTGCATCAGCGCATGGGACGTGATGCGGTCCAGGCGCGCACGCTGGAACTGCTCGAACTGGTTGGCTTGCAGCGCGCGGGTGAACGCCTGAAGGCCTATCCCCATGAACTTTCTGGGGGCCAGCGCCAACGGGTGATGATTGCCATGGCCTTGGCCAACGAGCCGGATTTGCTGCTCGCCGATGAGCCGACAACCGCGCTGGATGTCACGATTCAGGCACAGATATTGGCGCTGCTCAAGGACCTGCAGGAGCGTCTCAACATGGCATTGCTGCTGATTACTCACGACCTCACCACGGTGCGGCGAATTGCCGATCGGGTGTGCGTCATGAACCAGGGCGAAATTGTTGAGCACGCCAGTACCCAGGCGCTGTTCAGTGCGCCCCAACATGCCTACACCCGCAGCCTGCTGGCGGCGCAGCCCAGCGGTGAACCGGTGGTGGCCTCGCCTGATGCAGAAACCCTGCTGCAAGCGGATAACATTCACGTTTATTTCCCTCTGGGCAATGGTTGGCTGCGCAAGCGCCGCGTCCTGAAAGCAGTAGACGACATCTCACTGACCATTGACCGGGGCCAGACTGTCGGTGTTGTTGGCGAATCCGGGTCCGGCAAGACCACGCTGGGCATGGCCTTGATGCGCCTGATCAACAGTCAGGGCGTGATCAACCTGGATGGCACAAACCTGCAGAAATTGTCAGCGCGGGAGTTCAAACCGTTCCGCCGGCGCATGCAGATCGTCTTTCAGGATCCCTATGGTTCCTTGTCACCGCGCCGTTCGGTGCGGCAGATCATTGAGCAGGGTCTGGTGGTACATGAGCCACGGCAGAGCAGCACCGAGCGCGATACGCTGATTGATGAAGCGCTGCTCGATGTCGGCCTCGATCCGGGAGACAAGGAGCGTTATCCGCACGAATTCTCCGGCGGCCAGCGGCAGCGTATCGCCATTGCCCGGGCGATGATCCTGAAACCGGACTTTATTGTGCTGGACGAACCGACCTCGGCGCTGGACATGTCGGTGCAGGCCCAAGTGGTCGATCTACTGCGCGACCTGCAGCGGCGCCATGACCTCTCCTATCTGTTCATCAGTCACGATCTGAAAGTCGTGCGCGCACTGGCTCACGAACTGATCGTGATGAAAGACGGGGTGATAGTGGAACAGGGGAGAGCCGCTGACATTTTCGATGCACCGCAGCAGGACTATACGCGCGCCTTGCTGGCGGCAGCTTTTGATCTGGAAGTGATTGCCGATGCGTCCTGATCTTCTCCTGTGCATGAACCTGTTGATCGCTGCACTGACAGCGCATGCAGATGATCCGCCCAAACATCAACCCGGCGCAGCGACCCAGGCGTTCATTGACCGACCTGTTGACGAGTTGCAGTGGCAGCACGGCGTGTCGTTTTTCGGTGACTTCAAGTACCCCCCAGGATTTACCCACTTCGACTACGTCAATCCTGACGCCCCCAAGGGCGGCAAACTGGTCCGCGGCTCTCGCGTCAGCTGGAACAGCTTTACGCCATACATCATCAAGGGCCAGCGTGCCCCAGTCAACATTCTTGGTGAAATGAGCCTCTACGACTCGCTGATGTGGCCATCCGGGGACGAGGTCGGGGTCTACTATGGCAACCTCGCAGAGAGCATTGCCGTCTCTGACGATTCAACTGAAGTGCGTATTCGGCTGCGGCCGGAAGCACGCTGGCATGATGGCGTTCCTGTGACTGGACGGGATATCAAATTTTCGTTTGAGCATATTAAGGCCAACGGTGGCGCCAGTGTTCGTGCGGCCTTTCACTCGCTGGAAGCAGTGATCATTCTCGAGGAAAAGGAAGTACTCGTTCGTTTTCGCCAGCCGGTCAACCTCAACAGTATGACGACGCTGCTGGGCAAGCCCGCCATGTTTCCGGAGCATTACTGGCAGGAGCGCGATATCACTGAGACCACG
Source organism: Candidatus Azotimanducaceae bacterium (assembly GCA_965217655.1). Taxonomy (GTDB): domain Bacteria; phylum Pseudomonadota; class Gammaproteobacteria; order Pseudomonadales; family Azotimanducaceae; genus UBA7455. The sequence continues at coordinate 3,485,549 of OZ244560.1, forward strand.
TTGGAGCCGCCGCTGGGCAGCGGGCCTTACCGTATCGGTGACTTCAAGGCTGGCAAATACATTGAACTCGTTCGGGTCACGGACTACTGGGGCCAAGACCTGGGTATTCACCGCGGCCGCCATAACCTGGACGTCCTGCGTTTTGAGACCTATCGCGACGCCACGGTACGACGCGAGGGCCTGAAAAAGGGGTTGCTTGATGTCTTCACTGAAAGCAATGCCGCACAGTGGGTAAGTGGCTACGATCAGGACAAAATCGAGCGCGGTGTGCTACGCCAGTACAAAAAACACTGGCTGCAATACGTCGGCGCCATCCGCGCATTGGGGTTCAACCAGGAAAAGGAGCGTTTCACAGATGTTCGGGTCCGTGAAGCATTGACCCTGGCCTTTGATCTCAAGTGGATAAACGATGTGCTGTTTTACGGCGTGTATGAAATGCCGGAAAGCTACTTCCATGGCACGTCTCTGGTGGCCACCGGCTTGCCTTCTGCGGCTGAACTTGCGTTGCTGGAACCGTATCGGGAACAACTGCCCGAGCAGGTATTTACCACGGCGCCATTTGCTGCCAGTGATCACGCTGCACTTGAAGGACGCGACGCCATCATCGAGGCCCAACAGTTATTGGCGCATTCCGGTTGGAACATCAGCGATGGAGCCTTGCGCAATGCTGCCGGCGCACCGTTCGAGGTCAAATTCCTGGTATCTGATGCAGAGGCACAAGCTGTGTTGTTGCCCTATCAGCAGCAATTGCGCCGACTGGGTATCAGCAGCGAGATTCGCTTGCTGGAAGCAGCTCAGTATTTCAACCTGTTACGCAAGGGTGACTATGACGCCGTATTCGGCAGTCTTGGCTTTTCCTTTCCGCCGGCAGCAGAAGTGCGCGCCTATCTGCATTCAAGCAGTCAAGGCATCTATAATTTTGCGCGTCTCGCATCGCCGGTTGTGGATGCCCTTTCAGACCGCGTGATGAACGCAGACAGTCGCGAGTCGCTGACCGCAGCAACCCGAGCGCTCGACCGTGTTCTGTTCTGGCAGTTCTATTTTGTGCCGGCGCGGGTGATCGAACCGGCACGGGTGATGATGTGGAACAAGTTCGGACAGCCGTCCACGGTGGCGCCCTATGTATCCGGATTCCCGGCCACCTGGTGGTGGGATGAAGAGAAAGCGCAGCGGGTTGAGCAGGTTCTGCAGCGCTAGACTAGCGCCGTCTTTTCCGGTTCGTGGCGCCGGTACCTTCAGCTTTGCATTTCACGCACGATGTGCTGCATCCCTTCCCATTCGTCCCACATGTTGCACAAGTGATGCTTGGAGCGCTCCCACGGATTGTTGCCTTCCTCGTACTCAAGCCACTCGCCCATTTGGCCGTGGTCCGGGTGATCAGACACGCCATTGACTTTGTGGTTGGGCTGTCGGCTTTTGTTACGAATGCGAAAGATGATGTTCTTGCGCGATTCGCTGCCATTTTCGTTGCGCGTGCCGGAGTGGGGCATGTGGAACAGGGTGATGCACACGTCGCCCGGCTCCATCAAAATCTGGGTCGGGCGCGGCCATTTGCGCCCGTCTGGGGTGGACTCGCAGGTGTCGTCCAGCAATTGCTCGCGTACCCGCTGAGGTAGATACACCAGGCCACAGTTGTTCTCTGCGTCGTAATCGATGCGCGGCCAGCCGGGTCCTTCCGGCCACATCTTGTCGCCCTGGCTGCGCTGCCAGCGAAAGAACTCCTGGGTCACGTGGTGGGCGCCGGGGATCAGCGCCGTTTGCCCGCAACCCGCCACCATTTGATCAGACAGACAGGCGAACACGAACGCAGTGAAGCTGCCCATGCCAAGGGTGCATTGGGGATCCTGAAACAGAGGTACAAAATTGTTCCCCATGACATCCGGGCTACGGCCCAGATCGCCCTTGGGGCCAGAAGCGATGTAACGGTTGTAGATGTCTTCGTGGGACCCTTGTTGCACTTCTTGCGGTACGCCGATGGTGCACAGGCCGTCCATGTGCAATTGGGCGCCGTAGTAGGGTTGCCCATTGTCACGGTTGCCGAGGTTGTTGAAGTGCTCACCAGGGGCACGTTGCTCGGCCACGCCCACCTGGCTCGTGATCGGCGCATCGAACTGGCCCATCACATCATGCAGGATGGGTGTCACCTGTGAGGCATTGACCAGGTTCAGCATTTCCTCGGTGCTGCCGAGATTTTCGCCGCCTTTTGGTGACTTCATACGCGCCCGCGCCGCCGCCACCAATTCCGGCGCGATTGCCTGTTTGACGATAATGTAGCCATCGCGATAGAGCTGCCGTTTTTGCTCGTCAGTGAGTGTGTCTGCCGTCAATGCCATGGTTGTTGCTCTCCGTTGGGGCGCTTGATCCAGCGCGCGAGTTCTAAATTCTGTCAATCCGGTTATCGGTCCGGTTCGCCATTCAGCGTTAGCTGCCCCGAATTTGCCGCGCAGATTTGCACGAATAGCTGCAGGAGTCAACGTTGAGTCAGTTTGAAAATGAAACCGAATCGAAGCCGGCGGTGCGGGTCAATACCGTACCCATCTGACTTCGAGGATAGTCATTTTAACGGGGTTATTCAGCGACTTAGTTGAGTATCGAATCACCGAGCAGTACTACGGTGGCCGACCATATTGCCTCATCTAAGAATGTCAATATTCCAGTTGTCGCCATTCAACTCTCCACGTCGTTGCCCAGGGAGTCGACCAGGTAGAAAAACAGATAACCCCCGCGGGATCCACTGGCGGCGCAATTTGGCGCGCGCCAATCGTACACGGCTTCGCATCAAGTGTTATGCTTTCGCCATGACTCAACACGATCCACCGATCCCCTGGGAGACCTACTATCGCGATGGCCGCGAGCATGCGCTCGCACTCGGTAATCGCGGGCTCATACGCTTCGATGCCAACGGTCGACCTGCGCAGGACATCATTGACGCCTACAACGAGTGCGGCTTCTACGTGTTTACGGGCGTGCTGTCACCGAACGAAACAGGCGCGCTCGCCAGAGAGTTCGATGCGGTTCTCGACAACGCACCCGTATCACGCGGGTCCGTGGTGGACAAACATGGCAGACCCTCACCCTATGCGGGTTACTACACGATATCGGACGATGAGCCGTCCGTGGTCAGCCTCGTTTCGCACCCGCTCATGTTGATGGACTCGGCCCTGCGGGTTTATGCTCATCCGCAGATCCTGAAGATGGTCGCCAGCATCAACGGGCCGGATTTTGTGCCGTTTCACGAAGCCGTGTTTCACAAGGGTGCGGGTGACGGGCCCCCGACAGGGTGGCATCAGGATGGACGAACCCACTGGCACAAGGACGGCCGTGCGCTCGAGAAGTCGGACGGCTCCGGCAAAACTCACGGTTTCAACCTGTCAGTCTCCTGGTCCAATGCCGGCCCGGAAAACTGCCTCTGGGTCGTACCGGGCAGCCACCGGAAGTGGCTACTCGCTGACGGTGGCAAATTCCCAGCCGCCAACGAGCAGGTCCCGGACGCCGTCCCAATGATGCTCGCACCTGGCGATTGCGGCATGGTCAACCGCAGTTCCCTGCATGGCGCCTTCGCGAACAAATCTTCCGAGCGGCGCATCACCATGGTGTTGGGTTACCACAAGCGCAACTCCGCCATCGGTGCCGAAACCACCAACGTGCACGCCTTCGAGCGTCCAGCGGGCCCGAAGCCCATCAAGTACACCGAGGATTATGTGCTGCGCCGGGCGCGCATGATTCCGCTCGCGATTGATGCCCGGCGGCAACAGTTTCCTCATGAAGAGCCATACGAATACCAGGGCAGTTACATCGGTGAAGGCGTGTGGAACGACGAGGCCCGCGCGCAAATCAGCAAACCCGGAGACGAATACTGGCAGCGTGACATCACGCTCTGATCGCGGATTAGCTGTTTATCAAGGCACTTTTTAGGGTTGAACAGCAGTCACAGGTTTACGATCCGTTTATCAATGAGGCCCTGTAGACCCTCCTCTTCAAGGCGATCAATATATCGCCGAAATGACCGCCCACAGACACCGAGTAGTAAGGCTGCTTCTTCCTGGGTTAATCGTTGGCTCTGCCAGAGCTCAAGAGCTTCTTCAAATCGATTCATTTTTGTCTCCTGTAACCATCTCGCCCGGCTCATGAATCCTCCAAATATGTGGGATACATCAACCGGACAGTTTACGTGCTACAGAACCGGACAGATTATGTGCTCCTTACAGGGTCTTCCTGGATTATTGTGATCGCCGGACTATTCTGCTAACGTGCGACGCTTCCCACCGTAACAGTTAAAACACAGAGTATTTATGTCTCACGATCTGGTTATCAGAAACGCCAACGTCGTCGACGGTACCGGTTCAGCGCCGTTTGCTTCGGATATCGCTATTGATGGCGATACGATTTCAGCTATCGGCAAGGTTGAAGATGGCGGTAAAGAAGAAATTAACGCCCATGGCAACGCGGTCACACCCGGTTTTATCGATCTGCATACCCACCTGGATGCCCAGATTGGCTGGGATCCCATGTTGACTTCTGTCACCTGGCACGGTGTGACCACTGCCCTGCTGGGCAACTGTGGTGTGACCTTTGCGCCCTGCCGACCGGCGGATAAGGAATTCCTCGCCGGGATGATGGAGACCGTTGAAGACATCCCCAAACAGGCGATTCTGAGCGGCCTTCCCTGGGACTGGGAATCCTACGGCGGATATCTGGATTCGATCCAGAAGTCACAACCGATGATCAATGTCGCCGGACTGGTCGGTCACTGCGCCACCCGGTTTTACGTGATGGGCGAGCGCGCCGTGGAAGAACCAGCCACCGAGGATGAAATCCGCCAGATCGCTGACATCGCCGGTCAATCTGTCAAAGATGGTGCCGTGGGTTTTTCCACCAATCGGCATCTGGGTCACCTGTTGCCGGATGGCCGTTCAATACCAGGCACTTTCGCCGAACATGACGAACTGCGTGCTATCGCGAGATCAGTCGGGAAACACGGCGGCATCATGCAAACCGTCATGAACTTCACCAAAGTGGACGAAGAGATGGATCTGATCGGTGAAGAGGCATCCCTGTGCCGCGGCTCACTGTTCAGCGCCGTCTTGGGAGAAACACCTGGAATGGTGCAACGCCTGGACGAAAAAGTCATGGCATTTCGCAACGCCGGGCACAACGTCACCGGCGTTACGGTACCCCGAAGCGGTGGTGGGGTAGGTGGTCTTGTGACCAATTATCTCTTCCATGGAGGTGCATGGAACGAGCTGCGCAAAATGGACTTCGATAGCCGTCTTGCCGCATTGAGAAACGAGAGCATGCGCCACAAGCTGGTGCAGGATGTAAAAGACGCACCGGACGCCGAACAGATCCTGCAACTCTTGCAACGCACGTACCCCATGGGTCTTGAGGATCGTCCCAACTACACCGGTTCACCAGACGAGTCTCTCTACGCAGTCGCGGCCGCGGCTGGCGAACATCCTGCGGAGACCTGGATCCGCCTGACCCTTGCGTCCGATGGCAAGATGCTGTTCCACCATCGGGGATTCAACACCAACCTGGATTCCCTCTCGGAAATGATCAGCACAGAATGGGTCGTGCCTGGTCTGGGTGATGCCGGGGCACATGTCAGTCAGATGATTGATGCTGGCTGGGCTACTTTTGTCTTATCACACTGGCACCGGGACGTGGGCCTCTACTCCATTGAAGAAGCCGTGCAGCGCATGGCCGCCGTGCCCGCGCAGGTAATTGGGTTGAACGACCGTGGTACGCTGGCAGTTGGTAAACGCGCCGATATCAATGTGATCGACATCGCCAGGGTTGCAGAACGTCAGCCACAGATGGTCCATGACTTTCCCGGTGGCGCACCGCGGTTTATCCAACGCGGCGTAGGCTATCAGGCAACGGTATGCAACGGTCAGGTTGTGTTGCGGGACGATGAACACACCGGTACCCGCTCCGGTAGAGTGCTGAAGAACACTCAATGACCGACATACAACGATTGCATCACGCCGCCAGCAGCGGGACTTCGATTTGCATATCGCGCTCCAGGTAAACAGAGAAATATTAGTTACACAATTACCTGCACAACCTACTAGAAGTCACCCGGAGTCGGAATTACGACATTGTGAATTCCGGCCTCCTGGTAGGCTTCATGTAAGATGCGGTTGGCGCTGGAAAAGTCCGGACCGTCGTTGCTCTGGAAGCCCCAGGCCTGGCCGAACCCGAGCAGTACTGCCAGACGCTTTGGGTTGTCTGCCAGAATCTCTGGCGTCACGGTATGGCGATAGTCCTCCTGGACCTGCAGATAACTGCGGTTGAAGTAGTAGGTCACCACTAGGCGCAGACCATCGTTCTTGCGCGGAAAGGCGCCATGCCACAGGTTGCCGTGCCAGACCAGCAGAGAACCCGCCGGGGCTTCGACCGGGATGGCGCCGGCGACGCCTTCACCGGGCGCCGGATAACGTGAGTGCTGGTGGCTGCCCGGAACAAAGGCGATGGCGCCATTGTCTTCGGTGTAGTCAGTCAACAACCAGGCACTGTTAGCGGTATGCGTCTCGTGTCCGATAGCGATCGGATGCTTGACCGTGCTGTCTGCATGCAGACCCAGCGTCTCGCCGTAGCCAGTTTCGTTGCGCCATTTGACGAACGAAGTCACGCTCGACAAACGACAGTCCATACCCAGCATGTATGTTTGCAGGGCCAACAGGTACGGGTTGGTGGCTGCTTCCTGAAAGACCTTGTCTTCAAGCAACAGGTAGTAAAGGAGGTACTGGTGATTGAAGTTGGGCTGGGTTTTGACCTGCCCGTGTTCACCACTTTCAACATCATGCTTGACGCCCGTACGCCGCTCGGCAACCTCGAGTAGACGTTCACGCATGCGGTCGGTAAATTTGACCGGAGCAGCCTTGCCCGGCGGCAGGATGGTATAGCCGAAGGCGTCGAGCTCGGCGACATTCTGTTCCAACCCGAGCTCGCGGATTGTCTTGTAAAGCGGGCTCATGACCGGTGTTGCGCGCCAATCACCTATTTCCACGAAGTTCTCCCTTGATATTGAATATGAGTCGACCTTAATCCTCAGCGCCAGCGTATTCAACTATATGTCTGACGTCAACTACGGTGGCCGGTCGTATTGACTCATCTAAGAATCACACTACCAGGCCTCGTCATTCCCATCCAAAGTTCAATTTTAATATCTAATCATTTATTAACCGAAGACTATTTCATTTTTATAGTGAAGTGGTCGGGTTTGTTTAGACAGGTTGAGGGCGAAGCTAAGATAGTTTCCGACTGGTTTTTGCCCTCGTTGAAGCCGTATCGTCCGGCATATCTTGACCCCTGTCAACCTGAAGATCCCCCATTTTACTGGACACCAAGTTAAGCACTTTCCTGCTCAAACTGCATCGGGATTTTATTTCCCCAGCGCACTGGCGATCCTACTGTTTGTAATTTGTATAAAATTTTATACAGTTAGCCACATGACAAAGACCCTGAAACCGATTAATTGGGAAGAATCCGGTCGACGCTATGGTACGCCTTGTTGGTAGTAAACCACGCAAGCCACTGCCAAACCGGATAAAACGATCATTGTTGATCGCTTCAGAGAGGCCAAAAAGAGGCTAGAGACATGACACACGAAGTTACAACTGGCAGTGTATTCGATGACCTAGATTACGATCCGGGTAAAGCCGAACAGCTGAAGCTCAAAGCAGCCCTGTTTGACACCATCATCGACTACATGAAGACAAACAAACTTACTCAGCAGCAGACAGCCGACGTGATGGGCGTACAAAGCTCTCGGATTGGTGACATCTGTCTGGGTAAAACAGCTGGTTTCACCATTGATTCACTGGTGGCCATGGCAGCTCGTGCTGGTCTGCACCCTCTGCAAGTTGCGGTCTAGACGACCCTTCACTTTCCGACCACTCCATATGGCGCAGCTCTCATCAAACATGACGAAGAAAATCCAAGTAAGCCGGCTTATCTGCTCCGCGACAGCGGCAGGGCGAGTTTTTGGCCCGCTGAAGGCTCTTTATGAACTATGAAATGGCTGTCCTGGCAGCCCTGCTGCAACTTGATAAACCTACTAATCCTATGATCACCGATTAGCCAGTTGTATGAACAAACGTCAATTTGATCACCACGAATCTGGATTTTGGTGAGTGGCCGCAAGTGTTCGGGGACGCCAAAATGACTACTGCATTACTGGACCGATTGACACACCATTGCGACATTATTGAGACAGGCAACGAGAGTTGGCGCTTCAAGCATCGTGATCAAAGAGATCCAACGCAATAAAACAAACACCAGTAATCGCTACAAAGAGCATCTGACGGCACAGCAACAGCATAATCAAGTTGATACCGATGGTGAATCCGGAAGTGTCTTTCAACTTGCTTGAATATTCAAACCGCGGGGCTTGGGAGATTTCATCTGCATCGAGTTGATGACATCTCGCACTATCGTGCAGGCAGACAAAATTTAAACAAAAGTCACAGGTTTTAGGTGGGTCAATTTTGGACGCCTATTGACATCGATTGAAATCCGTAGTCAAATATGACAACATCCGTGATATGGAAGAGCGGGTGCGGACAATCAGTTGGATCAAGGCGGCGAAAAAAGCCTACAGAGCATTCCCGCCGCCCGTCCGTGACCGCATCAACACCGCATTGACCATCGCGGCGCGCGGCAGCAAGGCTGATGTCGCGAAGCCACTGAAGGGTCTTGGCTCGAGCGTCATGGAAATCGCGATACGGCACCGGAAGCAAGCGTGGCGCGTGGTCTACGTCACGCAGATCTCTGGAACCTTGTGGGTGCTTCACGCATTCCAGAAGAAGTCGAAGAGAGGAGCCCGGACCCCGAAGACCGAGATTGACCTCGTGAAGGCGCGCCTGAATCGTCTCAGAAAGGAGCTGGCAGAATGATCGAAGAAGCGGAATTTGAACTCGTCGAAGGAACCGGGAACGTCTTCAGGGATCTCGGTGATCCCGATGCGGTCCTCAAACAGGCAAAGGCGGTCCTGGCTGCCGACATCATCGCCGCGCTAGATGACAGCGGCCTCACGGTTCGAAAGGCCGGCGAGCTGACCGGCTTCGCCGCGGCCGATTTTTCACGGGTTCGTAACGCGAATCTCGGTCGCTTCACGATCGATCGTCTGATGCGCATACATGCTGCGCTTACTCGGACTTCAGGTTCGGTCGTCCGCACGTTCGTACCACCGTTTCTGATGGCCACGGCGAATGACATCGAAAACTGGGCGAATACGCACGGAGCACGCGATCAACTTGCCGTATTTTTGCGAATGCTGGTCCACTCCACCTGCAACGGATTGGAATTCGTCGACTTCCCCGGCAACGACGATGCACAGCGGCCGGGCTGGGACGGCAGCGTCGAAACAACGGTAGGCAATCCTTGGGTACCGGTCGGTACTTCACGATGGGAGTTCGGAACAAATGACGATGTTGTCCGCAAGGCGAATAAGGACTACGCGAAGCGTACGGCGGAGACCGATGCAACGGAACGGCGACGCACAGTTTTCGTGTTCGTGACGCCTCGACGTTGGAACGGCAAGGCGTCCTGGCTTGGTGACAGGCAGGCGGAAGGGAATTGGCTCGACGTTCGCGCCTGGGATGCGAGCGACCTCGAACAGTGGCTTGAGAAGTCGATTCCGGCGCAGGCGTGGTTCGCGGGCCGACCCGGCAACCCGTTTCGTGGAGTGATGTCTTTGCAGCAGTGCTGGGTGGAATGGTGCGCTGACTGCAAGCCTAGCTTCACGGAGGACGTATTCGCCGAGGCAATCTCGGCCTTCGGCGAAAAGGTGCTCAGCCACTTGCGTAACGAGACACAGGACGCGCTGCGTATCATTGCCGACTCGCGGCAAGAGGGACTCGCTTTCCTCGCAGCCGTACTCTCGCGATCCGACGAAACGGCCGAGTTGAAGGACAGAGTGGTGGTTTTCACCAAACCGGGGGCCATGTCCGACCTCGCAGTGGGAGCGCCCGGCTTCATCCCCGTAATCGTCGATTCGGAAGTCGAAGCGGAACTGGCGCAGAGCGGAATCGGCATCACGGCATTAGTCGTGGATCATCGAACAGCCGTGCAGTACGGGTCCGGCATTTCGCTGGAGCCGCTCAGCCACCACGGATTCAGGGAGGCGCTTGGTTCGCTGGGGTTGGTAGGCGACGAGATCGACCGTCTGGACAGGGAGTCAGGCCGATCACTGACCGTCCTGCGGCGGCGTCTCACCCGAAACGAGGCCATACGCACTCCAAACTGGTGTTCGGAGGCCGAGTTGGCAGAGTCATTGGCGCCGATGGCCTTGGCTGGAGCATGGGTCGTCAGCAACGAGGCCGACCGGTACCTGATGGGTGTACTGGCTGGGCGTGACTACGACGACCTCGAAACAAGTTTCACCCGATTGCTAAACTTGGAGGACTCACCGGTCTGGTCCGTTGGTGATTACCGCGGTGTAGTTTCAAAGGTCGATTCGCTTTACGGGATCGCACGATGGATGGGCGTTGACATCGTCGACCGGTTCTTGGAGGTGGCCGAAATAGTGCTGTCAGAACGCGACCCGGCTCTCGACCTGCCGGAAGAAGAGCAATTTATGGTGTCGCTGAATGGTAAAGCTAGGGAGATCTCGTCGCCGTTGCGCAAGGCAACCGGGGAAAGTCTGGTGTTGCTGGCAATCCACGGTGGCCGGCTATTCGGGAACCGTATGGTTCCCGATCCGGAGCGCAAGGTTGCTGATCTGGTCCGTGAATTACTTGAGCCCATGACCACGGACAAACTCCTGTCGCAGTCGTCGAACCTGACGCTCTATGCAGAGGCGGCACCGGAAGCGTTCCTCAGCTTGTTCGAGCAGGACATGGATCGGACAGAACCCGTAGTAGGAGCGTTGATGAAGCCGGCGGGTGACATCTTGTACGGGGGTAGTGACCGAGCCGATCTTATGTGGGCGCTGGAACTCCTTGCGTGGCGGGCCGAGTGGCTGGACCGTGTTGTCGACCTGCTCGCCAGGCTGGCGGCTCTCGAACCGGACGACAACTTGTCCAACAAGCCGAGCGAGAGCCTTCTATCCATCTTCCGATCTTGGATGCCCCAGACCGCCGCCGTTGTGCAGCATCGGATTGCGATTCTCGATCGCCTTGTAATGGTACACCCGGATATAGCCTGGCGCATAGCGGTCGCTCAATTCAACAAGACACAGAGCGTTGGGCACTATGCGCACAAGCCGATCTGGCGGGATTATGCGGTTGGCCGTGGAGAGCCGGTCACGAATGGTGAACATTGGGAGTTCGTGCCCCACTGCATCGAGACCTGCATCCATTGGCCGTCCCACACACGGAAGACTCTTGCCGACATGATGTGGAACATACAGGGGTTACGGCACAACCACCTCGCCCACCTCGACGATGCGGTTGCCGAGTGGGCACAGAGCGCATCGGACGAGGACCGCGCCTGGTTGCGCGAGCGCATCCGAGTCTCCTCGCAGCGAAACATGCGGCGCAAGTCAAAAGAGAATTCGCGCCAAGAGAAAGTAGACGATCACGTCCTGACCGCACGAAAGGCTTTCGAGATTCTGGAGCCTCAAGATACGGTGTGGAAGCATGCCTGGCTCTTCGAGAAACCATGGGTGGAGGAGGTGTGGGAAGAGATGGAGGAAGCGGTCGATCTCCAGGCGCGAGACAAGCGAATCAAAGCGTTGCGCAGCCAAGCGGTAGAGGACGTGTTGTCCGAATTGGGCCACGCTGGTGTTCTGCGTTTGGCTTTCTCCGGGGATGCCCCCAACGTGGTGGGACAGAGCTTGGCGCAACAAGCGAAGGATCAGGGCGAACTGCTTTCGTTTGTTTGGGACGTACTCGGCGATGGGGACGTGCTTGCATCGCGCCGCCATCAGTTTTTGATCTCCGGACTGTTCGATGGGATGGGGTCGTCGGCAGCGGTTTCGCTCGTTGAGACTCTGCGGCAGGCATGTACTGACGATGTCGGCGTGATGCTGCTATGTCTGGTGGGTTTCGAAAGGCCGGTTTGGAGCAAGCTGGATGCGGTCGGTGAAACTGTCTCCAGTCAATACTGGGACAAGGTTGAACCGACTTGGCGAACCCACGGCGACGAGGATATCAACTACGCCGTTTCCCGACTGTTGGAGGCGGGTCGACCTCTGGCCGCACTTAACTTTGCTTATCTGGATTGGGGGCGCGTGGAGTCGCGGCACATTCACGCCATGCTCTCGGGTCTGCCGGGCAGCGTCGAGCGCAAGCACGGAATTCTTCGGCTTGATCCTCACTACATCCAACTGGCGCTCAAAGTGCTAGATGAGCGGTGCGCTTTGACGCAAACCGAAATGGCTCGGTTGGAACTGCTATACCTGGATCTTTTCTGGCTCGACGAGGATGGGGTGCCTAACTTGGAAAGGGAAGTCGAGAACAAGCCCGATCTGTTCTGCGAGGTGGTGACACTTGCCTATCGGCGGGAGGGCGATGACCATGCTCTCGAGCCGACCGAGAGTGAACTCAAAGTGGCGCAAAGAGCGAACCGATTGCTGGTCAAGCTGGCGTGCGTCCCGGGACACGACGACGACGGGGTTCTCAATGAACGCAGATTGACGGATTGGATACGGAGGGCGCAGGAACTCTGCGAGCAGAAGGGTCGGAGAAGAGTGGCCGATCATCACATTGGACAATTGTTATCGAAAGCTCCGGTGGGTAAAGACGGCATCTGGCCATGCGAACCTGTGCGGGAGGCGCTGGAAATCGTGCTGAACGACGACATCAAGACCGGATTCCAGATCGGTCGGCAAAATTCCCGAGGCACTCAACTGCGCGGGGAGGGCGGGACGCAGGAAAGAGAACTGACGGAGCAATACGAGGAGTGGGCCAAGGCGTGCGGATACTCGTACCCGAAGGTGGCAGCGGCACTCCGTGGACTTGCGTCCGCGTACGAGGATGAAGGGCGCTGGTGGGATCGAGAGGCGGCGATACAACAGCGCTTGGGATACTGAAGATAAAGGACTCCCTCAAGACCATCATAAAGCACCGGTTGCACGAGAAATACAACCGCATCATTTTCTATATCCTGACCCGAAATCAGGGAAGCTATTCAGCGACCGGTATCAAAGAGATCTGTGACAAGAAACTGAAGTTCGACGTTTCCAAGGACATTCTGGATTACACCGACCTGGCGACCCGAGCAGCCACTGCCGAACCGCAAAGGTTGAAGCGAGCCGTTGATGTTCTTGGGGCCTATCAGCGTGGCTGCGAAGTTGGGCTGGCCGACGAGGACTTCGACCCTCCGCAGGAGCCACCCAAGACGCCGATAACGTGTACAAGATCGCATGGACCGGAAAGAAAAAGGCGAGGAGAAAGTTTCAGCGCAGCTTTTTCGGACATATTAAGATTGGTTAATGGTGGAGGCGGCGGGAATCGAACCCGCGTCCGTCAGTTCTCTGCCTTTGGCTCTACATGCTTAGTCCATCTATTGTTTAACCTTTCACTGGCCCGGTGAACAGGGATTAAAAGGCGAGCTTGCTTCAAGTCTGACTGCTTCAACCACAAGCGGGGTCTGGCAGCGGTCCCATGAGTCGAGCCCCCGGTTTGAATACATGGGCACATCCGCCCCGGGGCAAGCTGGTCTGGGTCTCTCCGTTAGGAGGTGATCAGGCAGCTAGTGCGTAGTTTTCGTCGTTGGCAACTATAATAGTTACAGCGATTGATTTACGAGAGTCACTACCCTCTCGGCATGCACCTCAGGGTTCGCAACCGGCGTCGAAGCCAGGTCGCCCCCATTGGATGACATTATACTACTAATAATCTTCTATCCCAAATCAGACTATCGATTAAAGTCTTTCATCAGACGTTGCTTGTCCAGTTTCCACTCCCTTTCCTTGATTGTGGCTCGTTTGTCGTGCTCTTTCTTGCCCGTGGCCAGAGCAATCTCGCACTTTACCTTATTGCCTTTCCAAAATAGTGCCAGGGGTATGCAGGTCTGTCCCTTTTGTTGTGTCGCCCCGATCAGCCTGGCGATCTCTTTCCTGTGCAACAACAGCTTTCGCGTGCGTTTAGGGTCCGCGTTGACGTGGGTGGATGCGGTATTCAACGGTGTGATATTGGATCCCAGCAGGAACGCCTCTCCATCCTTCAGCAGCACATAGGTATCCGTAAGCTGGGCTTTGCCGGCTCTAAGGGCTTTGACTTCCCACCCGGTCAGTACCAGACCAGCCTCGAATCTCTCGTGCAACAGATAATCAAACCTGGCTTTCCTGTTGAGTGCTATGGTCCCCTGTAGTGCAGATTGTTTTTTAGCCATGATCCTCACCGTGAGAGCCTCGAATCTCTCGTGCAACAGATAATCAAACCTGGCTTTCCTGTTGAGTGCTATGGTCCCCTGTAGTGCAGATTGTTTTTTAGCCATGATCCTCACCGTGAGAGCCTTCAGCGGGCCAAAAACTCGCCCTGCCGCTGTCGCGGAGCAAACAGGCCGGCTTACTTGGATTTTGTTCGTCATGTTTGATGAGAGCGCCATTATAGGCAGTGCATGACCAATGTACAGTTCAAGCAATGTACAGTTCAAGGTTGAAGCCATCTGATAAATCCGTAACAATGCTTTTATCTATCCGGAAGAGGTTTCGTTATGGCGCTATCCGAATCTGCCCATGGCATGTGGTCATCACGCTGGATGTTTATTCTGGCTGCGGCAGGTTCCGCAGTTGGCCTGGGCAATATTTGGCGATTCCCGTATGTGGTTGGAGACAACGGCGGTGGCGCTTTTGTCATCGTTTATCTTCTCTGTATCTTCCTGGTGGGTATTCCCATCATGTCATCAGAGATTCTCCTGGGGCGCCTGGGCAGACAAAGCCCGATAAATACCATGAGAACAGTTGCGTCGAGTTCGGGCGCCAGTCCCGGATGGCAACTTATCGGATGGATGGGCGCGCTTGTGGGATTCATGATCCTGTCATTTTACGCGGTGATCGGGGGATGGATAATTGCCTATGTATTCAAGTTGGGATCGGGTGTTTTCTCTGGAATGGATTCCGGGTTTTCCGGAAGCACTTTTGCTAATTTCACCGGCAATGTCTGGTCGGTAGTGGGATGGCATTCGCTTTTTATGATAATCACCATCTTTATTACGGCAAGAGGTGTCAGCAGGGGACTGGAAACTGCCGTTAAATATCTTATGCCCGCCTTGTTTGTCATGTTGGCGGTAATGGTGATCTATGCGGCGACCACCTCGGGGCATTTTATCCAGGGTCTGTCCTTTATGTTCTCGCTGGATTTTGAGAGTCTCTCATGGAACAGCGTTCTGCTTGCCATGGGGCAGGCATTTTTCACGCTGAGCCTGGGCATGGGAGCCATCATGGCCTATGGCGCATACATGCCACAAAACACATCGATAATTGGTACAGCGACGACAGTTGCTCTGTTGGACACGACAGTTGCCCTGATGTCCGGGCTTGTGATTTTTCCACTGGTATTTGCCAATGGTCTGGAAATCGGTCATGGGCCAGGTCTCATGTTTGTTACCTTACCCGTTGCTTTTGGACAAATGGCGGGTGGTCAGCTGTTCGGATGTGTGTTCTTTATTCTCGTCACTGTTGCGGCGATTACCTCGGCGATTTCACTGGTTGAGCCTGTGGTCGCATGGATTGTCGAAAAACTGAAGACAACCCGGGTAAACAGTGCCCTTATCATCGGTGGGGCAGCCTGGGTGCTGGGTCTCGGCAGTGCTTTCTCAACCAACATCTGGGCAGATGTACACATCTTCGCGGAGATGACATTCCTCGATACTATGGACTATGTGTCTAACAATCTTTTACTACCATTGGGCGGGATTTTGATTGCTATATTCAGCGGTTGGGTGCTGGATAGGAAAATGCGTGATTCGGAGATGATCAACGATAGTGCCTACTATGCTGTCTGGCAGGTACTCACACGTTTTGTGGCGCCATTGGCAGTATTTACAGTTTTCATTATGACATTTATTACGGCCTGATGATTGGTCGGAACATGGTGAAAATTCTAAAATCGACAGACGCCTGAATGCGTAGAGTTGAGCGCTCAGCACTCATGCCATATCCGGCAGATGCCATGTTTACCGTGGTCAATGATGTTGCTTCTTACCCGGGATTTCTGCCCTGGTGCACCGGTAGTGAGGTATTGAGTGAGTCACCACAGGAAGTGATTGCCCGGCTGGACCTGACCGGAGCCGGCATCCGTAAAAGCTTTACAACACGCAACAGGCTGCAAAGACCGGACAGTATCAGCATGTCTCTTGTAGAAGGACCGTTTTCATCTCTGGATGGCCAGTGGCGTTTTATTCAGATGGGGGATGCCGGGAGTAAAATAGAAATGGTCCTTGTCTTCGACATGGACAACCGGATGATGAATTTCGCGTTTTCAAGGGTTTTTGATGCCGCGGCCAGGAAGATGGTGGAGGCATTCTGTCAGCGGGCGGATCACCTTTATGGATGAGTTGATTGCCGTAGAGGTAGTCTGTATTGCAGATGGTAAAGAAGTTGTAATACCGGTTGAAGTTGCCTCCGGGACCACAATTGCCGAAGTTGTACAATTGTCGGGAATCAAGGATGCACTACCGGATTTTGATGTGGACAGTGCAGCCAGGGGGATATTCGGCCAGCGCCGGCCTGACGACTGGAAGGTGCAGGAATACGACCGGGTGGAGATATACAGCCCGCTGGTTTATGACCCCAGGGAAGCGCGAAGACGCCGGGCAGCGGCTCAGAAACAGAAATTAACCTGAATCGTCTTTGGACCGTGTTTCTTCCTCGAACTCTGTCGGCAGGTAATCACCCTCAAAGTAACTTAATCGATCCTCCCGGAAGTACAATATCAATCTGGAACTGAACATCTCGCCACCGGCCACCTGTCGCGTTTGAATATAGTCCCATCGGTTCTTGTCCAGAGCATCATCCACTATGGGATTCCCCAGAATGAAACGCACCTGACTCTTGGTCATGCCGGGCTTGAGTTTGTCAATCATACTCTGACTGATAATGTTCCCCTGCTGTATGGTAATCCGGTGTACTCCGGGGAAACTTATGGAGGAACAGCCGCTCTGTATTGTCAGAATGATTAAAATAATTAAAAAATACTTCATTACTGCTGTATGGACCCTGTGACATTCTGTAGAATTCGAGGGTGATTCTAGCTTGACTCAAGCGAATCTGCATTAACCTATTAAGGTTTTTATCATGTCTGAACTAAAGGATCTCAAGGATCATGGCCTGAAGGTCACATACCCACGCCTTAAGATTATGGAGATTTTGGAATCTTCTCCCGTCCGCCACCTCAGTGCGGAAGACATCCACCGGTCACTGATTCAAAAAAAAATCGAGATTGGGTTGGCAACGGTATACCGGGCTCTTACCCAGTTTGAAGCGGCTGGCATGGTTATCCGGCACCATTTTGATGAGGGGCACTCGGTGTTTGAGTTATCGAATGAATCCCACCACGATCACCTTGTCTGTGTACGTTGTGGCAAGGTGGAAGAATTCAATGATGAAGAAATCGAAACGCGGCAACGGATTGTCGCCGAAGACATGGGTTTCGAGTTAACAGACCACAGTCTGAACATGTATGGTCTGTGTCCAGACTGCAGGTCTTAAACGCCCTGAACCTGTGCAGTCGCATACATTTCTGCCGCATGGGCCAGGGATTGCCCGGTTACATTGATGCCACCCAGCATTCTGGCAATTTCCTTAATCCTTGATTTTTCTTTCAGAGGAATGACCCTGGTAATCGTCCTGCCAGATTCCAAAGATTTTGATACCCGTAAATGATGGTGTCCCTGGGCCGCGACCTGTGGCAGGTGCGTGACGCAGATAATCTGCGCCTGATCGCCGAGACCACGGACCTGGGCGCCTACCACTTCTGCAATGGCGCCGCTGATCCCAGCATCCACTTCATCAAATACCAGTGTGGGTACTCTTGATGTATTTGCCGTAACCACCTGTATTGCCAGGCTGATGCGGGACAACTCTCCTCCAGAGGCTATCCGGGCAAGCGGACGGTGTGGTTGATCAGGATTTGTGCTGATCAAAAACTCAATATCCTCATGGCCGTTTGGATGGATTGATTCCTCTGGTCTGGCGTTCAACTGTATGGAAAGTTCAGCCCCGGTCATCCCCAGATGGGTTAACCGCTCGGTAACTGCTGATGCCAGGGCGCCGGCGGCGGCCTGCCGCTGCTTTGTCAGCGTACCGGCTGCCTTTTGAAAACGCTTCTTAAGTGTTGTCAGCTCCGATTCAAGCATTGTGATCTGCTCATCGATATTCGACAACGTCGTAATTTCCTTTTGAATGGATACCTGCAAGGCAGGCAGCTCCTCAGGTGAAACACGATGTTTTCTGGCAATGCTGTACAGGGTTGAAAGGCGATTTTCGACTTCCAGCAATCTTTCCGGATCTGCCTCGTAATGACGGGTCATACTCTTAAGATCTGTAATAGCTTCGTCCACCTGAATCTGACTGCTGTTCAGCAACTCGATAACCGGTTGCAGGGCAACATCGTCAATTGATGTCAGACGATCAACAGCCCGAGAGAGAACTGAACTCACGTTGATATCTTCTTCTTCGGTACAGGTCTGAATGACTTCCTGACAATAGCGCTTGATATCCTCGATATTTGCAAGCCGTTTCTGTTCAATTTCAAGCAGGGTGGACTCGCCTTCTGCCGGATTGAGCTCCACCAGTTCTCCAAGCTGGTAGTTCAGCAACTGTAACCGGGATGATCCCTGGTCTGTTCCTTTCAACAGTTTTTGCAGATGCTCGTCTGTTTTCCGATGTTGCTGATAGCACTCGAGAACGCTGGCCGCTGAGTCTGTCAGGGACCCGAATTCATCCAGTAATCGTCGATGAGTGTCTGTTTTAAGCAGAGACTGGTGTTCATGTTGTGAATGAATATCCACCAGGAGATTTCCGAAGGAACTGATATCATTCAACGTCCCGGGGACGCCGTTTATAAATGCCCTGGAGCGTCCATCCCGGTTGATCACACGACGCAGAATACAGGTATGGTCATTGCCGAGGTCTCGTTGTTCCAACCAGAGCAGAGCCTCCTGGTTATTGGCAATATCGAATGTTGCGTGAATTTCAGCGCGGGAGGAACCTTGTGCAATCATGGCATTGTCTGCTCGACTGCCAAGCGTAAGTGCCAGGGCATCCAGCATGATTGATTTGCCGGTACCCGTTTCGCCGGTGACAACTGTCATGCCATTGGCAAATTCGATGTCAAGCTCATTGACCAGCGTGTAGTTCTGGATTGTCAAATGACAAAGCATTGCATATCCGGTTCCATCAGCATGACTCTGCCTGAATGTTAATTAAATTGCCTGAAATGGGCCGAAGTTGGCCTTAAAAGACAGGTGTCCGTACAAGGAAATAGTCCTGGAATTGGCATAAAAAAGCAATCGACCTGGGGTTTAGTACAAGGAAATCGTACTGGTTGGCAGTCAAGAGGCAAACTTTCGGCCGGGAAAATGACGAATGAGGGGTAACCCGAAGTTGATTGAAAGGAAAAATACGGTTATGTTCAAAAACCAGAAACAGTTCATGAAGTGGCAGAATGAAATCCAGGCACGAACTCAGTGAGAAAGCCCGATATCTGCTGAAATCGCTGGTTGAACACTATATTGAAGGTGGACAGCCGGTAGGTTCAAAGACATTGTCTGATCATTCAACCCTGCAGGTCAGTCCGGCGACAGTCAGAAATATCATGGCAGACCTGGAAGAGCGTGGGTTTGTGAATTCGCCACACACGTCAGCCGGAAGAGTCCCTACCCCCAAGGGATACCGGTTTTTCGTTGACAGACTGATCACTGTTGAACCCCTGATGAATCTTGACATGCAAAATCTGTCCCACACGCTGGACCCGGACATGTCTATTCATGAACTGGTGGATTCAGCGTCTGGTATTCTATCCGAGGTTACGCAAATGGCTGGTCTCGTAACTGTGCCAAAGCAGGAACAGACACAGTTGAGACACGTGGATTTTTTTAAACTGAACGATCATCGCGTTCTGGCCATTCTGGTTCTGGGAGATCATGAGGTTCAGAACCGGGTGATCCACACCAGCGAAGATTATTCGGAAGTCCAGTTGCAGGAAGCGGTGAATTACATCAACAGTCACTTTATCGGCGAGCCCATGAATCAGATCCGGACACGACTGATCAAATTCATGAGGGCAGATCGGGAGCATATGGATTCTCTGATGCGGAGAGTGCTGGAGGTGGCGGAAAAGGCATTCGATCAGGAAGAGGAAGCAGATTTCGTCGTTGCCGGGCAGGAGAACCTTATCAGCCTGGTGGAAGAACATGCTCTGAATGATATCCGGGAAATGCTCAAGGCATTCTCCCTGAAGGTCGATATTTTGCATCTTTTGGATCGATGCATTGATACGGAAGGTGTGCAGTTGTTTATCGGAACAGAGTCCGGTTATGGATTGCTGAATGAGTGCAGTGTAGTCACGGCGCCGTATCAGGTAGATGGCGACCGGGTAGGTGTGCTGGGCGTTATTGGGCCAACGCGAATGGCTTATAATCGGGTAATACCCGTTGTCGACGCTACTGCACGCGCTCTGAGTGCCGCAATGTATTCCACTCGACGTTAAAAACCCCCCTTGAATGACTCGTGACTGTCCCCATATAGGAACCCATCTGTTCAGGGTTCTATCCTGAATAAGGAGCCTTTGGTTGTAATAATGGAGAATCATGGGGAATGTCCAGTCAAGAACAGGAAATTCAGGAATCGTCTGATTCGGAATCATTGACGGATGATTCAGTGGAGGGGTTCGCAGAAGCATCAGAAGAAGATTCGGTGGAAAAATCCTCAGAAACACCAGTAGAAGATTCAGTAGAAACATCCGCTGAAATACCAGTGGAAGATCCGGTGGAAGATCCGGTGGAATTATCTGCGGAAACTCCAATGGAAGATTCGGCAGAACCATCCGCGGAAATACCAGTGGAAGATCCGGTAGAAACATCTGCGGAAACGCCAGTGGAAGATTCAGTAGAACCATCCGCGGAAATACCAGTGGAAGATCCGGCAGAAACATCCTCGGAAGCAACAGTGGATGAGGAGGAATTACCCGGTGACCCCTCTCCTGAGGAAAATCCCCTGGAACTGGAACTGAATAATGCACTCGAGGAAGTAGAGAAATTCAAGGATATGGCGATCAGGGCAGAAGCCGAGATGCAGAATGTCCGTCGTCGTGCCGAACGGGATGTGGAGAATGCACATAAATTTGGGCTGGAACGGATACTGACAAATCTCCTGCCCGTTATCGATGGTCTGGAAAAGGCGCTTGAGTCAGCTCCAACAGAAGCTGATCCTGTCATCGACGGGGTCAGATTAACCTTCAAGCTGGTGCAGAATGTGCTCGAAAAAGAGTCAGTAGAGGTCATTGACCCGCTGGGTGAACCGTTTAACCCCAATGAGCATGAAGCAATATCGGTGGTGGAAAATCCCGATATGGAGCCGAACTCTGTATGTCTCGTGATCCAGAAAGGTTACAAACTGAATCAGCGATTGGTTCGACCTGCAATGGTGATGGTGACTAAGGAGGCTGTCCGAGAACTGCGACCGTAGCGAGGGCGAGCCTGATTGAGTCATATTTTTTGGTTATTTGAGGCAAATAAGCAGAAAAATATGGCCAATCAGGCTTGTCCGCAGTAGGTCAGTCTGTACTCGGACAGCCTCCTAAGGCTCCGTTGGAGGAAGACCCTTGAAATTCGGCCAATGAGGCCAATATAAACAGTCAGAAAGGTGTGATTGTCCGTCAAGGGCAGACCAGGAAATAACAGGAGAATTCAGGATGGGCAAAATAATTGGTATAGATTTGGGAACGACAAATTCCTGTGTAGCGGTGATGGAGGGCAAGGACCCCAGGATTATCGAAAATTCGGAAGGAGACAGAACAACTCCTTCAATTGTCGGATATTCCGATGATGAGGTTCTGGTTGGTCAGTCTGCCAAGCGTCAATCCGTCACCAATCCCCAGAATACACTCTTTGCAGTCAAGCGTCTGATTGGACGTCAATTTAACGATGACATAGTGCAACGGGACATCAGTATGGTTCCTTACAGCATTGCCAGGGCTGACAACGGGGATGCCTGGGTTGATGTCAAAGGTAAAAAAATAGCGCCACCCCAGGTTTCTGCTCAGGTTCTGGGCAAGATGAAAAAAACTGCAGAAGACTACCTGGGAGAAGAGGTCACCGATGCTGTTATCACCGTACCGGCCTACTTCAATGATTCACAACGTCAGGCTACCAAGGACGCAGGCAGAATCGCCGGTCTGGATGTCAAGCGTATCATCAATGAGCCAACCGCAGCCGCGCTTGCCTATGGTATGGATAAATCTACCGGAGATTCCGTCATTGCGGTTTACGACCTGGGCGGTGGGACATTCGATATATCCATTATCGAAATTGCCGATGTAGATGGTGAAAAGCAGTTTGAGGTGTTGTCCACCAACGGTGATACATTTCTGGGTGGCGAGGACTTCGACCTGCGGCTGATTGAATATCTGGCCGATGAGTTCAAGAAGGAACACGGCATGGACCTGCACAATGATCCACTGGCCCTGCAGCGTTTGAAGGAAGCCGCGGAAAAAGCCAAGATCGAACTGTCCAGCAGTGGTCAGACCGAAGTCAATCTGCCCTATATTACAGCAGATCAGTCAGGTCCGAAGCATCTGGTGATCAAGGTTACCCAGGCAAAACTGGAATCGTTGGTAGAGGACCTGGTGGACAGTACCCTGGGGCCGGTCCGAACGGCCTTGAAAGATGCTGATAAAGGTGTTTCTGCAATTGATGACATTATCCTGGTAGGTGGTCAGACACGGATGCCACTGGTACAGAAAAAGGTCAGGGAATTCTTCGGCAATGAACCCCGCAGGGATGTTAATCCGGATGAGGCTGTCGCCATGGGAGCTTCTATCCAGGCTGCAGTATTGTCAGGAGATGTCAAGGATGTGTTACTCCTGGACGTTACGCCGCTGTCTCTCGGTATTGAGACCATGGGCGGTGTCATGAGCACACTGATTGAGAAGAATACGACCATACCAACGAAGAAAGCGCAGGTGTTTTCGACTGCGGAAGACAATCAGCCAGCAGTAACCATTCATGTATTGCAGGGAGAACGAAAGCAGTCTGCACAAAACAAATCTCTTGGCAGATTCGATTTGGCCGATATACCCTCTGCGCCTCGTGGAATTCCCCAGATAGAAGTCAGCTTCGATCTGGATGCCAATGGGATACTGAATGTTTCCGCCAAAGACAAGGAAACTGCTAAAGAGCAGTCTATTGTCATCAAGGCTTCCGGTGGATTGACAGATGAAGACATTGCCAAAATGGTTGCCGATGCCGAATCTCATGCAGAAGAAGATCGCAGGTTCGAAGAACTTGTTATCGCAAGAAACGCTGCGGACAGCATGATCCACTCGACCAGGAAAATTCTGGAAGAAGCTGGCGACAAGGTTACGGATGAAGAAAAGAACAGCATTGAAGCGGCGATCAGCGAGCTGGAAGAATCCGTCAAAGGAGACGATAAGAGCGATATTGAGGCCAAGACTCAGAAACTGACAGAAACATCATCAACTCTGGCCCAAAAGATGTACGCAGAGCAGGCACAGAGCGCAGCACAGGAAGCCGGGGATACGACATCGGATGGTGCAGGTGATGATGCCGTGGACGCCGAGTTTGAAGAGGTCAAGGACGATAAATAACGGGTTTTCGGAAGAACAGCGGTATGACAACAAAACGTGATTATTACGATATTCTCGGCGTTTCCCGCAATGCTTCTGAAAAAGATATCAAGAAAGCCTATCGCCGTCTGGCGATGAAACATCATCCTGACCGGAATCCTGATAGCACAGAGGCTGAAGAGAAGTTCAAGGAACTCAGTGAAGCGGCTGAAGTACTGTCTGATGAGCAGAAACGTTCGACTTACGATCAATTTGGTCATGCAGGGCTTCAGGGGAGTAGCGGCGGCAGTGGCGGCTTTGGTTCGGGCAATTTCAGCTCAATTTTCGATGATGTTTTTGGCGATGTCTTCAATACCGGCCGGGGACAGAACAGGGTCCAGCAAGGATCGGACCTGAAGTATGTTCTGGACCTCTCTCTGGAAGATGCGGTTCGCGGTACCAGTCCCAGGATCAAACTGACGTCACTTGTCGAGTGCATGGAATGTCTTGGTTCCGGTGCAAAAAAAGGTTCGTCGCCCATTGCCTGTGTGCAGTGCGGTGGCACTGGTCAAAGGACATCCAGGCAGGGCTTTTTTCAGATGCAGAGTCCTTGTCAGCGATGTCGCGGTAGCGGGAAGGTCATCTCTGATCCTTGTAAGAAATGTCATGGTCAGGGCCGTGTCAACGAACCAAAAACGCTGTCTGTGAAAGTACCGCCCGGCGTCGATACAGGTGATCGCATTCGCTTGTCGGGTCAGGGTGAAGCTGGTCCCAACGGTGGACCTGCCGGTGACCTTTATGTTGAGGTTGATGTACGGGAACATCCCATATTTACCCGTGAAAGAGAGAACCTGTATTGTGAAGTCCCTGTCAGTTTTGTTGACGCCGCATTGGGTTGCAACCTGGAAGTCCCTACCCTGGACGGCAGGGTCAGCCTGAAAATTCCTCAGGAGACACAGACCGGAAAACTGTTCCGTCTGCGCAACAGGGGTGTTGACATGACCCGGATACGTGGTGGTAGTGTTGGGGATTTGTATTGTCGTATTGCCGTCGAGACGCCTGTGAATTTGTCCAAAAAACAAAAGGAACTGCTTCGTGAATTTGCCAGTACAAGCAGCGATAGACAATCACCCAGACAGACCTCATGGTTCAAGGGTGTAAAGAAATTTTTTGAGGGACTGACTGATGGAAGTTGAAGTTGATGGCGCAACACTACATGTGGAAATCGATGGCAGTGCAGACAATCCCGCACTGCTGCTCTGGCCACCGGGCAGTTGTACGGTACGTGTCTGGGATCATTACATTCCCGTACTGAGCGAGCGCTTCCAGGTGGTGCGTATTGACATACGTGGCTGGGGAGAAAGCTCACCGGCCGCCGACCCTGCCCAATACACCCTGGAACAATATGCACAGGATGCCTGCGACGTGCTTGATCATCTTGGCATCGAACGCTGCCACGTCTGGTCGCAGTCCTGGGGAACCCGTCCCAACATCGTGTTCTGTGCGTTTAACCCGGACAGAGTCATATCCGCGGCATTATATGCCGCCAACACAGACCTGCCCGATCAACCGGCACAGCGCGAAGGTTCGATCCGCGCCGCGGAAGAACGCAGGAAACTGGGCATCAAAACCATGAAAGCCGCAAAGGGATTCAATGTC
This sequence comes from Candidatus Azotimanducaceae bacterium, assembly GCA_965217655.1. Classification (GTDB taxonomy): domain Bacteria; phylum Pseudomonadota; class Gammaproteobacteria; order Pseudomonadales; family Azotimanducaceae; genus UBA7455. The sequence goes on from OZ244560.1 coordinate 3,510,886, forward strand.
CATAAACATCCGGAAGCAGCCAGTTCAGTCGCTAAGGCACTACGTAAATTCGACCTGTCGAAGGTGATAGACAAACTCACAATGCCAGTGTTGATCGGTACGGGAAGTGAGGACCCCAACCTGGTTTCGTCCCGGGTTATCGCCAGGACGGCGCCGAATGCAAAACTGGTGGAATTTCCCGCCGTTGGCCACAACTCGATCCTCGAGCATCCTGATCTGGCACTGGAAACATTTCTCGAGTTTCAGGACTCCCTTTAGAAAGTTCCTTCTCCCGGTAACGGTCTAACGTTGCGATATTTGTCTGGAGCCTGTTGCCGCGATCCACAATCGAGTATTCTTGACGCCTTTTCATGGTTGGAAGAAACCTATGCGCGCAGAACTGGAACGCTTCATGGTCGAACCCCGGGATGCCGGTATCGACGAGGACAAGCTTGCGTCGCTGGTCGCTCGCGCCCGACAGGAGGTCGACGAGGGACTGTTGCCGGCTGCACAGGTGGCGCTTGCCAAAGATGGAAGGCTGGTTTGCTTCGAGACATTTGGTGACGCCGACAACAATTCCCTGTTTTGCATTTTTTCCGCAACCAAGGCCATCACCTCGGCGGCAGCCTGGCTGCTCATTCAGGAGGGAAAACTGGATACCAGCAGGAAGGTCATCGACGTAATACCCGAGTTCGGCAGCCATGGCAAGGACGCCGTCGTTATAGAGCAACTGTTTACACACACCTCCGGCTTTCCAAGCGCGCCGTTTCGGCCCACCGACTGGTTTGACTATAAACGGCGTTTAGAACGTTTCGAACAATGGAGGCTCAATTGGCCTGTTGGTGATCGATTCGAATATCACCCGACCTCCAGCATGTGGGTCATTGCCGAGATCATTGAGCGACTCTCGGGCAGACCATACGATGCTTTCGTCCGCGAACGCATCGCCGAGCCCCTGGGGTTGCCAGACCTGTGGGTAGGTCTGCCGGTTACCGAGCACGACCGTGTGGTGGACTGCTGTCATACGGGAGATCCGCTGACGTCGGAGGACTATGCCAGGCTCGGTGTTCCCGAACCGCCGGTTACCGAGGTGACAGAGGAGGCCATCCTGTCGTTCAATCGGAGCGACATTCGCCAGGTACCGACCCCGGGCGGGGGTGGTTTCATGTCTGCAGCCGAGCTGGCGCTGCTCTACCAGGCGCTGATCTCGGGCAAGAGCATCACGGGCGAGACCCTGTGGACGCACGAGACCCTTGCCATGGCGCGTAAAGTCATATCCCAGGGGTATGTTGACCTGCTGACCGGCGTACCGGTGAGCAGGGCGCTCGGGGTTGTGGTGGCGGGTGATAAAAGGCGTAACCTGCGCGGCTTTGGCCATACCAACAGTGAATCCGCCTTCGGACACGGCGGCGCCGGCGGGCAGATTGCATGGGGTGATCCAGGTACTGGCATCAGCCTTGGTTATTGCACCAATGCCCACGATCGTAACCCGATCCGCATGGGACGCCGCGGCGTCAGCATCTCCAACCGGGCAGCCGTCTGTTAACGCCAGTACCCGTCGTGCAACGGCATACCCCTCCAGACAAGGGTTCGCCCCGCAAGCGGCACGGCTGTCGCGTAGCCCACGCACCACCTTGTTTTTTTCCACATAACTCGATACGCTACCAGAATGCCGAAAATGCACCAGAACAGTGCGTCAGTCTGGTTTTTTGTTTTCACCAATGTAATTCTCCAAAAGAGGGGGCTTTTGTTGAGCCGTTCATATAACCGCCGGAATGACAACATCATCGACTCTGCTCCGCACAAGAGGCCAGGACGAAGGCAGTTGGTCGAGCAATTGTTTGATGGCCATGCGCAGGCGTTGCGGCTTTTCCTGCGGGGGCGGTCGTTTCCGCAGGAGCAGATCGACGATCTGGTGCAGGAACTCTTCGCGCGGCTCATGGTCCTGGACCGGCTGGAGGAAAAGATGTCCGATTCGACCGATAGCGGTCGTTCTTATCTATTGACCATGGTTAACAACATGATTGTGGACAGGAAGCGCAAGTTGCGGGTTCGTTACGCCTACGCGGCAACCCAGGGGGAAGTCGAGTCCGAACGAATTGAAGAGCGCACGCCGGAGCGAATCGTCGGGGCACAACTGGAACTGGAAGCCATGCGCGCCGTCATTAGGGACATGCGCCTGAATTGGCGAGTGGCATTCGTTCTGCAGCGCTTCGGCAACATGAGTTACGCAGAAATTGCCTCGCACATGGGAGTGACAGAACGGCAGGTCGAGCGGTACCTGCTGCGGGCGATGCGGCGAATCCGTGATGCCCGGGACAAGATCAACCGGGCGGGAGAGACGTAGTGCTGAGAAAACTTCGGGAGATCATGGACGGCGACGTGGAGCATGCGCTGGTGCGCATCTGGTCCGATCAGTTGTCGGAAGCCGAAGCGGAGGCGATCCATACCCGAGTGCAGGGGGATCCCAAGTATCGGGAGGAGTTTCACGGTGCGATGGAAGTTCTCGCTGACATGGAGGCACTGGCGGACGACAGCGAGAATCAGGAGATCCTCCGGGATGTCCGCCGGATCCTCCACGAGCGCAGGTCGAAACGGAGGTTGGTGCTAGGCATTGCCGCCGGAGTGCTGGTGGCGGTCGGCACGGCCCTGACTCATTTCTCGCCCTGGAGTGGGCCGGACGACAGCCACCTGCAAAACCACTTCATCACGCGCGTCGGTGAGCAACAGACTGTCGAACTGGACGACGGCAGCGTGGTTACGCTCAATACCGGCGGTCGGTTGGCGGTGGACTACAGCGGGTCGGCTCGCCGGATCGTTTTGGAGCGCGGCGAGGCTTATTTTGAGGTGACTGAAGATCCCGGGCGTCCCTTCACGGTGGTTCTGGGCGTACGGTCCGTCACCGCGGTCGGGACGGCCTTCAATATCCGCAAGAGCCCGGAGCGCTACCAGGTGGCGGTGATCGACGGCGCGGTCGCATTCCATGCCGTCACGGATGACGCGGCCTCCACGGATGACGCGGCCTCGTCTCCCGCGCCGGTCTCGACCGATGGTCGGGCGGTGCCCATTTCCGCGCCCGGACAGCGCCGCGTAGAGGCAGGCTGGGTGGCCGAGTTCGACCTGAGCGCCGACGAGCTGACGACATTTCGGCCCGAGTCCATGGATCGCTATCAGGATTGGCGTAGCGGTATGCTCGGTTTCTACCGGGAGCCGCTGTATCAGGTGGTCAAGGAATTGAATCGCTACTCGCGCAAGAAGATCCTGATCGAGGACGCCTCGGTTATGGAGTTGAACGTTTACACGGCGGTCAACGTCCATGAGATCGATTCCGCGCTCGAGGGCATGGAGTTGGTGCTGCCGATCGAAGTGGTGCGTTACTACGACCGGATCGTGATTACCGCGTCTGCGGAGAACTGAACCAAAAACACATACCGAAAGGCGGGACTGTGAGGACTCGATTGCGCATCTTTAGACTGGAAGCGTTTCCGGTACTGGTATTGGCCGTACTGGCCTTCGCGGCGGCCGGCGCGCCGGTGCAGCCCGACGAGGTGCTGACACTCGACATCAAAGCTCAGAAAGTCGGTTCAGCATTGGTAAAACTGGCAAAGTCCTCGGGCGTGCAGATCGTGCTTTCCGAGGGGTCGGGAGAGAAGTTCGGGGTCGAAGGACTGAAGGGCGAATACCGGTTTGAGGACGCCTTGGCAACCCTGTTGGTTGGCACGGGCCTGGCATACGAATTCGCCTCTGAGAATTTGGTAGTGGTCAAGGAAGAGGACGTCGTGGAACCGGAAACGGCAGTCCAGGCCCAAGCCCCTGTCGAGGATGGTGAGCGGCCGATCGAGCGTCCAATGGAGGACATGATTGTTACCGGCTCGCGTCTGATTGAGGGAGATCTGATGGCACGCATCCTGACGATCACCGCAGAGGACATTGCAAAGCGCGGCCTCAGTTCCGTGGAGAATGTCATTGGCACCATTCCGCAAATCTCCACAACAATCAACAACACAACCCACATGGATTGGCCTCATCATGGTGACATCCTGGACCTTGGCACCATGGCGGTCGGCATTTCGACCGCCAACCTGCTGGGATTCGGTTCGGCCAACACCCTGGTCCTGCTGAACGGGCATCGCATAGCCGGCGCAGCGGGACGGGAGGACTTCTTCGTCAACTTGCGCCACATGCCTGCCGGAGCGATCGAGCGCATTGAAGTCAATCTGAACGGGGGTTCATCCGTTTATGGTTCGGACGGCATCGCCGGCATTATCAATATCATCACCCGTAAGGACTTCGCTGGTGGCCAGGTCCGGGTCCGCAATGAACGAAGCAGCACTGGCGCCGACCAGATGCAACTCAGCGGCTACTTCGGACACAACTGGGACAGCGGAAGCATTTCCGCCAACCTGAGCCAAACCGAGAGCAAGCCGTATTCCTCTCGAAAGGCCGGCTTTTACACAAAGGACTGGAGCTTCATGTTCGGCGGTGATCAGCGGTACAATTTCAATGTCAACCAAATTACCGGTACGCCCTTTGCGCCCCGTTCGGCCCTGGTCAGCACTTCGATATTGGGTTCCTACAGCATGATCCTTCCTGAAGGTCATGACGGCAGAAACGCGCAACCGGGGGACTTCCGGTCTGTTACCGCAACGGATGGCATTGAAGAACCGGATCTGGACGCAGGCGGCGCCACCTATGACCAATCGGTCGTGCTGAACATCGAACAGACCTTTGTCGACAAGCTGCGCTTGTGGGGTGAGTATTACCGCACTAAAGCCCGGACCATCACGCGCCTTACCCGAAATACCGTATTTACATTCAGAGTTCCCGCGTCGAATGCGTTCAATAATTTCGGTCGAACCGTGTATGTCCAATACAACCCTCAGACCGAAATAGATCTCGGCCTCATTCAACCGCCGGAGCAGTCCTCAACCACCGTAAGTGACCGGATATTAGTCGGGTTCGACTTTGCCTTCAGCGAGAATCTCAGGCTTTCCGTTGATTGGATGAATTCGAACTCGAAGGCCGACAGGTACCAATATATGATGACTCATGACGTGCGCGGTCCTCTTGCCGATGAGGAACACACTACGCGCGTGTCGAAATATCTTTCCAGCTCGGACCCTCACGAGGCGATCAACCTGTTTGGAGACGGGACAGGACAAAACCCCACTATTGCAGAAATGTACGGCATCAATCAATCCACGAGGCGTGGCACGGAAGTCACCAAAACCGAGGCCCACCTGAGTGGCAGATTCTTCAACCTACCTGCTGGGGCGGTCGGCTTTGTCCTGGGTGGAGAAGTCCGGAACGGAAAAAATACCGATGTAGATCGAGCCAGGGATGGGCGAAATATCAACGTGGTGAATATCGGCCTCGCGAAGCCGTACCGCAAGCTGAACGCCTATTTTGGAGAATTGTCAGTTCCCGTTTTCGGTGCCGAAAATTCCCGAACCGGCTTCCGATCGCTTGTCCTCACGGCGTCTGTGCGGCGTGACGACTATACGGTCGAGGGGGCGGTGGACTGGGACGATAACGATGACCCGATACTGGGCAAAGCCAACTTTGCCCACACCAGCCTGGGCTATGGCTTCAGGTGGAAGCCTACGGATACCTTTTCGATTCGCTGGTCATTTGACCAAGGCATCCGGGCGCCTACCGTCAGCCAACTTTTCGGCGATCATACTTCAAGATGGGTGAACGGTCTGACATATGACCCCCTTAAAGGCGATTGGGTGAGAGCTTATCTTGAGATCGGCTCAAATCCCAATGTAAAGCCCGAGTACTCGGATAATCTTGCCTATGGTTTCGAGTGGCGGCCGGGCTTTGCGCGCGGTTTTACAATCGCGCTGGATTATTCGTTGATCGATTTCCGGGATCGCATCGCCGACAGTCGGGAGCTGAGTTCGCTCTTGCCGGCGGAGGTTTATGGCAATCTTCCCTTTTTCGTGCGTGACTCCACAGGCCGGCTACTCGAACACTATATCATGCCCATGAACATTAGCCGCAGCCAAAGCAGGACCTGGGATCTGCAGATATCCTGGCAATTTGATACCCGACGTTTCGGTTCCTTCAGGCCCAGCATTGACTATCACTTCGTCGAGGATATGTTTGATCAGGCAGCCCCAGGCACCGAAAGGGTCAGATTAATCGGGACGTCATACGGCGTCAACAAGAGAAAAATCAAGGCGCAGCTTGAGTGGACAAGGGACCCGATGACGGTAAATCTGTTTTACGATTACACGCCGGCTTATTTGAACAATGCAAACTGCTGCATCGGGGATCAGCCGGTGGAGAGCCGTTATACGATCGATCTGTCCGCAACCTATCGCTGGGACAACGGCTTGTTTGTAAGAGCAGGCGGAAGAAATATCTTTGACGCCGATTTTCCCTTTACGCTCAACCACTTCGGCAAGCCCTTCGACCCGGTACGGGTCGATATCAGGGGTCGGGTCTGGTTCTTTGAGTTGTCTTATGATTTCTGACACAAGCTGCTGACTCGACTCCATCGGAGAACGCCGGCACAGTCATCCTGGCGGCGTTCGCCCCGGGGTCTTCGGGCAAGCCCCATTCTGATGGTTTTCATTCTCCTATCATGAACAAAAGGGGCGTTAGCGTCTTAGTTCAGAGCCATTTCATATTAGAGTCAACCGTATTGTTCAAGGCCATTTCATATTCGACAAGGCTCTGACTGTCGGATATCGTGTGAGTTTGTTAGCATCATACGGGGTGGCCACCCTGTAACCTGGGTTTAGAAATATTTTGTTTCTCAGGAGGCAGAGAGGATTTCAGTACGCTGGACAGGAAATCGACCAGGACACCTGTCTGGAGGCTGTTCAGACTGGCAGTCAAGGAGGGTTATGATGTTGGATGTGGCATTAACGGGTGCGGCAGGCAGAATGGGGAAAAACCTGATTCAGGCACTGTCTGACTCTAAAGAACTAAATCTGGTAGCTGCCATTGAGCAGTCCGGTCACCCGGGTATCGGTGCTGATTCGGGAGAGATTGCCGGGACCGGTAGCAACGGTATTATTGTTACGGACGATCTGGATTCAGTTTGCGGCAGTTTTGAAATTCTCATCGATTTCACCATTGCACCGTCAGCGGTAGAGAACGTCAGCATCTGCCTTGCCAATAACCGTAAAATGGTGATAGGGACCACTGGACTCAACGAATCGGAAAGGGCTCAGGTAAGGCAGGCAGCGCAGACCATCCCCATTGTTCATGCGTCAAATTTCAGCGTTGGGGTAAATGTTACCTTCAAGCTTGCCGAGGTTGCTGCCGCCATCCTGGGTGATGATGTGGATATTGAGATCACGGAAGTGCATCACCGGCATAAGGTGGATGCACCATCCGGAACAGCGGTCACACTCGGTGAGGTCATCGCCGGAAAACTGAACAGGGATATATCAAAAGTGGCGGTCTATGGCCGGGAGGGATTTACCGGAGAACGTGATCGAAAAACCATTGGTTATAATTCAGTCCGGGGCGGAGATATAGTGGGTGAACATACCGTACTGTTTGCGGGGGAAGGCGAACGTGTGGAAATCACACATCGTGCACAGAGCAGAATGAACTTTGCCATGGGAGCACTCCGGGCGGCTGTATTTGTTGCCAGTCAATCATCCGGACTGTTCGACATGCAGGATGTCCTGAATCTCCGGTCCATGGGTACGTGAACAGGTGACTCTTCTTCATATTAGGCGTGACCCGACAATGGAAAGCCAATCAGGACGTTCTTTGCTGGAAACCAACCGGGGCTTGATTTAGAATACGAGCCCAATATGACATCCCTGTGTATTCGAAATTGAAAGCGGGACGGAATCTGATTCCATCTCGCTTTTTTTTGGATTCCCGAATTGTTGACCTGGAGGTTGCCGCTTGACCGATAGAGCGTTACTCGCACTCGAGAACGAAATGGTTTTTGAAGGTGTCGCCATTGGCGCTCCTGGAGAGGCCGTGGGCGAGGTGGTTTTCAATACCGCGATGACCGGATACCAGGAGATTCTTACGGACCCTTCGTATGCAAAACAGATAGTCACATTTACCTATCCCCATATAGGCAACACCGGTATCAACCAGGAAGATGAGGAATCGACGGCGATCTGGGCCCAGGGCCTTGTGATTAGAGATAAACCGCTGCCCGCCAGCAATTGGCGGAATCAGATATCCCTTTCGGATTACCTGAAACAGCGGAATGTAGTGGCTATCGCCGGTGTGGATACACGGAAACTGACTCGGGTATTACGTGAAGAAGGAGCACAGAACGGCTGTATTCTTTCCTGGGAGAGTGTTACTGGGGAGAGTGTTACTGGGGAGAGTGTTACTGGGGAGAGTGTTGCAGGGGAGGATACTGATGAACATCAGATTGCCCGTGCCATTTCTCTGGCGAAATCATTTCCGGGTCTCAAAGGCATGGACCTGGCACGTGAAGTTACCGTAGACAAGCCCTATCGATGGTGTGAGGGTACCTGGCAACTGGGTCAGGGTTACCGGCAGTTGGCCAAACCCCGGTTTCATGTGGTGGCCTATGACTTTGGTACAAAGAGAAACATTTTGCGGATGCTGGTTGACCGGGGATGTGAATTGACCGTGGTGTCGGCAATGACTCCCGCTGAGGAGGTCCTGGCACACGATCCGGATGGCATCTTTCTGTCCAATGGACCCGGAGACCCGGAACCCTGTGATTACGCCATCAAAGCAATAGCCGAATTTCTAAAAACTGACATCCCGGTTTTCGGGATTTGTCTTGGGCTTCAATTGCTTGGACTTGCCGCGGGGTTCCCGACCAGAAAGATGAATCACGGTCATCATGGAGCGAATCATCCGGTGAAGAATCTGCTGGACGGTACGGTACTGATCACCAGTCAGAATCATGGATTCTGCATAGATGATCGTGATCTGCCATCAGGGGTAACAGTGACCCATCGTTCATTGTTCGATGACTCGCTACAGGGTATTGAACTTGGAACAAGTCCGGCATTCGGCTTTCAGGGCCATCCGGAGGCCAGTCCGGGGCCTCATGACGCAGCGCCCCTTTTCGATCATTTTATTGATCTGATGTCCGAGAGAAAACAAGGCTGAACCATGCCAAAGAGAGAAGACATCCAGAGTGTCCTGATTATAGGCGCCGGTCCAATAGTCATCGGTCAGGCCTGCGAATTTGATTATTCCGGCGCCCAGGCTTGCAAAGCCCTGCGAGAAGAAGGTATCCGGGTAATACTGGTGAACTCCAATCCTGCCACCATCATGACCGACCCCGCAATGGCGGATGCAACCTATGTAGAACCGGTCCAGTGGCGACATGTCGCCAATATCATAGAGAAGGAAAAGCCGGATGCCCTGCTGCCCACCATGGGTGGCCAGACCGCGCTCAATTGCGCTCTTGACCTTGCCAGGGAAGGCGTATTGCGAGAATACGGGGTAGAGTTGATCGGAGCCACAAAAGAAGCGATCGACAAAGCCGAGGACCGGCAGCAGTTTGACAGAACCATGAAAGCAATCGGGCTTGAGACTCCCAGGAGCGTCATTGCGCATTCTCTGGAGGAGGCAAAACAGGTACATGCACGCCTGGGTTTCCCCTGTGTCATACGTCCATCCTTTACCCTGGGTGGAACAGGCGGCGGCGTGGCCTACAACCATGAAGACTTTATTGAAATCTGTACACGGGGACTGGATCTGTCCCCGACCAACGAATTACTGATTGACGAGTCCCTGCTGGGTTGGAAGGAATTCGAGATGGAGGTTGTTCGGGACAAAAACGACAACTGCATCATCGTGTGCTCAATCGAGAACCTGGATCCAATGGGGATTCATACCGGCGATTCAATCACCGTCGCGCCGGCGCAGACGCTGACCGATAAGGAATATCAGATTATGCGCAATGCTTCCCTGGAAGTATTGCGTGCCATTGGAGTGGAAACCGGTGGGTCTAACGTGCAGTTTGCGGTAGAGCCGGATACAGGCCGTCTGGTGGTAATAGAAATGAATCCACGGGTTTCCAGATCTTCCGCACTGGCATCGAAAGCGACCGGATTTCCTATTGCCCGGGTTGCTGCAAAACTGGCCATCGGTTACACCCTGGATGAACTCTCAAATGAAATCACCGGCGGTGTGACCCCGGCATCGTTTGAACCGTCGATTGACTATGTGGTCACCAAGATACCCCGCTTTACTTTTGAGAAATTCCCCCAGGCGGAAAATCTGCTGACGACCCAGATGAAGTCTGTTGGTGAAGTCATGGCAATAGGCAGAACATTCCAGGAGTCTTTGCAGAAAGCGCTGCGCGGTATGGAAACGGGAACGGATGGCCTGACCCCTATTCTCAGCCAAACAGGTGGATGGGAAGTCATCCTGCACAAGGAATTACGTGTTCCGGGTGCCGACAGAATCCGGTATGTAGCGGATGCAATGCGCCATGGCATGACTATTGACGAGGTGCAGGAACTTACCGGCATCGATCCATGGTTCCTGGTTCAAATTGAGGATCTTGTCCGGCAGGAGGCACGGATTGCTTCCCACTCATTATCCGACATGAGCAGAGACACGCTGTTTGCAGTCAAACAACATGGATTTTCTGATGCCAGAATTGCCGTATTGCTGGACGAGTCGGAGGCAGTGGTGCGAGCAAGACGGCTGGAACTGGGTGTCAGGCCGGTTTTTCGTCGTGTGGATACCTGCGCCGCAGAATTTAAATCCACCACGGCATATATGTATTCAACCTACGAGGATGAGTGCGAAGCCAGGCCGGATAACAGAGACAAGATCGTGGTGCTTGGTGGAGGACCTAACAGGATCGGTCAAGGCATTGAGTTTGACTATTGCTGTGTACACGCAGCCCTGGCCATGCGTGAAGACGGCTATGAAACCATCATGATCAATTGTAATCCGGAAACCGTATCCACTGACTACGACACTTCTGACAGATTGTATTTTGAGCCGCTGACATTTGAAGATGTGTTTGAAATTGTAGATCTGGAAAAGCCAAAGGGAGTGATTGTCCAGTTCGGCGGACAGACACCATTGAAACTGGCAAATGAGCTGCAGGCAGCGGGAGTGCCTATAATCGGAACATCACCGGATGCCATCGACCGGGCGGAAGATCGTGAGCGTTTCCAGGGCATGATCAAGAAACTGGGCTTGCTTCAGCCGCCGAATAAAACGGTAATGAATGAAGAAGAAAGTATCCTTGCTGCTGCCGAAATAGGTTATCCGCTGGTTGTCAGACCCTCCTATGTATTGGGCGGCCGCGCCATGGAAATTGTCTATGACGATACAGAATTGCTGACTTACATGCGCAAAGCCATGACAGTTTCCGACTCCCCGGTGCTGCTGGACCGGTTTCTGGACCTGGCTATCGAAGTGGACATAGACGCGGTATGCGATGGTGAACGTGTCGTAATTGGTTCGATCATGGAGCACATTGAACAAGCGGGGGTACATTCAGGCGATTCGGCCTGTTCACTGCCACCCTACAGTCTGAGTGAAGACCTCCTCAACGAGATACGGGATCAGGTCACCAAGATGGCATTGGAACTTGGTGTCGTGGGATTGATGAATGTACAGCTTGCCGTGCAAAAAGATGATGTTTACGTGCTGGAGGTCAATCCACGGGCATCACGGACGGTACCATTTGTCTCCAAGTGCATTGGTATTTCCCTGGCCAAAATTGCGGCCAGATGCATGGCAGGCAGCAGCCTGAAAGAACAGGGATTTCTGAATGAGATAGTACCTGATTACTTTAATGTGAAAGAAGCCGTATTCCCCTTTGGCCGGTTCCCTGGTGTTGATCCCATCCTTGGACCGGAGATGAAGTCCACCGGCGAGGTGATGGGCACCGGTGAGTCTTTTGGTGAAGCCTACGGCAAGGCGCAAACGGCTGCTTCCGATACCATTCCAGAAGGAGGCTGTGCTTTTTTGAGCGTTCGTGATGCCGACAAAGATCAATTGGCAGAAATTGCCCGTGATCTTCTTGATCTGGGGTTCACAATTGTCGCAACCCGCGGGACTGCCCGCATCATCAGCGAGGCTGGTATACCGGTAAAATTTGTGAACAAGGTTTTGGAAGGCCAGCCCCATGTGGTTGACATGCTGAAGAATCAGGAAATTGACTTCATCATTAATACCACCGAGGGAAAACAGGCCATTGCGGATTCGTTCACGATCCGGCGGACAGCATTGCAACACAAGGTCTGCTACACGACCACCATGGCCGGTGGCCGGGCCAGTATTGCCGCCCTTCGCCATGGTCAGGACATTTCCGTAAACAGCTTGCAGACTTTGCATCAGCGTATGAAATCGGGGGACAGTTTACTTATTTCCTGAGTTAAACATCGCGGGAGGCTCTGATGCCCTGGCACTGTATTCCGACCCCATACGTCTCAGTAACACTCCATACTGGCAAACGAAAATACTAATTTGCAAAAGGTAATCTTCTTACTGCTTCTTAGGCATTTTGCCATAGCCCGTTTGCCAGCATTTGTCTGATCCTTACAGACCAGCAAACACCGGGCACTGCCATGGCAAACAGAATCAGTCACGATCAGAACTTCAAGAACCTGATTCTGGATTATCCACGGGATGCTCTGTCTTTCTTTGCTCCCAACCATGCACCCTTGCCAGATGACCAGGTGGAATTCACCCCTTTACGGCAGGAACAACTGCAGCAACATCCGGGCGCACATTACCGGGAACTGGATGTGCCGCTGCAGGTGGATTGGACAGATGGCCGCCGTAAGACAGTACTGTTCGCCATAGAAGAAGAAACTGACCCGCGCCATTTCTCGATACACCGACTGGCTCATTATTGCATTGACCTCGTTGAGTTGAATAATACAGATCGCGTGGTGCCGGTGGTAATTTTTCTGGGTGAAGCTGGCTCAGCGCCAGCATTCCTGGCTGTGGGCGACGAGTACAAACGCTTTCTCACCTTTGAGTACCTGAGCTGTAAACTGAAAGACATCCCGTACGAGCGCTGGCAGCAAAGCGATAATCTGGTGGCGCGTTTAAACCTGCCGAATATGCGATACCCGGCAGATCAGAAGAAAGAGGTCTTTGATCAGGCATACCATGGTCTTCTGGCACTGGAGACGGACCGGGTCAAGCAGGCCAAATATCTCAAATTCATCGACATCTATACCGAACTTACCGATAATGAGTTACAGCAATGGCGACAGCAATATCTGGAGGACAAACCCAACATGGCAGGATACGCAGAATATCTCAGACAAGAAGGTAGACAAGAAGGTAGACAAGAAGGCAGACAGGAAGGCGAACGCACGGTCCTGGAACGACAACTGCAACGTCGATTCGGTGTCTTAACTCCCGAGATCACCGAGAAGCTAAGCGAAGCTTCGTCAACAGAGTTGGAGAACTGGGCGGAAAAAGTGCTTGACGCCAAAACGCTTGAAGATGTATTTGACTCTAGCCACTAATCCGACATCACATGCTGGAAATTCTTGACAGGAACATTATGGATAATCAGGTCAGGTATCTGTAGGACGTAATAAGAGTGACGCTAAACACTAACTCATCGTTTGCTCACGATCTGCTAGATCAACTGGAGAATATTGCGAAATCGGGGGACAGTTTACTTATTCCCTGAGTTAAACATCACGGAGGCTCTGATGCCCTGGCTGGGTACAACTATAAGTGGCTATTCAGCAGAAATATTCGGCTAAACCATACCTGTAGCATTATGAGCTTTACTCCGGCACTTTACTCCGACCCCACCCGTCCTCTCCGACCCCACCCGTCCTTACTTTTCCGCATAGAATATTCCTCGCGACATTCGTGTCTCTTCGTATAGTTTTATCTTAAAATCCTTAATCTGCTGGATGTTTACCAAGCCGTTATCCGAAAGAATCGTTTCGATTACACTGGGACTCAACGCCCAATAGTTGGTCTTATCACCTCCCATTCCATGAATAAACAGACACGCTTCGTCTTCATCACCATTGTAAATAGCACTTTCGATATACAGCTTACCGCCGTTTTTTAGATTATGAGCACTGTTTTTTAGCGCCATTACTGGATCAGGTAGGTGATAAAGAGTGCCTAAATGCAAAATCAGGTCATATTGCTCAGGTTCTGAGTATATAACTGCATCTCCTTTGATGAATTCAACGTCAGCATCACACCAACCAGCAATCAACTCAGCCCGGTCAATATTCGGTTGACTGACTTCCAAGCCAGTAACCTTGCAACCATACAGATTAGCTAAGGTGATCGAGTTGTATCCAATGTTTGAACCGATATCTAATACACGCTTGTTGTGGAACCAATCTTCACCACCATGCTCCATAATCATCTTCAACTTCTGGAGAGGTACGTAGGCAAAAGGTTCGATAGTTTCGAAATCTTTCGTATTAAGACCATTGGAAAAACTGATCCCAATTCTCCATGGCTCATATTTTTTAAGCTCAAAGGTTAAATCATCGACGGATTTACTAGTTTCTATAAAAAAATGCGGTTTAATCATGGATCTATCTTTGTTGAAATCTTAAGTTTACATTTTTCTGCATGAGGTATCTCCTGCATTCACGCCACTCGAAGTCAGTTCGCGTATCTACCTTTATGTACCGAGGACTCCTTGTTGGGGCTGACGGGCAACTTGATGTTTCCCACTCTTCCCCTGGCTAGAGTTGATAGAAGCGAAACTCGGGTTCTGCCTTCGCTTTCACATGTAGCGCCTGCTGGAGTTTCCCAACTTTTAATGGAGTTACCAGACTCATCGTCAATCTCCTGTCGCTTTCTCCCGAAATCCTCCAAACACCACACTGTCTGACTTGCATAGTCCAGCGAGTTCAAAGCAGTTACTGCCTGTCAGTGATCAGCGAGAAGCTTTGCAGTCTGTATCTTCTTCCATTTTAAACAGGATTGTCTCTCGGCAGCCATCTTGCCACGCCACCTGGTCTTTGCAATGGTCAAAAGAATTGCATACAGTTGCCAAGGGTTTGATGATCCATAAAAACAGGATATCAGCATATGTCAGAAGAGGAGCCTCTCGAAATCGTACGCCGTGCGATGGAAGATCGAAGCGTCTATGAGGAAATGGCTTCAAAGGAATCTGAGGTATGGAGCAGTTTGCTTCCAAACCTGGAAACATCAGATGCCAGTGCGGTCGATAGAGAGGCGAGTCGTGAGCTATATGTAGGACGACACCAAAGTACTCTGGTGAGACAGACTCGAGAGCGCGATTTAAAATTCAGTAATGGCGTGACGTTGGGGTGTGGAGCGGGCAGGCTGGAACGGGAACTGATTGATGCAGGGGTTTGTGAGAGTTTCCATGGCGTCGATATAGCAGAAGGAGCCATCGCCAGCGCCAAAGCGATTGCTAAAGAGAAAGACCTGCCAATTACCTATGAGGTGGCTGATCTTAACTATGTTGAGCTTCCAACACAGGCATATGATTTGGCGGTCACCCAAACGATACTACATCATGTCTTGCATCTTGAGCACCTTGCAGAACAAATCTGGAAATCTCTTAAACCGGATGGCTATCTATGGATTCACGATTTTGTTGGAGAATCGCAAGGTCAACACGACCAGAAGCGACTCGATTTAATGAATCAGGTTCTGGATATCCTGCCTGAAAAATTTCACCATAATAAAATAAATGGACGAATCGTTAATAAAATTGAACGTGCAATTCCTGGAAAACTTGGATCACCTTTTGAATGTATTCGATCAGCAGAAATTATCCCGGTATTCGAAAAATGGTTCACAATTGAATGGCGCGTTGAATTTAATGCATTCATGCAACGTGTTATCCCACCAGGAACCAGAGCGGCTTTTCTGGAAAATGAAGATACGCGTGCATTGTTTGAGGTGATTTTGATGCTCGATAATCTCTGCATTCAAGAGGAAGCTGTAAAACCAACGGGTGGTCAATATTTGATGAGACCTAAAAAACTCCTCTCTGTTCCTGGTGGGATAAAGAAGTCTATATTCCGCAACCCTTTGAAGTATTTCCGGTGAAGGCGGGTGCAGACACTGCATAGTATTCCATGCGTTTTAAGTTGTCCTACAGTCAAATTCAATTCCGATGATCCTGTATCAGAATCCACAAAGGACACTGGTCAGCTACAACACGTCTTTCCAACAGTTACCTGGATTATAGGAAAAACTGATTCTGGTTATACTGAGATCCAATAGGTAAACTTGAGCAAGCATCACTATTCAGGCTTCATGGTGAGGAAGTGCTCAACTTGAACCAGAATGAGTGATCAGATTCGTCAGACTATCCACATCTATTCATTGCTTCAAACGACACATACATTCGTGTGAGGAATAATTGATATTTTCAAATGTCAGTCAGAACCACCGTAATTTGACCTACGATATTGCGATCTACGGCGCGGGACCAGCCGGTATTTCGCTGGCGTTGTCGTTGTCCAATGCTGGTCTGAGAATCGGACTTTTTGAAGCCGGAGGAGTGACAATCCCGCCGATGGATCTGGAACTACATCCATACAGAGGCCAAAGCCTGGGTCGTCCCTACGATGTTGCAAATACCCGCTTGCGGTATTTTGGAGGCACTTCCAATCACTGGGGAGGATATTGCAGACCTCTTGATGCATACGATTTTTCCACTCGTCCTTACATCCATCTCAGTGGGTGGCCGATTCCACGAAAAGAATTAGACCCATACCTGGAAGCGGCTATGGACGTTTGTGAAGTTCCTTCTGGTGGCCTGGGTCTGAAGGCATTTGAGCATGATTTCGGCTACGCAGGGTTCCTTCATCATTCTCATCCGGCGTATGTGGTAAAGAACTTTCTATTCAGTCCACCGACGCGATTCGGGGTACGGTACCGTCAAGAAATTGAAGAAGCAGAAGACATAGAATGTTTTCTGGATGCAACTTTAGCCCGGTTGATGGTTACCGGTGGTGACCTCGACAAATCGTTGATTAAGACATCTGACGGTTCGCAATTTCATGTCTCTGCTGAATATCACGTGCTCGCAATGGGGGCTATCGAGAACGCACGCACACTTCTATTTTCTGAAATTGCAAACAGCAGCGATTTCGTTGGGCGGTGTTTTGCAGATCATCTCGGACATACAGCTGGTACAGCATTGCTGGATTTCGACAATCGCTACTTTCTCCAGAGCATCAGTAAGAATAATCAATCCCTCAGGATAATACCCCATCTTTCCCTTTCGGATGAAACGCTTAGAGAACTGAAGCTACCCAATGCCGGGATTGTGATTGACCGTCGTTCGAGCATACCTCTGAACGTTTATGGCACAGGTGTAAAAAATCAGTTGAATTGGCTGACAGGGAAGAATACCCATAAATTCAGAGTGCTGTTTCGGATGGAAAATTCGCCGAATCCAGAGAGTAGAATCACCTTGACCAACGAAATGGATATATACGGGGTACCGCGAATTGCCTTGAACTGGCAGATCAATGCTTTCGATTTTGAATCTGTAGAGCGAATGTGCGCATTCCTGGGTTCTACGATTGGGATGGTGGGCGGCAGGTTCAAAACTAACTACAAACTCGTCAAGAACAAGCATCAGCCAGGTACTTATGGAGCGCATCACCTGGGTACAACTCGAATGAGCGCCGACCCGGATTATGGAGTTGTTGACTCTACTCTGCGGTGTCATGACGTTGCAAACCTGTACGTGTTGGGCTCGTCTGTTTTTCCAACGTTCGGGTTTGCCAATCCGACAATGACCATCGTTGCCTTGAGTCTCAGGCTAGCTTCTCACCTTCGCCAGAAAACGGGGGTGGTGAATGCTTAACGTAAGTCGCCGCAAATTTCTTCTGGTGGCAGGCAGCGCCACAGCGACTGCAGCCGTTTTCTCTGTCTATCGATCCATTCCAGGTGATGACCTTGTCACCAAGCCTGATCAAATGCTTGAAGAGTTCATTGCTGCAGGCCACTTTTCAGCAGATTTGGGAGAGAAATATCTCGAGATTAAGGGCAAGCAAACTGATACAACTTTTGAACTCCTGAAAACTGAAATGATGAATTCTCTTGCCGATGTCAGTGGCGATCTGCAAGTTGGAATACGGCATAGAGTGCAACAGGATTTTGTTCATGGGGACTTTTGTCAGATTGACGGGTGGCAGTTAGCCAGAACAGAATGCCAGTTAGCCGCGATTGCATTCCTGTTCCGGGAAAGTGGCGGATTGATTAAAGAACCTGCTACCAAAGGACCCATTGACGACTTAAGGGTGTCGTTTATTGCGCAAGTTAACGGTTGGGGCCCGCAGTCTGGTGTGTCCGGTGAGGGTTTTAACCTGCAACCCAACGGAAAATCATCGATGTGGTTTCGTTTTGAAGAGATAGATACACATCCCTACGCGATTTACTTCGGTTCTGAGGAAGCCAGAACTTCTGTGCATGGTGACCGGAATTTAATCACCATGAGCTTGTCCATGGGACAGGTTAGACAGGCCTCTTCCAAGCAGAATGAAATCCCGGTTCATCTGGTGGACTTGAGCCGGGGCAGTAAACAGTTGATAGGATTCTTCCATGTCCAGCCTGTGAAACCTGAGCTGCACGAGAAGTAATTACTATTATACTCTACTCCATTAATACTGCATGGGGAAAGGTGGTTTATTCCACCAGGTGACTAGATTCGGAGGCACAAAGCGTAAACGTCATCTATCAACTTAATTACATTAAGTACCTATTCATTTTTTGAGAAAACCATGAAATGGTCATCACCCCGATGCTGCAGTGGCCAGTTGTTTTCGCAAAAAATTTTTACCCACTTCTCTTTACTTCTATCGGACAACATGAAGAAACTAAAGGATGTTTCATAATAATTGAGTGTTAAATCTCTAAAAAAATCACACAATTCATTCTTCGTGTACTCGCGAACATGTGGTCGAAATATCATTGGAGATTGTCCCGACAGAAGATTCTCCAACGACCTGAAGGAATTTGGATTCGGAGTGGTAACAATAAGTTTGCCTCCTGGTTTGAGTACCCGCACTACCTCGGATGATATCTCTCGTATTCCAGACTCTCGAAAAAGGTCAACATCATTTATCGAATCACTGGCTTTATCGTTTATATGCTCGAAAACTTCAAAAGAAAGAACATAATCGAAACTCTTGTCTTCGTAATCAATTGAATATCGCAAATCCGTATTGGTTTTGCAGCAATCGTTAGTTCTGGACAGGAAAGTTGAAATTGGACTCATGCCCCCTAATTCCAGAATCCGGTTATTTTTAAATTCATGATCATTATTAAATTCGTAATGGTTAAGGCACAACATTCCAAAAGTATTAAAGTATCTTGGTGAATGAGTCTGTAATTCGGACTCCGCTTTCATGTAAGCAACAAAATCGTTGTATATTCTAGTTTTGCGAATTTCGGGTGGATTTCGGTTTCAATAACTTTATTGAGCCTTACTTTTTTCTCATCCGTTATATTTCCACCCCAGGTCGGAACTCGCATTATTGTAATTCCTGTAGATACAAGAAAATTTGAAGTGGAAATGTCGTCGCGGAAGATTTGCTAAATTCTGTCATCCTTGGTATCCGAACTATTGATGCACAAATAAAGATATAACCTGATACAGCGAGATTTGTTATTCATTGTTACATATTCCGACAATTATGGTATTTGTTTATGGCTATGATTAGGCTGGGACGCTGGGTTGCTTATAAATTGCACCTACTCCGCCAATGGATTAACGATGCGGCGCTCCCCAGTGCCATTCAGTCGAGCCTGTAGGAATTCGAATACGTAGGCAATCTCCTCCGCGGGTACTTCGGGATGCAACCCGGGGTTCGCATGTAACCTCTTGTCGGTTGAAGCCAGGGCATCGAACAGCGCCAGGTAACCATCGCGGTCGAACAGTTCATCTTCCAACTGCATGAGGAATGCCACCGGGTGGCTGACCTTGGCCGCGTCTGCCAACAGTCTTTCACCAAAGTTGCGTCCAGCACGGGTTGACCCTGCGAGACCGATTGCGGAAGCGGCAAAGTCTATTCCTCCGTGCGCAAGAAGCGGCAGGCCAAAGATCGTTCCCATGGATAATCCAAAGTAGCCGGTGGGTCCGTTTAACCCATGGGCGCGGCGTATTTCGCTGAAAGCGACCAGCCATTCCGAAACCATATCGTCGATGTATGTGGGACGTTGCATCTCCACTGCCAGCGCTTCGCGTCCTCCAGGTCCAACCTGACGCAGGCCGTGGACAGGTCCGTCTAACGCAATTACTGCACAACCGGCCTCAAGTGTGAAACGTTTGGCCAGGTGTGGAATTGGCGTTTGATATCGGTCGCCTGATGCGCCGTGTCCACACAACACCAGGGGCGTTTGATCGGTAACGGATTCAGGTAGCCACAGTGCACCGGTAATTGGCCGGTTGTCACTTTCTATGCGGAAGTCTTGAGCACCGGTCTGCTCGCTTGATATCCACTTGATGCCCATTATGCTTCCCGGCAGAACTGCGCGATGCTGCCTGCAGTTTCGCGGCTGATGTCCGGGCAGGCGATGGAAAAGATCTCGGTTCCGTGAATAGTCCCCATCACCTGACGACACTGTGCGGGTACACCTGCTCGCAGCAGTGTTCGATAGAACTCGATTCCTTCGTCCCTGAGGGGATCGCATTCGTTGACACTGATGACAGCAGGCACTAATCCCTTCACATCTTCCTCTGTTGCGAAGCCAGGCCAGGCAAGTGGATTTTTTTCGTTAAACGCATCGATGCCATAGGCCATGGCGCCCCGGTTGCTGTGCAGGCTGAGCAGAATTCCGTTGTTCTCTATAGACGAAGGCAAGTGATCCTGCGGCCAGATTCCGGCGATGTATGGGCACAGGGCATACAGACCGCGTATCAGGCTCATATCGCCGTCCTGTTTCAGCTTAAGGCCGGTGGCCAAAGTGAGATTACCGCCACCGCTCTCTCCTGCAACGATAATATGTGTAGTATCAATGCGCAGCTGATCGGCATGTTCGTGCAGCCATTTCACACCGGAAACACAGTCATTCAATCCGGCGGGGAACGGTGCAACCCGGGTGCGGATGAGGGGGTTACACAGTTGCGAAAATCCACCATCGCTACGGCAACCCCCTGCGCTGCAATGATGCGTCCCCACGATCGGTACATGCCGTCGTAGCAGGACATCGACTGCATTCCACCGCCGTGGATGTAGTACACACAAGGCAAAACCCCGTCATTGTCCGGTCGGATGTATTGCACTTTGATCGTATTGCCATCAGGGCTCGAAATGAACTTGTGGTCGGTGATTTCAAGCCCGGCGGACGGGGCAACTTCGTCATTGTCCATCATGGCGAACATCGCCATAGCCTGTTCACGTGCTGCAATAGCCTCTTCTGTATTCGCTTCCGCCAGGAGAGCCTCGCGACTTTCAACGTCCGTCTGCTCCAACGTCGGCATATCACCGAAAATGGCTTTTATGCGCGGGTCGATACGTGGATCATCTTTGACCTTGCTCATGATTCAGGGTCCGGTTTATTTCGTTTTGCTTCAAGTTATCATGGAAAGTGCGCCAAACTCTATTGCTGCTCCAGAATTTCCATCGCTCCAATCAGTTAGCTGGCAACTTCCTTACATAGCCCAGGTTCTTCAAGACTTTGATGGTTTCCAACCCCTTATTCATAGCAAGTGCCCTGTGCCTGAATCCGCGTTAGTCCGGGGGCACTGGCGACGGGAAACCAGACCGGATCAGGTCCTGACTATAGTTCTCAACAATTCGCTGCCCCAGCAACGATGCAAATGAAAGAGACAGGTGATGTTGATCGTAAAAGGCAGGCTCATCCTCTGTCTGTATTGCACAGGACTCCAGTGTATTCTCCTCGGAGCAAAGTAATCTGGCTTTGTCGATGTAAAGATAATCCAGGTTGAAAACGGGATTCGACGAGCGGAATTCGGGCTGTTCGATGAATGGATTGTAGGATACATATTCAGGTTTTCTGCAGGCGGTATAAGATTCCAGGCGGTTGATTAATTCGGCACATTCATGAGTGGTATTGATGTATCCACCCAGTACAACTAATGGAATATCTTTTTGAAGGGTTTTCAGATGACGGAGAATACTCCATTCGATTACTTTGTTTCCTGCGAAAGGTTGATTCGCACTAAAAACAATGCCGTCCAGTTTTGCTGTAAAACTATCGTCACCCAGAAGCGCCACACGCTTGTCACAATCCCGGTCCGAAATCTGTGAAACGGGGCCAGTCTCTGTTAACTGCACATTGCACTTATTCAGCGTGCCGAAAGATATCAGATTAACCGAGGGATTTTTTTCGTAGACTCTGGCGAATGCGTTATATCCGTCGGGTTCATGGGAATTACCAAAAACCAGAATTTGATGAGGTCTGTCCATCTTGCAATAATCTGGCTCATCCATTCGGATAAGGTTACAACCGGATAAAATCAAGTCGTAACGGTGCTGTTTCCCTTCCCTGATTTGAGTGACGGATAACAGACTATCAGTCCCCCACACTCTTCCCTCGGATAATTGAAGGGTGATACCCAGGAAGGCGATCACCAGCATGGTAGCGACACCAGCCAGAACAAATGTGCGTTGCGGCGTGCTGTAGGTGCGGTCAGGCGAGTAGCGCCGGTACCTCTTTTCAACAAAGTAATACAGCAGGGCAGACAGCAGTATCGTCAGACAAAAGAGACCGATGGCCTCAGGTCTGGATATGGTATCGAAAATGTAATATTCGTATAGAACCATGACTGGCCAGTGGACCAGATACATGGAATAGCTGATTAGACCAATCCAGACTGCAATTGGGTTTGTCAGCAGGTAACCGAATATGCGGGATTCCCGGCTCAGAATGACCAACAGCGCACCAATACAGGGTGGCAGTGCGTGCAGGTAGGGAATCACCGTGTCGTCGGTATAGCTGAAGACAGAGAAAGTGATTAAGGCCAGACCAGTGAACATGAACAGTTCATGCAGCAAACGCTTGTTCAACAGGATTGGCATGAGGAATATGGCCAGTGCTCCGATGACGAGTTCGAACATCCGGAATGGTGTCAGGTAAAAGATAGTCGACGCATATTCCGCGTCAAAATTTCCTGTGACCCAATAATAATTCAATCCGAAACTTGCCAGGCCCACCGCTGCCAGGACATATAGCTGTCTGCTTTGATTGGCATTACGCGCGAAAAGCCATAACACTGCCGGCCAGATCAGATAGAACTGTTCTTCGACACCCAGGGACCAGGTGTGAAGGAGGGGTTTAAGGTGCGAACTGACATCAAAATAGCCACTTTCCGTCCAGAAATGGATGTTTGAAATAGAAAAAACCGCAGCGGCGAGAGACAGCCCAAATGGCTGCAGTCGCTCAGGGGGGAAGAGTAACGCCGCGAAGATGAAAGTTGCTGTGAATGTTACCGCCATAGCCGGAAACAACCTGCGCATCCGGCGAATATAGAACCGTTTGAAATCGAAACTGCCAGTCCCGTTAATTTCGTTGATTATCAGGTTGGTGATCAAATATCCGCTGATCACAAAAAACACATCCACACCAACGAACCCGCCGCTGAATGTCGTTTGTCCAAAGTGATAGAAAATGACACTGAGTACCGCTACAGCACGCAAACCGTCTATGTGACGTTGGTATTGGTTCGAATTGGCCAGTACCGGATGATTCCCTGCGCCGGTGGCCATTAATGACTCTCCATCAGATAGAAACCGCAAATTACCTGTATTCCTGAACTATTGATGAGGATAGCAGATATATGGCGCTATCACTGACCCTGAACCAGCTGTAGACATACGGCACGGTCTACATTCAGAAAACACGCTGAAGACACACGACGGTCTACGTCCAACAGGAGCCGCGCTTTCAATCCGCGCTTTCAATCCGCAAATTCAATCTGCGTATGTAATGGGTGAAGATGACCTAAGGGGTTCCGGACAATTCAGACGAAGTCAAGAGAGCGTTGAGTTGCATGATCGTTTTGTTGATTTTCCACTGTAATCTGCTTGCGTTTTTTAAATGATCTGGTAATGTTCGCGACTCGATTTTCAAATCCGATTTTGAGAAATAGAGAATTGGAAGAGGTTATGGCAGCAGAAAAACAAACATCAGTGGGAAAGAAAACAAAGGCTGGAAGCAAAGTAAAAACACAGGTCGAAGCCAAAAATACGGCCACATCTGCGACTGGGGCATCTCCTGAAAAACAGAATACAGGCAAGTCTGTGGCAGAGAAGACAATGGCTGTCGATGCTCACGGGAATAAGACGAAGCCTAAATCCGTAGCAAAGATCAAATCCAGTGTGAAGGGACAGCCAAAACATTGGCAGGAAAACGGGTGTCCGCGTCTACCCGGAAAGGCGGGAAGGTCAAAAAAGCATCCAAAACAAAGACCTCAGCGACACGAAAAGTGTCGGCAAAAACAGATTTTGGACAAACTCCGATCAAACCGTACAAGTCCAGGAAAAAAGAAGCGTACATGAATGATGCACAGAAACAGCATTTTCGGAACATTCTGCAGTCCTGGAAGCTGGATTTGTTGCAGGAAGTTGATCGGACCGTGACTCACATGAAGGAACAGGCATCAAATTTTCCTGATCCGGCAGACCGGGCAAGTCAGGAGGAAGAATTCAGCCTGGAATTGAGAACCCGTGACCGGGAACGCAGACTGATTCGTAAGATCGAAAGCACGATTGAGTTGATAGACCAGGATGATTATGGATACTGCGAATCCTGTGGAATCGAAATTGGTGTTCGTAGACTGGAAGCACGCCCAACCGCTACACTCTGTATTGACTGTAAAACACTTGACGAAATCAAGGAAAAAAGATTACACGGCTAGAGGTTTGTGTAGTCTCAAGGAACTTGATGACCGGACGACCACCCGTTTATGTGGGAAGGTTTGCGCCGTCTCCCACCGGCCCTCTGCATTTCGGTTCTCTCGTCGCCGCGGTTGGTAGTTACCTGGATGCAAAAAAACACCATGGTCAGTGGTTGTTGCGTATTGAAGACCTTGATCCTCCCCGGGAATCCACCACTGCACCCGCGGAGATCATGTCTCAATTACGGGCTTTCGGATTATTCTGGGACGGCGATGTGTTGTTCCAGAGCTCGCGGTTGAATGCCTATGAAGAGAATCTGGGGAGACTCAGGAACCAAGGCCTGGTTTTCCCTTGCATATGCAGCCGAAAGTCCATTGTCGGCGTTTATCCCGGCGCCTGCAGAAGCCGAAGCTTCGAAACAACAGAAGTTCCCTTTGCAGAAAGATTGCGAACTGCAGGCCGCAAAATCGAATTCGAAGACCTGGTTTTCGGTACCCGATACTGTGATGTTGAGCAGGACGTTGGCGACTTTATAGTCAAGCGAAAAGACAAACTATTCGCCTATCAACTGGCGGTAATTGTCGATGATGCCTATCAGGAAGTCACTCACGTCATTCGAGGTTCTGACTTGATGGATTCCACACCACGTCAGATTCTGCTGGCTGAGTACCTCTCTTTGCCGGTTCCGGCATTTGGGCACATTCCAGTGGTTACTGATGTATCTGGCCATAAGTTGAGTAAACAAACTCACGCTGCACCGGTTGACAAGCAGAACCCGCTGCCTGTTCTACGGCAGGTATTGAGTGTCCTTGGACAGCACTCCGGGAGCAAAGTGAATACCGTGGAACAACTGTTGGAGTCTGCTATTCAGCAATGGGACATAACGCGAGTTCCACGGGATTCGTTTCGATATGTGTGAGTAACGATTATTGCCATGTAACGGAATTTCTGATCAAATCATCCTATTCTTTGAGTGTGATTGTTTAGTGTGCCCACTCAGAAACCCTGTAACCTGGATGTCTCCTTGCAACACATTACTCGCTGCTGGTTCTGCCTCTGGTACTGAAATGGAAGTCCACCATGAATGACATTATCCCGATTCAGACCCGAAATAAGATTAGCATTAACGCACTGAAGGTATTGAGACGGTTGAACGGGCATGGCTATCAGGCATACCTCGTAGGCGGCAGTGTGAGAGATATGATTCTCGGAAGGGTGCCCAAGGACTTTGACATTGCAACAGATGCGCACCCGGAAGATGTCAGATCTTTATTCAAAAATTCACGTTTGATCGGCAGGCGTTTTCGAATTGTGCATGTCCGGTTTGGCCGGGAAATTATCGAAGTTGCTACTTTTCGTGCTGCCTGGTCAGAAAATCAACACGAGCAGTCAGAAAGCGGCATGTTGCTTGCGGATAACATCTACGGAACTCTGGAAGAAGACGTTTTTCGTCGGGACTTTTCTATTAACGCCCTGTACTACTCTCCTGATACCGGGGATGTGATAGATCTTGTCGGTGGTGTGGATGACATCATGGCAAAGAAAATCAGGTTATTGGGAGACCCCGAAAATCGATATCGTGAAGATCCGGCACGTATGCTGCGGGCCATCCGTTTTAAATCGAAACTCGATTTTGACATTGACAGGCAAGCCGGGGAACCCATAAAGCATTTAGGATACCTGCTTCAGGATTTATCACCGTCACGGCTGTTCGAGGAAGTACAGAAGCTGTTCATGACCGGGCACGCTTTATATGCATTCAATGAACTGTTGTCCTACGACCTGTTTGGCTGGCTGTTTCCGGACAGTCGACGAGCTATGGATTCCTCGCCTGCGGAAAAGCTCATCAAGGTGGCTCTCGAAAGCACGGATCACCGAATAGCCAATGAATTGACTGTAACACCTGCATTTATTTATGCAGCAATTCTCTGGTATCCATTTGTAGAAGAGAAAAAGAAGTTGGAAGCAGAGGGTGTCAGCTACGCCGAGGCAACCATGGAAGCGTCGGCCAAAACGATAGCCAGGCAACAATTGTTTACTTCCATTCCACGTCGGTTCACCAGCGTAATGCGTGAGATATGGTATCTGCAATTCAGACTTCTCTTAAGGCGCAGGAAAAAACCAGATGCTGTACTAGCACATAAACGCTTCAGGGCTGCTTATGATTTTCTCCTGATCAGGGAACTGGTTGGAGAAAATCTGGATAACTCAGGTGAGTGGTGGACCCGGTACCAGGAAGCTGACGCAGCGCAGCGACAAATAATGAAACAATCCGGCAAACCGGGTCGTCGCCGCAGAAGAAAACACCACGGCACTGTCACCAGTTCGTTGTAGGGAATGGTCGGTGTCACCGCGAGCAGGTCCGGGTTAAGATTATTAAAGACGAGGTGTCAATTCAGGAGAATTAAATGAGCGAGGACAAAGTTTATCCAGTACAGAAGGATGCTGAATCCCGGGCCCACATCAGGAATGATCAATATCTGGCCATGTATGAAGCATCAATCGAACGGCCTGAAGAATTCTGGAATCAGAAGGCAGACGAGTTCCTGACCTGGATAGAGCCCTGGAACAAACTCACTGAATCGAACTTCCTGACAGGTGAAATAAAATGGTTTTTAGGCGCCAGGCTGAATGCAAGTGTCAATTGCATTGATCGCCATCTTGCGCTGAGAGGGGGTCAGACTGCAATCATCTGGGAAGGAGATGATCCGAACGACGAAAAACATATTACCTACCACGAATTGCATGAACAGGTGTGCCGTCTGGCCAATGTGTTAAAGAGCCGGGGTGTGAACAAGGGTGATCGTGTCTGCATCTATATGCCCATGGTTCCGGAAGCTGCCTATGCCATGCTGGCATGTTCTCGCATCGGCGCCATTCACTCTGTCGTCTTCGGTGGTTTCTCACCGCAATCACTGCAGGACAGGATTCTGGATTCTGATTGCCAGACAGTCATCACGGCCGATGAAGGTTTAAGAGGAGGCAGACCGGT
Organism: Candidatus Azotimanducaceae bacterium; assembly: GCA_965217655.1. Lineage (GTDB taxonomy): Bacteria > Pseudomonadota > Gammaproteobacteria > Pseudomonadales > Azotimanducaceae > UBA7455. Next base: position 3,538,603 of record OZ244560.1, read on the forward strand.
ACCACTGAAGCAAAACACGGACATTGCCCTGGTGAAATGCCCTGATGTTCACACTGTCATCGTGGTCAGACGGACCGGGGGTGATATTAATTGGAATGCGGCAAGGGATGTCTGGTATCACGAAGCAACCGGGAAAGCCGCAACAACGTATGACCCGGAACCGATGGATAGCGAAGATCCTCTGTTTATTCTGTATACGTCTGGTTCCACTGGAAAACCCAAAGGTGTGTTACACACCACCGGCGGATATTTGCTGCATGCATCAATGACACATAAATACGTGTTCGACTATCACGATAGCGATATCTACTGGTGTACTGCGGATGTAGGCTGGGTGACCGGTCACTCCTATATTGTTTATGGTCCGTTGGCAAACGGAGCAACTACCCTCATGTTCGAAGGTGTGCCCACCTACCCGGATTCTTCCCGATGCTGGCAGATAGTAGACAAGCACAAGGTTAATATTTTCTATACGGCGCCGACTGCCTTGCGTGCATTAATGGGTCAGGGCGATGAGTTTGTGCAGAATACTTCCAGGAAGACGCTCCGACTTCTTGGAACAGTTGGTGAACCCATCAATCCGGAAGCCTGGGAGTGGTATTACCACGTGGTAGGTGAAGACAGATGTCCTATAGTTGACACCTGGTGGCAGACAGAAACCGGTGGCATCATGATTACGCCTCTGCCCGGCGCCACAGCACTCAAACCCGGGTCTGCAACCCGCCCGTTTTTTGGCGTCAAACCTGTGTTGCTGGATGAAAAGGGCCAGGAAATAGAAGGTCCGGGATCGGGAAATCTGGCCATCAAAGGGTCCTGGCCCGGGCAGATCAGAACTGTGTTTGGTGATCATCAGCGCTGTATCGAAACCTATTACTCGACATACAAAGGGTATTATTTTACCGGCGATGGAGCCCGAAGAGACCAGGACGGTTATTACTGGATCACCGGGCGTGTGGATGATGTACTGAATGTATCAGGACATCGGATGGGTACCGCGGAGGTGGAAAGTGCCCTGGTTCTGCACGAATCAGTAGCCGAGGCAGCAGTCGTCGGCTATCCTCATAAAATCAAGGGTCAGGGAATATACGCCTACGTGACCCTGATGAAAGATACAAAAGGTACAGATGAATTGAGGGATGAACTGTCAAGTCTGGTCAGATCAGAGATTGGCGCCATTGCGAGACCGGATATACTGCAATGGGCTCCTGGTTTGCCAAAAACCAGGTCCGGCAAAATCATGCGGCGAATCCTGCGCAAGATTGCGGAGAATGATCTGGAAAATCTCGGTGATACAACCACACTTGCCGACCCAGGTGTGGTTGATGACCTGATCAGCGGAAAAATGGGGTCGGAGTAAAATAAAATAAAATGGGGTCGGAGTAAAATGCATTTTACTCCGACCCCATTTTATTTTATTTTACTCCGACCCCATTTTATTTTACTCCGACCCCAATTTACTCTCCCACTTCGGCAGTGGCAATTTCCTTCATTGAGAGTCTGATTCGGCCACGCTCGACATCAAGTACGATGACTTTGACTTCCTGACCTTCGCTCAGATAGTCAGAGATTTTTTCTACGCGTTCTTCGGCAATCTGGGATATATGAACCAGACCGTCCTGGCCTGGCAGAATAGTGACAAATGCCCCGAAATCAGTGATTTTAGCAACTTTGCCTGTATAAATTCTGCCCACTTCGGCTTCTGCCGTAAGTGCTTCAATCTGTGCAATGGCCGCGTCCCGGGATTCTGTACCTTCTCCGAAAATCGTGATGGTACCGTCATCCTCAATATCAATAGTTGCACCGGTCTCTTCCGTGATGGATCGAATCGTAGTTCCGCCCTTGCCAATCACGTCGCGGATCTTCTCTGCGTCGATTTTAATGGTGACCATTGCAGGAGCATTGTCCGAAACATTTTCCCTGGACCTGCCCAGAACCTTGTTCATCTCGCCAAGAATATGTAACCGCGCTTCCCTGGCCTGATTCAGCGCCGTCTCCATGATCTCCTCAGTGATACCCTGGATCTTGATATCCATCTGAAGTGCAGTGACACCAAATTCCGTACCGGCAACTTTGAAGTCCATATCGCCGAGATGGTCCTCATCACCCAGGATGTCGGTCAGGACGGCAAATCCGTCGTCATCTTTGACCAGACCCATGGCAACACCGGCAACAGGTGCACGTAATGGTACGCCGGCGTCCATCAGGGATAGACTCGCTCCACAGACACTCGCCATGGAGGAGGATCCATTGGATTCTGTAATTTCCGATACCACGCGGGTGGTATAGGGCCAGTCTTCCGGATTGGGTAAAACTGCCGTTATTCCCCGTCGTGCCAACCGGCCGTGACCGATTTCACGGCGTTTGGGACCACCGGAAAATCCGGTTTCACCAACACTGTAGTGGGGAAAGTTGTAATGCAGCATGAAAGGATCCCTGGATGAGCCCTCCAAAGCGTCAATTATCTGTGCATCCCGCATGGAACCCAGGGTGGTGGTAACCAGCGCTTGCGTCTCGCCTCTTGTAAACAATGCGGAACCATGTGCATTGGGTAGTATGCCTACTGCAACACTGATATCCCTCACCGTTCGACTATCCCGTCCATCAATTCTGGGCTGTCCGGCAATAATTGCGCGGCGCACTGTCTTTTTTTCCAGCTTGCTGAAAACATCTGCAACGTCATCAACACAGAATTCCGAGTCTTGGGTTGCAAGTTCTGAAACTGCCTTCTCAAGAAGATCTGTAAGCGTATCCTGTCGCAACATTTTTTCATGAATCTGATAAGCAGCCGCAATTTGTGTAGCGTAATTGTCGTTGACAGCTTGCATCAACGCTTCGCTTTCCGTTGTCGGTTGCCAGTCCCAGTCTGGTTTTGCTACTTCCTGTTTAAGTTCATTCACGGCTGCGATCACAGCCTGCATTGCCTGATGAGCAAACAGTACTGCGCCCAGCATCTGATCTTCGGTTAATTCACTGGCCTGGGACTCCACCATCAGCACAGCAGATTCCGTACCTGCCACCACCATGTTGAGGTCTGAATCCTGGAGTGCCTCGTATCCAGGATTCAACAGATATCCACTCTCGGTAAACCCTACACGTGCGGCGCCAATGGGACCGGCAAAGGGTATACCTGACAATGACAATGCTGCTGATACACCAATCATTGCCGGAATATCAGGGTCGATGTCCTTGCTGGCGGAAACTACCTGACAGGTAACCTGTACTTCATTCATAAATCCCTTGGGAAACAAGGGGCGGATTGGCCGGTCGATAAGCCGTGATGTAAGTGTTTCCTTCTCCGTGGGTCGTCCTTCTCTGCGTGGGAAACCGCCCGGGATCCTTCCTGAAGCATACATTTTTTCTTCGTAATTAACGGTCAACGGGAAAAAATCCTGTCCCGTCTTTGCATCTTTTTGCGCAACCACTGCGACCAGAACAACTGTATCTGACATACTGACAACAACAGAGGCCGTTGCCTGTCGGGCAATTTTCCCTGTCTCAATGACTACCTCATGGTCGCCATATTTAAATTTTCTATTTACTGAATTCACTATTTTCTCCAACTGTTATCGGACTGCATCTTTAGTCTTTATCGTCGCAATCCTAATCTCTTTATCAACGTGGCATACCGTTTCGCATCTTTTTTTCTCAGATAATCCTGTAGCTTTCTTCTTTGACTGACCATGCGCAACAAGCCAACTTTGGAATGATGGTCATGGATATGATCATTGAAGTGATCCCTCAGGTTTTCTATGTTCGCGGTCAAGAGTGCTATTTGAACTTCAGGGGAACCGGTATCACTTTTGCTTAATCCGAATTCCTGCACAATTTCAGCTTTCTGTTCAGTCGTTATTGCCATTGATAATTCTCCAATATGCCAACCACTCTATAGTGGTGATTAAGATATAAGAACTCATCCATGCATATTTACAGACGGTTCAATCCATTCAATACGTTTGCACGTATCATTCAGTGAACCACGACTAATCGCCGTGGTGCAATTTTTCCATCATCCAGAATCTCTCCAACACCGATAAAATCAGCGTCATTCTGAACGGTTGTTTCATTAAATAATCTAACCCATCCACTGGTGGGTGAACCGGCTACCTGAACCGGATGCCCCTGTCTGAAATACGATGCTGTAATATCCGTTAATTCCACCAGGGGCCATTCCTTGACAGCCGAACAAATCGGCAATAACGTCTGGTCCAGAGCATCGAAACTCTCATCTCTGAGTTCCATAAGTTTTTCTATCGGAATCGTTTCTTCAATCGAGAAAGGGCCGGACTGCAGCCGTCGCAATGCACAGACATGAGCACCACAACCAATGGTTTCTCCTATGTCTTCCGCCAGCGTTCTGATATAGGTTCCCTTGGAGCAAAGTATGTCCAAAACCAGTTCTTCGTGACGTATTTCAACGAGTTCGAGGTTATAGATCATCACTTCCCGGTGCTTGCGTTCAATTTCTTTCCCTTCCCTGGCGAGTTTATAAAGCGGTTTTCCATCCACCTTCAACGCGGAGTACATCGGGGGAATCTGGGTTATCGATCCTCTGAATTGCTCCAGTACATCATCAATTTGCTCCAGGTCAGGTATCTCCCTGAGTTCGACCTCCTCTCCATCGGCGTCACCCGTGTTTGTTGTAATCCCCAGTCGGACTGTTGCCAGATATCGTTTATCGGCTTCCAGAAGAAACTGGGAAAATTTGGTGGCCTCACCGAAACAGAGCGGTAACACACCGGTTGCAAGCGGGTCGAGGCTTCCCGTATGTCCCGCCTTGGCAGCGAAAAATATCCTTTTAGCCTGTTGCAGTGCCCCGTTGGAAGTAATTCCGGCTGGTTTGTCCAGAAGCAGGATACCATTTACCTTCCGGCCTCGTTTGTTACGTTTCGCCATGACTACTGGCCAGACCGGGAGCGTAGCTTATCATTACTGACAGCGGCGTCAATCACTTTGGACAACCGGGCGCCTCGGTCGACCGACTGATCATAGTGAAACCTCAACCTGGGCGTGGTCCGGATTGTTAACGCTTTTGACAATTGTTTGCGTAAAAAACTGCTGGCGCCATTGAGTACCTGCTGGCTGTTTTCGGCATTCTCTTCAGGTAAAACGGTAAAATAAATATCGGCGTATGCCAGGTCCCGGGTAACCTTTACTTCGTTGATCGTAATCAAATCCACCCTGGGGTCTTCCAACTCCCTTTGAATGATCTGTGCAACTTCCCGCTGAATAAGGTCCGCGACCCTGGTTCCGCGATTAAACTCCCGGGGCATGGATCATCTCCGGGGCTTTACAGTTCTCTGGCAACTTCACGGGTATTGAATACCTCTATCTGATCGCCGAGTCTGATATCGTTGTAATTTCTGACGCCAATACCACATTCCGTACCAATTCGAACTTCTTCGACTTCTTCTTTGAAATGGCGCAACGATTCCAGTTCTCCTTCATAGATAACCACGTTGTCTCGAAGGACCCTGATTTTCTTTTGCCGGGAAACCGTGCCCTCTGTCACCATACATCCAGCGACAGAACCGAGTTTCTTGGATTGGAACACTTCCTTGACTTGAGCAATACCGATAATTTCTTCCCTGACTTCCGGAGACAACATGCCGGACAAGGCGGCTTTGACATCGTCAATCAGGTCATAGATGACTTTGTAATACCTCAGGTCCAATCCTTCAGATTCGATAACTTTTTTGGCCAGATTGTCAGCACGTACATTAAAACCAAAGAGTATTGCATTGGAAGTGACTGCGTAACTTGCGTCAGATTCTGAGATTGCTCCAACACTGGACAGCACGATTTTCACCTTGACCTCGTCATTTCCCAGGTTGGAAAGGGCAGAGACAATCGCTTCCAGTGAACCACGAACATCGGCCTTGACCACAATATTCAACAATGTGGTCCCTACCGAGTCGAATACATCCATCAGGTTATCCAGGGATGCTGCCGGACTTGTCAGGCGTTCCTCATTTGCCCTGTCCTTTCTGTACCGGGCAACTTCCCGTGCTCGTTTTTCATCCTTTGTAACCATGAAGTTATCACCCGCCGCAGGGGTGCCGCTAAGACCCAGCGCCAGAACAGGTACTGCAGGACCTGCCTTTTTAATCTTTTTTCCGTTCTCATCATTTAATGCACGTATCCTTCCAAACTCATCTCCGGCAACGATGATGTCACCCTGGGATAAAGTACCTTCCTGGACGAGCAATGTTGTTACAGGCCCACGGCCTTTGTCCAGTTCAGCTTCTATGACTACACCTTGAGCCGGCCCTTCTTCCACGGCAGTCAGTTCCATTAACTCTGACTGTAGTAATACAGCTTCCAACAGATCATCAATGCCCTGTCCTGTGATTGCTGACACGGGGATAAATTGATTGTCACCGCCCCAGTCATCCGGGATTACGTCACGGGCTGCCAGTTCGGTTTTTACCCTTTCCAGGTCAGCTCCTTCAAGATCCATCTTGTTTACCGCGACGACTATCGGTACATCAGCACCTTTGCTGTGTTGAATGGCCTCTTCTGTCTGCGGCATGACGCCATCGTCGGCTGCAACCACCAATATCACGATATCGGTACACTGTGCCCCTCTGGCGCGCATGGCGGTGAATGCGGCATGACCCGGCGTGTCAATGAAACAGACTTCCCCCTGCTTACTTTTGACACGGTAAGCACCAATGTGCTGCGTGATGCCACCGGCTTCGTTTTCGGCCACAGTCGAGTTACGAATTAAATCCAGCAGCGAAGTTTTTCCATGGTCTACATGTCCCATGACGGTAACTACGGGAGCTCTGGGTTTGGCATCCGCCTCATACACCAGTTCTTCGGTAAGGGATTTTTCAACCGCGTCGGTATCCAGAATTCTGACCTTGTGTCCAAATTCTTCAACCACCAACACAGCCGTATCCTGATCGATAGACTGATTAATCGTAACCATGCTACCCATATCGAATAAAACTTTGATCACTTCCGCCGCTTTTACTGACATCTTCTGAGAAAGCTGTTGTACCGTGATCGAATCGCCAAGTTCCACTTCCCGTACAATGTCCTTTGTTGGTACAGTGAACTTGTGTTGACCTTTGACTACTCTGGGAGGAGCCCGCTTGGGTCTGATTCCCGAGGTTAGCCCAAGCGTAGAGGAACTGTCCTTCAGGGCAAGCTCCTCAATTTCTTCTTCGATCGACTCCTCGTCTTCGTGCCCCAGCAGTTGCTCTACACGCCGTTTGCGACTGCCGCCATGCCTGGATTTCTTCTTAACCGGATCCTCTTCATCGAGATCATGTCGATCTCGTTTATCCTTTCTGGCACTGATCCTGGTTTCTTCAACTTCAGCTTCGGTTTCCCCAGGTTTCAGTGCTGTGGTTTCTTTCTGGTCTTCCTTTTGAGTCTTCTCCGCTTCTAATTCCTGAGCCTTTTGTTCTGCTTCTTCTGCAGCCTTCTGAGTGGCTTCCTGACGGATTTTCTTTGCCTCGGCTTCAGCTTCATGCGCCGCTCTTCGTCTGGCTTCTTCACTTGAAGTGCTGCTGATCTCAGCTTCCGCAGGTTTTGCCACCGGGGTTGGGACAGTTGTTTCATTGCTCTCGGCATCGTCTTGTTGTTCAATACTGCTACGGCGGACGTAAGTTCTTTTCCGGCGAATTTCTACATTGACAGTACGACCACGACCACTTCCTCCGGATGTTTTCAGAGTACTTAGAGTACGTCTCTTAAGCGTAATCTTCTTGGGCGCTGATTCCGTCTCCCCATGGCTTCGCTTCAGGAAGGCCAGCAATCTATGCTCTTCGTCTTCTATTACGGGATCATCAGCCTTTTTTTGAGGTAGCCCAGTTTCCTGCATCTGTTGCAACAGACGCTCGACGGGTACGGCAAGTGATCCTGCCAACTGTTCTACCGTTTTTACTGCCATTTGTGTTCCTTCTAGTCCTTCTCGTCTGCCTGGTCTTCTTCAAACCAGGGCGCTCTGGCTGTCATAATGATTTCACCTGCTTTTTCCTCCGTCATATCTTCAATGTCAATTAAATCATCAATTGCCTGCTCAGCCAGATCCTCCATGGTGATGATGCCGATAGCCGTCAGTTGATAGGCAAGACGTGTGTCCATTCCGTCCATGTTCAGCAGGTCATCAGCTGGTACCTGATTACCCAGTTTTTCTTCATTCGCAAGTTCAAGGGTTGTCAGTGCGTTCTTGGCTCTGTTGCGTAACTCTTCAACCATCTCTTCATCGAATCCGCCAATGGCAATCATTTCCTCAATCGGTACATAGGCTATTTCTTCAAGTGTCGTGAAGTTTTCTTCTACCAGAACTATAGCAACGTCCTCCGATACATCCAGTTGCTCCATGAAATTATCAATGATTGTTCCTGCTTCCTGCTGATGTTTTTTTTCAGCTTCTTCTTCGGTCATGATGTTCAGTTCCCAGCCAGTCAGGTCACTGGCCAACTTCACATTCTGACCACCCTTGCCAATCGCCTGTGCAAGATTCTCTTCGGCAACTGCCATGTCCATACTGCGGGTTTCCTCGTCCACCACGATGGATATGACTTCCGCTGGTGACATCGCATTGATTGCCAACTGTGCAACATTGTCATCCCAGGGAATCACATCAATGCGCTCGCCTCCCAATTCACCAGACACGGCCTGGACCCTTGAGCCTCGCATTCCAACACAGGAGCCAACCGGATCAATTCTGCCGTCGTTTGTCTTTACCGCGATCTTTGCCCGGAAACCAGGGTCTCTGGATGACGCCAGTATTTCAATAATGCCATCGGATATCTCTGGTACTTCCAGGGTAAACAATTTTACCAGGACTTCAGGTGCAGTTCGTGTCAATGCAAGTTGCGGACCCCGTGCTTCCGGACGTATTTCTTTTAGCAGTGCACGCAGGCGATCACCCACACGAAACATTTCCCGTGGGAGCCAATCCTCTCTTGGCAGAATTGCTTCCGCGTTGTTTCCCAGGTCTACAATGACTGCTTCTCTTGTTACTTTTTTGACCTGGCCGCTGACAAGCTCACCGACTTTTGAACGATAAACATCAATAACCTGTGCCCGTTCAGCTTCCCGTAGCTTCTGCACGATGACCTGTTTGGAGGTCTGTGCTCCAATTCGTCCATATTCTATGGATTCCACCGGGATTTCATAGAATGATCCGATCTCGAGCGATGGATCTTTTTCCATGGCTTCAGTTAATTTTATTTGGGCAGCCGGAAATTCTATTTCTACATCATCAGGGGTGACTTCCCAGCGACGATAGGTTTCATAATCACCTGTTTCCCTGTCCATGGAAACTCTGAGTTCAACTTCTTCTTCTCCATATCGCTTTTTCGTCGCAGTTGCTAAACCGAGTTCCAGCGCCTCAAAGATAATATCTTCAGGGACCCCCAGCTCATTGGAAACTGCTTCAACTACCAGCAGTATTTCTTTATTCATTTCTTTGCCTCTAACTGACGATCTGAGGTGATGTTTACTAGCACCTTATCGTTATCAATCCGGAATGATATTTGCCCGGTCCACCAGGTCCAGAGGAAACAGGTATTCCTCTTCTTCACCGGTGTGCAAAACCACATCATCACCTTCAATTCCACCTAACAACCCTGTATACCTCCTGCGGCCTTCGAACGGCCTTTTCAGACTGACTCTTATTCGTGCACTGGCAAACTCTTCAAATTGAGCCTTTGTGAACAATCTCCGGTCCAGGCCCGGTGATGACACTTCCAGGGTATATCTTCCCGGTATCGGATCCTCAACATCCAGCAGGCTGCTGACCTGTCTGCTCACCCTGGCACAATCCTCAACATTGATTCCCTGGTCCGCATCAATGTAAATCTTCAACGTCGTGGACTTGCCCCGGGTCAGGTACTCAATACCCCAAAGCCTGCTGCCAAGTCCGTTGACAACCGGTTCGATCAATGTTTGCAACGTTTCATCCAACCCCATTCTGTCTGGCCCGTAATGCTGCCTCAAAATAAAAAATGGGCATAATGCCCACTCCAACCTGGAACGAAGGGTCAACCCTCGTCCTTCCACTGTTGTTAAACAAACCACTTGGCTGATTTAACAAAAAGCCCCTCAGAAGGGGCCATAACATAAAACTGTGGTAGCGGGGGCAGGATTCGAACCTGCGACCTACGGGTTATGAGCCCGTCGAGCTACCAGACTGCTCCACCCCGCAACAACATGGGGTTGGATTATAAGTTTCAAGGTAGGAATGGTCAACCGACTTTACCGGGTTCAAGAGACGCCTCAGGCAGGGGTCCATTGAGTGATATGATGGGGACATTGTGAATGGAGTAACTGCAATGTATGTCAGCCGTCTGTCAGGAATGGCGCCCTTCAAAGTAATGGAAGTGTTGCGCCGGGCCAGGGAGCTGGAAGCGAAGGGCTTTGATGTGGTCCATATGGAAGTTGGTGAACCGGATTTCCCAACACCAGAGCCTATAGTCAAAGCAGGGCAAAAGGCACTGTCAATGGGTCATACAAAATATACGGATGCACGTGGGATCCCGGAATTGAGGCGGGAAATCGCAGAGTACTATCAGTCCGATTATGGCCTCGACATCAATGAAGATCAGATATTTATAACCGCGGGTGGGTCCGGCGCCTTGCTGCTGACTACCGCGTTACTGATGAACCCAGGTGAAAATCTATTGATGAGTGACCCGGGATACCCATGTAACAGACATTTTTTAACAGCATTTTCAGGTGCATCCCGACTGGTGCCTGTCTCTGCCGATGACGGCTATCAATTGACGGGTACACTGGTCTCAGAAAACTGGAGTGATGAAACACGGGGCGTTCTCATGTCATCTCCAGCCAATCCCACGGGTGCGCTCATTGATGATCAGACTTTATTTCAGTTGTCTTATACTGTAGAGAGCAAAGGCGGCTATCTTGTCAGTGATGAGATTTATCACGGACTGGTTTATGGCACACAGGGGAAAACCTCCGCACTGCACGCAAATGGCGATGCGTTTGTCATCAACAGCTTTTCCAAATATTTTGGCATGACTGGCTGGCGACTTGGTTGGCTTATTGTCCCTGCGGCTGCAGCCTCTGATGTTGAAAAGCTTGCTCAGAACCTTTTTATATGCCCTTCTTCGGTAGCGCAATATGCAGCGATATCTGCGTTTCTCCCTGAGTCACGAGAGATCATGGAGAATCAGCGCCTGGAATTTCAGTCTCGTCGTAATTTTATGGTATCGGCACTGAGGGGAATCGGCTTCAATGTACCGAATATCCCTGATGGCGCCTTCTATGTTTATGCCGGAATACCAGAAGGATTTCCGGACAGTGAACCCTTTACAGAATGGCTTCTGGAAGAACATCATCTGGCAATCACACCAGGCACTGATTTCGGTCAATTCCATGCTGATCGACATGTCCGTTTCAGTTATGCGCAGCCACTGGTGCGACTGGCGTCAGGGATAGAAAAGCTGACGCAGGCGATGAAGCAGCAATGAGCGACCTTATCAGAGCCAAACTCATTCGGCGGTACAAACGATTTCTTGCGGATGTGTACCTTGAAAATGGGGAGCAGATTACAGTCCACTGTCCCAATACAGGTTCGATGCGAAATTGTGTAGAGGAAGGTGCTCTGGTCTGGCTGAGTCGCTCCGACAATAAGAAACGGAAATACCAGTATACGTGGGAGTATATCCGGACAGGCCGTGGCCACACTATTGGTATCAATACGTTGCGGGCTAACTATCTGGTCAGGCAGGGGATTGAATCAGGCATCATTCGCGAACTTCAGGGATATTCAGAAGTCAGGAGCGAAGTTGTATATGGTTTGGAAAACAGTCGCATTGATTTGCTGTTATCGGCTCCTGATCAGCAGGATTGTTATGTTGAGGTCAAGAATGTGACATTGCTCGAACCACCGGTCTCGATGGGGGTCGGTTACTTTCCGGACGCTGTCAGTGAACGTGGCAGCAAACATCTCCGGGAACTGAAATCGATGGTCGAGTCAGGAAACAGGGCAGTGCTCTTGTTTTGTGTACAGCATTCTGGCATCCGGTCTGTCAGAAGCGCCGGACATATAGACAGCAGGTACGGAGATCTGATTGAAGAGGCAATGGACGCGGGTGTTGAAGTGCTGGCATACAAAACCCGGATCAGGGATGGTAACAGCAATATCCAGAAACAGATTCCATTCGAAAGAACAGATGTCACGATTTCCAACAGGAGTCTGCATTGATCGCCCGTATGGGCATGATGCCATGATTTATAACAGGGGTCTGAATTGATTTTCCGTATGGGAATATTATTGCTGTTGCTGCTGCTATGCGCTGCCGTATCGCTCGCTGTTGGTTCTGCCGGTATTCGACCTTCCGAGGTATTCATGGCATTAACCGGGTCAGCATCGGAAGTTCAGAGGATAATTGTGACGGATATCCGGTTTCCCAGAACCCTTCTGGCAATACTCGTTGGTTCAGGCATTGCGGCCTGTGGGGCATCGATTCAGGGTTTATTTCGTAATCCACTTGCTGATCCTGCATTAATAGGTGTTTCCAGCGGTGCAGCTCTGTTTGCCGCGGGTTACCTGGTGTTGGGAGCGAATTTGTCCAGTCAGATCGGATTGACTACCAGTGCATTTATTGGTGGGTTACTGACAACCTGGCTGGTTCTGGAAGTCGGACGCCGCGGGGGTACGATATCCGCCTTGTTGCTGGCCGGTGTCGCCATTAATGCACTGGCGATAGCCGGTATAGGACTTCTGTCATACCTGTCAACTGATGTACAACTGCGTTCTGTTGCTTTTTGGGCTCTGGGCAGTCTGAATGGCGCAGACTGGCAGAGTGTATTGACTGCCCTTGTGATCCCCGCAGTCATCCTGTTGCTGTTTCGCGAACGTCACAATCTGAATGCCATTACCCTGGGGGACCGTGAGGCATCGTATCTTGGCATCACAGTCCCGAAACTCCGTATCAGAATTGTCGTGTTAACCGCATTGGCGGTAGCTGTCGGCGTCTCCCTGACCGGCGTCATAGCATTTATCGGACTTATAGTGCCGCATCTGATCCGATTAACCATAGGCTCGACTCATCAAGTTGTCATTCCCGCTTCCGCATTACTTGGGGGATTGCTTTTACTGATAGCAGATACATTCAGTCGCACTCTGTTTTCTCCAGCAGAGTTGCCCGTGGGTATCCTGACGGCACTCATCGGTGGACCATTTTTTATCCTCATGATCATACGGCAAAAGGGGAAACTGGGAATATGAGTCTGTGTCTGGACAACGTGGGCTATGCCACAGGAGGCACTCGTCTGATAAAGGATATAAACCTTGTGATAGACAACGCCTCGATCACGGTATTGATAGGACCGAATGGTGCAGGGAAAACAACGCTTCTGCGGACAGTCAGCGGTGAACTGGTTCCCGACTCGGGGAATATTTTGCTGGACAGTGACAACATTGCGGATATTGAATTGGAACAACGCGCTAAACGCATTGCTTTCCTGACACAGCAATCTGTGCTTGACTTTCCTTTCAAGGTTCATGAAGTCATACAAATGGGGCGGATTCCCCACCTCACAGGAAGAGAACATAATCATAAAGTTGTGCGGGCAGTTACGGATGCCTGTCAACTGCAGGACTTGTCAGAGAGAATCTATACGACCCTGTCAGGTGGAGAGCAACAACGGATACAGATTGGCCGCATTCTGTGTCAGGTCTGGGATCAGATGGATTCTGCCTGGATTTTGTTTGATGAGCCAACCTCTGCCCTTGATTTGTCTCATCAACTGGTCTTTTTCAAAGTGGTAAAAAGTCTGGTTCAAAGAGGGGCATCAATCATCCTGGTATTGCACGATATTAATCTGGCTGCGCGCTTTGCGGACAATATCGTACTGATGTCGGATGGCCGGATACTCGCCCATGGACCACCCTCTGCGGTCATAAACAGTGACAACATCCAAAAGGCCTTTTCGGTAGAGATAGACTTCATCGTGAGCGAAGGGATTGAACGACCCATGATTCAGGCTAAAGTGCCTCTTTAAATGGAAAGCAGGATGAGGAGTGCCGGCCTGAAAGTACCGCTTGACAGCGCTGTTGATGTTGAGACAAGTGATACCCCGGGTTTCATTCTGACCCGTCAGTGGCAGGAACATGAAGATGGTCAGGATCTGATTTTCTGGTTGGTAACGGACTACGGGCCACTTCGGGTAGTCGTTGAACGACAGCCTTCGGTATTTTTTATTGCTGAATCAAAACTGTATCAGGTCATCAAACTGCTTTCTGATATTGAAGGATGGCGTCAGGAACACATCGATCTACAGACGTTTATTGACAGGGAGAGGGTGGTTGCCTGCTACTTTCAACAGCAGCGTGACCTCTATTTTGCAAGGTCCCGGCTTGCACAGGCGAATATTCCCGTATTTGAAGACGACATCAGGCCGACTGACCGCTATCTGATGGAGCGTTTCGTGACCGGTTCTGCGGCTGTCAAAGGCCGGATCGTTCCCGGTGACCGTGCCTGCAGTTGTGTCAATCCAAAGATTGTCAGCGCAGAATACTCGCCGGAATTGCATGTGATATCTCTGGACATTGAAACGTCCGTAACGGACAACGTTGTACTTTCAATTGCTGTATACAGTGACCTGGAACAACGGGTATTCATGGTTTCCGATACCAGGGTCAGCACAGACCATGGTCATGTTGAATGTCTTGAAGATGAAAAATCCCTGTTGATACGCTTTCTGGAATGGGTTGAAGAAAGCGACCCTGACGTCATCATCGGTTGGAATGTCGTCGGTTTTGATTTGAATTTCCTGCAGGACCGCTGTACTGCGCTGAAGATTGATTTCCGACTTGGCAGGGCCGCGGAAAAGGTGATCTGGCGTAGTGCAACCCGTGGCCGCGGCAGAAACTTTGCACTGGTTCCTGGCAGAGTGGTTCTGGATGGTATAGAACTGTTGAGAACCGCAACCTGGTCCTTTGAGAGCTTCTCTCTGGAGTTCGTCGCCAGGGAATTACTGGGACGGGGCAAACTGGTTAATGACGTGGATGCCCGCGCCGCGGAAATAGAGGAGATGTATGCGGATAACCGTGCTCTGCTGGCCGAATACAATCTCCAGGACTGTGAACTGGTATGGGATATTTTTTCCAAAGCAGACCTGATTGAGTTTGCCATTGAACGTTCCCGGCTTACCGGTCTGGACCTGGACCGTCCGGGGGGTTCGGTCGCTGCATTCGATTTCCTGTATTTGCCTCGATTGCATCGGGAAGGCTTTGTCGCGCCTTCGGCTGGTTCAGGCGTTACAGCCGGCAGTCCGGGTGGATTTGTGCTGGAGTCCCGGGCGGGGCTATACGAACATGTGGTGGTCCTTGATTTCAAAAGTCTGTATCCAGGCATCATTCGGACTTTCCACGTAGATCCCCTGGCAATGATCACCGCGGGAGATGATGCTATCGAAGGTTTTCGCGGTGGTCGTTTTTCAAGAACAAGAGCCCTTTTGCCTGGAATCATAGAAAATCTATGGCAGGCCCGGGACGTGGCAAAAAAAGACGGGCGGTCGGCAATGTCGCAAGCGATCAAAATCATAATGAACTCGTTTTACGGCGTATTGGGCACTTCGGTTTGCCGTTTTTTCGATACCCGTCTGGCAAGCTCCATTACCATGAGAGGTCACGAAATCCTGCAGCGCACACGCGATTTGATAGAAGCAAAAGGTCTGCCGGTTATCTATGGTGACACTGATTCCGTTTTCGTACACATGGACTCAATGCCGGATGTGTCCACAGCTGCAAGAGAACTCGTGACCTACCTTAATACCTGGTGGCGGGATGATTTGCAGAGGCGATTCAAAATACCGTGTTTTCTGGAAGTTGAGTTCGAGACGCATTTTGAGAAATTCTTCATGCCCGCGATGCGTGGCTCGGAAAGAGGCAGCAAAAAAAGATATGCGGGTCTGGTTACAGAAGAGCAGGGTACAAGATTGATTTTCAAGGGGCTTGAAAGCGTCAGAAGTGACTGGAGCCCTCTCGCGAGGGAATTTCAGCAGGAGCTTTACAGGCGCATCTTTCTGGACCAGCCCTTTGAGCAGTATGTGAAAACCGTGGTTGAGCAGGTTCGGCATGGGCAGATGGACGAGCACCTGGTGTTGAGACGCCGGATGAGGCGCCGGATGAAGGACTATGTTAAGAATGTACCTCCCCATGTCCGGGCTGCACGCAGTCTCTCGGAGATTCGTGCCAACAAGGGGTTACCACCCTTGCCGGACAGTGGTGGATGGAGTGAGTATGTCATGACAGTCAATGGCCCTGAACCACGGCAATATGTAGCTTCATCTATCGATTATGGATTTTATGTAGATCGCCAACTGGCGCCAATTGCGGATGCAATTCTATCCTTCAAAGGGACATCTCTGGCGGAGATCACAGATCAGCAGATGACCTTGTTCTAGCGCTGGGGTCGGAGTAAAGTGCCAGGGTAAATAGCGCTGGGGTCGGAGTAAAGTGCCAGGGTAAAACTCCTGTCAATGTGTTGTGAAAAGAGAGTTTTACCCTGGCACTTTACTCCGACCCCACCTTCCTGGCACTTTACTCTGACCCCACTTTCCAGAGTTGTTTCACCATTTCCATATCAGCTCGAGCACCGAATCTGGAAACCAGAAGTGACGCGGACCGGTTGGCAAATGCTGCGGCATCGTTGTAACCCGCACCCCGGCATATCCGATAGAGAAATGCCCCGGCGAAATTGTCTCCGGCGCCGGTGGTGTCAACTGGAATCGTCGGGACCCCTGCCACCTGGTATGTTGTGTTACCGTCGCAGACGATGGCGCCGTCCTTGCCACGTGTCATTGCAAATTTTGGACAGGCGTCACGGAGGGCTTTGATCGTTTCTTCCCGGGACGACGAATCGGTCCAAAGATTTGCTTCCTCTTCATTGCAGAACAGGATGTCGACACCGTGATTGACCAGGACGTCAAATGAGTCTTTGAAATTCCTGATCATTGCCGGGTCGGACAGAGTCAATGCAACGTCGACACTCTCTTTCCGGGCAATGGCCTGGGCTTCCAGTGCTGCATCAAAACCGGAAGGAGAACTGACCAGGTAACCCTCAATATAGAGTAATTGTGAATCACACAAAGCATCTGGAACGAGTTCTCTGGAGGATAGACTTTGCGCGATGCCGAGATGGGACGCCAATGTTCTTTCTGCGTCCGGCGTTACCAGAGAGATACACTCTCCGGTTACCCCGGGTTCTCTATCCTCAGCCAGATTGGTGTGGATATCCAGATCTTTCAGATCTTTTACAAAGAAATCTCCGGTCCGATCATTGGCTACCTTGCAACTGTAAAACCCATTGCCACCGAGTTGGCTGACGGTGGCAACGGTATTCGCAGCGGAACCACCGCCAGCAAGCTTGATGACCTGATATCCATGTTCATCTTCGAGCAGTTTGATCAATTTTTGCCGTTGTTCTTCTTCAATGAGCGTCATGACACCTTTGGGTAAACCGCTAAGATCCAGAAATTCATCAGTGACTTCATATTCGCTATCGACAAGGGCATTGCCGATGCCGTAGACATCATAGTGATGCATCTACTGATTCCCTGTGTTGATGTCGTTGAATGCGAGTTCTGCTGCCGCAAGTGTCCTGTTGAACTCATCAACACCGTGTGCACTGGAAACAAACGCGGCCTCAAATGGTGAAGGGGCAAGATAGATGCCCTGTTCAAGCATCCGGGAGAAAAAACGGTAGAACAGACCCGTGTCTGCATTCATGACCTGATTGAAGTTGGTTACCGGTTTTGCTCCGGTAAAGAAGAATCCAAACATGGCGCCTGCCTGATTGGTGGAGAAAGGAATGTTTGCATTTGCTGCCAGTTTCTCCAGATTCGTTGCCAGTGTCGCGGTGTTTATGGCAAGGGTTTCAAAGAAATTCTCCTTGCGGATCAGATTCAGGGTTTCCAATCCCGCGGCCATTGCAACAGGGTTACCCGAAAGCGTCCCGGCCTGATATACATCTCCCAGTGGCGCCAGTCTGGACATGATGTCCCGGCGCCCACCGAATGCACCTACCGGCATTCCGCCGCCGATCACCTTGCCCAGCGTCGTGAGGTCCGATCTGATACCGTAGAGTGTTTGTGCGCCGCCCAGAGCAACCCGAAAACCGGTCATCACTTCGTCAAAGATCAAAAGACTGCCATGCCGGTCACAGACATCTCGCAAACATTGCAGGAAGCCTGGTACCGGTGGTACACAACCCATGTTCCCAGCCACCGGTTCCACGATAATCGCTGCGATGTCATCGCCGGTTGATGCAAATATCGATTCCACCTGAGCGGCATTATTGAATTCCAGGGTCAGAGTGTGCGCCGCAACATTCTCCGGAACCCCTGCGGAGTCAGGTATGCCCAGAGTAAGGGCGCCGGACCCTGCTTTTACCAGCAGCGAGTCAGCATGACCGTGATAGCAACCTTCAAACTTTACGATTTTAGTACGACCGGTGAACCCACGAGCCAGTCTGATAGCACTCATGGTGGCTTCCGTACCGGAGTTAACCATGCGAATCATTTCCATTGATGGCAGGAATTGACAAATTTTGCGGGCAAGTTCGGTTTCCAGTTCAGTGGGTGCACCGAAACTGAGTCCTTGTGTGATGGTTTCCTGGACACGACGGACGATCTGTGGATGTGCATGACCCAGGATCATCGGCCCCCATGAACCCACGTAGTCGATGTAACGTTTTCCGTCAACGTCCTCAAGCCAGGCACCCTCTCCTTTTGAGATAAAAACCGGTTGTCCGCCAACGTGTTTGAATGCGCGTACGGGTGAGTTGACACCTCCCGGCAGCCATTTTTGTGCTTCAGAGAACAGGGATTTTGATCGGTTCATGGGGGTCAGTTGATATAGGTTGTTGATTTACGTTAAGAGCGTGCATTCAACCATAAGTGTGATCGGTATAACAGGACTCAATGTCTTCCCTGGTCAGAATACCCACGGGTGATTTCAAAAGCGGTGCCTTCAAGGACAAGGAAGGGCAACTCATTATAGGACGACATGATCGCCAGTACTATGCCGCCCAAAAATGGCAAAAAAAAGTAATAGGGCAAGTCCAATCCTTCAAAATTATCCTTGTTGCCGGGAAGCAGATATTCCAGGGGAATTTCGACCATTTTGCGGAACAGAATGATCACCAGTCCCGTTACCAGCCCTGAGCAAATGCCGAGGATTGCAAATTGGGGTACCGAATCAATGGATGCCAGGCGGCGCCGGAATGTTTTTATTGAAATGCGCAGTGGTTTCATCAGGTTGGATGGTGTTTCACAGTAGAGATGTCTCCTGTTTCCTCAATTTCTGCTAAGCTATTGGAATCACAACTACAAAAAATAGTCCAATGGCAGCGGTTAAGGGCAGTAAACAACGTCAGATGATAGTGGTGCCTTATCGTCGGCCTTTATACAAAGTATCGGTTATCTTTGTATCTCTGGCTACCCTGTTCATTATTGGCTGGTGCATTTATGAATTCGGCATGATCCAGGGGATGAACCTGGAAATCAAGGTGGTCCGGGAGCACGCAGAATTTAAATCCGGGTTGGCGGAAGCCATGGTTATCAATGATGACATGCGTCGTGAGATTGCGAATCTGAAACTGGGTAAAGAGGTTGATTCCAGAGCATTGGAGGAAGTCCGTCTGAGAATAAAAGAACTCCAGAACCAGATAGCACAACTTGATGAGGAATTACTGTTTTACAAGGTTGTATTGTTGCAGGACGTTGGTGATCATGGACTTCGGATCAGAAGTCTGGATGTGGATGCAACAGCTCCCAATCGGTACCGGTACAGTCTGTTGTTAACCCAGGTCTCGGACAGGTATGACTATATTCAGGGTGATGTACAGATCAACTTGAAAGGGTTGGAAGGTCAGCAGGAGAAAGCGCTACCTTTGCGTGAACTGGACAATAATCAAAAGGAACAGATAAACTTCAGATTCAAGTACTTTCAGAACATCGATGGTGAATTGGCCTTGCCACAGGAATTTGAACCCCAGGAATTCATTGTTGTGGCTCAATCATCGGGTCAGAATGCACAACGCCTTGAGAAGAGATTCAATTGGTAGTTAAAGCGAGGAAAAGCTATGTTTGGAAGAGATAACAATTCAGAAACAGGCACTACGCTGTTTGCAACCAACTGTGAACTGGTTGGTGATATACACTTCGGCGATCACTTGCTGATCAATGGTACCGTCAAAGGAAATATATTTGCCCGGGAGGGGTCGAATGCGACTGTTAACATCGGTGAAACGGGGCGGGTAACGGGGCAGATAACTGTTCCCAATATCATCGTTAACGGAAACGTTCATGGAGAACTACATTCAGATAGACACATCGAGTTGGCTGCAAAGGCCGTAGTAAATGGGAGTGTCTACTACAATCTGATCGAAATGGTGATGGGTAGCCGGATTGTAGGCAATCTTGTATACCAGAAAGACGTTACGAATGACAGCAAAGATGAGGCCGGTACGCCTCAACCGGAAGCCAGTGGTACCGAATCACAATATATTGAAAAGATTCCACAGGTCGCCGTGATAAAACAGCCACGGAGTTGAAAATTACAGCATGTAGTTGTATATAAAGACTATGACAGACGTTCCCAGCATTGTTGATCCCCCTGGAATGAGGTTTTCCGATGCAGCCGCGCACAAAGTAAAACGGCTGATCGAAGAAGAGGAAAACCAAAACCTTAAACTGCGCGTCTTTGTGACGGGTGGTGGTTGCTCTGGATTTGAATACGGTTTCACCTTTGATGAAGAGATTGAAGAGGATGACTCGGCATTTGAAAAAGAGGGTGTCACGTTGCTGGTTGATGCTTTAAGTTTTCAATATCTGGTTGGTGCGGAGATTGATTTCAGAGAAAATCTGCAGGGTTCAGGTTTCGTGGTAAACAATCCGAATGCGGCTACAACCTGTGGTTGCGGGAATTCTTTCTCGATCTAATCTGGAGTCAGTATACTTAATTGAGGGTGTTCGCAGATCTAGCTATTTACAAATTTGGGGGGAAATATATAAAAAAAAGGTGTAAAGGTGATAATTTGAGGCTAATTCTTGGGGTTATTAGTTAATCCTGCTGTCCCCCCGGATGACAATGAACAAACGAAGGTAAACCCGCCTCATCGCCCAAACCCCCCCCCCCGCATCCGGGATGTCAAACATGTCAGAAGCCGGGCGCAAGCGATGACGCATGCTCCTGCGAATCAATCACAAGCCGGTCATATTCAGATTGCAAGTTGTCCCGAAGGGATTGCGGCAGGCCTCTCAGTGCATCACTTTCCAGAGGATAGTCATGGAGGTACGCCTTCAGCAGTCGTAATATGGCGATTCCCTGTCTCCTGTCACGCCCCTTCTTTACGGAAGACCGGTTCGGCTGTTCCGACAGCCAGAGTTTATGCGCGGCAAACACCCTGGGGTCCGGCACATCGAATACAACAGGCAAGCCGTCATTCCCGACCACGGTAGTACTTGCGAGGGGTGCTGCGTACAACCAGTCAAGATTTCGTATCTCTGCTGCGACAAGATCATTTTTGTGCCCAGTGAGGGATGCCTTGGTGGTTTTATGGGCACTCGCTGGCGCCGGCTTGATCAGGTCCACCATATATCCCTTTGCATTGGCGGCACGATAGGGTGCTTTCGGCATGCGATCAAAGGTTCTGTCCGCCTCCCTAAGCAGAGACAACAATCCACCAACAGGTTCTATGACGGCGAGATTCAGTTGCCTCTTGACGTCCCACATCAGATCGATGTCCTCAGAAGCCAGCAAGGCGGGGTCCAGATGTACGCCGGCCATGTTCTCATAGGCGAACAGCGCATTGGTGCCGACCACAATGAGCGGATGGGAGCCGGTTTTGAGCAGACGGACAGAGCGCACAATATCGGCCGCAATTTTAGGCACCCGGTTGATCCCTGCCGCCACACAAAACCCGCGCTGCTGCGCCAACCTGTCCAACAGCGATTCCCGTTTCTCTTTAAGTTCGGCCTTTCTGGCATGGAAATTGTCGTATATCTCTTGGGTACGCGCATCCCTTGCGCCAAGGCTTTTGCCGTCGCCGCGGCTGTTACGCTGCCTGAACAGATATTCCTTCCCGCTTACTTTTTTCCACCTCATGGAACCCCGGTAACTGCGGAATTCGGAGTCCACCGCCAGGTAAGCTTCGTACAATTGGGATACGTCAATCAGGATACGCCGTGAATTATCGTTTATCTCATTGATATTCATGGAATTTGCCTTAATAATGATATTTGTCGAATATTTAAGGATAAAATGAGCGTAAATATATAGTTACGGCATTTTAGCACAGTATTCTTCTAGCCATTCTCAATCTTGGGGTAAATATTCAAATAAAGGTGTAGCGGTGATAAATTGAGCTAATTCCTGGTTATTGGTTAATCCTGCTGTGCCTCTGGATGACAATGAACAAACGAAGATAAACCCGCTAAGTTCAGTATATTTGCAGGAATTTGGCGCCATTGTGTCAGTTGGGCAATGTGTCGCAATCCCGCCCGTAAGAACTACGGCATACATTACCAGGGACCGGACCCTTGCGGGCGAAATGGCCGAATTACATTAATTCACCATATAATTCAATGACATAGATTTATTAGAGCAACCCGCATGAGACCTTATATGAAAAATAATGTGTGTTTTTCAATTAATTTGTCAATTTATTAAAATTGTAACCTATTGATATAGAACATATATATTCTATATATCTTGATATATCCCCCAAAATTGAGAATGGCTGGTTCGCAGATGGTTTTGGGTCGGACTTTGTGTGAGTTTGTTAGCTAGTTCGGCGAGTCAACTTCAATTTGCGCAAATGCGCTTTTCCCCTGTATTGCTGCAAGCTGCATGAGTAACCCGGAAGTGGTTTTGCGGAAATGATTGATGTCGGCAGATTGGATCGGGATGGCCTTGGGGAGTTTGATGGTCCTTGGATTCCGGTGTACGCCGTTGACGAGAAACTCGTAGTGAAGGTGCGGAGCTGTTGCCCATCCTGTGTCGCCAACATAACCGATTGTCTGTCCCTGACGTACAGTTTTGCCAGGTTTAATACCATTTGCAAACCTTGAAAGGTGTAAATACTTGGTGGTGTACTGCTCACCATGTTGAATCACGACGTACTTGCCGGATGGATTATTCCGGGTGGTGAGAGTGACAATCCCTTCTCCCGAGGCAACCACCGGTGTTCCTTTGTTTGCTGCGAAATCAATACCCCGGTGTGGCATAACCCGCTTGTGGATTGGGTGTAATCTGCGCATGTTGAACTGGGAGCTGACGTGGGAAAAATGAACAGGGTCGCGAATAAAGGCTTTGCGCATGCTCATGCCGTCCGGAGTGTAAAAATCCTCTTTTCCGTTTTCCCGATAACGCACAGCGGTGTAGGAATTGCCCATATTGACGAATGTCGCTGCCAGGATTTTCCCATCCTCTGCTTTTACGCCTTCGGCGTATATTTCCTCATACAGCAAGGCAAAGGAGTCACCCTGCCTTAAATCAAGGGCAAAGCTGATGTCCCATTGGAAGATATAGCTCAGTTTCATCAAAATATTGTCTGACAATCCGGCTTTTTTACCGGCGAGAAACAAGTTCGGTGAATCCTCTTCGATTTCAGCTACCCGGAATGCAGTGATGGTTTCGGTATCCAAATGGATATTATCGGCAAAATACTGCCCGTCCCGTTTTTCGACAAGCAATGTCTGAAGATTATTTCGGTAGTATCGAAGGCTTTCCAGTTCACCATTTGGTCCGATTTTAAGATCCAGGGATTTGCCCGGAAGAATGCGCCGTAATATGACAACATCATCGCCGATATCCATAATGGCTTGTAAATCCGCTGCGGACAGGCCTTCACGTTTGAATATGGTGGACAGGTTTTCGCCAGGTTTGATGGTTAATTCCAGCCAATCGGCTGGCGACTGGGACATCACCTGGTCAGGGATAGGAGCTTCAATGGGAGAGTAGGGAACCAGGACTTCCGGCGGTATTGGTATAATGATGTTTCCATCGTCTTTCTTTGCAGGCAGAGTCGTGATGACAACCATTAGTCCAAAAGCGAGGAACAGTGCTATTCTGATATGAGTTCTGGGATGTATATTCATGAAATCATGGATACAGTCATTCTTTATTCATATGAAAATTTACGAAACAGCAATCAAGCTTTTATACGAAAATATACATTTGGCCTGTAACATTCTGTGTAATTATTGATGTATAAACCAACGCTGCTAACTGTCGCAACACCGTGGAGTTAAATATACACTCTGCTTGCGGATACTAACTATATAAAAAATAAAAGAAAAATAGAAGTGAAATTTTTCCTGTTTCAAATAAAGGATTTGTGGAACTCTACCCGGCTTGTAATACAGTCATCTGGATGAATGCTATGAAAAACCTGCTGGTACAATTACGCGATCTGGGAATGATTGCCCAGGTGAGTAATGAAGATGAACTGGCACAACATCTGTCAAGCGGTGCACGCACGGTGTATGTTGGCTTCGACCCGACATCGGACAGCCTGCAAATTGGCAACCTGATGCCCCTGTTGGCTTTGCGGCGTTTCCAGCTGGCGGGGCATCGCCCTGTAATTCTGGTTGGTGGGGCGACAGGACTGATCGGTGACCCGGGTGGGCGGGATTCAGAAAGGGAACTCAAACCTGCGGAAGAAGTGCGTGGCTACGTTACCAGGATTCGGCAGCAGGCCAGTCGTTTTCTGGATTTTGATTGTGGTGAAAACTCTGCCATTGTTGTCAATAATATGGACTGGACCGAAAATCTCGAGGTCATTGAGTTTCTCAGGGATATCGGAAAACACTTCAGCATCAACGCGATGATCAGCAAGGAATCGGTACGGCGTCGCATTGAACATGATTCAACGGGTATCAGCTATACGGAATTCAGTTACATGATTCTGCAGTCCTATGATTTTGTCATTCTGAATCGTCGTTATGGCTGTACTATTCAGTTTGGCGGCAGTGATCAGTGGGGCAATATCACTGCCGGTCTGGATTTAATACGTCGAATGGAAGGAAAGCAGGCTTACGCGGTCACCGGTCCTTTGATTACCCAGGCCGACGGCGCCAAATTTGGCAAGAGTGCCGGTGGTGCTATATGGCTTGATCCTGAAAAAACATCGCCATACGCGTTTTACCAGTTCTGGCGAAACTGCAGCGACGATGATGTCATCAGATATCTGAGAATATTTACCTTTCTGGATTCCACCGAGATCGAGGGATTACGCACCGCAATGGAACAGGATCCGGGTTTAAGGGCATCCCAGATAAAACTTGCAGAGGAATTGACCAGGCTGGTGCATGGAGAAGAGATGCTGGCAACAGCCATTCGTATCAGTAATGCCATGTTCACCAATGCCATTAGTACTTTGGCTGAAAATGATCTGATGCAATTAGCTCTGGATGGTTTGCCGGCCACCCGGCTCAGCGACCGGGAAATTATGCTGACTGATCTTCTGGTAGCATCCGGATTAGCGGTGACACCAAGGGGCGAAGTAACCCTGGGACAGGCACGAAAACTAATCAGAAGTAATGCAGTATCGGTTAACGGTGAAAAAATCATTGACGATTCGTTTGTACTCAATCGTGAAAACAGCCTGTTTGGCCGATTCCAGATTGTGCAGAGAGGAAAGAGGAATCATCATCTGCTGGTTTTTGATTGAATTCCTGCACTGAACAGGATTAACTGGTGGAGCCAGGCGGGATCGAACCGCCGACCTCCTGCGTGCAAGGCAGGCGCTCTCCCAGCTGAGCTATGGCCCCATGGTCCAGTCATGTCAGGTATTGCCTGTTGGGTATCTGGTGGGTCTGGGTGGACTTGAACCACCGACCTCACCCTTATCAGGGGTGCGCTCTAACCAACTGAGCTACAGACCCGACAAGGCAAGATAACTGATCGTAAACAAGGGCGCACATTATACGGATGTAATGTGTTTTTACAATAATGAGATCTAACATGTATCCACTTTACAAAAGACCATATCAAGCCGACCTGATAGTGTCTTTGAGTGTTTTCAGGGCAGCCATTGGAAACGCTGCAAAGGCTGTATGTGGCATGGATATTGAGTCACCAGGTACCGGGGTCTGGCGTGGAGTTGCTTGATGCTGATCGGATCAAAGGTATTTTATCAAGGGATGATGTTGCTCTGGAGGTCCTCTGGTCAATAGGGTCAACCAATACCTATCTGATGGGCATGTCTGCAGAGCCCTTCAGCGGTTACAAAGTCTGTCTGGCGGAGCAACAGCAGGCAGGTCGAGGTCGCCGGGGACGCAGTTGGATCAGTCCTTTCGGAACTAATCTGTACATGAGTCTGGCACGCAGGTTTACACGGGAATCTACGGATCTGGGTGGGTTAAGTCTTGCCGTTGGTGTCCAGGTGGTTAAGGCGCTCAAGGCATACGGTGTGGCAGGTGTTGGACTGAAGTGGCCAAATGATGTGATGATGGATCAGGGAAAACTGGCTGGAATTCTCGTTGAGGTGGGACCACCGATCAATCATCATACCCATACAGTGATCGGCATTGGACTCAATACTCGCCTGTCAAAGGAGGACCGACTTAAAATCGATCAGCCGCCAGGGACACTGGAGGGTATGGACCTGTCAAGAAACGAATTGGCAGGACAGGTGTTAAACAGCGTTATTATCGGTATGGACAGATTCGCGGAAAAGGGTTTTAGTGCCTTTTACAGGGAATGGGATATCTATAATCTTTATCGTGGAAAGGAAGTGATTGTACATCTTGGAGATCAATGGATTAACGGCGTCGACGCAGGTGTTGATACGTCCGGCAATCTTCTGTTGAATACCGTTGACGGTGTTCGGGTTTGCAACGCTGGTGAAGTAAGCCTGAGAGCCGGAGCAGGCCAGTGAGAATTGTTCTGGTTCTTCTCATCATCCTCAATCTGCTGTATTTCCTGTGGCAGTTTGTGCCCCTGGATAAACAGGTATCGGCAGTCACCTCGAAGACTGTCACTTTGCCGACTATCACACTGATAAAAGATGTCATTGAGGAGCGAAGAAAGGACGAACCCGATCAGGTAGATACAGACCCACTCACTAATGATGGCGATAATTGCATGGTACTGGGGCCTTTTGAGGACATTCTTCCAGGTCAGGATGTATCGGATCGTCTTTCTGCCATGGGTCTGGTTGTCCACCTGCGTGCAATTGACGAACCTACGGGTGAATACGATTTCCGGTTGATGCTTCCACCTGCCGCTTCTCTGGAGGATGCGTTCCGGAAACGCAGAGAACTTCAAGCTCAGGATATCGTTGGTCATGTGATCACCGAAGGCAGGGATAAATTTGCGATTTCTCTGGGTGTTTATTCTTCCGAGGATGCAGTAAAGGCAGCACAGATCGATCACGCGAATAGCGGATATAAAAGTATTGTTGCCAGAATACCAAGACTTAACCGGAGTTACTGGGTCATAACAGAGGACAGGATACCCCAGGGTATACCTGAAAATCTGATAGAAGAGCTGCAAAGCAAGTTTGAGCAGGTATCTCTTGACAGCATGATTTGTCCCAGAACCTGAGCAGCTTCAGGTGACAAAGTGACGTGACTGATCTAAAATCCGCAAATTGCAACAGCGTTGAAGCTGTTGCAACACAAGCCGCTATAGCTCAGTTGGTAGAGCAACTGATTTGTAATCAGTCGGTCCCAAGTTCGAATCCTGGTGGCGGCACCAGACAATTTCCTGAAGCGGAGCAGCCCTGTAAAGTTGCTCAAGTTATCTTTTTTAACTGTTTTTAAGTAAATCTATTTGACATCTTGCGGTCTCAAGGGCAGAATTTAGCGCCTCTTTTTCGGAGGGGTTCCCGAGTGGCCAAAGGGATCAGACTGTAAATCTGACGCGTAAGCTTCGGTGGTTCGAATCCACCCCCCTCCACCAGGGGATGGATTTCACAAGAAGTTTACAATTACAGCAGGGGTACAAAGTCGGAGCACGGGTAAAGGCGAAGCACAGGTCGCGGGTATAGTTCAGCGGTAGAACCTCAGCCTTCCAAGCTGATGACGCGAGTTCGATCCTCGCTACCCGCTCCATACAGGAGTTGTTTCATAGAGGAAGGTTGGCTCATATAGCTCAGGCGGTAGAGCACTTCCTTGGTAAGGAAGAGGTCACCGGTTCAAATCCGGTTATGAGCTCCATTCCAGGGGAACTGAACAATCAGTACCCCACGGGGTGTTGTTCTGATTCAAGCAATTGAATTGGTAATTGAAGGAGAGAGACAGTAATGCCCAAAGAGAAGTTTGAGCGAACGAAACCACATGTCAACGTAGGAACGATAGGCCATGTCGACCATGGCAAGACGACGTTAACGGCGGCGATAACGAAGGTATGTGCGGAAGCCTACGGCGGTGGTGACTTTCAGGATTTTGATTCGATAGACAATGCACCGGAAGAGAAAGAGCGCGGCATAACGATATCGACCTCGCATGTTGAATATGACTCACCGGGTCGTCACTACGCGCATGTGGACTGTCCGGGGCATGCGGATTACGTGAAGAACATGATCACGGGTGCGGCGCAGATGGACGGTGCGATTTTGGTTGTATCGGCGGCGGATGGACCGATGCCACAGACGCGGGAGCACATATTGCTGTCGAAGCAGGTTGGGGTGCCTTACATCGTGGTGTTTTTGAACAAATCGGACATGGTGGATGATGAGGAGTTGCTGGAACTGGTGGAGATGGAAGTACGCGAGTTGCTGGATGACTATGATTTTCCGGGGGACGACACGCCGATAGTGACAGGCAGTGCCTTGAAGGCACTGGAGGGGGACCAGTCGGCGACGGGTATGCCAGCGGTACAGCAGTTGGTCGAGACGTTGGATGCGTACATACCGGAGCCGGTACGCGACATAGACCAGCCGTTTTTGCTGCCGATAGAAGATGTATTTTCGATCTCGGGTCGCGGCACGGTGGTGACGGGACGAGTCAGTCGCGGCGTGGTCAGTGTTGGCGACGAGATAGAGATAGTAGGATTGCGGGCGACGCAGAAGACGACCTGTACGGGAGTTGAGATGTTTCGCAAGCTGCTGGATGAAGGTCGTGCGGGAGAGAATGTAGGCGTATTGTTACGCGGTACGAAACGCGAGGAAGTAGAACGGGGACAGGTACTGGCGGTACCGGGGTCGATCACGCCGCACACGCAGTTTGAGGGCGAGGTGTATGTACTGTCGAAGAATGAAGGCGGACGTCACACGCCGTTTTTCAAGGGCTACAAGCCGCAATTTTTCTTTGAGACGACGGATGTCACGGGCAGTGTGGAGTTAGCGGAAGGGACAGAGATGGTGATGCCGGGAGATAATGTACAGATGGGGGTAAGCCTGATAGCGCCGATAGCGATGGAAGAAGGGCAGCGATTTGCGATACGCGAGGGTGGTCGCACGGTGGGTGCCGGGGTCGTTACCCGAATTATCAGTTAGAGCAGGCAGTAATTCGTCCAGGATGAATCCTTTAACAGGTTGGTATGTCAGGTTAAGGCCAGTAGCTCAATCGGCAGAGCGGCGGTCTCCAAAACCGCAGGTTGGGGGTTCGATTCCCTCCTGGCCTGCCAAATAGCTGGTAATCGAATGAATTTGAAATCTGATGGTCCGCAGTTTCGATTTGATGCGGTTAAGTGGTTAATCATTCTTGCGATAGTGCTGGGTGGTGTCTACGCAAATTCACAGTACGGTACGGTTACCCTGTTATACAGGGCATTGATCGGGGTCGCGCTGTTAGGGGTTGTGATTGCCATTGCATTACAGACAGCAAAAGGACATGCCACCTGGGAATTGGCAAAAGAAGCGAGATCGGAAATCCGTCTGGTTGTCTGGCCAACGCGTCAGGAACTTACACAGACAACCCTGATAGTGGTAGTGGTAGTCATTTTTGTAGGTTTTATTCTCTGGGGACTGGACTCCGGATTGAGTTGGGCTGTTCAGGGCATCATAGGATAAAGATCAGGAGAACAGGGTGAGTAAACACTGGTATGTAGTGCATGCCTATTCCGGCTACGAGAAACAGGCAATGCGTACGATAAAAGAACGCATCGAGTTTTCCCCATTTGCTGACAAATTCGGTGAGGTCATCGTTCCTGCAGAGGAAGTTGTGGAGATGCGAGGTGGGAAAAAGCGCCGTAGTGAGCGCAAATTCTTCCCGGGCTATGTATTGGTAGAAATGGAACTGGATGATGATACCTGGCATCTCATAAAAGAAACGCCGCGAGTGATGGGGTTTATTGGCGGCAAGGCAGATCAGCCAGCGCCGATTTCGGATAAGGAAGCAGTCTCCATTCTACAAAGAATTCAAGCCGGCAGCGAACACGCGACGCCAAAAACGATATTTGAACCCGGCGAACTGGTGAGGGTGACTGACGGACCGTTCAATGACTTCAATGGTGTAGTCGAAGAAGTCAATTATGAAAAAAACCGGCTGCATGTGGCAGTCACAATTCTTGGCCGGTCAACTCCGGTCGAACTGGACTTTGGCCAGGTAGAGAAAGGCTGATTAGAGCCTGGATCCGGATAAGAGGTTAGCATGGCAAGAAAAGTAACCGCCTATGTCAAACTGCAGGTACCTGCAGGGCAGGCGAATCCCAGTCCACCAGTGGGTCCTGCGCTGGGTCAACATGGTGTGAACATAATGGATTTCTGCAAGGCATTTAATGCTGAGACCCAGTCTACCGAACCCGGTTTGCTTATACCTGTGATCATCACGGTTTACTCCGACAGAAGTTTTACGTTCATCAAAAAAACACCTCCGGCGTCGATATTACTGCGCAAGGCTGCTGGTATCTCCAGTGGCAGCAGTGAACCTCATATAGACAAGGTTGGCAAAGTTACCCGTGCACAACTTGAAGAGATAGCCATGACAAAAATGCCGGATCTGACGGCGAAAGACATGGATGCAGCCGTACGCACAATTGCCGGTAGTGCCCGGAGTGCTGGAATAGAAACGGAGGATGTCTAGATGCCTGCATTGAGTAAACGAGTCCGATCCTTCAGGGAGAAAGTGGAACAGGGCAGGCTGTATCCGGTTGATGATGCAGTCAGTCTTCTTGGTGAACTCTCATCGGTGAAATTCGAGGAATCCATTGATGTCAGCATTAACCTGGGTGTCGACCCGAGGAAGTCGGATCAGGTGGTACGTGGTGCAACTGTACTGCCTAATGGTACCGGGAAAGATGTACGGGTTGCGGTATTTACCCAGGGTGACAGCGCAGAACAAGCCACAGCAGCCGGAGCCGACGTTGTCGGCATGGAAGATCTTGCAGCATCGGTAAAGGAAGGTAATCTGAATTTTGATGTTGTTATAGCAACCCCTGATGCCATGCGGGTTGTGGGTCAACTGGGTCAGATTCTGGGACCCAGGGGCCTGATGCCTAATCCAAGGTTGGGTACCGTGACCTCTGATGTCACTGAAGCAGTCAAGAATGCCAAGGCCGGTCAAATTCGATTTCGTACTGACAGGAACGGCATCATACATGGCAGTGTCGGTAAAGTTGGTTTCGAGCCGACGCAGATCAGAGAAAACCTGGAAGCGCTGATCGCAGATCTCAAGAGAGCGAAACCGGCTTCTGCCAAAGGTATTTATTTAAAGAAAATTGTACTGTCGACGACCATGGGAGCAGGAATTCCCATCGACAAGTCATCTCTGGGAGAAAATTGATTAAAGACTTTGGGGTGCCCGCTTCGTGCGGGACCCGTCAAAGACCGCAGGTCTGTCAACCGTTTGTTAAATGGTTGCCGGTTAAGTTTAGTAAAGCCTGCGCAGACGGTGGACCTGATTCACATAGTTGGATCCTATCGCCGTGAAAATACCTGTCAGACCCGGTTTGACGGGAAACGCAACAAGTCGAGGAGTACAGGATTGTGCCTATAGGACTTAAAGAGAAACAGGCGATTGTTGCTGAAATGAACGAAACTGCCAGTAATGCGTTGTCTGCAGTAATGGCTGGTTATCACAATGTATCTGTTGATGAGATGACCACATTACGCAAGCAGGCACGGGATGCCGGCGTCCAGGTCAGAGTAGTTCGCAATACGCTCGCCAGGAGAGCGTTTGAAGGCACAGAGTTCGAGTGTCTGAATGATGCTTTGCTTGGACCGAACATCCTGGCATTTTCTATTGAAGACCCTGGCGCGGGTGCCCGGGTGTTCAAGGAATTTGCTGAGGAGAACGGTTCCTTCGAGATCAAAGCGCTGAGCTTCGGTGGCAGGATACTGCCCGCTGATCAGATTGATGCATTGGCGAAACTCCCTACACGGGAGGAAGCACTTGTCAGATTGATGGCTTTGCTGAAAGCGCCGGTATTCAAGCTTGTGCGCACGCTGAATGACATTCCAGGACGGGCAACTCGAGTGGTTGCCGCAGTGCGCGATCAAAAGAAGCAACAGGAATCAATTAATCAAACATAATTGGAGATAGGAATCATGTCATTATCAAAAGATGAAATTATGAATGCAATTGCAGAAATGAGTGTGATGGATGTCGTTGAACTCGTGGATGCAATGGAGGAGAAATTTGGCGTTTCAGCGGCAGCGGCTGTTTCGGCCGGACCTGCGGTTGGCGCTGCCGGAGCCGAAACCGGTGAAGCTACAGCTGAAAAAACTGAATTTGAAGTTGTCATTACTGCTGCGGGTGAGAAGAGAGTTAATGCCATCAAGGTTGTACGTGCAATCACTGGTCTCGGGCTGAAAGAGGCCAAGGCGCTGGTAGATGAAATTCCTTCAACCCTCAAGGAAGATGTCAGCAAAGATGAAGCTGAAGATATCCTGAAACAACTTGAAGAGGCTGGTGCAAGCGCGGAAATCAAGTAATCAACTTGCACACTCATCACTACTGTCAACAGACCGGGGATCAGTCAGCTCCGGTTTTCGTCGTTTGTTTCCCGGCAAGGATGGATTCAAGCCATCCTGCTCGTGTCGCAATTCATTGAACTAACCCGGAGGTGTCAATGGCCTATTCATTCACAGAAAAGAAGAGAATTCGCAAGGACTTTGGCAAGTTACCAGAAGTCATGGATATCCCCTATCTACTGGCGATTCAGGTGGAATCCTACAAAAAATTCCTACAGGATGGAGTCGCTGCAAAGAAGAGAATTGACAAAGGCCTGCATGCAGCATTCAAGTCAGTGTTTCCAATCGCCAGCTACTCCGGGAATGCTGCCCTTGAGTATGTGGATTACCGGCTGGGGAAACCGGTATATAACGTCAAAGAGTGTCAACTGCATAAGGCCTACTATGCAGTCCCCCTCAGAGTCAAAGTGAGACTGATCATTTACGACAGGGATTCGTCTTTCAAGA
Source organism: Candidatus Azotimanducaceae bacterium (assembly GCA_965217655.1). Classification (GTDB taxonomy): domain Bacteria; phylum Pseudomonadota; class Gammaproteobacteria; order Pseudomonadales; family Azotimanducaceae; genus UBA7455. The sequence continues at coordinate 3,571,908 of OZ244560.1, forward strand.
CTATTAAAAATATCAAGGAGCAGGAAGTCTATATGGGAGAAATCCCGTTGATGACCAATAATGGTACCTTTGTCATCAATGGAATCGAAAGGGTTGTTGTCTCCCAGTTACACCGATCCCCGGGTGTGTTTTTCGATCACGATAAAGGTAAGACGCACTCTTCCGGCAAACTGCTTTATTCCGCACGCGTTATCCCGATGCGAGGGTCCTGGCTGGACTTTGAATTTGATCCAAATGACTGTATCTTCGTTCGCATTGACCGCAGGAGAAAACTGCCGGCGACTGTCCTGCTCAGAGCCCTGGGTTACAGTGCCGAGGAGATACTCGAAACCTTCTTTGACACTGACACCTTTTATATACGCAAAGAAGAATTATCACTGCAGTTAATCACCAATCGCTTACGGGGAGAAACTGCCAGATTCGATATTGTTGATCCAAAAGGCAAAGTAATCGTGGAGGAGGGAACCCGTATTACCCCCCGCCACATCAGGGAAATGGACAAAGCCAAGTTGACCGAACTGTCTGTTCCTGCGGATTATATAGAAGGCCATGTGCTGGCAAACGACATCGTCGATGATAAAACCGGTGAGATCGTTTTCGACTGCAACACCCCGGTTACGCAGGAAATTCTGGATAAACTATCCGAATTGGGACTGGAATCGTTCAACACCATCTATACCAATGATCTCGAGTGCGGACCGTTTATTTCAGACACGCTGAAGATAGATCCGACCCGGAACAGACTGGAAGCACTGGTTGAAATCTATCGCATGATGCGGCCCGGGGAACCGCCTACCAAAGATGCGGCGGAAAACCTGTTCAAAAATCTGTTCTTTACACCGGAACGATACGACCTCACCGTGGTTGGCCGGATGAAGTTCAACCGGCGTCTTGGGAGAGAGGATGAAACAGGAGTAGGCATTCTTTCCAATGCGGACATCATTGATGTGCTCCGTTGTCTTATAAACATCGGCGATGGGAAGGATACCGTGGATGACATTGATCATCTGGGGAATCGCCGGGTACGCAGTGTCGGAGAGATGGCTGAGAATGCGTTTCGGCTGGGCCTGATCCGGGTTGAAAGAGCGGTAAAGGAAAGATTGAGTCTTGCAGAATCTGAAGGCCTGATGCCACAGGATCTTATCAATGCCAAACCGGTTGGTGCGGCTGTAAAAGAATTCTTCGGGTCGGCACAGTTGTCTCAGTTCATGGACCAGAATAATCCATTGTCAGAAGTTACTCACAAGCGTCGGGTTTCCGCACTTGGACCAGGCGGATTGACACGGGAAAGAGCTGGATTTGAAGTGCGGGATGTTCACCCGACCCACTATGGCAGGGTTTGCCCCATTGAAACGCCGGAAGGACCAAACATCGGTTTGATAAACTCACTGGCAACTTATGCGCGAACCAATGATTATGGATTTCTGGAAAGTCCTTACCGCAGGGTGGTTGGAGGTAAGGTAACCGATCAGATCGAATACCTGTCTGCTATTGTTGAAAGTGATTATGTCATAGCCCAGGCCAGCGTTCCCATTGATGAAAATGGTGAGCTGGAGGATGATCTTGTTGATGTAAGGCATCTTGGTGAATTCACCAAAATGCCCCGGGAGAGTGTTAACTTCATGGATGTATCTCCCCAGCAGGTAGTGAGTGTAGCAGCTTCGCTGATCCCCTTCCTTGAGCACGATGACGCGAATCGAGCCTTAATGGGGTCGAATATGCAGCGCCAGGCAGTGCCCACATTAAGAAGTGAAATGCCCCTGGTCGGTACCGGCATGGAACGGGTTGTTGCCAGGGATTCCGGTGTCTGTGTCGTCGCTGATCGCGGTGGTGTAGTAGAGACCGTTGACGCAGCCCGAATTGTTATACGGGTTAATAACGATGAAACGGAAAGCGGTGAAGCAGGTGTAGACATCTATAACCTCACCAAGTACACACGTTCCAACCAGAATACCTGTATTAATCAAAAACCACTGGTCAAACAGGGCGATGTCATAGCCCGTGACGATATCCTTGCCGATGGACCTTCTATTGACACAGGAGAACTTGCACTGGGTCAGAACATTCGCATCGCATTCATGACCTGGAATGGATACAACTTTGAGGATTCCATACTCGTTTCCGAGAAGGTTGTGGAAGAAGATCGTTTCACGACCATTCATATTCAGGAACTGACCTGTTATGCAAGGGATGCAAAACTGGGTAGTGAAGAGATTACCTGTGATATTCCCAATGTCAGTGAGGGAGCTCTGTCCAAGCTGGATGAATCCGGCATTGTCTACATTGGCGCTGAAGTCGAAGCAGGCGACATCCTGGTGGGTAAGGTTACACCAAAAGGTGAGACCCAACTTACACCGGAAGAAAAACTGCTGCGCGCAATCTTTGGTGAGAAAGCGTCTGATGTCAAAGACACGTCTTTACGAGTACCCAGCAGTTACAACGGTACGGTAATTGATGTCCGGGTTTTTACTCGTGACGGTTTGGAAAAGGACCAGCGTGCACTGGATATACAAACGCAGGAACTGGAAGCCGTTCGCAAGAACATTGATGAAGAGTATCGAATCATCGAAACCGCCACCTATGAGAGATTGTCCGATTCACTGGTGGGCAACAAGGTGATTGCAGGAATGCAACTCAATAAAGGCGACATCATCACAGGAGATTATCTCCAAAATCTCCCCGCTGAGGACTGGTTCAAGCTCCGTCTCGAATCTGAAGATCTCAATAATCTGCTGGAGCAGACGGAACAGAGACTTGCAGAGCGACGCAAGGAGCTGGATGAACAGTTTGAAGAAAGCAGGCAAAAGCTGGAGAGCGGTGATGATCTGCAGCCGGGCGTACTGAAAATTGTACAGGTCTATCTGGCCATCAAGAGGCGCATCCAACCGGGTGACAAGATGGCGGGACGTCATGGCAACAAGGGTGTAATTTCCGTCATCAAGCCTGTTGAGGACATGCCATTCGACGAAAATGGTGAGCCTATCGACATTGTCCTCAATCCACTTGGTGTACCCAAGCGGATGAATGTAGGTCAGATCCTTGAGACACATCTTGGCTGGGCGGCTCATGGTCTTGGCAAAAAGATCAACGAAATGCTGGATTTGAAGCGAGAAGCTCTTGAGATGCGCAACTTCCTGCAGGAGGTTTATAACCGCAGCGGTCGGAAGGAAAATCTCGATGAGTTCTCGGATGCCGAGATTATCGCGATGGCCAATAACCTGCGTGGCGGTGTACCCATGGCAACAGGTGTCTTTGATGGGGCCACGGAAACGGAAATCAAAGGTATGCTGGAACTTGCCGGATTACCGGTTGACGGACAGACCATTCTGTATGACGGCTGTACAGGTGATCGATTCGACCGGCCAGTAACCGTTGGCTATATGTACATGCTGAAACTGAACCATCTGGTGGATGACAAGATGCACGCCAGATCGACGGGTTCCTACAGCCTTGTAACCCAGCAGCCATTGGGTGGTAAAGCACAGTTCGGCGGTCAGCGATTTGGTGAAATGGAAGTCTGGGCATTGGAAGCATACGGCGCCGCTTATACGCTTCAGGAAATGCTGACGGTTAAATCTGATGATGTTCATGGTCGTACCCGGATGTACAAGAACATCGTGGATGGAGACCACAAAATGGAGCCGGGTATGCCGGAGTCATTTAACGTCCTGGTCAAGGAGATCCGGTCTTTGGGAATCGACATTGAACTGGAGAATGACTAGATACTGGAACTACCGAACTAGAATTCAACATTAGTTTGAGTGTAATGCTCAACTAGGAGGAAAGCCTTGAAAGATCTGCTGAACATACTCAAAGCGCAAGGACAATCTGAGGAATTCGATTCATTAAGAATCGGTCTCGCATCTCCTGAATTGATCAGGTCCTGGTCTTATGGTGAGGTCAAGAAACCGGAGACCATAAATTATCGGACTTTAAAACCGGAGAGGGATGGACTTTTCTGTGCAAAGATCTTTGGTCCGAATAAGGACTATGAATGTTTGTGCGGCAAATACAAGCGTCTGAAGCACCGGGGTGTTGTTTGTGAAAAGTGCAATGTCGAGGTCGCACTGGCCAAGGTCCGTCGCGAGCGTATGGGACATATTGAACTTGCAAGCCCGGTTGCTCACATCTGGTTTCTGAAGTCACTGCCATCCCGTATTGGTCTGCTGATGGATATGACGTTGCGTGATATCGAACGTGTACTTTATTTTGAATCGTTTGTTGTCATTGATCCGGGACTCACAACACTTGAGAAGCGTCAGTTATTGACCGATGAGCAATACTATGAGGCGCTGGAAGAATTCGGTGATGAATTCGAAGCCAAGATGGGAGCCGAAGCCATTCAGGACCTGATGGTGGATATGGAGCTTGACGAGGAAATTTTCGCAATTCGGGAAGAACTTCCCCAGACCAATTCCGAAACGAAGATCAAGAAACTTACAAAGCGCCTCAAACTGATGGAAGCGTTTTCACGTTCCGGCAACAAACCGGAGTGGATGATCCTTAATGTATTGCCGGTATTACCGCCAGACCTGAGGCCGCTGGTGCCACTGGAAGGTGGTCGGTTCGCAACTTCAGACCTGAATGATCTGTATCGCCGGGTGATCAATCGCAACAACAGGCTCAAGAGGCTGCTTGATCTTTCCGCTCCCGATATCATCGTCAGAAATGAGAAGCGAATGTTGCAGGAATCTGTAGACGCGTTGCTTGACAATGGACGCCGCGGTCGCGCGATCACCTCTTCAAACAGACGTCCACTGAAGTCATTGGCCGACATGATCAAGGGTAAGCAGGGCAGATTCCGCCAGAACCTGTTAGGAAAGCGGGTGGACTACTCTGGACGATCTGTCATTGTCGTCGGTCCGTCTCTGCGCTTACATCAGTGCGGACTGCCGAAGAAAATGGCGCTTGAACTATTCAAGCCATTTATTTTTGGCAAGCTGGAATCCCGTGGTCTGGCAACTACCATAAAGGCTGCCAAGAAGATGGTGGAGCGGGAAACGCCGGAAGTCTGGGATATCCTGGCGGAAGTCATTCGTGAACATCCGGTACTGCTGAATCGGGCTCCAACACTGCACAGGCTGGGTATCCAGGCATTTGAACCCGTATTGATCGAAGGTAAGGCCATTCAACTGCATCCCCTTGTATGCACAGCTTATAACGCCGACTTTGATGGCGACCAGATGGCTGTGCATGTTCCACTGACGCTGGAGGCACAGCTCGAAGCACGTGCGTTGATGATGTCGACCAATAATGTTCTGTTGCCGGCAAATGGTAAACCAATCATTGTGCCTTCCCAGGACGTTGTACTGGGCGTTTACTGGATGACCAGGGAACGTATCAACGACAAGGGTGAAGGAATGGCCTTTGCGAATGTTGAGGAGGTCAACAGGGCATACAGTAACGGCAATGTCGGTTTGCAGGCGCGTGTAAAGGTACGCGTGACAGAAACCATCTTGAACGACGACGGTGAATTTGAAACCAGAAGGCAGGTCGTGGATACCACGGTAGGCCGGGCACTTCTCTATGAAATCGTGCCGGACGGAATTCCCTATGAAGTCATTAACCAGACCATGGGCAACAGGGATATCTCACAACTGATCAATCTTTGTTATCGGACAGTGGGCCTCAAGGAAACCGTGGTTTTTGCTGATCAGATAATGTACATGGGTTATGAATACTCAACCCGGTCAGGTTCGTCCATTGGCGTAGAGGATTTCGTTATTCCTGAAGAGAAAGCTGCGATCATCAGTGATGCAGAAGGAGAAATTCGCGAAATAGAATCCCAGTTTGATTCTGGACTGGTCACTCGTGGTGAGAAGTACAACAAGGTTATCGATTTGTGGACACGAGCCGTTAATCTTGTTGGCAAGGCCATGATGGAAACATTGAGCACTGAAACGGTGATTAACCGTGACGGCGAGGAAGAAACACAAAATGCCTTCAACAGTGTCTGGATGTATTCTGATTCCGGCGCACGGGGTTCTGATGAGCAGATTCGTCAACTATCCGGCATGCGAGGTCTGATGACGAAACCGGATGATTCGATTATCGAAACACCGATTACCGCAAACTTCAGGGAAGGGCTGTCGGTGATGCAGTACTTTATTTCCACTCATGGCGCGCGCAAGGGATTGGCAGATACTGCGCTTAAAACCGCTAACTCCGGATATTTGACCCGGCGTCTGGTGGATGTGGCTCAGGATCTCGTGGTAACCGAACAGGATTGCGGCACGGATGATGGCCTTGTCCTGACTCCTGTCATTGAAGGGGGGGACGTAGTAGAACCCCTTGGCAACCGTGTGCTGGGAAGAGTTGTCGCCGAGGATGTTTTTGACTCCTCCGGTGATGATGTAGTGATACCGAAGAGAACGATGATTGATGAGAAATGGATGGCTCAACTGGAAGACCTGAGCATTGATGAAATCAGAGTGCGAAGTGCAATCACCTGCAAGACCAGGTACGGAGTATGCAGTACATGTTACGGTCGTGATCTTGGACGGGGGCATATTGTCAACATTGGTGAAGCGGTTGGTGTGATTGCTGCGCAATCTATCGGTGAACCTGGAACCCAGTTGACCATGCGTACCTTCCATATCGGTGGTGCGGCATCACGTGCGGCTGCTGTAGACAATGTCCAGATAAAAAATGCGGGAAGTATTCGCCTGCACAATCTCAAAACAATTGAGAAGGCCAGCGGTGAACTGGTTGCAGTGTCACGTTCTGGCGAAATCGCAATAGTTGATGATGATTCAGGGAAGGAGAGAGAGCGCTACAAAGTGCCTTATGGCACCGTACTGAAGAAAGGACAGGGCAGTCACGTTGATTCAGGAGAAATTGTCGCCAACTGGGACCCGCACACTCATCCGATCGTTACAGAAGTGGAGGGGAAGGTCGTATTTGAAGGTATGGAGCGAGGTATCACCGTACGGCGACAGACAGATGAACTGACAGGTCTGACGAGCATATCCATAATTGATCCCAAGGATCGTTCCACTACGGGTAAGGACGTGCGGCCTGCAGTGCGCCTGGTTGATGAGTCGGATAAAGATTTGATGTTGCCGGATACCAATGTACCGGCCCATTACTTTCTGGAAGCGAATGCAATTCTCAACCTTGAAGACGGCGCCCATATTGCAGCAGGCGATGTCATAGCGAGAATTCCCCAGGAAGGATCCAAAACCCGCGATATCACGGGTGGTTTGCCTCGGGTGGCTGATGTATTTGAGGCCAGAAAACCAAAAGATGCCGCGATTCTGGCGGAAATCACAGGTACCGTAAGCTTGGGTAAGGAAACCAAAGGTAAGCGCCGACTGGTGATTACACCTACTGATGCAGGTGTACTACCTGAAGGTCAGGATCATTACGAATTACTGATACCCAAATGGCGCAATATGGCTGTGTTCGAAGGTGAGCACGTGGCCAAAGGTGAAGTGGTCTCCGATGGTCCTGCAAACCCACATGATATCCTTCGCCTGAAAGGTGTGAGTGAACTGGCCAGGTACATCGTAAAAGAAATTCAGGATGTTTACCGGCTGGAAGGTGTGACCATCAATGACAAGCATATCGAAGTGATTGTTTGTCAGATGCTACGTAAAGTAGAGATAAAGCAACCCGGCGACACTGCGTTTATCAAGGGCGAGCAGGTAGAGTATATCCAGTTCCTTGAACAGAACGAGAGAATGTGCGAGGAAGGTAAGCAGGAGGCAGAGGGTGATCGCGTGCTCCTGGGTATAACCAAGTCTTCTCTGGCTACCGAATCATTTATCTCGGCAGCTTCGTTCCAGGAAACTACCCGGGTATTGACTGAAGCGGCTGTGACCGGCAAGCGTGATTACCTGCGAGGATTGAAGGAAAATGTCATTGTAGGCCGTCTGATACCGGCCGGAACCGGTCTGAAATACCATGAAGACCGTCGCCGGAAACGGGAAAGCAGTGATGAGGAACGCACTGCCGTCAGTGTCAGTGCCGTGGAGCAGGCACTCAGCGAAGCCCTGAATTCGGGCGACGTATGAAAACGTACGGATTGTGTTGACTCGTACAAACGATGTCATTAAAATCCGCCCTCGCTTCTGACAGGCTTCACTACCGTGTGGGTCCTGTCAGTTTGCATAGCTTCTGGCAGGCTATACTTTCGGGTGGGTCTCGTCAGTTTGCATAGCTTCTGACAGGCTTCACTACCGTGTGGGTCTCGTCAGTTTGCATATAATAGTAGATGGGGTACGCTCCAGTAATTCATGACCAGAATCAATCAATTGGTTCGAAAACCGAGAAAACGGAAGGTATCAAAAAGCGATGTTCCGGCATTGCAGGCCTGTCCACAAAAACGTGGAGTTTGTACTCGGGTATTTACGACAACCCCCAAGAAACCAAACTCGGCGTTGCGCAAGGTTTGCCGTGTTCGATTAACCAATGGTATAGAGGTGCCGTCCTATATAGGCGGTGAAGGGCACAACCTTCAGGAGCACAGTGTGATCCTGATAAGGGGTGGACGGGTCAAGGATTTACCCGGTGTCCGTTACCACACTGTGCGTGGCACGCTCGACACTACTGGTGTTAGTAATCGTATGCAGGGTCGATCCAAGTACGGCACCAAGAAACCAAAATCCTGAACACTGTTTTATCGGACTGACGAATAAGTCAGAGTAAGGTCGGGTAGTGGAAATCCCGATTAACCTGAAGGAAAGATAATTATGCCCAGACGACGAATTCCCGAGAAGCGGGAAATTTTACCAGACCCGAAATACGCCAACAGGACTCTGGCCAAGTTCATGAATCATGTCATGGTCAGTGGCAAAAAGTCTGTGGCGGAAAAAATTGTCTATGGAGCACTTGACCGGATTCAGGAACGCACCAAGTCAGATCCACTGGAGGTCTTTGACGCTGCTCTGGAAGCTGTCGCGCCATCGGTAGAGGTTAAATCACGACGGGTTGGTGGCGCTACCTATCAGGTACCTTTTGACGTTCGTCCTTCCAGACGCTCTGCGTTGGCAATGCGATGGCTGGTTGAATCCGCCAGGAACCGGGGTGAAAAATCCATGCCACTTCGACTTGCCGGTGAATTAATGGATGCCGCAGATGGCCGGGGAGCCGCAGTACGTCGCAGAGAAGACGTACATCGCATGGCTGAAGCCAACAGGGCATTTGCTCACTATCGATTCTAAGATCATCTGAAACAAACTACTTAAACAGGACTTCCACGTGCCCAGGACAACACCTATAAAAAGATATCGTAATATCGGTATCATTGCTCATGTCGATGCAGGTAAGACAACAACCACCGAAAGGGTCCTGTTTTATACCGGTATTTCTCACAAGATTGGAGAAGTTCATGATGGCGCTGCCATTATGGACTGGATGGAGCAGGAGCAGGAACGTGGTATTACGATCACATCTGCGGCAACAACCACTTTCTGGGACGGTACTGAAAAGCAGTTTGATGAACATCGAATCAATATTATCGACACTCCCGGACACGTGGACTTTACTATCGAGGTGGAACGTTCGCTCAGGGTATTGGATGGAGCGGTAGTGGTATTCTGCGGTACGTCGGGCGTGGAGCCGCAATCAGAAACTGTTTGGCGACAGGCCGATAAGTATGGTGTACCGCGCATGGTGTTTGTAAACAAAATGGACAGAGCCGGCGCCGATTTTCTGCGCGTTGTCAATCAGATAGAGGAAAGACTGGGTTCGACCCCGGTTCCGATTCAACTGGCAATCGGTGCCGAGGAGAATTTCAAGGGCATCGTCGACCTGGTAAAAATGAAGGCCATTTACTGGAGTGAAGATGATCAGGGCCTGACCTTCGAACATCAAGACATCCCGGAAGACCTGCAGGCAATTGCGGAAGAGTACCGGGAAAAGATGATTGAGGCAGCCGCTGAGGCTAACGATGACCTTATGGAGAAATACATCGATGGAGGTGAACTCACCGAAGAGGAAATAAAACGGGGGATCAGAATCCGGACATTGGCAAACGAAATTGTGCCGGCTTTATGCGGGTCAGCATTCAAGAACAAGGGTGTACAAACCATGCTGGACGCTGTGGTGGAATTTCTGCCGGCTCCCGACGAAGTTAAAGCCATCAGGGGCTTCCTGGACGATAAAGAAGGATCTGAATGTTTACGGCATGCTGATGATGAAGAACCTTTCTCTGCGTTGGCATTCAAGATTGCAACCGACCCTTACGTGGGTGCACTGACCTTCTTCCGGGTCTATTCCGGCGTTCTGAATTCCGGTGATTCGATTTATAACCCGGTCAAATCCAGGAAAGAGCGCATTGGTCGAATGGTGCAGATGCACTCCAATGACCGTCAGGAAATCAAGGAAGTCCGGGCTGGCGATATAGCCGCTGCCATTGGTTTGAAGCAGGCAACAACCGGTGACACCCTGTGCGATGAAAACAACATAATAACGCTTGAACGGATGGAATTTCCGGAACCTGTCATCAGTGTTGCCGTTGAACCAAGGTCGAAAGCGGACCAGGAGAAGATGGGTATCGCCCTGGGGAAACTGGCTGCGGAAGATCCCTCTTTTACCGTGGCAACCGATGACGAATCCGGGCAGACCATTATCAGTGGTATGGGTGAGTTGCACCTGGACATACTGGTAGAACGGATGAAACGGGAATTCAGTGTCGAAGCCAATATCGGACAACCACAGGTGGCATATCGAGAGACCATTCGAAATTCCGTCGAATCGGAAGGGAAGTTTGTACGTCAAACGGGTGGACGCGGTCAGTATGGGCATGTGTGGCTGAGGATTGAACCTTTTGAAGATAACGATTACGAATTCGTGGATGAAATTGTCGGTGGTGTCGTACCCCGGGAATACATCAATGCGGTAGACAAGGGAATTCAGGAACAGTTGGCGAATGGTGTACTGGCTGGTTATCCCCTGCAAGGCGTTAAAGTAACCCTGTATGACGGTTCCTATCACGATGTGGATTCCAGCGAGGTGGCGTTCAGAGTTGCTGGTTCCATGGCGATGCGGTCAGGTGCACTGGATGCAAACCCTGTATTGCTGGAACCGATAATGAATGTGGAAGTAGTGACTCCCGAAGACTACTACGGCGATATCATTGGTGATTTGAATCGCCGCCGGGGCGTGGTTCACGGAATGGAAGATGTCTCAGCCGGTAAAGCAGTGAGGGCCGGAGTTCCCCTGTCTGAGATGTTCGGATATGCAACCGATATGCGTTCTGCAACGCAGGGGCGTGCCACCTTTTCCATGGAGTTTGAGACCTATAAGCAAGTGCCTGACAGCATTGCCGAGGCGATCATCAGTAAGTCGAAACCAGCGAAAAATTGATTAACGGAATGACACCGTCAAAAAAATAATTAACAGAATAAAAAAGAGGTGACAAGTGCCCAAAGAGAAGTTTGAGCGAACGAAACCACATGTCAACGTAGGAACGATAGGCCATGTCGACCATGGCAAGACGACGTTAACGGCGGCGATAACGAAGGTATGTGCGGAAGCCTACGGCGGTGGTGACTTTCAGGATTTTGATTCGATAGACAATGCACCGGAAGAGAAAGAGCGCGGCATAACGATATCGACCTCGCATGTTGAATATGACTCACCGGGTCGTCACTACGCGCATGTGGACTGTCCGGGGCATGCGGATTACGTGAAGAACATGATCACGGGTGCGGCGCAGATGGACGGTGCGATTTTGGTTGTATCGGCGGCGGATGGACCGATGCCACAGACGCGGGAGCACATATTGCTGTCGAAGCAGGTTGGGGTGCCTTACATCGTGGTGTTTTTGAACAAATCGGACATGGTGGATGATGAGGAGTTGCTGGAACTGGTGGAGATGGAAGTACGCGAGTTGCTGGATGACTATGATTTTCCGGGGGACGACACGCCGATAGTGACAGGCAGTGCCTTGAAGGCACTGGAGGGGGACCAGTCGGCGACGGGTATGCCAGCGGTACAGCAGTTGGTCGAGACGTTGGATGCGTACATACCGGAGCCGGTACGCGACATAGACCAGCCGTTTTTGCTGCCGATAGAAGATGTATTTTCGATCTCGGGTCGCGGCACGGTGGTGACGGGACGAGTCAGTCGCGGCGTGGTCAGTGTTGGCGACGAGATAGAGATAGTAGGATTGCGGGCGACGCAGAAGACGACCTGTACGGGAGTTGAGATGTTTCGCAAGCTGCTGGATGAAGGTCGTGCGGGAGAGAATGTAGGCGTATTGTTACGCGGTACGAAACGCGAGGAAGTAGAACGGGGACAGGTACTGGCGGTACCGGGGTCGATCACGCCGCACACGCAGTTTGAGGGCGAGGTGTACGTACTGTCGAAGAATGAAGGCGGACGTCACACGCCGTTTTTCAAGGGCTACAAGCCGCAATTTTTCTTTGAGACGACGGATGTCACGGGCAGTGTGGAGTTAGCGGAAGGGACAGAGATGGTGATGCCGGGAGATAATGTACAGATGGGGGTAAGCCTGATAGCGCCGATAGCGATGGAAGAAGGGCAGCGATTTGCGATACGCGAGGGTGGTCGCACGGTGGGTGCCGGGGTCGTTACCCGAATTATCAACTGAATTTCATCAAATAACAGTGTCAAACAACAGTGGATGTGCACAAATCCACTGATTTTGTGGTAATTAGTGTCGAGGGCAGGTATGATTCCCGCCCTTTATATCAGGACCACTGGTAAACCAGATTCGGGTCCACCACTGACACAAATCAGATACAGGGCCTCCATGAGAGGCCATGGGCAGCTTCATATTGAAGCAGGAGCATTTTTAATGTGCCTCCCCTCGTGACGAGGAAGAGGTGCTTTTGTCTTTAGAATTGTGCTGTAGAGAGAAGTGTTCTCTAAAAGGAAATGGGTTGAATGCAAAACCAGAGAATCAGGATTCGATTAAAATCGTTTGATCATCGTTTGATCGACTATTCCATGCAGGAAATCGTCAATACAGCGAAACGAACGGGTGCCCAGATACATGGACCCATTCCTCTGCCTACACGCAAGGAGAAGTTTACGGTGCTGATTTCTCCTCATGTGGACAAGGATGCTCGCGACCAGTATGAAATCAGAACACACAAGCGTTTGCTTGACATCATTGAACCGACGGAAAAAACCGTTGATGCATTGACCAAGCTGGACCTTGCCGCAGGTGTAGAGGTCCAGATCAACCTCAATTGAGGTGGTTGAGGAGTTGAGGATGATTATCGGCATTGTTGGGATCAAGAAAGGCATGACCAGAATCTTCACCGAAGATGGTCAGTCAGTGCCCGTAACGGTCATTGAAGCGGCGCCAAACAGGATCAGCCAGGTCAAAACAGAACAGAATGACGGTTATTCGGCGGTTCAGATTACCTGCGGCGGGATAAAGCCATCGAATGTGAACAAACCTGCTGTTGGACATTTCAGCAAGGCAAGTGTAGAAGCCGGCAAATTCACCCGGGAATTCCGCTTCACCGGTGATACAGAAATCAATACCGGAGATACCCTTTCAGTCTCGGCTTTTGAAGAAGGTCAGAGAGTTGACGTTACGGGAAGGTCAAAGGGGAAAGGTTTTGCAGGTGTAGTAAAACGACATAATTTCAAAATGCAGGATGCAACTCACGGGAACTCAATATCCCACCGTGCACCAGGTTCCATTGGTCAATGTCAGACACCGGGACGTGTGTTTAAAGGCAAGAAGATGGCAGGTCACATGGGTTCGGCACAAGTGACAGTACAGTCTCTGGAGGTAGTTCGAGTTGATGAAGAGAACAACCTGTTGTTGGTAAGAGGAGCAGTACCGGGCGCTACAGGAGGTGATGTGATGGTTCGGCCTGCAGTCAAGTCACAGTCCAGCGGAGTGAAATCTTGAACCTCAATATTTCAGAGCCAGGCAAGGGAATTACCAAACAGGCAGTCAATGTCTCAGAATCTGCTTTTGGACGCCAGTTTAACGAGGCGCTGGTTCATCAGGTAGTGGTTGCCTACATGGCGGAAGGCAGACAGGGTACGAAATCCCTTAAATCAAGGTCAGAAGTCAATGGCGGTGGTAGAAAACCCTATCGGCAAAAAGGTACCGGACGAGCCCGAGCCGGTACGATACGCAGTCCGATCTGGCGTGGCGGCGGAGTGACGTTTGCTGCAAAACCACGTGATTATTCACAGAAGATCAATCGAAAGATGTATCGCGGGGCGATGCAATCAATACTGTCAGAACTGATTCGCCAGGGTCGTGTGGTCGTTACCAGTGATTTTTCTGTGGATACACCTAAAACCAGACAGGTACATGAACTTCTGAAGAATCTCGATCTGACTAATGTCCTGGTTGTAGTGGAGGAGGTTGACAGCAACTTGTACCTGGGAGCGCGGAATCTGCGCAATGTTGAGGTCATTGACGTACAGGGCATAAATCCTGTCAACCTCATTGGTTTCCAGAAGGTTTTGTTTACGGTCGGTGCTCTGAAACAGGTGGAAGAGGTGCTGGGATGAACAACGAACGGTTGTATAAAGTCATTCTGGGTGCACATATCTCCGAGAAAGCGACGATAGTCGCGGAAGATTCTGATCAGATTACTTTCAAGGTCGTCAAAAACGCATCGCGGCAGGAAATCAAGGAAGCTGTAGAGAAAATTTACAAGGTTGAGGTAAAGAACGTCACCGTGATGAACGTCAAGGGAAAAGTAAAGCGAACTTTCAGGGGTTTGAGACGTAAACCAAATTGGAAGAAAGCCTATGTCCGACTTGAAGAAGGTTATGACATCGACTTTGGTTCCATAAATTGAGAATTCTGACGGAATAATGCAATGACAGTCGTAAAAGCAAAACCAACATCACCCGGTCGTCGGTTTGTCGTAACAGTCGTTAATCCGCAACTGCACCGGGGCGCGCCGTGGAAACCGCTGCTGGAGAAGAAATCCAGGACCGGCGGCAGAAATAATAATGGCAGGATTACGACCCGCCACATTGGTGGAGGTCATAAACAGAAGTATCGAAAAATTGATTTTAAACGAAATAAAAAAGGCATTACAGCAACAGTAGAACGACTCGAATACGACCCCAACCGAACCGCCAACATAGCCCTCCTGAAATACGCCGACGGCGAAAGAAGATATATCATAGCCCCCCGCAACCTCGCAGCAGGTGATGAAGTACAATCCGGTGACAACGTGCCAATGCGTCCAGGCAATTCTCTCCCGATGCGTAATATTCCTATGGGCAGTGTCATTCACTGTATTGAACTGAAGCCCGGGAAAGGGGCACAACTGGCGCGAAGTGCCGGTACGTCTGCACAATTGGTCGCCAAAGAAGGACTGTACGCTACGTTAAGACTGCGGTCGGGTGAGATGCGCAAAGTGTTATCAGCATGCCGTGCGACCCTGGGTGAAGTCAGCAATCCGGAACATAACCTGAGATCTCTTGGTAAGGCCGGTGCGAAACGATGGAGAGGGGTCAGGCCGACTGTCAGAGGTGTCGTAATGAATCCGGTTGATCACCCTCATGGGGGTGGCGAAGGAAAAACCTCTGGAGGGCGTCATCCGGTATCCCCATGGGGACAACCGACAAAGGGTCACAAAACCCGCAAGAATAAAAGAACGGACAAGATGATTGTCCGTAGAAAATCCAGCAGGAGATAAGAGCCCGTCGGAAGATAAAATATGCCTAGAAGTTTGAAGAAAGGACCATTTGTAGACATTCACCTTATGAACAAGGTCCAGAAAGCCATTGAGGGAAACGACAAGCGACCGATCAGGACATGGTCCCGTCGATCAATGATTACCCCCGATTTCGTGGGATTGACGATTCAGGTCCACAATGGCCGTCAACATGTTCCTGTGTTTATCAGTGAAGATATGGTTGGACACAAATTGGGCGAGTTCGCGATGACCAGGACATTTCGCGGTCATGCCGCTGACAGGAGGACCCGGCGGTAGAGGAATTGAGATGGAAGTATCAGCGAAATTGAAACGAGCCCCATTGTCTGCACATAAAGCCAGATTGATTGCAGATCAGATCAGAGGCAAGTATGTAGAAGAAGCGATTTCCCTGCTCACTTTCAGCACAAAAAAGGGATCGCATCTGGTACATAAGTTGTTGGGGTCTGCTATTGCCAATGCTGAACACAATGAAGGCGCTGATGTTGACGAACTCAAGGTATCAAAAATATATGTTGATGAAGGTGTTACGTTCAAAAGGATCAAGTCGCGAGCCAAGGGCCGGTTTGACCGGATACTGAAAAGAACCTGCCATATCACATTAACGGTTGCGGACGAGTAACCCCGGATTCAGACGGAGACTATTATGGGTCAGAAAGTTCATCCTACAGGTATGCGTCTTGGCATAGTGAAAGACCATACTTCGGTCTGGTATGCCAAGGGTCACGCTTATGTGGAAATGTTGCATGGAGATCTGAAGGTACGGGAGTTCATCCAGAAACGGCTTGCCCAGGCTTCTGTCAGCAGGGTCGAAATCAAGCGCCCGACACAGACAGCCACGATTACAGTCCACACGGCCAGGCCAGGTATTGTTATCGGGAAGAAAGGCGAGGAAGTTGAGCGACTGCGTCAGGAAGTATCCAAAATTATGGGCGTACCGGTATACCTGAACATAGAAGAAATCAGAAAGCCTGAACTGGATGCCTATCTGGTTGCACAGAACATCGCCCAGCAGTTGGAACGCCGTGTTAACTTCAGACGTGCGGTGAAGCGGGTAATACAGAATGCAATGCGCCTTGGCGCCGATGGCATCAAGGTTCGTGTGGCTGGCCGTCTGGGTGGTTTGGAGATTGCCCGGGCCGAGAGTCAACACGAAGGCAGGGTACCTCTGCATACATTACGGGCGGATATCGACTATGCCACGGCTGAAGCACTGACTACTTATGGAATCATCGGCATCAAGGTCTGGATTTTCAAAGGTGAAATTCTGGGTCAGCGCGAAGAGCCACAGCAATCAAAAAAAGCCCGGAGTTTTGGATAAGGAGCCCTCAGCGGGTTTCAAAAAGGAGCCCTCAGCGGGTTTCAAAAAGGAGCCCTCAGCGGGTTTCAATAAGGAGCCCTCAGCGGGTTTGGATTAAGAGCCATGTTGCAACCGAAGCGTACAAAATTCAGAAAACAACAGAAAGGTCGTAACCGCGGACTTGCCCACCGAGGCAACTCTGTCAATTTTGGTGAATACGGTTTGAAAGCCACGGGTAGAGGCCGGATCACGGCACGTCAGATTGAGGCAGGTCGTCGTGCCATGACTCGCAGGGTAAAAAGAGGTGGCCAGATCTGGATCAGGGTTTTTCCAGACAAGCCCATAACGCAAAAACCGCTGGAAGTCCGGCAGGGCAAGGGTAAGGGGAACGTTGAGTACTGGGTGGCCCAGGTCAAACCGGGAAGGGTGTTATATGAAATGGAAGGGGTAACAGAAGAAGTTGCCAGAGAAGCATTACGCCTCGCGGCTGCAAAACTGCCGTTCACGACCACGTTCGTAAAACGTCAGGTCATGTAAGGGAGAGCAGGTCATGAGAGCATCTGAGTTAAGAGACAAGTCTGTCGACGAGTTGAAAGTAGAGCTTGATAAGATGGTTAAGGATCAATTCAATTTTCGAATGCAACAATCTACCGGGCAGTTGCGGCAGTCTCATTTGTTGAAAGAAGTATCCAGAGACATTGCACGGGTCAAGACCATTCTGGGTGAAAAGCGCCGAGCGGTGACATAGGAAGTCTATGAGCGAACAAAAAAACCTGGCGCGTACGGCAAGTGGCGCCGTTGTCAGTAACAAGATGGACAAGACAATTACGGTTCTGGTTGAACGACGGATCAAGCATCCGTTATACGGTAAATATATTAAGCGTTCACGGAAGATTCACGCCCATGATCCGGAGAATGCATGTCAGGAAGGTGATGTAGTCACCATCATGGAAACCAGACCGATTTCGAGAACCAAGGCATGGGAACTGAAAAGTATCGACAGAAAGGCTACTATTTTTTAGTAGACCGGTTGATTATCGGCCAGGCAGTTCAGCCGTCTGGCAGTTTTTAGCAGCCCGTTGATTATCGGCCAGGCAGTTCAGCCGTCTGGCAGTTAAAGAATGGCTGAATGAAAGAAATTTGGATGTGGAGTTAAAGGCATGATTCAGGCGCAGACATATTTGGATATAGCGGACAATAGTGGTGCGCGCCGGGTGATGTGTATCAAGGTGTTGGGTGGTTCGAAGCGAAGGTACGCGCATGTAGGTGACATGATCAAGGTCACAGTCAAGGAGGCAATCCCGAGAGGGCGTGTCACAAAAGGACAGGTTTTGGATGCTGTAGTGGTTCGTACGAAGAAAGGAGTTCGGCGTTCCGATGGTTCTGTCATCCGATTCGATGGCAATGCCGCTGTTCTACTCAACGCTCAGCGGCAGCCGATAGGAACTCGAATATTCGGACCGGTCACCAGGGAACTCCGTGACGATAATTTCATGCGGATTATCTCCCTGGCGCCGGAAGTGTTGTAAGGGTTTATCTAATGCAAAAGATCAAAAAAGATGATCAGGTCATCGTCATCACGGGTAAGGACAAGGGAGTAACCGGAATAGTTACCCGGATGTTGGACAATGGCCGCTTGTATATCTCTGGTGTGAACATGGTCAAACGTCATACCAAGGGAAATCCTCAGATGGGACAGGCCGGCGGTATTATTGAAAAAGAAGCACCTGTTCAGGCATCCAACATTGCCATATACAACAGTGAGACAAACAAGGCAGACCGGATAGGGATAAAAACTTTGGATGACGGCAGGAAAGTACGGATATTCAAATTAACCGGTGAACAGATCGACGGTTAGGTAAATGGCTGATTTAAAGAAAAAATACGAACAGGAAATCAAACCCGCTCTCAAAGATGAACTTGGGTTGAGCAATATCATGGAAGTGCCCAGGCTCAGCAAAATCGTACTGAACATGGGTGTTGGTGAAGCCGTTGCTGATAGAAAACAGCTCGATGCCGCGGTAGAGAATCTGGAAGCCATTGCCGGCCAGAAAGCTATTATTACCAATGCTCGCAAGTCGATAGCCGGGTTCAAGATTCGTGACGGATTTCCTGTCGGATGCAAAGTGACTTTGCGCCGTGAACGCATGTATGAATTTTTTGATCGCCTGATCAATATCGCAATTCCGAGACAACGGGATTTCCGGGGAATCAACCCTCGATCCTTTGATGGACAGGGGAATTTTGCAATGGGTATAGCGGAGCAGATTGTTTTCCCCGAGATAGACTACGACAAGATTGATCGGATTCGCGGTTTGGATGTTGACATAGTGACGACTGCGGTAAGTGATGACCAGAGTAGGGCGTTGCTACGTGCCTTTAATTTCCCGTTAAGGGAATCAAGTTAATAATTACGGATAGACGATGGCTAAAATATCAATGATAAACCGTGAACTGAAGCGACAGCGTATTGCGAAGAAGTACGCGGCTAAACGAGCGGCACTGAAGGAAACAATCCGCAATCCGGAGACAACAGACGAAGATCGTTGGGACGCCCAGCTTAAGCTGCAGCAGTTACCGAGAGATGCGAGCCCCTGTCGACAGGTACGCCGGTGTTGGCTGACTGGGAGACCACACGCGGTTTATCGAAGATTCGGTCTTGCGCGGACCAAGTTGCGTGAAGCTGCCATGCGAGGTGATGTACCTGGCCTGGTCAAGTCAAGTTGGTAAGGAGCAAGCAATGACAATGCAGGACCCTCTGGCGGATATGCTGACGCGCATTCGCAATGCACAGCTGGCAAGAATTGGCGAGGTGTCCATCTCCTCATCCAGGACAAAGACAGCTATTGCGCGGGTTCTGCGGGACGAAGGATTTGTGGATGATTTTGTCGTCTCAATGGGAGACACCGGAAAGTCTACGCTGATCATCAAGTTGAAATATTTTGAAGGCAAGCCTGTTATAGAGGAGATAAAAAGGCTCTCCAGACCCGGACTGCGTCAATACAAGGGTAAAGACAATATTCCCAGTGTGAAAGGTGGACTCGGAATTATTATTTTGTCGACGAACAGGGGTGTGATGACTGATCGTGCGGCTCGCTCAGCAGGAATTGGCGGTGAGTTGATCTGCTCGGTGTTTTAACGGAGGTATAAAAGATGTCCCGAATTGCAAACAACCCTGTTGACGTCCCAGGTGGTGTAGATGTCACTCTGGATGGACAGACGGTGAGTGTCAAAGGAGGAAAGGGCACGCTGAACCTGACTGTGCATGAATTGGTGGAGATCAGGCTGGAAGACAATGCATTGTTGCTTGCGGCGACAAAATCGGACAGGAATTCCAATGCTTTGGTTGGGACATTCAGGTCTCTGGTAAACAATATGGTGGTTGGTGTATGCGATGGTTTTCAGAAGTCACTGGAACTCCAGGGTGTTGGCTACAGAGCACAGATTCGGGGAAAGAAACTCATTCTGACCCTGGGGTTTTCTCATCTCATCGAATATTTGATTCCTGATGGCATCGAAGTTGAGACACCCACCCAGACCCAAATTCTGGTAAAGGGTATTGATAAGCAGCTCGTTGGACAGGTATCTGCGGAGATACGGTCGTTTCGACCGCCGGAGCCATACAAAGGTAAAGGTGTTCGTTACATTGACGAGCATGTAAGGCGAAAGGAAGCCAAGAAGAAATAGGACTGACAGAAGACGGAAATGAACAAGAAAAAACAGATGAGGCTCCGTAGAGCCAGAAGAGGAAGAAAGCACATGGTTGGTCTGGGGATACCCAGGCTCTCCGTTTTCCGGTCTCCAAGACATATGTATGCCCAGGTGATTTCTGCTGGCGGCGATCATATTGAAGCATCAGCCTCTACGGTAGAAGCACCTTTGCATGGCAAGGATAGTGGTAACGTGGGTGGTGCGAGAAAAGTCGGTACATTGATAGCGGAGCGAGCTAGATCGTTGGGAATAGAACGAGTGGCATTTGATCGATCAGGTTACAAATATCATGGTCGAGTCAAGGCACTTGCAGAAGCCGCTCGGGAAGGTGGGTTGCTGTTTTAGGCGCCCCAAAAGGGATTAGAGGATTCAGCATGGCGTATAACGACAACCAGGAAAACGAAGAAGGTCTCCTGGAGAAACTGATAAAAGTCAAACGGGTTACCAAGGTGGTCAAGGGTGGCAGGAGTTTGAGATATACCGCCCTGGCGGTGGTCGGTGATGGCAATGGTCGAGTTGGCTACGGTCGCGGGAAAGCCCAGCAACCACCTCTGGCTATTCAAAAAGCAATGCAGGCGGCACGCCATAACATGATACAGGTGGAGTTGAATGGTACCACGATCCAATATCCAATTACCGCAAAGCATGGAGCCTCCAGGATCTACATGCAGCCTGCGTCGGAAGGTACAGGGGTTATCGCGGGTAAGACCATGCGGGCTGTCCTGGAAGTTTCGGGTGTCCACAATGTACTGGCCAAGTCCTATGGTTCCACAACACCGGTTAATGTTGTGCGTGCAACCTTCAAAGGGCTGCAGGGAATGCGTTCTCCCGACAATGTCGCCGAAAAGCGCGGATTGCTGACGGAACAGGTAACAGGATAGGCCCATGTCGGATAGCAAAATTAAAGTGACTTTAACCAAAAGCACAATTGGCAAGTTGAAGAATCATAAGGCTTGTGTTGCGGGATTAGGTTTACGAAAAATCCATCAGACTGTGGAAGTTCTTGATACACCCGCAAATCGCGGCATGATCAATAAAGTCTCTTACATGGTTCAGGTAGAAGAACTGGTCCTGTAGGACCGGAGCAAAACATGCGATTAAATTCAATAAAATCCGCCAGAGGCAGTAAAACCACCGGGAAACGTGTCGGCCGGGGTATAGGCAGTGGTAAGGGCAAGACTGCGGGTCGTGGTCACAAAGGGCAGAAATCCAGATCAGGCGGCCGTATTAGCCCTGGTTTTGAAGGCGGTCAACAACCGATTCAATTGCGCCTGCCAAAGTTTGGCTTCAATTCAGCCATGGCAAGAGTAACTGCGGAAATCAGACTGTCCGAATTGGAAAAAGTAGATGCAAAAGTGATTGATCTCAAGGCGCTCAAAGATGCCAATGTCATTAGTGACAGCATGAAGCGTGCACGAGTCATGCTGTCAGGCAGTTTGTCGAAGGCAGTTACCCTGAAGGGAATTGGTGTCACCAGAGGAGCCCGGTCAGCGATAGAAGCTGCGGGTGGACATATCCAGGACCAGTAGCAAGAAAAGGATTGAGAAAAAGAAAATGACTACTACCATGCAAGGGCAGGCTGGCAGAGGCAGAGGTCTCACCGAGTTGAGACAGCGACTCATGTATGTGTTGCTGGCCATCATTGTGTACCGGATCGGTAGTCACATTCCGGTGCCGGGCATTAATCCAGAGAATCTGAAAGCCCTGTTTGATCAGAATCAGGGCGGAATTCTGGACCTGTTCAATATGTTCTCAGGCGGTGCACTGGAGAGAATGAGCATCCTTGCCCTGGGTATCATGCCCTATATCTCCGCATCAATCATCGGAGAACTTCTGGTGGCGACTACCCCTTCGCTGCAACAGTTGCGAAAGGAAGGTGAGTCGGGCCGACGCAAGATTGCGCAGTACAAGCGCTACGGCACACTGTTGCTTGCTACGATTCAGGGGTTTGCGTTCAGTAGCGGGCTTGCTTCCCAGGGACTTTCCTATGAGAGTACGATAGCATTTCATTTTGTTGCCATCACTACGCTGGTCACCGGAGCCATGTTCCTGATGTGGCTGGGTGAACAAGTGACTGAAAGAGGTGTAGGCAATGGCATTTCCATCCTCATATTCGCGGGTATCGTGGCCAGTTTCCCCGGTGCGATAGGTCAGTCATTCGAGCAGGCACGCCAGGGTGAGATTTCAATCATGGCTCTTCTTATTATTGGTGCTCTGGCCGTGCTCATTGTTGCGTTCGTGGTATTTGTAGAGAGGGGACAGCGGAAGATTACACTGAATACAAGACGACAACAGGGTAGGGGAGCGTATGCTTCGCAAACCACGGAACTGCCTCTGAAGGTCAATATGGCTGGTGTTATACCGGCTATTTTTGCCAGCAGCCTGTTACTGTTTCCCGCTTCGTTAGGTCAGTGGTTTGGACAGTCACCGGATATGGAATGGCTGCAGGAACTGAGTCTACAGATTGCACCAGGGCAGCCACTGAACATCATTCTATTCTCTGCCGGTATAATATTCTTCTGCTTCTGGTACACCTCAATCATGTATAATCCCAGGGAAGTAGCAGATAATCTAAAGAGATCTGGTGCGTTTATTCCCGGATATCGTCCCGGTGAACAGACCGCCCGATACATCGACACTATCCTGACCCGACTCACGCTGTTTGGATCTCTCTACATGACGGCTGTCTGCCTGTTACCGCAGTTCCTTATTGTACAGTTCAACATTACATTCCAGTTAGGTGGTACGGCACTGTTGATCGTGGTTGTTGTGGTGATGGATTTCATGTCCCAGGTACAAACGCACCTGATGTCACATCAGTACGAATCATTGATGAAAAATTCAAACCTGCATAATTTTGGCAGGCGACGTTGAGAACGCATGGGACACGAACAAGAAAATCATTCAGAACTGATCTGAATAGATGATCTGAATAGATAAGAGTGGAGCAGGACAATGAAAGTAAGAGCATCCGTAAAAAAAATGTGCCGAAACTGCCGGGTTATCCGACGCAAGGGCACAGTGCGGGTAATCTGTACGGAACCACGGCACAAGCAGCGTCAGGGTTAACTGACGGTCTTTTGGGAGTATCAATATGGCACGTTTAGCGGGGATCAATATACCGGATAATAAACATGCAGATGTTTCACTAACCTATATCTATGGCATAGGTCGCAAGACTGCACGAAATCTGTGCAATACCAGTGGTGTAAACCCTTCCACGAAGATGCAGGATTTGAGTGAAGAAGAGTTGGACAGACTTCGGAGTGAGATTGCCACGTTGACAATTGAAGGCGATCTGCGCCGCGGAGAACAATTAAACATTAAACGTCTGTTGGATCTGGGTTGCTATCGCGGTATTCGCCACCGGCGAAATCTGCCGGTTCACGGACAGCGCTCCAAAACCAATGCCAGAACCAGGAAGGGGCCCAAGAAGCCAATCAGGAAATAGATGATGAGTGAACAGTCAGAGACGGGAACCACAGTAGCTGAACCTGCAAGGCGCCGGGGAAAACGGCAAATTGCAGATGGGCTCGCGCATATTCATGCGTCCTTCAACAATACAATCGTGACTATTACCGATCGACAGGGTGGTGCGCTGGCATGGGCAACAGCTGGCGGGTCAGGTTTTCGTGGTGCAAGAAAAAGTACACCGTTTGCTGCACAGATAGCGGCAGAACGTGCAGGCAATGCTGCCCTGGAATACGGCCTGCAGAATCTGGAAGTATTCGTAAAAGGTCCCGGACCAGGACGTGAAGCAGCTGTGCGTGCATTGAATGGAGTTGGGTTTCGTATCACCAATATTACCGACGTAACCCCCATTCCGCATAATGGATGCAGACCACCCAAGAAGCGCCGGGTGTAAGTGAGGAGACAATAATGGCTCGATATCTCGGACCGAAATTGAAGTTATCCCGAAGAGAGGGAACTGACCTGTATTTGAAAAGTGGCGTAAGGTCAATTGAATCAAAGTGCCGGATAGAAAATCTGCCAGGGCAACATGGCCACCACAGAGAGCGACTGCTGGATTACGCTATTCAATTACGTGAGAAACAGAAAGTACGCCGTTTATATGGTGTGCTGGAAAAACAGTTTCGAAATTACTACAAGAAAGCCGACCGACAAAAAGGTGCAACGGGTGAAAACCTGCTGCGGATTCTTGAACGTCGACTGGACAATGTTGTTTATCGCATGGGATTTGGATCCACACGGGCAGAATCCCGGCAGTTGGTATCGCATAAATCCATTCTGGTAAACGGCTCTGTGGTTAATATCCCCTCCTATCAGGTTGATGCGGGAGATGTGATTGCAATCAGAGAAAGATCGAAAAGCCAATTGCGGATTCAAGGCGCACTGGCTTTGGCGGCACAGCGATCCTCTGTGGGATGGGTAGAAGTCAACCATGACGACTTGAGTGGACTGTTTAAAACTTATCCTGAAAGAGATGAGTTGCCGGCAGAGATTAACGAAAGTCTGATCGTAGAACTGTACTCCAAGTAAGCAGGTAATTTTCCAATTTTCATCGACAGGTGTATTTATGCCCCATTCATCATTAGAGTTTCTGGCGCCAAAGCATATTCAGGTAGAGCAGCAAAACAATACCCGTGCTACCGTCATTCTCGAACCTCTTGAGAGAGGATTCGGCCACACGTTGGGCAATGCTCTTCGTCGAATACTGCTTTCTTCAATGCCAGGTTGTGCCATTGTGGAAGTGGAAATCGACGGTGTTCTGCATGAATACAGCACCATTGAGGGTATTCAGGAAGATGTTATCGAAATTCTCCTCAACCTGAAAGGTGTGGCTGTTAAGTTGAATACCACTGACGATGCTGAATTGATACTGGAAAAATCCAGCTCTGGTATAGCCACGGCAGGAGACTTCCAACTGAGCCATGATGTTGAAATCGCCAACCCGGATCACGTCATTGCGCATCTCAACGAAAATGGTTCCATACGCATTCGCGCCAAAGTTGGTCGTGGACGAGGTTATGAACCTGCAGATATCAGGATGACAGGAGAAGAAGAAGGACGGGTCATTGGCAGTCTTTTACTTGACGCGTCATACAGCCCAATCCGCCGGGTCTCCTACAAGGTAGACAGTGCCCGGGTTGAGCAGCGAACAGATCTGGACAAACTTATCATCGATCTGGAAAGTAACGGGACGCTTGATCCAGAGGAAGCCATTCGACGTGCAGCGACAATTCTGCAACAGCAGGTTTCTGTGTTTGTCGACCTGGAGAAAGAACAAGAACCGGAACTTGAAGAAAAACAGGACGAAATCGACCCGGTACTGCTTCGACCCGTGGATGATCTTGAACTGACTGTAAGATCAGCCAATTGTCTTAAAGCTGAAAATATTTACTACATTGGCGATTTGATACGACGCACCGAAGTCGAGTTGTTGAAGACACCAAATCTTGGAAAGAAATCTCTTACGGAAATAAAAGACGTACTTGCAACCAGAGGACTTGCTCTGGGTATGCGTCTGGAAAACTGGCCTCCGACCAGTTTGCGTGGGGATGACAGGGTTTTGGGTTAGACACAACGGAATTGAATAACCAGCGATATCAGGATTAGTGCCATGCGCCACCGTAAAAGCGGTAGACATCTCAATAGGAACAGTGCCCATCGAAAAGCCATGTTTCGCAATATGACCTGTTCTCTTTTTGAACACGAGGTGATTAAAACCACGGTGCCTAAAGCACGAGAATTGAAACGGGTTGCGGAACCGCTGATAACGCTGGCGAAAAATGATTCCGTCGCCCATCGTCGTCTGGCGTTTGCACGGACTGGAAGCAAAGCGGCAGTAGGGAAGTTATTTTCCGAATTAGGACCCAGGTACAACGAACGCCCAGGTGGATATACCAGGATACTGAAGTGTGGATTTCGAACCGGTGATGCAGCGCCTATGGCATTCATTGAACTGGTTGGCAGACCCCTGCCCGAGTTCGATGACAGCGACGACGATTTTGACGAAGAATAGAGACTGATTGAATTACTGTCTTCCGGCTCAGGGCTGTCTACCGGCTCAGGGCTGTCTACCGGCTCAGGGCTGTCTTCAAAAATTCCCCGGTAAATGAGTGACTGCATCGGGATAATTGTTCCGGTGTACCGGTTGCTATGATCTCTCCGCCTTCTCCACCGCCTTCCGGTCCCAGGTCGATGACCCAGTCCGCAGTTTTGATGACGTCAAGATTGTGTTCAATCACGATAATGGTATTGCCATGGTCACGTAGTTGATTGATGACCTCAAGAAATTGCTGTATATCGTGAAAGTGTAGACCGGTGGTTGGTTCATCAAGTATGTACAGTGTTTTACCGGTATCGCGTTTGGAAAGTTCCCGCGAGAGTTTCACCCGTTGTGCCTCTCCGCCCGATAATGTTGTCGCACTCTGACCCAGATGTATGTATCCAAGGCCAACGTCCAACAGGGTATGCAGACGTCGTGCAATCATTGGCACAACAGAGAAAAACTCATAGGCATCCTCAACGGTCATATTCAGAATATCGTCAATAGACTTGCCTTTGTACTTGACCTCCAGTGTTTCACGATTGTACCGCTTGCCCTTACACTCATCGCAGGTCACGTAGATATCCGGCAGAAAATGCATTTCTACTTTGATCAGCCCGTCACCCCGGCACGCTTCACATCTCCCGCCTTTGACGTTAAAACTGAAACGCCCGGGTTTATAACCCCTGGACCGCGCTTCGGGTGTCGCTGCAAAGAGTTCTCTAATCGGTGTAAACATGTTGGTATAGGTTGCCGGGTTGGACCGGGGTGTTCTGCCAATCGGGCTTTGATCAATTTCGACGACTTTGTCCAACTGATTCAACCCCTCTATTGATTCATAGTCAGCGATTTCAGGGGTAGTGGCGCCATTGAGTTCCCTCGCTGCGATTGGATAGAGTGTTTGATTGATCAATGTTGATTTACCTGACCCTGAAACACCGGTGATACAGGTCAGAAGACCCAGGGGAACGATCAGTGTAATGTCCTTCAGATTGTTGCCTCTTGCTCCCGATAATGTCAGAACCCTGCCCTCATCAAAGGAGTGTCGTATCCGTGGAACCGGAATGTTTTTCACAGAGGATAGATACTGGCCGGTAATGGATTCCGGATTTTCGCAAACATCTGCCAGTGAGCCCTTTGCAACAACTTCTCCGCCATGAACACCGGCTCCGGGACCAATATCAATAATGAAATCAGCGGCTCTTATAGCCTCTTCATCGTGTTCAACCACGATAACGGTATTGCCAAGATTACGTAGTCGAGTCAATGTAGCCAGCAGACGGGCATTGTCTCGTTGATGCAGACCAATAGACGGCTCATCAAGGATGTACATCACACCTACCAGACCCGCTCCAATCTGACTGGCCAGTCTGATTCTCTGGGATTCACCGCCGGAGAGCGTACCGGCGCTGCGTGACAGCGTCAGGTAGTTAAGACCAACGGACATCAGGAAACTAAGCCGTGACCTGATTTCCTTGAGTATTTTGTCTGCCACTTTTCCACGTTGCCCGGGAAGCGTCAGTGCACTGAAGTATGCATGACAATCGTGAATCGAAAGACCCGTTATATCAGATAACGAATTTCCGTTGATAGTGACAGCTCGGGCATCGCTGTTAAGTCGGCTGCCATTACATTCCGGGCAGGGTTGAGTACTCAGAAATTTTGCAAGATTATCTCTGACCATCGGTGAGTCAGTATTGCGAAAGCGTCGTTCCATATTTGGGATAATGCCTTCGAAGGCATGTGCACGAGTGTATTCATTCCCTTTGTCGTTGACGTAACGGAAGCGGATTTTTTCTTTTTTACTGCCATAAAGAACTAGATTCTGAAAATGCTGTTGTAGTTGACCAAAAGGAGTTTCCAACGGAAAACCAAAATGATCGGCAATGCTGCACAACATTTGATAATAGTATATGTTGCGCCTGTCCCAACCGTGTATAGCACCTTCCGCCAGGCTGATTTCAGGATTTCTTACCACGTTTCCCGGGTCAAAAAACTGATTTATACCGAGGCCATCACAGGTCTTGCAAGCCCCGGCTGGGTTGTTGAAGGAAAAGAACCGGGGCTCGAGTTCCGCAATGGAATGCTGGCAGAGAGGGCAGGCGAAACGTGCTGAAAACAAAATTTCATCCCTTTCTTCATCCATAAATGAAATGCCTGCCAAACCTTCAGAGATCTGTACAGCCGTCTCGAAAGAATCTGCCAGTCTGACCCGGATATCATCACGTATACGGAAGCGATCAATGACGACTTCAATGGTGTGTTGCCTGTTTTTATCGAGTACCGGCAGGTCATCCAATTCGGTAACGATCCCATTGATCCGGGCACGGACATATCCCTGGGATTTTAATTCCCTGAATAAATGAAGATGCTCTCCTTTCCTTTTTTTTATCATGGGTGCGAGCAGCATGACCCGGCCTGCCCCATCCAGTGACAGCACATGGTCCACCATCTGGCTCACTGATTGCGCTTCCAGTTTGATACCGTGGACCGGACAATGTGGTTCACCAACCCGTGCAAACAGTAATCGCAGGTAATCATAGATCTCGGTAATCGTCCCTACTGTTGATCGTGGATTGTGGCTGGTTGACTTCTGTTCTATGGAAATCGCTGGCGAAAGTCCTTCGATGTGATCGACATCCGGCTTTTCCATGAGTGACAGAAACTGACGAGCGTAAGCGGAAAGCGATTCCACATAACGTCTTTGACCTTCCGCATAGAGCGTATCAAACGCCAGTGAAGACTTGCCGGAACCAGAGAGCCCTGTGACCACCACTAACCGGTTCCTGGGGATGTCCAGATCAATATTTTTGAGGTTGTGTGTACGTGCACCCCGAATCGAGATATCACTCATTACGACTTTGTTCCATAGTCACGAACAATTGCTGCATCTTTCTGTAAGAGGAATGAGTATGACAGATAGCGAATTAACAGGTGCTGCCTGTGCGAACTGGCTGAATTTGTTATCATCTGATATCACTTGAAAATAAATGTTTTCCTACAGACGTATCGGATTGAAGGGGGACAGATAATATAAGTTTATATACTTCCAGGCAAAGCCCGAAATGTCACCAGTCCCCAACAGGTCTTGTTTCTACAGCGACAGACGTCTACTCCGGCAAGCTGTTTCCTCACTGCCGGTTATCCATACGGGTTTGCATATAAGTTTAGACAATGAATAATCTGGAGATACGCTCAGCAGTTTCCATCGCAATACTGTTCATGGTACGAATGCTTGGTTTATTTGCCATCCTGCCTGTACTGCCTCTTGTTGCCGATAAAGTAGAAAATAGCACTCCCTTATTGATTGGAATAGCGGTGGGTATATATGGACTGTCCCAGGCAATTCTTCAGATTCCCATGGGTCTGCTGTCAGATCAATTTGGGCGTAAGTGCATTATAGTCCTGGGTCTTGGAATATTTGTCATGGGTAGTCTGATTGCGGGTTTTTCGAACGATATCTACAGTATATTGTTCGGCCGTCTGTTGCAGGGATGCGGCGCCATAGCGAGTACCTTGTTTGCGTTGATATCGGATCTGACGAGGGTAGAGCATCGTTCAAAGGCAATGGCCATTATTGGCGTTGGCATTGCCGGATCTTTCGGGTTATCTGTTGTTATTGGTCCTGCACTCGCCACCTGGTTTGGCCATGCGAGCATATTCCTGTTCTCCGCTGTCACCGGTGTTATTGGAATACTGCTGGTCTGGAAGGTCATTCCGACACCCACCCTGATAAAAACGAATCTGAATACCGCTGTCGTTACCGAAAAGCTACGATCAATACTGTTCAATCCTGCGCTCATTCCGATTTATGTTGGTGTGATGTTTCTGCACTTTTTCCTGACGTCGGGATTCCTGGTTTTTCCACTTCTGCTGAAGGGTATTGGCATAAACGAAGCTGTTCATTCAATCTACTACCTGGGTATCCTGCTGGCTTCCGCAATCATCATGTCTCCCTTTATCTGGTTGTCTGACAGGAAAGGACATTCGAAAAGTATCATGTCAGTGTCGATCGTTCTGATGTTTGCTTCACTGACCGGATTGGGTATGAACAACGGCTATTTCTCCATGTTGATATTGATATTGGGGTTTTTTGTTGCATTCAATCTGCTGGAAATCCTGCTTCCAGCGCATGTCAGCCGGTCAGTTGCGGCGGGTACACGCGGAACGGGTATGGGGGTCTATTCCACATTCCAGTTCTCTGGCACATTTCTGGGTGGACTTGTAGGAGGAATGATATTGACTGTGGGCGATATTACGCACGTGATGTACGTTAATGGCGCCATCTGTCTTCTGTGGTTTATCCTGTCTCTCAAGCTTCAAAATCTAAACAGTATCGAGAGCAGGACAATTAATTTTGATATTTCCAGGGGAGTCTCTGCCAATAGTTTTTTGGAAGGGTTATCATCCATGGGTGGCGTACTTGATGTAGTACTGGTGGAAAAAGAAGGTGTAGCATACCTGAAAGTTGACAGTACAAGCTTCGATGAAAAAGACTTACAGTACATAGGAATAACAGGCACAGGAGATAACGATGGCACGGGGAATAAACAAAGTCATACTGGTGGGTAATCTGGGTCAGGATCCAGATACCCGTTATATGCCGAACGGCAATCCGGTCACTAATATTACGGTGGCGACGACAAAAAACTGGAAGGACCGGGAGACAGGTGAGAACAGAGACAGGACCGAGTGGCATCGGGTTGTGTTTTTCAACCGTCTGGCAGAAATAGTGAATGAATACCTGAGGAAAGGTTCCAAAGTCTATCTGGAAGGTGAATTGCGCACACGGCAATGGGAGAGAGACGGGCAGAAGCATTACACTACCGAAATTGTGGCGAATGAAATGCAGATGCTGGACAGTCGCGGTGGCATGTCATCGGATACATCAGCTCCATCCGGTGGTCCATCCCGTCGTAGTCAGGATGAATTGGAACCACCACCTGAGGATGATTTTGACGACGATATCCCGTTTTGATTCGAACCAAAAATTGTTTGTAACGTTCTAAAGGACGCAAGAACCCTGAACCCGCATACCTACCCGGGGGAAAGGATAAGCGGCCTGGTGAGAAATGAGGGTTAAAACCACTGGGTCGGCCGGATCATCATAAAAAACAACACTGAACTCAGTATCAACCGGTAAACAATAAAAGGCAGGAACCCGATCTTCTCTATGAGTCCAAGGAATAATCGGACGCAGAGATAGGCGCTCACTGCGGCAATCAACCCACCGGTCAACATCATCAGCCAATCGACGGATTGGCCGGAATTCATGAGGTCGCTGATCTTCAGCAGGCAGGCGCCGGCGATTGCCGGAATTGCGATCATAAACGAAATTCTCGATGCTCCTTCACGGGTAAAACCCAGCATCAAAGCCATGGTCATGGTAACACCGGACCGGGATGCCCCGGGAATCAGGGCGACACACTGGCTTAATCCGATCAGTAACGCTGAAGAAAGTTGCAACGTGTTTGCATCCCGTTGTCTTCGGCCAGTCAGGTCTGCCACCAGTAATGCAATGGCAAATACGAAAGTTGCCAGGGTGATGACTTCCAGAGACCGCAGATTCGACTCCACGAATGTCCTGCTGAAATAACCGACGATGAGAACTGGCAGGCTGGCAATAATCAGGAAAATGGCGAAACGGCTGTCACTGGATTGCTGTTTTGTCATGATTGCACCCGTCAGCGCGGACATCAGTCTCACGATATCAGCGCGAAAGTAACTGAGCACAGCGAACAGTGATCCAAGGTGAACCGCCGTATCAAACGCCAATCCCTGATCTTTCCAGCCAAGCAGGTGATGTGGCAGCAGCAGATGAGCGGAACTTGAAATGGGTAGAAACTCGGTTATACCCTGTATCAGGGAGAGTATCGCAAGCTGAAGGTAATCCAAGTTGAGTTTAACTCAAGGGGTTTGCATCGAGTTTAACTTTCGACTCTGCATTAGGAAAGGGAGTGAGGTAAACTTCTTCACCATGGCAGAAATTCCTTTATTTCCTCTACCGCTGGTCATCTTTCCTGGTGGACGTTTACCCCTCCAGATATTTGAGCCGCGATACCTCGATATGATTAAACAGTGCATGAGTGAGGATTCCGGCTTTGGCGTCGTTATGATTCGGGAAGGGAATCAAGTCCTGGGTAATGCTGAAGATCAATTACCCAAGATCAGCCTCCAGGGAACCTACAGTAAGGTTATCGACTTTAACCAGTTGCCGAATGGCATGTTGGGAATCCTGGCGGAAGGTCAGATAAAGTTTGCTATCCTCGATCAATATGAACGGCCTGACAGACTCATGATGGCGAATGTGGAGTTCCTGGACCAGGAAATTGATTTACCACTGCCGGAACATCAGGCGTATCTGGCCACGATTCTTCAAACTTTGATGCAGCATCAGCAGATAGAAAGTCTTAAATATGAGGTGGACCTTAATATTGCGGAAAATGTCGGCGCCCGGCTGACTGAGTTGCTACCCTGCGATAATCTGGTTAAACAGCGATTATTCGAGATGAATGATTCGCTTGCACGCCTGGATGAAATAGAGAAAGTCATTGCCGAACTACAGGGGTAGGAGGCTGTCCGGGAACAGACTCGCCCTCGCTACGGTCGCAGTTCTCGGGCAGCCTCCCGGACTGTCCGGGAACAGACTGACCTACTGGTCGGGTTCAATAATCCGGTAATCCTGATTGATTTTCCAGTGCCGTCTGGTGAGTGGATTGCTGGTGCAATGTTTTGCATAGTCATAATCGATGAACCGATAAGGAAGATGTTCATGCCGCCCGGCCGGAATGCCAAGTCTTCGGCATTGTATGATGCGTCTGACCCGGTAACCGGTATCGCTCAACTTGAACGCATCGTCAAGAAGGTGCTGGTCCCATTCCTTCACTTTCAGATTGAGTGACTGGCAAAGCAGTGTCTGTCCCTTACACAATCGATGTCTGGGTCTGATACCGGAGCGAGAAGGATTGAGGGATTGCATAACCTTGAGGGATGACTGCGGACTTGTGGCATCCACTACGGGATACCCGGACTTGATCAGAATTCCGTTGCCAGTGCCCTTTGCGGAAAAATTAAGTGAATCTCTGCCCCGTGCATAATACATGTAAATTGTCCCGGGGGTCATGAACAGTGCCGCCCGTTTCTGCGTGAATCCCTTTGAGGCATGACTGCCTTTCTCGGCCATTTCGTAGGCCTCGGTCTCGATAATCAAGGCTGACAGCCAGATACTCCCGAGTTCAGGATGTGTGTAGCGATGGCGCAGAACTTTTCCCAGCAAGGCCCTTGCCAGTTCCAGTGGTTCCTGATCAAAGAACTGTACAGGGACGTTTTGATGCTTTGTTTCGGCCATTGTCTTGACAGTCCAGTGGATGTGTTATCAAAGGGCTATGTATAATAGCGTTTTTATGGAGCTGGATTATGACGATGAAGGCTATAGCTGCAACCAATATCAGGGATTACATGCTGGATCTCGGACAGTCAGCATATCAGGCTGCTGCTGAAAATCGGCTTGCATCCACAGCGCAAAAAAATGAAGCACTGTTGGCGGGCGGTAAGGAAATCCTTGCCAACCGTGATTTTCTGATGGCGGAAAATGAAAAAGACCTGAAAGCAGGACGTCGGAAAGGGATGGCAGAAGCCTTGCTTGACCGGTTAACCTTCAACGATTCCAGATTTGACGCCATGGTAGAAGGACTACACCAGGTTGTCGGGCTCGATGATCCGGTTGGCGAAATTACGGAGATGTCATACCGCCCCAACGGGCTGCAGGTCGGCAGAATGCGTACACCGCTTGGTGTGGTTGGTATAATCTATGAGTCGCGGCCAAACGTCACAGTTGATGCGGCGAGTCTTTGCTTGAAGTCCGGGAATGCCGTGATTCTGCGTGGCGGCTCGGAAGCGATTCATTCAAATCTTGCCCTGGGTCATTGCATGAAAGCAGGCATTGCCAGATCAGGGCTGCATCCTTGCGTAGTACAAATGGTAGAAATCACTGACCGCTCTACCGTGGGTGAACTGATTACGATGTCCCGGTATGTTGACGTCATTGTGCCACGTGGTGGCAGAGGACTGATTGAGCGTATTCTCAACGAAGCGACTATCCCGGTAATCAAACATCTGGATGGGGTATGTCATGTTTATATTGATGACAGTGCGGACCTGGACAAGGCGTCAGAGATTGCGTTTAACGCGAAAACTAATCACTATGCGGTCTGCAACGCAATGGAAACACTGCTTGTCGCATCTTCAGTTGCGCCCCGGGTGCTGCCGTCCCTTGCCAGACGTTACGTTGATACTGGTGTCGAGCTTCGAGGTTGTAAGACTACTATCAAATTGTTGGCTGATGTTTGCAAGGTTGAGACTGCAGAGGAAAGTGACTGGTATGCGGAGTATCTGGCGCCGGTACTGGCAATCCGGATCGTAGATGATATCTCCACGGCGATTGACCACATCAATCATTATGGTTCCAGCAACACGGATGCCATAGTGACGAACGATTTCAACGCTACTCAACGGTTCTTAAGGGAAGTGGATTCCAGTTCCGTCATCGTCAATGCATCAACCCGTTTTGCTGATGGTTTCGAGTATGGACTGGGCGCGGAAATTGGGATATCAACGGATAAATTACACGCGCGCGGACCGGTTGGTCTGGAGGGTCTCACTTCCCGTAAATATGTTGTTTTTGGAGATGGACAAATTAGAGAATGATGCTCATGAGTCCGCAACGACTTTTACGCGAATCGTTTTGAACAGGAGCATCGCTATCTTTGGCGGTACGTTCGATCCGGTTCACTATGGTCATATACGTTCTGCAGTTGCCGTCCGCGAGCATCTTGGACTGTCCGGTGTCAGATTAATACCTTCCTATGAACCTCCGCATCGGAGTCGTCCAGAGTGTTCGGCTGACCATCGACTTGCAATGCTGAGGATTGCTGTTGAAGACGTTTCAGGCGTCACTGTTGATGACCGTGAGATACAACGGCAGGGAATTTCCTATACCGTTGATACTCTGCGTTCACTAAGAGAAGAATTGGCTGATGTACCCCTGTGTATTGTCCTGGGCATGGATGCATTTTATACCCTGGATCAATGGTATGAGTGGCGCCAGGTCGCTGATTTGGCTCATCTTGTAGTTTTGAAGAGGCCAGGGCATGACAAGTCGCTGGTACCGGTTGATATCAGGGAATGGGCAGCAGAGAGAGAACCCGTAAATACTGATGATCTGGGTTACAATGTTTCAGGGCTGGTTGCATACCTGGAACTGGAGCAGATACCCGCCTCTTCTACTGATATCAGAAATGCGTTTCACCGGGGAGATGTACCCTGCGGGATCTTGCCCGGGGCCGTCCTCCAATACATAAATCATCACGGATTGTATCAAGCAGGAGTGTAAGAGCCTTCAGCGGGTTTAAGAGAAGAACACATGTCCAATGTTATATTAAAGAATCTGATCATCTCCGCACTCGAAGAGAGAAAGGGACAAGACATCTGTTGTCTGAATGTGGTCAACAAGACTGATATAGCCGATTATATGATTATTGTCACCGGTTCATCCGTCAGGCATGTCAAAGCATTGACGAATAATGTCATCAGTCAGACGGCAGCAATCGATATCAAGCCGCTGGGTATAGAAGGTCTTGGAGAGGGAGAATGGGTACTGATTGATTTGACCGACGTTATAGTACATGTCATGCAGTCTGGAACCAGAGACTTTTATAACCTTGAACGGTTATGGGGCATGGCTGACCTGCCGGTCAAAGAAGGCTTGGGAAGGGATCAGTGAAACTGGAACTGATCGCCCTGGGAGCAAGACCTCCAGGTTGGGTGAGGGAAGGTGTGGATGAGTATCGACGGCGGATGCCCCGGGAATGCAGCCTCAGCGTGACGGAACTCGCGATTCCAAAAAGAAAAAAAAACCACGTGCCGGAAAGAAGTAGAGTCGCAGAAGCCAGAAAAATTCAAGGCGCCAGGAAAGTCGGTGCATACAATGTTGCTCTTGATATGAAAGGAACAATCTGGAGTACGGAAGAACTTGCCGAACGACTCGAAGGGTGGATCAATGATTATCAGGCGGTTCAATTCGTAATCGGTGGCCCGGACGGGTTACAGGATGAGATTGTCGCAACCGCTGATGCTGTCTGGTCATTGTCCCGATTGACGTTCCCTCATTTTCTCGTACCAGTCCTGATCGCGGAACAACTCTACCGTGCATGGACTGTTATCAATGGTCATCCTTATCACCGGTAATCAGTATGGCAGAACCCAGGGTACTTAAAGATCATTCCGGTGAAAGTTGGGTTTTTTTTGTACGTGCTGCCACAGGATTCATTGTGTTGATTGTGTTGACACTGATTCTCCTGTTGCGACTGATCTATCTGCAGATCATCCAACATGACTTCTACGCCACCATGTCTGACAATAATAGAATTCAGGTTGAGCCACTGCCCCCCGTACGCGGTTTGATATATGACAGAAATAATGAACTGATTGCGGATAATATTCCTGTATTGAATCTAACCTTGACGAAGGAACTGGTTGACGACATTGATCAGACTTTGTCGAAAATTGAAGCACTCACAGGATTGTCAGAAGGAGAACGGGAAGCTTTCCATGAGCGTCTCGAACACAGCCAGAGACGACCGCATGAACCTGTACCGGTGGTGTTGAAGCTCTCATCGGAACAACAGGCGAAAATTGCAGTTAACAGACACATTCTGCCTGGAGTACAGATTGAAGCGCGCCTCATTCGTCATTATCCAAAGGGTGAATTGTTGGCGCATGCCGTTGGTTCCGTCCGTCGCATCAATGAATCAGATGCGAGAAAACTGGACAGGACCGCGTATTCCGGAACCAGCCATATTGGCAAAATTGGCGTTGAAAGATATTACGAAGATGTGCTGCTTGGTTCTGTCGGATACCGTAGGGTAGAAATCACAGCCAGTGGCTGGGTGTTGGACGAACTGGAAGTAATTGATCCTGTCCCTGGCCGCAATCTGACATTACACCTGGATTCAACACTGCAGCAGGTCGCCAGTGATGCGCTGGGTGAGAGACGTGGCGCAGTGGTTGCTATCGAACCAGAAACCGGTGGTATTCTGGCGTTGGTGAGTAATCCATCCTATGACCCCAACTTGTTTGTTACCGGTATCGACTATGAAACCTATGCCGGATTAAGAAATTCCATCGATACACCGTTGTTCAATCGTGTTGTTCAGGGACAGTACGAACCGGGTTCCACTATAAAACCGATGCTGGGATTGGCTGGGCTGGTTACCGGAGCTGTGAGCAGGGATTTCCAATTACAGGATCCAGGCTGGTTTAAATTGCCCAACTCTTCACGGTTGTATCGTGACTGGAACTGGACACAATCAGGTGCAGGTGGGCATGGCATTGTCGATTTTCAAAAGTCCATTTATCGCTCCTGTAACGTTTATTACTACAGACTGGCCACAAATCTGGGTGTTGAAAAAATCCATGAATACCTCTCATTATTTGGATTTGGCCGGGATACATCATTGGATATTCCAGAGGCGGCAAATGGATTGCTGCCATCAAGTAAGTGGAAACAGGAAGCCAGAGGAATGCCCTGGTTTCCAGGTGATACCGTTAATATCGGTATAGGTCAGGGAGATATTCTGGTAACTCCTTTGCAGTTGGCGACCGCGATGACTGTTCTGGCCAATCGAGGAAGATGGGTTTCACCCCGAATGTTGAAGGGGTCGAATGAACTGTTGAATGACACCACCGGAGATATGAAGGATATCGACCAGGTGCCGGGTTATATCTGGGAAGAGGTGATAAACGCGATGGAGAAGGTTGTCCATCGTGGTAACCAGGTATATGGCGAGAACGGAACGGCATGGTTTTACATCGGACAGGATATTGAGTACCGGATGGCAGGTAAATCGGGAACCGCGCAGGTAGTTGGGATCAAGCAGGGAGAGGTATACAGCGAAGAAGAACTGACTGAACGACTGCGAAAACACGCCTGGTTTGTAGGGTTTGCTCCCATTGAAAATCCACAAATTGCTTTGGCCGTGCTGGTGGAGAATGGCGGAGGTGGTAGTGAATTTGCTGCACCGGTTGTCAGACAGGTTATCGATTACTACCTGGAAAGTCAGTACAGGATTGCCGGAGTATCACCATGAAGCAGGATACCTTCCGGAGATTATTGGATTTCGGATTACACTCTCATCAATCTGCCGGGATAGGGGACAGGATTCATGTGGATATTATTCTGCTTTTTCTGTTGTTTTCTATTTCTGCCTATGGGCTGGTGATCCTCTACAGTGCTGTTGACCAGGACTTTGAAGCCGTTACAGTGCAGATTGTAAAGATCTTCGTTGCCACAGTCGTCATGCTGACGGTGGCGCAAATTTCTCCGTTTTTCTATCTTCGGACAGCATGGTGGCTATTTATTTTCGGAGTCCTGCTGCTGGTGGTAGTGTACTTCTTTGGGTA
This sequence comes from Candidatus Azotimanducaceae bacterium, assembly GCA_965217655.1. Lineage (GTDB taxonomy): Bacteria > Pseudomonadota > Gammaproteobacteria > Pseudomonadales > Azotimanducaceae > UBA7455. The sequence goes on from OZ244560.1 coordinate 3,611,008, forward strand.
TGAAGTCAATGGTTCCAAACGCTGGTTGCGCATACCTGATGTGATAGGTTTTCAACCATCTGAACTGATGAAGCTGGTGGTGCCCATGGTCCTTGCCTGGTATTTTCACGAACGTCGATTACCACCGCACAGTGTTCATATTTTCTGGGCTCTGCTAATGATTGCGGTACCGACAGGTCTGATTTTTCTACAGCCGGACCTTGGTACGGCATTGATCATCAGTACATCAGGGATTCTCGTGTTGTTGCTGGCAGGAGTACCCTGGAGGATCGTATTTGGCGCCCTCGGATTGTGTGCTATTTCCGCACCGGCTATCTGGTTTCTGTTACTGGATTACCAAAAACGGCGGATATTAACGTTTCTGACTCCAGAAAGTGATCCTCTAGGCGATGGCTGGAATATCATTCAATCCAAAACCGCGATAGGGTCCGGTGGACTGACCGGCAAAGGATTATTCGAAGGCACCCAGTCTCACCTGGATTTTCTGCCGGAAAGCCGGACTGATTTTATCATTGCTGTCCTTGCGGAGGAGTTGGGTCTGGTCGGTGTGATTGTTTTGTTATTCCTGTATATTCTGTTGATTGCCAGAGGAACTATCATAGCAATACAGGCTCAGAATACATTTAATCGATTACTGGCTGGTACGATAACGTTTACTTTCTTTGTCTATGTATTCGTGAATATTGGTATGGTCAGTGGTGTAGTACCCGTGGTGGGTGTGCCATTACCTTTAGTAAGTTATGGTGGCACATCTATCGTGACATTATTTGCAGGATTTGGCATCCTGATGTCTATCCAAACACATCGTCGAATCATGTCATAGGAGTAAGTGTTGGAATTACAAAAAAACCATACCTGATGTTCCGAGTATACCCATGGTATTCCCCGCAGGCGGTAGATAACTCTAGGCTAGTATACCCATGGGATTCCCCGCAGGCGGTAGATAACTCTGAACGGCTGGTATACCCATTATTCCCCGCAGGCGGTAGATAACTCTGAACGGCTAGTATACCCATGGGATTCCCCGCAGGCGGTAGATAACTCTGAACGGCTGGTATACCCATGGGATTCCCCGCAGGCGGTAGATAACTCTGAACGGCTGGTATACCCATGGGATTCCCCGCAGGCGGTAAATTACTCTGAGCGGCCCGAAGTACGGGAATTTGCCGCCAGTCTGGCGGCGACCGAAGGCTTAAAGCTGACAGATTTGCTGTCGATATTCGAGCAGGCTGAATACCAGCAGAATATTATCAATGCGATATCACGCCCGGCGGAAAAGACTCTGACATGGGATGAATATCAGGATATTTTCTTAACGGTAACCCGTATTGTCTCAGGCCGTTTTTTCATGATGCAGCATCAGAAGGAATTGGACCTTGCCCACCAGACCTATGGTGTTCCCCCGGATATCATCGCAGCAGTGATTGGTGTGGAGACCATGTATGGACGTCACATGGGGAATTACCGGGTACTTGACGCATTAACAACCCTTACCTTCGACTATCCGCCAAGAGCCGAATTCTTTCGTCGTCAATTGTACGAGTATTTTATTCTGGTGAAGGAAGAGAATCTGGTGATTACGGACCTCAAAGGATCCTACGCCGGCGCCATGGGTTACGGACAGTTCATACCCAGCAGCTACCGTCATTACGCCGTGGATTTTGATGGTGATGGTAAGAGAGACATCTGGAATAATCCAGTGGATGCCATTGGCAGTGTTGCAAACTACTTGTCGGAACATGGCTGGAACAAGGGTCATTCGATTGCAGTACAGGTCAATGCCGGGAAAGTTGACTCAACGTTATTCAACGTTTCCCTTAAGCCAAGCAGCACTCTGGGTGAGTTCCAGCAACTGGGTGTTGATGTCACCGGTCACCCGGATTCCGAAATATCACCCATGAAGCTTCTGGGCAAAAAAGGTAACGAATACTGGCTGGGGTTTAACAACTTTTACGTGATAACCCGGTACAATCACAGCAAACTGTATGCGATGGCAGTGTTTCAACTGGGAGAGGCGTTAAGGCGTCGTGGAAATCTCATAGGACAGGTTGAATTGACAGGTTCGGGTAATTAACAAAATAGAGTTACATTACCTCACGTCCCACATTAATACACGGCAGGCACACCATTATCCCAATTCAACGATCAAGGCTGTTTATCGTCTCAAAGCCAAAACTGTTGGCCGCCCTCAGCATATTCCTGGTTCTGATGTTGGTGGATTTTTTTTTGATTTCAACCCCGCGCGCACCTGTTACACCCACACCGTTCGACCCGGAGACCTATGTGGTGTTTGGCAAAACCTATCAGACAATGGATCACAGCAGGGGTTATCTGGACATTGGTATAGCATCCTGGTATGGCACAAAATTCCACGGCAGATTGACATCAAATGGCGAAATTTATGACATGCATGCATTAAGTGCCGCACACAAGGTTTTGCCATTACCAACTTTTGTCAAAGTGACGAATCTGGATAATGGCAAAAAACTGGTATTACGCGTGAATGACAGGGGGCCATTTCATGGTGACAGAGTCATTGATCTATCTTATGGAGCGGCTCTGGAACTTGGTTTTGCAGAAAAGGGAACGGCGCCTGTCGTGGTTGAATCGCTTGATTGGATGAATTACCCGGATGACGGACTTGAAGAACCAGTCAGTAGCTATTATCTGCAGCTGGGGGCGTATGTGGAACCAGCCAGCGCTTATAATCTGATGGAGAATATCAATAATCTGATGACTGAGAAGGGAAAAGAGCACCCGGTTAAAGTACTGCAAAGTGCGGACTCGTCAGGAATACAGCTGTACAAAGTCTGGATTGGACCCATACTGGATGCCAGCCGGGAATTGGAACTTGCAGTGATGATCAGAGAAGCAAATTTTGCTAACCCCGTAAAGATGGAGGTAAATTGAATAGCAGTAAACTTTTAGTATGTAATATTACCGGGCGATTGCTCAAACTTGCCATATTCTGGGTGGCGGCGAGCAGCGTCGCAAACGAGCCTGTAATCATTCCCGAGGCACCGGGGATTGCGGCTGACGCCTGGCTTCTGATGGACGCTTCGACCGGCAAAGAACTGGTAGAACAAAACAGTCAACAACGTTTGCCTCCAGCCAGCCTGACAAAGATCATGACCAGCTATGTTGCCGCTTCAGAGTTAAAGAATGGCGGCATTAAACTTGATGATGAGGTTCTGGTCAGCGTCGAATCCTGGAAGAAGGAAGGATCCCGGATGTTTATTCAGGAAGGTACCAGAGTCAGTGTTGAAGACCTGATCCGGGGAATAGTAATCCAGTCCGGTAATGATGCCAGTGTAGCTCTGGCAGAACACATTGCAGGGAGTGAAGAATTATTTGTGGATGTGATGAATCAGCAGGCTGACCTGCTGGGCATGACTGATACCCATTTCATGAATGCCACCGGATTACCTGATGAAAATCATTACACCAGTGCCAGAGATTTGACGAAGCTTACAGTTGCTCTGATCAACAATTTTCCAGAGCACTATAAGATCTATTCAGAAAAGTCATTTACCTACAACAACATTTCACAAAGGAACAGAAATTCACTTCTGTTTCGGGACAATACGGTTGACGGTGTGAAAACAGGTTACACTTCTGCTGCGGGGTATAGTCTTGTGACATCCTCCAGGAGGGGGGATATGCGGCTGATTACGGTTGTACTGGGTGCAACTTCAGAATCGAGCAGAGCGAATGAGAGTCAAAAGTTACTGACATACGGGTTCAGATATTTTGAAACAGTTTCACTTTACCGGAAAAACGAATCTCTGAAAAAGGTACGGGTATGGGGAGGTACAGACAACACAATCGACCTCGGGTTGGCTGAAGACATTGTCATAACCTTACCGAGAGGAGCAAGGAACAATCTTGAGGCAACAACGATCATACATAATAATGAGGTTCATGCCCCTCTAAGGTTGGGCCAGGAACTGGGTACTCTGATGGTTAAGATGGGAGATTCCGGGGAGATTAATGACTATCCTGTGGTTGCTTTGGACAAGATCTACAGTGCCGGGTTCTTCAGTCGACTTTGGGGGTCCATCCAACTTTTTTTCCTGAAGTTGTTCGGAGGTGACCCCCTTGTCCTGGAGGGCTGATGTGCAGACACCGAAAATAACGTTTCCCTGTGATTACCCCATCAGGGTGATAGGTGTTTCTTCGTCGACTTTTCTGGATGATGTGCTGACCATTGTATGCAAATACGACAACACAATGGGCAGAGACAAAGTGAAGGAACGTGTGAGTCGGCAGGGATCCTACACCTCGATTACTTTGTCGTTAAGGGCAACAGGTGAGGTGCAATTGCAACGGATGTTCGTCGAACTGAAGCAGTGTGCTGCAGTCAGGCTGGTGTTGTAAATGGCGTCTCCACTCGTTGTCAAAAGGTTGGGGTCGCGGTCATACAGGGACTGCTGGATGGAGATGAAGTCATTTACCGATACCCGTAATGATCATACAACCGACGAAATCTGGCTACTGGAACATCCACCGGTCTTTACTCTGGGCCAGGCTGGAAAGGAAGAACATATCCTTGATGCAGGTAATATAGAAGTCGTGCGCGCGGACCGTGGCGGACAGGTCACGTACCACGGTCCAGGACAACTCGTTGGCTATACGTTATGGGATATAAAGCGCAAAGAGATTGGCATAAAAAGGCTGGTCTGTGGTATGGAGAGTGCACTCATCAAGATGTTGGATGAACTGGGCATCCGGGCCGTAACAGATGCCAGTGCCCACGGCGTTTTTGTTGAGCAGGAGAAAATTGCATCATTGGGTTTCAGAGTACGTAAAGGTTGTACATATCATGGTTTCAGTCTCAATCTTGATCTTGAACTTGAACCCTTTTCCAGAATTAACCCTTGTGGATATGCAGGAATGAAAGTTACAGATATTGCGAGTCAGGGAGTTATTATTAACCGCGGAAGAATCGAGGAACTGGCGATCAAACATGTGGCGATGGAATTCGGATATTATGCTGTTGACAGCAGGTTAACGGTCTGAGACATGGCACGGTCAGAAAAAAACAGACTGGTTCAGGGCAAAAAGCTCAGAGGTGCGGAAAAAGTCCGGCGTATCCCGATCAAGGTAATTCCTGCGGAAACCATTCCGCGTAAGCCCGACTGGATTCGTGTCAGGGTCCCTGCAACTCCTCGTATCAGCCAGATCAGAAAGATATTGCGCAGCCGAAAACTGGCATCGGTCTGTGAGGAAGCGAGTTGTCCAAATCTACCTGAGTGTTTTTCGAAAGGCACGGCAACATTTATGATTATGGGTGAAATCTGCACCCGCCGGTGTCCTTTCTGCGATGTTGCGCATGGTAAACCGAACCCCCTGGATGAGGACGAACCAGAGAATCTCGCCTCTGCTATTGAAGAAATGCAATTACGTCATGTTGTGGTTACATCAGTAGACCGGGACGATTTAAAGGACAGTGGCTCTGGACACTTTGCGGCCTGTATTGACGCCATTCGCCGTAGAGTGCCTGATGTTACGCTGGAAGTACTGGTACCGGATTTTCGGGGGAGAATGGAAGTTGCACTGGACAAGTTATCCCTCTCACGACCTGATGTATTCAATCATAATCTGGAAACCGTCCCTCGTCTGTATAAAAAGGTACGCCCGGGTGCGGATTACCAATGGTCGCTGAAACTGCTGGAAGACTATAAGTTGAGGAATCCGGGGCTCGTAACGAAATCAGGTCTGATGCTGGGTCTTGGCGAGGAGGAGAAAGAAATCAGGGATGTCCTGGCTGATTTGCGTCAACATCAAGTGGATATGGTCACTCTTGGACAGTATCTTCAGCCGGGGAAACATCATCTGCCTGTGGAAAGATTCGTGCATCCCAGTGAATTCAAAGCTCTGGGTGAATTGGCAAAGGCAATGGGTTTTTCGTCTGTAGCCAGTGGTCCACTTGTACGTTCTTCATACCACGCAGACCTGCAGGTGAAAGAATTACTCCCCGCAGGTGCTGCAGCGCGGGTTTTTTTTGAGTCGTAATTTTTGCCATTCCATGAACTTCGCATCAAAAACCAGTACATGGCCGGACAGAGATTCGCCAAATCCCGCGATAAGTTTGATGGCCTCTGTTGCCTGAATGGCTCCGATTACTCCGACTATAGAGGCCGCGACACCAGTTTCGGCGCAGTTCAGCACACCGTCTTGTGCATCTTGATAGAGACAACGATAGCAGGGTGAATCTTTGCGGCTCGGATCATAAACCATCACCTGACCCTCAAGTCGAATCGCGGCGCCGGAAACCAGAGGTGTTGCCCTCGCAACACAGGCATCATTTATTTTGAACCGGGCCTGAAAGTTATCGGTACAGTCCAGGACAATGTCAGCCGCCATGACTTCGTCATGCAATTGCTTTTGCTCCATCTTCCCGGAAATACAGGTGATGCATACGCCGGGGTTTAATGCGTTGATCGTCTGTCTGGCGGACTCAACCTTATCCATACCAATGCGATCAGTGACATGCGCAATCTGTCGCTGCAGATTGGACAGATCAACCTGATCATGATCAGCCAGTATCAGGTGACCAACACCAGCAGCAGCGAGATACAATGCAACGGGGCAACCCAGTCCACCCAGACCGATAATCAATACGCGGGCATCCAGCAATCGTTGCTGTCCGTTCAGATCGATTTCCGGCAGCATGATCTGACGGCTGTACCGGAGTAAATCCTGGTCATTCACTGAAAGGTTGCCTTTATTGCCCGTGGCAGTCGATTCAGGTCATCAAACATTTCAATTGCAACACATCCCTGATCTCCAAGTAAATCATGAACCGCGCCGCGCTGATCGAAGCCGTGTTCAAGAATGAGTATACCACCGGACTTGATTATCCTGCGGGTTCCCTTAATCACAAGCTGAACATCATGTAACCCGGAATCACCGGATACAAGCGCCCCGAGCGGTTCCGCCTGAAGTGCATCCAGGTGGGGATCGTTTGCCCGAACATAGGGTGGATTACACACTACCATGTCCATGCTGTGAGTGGCGATGGCTTCTGTCCAATGCCCCCTGAACAGGAACAGGTTATCAATTCCTGTGGCATTTTTTTGAGCCACGCGCAGGCTTGCTGCACAAAAATCATTTGCGAACAATTGCCAGTCAGGTTGTTCCAGTGCCAGTGAAATTGCTATCGCTCCGGAACCAGTGCCAAGATCCACTACCTTACATGCTCCATCAGGCAATGCCTTCAGGGCTAATTCCACCAGCAACTCGGTTTCGGGACGTGGTATCAGTGTCGCTGAATTGATACTCAGACGAGAGCGCCAGAAATCCTTATAACCCAGGATATAGGCAACCGGTTCTCCAGTCTGTCGCCGACGAACCATTTCTTCAAATTTGAAGTGAACACAGTTCTCAGGTATCAGATCATCATGGGATATCAGCCAGCTTCTGGATTTACCGGTGACATGCGCCAGCATGAGTTGGCAATCGAGAAGGGGGGTGTCGGATTGCTCCAGGCAGGCTGCCAGCCCCAGTAATTGACGGATTGTCCGCTTAACTGTCATCGTCTCCCAATCCCAGGGACCTGAGTTGGTCTGCCTGATACTCCTGAATCAATTGATTGATAATCGGCTGCAATTCACCGGTCATTGTTTGGGTAAGCCGGTGCAGGGTCAGGTTGATTCGATGGTCCGTTACTCTGCCGTCCGGGAAATTATAAGTACGGATTTTCTCTGAGCGATCGCCACTGCCAACAAGATTGCGTCGTGTTTCCGCTTGTTCCCTGGACTGTTCCTGTTGCGCCTGATCCAGCAATCTGGCCTGTAGAAGACTCATTGCCCTGGCCTTGTTCTTGTGCTGTGAGCGTTCGTCCTGGCATTCGACGACGATGCCTGTTGGTAAGTGTGTCAGTCGAACTGCTGAATCTGTTTTGTTCACGTGTTGTCCTCCGGAGCCGGAAGCGCGGAAAGTGTCGACGCGAAGGTCGTTTTTGTCGATTGTGAATTCGTTGATAGTTTCTATTTCGGGAAGAACAGCCACGGTACATGCAGAAGTGTGAATCCGGCCCTGGGATTCCGTTTGCGGTACTCGCTGCACACGATGGATGCCGGATTCAAATTTGAGCTTGCCATATACTCCTTTTCCGACAATTCGCGTAATGATCTCCTTGAACCCACCATGATCTCCGGGTCTTTCGTTCAGTATTTCCAAATTCCATCTGTTTTCCTCGGCAAACCGGCTGTACATTCGAAACAAGTCCCCCGTAAAAATGGCCGCCTCGTCACCACCGGTACCGGCACGAATTTCCAGGAAAACATTACGGGAATCATTGGAATCGGTGGGTATCAGTAACCGTTTGATATCCATCTCAATATTTTCAAGGACAGTTTCAAGCTTTTCGACCTCATCAATTGCCATTTCCCTGATGTCCGGATCGTCATCTTTGGCCATATGACGGGTATCTTCCATCTCTTCTGCAGTCTGCTGCCAGTGCCGGTAAGCAAGAACAACCGGTTCGAGCTCTGTGTATTCTCTGGAATAGCTGCGAAACAGATTCTGATCACTAACGGTTTCTGCATCGCCCAATAATGCAGCGAGTTCGCCGTATCTTTCGACAAGTTGTTCCAGTTTTGATATCAGCGAAGCTTTCATGTCAACTCGTGCGATTATTTTTTCTTTTCAGATGGAACAGTTGTTTGATGGCGGCAAGCAGGTCATGGCGGCCATCTGTACCCGCTTGTTTGATCTCTACAGAAGGTATGTGAATGATCTTGTTGGTTAACTGGTTAGCAAATGCAGACAGGACGATCTCGGGATCATCTCCTTTTTTCAAGCGATTCAGTGCCTTTTCCAATTCCGCCTGTTTCAGTTGTTCATGTCGATGGCGAAATTCCAACAATGTATCCACCGCATCAAGAGACCGGTAATGATCCATGAATCCGGCAACTGCCTCATCTATGATTTGTAACGCGTCCTGGACTGCATCCTGTCGCAAGGTCATATTTTCACTGACGATTTCCTGCAGGTCGTCAATTCCATACAGATAGATATCCCGAAGGGATGACACTTCGGGTTCTATATCCCGGGGTACAGCCAGATCCACCATGAAAATCGGCTTATGGCGGCGGGATTTCAGTGCGTTTTCTATGGTGCTCTTGCTCAGAATGGGTAATCTTGATCCTGTAGATGAAATCAGAATATCGGTGCTTTCCAGTTTGTGCGGTACGGCCTCCAGACTGATTGCATGGGCATGGAAGTTCTTTGCCAGCAGTTCAGCGTTGGAGAAGGTTCTGTTTGCAATGACCAGGTTGGTGACATTGGCGCTTCTCAGGTGCGTTGCCAGCAGTTCGATAGTTTCTCCGGCGCCGATGAGCAGAACGTTGCAGGAGCTGATATCGGAAAACAGTTGTCTGGCCAACGTCACTGCAATGGATGCTACCGAAACAGGATTCTCTCCAAGACCTGTTTCGGTACGCACCTTTTTAGTGACCCTGTTTGTGGATTGTGCAAGGTTGTTAAGATCAGGACCTGTTGTGTTGAATTTTTGGGCCAAGGCGAAGCAGTCTTTGAATTGACCGAGAATTTGCGTTTCACCCAACACCATTGAATCCAGCCCGCAGGCTACACTCATGGCATGCTGAACCGCTTTATACTCTTTATAACTATAAGTAGAATCCTGTAATTGGGTCACCGGAAGTTTATGGTATTCGGCAAGCCAGTTGATGATGATGGCAGGATCCGGTGAATCTCCAACTGCAATGGTCTCTGTTCGATTACAAGTGGACAGAATAGCCAATTCCCTGAAATTACCGTATTCTTTCAGGGCGGGCAGCACTTGTGCCAGTTGGCTCTCGTCAAACGCTACCTTTTCCCGCAAAGATACGGGAGCAGTCCGGTGATTGAGTCCCACAATTATTAAATCCATTGAACGAATATCGACCGTACTTACAATTTAATTTGCTGGTACATACTGCACCAGGAGAAATAACCAGTTTTCTACCGCGGACACCTCACTGTGACAATCGTAAAGATTTCAAGGTTATCCGGATGACTCGGCTGCCATGTGAAAGTAGAATGAACCTTGAGCGTCCATTATCAGGATTTACCTGGGAGGCTGTCCGAGAACAGGCTGACCTACTGCGTGGCCATATTTTCTGCTTATTTTCGTTTAATATGTACAATATTTGCCTCAAATAACCAAAAAATATGACTCAATCAGTCTCGCCCTCGCTACGGTCGCAGTTCTCGGACAGCCTCCCAGGCTCTATTGTACGTTGGTTGAACCGTTGAATATAGATGATAATCATGGCCCTGGTGTAAATTTTGAGTTTCTGGACAATAAGTAATTTTTAAGGCTGAACCGAAGAGAGTATCCATTTACATGGCTAACACAACAATACAGCTGTTCATTATCCGGACAAGAGCCAAGGTCAAAATGAACGTGAGTTCAGTCGGCTTATTGGCTCTGTTACTGTTGGTTTTGGCGATGACTTCGGGGTGTGTCAGCGTCCAGTCTGAATCAGGCGGGGAGATAGACGAGACTGATTCTGCAACATTGGAAACCGGGGCAAAGACACAGGAAGAAACCGTATCGGAAACGTCGATACCCCCACGCCGGCCACATCCCAATGAATATCCCGTAGCCAATTTTGAAGGTGATGATTTATACAAGTTGCTGGTTGCTGAGGTTGCAGCCGATCGTGGTCTCGTGGAAACCGCACTGGAGAATTATGTTGAAGTTGCCGTCAGCAGCAGGGACCCCGGTGTTGCCGAATGGGCAACCAGAATGGCGAGGTACCTGCGGCAGATTGACACAGCGCTGATAACCGCCAGGATCTGGGCTCAGGAAGACCCTGACAATCTTGAAGCCCATATAACACTGGCGGAATTGTCGATGACCGATGGCGACGTGGAATCCGCGATGAGCCACATGGAAGAAGTGAAACGACTGGGCGGGCTGGATGAATTTGGCCGCTTTGTCCTGCAGTCTGTTGAGCTTGATGAAAAAAGCAGAACCTTGTTTCTGACAACTATCGAAAGGATGCTGCTGAAAGATCCGGATGACAGACTGTTGATCTTTTCCAGAGCCGTTCTGCTGGGACGAAGTGGAGAGTACGAAGAAGTGTTGCGTATTACCGATCAACTTCTTGCTGACGGTAGTGAAACCAACGTCATTATTCTTAAACTGAATATTCTGAGTGAATTGCAAAGGGATGATGAAGCAGTTGAATTCCTTCAAACGATGCTTGATGAATCACCCGGGAATCGGCATTTGCGGATTGTCTATGCTAGTCATCTGTTGGAAGCAGGGATGATGGATGAATCAAGAATTCAGTATGAAATAGCGCTGGAACAATCACCCAATAATGCTGATGTTCTGTATGCATTGGTAGATATCGCGATGAATCAGGAAAACTATACTGTCGCAGCCGGATACCTCAATGACTTGATCCAACTGAACATTCGGGTTGGAGAAGCTCAATTTTATCTTGGGGATATTGCTGAACGAGAGAATGACATCCAAAAGGCGATTCAGGAATATATGAAGGTGAAATTCCGCTATGGATTCGAGCGTGAATACTTCGAATGGGCTCATGCACGAGTTGCAAGGTTATTATTGCAGCAGGATCGGGTTCAGGAAGCCAGAGATCATCTGGCACGCATCCGTGCAGAAATACCGTTACTTAATCAGCGGTTTATTATAATCGAAGCGCAATTACTGAGTGATTTTGATTTTGAAGAGGAAGTTTTCAGCCTGCTCGATAATCAATTAATCAGGGATCCAGACAATATTGATTTACTACGCGCCCGTGCGTTGGTCGGTGAGAAGTTCGACCGGCTGGATATACTGGAACGTGATTTACGGGCCATTATTGATATAGACCCTGACAACGCTACCGCATTGAATGATTTGGGGTATACCCTGACGAATCGAACCGACCGGTATGAAGAGGCGCTGGTGCTGATTGAAAAGGCTTTATCGATCAATCCCGGTGAAGCGGCATTTATCGATAGCCTCGGCTGGGTCAAGTACCGTCTGAAGCAATTCGAGGAAGCTGTTCTGCATTTGCGTCGTGCCCTGGAGTTGTTTCCCAATGACGAAGTCGCGGCTCATCTTGGTGAGGTGCTGTGGGTGATGGGCCAGAAGATAGAAGCGAACAAGGTCTGGGAAAAGGCGCTTGAACTGAAACCGGATAGTGATATTCTGAAAAGGGTCATAAATCAGTTCATACCCCAATAAGACCCATGCGTCGATGCTTTCTGTTACTCATTCTGGTGTTAGTGGCATGTTCTTCGGTGCAACCATTACCGGATAAAATACTTCAGCAAACTGATGATTGGCGTATTTCGGGCAAGTTGGGTGTCCGGTCACCCGACTATAACGGCAGCGTATCCATTCATTGGCAAAATACTGAAGATAATTTCGTGATCGCACTTTCTGGTGCGTTGGGTCTGTCAGTTGCCAGAATAGAGGGAAAAGACGATTCCATTGTTCTGACGACACCCGATGAATCTGTCAGATTGACAAATCAACAACTGGAAACATATCTCGGTTACGACTTGCCACTGGTTTACCTGGATTTCTGGATCCGTGGTATTGCCGACCCAGACCGTGTATCAACAATTCACCCAACCGGCTTCACCCAGGCAGGCTGGAAAATCGACTATCTGAAATACAAGGCATCGAACCCGGTAATGATGCGCCTGTCCCAAGGCGCCACTTATTTGACTCTGGCCATTCATCGCTGGGAATACTGATGCAACGTTTTGAATTGCCCGCCCCTGCAAAGATCAACCTGTTCCTCCATATTACAGGGCGTCGACAGGATGGTTATCATGAATTGCAAACCATATTTCAATTGGTGGATATCCATGATGTACTGGTTTTTGAACCCGCGGAGGACATTGATGTTCAGATGGACGGCGTCAGTATTCCTGTCGCCGACAATCTGGTATACCGGGCAGCAATGCTGTTGAGTGCGGGACGCTCTGTGCCCGGAGTTCGTATTACCGTTAAAAAGAACATCCCCACGGGTGGCGGCATGGGTGGTGGCAGTAGTGATGCTGCGACAGCTTTGCATGGATTGAACCTGTTGTGGAGACTGGGATACAGCAAGACGGAACTCGCTGAATTCGGTTTGCAGTTGGGTGCGGATGTTCCTGTATTTATTCATGGCAGGACAAGCTGGGCGGAAGGTATCGGTGAAGTACTGGTACCCATTGATCTGCCGATGTCCTGGTTTGTAGTGCTGGTACCCCGGTGCAGTGTTTCGACTGCTGAAATTTTTTTACACCCGGATTTGACACGGGATTCAAGTGCCATCACAATAGCGCGTTTTTTACAGCAGAAGGTACTTTCAGATCAAACGGTGTTTCGGAACGACTGCGAGGAGGTCTCCCGAATACTTTATCCTGAAATCGGGAAGGCGCTTGACTGGTTAAATCAGTGGGGTGCTGCCAGAATGAGCGGAACCGGTTCCAGTGTGTTTCTGGAGACTACCGATAAAACCCTGGCCAGTGATGTATTGGCGAGGTCCCTGAAAAACTGGCAGGGATTTATAACCAGAAGTGTTCAGGAATCATCACTGGTTGGAGCATTGAACCAGGTTGAAAAATCCTTTCGAAACTGAACGTTGGGGTGTCGCCAAGTCGGTAAGGCACAAGGTTTTGATCCTTGCATGCGCAGGTTCGAGTCCTGCCACCCCAGCCATTTCTCAATATATGGATAGCCGTTGTGGCTGAATTAAAAATCTTCACAGGCAATGCCCACCCCGAGTTAGCACTCCGTGTCGTCGATCGATTGCGGATGGATCTTGGTTCAGCGGATGTTGGCCAGTTCAGTGATGGTGAAGTTAGCGTGGAAATACATGATAACGTTCGCGGCAAGGATGTCTTCATTATTCAACCTACCTGTGCACCAACCAATGACAATTTAATGGAACTCATCGTTCTTGCGGATTGTCTGCACCGAGCTTCCGCAGCTCGTATTACGGCGGTGGTTCCCTACTTCGGGTATGCCAGACAAGATCGGCGGATAAGATCTGCGCGCGTGCCAATTACCGCAAAAGTGGTTGCAGACATGTTAAGCAGTGCGGGTATCAACAGAGTCCTGACAATTGATCTGCATGCGGATCAGATCCAGGGATTTTTCAACATTCCAGTGGACAATATTTATGCGTCACCGGTTATGCTGGTTGATATTGAACGACAAGATCATGAGGATCTGATGATTGTGTCACCGGATGTTGGAGGGGTAGTCAGGGCACGGGCAATCGCAAGGCAATTGAATGATGCAGATCTTGCGATCATCGATAAAAGACGGCCCAATGCCAATGAAGCGGAAGTCATGCATATTATTGGTGATGTGTTTGGTCAAACCTGCCTGATGATCGATGACATGGTTGATACAGCAGGGACTCTATGTGCGGCGGCGGATGCATTGAAATCAGAAGGTGCAAAAAAAGTCATAGCTTACTGCACGCATCCCGTATTGTCGGGTTCAGCATTAAATAATCTGGCGGGTTCCAATATAGATGAACTGGTTGTGACGGATACGATTCCGCTCAGTCAGGAAGCTATGGCAAGCGACAAGATCCGGCAATTGAGTATTGCTGATGAACTGGCCGAATCCATCAGACGCATCAGCAATGAAGAATCACTGAGTGCTCTGTTCAGTAAACGTATACAACCGGCCCTGTTTTAGGAGGCTGTCCGAGAACTGCGACCGTAGCGAGGGCGAGACTGATTGAGTCATATTTTTTGGTTATTTGAGGCAAATATTGACATATTGAACGAAAATAAGCGGAAAATATGGCCAATCAGGCTTGTCCGCAGTAGGTCAGTCTGTTCTCGGACAGCCTCCCAGGAAGATTGTGTTTTAACTATGTCAGATGACAGTCACTGTCACTGACAGTCAAGTGGGAGTAAACCATGGCGGACGAATTTGAATTGCAGGTTGAACTGCGTACAGGCACAGGGAAAAGTGTAAGTCGCCGATTGCGGCGGAATGCAGATATGGTCCCCGCTATTCTTTATGGCGCAGGGGTAGAACCTCAAACGTTATCGATTGCTCACAAAGACATGCATAAGGCTTGTGAGAACGAGGCGTTCTTTTCGCATATCATCTCACTCAAGACAAGCGAAACGACTCAGCAGGCAATTCTAAAGGATTTACAGCGCCATCCTTCCAGGGATCGTATTCTGCATGCGGACTTTTTTCGGATACAGATGGACAAATCGATTACTGTCGAGGTGCCATTGCACTTTACCAATGAGGATGTCTGTATTGGTGTTAAACAGGAAGGGGGTAACATAGCTCATACGATGACTTCGGTAGAAGTAAGCTGTTTACCGGGTGATCTGCCAGAGTTTATTGAAGTTGATATCGGAAATCTTGCGATAGGTAATTCTGTTCACATGAGTGAACTCGTATTGCCGGAAGGTTTATCGATACCTGTGTTGTTGCAGGGTGCTGATCATGACCAGGTTGTTGTAGCCGTAAATGCGCCCCGGCGTGCAGAGGAGATAGTTCAGGAAGGGACTGAAGAAACCGCAGAAGAACCGGATGAGGATTCCGATGAGGCTGACGACAGTTAGGAATAAGTCATTTGTCAACCTGACAGACGGTACAGGTTCCATGTTCGACCTCGGAGTGCAATCCGGCAAGCTGAAGGCTCTTTTCAGGATTTTTACCGAGTGGGAGGTTAACCTTGATACAGGTTCCATGTTCGACCTCGGAGTGCAATCCGGCAAGCTGAAGGCTCTCTCCCACTGTAGGCAGTGATTAATGGGCGATCCCCTTGGTTTGATTATCGGTATTGGAAACCCTGGAGCCCGGTATGCCAGAACCCGGCATAATGTGGGCATCTGGTTCGTGGAGAAACTTGCCGTCAAGTCTGGCGGGGTTTTCAGAGAAGAGAAAAAATTCAATGGTAGAGTCTGTACCATTGATTTCCATGGACGGGAATTAAAGTTGCTGATTCCAACAACTTACATGAATGCGAGTGGGAAATCTGTGGGTTCACTGGTTAATTTTTACAAGATTCCTCATCAGAAGATACTGATTGCCCATGATGAACTTGATCTCTGCTACCGGGATTATACGATTTAAGCAGGGAGGCGGGCTTGCCGGGCACAAAGGGCTGCGGGATATTTCCCGCTGTCTGGGTGGCAGTCAGGAATTTAATCGGCTGCGCATTGGTGTAGGACATCCGGGTGTAAAGGAGGCAGTCACAGGCCATGTGTTGGGCATTGTCACCCCTGATGATAAAGCAATGGTCGACAAGTGTATCAATGAAGCCCTTGTGGTATTGCCATTGGCTGTCGAGGGAGAATGGCAGCAAGCCATGAATCAACTGCATAAGCCTTTGCCGTCACCTGTCAGTAAACCGCCAAAAGATGGGGAGCCATAAGCTGGAAGTGCGGGTTTAGACGGCATCTGTAAACGCCGAGGATTATCTATGGGATTTAACTGCGGCATTGTTGGATTGCCCAATGTAGGTAAATCCACGTTATTCAATGCACTGACAAAAGCCGGAATTGCGGCAGAGAATTTTCCGTTCTGCACCATTGAGCCAAACGCGGGTGTCGTTCCCATGCCCGATCCCCGGCTTGATAACATTGCCGCGATCGTTAAACCTGCTCAGGTGATTCCAACCAGTATGACTTTCGTCGACATTGCCGGACTCGTAGAAGGCGCATCCGAAGGTGAAGGCCTGGGTAATCAGTTTTTGGCCAATATCCGGGAGACTGATGCAATAGCACATGTTGTTCGTTGCTTTTCGGATGAGAATGTCATGCATGTGTCGAACAGCATCAACCCTGAACACGATATTGAAATTATCAATACCGAATTACTGCTCGCTGATCTTGAGACCATCCACAAGGCAGTCAACAAGGTTAGTCGTATCGCAAAAAGTGGAGATAAGGACTCACTTGCCCGGATGGATCTATTGCAATCCCTGCAGGCGCATATCAATGAAGGTAACCCGGCAAGGACTTTCGAGCTGACAAAAGAGCAGATGCCGGAGCTGAAAGACCTGCATCTTTTAACGATGAAACCGGTTCTTTACATTGCCAATGTAGACGAGGATGGTATTAAGGATAATCCCTGGCTTACCACTGTGCGGAAAATTGCGGCGACGGAATCATCGGAAGTTGTAGCAATCTGCAACAAACTGGAAGCGGAACTCTCCGAACTGGATGACCAGGAAAGGGACGAATTCCTGCAGGAACTGGGGATGGATGAACCGGGCCTGGACCGTGTTATTCGTGCGGGATACAAGCTGCTGGGATTGCAGACTTTTTTTACTGCCGGACCCAAGGAAGCAAGGGCCTGGACCGTTAAACAGGGAGCGAGTGCTCCAACGGCGGCCGGTGTCATACATACCGATTTTGAGAAGGGCTTTATACGGGCCGAAGTTATCGGATATGACGATTTCATAGCTTGTAATGGAGAAGCCAGAGCCAGGGAAGCCGGCAAGTGGCGGCTGGAAGGCAGAGACTACATTATTCGGGACGGAGACGTTGTTCATTTCCGATTTAATGTTTGATAATTCTCTAATGATTGACAAGGTCATGGAGATTCAGGACAATTCGCGACCCGATGTGACAGGGAAGTTACATCTGTGCGTGTCAGTACACAGCTTAACTTGTGGCTATGTAGCTCAGTTGGTTAGAGCACAGCATTCATAATGCTGGGGTCGGTGGTTCAAGTCCACCCATAGCTACCAACTTCATGGCTTCGCCCGAAGGGCGAAACATGAAGGGCGGCAGCCAATTCGCGAAGCGAAATGGCGAGAGCCAGTCTTCCTTCTCGCGAACTGTGCCCAAACCGTGCCCAACTTGCGCCCGAAGATCATACCCTCTTGAGCAACTCTCCCGGCTCAATCTCAAAGTAATCACACAGCGCACTGATCGTATCGGTGTTCGTGTTGTAACCTGGCACGTTGGAAATTCTGGTTAGCGTTGGCCGGGATATTCCTGTCTCTTCACTGACTTCATTCAAGAGCATAGGGCAAATAAACCACATTTTCCGAATAACGGTCAAGTATGGTAATTGCTGATGTTCAGTCAAATTTACGACCCCCTGACGTGGTGATCCTTTAGATGGTCAACGACTGTAATGGTACTGGCCTGTTGGCTTACAGACTGTTGGGCTGATCACTTAGGAGATTTTTGGGCCGGGTAGGGGTGTTATGGATTGTTTGTCTAGAGCATTTTTTAAGATTGGGTAGCTGTTGCAGGTTGAGTCGGCGGTGGTTGCGCTTCGATGTGATCCAGGATCTTCTGGACTACTTCCGGGTCGGTGATGTCGGCGATGACACGCATAGTTCCGCCACACAAAGGGCATAGGGTAATATCAATGTTAAAGACTCGCTTGAGTCGTTGAGCCCAGGATAGAGGTGCAATAAGTTCATTCTGACTCGCAGCTTCTTCAACCGATGTGCGTATTTTGCTAGCTACCCCATTGCTGGCCGAATCTGTTCAAGCTCTTCCTGCAACGCCTGTTCCGCGTACCACAGATCATGGTTTTGTTGCATTCGTAACCATAGCCCAGGTCCATTGCCGGAGAGCCTGCCAATCCTCAGTGCCATCTCCACGGTGATCGGATGCGTGCAAGCCAAGACACGATGCAGTTGCTGGCGTGACACACCCAGCCGGCGAGCCGCCTCGCTCACCGATAGTTGTAATTCGGGCAATACATCCTCCCGCAGAACTTCTCCCGGATGGATTGGTGTACGTTTTAGTGGTCTCTTAACACGATATTCTGCCATCGCCTGCCTCAATGATATTGTTCGAGGTCTACTCTAAATGCCTCGCCCTCTCTCCATTCGAATGTAATACACCAGGGTCCGTTAACATGAACAGAGTAACGTTGCGGTCTACCATTCAACTGATGAAAGTCGAATCCAGGTACGTTTAACTCCAATAATGATGCGCACTGGTCCAGGACCTCTAAACGACGAATACACCGAGCCTGTAGCTCCGACTTGACCCGACGACTGCGTCCTCGTTCAAAGAGCTCAGAAAGGCCTTTGTGCCGGAAGCTAACAATCATCGGGAAAAGCGTATCATAGTATGAGACAGTGTCAACCATCGTGTTACAAGTAAAAAACGAACAGGATCGGTTACAAGACCATCCTATCGACTCGACCGTTGAGAGTTAGACGTGAACCACTTACTCTCCGTAGGAGAAAGTTGTCGCGTTCAGTGCGAGTTTGACTCAATCTTCCGGGAGAATCGAGACAGTACCGGCATCGCAATTAGAAACCCAACGGCAGCAAGGTATCCGTGATGCCGAGTCAGAGTACCTGGATCTGATGCAGGACGAGGACGATGCCATGGGTGCGATTATCGGCGCGTCCATTACCTATCGCCTGGCATTCGGTCCCAACGCTGGCCGAAAGGCGCTGACATTACAAACAGTTCCGGTGAGAACCGAGCAGCGAAAAGGCGAAGACCTGGTAGCTCGGCAAGCGGGCTTTTCACTACACGCAGGTATCGCCTGTAAATCTCATCAGCGCAAGAAGCTTGAGCGCCTCTGCCGATACATCACGCGCCCAGCCATTGCAGAGAGGCGCCTGTCTCTGGCCAACAACGGCAACGTCGTCATCGCCCTCAAGACGCCTTACGATGACGGGACTACGCATGTGGTGCTCGGTCCAATGGAATTCATGGGACGTCTGGCGGCGCTGGTGCCCAGGCCTCGGGTGAACCTGACCCGGTTCCACGGCGTGTTCTCTCCGAATAGTAAACTGCGTGAGTATGTTGTTCCCCAGAGATCTGTAGAAGAACAAGAAAATCCGAAACCAAAGGCCTATTCGATGACTTGGACTCAGCGACTCAAGCGGGTTTTCGCAATTGAAATAGAGAAGTGTGAGAAGTGTGGGGGACCCGTCCGGATCATCGCCTCCATAGAGGACCCCGATGTTATCCAGAAGATTCTGAAACACCTGGGACTGGATCAGCCGGGTGACACACCTATTCGCTCACCGCCATCGGTGCTGTCTGACGATTCATCGACACTATTCTGAATTCAAGAGCATCGATTATGCACCGGTGACTGTCTCGTTCGGCCGGCGTCTGGATTCGGTGACAGAATCGCCATATTTCCCATCGATCAACGCACGTTTAGATCAGCCCAAGTAGAGGGTAGACAATCCGTAGGGGTGGGCGTACTTTTCTTAACGTGGAAAAAGCGTGGTTATTCTTCCTAAACGCGCAATGTCCGGGTGTCGGGTCCGGGAATGGCGTTCGCGTACGAAGTATCAGCCAACGACTTGATAGAGTGGGTTCGCGAGGACGACGAGACGATTGTCGCCGAATACGACCCTAATGGAGATTTGACGAGACTGGGTTCGGAAGAACGCTCGGTATCGTTCGAGCGCAACGCATTAGGTCGGATCGTCGCGACGAGCTATCCAAACGACATCACCATCCGGTACACTTACGACGATCTTGGCAACCGGGAGTTGGTTGAATACGGCCCTGGCGGAACCGCAGAGTATGAGCACGATGCGGCAGGAAACATAGTCAGTATCCTGCTTGATAACGAATCGGGAGAGACGCAAGTTCAAAGTTTGGATCTTGGTGCAATGAATCGAGTAGAACGGATCGAATACGAGGGTTGGCTCGGTGTTGATGTCGAATATGACGAGATGGACCGCCCGATTGCTTTCAGGAAGTTGACCGATGATGTAACGTTACCGACTCCGGCGGAATTGGTAGAAATCGCGTATACGGAGACTGGACGCATCGCGAAGATCGAGTCACAGACCACTGGCGAATCTTGGGTTCCGGAAGATGGCTGGCCCATAGACGAGGCGAATGTCGTTACCGATCCCCGGGCTGAGATCCTGGGAAGAAAACTCCGCGGAAAAGCACATCCAGACTATGGGGTTGTCGAGTTTGTGGAAACGACGTTCGATGCCGTAACCGTAGCCCCCCTGGAGCTAGGAGTACCTAGTCTTCGCAAAGCCATGTCGTTGCATTCTTTGGCCTCGGGGCTATTGTCACCCAGACAAGTCAATGCGATTATTGAGTTCGAGAAAGCTTCCAATCCTGTGTTTCAGCCGCCTGAGTATCGTTCCACAAACTGCTGCATCCCTTGCCTCGGCTCTGGGTGTGAATGCTGGATAATCCGATGGGACTACGAAGAATTTTGTGGTTGCGCCAACTTACTAGATTACTTTACCACAATTACTGAATTCTTATTTCGGCAAGAGCAAGAGGAAGAGGAAGAGGAAGAGGAAGAGGAAGAGGAAGAGGAAGAGCGAAGGTGTCGCCCTTGCTCACCACCGGTTGGGACAAAAATGTACCAATTCCACTTGGAACATGTACGAGTTCCGGGTTTCCCGGGACTCAATCATGGGGTGCAGGGTCATTTCCACTACCACCACTATGAAATTCATCAGCGACCGACTGACGCTCCTAGTCCGTGTCTTTGCTGGGATAAAAAACTTCAAAAAGCTACTGATTCCATGTATGACGGTGAGATTCTACATAGAAAACCCACTGGGGGAGGTTTGGAGTGACTAGATTAGGAACAGGAACTGGAGAGGAGATGGCGATAACCTATCTTACCGGGGAGCGGGTAGAACTGGGGGATATCGTCATGGAACCGGAGAATGGCGATACAATGGGAGTCGTTTTGGACGTTTTGCCCAATGCCGTGAAAGCAATGAAAAAGTACGGCATATCGTCGAGCGGAGTGGTTGTCAAGTGGGACAGTTGGGAAACCGAGGTCTTTATAGGTCCGGATGTACTTCAGAGCCCAGACGAAGTCATATTTGTTCGACGAAAGAGCGAGTCACCGAAAACAGCGGTAACCTATTGTGATGGGGAGCGCGTGGAACTGGGGGATATCGTCATGCGATCGGAGAACGGCGACACAAAGGGGGTCGTTGTGAAAGTCATTTTACCCTTCTCCCCGGATGCAATCTGGTACGAAGTACGTTCGGGCGGAGTGATTGTCAATTGGGGCGGTTGTGAAACCGAGGTCACAATGGGTTCGGATATACTTCAGGAAGAGGTCTGTCTTGTTCGTCGAAAGAGCGTATGAGAGTGTGCACTTGCAAACGCCCAGACGATGAGCAAGCCCACACACATAATTTCTGACACTACCCCGTCAAAGTGGCGGTTCGTCGCCACCATTGCTAGACCAGGCACAGTCAAAACTTATTTTGCTGACTTCAATGCCGATGATATTTGGCATGGTGAATCCTAATTTAGGACAAGACAGTGATATTCTCCCAAGACTTTCATTGTGAGCAGACAATGTAATTGTTCTCTACACGCTTAACACCAAAACTTGCCATCCCTATACTTTAAGAGTAACGTCAATTGAGGTTTCAGGTCAGGGGGCTGAGATGGGCAGACTAGAAGACAAAACAATGGGTTAGTCACCCGTGACGCTGGCTTATCTGGCTAACCGGCACACACTCAGCAGCTTCCTGCACCTCTTTTTCCGTTCGAGGGAAGACGTTGAGGACCTCATGCAGGAGTCGTTTGTCCGTGCCTATGCGGCGGAACACAATTCACACGTCAACTCGCCGGTAAGCTACCTGTTCCGGACGGCGAGGAACCTGATGTTGAACGAAAATGCCAAACAAACGGGGCGCCGCACCGACAATGTAGCGGATTTGGACGACCTGGCTGTCTTATATGAAGAGCAGATAGCAAGTCCGTCCGGTCCCGAGGCGGCGGCCATATTCACCGAAGAACTGGAATCCATCCGTGACATGGTTGACGGATTTCCGCCGCGAGATCGCCTGGCATTCGGTCCCAACGCTGGCCGAAAGGCGCTGACATTACAAACAGTTCCGGTGAGAACCGAGCAGCGAAAAGGCGAAGACCTGGTAGCTCGGCAAGCGGGCTTTTCACTACACGCAGGTATCGCCTGTAAATCTCATCAGCGCAAGAAGCTTGAGCGCCTCTGCCGATACATCACGCGCCCAGCCATTGCAGAGAGGCGCCTGTCTCTGGCTAACAACGGCAACGTCGTCATCGCCCTCAAGACGCCTTACGATGACGGGACTACGCATGTGGTGCTCGGTCCAATGGAATTCATGGGACGTCTGGCGGCGCTGGTGCCCAGGCCTCGGGTGAACCTGACCCGGTTCCACGGCGTGTTCTCTCCGAATAGTAAACTGCGTGAGTATGTTGTTCCCCAGAGATCTGTAGAAGAACAAGAAAATCCGAAACCAAAGGCCTATTCGATGACTTGGACTCAGCGACTCAAGCGGGTTTTCGCAATTGAAATAGAGAAGTGTGAGAAGTGTGGGGGACCCGTCCGGATCATCGCCTCCATAGAGGACCCCGATGTTATCCAGAAGATTCTGAAACACCTGGGACTGGATCAGCCGGGTGACACACCTATTCGCTCACCGCCATCGGTGCTGTCTGACGATTCATCGACACTATTCTGAATTCAAGAGCATCGATTATGCACCGGTGACTGTCTCGTTCGGCCGGCGTCTGGATTCGGTGACAGAATCGCCACATTTCCCATCGATCAACGCACGTTTAGATCAGCCCAAGTAGAGGGTAGGCAATCCGTAGAGGTGGGCGTACTTTTCTTAACGTGGAAAAAGCGTGGTTATTCTTCCTAAACGCCCAAACCCCGATTGCAAGGAACATCACATTGAGAGAGTTAACGATATTTCGAAACGAAATCGAAAACATCTACGGCTACTCCTTACAAGTCGACATGGCTATTCTACAATGGCACAAGTATTTGCAACATCAACTTTCACGTGGCACTACAAAAGCCACAAATACGATATTCTTCGGAAAGAATTCCCCCAACTCCCAGGATGCAGCTCACCAATATAGAAGAACATTCGGTGAACTATTAAGGGAATCCGCCAAGGACGGAATTACCCCCACTGTACACCGCCGCAGGCGTCTGATACCTTTGCGAGTGTGTCCAAGCGGGGATTTCTTCGGACGGACAAGGCCCAGGACAGGGCCAGCCTGTCATCACCCGGCCCGACAATTCTGCCTACTATTCAGACGAAAACGCCCGCTTGTTGAAGATGTCTGCTTCAATCGTAACCAGTGTCAGCGTCTGTGAACCAGGGTGTGCCGGATTGACCAGAGCGATGTTCTCCAGTCCGCCCGGTATCGCGGCACTCGGCACAAGAAGCAGTGCCGAGGTCGCTGCCTGGAGCCAGCGGCTACCCAGTTCCTGGGTCACGGCGGGGTATGGATAACCGTTCCAGCCTGTCGGCAGGTCATCAATCTCCCACTGTTCAAAGCAGATATCGCCGTCCGTCTCGTAGATCCCCAGACGATAGCTTTTCGGGACCAGCCGCGGTGAGCGCAGGTAGTTGGCCATCTCCAGCATGGCCACGCCGGCGGAGCAGGCATAATACAGGACCGGCAACCCCGCCTTGTTCCAGCGCCCCCCGTCCTGAAAGCTCGCTCCCCGTCCGCGGTAATTCTCCAGCAGGTTTTCAGGACAGATGCGGTACAGCCGCATCAGGCGAATTCACCGTACTCTATCTTTCGCAACGCACCCTGCACCATGGCGCGACCGGCAAAGGTGTCACACATGTCCAGAGGACTGTGCCCGCCCAGGGCCGGGATAGCAGTTTCCAGCCATTCACCCGCCCTGTCGATATCGCCGAAGACCGATACAGCCTGGGCAAAGACACACAGCATGTCGAGGATCCCTTCGGACTGGGACGGACTGAGTGCCTTGCGGCGGTAAAATCGGTTCAGGTTTCCTCCGGTCGTCTCCAGCAGACGTACGAATACCTCGCGATGTCCCAGAATTCCGACCGCCTGTTTAAGCACCTTGCCGGGTAATCCCCTGCGGGCAACCTGAATAAGTGAAACCCGGTCTGTGAACACCATTGTCGGGATATTAATGCCTTCTATGTGCCAGCTGCCGGCAGTCGACTGATGTGATGTCTGATTCATGTTGCCCCTGTGTTGAACTGGTGCGTCCGGGAGATAGCATAGCATCATTATGATGTTTACGTCACATCATAATATCCAGTTGGTCATTCCGGGAGACACAGAGGCCGAGAATCGCCGCCCAAAGGAACCGGTCTCCTGAAATATCCGCTCCCGCAGCGACGGGTCTTTGCTGATCTTGTAGGCAATCACGGTGTGCATCGCCAGGCTCTTGGCGTCATGCAGGCTGTGGTCGGAATATCCGGTGGTCGGGATATAGTCTTTAGCGGGTTTAACCTGCCTCATCGCCCAAAATCCCCCGCATCCCTGCCGCCACACAAAACCCGCGCTGCTGCGCCAACCTGTCCAGCAGCGATTCCTGTTTCTCTTTAAGTTCGGCCTTTCTGGCATGGAATTTGTCGTATATCTCTTGGGTACGCTCATCCCTTGCGCCAAGGCTTTTGCCGTCGCCGCGGCTGTTACGCTGCTTGAACAGATATTCCTTCCCGCTTACTTTTTTCCACCTCATGGAACCCCGGTAACTGTGGAATTCGGAGTCCACCGCCAGGTAAGCTTCGTACAATTGGGATACGTCAATCAGGATACGCCGTGAATTATCGTTTATCTCATTGATATTCATGGTTTTTGCCTTAATAATGATATTTGTCGAATATTTAAGGATAAAGTGAGCATAAACATATAGTTACGGCATTTTAACGCAGTATTCTTCTAGCCATTCTCAATTTTGGGGTAAATATTCAAATAAAGGTGTAGCGGTGATAAATTGAGTTAATTCCTGGTTATTGGTTAATCCTGCTGTGCCCCCGGATGACAATGAACAATTGTTGAGATGCTGACATGTCGAAAGATCTGGCAATCGCCGTTTCACTGCTCGCAAACGTAGTACTGCTAAGTTTTCTCTACTTCTCTGCAGATGGGAATAATGGTAGTAGCCATGTACCCGTCGAAGACGAGCCCGTGAGACAGCAGCTAGTGGACACCGTGAACGTTCAAACGAAGTTGGACGTCGGACAGGAACCCGCGCTTCTCGTTTGCCATCAGCAATGTGAGCCAGAAGATTACCAACTGATGTCTACCAAACTCCGCGACATGAAGCTGGGCGATGAGGCGATTGTCCGCATGGTTGCAGAAATCGCACTACTTAGTCTCACAGAATCAGACGGGTGCCGCACCTTAATCGACCCTGAATTCAAACAGAATACGTTCGAATGCTTCGACCAGCAGCGACGCATGCTTGTCAGCATATTCGGGAGCGAGGTTAAGGATAACCATCTGTTTGAGTCACTTTTTTTCCCAGTGAACGACACGCTGGACTTCCTGTCTCCGGACGATCAGATAGAGGTGGCCAGGCTGGATCGAGAGGAAACAACGCGGCTGGAAGAAATCCGATATTTCCCAGAAAGATTGGGTCAACGTCAACAAGTGATCGACCATTTTGCAAAGTCCGTTCAGGAGCTGCTTTCACCTGAGGATTACGAACTCTATCGGTCCCGAAGGTCCAATACAGGCAAGCATTTGCGCTACGGCCATAGGATGGAAGAATTTTACACGTCGGAGGCTGAGTTTTTAGCAGTGTTCCGAATTCTTGAAGAGGAAACAGAGTCGCGGGAGTTGGCAGAAATACGTATTAAGGACTACTTCGGTCCATCTCGTTACGTCGACTTTCAGAAACGCAGAGACCCGGCTTACGCGGGTTTTAAATTAGTTGGCGATCGCTATGGCCTTAATGACCAGCTTGTTATGGACGTCTATCAAACGCAGATCGGACTGCGGGAATTGGCAGACAAGTTGAAGAGAGATGGTGTACCTCGAAAACTGAGGGGGAAAGAAATCGATGATCAGCTGTCCCGCATTAAGGCCGAACTAGAACTCCGTACTACTACAGAGGTCGCGAATGTCCTGATTTTCGGCCTCAGTCGAGGCATTGTCTATCGGTCTTTATGATTTAGAAGTGCGTAGTCACCGCAAACAGCACATGGACACGGCAGCAATAAGTAGCTGCTTCTTGTAAAGCACAGCGGTACAATCTGTCGCGAGTAACGCTCCAGGTGTTGTGATGCTGCCGATGCTGGTTACTCTGAGCCTCGAAAACATCTATACCACGCTCAGCATAGGGCTGGCCCTTGGTTAACATGGCATAGATAAGACGTGCTAATTGATGCGCCGTTGCCTTGACCGCTTTCGCCGTATCCATGCGTGCCAGCAAGAACAGGAAAACCCAAAACCGAAGGCCTACTCGATGACGTGGGCCCAGCGCCTCAAGCGCGTTTTTGCCATTGATATAGAGAAGTGTGAAAAGTGTGGCGGGCCTGTCCGGATCATCGCATCGATTGAAGTTCCTGATGTCATCCAGAAGATATTGAAGCACCTGGGGCTGGATCAGCCGGCCGATACACCTATCCGCTCACCGCCATCAGTGCTGACTGACCACTCGACGACACTATTTTGAATTCAAGAGCATCGATACACACCGGTGACTGTCGCGTTCGGCCGGAATCTGGATTCGATGCCTGAATCACCACATTTCTCATCGATCAACGCGCGTTTAGATCAGCCGAAATGGAGGGTAGGCCGACCTTGAACAGGAATTCATGCAGGCATTCAAGGAAACTAGAGGCATTCATCTCGTCTGGACTTAAGCACAAAACATCGACCGTATCGTAACGATCTTTCGCGCGGGCAAACGCGCCGGCCGCACGCTAGTCATCGATCTCTATACTGCAGTCATCCTCGAAGCGACAGGCAAGGACTCTATCCCGCAGTCCGGATGGAAAGACGTGAAACTTTACGTTCCGCAGGGCCAGCGGGTGCAAATCAAGAATAACAAGCTGTTCGATGACCTCGGGCGGCATAATGCGAATCGCATATTCTGCAAACACCTGCCCGATTTGAGTACACAAGCCGTCATGCTGTTCCGCCCCGTGATGATACGTGATAAGGGTGTTAACTCGGTGCTCGACGGCGCTTCGCTCAGTTATTCCATGTGGGAAGGCTACCTGAAAAGGCAAAGCACGCGAAGTGCGAGGACGTGGCTTGGGGAAAATAACATCCCCATGCAGGTTATTCACACGTCTGGTCACGCTTCGGTAGCCGACCTGAAACGCTTTGCCGGCGCCCTTGAACCATGCCGGCTAATACCCATACACTCATTTGAGACAGGCCGTTTCGGAGAGTTTTTCGATAATGTCGAGCAGCAGGATGACGGTGTCTGGTGGGAAGTGTAAGGTTGATACAGTGCACGCATCTAAAAATTCACCGGATTAACAATACCTTGAACTAAAGCAAGCGAACGAGCAAGAGGTTCTTCAATGAATACATTGCATCCAGACATCTCAGATACCTGTACGCAGGCGGACAAGCTTCTGTGGGACGCATACGCGAGAAGTGCTGGTAATCAGCCTGGCGTCTCAGGCGATGGCCGCCTCGTTTTCCCACGTTACCGTGATGAGGAGAAGCTACGCGTCAGTGAACAGGAGGCCAGGTTTGCATTCGTCGATGTCTTGTGCCGGGGACCTCTCAGGTACTCAGTTGAGGTACCTACCACTAAACTTTACTCATTTGACGGGAAGGGATCGCGTTCTGCTTTGACAGACCTTCGGATGCATGAAACGAATGAGGCTGGCATCTGTAACGTTGAGTTTAAGGCGGAAGGCAAAAGCCTGGATGCTAAGGACAACAATTCAATCCGTAAAGATGTCGAAAAATTACTGCTGGAGCCTGTATGGGGGCTTTGGTTTCACATCCTGGAACGGGGTCAATAATTCGACTATCAATAAACTCATGCGCGTAATGGCTTCATGCATCAGCCAAGTGCAAGATGAACCCAAAAACGATATTAAGACGCCGGGCCTAACTCTCCATATCTGTGTATTGCGTCACGGTTTCTCACTGCAGAAGGATGTCCTGTTTTCCAAAAACGACACAGAACTGATCAAGCACTTAAATGTAGATCTTTGTGTTTCTCGAGATAAGTTAAAAGATGTAAAAGACCTGAACGGATGGAATCTTGAACGGGAAAGTAGACAATAAAAATGGGTCCTGAGGACCCTTTTTTAAGCAACTTGTAATTATTAATTACTTGTTGTTGATGTACATCGTGACTTCGAAACCGTAGCTGATGCCGCTGTATTCAGGAGTTTGCCAGTTCATTTAATACCGGAGTAGAGTTGTGAGATGCCTGGGATGAAAGCGCAGAATTTATCGAGATTAAGCATCGTTACACCCACCGTTGGCTCGCGCTTCAATAGAGGCGCAACGCTCCATCAGTGAATCGAAAGGTTCGTTTTCATCAAGCAGCATGCCGTCAGCCAGCATCCTCGCGTAATCGTCGGCAGGTACCGCATAAGCTGCGCCGGAAGGTATAAGCCGCAGACTGCCGGAGACCGCTGCCTGATAGTCAATCCGCTTGCCACGAGCATCATTCTCGGAGAAGAATATTGCCTTGTGACGGGCAACCGAAAGTGCGAGTTCATGGTCAGCGAGGGCGCTCTCCACGATGCCTGCTTCATCGAGTCGTGCAAGATCGTGCCAGTGTCTTGACAGACGTTCTCCCCGGCGTCTTTCCTGGTGGCAGAAAACATGAACGGCAGTCGCCTTCTCCCAGAAAGTCCGCTCCGCCAGCATTGTTGTAGGGCTGACTTCGGGAAAGGCGATATCAGGCAGGTGCGGCGCTGCATCGCACAAGACCGGATGCGTTCTGTGTGGCTCCCCCGTAGAACGGGCGCCGAACTCGACCTTGACTTCAGGACGCATGAAATCAGTCCCCTCGAATAGAGGATCATAATGAATAAAGAGACAATCGGCGTCGGCACGAACTTCGGCTGCAAAACCTGCTCGCGTAAGCCCCTCCTCGACCACCGGGCGGGCTTGATCTCGATCGAACCCATTCAGTAAGTCGGCGCCGGATCATACGCGTCCACTTTTTCTCCTGACTGCGCGTCGGGGGTAGCGCCTCGTCGCTTGAGCCTGCTACCAGATCCGGCGCGAAGGCGCGGATATCGTAGGTAACGTCAATATCTTCGGAAAAACGACGGATCGCACGCCACACCTTGGACAACGACGTTCCTCCCTTGAAGATCAGGTGACTGGAGAACGGCGCATTGAACAGCGTGCGGAGCGTCGCAACGACCCAAATGTCTTTATCAAGCAGAAATGCGGGGTACTGGCCTTTTTCTTGAGCAACCCTCAAAGCATATCGGCGATCATCGACCGAAAGACTCTGGTAAAGCATTTCAACCATGCGCGAGGCGCACACTCATCGGTTCCGCCATCCATATCGGCATTACCGCCCGAGCGGCGGAGAGCTCGTTCAGATCCTCTACGGAAAGCGAAGGAAGAACCGCATCCAGGCCGTCCTCTATTTCTTCAGGGCCAAGCCATGCCAGGGCGCGGATGACTTGTCCCGCTTTGCGGTATGGCGCGCGCAGTTGCCAGCGCGGAGCATGGCGCAGTTCGACCGGGTGCGCTCCGAAATGCAGGCGGTGACTAGGGCCTGAAGTCAAATAGACCGAGCGGACAGGATTTTGCGTTGTCAGACCGAGACAGTTGGCTGCGGAGCCGCCGGATGGCACGATTGTCTCACCCCACAAGGCTGATAGAGCGGCAAGCGCCTTGTGAATACTCGGCGCACATTGCCCGAAGCGGGTTTCAATCGGACGCATGTACACGCCCTGGCAGATCCTCAACAGTTTGCCTGAGCGCGCGAGCCGGGATAATGCCTGGTCAACTGCCGCCCGGTTGCCAAGGTGGAGCAGGTTGCCAGGGCACAACGGCGTGGCTTCCGGAAGCGCCTCGGCATGCTCCATGATACGAGAAGGAAGGCTGTGCATGTGGTGTATCCAATTCATTTTGTCAGAAATATAGCGCCAAATATGTCATTTTGCAACCCTGGTGATAAGGCAGGCAGGGTATGTTGATTAAGTGCTTCGTGGAAGATCAGCAGAATTGACAGCCGAAACGCAGGCAATAAAAAAGGGTCCTGAGGACCCTTTTTTATGCAACTTGTAATTATTAATTACTTGTTGTTGATGTACATCGTGACTTCGAAACCGAAGGCCTACTCGATGACGTGGGCCCAGTGCCTCAAGCGCGTTTTTGCCATTGATATAGAGAAGTGTGAAAAGTGTGGCGGGCCTGTCCGGATCATCGCATCGATTTAAGATCCTGATGTCATCCAGAAGATATTGAAGCACCTGGGGCTGGATCAGCCGGCCGATGCACCTATCCGCTCACCGCCATCAGTGCTGACTGACCAATCGACGACACTATTTTGAATTCAAGAGCATCGATACACACCGGTGACTGTCGCGTTCGGCCGGAGTCTGGATTCGATGCCTGAATCACCACATTTCTCATCGATCAACGCGCGTTTAGATCAGCCCAAATGGAGGGTAGGCAACCCGTAGAGGTGGTCGATCCCGTGATGCATCGATGCCCTGACAATAACGCTAAGGTGAATGTCGAGGATTACAGCACCAATGGAACGGGTGCCGGTGAATGGTCTTCACCTATCTGGTATGTGCCCCAATCGTAAAAGTCGACCTTATCCACAACCGACCCTTTGAAAGTCGCACTGCGTCTTTAACCAAGTGGCACCGGTAAAGCCACGCCTGTGGTGTCGCGTAGAGTGATCTGTCATGCTCGCTCGGGAAGCAGCGAGAGGAGATACCGCCATGGCCGGAGCACCTGCACGCACACTCGTAGTCATTACGATCGAGCATCTGCCAGCACGAGCCTTGGGCTGTTATGGCAACACCACGGCGCGCACACCTCATCTCGACGCCCTTGCCCGGCACGGCGCCCGCTTCGAGCACTGCACCGTAGCCAGCCCGCTCTGCGTCCCGTCACGGGTGGCGTTCTTCACCGGCCGCTATTCCAGTAATACCGGCTGTCGCGATAACACCCGTTTGCTGCCGGATTCAGAGGAGCACCATCTCCCCGGTTTACTGCGTGACGCGGGTTACCGTTGTGGCTTGTTCGGGAAGAACCACTGCTTTCCCGACCCTCGCGCCGCCGGCTTCAGCGACGTGATGGATGAGTTCAACGCGCGGCGCGCGCAGCGCCAGGCGTATGGCGCCGAGCTACCGGGGCCTGCCAACCCCATCGATCCGGATCTGCTTGCCCAACAAACCCGCCGTTTCCGCTGGGGGGAGCACCCCCGCCCCATCTGGTACGGAGGGACCTACCCGTTTGCGGCCGCCGAGTCGCCGGCACGGCAGAACGTCAACAACGCACTGCGGTTCCTGGAGACCTGCGACGACGAACCCGCCTTTTTGTGGGTGAGCTTCAGCGACCCGCATCCGCCGTACCGCGCTCCACACCCGTATGACGTGCTGTTCGATGCTGATCAAATGGAACTGCCGGTGCGCCCCGACGATGAGCTGGCCAATAAACCGTACGTGCAGCAGGTCTACTACCACGGGGGCTGGCTGCAGTTGATGGACGACGCCCAGCTCCGTCAGACCACCGCCTACTACCACGGGATGGTGAGCTATGTGGATGACTGCCTTGGTCACCTGTTCGACGGTATGCGCGACCTTGGCCGCTGGGACGATGCGACCATCTTCGCCACGGGCGACCACGGTGAGTATCTCGGCGAGCATGGTCTGATCCGCAAGTCTGCCGCCTTTTATGACTGCCTGGTGCAAGTACCGCTTATCGTGCACGGCTTGCCTGGCGCAGACGCGGGTGAAGTTCTGCCGCTGCTCATCGAGCAGACCGATGTCTATCCGACGATCCTGCAGCGAGCGGGAATTGCTGCACCCGGTGGGATACAGGGCCGCAGCATCAGCGATGTCCTCACCGGCAGCGCTCCGGCACGAGAAAGCACCTATGCCGAAGTAGGCAGTAGCCAGCCGCTGCCACCCGGCGGTTCCAAGGCTGAGCTGGCTGCCTTGCTCGCCGGCGTCAGCCGGGACGAACCGCTCGAAAATCTGCCACTGGTGGAGTCAGGGACATTCTTCCTGTCCCGCGGGCGCATGATTCGCACCCAGGACTGGAAGTACGCCCACTACGTGGGTGACAAGCCGGAGCTGTACGACCTGCGTTCTGATCCCGGGGAGTTGGACAATCTGGCGGGAATGCCTGAGCACCGGGAAAAAGAGGAGGAGCTACGCCGACGGCTCCTCGAGCGAGCGATCACGGCCGCCGACCCGCGCTGATCGGTTGTGCGGCTGGGAGGCGTGATCGAGGCTCAGGTGTTTCAGAATCTTCTCGATGACGGGCGGGTCTTCGATCGCGGCGATGATGCGCGTGATGACGTCGAGGTCTTCGCGGGTCGGCGGCTTGACGGGCCAGGAGTAGCCCCTGGCATCGTAGACGCCGTTCAGGTAAAGCATGTGGAAGTGGGGTGGTGCGGCATACCGATTCATATTGAGGGCAGAACCGAATCGCTGTATCAGTGTGACGGCGCCGCTCTGGGCGCCCGAGGCCACTGTCATGCCGACATTTATGTGGGTCAGCAGGCAAAACAGTACCTGGCCGACTACAACCGGGACGAACCCTGGTTCTGCTGGGTCAGCTTCGGGGGGCCGCACGAGCCCTGGGATGCGCCCGAACCCTATGCCAGCATGTATGACCCCGCGCGTATGCCAGCTCCCGCAACCGACGAGGAGGAAGTGCCAAGGCCCAGGGGCCAAATCGACCGGATGCGCGAGAACAAGTCGACCTGTCCGGATTTCGATGATGGTGATGTCGGCGCAATGCGCGCCAACTACGCCGGCAACGTCTCACTGATCGACGACCAGATCGGCGAGATTCTGGCTGTCATCGAAGAGCGCGGCGAAATGGACGATACCGTAATTGCCTTCACCTCGGACCATGGGGAGATGAACGGCGACCACGGCCTGATCTACAAGATGAATTTCTACGATGGCGCCCTCAGGGTACCACTGCTGGTGCGCACACCGGGTGTCGAAAACACGGGCGTGCTGAACAACAGCCTGGCGGAAAACTGCGACCTGGGGCCGACGCTGGTGGAACTTGCCGGCGGTACCATCGACTACCGGCAGTTCGCGCGCTCCCTGACCGGCGCACTGAACGGCAGCCCACACCGCGAGGACGTGCTGTCCGAATTCCTGGGCGAATTCATGCTGATGACCGACGAGTGGAAAATCGCCGTGAACCGGGAAGGACAGACCTACATGCTGTTCGACCGGCGCAACGACCCGGGCGAAACCCGGAACCTCGCCGGTCTGCCCGACTATCAGTGTGATGCCGATGCCCTGCGCCTCCGGCTCCTGGAGCGCGTAGCACAAAGCCAGCTGCGTGAACCGGACGCGGGGACAGTGTACTGATTTCAATGAATCGGTACACTGTCCCCATATTTCTCGGCGATAGATACAATTGCTGGTTAATCAATGATCGCCTGCTGAACGGCCTTTTCAAAGTCTTCATACACCGAACCGCCCCGGGGGATAGCCGGTAGATACACGGCCACCAACTCGTTTTCTGGATCGCTCCATGAGACTGAGCCGGCCGCGCCGCGCCAGCCGAAGGCGCCATTGCCGCGATGATTTCCGGCAACGTTCGAGTCCAGCGTGATGCCCACGGTATAACCGAATCCCATTCCCGTTAGTGTCTTGCCAGCGGTCGCAAACAGGTCGCCTGCCTGATTGCTGCTCATCGTCTTCACACTGGCAGGGCTAAGCAGTCGGTGGCCGAAGAGTGCTCCGCCGTTGAGCAACATTTGCTCGAAGTGGAGAAAATCCTCGGCCGTACTGGAAAGCCCGGCACTTGCGGAGATGTACCTGGTCGTCGCGAGCCAGTCCTTGCCCTTTTCGGCACCAATACCTGTCAGCACGATGCGTTTCGATGCCTTGTTACTCGGCAGATTAAAATAGGTGTTATTCATTTCCAGAGGGTCGAA
This sequence comes from Candidatus Azotimanducaceae bacterium, assembly GCA_965217655.1. Lineage (GTDB taxonomy): Bacteria > Pseudomonadota > Gammaproteobacteria > Pseudomonadales > Azotimanducaceae > UBA7455. The sequence continues at coordinate 3,645,770 of OZ244560.1, forward strand.
GATTCGCTCCTGCAGAAATTTATCGAAGGGAGTTTTAGTCACGATTTCGATGATGCGGGCCACGATATCGAGGCCCATGCTGTAACCCCACTGCGTGCCCGGTTGAAAGTCCAGCGGCACCTGCGCAAGCCTGGGGACGTAGCTGGCAAGCGTATCGTCTTTAGTATGGCGACCTAACGACGCGATTTTCCAGCCGAGTCCACGGTTTGTAAGACCCGATGTGTGCGTCAGCAGATGGTGAATTGTCACCGGTGTATCCACCGGTACCAGGCGATATGCCGGGGCTTTGTTCTTGCCCTTCCCCTTGCCTTTGCCCTTATCCTTGACTTTGCCTTTGCCCCTATCCCCTTTTCCATTGTCAGATTTGATCGGGACCACAACTTTCATATCGGCGAATTCAGGAATGTATTTCGAGACCGGATCGCTCGGGCTCATCAACCCTTCTTCGATCATCATCATTGCGGCAACGCCCAGCACCGGCTTCGTTGATGAAGCCATAATAAAAATCGCGTCGGTCTCCATTGCACGGCCCTTGGCAGCATCCATTTCTCCGTGTGTTGAGAAGTGAACAACCTTGCCGCGCCGCGCCACGATGGTGACGCCACCCTGGATATGCCCGGCTTCAATGTGTTCGTTCATCACCTCATCGATGCGAGCCAATCCCTGGCTCGACATGCCGACCGATTCCGCTTTAGCCATCGGCATCTTCGTCGGCGTGTGCATCGGTTCTGCCGACACAGGAGCGATCGTCAGATCACAGAAGAGGACCAACAGAACTGGTGCGGCGTGCATTGTTGATGGGTGTTTCATCGTTAGTATTCCCTTATGCCTGGGGTCAACTGAAGCAAGGCTTTCACACGGCCTGCCTATAAGGTGTCATATCAATACCGGGCCAACGAGCCTCGGTAACCTGAATTGTTTTGGGTGTCCAGAAAGGGGCACCTGGCAACGGAATACCCAGACACTCAAGTTGTTCCGGTGTGGCGTGAGGAATCAGGTTTTCCCAGGGACGATTTCGTCCGGTTTGCCAAACGGTTTCCTTCTGTTTTCATCATTCGCATTTGCCACTTTCGCCAATACAGAAACCCTCTTCTCGCCACTGCTGGATATGTTCGTTAGTAAATCTCATAGATCTATGCCCTGGGAGGCTGTCCGAGAACTGCGACCGTAGCGAGGGCGAGACTGATTGAGTCATATTTTTTGGTTATTTGAGGCAAATATTGGACATATTAAACGAAAATAAGCGGAAAATATGGCCAATCAGGCTTGTCCGCAGTAGGTCAGTCTGTTCTCGGACAGCCTCCCAGTACTCATCCGACTCATACAAAAGACACAGCAAGGGTACCTTTTAAGACTGCCAGTTCATACTCTATCGACTGGGGTTGATTAGATATTTTTCACCAGTGGCGCATTTGTGATAGACCGATATTGCTTCTACAGTAAGCGCCTCCTGAAGCGACACTTCTTTTGTGTAACTACTAGCGAACGTCGAAGTGATTTCAGAAACGACTTTCTGTTTTAATTTTTCTGCGGCATCAGCACCAATCTTTTGCAGGAAAGGTCCTAATTGATAACGACCTATACCCCACGACATTCCAAATGATGAGTGATTAAGTATCGCTGGGGAACTATCCAGACTGCCATAATAATAAAGTTGCGTATGGTTAGACGAACCATGGCGGGTAGCATTCATCGCTGTAAGAATTTGGCCAGCGAGATCGCCACCCCCAATCGCATCAAAAGCAATAGTGGCTTTTGTCTCAGCCAAGGCATCAGTCAGGTTCGTAAAGAAATCCGGAGCAGAGGAGTTACATACATGCCGGGCACCAAGACCTTTTAACAAGTCAACATGCTCCTGTTTTCGAACGATGTTAACAAGCCCAACACCTTCGTTAATACAAAGCTTTTGTAGCATCTGCCCAAGATTAGATGCTGCTGCGGTATGGACCAATGCTGAATGGCCTTCCATTCGCATGGTCTCTACCATTCCAATAACGGTCGGCGGATTAACAAAGCAGGAAGCTCCCTCTCTAGGCGTCGTCCCTTCGATTAGCCTGAAACAATCTTTCGCCGCCACGCCACGATACCTTGCGTACATGGCACCCCCAATGACTGCTACCGTTTTACCCATTAGCGCCTTCGCAGCGTCAGATTGACCTGTCGCGATCACAACGCCAGCGCCCTCGATACCCCAGGGCAAAGCTTTGCCAACTCTTGCTGCGGTAGCTTTTTGCATTGCCTCAGGCATCCTTACTCTAATCCTGGGGTCCTCCGGTGTACCAACTGACTCCGCTGTCGATATATCTGCCGCACCGAGCATCATGAGAACATCAGACGGATTGATTGGCGCTGCCTGCACCTCGATGATCACTTCATCTTCAGAACACTCTGGGACAGTAGAAGACTCGAGGAACAGTTCTAAATTTCCCTCGGCAGTTACCAGGGACTTTAATTGAAGGTTTTCCATATTATTTAAAAAGGAAGCTTAAGTTTTGATGTTCAGCTGACCCAAGAAATCCATCTTGCCAACTGGCACACCTTTTGTTCGCAAAATGTCGTACGCCGTGGTGACATGAAAATAAAAACTGGGTAGCGAGAACGACATCAGAAAGCCTTCGGCGGTAAAGGGCCACCAGGGCGTCCGTACTTCCTTGCCTACCAATCCATTCACCACCTCGGGGGTGACTTGCTGCAAACCGGATTGCGCCTCGGCAACAAGATCCTGCAGTGCCTGGTAGTCAAGATCCTCCGCAGCTGGCCCCGGCAAATATTCCCCTGCCTGCGCGCCGTTGACCGCACCCAGGGAGTGGCTTGCAACCTGGATCAACTGAAAGCGAAACGGCAGCATATCCGGATAGAGGCGAGTCTCGACGATCTCGTTCAGATCTATGTTGTTTTCCTCACAGTGAGACCGACCCTTGTCGAGGTAACCTGATACGGCACCGAGGGATTGCAGAAAACGACCGACGCTGGCGTCATATAGTGAAACAGACATATCTGAACTCCTTTTGTTTGGCCCTAGTCTACATTTCCGGCCCCAGGTTATCAGGTTCACCAGATACCAACGCAGAGCAGCGTTTTGCTATGCGCGTTCCGGCTTGGGTAGTGCAGACCTTAACGTGGTCTTGAAAATATCCGCCCAAGTCAACCATCCCATGTTTCTTGAGATTGTGCCAATCTTGTAGTTCTCACTCTTGAGTTCAATGCCGGTAAGTATCTCCTCAAGTGGCTTCATGCTGTTGTTCCGGCCGCACTTGTAATATTTATACCACCAGGCGGTTTTCCACTTGTCCTGGTAGGAACTCCCCCCAGATGACGCATCTTTTTTGCTTTTACTCACATTCATCTTCTCGACAGGAGCTATGTCCAGAACCACAAAGTAGTATGCTTTATTAACGCTTTGGGCATAGTCAACCCCGACCCTGAGCTTGCGTGCAATCTGGTTGTGAGGTTTCTCCGGCGATTTGGCCAGACTCAGAGCACTATATAATTTCGCCTCAATGAAGACTACGATCCAGTCTGTTTCAATACTGGCGTCTACTTCAGTCTTCTCTAGAATCGATGGCCCAGTGAATTCCTTGCCTATGTCTATTCTCAACCCGGTAAGGTCTGTGTCGCTCACTGAGAGTTCCCCCGAATAGGCATCCTCGATTATTTCCCTGACCGCTCCAACCTGGACTTCACTACTCTGGTTTCTGATGAAATCGAAACATGTCCACGTCAACGCGTCTTCGCTGTTAGAATTTCTCGAAAATTGGAGTTTGTGTTTCATTCCTCCGTAATTGGCGTTCAGGAAATCGTCCAATGCCGCCTTCCTATCTGGAAGGATTACATGATTGCGTTGATAACTACGGTATTGCATAGGCGTCTTTCATCAGGTTGAGCTACTTGTTATTTGGATTTCGAAAATTTCTTCTTCCATGCGTAGTATTTCCCAAGTTCAGCTTCATTTACTTATTCTCTCTCGAACCCAATTGGGGTCCCTCCGCATCGGTAATACTGCAACAACATATACAATTTCCTCCCTGACATCATAGTAAATTGAATATGGAAATCTCTTGGAGAGCATTCGATAATACCCATACTCTTTTCTATGTATGCCACCATAAATAATCAGTGACTCTATATCCGACAGGAGACAATCCCAGAAATATTTGCCAATACCACGTTCCAGGCTTTCATAGAAATTCCTTGCATCCTGAAGATCTATCTCGGCATCGGATAATATTTCGATAGACTTGATATTCATCTACCATACTTTGATTTTATTTCCTCAACTGAGATGAATTCTGCTTTACCCCCTTCAATTTTTCTTTTTCTGTCGGCAAGAATATCTCGATGCCATTCAGGCGATTCAATTTCGGGGGTTTCATGGATGAGTGAATCCCAGATAGTCTCCATCGTTTGTAGACGCTCTATCTTGCTCATCCTTGATATTTCAGTAATATCCATTCGCATTTCCTCAAACATCAAGATCAACTTAAATCAACTTAACTTAAGCTGACCAGGAATTTTCTAATCTGACAGGATAGTAAACTATTTCAAACCCATTTTATATTGGATAATCAAGGCCATCTCAAAGTCTTTGACTGCTTCCGACAAAATGCTGGATCACCGCCAGCAGGTCTGACTAGTGTCATGTCACGAACTAAATGTCGGATATAGACGCTCCAGTTTAATGCGGGCGTCTTTCGCTGTGAACTGCCAGTTGACGGTTGCTTCCAACTGATCACGGTGTGCTTGCCAGGTTGATACCTCCTCACGCAGCTCTTCGATGTTGTCAATGCGCCGACGCAGGCATTGGCTGATCATCACGTTGAGTTCGATTTCGGCGACGTTGAGCCAACTGCCGTGCTTCGGCGTATAAACAAACTCGAAGCGATCCCAAAGTGCTTTCGCTTGATCAGGCGGAAAAACTTCGTAGAGAGCACCCGGGGAATGGGTATTCAGATTGTCCATGACCAACGTGATCTGCTCAGCGGCAATGTAGCGCTCGGCAATATCTTCAATGAACTGCGCCCAGTCTATCTTGGTCCTGCGCTCGGTCACCTTGGTCAATCGTCTGCCGGCCAAAGGCTCGGTGGCCATGAATACGTTGCACACGCCGCAGCGCTCATACTCGTAGTCATGGCGTTCCAGGCGTCCGGGCTGCGGTGCCAGTGGCGTGCGCGTCTCGCGGATGAGTTGGCGCGGCGTCTCATCCATGCACACCACCGGCTGGGTGACATCGTATGGGCGTCGATAGACGTCGAGCACCCGTTCCATCGCAGCGACAAAATCGCCGTTACCCGCCGGTGGAATCACCCAACCGATTTTCCGCCAGGGTTTGATTTCGTTTTTTTTAGAACCCGGCGGACCGTCTCGTAGGAAATGCTGTCGATGTATTCGAGTTCGACAGCGCGGTCCGCGAGCAACCGCAGCGACCACTGAGAGTAGCCTTTCGGCGGCTCGCTGCAACTCAGTGCAACCAAACGCGCCTCAAGATCTCCGTCAGCCTTGCGTGGGTAGCGTCGCTGGCTCGGCCGACCGTTCAATAGGGTCTCCAACCCCTCTTCGACAAACCGCTTTTTGACCCGATCCAGTGTGCGCATACTGACCTTGAGTACCTCAGCCACATCTTCACCGCGCAAGCGGCGTTGATTGAACGCACCCTGGTCACAGTTTAGCAAGATCAACGCGTTAATAACTTTGCGAGATCGGTGCGAACCCTTGCGTGTGATGGTTTCAAGGGCTGTTCTTTCGTCCGCCTGTAGCGTGACTTTGTATCTCTCAACCATAAGCCTCTCCGTCTGAAAATAGACGGACAGGTATCTTACCACATCATGACTTTTTACGACATATTATGCGTGACATGACACTAGCACACCAACAACGCTATTTTAAATTCAAGAGCATCGACTGCGAACCGATGACCGTCGCGTTCGGCCGGAGTCCGGGTTTCATAGCTGGATCACCACATTACTCATCGATCAACGCGCGTTTAGATCTGCCCAAGTGGAGGGTAAGCAACCCGTAAGGCTGGGAGTACTTTTCTGAAAGAGGAAAAAGAGTGGTTATTCTTCTTAACCTCGAAGCCTGAGGATGGATTCGTGTTTTCAGTCCCGTGTGCATTTCCCACGGTGTCTTCGTTTAGTCAAGTGGGCTTGACCCGTTTTGGTGGATCCCCTATCAGTAGATAGATTGGCTGTCTTCGAATATATTGAGGGGTGGGGATAATCTGCATCGTAGGCATTCTTCAATAGCTTACACGCGCGGATGGCCCACGAAATGCCGCTATGAAAACACAAGAATCAATTGCAAAAGTTATCGCCCGTGATATATGTGACAATGGGGAAAACTATGATCGCTTTAAACACAGACTTGATAATGAAACCATCGCTTACTAAACCTCCAAAGCTTCAAGAGGGAGATAAGGTAGCCACTGTATCTCTGTCATGGGGTGGACCGGGGCTAATTCCACATCGATATGAAGCTGGAAAAAAGCAACTGGAAGAAGCATTTGGCCTGGTCGTGATCGAGATGCCTCATACACTCAGAGAGCCAAAATGGCTCTCTGAGAATCCAAAAGCGCGTGCGGATGACTTGATGGAAGCCTTTTCTGACTCAGAAATCAAAGGAATTATATCGACTATTGGCGGTGATGACTCGATTAGAATTCTTCGTCACCTGGACCTTGATCTTATCAGGAAGAATCCGAAGCCCTTCGTGGGATATTCCGATACGACCGTTTCCCACTTTGCGTGCCTAAAGGCGGGCATAGTCTCCTTTTATGGTCCAGCAATTATGGCAGGATTTGCCGAGAACGGTAGGTTGTTTCCCTACATGGTGAACTCCGTTAGACGGACCTTATTTAATTATGGAAATATTGGTGAAATACCGGAGAATCGAGATGGCTGGACCGTCGAACGTCTTGACTGGGCAAATCCTGCGAATCAAAAAAGAAAGAGGATCCTTCAAAGCTCTGCGGGTTGGCAGTATCTCCAGGGAGAAGGGCAAACGGAAGGACACCTCATAGGTGGTTGCCTCGAAGTTCTCGACTGGATAAGAAATACAGACGTTTGGCCTAACAAGGAAGTGTGGGAAGGCGCGATACTCTTTATCGAAACGTCTGAAGAAACACCGCCGCCAAGTACGGTAACCAGGTTTTTCCGGTCTCTTGCTGCGATGGATATTCTTCCATCTTTGAGTGGGATTCTCTTTGGAAGACCAGGTGGCCACGAGTTGTCGCCTGATTCGTTTCATGCTTATGACGACGCCATACTTCAGATAGTCGCTGACGAGGAAGGATTGACTTCGCTCCCCATAATTACGCAGATGGATTTCGGGCACACAGATCCGATGTTCGTTCTTCCGTATGGAATTCAAGCAGAAATCGACTCTGATTGGCGCAAGTTTACCATTTTGGAGAATGCAGTCGAACCTGATTGAGAAGCACACAACGCGTAGATCACTGCCAAGCAGGTCTGACTAGCACACCAAAAACGCTATTTTTAAATTCAAGAGCATCGACTATGAACCGATGACCGACACGTTCGGCCGGAGTCCAGGTTTCATAGCTGGATCACCACATTTCCCATCGATCAACGCGCGTTTAGATCTGCCCAAGTGGAGGGTAAGCAACCCGTAAGGCTGGGAGTACTTTTCTGAAAGAGGAAAAGAGTGGTTATTCTGCCTAGCCTCGGAACAGGCTATTGCGTTGTTGGAGCTTATGGCTGACGAGAATGTAACACCAGTACTGCAGCAAGAAGCAGAATCCGTAGATAAAGATGCTAAGTAAACATCGAATAAGCTAAAGGCACGTCGACCCAAGCAAAATTTTATCGAGATGGGTATTCCACTGCCACCAGCGACTTAAAACTGTCATAAATTCAGCGGTTTGAAATTGTATCTTCTTCTGTGATTTTTCTTCAAAAACTTTCTCTCTAAACTTTTCTTCCTGTCTTCTTTCACCCAGTACCGTCAGCATTAAACTTCCCGATCACTACTGCGTGCTGACCTGACTTTCTGCATCATTGGCGTCTGATGGAGAATGCCGATGAGCAAACGAAGAAAACGTAAGTGTCTTAACTGTAAACAATTATTCCGTCCAGACCCGCGTAATTTGCGGCATCAGCGGTATTGCACCGGAGACGCCTGTCGACGTGCCAGCAAGTCAGCAAGTCAGCGTCGCTGGCTCAATAAAGCGGAGAATCGAGATTACTTCTGTGGACCAGACCAACTGGCCCGCTGAAGGCTCTCTGCGACCACAAAAGAAATACTGGGTAACGACTACTATGTCAAAACTGGACGATATTGGATGTTTGAAGGTCGAACTCTAGAAGAAATCTACGATAAGACATATGAGTTACCTTGATATCATGAGCGGAATAAGTAGCGATAGCTAGGCTGTCCGATATGAGTAAATACAGAATCATTGTGAAGGTTTTTGGCCCAAAACGGAAAACAGGTCTCACAGTTTGCGAACGAGTTTCATGAAGATCGAACTTGCACAGGGTTGCCTGCTAGGGCAGTTGGCAGGAGATGCTCTTGGAAGCCTTGTTGAGTTCTGTTCGGACGAGGCAATTCGCAGGTCCTACCCCAAAGGTGTGCGAGACCTAGCTAATGGTGGAACTCACAACACGATTGCCGGACAACCGACGGACGATTCCGAGATGGCGCTGCTTCTTGCCCGCATGCTAGTCAGGAAAAGAAAATACGATTCTTCGGAAGCATTCAGCGCCTACAAATTTTGGCTTGATTCTGGCCCTTTTGACTGCGGAAATACAATTTACGCCGGTCTCCAAGGTCGGCCAGACTTCGACAGTGAAGCAAACGGCGCCATGATGCGAATCAGTCCGCTGGGTATATTCGGAGCCCGTCATCCCCTGAACATGGTTGGTAACTGGGCGGGACAAGATGCTGCGCTGACCCACCCCAATCCGGTATGTATTCAAGCCAATGCACTCTTCACTATGGCAATAGCCCATGCGATCAAGAACGAGTCTGACCCGGAGTCGCTTTATCGGAGCATTATCATTTGGTCGGAAGAAATTGAGGCAGAACCCAAGCTGCTTAATGCCATCCGGGAAGCAGCCGAAACGCCGCCCTCGGATTATCTCACGTTACAGGGCTGGGTCTTGATTGCGATGCAGAACGCTCTTTGGCAACTTCTTCATGCTCCGAGTCTGGAAGAAGGAGTAATAGACTCGGTCATGCGAGGAGGAGATACCGATACGAATGCAGCGATCTGTGGAGCGCTTCTCGGCGCCGTTCATGGGTTGAAGGCAATTCCCGAGCGGTGGGTGAAAACAATCTTGAACTGTCGCCCTAAAGATGGGGACACCGCCGTCCATAGACCGAGACCAAAGTGCTTCTGGCCAGTTGATGCTCTGGAACTGGCTGGACGACTACTCCAAGTTTAGATGGAATTTTTGGCGCGTAAAAACAGAAAGTGACACTTTTGATTGCTCGATACTTCTCTCCCAGAAGCGGTGTGAGAGAATACAGGGTGAGGTCAGGTTAATCACGGTCAACTCAAATTTTCAAATATCCTGATGGCTGTGAATTTCGCGAGTGTGCACCAATTTTCGAGCGGCTAATCTAGCAAAATACCCACCATCAAGTCTATTGCAGGAATGAACAGATATTTGAAAAACAACACTGTAATTACTTGTCTGGCGTCAATTATCTTTGCTGGCGTATTCGCTCTGCTCGCAGTCTGAATTCGAGGTCCAGATCGTCAAGTTTTCGATTACTCAACTCATGTGTGAAACAACCGGAAGGGGGCTACAGGCAACGCCCTGGGACGGCGATACATTACATTTCCGTACGAGGAAAAAGGGTGTTTATTAGTACTAACCGCGGTCGGCCTCGAATATGGGTTCGAGAACCAGTACCACCGCCGCTGTACCACCCGGTCCCGGACCGTGGGTATCCCCAGCGGCCGCTCTTTGTCGTTCACCTTGGGTATCCATACCCGTCGCACCGGGTCGGCGTTATAGGTCTTCGTCCTTAAGTCTACCGCCAGTTCCTCGAGCCATTTTCTCAATCCCCTGGATTCGATCTTATCAAAGCTCAGGCCATCTACGCCCGGTGCGCCAGCATTAGCACGACACAACCGGTAGGCGTGAACCAGCACATCCCAGCGATAGACCTTGTCATAGAGTTGATAGAAGCGAAACTCGGGTTCTTCCTTCGCTTTCACATGTAGCGCCTGCTGGAGTATCCCAACTTTTAATGGAGTTACCAGACTCATCGTCAATCTCCTGTCGCTTTCTCCTTACAACGCTGTTCCCGGACCAAGGGTACTTCCCTCCATCGGCATTACCCGACTTCATCGGTAATACGACCCCTTCCGCACCCCAAAAGACCGGGCCCGTGTCTCACGGCACACCCGTTGGCCGGCTTGCTACACCAACCACCTGAAGGGGCTTCCCGTGTTGCGTTTATCTCCCATCTACAGACATACCCTCGCCAATACCCCAGTGGAACGTCCAATTTTCGTTGTCAATGTCAATCGAAAATTGCAGGTTTTTGACAATTGAAAATTGCAGACTTCTGGGGAAGTGCCCTGTCGTTCAGTAGTATGCTCCCGTCTATGTTTGCTCTGCGTTGCGATCTGGACGTAGGGAGCGGAGTGACCGAACCCCTGGGGCCACAACGAACCTCTATCGATAGTAGAACGATGAGTCATTTCATGTTACTTTCAGGACTAATGATCCGTGTCTCCGTACAAAAGCCCATCACCGTGGACCAACTAGACTCCTGTGCCGAAATACTCAGGAGCCTTTCCCAGTGGTTTGGCGACGCCCAAGCCCTCACCAAATACCTAAATGACCTCCTCACCCTCGACACGTACTTGGCTCATCGCAATTCTGAGTTAGTCGGCTTCGCTGCATTAAGGCAAAGGAGCGTTGGTGTCGCTGAGATCCATGTAATGGGTGTCGCAAGGAGGGAGCGACGCCGGGGAGTGGGACGGGCTCTTTTGAACCAGATCGTAGTGGACTTGTTGACTAATGGAGTCAGGTTACTGCTTGTGCAGACACTTGGTCCGTCCGAACCCTACCCAGCCTATGCGCAGACAAGGGAATTCTATAAAGCCCTGGGATTCCTTCCTCTCTTGGAAATCCAGCAACGTGACTGGACGGACCCAACTTTGATCATGGTTCGGCCACTGTAGGTTGGTTGACTCAGACCTTCATTGCTGGTGGGTCAAAAGGGAACAAGTCAAGAGGCAGCCAGTGCGGCAAGCCGGCTGCTGGTGCCCGATGGCCATGCTCAACCCGATCGTCTCACGATGCCCTGTTTCGATAGGTTCACCGAGCACAGCCTGAGGTTATCGAAAAGATATTGAAGCATCTTGGTCTGGATGAGGAGTCACAGGCCAGGAACCGTTCACCGCCAGAGGGCATCTTCCCGAATTCGACCCAACTATTCTGACATCAGCACACGCTGATGGCGGTTGTCTCGTCTTGGAGACCCGAAACTGCCAGGAAAGTCGATCGTTCAATATGATCCTGCCCTTTAGTTCGCGATGAGCACCAGAAGTTAGCCGGGAACTGTACTCAATATCGAATTTCAGGAGGCTGATGTACTTAGCTGACGAAGCAGAAATGTGGTTTATCCCTTATCTACGGTTGAAACGACTTTTACGTGCTTGAGGAAAAAGGACATATTGTCGCGTGTGGCGGCTTATGGGACAAGGGAAAAATGCACGTGATATATGTTATAACTCGAAGACTGATGAGACACGGGTTCGATCTGACGTTGCATTATTAGACTTTGGCTTTAGAAAAGTAGCTGAAGAAGCGATGTTGAAGTTAATTTGTCATCTGGTTTCGAAATCATGTGATACTCGTACCCATATGCTTTTGCCGCTCGATGGTTTAACAGAACTATCAACTCAGCTAGAACATGAGGTGGATGAATAGTCACAATTTCTAAGATGGCGACATGGCTCGCTAAAAATCGAGCGCCCATATACAGATCTTAGATACTGGTGAGATCATTAATTTTTCAATACAAAAGGAGCTAGCCCTTGCACAGTGAACTAGAATCAACGATAGACGAAGCTTGGGCGAAGCGTGACCACATAAACGACAAGCAAAAACTTGTTGGTGTGGTGCAAGAAGTTCTTGCTTTGTTAGATTCTGGTGCCCTTCGAGTAGCTGAACCAAACGGTGATGGATGGGTCGTAAACCAGTGGGCCAAAAAGGCAGTTCTTCTTAGTTTCATGCTGAACGATATGAAAGCAATGAAGGGCGGACCTGATCACTCAGTTTGGTGGGACAAAGTGCCATCAAAATTTAGCGGATGGGTTGAGAAAGATTTCCAAAGCGCACAATTTAGGTCTGTTCCCGTTTCTGTTGTACGCTACTCGGCTTATGTTGCGCCGAGGGTCGTACTCATGCCAAGTTTTGTGAACGTTGGTGCGTACATTGATAGTGGGACAATGATTGATACGTGGGCGACAGTAGGATCTTGCGCCCAGATCGGTAAGAATTGCCACATATCTGGGGGAGTGGGGATAGCAGGAGTATTGGAGCCGTTGCAAGATAACCCTGTCGTAATTGAAGACGACTGTTTCATAGGAGCGCGGTCAGAAGTAGCAGAAGGCGTGATAGTACGAAAAGGTTCAGTGTTATCTATGGGTGTTTACATTGGCGCTTCTACGAAAATTGTGAATAGAGCGACCGGAGAAATAACAATGGGAGTGGTTCCTCCATATTCGGTAGTGGTTCCAGGCTCTCTGGGAGGTGGGACGACTCCTCAAGGTACAGCGCTGCCAAGCTTGTACTGTGCAGTGATAGTCAAGCAGGTCGACGCTGGAACACGTGCAAAAACCTCTATCACCGATCTTTTACGCGATTAGTACTTTAATGGATGCAGACTGTGAGAATCCGTATACATCGGGGGACAAAGGAGATTGGCGGCACGTGCATTGAGGTTGAGGCACAGGGGAAACGTCTCGCCCTGGATGTCGGCCTTCCGCTCGATGCACCTGATGAAGGACATGAAAGCTTGCTTCCGCAAGTCCCCGGTTTCCGTGACCCTGACGACAGTTTGCTGGGGGTTGTGATCTCGCATCCGTACCTGGACCACTATGGGTTGGACCGGCATAGTAGAATTTAACTATGTCGATAAAGATCGTAATTGAAATGAAAAAGCTTAAATGAAGACATTGCATTCGAATATCTCAAAAATTTGCATGCAAGCTGACAAGCTCCTATGGGGGGGTATGAGCTAAGTTGTGATAATCAGTCAGAAAACCCTGCCGATGGACATCTTGTTTTTCCGTCATACCGGAGCAAAAAAGGACTACGCGTCAGTGAGCAGGAGGCGAGATTTGCTTTCGTCGAGGCATTGTGCCGGGAACCACTCAGGTATTCAATCGAGACTCCTACTAGTGTCATGTCACGCATAATATGTCGTAAAAAGTCATGATGTGGTAAGATACCTGTCCGTCTATTTTCGGACGGAGAGGCTTATGGTTGAGAGATACAAAGTCACGCTACAGGCGGACGAAAGAACAGCCCTTGAAACCATCACACGCAAGGGTTCACACCGATCTCGCAAAGTCATTAACGCGTTGATCTTGCTAAACTGTGACCAGGGTGCGTTCAATCAACGCCGCTTGCGCGGTGAAGATGTGGCTGAGGTACTCAAGGTCAGTATGCGCACACTGGATCGGGTCAAAAAGCGGTTTGTCGAAGAGGGGTTGGAGACCCTATTGAACGGTCGGCCGAGCCAGCGACGCTACCCACGCAAGGCTGACGGAGATCTTGAGGCGCGTTTGGTTGCACTGAGTTGCAGCGAGCCGCCGAAAGGCTACTCTCAGTGGTCGCTGCGGTTGCTCGCGGACCGCGCTGTCGAACTCGAATACATCGACAGCATTTCCTACGAGACGGTCCGCCGGGTTCTAAAAAAAACGAAATCAAACCCTGGCGGAAAATCGGTTGGGTGATTCCACCGGCGGGTAACGGCGATTTTGTCGCGGCGATGGAACGGGTGCTCGACGTCTATCGACGCCCATACGATGTCACCCAGCCGGTGGTGTGCATGGATGAGACGCCGCGCCAACTCATCCGCGAGACGCGCACGCCACTGGCACCGCAGCCCGGACGCCTGGAACGCCATGACTACGAGTATGAGCGCTGCGGCGTGTGCAACGTATTCATGGCCACCGAGCCTTTGGCCGGCAGACGATTGACCAAGGTGACCGAGCGCAGGACCAAGATAGACTGGGCGCATTTCATTGAAGATATTGCCGAGCGCTACATTGACGCTGAGCAGATCACGTTGATCATGGACAATCTGAATACCCATTCCCCGGGTGCTCTCTACGAAGTTTTTCCGCCTGATCAAGCGAAAGCACTTTGGGATCGCTTCGAGTTTGTTTATACGCCGAAGCACGGCAGTTGGCTCAACGTCGCCGAAATCGAACTCAACGTGATGATCAGCCAATGCCTGCGTCGGCGCATTGACAACATCGAAGAGCTGCGTGAGGAGGTATCAACCTGGCAAGCACACCGTGATCAGTTGGAAGCAACCGTCAACTGGCAGTTCACAGCGAAAGATGCTCGCATTAAACTGGAGCGTCTATATCCGACATTTAGTTCGTGACATGACACTAGTACTACGTCAACTTTGTATTGATGGGTAAAGTGACCTCAACTTCGTGCGCGCATCATCCGTTGTGAATCGCCAGTTGACGCTTATTGCTTCCTCGTTGCGCTGTTTTTGCCATGCGTTAATCTCGTTTCTCAAAATGTGTTGGCTTCCCAGGCGGCGATCGAGACATTGACGCGCCATGACGCCGATTTCAATTTCAGCCATGTTCAACCAACTGCCATGCTTGGGGGTAAAATGAATTTCCAGGCGCTCGGCTATCCGGCGCGCCTCTGCCGGGTCGAAGGCTTCATATAGCGAGGATGTTTTATGGGTGTTCAAATTGTCCATTACCAACACGATCTTGCGTTTCCCCGGGTAATGGTCGTCCACTAATTCCTTGATCAATCCCGCCCAATCAACCTTCGTGTGACGGTCTGTCACCTTGACATGCCGCCAACCCTCGAGCGGCGCGCACAGCATGAACAGGTTGCTGACGCCATTGCGTTCGTATTCGTAATCGTATCTCGCCGGAGTTCCCGGTCGCGTCGGCGTCGGCGTGCGGGTTTCCTTGATGTGTTGCTTACTCGTTTCATCCATGCAAACCAGCACCTCGTCCGCGGCAAAATCTCGCTGATACACTTCCAGGATGTCTTCCATCGCGCAGACGAAGTCGGCATTGCTTTTCGGCGGAATACACCAGCAGTCCTTCAACCAAGGCTTAAGTTCGTTTTTTTAGCGTCTGTCTCACCGCCTCGGGACTGATGGTGTCAACGATGTCGCATTCGACCAGGCGATCCGCCAACAACCTTAAGGTCCAGGATTTGCGGCCCTCCGGCGCCGCCGAACAGGCCGTAGCCACCAGAAACGCCTCGCCCTCGCCATCCAATTTCCGGGCTCTGCGGTTGCGCTGAAATTGGCGATTCAATGCGGCTTCAAGTCCTTGTTCCACAAAACGGCGGCGAACCCGGGCGACGGTCGACGAGCCGACTTGTAGCGCTCCAACGATGGCATCGTCCGACTGCTTGCCCGCATCCGAATTCTCGTCCGCCAGCAACAGTATCCTGGCATGCGTGATTTTGCGGGCGGCGGCTTTACCCACGGACACCAAGTCCCTTAGCATCGCGCGCTCTTCTGTCGTTAAGCTCACTTTGTAATATTTCATCGTATTAAAACCCTCAACTATTAATAGGTTGCAATTCTAACTTGAGAGTCTACATCAATTAGCAGTCATTTCAAAGTTGTTGGAGTACTAGTGTAAGTCGTTTGTAAATTTTACTCCGACCCTATTTATTCCCGACGTCACCATCGAGTCCCGGAAGGATGCAGGCCTGCTCTGGCCCCGCGCTGTTCTCGAGACGGAGCGGGATGATCTCCTTGTAGGCTTGGGAGTCCCACCAGCGCTGAACGTGCGCCTGGGTGGGAAAGCGGATGATCACGTTCTGGTTGGGAAACGCGTCCCCCTCGAGCATGGTCGCGGGGGAGGCGGCCAACATCCAGCCCTCGAAGGGCTTGATCGTGCTGCGGATGCTCTGCTGGTAAGCCCGGAACTCCTCCCAGTTGGTGATTTCCATATGAACGATTAGTTACGCCGACATCTCTGCCTCCTGCTTATATACCCCATTTTATACACCACGGCAAAATTATTTTTAACGGAAGAAATGCATGCAGAAAAACCCATAGAGGTTTTACCGCAGCAATACATAAAAAGATGCGGAATAATCACAGGCCTGATTCGTCAACGCAAACGAACCGACCAAGCGAAAGAGGAAAAAGAGTGTTTCTTTTTCCTAACCTCTTCGGAATGCACCCTGTGTCGATCCAAGAGATCCAGCGGCTGTCCGGCGGCTGCGGAAGCCACGTCGAACGGACCGAAAGCGCCCCGGACTTCTGGGGCCGGGACGTCAACTGGACCCGGGTAGCGGTCCGTCGCTCCATTGCTACCAATTGCTAGACCGGAGTGCGGCATTCGGACTCACCTCAACCACGTCAGGTTACCGAAATCTGGTGTCTGGCCCGCATTGAGCGCAGCCCGCCACGTATTCAACTTTTCGGCTTTCCAGAAAACCGCGCACAGTTCGAAATAGTCGAGCACGACTTTGCTATGCCCCAACGCCAGTAATTCCGAGGCCAATGTCATGCTCGGGCCAAACGATCCGAGCACCTGCGACGTGGGCACCTTGCCCGATTCGAGCAGATGCGACTTGGCCCGCGCAACGTCGCCTTCGATCAGCGCGACGCGCCCGAGGATCGTGTTTCCCCAATGCATCAGGTTACCGTCCGGGCCCAAGGCAGGGTTCGCGTCGAGCATCGCTTGCGCGTGTTGCTTGGCGAGGTCGTACTTTTCTGCCGCGAAGGCCGCCTTGGCGCGGCCCCGGAGCACACTATTGCGCGCGATATCGTTGTCCGCCAACTCGTATGCCCGGTCGAACTGCTTGAGTGCCTTCTCGGCCACCTGCGCATCGTAGGCGTTCTCTTGGGAACGCATCGACGCACGCAGATAGGCATGACCTAACTCCCGCGCCAGATCAGGATTCCCCGCATCCAGGCCATGTGCTCTCTCGAGCAACTCGACGTACAAACTCCGATTTGAGCGTTGTACGAATCGCGCATAGCGCGCGACGAATACCGGGTTCTCGGGTTCCCGTTCCACGTGGCGTCGCCAGGCTTCCCGGCCAGCAGCGTAGGCCTCGGACCTAGACGGATAGATATCGTTGAGACCCGTATGACGAAGCTCATAGGCATAGGGCGCATTCTCGATCAGCCAAACCACATGCTCGGCATGGGCTCGGCGAGACTTCGCCAATCCATTCGCGTAGTAGTGTCTGACGAGTCTGGTCCGGGCGACGATGTCGTCGGGCTCCCGGAGCAGCTTCGCCTCCAGATCGGCCGCTTCTTCGTCATTCAACTCGTCGTCATACAAAAACATGTCCACATACATCGCCGTGACAATTACGACGTCCTCGTCCTGCAGCGGCGGCTCGCCTTTCGAGTCGCGCAGGCTGTCCGCAGCAGTCACGAGTATGCGTGCGTGCAGAGGGTTCAGGTCCTCTTGCAGCAACGCGGCCAAACCGGCACGCATCTCTTTGAGAACAGCGACCCGTTCCGGTGTTAGATCATCCCGCACGAGCAACGCATCGAGGTTGGACCGCAGGTGGCCGATGGCGTCGGCGGTGACCTCGTCTTGTGCCGCGGATACGCAAGGCACTCCAAGCGGGTTTGCTATGACAGCAAAGGCGAGCAGGATGTGTTTTGCCTTCGTCATCGCGTATCGCCGTGCGCCATGTCGAGTGATTGACTTCGGAGCCGCGCTAAGAACGCAATCGCCTGCCGCCACGCTCATCTCCCGTTACAGGTCGCCGGAGTCTGGGTTTCATAGCTGGATCACCACATTTCTCATCGATCAACGCACGTTTAGATCTGCCCAAGTGGAGGGTAAGCAACCCGTAAGGCTGGGAGTACTTTTCTAACAAAAATGGGTCAGGTCCATTTTTCTTCGTATTGCCAGCCAGACAGACTTGGATCATAAAAACACAAAAAAGGGGTCAGTTCCAATTATCCCCCTTTTGTCGGTCATCCCTTTGGTTTCAATCCAACTGACCTGCCCAAGTTCCTCTATCTCTTGCTGAAACCTTTTGAGCCAAGCACCTTCCCTGGTTGATATAAACACGAATCCATTTATTTGATCCCATTTTCCCTTGATTCGTGCGGGAAATGGACCTGACCCCATTTATCCGGAGGAAATACTGAGGGTAAGTCCACAGGATGCTCTCTTCCTACCATGTCCACCCGTCCACAGAGGCGAGGAAGTATCTGATGGCGCGATGAACTGGCCTGGCTGCCGCGTCTATGAGGCCAAAGAGTACCTGCTGCATGCGCAAAATGCTCTCCTAGCCTCCCTTCTCAACGCCAATGGAGGTATCCACGAATGGTTGAGGTGAAGTGGACCCTGTTGTTCGGACCACTTTCTGCAGTTGTTAAGCGCATTCCATCTGAACCCTTTGGGATAAAATTGGCATTGATCACTTGGCAAACCTACACTCGGTACGGAGGATGGGTCAAGGTGCGTATTCTGGTGAAGCTGCGAATAGTTGCATCGTGGTAACAATCATGATGAATTCCAGGAGCTTGAATTCTCTCCTCAATCCACGATGGTCGTAATGGTCGAGTACCCCTCATCCGTGACATCGTTTGTTTGATTATTAGTCGATGATTTCGAGGTGTCCACTACTCAAAGGGACTCGACTAGCAGATACTAAGATTCGGTAACTACTCGCGAGATTAAGCTCGCGTTACTTTTCAAGCCACCAACCACCATGTGAGAGCCCCACCATATAAGATTACCGTTGGCGCTAGCACTACAAAAGCAGATAACGCGCTACTCCGCTGCGACCAAATTTTGAAACCGATCGTCTGCAACACTAAAACCCAAACTAAACCTGCACTAACGTTCTCAAAACTAATCCCCAGCGTCTCATTTCCTACATCTGGCATGTCAATCCAGGTTTGCATCGCAAGCAAATTCGCACCTTGTAAGGCTTTCGGACTACCGAATACGACACCCGCTAGAAGGGTGGTAAGAAACAAGAGACACATCGATGGTACACGACTCCAGACCGTGAACGCTAGCCAGTGTCGTATCGACAACCTTAACTTTACCGCGGTCGCAAGTATCTTGAAATACAGTGCCTCAAGAAATATCAATATCAGAAAAAACAGCAAGCCCAACACGATGTGAATTGAATGAGCGGGCCACAGTGCATCCTTCAGCGTTTCTTCCCTGACGGTCTCGACCCTAAAGTAATCATCGTCAATGCGCTCGACGACCACCGTCGCACCTTCAGCACTTTGTTTTAGTCCTGTTTCCTGCTTGGCTTCATCCTCGTGGTTTATTGCCACTAATTGTATGGTCGTAATTTCTGAAGGGGTATCTCGCTTATAGAACCTGTGTATATCTGGTAATACATGATTGATATAGATGAAAGAAATGACGAGAACGCCAACTACCATCCATGAGGGCTTTTCTAATAGTGCTTGAAATACCCTACTTGGTTGATAGAAGATCTTCACTAATGCTCTGGTTTTTCCCATTAACTTAAGCTCGAGAATTGACAGTCAGAACCGCAAAGCTGGACTTCGATTGTTGCTCGGCGACAGTAGGATGGACGTGTATGGACCGGCAGTGAAGCAATCCTGCAATCGAACGACCGCATTGAAGAATACTGGTATTGAGTAAGCAGGAATTCATATGAGTGAAGACCGGAACCTATTCCGCCACGAGTGTTGATGAAACTGTAATTGTCCTTTCGTCAAGTATGTCGGTATTCATATCCATGAGGCGCACGTTGAATTCGCCGGTTGGCGGGAGGAATAGTGCGACACGTAGATAGGTAATTTAAACCACATTTTCACGGTAACGTAGAAGTATACACGGCGGGTAGTATTGAGAGAACTTCGCGTCGAATTAAGCGCACCAATGAAAGATGGCCAATGGCTGATAAGATGTTTAGTTGTTGGCTTACACGAGATTAGTGGGGTCGGAGTAAAGTGCCGGAGTAAAACGCAACGATTTACTCCGGTACTTTACTCCGACCCCGGAACCTTTGAAGAATTTCGTGCAGTACGAGGCCGGCGTCATGCCCACTCCCGAGGAAGCGGCGCACTTTACCGGGCGAATCGATGAATTGTGCCTGCGCCTCGACCACCTGCAGGCGCGGGCAGACTTCATTTCACGAAACTCCGAAGCACCAAGCACGGAGACGATAGACGCGGATAGAAGTAATTGAGCAATTGACGCAATGTCCCCGGTCTTACGCTAGTAACTGTTTACCAGATTTATCCAGGTGAAGGATATGAGTGAAGTTAGAGGTTTCATCGAACATCTTGCAACCATGCATCTTTCAGATCTGGCAAAACACTGCCAGTCGGATGTATTGGCAATATATGGCCCGATGAATTATCAATTACCGGGAATCGTTAGGGACGAAATTGAGCACTTATCAAAACAAGAAACGTTTAATGGCCACCTAACAATAATGTTAGACACAGGTGGGGGACTAGTGTCATGTCACGAACTAAATGTCGGATATAGACGCTCCAGTTTAATGCGAGCATCTTTCGCTGTGAACTGCCAGTTGACGGTTGCTTCCAACTGATCACGGTGTGCTTGCCAGGTTGATACCTCCTCACGCAGCTCTTCGATGTTGTCAATGCGCCGACGCAGGCATTGGCTGATCATCACGTTGAGTTCGATTTCGGCGACGTTGAGCCAACTGCCGTGCTTCGGCGTATAAACAAACTCGAAGCGATCCCAAAGTGCTTTCGCTTGATCAGGCGGAAAAACTTCGTAGAGAGCACCCGGGGAATGGGTATTCAGATTGTCCATGATCAACGTGATCTGCTCAGCGTCAATGTAGCGCTCGGCAATATCTTCAATGAAATGCGCCCAGTCTATCTTGGTCCTGCGCTCGGTCACCTTGGTCAATCGTCTGCCGGCCAAAGGCTCGGTGGCCATGAATACGTTGCACACGCCGCAGCGCTCATACTCGTAGTCATGGCGTTCCAGGCGTCCGGGCTGCGGTGCCAGTGGCGTGCGCGTCTCGCGGATGAGTTGGCGCGGCGTCTCATCCATGCACACCACCGGCTGGGTGACATCGTATGGGCGTCGATAGACATCGAGCACCCGTTCCATCGCAGCGACAAAATCGCCGTTACCCGCCGGTGGAATCACCCAACCGATTTTCCGCCAGGGTTTGATTTCGTTTTTTTTTAGAACCCGGCGGACCGTCTCGTAGGAAATGCTGTCGATGTATTCGAGTTCGACAGCGCGGTCCGCGAGCAACCGCAGCGACCACTGAGAGTAGCCTTTCGGCGGCTCGCTGCAACTCAGTGCAACCAAACGCGCCTCAAGATCTCCGTCAGCCTTGCGTGGGTAGCGTCGCTGGCTCGGCCGACCGTTCAATAGGGTCTCCAACCCCTCTTCGACAAACCGCTTTTTGACCCGATCCAGTGTGCGCATACTGACCTTGAGTACCTCAGCCACATCTTCACCGCGCAAGCGGCGTTGATTGAACGCACCCTGGTCACAGTTTAGCAAGATCAACGCGTTAATGACTTTGCGAGATCGGTGTGAACCCTTGCGTGTGATGGTTTCAAGGGCTGTTCTTTCGTCCGCCTGTAGCGTGACTTTGTATCTCTCAACCATAAGCCTCTCCGTCCGAAAATAGACGGACAGGTATCTTACCACATCATGACTTTTTACGACATATTATGCGTGACATGACACTAGTCTCGTTCGCGAACGAAATCAATCTTCACTAGATCCTTCTTCGGACTTGGGCAGGTCAGACTACGTAACCGCTGAACCCTCATTGCATTGCCTCACCAGCGGCCATGTTCACGACGGCCGTTTTGATGGTTTGAATGGCAGCCAACACTTCTTCGTCATTGGGTATCGAATCGCCGTACACCATGTCTCTAAATGTGCCGTGAAATTCCGATTGGATCCCATCCCATAACGTTTGTGTATTGGCAAAGATGGGAGCCTGGTCGATCGGCTGACCTAACCAAACATCCGCGCCAGGCATCGACTCTCGATCCGAGGCCCTCACGGCATCGACCATTCTGGGAAACTCATCACTGTCAACGAAGGCCTGATAACGCTCCTGACGAGGGATCATTGCAATATCATAGAAGTGACGAATGCGCCGCTTGAAGTCAGCGGTGGCATCGTCTTCATAGCCGGCACGCACCAATCCCATCATTTTTTCGCACAAGGTGCGCTCGACGCAGAGCACCAGCACATCAAAGCTGGTTAATTCGTATTGATCAATCAGATCGTGCCGCTTGGAGCTGTGCAGAAACTCCTGTATCAACGTCCCGACTGGCATGAGTTCAGCCGGTTCAGGATCGGTAAAGGCGTTTATCTCCACCAAGATGATGTCAGATACTTGGCCGAGTTTACTGGCATCGGTTAGCGTGGGAAAGGCATGCGCAGTCTTTCGAAAGCGACTGCCTTTTGATTCCATAGCGTGTGCTCCCTGGTAGGTCAGATCCTGCGTCATTGCGGTTTCGGTATTTCTGATGAGTCGCTTGCGTCGCAAATCACCCAGGTCGTTAGCACGTGCGGCGAGATCAATGTCTTCGGAGAACCGCTCAATCAGCTTATGCGCTTTCGATAGTGCGGTGCCGCCTTTGAACACAATGTCATGCTTGTGCTCGGATTGATGAAGTCGCTTAAGCACTAGTGTGACCCAATAATCCTTCTCAACATAGACCGCAGGAACGCCAATGTATCTTGCCGTGGCGTTGACCAATTCGAGAAAAGTCTCGGGCGCATCATGAAGAATCAACGGATGTTCCAGGTGAGCGCTTCGGGCCAGGCGTTTAGGTTCATTCCTAATTCAAATCGCGTCGTGGGATTCACTGACCGCCTTAATGCGAGCGACACGGGCTGCCCGATACGCTCCAGTATCGCACCCAGCACTGCACGGGTTGATGCGTTGTAGTATTCCACCGCGAGTTTCTGCAGTTTCTTAAGCTCGGACGGCGCCAGGTCTCCAATCCGACCGGCAATGACGTTCACTACCTTATCGACTTTCGCATCGGGTACCTTTTTTGCGTCTCGCAGCACATCCAGTATCTCCAAGAGAGGCACATTGGATTCACTAATGGCCGCCCGGCGTGGTGTGTACTTGATACGGATGGTGCCAAAATCTTTGGTTTGAGCAGTTCGGTTAGCTGCAACCATGACGGTCTTCGGAATCTGCGTGGTGAGGCCCAGGCGGTTATAAAGAGCCGGGCCGGTAATGTACCCACAACGTTTTCCTCGACGAAACAGGACGTCGCGTAACAGTTCGTCATCACTTACGGTCATGGGACCAAGCACGCCTTGTGTTGGCTTATAGAAACGACCCTTCGACAGACGCTTTAATCGTTGTTCGTCGACACGACGACTCACAGTCCGAACCACAGCGTCGGGAGCGGTTTGATAGTCATCAAAAACTTCGTAGCCAAATATTCGTCCTGACGGGAGGCGTTCAATGGTCTGTTTTACAGAGGCGGCAATACTCATGGTTTTCTCCTATGATTAACCATACCGAATTTGCCGAAAATAACAAGTTTTCTACATAAAAAACATGACATATATGATAAAAATTGGTGGGGTCGGGTACTGATAACCGGCGATTGCATCCATCACCCTTGTCAGATGGCGCAGATCGACTGGTCGAGCACCGCCGACCTCGACGTGGAACAGGCGAAAAATAGAAAAGGGGTCAGGTCCAATTATCCCCCTTTTGTCGGTCGTCCCTTTGGTTTCAATCCAACTGACCTGCCCACAAGTTCCTCTATCTCTTGCTGAAACCTTTTGAGCCAAGCACCTTCCCCTGGTTGATATAAACACGAATCCATTTATCTGATCCCATTTATCCCTTGATTCGTGTAGGAAATGGACCTGACCCCATTTACCCCCTGTCGAAAAAGCGCTGCCTAAAGTCCGAACGGAATTAATTAGCGATTTTTTCGAATGCGTTGAAAAACAACTGAAAGAAACCGTAGAGACAACAGAAGGATGGGAGATCAGGGCAACCGGCACAGAGGGTCTCTGGATACGCAAAAGACATTGGAAACAACTGAAAGTCGAGGAAGATAGCGAAGATTGGTGGGGTGTCATCTTATGTTCAGAGTGGGACGATAAAAAATCAAGTTCAAGTCCAAGTATTTACTTGGCAAATATCGAGAAGATTTTGCATAGTGTAAAAGAAAAGGTCGAGAGCGAGTTTCGTGAATCCATAGGCGAGCCCGAAACCGAAAAAACCGAAGAAGGAGAGTATTTTGTTCACTACCTTGAAGGTGATCTTTCAGACTTGGATGATTTAAATTTTTTGAAAAAAATGGTGAATGATAAAGATCGGGAGGAAATTACCAAAGACATGGCTGATAAACTAGCCATACTGGCGGATACCGTTGATAGAGTTCTCAGAAACTCTGGGTAATTCTTGAGTTCTGTCGTTCTGTATTAGTCGAATACCTTAGCCCCGGCTGCTATAGCCGACGTTACCAGTAATGTATCCTGTGTAGCCAGGGGGATGTTCCTGCGTAGCGCAAGTTCCAGGTAAAGAGCATCATAAGCAGTCAGTCCATGTGTTCTGCACAGGTGCAATACTTGTAACATACTGTCGATGGGTAGCAAGTCTGTATCTATCGGCATGCGCGCCAGGATGCCCAATGCCTGGGTTACTTTTTCCGGTTCGATGCGTTTTTTGCGTTCTGCCTGGACGAGAGCATTGGTGACTTCAGCAGACCAGATCGCCGGAGAGACCGCAACCGCGCTTTCAAGCAACAAAGTCTGGCGAACTCTTTCGCTGTACCTGCTGAATTCATCTTCAAAGAACCAGGCTACCGTAACGGAACAGTCCAGCACTACTGAGGCCACTAACGTCGCCCTTCATCACGTAGTTCAGCGATTGACAAGTCGGGGCCAAGTCGGGTGTTTTCCCGTATAGCATCCATTTCAGCAAACAATGCCTGCAACCCGTCCTGCGTAATACGACCGGCAGGCACCAGTTTTACCAGGGGCTTGTCATGGCGGGTTACCAGAATTTCTTCTCCCTGAGCCGCTTTCGCAGCCAACTCGGAAAAGTGTGCTTTGGCATAGGTGAGGGGAACACTGGTCACGAGACGTCTCCTTATAAACTGACTAATTACTGGTCATTTTAGGCGTAATACGGAAATGAGTCAAAATTATTCTCGCCCAGCGGTGTAATAGTGAAAACCGGGATAATCAACCAACAGTTATCTTAAGTTCTGGTATTCTATTTTGCAGGTATTGAAATGATTGGCGTAAGGGCTGTTACACCCCAGGGATATTTGAAACTGACGAAAAAAAAGGAAAAAAAAGGGGTCAGAAAAAAAAGGGGTCAGGTCCATTTTTCTTCGTATTGCCAGACAGGCAGACTTGGATCATAAACGCAAATTGTTAATAAACTCCGTACCAATTCTGAAACTACACTCGATTGAACCATCGAGGCTCAAGGAATGATTTTCGCAAATTCGTCATACTTACGACGTGGCTTGTGTTTCATCTTTGGTATCTCCACAAACTACGGTTAGCAGTTGCAATTGTTAGTGCCCCAATCCGCTGTTACAGGAGCAAAGGAAGATTGAACATTGTGGGTCAACCTGCTCTCTTTCATGCAATGCTGCAACCCCTTTTACCTGCGGATGTAGAGGCCATTTCCCTTAGTTGTTCGCGATCCCAGTAGTGATGGGCATTTGCGGCATATTCAAGCACCTGTCCTACCACTTCGCGCCGTGACTGAGTGTTTGCATATCTCTTGCATTCAACAAATGTCGGAAAGGCATGCTGATCGGATAGAAAGAAGTCGATGCTCCAGCAGTCCCCACCGCTTGATGGATCCGGGACGGGCATTTCCCGCTTAACCAGCAGACACTGGGGTGGGTCATCGTTGTTGATCTGGTCGCCGGGGATCAGATTCAGTTCGCTTTCTAGCAAATCTTGCAACTCATCCTTCTCATCCTCGCATGTTACGTGTTTGAATTTACTGGTAGCTCTATTTTCAATAATTTTGTAAATTTCCTGAGGCATGATTACCTCATAACGAATTTCTGATTAGGTCAATATCACTGACCCTTTTTATCGTTTTTTCGACGTTTTTTCTTTTTTGAGGAAAAATGGACCTGACCCCTTTTATCGCTGTTGGCACGTGGCTGTTGGGGGCAGAATTGTTCATTCGACGGCGCGCGGATGGGCGATGTCCAGATACTGATCAGCGTCCACTGATAGTATTTCAGTCAGTTCGCCATCCGGCCAGTGCACCTGCACATTTGCAGAGTTCGACGAGCCCAGGCCGACGTGCTCTTCAAACGGGCTGTGTGAAACATAATGATTTTTGCCACCCAGTTCCCGGATCTGGGTAACATCGTCCGTGCTGACAGTAATGCGCGCACCCACACCAAATCGGTTATTGGTCGGTCCCCGTAGCTGGATGCCCAGCCAGTGGTTTTCGTTGTTAGATTCGTTGCGATAAAAGACGACGTTGTCCGGCCCGCTGTTGCTGACGACGATATCGATGTCACCATCCCGCTCGGCGTCGAAACAGGCAATGCCTCGACCCTGCCCGTCGTTGACTATACCGACCTCCCCGGCACGCTCGTTGAACCGGGAGCTGTTAGGCGATGCGTTGTGAAACAGACGAATGGGAATGTTCTTGTAGTCCTTTCCCTGTATCTCCGTCCAGCCGTTGACGTGCACGATGTCAAGCAGAGTATCGTTATCGATATCGGCGGCACATGCTGCCCAGCCCCATCCTCCGTCATCAGTATTGGAATTCATGGTGTGATCCTCGAACACGCCGAGTCCGTCGTTACGGTAGTAACGGTTGCCGAATTGGCTACCATCGGCCAGGTCAAGGTTGTAGATCGACGTCACGAACCAGTCCATGTCGCCGTCATTGTCAAAATCGCCGACGGCTCCCCCCATCCCTGCCTGGTCGATGATAACTTCGGTATCGGTGATGTTGGTAAAGGTACCGTCGCCGTTGTTCCGGTAAACCTGGCTGTCGTTAAAATCAGATGACATCAAGAGATCGCTGTCGCCGTCACCATCGATGTCGGCGAAGTTGGGTGAAAACGTATAGTCGTTATCGTCTTCCACCAGCGTCGAAGAGATGCCCGACTTGATGCTCGTGTTGCTGAAAGTGCCATCGCCATTGTTGCGCCACACGGTCTCGGTGTCCTGCCCCGGCTCAAAAGGATTGCCCCAGTGCGCCAGAAAAAGATCCTGGTGTCCATCGTAGTCGTAATCGAAAAACGTACCGCCAACTGTGTTCAACGCAGTGACCACGATACCCGAATTCTCAGTCACGTCGACAAAAACGCCTTCCTCGGCGATGCGATTTTCGAACAGACTGATCGGATCGCCTTCCACTGCCCCGACCAACAGGTCGAGATCGCCATCGTTGTCGATGTCGCCGAAGGTCGGGCCGCTGCCCCAGTGAACCAGATCAAGTCCCACCGTCGCCGCTACTTCCACGTAGGTGCCGTCTCCCTGGTCCTGATACAGCGCATTCGGTTCGGTATTGCCGCCGACGAAATAAAGATCGACATCACCGTCACCGTCGTAATCCGCCGCGGCCAACCCGCCGCTGAAGCGCTCCGGGTCTGAGAAGTTCGCCGGCACCCCACCGAAAGACCGCGCGTTCAGCACCGGATCGGAGTAACGTGTGAACCGAATCTCATCGTCGTCTCCCCCAGCGGCCGGGTTGGGCGCCGCATTGTTGCCAGGTGCGGGGCTCGAACCACCGCCACCGCCACCGCCACAACTCGCCGTGAGGAGCAACAGACCTGCAATTCTGATGATGCCACCCATTGGTGTCTGCCTTCCTGATCGCCACCAGTTTATTTTGTAAGAATAGAGAAGGGTAGCGCGAGGCGTGCCTCACGTTACCCTGATTCCCTGGTCAGAACTGCGGGCGATACCGTATCTGCAGACCGATCTGCCGGTGCTCGGTAAGCCATGCCTGGATGGTCCCCAGCGGTCCGATGTCCTGTATTGCGATTTCGTCGAGGACATTTTGCACGTAAGCTGTTACATTCCAGGTGCTAGCTGACGATTCCCAGGTCGCGCGAAAATCCAAGCGGTCAAAAGCGGCGATTTTCATGTACGGAAGGTTTGCCTCATCGGGGAACTGCGATCCCGTATAACTCCAGGTCGTCAGCGCCGACACGGTGCCAAGGTTGTCCAACGGCCTGGTGTAACGCAGTGTTAACGCCCCCTTATGCTGCGGTTGTTTTGGCAACCGGTTGCCGGTCACATCACGTGGTAGCACAATCTCTACGGTTTCCGTCTCTCCCGTCTCCCTGTTCAGGAACGTGTGCATGGCAGTCTCTGGCTCGACTTCCGGTTCGATACCTACGATATTCTCGAAATCGAAGAACGCCCGGTGCGGACCAAACCTGGCATCCAGGAAATTGTAAAACCCTGACAATCGCCAGTTTTCGTTGATGTGGAAAGTGCCCTCGACCTCAACTCCCCAGAATTTTGTTCCGTCCACCGAGTCCGTGAATTCCTCAAAGGGCTCTTCCGCACGCGGGCGCCTCTCCTCGGGGATGAATTGAACGGTGTTCAGATGGTAACCTTCGAAGTCCTCATAGTAGGCACCGGCCATTACAGTTAGCCGCTGATCCAGAAACCGACCCTTGATACCGAGTTCATAGTTGATCAGTTCTTCGGCAGGGAATGTCGGGTCGACCAGCCGGTCCTCAGGATCGTCGTCGATATTGAGGATGCCGCTCTCATTGAAGCCGCCGGCGCGGAAACCTGTGGAGATCCGGGCGTAGTAGAGTCTGTCGGGCGTCGGTGTATATTCCAGGCTCACATGACCGATGGTGGCACTCCAGGTGGATATTGCCGGGGTAACCACCTGGCCGCCTTCAATGGGTACGCCGCCCCAGGGGTCCGGATACCCGGGCAGCAGATTCTCTTCGTCAATATCCTCGAGGTAGCCGGAAATGCCGTGATCACCATTGCCAATTTCATCGACTATTCGCTTCTCGTCCTCTAGCCAGCGCAGGCCGCCGGAAATCTGCCATTGGTCATTGAGCCGGTAGTCACCGCTCATGAAAACCGCCTTCGATTCCGAGGCAGAACCGGCGCCACCGCCGCTTTTCCATTCGTGGTTATTACCTTCCGCGCAACCCCAGACCTCCCCGGGGTCTTCGCCCAGACCTTCAACAAATTCGGTTTCCTCATCGTCCTCAGCAATGACAAAGTTGTTGTAGAAATCATTGCAGGACGACCAGTCTGGCGCCCCATCCAGGTCCCAGTCGATATAAGAGACGGCTTCTTCAGCGTCCATGTACAGCGTGGGACTGGCCCAGTTCTGTTGACGGTCCTGCCAGCCAGTCTCGTTCTCATAACTGTAGATGCCGGCCACGAAGTTGAACGGACCATCAAAGTCCGAGATGAGCTGTAACTCGTGTGAACTCTCCTCGTCGTTCTCCAGCCAGCCGTTCTCATTGTCCTGGAATTCTCCTCCCTCTTCGATCCACAACGCAATGTCGTCAGGATCGGTTAGGTCGTTGGGAATCGTCTGGTTGCCGGCACTGGGGGTCCGGTCTGTGCCGTCGCCGTCGTTCGACCCGAAACGGTTCGCTTCGTGGTCTCCAAAGGTATAGCGCAGCGTCAGCTGTTTGGTGAGTTCGATGTCCGCGTTGAAAGACCAGCGTTCGGCATTGTCCTGCTGCTGGCTTCCCCGGTTACTGAGTACCTTGTTTTGCAGGTCGGTGCAGAAACCGTTCCAGGTGCCACCTTCTGACCGGGCTGGTAGAATGCCCGCGTTCCCGCATTTCGCGATTGAAGGTATCTCCTTGTCATAAAGGAAATAGGGGTTGGGGACCTCCCAGAAGCCGAAGAAGAGGAAGCTGGGGACGTCCCGGGGTTCTTCCGCCATGCGCACATAGCCCCTGCTCGTGCCCTTGTCCGTCAGGTCTGAATAACGCAGGTTCATATCGACGCGGTCGTTTTTGAAACGTAGTTGACCGGACCACATCTGCTGGTCCGGTTTTCCGTAGTCTTCGCCGGGACCGACGTTCTCCTGGGTACCGTCGCCGGAATATTGGCTGCCGTTCAGTCGGAAGCTCCAGTTATCGGTGATTGGCCCGCCGAAAGCCGCGCCATAGCGCTGAGTCACCTGATCGGTGAATTCCGCCAGCACGTTGACGTCCCAGGTGTCCGTCGGTTTCTGGGTCACGACACTCACCGACCCCGCTATGGAGTTCCTGCCGTTCAGAGTCCCCTGGGGCCCCCGCGCTACTTCGATGCGCTCCAGATCGAACATGTTCGGCGCAATGCCATAATGCTTGTAACTGTAGACGCCGTCCACATAGAACGCCACCGAGGTATCGGCCTGGTTGATAACAGCGGAGTGCGTGCCGATGCCGCGCATGGAGACGCCCTGGCCCTCGTAGTCGTAACCGAACTGCAGACCCGGTACCAGGTTCTCCAGGTCTTCATCGGCGGTCATACCGAGTTGCTCGATCATCTCTTCGTTGAACGCCGACATGGTGACCGGGACGTCCAGAATACGCTCCTCACGCTTTTCTGCCGTGACGATGATCTCTTCGATCCACTCTTCGTCCTCTTTATCGGTTGCTTCGGCAGCGGTTCCCGCTGGCGCAATCAGCGCTGCGGCCATCAAGGTTCCCATATGTTTGAATAGTGACGGTTTTGAACTGTTCCTGTGCATGTCCTGTCTCCCTTCATAATATTGTCAGTAACGGTGCGCGTAACCGTGAATACGCCGCGGGTTTTCAGGTTATAGGTAAGATTAGTCAGGCTGAGCAGGGATGTCAACGCATCGCCAACGGTATACCTGCCGGCAATGGTGTTGGTGCTGACAGCGTTTACATCATCGGCGAGAAAGAGCACGGAATGTTCCGTCTGCTGCGCCAGTTGCTTGATTGCCTCGCTGGCCTGTGTAGCGGAAACATTCACCTCGTAAACCGGTTCTGACGCCCAACCGAGTGGCACACACAGCCAGGGCATCAAAACCAGGACGCGAATGGCAAAGCTCGCTGATACTCCCCTTTGACCCCTCATTTTTCTATAGTCTTATTACTAAGTTCCCTATCCATAGAATTTCCTCTAGCGACGTGCGGAAAAACCTGGTTGTCAGCCGTCGGCTCAGAATACTCGGGTTGTGCGCCGCGGTGGAGAGCCACCGTATTGGCATCGATATATCGTGCGTCGATACCGAACGACGCTTTTAACGCCAGGAATAGCGTCTCGGTATCCCCGGTGCGGAAAAGACCGTGGAATTCGAGTGCACGCAGTGCCGGATCCGATACCTCGATCTTCAGCTTGGTGTGCCGGCTGACTTCTCTGATTACTTCATGCAATGGCGTTTCGGAGAAATCC
This sequence comes from Candidatus Azotimanducaceae bacterium, assembly GCA_965217655.1. Classification (GTDB taxonomy): domain Bacteria; phylum Pseudomonadota; class Gammaproteobacteria; order Pseudomonadales; family Azotimanducaceae; genus UBA7455. Next base: position 3,677,295 of record OZ244560.1, read on the forward strand.
AGCAGCCCTTCCCGCCACGCGAGTTGACGCTGCAACTCCTGGGACGATATGGGTTCTGCGTTCGGCTGAGGAACAGCGTGCTCCCTGACAATGACAATACGCTTTCCTGAGTCCAGCAGGATTGGTGAGGTCACAGGTGCCGCAGGCTTGTCATCGAGTCTAGGTTCAACCACCCGGACGCGGCCCTCGGTCACGGTGACCGCGATCGAGTCAGGTTCGATGCGTACCGCAAAGGCGGTTCCCACGGCCTCAACCCGCCTTAAGAGAATAAGAACTATAAACCGCATTTTTCCAAGATGTCCGCTTTTCGGGATTTTGGGTTAAAAATTCTGCGTTAACAGTTCTGGGTACTGAATGGTCAATGTCTGAATAGCGACTGATCTGCTGGCTTACAGACTGTTGGGTTGATCGCTTAGGAGAATTAAAGGTCGGGCAAGCAAGCATATCCAATGCCTCGCGGTCGACCCTGTAACGTGTCGTTGAAGTCGTAGCTGCCAGTGTTGTCACAACGTTGCTCGTGCAAAATGTGGTTTATCTAACTTATACTCCAGTTTGCTGTGACCGGCGCCCGTTCAGGAAGAAGAAAAACACTATGGCAAAGAAAACTGCTCCCCCACCTGCGCAGGCCTTCACACCCAGGGATGTGAGCCTCGGTTTTACCCGTGCCGAAGATGTGGCCTTTCCCTTGCGCTGGGGAATCATCGGCACAGGGGAGATTTCCCGCATGTTTGTTAGCGCGGCGCGCGAATGCACCGGCGCCACCATAGCGGGCGTGTCCAGCCGGTCGGCAGACAACGCTCATGCATTTGCAGAGAATCACGGCGTCGAGAAGGCATACGACACCTACGAGGACATGGTGGCTGCACCGGATATTGATATTGTCTACGTCGGTACCCCTGGCGATGTGCACAAGGAACACAGCCTGATCGCCATCGAGGCCGGCAAGCACGTGCTGTGCGAAAAGGAGCTCACCAACACCGTGGCTGACGCCGAGGAAATGTACGCCGCTGCAGAGCGGCAAAATGTGATGTTGCAGGATGGCGTGTGGACGCGTTTTTTTCCCGCAGTCGAGCATGCGCGTCACCTGATCGAGGAGGGCGCCATCGGTGACGTGGTGATGGTGCAGTCGGCCTTTGCAGTGGTGTATACCGCGCAAGCCGTGACGCTCGCCTACGGTGATGCGAAACCGACCAACATACAAGTGGGTGGGAAGAGGAACGGTGCCGGGGGTGCCATGCTGGAATTTGAAAACAACCGTTTTGCCTTCCTGACGTTTGTCGCCTTTCGCAGTGAGTTTCCGGAGGTGACTGAGTTTATCGGCACCAGGGGTCGCATCACGCTGGAAGAACCTGGGCATTGCCCGACCGCCCTGACGGTGCGTATACCACCGGTGACACCGTCCCGTTATATGAACGGCAATACGCCGTCACCGCTGCAGCGGTTTGAATACCCCCTGCCTGATTCGATCCGCATGCCGCGACCCTTTCCCAACCAGCAGGGCTTTATCTATATGGTTGAAGCCATCCATCGATGCCTGGCCGCAGGTCTGCGCGAGTGTCCGCAATTCAACAAGGCGGAGTCGTTGCATTTGCTGGAAATGATACGCGCCATCAGCAGCCTGCGGGTGTAGAATCCGGACTAGAGTTGTGAGCCGAATCGCAGCCTCTATGGATGCGTTTATTCCTGTATCGCTTGTCTGTATCGCTTGTCTGTATAGCTTGTGTCTAGCGATGCCATCTCTATGGATGCTCTCTCTATGGATCAATGGATCGCTTATTTTTTCGTCCGGTCGGTAGCACCCTGCCCTCAGGATAATCAGCGCCCTCTACGCTCTTATCGACCGATGCGTTCCAGGTGTCGAGCTGTGCTCGCATGCGCGCTGTGATTTCCGGCTCCTGCTCGATGAGATTCACCTGCTCGGCGGGATCTTCCACGACGTTGTACAGTTCCCACTCCTTCTGCAACGACAGAAACACCTGGTGATTCCACACACCATCTACGAACGCCTTGGCATAATCGCTGTAATAGATGAGCTTATAGTCATTATCCAGCCAGCCAAAATTACCCCCTACGCGAAATCCAATGGGCCGGGCCCGCCGCTTCTGCTCGGTTACGAAGTTGGGCGCCAGTGATATACCGTCGTGCACCTTATTAATATCGTTGGGGTCAAGGCCGGCGATTTCGATCAGTGTCGGGAACATATCAAGCGTGGTGGAAGGATAGTTGGAAATCCTGGGTTTTATATGCCCGGGCCATTCGATAATCGCAGGAACGCGAAATCCACCCTCGTAAAATGAGCTCTTGGATCCACGCAGGTGGCCGGTCGAGTCCGGGTTGATCCCCGGTATGTATTCACCGGTCGATGTCCTGGTGACGCCAAAGGTAGGCAATCCACCATTATCGCTGTTGAACCAGACGAGTGTATTCTCCGCCACACCCAAATCTCTGAGCCCCTGACGCAGCATGCCAATGGACCGGTCCATGGCAACGATTTCACCATGGTGTGCAGCGGAGAATTCATGCTGGTCGGCGAACGCCGCCTTGTCTTTATCGAGGGCTTCCATTGGTCCATGAGGAGACGCATACCAGATCAGGATAAAGGCAGGTTTGTTTTGTTCATGGGCCTGCGCCAGAAACTTCAGCGCTTCTTGCACCAGAATCTCGGAAGACTCGCCTTTAAACTCTTCTACCGTACCCATGCGACTAAGCGGAGGATCCAGATTGAACTGATTGGTTTCCGAGAGCCAATAGTCGAATCCGAGTTTTCCCGGGTGATGAGGATCATCCGCGGGCATCGGATGTTCCGGTGTGTTCACCTGGTTCAGATGCCACTTGCCGAAATGCGCCGTGGTATAACCCGCATTGCGAAACGCCTGAGACAGCGTCTTCTCCTGCTTGTTGATTGAATCGCCGACGGTGAAGATACCCGTGCGGTCATTGGTGCGACCCGTCATCACCGTCGCCCGGGTGGTGGAACACTGAGGTGCACCGGTATAAAAACGATCCATACGCAGGCCGTTTTTCGCCATATCATCCAGATTGGGCGTCTTAAGCACCGGGTGGTTGTAATAACTGGTCTGTGCATACCCCATGTCGTCAGCCATCACCAGAATTACATGGGGGACAGCCGCCACTTGCCAGGCTAACAGACAAGCCAGAATGCCTGAGCCAATCTTTCTGATAATCATGGTGCTACCTTTATATTAGGAGGTTGTCCGAGAACAGACTGACCTACTGCGGACAAGCCTGATTGGCCATATTTTCCGCTTATTTTCGTTTAATATGTACAATATTTGCCTCAAATAACCAAAAAATATGACTCAATCAGTCTCGCCCTCGCTACGGTCGCAGTTCTCGGACAGCCTCCCATCTAACATCTTTTAAGTGATTGATTTAGATATATTAATTTTTTCCGTTATTTCAGGCCGCAAGTACCAGCTCCATCCCAAATTTGTTGGCTTTACGTTGCAGAGCACGCAGTTGACGGTCTTTTTTCTGAGCCTCAAAAACTTCTATCCCACGTTCAACATAGGGCTGGCCCTTGGTTAGCATGGCATAAATAAGACGTGCTAATTGATGCGCCGTTGCCTTGACCGCTTTCGCCGTATCCATGCGTGCCAGCCGTGAACGATGGTTGGCTCCGATGAAACTCTCGCTACGGCGGGCGTTGACAGCAGCTTGCCGAAGCGCTTGACCCACACGATTGTTCACTTTGTGTGACTTGCCGGGCAGGTTTTTGCCGCCGGATATCCTTGTCGGTGGCGCCAGACCTAACCATGCACAAAACTGTTTTACCGTGGCGAAGCGGGAAAGGTCCGCACCAATTTCGCTGGCCATGACTAGCACAGTATCAATCCCAATGCAGGGGATGGCCGTTAAATCCACGCCCATGACCTGGTTCAGAGATTGATGCAAATCACATATCTGGGCTGCCGTGCGTTTTGAGCTTTTCATCACCTTGACGGGGACGCTGATGTCCTCGGTGAGCACCGGCAGTCTGCTTAATGCATGGCTAATAGCGGCGTCACAAGATGCGATTTGCTCATGGGTGAAATCATATTGGGCTATCGCCACAGTAAGGGCAAATAAATGTTCCTCGCGCCAATTACCCATAAGGCTACGAGCCACCGTCTCTGTGTCAGCACGCAGCCGTCGGTCGCGTAACTGCGCCAGCTTTTTCGGGTCTCGTTCCCCGGCTATTATGCCGCGCAGAATCGCCATGCCGGTTTTGCCCGACAGGTCACTCACAACGTTGTCCAATTGTATGTTCATTTGCGTCAGCGCCTTTTGCATATGTTCAGTATAGCGCGCTTGCTCTCGAACCAGAGTGGCACGTTGGCGAACATAGGAACGCAAGGCACAGATGGCATCACCGGGACGGAAAGCACCCTTGAGCAAACCATAACTCATTAATTGCCTGATCCACTGACAATCCAGGACATCGGATTTGCGCCCCGAGACCTGACGTGTGGAACGTGAGTTGACCAACTGTACATCGAACCCTCGCTCATCAAGTAATTCATACAGTGGTATCCAATAAACCCCTGTCGCCTCCATCGCTACGACGTCGACTTGCTGTGCTTGCAACCACTCAGCCAACGCAACCAAATCGTCACTGAAGGTACTGAAACTGCGTACCGGCTGGGCGCAGGTATCAGGGTTCACCGCCACCCAGTGCTCCCGCGAACCGATATCAATACCAGCACAGTTGCTGTGTATCACCGTCAAAGGGTGCTTTTTGTTCTTGCTTGCCATCGAAAATTACCTCATGATCTGAATTAGTGTGGGTGCGTGGGCTACACGGTGGCGGTATATTCAATCTCCCATACGAGGTCATGGTTAATACTATGCCTTCAGTGACAATACGCCGATACCGTGCGTGCCATTCTCCTAGTCGGGTGCCGTTAACAACGACACACCAGTGACTGACCGGCATCTTTTGTCCACGCACCTGCTCTTTTACCACAATCATGTTAGCTACGCGACAGCGTGCCGCTTGCGGGGCGAACCCTCCTAGTAAGGACTCACGGGGTCGGGGAAATTCCACCGCACCCATTTCCACTGGAACATGTCATTGGTCGCATCGTTCCAGCCAATGAGACGTGCCTTCATTTCCTCGAGGCGGTCTGCATGGTCCGGGTCGTTGATGAGGTTATTCATCTCGGCCGGGTCCGCTTCCAGGTCGTAAAGTTCATCCAGATCGTGGGGTTGGTACACATACTTCCAGCGTTCAGTGCGGACCATGCGCTGACTGCTGTAACCCCAGACTTCACCGTGGCTTTCACAGTACACACTGTCCGGCCAGTCCGTTGGCGTCTCGCCGTCAACCAGTGGCGCCAGGCTCCTGGCATCCAGATTTTCGGGGATCTCACCTCCACCCCACTCGACAAATGTGGGCATCAGATCCATGAGACGAACAAATTCAGGTGCCTTCCTGGGGGAAGCACCGGGGACTTTCGTCAGAAGCGGGATGCGGAACACCTCGTCGTACATGGTGCCGGATTTTTCGAAGTGTTTATGACTACCGGTTGCATCACCGTGATCCGTCGAAAACACAAAGATCGTGTCGTCCTCTATGCCACACTCGCGGATGGCATCCAGCACCCTACCGACGCAGGCATCAATCAGGGAAACATCACCGTAGTACTTGGCCACGACGTTCTGCCACCACGACCAGTCCTTGTCTTCCAGATGCCATTCCTGATGCTTGCGAAGATGCGACGCGGGTTTGCCCTCAAACGACTCGTCGAAATTCGGCCACGGCGGAATGGACTCAGGGTCATACATTGACCCGTAGGGTTCTGGTGGTCGATTTGAAAAATGCGGCGCAATGACGTCCATTCGGAGGAAAAAGGGTTGATCTCCTGCCGCGCGTTCGCGCAACATGGCGATCCCCTCATTGGTCACCCTGGTGGTCGCGTGGTCCTCCACTGAACCGGTGCCTGTTCCGGCCACAATCATGCTCCCATTGGCAAAGTCCACCGTCGACGTGGTACCGGGTTCGAACAACGTGGTTTGATCAGCCCATACTTTTGGCTTTTTTACGCTGCTGGCGCGCTGTGGTGTAAGACCATGTCGGTCGAATCCAAACTCCTCCGGGCCCAGATCCTCATTGACGTGCCACTTGCCTGCATAATCCAGGACGTATCCCGCATCCTTCAGCTGCCGACTGAACGTTGGCGTATCCTTTGGAAGCCCGCGGTTCCAAGTCGGCGCGATGTGGGTATTGATCATCACCCCATTGTTATGTGGATACAGCCCCGACATAAGCGCCGCACGTGACGGCGAGCAAACGGGACTGACAGTATAGGCCTGGTCAAACCGCGTACCTTCTGCAGCGATTTTATCCAGGTTCGGTGTTTTGCAGATGTCATTTCCGTAACAACCCAGGGCATCGCGCCTCAGTTGATCTGTCATAAACAAAACAATGTTTGGCGCCATCTTAAGAACTCCTTACCTGCTCGCTTCTGCTGCCCGTACTTCCTCAGTCCATTCCTTGACCCTCATCGCTCTGCGATTGTCGATCACCGGATCAGGTTCTCTCCCAGTGGGATGCACCTTTCCTTCGGGATAATCCGCTCCTAACGCACTGCGGCTCACTGAAAGACTCCACTCCTTATACTGCTCATACATACGCGCGGCGATTTCCGGATAGGTGTCGATCAGGTTCTGTTCTTCGCTGGGGTCACCAATGACGTTATACAGTTCATGAGGATACTCCTCGCCACCAGCGTAATCGACATTCTTGACGATCTTCCAATCGTTATCCAACCACATCCAGCCACCACTTGCCCTGAACCCCAGCGGTTGTTCCCGTCGCACGGGTTCTTTCTTGAAGACTTCCGCAAGCGAGATACCGTCATGCACCTTGTTGATAGAATCCGGATTAAGACCGGCAATGTCGATCATCGTCGGGAATATATCGACAGTACCCGACGGGAAATTAGATACACGTGGTTTAATTCCCGCGGGCCACTCCACAACGGTCGGTTCGCGAAGTCCTCCCTCATAAAAATCTTTCTTGTGGCCGCGCAAATGCCCCGTGCTGTCGGGATCCACACCCAGGTAGCAGCCATGGAGTTGCCGCGCCTCGAGGCTTGTGAGGTTCGGGTCAATGTGATCGCCACAGTCTGATGGGTAGATGACTTCTCTATCTTCACCCTTTCCTCGGACCAGTGTATCGGTAGCGGGTGTCCCGCCATTATCACTGGTGAACCAGACGAGGGTATTGTCCGCTATTCCCAGATCCTTCAGGCTCTTCCTTAAATAACCAATGGATCGATCGATTGCCACAATTTCGCCCATCATGTTCGCTGAGGTCCGATTCACCTTGCCCAGGAAAGGTTTGATATCTTCCTCGGCAGCACTCCAGGGACCGTGAGGCGCCGAGTACCAGATGACAACAAATACGGGCTTTTTCTGCGCCACCTGCTTGCCGATGTATTTCACCGCCTCATCAACAATGACTTCCGGGCCATAGCCCTGAAACGTTTCGCGTTTACCGTTACGACTCAACTCAAATTCAGGATAATCAAACCCAGAGGCGCTCAGCCAATAGTCAAACCCCAACTCACCAGGATTGTGAGGATCATCAGCAGGAAGCGGATGTCCATCGTGTCTGACCTGATTCAGATGCCACTTGCCGAAGTGGCCCGTTGCATAACCCACTTCCCTGAAGGCAGTCGAGAGCATCTGTTCCTGCTTGTTGATGGAGTGTCCTACGCGAAACGCCCCGGTACGATCGTTGGTACGACCCGTCATTACCGATGCCCGGGTCGGTGTACAGCTGGGAGCACCCGCATAGAATCGGTCCATTCGCAGGCCGTTATCAGCCATATCATCAAGATTGGGTGTTTTCATGTGGGGATAACCGTAATAACCGGTTTGCGCCCATCCCATGTCGTCTGCCATCACCAGAATGACATTCGGTCTGGTATCACCAAAGACGTTTGATGCCAGAACAAGGATCGTTAGCATCACGACGCTTAGACTCCCTGACCTGGCGCAATCAGATTGAAACATTCCTACCTCATGTTTGAATTATTGTTGTTATGGAGACTAGCAACAAAGAGAAGTCTCCGAAAGTGTGGAGTGACCCAGAGATCACCCAAAAAACACTATTACTCGACCCAGTGCTTCGCATTCCTGGACCGGGCATACCCTTACATGACCGAAAAACACGAGGACCGAACGGCTATCTTCGGGTTATTTTTCCTCTGACGGGCATGGTAACCTGCTAAACCAGATGGAAAAGAAAGGTTCGCCAGAACTGGCAGTCTGACTTCCCTGACCCATGTCTCTGACTTTGTGAAACGTCGTTAAGACGTTTTACCAGCGTTGATGGCTAGCAGCGTGGTTCCCACAGGGAGTGATTACCAAGTCTACTTCACAATCGAGAACATTGAGCAACGATATTAGCTGTAGTTTGTTGTCACTGGTATGGCAGGTGATGGCTAAAGCACAATTTCCAGGGTGTTGTCGGCATGTCATTCTCCAAAAGCCAGGGAAAGATCAGGGATCCTGTTCCTTCGCGATGCCTTGTTGTATCAACTCGTCAATCTCCGCGCTTGTCATGCCTGTTTCCGACAGTACGTCCCTGGTGTGCTCCCCATGTGCAGGCGCGTTTGAAGCGGGCGCCAGACGCTCACCATGAAATTGTGCCGGTGATTTAACGCGTCGCATGTTGCCCATGATCGGGTGTTCGAACTCATCAATAGTGGCGTTTGCTGCGTATTGGGGATGATTCAAAACGTCGCGGTAGTCATGATATTTTGTTGCGGGTACATCGTTTTCAGCCAGTCTCTTCAGTACCTCGTCCGTATCGAAGTTGGAACATGCGGCTCTTACCAATGCTTTAAATTCAGTGAAGTTCTCACGTAGTTTTTCCTGGCTATCGAATCGCTCGTCCGCATACAAGTGCAGTTGATCGACAGCGGCAACTAATCCTACTAATTGTGCTTCGGTCGCCGCAGCTACAGCAACGCTTCCGTCTCGAGTATTCGTTAATTCGAAGCCGCGTTCGCTCAAGGGTGCCAAATGCTCTGCATCTTCATCCAGTAGCGTTTCATGCATGAAGCCATCAGGAAAAAGAAAGAATAAGCCAGCATCCATCATTGCAATATCGATGTGCTGTCCTTCTCCATTCTTCTCGCGTAAGAACAACGCGGCTGTTGCAGCCTGGCACGCGGTGTAAGCGGTGCTCTTGTCGCAAACCAGGTTACGCACCATCCTGGGGCTGTCGGTGCCATGGCCCTGAACGGCAGGAAAACCAACCTGGGTTTGAATGATCTGGTCATATGCTGGTTTATCGCGGTCAGGTCCCTTGATGCCAAACCCGTTGATGGCGACATAGATCAACTGCGGGTTCAAGCTTCGCAGGTGTTCGCTACCAAGACCAAGACTGTCCATTACGCCGGGACGATAATTGCAGAGAACAATATCGGTGTCCTGAGTCAGCTCTTCAATGATTCGCTTGCCTTGGTCTGACTTGAGATCCAGACGCAGAGATCGCTTTCCCCGATTGCAGTTCGCGAAAAGTGCGGAGATACCCCCTTTGGCACTGCCGAGGAAACGCATGGGGTCACCGAGTTCGATGGGTTCCACCTTGATGACCCGAGCGCCTTGTTCGGCCAGCATCATCGCTGCAAATGATGCGGTGATCATGGTTGAAAATTCAAGTATGTTAATGCCTTCTAACGGTTTCATCTCTATCAATATCCCAGGACTTCCACTCACCATAGTAACTGTGATATCCATACTCAAACAATGCTGGAATAGTGGGGTCGGAGTAAAGTGCCGGAGTAAAACGCAAGAATAGTGGGGTCGGAGTAAAGTGCCGGAGTAAAACGCAACATTGCCGCCAAAGTGAGACGTTTTACTCCGGCACTTTACTCCGACCCCATGGAAATCGGCCCTATGTTGCCCGGGAAAGCTCTCGCTCAACCTGACTTTCTCTGGCACAGGGTAAGGACTATCATTGCGCCTGATAATGACATGTTAATGGGACTCGATATGGGAAAGCTTGAAGGCAGAACTGCACTGATTACTGGTGGCGGCAGAGGGATAGGCCGAGCGATTGTACTGAGGTTCGCTGCTGAGGGAGCTCACATTGCCCTCAACTATTCGAGTAATCGGGCTGCTGCTGAAGAGACTGCTGAGGAAGCTCGCGGTCTTGGCGGCAAGTGCGAAATTTATCAGGCTGATGTAAGTGATCAACAAGCCTGTCAGGCGATGTGTGAATCCGCAATCCCGGCGTTTGGTCAGATTGATATCCTTATCAACAATGCGGGTATAGGCTCATCGGCTGTTAACAGACCAACGATCGCTGATGCCACCATGGATCAGTGGCAACTGTTGTTGGGCGCCAATCTGTGGGGCCCGATTTACATGTGTAAAGCCCTGGTCCCTCATCTGAGACAAGCCGATCGAAGTGATGTAATCATGATCTCATACATTGCCGCTCAGAGTATGGGAGCGAAAATGGGGCTCTACAGTGTTGGTAAGGCGGGGATGGAAGCGCTGGCACACACGCTGGCCAAAGAGGAAAAATCGAATGGTATGAGGGTCAATATTGTAGCGCCGGGGCTGGTCGACACAGATATGGGTCAGAAGCTGGTTTCATTACTGCCTGGACCGGATGATATGCGAGAGCTCGATGCCGGTATGCCTTTCGGGTTCGTCTGCACACCGGCGGACATCGCTGCGAATGTCACTCACTTGTGTTCTGAAGACGGACGTTATGTGACAAACCAGAGAATTACCGTTAGCGGCAGCTAAACTATAGGTCAGGCAGAGGTGATTGGCTTGTTTGTCCGAACATGTTTTATGATTGAATAGCTGTTCACGTATGATCGAAATACCGGGTGTCCTGAACTTCCAAAGAACTACCGGTACTCTCGACAGAGATCTTTTGCGTGCTGGGAAAAAGTTACGACATGAAAAATCTATACAGTATGCTTTATTGGTTCTTGAGCAGTTAACTTGTCAATACCCCTGGTTCAAAGGAAACTTCAACCATGAATGTGCTACCAAAAATCAACGCAACACCCGTCCTTCTAGCCTGTTCACTGTATTTGGTTTCGTCGATTTCCGGATTGTCAGCGAAACCGATGCATACGCCCACGAAGATGCCGATGGCCAAGGCGGAGTCGGTCGGCATGTCGACCGAAGGCTTGAGTCGTATCGACGAAATGATGCAGGAACACATCGACGCCGGGCGTATCCAGGGCGGGGCCACGATCATAGCCCGACGCGGCAAGGTCGTTCACTTCTCGACGCATGGAGAAATGGATGTCGAAAAGGACCGTGCCATGGAGCCCGACGCGTTATATATTATGGCCTCCTCGGCGAAGCCCGTGATTGGCGTTGCCACGCTGATGTTAGTTGACGAAGGGCTGATAAGTCTGAGTGATCCCATATCGAAATTCATCCCGGAATTCGCCAAACAGAAAGTTGCGGTCCCAGCCAACAAGGGCAAGGGAGATGTTCCGGTGCAGCGTCTCGTGCCTCTCGAGACGCCGCTGACTATTCACCATCTGCTCACGCATACGTCTGGTCTCACGAGTGGTGGAATCGAACGCACCAAAGAGGATTCGTTTGCGACCTACGTTCCCAAGCTCGCGCAGGCGCCGCTGATTTTCCAACCCGGGACGCGGTGGGTCTACGGCAATGTGGGCATCCATAGTGTATTGCCACGCATCATCGAAATCGTCTCTGAAACCCCATTCCATGAATTCATGCAAGAACGGGTGTTCAATCCGCTGGAGATGAATAACTCGTATTTCCATGTACCGAGCGAAATGGTATCCAAACGTGTCGTAATCGCGGGGCTCGACTTCAACAAGAAGGGGGGCGGCGGGCTTGTCAGTGCGGCCGAAGATTTTCTTCATTTCGAGCAGATGCTGCTCAATGGAGGCGAGCTTTTTGGGCGCCGATTGTTGAGTCCGGCGAGCGTGAAGATGATGAGCAGCAATCAAGTTGGTGACCTCTTTGCGACCTCAGGCAAGGGTGAGAAGGCACAAAAGGGAATGGGTTTCGGATACGCCGTTGCTGTCACACTGGATCCGATCGCCGCAGCCAATAGCCGCGAGAAAGGCGCTTTCGGATGGGGCGGCGCGGCCGGCACGGTGTCCTGGACGGATCCCGAAAACGATTTAGTTGGCGTGCTCATGCTGCAACAGCCGCGCGGCGGCGGGAATTTCGCAAAAATCATTCGAGAGGCGATTATCGACTAGGCACGTCGGCAAGTGTGGATCTGAGATGATTGACGAAGCGGAGAGGCGAGGGGTTAGTGAACTGTTATCCAGGACTTTTGATCGTCTGGCCGAGTATCAACTATCTTCAACAAGCGATCCATGAGCCACTGCTTACCAACACACGGTTACCGGCTACCAGCAAAATCCTCCATCGCCATGTGGTAGTAGGGCGTTGGTACCGGGCCGGACAAGATTGGGTCTTCGACTGCTTCCATCCAGGATCTTAATTTTCCATCAAGCGCGTCCCTGATTTCTCGATAAGCTTCCTGTTGGGCGAGGTTGTCGAGTTCGTAGGGGTCGGTCTCAAGATCGTAGAGTTCGATGATCAGGCGCTCCTGCTGCGAATTGGCGCCGCGCATTTTGATGGGCGTTAGCGGAATTCGACTCGGAGAAAAGTTTCTGATGAGTTTGTACTGCTCTGTTCGTACGCAGCGTGATTCGGTCCAGCGGTTATTACCCAGCATCATGGCAAATATGGCATCGCGATGTGGCGCCGAGTCGGCTGACGTTAGTTGACGCGAAAAGCTTTTGCCCTGAATGTTGTTCGGTATCGGTACACCAACGAGTTCGAGAAGTGTCGGTACGATATCCACGTTGCTGACCAGAGACGGCAATTCGCTGCCTGCCACGCCGCCACCGGGCCAATGGAGTAGCAATGCGGTACGTATACCTCCATCATAGAGTTCCCACTTACACCGGGGTAGCTCAACCCCGTGATCAACGGTAAAAACGACAACGGTATTCTCGGCGATGCCTGTATCGCGCAGGCTGTCGATGATATTGCCGACCGCAACGTCCAGCGTTGCAATCGATCCCTGAAGCGCTGCAATGTGCTGTTCAGAAGCGTCGTCAGTTTCGATGTAAGGCGGAACCTCGATTCCTTTAGATCGATCGGGTGTTGCGCCATTCCAGTCGAAATGGGTGTGAGTCTCGAAAAATCCGATCTGCGCATAAAATGGTGCTGTTCCTTTGGGTTCATTGAGAAACGTGCGAAACGCTTCTGCCGTTTCTGCAGCTGTGGAAACCCGTTCACCCGTCAGCAGTTGTTCTCTTCCGACATTGTGCAAACGTTTTTCGAGGAAACCCAGTGAGTCATCCGCTTCCGCTTCATGCTGGTGGTTGAACAGCACTGTCCTGTAGCCTGAATCTTTTAGCAAATGTGACAGGTGTCGTTCACCTTCGCGAAAACGCCATCGATAGGGCGTTTGGATCAATCCCATGAGTCCATTGCTCTGCGGATACCGTCCAGTCATCAAGGCGCCACGACTTGGCGTGCAAACCGGACTGGTACAGAAGCTTGACCGGACGAGGCAGCCCTCGCCAGCTAATGCGTCTAAATGAGGGGTGTTTACGGTTTCGTGACCGTAACAGTTGAGCCAGTCTCCCGTGTCGTGACTCGTGATAAAGACGATGTTTGGCTTTGAACCAGATGTCATCAGCGCATTGTAGGCGAGAGCTCGACGACTTCACAATGTCGCTATTGCCATAGTGCGCTGTCACTGCATCAAAACTGGAGTTCCAGTACTATAGGACAGAAAGGAGTTCCTCGATGAACGTACGTTTATTCCTGATGATCTTTGCGATGCTGTGGGTGCCGGTCGTGCTCCCCACTCCCGGTCCAGATACACATCCGAATGTGATCCTCTTTCTGGTCGACGACATGGGTTGGAGCGATCTCGGTGTGTCCGGTAGCGATTTCTACGAGACGCCCAATATCGATGAGTTCGCCTCAAAAGGGGTGCGCTTCACGAGCGCTTATGCTGCAGGTCACGTATGCTCGCCAACTCGTGCGAGTCTCATGACCGGAAAATATCCCGCCAGATTACAGCTCACGGATTGGTTGCCGGGACGCGTCTCGCGCGATACTGACGCCGTTATAACAGCACCCAAAGCCGCAGCGCTGGCGCTCAGTGAAAGAACGATCGCCGAGGCGTTCAAGGCGCACGGCTACCGTACCGGCATCTTCGGAAAATGGCATCTGGGTGACGGGGAATATGGTCCAACGAATCAGGGATTCGATGTTCACGTACCACAATGGAACGGTTGCTGCCCGAAACATGGCTACCATCCGCCGTACTTTATGCCGGGTCTGTCCATCGAGGGGCGCGAAGATGAATACTTGACAGATCGGTTGACCGATTTTGCGGTCGAGTTCATTCGGGAGGAATCCGAGAAGCCTTATTTCCTCTATTTGTCACACTTTTCTGTGCATGACCCAATTCAAGGGCGCGAGGACCTCGTCGCAAAGTACAAAGAAAAGCTGTCTGGAAAAGCCGCTCAATCAGAACCTGCGTTCATTCTCGAGGGTAATCCGGATGATCCCGAGCCTTTGACAACCAAGCAACTCGACGCATTGTTGCAAACGCACGACGGCCACTACGGGTTGCCGAATCGCACCGTCAAGATCAAACAGACTCAGGATAATGTCGAATTTGCCGCGATGGTGGAAAGTGTTGATGAGAGCCTCGGGCGGATCCTGGGTGCAGTCAAGGCGAACGGCGGAGCTGACGACACGATCATCGTCTTCTACTCCGACAACGGCGGTATGTCTGCGGCGAACAGGGGGAGCTGGGAGAAGACGAAGGCGAAGAACTTCCGGCTCGATGCTGCCTACGCTACATCGAACCTGCCCCTGCGTGCCGGTAAGGGTTGGCTCTATGAGGGCGGCATTCGTGTACCACTGATTGTACATTGGCCAAAGGCGGGCGCGGAAGGAGCGATCAGCGACTCACCCGTGACCAGTACCGACTTCTATCCCACGCTACTGGAGATGGCGGGATTGCCCACAGCACCAGAGCAGCATGTCGACGGCGTTAGTTTTACTGACGCGCTAAGGAGTAAACCGCTGGAACCAAGGTCACTGTTCTGGCATTTCCCACACTACTCAAATCACGGCCAGCAGAGCCCGGCTGGTGCTATCCGGTCCGGTGCTTACAAGCTCCTGGAGTATTTCGAGAACGGCACGACGCAGCTGTTCAATCTGAACGACGATCCAGGGGAGCAGGTCGATCTTGTTGACCTTGAACCGGAAAGGGCTGCGGGCTTACTGGCCGAGCTGCGTGCCTGGAGAGCAAGCGTCGGCGCGGCGATGCCAACCAGGCGCAAAATGGGGTCGGAGTAGAATTTATGAGTGCTTGTTTCGTTAACGAAGCTGTTCGCAGATGGCTTTGGGGCATTCATTTGCGCCAGCGTCAAGACGTTGGGGTGTTGTGCATTAGTTCACCTACTTCAGACATATCAGTGACATTCTCAAGGTTGAAGATAATATCTATTGCCTTCTCAACCCTGTCTGGCTCAAGTCTTACCGAGGCTTGTAATCTGAAACGGTCCATAAACTCATCTCGGCTCATCCTGTTCCTGGGATGCCCTTTCGGAAAACGTAAAGTCCTGGAGAATTGTTTTCCACCCTTCAAGGACACCGTAACGACAATTTCAGGAAAGGAACCTGCCCAGAACTCCAAAAAATTCTTATAGGGTGTAACCACCGGTCCAACCCCTTTCACTTTACTGGCGAGTTCCAGGACTTTCGGGTCTTTTAGTTTATCTTCCGTAAACCATGCCGCACCGGGTGTTGGATCTATCAGATAACTCGCAAGGCAGAAAGGTGCGCTGAATTGTGCATCCAGAGCCCCTGCATAACCATCCGGACTATAGCCCATGGCATTGCTGGTAGGAGGATCAAGCGTAATTTCAGCAATATCCTCTGCTTTTATATTATTTTCATTGACCAGGGCATCAAGGGCATCCAGTGGTTGCTGGAGCCACATGCCTCCTGGCCAGTGCTTAAACGAGGTTTCCAGTATCAGGTAATCTTTGCCAAGTCCCAGATCTTTTCATACCAGCTCCAGTGATCTGATACCTGAGCCCAGTAGCTATCATCGCCATCCAGGGAATCTAACATGCCATCAATTCCACTTTGGGCAATGAGTGCTGATACGACACCGTTTCTGGCATTAAAGCCGTGGGCATAATGGTAGACATCGGATTTGCCCACCGGCGGGTTTGCGTGCTTGTTCATCGGTATATTTGCCTGATAGATGGCAACACCGAGTGCTTGTTCTATTTTATCGCTACTCAGTTTTAGCAATTTGGCGGCCGGTATAACAGCGACATAGATCTGCCAGCTAACCAGGCCCCAGGATTTTACTTTCACTATATACTCTGGGCTCGGCTGAACGGACATTGCTATTCGCTGGTAGACCTCGTATCCCGCTACTATGGAAGTAATATAGTCTTTGCCGGTAGCTCCGGTGGCTTCCCCAACAGCAAGAGCGGCTGGAATAGCACCTGCGGAAGGATGTCCTGTCCAAGCGCAATCTTCCCAATGCAGAATGTCAGCCAGGGTACCGTTGACAAATGCAGCTTCGGTGCGGGGCACTTTGGTACCATCACCAATAATAGTTGACTCCGCTTTTCCGCCCTGGGCTTTCGTCATGGCTATGGCTCTTTGTGCCTGTCCGGTTGGGTAGCTGGCAAGTGCGACCCCCAATGTTTGCAAAGTGAGCAGTTTTACCTGTTCAACTACTTCTAAAGGCAAGTCTTCGTACTTTAAATCAGCCGCGTAATCAGCCATGAGTTTGGTATATGTCATATCAGGTAACCTCCTCCCTTGAGCTATTATTACAGCCTTCCCACTCATCACACCGAGCGCATAAGTTCGTCGGAAACAGCTGCCAGAGCCCGGCGTTCAGCCTCGTACGGCGCCTGAACCACGTGGCACCGCTCGCCGCCGATGAACATCGTCGACCGGTCCTCTCCGTATACGGGCCAGTCGCCGAGCGCCGGTGACGAGGGGTTTCCAGTGCGGGCGAAGGCTGCCCAGGCGTCTTGCATCGCCGCGGCCAGCGCATCGGCGGCCGGACCCTGGCCAAACATTTCAGCGTGCTGGTCGTCGAGGTCATGCGTTCCGAACAGAATTCCGGTATCAGTGTGGTGACGAGCTTTCACCCTGCCGTCGCCGGTGGGAGAGCACCAGGAGAAAACGTAGTGGTACACCGCGCTCTGGTGGCGTCGATGCGCGTCGAGCAGGCGGGTCGTGGGCACGCGAAACCGGAATTCGTTCAGGAGCGCTGACGCGACGTCGCTCGGGCTGCTACCCGCTCCCCGCGCACCACGCGCCTTCTCGAAGGCCGCGACCAGCGCGACGAGGTCGACGCCGGCCGGCAGCTGGTGTTCGAGAACCGAGGGGAGGTCGTCCATGGTCGTGCCCCCGGGTAACGGCAACGACATCTCGTCGCGCGTCGTGCCGGCGAGCAGAGGAACGCCGGCAGCCGACCCTGCCGCGACCGCGTCGAGAACCGGCCGAGGAAATGGGCGCCTTTGGGCCGGATCCGGGTTCGACAGGTCGAGGACACCCAGCCCCGCCTCAAGGATCTGAGCCGTGCCGGCGGTTCGGAGCGCTTCGCTGTCTGTCGCCCCGACACCGAGGCCCTCGATCATCTCCGCCCCGAGTGCGGATGCCTGGTCGCGGTCGAACGTCAAGGCGCCCGGCGCGCTCTGCATAATCGCCTTGTGATAGAGCCCCGCGGCCGACGTCATGGTCAACAGCGCGGCCACCGACATGCCGCCGGCCGATTGGCCGAAGATCGTCACGTTGGCCGGATCGCCCCCGAAGGCGTCGACGTTGGCCCGCACCCAGCGCAGCGCGTCCACGACGTCGAGCAACCCCTCGTTGCCGGTCGCCGGCACGGCGCCCTGCGTGGGGCCGTCGAGGTGGACAAAACCGAACGGCCCCAAGCGGTAATTGATCGTGACGACGACAACGTCACCGCGCCGGGCCAACGCCGACCCGTCGTAGTGCGCGAGGGAGCCCGCGCCGATGCGAAACCCCCCGCCGTGGATGTAGACCATGACGGGCCGCGCGCCGCCATCTCGTAGCGCGGGGCTCCATACGTTCAGGTACAGGCAGTCTTCGTCGGTCGCGCCGACCGCAATTACCGAACCGTACCGGTCTTCGAGCGATGGCTGGGGACATGCGAGCCCGAAGGAGCGCGCGGGTCTCACGCCCGCCCATGCCGGCGGCTCGACGGGAGCGCACCACCGCAGCGCGCCGGTCGGTGCGGCCGCATAGGGAATGCCGCGAAACACGAAGAGGTCATTCTCCTCGCTGCCCTCGAGTTTTCCGTAGGTCGTCTCTACGATCGGGTTCATTTCTCGCTTCCTCCATTCAGGAAATCACAATCGGATGACCACTTTATCCTGCCAGGTCACCGCCAGTTTAAGCAGTAATGCGCACCGTACCGAAATCCTGCTTGGGAATCTCATCGACGCCCAGGCGCCAACTAACGGGTGTTTCGCCTACCACTGAGATACGATGACCCTCCCGGTCCTGTGGCCAGTAGTCCCACAGGACGTGGTGCAAGGCGCACCGGTTGTCCCAGATGGCTATGGCGTTCTCGCTCCAACGGAAGCGGCACTGGAAGTCAACGCGCTCGGCATGATCCAAGAGGAATTCGAGGAGCGCCTTGCCTTCATCCTTCGGCAGATCATTGATGCTTTTCGTATAGGCCCGGTCAACGAACAGCACCGGGCGACCCGAATCCACGTGCTTGCGAACGATCGGATGATTGTTCTCCGGCGAGCGTGCACCTGGCTCGGTGGTCCCGAACCGACGATACGATTCCTCGCCCGAATGCAACGCGGTAAGTCCGTCAAGCATGACCTTCGTTCGATCTGATAGCGCCGTGTAGGCCGCACAAAGGCTCGCGAACAGCGTATCGCCGCCGACAGGCGGGATCTTGTGCAGTTGCAGGATGCTTGCCTGAGGCGCCAGAGCGTCATAGGAACCATCCGAATGCCAGCGATTGCCCGCAACCACCCGGGAGTCCTTGTTGGTGCGCATACGCAAAAGACCAGGGTACTCTGCAGATTTGTGGCGGTATGAAGGACCCAGGTGGATTTCTCCGAACTTTCTCGCAAACGCCATAAGCTGCTCTGGTGAAAGCACGGGCTGGTCGCGCAAAAAAACGACACCGTAGGCTGTGAAGACCCGGAAAAGCTCGGTGAATTGGGTATCGTCCAGCCCGATAAGGTTGGCGCCATGGATTTCAGCCCCGAACGCAGGGGTGAGGGGATCAATCGCCAAGGCCATAGACGTGCCTGTTTTTCGCAGGTGCGGTCAGGCGAACGGGTCGGTGCCGGGAGCCATATGCACGTCCTTCTCCGCCCGGGTTTTGGCGTTATGCTCGCCCATGGGGTAGGTTTGGTCGAGACCGAGCAGGTGCTCCAGTCCGGGAATTCGCTCGAGCATGTCCTGGAGGACGTCGTGCCACGTGTTCATCTTCTGCATGTGGCGGCGCATCCACACCTGGACGAGTGTGACGCGTAAGCCCGACCGCTTTCGTGGCGACGAGCCGTGGAACACGCCGCCGTGCCAGATCGCGAGCGACCCCGCCTTGCCGGTGAGGTGGACCCAGTGATACGGCGTATTCTCCGGGTCTTTTTCGTGTGGCAGGACGGCGCGACCGTTGCGAAAGCTGCCCGGCACGAGGATCGTGGGGCCATCGTCAGCATCTATGTAGTCAGTGGTCAGCCACGACGCATTGCACATGTGCGCCACTTGCCCCATGCCGAGCGCAATGCCGTGCGCGTCGCTGTGCAGATGAAAGTAGTCCTTCGTCTGCGCCTTGACGATCGAAGTGAGGCCCGCGAGCATTGCGCTGCGGCCGAGCAGGAATTGGATCAGGGCGAGGCCGGCGGGGTTCATTGCGGCCTCGGCGAAGACGTCGTCCTCCTTCATGAGCGACCAGGAGTTTCCTCCTATCTTCTCGGTGGTCTCCGCAGTGCGCCAGTCGCCGAGCTTGATCCCGTTACGCTCTTCGCACACCCGCATGATCGCATCGCAGGCGTCCGGTCCACTGCTCGTCGACGCCGAGCTTCTCCGGCGGTACGACGGTGAAGCCGTACGCAGCGAGGTCGAGCGCGTGCTCCTTGAGCCCGTGCTCGTCAATTGCCTTCATGACCGCGTCGAGATGTGGCGAACTTCCAAGCGCTGCGATGTCCATCTTATCTTCCTCCTGCCAGAATATAATGTCTGTGTAGCATAGTACCACCAGTCATAAAAATCCCCTAGGCGCGGTGAGGAAAAAAGCCATGGAGCGTGAACTGGTTAATCCGCAATTTTCGATAAATGCTGCAGTAGCTTCTTTGTTGACCGCGTGCACTCAAAACACCCTACAGTGATGGAACCCATTGTAGAAACCGGGCTCATCGTTTATCGTCTCAGCCAACCCTATATAGTCAGTAACAGGTGGATTATGTCAGAAGCTATAGTCGAAATTCGCGACTACACCATTGAGCCCGAATGGCTTGACGCCTATGCAAAGTGGGCGGATTCACTTGCTGCTCCATGGTTGCGGGCAAACCTTGACGTTATTGATTTCTGGCTTGACTGTGGCATCGAAGCCGAGGTGAGGGGTTCCTCACCACAGGTTTCCGAAAACGGCCAGGCCAACGTATGCTGGATTATCCGCTGGGCGAGCAAGGCTGATCGCGACGCGAGGTTCGGCAAGGTCTTTGGCTCTGTCGAGTGGCGCGAGATCTGGGCCGCGCATCCCAACCCGAAAGCGTATCTGCAACAGAATGTACGCTTCATGCGCGCCGCGGCTTACTGATTCCATCCTGTGAATTGACTGATCAGCCCTACCTAACGACGCCGTTAGGTGGCGATGTGTGTCCTGGGGTCTTATTTTTATCCACGGGGTCAACGGTGCTATAGATCCGGCGACACTCAGTTTTGGACTTTTGTATGACCGCAAGTATCAACAAAAATGGCCTCCTCGAAGGTAAAGTAGCCGTTGTCACGGGCGCCAGTCGTGGTATCGGTGAAGCACTTGCTTATCGCTATGCCCAGGAAGGTGCGCGGGTGGTCGTTACTGCCCGAACCGTCGCAGACGGCGATCATTTTTTGCCCGGCAGTATCAATTCGGTCGTACAGCGCATTACCGACGCCGGCGGTGAGGCCCATGCCGTACGAGCGGATCTGGCGATCGCCGAAGATCGGAGCAACCTGATCAGTGAAGCCGAAGAGATCTATGGTCCCGTGGACATTCTGGTTAATAACGCCGCGGTCACTTATACCATTCATATTGCAGACTTTACGGAAAAAAGATATCGCCTGATGATGGAAGTACAGGTGTATGGCGCGTTCCACCTTGCCCAACTTGTTTTACCGTCGATGATATCGCGTCAATCCGGTTGGATACTCAATATTTCATCCCGCGCAGCACTGCATCCGGCCAAGGATGCTGGTGGTAGAGGGATGACGGTGTACGGGATGTGCAAAGCCGCTCTGGAGCGATTTACCACCGGCCTTGCGTCAGAAGTGTACGATAAGAACATTGGCGTCAACGTCATCTCACCGGGCATCGTGGCAACGCCTGGCGTGATGCACCATAAGTTCATCACCGACGAAACGCCGGCAGAGCGTATTACACCCATTGAACACATGGCGGAAGCCTGCTTGCGACTGGTTTATGGTGATGCAAAAGAGCTGACCGGCAGAATTACCTATGCTGCCGACATGATCGAAGAATTTGCTTTACAACCCGCAGAACTGATCGCCGCCAGTGGAGACAATTCATCATGAACATAGCCGCAATCAACATGTCGCCTAACCTCGATAGCCTCATGACCGACATCGCGCGCTACGACGTCACTCAGCATGCGCTCGAGCTGCAGATGTACGGCTTCACGGTCGTGCCCCCCGAAAAGCTTGGTGTCGACGAGGCGTGGACCGCTCGCCTGCGCGACGCCGTCATCCGCACGTACCAAAAGCGCTACGACGTCGAGATCGGCGACTACAAGACGACCGAGCTCGACCGGGTGCTGGGGTTGCATTCGCCGTTCCCCTTCCGGGAGAGCATTGATCGCAGCGAGCACCTGCGGTCGTTCGCCCTGACCGGCACCGACCCGTTCGCGTAGCGCCCTGGTCACAAGGGAGAGACGATGACCGAACCGTTCGAATGTCAGGATGCACGCAAGCTTGGTTTTGACCCCGATCGCCTGGCCCGGATCGGGTCGTTCCTGCAGCAGGGCTATGTCGATAGCGGGCGGTTGCCGATGACCCAACTGGTGGTCGCGCGTGACAGCCAGCCGGTTTACTACAATCGGCAGGGCCGGATGGGCGAGGGACGCGAGGCTCTGCGCGACGATGCCATTTTCCGCCTCGCCTCCATGACCAAGCCGGTCACCTCCATTGCCTTTATGCAGCTGGTCGAACAGTGCAAGGTCGCGCTGGAAGAGCCGGTGACCAAGGTGCTCCCCGAATTCGCTGTGACCTCAAACTTTATGCCGGTGGTGGCGGATCGATCCCCTTCGCACCGGGCACACCCGCTCCCCCGATGCGTTTCGTCGATTTGCTAACGCATATGTCGGGGCTGACATACGGCTTGCAGAACCGGACCAGCGTCGACGCGGCCTATCGCGATCACGATCTCGATTCCATCGGAAGCTCGCACGATAGTGACGAATTCATCCGTATTCTTGCGGGCTTACCGCTCGAAGCAGCGCCGGGGCAGGGCTGGAACTACTCGGTCGCCACCGATGTGCTGGGCGTTTGTGTCGAGCGCATCTCGGGCATGCGGCTGGGCGAGTATTTCGAGCAGAATATCTTTGCCCCGCTGGGCATCGTTGATACCGCTTTCAGCGTTGCCGAGGGGCAGGGCGAGCGGCTGGTCGATGCCTATCGATATATCCCCGGCAAGCCAGCGCAGAAGGGTGAGGACGGACCCGGCAGCAAGTGGACGCGCCGTCGCCAGTTCGACAGCGGCGGCATTGGGCTGTGTGGCACGATTGCCGACTATCATCGATTCGTTACCATGTTGCTGCAGGGCGGCGAGCTGGACGGGGCGCGCATCGTCAGCCCCAAGACGCTGCGGCAGATGCGGACCAACCACCTGCCCGGCGGTGCCGACCTTACTGAAATGTCTAGAGGTCTGGTTTTAGAAAGCAACAGTGCCGGGACCGGGTTCGGCCTCGGTTTCTCGATGGTCATCGATCCGGCCAAGACGCTGATACCTGCAAGCCTGGGCGAATATTACTGGGGCGGTGCCTATTCGACCGCCTTCTTCGTCGACCCGGTCGAAGCGATCACCTGTGTCTTCATGAGCCAGGTCTATCCCTCCAGTGCCTATCCAACCCGCCGGCAATTGAAGACACTGATCTATGCGGCGCTGAGCGAAAGCCGAGCCTGATTCGGTCGATGCCGATCAAGCAGGTTGGGTCAGTGAGTCCTACGTCCCCGGGAAGCGACAGCCAAGGCGTGCCGCTGGCCGAGTTGCCACTCGCCGAGTGTGTGCGCAGGCGCGGTTCTCATGGCCCCCCGGAATCCAGGCCATCCAGGACCCGCTGCGCCCGATACCAGCTCATGGGGTGTCTCCTCTCAATGTTATGACGGATTGAGCAGCGTTCGACTTGTTTAGATGTTCAGGTAACGTTTCATTCAGCTATTCTTACCATACGGGTACCGATATTACCGCCAGCTAACAAATCCACAAAGGCGGATGGCGCATTTTCCAATCCTTCAATTTCGTCGATTAGTGGGTTAAGTTGGCCAGAAAGTATCCAGCTTTTGATCTCATCTCTGGCGGCTGGATATCGGTCGGTAAACTCACCAATCAGAAATCCCTCCATACGGATACTTTTAGCAATCAGCATTACAGGGAGCCTAGATGGAATTCCCGGAGGATTGCTGGTGTCGTACCCGGATACAGCGCCACAACAGATAATCCTGCCACGTTTATTCATTCGGCCAAGTGCAGCCGCCAGAATGTCACCGCCAGTGTTATCAAAGTAAATATCGATGCCATCCGGGCATGCCGCTTCGAGTTCCTGTAGAAAATCCTCTGACCGATAGGAAACCGAGGCGTCGTAGCCAAGACGATTTTCCAGCAGACGACATTTCTCCGGGGTGCTGGTGACACCGACAGTTCTGCAGCCTTTGATCTTTGCCATCTGACCGACCAGATGGCCCACGCTCCCGGCTGCTGCACTGACCACAACGGTGTGGCCGGGTTTCGGTTCGCCTACTACAAGCAGGCCACAGTAGGCAGTCAAACCGTTGTTACCAAGTGCGCCCATGTGATACCGCAGATCGATATCGTCACTAATTTTCGTCAGGTCTTCTGGTTTGTGAACGCTGTAGTCCTGCCAACCGGGGAGGCAGTACACCAGATCACCATCTTTATAGTCCGGGCTATTACTCTGAGTGACGCGCGCAACGCCGGGGCCAGACATGACATCGTTAGGGGCACTGCCTCGCATATAAGCCCGTCTTCCTGCGGCAACGGTGATGAGGAGCGTCCTGCAAAGTACCTCACCATCATCGGGAGCCGGCATGGGGCTCGCTTCGAGGCGGAAATTTGACGCTTCAATCTTATCTTCAGGCAGCGAATCAATGAGTATTTGTCGATTTTCCGGCATGGTGGTTTCCTATTCTTTTCTGGCAGTGAGTTTAAGGGGCGTTCCGTAACAGTGTAGTCAGGTCCGACTATGTCTGTGCCGGTCCAATACATATGAGACAAATCAGGCAGCACGTCGATATTGAAGGTACTCGTTTGGTGTCATGAGATCCAGTGCCTGTAGTACCCCCAGTCATAAAAATCCCCTAGGCGCGGTCAGGAAAATCCGGGGATCGTTATCTCCGGGAGAAGATCGAGAAGGTATTACGCAATCTGCCATTGCAGCAGCGTATATCCCCCTTGCTCGTGGTGTTCGAAAACGCCATGAACCGGCCCACCGATAGCAACGGTCTGCTCAGGGTCTCCCAGCAGGTTGCCGATCAGCCTTACATTGCCGGCTTTCGGTATTTCCACCAGTACCACAATGTAGGGTCCCTGCTCTTTGAGTGCCGGATGTACCGGGTGCCAGACGCGCTCGTAGCTATAGACCAAACCATCTGGTGCTACTTCTTCAAAAACGACGTCTTCACTGTGGCAGTGATGACAGATCCATTCTGGTCCCCACTGCCATCGTCGGCAGTGCTCACAGTGTTGCAGTAATAGCAGGTTGATCTGCAAACCCGACCAGAAGGGTGCATCCAATGACGTTGGTGCCGGCTGGGGCAAACCATCATGCAAATAGAACTCGCTCATAGTGTCGCCTCACTACCAAAAATGCTTGCGCTCACGGGCGTCACCATGGGTCCCGAAATCACCATGGAGATATCCGGGTCATCGACCTGATTGGTAGACTCACCACGGATCTGCCGAACTGCCTCAATGTTAAGTCCCAGGCCATGCATATAACACTCAGCCAGATTACCGCCACTCGTGTTAAGGGGCAGATCACCGGACGAAGCCATGAAGCGTTCTTTAACGAAGAACTCGTTGCATTCATCTGGCTCACAAAACCCATGTTCAACCAGACTCATTAACACACCGCCGGTAAAATTCTCGTAACTCTGAAGTACGTCAACGTCCGCCGCCAACACACCGGCCATTTCGTACAGTCTTGGCGCCACGGTTTTGAAGGTTGAGGTCGCATAATCCGGGGTATTGTGTACGGAAGCACCTGCTCGATAGTGTGAACCAGCCGTTGCAGACAGCAGTGGTACCGGTTTCTCAGTTGTATCTTTTGACCGGTCGGTGGACCTTAGAATCATAGCCGCCGCCCCGTCATTTTCCTGGCAGCAGTCAAACAGGTGGAACGGTTCGACGATCCAGCGTGACGCATCGTAAGTAGCTTCATCGAGAGGTCTGCCATACATGACTGCACGAGGGTTACTCTGGGCATGGTGATAGGATGCCAGTGATATCGCGCGCAGTGCCGACTGCTCAACACCCTGGTCATGCATAAATCGCACGACCTTCATCGCGAACTTCTGCGCAGGTGACATTAAACCGAAAGGCGTCGTGTAGGCGCCGTCACCGGAGACCTTATTACTGGTGGAGCCCTGCCCGAAGCGCCCGAACTGTCCTTGTACAAGGGCCCGAAAAACGACTACCGTCTCTGCGAGTCCACTGTGGATTGCCGCAGCGGCATTGGCGATTGCACCGGAACCGCCGCCACCACCACCCCCCCATTGCATATTCGAGAACCTGAGTTCTCGACAGCCGAGGGCCGCAGCAAGGTGAGATGGGTCGTTTCGGTCATTACTATAGGATGCGAAACCATCTATGTCCCTGGGGTCAATGCCGGCATCCGCACAGGCAGCCAGTATCGCTTTCAGGGCAAGTTTGAATTCTGCGTCCGGAGATTCACCGTGCTTGAAGTATTCAGTTTCACCAATACCGACAACAGAAGTCTGCCCTCTTAGCGTCATGCTCATCGCTGTGAAGCCCACACCTATTTATAAACCAAAATCGACCGCCCAAGTATTTCACCATTCTTCAGTGCGCATACAGCTTCGTTGATTTCATCGAGGCCTGAGTAGATGGTGGTGATCATTTTGTCGAGTGGCAGTTCGCCACTTTGAAACCAGTCAATGTACCGGGGATAGTCAACGGCGGGGTGGCTGGACCCGCCGATAGACCCGATCAGGTGCTTCTCGCCACTGGGAAAAGCAACCGGCGGGAGCTTGATTGGCTCCATCGTGGCGCCAACTACAACGGCAGTTCCACCCCTTGCAGCACCTATACGGCCCGATTTAACGGCGGCCAGAATCTGCGGCGTAGTGACCGGGCCACCGATGGCATCGAAGGCAAAGTCAGCACCGCCGCCCGTGATCTCGTGGATGGCCTCTACCGCGTCAGTCTCACTTGCGTTTACCGTATGCGTCGCGCCAAACTCCTTCGAAAAATCCAGCTTGTCGTCGGTCAGGTCAACGGCAATGATGGGATCGGCGCCGGCGATCTTCGCGCCCACAATCACATTGATGCCCACACCGCCCACACCGATGACGGCGACCGATTGACCTTTTTGTACCTTGGCAGAACCCAGCACAGCGCCTACGCCGGTGACCGTCGCACAACCAACGATGGAGGTCGCTACCGTTTCAACCTGATTCGAAAGCGGTACCACCAGTTGCTCATTTATAAGCGCATGCTCCGACCAGGTGTTAACGCCAGCCTGGCGCTTTTCGCCACGGAACTCGTAACTGGTCGGGGGTAGCGCGGGGCTGTTGACGTTGATATCGCGAGGCACCCAGGTGACGATGCAATGGTCTCCTTCCTTGATATGTGTCACTTCGCTGCCGACTTTGAGGACAACCCCGGTAGCCTCATGCCCAAGCAAACTTGGGGGTCTTACTGCTGGATGGTTAATTTGAGTAAGCTGAGAATGACAGATCCCCGTGGCGAAATACTCCACCAATACTTCTGGCCCCTTTGGATCCTGCAGAATAATCTCTTCAACTGCCAGCGGCTGCCCATGTTCTACCTTTACCGCGGCACGCGTTGTTGTTGCCAAAATGTTTCTCCTGCCTTATTCAAACCCGATAATACCAGTATACCGACTGGCTCGCGTGACCAATACAGCCTTCAGACGCCAGCGCAGTTTCATTGTCGAAGTCTGTCATTGCTCAGCCACTTGTAAAACCAGTTAGGGAACCTCTCCCTGGCATAACGTCATGTGCAGCGCGGAGCGAATGAAGTGCTAAAGTATCCCCATCAACAGGCATTTTTGAATTCGGACGTGATTGCTGAGGCGCTTGCGCTGAACCAGGGTCCGTTAGTGTTTCCAGGACTGAAAGCACCAGGGTTGAACCCGTTAAGTGGATGGCTCTGCGCCGCTGGTTTTCAAGCCTTTTCAGATTCGGACTTTTAAATTCCGCTGATTTCCCGAGCCGTGCCCCAAGAGGAGACTTCCGTTTACACGGGAGCCTACGACTTACTTCCGCGCAGATCCTGGTAACGGCTGTCGCGCCAGGTAAACGCTTCTTTCAGGCCTTCGTTTCGCACCTTCCCCCAGAACTCCGCGGCGCTCTCAGTCTCCTGATAAATGTGGTCATAATCAGCGGCGGCCATTATCGATGACTCCATACCCATGGCCTGGTACCAGCGGTTCATGGCTTCTTTGTGGACGGCAAGGGCGTCGGCAGACTGATTGGCAATCCGCTCAGCCAGTCGAGTAACTTCAGCTTCCAACTGATCGGCTGGTACGGATTTGTTGACCATACCGATTTCGGCTGCCTCCTTGCCGCTCAGTTGATCGCCCGTATACATCAGTTCTTTCGCCTTGCGCAAGCCTATAATCATTGGCCACATGCAGGAGTTGCGTGGATGTCCGAGTCCCCTGATCCCCGGGTGGCCGATTTTGGCGTCATCCGCCGCGATAATGAGATCGGTCATCATGGCGTATTCGCAACTGCCGGCGAGACAATAACCATGTACCTGTGCAATCGTGACTTTCGGCAGGTTGAACAAGAACATCTGACGTCTGGCGCCTTCCTGCAACCCCTGACGCGACCGCGTCAGCCGAGATTGTGTCGGGGCATCGGCACCGCCCGCGCCGGACAGGTCGTAACCGGCGCCAAAACCACGGCCGGAGCCTCTGATAACAATGACCCGGATATCATCGTCCCAGGCCGCTTTTGCCAGGGCCACTTCCAGCTCTCCCAGTAATTCACCACTCAGTGCGTTGAGCTTCTCCGGGCGGTTCAGGGTAATACGGCCGATCTGATCATTGGTTCCATACCGGTCATAGGTGATGGTGTCGTATTCCATGTTCTTCTCCTGGCTTTTCGAAATCACGTGTCAGTAGGCGCACAGAGTAACAAGCGATACGATTCGAGTCCTTACCGGCCTACATCGGTTCGATGATGATAGTTTGCGTCGAAGTTACTACGTGAGTGGAAATTAAGTACACTGTTATCCTAATGCCGGTACCCGTCAAATACTCCCCAGCCGTTAATCGCATGCGGGTCGTGCTCGTGGTATTGGTTTGGATCAGCTGGAGAGGCTTGCTGACAAACCCCCAAGGATGACGGTACTTTTCTGAAGGACGGAAAAGGGTGTTTATTCGTCCTTGTATCGTCCACAACGGACGGCTAACTCCGCGAATCGTTCGAGTCATGCGCCGTTGCGCAGTACCTTACCCGCACGTGCACCGGTCAGCTCATCATCTCGTAATGTGACGGTACCGTTACAGATCGTTGCCTGATAACCCTTGCCACGCTGAATGAAGCGCGGTGCACCGCCCGGGAAGTCGTGCACAATCTCGGGCATCTTCTCGGCAAGCGATTCCAGATTCAGGACGTTGATATCGGCGCGTTGGCCAGCCGCCAAAGTGCCTCGATCTTTCAGCCCGATGACTCGTGCCGGTGCTGCTGTGATCCGCCGCACCGCTTCGCCAACTGAGTATTTCCCCAGGTCCCGCGTCCAGTATGAGAGGACAAACGTCGCCCAGCCGGAATCCATCACCTGGCTCACGTGGGCGCCTGCATCACCAAGACTTGGCAGGCAGTAGTCACAATCAAAGAGGTTCGATATAGCCTTCAGGTTCTTGTTGAACATCCGGTGCGTAAACAACGCCTTGCCATTGCTTTCCTTTGCCATTTTGAGGAAGGTTTCCGAGGTATGCTCCCCAGCCTGCTCCGCCAGCGAGGCGAGACTGCGCTCCGGTCCACCAAGATAATCCGGTTGTTCCTCATCGCCCATCCAGAACAGGTCTGTCGCCGGTCGTACCGGCGTTCCGGGCTTGCCGGTTGGTGGCAGCGTTTTTGCTTCCTCGATCAGTTTGTTACAGAAATCCGTGTCCTGAATCGCCTTCAGCCGATCCTCAGGCATCATCGCGTCCAGTTTCTTCCACGTCTCGGAAGTCCAGGGAAGCCCACAGGCGAGGCCAACAATGCCGCCCGTGCTGCGCGGTACGGAAATCATGTTGATATCGAGACCTTCGGCATTCAGTTCCTCAATCATGGACGTGACCTTCTTACCGGAGGTGTCCCTGTCGCCAGCCGTGGTACTGAATAGCACACGTGTGGCGTTGCCCTGCTTACGGAGCAATTCTCTTTCACCGCCGAAGTCTCCGCCGAAGTTGTTGACGTTTTGCATGATCCCACCAGCTTCACCTACGGCACGGGCGATAGCCTCCACCTCATCGTGTTCGGCATGCGTACCCGGAATATGCCGACCATCCGGCATGCGGTGGCCCAGGAATCGATTGGTAGAAAATCCGACAGCGCCATCGCGCACAGACTGTCCGGCAATTGACACGATCTGTTCAAGTTCATCGCTGGTTGGCTGATCTGTGACACTGCGATCACCCATCACGTAGTAGCGCAACGCGCAATGACCCACCATCCCTGCCATGTTGATAGCAGGATTCATTGACTCCACCGTGTCGAGATACTCGCCGTAACTTTCCCAATTCCAGGGCAGCCCGCTCAGAATGGCTTCACGAGGGATGTCCTCAACCGATTCCATCATGGCCGCGATAATCTCGCGGTCATCTGGTTTGCAGGGCGCGAAGGTAACGCCGCAGTTGCCCATCAACACGGTGGTAACACCGTGCCAGCTCACCGGTGTGAGCATGGGATCCCAGCCGATCTGTGCATCAAAGTGGGTATGCAGGTCAACGAAACCGGGCGTTACGAGGTTGCCATCAGCATTGATTACTTCCTTGGCTTCGCCGGATGTTTCACCCACCGCGGTGATAACGCCGTCTGAAATGGCGACGTTGCCGGGTGTCGGCTCTGCTCCCGTCCCATCGACGATCATCCCATTCTCAATCAATATATCGTGCGCCATTTGGCTCCCCCTGTAAGTCAGATCAGTGTTAAGGGCACCTATGGCCTATGGTACACCAACCTGCCGTCTGGGTCAAAATTCGGCTACCAACGTGGCGTCCCACTTCGCGCCATAGCGACGTGAAGGTATGCGATCCCACGGCGAATCTGTGCGGCAGATACCGTAATCTATCTGGATCTGCCGACCCTGCAGTGTCTTCGTGGCGTGGTGGGGCGTTACCTTTTTACCGAGGCACGAGAGAAACGCGTACGCGTGGTCGTAGGCGATCGGATTCGGTTCGGGTTCTGAGGCCGTCGCGGAAAAGCCAATACACATCAGACTGAGAAATAGATGTCGTATCTCGAGTGCCCCTGATTTGCTCATGAAGCCGCGTACCATAGTGCGAACACCAGCCCGGATCAATAGGAGCCCACTGGTCTGCAGTTTCAAGGAGCCCCCGGCCCCCTGTGGCAGACGGACAACGGCGCGATCAATTTTGGTTTTGGCGAGTGGCCACGGTGGCGTGAAGCGATGGGCGATGGGGCAGGATGTCGCCAATCGTTTTTCTATATTCTTCTTAGAACTCTTGATACTATTATGCGTGTGACAGAGCAGGAGCGAACATGAAAATCACAGACGTTCGAACCATGGTGGTGGAGGCGGAGAAGCCATACATCGGTGGTCGGTATTTTCTTTTTCTCGAACTATTGACCGATGAAGGCATCACCGGTATTGGCGAACGCATCGCGGGTAGTTCCTACTCGAATCATCTGGACGACCTCAAATCCCAGATTAGTCTCATTGAGCAATTCGCGGGTCAGTTCGTTATCGGCCAGAATCCGATGAACATCGAACTGATCTGGGACAGGATGTATGGTACCCATCACGATCTGCGGCACCCCAGCCTGTTCGCGACGCCGGTGATCAGCGCCATCGACATGGCCTTGTGGGATATCGCCGGTAAGATTGCCAATCAACCGATCTACAATCTACTTGGGGGGCAGTATCACGAAAAACTACGGGCCTATGCGTATATGCCGAACGTAGACCTGGATAAACATCCGGAAAAAGCCGGTGATGTGGCGCTGCAACTGCTCGAGGAAGGTAATTCTGCCTGCAAGATCGATCCTTTCATGCCTGTGCATCCGGTTCGGGATATTCCCATCTGGGAAATCGAGAAGGCGGAAACGATTTTCAAAAGCATTCGCAAAGCGGTGGGTAACAAACTCGAAGTTGGTATCGGCACGCACGGGCAGATGCCCACCTACAGCGCCATCCGTGTGGCCCACTGTCTGGAACCCTACAATCCCTTCTGGTTTGAAGAACCC
This sequence comes from Candidatus Azotimanducaceae bacterium, assembly GCA_965217655.1. Taxonomy (GTDB): domain Bacteria; phylum Pseudomonadota; class Gammaproteobacteria; order Pseudomonadales; family Azotimanducaceae; genus UBA7455. The sequence goes on from OZ244560.1 coordinate 3,709,482, forward strand.
GTCATGCCTGAGAACATCGATGAAATGGCCCGGGTAGCCGCACACACCAGCATTCCCATCGCCACCGGTGAACGACTGGTTACCAAGTACGAGTTCTCGGAAGTACTGGAGAAGCAGGCGGCTCAGATCATCCAGCTTGATGTGGGTCAATGTGGCGGAATAACAGAGTCAAAAAAGATCGCCGCAATGGCGGAAGCCCACTACGCCTTGATTGCACCCCACATGTACTGTGGGCCGGTGGCCGCCGCGGCCGCGATCCAAATCGATACCTGTTCACCAAATTTTCTTATTCAGGAAGCCAACCAGGGTCCGTTACACAAGAAGATCTTCAAAGAGCCGCTGGTATTCGAAAACGGCTATATCGTGCCACCAACCGGCCCGGGCTTGGGTGTCGAATTTGACGAGGATGTGCTCAAAGCTCACTTGATTAACTAGCCGAGTCGTTGGCATCCAACGATAGGAAGCAGGAGAGTACCGTGAAGATAACCGACGATATGCGCTTCGTGACAGCTACGCGCATCTCAAGCGTGCCTGCTCGGTGCCGATTGCCGGGGGCGAGCACGACTTCAGAGTACGCCATACTCCGCAGATCGGTTGGTAAAAATTCTGGGAATGCCTTATAGTAAAAGGACTGAACACCGCGATTCGCCAGCACCGTAGTTGAGGGGGCTGATCGCCGCGAATGGCATCGCAAGATTGCCACGAACGACAGACACGGGCATTGGTTTTAGAGGATTTTATGCACCGCTATATTCTATTGGCGAGTGAAGCCACCGGCCTCCACCTGTGTGATGAGACTGAGGGAAACAGCTTAGGGCTTCGTCCGCACTGCGACGACAGCTGCGTATGGGAGTGGGCGAGTGAGTCAACGCTCCAGAACGCCGCGACTGGGCGCGAGGTGGAGGTCGAGCCGACTGGCGCGCCCCCAGCCCAGGACGAGACGGCGGCGATCGACGCCGCATTCGGGCCCGGTGCCAGCCAACTTGTGCTGCGAAAATGCCGTCTGGCGGGCGACGCGCAAAAACAGGCTGGTCTGCAGGGTCAGCTGGTGTTCTCGGAGCGCGCGGCGCCAGCCCGACTGCCGTCGGCCTACCTGGCGGAACTTGAAACGCAGGGGTGGACCGTTGTTGAGAACCTGTTGAGTCCTGCGATGCTTTCGAACCTGAATTCGAACGTCAATAGAGTGAGGAAAGACGGCGCCGAAAAGGAGGCGCAGCTAAAGGCGGCCCAGGACCTCCGCCCGTACAAGTCCAACGACAACGTCATACATGCGCGATCCCTGATGGACAAGGGTGAGAGCTTTCTCGGTATGACACCCGCGGTGGCCCAGGCATTGATGCACCCGGTCTCGCTGTGGCTGATTGAGAAATACCTCGGCGTCGATGCTGTCCACTACTGTCAGTGTCCGGGAATCTCCATCCTCAGACCGGCGGAGAAGACAGAAGAGAATTCACATGTCATGCCGGGCGGCTGGCACGCTGACTACCCCTATCCCCTTACGAGCGAGACCGATGCTCACACGTTCATGCTCGGTCCGGATGAGTTTGAGAAGCTCGACGCATCAATCAGACCAAGGTTCCCGGACTGGAAGCGACGTAAGGACAGGCTGGGGATGCAGTTCAATATCGCGCTAACGGATTTCACACCGGAGAGGGGCGCCACCCAGTTTGTGCTGGGTTCTCACGAGTTCGACACCCCGCCGCCGACCGAGATGAACGCGGTGCCGACAGTCGCTGGAGTAGGCCCGCATCAGGACGTTGTCCAGGTTCCGTGTGCTGCCGGATCAGGCATCCTCTATGACTCGCGCACCTATCACCGGGCACCGCCAGAGCTTAATGTCTCTGGCGAAGAACGCTGGGCTATGTTGACTTGCATCGTACCGTCGTTTGTCCGTGACCTGAGAGCGAGAGACGACAAGGTTCAATCGGCGGAGGCCTTTGCAAGGGCGACGAATGTACATGCGGCACTTACCCTCCGGGAATTGCATGACGTGGTCAGGATGCTATGCGACGATGAGGCTGGGCTACCGCGTCAGGACATCGAAGCGGCCGTCGCGGCAGCGCGCCCGTGAGCCCGCCCGTTCTTCGGGCACCGTCCAATGGTGTAACCCAGAGAGCCACGGTTACAAACCAATCCATATCGCCATCATCAGGCCGGTGCGGGCACCGGATTTGCGGCACCGGTAGCCTTACGTGGGTCCAGCGCATCCCGTATCGCCTCACCTATGAAAATTAACAGGATCAACATCACCGCGAGGGTCAGGAAGGTTGACAGGCCAATCCATGGTGCCGTCAGATTAGCCTTGGCCTCCGACAGCAGACGCCCGAATGACGGTGAATCCAGAGGGAGACCGAATCCGAGGAAGTCCAGCGCCGTCAGGGTGGTAATGGAAGCATTCAGTATAAAGGGAATATAGGTGAGCGTCGCCACCATGGCGTTCGGCAACACATGTCGTACCATGATGGTCCTGTTGTTGACCCCGAGACTGCGGGCAGCCCGGACAAATTCGAAGTTCCGCGCGCGCAGGAATTCCGCGCGGACCACTCCCACCAGCGTCATCCAGCTGAACAACGAGAGTATTACCAGCAGCCAGAATACGTTCGGCTCGACAACGCTCGCCAGAATAATGAGCAAAAACAGCACCGGCAGGCCCGACCAGACCTCAACCACGCGCTGCCCGATCAGATCTACTTTGCCTCCGAAATAGCCCTGCAGTGCGCCTACCATCACCCCAATGGACGACGTGATGATGGTCAGCGAAACGCCGAAGATCACCGATAGGCGGAACGCATAGAGCAGCTTCGCCACGATGTCATTGCTGCCGCCGCTGGTACCGAGCCAGTGCTCGCTGTTTGGCGGATGGGGATACGGTGGTTCCAGGTCCCAGTCGATGGTGTTGTAGCTGAAGGGGATGATCGGCCAGATGGCCCAACCACGTTCGTTGATCTGCTCCGCCATGAATTGGCCGCGATAGTAGGCCTCGGTCTTGAGTACTCCACCCAGTTCTTCCTCGGTATACATGAACCAGACGGGGAAATAGACTTCATCATCCAGCACCATGACGATGGGTTTGTCGTTGGCAATGAATTCTGCGAACAGAGATATCAGAAACAGCACGGCAAAGATTTTCAGCGACCAGTAGCCGCGCTTGTTGGCCTTGAAATTGGCGATACGGCGCTGATTGAGCGGGGTCAGCATGGCTATTCCCTGGTTTCGAAGTCGATGCGCGGGTCAACCAGCGCATAGCACATATCACCGATGATCTGCATCACGAGACCAATCAATGTAAAACTGAACATCGTGCCGAACAGAATCGGATAGTCACGTTTGACGATGGCGTCGTAGCCCAGCTTGCCGATCCCCTCCAGCGAGAAGATGACCTCGATCAGGAGGGCCCCGGTAAACAGGATGCCAACGAAAGCCGCCGGAAAGCCCGCGATGATGATCAGCATGGCATTGCGAAACACATGGCCATACAGGATGCGGCCTTCCGACAACCCTTTTGCCCTCGCCGTCAGCACAAATTGCTTGTTCAATTCCTCCAGAAAGCTGTTCTTGGTCAACATGGTCAGCGTCGCAAAGCCGCCGATCGTGAGCGCGGTCAGCGGCAACGCCAGGTGCCAAAGATAGTCTTTGGCGCGATCAAACAAGCCCATTGCCTCAAAATCTTCCGAGACCAGTCCCCGGAGGGGGAACCAGTCCAGATACGATCCGCCGGCAAAGAACACAATCAGAATGATGGCGAACAAAAACCCGGGGATCGCATAGGCCGTGAAAATCAGCATGCTGGTCCAGATATCAAAGGACTGACCGTCGCTGACGGATTTGGCCACGCCCAGCGGTATGGAGATACTGTATATCAGCAGCAGCGACCAGAGCCCAAGGGACATGGAAACCGGCAAACGCTCCAGTACCAGTTCCACCACCTGCTTATCCTGAAAATAGCTGAAGCCAAAATCCAGGGTAAGGTAGTTGCCCATCATCTCCAGAAAGCGGACGTGGGCAGGCTTGTCGAACCCGAACTGCTTCTCCAGCCGCTCGATCATCTCCGCGTCAAGCCCTGACGCGCCGGAATACGCGCTTTCAGACGCAGGCCCCATGGACCCCGCGGTGGATACGGATGCCGTTGTGGACATATTTCCGAGCCCGGTCATGCGGGCAATCGCCTGCTCCATGGGGCCACCAGGTGCAAACTGGATGATGGTGAAATTGATCACCATGATGCCAAACAGGGTCGGGATCACGAGCAGCAGCCGCTTGAACAGATAGACAGCCATCAGTCGGTATCCCGATACCGTTTCACCGCGGCCGCCTTTTCGTCGTCCCACCACCATAGGTCAACAAATGCGAGCCGCAGCAGTCGATCATGTTCCGGCTGGCCATAGTTGTTCCAGTAGACAATCGCATGGCGGGTTTTGGACATCATTGGAAGCCAGTAGTAGTTGTGCAGCATGACCCGATCGAACGCGCGAATCGCTGCAACGTAGTCGTCCCAGGTTTCTGCTTCTGTGATGGCAGCAATCAGAGCATCAATGGCCGGGTCCTTGAGATTCGACCAGTTGGAGCCGTAGGCTTTCCCGGCCTGCTCACTCACAAACGAATTCTTGATCAGGAGCGTGGGCATATTGTCCGGCTGGAACCCCTTGGCCGCTGCGTCGAAGTCCCCCGAGCGCATCCGGTTCAGCCAGTTGCTGAACTCGGGCGATTTGATGGATGTCTCGATTCCAAGCCGCTTGAGCAGGCGGGACAAGGGAACAAAAGAGTTTCCCACCGCGGGAGAGACTGCCAGAAAGCGAATCTCAAACGGCTCCCCTGTGACACTGTGCACCAAAGTATTGTCCTTGAAAACCCAGCCAGCCTCCTCCAGCAGCCGGGCCGCCTCAAGAAGGTTCTCACGGGACCAGCCCTGGCCAGCATTGGGCTGCGGCTCATAGGGCTGGGTGAACACCGTAGCCGGGACCTGGCCACGGAGCGGTTCCAGCAGTTGAAGCTCGCGCTCGCTGGGCATGCCCGTGGCAGCCAGTTCGGAATCATGAAAGAAACTCGTCGCCTGACCCCAGAAGCCATAGGATCGACCATTACTCCACTCCATATCGTTCAAAAGCCACAGGGCTTTCCTCACCCGGAGGTCCTGGAATCGGGGCTGCTCCATGTTCCAGAAGATCGGCCACCACAAACCTGCGGGCCGGGCGAGCCTAAGCTCTTCCTTTATCAGCATGCCGTCTTTAAGTGCCGGAATATCGTAGGAGTCAAACCACGTGCGCGGTACATTTTCGACATGGACATCCACGAGGTTCCCCTTGACGGCTTCGGTCTGGACCTGGTCATCCTGAAAATAGTCATACTTGACCACATCAAAATTATATCGTCCCACGTTGACCGGGAGATCCTTGCCCCAGTAGTCCGGCACCCGCTCGAATTCGACCCATTGGCCAATCTGAAACTGACCGATCCGATACGGGCCTGAGCCGAGCGGTGGTTCCGCTGTGGTCTTTGTCAGGTCACGCGCTTCCCAGTAGTGCCTGGGCAGAACGATGAGTCCTCCAAGGCGAATGGGCACCGAAGGGTCGGTTCGGAATGCCTCGGGTATCCGGAAGAGAAACTCCCGTGGTCCCAGTTTTTCGATGCTATATGGTTTGAATGTGATCACAATACCGGGCTCTGCGTCCGAGGCATAGAAATCGAAACTGAAGATAACATCGTCGGCAGTAATGGGCTCGCCGTCATGCCAGCGGGCATCATCTCGTAGCTTGAAGGCGACCCAGCTGTTGTCGGGCGACACTGCGATTCCCTCAGCCAGTCTGCCATAGAGTGTGGCGGGTTCATCCAGGGCCGGCACCATCAGGGAGTCAAGCAGCAGGTTCTGATCCAGGGACCAGAATCGGAGCCCGGCAGCTAACCGGCCCTTTTCAGTGACCGGATTGAAATTGTCCCAGTTCCCCATCTGCGGAACCCGTATTCTTCCGCCTTTTGGGGCGTCCGGGTTGACGAAGTCAAAGTGAGGGAAATCCTTATCGTAGACCGGCTCGGCAAGGAAGCCATGGGCGTGCTGGTAGTGAATATCGCCGACCGGGCCAAACAGGTCTACCCGGTCCTCAGCCAGCAGACCCGATGGTACAAGGGAAGTCACCAGCAACATGGCAAGTCGAATCACACTCGTCGATTTCATCAGATACCCGCTAGGAGGCTGTCCGAGAACTGCGACCGTAGCGAGGGCGAGACTGATTGAGTCATATTTTTTGGTTATTTGAGGCAAATATTGTACATATTAAACGAAAATAAGCGGAAAATATGGCCAATCAGGCTTGTCCGCAGTAGGTCAGTCTGTTCTCGGACAGCCTCCTAGTCTCACCAGTGAAGCCCACTGTCCAGAACTGTCCACTGGCCGCAATCGCGTCAAGTCACAAATTCCCGCGTTCCTCATTAGCAGATACAACCGCGTCGTCACCCAAGTCGCCTCAGTAGCTAACTGGTCCTCGTTTGAGTCGGGACAACGCACCACCTTACCACACCGAGGTCTGCCTCCTTAAGCCCTCCTGACCAGCACATCTAAGCAGATTCTGATCCCGGTCCCAGAAGCCGATACCTGCGGCAAGTTGTCCTTTTTCAGTAACCGGATTGAAATTATCCCAGTTGCCCATTTGCGGCACACGGATGCGGCCAGCTTTTGGTGCGTCGGCATTAACTCTCATGACTTTGTTCCGTCATGTCACTAATAAGAGCCTAAACCGCCAGTGCCGTTGAAAAATCCGGTACCCCCTGCCAGCGACCGGGCGCCGTGGCACGCATCACAGCGATAGTCTTGATGACTTCTGGATTGGCCAGACCATGGGGTGCTTCGCCCGCTAACACCCGGATGATGTTCTCCGCCTGACGGATTGGGCATTCCTCCAGGAATGTCGGTGAGAAGCCCGCAAGATGGGGCGTGACCATGACATTCGGCAACGAAAGTAACGGATCCTGAGCGTCCATTGGCTCGATTTCAGTGACATCCAGGGCTGCAGCTTCCAACTCTTTCTTCTCCAGAGACCGGGCCAGAGCTGTCCCATCGACAACCGGTCCCCGGGATGTATTAACAAGTAATGCCGTCGGCTTCATCAACGACAGCGTCTTCTCATTGATGAGATGTCGCGTTTCTTGCGTCAGCGAGGTATGGATAGTGATGTAGTCCGCGTTGGTCAGCAACTCCTCAAGACTCACCAGCTGAACGCCGTAAAGGTCAGCCGTCGACTGCTCTACATAGGGATCACAAGCAATTATCCTGGCCGGACCGAAACCCCGAATTCGGTTCGCGAAAGCCCGACCGATGTCACCAAAGCCAATGATACCGACCGTGTGAGCGGCAATACGTCGAACTGTCTGCATGTACTCAACCGTGAGGCGACCATCAGATCCCCATGCACCCTCGCGGGTTGTACGTACTGCGTCGATTATTCTGCGGGTAAGCGCCAGTAGCATCGCCACCGCGTGATCTGCCACTTCTGCGGTATTTACACCTGGCACATTGCACGCCAGTATGCCCATTTCCGTTGCTGCATCCAGATCAATGGAGTCAACGCCAACGCCCATCCGACTCACAACCTTGAGTTTCGGACAAGCCTCCATCACTGCCCGGGAAGTTAATGGCATCGTGGTCACCTGCGCGCCATCAGTATCCTGCAGCAATGCAGCCAGATCAGTTTCTGTGCGGCAACGACCCTCTACAACATCAAAGCCGGCAGCCTCAAACAGGTCGGCGCGATTAAATGGACTGGACTGCAACGCAATCTTCATATCTGACTCTCCTGATCTGCCTGACATTACCATAGACTATATCTTTGTTCTGGTCACCTTGCGCGCAGGAGACGATGAAACTGGGCCGAGGTCATTGTAGAATCTTCTTTTTTTGGATTGACAGGGCAACGATGCGAGTTCTGGAGTTTGGTGACAACGTTTCAGCAGGATACTGTGGTCGTCTGTTTCGACAGTACGGTGCAGAAGTCATTCGTGTTGACTTACCGAGTCCAGGGGCGTTGGATGATATCGAGTTGTCCCTTGATGTTTTCCTGCATTCCGGCAAAAAACGACTTGCACTGGACTATTTTGCGGATACAGGAGAGGAACTGCTGAGAAGGCTGGCGGACGAGTCTGATGTCGTGGTAACCGATCTGCTACCCCGTCAACTGGACACCCTGGCGTGGTCTACCTTTCCTGGAAGTCTTCGCGTGAGCATCACCCCATTTGGGATCGATGGCCCGTATCGGAACTGGCAGGGCAACGGGTCGGTACTGCTCGCAATGGGCGGGTACACGTACATTATTGGTGATGAGGACAGGGCGCCACTTAACCTGCCGATGTACTATGTTGAATACCAGTCAGCTCAGTTCGCCTATATGGCTGCCCTGGCGAGTTGTTCATCTTCGGACGCCTGCAGCGACATCGAAGTCAGCATGCTCGAGACGGTGTTGTCATTGTCCCAGTGGACCAGTGTCCTGTGGACCCATCAACAGCGGGTTCGCACCAGGCACGGCAACCGAATGGGCAACTTACATCCCGTCAGCCTCTATCCGTGCAAGGACGGCCTCGTCTACCTGACGGTTGTGCCTACCTTCTGGCGCTCCCTTGTTTCGATGTTGGGCAGAGATGATCTTCTTAAAGACAAGCGCTTCTCGACTAATACCGCACGGCTGAAGAATGTGGATGCACTTGATGAAATCATTACTGAGGTCTTTTCCAGGTATACCATGGCTGAGTGTCTGGAACTCGGACAACGTAAGCATCGCATTCCGATTGGCGCCGCAATGACGCTGGACCAGGTTTTGACAGACGAACACCTTAAGGCGCGACACTACTGGCAGGAAGTTGTGATTCCTGGTCGGGGCACCCACAGGATGCCCGGCTCCGCTTTTCGTGACGTACCGGCAACGCCACAGCAACAACTTCGCTACGACGAACCCAAGAGCGTGCAGAATGGATAGGCCACTGGCTGGAGTACGGATTCTTGACTTGACCCACGTGTGGGCAGGTCCATTGGGCACTCGCATATTGGGCGATATGGGTGCAGAGGTCCTGAAACTGGAGGTCGCCTCAGCTCGTGGCCTGAGAGATATGCGGATCTCACGAGGGATGTATCCCGGAGGAGACCCGAAAGACGAACATTGGAACCGACAGGGTGAATTCAACAAGCTGAACCGTAACAAGAAAGGGCTCAGCATTGATCTGAAGAGTGAAATCGGGCGAGATGTGTTTCTGGCACTGGTTGCCGAAAGCGATGTTGTCATCGAGAATTTCAGCGCGTCTGCCATGAACAAACTTGGGTTGGGTTATGAAACCCTGAGGAGAGTGAACGAATCGATCATCTATGTCGCCATGCCCGGGTTCGGGACTACAGGACCGAGTTCGGATTTCGTCGCGTATGGACCCAGTGTCGAACCGATGACCGGGCTGACAGCGATGATGGGCTATAGTGACGAGGAGAAGCGAAATACAGCAATAGGTTTGCCGGATCCTATTGCCGGTGTGACAGCAGCGGCTTCTGTTGTAACCGCATTGGCTCAACGCGAGCAGGGCAACGGGGGCGGACACGTGGACGTGCCGTTGCATGAAGGGACAATCAACCTGCTTGGGGAGAAATATGTAGAGACTCAACTGACTGGCGAGGCGCCAAAGGTGACTGCTAATCGGAGCAGAACCTATGCACCACACGGTATCTATCCCTGCGCCGGTGATGACGAGTGGTTGGTGATTGCCTGTCCGGATCAGTCGTCCTGGTCCAGCTTGGTCACGTTTACTGGAATTGACGACGCGATGTTTGAGACCAACCAGGCGCGGTTGTCCCAGCAGGATAGGTTGGACGAGATCATCGCCGAATTCACAAGCAGACACGATAAACGCGAACTGATGACCAGACTGCAGAATGCGGGCATACCGGCCGGCGCTGTCATGACCGCGCCGGAGTTTATGTCCGACCCTCATGTATTGGCGAGAGACTATTTCGTCGAACTTGGGGGCGAGGACATAGAACCTATTCTTTATCCTGGCTCACCGGTACGTTTCGATGGGATACGTGCCAGTGAATGGCAGCGTGCCCCGAGGTTAGGCGAGCACAACGAGGCGGTTCTCGGTGACGTTCTGGGGCTCACCGATGAGGAAATCGGGCGGCTCCGGGACGAAGGCGTGATTGCGGACATGCCACCCACCATTGAGGAAGCGAGACGGTGATCAATCGTTGTATTGGTGGCTGAAAACACCTGCCTTTCGCATTCAAGTTTCATTGATGTCTCCGTGACGATTGGTCTGATGGTTCACAGACACACTAGACGGGATTTCTTTCCATCAGTTGTCTGGCAATGATGATGCGTTGCATTTCGTTGGTACCTTCACCGATACACATCAGGGGTGCATCCCGATAGTATCGTTCTACGTGCAGCTCCTTTGAGTAACCGTATGCGCCATGGATTCGCATACATTCTGCGGCATTTTCCATCGCAGCCTCGGAGGCAAAGAGTTTGGCCATACCTGCTTCCATATCGCATCGGTCACCCCGGTCGTAGGCACATGCTGCATCCTCTACCAATAGCCTTGCGGCCTGACAGCGGGTTGCCATGTCGCCTAACTTCGTTTGAATTGCCTGGTGCTGACCTATTGGTTTACCCATGGTCTCGCGAATCTGAGCATAGGAAGTCGCATCCTTGAGCGCTGCATTGGCGACCCCAACACCTCTGGCGGCAACGTTGATCCGTCCGAGTTCAAGTCCTCCAAGGGTCTGGTGGAAACCCTTGCCCTCCTCGCCACCAATAAGATCATCGATGGAGATTCGGTAGTCATCAAAGATCAGTTCTGCCGAGTCGATTCCCTTGTAACCCAGTTTTTCCAGTTTCCGGCTGACAGAAAACCCCGGTCCTTTTTGGGCCAGGAACAAACTCATGCCCCGATGACGGGGTGAGATATCAGGGTCTGTTTTTACCAGCAGAGCGACGCAGTTGCCTTCAATCCCGTTGGATATCCAGGTCTTGGTGCCATTAATGACATAGTCGTCACCATCCCGAATGGCCCGGGTGCGGATGGCCTGCAGATCGGTACCACAGTTGGGTTCGGTCAGGGCAATTCCGCCTCTTAGCTCTCCCGTTACGAACCGCGGTAGCAACCGTTGCTTTTGTTCCTCGGTAGCGAACCTTTCAACTGCCGCTGCCATGATAAGGTGCGAATTGAATATGCCGGTCAGCGACATCCACACCTCGGAGATGGTCGCCACGATTTTGGCATAGGTAGAACATGGCAACCCCATGCCGCCATAGGTCTGGCTGATGGTGGCGCCAAATAACCCCAGTGTTTTCATTTGCTCAACCATTTCATGGGGGTATTCATCCGCATGTTCCAGGTCCAGAACCTTGTCCCGGACATCGCGATCGAGCCACTTCAGAATAGTATCCAGAATCTGGGACTCGTCTTCAGTGGTGATGGTTTCGCCATTACGATTACATAGAATGCCCATGGCTCAGGACTCCTTTGACTCTTGCATCGTGTCTTCAACACCGTGGCCTCGATTTGGGACGAGGATACTACGGGTGAACAACATCACTAGTGTGTCGTGCTGATTGAAAGCGCGGGTGACCACGGTCACGATGCCCTGATTCGGTCTCGATGCAGATGCTCTTTTATCGATAACTTCTGACTCGGCCATTAATGTGTCGCCGTTGAACACTGGCGCCGGCATGCGAATATCGGTCCATCCCAGATTGGCGATTGCTTTCTGGCTGACATCAGAGACACTCATGCCTGCAACGATCGCGAGGGTGAGGGTGCTGTTTACAATCGGGCGCCCGAATTCACTGTGGCTGGCATATTCTGCATCAAAGTGAATGGGGTGCTGATTCATTGTCAGTAGTGTAAACCAGGTGTTATCTGCCTCTGAAATTGTTCGACCTGGCCGATGTTCGTATACATCACCAATGTTGAATTGCTCATAGTATCGTCCGAATGATTCTCTGAATCTCCCGGGACTGACCTCTATTGTGTCGCCGCTCATAGCTGCGCCTTGGTTTCCTGATTCGTAGGCGAAAAAGCGATCGGATCAGGCTGTGGCTCATTAATCAAACTTCGGTATCCCCTTTAAGCAGCCTTTGTACGATGGTTCTATTAAGAATCTCGTTGGAGCCATCAGCAATGTTGATAATGCGGAGAGATTGCCAGGCTTCAGCAAGACCAAGTTCGTTGGTCAGGCCCATGGCGCCATGGGACTGCATCGACCTGTCCATGGCCTGCAGGCCACGTTCGACAGAGTATTTCTTGGTCATTGAAAGCTCTTTGATCGCGGCTTCGCCCTGATCCAGTAACTTCGTTGCGTTGAGCCCCATCAGGTGTGCGGCGTGAAGTTCAGTTGCTGATTCAGCCAACGGGAAAGTTACGCCCTGGTATTCGGAAATCGGTTTCCCAAATGCTTCGCGGAGTTTGGCGTACTCCAGTGCCATTTCTATGGCCCAGCGCCCCAGACCCACTGCGCGGGCAGAATTGTAAATCCGGCCCAATGAGACGCCAAAAAGTGCAGCCGCAAATCCTTGATGAAGTTCTCCTACCAGTTGCCAGGGTTCGACCCGAAGATCCTCAATACGGAGTTCTGCCTCATCGCCACCGATATGCCCAAACAGTTTTACAATCCGTTGAACTTCGAATCCCACAGCATCTGTAGGAACCATGAATGCTGAAATTGCCCCTCTTTTAGCTGGATCAGTCACCGCAAACAGAATGCAGTAATCTGCTATCGGAGCGTTTGATATCCAGATCTTTCTGCCATTGATAATCCACCCGTCACCATCGGGTATCGCTTTGGTTTGAATCATCGCAGCATCAGAACCTGCATTGGGTTCAGACAGGCCAAAACACATGGATTTTGCGCCCGTCATCAAAGGTTCCAGAATTTCGTCCCGGGCACGATCAGAGACCTTGCCTAGTAGACGGCTGGGACCAAATGCCCAGTGTGCGAGCGCATAGAGCATCAACCAGTTTTGTGCACCGCAGGAGTGAAACATCTCCTCCCAACAGGCGTAGTAGGCCTGCATACCAAATCCACTTCCACCGAGACTTTCCGGAACACACATATGGTAGTAACCGGCTTCCGCTGAAGCCATTCGTACTTCCCTGATCAATTGCCGTACCGCAGCGGAAATTCGGCCATCCTCCTCGTATTTAAGACGTGGATTCTCCAACAACTCCCTATTCGCCTCATGCCTGGGAATGACCTCAGCCAGTGCAAACGCACGGATGCCGTCACAGACCTGTTGAATTTCTTCCGGGAGTTCAATTGCAATAGCGCTCAAGTGTTTTCCTTTAGATTCGCGGTCGACGTATTCAGGTAAGAATTATAGTACACCCCAGGGTAGCAACTGTCAGCAATATCGCGACGGTGCGAAGTGCATAGAACATCTATATGCCCAGATCTTTCAGGTTGTAGTCTCGCAGGAGTTGATCACGATTGCTCGCATTCCACTGAATATCCTCGTTTGCCAATGGCTTGTATTGATAAGGTTGTTCCGCAGGAAAGTCTTGTACTCGGGCAGACACTGCAAGTGCAATGACTTTGGACCGATCATGGATCCGCGCTTCGTCATAGGTAACATCGCCCCAGCCAGCAGCATTAAGTACAGACGCGCGACGGTGGAAGCCAAAGACATAGGTCGCCCGCATGTCTGGCGATGTATTGGCGAAAGAGCCATGTAGAACCTGTCGATTACAGATTGCCACGTCCCCCGGCGCGCACAACATCGGTACCGCGTTAGGGAGTTGATCAGAGCCGTCGTTGTCGGCAACCATAGCCTTGATATCGAGTTTGCCGGAATCGTGTGTTCCAGGTACGACCCAGAGTGCATTTTCCGCATTGGTCCGATACAGGTTGACCATGAAATTAAACCCATGGGTGCCTCCATCAAGATCCGGGTTACTCCACTGGGTGGTGCCATCCTGGTGCCATGCGACGGATGCCCCAAGCCCCCCCGGCTTGATCCAGATGGTGTCGGTAAATGGCGTAAAGTCCTGCCCATTGACCTGCTCAGCAACGGACAGAAGTTGGGGATGGCCATACAAACGCAATGCAGACTTCAAGAAATGCAGCGCACCATTTACCTGCAACAGGACCTCTTCCGGCGCATCTGCAGGGGCATCGGGTTCAGTCATTTTGGCTTCATAACGACCATTGCCGATGTCAGTTTCGCCATGGGGATCGGAGAGGGGCCGCGCAAATCGAAAACTTGGCAGCGCGTAGTCCAGACCGACTGCCGCACGTCCCTGGCGGTCCACTGCCGCATCGCTGTTGACGGGGATATGATCGAGCAGTTCCTCGAACTCCGCCGTTAGCTGCTGCATTTCGCCGGGCTCAATGGCGGCCTCAAACACATAAAACCCATGCTCCCAGTAGGCATCCAGAATATGGTCAGCCAGACGGCCCTTGCCATCGAACTCGACTGGACCACGATTACCCAGTACACGTGCGCGATGTTCACCCTGTAACAGAAAGGTCTTATCCATGTCGGCTCCTGATTGATCTGTAGGAACCTTACTTTGGTCCTGTCATCTCTGCAACATTCCCGCGCGGTTGCCTTGCACGATGGCATCGTCGTGCATCCGGATGCTTGGCGTGCAGGTGGGGAGAAACCTCTGGGGTTAAGCGAGGTTGAATAGTCTGGTTCAGTTAAGGTGCTTCGCCAAGAGGCAACTCAGTGCTATACACCACCTGCTTTAACGTAATACTCGACTGAATATTAGCGACCCCTGGGATGCGGGTGAGTTTATCAGCCAGGAATTTTTCGTAACTCTCAAGGTCAGGTACCACGATGCGCACGAGATAATCGGAACTCCCGGTCATCATGTAACACTCCATCACCTCGCGGTAGGACTGAATCCGCTGTTCAAACTCCTGTAAACCGGAACGTTCCTGACGCACCAGCGATACACTGACAAAAATCGAAATAGGTAGTCCCACTGCACCTGCATCAACGATTCCCGCGTAGCGTTTGATAACACCCGCAGACTCCATCGCCCTGACACGACGCAGGCATGGCGCCGGCGATAAACCGACAGCGTCCGCCAGGTCGATAATGTCCTATCGCGAGGCGGTAGATGGACAGATACTACAGGAAGGCATTTGCGAGACCGGCGCACTGGCCTCGTTCATGGCGGCGGGCACCGCCTACGCGATCCATGGCGTGCCGACGATTCCTTTTTATATTTTCTATTCCATGTTCGGCTTCCAACGAGTCGGCGACATGATATGGGCTTGTGCGGATATGATGTGCCGCGGTTTCTTACTTGGCGGTACTGCGGGCCGCACCACGTTGAATGGTGAGGGTTTGCAACACCAGGATGGCCACTCACCCGTGTTGGCCAGTACGGTTCCCAACCTTAAGAGCTATGATCCGGCTTTTGGCTACGAGCTGGTAGTCATCGTGCGCGATGGTATTTGTCGCATGTACGAACGGGACGAAAAGATTTTCTATTACCTTACTTTGTACAATGAAAACTACCCGATGCCGGCGATGCCAGCAAACGATGTCTCGTCCGGAATCGTTCGTGGTGCCTATTGCTGGCGGCGGAGCGATACCAAAGGAGAATCAGTCCACCTGCTCGCTAGTGGTTCCCTGATGTCAAGCCATCGCCGCTGCACAGTTATTGGAAGACAAGGGAATTGCCGCGCATATCTGGAGCGTTACCAGCTACACAGAGCTTGCGCGGGAAGCTGAAGCCTGTGAACAATACAACCGACTGCACCCGCTGGAGCAACCAAGAGTACCCTACATAAAATCTTTGTTCGTCGATGAATCCGGACCAATCGTTGCTGTTACCGACTACATGAAAGCATTGCCTAATTGCATCGCTCGCTGGATGCCGGGCACCTACACGGTACTGGGGACGGACGGTTTTGGCCTTAGCGAGGCGCGTGAAAACCTGCGCCATCATTTTGAAGTCGATGATCAGCATATTTTCGAGGCGGTTCTGGTCGGATTGTACAAGCTCGGTAAACTGTCTGACAAATTGTTGATGTAGTTATGTTGTTCCACAGAAACCTGTAGAAGAACAGGAAAACACGTCGTGATGCTTGAGGATGGCGAACATACAGGCGCTCGGGCGGGGCGTGTGATCCGCAACCCCGCCTCGCGCTAACCAATGGCCCTCTGGGCTTTCGCCATGAAGTCCCTGGCGCCCGCGGCGATCCAGGGGCCCGTGTCCGTATAAAAAAAACGCACACCCATCGCCGCGTACTTCTCCACGTTCCCGGCAAATGCCAGCGTACCCGCATGCCGGCCAGCGGATACGATGCGTGTCAGGGCGTCGTCGATCTTGGCCTGCACGTCGGGGTGCCCGACTTCGCCGATGTGTCCCATCGAGGCGGCAAAGTCCGACGGGGCGACGAAGAGCACGTCCAGCCCCTCAACTTCGAGGATCGCGTCCAGGTTTTCCCACGCCTTGATGTCCTCGATGAGGGCGACGAGCAGCGTTTCGTCGTTGGCCCGTTCCAGGAAATCATTCGTTCCGTAGCCCTGGCGCGACGTGAAGAGACCCCGGTTGCCCAGCGGCGCGAACTTACCGCCATTGACCACGTTCTGCGCTTCCACGGCGGTATCGACGTGGGGCACGATGACGGCCTGCGCGCCACGATCCAGCGTACGATAGATGAGAGCCTGGTCGTTCTTTTTAACACGCACGACCGAGGTCATGCCCCAGATATCGCAGGCTCGGGTCAGATTACCCAGGTCTGCCGCATCGACCGAGCCATGCTCACCTTCCAGCCAGATGCCGTCGAAGCCCTTGGGCCCGAAGGCATCGATGTCGTCTGCGTGCGTGAAGCCGCTGCAAACAAAGGCGGGCTCGCCTGCATCCAGTTTCCGGCGAACCCGATTCGACCTCATCTCCATGTGTCACCTCCTTAATAAAGGTGTGCTAGATTCGCGGATTCTACTGGCGCATGCAAGTCCTACGGTGTTCTGCGGCAAAGAAGTGAGGTAGCGGTCAGAGGTGGAATCGAGGCCAGTGTTCCCTGACCAATTGATAAAGGAGCGTGTTCTCTGGCTGGTGTCGTAGATACTGGAAGGACCCAACCGGCTTGCGCGAGATTTGCGGGGATCAGTTGTGAGCCGTTATACTTAGCCATGCCAGGGCTGAATCGATAATCGCGCGCGACGCCGTCGCACCGAAACTGATGTTGGTCGAGAGGTCGAATGGTAATTCGATGAATTCTGTCTTTTCAAATCGCACATTGGTCAAGAGACCGAGACGCTACCTCGTTTTGTTGCTCACGACGATGGTGCTGGTGTCCACGGCTCCGCTCGCGCTCGGCAAAATGGACCTGACTGAACTTGAGTTCAGGCATGGGATCGCGTTTTTTCATGACCTCAAGTATCCGGCTGATTTTGAACACCTGGACTATGTGAATCCCGATGCGCCCAAGGGCGGCAAGCTGGTGTTGCCGACCCAGATCAGCTTCAACACCTTGACCCCCGGCACCAGCCAGTCAATGACAGCGCCGGGTCTCAACTGGACGTTCGATACGTTGTTGATCCGTGCAGGTGACGAAGTCAGTGGATTCTACGGTCGTCTGGCGAGCGGGATTTCGATCACTCCCGACGAACGCGTCATTGTCATCCGCATTCATCCGGATGCACGCTGGCACGACGGCGTGCCAGTGACCTCTGCGGACGTAGCATTTTCCCTGGAATACATGTTGGCGCAGGTAGAATTGGCGGCGTATTACGAGTTCGCAAAAGATGTGGAGCAGATCGATGCGCGTCATTTTGCGATTCACCTGAGCGAACCACTTACCCTGAACAACGTTATTATCATGCAACATATGCAGGTCATGCCGGCTCACTACTGGCGCGAACGCGACCCGTCGAAGGTAAGTCTTTCCCCACCACTAAGTAGCGGACCCTATCGGGTGAGCGCCGTCAGTCAGGGTCGTTACGTGGAGTATGAAAGGGTACCGGACTATTGGGGCCGGAATATTCCGGTAAACCAGGGCCGTTACAATTTCGAGCATGTTCGCTACGAGGTATACCGCGATGCGACCGTCACCCGTGAGGCGCTGCGCAAGGGACTGATTGACATATGGACAGAACAGGATATGCGTTATTGGCATAGTGCTTTCGATACGCCAGCGACCGAAAAGGGCTGGCTGAAGAAAATCAGACGCAACTTTGGCTTCGAGATTGGGATTCGTCGTGCCCTGTCATTCAACAATCGACTGGACAAGTTCAAGGACCGCCGCGTACGTCAGGCGTTAACGCTCGCGATGGACTTCGAGTGGCAGAATCGCACGCTGCACTTCGGCTATCGAACCCGGGCCCAATCGTATTGGCAGGATACGCCGCTGCAGGCTACGGGTCTTCCCAGTGAAGACGAGCTGGTGCTGCTTGAACCCTTCAGAGACCAGCTGCCACCGGAGCTGTTCACACAACCGTTTCGATTTACCGAAGTAAAGAATCAGGCACAGCATCGAGCCAACATGTTAGAGGCGCGACAGTTGCTTGTCGAAGCAGGCTGGCGGGTCGTCGATGGTGTGCTGCGTAACGCGGAAGGCGAACCTTTCGAGATGACGTTCCTGTCCCAGAATCCTGAAGATGCACGCATCCTGTTACCCTTCTTTGAACAGCTGGACCAGTTGGGCATACAGGCCGATATCCGTCTGGCTGAAACCAGTCAGTACATCAACCGGTTGCGTAACTATCAGTTCGACGCGATGTTACGCAATGGCGATATTATGATGCCGCCGATGATCGAACTGCGATCGACCTATCACACCCAGTCCGTGATGCAGCCGTTGTCGCGTAATCCGGCGGGGATTGGTCTTCCGGTGCTCGACTACTTGGTGGACAAGGCGGAGGCTGCGAGGACCATGAGTGACATCGTTGCCGTGTGTCGTGCTATCGACCGGGTATTGCTCTGGCACTACTTCCAGATTCCCCTGTATAAGGTGGACAGGCCAAGGAC
The DNA here is from genome assembly GCA_965217655.1 of Candidatus Azotimanducaceae bacterium. Classification (GTDB taxonomy): domain Bacteria; phylum Pseudomonadota; class Gammaproteobacteria; order Pseudomonadales; family Azotimanducaceae; genus UBA7455. Next base: position 3,728,436 of record OZ244560.1, read on the forward strand.
GGTGTACTGGGATCGATTCGGCGTGCCGGACTCTCAACCACATTACTGGCCAGCATTCCCGGATGGCTGGTGGTTTGATCCGCAGAAAGCTGCACGCATCAGACTGGAAGATGAGTGAAGGGTCAAGGCTCGAAGGTATTGTGTGACAGTTGACCTGCTCACTCGAGCCGTCGCTGCTATCCAGGCGGCAGTTATCGGTTGCGGTTTCTCAGTACCAGTCCCCCTCGTTCACCCGTCAGCTCATCGTCTTCCAGTATAACCACGCCGTTTACCAGGGTTGCCCGATAGCCCACGGCTAACTGTAGCAAACGCGACGCTCCCGCTGGGAAGTCAGATACCCGCTTTGGCTGGCGCTCTGCAACCCGGTCGATGTCGATCACGTTGATATTGGCCTTCTTGCCGACTTCCAGGGAACCGATTTCATCGAACCCGAGCACCCGAGCCTGTTTGCCGGTCAGTAGATGAACCGCTTCCTCAATGGAAAACACACCCCTGTCGCGGTGCCAGTATGACAGCAGGAAGCTGGTCCAGCCGACGTCAGAAATCACACCCAGATGGGCACCTGCGTCACCGACTCCCGGCACTATCCAATCGGAACGCATGAAATCCGGCAGGACCTCGAGGTCCTCGTTTACAAAACGCACGTGAAACAGCCCCTCGCCATTGGACTCCAGCATATAACGCAGCCAGGTTTCGGCGGGATGCTCGCCGGCATCTGCAGCAAGATTGGCGAGTGACTCATTGTCGGCGCGCGCATAGTTGGGGCGGTCATCTGTCCCCATCCAGAAACTTTTGCCCATGGGAATTGTAAATCGTGAAGAGAACATGGTCTGACCGATCGACTCGGCATTTTCCATCTGCTTCGCCTCGTTGACCAGACGATTGCGGAAGGTAGCATCACGAATTGCTGACAGTCTGGCCGCCTGGTCCATGCCCCGCAATTCCCGCCAGGTCGGCCACTTCAGGCGCATCCCGATCAGCACATTGGTCTTGAGGCCCGACAGAAATCCCGCGGCACGGGGCTGGGTCGTCCCTGTGATATCCAGCCCGGCCTGCTTCATGTCATCAATCGCAGGTTGGTAAGCACTGGCACCACCTTCACCTGGCACCCACGGCGCACTGAACAGCAACCGGGTGCCTGAGGCAGTTAGCTGCTGCTTCATCAGCGCCAGTTCCTCATCGAGTTTGCCGCTCTCGATCACGCTCTGCAGCATGCCGCCGTGCTGCCCTACAGCCTTCGAGATCGCGATCACCTCCTCATCGGTCGCGAACGTGCCTGGTATGCAGCGTCCATCCGCCATTCGATGGGCCCGCAGCCGATTGGTGGAAAACCCTACCGCACCGTCTTTGACTGACTCACCGACCAACTGGGCAATCTGGCCAATTTCTTCGCTAGTAGGCTGATCATCCACGGAGCGTTCACCCATAACGTAGTAGCGCGCAGCGGAATGGCCTACCAGACCTGCCACATTAATGCCCGGCTGCTGCTTCTCTACTGAATCCAGATACTCACCATAGGAATTCCAGTCCCAGGGAAGGCCCTGCAGGATGGATTCACGGGGTATATCCTCAACAGACTCCATCATGCTCGCCAGCACCTCCCGGTGTTCATTGCGTACCGGCGCGATCGTGACCCCGCAGTTGCCCATCAATGCCGTGGTAATGCCATGGGACGATGCCGGCGTCATCATCGGGTCCCAGCCGACCTGGGCATCGAGATGGGTGTGCAGATCCACAAAACCAGGCGTTACCGTGGCGCCCGCTGCATCGATCTCACGGATGCCCTGTTCCGGTACGTCACCCAGTCCAGTGACGGTATCACCGCGGACCGCGACGTCTCCCTCGTAGCCCGGGTTACCCAGACCATCGACAATCTTTCCGTTGCGGATGACGAGATCGTGCTTCATGTCAGTGCCTTCATAGTCTTTGAAATGTGCGTTTTGTCGTAGCTGCTTCTCCGTTGCAAAGGTACTATAGTTAGCGTCCAATATGGAATTTGAGAGTGCCTCTACCGTGCAAAGTGATTGTCAATATGTGCCTGCACAGCTGTCATGGGTTGGGACCGACCGAACAGGTTTAGGTCGATGATTGCCAAGGAAGCGGTACCCAGACAAGAAATGTACAGCCAGACAATTCAGGCGTCGAATGCCCAGGCAGCGGAACTGATGTCCGCTGATACTTGAATGCCGCTGGCATCCGGTCGCAAACAGGTCCTCTACTTTCCGCAGTGGATAGATTTTGACGTGGAACGGGGCATTGTTGAATATGCACTTGGGGCGCGCTGGACCCTAACCAGCGTCTCGGATCATGGTGGATACTTTGGGGGGGTGCTACGTGTCGGGCCAATCTATGATGGGATCATCACCCTTATCAGAAACCCTGACGCAGGCATTGTCCGTTTTTTGAAGAAGAGTGATGCACCGGCGGTCGACCTTATCAATGCGGTGCCGGAACTGGATCTGCCGAGGGTATTACTGGACGATCACGAGATTGGCCTGATGGGAGCCGATCACCTTGTGGACAAAGGATTCGAACACCTGGCATTTGTACGGGCGATGACTTCTCGTCAAACGGAAGATCGGGCGGCTGCATTTGATGAGTGCGCTGAGCGACGAGGCAGAACCGTGCACCGATTGGATCTGGTAGCTGGCGGCGTGAGTGTGATGCAGCCTGTCGAAGGTCGAATGCGTATTTCCTGGCTTGCTGCAGAATTCCAGCGACTACCCAAGCCGCTTGGGATCATGATTCAGTACGATAGCTTGTATCGGCATGTGGTCGAAGCGTGCGCGTTCGCCGGGCTGAGGATTCCAGATGACGTCGCGGTCGTGTCGGTCGGCAACACCGAGTCGGTGTGTGAACTTTCTGAACCCACGCTGACCAGCATCGAACACAATCAGCAGGGTCAGGGCTATGAAGCCGCCGCCTTGCTGGATCAACTCATGGACGGGTCACCACCGCCAGGAGATCCAATAATAGTGTCACCCCTTCATGTGGTGACTCGTGAAAGTACAGACATTTTTGCTGTGCATGATCGGACTATGCAAACGGCGCTTTATTTTCTGCGGGATAACTTTCGTGATCCGACCATTTCCGTTTCGGACGTCGTGAAGGCATGTGGTACTTCTCGAAGGCATCTCTATTCTACCTTTGAGCGTTATTGGACTCGCCCCATTGCCAGTACACTTGCAGAACTCCGGATCGCGGAGGCCAAGCGTCTGCTCACCTCTACGAGTGAAAAACAGTATTCGGTCGCGGTACAATCTGGCTTTGTCAGTTCGTCCCAACTGTCCAAAGTGTTTTCCAATCGGGTAGGGATGACGCCGGGTGCGTTCAGGTCACAGACAAAACAAGACTCTAAACGTCCACGCGAATAAACCCCATTGGGACTGTCACAGGATGAACTGAAGGCGGTCGTCATTCCTGACCGGCATCTCTTTCTACGATCTGGTGTGCACGAATAAGAAAACGATTTGCACGAACTGGCATAGTAGGAAGTAATGTTAATACATTATACTAAGGGGGGAAATAAATATGAAACATTCTAAGCCTGCAGGGGTCGGCTACGCTGTCAGTGCCCTGCTTATTGGCAGCCCTGATGGAGGGGACGTATTATGAAGAAGTTCACACCACTAGCGTCATTGGGATTAGCACTAACCTTAACGGGATTCCCAGCTGCTTTTTCGGCCAATGAGGCTGAAGATGAAGAAAAGTATATTGAAGAAGTCATCGTTACCGCTGAACGTGGCGAGACCAACGTCATGGATAGGGCCATGACGGTGACTGGCTTCAACACTCAATTGATCGATAAACTGGGTATTCAGAATACTGATGACCTGGAAGTTCTGGTCCCTGGTTTACAGGTCGGCAACCGCAGTCAGGGCAGCCCACCTGGACTCGTAGGGAACGAGAACGACCACTTCTTCATGCGCGGTCTGGGCACCGAGAGATCGAGCAACTTATTCCCTGACACCTCCGTTGCCATTTATGTCGATGGGGTTTATACCGACCAGACCTTCGGCATTGACGGCGGCATGTTTGATGTCGAGCGTGTTGAAGTAGCCCGCGGACCTCAGGGTACCACCGGTGGTAAAAATGCCATTGCCGGATCGATCAACTTCTACACCCGCAAGCCAACGGATACGTTCGACATGCGGGCTAGTGTGCAAATCAATGATATTTCGACGCAACGAGCGCAGCTTGCTTTCGGCGGTCCGATTGGCAACAGCGACTTCAGTTATCGGTTGGGACTCAGCTCCTATACTGGTGATGGTCGGATCAAGAATCTCAGCGGGCCCGATGCGATGAAACCGGACGAGCGCATTATTACTCCCCAGTTACGCTGGAAGAATGATCGCTGGGATATAACTGCACGTTATTCCCACATGGAGGACACCGGGACACCGAACTCGTCCCTACCGCTCACCTCGGAAAATACCGTTGACGAATTTATCCTTGCCAATGGCGAGCAACTGTGTGCATTCAACCCGGACAGCGGTATGGAAGAATGTCAACGCAATCCATATTTTGGCGTGCAGCCGGCACCCGCTGTCGCGGGCTGTTCCAACATCAGCCAGGATGGGACCCGTGACCCGAACAAATTCATCTGCGATGCGGATGAACTGCGCTGGGAAGTTGCGTTTAACGCACCGATCGCTAAGGACAGCACTGCAGAGAACTTTTCCCTTGATGTACTCTATGCGATTAGCGACACCCTGACGCTTAACTACAAGTTTGGCTGGCATGACGTCTATGAAAGCACCCGCAATGATCCTGACCACCGCAATCGTGTTGGTGGTGGCGTCTGCCCGTTCACTCATCCGTCGGTAATCCGCGGCGTGTTGCAGGCAGGTCAGACCAGCCGCATCTGCGCACTTGACGGTGGTGGTAATGGTACGTTCACTGATCAGCTAAGCGAACATGTGTTTACCTCTGAGCAGACCAGTCACGAGATCACGCTGGTGTCCGACTTCGACGGGCCGTTTAACTTCACCCTGGGTGCCAACACCATCGAAAATGAGGAACCCTATATGAACCGTCTGTTTGATAATGGATGGAGATCGGGTGGTGACTGGTTGTTTTCAGACAATTCCGCTGCCTGTAACGCCAACATTGAGGCCATGTTTGGCACGGGTGGCACAGTCAGCGGCGGTGACAGCTGGCTGCTGAAAGATTTGCATACCAATCCGGCCACCATGACCCATGCCGAGTCAACGTTTAATTTCGTTGTTGCTTGCCCGGGTTCACCTGAGCTCCTCGGTTATCCCGATGCAGGTATAAGCGATTTTTATGCCGCTAATCCAAATGGTCAAATCAACGGGTATCTTGGCAGTGCCTTACAGGAAGCCACGGGTATTTACCTCAACCTTGAGTACGTGTTCAACGACAATTGGACAGTCTTCGCTGGTATTCGTCGCAGTGACGACGACAAGGATCGTACCCAGGAAGCAGCCTCGGGCATTCGGGCCTTCGAAAAATCCGACCCGACTGTTCGATGTGACATGGGTACGGGCGGTGGTGTCGATCTCTGCCAGGATGGCTTCGGCGTCGTCACCCTAAACTTGGCGGGTTCGGACATTGCGAATAAAGCGCCAAAGGCCGAGTTGACCTGGGGTGCGACCACCTGGAATGCCGGCGTCGAATTCCGACCCGGTGACCAGAATGTGATGTATTATGGCCGGGTCTCCACGGGATACCGGGCCGGGGGCTCCTTTCCCTTCCGTACTGAGCACCCGGGACCATGGCAATACCCGGCGGAGGAGTTGATCAACTACGAAGTAGGCGTCAAGGGCCTGTATTTCGACAATACGGTGCAGTTGTCGGCCACTTATTTCCTCCAGGACTTCGACAAGCACTGGGTCTTCGCCAGCCGACTTAGGACCGCGGAAGAACAGGAGACCGATCCTGACGGCGGTCCTATAACCGGAGAAATCAACGCGATCGAAGGTTCGGAGATCGCCGGCGCTGAGCTGGAAGGCGCCTGGCGGATTGCCGACCGGTTCACCCTGCGTGGCTTCTATAACTACCTGGACTCTGATATCGGCCCCTATGCTGCACTGGTGTCTTACGTGGGTCCAGGCGAATCAGGCACCTGGGTGCGGCTTCCCTGGACCGACAGCATGGGTAATGCGCGTGTTAATTGGATTTTTGGCTCCGACGTGCCGAAGGAACTGGTCGGCAAACAGCTGCCGAACTCGCCCAATCACAAGATCTCTCTGACCTTAAGTTATGATGTGCCCATGCTGGCCGACTGGGGTGATCTGGAACTGCTGACCATCGCCAACCACCGTGGCAAGAAATTCGTCGAAATAGTGAACTACCCTGGGTATCAGGTTGACGCCTATACGCGATGGGACGTGCGTGCAAACTGGAAATCGGCAGATTCAGCGTGGCGGGTTACGGCTTACGTCACGAACATTCTTGATGAAGCTGCGCTGCACATGTGGAAGCCCATTGGATCTGTTGGCAGCGTCTTTGGCACTGTCGTCGAACCTCGTGAGTTTGGCATCAGCGTCTCCTGGGAAAACCTGTAGACGTAAATTCCGTTCAGACCCGCTTACGGGTCTGAACGATCTAATCAATGCACCGTCTGGGCGCGCCGTCCGGCGGTGCTTTTTTTTCGCTGTCTAGGGGTATGATGAGCGACACGTTAAAACGAGCGCCCCTGTTTTCGGTGTTCTGCCTCGCTGGTGTTGCTGCCTGTGGTGGCGGCGGCAGCAGTGCGCCGTCTGCAGACGGTGGATCTGTTCCGGATCCTCCTGCGAACCAAGGAGGTGACGACAGTCAAGTACGGTTCGCCGACAGAACGAGTGTTCTGGGTCTGGACTATTTCATCGACAATACATCGGCCGGGGATGAGGCCACTGATGTCAGCGGCGGACTCGCCCTTGATGACATCGATAACGACGGTAGCCTGGAGCTCTACGTGGCACACGGGCGTGATGTCAAAGGCCGCCTGTTCAGTTTCGACGGCACAAATTTCCTCGAACTCGAGGACAACAACGGCATCCTGCCACTGGAAATGGATCGGGCCGGTTATTTCATCGACCTTGACGCGGATGGCTGGAAAGATTTCATCTCGGTCCAGGACGAATCGGTCGAGGTTTTTATGAATGATCAGTCTGGACAATTCGAGGAGGCGACTGCTCGCAGTAACCTCTTCCACCAGCGTTCGACGTTCTCCATGGCCGCCGCGGACGTTGACCTGGATGGCGACGTCGATCTGTTCTTTTCCCATTGGGACGGAATATTCGATAGCGGTGATGTCCTGACCGAGTACCTGTGGCAGAACGACGGCACCGGCGTATTTACCGACATCAGTGATCGCGTCGCGATCACCGAAGCACCGCCCGCGAGTGTTCCCGGCTTTTTCCTCGAACTCTCCTATACACCCACGTTTGCCGATATCGATAACGACGGATATCCCGATATGCTGCTCGCCAGTGACGGCGGGTACTCTCAGGTGCTACGCAATGAGGCCGGGTTGCAGTTCACCGACGCGACCGTCAGGTCTGTGATTACAGACACCAACGGTATGGGTGGCACGGTTACCGACTATGATCACGACGGTGATCTGGACTGGTTCGTCACCAGCATCCACAACCTCGAAACCAGCGGTGAGGGTACGATCACCGGCAACCGGCTGTATCGTAATGTGGACGGCCTGGGTAACTTCGACGACGTGACCGATGAGGCCGGCGTCCGTAACGGCGACTGGGGCTGGGGTGGCTGTTTTGCCGATTTTGACAACGACGGGCATCCGGACCTTTTTCACACCAACGGTATGCCGGATGTGGACGAGCGTTACGCCGATGATCCATCACGGCTGTTTATGGCCAATGGCGACGGCAGCTTCAGCGAGCGCGCGTTTTCCGCCGGTATCACGCACACAGACCGGGGGCTCGGCGTGGTCTGCGCCGACTACAACGGCGACGGCAGGATCGATATCCTGATTGCCAACAATGGTCAGTCCCCCACGGTCTACGAGAATATTACGGACAATGACAATCACTACCTGAGGATCGATCTTGTGGGTAAGGGTGCGAATCCCGACGCCATTGGTGCCCGGGTCACCATCGAGTCGGCCACCCGCAGCCAGCTTCAGGAGGTGCAGCTTGGGACCTGGTACCTGTCCCAGGGTCCGTCGATACTGCATTTCGGTCTCGGACAGGATGATACGGTAACGAACATCGACATCCGCTGGCCGGGACCCGGTCTACCAACGACCCAGGTCGAAAATGTGGCCGGCAACCAACTCATCGTGGTTGAACAGCCGTGAACCTGATGTTGAAAGTAACACTTATCCTGCTCGTGCTGGAAATTATAGCGTGTGGTGGTGGAGGGAGCGGCGCCGGAACGGTTACTCCACCAGCGAATAATGTCGGTTCGGGCAACGGCAGCGACGATGGGTCTGATGATAACGGTGACCAAGGCCCCCTCGCCCACTGCGCAGCCAGTGTCGGCGATTTCAGCAACGTTACCATGGAATTGGGGCTTTGTTATGAGATCACGGATGCAGGCGTCGCGAGTCAGATCGCGGAGATAGGGGGCGGTTTAGGCATGACCGACATCGACGGGGACGGACAGACAGAACTCTATATCGCCTACGGTCAGAACGCGCCTGGTCAACTTTTCAGCTTCGATGGCATCCGGTTTAACGAACGGACTGGTAGTGGCATCAACCCATCTGGGCCGGATCTGGCGGGTTATTTTATCGACCTGGACGGTGATGGTTTTAAGGACTTCATCTCGGCCCAGGAAACAGGCCTCGAGATTTTTATTAACGATCAGACCGGACGCTTTTACAGCGACACCGGTCTGATCAACATTTTGCACGATCGAGCAACCTTCTCCATGGCAGCAGCCGACTATGACGTTGATGGTGATCTCGATCTTTTTTTTACGCACTGGGGAACCGGCTCGATAAACGTTGGACAGGAGTATCTGTGGAGGAACAATGGTGCCGGTGAGTTCGTTGATCTCAGTTTTCGGGTACCGGTTGAGACGACAGTTTCCGGCAATAGGTTGTTGTCGGAATATACGTTTACACCAGTGTTCGCGGACATTGATTCCGACGGCGCTCCCGACCTGTTGCTGGCCAGCGACTTCGAATCAAGCCAGGTGTTACTGAATGGGTTGGGTGGTGATGCATTTTTTGATAAGACCACTGACCAGATCTCCGATGAAAACGGGATGGGTAACGCGGTCACCGATTACGACCGCGATGGCGATCTCGACTGGTTCGTGACCAGCATCTGGGACCCGGATGTGGAGAACAACGGTTCCGGCAACCGTCTGTATGAAAACATTGACGGCCTCGGGACTTTCGAGGATGTCACCGAGGTTGCCGGTGTACGAGCGGGACATTGGGGCTGGGGTGCGTGTTTCGCAGATTTCGACAATGATGGATATATGGATATCTTTCATACCAACGGGCACCAGGATCAGGCCAGGACCAAGTTTGTAACTGATCCATCGGTACTGTTCATGGCTAATGGAGACGGTACGTTTACCGAGCGGGCAACCGAGCTCGGTGTCGTTCACACGGATCAGGGTCGAGGTGTTGTGTGCGCTGACTACAATGGTGATGGCCGGGTCGATATATTTGTCGCCAACAATGGTAAGTCTCCTACGGTGTTTCGTAACGACCATCAGAACAGCAATCATTATGTCGCCATCGACCTGGTGGGTATCGACGGAAATCCAGAGGCGATTGGCGGCAGGGTTACCGTCGCTACCGCATCAGGATCCCAAATGCAGGAGGTCCAACTCGGTAATGGCTACCTATCCCATGGACCGGCGACGTTACACTTTGGGCTGGGCACAGATGATCTAATTACCTCCATTGAGGTCACATGGCCTGGTCCAGGCAGACGAACCAGTCGTGTTGAAGGTATCGCGGTCGATCAGCGCCTTGAACTCATCCACCCACCTTGATCGGCTGGCCTGATGCGGGATTACTTGAAGATGAGTAGGTCATTTTTTTCGGTGGGCGCGGTTACGATATTCATTGGCGCGGCGCCATCACGTACTAAACGAGGACGAGTTTATGTCACACAGTCTGGTCATCAGAAACGCCAACGTAGTAGACGGCACCGGTGCGCAGCCCTTTGCTGCTGACATCGCGATTGATGGCGATGCCATCTCTGCCATAGGCAAAGTAGCAGACACCGGTAAAGAAGAGATCAATGCCAACGGCAATGCCGTGACCCCCGGCTTTATCGATCTGCACACACACCTGGATGCGCAGATTGGCTGGGATCCTATGTTGACCTCTGTGACCTGGCACGGTGTGACGACAGTCTTACTCGGTAACTGCGGCGCTACCTTCGCACCCTGTAAGCCAGCCGATAAAGAATTCCTCGCGGGAATGATGGAGACTGTCGAGGACATCCCCAAAGAGGCCATCCTCTCGGGCCTGCCCTGGGACTGGGAATCCTACGGGGGCTACCTCGATTCAATCGCGAAATTGCGGCCCTTGATTAATGTTGCTGGTCTGGTCGGCCACTGCGCCATCCGGTTTTATGTCATGGGTGAGCGCGCCATTGAAGAACCGGCGACGGCTGATGAGATCCGTCAGATCGCGGAACTCGCCGGACAATCTGTCAAAGAAGGCGCCATTGGTTTTTCGACCAATCGAAATCTAGGACACGTCTTACCTGACGGGCGCTGCATCCCAGGCACGTTTGCAGAACATGATGAATTGCGTGCCATTGCCAAATCTGTAGGACAATACGGTGGCATTATGCAGACCGTGATGAACTTCCGCGAACCGGACAAAGAGATAGATCTGATCGGCGAAGAGGCTTCATACTGCCGTGGCTCCCTTTTTAGTGCAGTCGCAGGAGTTACTAACCCCCTGGACGAAAAAGTCATGGCGTTCCGCGCTGCCGGCAATAATGTCACCGGCGTCGCCGTACCGCGCGGCAGCGGCAATGTTGGTGGCCTTGCCACGAATAATTTATTCCATGCCGGCGCCTGGAATGAATTACGAAAAATGGATTTCGACAGCCGTCTAGCGGCACTCAAAGACGACAGTATGCGGCAGAAACTGGTACAGGATGTGAAGGACTCACCGAACGCGGAAGAGATCATGGCCCACTCGCGAAACTGGTACCCCATGGGTCTGGCGGATCGTCCCAGTTACACGGGCTCTCCTGACGAGAGTTTGGGCGCAATCGCAGAAGCGGCTGGCGAGCATCCCGTTGAAACCTGGATTCGATTGACCCTGGAGTCTGAGGGCAAAATGCTCTTCCATCTTCAGCGCTTCAAAACCACTCTTGATTCAGTGGCGGAAATGATCACCATGGAGTGGGCAATGCCAGGGCTTGGCGATGCCGGCGCCCATGTGTCGCAGATGATTGATTCTGGTTGGACGTCCTTCGTTCTATCGCACTGGCATCGAGATGTCGGGCTTTACTCCATCGAGGAAGCCGTGCGAAGAATGGCCGCTGTACCGGCGGAAGTGCTTGGCCTGAATGATCGTGGCACCCTCGCGGTCGGCAAACGTGCCGATATCAATGTCATCGATATCGATAAGGTCGAAGAACGCCAGCCGCAGATGGTCCATGACTTCCCAGGCGGTGCACCGCGATTTATTCAGCGCGCAGCCGGCTATCAGGCGACCCTATGTAATGGTCAGGTGATATTGCGAGATGATGAGCATACGGGTACGCGATCAGGGCAGGTGTTGAAGAACCAGGCGGCTGACTAAGTTAGTCCTGATCCTTAACTGAACAGAGATCGTCCAGCCACCCATAGCTACCAACTTGTGGCTTGCGCCGGAGCAGGCCTCGGTCGTCGATTTCCCTGTTTTGCTCCAACGTCATCTGATTGGTCATAGTATCCGTATGGAGGGATTTCTGGTTGGTGAATATAGCGACCGATATCAAACCGCCAGAGATGAGATCAAAAGCTGGATACTTAAGTGGACAACTTAACCCACTAATCGACGAATATAAAGGATTGGAGAATGCGTCATCCGCCTTTGTGGATTTGTTAGCGGGCGGTAATATCGGTACCCGCATGGTAAGAATAGCTGAATGAAGTCGGTGCAGCAGGCGCGGTTCTCACGGCCCCCCGGAAGCCAGGCCATCCAGGACCCGCCGCGCCTTCTCCTCGTCCCACCACCATGCGTCCGGAAAGCTGGTGCGATACTTGGGATCGGAGTCGGGCCTACCGAACTTGTCCCAGTAGACCACCAGCGGGTCGGACATCGGCACCAGCGGAATGAAGTAGAAGTTCCATAGCAGCACCCGGTCCAACGCGTGCACGAATCAGCGCCTCCCGGTGATGGCCGTAACCGGTTCCTGGGCATAGCGATAGGCAAGTCCTTCACCGATACCACTACTGGCGCCCGTGACAATGGCTACTTTACCGTCGAGGAGTCCATTTTTGTTGATCCTGCGGTCATACAAAAAGTCTAAATCTGAGTGTCTCCGGAACTATAACACCGTTGATCCCACGGATGAAAATAAGACCCTGGGACACACATCGCCACCTAACGGCGCCGTTAGGTAGGTCCCATACGCACGCTGGCGCTTCTTGAAAGAAGCAACGCGTCGGAACCAGATTGCTTCTCGATCTCGAGGTTGTGCCTGCAGGCGGATGAAATGTCAGTAAGCCGCAGCGCGCATGAAGCGTACATTCTGTTGCAGATACGCTTTCGGGTTGGGATGCGCGGCCCAGATCTCGCGCCACCCGGGAGAGCCCATCACCTTGCCGAAGCGCGCGTCGCGATCAGCCTTGCTCGCCCAGCGGATAATCCAGCATACATTGGCCTGGCCGTTTTCGGAAACCTGTGGTGCGGAACCTCTCACCTCAGCATCGATGCCACAGTCAAGCCAGAAATCAATAACGTCGAGGTTAGCCCGCAACCATGGAGCAGCAAGTGAATCCGCCCACTTTGTATAGGCGTCAAGCCATTCGGGCTCAATGGTGTAGTCGCGAATTTCGACTATAGCTTCCGACATAATGCACCTGTTACTGACTATATAGGATTGGCTGACACCATAAACCATGAGGCCGGTTCCTACAATGGCCAGTCATGTTACGACAGCGCATCGATAGGGCAACGGAGCAGGTGATGCGTTTTGTGTGTGTCTCATTATCCTAACGGGATAATCCGTATGACTAACGCTGATGCAGGTTCAGGTTTCCTACTCTTCAAATGGGTAATCAACTATGGTACCGGTCAAGGCCGACTGGATATCAACATGAAAACTGGCATCATCTATCCGCAGAATGAATTACAGGGCGATCCCGGGGCTGTCCGCAGAATCGGGCTGGCGACAGAGGAACTGGGTTTCGATCACCTGCTGACTTATGACCACGTACTTGGCGCCCCCCACGATCGGGAACCCAAACTATCGGGTCCGTACACGGAAAATGATCCATTTCACGATCCCTTCGTCATGTTCTCCTTTCTTGCCGGAATCACTCAACGAATCAATTTCGTCACCGGTATTGTCATCCTGCCACAACGCCAGACCGCTCTTGTCGCTCGCCAGGCAGCGGATCTCGAACTACTGTCAAATGGTCGCCTGAAACTGGGCGTAGGGGTCGGCTGGAATTATGTGGAATATGACGCTCTGGGCCAGGACTTCCATACCCGAGGTAAGCGATTGGAAGAGCAAATCCATCTGTTGCGTCAACTCTGGTCGGAACATGTGGTCAAGTTTGACGGCGAATTCGACAACATCGATCGTGCGGCCCTGAACCCGAGACCGAAGAACAATATTCCGATTTGGTTTGGCGCATTCGCGGATGCTGCCCTCAAGCGGGCTGTAAGGCTTGGTGATGGATTAATCTGTGTGGACAGTGTTCGTGGTGACGCGTTCCGGCAGGCAGATCGATTGAAAGAGCTTCTAAGGGAAGCAGGACGCTCAGCAGACGACTTTGGCCTCCATTGCAATATGCTCAATGCAAAAACACCTGAGGATGCTGTGGAAACCGCCTCCCGGTGGCGAGATATTGGGGGAACCCAGGTCTCGGTTTCCACCATGGGGCAAGGTTTTACCACCGCAGACCAACATGTCGATTATATGAACATGGTCGCTGAAGCGCTGTCCAGGTCCGATCTTTGATGAATACCAATTTCTCTGTAACATTCACCGTAGAACACAAAACCAGCTTACTTCAATAGTATCAGAGCTTTAAATTCCGGCAATGATTGCGGTATTGTCTGGCGGGAGTTACGCGGGGTGACCAAAAAAATGGCAGAAAAACCAGATGTATTGATCGTAGGCGCCGGGTTCGCCGGCATGTACGCCATCCATCGATTCAGGTCTCTTGGCCTCTCAGTGCGCGTATTCGAGGCCGGCACGGATGTGGGTGGGACGTGGTACTGGAACCGTTATCCTGGCGCGCGTTGCGATGTCCCGAGTCTTGAATACTCCTTCGGGTTCTCTGAGGAACTTGAACAGGAGTGGACCTGGCCCGAGGTTTTTTCAGCTCAGCCGGACATTCTCGAATATGCTAATCACGTAGCCGAGCGTTTCGACCTGCGTCGCGACATCACCTTTAACACTGTAGTGACAGAAATTTCCTGGCAGGAAGACAATCATCAGTGGCGTTTAACAACTGATCAGGGCGATACGTTCGAGGCGCCTTTTTGCGTAATGGCGACCGGCTGTCTCTCAGTGCCTAACAAACCTGATCTGCCGGGAGCCGATACCTTTAAGGGGCGTGTTCTGCACACGGGACTCTGGCCGAAGGAAAAGGTTGATCTGACGGGCTTACGCGTGGGCATCATCGGCACCGGATCTTCCGGCGTACAGGCGATCCCTGAACTGGCCCGACTCGCGGGGCACCTCACCGTATTCCAGAGAACACCGGTCTACACGGTGCCTGCCAACCGCAAGCGAATGAACGAGGCAGTGCAAAACGAATTCAAGGATAACTTCCGGCAGATTCGCGAACTACAGCAGAACAATATCGGTGGCGTATCCAACTTCCGGCCAATGCGAAGTGTTGCGCAGAATCGCAATTCAGCGCCGCGGCGTGGTGAAGGTCCGATGATCAAGGAGATGACGCCGGAGGAACAGCACCGGCAGATCGAGGAGAAAGGTCTCGCATCCATCCTGTCTTTCCGTGATATTTACTCCGATCTCGAAGCCAATGAGATGGCAAACGAGCTTTTCCGGGACACCATCCGCTCTATTGTCCGGCGTCCGGCAGTGGCCGATAAGCTCCTGCCGAAAGATTATGGGTTAGGCTGCAAGCGCCAGGTGCTCGACAGGGATTATTACGAAACGTTCAACCGCGATGACGTTGAGCTGGTTGATCTGCGTGAGACACCCCTCGAGACGATCACAGAGCAGGGAATACGGACAAACGAGCGACACTACGAACTTGATGTGCTGATTTACGCGACGGGTTTTGATGCCATGACCGGCGCCCTGCTGAAATCCAATATCAGTGGTCGGGACGGGCTTAAGCTGACGGAAAAATGGCAGTACGGCCCTGTTACCTATCTTGGTTTGCAGATGCGCGGTTTCCCCAACCTGTTTACGGTCACGGGACCAGGCAGCCCCTCTGTGCTGTGCAACATGCTGGTTGCCATCGAGCAGCATGTGAACTGGATCGGTGATTGTATTGATTACCTCCGAAAAACCGGAACCCGCGTAATTGAACCGCTTGAGGCCAGCGAGGAAAGGTGGATTGGTCATGTTAACGAGGTTGCCGAGGGTACAATGTATACCGTGCCCAGTTGCAACTCGTGGTACCTCGGTGCAAACATCGAGGGTAAACCACGGATTTTCATGCCATACGTCGGCGGATTTCCACGTTACCGGTTCCAGTGTGAGCAGGAGGCGACAAGCGGTTACGAGGGATTTGCGCTGGGCTGATGGATCGGCTGTCAGGCGGCTTCGTCCGGATTTCGGTTGTCCATCAACAATGCAGGAATTACACACACGACGGCGATGAGCGCAACGGCGACGAACACATCTCTAAACGCCAGCATGCTGCCCTGGCTGTTGATGACTGACAACAGCAAGTGATACCCCCCAATACCGAATCCGTCGCGAGTTTCGGTCGCAGCACCGAGCTGTTCGTAGATCGGCCTCAGGCGGTGGAACAGGGCGTAGATCTCGGTATTAGCCGCTGACTGTGTCGCGTTCAACGCATCAACGTGAATGCTCGTGCGCTGCTGGAGGTAGACGGTCATGAAGGTAACGCCGAATGCGGCGCCGATCTGGCGGATGAAATTAAACGTACCTGTGCCGTCCGCCAGTAGCGCCAGTGACAGGGGTCTGACCGCAGCGGCAGTCAGGCTCGGGATGATACAGGCAAGGCCGATTCGACCGATTACCAGCCACACCACCATCGTGATGAATGGCGTGTTGTGGTCCACGGTGCCGAACAGTGCCGCATGGATGGCAAACACCAATAGTCCGAGGACGATCATCTTTCGCGGCGCCACGAAATCGCTGATTCGCCCCATCACCGGGAACATCAAACCAATAACCAGTGTCGCCGGCAGCAACAACAGCCCCGCATCCGTGGCACTGAGTCCCTGCACCAGCTGCAGGAAAATCGGCACCAGGAATATGGACGCATACATGCCCGCGCCGAGCACGAAGGCGAGCAAGCACGCCGCCAGAAACCTGATGTTGAGAAACAGACTCAGCTTGAACATCGGGTATTTGATGTTGGCTTCCCAGTAGAGAAACCCAACGGTGGTCACCACCCAGATGAATGCGAGCCCGGCGATGCGATCGGATCCCCATCCGTGCAGGTTGCCGTCGGCTGTCATGGTCAGAAAACTCGTGATGGCGACCGACAATAGTGCTACACCGGTCCAGTCGAACGTCGGCGAGCCGGCATCTGGCTCTCTTTCGGGCAGGAACAGCATTGCCAGCGGAATGCTCGCCATCGCGAAGGGCAGGGCCATGAAGAACACATAACGCCAGCCGAGATTGTCGATCAGCCAACCGCCAAATACCGGTCCGCAGGCCGCTCCAAACACCATGCCAATGCTATAGATGCCCATGGCCGTTCCCCGTCGATTCCTGGGGAACACCTGAAATAGAATCACCATGGACGTCGGCGCCATCAGCCCCGCACCGACGCCCTGGATGATCCGTGCGAGCATGAGTTGCTCACCGGAGGTAGAGAAGCCGCCAAGTACGGACCCGCCAGCAAAAATCATCATCGCACCCACGAACGTATTGCGCATCCCGTAGCACTCAATTGCCCAAGCTGCCAGCAACATGCAGACTGTCGCTGCGGCCAGATAGCCCGTGGCAAGCCACTGGGCTTCTTCCACTGTCATGCTGAGCGCACCCATGACGCTGGGAATCGCGATGCTGATAATCGTGCCCGTCATTAGCGTGGGGAAGTGGCCGACGATGGAAGTAATCGTGGCCCACCATCGATAATGCGGACCGAATCGAGCGAACAGCATCTGGATGTTGTGAGTCGCCTCGACGTCCTGCGGGACTTGCTGGTTAGATGCCAATCTCCACCTCGACCATCATGCCGGGCTTCAACACCTTCTCGTCCTGCGTAATGTCGATCCTTACACCCAGGCGCTGTGTAATCTTGGTGAAGTTGCCGCTCGGGTTCGGGTTCGGCAGCAGTGCAAACTGGCTGGTGGCGGCGGGACCAACACCGACGACGGTACCGGTGAACTCATGATCGGGATACGCATCGACGGAAATGGTTGCCGATTTGCCGGGCACGATGTGACGGATGTCCGTCTCTTTGATGTTTGCGAGTACCCAGATCTTGGTCGGGTCATGCATGATCAGGATCTGCTGGCCCTGGCGTATGTATTCGCCCGGATCCACGAACAACTGGTCCACGATGCCGGAGATCGGGCTGCGGACTTCGTGATCGTCGAGGTTGGCCCTGAGGATGTCCCGAGACAATTCAGTACCGGTGATGTCGTAGCGCATGCGCTTCAGTTGATTGTCGATTACGTTCAGTTCCGCTTCACTCGCGCGGGTCTCGGCGAGTGTTGCGTCGGCGGCCGCGATCTGCGCCTCGGTCGTGCGGGCGCGCTGCTCGGTTTGCCGGTACTCAGACTGCTCCTGCTCCCACTTCTCGCTGGTGATGATGCCCTGCTCATGCAGCGGCCCCGCCCGCTCCCAATCGGACCTGGCGCGCTCGAGGTCCGCCAGCGCGGCCTGATGCTCGGCGCGAGAAGCGGTCAGCTGAGATTCCGCGCGGGCGATCATGGCGATCAGTCGTCGGCTCAGCAGATCTCTTTCGGAAACAATCTGCTCCAACTCCGCGTGGGCCGAATCCAGACCGGCTTGCGCATGCTCGAGCGCCAGACGTGCCTGGCGTTGATCGATTACCGCGACCAGATCGCCGGCAGCGATTTCCTGCCCGGTGTAGACCTCAATGCTCGAGATCCAACCGGGCACCCGGGTGCTCACGGTCACCATCGACGCAGCGATGCGGGCATCCGAGACATGAACGTGGGTGAGACGATCGTATAGCCAGTAGCCAGACGCGGTGATCGACAGTATCGAGACGACGGCCACAACCAGGTTGGTCAGCAGCCGTCTTTGCGGTTCCGGGCCGGCAACAGTCGATACGGGCTGATGACGAGTGGCCTGTGTCGGCGCTTCCGGTCTACTGGATTCCGACATGGTCCACGCGCGCGATGGTCGTGAGCGCCACTTGCGCTGTTTGCTCTTTACTCGCTGTCGTTATTGTCATTCGTCGCGCGCCCATTTCAACCACAGATATTAGCACAGTCGGGTGAGGCGAGCCGGCTTCTGTGTTTGCACTGCGTCTTGCAGTCTTCTGGCGGCAAGCTCACAATCTGACTCGCGGTCTTACTAATACTGACAAAAACTAAAGAAGAGGTGAAAACATGAGCTGGGATTTCGAAACCGATAAAGAGTACCAGGGTGCGCTGGACTGGGCTGACGACTTTGTGAAGCGGCGCGTAGAGCCACTCGACATGGTTCTGGGAGCCGCGAAAGAATACAACGACCCGGATTTCATCCGTCACATCCGGCCACTGCAGCAGGAGGTAAAGGACCGCGGACTATGGGCGTGCCACCTGGGTCCCGAACTCGGGGGGCTCGGCTTCGGCCAACTCAAGCTTGCACTGCTCAATGAAATACTGGGGCGCAGCCGTTTTGCTCCGATTGTGTTCGGATGCCAGGCACCCGATACCGGTAACGCCGAGATTCTTGCGCACTACGGGAACGACGACCTGAAAACCCGTTTCCTGCAGCCACTGCTCGATGGTGAAATTTCATCCTGCTATTCGATGACGGAACCAACAGGTGGCGCCGACCCTACCGCTTTCAAGTGCATGGCGGTTGAAGACGGCGACGACTTTGTCATCAATGGCGAGAAATGGTTTTCCTCCAACGCACGGTATTCGAGCTTTCTGATCGTGATGACAGTCACCGATCCCGAAGCACCGCCGCATCAGCGAATGACCATGTTCGTTGTGCCAACGGATACTCCCGGCGTTAACATCATCCGCAACGTCGGCGTTGGTCAGGAAGCTCCCGGTGAAGGAACACACGCCTACATTCGATACGAGGACTGCCGGATCCCCAAGGCTAACATGCTCGGGGCACGAGGGCAGGCGTTTGCCGTGGCCCAGACCCGTCTCGGCGGCGGACGCATTCACCATGCCATGCGTACCATCGGGCAGATCCAGCAGGCGTTCGACATGATGTGCGAACGCGCGCTGTCGCGGAACACCAAGGGTGAGGTACTTGCCGATAAACAGATGGTGCAGGAGAAAATTGCGGATTCCTGGATTGAGATGGAATCCTTCAAACTGCTCGTACTTCGAACGGCATGGCGTATCGACCAATACAACGACTACCTGAAAGTGAGAAAGGACATTGCCGCAATCAAGGCCGCGATGCCACGTGTTTACCATGATGTCGTTTCGCGATGTATCCAGATTCACGGATCGCTGGGCGTATCAAACGAGCTTCCACTGACCGGTATGCTGCTGAGCTCTTATGTCATGGGCATCGCCGATGGCCCCACCGAGGTTCACAAGGTCACCGTCGCAAGGCAGGTATTGCGGGACTACGAAGGCACACAAAACCTGTTCCCCGACTACGCGCTGCCAAACCGCAAGGCAGAGGCCATTGCCCAGTATGCCGGGCAGATCGAAAGGGAGGTTGAAGCCTGGTAACACGCAGGCCGTTAGTTCGGTTGTTCAGGCCTAACAAAACCAGGAATCATGCATACGCATCTGGATGCACAGGTTTGCTGGGATCCCGATGTGTCGCCCTTGTCCTGCCATGGTGTGAGAATAGGAATTATAAAGCGTATTTCCTCTTGAGTATCCCCATTTCTGTCATGCCAGTGTCCTAGTGCTGGATTGCGACGACGTTTTGCATCGACAAAGCACTGTATGACTTGTACAATTGTCTACATGGACGTCATCGTAGACACAAATATCTTTCTCGCCGTTGCTCTCAACGAACCAGAGAAAGACCAGATTATCCAGATTACTGCGGCTGCTTCAGCAATGGCCCCAGAGATTCTGCCTTACGAAATTGGAAATGCATTATCTGCGATGGTCAAAAGACGAAAACTCACGAAAGCAGAAGCTTTGGCAGCGGAAGAATCAACCCGAGACATCCCTGTCCGACTGGTTAGTGTTGATATCCAGGCCGCATTACAAATTGCTGTAGCGCAAAACATCTATGCGTACGACGCCTATTTCTTGCAGTGTGCCCGGATATATTCGCATCCTCTCCTAACTCTGGATCGTGGTATGAAGCAAGTTGCCAATCATCTTGGTATTAAAGTATTGGAGTAACTAATGAAAGTTTTTACCTATTCTGAAGCCCGTCAAAACTTATCCAAACTCCTTGTTTTGGCTCAAAAGGAGGAAATTGAAATCCGTCGAAAAGACGGAGGTGTCTTTTCGCTGAGGTCAAAACGTGGCAAGTCAAAATCTCCATTTGATGTGCCGGGCGTAAAAAATTCTGCAAGTACCGCGGATGTGATTGATGCAATCAAAGAATCGCGTCAGCACTAACAGGGGCCACGGGTGGGCAAGAAGAGGCGTATACATGGGTTTCGATCGTACATTTGTTATTCCTCTTGGAGTGCATTTATTCTACCAGCGGGCGGGTAGCTTTCGTGATGTGTGGAATACTCGAAGGATTTCGACCTGATCCAGTCTTGGTCTGACTCGATAAGGCATGATGTAACGTGTATCTGGTACAACTAATTCTCTAGTTCCGTGAATTCGACCCGGCTTGCCGAGGGCAGGATTCTCCGCAAGTTTGTCGACCTGATTGAATATTCGTTGAACCACTATCCCTGCAGTCCTGGGGTCGTCCCTGGCGATATAGGCTGCTTCATTCTCGAGGTTCTGTAATGCCTTATTCAACCATTTAACTCGCATTCACTCCCCATTTTTTTCTGGTTTTCGCAACGGATTTTTCTGGCGCGAAATCGCCGTTGTCAGCTTCTTTGATGGCGTCTTTGATTTCCTGAATCTGCCACTCATTCAGCTCAATGAAATCACGCAAAGCTTCAGCAGCCAGAAAGGACTTGGAACGCTGCGTCGCCTGCGCCAACTGATCAAGCCGTTGTTTCAGTTCGGGTTCAAGTCTAATAGTCATGGTGGTCGACATGACAACTCCAAAGATGTGTTGAGTTGTACACAGCATAACACAATTTTCCTCCATGTATTCTAAAGCTTTGGACAACTAGATTAATGGCCAAGTGCTTCACGATCGTGTTTTTAAATTTCGCTCCTCTAATGACCTGACGATCTAGAGATGGCGTGCATGATCGATGCGGTACACTCCTATCGTTGCGTGAGCACTTTTCTGGCCGCAGAAGCTAATACTCGATCATAGGTAGCCAGAGGTGCATTGAGAGTTACGGCGAGATGTAAATAGGCAGCATCGTAGGCAGACAGCTTCTGGTTGATCGCAAGCTCGAACTGGGACTGGTAATCAATCATATGGCGATCCAGCCTGAGCTTTCTAAAACTGTTCAGCCCCCTTGCTGCCGTATCTCCGTCATTAGCTTCGGTTTTCTTGACGGCGACGCTGATTATTTCGTGGTCAATGAGATTGGGTACATGCAGAGATTTGCCAGAAAGTGCTTCCAGCGCTTCGTCTCTCGAAGGTTCGTTGAACAGGATCGCTGCCAGAAGGCTGCAGTCGACGACAATAGGAGGGAGATTGTTGTAGGTCTTTCGTGGTTCTGCAACGAAGAGTTCCCGGGTCATCTTGAATCTCGCTCCTGACGGATAATATCTACCGCAAGCGGGACTTTTCGGGATGGTCTGTGGTGAGGAGATTCAGCCGCAATTTCTTCTGCAATTTCTTCTATCGAAAGCCATCCAGATGAACTGCTTTCTTCATTTGTGTCTGGGCCTTCGCTGATATCTTCATCATCGGTGGATCTGCAGATCATGTCCATTAGTTCACCCTGCAAAGAACGATGGTGATTTGTTGCCCGTTGTCGCAGCTTCTCAACCACGTGTTCCGGTACATTTTTGATTGATAGATTTGGCACGGTGTGGCTCTATAAAAGATCTATTATAGAACCATAATGGAACCATTGTCACGTAAAAAGTATCATCGACAAGGTGCTTTGTTGCTTGTGATAAGGACAAGAAAGTCCGACACCAAAGGTTTACTATCCCCTATCCCCTGTTATGAATTCTTATTTTGATACCGTTCAATCATTTCTTTATAAACATCTCCATCTCGTTTTCCTGCGCGCAGTGCAATGACAACGAATTCGTCGTCATTGACGTGGTAGGTGAGACGAAGAGGAGGTCGCTTTCTTTTGATTTTGTACAGGTTGAATCCACCTGAAAGTCTCGACCCGGGAATATGAGGATTCTCCAGACGCTGGGCAAGTTTTTTCCTGAAGTATGCTTTGTCAGGAGCAGACAGCCTTTCCCACTCGTTTCTCGCATCGGGATGAAACTTTAGCTTATAGGTCATCCAGGCTGACTTCTATCGGCTCTTTTCCATCGTTCAGACGAACATTTGCCTGCAGGAGCAAAGCAAGATCTTCCATGGCGTCAAACATGGACTCATATAGTTCAGGAGGAACTGCGTAAAAACAGGGCGCATTACTTTTCAGTACCGCGATCGCTTCCCCCTCTGACTGATCGATGACAGCATTCGGATTAGCTTTAAAGTCAGTGATGCTGGCAGACTTACCTGCCAATAGTCTGGATACCGGGCTCATTTCAATCATCCATCCAAGATCTATAATATAGTCTAATTATAGACCTTTTATCGGACTTTCCAAGTGATTTAACCACATTGTCAGACAACTGGCGACCGAGACTCGGGTTCTTCCTTCGCTTTCACATGTAGCGCCTGCTGGAGTTTCCCAACTTTAATGGAGTTACCAGACTCATCGTCAATCTCCTGTCGCTTTCTCCTTACAACGCTGTTCCCGGACCAGGGGTCCTTCCCTCCATCGGGTCCTTGGGCGGCCGGTAGATCTTGAGCCCTTCCGACGGCATTGAATCCAGCACCGCCTGCAGTTTCTTGCGTGCTTTGTCGCCGCCCTCAGTCACTGGATGCTGTTCGAGCGCATCCTTGCTGATGTCATACAGCTGGCCGTCGCTGTATAACTTCCACCGCTGATCACGCGCAAAAATTACTGGATCGGGTACTGGTCCTGGCACGGGTTCGAAATACAGGTAAATCGACTCCCGGGGTGTGCCCTTTCTACCGTGGAGCTGTGGCGCAAAACTGACGCCATCGAATACCTCCCCCTTGGGCATGGTCGCGCCGCCTATTGCACCAATGGTTGGCATCATGTCGCTGAAATCAACCAGGTCATCGCTGACCTCCCCCGCAGGAACTGTACCCGGCATGTTGGCCACCAAAGCTACACGCGTTCCAGCATCAGTCGGCTTGCTCTTGCCACCTTCAATCTTTACGCCATTTAATTCAGAGACAATCCCCCCCTTTGCCCCTCCAGGTGATCCGTTATCCCCGGTAAACAGAATAAGGGTATCTTCCCTAACGCCGGTTTCATCCAGCTTATCCACAACGCGACCAACCAGCTTATCCATATAGGCCACCATATCCTCGAAGTTCTTCTGCGCATTCTTTGAGGATCGATCGGCACTGTCCGGTGTCGGTTCAAACGGACCATGGGTAAGCACTAAAGGATAGTAGATGAAGAAGGGACCATCCTTCTTTCTGTCGATGAAGTCGCATACATAGTCGTTAGCCAGCGTCGGGGAGTAAGCATCTTTTTCGTTAAAGTTTTTTTGTTGCCCATTAACCGTGAAAATGGGTTTCCAATAGTCGTGGTGGGCCTTCTCCAGGTTGTAGCAAAAGTGTTCATCGAAGCCCGCATGTTGAGGAAGCGTACCAGCCCCTTTCTTTTCAGGTACGAAGGTACCTTCGCCATGTAGCTGCCACTTGCCGGCGACGCAGGTTGCGTACCCTGCATCCTTCATTATGTGACCAACGGTTTTCTCGCCCGGATCCAAAATACCCCAGTGCACGTAGTTTCTAACGTTGGATTTACCCGTCATGATTGACACACGACTGGGCGCGCAAACAGGATTGGAGTAACAGTGATTGAAACGCATCCCGGTCGCTGCCAACTGATCAACACGGGGTGTTTGGTATTGCTTCGACCCGTAACAACCAAACACCTCGTAGCCGGTGTCATCCGTCATAATCAGGATGACGTTGGTTTTCTTTTTGCCTTTGCTGGCATGTGTCAGTGCCGCGGGCAGCAATGCGGCAGCGCCAACCCCTTTCAATAGATCACGTCTTTTCATAACTCAGAACCAAAAATACGAAGGCCAATTAAATCATCCCTGCCATGAATGCAAAACATTTAATCAGCCAGCAGCCGATAGAGCTGAGGTACCGAAGTATTCAAGTGCAAATATTTCTAATCTTGAATGCCCCTTTTTGCTCTTCCTCCCAATTCAACCAATTCATCCATAATAGGAACGAAATCTCCTTCTCTGATGATCCATTTGTCTAATGCTATTCGCAGCTTTTTCTCTATCTCCTTTGTTTCGGGATTTCCCGCGAGGTTCTGCAATTGGAAAGGATCGTTTTTCAAATCATAAAGCTCCACGATCGGGCGCGGATCTTGAAAGAAAAGCTTGCGATGTCGTTCGCTTAACCCGCCTTGGTCTTCTTGCATCTTCTTCCAAACATCTGTATTCCCCATGAAGTAGGGCCTATCGGGTAAGACGTTGTAAATGAATTGATAGTCTTTTGAAATGACGGTGCGGATTAGGTCGAAACCATCGGATCGTGTCAGATAACCGCCTTGCCAGCTTCTCTCAGCGAAAACAAACTTTCGCGCTTCCATTTGCTCTCCGAGTAACGCCGGTAAGAAGCTCACACCTGTCATCTCATCCGTGGGTTTCAGCCCCGCCATTTGCAAAAAGGTTGGAGCCATATCCTCACCACTGATCATGATATCACTCGTTGTGTGTGATTCTATTTTGTCGGGCCATCTGACTATCAGCGGCACATTAATGCCGCGTGTGTAGAGCGTCCCCTTCCCGCGTAACAACGCCTCGCCATTGTCGCCCATGAAAATAACGATGGTATTGTCCTTCAATCCACGAGCTTCAAGAATGCTGTCGATTTGTCCGAAGCCCCAATCCATATCGCGCAAATCGGTGAGGTATCTGGCGTAGTCTTCTCTTACCTCCGGGAGGTCGGGCCAATCAGGCGGAAGCTTTAGCTCATCGGGATTGATTCCCGATATGTCTTTTGACCACGGGCGATGGGGTTGGTTGAAACCGAAATATAGAAAGAAAGGTTGGTTCCCGGGGATTTTATCAAGGAGTGCAGAAAAGGATTCCGGGACTTTCGGCAATGATTGGCCATAAGATTTCCCGACTTCGATATGATCAAATCGGTCGTAAACAAACATTTCAGATTCTTCGAATTGTTCTTTAATGTGTGGGCGTACAAAGGACCGGCCATGCAAATGGTGTCCCCGTCCGCCAAGTCCGACCCAATAACCATTCTGTTTCAGAATATCCGTGAAAAATAAGGTCTCTTTTTGAGCGGGTTGAGCAAATCTCGATGTTCTCGTAGCGATCGGTGAGCGACCGGTAAAAATAGAAACTCGCGATGGTGCGCAATGCGGTGCCGTGGTATAGGCTCTTGTAAACACCATCGATTCTTTGGCCAAGGCGTCCAGGTGGGGTGTAATCTCAAATGTTAAGCTGTTCTCATCGCCATAGGCGCCCACATGCGGCACACTGTGATCGTCGGATAAGATGAATAAGAAATTGGGTTTCACCTTTTCGGCGGCCATCACCGGGATGCCAGATAGCGTGTTGATCGCGATTATTCCGGTAGCTGCCCCCAGGGCGGCAAGTTTAGTAAAAACTCTTCTATTCACCTGACACCTCGCGTCTCCCCACAAGCTCCCGGATCAACGCGGTCTCCGCCGCATCATACGGCGTGCCGTCCACACGAAAAATGTCGTGGAACCAGGCCTCCGGTTCCGGGTAGTTCTCGCCCGGCGCGGGCCGGTCGAACCCATGGCCGGATTCGATAGCGGCCAGGCTCCAACCCGGCTTCTCCACGATTGCGCGTATAGCCTTCTGTGATGGCCAGTGCCAGACCGTGCCGGATTTGCCGTTGACCAGCCCCCAGTTGATGGCCCCGACATGGTTCTCTTTCAGAATCGGCAGACAACCCTTGAAGGTGCTGTTCGGACGCCCCATGTATTCGGTGCAGATGATGGGCCGGCCGGGGTGGGCCTTCCTGAGCCTGTCGATTATCTCCTGCAGACTCTGCGTGTTATAGCAGTGGAAGGTAAGGACGTCCGACTGTTCTGCATGATAGTCGCGGTAATCGGGCCCGGCTCCAGTAAAGCAGCCAGTCAGGGGTTGTGAGGGGCCTACCTCACGCGCCCAGGCCCAGGTGTCTTCCAACAGGGTTTTTGTCACGGGTTGGTTGGGTTCGTTGTAGAGGTCCCACATCAGAATCCGTCGATCATCGCGGTACCGCTCCATCAAATCCTGCACATAATTTTTCAAACGTGCCCGGTCGCTTCCGGTGATACTTCCGTCGTCGTAAGCCTGCAGAAGTTTTCTTCCAGGGCACTTCAACCAGCCGCTGTTGTGCACGCCGGTGATCCGGGGCTGCTGTGGTCCCAGCTTGATGTCGTGATCCCAGTGAATGTCATCGAAGAAAAGGATGATGCATCGCATACCGAGCGCCTCGCAGATGTCGAGGAACGTGCCGAAGTTCGCCAGAAAACCCGCGCGGACCTCTTCCTTCCAGAGGATGTCATGGAGATACACTCTGAGGGTGTTAAACCCCACGTCGCTCGCCCAGCCCAGCTCCCGCCGGATGGTTTCAGGATCAAACGTTTCCGGCTGGAACATCTCCACCTGGTTTATCGCGGTGCTCGGTAGAAAATTGCAGCCGACCAGCCAGGGCTGAGCGTTATACCATTCGTTGGCTTTTTTCTCGCTCCACTTTTCCATAACCGTATCTCTAATTTGGCTTCGGTGGCTCGATGCCGATATCAACGGGCTGAGCCCCCAACTCTGCAAGCAGGTCCTTACTGAAATAGTTTTTGCCAGTCAGCGTTTTCGGATCACCGTTGATCAACTCAAAAGCTGCCTGTGCCGAAGATAGAGTGAATAAACCACATTTTCTAAAGATTAGTCAATGAGATACGAGCTGATGTACTATGAAAAAGACCCGGACTCTCTTAACAACTTGATCAACGATCCCGCCTCAAAAGAGTTGATTCAGTCATACCGCTTAAAACTTGCCGAGTTTATGCGCAGGACGGATGACGTTCTCCCAGCGTAACTCGCCGCCCATGACCACCCGGAACTCATCGTTATCCGGATGACGGTGTCGGCGGCTGGAGTTGCCATTGAGGCGGCAAGGTGGTTAATCGATAATCGCCTGATGAATGGCTTTCGCGAATGCGCCTTGCATCCCGCCACGCGGCTGCTGCAGCATGATCACTGCAACCAACTCGTTTTCGGGATCCGTCCAGGACATCGTGCCGAACGCACCGCCTCCTCCGAAAGCGCCTTTCCCACGGTAATTCGCTGCGACCTCCGGATCCAGTGTGACACCAACGGTGTATCCGTGGCCCATCCCCTTTCTGGACTTAGGATCTGTGGTTACATCAATGTCATCAACCTGATTGCTGCTCATCATCTTCACGGCCGCCGGACTCAGTACCCGGCGCCCAAAAAGTTCACCCTCATTGAGCAGCATCTGCTGGAAGTGGAGAAAATCTTCGGTAGTACTGAAAAGTCCCCAGCCCCCTCTCTTCGTCGAGGCGTCAAGGCCTGGTACCACAACGCTTTTGGATTCCTTGTTACTCGGCACACCGTAGTAATACGAGTTATTCATCTCCAGCGGATTGAAGATTCGTTTCTGCACGAATTCATCGAATGGGGTTTCGGAGACGATTTCGATTATGCGTGTCACCACAGTGATGCCGCCGCCCGGGCTGTAGCGTCGCTGTGTACCCGGTTGGAAATCCAGTGGCGCCTTCGCGAGTCTGGGGATGTAGGTGGCACGTGTATCGTCAGCGGTGCGTGGTTCCACCGTACTGACCGCCGCGCCCAGTCCGCCAGTCATGAGGCCGGCTGTGTGCGTGAGCAGATGGTGAATTGTCAGCGGCGTGTCGACCGGTACCAGGCGATGTTCCGGGACATCTCCCGCACCCTTGGCCTTGTATTTGTCCTTGGATTTGGGTTTGGCCTTGCCCTTGCCCTCTGCTGGTTCGGCCAAGACCGCAACTTTCACGTCTGCGAATTCGGGGATGAATTTTGAAACGGAATCACTTGGGCTTATCAGCCCTTCGTCAACCAATATCATCGTGGCAACGCCTGCCACGGCCTTCGCAGAGGAGGCCATTCGAAAGATCGCGTCGGTCGCCATTGCACGGCCCTTTTTGACATCCATATCGCCGTGCGTTGAGAAATGAACGACCTTACCGCGTCGGGCCACGACCGTGATTGCACCCTGTATAGTGCCGGCGTCGATGTATTCCTGCATTACGTCGTCGATGTGACTCAAGCCTTTCGTCGACATGCCAACCGACTCCGCCTTGGCCATCGGCATCTTCGTCGGAGTGTGCATCGGTTCGGCCGACGCTTGAGAGATCGTCAGCCCCAAAATCAGTGAAAACGCGAGAAGGAGCGGTATTGCGTTGCGTTTTGAGAAGATTTTCATCGTGGGTATTCCTTTTTGACTTGATTTCGAAAGATGCGCTCAAAGATGCTTCTGCACTATTTGGGTCACGGTAGCAGAGCCGCAGGTAGCTGTACAAATCGACTGAATTACCTGTTTGTACTTTGAGGTGGCGGCATAGCTATTCGATGATCGCCTGCTGAATGGCTTTTTCGAAATCGCGATACGCCCCGTTACCCCGCGGCTGCCGCGTCGAATCTTGGTCAGATGCTGCAGAAGCTTTGTATCAATGAGGGTAAGGAAACCCCTCAGGATGTCAGGCCACTGGTGGTAGACTAACACCATGTTCTGCCGATCAGGGCAAATCAGTATGGACAAAAATGTCACAGCGGATAACCAGCGGCGAATGATGCGGGCGATTCGGGATCACAGGTCCCGACTCAGGGGTTTTGTGCACCGCTTCACCGGCAACCGCCATGATATCGACGACATCTGCCAGGAGACCATCACGCGGGCCCTGGAAGCGGTGCAGACCAAAACAGTTCAAGAACCTGGTCGGTTTCTGTATGGCGTTGCCCGCAACATCGTTCGCCGCGAGTTTGACGTGCACTCCCGCGCTCTGATCAACTTTGTCTCCGACTTTTCGCCGGACGAGCATGCGGCCGATACGTTATCCGTGGAAGAGACATTGGACGATCAGCAGCAGCTGATCCTGTTTGGCGAAGCAGTGGCGAAACTGCCCGCGCAGTGCCAGAAGGTGTTTGTCATGAAAAAGGTTTACGGCTACTCACACAAGGAAATTGCCGGAGAGCTCAGCATATCCGTGAGTACGGTCGAGAAACATGTGGCCACCGGGCTGAAGCGCTACTCAGAGGAAGTCATGCGACGCATGGGCACGTACACTGAAGCAACGAATGTCGTCAGGTTTGGCGAGGAAGGTTTAAACAAGAAGTAATACAACGAGTTACAAAGAGCATAATATGAACAAAAGTCAGGATTCCACGTCAGCAGACCATATCACGGCCGAGGCCTGCGCCTGGATCGCGCAACTCGAAACCGGCGAGATGAGCAACGCAGACGTGGCAGCGTTTCGAGAGTGGATTCAGCGCGGCCCTGCCCATAGCGTTGAAGTCAATCGGCTGTCCCGACTGTCCGCCAGGCTGAATATCCTGTCCGAACTCGCCGAACCGATGCAGGCGGCGAGAGCGCGTTATGCGCCGATCATCAACCGCTTTCAACCTCAGGGGATGAGAAGCGCATGGCTCGGTTTCGGCGCATTTGCCTTTGCGGTGATGGCAATACTCGCCGTTGTACTGCTCCCGGTTGAGCGATCCCAGGCGCCGCTCGAGTTCACAACGCCAGTGGGTGGTTACCTCGAAAAGACGCTGGCCGATGGCAGCACTATTCGCCTCAACACGAACACGCGCATTACGGTCCGTTATGACCGGGCGCAGCGTCTTATCAGCCTGCACCAGGGCGAAGTCTTCTTTGAGGTGGTGCGGGACCTTAAAAGACCTTTTGTCGTTGCCACGGAACGAGGCGTCGTCCGCGCGCTTGGTACTGCGTTTGCGGTTCGATTGAAAGACCGGGGTATAAGCGTCACGGTAACCAGGGGCCGCGTCGCAATCGACAATGGTGTCCAGCCTCAACAGGCGACAACAGCCGGCCAGACCACACCGGCGACGCCGACGCATGAGCCAATCGTTCTGGAGGCAGGTCAAAACTACGATGAATCAACGTCGGACATTGTCAAAAGGGTGCCGGACAGTGATATCCAGCGACAACTTGCCTGGCAGGGCGGGATGTTCGAATTCTCCGATACCCGTCTTGAAGAGGTCGTGGCGGAAGTCGGCCGTTACACCAGCCAGCGAATTATCATCGAAGATCCTGAACTGCGCGGGCTGAAATTCGATGGCATTTTCCGCACCCGTGATACCGCGCCGCTGTTCGAGGCGTTGCGGGATTATTTTGACGTTAATGTGACCTACCTGGACAAGGATACGGTGATGCTGACCCGAAACAAGGAACCTGAATTCGACTAGAGGTTTTTCTTACGCCAATGTACGTATCTTTCAGAGCCGCAGTTGAGATAGGTAATCGCAGCACTGCACTGCGGACCGTTGGTGTGTTGCTGAGAAACGTCGGGCGATGTTTGCTCATCCTTGTAGGGTGTCTGACAGCGCCGTTGGCCTTCTCAGATGAGCCGGAATACGAGATTAACATTCCGGCATTACCCGCTGATCTGGCTATCAGGCAGTTGGCCGAGCAGACGGAGCACGCGACGTTGTTCCGGTCCAAAGAAATCACGGCGACACGCGTGAATGCGGTCGCCCGTACTTCTAATTACAACAGGACCAAAGGGGAAAAAGTTATGTCCAGTAATCAAAACAACCATGCACCGCAGTCTTTTTTGGACGTATTAGCGCGGTAGTTGCCGCTATCGTGGTCAGCGGCGGGGTAGTCGTGGCTGAGGAGATCGCCGAAGAATCCAAATACATTGAAGAGATCATCGTCACCGGCGAACGGGGTGATCGTAACGAACTCAAATCACCGATGACCGTGACCGGCTTCAACTACCCGATGGGGTCGGAGTAAAGTGCCAGAGTAAATGGGCGCTATAGAGTCATTGGGTCGAACCAGGTTTACTCTGGCACTTTACTCCGACCCCACGCATTCTTTACTCCGACCCCACGCATTCACGGCAGGCCAGCTCCGGGGATGTCTACATCGACGTATTCGACTCGAGCAGACTTGTATTGCACACACTTTTCCGCGTTCGATGAGACCGACGTCATGATAAATAGGCGTGTACGTGATGCGCCACCGAGCATGCAGGCATATGCCTGGTTTTCGACTACGACTCGATCAGTCACCTCACCACCTTCAAGGACGCGTAAGGCTTCATGGCTGGTGGGTGACGCGACCCAGATCCCACCTTCCTGGTCCAGACAGATGCCGTCGGGAATCGCTCCATCCAGTTGCGCCCACAGGCGACGATTGCTGAGTGAACCATCTGTTTCGATGTCGAATGCAGTGAGTCGGCTGGCCATCGTTTCGCCCACGATAAGCGTTTTTCCGTCCGGTGTAATGACCGTGCCATTTGGAAAGATGAGGTCATCGGCAGCGATACTGACACTGCCGTCGGGCTGCACCAACACCAGTTCCGCTGGGGACCTTGGTGTACCGGCTTCCAAATCAAAACCGAAATTGCCGACGTAGGCGCGACCGGCGGCATCCACAATCATGTCGTTACAGGTGAAACTCGCGTGCGCCGAGAGATCCGCATACTCTGAAAGATCACCGTCATCGAAACAAAGTAACTTTCTATCCAGCATCGACACGATCAGCAACCTTCCATCCGGTAGCCAGCCGAGACCGGAAGGTCGGTTGGCGACTTTGACGATGGCTTCTTTATTACCGTTTTCGCCAACGGCGTATACCATCTGGCCGAGCATGTCGGAGAACCAGAGTCGGTCGTTGTGCCAGCGCGGACCCTCGCCGAAGCAGAGCCCCTCAATTAGTGTGGTTGTTTGCATACGTTTCTCCTTAATCACTCCGACCCCAGCACCTCGGCGTTATGTTCGCCCAGGTGTGGCGCGCGTCTGGAAATACCCCACGGGCTGCGGGGCAGATTGAAAGGCGCACCGGGATAAGTCACGGTAATGTCGAGATCATCATGGTGCACGGGCGCCTGGAGCCCACGGGCCTTGAAGTGCTCGTCTTCAAAAGCCTCCTCCGGGCTGTTGACCATGCCGGCGACAAGGCCCGAATTCTGACAAGCGATAAAAAAATCGTGGGCAGTCATTCGCGATGCGACAAGCCGCAGGGCTTGCCGGGCCGCGGAAAAAATAGCCGTAATCGTGTCATCCTTACCGATGAGCGACAGGTCGAGCGGTCCGTCCAGGTTTGCACCCATTTCGATAAATACCGTTTCTGTAAATTCTGTATCCAGTTTGAGCTCACGCAACCAGACCAGCAAGTTGGTAAATTCATGAGGGAAGCGCGGCGGAACGCCGGTGTTGGCGTAGCGCCCGTCCACGCATAACACCTGGGTGTCGTTGGTAGGATGCACCATGGCATGGCGACCGGTTTGGCGTTGCACCGTGCTCTGGTTGACCAGCCAGCAAAAAGACCCCCGCTCGGTGGTGACGTTCAAAGCGGCGGTCATAGAGACATCAATGAACTGACCTTCGCCCGAGGCTTCGCGATGCAGCAATGCCGTAAAGATAGACATCACCGCGTAGTGGCATGCCGTGTTGTAGCCCTGATTTCCCCATCCTCGTACCGGCGGCAGGGAGTGGTCGTCATAACCACAGTTCCAGGGCGGTCCTCCGGCGGCCATGAGCGTGAGGTCGGTGGTTGGCAGGTCGCTCAGAGGTTCATTGCGCCCGTAGGGTGTCACGGCAACGTGAATAAGACCCGGATTACTCGCGTTTAAGTCAGCGTAGTCGATCCCGAGTTCCGACAGCCGCGTTATCGGCTCTGACTCCAGCACAACGTCCGCCGATGCGGCGAGCCTGGCGAAGTGACTTTGATCGGCGGCATCATCCAGGTCGAGGGTAATGCCACGCTTGCTGGTGTGATAGTACCAGAAATACAGGCTGCGGTTGGGGCCGGGCGTGTCGTCCAGAAACGGCGGATAGTCGCGGCTGGGATCACCGTCTGGCGGCTCTATCAGGATGACGTCGGCACCCATGTCAGCCAGCAGCTTGCCGGCAAAGGCGATTCGCTCATTGGCGATCTCGATCACTCGAATTCCGGGCAGCATGCTCAAATTACGTTCTCCTCACGCAGTGTCTGCACTTCTTGCGTCGACATCCCCAGCAGCCTGACCAGTACCTCCTCGGTATGCTCTCCCAGACACGGTGCGCCACGGCTTATTTTCCAGTCAGACTGTGACAAGTGAACGGGCAAACCGTCAACGCGCAGGTTGCCTATTTCCGTATGCTCAACTGTTGGCCACAGGCCGAAATTGCCGGTGGTTGGATCCTGATCAATGCGTTCCTGGGGTTTTTGTACGGCGGATACGGGAATGCTTCTATCGCGCAGCGCGTTCTGCAGCGCAAACTTGTCCTGGCCCTCTGTCCAGCTCGAGATCCTGGCATCCAGTGTGTCCTGGCGTTCCAGGCGTGCTTGCAGCGTTGCATAGGCGCCGGTCCAGGTCGCATCGATGGCCAGGGCGAGTTGTTGCCAATCCGCATCATCGCGACAGGCGATCGCAATCCAATCGTCGTCACCGGCGCACGGGTAGATACCGTGAGGCGCCATGTGAGCAAATTGACTGCGGTTGGAATTCGGGGAGTTCTCCCGACGCATGGGTCGGCCGTTAACCGTCCAATCCAGTAGCGCAGGTCCATTCAGGGTGACGGCGGCGTCGGTACATGACAGGTCCACCCACTGGCCTTCACCCGTGCGCTGACGATGATACAGCGCCGCGAGGATAGCCATGACCATGTAATAGGCGCCGGTATGGTCCATATACGAATACCCCCAGCCAGCCGGGGGCTCACCCGGCAGGCTAGAGCTGAACGTCAGCCCGGAAACCGCCTGCACGAGCGGACCCCAGGTCTTGTATTGGCTGTAGGGGCCAACGTGGCCGAAGCCACAGTTGGAAACGTAGACGATGTCCGGCTTTATCTTCTGCAGTTGCTCGTAACCGAAACCCCATTTGTCCAACACGCCGGCAGAGAAATTTTCCGTGACGGCGTCCGAGCGCTTGATGATCTCGGTAAGGATCTCCTTGCCTTTTGCGGTTCTGAGATTCAGGGTGATGCCAAGCTTGTCGGTGTTGTGGTTGTTGAATGAACCGCCCAGGTTGATGCCGCGTCGTTCATCGGCAAACGGAGTCCCACCACGCAAGATGTCCCAGCGACCCTCGCGCGTCGGATCTTCAATGCGTATGACCTCTGCGCCGAATGCCGCGAGCCACTTGGTCGCACCGGCACCGGCCAGTTGGCCGGTAAAGTCGCAGATTCGAAAGTCGGCTAACGCTGCAGTCATTAAATAGTGGGGTCGGAGTAAAGTGCCGGAGTAAAACAAAATAGTGGGGTCGGAGTAAAGTGCCGGAGTAAAACGCAACATTGTCGCCAAAGTGAGACGTTTTACTCCGGCACTTTACTCCGACCCCATTGCCATGCATTGAGCGTCAGACCGATTTGTGAAACACTGGGACTACTGACTTTATCAGGGGAGAAAATGTCTGTCGAAATTGAACCACTGACACCCGTTATCGGCGCAGAGATACAGGGTGCGAATCTCAGCAAACTAACCGATAGCAGCTTTGCCGACATCTTCCAGGCGTTTACTGATCACTCTGTTATTTTTTTTCGGGATCAGCCACAGCTAACGACGGAACAACACACTGCTTTTGCCAAACGCTTTGGTCAAATACATGTGCCACCGTACGCCCGGGGCAAGGAGACCCAGCATCCGGGACTGATCAACATTCGCATCAATAGTAAGAGTGAAGTGGCTGCCGGGAACCGATGGCACTCTGATATCTCCTGCGATGCGGAACCGCCACAGGCCAGCATCCTGCAACTACACACTATCCCCACTCTGGGCGGAGACACGCTGTTCTCAAGTATGTACGCGGCCTATGCGGCGCTTTCCGAAAGGATGAAAGAGTATCTCGATGGACTGACGGCAAAGCACTCAGGGGAAGAAACATATGGGCAGCTGTTCAAGATCAAAAACCCGGATGGCTGGCCTGAGAATGATCATCCCATTGTTCGTAAACACGTTGATAGCGGACGTCCGGCGTTGTATGTGAACCGGGAGTACACCAGGTCGATCAACGACATACCACGGGAAGAAGGCCGTTCGATGCTCAATTTTCTGTTCGATCATGCCGAACGCGTTGCTTTTCAGTGCCGGTTCCGCTGGAGCAAAAATGCCGTGGCGATCTGGGATAACCGATGCGCGCTGCACCACGCCATGTGGGACTACTGGCCGGCCGAGCGCCTTGGTCACAGAATTAGCGTTAAGGGCGAAGCGCCTGTGGCATGGAAACTAGATGAGGATGTCGCACCTGCGTCTGGTGAGACCGTAGTAAAGCTAACGCGTTAGGGCTGCGGCGCTACCTCTGCAAACAGGTAGCGCAGCTGGACACGCTCCATGGCTTTTTTCCTCACCGCACCTAGGGGATTTTTATGACTGGGGGTACTACAGGCTTGAAACCGCTCATCGGACGATACTGTCAGGTGGTGATTCCCAATGCAGCCCCGCCGAGTGGACCATGTCGTCGACGCACCCTATGAAGCAGAACGGGCCGCCTTTTCGAAGGTCTCCGACGAGGGCCTCAGCGACCCCGGCTTCGGACCCGAAGAATGAACGCGGGGTTCGCCTCCAGGATTACTGTATACTTGGACAACATAGTAAATGACCGGCATTACATGAACCTCATCGTATGAAGAAGGACTCAGCCGAGACCAGGTAGCTGAAGGCTTTTCTAGAGCACGAATCGCGGCTCCGCGGCTATCTGCGCCGCTTTACCGACAGCAACGACGACATCGACGACATCTGTCAGGAATCCATGCTGCGCTCCCTCGAGGCGGCGAAGGACCGGCACGTGCAGCATCCCAGTGCCTTCCTGTTCGGCATCGCGCGCAACCTCATACGCAAGCGGTTTGAGCGCAAATCCCGGTCGCTGATCGACTTCATCGCTGATTTCACCCCGGATGACTATGCCGCGGACGTGCGGT
Organism: Candidatus Azotimanducaceae bacterium; assembly: GCA_965217655.1. Taxonomy (GTDB): domain Bacteria; phylum Pseudomonadota; class Gammaproteobacteria; order Pseudomonadales; family Azotimanducaceae; genus UBA7455. Next base: position 3,765,241 of record OZ244560.1, read on the forward strand.
CACTTGATGACATCATGGACCATCACGAGCGACTCACGCGCTATGACGAGGCCATTGCCCGGCTGCCTTCCCAGTGCCAGCGGGTTTTCGTGATGCGTAAAGTCTACGGCTACTCGCACCAGGAGATTGCGGGTATGCTGCGCATTTCCATCAAAACGGTAGAGAATCACATTTCGTCAGGACTGAAGCGGTGCGCCGCCGAGCTTGCCTTCAACGAGGAGGCTTCACAGCAACAAAACAACCCCGTCATCAATTTCCCCAAACGTCAGTAAGACGGGTAACAAGAAGCACATTATGAAAAAAGATCATCCAGCAGTTGACACCATCGTCGCCGAGGCCAGTGCCTGGATCGCCCGGCTGGAAACCGGAGAGCTTCCAGTCACTGAACTGGCGCTTTTTCGTAAGTGGATGCAACGCAGCCCGCGCCACGCCGCAGAGATCAACCGCCTGGCGCACCTCTCCACTGATCTGGAACGACTTGCCGACTTCCCGCTGCACAAGACCGACGCCGACATCGACACCATACCCATCGAACATGTATCGACCAGGAGTAGATGGTCCACCAGGGTACTTGGCGTGAGCGGCGTCGCTGCGGCCCTGTTGGTGGCCGTCTTTATGGTGCTGTTGTGGCCCACCGCGAACGACACCAATGGGCCGCTGACCACGCTGGTCGGCGGCTACCTCGAAAGAGAACTCTCCGACGGCAGCCTGATCCGGCTCAACACCAATAGTCGCGTCGCGGTGGCCTACGATAAAGCGCGCAGAACGATCCATCTACAGCAGGGCGAAGCCTACTTTCGAGTGGCACATGACGACGACCGGCCCTTCGTCGTGCGTACGAATACCCGGGAAGTGCTCGCCCTGGGTACCGCGTTCGTAGTCCGGCTGCAGGATGAAGAGTTCCGCGTCATGGTGACCGAGGGCCGCGTAGCCATCAATCAACAACTGGATGCAGCCCAACACCACGTGCAGGGGCGAGCGCCGATCGGCCCGGCACCGCTGGCCGCGCCGATCCTGCTCCGGGCCGGGCAGAATTTTAACGATTCAGCGAAAAGCACACAGCCGGTTACCCAGGTAGCCGCGCCTGAAGTGCAGAGACGACTTGCCTGGCAACGCGGGCTGGTCGAGTTTACCGACACGCCGCTTGATGAAGTGGTCGAGGAAGTTAGCCGTTACACCAACCTGAACATACGTTTCGATGATGCGGAACTGCGTGATGTCAGGTTTGGCGGCATGTTTCCCACCGGCGAGATCCATCGGCTGTTTGGCGTACTCGAATCGACGTACGGTATCGCCGTCGCGTACGCGGACGAGTCCACGGTGACACTGACGTCTAAGCGGTAAGGATTAAACTGCGGCGCACTGCGTCTTTTTTTCGCGTCGCACAAGGGGATTTTTATGACTGGGGGGTACTACAGGCTTGAACCGCGACCATGGCGTTTTGAAAGATCCAGGAAGTCCTGTAAAAGAGACGTAATTTTCCGTTACATGGTAATGTTTGTGACCAACCCGTGGAGCTACGATCAAATATGAATGTACCGCATATTGACCATTTCGAGACCTTTGTGTACGTATCTCTTTTCAATTTCAAAACCATTGGACAGCATGAACTCAATCAACGATACATCTCCTCGTAGTTCCCTCATCCAAATGTCATTGGCCCCTGAGTTAAGTATCAATCCTTCTAACTCGCTAAGTACGGCAGTCTGGACTTTACTATTTCTCTGCGTCCAATCTAAAATCACGAAAGCTCTAAATCCATCTTCAGAGATACCTCGCTCAAGCGAACAGTATCCGACTACGTTTCCATCAGACTGTATAACAGATTCATACTTCTCTCCTTCGAACGCACGTCTGTTTTTCGTCCAATCCGACTCAAAACCACCATGCTCACCCTCCTGGACCGCATCAGAAGCGAGCCAATTAATTTGGTGCCAATCATTTTTTCTAACGGCTCTAGCGGAGATCAATCGATTTTTCCATTCTAATAGATATTATAAGAAAAGGGGTCAGGTCCATTTATCCCAACTGACCTGCCCACAAGTTCCTCTATCTCTTGCTGAAACCGTGTAGAGCCAAGCACCTTCCCCTGGTTGATATAAACACGAATCCATTTATCTGACCCCATTTATCCCCATAATTCCCGAATGCTTAAAGAGTCGATTGTTTAGGCTGCTCTAAAATCGTCGCGCGCCAAAAAACAAGTGTATATCCGTCTCTATCTCGCGCAACAAATCGATCCATTCCAAATGTGGGTTCTATTTCTGAGGGTTCCACGTTTGCGTCCATGAGTTTTTCCCAGAGGCCCTCAAGATCATCACAATAAAACGAAATCTCAACTGTTTTTAAATCATGAGGAGTTGGTCGATCGCCGTCGAGCTGTTCAAATCCCAACTTCGAGGCTCCCAGTTGAACCATCACCCACATTAATCGATCGTTCTCTCTGTGGTGATAAAGTACCTCTGCACCCAGCAGTTCCGTGTAGAACGAAATATTGTTGTCCAGATCAGAAGAAAAATACTGAGGTATAGATTCATTAATTTCTGTCATTAGTTTATTTCCTTTTGAAGAAAGGAAGTTTCGACGCGCAGACGTGTAGGGCCAATCGGGGGACAGTTTACTTAAATGGTATCGCGAAATCCCCGGAATCAAGAAAAGGGGTCAGGTCCATTTATCCCAACTGACCTGCCCACAAGTTCCTCTATCTCTTGCTGAAACCTTGTAGAGCCAAGCACCTTCCCCTGGTTGATATAAACACGAATCCAATTATCTGACCCCATTTATCCGCTTGATTCGTGTAGGAAATGGACCTGACCCCATTTATCCCCTTGACCCCATTTATCCACGGGTTGATATAAACACAAATCCATTTATCTGATCCCATTTATCCGCTTGATTCGTGTAGGAAATGGACCCGACCCCATTTATCCACTTAGGAAATGGACCTGACCCCATTTATCCTGGCAAGAATCAGGAGGGGGAGCAATGATCTACCAGGGCAATGAACTACCAGGGCTATGATCTACCGTATTATGATTGGAATCATCATAAAATATTTGTAAATAGTTATTGAATATTAGCTATTTATGAGTAATATACTGTATATAGTAACAGGTTTAGGATTCAGCTTTAACAACTACTCAGGAATTGTTTTCGACTTATCTCCAGGCAGTTTTTTAAGCAGACACTTGGACAGTATGTAACAGACATCCCGACAGTATGTTTAACCAGATATCCGACAGTATGTTTAACCCAGACACCCTGACAAGTATGTAACCAGACACCCTGACAATACGTATTAACCCATTACAAGGAAGACCCACTCCATGCAAACCTCTGCAATAGCCAACCCAGTCACCAAACGCGACATCGATGACCTTGAAGAAGAGATCATCTCCCTGTCAAAGCACATGAACCAGGACGAGTACCGCTTTCTGGTCATGGTCCGCGAATTCGATATCCGCCAGGGATGGCGGCCTATCAATTTAACAACTGCGCCGAATGGCTCAATATGAAGTGCGGTATCTCACCCGGTACGGCGCGGGAAAAAGTGCGTGTGGCGCTGGCGCTGCTGGACCTGCCGCAGTGCTCCGAGGGATTTGCCAAAGGCGAACTGTCCTATTCCAAGGTCAGGGCCATGACCCGTGCCGCCAACGTATTCAATGAGGAAACACTGGTTGACTATGCGCTCAAGGCCACGGCGCATCAGGTGGAGGAGCATTGCCGGCGGTTACGCAATGCGGACCGGCGGCAGTCAACGCCGGATGCCCGCCGGGCCTGGCAGGCACGGTCCCTGAAGCGTATCTGTCATCCCGATGGGATGATGAGTATCTATGTCGAGTTACCGCGGGAACAGGGGGAACTGGTGATGAAGGCATTGGAGATGGCCATGGCGGCGGCTGCCGGTGATACAGCAGATCAGGCGGCTACTATTACGGAGGAGAAAGATAGTGTCGCGCCGGCAGCAGAACAGGCGACTGCAAATACGAAAGATAAAGCTGGAAAGAGGGATACAGCTGCTCAGGCGCAAGCCGAATACCAACAAAGCAACGCTTTCTTTGCACGGCAGGCGGACGCGCTGGTGGCGGTGGCCAGAGGATATCTGTCAGGCAATGGCGGGAAAAAACAGGCGAAATCGGACAACTACCAGGTGGTGGTGCACGTGGATGCCGCTGCGCTGCAGGATAAAGGCGGCAAGAGCGACCTGCCGGTGGAATCAGTGCGGCGCATTGCCTGTGATGCCGATCTGGTGGCAGTAACCAGGGATGCGAAGGGTAATCTGCTGAATCTGGGTAGAAAGCATCGCGTGGTATCGCCCCAACTGAAACGGGCGTTGCTGGCGCGGGACAAGTGTTGTACCTACCCGTCCTGTAGTCATGAGCAGTTTCTGGAGGCGCATCACGTGATGCATTGGGCCGATGGTGGCGAGACCAGCCTGGACAATACCAGGTTAATATGTAATCGGCATCATCGGCTGCTACATGAGGGTGGATTTACCATCCACAAGAACTTTGCGGGGGAATGGTACTTCAAAACGGCGGAGGGCAAGGTGCTGCCGGAGGCGCCGGTGTATAAGCCGGTGGAATACGACTCAACACGTGATGAGATTCTGGAAGATACCAACAAGGTGGAAGAACCACGGGCACTACCGGAGGCGCCGCTGTACAAACCAGAGGGCTACGACGCATCACGTGATGCACCAGAGGTGAATGAACCACGGGCACTACCGTAGGCGCCATTGTACAAACCAAAGAACCACGACGCATCACGTGATGCACCAGAGGTGAATGAACCACTGGCGCTTTATTCATCAGAAGCCAGTTTGTGCCACCCCGCACCTCGTAACACTTGTAGAAAAGGGGTCAGGTCCATTTATCCCCCTTTCGTCGGTCGTCCCTTTGGTTTCAATCCAACTGACCTGCCCACAAGTTCCTCTATCTCTTGCAAAACCTTTTGAGCCAAGCACCTTCCCCAGGTTGATATAAACACGAATCCATTTATCTGACCCCATTTATCCGCTTGATTGGTGTAGGAAATGGACCTGACCCCATTTACCTGTCATGGGAAATGGAACTGACCCCATTTATCATAGAAAATGGGCAAGGCAATGCCATGTCGAAAAAGGAACGTGTCATGATAGTCAGAAAAGCAAGAAACACGGATGTGGCCCAGATGGTTTCACTCTCTGAAGAGAAGCGGTCAGCTTATGAATCATTTCAACCGGTGTTTTGGAGAAAAGCCCCCAATTCAGCCGAGATCCAATCCACATACTTCAAGAGACTACTGTTGAGAGATGATCACATCTTCTTGGTTTGTGAGCATGCAGGTGCTGTAAACGGATTCATTATAGGCGCAGTAGGTCCGGCACCAGGAGTCTACGACCCCGGTGGTCTGTCCTGCACGATCGATGACTTTTGCGTGTCGTCCGCCGCAGCGTGGGAAATAGAAGGCAAAGCTCTGCTGGAAGAGGGTCAGAAATATGCGAAGCAAATGGGTGCCGTGCAAATCGTGGTAATTTGCGGCCAAAAAGATGTGCCCAAAAGATCGTTCTTGTGTGAGTTGCAGTTGTCAGTGGCGTCAGAATGGTACACTGGGCTTATATGATCGATATTTAATTCGAGCCACAAGCACTAGAACGTTAACAGTCTGTTTTCATAGAGTTCCCTTTGATCTTTCCGCAACTGTGTGTCGATCTCGAAATGCATATGGCAGCAAATGTTGAGACGTTTCCATTATGTTTTGTTCTGCGATAGTTACACTCTGGAGAGTCAAGCGCGTCTTAGCAACAAATGACAGCTCGGGCTTGACTCCGAGTACAGCGCGAGCATCTGACTGACCAACCAACGACACTATTCTGAATTCAAGAGCATCGAGTTGATGACATCCCGCACTATCGTGCAGCCAGACAAAATTTAAACAAAAATTACAGGTTTTAGGTGGGTCAATTCTGGACGCCTATTGACACCCATTTGGTTTCCGCAGTAGCATCAAAATGTGTGCTGCAGAGCGCGACCGATCCGCGGACAGGGCAAAGCCCATCTGATACAGCAAGAATACGTTACCTCTTTTCAGTCCAAACGCGGATGTTGGACACATGAAAGGAGGCTACAAATGACACGCCAATTGCCGCTAGATCCAAATCTTGAGAACCTGAAGAAGCAGGCAAAATCTCTATTGAAGTCCTATAAAGCCGGTGATCCCAGAGCTATAAGCACAATAGAAGAGTATTTCGATAGCTCAGTTCGCGTTGGCATAAAGCGAGCACAACTCATCATTGCCAGAGAGTATGGCTTTGATAGTTGGGATCAGCTAAGAGCGCACATTGGCGACCTCGGTAAGACGGTATCAACCATTCCAATAGTTCCCCTAAAAGGCGAGGTCTACTTTCCCGACATTACGAAACCACTGTTTATTGGAACCAAAAAATCGATCCGCGCTGCTACTCATTCCTGGAACAATGATCCAGATCATCGACTACTTTTTGTAGCTAAGAAGGATCCGTTCAAGGAAGAACCGGGATTCAAGGACTTATTCCGATTCGGTACTCTCGTAAAGGTTGAGGCCCTAATAAACTCGCCCGATGAGAACGTAATGAAGTTAGTGGTTAGCAATGGCCGGAGAGCCAAGATTACCAAGATTACTGATAGTTCAGCTTTCTTCGTTGGCGATGTCCAGTTGATAGAAACACCCAAACTTGAGGGTTACAAGACAAATATTTTTATCACATCGCTCATAGAAGCCTTTAGGCGGTTTGCCAATGATCAGATGCAGCCAGATACGCAGTTCCTTAAGGAGGCACAACAACATATTGACTCCGGATCGTTACCTCTAGAACGGTTAAGTGCGCTTCGCTCAATGATGGAGACAGAACGGAAAAAGCCGGATGTAGTAATAGATAAGATATCTAGTATCGAGGAACCGGATCGGTTGGTTGACGCACTTGCCGCAACGATACGCTTGAATGTTGATGAACAGCAGAAACTCCTTGAATTGGTTAATATCGAAGAACGCGCTAGTTACTTAATTGAGATCCTCGAAGGAGTAATAGACGCTCGCTGATTGGTTAACTCATGGAAGACTTGGGCTTAGGCCCTCTGTTGGCCGAATTCCGACCATCTGGTATCCGAGTGGCCAAGGTCAGTTACCAAACAAAGTGGTCATCAGGTATATGAGTAAGGAACCATTAACGCCCTATTTTGAGAAATCTGCAAGAATGTTGGGAGTAGCTACAGGCCATTTTCTTTCCTTATTCGAAGACTACGTTAGGCGACATTTTGATGGACTAAGGAGAAACGCTTATGATGAGTGATCCCAAAAGTTACCATGTAAACTCCGCGGTCATGTAACAAAGGTGAAATCCACTTCTAAGAATATTTCTGTGACTTGTAGTGCCAAAATGGGTATCTGCCAATGCAAGTGAACATCCCCTGTTAAAAGCAGTGCTACCAACGCCGTGATTATGTAGGTATTTCACCGGTTTAAAATTGCAGCTGCAACCAGGCCCCTTTCTCTTTGTCAGGTAGAGTCGATCTTATCTTTCATGCGGAAGCTTCGACCTTCGATCTTAACGGTCTCGGCATGGTGCAGAAGTCGATCAAGGACGGCCGATGTCAATGTGCTGTCGTTGTTAAAGATTTCTGGCCATTTTTTGAATACACGGTTGGTAGTGATGATCGTCGATCCATTTTCGTAGCGTTGACTGATAATCTGGAACAGCAGGTCAGCGCCGGTTTTATCGATCGGCAGATAACCGAGTTCGTCCAGGAGCAAAACCTTGGGTCGCAGGAACTTGCCAAGGTCTTTTTTGAGCCGGCCAGCGGCTTGCGATGCGGTCAGGGTATTGACGGCATCAATCGCGCTGGTAAACAACACTGAGTAGCTCTGCTGACAGGCAGCAATACCGAGGGCGGTGGCCAGATGGGTTTTGCCCAGCCCGACACCGCCAACAATGATAACGTTGGCGCACTGTTCAATGAACTGCAGGCGGAACAGATTCTGCACCTGCAGGCGATTGATTTTGCGCGGCCAGGTCCAGTCGAACTGCTCAAGACTCTTGCGTACTGGGAAGCGGGCAAGGCGTAGTCGGCGTTCGACGGAGCGATCGTGGCGCAACTGAGCTTCGGCGTCGATCAGTTGCATCAGGCAGCCGAGAAGGTCGGTCTCATGCTCGGCGGCTTGCTGTATGGCGTCGCGGTAATGGTCGCGGATATAAGGTAGCTTGAGGTAGTCGAGGTGGGCTTCAAAGCGATTGCTGTCTGGTTCTTGGCTCATGTGTAGTTCTCCGGTTGTTGGTGGTCAGGATTGGCTGTCGTCGATCTGGTCGTAACAATCGAGATCGGGTTCAGGTAAATCCATGTCGAGTAGGTCGGCGTTACGCGTGATATGCAGTGGACTCGGTTCGGGTTTGACCCGGGCGCGGCTTTCCAGCAGGTTGGTAATGTACTCGCTGCTGTAGGCACTGAACACAATGGCATCCTGCATGGCGCGGGCGGTGGCGTCGGCACCGTAGACCTCACTTAAGGCAACGATCTTCTGTACGTGGTGCATGGTGTTAAAGCGGCGTAGTTCGAGTTCGGCATAGTACGTTTGCGCCTGCGGTGATAGTGCCAGGAACCGCTGCAGGGCGCGCTGCGCCCGGGCATTGCGTCGTTCGGCAAGCAGCGCCTTGGGATGGTCCGGATCCTCAAAATCGCCGTGCCGATCATAGCTCCTGGGGTGTCGTGCAATGCGTTGACCGGCGGCGTAGAGGCAGACCTGGTCGGGGTAGGCTTTGAGCGTGAGTCGCTGTGATGCGTATTCTGCAGGCACCGAGTAGCGGTTGGTCTCGAAGGTGACCCGGAAGCGGTTCGAGGCACGCACGGTATGTATCGCGGCGATATCATAGGGCGTCATCGCTATGGGTTGCAGCACCGTATTTTCTTCCGCAAACATGTCGTTAGGCACCCGGTGGGTCTCACCGTGTACGCGTACGTTCGCCACTGTATCCAGCCATTGCCGCGCGGCCGGGCCGAGCACCTTGAAGTCACTGATCTCAAGTCCGGCGAGCAGGTTCTTCTTGACATAACCCACGCCCGCCTCGACCCGTCCTTTTTCATTGCCCGCGCGCACATTACAGGGCACGATCTCAAAGCCATAATGACGCGAGAAGTCGAGGTATTGGGGGTTGAACACCGGCGCTGCACCGGTCAGGCGCTGCAACACGGCCGACTTGAGATTATCGACCATAATCCGCCTGGGTACCCGGCCACCAAAGTAAGCAAAGGCATTGTGATGGCAGCCGAGGAAGTGCTCCATGGTCTGCGATACGGTGAACTCGACGTACAGCAGACGGCTGTAGCACAGTACCATGACGAAGAAGCTCAGACGCCGCCGGGTGTTACCGACATTAACCGAACCAAACTGACCCCAGTCCACCTGGGCGCAATCCCCCGGCGCAAAAGCCAGGGTCAGGAACGCTGGCGCGCGTTTCGCTGGCCGCACGATACGCAGGTAGTTGCGCAGGATCGTGATCCCGCCGGCGTAGCCCTGTTCACGCAGTTGCGCGTAGATTTGTACGGCGCTGTAAGGGTGGCGTTCAAGCAGGCGCTGGATGACCGGTTTATAGGCATCGAGCTTGCTGGCGCGCGTCTTCGCCTGCCGCTGCCGGAAGTGTGCTTGGGCCAGCCAGTAGACAACCGTGCGTATATCCAAGCCCAGCTGACGCGCGATCTGCGTCGCGCTGAGCTGGTCGCGTGCCTGCAGGTGATGGATTTTGGCGTAAGTGTCGTAATCAATCATGGTCGGGCTCCATCGAGCGACAGCACTTGGTAGAAGGGTGCTTCAAAAGCAATCAGATCGGCCTTAAGCAACTCGCTACGGGCCCGGCCTATGGCCTCGATATCCAGAGGCAGCCGCGCACTGAGCGTACGCTCGCTGTAGTAACTCAGTCCCTGGGCGTCGGCGACGGTGAGCAGAAACAGATACAACGCGCAACCCTCTGGGCTGCAGCGCGCAATGTGCTGGTCGCGCACCAGACGGTGATCGACCCAGCTGAACTGTTCAGGTACCCGGCGTAGCCGTTCCGGGCGAAGTAGACGTTTGTGCACGCTGTGCTCCTTGTTCTTGATTGAGGATGTCCATAGCCAATTTATGGAGGCGATGCGCCTGAAAGACGATGTCTTCTTGTAACGTGATATCGCTTAAATGTGCGATTAGTCCAATGAGAACAAGGGGTTGTGTGACTAAGATATCTTGTAACGCGGATGGTATTAAAGTGGCTGTTTCTTTATGTTTATCAACTACTTGAGACGATGAGTCATCTTGTAACGCATTTTCCTTTCGAGCGCCCCGGCGCGCATATCCAGGGTGCTGGACGCGCCAGCGTTGCACGCGGGCTATTTGGTCTGGCCCACAGAAGTAATCTCGATTCTCCGCTTTATTGAGCCAGCGACGCTGACTTGCTGACTTGCTGGCACGTCGACAGGCGTCCTCGGTGCAATACCGCTGATGTCGCAAATTGCGCGGGTCTGGACGGAATAATTGTTTACAGTTGAGGCACTTACGTTGTCTTCGTTTGCTCATCGGCATTCTCCATCAGACGCCAATGATGCAGAAAGTCAGGTCAGCACGCAGTAGTACTCGGGAAGTTAAATGTCGGTGGTCAGGCAAGGAAGAAGACAGGAAGAAGACAGGAAGAAAAGTTTAGAGAGAAAGTTTTTGAAGAAAAATCACAGAAGAAGATACAATTTCAAACCGCTGAATTTATGACAGTTTCAAGTCGTTGGTGGCAAAAGCAGCGTTTAAACGTGTTTTGAGTAACATGCCTTGGCATCCCAGGCCACGAAATTCTGGTAGTGTGACAGCATTGGACAGCCAGGCAGTCTTCTTATGAAAGAAAATTGATGCTCTGGCAACGGCGATCCCGTCGATAATTACGACGTAAAAATCGAACCTTGACCCGACAATCACCTTCTCTAATTTTTTTACTTGCGTCGGTAGAACTTTGGTGCCTGACTGCTTCATCAGCTTCAATAGTATGCTGAGATTATTTTTAATGATTTTTTTCACTTGTCTAAAGTTGGGTTCGTTTGCTTCATTGGGTATCGCTGCGAATAGACAATCCGGTTCAGATAACTGGAAGCCTTTTTGATAAAGGGCTGAAACAAGCGTGGGTGACTGCAGGTGCGGCGGTAAGCTAACGGTAAAGTGAAGATTACTTTTTTTAAACCAGGTCAGGATCTCGTCCAGGTGAGCATCGTCTCCCTCTGATAAGCCTATTACGCGATTGTAGTAGTTTGATGTTGGGCGATTCTTGTCTTTGAAAGCCACGGCATTGCCGAATCTTTTTTCTTCCAACGAGCTTTTAGCCATGAGTGAATATTCATTGTTGAATCGAGTGAAACTACGATCTAAGGTATTCGTGATATAGTCCAGGTCGTTGAGAGAAAGTATTGGGGTAGCGGTCTGCTCTACGGGCTCCATGAGAATATCTTTATTTTAACGTATCGTAATCATTGCATATTCTGGCGCAACCTGATCACCTTAATCCAGAATCGGTGATCACGTTCACCAGAATAAGTAATCGTATCAATTTTTTGAATTTTCGGACAGATAAGAACATTGCGGTGCAAGATCGATTCATATTTCCATGAGCGCAACCCGGCCAAAACTCCAGGATTTTCTTTATTGGATTACTGACCGCATGTTCGTTGAAAGTAGCGAAGTTGGCACCTCGACCACAGTTGATCCAGCAATCGGACTAGAATCAGTTATTGAGAACTGGCGATCTAAAGAGCAACTAGCTATTTTTCTTCAGGAATTTCCTTTTCTACTTCCAAGATACTGCATCAATCGTGACCTAAAGGTTTTAGGTTCAGGAAAAAACCAGTGAAGTCCAACACCTCCAGGGACTTACGAACAGCATTCGATCAAATTTCCGACGTGTACGATAGGTCGAGACCACGTTGGAGCATGGAGATAGTTCGAAAATTCTTTGAGAAAGGCATATTGAAAGAAGCTGATCCTATCCTGGAAATAGGTGCAGGAACAGGTCAACTAACCGAATCGCTCGCAAGTTCTGGATTAAATGTGGTTGCTCTGGAGCCTGGTCACGAGATGGCCGATGTCTTGAGAGAAAAGCTCGAAACACATGAACACTGTGTGATTGTAGAAGCGTACTTTGAAGAATTTGAATCACAGCAAAAGTTCTCAGGAATTTTCGCCGCTAATTCTTTCCACTGGCTTGACCCTGAAATCTCCTATGCGAAAGCGCACGGTATGTTGTGTGACCAAGGTTGTTTATACACCTTATGGAACTTCCCGATAGTAGCAGATACTGCCCTGCAAAATCGTTTAAACGGAGAGGTGTTTGTAGGAGAACTAAGTGATCTTAAGCGAGATCCTGAAAAGTATGATCAAGAGGTTCAGGAAATTGCAAACACTGGGATTGACGAGCTGGAAGATAGTGGATTTTTTACTTGTAGATGGCACGGGATAGTAGAGGAAAGGCTTGTCATGAATCTTGCTACTTACTCAATGCTTCTCTCAAGTTTCGCTGCCACGAAGGGACTGTTTGAGACTATTCAGGGACAGGTTGTCGATGTGTGCTCAAGCGATACCATCGTTCTGAAGAATTATGTTAGCCTACGAATTGCGGATCGGATTAATTCGAAGTGAGTTTTCCTACTGCAGTGATTATAGTCGCACCGGTTTGTCGTAACTCGTGATTGATGAGATTTACACCCATACATTTCTAACTGGAGTTGACACTAAGGGGGGAGGTTTACTACCGGCCTGTAAATTTTACTCCGACCCCATTTATTTCGTGGATACATACTTTACTGACCTCTTCTACGAAGGGCTGACGGCCGTTCAGCCTGACTTGAAGCGCATCAACTGGCTCGCTGAGTCATGGGAGCTGGGTGAAGAGGACGGCAAGACGTTTATTGACGTCAAGATTCGGGAGGGTGTGCGCTTCCACAATGGGCAGACGCTGCGGCCCATGATTACCGGTATTCGTACGAGGTCATGCGGCACCCCTCAAATCGCACGGAAAAAAGACATCCATGGCAGCATTAAGTTCGGCGGCTTCGCCCATGTTGAGTACACGGGCGCCACACTCTAACCTCAGTTAACCAGGCGATGCTAGTCTGGTACATACTCGAAGTATGCATTCGAAACAACCACCTTGTCATCGACCTTTCCTTCGAACACCACTCTCCCTGGACCGTCATGCCACGCCCTGACGGAAAGCGTATCATTCAGGAAAACAGGCGAGGAAAAGCGTACCTTTATTTTTCTAAAGCGGCTGGTATCACCATTGCAGAGCGCCTGTAGCAGCATTTGCGCACTGTGGCCAAAAGTACATAGCCCATGGAGTATGGGCTCATCGAAACCACCAAACTTTGCCGCCTCAGGGTCAATGTGCAGCGAATTGTAATCACCTGACAGGCGATAGATATGAGCCTGGTTATCCGGGATATTAGCGCTGACGGCAACGTCAGGCTCGGTTTCAGGCACTACTATTTTTTGAGAAAAGGTCTCTCCAACCCCGTCAAAAGACTCAATGTCGCCAAGCTCGCTGACACCTCTTCGGAAAGAGCCATTGACCATCTTGATACAGACGTCACCAGCTTCGTCTTTTACTTCACTTTCGAATTCAAGAAACCCATTACCCTTGCCCCTTGGATGAGCAGCGATGAAACGAGACTGCACGGTCACCTGTCCTGAGACAGGTAACGGTTTGATCATTTCGAGATAGCGCTCAGCATCAATATTGAGAGGACCTGGCGAAGGCGGGATCATTGCCGCATCGAGGGGGGCGCCACTGCCACCCCAGCGGATGGCGAAGGTGGGGAACACAGCAAAATCCTGGTTACCTTCATAGACGAAACGCAGATCCCTGATGCCAATTCCAACGGCATACAACAGCACATCGCGCTGATCATAGCGAATAGTAACCGGGTCTCCCCATGGCCCGGGGTGTCCTCCCGGAAGCGCTTCTGTTGCACGATAAATAGCCATATCTGAACCTCATTTTGTCACCTGAAGCGAGATCATGCTTAGCGGCTACCGTCGCTGTCAAGCAGGCAAGTCCTCGCGCCGACATTGATCATGCGCAGAACACGTGTTGCGGCTGAAATCAACACCTGAAGGCTATCAAGTCGAGGCCGTCGAATCCTGGGTGAGCAGCAACATCGACACGCTTAAACCCCCTTTCGAGTGGACCCGATTACTAGGAGGCTGTCCGAGAACAGACTGACCTACTGCGGACAAGCCTGATTGGCCATATTTTCCGTTTATTTTCGTTCAATATGTACAATATTTGCCTCAAATAACCAAAAAATATGACTCAATCAGTCTCGCCCTCGCTACGGTCGCAGTTCTCGGACAGCCTCCTATGTGGTCACTCAAACCTGACCTGCCAGCTCACCGATACGGCTGGGAATCTTGCGGTGATACGTCGTCCACCCCAGGGGGAACTACTGCCAAAAGCACACGATATGTCACGGGAGTGGTCTTTGATTTCGTCCCTGTCAAATACGGATGTACCTGTGCCAGCGCCTCTTGGATTTTGCGAAAGTCCAGATGTGACCGGTGCACGGTTTTATGTCATGGGGTGTGTCGACGGACATCTATTCGATATAGTCAATCAGAATAGATACCGATGACGGAGATAGCGTTTTGGAAATACATGGTTTTTGTGACGAGAAATATGCACCCGTAAGAGAAGAGTTCGAACGTAATTTTACTGAGCGCGGAGATGTGGGCGGTAGTTTTGCCGTCACCGTAGAGGGTGAATTCATCATTGATCTATGGGCCGGGTACCGGGACCGTAACAAGACGCTACCCTGGGAGGAGGACACGATTGTGAACGTCTGGTCTTCAACCAAGCCAATGTACTTCATGTTGGCACTGATGCTTGCGGATCGCGGTGAACTGGATCTATATGGCAAGGTGACAGACTACTGGCCTGAATATGGGCAGAATGGCAAGCAAGATACCGAAGTTCGACACTTCCTTTCCCACTCGGCCGGGCTGCCAGGATTCGGCGAGAAGCTGACCTTGGAGCAACTGTGCAACTGGGACTATGTGATATCAGTTCTGGAGCGACAGGAGCCCTGGTGGCAGCCGGGTAAGCTGGCTGTCTATCATGCACTGACTCAAGGTTTTCTGGTTGGGGAGATAATCCGTCGTATTACGGGAAAGTCTCTTGGTACCTTCTTTAAGAAGGAAATTGCACAACCGTTAAATGCTGACTTTCATATAGGTGTCGATCCTTCAGTCTTTCCTCGCGTTGCAGAGATTCTAGCGCCACCCCCGCTGCCAGAACCAGACGGAGAAGCGCCGCCGCCACCGGAAGTACCGGCGTTCATGAAGGGTCGAATTGATGGTACGCCACGATGCTACCCACCTACCACCAACGAGCCGATATGGCGCCAGGCGGAAATACCCGCCGGCAATGGGCATGGTAACGCCAGGTCTATCGCCAGAGTCGCCAGTGCGGTCGCAAATAATGGCACCGTGGATGGCGTGACGTTATTATCGGCGGAAGGTGTAGAACGTATTTTCGACAAGCAGATAGACATGGGCGAGACGCCACTAGGCATGGGATACGGCCTGTCCACGCTAGCGGCAGCGGCGCCCAGGGACAGTAAAGTGTGCTGGTGGGGCGGTGCCGGAGGTTCTACCCACGTCATCAACATGGATCGGCGTGCAAGCTTCTCCTACGTCATGAACCAAATGAATCACGACATGGTCGGTGGGCCCAGAGGTTGGACCTTGCAGAAAACCTTCTACAAGTGTTGACGCTACCAACTGTTCCTGATCTCTCTCAATTTAATGAAAACCGTTTTGGGAAGATAGAAATTCAAATCCACACTTTCACTTTCAGCGCTAGTATAGGCAGATCAAGGGCTGGCTGAGCTAATGAGGGCGCCAGTTTTTGCCGTACCGACGCGTGATATTGGTTGACCCAGGCAATGTCAGAAGCTGTCATGAGATCCACGTCGATCAACGAAAGATCAAAAGGTGGAGCACGCTGCTCCTCAGTCGGACGCGGAACCTGTATCGTCCCAGGAGATACGGCGTCAACTCGCGTGGCGGCAAGGTCTGCTGGATTTCTCCGAAACACCATTGCATGAAGTGATGAGGGAAGTCAGCCGGCACACCAGTCTGAAAATCGAGGTATCTCTGTAGCCGATGGACTATAGTTGCACAAAAATAGCCGGCAGTTAGGTTTTCCTTCAGGTCACTAGTGTCATGTCACAAACTAAATGTCGGATATAGACGCTCCAGTTTAACGCGGGCGTCTTTCGCTGTGAACTGCCAGTTGACGGTTGCTTCCAACTGATCACGGTGTGCTTGCCAGGCTGATACCTCATCACGTAGCTCTTCGAGGTTGTCAATGCGCCGACGCAGGCATTGGCTGATCATCACGTTGAGTTCGATTTCGGCGACGTTGAGCCAACTGCCGTGCTTCGGCGTATAAACGAACTCGAAGCGATCCCAAAGTGCTTTGGCTTGATCAGGCGGAAAAGCTTCGTAGAGAGCACCCGGGGAATGGGTATTCAGATTGTCCATGACCAACGTGATCTGCTCAGCGTCAATGTAGCGCTCGGCAATATCTTCAATGAAATGCGCCCAGTCTATCTTGGTCCTGCGCTCGGTCACCTTGGTCAATCGTCTGCCGGCCAAAGGCTCGGTGGCCATGAATACGTTGCACACGCCGCAGCGCTCATACTCGTAGTCATGGCGTTCCAGGCGTCCGGGCTGCGGTGCCAGTGGCGTGCGCGTCTCGCGGATGAGTTGGCGCGGCGTCTCATCCATGCACACCACCGGCTGGGTGACATCGTATGGGCGTCGATAGACGTCGAGCACCCGTTCCATCGCCGCGACAAAATCGCCGTTGCCCGCCGGTGGAATCACCCAACCGATTTTCCGCCAGGGTTTGATTTCGTTTTTTTTAGAACCCGGCGGACCGTCTCGTAGGAAATGCTGTCGATGTATTCGAGTTCGACAGCGCGGTCCGCGAGCAACCGCAGCGACCACTGAGAGTAGCCTTTCGGCGGCTCACTGCAACTCAGTGCAACCAAGCGCGCCTCGAGATCTCCATCAGCCTTGCGTTGGTAGCGTCGCTGGCTCGGCCGACCGTTCAATAGGGTCTCCAACCCCTCTTCGACAAACCGCTTTTTGACCCGATCCAGTGTGCGCATACTGACCTTGAGTACCTCAGCCACATCTTCACCGCGCAAGCGGCGTTGATTGAACGCGCCCTCGTCACAGTTCAGCAAGATCAACGCGTTAATGACCTTGCGAGATCGGTGCGAACCCTTGCGTGTGATGGTTTCAAGGGCTGCTCTTTCGTCCGCCTGTAGCGTGACTTTGTATCTCTCAACCATAAGCCTCTCCGTCTGAAAATAGACGGACAGGCATCTTATCACATCATGACTTTATACGACATACTATGCGTGACATGACACTAGAGGAAATTTCATGGATGGGGGACTTATGGGAAGAAAACATTCTCGAGGTTCCCGTCACAATGACGGCATTCTTGTTTCGCGGCCCGCTTGCTCGCCAAGACGGCGTGCTGGAGTTTCCGGTACGACAGACTCGCCACGGCGCAACAGTTGACTATCTCGCGACACGGGATGTTGATGAGACTAACGTTTGCCATGCCGTGGCATCGCGAGACTTCAGGCGCCGGACCCAGGGAAGCAAGGGCCTGGACAGTTAAACAGGGAGCGAGCGCTCCAACGGCGGCCGGTGTCATACATACCGATTTTGAGAAGGGCTTTATTCGGGCCGAAGTTATCGGTTATGACGATTTCATAGCTTGTGATGGAGAGGCCAGAGCCAGGGAAGCCGGCAAGTGGCGGCTGGAAGGCAGGGACTACATTATTCGGGACGGAGACGTTGTTCATTTCCGATTTAATGTTTGATAATTCTCTAATGATTGACAAGGTCATGGAGATTCAGGACAATTCGCGACCCGATGTGACAGGGAAGTTACATCTGTGCGTGTCAGTAAACAGCTTAAATTGTGGCTATGTAGCTCAGTCGGTTAGAGCACAGCATTCATAATGCTGGGGTCGGTGGTTCAAGTCCACCCATAGCTACCAACTCGCTTTCTTCGCAAAGCGAAGAAAGTCGAGGCCGACAGCGTTTTCACCGAAGGTGAAAATCGCGAGAGGCGATACCTAGAATCTCAGTTGTGCCCAAACCGTGCCCAACTTGTGCCCAAAAGGTCACACTTTCTTAAGCAATTCACCCGGCTCAATTTCAAAGTAATCACACAAAGCACTGATCGTATCCGTGTTTGTGTTGTAACCCGGCACGTTTGAAATCCTGGTCAACGTTGGACGGGAAATTCCCGTTTCTTCACTGACCTCGTTCAAAGTAATTCGACGCCCTTCCCTGAAAGACAGCGTATTGATTGAAGACCCTGATGTCATCCAGAAAATCCTAAAGCACCTGGGGTTGGATGAGGATAGTGATCCACAGAACCGCTCACCGCCAGAAGGCCTGACCGACGAACAAACGACGCTATTCTGAATTCCAGCACATCGACTACACCTCAGTGAGGGTCGCGATCGCCCAGAGTCTGGATTCGGGAACTAATTCGCCAAGTTTTCGATCACCTAACTCATGTGTAAAACAGCCAGTAGGGGAATGCTGGCAACACCCACGGCTGGCGATACTTTTCCGAATGAGGGGAAAGGGCGTTTATTCTTACTAACCCCTCATGCTGGATCCGGTGGGCCCCTGGCCCCCAGAAGTCGGCGCAGCTTTGGGTGAAGGCGGCGAAGAAGGCAATGGTCTGCACAATATCGCAGCAACTCTGTAGAGTGACTCCCCGGAGTTCGCTGGTCTGCCGGTCACTGATTTACGTGTACCTGTTTTCGCCGACATGACAGATCAGCAAAAAGCAGATTTCGTCAAGCTTTGTGGTATCCAAATGTAAACCCTGTGACGGTACGCTTGGGTGTTTCGTCGTTCAAGAATAGCGACCACTTCGCAGTTCGTCGATTACGTCCTTTCTAAAAAGTGCAGGTTCCGGGTTATTCATCTTTGATATCAGCCACTCGTCGCCGACCCGTCTGAACTCCCACAACCATCGGGTTATTGTTCGTGCGGTACTAAGTTCACCCGGGACGTGGCCCCCGGATGGATCTTTCAAGTCTTCAGGTTCAGGATCTGCAACGTAGTGCGTGCAGTAGTGCGTGGCAGTCGCGTGATCTTCGTCTTCGACATCAATCAACGGTATGCACTGAAGCAGCAATCAAAAGTGACCTGCGATATTGACTACGTGTTCGCTAACAAGGCTGGTAACCCACTATCCGTTCACAACGTCACAAAACGAATCTGGTATCCCTTGTTAAGGCGCCTTGGCCTGCCACCCCGAAGGCCCTACCAGACTCGACATACAGCAGCCACGTTGTGGTTAGCTGCAGGCGAAAACCCGGAGTGGATCGCACGGCAGATGGGACACAGTACAACAGAAATGCTGTTCCGCATTTATTCCAGGTATGTCCCCAACCTGACCCGGTTTCATGGCGTATTCTCGCCCAATAGCAAACTGCGTAAAGACGTTGTTCCGCAAGAACCTGTAGAAGAACAAGAGAGTCCGAAACCCAAGGCCTACTCGATGACGTGGGCGCAGCGACTCAAACGTGTGTTTGCCATTGATATAGAGAAGTGTGAAAGGTGTGGTGGGCCGGTTCGGATCATTGCGTCCATTGAGGACCCTGACGTCATTGAGAAGATACTGAAGCACCTGGGGCTGGAGCAGGTCGACTGGGCGTCCCCGCATGATCCTCAGAACCGCTCACCGCCATCAGATCTGACCGACCAACAAACGACACTATTCTGAATTCCAGCGCACTGATAACACATCGGTGACGGTCGCATCCGGCCAGCGTCTGGATTCGAGGGCCAAATCACCAAGTTTCCAATCGTTGCGCCAAAATTTTCGATCACACAACACATGTTCAGATGGGCTAACGAGGACGGCAGCTAACTGGCTGGAACCAGGATACTTTTCTCAGGGTGGGAAAAGCGTGGTTATTCTTCCTAAGCTTGTTAGCATCGGAAAAGAAACAAGACAATACAATCAACAAGGGAGCGGCTGACAATGCTTCAGCATTACCGAACTGTATTATTTACTGTCTCCTACTAGGGCACCGCAAGGCTTCACCTGTCGTGTATATGGTGTAGTGTATGCCGTATTCAAAGCCGTTTTTTGAAAGGAGTGTCGTGTCTAAACGTCCCCACAACAAGGCAGAGATCATCCGTCTATACGACGATGCCTCCCCCGAACTGCAACGTCTGCTGCAGCGCAAACTGGGCAGTCACGCGGAGGCCGAAGAGATCATGCACGACGCCTTTGAAAAACTGCTGAAGCTGCGGGACAAGGAACACATTGACGACCTGCGTCGTTACTTTTTTACCATGGCGAATAACATGGCGCTCAATGCGTTGCAACATCGCGACGTGGAACAGCGTTATCTGGCAACGCAGGTGGAAACCGGCGAGGTGGGCGCCCCAGATCCCGGACGAACGTTGGAAGCCGGTCAGCAGTTGCGTTACGTGCAAGACGCACTGTCAGCGTTGCCGGAAAGAACGCGGCATGTGTTTCTCCTGCAGCGCGCCGACGGCTACTCCTACAGTGAAATCGCCAGGCAGCTTGGTATCTCCAAGAAAGGCGTCGAGTACCACATGAAACGCGCGGTGACCGCGGTCATGGCAGCGATGATTTAGGCGATGATTTACGTGAACGATGCAACCGGAAATGAACTGATGCGACAGCAACTGCCCTTCAGGATAAAGCCTGAAGGTGATGAAAAAGGTAATCAAGATGTCCGATAAGACAAGAGACTCGGCGATCGACTGGTATGTTCGCATGCGCGCCGACGACGTCACGAAAAGTACGCAGCGTGCCCATGCCGCGTGGCTGGCAGCGGAACCTGAGAACGAGACCGCATACCGGGAAGTCGAGGCGTCCATGCAGGCACTGGATGGGCTCGATGAGTGGATGCGCGAGGAACTCGGAGAGTTGAACTTGCGCAGAATGACCGGTGGCCGGTGGCATGCACCAACCTGGGTGGGGCTCGCCAGCGCCGCGGTTCTGTTTGCGGCCGTGATCTTCTGGCCCGGTCCTGCCACAGAACGGCACTATGAGACGGTCAAAGCCGAACAGCGTGAAGTGTCGTTGGATGACGGTTCCCGGATGCGGCTCAACACGGCGACAGCCTTGTCGGTCAGCTATACGCCCACGGTTCGGAAAGTCAGCCTGCAAAAGGGCGAGGGGCTGTTTGACATCACCCCGGATGACCGGCCTTTTGTCGTTCATGCAGGTGACGTTCGGGTCGTGGCAGTGGGGACCCAGTTTCGCGTCTATCTGGACGGGAACGATGTGATTGTCACGGTCCTTGAAGGATCGGTGGCAGTGATGGGGTCCGCAAGCCCGTTTGTTCAGGCTCCATCCGCCCAACAGGCGCAGGCGCCGAGTAGTGTGCTGCTGAGTGTGGATCAACAGACCACGGTGGCGGCAATGGGCGAGATTGGGGCCATCGAGACCGTCAATGCTGATGATGTGACGGCCTGGCGGGAGGGCAAACTGGTATTCGATGCAACGCCGCTCCGGCAGGTGGTGAAGGAAATCTCACGCTATGCACCGGGACGAATCGTCGTTGCAGAAGACGTACCCGACTACCCGGTCACTGCCCTGCTGCACATCCGCAGTCGCGAAGTCATGCTCCGGTTTCTGTCGAACGCCGTGCCGGTCACGCCGGTCAAAACGTCCACGGATCTCATCGTGCTCCATGGAAACTCCTGAATGTTGTCCCTCGGTGGGGCGATCAATTTGCTAGGTCGATTGGGTCGCAAACTGTCGTATCTGACAGGTGGGACGATTTTCATCCTTGCGGTCGTCCCGTTGTCGTATGCAAACGGATCTGACATGAGAGGAGGGGATATGACTACTAGCCAATACATGGCGGAGTTTTCCACTGTAGAACATCATTTTGATATCAAGAAGAAGCGGGTTGCCGACGCGCTCATACAGTTTGGCGAACAAGCCGACCTGTCGGTGATCATTCAGCACGAGGCCCGCGACGTAATCGCCAACGAGCTGGTTGGCACGTTCACCGTCGTTGACGGGCTGAAGAGATTGTTGGGAGAGACATCACTCAGCTATCAGATCGGCAACGACGGCGTTGTGGTGTCGCGCAAGCTCGCGACGATGGCGCCGCCAATGGTTGCCGGGGCCGCGCCGGTGAAGTGGCCGATTCTGCGGCAGGTCGGTAACGTACTGGCCTCGGTCCTGCTGTCAGCCGCAGGCGCCGCGGCTGTCGCGGCAGATGCCAACGAGGAACAAGGGACGAGTGAGGAGGAAGAGACCGTCTTCATCGAAGAGATCATCGTCACCGCTGAAAGGCGTGAGGAGAGTTTGCTCAAGGTGCCGGTGACCATGTCGGCGTTCAATGACAAAGCGATCGAAGAACTGGGCATGACCAACGCGCTTGACCTTGAGCAAATGGTCCCGGGCTTGCAGTTCGGCAGCGCCTCGTTACAGCAGCGTAGTGATGGCCAGGGTACCACCATCAGGGGAATCGGTACGCAAAGTGCACGGGAACTGCATAGTGACCTGGCGGTTGCAGTCTATGTTGACGGTGTTTACACGGTGGACACCTATGGGCTCGCGCCCAATCTGTTTGATATCGAAAGGGTAGAGGTGGCGCGAGGTCCGCAGGGAACTCTGAATGGTCGTAACTCGATTGCCGGCTCTATCAGCTTCCATAGTAAGCGACCCACCGATACCTGGGATGTAGACGTCCTAGGAGAACTCACAGATCAAACCACCGAACGTCTGAACATTGCATTCGGTGGTCCTATCACCGATCAAGTGAGCTTTCGTATTAACGGCGGCGTTTATACCGGAGATGGAACGCAGGAGAATGTGGGTCTTGGCAAGGATATCGGTGCCCCTGACGAAAAGACATTCTCGCCTCAGCTGCGTTTTAAGAACGACAGGGTGGACATCAACTTCAAATACCTGAATGTCCAGGACGAGGGTTCGGAGTCCTTCCTGGTTCCTTTTGCGGAAGTTGACAGGACCAATCCGGAAGAGGGTAACTGGTTTCTGAACGAACGGCCCGTGCCATCGCTGACCGATTGCCCGAACGCTGTGGTGCTTGGCGTACCGGGTATTGGTTTCCGCACGCCGACGCCCATCGATCGCGACATTCATTGTGATGATATAGAAAACAAGGTCGCCAGTAACAGGGATGGTGTTCAGGACAATGAAACCGACAGGTACACGTTGAATGTTGACATAAACCTGACCGAAGCATTGACGCTTCGCTACACCTATGGCGAATCTGAGACGCGAACCGCCTCCTCCCAGGATGGCGATTCCACGGACCGGGTAGGCTCGGCGGCCGATCCCAGCGTGCCCGCCGATCTTAACGCGACGAACGAGGTGGACTGCCTGAATGACGGTACGCTCCTGGTAAGTGCGCTAGAGTGCTGGAATACGCTGGCGGGATTTGGTGCGGTGTCCTTTGAGGATACTGACACCATACATTCATTCACCAACGATGAGAGCTCGCATGAAATACAGCTCGTATCAGCCTTCGATGGTCCATTGAATTTTGTTCTGGGCTACTACACCTACGAGAATGAAACCTTCTGGGATGAGGGTGGTTTTGACTATGCAAACCCGCTGAGATTTGTTGATGCGGATGAGGCCGCGGTAGCTGCTTCGCCAATATTTGGATTTGCAGTAGTTACCAGTTGCCAATCCTATCTTGATGACTTTTTTATTCCGACCTTTGGCGATCCTGCTACTGGAACCGCGTTCGGTTTGAGCCTAAGCTGCCCGCCTAAAGGTGATAATCTGAGGTCAAGCTCATTCTTCAGTTCAACCACCTCCGATACTCAAGCAGCGTTTGTCAATGTCGAGTATCAATTAAATAAAGAGTGGAACATCGCGGGTGGACTTCGTTGGACGGAAGATGAAAAGCAGCGTACCGCAGTCATCCCGCCGGACCTGGTTGGGGTGGCAGGTGATCCTATTCCCGGAACCGTACCCAACGGCGTGTTTGTAGGTGACTTCTTTGGTACTGGTGTGCCGGTGCTGTTCACCAGCAGTGCTGGACCACAGACACCGACGTCCTGGGATAAGGTGATCGGTCACGTGAGCGTTGAATACTCACCGGAACCCAACAGGATGTATTACGGGCGTCTCTCGACCGGATATCGTGCCGGGGGCTTCAACTGGCAGTTCCTTGTTCGGGGAGGATCACCAATCGAGCGAAACAAGCAGAGCTTCGATGAAGAAAAACTTATCAACTATGAAACCGGTGTCAAAGGATTGTTTCTCGACGACCGGCTGCAACTCACCGGGGGTTTGTTTTACCAGGACTTTGAAGGTTATCAGCTAACCGCGAATCAGCCAGTGGATCCACAATTTATCCTCCCGACTGATAGCACCTTTCTTCGTGAGCATACGATCAACGTGGATAGCAGCACCACAATCTGGGGTTTCGAGTTAGAGGCTGTTTTTCAGGTTAATGATCGTTGGCGCCTTTCCGGATACTACAATTTCCTCGATTCAGAACTGGGCCGGCACAGTACCGTGGTACGGGCTGACCCTGATCAGACATTCGTAGACTACGAATACTTTTCTCCCTCATCGCCGGGACCAGACGGTGAATTCGGTACCGATGATGACGGACAGGCCACAAATCAGGTTCCCTTACCCAGGGACCATACGGGTGACGAATTACCGCAGATGCCGAATCACAAGTTTGCGATCACTGGAGCATACACTCACCCGCTGGATGAGTGGGGCAGCGTGCAGTTTCTTGGAACCTGGAGTTATACCGGTCCACGATGGCCGCAACGGGCTGGAAACATAAAAAGAAATGAAATTCCTGAGTACAGTCGCCTGGATCTACGGGCGAAGTGGGATTCAGCCGACGGGCAGTGGTCTACGAGTCTTTATGTGCAAAACGCACTGGACGAAATTGGCGTTTCGGAGTCGATTTCAATCGATCTCCGGGGCTCCCTGACAGAGCCGCGTCAGGTAGGTCTACAGGTACGCTGGCGCCCGGAACTCAACTAGCGCTTCCAAGGAAACCCTGCCCTGGAACTGGGAGTCCTATGGCGAATACCTCAATTCACTCGAGGCCATGGGCCCCGGCATCAATGTTTGTGGCATGGTGGGCCATTGTGCCATTCGCTTTTACGTCATGGGTGAGCGTGCGGTGGATGAGCCGGAAGTGGACCCCCGGGATTTATGGCCGACCAGACAACGCTACACGACCGACTCGCTGCTCAATGCCGAGGGTACCGGTTTGCGTCGTCCCGGAAAGTTCGATGGTTTCCACGGGGAGCTTCTGGAAAAACCGATACAGTGGGAAGACGGCTACATCATCCCGCCCACGGAGCCGGGTCTCGGGGTGGTGTTAAATGAGGCGGTGGCTGAAAAATATATGATGGAAGAGTAGGAGCGGTCCGTGAGCGAAATTACCGAGCAGCCGCCCAACTATTCCCTGCAGCTGCAAAAATCCGAGGATGAACAAAGCCTGACACCGAGGGCTTTTGTCAGGTTATTCCTGCGTACCTGGCCTTATCTCAAACCGCAATGGCCCCATCTTTTGGTCTGGAGTGCCGGTCGATTCCTGCGCGAAATAATTTGGGTGTTCGCGGCGCTGGTTGCCTTTGACCTCTTTAACAACAAGGTGCTGGTCGGTGAAATGCTACAACCCTCCCAGGTCACGCTGCTGTTTCTGGATGACAGTTATGGATCGGACTTCTTCGATCAGACTCAGGATGTTGTAGAAGAAGAGAAGGGCGAATCGCCGATGCTGACGACGGCGCAGCGCTTTGAGGTGCGTGACCGGTTGATGATGTTATTTGTAGTCGCTGGCGTGTTTATTTTTATGCTGATGCCAGCTATTGATTATTACCGCACCTGGATACTACAGCGGGTAAACCAGTTCCTCAGGGTCACCATGGTGGAACGGGCGGAGCACCTGTCGCTGCGCTATCACAGTCATGCGCGGACTGGCGACGCTATCTACCGGCTGTACCAGGACAGTGCCATGATCACCAGCGTGATAGAACGTGTCCTGTTGGAACCAGTCGTCGCGATTGGTCAGGTTTTCTTCAGTTTTTTCGTGTTGTGCCTCTTCAGTCCTGTGCTTGGGCTCATGTTTATCGGCGGTATTATTCCCATGCTCTGGCTGATTGTCTGGTATACGCCGCGCCTGCAGATTCGTTCCCGCAGAGCGCGGACCACCAACAGCGATCTTACATCCAGAATTCAGGAAGGCTTTGCGGCAATACGCGTCATCAAAGCCAATCGGGCAGAGCCCATACTGCGCCAGAGATTCAACAATGATTCGACCACGGCACTCGATGCCGCATTTTATTTGCGTGTTGAATATATTCTGCTGCGTCTGCTGCTGATGTTCCTTGTGGGACTGATGATCATAGCAACTCAGTTTCTGACCGCAGGATGGACCATCGCAGAGGATCCTACCTTTCTGGCGGGATCGGTCGCGCTGGTCGGCTTTGCGATTTGGAACTTTGGCGCATTCGAGGCAGTGCGAAGTCGAACATCAGAGTTTCTGCTAAACGGAATGGATCTGGTACGTATCTGGAGCGTGCTTCAGGATATGTCTGTCGGTCTCGATCGAGCCTTTTTTCTGCTGGACCTCACACCAGATGTGGTCGATGACGACGATGCAGTGCCGATTCCCGCGCCGATTCAATCAATCACCTATACCGATGTGACATTCGGCTACGATCCGGATCTGCCCATCCTCAAAGGCGTTAACCTGACTGCCCAGGTTGGGACCGTTACCGCCATCGTGGGTGCGACAGGGTCCGGCAAGTCCACACTGATTAGTCTGCTGTTGCGTCTTTACGATCCTGATTCTGGATCAATCCGCATAAACGACATTGATCTCAGGCATATAGAGGTAGACAGTCTGCGTGCTGGCGTTGCCATAGCGCTACAACAAAATACGCTATTCGCAGGTCCCGTTGCAGACAATATTGCCTATGCGACCACAGATGTTGATCGGGGGGGTATCGAAGCGGCGGCAAGGGTTGCCTGTGCGGATGAGTTTATCCGCGATATGGCTCGTGGCTACGATACGGAACTCGGGGAACGCGGCGGGAAACTGTCAACGGGGCAGCGCCAGCGTCTTTCCATCGCCCGCGCCATTGTGCGCGACACGCCTATACTGATTCTCGATGAACCGACTGCGTCACTCGACGCGGAAACAGAGCATCAGGTACTCGCCAATCTGGCTGAGTGGGGTCGCGAGCGAATTGTGTTTTTGATTACCCATAGGCTGTCCACCATTCGCAATGCTGACCAGATTGCATTTCTGGATGGTGGCGAAATCGTGGAACTCGGAGACCATGAGACATTGATGGCGATGCCGGATGGCAGATATCGACGCTTCGTTACCGCAGAAGTCGAATCGGAGGTGTCAGAGTGACCGATATCACGCCGGACGATATTCAAGACACCCCGAAATTCGATGATCGCATCGATACGGAAACCCGGATCAGCAATCTTGAGGTGGTGCGGATTCTTGGTCGTTGCCTGCAGCTGCTTGGACAGGTACCGAAACTGTTTCTCAGCAAGCTTGGACTATCGGCGCTCGCCATTATCCCCGCTTGGTACTATCAATGGATTCCGAAGATCGTTATCGATCACGTGATTCTGCAGCAGCCTATTGAGGAGGCGGAAACGGTTTTTCCACCGCATATGGTGCCGCTGGTTAACGCTGTCAGCGGAATGTCGCCCATGGAAACCCTGGCGATCGTCACTGCCTTTTTGATAGTGCTGTTGTGCATTGCCGGGCAGGACAGCACTTTTGTTGGATTTTCGCAGGGGGAGGACAGCGCCACGCAGTCCGAAAACGAGATGAATCAGGGCGGTAGCGAAGCCAGTGGCCTAATCGGCATTGCCGATTCATTTGTGCAGATCAGGCTGTCGCAACAATTGACCAACCATTTGCGTACTACTTTGTTTCAACGTATGGCGCGCCTGCCCATGACGACCCTCGACGATCACCGAATAGGCGACGCGGTATATCGCGTCATGTATGACGCACCGATGGTGCCGGGCATGTGCTACAAGGTGACCCTTGAGCCTATCTTCATGGTGATCGGGGCCCTGATATCGCTGTACCTGATGCACTACAGCTATGGTGACGTTGCCCCGGAACTGGTCTGGGTTACTGCGCTGATGATACCGGTGGCGCTGGCGGTGACCGTACCGTTTTCCGCGTTGGTGCGACGGGTGCAGCAGGACTCGCGAGCAGCCGGGACTTCTACCACCAACGCGATCGAGGAAAGCCTGGGGAATATCGCAGCGGTGCAGAGTCTGGGTGGCATGGCACGAGAAAAGGATCGAATCGACAAGCAAAGCAAGGAGTCATTCCGCCGCTATCGCCACATCAAGATCGTTAACATTTTGCTTGGGTTTATTGGCTGGCTCCTATTGGTGGGACTGGCGTTCTGGGTCACCATCTTTACCACCGATCTGATCATTACTGGCGATATGAGTCCTGGAGATTTCGGTGTGCTGTTCGGTATAGCGATGACACTGGGTGGCACGGCCCTCGATCTGGGGCAACTATGGATACAGTTTCAGAGCAATGCCGCTGCGGTTCGCCGAGTATTTTTCTTTATCGATCTGCCTTCGGAAGAGCATGGGGCAACGTTGCCGACAGTGGGCCCGCTCCTGCAGGGCGTTCAGATCAAAGACGTGGATTTCGCCTATCCGGATGGTCGTGTTGCGCTACGGAACATCAATCTGTCACTGACACCCGGTGAGCTCGTCGCCATTGCCGGTCCGACAGGCGCCGGCAAGACCAGCCTTGCCTACCTGGTCCCAGCGTACCTCACACCAACCAGTGGCTCTGTTCTGTTTGACGGCAAGGATACTCGAGAGATCAATCTCGACACCCTGCGTGACCAGGTCAGCTATGTGTTCCAGGAACATTTACTTATGTCGGAGTCCATTCGTGCGAACCTGCTGCTGGTGAATCCCGACGCGTCTGAAACAGACATGTTTGCCGCGTTGGAGACTGCGGGCGCCATGGATTTCGTGGGTGGACTGCCCGAGGGTATCGATACGATACTGGGTCGCTCAGGTGACACCTTGTCGGTGGGGCAAAAGCAGCGGCTATGTATCGCAAGGGGTCTTATCCGCAATACGTCGGTCCTTATTCTTGATGAACCCACCGCGGCACTTGACCCGCAAACTGAAAACGCGCTCATCAAGGCGCTACGAGAAGCGGCGAAAGGAAAGCTGGTGATCGTCATTGCACACCGGTTATCTACCATCCGGCAGGCGGATCGTATTGTCTTCATGGAGGATGGCGAAATCAGCGATGTGGGGAGCCATGAGGAACTGATGGCTGACCCGAACGGTCGATACCGCCACTTTGTGGAGCTGCAGGGGGGCGCCGAGGGTTCAATTTGAGGGTGTGGATGAGCTCTTCTTCCCTATCCGAGAGGCCATGAAGTTCAGTGCCTTCTGAAAACCCAGCAGGGCCTGGTCAGTTGCGCCCGTATCTTCCTGCGTCATCCTCGCGACGATTTGTATACAACTCGTTTCGTGTGCGGAAATCGGTGTTTAGTACGGAGATTCCGGCATGAGACTGACAGAATCGAAGAATTATGTTGAAAAATCCGTGTTTATAGCGGATATTCATACATGATGCTAGAACGACGCCGCACAGCTTTTTCGTCCTACCTGACGCGCCTTCTCTCGGAGGGGCGTGTCGTATTCACGCGCGAGCAGGCGCAGGATGAGCTCGATATGGGTAGCCGTGCGTTCCTTGATGCCGCCGAGCGCCAGCAAAAGCACGGTCATCTGTTTAGTCCGCGCAGGCGCTTCTACGTGATCGTCCCCGCGCAATACATGTCCTGGGGCGCGCCGCCACCGTCCTGGTACATTGATGCACTGATGCAGCACGAAGGCCGGCCTTACTATGTCGGGTTGCTCAAGGCAGCGGAGCTGCATGGCGCGTCGCATCAGGCCGTGATGGCGTTCCAGGTCATAACCGACAAGCGTTTGCCGAAGATCAAGGCTGGACGCTCTTCACTCGTTTTCTACTATCGTAAGGACATGGAGGCGGTCGCGAGCGGGCTCACCCAACACAAGACGGACACGGGTCGCATGACGATATCTGGGGTTGAACTCACTCTGCTCGATCTGTTGCGCTACCCTCATGCGGGCGGCGGGTCCGACAACACTGCGACCGTGATTTCCGTTCTTGGCGACCGCGTGGACGCGCACAGGCTTGCAGCCTTATCCGGCTCATTCGAGCGGGCGGCGTGTCAGCGCCTTGGCTACCTCCTTGAGCGCTTCGGCCACGGCGAGCATGCGGGCTTGCTCTATGAACGGTTGATTGTCGGCGCAGCGCTGCCATGGGTGGAGCTCGAACCAGCGCAGGCAGCCGATCCTGATTTTGCGCCGGAGGCCAGTGAACGTGATCCGCGTTGGCACGTCATTGTGCGTCGGCCACCCGAACCGGAATCATGATCCCGGTCATGAACATAACGGCCTGGAGCAAGGTTGCGCCCTGGGCTGAGCAGCGCCAGATAGAGCAGGACCTCATTATCAGCCGGGCCATAGTCGATCTGTTCCAGCTTTACATGGATGCCGAAGGACACCAAATCACGCGAGCGAAGGCCGAAGAGCGCATGTTTCAAAAACTCGCCAATCCGGGCTTCTTGCAGGACATAAGCCCGCTGCTAACACCTGATGAAGCGGCCAAACTCACGGAAGATGAGATGAGCACCGCCTTTAGCCGTGTCTTCGATACGTTGATCGGCAAGCTGCCGGGCAATCCCTGGAAGCGCACCGAAGAAATGAATGAGCGCTTTGACATCGGCGATCTCAAATAAGGGCCAATGAGCGCGTCAATATGGGGTGTCGAAACGCCGAGCGTATTCAATGCACCCAGCCAGTCGCCACGATGCTGGTCGGGGAAAAAGCCGCCTTCTGGTTATGTGACCGCACCGAAATCGATGGGTGTGAGGGTTGGTTGCTCTGCGGCAACAATGTCGCGCATTCCCTCCCACTCATCCCACATATTCCTTAGCGCATGCCTTGAACGCTGCCAGGGATCGTTACCCTCTTCATACTCCAGCCATTCGCCAAACTGACCGCGATCGGGATGATCAGAAATCCCGGTCACCACCTTGTCGGGTTGGCGACTTTTGTTGCGGATGCGAAAAATCATGTTCTTGCGGAACTCGGTTCCGAACTGGTTGCGGGAACCCGAGTGTGGCATCTGGAATATGGTAATCGCCGCGTCACCGGGTCCCATGTTGATTGGCGTTGGCCGCGGCCACGGTCGCCCGTCAGGCGTTGTTTCCGGTGGTTCGCTGTCCATTTCAATGAATTTCTCCTGGACAGCATCGGGCAGAAGAACATGGCCGGCACCATTGGGCGCACTATAGTCAAACCGGGGCCAGCCGGGACCCTCAGGTCCGATCTTGCCGCTGGTTCCGTACTGCCACCGATAGAACGCTTCCAGGACGCGATGCCCACCAGGTATCACTGCAGTCTGACCAACGCCCTCTTCGAATTGCTCATTTAAGGGGACGATGACAAACGCGGTGAAGCTTCCCACCGCTAGCGTCATTTCCGGGTCCTGAAACAGCGGAACGGAATTAACGCCAAGCACATCAGCGGAGCGACCGATATCACCCTTCGGGCCGGTCGCGATCATTTTCCTGTAGATTTCCTCCGGTGTGCCTTCAATCCGTTCCTGTGGCGTACGCATGCTGCACAGACCCTCTGCGTGCAAACGATAGCCAAAATAGGGCAGGTCTTTTTCCCGATAGCCGACCGCGGTGAAGTCGTCCTGTGGTTCGCTTACCGGGGTTACGCCGACGTGAACGCGACTGGGCGGATCGAACTTACCCATGACTTCCGTCAGGATCGGTGAGACCGCTGACTTATTCACCAGATTGGTCAGTTCTTCCGCCGGTGCAAGACTCTCGTCTTTTTGTGCAGCCTTAATGCGGGCTCGTGCAGCCTCGACCAGATCGTCCGACACTACCCCTTTTAATACAATATAGCCGTCGTGAAACAACTGGCGTTTTTGCTCGATCGTTAATTCGGTCATCATTATGTCCCCTCCGAATCAGTCAAAAGCCGATAGCACGTCAGCGTTGATCCAGTCGAAATTCTCCTTTTTCGTCAGTACACCAGACCACCTGCCGCTTCCACAGAATCTATAAATGTGTCGCAAATCTCTGGTCCCGTGTAACTTGTCAGATACGACAGGTAGTGCAGGACTTCGCCCTAGAGCAACTGGCATGACCCGTTCGCCACCATCGTCATGAATGGATCGCCCGATTCGTGCATCGCCCTCACTGAACAGTCGAAAGCGTCTGGTGAGACTCCTGGACAGACCTATGCAGATACTTTGTCCGGAAGATTTATTGACATTTTCTAACTATTACCTGCAAGTAATTTGATTCTGTTTGGTTGAAAATGTCGAATCTGGGCGTTTTTGCAGCTTGGCGCCTTCCTTGCTTTTTTTGTTTTGCTAGCCACGTTCGATAGCCTCCTTCAGATCAAGCCGCGACTGGTTTAGCTTTGTTAATGCGAGCCAGACGCTTTGGTGTATTCAACGCTTTCCAAACGTCGTTACGTTGCTGCAGATTCAGCCAGAATTCAGCGGTATTCCCGAACGCAGTTGCAAGCATCAATGCTGTATCTGCGGTGATGGCGCGACGATTTGTACACAACTCGTTGACGGTTTTTCGGCTTACACCCATGTACTTGGCTAGTTGTCCCTGGGTTAATTCAAGGGGCTCGAGGAATTCTTCGGTGATCATCTCACCAACACTGACGGGTTGTTTCTTGGTGATGTTCATAACGCCACCTCAGCGATAATCGTGATTGTCCAAATAGATATCTGACGCTTCTCCGGTTTGACCAGACCAGCTAAATACCAAACGCCATTGAATATTGACCCTAATCGAATGATTCCCTCTCAGATTGCCCTTCAGCTTTTCAAAGCGGTTACTTGGCGGTGAACGCAAGTCAGCGTCACCAGTTGCATCATCGATTATCTGCAGCTTTCGAAACAGCCGGTCTTCTATATCACTTGGGATCTTCTTACTGGGTTTGCTAAGCAGGTAGAAGTCACGTAACCAGCGATCTCGGAAACTTCTGATCAACAATATTGTTCCATTGCGTGAGACATTGTAACGTACCTAGTTACTAAATGGCAAATGAGCGCGTCACCAGAGTCTCTGGTGTGTATTGCTCTGAGATGTGCTTCGGGTAAGGGTTTTTCACCCCTGGCGTGTCTTCCTGGGTAGATCTGCGGGAATCCGCAGGTCGAGCTTTGCATACTCGAGGAGTATGATATCGAACGCTCCACTGTTGAAAGGGAACAACCTTGGTTTCGCAATTACAGCCCGGGGCGCCTGATGGCGTGGCCGGTACTTACCTGAACTGCAGAATGCAGCTGATGAAGTTCGCATCACGTTTCTTTCGGCGACCGGAAGACATCGAAGATGTGGTCCAGGAGGCCTTCGTCAAGTCATTGGAGGCCGAGCGGCACGATACCACCATCCGTACCGCCAGATCATACCTGTTTCGCGTCATCCGCAACCTGGCGCTGAACGAACTGACGCGCGGCGACGATCGGCTGACTGAAGCGCTCGAGGAATACGACCCGGCATTTGCCGACGGTGTGGACATCGAGCGGCAGGTCGCATCCAGCGAAAGGTTCGAGTTATTCTGCCGCGCCGTGGCCCGGCTGCCGGATGTATGTCGACGAGTGTTCGTGCTGCGCCGGGTGTACGGGTTCTCGCAGCGTGAGATCGCCGAGCATCTCGGCATCAGCATCAAGACCGTCGAAGCGCACCTGGCCAAGGGTATGGTGCGTTGTACGGATTTCATGGAACTTTTCGACGCGCCGGACGCCCCTGTCGTCGAGTCATCGACGGTACGCACTCATGAGTGATCATTACACACCGAAAAACGTCGTGACGTCGCTGCCCGACCAGGCAAAGATGCGTGAGGAGGCCGGCGCCTGGCTCGTCAGGCTCGACCGTGGGCTCGATCAGCACGAACAGGACGAACTCAAGGTCTGGCTGTCCACCAGCGAGGCGCATCGCCGTTATCTGCACAAACTTGCATCAACCTGGGACGCCATGGGGGTGCTCGAGACCATGCGGGAATTGTTCCCGTTGCAGCATGACGTGCGGACCCGGGCAACTGACAAAGCGGGACGCGCCGGGGGACACTCTCGGTCGTGGTATAGCCTCGCTGCAGCCGCGGCGATAGTCGTTCTGGTGGCCGGCACGCTGATGCTCAACCGGCCGGATTCTCAACTGCCGGAAACCCGGCAGGCCCTGGCCACGATTGCGGGTCAGCAGACTGATCATGTGTTACCGGACGGCTCCCGTATTCTGCTCAACACCCGCAGCCGGGTGGAGGTGGATTTCAACCGTCGCGCCAGGATAGTCAGAGTGCATGAGGGCGAAGTCGGTTTCGATGTTGCTCACGAGGTTGAACGGCCGTTTATCGTCTATGCGGGACATGGCCTGATCAGCGCGGTTGGCACGGCCTTCAGTGTGCGTGTTGAGGCCGGCATCGTCGATGTCATCGTCACGGAAGGCCGGGTGGGCGTCATATCGAATATCACCGGGGAGCTACGGGCAGAGCAATTGATGATGCCGGAACGGTTTGCCGGTGACGCTCGCGCGCGCGCACTGATCAGCGCCGGTCATGGCGCCCGCTTTGAAGACGTCGTCGAGTCCGTAGAACCTCTGGACGCCGAAACCCTGGAACGCAAGCAGGCATGGCGGCAGGGAGCACTAATATTCAAGGGCGAACCGCTGGAGGAGGTACTGGCCGAAGTCGGTCGCTATACCGATCAGCAACTCGTCATTACTGACCCGTCAATCCGGCGTGTGCCAGTGGGAGGGCACTTCCGCACCAGTGATATCAACAAGCTGATGGCCCTGCTGGCCGATAACTTCGATCTCGATATCAAGGTCGTGAACAACAACCTGATTCATCTGTCCGCCCGAACCCCCCGGGCTGCTGATGGCAGCGAACTGATCAACGACAGCAACCACGAGGAGATGCAAATCGAGTAAGGGTTTTGTATGAGCATTGTGTCTTCTTACCGAGGGACGGGTAACCGCAAAGGTATCAGTCCCGGTCGGGGTATTGCGGGTGTACTGGCAAACCGTGCAGCTAATGTTGTGGCTGCCCTGTTGTTGCTGGTATTCGCTGATGGTTCCCACGCAGAGGAACCAGTCTACAGTTTTGAAATTCCCCGGCAGACGGCAGATGGTGCGCTGAACGCGCTCGGTGAACAGGCTGATATCTCCGTGCTGTACCAGTATGAATTGGCTGCGAAGCACGAGACGAACCAGCTGAGGGGCAGGTATACGCTTGAACAGGCGATAACGATACTGCTCAGCAATTCGGGCCTGAAGGGTGAATTAGGTACGGCGGGCCATCTGATCATTTATGCAGATGGGGACCAAAACGCCATGATCAAGCAAACTAACGAACCGTCCGGTGGACAATCGACTACCAGAACGCCGCTGCTCAAACGCCTGGGCACGGCGATCGCCACGGCCATATTCGCCACATCGGGAACCGGCGCGATAGCGGCAACAGACGATACAACGGATGAAGAAGCACGTTACATCGAAGAAATCATCGTCACCGCGGAAAAGCGAGAGGAAAGCATCCTCGATGTACCTTTGAGTATGACGGCCTTAAGCGGCGACAAGCTCGAAGCCCTGGGCCTGACGAACGTATTTGACCTGGAGCAGCAGGTGCCGGGCCTGCAGTTCGGTGACGACAACGAGCAAAAGGGAAACGGCACGGTCATCCGCGGCATTGGTACCTTTCGCGGCGGTAACTCGCAAGTCAACGTCGACCGAGACCTGGCCGTGTCCACCAGTGTGGACGACGTGTTCACGTTTGCAGGCTATGGCCTGGCGCCGCAGCTGTTTGATCTGGAGCGTGTAGAAATTTTGCGAGGTCCGCAGGGCACCATGCGCGGTCGCAACGCCATCGCCGGTGCGATCAATTATTACACGAAGAAGCCCACCGATGAATGGGATGCCCTCGTCCAGACCGAATTCTCCGACCAGTTCACCCAGCGTTATAACGTCGCGTTTGGCGGACCGATCTCGGAGCACGTCAGTTTCCGAATTACCGGCGGCTACTACGAGGGGGATGGCGCCCAGGAGAATATCGGCCTGGGCGGGGACTATGATGCACCCGACCAGATCAGTTATTCACCGCAGTTGCGTTTCAAGACCGAACGTGTGGATATCAACCTGCGATATGCCTTCGTACAGGATCAGGGGGCCGCGCGCACCCAGATACGTATCACCGAACCCGACCGCGTCTCGCGGTGTATCAGCCCTCCCCTTGGTTACGAGGGGCCACTCGAGGATGAAAACGGGAACTGTATCGTTGGATTTCAGAATGCCCACTACCAGTATGATGAACCATTTCCCGCGATTCCAGCCAACTGTCCCCAAGGGGTCCCGGGCTTCAAGTGTGGTGACCTCGAGAACGTCCTCAACGTCAACGCACCCGGGATTTCCGACAGCGAGCGCGACACCTGGATTCTGAACGCCTCGTTCGACCTTACGGACTCGTTGGCGCTTAAATACAGTTACGGAAAGTCAGATGTGTTGCAAAAGACCAGTCGCGATAACGACAACACGAACATCGTTGCGCCGGCGGATGGGGACTTTGTGGGTGGGCACAGGGGTGTCGATAGCCGGATTCACACCGTCTTTCCCTACGATGAGTTCACTCACGAACTACAGCTCTTTTCAGACTCCGACGGGCCCTTCAACTTCATTGCCGGTCTTTTTTATTACGAGAATGAAAACGCCTGGCACACCGACATTGAGAACTTCGCATCCAGTGGTGCAGGTGAATTGGGAGCCTTTACTCGTTTCGATATGGGCGCCGACGCGGAAGCCGCCGCGATCGGAACCATACAACCTGGGGCGATTTTCGGGTTTTTCCCTTTTGCACCTGTGGAAGTGACTAACTGCGATCCGGACTTTATAGACGGCATTCTGAATCCCTTCCTTGATTTGATCGACTCATTCAGCACACCGATCCGAACGACCAGTGATATTTCGACAGGCTGTGATCAACGCACTGACCACACCCTCGCCGTCGTTCAGGATTTGCGCGTGGACACGGATACACGAGCCGCGTTTCTCACCGGGGATTACCGCCTGAACGATGAGTGGCTGATATCCGGCGGTCTGCGCTATTCCGAGGACCGCAAGGAGAAGGGAATCAACCTGATATCTCGGGCGCTCCGGTTTCTTGGCGTACCGGTCTTCTCGATCCTCAATCACTTCGCGCTGCCGCCGAAGGACGGAACCTGGAGCGATACCATCGGCCATCTGGGGGTTGAATACACCCCGGAGCCGGACAGGCTGATCTATGGTCGAATCGCCACTGGCTATCGTAGCGGCGGTTTCAACTATGATGACGGTAATGAGGTCGCGAACCCCGGGAACCTCATCAAGTCAGAGACAAACGTTAGCTACGAGGTGGGTGTCAAGGGACTGTTCAACGATCAGCGCCTGCTGCTGGCTGCCGCCGCCTTCTACTACGATTTCGACGACTATCAGGTCCTTGCAACGCAGGAGATTACGGAGGAATTCCTGTCACCGTTTCACTCGAGTCCATTGACCGAGTTTACCGATAGTATCTCCGGTTCGAGCATCTGGGGGGCTGAGGCCGAGTTCGAGTACTACGTCAGCGAGCAATGGCGTCTCTCCGGTTTCTACGCCTACCAGGATTCCGAGATCGGCGCGCATTCCTCTGTGGTGTCGGCCGATCCCAATGCAGAGATCCGCGAGTGGCAATATCTGAACATATTGAGTGGTCTCGAGGTCACGAGCTTCTACACGCTACCGACGATTCTTTCCGGCAATCAGCTTCCCATGCAGCCCAATCACAAGGCAGCGCTGACGGCGACCTACAGTACGGCGCTGGAATTCGGGTCCCTGCAACTGGGTTCAACGCTGAGCTACACCGGTAGCCGCTTCCCCGACATCGGCAATCTCGATTACTGGAAAATGCCCGCCTATTACCGGTGGGACCTGCGTGGCGCCTGGACATCTCCCAGCAGTGCGTGGACGGTTACGGCATACGTGCAGAATGTGCTGGATGAGATTGGTCTCATCGAGGTGTTGCCGGAGGCACCCAGAACCGCCCGCGGGACTGCCATGGCGACGCTGACGGAGCCGCGGCAGTTTGGCGTGCAGGTTCGCTGGCGGCCGGATTTCTAGCGTCCGTTGTGGACCGGTCCTGCGCCAGCAGGACCGGTCTTGCCAAGCAACAACAATCCCACACCTGCCTTTGCCTATGGTACGTTGGTATCTTTTGATTTGAGGAAGCAGCATGTCTCACGAAATAGTTATCCGCGGCGGCCACCTGGTTGACGGTCTCGGCGGCGAACCCATCCCTGGTGATGTCGCCATTAATGATGGCCTGATCGCCGCCGTCGGCGAAGTAGACGGTAAAGGTGAACAGGAAATCAACGCTGAAGGGATGACGGTAACGCCGGGTTTCATCGACCTGCATACCCATCTCGATGCACAGATCTGTTGGGAGCCGGATGTCTCGCCGGTTTCCTGCCACGGTGTGACCACGGCGCTGATCGGCAACTGCGGGGTAACATTCGCGCCCTGTAAACCGCAAGATCGGCAACTGCTGGCCGGCATGATGGAAACGGTTGAGGATATCCCGCGCGAATCCATCATGCAGGGCCTGCCCTGGGACTGGGAGTCCTACGGCGAGTACCTGGACTCGGTAGAACGTAGCGGCCCGGGTATCAACATCGCCGGCATGATCGGGCACGCCGCGCTGCGCTACTACGTGATGGGCGAACGCGCGGTGGAGGAGGATGCGACCGAAACTGAAAAGCAGGAAATGGCCCGCCTTGTCGGCGAAGCCATCGATCATGGCGCGATCGGCTTCTCATCCAATCGCTATGATCAACACAAGATTCCCGATGGCCGCGCCGTTCCCGGCACATTTGCCGAGCTCGATGAACTGGTGCAGATCGGCAACGAGGTGGCAAAACGCTGTGCACTGTTTCAGAGTGTCGGTATGCAGCTCGATCATGTCGACCACGTGGCCGGTGAGACAGAAGCACGCATGCTGTTCAATTCCACCCTGCAGGGTTTCGACGACGACGCCGGCAAGGATCGTCTGGTGATGATCGCCAAGGTCACGCAGGGAAGAGATATATCCGGCGTCGCGCAGGTTTGGGGCAGCGGTGCTCTGATCGGCCTGCAGGGGCTGGTACCCGGCCATTTTGGTGACGCCTGGCGAAAACTCCGTGAGCTCGATGTTCCCGCCAAACTTTCGGCTATTCGGGATACATCGTTTTGTGACGAACTGATCAAAGAGGCCCGGGCATTCGAAGGCCGTTGGCCGAATGTCAGCTGGATGTATTACCTGGGTAACGGCACGTCACCGGATCATCGCCTCGGTGACCACAATCGATTAACCGATATGGCGAAAACGGCCGGTGAACACTGGGCTGAAACTTTGCTGCGTCTTTCCGATGAAACAGACGGCAAGGCCCTGTTTAATCTCGTGGGCGAAAATCAGAACCTGAAAGCGCTGCGTGACCTGTTCGAAGGCGGCGTCTTCCCGGGTGTCGGTGACGCTGGCGCACATGTAGGCATGGTCATGGATGCGGGCTGGGCGACCTTCGTGCTGTCACACTGGGTGCGCGAAGACGGGCTCTTCACTATGGGCGAGGCCGTGCGCCGGATGACCAGTGCTTCAGCACGGATTCTTGGCATTGCCGATCGGGGTTCACTGACTCCCGGCATGCGGGCAGACATCAACGTGTTCGATGCAGACACGGTGGCGGAAACCATGCCGTACCGGGTTACCGATTTTCCTGCCGGAGCATCGCGACTGACCCAGGGCAGTGTCGGCTACAAGGCGACGCTGGTTAACGGCCAGCTACACGTCGTTGACGGCGAACTGACGGGCGCCCGCGCCGGAACAGTTATTCGCCACGGGGTATAGCTTGCTTGGAACCGGGTGTGCGGGAATCTCAACAAGGTGAGCGGACGTGAGTGATATTTCACTGACGGCCTCGTTCGGCGATGCGCCCCCGGAGAAGCTCGGGTTTCGGTGGGTGCTCAACATATTCCTGCGCACCTGGCCTTTTATTCGGCCATCGCTCAAACACCTGGTGTACTTCGTCGTACTGTCCGGTCTTCTGTCACTCTACTCGCTCTTTCTCTTGTTCATCGTGTTCGGTCTTACGACGACCGGCGTGGTGGCTGGAGATCCCGTCGGTTCGGTACCGGTCGCCATCTGGGGTTTGGATCCGGATGTCTATGTGAATGTTGAATCGCTGTCCGATGACGCCCGGCGAGCGCTGATATGGCCCACCCTCATCTCGGCAGGGGTGCTGGTCGGCACGATATTCCCTGGCGGTTATGCGCTCCAGTATTACAGCATCTGGATCTTCCAGCAGGTGAACCAGTGCATGCGACTGGAACTGATCGAGCGCCTGCAGGCGCAGTCGCTGGCGTTCCACGCGAGCGCCAGAACCGGGGATGCGATTTACCGGGTTTACCAGGACAGCGCCATGGTCACCAGCATTATCCGGTCCATACTGCTCGAGCCGCTGATGTTCATCGGTCGCTACCTGCTGGGTGTTGTCGTGGTCGCGGCATTCGATCCGTATCTCGCGCTGGTTCTCGCGCTGACCGTCCCGCCCATCCTTTACCTGGGCTACAGGTTTTCAGGCCCGCTCAGATACCGCTTCAAGTCTGCCCGCGAGAGGAACAGCGCGTTGACCTCGTGGATCCAGGAGAGCGTACTCGGTATCCGGGTCATCAAGGCGTGTCACGCGGAAGCCCCGCGGGCAGCCGATTTCGCCCGCCATTCCCGGGCAGCCCTGGATGCCGCATTCCGCGCGCGCGTTTCATTGACGGTGCTCGGAATCCTGGCGTTCGGCGTGATTGGACTCGCGATTCTTGCCGTGGAGTCCATAGCGGCGCTGCTGTCAAACGCCGATGCTCCCACGTTTGCCCTGTGGATCCTGGTGGGCTATGGCTATGGCGTCTGGAATTACGGCTCGTTTTACCAGGTGACGGCTCGCGCCAATGAAGGCCTTGGCTCGGTAAGGGCATTGATAGCGACCTGGGGCCGGGCGCAGGATATGGCCATGGGGCTGGGCCGGGTATTCGAAATACTCGATCTGGAGCCCGACGTGCAGGACGCGGCCGATGCCCGGCCCATGACCGACGTCGAGCGCTTTGTCTCTTTCGAGGCGGTTACCTTCGGCTACGATGCGGCGAGACCGGTATTGCACAATGTCTCATTGAATGCCTCCCCGGGATCCGTCACGGCGATCGTCGGTCCCACGGGAACCGGTAAATCGACGCTGATGTCCCTGTTGCTCCGCCTGGCAGACCCGGACCAGGGCTGCATCAAGGTCGATGAAAGCGACCTGCGCGCGTTCACCGTCGCATCCATTCGCCGCCAAATCGCCCTGGCAACACAGGAGAATATCCTTTTCTCTGCGAGCGTCCTCGACAATATTCGCTTCGCTCGTCCGGGGGCAACCCGGGAAGAGGTTGCGGCCGCGGCCCGGGTCGCCTGCGCTGACAGTTTCATCGAGGCGCTGCCCGAGGGCTACGAGACATCGCTCGGCGAACGCGCGACGAAGCTGTCGACGGGCCAGCGCCAGCGTATCGTCATCGCCCGTGCCGTGGTCAAGGACGCGCCGATCCTGATCCTCGACGAACCAACCGCCGCGCTCGATGCCGTCACTGAACAACAGGTATTCGGTCGCCTGAAGAACTGGGGAAAGGGACGTTGCATCTTCCTGATCACCCACCGCCTGTCGACAATTCGTGAGGCCGATCAGATCGTTTACCTGCGCGAAGGGCGAATCCTGGGATTGGGCACCCATGAAGAACTGTTGGCGGGTAACGATGACTATCGGGCCTTTGTCGAAGCGGAGCTTGGGACAAACCATGAGCAGTGACAACACGCCAACGATAGGGCCGCTAGAGACGCTGTCTTTATTGGGCAGGTCGCTTGGGTTTGCCAGGCCCTATCTGCCCCAGGTTTTTGTCAAGTTGATTCTGAGTCTGATCGGGGTCTCCGTGGTACTGATTCTGCCCTGGCCCCTTAAAGTGGTCGTCGATCACGTGGTCATGGACATGCCGATCGGGGAGTCGCCGACGCTTTACCCACCCTACGTGCAGCCGCTGGTGCACTGGCTCGAAGGTCTGACGCCGGGAGAGATCGTGGCGGCTGTCGTTGCCATCAGCGTGCTGGGCATCGTGCTGATCGGCGCGTTCCGCTCGGAGGCGCGTGACAGTGCACAAGGGGAACTGGCCGAGGGTGTGGATACAGCCACGCGCAGCGAGAACCAGGCCAATACCTCGGCAAGCAGCGTCAGCGGGCTGGTGGGTCTGTTCGAGTACCGCTATCAATTGCGGATCACGCACCGCATCAATCACGATCTGCGCACCCGGCTCTATCGCTGCCTGCTGGCACAACCTATGACGCGCTTTGCTGACGCCAGTATCGGCGATGCGGTGTATCGGGTGATGTACGACACGCCGTCGGTCTCACGCGTCTGCTACGACATTCTTGTCACCCCGCTGGTCAGCCTGTACACGCTGGTGATCATCATCTGGACGACGCAATACAGCTTTGCTGCCGTGCCGTCGCTGGTGCTGGTCGCGTCGCTGGCGGCGCCGATGGTCCTCGCGGGGACTCTGCTGATGACGGGGATCACGCGGCGGCGATCCATTGCATCGAGACAGGCGGGTGCTGCGACCACCGCAAGGGTTGAGGAAGGCATGAGCAACATTGTCGCGGTGCAGGCCCTTGGCGCCAATGATCAGCAGATGGCGGCCTTCGACGATGACAGCACCGCCTCTTTCAGGCGGTTTCGATTGTTCGAACTCATGAACATCCTGGCCTCGATCCTGCAAACCTTTGTCATGTTCAGTCTTTCCTTTTATCTGTTCTTCGAAATCGCCGAGGCGCTCATCGACGATCGCATGTCAGCCGGGGATTATGCCGTGATCTACGCGTTCTTTGCGCAGTTCGCGGGGGCGGCCGGTGCTCTCGGCGCCATGTGGTTCAACCTGCAGAACAGTGTCGCGGGCATGAAGCGCGTGTTTGACGTGCTCGATTCGCCCATCGATGCGGATGCGCATGGTCAGCAGACGCTGTCCGGCCCGGTGACGCGGATGACCGTGGAGAACGCGTCATTCAGGTACCCGGACGGCACCCGCGCCCTGAACGCGGTCAACCTCGAGGGCCGGGTTGGGGAGATGATCGCGCTGGTCGGCCCCACGGGCGCCGGCAAAACGACGCTGGCCTATCTGCTGCCGGGTTTCATCCAACCGGATGCCGGCCGCGTCACCATGGAAGGCGTGGGTCTCGCCGCGCTCTCGGTTGAGACGATTCGCAACAACGTCGCCTTCGTCTTTCAGGAGCCGGTTGTCTTCGATGATACGGTACGCGCCAACGTTTCGCTCGGTCACACCGTGGCGAGCGATGCGGAGATCGAAACGGCGCTCGCGACTGCCGGGGCAATCGACTTCGCCCGGGCGCTACCCGAAGGGCTGGATACACGCCTCGGTCAGGGCGGTGCGAAGCTCTCGGTCGGACAGAAGCAACGCATCGCGATTGCCCGCGGGCTTGTGAGTCCGGCGCCGGTCCTGGTGCTT
Organism: Candidatus Azotimanducaceae bacterium; assembly: GCA_965217655.1. GTDB lineage: Bacteria > Pseudomonadota > Gammaproteobacteria > Pseudomonadales > Azotimanducaceae > UBA7455. The sequence goes on from OZ244560.1 coordinate 3,809,032, forward strand.
GACGAGCCCACTGCAGCACTGGATCCGGAAACCGAGAATGCGCTGGTGGCTGCACTTCGAAGGGAGCGTGAGCGGCGCCTGCTGGTCGTTATCGCACACCGGCTGAGCACGATCCGCAGCGCCGACCGGATCGTGTTTATCGAGAATGGCCGTGTTGTGGAAACCGGCACTCACGATGAGTTGATGGCGAATCCAGGGGGCGCCTATCGGCGTTTCGTCGAGCTTCAGGTTGGCAGTACGGCATGAATAGGTAACGCCGTCAGTTTTACAGGAGATTGTGATGACAGATAAAACAGGATTAGAAATACTCGTCAACCTTGGTGATGACGCCTCGACGGAACTCGCCAATGTCGGCGGCAAGGGTGCGAATCTGGGAAAGCTGATCAAAGCAGCGTTTCCTGTTCCCCCTGGTATTGTCGTTACCACGGAAGGATACACGGAATTCATCCGTACAAATGGTCTTGCTGAGCACATCGACGAAATCCTGGAAGGCATCGATTACGAAGACATAGATACCCTGGAGACAGAGACCGCGAGAATCAGAGCGCTGATCATCGAAAGCGAGATACCTGACGAGATGATAAGGGGGATCGCGAGGGCTTACGCGGCGCTGGGTGACGAACCTTATGTGGCGGTTCGTTCTTCCGGGACTGCAGAGGACCTGGAAGATGCCTCCTTTGCCGGTCAACACGACACGTACCTCGATGTCAAAGGCAGCGACGCGGTCCTGGATGCGGTGCACCGGTGCTGGGCCTCCCTGTGGACTGCTAGAGCCACGGCCTATCGTCGCAAAAAAGGATTCGACAGGGGCAGCATCAGTATTGCCGTCGTGGTCCAGAAAATGGTGGAGCCTGATGTCTCGGGCGTGATGTTTACCGGAAATCCAATGAATGCGCGAGCAGACGAATACGTGATCAATGCCGGATGGGGCCTCGGCGAGTCCGTGGTATCGGGAATGATCACACCGGATGAATATGTCGTCAGCGGAAAGTCGTTCGAGTTCAAACGACGCAATCTGGGGTCCAAGGAACTCAAGATCGTGCGCGACCCGAACGCCCCGACAGGTACGGTAGAGGAAACCGTTCCCCAAAACCTCCAGGCGCAATACACGCTGTCAGATGACGAGGCGAGGCAACTTGCCGAGTTAGGCAAGAAGGTCACGGACTATTACGGCGGGCTTCCACAGGACACGGAATGGGCAATGGCAAACGGTTCATTGTTCCTGCTTCAATCACGACCGATAACGGGTGTGCCATTTACCTGGGAAGAGGACCTGGAGATGTGGCCGTCGGACGACGGTGATGAAGATGCCATCTGGAGCCGGGCCTGGGCGGATGAATTCTGGTCTGGTGTTGCCACACCGTTGTTCTGGTCTGTACGGGGGGACTGGGTGTGCCATGCCGCATGTGAAGCTTTCAGAGCTTATGAGATGGGTGAGCTTGCGGATCTTCGTTGGCTGAAATATCACAAGGGTACGGTCTACTTCAACACGAAGTTCGACAAGCTGCTGGCCCAATACCTGCTGCCGCCAGATTTTAGGGCCCCTATGCTCAACCGGCTTCATCCGTCAGAGCTTGAGGAAGCGATAGGTGCGCCATTTGACCTTGGACGATGCATAACGATGCTGCAGCGAATAGAGGAATCTGAGCCGGGTCGAGGCATTCGCTCGATCTACAACGTCTATGAGGGGTACCGCGGACTGCGTCAGGAAGCCGAAGACCATGACGCCAGGAGCAAGAAGCTTCACGAGATGTTTCCAACTGAAGAAGCCCTGCGGGCAATGGAAAACAGCGAGCTAAAAGAGCGTGTGGACAGCATCACGCGGGGCATTACTGCCTCCATGTCCAAAGGCTGGACCATCTTTGCCCTTTACGCTGTTGGAGCCATGGCGCTTCTAGAGAGCATACTGAAACAATGGTACGACGGTGACAACGCCAGCGCTTACTCGGATGTCTTGAGTGGCTTTCTGGAACGGACCCGGCAGTTTGTCGATGACAACGACTTCCACGGGCTTGCCAACATGATACAGCAGTCCGAGACGTTGAGTGCCCTGATGAACGAGCATGAAGGGGGAGCGTTTTTCGAAGCACTCGAGAATCACGCAGAAGGACGTGCTTTTCTTGCCAAATACCAGCACTTCTTTGAAGTGAACTTCTTCCGGGGCCACGCAGACCGGGATATCTACTATGCACGCCGTGCTGACGATCCGATGATCGATTATCGGGCCCTGCGTATGCTGGTGACGGCCGGGGACCGGGTGCCCATGGAAGAGATGGAGGATAAGACCAACCAGCGGCGCGAGGCCGCCATTGCCGATGTCATTCAGAATCTTGAAAGCAAGCCGCTCGGTCCGATAAAGGTTGCTGCCTTCAAGGTGCTGCAGGACTATTGTATGAAGTTCCTGTCAGTGCGCGATGACGATCGCGGCCTGGGCATTGACGCGACGACCTATCTCAAGAAGATACTGCTCAGCGAGCTCGGGCGCCGGGCCGTCGCTGGCGGATTGCTAATAGAAGACCGTGATTTCTATTTCCTCTCACTGGATGAGCTCTATGGCCTGCTCGAGGGAACGGAACCCGCGCCGCTTTGCCAGGCAAAAGCTGCGGCTCGCAAGAAGGATGTTGACCTGTTTCTGACCCATGAAGAAGACCCGCCGCACTTCCTGAAGGGCAGCATGCCGATGGCGCTGGATCAACCGGAAACATCCGGCAATGCCCTTAAGGGCATCGGCACCAGCCCGGGAACCGCAACGGGGCGAGCGCGAATTGTCCCCACGTTGGAGGATATCGGTCGTCTTGAGAAAGGCGACGTACTCATCTGCAACGCCACGGATCCAGGATGGACGCCGGTATTCAGCGTGGCGTGTGCGGTGGTCGCGCAGACCGGGGGAACGCTGGCGCACTTCTCCTGCCTGTCACGGGAGTATGGCATTCCTGCGTTATCGCTGCCGAACGCCATGCAACTGATAGAGGACGGCGCTATCGTAACCGTCGTGGGCGACACCGGTGAGGTGCGGATCGAATCGAAACCTGGCGAGGAAGTCGGCTGACACGGGAGAAGACAATGGCAAAACCACTATTGGAGGATCATGAACGACAGGCCTTCTGTCAGGAGATCACCACCAACAACAGCCTGGGCTACTTCTACCATTTCGACAACGTGCCCCTGAGCTATGTCTATCGAGATGATCTGATAGAAGGGGAACTGACCGAACTGGAACGGCGAAATAGAGCGATCACGGAAACCCTGTGGCTGGACGTGTACAACAAATATTGTGCATGCGATGTCGGGCTCAGATTCTTCTACCCCAGATCCTCCGTCCAGTTTCCGCTGCAGGTCTTCCGAATCGATTTTGGCAAGGGCCCTTCCTTTCCCGACCCGCCTGAGGGTGACCAGGCCTATGCCAGTACGGAAGAAGTAAAGGCCAGCTTTGATGCATTCATGCAGGAAACCGGATGGGCATATCTGGACGAAACACGTCATAAACCGCCCGCGGGATCGTGGAAGAACATGATGGGTACGCCGGACAGGACCCTGCGCATCGTTTCACAGGTACCGTTCGGTAACCACACGGTCCTCGAGGCCATTTCCACCTATAGCAGAGATGGGCTGTTACAGGAGTCGGCCCTGGTGACGGTACTGACCTATGACGGTGATGGCACCCTTCTCATGGACAGGGATTATCTTGACCTCGCCAATTGGCACTCGGCTGCCAGTTGGCGCGACAGGATTGGACCAGAGGGTGTATCGAACATATTTCCGTCGCGAAACGTCATGCAGGCGTTCTTTGCATATCAGAAGTCGGTGCAGACAGAAGCACCGAAACTCTCGGAGCTGGAAAGGCGAAACCTCGCAATTGTTGCCGAGGCCTGGGTTGATTCCTGCAATTCGGGCTTGGATGAGAAGGTCTTTCACACTGATCGTTTCAGGATGCAGTGGCCCAATCAAAAATGCTCTTTCAATTTCCAGATAGCGCAGGAAACCATGGCGATCGAAAAGGAAGCGGGCCCAGACAGGCAGCTAGAGCTATACATGACCTATGCCAGGGGGAACCAGGTGGTCGCGGAAGGTGTCCTGTCCTGGACGGAAGACGGCATCCAGCGGGATTCACCGTTTATCAGTTTTCTGCTGCTGGACGCCGATGGGCTGATCATTCGCGAACGACGCTATCACACCATGAGCAACTGGCCGGGGGCCAAGGAGATCAGCAGGCGGCTTGGCCTGTAGAGAAGCCGCACGACTACAAATTCATATGAGGAGCCAATGATGAAAACCGAAGCGATTCTGCTAACTGATGATCGTAAAGTTGAATTGCGTGAAATCGACATTCCTGAGATTGCTGACGATGAAATCCTGGTGGAGTGCGAAGCCAACGGCGTTTGCATGCTTGAAGTATCACAGTTCACCGGTGCTGAAAGATTTGGCTACCCTTTCCCGCTGGGACACGAAGGCATCGGACGCGTGATTCAAATCGGTAAGAACGTCAAACGGGTCAGGGAAGGCGACACCGTTCACTGTAACAGTTGGTCGCGACGCCAAATTATTCGCGAGAGCGCCGTAAAGCTGTTTGAAACTCGTCCTGAAGACGTGGCTACCGCTTTGGTTGAACCGGTATCTTGCATTGTCAGTGCACTCTTTTCCTACAATATTATGCCCGGTGACCGTGTGATCGTTCTGGGAGCCGGTTATATGGGGTTGCTCAATATCATCGGACTGGCTCATTCGCCCATTTCTGAATTGGTCGTCACCGACCTTAGAGACAGCAACCTGAAAGTGGCCCAATCGCTTGGGGCCACACGTATCATCAATGGCGCTACAGATCAGGGCAGATCGGAAATTGAAGCATTGAGCAGAGTCGGGCCGCTCGGGTCGGAGGGCTCTTTTGATCTCGTTGTTGAATGTGCAGGGACACAAGAGACCGTGGATCTGGCAACCAGGCTGACGCGCAGAGGTGGCCGTTTGGCCATTTTCTCCTGGCATCACAAAGCCCGAAACGTCGACCTTCGGGCCTGGCACATCGGCGGATTTACCGTGATTAATGCCAGCCCGCAGAATTCTACCGATCGCAGCGTTAATACCTTTCAGCGAGCCATACAGCTAATTGAATGCGGCATGTTTGATCAAAGCCAGCTCATTACTCATCGTCATTCGTACCGGGAAGCACAGGAAGCCCTGGAACTGGCTGCTGAAAAACCTGATGGTTATATCAAGGGAGTACTTCTCTTTGATTAGCCAGGTAGCCAATGAGCCCAAGGAGACAGAGAAATGCAGATAGGAATCATGTCGGCCCACTTCTGGCGGGACTCACTGCCCGAGGTGCTGGACGCAATCCTCGGGCACGACATCCGGCAACTTCAGTTTCACCTGGCCAGCGCAGGCATCATGGACGTACCTGACGAGCTCGATTCGTCGCTGTGCAAGACTATTAAGACCGAAATCGCCCGTCGCGATATGCACATCGCTGCCCTCAATGGAGAAGTGAACATGGTGCATCCCGATGCTGAGCACCGTAACGAAGCGATTCGTCAGTTGAAGGCGCTGATTCGCACCGCGCACCCTATTGGCACGGGGGTGATTGCTACCTGCACCGGGTCGCGAAGCGCGGAGAGCATGTGGCGAAACCATCCCGACAACCAGACGGATGAGGCCTGGGCCGTTCTCCACCAGACCCTGGACGAGGTGCTGCCGGTAGCCGAGGAGCACGATGTCATCCTGGCGTTTGAACCGGAGGTCAATAACGTCACCAATACTGCCGCCAGGGCAAAACGTCTCATAGACGAGGTGGGTTCCAGGCACCTCGGTGTGGTGATGGATGCAGCCAATATCTTCAATGACGGGGAACTGCCGCGCATGGCCGAAATTCTGGACGAGGCATTTGAGCTGCTGGGCCCGCACATCGCCATTGCCCACGGTAAGGACCTCGACCACGATGGCGCCGCGGGACACCTGGCTGCGGGTACCGGCAAGCTTGACTATGAACGCTATGTGCGGTTGCTGTGCGATCTGCCCTTCGACGTACCAGTGATCCTGCACGCACTGTCTGAGGAGCAGGTGGACGACGCCGTCGCGATGATTCGAGGCCATGCCGAAATGGCGAAGCCCGATGAGGAGGAGTAGACATGTTTGACTGGCAGAAACCGCTGACCCGTGAGCCCGATGAGGTCTCGCGTATCATCGGGCACATCGATGAGGTGGAACCGTCGCGGGACCTCGATATCGTCTGGTGCTGGGGCGTCGATAGGGACCACGCCATGGGCATCCACCCGTACGACTGGGCGATGGACCTCTTCGTCAACAAGCTGCTGCCGCAGGTACCTCGCGTGTCGGCGTCTCAGACCATGCACTTTCCGACTGACGAGCAGTGGGCCAGTGCCGATCTGGTGGTGTTCTATCAGGGCATTGATCGCGTCTGGAGGGAACAGGAGTATGCACAGATCGACGCGTACCAGGCGCGCGGCGGCGGTCTTGTGTTCTTGCATCTGGCGCTACTGCAGGCCGACAGCGCGGCGCTGGCGGAGCGCATTGGCCTCGCCTTCGCTCTCGGTGATGCCCCGGATGGACCCACCAAATTCGGTGTGCTGCCGACCCCGGTGACGTTGACCGATGCCGCGATGGAGAGCCCGATCTTCGCCCGCTTCCCTCGAGAGTTGGAGATGGTCGACGAGTTGTACTGGAACCTGCGCGGCGATCCAGAGACTGTAACAACGTTGGTCACTTCACCGGCAGGGCCTGAGGGCGCCACGCCCGCTCCGCCCAGGCCCGAGGACCTCGATGGCAACGCCTGGCCGGTGATGTGGACCAGGGAAGTCGGGCGAGGGCGCGTTTTCGCGACCATTTGCGGCCATAACTACTTCCCGTTCGACGATCCGCACTTCCGTATCATCCTGCTGCGGGCCATGGCCTGGGCGATGCACGAATCGGGCGATCCATTCATGACGGTGGTGGCGAATGATTATGGCGACTGAATTGACAACAGAGCAAAAACGCCAGTTGTTTCACGACGGGTATATTGTATTGAAGGGAGCAGTGTCCGCTGATCTGGTCGAGGCTGCACGCGCTCGTATTGAGGCTGCAGAGAGGGCGGCACCGGGCACATCCCCTGTCTTCAGGCCGAGAGACGAGAGTCTTTCGCCGGCGGAGGAATTGACTGATCTGGTGAATAAGTCAACGGTCACACCGATCCTGACGGAAGTGATGGGTACATTTGATCCGCCCAGTCGCGCTCACATCGGCGTAAACCCTATAAGCGAACCACAGAACGATTTCACTGCGGTTGGGTATCGGGAAAAAGACCTGCCCTATTTTGGCTATCGTTTGCACGCAGAGGGTCTGTGCACCATGCGTACGCCGCAGGAACCCATTGAGGGCACACCGGAGGAAATCTACAGGAAAATGATCGCGACCGGGCCGAAAGGTGATATCGGTCGCTCCGCGGATGTGATCGGCATTAATACCGACCCACTGTTCCAGGACCCGGAGATGACCCTGGCTGTAGGGAGCTTTACTGCATTTGTCATCGTACCCTTGAACGAGCAATTCGAAGAGGGCGTTGGTCAGACCGCAGTGATACCTGGCGGACATCGAGTACTGGAAGCGTTCTACCGCTGGCAATACGAAACCAGCGGCAAGATCGGTCCTGAAGGTCCGGGTTGGCCGCGTTTCGACTACAACGCGCCCAATGGAGCAGGCCATGTTCTTCTGCCCGATGCTGTCCAGGAGAGATTCATTGAAATGGACAGCGAGCCGCCGGAGACAACACCTGACGGGCGTGCCTGGCCGCGGCCAACACCGATCAGAATGGGACCGGGTGACGCCGCGATTACGATATTCCAGATGCCACATACCGGGACCCGTAACCAGTTCGGGACCGAGTCCCGCAAGAACATGATCTTTCGCATCCGCAACAAAAGTCGCCAGCCCGATAAAGTGGTGACCGGGGTTTCTGATCATCCCGATCGTGGTCAGTTTGGCGAATGGCTGGAATATGAAGAAGGTAACGATCCCTGGCAGCGATCCAAGCATGCGTTAACCCATATGTGGGATGAATGGGAGGGAATGCAGGACATTGTTGCTGCAGAGCAACCAACACTCACACCCATCGATTTTGGTGTGGTTAGTTAAAAGGAGAAAAGACTCGTGACATATGAACTTATTATTTCCGGCGGTACAGTGATTGACGGTACCGGCGCGGAAGGCTTCGTCGCTGACTTCGTTGAACTGCAAGGGGGCACCCAATGATGGCCGAGAATACTGGGCTGACTGAAGCCGAATTAGCACAATTCCAGCAACAGGGTTACTGCATAAAGCCGGGCGTCTTCACCGAATCCGACCTGCAGCCCATGCGCGATGCCATTACTGCAGAGATTTCGGATGAAGCACAAAAACTTAAGGCTGGCGGCGAATTGAGTGACACTTTTGCCGATGATCCGTTTGCGACGAGACTGAGCCATCTTTTGCAGGCGTATGGTCGCAGTGCGGACTCAATACTTCGACGATTTACCCATAGCTTTTATCACAGTCCCGAGATACTGAACCTGTTACGCCACCCGTCCCTCTTATCCTGTATAACGGACATTGTGGGTCCCGATGTCATTGCTTCTTCCGTATACCGCATCCGTCCAAAGGTGCCCTATCGGAAGAGTATCGTGTCGTGGCATCAGGACTCAGCCTACCTATTGCCGCACTGCGACGATCTGATGATTGTCACCTGTTGGATTCCCCTGGTTGATGTGACCAAGCACAATGGATGTCTCTATGTGATCCCAGGTGTTCACAATAATGGCATTTACACGCACTACGAAAGACCTGACGGTGGCTATCTGATCATGACGGATGATGGATTGCCCGGAACCGAACGCGTGGCTTGCGAGATGACGGTGGGCAGTGTGCTGTTTTTTACCAACCGCACACCGCACGCGTCTTTTTACAACGAGTCAGATACCAGTCGATGGAGTGTCGATGTGCGCTACCAAAGCAGTGACGTCCCCAACAACGTTGGTGAGGGCCCGGAAGATGTTACTGCTGATCGAGACCCGAGTACCATGGCGTGCTATCCCCCGGACGCGGACCTCGTCATCTTGGATTCGGCCAATCGTGAAAATGAAATTACTTCCTATGAAGACCTCGCCAGGATTCGTCGGCGCTTTATGAAGAACCGGCCGAAGTTCGATCCGAGGCATTCGAGCATCAATGGTCGTGGCTGGACCACCTGCCTGGCAGGGGCGGAAAATGTGCCGCCAAATGATGTAAGGAGCTAGCTATTTCTTGTCCCAAAACCCAACATCGTGCCTCTCGATCGGCCCGACGGCTACGATAAGTCCTGGTTAAAGTACGATGAGGTCGACATCTATGGTGATCCGCGATAGGTAAAATCGCGATTCCCACCATGGCAGTCTCCATAAAACTACTAGGGAGATTGGCGCGCAAAATAGACGGCAGTCTCCATAAAACTACTAGGGAGATTGGCGCGCAAAATGTCGTAAGTGGTAGGCGCGTCGATTCCGTGCTCAGAGAATTTATCTGTCAGAGAAAGTAGGGAGGAGAATTGAATGCCGAAGATGACCGGTCACAAATTCATTGCGGAGACCTTGCACGGGTATGGCGTCACTTCTGTATTTCATGTGCCTTACATTCTTGACGGTGCGCTTATGGAGATGGAAAAACTGGGGATCAAACGGGTGCGGTGCCATTCGGAAAAGGCCGCAGCCTACATGGCGGACGGATATGCCCGTGTATCGCGTAAACCAGGTGTAGCCATGGCACAATACCGGCGTACTCCCGATGGGATCTGCGCGGGACCTGGACATCTCCCGGTGATGCCTGGTCGGTCACTGCCTACGTGCAGAACGTGCTGGATGAGATTGGCCTCGTTGAGGTATTACCAGCAGCGCCCAGAACCGTCGGGGCAGGCATGGCAACACTCACTGAACCGCGACAATTCGGCCTGCAGATCCGCTGCGTCCGGATTTTTAGCGTCCGTTGTGGACCGGTCCTGCCGTAGCAGGACCGGTCTTAGCAACATCATTCCAAAACGTGCCGTTGACTATGGTACGTTGGTATCTCTTGATTGAGGAAGCAGCATGGCTCACGAAATAGTTATCCGTGGCGGCCACGTCGGGGCTGATCGGCGTACGCACCGGAACGGTAGTTCGCCGCGGAGCCTTCAGCGGCCCGATGCGGCCACCGCTGTCGCGGAGCAAACAAGTCTCGTGGGTCATTGGCGTCGATTTATGTTTGATGGGAGCCTTCAGCGGGCCAAAAACTCGCCCTGCCGCTGTCGCGCAGCAAACAGGCCGGTATACCTGGATTTACTTCGTGATGTTAGATGGGAGTGTAGCTTGCGTAAAATAACCCGGTACGCGGGAATCCCAACCCAGGAGAGCCGGGCGTGAGTGATACTTCACTGACGGCCACGTTCGGTAATGCACCCCCCGAGAAGCTCGGATTTCGGTGGGTACTCAACATATTCCTGCGCACCTGGCCATTCATTCGCTCATCACTCAAACATCTGGTGTACTTTGTCGTACTGTCCGGCGTTCTCGCAATTTACACGCTCTTTCTCACGTTCATCGTGTTCGGTCTCACGACGACCGGTATCGTGGCCGCGGAACCGATCGGTACGGTGCCAGTCGCCATCTGGGGTCTCGATCCGGATGTTTATGTTCATGTTGAATCGTTGTCCGATGATGCCCGGCGCGAGCTGATCTGGCCCACCCTGATCTCGGCAATGGTGTTGGTCGGCACGATATTCCCTTGCGGTATGGCGCTCTATTATTACAGCATCTGGATCTTCCAGCAGGTCAACCAGTGCATGCGACTGGATCTGATCGAGCGTCTGCAGGCCCAGTCACTGGCGTTCCACGCAAGCGCCAGGACCGGGGATGCGATTTACCGCGTTTACCAGGACAGCGCTATGGTCACCAGCATTATCCGCTCCATACTGCTCGAGCCCCTGATGTTCATGGGACGCTATCTGCTGGGGGTGGTTGTGGTCGCGGCATTCGATCCTTATCTCGCGCTGGTTCTCGCGCTGACTGTCCCGCCAATCCTTTATCTGGGTTATATGTTCTCGGGCCCGCTCAGACGCCGCTTCAAGTATGCCCGCGAGAGGAATAGTGCGTTGACTTCCTGGATCCAGGAGAGTGTGCTCGGTATCCGGGTCATCAAGGCATGTCACGCGGAAGCCCCGCGGGCATCTGCTTTTGTTGGCCATTCCCGGGCAGCCCTTGATGCCGCATTCCGCGCGCGCGTTTCATTCGCGCGTTTCATTGACGGTGCTCGGTATTCTTGCGTTCGGCGTGATTGGACTCGCGATTCTTGCCGTGGAGTCCATGGCGGCGCTGTGGTCGAATGTCGATGCATCCACGTTCGCCCTGTGGATCCTGGTGGGATATGGCTATGGCGTCTGGAACTACGGGTCGTTTTATATGGTGACGGCTCGCGCCAACGAGGGCCTCGGTTCCATCAGGGCAATGATAGAGACCTGGGGCCGGGCTCAGGACATGGCCATGGGGCTCGGTCGCGTCTTCGAGATACTCGATCTCGAGCCTGACGTACAGGATGCGACCGATGCACGGCCCATGACCGACGTCCAGGGTGGCGTGTCTTTCGAGGCGGTCACCTTTGGCTATGATCCGGCGCGACCGGTACTGCACAACGTATCGATCAACGCGTCCCTGGGATCCGTCACGGCGATCGTTGGTCCCACGGGAACCGGTAAATCGACGCTCATGTCCTTATTGCTCCGCCTGGCGGACCCGGACCATGGCTGCATCACCGTCGATGAAAGCGACTTGCGCACGTTCACCGTCGCATCCATTCGCCGCCAAATCGCCCTCGCAACACAGGAGAACATCCTCTTTTCAGCCAGCGTACTCGACAATATTCGCTTTGCCAAACCCGAGGCAACGCTGACGGAAGTTGCAGCCTCCGCCCGGGTAGCATGCGCTGACACGTTTATCGAGACGCTTGCTGAAGGCTACGAGACACCGCTCGGGGAACGTGCGACGAAGCTGTCGACCGGCCAGCGGCAACGCATCGTCATCGCCCGTGCTGTGGTAAAGGATGCGCCGATTCTAATTCTCGATGAGCCGACTGCCGCACTCGATGCCGTGACCGAACAGCAGGTCATGGGTAACCTGAAGGACTGGGGAGAGCAGCGTTGTATCTTCCTGATCACCCACCGCCTGTCGACAATTCGTGAAGCTGATCAGATCGTTTACCTGCGGGAAGGACGAATACTGGGACTGGGCGCCCACGACGAGCTGGTGGCGGGCAACGCTGCCTACAGGGCTTTTGTCGAAGCAGAACTTGGGACCGCCCATGAGCAGTGACAACGCACCAGCGGTAGGACCTCTCGAGACGTTGTCTCTGCTGGGCCGGTCTCTCGGTTTTGTCAGGCCGTACCTGCCTCAGGTATTCGTCAAGCTGATGCTGAGCCTGATTGGAGTCTCCGTCGTGCTGATTCTGCCCTGGCCCCTGAAAGTACTTGTCGACCACGTGGTGATGGACATGCCCATCGGCACTTCCCCGACGCTCTACCCACCCTACGTGCAGCCGCTGGTGCACTGGCTCGAAGGCCTGAGTCCGGGTGAGATCGTAGCGGCGGTCGTTGCGATCAGCGTGCTGGGCATCGTCCTGATCGGCGCGTTCCGTATGGGAGCGCGAGACACCGCTCAAGGGGAACTGGCAGAGGGATTGGACACGGCCACGCGCAGCGAAAACCAGGCCAACACCTCGGGAAGCAGCGTCAGCGGGCTGGTGGGTCTGTTCGAGTACCGCTATCAACTGCGGATTACGCACCGCATCAATCACGACCTGCGCACCCGGCTCTATCGCTGCATGCTGGCACAGCCGATGACGCGCTTTGCTGACGCCAGCATCGGCGATGCTGTCTATCGGGTGATGTACGACACGCCGTCGATCTCACGCGTCTGCTACGACATTCTTGTCACCCCGCTGGTCAGCCTGTACACGCTGGTGATCGTCATCTGGACGACACAGTACAGCTTTGCTGCCGTGCCGTCGCTGGTTCTGATTGCGTCGCTGGCAGCGCCGATGGTCTTGCTCGGGACCCTGCTGATGACAGGGATTACGCGCAGGCGATCCATTGCATCGCGCCAGGCAGGCGCCGCGACCACCTCGAGGGTTGAGGAAGGCATGAGCAACATAGTCGCGGTGCAGGCTCTGGGGGCCAATGAGCAGCAGATGAACGCTTTCGGTGAGGACAGCGCCGCCTCGTTCAGGCGTTTTCGACTGTTCGAGCTCATGAATATACTGGCTTCGATCCTGCGCGACCTTGTGGCGTTTGGTCTTGCCTTTTACCTGTTCTTCGAAGTCGCCGAGGCGCTCATCGACGACCGGTTGTCAGCGGGCGACTACGCCGTCATCTACGCGTTCTTTATGCAATTCGCGGGGACGGCCAGTGCGCTCGGGGCCATGTGGTTCAACCTGCAGAACAGTGTCGCGGGTATGAAGCGCGTGTTTGACGTACTCGATTCGCCAATTGATGCGGACGCGCATGGTCAGCAGACGCTGTCCGGACCGGTGACACGAATGGCCGTGGAGAATGCCTCCTACAGTTACCCGGATGGCGCCCGTGCCTTGACGGACGTGAACCTCGAAGGCCGGGTCGGCGAGATGATCGCACTCGTTGGCCCCACCGGCGCTGGCAAGACGACGCTCTCTTATCTGCTGCCTGGTTTTATCCAACCGGATTCGGGCCGTATCACCATGAATGTTGTGGATCTCGGCGCGCTCTCTGTCGAAACGATTCGCCACAATGTCGCCTTCGTCTTTCAGGAGCCAGTGGTCTTCGATGATACGGTACGCGCCAACGTCTCCCTCGGTCACTCCGAGGCGAGCGATGCGGAGATCGAAACAGCACTCGCGACTGCCGGTGCACTCGACTTCGCCCGGGCGCTGCCTGAAGGGCTTGATACGCGCCTTGGCCAGAGCGGCGCGACGCTATCGGTCGGACAGAAGCAACGCATCGCCATTGCCCGCGGGCTCGTGAGCCCGGCACCGGTTCTTATCCTCGATGAGCCCACGGCAGCCCTCGATCCGGAAACCGAGAACGCGCTGGTTACCGCCCTTCGCCGTGAGCGGGACAGTCGCCTCCTGATCGTCATTGCACATCGGCTGAGTACCATCCGTAGTGCGGACCGGATTGTGTTTGTCGAAGATAGCCGGATTATCGAGACAGGGACGCATGATGAACTCATGGCGAATCCAGCAGGCGCCTATCGGAGGTTTGTTGACCTTCAGGTGGGTGATCCCGGTCTAACCACTCGATAACAAAGGAGCAACAAATGCGATTCGGTATTCAATTCGTCAACTATGTCTGTACCTGGGATGACACGCTGGACTGTATTCAGTCCATTCAGAACGGGCGATGGGACAGCCTCTGGTGGTCCGATCACTTCCTGGTTCCGGCGCCACGACCGATCTGGAACAGGGAGTCACTGGAGGGCTGGTCTGTGGTGACGGCAGCAGCAGCAATAACCAGGGATCTGGAACTCGGACTGCTGGTGAGCGGCAACAACTTCCGGAATCCGGCGTTGCTGGCAAAGATGGCGGTTACCGTGGATCAGATCAGCCACGGGCGATATGTTCTGGGTATTGGCGCCGGGTGGTTCGCGGCCGAGCATGAGGCCTATGGCATCGAGTTCCCGTCTCTGAAAGAACGCTGTGATCGTCTCGAAGAAGCGCTCGATGTGATCACGGCGCTGTTCGCGCTGGAGCCGGAGCAGACCGCGAGTTACGAGGGCAAGTACTACACGCTGAAGGACTCGCCGATGAACCCGCCAGGTGTGCGCAGGCCCCGTGTACCGATTCTCGTTGGTGGCAACGGCGAAAAGCGCACACTGAAGACCTGCGCCAAATACGCAGATATCTGCAACATCGACTTCAACAAACCGGGTGGTGTAGACGTGTTCAAGCACAAGATGCAGGTGCTGGAGAAGCACTGCGAGGATCTGGGTCGCGACCCTGCAGAGATCAAACGCACTATGGTGATACCCATGCAAATTACTGACGACGAAGCAGTGGCGAAAGCCGCACTGGAACGTCAACCGTGGATTCTTTGCGGCAAGCCTTCCTATATCGTCGACCTGATTGGTCAGTACTTCGATGCAGGCCTTGAAGAGATCATGTTTTCTGGTGTGCTGACGAAAAAGGAGAACTTCGACCGGATCAACGCAGACGTGCTGTCGGCTTTTGACTAATTCGCCCGACCGCGAGGCACTGACACCGTCTGGCAATACGTACAAGAAACGAACATTCAGGAGAAATGACATGTCTTACACCGATCTACAGGAAAAGTTTCGCCGCGACGGCGTAGTCCACATACCAGGCGCCTTTTCTACAGGCGAACTGGCCCGTTTGGAGGAATTCTGGCAGTTCTGCATCGACCATCCCGGCCCTGTCGCCACGCGTTTCTACGCTGACAGAATGGATCGAGCGTCGGGTCTTGACGCGGCGCGGGTACTTCCTGACCGTGGCGAACCAGGGTTAGCCTATCAGGATGTTGGCAACCCGGCGAATCGCACCAGGCTCGAGGAGATCATCCATCTGCCTGGCATCGAGTCCATCGTTGCGGCAACGTTTGGGGCTCAAAGCGCAGAGTGCCTGTCAGAGCAGATTTTCCTCAAGGAACCCCATTCGCCCCGCACGAGTTGGCACCAGGATATTTCGGACGCCCGTGTCGAGGGCATCAATACACTGACTCTCTGGCTGTCGTTGGATCCGGTGTCGGCAGAAGAGAGCCTGGAACTCGTCAGGGGGTCGCATCTTGGACCTGTCTACGACTCCGTCTACTCGCCTTCCGGGTCAGCACCGATACCGGATATCGAGGGCCATAGGAATGACTACGATATTGTCTCATTCGCCTGCCATCCTGGTGACGCCGTGCTGTTTCACTTCGGCACTCTGCACGGTGGTGGGCAGACCGGCGCGGCGTCTACCCGGCGCAGTCTGGCATTGCGCTTCATTGGCCCCGACTGCCGTGAGTTGATCCCGGGCAACCCCGGCGGCGGACCACCGGTAAAGAGAAACGGCCTGCCGGTCTTCTCGGTTTAGCGCTGTAAAGCTGATCAAGGCACAGTTCCCTGTTCCCCATGGCGTTGTCGTTACGACGGCGGGATACACAGAATTCATCTGTGCAAATGGCCTTGCCGAGAGCATTGATGAAATCCTGGCGGGAATCGATTACGACGATGTAGAGAATCTGGAGGCAGACGCGTCTCTGGATGATCGATGACAGCTCCTTAATAAGGCAACTTGAGAACGACTATGAATCTAATACCTCTTCTTACTACGCCAAATGCTTCCGCAGCATTCGTGAATGAACTAAATCTGGTCATCAAGTTGGATGACGCCCGATTTGGCAGTTTTGGCGGCAATGAATTAGCCGATTATTACGCTAAATTTCAAAGCGTGGTGGATGGATTTGACTTGAAAGTCGAAGCAATCAATTCCATCCAACAGAAAAATTGCTGGCTTGAAGAAGTGGAGTTACATCTCCATCGTCAAGACCAGGCGATTCGATTACCGGTAGCGATCGTATACGATCAAACCAATCAAGGGTTGCATATCAGATTATATTATTCCAACTATCCAATCGACAGATCACATAAGGGTCGTTCTGCAATCCTCTCTGCCAGTCATGAATTGACTTTTCCAGAACCCGTTGCGCGCTACCAAAAGGCATTCGCAAAAGGTGATCTTGATGCAACTCTGGCAATGTACGAACTTAACGCAACAATCCGAGAGCCTGGTGGCGGCGTCTTTGGTTCCTCTGGCCAACCGACACTCAAGGACTTCTATAGCCTTCTATATTCTTTCGGAGGCGGGATTCCATTGGAACATTGCAATGCTATAACCAACGATAAATCCTGTGCGATTGAGTACAACATTGTGAAGGTGGGAAGTAATAACTACAGTCCGCAACCGGGTGTGGCGATATATGACTATCATGAAAACAAACTGACCGGTGCCAGGATCTACGATGATTTTGTGCCATCGCACTGAATCTTCCGGCTTCATCCAATAACCTGGTGACATAATCACCGGTGATGCTGTAAGCCTCTTCTATGTGTTTGCGGCAGATCTCATGAGCCGGAATACCCGCTTCGCTGCCTGTTCACGGGAACCGGCAGATCAGGTTGCCCTGCACCTCAAAGCCCGGGCCCACCCGCGAACGCAGGTAAGTTCCAATGATCAAGCTGCGACTGGTTTGGCCTTGTTGATACGAGCACGACGCTTTGGCGTATTCAACGCATTCCAGATGTCGTTACGTTGTTGGAGGTTCAACCAGAACTCAGCCGTATTTCCGAATGCTGTCGCAAGCATCAATGCCGTATCGGCGGTGATGGCGCGACGATTTGTACACAACTCATTTACTGTCTTTCGGCTCACACCCATTGATTCGGCAAGTCGTCCTTGAGTTAATTCCAGGGGCTCAAGGAATTCTTCAGTGATCATTTCACCCACACTGACAGGTTGTTTCCTGGTGATGTTCATAAGCTACCTCAGCGATAATCGTGGTTGTCCAAGTAGATGTCTGTCGCTTCGCCGCTTTCCACCGGACCAGCCAAACACTAAACGCCATTGATTGTTGACGCGTATCGAATGCTTCCCTCTCAAATTGCCTTTTAGCTTTTCAAAGTGGTTGCTTGGTGGCGAACGCAAGTCAGCATCAGTGGTTGCATCATCGACTATCTGAAGTTTTCGAAACAGCCGGTCTTCTATATCACTTGGAACTTTCTTGCTGGGTTTATCAAGCAAGTAAAAGTCTCGTAACCTGCGGTCGCGGAAACTTCTAATCAACAGAAATCTCCTATGGCATGCAACATTGTAACGTACCTAGTTACTACAAGGCAATTGAAGACATAGCAGAAATAGTACCTTGAGTCGACAGTTGAGTACTGTTGAAATTCTGTGCCCGAGCCGAGCCCAACTTGTGCCCGAAGGTCACACCCTCTTAAGCAATTCACCCGGCTCAATTTCAAAGTACTCACACAACGAACTGATCGTATCCGTGTTCGTGTAGTAACCCGGCACGTTTGAAATCCTGGTCAATGTCGGCCTGGATATTCCCGTCTTTTCGCTGACCTTATTTAAAGTAATCCGGCGTTCTTCCTGAAAAGGTTTCTCATCTAGAGCCTGCTTGAAAAGGATACGGATCATCATAGATGATCTAATCAGATCAAGAGAGAATAACATGAGCTACACCTATCTAACCACCGACGAACTTGCGGACCGAATCAAGTACGACTGTCTGGCGTCAATTCACTTTGCCAGTCGTATTGACTCATCTCAGATTCTCTCTCTTTGCTTAAGGATTCGCTAGGTGCATTACTGCCCTCAATGCCCGACTTTTGCTTACCTGGTTGTTTCAGGCCGATTTCTTCTAACTCACCGGTTGTTGTTAACTTGGCAACATGTATAGCACAACCAATGACATCAGCAGGCCGGTACTCTCCTTTTGGTCCTTTAGACAAGATATGACATCCTCTTATTTTTGATATATACAATACATTTTGTACATATCACACATCCAGGGGGATGTTTACATTGGGGATTTCAAACTGAGGTAAGCAGTCAATCTAGACCGTTATATTCTCCTCCGTTGATCTGTGGTCCCCTGTTTTTCCTTACTTTACAGATTAACAGGAGAATCCATGAGTTTAACAGGAAGTCGAACGATAATTCGTCGTTAAGCAGAGCGGCTGCGATAGTACCCAGACCGCGAGTGGACCTCACTAGAATTCATGGCGTGTTCTCCCCGAACAGCAAACTGCGCGAGCATGACGTTCCAAAGAAACCTGTAGCAGAGCAAGAAAGTCAGAAACCCCAACCTACTCGATGACTTGGGCGCAGCGGCTCAAGCGCGTGTGTGCCATAGATATTGAGAAGTGTGAAAAGTGTGGTGGACCTGTTCGGATCATTTTCAAACACATCGGATATGCAACGGTGACCGTCGCGTTCGGCCGGTGCCTGAATTCGATACCCGATTCGCCGCAATTTCGATCAACTCACACACGTTTAGAGCAGCCAAGAGGACTGCAGGCAAACCGCAGGAATTACGTACTTTTCTTAGAGCGGGAAAAAGGTGGTTATTCGTCCTGGCCGCCACAGCCACCGACCTGATAACCGTGAGAGGACGAATTGGAAAACCAGCGTCCAATAATAATCGCTCTGACCATAGCGTTTGTTGTGATTGCTTTTGATTGGCACCTCTATCTGTTTAACCGGCAGGTTACCTGGTACGACGCTCAGCCAAGAAATGTTTAGCGGCTGCAATTTCAGCGGCTGATTATCACGAGTGTAGAACCGTCGGATTTCGAGACAATCGTTGTCAGCTTCTTCGGGCTCTACAAATCAAGCAGGCTGGACAATGTGCAGCCACTAAGGCAGCCGTAGAGGCTGAAGCTTATCGTCGTCTCTCTCGCTGAAATGTAACGAGTCGGGTATTGGAATCGGATTGAACCCACGAACAAGCGTGCCAAGCTGCGCCGCTCGAGGGTTGGCGGCATGTCCAGGTGATGGACCGTCTCACGAAGGTCGAATGCGCGGGATTGAGCAAGGAATTGTGGACGACCATTATCCAAATGAGTATGAGGTCAGCCCTCATTCTTTCTTTGGTTTTTTCAAATGGGATATCCCGGTGTCTCCAATGAGTCGTCCAGGTTGGCGGCGCGCAGTACTCGTATTACGTCACGAAACACACTGTCGTACGGTGGTAGATCACTCATTTGTTGTGATAGCCGCGGACCCCAAAGGTGACGCAAGCGCTCTTCTTTTGCGTTAACAGCTTGCAGAATGTTTCCGGTTGGTCGTTCCCGGAACGCCAGTTTTGAATCTAATTCATGCTTCATACCTGGAAGCCAAAACTCGTGAAAATTCAGTAAGTACCAAAGATCATATATGTCACGAGGTTCATTTCTGGTCCGGTCACTCAACGCCACAAGTTTCTCAACAACTATTTCCTCAAGACTGTACGCCATAACCACTGGGCCTTCAGGCAAATCGTCAAACATCTCGTATTGACGAAGGATTCGACGTTCTTGTAACGGGAAACAGATGGCTTCAGCGATAGTGATATCTACCTTCACATCGTTTGTTGCAGGCAACGGTCCCTGGTAGCGTAAGTAAAAAGTATGGGTGTTCTGTCCTTGGCGGCGGGCCTCCCGATCAAGTTGAAATTGTACTCCGCTGGCGGATTCAACCGCACCACAAATTTCAACAAAAGCAGCCAGGATGTCTTTAAGGTCACAAGGCTCAGTCAAAGTAAAATCCAAGTCTTCTGAAAACCGGTAACCTTCAATCCAGCAACGTCGTAGTGCGGTACCACCTTTGAAAGCCAAGCGGTCGCGCAGTGGATGTTCGGCCATGCATGTTAGAAACCACGCCAGCACATAATCGCGCTCAATGATGGCTTCTGGTATTCGTCGGCCGCTCTCTGTTGCAAGCTCATTGGTGATCAGGGAAATATTGCGTTGAGGGATCATCAGCCAAACCTCACGGCACTGAGTTCTTCTGGCGACACATTCAATTGAAGGCGCCACCGTGAAAGGTGCCGACCTTCATTAGGCAAAACGGGGTCCAGGCGCTGATATGTATTGGTTAACAGGGTGCGCAAGTCATCAAGAGTGCTGGAGTTCGCCAACTCGTATAGTTCAAGCAGATATCCCAGCCGGCGGACGACGGCACCAACCCCCAGCTGCTTGGCATATTCCACAAGGCGCTGCACATTCATTGCCTCTTGCTTCATCCATAAGCCTTTACCGATTTCCGTAATGCCGCCCAGCAGGGCTGGGTGCCGCAACCCGTCAATAATCGTGCGCTCCATGTCGCTAACCATTACATATTGTTGCTCGTGCACCCAATGCTTCATGATCCCAAATACTTGCGAATCGTGGACATGAATGAATTTGAACGGATACCCGCCAACGGTTTGAGAGCGTAATCGCTTGGTACAGGAAACATGCATCGTCAGGATCGGCTGTGCCACCATACGATGGATTTCAAAGGCAGAGCCGTGCGAGACGTAGTAACGATTTGGCTTCACCAGCTCGTGCGCGATCAGGCGGGGATCATCAACAAACTCACTGGCGCGACCCAATTGAAAAGGGACCAGGTTATAAAGTCCGGGCTTGAGTCGTGTGAGCAGACCGCGTTGTTGTGCCTTGTGTACCAGATTGCGGCAGGCAACGGATGACAAGCCGGTGATAGACTCAACATCGGCCAGTGTAAACGTTGACCGGTGCCGTTCATTCAGTTCGGTAATCAACTGTGCGGCCCGCGGCCCCAGCGTTTTGAATTGTGACTTATATCTACTGTTCATTGCATGTCTTCATCAGAAACATCATATTTGGCAAATAGTAATATAATTATAAATTATGTCAATAATGTTACTTAGTATGATACATAAATGCTAAAAATAATAATAACTTCAGAGGTTATTCGTGGGACAGTTTACTTAATTCTCATTGTACGGGACGGCTACCCCGAAACCTGAGTTTAGAAACAAAATTTAACAGAGTTCTCCAGTGTCAATATTGACGAGGTTAAATCCGAGTTTTTCAGCACACACGATTCAAGCACTTCGGTCCGCGTCCAGTTCGTCCAGTGCCAATTCCGGGACACCCATAAAATCATTGGTTTTCGATTTTGAGGGAAAGGCTGGTGTTTGATAAAACCGTAATATTGCTTTTCATATCGTCATTTTTCGACTTTATTTGACGACATGGTATACAAAAGGATCACTGAGCTACCCGTCCGCAGCTTTTTCCTGTTCGGCGTGCGCGGTGCAGGCAAAAGCTCATGAGCGAGGGCTGCTTTGCCGCAGGCGTTGCGCTTCGACCTGCTGGGCTCCAGTGCACGCAAACTCAAAACCGCGGGTACGGACCCCCGCTTACGATATGCGGGGGCATGTTTCAATTCCGCCCCCTTTAAGCAGGTCAGTAATTCAACCTTACTGACACCCCTCCATACACGTTCAGTGTCGGCGCCGGCTCAAACACCCTGCCGCCAATGCCGTTCAGGCGCAGGTTGGACATGTATTTTGTGTCAAACAGGTTGTTGATGCCGATGAATGGCGACAACTCAAAGCCCGCGAGTTGCAGGCGGTGTCCCGCCCTGAGGTTTGCGACTTTATAGGAATCGGAAATGGCGCTGTTGGTATTGTTAATCGCCAGGTCGTTGACCAAAAGGATGTCCCAACTGAGGTAGAAACCGGAATCGTGGTGATATGCCAGTTCCGCAAAAAACTGGTTCTCCGGTATGCCGGGCAACATTTTGCCTTCCGCGGAAATATTGGTGGGAAATCTGTCGAACTCGAAGTCGGAATACGTATAGGATGCTGTAAGCTGTAATCCTTCCATGATGTCCACAACGATGGCAGCCTCAATGCCGTTACGGTCGGTATCCGCATTCTCGAAAAATGTGCGGTTCCCGATATTGGTCACGCTCACCACCTCGTCTTCCACGTCCATGATAAAGCCGGCTATATCGAAATAGACACTATCACCAAAATGACCCCTGGCGCCAAACTCAAAACTCTCGGCATTCTGGGCGTCCACGGACGCAAATCCGCCAAGACTTACATCAAGATTTCGCGCGGGATTGGCCAGTTCCGTAAAAGTGGGTGTTTCGAACGCGGTAGCGTAGTTGAAATAGAAACTGACGGAGTCCATCGCTGACCAGGTCAAACCGGCACTGGGGCTGAATTCACCAAAATCCAGATCGCCGGACTGGTCGGCATTTGTCAGGAATCGATCATCAACGGACAGGTCCACTATGTCATAACGTCCGCCCAGGGTAAGTTGCAGGGAGTCAGTGAGCGCAAGGCTGTTGCGGACATAAAATCCATAGGCTTGTGCAGCTTCCAGTTGGTCAAAGGACAAAACGCCTTTAATCCCCGCGTCATTGGAATAACGTTGCCGGTCGTCTTCCTGGATATCGATATCAAAACCCGTGGTTAACTGGTTGGAGCGGCCGAACAATTCCCCTGTAAAAGTATATTGAGCGCCCCCGCCGAAAAAGAACCGGTCGAATTCAACCACCCCGTCGTCCGGTACAAAGCGGATATGGGAGCCAATGGGTAAAAAAGCCTGAAAATCTCGCCACAGGTAGTAATTTCGTACCCTGATCTCGTGATCCTCACCTGACTGGTGACGATAGATCCAACCGAATTTCTGTTGCTCCAGTTCCTCGCCGGCATTGGAACTGAGATTTCTTAACTGCGCCTGGCGCCGGTCCGCTGCCACGTCTGTCTCCGTGATGCCGCCCGAATCATCGGCCTGTGGCGATTCCACCAGGTTGAAGATCATGGTCAGGTCGGAGTCATCGTCAAACTCATAGCGGAACTTGCTGTTCACCAGCCCGTGTTCCACCCTGGAGTTGGCGCGATAACCGTCACTTTCCATGTAGGAACCGTTCACCAGGTAATTCAGTTTTCCCGTTTGTCCGCCAAACTTGAGTTGGTATTTCTGATGGTCATACTCCCCCACTGTAACCCGTGCCTCGGCAAACGGTATATAAGGACCGTCCTCCGTATGCAGGCTCATGACACCGCCGGATGAACTGCCGTACAATGCTGAATACGGGCCTCGGATAATCTCAATACGGCCTACAGAACCGATATCGATGTCGTCGACCCCGCTCTGACCGTCAGCCAGTGTTGCCGGGAGATCATCGACGAATACCTTGATACCGCGAATACCAAAGTTTGCCCGAGCACCAAATCCCCGGATAGCAACCCGCAGGTCCTGGCTGAAGTTGTAACGGTTCTGGAAGAAGATGCCAGGCACCCGGTTGAGCGATTCGTCCAGCCCCAACTGCTGGCGACCCGTCTGGATGGTGTTCTTTTCTACGACACTGACAGCACTTGAGACCTCCGCCAGAGACTGGTCCTGCCGCGTTGCGGTAACGATAATTTCATCGAGTTCGGTAACGGCGTAGGTGGCCGTCGTCGAGATCAGAATACCCGCGGTAATGATCCACCTGCCAAAGCGAAGCTGCCCCATCGTATGTCCCAGAAAGAAATACCTGTTTTGATTTTAGTTGAATAACACTCTCTGGCAGGAAACGTACCAACCGGGAGACTATGTAATTAGTTCTTGACCGAGAATTCAACACCGCGGTGATTACTTCCTGTCAAGCTGTTGATTTTTAAACCAACAATATGTGAATGTCGCAACTCAAACTCTCGGAAGTCGACTTTCAGGGCAGGAATTAATTAGTACAAAATAATCAAAGAGTTATTGATTTTTTTATAATGTCTTTAATGACATGGTATGGATAGTATTAACCATCCCGGGACGAAATGAACCAATCGCCGCGTTTAAAACTTGAATAATCCAACTTTTTGATGGCAACACGATGATAACGAATCAATCAAGACACTGCTTCTGATCATTGCATCTATTGAAGACCCTGTCGTCATCCAGAAAATACTGCAGCACCGGCCTTTGCCTTTGCTGTGACCATCACGGCCAGTACTTTAAAAAGTATCTCTGAAACAATTGACTGTACCATTACAGTTTGCTAGTCTGTATTTAAGCACTATAAAAATACAGTCTGAATGCTGCTAAGGAGATATTCATGATCGCTCAAGCCGAACATCTGCTGCAACGTGGTTCCAGTGTCACCAGTTCACTGCTGCCGACGATTTTCGCTATTTTCAGCCAGTGGTGTCTGACCGGCGCCCAGCAGATGACCCTGTTGGGGCTCAGCAACGAGAAGACTCTCTATAACTGGAAGAACCAGCCGGAAAAGGCCAAGTTAACCAGGGACCTACTGGAACGGGCCAGCTATATCCTGGGGATCTACAAATCCCTGCAAATCCTGTTGCCCGATCAGGCGCTTGCCGATCAGTGGCTGGCTACCCCCAACGACAACCCGTTGTTCAATGGCACGGCCCCGCTGGACCGGTTGCTGGCCGGACAGGTGGTCGATCTGGCCGTGGTCAGGAATTTCCTCGATGTGGAGCGGGGTGGCTGGTGATCGATATCGATACGCTACCTGTTAGCGAGGCAAATGAACCGGTTTATCGGGTCATTCTGTCGCGCTATCCGCAGATCAGCCTGTTCGAGCGCGTCTCCAGTGCGCAGGATTGGGACGTGCTCTATGCCGTGGAGTCCCTGACCAACCCAAGGTTGCGGGATGAAGTCGGTGATATCCGTTTAGTACCACCGGAAGACCGGGTGTATGGCGATGGCGCGTCCTGGATCATGGCGGCCTTAACTCACCCGCCGGTGGATGGACGTGGTGGCCGCTTCAATCGGGATTTCGGCATCTATTATTGCGCTGCGGATGAATCGGTGGCCATCGCCGAATCATCCTTCCATCGGGCACGCTTTCTCCGTGAATCCAGAATTGAACAAACCAGTCTGGAAATTCGCGTTATCCGTGCGCAGCTGGGGCCGACAACCCTTCACGATGTGCGGCGCCTGGTCGGAGACGCCATCTATGACTCCAATGATTATCGAGAGGCACAACAGCTCGGTTACGCGTTGCGGGATGCTAATAGCTTCGGTGTTCACTACCAAAGCGTAAGAGTAGAGGGTGAGTGCTATGGGGTGATGCGTCCCAAGGTGCTCTCGGATGCCATCCACTGGCGTTATCTGCGTTACCACTATGACCAAGGGACGATCGTTGGCGTTGAAGCCCTCAATGACAGTGGCAGGAGGTGATAGCAGTGCCCCTTTTTAACAACCCGCGACACGCGCCCGCTGTTGCACAAGCGCCAGTACCAGGTCGATAACCGGGGTTGCCACACGAACCAGTTGTCCCAATTCCTTTACCACAGTCAGCAGAGCATCTATTTCCATAGTTCTGCCGGCTTCAAGGTCCTGCAGCATGGAGGTTTTATGCGCGCCGACAGCCGCGGCCCCATCGATTCTCTTTTCCACGTCAACACCAAATCGAACCCCCAGTTTTTCTCCGATGGCCTGTGCTTCCAGCATCATGGATTTTGCTATAGCGCGCGTGCCCGCCTCAGTCGCAATCACATCCAGCGTTGCGTGTGTCAGGACGCTGAGGGGATTAAAACAGAGGTTGCCCCATAACTTCACCCAGATCTCATTGCGTAGCTCAGACCTCACCGGTGATTTGAAACCGGCGTTGATAAGCACATTGCTCAATTGCATACAGCGTTCTGTCTTTTCACTATTGGGTTCACCCAGGGTAAACCTGTTTCCCTCTATATGTTTAATCACGCCCGGTTCGCTGATTTCACAGGCAGGGTAGACAACGCAACCGATAACACGCTGCGGACCGATCCCGTTCCACTGGCGGTTATCGGGATCGACACTTTTCAGCCGGTGATTCTCCCAGGGCCCCTCGAGTCCGTAAAAATACCACCAGGGGATACCATTGGCCGTAGTGACCACACAGGTTCGCTCTCCCAGCAACGGTTGTATAGCATCCAGGACATTCGGCACCGATGGGGCTTTCAGCGTGATAATCACGTAATCCTGGGGATCCGCGTCAGCAGGATTATCCGTACAATGCGGATAAGCGGTTATTTCCAGTCCGTCAGAAATGATTTTCAAGCCGTTTTTATGCATCGCCTGCAAGTGCGGTCCGCGGGCGATAAGGGTGACGTCAGCCCCCGATAAGGAGAGTCGGGCGCCCATATACCCCCCAATAGCGCCGGCGCCATAAATACAGATTCGCATCAAACGAGCCCCAGTTTCCCGGCCAGGCCTATGCGCTGAACTTTTCCGGTCGCGCCCTTTGGAATATCTTTAAGCAGCATGATTTTCTTTGGTATTTTAAATCCGGCCAGATATTCTGCGGCAAAGGAGCGCAGTTCACTCTCGCTTGCTGTCTGGCCGTCTTTTAACACAACAGCAGCAGCCACTTCTTCCCCCAGTTTAGCGTGGGGGACGGCGAATGTGACGGCCTGGGTCACCGAAGGGTGATCCAATAAGATTTCGTCCACTTCCCTGGGTGAAATCTTTTCTCCTCCCCTGTTAATGATTTCCTTTAAACGGCCGGTGATCGTCAGATATCCGTCTTCATCCATGACACCCTGATCGCCGGTCCGGAACCAACCGTTTACAAAGTTTTCGCGGTTTGCTGTTGGATTATTTTCATACCCGGCCGTGACGTTTTCCCCTTGAATCACCACCTCACCGACGGAGCCTGCCCCGAGCAGGTTGCCTGTGTCGTCCATTATCGCTACCTCCGGACCGGCGGCGATGCCGACGCTACCCGGTGTTCTTGTTCCGGGTGGTAACGGATTGCTCGTCATCTGGTGGGATGCTTCCGTCATGGCATAAGCTTCGATAACCGGTGACTTAAACGTCTCCTCCAATTCATTCATCACCTGTGGGGGTAATGACGACGATGAAGAGCGAATAAATCGCAAGGCGGAATTCATCACTGTCTCTTTATTTTTACCGGCCCTGGATAAAATTGCCTGGTGCATGGTCGGGACCGCGGTATACCAGCTTGGCTGCGCTTCCTCCAACCAGGCAAAAAATTTCAATGCATTGAAACCGGGTGTGCAGAAAATGCTTGCACCGGCGCTGATACTGGCAAGCACTGCCGCGATCAAGCCGTGTATATGAAACAAGGGCATCACATTTAAACAACGGTCTGCGGATGTGAGATCCAGAGTGGTTCGGATATTTTCTGCACTTGCGCAGATGTTACTGTGTGTTAACGGAACAATTTTGGGGCGCGAAGTGGTCCCGGAAGTGTGTAAAACCAGGGCAATATCGTCTCCACCTGCAAATTCAGGGGTGATGACTGCTTGTTCATGCTGCTGTCTGTCGACAGGTTCGAGTTCAAATTTCCCCGCTGTCAAAGAGTCACACTTTTTCAATGTCAATATGGGGATATGCAGTTCT
Source organism: Candidatus Azotimanducaceae bacterium (assembly GCA_965217655.1). Taxonomy (GTDB): domain Bacteria; phylum Pseudomonadota; class Gammaproteobacteria; order Pseudomonadales; family Azotimanducaceae; genus UBA7455. Next base: position 3,836,895 of record OZ244560.1, read on the forward strand.
CGCGCAGCTTCGATTGACGGGGATTGACTGTTTTCTTCCACGATCAGCACACCGGCATTGAGATCCGAGAGATAAAAATCAAATTCGGCCTTTTGATATGCGGGATTAAGCGGCGCGGCGGTGGTGGCACAGGAAATTGCTATAAAAGCTGCCGCCATCTCAGCGCCGTTAGGCAATACGACCGCGACCCTGTCATTTCTGCGAATGCCGTTCCGGTTCAGTGTTAATACCGTGTTTTCAACAAGTTTCAGTAATTCGCCGTAACTGAGCGCTTCCCGTCCGGGGGCGTTTATTGCAGCAGATTCACTGTTTGCTGCTTTTATAAAGTCCAAAACAGGCGTTATTTCAGTCATTTCGACATCCTGTCCTTCGTATGGTCAACTCATGCAAGTTATAACATTTATGCTGAATGGAAGCCTCTCTTTATCGCTTTCCCAAGGTGATGATACCGGAATTGCTACTTTTTGAGACTCTTCCTGAAACTGATTCGCGCAGCCTTCTTGTCGTCGAACCACCAGCCATCCGGGAACTGCGCTACATACATTCCCTCTGGCAGGTCGGGCCGGCCGAATTTGTCCCAGTAAACGATGCGAGTGTCCCCGAGGGCATCCAGCGGGAACTGGTAATAATTCCATAGCAGAACGCGATCGAGCGCCCGGCAGGCGCTGACAAACGTATCGAGGTGTGTCGCGCCAAGCGCAGCCTCAACCATGGCATCGACCGCCGGGTGGTTGATGCGGGACGCGTTCAGGTAAAGCGTCGATGACGAATGAAAAAAGGGGCGCAACTCCCAGGAGGGCGGTATCTGGAAACCGCCCCCCACCAGGATGGCGTCGTAGTCAGCGTTGTGCCGACGATTGTAGTAGCTGGTGCGTTCGATCATGCGGATATCCGCACGGATGCCGAGTATCGACAGCGAACGAATGTAGGGTAAGAGAGTGCGCTTGTCTTCCGGCGAAAAGGACAGAAACTCGAATACAAAGGGTTCTCCTTCAGCGTCGACCATTATGCCGTCTACGACCCGAAAGCCGGCTTCCACAAGGAGTGTCTGTGCCCTCGTCAAACCACCACGATTGACGCCCACGCCATCTGTGCTCGGGAAGAAAAAGGTGTGGGTGAAAAGCTCGGCGGGCAAATGCGAGCGATGCGGTTCGAGAAGCGCTGTTTCCGCTTCTCCCGGCAATCCTGAGGAAGCGAACATGGAGTTCGCAAAGAAGCTGTGAGCCCGGGTCGATTTGCCCCCGTGCAACGCCCGGTTTTGCCACTCGAAATCCAAAGCATGGAACAGCGCCTCGCGTACGCGAAGATCGTCAAAGGGCGGGCGCTGCGAATTCAGTACCAGGACATACCGGGCGCCGCTCAGATCACCGGATGCCAGCGTGCTCAGCACGAGCCAGCCGTGGTCGCGGGCAGGGACGTCGTAGGATGACAACCAGTGCCGCGAGTCGGTCTCTGTCCACACGTCAAACAGACCCGCGCGCAGGGCTTCGCGGGCGACGGTCGCGTCCAGGTAACGTTCGTAGCGAATGGTATCGAAGTTGAATTTGCCACGATTCACCGGAAGATCCCTGGCCCAGTAATCCGGCACCCGCTCGTATGTGAAGTAGCGACCCTGAGACACGCCTGTCAGGCGGTAGGGGCCACTCTCTGGTGGCGGTGCTATTATGGGTTCGCTCACATCCCGGTCGAGCCAGTAATGCGCAGGCACGATGGGCATGTGGCTGATGAGGAAGAGTTGTTTGGCAACGTCCGAGTCGGAACGAATCTCCACAGTAAGCGGATCCAGGATGTTGACATCAGTAACCCAGGCCAGCGCCCCGGCCCACCCGAAGGCCATGACGTCAGTGCGAAACGTTTCCACAGTAAACTTGACATCGGTTGCGGTAATCGACCTGCCGTCGTGCCAGCGTGCCTCGGGGCGCAGCCGGAAGACGATTCGCCGGTGGTCGGCGCTTAAGGCGATCGACTCGGCGAGACTGCCGTAATAGCCCGAGGGTTCGTCACCCGCGCGCTCGATCAGGTGATCGTAGGCCCGGAAAAATCCTGGCGCCTTGTACATCGGCGACACGGTATTGAAGGGGTCGAACGAGGGTAGCACCAGCGTTCCGCCCTTCGGGGCATCCGTGTTGAGATAGTTGAAGTGCGTGTAGTCGGCGGGATATTTCAGTTCGTAGTTGGGTATCTGCGAGACGCCGTATCGGAACTCGAGCGGCGGCTCCGTATCGGCAACAACGTGCACGAAAGGGAGTATCGACAGGGCGAACGGCAACAGCGTAGTTTTCTTGCCACCAGCGCGACTTTTCAATGCGGCGGCCCTTTTACGCAACGGTCTCATACAGGCATACCTTACGCCAATCGGTGTCAAAGTTCCCTGACTGCGTTCAAATAGGCGCGGACATCGCGCTCGAGTTGGTCGGGATAGGGATCACCCAGTGAATGCGGGTTGACCCCCGTCAAAAGACTTTCACGTCAATTCCAGCTTTCGCCAGCGCTTCCCGCTCGTCGTCCGTCCAGGGGCGGGGCGCAGGTTTATCGCGCTTCTTTTGCGGCCCGGAGGAGACAAATGGGGTCGCAGACAAATGGGGTCGGAGTAAAGTGCCGGAGTGACAAATGGGGTCGGAGTAAAGTGCCGGAGTAAAACGTCTCGCCTTTGCAGCAATGTTGCGTTTTACTCCGGCACTTTACTCCGACCCCATTTGTCTGCTCCCTGCAATTCCACGAATTCCCGATACGCACTATCCGTATTTGACATCAGCGTGTCGTGGCTACCTACATCTCTGATTCTTCCTTCTTCCAGGAAGACGATGCGGTCGGCCCTGCGTATCGTTGACAGCCGATGAGCAATCACAATTACCAGTCGATCTGCTGCCGCTGCTTGCAGGGAAACGACCAGTTGGTTCTCGGTTGCAGGGTCAAGTGCAGCCGTCGGTTCGTCCAGGATGAGTACGCTGGAGTTTCTCACCAGACCGCGCGCAATAGAGAGCCTCTGTTGCTGGCCGACCGACAGCGTGTCGCCGGACCTTCCCAGCACCGTGTCGATCCCATCGTCCAATTCATCGACAAATTCCATGCAGCCGGCTGTCGTCAGTGCTTCCATGATATCTGCTTCGCTCGCCTGCGGGTTCGCGAACAGCAGATTCTCCCGGATTGATTCGGATAGCAGAATATGTTCCTGGAGAACATAGGTGACCTGCTCGCGTAGTGATGCGATGTCGAGATCCATGATGTCGTGACCGTCGATCAGGACCTGACCTGAGGTTGGCGTCAACATCGATGGAATCAGATACGCGAGTGAGGTCTTGCCGGCGCCGGTTGGACCAACCAGAGCCACCAGTTCTCCCACAGGCAGTTCAAGATCGATATTACTGAGGGCGCGATGGCCATCCGGGTAGCTGAAGCTGACGTCCCGGAACTGTACATCTTTCGAGATCCGATCCAGTTTTTTCCCACCGATGCGGTCCTGTTCAGATTCATAGTCGAGGAAGAAGAAGACACGCCGGACAGCAGCGATTCTGTCCTGCAGTCTTATCCAGAGGATGCCAAAGTAGCTGCACGAACCCGCAATGCCGCCGTAGACGCCCAGCAATACCGCAAAGTCACCTGGAGACATCACGCCTTCGATGACCCGGTCGGAAATAATAATGGAAACGTAAATGGCCGCAATACCGAATACCCCGCTTGCCAGCCCGATGATCGCGATTAGAACGGCGACGTTGTAGCGTTCGCGCAGGAAGGACTGCTCGCTTTTCTCAGCGAAACGCTTGTTCTCCTGATTGCCGGCGCCGAGGCTTTGTACTGCTGCCACGTTACTCATGGATTCTTCAATGGTGTTTGTGGTTGCCGAGCCTGCGGCACGCTTGTTCTGGTTGGTGCGGCGAAGCGCGCCTGAGAAAGGGAAGGTTGACAGGAAAGCCATGGGTACTGCTGCCCAGGCAATCCATATCAGTTCCGGGGAGACCTTACCAAATGAATACTGCAGGATGTACAGATTGATGCCAGCGCCGAGCAGTGCGAAAAACGGCCCAAGTGTCAGCTGATAGGCAATTTCAGGTGCTTCCGGCGCGTCATGTAGTACCCGGTAAACTGAATCGCCGATTCGTTGATCGTCTAGCGCCGTCATGGGCAAACGGGTAAGACGATCGAACAGGACCGTGCGCAGATTGTTTGCAATCGTCTGTGTCATGCGGACATGAATCATGAATTCAGTCACTCCCCACAGGCCGCCGCCGCTGCTTCCACCTTGACTGATTGTATTTTCGGACTGAGAGGATGCCTCGCGACCCTGTAACAGGCCTGCCCCTGTTCCTCCAGCACGACTGCCGATGGTGAGCAGCATCACAAAATAGATTATTGTTAGCGTCAACATGATACCAACCGGGTCTTTGCCATCTATCAGTGCAAGGATTGGATTCATGAAGGGCGGGAACACAACTTCGGTGCCGCCAACAGGTCGCTGCAGTACGGCATTGTCTATCACGATTTTACCCATCCATGGCAGCAGCAGACCGGGAAAAATGAGGCCGAACTGCAACAGAAACTTCGCACAGAAGAGTCCCTTCACAAAGGCCAGCATCCTGATGCAACGCCCAATGATTCTGAGGGCCTCGACAGTCTTGACGTCAGTTTCCTTATCCACCCGGTCATCGAATTGATTCCTGCCGAGAACCTCGCCAATGATAGAGCTCTTGTTCCTTGTCGAAACCTCACTCAAGATCTTCACCAACCACTTTGCCGACGATTTCCGCATTGACAAACGCGCGATACCGCCCCGCCTCCCTACTCATCAATTCATCGTGCTGACCCAGTTCGGCGATCTGGCCGTTCTCCAGAAACGCGATCTGATCGGCGTTGCGGATCGTCGACAGACGATGGGTGATCAGGAAAATGACCCTGCCGGCTCCCCAGTTCGACAGGTTTTCCAGCACCCGTTGTTCTGTGCGGGCATCCAGTGATGCGGTTGGTTCATCCAGGATCAGGATAGGCGTATCGCGCACAATCGCCCTTGCGATGGATAGGCGTTGCCTTTGCCCTGCAGACAGTTTTCCCCCACGCTCCCCCAGTTCCGTATCAAAACCACTGGCCATCTCCTCAATGAAGTCGTCAGCGCAGGCGATGCGCGCAGCGGCCTCAATGGCAGTGAGATCGGCTTGCGGTGTGCCGAATTTGATGTTGTTGGCAACTGTATCGGCGAAGAGGACGTTCTTCTGCAGTGCAATAGCGGTGTTGGCTCGGATGTCATCAATGGCCATATCACGCAGATCGACCCCGTTTACACATATCCGCCCTTCACCAGGGTCGTACAGCCGCAGCAACAGCGACATCAATGTGGATTTGCCGGAACCCGTGGCGCCAACGATCGCGGTCACTGCGCCCGCACTCGATTTAAGATTGAGAATGTTGAGGATACGTTTGTCTGGGAGGTAACCAAAGGAGACATTCTCCCATGCGATTTCATTGATGGGTGCGGGGAAGGCAACCGGGTCATCCGGATCCGTCACTTCAGGCTCCAGGTCTAGCAGGAAAAACGCCCGTTCGAGCGCAATAAAGAGATCCTGCATACGCATCCAGATTCCCAGTAGCCCACGCGCCCCCCAGATGACCCCCCCAACGCGGCCCCTGGCGATGGTAAAAGCCCCATAGTTCCAGATGACGAAACCAATGAATGAAGCAACCAGGGCACCGAGGAAAGTCTCTCGTTCTTCAATCACCCAGGTTACCATGATGTACTCCGTCAGAATCACCATTCCGCCGCCCAACTGGGCGACCACCAGTGTGATCAAAACCATGTCCAGTCGCAGGAAGTACGCTGTATTAAGCGCGCGTCTGGAATCAGTATTAAACCGATCGAACACGCGGGCTTCGGCGTGATTTGCCTTGACGATCTTGATCGCTGAGAACACTTCCTGGGAACGCGAGGTCAGTTCGCTGTTAGCCTGTCGATTAGCCAGTGATCGCCTACGTATTCGTGGTGTCGTCGCGACGGCGAGCCAGCCGATGGGAATGCCGACCAAAAAAACCAGAAGGGCGAACAAAGGATCAAAAGCAGCCACGAAGCAGAGACCGATGATGAGTCCGTAGACTGTCATGAGGGGGCTGATAATACCGCTCTGCAGCAGATTTACGATCTGTGCACTATCCTGATAGACCCGAAACATGGCATCTCCAATGCGGTTCGTATCGTGGTATCTGAGGGAAAGGGATTCCGCCCGTTCAGCCATTGCCACGCGCAGGTTCTGGTTGATGGACTGCCAGACCCAGGTGGTGTAATACCAGACAAACATACCAATCAGCGCGGTGGCAACGCCCCCGATAATGCCCCAGATTATCAGGCGATTACGAACCGTCTTGCGTTGATCGTTTGTCAGCTCAGCTTCCTTGTCAGCGATGGCAGCAGCTTTCTTTTCGCTGTTTGGGACTGCCTTTGAATTGTGTTGCCGTGCCGACGCTGCTGGCGCCTTTCCCTCGCCCAGTTGCTCCGCATCTGTCGTCACATATTCATCACCGACGAGAAGCACAATTGCTTGTACTGGCTGTAGTTTTTCACCCACGAGGACCTTGTTGGTCCACAGGTCCGTGCCCACGAAACCAACTACCAATGCGACCAGGCCGCCCGAGAAAGAAAACGCGAGAAGCACCAGAAGATGTTTGAGCATGGGCCGCATATAGGGCCAGGTTTTAAGAGCCAGCCGGAACATTTTGCGAAAGTTCATCTGGGGCGGCACGGTAGTGCCCTGTTCAAGATATCCGTCTATAAGTCCGAGATCACTCATCGACTGCGGTCCCCTTATGCCTTAAGAATGGGTGGGCTTGGTGAAGCATACCTGTTAAGTGACACCGAAAGTCATAGTCGTGTTATGCAGATCCCCATATTCCTTCTTAAGACGCATAAGATCACCGCCTGTTATCTCACTACCCCAGACGACGCCAGACGGTATTGTCTACGTTTTGCATTGAACAGTTCATGGGTGAAGTCCGGACAAGTGGGTCACATTTACGTGATAAGATTTGCGCCTTCGGTCCCGAACTGGGTTAGCACAGTGAAATATTCAGGATTATGTACCTGCCTGGCACTTTGCATGGCAATCGCTGGTTGCAGCTCGCAGAACAGCCCCGTTTCCGTCAAGGACACCAAAACAACCAACATGATAAGTGGGGTCGGAGTAAAGTGCCGGAGTAAAACGCAACATTGCCGCATTTGTTGCGTTACTCCGGCACTTTACTCCGACCCCATTTGTTGCTCCGACCCCATTTGTTGGAAACCGTCCAGCGCCAGACACTCTTCCGGTGCACCGTCTCCGCCGGAACATGCACCGTCTTTCACCATAAAGTGGAAGGCGGATATTTCACGGCCATCAGTCAGCATTCTTTCAGGCGGATAGAGGTAGGTTTCGCTAAACCCCCAGGCGGTATCTGCTGGTAGATTCGCGTCCTGCAGCATCTTGGCGCCGGCCTTGCCACAGGCCTCGCACCATTCGGCGGATCCAAATTCACCTACGGGTTCATATTCAGGCATATCATTCTCCAGTTCTACGTTTCGCTTTTCAGCTGAGCCGGCATTGTTACATGAATGAGCGCTTGCTGCTTGTGCAAAAATGGCATCTGCGGGATTTGCGGTACCTGATGGCTTCTGCCTGACCACGGCCGTTTACAAACAGTTCGTGGATGCGAATGACCTTCAGGCACAGATTGTTACTCTGGCGGCCCCGGCGGTTGTTAAGGGTGTTGTCTCCTTCGAAGCGGCGTCGATTGCCATACAGGCTTTATTCGACGCGCCGATACCAGAGGACATTGTGGCAGAAGCTACGGCCGTTGTGGTGCAGATCCTGGCGCACGGCTCCATTGTCGCCAGGGGAGCGCGAAAGGCGACGACCCCGATGTTGTTCAATCTCAGCGATGACCCGGGCGAAACCAATGATCTGGCGGCGCAATACCCGGATAGGGTAAAGGTCGCTTAAGGCCTGGCAGGCAGACGTAGCTGAGGGCGCAACACTGCAACCTGTTAAAATAATGGGGTCGTATATGGACCCGCCTGATTGATCAAGCGTTAATTTGTTTTGTTTTTCTCTTCAACACAAATTTGTGAAAGTCATGGCACTGTCTGACTTCCTGCTGATCAGCCTTGAAGATGTGATATCACTTTATTCCTCTCGATTTAGTGAATATGATTCAGAAGTCATTCTGGATCACTTGCTGGAGATAGGTGCCAATGAAGTCATTCTCCGCAGATTGAAAATCCCTGTGTCCCTGGTTCGATTCCAGGTCCGGCCACCAATCTTATTGGGCTGTGGCCATTCCCATTTTTTCCGTCCCCATTTATTGTGACAAGAAGACAGGTGACTTAACCTCCTACAATCACCTTAGCTGGACGCAGCACCTGGTGACTGCTTCTATTTGTCGCACATCGCCGCTCCAAACTCTTAGCTAACGAAAAATCAATATAACCTCCTCTTAACAGACTAAAATTCAATATAGGGAGAGGCAGTAATCAGCACTTTTTCCTAGCTTTCGCTAAATAAATCTGCAAAAATTCAATGAATCACTTTTTTAAACAGCACTTATTCAATACTCCGCTCTCTAGAGGTAGCTAAAGTGTCAAAATTTGTACTAAATGACATGCCTGAGATATTCGTGTCAGATACCAGCATATCAGCTGCCGTGTCTGAAGCCGTCTCTAGAGGAAAACTGCGAAAACTAGCCTCAAGGCTCTATACGAAAAATATGACGGAGGACCCCGAAAGGCTGGTAATGCGTCATTGGTATGAACTCATTACTTACTATTTCCCTGACGCAGTCATCAGCGATCGTACGGGTCTTGAGAACAAGCCAGCGGCAGATGGGTCCATATTTTTGATCTCAAAAAAAACACGAGATGTAGAGCTACCTGGAATCATTCTACGTCCAAGGAAGGGACCCGCTGCCCTTGATAGCGACACTAAGTTCATAGGAGGCGCTCGACTCGCCTCAGCGTCAAGAGCCTATCTAGAGAACATGCGCCCATCGAGAAAATCTCGGCGGGGCTTGGTTGCAAGAACACTCACTCGCAAAGAGATTGAGGAAAGACTAGACACTCTACTTAGCAGGAATGGAGAGGATGCTCTTAATCGACTGCGGGATGAAACTCGTACAATTGCTCCCTCCCTCGGTTTGACCAAAGAGTTCGAAGAGCTTAGCGAGCTAACCGGAACACTCCTCGGTACAAGAGAAGGTGCGGTTGAAGCGCCAGTTGCTAGAGCCAGGGCAGCTGGCAGCCCTTTCGATCCTGCTCGACTTGAGCTGTTCGAACGATTGTTTAGAGAGCTTCGAGAACATAGCCCTACGCCAAGACCTGTAGGAACAAGAACTGCTGACGCAAACGTAAATTTGTCATTTTTCGAAGCGTACTTCTCTAACTTCATCGAAGGCACCGAATTCTCTGTGGAAGAAGCAGAGGAAATCGTTTTCAAAGGAGTAATTCCAACTGAAAGGCCTGCTGATGCTCATGACGTCTTAGGTACTTTTAGTATCGTCGTGCAAGAATCGGAATTGCGGAAACCGTTAGCGAGTTTTGAAGATTTCCTGACGGCACTTAGAAAATGTCACGCTTCCATTATGGAGGCCAGGCAAGATAAAACTCCTGGTGCCTTTAAGACCAGGATCAACCAGGCAGGAAACACTGTTTTTGTCGCGCCAGAGCATGTTGTCGGCACTTTAGCAAAAGGTTATGAGTTACTAGAGGGGTTATCTGAACCGTTTCAAAGAGCCGCTTTCATAATGACTCTAGTTAGCGAGGTGCATCCGTTTTCTGATGGGAATGGTCGCGCTGCGAGGGTAATGATGAACACCGAACTGGTCCGCGCTAACCAAGAGAAAGTCATAATTCCTACTTCCTATCGGATCGACTATCTTGGCGCTCTAAAAGCACTATCCCACAATCAGAACTTCACACCTCTGATCCGCATGTTGGATTACGCGCAACACTACACCTCAGCGATCGAGTGGGATGTGTTCCAAGATGCACACAAAATGCTGATAGCAACTGGTGCATTCGAGGAGGGTGAGTACGCACGGCTGGTCTTACCTTAGAGGCCCATGTGCGGGAGTTTTGCGGGAGTTAGCTATGCATTGTCATGCATCGTAGTGCAAATTAGGCAGCGGACGCACTGGTAAGATATTGATTTGGTTAATGTTAATATTCAGATTTTCGTCAAGAAAATCCCCGTGACCAACCTGATGGATATCAGAACACGCGATTGGAGCGCGAAGGCAAGAGATGCAACTGCGCCGGGTCTTGCCGATCGCATGACCCCGGTCGCCCTGCAGGAAAGCCGGTCGGGTCCATTCATCCGTACTTTATCCAGAAATATGGATTCTCTAACGACTGCCTGGTGCTGCCCTTTTCAGGCGACAACCCATGCAGCCTGGTCGAGCCCGAGATTGTGCCGAACGCGCCTGCCGGCGTGATCCGCCAACATCTACTCGAGGATGACGCGGCGGGTAATGTCAGAGCCTTGATTGAAGCCCAGGCCATTTCTTCTTATATCCATTCCCGATGGATGGGTGTCGACATCTCCGGAGTGTATGTTACGGGTGGTGCGTCAGCTAACGAGGAAATCCTGAAAATATTCGCGAACGTTCACGGCTGCCCCGTGCACCGTTTCGAGACCACCAACGCGGCCGCGCTTGGCGCCGCCCTCAGCGCATTTCAGGGACATCGACCCGACACCCGCTGGTCCGAAATCACCGAGCGTTTCTGCCGCCCTGACGACGGATCGACGATTCAGCCTGATACCGCAACGCGGGCGATATACGAACCGCTTAATCTCATCTTACGGGGTACTCGAACGAGAACACTTCATCTAACCAGGCAGCGCGGCAACCATGCCGCGATAGGAAACCACACGTCCCAGGCCGACTGCGTGTCCATTGCTGTCCGGGTTTTTGCTGTCGCTGATGACGACTTTCAGTAAGTGTTTGCCGTCCTCGATTAGTGGGGTCGCGCGATTAGTGGGGTCGGAGTAAAGTGCCGGAGTAAAACGCAACATTGCCGCAAAGGTGAGACGTTTTACTCCGGCACTTTACTCCGACCCCATTTACTCCGACCCCATTTGTTGTGATTGTCCCATCTGCTCTCGATATAGAGGTCTAGGCTGCGCATAAACTGACCATCGATGTGAATATCAATCATGCCGTAATCAGATTTAAGGTTACATTGCATGTAGACACAGGTGCCTCTGAATGCCACTTCGGCATAGTCTCCGGGGCTCGATGAGGTGATTACCTCCCTGCCCCTTTTCGATTTTGTCATCACCTCATCGCGATCCCTGTTGCTGTGCCAGGTGATCGCGTCATCCAATGTTCGATAGGCGTCGACTATTTCCATATTAATGAACGACACCTCTCGCTCTCCGGAGAACTCGAACGGCTGTACGGAAATCGTCGCGACATCTTTGTCAACGCGACCGCCATGTTGTTCAATGTTCTGAAGCGCCAGTTGATGACAAAGGGTACAGGCGGAATTGTTGGACAGCGTCGTGTGGTTATAGTCGCGATCCATGTAGGGAGCGAGCTCGGCCTTAACTTCAGCGGGCAAGCCTTGAAAACCGATGATTGTTCCCATGACACCACCGCAGTTACCTACATTGGAATCGGTGTCCTGGCCGCACCGGGTACAGATCGAAATCGACTCAATGTAGTCACTGCCGCCATAGAGCACACCCATCATCACGTACAGCCCGTTGAAGTGGCCCTGGATGTTAAAACGTCCGGTATCAGTCTTTGCCCAGGGACAAAGGTCAGCATTCCACTTATCCTCAATCTTCTGCCAGGTGACGCGCCAGTTGTCGGGTGCTTCGGCGTACCAGGTCAGCAGATCGCGCAGCATCGCCGCATAGTCACAATCGTGTGGGATGGTTTGCATCGCCATTTCGATTATCCGTACCCGATCCGTTTCAACAAAAGACAACGCGTACAGAGATGCCAGAAAGACTCCTGCATAATATCCGTCGCCGTAATTCATGACGTGGCCGACCTGATCAGCGATCTGGCTGGCCGCCACAGGTAAGCCCGGGCACACGAGCCCGATAAAATCACATTCGATCTGAAAATCGATGTCATCGGCATGCGGACTGTAATAGGGGTGTCCGGCGAGTCTGGCCGGAATGCCCTCTCTCAGATTCTGTCGGGCCTGGCCATTGGCATGCCACAACATGAAGCTGCTTTACCGGAATACTTTCGCATAGTCGTCGCTGGTCGCCGCGAGTCCTTTTTCTCCCATGACTTCCAGCAGCGCCATGTTGACGTACATGTCGTCTTCGTTATGCAGCCAGGTCGTCGGGGCCCTGGGGTCAATGTCCAGGCTGCCCTCGTAGATCTCTCCCTGCGCCCTATACTCCATGGGTTCGCCCATCATGCAACCGTAGGCCTTGCCGCACCATCCGCCCAGGATCTTATCATTCAGTACGGCGCGGGAGATTTCAAATTGCTTGGCGGACATGGTGATACTACCTCCAGAAGTGCTTACGATAGTGGTTCGCGGTCAACGGTAACAACCTGACAATGCTGCACTGGTCGCAATCCCTCCGTTATAGATAAAGGCAATCGAGCACAGCGTTTCCACTACTCGGGTTAACAATTGAATTCGAAATCCAAAAATCCTCCGTCTTCACCACCTGACCCCCGCGCAAGGCTGTCAGCCCAATGGCGCATCGTAGCAGTATCGTTCGTGTTGCGATCGATGGCGTTGATTGACAAAGGGTCATTTTCTAGCCTGCCGTTTCAGCAACTAATCAACTCTCTTCGGAGAACAGCCAACGGATGGAATCAGCAAATATCGCACCGCCATGTCGTAAACTATGGGCGCCCTCGCCATAGACGAACTTGTAATCGTACCCGGAGAACTCGAACGCCGCTGCCATGTCCTGATTGGCGATGGACCAGCTGCCACGGACTCCATTTAGATCCTGCTCACCGCTCTGCAGGAAAACCTTGATCGGCTTGGGGTCGGTACTGCGCACAAGATAGGGAAAGTTATGACCGCCACGAATGTTGGTAAAGGAGCCGCAGTGAGATAACACCCGTCCGAAACTCTCCGGAGAATGCCAGGCCGCGTTAAATGCGCAGATGCCGCCACTCGAAATACCTCCGATTAAACGACGCGCCGAATCCGTATGTAAGGCGCGACCCAGGTGACCCTCGACCAGGGGCAGTATTTCTTCATTGATGAAGTTAAGAAAATCGGGTGTAACCGAATCGTACTCGTAACTCCGTTGGTCGCCCACAGTGACCTTTGCCTCTTTGTCTATCGGTTGACCCGGATTCACAAAAACGCCAACAGTCGGTGAAATCTCCCCTGAGTGGATCAGACTATCGAATACCTGCCCGGCGCGTACCGGGCCGTCTGGCGAGATGTAACCCGCGCCATCGTTGAAGAACGCGAGGGAGGGTGGCTCGCTCGATTTATCCAGGTTATGTGGCGTGTAGATATAGATGTCTCTGGTGGTATCCGCAAATATCTGACTTTCCGAGAAGTCCTTGATATGCACAACGTCACCACGTGGCACGTCGTCGCTTGGGTAGGCTTCACTACAAGGGTTATATTGTCGGTCTCCGTCAGGCTTCGTCCGTGACTTAGGAGCAGGTTTCTTTGTGGCTTGTGAGGGTAGGTGAAGGCCCAATGCCTCGTAGGTTTTTGTGTCCATCGGCATTGCAGGCTCCAACTGGTAATTGATGTAGAGAGTATAGTTGAATTAGATCAGTGGGGTCGGAGTAAAGTGCCGGAGTAAAACGCAACATTGCCGCAAAGGTGAGACGTTTTACTCCGGCACTTTACTCCGACCCCATTTGTTGGTGCGGCACTTTACTCCGACCCCATTTGTTGGTGGTTCTGTAATGTTCGAGGCCAACCGGCAGGGCCATATTCAGTACGTTTACAGGCCCGACACTTGTAGGCCCTAATCCCACAACATCTTGAGGAATTGTTGCCAGGGCATAATATCGATCCCGTCCAGATGCCGCAGCATCGGTTCCATACAGACAACGACGCTATGGCGCACCAGCCCTTCCTCCCGGAACGCCTTGAGACCTTTCAGGTCATTTGGACCGATGTTTTGCTTGGCCTTAACTTCAACCGCTGACTCTTCGAAGACAAAATCAACTTCGAATTGAGATTTTGATCGCCAGTAACGCGGTGTGGGCAGCAGATGGTAGTCGCAGTAGGCTTTGATTTCCTGGTAGATGTAAGTTTCGAAGGCGCTGCCGTACTCCGCGGTCCCGGGTGCAAGCCCCTGTCGCTGCTGTAGGTTTCGCGCGAGGCCAATGTCGAAAAGGTAATATTTCGAGGTGGATATAGCCTTGCGTTTCCGTGTCTCGGTGTACGCGGGGACTTCGTGGGCGAGAAAAGTGTCTTTCAATATCTGGTAGTATTCGCGGACGGTTGATGCTGGCATCTGAGAGTCGTTTGCCATGTTGGAGAAATTGATCATTTCTCCGTGCGCCAACGCAGCGACCTCGAGAAATCGGCTGAAGGCACCCACATTTCGAACCGCCGCTTCAGCAGCGATTTCTTCTTTCAGATAGTCACCCGCATAGGCAGTCAGGTCCTCTGATGGCGAATCCGAAAAATAGATCGATGGAATCAGCCCGTACTCCAGCACCCGATTCAGATCGAACAAATCCCCCAGTTCCCTGGCAACGAATGGATGCAGGTTACGTGAGCGCGCCCGTCCACCGAGAAGATTGACCCCTTTGCGGCGTAGACTTCGGGCACTGGAACCGGTGAGCAGAAAGCGCACGGCATGCTCTTCGATCATTAATTGAACCTCATTCAGCAGCGCTGGCATCAGCTGTATTTCGTCAATGATGACTAGAGATGTTTCCGGAGTGAGACTTTGCCGGATGAGACTCGGGTTGCGCGACAGGCGTAAAAACAGTGACTGGTCCAGCAGGTTGTACACCGGGTAGCCTTTCAGCTGAAGCCGAATGAGCGTCGACTTCCCGGTTTGACGGGGACCGAACAGGAAACAGGATTTGCTCTCCAGTATTTCCGCCATATTTAGGTATCTGTTGATATCCATGTGGAAATCTCGCGGTGTAACTGCTGATTATCATGACAATCAGCGGAATAACTGTCAATGGTAATCCCTTTCGTCACATCAAGGCAATCCAATGATCTGTAGCATTAAGCAGATTGCGAGCCGTTTGGACATCTCAACACGTACTGTTGAAAAACACCTGGAGAAAGGATTGCGACGTTACGCGGCATATCTCGCGGAGCGGGAATTCACGGTATGTGAAGCGATCGAAAAAGTTTCGCAAATAGATGATTACAAACGGCGCCGCGCCTCCTCAAACGTCGGCAAGCTCCGGGAACTCACGAATAACATCAGCTTGATAGCCCATGCGGATTGAATCGCCGACGAGGATGAGTTCGTGAACAATCTGCATGCTGCCGCCTTCGATCACAGTTTAACTTTCACTCTTTCGGAAACTGCCTGTCCATAGCTGCGATCATATCGCTGCAACGTGTTTCAAGCATGCTGCGCGTGTGGGCGCCATCACAAAAAACATAAAACTCGTCAGTCAATATCGCATTCATGACTTGAGAGCCAACCGTTTCTGCTGGCACGGCCATGTTTGAAATCATGGCAGCTACATCTTTGGACACTCTATCTTTGAGTGCTTGAATAATAGGCGTATCTGCAACGTGAGGACAAAGCACGGAGACGGAAATGTTCGTATCAGCAAGATCGTTTCTCAGAAACTCGGACATGCCGACCACGGCAAATTTACTGCTACCGTAGGCTGACTGATGCCCATGGCCATGGATGCCACTGAATGAGGCGGTATTAACGATATGTCCCTCCTCTCCATGATTGAGCATGCGTGGCAGGAACACGTTGATACCGTTGATTGGCCCAAAGAAATTGATCTCGAAAACATGTCGCCAACGTGCGTCGTCAGTTTTCAGTATCTCTGTTCCACCAGGTAATCCTGCGTTGTTACAGAGTACGTGAAGTGGTCCGAACGATTTCTCCAGTTCAACAGCTGCATTTTCCATAGCACCGATATCGGTTGAATCAACGTTAAACGTGAGCACGTTGTCGGTGATGGTCTTCAGTTCTTTCTTTGCTATGGCAAGTTGTTCATCACGAATATCGGTGATAGCGACATTCATTCCCGCACGGGCGAAGACTGTAGCCATACCAAAACCAATACCTGTAGAGCCACCGGTGATAAATGCTGTTTTGCCGTTCAATTCCTTCATTAAAGTAACCTGTTTGATTTGTGCCTCAGCACTGAGAGGCCCGAATTATTATGTTTCTAACGCTTGAGATCACCTGGTGCATTTTCCTGAGAAGGTTACCATCCATGCTCACAGCGCGTGACCAAACCACGCACTATTTAACTGGGGAAAAACAATGATAGGAATGATGGTCAAAATCCATCCAAAGTCGGGTGAAGAAGAGCCAGTGGAGCATCAAGGGTTAACGCAACTGTATCAAAACCCACTGGATATTGGTGGGCACGTGCTGTCCGTGGACTCGACCGATTTCCAGGAAGTGGACTACCAAAAGCTGCTGCGGGAGGTTGACCAGCTGACTTCCGGAGAGGGATAGGAACGATTGAAAGCTGGCGCTTGGATGATATTGCTCGCGTGGGTGCTCGCGCCCACTTCGGCTTATTCCGAAAATATTCTCGATAATATGGCGCTAAAGCACGGTGTCGCTTTTTTTCCATGATCTGAAATACACCCTGGGCTTTACTCACTTTGATTACGTTAATCCCGATGCCCCCAAGGGGGGTAAGCTGGTCCTGGCAACGCAACTCAACTTCAATACACTGGCCCCCAGCAGGAGGGGGCCGTGCAGCATCCTTCAGAAATCGGGATGATTGGAGATACCCTGCTGGTTCGCGCAGGAGATGAAGTCAGCGCGTTTTACGGGCGAATCGCCGATGGCATAGGAATCACCGCCGATCAGATGGCGATCGTGTTTCGAATTCACCAGGACGCGAAGTGGAACGATGGTGTACCAATCACCTCGGAGGATGTGGTGTACACCTTTAATGCGCTCAAAGAGTTGATTCAGGGCAGTTTATATTATGAATTCATCGATTCGATCGAAGTGCTTGATAACAGGCACGTGGTTTTTCGTCTCAGTTCACCGCTGACGATATTTAATATCATCATGATCCGGTATACGACCATTTTGCCTGCTCACTACTGAAGGGAAAGAGACCCCGCAGCCAGTACGATGGAAATACCAGTGACCAGTGGCCCCTACCAGATGACGAACGTCAAATCAGGACGCTATGTGGAATACAAAAGAGATCCTGATTACTGGGGCAGGGACATTCCTGTGAATCGGGGCCGGTACAATTTCGAGACGATGCGTTATGAGGTCTACCGTGATGCGACGGTCATTCGTGAGGCCTTTCGTAAGGGACTTGTCGACATCTGGACGGAAAAGACGTGCGCTATTGGCACGTTCTTACGATAGCTGGACAAGGGCTGGATCAAGATTGATTTTCGGATGGTTGGTGCGTCGAACAATTGCGCTCAACAATCGTATGGAAAAATTCTCTGACAAGAGTAATCAGGGCTGGGATTGTGGGAGATATGCTTGCAATCAGCCATTGGTCAAATTAAATATTGAATATTATCTGCCTGCTGGATTTGAATCGCCTGCAGTTTGCAGGCAATATGACGTTTTGCGGTCTTGGGCGGACTCGGACCTGGAAACATTGAAACCGATGAGCCACTGTCGGGGGGCTTCAATTACGCGCTGACGTGCTGCTCAAGCCATACTTTAAGGGGAACATCCTCGTCTGTCGGAGAGGTAAATCCAAAGCCGCCGTTTGGACTCGCTCCGAGTAGCTGCCTTCGTATTGGATCGGCGTTGTCCATGTAATGGTCGACCGTCATATTATCCCGTGGTTTCAGCCAGCGATAGCTGTAGCCAAGGAATAGCACCCGGCGCGTTATATCTGACAGATTCTGGCCAGAGGAGTGCCATAAGCGGCGGTCAAACATCACTGCGTCGCCGGCTGATACCAGGACCGGAGTCGCATCCGGATGTTCTTCACTTTTATCTGTGGGCAGCGTCAGTTGGTTCTTTAGATGGCTGCCCGGAAGGACGTGGAAATTACCGCGATCAGGCTCGGAGGTATCAGTGACAAAAAATCCAACCTTGACTGAAATGCGTGGCCGGGGATCGCTCTCGATATCGAGGTTGATACGCCCGCTGTCCTGGTGCCAGCCCAATCGTCGCTTCTCGAAGTCCGCTGGTAGTGGCGGCGTAACGATATAGTGAGAATGGTAGAGTGCAATATGCCAGCCTAGAATTCCCCACACCTTGGGGAAGGTGGTGGGCCAGTCGATCAGTTCCAGCAATAAATCCTCATCACCAATAACGTCCAGCCAGTTATACCCACCCAGGCGTGTGTCCATTTCATGCTGACGTTTAGCTTCAACCTTTTTCAGTGCAGCTTCAAGACGGGATACGAAATCCCCTGGTAATGCATCTTTAATGATCAGATAGCCGTCTGACTCGAAACTTGAGCGTTCTTCGTCGGTCAGCAAGTGATGTAGGCAACCTTCATCCATACCCGATTCTGACAATTAACCAGTTGGGTTTCAAGTGATGTGGTAATGATCATAGCTGATGACAATGCTAGGATTGGTCGATTGCAGATTTGGGAGCCTTGAGTGAAAACAACCACAATAAATATTGATCCTGCACAGGTGATCGACGTAGTCAGCCCATTCTTGTTTGGGGGGTTTATCGAGCACCTGGGACGGTGTGTATATGAAGGTGTCTACGACCCTGACAGTGGCGTTGCGGACGAGGACGGCTTTCGCACCGATGTCATGGCGGCGCTCGCGGAGCTGCAGATGACCATCATGCGTTACCCCGGCGGTAACTTCGCTTCGGGTTATCACTGGGAGGATGGCGTTGGCCCGAGGGAAGATCGCCCGACAGTTCGGGAACTTGCCTGGCAAAGTATTGAAACAAACGCTTTCGGCACCGACGAGTTTATCAAGCTGTGTCGCAAGATGAGCTGGGAGCCTATGCTGGCGGTGAATCTCGGTACGGGTTCACCTGAAGAGGCGCGTAACTGGGTTGAGTACTGTAACTCTGCGCCGGGAACTCAATATGCTGATCAACGAGTAGGAAATGGTTCGAAAGACCCTTATGGTGTGAAGTATTGGTGCCTTGGCAATGAAATGGACGGCCCATGGCAATTGGGTCATGTCCCGGCAGATCAATACGCGATCCGTGCCCGGCAGGCGGCGAAAATGATGAAAGGATGCGACCGCAGTATTGAGACTATTGCCTGCGGTTCCAGTGGGACAGGAATGCCTACTTTTCCGGAGTGGGACCGCGAAGTCTTGACGTATGTGGGGACATTGGCGCGCTATATCAGTCTGCATCGATATGTCGGCAATCCCAATAACGATCCTCTGGAGTTCTTTGCCACCGGCAGCCTGGTCGATAAACAGATGGAGGTTATCGATGCCACCTGTCGTCATGTCCAGGCGGTTAATGGGTCCAGGCGGAGACATTTTCTTTGCTTCGATGAGTGGAACGTCTGGTACAAGGATAGAAAGGGCAATGGAGAAGGCAAGATCGCGCCTGCGCTTATCGAAGAAGACTACAACTTTGAAGATGCGTTGGTGGTCGCACAGTTCCTCAACAGTTTTATTCGCCATGCGAATATAGTGAAGATCGCCAATCTGGCGCAGGTGGTGAATGTTATTGCACCACTCAAGACACGGGGTGATGAGCTGTTAAAGCAGACTACATTCCATGCGTTTCGGCTGTTTTCAGAATGCAAGAACGGTCGCTCTTTACGTCTGGCGCTCACCGGGGATACGTTCGATACTGATAATGGTCCAGTCGCTTGTCTTGATGCCTCGTGTATTCACGCACCGGAAGAGAATCGGCTGACGCTGTTTCTTATAAACCTCTCTCCGACAGATGATATGAACGTTACCGCTAGCCTGTACGGTCTTAACGCAACGAGTGTTGCAGGCGATATCATGCATAGTGCGGATCTAAAGGCGTTGAATACGTTTGAAAACCCTGACCAGGTAAACAGTGAAGAATTTACCAATGTATCGCTTACATCCGATGGCCTGAAGACCAAGTTGCCGACTGCCAGTCTGGTGCGTCTTAACCTTGAGATACCGAGCTGATTGTATCGACCGTTGCGCGCGGTTGAGGCCTTCATCTATAGTGGTCCTTCCTCTTAAGCGACAAGGGTCTGGACATGGCAACTGATCTATATTCACCCGGGCAGATTTTTACCGACGGAGAGTCCGTTCCGCGCGTGATGATCGCACCTCAGCGTTATATCCAGGGTGAGGGTGTCATCGACCATCTGGGCAGGTATATGTTGCTGCTTGATTCCCAGCGAGCGGGTGTACTGGCCTCCAGTCGCGGTCATGGGGCTGAGGGCGCCCGCGTCATGGACAGCCTGAGACAAAGAAATGTTGCCGGGGTTGCAACGACATTCGATGGCGAATGCTCCAGGGAAGAAGTCGACAACCATGTGGAAGCACTTAAAGGTGAAAACATTGACTGTCTCATAGCTGTTGGTGGAGGTAAGTGTGTGGATGCGGGTAAGTGCATAGCCTATCGGTTGGATGTTCCCGTGGTGATTGTTCCGACCCTGGCGTCGAACGACGCACCCTGTTCAGCACTGTCTGTTATGTATTCTGTGGAAGGCGTACAAAACGGGGTGGAGTATTTCCCCGATAGTCCTGCCCTGGTGGTAGTGGATACCGGTGTGGTTGCCAATGCGTCTGAAAGATTTCTGGTTGCCGGTATGGGCGATGCCATGGCCACCTGGTATGAGGCCAAGGCATGTCTCGCCAATCCGGAGGGAAGAAACTGCGTAGGTTCACGCCCAACACTTGCGTGTGCCGCCATGGGTGAGACATGCGCCCATACGCTTTACGAATATGGCGTTGCGGCGAGTGCCTCGGTCGTCGCTAATCGTTGCGATGATGCAGTGGAGCGGGTTGTGGAAGCCAATACCCTGATCAGTGGTATCGGTTTTGAGAGTGGTGGTTGCGCAGCTGCCCATGCTGTCGCTGTGGCCTATACCCACGTCAAGGAGGTTCATGATAATTATCTGCATGGCGAGATGGTTGCCATGGGAACACTGGCGCATTTGATGATGGAGGAGAACCAGGACGCGAGAAAAGCAGCTGAATTTTTTGCCCGGGTTGGTCTGCCGATACATCTCGGTCAGTTGTCTTTAACGAAGGAAGACAACGAGGACATTGATACGGTAACAGAGGCCGCGATGGCAACTGCCATTATGCACAACATGCCAATGACCGTGACGCCGGGATTGATCCGGTCGTCTATTCTGTCGGCTCATGAGTTGGGCGAGGCGGTAGCTCGCGAAGTTGGTGACGGGGCCTACCGCCGCTTGCACGGTCTGTAATAGTTTTCTTCTCAGAAGGCTGCGCGAATTCCAATCACAACCAGATCGAACGAATCAGCACACCCATGAAATCTTCATGGTGTTACAAATTTAAATCAAATGCATTAATTCAGGTTGGAAAGGCTGGTATTTTTAAATCAAATGCATTAATTTAGGTGTGGAAAAGCTGGCATTTTCAATAAATAATGGTAAATTAAATACAGGTACAGTGAACGCTATTATAGAGTTGTCAATCACGTAAAACTGGATATAACTTCGGTGGCGTGAACTGAATATACGAGTTATTCACAATCAGGAAGGGGATACATGAATATTATGGCAAAGAGAATGTTAGTGGGTGTCATTTCAGGTTTTTTTCTGATGAGCCCTGCGTTCGCAGAAGACGAGCAAAGCGGTTATGTCCTTGAAGAAATCACGGTGACGGCGCAGCGGCAGGAAGAGTCGCTACTGGAAATACCGATATCGGTGTCTGTTTTCGATACCAAAATGCTGGAGGATTACAACATCACCAGCAATAAGGATCTGGAAGTTCGAACCCCAGGTCTGCAATTCGGTTTAGACAGCCCTGTAACCATTCGTGGCATCGGCGCACCTCTGCACCGGGAAGGCCTGGACCTGTCTGTCGCCCAGTACTCCAACGATCTCTATTTCAGAGAGTCCTACGGTGTGGTGAGCTCCCTTTACGATATGGATCGGGTGGAAATTTTGCGGGGTCCACAGGGTACACTCTATGGTCGTAACTCCATAGGCGGTGCAATCAACTACATCAATAAGAGACCCGAGTTCGAATCTGGTGTCGGTCTTACCGCGGAAGTGACCAACTTCAACGGTCGACGGTTCGCCGGGTTTGTCACCGGTCCGTTAAACGAATACCTGGCGTACCGGCTCACTGCTGAATGGCAGGAGAGTGACGGCATGCAGGAAAATATCAGCGGTCCGGACGGCAATTCCCGCGGTGACTACAATATTTCTCCCCAGGTGACATTTAAGTACGGCAAGTTGAATATGAACCTGCGGTATGCACATTTCGATGCAGATCGAATGGGTGATCAGCGGGTACCTGTTACCTACCCTGATACCTCTGTTGAGTTCCACGCTGAACCACAATTTGGTTTACCGAGCGGAGAGCGTAATCAGTTCTACCTGTATCCACGATCCAGACCACCTGCAAACGATGGTGGTGATCTTGAGAACATAATTGATAAGAACAGGTCAGAAAGAAACACAGTTGGTCGTGATGCGGTTAACCTGCATGTGAGCTATCAGTTCACTGACAGCATTGCGTTACGCTACATATACGGCACATCAAATAGTCAAGTGGGCTTGTTAAATTCGGATTTCGATAACTCCAGTGTCGTGGCCAGCGCAACGGATCAGTTCAGTTCGAGTAATGCCGACGTGCCATTTAATGAAGGCTACATTGATGCCTATTTCTACAACTCTATAGACACCCATGAATTGCAGTTGACCTATCAAGATGATCGGGTATTCGCGATGTTCGGTCTCTTCGATCTGTTCGAGGGCATCAACAATGACTTTAACTTGTTTGATACCGCCGACCCATTGGTATACCTCAGCACTGTGGACGTTCTCGGGGCTCCCATTTCAGCCGTATTTGGTTCCGATCCTGCCGAGTTAGGGCCAGGCATATTAGCTTCGTCCTTTGTACCTGATGGTTCCGGGCAATGGCTTAGAGAAAACCAAAAGAAGGAATTCGAGTCCCAGGCTGTCTTTGCGCAGGTCAACTTTGCCATTAACGATAAGTGGGCTATTATTGCCGGCCTGCGTTATACCGATGACGATAAGACCACGGTGGGCGTGGAGACATTCGTTGCGGGGAGAAATGGACCATTCCCTTTCCCGGCCAGATTAGATATTACCGAAGGTTTCAAAACACTCAATTTCACCAAGACCACCGGTAACGTCACGCTGGAATACACGAGTGATGGCGGCCAGTTGATCTATGGTCGTCTTGCGACAGGGTACAAGGCTGGCGCAATTGTTGCTGAGCGTGAGCCGCCTCTGGACACAGTTGATCCAGAAGAACTGGTTTCCCTGGAGTTAGGCTATAAAGCAGATCTGTTAGACAATCGTTTACGCCTGCTGGTGTCCGGTTATTTATACGATTTCAGGAGCTACCAGCAGATTATATACACGGATGTTCTGGTTCCATTCCCAAGGAATATACCAGCCATCCAGAATGTGCCGGATACAGACGTGCGCGGATTTGAAATTGAAGGAACATTCCATGTCACTGAAGATTTTTCAGTCAGCGGTTTTGTTGCTCTTCAAACATCGAAAATTGGCCCACTGATGGCAACAGAGAACAGGAATCCCGACCAGGTGTTCAGAGCGGTTCCGTACACGAATGTGGGTGGTGAAGAGATGGTTGCCTTTCTGCCTGAAGTATTTGACTTCACAGGTAATGACCTGCCGAATATGCCGAATGAGAAATTCTCTGTCAATGGCGATTACAGGATGGATCTGGCAGACAGTGAGCTTAGATTCAGTCTGTCCTACTCCTGGACTGGCGATAGATACAGCCGACTTTCCAATCTCAAGAAAGATGAGTTGGATGGCTTTGGTCGTTGGGATGGTAGCGTAACGTGGACGCCAGTCGATAAGGACCTGGAGGTGACGTTATTTGTGGAGAACATCGCCGATGTAATCGGCATCCAGGAACTGGAATCGAACACCTTTGCGGACGGTTTCGCCCAGGATGCGACCCTGACCAACCCGCGCTACTTTGGTTTGGTCGTGCGCTGGGTCAAATCTAAATCTCCAATTCCTTGAGTGGTTTATGCGCAATCAATTTGGCCTCGTCTACAGGTAACCCCAATACGCGTAATATCATTTCCATAACCTGATCAATTGCCTTGCCGGGATTGTCTCTATTGAAAGCCGTGAGTAATGAATTCACGAAGCCGCCCAGCAAGAACCCTGATCCAATGGAGAGTTCCGGGATTTCAAACCGGCCGGTTAAGAGCCCCTTGCCAAAATCACGACTGGTGAACCTTCCCAGTGCTTCTCGCATAACCTCAGCAGGGGCGCCAGAGTGCTGAAGAAACCAGCGCCAGAGCGGATCGTCTGCAATTACTCTGGCCATATGTCGTCCTGAGAATGCAATAATTTCGGCTGGATCATCCAGAACTGTCATATTCCGCTGCAGGACGTTGTCCCAGTACTGGGCGCGATACTGAATAATGGGTATCAGGACCTCGTTTTTCGATTTGAAGTGAAGATAGAAGGAGCCATGCCCGATATCTGCAGCATGCGTAATGTCCGCGATAGTGACTTCGTCGATCGGATTATCTGTCATCAGTTTTTCTGCGGCGGTGACAATTTTTTGCCGTGTATCCCGCCTTTTACGTTCGACACGAGAAACTGATATGTCCTTGCCTGAGCGGCTATCCCGGTCGACCGGCATTTCTGAAGCTGATCTCGCCATATGACTTTTTGCCCTGTAGATAACCCAAGTGTAATGACTACAGTCATAAATGATAACGTACATATTTGAATAATGTCAATTCTAACAATGAAAAATTTTGACATATTCTAAACGCGAATGGATGTTTGGTACTGAGAATACGGATCATGGCCCGAATGGCTGGCATCCCATGAATTTCATTTGGCTGAAACCGCATGCGTAGTACCGTCGTCATAGGGTGTCTTGAGCGCGATCACGACGTTGACGTTACTGGCCAGTGACAAGCGCCGCATATAACCAGTCTATAGCCCAGGTCGGGAGACTTGGGAATTCGATTGTTCTTCGGTTGGTTGTGCTCACAGTTGAATGATATTCTCCGTTGACAGCGCACCAATTGGCAGCTTGGTTTGTGAAATGGGGAGATAATGGAAGAAAAGCATATCGTCGCCTTCGGAGGAGCCAGACCGGTCGCAAGCGGGATACATCCGCTGTATAGCCATGTGCTGTCTCTAACCGACAAGAATCGACCCAAGGTATGCTGCATTCCTACCGCTACAGGAGACGCCCCGGCCAATCTCGTGCGATTTTACAGCAGATTCCCGGCCTCTCTCTGTGAGCCCTCTCATCTAGCGCTATTTGAACGTACGGTGACTGACATTCGAGAATACCTCCTCAGTCAGGATGTCATCTTCGTATTGGGAGGCAATACGGCAAATATGCTGGCCGCATGGCGTGTCCACGGCGTTGACCTGGCATTGAAAGAAGCCTGGGAGGCCGGCGTGGTGCTGTGCGGAGGGAGCGCAGGTTCCCTTTGCTGGTTTGAATGCGGGACCACTGATTCCTTCGACTTAAACGACCTCAAGCCTCTGTACGATGGATTGGGATTCCTCCCGGGCTCCCACTGCCCACACTACGATGGCGAAGCGCAGCGTCGGCCTCTCTACCAGAGCCTCATTGCAGAAGGGTTCCCACCCGGATATGCGATTGACGATGATGCTGCGATCCACTTCACAGGGACCGAGGTGTCCGAAGTAGTCAGCGGCAGGGCCGGAGCGACAGCGTACCGCGTCGAGTTGATGGATGGAAAGGTAGTAGAAACTTCTCTATATGCACGACCAATCAACTAGCTGGACTATCCGGCACTTTATATATCTTCTAATCGCCTGGTCTCAAGTATCACGCATGGGTGAGGAGCTGCCAACAATGATCTGAAATTTGGCCTCTTGTTCGCGGTTTTGTGCGCTTAGGCCGAATGAGATTCCACCTCAGTCACAGTGTCAGAAGAGTTGTGCCGGGTGGTCAAACAGGCCTGCGGGTGGTGAACGATTCCTTATTTGTGATGCTTCTTCAAGGCCAAGATGCGTCAGTATCTTCTCGATAACGACTGGATCCTCAAGCGTGCAGTTCGACGCTTCGACGATGATCTTCACCTTGCCGCCGCACTCTTCACACTTCTCTATCTCCATGGCAAATACGCGCTTGAGTCGTTGTGCCCCCAAAAGAACAGTGGGTCATCGAGTAACCTTTCGATAGAGGTATTCCCTCTTTCACCTGCCCCTCTGGTGCCTTCGCCGGGACAGTCAGGAGGCCCTTATGCGCCTGTTGCGGATTGACCGTGAGGAACTGATCGTTCGAGCCTTCACCCACGGGGTGATTTGGTGAATGGTGAGCCACGGGACCCAAACGCGCCCGTCGAGGGTTAAGTCGCGTTCAACTCGACTGCGGTCGACTGACGTACCCGCGGTAATAGACAAAGAAGTATTCAAACGTCTTGGCAGAGTGGAGCGCGCGATTCTCGACATTGGGTAGACGTTTTACTCAGGCGACAACGAAGACGACTGAGACAACAGTCAGCACGAACGGAACGGTAAAGACTAACCCCGCTATGATGAATACCAGATTCCACAATGCAGAAGCCGTCCTCGACGAGCTGGTCGAATTTCTGTCGGGGGTTTTCTACGGGCATATTCACGTCCTATACCCAGCTACCGCTGACCGGGTCTGGAAACACGCTGGGCATGCCTTTTAGGCTGATGCGATAGATCACGCGTGTGTGCTCGGTGTCTGTCGCAGCGGCAATCGGCGATGCAGAGTGCAATACCGTCGGGTTGTCCCACATGACAATCCGGTCCTGATGATGCTGATATTGCGTGATGAACCGTTCCTGAAACGCGTGGTCGCACAGGCGGTTAAGCAGCGCCGTGGCTTGTTCCTGTGACATACCTTGAATGCCCTGACTGGTACCGATGATCGCATACAGCGTTTTCTGTCCGGTTACCGGGTGCCTTCGCACCAAGGGATGAAATACCGTGTATTCCGGATCCCAATTCCTCGGCGGTATGGGTATGTGGTCGCCGGGCTGTGCTGACACCGATACGCCATGACGATGTTCGACCACAAGATCCTCGATCAGGTTTTTTGTATCGTCATCCAGTTCCTCGTAAGCGGCCGAGAGATTACAGAACCGCGTTTCCCCGCCGCTTGCCGGTGTCTGTACTGCGTACAGCATGGTGATCGAAGACACCGTTTTTCTGAACGACTGGTCAGTATGCCAGTGTGCCGCGCCTTTACTGTCCTTGATGGTGTCGGCATCGACGTTGGTAAGCTTCTGAATCTCGGGGAAATCGGGATCGTTACTCAGGGTGATGGTGTCTCCCAGGCGTCTCGCGAAAGCGATGTAATCTCCTTTCGCAACGCCGCACGTGTCGATAGCAAGAATGTGGTTCTCAAACAGCGCCATGAGCAACTGCCTGAGACCATCGTCGGACAGTGATCGTAAATCGATATCATCCGCCCTGACGCCAAAGGTGCCTGGTAATGGATTGAGCGTGAATTCAGTCACAGAATCTTCCTCACGAATTACTGTTACGCAATACTCTACCAGCACGAGAGCCAGTCAATTCCCCATTCTCCACAATGACTCTGCCATTGCAGATTGTTGCGAGATAGCCTTGGACCTTTTGAGTAAGACGCGGTGTATCTTTTGGGAAATCACGAACCAATTCTGGTTGGTCCTCGATAACACTGTCAACATTAATCACATTGACATCAGCCCGCTTGCCAACAGCAAGCGTGCCTCGATCAGAAAATCCCAGAATGCACGCCTGTGCACTTTTGGCGATAGCCACCATTTCTTCTGTCTTGGCGAAAGTACCGGGGATGCTGCGTCCATCCGCGATGTCTCCACGTGATGGCCAGGTGCAGTTAGCAAAGCCTGCGAGTCTCAGTGACGGGCATCGGGTGGCGTGTCTCTTACGGGAGTGAGCGGGTTCTTCCGCACATCAGATCAGGCCGCAGGCTGTCGCTGGCCAGCAACGGCAACGTCGTCATCGCACTCAAGACGCCCTATGACGATGGCACTACCCATGTGGTCCTCAGTCCAATGGAATTCATGGGACGCTTGGCGGCACTGGTACCCAGACCGCGGGTCATCCTTGCGCGCTTTCACGGGGTATTCTCACCGAACAGCAAACTGCGTGAACATGCCGTTCCCCAGAAACCTAAAGCCTACTCGATGACCTGTGCGCAGCGGCTCAAACACATGTTCGCCATCGAAATAGAGAAGTGCGAGCAATGCGGCGTGCCGGTCCGGAGCATCGCCAGCATTGAGGACCCAGAAGTTATCCAGAAGATCCTGAAGCACTTGGGATTGGATCGACCCAGGGACTCACGCAATCGCTCGCCACCTGTGGGGCTGCTCGACCAGCTTACGCTACTCCTGTTTCATCCGCTGCACCGCGGCCTCGTTGAGCTCGATTCCAAAGCCGGGCTTGTCCGTCAGTATCATGTTGCCATCCTTTGGCAGGACGTCCTCGCCAAAGAGCTCCGCGACCTCATCCAACGGGCCGGAGAATTCGATCGAGAACTCGTGTGGACGCGTCGCGTTCTGGATTACCGAATAGACATGTAGCGAAGCCATGGAGTTGATGCCCGCCTGGGGACTGTGCGGCATGATGGGTTTATCGAGCGTGTCCGCCATCTCGTAGATGCGTTTCACTTCCGATGGACCACCGGCGTTGAGGATATCCGGCTGCAGAATGTCCGGGTCTCCAAGCAGCACCAGCTGCTGGAACCACCAGCGAAATGCATCCTGCTCTCCCGCCGACACGGCAACATCAAGCGCGTCTGCAACCTGTTTCAGGCCGGGCAGATCCCAGTTCGGGATCGGCTCCTCGAAGTGGCTGATACCAAGCTCCTCGAAGCGCCGCCCCTGCTGGATCGCAGTCGATACCGAGTAGCCGTTGTTCGCATCAAAGCCAAGATAGATGTCCCCGGCAAGGAACTCCCGGACCACCTTGAACATGTAGTAGTCTTTCTCGGGATCCATATCCTGTCGCCAGCCGCGCCAGTCCATGCGGATCTTGAAGGCACGGAATCCCCGTTCCCATCCTTCCTCCACCAGGCGGAGCATTTCCTCCGGCTGCATCTTCCAACCGGAACCCGTGCTCCAGTAGAGCGGGATGGTTTTTCGTGCTGCACCCCCCATCAACATGTGCACCGGCATGCCGGTTTCCTTGCCGAGAAGATCCCATAGGGCCACATCGATGATGCCGACCACCCAGCCGGGCAGTTTAAAGGAGTGCTCGTCCTTGCCCAGAGCCAGCGTGTTCCAGTGCCGGTCGATCGTACGTGGGTCCTCTCCAACCAGCGCCGGTTTAATACGGCTTTCCAGATAGGCTTCGAACACCCGGTTGTTGCGTCCTGGAATCTCCGCCCAACCCTCGACGCCGGCATCGGTTTGAATGCGCAGTAGTCCTTTTCCGATGCGAAGGGGGGTCCCGGTGATATCGGTGATTTTCATATAGCACCTCCTGATCTGATTGGGGACTATACCAGACATGAGACGCTGTTTACTGGCTGCCTCCGGACTCCATCGTTCCCGTTGTATCAAGTGTCCATCTGCACCGACGATCATTGAACCAAGCATGCACGCCGTCAGCGAAAAATCACGCCTGCTGATTGTCACCGAGGTGATCCGGAACTTTCCATCACGTGGCGTGATCCCGAATTCGATCCTGACCAACTCGCTTTTTTTATTACGCGCGAGTTCTGGAAATCCCAACGCCGCGCTGGACTACCTATGATGCGGTGCGTTTTGGCGTCAAGGATGTGGCCGAGGGCGTCGCCATGCAGTTGCAGGAAAGAGCCTACTCCTCACCGATCTGGTATACCCCATGAGAAATCAGCTCAGGTTAATTGGGAGCGGGACCCGTGCTCAAGCGCGGTGCCACTGAATATCCAATCGTTTAACGCCGCATGATTTGGCGCACCCGGATCTGGCTGTGCCGCGATCGCCTCGTGATAAAACGTGCGTAAACTCTACCTCGAATGGACATGTCCGGGCAGTTTGATTATTCTGCTTCGCTCTATTCCCAATCAATAATTCGAGGTTCATATGTCTCCCATTCCCAAGGGCGGTACGGTCGCGGTTACCGGTGCTGCCGGTTTCATAGGCAGCTGGGTCGTTCGTTTATTGCTGGATAAAGGCTATCGCGTCAGGGCCTGTGTGCGTGACATAAACGACGCTGAAAGAACTGACTTCCTGCGACAGATGCCCGGTTATGCTTCGGGTCGTCTGACTTTACACTCCGCAGATCTCGACAATGCCGGATGCTTCGACGACATTTTCAAGGGTTGCAACGGTGTTGCCCATGTATCTCACATCAGCACCTACGAAGATCATGAATACGTGAAAAAGGTGTGCGATCACATTATTAACAGCGTGAATAAGTCTGAAACCGTTAATCGTGTTGTGGTCACATCCAGTGTCGCGGCGGTTATGTCCGAAATGGACCTGGATGAACTCGTACGCAGGCCAGTGCTCTATGAGGACCGATTTCCAGACGATCTGAATCCCAGAAGAACACCCGATCGCCAGGGTTACTCGATGGGTAAGATCATCGCGGAGAATTCATTTTCCGAAGCAGCGGATAAAAACGGCGCCTGGGATTCGATTACCTGCTGTCCGGCAGACAATGTTGGACCGATCCAGGCACCGCATCAGAAAGATCGTGGCCCCTGGCAACATCATATTGAGGCCATGTTGCTGGGTAACTACAATCAAACCTGGGTATACCGCCCCTGGACGCCGGTTGATGTCCGCGATGATGCCGCATGCCATATCGGGCTGCTTGAAAGCGTCCATGTTAAAAACGGCGAGCGCTATATTGCCTGGTCAACCGAGACCATCAACGTCGAAGATGTTTGTGCCGGTATTGATTCCGTATTGCCGGAGCTCAACTTCAAGGTTACCGCACCGGTGGAAGTCCATCCTGAAAAACTTCAGGCCCGCGAGCAGAAGTACCGCGCCATATGGGCACAATGTGATCTTCGAAACGAGCGTATGAGAGCGGTCACCGGTGTGACTTTCAGACCGTTCGAGGAATCATTGCGGGACTGCGTTGAATCTCTGCTGACAGTCGCCGGAATAGAACCTGTTGTTCGCGACTAGCGTTCTTGTATACTGCCCCTGGCGTTCTTGTATACTACCCTTGGCGTTCTTGTATACTGCACTTGGCGTTCTTGTATACTGCCCCTGGCCTCATTATTAGTGGAAACTGTACAACGATATTAGTGGAAACTGTACAACGATGGCCGTTTGTATGACAGATGAATTTCAGTCCTCAATAGCATCTCTGACCACTTCTGAGATTTTCCAAGGTAAATCTGTTGGTTGCTGAACCATGTACACGACCGTCAGTTCCTCTCCAGGCGTCGTCCAGGACACGGTACCTGCAGCCCCGCCCCAGCCAAATGCACCAGCCAATCGACCATCTCTGGCTTGCTCAGGATTCAAGGTAATACCAACTGTATAACCGAACCCACGTCCAGAACCTCCCTTGCCTGTTTCGTTGAACAGATTCCCCACATGATTGGTTGACATCATGGCAACGGACTCAGGCTTGAGGAGTCGATGGCCAAACAGGGTTCCCTGGTTAACCAGCATCTGTTCAAAGTGCATATAGTCTCGTGCCGTGCTTTTCAGGCCAAGGGAACCCGAGAAATAGTCGGCGGATTTTGTCCAGGGTCCTTTGTCATTACTGATGACCGGCATCCGATCCAGCTTGTCTTCCGGCACAATCCAGTGTGTGTCCTTCATGTCCAGCGGATCAAAGATACGTTTCTGAACAATCTCATTAAACGGCGTGTCCGATACGATCTCGATTATTCGCGCCACCACATCCAGACCGACGGTACCACTGTATGCCCAGCGCGTACCGGGTTGGAAGTCCAGCGGTCCGGCTGCCACCTTTGGGACCCAGGAAGCAAGGGTATCAGACTCGCCGGGTCTGTCGAGGTTGGAAACGACTGACCCCAACCCGCCTGTCTGCAGACCGGCAGTATGAGTCAACAGATCGTGAATAGTCAGGGGCCGTTTTACATCCACAAGTTGATAATCGGAAACCTTCTGTTTTTTAATTTTGTTTTTGGAATTATCTTTGGACTTTTTTTTGTTTTTGGCTTTAAACTTTTTGTCTACCGGATTCCTGGAAACAGCCACCTGAATCCCCTTGAATTCAGGAATGTACTTTTCAACCGGGTCTTCCGGGCTGATCAAACCATCTTCAATCATCATCATTGCCGCCACACCGAGCACCGGCTTGGTAGAGGAGACCATATGAAACAACGAGTCCTTCCGCATGGGCCGCTGGGTCAGTTCATCAATGACACCGTGAGCCTCCATGTAGACCACCTTGTTACGTCGGGTGACACCAATTACGACCCCCTGAATGCGACCGGCATCTATGTACTCCTGTACAAAGTCATCTATCTTTTTCAGTCGTTCAGCAGACATACCGACCTCTTCCGGACTTCCAAAAGCTAATTCTTGAGTTGTGGTCATCGCAGGTTCTAAACTCCCTTGTTTGTGTTGAGAATCGAGAGAAGTCTGTTTGGTAACATCCCCGCCACTGGAAGAAGCAAAAAAATAAGCAGCAATAACGATCAATAGTCTTGGCATGGTAATTCTCGTGGAGGACAAAGGCGGCTACCATACCGAACAACCAACTGGCTATCAATGGGGATGATGATGGTAGAATCTGTTGATATGTTGAGTGGTTGGCGCTTTGCAAATACCATGAAAAGGGAGCGTATCAACATTCACAGACTCACAGAGTAAATGACCAGACATATGATTCTGACTGCATTGGCCGTATGCGCGGCATCGCTGGCCGTGATGGATTTAGTGTGGGCTGGGACTGACCCTGCGAAAACGGGAGAAACGTATTCGCCCCGGGTTGATGAAACTTATCCGACCCGTGTCTACTGGGGAGACACACACCTGCATTCCGGGCTATCCCATGATGCTTTCATCCTGGGCGCCCGCTTGATGCCAGACGATGCATATCGCTTTGCCAGGGGAGAGACAATTCGAGCGAGCAGCGGCGAGGAAGTTCGTCTGCAGCGACCATTGGATTTTCTCATGGTTTCGGATCACGCCGAGAACCTTGGTGTATTGCCCCGGCTGGCAGCGGGCGATGACCTGGTGCCTGTTACAGACGCCAGTAAGCGTTGGGCTCAGGCCATTGCGGGCTTCCCGCCTCTTCGAGATGTTCTCCAGGCCGAGGATCTTGAGGCATACAATCGTGGATTCCGGTCCCTTGCATCGGCATCGCCCGCAAAAGAGGCTGACTATGCCCTGGATGATCGTTTTCGGCGCACAGTCTGGGAAGAGGTCATCGCGAACGCAGAACGGCATAACGACCCAGGCAGGTTTACGGCATTCATCGGCTATGAGTGGAGTGCGCGGGCGCTGGCGCCAGAAGGGGTAAAGGCGCCAATGATCCACCGTAATGTGTTGTTTGAGGGTGGAACTGACGAGGCCCGTCAAGTGTTGCCATTCTCCCGATTCGACAGCAGCGACCCGGAGGATCTGTGGGTATATCTGCAAGACTACGAGGACCGGACAAGAGGCAAGGTACTTGCCATCCCCCACAACACCAATTTGAGTGGGGGCAATATGTTCAAGCTCAGTACCTACGATGGCCAACCCTTTACAAAAGCCTATGCGCAGACCCGTTCGCGATGGGAGCCAATCGCCGAGGTAACCCAGACTAAAGGAGATGGCGAAACTCATTCGCTGTTGTCACCTGCCGATGAATTTGCCGATTATGAGACGTTGGGTAACCCGGATGCCATGACAGCACAATCCTATGCCCGCCCCGCCCTGAAGCTGGGCTTAGGCCAGGAAGTGGAACTGGGTGTTAATCCCTTCAAGTTCGGCATGATTGGCAGCACGGATTCTCACAGTGGGATATCGACAGCCAACGAAGATAATTATCTGGGTGGTAAGGGTTTGAGCGAGCCCAGCCGATATCGCGTGGAGAATAGTTGGGATCGCAGCGCTTCCGGTTACGCCGCGGTCTGGGCAACAAAGAACACACGGGAAGCACTGTTCGCTGCGATGCGTCGCCGGGAAGTCTATGCATCGACCGGTCCGCGCATCACCGTCAGATTCTTCGGCGGCTGGGATTTTGCGCCAGAGGATGCTATGCGGCCAGAACTGGCTCGAATCGGGTATGCCAGGGGTGAACCGATGGGCAGCGACCTCACTGAGGCGCCCCGGGAGAAATCACCGGGGTTCTTGATTCGAGCGGTGAAAGACCCGGATGGAGCTAACCTCGACCGGGTGCAGGTGATCAAGGGCTGGCGTGATACCAATGGCGAATTGCACGAGAAGGTTCATAACGTTGTCTTATCGGATGGCCGGCGGGAGGGTTCAAAGGGTAATGTCAAGCCGGTAGGCAATACGGTAGACGTGAAGGACGCATCCTATACGAACAGCATCGGCGAACCGGAATTGGCCGTGGTATGGACAGATCCCGATTTCAACAGGAACGAACTCGCCTTTTACTATGTACGCGTGCTCGAAATCCCTACCCCGCGCTGGACGGCGTACGATGCAAAGTTTTATGACTTGAGGGATTTGCCGGATGATATCCCCATGGTCACTCAGGAGCGAGCCTATACATCGCCGATCTGGTATACGCCTTAAGCAGGTCAGCGTTCGTCAGTTATCGATGTTGGGTAAAGATGTCGACTATTTTCGGGAAGACCCTGCTTCAGTAAAACCGAGGCATTCACCAACAGCCAGCTTTAACTGTCCCAGCCCTTCAGGTTCCAAATAAGTTTTCCTCAATTCTTTGTCATTGACGATTCCGGTTAAAGTAAAACCACAGGAGGACAGGAATTCATTCACATCATTTACCTTCATTCCCCAGGTGAACGGTTCATTCCTGTATTGCAGCCACCAGTCAACAAAGCGACTCGAGTTATGGAAACGGATCTTCCCGCTTTCATCGGGAACCATAAAAGTGAATGCCACGAAACAACCCTCCTGAAACGTATCCCTCATGGTATTGAAAAGATTCTTTATGACCTGCTCGCCAAGATACATCAAAAGTCCCTCGGCAATAATAAGCGTGGGTACTGAATTATCGATATTGCCACTGTATTGAAGAACAGCCGATATATCTCTTTCCATAAAATCATTTGAAACAAATTCAAGATTAGCCGGTTGCCTGCCACGTTGGCTTAAACTCTTCACTTTCAGTGCTTGCGTATCAGGATGATCAATCTCAATAAATGAAACGTGCCTGTACCGGCTCGACATCCGCAGGCACAACGTATCAAAACCAGCTCCCAGGACAATTACCTGTCGGGTACCATGCTCAAGCAAATCTGTGGCAAATTTCTCAAACTGAAGCTTTCGCAATGCGTAGTGGAGTTGAATCCCGGGAATGATTTGAGACTCAAGCGCCTTCTGACAAGATTGGTACCAGGCGCTCCTGTATAAACCCAGACGCAGTCTTCCCGACAAGAGGTGATCTTCCAGGAACCACGCACAGGCATCGGCTGCTTCCGATGATACAAATTTCCCGATTACCGGGTCCGCTGCTGTTGACACTGTGCTTTTTGCAATCAGCAGCGCTGTTTCGCTGGGTTTCCCGCCTTTCATTCTCTCATTTTAAACATGGCGCCATAATGATGGTACATGCCAGTCACGGAATTTCAAGTGGTTCGAATCAGGTCGACGATGTGCCTTAAATTCAAATTCAATAGGCCGCGGTTGAGTAATCCGGTAACCGATTATCGATGCCGAATCAAATTATCCAATGCCGCTGTACGCTCATCATCCTCACCCATCATCTCAACAATCCAATCCCGTATATAGGCGAGATCAAGGTTTTCACCTTGCACTTCGATCAACTTCTCGACGTCCAGCAAGTCCTTGGGTCTAAAAAACATGAGTTTAAAAACCGCGATTGATTCTGCCGATAAATACGCTGCTTCACCCAGTGCGCTCTGAACCCGAACGGTTTTCTGCATCGCTTCCCACGAGAATGGAATACTCGGTGTAAAAAGGTCAACACGCAAACCGGAATGCCAGCCAATAATCACATCTCCCCGTTGGTCTGCTTCATGAGCAGCCTGACGATCAAGTTCTACACCAGCTGACCCCAGGATATCTAAAGCACCATCGAGTGCATCGTGCTCAACAAACAGATTGATATCGACATCATGGGTTCCTCGCGGGTCGCCCCAGAGGCCGAATGCCAGAGCACCCCCGATTGCATAAGGGACTTCTGCCCGATCCAGCACCGCAGCCAAACGCATGGCAAGCGTAAACGCGTCCAGTTCCGGTGCTGTCAATTTGTATGCAGTCGTCTGAACGCAGCGACCGTTGATTGTGGTACAGGATCTCTCTTCAGTATTAGACGCTCCCTGTGCCTGTTAAGTTTCAGGACCTGCAGATCGGCTTTACAGACACTCGCCAGAATCGTCAGTCTTTGCTGTGGTGAAAGTGACCGGGCATAGGCAACTTCTTCGGCAGTTGTGTGTCGGGACTTATCGAGAGAAGGTGGTAGAGATACGAGTGCCATGTCGATATTTTACGTCAAGATGGTATTTGAACCAACCCAATCTGGAAATGCGCTTACCTGTTTCCCGGAGAAATTATGGCGTGACGTCGAATCGTCATCGGCATAAGTTTTTTGCCTTTACCCGATGCCATGGTAAGGACTAAACCGGAAGGGACTTCAAGAAATCCAGCAGCACATTGTTTGTTGCCCCGGGTGCTTCCTGCTGAACCCAGTGTCCGATTTTGGGAAATAACACCACGTTGCGCAGGTCTGTGAAATACGGCTTCATTCTGGTTTGCAGTGCATCCTTCGATGCACGGGCAATCACAATGTCTTTTGCGCCAGCGAGGAACATTGAAGGCGCCTTGATTACAAAGTCTGTACGATCGGCCATGAGTTCCCAGTTGCGTCCTATGTTGCGGTAATAATTCACCCCGCCACGGAACCCTGACGCAGTGAATTGATCGACATAGTAGTCAAGATCTTCCCCGGTCAGCCAATCAGGCAATCCCTTGGGCGCACCCAATCTGGGGATCCAGCCCCCGCCAGATGAGCGTTTTGGATTGGTAATCTGCGGCGCTTCACGCGGCGAACCTGGCGACTGATAAAGCCGACTCAATATGCCTCGTGGATCCCTGTCGTAATCCTGTTCGGCGACACCACCCGGTTCGTTGTGATACAGGATGTAGAAGAAATTGTCGGCAAAGGTGGCTCGCATGGTTTCGAGTGGATTTCTTGATGCATGACCAGTGTAGGGTACACTCATGATCACCAGGGAAGTAAATCGCTGTGGATAATACAGCGCGCTGAATTGTGCTACGGGAGACCCCCAGTCATGACCTATAATGGTTGCTGTGGGTTCGTTCAACGCATCCAGAATGCCAACCATGTCACCGGTTAGATGATCCATGTCGTAGTCATCGACCTCAGGCGGTGCATCAGTTTCACCGTAGCCACGCATGTCTGGAGCAACAACGCGATAACCTGCCGCAGCAAGGCCGGTTAATTGATGCCGCCATGAATACCAGGACTCTGGCCAGCCGTGCGCTAACAGCAGCATGGGACCAGAATCGCCGGACATGGCCAGGCGCATATTGATGCCGTTGGATTGGATTTTTTTGAAAGTGATATCGGTCATGGGTCCACTCAAGTTACTTATGTTGAAGGAAACTGCTATTTCCCCATCGGTTTTGACGATGTACCTGTGCGGGTGAGAATATCAAACTATCGTGCCTTTGGGTGCATATTACGTCACAACATCTTCTGCATGGCATAATCAATGGACTGAACAACAGGGAGCATTCAGATTTGAAGATAGATTTTAGCGAGCGTCACCATCCCTTTGAGGGTTGTTTCAATTTTCGTGATATTGGTGGCTATAGAGGCATCGATGGCCGTCCTGTACGCTGGGGGCGCTATTTTCGAGCGGCTCGTCAGGACCGGATGACTCCAGCCGACCTGGAAAATGCGGCTGAACTAAATATCAGGACACAGATTGACCTTCGCAGGTCCGACGAGGTCCACAATCAGGGTCGCGGACCATTGGAAAATATCGGTACTCGTTACGAATGGCATCCAGTGATCCCGGATGGAGGATCGGAACAACTCGACAGGACCGTTGGCAAGGGTATTTCAGGTGAAAGGTATCTGGCATATCTTGATTTTGACCCAACATCGTGGCGTCGTATATTTGCCTTGCTGGCCGATGCAGACCGACATCCACTGCTGGTACATTGCACATCCGGCAAGGATCGCACGGGGGTCACGACCGCATTTCTACTGTCCGTTCTGGGCGTTGATCGCGACGTGATCGAAGCCGACTATTTACTCACAAACATAGACCGGGACAGATACGCGGATTTTCTGGAACAGGGCACAGGATTCCCACCGGGGAGGTCGAGAGCATCTGTCATCCATTCCGCAGGGGTTCCGGAAGACGCGATGCGTGTATTTCTCGATGGCATCGAACGAAAATATGGCGGACCATTGCATTACTTACGCAGCGTCGGCATTGACGACGACCAGCAAAACGCGATTCGCGAGGTGATGCTGGATAGCTGATTCCTGACGCGTTTTTCCATGTCTGAAAATGCTGTTCTATCCACTTTTGAACCTGGACACGATCCAGCATTGCTTTATCCAGTAGCGCTTATAGAAGGTGGACTGAAAACCGGCATCCTTTGTTCGAGCCAATGGGCTACCGCCAGGCAATGGTCCTCCCGGAACGGTCTGGCCAGTATTTGAACGCCGATCGGAAGGCCATTGTTATCATCTCCTGCCCTGATCACTGCTCCGGGCCAACCGGTCAGATTGTAGGCAGTAGTGTACGTATAGGCTTGCATATCTTCCTGCTGACCGTGTGCAATCGCGGTGTGTGCGTTGACCGGGCAGATCAGGATATCGAATTGGCTGAAATAGTCCAGCATTGAACTCTGGTAGTTATGCCAGAGATGCAGGGTTTGAGCGAATTCACGATTTGAAATCGCCTTTGGCTGATGGTCAATGCTTTCCTGTATTTTGGGAGATGGAGTCCGGGTCCGACAGTCTTCGAGCAGCGCCTCAAGCATTTCACCACCATCTGCAGTAAACACATGGTTCATGATAAAGCCCGCCATTTCGATTCCTGTAGGCCTCGCCTCTGCAGTATTGATGTTTTCCTGCCTGAGGAGATCAATCACACTGCTGACAGCGGAGATAATGGATTCATCTGGTGTCAGAATTCCATTATCGGTATGGAAACCTATTTTAAGATCACTGACATTGACGTGCGATGGTTCATACCAAACAGCATCAACCGCATGTGGGTCTGTTCCATCCGGACCTGAAATGATATTCAGTAACAGGGTGAGATCATCCACAAAACGCGCCATCGGACCTGGTTGGGACAGTGGAGCAATTAATCCGGTGCTTGGCAGTGCATTACCTGTACACGGAACCCGCCCGGTGGTTGGCTTTATTCCCGAGATACCGCTGAAATGTGAAGGCAGCCTGATACTGCCTCCGGTGTCTGTGCCAATATCAAATGGGGAAGCACCTGCCGCAATGATCGCAGCAGCACCACCGCTGCTACCGCCAGGTGTTCGGTTTGGATCGAATGGATTGTTGGTTCTGCCGTACACCAGGTTGTCGGTTTGAAACCATAGAGTGAACTCAGGTGTATTGGTCTTACCCAGGAGGATGGCGCCTTCTCCCCGAAGCCGCGAGACACAGGTTGCGTCCTTTCCTGGTCTGAACTCTTTACGACCTGTAGTCCCCCAGGTTGTAACTGCATCAAAGGTATCAAGACTGTCTTTGATGGTCATGGGAATGCCGTGAAGTCTTCCCAGGAGGTTCCCATTTTTCAGTGAGTTATCAGCCTTTTCAGCTTGTTTCAATGCCTGCTCTGCAGTTAGCAGTACAACAGCATTAAGTTCCCCGTTAACTTTTTCAATTCGGTCAAGAAATGCTGTTACCAACTGTTTCGAAGTGACCCGGCCTGATTGAATCGCGCCGGTCATTTGACTCAGCGTACCGTCGAGTAATTCATCCATGGCAATTTCCTGATGACAAGTCGTCTGATATAAGTCCATCATCGCAGATTGTTTTTACTAAACAAGCACTGAAAAGATGCACAAAAGCTATCTTCAGTTGGATTGAATCCTGAAGCAGACTGACGATTACTGTCACACCTCCGGATGTGCCTTAATTCAAATCAAAAAAAGACAAAAGACCGGACTACGACATTCTTGCGGCAGGGAGCATCGTCGGGCGCGGTCGGGTCGATACTGGCAGAATGGAAAGACCAGCGTGAGACAGAGCCGTCAGTCACTGAGTCGTAGCACTTGAGCATCGAGACCTCGGTGGGCTTCTGCTCCGGGACCCAGTACCACTCGTGGTCAGGGCGATAGGTAAAGCGGGTAGTCTCACCAACGCGGTCGTCGTAGATACGGTAATTGGTGATATACGGCTGATCGGCAAAAGAAGGCCATGCACAAAGCACAAAGGGATTCTGGCGCACGGTCTCCATCGGCTTGGCAAGGTTGATCGACATGAAACGTCGTGACATCTTCGCGTCGGCCTGTTCCTCTGTGTAGTGCTGCTCACGCCCAAAGTTCCGCAGGTTTTTAGTGAGCAACTCGCGGCAGCGCACACGGCCGCTATTGTCGTTCAGATCGTTGTGTACAAGGTTGGCGTAGTTGGCGTTCACTCCAGGGATCTTGTTTTCCTGGTCTTCAGTGCGGTCGCCTTCATAGTCCTTGTCAAACACATCGTGGTTGTACACAAGTGCATCTGTCGCGTCCGGGAAAAAATCCAGGAGTAGTTTCTCTATCTCCGGGTAGAAAACTCGTTCCACTTCTGCAGCGTTGTAGAAGTTTTTACACCTGGACTCGCAGTGCGCCAGTGAGACGCCAAGTTTGTCCATGCACTCGGGGCTGTTGGGCGAGAGACCTGGGTAATATTCCTCAATTCGTCGTGCGTCGCGCATCACCTGGGGAAAATAGAGACATCTCCGCCCGTGGTCTCTCTCGTACTTGCGAACCGCTGTTGCTTCGGCTTTGCACGCCGGATCGTGCCAGAATGCGTTGGACGAGACTATTGAGTAGGACGGCTGATCGTGGACGGTGTAGCGTAACGGAAGCGCCAGGCCGCCTTCCGGGGCTTTGATGTTGTTTGCCCGAATATATTCCAGGCACTCTGAGTAGTCACGAAATCCGACGCCCCATCTGGTTTCAATGGGACCAGGAGGAGCGTTCTCGATCATGTCGATAACCGCCTGACCTTCCTTGTTGGAAATCTGGATGAATGCTGCCTCCATAGCCGCAGCAGTTCCCGCATCACCGTCCTGGTCGAATGACATGTAGGATAAACCACCGTTCGCTGCAAACGGTGATGGCTGCCCTTCGGTAAGTTCAAAGGGAGGTACATAGACCGATGAATCGGTTTCTGTAAATGCCGCAACATTATTCTCGATGGCCTCAGGCCGATTCATAGCACATCCTCCAGTTATAGATACCTAACCGTGTCACACAAGGCTTGAATTTGCAAGTGCCGGCAATTCCCGGGAGTTGACAATATTCAGGTTCTTCCGTACATAATTCATAAATTTCCCTCATCAACCAGGCAGGAAAGTCCAGACATGAAGCAATGGATTCAGAAAGCATCAGCAGCAGATCAGGCGATACTGAAGGTGGATGAAGAAAGTCTGATGTATGATGAAAGAGAGTTTGTTGATGACTCGGTCGATTGTCGATTTTCCGGGAGGTTTTCTTTCCTGTATAACAGTGCCTCCTTAAAATTAGTCTGAGAGCAAATCATGCCCATGAGTGTCGAAACCTATGTAGCCCTGGGATTGGACCAGTGGGGGCCGAACAAAATAAATGGCCGGTCCAATGCAGAAATAATGAAATCACTGAAGGTAGATGGTGACGCTGCCTATCATCCCTGTGCAGAAGCTTATCCGGTTGAGGGAAACGAACAGGGTACTGTAAAGAAGTTTGCTGACTGGCGGCAGACTCAGGTTTATGCGGGTTCTATCCGCGATATTTGGGTTTATAGTCCACCTGGGATGCAAAACCTTTCATCAGTGATCGTGTTTAATGATGGTGGGGAATACTACAATCCCCAGGGTGCAGTCCGCGCAACTCACGTTCTGGATAACATGCTGGCGGCAGGAGAGATAGAACCCACTGTCGCGGTTTTTATCAATCCGGGTAGTCCCCGGGTATACGCCTCACAGCGCAGTTATGAGTACGACTCCATGACGCCTGACTATGGCCGATTTCTAATCGACGATGTACTTCCTTTTGTAGAAAAAGAATTGGGAGTCACGTTTACGGACGATCCACAACGACGAACGGTGTGTGGTATCAGCAGTGGCGGCATCTGTGCCTTCAACACTGCCTGGCATCATCCGGACAGCTTTGCACGGGTCCTGAGCCATTGCGGATCATTCACCAACATTCGCGGTGGTCACAACTTCCCCTATTTGGTTCGTACAACGCAGCGTAAGGATATTAGAGTAATCCTGCAAAGCGGTGAACAGGATGCATCGCTGCTCATGGGTGACTGGCCGCTGGCGAATAAAACAATGGCCGATGCCCTGGCTTATGCAGGGTACGACTATCGCTTCGAGTTTGGCACAGGCGGTCACAGCCGACGTCACGGTGGTGCGATTTTCGCCGATTCACTGCGCTGGTTGTGGCGGGACTAGGGACAATATCAGCTCAACTCGGCAATCTTATTTCTCTTGATCAGTTCAAAGTCTATGTGCACACCCAGACCGGGTTCGTTATAAGCATGTGCATAGCCATCTTCG
Source organism: Candidatus Azotimanducaceae bacterium (assembly GCA_965217655.1). Taxonomy (GTDB): domain Bacteria; phylum Pseudomonadota; class Gammaproteobacteria; order Pseudomonadales; family Azotimanducaceae; genus UBA7455. The sequence continues at coordinate 3,879,910 of OZ244560.1, forward strand.
TCCATCTCGATCTCATTCAACACGGCATGCTTCTGCGCCTCGTCAGGCAACAATACTTCCAGGAACTGTGTGTTCTTCATGGCCATGATCATGTGCAGGTTCGCGATGTTATTAAGGGAATTGCTGCCATGATGCACTTCGTAATTCATCTGGAATGTCTCGGCGACATGAGCTGTTTTCATACAGGAGGTGATACCTCCTTTGAGCCAGACATCACCACGAAGATAGTCCGTTGCCTGCTCCATAATCCAGGGTGCGTAAGAGATTGGACCCGCAGCGGGCAGTTCTGTGGCCATGATGGGGATGTGTAACAGGCTTTTCAGTTTGATGTAGGAATAGATGTCGTCGTAGGCAAGAGGATCCTCATACCAGTAGAAGCCCATATCCTGGATTGCCACACCGACCCGGAGAGCATCCGGGTAGTCGTAGGCCCATGTGGAGTCAAGCATGATTCGATAGTCGTCTCCTACTGCACGACGAACCGCTTCGCAGATACGTATATCTTCCATGGCGATGCCGGGTGGATGAATCTTGTAGGCTGCCCACCCGTTCTCTTTGTATTTGACGGCTTCTTCGGCATAGTGAGCCGGCGATTCCAGGACCGCAGAGCTTGCATAGGCAGGTATCTTTTCCCGGAAGGAACCGAGCAGTTTATGGACTGGTAAATTAGTGGCTTTACCCGCAAGGTCCCAAAGGGCTACATCGATGGCGCCAACAAGATTCAATTTTGTGCGCAGCCGTTGCATATTTCTCTGCCAGATTTGTTCCCGGTTAAAAGGGTCCTGACCGACCAATGCGGGTTTTACGACTTTTATGATGAAGGGACCGTCTTCTACCGCTGACCCGAAGGCAGAGCCGATAAACGCGTTGCCCTCAATGCCTTCATCGGTTTTGATTCGTAGCAGGCCCATTTGCACAGAACGACTTCTGCTGGTGATGACGGTTCTGGTATAGCGAGTCGCAGGTACATCTTTCCATTCCCACATGGTTACGGTGACGTCGGTGATCTTCATATTGTTGGTCCTCATAAATCGGAGATGCATTATAACTGTTACTTGTAGAAGAACTATATATCTTGTCTGCTACATTCTGTATCTCAAAGCCATCTGTGAACTCAGTTAAGCCCAATGACATGAAACGGTGCGTTCTGTTTGCGGTGATCAGATACCGGATAATGACCTGGGTCGAGTAGCGGCAGTCAATCGAATACGATACGATGTGGCGATTTTTACCAAAACCGTCAAACCGAAGAACAAACCTCCCGACAGGGTCTTTTGCCACTGTGGATGGTATGCATCGGAACTCCACACAACGACCAGGCAAATGATGGCCAGGCGTATTCTCATAACAGTAACAAAGTGAATTCACCGGGAAATAGTTACAATATAAGACCTGAAGCACGCCGTTTGCTGAATCTGGCGTTTCCACTAATGGGTGCTCAGATGGCGCAAATGGGTATGAGTCTGACCGATGTCATTATGGTTGGGCGCTATAACTCCGTTGATCTTGCTGGCGTTGCTCTGGGTACCAGTGTCATGTGGCCAGTGATATTGCTGATGATGGGTATAGGTCTGGCTGTGACCCCTGCCGTCGCGCAACTTGCTGGCGCCAGAAAATATGCTGAAATTGGCGAGATAATCCGTCAGGGCTTATGGATGGCGATAGTGGGTGGTTTGGTCGCTTCACTGTTGTTGTTCAACGTTGCCCCACTGTATGGATTCATGGGAGTTGACCCGGCTGCCACAGCCATATCAGTGCAGTTTTTAAAGATGATCGCCTGTGGAGTCCCGGCACTGATGTGCTTTTACTGTCTCCGGTATTTAGCTGATGGCACTGGCTTTACACGACCTGCTCTATACATCGCGGTGACTGCACTGTTCTGCAAGATTCCACTAAATTACATCCTGATTTACGGATACTTCGGTCTGCCGGAACTCGGTGGTGTTGGATGCGGTGTCGCACATGCCATTATTATGTGGACGCAACTCTTGCTGATTCTGGTGGTGGTCACTCGTAAGCGATTCCATTACACCCGATGGATGCTGCAATTTTCCTGGCCTGACTGGAATCGGATCAAACCCCTTGCCATTGTTGGTTTACCCATTGGGATGACTTTGTTTGCAGAGGTTGGTCTATTTTCTCTGACGTTGTTGCTGCTTGGCCAGTTTGGCGCCGAAGTCGTTGCGGCGCACCACATTTCAATGTCAATCAGTGGCGTTATGTTCATGTTACCTCTTGCGCTTGGTATGGCGGCAACGATTCGGATTGGATTCCGCGTTGGTGCAGCTGAGATCTTGCAGGCGAGAACCACTGCTGCAATAGCCATCGTGAGCACGATGTGTTTTGCCATAGTTGCTGCCATTGGTATTCTCTTGTTTCGAGAAGACATGGTAGCGATCTTTACCACAGATCAGGGGGTTCGCGACCTGTCTTATACACTATTGTTATTCGTTGTGTTTTTTCTGTTGTTTGACGCGACCCAGGTGACGGCCATGGGATGTTTGCGAGGCTATAAAGATACACGAAGGCCGTTGTCAATCGCGTTATTCAGTTACTGGGTGGTAGGATTACCGCTTGGTTCCCTGCTGGGGTTTGGCTGGCTGGGCGAACCCATGGGAGTCTTTGGCTTCTGGATTGGCCTGAGTACAGGTCTGGGGATTGCCGCATGCCTGCTGTGTATTCGATTAAGGCGTGTCAGTAAGGATGCAGAGTTGATCAGTGCTTTAGCGAGCTGATCAACAAGCCCCAAAGAGCAAACAATTTCGGTAGTACTCGGCAACAGGGAAACAATTCTCATTCTTTAACTTCCTGTATGTCGGTCGTCTGATGACAATCCGCTATTTCGGGATAAAATCATGTAAAGAATACTCAGCTCTTGGCGCGTTTAGCAAAGTCCAGAAGTCCACGCAGCACTTTTTCGGAGTCCCGTTGCCGCAGGTCCTCAAAACGCAGTGCCCAAATGTGGTCACGGTAAGCCATATTGCGCAGTTCGATCAGGACCTTGACATCCGCCGGGTTGTTGCGCAGGACGCCAAGTCCCTGACCACGGACACGGGCGCCAGCCCCCAGAGCGGGAAGCAGGGCGCGGGCAAATTGACGTGAGGTCCTATCAATACCCATCCGTCCTTCATAGTAAAGAACAAGCGGTGCTTCCGGTGACTTTGCGTCGATATCGGCATGAATGGAAAGGAAGACCCGTTTGCCTCGAGCAGTGTTTTTAAATGCCTTTTGGGCGATGCTTACCCGCGTTTTGAGATTTCTGCCGCGTGGCCAGTCGCTGCGTCTGTTACTCCGGTTGTGGGATTCCGAGTTATAGACTTCATTTTTTTCGTTGACAAAGGTCATACTCGGCGGCAGATTTTGCCGGATCAGATGATTGGGGCTGAGCAGGGTCAGGGTGGCCTGAGCCCCGTGCAGACGCAACAGCACATAAACCCGCATCGCGATATCAAAGACATATTCGTCCTCAACGATGTAGATCCTGTTGCCATTGCCGTCGAGAGTTGAGACAAGAGCACCCGGGTCGAGTCCACCGTGGCCTGGATCAATGACGATGTGCCAGCCATCCAATTGGTTGCTTACCTGTCCCATACTATCGACTTTGCGTTCAAAGTCCTGCCACAGGAGTGCGGCCTGTCGATATGTCTGGCGAGGCGAACTCGGATGGTCTTCGTAATAGGTCTTGCTCAACTGATCCGTCTTGCGAGGACGGGAGTAATAGTAAGGACCGTTTCCAAGATTGATTTTGGGTGCGCGGTTGACCTGGAGTGCAGCCCAGTTAATTTCGGAGAGTTCCAACCAGCGCATGGGCCGTACCTTGAGTAAGTCTCCGGGATGAATAATGGTCCTCTTTAACTCGTTGATGCGGATGATTTCAGCAAGACTCATCTGGTGCAGACGTGCTATCTGCCCGAGGGAGTCGCCCGCCTGCACAGTATAAGTAGCCCGCCGGCCGGATGGGGTATTGCTGAGTTTGAGTTCCTGGCCGGGGTAGATTCGGTTCGAGCTGAGTCCATTCAGTTCTTTGAGTTGGTTGACGCTGATGCCGTATGCCCGGGAGATTTCCCAAAGTGCGTCTCCACGTTCGACAATGTGAACGGCACTATTGGCCTCTCTCAGCCGGAGCTTCTGCCCGATATATATCCGATCTCCTCTGATGCCGTTTATGTGGCGTATATCATTGACAGAGACGCGATAGTGTAAAGCGATGGATGAGAGAGTATCGCCTGCCTGAATCACATGAACGGCTTCTTCCTGTGATGTTGGACGCAGTCGGAGTTTTTGTCCAGGCCGGATCGTGTCACTTTTCAGATTATTGAGCCGTTTTAAAAACCTTAATCCGACATCAAATCTAATGGCGATTTCCGAGAGCGTGTCGCCGGAACGGACGGTATATTCAAGAGGTTCCATGTCGCGGGGAAGGGAAGACTCTGCCGCATAGAGTGTACTTGGGCAAAGCAGGATCACTGCCAGAATATAAACCAGGCGAAACATCAAATGGGTTTAACACCTATTAAGGTCGCTCGAATCATGATAATACCGCAATGACACCCGTGTTCATAATATTTAGGTTTGACATAGTGGTGGAATTAAAGGATTTTTACCTCTGGACTATTGAATAACACTTTAGGAATTTAACTTGGAAGAATATAACGACATTCTATATGAAACAGACGGGCGTCTGGCCTTTATTACACTCAACCGACCAGAAAAGCTGAATGCACTATCCAACAACCTGCGGGCGGAAGTCATGGATGCCATGCGGGAAGCTGAACACGACAAAGAAGTGGGTGTCATTATTCTGCGCGCCAACGGGCGCTCTTTTTCAGCCGGTTATGATTTGACTCCCGCACGGGCTGCCGATGACGACAAATTCGTCAGTTCACGGTCCAGATTACCGGACACCGGGTCCATGCATCCCGGGGTAAATCAGTGGGCTCGGCATGTGGTGATGGCCAACTGGATTATCTGGGAATTGGCGAAACCGGTTGTGGCTCAGATCCAGGGGCATTGTCTGGCCGGAGGAACTGAACTTGCAACCAGTTGTGATTTCAGGATTGTGGCCGAGGATGCCCAAATCGGATATCCGCCAGTACGTGCGATGACCACGATGGATATGATATGGACGCCATGGCACTTGTCACCGGCAAAGGCTCGTGAATTTGCCTATGTGGGTGATTCATTCTCTGGCTCCAATATGGTTGATCTGGGTTGGGCGAACTATGCAGTGCCCAAAGAGGAACTTGGTGAATTTACCGAGAAATTTGCTCGACGCATGGCTCATATTGACAATGAAATGCTGATGTATTCGAAACGCGCGGTGAATCGCCAGTATGAAACCATGGGAATTCGTCAGGGGCTGCATTCGGGTACCGAAATTCAGGCGTTGTCTTCTGCCCGTGCAGCGGCTGCCGAGTGGGGACGGCGAATGCGTGATGACGGTCTCAAGGCAGCACTTGAATGGCGTGACGGACCGTTTCGTGATTTCCGCGGTGCATATGACAGTGCACCCAGGGAACGCGCTGTTGCGGGTATGGATAAACAAGACAAAGGCGGTTCGAGCGGATATTGAACGGCTGTACGTTCTTAAGATGTGACAATCCTGGCTCAGAAAACCACCTTGTGACCGGGATTATTGTCAAATACGTCCATGACGCAGAACCATACCGGCACGAGCACCCGTGAGTTCGTCATCCAGGAGGTTGATCTCTCCATTGATGACCGTAGCCTTGTAGCCCTGTGCTTTCTGGATGTAACGAGGCGCGCCTCCTGGAAAATCGTATACCAGAACCGGTTGTAATTCGCTGACTTTTTCAAAGTCGAAAACGTTAATGTCAGCGCGTTTGCCAACTGCCAGCGTACCGCGGTCTGACAGACCCAGAACCCGCGCGGGACCGGAAGTCAAACGGCGAATACCTTCACCCATGGTGTACAGCTTGCGTTCTCGCATCCAGTAGGATAATACGAAACTGCACCAGCCGGCATCCATGATCTGTGATACGTGTGCTCCGGCATCACCAAGACTTGGGAAGATGTTCTTGTTCTGGAACAGATCACCCAGTTCATCAAGACTCATGTTGAACATTCTAAAGTTCCACAGACCCCGGCCGTTACTTTCTTTCGACAGGCGAAGGAAGGTTTCAACGTAGTGCTCTCCGGCTGCCCTGGAAACAGCTTGCAAATGCTGGTCGTTATCAACAGCGTAGTCAGGGACATCACCGGAACCCATGTAGTAAACACGTTGTACGGGAATGCGGGTAGCACCTTCCTGTTTCCCTTCTGCAACCAGCTTGTCGTAGATTTCCGTGGTATTGACAGCCTTCAGACGATCCTCAAACGGCATCTGTCTCAGCTTGTCCCAGGTTCCACCCAAAAATGGGATGTTGGATTGCAATCCGAATGTATAACCGGATCCCCGTACCTGCGTAATTGCGGTAATGTCACGTCCTTCGCAAATCTTGTCGAGGTTGTCAGACTGTAACTTTCCGGATCCTGGTTCATTGGCGCCACCGTAGCTGAACAGTATCCTGCCTTTGGTTGCATCGGCCATCCTGTGCAGAACATTGGCATCAGCGCCAACGGCCTGCATTATTGCGTTTCGGGCGCCGACTTCCTTACCTATGATTTCCAATTCTCTGGGGTCGGCATAAGTACCTGGTATTGATCGCCCGTCCGGCAATTTGTGCGGTGGATATCGATTGGTTGAAAAACCTGCTGCACCCTCGTCGATTGATTGACCGACGACTTGTGCCATTTGCTTCAATTCATCTTCAGACGCTGCTTCTTCTACCCCGCGTTCACCCATCACATAAAACCGGACAGCACAGTGGCCAACCATACCGACGACATTCAATGATGGATTTAATTCTTCAATAGCATCCAGATAACCGCCGTAACCTTCCCAGCTCCACGGAAGACCGGTCAGGATAGCGTTTTTGGGAATATCCTCGACCGTTTCCATCATGCCGGCGAGTAATTCCCGATCAGATGGTTTGCAGGGAGCGAAAGTGACACCACAGTTACCCATCAATACTGTACTGATGCCATGCCAGCTAACCGGGGTCATTGCAGGGTCCCAGCCGATCTGTGCATCAAGGTGAGTGTGCAGGTCAATGAAGCCGGGGCTTACAATATGGCCCTGGGCATCGATCTCCTGTTGTCCTTTTCCGCTTACTTCCCCGACTGCTGTAATCAAACCATCGTCGATGGCAAGATCACCATGGACCGGTTCCGCACCTGTCCCGTCTGTTATGCCACCACCACGAATAACAATATCGTGTAACATGTATTTTCCCCTTGAGATGAAAGCACCTTTTTACCATACGAGCCAGGTAATTTCCACTCAAGCCCAGGAGGCTGTCCGAGAACTGCGACCGTAGCGAGGGCGAGACTGATTGAGTCATATTTTTTGGTTATTTGAGGCAAATATTGTACATATTGAACGAAAATAAGCGGAAAATATGGCCAATCAGGCTTGTCCGCAGTAGGTCAGTCTGTTCTCGGACAGCCTCCCAGATCGGGATATTGGTTTTATAGTCATACACCAGTATTTCTGCCCGTAATATTTCCAGGTTATTACGGCAGATTGCCAGAACAATTGTTCTGATTCATACCAGTGATTGATACACCAATCGTTGAAAGTTCTCCTGATAATTATTCTCAGGCATACTGCCGTGCTGCACGACCTGGGTAAAACAGACACCGACTATCTCTTCAACCGGGTCGAAAAAGGCTGTGGTACCCGCGGCGCCACCCCATCCGAAGGTGCCCCGTGACCGGAGCAGAGGCCGGGCGTTTTCACCGTGATAAACAGCGGCGCCCAGGCCAAAGTGAAAGCCACGCCCGGTCATCGGGATCAACATGTCGCCTGTATGGTTCCCGCGCATATAATCGACGGTTTTTCTGCCCAGAATTCTGTTGCCATCAAGTTCTCCGCCATTCAGCAACATCTGACCAAATCTTGCATAGTCGGTGGCCGTCGAGAGAACACCCCCTGCATCGCCGCCAACGCCAAAGTTGACCGGCGGACCGTTCTTTTCGCTGGTTGCCGGATCTTCCTGCACGACAAGTTGCATATTCCCGTCTACATTTCGCGGGATATAGCAGGTTGGAAACCGGTCCAGCCAGCCATCCTGCAGGTAGAAATCAGAATCAGTCATGCCTAAGGGGTCGAAAATCTGTTCTTTGAAGAACTGACCCATATTCTGTCCCGCTGCCGCCTCCAGAACAGCGCCCAGAATGGGGTATCCAACGTGATAGACAAAGCGCCGACCGGGATGATCGGCAAGCGGAATCCGGGCAATGGCCGCCATGCGTTCGCTGGTGCTGATCTTGCTGGACGCACCTTCTTCTCTGTCGATCCAGCCAAGGGTTTGCAGAGCATCCCGATACTGTTCCTGAAAGCTCATGGGCATGGTGGCAGGTGTATTCAGACTGGTGGTATTGGTCAGACAGTCCCTGATGGTAATGTTGCGCCGTGCGGGTTCCGACATGAGCATATCCGGACCCTGTACGCGCAGGTCAGCCAGTTCCGGAACGAACTTTGAAACTGGATCATCCGGTGTCAGTACACCGTTTTCGTACAGGATCAAAGTTGCCACGCCGGCTATGGGTTTGGAGTTGGAATACAACCGGAAAAGGGTGTGGGTATTGACTGGTTTCCGACTTTCAAAGTCCATTACCCCGCGAGCGTCCAGATGAACGATCTGCCCCTTTCTGGTAATCAGGGTTACCAGATGGGGGACCTTCCGATCATCTATGAATTGCTGCATTGCCGGTGCAATTCCCGCCAGTCTGTCCGGGTCGAATCCCAGTGCCTTTGCGTCGCCAGTGGGCAGAGTGGAATGAGTCATGGTTATTATGCTCTACGGTGAAAGAGCACTAACGTATCACAGAACATGTCACTTGAGGAATGTGTCATCAATATTAGTGGCGAGTTCGTCCGCTACCCAGCTAAGTGACCAGTTGTGACCCAGACGCCGTCCGCGGTAGGTATCCGGTAATTCAATGATGCTGGCGGCAGGGAGATTTATAATCTGGGGGTCAACATCGAGATTCTTGAATGCGTTATCGAGGTGATGGCGTGTTCGCCATTGGAAAAATGTGACATTGTCGGCCACGGTGTCCGGCGGCATGTAACCGCAGTGTTGAGTCAATTCCCCCATGCCTGCCAGTGGTGCGGCTACGGCGTGTATTTCAATGGGAATCCCGTATGTCCAGTTCTCAACCAGAAGAGAGACCAGAATTCCTCCGTAACTGTGCCCCACCAGTTGGACATGTTTGATTCCGGGTTCAGCCTTCAGCAATTCTCCCAGAGCAGTCTGTAAAGAATCAGCAGACGGTTCTGCACATTGTTTATAGTCCCAGCGATAATAATAGGTAGAGGTTCGTTCCGAATCCATTTTCTGCAATGGGTAAACCCATTCATAGCCTTCACTGGCATAACCATGCACGCCTGCCAGTATCGTATCCTGTGGACTGTCGTTTGCTCTTTCCAGGGCATGGAGACCGTGTTCCAGAGACATCAACCTCAGACCGGATGACTTTACCCCGTCATCGGCGTCAAGTTCGTGGAGCCAGGGATGCGGTGGCTGTTCAGCATTACAGCCGCTGAAAAACCCCAATACCATTATCAGGAAATATTGTCTCATAGTCGCAACCACATTTTGTCATTTTAGCCTGATGATGGATGTACGAAGGATAAGGTCCAGCAGGGTTGCTGATAACCTGCGACTCCGACTGGCAAGTTCGTCACTACCGTTCATTGGTCATCTTCCGGAAGCTGGAATACCAGCAAGGCGTTCCCAGGCTTTTGATCGTAACTTCCGTAGCCGGATGAGACAATCAGCAGATCATCCACCAGCATCGGACCATGTGCGTCAATGGCGCCACCCACGGCTTCTACGCCATTAATGGTGGTGTATTGCTGCCAGGTGTCATGTTTCCATAAGACTTCTCCTGATTCTGCGTTCACCGCCTCGATAATTCCATCCATGGAACCAATGAAAACCAGATCTGTGGTTGCTGTAATTGCAGCGGATATGCCGCCCCAGCAGTACCGTTCAGCGCATCGGGAACTCCGATTGTGAAACCAACGGGTTTCTCCAGTCTCAATATCCAGAGCATGGAGACCGGGTGCCGGTTCACCCTTGCCGGTTAAATCTCCGGTCCAGACATCACTGATGGGCACAAAAACCAGGGATCGTTGATTGTTGACTGCCAGTCCCCAGTGCACACCTCCCAGAGCACCACCCCGACCAGGCTTACGTTGCCAGACCAGGTCACCCGTGTCCGGATTCATGGCATGAACGTGGCCGGATTTTTGTCCGGCGAGTAGAATGTCCCGGCCATCCGGAAGCGTAGCCAAAACTGGAGGCGCACCAAAATCGACATCGGGTCCCACGGGGTCGGGACAATTAGGCAAGCCAACATTACAGGCAAGGTTATAAGCATCGTTCTCGGTAAACTGGTGAATCCAGCGTGTCGTACCATCATGTACATTGACTGCGAAAATGGCGTCACTGGTTTTGCTTGCTGGATGACTGTAATTCTGTCCGGTGCCGAAAAAAAGAAGTCCTCTCTTCGGGTCGAGCATAGGCGCACTCCAGACAGGTGCACCGGAGGGTCCATGGGTTTCGATAAAAAACCATCGTCGACCGGTAATCTCAGGCTGTTCTTTGATGGTGCGTGTATACCAGTTTGTCTGTCCCGTGGCTGCGTTGATAGATGCCATACCACCACTGGTTTCACAACAACCATAGAAGGGACTCATGGCATAGCCAACTTCCGCCGATGAGAGAGGGACAAAGATGTCATCTGCATAAACGAGCGGTGTCCCGGAATACATGGGAATCGGATTATCCCCCGGTGCTGCCAGCCATAAATGATTACCATTGACAGCATCAAGGGCAACGATACCCTTATCCCTTATAGTGGCATACAGCGTCACATCGTTGCCGTTTCGTCTGTGCAGGATGGCACTTGCGATTCCCTGGGCTTCGTACGTCCAGCGAACGCAGCCGGATTCCCGGTCCAGAGCAACGACGCCAAAGCCGGCATCCCCTATGAAAATCGTGTCTTCCGTGACCAGGGGGAAAGAACGTGGAATATTGTTTGCAAGACCGTAAACCCATTTGAGTTGAAGCCCTGAAACATTGCTCACATCTATGGTCGAATTGGTCTGCAATCGGGTGTTATGGGTATCGAGCCCCCAGGAGGCTGGCTCTAACTGTGAAAGCCCGGGGGTATGCTGCTCGCAATCGTCAGCACTGATGCTAAAGGCTATTGACAGCAGAAAGAAGAAAGCATGATATATCCTGATGTCGAAAAATCCTGTTTTCAGTATTCAACATAAAAAATAGATTACACAGGACTACTTTACAACCTTATGGCTGCTCTATAAAAAAACTTTCAATCATTTCTGTTATTCTTGATTAGCTGCTTTGCTGCAAACCACTTGAACAGGAGAGGAATACATGAACGGTTTTGATTTTATCGCACAATGCCTGAAGGCGGAGGGAGTTGGCTGGATGGGATGTTTTCCGGCGAATCCACTTATAGAAGCAGTGGCAAAAGTCGGCATCCGTCCCATAGTCTTTCGACAGGAACGTGGCGCAATCAACGCCGTGGATGGCTATGCCCGTACCATGCGCGGCAAGGTGCCGGGCATTTATGCATCCCAGTCCGGTCCCGGCGTTGAGAACTCTTTTGGCGGCATAGCCCAGGCTTATGGGGAAGCAGTTCCGATGATCTACATGCCACTTGGTGCGGGACTTAAAGGATACGACGTAAAGCCCAATTTCTCAGCAACCCGCAATTATGCGCACATTACCAAGGAAGCCTTGTCCATAGACCGACCGGACCGCGTGGCAATCCAGATTCAGCGGGCATTTCATGCGGTTAAACATGGAAGACCAGGCCCTGTACTGGTAGAAATGCATCCTGATGTATGTGGTCGTGATGTACCGGAACATGCCATGAACTATCAGCCATCCAGAAAGTTTACCTATGCACCCGGCAGAGGTGATGTCCAGGATGCAGTGAAAGCGTTACTGGGCGCCAGAAGGCCGGTTATCTGGGCTGGTCAGGGTGTTCTTTATGCTGATGCCACGGAAGAACTCAGGCAGTTGGCTGAACTCACCCAGATTCCTGTCATCACGACCATGGAAGCCAAGAGTGCGTTACCGGATTCCCATCCACTGGCACTGGGTTCCGCGAACCGGACAGCACCCAGGAATGTATTCAAATGGCTGGGCGAGTCAGACGTGGTTCTTGCTGTGGGTTCCGGTCTTACTCGTACTACTTTTGGTATCGATATTCCCGATGGTAAGACACTGATTCATTCGACGGTTTCTGCAGAGGATATCAACAAAGACTATACCGTGGATATCGGTTTGATAGGAGATGCCAGACTGACCCTGGAAATGATTATCGACGAAGTGAAAGCCGCTATTGGCGAAACTGGCCGTGAAACAGATCAAGTCCTGGTCGATGAAATAGCCCAGGGCCGTGCAGACTGGCTGGATGAGTGGGCGCCGTTGCTCAATTCCAATGAAATACCCATCAACCCCTATCGGGTTATCAATGAAATCAACAAGACGGTAGATCACCAAAACACCATCCTGACTCATGATGCGGGCAATCCCCGGGATCAGATCATGCCGTTCTACCGGGCAACGGCACCGCGAGGGTACATTGGCTGGGGTAAAACCACACACCTTGGTTACGGTATTCCTTTGATGATCGGCGCCAGAATTGCCGACCCCTCAAAATTTTGTATGAACTTCATGGGTGATCTTGCATTCGGGCATACAGGTCTGGATATTGAAACTGCCGTGCGCGCCGAAGTACCGATAACGTCCGTTATAGTCAATAATTCCACTATGGGCGGATACAACAAGAGTATGCCTACCGCCATGCAGAAGTATGGCGCCGGTAACCAGACCGGTGAATACGCGGAAGTTGGCAGGGCACTGGGTGCTCACGGCATCAAGGTAGAAGATCCGGCTGCGGTTGCGCCTGCGTTGCGGGAAGCATGGAAGCAGAACAGGGAAGGTAAAGTGTGTGTACTGGAGATCATCACCCGTCAGGATACGAGATTCTCCCAGTATCAAGACTTGCTTGGGACTGGCCGGTGATACCAGGAGGCTGTCCGAGAACTGCGACCGTAGCGAGGGCGAGACTGATTGAGAACCCGGGGTCAGAGTAAAGTGCCGGAGTAAAATTCATTTTACTCCGGCACTTTACTCTGACCCCAGTATATTTGGGACTGGCCGGTGATACTAAAAGGTGATTCTGACAAAATCCATAAAGCTGATGCCGTAACGGTCTTCGTAAGTCAGCCAGGCCAGGTAAAGAGAGACAAACGCGATTAGCAGTGTTGCAATCAGGATCAATATGATTGCGACAACAACGTCTGTGCCAAGTAATGCCCGAAGCAGTCTGAGGATGTTCATTTGATGCCTGTGTGCTGACCCTGGACCTGATGAACCTGTGACAATGTTACCATTCTAACGTGAAACAGGCATTCGGACAGAGTCATAACCTGTGTCGAGGTCGACAGAGAAGTATCACTGTTGGCTGGAAATAACTGTTGGAGAAATGCAGTTGGGGAAATTTATATTGGAAAAATGCTTGTAAATGGAGGTTGAGCGCGTATACTTCGTCATCTCGACCTGTGTGGACGAGTCGGACCACTGGACAGTGATCCGATGGCGAATGCGCCAACCGGATAACAAAAAAGTCTATATCCCGTTGAATGAAATATCAGCGCGGATTTTTTTGCGCTCCGGTAAGCTCTTTAACAATTGGAAAACAGACAATAGGTGTGGGTACTTGATAGTTGATTGTGTGAACATCAGCATCAGGTTACTGACAATTTATTGAGTGATACTTACTAGATGACGGTAATTTAGTGCCGAACAAAATGGGTGTTTGTCTTTTGGCGAACAGGTCGGGTGTAAACCTGGCAGGATTAACATTCACCATTTTGTAAAAGATTTGCGAACTGAATTCGCAACTGTGAACCAAGTGAGCCTCAAAAGGGTGTATCGAGGGGACCAGGAAAGCTTCAACTTTAATTGAAGAGTTTGATCATGGCTCAGATTGAACGTTGGCGGCAGGCCTTATACATGCAAGTCGAACGGTAACAGCGGAGCTTGCTCCGGCTGACGAGTGGCGAACGGGTGAGTAACGCGTAGGAATCTACCCAGTAGAGGGGGATAGCCCGGGGAAACCCGGATTAATACCGCATACGCCCTACAGGGGAAAGCGGGGGATCTTCGGACCTCGCACTATTGGAGGAGCCTGCGTTGGATTAGCTTGTTGGTGAGGTAAAGGCTCACCAAGGCGATGATCCATAGCTGGTCTGAGAGGACGATCAGCCACACTGGGACTGAGACACGGCCCAGACTCCTACGGGAGGCAGCAGTAGGGAATATTGTGCAATGGGGGAAACCCTGACACAGCCATGCCGCGTGTGTGAAGAAGGCCCTAGGGTTGTAAAGCACTTTCAGTAGCAAGGAATCAGCCGGGTTAATAGCCCGGTGAAATGACGTTAACTACAGAAGAAGTACCGGCTAACTCCGTGCCAGCAGCCGCGGTAATACGGAGGGTACGAACGTTAATCGGAATTACTGGGCGTAAAGAGCACGTAGGTGGTTTATTAAGTGGGATGTGAAAGCCCCGGGCTTAACCTGGGAACTGCATTCCAAACTGACGAACTGGAGTACGATAGAGGGGGGTAGAATTCAGAGTGTAGCGGTGAAATGCGTAGATATTCTGAGGAATACCAGTGGCGAAGGCGGCCCCCTGGATCGATACTGACACTGAGGTGCGAAAGCGTGGGGAGCAAACAGGATTAGATACCCTGGTAGTCCACGCCGTAAACGATGTCTACTAGCCGTTGGGAGGCTTGACCTTTTAGTGGCGCAGCTAACGCGATAAGTAGACCGCCTGGGGAGTACGGTCGCAAGATTAAAACTTAAGTGAATTGACGGGGGCCCGCACAAGCGGTGGAGCATGTGGTTTAATTCGATGCAACGCGAAAAACCTTACCAGGCCTTGACATCCAGAGAACTTTCCAGAGATGGATCGGTGCCTTCGGGAACTCTGTGACAGGTGTTGCATGGCTGTCGTCAGCTCGTGTCGTGAGATGTTGGGTTAAGTCCCGTAACGAGCGCAACCCTTATCCTTATTTGCCAGCACTTCGGGTGGGAACTTTAAGGAGACTGCCGGTGACAAACCGGAGGAAGGAGAGGATGATGTCAAGTCATCATGGCCCTTACGGCCTGGGCTACACACGTGCTACAATGGGAAGTACAGAGGGTCGCAATACCGCGAGGTGGAGCAAATCCCAAAAAACTTTTCGTAGTCCGGATTGGAGTCTGCAACTCGGCTCCATGAAGTCGGAATCGCTAGTAATCGCGAATCAGCATGTCGCGGTGAATACGTTCCCGGGCCTTGTACACACCGCCCGTCATACCATGGGAGTGGGTTGCACCAGAAGTGGCTAGTTTAACTTCCTTTTCGGAGGAAGAGGACGGTCACCACGGTGTGGTTCATGACTGGGGTAAAGTCGTAACAAGGTAGCCGTAGGGGAACCTGCGGCTGGATCACCTCCTTAACTGAATGCAATCTCTACAAGTACTCACACCTCTTGTCTGTTTCCTTATCTCTCTGGACATCAGAAGTCATATGGATTTGCCTTGAACAACGGCAGGTTGTTTACGGTCAGGATTATCAAAGTCATATGACTTCTGGCGTTTCGGTCAGAGCAACTGATTATAGTTGCAGTGTCCCTTCGGGGCACGATTGGTTCTTTAACCGACAGGTTCTTTAACCGATTGGTTCTTTAACAAAGTGGAACAGTGATAAAGTCTGTAGCTGAATATGGAATACATGTGGAAGTCTGTTCGCAGTATGGAAGTATGTATCAGGTATTCAGCAACAATAAGACATCCGTAAATGAAATTGTGTTCTCATAATCTGCAGAAAAATTAAACGACATTCTGCGGATTCTTTCCAGAGAACACGTATCATTTGTAATTTTGAGTATCAGAAGTCTTTGCGACGATGATACTCGGAGTTCGAAACATTCAAGCGAAATATCCGGTGACATGTATGACAGATGTGCTCTGAAATATAAGGAGTATATTCAGATATATGGTCAAGCGAATAAGCGCATACGGTGAATGCCTAGGCAGTTGGAGGCGATGAAGGACGTTGTAGTCTGCGATAAGCTCGGGAGAGCTGACAAACAAGCACTATATCCCGAGATGTCCGAATGGGGAAACCCAGCCCGCTTGCGGGCTATCTGTACCTGAATACATAGGGTACTGAAGCTAACCCGGGGAACTGAATCATCTAAGTACCCGGAGGAAAAGAAATCAACCGAGATTCCCCCAGTAGCGGCGAGCGAACGGGGACCAGCCAGCAATCTTTATGTACCGAGTCAGGGGAACGGTCTGGAAAGACCGGCGATACAAGGTGATAGCCCTGTACCCGAAAACTCAGTACAAGAACCAGGTTTGCAACAAGTAGGTCGGAGCACGTGAAACTTTGACTGAAGATGGGGGGACCATCCTCCAAGGCTAAATACTCCCAACTGACCGATAGTGAACAAGTACCGTGAGGGAAAGGCGAAAAGAACCCCGGAGAGGGGAGTGAAATAGATCCTGAAACCGTATGCGTACAAGCAGTCAGAGCCTGGCTTTTGCCGGGTGATGGCGTACCTTTTGTATAATGGGTCAGCGACTTATTTTCTGTAGCAAGCTTAACCGTTTAGGGGAGGCGTAGGGAAACCGAGTCTTAACAGGGCGTTGTCTTCAGCCTCGGCTGAAGACTCAGTTGCAGGGAATAGACCCGAAACCAGGCGATCTATCCATGGCCAGGGTGAAGGTTCGGTAACACGGACTGGAGGCCCGAACCCACTTATGTTGAAAAATGAGGGGATGAGCTGTGGCTAGGAGTGAAAGGCTAATCAAGCCTGGAGATAGCTGGTTCTCCGCGAAATCTATTTAGGTAGAGCGTCATGTTTCACCACTGGGGGTAGAGCACTGTTTCGGCTAGGGGGCCATCCCGGCTTACTAAACCGATGCAAACTCCGAATACCAGTGAGTGTAATCATGGCAGACAGACGGCGGGTGCTAACGTCCGTCGTCGAAAGGGAAACAACCCAGACCGCCAGCTAAGGTCCCAAAATCACAGTTAAGTGGGAAACGATGTGGGAAGGCATAGACAGCTAGGAGGTTGGCTTAGAAGCAGCCATCCTTTAAAGAAAGCGTAATAGCTCACTAGTCGAGTCGGCCCGCGCGGAAGATTTAACGGGGCTCAAACTGTGTACCGAAGCTGCGGGTGTGTAGTCGTTCGCGATTACACGCGGTAGCGGAGCGTTCTGTAAACCTGTGAAGGTGTGTTGCGAAGCATGCTGGAGGTATCAGAAGTGCGAATGCTGACATGAGTAACGATAAGGGAGGTGAAAAACCTCCCCGCCGGAAGACCAAGGTTTCCTATCCCATGCTAATCAGGATAGGGTTAGTCGGCCCCTAAGGCGAGGCGGAAACGCGTAGTCGATGGGCGGCAGGTTAATATTCCTGCACTTGTAATTACTGCGATGGAGAGACGGAGAAGGCTAGACCAGCGCGCTGTTTGGTGCTGCGTTTAAGCATGTAGGCTGGGGATTCAGGCAAATCCGGATCCCTGAGGCTGAGATGTGATGACGAATCGGGTCAACGTACCCGAAAAGTGGTTCATGCCATGCTTCCAGGAAAATCTTCTAAGCTTCAGGTAATTGCAAACCGTACCCCAAACCGACACAGGTGGTCAGGTAGAGAATACCAAGGCGCTTGAGAGAACTCGGGTGAAGGAACTAGGCAAAATGGCACCGTAACTTCGGGAGAAGGTGCGCCGCTTTTGGTGATGGGACTTGCTCCCTGAGCTGAGAGCGGTCGAAGATACCAGGTGGCTGCGACTGTTTACTAAAAACACAGCACTCTGCAAACACGTAAGTGGACGTATAGGGTGTGACGCCTGCCCGGTGCCGGAAGGTTAATTGATTGGGTTAGCTTTTGCGAAGCTCATGATCGAAGCCCCGGTAAACGGCGGCCGTAACTATAACGGTCCTAAGGTAGCGAAATTCCTTGTCGGGTAAGTTCCGACCTGCACGAATGGCGTAACGATGGCCACACTGTCTCCACCCGAGACTCAGTGAAATTGAATTTGCGGTCAAGATGCCGTATACCCGCGGCTAGACGGAAAGACCCCGTGAACCTTTACTACAGCTTTACACTGGACTCTGATTTTATCTGTGTAGGATAGGTGGGAGACTTTGAAGCGTGGTCGCCAGATTGCGTGGAGTCGTCCTTGAAATACCACCCTGATAACGTTGGGGTTCTAACTTCGACCCGTTATCCGGGTTAAGGACAGTGTATGGTGGGTAGTTTGACTGGGACGGTCTCCTCCTAAAGAGTAACGGAGGAGCGCGAAGGTACCCTCAGCATGGTCGGAAATCATGCATTGAGTGCAATGGCATAAGGGTGCTTGACTGCGAGACAGACACGTCGAGCAGGTAGGAAACTAGGTCATAGTGATCCGGTGGTTCTGTATGGAAGGGCCATCGCTCAACGGATAAAAGGTACTCCGGGGATAACAGGCTGATACCGCCCAAGAGTTCACATCGACGGCGGTGTTTGGCACCTCGATGTCGGCTCATCACATCCTGGGGCTGAAGCCAGTCCCAAGGGTATGGCTGTTCGCCATTTAAAGTGGTACGCGAGCTGGGTTTAGAACGTCGTGAGACAGTTCGGTCCCTATCTGCCGTGGGCGTTTGAGATTTGAGAGGAGCTACTCTTAGTACGAGAGGACCGGAGTGGACGAACCTCTGGTGTTCCGGTTGTGATGCCAATTGCATTGCCGGGTAGCTACGTTCGGAAAGGATAACCGCTGAAAGCATCTAAGCGGGAAGCCCCCCTCAAGATTAGATCTCACTGGGACTTTAAGTCCCCTGAAGAGCCCTCGAAGACTACGAGGTTGATAGGCGGGATGTGTAAGCGCTGTGAGGCGTTGAGCTAACCCGTACTAATTGCTCGTGAGGCTTGACCATATTTTTGAATATATTCAACAGATATGCCTTGAATGCAGGAAGTCTGCATGAAAATTGGTTACAAACAGACAAAACACTTGTTCCACTTTGATTAAATGATTCGCTGTCCTTGCGGATGCAAGGTTCTGGCAACCAGTTTGCCTGACGACAATAGCGTGCAGGTACCACCTGATCCCATACCGAACTCAGAAGTGAAACTGCACAGCGCCGATGGTAGTGCCGGATTCCCGGTGTGAGAGTAGGACATTGTCAGGCATTGATTTTAAAAGGGCTCATCCCTCCCGGGATGAGCCCTTTTTTTTCGGTAAAAAAGGCCAGGTTTTAGTCATCCACACAATATAGAATTGCTGTAGATAAGAATGATTAAGACCCTGATGAACAACGACACCACGCTGCTGGACCCGCATCGGCTAAAGATCGACGCGTATTTCCGTAAGGAAGAATCAGCAGTGCTGAGTGAACTTATGGATCTTGCTGAAATTGACCCGGAGAGTAGGCGCAGAATTGCGGCAACTGCACGAAAATTAGTCTTGGGAATACGGCAAAACCGAACCGGCAGGGTAGGTGTGGAAGCGTTGCTCAATGAGTTTTCACTGTCTTCCGAAGAAGGCATCGTGCTGATGTGCCTCGCGGAAGCCCTGTTGCGCATTCCAGATGCCAAAACCCAGGATCAACTGATTCTCGACAAGCTTGGTTCCGGTAACTGGGCTATGCACCTGGGTCATAGCGATTCGCTGTTCGTCAATGCCGCTTCATGGGGTTTGCTGGTGACCGGCAAAGTCATCTCACCTGAACGACAGGATTTCCCGGGTATTCTGCAAAGAATTGTGGCGCGTCTGGGCGAGCCGGTCATTCGTGCATCTATGAAGTACGCCATGGCCATCATGGGAAACCAGTTTGTGCTGGGTCAATCCATCAAAGAGGCGTTAAACAGATCACGACCAATGCAGAGAAAGGGATTTAACTACTCCTATGACATGTTGGGTGAATCAGCTGTCACAGAAGCGGATGCACAAAGCTATCGTGATGCGTATGCCGGGGCTATTAAAGCCATCGGCAGACAGAATCATAACGGTCCCTGCCTTGGACCCGGGATATCGGTGAAGCTGTCAGCCCTGTATCCACGATTTGAGGAATCGCAACGTGATCGTGTGATGCGGAAACTCGTACCACGACTGTCAGACCTTGTACATCTGGCGAGGCAATATGACATTGGTTTTACCATTGATGCGGAGGAAGCATCCAGACTGAACCTGTCACTCGATGTGATTGATGCCGTGGCGAAAGACCTGGGTTCCTGGGAAGGATTCGGCATCGCTGTTCAGGCATACCAGAAACGGGCGGTTCAGGTGTTGGACTGGGTCGAAGCGCTGGCGCGTTTCCGTCACCAGCATTTGATGATACGCCTGGTCAAAGGCGCTTATTGGGATTCGGAAATCAAATGGACACAACAGGGCGGTTATGCCGACTATCCTGTGTTCACTCGCAAACCATCCACCGATCTCAGCTATCAGGCTTGTGCGGGCAGGCTCCTCGCTGCTCGAGACGTGATATACCCCCAGTTTGCAACCCACAACGCCTACACTGTTGCAATGATTCTTGAACTTGACCGACAACAGAAGAGGAACTTCGAGTTTCAGCGGCTGCACGGTATGGGAGAAGCATTGTATGCCCGTCTTTTGACTGAAGAGTCACTGACGTGCCGGATTTATGCACCCGTTGGCGAACACGCAGACCTGCTCGCCTACCTGGTTCGCAGGTTGCTGGAAAATGGCGCCAACACTTCGTTTGTCTATAACGTTGTGGATCAGTCGGTCCCGGTGGACTCGCTGATAGCAGACCCGTCTGCTCAGATTCGTTCCTGGCAGGTTGCCAGACATCCCGAAATACCTTTGCCCAGGGATCTCTATCTGCCACGGATCAACTCTGAAGGCCTTGATATTGAAGACCGAAGCACGCTGAATCGACTTACCCGGGACATTGAACGCAGTTTTCTGGACCGTAAGGGGGGTCAACTCCCTGATGGGCACGTGGTGATCACTAATCCCGCAAAACGGGAGGAGATTGTTGGTACTGTCACTGTAGACTCGCCAGCTGTTATGCGGGAAAGATTAGCGGCAGCAGATGCCGCTGTGGGATTCTGGGCGGCGATGCCGATTACCGAAAGAGCGTCAATACTAAACGAACTCGCCGCTGCGCTGGAGTGCAATCGGTCGACCCTGGTAACGCTGTGCATAAAAGAGGCAGGGAAAACCCTGGAAGACGCCCTTGACGAGGTGCGGGAGGCGGTAGATTTCTGCCGGTATTACGCCTCGCAGGCTGAATTCATTCCTTCTGATTATCAACCGCTGGGTACAGTCCTTTGTATCAGCCCCTGGAATTTCCCGTTGGCAATTCTTGTCGGTCAGGTATCTGCAGCCCTTGTATCCGGTAACACGGTACTCGCCAAACCGGCAGAGCAGACCTGCCTGATTGCCATGGAGGTGTTACGTATCGCCAGGGAGTGCAGGCTGCCCCGGAATGTGCTGCAGATTATTCAATCACCTGGCGAGTTGGCCGGGCAATGCCTGCTACCGGATCATCGCATTCAGGGTGTGATGTTCACGGGTTCAACGGAAACAGCAGGATGGATCAGGCGTGCATTGGCAGACAGGAATGATGTTGATGTCCCGATGATTGCAGAGACCGGTGGTCAGAACGCGATGATTGTCGATTCCACCGCCCTCCCGGAGCAGGTAGTGCTTGATGTGATCCATTCAGGATTCCACAGTGCCGGGCAACGCTGCTCCTCCCTGCGCGTACTGTTTCTGCAGCACGATGTCGCCGATGAAATCATCACCATGCTGGCGGGCGCCATGCGATTACTCGTTATTGGCGACCCTTGTGAAATCAGCACCGATGTAGGACCAGTCATAGACAATCCGGCCCTGGGAAGACTGGAACAACATTGTGACAACCTGGACGCCAATCCTCTTGCTCAACTCATATATGCCTGTGGTACCGACAACAGGACCAGCGGTAGTTTCTTTACTCCAAGACTCTACGAAATAGAACACCTCGGTATCTTGACGAGAGAAGTCTTTGGGCCGATTGTTCACGTGATCCGATACAGCCCTGATGAAGTGGATGCAGTAATAGATCAGATTAATGCAACCGGTTACGGTCTCACCCTTGGCATCCATACGCGGAATCAGAGTCTGGCGCAACACATAGCACAACGTGCACAGGTAGGAAACATCTATGTGAACCGCGACATGGTTGGCGCCGTGGTCGGCGCACAGCCTTTTGGCGGAAGGGGGCTGTCCGGTAGCGGACCAAAAGCGGGAGGTCCGCACTACCTGCATCGTCTCATCAGACTGCGACCTGATGGTCCCACCGGGAAGCAGATCGATGTAGAGCCCACGAACCTGGATTATAAGATAGATGCCTCTAGTCCATGGTTGGAATCACCTCTGCAGACGCGGGTCACTGTTGTCAGAAATTTTCTGACCTGGTTGTCAAACAGTACACTGCTGGAACGCGAGCAGCTCTCAGCAGTCATTGATGATGCCATCGAGTTAATTGAAACCGCATCTGCGTTCCTGGCGCCGCGACAGTTACCGGGGCCAACCGGGGAGGACAACCGGTTACAACTCGATGGCAGGGGTCTGACTCTATTGTTCACGGATGAAAAAACAAACATTGCAATTTTACCGGTAATCGCGACGCTGCTGACCGGGTGCCCTGTTATGGTTTTGACCAATAACCTGCAACTACACGAGCTTTTGCCCGGCTGGCTTGCCGCCGGGTTGCCGGAAAACACTTACCAGATTGCCAAACCAGACTTGTCACCGAGTCAGCATCCTGGTGTTCAGGCTATCGTGGTTTGCCGGGGGGAGCCCTATGCCTGGAGCCTGCGAAAACAGATGCTTGAACGGCACATACCAATACCGCTTATCTGTGAAGAAGAACCCCGGCGCTTATTAAGTCGACTGGTGGTAGAGAAAACAGTGTCGATCAATATTACTGCAATGGGAGGAAACGCCGGCTTGTTGGGTGCAGGGGCTTGACCCTTCAGCGTCAACAGGCGATAGTTTCCATCTCCGGAATTAAGGAAAGCCATTTCATGAACAGCGATTCTCACTATTACCTGGCTGGAAATTCAGCAGGTCAGTATCTGAGTGGCGCCAATGAGGTATTCAGTGTTTGCTCCCATACTGGTGATGATTGCATGTGGGTCATTGATGGTCCCATTCTCAGGAACGCTACCGGCAGCTTATCTGTAGTACTCTCCGAGATTCCTTCAAAGTCCGGGCAGGAGACGTCATTTCAACTTAAGGATAAGGAAGGCAACTCAATCACTGATTCCGGCACTTGGGGGGAACCAGCTGGTGTATTCAACCTTTATGCCGGGCCAGATCGATTGCCGTCGGTCCATCTGGCTGAATTACGTCAGGAAGGGCTCACATTATTGCCGCGGGTGTTGATGCCATCTGCGATTAACCGGCTGAAAGAACAGGTTGTCGCCAGACGCGCACAGAGGCATGCGGATGAGAGTGTCTATGACGGACTATTCTGGATGAGGGATGGACTGTCCTGGTCCCCGGATATCGCTCGTGCAGTTACCCATCCAGTTGCGTTATGGCTGCTCCGGCAGTATATGGAAACAGATGAAATTCACTTCTGCCATTCACCAGTGATCACTACTCTAAAACCAGCCAAAGCGCTAAAAGGCACTTTCCCGGAAGGTGGCTGGCACAGTGACTACCCCTATCATCCCGGTGTTTTCCCGGACGAATATTGGCCGGAAACCCCGATTTTTGGTGCGCAATTCAATATCTGCGTTGACAGATTCGAGCCGGGAAATGCTGGCACTCAGTATGTACCTGGTTCTCACAGGCTCTGCCAGAGGCCGTCGATTGAGATTAACCGCGGTGGAACCCGCATGGGTGTGGGGGTGCATCAGGATGTACGTCAAATGGAAGCTCCAGCCGGTGCGGCTCTGCTGTATGACTCAAGAACATGGCATCGTGGCTGTCATGAACTGAATGTCAGCGGACGGGACCGGATAGCCCTCCTGAATGCTGTGACCCCCTCCTGGGTAAGACCTATGATGGACAAACATTCCGTTTCCTGTGAGTATCTTGCTTCCGATATACCGGATGCATTGAACGAAAGGGAACGCAGGGATGTTCATCGATTGTGCAACAGTGCAACGATGGAAACACCGGCGGGTATGCCTGTACTGGGGCCGAGACTGAACCCGAAAAGAGCGTAACTTGTTCAGGCCTGTATTTGAGGTGTAATGATTCCCAATTCGATTGAACTCTCAACGAGGTCACGGATTGTTTCTTCAACGGGACGGATGGTCGCACCGAGAACTGATTTCGCTTTTTTACAGTCATTCAGGACATTGGAGGTTACGGTAATCGGTTCACCGTTGCCGTCGACCGTTACCGGTTTTCCCAGGGTAAAACCCGGGAAAAATTCGTTTATGATCTCTGTTACATCAGTGCCTAAACGTACGGCAGATCGACCGCCACTGCCGTGCAACACATAACGGGGACCACCGTGTGTTGCCTTGTGGTCCACTGAGGATTCTGCTGCCAGTCGATGCGCCTTGACCAGGTCACGGACATCGATGATGTTGTAATACATGTCATTTCTGGAAGGCCAATTCGGTTCCTCACCACCAGCCAGCTTGCCAATCTGCATAATCCATTGGCCAACCTGAGCATTAAACAGGATTGGGCCGCAAATCATGGCCGGGTTCATGGTGATTGCATCCCACCCTCCGTCGCTGTTATCAGCCGCATTATTAATGAGATGTTCGGTGTCCACCTTGCTTCTGGTATAGGCATTTCCGGGTTGTTGCCATTGTTCGGGGTCCACGCCATCGGATGCCCAGTCCGTTTCCGTCCATTCGTAGCCTTTGGGCACAATTCCGCTTCGGGCGCCTGATACCGCTGCCATTGAACTGGTGTAAACCAATCGTTTAACGGAACCACTGGCATTGATGGCGTTGATGACATTCTCTGTGCCAACTATACCTCCGTTGTACACATCCTGAGATACTCTGCCACTGCCAAGGGGCTGTGACTTGCCATCGGCCGAATTTCCCAGAACAGCAGCGACATGGAATACGCCGATGCAGTCTTTGAATGCCTTGTTATAGGATCCCGTTGTAAACAGGTCGCAGCCGCTGATGATCCCAACATTCGGCAGACGGCCGAGGTAGTTCACACAGTCCTTGCCTCGCCAGGAATCGGCATCGCGAATACAGGCACGAACCGTGTAACCGTGGAGAACCAGTTCACGGACCATATGTCCGCCAGTGAAACCAGAGCATCCGGTAACTGCTACCGGGCCGTCCAGAGGTGATATTGCCGTCATAATTCAATTCCTGTCTGCTTTATCTGAATTGATCTGAATTGTACACTTTTTTGTGGGGGATACAGTATATCGGCTTGTGGGATTCCTTGATACCGAGGGGGTATGGCGTAAATATTTGATGGCCTCGACCGTACTAACGTTCGACTGTTAGTCAGCGTATTCAAGCGACTGGAGAAAGCGATTGACACTTATTTCGATACCGACAAAGTGGCAGCTGGAAAGTTGACCTTTTGGTCAATCATACTTTGGCTCAAGGATACCTGATGTATAAGGTGGCGTCCCCTAGGGGATTCGAACCCCTGTTGCCGGGATGAAAACCCGGTGTCCTGGGCCTACTGGACGAAGGGGACCATGTAGGTGGAAAGCGGCGCATTCTATGTGGATTCATGGGTTTCCGTCAAGCTATTGTAGTCTGTAAAGAGAAATTATCTCTCCGGGTTTGCACTGATAATTATCGCATCCACACAGTTCTGGTCCAGAACGTAAAGCAAAAAGCCATCTTCCCTGGATTGCCCGCAGTACAGACTCCTATTCGTTCTCTATTTCGGTGATACCTGCATCAACCCGGGCGCTCTTCTCGGCGTCAAACCACCAAAGTTTTGGGAATCCGAACCAGTTCATATGTTCAGCCCCCAGGGGAGGGTGTCCGAACCGGTCCCAATAGACGATGTGACGCCCGACAGGATATCCTTCGGGTATGAGATAAAACCCCCATAACAACACCCGGTCCAGTGCGCGTCCCGCAGTTTTCATCTCTTGTTCTGTTGTCGCCTGGGCAATTTTTTCGACCAGGAAATCTACAGCGGGATTCTTGATCCCGGCGTAGTTGGTCATATTAGGCAGATCCGCGTACTGCGACGTAAACTGACTACGCATACGCACCGGGAAGGGAACCCGGTAGGTGTAGAACTTGCGCATGGTTGCGTCATATTCATAGGACCTGAGCCGGTTGATCATGAGATTATTTTCCACCTTGCGCAGCACAGTGTTGATGCCGAGACGTTTCAGGTTATCCACAAAGGGTGTCAGCATGCGTTCAAACTCGGTCGTTGAAATAACGAATTCAAACTCGAACAGTTCGCCGGTTTCTTTGTTGATACGCTGAAAATCCTTGATGACCCAGCCAGCTTCCTGAAGCAGCGCATCGGATTGCAGCAGTGTGTCACGATTGCGGCCATATGGATGGTTTTTCGGCAGTGGAACGGGATGAGTAAAAACCCGGGCGGGAATATCGTCACGAAACGGTTCCAGTAGCGCCAACTCCTCCCTGGAAGGTAAACCCTTAACCTGTAATCCAGAGCGCATAAAGTAGGAGTTATTACGATCCATACCGTCGTGCCAGAACACACGGTTTGCCCATTCAAAATTATAGGCAAGCGTCAAGGCTTCCCTGACCCGGATATCTTTAAAAGGGTCCCTGCGGGTGTTTAGGACTACACCATAGTGCATACCGTACGATTCACCCATGGTATAGGTTTCTTTTTTGAACAGTCCCTTGTGGTAGCCGACAAAATCATAGGCGGTGGCGAAGGTTTTTTCGTTCTGGTCGCGGTAATAATCAAACACACCTGCCCGAAGTGCCTGCAACATAACATTCACATCAAAAAAATAAGTCAACTTGATGCGATCAAAGTTATTGACGCCTTTATTGACATTGAGGTCTTTACCCCAGTAATCCTGTACCCGTTCAAAGACAATTTTGTGTCCAGGGTCAACCTCTCCGATTCGATAAGCGGCATTACCCAGTGGCGGTTCAAGGGTAGTGGCATCCAGCTTTCTACTTTCCCAATAGTGTTTTGGCAGTGGTGTGAATAACGCCGTCTGGATGACTATCTGGGGATTCTTTTCTGCGGATTCACTGAAGTGGAATGTAAAGGACCAGGGTCCGGTCTTTTCCATGCGGTCGATGTTGCTGAATGCGCTTCGCCAACTGATGGAGGCCTCCGTTTTAATTGCATCGAAGGTCCAGAGCACATCATCTACCGTGACTGGCATGCCGTCATGCCAGTAAGCGTTGTCGCGCAGCTCGTAGGCTACCCAGCTGTAATCCTCTGCGACCTGTATGCTTTTGACAAGTTTGCCATAATACGAAGCCAACTCATCTTCCGACTCTTCCATCAGGGTTTCATGAGTAATTGAATATATACGAGGATCGATGTAATAAGCCAGGATGCCCTTGTCAACGTATGGATTCAGATTATTAAACGTCCCGATGCCGGCAGTTCTGGCCGTTCCGCCTTTAGGCGCATTCGGATTTACGTAGTCGAAGTGAATCATATCTTCCGGGTACTTGAGATCACCAAAATATGCGAAACCGTAACTGGGTTCCCTGCTCATGGCCGGAGTTGAAACAAGAACAAGCAGCCCGGTGATGAGAATCATCTGCTTTCGCAACAGTTTTTTATTCAGGAAAATCACTGATAATCAGTATGTATTTCTGACTGTAAGCCAATGATAACGAATACCGGGATTCGAATGCGATTAATGTGAACCATTTGGACGGATTGCAAATTAAATTCACTCCAAGTTGCATCAGGGATACAAACACGGCAGGGTAATCCGGCAGGGACACAAACCGAGCCAGGACAGGGACAGACCTGGTGAGGGACACACAGCGAGACAGGATTGTACTGTTAGCGCATGTGCCACTTGTCCAATTCGAGTTTAGGAATAAGTGGCGCTAAACTATGAGCCCCAGTCAACGAGTAAGCCATGATCGCAGCAGCAGGTCAGTCTCCAGGAGGCTGTCCGAGAACAGACTGACCTACTGCATGGCCATATTTTCTGCTTATTTTCGTTTAATATGTCCAATATTTGCCTCAAATAACCAAAAAATATGACTCAATCAGTCTCGCCCTCGCTACGGTCGCAGTTCTCGGGCAGCCTCCTGGCCCGTCTTGCAGTCGACATCGGCGGCACGTTTACCGATGTCGTACTCGAGCTTGGAAGTGGTGAGCGTATTACTTCCAAACTTCTGACAACCTATGACCATCCAGGAAACGCGGTGCTCAAGGGTATTGCCGAGGTCATTGAAAGCAGCGGTATCGATGCCGGTGATGTTGGACTTATCATTCACGGGACGACGCTTGCGACCAATGCTTTAATCGAGCGTAACGGGGCAAAAACCGCATTGCTGACGACCGAAGGGCACCGGGATGCCCTTGAGATGGCGCACGAAGATCGCTTCGAGCAATACGATATTAATATCGATCGCCCAATCCCTCTGGTTCCGCGTTTCCTTCGACTGCCTGTCTGTGAACGGATGGACCGGGACGGCCGTATCCTGATTCCACTGGACGAAGCGTCTGTTAACGCGACTCTGCCCGTGTTGGATGAGCATGGCATTGAGAGTGTCGCCATTGGCTACCTTCACGGCTTCATCAACCCGGAACACGAAGTGCGCACTGCGGAGATACTGCGTGCTGCAAGGCCAGATTTATCAATAACACTCGCCTCCGAAGTGGCGCCCGAGATCCGTGAATTCGAGCGACTGTCTACTGCCTGCGCCAATGCATACGTGCGGCCCCTTATGGCGAAATACCTGGAACGACTTGCCGGAGAACTGCGCGAACGAGGTTTTAGCTGTCCATTTCTCATGATGACTTCGGGAGGTGGTCTGACCACTCTCGAGACCGCGGCGAAGTTTCCAATCCGGCTGGTTGAATCCGGACCGGCTGGCGGCGCCATTCTTTCACAGCACATCGCAAGGCAACTCAGCCTGCATCGAATGTTGTCATTCGATATGGGTGGCACAACGGCGAAATTGTGTCTGATTGATGAGGGACAGCCGTTAATGTCGCGTCGATTCGAGGTCGACCGCGTCTACAGGTTCAAGAAAGGCAGCGGCCTGCCGATAAGGATTCCAGTAATTGAAATGGTCGAGATCGGTGCCGGAGGCGGTTCAATTGCCAGCATCGACAAATTGCTGCGAATACAGGTCGGTCCCGAGAGTGCCGGTTCTGAACCCGGTCCGGCTGCCTATGGACGAGGAGGAGACAGACCGACGGTCACCGATGCCGACGTACAGCTTGGCAAAATCCATGTCGAGAATTTCGCAGGTGGCGCCTTTGCCCTTGATCCTGAGGCGTCGAACAGGGCGATTAAGGAGAATCTCGGTCAGATACTTGATCTCGAAATCGACATGGCATCGTTCGGGATCAGTGAAGTCGTCGATGAAAATATGGCGGCAGCCGCCCGCACACACGCTGCAGAATTCGGAATGGATATTGGTCAGCGTGACATCGTCGCGTTCGGTGGTGCGGCGCCATTACATGTCGCTCGTCTTGGTGAAAAGCTCGGAGTGCGCCGCATCATCGTGCCGACTGAAGCCGGTGTGGGGTCTGCCGTCGGCTTCCTGCTGGCGCCGGTCGCCTATGAAGTCGTACGCAGTCGGCAGCAGAAATTATCGAATTTGCAGGCTGATCTTATTAACAACCTCTATACCGGAATGAAGCGTGAAGCGATTGCCGTCGTACGCGATGGTGCGGACAGCGACGATCTCATTGAGTCGCGCCAGGCGTACATGCGTTATGTCGGCCAGGGTCATGAGATTGCCGTCAACCTGCCGGTCGATGACTACGATGATCGGCATGGTGACATATTCCGTACTGAATTCGAAAGAGCATACACGAAGCTCTATGGGCAGACGATTGCGGGCATAGACATTGAGGCGCTAAGCTGGACGCTTACCATTGCAGCACCGACGCCAGACATTGCCGATGCGCCGGCTTGCCATGAGTCGTCAATATTGCCGGAACCCATTGCCAGCCAGTCTCTGTTCGACCCGGATGTCACAGAACGGGTCAGGGTACCTGTCTATCTACGCAGCGACCTGTCTCCGGGGATGAAGGTTGAGGGTCCTGCCCTGATTACTGAGGACCAGACAACGACAGTCGTCACCGCGGGTTATCATGCACAGATCAATAGTCATGGATATATTGTCATGACGTTGCAAGGAATAGATGGCAATGAATGAATCGGCACTCAACCGGATCCGCATGCAGATTATCTGGGATCGTCTGCTTGCTGTTGTCGAGGAACAGGCCCAGACACTGATTCGTACGGCTTTTTCCACCACTGTACGTGAAGCGGGCGACCTGTCTGCAGGTGTGTTTGATACCAGTGGGAACATGCTGGCGCAGGCTATTACGGGCACTCCGGGACATGTCAATGCTATGGCTGCGAGTGTCGGTTTTTTTCTCAGGAAGTATCCAGTCCAGGTGTTGAAACCGGGTGATGTGCTGGTAACAAACGATCCCTGGCATGGCACGGGTCATCTGAACGACTTTACAGTCGTCACGCCTGTATTCCAGAGAGATCGTGCTGTTGCGCTGTTTGCCGCGACATCGCATATCGCTGATGTTGGAGGTCTGGGTTTTGGTCCTGATGGTCGACAGGTATTTGAGGAAGGCATCAATCTGCCGATCGGTTATTTGTTTCGCGAAGGCAAACTGAACGAAACGATGCTGGAAATCCTGCTCGCCAACGTACGTGATCCGCAATCGGCAGAAGGCGACCTGTATTCACTGACTGCCTGTAATAAAGCAGGCTGTGACAGCCTGCTCGAAACGCTGGACGAATTTGGCATTGGAAATCTCGATTCAGTCGGTCGGATGATCATAGACAACTCACGGGATGCGATGCTCTCGGAGATTCACAAACTGAAGCAAGGTACCTGGACCAATACGATGCGGATTGACGGCTACGATGAACCAGTCGATCTCGTCTGCACGGTTACGATAGGCCATGACGGAATCGACATTGACTGGACCGGTACCTCATCGATATGTGCACACGGGATCAATGTGCCGCTAACCTATGCACAGGCATATACTTCATTCGGTGTACGCTGCGTGATTGGCAATAATGTGCCTAACAATGCTGGTTCACTCGGTGTGGTCAGGGTTACCGCGCCGGAGGGCTCAATTCTCAATGCGCCGCGACCCGCTGCGGTATCGGCGCGACATACCATCGGACAGATGATCCCGGACGTCGTTCTGGGTTGCCTGGAAGAACCACTCAATGGTCAGGTGCCAACAGAAGGCGCCGCCTGTCTGTTTGGTCCTGTTTTCCTCGGTGGTCGCGGGATGATCCCTGGCAGCCGGAGCGAGCCGTTCGTTTTGAACGCCTTCTATTCCGGTGGCACGGGAGCACGTCCAGCCAAAGATGGCCTTTCCTGTACTGCGTTTCCGTCAGGTGTCAGGAGTACGCCGGTAGAGATCACTGAAAACGCCTCACCTCTGATCATCTGGCGCAAGGAGTACAGAACGGGTTCAGGGGGCGAGGGTCGATTCCGGGGAGGCGCCGGCCAGATCATGGAGTTCGCACATGTCGATGGTGAAGCGTTCGCGGTATCGAAAATGTTCGACCGGATCAATCATCCACCGCGAGGTCGTGATGGAGGAGGTCACGGTACCCCTACAAAGGTCTACATCAAGAACGGACCAAAATTGAAAGGCATGGGCCGGGAATTCATTGCTGCCGGACAAACCATGGTGCTGGAAACGGCGGGTGGTGGCGGGCGGGGTGATCCTTGTGAGCGTGATATCGAGTCAATTGAACAAGACAGGCGCAATGGTATGATTGAATAAGGGGGATTGCACCATGTCCCAAGTGCAGTCCGGGTCGCAGGCATCGGCATATAAAACCAGAGAGAGGTGAGATCCTTGAAAACAGAATCAATTTTACTGACCGCTGAACGTGAAGTTGAAATCCGCGAGATCGACATTCCAGAAATCGAGGATGACCAGATCCTGATAGAGAGTGTTGCCAATGGCATCTGCATGTTTGAGATTTCACTGTTTACCGGCACTGAGAAATTCCGATATCCCTGGCCTCTCGGTCATGAAGGCGTTGGGCGGGCGATAAAGTGTGGTAAGGATGTGAAGACTGTCAAAGAAGGTGATTATGTCAACTGTGGTACCTGGGCCAGACACCAGATCCGAAACGAAGACGTGGTTTTTGCCTTCAAGAATCCCCCCAGAGACCCGGCCACCGCGTTGGTCGAACCGGTATCCTGCATTGCCAGCGCTCTTACCGCCTATAACATCATATCGGGTGACCGTGTTTTGCTTCTGGGGGCGGGTTATATGGGTCTTTTGAATGTCATTGGTCTGGCGCACACACCCATATCGGAACTGGTGGTGACCGATATCAAGGAGAAAAACCTGGAACTGGCAAGATCATTCGGCGCCACGCATACGATCAATACCGGCACAGAAGAGGGACGTGCAGAAATGCAGGAATTGACCCCCTTTGACCTGGTGGTGGAATGCGCCGGCATTCAGGAAACGGTCGATGAAGGAACCAGACTCACCCGTCAGGGTGGCCGATTGTCAATATTCTCCTGGCATCACCAACCACGTTCCGTCCCACTGGGTGCCTGGCACATAAAAGGCCTTACAGTTACCAATGTAGGCCCCGCGATTTCCAGTGACCTCAGGATCAACTTCATGGAACGTGCCGTGCGGCTGATAGACTGTGGCATGTTTGACCAGAGCGACCTGATCACGCACCGGCATTCCTGGAAGGACGCCCAGAAATCCATGGAACTCGCCGCGGAAAGGCGTGACGACTATATCAAAGGTGTGTTTTTATTTGATTAGGCAAGATTGACGAAGGTCTGCTAAACCAAACAATTTCCCCGGTTTTCGAAAAACATTAATGACTGAATGTAAGGAAGATGCAAAGAATTGAAGTTGACAGGTATTCCAGGCACTTACTCAAACCATGAACTACCTCACAGAAGATCAACTGGCCGAGTTTGACGAACTGGGGTATCTGGTTTTTGAGGGACTGTTTGACTCTCAACTCAATCAGCGAATAAAGGATGACGTTGATTTGATGATGATTGATCGTGCAGCAGGCGAACACAAGCCCATCATCAGCTACGACGAACTGGGGGCGCTCACTTCAGAGCCGTGCGTGGTTGATCGTGTAGCGGACCTTATGGCTGATCAAAAATTCGCCCATCATCATATCCACGCCCGATGGCAAAGTGAAGGCGAACCCGGCGTTGTGTGGCATCACGACTACGAGCAGATACCGCAGACCAACCGGTCGCATCTCATGGTTCACGTATTCATGTATATGGATGGTTTGAACGGTGAGATTGGTGACCTGCTGGTGCTGCCGGGATCACACAGGATTGTTATTGACCGGAGGGCGCCCCAGCTGTTCAAGTTTGCTGACCTGCCAGAGTCGCTCACCATTGACAGTCTGGCGCCCGGGTCTGCCATTATCCTGCACTCGGCAATCGTACACGCTCGCAGACCCAAATCTGGTGGGGCAAATTTCAGACGCTATTTTATTGATACATCATACTGTCAATACGGCATTCTTTGGCCAGGCTACCCGGGGATTGAGAGAATAAACAGGATTGCACTGGAAAAGGGTTTCGACCGGGACGGTAAGTACGCATTCCTCTATGACAGCGAACAGTTTTTTCACGTAAAGGAGACCTTCGAGGCACTGTCCAGGGTCAATGAGGGCAGTCTTGCGCTCAAAGTGATGCAATAAAGCAAAAAGACCTGTGTCGAATCTGATCACTTTCCATACAGGTTTACAAAGCAACGCTTCTGAAATGTCACATCACCGTGTGCTACATTGACACTTTACTGATAGTGGTCAACTATCTCCAACGAACCATTAAGGATTAAATAGTGAGGCGGAAATCATGAAGATGTACATCAATGGCGAATGGGTGGACCGGACGGCAAAAATACCGGTCCTGAACCCCTTTGACCAGTCAATCATTGACACTGTTCCCCGTGCCAGCGCCAGCGATGTTGAAACGGCTATTGCCAGTGCAGCCCGCGGCGCCGAAGTGATGGCAAAGATGACGGCTTTCGACCGTTATACTGTTCTGCAAAGAACCGCCGATCTTATGGTTGAACGGATTGAGGAACTGGGCCGTACCATCACGATGGAAGAAGGGAAGGTCATTACCGAGGGTCGCGTTGAAGCCGGCAGGGCAGTGCAGACCATTACCCTCTCCGCAGAGGAAGCCAAACGCCTGCACGGTGAAACGGTGCCCCTGGACAGCGCCCCTGGTTTCACCGGACAATTCGGTTTCACCATCAGGGTGCCGGTGGGAGTCGTGGCAGCAATCGCTCCCTTCAACTTTCCTCTGAACCTGGTTTGCCACAAGGTGGGTCCGGCTCTTGCCGCCGGCAATGCAGTGGTCCTGAAACCCGCCGGAGATACGCCGCTGTCCGCCCTTAAACTCACCGAAATTCTGCTGGAAGCAGGATTGCCCCCGGAAGCCATCCAGTGTGTCACAGGCTCCGGCGCCGAGATCGGGGACGTGATTACCAACGATCCAAGGGTGCGAAAAATTACCTTCACTGGCAGCATGGAAGTGGGTGACCGTATTTGTCGCAACGCAGGTATCAAGAAAGTAACGATGGAACTGGGTTCCAACAGTCCCCTGATTATCATGTCCGATGCCGATCTGGAGAAGGTGGCTGCAGCAACTGCTGCCAGTGGCTTTGCCAATGCCGGTCAGGTGTGTATTTCCACCCAGCGGGTGTTTGCTGACCGCAGTATCTATGCCGACTTTCTCGATT
Organism: Candidatus Azotimanducaceae bacterium; assembly: GCA_965217655.1. Taxonomy (GTDB): domain Bacteria; phylum Pseudomonadota; class Gammaproteobacteria; order Pseudomonadales; family Azotimanducaceae; genus UBA7455. Next base: position 3,914,947 of record OZ244560.1, read on the forward strand.
CACTGGTTGCCCCCACAGAAGCCTTCATTACCGGGAACCCCCTGGACGAGTCTATCAAGATGGGTCCAATGATCCGGGAAGACGACGCATCCCGGGTACAGGACTGGATTACCGAGGCGGTGGATCAGGGAGCGCGTATCGTGACCGGGGGCGACCGTGAGGGTACCTTGCACGCGCCTACTGTGGTGGCCGATGCTACTGCCGACATGCGGATTTCCCGTGAGGAGTTGTTTGGTCCGGCGGTCTCTGTCAGTTCCTTCGACAACATTGACGAGGCCATTTCTATGGCTAACGACACCCGATTCGGCCTGTCTGCAGGTATCTTCACGCAGAACATAGACTGGGCCATGCGCTTTGCCCGGGAGGTACATTCGGGAAATCTGCACATCAACTCACATCCTCAATGGCGGGCAGATATCATGCCCTACGGTGGTCTGAAAGACAGCGGTATGGGCAAGGAAGGACCGAGCTATGCTATCGAGGAAATGACCGAATTAAAAATGGTCGTGATCCATCCACAAGGTTGAATAAAATGAAAATACTCAAACGAATTGGTATCGGCATTTTCGTTACGTACATTCTTGTTGTGGTCGCCTTCGAATCAGTTCTGGGATACAGCCAGCCGGAGTTTGACCAGACAATTGTGTTGACCACCTATAACGACGATGGAGAACCTTTTGACCGGGTAATTACCCGGATCGTCAGCGAGGACAAGCTCTATGTCAGAGTCAACCACTGGCCCCGGGCATGGCTCTGGCGATTACAGGACAATCCTGACATCAAGGTAACCATCGACGGCGAGACGGTGGACTACCTTGCCATTGAAGTCGAAGGTGCTGAGTTTGACGCAGTCGACGCGACCCAGCCCCGGAACTTCGTATTCAGACTGCTGACCGGTTTTCCGCCAACCTCGATCATTCGATTGGACCCGAAGTAAACTGTCCCCGGATTACTGGGGAAGAGGCATCTCCTTTTGAAACCTGACAATTGGCGCAATTATTTTTTTCGCGCCACTTAATGTTGGATTTAATGAAAATACGCCATTAAAACAGGTAATATCCTGAATTTTATGGCACAATAAAAATTAATCGCGCCATAAAAGGATATTTTCGTGCCAAAACAGGTTTCACAATTGGAGTATGAAACACTGATTCGGATTGTGCAGAAGTTTGCCAATGGAGCCTCAATAAAGGACATAGTTGAAAGTGGGCAGATCGACATATCCCGCCGGACCCTGCAACGACACCTCTCGGAACTGGTAAAGGCAGAAAGACTGGTTATTGATGGACGTGGTCGTGGCACTCGTTATCGAATTTTAACCCGGAAGACAGACATTGAGTCTGAGCCCACTCTTACTGATGCTGTAGAGAACTATATTCCGGTCTCAGCAGAGGGGCATGAGATAAAACAGGCAATTCGTGCCTCAGTCCAGGACAGGTTGCCGGTTGGATATAACCGGGATTTCCTGAATCATTATCGACCGAACGAGACTGTTTATCTGCCGGGTGCAATGCGTGACAAACTGCACGATCTGGGAAGAACGCCAGAGGGCGAGGAGGGTGCGGGAACATACGCAAGACAGATTCACCATCGGCTTCTTATTGACCTGAGCTGGAATTCGAGCCGACTGGAAGGCAATACCTATTCGTTGCTTGAAACGGATCGATTGTTGAATTCTGGAGAATTCACCAAGGGTAAAAGCGCAATTGAAGCCCAAATGATCCTCAATCATAAGGAGGCAATCAACCTCCTGGTAGAGAATGCCGGAGTCGTTGGCTTCAACAGACATTCGATATTAAATCTACATGCACTGCTCTCCGATAACCTGTTGGGAAATCCGCAAGCCTGTGGTCGTGTTCGTTCCACGGCGGTGGATATTGTTGGTACGACTTACTATCCCCTTGATATACCGCAGTTGATAGATGAATATTTTCAACAGATCCTGGATACTGCGGCAGCGATAATTGATCCGTTTGAACAAGCGTTTTTCGTCATGGTCCACTTGCCATATCTACAGCCTTTTGTGGATGTGAACAAGAGAGTATCAAGGTTGGCCGCCAATATACCGTTTATTCAAAACAATCTGTGTCCACTCTCATTTATTGATGTGCCAGATCGAGCGTATATTGATGGCATTTTGGTTGTCTATGAGTTGAACCGTATAGAATTGCTCCGAGACGTGTTTTGCTGGGCTTACGAACGATCCAGTTTGCGCTACTCGGTTCTGCGGAGAACACTCATGGAACCAGATCAATTCCGTCTCCGGCACAGGAAGATTATTAGTGACACAGTCAGAAAAATAGTGATCGGCAAATTGGATAAACCTGCGGCGATTGCCTACCTTCGAAGACGCGCCGCCGAGGAAATGACGCCAGACCTGAATGGACGATTTGTAGAAGTAGTCGAGACAGAGGTCATGGCCTTGCATGAAGGCAACATAGCCCGATTCAGACTGGCTCCAACAGAATATGCCGCCTGGGTTAGAGTATGGCAATAGGCTAATCGGGGTACAGTTTACTGATATGACACGAACTGATCGGGGGACAGTGTACTTATCAGATAAGTACACTGTCCCGGATTTCCCGTACTAATCTCCTGGTTGCGCAACAATGCGCAGATATGGCTTGGGAGCATCCCAGCCATCGGGGAATTTTTTCTTTGCATCCTCATCCGATACGGCGGGTACGATGATGACATCTTCACCCTGTTTCCAGTTAACAGGTGTGGCGACTTGATGTGTCGCCGTTAACTGGCAGGAGTCAAGCACCCGCAAAACCTCGTCGAAGTTTCTGCCAGTGCTCATAGGGTAGGTGATCGTTAACTTGATTTTCTTGTCAGGACCAATAAGGAACACACTCCGAATGGTCGCATTGTCTGCAGCGGTCCGTTTTGTATCACCGCTGGCATTCGGGTGGATCATGTCGTACAGCTTGGCAACGGTGAGGTCATTGTCACCAATCATAGGATAAGTGACCGCATTCCCCTGGGTCTCCTCAATATCCTTTGACCACTCAAGATGGTCTTCAACCGGATCGATTGACAGTCCCATGACCTTGCAGTTCCGCTTTGCGAATTCATCACTCAGTCCGGCAACATAACCGAGTTCCGTTGTGCAGACCGGCGTAAAGTCTTTGGGATGTGAGAACAGGATAGCCCATCCGTCTCCAATCCAGTCGTGAAAATTGAGTTTTCCTTCTGTGGTTTTCGCAGTAAAATCTGGCGCTTCATCTCCAATACGGAGTGGCATATTGGTCTCCTTGAGGTTATTACAGATAGAGGAATAATATCACTCTGAGATGGAAAAGTGGTGCTATCTACACGAGTTGCTTAGAACCGATTAGAATGAATTATAACCAGATCTGCTGAAGTCACAATGAAGATCCCCAGGGCGATAATCACCCACCTGATTACAGACTATCCGGTAGCCAGGCTGGCGACACTGCAGAAGGATGGTACACCGCACCAGGTACCGATCGTGTTTGTATGGCTGGAAGGTCGTTTCTGGTCCCCCATTGACGGTAAACCCAAGACGGGCAAAAAACTCCGGCGTATAACCAACGTGCTCAATAATCCACATGGCAGTTTGATTATCGACAACTACAATGAGGACTGGACACAACTCTGGTGGATACGCGTTGCAGTCGAATTGAGTATTATCCGTCTGGATGAAAGTCCAGAGACGGTGCGGCAATCGGTGACTGCGGCGTTGCTGGCAAAATATCCTCAATACGCCAGCGTACCAGTATTTCGTGACCCGCCCACTCTGCTATCGATGAAGCCGCATGAGTTTGTCAGTTGGTCGGCCAACAGGGAAATTTCCTGGCATAAACGGCAGCCAGTTTAACGAACAGAAATATTTCTGTTTCCGGGCAATCCCAACCGGTTATTTAATGGCCCTGTTAGCGTACTCGTCCGCATTCAGGCAGGAATAAGGGTCGTCGGGAATGACCGCTTCACCACGAGTCTGCCTTCGCCAGATAAAACGTGTCCTGGTCGAGTCCATCGGATAACGATTTGAGGTGTTCGAGGGTGTATTACAGGAAGGCAGGGTCGAGCGTGGATAACAGATACGGTTAAAGCACCATTTTCATGCGCGCATCCCGCAGTTCCGGTGCGAGGTTGTATTCCCGCATGAATCTGACCAGGTGCTGGTGTAACTCCTTTGCAACTTCGGGATGTTCAGCGGTAACATTCTTTTCCTGCTTTGGATCTGATGGCAAATGATACAACCAGGATTCACCCGGTTCGGTGCTGTAGAGCAATGACCACTGATCGGTGGTGATTGTAGTGCTGGAACCGACTGTCATCCTGCGCTCGCGGCCATCTACCTGGCGGGTGATCTGGCCGGGTTTGGAAAACGGCTGGGTGCTGATGACGAATTCACGTCCGGCAAGGCCGGTATCTTTCATCCTCGGCAGCAGTGATTCACCTTCCACGACATCAGGAATATCCTGATCGAGGATATCCAGCACCGTTGGCATAATGTCTACCGCGGAGGTCAAGCCACTGTAGACACCGGGTGAAACGCCTGGTACATACACCAGCAGCGGGCATGCGATGGTCTCTTCAAACAGTGGGGATCGTGCCCACAGCCAGTCTTCATCTTCGTCCTGGTAGCGGGGTGCGACTACTGCCTTTGTCTTGGGATAACCGAATGTCTTGCCAAACAGTCCGCCATGCTCGCCGAAGTAAAAACCATGATCTGTGGTGAAGATGATGGCCGTCTTGTCCATCAGTGCCATGTTTTCCAGTTGCCGGATGAAGTATCCCAACCAGGTATCCACCATGGTAATTTCGCCGCAATAACAGGCGTGGGCTTTCCTGACCTGTTCTTCCGTCATGCCTTCAACGTCCTGCCAGTAGGCATAGGGCGGATCAATGCGCTCGCCGTCATAGCCCGGCCAGTACAATTCCGTGTAATGGTCCGGGGCATCCCAGGGTTCGTGGGGGTCCCAGGTGTCGACGTAGAGAAAGAAATCCTCTGTATGATGCCGTTCCAGCCACTCGGTTGACTGGATAAATGTCTGCGGGGCAAACCGGTCAGCCTCAACCCGCCATTTGTCACGAATGTCACCGCTGTAACCCGAGACACCAAGCTGGCCCGGCACTTCTATGAAACTACGGAAGCCCACGTCGTAGTTCATGTTGCTGCGCATGTAAAACGGTGTATCAACGACAGCGGCGGTATGAAAGTTTCGCCTTAACAGTTGTGGCAGGGTTTTCTGGTCCTGTGGCATGGGTTCCCAACCCATGGTGCAACCGGTCCAGCGCCCGGTGTAAAAATCCGCCCGGGCGGGCATGGTCGGAAATGCCGCCGCATAGTGCCGGTCGAAGCGAACCGATCTGGCAGCGAGAGCATCAAGCGCCGGTGTGCGGATCGTTTCGTTGCCGTAACATCCAAGATGGTCCTTGCGGAAGGTATCGGCAGTGATCCAGATGACATTCATGGCAACCTCTTAACTTCCCTTCATCGCAGTTCTCGGACAGCCTCCCAGGCTATTCTTCCTCGACGGCTATTGCCCTGACCCAGGTGCCTTCCATGCGCTCCACGTTCAGGGGCAGACTCATGAAGAAACAACGATCTTTCGTCAACGTATGAATATTAATCAACGGGTAGGCAATTGGAATATTATTACCGGTCATAGCTCTGTGGGTCGGGCAGTTATCGGGTTCCGGATCAAGTGACCTGGTTTCCCAGCGAATACCAGGGACACCCACAGCAAGCATTTTGATCTTTTTCTCTTCTGCCAGCCAGTATGCGGTATCGCCATCAATCCATGGCGTATCATCTCCGGTGTTTTGGCTTCCCATCAACACTATGTCACCCTCGCCGACATTTGACAGGTGTTCCGGCAGAATCGGCTCTCCTTTCAGATCATCCAGAATGCAAACGGCGGCTTCACCATAGTAGCCCTCGGGTGGTAATTCCCAGATCCCCAACATGCCTTCGGGCAAGCCAGTCCAATTATCGTTGTGCCCGATGCCCAGTTGGATGTGTGATCCCATGTGTCCACTCACGCCACCTACCGGCCATTCCGCGACGGTCCCAACGTTGCAGGCAACCAGGTGCTCAATGGTACCGTCACCCTCGTTATAGGTCTCTTCCACGATCCATGGCATGTTATAGACATCCCGTCTGCCTTCTTCGACAGTCTGGTCCATGCGTGTAACGCGCGAGACCAGTTCCCAGCTCAGATCTACTATTCTGTGTCCTTTAAGACTAATCATGATGTTCCCCTTATTCTTCTTCCAGAGCGATCGCTCTGATAAAACTGGCTTCCGATTTGACAAACCGAAGTGGCAATCCCACATAATAAACACGATCTTTTGTCAACTTCTCGATATTAACCAAAGGTTGCGCGATGGGGATATTGGCGCCAAGTAACAGGCGTCTGACCGGTGAGTTGTCTGGCGCCGCGATCTTGAGATTGTATTGCCACTCGATACCGGGAACACCAATGCCCAACATCTTGATCTTTCGATCATTGATCAGCCAGTCACAGGTATTTTTGGATAACCAGGGTTGCTCCAACCCGGTGAATGAACTGGTCATTAAAACGATGTCGCCTACCTGAATATTGGAGAGATGTTCCGGTTTGATTTCCTGTCCGCGAACGTCACCTTCCCTGCTTCTTAAACTCATGCCCTTACCCAGCGGGTATTCGCCCGGATCTGTAATGGCTTGTGGTGTGAGATCCTTCAAATTGCAAACCGCGGCTTCTCCCATAAAGGTCTCGAGCGGCATTTCCCAAAGACCCTTCATATCTTCTGGTACACCAGCCCAGTGACTGATATGACCTGCACCACCCTGGACGTGGGCACCGTGATGTGTGGTCATACGTTCCTGGTGCCAGGCTTCGTCGCCTCCCACGGGTGCCGCATACAGTGTAAACAGCGAATTATCTCCGGGGAATCTGCCTTCTTTCATCACCCAGGGCTTGCCATTGGGGTCGGTATTACCTTCTTCAAGGGATCCATCTACACGATAGATTCGTGCCTTTAGTCGTGGACTCAAGTCCACCGGCTTGTAACCATCAAAACTAAACATTAATGCTCCTTCATTGTTTGAACGGGCATCAGTGTACAGGTTATCGGTGTTCCTCCCAAGTGTAAGATAAACACTTTTTTTTCAGCTGATCATTTAACCCGCCAATTCGCTTACTGGCAGGTTTTTGCAGCTGATCATTTGACCCGCCAATTCGCTCACTGGCAGGTTTTTGCAGCTGATCATTTAACCCGCCAATTCACTCACTGGCAGGTGTGCACATAATATGTGATGGTTGCCTGGACTGCTCCCAGACCACCTCCACCTTCGCCTGGTGGACCAACCTGCGCATCATCGTCTGGTAATACCGTCACGAAGTCCACGGAAGCCGTGCCGGCCGTTGCGCCTATGGGAGTACACGTATAGCCAGCGACCGCCAGTCCTTCTGTCCAACCCGCCGGCGCATGCAGTGCGATTTCCTGCCATTCGACTAACGGTGGTGACGGGGAGGGAGGGTAGGTATACGTGCCTGCATAGCGCCCGGTCGACCAGGTGCCCGTGGGAGCAGGGCCAGTACATGGCACCACTTTTGATTCAGCATTGCATTGATTGCTTTGGTTCAGCATCTGTCCCGTGGGGCAACTGCCAGGATCGGGTGTCCACACAGGTGTGCAGGGCGCCGGTCCGGTGCAGGCCACTTCCTGGATCTTGTTGCACTGATCAGTTTGAATCAGTGTTTCCGGTACCGGACAGCTGTCTGTGTCCGGGGTCCATACCGATTCTTCCAGTGAACACGGATCAAAGATTGGGCCGGTACAAGGCACTGTCTGCGTTGCGCTGTCGCACTGGTTGAATTGCACCAGCGTTTCGTCGGAAGGACAAGTGCCAGGGTCAGGTGTCCATATCGGTGTACACACTGGGTCGCCGGTACAAGGCACTGTCTGCGTCGTGCTGTCGCACTGGTTGCTCTGGGTCACGATTTCCGGCACCGGGCAGCTGTCTGGCGGCGGCGTCCACGCCGGTAAGCAAGGGGGTCCTGTGCAGGGCACCGTCTGCGTTGAGCTGTCGCACTGGTTGCTTTGGACCAGTGTGTCCCCGATTGGACAGGAGCCAGGATCAGGCGTCCATATCGGGATACATGCTGGATCATCCGTACACGGCACGCTCTGTGTGTCGCTGTTGCACTGGTTGGATTGCGTTAACCAATTCGGCTTTCTACAGCTGCCCGGATTGGGTGTCCATACCGGCGTACAGGCCGGAGGTGCGGTGCAATTGACGATATTAGTATCGCTATTGCACTGATTGGTTTGGGTCACGGTTTCCGGGATTGGACAGCTATCAGGCGGCGGTGTCCATACCGGCGTACAGGCCGGGTCGTCCGTACAAGCCACGCGCCGCGTGTCCGCGTTGCACTGGTTGGTTTGCGTTAACCATCCTGGCTTGCGGCAGGACCCCGGGTCCGGTGTCCATATCGGTGTGCAGACTGGAGGGGTGGTACAGGACTCCGTCTGCGTCGTGCTGTCGCACTGGTTGGTTTGGGTCAGGGTGTCCGGGATCGAGCAGCTCTCTGGCGGTGGCGTCCATACTGGTGTACAGGCTGGATCGGCTGTACACGCTACGCGCTGCGTATTGGCATTGCACTGGTTGCTTTGGGTTACCCAATTTGGCTTTTCACAGCTGCTGGCATCAGGTGTCCATACCGGCGTACATACCGCAGGGCCAGTGCAGTCAGCGACATTGGTGTTGCTGTTGCACTGGTTGGTTTGGGTCACGGTTTGCGGGTCCGGGCAGTTGGCCGGTGGTGGCGTCCATACCGGCGTACAGGCCGGATCATCAGTACACGGCACACGTTGAGTTTCCGTATTGCACTGGTTGGTTTGCGTTACCCACCCTGGCATACGACAGGTTCCCGCGTCCGGCGTCCATACCGGTGTACAGACCACAGGAGCGGTGCAACTGGCGATATTGGTGTTGCTGTTGCACTGGTTGGTTTGGGTCACGGTTCCCGGGATTGGACAGCTATCAGGCGGCGGTGTCCATACCGGTGTACAAGCCGGATCATCCGTGCAGGCTACGGTCCTGGTATTGGCGTTACACTGGTTGCTCTGCTGAAGTGTCCCCGGTCGCAGGCAACTGGAAGCGTCCGGAGTCCATACCGGATTACAAACGGGGTCTGCGGTACAGGAAACCGCCCTGCTGTTGCCGTTACACTGGTTTCTCTGAAACACTGACCCTGGTCTACTACAACTGGAGGGGTCCGGCGTCCACACCGGTATACAGGCCGGGTCGGCAGTACACGCTACGCGCTGCGTGGTGGAATCACACTGGTTGCTTTGGGTTACCCAGGATGGCTGGCGGCAGCTTGATGCTGTCGGGGTCCATACCGGGACGCATATCGGACTACCCGTACAGGCCACCATCTGCGTCGCGCTGTTGCACGGGTTGCTTTGGATCAGGTCCTGGCCGATGGTGCAAGAGTTTGGATCCGGCGTCCAGTCGCAGGTGTCAGGGGGTGCCGGTCGCGTGTCTCCCGGGTCACAGACTGCGGGTGGACAACTGTTCGCGATTCCTGCGCAGACCTGCAATGTTGGATCAACCGGGTCCGCTTCCCAGCGATTCGGTGGATTGGCCACAGCACACCAGCCAGCGTCTGTGCCAGGATCGGCATTGACACGGTCCAGCATGTCCAGCATTGACTGGAATTCACGCACTGTGTTGTATGGTATCGGCAACCCGGCACCCTTGTCTGGATTGTTATACCAGAGCTGGAAACAACCGCGTGCACCCGCGCTTTCCACCGGACTTCCACTATCACCTTTGGTACAAATCACGTCAGGTGTGGTGAACGAGCTACTGTTACGCAGAATGGCGGTGAGTTGATTGTCTGGACACCATAGATCATTGTTACCACCCCAGGTGCAAGAATCCTGAGCAAAAGCTTCCGGTATAAGCAAGAGCAGCAGTAGCATTGATCTGGTTTTCATAGTGAACCTCATGGCGTGTTGTAAGTGAATTCTTCTGTACTCAATACATCGACGCGGCCGACCTCGGCATAAATCACACCATCAACGACTGTTGCCGGATTGCCAGGCGTCGCGACAATGACCGAAGGCACACGCAGATTGCCGGTCAACTCCCCTCCCGTCAGACGCAGATAGCGGGTATTCAGCCAGTCCTCCAGCCAGGCCAGAAAAATGGCTTCGTCAGCGGTATTCCAGATTGGCATGGCCAAAGGTCCGAGCGAAACGCGCACGGTAGTACTCGGTGCAACGTCAACATCTGCAATGGCTGGCCCCAAACGGTTAGCCACATGCAGCGCTGCTTGTCTGGTTTCCATGTCAGTCTCTATCTGGATGGCGTCTGGAAAGAGCGGATCGGGATGGGACACTACCCTGTAGCGATTTCCCGGGTTGCGGAAATTCGGAAGGTATTCACATAGATTAACGGCCGGATCAGGAATGCTCCCCGGGCCGCAGTCAAAGACCACCGGGCTGACCAAAAACACATGTGGAGTGGTCGCCAGAAAGTGTTGAATTTCCGCATGTACCAGCCGGTTGATGTCGGCGACCCGGGCCGTCTCGATGCGGTCCTGTATCTCACGATCCAGACGCGCTTGCAGGTTGAACGACAGCACCCCGAATACCGCAACTATGAGCAGCACCCCGACAACCGAGAAACCCGCGCCGCTCGGCATCAGTCTACGGTGACGGTGAGTACCGAGGCAGCACAGGCCGGGGTGCCGGTCAAACCAGCAATCGACACGGCGCGTTTCTCCAGATTCTCGCACTGCTCGGTTTCATCGGTTGTATAGGTCACCGTTGCGTCCAGGCCGCCAGTAACCAGCACCGCGGTGATGCTGGCACCGTAGGCATTTTGATTGACACCCGTGGTATACCGGTCATTTGCCGTCTGGATATAGCCGTTGGTGGTGAGATAGGTAAAGTTGGCCAGGTTGTCGTAATCCCCCTCGTACTCCTTTACCTCCCGCACCGCGGTGGTGACCATATAGAGTTCTTCATAGGCTGCATTCAACTCAGTCTGTAAGAACATCGGCACCAGAATATTGGCTGCTGTGGCGGTAAGAACGCCCGCAATGGCAATACTGGCCACAACCTGTAAGGTGGAAAATCCTTTTTGTTTTTGGTGATACATCATAAAACTCCTCGGCTAAAAGCCGGTTTGCATAGTGGTGCCCATCAACACATTGATGAGAGGCAGTAAGAAAACAAAGGCGACCGCAGCGGTTATCCCGGCGGTAATCGTGCGCGCCGTGGCCAGCATCCGGGCCACCTGGCGCCTGGACCAGATCGCCTGTTGTGACATGGCCTTGGCGAGTTCCGGCACTGTTTGCCGCGGTGCCTGTAACAGCAACCGGGCAGTGCTGGTATCGTCCAGTACGTGTTGACCGAGCGCCGGCACCAGGGTAGGGCCGTGTTTCATGGTCTCTTCGGTGTGGCGCAGTGTGGTTTCCAGATAACCGGGTCTGCGATTGCCCGAGGTGGAAGACAGGATAATGTCCAGTGCCACTGATTGCGCCACGCCACGGCGAAACAGGGCAGCCAGCAAATCACACAACTCGGCGCCAATGGCCATGTCATGCACCGCAAAACAGCCCACCTGGCGCAACCGGTGACGCCATACGCCGTGCAGACGGCCACGCACCTGAAAATATACCAGCAGCAAGAGCAGCACGATTATCGCAAGTAGCCACAGGTACTGGTTCAACCAATGACCAAAGACGAAGAATTGCGCCGGTTCAGCGTTGCCCATGGTGAGCAGGTTTTCATACCTGACGCCATACATGGTGATCGCCAGCATCGCCAGCAGGCCGAAGATCCACTGCGCGTTTTCAACGATAACGACCGAGAAAAAACTTTGATCGTGGCGGGCACTGGCCGTGAGCAGTTCAATGATTTCGGGTAACGCTCCCTGTTGTTCACCAGCGATTAACAGCTTCGCCTCGCGGGCCGGGAAAAACCCGTTGATGGTGTATTGTGCGGCAAATGGCTGGCCGATTTTGAGCGACGACAACGACAGATCCGTAAGCCGTTTCAGGGTGTGGTCTGTGGTGGTTTGCTGGATCAGGGACATGATATCGACCAGTGCGATGCCGGCTTCCAGTTGCAGGCGCAGGCCTTCCAGGTAGTCGTTGCGCAGGGACTCGCGAAAGACTACGGCGCGATACAGGATGTGATACATATGTTGCATCATCTGCCTTGTCCCCAGGTGCTGATGTTGGTCGCTCCCAGGGGGTCTATGCGACGCGCAAGCAGCAACGGATCTACTTTGCCAGCCAGTACTTTGTGCAGTGCATGCTCGTGTTTGGTCTCAAGATGTCGCTCGGCCATATGCGCTTTGACCTGGTCGAAATTGCCGGACCTGAAGATAGCCCGGGTGGCTGCATCGAAGGGTAGTATCTCGGCAATCACAGTGCGCCCGGAAAGGCCGGTGCTATAACATTCAGAACACCCTCCCGGGCGATGAAAGCGGATGCCGGTGGCGGCTTCCCCCAGTCCGTGCTGTAAATGCGCGACATAGGCCGCGGGTGTGGTGAAAATGGTGCGTGCAATTGCCAGCGGGTCCGGGGACTGCAAAGCGCAGGCCGGACACAGGGTTTCGACCAAAGTCTGGCTCACCAGACCGACCATGAAGCGTGGCGAAAGCACCGTGTTTACGGACATGCCAAAGTCCGCAGTGGAAGTCATGCGCAGATAGAACGAAGCCGGATCGCTGGCGTGCCCGGTAGACAGGACAAAACGGCCTTGCAGGCCCATCACTTCCGCCTTACTTGCCGTGGCCCGGTTACGCATCTCCCCAATGGCCAGATAATCACTGTCCTGACGCACGGTGGAGTCCTGCACCGCCGCTATCCGCTTCTCCAGATTCTCGCCTTCACTCGGTAGTTCGACATGACAAACGTGCGGCAGGCGCACTTCCACGGTATCCGAGATTTCCAGAATGGAATAACAGTCCGGTATGGAATTCAACAATGCAGTCAGGGATGTGGACTTGCCGCTGTTAACCCCGCCGGTTATCACCAGCAGGCCCTGGCCCCGGCCCATCATTTCCGACAGCAAATCCAGTTGCGCCATGCTGTACCCGGCCGTGGCCAGATCTGTTACGTCGGCAGTGTCACGCAGGCGACACTTGCAGGTGATGCCACCACCTACCATAATCAGTTTATTCAGCCGGATGAGATAGGTCCGGCCACGCTTGCTGGTGTAATAGAACTGGCCGTCCTGTGCTTCTTCCTGGCCAAAACTGGTTAACGCATATGACTGGAACATGACCGCGACGATGGCCTGGCCTTCATGCGCGCTGAAATGCGCATGTTCAACTAAAACCCCATGAATGCGCAGCTGGATCTGCGTTTCTGTCTTGATGTTGATGTGGATGTCCGAGGCTCTGGCACTAATTGCCATTTCCAGCAACTCGTCCACTTGATCGTTCGCCGCCTGCTTCCTGGTCATCTGGTTGCTTTGTTCCTCGTCCGCACTCCAGGACTTGAACACCGATTCCGTGAGCGGCCGTTCAGCGCCATCTCCCTGGCGACGCACTGTGCGCTTTACTTCGTTGTAAGCAATCTGCTCCACCGGATTACGAGGTTGCACGTAGTAAATATCGAATATATGGGTCACGATGGCGTGACAGTTTTTCTGATGGTCTTTCAGTACTTTGAGGACAGTCGGGTTCTGACTTAGACTGATGCCGTCCAGATCCGCCACGTTGCCGATCACGTCTTGCATCTCTATTGCCATGGCAGCACCTGCTTGCGTCCTGCACTGTCCTGCAACACGATCTCCGGCGCGCCGTCTTTCAGACGCACCGAGTACAGGATATAGCGCACGTTGTTATGGGTGAGCTGCTCGCCGATATTCAGAATCACATCGTCTCTGTGGCTGCGCAAGATGACATTCGCATTGATGCCACGGTCCAGGTCTGCCGGTTGAGCAAAGACCGGGCGCAGCCCGGCAAGCGATGGCCTCCCGTGCGCGACCGCGGTTTTGTCGACGCTCGTCACTGCCGGTGCTGCCTTGCTGACCGCGACCGGTCTTTGTTGCTGTCGCATGTAGCCCAGAATACGGTTGATCTGGTGTAGTACATCGCCGTCCGCTTTTTCGGACAACAACAGGTTGCTGACTTCTGGATAACGCATTAGCTGTTCCAGTTCCGCTACAAGCGAATTCAATGACTTTGCCAGGCGCTCGGCTTCTTTAATGCGGAGTTGATTGCGCTCTGCCGGAGTACACAACGGGCACGAATCCGCGGGTTCTTCCAGCGGAGAAAATTCTGCCTTTTCCGCAACTAGTGCAGGCGGTATTTCCGGTACGTGAGGAGTGGCTGCGCTGGCCAGCAATGGCAAACAATACAACAGGATTAGTCTGATCATATCGCTACTCCCGCCGGACTACCCTGGATAATGATCGTCATGCGAGCATCTTTGCTGCCGTCCGGTGCAACATCAATACGGACAGTCTGCAGGCTGAGACTGGGCGCCGGTTGCATTGTCGCCAAATGGGCAACCAGCACCGGCAGGCTGGTCGCGACCCCGGCAGCAGGTATCCTCAACTCCATTTCGATTTCTGTAGACCACCGGGTTCGAAAGAGCCCCCCGTTCTTCACACTGATTGATCCCCCAACGCTACGACTGGCTATAATCTCTGCCGTCAGTCCCGCTTCAAGGGCCAACCGGAGGATGCGAATCAACTCGACATTGATCGGTATGAGGTTCTGTTCCGGTACCTGGGGAAATGGTTCAGTCAGGGAAATCTGCCACTCCCTGCCGGTGGGTTCCGGAACCACTTTGAACTGACGCAGCACTGTTTCCAGGCGTGGCCAGCGCTGCGGTGTTGTTTCACCTGACAGCTCCATGGTCGCCGAGTCCGGGTGATACTCTATGCGTTGCAAGCCGTACAGTGTCAGCACTTCTATGTCGCGCAGTCGTCGTCTCAGTACATGCAGTGCCGGGGCCAGTTTTGCTTGACCCATGGCCGGTACTACAGTCACTACTGTGACCTGTCCGTCTTCTTCCGGGGGATTTATCCAGGAAGACAGCAGGACATACAATAAATAGAACAGCAGCATTAAAACAGGGATCCCTGCATGACCGGGATGCGGCAGGCGCAGACGGGTATACACCCGCAATGGCGCTCTGGTGCGGTAACGACTGCTGTCGCTGAGTTGCTGCCGGGTGTCGGCGTTCGCTGAATAACCGACATTCTCCAACATGTCCGTCAGGACGCCGCCTGACACAATTACTATCTGCTCGCGGCTCTGTTGCAGCATTGCCAGGGCGTCGTTATAACTGCACACCAGTTCGGTGTCCGGTGTGATCAGATTAAATCCCGAGCTTTCCACCTGGCCGAAATAGACGCTGTTATCCAGCGGCCAGCAGAGCAGCGTCACTTTACCCTCGAAGGACCATGCCAGGCATTGCGCACCGACCACGACTGCGGGTC
This sequence comes from Candidatus Azotimanducaceae bacterium, assembly GCA_965217655.1. Classification (GTDB taxonomy): domain Bacteria; phylum Pseudomonadota; class Gammaproteobacteria; order Pseudomonadales; family Azotimanducaceae; genus UBA7455. The sequence continues at coordinate 3,930,391 of OZ244560.1, forward strand.
GTTCTGTGCTCCAGGCAAGCCCCTCATGAACCAGGAGAAAGCGCCCGGACGTGCTGCGCAGAAACGCATGCAAGCGTCTGGCCAGACGCCAGCCCTTCGATTCCAGGGCTGTGATGGGCTGGTTTACCGCCAGCGTAATCTGGCGGCCATTCAAGGTGTCGGTATGCAGGTAACTCTGGATATTCGGCATGTCTAGTCCTCAATAATCCGTGCTGTCATGCTGATGACCGACTCGATGCGTCGTGCCTGATCGTCCCGCGCCGAGCCCAGCCAGGGTAACCAGGAAAGCAACGGTGATTCGCTCTTTTGTTCATTGATAGTGGTGGAACTGAGATTGGTAATCAGACGGGTTTCACCATCGGCCAGGCTGATGGGCAATCCCACCGTACGCGATGCTGATTGCGGCAGACTGCCACTGATGGCGTCGCCGCCAAAAGCATAATCGGTAAAACCGAGTAAAGCCGCCCGGCTGACCGCCAGGCGTAGATACACCCGGTCGGCAGCGATGGTCGGCAGCACCGCCCAGGTTTCACCAGTGAATAATTCACCGGCATCCACAGTTGGCGAAACGGTCTCATTGAGCCCGCTGAGTTGGCGTTCGATGGCAATCCGGGCGATGTACCGTGTCGTCTGTATATCGCGCAGTGAGGTCACCTGATTATGCAGTGCAAAAACTTTTTTGCGGATGCTGACAGTAGTATTGCCCTGGCTGTTCAGCCAGCGCAGGATCAGACTGGAGCCATCGATAGTGTTGCCCTCGTTGAAGTTCAACTTCAATTCGCCGGTCCCGGTCACATTAGCGCTGGGAGCCGTTAAATTGACTCCCGCGGCAATGGCGGCTTCGCGCAGCAGATTGAGATCAAGACTGCGGGTTCTGGTGTCGGTCACATCGACTTCGTACAGCACAAATTCAAGTGCCACACGGCGGTTGATGCGCCGGTTGTAGTCAGCGACGAGGTTCTCGATCTGTCGCATGATCGATGGTGGAGCCAGGGCCATAATCTGGCCACTGGCGGCGAGCAGGATGATGCGCACATTACGGGACTGGATGCGGTAGGAGAATTCCTTGTTCAGGTCAGGGTCAATCGTTTCGACTTTCTGCTCTACTTCTTCTGACAGCAGTAGCTGGAGTCCGGATGACAGGTCTTTATAAGCATCTGCAACGTATGTTGCACTGGTAGCTTCGGTCCCCAGTTGTTCTCCGGACAATGAACCCGGACTGACCCTGTTCACCGCCTGGCCTGGCGGTGCATGAATGGCAAAGGTGCGTGTTATGGTATTGCTGACGACCAGTACGCCATGCCTGATCGACCACTCCCAATCTGCAAGGGTGCATACTGTGTCGATATAGTCCTGCCGGGTCTGTGCTGATTCCTGCATTAAGTTCACCAGTGGATCATCCCTGCCCAGATCAAAGTCGAAGCGTACCGCTGGCGCCAACACATACAGTGCGCTGCTGGCATTTGTGTCGCCACGAAAACGTGCAGGCATCAATTCCGCCAGCCAGGGAGCCGATTTCAGAACTCGATGACGTTCTACCGCCTTACCCTGCAACGGTGCCGGTTGTGTCTCAGGTGAAGCCGGTGGGACCGGCCTGTCAACCTGGTTGGGGTCGGTTACGACTCTGGAAGAGTTACAGGCTATAAGCAGCAGTGTCACATTCAGAATTACGATCAATCGGATCATGGCAAATTCTCGCTGTAGCGGTAATGATCAGAATGACCTGGCCATGGACCACTGGCTATCATTGTCATCTCTGATACCCCGGCTCTCCGTTTGGCCAGTCGTCTCGTCTGCGGCACTGTAGAGCCTTTTCCGCCCTATATTGTTTTCTGCACAACAGTTTGTTGCAGACCGGTATTGGTGTGATTCTGTTGTTTTTTGAAATACGGGCAGGCATGGTGAATGATGACTGAGCAAGATTCAAGATCCACTGGCCTTGATCCATTTTGGAGTGCGAGAATGATCTCGTGGTGTGCGGGATATATCCTGTAAGTTTTGAGACGAGCCCCATCCAGTCCCGCCACATAGCGGAACATGACGCTGGCTAACGTTGGATACGAATTAGCTTTGGGTCTATACAATCCTGTTCACGATGAACTTCTCGCGATCCCGTTGACTATCAGTCTGATGGACGGGGGCAAAAGTGTGAGTATCCTGCTACTCCGGTTGAGTAAGGTGAAGGTGTATCGAATTTATTTCCTTTTAATCAAATTCATTGGAATCAAATTCACTGGACTGAAATGTCGCATAGGTGCAAACTTTCTCCAATGACGTCTAACTCACTCAGAATTCAAATGATCAGGATTTTTCGAATATTGTGGTGTTTGTCAGCACTTGTCCTGAATGTGCCTGCAATTGCTCAACAGTCAACTACCGAAAATTTCAAGATCACGACCACACACGGTCGTGAGGTCCTGGTACTTCCCTCGCACGAAACTTCCACGCAAATGCAATTGGAACTTGGCCCCATAAACGGTCGTTCGTTTGAAACGAACTCGCAACGGGTTCACATTGTTGTGTTCGACGGGAAGACTTTCAGGGCTTCGACTCCTTTGGCAGGATCATCATCGCGAATCGTCTTTGATCCCTCTCGACGAACGTTCGTTCAGCTGCTGCCCAGTATTCGCGTCGAACTGGAAGATGACATTCATCTGGATTCCATCGCCAGGGCCGTTGGCGCTGAGAAAATGACTTTCTTTGAAACACTGGGCTTTGCGATTATCGATTTACCGGAAACGCTTCATCCGACCGAGGCCATCGCACGACTGGCCGCGCATCCTGAACAACCGAAAGCAACCATCCGTTTGCGCGGACCGGGGATCGAGTGGCGATAAGGCCTTTCATAGCGCTTGTGATCCTGACGTCTCTGGCTGTCAGTGGGTGCGGTCGCTCCAAGTCTCCGGTGAACCCCGTCAATTCTCCTGTGATAGTGTCACTGGTGGCGCCGATGACCACCGCGATTCAGGAAGCTGAAAACCCAAACGTACAAGTAGCCATCTCCCTTGATTCAACAGCATCCTTTGACGTCACCGTGCCGCTGACCTTTTCCGGTTCAGCGACACGGGACCATGACTACACGGCCAGTGCCGACGTTATCGTTGTACCCCGGAATGCAACATCGGCAAGCGTGAACCTCGACGTTTTCAGGGACTTTGATCAGGAGGGTGACGAAACCATTACTGTCAGTCTGGGTACAATAGTTGGGTACGTGAAAGCCGGTCCTATGTCCAGTTTCGAGTTGACCATCCTGGATGGTGAATCCGTGACTGTCGATAAAACGCCGGAAGACGGGGGGGCTGACCTTGTGCTTTTTCCTGCTTACTACATCGTCAACGATGCGTCCGTAGATTTTGGGATCCTGGTGTTCAATTTCTCCAGTGAAAGTGTGGCTCCCACTCAGCTTTTCGCCGAATGGTCCACTGATCTGGACTTTGAAACCGACGTAAACCCGCTCCGGATCATCGATATTCCGGCGTTCGACCCCGATATGCTGGTGTTTCCCCAGATTCACGAATTCACTCTGCCCCTGGACCTCCTGTCGCCGGACCAGAGCTACTACATCAAGGCTTACCTGAGCGATGTTCCGGAGGAAACCGGGGTCGGGCGAGATAGCAATAACGAGTACCTTTTCGGCTTCTCGACGACATCCGAAGTAAAAGTCCGAACTCGTTGTGATGCCCCGGTGAGAGCCGCCGGCCCAACCGGTTCAGATCCACTGTTCGCAGAACAGTGGAACTTGCAAAACACCGGTCAGAGTGGATTTGCAATGAACCCCGGTGTTGCGGGCGCCGATCTGCAAATGACCGGGGCTATCGATAACGGCCAGAATGGCGATGGTGTGAAACTGGCGGTCATCGACACAGGTCTGGAGATTTGCCATCCCGATTTGGCGGCCAACATCGAACAAGGCCAGTCATATAATTTCGCTTTCGAGAACACTGCGGGTTCTGCTGTCACGGATCCGTTCAACCACAACATCCTCGGGGACCACGGCACCAGCGTCGCCGGCGTCGCCGCGGCTGTGGCAAACAACGGCCTTGGCGGGCGGGGCGTTGCCCCGGACATAGAGCTTCGAGGGTTCAATCTTGGTAGCTACCCAGGTGCTGATTACGAAGTTGGCCTGTTAAAAACTCTAGGGGGCAGCAGCAGTCATCCGGATTCAGCCAGCGCACACATATTCAATATGAGCTTTGGAATTTTTATACCCTCTCAAAATTCAGAAAAAGATTTTGTGAAGCTCGTGAAGATGGGAACAACAGATCTTCGGGAGGGTCTGGGCGCGCTTTATGTGAGAGCCGCGGGTAACGCATTCTCCTTTTGTGGGGGTGCGCATCCTCTTAATAGAGAAGTCGGATGCATCAGCAGCAACTCGGACCCGGATCAAAACCTGCCTTACCTGATTACGGTGGGTGCATTCAATGCCAAAGACGTCAAGTCTTCATATTCGAGTGCCGGCGCTAATTTGTGGGTGGTTGCGCCGGGTGGAGAAGATGGTGAGGAGCACCCGGCCATCATCACCACCGATCAAATCGGCGTCCATGCAGGATATAACAGCATTATCGATAACCCACTGACCACTGACCATCCGCTAAACCCGGACGGTGACTATATCAGTGCTTTTGGGGGCACCTCATCCGCCGCCCCCGCGACGGCCGGGGTGATTGCCATCCTGCTGGGTGTCAATCCGGATTTAACCTGGCGGGATGTCAAACATATTCTGGCTGCATCGGCACGAAAAATCGATCCGGATATTGCGGCGGTTCGAGTGGCGTTCAACGGCCAACCGTACATTGCCCAACATGCCTGGCAGACCAATACCGCAGGTTATGCCTATCACAACTGGTATGGTTTCGGCGCAGTGGCGGTCGATGAGGCAGTTGTCATGGCAAACGGCTATACATCCAATGGTCTGGGCGAATTTGTCGAATCACCATGGTTTGAGTCGACCAGTGTTATGGATGCCATGGACATTCCGGACAGAGATGGCGCCGGTGTCACGGAAATGCTGGAGGTCACGGAATTGCCCAATACAGCCAACATGGAAGCCGTGATCCTGGATATTACTGTTTATCACAGCTATGGCTCTGATTTAGGTGTTACATTAACCTCACCCGCAGGCACTGAAAGCATCCTGAATACGCCATTCAATCCGATTCTCGACGGATATCCCGGAATGCATGGCTGGCAATTGATGAGCAATGCTTTTTACGGAGAAGAACCGAATGGTACCTGGACTCTGCAAGTGGTTGATCTGGTCACCGGTGATACAGGTCGTTTGGGTTCCTGGCGGTTACGCTTTTACTATGGAGACCATCCGGATTAAAAACACCCTTTAACAGCACTTTCCAGCCCATCGCAATATCGATTCCATTGAAGATTCAACAAGGTTATTGCATGATGTCCAGGATCTGGACAACGAGGAGTTTTTTGACCAATGGAGATTCAAAACAAGGTCGCACTGGTAACGGGTGCAGGGTCCGGCATTGGCCGTGCACTGGCAGAAAAGTTGGCCATGGGAGGGGCCAGAGCAGTCGTGTGTGCAGATTTAAATGGCGCTAATGCCGAGGAAACCGCGATGAGTCTGGGGGGCATCGGGACAGCGGCTACGCTGGATGTCGGTGATGAAGAGGCGCTCAATGCGCTGATTGATCATACGGAGCAGACAACAGGTGGTATTGACCTCATGGTGTCGAACGCCGGTTACGCTGCCCCCGGCGGTCTTGAACTGACCACTGAAGTGTGGGAAAACATGATGCGCGTTCACACCTGGGCCCATCTTTTTGCTGCCCGGGCGGTGCTGCCGGGCATGGCCAGGCGCGGTGGGGGATACCTGCTCAATACCGCCTCCGCAGCCGGTCTGCTGACCCAGATGGATTCGGCGCCTTATGCTGTATCCAAACACGCCGCTGTAGCACTCGCCGAATGGATCGCCATCAATCATTACGATGAGGGCATCCGTGTATCTGTGCTCTGTCCTCAGGCAGTACATACCAACATTGGCGCCGGTCTACAGAAAACTGATAACTCTCCGGCAAAGGGTCAGGCCAGTTTTGACGGGGTGCTCGAACCCGATGTTGTGGCGGATGCCTGCCTGGACGCTGTTCGCGAAGAACGTTTCCTGGTATTGCCCCACCCGGAGGTAGCGATTTACTTCCAGCGCAAGGCGAATGACTATGATCGCTGGCTGCGTGGCATGCGGCGCTTCTGGAATATGATCCAGAATCAATAACCGGTTCCTTCTCGATTACTATCCATCGTGTCTGTTGCTTTCTGTACAGGGTATGCGACACCCTGGTTATTCAGACCAGCCTGGCAGACACCGGTATCACGGGGTATTCGCTTTTAGAAAATCAACGACGATTTGAACCGTGTTGTCTTGTTGCGGGTTTTTCCAGTTCTCGATCAGAGTTGCATTCGGCGCCAGATCGACAATTTCACGGGAAATGACCTCAGGATGGAATACGTCACTGCCCATCAGGGCCAGCATTGGCGTATTGCAACCTCTGACAAAATCGCGATCAACATTGTAGACAAAATCGCCATCAAACATGTTGCTGCGAAATTGTTGCCAGTCTGCCTCAGAGACCTCGGGTCGTGAATCCTTGAGTGGTTCCGCCCAGCTGTTGAACAATTCGTAGAAAGCGTCCCGATTATTATTTGATCCGATCGATTGCTGCAGAACTGCTGCACTGATGCGATCGGGTGCGGTCTTTATGACCCCCAGGCAATATGGCCCGCCAATACAACCTCCCAATACGTGGCAGGACTCAACACCCAGATGATCAAGCAGTGCCATGTGATCTGCGGTATAGGTATGCCAGCCATCGTTGCCGCTGACCGGCGCCGTCGACCTGCCGGCATTACGCTGGTCCATGGCGATAACCTTAAAGTGCGGCGCAAGTTCGGTAATCGGGTTCCATTCAGAACCCGACCAGAAGCTGATTGCGGAACGCATTCCGCCAGGGGCAAACAGTAAGACGGGGTATCCGTCTCCGTGTATTTCGTAATTCAGCGAAATATTATCGCGGTTGAACTCGGTCATTGATTCCTCCTGATTTGCGGGGTGTCGATTATATGCCTGTTTGTCGATATTATGCCTTTTCTGTATGACAAGCTTCAAAAGGAGTTGCAATGCCGGAACCAGTATTACTTTTCGAGAAAACCGATGGTATTGCCACGCTAACCTTGAATCGTCCGGAAAAACGAAACGCCTTGTCTCTGGAACTGAGAATATTATTCCAGGAGGCCATCGAAGACATACGGACGAATGACGATATCAGCGTTGTGATACTTACCGGCGCCGGTAAGACTTTTTGTGCAGGTCTTGATTTAACGGAGATGGGTGATCCGGAATTCCGCCGTAAAGAAAACACCGTAACCGACCCCGCAACGTTGCTGCGTTCCATACGTCAACCCGTGATTGGCGCCATCGACGGTCTTGCGATAACGGGTGGCCTGGAAATCTCTGTATGCTGCGATGTTCTGCTGGCAACACCCGAAACAAAATTTGCTGATACGCATGCCCAGGTCGGTATTGTTCCGAGTTGGGGGTTGTCGCAACGACTGTCGCGTATTATCGGTATCCTTCGAGCCAAAGAGATGTCGCTGACAGGTAATTTTATCTCTGCCCAACAAGCCTGTGAATGGGGCCTGGTCAATCACGTTGTGCCCCGGGATGAATTGATGCCAACTGCGATCTCGTTGGCAAAAGACATGATGTCCACCGTACCGGTCGCGATGTTCAACTACAAACGCATGATCGACGGTGGCTTTGACCTGCCATTGGCAGAAGCGATGGATTTTGAGCTCAAGATGTGCCGGCAACATAATGGCCCATCTCCCGAAGCGGTCACTGCCAGGCGGGGCACCGTACAGAACCGCGGCAGGCAACAATCGAAGAGCAGTTGAGTCCCAGCTGAAACAGGTCAAGTCGGAAAAATACAGCAAATAACTATTGACAACAGATCTGTTGCCAACAATACTGTTGCCAACAGATCTGTAGTGGAATGCCATGTCAATAGTAAAAGGTGGGTCGAACTGGGTTGTCGGCGACAAGTTCTTCAATAGACAAGCCGAACTTCAAATACTAGCTGAGCGCGCCCAGGAAGGAACTCACACACTCCTGACTGCTCCTCGGCGCATGGGAAAAACAAGTCTGGTGAGGGAATCCTTGCGTCGCTTGGAGGAAGGCGGCGAGTACGAGACCGTATTTGTCGACTTGGAAGCTGCTTCCGACCCAGCAGATGCTATGGCAGAAATCGCCGCTCAATCCAAGTACGCAACAAGAGCCTGGAGTCGAGTTAAGTCTCTGTACCGTAAATCTCTTGAAGGGTTAGGCGAGCGACTTGAGACAGTTTCTGTTGCATCGCTGCAGGTGCACTTGCGCGCGGGCATTGCCGCCGGAAATCGATGGCGGAAAGGGGATGAACTGTTCTCAGCTTTGGCAGATAGTGACCACCCAGTACTGCTGGCCATCGACGAACTTCCAATTCTCATCAATCGATTGCTTCGTGGTTCGGGTGAATATATCACGCCAGAGGGCATACAACTAGCTGATGAGTTTCTAGGCTGGTTGCGCAAGAACGGACAGGCACATCAGGGCCGCGTAGTGATCATCCTCTCCGGCAGCGTCGGTCTTGAGCCAATTCTTCACCGTGTTGGCTTAAGCGCCCAAGCAAACATTTATCAGCCCTTGACACTGAAGCCCTGGAACGAGTCCGTGGCTACGAAATGCCTTAAGGCTTTAGCGGACCACTACGACATCCAACTATCTATTGCCGTGCGCAGAGAAATGTGTGGTCGACTGCGCCACCTCGTTCCACATCACATTCAGCAATTCTTCGATCACATGCACGAGCATTTGCGCCGTGAGGGACGCATAAGGGCGACGAAAGACGACGTAGCGCAGGTGTACACGTCAGAAATGCTCTCAGTGCGAGGCCAGGTAGACATGGAACACTATGAAGGCCGATTGCGCTCGGTACTCGGAGCGTCAGAATACAGGGCAGCGTTGGAGCTTCTCACGGAAGCAGCCGTATCCAGTGGCCTCTTGAGCAATTCGGCAATCGAGCGATATCGCCAACACTTTGAGATAACCAAGCAGCCTGATGAAGCCGATGATGTTGTCGATGAGGTGCTCCACTTGTTGGAGCACGACGGCTACTTCGAGAAGCAGGAGGATGGCTATCGTTTTCTCTCAGGTCTACTTGAGGATTGGTGGCTCGCCCGGCATGGTCGTCATTTTGTCTCCCTCCAGAATCGATGAGTCCAACCCAACAACGGTGAACTTTCCATGAGATGGATGAAATTTAATCCCGGCTTCCTTACTGACGAGCAGCTCGTCTCCTCTTTCTGCGTCCGGAAGAACGAATTTGAATCGATCATTGAAATGCTAGGTGAAGGCGATCCCGCCTCAAGTCGACACCGTCTCGTCATCGGCCCCCATGGTAGTGGGAAGACTACCCTTCTTCTGCGTGTCGCAATTGAAATTCAAACCAATCCCCAACTTTCGGAAGCCTTCTTCCCTGTGGTGTTCGCGGAAGAGAGCTATGACGTCACCAGCGCCAGCGACTTCTGGCTTGAAGCTGTCAGTCGCTTGGCAGAGCAAGTGCCGAATAACGAAGACGACATTCGCTTGACACTCGAGGAATTGCGAAACATCCGCGAACAAAGAACACTCGAAAGGCAGTGTCTGGCAACCCTTTTGGAATTCGCTGATCAAGAAAACAAACGCCTTGTCTTGATTGTTGAAAATCTAGACATGATGTTTAGTGAAATAATGGATCAAGAGGCCGGGTGGCATTTGCGCCAGACCCTGCAAACTGAGCCTCGCATCCTTCTTCTTGCTGCTGCGAACAGCCGCTTCGATGATATCGACAGCCCAGACCGCGCTTTTTACGACCTCTTCGTAACCAGGGAACTGCGCCCCTTGAGTCAGGAAGAATGTGCTGTTCTCTGGGGAAAGGTCTCTGGGCAGCCCCGTCTTCCCGAGACAATGCGCGGACTGGAGATACTCACTGGAGGAAACCCTCGCCTTCTTTCAATTGTTGCCCGTTTCGGGGCGAGAATGTCTTTTCGCGATCTCATGGCTGACCTGTTCGCATTGATCGACGACCTTACCGACTACTTCAAGAGCCATATCGAAGCCTTGCCTCCTCAGGAACGACAGGTGTACCTGGCACTTGCGAATCTTTGGGAGCCCGCGACTTCGCGAGAGATCGCCGATCGTGTGCGACTTGATACGAACAAGTGCAGTGCACACCTCCTTCGACTTGTTAGTCGAGGGGCCGTAGAAGTTGTGGGGGGTGGAGACCGACGCAAACTCTACAGCCTTACCCAGCGGCTCTTCAACATCTACTACTTACTGCGACGTTCTCGCACACCTAACCCTTTGGTCAATGCCCTTGTTCGATTCATGGACGCCTACTACTCGCCTTCTGAGCTGCAGACCCTGGCCGTGCGGATGCTCAACGAGGCGAGTGAGCTTGATTCTGAAGCATTGTCAATTCATAGGGACGCACTCACCAAACTCATCAATCTTCCCACTCTCGCACCACATCAGGGAGACTTGATGTCGAGTGTGCCAATCGAAGACTTGAGAGGTCTCCTTGGGGACATGGAACAGATAGATGGAGAGATCAACATACCGATTGTGGATAAGGGAAATGGTCTTCGGTTCGAGGCACTCGATCACTCGGGGTCCAACCGGACGAAGGACGACGTACTTGAAGCTGTACAAGCGCAAATTCTCGAAGGAACAAGGCTGGGCGCGTCAGGCCAACATGAAGACGCAATGAAAGTCTGGGAACAGGTTGTCGATAGGTATGGTGAGGACGGAGATCCAGAGATTTCAGCGCAGATCGCTCGGACTATGTATCTGAAGGCCTGCACTCTCGAACGCTTAGGGAGAATTGAAGAGGGAGTTGAGTCTTTTGAGCTGATCGTACAAAGGTTCGGCGAGAGTACGATTACTGTGATTCGATGGACAGTTGCACTCGCGCTCGTAGATCAGGGTGTGTCGCTCCGTCGACTGAATCGAAAGGAACAAGCGCTGGAAGTGTTCGACAGAGTCGTGAGCCTTTTCGAAAACGGTCCAACGCCAGCCCTTCAGGCGCAGGTGGCACGGGCAATGTTTTTTAAGAACGTCCACCTCGCTGAGACTGGACATTTCGAGGATGGAATTTCGGGGTGCGATCAACTCGTGAGAAAATTTGGACAGAGCGAAGATCCCGAGATAAGGGAACAGCTTTGTAACACTATCGATCTCAAGGCTGAAATATTTAAGCAGCTAGGCGAGCCGAACAAAGCGATCGCTGCCTATGATGAAATTACACATCGACTGGAAGGTAGCCAGTCTCCGCAGGACCTACAGGCAGTCGGAGAAGCTCTTGTGAACAAAACTGAGGTAATTGAAAACCTATCCAGGTTTGACGATGCGATAGTAGTCTGTGAAGACATTTATCGTCGATTCAAAGCTGAGGAGCAACCTGAACTGCTTGAATTCGTTGTAGACGCATCCATCAGAAAAGCATTTGCGCTTACCAAGATAGGGCTCCTTGATCAGGCACTGGATTCTTTTGATGAGGTGATCCAGAGGTACCGTGATAAAGAGGGGGAGAAAATCTCCCTAAGTGTCGCCATGGCCCACTTTTTAAAGGGCCAAACGCTAAGCCAACTGGGCAGACGCTACGAAGCAATCCATGCGTACGACGACTTGGACACCCGATTTGCAGATAGTGATGTGCCTGTTATCTGCGCCCAGGTAGCGTTTGCACTGAACAGTAAGGCTTTTGAACTGGATGAGTTGAATCGGTTGGAAGACGAACTCGCTACCCTCAATGAGGTCGTGCGTCGTTTCGGCGGCAATTCTGCACCTGGAGTCCGACTTCAAGTCGCCTATGCAATCGCTAGCAAAGGCATTGTCCTGGGGAAGCTAAATCGTCTGGAGGAGGAAATAGATTGCTACGAGGATGTCGTCAATCGATTCGGCGACAGCAAGGCTTCTTTGATCATCAAGGCGGTTGCAAGGGCGCAACTGCTCAAGGGAAACGCGCTGCATGACGCCCGCCGTTACTCTGAAGCAATTTCTACCTACCAGGAGTTGCAAGAACGATGTGACAACAGTGAAGTACCTGATATAACTTTACTGCTCGCTCAAGCTCTTTTCAGCAGGGCTGGCACATGCTTTGCCCTGAATCAATTTGAGGATGCACTTGCCGTTTGCGAAGACATCGAAAAGCGCTTCAAAGACAGCGACCATCCCGAGCTGCTCACAATCGTCGCAGAGACGCTTCATAACAAGAGCGTTGTCCTCCTGAACCTGCAGCGACCACAGGAAGCTACCGCCGTTAATGAAGAAATCGCAGAGAGATTCGGTGGGAGCAGTGTCCCGTCCGTTCTTGCAATAGTTGCCTCGGCACTTCTCAGAAAAGCGCTATCACATATCGAAGAAGGGCGCCTTGAGGAGGTTATTGCCGTTTGCGATGAGGTACTGCGATGGCTTGGGGACCTCAACATACCCGAATTTCATACGCCAATCGCGCAAGCAATGTTTATCAAGGGTAACCTGCTCCACGAGACAGGCAGTTACCAAGACGCCACGAACACATTCGATGAGATTGCTCAGACATTCGAGCACACGGACCAGCAGGACGTACAAGAACTGGTCGTGCGCGCACTTAATGGCAAAGCCGGCTCGCTCTACGCTCTCAAACAATGGGACGGAGCCATAGCTCTTAGTGACCAGATATTTCGCACCTATGGGGAGAGTCCGAACCAGGAGATTCGATTGGTGGCCGTCGGGGCTCTTGCTAACAAAGGTGGTGTTCTCTTGGAATCGGATCAAACGGAGATAGCCGCCGAAGTGTTTGGCGAGGTTGTGAGGCTTATCGGGGAGCCAGACTCTTCCGATAATAAGAATTTACTGTCGCGTGCTCTCGTAAATAGGGCACAAGCATTCCAGAAGCTCAACAGATTCGAAGAAGCTATTGCTACATGGGAGGAACTTGCCGCCCAATTCGAAGATTGCAATGCAGCCTCAATCCCCAAACAAGTTGTAACTGCTCTCGTCGGAAGAGCCAACTCATTAGGAGAAGCTGGCCAGCTCGAAGATGCGGTGGAGGCATGCGACGAGGCCATCAGTCGGATCAAGTCCCGCTCTCTCGGTGACCTCCCAATCGAACTTGCGTACATGAATGTCCTCAAAGGAACTGCTCTGGCCGGGCTTGATCGGCATGAAGAGGCGATCAGTGCATCTAGAGAATTTCTTGAGCAATTCGGACAAAGCGACGACACAAGCCTTCGAACCGCACTGACGATGGCGTCGTTGCAGCTCGCGGAGAGTGAAGGAGCACAAGGAAACTATCAGGAATCTATCAAAGTGGCAGATTCAGTTCTGGAGCAAGCCAGCGATCAGGATGTCGCAACTCGATGTCAAGGTCACTTCGTTCGTGCGCACGCTCAATTGGGCGCAGACAATGTCAACCTGGCGGAAGAAGACATAGAGAGCGGATTGTCGCTCTTTCCTGACACTAATACTCATCTTCTGCTGAGAACCGCTATCAAAGTGTTGATCAATTTCGCGAATTCAAGTGGAATGGAACGGACTGTCTCGCTCATCAAGCAGTCTCCATCTGCTGAGCTACTTGTTCCGCTAGTGGTTGCATTGCAGAAGGAACTGGGGCATGAACCAAAGGTCGCACGGGAAATAGAAGAAGTTGCCGAGGACATCCGCAAGGAGCTTCACACCGCAAGGTTCAGCAAGGTTGTAATTCGTGAGCAACGCGACTAGCGCCAACAACCAACCTTCTGAATGTTACCTGGCGTGTCTTGTGACGGGTATTAATTCCCCCTGTGCCACGAGCTATTTTAGCTTCGCTGCATCTGCTTGAATCCTCTTGCTTTTAATCGGATCATATTTAGATGACGCCTGATTTGTTGAGTGGGTGGCGGGACCACCTGAACTGGTGCAAGCGGCATTTGTCCGGCCGCAGGTCAGATCAGCATCGTACCCTTGGAATGTCCGCCCACCTGGTTGTGTACTGTGGAGAAAGATGTTGTTGCCGCATGTACCACGGGCGGCGGACGCCCTGCGCGGCCAGGAACACGGTACCTCTCCCTTCCCGCTGATTGATCGTATCGATCAGTTGCATGAGTTTGTCTGTCCGTGCCGATTGTTCCGGCTGAAACAGGTCAAACTGGTAGTGGGTCTTGTCCCTGACCTCAATGAAACCCACCCCGGCTTTCAGAAACGCATGCCCATCGCTGTACATGCTGGTTGCCAGTTGCCGGACTATCGCAGTGATGACGCGGCTGTCATCGGTCGGGTATGGCAGGTTGGTTACCCGGCTGACCGAATGAAAATTCGGCTCATGGGGTGAGGTGTGCATGAATACATGCAGTGCCAGTGCATAGCAACGTTGCCGGCGCAGTTTTTCAGTGGCGCGCGCCGTATAGAGAGACAGCGCCTCCAGCACGGGCGCCAGTGTCCTGGCTCTCTTGCCGAATGACCGGGTGCAGTAGATTTGTTGCTTTGCCGGCGGTACCGCCTCCAGCGTCAGACATGATGTGCCATTCAGTTCTGCCTGGGTCTGGGTGATGCAGACATTGGTACGACTGCGTACCATACGGGGGCTTGCCGAAGCCAGATCCCACGCTGATCTGATATGCATGTCCGCCAGCCGTTTCGCCATGCGATGGGCCACCCCCCATACTGCCGTGACCGGTACCCGCTGCAATACCCAGCGCCATTTATGTGGCTCATCAAGCACACAGACACCGCTCAGTGCCGGCATCTTCTTGGCCATCCGGTTTGCCATCTTTGCCAGTGTTTTGGTGGGTGCAATGCCCACCCCTACAGGCATTCTGATGTGTTGCCACAGGGTGTTTTTGATGTTGTGGCCATAAGCTTTGCAGTCTGTTTCCGACACCACGCAAGACAGGAACATCTCGTCAATACTGTACACCTCCACACTGGGGCTGAACTGCCGCAGGGTAAGCATTACCCGGTGCGAAATGTCCCCGTACAGGGGATAGTTTGAGGAAAACACCACCACCCGGTGACGGCGCAACAGATGCTCTATCTTGAAGTAAGGCGCCAGGTCGTCGATGCCCAGCGCTTTCGCTTCCCGGGACCTGGCGACGATAAAACCATCATTGTTGGACAGCACCACCACCGGCTTGCCACGCAGGTCGGGCCGGAAGATCTGTTCACAACTGGCGTAGAAGCTATTACAGTCACACAAAACAAACATGGGTACGGATACGCCTATTCAAAGCAAACATGGGAACGAATTGAATGAATAACGACGCCCTCTATGCACACGTCAACGTCTTCTTCAATCATGATTGGGGGAAACTGGTCGTTGGCAGACAGCAGTCGTCGTTGGCTGACATCCAGAATTTTGCAGGTTATTTCACCCTCGGTGTTGGCCACTACGATATGACCATCCCTGGGTTCTACGGCGCGGTCCACGATCAACAGATCACCGTCAAAGATACCCACGCCTTCCATGCTGCGGCCGGTTACGCGACAATAGAAGGTAGCGGCCTGATGCTGAATCAGGTACTCGTTCAAATCCAGCCGTTTGTCCATATAATCATCAGCGGGACTGGGGAATCCAGCGGGTATCCTGGCCAGATAGAGCGGCATCCTGAGCGCTGTGCGGGTGTGATGTCTTCCAAGATATTGCAACATGGTTATTAACCCCTGTATATAGTTACAGTTGTCATTATGTGCACAAATTTTGTATTGATCAAGAAAAACGGCACCGTTGCATTAGCTGATCGGTTACAGGTGGATGCCGGGGCATTCATCTATGGCCCCAATTTCAGGCCAGGCAGCACGATCAGTATTGTCCGGGAGTACGATGGTGGCAGGCGGGTTATGCCGGCGATCTGGTGGCTCTACTTACAGCAAACTGAACACGGATTGAAGCCCAACAAGCGTTATTTTTCGGTGAATACCAACTACGCCAAATTACCCGGTAAAGCAGAATACAGAACATCGCGCTGTATCATTCCCGCTACGGCATTTGTGGAAAGTCAGGATGGGGAAAGGCCGCATTTGCTGGCGCCCACTGATGACAGTGCCATTGCCTTTGGTGGGCTGTACAAGGAATGGCAGGATAAAACCACGGGTGAGTGGGTACACTCGGCATCAATCATCACGCTTCCCGGGCATCCGGCACTGGCCGACATTCACCGGAAATCCATGCCGTTGTGGCTGCCGGAAAGCGCTTATGACGATTGGCTGATGGCAGGTACGGCCGGGAAGTTTGACGATCTCCTGACCCCGGCGTTGCACACCAGCCTGACGGCAACGCCGATAGACCGGACCATGTTAAAGAATCCGACAGGTCCATCCTTCGTGGTATAGCGTTACAGGACGTCGTTTTGAAACTGGACCAGATGGCCACTGCAGGATCGGGCGAGTACCAGAAACGCTCTTGCCATGCGGACGCCGGGTTATTTCGCTCCTGACAGTTTTCTGAGGTCGCTCAGGTTTCTGAATTTGCCGCTGTAGTCGAGTCCATAACCGACCAGAAACGCGTTGGGAGCGTCGAACCCGGCATAAGTGACCTTCACGCCATGCTCCCTGCGTGCAGGCTTGTCCAGGAGGGCGCACACGTTAACGGAAGCGGCCCCGAGAGCGATCAGTTCCTTTGTGAGGGCTGCTATGGTTGCGCCGGTGTCCACTATATCTTCGACTATCAGCACGTGTCTTCCCTCGATTTGTTCACGGGACGGAAGCCAGTCAATGTTGACCTGTCCACCGGATTTGGCGCCCTCGTAACTGGAAACGCGTGCGGTCACCATGTCCACCGGGTGTGGGAAGGCACGTATCATGTCGGCCAGGAAGCAGATCGCGCCATCCATCACACCGACAAGGACCAGGTCGGAGTCGCCGTAGTTGTGAACTATCTCCTCGACGAGCCGGGTTACAGCTTGTGCGATTTCACTTTCTGAAATCAGTATTTTACCCGGATTCACAAATCTCCACTCCCAGTCATCTTTTCTTGTGCGGGATCACCTGGCCTCCTCACTGCGCCACTCGCGCGCAGGCCGGTCGGCGTGACGCTGCATGACCGCTTCTGCCAATGTCACACCCAGGCCAGGTCCTGACGGCAATTCCGTGTAGCCATCTTTTATTGGCGCGAAAGGAGCGCTCACCAGTTCGTCGAACAAGGGGCTCTCGTCGAACTGCAGTTCCAGCATATCGAAGGCGCCCAGCACGGCCGAGACCTGCAGGCTTGCCGCATGGCAGATGGGGCCGCTCGGATTGTGAGGCGCGACCTTTACACCCAGCGCGGTACAGCCGGTGGCCGTGCGCTGCATTTCGTGAATGCCACCGATATATTTCATGTCTGGCATCACGACATCGTAGGCGTTGTCTTCGCAATAGGGGCGCAGGGTTTCCCAGCTGATGCTCCTCTCCAGCCCGGCTTGACGCATACCCAGCTCGTTGCACTGGTGGCGAAGGCGCGCCAGTGCGGGGATGTTGGCTGCCACCTCTGGCAGTGGCGTTTCGATCCAGTACACGCCCAGCCTGGCAGCCGCTTCGTTGAGTGCGCTGGCGGTGGCTTCGTCGAAGCGCCAGTGGCAATCGACCATGAGCCGCGCGCCGGGACCTGTCGCTGCGCGCACGGCGGCAACGCGTTCCAGGCCGGCCTGCATGGCGCGCACGCCGTCTCCCTGCGTACAGATGCGCGGATTCACCTCGTCGAACGGCGCCAGCTTGAAGGCCACATGCCCGGCTGCCATGGCCGTTCGCACGCTGGCCGCGAATCCTTCGGGCGTGCGTTGCTCAGTGCGACGGTTGATGTTGGCATATACTGGAATGCGTTCACGCTGTACACCCAGAGTCTGTGCCAGTGTCTGGCCGTTCGCCTGTGCGTGCAGACTCCACAGCGCCTGATCGATTGCACTCACGATACCGGCCTCGTGGATACTTTCCGGTGCGTGCCGCCGTGCGAATGCGCTGACGTGTTGCGGTACGGTTTCGCACAGCACCAATGGTACGAGGCGTTCAGCCGCCGCCAGCAGCGCGTCTTCCTGGCCCAAAAGCGTTGCCTCACCTTCACCTGTACGGCCATCCTGCGTGTGCAGGCGCAGGAAGCTCCAGCAGGTATTGTGCGTGATGCGCACGAAATGCAGTGTGACGCTGCGTAGTATGAAGTCGTTCATGGAGCCCGGTGATGGAGGTACTTATATGGATAGAACATGTTTAATCTACGTTCGATTAATGGTGGACCATGTTGCGCCGCACCCTCAATAGCAGCATTCAGCATGGCAAGTTTCATTCTTGTCCTGGATGGTAACGTTTAACGTTACCATCGACAACAAGGGTTCCCCGTGACGATGGCGGGATGAATGTCGAGAAGTCAAAACATGGTTGTTAAAAATCTTATCTATGGATAATATAAAACCTTGTTTGGAAATAATTAAACATCAGGTGCCATCAACTGTTTTGAAGCGAAAGGAAATCAGTTTCTTACAAGACTGGGCAACGCTTACCCCGCGTCCGCTTTGAAGCTGCATCAACTCTTTGAAAATAATGGAATTTTCGGCGCTCGTCAATGTCGGGTACTCGTTTCGTTACGCGCAGCGTGACGGATCCGGCAAACCAAAGGCCACCCGTCGTAGAGTGGCGGTCCGTCGTGTCCGACGAAGCTGTTGATCGAGAGACAGCATTGTGTATATTGATACACAACGGGAGTAGATGTGGAACGCAACAGCGGAAAGCTCATCCGCATGCTCCGGCAGGACGGCTGGGTGCATGCGGCCACCAAGGGCAGCCACTGGCAGTTCACGCACCCCACCAAGGCGGGGCGGGTCACCATCCCGCACCCGAACAAGGACATCCCGCACGGAACGGTGGCGTCGATCTACCGGCAGGCGGGCTGGAACGGGTAAGGAGGCAGAACCGATGCGCTACGTATCCTTCATCCACCGGGACGAGGTCGGCTACGGCGTCAGCTTCCCCGACTTTCCGGGCTGCGTGTCGGTCGGCGACACGGTCGATGACGCCGTTCGCCACGGCAGCGAAGCCCTGGCCTTCCACGTCGAGGGTCTCGTAGACGACGGCGAGTCGATTCCGCCGCCACGTTCGATCGACGCCATCAAGGCCGACCCGGAACTGGCGGCATGGCGGCGCGAGGCGGACGTGGTGCTGATCCCGCTCCTGCTGGACCGCGGGACCTCACGCCGGGTCAACATCTCCCTCGACAGCGGCCTGCTCGAAGCCATCGACGACGAGGCCAGGCAGCGCCGGATGACCCGTTCCGCCTTCCTGGCCACTGCGGCACGCCACGAGATCGAGGCCACGTGACACTTCAGGGCGGCGGAGTGGACGATGGGTGGTTTCCGCTTGCCCTCGATGAAGATGTGTTTCTGCGACCGTCAGACGAACAAGGCGCGCGACAAAACGTACTGGAACGGATCGAATCGGCAAAACGACTGGCACAGCAGTAGGAATTCATATGAATATTCCGAGAGTGTTATAACATGACAATTTGTTGTTCAGTAGGTTTATAATAAGTGTCATGAAGCAGGAATTCCGGTAAATCTGACGGTGCCCATAACGGCCAAAGAACACGCAGACAGTATGGCGGACTACATTCGCGAGGGTGTAGACCGGGGTCGTGCTATTGGCAACCGGGGACCGGTGTGCCTGGATGACAACGGCAAACTGCACCCGGAAATTCTTGATGCGTTCCGTGAACACGGTTTTTACATATTTGAAAATGTAATCGATCCGGATGAGATCAGAGAACTGCGGGCTGATATAGACCATCTGTTGGACCATGCGCCGGTCGGTCGCGATGCCGGAGTCGATGCCAGGGGGAGAAAAGCGTTTGGACAGGAATTCACTGTCCCATGCTATACGTTTGTCAAGCCGTTATCGGACCCATGGGGTGGTACGAATAAATTGGGAGGTCGCCACCAGAGCAAGATGACCGAGGCGATACCCGACCCGGGTGCGCCAAAAGAGGTGGTGTACATCATGGGAGGCATGTGCCAGACCATGAATTCCGGGCTACGGCTTTACGGTCATCCGTTACTGCTTACCATCGCGGAGGCTATAAACGGTCCCGACTTCGTACCCTTCAATGATGCTGTTATTGTGAAGCAGCCAGGGCTGGGTGGCTCTGTCGCCTGGCATCAGGACGGTGTCACGCACTGGGATTCGCCAAACTGGGATCCTGGCATCCATGGTTTCAATTTTCAGATCCAGCTGTATCCGAGTACACCCGCTAACTGCCTGTGGGTCGTCCCCGGAACCCATAAGACCGGTCGTGCCGACATCAAAGCCATGGTGGCTGCCAACAACGGTTCGGACAGGTTACCGGCGGCGATACCGCTGACCTGCAGCGCAGGTGATGTAACGATAGTCAACCGGCAGTTACTGCACTGTTCCTTTGCCAATACATCTCCCGACCTCCGGGTTTCGATGACCTTTGGTTTCCATCGCCGCAGTTCGGTACTCGGAGCACATGGCGCACTCTCTCAGAAGGCAGAGGTTGTGTATGATGAACAGCGGATATTCGAACGTTCGCGTGTCATTGCCGTCGCCATCGATGCGCGTGCGCAGTACTACCCTGAAGAGCGACGATATGCCTATCAGCCCTTTTTGGGTATAGAAGATGAGTATCGCTGGTCACCCGAAATTTACGAGAAGGTGATTCGCGATTACAACCTGCAGGATTTGTCCATCTAAAATAGAACACAAGACAAAGGGGTGATGGATGGCAGAAGATCATGTCGACGTACTCATCATTGGCGCAGGCGCATCCGGCGCTGCGACCGCCTGGAGCCTTGCCGAAACGCGCATGCATATTGTCTGCCTCGAGCAGGGCGACTGGATGAAGCAGTCTGACTACCCGAGCAATTTTATGGACTGGGAGTCCCGAACCAGGGGGGAATTTAGTATCAGCCCCAATCGCCGCGGACGCACAACGGATTATCCGATTAATGATAAAAACTCTCCCATTGCCGTTGCCAATTTTAACGGCGTGGGTGGCGGCACCATTTTTTACGCCGGACACTTCCCGCGCTTTCATCCCTCGGATTTTCGTGTCAGGACACTGGACGGCGTTGCCGATGACTGGCCTGTCGACTACGAAACGCTCGAACCTTATTATGATGAAAATGATCGCATGATGGGTGTTGCCGGTCTTGCCGGTGATCCCGCGTATCCACCAAAGCCTGCCATCATGCCACCATTGCCGCTAGGCAAGTCCGGCGCCAGACTGGCGCAGGGATTCAATGCGATGGGTTGGCACTGGTGGCCATCAGATGCTGCGATTGCAACAGAGCCCTATGACGGTCGCGACAAGTGCATCAATATCGGTTCCTGCTATGTTGGTTGTGCCCAGGGCGCCAAAGGCAGCACAGACATCACCTATTGGCCGCATGCGGTTCGTGCCGGCGTCGAACTCAGAACCCGCTGCCGGGTGCGTGAGATTACCATCAACAACGAGGGCATGGCATCCGGGGCGATCTACTACGACGTTGAAGGCAACGAGCGCGTCATCAGCGCAGAGGTCGTCATCCTTGCCTGTAACGGGGTGGGCACACCGAGGTTATTATTGAACTCGACCTCAAACTTATTTCCTGACGGATTGGCGAACAGCAGCGGTCTCGTTGGCAAGAACCTCATGTTCCATCCCTATTCAGAGACGATGGGGATCTTCGATACCGAACTCGATGGTCCCAGAGGGCCTGTTTGTATCTGGAGCCAGGAGTTCTACGAAACGGACATATCGCGCGGACATGTGCGCGGGTTTACCTACGAAGGCGCCCGTGGGCGCGCACCAATGTCGACTGTCCAGGGTAATATGGCATCCGGGCGTATCTCGTGGGGCGAAGATCATCACCGGTCCGCTCGCAGGGTAGTCAATCGAATGGCCGGCATGGTCGGTATCTGCGAAGACCTGCCGGAAGAACACAATACCGTCACCCTGGACCCGGAACTGAAAGACCCTGATGGGATACCGGCTCCCAGGATTGACTACAGACTGAACGAAAACAGCCGCAACATGCTCAACTTTTCCATTGCCCGTGCAACCGAGGTGCTCGAAGCTGCAGGCGCGATCGAGGTGCGGTCAACATCTCCCATCTCCATTGGCGGCTGGCACCTGATGGGCACCGCACGCATGGGCGTCGATCCGGCAAAGTCAGTGGTCAACGAGTGGGGACGCAGCCACGACGTGAAGAACCTGTTTATTATCGACGGCAGCATTTTTGTCACCTGCGCCGGCGTCAATCCAACGCGCACGATTCAGGCGCTGGCGTTATACGTGGCCGATAACATGAAGCAACGTCTTGCCAATCTGTTTGACTGATTGCCCCGTTTTGACCTGACGGATGACAGGTGCACTGTCTGATTATTGATTCAGTTCCGCGATACCGTCGATGACCCGCTGTGCTTTTTCTTCATCCCACCACCACGCATCGATGAACGGCACTCGATCGAGATTATCATTTCTGACTTCACCAAATTTATCCCAATGTACGAGGCGGAACCCCGGCTGGGAACCGACGGGAATAAAATAGAAATTCCACATGATGACCCTGTCAAATGCCCGGGTTGCGGCATAAAGATCCTCGGCCGTGTCAGCCGCGATAATTGAATCAATCAGGCTGTCGATGACAGGATTGCGAATACGGATCCAGTTTTGTCCATAATCCTCATCGGCTGCGGCGCTGCCAAACCAGTTACGCAGTTGCAGGCCGGGTGTTTTGCTTGGTCCATATCGCATGCTGTTGCCGTCAAACTTCCCGGTGCGACTCCGGTGCAGCCAATTCGACACTTCAGGTGAGTACCCTGTCGTGGCAATGCCAATCGCTTCAAGGTTCTGAACCAGTGACAGATTTTGTCGAATGGCATAATAGGAAACGCCGATAAAGTCCAGGGTAAACGGCATGCCGGTCTCAACGTTACGCATAACACCGTCCTGAACTTCCCAACCTGCCTCTTCGAACAGAGCAAGCGCTCTCTTCAAGGTTTCACGCCGGGTGACTTGACCTGAACTGTTCGGGTGCCTGAACTCATCCGTGAATACACGTGCCGGCACCTGATCACGCCATGGCTCAAGCAACGCCAGTTCCTTCTCGTTGGGACGTCCGCGGTGCGCCATGGGTGAATTCTGAAATATACTGACTCCCGGCTTGTAAAAATCATGGAATAACACGCGGTTGGTCCAGACAAAGTTGAACATCAGCCAGAGTGCCTCCCGGACCCGTATATCACGCAACTTGGGCCGATTGAGGTTCCAGATGATCGGCCACCAGAGACCCTCCACACGTGACAGGGGCCTTAAATCGCGTTTGAACAAATCCGCTTTGACAGCGGGAAAGCCATATTGTGTCGCCCAGTTTTTTGAGACGCCTTCTTCCTTGACATCGTACACATGGCTCTTGTGTGCCTCGATCATGACAGTTTCGTCCTTGAAGTAGTCGAACTTCACAAAGTCGAAGTTAAATCTGCCTTTATTGACGGGTATGTTCTGACCCCAGTAATCATCGACACGTTCATAAACCAGGTTTCGTCCGATTTCTGCCTGCACCAGCCGGTAGGGTCCACTCCCCAGTGGCGGCACTATGGTCGTTTTTGATATGTCGTGATCAGACCAGTAGTGCTCAGGCAAAATATTGAAACTGCCTATGGTAAATGGCAATGTCGGATTTAATTCGATGTCCTGCCTGATTATAAAACATACTTCCCTGTCGCCGAACGAAAATACCCTGTCAATGCCGGCCAGGGCTGATTTGATCGCAACGGAACCGTGCTTTTCAAACATCTCATAGGTAAATAAAACATCATCAACGGTGATCGGTTCGCCATCGTGCCAGGCCGCGTTTCCACGCAATTTAAACGCGACCCAGGCCAGTTCAGGTCCGACCACCACACCCTGGGCCAGTCGACCATAATAGCTGACGGGCTCATCGATGGCAGGCTCAAGCAGCCTGTCGTAAACGAGTGCTCCCTGAGCTTCAAAACCTGCGCCAATCCGTCCCTTTTCGATGATGCTGTTGTAGTTGTCGAAGGTACCCATCTGCGCGGCACGGATCTCACCTTCTTTTGGCGCGTCCGGATTGGTATATTCGAAGTGGGTATAGTCACTCGGGTAATTCAACGGCAGCAGGTGTGATATGCCGTGGGCGTAGTCCGGATTCGAACACGGTTCTTCCGCACCTGCGGTCAGACAGACCAGCACAACGCCTGAACCGAGCAGCAACCTTATGCAGGAAACTAAACTGAGCAACTTAACACCATAAATGAGCCTTCACTCTGACCCCGGCAAGTCTAACAGGTACAAACTCTACAACACCACTAGGAAACGAGTTCGCGTTGTTGGTGCTTTGTGGCAAAGAAAAAATGCACGGTACCCCAGCCGATGATGGCGACACCAATCATCAATGCATAACGCAGGCCGTCAGCCCCGAATTCGGGGTTTCCTCGCGCCTCCCCCGCAAGCCTGTAGTCTGGCTCTTCCGACCCCATTTGTTCTGAGGTCATTTCTGATTCAGCTTCTGTACGGCTAATGTTGAGGTGCAGACTTGTCATGACCCAGGTCAGTTTTCCTGATCAAGACGCCACTCAGCCCACAGATCGAAATTGCTTCTGATCTCTTCAGATCGATTTTCGATTATCTGTTTGAACTCCGGGTGGGAGAGGATATAGAAAATATCATTCTGTATCGCATACAGCACCATATCGCCAATCATCGAAGGATCAATAGTGCCTGCTATCATCTGCTGCATCTTGTTTGCCCTTTCCGGATCGTCATCCGCAGAAGGCATTGGGATGGCAGGACTTACAGACTTACCCAGGTGTACCGGTCGATTCCGTTCAGAAGTATAGATGTTGGTTGTGACGAAGCCTGGACACAGCACCGACGTACCAATATTAAACTTCGCAAGATCCTGGCGCATAGCTTCAGACATGCCGACCACACCAAACTTGGCGGTGTTGTAAACGCCTAAGTCAGCTATGCCAAACTGACCAGCCATGGAAGCAGTGTTAACAAAATATCCGCCTTCTCCATGCGACTTGATGCGATTGACGAACGTCACCACGCCATTAATGACGCCATCCAGGTTGACCTTCATCACCCAGTCCCAGTCTGAATAGCTCATGTCACTGATATTCCCGCTGACAGCGACGCCCGCATTGTTGCAAACCACATGAACCTTGCCGAACGCCTTGATGGTATCCTCAGCAGCCTGTTCCATCGCAGAACGGTCGGACACGTCAACCTGCATTGTAATCAGTTCCGAGTTGCTGTCAGCAAACTCGGTGGTGACTGCCGCCAGCGCACTGGCCTGAATATCCGCCACAGCAACCTTCATGCCTGCAGCCGCAAATGTCCGTGCCATCGCCAGGCCTATACCGCTCGCGCCACCTGTAATAAACGCTACCTTTCCTGCTACATCCTGCATATATCCCTCAATTTCAAGTGTTGACCGGCAAGCCAGTGTCGCCGAATATCAGAACTGGCTCAAGTTTTAACCAAGGTGTCATAGCTGAGTGCCAGTGTAAATCTTCAAACTCATCCGCCTGCCGGGAACAATCCGTTCGCTGGCATGGCGCCGGATCCGTCATCGTAAGCCTGTTCAAAACATCGTGTTCGAAAATAGCGCCGGGTCCGTCATTGAGCACCTGTTCAAAACTTCGAGTACGAAATGGCGCCGGGTCCATCATCGAGTACCTGTTACAATATCGAGTACAAAAAAGATCCCTGAACTGAATTCCGCATGACCCGGACCACAGGAGTTCTACCCGCTGCTGACCTTTTCGAATACCGGCGCCAGTAAGGCGAGCAGCGATTCCTGTACCTCACTCAAACCGGGATCGTTGACCAGGTTGTGAAGCTCCCTGGGATCTTCCTGCAGGTCATAGAGATCCATGGGTACCCTGTTAGCGGAATTTGCCGACAGTTTGTATCGATCATTCCGCACCATGACAAACGAATTAGGAGGCACGCCCAGCATGCTCATCACATGGTTCTGGTGAGTGTGTGCATCCGGTGCTTCCATTCCGGCGGTCATCAGGGGAACAAGTGAAACCCCATCAGTTTCGAGCGGCGTTGCACCGGCTATCCCGATCAGTGACGATACGATATCGAGATGGCATACAAGTGCCTTGCTCTGCCACTCGGGGGCGCCTCCCGGAGGTCTGAAGATACAGGGTACGTTAACGGAACCCTCGTAAAACACCTTCTTTGCCATCAACCCGTGATCGCCCAACATTTCACCGTGGTCGGCAGAGAATATGATCCAGGTATTGTCAAGCAGCCCTTTGCCCGCAAGGGCATCAATGACCCGTCCTACACAGTCGTCGATCAGGGTAACCTTGCTGTAGTAGTAGGTTTTCATCACCCTGTTTTCCGCCTCGCTCATCTGGCCGAGCTTCATCGGTGCTCCTTTGAGCATGAGGTCAATGTGCTGCGATACCGGTCCTGTGGATTTTTCTGTAATCGACAGAGGCATCTCGTCCGCGTTGTACATGCGCCGATATTCGGCCGTCGAGTCCCACGGGTCGTGGGGTCCACCGAAATTAACCTGCAGGTAAAATGGCTGGTCACTCTCATGATCTGCAAGCCAGGATTCGGCCAGCCCAGCGATATACATGTCCAGGTGATCCTCGGTTGGCAGATTGCTGGGGGGCAGTTCCCAGGGCATGGCAATCTGTTGGTGCTTACCAGTGAGGTGGGTATCCAGGTACCCAAGGTGTGTATCTAGCAGACCTTTTTCTTCCAGGTGATCCAGATAGGAAGACCCTGTCGATGCAGTCTCGACAGGCCCCGTACATTCCCGCGCGTCCAAGTAGCCCCAGTCAGCCATTTCATCGAGGTGATCCCGGGCATGGCCTTTGCCGTGAACCCATAGATGCGTCTTGCCAACGACGCCGGTACGGTAACCGGCATCACGGATATTGCGCACATGACTCTGTCCGTGTCGAATCCCGGGGTTGGCAAATGACCACACGCCATGTTGATACACCTGTAGACCGGTCATCATGCTTGCTCTCGTTGTCATGCATACCGGCGAACTGGTGACGCAATGGGGAAACACCAAGCCCTCCGCTGCCAGACGATCGGTGTGAGGCGTGATTGCCACAGGGTCACCGGCATACCCCATCGTGTCCGATCGCTGCTGGTCGGTGAAGATGAAGACGATATTCGGTTTCTGCATTTGGTTTCCTTCAATGGACAGGACAGATCAGGCCGTCAAAGTTACCAGAATCATGATTTCGGGGATAGTGAGAACATACTGTATTTATTGAGTTGCAGTGGTGGCAGTTACCACGGGTGCACTCTCGAAACATATCAGGATACGCATCACGTGATGCATGATTGAATACGAACGGGTTTTTGCCTATGGACGATGAAAAAAATTTGAATCCTGGCGTGGTACTATCTGCTATCCCCGCATGAGCCGTCAGCTTTTATTTATTTTCATCTTAATGTCAGAAAAACTATGTCAAAAGTCAAATTTAACCCTGAACATAAGGAATTTCTTGATGGTTTTTTATTGCCATGTTACGACGTACAAACAAAAAAGATGTTCGGCTATCCAGCTTATTGGATAAATGGAAAGATGTTTGCCTGCCTTTACGAAGATGGGGTTGGTATTAAAATCCCTGAATCACTGGCAACGGAGTTACTTGAAAAAAGTAATATCATCCATTTTCAACCAGGGAATCGGTCGAAAATGAGCGAGTGGATACAGATAAATAGAAAGCGTTCAAGTGATTATGAAGAAGACAAAGGAATTTTTGAAGCATCAATGAAATTCGTATCTTTAATTTCTGATAATGAAAAAAAATAACACACGAGATACTCCTGACTGGCTGAATAGAACGGAATATCCATTTTCTGGCAATACCTTCAGAGTAGAAGCAGGGAAATTAAATTACATTGATGAAGGAGAAGGTGAACCGATAGTTTTTGTACATGGTAATCCTGATTGGTCTTTTTCTTATCGAAATGTAATCAAACATTTTTCTAGTAATAACAGATGTATAGCAATTGACCATTTAGGATTTGGTTTATCAGATAAACCTTGTGACTGGTCGTATCTTCCAGAAGACCACGCTACTAACTTATCACTGCTATTGGAAGAACTTAATCTCAATAATATTACTCTGGTTGTAAATGACTGGGGCGGTCCTATTGGTTTGTCTTATGCTATTTTGAATCCTGACAGGATTAAGAAAATAGTGCTTTTTAATACGTGGTGTTGGCCCACAAACGACGATTGGTATTATCAATTATTCAGTAAATTTATGGGGGGACCAATAGGCAGGCTTCTTGTCCGAAGATTTAATTTTTTTGTCAACGGTATTGTTAAAATGGCATATGGCGACAAATCAAAATTTACTGAAGAGGTTCATCGACACTACGTTATGCCATTCGAAACACCGGCAGAACGTAGGGGAAGTTGGATATTTCCCAAAGAAATCATTACCTCGGGTAAATGGCTTGGGCAATTGTGGTCAAAGATTGATTTGATTAAAGACAAACCGGTACTTATTTTATGGGGCAATAAAGATATTGCTTTCAGAGACAAAGAGTTAAAAAAATGGATGCGAACACTGACTGATTTTAAATTGCACGTATTTGAAAATGCAGGCCACTATCCACATGAAGAGCAACCGGCAAAAGTTGTGGAGTTGATAAGCGAGTTTTTGAGTTAAACAACTGTGCTTGAACCTGTCATGCTCCCCGGATGTAGTACTATGGTACGGCGTACGTTCGGGCGGAGTGCTTGTCTAAAGCGGTTTTCAATTTACACAATATGAGTATTGAGGATGGATACATCCAAAATTGAGAACCTTGATGTCGCCCGGGTATTCGATAGTTACCCGGTGGAAATTCGCAAGAGAATGATATACCTCCGCCGTTTGGTACTGGATGCGGCATCGGAGACGGAAGGCGTCAACGGTTTGGAAGAGACCCTGAAGTGGGGAGAACCCAGCTACCTCACAAAGGGTGGAAGCACGGTAAGAATAGACTGGAAGGACAGGGCGCCGGACCAGTACGCAATGTACTTCAACTGCAACACTCCACTTATCGAAACGTTCAAGGAGATCTATGGGGATACATTCACGTTCGAGGGCAAGAGAGCTATCGTGTTCGGCGAAACGGACAAGTTACCAGTCGACCAGTTGAAACACTGCGTCTCGACAGCGTTAACGTATCACCGTGTGAAGCACCTTCCATTCCTGGGCATGTGACCGCTTCGTAATAATTAAGCCGAATTCATCACCGCCGTTGTTGCCAACTTATCTACCTAAATAAAAGCACTTGCCAGTATGCACGGCTTTGAAGCAATCGGGATAACTTTTTCTGACCTATTAACTCTTCTGAAGTAAATATGCTTAGGTAACGATAACTCTAACAACCGGGGGTGGGTCAATTTTGGACGCCGATTCCCCGTAAAGTGGGTTAGTTTTGCGCCCCGATCAATTTATTGCCGAAATCAGAGGCAAGTTTTTTGGGAATATTGCAGTCAGAATCTTCAATTTAAATAATTTCTTGGCTATATTGGTAATGTACTTCAACACGGTTGCTGTCACACCGTCATTGTTTATATTTCAGAGTTTTTGATGTAAAGGGAATGCACCATGTGCTAAGTTATAGTTCATGGTTGAGTTGATCACATCCGGTTACCAAAACGTCAAGACTGGATTTCATCAATCCTCTGGAACACAAAGAGAATCCCTTCCAGCCTTACCCCCAACATTATCTGAAGTTACCGAATTTTATCGACTGGATGCATCTTTAAAACTTAACCCAAAACGACGTGCTGAACTAGGCCAGTATATGACTCCGTTCCCTGTCAGTCGCTTCATGGCCAGCTTATTTGATGACCTGACTGGGGATTTGCAAATTCTTGACCCAGGAGCAGGAGTTGGATCATTGACTGCAGCCTTGGTTGAGAGGTGCTCTCACGAGACTGTGAAGCCGCAATCTGTTTCCCTCATTTGCTATGAAATTGAATCCTTTCTGATTGACTATCTGCGTGCCACATTGAAAAGTACGCACATCCAATGTGAAGCAGTACAGATTCCAGTCAACAGTGAAATCTATCAAAATGATTTCATACTGAGTTTTGTGAATCAATTCCAAGGAGATTTGTTTAAAGGGACGCCTGATTTGTTTACCCATGTGATAATGAATCCTCCTTACAAAAAGATAAATTCGTCTTCCAGACATCGTTTGGCTCTTCGGATCTCGGGTATTGAAACTTCAAATCTCTACACAGGTTTCATGTTCCTTGCAGCATTGCAACTCTGCAAGGGTGGAGAAATGGTTGCTATCGTTCCTCGTTCATTCTGCAATGGCCCGTACTTCAAACCCTTCAGGGAGCAATTTTTTTCCATGATGGGATTGCAACATGTCCATGTTTTTGAGAAACGCAATTCTGCTTTCAAGAGTGATGAAGTTTTACAGGAGAACATCATCATTCATGCCATAAAAGGGGCAAAACCTTCAACGGTAAAGGTCACCTCAAGTGGAGGAGCGAATTTTGCATTTGAGCCTTCGACTTCAGAGTGTATCGCGGAAGATATGACACAACGAGTCGTCGATTACACATCAGTAATCGATCCGGATGATCCCGGTCAGTTCATTCACATTACATCTAACGAACTGGAGCAAGGAATCGTTGATCGGATTTCATACTTTACGGCTACTCTTGCTGATCTCAACCTTGAAGTATCGACTGGCCCTGTAGTTGATTTCCGACTGAAGAAGGATTTGAGATCTGAACCGGGTAAAGATACTGCTCCACTATTTTACTCTGCTCATTTTCAGAGTGGTAAATGTGTGTGGCCGAAAGAGATGAAAAAGCCAAATGCAATTGTGGTTACCAACGAAAATCGTAAGTGGCTTTGGTCAAACAAAGGTCATTACGTGGTGACACGGCGTTTTACATCCAAGGAAGAACGACGGCGTGTAGTCGCCTCACTTTATTCATCTGACATACCCGGAGAATTAATCGGTTTCGAAAATCATTTGAACGTTTATCACTCTAATCAGGAAGGTATTTCTCAGTTATTGGCGGCAGGATTAGTTGTTTATTTGAACAGCAGCCTTGTTGATCGATTTTTCCGACAGTTCAACGGACATACACAAGTAAACGTAACTGATTTGAGGTCTCTTCACTATCCGGACAGGGTCGTATTGGAGCGAATCGGAAGAAAGACTCACAGTGTAGTACTTTCCCAAAGTGAGATCGACAGTCTAATTGAGGAGGAACTTGTCCACATGACCGACGATGAGAATCCATTACTAGCACAGCAAAAAATCGATGAAGCCTTGCGGATACTGATAGCACTTGGGATGCCTCGTAGTCAACAGAATGAACGTTCGGCACTTACGCTCTTGGCACTTCTCGATCTAAAGCCTTCTGACGATTGGAAGGACTCAGGTAAACCCCTTATGGGCATAACACCGATCATGGATTATTGTCGTGAACAATATGGGCGAAATTACGCGCCGAATACTCGAGAGACATTTCGACGGCAAACCATGCACCAGTTTGTGATGGCAGGCATCTCGCGATATAACCCAGATAGACCGGATCGTCCGGTCAATAGTCCGAAAGCGTGTTACCAGATTAGTGACGCTGCCATTGCGGTTATTCGGTCGTTCGGTACGTCCAAATGGGAACCTGCTTTGGAACAGTATCTTAAGGAACAAGAACCGCTTGCGACAAAGTGGGCAAAGCAGCGAGAGATGCAAATGATTCCAGTCCAGGTTGAGGATGGTCAAGAGATCAACTTGACTCCCGGTGCACATAGTGAGTTGATCAAACAGATCATTACAGAGTTTGCACCTCGCTTCACACCCTCTGCTGAAGTGATATATATCGGCGATACCGGTGATAAGATCGGATACTTTCAGGAGCAACGTCTTGCTGAGTTCGGAGTTGTTATAGACAAGCATGGGAAAATGCCTGATGTAGTACTCTACTTTAGAGAAAAAGATTGGTTAATACTTGTGGAATCTGTGACTAGTCACGGACCAGTAGACGCGAAACGTCACGATGAATTGGCCGACTTGTTTACAGGGGCTAAGACCGGCATTGTCTATATTACGGCATTTCCTGATCGTAAGGTCATGGCACGACATCTGAGCACAATTTCCTGGGAAACTGAAGTCTGGTGTGCGGATTCACCTGCGCACCTGATTCACTTCAATGGAGAGCGCTTTCTGGGTCCTTATGGAATTTGAAGTCTTTGTGCCATCCATTCTGTTTTAGTGCTTTCTTGATCTTTCTCTCATACGTCGCCATTGGTGTTTTGTGGCTTACGCTGTTGCCGCTGATCCCCCTTCAAAGACATAACGACACCTGTTAAAACTATCATTCGGGACATTACCGGTATGCTTTTGTGCGTTTGGATGATGCAGAAATATTCTTATTTCTGATTCAGCACCCTCCGGTATTTTAAGATTGTAGAACAATAACTCCGGTACTATGTCCATAGCAGTATCAATTAGCTCTCCGAAAGTATTTGTTTCTATAGTCAGCCCCGGGATATTTTCGCTTGTCCCAACAAACACCTTGCTGTCTTCATCAAAGAATACATTTATGGAGTAAGTGGCATTGACCATATCTTTTCCCCTTCGCACCTGGACAACAAAGTATACAATTGGAATTGGAGACGTACAAATGACGTCTATGGAGAAATAAACTTGCCCGTGTTCCAGAAGAAATACATGATGGAGAATCAGGGACTTGCCAAGACTTGTATTAAGGAGAACCAATGTCCAAGAGATACAAACCCACCTGGTCATCTTTGCAGAATCACCGAACACCTCAGTGGTTGCGAGATGCAAAATTCGGCATCTACACTCACTGGGGCCTGTATAGCGTCCCGGCTTGTGGCGTCAATGGATCCTGGTATCCGCACAATATGTATCGCAAAGGTAATCCACAGTTTGATTATCACGAGAAAACCTTTGGGCCAGCAACCGGGTTTGGTTACAAGGACTTCATTCCGATGTTTACCGCCGACAAATTCGATGCTGCGGAGTGGGCGGAACTGTTCCAGGCAGCCGGCGCCAGATTTGCGGGTCCTGTGGCCGAACACCACGACGGTTTCTCGATGTGGGACAGCCAGATTAATGAGTGGAACGCTGCCAGAATGGGTCCGAAAAGAGACGTGGTCGGTGAGCTGGAAACAGCAATCAGGAATGCGGGCATGCGCTTCATGACCGCGTTCCATCACTTTGAACAATGGTGGTTTTATCCGCACTGGCGTAGTGACTGCGATGTTTCTGATGCCCGATACGCCGGACTCTATGGTCCAATGCACAATCTCGAAGGTATTAACGGGACATCTGGTGGCATCGGTGGTGAGTGGATCGCTCAGGATCGACCAGACGGCGCGTTTAATGATTTCTGGCGGACCAAAATCGACGAGGTCATTGAAAACTACCGCCCTGATCTGATGTGGTTCGACTTTGGACTGAACTGGGTTCAGGAAGAGTACAAAAAGCGGATGCTTGCTGACTATTACAACAAGGAAGAGGAGTGGGGCACAGAGCTTGCCGTGACCTACAAGAATAATGATCTGGTGCCCGGCGTTGCACTGATCGATTATGAACTGGGACGCATGGACAAGCTGACCTACTACGACTGGATTACTGATACATCGGTTGACGATCAGGGTGCCTGGGCATACGTGCAGGATGCCGGATTCAAAAAACCCGGTACCCTCATACATAATCTGGTCGACAACGTCAGCAAGAATGGTTACCTGCTGCTCAACGTAGGACCAAAAGCTGATGGCAGCATTCCCGATGAGGCGAATCAGCTGCTTCGATCCATGGGTCACTGGCTGGATATCAATGGCGAGGCAATTTACGGCACCACTCCCTGGATGGTGTATGGCGAAGGGCCTATCGAGATGACAAACCCCGGCATGTTCAGCGAGCAGCACGAAGTGTCATACACCGCGGATGATTACCGGTTTACCTCTACGGATGATGCAGTGTATGCAACGTGCCTGGGTTGGCCGGAGAGCGCATCAACGATCAAGGCGATGCGTCGGCTGAACGCTGGTGAGATCAGCTCAGTAACCATGTTAGGTTCAAATCAGACGCTTTCGTGGAATCTCACCGACCATGGACTCCAGGTTAATCCCCCAGATGAGCGACCCTGCGAACACGCGTTCGTCTACAAGATTGAGCGAACTGATCCTTTTCGATAGTTGTGCACGGCGTTTCCCAAGGGCGACTTCACGACCGGAGATGTAGCGATAGCCGGGAACAGATTGCGCAACAACGCTGATTATCTCAAAATGTCGGCTTTTCAGGGAAAGATAGAGCATGACGAGTAAAAAGCCGGATCCTAAAAAAGAAGTCGACAAATTCATGAGGGTGCTGATTCGCCGCAACGAAGGTGAAATTGAGTTTCAACAGGCGGTCCGGGAAGTAGTCGAGAGCCTGATGCCCTATTTACTGGAGCATCCGGAATATCATGATGTCAAGATTCTGGAGCGCCTGACGGAGCCGGACCGAGTCGTTATTTTCCGGGTTTGCTGGGAAGACGACAAACACAACGTACAGGTCAATCGGGCCTGGCGCGTGCAATTCAACAACTCCATAGGACCTTACAAGGGCGGTCTGCGTTTTCATCCATCAGTCAACCTCAGCATTCTCAAGTTTCTGGGCTTCGAACAGGTCTTGAAGAACAGCCTTACCGGTTTGCCCATGGGTGGCGGCAAAGGCGGCTCGAATTTCAATCCCAAGGGCAAGAGCGACCGCGAGGTCGAACGATTCTGTCAGTCGCTGATGATCGAACTGCACCGGCATATCGGTCCGGACGTCGACGTTCCGGCCGGTGACATTGGTGTTGGCACCCGTGAAATCGGCGCCATGTTCGGCCAATACATTCGTTTGGAAAATCGCTATGCGAGCATATTGACTGGCAAAGGTTTGAGTTTCGGCGGCAGCCTGATCAGAAAGGAAGCCACCGGATACGGTTGTGTGTATTTCTGCGAGAACATGCTTAACCGCATTGGGGATGGTATGGAAGGCAAATCCGTCGCCATTTCAGGCTCCGGCAATGTCGCTATCTATGCGGCTCAGAAATCCATCATACTCGGAGCCAAAGTGGTCACCTTGTCGGATTCCTCTGGTTTCATTCACATCGAAGGCGGCATGGACCGTGAACTGCTGGAGTTTGTTTGCGAACTCAAGGAAGTGCGGCGCGGCCGGATTTCCGAAGCGGCGGACCGGTTCAAGAACGTCACCTTCCACAAGAACCAGCGACCTTGGGCGGTCCCTGTCGACGTCGCATTGCCCTGCGCAACCCAGAACGAGATCAACGGTAGCGAGGCGCGGATGTTGCTGAAAAACGGTGTCCGCGCCGTGAGTGAAGGCGCCAACATGCCCACGGAGTTGGACGGTATGCACGCCTTTCTCAACGCCAAAATCCTCTACGGACCCGGCAAAGCCGCCAACGCCGGCGGCGTGGCCGTGTCCGGACTGGAACAGAGTCAAAACGCTCTGCGGCTGTCCTGGAGCGCACAGGAAGTGGACTCCCGTTTACAAACGATCATGTACAACATTCACGAGACCTGCGTACGCCACGGCTCAGTGAACGACCACGTCGACTATGTAAAAGGCGCTAACATTGCCGGTTTCCTGAAAGTCGCCGATGCAATGCTGGCCTACGGAATTGTTTAGGAGGCTGTCCGAGAACTGCGACCGTAGCGAGGGCGAGACTGATTGAGTCATATTTTTTGGTTATTTGAGGCAAATATTGGACATATTGAACGAAAATAAGCGGAAAATATGGCCAATCAGGCTTGTCCGCAGTAGGTCAGTCTGTTCTCGGACAGCCTCCCAGTAGACTTGAATGACGGGGTATTTCGGCACAGGGGTGATAAAAACTGGTGTGTCCCGGATCTGGATGCAGCAAACAAACTGCTCAGGGAGAGTTTGAAGTCGTCATCCTGATTCGTGCGGCTTTGGCTTCATCGTACCACCAGCCGTCCGGGAAAGCAGGCCGGTAAAGGGGTTCAGGCGGACGACCAAACTTGTCCCAAAGTACTGTGCGACGCGCGTCATAGGCATACAGCGGGATCAGGTAGTAGTTCCACATCAGTACACGATCCAGAGCGCGACAGGCCGCGATCAATCGATCGAGCGTATCAGCAGCTTCGGCTTCCTCAATGAGATAGTCGACTACAGGGAGGCTGACGCCCATGTAGTTGCGAGAACCTTCTCCCACCGCCGCACTCGAGTGAAAGTTGGATCGCACCTCGAGCGTAGGCGGCATCAGGAAATCGTGGCTCTGAACGAGCCCGTCGTAATCATGGTGGCGGAGACGATTGGTGTATTGGGTGATATCAACAAGACGGATGCTCGCCTCAATGCCGAGTCGCTTCAGCGTTTGGAACCAGGGTAACAGTATTCGATCGTTGCCGGATTCGAACGACAGGAACTCGAGAGTGAACCGTTCTCCTTCTGCATTCCGCAGCACGCTATTTTCCATTTGCCAACCTGCCGATGCGAGCAGATCCAGCGCCTGGATCAGGTTATCCCTGTGTTTGGCATCACTACCTGATTCCGGGAAGTGAAAAGGCTGCTCAAAAAGTTCCGAAGGCAGCGATTCCCGGTAACCGGAGAGTAACGCCACCTCATCGTCACTGGGCATACCGGTAGCAGACAGGATGGTATTGGGCCAGAAGCTCAGTGCCTGTTTACGTTGGCCGTAATACAGCTTCTGGTTGATCCACTCGAAGTTGAGCGCCAGTGTGAGCGCCTTTCGGACTCGTCTGTCAGCCAGTCTGGGCAAACGACTGTTCAGCACAAATGCTCTCCCGATACCTACCCAGATGCCGTAATTTCGTCGTATCTTGCTGATCCTGCCGCTCTGCATATCCGGGCCTTCGAAGGCGTTGACCCAAAAGCGGATGTCATCCTCGTCCAGCATGTCTATCAGTCCTTTTCGGAAAGCTTCCCTCGCGACTGTACCGTCACGGTATACCTCGAAACGAACGGTATCGAAGTTATACCGGCCTTTGTTGAGAGGAAGGTGCCAACCCCAGTAGTCCGGTTTACGTTCATACTCGATGTAGCGGCCTGACTTCACCTCTGTGATGCGATAGGGGCCACTCGAGACGGGCGGTTCAAGGGTGTGAGCCGTCGGATCCCTGACGCGCCAGTAGTGCTCCGGCAGGATGGGTTGGTATTGAATCAATGTAACGTGATCGTAGGTCAGCGGGGAATCCATACGAAACGCCACATGGCGATCGTCCAATGCTTTTATCGACTCGATGAATCCAAAGAAGAAGCTGGCTCCGACCTGGCTTCTTTGCAGGTCGAAGGTAAAGACCACATCATGGGCCGTGACCGGTACGCCGTCATCCCATCTCGCATCGGGATGGATCCTGAAGACGATCGTCCTTGCATCGTCAGTAACAGCGATACCATCTGCAAGACGACCGTAATAGGCGGCAATTTCATCGCCTCCCCGCACGATCAGCGTTTCTCCGCGAAACAAATATCCAGAAGGGGCGCCGGTCTCACCGAGTGTCACCGGCGCCAATGTGTCGAACGTATAACCGGTCGCCAGGACCAGTTTGCCGCCCTTGGGTGCTTCCGGATTCAGATAGTCCAGGTGAGTGAAGTCGGGTGGGTACTTCAGGTCTTCGAAGAATGCGATCCCGTGCTTGAACTCAAGGTTGTCCAGGAGGTCGGCGAAGATTGTGCTAGGCAGGCAGATCGACAGCAGAAAGACGAAACAGATCCGCAACATGTCCACACGGTCCGGCACGGTCACTTTGTCTGGGATGCCTGCGTAAACATGTTCTGCGTATTTCTGTGTCAGTGTCGTCATGCTGATAGTATGCCAACACAAGTTCGTGACTCATACTCTGAAAACACCAACTGCAATACTTCGCCGTTTGTGTAAAAATGTACGTTGTTTCCCCAATATAATGACAGAAAACGCATGCTCAATAAAAATCAGATCGAATCCTATGACAGGAATGGTTATCTTGCAATTGAAAATGTACTGACAGTCGCGGAGTTGGAAGAGCTGCGACGCGTGACAGACAAATTTGTTGAGAAGTCTCGGAAGGTCGCCTCGAACGACAAGATCTTTGATCTTGAGCCTGGACATAGTGCCACATCGCCCAGTATACGCCGCATCAAGCATCCCGTCAGCAGACACCCTGTCTATGCCGGATATGCCCGCCACGTTCCAATTCTGGATATTGTGGAATGCCTGCTTGGGGCGGATATTCGCTATCACAACAACAAACTCAATATGAAAAACCGCGGTGACGGATCCGCAGTGGAGTGGCACCAGGACTGGGCCTTCTATCCTCACACCAACGATGACCTGCTCGAAGTGGGCATAGCACTGGACGACATGACGGTGGAAAACGGGGCGTTGATGCTTATTCCGGGCAGTCACAAAGGCAAGACATGGAACCACCACCAGAATGGCATGTTCGTGGGCGGCATCACGGACCCGACGTTCAGGCCGGATGGCGCCGTATCTGTCACGGTCAAGGCCGGCGGCATCACCCTGCACCATGTTCGAATGATACACGGCTCCAGACCCAACCGCTCCGACAAGGCGCGCCGCATGCTCTTCATCGGTTTTTGCGCCATCAACGCCTGGCCACTGGTCCCATCCGGAGACACCCTGGAGTATCTGAATGAGCGGATCGTGCGCGGCAAGCCTACCCTGGAACCACGACTGAAAGATCTGCCGGTACGCCTCAGTCTGCCCCGTGTGGAAGGCGACAGTATTTATGAACAACAGGAAAAACTGCACAATGCCCTGTTGAGTCGTACAGAACCGTACCCGGTATCCTCATCGAACTGAAAAGGCCACACAGATCGCCCACAAGTGCATAGACAATTTCAATGCGGCATATATCAACTGAATCGAAGCAATTCATCCGGAGTACCGCTTTGATACCCCAGAAAGTGCCGGAGATATGCCGGGTACGAATCCATCCACATCCCTGACGAGCGTTCTCTGCCAGCAGCCGCATCGGTCTTTGTGGTTTTCATATACCAGTTATTGCATTGCAGCCACACCTTGCCTTCTGATGAGGATTCACAAAGTTCTGTCCAGGCTGCAACTGCATTGGCAGTGGGTTCTACCTCGTCCTGTCCTGCACCTTTCATCTTCGCGACCAGTGTCGAGATATACTTTGATTGTTCTTCGGACAACAGTGTGACATTGGTTACCGGGTTGAGACTTTGAGGCCCGATCATCATATAGAGATTAGGCATTTCCTCGACATGGATTCCCCAGAGTGAATGGGGTCTTGTCATCTGAAAGTGGTTTTCTTCATTAGCGCCAAATTTGTCTGCGAGGGTTGTCCCGTTTCGTCCTTCAATGAGGAACGGAATAAAATTACTGTCAAATCCAGTCGCATATATAATCACATCAAGATCGAATGATTCACCACGCGTAATCTCCAGGCCTGTTTCGTTGACGTTGACAACACCCCCAGGGTCATCAACCAGGGTGACATTCGGTTTATTGTAGGCTAAATAGTAATCATCAATGAACAAAGCCCGCTTACAGAAGAATGGATAGTCGGGTGTCAGTAGTTCTACGAGTTCCGGGTCCTTGACCTGCATCTTGATGCCTGCCGCGATTTGGGCACAGATGGCTGCATTCTGTTCTTCGTTGTGCAGTGCTTCAAAGGGTACGGCGCCTTCTGTAGACTCCCCTTCTTCCTGCCAATCCACATGTCTCAGCAATTCTCCGTAACCGCCGGCAAGAAACTTTTCCTTTAATTCCGGTGGTGTCGGCTCATCATTTCGTGGTACGCACCAGGTAGGCGTCCGTTGGAAGACAGTGAGTGACTCAACCTCATCAGCGATTGTTGTAATGACCTGCGCTGCCGATGCACCCGTACCTACAACGCCTACACGCTTGCCTTCCAATGCAGCATTCTGATCCCACCGGGCTGTATGAAAGCTCTCGCCCTTGAATGCTTCCATACCTGGAATTTCAGGGAGACGTGGACTTGTCAGAGGTCCGTTAGCAGTAACCACATGCTGGCATGTCACTTTCCCATGGAGTGCGTTGGTTTCCGGGTCTATCGTTGTAACCTCCCATACCTGCTCCCCGGTACCAATATAAGAAAGCTTCACCACCTTGTGCGAAAACCTGATCTTGTCCCTGATACCGCCATGATCTGTCAACATCTCGGCATAGGAAGCAATCTCAGGCTGGCTGACATACTTTTTAGAGGGGATAAAACCGGTACGATCCAGGAATGGCAGGTAAGTGTATGCCGGTACGTCACACGCTGCTCCCGGGTAAGCACCTACACCGCCTTTACTCCATACGCCACCGACTGAACGCGTCATCTCAAATATGCAGATATTATCAACACCGGCTTCCTGCAAATGTATTGCACACAACAAGCCGGAAAAGCCACTGCCGATGATCACGACATCAAAGTGTTCCTGTACAGATTCCGCTACTGCGTTCATGCTGTTTCCTGAAATATTTCTATTGCTTATCAAAGGGTTGCACAGAACCCAGGCCGATGGCTCGCTCCGGCTACTATCGGCAAGCCCTGATACGGAACCGATGTACAGGCCATCGTCCAGCTTTCGGACTTCATCAGTCAGTCCGCTCGACGAATTCCTGTTTTTTGAAGGCCGCGTAGTACATCATGAGTGCAGGTTTGCCGTCAATGAGCGACCGCCGGGATAGCGCAATCCTGATGCAACCCGATACAGACAAAATGCATGTTTGTTGAAGACTGTATTCTGTATTACATTGTAACCGTCAGTTGATGCTTGAGGGCACGCGTCAGATTTCATGTTTACAATTAACCTTGTGGATTGGCAGATGATGCAATTGTAAAGGGAGCAGCAGGAATGAACGAACTACCGTTGGCAGGATACACTGTACTTGATCTCACGCTCGCAAGAGCAGGGCCCTCCGCAGTAAGACTGCTGACTGACTGGGGCGCCAATGTCATCCGCATAGAACCACCAGTGAGTGGTGAAGGGATTACGGGTAGCAGAGATACCCCTGATTCCCAGAATCTGCATCGAAACAAACGTGGATTGACAATCAACCTCAAATCCACGGAAGGACTGGCGCTTTTTATGAAGCTCGCCGGCCAGGCAGATATCATTGTCGAAAATTTTCGCAAGGACGTGAAACATCGCCTTGGCGTTGATTATGAATCTGTGAAGACAGTCAATCCTGCCATAATCTATGCCAGTATCTCCGGATTCGGCCAGGAAGGCCCCTACAGTGAACGACCGGGAGTTGATCAGATTGTACAGGGTACAAGTGGCCTTATGTCGATTACCGGTGAACCCGGACACGGTCCGATGAGAGTCGGTATCGCAATCAGCGATACCACAGCGGGGATGTTTCTTGGTCAGGGCATACTGCTGGCACTGTTGCATCGGGAAAAAACCGGTGAGGGTCAATGGGTTCACACCTCTCTGCTTGAAGCTATGTTATGCAAACTTGATTTCCAGGGTGCGCGCTATACGATGAATGGGGAGGTCCCCGGCCAGGAAGGTAACAACCATCCATACATGTCACCGATGGGTGTTTTCGACACATCTGATGGCAAAATCAATCTCGCAGCAAGCAGCGACAAGATGTTCAAGGCGGTTGTGCATGCCCTGGGTATACCCGCTCTGGCGGAGGATGAGCGTTTTACTACCCATGGCGGTCGTCTTAAACACCGCCACGAACTCTGGACGCTGATAAACGAAGAGACCAGTAAGAAGTCGACTAAGGACCTGGTCGAGATGATGAATAATGAAGCGGGTTGCCCCTGCGGTCCAATTTACTCTATTGGTGAAGCCTTTGAAGACGAGCATGCGAAGTCATTGCGGATGACCAGGGTTGCCCATCATGACCGCCTGGGCG
Source organism: Candidatus Azotimanducaceae bacterium (assembly GCA_965217655.1). Lineage (GTDB taxonomy): Bacteria > Pseudomonadota > Gammaproteobacteria > Pseudomonadales > Azotimanducaceae > UBA7455. The sequence continues at coordinate 3,972,304 of OZ244560.1, forward strand.
ACATCAACCTGATCCGGTCACCAATCAATATGACGGCGTTTCAACGGCGTGATGAGTTTGACCGGCCAGGTCCTGATGCCGGGCAGCACAGCGAAGAGATTCTCATAGAGATGGGACTGACCACCGGCGAAATTGAAACATTGCGGAACCGGGGAGTAATCTAGGAATCTGTCCGAGATGGAACTCAACTCAGACAAAATGCGTGCCAGCGCGGAAACAGAAGAAGGTATTGGCTGGATAATGTTCAATATTCCCGAAGGAGATTAGATATGGCAGTGGTCGAGACAGAAAGACAGGGTCAGATTTTTCAGGTTCGGTTGAACAGACCCGAGCGAATGAACGCCATGGGGTTGGAACTCCGCAAGGGAATGGCAGAAGCGTTCACCACTTTCAGGGAAAGCCCTGATCTGGAGGTTGCGATCCTGACTGGAACCGGACGGGCTTTTTGTGCCGGGGAGGACATGAAAGAATCTCTTGAGCGGGGGAAGCCAGGCACGGGAGCGCCGTTGGCAGATCCGTTTATGAACAACGAACTGGAAAAACCTGTGATTGCCGCAATCAACGGTTATGCCATGGGCGGTGGGTTCATGATAGTTGAACGTACAGATTTGAGAGTTGCCGTTCGCGGCGCCGTGTTCGAAGTATCCGAAGCAAAGCGGTGGTTGTTGGGCGGATACAACCATGGCCATCTTGCCGGTCTTCCGCACCATATTGCAACGGAAATGGCGCTTGGATTTCGCTTTACAGCAGAGCGGCTTTATGAGGTTGGCTTCCTTAACCGGCTTGTTGACCCCGACGAATTAATCCCCACGGCGTATGACATGGCTGAGCATTTATTGACTCTGCCACCGGCATCACGAGTCAATACGGTCTATATGATGCGGCAAATGCGGCCAGAAGTTGCTCCGGATTTAAGCAAACTGGCGGCGGCGTTGAATAATCATGGCGATAAAGCCGACCTGATGGAATCACGTGCAGCCTTTTCCGAAAAGCGTAAACCAAACTTCAAAGGATGGCTTGATCCCCAAGACCGCTATCGTATGCCCACACTGGAATCGATTAAATCAGATGGCAGCAGCGATTTATGAGATTCATGAAATCAGTAATATCAATTCCAATGACGTGACCATTCTTGGCGTAGCGGACAATGATGCCATCCTCATAGACAGTTTTTGCTTCGATCCCATCTGTGAAGTCTATAGACAAGTAGTCATTGGACTCATGGTGATGAACTTTTATTTTCTGATATGTCACAACTATAGTCTTTTATTCTCTAAATGAATTTTAAACATACAGTGTTGATATAGTTGCCACGGCTCTTCGATATTCGTCGTACACCTCCTGGTAATTCCTGACGGCACTTTCACTGGGCTCGCAACATCGCTTTTCGTCCCGTTCAAGATGGGTATCGACGAGTTCGCCAATGCTTGTGTGTCCATCAATCAACTGTAACGCCTGCAGGGTAGCGCCAAAGGCTGCACCTTCATCCTGTTGGTACACTGTGACGGGGAGGGCGCAAATTTCGGCGACTATCTGGCACCATGTGTCGCTGTTCATGCCACCACCCGTCAGTACGATCTCAGTCGCGTCGACACCCAGGCCAGTGAGCTGGTCGATGCCATACTTGAGTGCAAATGTGGCGCCTTCTACAGCCGAACGTAACAGGTTGCCGGGTTTCGTATTGTGACCGCTGAGACCAATGATGCAGCCCCTTGCATTTGGCAGGTTTGGCGTTCGTTCGCCGTTGAAAAACGGCAGTGTCATCACGCCTTGGGCGCCACTCGGTGTAGACGATATCATTGCTTCAAAACCGGCAATATCAGTACTGAGCAGGTCGCGCAGAAGCTCCGTCGTGACTGTGCAATTCATTGTGCAAAGCAGGGGCAACCAGCTGCCGGTTGATGAACAGAATGCGGCGATATCCCCCTTTGGATCGACGACAGGCTGATCCGCACAGGCATAGACTGTTCCGGAAGTCCCGAGGCTCATCGTCATGTTTCCCGGGCGTACATTACCGGTACCGATAGCGCCCATCATATTGTCACCGCCGCCGATGCCTACCGGGATTCCAGCGGGCAGACCGAGGTCATCTGCAACTTGCGGACGCAGGCAGCCTATCGGTTCATTACGAGTCAGTAACGGCGGCAGACAGTCGTTCAGGTCGCGCTCCGCGTCCATCGCCAGGAGCATCTTCTGCGACCAGCATCGTTGCCGGATATCAAGAAACCCCGTTCCTGAGGCATCGCCCATCTCCATGCATCGTTCACCCGTCAGGTACAGATTCAGATAGTCGTGGGGTAACAGGATGCAATCCATCCTGCGGTATGCTTCCGGGTTCGTTTTCCTGAGACAAAGGACTTTTGAAGCCGTATAGCCAGGCAGTATCGGATTGCCAGTCTCTTTGATGCAGGCGCTTCGCCCACCGAATGCGCGCATGATTTCGGTGCACTCTTTCCCGGTCGAGGTGTCGCACCAGAGCTTGACCGGCGCCAGTACCCTGTTTTTCCTGTCGAGGGCAACGAAGCCATGTTGTTGTCCGGAAACGGAGAGCGCAAGCGCAGACCGACGGATCTCGGGGTCGACCCTGGCGAGAGCGTCATGCAAAGCGTTGAGCCACCAGAGCGATTGTTGTTCCGCAACTCCCGCATTATCCTGGTACAGTTCGAGCGTCGCACTGGCGGTGGCGGCAACGTTCCTCCCCTCAAAGTCATAGAAAATGACCTTGAGGGCCTGTGTACCCAGGTCTATGCCGAGAACGGTGTTCATTTCGCCTCAATATTCGTCATCATTCAATGTTAGGGTGCATTGCCTTGACCGGCAAGAAGTCCTGACCCCAAAACTTCTCAACGTCAGAGAATTGGGGCAGGGCGGGGAAGGCGCCTTTGCGGCTGACAGCGACAGCGCCGCAGTGGGTGGCGAATGCAACCAGGGATTGCAATTGTTGTGCGTCCTTTAAAAACGCCAGGGACTCGCTGACCTGGCTCAGACCAAACAAGACCGCACCGATGAAGGCGTCGCCGCCACCTGTTGTGTCGATGGGGGTAATTTTTGGCGGCTCTATAAAGCGACTTGTCTGCTGCGTGTACAACGCGACCGTGCCTCCGCCATCGGTCACCAATACGGCCTTTACTCCGGCGGCAAAGCAATCCCGTAGATAACTGTTCTGCTGGCCTTCGCATAGCCCATCCTCACCAGGATTACTCTCAGAGAGATATTCGAACTCTTCTTTCGTAAATTTAACCAGGTCTGCCTGATGGACAAAAGTATTTACAAGCGCCCGGTCTGCCTGGCCTGTTGTCCACAAATTATGGCGGAGATTAACGTCAAAACTGATGAGCGAATGCTGTAGTTTCGCTTGACTGACAATATGCCGGGTGACATCGGCAATTGCGGTTTCGGTGAGGGTGTTGCTGCAAAAATGAATCAGGGCATGATTATCAAACCAGGCATCGTCAACTTGATGTTTGTCAAAGAGCAGATCAGCGCTCTGTTCTCGATGAAAAGAAAAACTTCTCTCCCCCTGTTGATCGAGAAAAACAAAAGCCAATGCCGTTTTGGCACTGGGGTGCTGAGCCGTAAAACGCGTGTCTACGCCGTAGGTGTTCAGGGCATGCAGTAAAAATTCACCAAAAGGATCTTGCCCCACCTGCCCGGCAAAAAGCGCGTTGCCTCCAAGCCTGGCGACGGCCACTGCGGCGTTAGCGGGTGCTCCGCCGGGGAATTGAGTGAATGCATTGAGCGACAGTTCACCATCAGCCAGAGTGCCGGTATTCAGAAAATCGATCAGTGCCTCTCCAAAACACAAAACGGGTTTCATGGTTTTCAACCTCTGGGGTCAGAGTCAAGTGCCAGAGTAAAACTCCTACAATGGCCAATGCAAGAAGGTTTTACTCTGGCACTTGACTCTGACCCCAGGATTTTGTGCCGGACGCTGGGCATTTCGAAAGCTTATGGAGTTTCTGGTTAACCGGGTTTAATCTACCGGATCAAAGGATTACAGGAGACACCGGCATGATCGGCAATGCGAATCTCTACGCGCATTACCAGCAGCATTTTCCGACTGACCTCGATACGCATTTACTGCTGGATGCCGACGGACGAAGTGTAACTTACGCTGACGCAGACGAGGCTTCTGCCAGGGTCGCCAACAGCCTGCTTCAACTAGGCGCTGTCCGTGGCGACCGGGTCACCGTGCAGGTCGAAAAATCAGTGGAAAATTTGTTTCTCTATCTGGCCTGTCTGCGCGCGGGACTTGTCTACCACCCGCTGAATATTGCCTATAAGGCTTTGGAACTCGATTATTTCCTTGCCGATGCAGAACCGACCATTGTGGTTTGCGATAGTGCTGTGCTCCCTTTGATCAAATCTGTAGTTCCGGCAGGTGGTGTAAAAGCATTGCCGACACTCAATGCCGATGGTACCGGTACCTTGATGCAGCACGCTGCAGACGCAAGTACTGAAGCTGACGTGGTCCAATGTAAGGGAGTGGACATGGCGGCTTTGCTCTATTCATCGGGTACCACAGGGCAGCCTAAAGGCATCATGTTGAGCCATGATAATCTCCGCAAGAATGCAGAAACACTGGTTGCAACCTGGGGATTTTCCGCCTCTGACCGTCTCCTGCACATGCTGCCGCTCTATCACGTGCATGGCTTATTTGTTGGTCTGGGCTGTGTGTTGATGAGTGGCGCAAGCATGGTATGGCACAGTCGTTTCAGCGACACAGCAGCCATTGCCGCAATGCCGGATTGTACCGTGATGATGGGTGTTCCAACCTACTACACCCGGCTATTGGCAAACCCGGAATTCGGGCCGGAATGCTGTTCGAATATGCGCCTGTTTGTGTCGGGCTCTGCGCCTCTGCTGTCAGAAACGTTTGTTGAATTTCAAACCCGCTCTGGACATACCATACTCGAGCGTTATGGCATGACCGAGACTGGGATGAATACCTCAAATCCACTGCATGGAGAGCGACGAGCGGGTACCGTAGGTCCGCCACTGCCGGGTGTGAATGCCCGGGTGGTCGATGATGCCGGTCAATGCGTGGCTGAAGGCGAGACAGGCAACTTGCAGGTACAAGGCCCGAATGTGTTCACTGGCTATTGGCGCATGCCGGAAAAAACCGCCGAGGATTTTACTGCCGACAGTTTCTTCAACACCGGCGACAAAGCCACTATAGATGCGGATGGGTATGTATCTATCGTCGGTCGCACCAAAGACATGATCATCAGCGGCGGCCTTAACATTTACCCAAAAGAGATTGAACTGGTAATCGATGATATGGCAGGCATCGCAGAGTCGGCTGTCATCGGTATTGCCAATGCTGACTTTGGCGAGGCGGTTCTTGCCGTAATCGTTCCTGACGGCAATGCGCCGACCGCCGCTGAGGTGACCGCTCACTGCCGGTCGATGCTGGCCAACTTCAAGGTGCCCAAACGGGTGGAAGTGATCGCCGACCTGCCGCGCAATGCGATGGGCAAGGTGCAGAAAACCGTGCTGCGTGAACGATTCACAAGCGCGCTTTAACTATCTGACCGAACCAGACTGAACCAGCAGTGAAGGCCAACAATTTTCCAGGAGGATCCAGAGGATCCATCGGGTTTCCAGGAGGATCCATCGGGTTTCCAGGAGGATTCGTCGGGTGTGGTTGTCCATGTCATCGTCTGTTGACGAAATCACCATCCGCATCTTCGCGCTTCCTGAACGAAGGCCTGTTACCGAAGGTCTCTTCCACCCATGCCAGTGCCTGTTCCTGGTCAAGGCTGGTGTCCCAGACAATTCCACTGGGTTGGGATACATGCCAGGGCGTGTCCCAGAAGACCTCAAGACCATTGCCTTCCGGATCGCTGAAATAGAGTGAAAGCGTATTACCATGGGATAACGGCAGGATGTCGACACCGGCTGAAGTGAGTTTACTGTTTAATGTTTTAACATCGTCGAAAGACTCGACTCGAAAAGCCATGTGATTCAGTGAATTGGATGGACCCTCGTCCTCTCGCTTGACTAAAACCGCGAGTTGGTGATGTTCTTCCGGATCCTGGCTCATAAAGATAATATCGGGTGCATTCTCTGCCAGTTGACCTCTGTCGCTGACGGTGAAACCGAGTATTCCGGTGTAGAAATCCAGGATCTTGTCCTCGTCTTTCACATTCAGGACTGCGTGTGACCAACTAAGTTTCATGGGGTCAGAGTAAAGTGCCATATCCTGGGGTCAGAGTAAAGTGCCGGAGTAAATTTTGCAAATTTACTCCGGCACTTTACTCTGACCCCATAAATCACTGGCACTTTCTCTGACCCCAGGGAACAAAACCCAGCTTCAAAACGACATCAAGACATACATGCAGTAACGCAGAATAAAAATGGATGACAACGAGCTACTCAACCAGTTCTATCAGAACAACGATGATCAGGCACTGGCCTGCTTTGTGGAGAAGCATCGTCAATGGGCCACTGCGCGTGCCCGTCGAATTTATCCGGAAGAAGCGGAAGACGTAGTGCAGATGTCCATACTGAAGTTGATGGACTGTGAACCCAATGGCGATATCGCCAACCCGTTGGGCTGGTGGAGCACACTGATTGCCACCACTGCGCTTGATCTGCTGCGGAAACGCATTCGAAGAAGAAAGCTCGAGGATTCATCGCAAACAAGTCCTGTAACAGTATCCAGTGAGGATGAAGCACATCGTGCTCAGTTATTGCATCTTGTTCATGAGGAGATTGACAATCTGGAAGATGCTTTCAGGTCCACTCTGCTGAAGCGTTTTTTTGACGGGATGAGCTATCGGGAAATCTCCGTTGCACTGAACTGCAGTACCGGTACCGTCAGTTCCAGGCTTTCTCGTGCAATCGATCAGATAAGAAGCAACCTGGATTCCAGGGGAATTGGACCCGCTGACACATCAGGAGACATTTATGAGTAATCAGACTTTCGTGGATAAATGGAATGACATCTGGACTGTATCCATGGATATCTGTGGCATTGGTCACATCACCGCCAGAGTACTGAATAACGGAAATGCAGAAGTACTCCTGAAACTGGATGCAGTATGGGATGGATTGAATACGGACAGACCTGAGAATGCAGAGAGCAGGATCTGGACAGAGAGCATTATTGAATTTGTCGATGCCGACAAGTTCCTGTGGTGTTCCTATACCTCCAAAGAGGGTTCACCCGGTGTCAAAGACACTCCGTATGACATGTTCTATGACGGTGAAACCCGAGTGACCCCTCTGGCCAATGGCCTCAGCATTCGCAATAGTCGCGGTACAACCATACTGCCTCTATTGGGACCGGGGCCCGTTGTTCCCGACATTCAACTGCCGCTGTATGCCTGTACCCGCAAACCCGACAAATCTGCTAATTGGCCGCTGCAAAGCCTGGGTTTCATGAGAAATGAACAAGGCAGAGCCTGGAGTCTGCTGCCACTCAATCTGCGATATGCCGGCAGAAAAGGCCCTCAAACCGGACTTAACCACGCCTTTGAAGCAGATCTGCCAGAAGAGATTGGCCGTACCTTTTCCGTGTGGACTGACGACAAGGGAAACTTTATGGGCATGGGTGACGAGCAGGAAGTCCGGATTGTCGCCGATGATGAGGAAACAGCACGAGCCTTGCTTGCGGCCAGATCTGGCTGAATCCAGATTCCGCACCTGTTGCAAGAATAGCCTGGATTGAGCGCTTATTGTTTACAAATGTCGCGTATCGGACAGGGTCGCCATCTTTCGGTCCAGTGTCAGGACTTCCAGGCCGGCGCGCGCATACTCCTCAGTGATGAGGCGGTCAAAGAGGCCAGGTCCACCGGAAGCTTCAAGCGCAACGTAAACAGAGTGCCCATTCAGTGGCTCTACCAGTCCACTGCGCAGCACGTCAATCAAGCCGGCACGAGCATCGGTTTTAGTCACCCCATAGTGATGTTGAACGGCGATATATGCTTCACCGATAACTTGATTCGAAGCAAAGATTTCGGCGCCTGCACTCTCGATCAGAGCACTCAACTTGTCGACACAATACGCGAAATCTACTTCGGGTTCACCGCAAAGCAACCGTACCAGTACAGACGTATCAATTCCGTAACGTCGGATCATGTGGTTGTTCGCGAAAGGCTTCGAGATCGAACGTGCCGTGCCCGCGCTGAAGTTTGAGGCGTAACGGCGCAAGGCGATCGGGATTGATTCTCCGGGGTTGCAGGATAAAGCCATCAGGGGTTTCATCCAGCTTGAGTTGGTCACCGGGGCGTACTCCCAGCGACTCCAGCACTCGCGCTGGGAAAGTGACTTGGCGCTTTGACGTAATCTTGACAATCATGACATTTTCTCCTTACTGGTAGCCTATTAAAGTAAGGAAATAAAAGCAAGTAAAGAAATGTAGAATTTTCTATGCTATCTGACGGGACCAATTCGGTATCCATCGCAATAACCATTCTGCTGACGTCGGTCTGTAAGGTTGACAAGGTAGCCAACCGCAGTGAATACAATTCCCGTGGAAGCGGTAACTGATCACCTGCTCTGCTAATATTAGAGTTCTTATTGACGTATTTATGTGAGTTATCATGGAATACGTACATGAACTTTTCAGCGGGGACTGTCGGGCGCCTGCAATTCTTTGCATCTTTGCCCCATCTGATAATGTGTAATTATCCCAACAGGAGCCTTTTCCTAAATGTGCTGGATGAAACGTTTTAAGTATATCGGATGTATCGCATTCATTTTAACATGCTTTGCCGCGAATTCTTCAGCTTCCGAAACCGTGGTAGCAATTGTTTATAACGAACCAGCGGAAGAAAATTTCGATGGTACGCCATTTGCGGAAGTATTTAAGGAAGAACTACGCGCATTAACATCGGGTGAATTTGATTTACGCTTTAAATCGTTTCCTGCGCAATGGGATACCGAGGCAACAACTCAAACACTTGACGCAGCATATGCTGACTCAATCGTTGATATGGTATTGGTTGTCGGGTTTCTTGGAAATCAGATAGCGGTTTCAAGAGCAACGTTTACCAAGCCGACATTTCTGCCAATGGTCATTAACGCCGAATTGATGGGGGCGCCCACCGACGGTAATCGGTCTGGCAAACGTAACCTCAGCTACCTGGTGGATAGCGTACCTTTCAAAGACAATATAACCACGTTCCGGCGACTTGTCCCGTTCAACAGGCTGGTGTTGCTACTGGATTCTGCCGGCCTGGAGGTGCTGGTGAGAGCGCCTGCTCTCCTGTCCCAACAAGTACCGGATATTTCTGTGATGTTTATTGGTCATGACATATCACAGGGAGAGTCGCTTGCGATTGATATTCCCGATTCTGCTGAAGCTGTAATTCTTGGCGGTTTGCCCAGGCTGAACCAGGAACAACTGACCGAGGTGCTGCGCAGCTTTGCTGATCGGGGAATTCCAGTATTCAGTCAGTCCGAGCATGAAGTCCATTCGGGTGCATTGGCTTCCTTTGCGATTGACACGGATTACATCAGGATCGCACGGCGTAACGCCTTGAATATGCAGTCAGTTTTATTAGGCCAAAAGGCTGAGGATCAGCGGATCTACTACGAAGGCAGACGCCGCTTGACGATTAACATGCAGACCGCGGATATCCTCGGTGTGTCTCCTGGATTTGATCTCCTGAGTGAAGCCAATCTTGTCAATACACCAGTAAACCAGGGTCCGGAATACGATTTGCTCACAGTGGCATAGCTTGCGATCGAGCGTAATCTTGATCTGGCTATTGAACAGGCCAATGTGTCAATAGGCGATTAGGACCTGAGCCTGTCCAGAGCTCCTTTGTTACCACAATTGACAGTCGACTCCAGTTTATTGAACAGGGATCAGTCACCGAATGTTCAGGCGGGACTTGCGGCAGAGCGCAGTGCCGATGCTGCGATCACTTTCTCCCAGACGCTCTACTCCGATGTGCAACGTTCAGGTTATCAACAACAGAAACATCTACAGGCCGCGAGATTGGCGGCGCTGAAGGCTGCCACACTAAACTCAGTGCAGGAGGCAACGGTTGCCTACCTGCAAACTATTCGGACGGAGGCTCTGGTTCTTGTCCAACAGGATAACCTTTACCTCACTCGAACGAATCTCGATCTGGCTAAAGATCGTGTGCGAATCGGCATCTCAAGCAATGCTGATATTTATCGCTGGCAAAGCAATCTGGCCAGTGCTCAAAGTAATGTCCTGGCTGCCATTGCTGAGAAAGATCAGGCTCGCGATAATCTGAACAGATAGTTGAATCAGCCGCTGGACGCTCCGTTTAGTTTGAAAGCCCCGGATATCCAGTCACTGTTTGCAATGACCGAGGATGACTTCAATGACCTGGTCAATAATCCTCGCCAATTTGCCCACTTTGTCCAATTTAGCGTGAAGCATGGCCTTGCTCTGTCACCTGAACTGGATCAATTACGTCAGCACATAGCCGCACGAGCCTGAATTAAGACCGGTCAGAGTCATTGAGGTAGACAAAGTCGTTACGGTACGAACCCGGACATTTTCCGGAATCAGCCAATCTGCGCTTGAGTCGCGACTCAGTTTCAAAGTCGGTGGCACTATTATTGAGTTACCGGTGCAGGTAGGCGATGCACTGAAGAAAGATCAAACCGTTGCAAAGCTGGACCCTTCTACATACGAACTGGAGGTGGCTCAGGCACGTTCGAAATTGTTACAGGCCAAAGCGAATCAACGCAATGCCGCTTCCAACTATGAACGTGTCAAAGGTCTGTATGAGAACTCCAACGTGTCAAAAAACGAGCTGGACAGCGCACGGGCATCTGCTGAAACCGCGGAGGCTGAAGTCAGTACCGCGACAAAGTCCGTTGAAATTTCGGAACTCAACAAATCCTACACAACGCTGGCCAGTGCTGCCGACTGCACTGTTGTGTCCATAGCAGTCGACCTGAATGAAAACGTAATCCCGGGCAATGAAATTGCGACTGTAAATTGTGGTGGTGGTATTGAAGTCAGAGTTGGAGTTCCTGAAGGTTTGATTGATGGATTGACTCGTGGAAGCCTGGTTAAGGTAAGTATTAACACGATCGATGATATGACTTTCTCTGCAACGATTACAGAGATTGGCGTTGGATCGGCCAGCTCTTCTTCGACATTCCCTGTCATTGTTGCCATTGATGGGGTAAATCCAGGGATTCGTCCAGGTATGGCTGCTCAGGTCACATTCTCCTTCCCGGAGAAGAATCAGGACATACATATCGTACCCACAGCTGCTGTTACCAATGATTCAATCGGACCTTTTGTGTATATCGCTTAGCCATCAGGTGAAAGTCGCGCGACTGTCACTCGTCAATATGTTGAAGTGGGTGAATTGACCGCGCAGGGTGTGGAAATCTATAGCGGAGTTTCCCAGGGTGATGTACTGATTACTGCAGGACTCAACTCTGTTTTTGAAGGGCAGACAGTGCTTGTGCCCAGGTCGCAGGATATATGAGTATCACAGAATCAGCGATAACCAATAATCGGGTAACAAGTGCGCTGGTTATCCTGCTTTTTCTGGCTGGAATTCAGGCCTTTATTGATTTACCCAAAGCCCAGGATCCTGGATATATAGTTCGGACCGCGGTGATCACCACACGGTTTCCAGGAGCAAGTCCTGAGCGTGTTGAATTGTTGGTAACGGACAAGATTGAGAAGAAGGCACAGGAAATGCCTGAAGTTGACAGTATTACATCGAGTTCGCGAACAGGAATTTCGATCATCAATGTCAACTTCAAGGAAAGCTATAAGGAAATGCGTCCGATTTTTGATGATCTGCGGCGAAAGGTTGATGACATTGTTGGTGACTTGCCGGATGAGGTCAGAGACCTCAATATTAACGATGAATTCGGGGATGTATTTGGCAGTGTTTACGCGCTGACAGGTGACGGGTATTCGCATGCAGAGTTGGAAACCATCGCGAATGAATTCCGGGATCGATTGCTCAATGAACCTGACATAGCAAAGGTTTCACTACACGGGCTGCAGCAAGAGCGATTGTTCGTCGACTATAACAATGCACAGCTTACTGATCTTGGATTGTCACCCCAGCAATTGTCCAACATTTTGAGTCGGTCAATATTCTGTCCTCCGGTGGTGATATTGTCAGTGGTCGGGAACGAATTGTACTTGAGCCTTCAGGAAACCTGGAGAGTCTTGATGATCTCAGACGCACTGTAATCCAGCTACCTAATGGTGACGTCGTTTATCTTGGCGATATAGTCGAGGTCTACCGGGACTATCAGGAACCGCCTGAATCGATCACCCGGGTCAATGGCCAGCCAGCAGTTGCCATTGCTATTTCAACTCGCGAAGGCGGTGATGTCCTGAAGCTGGGTGAGCGTCTTGATATCCTGATTCCAGAGATCAGCAAGAAGTATCCCTGGGGTATTGAGCTTGAGAAAATCTGGTTTCAGGCAGATTTGGTTGAAAAAAGCGTTAATGGGTTCCTCCGGAGTCTGAGTCAGGCGATCGCGATTGTTATTGTGGTGATGGTCTTTTTTCTGGGTATCCGGACCGGGCTTGTCGTTGCTTTGTTGATACCAACCACCATGCTGATTACATTTTTTGTGATGCAATTCTTTGACATTACCGTAAACCAGATATCACTTGCTGCCTTGATTATTTCGCTTGGTTTGCTGGTGGATAATGCAATTGTTATCGTCGAATCGGTCCTGTTGAAACGGGAACAAGGTGTGGATCCAATTCAGGCAGCCATCAGTGCGGGCACAGAACTTCGGTTACCGTTACTCATATCCTCGCTGACAACTGCCGCGGCATTTATGCCGATAGGTCTTGCGGAATCTGCCGTGGGTGAATATACGGCTGACATTTTCTATGTCGTCACGATTGCTTTGCTACTTTCCTGGCTGCTGGCGATGACCGTGATTCCAATGCTGACCACCATGGTGATTAAAGTGGGGAAAAAACCAGCAGATGAAGGGCCTTCCAGGTGGCAAATGAGATATCGGAAGTTATTGCTGCTTTCGCTCCGGAACAAACCCGGTTTTCTGGTCGTCGTCGTCGCAACTTTCAGTTTGTCAGTCTGGGGACTTGCAGTTGTTCCTGAGCAGTTTATAGCGCCATCCAATGACCCTGTGATATCGGGTAAACTTGAACTTCCTCTTGGCACATCGATTGAAACATCCAGAGCCACTGTTGAGGCACTCGATAAGTTCATCTCGCAAGAATATTATGAAGTCGAAACAGCAGATCGACTGGTTGCGAACTGGTTGGTGTTTACGGGGGAAGGTGGTCCGAGATTTAAACTGTCATTGGATCCTCCCAATCAGAATCCATCCAATTCATTTCTGATTATCAATACAATCGACAGTGAGTCGGTCGATGTCGTGATAGCCGGTATCCAAAATTATATCGATGAAAAACATCCTGATCTTGAGCATCAGCTTGCCCGCCTGGAAAATGGCCCACCTGTCGGTTATCCAATTCAGATCAGATTGTCGGGTCCGAAATTTGAAGATCTGTATAAAATTGCGGACAGGATTACGGCATACGTCTATGCTTTGGATGGCGTTTTATCTGTTAAAAACACCTGGGGATTGCAAACCAAAAAACTGGTTGTGGACATTGATCAGGAACGTGCGCTTCGGGCGGGGGTGACCAGCAGTGATGTTGCCTATTCTCTTCGCGCGGGTCTTTCCGGTATTGAATTAACAGAATACCGTGAAGGAGACAAGTTGATTCCGATTACGCTGCGCACCGTTGAAACGGACCGGCAGGACATCAGCAAACTGGATGGGTTGAACATTTACTCACAATCCAGCAGAAAAAGTGTTCCTTTAAAACAAGTGGCGGATGCGTTTTTGACGTTTGAACCTGGCGTCATCGAACGTCGTAACCGTGTCCGAACCATCACGTTGCAGGTTCAACTGCTTCCGTGGACCACGCCTTCAGAGGTCAATTCGGGTCTTATCCCATGGCTTGATGAAAGCAGCCAATATTGGCCGGCCGATTATGAGTTTGAGATTGGGGGTGAGACAGAGACGTCTGATGATGCCAATGCATCAATCATTGCGAAAGTACCCCTGGCTGCGTTTGTGATTGTCTTATTGCTTATAGCACAGTTCAATTCGGTCCGTCGGCCGATCATCATCCTGGCGACAATTCCTCTGGGACTCATTGGCGTGACGTTTGGTCTGCATGTTGCTCAATCTTCCATGGGCTTCTTCACCATCCTTGGCATCATAGCGCTGTCCGGGATCATCATTAACAATGCTATTGTTTTGATGGATCGTGTGAGAATAGAAATCGAAGAGAAGCATAAAAAGCCGGATGATGCGCTTATTACAGCCTGTATGATGCGATTGCGACCAATTGCACTGACCATGGCGACGACTGTTCTTGGCATGATGCCGCTTTGGTGGGGAGGTACGCCAATGTTTGAACCGCTCGCCGTGAGCATCATATTTGGTCTGTTTTTCGCAACACTGTTAACGCTGCTTGTAGTGCCCGTATTGTACGCTGTCCTGTTTCGCGTAAGTTTTAGCCAGAACGGGACGGTTTAGAATCGTTTCGTCGATTCAAGGAGATAATCCTGGCCAGTCAAAAACCATTCCCTGCCTAATCCTGATCTTGCCGCTGATATGCTTTTTCTGCCGCTTCCTGCTCGTATGCTGCATACGAGTCTTTTAAAATTGCTGAATTCAAAATGCATTCAGCGACCAGTTCTGAGCCATCGAATACCGAAGTACGAACCCAATTGGACTCGACTCTTCGGCTCTCGCTTAATGCAATGACTTCACGTTCAAGCCGATAGGGGTGGTTTACAAACAGGGGTCCCTTGATGAGCTTTATTTCCTGATCGGCAAACAATCCGACAGAGGGGGTCTTGACGGGCAGTGGGTTTTCTTGTGCGGTGTGGTAGATCAGTACACTGATCATCTCCAGGGGGATTAAAGGCTTGCCCCAGGGTGAAGTATTACCCTCATCCCTGGTATACCAGGGACTGGATTCTGTGATTGATTGAAGTTTGTCGTTCAGGGTAAATGGATACATATCGCCCATGTTTTGATCAAAATCCATGCTCACGGGTTTATCTTCGTTGATCACCATCCCAACACTGAGGTCAGCCAGAATAACCAGTTGATCCGCTGGTCGAAGCTTCTGAAGCCTTCGATCGAGTTCGGATGCCGGGTGGTCTGGTCCAATTGAAGCAGTACCCGACAATACGGGTGTACCATCCCGTTTTTCTGCCCATATCCTGCAGTTATTGCCTGCTACATTCCCGACAAAGGCGCGGACCTCTTCACCTTCAACGACCATGTTCTGGTAGTGGACACTGATACAGCCTGTTTCCAACCATTGGTTACCGAAGATATGGAAAAGGAGTGGCACAAACTGGCTGAAATGCGTTGGTCCTTCGATGGGTGCGCCGGAGAAACCCAGATCCGCAGCCATTTTGTCATCGTGCAAGGATGCGTGACCATCATAGGTTTGATCGTTCAACATTTGACGTGGTTGGCGAAAGTTCCCACAAATAAAGGGTTTAAAGGAAAATGGTTCCACAGAAATACTCTTGAGAATCGTAATTTTCAGAGAATACCATAATGATGGGACTTTATTGACTCTGAGCGTGTTGATAAGATCCACCCCTGATGTGGTGTAATACCATCTTCGCGGGTAACCTTGCTCCCGGGTGAAGTGAGGGCTCAGAGGGAAGCTGCGTCAAATACTCTATGCTTTTATACCTACCATGGCTACCTGGAACAAAATCGATCTCCAGTCCCGCTTCGTCTGGATTCTCCGTGGGTGTTATGCTCACCTTGCTTTTTTTGGCATCAACCTGCCTTGCCGGGCAACCGCCTTACCAGCACGGCATCTCCCTTCTACATGACTTGAAGTATCCATCCGACTTCACACACTTCGACTATGCAAACCCATTTGCTCCCAAGGGAGGGAATCTGACTCTTGCTACAACCTCGCCAATCCGGAACTTTTCGGGCGCCTGGGGTACCGGGGTTTCCAATGCTGCCGGCCTGGAGAGAACATTCGACCGGTTGTTCACCAGATCGGCGGATGAGCAGTCTGCACTGTATGGCTTGCTGGCAGATGGTGTAGCGCTTTCGTCCGACAGGAAATCGCTGTATATCAGATTACACGAGGCAGCTCGCTGGAATGACGGGGTACGGTTAACGACCAGTGATGTACTGTTCTCCTACGACACGATGGATGCAACATCACTGGCTGGAAAAATCTACCTGCAACAGTGGATCGAGTCGTTCGAGATCGTCAATGCCCGCGAAATGGTGATCCACCATCGTGATGTCTTCACCCATTCAAATCTGTTGGCATTGACCACGTTTCCCGTACGTCCTGCGCACTACTATGCTGACCGTGACCCCGGGAAGCAAACCCTCGAGCCGCCACTTGGCAGTGGTCCATATCGGATTGCAGGGTTCGATCAGAACCATGTTGTCTACGAGCGCGTGGATGACTACTGGGCCCGTGATCTTCCGGTCAACCGGGGGCGCTATAACTTCGATACGATTCGTTACGACGTATACCGCGATGCCACAGTGGCACGGGAAGCTTTTCGCAAGGGATTGTTCGATCTCTTTTTGGAAACCGACATTCGTTACTGGCATGCTTCATATGACATTCCGGCGCTTAATGAGGGTCGGGTACTCAAGGATACCCGCATTGTCAGCAGGTACATAGGTCAGGAACTCGCACTGGTATTCAATCTTGATCGCGAGATGTTCCGTGACCCGCGGGTTCGTGAAGCGTTGACACTGGCTTTCGACTTCGAGTGGCAGAATCGTGTGTTACAGCATGACTCCCAGAACCGTGCGCTGAGCTACTTTGCCGGCTCGTCGCTGGCGGCCATTGGATTACCCACGGAAGAGGAGATCACTTTACTGGCTCCCTGGCGCGACCAATTGCCGGAACGCGTATTTACCGAACCGTTTCAGTTACCCATGTCGACTGGTCGAGGTCCACATTGGCCGGCTCTGCAACGAGCGTACTACCTTCTGACCGAGGCTGGTTGGACTTACGTGAATGGCCGACTGCAGGATGAGCATGGGCAGCCTTTCAAACTGGAAATTGTGACACAGCACACATGGGCACGACGGCTGCTGCTCCCTTATATCAAGTCGCTTGAAATCCTTGGAATTGACGCAAACCTGCGTCTTCTTGAAAGTGTCCTTGCGTTTAAATTCAAGAGACAGCGAAGTTATGATATGTACCTGAGAGGTCACGAAATGGTGAACCCCCCTATGGGTGGATTACAGACCTACTTTGGTTCCTTAAACGCGGTTCAGGGAATGGGTGGCAATCTTGCGGGTATTCGCAGCCCTGCCGTCGACGCCCTGATCGAACTCGCACAGCGTGCTCCTGACATGGAGTCCGCGACGATAGTCTGCCGGGCTCTGGACCGGGTCTTGCTGTGGGGGTTCTATCATATTCCCCTGAATATGCCAGACGAGGAACGTTTCCTCTATTGGGACAAGTTCGGCCGTCCCGACGATTCTGCAGCGATATATGAATACCTGACTGATGGTTTGGCGCGTGTTATCGACAGTTGGTGGTTAGATGACATCAAGTCTGAATCATTGGTGCAATAACGATCACGAGGTTTTCTCGATGACGCGCCTGCTACTCCAGCACATGGATGCGCTCGTATGTGCCGGTCGGGATATCCAGATTTTCCGGCGCGAGGGCGTTCAACCCGCGACTTGACAAAGTCGGTCACCAGGTTTTCCGGTGTGGTGTACTGAAGGTCATATTGCTCAACCAGTCTTGTTGATCTGGCTCAATTGTCACAGGTCTATCTCCGGATTAGTGATCATGAGTGACCGCATCAGCGGCCTGCATGCGCGCCAGGGCGGCAATGAAGAAATTCTCTTCGCCTGCGCCGCCTGCCTTGGTGACCAGTGAAATGGGGTCAGTGCCAGATGCGTGGCAGTATCCTCCGCTCAAATAGTCGAATGCAGAGACCTGAAGTCGATTGATCCCCAGTGAGTTGATGACTTTTCCTGAGGTTTCGCCACCTGCCACGACAAACTTGCGTACGCCGAGTTCGTGCAGACGCCTGGATATGCCACCCATCAAATTATCCGCCAGTTGCGCCGCGCCATCGCGACCAAGAACCCTTTGCGCTCGTTTGACGCCTTCAACATCGGTAGTTGTAGCGATTCCAACGGGTCCATCTTTCAGCCTGTCTGCCGCCCAGTTGACAATGCGGTCGATCATGTTCAGGTCCTGGGCAGCTTGCAGCAGGTCAACCCTGTACAGAGCATGGTGCTGTTCGAAAACTCTGAGTTGACGATTCGTTTTGGGGCTGCAACTACCAGCCAGTACGGCTTCGTATCCTGGCGCCGGCGGCAGCAATGTAAGCGGCTCGGTTTTTTGTTGTCCCTGTTGCCAGTTGCGCGCCAGGTAAATCGGCAACATATCAGCACCCGTTGTAAAAAGTGAATCCATCGTGAGTTCAGCGATTCTGGCGACATCCCCGGTCTCGATCGCATCCACAATGAAAAACTGTATGCCATTGTTAACCTGTTCAGCGAGATATTCCTCGGCGGCGGGTTTCGCACTGTGCAGAATGCGAAGGGGTAAAAAGCCTGTTTTAACCTGACTCTGTGCCTGCAGTACTTCCACCAGATTGGAATTGGTCATCGGCGTGGCAGGGTCACGGCTTGCCCCCGATTCGTGCAGCATCACATTGTTTACAAAGAGCCGCCCCAGATATACCGTGGTACCGCGCCAGGTCGGACAAAACAATACGTGGTCGACCCCTGTTAACGCCATCAGCGCTTCCGAAACAGGACCGATGTTGCCTTTCCCGGTCGATGCAAAGAGCGCGCTGTATTTGTAGTAGATTCGTTTCGTCCCCTTCGCCAGGAGCGCTTTGCCCGAGCGACGGGCATCGGCAACCGCTTCTTCTGGTGGCGCCAACCGGATCTTGCGACCGATGACAACCGCCTCTGCGTCCTCGTCGAGCTCTGCCAGTGCCTCGACAGAAGTCACCAGTGGGCAGCGGACACCCTCCCGTTCCAGCAGGCTGGCCACCATCATGCCACCCGTCAGATCGTCCGCAATAACGCCCAATTCAAGCAATCTGAATCTTCCTCATCTATAGTCACAGTTGGATTATGCTGTAGAAATCTGGTGCTGCAATAGTATTGTCTTCCGCACTTCTATTGACGTTGGCTGTGTCTGGAACCTCACTGCGAAAAATTATTCTATACCATAGGAGATGTGACGCTTTCCAGTTTCGAGATACTCCTGTCTTTCATGGCATAGCTCATGGATGTATCTGCTCTGGCAGGATTCCCCTGCCTGCGAATCGGGAAACCAGCGCAGAAACCATGGCCGACCTCCACGGGGTCGCTATGCGAGTCCCTGCTGTTCCAGGAACTCAAGCATCAGAGTGGCGCATGCGCGTGGATTCTCCAGCTGGAGGAAGTGAGTCGTGTCGGGTACGAAGTCGTAGTTGAGACTGATCAGCCCGCCGAGATCCCTGAGCGGCAGGAAGGAAAACGTCGCCGTCGGATCGCCTCCTATCACTTTGACCGGACAGGAAAAGGCGTCTGGATCGGGCTCCAGATTGTAGGCGAAAGCATACTCGAATATTTGCGCCTCGTACGCAGGCGGACAGCGTAGCTCGTAACCCTCTTCATCGGTCGCGGGCCGCAGGGTAGCCTGTGCGATGAGATCCGGCACGCCCGGCAGCAGGCGCTCAAACACGGAAGCTCGCTGTATACTCTCGGCCAGCTTCTCGCGCGTCTCGAACCGCTCCCGCCGTTTCCCGGTGGCGACAGCGATTTGACTCCACCGCTTGTCGACATCGAGCAAGTCGCCACTGGGCGGGTATACTGATGGGTCGAACAGCACGAGAGCCGCTAATCCTTCACCAGGCGGATCCTGGAGGAGCGCGGTCGTGGCCGACAGGGAGTGGAACACGCCGACCTTGGGTTTCGCCCCGAAGTGGCGGTCGATGTCCCTGAAGACGTGCTGGTTATCCGAGACGAAGGTGGCGATGTTATGGCTGCGAACGTCGCTCCGGGCACTCCAGCCGTGGTTGCGGTAATCGTACAGGACGAGGTCGAAGCGCTCGGCCAGCAGCGACCAGAAGGGGTAGTACACATCTGTCGCGAGCCCGTTGCCGTGGCTCACGACCAGTCGCGGACCTTCCGGATTGCCGTGTCGTCGGAGTACGATGAGGGTACCGTCAGCGGTGTGGACATCAGCTGTCGCAAGCGGTTCTGGCAGGTTCCAGCGATTTATCACGACGCCGATTCCACGCAATGAGTCTTCATACTCGGATCCTGATTCACGGGGGCATATCGGCGGTTGTGATTACAGCATCAGACACCGCAGACTATGCCGTTGCTGATTGCCGACTGGCCCTGTTCGTTGAGGGTTCTGAAGAAGACTCGTTTTTCCCCATCGACCACTTCCTCGGCGAGGCCATCGATGGTGATCACAGAGTTCATCAGCACCATACCGCGAAGCTGCCCACAGAGACGCGTTACCCGGGTCACGTCACCCTCGAAACACTGATTCACCACCGCTGACAATGCCATGGCCTTGGTGGCACTGCCGTGAAGTATGATATCGGGCAGGTCTGCCGCCCTGGCGACACTGGGTTCGGTATGGATCGGATTGTAGATCCGGGCACACTCGGTGTACTGCTGGCCGGCATGAAGACCGATGGGTATTTCTGTACGCCACAGGAGTTCACCGGTTACATCAGGAAATTGCGGCAGGGATGGTGCTTCCTCAACGATCACATCGGGTCCATCCAGCGTCGCACCACGGGTAATATTGTTGTAATCGAGTTCGGCTATCAGTTCACCATTGCTCGCTGTCATGCGATAGCGATCAACGTAATAGACGCCGGGCCTGATCTGACGTTTCTGCACCAGTCGCCCCTGGGTGGTTATGGCTTCACCCGGCTTGAAGGGCCGGTAGATGCGCAGGTCAGTTGATGCATGTACACCATAGGGCGCCGCCCGCAAATTCTGTTTCTGATCCGGTCTGAAACGACTGGCCCACTGCAGTGAGAAACAGATACCGGGGTGGATATTCAATCCGCCTTCCCTCAGGTCATCAAAGTAGGCTGGATTGGCATCGTTGATACCTGCTGCATAGGCCATGGTAAATCGGCTTGTCAGCAGGGTGGTGTTGGCTATCGAATAGGAACCGACATCATCCGTTGCAATGACACCAGGTCCTGCTACTTCCTGTTCGCTCACATCGACTCCTGTTCTTTATTGACCTATTCTATTTCACGACAACAGATGACTCGTTTGAAAAGTGTAAGTCTCCCAGACCAAGATCTGGATTTTCCACCCTGACAGTATAGCTCCCCGGCCTGGCATCCGGAAGAATTACCGAGATCTGCCGACCTGAAGTCCATGACACCTTCAGTTTTTCGTCGTTGAATCGAACCAGGGAATAGGGCGTAAACCCCGATCCCAACACTGCCAGTTTGTCCGCTGTTATCGACACCTCGCTAATCACTGGCGACGGAAAGAAATAGCTGTCGCTGAGAAACCCGGTTCGCGGCACGGGATTGGCAAAGGCGGGATCATAGTCGCCGTCAAGAACGCTACCTCGGCTGATGACCCGCCAAATGTTTCGCGTGTCGCGAATATCTTCGAGCGAATTGGCGTTCAGGATCTGGATATCCGCGATCGCGCTTTCACTGACTTTTCCCAGACGTTCCTCGTGTAGCAATTCGGCCGGGTTGATAGTTGCCGACTGCAACGCCGCAAGCTCACTAACACCGGCATGAACGAGTAGCTGCAGCTCCTGATGCAGGCAGATACCTGGAGTACAGGCCGCACTGGCGTCGCTGCCCGTGTATAGCTTGCCACCCGCATCGACAAACGCCTTGGTAATGTGTGCAGCATTTCGATTGGCGTGATCGAACAGCGTCTGCTCGTATTCAGTCAAGTCGGACCAGTGCCATACCCCAACCTGCTGGTATTGCACAAATGCGGACATGCGATAGGCTAACGGTACATAACCGAGCCGCCAGTCACCCATCAGCAGATCAAATTCTTCATGGTGGAATCCGAGATCGCGCAGTGTTGGATGACCGCGAAGCCAGATCCTTAAGGTTGGGTTGAGGTAGACGTCGGCCTGCATCATCGCCGTTAACTGGCCGTTGCACGTTGAGGACAAACGGTTGGTTGGTGGTCGGGTCGATCTCAGTCAGGGTTTGTTCCCTGACATCAACATCGATAAATCCCTGTCCCCACTTCTTAAAGACACCAATCGAAGCGATCGCGTAGTCCGAGAAGTACCATTCAAGAGCGATATCAGCCTGCGCTGCAGTGACTGGATCAAGGGTCGGATTACCTGAAGTGACAGAACGTGAAACCGCATTACCCGTTGAACTGGGATTCATGTCCGCAAAGCCGGGGCGACTCAGCACTTTGCCACCCGCAAGGCGCAGCAGGAGATCATCTCGTAATTCCACCCGCAGGTTCGCCTGGGGCAGTACCAGGTTGTACGAATTCTTTTCGTTTCTGAATAATGGATCAGAGAAAATCGCATATGCGGCGACCGGTGTCGCGTCCGGTGAGACTGCCGCCTATACCTACTGGTGTGTGGAGAAGGGTTATCCCAGCTTCCTGGGTAGTGATCGCGAAGACCCGGGTTGGGTACGGCGCGCCAGGGGCTGGATTCGTGTAGTTCAAACCGATGTCTGGGTGACACTCGTCATCCTGACCTTTGCAACGTTGTCGTTTTATTTCCTGGGTGCAGGCGTTCTGCATCGTCTCGGCGAACTACCTCAAGGTACCCAGACTATCCACGTGCTTTCGGGCATGTATACACAGACATTTGGACCCTGGGCTTACTGGCTCTTCAGCGTCGGCGCCTTCTGTATTCTCTTCTCGACGGTGTTGTCCGGTATCGGTGCAGGATCGCGATCTTTTCCGGACCTCCTGGTTACCTTCGGGTTTATCGACCGGCAGAATCTCGCGTTGCGCAGAAAGTGGATCACCGGCTATGTCATCGCCATGCCGACCATCAGCACGCTGATCTACATGTCCTATCAACGACCCATCGCGCTGATCATCGTGGCCGCATCGATTGGCGTGTTCATGTTACCCATACAGAGTTTCCTCACGCTTTATCTGCACCTCGATGTCCGCGTGCGACCGCGCCAGTGGATCATCTGGACGGTAGGCTTGATCTTTGTGATACAGTGCGGGTTGTTCGTGATGGTTGTCCGTAATCTGCTCGTGTCGTTATGACCAGCAGATGAGTAAAGCTTCCCTGAGCCTCGGGCCATGGACAACTACATGCAGGAAAAGCTTCGGACCCTGAAGGACGGGGGACTTTACTTAAACGTAATCCTGAATGTCTTTTTTGAGAAAGCTTGCAGGTGAGACGATCTCGATACCTCGCCAGGGGTTAAGCGCAAGCAAATCCCGGTCGCCAATGACGATACAGTCACCCTCTGAGTCGAGAGCCAGAGCCAGAAATTTATCGTCTTTTGGATCCCTGCATTCTGTTATCACTGACAGGACGGGGACAATAGTTGCCACTTGAAGTAAACGTCGGATAAATTGCTGTCTGTCTTCAAGCGACACGTACCTGTCAAATTTCTCGCGCGATAGAACATCTGCCAATTCTTTAACCGTCTGATCGGAGACCAGGATTTCACATTCAATCAGTGCCCTGTCAATTGCTTTCGCTGTGACAGAATCGGCGATGAGCAAACGGCTGAGCCACGCGTTGGTGTCAATGACGACACGCATGGACTATTCGCTTAACAATTTATCAAGTTTCTCTTCAGTTAATCCCCGGCGACTTGCGTCAGCGGAAACGCGATCACAGAAACGCTGAAACTCTTCGATGTTGGTACCCCTCAATCGCTGATAGTCTATGGGTGAAATGACGACAGCGACTTCCCGGTTTTGGCGACGAATCGTCACTGGTTCACGTTGCACTGTATCCAGCAATGCGGCCAACCGTTGTTTTGCATTTGAAGCGGAGACATATCGCATGAAATCATCCTGATTGAACAAAATGTACAAATTAGACAATAAAAGTTATCTGTTGTTCAATACCTGTCAACCCTGATCAAAGCGATTGTCTTAATTTGCATTGCTTTCCAAGCTGCTATGGGGCTCAATTTCTACAGCATCTGGATCTTCCCATAGATACCAAATTCCCTTCTTGATACTCTTTTCAATGACTATACTAACTGATCGTTAAACGACATAGGTCCTTGCCTGGAGAAACCAAGTTGTCACAGTTTAAGGATATGGGTAAAAAACCCCCGGCAATTGAAATTACCCGAACTGAGAATGGGGAAATGATACTCACGTCACCTTATCTGCCGCAGAAACCACCACAGAGTATCATTGAGGTCTTTCATAATCGAGTGAAGCTTCATCCAGAGCGCATGTGGCTTGCGGCGCGAAGCGACGATGGGGTCTGGTCGGGACCGGACTATCAGACCTCTTTTGCTATTTGTCGCAAGGTTGCCCAGGCGCTGCTGAACTTTGGCATTGGACCAGAAGACAATATCGCTATCCTGTCACCTCGTAGCTTTGAACATTTCCAGATGAGTTACGGGGCGATGATGGCGGCGGTTCCAGTAGCACCACTTGGCGCTCCATATTCTCTGTTGAGCGTTGATCATGCCAAGCTTAAACACATCGTCGGTTTGCTGCGTCCCCGATTGTTGCTTATCGATGACTGGTCGCATTATGAATCAGCGATTAAGAGTCTGTTCAAGGCGAAGCTCATTGACGAGTCGATTCGAATTGTTATCTGTCGCGGTGATATTCCAGACAGGCCCTGGCTGCTGAGTTTTGAAGAGTTAATTAATGTAGAAGTGACACAGGCAGTGGACGATTCAATTGGTTCATTGACTCATGCGAATGTCGCTAAATATATGTTTACCTCCGGTTCCACCGGGATGCCAAAAGCTGTCATCTATACGCAAAGCATGATGTGTCACTGTCTGGCTAATCCTGCGGGGTTGGCTAGGTCCACCACGTTAACCACAGGGGATATCCATGAAGGTTCAAGAATTCTGGAATGGATGCCCTGGAGTCACACAGGAGCCGGTGTCATGCGTTTAAACGCGGTACTGGCTTCCGGAGGCACGATATATTTTGATACTGGACGACCTGTGCCAGGTGAGTACCAGGAAACAATACGCAATATTCGTGAGGTCAGGCCAACGGCGTTGTCCGGCGCACCTGTGGGTTATGCCATGCTGGTAGATGCATTGGAGCAGGACGACGCTTTGAACTCATTGGTATTTGATTCTGTGAAGAGTATGGGCTTTGGGTCCGCAGCGATGTCCCCGGCATTGTATGATCGTTTGCAAGTGCTTTCAGTCAAAGCGACCGGCGAGCGGATTGGGATTACCAGTGGTCTTGCGTCAACTGAAGTGATTGGTTGTTGCACGGTTTATTGGCCGATGGAAGGTACCGGTACCATCGGGTTGCCGATACCGGGAGTCGAAATCAAGTTGGCGCCCAATGCCGACAAACTTGAGATCAGGGTAAAAGGGAGCACTGTGACACCCGGGTATTATCGCGACGAGGAAAAGACGCGGGCGAGTTTCGACAGCGACGGCTTCTTTTTAATGGGGGATGCAGTTCGATTTGTTGATGAAAATAATCCGGTTGCCGGACTCGCATTTGATGGCCGAATTGCCGAAGAATTCAAACTGATGACAGGAACCTGGGTTTCTGCAGGAACATTGCGAACCCGTATTGTGAGTGCCACTTCACCCTACGTTCGTGATGTGGTTATTTGTGGACTCAATCAGTCCTACGTGGCGGTGTTGCTGTGGCCAAATCCTGCGGGCTGTATTGAACTGGTTGATGATGTTTCCCCAACGCTGGCGTCACTGGCAAGTGCGCATTCGGTTCAGCAAGCAATTGCAGAACGTCTCAGACGCTATAATCAGGACAACCCGGGGTCTTCAACTCGAATTGCACGTTTTCTTCTTTTAGCTGAACCACCTTCTTTGGACGCGGGGGAAATTACCGAGAAAGGTTATCTTAATCAGCGTGCCAGTTTGAAACACCACGCAAGTGAGGTTGAAGAGTTGTTCTCAGATATTCCGACTGCGGAAGTGGTCGTCTTGTGAGTCATATGATCGATTTCCCGGCTACAAACGCCACTATACCGCTGCTGATCCTGACACTGGGCATCATCCCTCCTGACATTACGGCCGCGGAGTCTTATTCACCCCATGTCGATCGGTCATACGCTATCAATGTCTACTGGGGCGACACCCATGTACATACCCACCTCTCCTGGGATGCCTACGGTTCGGGAAACCGGCTGACGCCGGATGACGCCAACCGTTTTGCCAGGGGTGAGACGGTCATCGCCGACAACGGGCAGGCAGTACGCCTGCGCCGGCCGCTGGACTTTCTCATGGTGGCGGATCATTCCCAGAATTTCGGCGTGCTGCCCCACATGGCCGCGGGTAATCCGCTCTTGCTGGAGAAAGACGCCAGCAAACCGCTGCTGGAGTTGCTGAAGAACATACCGGCGACCGTACGGGAAGCGCTTAGCGCCTCGAGCGACCAGACACTGAAGGACCTGGGCGAGTATGCGGGCTCTATCAAGCGCTTGTGGTCAACCTATGACTACGGAGCTGATAAACGTTTCATGCGCCAGGTGTGGGATGACGTCATCGCCACTGCCGAACGGCACAACGATCCCGGCAGGTTTACGTCCTTTATCGGTTATGAGTGGAGCCCAAGAATCATTCACCGCAACGTGATCTTCCGGGACAGCGCGGTGCGTGCTGGCCAGGTGTTGCCCTATTCCAGTTTCGACAGCATCAACCCGGAGGACCTCTGGGACAATCTGCAGGAATATGAAGATCAGGTTGGCGGCAGCGTGATCGCTATCCCGCACAACAGTAATCTAGGTGGTGATATGTTTAAGCTCGCCACTTTTAACGACCAGCCACTCACCCCGGAGTACGCACAGTTGCGCTCGCGGTTTGAACCACTCACGGAAGTGACGCAGATCAAGGGTGACAGCGAAACCCATCCGCTGGTTTCACCCGGTGATCCGTTTGCCGACTATGAGACCTGGCCGGTCAACGACAAGAATCCGACACGCGAACAGAAACAGTTGTTATACGCCCGTCCCGCCTTGATGAACGGCCTGGATCTAGGCATCGAACTCGGCATAAACCCGTTCAAATTCGGCATGATCGGCAGCACCGACGCCCACACCTCGCTCGCGACGGCCGACGAAGATAATTTCTGGGGCAAGATGGCCGTCAATGAACCGAGTCCATACAGAATGTCTGCCTGGTTCTATAGTGCCTCCGGTTACGCGGCCGTGTGGGCGCGGGAAAATACCCGGGAAGCTCTGTTTGACGCCATGAAACGCAGGGAGACTTATGCCTCGACGGGACCTCGGATTACCATACGGTTTTTCGGCGGTTGGGAATTCACCGGCGACGATGCGACGCGCCCTGACCTGGCACACTCGGGCTATACGAAGGGTGTCCCCATGGGCGGCGATCTTACCCAGGCACCGGCAGGCAAATCTCCGGTTTTTCTCATTCGTGCTGTAAAGGATCCGGATGGCGCCAACCTGGACAGAATCCAGGTGGTTAAAGGGTGGCGTGACAGGACGGGAGTTTTACACGAGAAGATTCACGAGGTTGCGTTGTCCGACGGCAGGAGGTCGGATGGGCAGGGAAGCGTGGCAACCGTCGGCAACACAGTCAATCTGAAAGATGCCACATACAGTAACAGTATTGGTGATGCCGAGTTGGCTGTAGTGTGGACTGACGCCGATTTTGATCGCGTCGAACCCGCCTTCTATTACGTGCGTGTGCTGGAAATTCCAACGCCGCGATGGACCGCGTACGATGCGGCATTTTACGGGCTTAACGAGGATATCCCTGAAACTATTCCCATGGTGACCCAGGAACGCGCTTATACGTCGCCGATCTGGTATACGCCATAGATACTGGCCCCATTCGGGTAGTCGCAGGCTCACCAGGAATAGTCACCGTCCCCACCCTGACGCGTAGACTGCGCAGCGGCCGTGTGATCCTCGGAGGCAAGGGCGCTACCACCGACCCCGGCACGCATGTGCCGCTCATTGCCTTGTGGCCTGGGACTGTGGCGAGCGGTGTTGTGAGCGACGATCTCATCGACTTTACGGATTTCTTCGTAACCTTTGCCGAACTCGCCGATGCAGCACTGCCTGATGACCGGATCCTCGATGGGGTAAGCTTTGCTCCGCAACTTCGAGGCGAACCCGGCTCACCGCGCAAGTGGCTCTTCTCTTCGTGGCAATCGAGTGGCCGTTACGTTCACAACGGTCGTTCGAGACTCTACGATAACGGGCGCTTCTTCGATCTGCGGGCCGACCCTGATGAAGAAAGTCCACTTGAATTGAAATCCCTGGATACCGAGTTGGCTGTGGAGTACGGCAAGCTCCAGCACGCTCTCGATTCTGTTGGCGGATGCAAGGGCAGAAATTAGTGGCTTGCACAAAAAAACACCCCCTTAGTCCCTGTCCAACTCGCCGTCCGTCCAATCCCAGCTTGTTGGCAAGGGACGCCGTGGTGCACAATATATGTGATTCACATCCTTTAGTTCATCGGGTGTGAGTTCCCACTCGGCTGCTTTCACGTTGTCCTTGAGCTGAGACAGTTTGCTGACACCAGCGATGACCGAACTGACCATAGGGCGGTGCAGTAACCAGGCAATCGCGAGTTGTGCAGGTGTGATCGCGAGCTCGTGCAAATTCCACTAGCGCTTCGATGGTGTCGTAGGCAGCTTCGGTACCGTAATAATCAAAATAACGCCGCATATTGACCCCCCAGGATCCTGCCCTGCTATCTTGCGCGGGTTCCTCTCCGCGCGTATATCTGCCAGCGAGGAGTCCGCAAGCCAGCGGAAAAAAGGGCAAAATGCCAACACCGGCCCATTGGCAATTCTGACTGACATCCGACTCAACTTCCCGCTCGAACATATGATAATGCTGTTGCACGCTGATGATTCTGTCCCAGCCATGGACCTCGGCCAGATCGTTGCAGTGGCAGAGCTGCCAACGTGGTCACTTTCGCTTCCTTTGCCAACGCTTCCATGGTGAACCCTCCTAGAACCCTCTTTCAGCAAGCTGTCGATTGATCTCGTCAATAATCTCACAGACATGAATCGACTCGGCAATGGTGAACTGGGGCATTTCCTTCAGCCCGGCCGCCATGCAGCGGTGTATCGCCTGTGCCTGATACATGAAGCCATGCTGGTTGCCGCCATGCCAGGACCAGCCCTTGTAGGTGATCATTTTCTCACCGGTCCAGCGCGACCCGGGCGGCTGGCCCCGAGTGATCGGCGCGGGCGTGGGTACCGGGTATTCGAAACGCGCCACGTGATTGAAGGGTCCGCTACTCGGATTTCTGTCCTGATTCCAGTGCGTTTCCCGCCAGTCACCGATCCACCCGCCGTCGGGCGTAAGCTCCATCCCGGGTTTGCCTTCGGCCTTCCGGGTACCCCGCCGGGGCGGACGTCCTGTGGCAACGGTCAGTGCGCTTGGGTGATGCGACGGGGTTTCGATGGTAATGCGTCCCCTGGTACCGACAAATTGTGCTTCCTCCTTAAACCTGCCGGCCGGGTAGGTAATCATGGCAATGCCTCCCTTACCGGAGTACTGCAGTACTGCGCCGCTGGGTGATGGCGTGTGCGCAGAGAATGCGTCGGTGCCTTCCTGTGATCGTGGTTTACTCCCGGCCGCGGCAATAACCGGCATTTCATCCGCGCCGTAACCAGTGACCGTGTGATTCAGCGCATACACGGGATCCGGGTAATCTGAATGCACAACTTTCAAGTCCCCGATATCACCCCGTTCCATGGCAGCCCTGGCATGCTCTACTGCCGGGAAGAACCGCAGCCACATGCCTTCCCAGCAGACAACGCCCGCTTTCTCCGCTGCCGCATACACTTCTTTCGCCTGTTCCGCGGTATCCGTGAAGGGTTTCTCACACAGTATGTTCTTGCCGGCTGCGATGGCCATCATCAGGTCGCGATGATGGTCCCGGGTTTTTGAGGAGATATAGACGATATCGACGTTGGGGTTATTACATAGCTCTTCATAGGAATCGTAAGCGGTAGGAATGCCATGCGCGTCGGCGAATGCCTGCGCCCGGTCCATATCCCGGGCCGCATTGGCGACTACCGATGCGCCCGGCACATCCTGGAGCGATTTGACCCAGTCTGATGAAATCGAAGACGCAGTGATAATGCCCCAGCGCAGTTTGTGATGGATGCCATCTTCCTGGGTCTGTCCAAGACGAATGTCCATGGGCGTGTTCATGGGAAATCCGTTGTACATGTACGGGTCGGCGTTAGCGGTATCGTCGCTCATAAAGTCCTCTTCCAGTTGTCATTGAAATATTAAAAGTATTGCAGCTTGCTAGTTGTCGTGCTGCAGACCGCATTCAGCAGGGTCGCATCGAAGTAGCGAATCTCACCCAGGCCTTCTACCGGACGCGCGTAGTGGTTATCGGCGATGTCTTCGTGGATAAACGCGATGGCGAAAAAAATACGACCATCCGGGGACATGCCGGAATTGCACCCGTGGGCCGACGGCACTGCCTGGATAGTGACCAGGGGATCGGCCTGGACTATCGATTGGGACCTCGCGTTTGTGGGTACGGCTGCCACCGCCGGAGTTTTGTACCTGACAACACGGCCGGATTGACAGCGCTGCGAGGCCACATGCCCTGCAGTACTGTGGCAAGTTCTCTGCCGAGGCGACGGCGCGTTTCAGGCGCCATGCGTGATGTCGCTGATGCGATGTGCGGCGTACAGATTACGTTGTCCATCTGCAAAAGCGGGTTGTCCGTGGGCACTGGCTCTTTCTCGAACACGTCGAGTGCTGCTCCGGCGATGGCACCCGACTGCAACGCCCGGATCAGAGCTGCTTCATCGACGGTTGGTCCCCGTCCGTTGTTGATGAACAGCGCAGAAGTTTTCATGCGCGCGAAGTGATCGTCGGACAACATGTGGGTAGTCTGGGCATTGAGTGGCGCGTGCATTGACACGAAATCCGACCGCTCCAGAAGTTCGGACAAGCTGGTCACCGGTTCCACGTTGGCAACTGTCATTTCCAGTTCGCCCACATAAGGATCGTAAGCAATCACTCTAAGGCCAAAAGCGTGACAGCGCCGAGCGACGGCTTTGGCCACGTTGCCGAACGATATCAGCCCTATCGTCTGGCCCCAAAGGCGGGGGATATCGGCATGATGCGGGCGGCCCTCGGACCATCGACCTTCCTTTGTCATCTGGTGCATCAATAGCACCCGACGATGTGCTGCCAGGAACATCATTATGGTGTGGTCGGCAACCTCATCGATGAACACATCAGGGACGTTGGTGACGACGATTCCGTGGTCTGTGGCCGCGTCCACGTCAACGGTGTCCGCGCCAACGCTGCCAAGGCCAATCACGACGCACTTTTCCAGTTTTTCGATTATGTTGCGGGTGATTCGGCGCCCTCGTGCGATGAGCGCGTCCGCATCGTGCGCAGTCGCGGCGATAAACTCCTCCTCGCTCTGTGCCGGGACCTCCACGATCTCTGCATCAATGGGGTCCAACGCTTCGCGCTCTATTGTGTACTCTGAGTCTGCTAGATCGTATGAGACGCCCCGTTGTTTCTGGACGAAAACCTTGTATTTTTTGTCGGGCATTTTTACCGTCCTCCATTCTCCTATTGCGGTTCTAAAGTCACGTTGCTGTTCGCAGCACACCTGGCGACGCCGGGTGCGGTTTTTCTGAGCAAAGACAATCATGGCAAATCTTGTTGTCTGCGTAAAGACCCGCACACCTGCCTCGTGAAGAAATACCAGATCGACCCTGCAGCGTTGTGCAGATAGACTAACCTAAGACATCGCCATCGATGCCATTATCTGAACCGGCTACGGATTTGACCGTGCGAATTATTCGTTTAACATGCGTTTACCGGACATCCGGGAGGGTGCGAATACAAGAGGGAGTCATGGAGAAACAGGACACAAGCTCTTCGACATCGGGAAGCCTACCGGTCGTTCCTGACCAGCAGGAAACTATAGCCGTGCTGCGTAAAGAAAACTCGCAGCTTCGCGCTGAGCTGGCGCGGATGCGCGATTATCATCAGCCGGCGCCCTCCGAGGCCACCTGGGAAACCGAGATGCAACGTGGCATCGTCTATGCCGATGACCAGTCGCGTACCAGTTCTCTGTCGCCCGGAAAGTTGCTGGCGCAGCTGTCCGGGATATCCAGGGAACGGATGAAGACCGACAGAATCCGTAACAGCAGCGACTTCGACTATCTGCCGAAGTGCACCTCGGATAAAGCGCAGCTCGAGGCCGACTTTGTCCGTTGGGGTTATTGCCTGGTTGAGGACGCCATGTCGCCTGAACAGGTTGGGGCCCAGGTGGACAGATTGGTAGACCAGGCTGAGGCGGAACGTCGCCTGAACGTTGCTTTAATGTCGCACCACGACCAGGGACAACACGTGAACAATCTTGTGCTCAAGGGTGAGGTATTCCGGGAAGCGGTGGAGTTCAAGGAATCGGCTGCGCAGAAAGGCCCGTTGGTGGATAGCCTGCTTACCAAGATCATGGGTGAAGATTTCGGATTGGGTTGCGCACACGGATCTATTGTTCATCAGGGTGGCGGACTTCAAGAGCTGCATATCGACCAGGGACTCATGCCGTTACCGTACCCGCCTTACCCGTTGGGCTCTCTTATCATCTGGTGTTATAGCGACTTCAGCCTTGCCGACGGAGGCACGTATATCGTGCCGGGGTCGCATCGCTCTGCGAACGGCAGCACGAGTTTTCACGACGGCGTCGATCTCCTGGCACTCGTGGACGGGCAACCAGGT
This sequence comes from Candidatus Azotimanducaceae bacterium, assembly GCA_965217655.1. GTDB lineage: Bacteria > Pseudomonadota > Gammaproteobacteria > Pseudomonadales > Azotimanducaceae > UBA7455. The sequence goes on from OZ244560.1 coordinate 4,005,146, forward strand.
CTCGTCGCTATTTGTGCCCCGCCTGGTACGTGCATCGCTACCGATACACGCGTTCTGCACTGTGGCGGTCGACGTACCGCGTCAGGTACGCGATATGCGATGCGCTGTCATTACAACAGGAAGTTCATCAGGGCTTTACACGAACAATCGACTGCAAACCTGCATGTACCGGACGACGTCTACCAGCAGCTATCATCCAGGCTCAAGGAAATGATGAGCATCACCGTGAACAACCAGGAGCCGATTTGCGAGTTGTCGGCTGATGGACCATAAGGAACAATCATGAAAAAGTGGGAATGCAGGACCTGTGGCTTCATTTACGATGAAGCGGAAGGGTTGCCCGACGAGGGAATTGAGACGGGAACCAGCTGGGAGGATGTTCCCGATGATTGGATCTGCCCGGAGTGCGGCACCCCGAAGTCCGACTTCGACATGGTTGAAGTCTAGGTCTGGATAAACGCACCGGTGCGGCCAACGCGGTGATCTGGTACACTCACCGCACCATGGCCAGGCGTATCAACCGCTCAATCGAACTCCGGATCGATGATCAACCGATCTACTATGCGGGCGGTCACACAGGACCGGACTGGACTTTTCATACGCGGTCTCCCGGAACCCTGACGGCAGGTCACAGCCCAATCCTATCGTACGAGCAGGGCAAGACCGACGCGGGTACGTGGGCAGATTTCATTAATGTCGGGTTCGAACACGGGGCTTTCGATCTTGCTGGTCTCGACGATTACCTCCGGGGTATGGTAGATGCCGGGCCCACGCGCAGTGGCCACCGCACACCGACGATCATCGTCGAGGCACCGGTCGGTGGATACACGCGCGAGATCGTGCGTTTCCACGCCTGGCAGTTTCAGCAGATCCTCGGGCGAGGCGTGCATGGCGTCATGCTCTGCCAGGCAACCACGCCCGATGCCGTAGCGGCGTTTGTCGAGGCGTGTCGTTATCCCGTCAACCGGAAGGGTGTTGGAACGGGTCTCGGTGTCGGAATCAGAGGCGTCGGATCCGAGCCGAGCGCGGCTCACATTTGGGGAGTCGATCGCGACACATACCTCGCCAAGGCGGACCCATGGCCGTTGAACCCAGAGGGCGAGTTGATGCTCGGCATCAAGGTCGAATCAAAGTCGGCCGTCCCGCATATTGAGGAGATTCTGGCGGTGCCCGGGATAGCCTATGCCGAGATGGGTCCGGGCGACATGAGCCTGTCACTCGGCTACCGAAAACTCCCCAACCCGTGGCCTGACGAGATGATTGAAATCGATCGCCGCGTGCAAGAGGCGTGTCGCGAGAACGGCGTAGCGTTCCACTGGACGAGAATGATCGATGGTGTTCCCGCCATGATCGACGGCGGAGCCCAAGTTTTTACTTGTCCCAACGAGGAGTTCGCCAACGTGGGACGGACCCATACCAAGCGGACTATGCCAGTCTGACGGGATGTGTTCCAGTGCATGCCCGACGTGCCCGAAACACTGTTGCTTTTTAGTTGAACAGCGCGATGATTTCCTCGTCCAGCCGCTGGACGGATGCCAAGACGTCGGCCGGCGAGTGGTCCGCGTTCCACATCACAGCACAGGTAGCCATATCGAAGAACATGATCGTGTCCACACCGGCGTCCTTGAACTCACCGATGCGCTCGATGATGGAGTCCCGAGGACCGACGAGGGTCCCGGGTCCGCTACGCTCAACCCACAAATCGATTGTTTTCTGATCCTCCGTGATCACCACCGCCATCTTCAGCGTGTGCTTGATCTCGGCCGGATCACGGCCGACTTTTTCGCAGTGGCCCTCGAGCACCTGGACCAAGTGCCGGTACTGGTCGAACGCCACGGAGCTGTCAAGGTTCATGACATCGCTGAACATCGCCGCGGTACGCAACGTCCGGCGCTCGCCGTTGCCGCCGATCAGGATGGGAAAAGGTGGGCAGTTATAGCACCTCGGCCCGCGCCGAGTTCACTTCGCGGGAAAAACTGATCTGATCAGACACATACTTGGGCCATCCCCAAATCACACCGATCCTGCACTGTATGTTGAAAGGCACCGGTGTACTGATTACCAGCCAGGATTCAAGGCCATCGGGACAGAGGCATTTAATGGTCAAACGGTCTTCCTGGAAACGGTCGGTAGGATTGCCAGGGTTCATGTCAAGCAGAGTAGCGCCAACGAGCGGTTGCGCTGGCATCTTCAGTGGCGCTGGCAGAAGCGAGCGATACAAATCGAGATCCGCCGGCTCAATGATAGTGAATATCCCCTGTGTACCGATTCCGTTGGCTATCATTTCTTCAAGCTGCCCGGGTGTTGGTATTGAAACTTACCGGGGTCCTTTGCCGAGGTTTACCAGCCAGGTTGCATTGGGGTTGTTAACGAATTGCTCGACGCGGTCTGCATTGACTCTGGTGCGGGACAGTTTCAGTTGTACGGCGCGCTTATCGGCTTGCGCGTCGCCAGTCCCATAATTCTCAATATTTGCCTCAAATAACCAAAAAATATGACTCAATCAGGCTCGTCCTCGCTACGGTCGCAGTTCTCGGACAGCCTCCTAGGCGCGGGCGGCGAGGTCAGAGCAGCCGGGGGCGTCCTTTTGGCTACGGGCCAGCTCCAGTATCCACTCCGGTATCCCGCCGGTGGCATCGTCCTTGGCCATTGCAAACAACCTGTTGACCGTTTCCGCGTTGCCGTCGGCGACATTCTCCGCGAACGGTTCCGCCGCCGTCAGGTCATGGAGGAGGACGCCGGTGCCGTCGGCCTTCAGGTTGAGCCACCAGCCGTCGTCGATGACGGTTAGCGCGGAACCCCAGGCGACGGTCACATGGTCCCGTTCTCCCTTGCCGCCGCCGACAGCTTGCCTGGTGAAGGAAACTCCGTTCATCTCCTTTGGCGCGGCGACCCCCGCCGCCTCCAGGATGGCAGCCGATACATCATGGTGCTGGACCAAGATATCGCTCCGCGTGCCGGCGTGCTCGGCGCCGGGGAAACGGACCATCAGCGGGATATCGAAGACCTCGGGGCGGGACGGGTAGCCGCGCTTGCCCATGTAGCCGCCGTCGCCGAGGGCGTGCCCGTGGTCGGCTGTCAGTACCACCATCGTATTGTCGAGGAGACCCTGGACTCGGAGGGTATCCATCAGGAAGCCGAACCAGCGGTCACACATCGTCACCAGGCCGTAATAGTTGGCGCGGGTGCGGGCGAGGAGATAGGGATCGAAGTCGCTGACATCCCGGTAGGGGGAGACGACCTGTTCCGGCCCGTCTTCGGCCAGGTACATCTTCCGGTACTGTTCCGGCACCAGCCACGGCTCGTGGGGTGAGAATGATTCAATTGTCAGGAAGAACTTGTCGGCGTCACGGTTCTGCTCAAGCCAGAGGGCGGACTCGCGGAGGACGCGGGGGGCGAGGTAGTCCTCTTCGCGGACGCGGTCACGCATGTTGGTGATGGCCGCCTGGATAAAGGGGATGGTTCTCTCGTTCTGCATGTCCTTCGGGAGCCAGTAGTCTATCTCCGCCTGCGTCAGGCGGGGGCCGGAGCGCTGGCGGTCTCCCTCCTGGCCTCGCAGAAACATCCACTGGTGGAAGCCGCGCCAGTAGTTCTTGGAGGGCTTGAACATGTGGTAGACATCGGCGATGAGGGCCGTCCGGTAATGAGCCTCGGAGAGGAGTTCGGAGATAGTCGACTGCTCCTCCGGGATCGGTCCCCAACCCGGTGCGCCGACGAAGTCTCCCTTGAGGCGATAGTCGCAGTCATGGAAGGGATATACACGGCGGCCGGTGTAGAGGGCGCGGCGCGTCGGCAGTGTCGGCATAGACTCCGGATAGGCCCGCGTCATGACCAATGACTCGGCGGCGAAGGACTCGAAGTTGGGGGTAAGCGGCTTGCCCCAGGGCGGGTCGCCGTAGACACCGGCGCAGTCCTTGCGCCAGGAATCGAATACCACGAGGATGATGTTCACTGGTTGCCTCCATCGACGGCTATCGGGGACTAGTGTACCACCTTTCGGGGGCGAACCCTCCTGGTACTTCGTCATTGTACTCCCCGAACCGGTAGGCCTATTGTAAGCTCATCCGCTGGATAACATTGAAACGTTGACCAGGAGCAACTGGCGCGATTCCGAGAGGGCAGTGCGCGTATTCTGAAGGAGATTCTGTCCATTCCCGGTTTCGACAACAGAAAATACACCACCGAAGGGTATTTGAAACCCCGCTGTGACAAAATACCATCTGGGTTGAGTTACCCATTTTGCCAACGCACCGGTCGATTGGGCCGCGAGAAGGAGAAATCTGTGGAAGCGTTGAAGAATCTGAATCGATGGAGTTTTACACTCATCCTGCTCCTGTCCGCGTTGATGAACGGCTGTGTCTCACTGCCCGGGGAATCAAGGGCTCCGCCAAATGTCCTGTTCATCTCGGTCGATGACTTGAACCACTGGGTCGGTCATCTCGATGGCTATCCGGGCACCCTGACACCTAATATTGACCGTCTTGCCGCGAGCGGAGTGACCTTTGGTCGTGCCTATGCACCAGCACCGTTGTGCAATCCTTCACGAGTCAGCGTGCTCACGGGGTTATTGCCAGCGCATTCAGGTGTCTACGGCAATGCCGAGAAACTTCGCCAGAAGCTGCCCGATGCGGTCACACTACCCCAGTATTTTCGTCAGCATGGATACAGCGTTAAAGGAGGGGGCAAGATATTTCATAGTCGGAATCGCGGACAGGGCGATAAGGAAGCCTGGGACGAGTATTTCGAAGTGCCGGAGTCAAAGGCCCCCAAAAATAAAGAGGAAAAGAAAAAGAAATCAATGACCGCAGAAACAGGCATGTGGGCCCCCTGGGGACCGTCGACTTCCGATGACAGCGCTATGGATGACGCCATAATTGTAGATCAAATCATCGCGGAACTCGAAAGTCAGCATGACAAGCCATTCTTTCTGGCCTATGGCACGGACAAGCCGCACTTGCGCTGGGAGGTTCCGCGAAAATACTTCGAGATGCACCCAAGAGAATCGGTGGTGTTGCCGAAGGTAATAAAAAATGACCTCGATGATATACCGCCCTTCGGCCGCAGGCTTGCTCTTGAGGCTGTGAACATCTCGAATAACCGTTTCATTGCGGGGGACAAGCACGCCAACGTACTCCAATACAACAACTGACAGGCAGGCGTACAGGGTTACCTCGCGAGCATCACTTTTGCCGATGCGCAAGTTGGCAGGGTTCTCGATGCCCTGGCTGATTCACCCCATGCCGACAATACCATTGTGGTGCTCTGGGGAGATCATGGCTGGCATCTCGGGACGAAGGAGCACTGGCGAAAACACACGCTGTGGGAGGATGGCCTGCGAACAACGCTGGTGATCTCGGCGCCGGGGATTGCCGGACGCAATGTTCGCAGTGATCGTGTTGTTAGTTTGCTTGACCTATATCCAACACTGCTTGAGATGGCGGGTCTTACGCCAAAGAAAGGAATGGATGGATGGGCAATCCATCGTACCGTTGCTACAACAGCCGGATCTACCCTGGTCGCGGCCGGTGATCAGTACCTTTGGCTTTCAGAATCATTCGATACGGTCAGAACGCTGGCGATATATCCGTTATCACGATGGAACCGAAGAGCTTTACGATCACGACAATGATCCCAATGAGTGGACCAATCTTGCCGTGGCATCCGCTGCCGGTAAGTACCGCAAGGTGATGGACCAACTCGTCCGGCACCTCCCCGAAGTCAACGTGCGTCCGGACTAACGTGCGAAGCCTGAGGTGCGCAATTCGACGTCGCTAAACGGAGAACGTCTTGATGGCTGAAGAAGAAATCGATGTATTCGCGACGCCAGAGAAACCAGTGCGTGACCTGACACCTGAGGAAGTTGCGCGCTTTGCGCGCGAGCGAATCATCCACGTCTCCGGCGTACTCTCCGCGGTATGGATTAAGCGGATAGAAGATGTAGTGGACGCACAAATCCAGGCCACCGGACTGCAGAGCATGAAGTCAAACGCCTGGCACACCGATGGGGGCATGCACCGCATCATCATGAACTGTCCCGTCGCTCACCTGGCGCAGCAGGTGCTCGATGGACTGTCGCCTGCCTCAGACCCGGAACCCCGCGGGCGACTGAAGCCGGTGCGCTTCTTCTACGACCAGATGTTTGTGAAGCATCCTCTGACTGACACAGCAGACGATGCCGGGGAGGATGGCGCCAAAGCCCGCGAGGATTTGCAGGATGCCCAGGGACATCCAGGCAACACACCTTGGCATCACGACATCACTTTTTGGCCGGTTGACGGTGAGCAGATAGTCAGTATCTGGATCGCCCTGGACGAGGGCAATCTATCGGCCATTTCCTTCGACCTGCAAGCCGGCGACATCCTCATCTTCGATGCCAACATCCTGCACGGCGCGCCGCCGAACCTCTCGGCGCGGCCACGGCGCGGACTTTCACTGCGCTATCTGGGGAGTGACGTTGTTTTCGACAACAACAAGTACGGGGAGCAGACCTCCATGGCGCCGTTCGACTGCTATGACGAGTCGTTGTTGAATGGGGACAGGGTCGCGGGCTTCGTCTACCCACAGGTGCTGCCAGACAAGATACCAGCGGAAGTGGAGAGGAGGCTGAGCGGTCCGATCGCTCCGAACAAGGTAAAAATGGAACGGTGGCTGCAGCGCAACAAGGCTGCATCGGAGGCGGCGGCCGCGCAACAATAACAACCGGAGAGGAATCGTCCCGAGTCGACGCTACTGTATCAGATCATCCAGGAACACTGGCCTCGATTTGAAGAGCACCTTGCACACCGAGGCAAGCAGCTACCGGCCTATGTCGTCGAGGAATTCGCTATCTTCTCACACCATGTTTCAACCAACACGCACAGTTTCTTAAGCTCCTGCCAGTAGCCAGATTTAGGCCCACGGCCAACTATCGGTTGCACACCCAGCACTTGTGCAAGCCATGGCATCGTTATCGCAGGAGGACCTCAACGATTGGCCGGTCGGACGGTTCAGCTATGAGCGGCATCGGCCTGAAGAGACCCTCCTATACCAGGTCATTGAGGAACACTGGCCGCACTTCCAGGAGCACCTTGCACACCAAGGCAAACAGCTGCCAGCTTACGTCATCCAGGAATTCGAGGAGTACCTCAAATGTGGTTGCCTACAACATGGTTTTCTTCGGGTGGCGTGCGAATCCTGTCGCGCTGAGAAAATCCTGGGATTCAGTTGTCGCCGGAGAGGTTTCTGCCCATCATGCGGCGCCCGACGCATGGCGGATAGTGCCGCCCACCTGGTCGATTACGTTTTCCCTGATCGACCGGTTCGCCAGTGGGTGCTGAGCGTGCCCTATCAACTGCGATTCCTCCTTGCTACCCAGCCCCAGGTGATCACAAAATTCCTGGCCATCGTGCACCGGGTGATCAGCACCTGGCTGATCAAGCACGCTGGACTCACGGTAAAGTCGGGTGCCCAGACCGGCGCGGTCACGCTGTTGCAGCACTTTGGTTCGGCTTTAAATGCGCATTTGCATTTTCACATGGTCTACATCGACGGTGTGTTTGATCGACAAGGCCACTTCCATCTACTGAAGGGACCGACCCCGGGCGACCTGGACTCAATCACGCACCAGATCGCGCAACGCGTCTCGCGTTACCTCGAGAAGGCCGGCTACCTGGTGCGCGATGCAGAGTCAGCGTACCTGGATTTGCAGACCGATAACGACGATGCCATGGTGAACATTGTCGGCGCTTCCATCAGCTATCGACTCGCCTTTGGTCGCAACGCGGGAAGAAAGGCGCTTACCCTGCAGACGCTGCCCACGAGCGACACCGAAGACCTGCGGTCGCTGGTAACTAAACCATCAGGCTTCTCCTTGCATGCCGGAGTATCCTGCAAGGCAGGGCAGCACAAAAAGCTCGAGCGGCTGTGTCGTTACGTCACCCGCCCCGCGATCTCGGAACAGCGACTCTCAATCGCTAGTAACGGTAATGTGATCTATGCACTCAAAACACCCTACAGTGATGGAACGACTCATGTCGTGCTCAGCCCGCTGGAATTCATCGGCCGACTGGCGGCACTGGTACCGAAACCTCGCGTGAATTTAACGAGATTTCACGGCGTATTCTCTCCCAACAGTAAACTCCGCGAAAAGGTAGTGCCGGCAAAGCCGCTACAGAATAATCCATCATCAGGCAAACCCGGTGTCTACGGCCAAACCTGGGCACAGCGACTTAAACGTGTCTTCGCAATAGATATCGAGAAATGCGAGAAGTGCGGCGGTAACATGAAAGTGATCGCAAGCATTGAGGACCCTGACGTCATCGACAAAATCTTGAAACACCTGGGTCTCGATCAATCAAGTAGCCTACGCGGTTCACCACATAACCGTTCGCCGCCTGAAAACATGTTCGAACACACAACAACACTTTTCTAAGCTGCTTTCGGTCCAGAGCACAGACACCCTCGTCCGTTGTTGGGAGAACTGCGCTTGATGTGAGCCACTTCAACCAGTATTGAGCAAACCCTCACCCTGTTCAGCCCATTCCCCGTATTGGCTCGCCACAAACACACCCTCAACCCCGGCCACCTTAAATCGGCGACTCTCAGAACAGCGGGTTTATTTTACCTATACCCGGTCCAGGTAAGGGCAACCGCACACTCACCATCCACAACCCGGCATTTTTCAGACCGGACCAGCCCATCAAGACCCTGACCAGCGACCAGAACGGCTTTTCACTGAACGCCGCCGTCGCCTGCCTGGCACACCAGCGCGACAGTCTCGAGCGCTTATGCCGCTATGTTAGCCGGCCCGCCATCTGCCGCGACCGTCTGACCTTCCGGGCCGACGCACAGGTGCAATATCAGCTCAAACATCCCTTCCGGGATGGTACTACCCACATGGTGTTCTCGCCCCTCGACTTCATCGGCAAGCTGGTTGCACTCGTGCCCAGACCCAGGCACCACCTGGTGCGCTACCATGGCGTGCTGGCGCCCAATGCGAAACTGAGAAAATACATCGTTCCCGCGACGGCAAGCACCAGGCCAGCCGCGAAACGCAAGACAGATCACAAACAACTCAAAGCAACCACCGACCCCCCGCAGCAGGACGCACTCATCGCTCCGCTCACCTGGGCACAGAGGCTCAAGCGAGTATTCGATATCGATATCACGATCTGTCCACGATGTGGTGGCAGGTTGCGGGTCATCGGATGGACAATCGTCAGCGTAAGACAGTAACGCTAACCCTTGTCAGCCCATCACCCGCCTTCTCTTGGGACATTTCCGTAGAACACAAAACAAGGTCGCTCAGGACCGGCTTTCGTCCATCGTGCCTTCAAACTTTGCGTTGACTACTTCCCGAACTTCCGGTTTATTTTAACTATCCTCCGACCAAGGCAGCCAGTTTACCAGCCTGGCCTTTACCCGGTATCTATCCGGCAACGGTATTCAGAGCAGCATGGATGGCAAGGGGGCCTGGCGGGACAATGTCTTTGTTGAGGACTCTGGCGCACGGTGAAATACGAACACGTGTATCTGCATGCGTATGAATCGACCCGTGAAGCAAAATCGAAGATCGCCAATTACTTCCACTTTTACAATCAACACCGGCCACACTCAACACTTGATCGGCAAACACCGGATCAGGTTTACTTTAACTCGTTGCCTTCACAGGAGGCAGCATAACAGGGGCTGTGGATCCACTTAAGAAATGAAAAAAGTTGTTCAGATAAATGGGGCCACCTCTGTAAATAAAAACACTGACCTCTTTTTAATAAACAAGTTTAACCACCTGTAAATGTGATAGATACGATCTGTCAGGACAGCCCGATAGCTCATAATAACTGTTCTCTTATTTGCTCCAGGTAGTCAGCAGGAGTAAGAATTTGAATATGGTTGAATGGGTGTAATTCAGTCAAATCAGGATCTCCGGTGATAATATAATTCGCGTCTGCGTCAATTGCACACTCAAGAATGATTTTGTCATCCGGGTCTGAAATCTGTACTGATAATTCTGAAGATGGTTTTATTATTTCACAAGCGTGATGTAATTCTTCAATGATATGCAGACACTGGGTCGCGCTAAACCCGAATTTGGGACGTTGTAATACGCCACCCAGTTCATCCAGTATTTCTGGTGACAGGATGCAATCAAGCCTGCCGGCGACAACCTCGTTGAGTATTTGTCCGGGCTTGCCGCCGAATAATATTGCTGAGATTAAAACATTGGTGTCCAGGACAACACGGTGTTTTGCCATCAATCCTTCGTCTTCCTGCGTCGATATGCCCTGATCTCGTCCAGGACGTCTTTTTCCCGGATATTTTTTGTGGATGCCTGTTTTTTACCATAAGAGAATATCTGATCCCACCGCTGTTTTCGTTCGATGTACATACGCGCCGCTTCTCTCAGCAACTCGGAACGAGTGCGCGCCTCGTCTTTTGCAATGTTATCAATGGCATTTAACAAGTCATCCTGGAAAGAAATATTCACGGTAGCCATAGTTTTTGCCTAGTTTGAAATTAATAGTATTATATACAAGACTTGTATGTAAATAGATATATCTTTTTAGAAATGTTTGGGTATGACAACAAATCGGGCAAGCCACTGAAAGCAAAGTAGCTGGGATGTCCTGACTGGTCTGGGTATAAGTAAAATAAACCCGCTGTGCCAGGAGTCGCCGATTTAAGGTGGCCGGGGTTGAGGGTACTCGATCTGGCCCAACTCAGGCGGTGTAAACAAGAGGAAGAAACACACCGCAATGGGTAGCGCGAACAAATACATAAACGGATGGCGCCGCCCCTAGCGTGAATGAAAATTGTCGGAAATCGAGCCAACTAAGGGATCAGTAATCGCGTCGATACAGAGTGCAATAAAGATCGCGATACCACTTAATATTCCCGAGAGCCCAAGGACTTGGTTGTAATAGAAGAGGAGAAAAACGTTGAAGACCGTGATCTTCGTACCTTCGGAAACTGACCCAACGCCATAAAAAGCTTAGTGGAAAACCGGACCTGAGCGGATTGTGGTGGAGCTGGAGCAGGCATGAAGCCAAGAGTGTAGCGGGAGTTTGAGGGTTATTATACTCCGTCTACCAAGTGCAGACTCCGTAGCCGATTGAGTGCCGCTGCGATTTCGAATCGCCGCGCACGGGCGCGGTCACCGAAGTCTCGGTCGGTGAGAGCGTCCAGACCGTCTTTTTCGATCTCTGCATCAATCCGGTCGAGCAGCTTGGGAATGGTCTTTTTCCCGTCACACAGCCCACGAGCGCATTGCAGCAACACATCGCCAATCATGCGGCATTGGGCGGCATCGACAAGTTGGGTAAGGGGTATAGTACGAATTAACCACGTTTTCTTGCCGGTTTCCAAGTATCTTTACCAGCGTCGCGCTCCTCGTCACGACAAATTCCAGAAAATATCGGTCTAATCGAAGAGCCAGTCATCTGATCGAACATCGCGACGTGTTGAAGATATTGGGTGATACGTCCATCATGGACGATTGGATTCAGTCGCGGCACCTGGTGAATTACGGCGAAACCTGGTGGTCCTGGTCGCCGGAAATGTTAATGCCTCTTGCTGAAAGTGATTCGCGCTGCCTTGTCCTCGTCGAACCACCAGCCGTCCGGGAACGGCGCTATATACATCTCCTCCGGCAGGTCGGGCCGGCCGAACTTGTCCCAATAAACGATGCGGGTGTCCCCCCTGGCACCCAGGGGGAACTGGTAATAGTTCCATAGCAGAACGCGATCAAGCGCCCGGCATGCGCTAACAAACTTATCGAGATGTGTTGGACTGAGCGCTGCCTCGACCAGGGCATCGACCGCCGGGTCGTTGAGCCTGGACGCATTGAGGTGGAGGGTTGATGAGGAATGAAAAAAGGGCCGTAACAAGGAGGGCGGTACCTGGATTCCGCCTCCGGGGGGCAGAGTAGCGTCGTAGTCAGCGTCGCGCAGGCGATTGTAGTAGCTGGTGCGATCGATCATTCGGATATTTGCCTGGATACCGAGTATCGACAGCGAGCTCACGTAGGGCAGGAGAATACGCTCGTCTGCCCGCCTAAAGGACAGAAACTCGATCACAAAGGGTTCGCCTGCAGGGTCGACCATTATGCCGTCTACGACCCGATAACCGGCTTTCGCAAGGAGTGCCCGAGCCCTCAACAAACCGTCACGATCGACGCCCACGCCATTGGTACTGGGAAAGGAAAAGGGGTGGGTGAATACCTTGGCGGGCAACCGCGCACGATGTGGTTCGAGCAGCGCTGTTTCCGCTTCGTCCGGCAATCCCGAAGAAGCGAACATGGAGCCGGCAAAGAAGCTGTTGGCCCGGGTCAGTTCACCCCCGTGCAACGCCCGGATCTGCCACTCGAAATCCAAAGCATGGGACAGCGCCTCGCGTACGCGAAGATCATCGAACGGCTGGCGCCGGGTATTCAGCGCCAGACGATACCGGGCACCGCTCAGATCGCCTGACCGGAGTCGGCCCAGCACGAGCCAGCCGGCCTCGCGAGCGGGAACGTCGTAGGATGCCAGCCAGTGCCGCAAGTCGGTCTCTGTCCACACGTCAAGCACTCCTGCACGCAGAGCTTCGCGGGCGACCGTCGCGTCCAGGTAACGTTCGTAGCGAATGGTATCGAAGTTGAATTTGCCACGATTCACCGGAAGATTCCTACCCCAGTAATCCGGCACGCGCTCGTATATGAAGTAGCGACCCTGAGACACACCTGTTAGTCGGTATGGGCCGCTCTGTGGTGGCGGCGCCATTGTCGGTTCGCTCACATCCCGTTCAAGCCAGTAATGCGCGGGCACGATGGGCAGGTAGCCGATAAGGAAGAGTTGTTTGGCAACGTCCGAGTCGGCACGAATTTCGACAGTCAGTGAATCCAGGATGTTGACCTCAGTAATCCAGGAGAGCGCCGCTGCCCACCCGTGGGCCATGAGGTCAGAGCGAAACGTTTCGAAAGAAAATTTGACGTCGGTTGCGGTAATCGGCCGGCCGTCATGCCAGCGGGCCTCCGGGCGCAATCGGAAGACGATTCGCCGGCGGTCGTGGCTTAAGGCGATCGACTCGGCGAGACTGCCGTAATAACCCGACAGTTCGTCACCTGCGCGCTCGATCGGGTGATCGTAGGACCTGAAGAATCCCGCCGGCCGGTACATCGGCGACACGGTATTTAAAGGCTCGAGCCAGGGCAGCACCAGCGTACCGCCCCTCGGGGCGTCCGCATTGAGATAGTTGAAGTGCGGGAAATCAGCGAGGTATTTCAGTTCGTAGTTGGGTATCTGCGAGACGCCGTAACGGAACTCGAGCGGCTGCGTATCGGCGACAGTGGGCGCCAAAGAGTAGATCAACAGAGTGAACAGCAACGGGAGGGTTGCTTCCGGCGCGCGGTTTTTCCAGGCGGTTACACTTCTACGCAGCATTCTCATACGGGCATATCTTACGCCAATCGGTGTCAGTGTTCCCTTACTGCGTCTTCGAGAATGGTCACCAACCCCCTGTCGCCGTCGACCGTGATCCTCTGTCCATGTTCAACGAGTCGTGTGCCATTGCCGGTCCCCAGTACCGCGGGGATCCCATACTCTCTGGCAACGATGGAACCGTGGGCAGTGATACTGCCTATGTCGGTCGCGCCCCGTCCGAGAAACGGCGCCGCCAGTCCGGGTGCGGGCTACCGTCGTGACCCGTCTGGTGAAGAAGTATCTCACTGCCTGAAGCCACTTTGACCGGCGCTTTCTGGCGACTTCCCGCTGTCGCGCGGTCAGGTCGAATCCTGGATTTCGCACCATGGCTTTCAGGTTGGTTATAAACGGCAGTGGCGCGTCGATCAGCGCTGGTTCCGCGAAGTCCAGATTGAATACCTGTTTGCCATAGGGCGACAGGTCCGGAAGATCTTCAGCGTTGGCAGAGGAGCGAATCGCAACCGCCGGCTGTCCGGGTAGTTCGTTATAGGCTACCGTAATCGCCGCCAGTTGCTCCGCCGACAGTTCATGTTCTGCAAACAGTTGTGCGATGGCGGCTGCAGGCTGCTCAAATCGGTTTGTCTTGCCGAGAAACCGCAGTACCAGCACGGGATTTCACTCCTGCACGACCTGAAATATCGCGCAGATTTCGCGCATTTCGCGTATTCGAATCCGTCCGCACCCAAGGGTGGAAGCCTGACGCTGTCGACGACGTTCCCGATCCGAAACTTCTCTGGCGCCTGGGGTATGGGCGCGGGCCCTGCGCCGGGTCTGCACAGAACCAACGACAGGTTGTTCGTGAGGTCGGCGGATGAACTGTCAGCGGTGTATGGTCTACTTGCGGACGGTATAGCGCTCTCGGCGGATCGAAAGTCGCTGTTCATCAGATTGAACCCGGCCGCGCGCTGGCACGACGGTGTTCCGATTACCACCCGTGACGTGCATTTTTCCTACGATGCTCTGGCGTCGTTCGCTACATCCTCGATTTTCAGCAAGGCTTATCTGGATTCCTGGATCGAGTCGTTCGAGGTTATAAACGACAGAGAACTGGTGATTCGCCATCGTGACGTGTTCACGCATTCGAATCTTTTGGCAATGACCACGTTTCCGGTTAAACCGGCACACTACTATGCGGACCGTGGTGACCCATATGAAATCTCGCTCGAGGTACCACTTGGCAACGGACCCTATCGGATTACCGGTCATGATCGAGACCATGTCCAATACGAGCGCGTTAAGGACTACTGGGCTCGTGATCTTCCGGTAAACCGTGGTCGCCACAACTTCGACAGGATCCGTTACGACGTGTACCGGGACGCCACGGTGGCACGGGAAGCGTTCCGCAAGGAGTTATTCGACCTTTACGTGGAAAGGGATATTCGCCACTGGCATGCCGCAAATGACATTCCTGCGCTGCAGTCAGGTCGTCTCTTGAGGGATACGCGTCAGGTCGCCAGCATCATTGGGCAGCAGTGGTCGCTGGTATTCAATACCGCACGCGAGACGTTGCGTGACCCCAGAGTAAGGGAAGCGTTGACCCTGGCCTACGACTTCGAGTGGCAGAATCGTGTGCTTCAGCATGATTCCCAGCGCAGGGCACTGAGCTACTTTGCAGGCTCGCCACTTGCCGCGACGGGCTTACCCGGCGAGGAGGAGGAGACGCTGCTGGCACCGTTTCGTGACAAGATCCCTGAACGCATTTTCACAGAACCTTATGCATTGCCCGTATCGACCGGACACGGTCTGAACCGGGTTGTGCTGGATCAGGCACGCCAGCTGTTAGCGGATGTCGGTTGGATGATCGTCGACGGTCGCCTGCGGGACAAGCAGGGTCAGCCTTTTACGCTGGAAATCGCAACGCAGCATGTCTGGGCGAGACGGCTGCTGCTTCCCTATATCCAATCGCTTGGCATTCTGGGCATTGATGCGCGTTTGCGGCTACTGGAAACCGTCCAGACGGTCAGGGCGAGGCGACAACGCCAATTCGACATGTTTCTGAGTGACATTTCCTTTGTCAATCCACCGATGGCGTCATTGCACTACTATTTCAGTTCTGAATATGCCGGGCCGGGAGCAGGAGCCAATCTTGGGGGTATTCGTGATCCGGTGGTCGATTTCCTGATCGAGCGTGCCCGGCGTACACCGGATATGGAAACCGCATTAATTGCCTGCCAGGCCCTGGACCGTATCCTGCTATGGGGGTTCTATCATATTCCCCTCAACATGCCGGAAGAGGAACGTTTCCTGTATTGGGACAAGTTCGGCCGCACCAATGACTCTGCCGCCATATACGAATACCTGACTGATGGTCTGGCCCGCGTCATCGACACCTGGTGGTTCGATGATGTCAGGGTCGGGTCACCCTTGGGCCTGTCTTTTTCCTTTCAACCTCTCACAATGCTCAATGCTTCGGGCAGGGACACCAATTGATGAAGGCTAATAGATCCAAGCTGCTTTCGGTCTACAGCTCAGACGCTCTTGTACTCTGTTCGGAGAACCCGGCCACCTTTCATCGGCGACTCCGCGGCACAGCCGGTTTATTTTCCTTATACTCAAGAATCTGCATTTACTTTTTTGTTCATCAATGCTATTCCTTGCGCTAACTTTTGTATTCATTACTGGAATTATGGACGAACAGGAAAAATATCTTTTTGATTTGCGCGGCTATCTTGTCGTCAAAGACGCCCTCACTGAAACACAGGTTAAGGCCTTGGCCGAAATCGTTGATGGCAATGCGGCAGCAGCCACCGTGGTACCAGCCACTAAAGCACCAAAAGGAAAACGTTTTAAACGTCCGGGACGCGGTGGATCTGATAGAACCAGATTTAGAAACGACGATGATACCGCCTGGTCAGCGTCATCGTTGCTCGACTGGGGTGGCCCGTTTATTGATCTCATCGATATTCCCACTATCGCTCCCTATCTGAAAACGCTCCTCGGTGTGAACTATCGACTGGACCACGACTACATGCTCTTTTCGAATGCCGAGTCCAGCCACCCAATGTACCTGCATGGCGGGGGTCAGGGTGCCGGGGGACCAACTGACCTCGTCGGTCCGACCGATGGCGGACAATGCTACTACCGGTACAACAATGGCAGGTTTTATAATGGTCTGGTCGCTGTGGCCTTCGAGCTTAACACCGTGACCCCGGGCGATGGTGGTTTCGCCTGCGTCCCCGGGAGCCATAAGGCGAATTTTGAACTGCCTAAAGACTGGAAGGTCAGTGAAACCCAGGCAGATATACCGGATTGTGTAGATCGCGTAGCAGCATCTGCTGGTGACGCCATCATCTTTACCGAAGCTTGTGCTCATGGAACCGTTCCATGGGAGAGTGAGAAAGAACGCCGAACGCTGTTCTATAAATATTGTCCTCATGCTGTCGCGTGGAGTCCCTGCTACTACAATTCAGATCACTACGAGGGTCTGACTGAAAACCAACGTGACATTCTGATGCCACCCAGCGCTTTCGGCCCTTCTGACCATACGATTAATATCTGGCAGAAAGCGCAGGCGGAACAAGCCGAGTTGATGAGATTGCGTGAGGAATTAGCAGATAAGGCTTAAACCTGTACTTGGCCCACCCCGCCCCTTATCTCGCCTTAATTCCAGTCAGTTATAATCCCTGGATAACTGAACACTTTACGGCGTTTCGACTCGGTGACGTCCGGGGAATCTATCCTGACGAGATCGATTTAGTGAATAGACCGAAGGATTCAGAATATGACACGTAAACTACCCAACTTTGACGGTGAGAAAGAAACCCTGTGGACGGGGAAGTCGATAGTCCACCGGTTTATCGAGGCCGCCACACAAGATGTTTCACAGCCAGCAGGGCATAGATCTTCTGAAGTCAGGAGCGTTGCAGGAGAGGGCCTATTCCACAGAACGTGATATGGCCATAGTTGCGATACCGATTGATGAACGGGACAAGGCGCGCATTGATATGGAAAGCCGCCTGCCAGGGGTACCAGAGTCAATATCAGCGAGCTTCGTATCGGCCGGTTTCGACAAGGAGTTAGAAGATCGAATGAATGGCTTGTTCGATGAAATGACTATGCCAGTGCTGTTTCTACAGGGGAGCGTGGACCCGGGGCAGCAGCCATCGGAGTACGAAACTGTGACCAGCGAGGTAGCTGATGGACAGCTGCGTTTCATTGAGGCGGGGCATTTTCTTCATCTCGAGGACCCGGACAGCGTCACTGGGGCCATCAGGGAGTTTCTCACTGAAACCCATTGACCTGACGCGCGGCTTCTGCAACTCTCATTGGGTTTGGCAAATTCAATGGAGGGATCATGAAACCTGTCCTGCTGATTCTGTCTGGTCTCTTGCTGGTGGTCGATGCCGTCACCGCGCAACCACCCAATGTGCTGTGGATCGCCATCGAGGACCAGCATCCGTGGTTCGGTACCTATGGCGAGACCAGGGTAAAGACACCTAACATCGATGCGCTGGCGGTCCAGGGCGTTGTGTTCGAACGGGCTTTTGCAGCGGTGCCGGTGTGCAGCCCTTCCCATTCGGCGATCATCACCGGAGTCTATCCGATACGCGCCAGGACCCATAACCAACGTTCCGGACGCGTTTCGTACAACCAGATTCACCTGCCCGAGGGCATGCTGACAGTGCCGGAGCTGTTTCGGCGGGCCGGCTACGCCACCTTCAACAACGGTAAGGACGATTACAACTTCACCTATGATCGGGCCGACCTGTATTCTATCGGCAATCCGGAGAACACCCGGATGCCCTTCGAAGGTGACCCGAGGATGATGTCAACCGGCTGGAAGGGGCCCAGGGGCACGGGTGACTGGCAGGACGTGCCGAAAGGCGTGCCGTTTTTTGGTCAGATCGGCAGCAGTGGCGGCAAGGGTTTGCGACAGGTGCCGGCGGCATTGAAAAAGGCCGGTCTGCAGCCAATCGATCCGGCGGATGTGGACGTCCCGCCACAGTATCCGGATATCCCCGGCATTCGTGCTGCCGTCGCCGGACATCTCGACACGATGGTGGTGACCGACAACCACGTTGGCGAGATCGTCGGGCGCCTGCAGGCGGAGGGTGTCTGGGAAAACACGATCATCCTTATATATAGCGATCACGGCTCCAATCTGCCGCGCAGCAAGGAGTTCTGCTATGAGGAAGGCCTGCATGTGCCGCTGATCGTGGTGGCGCCGGGCATGCAGGATGTCGTCAAACCAGGTACGCGGCGTGGTGATATCGTGAATCTGATGGATGTTGCGGCAACGTCGCTGGCATTGGTTGGTATTGCCGTGCCTGACACCATGGATTCACGGAATGTATTCTCGAAGGACTATCACCGTGAGTACGTGTTTTCCTCGCAGGACCAGATGGCCAACACCATCGATCGGGTGCGCTCGGTGATGGGCCAGCGCTTCCACTACATCCGTAACTTCATGACTGACAGGCCGTTGTACAAGTATGGCTATCGGGAGATGGGGGCCCTTCTCGCGGCGAAGTCCAGCAGTGCCGGTCATTATCTGAATACCATGCGGCAGATGTATGAGGATGGTGAACTGACAGTAGCGCAGGCGTTGCCCTACGGGCCGCGTCCGGCGGAGGAACTGTACGATCTCGAGAGCGACCCGCACGAGCTCGTGAACCTGGCTGAAGATCCGGCCTACAGAAAACAGCTGGACGAAATGTCTGGCGCATTGGCGGGCTGGCTTGCCGATACCGGTGACAAGGGGCAGTATCCGCTCAGTGCCGCGGCGATGCGAGAGATCACCGAGCGCTTCCCGAAAGACTGGTTGCGCAATCCTGAATTCCAATCCGCTCGAAAACACGAGGTGGAAAATTGAATGCACCTGTCCAATCCCAGATCTGTAAACAGGGTTATGGCATCATCAATTGCTCCTGAAAGTACGTGAGCGTAAAGATGCTACAGCTGGACTTTGACCTGTTTGAGTTCAACCCTTTCGCACAGCGCATCTGGGATCTGCGAATAAATCTAACGAGCCATGACGCATGGTATGTGGCCGTTGCCGAGGCCCTCGACTGTCCGCTTGCCACTCTGGACGGTAAGCTAAGCCTGGCTAACGGTCCGAGTTGCGAATTCGTGCTTCCACCGACGGTAGTCAATCCATGAATCGCTCGATTCCTGTCTTTCTGTTGTTCTGTCCAGCTCTGTTATTGTTCTCAGCGTTGCCTGTGCAGGCTGGGGAGGCTTATTCGCCCCCGGTCAATGATGCTTTCCCAACGAAGGTTTACTGGGGTGATACTCACGTGCATACCAGTTTTTCCTGGGATGCCTGGTCGTCATGGGGCCGCATCAGCCCGGATGATGCGTATCGTTTTGCGAAGGGCGAAACAGTGGTTGCTCACAACGGCCAGGAGGTGCGCCTGTCACGTCCCCTGGATTTTCTGGTGATATCCGATCATGCCGGGAACATGGGCTACCTGCCACTGATCGCCGCGGGCAATCCGGCGCTGCTGGCGACTGATGCCGGCAAACGCGTGGCGAGATTTCTGGAAGATAACCCATCTCCTGTCAAGGACATCCTGAAAGGCAACGCTGCAGACGTATTTGCGCGGTTATTCAATTCGAAGTATGCGTTGCTCAGCCGTAATGCGGATACTTATCTGGCAGCTGGCGAAAAATCGAAGGCTTTGGGGAACACTGTTGCTGATATCAGCCCGGCTGACATGTCGGCTGAGTTACTGGATCACCTGGCCAGCCACTCACAGAACTCACGGAAAGCCATTCAGGGCATCGCCGACATCCCCGGAGCGCGCCGGACTGTGTGGGAGCATGTAACCGCCAATGCCGAGCGACACAACCAGCCTGGACGGTTCACTGCCTTGATCGGCTATGAATGGACCTTTGGTCAGCGTGGCTCGAGCCTGCATCGGAACGTGATTTTTGCAGACGATGCGGACAAGGTGAACCAGGTGCTGCCGCTCCGTGCCAAGGACAGCAAGAGTGTCGAGGACCTCTGGCAGTTCCTCGCCGCTTATGAAGCGCAAACCGGAGGCAGGGCGCTCGCTATTGCACACAACGGTAACCTGAGCACCGGCGCCATGTTCTCCGTTGTCAATCAAGAGGGCGCACCTGTTTCGAAGGACTATGCGGCGCAACGCACCCGTTGGGAGCCGCTCTATGAGGTCACACAGATCAAGGGAGACGGGGAAACGCACCCGCTGCTATCGCCGACCGACGAGTTCGCCGATTACGAAACCTGGAACGGTTTTCAGACCGGTAACTGGCCGCAGCGGCTCGAATCCGAGTACGCCCGTTCGGCTCTGAAGCTTGGCCTTGCGCAGCAGGTGAAACTCGGGGAGAACCCGTTCAAGTTCGGTATGATCGGCAGCACGGATTCCCATACGTCGCTGGCGACGGCCGACGAAGATAATTTCTGGGGCAAGGTCCCACTCGCTGAACCGAGCCGGCACCGCGTTGCCAATGCCTGGTTCCTGACCGCATCCGGGTACGCCGCGGTATGGTCAACGGCAAATACCCGTCCGGCGCTGTTCGATGCTATGCGGCGTCGGGAGGTCTATGCGTCCACCGGCCCGCGCATTACGCTGCGCTTCTTTGGCGGCTGGGATTACTCTCGAGAGGATGCGGATCACCCCAATCCGGCACGTACAGGATATACCGGCGGCGTCCCCATGGGCGGCGATCTGACGCGTGGACCTGCGGGTAGGGCGCCGCATTTTCTGATCAAAGCGACCCGGGACCCGGAGGGGGCCAACCTCGATCGAATTCAGGTTATCAAGGGCTGGTTGGATTCGGATGGCAGCGCGAAGGAGAAGATCTACAACGTCGTGGTGTCAGATAGTCGGATAGTGAGCCCAGACGGCAGGGTTGATCCTGTAGGCAGCACCGTTGACGTGGCAGATACCTCCTATACCAACACCATCGGTGATCCCGAGCTGTCTGTCATGTGGCGGGACCCGGACTTCGATCCGGAGCAACTCGCGTTCTACTACGTCCGCGTATTGGAGATTCCGACACCTCGCTGGCCAGCCTTCGATGCAAAGTATTACGGGCTGCGCGACTTGCCGGAAGCTACCGCGCTGGTGACCCGGGAGCGCGCTTACAGTTCACCCATCTGGTACAGTCCATGAACGTCCTGGGACTTCTTCGCTGTGTATGGTGTACCTGTACCCCTCACGTCTGGTTTCGATAGCGCGTATGGCAGGTAGCAGGTTCAAGAATATTGCAAGGGTTGCTCTCGGGGCCGCAATGGCATACTGCGTTCAGGCGGGAGCGGAGCCGACGAATCTATACTGGGGCGACACACACGTTCATACGTCGAATTCGCAGGATGCGGGACGCACCCGATTCATGGTTGGACCTGCCGAGGCGTATCGTTATGCAAAGGGCGAAGTCGTCGAATCCAACCATGGCGCCCTGGTCAGGATGATTGAGCCGCTGGATTTCCTGGTGGTGGCGGATCACGCGGAATTCCAGGGAGTATGGAATGGATTGCGGGCATCTGATCCGTTGCTGCAGGCATCTGAGACCGGACGGCGCTGGCAACAGCTGTTCGATAGCGGCGAGATTGCCAGTGTTGCGAGGGAAACTTCTTTTGTCGTTGTCGCCGTCCCGGACCTTGAGGATTTTCCACTCGCAGTATGGCAACGCAACAACCAGGCAGCGGAGCGGGCAAACCAGCCAGGACTGTTTACAGCCTTTATCGGATATGAATACTCCTCGATGCCTGGATTTAATAACCTGCATCGCGTGGTGATCTTTAAGGATGGTGCGGACCTCGCCTCCAGAGTATTACCTTTTTCAGCCATGGACAGTGTTGACCCGGAAGACTTGTGGCGATTCATGGTCGACTATGAAACGACGACCGGTGGCGACGTGCTGGCGATACCCCATAACGGTAATATTTCCGACGGTTTGATGTTTGCACTGACAACCATGAACGGTGAACCTCTGTCGCGCGGCTACGCCCAAACTCGCAGCCGCTGGGAACCCCTGGTTGAAATCACACAGCTGAAAAGTGACAGTGAAACCCATCCGCTGCTCTCACCAGCGGATGAATTCGCCGACTATCGTGTTTTCGACAAGGGCAATATGACCAAAAAAGGCGGCACCGGTCCGGCAAAGAATGCAGCGCTGCTACCCTACGAATATGTTCGTTCTGCACTCAAACTCGGACTGGACCGCCGGGCGGAACTTGGCGTCAACCCGTTCAAGTTTGGCGTCATTGGCAGTACCGATTCGCACACCGGACTGACCACCATCGAAGGGCAGAGTTATGTTGCCAGCAACAACATTATTGAGACCCCGATCAACCAAAGGCCGCTGGCGGAATCGAAAGCAGCCACCATCCCAGCAAAAAAACCAGCTGTCGGTCTGTTACGCTGGACCCAGGCCGCTGGTGGTCTGGCGGCTGTCTGGGCAACGGGAAATACGCGCGAAGAACTGTTCGTTGCAATGGAGCGCCGGGAAACCTACGCCACAACCGGTCCCCGCATCACCGTACGTTTTTTCGGGGGCTGGGACTATGAGGACGACGACGCTCTGCGCCCGGACCTGGATCGCGTAGGCTATGCCAAAGGTGTCCCCATGGGCGGCGATCTCACCGAGGCCCCGGCGGGACGATCACCGGGTTTTCTCATTTTGGCGGCTCGTGACTCACGTGGTGCGAATCTGGACCGGCTTCAGGTCATCAAGGGATGGCGTGAGCGTAGTGGTGATCTGCGGGAGAAGGTTTATGACGTGGCTCTCGCTGATGATCGTGTGGTTGACGCCAGAGGGAAAGTGAAACCAGTCGGCAATACCGTCAACGTCAGTGAAAGTACCCATTTAAACAGCATCGGCGATCCTGAACTGTCAGTTGTGTGGCACGATCCGGATTTTGATCGACGCCAGGCTGCTTTCTATTACGTGAGGGTTCTGGAAATCCCAACTCCGCGCTGGACAGATCGGAAAAGCCTCGGTATTGAACATCGGGATGACATTCCCACATCGACTGTCGAGCGCGCCTACACCTCACCTATCTGGTACACCCCCTGATTCGTGTCCGCACAGAAGTGCTTTCCTTTGAATGTGCTAAAGTGAATCCTTGGTCTCTGCGTTCTGAAGCACCTTGGCCGAACCGAACACACAGAATTGGCGCCAGATCAAAATTGGTGGCAGGATTGATCCTGCACAACTGGAAATAACTGTCGACATGATGCCCTTGCACAAAGAGGAACAGCCGCATCACGAGGTCGTTGTTCTGGGTGCCGGTGTTGCCGGGATCTACCAGATCAAGCGACTGGTCGACCTCGGCGTGGATGCCATGGTGCTGGAGCGTGATGCAGACCTGGGGGGAACGTGGTTCTGGAACCGCTATCCCGGTGCCCGGTTCGACTCAGAGAGCTACACCTACGGCTATTCCTTCTCGAGAGATCTGCTTGACGAATGGCATTGGTCGGAACGCTTCTCAGGCCAGCCCGAGAACCTCCGCTATCTGAACTTCGTTGCCGAAAAATTCGCCCTTCGCCGACACATGCGCTTCAACTGCGCTGTCGAGGCCATGACCTTCGACGATGACCACAACATCTGGCGGCTGCAGCTCGGTACGGGAGAAGTTGTCACCTGCAGGTTTGTGGTGATGGGTGTCGGACCACTGTCGACCCCAACCCTGCCCCGGCTCCCGGGCTTCGACAGCTTCAAGGGCCAGTCCTTCCACACTTTTCATTGGCCATCCGAGCCGGTCGAGTTGGCAGGCAAGAAGGTGGGTGTGATAGGTACCGGCGCCACAGGTATCCAGGTCATCGCGGAGATTGCTGACAAGGTGGACCAGTTGAAAGTCTTCCAGCGACGACCCAATTGGAGCGCTCCGCTCAACAATGGACCAATCTCGGTTAAAGAGATGGCTGATATCAGATCCCGCTACATCGAGATCTTCGATGCCTGTGCTCTCAGTCCGGGAGGGTTCGAACATAGCCCCGACCGGCGACACTACCGTACCGTATCGCCGGAAGACCGTGTCGCACTGTGGGATCGGCTTTACGACGAACCAGGATTCGGTATTCTGCTGCAGAACTTCCGCGACATCTTCTTCGACGAGGACGCGAACGCGGAGTTCTCCGACTACATCGCCAACCGCATCCGTCAGCGGGTGCATGACCCGGTTGTGGCAGAGAAACTCATCCCGAAAGACCACGGTTTCGGTGTCCAGCGGCTGCCGCTGGAGACCAACTATTATGAGGTCTACAACCGGGATAATGTCGAACTCATCGACATCAGCGAGACACCGCTAGCGAGCGTCACCCCAACCGGCATCCGGACAGTCGCTGGCGAGTACGAGCTCGATCTTATCGTCTACGCAACCGGTTTCGACGCCGTCACCGGATCGTACGACCGCATCGACATCCGGGGTGTGGGCGGCCAGTCATTGCGTGAGAAGTGGGGCGAGGACCCCTCGACCTTTCTTGGAATACTGGTCCACGGCTTTCCCAATATGGCAATGCTGGCGGGCCCCCAGAGTGGATCGGGTTCAGCTAACTTTCCCCGCAGCATAGAGACAAGCGCTGACTGGGTTACCGGCCTGTTCCAGTACGTCCGGGAGAACGGGCACACGCGGTTCGAGGCAACAAGTGACGCCGAACAGGCCTGGAGTTCCCATGTGGTCGAGCTGTATCAGTCAATGCTGATGCGAAAGGCCCGGGGCTGGTTTACTGGATACAACTCCAACGTCGAAGGACATGGGCCCGGCACGATTCGTCACTTCGTTTACAACGGCGGCCAACCGAGATATGTGCGTCGTCTCACGGAGGTAGTCGAGGGCAACTACGAAGGCGTGTTATTCTCCGGGAATGAACACTCTGACGACGGAGTAACGGCATGACAAAACACTGGCTGGGAAGGTCGCCGTGATCACCGGTGACGGAAGCGGAATAGGCGCGGAGACGGCTCACTTGTTCGCTCACGAAGGCGCCAGGTTTCTCGTCACGGATATGAATGAAGAGAACGGTGCGACCGTCGCGGCCGAACTCGGAGGAGCAGGAGTCTGGTTCGATCATCTCTACGTCGTCATTGGCCGCCCTCTGTCCAGAGGCCGTGGCGACCCCGCTCGTCGGCTATCCACGCGATGCAGCGCGACAGGCGAAGTTCCGTAGCCGACTGGGTCGTTGCCAACATGGTCCTCTTCCTGGCCAGCGACGAGGCGGCGTGGATAACTGGACAGTCGCACGTCGTTGATGGTGGCCGTCTCGCAGGTACGCCATGGCGCGAACAGCACAGCGCATTCACCAAGGCTCAGCCTTCCATGATGTATAGTGTCCCGGATGATGACTGAGTCGAAATCTACATCAACAAAAACAGCCACTTAGCTATCCTGAAACCCAAAAAACAGGTCAAATCATGGCTGGGTTGCGGAAGTCGGGTTAGGGAAGGGAGGATGTCAAAGAGATCAATCCGAACTCCCAGGATCCCCCATTGGTCATGAATTCGGTCCAGATTGCTGGCTCACAGCGCTACGATCTGCTCAACGATCTCAGCCAGACCAATCGCCATGATGTTCTCTGTCAACTGGTAGCTCTCCTCTCCCGAGTAAACGACAAATGTTTGATCAGGAGCGATATCCTCCTGGGCAGACAGGAGTCCCCTGGACACTTTTGGGCTAAGGCCACGTTTGACCTCAATCGCGCAGCGTCCTCGCGTGCCGCCGAGGTCCAACACCAGGTCGACTTCGGCGCCGCCGGTGGTCCGATAGAAACTCGCAATGGTCTGTGTTGGTGCTGCGCTAACCAGTGCCTCAATCACGAATCCCTCCCAACTGGGTCCGACGACAGGGTGACCCTGGAGGTCATTCAATGATTCAAGGCCAAGCAATGCGTGAACCAGCCCGGAGTCGCGAACGTACACCTTGGGTGATTTGACGATTCTCTTGCCGAGGTTACTGTGTACGGGCTCCAGTCGCCGGACTAATAGAAGATCCACCAGCAGGTCGACATAACGACCTACGGTAGGGGAGGAGATTTCCAGGCTCGAAGCCAGTCGTGAACTGTTGAATAACTGCCCCTGATTGTGCGCCAGCATGGTCCAAAGGCGCCGTAGTGTTTCCGCGGGTATCCTTGGGCCAAATTGCGGTACGTCCCTCTCCAGATAAGTGCGAATAAAATCCTCGCGCAAAGAAATACTTTGATGGTCTGAGTCCGCGAGATAGCTATCCGGGAACCCACCCCGTAACCAGAGTCGATCCTGATCTGAGTGATTGCCCGGAATCTCAAGTGGTGAAATAGGCGTCATGTTCACGTAGGCAATTCGCCCAGCGAGTGTTTCACCGGATTGACGTAACATGTCAACAGAGGCGGAACCGAGTATCAGAAACAGACCGTTCCTTCGACCATCTCGCCTTGATTGATCAATGACTCCCCGCAGAACCTGGAAGAGGTCCGGAGCACGGTGGATCTCATCCAGGATAATCAACTTATCGTGGTTTTGTTGAAAAAAAAGTTCCGGTTCCTGCAACTTCGCACTATCTGCGGGAGATTCAAGATCCAGATATAAAGCGGGCCGTGCATCCGCTATCTTGAGAGCCAGCGTGGTTTTACCAACCTGGCGAGGGCCGATGATGGCGACTGCTGCCTGCCGATCAAGAGCCTCGATTACCTGTTGTTCTGTGTATCTTTCAATCATCTATGCAAATTTAACACAACATGTTAAATATGCAATGATATATTGGTTGTCCGGCAAGGTTACTTCTACCTGTTTTTTGCAAGTTCAAGCTCGATGCAAATTAAACTATGCTGCCACTGACGTACTGGTTGAAACGGCATTATCGGCTATCCGGTTTGACACTTTCGTAAGTGCTTACCGGGTTCTTGACCGCGTACTGCTTATTACCGGATTCCACTGGATGCACTGTAAACATACGTATTGTTTACTGGAACAAAGCTGGCCGACCCGATCTGCCAGATGAAATGTATATTACACCTTTCCCGGTCGGTAGGTGGTTTGATGAGAAAAACTGGAAGACACACGTATAGTTTACCTGGACAAATTTGGCTGGCCCGACCTGCCGGATGAAATGTATATTGTGCCTCTCACGGACGGCTGGTGGTTTGATGAGAGAACGTGGCTTGTATATCATATAAACAACAGGTCACCATAAAATGAGGCTTTAGAAACAACATTATGGGATTATAAGGTCAAATAAAAGGATATAATCGATATAATTAATCTTTTTACGCCACATATAGTGGTTTATTAATCAATAATTTCAAATTTAGCTGAAATATTAAATTTAAATTAAATAATCCATATTTATATTATAATTACTCTATAAATGAAGTAATTAACCCGTATAAAGTTAATATTAAAGTACATTTTAAACTTAAATCCCATTTTTACCCTATTGGATAACCGGAATAATCTATGACCCAGGCTTTTACCGGCATAAAAATACTCGACTTTTCGCAGGTACTTGCAGGACCTGTTGCCGTTATGCAACTGGCACTGCTTGGTGCTGAAGTCATTAAAATCGAGCAGCCTGATGTGGGTGATCAGATGCGGCGATTAATGAACACCGGTCCCGATGCCAACATGTCGCCCTCTTTCCTGGGAATGAATGTCAATAAGAGAAGTCTCACGCTCAACTTACGCGAGCCAGCCTCAAAAGACATCATCAATTTATTACTGACCGAAACTGATGTACTGGTAGAAAACTTTAAAGCCGGCACCATGGAGCGCTTAGGTCTGGGTTATGAGGCTGTCAAAGCGATTAAACCGGATATCATCTACTGTTCGGTGAGTGGCTACGGTCAGGATGGACCGTTGGCATCAAATGCTGCATACGATGGCGCCATTCAGGCGGCATCAGGCATGATGTCACAAACCGGACATCCGGAAACCGGACCTACCAGAACAGGATTCATGCAGGTCGATATGTCGACCGGTATCTATTCTGCATTTGCCATCGCCGCATCACTACATCGCCGTGCAATTACCGGACATGGCCAATATATTGACGTTGCCATGATGGATACCGCGGTACTGCTTCAGGCGACACAATTCAATAACTACCTTGTCCAAGGAACTCTGGATGGCTTGATTGGCAACAATTCGTCAATTTATTAACAATTCGCAAACCGGGATTCCCACGGCGAATGTCTTCCCCACCAAAGATGGTTATCTGCAAATTACCGCACTTCAGAAGGCACAAGTCGTAAAGCTGTTCGAAGTGCTGGAGATACCGGAAGCGCTTGAGCAACCGGAATTTTCAACCACCGAATCGCGTATCAAAAACCCGGAACTGGTTTATGATTTGATCAGGAATGTACTGGCCGCCAATTCTGCCCAGCACTGGGAGAACCTTCTTGCTGCTGCAGGCATCCCCGTTGCTCTGGTCCGTACAGTACCGGATGTCGCTGCTGACCCACAATTCGATACCCGGGAAATCTTTGAAACAATGCCTTCACCCGTGGGGGTTGACCAGACCATAACTGTGGTGAAAGCGGCCTTTAAAAGTCATGAAGACGGGCCGGTAGTGCACCAGGCAGCACCGCATTTAGGTGAGCACACTACTGAGATTTTGACTGAACTGGGTTACAGCGCAAAAGATATCCAATCGCTGCGCAACAACAATATCATTTAGATTTTAGCGATGGTCAAATGCCCGGCATTGCCGTCTACACGGCGCCAGTCATTCTCTCCTGCGTGTTTTCAATTTCGCCCCTGGTCCAGCCTCCTAGTACTCGACGAGTTCGATACTGACTCGATCCGGCCCCTCAATAAAGGCAACTTTGCCACCACGATACTCGTGCGGTTTGCTGGTGAATTCCACTCCTTTTGCCGTAAGGTCGGTATAGGCCTGATCCATGTCATCGACGCGAAAACCAAAGTGATTAATGCCCAGCTGTGCATTTCGATCGTTGGCAGTTTCCTGGAGATCGCCTTTAACTGTCGATATCAGCACAGTGAGTCCACCGAGTTTCATATCACATCTGGGCAGTCCCTGCCATGTTTTGGCCTCTCTGGTTTCTACTCCGAAGGCATTGGCATAGAACTTTCCTGCTGCGATCGCATCTTTACTGAACAGGTGAATGTGCTGCATGGAATAAGTGGGCATTTAAGGCTCCTCTTTGTTTCTGTTTTTAAAATAGGGTCAGGTCCATTTTAACAAGTAGTATAAAAGAGTATAAAAGGGGTCAGGTCCAATTAATGGTCTATAAAAGGGGTCAGGTCCAATTAATTAATGTATATAAAGTTTATAAAGGGTCAGGTCCAATTTAACAAGCAAGAAGATGGCTTTTCGATCAAGAAATGGTTTTTCCGTGGGGAATTGGACCTGACCCCATTTTTTAGTGGGGAATTGGACCTGACCCCATTTTTTACATTTTTAGCTGAGCAGAAACCCACTGTACCCATCTGCGGCACTCTTCCTGCAATAATTCATATATTCTCTTACGCCTGGATGATGCAAAAGCTGCCTTGCCTTACCTGGAATATTCGCACCCATATACCAGGAATCCGCGAGGGATAGTAAAGACTGTGCTGCCAAATCATTCATATGGTCATTCCAGTCTTCCACTGCCTGTGCCGTTGGTTCAATACTTGTCTTTTTATTCTCACGAAGATATTTCAGACACTCAATAATCCATTCACCCTGGACTTCGGCGCTGGTCGGACCATTCCAGAAGGCGCAGGGGCTTTGCGGACCATACAGCATAAACATATTGGGGAAACCTGGTACAAGGACTCCCAGGTGGGTTCGGGCGCCTCGAGACCAGAATTCCGCTAACGTTTCCCCTCCGGTACCTTTCATTTCAATTTGCGTCAGTCCACCGGTGCCTGCATCAAAACCCGTCGCCAGTACCAGAACATCGAACTCGTGTGTTTGATTCGATGTCCTGATACCGGATTCGAAGATGTTCAGGATGGGTTCATCGTTAATATCGACCAGTGTGACATTATCCTGATTGAATATTTCATAGTACCACTGTTCCAGTGACGGTCTTTTGGTCCCGAAAGGATGGGGTGGTTCTGATGGCGCCAGTTTTTCTGCAATTTCCGGGTCATTCAAACGCGCTCGGGTTTTTTCCCGCCAGAAGTCATAAGCAAGCCTGTTTGTCTGCTCGTTAGTGGTCAAATCAGCAAAGGTTCCTCCCCAAAAATGAAAACCACCTTTATCCCAGGCGCCTTGAAATATGGCCTCACGCTCTTCTTCACTGACTTCAAGTGCAGAATGTTCTACTGCTTCAATATCATGGAGGCCCCCGCCGGATGCATCACGTTTTTTAAATATTTCTGGATATTCCACTTTCCAGGTGTCGAGTGATTTCCTGCTGAACTTCTGCTGTTGCATAGGCAGAGCAATATTGGGGGTGCGTTGAAATACTGTAAGATGAGAAGCCACCTTGCCTGCTTCCTGGATCACCTGTACACCACTTGCACCCGTACCAATGACAGCCACGCGCTGATGGCTTAAATCGAGACCTTCCTGTGGCCAATGGGCTGTGTGGTGTGAGGGTCCCTTGAAACTGTCCAGTCCGGGAAAATCAGGAATATAGGCTTTGGCGGCAAATCCCGTACAGGTGACAAAATAACGGGCCTGGACACAATATCCGTCCGCACATTCGAGATGCCATAGGTGTTTTTCATCCAAGAACTCTGCCTTGACCACCCTGCTGTTGAACCGGATGTCACGGGACAGATTGAGTTTCTGATCAACATAATGGAAGTATTCACGTAGTTCCTGCCACGAGGGGAAACGTTCAGTCCAGTACCAGTCACGCCATAGTTCTTCCAGGGAGAACTCATAATTGGGTACATGAGAATCAACTCTGGCGCCTGGATAACAGTTCCAGTACCAGATTCCACCAAGGTCCGCTCCTGCTTCAAGTAACTGAACCTTGAACCCCTCCTGTCGAACTCGATGCAGTTGGTACAAGCCACTGAATCCGGCGCCAAGAATGACAATATCCATTACATCAACAGGATCTTTCACTGGACCTGTTTTTTCCCTTTATGAAATCGTTGGAAACCAGACTGATTGGCTCACTTTAAATCATTAGTGATACGTCTGAAAATATTTGATATAAGAAACAACGAGTTTGAGAAGCAGGCCGGCAGGTTTAAGACCATTGAGAATTAGAGAAGACATGGTTTATTCTTCTCATGCTTAACACAGAACAGCGATACGAAATTAAATGGTAGGCAGTATTGAAGCAGCAGCCTGTGGTTACGTTTTGATCACCAGGACTTGTTTGATCCCAGTGCAGGTGGCCGCTGGACCGTTGAAGGTTCCTTCGTAAACCCGTGAAAACTGCCCTGACCGAACATCGTTGGCTGCGTTTCTTCGCTTTCACGGCCTGTTACTTCGCCCAGGGTATACCGATCGGGCTGGTGTCTGTCGCCGTTCCGGCTCGGTTGGCGGAACTTGACGTGAGTGCTGGCGAAATCTCGCTTGTGTTAGGCGTGGTGTCATTCCCATGGGCGATCAAACTCATCGGGGGGCCGTTCATGGATCGTTTCAAGTTCCCGTCAATGGGTTTTCGCCGGCCCTGGGTACTGCTGGCACAGGGCGGTTTGTCGCTGTCACTCGTCGCCATGTCGTTTGTCAGCATCAACGCCGATGCTTCCCTGGTACCGTTGATGGTGGCGGGTTTCGTAGTTAATGCTTTTGCGGCAACGCAGGATGTAGCCGTGGATGGCATGGCGATTGATGTTTTGCAACAGGACGAACGTGGCAGGGCCAATGCCTTCATGGGTTTTGGACAAGCGGCCGGCTCGGCGTCCTTTGGCGCCCTTTGCGGCTTCCTGCTTTCGATGGCGGGAATGCCTGTAGCTGCGTTGGTTTGTGCAGCGACCCTGGCTGTCATATTCCTGTTTGTGGCGATCGTACGCGAACGCCCTGGCGAACGATTGATGCCATGGTCCGCTGGCCAGGCTACGGTTCGAGCCGAGATGGCTAATCGCAATATGCTGACGATCTTAAAGGACTTGACTCGTGTCCTGTTTCTGCCCATGAGTCTTATATTGGTCATGGTGGAATTTATCAATCGAGTACGAGACGGCATCGCGGTTACGGTGTTTCCGGTGTTTGCCGTTCAGGAATTGGGATACTCGGCAGCGGAATACACCGCGTTCAACGGTTATGTCGGCCTGGCCACGGCGGTGATGGGCGCGATGCTTGGATTCCTGGTCGACCGTCACGGCGCCAAGCGATTCCTGTTGGTGGCATTTGCCGGAAGTGCGGCCACACACCTGGCGACGGGTTTGTTGCCGATGTTTTGGAATACGCAGGAATTCCTTTTCCCGATGGCCGGATTGGCCTATCTGTTTACGCAACTGATCTTCGTGGCAACCATCGCATTATTTATGAATCTTTGCTGGAGTCGAATTGCCGCTACCCAATTCGCAATCTACATGTCGCTCGCGAACCTTAGCCGCACTGTGGGTTCCCTTGGTTTCTCAGTAGTAGCCGACGATCTCACTTTCGCCCAGGATTTCCTCCTCATGGGTTTGCTGCTTGCCGGCGCTACGGGTTTGCTGCTGTTGTTCAACCAGGCGACGCACACTGAACGGTTGAATCTGCTTGAAACCCCTAGGGCGCAACTGTGAGCTTGCCCTCAACGTTGTATTTTTTTATCAGACGGGCAACCAGACCATTGGCCTTGATCTCTTCAACAAATTGCTCAAGCCACAGTAGTGCTGCTTCGTTGCCTTTGTTGATACCCACTGCTTGCTGCACAGCGGTGAATTTTCCATCAAGGATCCGGGCGCCTGGCAACTTTTTCACCTCATTGGAAAGCTGGCTTCGTAAGCCTGCCAGCGCATCCATTTTCTCGTTCACAAATTGCTCAAAAGCCTGCTGACCAATTACAGGTCTGAGTTCTGCATCCTTGATGTTGTTTTCGAGCCACAATCCATAAGCACTGCCGGCAGCAACGGAGATCCTGTTACCGGGTTGGTCGACATCAGCTATTGTCGTGAGTTGCGATCCTGCGGGTACCAGATAAGTTGATTCAATTTCGGCATATGCAGAAGTGAAATCCATCACAGCAGCCCGCTGGGGTTCTGCACCGATGTTCCCGATATCCCATACACCTGTGCCTGCAGCTTCGGCAATCTCACTGGGAGTTCTAAATGGTATCAATTTCAAGGGTACACCCAGTGCCTTGCTGATGGCTAACGCAATACCAGGTGACGGACCGACCGGTTCCCCCTCAACAGTCTTGCCAACAACCAGCAAAAAATTAGACATGCTGATGGCTGCCCGTAACGTCCCGGTTGGCGCCAGTTGTGCGACGACTTCCGGGGGGGTGGAATGCACGTTAAATTTTGATTCCGCACAACTTCACAAAGTCCGCCTTTTGCTGGTCGGTCATTTCAGCAAAAATGGGAACACGGAGATCGGTTACCGGCAGATCGGCAAATTCCGGTGAGTCCATCTGCAGGGTTGCCGCAATGTTATGCAGACCATTGCCCTCTTCTCCACCTTCACCCAGGGCGGCGCCGACCTCTTTTGGCCATGGACCTACCGGATCCAGCATCAAGCTTGGATTGCCCGCGGCATTGATTGGAAAATCGAAAGGATTGGACCGACCGACATATTCACCGATAGCGGTAAATAGCAGACCCTGATCTACAGAACGTTGTTTCTGACCATCCCTGCCATATAACGCGGCAGACTGGTTACAAATCGCAGCCCAGGGAACCTGCCCGTGAAAACCGGGTAGGGCAAGCGATTCATCAGGAACACCATCACCCGCAGAGACGACACCATTTTTGACCATAATGTAATATCCTGCGCGAGTACGACCTCCTGTCATGAGTCTGGCAGGTGGATGTGTGTAATCTTCAGTGAACGCCCAGTTAATATCTGAGGGTAGATTGGCAGCCTCCAGTATTTTGATCGCGCATTCCGAACAACCTTCCCCCCAGGTTTTGGAACCAAATTCACCTACAGGTTTTAGTGTTGACATATCTATGACAGGCATTCAAGTTTCTCCACTGGCCAAATTAAGTATTCCCCAAGATATTCATTATCCTTCGCGCCGTAAAACCCCGTCCTTCAGGGCGGGGATATAAGGCGTCCTTGACCGGTCAGGTCAAGGTTGGGTCGGTTGTATCATGTATGGCTATACAGTATAATAGGAGACATGTTGATACGCAAGGCATACCGCTTCAAGCTCAGGGTGAACCACCCTGACACCGCCGCCAGATTACACCAGTTCTCTGGTTGTACCCGTTTTGTGTGGAACAAGATGCTGGCCATGAATCTGTACCGCCTGGAACACAAACAGGCGTTGCTGTGGTACCCGGAAATGGCGTTCTGGTTAACCCTGTGGAAATCGAGTGACGAATACGCTTTTTTGCGGGATTGCCATTCTCAAGTGCTGCAGCAAAGCATGATGCAACTGGATAGAGCCTTTAAGGACGCCTTCGACAAGGAGCAACCGAACAAACTGATGCCGCGATTTAAAAGGCGTGGCGGTAAAGACAGTTTCCGTTATCCGCAAGGCTTCAAGGTTGATGGTGAGCGTGTCTATTTACCCAAGATCGGGACTCTGCGTTTCCGCAAGAGCCGGGAAATAGAGGGCAAAGTCAAAAATATTACTGTCTCCAGGCAGGTGGATGGCTGGTACGTGTCCATGCAAACGGAGCAGGAGGTACCAACCCCGGTTCACCCATCGTCTGGTATGGTGGGTATTGATCTTGGGGTTGCCATATTTGCCCAACTGTCTGATGGTACCTCATACAAACCCCTGCACAGCTTCCGGCGGATTGAGCAGAAGCTGGCCAGAGCGCAACGCAAATTGTCGCGTCAGGTAAAATTTTCCAACAACTGGCGCAAACAGCAACAGCGGATAGCACGCATCCATCAGAAAATCGCCCGGTGTCGACACGACTACCTGCACAAGATCAGCCACGAAGATCAGCGAAAACCAAGCTGTGATCGTGGTGGAAGACTTGAAGGTATCCAACATGAGTCGGTCGGCACGGGGTGATGCTGATCATCCGGGGTCCCACGTCAGGGCCAAGTCTGGCCTGAACAAGGCCGTCCTGGATCAGGGCTGGTCTGAGTTCCGGCGACAACTGGAATACAAGCAGGCATGGCGGGGTGGGCTGGTCATTGCGGTACCACCGCACTACACCAGTCAGCAATGTCCACAATGCTGCTATACTACCCGTGACAACAGACGCAGTCAGGCTGTATTCAAATGTGTGGCTTGTGGCTACGCCAGGAATGCCGATGTGGTGGCGGCGTCAAACATATTAGCGGCGGGGCACGCCGTGTTAGCCTGTGGAGAGGTCGGGTTGCCGAACTCTGTGAAGCAGGAACCCCTGGCAGCAGTTGCGTAATGCAGGCTGGCACCAGGAATCCCCCTCCTTCAGGTGGGGGAGGATGTCAAGTGGCATCCAGCATATGGGAGGCAATCGACCTTATCACAGGTTCCCCCAATTTCATCTGAACAGGCCACTGTTTGCAGTACTCAGCAAGACTCAACCTCAACGATCTGTAAACCAGGGTCTGTCAGCTGTCGATCACATTGCGGAGAATGTCCCTGAAGGGTCCCGTGTCCGAACGCGCTCTTTGGGCATACCCAGTACCCGTTCGGAAATAATGTTCTTTTGTATCTCGTCAGTACCGCCTGCAATTGAGATGGCCGGCACAGAGACGAGAATCTCGGAGACGATGCCACCCTCAGCGGAATCAGGCCCACTGAGCATCGCATCCGCACCAGAAATCATGGTGTGTACAAGAGAGGCCTGCCGGGCGATATTGCTCTTCGCGAGTTTGCCGATAGATCCTGCGGGTATGATCTCGTTGGAACCGGTGCGGCGAGTCTGCTCTGCAACTGCGGATGCCAGATTTGCTGCCTGCTTCATTGATATGAGCTTTGCGATCTCCTGGCGTATTGCTGGATCGTTGATCGCTCCTGTCGCCTTGGCCCTTTGCATGACGAGGTCCACTCGACCCTCTCGTTGCGGATACCAGTTATAGGGTTCTAGCGCAGTGGCAAGTTCCTGGCGATACTCCTCGTAGATGGGACCATCCAGATCTTTCAGACTACTACCAGTGCGATCACCGGCAAAGCCCCGCCGTTCCCTGGATAACGTCGTACCGGCAATTCGCCAACCTTCGCCCTCTTTGCCCAGCATGTCCCGCTCAGGAATCTCAGCATCCGCCATGAACACCTCATTGAAGGAGGCATGGCCGTTCATCTGCTTCAATGGCCGTACCTCGACGCCAGGTTGGTGCATGTTAATCAAAAAGTAGCTGAGTCCCTGGTGTTTTGGCAGGTCCCAGTCGGTGCGCGCCAGCAGCAATCCAAAGTGTGCACGATGTGCGTTGGTGTTCCACACTTTTTGACCATTGATGATCCACTTGCCGTCTTTTTTCTCGGCCTTGGTGGAGGCGCCAGCCAGGTCAGACCCGCTGCCCGGTTCGCTGAACAGTTGACACCAGGCATGTTCGCCCGTGAGAATTGAGCGCAGGTAACGCTGTTTCTGATCTTCATTGCCATGCACAAGAATGGTCTCGGATGCAAGCCAGCCGACGCCGGTCTGTGCGGCGCCCAGAGCGCCCCTCTCCCGAAACACTTCGTCTGCCACAGCCGCCTGTTCGGAAGTAAATTCACGGCCGAAACAGGAGCCGGGCCAGGTGGGTGCAGCCCAGCCACCATCCAGTAATATCTCACGCCATTCTCTCAACGACCGGTCAGGAGACCAGTTCGCATTCAGCCACTGTGCAACTTCAGCTCTGATTTCTTCGTTAGTGGGCATGGTTCACCTCTGTCATTAGTTGCATCATCCGCTCGCGGTGCCAATGCGGGGTACCGAGAAACACCTCGGAACTTTTGGCCCGTTTGAACCATAAGTGTGTATCGTTCTCCCAGGTGAAGCCAATTCCTCCGCGCAACTGGATGGCAGTGCGTGCTGAACTCATGTACGCATCCGCCGCCATTGCCTTCGCCAAACTGGCCGCGTAGGCATTGCCTTCACCGCTTGCCAGACACTGTGCAGCGTGGTGCGTTGCCGCCACGGCAAGTTCTACCTCCACCAGCAGATCGGCACAACGGTGCTTCAACCCCTGGAATGAACCGATGGGTTTACCGAACTGCACGCGAATCTTCGTGTAGTCCACGGTGCTTTCCAACAGCGCCTGCGCACCGCCAATCATCTCGTGCGCCAACACCACACAGAGCTGGTCCCAAAGATTGTGTAAATCAGCACCAGCGCCATCGCTTATCATCTGCGCTGGCGTGTCGTTAAAGGTCACACGTGATAGTTTTCGTGTGGAATCCAGGGCTTCAACCGCAATGACACTGGGATTGGCCTCGTCTTTGCGAAGACTGTAAAGGGAAATTCCACCGGCGCCAAAGGCTGGTACCAGCAACAGATCAGCAATATGCGCATCCACAACTGCAGTGGCACTGCCGTTCAGCACATGACCATCTTGAGTTTCGGTAACAGTGATTGCCTGCCCAACCCGTTCCGGAGCATCCAAATTGTCCAGCACCAGTGTGGCAATGGTAGTCCCGGCCGCGATATCAGGTAAAAGAATCACTTTGTGGGCCTCAGTGGCATAGCTCAGCAATGCATGTGAGGCCATCACCGCTGATGAGAAAAAAGGACCGCAATAGAGATAACGCCCCATCTCCTCGGCCACGATTCCAAGTTCCACCGGACCGAATCCCGCGCCGCCATACTGCTCGGGAATGTGAATGCCCGCGAGTCCGATTTCCCCGCACAGCTGTCGCCATACGGCAGCGTCGTAACCATCCTCCGATGCCATCAATCGCCGGACTTCAACTGGGGGCGATTTATTGGACAGAAACCGTGAAACAACATCACGGAACTGAATCTGATCTTCTGAAAAGCCAGTTTGCATCTCCTGCCTCCCAATTAATGGGGTCAGAGTAGCTTTACTCAGACCCTGTTAATTGCTTTACTTTGACTCCATTTTCTTTTCTATGGCGGCCAGAATTCGCGGTGGTGAACAGGGCAATTCGGTAACTCTCACGCCGATTGCATTACTCACTGCGCTGGCTACGGCAGCCAGCGGTGGAATAATGGGTGCTTCTCCCACACCCCTGACACCGTAAGGGTGCAACTCGTTGGGAACTTCGACCACGATGGTCTCGATCATCGGCAGATCGGATGCGAGTGGTATTCGGTAGTCCAGGAATCCGGGATTTTCCAGAACGCCGTTGCGATTGTAGATAAACTCCTCGTTTAATGCCCAGCCGATACCTTGCACCGCGCCTCCCTGCATCTGACCTTCAACGGCGTCGCGGTGGATTGCCGTACCGGCATCCTGAACAGTAGTGTAGCGCGTTATGCTGACCTTACCGGTATCGGGATCGACTTCTGCATCACAGATATGCAGAGAAAAACTGGGACCGAGTCCCAGTACGGCTTCGAGAGAGTCTTTGCCAGTGATGGGACCGCCGGTTGATGGCGCTGTCCGGCAGATTTCTTTGATGGTGAGTTCATCACCGTTGTTGTTATTCACTGCCTTGCCATCCTGCCAGGTAATCTGATCGGGGGTCACGTTCCAGCCGGATGCTGCTCTTTGTTTCATCTGCTCAATGGCATGGCGAGTTGCACCGACTACGGCATGCCCGGTTGCGTTGATAGTACGGCTGCCAGCACTATTGCCAGTGAAAGTGATTGATTCGGTGTCAACTACCACCGATGAAATGTCAGCAACGGGAATTTGCAGTTCTTCGGCGGCTATCATTGCGAGTGCAATTCGTGTTCCGGAAAGGTCAACTGAACCGGTGGCCAATGAAGCGGTTCCGTCGGAGTTCATATGTATGGCTGCGCTGGAAACGCCAGCGCCGTTTTTCCAGAATCCCACGGCAAGTCCGCGACCCTGGTTCGGTTTTAGTGCCGACTGGTAATGTGCAGAGTTTTTTGCTGCTTCCAGGCATTCCTCCAACCCTATTTTGCGAAAAGTACCAGCCGCGGTCGTCGACCCTTCCCTGACGGCGTTCTTGAGTCTGAATTCGATTGGGTCCATGCCGATTCTGTCGCTGAGTTCATTCAGCACACTCTCGGTTGCAAGGTTTGCCTGTGGTGCACCGGGTCCACGATAGGCACGCACTTTGGGTTTGTTGGTGAATACTGCATATCCCTCTACAAATACGTTGGCAACATCGTACGCGGAGAATACCGAGCGCATTCCTCCTGCCAGGGGAGCACCCGGAAATGCGCCTGAATCGTAAACGAGGTGGGCAGACATGGCGGTGATGGTACCGTCCTTTCCTGTACCAATTTTGACCCGGCATATTGACCCTGATCCTGGGCCGGCGGAACGGAATATGTCCTCGCGGCTCATCTGCATTTTTACTGGTCGTCCTGCTTTTTTCGACAACATCATTGCGATGGCTTCGTGGTAAACAGCGGTTTTACCGCCAAAAGCGCCGCCCACTTCGGTGGGGATGACCTTCAGGCTGGCTTCGTTCATCTGCATCATTCGTGCAACGGATTCCCGTAGCGGGAAATGTCCCTGGGTCGTACTCCAGAGTGTGGACTGTCCATTCTCGCTGTAGGTGGCAAGACACGCCGGTGGCTCGATGTAACCTTGATGAA
Source organism: Candidatus Azotimanducaceae bacterium (assembly GCA_965217655.1). Classification (GTDB taxonomy): domain Bacteria; phylum Pseudomonadota; class Gammaproteobacteria; order Pseudomonadales; family Azotimanducaceae; genus UBA7455. Next base: position 4,045,093 of record OZ244560.1, read on the forward strand.
CCATGGGAGTGCTGAATTCTCTTTCTATTATTTCATCGGCTTCAGCAAATCCTTTTGAGATATTCCCCGATCTTTGTTCGTCCCGCATGTAGATGTTGGATGGCGTCCTGGGCGGGGGTTCGACTCCCTGCGTAAAAATATGGTCGTGGAGTATGACGGCATCCTCGCGCATTGCATCATCGAGTGTCATAACCGGGGTCAGTACTTCGTACTCTACCTTGATTGCCGCAAGCGCCTGGTCGGCAAGTACCGGTGTAGTTGCGGCAACTGCGGCAACTGCATGCCCGTGGTAGAGGACTTTTTCATGTGCAAAATTATCCCGGACAAGATCTCCCATCCCGCCGGGTTGCAGAAAGGAGAAATCATTTGCGACAACTGCTGCCTTGACGCCTTCTATCGCAAGTGCCCCACTGACATCGATGCCCAGTATCTTTGCGTGTGTATGTTCACTGCGTAGCACCTTGCCACACAACATTCCCGGCAGAGAGAAGTCAGCACCGTAGTTCGCTTTACCTGTAACCTTGTCGCTGGCATCAGGTCGAACTGGTCTGGAGCCAACTATCTTGTATGCAGTGTCTGCCATATTTATTTTTTCCTGATTGGGGGGACAGTTTACTTAATATAAACGTTCAAAATTCAAATCGCCTCAAGTACAAGCCTGTTCGGGACAGTATAATGTATTCAAGGTGTTCGCAGATGGCCTTGGAGCATTCATTTGCTTCGTTACAGCATGGATGAAATGACATATCGCCGGACGACATGTTTGCTGGATACATTTATCATGGTTATTCTTACCGGGGATATAAACCGCATACATCTGGAGAACTAACATGAGCATTGAGTCTTTGAGGGAGGAAGTTCGTGAGTCAGGATTGTGCATTGAATGAGGTGAACTAAAGTGGTAACAACTCTGTATTCGATTCCCATATCCAACTATTCGGCCATGGCGCGGGACATCATCTATCGCAACAATTTGCCGGTTGAAATTGCGGCGCCGGCGGACCTGGGTGGTCTACGGTCCGAAGCATACCTGAACAAGTTTCCATCCGGGAAAATGCCAGCATTGGATGTCCCTGCTGAGAAAATTTGCCTGTACGAAAGTGACGTGATTATCAACTACCTCCTGCCGTCGATCGATAACAAGAGCAGAAGAGGAGCTTTGAACAATCTTGTGGCTCGTATTCACGACATGTATCACGGTCCCCACCAGTCATCACTCTATCGACGGGTGAAATCGGATCAGGTTCGTATCGACGCTTTATCGGCGATCAACTTTGCACTTGACGAATATGAAAGAATTTTAGGCGAACTGGATGACGGACCTTTTTTTGGTGGATCATCTCTGGGTCGTGGTGATTTGATTTACCCGACATTTGCCTTCTACTTGCATATTCTGCCAAATTACCTGGATTCGGAAGTGTTCCAATCCAGAACCCGGTTGACCAGGTGGTGGAATGCCATTAAGAAAGATGAAATTTGTACCCGGGTATTGCATGAAATGAAGGGCGGGTTCGTCGAGTGGGAAGATGCCGATGTTTTTCTAAAATTGTACGGCAGGAAATGTGCGGTAACATTCATCTGATTTGCAATCGGCGGATACAGAAAGTCAAGCGCCGTGGCGAATCACCGTACCAGCGCGTGAACCTGTGAGTTCGCTGTCGATGACATGAAACTGACCGTTAACCAGTGTCGCTTTGTAACCGACACTGCCACCGGTGAGCCGTGAAGCACCAGCTGGAAAGTCGGTAACCCGGTACGGGAATGTCTCTGCAACAGTGTCTGCGTCAAATACATTGATATCCGCTCGCATCCCGGGTTCCAGTGCACCGCGATCTTTAAGACTCAGAATTCTGGCAGACGCGCTGGTGAGTCGCCGCACCGCTTCGCCGATGGTAAACAGGCCGTCCTCGCGAACCCAATGGGATAAAACGAAGGTTGCCCAGCCGGCATCCATAACCATGCCCACGTGGGCACCGGCATCACCGACGCCGGGGAAAACGCCACCAGCAAAGAGGTCGCGCAGTGCTTTAAGGTTCTGATTCTCACCGACGTAATTGAATAAAGCCTTACCATCTGTTTCGTCTGACAGGCGCAGGAATGTCTCGCTCCAATGTTCACCAGTTCTGTCTGCGATTGCAATAAGTTGGTTGTGGTCACCCATGGTATGGTCGGGTACCGTGCCGTTACCAAGGTAATACAGCCAGGCCTGGTTCGCCCAACTCCCGTTGTTTTTTAAATCCTGGATCAGTTGCTCACGGAAGGATTTATCCCTGATGGCCTTGAGCCTGCCTTCAAAATCCAGTTTCTTAATCGTATTCCAGTTGGCACTATTTCCTGGCAATAGTGACTGCAAGCCCATCAATGCACCACTGCCGTGTACCTGGGCAACTCCTGACAAGTCTCGTCCTTTGGCAACCCTGGCGATCATCTTGAGGCGATTGATTCCGGCTTTGTCATCGAAGCCCTGCAAGGTTGAATTAAATAACATGCGAGCACCAGTTGCGCCAGCCACGTGGTCGACATGATCAAACTGCATGCCAACATGCTGGTACAGAGCGTTTCGTTTGGCGACCTCTTTGCCGATCAGTACCAGTTCGTCAAGGTCCGCAAGGGTGCCGGGCACAGCCCGGCCATCTGGAATTTTGTGTCCCCGGTATCGGTTGGAGGAGAAGCCGACTGCGCCACGATCGATCGCTTCACCTACGATCCTCGCCATTTCCTGCTGTTCTGCAAGTGTGGCCTGTTCCTCGACCCCACGCTCGCCCATCACGTAATAACGCAACGCGCCATGACCAATCAGGCCTGCAATATTAATTCCGGGGCCAATTCTCTCTACGGAATCGAGATAACCACCGTAGTCCACCCAGTCCCAGGGCATCCCCTGCATGATCGATTCCCGAGGGATATCTTCAACAGTCTCCATCATCCCGGCAAGGAGCTCCCGGTCCTCGGGTTTACAAGGCGCGAACGCTACGCCGCAGTTGCCGATCAATGCAGTCGTGACGCCGTGACAGGATACTGGTGATACATCAGGATCCCAGCAGACCTGGGCGTCCAGGTGCGTGTGCATGTCGATAAACCCTGGGGTAACGGTCAGCCCCCCGGCATCGAGTTCATGTTTGCCTTTACCGCTGACTTCGCCAACCGCCGTAATAAGGCCATCATCGACAGCGACGTCGCCAGGTGTGGGTTCTCCGCCGAGGCCATCAACAATGTTCCCGCCGCGTATAACGAGTTCGTGAGTCACAATTTCTCCTTGGAATAACAGTCTAGTTGAAATCAGGTTTTAAATCCTGCATACAGCAACCCTCCAAAGAAACAAAATGTTTCTAAACTCAGGTTTCGGGGTAGCCGTCCCGTACAATGCTAATTATTACACAGTCGGCCTTACCCTTTCCCTTGCCCGGATAGGAGCCCAGATAGAAGCAGTTGAAACCACGTTTTCGTCGTTATAAGCGTCAAAGAACATATGATCGTCGGCGGTAACCAAGGCATAGACACTCTGGAGATTCCTGAGTCTGAACGTGACAAGTCTTCGCTGACCGAAGCGCAAATTATTAAACTGGTTGGCAAAGCAATCTTGCGGAACACATTCCTGAGCTGGTTTCGCCGTTGTTCGACGACATTTTCAGCCAGGTCACTGGACTTGTCACCGAAACCGGTGGCATGCTGTCCCACGGTTCGATTGTCGCAAGGGAGTACAACATCCCCGACAAGCCGGGACTTGATACAGATGCAGAGAAGACTAGGAGGCTGTCCGAGAACTGCGACCGTAGCGAGGGCGAGACTGATTGAGTTATATTTTTTGGTTATTTGAGGCAAATATTGTACATATTAAACGAAAATAAGCGGAAAATATGGCCAATCAGGCTTGTCCGCAGTAGGTCAGTCTGTTCTCGGACAGCCTCCTAAACATGGCCAGATTACCGTCGATGGAGACCTCGGTAGAGTCACACTCCATGGATAACGCCTCATTTATCCATCTCCCGGACCTTTGTACACAGGTTCAATGCATATTCCCGAAGACTGGGGAATCAGACTAAGGGAGAAATATCTTGAATCAGACTGTTAATGACCGCCCAACACCACCACCTGTAGATCCGGAAGACGCTTTCCATACCGGTACCAAAGAAACTCTTTTACCTCTACCCACGACCCCGGACCTTGATCCTCCTGGCGCGGATCGGATTGGTTTGACGCCAGCTGAAGTGGACCAGTTCCGCGAATTCGGATACGTGATCAAACGAGGGTTGGTCCCACCCGCTGACTTTGCTGCGATCATCGACTTCTGGTGGCAGCAACCGCCAGTTGTTACGACAGGTGGGGTCAGGGATGATCCGGGAACCTGGATCTCGCCCAGACGGTACTGGCCTAACGACAATCGCTGGGGACTTGAGGATAACTGGATGGGTGGTCATCCCTGGCCCGGTCCGACAGATCCGCGGTCCGGAGCCAACATAGGTGAACGGGTAGGGCGCCTGCCATACAAACTGACCCGGGACCGGGCCAATGATGTGTGGCGTTGGCACGGCATAGGTCATGATCCGGCTTTTGTCGAGGTGTCAGCCGCCCACCCCGGCGTGCTGCATATGGTCGAATTGCTGCTGGGTGGCCCGGTGAAACGGCCCAGACGCAGCCGCGGCATCTACGCCCTGTTTCCCAAGGATCCCTCGGAACCCGTATCCCGCCTTGGACCGCATATGGATGACAATCCCACTGAGTTGCTGGTATCGATGATCCTTGAGGATATCGGCCCCCGTGAGGGTGGTTTTACCCTCTACCCAGGTTCTGCCCGGGCGCTGTATCCCACCTCTGCCCAGGCTCTGAACTGGGTGGCTACAGAGCACTCACCTGCCGCCATGGATGACGTCAAAGCCAACGTTCAACCCATTGAATTCACCGGCAAGGCCGGGGATGTCGTGTTCTGCCACGGCTGGACAGTACACTCGGCGGGCATCCACGACGGCAAACGGATTCGAATGGCGGCATTCCTCGACTTGAACAAAGTACGGCGGCGCGGTCATCTGCGCTGGACAGCTGCTGGCAAACACGGCGGGCCGCGCGTTAACTGCGATATGGATGGCATCCTTACGATTCCCATGGACGGCGTCGATGATCCCGCCGACGGGTGGCGCGAGGTAACCCAGCAGTGGCTGGTTGATTCGAATGAGTTCGTGCTGGACCGGAGCCCACCGTTCGACGATATGTTCAAGCAGTGGAATCTGGGCCGGCAGGAAGCAACAGGGCACATCGTTAAAGAACCGGCCTGGTGGGAAAAATACAATATGCCTCTTTTGCCTGCCGGGTCGGTACCACGTGGCGGCGGCGGTGTGCCGGCGGCGCCACTGGCGTCAGTTGCAACCTATGAAGGCGAAGGTCGATGGCGCTTTCCTTTGAAAGGCAATAACTGGATGGACTTAGGGTCGACGCAAAAATAACATCCGCTAAAACGTCTTAATACTGCCGCATCAGGGATCTCTTGAGATTGTCCTTGGCGTTGTATTTCGCGCTATTTTAGCGTCTTTTTGATGCTGATCCATTGTTAAGTCATCATAATTATGTCACCATTACGCTTATATTAATCGTAATGGTGACATAATATGCGTCCAGCCGAATTCTCTACCGATAACCTCACTACCTTGTTGCGTCGGCAAACTATCGCAACCATGCCCGAGTTGATGGCGGCGCTGGGTACCGAGGCCAAACGAACCGTGTTTCGTAAACTCAGGACGCTGGCTTACCGTAGCAGTTATTCGCATCGTGGCAGCTATTACACGCTTGATGCGTTAGCCGACTTCGATGAGCGCGGTCTGTGGTCCCACCAGGATGTTTGGTTTTCGTGCCATAACACCTTGCTGACGACCGCCGCCGCGACGGTGCAAGCGTCGGACGCCGGCTATTTTGTCGACGAACTGGACAACGTGCTCCATGTCGGGACCAAAGACGTGTTGCGCAAACTGGTTCTTGACGTACGCCTGACACGGGAGCAACTCACCGGGCAATTCCTGTATTGTGCCGCTTCGCCGGGGCGTAAAACACAGCAGTTGCTGCGTCGCCGCGCGATGCTGGCCGAACCGGGCATCGCCAAGGCGTTCCCCGGTGCAAACATGATCCCGGATGAACTCAGAGCGGCGCTGGTGTTGTTCGTCAGCTTACTCGACGAGCGGCAAAACCCTTTTAGATAAAATAAAAAAAGAGAGCTATGGCTGACCCAGTCCAGCCTTGATTCTATCGATTCAATGTGAGATATAACTCAATGAGCGATAATGATTCGGCTGGGCTGTAACAGTAAGCCCATAATAGACTTTTTTACCACAATCGAAAAAGAGAGGATTGCCCTTAATTCAAGCTGACTGGATACCTTCGTTCAGAGCCATTTTAGTATTGGGATATACTCAGTTTTCTTATATCTAATCGGGGGACTAATCGGGGGACAGTTTACTTATATCAGCCAGACCCCCAACCCAGGTCCACCCCACCACTTGACAAACCCCACCCTTCAATTAAAAGACACACCATACATCCCCCCTGGTAGGGACCCGGTGATGATAGGGTAAAGTCAGCAGGTGAACCGGTGGTGGGAATCGTAAACAGGAGCTAAGGAATTATTGGCAAGGAATGGCGAGCGTCCAGGGATGCGAGTCACACCGGACAAGAGGTGTCACACCGGAATCCAGTCTCTGACATAGACTGGATGATTAGTGGCTAGAGTCAAAGACGTCATCAAGCGTTTTGGCATCGAGCACATTCTCAGCCCAGTTCTCCAGGTCCTCCGACGAAGCCTTACATAGTCTCACGGTAATCTCAGGCGATAAGTCGCCGAATCGACGGTGAAGTTGTCTTTCCAGGACCTTGCGTTCGCCTTCAACGCGACCCTCCTGTAAACCCACTTGCAGGCCTTCCTGCTTGCCTACTTGCAGACCTTCTTGTCTGCCTTCTTGTCTGAAATGTTGTGCGAATCCTGCCATGTTGGGTTTGTCCTTCAGATATTTCAGTTGCATTTGCTTTAACTCATTATCGTTGAGTCCAGCATAAAAGTCGATGAATTGGAGATACTTCGCCCGCTTGTCACGGTCCTGCTCCAGAGCCAGCAGACTGTCGTATGCCTGACTACACACTTCCAGCTTCTGTCCTGCCGGGTATCGCATATTCGGCAGGTTTAAACGCGCCACCAGATTATCGGTGTGCTGCCAGCGCTCGTATGGGATGTCTTTCAGATTACAACTCAGGTAGTCAAAGGTGAGATAGTGTTGGTACTCTGTACCCAGCGCCAACTATGCCGTCGCCGAGGCAGCCTCGCCCAGAAAGATTACCACCGGCACCACGCGATTTGTATTGTACAACTCAGCAAGGTCAAGGCAATAACGAACCAGCCGGAGTATCGAGAAGTGTCGCTGGTCAGTTTCTTGTTCCATTGCGAACAGGATTGTCTCACGACGGCCGTCTGTCCAATCCACCTGGAGCGGCACATCAAGTTCCCGGTAATGTGTGCCCGGATATTGCTGCAGTTGTTCCTGCCTTAAAGGGGTGAATTTCACCTGGTCCTCTGGCAAGGGTGCTTGACTGGGTGCAAAGAAAGTCAGTGCATCCCGAGGGTAGTCCAGTATCAGGTTTTTAAAGTTCTGATCGTGACTGATCCTGTTTGCCATGAAAGTGCCCGGAGATAGCAGATCTGTAAGGATCAGACAATTGCTGGCAGACGGGCTATGGCAAAATGCTGAAGAAGTTGTGAGAAGATTGGCTTTTGTAAACCAGCAATGGCAATGGGCGCAAGCCAACGTCACCAGCTCGAATGAATGCCTGATATTGCCGGTTGTGGACCCTGTTAGTGTATTCAGATTCATCCACGAGGCGAATGTTGGCCTCAACACCCAATGTCTCTAACGAGCTGATATAGGGGAGAAGTCATCTAAATACCCAAATCAGTCCTAAGCATAGTGTGATTTTAGATGAGGTAACGACCCTTCAATAGTTTGATTTTTAGTGAGTCAATGCGTAGTCATACCATTGGCAACAAGGATAGAAGACGGGTCAAACATCTTCTGAGTTCGTCTGTTGGAATATCAGACTGGAACGTTCATAATTCATCGACCAACTTTCTTCTCTTAACATGATTAATCCTGTGTGTACAAATTGAGGAGAGTTGCACAATCAAATATTGAAGCAAGCAATGGATGCAGAAGAAGCCAATACGGAAAATATTTCGATAGACCCGGGATTTAAACCACCTCGTCGCAGGACCAGGCTATTACTGGCTATTACAGTAGCCGTATTTGGTGTAGTCGTCTATCTGATATATCTGATGGCACAAGGTCCGGATGCCGTGAAAATGTCGAGAGACCTGGTGGATGAAATAATTGCATCGTTACCCGAGGCTCCTTTGACCGCAACTGATTTAAGAACAGGTGTAGAAGGTCTTGAACAGGCTCTGAATATGTATCCTGACAGCGAGTATGCAATGGAAGCGGTTTCATTATTACAAACTCGCGTGGCAACACAGATTGAGTACGACATCCTACAGGATAATCTGGACCAGGCGCATGAAATACTAACGGAGGCATCCTCGGTCTGGCCAGATGAGAGCCAATTCATGGACGAAGGTCCCTTGCAACAAGCTCTGGCTAAAGCAAAGGCAGCCCAGGAACTTCGTGAAGAGGTGGCAGAACTGCTTGATACCGCTGAGCAGCGATTATTACTTGATTCTGAAAACAGCGATGCCATTCGGGAAGCGCTTGCGCAACTCAAACGTGCGCTGGACCTTGATCCAGACAACTCACGAGCACAAACCATACAAAACGATATTCGCCAGAACGTTAAAAATGCTACGCGAAAAGCGTTGTCAACCGGCAAACCCGAGGAAGCAAAAGTTCTTATGGATGCCATTCAGGATGTTTGGCAGGAGGACTCCGAATTGGCTGGACTCCGAAAGGAAGTCCTGCAGGAACTTGATGACCTGGAACACGCCGTTGAGCTGCAAAGACTACTTGATCGTGCAGACCAACAACTCGCTGCCGACAAGCTGAGTCAACCCAACAACGACAACGCACTCAATACCTACCATCAAGTCATTTCCATGGAACCGGAAAACGAGCGGGCAAAATCAGGAATAAAGAAGGTTGAGGACAGATATGAGACCTTGATTCGCCAGGCAATTTCACGGGAGTCTATAACCAAAGCCAAAGAGTTACTCACTTCTTTGGAATCCAGCTTTCCCGATAATGCAATGATAGCTTCCTTTCAAAGTGAGATCGAAACAATTGAAACGGTCCCCGAAAGCAAGCCTCAAGCAGAACCGGCCATCAGTGAACCCGTCCAGAAACCATCAATTGCTCCAACTGATGATGAAGGACGACTCTGGTTTGACATCAAGGATAGCTGTGATGAAAACAATATCAGACGCTACATCAATCAATATCCGGCTGGCCGGTATATTGAAGATGCCTGGCGGCGGATAACGACATGCCTTGAAGCACGTTAACCAGATTACAAGTTAATAAATAACGACATATTTAATCTCTTCAGGTGTTCGCCGAATCAGCGCAGCTGACTGATCTTCATCAACATTCATTTCAATGGCGCCCGGTATACCGCTATGACCGTCGCGGCCGATGTAGCCAATATTACCTTCATTTCCATAGGCACCGCTCTCCGGCAGGGTAGTGCGTTTCTCATTCTTCTTTTCATCGACTTGCCACATATCAACGGAACCTGGTATTCCTGGCTGACCGGAAATGCCTTCCACACCACCAGTCCCACCAAGTCCACCCTGACTGTCGAGGACGAATGTTCTTTCTAATTCACGAGTAGACAGTATCACCGACAAGTTGCCACCGTTACCGCCGTCTCCTCCATCTCCACCTGCACCAGCATTACCACCATCTCCGCCAGCGCCAGAAAAGTAACCATCACCACCGTTACCCCCTTCGCCACCGATGCCACCCTTTCCACCAGAACCGCCTTTGCCTCCCTGACTGATTATGTTTACGGGAAGATCATCCAGTTGGCGTACATAAAACTTTGGCGGCTCACCAGGCACTCTGACTTCAAACAGTACCAGACGAGTTACCGCATCCAACGTCCGTACCTCACGTGCGACTATTCTAATATTGGGTCCGGGTAAGCCTCGCGCACCATTCTGACCTGCCGTGCCGTGGCCTCCGGCCCGTCCATCACCTGCCCTGCCGAATTCACGATTGGATTCGTTGCCTCTTGATCCTGTTTGCCCTTCTCTCCCGTCACGGCCAGAATTTCCAGATTGACCAGGGAATAAGAGTTCATCTCCATCCATCAAAGGCACTATGCTCAAGAAGTCTGGTGAATAACTTCGCTGAGCAACCGATTCCACTTCATCGTAATTTACTTTGACACCAAACTTCTGTCCTAACATTGACTTGGCATCAGCGTTAAAACTGATTTCCTGAGAACCTGGATGGTAATCACCATTTTCAACAGCAATGCTTACCCGAGACTGTGGTAATGGGTATTTATGATCGTAGTGTGAGCCTTTCCCTTCCATACCAAGTACCCAACTCCGTCCCTTTATATCACTCACACTCACGCCAAGTTCCTTAACTTCACCTGGACCAATAGTACTGATATCACTCAGTTCACCAGTGAGTTCTACGCTTGTGACAACGTTTGAATCAGGTCCATTCGCTATTGCTGGATCATACGGAAATGTTAATGTGGCAGAGAGTGCATCATTACCTTCGTATGTGACATTAATTTTGTAACTATCCATGCTACTTCCGTCACCTTGCTGTTCCGGTCCGGTCTCATCCCCGGCGACAATAGCACCAACACGATTACTGCCACGAGAGACATCTTGATCCTTAGCGACCAGTTTTGTAAGGGACTCGCCGCTCGAGCTGAATCCAGACATATCAGTGTCAAGTCTTGCATCAGGAATTGGAAATGTTGGTCTTGTCGTCGAAAATAAACGTCCCTCCTGGTCTCTTACGCTCGTTTGAAGCTCATATTGTTCACCCGGAATCAGCGGTGTTCCCTCTGTAATCTCATATTTTGTACCATCTTTTTCCCATAGCAGTTTTGCTTCAAAAGACTCAACTTCACGGGCGGCAGGTCCCTGGATTCGCGCAACATCGGGGAGGAACTTTTGGACAGTCCTGACACCGTTGGAGTGTTCAACAGATATCTCGTATCCATCTGACGGAATTCTGGCAAGATTTTTTTCAAGCTCGAATTCGCCGGTCTCAGCGTTATATTTCCCTCCTTTTACCTGGACACTGTAATCATTCTGCTTCAGAGAGTGTGATTCGCCCTTGGTCCCTATGCCTGAAATTTCACTTACCTTTAACGAGGAACCAGGCAAGACCCGGGAGTTTTCTTTAATCTCCATGGACTCTGAGTCCTTTACCTTAAGCGTCAAACCACTAATCTGTGGAGTAGAAGCGCAGCCTCCAAGCAACATGGTCACTGCAATTGCAGTGGTCAACATTGTCGTGATTGTGCGGTTTGATAATTGAATGGCGCCTTCGCTTAATGCCAGGGTACTTCTATCGGTGATCATTTTTTACCTCTTGTCGACTTATGTTTCATACTCTCGATTATACGATAACTAAGGTGCACTTGAATCAATTTCATCGGCGTCAATGACGCTCAGCAACACGTTTGCCAGGATTGAACCACTGTCTGGTACAAACTCACCTTTACCCGCTTCGGCAAGTTGTTGCAAGTATTGTTCTGAAACCGGATTTTGCCGCACATGCACCGTGGAAATCTTTTGTCCCGTGGTCGCGGCAAAACTGCGCGCCACCTGATAACTCCGCTCCATTTCCTCTTCGTAAGCGTAGGCATCCGTAATAATAATAATGGTCCGATCAGTAACGTCTTCTCTGAAATTGTCTCTAACCGCAGCATTGAGTGCCGTTAAAATGGCTTCCGGGATATCCGGGTTCGGCCCTTTTGCGTCACTCATTGAGATAGACCGGAGAAAGCGTTGAATGTCTCGCATTGCTTCGGGTTTACCCGTTAACCTGCGTAGTGGAAAATGGCGAATCGGAGGTCTTTGATACCGGTCGTAAAAAGGTATGACACTCACCGCTACTGAAGGCATCATGCGTTCTAAAACATCGACAACAAGATGTAACTCTCGTTTTAATGATTCTATTTCCTGAAACATGCTCCCGGTTGCATCTATGATAAAAACCAGATCTGTGTCTGGTAATATCGTGTTTCTTATGACTGGTTCAGGACATTGCAAAGGCTCAACTTCCGGACACTCCTGTACAACAGTTGGCGTGGGTTCTGAACATATCGGACAGGGAACAGTCGCAGGACAACTTACCGGCTCCGCTGATGGGCAGGGGGGGCTCTCCGGGCACGCCAATTCGGGTACAGGAGGACACGTTTCGCACTCTGGCACAGGAGGACACGCTTCGCACTCTGGCGCCACAGGACACTCCAGTTGCGGTGGACAATCGGGGCAAGCAGGAATTTCAGGACATTCCACGGACACTGGTTCAGGACAACTCAGCGCTTCCGCTTTTGGGGTGTCTATCACTTCCTGTTGAGGTGATGCTGCAAACAACACCATGAATACCATTGCAATCAGAATGAATGCACCCATCCCCGATGCGAAGAGGTCAACCGCTGCGGTGCCCATCTGTTCTGTTTCGGTTTGTGGTGATTTCATGAATTAATAGCAATCAGAATAAATGCACCCATCCCCGATGCGAAGAGGTCAACCGCTGTGGTACCCATGTGTTCTGTTTCGGTTTGTTGTGATTTCATGATTCTTTGATATCAATATTTTCCCTGGGTCTGTTCCGTAGATGACTGATCAGATTATCCATGCAGTATTGACCAGTATCGTTTAGAACTCTTTCTTCCCGTACCGATGCAAGACTGGTCAGTAACACAAGCACAGCCGACAGTACCAGTGCAACCAGAGTGGTATAAAAAGCCACACCGAGATTCGTGGTCAATGCATTAATCCATGCTTCCAGCGCTTCATGGTCTGTAAGATCAGGCAGAGTACCTGCACCCGCAAGAGCCAGACTAATACCGATGAGAGTACCGATAAATCCCAGCGTCGGTAATAGCCATGTCAAGTACCTCAGCATACTGTATCTAAGACCTATCTCATGCTGAAAATACTCAATGCTTGAATCAAGAACGGCCTGGGATTCGCCAACAGAACCAGTTGCTTCATACTGTATTATGATCCGATGAATCAATCGATGCAGGTGGCGATCATTACCAGCTCCGTCACGCTTGACAATATCGTGTAATTCCCTGGTCGCGACCTCTGTCAGTTGCTGAGCAGGCACCTCGGAGAGGAGGTCTTTTTCGATCTGCCGACGTGCATCGGATGCACTGTAAAAACGAACAAAGGCTTCACCAATACCCAGGGCAAACATGAAATGCATTATATTCTGTACGGTCAGTGGGTAGGTGGGACTCTGGCGGTCAAGCAATACCATGGCAACCGGAGAGGTCAGATCAATGCTGAAACTCAGCAAGGTCAGAACAACACCGGCGATGAGTAAACTACCCAATGCCGCAAACACTCGCAGGTCATCGTGGTGAATATGGCTTAAATCAAAGCTGAAGTTTTTTAACTGCACCAGAATTCCCAAATTGCTCCTGCATAATATGTTTTTCAGGGTATGTCTTTCAACTATATCAGGTAGGGGGTATGTGTGTAGTTGTGGGGGGGACGGTAGAGCAACGACAATGAGCGATTTATCGTTCACTGTGCTGCTACGGCGACGACATGAGCCGCGAATGTGGTCACAAACCTTTTAAGCGATGTGTAAAGATTCCCCATTTTACTGGACACTCAGTTAAGCACTTTCCTGCTCAAACTGCATCGGGATTTTATTTCCGATAGCTGAATGTCTTCTTTTTCGGTTGTAATATATTTCTATATATTCAAATGTCGCGCCTTTAGCTGATTGTCTGGTCTTGTATCGTTCTCGATGAATGAGTTCAACTTTTAAGGAGTGAAAGAAACTCTCCATCGCTGCATTGTCATAACAGGTTGCTCGCCGACCCATTGAACTGCACAAGCCCATCGACAAGACTGCGAAGCTGTCGCTTCTTTTTCTGAATCAGCCCTTGGTATAACTTTGAGCAATACTGGCTGCCTCGATCAGATTGACCAGCCAACGATTGCTCTCGAATACAGATCCATAATGACGGCCAGATAGAGCCAGCCCGCGTCGGTCCAAATGGTGACATAATCACTGCCCCACATCCAGAGTCTTTAACATTCGCTTCAATGCAAAGTGCCGGTAACTGATCAGCAGAAGATCTTCGATCTCCCGCCAGTTCTGATTTGAGGAGATATCCAAATCGATCCAGCCGTTGTGACCCACATATGACGGGATCTCAAATCGACTGTCGAATGATATCAACGAAACCTGGCGTTCAGGTCCAACCCAGATCTGCAATTTTAAAATACCCCTGTAACAGGAAAGGTTGCAGAAAGACTTCTTCCCCGCCTTGAATGACGGGTTTCCGAACTGTTTGTCTTCGACCACTTCAGGTAAGGCCAGACATATTTCACCAAGCCGCTTCAATATGGCTTGATTTTTCCTGGACTTTAACGGGTCAATTTCTTCAGGTTTCATCGTTTCGGTAGGCGGATTCACCTTTACCGGTGTGCTGCTGCCAGCCAGGGATGCTGGTGCGGTACGTACATAGGCATCATGGACCAATTGCGAGATACGTTCCCAGGACAGGCCAAGATTCAGTTCGACTCCAACCCAGCCACGCGACCCTATGTATGGCGGCACAAAAAAGTGTCTCGGTGCGGCTGTCACAAGCATTTGCTGGGATTCCCCAGATGCATTGAGCAGTAACGCAACTTTGCCATCACCATGATGATTCACCGAGTAGATGGCAAACTGTTTGCCACGAACTTTAAAAGTTGGAAAACCATGGGAAGCCGAAACTTCAGTTTCAGGCAGACCCAGGCAAAGCGTTTGCACTACATCGCTGATTGTTGTCATAATTTTCCGCCCGGAAATTTCTTCTGAATAAGTAATGCCACTGAGTACTATCTTTAGATAACATAGGGAACAATTAAATAACAACTGGAGGATACTGTGTCCAAGTTCGATCTGGATGGGAAAGTTTGCGTGGTCACCGGTGGTGGCGGAAGTATTGGCGGCGCCACCTGCCTTGAACTGGCCGATGGTGGTGGCCGAATCGTAGCGGCAGGAAGAACCCAAAAAACGCTTGACGCGATAGTTGAGAAGGTCAGAGCAATGGGACAGGAAGCCATCGCGGTTGTTACCGATGTCACGAAGCCCGATCAGGTTGACAACATGGTGAGCGAGACGATCAGGACTTTTGGTTCGCTCGATGTTTTAGTGAACAACGCCGGCAGGGGTAGCAGGATGGTGCAACCCGAAGAGACACCCATTGATCAGTGGCTGGAAAGAATTGACGTCAACCTGACCAGTGCGTTTCTCTGCAGTATTGCTGCGGGGAAACAGATGATTGAACAAAAAAGCGGACGCATCATTAATATTTCCTCCACGGCGGGTACCAAGGGAAATCCCTACATGCTGGCATACTCGGCTGCCAAAGCTGGCATGATCAGTCTCAGCAACAATCTGGCATTCATGTGGAAAGGTCATAATATTTATGTGAATTGCATACTTCCTGGCGCCATAGCGCCCGCGGGTACAGTCGAGGATGAAACAGTGCCGCCCCTGGAACTGCGTCCCGGGCCGGATCATGTCGCGAATATGATTCGTTACCTTGCCTCACCTGCTTCCGAGATGGTGACCGGCGAGGTGATACCCGTCCGTGCCTGGTTCAGGTCGGATCGTTTCTGGCAATAGATGGAGATATCTCTTTCAGCGATTGGAACATTCCCAATCTGAGTGTCGGAAATCCTGTTGATCCGTTAGCGCGTCAAACCCATTCCTTTATGTTTGGGAAGGATATTGAGTAGCTATAAGGCAGATAGAATAGTTGTATAATTCATATAATGTAGCCACCGAGGTTCCGGTTTAATGGGCGAAATATCCATTGTTCCCATCGAAAACAAAGTATTTGGCGCCGTTGTCACCAATGTGGATTTGGGCAAACTGACGGATGCTGAGTTCATGCGTATCAAAACAGCGTTCCTCAAATACGGATTCCTGCTGTTTCCAGCCCAGTTTCTGACAGACGAAGAAAACATTTCCTTTGGAAAAAGATTTGGTGAACTGGAGTTTGGCGCCAATCCCATGTCGAACCAGCGAAAGCACAGGGAAGGCGCTTACGGGAAGATTTTTGATATCGAAACCCAGGTCATGCGAACCAACATCGGCAATGAAACCTGGCATACCGACTCAACCTACAAGCCCATCAGCAGCAAGTGTGGCATGCTCTCTGCGGTCACCGTTCCCGACGAGGGTGGTGAAACCGAACTTGCTGATTTACGTACTGGCTATGCGGCTCTTGACCAGGCTACAAAGGAACTTGTCAGTAACCTCTCTGCATACCATTCGACACTGTTCTCTCAGGCCAACGATCTTGGCGACTTTCCACCACAGGATGAAGGCGGTATCTATCATGGTGAAGCCTACCTCCGACCACTGGTTAAAATTCACCCGGAGACCGGTGTGAAAAATCTGTTTGTCGGACGTCATGCCTTTGGCATACCGGGGCTTACCCGGGAAGAGAGCAGGGAACTGCTTAAATCATTGCTGGACTTTGTGGTATCCGACGATTCACGTGTTTACTCCCATCGATGGCAACCGGGGGATACGCTGTTCTGGGACAACCGTGCCATCCTGCACAGGGCAAAACCATACGAATACACCAAAGCACGTGTGCTGACCGGCACCCGTGTAGCTGGCGACCCGGCTACCGAGCTGGCTTATTATCCATCAGACCCGGCTGCGCAGGCGGGCAGGGAGGCATTGACCAGGGAACTGGACATTCTCCGTGTAGAAACATCGACCAGGATGTTCCACGCGACCACGGCAGAAACCTTGACCTGAAGATTCGATGCAGGTCTTAATCGGGAAACCTTGATTCAATCGTTTTGCCCTATGTACCGGCATGCGATTCCGGCGCTCTGAATTTATCCGTGTTTAAGGATTGATGATGGATTGGTTAAAATCCAGACGTATCAAGTATCTGGCGTCATTACTGGCCATCTGGATGCTAATGCTGGTCATGCTGCGTGCCGTATTTTACTTTGGTTTTTCAGAAGTAGGTGATCTGGTACATCCTTCGTCAGGCACTCTGGCGCAGGTTTTATACGTTGGTGTGAAGTTTGATTTGCGTTTATCGCTGCTGATACTGATACCGATCGCCCTTTCGTGCCTCCTTCCCTGGAATATTACCAATAATGCTATTGTCCGGCGTGTAACGAATATTTATCTGGCCTTGGCGGTCTTCGTCTGTTTGATGTTCTATATCCTGGATTTTGGTCATTATGCCTATCTGGGCATCAGAATGAATTCCACGATATTACGTTTCTTCGAAGATATTGAGATTTCTGTGACGATGGTATGGCAAAGTTTCCCTGTTTTCTGGATAGCACTGGCCTGGATTTTGGGCACCGTCGTTTTTTTCTTCAGTATGAAAAAGCCTGCGGGGCTTCTATTAACACCAGAAACCGTAATGTCGAAGAAGCAAAAAGCTATCGGCGTGATTATTGTTTTCACCTTCTTCTTTTTTGGAATATTCGGGCGTCTTGGGACAACGATGCCGCTGAGATGGAATGATGCTTTTTTCTCAGGGAACCCGACAATTGCCGCTTTGGGTATAAACCCTGTTCTGAATTTCACGGATTCATTTAAATACCGTTTTGCGGGTAAATACGATGAAAAGGTTGTGCGAGAGCACTATTCAGTGATGGCCGAATATCTGGGCGTCAAGAAGCCGGATGCAGAAACATTACATTACACGCGATTTAATTCGGCAAGTAACCGGGACGCGACCATCCGGTTAGCAAAACAACCGAATATTATTATGATTATGCTGGAGTCCCTGGGCGCCAGCAGATTGGGGGTCTACGGCCATCCATTAAAACCGTCACCCAACCTTGATGAAATCGCCCGGAATGGTTGGTTTTTCCCCTACTTCTACGTGCCGGTTTCAGGTACATCGAGAACGGTGTTTGCAAGTTTAACGGGTTTGCCGGACGTGTCTACGGTGCGTACCGCATCACGTAACCAGATGATTATCGAGCAACATTCTGTGGTGAATGCCTTTGTCGGCTATCCCAGGTATTACTTTATTGGTGGCGCCGCGGGTTGGGCAAATATAAGTGCGGTATTGCGCACCAACATCAAGGATTTGAACTTATATGAAGAAGGGAGCTATAGCTCTCCCAATGTAGATGTGTGGGGTATCTCTGATCTGGATTTATTCAAGGAAGCAAATACGGTATTGGAATCTCTGCCTCGTGAAAAGCCTTTTTTTGCGTATATTCAAACATCAGGCAACCATCGACCATTTACCATTCCGCCTGAAAATGATGGGTTTGAAACGATTCATGTGCCTGAAGAAGAATTGCGTAAATTTGGATACAAGAGTAATGAACAGTTTAATGCAGTACGTTTTTTAGATTTTAATATCGGACGTTTTATGGAAATGGCCAGGAAGGCAGGATATTTCGAAAACACCATTTTCGCATTTTATGGCGATCACAATAACCGGATCACAACGACACCTCATATGAAGCCATTCTATGAGACGTTGGATTTAGATGGCTTGCATGTACCTTTTATGCTTTATGCACCGGAATTGATTGGTCAGCGTCGAGTGGAGGCCGCAGCAAGTCTGGTCGATATATTGCCTACCCTTGCGGACTTTGCCGGAGTTCCTTTTTATAACACCACAATGGGTAGAAGTTTGAATCAACGGATTGACGAAAATCGCGCTGTTTTTACCCAGACGTCAAGTAAAACGAGTCCTGTCATCGGCGCGGTCACCAAAGATTTTATGCTGCGGATGAATTTTGATAGTACTGACATTAAGCTGCATGATCTTAACAGCGATACACCTGAATCGGATGTCAGCCATCAACATCCCGAGAAGACAGAAAAATTAAGCCGGACAGCTCGAGGTATTTACGAAACAACAAAATGGATGTTCCATCACAACAAACATTTACCCCTGGATAAATAGAAGGATCATCCCTGTATGAAACTGGCAATACTGGATATCTGGGTGCTTGGACTATACTTTGGGCTGGTCCTCTTACTTGGTTTCTACTTCTCAAGAAAAAATACCAATACCGAAGAGTATTTTGTGGGAGGGCGGTCGTTTCCCGGGTGGGCAATCGGGCTGAGCCTGGTAGGTACATCGATCAGTTCAATCACCTTCCTGGCATATCCCGGTGATGCTTATAAAACGGCATGGTTACGTTTTCTGCCTAACCTGATGCTGCCCGTGGCAATACTGTTCGCAGCGTACTATTTCTTACCTGTGTTTCGCCGTAAAAAAACAACCTCGGCCTATGAGTTTTTGGAAGACCGCTTTGGGCCTTCTGTCAGGGGGTATGGTGCGGTTGCGTTTATAGTTGCCCAGTTGGTCCGGTTAAGCACAATTCTGTATCTTCTATCTTTACTTCTGCACGAGTTGACAGGCCTTGACCCTGTAACCTGTATTGTCGTCAGTGGGGTATTTGTTTCGGTTTATACCGTTATGGGGGGCATAGACGCTGTCATCTGGACTGATGTGTTACAGACAGTTGTCCTGGTGGCAGGTGGCATTATGTGCCTCTATGTCATTATTGAATTGCTGCCTAATGGATTTTCTGATGTCTTCAGCATTGCCGGGCAGCATGGAAAATTAGCTTTTTCTGAATTGCGTGACGGCTCTTTACACCCGGTGTCCTGGGATTTGTCGTTGTTAAACAAAACGGGCACGATGATGTTGATACTCGGTGTTACCTCCTGGCTTACCGAATACAGCAGTAATCAAAATACCGTACAACGTTACTGTGCTGCAAAATCAGAAGCTGAAGCCCGTAAAGGTATGTATATCTGTGGTGTCAGCAGTTTACCTATCTGGGCATTTTATATGTTTCTGGGGACCGCGTTATATGCGTTTTATCAGGTATACCCTGACCCCGAGGCAGCCATGATGTTGGATGGTACAAAGAAGCCAGAGCAAATATTGCCATTTTTTGTATTATCTGAACTGCCTGCAGGCATTGTTGGCCTGGTGCTGGCGGCCGCACTTGCTGCTGCGATGTCATCTCTGGACTCCAGCATTAATGCAATATCAACGGTTTCGATTGTCGATATTTACCGTCGTCATATACGCCCTGGGCAAGAAGACAAACATTACCTGTATGTGGCCTGGGCTCTTGCGGCACTGGTATCTTGTTTGATGATTGCCGGCGCGATTTATATTAATCAGGCCGATACAAAAACATTACAGGATACGGCCACTGTTCTGGCGTCTCTGTTGGGAGGAGGGTTGTTGGGCTTGTATCTTATTGGCTTCTTCGCCAGTAAAGGGGATGCGCGCAGTGCATGGGTGGGTATCGCAGTAACAATGGTATTTACACTGTGGACGATTCTCGATAAGAGAGGTTTGTTGCCGGAGAGTCTTTCTTTGCCGTTTGATGCTTACTATGCAACCTTGATTGCCAATTTCCTGATGTTTGTCGTTATATATGTATTCGCGACGGTTGTTTTCCGGAATCAGCACGTGAAGTAGCGGTCGCGCCAGCCAATAAATAAATTAAAGCCCCGATTGTGAGCACCGGGTCGATCATATAATCCCAATAATTGGTTGATTCCAAAGGACCAAAATAAAAACTGATTGTCGCAAGGCATAGCAAACTACTGGTCCATGAGCTTTTAAGGAAAAACAGAGTCAATGTGCCCAGGAGAAAATAAGCCAACGTTATTAAGTGCATGGGGTCAGTGATGTACCCGTAACGATATGGGTCAAACAAGGTTAGACCAAGCGTTGTCGGGTAAAACCACAGTCCTGTGAACAGTATGAAGAAACAAAGTTGCTGATAGGCGGTTTTTCCTGCAGGGGTGCTGTGGATGCCGGCGATTGAATTGATGATATAGATAGCCAGTAACAACTGGGTCAAAATACTTAAATCGCCTGTAATTGCCCGTATGTATAGAGGGACAAGTAATCCTGATAAGGGAATAATGGCCGATACTGCAATGGCAACAGCACCCAATATCCGTACGCGCACCGGTCGTTTTTTTAAATGTAAGATAAAGGCGAGCAGTGCTGCCCACACCAAAAACGATGAAATAATGCCTGCACTCATAAGTTGATATTTGTCGTAAGCGGGTGGTCGGAAATAGAAGAAGAATCGCCGGTCCTTACCGTGAAAGATACATGCTTTATCGCTGATTTGTTCCAGGTATAGACGAGATGATACCGGTTGTACTCATCTTGTATTAAATACGGGTAATCGTATTGGAATTCACAGTGATCATTTCTGCACATGTTTTTTGCTGCCCGAATAATAAGACGGGTTTTCTGTTCAGGTGATACCAGGCTTTGACCGAGGTCTTCTTCCAATAATTTTATGAAATCTGTGTGTGTCGACTGTTGTTTGTGTGATGTTTTGTCTTCGAATGCATAAACAGGAGACCATTGGCTGTCAGGGCCATATTGATATAATTTCAATCGGTTCCTGTTGGCGTTAAGGTCATTGAATACGCCGATTTCTCCAAGGCTGTCGTGATGGGCCAGTGCGACCGCGGAATTCGGATTGCTGATGTTAATAAACGTTGGTGTACTCCAGTTCGCTCCAGCGTCCCGGGTTGTAGTTTGCAGTACTCTTTTATTACCGTCTTTATCCGATGGACCGGCGTAACGCATAAGCACACGCGCGTTGGCAGTGCCCGTAGCATGGATGACTGGTTGCAATGAGTGTTTCCCTTTGCTCATTCGCGATTTGCTGATGACTTCGCCTTCGGCACTGACGCGTAACAGTTCCCCAAATTTACCTGCAAATTCGTGGTATACCGGAAGTCCGATGGACCCATCGGTATAAAACAGGGGAGCCCCTTTGACGAGTGTACTCAGATTGAGAAAAGGGGCGGTAATCAGGCGTTTGCCGGCACTCCAAGATTGACCATCATCGTTTGATGTTGACCAGTTGATCGCACTCGCAGCCCACCCTCCGAATGAAACACTGACAAAGAAAAGATGCAGGGTATCGTCAGGAGCCTGGGTGATAACAGCATTACCGAGTTTTCGAATGTATCGACGGGTTTGAGCCTGCGTTTTTTTTGCAGATTGTATTGCAACGGGTTGGTCCCAGCGTAAGGTTTCCGGGTCAAAAAAAGACGTAAACACCTGTACATCTTTAGCCCCTTCTCTTGAGCCTCCCCACCAGGTTGCAATCAAGCCACCTGAGTTTAGTCGGGCGATTGAGGGAGCATGCACGAGGAGGGAGCTTTCGTCATTTACAATCCATGATTCGATTTTGGTTAACGTCGTGTTTTCTGTATCACCCAAAGGGAGCGAGTGTGACCTGACGTCAAACTGGTTTGAAGGCGCAGTGATCAGCAGGCTATTGACCAGAGCCAGGCCAAATACAATGATGATACAAGCCAGGTTGCCGAGTCTGATGGTTGAGAAGGAGAATTCAGGAATGGGGAATACCGTGTTCTGTTAGTTGTTTAATGTTAAATGGCTCACGACAGTTTACGGTGATCGTCTGTTAATTTGTAACACATCGTCTGTTTCGTACAGAATGGGGTCGGAGTAAAGTGCCAGAGTAAGGAGAATTAAATCAACACGCCTTTATCAATCCTGCAGTCCACTTTTGGTTACCAGGAATTCAGACCGCTTCAGCAGGACATCATTGAACACGTTCTAACCGGTGGTGACGCCCTGGTGCTGATGCCGACAGGCGGCGGTAAATCGTTGTGCTACCAGTTACCGGCGTTGCTGATGGAAGGATTGGTAATCGTCATCTCCCCCCTGATTGCGTTGATGGAAGACCAGGTCCGGCAGGCCAGACAAATGGGTATCAGTGCGGGATATCTGAATTCCGCACAATCTGTTCAGGACTATGCCGAGACCATTAGAGAAATCAGAAAAGGAACACTGAAGCTGCTCTATCTGGCGCCGGAAAGACTACAAAAACCGGAGACGACAAATCTGATTGAGAATGCCATGGTCTCGCTTGTGGCCATTGATGAAGCCCACTGTGTCTCTCAGTGGGGACATAATTTCCGGCCTGATTATCTGCAGCTTGGCATGTTCAAGGAACGTTTTCCGGATATACCGCTCATTGCCCTGACCGCCACCGCCAATGATCTCACCCGCAACGAGATTCTGGAGAAACTCAACATCTCTGGTGCAAAGACGTTCATCACGGGGTTCGACAGGCCAAATATCTACTATCAAATCCAACAAAAGAAAGACCCACGGCATCAACTGGCAGGTTTCCTCAGGAATCGCCAGGGACAGTCAGGTATTGTCTACTGCCTGTCAAGGAAAAAAACCGACCAGACAGCGGCCTGGCTGGGCAGTCAGGGATATGATGCCTTACCGTATCACGCCGGTATGAATGCAGTAGACAGGCAGCTCAATCAGCACCGTTTTCTTGACGAAGAAGGTATCATCATTGTGGCCACCATAGCGTTCGGAATGGGTATTGATAAACCGGATGTCAGATTTGTTGCCCATCTGGATTTGCCCAAAAGCATCGAAGCCTATTATCAGGAAACAGGCAGGGCAGGGCGCGATGGTGAGCCAGCGGATGCCTGGATGACGTACGGTTTGCAGGACGTGTTGCTACTACGGCGGATGGTTCTGCAAAACCCGGATGAACAACAGATCCGGATTGAACAGCACAAGCTGAATTCGATGCTTGCCTTCTGTGAACTGACTGAATGCCGCAGGAAAATTCTTCTCAAATACTTCGGCGAGGAGTCTGGTGACCACTGCGGTCATTGCGACAACTGCGTCCTGCCCAAGCCGACGTTTGATGGCACAGTGGTCGTGCAGAAACTTCTTTCCACGATCTTCCGCACGGGCCAGCGTTTTGGCGTGAATTACATTATCGATGTGCTGCTGGGTAAAGAGGACGAACGCATTTCCCGTTTTGGTCATGATCGCCTGAGTGTTTACGGCCTGGGTAAGGAAATGAACGTCAATGAATGGCGTAGCGTCATCAGACAGACTGTTGTACGGGGACTGGTAGAGGTGGATGTTGGCGGTTACGGCGGCTTGAAACTATTACCGTCATGCCGTGCTTTGCTGCGGGGGGAAGAATCAATAGACCTGAACAAGGATATGACACAGACACCGGCAAAAGTTTCCAGCAGAGTCGCCATTGAGGATCTGGACTATGATGAAGTGCTATTTGAGGGATTAAAGCGGCTGCGAACCACAATTGCCAGTGAGAACAAGCTGGCGCCGTATATGGTGTTTCACGACAGGACTTTAAAAGAGATGGCAGCCTTTAAACCTGCCGATAAAAAGGCATTACTGACGGTTAACGGAGTCGGAGAGGTCAAATTGCAGAGGTTTGGCGACAGGTTCCTGGAAGTTCTTACGGGCGGTGACCTGGATAATAAAGGCTGACCCCTTGTTTGCGACCTCTTACTGGAATCGAGTATTCTGCATGGATGGATATAAACCTCTCTACGCGTGTCCCGGGCACCCTTCCTGGCAAACATACCTCAAGGCAATTCGTCTATTAATCCGATGAGGTGTCTTAAGAAGTGTCAATGAGCTTTTTTGAACGCTATTTATCTGTCTGGGTTGTGCTGTGTATTATCGGCGGAATTCTGCTTGGAAAAGTGGCGCCTGAATTTGCCGGCACCCTCGATGGTATAGCGATCCATGTCAACGATGCACCGGTGGTTTCCATCCCGATAGCTATTTGCCTGTTCTTCATGATGTATCCCATCATGGTAAAGATTGATTTTCACGAAGTCATAAGCGCCGGCAAAGCGCTGAAGCCGGTTGGCCTGACGCTGTTCATCAACTGGGCCATCAAACCATTTACCATGTATGCGATTGCAAGTTTTTTTCTCGGCAGCCTGTTCCTGTCACTGATTGGTCCCGAGGCGGTCGACCTCGTAAAATTTCCATTAGGAGCGGAGTTGTTGGTCGGCGACACTTATGGCGCCGGACGAGTGGTACTCGTCGATGGCATTAAAATGCTGGAAGTCCCGCTCTGGCGCAGCTACCTTGCCGGATGCATACTTCTCGGCATCGCACCCTGTACCGCTATGGTACTTGTCTGGGGTTACCTGTCCAAAGGCAATGATGGACACACGCTGGTGATGGTCGCCATCAACTCGCTGACCATGTTGGTACTGTTTGGGTTCCTGGGTGGTTTCTTACTCGGTGCAGGTAAATTGCCGGTTCCCTGGCAAGCTCTACTGCTGTCTATAGGTATCTATGTGGCGCTGCCTCTGCTTGCTGGCTATGCCTCACGGAAGTGGATTATCAGAGTCAAGGGTAAACAGTGGTTCGAAGAGTCCTTCCTGGGATTCTTGACACCAGTGACCATTACCGCGTTGCTGGTTACACTCGTTCTTCTCTTCTCCTTCAAGGGAGAGATCATAGTCCAGAAGCCGTTGACGATTCTGTGGATTGCCATCCCGTTGTTTGTACAGACATTGATCGTCTTCGCCCTGGGTTACGGACTGTCCAGGCTGCTGGGACTCAGTTACAGGAATGCTGCCCCTACTGCCATGATCGGTGCGTCCAACCATTTTGAAATTGCGATCGCGACCGCGGCGATGTTGTATGGATTATCCTCGGGCGCTGCCCTTGCGACCGTGGTCGGTGTGCTGATTGAGGTACCACTGATGTTGATGCTGGTAAAATTTTGCCTGCGCACGCAAAACTGGTTCCCCCATACTTCTCCAGGCTGAAGAGGCTATTTAACAGCGATGATATCCGTGAGTGGATATTTAATTGACTGAAGCAGGCAGATTATTCGGGATCTTTTTGCAACACCAGACGATAACATTGCAACCAGTTACGTAAAAAACAGTGTGCCGACCCCCACAGGTAAATGCGGAAACTTCGATAATCTGCTTCGCCAAATTTTTCGACGATAAAGTCCCGGTTGGCATCAAATCGTTGTGCCCATTGGACTAAAGTCAGGTAGTAACTGTTCCGGTCATCCCAAACTCCCTTCAAGTCAAAAGGCATTGACGCCATAGATTTCAGGAACTCGTGGAGTACAAAAAAGGAATGGTTACCGGGATAGATGTGTTCCGTGATAAAGGATGATTTCCGGTGTTTTTTGGGGAAAGCGCCAGCATCAAAAAACACGTGCCCTCCAGGCCTCAACAGCTTGTTAAAACAATTCAGGATTCTTGTATAGTCGGGTAAATGCTCCATGACACCCAGTAAAACAATGGCATCGAATTGTTTTTCGGACTTGAACTCCAAGATATCCGACAACACGTTGGTTATCGGCAGATTCTTTTCGGCAGTGAGTTGTTGCATATAATTAAAGGATTGTTCGGCAATCGTGATGCCAGTCACATTGATCCCTTTTCGAGCCGCGT
Source organism: Candidatus Azotimanducaceae bacterium (assembly GCA_965217655.1). Lineage (GTDB taxonomy): Bacteria > Pseudomonadota > Gammaproteobacteria > Pseudomonadales > Azotimanducaceae > UBA7455. Next base: position 4,071,549 of record OZ244560.1, read on the forward strand.
ATTCTGCAAATGAACCCCAACCGGGACCAATCTCCAGCACTTCACTACCGGGAGTCAACTTGCATCGTTCGAGAATAAAATCCATTTTCCGGCGAACTGCAACGGTAAGTTGTTCATCCTCTGATTCGAATATACCTTGGGTGTAACAACGAAATTCCCGGTCAAGGAACGCCAGGAAAAATGAACTGTCCCGCTCATAATGCTGCCTGATCGCCGACTTGTTGACCGCGATCTGCCCCAATAGAAATGGCGCAATGAACCGCCAAAGAGATTTGAAAAAGTGTCGATCCTGCATGTGATGGCGCAGTTCATAAATTGCAAGCATATCGCCCTTGAGGTCAAACCAGCCGTTAATATAGGCATTTGCAATAATCCCCTCATCGAATGAGGCAATGGCCTTCAAACCGTTGGGATGACTTATCTCCAGTTTAAAACTGGATGAACCCGTGCCGATGTGGTATTCACTGCCGTCCAGAAGTATCACATCAAAGCTGACGTCGCTGTCACGAAACCTTTGTTTGATAAATTCAATAAACCGCGCTCCTCCGCGCGATCTGGCGTCCGGCTTCATGCCGGATTCCGGTATGTTCATTGAAGTCATAGAACACTCCAGTTAGTGTTTCTTGAAATTATTACCTATCTAATATGATCACGCAATTAATTCTGTTTATCAAAATTGGGGTAAGTTGGAGGGGTTTGGCAATTCGCTTAGTTACTACGCCTGATGTAAGAAAATTAACAATTCCATGGAAGAAAATCTCGACTTCAGGTGACTACTCAATATAACGAATTCCTCAAACAGACATCTTCAATGGTAAATGAAGACACTGACCACGACCTGTTAGCTCGTTTTTATCAAAACGACGACGATTCAGCACTTGGTGTTTTCGTGGAACGACATCGAGATTGGGCGCTGACACAGGCGCGCAGATACTTCGTTGAAGAGGCCGAAGATATCGTGCAATTGTCGATATTGCGACTGATGGACTCGCAGCCGGTAGATGGCGTGGTAACCCACCCCCTTGGGTGGTGGCGAGCCATTATCAGTGCAACTGCGATGAATCAACTTCGCAATGCAATACGACGTCGTGAGCGAGAGCAGGATGCTGTCGACCATACAGCGATGATGCACATTGACACGAACCTTGATGAGTCTGTTGCCCGTAAACAATTGATCAGTTTGATTCATGAAGAACTGGATCGAATGGATGAGCGACTGCGAGGTCCATTGTTCAAGCGCTACTTCGAGGACCTCAGTTACAGCGAAATCTCGAATATATTAAAACTGAGCCCTGGAACCGTAGCATCTCGTCTGGCGAGAGGAATCGCACATATCCGCGAATCGCTTGTTCATCGTGGAGTGTTGGTCTTTCCATCAAATAATCAAGGAGCAATCACAATGCCTGTCAATAATTCATCCATAGTCGAGAAAAACAAGGAATTCGCTGTAAAGTGGCGGGATATCTGGACGGTCCTTCTCGATGACAATTTCCGTTTACTCGGTAAAATCACTTCAAGTATCGATAATGAGGGAAACGTAAGAATACGTTGGCGATTTGACACCGAACTATATGATTCCCCAGCTCATTACGGAAACCCGGACCGTGCGAAGGATCATTTATGGGGTGAAAGGAAAATAGTCTTGACGGATGTCGACAGGTTTACGTGGAGTCATTTTCGCGCTTCAGAAGGCGCAACGGAGAATAAAACCACTGGTTGGGACTATCAATTTACACCAGGTGGTGAGGGAAATGTATGCGTTACCAGTATCCGTGATGCCCAAAACGCCGCAAAGAATCTGCCGGGAAGGCAGAATAACCAAAGCGAATGGATTATCAACCCGGAACCCGACCAGGCAGAATCAGATGGTCATAGTCCTGTCATTCCGGATCTTTTAATGATTTTGTATGTTTGCAATCAACCGCTGGTTGAGAAGTCAAATCGGACAGTGCAATGGTTGAGTTTCGAAGTTAAAGAAAACGGAAGACAATGGATGATCCAACCGTCCTATATGCGATATGCCGGACGGAAAGGACTCCCCACTGGTTTAAGCCACACTTTTGAACTCAGTAATCCCCAGATTGACAACAACGTCTTTTCCATTTGGGTGGACAACGATGGTGCATTGATCGGAATGAGTGATAACCGTCAGTCGATTTTGGCGACCGAAAATGAGGTAAATGCCCGTGCATTGTTTACCCGGGGACGTTGTTGAGCTTTCGGGGGAACGGAAGGTATGGACCCGACACTGCTCTAAAGCGAACTCATTGCATCCTGTATTGGCGGAATGCATCGCCCGGCTGTCTTTCGAATATCTGTCTGGCGACGTACGACTATTCGAAAACATTGTGCACGATCCGGCGCTTGATCTCCGTGACTTATAAAATTCAAACAAAAATTACAGGTTTTAGGTGGGTCAATTTTGGACGCCGATAGGGGGTCAATTTTAGACGCCTATTGACATGTAACATCATGCGTATTCCCTGGATGACGGATTTTCGTTTCTATAGGGAACGGCATTTTCATATTCAGTAACAATAAGTCACGTCTAATGTTGAACAAAGAAGCACATTAAACAGTGAATGCAATAACGGCCTTGTTTGGCCGCTTACGCAACCAAGGCAATGAACTGCCTCATTATCATCTGAATCATTAAAAATATATTAATAATAATTGTTGTATATTAATTATTTATGAGTAATATACTATATATATTAACAGTTGTAGGATACAGCTTTACATGCAAACCTCTCCAATAGCCAACCCAGTCACCAAACGCAACATCGATGACCTTGAAGAAGAGATCATCTCCCTGTCAAAGCACATGAACCAGGACGAGTACCGCTTTCTGGTCATGGTCCGCGAATTCGATATCCGCCAGGGATGGCGGGCCTATCAATTTAACAACTGCGCCGAATGGCTCAATATGAAGTGCGGTATCTCGCCCGGTACGGCGCGGGAAAAAGTGCGTGTGGCGCTGGCGCTGCTGGACCTGCCGCAGTGCTCCGAGGGGTTTGCCCGGGGCGAACTGTCCTATTCCAAGGTCAGGGCCATGACCCGGGCCGCCAACGTATTCAATGAGGCAACACTGGTTGACTATGCGCTCAAGGCCACGGCGCATCAGGTAGAGGAGCATTGCCGGCGGTTACGCAATGCGGACCGGCGGCAGTCAACGCCGGATGCCCGCCGGGCCTGGCAGGCACGGTCCCTGAAGCGTACCTGTCATCCCGATGGGATGATGAGTATCTATGTCGAGTTACCGCGGGAACAGGGGGAACTGGTGATGAAGGCACTGGAGATGGCCATGGCGGCTGCTGCCGGTGATACAGCAGATGAGGCGTATCAAATGTATGCGGCGGCTGATGCGGCAGGTCAGGGAGATAAGGTGAATGATAAGGTAGGTGATGCGGCAGGTCAGTCGGGTGATACGGCAGACCAGGCAAATAAAGCTGGTCAAGCGCACACAACAGGAAAGGCAGATGTTAAGGCTGGTGATGCTGTAAGCCAGACGGATGATACGGCAGATCAGGCAATTAATGCTGGTCAATTGCACGCAGCAGGAAAGGCTGGTGTTAAGGCAGGTGATGCGGCAGGTCATACAGGTAATACGGCAGACCTGGTAAATAAAGCCAGTCTGGCGCATGCAGCAAATGTGAAAGATGGTCTCGCGCACGCAGTAGATCAGGCGGCTACTATTACGGGAGAGAAAGATGGTGTCGCGCCGGCGGCAGGAAAGGCGGCTGCAAATACGAAAGATAAAGCTGGAAAGAGGGAAACAGCTGCTCAGACGCAAGCCGAAAACCAACAAAGCAACGCATTTTTTGCACGGCAGGCGGACGCGCTGGTAGCGGTGGCCAGGGGATATCTGTCCGGCAATAGCGGGGAAAAACGAACGCAATCGGACAACTACCAGGTAATAGTTCATGTCGATGCTGCTGCACTGCAGGATAAAGGCGGCAAGAGCGATCTGCCGGTGGAATCGGTGCGACGCATTGCCTGTGATGCCGATCTGGTGGCAGTGACCAGGGATGCGAAGGGAAATCTGCTGAATCTGGGCAGAAAGCATCGCGTGGTATCGCCCCAACTGAAACGGGCGTTGCTGGCGCGAGACAAGTGTTGTACCTACCCGTCCTGTAGTCATGAGCAGTTTCTGGAGGCGCATCACGTGATGCATTGGGCCGATGGTGGCGAGACCAGCCTGGACAATACCAGGTTAATATGTAATCGGCATCATCGGCTGTTACATGAGGGTGGATTCACCATCCACAAGAACTTTGCGGGGGAATGGTACTTCAGAACGGCGGAAGGCAAGGTGCTGCCGGAGGCGCCGGTGTATAAGCCGGTGGAATACGACTCAACACGTGATGAGATTCTGGAAGATCCCAACAAGGTGAAAGAACCACGGGTGCAACCTGAGGCACCGGAGTACAAACCAAAGGACCACGACGCATCACGTGATGCGCCAGAGGTGAAAGAACCAAGGGCACTATATGCTGTTGGCTGAGCACTGCTGTGGGATTTGAGGGTCGACCCGGGATGTACAATATCAAACCAGACCACCCAACAGCTCCACCGCAGGCGCCACCCGGATACCCTGTCGATTGCTATAATCCCTGCTGCCGTTCAGAGAAATCTGCCACGCATCTGCATCTGGAAATTTGTTTTTTAGATATACCAGGCTGCGATCAACATCCCGGTCGTTGAGTTTGCATTCAACCATCAGGAACGGCGTGGTCTTGTTGGTCACGATGAAATCAACCTCGCGGCGGTCGACATCGCGAAAATATCTGAGTTCCCAGTCCAGACCTTCGGTGTCCTGTTTGAACTGTACCCACTTCAGTAGATGACAGGCGACCATGTTCTCAAATCGTGCGGCATCGCTTGTGGGCAGCGACCAGTCTATGTGGTAGTGCTTGCGTTCTTGTTTTACGGCTCTGATGGTCGGTGCTCCAAAAGGCATAAGGCGAAATATGGCAAACAGGCGTTCGAGAGCATTGAGCCAGGAGGAAGCTGTTTTGTGGCTGATCTGCAAGTCTTCGCGCAGGGCGTTGATTGATAGCGGAGAACCAACCAGGTCGGGCAGGCGCAGCATCAGGAGTTCGAGTTGGCCAAGGTCCTGAATTCGTTCTAGCGTGGCCACCTCTTCCCGGATAAGCAACGTACGGTATTCACGCGACCAGCGACGTGCTTCCAATTCACTGCCGCTTAAACAGGGTTCCGGAAAACCACTGAGATTGATCAGGTCTGCGAGTTCACTCTGTGACTCAAGACCAAGTTCTGCAACAGAGAATGGATGTAAACGCAGCAGGTGGTAACGACCCTGAAGCGAATCGCCACTGTAGCGATACAGATCCAGGCGGCCACTCCCGATGACCAAAATCTGCTGACCTGCCGGCTTGGAGTCATACAATCCTTTGAGATAGTTGCGCCAGTGGCGATACTTATGAATCTCATCGAATATCCACAGGTTAGAGGTTGGCAATTCTCCTTTCAGGATGTGTTCGCGGTGGATGGCAACATCCCAGTTAAGATAACCGCGTTCAGCGCCGGATAGCGTCTGGCTGAGGGTGGTCTTTCCCACCTGCCGTGGACCGGCGATGAACACCATCTTTTTACTGAGGTCACGCTGGACCTGCTCAGTAAGATATCGTTCAATTGGCGACATGAGGAAAGATTACTTGATTTTTAACCCACAGTCAAAAATACAAGCGTGTAATTTTAACTTGGGGTGAAATTACAGCTATATCCAGGTTCAAGTCTTATCTATTTGCCAGGTTCACTGACCTATGACAGTTCCGCACCCAGGTTATCCGTTTCAGGTCACCACGGAAAATCAAAACTCAACCGGATATAGGTAAATCGTCCGACAAGCCCGAAGGGTGTGTTCGTTGGGTAGCGGATTCCCCAGAGTATATTCGAGAGGTGTGTCTTTGGCAGGGCGGTGGGCAATTCGTTGGAGATATTGTTGACCCCCAATGCCCCGCGCATGACGCCTGCCGTAAACCAGGTTTCAAGGTCCAGAGTGGTTGCGGCGCTGATTTTAACCATTCCGGTGTCTAAAGGGTGCTGGGTTGTAACGCCATAGTAGTTTGCCCGCAGGAGCGCGCCGTAGGTGTTGTGATCCCAATCGGCGGTCATGTTAGCCTGACGGCGGGGTTGGCCGTGTTGCAGAAGATCCGCTGTCCAACCACCGAAATAATCGGAGGAACTCAAACCGCTTGGTGCACCGGCAGGCAATTTGCTGTTGGTGATTTCGGTCTTATTGACGCTGAAATTACCAGTCAGCCAAAGTTGCCCACCGGCGATCGGCGTTCCCCACCGTAAGGAAAGATCAGCACCCCGGGTCTCGGTGTCGACGCCATTGAAGAAAAAAGCTACCTGCGCTACACGCTCCGTATCACAGGCAGCCACCCCTGCACAACCTATGCCCTTGGAACGAACCACACGGTCTTCAATGTCCGTGCGGTAGGCATCAAGGGATAGACCAAAGTTGACAGTCGACATAACGACACCGGCGCTGAAATTACCGGAGGTTTCGTGTTCAAGCGAATTTACACCGAAACCCCGGGCGATGGGGTGGCCTTCGTTAGCCGCGAAAATAGTCGTCAAGCCGGTCTCGCTGCCGATGAAGAGGATGGAATTGAAACGCCGCTGGGAGAGACTTGGTGCGCGAAAGCCAGTGGACATTGAACCTCGCAGGGCAAGTACGCTGGAAACCTGCAGCCGCGCCGCCAGCATACCGCTGGTCTGCGTACCGGCATCGCTGTAGTTTTCGGTGCGCAGCGCCGAGTTGATTGTGAAGGCATCCATTGGCTGAAGCTCCAACTCCAGGTAGGCAGCCTGACTGTTCCGGTCGTCATCACTCAAGCGTGCATTCCGGGGGCTGTAGCCGGGATAACCCTGGAAACCACAGGCGGCTACAGTGCCATCAAGCGGTGTGCCGTCGGGTCCGACGGCGAAAGCACTATATTCTTGAGAGTGGGGTAGCCCGCATGACCACGAAGCCTCATCGCCGGCGTTCTGCCGGTAACTCTCAGTGCGATATTCAATGCCGGCGGCCATTGCGGTCAGCACGCTGTCTTCGAATGTTCGGCGCGCATCTAAATTGAGTGTGATCTGATTGAATTCTACGCTACCGCTGTCACCTGCGGTTGGTCCGGAGCTGGCCACTATCTGTGCTACACTCGCATCCGGATTATGATGCAGGAAGTTTGCGCCGATGGACGCGTTGATGCTGTTCGAGACGCCAAAGCCGAATTCGTTATGACCGTAAGCAATACTCAGGTCATAATCCCAGTCAGACACGGTGTCGAGCCAGCCGACGACGACTGAAACGTCGTCAATCCGTGACTCCTCGTAAGGAAGGAAACCGTTGGGATATACCGGGTGGGAGTTGCGCTCGTGAAAATTGATAAAGTTGGGTACTACGAAGTTCCAGGTATCATCACCGGATTCGAGACCCTCCCAATAATTGTACCGGAACCGGTAAGCACCGCTGGAACGCCCTTCGCGGTGGGAAAGCCCGCCAAAGGCATAGAGTTCCGCCGTATCGCTTACGGAATATCCCGCGTTAAGGAAAAAAGATGAACCGTCGTGAGCCGGTGAACTGTCGGTAATGAGTTCATCCTGAAAATTTGGATCATGGCCACCATTGCCGCCGTTGCGAAGCAGGGCATCCACTTCATACCATTCGCCGGTGACATTCAGGAAACCGTCGCTACCAAGGGAATACCCGCCATTAAAAGTCGCGCCCAGGCGTGATCCATCAGCGTTCCCCGTACCTCCATGAAGGGTGAGTTCACCGCCATCAGTGCTCTCCTGCAACACCAGGTTGATGACACCGGCGATGGCGTCGGAACCGTATTGCGCGGCAGCGCCATCGCGCAGGACTTCTACACGAGACAAAGCCGCTGTAGGGATGGCGCGCAGATCCGTGCCACCGGTCCCGTAGCCGATATTCCCGTCGAGCACGCGCAGCCACGCCATGTTGTGATGTCGTTTGCCGTTGACAAGCACCAGGGTCTGGTCCGGGCTCAGGCCGCGAAGTGTCGCCGGGTTGAACAGGGCGCCGTCACCGACGGAAGTGCGCGAGTAGTTGAAAGATGGCGCCAACTTGCTCAGGGAAACATTCAGATCGATTTCACCGGTGCGTTCGAGGTCTAATCCCTGGAGTATGTCCACGGCCACGGGCAACTCATTGGCCTGGCTCTCGATACGAGCCCGGCTGCCGATCACCACCACTTCTTCGATCCATCGCGGGTTTGACTGAGTCGTAGTTTCCGTATCTTGCGCAAATGCGAAGGCAGTAACGAAGCTAAAAAGGAAAAGTATGTACCGCACTGTAAGAATATAAAATACACGATTCATGGTCGTTCCTTTCATCGTTGATAATACATACTTTAAACCCCGAAACTATTGCAATCAATCTACAAATAAGGATATTCACAGATCACACACAATACATTCGTCTTCCTGATTTACCGATTGATCAATGTCCTGGTCACACCTGGTCCGGACCAACCCAATACCGGTTTCCTGATCATTAATTTCCATCTATATCCCTGGCATGCAACAGTCCTGCATTACCTCTTGCCAGGGTCTTACCGGACAGCCACTACCTCTCATCAAACATGACGAAGAAAATCCAGGTAAGCCGGCCTGTTTACTCCGCGACAGCGGCAGGGCGAGTTTTTGGCCCGCTGAAGGCTCCTTTCGTGCATTTCCAGCGTCAAGGTTTTATGCTGAAGATTAACAGATCATTTAACAGGGAAAATGTATGAGCGACGTATTATTCAATCTTGAAAACAAGGTTCTGACTATCACATTCAACCGGCCGGAAAAGCTGAATGCCATTGGGAAAACGGTAACGCCAGTTGCAATTGAACGTATCAGGGAAGCAGTGAAAGATCCTGCCGTTGGCGCTATTGTCCTCACTGGTGCAGGTCGGGCATTCTGCGCAGGCGGTGATGTTTCCCAAATGGGGAGTCAAGATGCCGGGACCGAAAGCCTCCAAGAGTCCTTTGAAGAGAAAGTCCAGACTCAAAGGGAATCTCATACGTTGCCTTTCCTGTTACACGACATCCCCAAGGTGACGATTGCTGCGGTAAATGGCCACGCAATGGGTGCAGGACTTGGTATTGCAGCCTCATGCGATTTGAGACTGTCTTCAGAAAAAGGCAAGTTCGGCACCGCCTTTGCCAATGTTGGGTTTGGGGGTGATTTTGGAACAAACTGGCAACTCACACGTCTGCTGGGTGAATCAAAGGCGAAGGAATTGTTTTTTCTTCCCGATATCATTGATGCCCAGGAGGCACTGCGAATTGGACTCGTTAATCGGGTTTTACCGGAAGAGAACTTCATGGGTCAGGTGCAGGAAATCGCTGAGCGTATTGCCAATGGACCATTGGTCAGTTTCCGGTGGATGAAGGAGAACATCAATTTGTCATCGCTCGTAGACTTCCAGACGATGCTGGATAAAGAAGCCGTGTCACATCTCCGATGTGGCCAGACTGAAGATCACAAAGAGGGTGTAGCGGCATTTATGCAGAAGCGGCAGGCTAATTTCAAAGGACGCTGAGTGACCTGGACAACGACATAGTCTGGCATCTAACTGATCCGATGCTTCAACCGGATTGCAGGTTCACAAACTCATGATAGGGGCTATCGTCTCTGGCCATCAACTCTTCGTGACTGCCCACATCTTTAATCTCACCGTTTTCAATGAAAACGATCCGGTCAGCTGTTCTTATCGTTGACAGACGATGGGCGATGACAATGACCAGTCGATCAGTTGCTGCTTCCTTCAGCGAAGCGACCAGCATGTTTTCTGTGTGTGGGTCGAGTGCGGCTGTAGGTTCGTCCAGGATGAGAATTCTGGCGTCCCGGACCAGACCTCTGGCGATGGATAAACGTTGTTGCTGGCCTACTGACAGAGTGTTGCCGGCCCCACCGAGTCTGGTGTCGATGCCATCCGGCAGGTCGTCGATGAATTGCATGCAGTTTGCTGTCGTTAATGCCTGTCGGATTTGTTCTTCAGTGGCATCCGGATTTGCCAAAAACAGGTTTTCCCGGATTGTCTCGGACAGCAGGATATGTTCCTGGAAAACGTAGGTCACCTGCCGTCGAAGTGAATCAATATCAATATCCATGACATCGTGATCATCAATCAGAACACGACCGGATTCAGGTGTCAGCAAGGAGGGAATCAGGTAGGCGAGCGAGGTCTTGCCCGCCCCTGTTGGACCCACCAGGGCGACCAGTTCGCCCATGGGTAAATCCAGATTGAGGTTACGCAATGCCTGCTGTCCATCGGGATAGCTGAAGCTCACGTCTTCAATTCGGACACCTTTTTGGATGTTGTCAAGTTTTATACTGCCGACACGATCTTCTTCCGATTCATAATCCAGAAAAAAGAAGACACGCCTCACTGCCGCAATCGTCTCCTGCAGTTTAATCCACCAGGTTCCGAAGAATCCCGCTGGAGCAGCAATACCCCAAAAAACGCCTAACAGGACGGCAAAATCCCCTGGGGACATAACGCCTTCTATCACTCTGTTAGTGATCAGAATTGTGACGTAGATACCGGCCAGAGCAAACGCACTACCGGCAAGGGAACTGGTAACTATGATAACACCCATGGCATAGCGTTCCCGCAGGAATGTCTGCGCACTTCTGTCCGCAAATCGTTTTTGTTCCTGTTTTGCCGCACCAAGGCTTTGCACCGCGCTCACATTACTCATGGACTCTTCCATGGCATTGGTGGTGGCTGACCCTGCTGCGCGCTTGTTCTGGTTGGTGCGTCTCAGGGCGCCTGAAAATGGAAACGTACAGAAAAATGCAACCGGTACAGCCGCCCAGGCGATCCATATCAGTTCTGGTGATACCTCACCGAACGAATACTGCAGGATATAGAGGTTGAGAAGTGCGCCCACCAGCATAAAGAATGGTAATAATGTCAAGCGATAGGCAAGGTCCGGTGCGGATGGTGCGTCGTACAGTACGCGGAATATTGAATCACCAATACGCTGGTCTTCCAGCACCGTCATCGGCATCCGGGTCAGCCGGTCGAACAGTCGGGAGCGTAAACGATTAGCCAGAGTCTGGGTCAGGCGCACATGGACCATAAACTCGACGATACCCCAGATACCATTACCACTACTGCCACCCGCACTGACGGCATTCTCGGCCTGGGTAGCGGCATCACGACCGTTCAGTAATCCTGCCTTGACACCCCCGGCGCGGCTGCCTATGGTCACCAGCATCAGGAAATAAATGACAGTTATGGTCAGCATGATACCGATTGGGTCCCGACCCTCCACCAGAGAAAGTATCGGATTCATGAAAGGGGGGAATACAACCTCCGATTCGTACAGGGGTCTCTGCAGAATGGCGCCATCGACAACAATTTTGGCCATCCACGGCAGCAACAAAGCTGGAAACACAAGCCCTGCCTGAAGCAGGAATTTGGTACAAAACAGGACCCTGGCTTCTAAGATCAACTTGAGGCAACGCCCCATCAGGATCATTGCTTCACTGGTTTTAATATCTGGTTGAGTGTCGACCCGGTCATCGAACTGATTCTTGCCCAGGATCTCGCCAAGCAGCGAATTATTCTCTTTTGCAGTCATTTCACTCATCGTTGGTGACCTCTGTACCGACCAATTCGGCTTCAACGAAGGCTCGATAGCGTCCGTCCTCCTTTGCCATCAGGTCATGGTGTTGTCCCAGTTCGGCTATTCGACCGTCTTCCAGGAGTGCAATCTGATCTGCATTCATGATGGTGGACAGGCGGTGAGTAATCAGGAGGACTACCTTTCCCCTGGCCCACTCGGACAGATTCGCCAATACCTGTTGTTCAGTTCGAGCATCCAGTGACGCTGTCGGTTCATCAAGGATCAGGATCGGTGTATCTCGAACGATAGCCCGTGCGATGGACAATCGTTGCCGCTGTCCCGCCGACAGTTTACCCCCGCGCTCTCCGAGTTCCGTGTCATAACCTTTTGGCATCTCGAGAATAAAGTCATCGGCACAGGCTACCCTGGCGGCTTCCTCGATAGCTGCGCGATCCACGTCCGGTTTGCCGAATTTGATATTGTTGGCAACGGTATCCGCAAACAGCACGTTTTTCTGCAGGGCTATAGCGGTGTTGGACCTTATATCGTCAATTGCCATGGCACGCAGATCGACATCATTGACTTGCACCACGCCAGCTAACGGATCATAAAGCCGAAGCAGTAGTGACATCAGGGTGGATTTTCCTGAGCCGGTGGCGCCGACAACCGCCGTTACCGTACCGGCTCTGGCTTCAAGATCGATGCCCTTCAGGACTCCCTTGCCGACATCGTAGTCAAATTCGACGCCTTCCCAGGTCACCCGCTCTATCGGTAGCGGAAAGCTTACCGGGTCGTCCGGATCATTCACTTCCGGTTCCAGGTCCAGAAGATAGAACGCGCGTTCCAGGGCAATAAACAGATCCTGCATCCGCATCCATATCCCCAGCAGACCATTTGCGCTGCCCTGGAGACCCTTGATACGGCCCGAGGCAATCTGCAATGCACCGTAATTCCAGATGACGAAACCGATCAGTGACGCCACCATGGCGCCCAGAAAGGTTTCCCGATTCTCAATGACCCATTTGACCATGATGTACTCGGACAGAATAAACAGGCCACCACCCAGCATCGCAACAACGGTAGTCAACAACACCATATCCAGTCGCAAAAAGTAGGCTGCGTTCAGGGCTCGTGTTGAATCAGTACTGAAGCGATTGAATACCCGGCTTTCGGCACGATTCGCCTTGACCACCTTGATTGCGGCAAAGACTTCCTGGGCACGTGATGTCAGATCACTGTTGGCCATCCTGTTGGTCAGTGAGCGGCGGCGAATCCTTGGTGTGGAGACTACCATCAGCCAGCCGATGGGTACCCCGACAACTATGACCATCAGGGTAAACCAGGGGTCGAATGCGGTGACAAACACCAGTCCGATGACGATATAGTACAGCGTCATCAACGGACTGATGATCCCGCTCTGCAGCAGGTTGATGATCATCGCACTATCCTGGTACACCCGGAAAATGGCATCCCCAACGCGGGCATTGTTATGATATTTCAGTGACAGGTTCTCCGCACGCTCAACCATCGCCACCCGCAGGTTCTGGTTGATGCTCTGCCAGACCCAGGTGGAGTAATACCACATCAACATGCCAATAATACTGCCGAAGAAGCCTCCGAAAATACCCCAGAGGATCAGGCGATTGCGTACCACCCTTCGCTGTTCCTGTGTCAGTTCGGGTTCGATATCATCAAGATCCGTTGAATCTTTTTTACCCGCGAATACGATGCCCTTGGATTTCGTACCTTTGCTGCTGGTTTTTTTTCTGACGCCCTTACCCAGCTTCTCTGGATCGGTGGTCACATACTCATCACCAACAAAAAGGACAATCGCCTGGATGGGCTGCAGTTTTTCGCCGACCAGTACTTTATTGGTAAAGAGATCGGTGCCTACCAAACCAGTCAACAGCGCGAGCAGCCCGCCGGAAAAATAAAATGCCAGCAGTACCAGAAGATGCAGCAGCATCGGCTTCATATAGGGCCAGGTTCGCAATGACAGCCTGAACATCTTCGGGAAACTCATCTGAGGTAACTCGGCGGCATTATCAATGGAGTATCCGTCGAGAAGTTTCAGTTCATTCATTTTCAGTGACCCCATGTATCTCGCAGTGCAGGCAGTACTGCCTGTGCAAGCAGTCGTTCATTCTCTTCAACATACTCTCCCGGACAGGCAGAGTTCAGGATAATGGTTCTCGCACCGGCATCGATGTATTCCCGCAGTCGAGCGATGCAGTCATCGGGGTTCCCCGCGATAGCGTACTTGCCAACAAGACTGGAAAAGTCCTGGTTGTACTGCAGGGACAATCGTTCAGTTGCCATTTTAGTGCCCGTCGCACGGTCCTCATGAACCGCGAAGAAAATAAACAGTCCCGGCTTGACCACAGCGGGCCTGTCTACGTCACTGCTGTAAGCTGTGATGGTTGCCAGGCTTTCTTTGAGCCTCTCGGGCGTGTACATATAGGGCAACCAGCCATCGCCATAAAGGGCGCAGCGGCGCATTGCCGCCTCGCTGCGTCCGGATATCCATATTGGTGGTAGTGGGGATGGTTTTGGCGCCAGGGTAACGCCTGACAGGGTGTTGAATCGGCCGTTGAAACTGATGTTGTTTTCTGTCCACAGGCGCTTCATGAGACCAAGTGCTTCGTTGGTACGGGCACCGCGTTCATTCACCGGAACACCGCATGCCTCAAATTCCCTGGCATACTCTCCACCGACACCAACACCCAGATTGAAACGACCGCCAGAAATCGAACCCAGCGTAGCGACCTGTTTCGCAAGCAGCGCTGCAGGATATAGTGGCACCAGAGTGATGGCGCTCATCAATTTTATTGTAGTGGTCGCTCCCGCGGCAGCTGCCAGTTGAATCAGCCCGTTACCCACTGGACCATAGAAGAATACATGTTCACCCGTAGACACAAACTGGTATCCCAGGTCCTCCGCCGCTTTTGCATCGTGAGCGATGTGTTCCATACGCCTGAGACCGATACCAAATTCAACTGATTCATTCATTCCATTACCTTCAATATTTACCTGCCGGGTATTCCGCGATTTTACGCAACGATACATGGGGTCAGAGTCAAGTGCCAGAGTGATGGCTCAAACATTCCGGCACTTGACTCTGACCTCCAGGTCCTATAGTTTTTTGCCTGGATAGAGGGACAGGCACTAAATCGTTCAAGGAGAAATTGATTTTGAATGGTTAGAGGGACAGGCACTTAATCGTTCAAGGAGAAGTTGATTTGAAAACAGAAAGTTCAGCAACAGTATTTAATGTATCCAAATCAGACCATTCAAAGAAGTTTTATCAGGAGGTTTTAGGATTCGAAGTTGTTTTCGTGTTTGGCAACTATGTCGGTTTAAAATACGGTGACGTATACATACATTTAAATGAAGCTGAACCTGACGACAGGAATATTGGCTCCGGTTCGATCTATATTTTTTGTGATGAAGTCGAAAATTACTACCACGATATTGTGTCCCGAGGCTCGGAAACGACAGGTGAACCTGTCAAATCGCCATATGACATGTTCGATTTTCAAGCCGTCGACCCTGATGGCAACATTCTTTGTTTTGGCTGTCCTGTGTCGGAGTAGTGTGGTCAGCGGACGGCCTTTGTTTTGGCTGTCCTGTGTCGGAGTAGTGTGGTCAGCGGACGGCCTTTGTTTTGGCTGTCCTGTGTCGGAGTAGTGTGGTCAGCGGACGGCCTTTGTTTTGGCTGTCCTGTGTCGGAGTAGTGTGGTCAGCGGGCGGTTCCACGGTTGCGCAACCAGTTAACTACCAGCAGCAACAGCATCGCAAAAACGATCATGAAAGTGGCAACTGCCAGAATCTCCGGGCTGATCTGTTCACGGATACCGGCCCACATTTGTCGTGGAATAGTACGCTGGTCCAAACCACCCATAAACAGAACGGTCACGACTTCTTCGAATGAAGTAGCGAACGCGAACAGGGCGCCGGAAATTACTCCCGGGGCTATCAACGGCAATTGCACGCGACGAAACACTACCAGCGGTCCTGCCCCAAGACTGGCTGCGGCCCGGGCAAGGTTTTGATCAAAGGCGGATAGTGTCGCCGTTACGGTAATGACCACAAAGGGCGTACCCAATGCCGCATGAGCCAGTATCAATCCAAGATGTGTTTGTGTCAGCCCCAGTTTGGAGTAGAAAAAAGTCATGCCCGCTGCCGAAATGATAATCGGCGTGACCATGGGTGAAATCAGCAGGCCCATGATCAGCCCACGTGCCGGCATAGCGGGGTTCGACAGCCCCAACGCGGCTAAAGTACCCAGCGCAGTGGCGATGAGCGTGGCCGCCGACCCGATCAACAGGCTGTTGGCTAACGCACGCAACCACCTGTCGTCGCCGGTCACATTCTGATACCAGCGCAGAGACCATGCATCCGGGTCGAGACGCAGCATTCCTTCGGTAAATGTGAAATAGGGTTCGGCATTAAAGCTGAGCGGAATCACTACCAGTACGGGGGCGACCAGGAAGGTAAATACCAGTACACAGAATGCGACATGACTGCCGCGTATCAGGCGGTCACTCAATGGACGTTGGGAAAGTTGCAGTGCCATTATCCGAGTCGCATCCGTTCAACCCCAACCAAACGACTGTACACGATATAGAGTACGGCCACGCACACCAGCAATATGACACTCAGCGCCGCGGCAAGCCCCCAGTTGAGGGATTGTTGCATGTGATAGGCAATCAGGTTGGAAATAAGTTGTCCGGTTCGCCCTCCGACCAGTGCGGGAGTGATGTAATACCCGATTGAGAGTATGAAAACCAGCAGGGAACCCGCCGCAACACCAGGCAACGACTGCGGCCAGTAAACCCTCAGGAATGCCTGAAGGGGAGTGGCGCCAAGCGATTCAGCAGCCTGTAAGTGCAGGGGCGGGATGGTGCTCATGACCGAATAAAGAGGCAGAATCATGAACGGCAACAATACATGGACCATGGCAACTATGGTGCCGGTCATGTTATAGATCATCGCGATACGACCATCATCACTGATCAGACCGACGGTAGTCAGCAGGTCATTGATGACACCATGGGTCTGCAATAGCACAATCCAGGAAGTAGTACGGACTAAAAGCGATGTCCAGAACGGCACCAGTACCAGCATCAGGAACAGAGTGCTGCGGTGCGGTGGCGCATTCGCAATCAGATAGGCAACCGGATACCCAAGCAGTAGACAGATCATGGTAATGACGGTACTTACCACCAGAGTTCGCCACAGCAGTACCAGGTAGATTCGGCGCTCTGGTGGCTGCGCCACTATTGTGCCTGTTTCATCCCTGTCCAGATCCAGCGCATTCAGATAATGCCTGAAGGTAAACCGCTCGCCAGCGCGGCGAATGGCCAGCCAGGATGCAGGTTCGCTCCAGTCCTGGTTGGCGTCGATCATAGCTGCTTGCCAATAGTCTTCAGGAAGATGAGTACCGTCCTCCTGTTGGATTATAATTTGTTCGCTGTCTCCGGGGAGTTGTTGCGTTGTTCCGTGCAAGTCCGTCACAGGCAACCGATTCAGTTTGCGGAAGGTCCCAACGATAGTGCTGCGCATGCCACTTTCCAGACGGTTTATACGGGTTGCCACGGCACCCAGAGAACGATCCCGATGCAAGGCCAGACCTTCCATGGCCAGAGATTGAAACAATTCCTCATCCGGGATCGACTGACCATCCCACTCCTTTAGAAGCGCCAGGGTTTGTGGTATGGCATCAGCCACCAGAGGTTCATGAATACTGCGGGTAAACATCGCGACCAACGGCGCGACGAAGGTTACGCCAAGAAAAGCGATCAGCGGTAGTGTGAGACCCAGCCCCCGCAGTCGATGACTGGTCAACGCACTAACCAGGCACTAAAACGCTCATTCATCTCGTCGGCGTTATCACTCCACCATTCCCAGTCCTCGTGCAATGCACGCTGCATATTCTTCGGGTATGTCGGCATGTGTGGACGCATGTCAACACCCGTCTCGAGGTGAGTGGTAATCAACTCCAGAGCAGAGTAGCGGATGGGGCTGTAGGAGATGTAGCGCGATACTGCCGCCATGTACTCTATCTGCGATGCAAACAGGACAAACCGTCTGGCGACTTCAAGGTTAGGCGTGCCTGCGACGATAGCGATGACTCCACTAGCCAGTAACTGCCCGTCCCAGACGATCGTAAAAGGCTGATTCTCCAACACCTGCGCGTTGAAAATCCTTCCATTGTAGGCAGTACTCATCACCACCTCCCGGTCGGCCAGCATTTGTGGTGGCTGCGCGCCCGCTTCCCACCAGACTATCTGATCCTTGATGGAATCGAGTTTGCGAAAGGCACGATTGATACCTTCCGGAGTATCCAGAACCGCATAGACTGAATCCGCTGGAACACCATCTGCCAACAGCGCAAATTCCAGATTCGCAGCCGGGCTGCGGCGCATACCGCGACGTCCGGGAAATTTTTCGGTATCAAAAAAATCCTCAATGGTGGAAGGACGGTCATCCGGGAAACTAATCTGATTGTAGGCATAGATGGTCGAATATACTAATCCGCCAGCACCGCAATCGCTGCGAGACTCCTCAAAGTAGTCTTCCCTGGCAGGGGTGCCATCAGGGGCAGGTGGCAGGTCATCTATGTCGATGAGTTCGAGCAGACCCTCGTCACAACCTCTTACCGCATCGGGAATTTCAAGGTCAATGACATCCCAGTAAACATTACCGGTTTCCACCTGGGCACGAACTTCCGCAAGACCACCATTGTAATCTTCAACACGAACTTCGATTCCAGTCTGCGCGGTAAAGGGTTCAAAGTAAGCCTTCCGGGCAGCTTTGGCGTATGAACCACCCCAGGTAACCACAGTCAATGATTCACCAGCGCCAGCCATTCCAGGGAACGCCATCAGGGTCGCTGCCATCAACAGTGTTATTAATTGCCGTGGCGTCCACCAATAGCCTGAATAAGTAGTCATTACATGTATCCTCCTGGATAGAAATAGTAAGGTCTTAAACCTCCATTTGAGATTGCTGTTCGTCCGGCAATGCACGACAATCGGTCGCAGTCCATCCGACGCGAACACGGTCTCCCTGCAACATGGCGCCCTGACCGACAATGTTGGGTATCTTGGCAAAAAAGTCCGGATTGCCGCAGACTCTCAGACGTAACTCCAGATGATCGCCGAGAAACACGATGTCTTCTATATCGGCATCCAACTGGTTGACGTACTCCTCTCCGGGTGAAAAGGCGACTCGCTCCGGACGGATGGCCAGTACTACCGGGTTTCCCGGGGCGATCGGCTCTACCAAAAAAGCCCTGATCAACTCGCCATCAGTTTCTACCACACAGTAGTCTCCATCAACGGATTTGATCTGGCCCCGCAACAGGTTATTGTCACCGATAAACCGGGCCACGAATTCACGATTCGGCTCCTCATAAAGCGTTTCCGGTGCGGCAACCTGTTCAACCTGGCCGCGGTGAAAAACCGCTACCCGGTCTGACAGCACCATCGCCTCCTGCTGATCGTGGGTAACATACACGACGGTGACACCAAGACTGCGTTGAATACGGCGAATCTCATACTGCATACTCTCGCGCAAACGTCTGTCCAGAGCCCCAAGAGGTTCATCCATCAGAACCAAACCTGGTTCGAACACCAACGCACGGGCAATCGCTACGCGCTGTTGCTGACCGCCGGAAAGCTCACCTGGCCGCCGGTCTGCAAAGCCTTCAAGGCGCACTATCTGAAGCGCTCTAAGGATTCGTTCGGCACGCTCGGTTCCCGCAATACCACGGACTTCCAATGGAAACCCGAGGTTGGCGCCAACAGTCATGTGGGGGAATAGCGCATAGTTCTGAAACACAAAACCAATGTCCCGGTGGCGGGGTGGCAGGTTATGCACGGACTGTCCTGCAATGCGGATCTCGCCAGAGGTCGGTGTCTCAAATCCGGCCAGCATCATCAGGCAGGTGGTCTTGCCGGACCCGGAGGGCCCAAGCAGCGTCAGGAACTCACCACGCTGCACACTGAGGTCAAGGTTTTGTACCACCATCGTATGACCATCATAGGTCTTGGCGACATTCAAAAACTCGATTTGTGTCTCTGCAACTTCAGTCACTGTTTCCCAATATTCGCGTAAGAATTGCGACAGTGTTCATGAAAGTAACCGACATTTTCAACAGAGTAAAGGACAATAACTTTGCGGTTGTACTCTGTTAAATATTGGGGCCAAATCCAGGTGAATTATTCAAATTTTCACGCACGGACATAGAGATAGACAGGCGCCATGCCGCGAGATGTTAATTTTGTTGTGCCTTCTCGGTATTGCCGGCATTTGAGCTTAACAGACACATAACAGGACTTTGATCATCGTTGCAGGTATTGGATAAGCCCCGGGAACGAAATTTATCTTGTTTTCTGGGAAAATTCTTGTAAATTTAAATCACTTCATTCACGAAATTCTTGAGGGGGTATTTTAGTGCCTGGTTATAGACTGACGTTTGCACTATCCACTGTTTTCTTTGGGAGTTGTGTCCTGGCAGCCTCACAGGAACCCGGTCAATCCAGGCAAAAGGACGCAATAGACTCGGCGGAAACGTATATAGAAGAAGTGGTTGTTATTGGTACCCGCAGGCGCGAGCGTTCCATAGGCAGTTTGCCGGTACCGGTGGATGTGCTCAGTGCGGAAAAAATGAAATCTCGAAGCGGCGGCGACATCCTTGAAGTGCTTACCTCCCAGGTGCCTTCTTATAACGTTGCCAGGGAGCCGATCAGCGATGCCGGGACTATGATTCGCCCGGCTAATCTACGCGGTCTGCCCGCGGACAGCACTTTGATTCTGGTTAATGGAAAACGCCGCCACCGTGGGGCCGTTATTGGAGAGTTTGTCTCAGGCATCAACAAGGGTGCACAAGGCGTGGATATCGCACCAATTGCAGGAATAGCCATCAAGCGGCTTGAAGTGCTGCGTGATGGTTCCACCGCCCAGTATGGTTCTGATGCAATCGCGGGAGTCCTGAATTTCATTCTGGAGGATAATCCGGAAGCGCGGCGCATGGAAATACAGTACGGCTCCACCTATGAGGGAGACGGCGATCAGATCATCGTTTCCGGCACTTTTGGTACTCATCTTGGCAGCGATGGGTTCGCCACTGTTTCCATCCAGGCCAGGGACAGTGAACCGACCAGTCGCGGTTCGCAGGATCCGCAAGCGGCTCGACTCATCGCTCTCGGATATGAATCGGTACCGGACCCAGCGGTGATCTGGGGGTCTCCAAAAGTGGATGATGACTTCAGTATTCTGTTTAATGCAGCGACCCAATTCGGTGCTGGCGAGTTGTATGGATTCGGTAACCATGCTGAACGCAACTATGATGGATCCTTTTATTATCGAAATCCGAATACCCGCAGTGGTGTATTCGCCGATGGCGCCGGCTATCTGCTGGTGGCTGACCTGACGCCTGATGACGGCAATGACTGCGGTTCAGTGCCAGTTATTGATGGTCTTGCGGTTCCTTCAGATCTGGATGCTGTCATTGAAGATCCGGGTTGTTTCGTTTTTAACGAGATGTTCCCCGGTGGATTCACACCCCGGTTTGGAGGTGAAGTCATGGACGCGTCTATCACTGTTGGATGGCGTGGTGGGTCTACAGATGGCCTGTTTTATGACTTCAGCGTATCGTCCGGACAAAATAAGGCGATCTACCGGATACGTAATACGGTGAATGCTTCCTATGGCCCCAATACGCCAACGGCATTCAATCTGGGATCGCAAACTCAGTCCGAGCGTATGGTCAATGCTGATTTCACTGTTCCTTTTGAAATCGGCACTGCATCACCTCTGAATATCGCTTTTGGTGGTCAATACCATTGGGAAACTTTCACGATGAAAGCCGGCGACATCGAATCTTGGGCTCCCGGTGGGTTTGAACCCCAGGGTTTTTCCGTTGGATCCAACGGCTTTCAGGGTTTCAGTGCTGATGTTGCCGGCAAGTTCAATCGAGATAGTTACGCCGGCTATCTTGACCTTGAAGCCGATGTGACGGCGCATTGGCTGGTGTCCGCGACGGCCAGAAGGGAACACTTCAGCGATTTTGGTTCAACCCTTGACGGCAAATTGGCCACCCGCTTTGAGGTGACACCGGATTTTGCCTTGCGTGCCTCCGTGAGTTCCGGATTCCGGGCGCCGTCTATTGGCCAGAGCAGCCTGCGCCGTGCGGCCACTGTATTTCAGGATGGTCAATTAACTGAGTCACTGACACTGCCAGCTACAGACCCGATTGCGATGCTTAAAGGTGGTCGGCAGTTGCAGCCGGAAGAATCCGTCAACTGGAGTCTGGGGACGGTATTCTCATTTGGTCCGGTGGATATGACTCTTGACTGGTTCCACATCGCGGTGGATGATCGCATAGCGCTAACCCAACAACGGCTTAGCGACGAGGATCAGGCAGCTCTGCTGACGCGAAATATTGTCGGGTCTGAAACCGTCCGGGCAGTGTCTTTTTTTGTTAATGACATTGATACTCGGACGAAAGGTCTGGACTTTGTGGCCGAAACCGGTTTCGACTGGGCCGGCGGTCAGGCCAATCTTGCTCTGGCTTGTAATGTCACGGATACGAGTGTCATCAGTCCCGGCCTGACACTTTCCAATGCCGGTGCGAAGGAACTTGCGGACAGCTTGCCGAATGTACGGGCAATTTTGACCTTCGATTATGCCAGAGGCTCCTGGAGTGGACTGGCCCGGCTGAACTATTACAGTGAAGTCTATGAACATCTTTTCAATGACGAGACGCTGGATGTCACCACGGGTGCTTTGGCGGTTCTGGACATTGAACTCACCCGCAGGTTGTCCAATAACTTCACAGCTTCCGCAGGCGTTGGCAATCTGTTCGACAAGCAGCCTGACAAGCACCGGTTTTCCGGTCAGTCAGGCTTTGCCGGCGCCGACTTCCCACTCTACCATCCCATCGGATTTAACGGTGCAGCATGGTACTTGCGACTGAATCTGGACCCCGATTCCTAGTGAACAATAGTCATCTCACGTATCAGCCCATCGGCGCCATCAAGCATCTCCATGACCCAGAGCATGTAGCGTGTGTCGACATGGATGGTGCGCGTAATGCGAGGGTCGAAGTCCCAATCCGAGTTCACGCTTTCCAGGGTCCCGTCGAATAACAGGCCCACCAGTTCACCTTTATCGTTGAGCGTGGCTGATCCTGAGTTGCCGCCAGTGGAATCGAGATCAGACAGAAAATTCACCGGTACCGAACCGATTGACTCCAGTTTGTAGCCGCCGTAGATGCCCGCACGTATCAGTTCAAGCTGTGTCGCAGGGGCGTTGAACGGCGCATCGCCCGTATCCTTCTGCAGGATGCCTTCAAGGCGTGTGAAGGGCTCGTAGATCAATCCGTCCATTGGCGACCCTCCCAGAACTGTTCCATAGGTGATGCGCAGTGTGGAATTGGCATCGGGATAAGCACTGTGCCCGGTGGATGCCTGCCAATTGATAATTGCCTGCATATATTGGGGACGCAGCAGATTGGCGAGTCCAGCGCGGGATTTTTGTGCCTCCTCAAGTTTAATATCCGTATCGAACAGAATCACGGCCAGACGCATGAACGGGTCCTTGCTTTCTTCGAGTTCTGCCGGCGTCCACGACATCATCGCAAGGCGTGTTTCATTGTCTTCAAGTACCGTTTTGGCATAGTACCTGTCCAATACCCGCGAGATAGCTGCTTTGTCGGAGTCACTGTTCAGACCGAGTGCTTTATCGAGCACTGCGAATCGCATTGTCTCAGCCTGTGCCAGATAGCCACGCAGAGAGTATGTCCATTCTGCCTTGTCTACGCTGGCGTCGTAACGGCGATTCAGCAGGTTGAGGCGTTGGCGAATGAAGGTCTTATCCCGTTCCTGGTAGCCGGGTTCGCGCTCGGCATCTGGTTTATGTCTTTCCCGGGCCAGGCGATACAGACGTTGCGCGGTGTTGAGTAATTGCGAGTTGTTAGCCTGGTCGTACCAAAGTGTGCGACGTCTTTCATCGGCACTTTCTTGCGCAAGCTCGTCGAGTCGTTTGATCGCTTTACCAAACGATGCCCGGTCTGTATCTGCGGCGATCCATCTGTCGAGTGCCGCTTCGCGTTTGGCACGACGCTCCACCATATGCTGGCGGCGTGCGCCTTCGATCTGCCCCAGCAGGTTCTTGAGGACATTGTTTAATCCGGCCAGTCTCGAAGCATAGCGAATTCCTGCATCAGTACCCTGGGGCGCGGCGTCCTCAATAACAGCCAGCCGACCGCTGATTATCTCTGTGAAACGAGGGTATTCCCAGTTGAAAGTGTGCGTTACCCTCGTCAGTCGTGCGTAGCGTGAGGTAGACCCCGGATAACCCATGGCCATGACGAAGTCGCCGTCGTCAAGTCCGGCTCCGGACACGTTAAGATAGTGTTCGGGCTCATAGGGCACATTCTCCGTCGAGTGGTCGGCGGGTAGGCCATCTGCTGAGACGTAAGCACGGTAAAATGCGAAATCCCCGGTATGCCTCGGCCAGCGCCAGTTGTCGATGTCACCGCCGTATTTGCCGATTGCATCGGCTGGCGAATAGACGATGCGCACATCCCGGATTTCCAGCCGTTTGACGAGCCTGTACTGCAATCCACCGAAGAATGAGTTTACCCGGCAGCGATACCCCGGGTCGGTTTCACAGTCCTGGATAAGCGCTTTCTGACGCTGCTCGATCAGCGCGTAAAGCTCACGAGGCGGGATGGCGGGATCAAGACCATCAGTGATCTGCCCGGTAACATCATCCACCTGAACTGTCACATAGACTCGCGAGCCCGGCGCCGCAGGAATTTCGTCCGCCATTGACGCTGCCAAAAAGCCATTTTCCAGGTAGTTGTTCTCCTTGCTAGACTGGAACTGCACAGAACCGCGTGCGCAGTGATGATTGGTAATTACCAGGCCCTTCGGAGAAACGAATGATGCTGAGCAACCGCCAAGCGATATCACCGCAGCCAGGGGGAAAGCGGTTATATCCGCAAGCCCGGTCGGGTCGAGTTTTAAGCCTGTGGCGCGTAAATACTCTCCAATGCCGGGAAGTTGATCTGGTGAGAACATGCCCTCGCGGGCCACGACCTGGGATGACCAGACGGTGATGGCAATGATGCTGACAAAAAAGACAGGAAAAGTTCGGATGGACTTGCGGATTTCGAAGTAATGGCTGCCTTTAGCGATACCATCACCGGCGGTTAGGGTCGAGCGACTGTCCAGATCGTCGTTTCTCCTGGATTTCCTGATAGGTAGCATCAAGATTGGTAAATCTCTCGGCAGTTGTCGGGTGGGTTCTTACAAAATTAAAAATACCGGGTGTGCGATTTTCGGCAGCCATTCGTCGCCAGAGATTCGCCGACTCACTGCTGTCGACATCGGCTCGTTCCAGCATATACATTCCTATGTAATCTGCCTCACGCTCAAAGTTCTGACTGAAGATCATCGACGTGGTATTACCGAATAATCCTGAAGTGTTTATGCCGGTTGATGCGGCAATTGCCACATCAATGATTGATCCTAACAGGTAATTCCCGATCTTCTTGCTTACATGCCCTTCTGAATTATGCGCCAATTCATGCGCTATCACGGTTTGAAGTTCTACTCCCGTCTCGGCAAAACGATACATCCCCGTCGTTACGTAGATGTTATCACCATCGGCAAAAGCGTTTACAACATCGTCTTTCACCAAAATAATGCCGTATTTACATTGGGTAACCGGATCAATCAACGCTTCCCTTTCCTCGAATTCACCTCGCAGATACTTGATCCTGACGGTATCTCCTGCAGACGAAGCATCGTCCAGCATGGCCTTGATTCTCTTCCGTGAGTCGGAGCCCCTGCTTCTGGCTACAGGAACAGGTTCTCCATTAATGGCAAGCAGTATGTCACCCCGCCGTAATCCAGCTTTTTCTGCCGCCGAGCCGGGAGTGATAATATTGATGAATGGCTGTTCTGTTATCCCGAAATACCTTTCTACAACGACCCGGTTTTGGGCCGGTATATCCACCAGTGTCAGCCAATTGAATCCATTGGCCTTATTGGTGTCTTTGCCACACAGGTCAGTATTTGCAGCCAGGAGTGGGCGGGCCAGACCTGCGAGCCTGGTTTGCCTGTTCCAGTGAGTTTCCAATGAAAATTGTATCTGCTTCACTGATTCGCGGGCAACATCGGCCGCCGAGCCGGTAGCCACTCTGGTTGTTGTAGTACACCCCGGCATCACCAATAAAACCGCGATCAGTGTAAATATAAAAGAGGTTTTCATAACAGAACGGACTATACATGGGATCAGAGTCAAGTGCCAGAGTGATGACGCCTGACTCTGACCCCAATCATCCTTCCAGATCATCCAGAATCGCCGGTAGTTGGGTATTGAGACCGACGGCATCCTCAAGGGCAATCTGGAAGGCGATGCCGGCGCCGGGTTCCGTGTCGAATTGCCCGGCATCACGGATACACTCCAGAATTTCATGCGCCCGCGGTTCGGCCACCAGGAATAAAACGACATCCCGCTTGGCTACGAGGTCCAGACCAAAGAAGGTCTTCTGAGGCGCAAGCCCTTCGCCCCGGACACTTGTGATAATCGTGGCGCCAGTGGCGCCCGCGGCACGGGCGGCGTCAATCATGATATCGGTCTTTTCGTCATTTACAAGGGTAACGATTAGCTTGAATTGCATGTCACAAGTCTCCCTATAAGATCAGGTTTTGAGATTCCGTCCGCGGCTCAGCCAGGACGCAACCATAGCGTAACCCAGTACGGACATGATAGGAAATACACTGGCAAAGGCGATCAGCCCGAAGCCATCGATCAGTGGACTGCGGCCGGGAACGTTGGCGGCCAGACCCAGGCCCAGAGCAGCGACAACGGGTACGGTAACGGTCGATGTCGTGACGCCGCCGCAGTCATAGGCCAGCGGCACGATTGACCGACCTGATCGAAACGTCAGGGCAATCACCACTACATAACCTGCAATGATATACCAGGGCAATGGTGTACCGGTAACGATGCGGAAACATCCCAATGCAACGCCCACGGCGACACCGGCAGCCACGGCCAGCCGTAAACCCCAGGCGTTTACGGCGCCGCCGGAGACATCCTCGGCTTTTATCGCAACAGCGATAAGCGGTGGTTCAGCTATGGTCGTCGCAAATCCTATCGCCCCTGCGAATGCGTATACCAACAGGTAATCCTGCCAGTTTACGGTGTTTGTAAATCCGGATGAAACGCCAGTATCCACAGCCGTCAGCTGTTGCACCATGGTTTCGCCGATGGGAAATAGCGCCTCCTCCAAACCAATCAGAAACAGCGTCAGTCCGAGCAGGACGCAGATGAATCCGCTTATGATCCGGCTCAGATTGGGTAGCTTCTTGCGCAACACGGCGACCTGGAAAAGAACCAGGATGCCAATGATTGGCGCGACATCCAGTAAAGTGGACAGTGCCGCACCTGCCAGGTTAAATACGAAATCCACGTCAGACCACCATGCCGTATGCGAGCACAAAGATGATTGGCATAAGACACGCAAAGGCAATGAGTCCAAAGCCGTCGACCATCGGATTGCGTCCCCTGATAGACCGTGCGAGACCAACACCGAGTGCCGTCACCAGAGGCACAGTGATAGTACTTGTGGTGACACCGCCGGAATCGTAGGCGATACCGATGATCTCCGCGGGTGCAAATGCAGTCATCGCGGTCACCAGGACATAACCACCGATAATCAAACGGTGAATTGGCCAGCCTTTCAGGATGCGCAGTACACCAAGTACAATGGCTGCGCCAACCGAAACCGCTACTACTATGCGGAGATTGAACGCATACGCCTCTTGCGCCTCATCAGAAACGGCAATGGCGCCTGCCTCAGAGGCGACTTTGGCAGCTTCTCCCGCAACAGCAATCAACGCTGGTTCAGCCACGGCTGTGCCGAATCCCAGACAGAATGCGAACGCCAGCAGCGCCGTAAGACTGCCTTTTTTAGAGAACTCTTGAGCGATCGACTCGCCAAGCGGAAAAAGTCCGCTTTCCAGCCCCTGAATAAAGAGCGCCAGACCTGCGACTACGCAGACCAGGCCGACGACAACATCAGGAAGATTCGGAAAAGACTGTTGTAATACGATAATCTGAAAGAATGCGATGACCGCGATCACCGGAGAAAGATCGCGAAACGCGTCTATAATCCGTCCCGCAAACAGCATCAATACCGCTGTCATGGAATCTTGCACTTCATTGTTTCATCTTTACCCACAAA
Source organism: Candidatus Azotimanducaceae bacterium (assembly GCA_965217655.1). Taxonomy (GTDB): domain Bacteria; phylum Pseudomonadota; class Gammaproteobacteria; order Pseudomonadales; family Azotimanducaceae; genus UBA7455. The sequence goes on from OZ244560.1 coordinate 4,099,431, forward strand.
GACAGGAGAATCGATTTTGCGGCACATTATCGCGTCTCAAGACCTTCAACAATAACATCCAGCAGGTACGGCCCATTTGTCGCCAGTCCCTCGGCTACAGCGGCGGCAAGATCATCAGGTTTACTCACCTGTTTCGCCGGTACTCCCATACCACTCGCCATCTCTGTAAATCCCAGGAACGGCCTGTTGAGGTCCATATGAGGATAGGGTTTGTTGGACACTGCGTCAAAGCGACGACGGTATTGACCGGCGTTGTGCTTGAGCACCCGGTATTCACGGTTGGAGAGGATCACGAAAATTATATTCAGATGATGATGGGCAGCAGTCCATAGCGCCTGAATGCTATACATGGCAGAACCATCACCACTGATTGCGATGACCTGACGGTCTCTGTGGGCTACCGCGATACCCAGACAGCCAGCAAGTCCCTGGCCAATACCTCCGCCTCTGACGGAATAAAACTGATGTTTACCACCTGGGTCAAAATTACGAATGACATCAGCGCTCGCGGTAATGCTCTCGTCAGTGATCACCACATCATCGGGTATTGCCTGACCAATCTCATACAGAGCCCTGGAGGGCGTCATGGGTGACCTGTCTTTCAATGCGGCAAATCTCTGTCGCATGTTTTCCTCAACCGCGTCATGCATCTCGGCAAGAGCCTGACAACGTTCGTCGTAAATCGGCTGATCACCAACGAGTTCCAGGAGTTGCGTCAATGCATCTTCAATATCTCCAGCAACACCCATTGTCAGTGGGTAGTTTTGTGCCAGTCCGGATGCGCTTGCTTCCAACTGCACCAGCGCCGTTTTTTCAGCAAACGGACTGACGCCGCTGTACCAGACTTCCTCAAAAAATGGTCCACCAATCAACAGGACCAGGTCGTAATCCCCCAAGGCATCGCGAACGGCAACGGCATCCGGGCCCAGACGGCCACGATAATGGGGATGTTTTGACGGGAATGGGAACCTTCCGCTCACCAGTTCCAGATGAACGCCTGCGCCAATCTTTTCCGAAAGGGCAATTAATGATTGGACCGCACCGCCTCTGACAACATCGTCACCGGCAACAATGCCTGTATTCCGGCTGTTCTTTATAAGATCAGCCATACACCGGAGAGAATCAGTGCCGGTTTTACCCAGTGTTGTCAGGTTACCCGCTTTAACCGCTCCCAGTTCGGTTTCCTGTTCCATCACGTTAATCGGCAACGCCACAAAAACCGGACCTCCAGGATGTTCATTGGCAATTTTGAAGGCCCGCTGCATGATGGCAGCCATCTCGTCGGCATGCTCCACCTGAACACTCCACCTGGTCACTGGTTTCGCCATGGCAACAAGGTCATGACCCAGCAGGGGGTCCCGCAAACGGAAACGTGTATCCTGCGCTCCCGCGGTAACAATCAGTGGGGAATTGTTCTTCAGCGCACCATAGATCATGCCTATTGCATTACCAAGACCTGGCGCCACATGCATATTGGCGACAGCGGTATTACCGGATGCCTGGGCATACAAATTGGCGGCGCCGACTGCTACACCTTCATACAAATGAAATATGTATTCCAAATCGGGATAGTCAATCAAACTGTCCAGCAACGGGGTTTCCGTGGTGCCGGGATTACCGAATATTTTGCTTACGCCATGCAACCGCAGGGCATCCATGAATACTTCTCGTCCGCGCATCGCAGCCTCCTGTCTGTTCTCACATTGTGCCAGATTATGCGGGTGATGACCGCCCCCTTTACTCCGACCCCCTTTCTACGCTTTACTCTGATCCCTTTTATTGCAGGAATCAGAAATGAAAGCGATCCGTCAGCATACTTTTGGAGCCCCGGAAGTATTACAACTTGAAGAAGTTCCAGACCCGGTGGCTGGTCCGGGCCAGGTTGTTGTTACAGTACACGCGGCAGGTGTCAATCCGGTGGAAACCTATATTCGCTCCGGAATTTACCCGAAGCCGCCAACGCCTTTTACGCTGGGCAATGATGGCGCGGGGGTTGTTGAAAGTGTCGGGGATGAAGTCGAAAATGTATCTGTCGGTGACCGCGTGTACATTGCCGGCTCCAGAAGCGGCACCTACGCAGAAAAAACGCTGTGCAATGCCACGAATGTGTTTCCGTTATCCGAACGTGCAGGCTTTTCCCAGGGTGCGGCTGTCTATGTGCCATACGGCACCGCACATCAGGCCATGTTTCACCGTGGTCGTGCAAGGGCTGGCGAAACCGTTTTTGTTCACGGTGGCAGCGGTGGGGTTGGAATAGCTGCGATACAGTTAGCCAGGAATGCCGGCATGACGGTCATTGCCTCGGGTGGTACGGACCGTGGCCGTGCACTCATCCTCGAACAAGGCGCACACCATGTGCTTGATCATACCGCCGATGGGTACCTTGAACAGTTGATGACACTGACCGATGGCCGCGGTGCGGACCTCATCATGGAAATGCTGGCCAACGTAAATCTCAGCAAAGACCTTGACGTGGTAGCTCAAAACGGCCGCATCGTGGTCATAGGTAACCGGGGAGAAAGAAACCAGGGTACTATTGCCATCAACCCAAGGGCGGCCATGGCCAAGGATGCCGATATTCTCGGTATGAACATGAATAACGCTTCACGGCAGGAGCGTGGCGACACTCATGCCGCCATTGTGGCAGGTCTTGAAGATGGCACGCTGCAACCGGTGATCGGCCAGGAGTTCCCACTGGCGGAGGCCGCCGCCGCGCATCACGCGGTGATCGAAAACAGGGCTTACGGGAAGATTGTGTTACTACCGTGATCAAGTCCGACAGTCTTGACTGGCACTGCCCATATCCATCACAACGGGCGCCTGTCTTTGCCCGCAACATTGTGGCGGCATCGCAGCCATTGGCTGCTGCCGCAGGCATAAATGCGCTCAGGTCCGGTGGCAATGCCGTGGATGCAGCGCTTGCGACTGCTATCACTTTGTCGGTTGTAGAGCCGAACAACAACGGTATCGGCAGTGATGCGTTTGCGTTCATCTGGGATGGCCAATCCCTGCACGGCCTGAATGCTTCCGGGAAATCTCCGGCAAGAATGCATCCGGATCAATTCGATGGCGCCATGCCAATGTTGGGCTGGTCATCTGTTACCGTTCCAGGCGCAGTCAGTGCCTGGGTCGAAATGTCACGGCGATTTGGCAAACTCCCGTTCCGTGATCTGTTCACGGATGCCATTCATTATGCACAGGATGGCTTTAACGTCGGTCCGATTACAGGTATTGCCTGGCAATCTGCGGCTCTTACCTACAAGGATTTCAAGCCATTTATGGATACCTTTATGGTTGAAGGTGTCCCTCCAGACATCGGCTCTCTGGTTAAATTACCAGACCATGCGAGTTCTTTGCAGTCGATAGCGGATAGTAACGGTGAGTCTTTTTATTGCGGCGACCTGGCTCGCGCCATGGTAGATGATGCCGCGAAAAATGGTGCTTTACTTTCGCACGATGACCTTGCCAACCACCGATGTGAATGGGTGGATACTATTGCCACTTCGTTTGCCGATGTGCACCTGCACGAAATCCCGCCAAACGGCCAGGGTCTGATGGCGCTGACAGGACTGGGTATCTTGCGGCATGCGGGGATTGAAACCTATCCGCTGGACTCTCCCGACAGTATTCATCTACAGATAGAAGCAACTCGAATCGCCTACGCCGAAGTAGAGCGTCATCTTGCAGATATCAATCACATGAAAGTGTCGCCTGATATGCTGCTTGAAGACAACTATCTGGCACAGCGGGCGGGTGAAATCACTCTCTCGCATTGTAATCCCAGCCCCACTGCCATGGGCGCCGGTGCTGACACCGTGTACCTGACAACCGCCGATGCGTCCGGTTGCATGGTATCCATGATCCAATCCAATTATATGGGATTCGGATCAGGTGTGGTCGTTCCCGGCACCGGTATCAGTTTGCAGAATCGCGGCGCAGGGTTTGTTCTGGAGGCGGGGCATCCAAACCGGGTCGGGGGCGCAAAGCGTCCATTTCACACGATCATTCCTGGATTCGTCACGGCGAACGGACAACCCAGGATGAGCTTTGGTGTCATGGGTGGTCACATGCAGGCTCAGGGCCATATTCAGATGATGGTGCGTATGTTCATCCACAAACAAAACCCCCAGGCCGCTTCTGATGCACCACGGTGGCGTGTTCAGGAAAATGGTCAACTGGCATTGGAAGACGGCTTTGACAATGCCGTTGCAGAAGAACTTGAAAATCGCGGTCACGATGTGATCAGAGGAGGGCATGCCAGTCTTTTTGGTGGCGCCCAACTGATCTATCGACTGGAAAACGGTTACTGTGCCGGCTCAGATCATCGAAAAGAAGGCCTGGCTACTGGTTTCTAACCTGTGTTGCGGACAATGCAGCGGAAACCGATGTGTGATGTCGCCGAGTCAATCATTTGTGGAATGCGTGCTGCGGGGCGATAGCGCAGACAGTAATTTGGTGCACAAAGATGTGATCCACCCTTTAGTACCTTGCGTGGAATCTTTATCTCGGGCTGTAAGGGATCGTAACTGTCGGGTTCCGATCCTCCACGGGGGTTGCTTCGGCCATTGGCTGGAACACAACAGGGGGAATTACTGTCCACGGGATGCGACTCGCTCCACCAGTCCTGAGTCCACTCCCAGACGTTACCTGCAACGTCGAACAGACCAAAACCGTTCGCTGGATAGGTTCCCACTGGCGACGTGCCGGTAAAACCGTCTTGCGAAGTATTATGCCAGGGGAAATCACCTTCCCAGGTATTTGCCATCTTCCTGCCATCGGGGTTGAATATGTTTCCCCAGGGGTAAATCGCCCCATCGAGACCCCCTCTCGCCGCATATTCCCACTCGGCTTCCGTCGGCAGTGACTTGCCGCACCAGTCGGCATAGGCCATCACATCTTCATAGGCGACCTGCACTACAGGATGGTCTTGGGGTATGTGCTCAATCCTGCCCAGTGGCTGTCGCCAGTTGGCGCCCTTGATGAATTGCCACCAGTTACCCGGGTTATTGAGATCGACAGGTCCGGCGGACTGTCTGAATACGAGAGAGCCTGCTGCAAGATCCTCCTCTTTGATGCCAGGATAGTCATCGGGGTCCAGGTCCTGTTCTGCTACTGTCACATAGCCTGTTTCTTCTATAAATCGCGCAAATTCACGCCAGGTGACAGGAGCAGGATCTATCCAGAAGCCATCCAGAGAAACCGTATGCACAGGTTGTTCTTCCATATAAAAGTCAACTGAACCCATGCGAAATTCGCCCTGGGGTATCCAGATCATTTGATCGGTTTCAGCTGACAATGCGATCAATGGGAGTGGATCAGGTTCAGTACTTCCGCCAGATCATCAATTTGTGATACATGATCTGTACTGCCCGTGCTGACTCTCAATGTAGTGACGCCAACTTTGCGGTAGATCGCAAGCCGTTCCTGAATCATCTCATTTGTGCCGATAAAGTTTGTCTTAAGAATCAATTCGTCCGGTACCCTGCGCGCGGCCTCCTCCCGTTTCCCATCCACCCAGAGTTGCTGTACCTCGATCGCAGCATCTTCGTAACCCGCACGTTTAATCGCATCGTTATAGAAGTTGGTTTTTGCCGAACCCATTGCGCCAAGGGTGAATGCCATACCCGGTTTCCTGGCTTTAATCATCCTTTCCACGTCGTCACCGATCTCGAAGCTGCCGCCCACCTGTATGTCGATGTCGGACATGCTCCTGCCGGATTTCTGCAGACCCTTCTGCAGGTGAGAAAAGAATACGTCGGCTGTTTCCGGGATAAAGGTTGTACCCAGCCAGCCATCCGCCAGTTCGCCGGTCAATTCCAGGGATTTGGGGCCTAGCGTCGCAAGATAAATCGGCAGGTCCGGGGCAGGGGGCTGTGACAGTCGGATCGGTTTACCCTCACCGCCGGGTCGGGGCAGAACATAATGTTTGCCGTTGTACTGTATCCTCTCGCCGCGCAATCCGATCTTGATGATCTCCAGGCATTCACGCAAACGTCCCAGCGGGTGGGCAAACTCTGCACCGTGCAGACCTTCCACCACTTGCGGACCGCTGACCCCGAGGCCGAGGACAAATCGCCCATTGGAAACCGTGCGCAGACTCTGACTGGTCATCGCAATCATCGGCGGTACCCGGGAGGTGATCTGCATGATTCCGGTTCCAAGCTTTATTTTCTCCGTCTTTCCGGCAAGATAGGCGAGGGGTACTATGGCATCCATGCCCCATGCCTCTGCGGACCAGACATAATCCACGCCTATCTTCTCAGCCTGTACAGTAAAATCGACAAGCTGGTCCCAATTCTCTCCATTATAATAGGCGCCGCCCACACCAATAGCTGTTTTCAATTCTCTGGTTCCCGTTCATTCTTGTATGAATTTCGTCCTCTGTGTACAGTACTCCGACCCCACAACTAATAAAAGGAAGAATAATGATACCTGTTTGTCTGGTCATAGGTGCCGGTGCAGGCATCGGTGGCACTCTGCAGTAACTGTACCCAATCAATTCATTAGGATTTCACAATGGCGCACACGGATCAGTTTAAGGGAACGATAGGTAAGACCTACAGAGAATCGACGCCGTGGTGGCCCGATCCCAAACGGACTTCCGCTGACAGCCCAAACGTCGTGATGATGATGTTTGATGATCTTGGTTTCGCCCATTTCGGCTGTTATGGGTCCTCCATCAATACGCCAAACATAGATCAACTGGCCACCGCGGGACTTCGTTACAACAATTTCCATACCACCTCATTGTGTTCCCCCACCCGCGCCTGTCTGATGACCGGTCGCAATCACCACACCGTGGGTATGCGTTCCATATCCAACTTCGACAGCGGTTTCCCCAATTGCCGAGGTAACATCACACATCATGCGGCCACTATCGCAGAGATGGTGCGGGAGGAGGGGTACGCAACCTTCTGTCTGGGTAAGTGGCACCTGGCACAGATCCAGGACAGTTCCGCAGCCGGACCCTTCGACCAGTGGCCTCTCGGTCGTGGATTCGACCGGTTCTATGGATTCATGGAAGGCCAGACAAACCAGTTCTATCCAGAACTGGTCTACGATAACCACCGTGTCGATCCACCCTATGGACCTGACGAGGGTTACCACTTCACCGAAGACCTGATCGACAAATCCATGGAGTTTGTTCGCGACCTGAAATCGGTACGGCCCGACAGGCCGTATTTTCTTTACGTGCCCTTTGGAGCTATGCATCAGCCACACCAGGCACCGCGGGAATTCATTGAAAAATACCGGGGACGCTTCGATGCCGGTTGGGATGTGGTACGAAAAGACTGGCACGAACGACAGTTGGCAATGGGTATCATCCCTGAGGGAACGGTGCTTGCTCCCCTTAACCCAGGTGTCCGACCCTGGGATGAAATGAGCGAAAACGAACAGAAACTTGCAGCCCGTTTGCAGGAAGTTTTCGCGGGAATGCTGGAGCACACCGACCAGCAGATCGGGCGACTTCTTACCTTCCTGAAGGAAACAGGTGATATGGACAACACCATCGTCCTGTTGCTCTCGGACAACGGCGCCAGCAAGGAAGGGGGTGAGGGCGGAGTGCTTGACGAAGCGAGGCAGCATGCGGATGCCGTCCAGCATCGGCTCATTGATGCCGGCGGGCCTCGCAGTTATACCAACATCCCGTGGGGATGGGCCCAGGTAGGTAATACGCCACTCAAGCGTTACAAGCAAGATACCTTTGGTGGCGGCATTCGTGATCCACTTATTATCCATTACCCTCCGGCCATCAAGGATCCGGGCGCGATACGCTCACAGTTTCATCACGTCAACGATATTACCCCGACGATTTTGGAAATGTTGTCGATCGAACCTAAGGAGAGTTACCGTGGATACGATCAGATTCCTATCGCTGGCGCCTCCATGTACTACACCCTGGATGGCGCTAACGAGAAAACCCGTAAGGGCGCACAGTATTTTGAAAATTTTGGCCACCGTGGCATCTGGTTTGACGGTTGGAAGGCGGTTACCTATCACACCGAAGGGGAACTGTTTACCGATGATGAGTGGGAGCTCTATCACCTGGATGAGGACTTTTCAGAGTATTTTAACCTCGCAGCAAGCGAGCCAGAGAAGCTGCAGGAGATGATCGACCTGTGGTGGACCGAGGCAGGTCGTCACGGCGTACTGCCTCTGGATGACAGGGTCGGAGAACTGTTCAGCATCAGCCGCTTTCGCCCTAACATGCCCAACTACAAAGGACGATATGTGTATTACCCTCCAGTCACGCACATTCCTGCCGAGGTAGCCCCGCAGATCGGTTTTAGAAACTGGTTCATGATCGCCGAGGTGGAATTGCCAGATGTGACTGATGGCGGGGTGATTCTTGCCATGGGCACGCAGACCAAGGGCATCAGCTGGTATATCAAGGATCGGCATGTCGTTTTCGACAGCAATATCGCGACCAGTCATTGGGTCATTCGCTCAAGCGAGACAGTGCCGACGGGTCACTCTACCCTTGGTGTGAGTTTCATGTGGGAGGGTAGCAACGGTGTTCTCACAATGTCGATTAACGGGTTGAAATGTGGCACGGTGGAGCTGCCCTCGCAAATGAACATCGGCAACATCGGTCTGCGTATCGGGCGGGATAACATGTCTCCTGTGAGCGAGGACTATGAACCACCCTTTGCCTTCACAGGGACCATTCACAGAGTCGAAGTCCGGCATCCAGAGTACCTGACAGAGGCCGACGAGAGGTCTGCGGCTCGAGAAAGATTCCGCGAGGAAATGGCAAGGCAATAGAGGAAGCAGCTGTTATAAAGGTACGGTTTCTATTATTCACAATTTTATTATGCTACTCGTGTCATATAACAACGGAGTCTATTCAATTGGCAACTCCCCCGAGCGCTGAAAAACGTCCTCACTCGGAAACATACCATGGGATCACTATCGAAGACCCATATCACTGGTTGAAAGACCAAAGTTACCCCAATGTTGACGATGAAGACGTATTGAATTATTTGAGAGATGAGAACAAGTACTTCGAAAGCTATATTGAACCTCTTTCAGGACTGGTGGACGACCTGTATGAGGAAATGAAGGCTCGTCAGCAACCGGACGAATCGTCCGTACCACAGCGTGATGGACATTATTTCTATCAATCAAGGTACGTTGAAGGCAGTCAATATCGTCAGCATATTCGCTGGCGGGCAAACGATTCAATCGATATTAACGAGAATCCGGTTGCCCCCGCGAAGGGGACTGAAATATTAATCGACGAGAATTTACTGGCGGAGCCACACGATTACTTTCGACTGGGTGCTTATTCAATAAGCCCCGATGAAAATTTACTTGCCTACAGCACCGATACCAATGGAAGTGAACGTTTCACCCTGGAAATCAAAGATTTATCGACGGGGAAACTACTGGAGGATTCGATTGAAAAAGTCTCTGGCAATCCTGTCTGGTGGTCCGATAGCAGTGGTTTCCTGTATGTCGTTGTGAACGATCAGTGGCGTCCATACCAGGTGCGAATGCATCTGTCAGGAACCCCGGTAGAAGATGACATCATCATTTATGATGAGCATGACGAAGGGTTCTTTGTGGACCTGGACAGATCCACATCCAGACAATACGCATTAATCTCTACGGGCGATCACGTCACCTCGGAAGTCCGGTACCTGTCACTCGGTACGGTTGATCCGGAAACCAGGTTGATAGAACCACGTCGTCAGGATCATGAATACCATGTGGATCATCAGCCTGGACGATTCGTCATCCGTACGAACGATCAGCATAAAAATTTCCAGGTAGTCGTAGCTGAGGATCAACATCCCGGGAGGGAAAATTGGAAAACCCTCCTGGAGGGTACGAATGAGAGATACATCACCGGTGTGTCGGGTTTTGACAACCGCATGGTGTTATCAGCCAGAGAGAATGGGCTCGATCAGATACTGTTGATCAACTCACAGGGCAAGCTCGATTCAATTGAATTCCCCGAGCAGGCTTATAACGCTTATCCTGGCTCAAACCCGGAGTCGAATCCTGCTCAACTGCGAATCGGTTATTCGTCACTGGTAACGCCAGACACTGTGTATGACTATGACTTCGATTCAAAAAAGCTGATCGTACGTAAAGTGCGGGTGATTCCATCCGGATACGAATCCGACAGTTATAAAACGGAACGTCGAATGGTTCAGGTTCGCGATGGAACGTTGGTCCCGGTAACTATTGTTTACCGACGGGAAACGTCCCTGGACGGATCAGCACCTCTCTACCTCTATGGCTATGGCGCTTATGGCGCGAGTATGGACCCATCGTTTGGAACTGTCAGGATTTCATTACTGGACAGGGGTTTTGTATATGCGATCGCTCACATACGAGGCGGAAGCGAGATGGGGTATCACTGGTATGAAGCTGGAAAGTTGTCCAGACGAACGAATACGTTCAATGATTTCGTGGATGTTGCGAAGTACCTGATCGACGAAAAATACACACGTCAGGGTCGAATCGCAATTGCCGGAGGCAGTGCAGGTGGCTCCCTGATGGGTGCGGCGATCAACCAGGCGCCTGAGTTGTGGGGAGCAGTTGTGGCTCACGTTCCATTCGTCGATATTCTCAATACTATGCTGGATACATCGTTGCCGCTTACCCCTATGGAGTGGCCGGAATGGGGCAATCCCATAGAAGATGCCAAAGCGTTTGAATACATCCAGTCCTATTCTCCTTACGATCAATTGATTGAAGGAGATTATCCGCCGATTTATGTGACCGCGGGACTCAACGACCCCAGGGTTACCTACTGGGAGCCCGCGAAATTCGTAGCAAAGCTGAGAACTCTCAAGAAAGATGCCAATGTACTGTTGCTGAACACGGAAATGGGTGCTGGACATGGTGGGAAATCGGGTCGACTCGAGTCATTGAGAGAATCCGCCAAAGAATATGCGTTCATTCTGCATTCAATGGGAATCGCTCCATGAACATGGGGTCGGAGTCAAGTGCCACATTGAACATGGGGTCGGAGTCAAGTGCCATGAACATGGGGTCGGAGTCAAGTGCCAGAGTAAAACTTTCTTATGGCTATTGTCGAGTTTTACTCTGGCACTTGACTCCGACCCCACTCTGCTATTGTCGAGTTTTACTCTGGCACTTGACTCCGACCCCACTCTGGCCCCACTCTGGCTCCACTCTGGCACTTGACTCTGACCCCACTATTCGAATGAAAGCCGAAAGACACCGCACAACATTTCCCGAACTCGAGCTTGCCCGGAGTTTCTCTGAGCGAATCCGCAGTAGTGAACAAGAGATTACTGAGCGCCGTGAGTTACCGCCGCAACTCGCTGATGAATTGAAGCAGGCGGGTTTATTCCGTTTACTGCTACCCCGATCACTGGGCGGCAGTCAGCTTCCATTGCCAAAGTACATCCGATGCATTGAGGCGATTGCAGAAGCGGATGGCAGTGTCGGGTGGTGTGTCGGTCAGGGTGGCGTGTTTACGCACTGTGCCGACGGCTTGCCACCTGAACTTGCCAACACGATCTGGGGGCAGAATCCAGCGGCAGTGGTTTCTACCGGTACACCCATGAATTGTAAAGCCGTTGAAACAGATGGCATCTTTCGACTAACCGGACACTGGCGCTTTGCGAGCGGTTGTATGCATGCGGACTGGCTGGGCGCGATGGCCGATCTGCCTGGTGAAGACGGTAGCACCAGCCCTGTTATGTGTATTGTCCCCAAAGAAAATGTTGATCTGGGAGACGGCTGGAATGTGACGGGTCTTCGTGGCACCGGCAGTCGTGAGTATCGAGCGAGTGACATTGTTGTCCCTCACGGTCATATCTTTCCCATTAATATATTTCGCGCTCACTGTGGGGTTGCAACTGGTCTTCCCGGTGGTCTGTTGTTTGCCAGTTCCTTCGGTGCTGTTGGTTTGGGCATTGCCCGTCATGCCATTGATTCGCTCATTGAACTGGCTCAGGACAAGGTTCCTGCATTCGGTAACCGAAAGTTAATGGAAGACAGCATGATTCACGTCGGTCTTGCCCAGGCAGAAGCCATGTGGGGTTCTGCCCGTGCTTTCCTGCTGGAAATCGCCGAGGAGTGTGCCTATCTCCATGAAACCGAAGGACTCCCTTCCGGTGCGGTGCGGACACGGCTCAGACTGGCAGCCACTAACGCTATGCGTACGTCCGGGACTGTAGTTGACAAGATCTACGAACTCGCTGGCAGTGACGGGATCTTCGACGATCACCCGGTGTACAGGACCTTCCAGGATATTCATGCAGTCACTCAACAAATTCAAGCACGACCGGCTCATTTCAGAGCGGTGGGACGAGCGCTCATCGGTCTGGACTCGGAGGACGGTGTTGGTTAGAACTATTGGGGTCGAGAACTATTGGGGTCGGAACTATTGGGGTCGGAGTAAAGTGCCGGAGTAAACCTCGGCAAGTATATTTTCCCACTTGATCAATAGGATACTATAAATTTGTGGCAAATATAGAAAAGATCTTGAAAGAAATGAAGTCGAATCCGCGAGGAATTCGATTTAACGATCTAAAGAAGGTCTGTAAACGCTTCTTTGGTCCGCCAAGACACAACTCTACCAGCCACTGGAAACCCCTTGGCGGGGTGACCCAAGGGTTAACATTCAAGGCAAGAAGGGAATGGCAAAACCTGATCAGGTAAAACAGGTTCTACTGGCCCTGGATCGATTGGAGATGAATAATGGTTCGTGAATCTGACAAATACACCTATCGAGTAACCTGGTCTGAGGAAGATGGGGAATTCGTTGGACTGTGTGCAGAGTTTCCGAGCCTTAGCTGGTTGGACGAGACCCCGGAAGACGCGCTAAAAGGTATCCGCACAGTTGTTCGACAGTGCATAAAAGACATCGAAACAAACGGCGAGGATGTCCCACCCGCAATCGCAACAAAAAGCTATAGTGGCAAGTTTATGGTTCGTGTGCCACCAGAAGACCGTAAACTAGCAGTAAAAGCCGCTGAATCTGGTGTTAGCCTAAATCGGGTTGCAAGTTCCAAACTTGCCCAATAGACAAAAATTATTGGGGTCAAATTATTGGGGTCGGAGTAAAGTGCCGGAGTAAATCTGGTTTAAGATTGCGCACTAACACCGGTCAGGCGCCCGTATTGCTGTCTAAAATTCTTCGTGCCTGGTACTAACCCTTTGTTGGCGTGATGAATATCAAACAGTATTAAACCTGTTGTGCCGTTGGGAACTATTGGGGTCGGAGTAAAGTGCCGGAGTAAACCTCGGCAAGTATATTTTCCCACTTGATCAATAGTATCATTAGTAATACTATAAATTTGTGGCAAATATAGAAAAGATCTTGAAAGAAATGAAGTCGAATCCGCGAGGAATTCGATTTAACGATCTAAAGAAGGTCTGTAAACGCTTCTTTGGTCCGCCAAGACACAACTCTACCAGCCACTGTATTTATGAAACCCCTTGGCGGGGTGACCCAAGGGTTAACATTCAAGGCAAGAAGGGAATGGCAAAACCTGATCAGGTAAAACAGGTTCTACTGGCCCTGGATCGATTGGAGATGAATAATGGTTCGTGAATCTGACAAATACACCTATCGAGTAACCTGGTCTGAGGAAGATGGGGAATTCGTTGGACTGTGTGCAGAGTTTCCGAGCCTTAGCTGGTTGGACGAGACCCCGGAAGACGCGCTAAAAGGTATCCGCACAGTTGTTCGACAGTGCATAAAAGACATCGAAACAAACGGCGAGGATGTCCCACCCGCAATCGCAACAAAAAGCTATAGTGGCAAGTTTATGGTTCGTGTGCCACCAGAAGTTCACCGTAAACTAGCAGTAAAAGCCGCTGAATCTGGTGTTAGCCTAAATCGGGTTGCAAGTTCCAAACTTGCCCAATAGACAAAAATTATTGGGGTCGGAGTAAAGTGCCGGAGTAAATCTGGTTTAAGATTGCGCACTAACACCGGTCAGGCGCCCGTATTGCTGTCTAAAATTCTTCGTGCCTGGTACTAACCCTTTGTTGGCGTGATGAATATCAAACAGTATTAAACCTGTTGTGCCGTTGGGAGATGTCTGACGCCAATATCCTTGAGCCATGTTTTGCTTTACAGTTGCGTCAAGTCTACAAACTTGGCGCTGAGCGTATTTCTGGATCAGTCCGACAGACATGAGTGCCACCGAAGTCAATCTGGCTGAACTGCCAGCAATCAGTCTGCGAAGGATCGTTCAGTTGACGCTGAAGGCCTGGCCGTTCATGCGACCACTGGTCAAACACCTGCTGATTCTATTTGGCTTTACCACCTTTATTATGCTGGTGCTCGCCGGTGTTGGCCTTGTCGCCACTGATCTCTTCAATAACAAGATTCTGGTTGGAGACAAGCTGCAGCCGCTACAGGCAGCAGCACTGTTCGTGGATGATTCCTATATTGGTACGGACATCAAAGACAACGTCAACCTCAGTGAGACCCTCAGTCCGGAACAGCGCAAGGTGGTGCGTAATCGCTTCATGATCTGGTTCGTAGTGCTGGCGATTCTGTTCATCCCCATGGGAGCCGTACTTATTTATTACAACATCTGGATTTGGCAGATGATCAACCAGAACCTTCGTGTGGCGATGATGACCAAGGCGGAACAACTGTCGCTCAAGTTTCACGCGCAATCACGGGTGGGAGACGCCATCTTCCGGATTTACAAGGACAGCTCGACCATCACCAGTCTGATACAGGAAGCCATCATCGGACCGATCACTGGCCTCTACGGTGTGGCGGTAGCACTGCTGTTCGTCATCTTCTTCGATCCGCGTATCGCGGCCGCCTGTATTGCCGTGATGGTCCCGATGGTTGTGCTGACTGTCTGGGCGACACCGCAGCTGCGCTATCGGGCGTTGGAGAATCGGGTAACCAACAGCGACCTTACCTCGCGATTGCAGGAATCCATGACGGCATTGAAGGTGGTCAAGGCAAATCAGGGGGAACGCCGAATCCTCAATCGATTTCACATGGATTCCCAGAAAGCACTGGATGCGGCGCTGTATCTGCGACTGACCATCGTTGTTTTGAATATCCTGGTGACCTCGCTGAGCGCTGCACTGATTATCGGTGCAGAATACGTGATTATTGCCTGGGTTCTTGACGAACGGGAGACCTTTCTCGGAGCTGCGGTGGCCACTATTATCGGTTACGCCGTCTGGAATCTGGGTGCGTTTCAGGATGCCCGGAGTCGACTATCCGGGGCGCTATTCAGCGCCACAGGACTGGTTAGACGATGGGCACTGCTTCAGGATCTTTTTATTGGTCTTGAACGGGCGTTTTATCTTCTGGATCTGGAAGCGGACATCGTGGATTCGGAGACACCGGTAGATTTCCCTGCGCCCATCACCTCGGTGCAGTGGCGCAACGTCCACTTTTCCTACGAATCCGGTCAGCCAGTCCTGAGTGGTATCGAGCTGCATGCCGAGGTAGGAACGATCACAGCCATCGTCGGCAGCAGCGGTGCTGGCAAGTCCACTCTGATGTCGCTGCTGCTGCGTCTCTATGATCCCGACCAGGGACAGGTTGTCATCAATGATACCGACCTGCGTGACATGCTGGTCCAGGATATTCGCGACAACACCGCGATAGCCTTGCAGAAAAACGTGCTGTTTGCAGCGACCGTCGCAGACAATATCGGTTATGCCACCAGGAATGCTACGCGTCCTGCGATTGAAGAGGCTGCGCGGATAGCCTGTGCAGATACGTTTATCAACGAGATGGAGGAGGGCTACGACACCGAACTGGGTGAGCGTGGTGGCAAGTTGTCCACCGGACAGCGCCAGCGACTGTCTCTTGCCCGGGCGATAGTTCGCGACACTCCCATCCTGATCCTTGACGAACCAACCGCTTCCCTGGATGCAGAAACAGAACTCGCCGTCATGCACAATCTCGGTGAATGGGGATACGATAAAATCTTATTTCTCATCACCCACCGCCTTTCCACCATTCGTAACGCAGATCAGATCGTCTTTCTGGAGAATGGCCGAGTCGTGGAGGTCGGCAGTCACGAAGAGCTGATGGCGAACGAGGGCCGGTATTTCGAGTTTGTCATGGCCAGTCAGGCTTCGGCAATGAAGCTGACGGAAGAACCATGAGTGAAGTGGTCAAAGATGGCGTCGTAGACAAGTTCATCGGTGAACATCACCATGACGACCGGATCGACCTGGAAACGGAGATATCCTCCGGCGAGGCCTTCAGGCTGCTGGTTCGCTGCCTTAAACTGCTGTATGGCGTCCGCGTGCTGTTTACCGCCAAGTTCCTGTTTCAGCTGGTCATGGTGTTCCCCGGTCTGCTACTGCCCTGGCTCGGTAAAATCGTGATTGACAACGTATTGCTGCAGAAATCCTTTAGCGACAACGAGAACCCCTATCCGCCGTTCATGAATCCGATTATTAACTTTCTCGAAGGCAAGACGCCCCTCGAGATCATGTTCACACTGACCATGGGATACTTTGTCGCCCTCATTATTATCGGTACCCGGGCAGGAGAGCTGGAGGTCGGGTTATTTGGCCATGCCCTGACCGGGCAGGATGAAACCGCTTCAGCCGAAAACAAGATCAGCGAAGGGTTTGCGGAAACCGGCGGAATCCTGGGCCTGATTGAATACTGGATCAGTGTACGTCTGAGTCAGCGCATCGCAGATAACCTGCGAACTGGGCTGTTCAATCGTCTTACTCGTCTTCCCATGGTCACATTGTCGGAAAAACGTACGGGAGACTCCATTTACCGTGTGCTGTACGACACCGCGAGCATTCCCACGGCGTCCCTTGACATGACCCTGGCGCTCTTTTTCGCGATCCTGGGTTCCCTCATCAATATGTACCTGATCCAGTACTCATACAACACTTCAGCCCCGACGCTGGTGTGGCTCGCCTGGAGTGTGATGCCGCTGATATTCATCCTGACCTTTCCCGCGTCGAACCTGATGCGCCGCATCAATCAGACCAAGCGATCCGCAGGGTCGGCAACCACGAACGCAATGGAAGAAACGGTGGGCAATATTGATGCGGTGCAAAGTCTGGGCGGCATGCAGCAGGAAATCGAGAAATTTGCCGGCCGCAGCCTGGAATCCTACTTCCGGGAACGGGTGTCACTGGTTGTGGGCGGTCTGCTGTTTCTTGCAGGTGGCATTGCAGTACTCATCATAATCACTTATGTCGGCATACTGTTTACTAATAATATTATAGAGGGGACAATGTCCGCCGGAGACTTTGGCGTATTGTTCGGCATCTTCTTCGGGATTGTCATTGGTGCGATTGAGATCGGGGGTTTCTGGCTTAATCTGCAGGGTAGAGTGGCGCCTGCCAGAAGGATATTCTTCTTTATCGATTATGAATCTGACGATGATCAGACTAAAGGCGATACGCTTACATCGATTTCTCGAGGAGTTCAGATTGACCACGTCGACTATGCCTATCCGGACGGCAGGAAGGCGCTTACCGACATAACGCTGGATCTGCCTCTGGGTCAGGTGATCGCATTCGTCGGACCATCCGGCGCCGGGAAAACCAGTCTTGCATACCTGTTGCCCGGTTTCCTGAAGCCGTCTCGTGGACGCGTTCTGGTTGACGGAAAAGACATGCAGGATCTGGATATTGACAGTGTCCGCAGTCATGTAGCCTATGTTTTCCAGGAGCACATGTTGCTCGCGGAAAGTATTCGTGACAACCTGCTACTCGCCAATCCTGGGGCATCTGACGATGAAATCATTAACGCCCTGACGATGGCAGACTGCAGTTCTTTCATCGATGACATGCCGGAAGGAATCAATACGATACTGGGTCGATCAGGCAGCACTCTGTCCGTGGGACAGCAGCAACGACTCTGTATCGCACGTGGCCTCATCCGGGATGCCAAAATCCTGATTCTCGATGAACCGACCGCCGCGCTGGATCCCGAGTCAGAGAATCTGCTGTTCAAATCGCTCGATCAGATATCCAGGGACAGATTGCTGATCGTGATTGCCCATCGTCTATCCACAATCCAGCGTGCGGACCATATCGTCTTCCTTGAAGACGGCATGATAAAAGAACAGGGATCCCATGCTCAACTCATGAACACGGCGGACGGACATTATCGCCGCTACGTTGGAATTCTGGGGTCAGAGTCAGATACCAGAATTCTGGGGTCGGAGTAAAGTGCCAGGGTAAATCCAGGGAATTCTGGGGTCGGAGTAAAGTGCCAGGGTAAATCCAGGAAACGACGGCTGATTCTCTGCCGGAATTCAACCCATTATTTCGTCGATCGTTTCGTCCAGCCGGTATAACGCGTAGAGTGGAATGTCTGCCAGTCCTTCATCTACATGATAACCGGCGAGGGAGGTCCTGATGGCCAGAGGCGGACTATAGCGGGAACGGTATGACTTCAGGCTTTTGGCCTGCAGGTTGGTCTGCGCCTTCACTTCGATCGGGATAATCATGCTGGCATACTGTATAACGAAATCAATCTCTGCCATCCCCTTGTCGTGACTCCAGTAATGCACCGGCATCTGGCAAGTGGACTTCAGTTGCTGCAGTACGTACTGCTCGGTCAGTGATCCTTTGAATTCTGTGAAGACATCATTGCCATTGAGCAGGGTTCGTGCATCCAGGGATGTCATCGCCGCCAGCAATCCCACATCCAAAGCGAACAGCTTGAACGATTTAAGGTCTTCGTAGGCCCTGAGGGGCATGCCTGGCTTGGTAATTCGCGTTACCTTGTGGATCAATCCACAGTCGATGAGCCACGACATCGCCATTTCGTACTCGCGGGCACGAGCGCCTTTACGGACGAGGCCAAAGATGAACTTTCGATTCTCCTTACTTAACTGTGATGGAATCGAGTTCCAGAGCATGCGTATTCTCGGCACGATCGCGTTGGGCGCATGCTTGGAAAAGTCCTGCTCCAGCGAAGCCAGTATCCGGGTTTGAATCTCTCGAGTTGCAATATAGTCGCGACGCTCATGGAATGTTGAGACGGCTTCCGGCATCCCGCCCACGAAATAATACTGCTTGAGTATTTCCTCGTATTTCCCCCGGAAAGGTGCGATCAGATCCCAGTTTCTTTGCGTACACAGCTCCGCCAGGCCATTCTCGCCAACAGCCTCCAGGAATTCCAGAAAACTCATCGGGTACAGGTCAAGAAAAGCGACTTTACCCACGGGAAACGAGGTACCGGCATGCAGAGCCACTCCCAGCAGTGAGCCTGCCGCCATCACATTGTACTCCGGTGCATTTTCGCAGAAGTATTTAAGTGACGTTAAGGCCCGGGGGACCTCCTGTAACTCATCAAAAATCAGCAGAGTCTTCCCCGGTTCTATAGTGACACCGGTCTCGATTGCAAGTCCCGCGATTATACGCTTGACATCAAGGTCGCCGGAAAAGAGATGCGCCATGCGATCATTGCCGTCAAAATTGACATAGGCATAGTTTTCGTAGGCGGATTGTCCGAACCACGTCATAAGCCAGGTCTTGCCTACCTGTCTGGCCCCTCTGATGACCAGAGGTTTGCGATTGTCGCTCGCCTTCCACTTCTGGAGATAGTGCTGTGCTTCTCTGTACACTCTCCAAGACCTTCTGCTGCACTACTGAGATGGGAATAATTGCATATTAATCACAAAAAAACAACGTAATATGTGAATATATGCCGATATTACCAATGAGTTTAGAGATACGGGTCAGAGTCAGGACTCTTGATGTCTTCACCGGGGGCCAAACCCGGTACTCACCCCATCTAAAACAATAGTCCGGCAATTACGATGTGAACCAAGCCGGACATAATATGGTATATGATGTAAATCCGCTTCATATGCGAGGGCGTCACTATTTCTGACAATACGAAAAAGACGCTGGCGCGTTGGTACCTTGAGTCCCAGCCGCAGATCATAACGGCTCTAAATAGCCGTCTGGGTCGTACGGAGGACCTGCAGGACCTGGCCCAGGAGGTGTACCTGCGCCTGCTACGGGTCGAACAGCCGGAGTTGATCAGCGACCCATCGTCGTATGTTTATCGGGTTGCCCTCAATGTCGCGGAGGAATGGTGACTCCGCGCGGCGCAGGCTCTTGAGCACAGTAGTGATGCGCTGGAGACAATGGAATCTGATCAGGACCCGGAGCAGTCTGCCGCGCAGACAGAACGCCAGGCAGCAATGCGCCGGGCCCTGGAGGCGCTACCGTCGGCAATGCGCAGTGCCATGGTGTTACATGTGCAGCAGGACATGACCTACGAACAGGTGGCTGAGCACATGGGCGTCAGCCGACGGGCAGTTAAACGCTATATTGCTAAAGGATACGCAGCGACGCGGGTCGCGCTGGCCGGGATTGAGACTGCAGGAGAACCGTATGGCCGTAAAAGGAAATGATGAACGAAGACATTCCTATCGAGGTGACAGAAACCGCGGGTGACTGGCTGGACCGGCTTGCAGCCAATTCACCGGTAGAAGAACGGCGGGCGTTTGCCGAATGGCTGCTGCGTTCGCCGGTGCACGTCGAGGAATTTCTGCGCATGACTGCCTTGCGTGCGGAACTCAAAGACGCCATGCAACCCGACTGGGTAGCGGACGTTTTAAATAGTATAGATTCCAAGGTGGTGGAGATACCACAACTGGCGTTACCATCGAGAGGCGCTCAGAGAGGCGCGCGGCAGCACGCAAACCCAGGCAGTCGCAGGCTTGCAGCGGTGGCGGTGATACTCGCTGCCGTTTGCCTGACAGGATGGCTCGGTTGGCAGATATCCCCGCGGGCGCCGGCGGACCCGACGTCTTTTATTACGGTGCTGGGCGAGCAACGCTTTGTCCTGCTTACGGACGGCTCTTCTATCGAACTCAATACGGAATCCCACGTCGAGATCTCTATGACACCGACGCTAAGGGAAGTCGAACTGCTGCGCGGAGAGTTACTGGTCAATGTAGCTAAAGACCCGGCGCGACCGTTCCGGGTGAAAATCGGTGATGTCACCGTCGAGGCGATTGGCACACGCTTTTCGGTTTACCGCCGCAAAGCAGACACCCTGGTCGCTGTCGTCGAAGGTCGCGTTGCCATAAAACGGTCCCAACCTATCTCCGACCCAAGCCTCCCGCTACTGCCTGCAGAACCCATGGAACTATCGGCTGGACAGCAGGTAGCACTGACCAAAGATCGTGTTTCCACCCCGTTACCAGCCAACCTTAAGAAGGTCACTGCTTGGACTGAGCAACGTGTGGTGTTCGAAGACGAAACACTGACGGTAGTTGTCGCGGAATTCAACCGCTACAACCGCACGCGCCTGCTGATTGGCGATCCTGAATTGACCAATCGGCACATTACCGGTGTATTCGACATCAACAATCCCGACGCCCTGCTCATGGTCCTCAATGGACTTGAGCCCATTCGCGTGCAAGAGACGGAGGACGGCCACCGAGTGCTGCACCGCGATCGACTGCGTATAAACTAATTCATGCTGTTGAGGGGCCAAATCCATGCATCGTCCCATCCACCCCATTGAGGGAGAGGATGCTGAAACGTAGCACCGGAATAATTGCCCTGCGCAGTGCACAACATTATTTGCAGTGGATCACTGCGGCAGCAGCGTTGCTAATCGGTTCCGTGACGATCTCCGCCGAGGAGACTGCAAAGGAATTCGACCTGCCGGCGCAGCCGCTCGCCGAGTCGCTGCAGCAGGTGGCCGAAAGGTTCGACCTGAAGATCGCCTTCTACAGCGAATTCACGGAAGGCCTGAAGGCGCCCGCTCTGTCAGGGACATTGACCCCGTCTCAGGCGTTCAACGTGCTGCTGGCAGACACTCCCCTCGAATATGTCTATGTCGTTGAGACAACGGTAGCCATACGGCCACTGACATCCAGCCCAACAGAAGGGGGTTCAACCATGAATAATAAGAAGAATATGAAGAAAAAAGCGGGGCTGCTGGCGATGCTAGCGAGTGTGTTTACGGGCGGCAGTGCATTGGCGGCAGAGCGAGAGACGAAAGCAACCGCCGATTCGAATAAGGTGGTAATTGAGGAGATCGTCGTCACAGCCACCAAGCGCGACACGTCGCTGCAGGATACACCTATCGCCGTCACGGCGTTCACGACGGAAGATCTGTATCGCCAGGGGATCGAGAACTTCGAAGATTTTGGCCGGCGATCGCCGGGGGTGACCGTTTCGGGTTCCGGGAACTATCAAAAGTTTACCATCAGGGGTATCCAGAGCACCTCAGCCATAGGCAGCCCCGGCAATATGTATCCAGTCAACGTGTATTACGATGACGTGCCCGTGGTTAGCATGAATATTACCACACCCAATCACCGATTGTATGACATAGAACGCGTTGAAGTCTTGAGGGGACCCCAGGGAACGTCCTTCGGGGCCGGTTCTCTAAGCGGCGCAGTTCGCATCATCACCAACAAGGCAAACCTGGATGGGTTCGATACGTCGGTTCGAGTAGAAGCAGCCTCGACGGCCCAGGGTGGTACCCGGCACCGATACAATGGGATGGTTAATGTACCTCTTTCTGACAGTGCGGCACTGCGCCTTGTGGGTTATGTGGTGAACGAGGAAGGTTGGCTCGATAACGCGGGTTTTTTCGGCTCACCGTTCCAAAAAGACTATAATCGTTCGGAAGAGTGGGGTGCGCGCGCTTCACTTCGCTGGGAACCGAACGATCGATCCGCGCTCACCTTCTCCATCGCGCATGACGACATAGATCATCCCAATGGTTTAACCGCGGGGGAGTATTTTCCTGTGCCGCCGCTCCGTGATGGTGTTGTTGGAGCCCCTGATGTTGTCGGAGATTACGTAGCGGGACAGCAACCAATGGAGGTAGGAAATTGGGTTGAGATGGACCGCTTCAACCTTATCTTCGAGTATGATTTTACATGGGCGCAACTCGTTTCCTCCACCTCCTGGTCGAATCATGAGACTTACTATGATCTGGATCTGGACGG
Source organism: Candidatus Azotimanducaceae bacterium (assembly GCA_965217655.1). Lineage (GTDB taxonomy): Bacteria > Pseudomonadota > Gammaproteobacteria > Pseudomonadales > Azotimanducaceae > UBA7455. Next base: position 4,122,326 of record OZ244560.1, read on the forward strand.
CGTCGATGTGGGATGGCCGTTTTGGACCGATGAAAACATAAGCCATGATGCTATCGTGCAGGAACTTCGCCTGGTCTCTTCACAGGGCGGCAACGTCGAGTGGCTGGCAGGCCTTTTTTATCTAAATAGTGAAACCGATTTGCTTGGCGATATCCACACGACAGGGGAGTTCCTGGATTCTCAGGGAATCGATTATTCGGCGCTGTCGAACGCGATGCCAATCTTGCCGAGTCATGTCGGTATGGACCCTAATGTCCGCGACATTGAAAGCAAGGAGGCGGCAATCTTCGCCGAGTTGACTTATCGATTCACAGAGACGCTGAGTCTGACGGCAGGGGTTCGCTACACCGAGTTCGAGTACAAGGACGGATTAACCGCCAAAGGCTGGTCTACCAATCTTTTTGACTTGATTGGCGGAGGGGTGGGCGGCGTCGCGACCTCGACACCCGATCCCGCGCTCCCTACCACCACAGGTAAGCAAAACGCGACGACAACGAAGTTCATCCTCAACTGGCAGCCCAACGATGACCAAACGTTGTATTTCTCAGCGGCACGGGGTTTCCGTCGTCCGCACCCGAACGCCAATGCGTTACTACCGGGTATCAACGATGATCCAGACGCCTCGCCGATTCCGCTAGCGGCTGACGGCGATGAACTTTGGAACTATGAACTGGGTGCGAAGACGCGATGGCTGGATGGTCGATTGCAGGCCAATGTCGCGGCCTATTTCATCGACTGGACGGACGCACAGATACCCTTAGTTCGCCCGGCTACCGCCAGGACGGGGGGAAATGCTTATACCGGTAATTCAGGCGATGTGGAATCGAAAGGGATAGAAGCGGAGTTGCTTTACTGGCCCACCGCCAACCTGCAACTTGGTCTGAACCTCACCTTGGCATCTGCGGAAATTGTGTCTTTGACCCAGGAGCAGGCTTTCCAGGCCGGCTTTGTCAAGGGTAGCCCGCTGCCCGCTCCTGAGGAACAGTTCTCTGGCTTTGCGCAGTACACCTACCCGTTACAGAGCGGTGGTGCCATCTATGGAAGGGTGGACGTGCAGTATGCCGGTGACTACCCGAATGGACCGCCCAATCAAAATGGTTCGCTTACACAGGCTCCCAACGCGAACTTTCAATATACGGATGCCTACGAAAATGTGAATCTCCAGGTCGGCTGGGAAATGGATAAGGTCACCCTGGTGCTGTTTGGTGAAAATGTGTTGGATAACCGCAATTTCATCTACGTGAATCCGGATACCTATACTTTTAACCGTTTTTATACACTGCGGCCGCGAACCATCGGTTTGAGAGCGGAATGGCATTTCTAGGATGAGCGGCGGCGGGAGAAGAGCGATGAAAGCACAGTTGGCTGTTGCACTTGCTTTGCTTTTAGGCGTGGCAACCATTCAAGCTGTTGCTTCTCCCGTCAATGAACGGGTCAAGGTTGAGGGTGGCTGGATCGAGGGCGTGGCTGATACAGACGGGTTGAAGCGGTATCTCGGTGTCCCTTACGCGGCTGCGACCGTAAACGAACGCCGCTGGGCGCCACCGGCACCAGTAGAGGCGTGGCCGGGTGTTCTCGGCGCAGACCGGTTTCGATCGTGTTTTGAACCGAATAAAAGTGGTACAAGCGATTTCTGGTTCGCTGCAACACCACGTGATTTGATGGATGAGGATTGCCTTCACCTGAATGTCTGGACGCGGGCGACATCGACAGATGACAGGCTGCCCGTGATGGTTTGGATCCACGGTGGCGGGCTTATGGAAGGCGCCGGTGCCCTCTATCCCGGTGATGAACTGACCAAGATGGGTGTCGTTTTAGTCACCATCAATTATCGACTGGGAGTTTTCGGCTTCTTTGCGCATCCCGAACTCACCGAGGAGAACAACGGCCACTCGGGAAACCAGGGTTATCTCGATCAGATCGCGGCGTTACGCTGGGTCCGAGACAACATCAGCAATTTTGGCGGAGACGCCGGCAATGTCACCATCTTTGGAGAGTCAGCGGGATCAATGAGTACGAATGTATTACAGGCGAGTCCCATCGCCCGCGGTCTCTTTCACAAGGTTATTGGCCAAAGTGGTGCTCGTTTCCTGCCTCTGACCTACCTGAAACAACCTACCAGCTACGCACCGTCAGCCGAAGCCTGGGGTCAGAAAATGGCGACCGCTTTTGCCGGTGGCGAGGTGCTCGATCTGGCCAGTCTCAGAAAACTGCCTGCGAAGGCAATCATGCGCCGGCTTGGAGCTATCGATGAGGTCGCGAAATGGGAATGGTTTACGATTGTCGATGGGTTTGTTCTCCCGGAATCTGTTTACGATATCTTCAGCCAGGGTAAGCAAGCGGACGTACCAGTGCTGATCGGTTCAAATGCAGATGAAGCGAGCCCCTTCCACCCTGATATGCTGGCTGATCTGCTGGATCCTCAGATTGCGACGAGACCAGACTACCGCAGCCTCATGGCAGAGAAAGTGGCAGCAGTGGGACAACCCAACGTACCTGAGGTGGGCGAGCAGGCTTATGAACACTACCCGGTCTCGACACCTGAACGGGCAAGGCAGTCATACATTGATTTCGTGACCGATTACCTTTTTACGCAGCCGATGCGCGTCTGGGCCGATATGATGGCCAGAATCAAAGGCGATGTTTATCTCTACTGGTGGAACTGGCATCCATCGATCCAGGGAAATACGAGGTTGAAGGCTTTTCATGTGGCAGAGGTACCCTACATTTTGGGCAACTTGGGCTTGCTTAATCAAGGCAAGATCGACGATCTCCCGGAGGAAAGGCGTTTTTCGACACTGATGATGCAGATCTGGACGAACTTCGCAAAGACAGGGAACCCGTCTGTGGAGGGACTCATAGAATGGCCCGTGTACTCCGCAGATAATCCGCAGATGCTCGTCCTGGGTCCACGGATCTACCGCGTAGAGGGACTCAGGGCGGCTGAGGTCAAACTGATCACGGATGCATTCGAAGACAGACGGCGGGGTCGGAGTATAGTGCCGGAGTAAACCCTGGTCATTCGTCTAACAGCATTTGGCTCCGCCAACATGTTGTTATCGGTGCTTGGGACGCCTGAGCCTGCTTCCGCCGAAACACCTGAGCCAACACCTATCGCTTTCCTGGACAGCATACCTGCCAACGAGCCCCCTGTGTCAGGATAGTTGACCTCTTTTGATAACCAAAGTTGGGCGATGTAGCCTTTCTCACTGAACAACAAATTGCAGGGCATTAGCGAGTTGTCGCCCTGTCGCATGCTTCGGGAATAATCACAATAAGGCAACCAAAGTGCAACGAACGGTACACGATCCATATACTATCCAGCATGGCAGAGTCAGGGAACCCCCAACGACCTTTCTCGGTCGCATGAGATACCTCGGTCCGGGGATCGTTGTCTCCGGATCAATCGTTGGTTCCGGTGAAATTCTGCTGACAGCAGGATTAGGAGCGGCGGTCGGCTTCGTTATGCTCTGGTGGGTCCTGTTTTCATGCTGGGTCAAATCACTGATCCAGGCGGAGTTGGCGCGTTATGTAGTGACCAGTGGTGACACCTACTTGCGGGCATTGAACCGGATACCCGGTAAACTGCCCGGCCCCCACGGTCCGGTCGCCTGGCCTGTGTGGCTCGGACTCATCGGTTTTGTCCCCGGATTACTCGGCGCCGGTGGCATTATCGGCGGCGCCGGGCAGGCCCTGGGCCTGTTGCTGCCTGACTTTATTGATGGCGCGTGGGCAACGGGTATTGCAGCGATTGCCGTTATGCTGATCCTATGGTCAGGTCGCTATGCGCGGCTCGAAAAGATCATGGTAGCGCTCGTCATCGCCTTTACGTTTGCCACCATCGTATCGGCCTTGCTGATGCAGGGGACGGAATTTCGCGCCACCGCCGCAGATCTGCGGTCTGGCTTCAACTTCGATTTTCCACTTGAGTACGCCGTGCTCGCGCTTGCCATGTATGGGGCGACGGGGGTCGCGGCGGGTGAGATAACGGCCTATACCTACTGGTGTGTGGAAAAGGGTTATCCGAGCTTCGTCGGCGGAGACAGAGACGCTGCAGGTTGGACAAGTCGTGCGAAGGGCTGGATTCGGGTTGTGCAGACGGATGTCTGGGTCACGCTGGTTATCCTGACCTGTGCAACACTATCGTTTTATTTTCTTGGCGCCGGCGTGCTGCACCGTCTTGGCGTATTGCCGCAGGGGGCTGAAACCATCCATGTCCTCTCCGGCATGTATACAAAAACATTTGGTCCCTGGTCCTATTGGCTTTTCAGCTTCGGTGCGTTCTGCATTCTTTTCTCAACCGTACTGTCGGGTATCGGCGCCGGTTCGAGGTCTTTTCCAGACCTGATTGTCACATTCGGTTTCATTGATCGACAAAACCTTGCACTGCGCAAAAAGTGGATCACCGGTTACGTCATCGCCATGCCGATCATCAGCACACTGATTTACGTGTCCTATCAGCAGCCAATCGCGCTGGTGATTTTTGGAGCATCCTTCGGGGCATTCATGTTGCCCATACAGAGTTTTCTGACGCTATATCTGCATCGACGTCACCTGGATGCCCGCGTTCGACCACGCCCGTGGGTAACTTGGATGGTAGCGCTTATCTTTCTGGTGCAAACGGCGTTATCAGTGATGATTGTTCGAAATCTGCTGGTGTATCTATGAGTAGATCTTCTGATCGAGGATCGAAGCAGCGCCGGTACCGATGGTGACCACACTCCCACATGGCCCTTTTCCGTTTGTGTACTTTACGGGGACTATTTGAATCGACCCCCGAGGCCTAAATATTGACAAATAGGATATAACCTACTAATTTTCACGAATGACTATCATTCGAACCACTCATATCCGGATCGTCGACAAGCTTCTCAGGAGCTTTCCCGTCGTGGCAATTATTGGCGCCCGCCAGGTCGGTAAGACAACACTGGCGAACCAGATTGCGGCGCAAGGGCGCTTCAAGCGGGTAGCCCGCTTCGACCTGGAATCCCCGAGAGATCTGGCACGACTAGCCGACCCAATGATCACGTTGGAGCCTTTGCGTGGCTTGGTCATTCTTGACGAAGTCCAACGCCTGCCTGACGTATTCCCTCTGCTCAGGGTGCTGGCAGATCGACCGCGTAAGCCGGCAAGATTTCTGGTGCTGGGCAGCGCAAGCCCGGAGCTTCTGAGGCAATCATCGGAGACCCTGGCTGGCCGGATTGCGTATCATGAGCTGCGCGGTGTGGATCTGGTCGAAGTGGGGGACGAGAACATGTCCCGTTTGTGGTTGCGCGGTGGTTTTCCCCGTTCCTATCTCGCAAAAAGCCATGGTGAGAGCATGATGTGGCGCGAGCAATTCATTCGAACCTTTCTGGAGCGCGACCTGCCACAACTGGGCTTTCGTACGACAGCGCAGACATTGCGCCGCTTCTGGACCATGCTGGCTCACTATCATGGGCAACTGTGGAATGCCTCAGAGATGGCCCGCGCCCTTGGCGCGGACTACAAGACCGCGCAGCACTATCTCGATATTTTGACATCGACCTTTGTTGTTCGAACCTTGCAACCCTACTTTGCCAATGTAAAAAAACGCCAGGTAAAAGCACCCAAGACCTACATCTCAGACTCCGGCCTGCTCCACGCGTTGCTGGATCTGGGTGATCAACACCAGCTCGAAGGCCATCCCAAGGTTGGCGCGTCGTGGGAAGGATTTATCATCGAACAGCTGTACAGACACCTGGATCTACAGGCAAGCCAGGCTTTCTTTTGGAGCACCCATGCCGGTCCCGAACTGGACCTGGTTGTTACGCAGGGCGGCAAGCTCCATGGATTCGAAATCAAGCGTACGGTTTTGCCAAAGGTCACCGCGTCGATGCTGAAAGCGCAAGAGGCGCTTGCTCTCGACACTCTTACGACTATCCATGCGGGCGAGGATAGCTTCATGCTTGGACATGGTGTAAAAGCAATTGCGGCCGGGCGTATCCTTAAAGATATCTGAGCCGCATCCACGCACCCAGTACTATTCGAAATACCAGGTGGCAGGATAGATTTCAAAATTAAAAGTAAAGGCCGCGGGTCGCTGCTCGGGCTGTCGTTCGGTCCCGACGGCATCGTCATCTGCATACTCATCGCGACCTTCCTGCTGGGTTTCTTTCTCGACTGGCTGGAGCTGACTCTGATCCTTCTGCCCCTGGTCGCGCCGATCGTGGCCGGCCTCGTCTTCGACCCGGTGTGGTTTACCGTACTGTTCGCGGTTTGCCTGCAGACCAGCTTTCTGACGCCGCCGATTGGCGGCGCGCTGTTCTATCTGCGCGGTATTGCGCCCCCGGGCATTGACCTGCGTGTCATCTACCGCGGGGTGGCGCCGTTCATCGTCATTCAGCTCATCGCTCTGGTGATCATCTACCAGTGGCAGGCGCTGGTAACCTGGCTGCCTGCGCAGGCGTATGGTGTCCGGTAGCAAGTTGCAGGATTCGGTGGTCAAACACAATCATGTTAGCTACGCGACAGCATGCCGCTTGCGGGACAATCCCTCCTGAGTTGTTGGTGAGCCCTCTTCGAGTTTAACTCGTGGATGCCTCAATAGAGACCTTGTCTTGCGCGGCGGCGAGAATATCGGTTACGGTGCGGTAGAACGGGATCGCACGGACACTTTTTACCAGGCACAGTGTGAACCATGGGTTAACGATCTTCCAGGGCATGCCACACCCGTACAATAAAAACCCCATCGTCAATAAATCGATAGCGAATGACATAGCCACGCGCACCGTATTTGACGAACAGTTCCCGGAAATCCATTTCTAATTCCCAAGGCCTGCCTTTTTCGGGAAACTCTGCCAAAGATTCTGCAGAATCGATCAATGTATCGACAGCGCGAGACGCAGCAGCAGGGCTATGCGGCTCTATAAAAGCGTGGAGCCGTTTTAGATCGTCAAGTGCATCTGGAAGCCATCTAACAATTGCCATCAGGCAGACTCAGCCCCAGATGGCCGCACACTAGCTGCCCATGCTTTTACATCTGCATGATCAAAAGTTTCACCAGTAAGTTCGTATTTTTCCCATCGGGATTTGACGATTTGACGTTCTGTTTCCAAAGCTTCCTCTGTCTCCAGAAAACGCGCTATCGCGATTTTCATAAGGTAATGAGGGGTTCTGTCGCGGGCTTTGCTCAACGCTTCCAACCGATGTTTGGTATCTTCATTTAAACGCACACCCATAGTTGCACTAGCCATTGTTACATCTCAAAAAATGTGATTGTTGTACATAGTGTAACAAAATTACGCATTTTTCAATGTGAATCTTTTTTGAGCCTTTCTGACGCAAATCGGAGGACAAATCGGGGGACAAATCGGGGGACAGTTTACTTAATTGATTTTCGACCCGGCTATTACGGTTTCAACAATCGTCCACCAATTGTTCCAGTGCTTCTCAGGCAAAAAACAAAGCTGGGCTGACCGCGAATCTCTTGCTAAGGGCAGCAATATGATTCCTGGTCAGGCTGCGTTCACCGTTTAATACTCTGCAGACAAGTGACTTGCTGCCAATTTCCGGCAGGTCTGCCAAACCAAGTTCATATTGATCCATGAGCACTTTCAGCGTTGCCAATCCGCCATCCAGACTCGCGAGGCGGCGATTGAATTGCTTAAATTCGGGTGCTGAAGTTTCCCAATGTTCTATGGATGATGCCAGTAGCTCAATGAGCGGTTTTTGGTTCTCATAGTCCTCAACCAACTCATCCATGAGCGCCAATGCCTGTTCATATTCCCCCGTGGTCTTTATCTGTTGTAGATAAGACGCTTCCTTAAACAGGCTCTGAGCCTTTTTCTTTACCGTAGAGAAACTCATTTCGCCTCCTTTGCATATTGTGTACAAAGTTTGTCGTATTCGCTATGAGTCACAATGTGTTTCACATACATTCGGTTATCGCGGAATTCAATGAATGCAAGTAAACGCAAATTGTTACCGCCAATATCGATGACCCGCCATTTATCTTTATACTTAAAGTTATCCAGTGAAGGAAAAATATTTCTTAACTCGCCCGGATTCCTGAAATTGCCTGCACGCAATACCTTGTAAACTCTATCGATCGCTGCTGCATCGTTTGGATACAACCGGGCAGCATTGCTAAAAGGTCTCCTTGATATTACGTGCAACAAAAGTCCTTAAAGCTATTGCCAATTTGGAAACATAATTGTCTGTTGACATTTTGTCAATAATCTATTCGGTCCCGACGGCATCGTCATTTGCATTCTATTCGCGACCTTCCTCCTGGGTTTCTTTCTCGACTGGCTCTGATCCTGACGCGAGAAATGTCTTGTACATATCCAGGGCATTGTCCTACGAGAATGAACGATCGCAGCCAGTGGATCGCGGGCGTTACGTGGTCATCATTGGTCGATGGCAAAGCTGCGCTTACAACTCGTCGACCCTGAGGCCCCGCTCCACAATTGATGAAAAAGGATGTAACTCGTTCAGCTCAGCAGCGGATTCTGTTTCTTCCGCATGCGATTTTGCAGATGTCCCGACCCGATCGGATGATCACCCCAGTGGAAGTAGAAAATACCGTTCTCGACGGACTTGTAATTGAGGAGTACGTCGACGATCCAAGAGGCGAAAGTTGCTTGATGATGCACAAATTAAATGATCGTTGTATTCACGTTGTGTGTGCACCAAAATTAGATTATCTCGCGATCATCACCGCGTATATTCCAGAAGAAGAACTCTGGGAAAATGACTACAAAACCAGGAAATAGAAATGGAATGTTTACACTGCAAAGGCAAAATGGAGAAAAAGACGGCTCCGTTCAGGGCAGACAGGAACGGATACCATATTTCATGGGATGCGATCCCTGCTTGGGTGTGCAGTCGGTGCAACGAGCCATACTTTGAAGCGGAACAAATCAATCACATTCAGCGTACCCTTCAACAAATAGACACCGAGACGGCCGGAATAAAGAGCAACGCATAACCCTGATCCTTCTGCCCCTGGTCGCGCCGATCGTGGCCGGCTTCGCCTTCGACCCGGTGAGGTTTACCGTGCTGTTCGCGGTTTGCCTGCAGACCAGCTTTCTGACGCCGCCGATTGGCGGCGCGCTGTTCTATCTGCGCGGCATTGCACCGCCGGGCATCGACCTGCGTGTCATCTGCTGCGATGGAGCAAGTATCAAAGGCTGCAAAAGACAAGATACAAGACTTCAGGCTTGCGGGGGAAGTAAGGGAATCCAGGAGGGACGTGAAGACGCTGGAGCAAATGAATGCCCCGGAGCCATCTGTGAACACTCCGAATCAAGTAAACTGTCTGTCCCCCGAATAAACCGAACTATGTATACTAGCCCTCCCGAATAAATGTTTCCCTGAATACCATGACTGACATCGTTCCATTCAAAATAGAAGTTCCTGAATCAGAGATCACGGCACTGCGAACGCGATTGCGCGCTACCCGATGGCCTGATGAAGAGACCCCTGACGACTGGAGCCAGGGAGTGCCACTGGCCTATGCAAAGGAATTCTGTCATTACTGGGCAGAGGAATATGACTGGACAGCGACGCTCGCACGACTTGATGCATTTGACCATTTCACCACGACTCTGGAAGACCTGCCCATTCACTTTATTCATGCCAGAAGTCCAGAGGCAGATGCAAGACCGATTATCATCACACACGGTTGGCCCGGCACAGTCGTCGAATTCCTTAAAGTCATAGAACCACTGACAAATCCGGTAGCCCATGGTGGTAATGCCGAAGATGCTTTTCATGTGGTCTGCCCGTCCCTTCCAGGATTCGGATTTTCCGGGAAACCCAGCATACCCGGATACGGAATTCCGAAAATTGCGGGGATGTGGGACCAACTGATGATGCGACTGGGCTACGATGTGTACTTTGCCCAGGGAGGAGACTGGGGTTCAACAGTTACCACCACCATTGGCATACAGAATCTTGGCCACTGCAAAGGTATTCACCTCAACATGCCACTTGCAGGACCAACCCGCGAAGCGCGGGAGAATCCCAATGACGCGGACAAACACGCCATGGCAAGATCACAGGCCTATCGGGACCATGATTCCGGATACTCCAAGCAGCAGAGTACTCGCCCCCAGACGCTGGGATATGGCCTGGCTGACTCGCCCGCAGGGCAGGCCATGTGGATTCTGGAGAAGTTTTGGCGCTGGACCGACTGCCAGGGGCATCCGGAAAATATTCTTACCCGGGATGAAATGATAGATAACATCATGCTGTACTGGCTGACCAACTCCGGGGCATCTTCTGCCCGGCTTTACTGGGAAAGCTTCAGTGAGGCCTTTACAAGCAGTATTGATTACAAGGTCAGAGTCCCCACTGGTTGCAGTGTATTCCCACAGGAAATTGTACCGGTACCCCGTTCCTGGGCGGAACAGAACTATCCAAAACTCGTGTACTGGAACGAACTCGACAAGGGTGGCCACTTTGCAGCATTTGAACAGCCGGAACTGTTTGTCAATGAATTGCGCAGCTGCTTCCGGTTGATGGATTGACATCCTCCCCTCACCAGAGGAAGGGGATTCCTGCATCACGCAGCTACTGCCAGGGGTTGTTAACAACAATTGCACTCCACAGCATTGACCTTTGACTGCGTTGGCCTGAAAATAGACATCTATATATCAGACTGAGGGAATAGCTCAGTTGGTAGAGTACGACTTTGTATACATCAGACTGCGGGAATAGCTCAGTTGGTAGAGCACGACCTTGCCAAGGTCGGGGTCGCCGGTTCGAATCCGGTTTCCCGCTCCAATAAACTCACGTGAGTTGTATAGAATCTGGAACTCCCAACCCAGACACAAGTCGCGCCTTTCCCAGGTCTTACCCATCTACAGCGAATGCACTTCATTACGGCTGAACAGGCTATAACCCAAGCGGAATTCCTTTCCCTGGCCGGTTGTTCCGTTCACACCCAGGGAAGCACCATACCGTTCAGGGTTACAAATCCATCTGCTGTTTGTCGAACATTGTCTGTACTTGTTAGCTGGTAATCTCGTTTACGGGTGTTACGCCTGTACTTATCCTTCGCGTCGTAAAACCCCGTCCTTCAGGGCGGGGATATAAGGCGCCCTTGACCGGTCAGGTCAAGGTTGGGTTGTTTGTATCATGTATGGCTATACAGTATAATAGAGACATGTTACTACGTAAGGCATACCGCTTCAAACTTAGGGTTAACCACCCTGACACCGCCGCCAGATTACACCAGTTCTCTGGTTGTACCCGCTTTGTGTGGAACAAGATGCTGGCCATGAATCTGTACCGCCTGGAACACAAACAGGCGTTGCTGTGGTACCAGGAAATGGCGTTCTGGTTAACCCTGTGGAAATCGAGTGACGAATACGCTTTTTTGCGGGATTGCCATTCTCAAGTGCTGCAGCAAAGCATGATGCAACTGGAGAGAGCCTTTAAGGACGCCTTCGACCAGGCGCAACCGAACAAACTGATGCCGCGATTTAAAAGGCGTGGCGGTAAAGACAGTTTCCGTTATCCGCAAGGCTTCAAGGTTGCTGGTGAGCGTGTCTATTTACCCAAGATCGGGACTTTGCGTTTCCGCAAGAGCCGGGAAATAGAGGGCAAGGTCAAAAATATTACGGTCTCCAGGCAGGTGGATGGCTGGTACGTGGCCATGCAAACGGAGCAGGAAGTACCGACCCCGGTTCACCCATCGTCTGGTATGGTGGGTATTGATCTGGGGGTTGCCATATTTGCCCAACTGTCAGATGGTACCTCATACAAACCCCTGCACAGCTTCCGGCGGGTTGAGCAGAAACTGGCCAGAGCGCAGCGTAAATTGTCGCGTAAGGTTAAATTTTCCAGCAACTGGCGTAAACAGCAACAGCGGATAGCACGGATCCATCAGAAAATCGCCCGGTGTCGACACGACTACCTGCACAAGATCAGCCACGAGATCAGCGAAAACCAAGCTGTCATCGTTGTGGAGGACTTGAAGGTATCGAACATGAGTCGGTCGGTACGGGGTGATGCTGAGCATCCTGGGAAGCACGTCAGGGCCAAGTCTGGCTTGAACAAGGCCATCCTGGATCAGGGCTGGTCTGAGTTCCGGCGACAACTGGAATACAAGCAGGCATGGCGGGGTGGGCTGGTCATTGCGGCGCCACCGCACTACACCAGTCAGCAATGTCCACAATGCCGCTATACTACCCGTGACAACAGACGCGGTCAGGCTGTATTCAAATGTGTGGCTTGTGGCTACGCCAGGAATGCCGATGTGGTGGCAGCGTCAAACATATTAGCGGCGGGGCACGCCGTGTTAGCCTGTGGAGAGGTCGGGTTGCCGAACTCTGTGAAGCAGGAACCCCTGGCAGCAGTTGCATAATGCAGGCTGGCACCAGGAATCCCCTTCCTTCAGGTGGGGGAGGATGTCAATCTGGTAGTTAACTGAGAGGTAATCGTCCTATACTCCATTTTTTGGGCTGCTGTACTGCTGATGATAGTGCCTGATGACGACTAATTATGAACGCTCCCGGGCATTACCGATGTTTGGTGATGGTGCTATCCCGAAGGACCGTGACCGAAGTGTGGAAGAAGACGACAGCGGCTTGATTGATGTGATATTGCTGTTTCTTCGTTCCTGGCCCTATATCAGACCACAGTTTCTTGGACGTTGGTGGACACCCGGCCAGAAAATTGAGGACCGGGTTGCCGATACAGTAGCCGGTGAGGGTTACCATTTCGGTTACGCTCCCTATCTGGTTGCAGTGATTGCGCTTGCCGGTCCGCTTTTTGACATCGTACCGGCTTCGATTGAGTGGCCTATGTACCTTCTGTATATCCCGGTTGCAGCGATGGTGCTCTCCATTTACTGCATGGCAATTTCCTCCGGTAAAAGCCAGATGGCGGCGACGTCATGTTTGGTGCTGGCAGGTATTGGTACGAATATTGTTGCAACCTATGTCATACCGGGTATCGCCGATGGATTTTACGCAGGCGCCGTTACGCTGGGGTGTCTTACAGGTTGGGCAGTTCAATATAAAACCACCAGCGGCCATCTGGAATTCCGCATGCGTGCCGGCACGCATCTGGTTTATTTTTACGCCATCAATTTTTTTCAGCGCTTTCTCGGGTTTGCACTTGGTCTGTTAGCCATTGATCTTCTGAATCAGAGTCTGCTGCAAAACGAACCGTTGGCGCCCGGGCTTGCCAACCTGCTGGGTCTGCCGGAGTTGTCGCAGGAAGTTTTAGATGAGTTGACGCATGAGCAGCGACATGATCTCAAGTGGCTGTATGTCTACATTGCTCTCGTAGCGTCCCTGGTGCAGGTCACTCTGGGTTGCATCAGCAAATACTACAACATGTGGATCATGCAGCGTATCAATCAGGATCTGCGGGTTGCGCTGTTGGAACGCTGGCACCAGCTTTCGCTGAGCTATCACAGTGGTCACCGCACAGGGGATTCGATTTACCGTATTTATCAGGACAGCGCCATGGTGACAGCGGTGATCGGCCATCTGATTAGTATCACGTTGTCTCTGATGAGTTATTTCACCTGTGTTGCACTGGTGTCGTTACTCAGTCCATGGATTGGATTGATTGCCGGATTACTGGTGGTGCCGGCTCTGTTGTGGGCGCACTGGGCTATGCCGCGGATGCGAACCCGCACCCTGGTATACCGGGCTGCCACTTCCGATGTGACCTCAACCATTCAGGAGACTTTTGGTTCGATTCGTCTCATCAAAGCATTCGGTGCCGTGGAGCGGGCTGAGAAACACATGGAGAAGGATTCGATCATTGCATTCAATGCGGCCTATCGTGTGCGTGTATTGATCGCAATGGTCACTATCGTCATGTTCACGGTTTCGGCAAGTTTTATGATGGGCGGCGAATTCATGATGGCGTGGTGGGCATTCAATCAACACCCCACCTATGCGACAGAATTGATTGCCCTGGTGGGTGTGAGCTTTGTGGTCTGGAATTTCGCCAGTTTCAGTTGGACCAGCGGCGAGTTTCGAGAGTCCAGTAATGATTTGCGAACTCTGCTGCGGGGATGGATGACAGCGCAGGATATGGCGATGGGCTTGCGTCGTGTATTCGACATTCTGGATATCGAACCGGGTATAAGGGAGCGACCGGATGCATTGCCCATGCCTGGATTTGAAAGGGAGATACGGTTCGAAGATGTCCGATTTTCCTACGAACCCGGACGCCCGGTACTGGACGGAATCAGCTTTACCGCTGCACCAGGAACGATTACGGCAATTATCGGTCCTACCGGGTCTGGCAAATCAACGCTGATGTCCCTGCTGTTGCGTCTGTTCGACCCGGATGCTGGCGCCATCTCCATTGATGGCAGAGAACTGGCGGCGTATAGCCTTGATACCCTGCGCGGCAACATCGCCATTGCCCTACAGGAGAATGTGCTGTTCGCCATGTCGGTGCGGGACAACATTCGCTATGTGGCGCCGCATGCAACTGATGACGAAGTCAGACAGGCCGTCGATATTGCCGCTATGGATGAATACATATCCGGTCTGCCTGACGGTATCGATACCGTATTGAGTGATCGTGGTGGCAAACTCTCCACCGGTCAGCGTCAGCGCTTGTCCATTGCCCGTGCTGTGGTCAGGAATACGCCCATTCTGATACTCGATGAGCCCACCGCCGCTCTGGATGCGGCCACCGAACACAGAGTCATGACAAACCTGGCAGATTGGGTCAGTAACCTGGACGAAAAAAATTCGGTGAGTGAATGCACGGACAATGTACTTACCGGGCGTAAAGGCCGAGCCATTTTTCTGATCACGCATCGGATTTCCACTATCCGGCGAGCAGATAATATTCTGTATCTGGATAGAGGTCGGATATTGGAAAGCGGCAGCCACGATTCTCTCATGCGGTTGGAAAACGGGCGGTACAGAGCCTTTGTGGAAGCAGAGTCCAACCTGAGCCGGGGAGTCAGGGATCATGTCTGATATGCCCTTCTCTGCGGAAAAGGATCTCGATAAACGTTCGAGCGGCATTGATACACATACGGATATTGATTTTCAGGAGGCGGCTCGAATAATAGGCCGCAGTGCCCGGTATATCCGGTTCTTTCTCTGGCGTTATATTGCCAAGTTCCTCCTTAAACTCGGATCCTATGCACTGCCGCTGGCATTAATCCCGTGGCCGGTAAAAATCCTGACCGATCACGTCATACTGGGCAATCCCATCAAGGAAGCTACCGGTTATCCAGGTTATATGATGCCACTGATCAATGCCCTGCAGGGGGCTTCCGTGCTGGAAATCCTTTTCTGGCTGGCACTCATTGGTATTACGCTGGTGATTACCATCGGTTCCTATTCCACGGGTTACGAGGATGAAACCGAAGCCGGATTGGCCCAGGGGCAGGACTATGCCACCCAGGTGGAGAACAAACTGCATGGCGGTCACAGTACGGCGGGCGGAATTTATGGGTATATTGAATTCAAACTCAGTACACGCCTCGTACAATCACTCAATCATACATTGCGGGCGGAAGTTTTCAGCCGTATCGGATCGCTTTCGATGACCCAACTGGAAGATCAGCGGATAGGCGATTCCATCTATCGCGTCATGTATGACGCACCACAGATTAATGAGATCTTCTACGAAATCACCCACACGCCAGTCATGGCAACGGTACTTTATATCCAGGCGATGCTGACGGTGATGGATGCTTATGAAGATACACCGGAGATATTCTGGATGACGGTGGCTATATTCCCTCTCTGGGCAGCGATATCCAGCCTGTTTTCCCGCGCTGTCAGGCGCAGAGGGCAGGCGGCCCGTGCCGCAGGTGCGCTTACCACCAGCACAATCGAGGAAGGTATGGACAATATCCTTGCCGTGCAGAGTCTGGGTGGTAACGAGAAGGAAAAAAATCGCTTTACTGATGACAGCGCAGAGTCATTCACACGATATCGCGCTGTTGCTTTTCTGTGGATTCTGGTGGGTAGCATGAGCGGATTTCTTAGCCGGCTGGTGGCGGTGCTGTTCACAGTATTCGTGGTCACCAAGGTAATTGATGGGGAAATGACGCCGGGGGACCTCGCGGCATTGCTGGTCTATATGGGATATCTCCGGGGCCCGGCAATGGCGCTGGGGATTCTCTGGCTCAGACTACAGGACAATGTAGCGGGAATGCGACGGGTATTCGCCATGCTGGATCTGTCGGCTGAAGATGATCTTGGTAAAACGGAATTGCCGTTGGTTGAGCAGGGGGTGACGATGCGTGGCGCCGGTCTTGTTTATCCGGATGGTCGACGAGCCCTGCAGGATGTGGACCTTGAGGCCCGTATTGGTGAAATCGTTGCCTTTGTTGGTCCCACTGGCGCCGGTAAAACCAGTCTGGCGTATCTGATCCCGCGTTTTCATGTGGCGTCGGAAGGTGAAATCCGCATTGACGGTCACGATGTCAACAATCTGACCCTGGATAGTTTACGCCGGCAAATTACCTATGTGTTCCAGGAAACCCAACTGTTCTCAGATTCGATACTGGATAACATCCGCTACGGAGAACCCGATGCTGATCGTGGTGAGGTGGAGAGAGTGGCCAAAATTGCCGGTGTTCATGACTTCATCAACTCGCTGCCCGATGGCTATGACACGAAACTGGGTACCGCGTCCAGCAGCAGACTTTCCGTAGGCCAGAAACAACGTATTTCGATTGCTCGCGGTCTGCTTCGTCACTCGAGAATCCTGGTTCTTGATGAGCCTACTTCAGCCCTTGATCCCGAAACAGAAGAATATCTGGTGCAGTCTCTTCACGAAGCCGCCAGAGATCGCCTGGTCATAATCATTGCCCATCGGCTGTCGACCATTGCACAGGCTGATAAGATCGTCTTCCTGGATGATGGCCGAGTGGTGGAGCAGGGTAGCCATGATGAACTGTTAGCCTTGGAGAATGGGCATTACCGTGAATTTGTGTCGTTGCAGACCCAGTCTTGAAGTTCAAACAGTCAGTTCCGGCAGATCCCTGAAATACGCCAATGCTTCAGGATTGGCCAATGCATCGGTATTCGCAACAGGAAGGTGATGAATCACATTCCTGACGGCAAGTTCAACAATCTTGCCGCTGATGGTTCTTGGGATATCCGCGACTTGAACGATCTTCGACGGCACGTGGCGTGGTGATGTATTACTGCGAATGGTTAACTTTATTTCATAAATAATGTCATCAGACAGTGTCATCTCTCCTCTTAACACCACAAACAGGACGACACGAGTGTCATCCTCCCATTCCTGCCCGACGACAATACTGTCGATAACCGCGTCCACTTTTTCCACTTGGCGATAGATCTCCGCCGTTCCGATACGCACGCCACCAGGGTTCAGCACGGCATCGCTGCGACCATGGATGATGATGCCGCCTTGATCCGTGATTTCACCGTAATCACCCTGGGCCCATACATTGGGCCAGGTATTAAAGTAAGCCTGGTGGAACTTCTTGTCGTCCGGATCATCCCAGAATCCGGTGGGAACTGATGGAAACGGTCTGGTACAGACCAGTTCTCCTTTCTCTCCGTGCAGGGCATTGCCGTCCTGGTCCCGGAATTCCACTGCCATTCCCAGCCCCGGAGATTGAATTTCACCCCGATAAACCGGCAGGGTTGGATTGCCGAGAACGAAACAGGAAATGATATCGGTACCCCCACTGATGGAAGACAGGCACACATCCTGTTTGAAATCCCGGTAGATGAAATCAAAACTCTCCTGACTGAGCGGCGATCCGGTAGAGAGAATAGTTTTGAGACTGTCAAGATTATTGGACTGCCCTGGTTTCAGGTCCGCCTTGTGCAGGGAAGATATGAACTTGGCACTGGTACCGAATACGGTAATGCCTTCCTCGTCAATGGTATCCAGCAACAGTGCACCGTCCCTGGCAAAGGGTGAACCATCGTAAAGTACGACAGTGCAACCGGATCCGAGACCGGACACCAGCCAGTTCCACATCATCCAGCCGCAGGTCGTGAAGTAGAACAGCACATCATCCCGTCGGAGGTCTACATGGAGTCGATGTTCCTTCAAGTGCTGAATCAGGGTGCCGCCACTGCCGTGAACGATACACTTGGGAACCCCGGTAGTGCCCGAAGAATACATGACGTAAAGTGGGTGATCGAAGGGAAGTTGTTCAAAGGTCAGGGGAGGTGGATGATCGATGTCCGTGAACTCCTCCAGCAGGACGGCATTATCCAGTGAATCAAGGTTGGGAGCCGCTTCCACAAGGGGGACTACGATGACCTTCTCTATGCTGTCAATCTGCCGCTGTATGGCTTCGGCTTTCTCCAGGCAGTTGTTTACTTTGCCATTGTAAACACAGGCATCCGCGGTAAACAGCAGACGAGGTGTTATCTGACCGAAGCGGTCGCAAACACCATTGATTCCAAAGTCAGGCGAGCAGGATGTCCAGACCGCTCCAATGCTGGTTGTCGCCAACATGGCAATAACGGTTTCGATAATGTTGGGCATGAATCCCGCAACCCTGTCTCCGGGTTTGATACCGTGTTGCCGCATGGCGGCCGCAAGTTTCTGTGTTTCCGTATGGAGCCCGGCAAAGGTCAGGGATCGACGTTCACCTGTTTCCAGAATACCCACGAGGGCTGTGCGGTTATCGCGAAAACGCAGCATGTTCTCCGCGAAGTTAAGTCGACTCCCATGGAACCACTGGGCGCCGGGAAATTGATCGCCATTCCGCAGAACGGTTTCGTACGGTTGAGATGCCTGTATAGCGCAGAAGGACCACACTTCTCCCCAGAAGTCGGCAGGATTTTCGATTGACCATTGGTGAAGGTCAGAATAGCTGTCGAAACTCAGATGATTCCGGTCTTCGATGATCTGCTGGAATTTCATCATCTGATTGTTCTTGCGGCGCACTTCCGAGGGCGTCCAAAGAGGTTGTTTACTCATCTTCAGTACCTTTGATCGGGGACATTATTGTAATCACTCTGCAATACTGTCTTGATGGTTCAGAGTCAACTATCATTGAGATCAACGATGACCGGTGCGTGATCCGAAGGAGTCAAACCCTCGGTTTTCTTGCGAAATTCACGATCAATTTCAACTTCCCTGACCCGTTTCAGAACGGTCGCGTTGCCCAGTACAAAATCAATGCGCAGACCATGTTTCCGGTGGAATGAGCCGCCCCGGTAGTCCCACCAGGAGTATGAGGGATCATCGGGATATTTCTCCCGGAACAGATCGAACAGGCCAGTTTGTGTCAGTGCAGTCAATCGATTGCGCTCCTCATCGGTGTGGAACATATGACCGTCCGCCGCTTCTCCATGCCAACTGTCGATGGCGGCAGGGACCACATTGAAGTCACCGCACAGTATAGCGGGCATCTCTGATTTAATTTCGGTCGTCCAGTAGGAAGCCAGTGATGATATCCACGACAATTTCCGGGGAAAGTCGTCATGATCAATCGACTTGCCATTGGGGACGTAAACCGTTGTGAAAGAAAGGTCCCGGATTTTTGCCGTGATCAGCCGTGCACCGAAAGTTTCCTGTCCGGGCAGTCCCTGGGTCTGCAAGTCAATCGGATGCCGGCTTAGAATGCCTACGCCGTTCCAACTCTTCTGACTGTGAATGGCAACCTCGTATCCCAACGCGGTAAATTCCCCGGTGGGGAAGTCTTCTTCGGCCACCTTGAGTTCCTGCAAACCCACAATATCTGGCTGCCGGGATTCCAGCCAGATTTTGATAAAGTCCAGGCGTGCCCGCAGGCCATTCACATTCCAGGTAGCAATTCTCATGAAAATCCAGTTGTTGTTGGAGGAAGCATGAGATTATCACCTTTTTTTATTATGATGACATCGAATAAAAAACGGTGAGCTGACAATGCGGGCGATGCTATGTAGAGAATTCGGGGATCCTTCAGTACTGGTATCCGGGGAAATTGCCGAACCGGAAATTCAACCGGGTATGGTCAAAATCCGGATTCATTGCACCGGGTTGAATTTCCCGGATACACTGATGATTTCGGGAAAATACCAGTCCGAACCACCTTTCCCCTTTGCGCCGGGTATGGAGTGTGCCGGGACTGTAGTCGAGGTGGGTGCTGGAGTTACCCGGTTCCAGGTTGGCGACCGCGTGATGGCTGATCATGGACACGGTGGATTGGCTGAGTATGTACTGGCCAGAGAGGCAAGAACTTACAGAATACCGGACAACATGCCGTTTGATCAGGCAGCCGGATTCCCCATAACCTACGGCACAACCTACCATGCCCTGGTAGACCGGGCTGCAATTCAACCCGGTGAAGTCCTCCTGGTACATGGAGCGGCTGGTGGTGTTGGTCTCAATGCCGTTGAAATAGGGAGGTTGCTGGGTGCAACGGTCATCGGTACCGTTGGCTCAGATGAAAAGAAGGATATTGTCAGACGCTATGGCGCCGACCATGTCATCAACTACAGCACAGACAATTTTCGTGACGCGGTCAAGGATCTGACAGGGGGTGAAGGCGCCGATGTAATTTACGATCCTGTCAGCGGTGATGTGTTCGACCAGTCTGTTCGATGTATCAACTGGGAGGGCCGATTACTGATTATCGGTTTTGCATCAGGCCGGATTGCGCAACTGAAAACCAACCTGGCCCTGTTGAAGGGTTGTTCCATCGTTGGGGTTTACTGGGGGGAGTTTGCCAATCGATCTCCGGCCGCCAACCAGGAGAACTTTGCAAAGATGTTTAAGTGGTATGCAGACGGTAAAATCAAACCGCACGTTTCCAGGCATTTCCCACTGGAAGAAACCGCCGACGCGATGCGCTTTATCCTGTCGCGGAAATCCACCGGAAAGGTCATAGTGACTATCAGGTGAGAAGCGGCAATTCGACCCGACGACCTTCACGCATGCTGATCTGAACAGCCTCCGTAAACTCCATGTATTTCACGCCATCTTCAAAGCTGGTATGGGTGACTGGTTTGCCGTCACGTATGGCCTCTACGAACTCCTGTTCTACTCGCCAGCCACCTTGTTTGTTGCCGGGGACTTCAAGGGGTTGCCAGTTTCTGTCGCCGCGAGCAGCAATAAAGGCATTGCCATCACTGTACCTGAACGAACCCTTTGTGCCGTGGAACGCCATGGAATTGTTCTCCCCAAGGTGTGCGACAGTGCTGACGTGATATACAGCGGTGGCACCGGAAGCCAGTTCACAGATGATGCCCAGGCTCTCCGGAATGTCGACGGTGCCCATTGCTGAAGTCTCGGTGTCCATGCGCCTGGAGGTAAAAATACTGCCGTGCGCCATCACTGACTTTTCATGTCCGGCGTAGCGCCGGACGGCCTCATTCAGAATGCCCATCGACATGATGTTGTTACCGGACAGATCTCTTCGCTGACGCCATTGTAAAGGCGCATCTGGATTGTACATGCCCCCCAGTCCATTGACATGAATCTCCAACAGTTCACCGAAGTAACCTGAAGAGAGCATTTCCAGAATTGTGGGTTCAAACTTCAGGTAAAACGGAGACGGAACGATCATGCTCACCTTGTCGCTGGCTTGTGCGGCACTCAACATTTCCCGGGCTTCCACCAGGTTCATCGCCATACGGGCTTCCGTCAGCACATGTTTACTCGCATTCAATGATGCCAGCGTCAGCGGATGATGCATGTAAGGCCAGGTGCCAATACATATAGCGTCGATATCGTTGGCGTGAATAATGTCGTCTGCGTGCTCCACAACCTGTGGGATGCCGAATTCATCAGCAACTTTCTGCGCTGACGCAGTGGAACGATTGCAGACGGCAACAACTTCGACGTTGTCGATTGCCTGGAAACCCGGTATGTGTCTAAATCTGGTGTTGCCACCAGCGCCGATAATGCCAATTTTCATGGGATGGTCCTCGTTGAAATTTCTCCCCGTTTCGGGTAACCGGGATTAATTTAAGAAAAAATTAAACACCCGGGGCGAACATTCTGGTAAAGGGGAGGTATAGTTTTGCTTTGTTGCGAGATGTTATCTTCGTTAAATGTGCATATCATGATGCACGATGCAGGGGGAAAAAAGCAAAAAAAGGGTCTGGTTCATTTTATCCAAGGTTCAAACACAAAAAGGTTCAAACACAAAAAGGTTCAAAAATGAACCTGACCCATCTTTGCACATAAAAAAATGAACCTGACCCCTTTTTGCAGGAGTGCCTGTCTATGACAATTTTTACCTGGTCCTGGTTGTTTCTGGTGGTCTATGTGGGTGGCATGCTGGTTATTGGCTATATAGCCACCCGGCGGATAAAGAACGCGGATGGCTACGCAACTGCGCGTGGCAGCTATGGGCCGTTTTTTCTCGCCATGGCATTTGCGGCTACCACAGCCAGCGGCGCCACATTCCTTGGCGGTCCCGGCCTTGCCTATCAATTCGGTACGGCGGTGATATGGACCATGCTGTATCCCATTGGTGTTTACCTTGGGTTGCTTATCTGTATGCGATTGGTGGCCACGGCCGGTAATCGTTTTGCCAATCGGTCCATTCCTGAATTCCTGGGTGATCGTTATGGTTCCGATGGCATACGGGTACTGGTTGCGATTTTTTCACTGGCGTTGTTTTCCTATCTTGCCGGGCAACTTGTCTCTGGTCTTGTAATGTTCGAGATCATGCTGGGTTTATCCCAGGAATGGGCATTGATCATCACCTCCGTTGTGTTACTGCTTTACGTCACCATGGGCGGTGCTCATGCGGATATCCTGACGGACGGTGTGCAGGGAATTATCATGCTGGTTCTGGCAGTGGTCATCCTGTTACTGTTTCTGACCGGTGCCGGTGTTGAGGGCGGCTTCTCCGGCATATTCGAAAATCTTGAGGCACAGGATCCTGATCTGGTGGGTTGGCTGAACACGTCAACACCCCTCTTTCATTCCTGGTGGTCCATATTCAGCTGGACCATGGCTTTGTTGCCGCTGGGATTGCTGCCACATATCGGCAATAAAATCTGGGCGCTGAAACACGACAGAGACCGGTTGCGCTTTGTCAAGTTTGCCTTCCTCGCCGGTATGCTGATGGCCAGCATGGGGCTTGGCGGTTTGCTTGCAAGGGTGGTGCTGGGGGATGCCTTGCTGGCAGATGGGATGAGTCCCAACCAGGCACTGCCAATGTTGTTTATCGAGATTTTTCCAGCCTGGCTCGCGGCCCTGATTGGCGTCGGTGTACTGGCGGCAATCATGTCAACCGCGGATGGTCTGGTGGTATCGTCTTCCCAGGTCATTGCCAATGATCTGTACAGACGCACTTATGTCCCGCGCCGGTATCCGGATATGGACCCGGAGGAAATAGATCGACGTGTATTGTTGATCAGCCGGGCCGGTACCGGGCTGGTACTGGTGATCTGTACGGGTATGGCATGGATGCTGGTTGATCGGAATATCGCCATCATCATCATGATCGGCACCGGCGGGATGATGGCGGCTTTTGCCGGACCGCTGGTGATGGGGGCTTTATGGAAGGGTGTGACCCGGGCCGGTGCCTATGCCGGTCTTATCAGCGGTATGGCGGCATTTCTGGTTTTCCATGGCGGTCTACTGGATCCAACCTGGTTCGAGGGAGTGCCGCCACTGGTATACACGGTTGAATGGTTGCTTGGTGAAGCAGCCAATCCTTATTCTTGTGCGGGATTGGGAGAAATTGTGTCCGTGGTTGTCACCTATACGGTGTCGAAATTGACTCAACCATTACCGGAAGTGCATCTTGTAAAACTGTTTAGGAAAAATACCAGTTAATCAAGTTTCCTCGCTCAGTTCGATGTCCACGCCGAGGCTGGTTGATATCCTGTCCAGATCTTCAGTCAATTGAGCATGGTCTGTATCTGCACCGTATTCGACAATCGCACTGGCATCGAACATGGGTTTCCCGGTCATGGCTGCCTTGACGATCTTGGTATCGAGTTCCAGCACGTTAATACCCTGTCCCGCAAGCGCATGGGCAACATCTCGCAGGATACCTGGCCGGTCCAGTCCAAGCAGAGTCAGAGTCTTCAGGTTTGAAGAGAAAATGGACCTGACCCCTTTTTGCAATTTACAGTCCATATGCAATACGAAGCAATGTCATTGGATGTTGAGCCTGATTGACGCTATCCGACAAATGGGCAATATGGGTGCCGGCCATGGGACAGTCGCTGGAAAAATGATCGGGTTCTTTTCCATTCACCTGCCGCACAACCGGACGGGCAATCCTGACGGAATTGTCCCTGGTTTCTTTCTTCACAGCATAGGTGCCGTCGTGTCCTGAACACCGTTCAATGGTGTCGACGTTGGTACCAGGGACCAGCTTCAATATATCTCGTGTCCGTAATCCGATATTCTGGACCCGTTGGTGGCAGGCAACCTGATAGCTGACATCACCCAGTGGATGTTTGAAGTCGGTAACCAGAGCACCACCCCTGTGTCGTATATAGAGATACTCAAAGGGGTCAAAGAAAGCATCTGCTACTTTTCTGACATCCGCATCATCAGGAAACAGCAGTGGCAGTTCCTTCTTGTACATCAATACGCAGGAAGGAATCGGGGCGGTAAGGTCATAACCCTGGTCTGCCAGTCTGGCGAGCACGGGAATGTTTTTGTCCTTTAAGCGAGCGACACTTTCCAGATCTCCCAATTCCAGTTTAGGCATTCCGCAGCAGGATTCCCTGGGCGCCAGATCAATGTGGATTCCGTTGTGCCGGAATACGCTGGTGAAATCTTTTCCCAGGTCAGGGTTGGAGTAATTGCCGTAGCAGGTCGCATACAATGCAACCTTGCCAGTGGTGTTACCCACTGCCTCAGGCGCAATCCCGGAATTGTCTTTAACGAAACGGCGGCGCATGGTCCTTGATTGATACCGGGGGACAGGTGCTTCATGGTGTACATCCAGTGCCGACTCCAGCACATTGCGGAACAGAGGTGTTCCATTGAGTGTATTCACCGCGATATCGACGAGCGGAATAGTTGCCAGGGCACCTATTGTGTCGGTGCTGGTGAGCACTTTGTCACGCAGGGATGACCCCTTGTCTTTGAATCGCCGTGCTTTTGCACGCAGCATCAGATGGGGGAAGTCAACGTTCCACTCATGGGGGGGAACATAAGGGCATTTCGTCATGTAACACAGGTCGCACAGATAACACTGATCGACCACGTTCATGTAGTCACCCTTGTCGACGCCGTCAACCTCCATGGTCTCAGACTCATCAATAAGGTCGAACATGGTCGGGAAAGAAGAGCACAGGTTTACGCAACGTCGGCATCCGTGGCAGATATCGAATACCCGTGCCAGTTCATCGTTGAGTTTGTCCGGGTTTCCAAAATCCCTGGACTGCCAGTCGACAGGATGTCTGGTGGGTGCTTCCAGACTGCCTTCCCGTTGCTTCACTGATCATTCCTCATACTCATTGCCACTCCTGAATCACCCTTCTATCCGTTATCCCTTTCTTCCTGAACCGATTTGTGAATTAAATATGTGAAGTCATCATGTTGAGCAAATCAGTCGATTATAAAGATGAAGCGGATGGATAACACCTTAATGATAAAATCCGGTACAGGAAAGTAAACCAGGGTGAAACTTCATGCAACATACAAGTTTCCCTGTAATTGAAAATATGTTGTCATGGCTCTTCAGAGTGAATCGGGGAATTGTCCAATGAATCTTGAGGCTGATCTCGCCTGGGGACAGGTACAGGGCAGAAGACAGTCACAGCAGGATAGCGCCACCTTTGTATCCTGGTCCGACAGCCGGCGCCTTCTGCTGCTGGGTGATGGTTTGGGCGGGCATGTGGCTGGAGATGTCGCCAGCGCCATCGTAACGGGTACTTTCAGGGAAACGTTTATTACTGCGGATGAATTGGAAATACAGGACCGGTTGCTCAAGAGTTTGGATACAGCCAATCTTGCAATATACGACAAGGTTAAGACCGCGCCAGAACTGGCGGGAATGGGCACTACGATCATTGCAGCTTACGTTCAGGAGGACGCGCTTTGGTGGGTCAGCGTTGGCGACAGCCCACTCTGGCTTTTCCGAAATGGCACAGGGCGGCGTCTCAATCAGAACCAGTCTGTTGCCGGTATACTGGACCAGCAGGTGGCCGCCGGTGAGATTTCCGCGGCACAAGCCGCCCGAAGGCCAGGGCGTTCCCGATTACTCGAAGCCGTAATGGGTGAAAGAATTAAAATGATTGATGCACCGGATATTGCATTGCCGGTTCGTGCGGGGGATGTGCTGGTGCTCGCCAGTGACGGTGTTGAAACCTGCTCACTGGCGGACCTTGGAGACATTGTCAGCGGGCACAGTGGCAGTGCACAAGCACTGGTTCAGGACATCCTTGATGCGGTTGAAGCTCACGAAGAGCCTTATCAGGACAATGCAACGGTTATTGTATTGCAGTTGCAGGATTTTGTTGTCATGGAAACTTGATTTATCTATTCTACAGGTGCAGCCTGATTCCTATGGAAACGACAGGGGACTCATCATGCCACTTAGTGCCAAATATCAATTAATCGCTTTAATTCTGGTCGTCTTTTTCATTGTACCGGTTGCGGCAGCAGACAAGGGAAAAGATTTTCAACGCGCCTACAGGTCTTATCAGCAGCACATTGAGGCCAACAATTTGGAACAGGCACTGCCAGCGGCGGAAGATGCCTACAAACTCGGGTCCGGGTTATACGGCAGAAAGAGTCTGAATGCCGCGAAACTCGCTATTAACTATGCCACTTTGTTAAACGATACGGGTGATTACAGAAGTGCCCGGAAGGTTTTAAAGGGCAAATTAAAGATCATGGAAGAAGAATACGGCACAGATGCGGATGAATTGGTAGCGATACTGATGGAACTGGGCAGGGCTGAATTCGATACGAGAAGACCCAAGGATGGACTCGCCTATTTTGAACGCGTCTCAGCCATGCTGGACAACCATGAAAACGAACTGTATCGGGGAATGAAGAACTGGGATATCGTCAAGATTCTGCTGCGGCGGCAAGGTAATGCCTTTACCAGGGAATATGTTGAAACCGCACACGAAGGCTATTCAAATCTACTGTCACCGAACGACATCAGGCTGGGACTGGCGTCTTATCATATGGCACTCTGGAAATTGGCAGACAACCAGTTTGAAGAAGCCGTGTCTTATCTTGATGCTTCTCTCATTGCTTTTAAAACGGATGAAAGCCAGATGCATGAACTGGAACAAACGGTCCGGATGATGTTGGTGAATACCCTGGAAAATGCAAAAGAGAGCGAACTGGCAACCACCCATTGTCTTGCGCTGGGAAGAAATCAAACCTGGGAGGTACCTGCTAAACCGTTATACGTTTCGATGCCTGACTTTCCGCCTGAGTTGACGAAAACTGCATTGGTTGGGGAATTTACACTGGAATTCACGATTGATGAAGATGGGTTTGTGAGAAATCCCGGTGTTACCCGTTCAACACATGCAGACATGGATGAGGTGGTGTTGGAAGCTATCGGGAAATTCCGCTATGCTCCCCGGTTTGTTGATGGGAATCCTGTTTCTACAGAGGGAATGAACTACACGTTCTCAATTGACTTTTCCCGGACAGAAGGCAGGAACAATTTCTTAACCAGGCCGCCGCTCCGGGGCTGGCAAAGTGGTAGTAAGTCCGGGGATGATCCATTCTCGGTCGGTGGTGGCGGTAAGGGTGGCGGCAAGTAACAGAACAGTTTCAGGTGGACCGCAGCCTGTCTTCGGAGTTTATTTGATTGTTATAAATGAGCCGTTTGGCAGGTTGAGTACGATTCCATGAAACAGTACACTTGATTGTAGTAGCAACATTTTTCTCAGTGGAGAATAGATCTGCCCGTTGCAGTACAGGGCAGAAAAAACGCACATAAGGATTGCATTATGAAGAAATTGATTCTGACCCTGTCCGGGATTACGGGCTTGTTGATTTCCAGTACCGCTGTTGGTGATACTTTAGATGGCGCCAACACGTCCTGGATTCTGACATCCACCGCACTGGTCCTGCTGATGACCATTCCGGGATTATCTTTGTTTTACGCTGGCCTTGTCCGGGTCAAAAACGTGCTGAGCGTGCTGATGCAGTGCTTTGCAATTACCTGTACCATTTCATTACTCTGGCTTGTGGTGGGCTATTCACTGGCGTTTTCGGAAGGCAATGCAATGGTGGGTGGGCTGTCTAACCTGTTCATGGGTAACATTGCAGAAGAGACAATGTCTGGTGACATTCCTGAAAGCGTCTTCTCAATGTTCCAGTTGACCTTTGCCATTATTACACCGGCACTGATTGTCGGTGGTTTTGCTGAGCGAATGCGCTTTTCCTCCATGCTGCTCTTTTCTGTTCTGTGGTCGATGGCAGTCTATTCGCCCATTACTCACTGGGTTTGGGGTGGTGGCTGGCTTGGCAGCATGGAATGGCTCGTTGGGGTCGAGAGTGCTGCCCTGTCAGATTTCGCCGGTGGTACGGTTGTGCATATCACCGCTGGTATTGCGGCGCTGACAGCAGTAATTGTCATGGGATCGAGGAAAGGTTTCCCGGAAATTACATTACCGCCACATAACATGACCATGTGCATTACCGGGGCTTGTTTACTGTGGGTTGGCTGGTTTGGATTTAACGCCGGCAGTGCGCTGGCGGCGAATGGCGATGCCGGCATGGCGATGCTGGTGACTCATATGTCCGCTTCCGCCGGCGCGCTGACCTGGATGGTTTGTGAATGGATAAAACATGGTAAGCCAAGTGCGCTGGGCGCGGTCACAGGGATGGTTGCCGGATTGGCAACAATCACACCCGCATCCGGTTTTGTCGGCCCGGCAGGTGGTCTGGTCATTGGTATCATGGGCGGCTTTGTCTGTTATAACGCTACCTTGTTCCTGAAGAAAAAACTGAAAATTGATGATTCACTCGATGTATTCCCGGTCCACTGTGTAGGAGGAGCGTTGGGAACCATACTGACAGGTGTGTTTGCCAGTTCACAATTGGGAATCTTCAGCGGTCAGGGATACTCGGAAGGTATGTCCATGGCGCCTCAGCTGGCTGTTCAGATTGTTGGTGTGATCGCAGTTGTAGCGTACACGGCAATCGTTTCCTATATTCTGTTGAAGCTGGTTGATTCGATTCTCGGGTTACGCGTCACCGAAGATGAAGAAACCGAGGGGCTTGATATCAATCAACATAACGAACGAGGCTACGATTTCTAGTATGGTGCTGTTCCCTGGTGGTTCGACCACCAGCATCGTTGCCGGCATTCAGCGATGTCTTGCGGCGCGTTCCACGAGATGGGACACCAGTTCTTCAAAGCCCAGGCCAAAGGCCTTGGCGCCATCTGGATAAAGACTGGTTGGTGTCATTCCTGGCATGGAGTTCACTTCCAGCAGATATTCCATATCGTTTCCGGTGATGATGAAGTCTGCCCGGGACAGATCCCGACAGCCTAAAACCTGATGTGCCCGTATGGCGATTGCCTGTAATCGTCTGGATTGTACTTCCGTGAGATCAGCCGGAATCAGATGCTCACTCAATCCTTTGGTGTAACGATGCTCATAGTCGTACCAACTGTTACCGGGTGTAGTAATTTCGATGATCGGAAATGCCCGGGAGCCCTCATCGGTATCAATCACGCCAACAGTCATCTCCTTTCCCCGGATACGTTGCTCAACCAGTAGTTGCTCATCAAATCGAAAGGCTGTTTCCAATGCTTCCCGGAGCTGACTGCTTTGTGAAATCAACGTTACGCCGACTGCGCTTCCCTGACGTGCAGGCTTGATGACTACCTGGGAACCCAGCGTGCCCTTAATCCGGGCAATCGCATGCGTAATACCGTCCTCACGGTTCACTTCAAGGTCTTCCGCCAACGGTAACCCGTGACTCGCAAATATTCGTTTGGAGACGATCTTGTCCATGGCGAAGGCGCTGCCACGGACATCACTGCCCACATATGAATAGCCCAGAATTTCCAGAAACCCCTGGAATGTGCCGTCTTCTCCCGGTGGACCGTGAAGCACCGGGAAGACGACATCTGGATTGAATACTGCCAGCGCATTGGCCAGATGACTATCGAGTTCAAAAGAGACTGCCAGAGGGTAGTTTTGTGACAGGGCGCGGAGAACACCTTTGCCACTGATCCTGGAGATTTCCGCTTCGGCCGAATCGCCGCCGGAAATAACCGCGATTCTGAGTGTCTTATCGGGTGAGATGGAACTCACGGTTTACCCTGGTACTGAAACTGAATCTGCATAATTGAAACATTATAGTCACATTCTGTTTTCAGATATCAAAAAACCTGACTGCATTGGCTGAGGTCTGACGGGCGAGTTCATCATAGGTCTCTCCCCGGGCCGAAGCCACTGCTTTGCAGACTACGGTAAGATAATACGGCTCATTTCGACGGGACTTTGGTTTAGGCCTTATAGAGCGCGGCAGCAGGTATGGTGCATCGGTTTCTATCATCAGGCGGTTGACCGGTATGTCCCTGATCAGTGGTATCAGGTGGGCGCCGCGTCGTTCATCGCAGATCCAGCCGGTAATACCGATGTGACAATCGAGATCCAGATAGGCATGAAGCGCATTCTGGTCACCGGTAAAGCAATGCACCACAACGTCTGTCAATTCATTTCGACAGCTACGCAATACCTCCGAAAAAACAGGCCAGGCGTCCCGTTCGTGCAGGAACAAAGGTAACCGGGTCTTGATTGCCAGTGCCAGGTGATCCTCGAATGAAGCAATCTGATCTTTCCTTGGAGAGTAGTCCCGAAAAAAGTCCAGGCCGGTTTCTCCAATGGCTTTCACCCGTTCATCCGCGGACAATGCCTCAAGTCGGTTCATCGCTTCTGTGGATGTTTCATCTGCATGATGTGGATGGATACCGGCAGTTGCGAACAGTCCATCATGTTCTCTGGCCAGTTGTAACGCTTTCTCACTGCCGTCGATGGATGTACCGGTCACTATGACCTGTGTAACGCCTGCATCACGAGCCCGCTGCAACACATCCTGTCGATCCTCATCAAAGGTGTCGTGGGTCAGGTTGGCGCCAATATCAACCAGAGTGGACACTATTCTTCAGCACCAGCCTGCGGGTCAGAAAAATCTTCATACTCATGGGGTTGTATCAGCGGTTGCTGAAGGTTTAATTGCCGTCGATAGATTGCGGCAAACATCAGCACATTCTGTACATAATTACGAGTTTCCGAAAAGGGAATAGTCTCTATCCACACATCCAGAGGAAGTTGACGTTTCGCCCACTGCTCGACTCTTGTCGGTCCTGCATTGTAGGCAGCGGAAGCAAAGATACGGTTGTTATTGAATTGCCGCAGCATCTGGCCAAGATATTGTGACCCCAGTTGGATATTGAACTGGGGGTCGGTCAACTCGTCAGGTGATCTGTACCTGATACCCGCTTTTCGAGCTACGATTTTAGCTGTCGCGGGCATGAGTTGCATCACCCCCAAAGCGCCGGCAGGAGACCTGGCATCGGACACAAAAGCACTTTCCTGTCGTGCAATTGCCAGACTCCAGTCAACAGGAATATCTTCTCTGCGTGCGTTTCTCACAAATATTTCCTGCCAGCCGATGGGGAACCTCAAGGCGAGGTCGTTCCAGAGTTCCGCATCAATGAGTGACTGGATTGCCGACTTGTACCAACCCCACCTGGATGCCACATTGGCGGCAATGGCTCTTTCCTTGTTGGAGAAGTTACGGGTAGTGAAATACCATTCTCTTCTGGCCTGGGCGAGTTCACCCAGGGTAAAGAGTTCCAGTGCCCGCTGGATTCCGGGAGTCAATTCCATCGCCAGAATTTCTTCATTTGTCACAGGTGTGGGTTTGTCGACAAAATTGTACGGTAATTGCATCAAATCCGCTGCCAGGAATCCGTAAATATTCCGTAGTTCCGTAAGCTTCCGGTATATCTCCTCTGCAATTTTTTGATCCGTCGTGTCCGCCGAATCTGCCAGTACCCGTGCTTTCCAATACTGCCATCGAGGTTCCAACTGAAGTTCTTTGGGAAGCCTGTGGATCAGTAGCAGTACCTGATCCCAGTTGGCATGCCGTAGAGCAAGACGGATCAGCGCACTGATCAGTTCCGGGTGGCTGTTCAGATCAACCGGGAGTAGTTCGGCCAGGTTTTCTGGAACAGTGTCTGCATCGTTTGTACTCGCCCAATGCCGACCCACATAAGAATAGGTATCAGTGAGGACTATTGCTTTAAAGGTGTGCTGTGTCTTGTATTGCCGGAGGAGATCGAATGCGGCTCCCGGTTGACTCCGAGCCAGCCGGCGTATGCCATGGATGATCAGTTCCCGATTATAGGGGTGCTGCTGGCGGAACCGTTCAGTCCGCTTGATATTATCAGGTCTGGTATGTACCCGTTTGAAATTGCTGGCGTAAGAACGATCTTCTTTAGCCAGAAATCGCACCAGGTAATTTGCCAGAGTGACTTCATTTGACTTCAGGCTGATGGCATAACGTTGCCAGGCTGTCCTTGCGTCTGGATTCCCCGCATTGCGCCACAGTTTGAATACCGGATCACATTCTCCTGGTTGAGAGTAGTCCACCAGCCAGAGTTTTCTGGCTTCCATCATCGCCTGTCTGGTATCGCCTGTTCTGGCCAGTGCGTATGGGTAATAACAATTGTTTTCTCTGGAATGGTTAATCGCGTTTTCTTTACGGAACTCCAGGTAGAATTCCAGAAAAGTGTCCCAGTGGCCGCGTTTACCCAGGTTGTTGAGGTATTGCTGCAGAAGCAGGTTCATGAGCGGCGTATCATGATACTGATCTGCAAACTGCCGGATGTCTTCAGGTGTCTGCCGTGAAATGCGATATATTTTGTCCGTATATTCAAGGTAGGGAAATAACGGATACTGTCTAAGATCGTCCCTGATCTTCAGGTAGCTCGACCGTTGTCTGGAGGTAATCAGATAAATGGCATGCTGATATTGTTTTCGCAGTTCGAATCGCGAAGTTGAGGCAGTCTGGTCGTCAGACCCACGAGAGAATTCCCCATGGACAGCAGGAATTATCAAAAACGCCAACAGGACGCACGTACTGACTGAAAAAACTGGAATGCGCATGATTTCCATGTAATGACACTGGATCAGGTATGGCGAAGATTACGCAAAGGAATACTTGCGGTAAAGTCCTGTCTCTCCAGTTGTTTGACAGTATCTCATGGCGCGCCTAGAATCATTCTGGATGGATTTAAAAGATAGGCGGAGGAGACCCCCATGACAACTACAGATTCGCTCCATCGGCTCACGCTGACAACTCTTTTTGGGGTGTGCTCTCTTTGCACTCCCTTTCTGATTCTTGCTGAGGATGGCACGGACGTGATCGAAGAGATCATCGTAACCGCTCAGCGCACGGCCGAAAGTATTCAAGACGTCCCCATAGCGGTGACCGCCCTGACGGGTGACATGCTCGAAGACAAGCAGGTTATTACGCCTTCTGATCTTCAGATAAACGCACCGAACGTCAGCTTTACGGCGACAAATTTCGGCAGCTTCAGTTTCAGCATCCGCGGCATTGGGCGGCTGGTAATCGGGTCCACCGGGGAAGCCGGGGTGTCAACACACTTGAACGAGATACCCGTTGCCACCAACCTCAATACCATCGAGTTTTTCGACATGGAACGGGTCGAGATTCTGCGTGGCCCACAAGGAACGCTATTTGGGCGCAATGCCACCGGCGGCGCCATCAACTTCTTGACCAATATGCCGGATTACGAAGGTTTTGAAGGAACCCTGGATCTCGAAACGGGTGACTATGGTCACCAGCGCATCAAAGGTGCGGTGAACATCCCCTTTGGCGATACCGCAGGGCTGCGAATGGCTGGTTTCAAACTGGGCAGGGATGGTTACACTAAAAACCTCGCATACGGTCAGACTGATGCAAACGGTAACACTCTGCCAGGTATCAACGACGACGTTGATGGCCGCGAAGTTGTGGCCCTGCGAACGACCTTCGCATGGGACATTACTGATCGCGCCAACTTCTGGCTTCAGTACAATCGCTTCAGGGAGGATGACGACCGGGCACGGATCACCAATCAGGTTTGCGTGCGCAACTCGTTGCCCACCACGGGGTGCCTGCCCGACGAGTTCGGCTTTGACTCACCACATCTGGGCGCCTCCACCAGTGGCATTTTCGGCGGCGCGGCAGGTGCGTTGCCGCCTGGAGTGGACGGTTCCGATCCTTCCTTGTACGCGTTTCGGCGACCGTCAATAGACGGCTTCCGCGAAATACACACAGATTACGAACCAGTGTTTGTTGATGAAGAAGACCTCTGGACTTTCGGTTTCAATTACGAATTTGACACCTTCAACCTGAACCTGCTCGGAGCGCAACAGACCCGTGATTACCACTCCCGGCAAGATTACCAGATGGATGTTGGTCCATCCCTTGGTCCCACACCGTTGAACCCGGCGGGTTTGTGGCCGGTTTCGGCGCCGGCGGACTTTTCTGCGGGGGCTGACTGGCTTTCTGGACCTTGCAATCTCGCCGACGGAACCTCGGGATTATACGGCGGCTGTATTCTTCCCGTGGATCAAACCCGGGTGTTTGCCTACGACCAGGCTGATTCAGAAATCGAATACTGGACTGTGGAAGGCCGGCTCCAGTCCACGTTGGATGGGCTTTTCAACTTCCAGATTGGCGCGAGCGCCTACGATAGAGTAAGTCATGGGGACTATTACGTACTCGCCAACACGCTGGATATGGTGTCGGTATACGGCTCCCCGGCGCTTGGCGCGCCACCTTTATATCCAGGCTTTTTCAACAGTACCTCCCAACCGGGAGCCGGTAGCCTGCAGGACGGCTGGGCGACCTTCGGCGAAGCATACTTCGATCTGACCGACTCAGTGACTTTGACCGCCGGGCTGCGTTACAACGAGGATGACAAGGAAGTCAACGATACGAGTGTGCTATTCAATTCGCTTAATTTGAGTGCTGCCGTTGGCGGCCTGTTCGGGCCGAATCCGATCTGGATACGCACGGGCCTGTTCGGTGATATCTCTGTTATAGCGGCAGGTCAGGCTGCCGGGCTCAGCGAAGCATCGAACAGGCTGCTGGAATTCTGGGACGCCCAGAACCAGTATGCGGAGAATGCGCCGTTGGCTATCGGAGGGCTTGTGGCTCTTGGCGCCGCACAAGCAATCGGGGCACAGGTAGCGGCGGGATTGCTGCCACCGCAGTTCATTCCTGCCGTCATAGCAGGCCTGCCATTGCCACCGATTCTTCAGGGTACGGTTGGCGCCTTGCTGAGCCAAAACCCTGCGGTGATTGCACAGGACCCGGGGCTGGCTGCGGTTGCCGGTGCATGGAGCGCCATCGCTGCTGCTGTGCCACCGGTTCCCGGTTTCGGTGAAACCCGTTTCGTGACCGGTAGCCCCAGCAAAGCCAACTGGTCCGAAATAAGCGGTCGAATCGGCCTCGACTGGCTGGTTAACGACAACTCCATGGTGTATGCATTCTATAGCAGAGGTTACAAACCCGGTGGTTTCAACCCGGCCATCCCGCCGGCATTCCAGGATACATCGGAGTTCACATTCGCGTCGGAACAGGTCGGCGCCATCGAAATTGGAACCAAAAACACCTTGGCAGATGGCCAGATACAGCTTAACGGCGCCTTCTTCCTGTATGACTATTCGGACCTGCAGACAACACGGATCGCCAACAACAGTTCTATCAACGACAATATTGATGCCAATATCATGGGCGTGGAGATCGAGGGTCTGTGGTACCCCAGTGAGCTACCGGGCGTTACGGTCGACTTTTCATATAGCTGGCTGGGTTCAGAAGTGGACGGGTCGCAGTCAGTCGACCCGATCAACAGAACCGGAAACAATGCGGATTACATCCTGTTGAACAACATCGATCCGGGATCGCTCACCGGGGTAAATTACGTGGCGCGGGAGTCGCAAATCACACAGGCTGTCGTTGATGCGGCCCTGGCCACCGGGATTGCGGCGTTGGATGTCCGTAACGGAACGACCCAGCAAAGTGTCTCGTATGCGGCCAATGGGAACGGGGTTTCCATTCCCGCCTACTTCTCCAGGGCATTCCTGGTTGGCGCCGGTGTCGAAACTTCGGATGGTATTCCGGTCAACCTGGACGGCAACCAGTTGCCGAACTCGCCAGAACACACCATCAAGCTGGGCGTTGCGTATACCTGGGATTTTCCAGCACTCGCGGGTGAGCTTACTGCCCGTTGGGACTACTACTGGCAGGGTGACTCATACGCCCGGGAGTTCAACACCGTAGGTGACGAAATCGATGGTTGGAGTCAACACAACGCTACGCTCATGTACCAGAGTAATGATGGTCGATGGACGGTGAAAGCCTGGGTGCGCAACATCGGGGACGAAGACAACGTTACCGGAAAATACCTTACCTCCGATACTTCAGGCTTTTTCAGGAATTACTTCCTGACAGAGCCGCGTCTGTTCGGCGCATCGGTGCGCTTGAACTTAGGGGGATAGCTACCTGATCGGCAACGATCAGGCAAGTTATGCTTCGCTAACCTGACCTACCTTTGTATAGAGGGCCAACGCGTAGGTCGGGTTAATGAAGTGTAACCCGACATTGCCCTTAAATATGCAGACTGGGCATACAGCCCACCGTGATCCTGTTCTGTGATTCGATAAGGTGTGTCAAGCGGAGCGTTACCTGTTTGCAGCCTATAGACTGTCTTTGCTGTTCAGATACCCACGCGCACGGCAAGTACATCGCAGGGAGCACCGTGCAGGACACCGTTAGCGGTTGAACCGAGAATCAGGGCGAGGCCGTGTCGGCCATGACTGCCTACCACAATCAGATCGGCGCCAATCTGGTTGGCCAGGGTGTCTATCTCAGTTTCCGGTCGACCGAAGATCAAGTGCTGATTATCCAGATCAATGTTGAACATGGCTCCGAATTCAGAAAGATGCGATCTGGTGGTTTCCTGTATCTGTTCCTGGATAGCGGACAGGTCCATCGGGATATCGCCACCGTAGGCCAGACTGAGTGGTTCAATGACGTGAACACAACTGAGTTCCGCAGAGTAGGCTTTGCATAATGTGCAAGCCCTGTTGACGACTCCTGTGGATTCTTCTGTCAGGTCCACGGCTACAAGTATGTGCGAGTATCCACTCATCAGCATGATTCCACTTGTTATTCTTGGCAGTTGCAGAATTTACACAGTTCAAAATGATTTTCAACAAACCTTTTCAGATACTTGACCTTATTTGGGACTTGGTTGGAAAGATTGCATAATAGCCAGGTGATCAAGTTCAGAGATGAGTCATGATATACATCATTATCGGCCTGGTGGTGTTGTTGATTGCAGCACCGATCATCGCGGTGTTGCCCTCGAAGCGCCAGAAGGAACAGATGAAGTTGCGCCAGCAGGCCATGGCCCAGGGGATCAGTGTGGAATTGACCAGTATTGATGATCCCATTCCAGAACAGAAGAAGTATGTTACCGGTACCGGCAAGCAACTGAAAGCGGTCCTGCCGGTTGTCGCATATCGGATTGTCAGGCAGCAAGACCGGGATTGGCGACGTGAACCTGAAGCCAACTGGTCACTGGAACGCCGTGCAGTCGCCCAGGACATTGAGTTGCCGGGTACCTGGTGCTGGTTGGATGATAAACCCGATAATCTGACACCTGAATTCATCCGGTATCTGACTGATAAAATGAGTCATCTACCGAATGATGTGGTGCGTATTGAAGAAGTCAATCGCGTGATTTCTGTTTACTGGCATGAGCGGAGTGAAGAAGCAGGATTGCAATCCATTGTCGAATTCCTGACGGGTTGTCTTGCGATAAAGCCCATACCGGATGTAAGTGATCAGTGATGCAAAAATTTGCTGAATACCTTACTATCTTCGTTTAAGGCAAGGTACTGACAATACAATGCGAGTTCTTCTGTACAACCAACTCGATGCCGCTCGCATCCCCAATTTCGTCAAAATGAAGGCTCTGCTTGAGAAAGAGGACTTCCGTTCAGCGGAAGTCAAGAAGGTAGACGATAACCTCTACCGCGCCCGTCTCGACAAGTCCAACCGCATACTGTTCTGCTTCGGACGTTACCAGGATGACATCTGCATCCTCGTGCTTGAATACATCAAGCGGCACGCCTATGAAAAGTCCCGCTTCCTTCGAAGAGGCGTCAAGTTGGACGAGGCCAAATTGCCGATAGTGTCGCCGGGGGTGTCAGAAGAGGCCACGGAACTCGCTTATCTGAACCCTGAACTTCCCACCTTCAACGTCCTGGATAAAATCATTTCCTTTGATGAGAGGCAGGACGAGGTTTTCTCCCTCTCGCCACCGTTCCTTGTAGTCGGATCCGCCGGCAGCGGTAAGACTGTACTGACGCTGGAAAAAATGAAAGAGGCGATGGGCGGTGTTCTGTACGTTACTCGCTCACCTTATCTGGTGGACAACTCTCGTAGTCTGTATTACGGAATGAATTATGAAAACGACGATCAGGAAGTGAGCTTTCTATCCTTTCACGAGTTCCTGGAAAGCATCCACGTCCCGGACACGCGCGAGATGCTCTTCACGGACTTTGCCCGCTGGTTTTCACGGCACCGGGTGGCGACCGGTCTCAAGGATCCCTATCAGCTTTTCGAGGAGTTCAACGGCGTGATATCCGGCTCCTCGCCAGAACGGGGATGTTTGTCCAGGGATGACTACCTGGCGCTGGGTATTCGACAGTCCATCTATTCACACGAAGAGAGGGAAAAAGTTCATGACCTGTTCGAGAAGTATCGCGCGCATCTTAAGGATTCCGGTCACCACGACGTAAATGTGCTGAGCCATCAATACCGCGACCTGGTTACACCGAGATGGGATTTCATCGTCGTTGACGAAGTTCAGGATTTCACCAATGTGCAACTCGACCTCGTCATGCGTTCCCTCAAGGACAGACGGCGGTTCATCCTGTGCGGAGACTCCAATCAGATCGTCCATCCCAACTTCTTTTCCTGGGCCGGACTCAGGCAGTATTTTTACGGTCTGTCCGGTGTCGATCAGCCGGTCAACCTGACGCGGGTTCTAAACACGAACTACCGAAATTCCGGTGGTGTCACCGAATTGGCCAATCGCATTCTGCGGCTGAAGCGTGCCCGATTTGGTTCCGTGGACCGCGAGAGCAACTTTCTTGTCAAGAGCCGAGGCGACAAGTCGGGCGCAGTCGCATTGCTCCCGAACCGCCCTGACGTGACCGGACAACTCGACGACAAGACGCGACAGTCCACGCGCTTTGCGATTGTGGTGATGCATAACGATCAGAAGGCAGAGGCCAAGCGGAGTTTCCGCACTCCGTTGATCTTTTCCATACAGGAGGCGAAGGGTCTGGAGTACGAAAACATGATTCTCTACGACTTTGTTACCGGCGATGAAGCACGATTTCGCGAGATGGTCCTGGATGTGGCCCCGGAGGACTTAATGGGAGGGGAACTGAAGTACGCCCGGGCCCGGGACAAGAGCGACAAATCCCTGGAGATTTTCAAGTTTCACATCAACGCGCTTTATGTGGCGGTGACCCGCGCCGTTGCGAATGTTTATCTGGTAGAGTCGAATCCTGGGCAGAGGTTGTTCGATCTGCTTGGCATCAAGGTGCTTGACGGCAGGCTTGATCTGGAAGTGCAGCAGTCGAGTCTTGCCGAATGGCAGCGGGAGGCAAGCCTGCTTGAACGCCAGGGGAAGACCGATCAGGCCGAAGAAATTCGCAACAAGATTCTGGGCATTCAGGAGACACCCTGGCAGCCGCTTACATCTGATCGGTTGCGGGAACTCACTGAGGAAGCGTTTGGCGCCAACAATAAAATCAAGGATGGAAAAAAGGCGCTTCCGTTGTTTGAGTACGCACTGTTGGGTCACGACAGAGCCAGACTTTCCCGGCTTTTGCTAGCGGATTTCCGGCCAGCTCGGCGCCTGGAGCAAAGCCTGAAGATACTGGTGCAGAAATACTTCATGCCATACTCCGTGAAACGCACCGAAACTGTGCGTGCGCTGGTCGAGCGTTATGGCGTGGACTATCGAGATCAGTTCAGCTACACCCCTCTGATGTTGGCGGCGCGATTCGGCAACCCGGGCGTGGCGACGATGCTGGTAGAGATGGGGGCAAACCGGAAACTGGTCAATAGCGCAGGTCTGAACGCGTTTCAGATCATGTTGCGGGAAACCACCGTCAATGCTCGATATACAAGGCGGATTGTCCCTGTTCTGTATCGCCTTTTGGTGCCGGGTGACCTAACCCTGACGGTGAACGACAAACTGCTGAAACTTGATAGCCACAAGGTGGAATTTCTATTTTGTCAACTTATTATGGCGGTGTTTAATATGATGTTTCCCGACTATACGAGAAGGAGCGTCCATGGTTTTCGGGCGGCGGATATCGTGCGTCTGCTGGATCCCCTGGCGTTGGGTCGGAAGTTTACCCGGGGGTATGTCAGCGGGGTGTTGGCCAGGAACGAAGTGGACCGGGATTACGCCTACAATAGACGCGTTTTTCGACGCATTGGTCACGGCCTCTACGTCCTGAATCCGCAAATGCGCATACGCATCAGCAATGATTGGTTCCCAATCTATGATCTACTCGACCCGATGGAATAGTTCACGCTGTCAGGTCGCTATCCCCTCAAAGCAAACGTCGTGGTGACAAGGGCCTTTAAAGATCAACATCTCTGTCCCTTGTCAAGCGGCGTTGACTCTTGATAATACCCATTAAGGGTATTAATATACCCAATATGGGTATAAAAATTTCAACAGTCGAAAAGACTTGGCTGCAGGAACGTAAGCCGCGTGAGCAAGGCCAGATTCTTCGCGGCTCCGCATTGGCGGACGCTTTATTCTCATCGACTCAACAGCGCGTACTATCTCTTCTATTTGGTCAACCCGAAAGAAGCTTTTTTGTCACCGAGATCATGTCTTTGGTGGAATCCGGACGTGGGGCTGTCCAGCGGGAACTAGGACGACTTGCGAAGAGCGGGCTGGTTACCGTTACCAGGATTGGTAACCAGAAACACTATCAAGCCAGCCACGACTCACCGCTTTTTGAAGAACTCTGCAGCATCATCAAGAAAACTGTCGGCCTTCAGGAGCCTATCCGGGCCACACTAAAGCCGCTGGAGAGCAGGATCAGCCTGGCATTGATCTACGGATCGATCGCCAAGCACTCAGATACCGCGACCAGTGACATCGATCTCCTGCTCGTTTCTGATCAGTTGACTTTAGAGGAAGTGTACGCTGCGTTGGCCCCTGCTGAGAGTCTACTCGATCGACGGGTGGCTACTATACTCTACTCATCTAAAGAATTTGTTCACCGGCGCAAAGCCAAAAAATCGTTTTTGACTCGGATGCTCAACGGTCCGTACATCGTTGTTATGGGGTCAGTAGATGGCGCGTGAGCAACTCGACAACCTCGTAAACATTGGTCAACTCAAAGCTGAAGAAGCGGCGCTCGAAGAGATCGACGGACTCATTAAATCCTGACTTGCGAGACATACAGATTCGAAGAACGATTCGCTGGGCAACGAGTCGCGATTCGACTTGGCATATAATGCAGCGCATTCACTATCACTTGCTGCACTTCGCTTTCATGGGTATCGCTCCGGTAGCCGATACTTGGTATTCCAATGCCTAAAGCACACATTAGATCTGCCTGATGAACAATGGCGAGTACTGGACTAGGCACACAGAAAACGAAACATCGCTGAATACGAAGGCAATATTTATATCGACGAAGAGTTACTCGTAGCACTCATCAGAGTAAATGATAGCGTCGCTGATCGGATTTCAAACTTGATTGAAACCGACGGGCCCGGAAACGGCAGAAAAACCCTGAAAAACCGGATAACATAAGCCTCTCCAGTGAACTCACTGTTGACAAACCTATACGCATTGATACTAAAGTAAAAAAGGAGCGCAAAAGGAAACGCAGTCTGTGAGTAAAGCATTGGTCATCGTAGAGTCACCGGCAAAAGCCCGGACGATCAATCGATATCTGGGAAATCACTACATTGTAAAATCAAGCGTAGGACATATTCGCGATCTGCCAGTGAGCGGTAATGGCGTAAAGAGTGATCCTGCCACGAGAGCAAAGGAAGCCGCCAGGATTCGCAAGATGGCTCCTGAAAAGAGAGAGACCTACAGGAAGGAAAAAGCGCAGAAGAAAT
Source organism: Candidatus Azotimanducaceae bacterium (assembly GCA_965217655.1). Classification (GTDB taxonomy): domain Bacteria; phylum Pseudomonadota; class Gammaproteobacteria; order Pseudomonadales; family Azotimanducaceae; genus UBA7455. Next base: position 4,164,386 of record OZ244560.1, read on the forward strand.
TAATCTCCCGTATGGGCGTGGATCCAACCCGGGGGTGGAAAGCCAGTTACGAAATCCTGCCTGGAAAGGAAAAAGTCGTATCTGATCTGAAGAAACTTGCCAGAAACGCTGAAGAGATCTTTCTCGCAACTGACCTTGACCGTGAAGGTGAGGCGATTGCCTGGCATCTGCGTGAAGCTATCGGTGGGGATGAGAACCGATATCGCCGTGTGGTCTTTAACGAGATTACCCGCACGGCCATCCGGGAAGCCTTCGAAGACCCCGTTGAGATCGACATGGACCGGGTAAATGCACAACAGGCTCGACGGTTTCTGGATCGTGTGGTCGGTTTTATGGTCTCCCCTCTACTGTGGGCGAAAATTGCACGTGGATTGTCCGCAGGACGGGTTCAATCTGTTGCGGTCAAGTTGATTGTAGAACGCGAAAGGGAAATAAATGCCTTTGTTCCCGAGGAATACTGGGAAGTTTTTGCCGACCTTGCTGAGGATCAAAAAGCTGAGGCGGTCAGATTTCAGGTGATCCGGGAAGCAGGGGAAAATTTCCGGCCGCAAAATCAGGAACAAACAGACAAAGCCCTGGAAAAACTCAAGGGCGCCAACTACAAGGTTAAGAACAGGGAAGATAAAGCAACCAGTACCAGGCCGGGGGCTCCCTATATCACATCAACACTGCAACAGGCCGCCAGTACACGTCTGGGTTTCGGAGTGAAAAAAACCATGACAGCGGCACAACGCCTCTACGAGGCTGGCCATATCACCTACATGCGAACTGATTCCACCAACTTGTCGGCGGTTGCAGTCAATACCTGTCGGAATTTTGTCCAGACAGAATTTGGTGACAGGTATGTACCGCTGAAACCCCGGTTTTATTCCAGTAAGAAAGGTGCGCAGGAAGCCCACGAGGCAATTCGCCCTTCTGATGTGAAGCTGAGATCAACGGCTTTGCGTAATATGCAACGGGATGAGGTGCGTTTGTATGAACTGATATGGCGTCAATTTGTTGCCTGTCAGATGTCGGATGCACAGTATACCAGTACCAGTGTTCTTGTTGAGGCGTCGGACCTTGAGCTGCGTGTACGAGGTCGTATCCTGCGCTTTGATGGTTTTACCCGGGTACAGTCACAGGATAGGAGAAAAGAAGATGGCGTCCCGCTGCCGGAATATGAAGTGAACCAGCAACTGAATCTCCTGCAACTGTTGCCATCACAACACTTTACAAAACCCTCTCCCCGCTACAGTGAAGCAAGCCTGGTGAGGGAACTGGAAAAACGCGGTATTGGCCGACCTTCCACTTATGCGTCCATTATTACGACTATTCAGGACCGGGGTTACGTCACGCTGAATAACAAGCGGTTCCATGCTGAAAAAATCGGTGAGATAGTGACCGACCGTTTGAATGAAAATTTTGCGAATCTGCTTGACTATGGCTTTACAGCGCAACTTGAGGAATCGCTGGACAAGGTTTCCGAAGGTAAAGTTAACTGGAAAAATCTGCTTGACGAGTTTTACAAGGACTTTGAAAAGAAACTCGACAGGGCTGGCAGCGAAACCGGTATGCGAACCAACAAGCCATTGATGACTGAAATTGTATGCCCTCGATGCGGCAGGAAAATGCAGGTGCGTACTGCCGGCACTGGTGTTTTTCTGGGTTGTTCCGGTTATGCGTTGGCGCCCGCGGATCGTTGCAAATTAACCATGAACCTGGTTCCTGGTGACGAAGTGACGAGTGTAGCAGGCGATGATGAAGAGGAATCGAGAATCCTTCGGAACAGGCGGCGATGTCCGGAGTGCAATACTGCCATGAGCAGTTACCTGATTGATGCAACCCGGAAGTTGTATCTCTGCAGCAACAACCCTGACTGCAAGGGATTTGAAGTCGAGGTAGGGAAGTTCAGGATCAAGGGATACGACGGACCGGTTATTACATGCGACAAGTGCAGTGCGGAAATGCAGTTGAAGAGCGGCCGATTCGGCAAGTACTTCGGATGTACCAATGTCGAATGCGGGAATACCCGTAAGTTACTGCGTAACGGTAAACCGGCACCGCCCAAAATGGAACCGGTGCAGATGCCGGAACTGCAGTGCGAGAAGGTTGATGATACTTACGTTTTACGCGATGGCGCTGCGGGAATCTTTCTTGCGGCCAGTCAATTTCCGAAAAAACGGGAAACCCGGGCACCCTACATGGATGAGTTGTTGCCACATCAGAATGAGATAGATCCTAAATATCAACACCTGTTGCAGGCACCGGTAAAGGACCCTGAAGGCCGCCGTTCGCTGGTCAAGTTTGCCCGGAAAACGGGGCAGCACTATGTTGTAACCGAATTAGAGAAAGGGAAAGTCTCCGGTTGGCGGGCTGATTATGTTGACGGCAGGTGGATTGAACAGCATAGAAAACCGCAGCAGAGAAAGACTCATCGAAAATAGCGTCCCGGATACTGAAGGCTCCAGAGCCTTCAGCGGGCCAAAAACTCGCCCTGCCGCTGTCGCGGAGCAAACAGGCCGGCTTACTTGAATTTTCTTCGTCATGTTTGATGAGAGAACTCGCCCCGCGAGCGGCGCGCTGTGCAAACATTTGTCTTCGTCATGTTTGATGAGATGATTAACGAGTGTGTTCGAGTTGGGGCATTCATTTGTCTCAGAATGCCATGCCCTCACTTCCCCCGCACCACCAGTACGCAAACCTCGAAAGCAAAGGCCGTTTTCCGCAAATGCCAACCACCAGTCCCGCAAAGGCCGTTTTCCGCAATTGGTGAGTAATCCTTGTTTTCCGGCAATAAGGTCAACAGGTTTTGGGTGCTGCCACGCTGTAACCGTTTAACGGTCACTTCATCCTCGATGCGGGCAACCACCAAGTCGCCATTATGGAGCCTGCTGGTTCGATGAACAGCCAGCAGATCGCCATCCAGAATGCCGACATCTATCATGCTGTCACCCCGAACGGTCAGCAGATAATCAGCAGGAGGGTGGAAAAAGCCCGCTGGAATTTCGCAGTAGTCTTCGATGTGTTCCTGTGCAAGGATTGGACTACCCGCGGCAACCCGACCAACGATGGGAATACCTTTTGATTGCGGCAGCTGGATACCTCTTGAAGTGCCGGGGACCAGTGTGATCGCCCCCTTGCGAGCAAGGGCTTTGAGATGTTCCTCTGACGCATTGGGGCTTTTGAAGCCAAGTCTGTTGGCAATGTCCACACGGGTGGGCGGGTATCCCGTCTCGTCGATATAGGTTTTGATGAAGTCAAGAACCTTTGTCTGTCCTTTTGTCAGCCTGTTCATACTCTTCCTGATTTTTTATACAGTACATGTGATTATATACAGGAAGAATTCGATAGCAAGTATTTTTCAAGTATTTTTTTCGAGAATTGACCCCTGCACAGCAACGCATAGGCTTGTTACCATATCGTGCTGATTTGTATTCTGTCACTGCATGGCTGACACTGGTTTTCGACTATGGAAGAAATGAGAACAACGATGACTGACTTTATGACATGGGTAACCGACCCAAGGGTAATACTGGTGTTCGTTATTGTCTTCGCCACACTGTTGCTTAACTTCATAGCCCGCAGATTGTTCATACACCTGGAGCGGAAGGTGCAGGGCACCTCAACCATTTGGGATGATGCTTTGTTCCAGTCGGTGAGAAAACCTCTGGCCTGGTTAATCTGGGTCATCGGGATTTCCTGGGCCGCCGAGGTTATCGTAGCGGATACGGATACGGATCTTGCACAAATCATAGATCCAGTACGCTACGTCAGCGTTGTGGGACTGTTGGCCCTTTTTCTGACAAAATTTATCAGTGAGACCGAAAATGCCTTTATTCATCAGGGCTCTGACGTTACTACTGCCAGTGCGGTTGGCAAACTGCTGCGAATATCAGTCCTCATTACAGCGACGTTATCCATTCTACAGACACTCGGCATCAACATAGCGGGTATTCTGGCATTTGGTGGAATTGGCGGCATTGCAGTCGGGTTTGCCGCGCGCGATATTCTGGCCAACTTCTTTGGTGGTCTGATGATCTATCTTGATCGTCCTTTCAAGGTTGGTGACTGGATCAGGAGTCCAGATCGGGAAATTGAAGGCACCGTGGTCAACATCGGTTGGCGATTGACAGAAATTCTCACCTTTGACAAGCGGCCTTTATATATTCCGAATATGGTATTTGCCAACATTACACTGGAGAATCCATCCCGGATGCTTAATCGACGTATCTACGAGACTGTTGGTATCCGGTACGATGACGTCAGCAAGATGGCGGCGATTGTTGATGATGTTCGTGGAATGTTGCAAAACCATCCTGAAATTGACCCGGACAAAACCCTCATCGTTAACTTCAATGGGTTTGCACCGTCCAGTTGCGACTTCTTCGTCTATACATTCACCAGGACGACAGACTGGATCAGGTTCCATCACATCAAGGAAATCGTGTTGCTGAAAATCGTTGAAATTATCGAAAGTCACGGTGCTGAAATGGCATTTCCCACATCCACGGTGCATCTCATTGACCCTGAGCCGGATGTGGAATGAACGAACTGCCAGTATTAATTGCATCTGGCTGACGTTGGACAGGTCATGCTTGCGATAATTGGAGGTACAGGATTTTCCAGTCTGGCCGTGACCGGCGGTGGGATGGAAACCACTGCCTTTGGTGATGTCTACATGGAAACCGGTGAGTTGGATGAGACGCCTGTTGTTTTTGTACCCAGGCACGGAAATCCACCCCGGTATCCGCCACATAAAATCAACTACCGGGCAATCATCCAGGCACTTTTTGATGCCGGTGTTGACGGCATCATTGCTGTTAACGCCGTGGGTAGTGTGGATGAAACCCTGAGCGTCCCTGGACTGGTCATTCCCGATCAGATCATCGATTACACATGGGGCCGGCAACAAACCTTCCATGACGATCAGATTGTCCATGTCGACCTGACCCATCCTTATGATCCAGTGCTCAGAACCTTGCTTTGCGATGCTGCGGCGGGATATCCCACCCGAATAGACGGGGTCTACGGATGTACCCAGGGACCCAGACTGGAAACCGCAGCTGAAATCCGGCGGTTGCGAAAAGACGGTTGTCACATCGTTGGAATGACAGCGATGCCGGAAGCCGGACTGTCGAGAGAACGTGGTATTCCCTATGCGGCAATTTGCGTTGTGATCAACGCCGGTGCCGGTATTACAAATCGGATTATTGATATGGATGAGATCAGGCGGTCACTGGATACCGGTATGGGATGGGTACGCAATGTGCTGATCAGGGTGGTCCAGTCAACCTGAGTCGTTTCCTTAGCTGTTATGAATCATCCCGATGGAATTTCAAATGGTGCAATCTTTATCAGAATTCCAAAGGAAGGATGATCAATGTAGTGCAGTTCATCAGTACGCATTTTGCGGGAATGTTGCAGCCTGTAGCGGTTCACGGGGATATATCTACCCCGTTGCTGTGCCTGTTCGACGAGATCCGGATACTGTGCGAGGATGTCCGGGTCGATATCCGGGAAGTCATTCTCCAGGCTGTTTCCAGGGGAGTAATGTTGTTGCTGATTGTCATTGGGATTGAATTCTGTAAACCAGAGATCTGTGTAAACGAGTGCAAAACGGCTTTTGCTGAAGGACAGGGTACCATCGATTTCGAACAGTGCACCATGGCGGTCGCCAGTCTGGAGCAGTACCTGTGTGGCATCATCCGACAATGGCTGCAGCCAGCCTCTATGTGTCAGCAGGTCATAACCCGATGACCTTCGGAGACTTGCGGCAATTTGTGTGAGTGCAAGCTGATTATTCTGTAATTGTCGGAATGCGTCCGGCAGACTGGAATTGATGATGTCATCCAGATTTGTTTCACCCGTGTCTTCCCCGGCGGAATCCTGCTTGTTGTTGGCTGAGTCCTCTTCCAGAAGTTCACGATACAACTGCTCTCTGCTCTGATCAGCAAAAAGAAATGTGTGAGGTTTATCTTCCTCGACTTCAGAGGTTTCGATGGGCAATGTTGCCCCTTGCTGCAGCAATACCGCCAGTTGTTCCAGAGTATCGGGTGCAAGGTCATCATCGGATACCGGTCCGACCGACACAATATTATTGGGGTAACTCTGGGATTCACCGGGTCTGACAACATCACCGTATTGCCTGTCACCCGGTTTAAAGACGATTACCTCAATCTGGAACCAGTTGGGATAATCTTCAAGCGCCTCCGCAATTGAGAGTGGGACGGTGCAACAGGCGGCGATGAAGCAGATACTAGCTCGCAATGGCAATGCTCTTCTTCTCCAGTTTTTTCAGCAATCGTTCGACTTTACTGAATCGGATTTCCGGTTTCTCCATGGATTCGTAGAAGGTCAACTGATTGGCGGTCGACAATCGGTATCGGTGCGGCTCGGATTGCAGCAGCGCTACCAGAGTTCCCGGATCAATTATCGAATCCTGTTCGAATTCCAGTTTACCGTTTTTCACGCCGGCATCAATCTTCCTGATTCCCAGCTGGTCTGACCTCAGTTTCAACTGGGTGACACGGAACAGGTTTTTAGTCGATTCCGGCAACAAACCGAAGCGGTCAATCATTTCGACCTGTAATGCAGTGAGTTGTTCATCAGATTCGGCATTGGAGATTCGCTTGTACAATACCAGTCTAGTGTGTATATCGGGTAGATAATCATCTGGAATCAACGCGGGTAATCTGAGATTGACTTCGGTGCCAGCTCTCAGTGGCTGGTCCAGATTGGGTGTTTTACCATCCCGAATAGCCTGAACAGCGCGATTAAGCAATTCCATATAGAGTGAATATCCGATGGTCTGTATGTTACCGGTCTGCTCATCACCCAATAACTCCCCGGCGCCACGTATCTCCAGGTCATGAGTCGCCAGAATAAATCCTGAGCCCAGATCCTCAGATTCGATAATGGCTTCCAGACGTTTCCTGGCATCTGAAGTCATTGCACGGGAATGAGGTGTCAGCAGGTAGGCGTAGGCCTGATGGTGTGATCTGCCGACGCGGCCTCGTAACTGGTGGACCTGTGCCAGTCCGAATTTGTCGGCCCGGTCCATGATAATGGTGTTCGCACTGGGGATATCGATTCCAGACTCGATAATCGTGGTACACACCAGCAAGTTGGTTTTTTTGTGGTAAAAGTCCGACATTACCTGCTCAAGCTCCCGTTCCCGCATCTGGCCATGGCCGATGGCGATGCGCGCTTCCGGTACCAGCATGTGTATTCTGTCCGCGGTCTGTTCAATGTTCCTGACCTCGTTGTGCAGATAATACACCTGGCCGCCACGCAGCAATTCCCGCTGCACCGCTTCCTTGATCAGTCCGTCGTTGCGTCGTCGGACAAAGGTTCTGATGGACAGGCGGCGTGCCGGTGGTGTGGCGATGATAGTGAGATCCCGCATATTGGAGATCGCCATGTTGAGTGTCCTCGGAATAGGGGTTGCGGTCATCGTCAGAATATCCACTTCCGCCCGCAGTGATTTCAGTTGCTCTTTCTGGCGAACGCCAAAACGGTGTTCTTCATCAATAATCAACAAACCGAGATTGTGAAACTCCAGGCCGTCCTGTATCAGCGTATGGGTACCGATGATGATATCCAGACGACCCGATTTCATTCTGCTGATGATCTCACGCCGTTCCTTTGAGGTTCGAAAGCGGGAGATGGATTCGATGTTAACAGGCCACTCTGCAAATCGATCCTTGAAGGTTTCGTGATGCTGTTGCGCCAGCAATGTAGTGGGTACCAGAATCGCCACCTGTTTACCCGCCTGTACTGCAAGGAAGGTCGCACGCATGGCAACCTCTGTCTTTCCAAAACCAACATCGCCGCAGATTAACCGGTCCATGGCTTTTTCCTGAACCATGTCGGCTATCACGTTCTGAATAGCCAGTTCCTGATCCGGTGTTTCTTCAAAAGGAAAGGCTGCCGCAAACTGGCGATAATCATCATCGGGGAGGGGATAGGCAAATCCTTTCCTGGCGGCGCGGCGCGCATAAATATTCAGGAGTTCCGCCGCGACATCATGAATCTGTTCAGCAGCCTTGCGTTTGGCTTTTTGCCAGGCATCGCCGCCAAGTCGGTGCAGGGGAGCATGTTCTTCTCCGGAACCCGTATATCTTGAAATCAGATGCAGTGAGGAAACAGGGACATAGAGTTTCGCATCGTCCTGGTAACCCAGCATCAGGAATTCAGTTTCCTGTGCATCAATGGTCAACGTCTGCAGACCGAGGTATCTGCCGACACCGTGTTCGATATGTACCACGGGAGACCCGGTGTGCAGTTCTGTAAGACTCTTGATGACGAGTTCGGCGGCATTGTCCCGTTCCCGTTCCCGGCGTCGTTTCTGCAGGACGCGTTCGCCAAACAACTGCTGTTCCGTAATCAGCATGGTTGCGGACTCAGGGTCGGAATAACCGCGTTCCAGATTGGCCACGGTCAGGCAGAGCTTCTGTTCAGTTGCCAGAAATGCCTGCCAGTCATGCACCCTCGTGGTGTGGAGATGATGCCTTTGGAGCAATTCATCGACGACTTCCCGACGACCGCTGGACTCCGTTGTAATCAGTATTCGGGCTTTCGTGGTGGTGAGTAATTCGGATAGTCTTGCAAGTGGCTGCTGGCTTCGTTCGTTAACGGAAACATCAGGCAGTTCTGTGAAGGCAAACTGTTCATCGCCCTGTCTGAGTCTGGAGCCCGTATTTCTTTGTTCGATCAGATCAACCCGCGGATAACGTTTCAGAATCGCGAATAGTTCATCCGGCGAAAGTAGAATTTCGGAGGGTGGCAGAACGGGTCGCAGGATATCGTACCGCAGATTTTCATACCGGCCGTGGGCATCTCCCCAGCTCTGCCTGAGCGTGTTTTCCATGTCTGTCGTCAATACCAGAATATTATCCGGCAGGTAATCGAACAGGGTTTCCAGCTTTTCAAAGAACAATGGCAGGTAATACTCTATTCCGGCAGGAGATATACCCGCACATACATCCTGATACACAGTGCAGTTCCGGTTGCTGGACAATCGTTCATGCCATCGGTCCCGGAATGAGTTGATGGCGGTGTCGGTGAGCGGGAATTCCCTTGCCGGCAACAAATTCACAGAGTCGACCCGGCCGGTGGATAACTGGGTCTCAGGATCAAAAGTACGCAGTGATTCTACTTCATCGTCAAACAGGTCTACGCGATAAGGGTCGTCGGAGCCCATGGGGAAAATGTCCATGATGGCGCCGCGGACAGCAAATTCCCCATGTTCATAGACGTTGTCCACACATCGATAAGCCGAGGCTTCGAGTTTCCGGCGCATCAGGCCGATATCAAATTTCTGGCCAACTTCCAGCTGCAGACTGCTGCCCAGGATGAAGTGGGCAGGGGCCAGTTTCTGCATGATGGTATTAGCCGGGATGATGATGACACCAGTCTGCAGCAGTGATAATTGATTGAGAATTTCCAGACGCTCGGAAATAATGTCCTGGTGCGGCGAAAAGCTGTCATAGATCAACGTTTCCCAATCCGGGAACGTGCGAATGGTGATGTCTGGTAGAAAAAATTGTAGTTCGTGACGAATCTGCTCGGCAGAAACCATATCCCTGGTGATAACAAGGCGTATGCCAGGACCGGTCTCCACCACTGCTGCAATCGCCAGAGATATGGCAGAACCCGGAAGATTGTGCCAGTGACGACGATCAGCAGGCTGATGCGGTACCCTGGTATTGTCTACGGGTAAAATGCCCATGGAAGATGCCTGACGGGAAAAAGAGGAGAAGGTTACTCCCCTTTCGATAAATCTCAAGCACTGATCTCTATTTTTATAATGCCATGAACGTATTGTCCTGGGCAGTGCTACTGTATAATCAGGCAGCGATGGCAGTCAACATCGAATCACATGTACTCTGGCCGGGACAGATGTCCCGATTCAATACCATAAAGCTCTGAAGGAGTTCCAAGTGGCAAAACCAGGACTTGATAGTGTATTTGCGGACTGGAAAGAAAGAGAAGCCCGTGCGGAAGCAATGATACCGATGATCGGTAGTCTGTATCGTCGAAACGTTGTCGTCTATATCCATGGTATGCCGCTGTTTAACCAGTCGGTGATCGAGTTGATGAAGGCGCATCGCTGGGTTCGTCAAATAGCAAAGAATGAGATGTCCGAATTCGAAACGTATCCCATTCTTGAAATTCTTTGCCGCCTGGACCTCAGTCCGGTACATGTGGACATCGGAAAACTCACTTCCAGTTTCATGGCGCTGTATCCTGATATGTCCGCCAGCGATTACCTCCAGAAGATGGAGGAATATGTCACCCGGGAATGCCGGCATTGTATCGGCAGACAGGAAGACGTTTCACACGAACCGCGTGACGTGGTGGTGTATGGCTTTGGTCGTATCGGTCGGTTGGCAACCCGGTTGCTCGTGGAGAAAACGGGCGGTGGGCATAACCTGGTACTGAAAGCAGTCGTGTTGCGCCGTCCCAGGGATGAAATGCTGGACCTGAACAGGCGGGCGAGCCTGCTGCTTCGGGATTCCATCCATGGCGGATTTAAAGGTACGATTCGGGTCGATGAAAAAAATCGGGTGTTGATTTGCAACGGGAATGTGATTCATTTCATCTATGCCGATGATCCGTCCAGAATCGACTATACCCGCTACGGTATCAATAACGCTCTGGTCATTGACAGTACCGGTGTATGGCGTGATCAGGAAGGCCTGGAACAGCATCTTGCTGCCAACGGGGTTTCCAAGGTTTTGCTGACAACATCCGGCAAAGGTTCGGTCAAGAACATTGTTTCCGGTATTAACTCCGATCAGATCACCACTGAAGATTCGGTAATTGCTGCTTCATCCTGCACCACCAACGCCATCGTTCCCGTGCTGAAATGTATGAATGACCGGTTCGGGATTGTGCGGGGGCATATGGAAACGATACATGCCTATACCGATGATCAGAATCTTCATGATAATACGCACTCCAGGGAACGACGTGGTCGAAGTGCACCATTGAATATGGTATTGACTGAGTCCAATGCCACACAATCAGTTGGCAAACTGTTACCGGAACTGGCAGGTAAACTGACTGGAAACTCAATTCGGGTCCCTGTTCCGAACGTTTCCATGGCGATCCTTAACCTGACTCTTGAGAATGATACCTCGGTGGTGGAGGTAAACGAGTATCTGAGGGATGTTTCCCTGAACAGTGCCTTGCAGCGTCAGATCGAATATACCGATTCCAGCGAGGTGGTATCTACTGACTTCATTGGCAGCAGGTCAGCCGGTATCATTGATTCCCATGCGACCCAGGTGCAGGGCGAACAGGCTGTACTGTACGTCTGGTATGACAACGAGTTTGGTTATTCCTGTCAGGTTATCCGTGTGGCTCAGAAAATGGCAGGTGTCCTGTATCCTGTGATACCGCCACAACCGACAAGCCAATCGGATTACGCCACCGAATCGCTGTTTAAAGAGCTTGACCTGGCTCAATAGGCTTAAACGACCATTATCTCACCAGGCCGAATATCGAGTGACTGGTTGTCATTTGCCTGTCATAAGCTGAGCCGGTATTTAAGATAAGTAGAGTCAGGTTTTACGGGTAAAGGCCCACTCATTACGGGTACTCAGTTCGTCGTTGTATCGATAACCGCCGGTGTCAAAATCTTTCAGGTCGGCAGGTCTGTTGATTCTGTTCCTGATGATAAAGCTGGCCATTGATCCTCGTGCCTTTTTGGCAAAAAAACCGAGGACCTGATAACTGCCCCTGCTGTAGTCCTTGAACACCGGGGTGATTAATTTTGACGGCAGCAGCGAAGTATTGACTGACTTGAAGTATTCATGGGAAGCGAGATTAACCAGCGTTTTATTACGATGGGTGCATAAATCGTCAACCAGAAGGTGCGTAATGCGATCACCCCAGAAAGCATACAGATCCTTGCCGCGATTATTGGGCAGATGAACACCCATCTCCAGTCGATAGGGTTGTATCAAATCGAGAGGACGGAGCAAACCATAGAGGCCGGAAAGAATTCGCAGATTTTTCTGGGCGAAGTTGAAGTCCCGCTGGGTGTAAGTCTCTGCCTCCATTCCCAGGTAGACATCACCTTTGAACGCCAGCACGGCCTGTCTGGCATTGTTTTTATCAAATGGAGGGTTCCAGTCCTGAAATCGTTGAACGTTCAATTCAGCCAACTCCTGACTGATCCCCATCAGTGACATCAATTCATTGGGTGACTGACGGCGCATGATGCTCATCAGTTGTCCTGAATCGGCAAGCAGTTCAGGGCTGCTGGTTTTTTTGGTAACCGGCGGTGTGTCGAAATCCAGTGTCTTTGCGGGGGAAATAACGGTAAGCATCTTTCTGTTCTTAAAAGGCCATCACGTTAATGTTCAAATCAGATAAAGAATACAGGATTTATCAGCCTGGAGAAATAGAAATCCCGATTTGATCATCGCGGTAAGGTCAAATTTCACAGATACCCTGTTTTGGATAAGGTTGCATGGCCAGAATCCGCAATAATCCTGTAAAATACCGGTAACGTTATTGTAGAAGAGGTCAGTTCATGTCGATACAGACCGATATTGAAGACAAATTGGCCGAGGCACTGGCGCCGGATCATCTGGAAGTCATCAATGAAAGCCAGAATCACAATGTGCCCGCAAGAGCCGAATCACACTTCAAGGTTGTTCTGGTGGCATCCGGGTTTGAGGGAGAACGGCTGATTGCCCGTCACCGTCGAGTCAACCGTATTCTTGCCGAAGAATTGAAAGACAGGATACACGCGCTAGCTCTGCATACCTATACCGAAGCCGAATGGCGTACCCGGCATGGGGATGCTCCCATGTCTCCGCCGTGTCGGGGCGGGTCCAACGCCTGATCCCGCTTCAGTCCTTCTCTGCAAGCAATGCCTGGATGTGAGGCCAGATGTCATCCAGAATCAGGGACTGGGCTTCCGTTTTTGGATGTATGCCATCCCTCTGGATTAATTCTTCGGGCGTTGCGATACCTTCCAGTAGAAAAGGCAGAATACGAACTTCACGTTCGACAGCGATCTCTTTAAACAGGTTTTCGAACGCACGGGTATAGCGTTTACCGTAATTGGGGGGTAACACCATACCTACCAGCAGAATTTTTGCCTGACTTTCCTGAACGAGTCGTGTCATTTCAAGTAGATTCTTATGAATGCTACTGATAGGGTAGCCGCGCAGTCCATCGTTGCCGCCGAGTTCAAGTACCACCAGGTCAGGTTGGTGCAGTTCGAGTGCTTTGGGTAATCTCACCAGACCACCACCGGTGGTTTCACCGGAAACACTGGTGTTGACAACCTGATAGTTGAGTTCATTCTGAACCAGACGCCGGGAGAGAAGGTTTACCCAGCCCTGTTCTCGCTGCATCCCATAAGCGGTGCTGATGCTGTCGCCAAAAATGAGAATGGTACCCTCGGCTTGAATTGACGTATTGAAGACGAGTAGCAATGTTATAAAGAGGATAGTGCGTACAGTGGTATACATGATTAAGACAGAGTTAAAAAGAGGATAGTGCGTACAGTGGTATACATGATTAAGACAGAGTTATAAAGAGGATAGTGCGTACAGTGGTATACATGATTAAGACAGATGACCTCGGGAAAACGGTAAGTACATCGGAAGGACCGCTGACAATATTGAAAGGCATTGACCTGGAAATCAAGCAGTCGGAATCGGTTGCGGTTGTCGGCGAGTCGGGTAGTGGTAAAACCACCCTGCTCAGCCTGTTGGCTGGTCTGGATACGCCCACTTGCGGTCGGATATTGCTGGGCCCCCATGAGATCACCGCGATGGATGAGGAGCAACGGGCCAGGGTCAGGGGTGAACTGGTGGGATTCGTCTTTCAGACATTTCAACTGCTGGCGAGTTTGACCGCATTGGAAAATGTCATGTTACCTGCAGAACTGAAAGGAGACCCCGAAGCTGCCACCAGTGCCAGGGAGCTGCTGAAACGGGTTGGGCTATCGCATCGATTACGGCATTATCCCAATCAGTTATCCGGCGGTGAACAGCAGAGAGTGGCCATAGCCAGAGCATTCGCCTCTTCCGCCGAGGTGCTGTTTGCCGACGAACCCACGGGTAATCTTGATACAGCAACGGGTCAACACATCATCAATCTGATTTTTGATCTCAACAGGGAGTTCGGTACGACACTGGTCCTGGTTACACATGATCAGCGTCTGGCGGAACGCTGTGACCGCCTGATAAGAATCGCATCGGGAGAACTGATGAATTCCGATACGCAATATGCATCCTGAACTGGCACTGAAACTGCTGTGGCGTGACTGGCGTGCCGGTGAATTGACTCTGTTGTTGGCCTCCCTGGTCATAGCAGTCACTACTGTGACCACCATCGCATTGTTTGCCGATCGCCTGCAAAAAGCACTGCTACAGGAGTCCGCCACGTTTCTTGCCGCGGACAGGGTGATCTCCTCATCCAGTCCGATTGATCCTTCATGGTTGGACAAAGCCGATGAACTGGGTCTTCAGCAGGCACAGACCTTAAGTTTTCTGTCCATGGTTTTCAGTGCGGACCGGGCGCAGTTTTCCTCCGTGAAAGCAGTGGATGATCATTATCCTTTGCGTGGTGAACTGATTGTTGCGGATGCACCCTTTGTTCGGGGTCATCCGATCGAACATGGGCCAAAGGCTGGAGAAGTCTGGATGGAAAGCCGCCTTTATCCTTCACTGGATGTGCAACCGGGCGATATTCTTGATGTTGGCGTTGCCGGGTTCCCGGCTAGTCAGGTGCTCATCAAGGAACCGGACAGGGGTGGTGGTTTCAGTAATGTTGGGCCACGGGTGCTGATGAATCTGGCCGATGTAACTTCTACTGAAGTTGTTCAGCCCGGCAGCCGCCTGACCTATCGCTATCTGTTCGCAGGAGAAGAACCGGCGTTGGTGGAATTTGAACGCTGGGTGAAGCCGAAGCTGGGGGTTGATGAGCGCTGGATAGGTGTGAGGCAGGGTGTGGAAGGTATCGGCAGCGCACTCGACCGTGCTGAACGATTCCTGTTGTTGGGTGGATTGCTTGGCGTTGTACTGGCAGGTGTTGCCATTGCCCTGGCCGCACAAAGATATTCACTGCGGCACTACGATCACGTAGCCATCCTGAAAACGCTGGGTGCAACACCGGCGGGTATCGACAGCATTTTTATCATCATTCTTCTGGTACTGGGACTGGTTGCTACCTTGCTGGGCAGTGTGGTTGGCTTTTTCATTCAGACAGGCATTACGAGCATCATGTATCCCTGGATCCCTGTCGAACTACCGGCTCCCGGGTTACGTGGCGTCTGGCTCGGGTTGATTACAGGATTTATCTGTCTGCTGTCTTTTGCGCTGCCACCCCTGCTTAAACTCCGGACAACTGACCCTGTAAGGGTCATTCGCCGGGACCTGAATCCGGGTGTGGTTTCGAGTCGATTGACCTATAGTTTTGCCGTACTGGGAACTATTGGACTGATGTGGTGGTACAGCCAGAATCTCTTCCTCACCCTGTTGCTTTTCACCGGGGCATTGGTAGTGGTCGTAATCCTGTCTGGCGTGGCGTACATCATGCTGCGTTTCGGCCGGGTTCTGGGTATGCAGGCCGGCAGCAGCTGGCGCCTTGCTTTGGCGGGTATGCAGCGCCGGACCCGGGGCAATACATTACAGATAATGGTATTTGGATTCGCCATCATGCTCCTGTTGATTCTGTATCTTGTACGTACCGCTTTGGTTGCGGATTGGCAGGGGCAGATTCCGGAAGGCACACCGAATCATTTCGCCATTAATATCGCACCGGAAGAAGTTGCGTCTGTGAGCCGGTTGTTTAAAGACAATAATGTGCGGGCCCAGCCGCTGTATCCCATGATTCAGGGCAGAATCACCACTATCAACGGGGAGTCCGTCCGTGAACGTAACCGTCGTTTATGGCGGGAGAGGAGGTCCCGGGAGGAGTCCGAAAAATCCGCTGGTGGTCAAACTGGTAAAGCTGATAACGGTGGTGTGGCTGGTACAGGTGGTGTGGCTGGTACAGGTGGTGTGGCTGGTACAGGTGGTGTGGCTGGTACAGGTGGTGTAGCTGATAAAAATGTTGAAAGTGGTGAAGTTGGTAAGGGTATTGAAGCAGGGGGAAGTGGTGAAGATGCTGATGGCGGCGGAAGAGGCGATGGCCCCGGCGCCGGTTCCAACCGGAATCTGACCTGGTCACATACCTTGCCGGATGACAATCGGATTGAGCAGGGCAAGTGGTGGCCTGAGGATTATGCCGGCCCGGCGCTGGTTTCACTGGAGCAGTCAATAGCCTCCAGATCGGATATCAATGTCGGTGACGAACTGAACTTTACCATCCATGGAGGCGAGATTTCAGCGACGGTAGGCAGTATCCGGTCCGTGGCCTGGGACAATATGCAACCAAATTTCTATATCATTTTTTCTCCCGGTGGATTGGCGGATTTCCCTTCGACCTGGATGACCAGTTTCTTTCTGGCGCCGGAAGAAAAATTGTTTCTGAATACCCTGCTCAATCAGCATCCGACCATGACAGTTATCGAAATCGATGCCGTTCTGGAGCAGATTCAAAACATAATTTCACAGGTGACGCTGGCTATTGAACTGATGCTGATTTTGATATTGGTGTCCGGGGTGATGGTTCTGCTGACCAGTATCCAGGCAAGCATGGATGAACGTTTCCAGCAGCATGCAATTCTCAGGGCGCTGGGCGCCGGACGCCGGCTGGTTCTGGGCAGTCTTGTCATTGAATTCTGTATTCTGGGTTGTTTTGCCGGTTTGCTGGCGACCCTGGGATCGGAAATTACAGTTTATGCGCTCGAAACAGTAATATTCGAGCTGGATTATTCTTTAACGCCGGAACTTTGGCTGATTGGGCCGGTGACGGGGACTGTGCTGATTGGTGTCGTGGGTATTCTGGCCACTTTGAAGGTGATTAACACACCGCCCTCTACAGTATTGCGCGAGTTGTAGCGGGGTACAGAAATCTCAGTTCAGAATAATTTATTGCCATAAGTCTTTTTATCATCCATGCTTGCAATACTGAAAATAAGGGGGAATTCATGAAAACCAATTCAATTGTCAACGCTGTCATTGTCGCACTCGGACTCTGCAGTTTTACTGCTCAGGCAGAAGAATCAGATACCATTGAAGAGATTGTAGTCACAGGTTCATATATAAAAGGTTCACCGGGGGACGCACCATCACCCATACAAACCCTCAACAGGGATGAGATTGTCCTGTCAGGAGTTTCGGATGTTGCCGAATTGGTACGCAATCTCGAAATCGCATCGGGGTCCGATACCGCTGCACAAAATGAACTAAGGACAAACGCCAACTATGGTGCGGGTCTGGCAAACGTCAATCTGCGTGGCGTTGGACCTACAGCAACTCTCGTCCTGCTGGATGGCAAGCGCATGCCATTTGCAGGTCAGAAACTGTCTGACGGTGATCGATTTGTAGACATCAATTCCATTCCCATTACCATGATTCAAAGGGTTGAAGTACTCAAAGATGGCGGCTCGGCTATTTACGGTTCGGACGCTATCGCAGGAGTGGTCAACTTTATCACGCGCTCAGATTTCACCGGTTTTGAATTCACTACCAAAATGCAGACTACCAGTACAGGTTCGCAGGATGACAACACATACGGTGCGATCTTTGGCTGGGCCAGTGACGACAGTAATACTCACCTTGTCATTGGCGGTGAATACTTCGACCGGGGACATCTGCTTTCCCGGGACCGCACCGACCTGACTCGGGATGTGTTCCCGAAGCAGAATCACACAATTGTAAATCGATTCAGTATTGGTAACTTCGGCCCGGATAGTCAATGTGGCGCCCTGGGTCTGGGTCTGTTCCCGGACGATGGCTTTTCCGCGGATCCGAATTCCTGTAACAGGTATGGCAGTGAGACCGAAGTATTTGTCCCCAGACAAAAACGGATAAGCGTCATGGCAACCTTTTCTCACCTGTTCAATGAATCAACAGAACTCTACGCACAGGTCTCCCGGTTAGACTCTCGCAGTGGGGAAGTTCGACCCATACATGTCGGTCCGATCGAGCCAAAATTTGCCTTGCCGGGAATCCTTCCCGCACTGCTTCCATTTGGTATCGGCTCTTTCCCGTTTAACGATCCGTCGTTATCCATAAATGGCGGGAGTAGATTTGTGATACCACCAACATTCCCGGCGGCATTGGAACTTGCCGACTACCAGGTACGCGTTCCCGGTATTGATGCCGACCGGGAGTTTGATGTCCATAATGAACAGAATACAAACCGTTACCAGGTTGGCGTCACCGGGGATTTTGCGTTGGGCGACCGGTCGTGGAACTACGACTTCTCGTACACCCGCGGTGAATCGGAGTTTTCCACACACTATATGGGCCTGGACAAGGATCGACTGGAATTGGCTCATTATGGCCTGGGGGGGTCAGGCTGTACTCCGAATGGCAGTCTGGCAAATCCTTTTGCACGCGGGTTACTCGCAGGTGCGGACGGTGTATTTGACTCAACGGCAACAACGCCTGGCGCGGTAGGTCTCCTGGAGTCAACATTTGAAGCACTGATGGGCACGGTGCCAGGGTTACCATTTATCAACCCGGACAACGTTGTGATTGCCATGACCAGCAGTAATCGCGGTGACAACAGCCAGGGCTGTTATTTCTTTAATCCCTATCTGACCCGTGCAGGTGTGCCGGGGCTTACCAATTCGGAGGAACTTCTGAGATGGCTGGAAGTGCCGCTGAATGATGCACAGCGAAGTGAAACTTTCCTGAATTCCCTTAATCTCGTTTTCTCCGGCGAGTTGATGGACATCAGTGCCGGCACTGTCTCCATGGCCTTTGGTGTGCAATTTCGTTCAGAAGGTCGAAAAACCACGGTACATCCCCAGTTTATCGGTGGCGTCAACAGCTTCGGTCAATTAACCGGCCGGGAGTCAGTCAGCGGCCTGTCAGAAAACAGGAATTTTGATGCTGAACGCGAAATCTCCGCGGCGTTCTTCGAATTTCAAATCCCCGCCACTGAGAATATCGACGTCCAACTCGCCGGTCGATTTGAAGATTACGGCGGTGATATCGGAGCAACATTTGATCCCAAACTGGGTGTACGCTGGCAGGTAACCGACTCACTGGTTGTTCGCAGTTCGGCGAGCAGTTCCTTCCGTGGACCGGGACTCGCCCAGATAGAAGAAGGCACTGGGTACAGCCTGGAATTTGGCGTCATCGATGTACTTGGAGAAGGAAGTAACCCTCTCGGTAGTAACTGCGTCAGAACCGGTCGTTGCAGTTTTCCAACAGGCACTGATATACCGGCGTTCACTATCGTGAAACAGGGACAGCCGACCCCGAATCTCAGCCCGG
Organism: Candidatus Azotimanducaceae bacterium; assembly: GCA_965217655.1. GTDB lineage: Bacteria > Pseudomonadota > Gammaproteobacteria > Pseudomonadales > Azotimanducaceae > UBA7455. Next base: position 4,183,732 of record OZ244560.1, read on the forward strand.
AAAAAGCCATTACTTTCAACATTGGCGGCATCTGGTCGCCTACTGAACATCTGACGCTGGGTATTGACTACTATAGAATTGATTTCACAGACAAGATCATCGACGTGCCGACACAATCACTGTTGCAGGAAGAACTGGCACTGTTCAACGCGGCGCTCGCTGCCAACGATTTCGCCATAGCCGTTCCGGGGCAACCTGATTTTGGCCAGCCCTGTGATCCGAACTCTGACGAATTTGACCCGGGTACCGGTGCTCGTCCTGAAGCCTGCCAGGTCAACCTGACGGCTTATGCCATATCACCGGAGAACAGCGCCTTCGTCGGCGGTCGTATCACACGTCGCGCCGATGTCACCAGAGACCTGCAAATCATCTCCAGTGGTGCGCTTAACACAGGTAAAGTCGAAACAGACGGTCTTGATTTCAACTTCGCATACGTTCGGGACACGGACAGTGGCAGTTGGGTAGTGGACGGTCGCCTCAACTGGATTGGAAAGTTTGAAGTCAAGGACTTCCCGGGTGGGCAGCCTGATTTCGATGCCGCCGGTTTCACCAACAATGACCCGACTCGTCGTCTGATAAGATCGATGCCGGACCTCAAGGGTAATATTGGTCTGAGTTTCTTCAGAGAAAGGCAAAACCTGAGACTGAATGTGCGTTTTGTTGGTCCTTATCAAGACAACGCAGCGGTCAACAACAGAATCGGGGACGGTGAAATCGGAACATATACTGCTGTTGACTTCACATACAACTACCTTCTTAATGTTCGCGATTCCGAAGTAACCCTGACTTTTGGCGTCATAGATCTCCTGGATAAAAAACTACCCAGGTTGAAGAACATGAATGGTACAGACCTGAGCGTATTCGACACCCGCGGCCGTCGCATTTACGGTACCGTGAAGTTGGCAATGTAAATTTACGGGGCTCTTGCCGGTTATAGTTCAGGCAGGAGCCCTGTAGAAAGGTGCGTACATGATAACTGCCGGTATTGGTATGAAAAACACCTCCATGCTTGTTCTGGGACTCGTTTTTCTGGGTGGGGTTATTCTGGTCCTGATGATGCAGAAAGACCCACCACGGGATATTTCCGATCAGATTGACAGCGATCAATTTGCCGCTCATGTCAGTCGAGTGACGCAGACTGTTGGTGGTGACCGTATCCGGGATGCGGACAGTGAACCCCAAAACTGGCTGGCGCACGGCAGAACCTACGATGAAGCCCGTTTCAGTCCGCTGACTCAGATCAATGACGGTAATGTTCAGACTCTGGGTCTTGTCTGGTACTTTGACACGGAAACCAATCGGGGTCTGGAGGCATCACCCATTGTGATCGACGGGGTGATGTATACCACCGGTTCCTGGAGTGTGGTGTTTGCCCATAATGCGCAAAATGGTGAACTGCTGTGGAAACATGATCCACAGGCGCCCAAAGCATGGGGTGCAAATGCTTGCTGTGATGTGGTTAACCGCGGGGTTGCTGTCTGGAAGGGAAGTGTTTTTGTGGGCACGATTGATGGCCGTTTGATCGCTCTGGACGCTGCTGACGGCAGTGTGCAATGGGACATCAACACCATTGACCGGAGCCAGCCCTATACCATCACCGGCGCTCCCAGAATCGTTAACGACAAAGTGATTATCGGCAATGGCGGTGCAGAATACGGAGTCCGCGGTTATGTCACTGCCTATGATACAGCTACGGGAAATCAAGTCTGGCGATTCTACACTGTCCCGGGCAATCCCGCTGAACCCTTCGAGTCAGCAGCGATGGAACATGCAGCCCAAACCTGGACGGGTACTTGGTGGAAGATGGGTGGTGGTGGCACCGTGTGGGACTCCATGTCCTATGATCCGGAATTGAACCTGCTGTATGTCGGCGTTGGAAACGGCGCGCCATGGAATCAGGTCGTGCGCAGTCCCGGTGGTGGTGACAATCTGTTCCTGTCGTCCATTGTCGCACTGAATCCGGATACCGGGGAATATGTCTGGCATTATCAGACTACCCCTGGAGACACCTGGGACTACACCGCGACACAGCACATGATTCTTGCGGACCTCGTCATCAACGGTGAGATCCGCAAGGTAATCATGCAGGCGCCGAAAAATGGATTTTTCTATGTGCTGGATAGAGTCACTGGTGAGTTCATCTCCGCGCAGCCGTACGTACCGATTACCTGGGCTACGCATGTTGATCCGAAGTCTGGTCGTCCGGTGGAGACTGAGAACAGCCGGTATCAATTAACCAGCCCGTTGTCTGAATTGACCACCAGGGAACAGATTGCAGTATTAAGCAGCATGTCTGCCGAAGAGATCGAAGCGGCTCTGCACAAACCTTCTCCATTAGGTGGTCATAACTGGCAGCCCATGTCCTATAGTCCGGAGACGGGACTGGTTTATATTCCGGCGCTGGACGTCCCCTTTTCTTTTGGCAACGAGCCGCAGTTCCAATATGAAGAAGGTCACTGGAATGTTGCGGTGGACTGGCAACTCAATATTCCCAGCGGGGTCCGGTCTTTGGATAACAAGATTGAAGGCCTGGTGCGTGGTCATATCTCTGCCTGGGACCCTGACCGGCAGGAAGAAGTGTGGCGTATCCAACATGCAGGCCCCTGGAACGGCGGTCTCCTGTCGACGCAGGGAAATCTCATATTTCAGGGTACATCTCATGGTCAGTTTGTCGCCTATCGAGCAGATACCGGAGAAGAACTGTGGCACCATCCCGCACAGACGGGAGTCATCGCACCGCCCGTCACATATATGATCAACGGTGAACAATACGTAACGGTTGTCGCCGGTTGGGGCGGCGCCTTTGCACTGGCCGGCGGAGGTGCAGCAGAGAAAATCGGGCAACGCAGCAGAGGCAGGATATTGACATTCAAGCTGGGAGGTAATGTTCAATTGCCACCGATAGAGCCGGACGCTCCCATGCCAGAACCACCAGCAAAACCAGAAGCTTCGGAGAGTCAATTAAATCGCGGCATTGCCGTATACCATCGGTATTGCGGCGTTTGTCATGGTCCCGGCCTGAAAAGCGGCGGTGTAATACCTGATCTGAGATACATGACAGCCGGCAAACATCTGATATTTGAAGATATCGTGTTGACTGGAATTCTGAAAGACCGTGGTATGATTGGTTTTGCGGATGTGATGGACCAGGAGGATACTTTTGCCGTACAGGCATACATCATAAATGAGGCGCACAAACTCCATGATGAGTTGAGAAAGGGATACTGAAGATACATCAAGAGGGGAATACTGACATGAGTGTTGAAGTAGATGTAAAAGTAGATACGAAGGGACTGAAATGTCCGGAACCGCTGATGGTAGTACGCAACAAAATGATGGACATTGAAAAAGGCCAGGTCATGATGGTGGTAGCCACTGATCCGTCCACTTCCTGGGATTTTCCAAATTACTGCAAGTTCCTCAATCATGAAATGGTTCACCAGGAATCATCCAAAACGGAATATCGATACTGGATTCGCAAAGGGTGATTTGTTGTTTCAATCCCTGGTAGAGCACACTGATTTCTACAGGAAGTTGAAATGAATCCGGTTTATCTGGTGGATGCGTCGATTTATATCTTCAGATCCTATTTTTCCATACCTGATCGTTTCCGTGCAGAAAACGGTGAATCAGTCAATGCGGTGTATGGCTATACGCAGTTTCTGCTGGACCTGATCGACCTCAAGCCGGAATATATTTCTGTGGCGTTTGATGAAAATGTCGTCAGTTGTTACCGCAATCGAATCTATCCTGAATACAAGGCCAATCGTGATCTGCCGGACAGAAACTTTGAATTCCAGTATGACCGGTGCAGGGAGATCACCGGTTTGCTGGGTTTTCATAACCTGTGTCTGTTTGATTATGAAGCTGATGACATTATCGGAACACTGCAAAAAATTTTTTCTTTGCCGGTAACAATAGTTACCCGGGACAAAGACATGGGACAGCTGCTGGGGCCGGAAGACCAGTTGTGGGATTTCTCCGGTAACGAGTATGCCGGTCCGGCAGAAGTGGAGGAGAAGTTCGGCGTCAGACCGGATCAGATCGCGGACTATCTTGCGCTTGCGGGAGATCAGGTCGACAACATTCCCGGGGCGCCGGGTATCGGTGCAAAGACGGCGGCGGCACTGCTCCGTGAATTTGGTTCTGTCGACGGTATCTACCAGTCTCTGGAGGAAGTGGTTGATATAAAACTGCGGGGTGCGAAGAAAGTGCAGCAGATTCTTGCCCTGCATCGTGAAGAAGTGGAGATGTACAGATCAATCACCAGGATCAATTGCGATATACCGCTCGACATCTCGTTGAATGATCTGAAGATAACCCCGGTTTCGATGGATGCGTTTCTTGATTTCTGCGACAGAATGGCATTTGGCAACCGGATTCGTGATAGGGTAAAAGCTATTCAATGACTGGTTTAGCCTTGAAAAATGGCAAGAATTTCGATGTCGGAAAAATGTCTGGAAATTTCAAGTCGCTGTGCGATAATTAGCGACATATTATGTCGATTCGGACTCAGGGGTATGCAGGCACCAAAGGGAAAGTGCGATGATGGATAGGCGAATGGCAGGTATCCCGATACTCATTGTCGGTTTGGTGCTGCTGTTACAGGGCTGTTCATCAGGCAAGGCCAGGGTCGAGGATCAACTTGCAGCGGTCGAGAAGAATCTCAATGGTATCAGGGATGCCCTGAATGCGAACGGTATCAGAAATGCCACAATCATCCGGCAATACTCGGAAGTCCTGAAAAACAAAAGACCGGAACTCAGATCGTTACTGGTCGAACTGGAAAAAGATGCCACCGTCAAAGGACCTTTATTCCTGGGTTTGGAAGATCGGCTGCAGAAAGTCAGGGATGGGTCCGGTTTCGACTCCTGGACAGAGAAACTGGATGAGGCGTTAAGACTTAACTCGGCCACCGGTCGGGAAACTTACAACGATGCCTTGTCAGATACCGTTAATGTACTTGCGGATTTATCGGAAGGCGAACTGGCAAGAGTCAATGCCATCAGTCAGTCGGCTGAGCAGACATTAAACAAATCCAGGGACCAGGGCCCCGGCAGTCAGTACGTCGGTAATCCCCATTATGGCCATTGGTCACACGGTGCAGGCGGTTCATTCTGGGCCTGGTATGGCCAGTATGCTTTCTTCTCCAGCATGTTTGGCAGAAATCATTACTACCACGACTGGTCCGGCAATCGCGGTTATTCTTATTATCATGACGTGGGTCGCAACCATTATTCATCCCGGACGCAGAGAGCCAGTCAACTGGATGTGGACAACCGTTCCAGGAAACAGTTTGGTACACAGGGCAGGTACAAAAGCCCCTATGCCAGGACTCGGGGAGGTTCGGCAGGGCTCAGTTCAGGCAGTAGAGGGCTTCAGAAGTCAACTTTCAAAAGTCAGTATTCATCATCGGGTAAAACCAGTAAATTCCAGAGTAGCTCCAGAAGCAGCGGTTTCAGGACATCATCGGGCATTTCCCGTGGAAAATAAGCGTTTTCCACATTATCCGTACAAAAGGGCAGGACTATGGACGAAATAATCAACTTCAGCGCCATTGATACCTATATATACCAGATACTCCTGATTGATCTGGTGATTGCAGTTGCCATGATTTCCGCACTGAGGTTCATTACCGGTGTTGTAGCAAACGTAGACAGTGCCGAAGAACTGGCAACCCGGGATAACGTGGCGTTCGGTATCGCGATGGCAGCAGGTATTCTGGCGCTGGCATTGATGTTGACTGGTGCAGTATCCGGAGAACCGGGGGTTACCTATGTCAATGAAATCGTCAGTGTCCTGGCTTACGGTGTGCTCGGTCTCTTATTAATCAAGGTCGGCAGACTCATGCAGGACAAAATTGTCCTGCGGGGTATAGAAATCCAGTCCCAGATAAAATCCGGCAATACCGCTGCCGCCCTGGTTGATGCGGCGAATACTCTGGCCACGGGACTTGTGCTGAGGGCAGTAATGATCTGGGTAGAAAGCGACACCCTGGGCGGACTGCTTTCTGTTCTGGCGGCGTTTGTGATTACCCAGTTTCTGATGGCTCTGGTTGCCAGCTACCGGGGTTGGGTATATGCCCGCCGGCATGAAGGCAGTAGTCTGCAGTCAGCGTTTGCTGACCGTCAGACGGCATTGTCCGTAAGATTTTTTGGACATCTGATGGGTGTTGCTCTTGCCATTACTGCGGCATCCGGTGTGGTTGCCTATCAAGCTGACGATCTGATTGTTGCCATTATTCTCTGGGCGCTCGTGTCATTGGGATTCACAATCCTGGTATCGCTGATTGCCGCTCTGGCCAGAATGGTTGTGTTGATGGGCGTTGATGTTGTCGAGGAAGTCGATCAGCAGAACAATGTTGGCGTCGCCGCCATCGAAGCCGCCATCGCAATTTCCACGGGTCTCTTTTTCGTCGCTCTGTTTGCGTAAGCCTGCCAAAGCGGGAGTCTTCCCGTGAATATGCCCTGGGCCGGATCACGGTTACTGGTTCACGATATCCTGTTGATCGGCACCATGGGTATCCTGGCCGCCTGCGGCCTGATCTATGAATATCTGCTGTCCCATTATGCAGGTCGCATTCTCGGCACTATGGAATCAGCGATCTACACCATGATTGGTTTAATGATCGTGAGCATGGGTCTGGGAGCCTTCATCGCAAAACTTGTCAAGGACCCCTTCTCCGGATTTGCATGGCTGGAAGCTGTCATTGCCGTCTGTGGCGTAAGCTGCATTTTGCTGATTGCCACACTGGTTTCCCTCAGTGCGGTGTTACCCCGGATCATAGCCCACACATTTGATTTACCGCCCGACCTCATGCCAAAGGGTGGGATTCTTGAGACGCTGCATAATGCCGCCCGGTACAGTCCGTATTTCTTCGGGATTGTCATCGGTCTGCTGATCGGTATGGAGATTCCATTGATTGCCCGAATCAGGGAGCGGGTTTATGGAGAGCATCTGGAGCATAACACCGGTACCATTTATGGTGCGGATTATATCGGTGCCGGCTTTGGTGCGTTCCTCTGGGTCGGGCTGATGTTGTCTCTGGAGATAACCCAGGCAGCGGTATTGACTGCCACAGCCAATCTGATTGCAGGTCTCGTCTTTCTGATGTGGTATTGGCACAAAATTGTGCTGCGCAGTCTGCTGCTCATAGCACATGGTCTTGTGTTAATACTGGCAGCTGGCATATACCGGTTCGGCGATGACTGGACGCTGCAAATGACCAATCTGCTTTATAAGGACCCCGTGGTCTACAGTCATTCATCGCGGTTCCAGCACATGACCATTACGGAGCGTCGTCGTGTTTCCAACCTGGAACCCGTCTACGCTTTTCACATCAACGGGCGGCTGCAGTTTTCAAGTAATGATGAACATATCTACCACAGCATGCTGGTATATCCACCCATGTCCGTGGTCGGTGAGAAAGCGCGAGTCCTGATCATCGGTGGTGGTGATGGCCTGGCATTACGGGACGTGTTGAGCTTTGACCCCAGCGGCGTCACTCTGGTGGACCTGGATCGGGAACTTGTCGGCTTTTTTTCCCCCGAGGATGATATGGCGCCGTACCGGCAAGCTCTGGTGGAACTCAATGGCAGGGCGTTTGCGGATAAGCGGGTTGAAGTGGTGATCGGTGATGCCTTTGTTGAAGCAGACAGATTAAATGGAGTGGGTAAAGTCTATGATGCCATCATCGTTGATTTGCCTGACCCGAGTCATCCAGACCTGGACAGGCTGTACAGCGATTACTTCTATCGCCGTTTGCATCAGCTTTTATCGACCAAGGGTGTGATGTCCGTTCAATCCACTTCTCCATACCATTCGAAGGATGCTTTTTTGAGCATTGGCAAGACGCTGTCTGCATCCGGTTTCCCACATGTGGAGCAATACCGGCAGAATATTCCGAGCTTTGGTGAATGGGGATGGTCAGTAGCGAGTAAACAGCGCGTCGGCGTTCGTCAGCGGATACTGGCAATGGAGGTACTTCCGGTTGATCATTGGTGGTTAACACGGGATCTGCTGGTTGCTTCGTTCGAATTTCCACACGGTTTTTTCAACGATATGGAGACAATTCTCGTGAATACGTTAGGAACCAACCGTGTGTATCAGTACCATACACGGGCCTGGAAGGAAGAAATGGGAATATACCGGGATTAGGTGGTACATATAAATTTCCTGATCCATTAAATAACGAGATATAAAGGTTGACCTGAAAATAATTTTAATAAATGTTTGACATATTATGTCGAAAGCGTAAACTTGATTTCGTGACATAATATGTCCAGAAAGGAGCAAATGAATGAATACTGAAGATCTGGCAATGCAACTCTCGAACTTCGAGGACTTAAACGGCTATCAACTGGATTGCCAACCGATTCCTGGAGAGACAGATGTACTGCAGATTACGGTCGGTGATTTTGATGAGTTACCCAGTTATGTGTCAGTGACTGATACTCAGATTTTGTGTATTACCTACCTGTTTACAGAAGATGAGGTCAAGGCGGACAGCCGGACCCAATTGCTGGAGGAGATGCTGGAGCTGAACATACCTATGCCGTTGTCGTCCTTCTCGAGGATTGGGGACAGATACGTAATATTTGGTGCGCTGTCCATCAATTCCAGCATTGAGGATATCGGTTACGAAATTATCACCTTGACCGAGAATGCTGTTGAAGCAATAACCGCATTGGAAGATTACCTTAAATAGAATTTTGATCAGTACCTGGAGTCAATTCAGGAGGAGTGTTAAATGAGTGTATTAAAGAAAATTATGACTGCTGTAAGAGGCGGAGCCCGTGAAGTCGGAGAATTGATTGTCGACGCAAACGGAACGCGTATTTTCGAACAGGAGATAAAAGATGCGGAGATTCACTTGAGAAAAGCCAAGCAGGATTTGACCGATGTAATGGCCAGGCAGATGCAGGCTGGTCGAAAAGTGGAATCACTGAAAAAGGAAATTTCCGAGCATGAAGGCTATGCCGGGCAGGCGCTGGAGAAAGGTAACGAGGAACTTGCCCTTGAAATCGCCGAGAAGATCGCGCAACTGGAAGCAGACCTGGTGGAGCAGGAGGAAGTCCATAAGAGTTTTTCGGGTCACGTAGTACGTCTGAAAGATCTGGTGAAGAAAACCGAACGACAGATAAAGGATTATGATCGGCAACTGGCCATGGTAAAGACCACTGAGAGTGTACAGAGAGCAAGTGCCGCGATTACAGATAACTTTGCATCAAGCAATTCGAAGATTCTGTCTGCAAGGGATTCACTGGAGCGGATCAAGGAACGACAACAGAACAACTTTGATCGTCTGGCCGCGGCGGAAGAACTGGAAGCGGAGAATTCCGACAAGAGTCTGGAAGAACGGATGAAATCGGCAGGTATCAAAGGTGGTGAAGACAAATCCGCGAATGCGGTACTCGACCGTATCAAAGCGAAGCGTTAGTGAGTTCTTTCATAAAAGGTCTGTGGAGCCGTACCAAAAAGGGACCAGAGGTACGGCGACTCGATCATCCCCGTGACTTGCAGTCCGGCGATCTTTTACAGATGTCGGATAGTTTCGGGTTGCCGGATCAACTCAGGAATCAGACATTCAAGGTTGTCGGGATTAACACAGGCCAGTTTGAACACAGCTTCAGCACCACTTTTGCATTACAAAGTGCGACAGATGATACCGTTGATCTGACCATAGAGGAGGATGCCGGTCGTCAGCTCGCTGCATTTTCATTTGCCATCAACAGGGATGTTGTCGAGCAACTGTTTGACCTTGAGGAATTTGGTTCTGTCTTTGATGATGAATTTTCGACTTCTCTGCGTCTACAGGATGCAGCCGGTATGGATTCTCTGGTTGCCGAAGAATATCACCAGATAGCGATGGGAGATCGCGGATATTTCTATGACAGTGATTACCGGGGATCACGTCCACCTGATCATGAGGGTGTTGGTGAACCCTTTGATTACTACTGTCTGGTGAATGACAAAGAAACACATGGTGTGGAAATTGAGGTATATCAAGGTGGGGAAACCGATATATCCCTGACGTTGTATCGTGACCTTACAGACATCAGGGATTTGTGGCCGGCTGAATCCGAATCAGATTGAGCAACGAAAATGAGTACGGGTAATAAATGGGAGGAAGAGAAGAAAGCAGTCAAGGCAGTGCAGATTGCTTTTGATGTAGGCGATGAGGTGAATCGCAGGATCCGCCAGGAAGCTCTTGAAAGGGGAATAAACCCGCCCGACAGAATCCGGCAGATTCTGGGGTTGCCTGTCCAGAAAAAACCCATGCGCCCAAGACTTTCCATTTCACTCTCCGAGGCTGATTTTGGCATTCTGGCGGATAAGTTCAGCGTATCGTGGGATGACCGGATCCGTATACGTCAACTGGCGGCTGAGAAGTTGATTGATCATCTGAAGGATAGTGAATCCGGGTAATCACTACAACAACCGGATACAATCTTACCGGATTATGAACAGGACCTTATCTTATCAGGATCTATAGAGAGATCTGGCGCCGCCGACATAGATGGTATCGCCTGCAGACTAAAGATGATCGAAGAAGGAAGATAACCGCACTTCTTTTATTACTGCTTCTTCTGGGGTTGATACATGTAACAGCCATGATGGTATTCGAAGGATTTTCTTTCGGAGACTCCATCTGGCTCACCATGACCACCATGACCACCGTAGGCTACGGCGATATCAGTGCGGGCACTTTTTATGGCCGGTTGGCGACTGTTGCCCTCATGTACTTATTTGGCATTTTCCTGCTGGCGCAGATAGCAGGGGAGTGGATTGACTATCGCCTTGATCGCAAGGAGAGAATGCGTAAAGGGCTTTGGAGATGGAAAATGCACGATCACATTGTCATCATCAATGCACCGGACCAGGACATGTCCAAGTATCTCTTTATCCTGGTAGAACAGATTCGGGGGACGCCATTGCTTGCGGATTTTCCCATACAGGTCATGTCGTCAGGTTTTAAGGATGGTTTACCGAATGACCTGATGCAATCAGGTGTTGTTCTGCATCGGGGCCATCCGGAAGGGGTCAGCAGTCTGGCAGAGGTTAATGTTGATGCTGCTCGATTTATCATTTTGATGGCAGAGGATACAAACGACTACCGCTCGGACAGTTTAACCCTTGATGTATTGGACCAGCTTTCCGATTTCGACAAGAAAGGTTACATCATTGCCGAATGCGTACAGGAGTCCAATCGGGATAGATTGTTCAAACATGGTGCAAACGCGGTTATTCGACCAGTGCGGGCTTATCCGGAACTTGTCGTGCGTGCCATGGCTGCCCCGGGTACCGAGACTATCCTTGAAGACTTGTTCAAGTATGAGGGCAGTCATACCAGGCGCTACGATGTCCCTTTTCAAAGCCAGCCCTGGGGAGAAATGGCAAGCCGGTTGTTGAAAAATGGTTTGGGAACACCGCTTGGATACCTGGGACTGGACGGCAGGATTGTTGTTAATCCAGAGCCCGATCAGGTGGTTTCCGGTGAGGCGCTTTATCTGATGGTGACACATAATTCGGATTATAAACCAGACCGGGTACGTGAATTAGTGGTCTGATCAATCCATGAGAAAACTGTTTGACAACTGGGTTATCGGATTGCGGACCATTTGTGTACTGGTCATCATCATCTGGTGTGTGGAATTGGTGAACAGTATTTTGAATCACAGCCTTAATGCCCATGGCGTCTATCCCCGGGAATTACATTCTCTGCCTGGCATCCTGTTCTGGCCATTCTTGCACGGCAATCTGCAACATCTGATCATGAATACAGTTCCTTTGATGGTGATGGGTTTCTTCGTTGCCACTCGAGGTGTGGGCCGATTTGTTCTTGTATCCCTTTGCATCACTATCATCGGTGGTCTGGGCGTATGGTGTATCGGGCGCGAGGCGTATCACGTTGGTGCAAGTGGATTGGTATTCGGTTTTTTCGGATATCTGATTGCTCTCGGGATTTATGAAAGAAGCCTGGTACCCATGGCTGTATCCTCATTTATCGTGTTCTGTTACGGTGGTTTAATCTTTGGTGTTCTCCCTGGTGAGAGTTTTGTTTCCTGGGAAGGTCATCTGACTGGTCTGTGTGCTGGTGTCCTTGTCGCCCGGCTGAGTTTTGAAAGAAAATCCGATAAAGGTTAAATACTGATGATGACGATAAATGAAAATTACCAGCAGAATCCTGGTGCTGTACCACTGCCAGGAAATCAGAGATTGGTTACGAACTGTTAATGTCGATAAGTAATGAATACCTGCAGAAATTTAATGCTGATTCTTTGAACCGGTTGCTGGGCTTTACACTGTTGGAGCAGGGATCGGGTTATGGTCGTATTGTCCTCAGGAAAAATGAAAAGACGCCGACGGGCATAGGTGGTTCCGTTCACGGTGGTGTCCTGGCAGCGATGGTCGATGTCGTGATGCTGGCTGCCGTGTTTGGAGAAATGAAAGGAGAGGAGCCGGCAGGTACGGCTGAATTGAGTATCAGCTATCTGCGGCAGACACACGGCGAGCATATCTATGCCACAGCGCACGTAATCAAGCGTGGACGACAATTGGCGGTTGTCGACGTAGAAATCACGGACGATGATGATCGGCTTTGTACCAAAGCCAGAGCGACCTATGCATTCCGGGCTTAACCTGATCGTCAGTGGGTAAGTTATCATTATCACAAACCACTTGAAAGCGGAAACTATTGCTGGCACAATGTGTCTGTGAGTGTCAGGTCTTGAATTGACGATGCTATACGATGCTTCGTAAATGCGATTTGAGTTAATATAGCGGTTTGCGATGACTTATAAATGAATAAACCGGACCCTCGTCCGGTGTTCTCTCAACTGGGTAAAAAGTCACCCAACAGCCGAACTCCCCCCTCCAAAACCCTCCTCCGACCATCTGGATGCGCCCTGGTGCTTCTGATGCTGGCTGCCATCCTTACACCTGGCACCCAAGTTCAGGCACAAACTTGCACCGGCATGGTAGGAGAAGTGCGGATACTGGACGGCAATGCAGTAAACGAAGGCCGACTCGAGATATGCGCAGACAAACCCGACGATGACGAAGGTCCTGTATGGGGCACGGTCTGCGATGATTACTGGACGACCCGTAATGCAAACGTGGCGTGCCGGCAACTGGGATATACACACGCGCAATCCGGGGCATTCGCATTGCTGAGGTCGCACTTTGGACCGGGAACGGGCCCAATACTACTGGATGATATTGTCTGTAATGGAAATGAACCGAACCTGCTGGCATGCCCGACCGCCAGCGGCCAGTTGGCACGTAATGTCGTCGGGAAGCACAACTGCAAGTCCAACGAAACTGTCGGTATACGCTGCCTGGATGCCAGGACGGATGCGACACTGAATAACCTGTCGGTGCGTGACGGTAACAGCGTCGTTGTTAACCTCAACCCGGAATTCGCCTCAGCACGTGATAGCTATACCGCGTCGGTACCCCACACCATCTCAACAGTGACGGTGTTTGCAACGCCGACCCAGTCTGAAGCCACCGTGGAGTACTTGGACGGCAACGATATGTCGCTAGGTACGGGAAGTAGCGTGCAAATCCAGAATCTCGCCGTGGGGGCGACCGTTATCAAGGTAAAGGTAACGGCCACGGATGGAATGACGGAGATGGTCTACTCAGTAACCCTCAACCGGGCTGCAGTTGTCAATCCACCTCCCAATAATCCGGCTACCGGTCAGCCTGCGATCAACGGGACACTCCGGGTAGATCAGACGCTGACGTCAACATCAGGCACGATTGCGGATGTCGACGGGCTAACGAATGCCGTTTATGAATACCAGTGGATCCGCGTGGACAGCTCAAATAACGAAAACGAGATTTTCGGAGCAACCGGCTCCACCTACGTATTGACCACGACTGACGAAGGCCAGCGCATCCGTGTGAAGGCGCGCTTTATCGACGATAGAAGCAACAGTGAAATGCGCACCAGTGGCAGGACTGAAACAGTGCAGGCTGCAGTTGTCAATCCACCTCCCAATAATCCGGCTACCGGCCAGCCTGCGATCAACGGGACACTCCGGGTAGATCAGACGCTGACGTCAACATCAGGCACGATTGCGGATGTCGACGGGCTAACGAATGCCGTTTATGAATACCAGTGGATCCGCGTGGACAGCTCAAATAACGAAAACGAGATTTTCGGAGCAACCGGCTCCACCTACGTATTGACCACGACTGACGAAGGCCAGCGCATCCGTGTGAAGGCGCGCTTTATCGACGATAGAAGCAATGGTGAAATGCGCACCAGTGGCAGGACTGAAACAGTGCAGGCTGCAGTTGTCAATCCACCTCCCAATAATCCGGCTACCGGCCAGCCTGCGATCAACGGGACACTCCGGGTAGATCAGACGCTGACGTCAACATCAGGCACGATTGCGGATGTCGACGGGCTAACGAATGCCGTTTATGAATACCAGTGGATCCGCGTGGACAGCTCAAATAACGAAAACGAGATTTTCGGAGCAACCGGCTCCACCTACGTATTGACCACGACTGACGAAGGCCAACGCATCCGTGTGAAGGCGCGCTTTATCGACGATAGAAGCAACAGTGAAATGCGCACCAGTGGCAGGACTGAAACAGTGCAGGCAGCAGTTGTCAATCCACCTCCCAATAATCCGGCTACCGGCCAGCCTGCGATCAACGGGACACTCCGGGTAGATCAGACGCTGACGTCAACATCAGGCACGATCGCGGATGTGGACGGGCTAACGAATGCCGTTTATGAATACCAGTGGATCCGCGTGGACAGCTCAAATAACGAAAACGAGATTTTCGGAGCAACCGGCTCCACCTACGTATTGACCACGACTGACGAAGGCCAGCGCATCCGTGTGAAGGCGCGCTTTATCGACGATAGAAGCAATGGTGAAATGCGCACCAGTGGCAGGACTGAAACAGTGCAGGCTGCAGTTGTCAATCCCCCCCCTATCATCGAATCACCAGTGGTAACACTGTTGCTGACGCCGCAGATGATCAGTGAGGACGAAGGGGTCAGCACGGTGACGGCGATCGTTTCACCGGTATCTTCGGAAGCCTTTACAGTGTCGGTATCGGCGGGGGCACTTTCGCCAGCGGTAGCGGGTGACTTCATGCTGGCAGGGACCACACTGAGTTTTGCGGCCAATGCCACACAGAGTACGGGCACGGTGACGATCACGGCGGTGGATAACGCGGTGGACGCGCCTGACAAGATGGTGCGGGTTTCAGGAACTGTGTCATTGACCGAGACTGACGCGCCGGTGGACGTGACTTTGATAATCACCGACGACGAAGAGCAACCGACTGATCCGCCCAAGACTGAAACACCAGTGGTAACACTGTTGCTGACGCCACAGATGATCAGTGAGGACGAAGGGGTCAGCACGGTGACGGCGATCGTTTCACCGGTATCTTCGGAAGCCTTTACAGTGTCGGTATCGGCGGGGGCACTTTCGCCAGCGATAGCGGGTGACTTCATGCTGGCAGGGACCACACTGAGTTTTGCGGCCAATGCCACACAGAGTACGGGCACGGTGACGATCACGGCGGTGGATAACGCGGTGGACGCGCCTGACAAGATGGTGCGGGTTTCAGGAACTGTGTCATTGACCGAGACTGACGCGCCGGTGGACGTGACTTTGATAATCACCGACGACGAAGAGCAACCGACTGATCCGCCCAAGACTGAAACACCAGTGGTAACACTGTTGCTGACGCCACAGATGATCAGTGAGGACGAAGGGGTCAGCACGGTGACGGCGATCGTTTCACCGGTATCTTCGGAAGCCTTTACAGTGTCGGTATCGGCGGGGGCACTTTCGCCAGCGATAGCGGGTGACTTCATGCTGGCAGGGACCACACTGAGTTTTGCGGCCAATGCCACAAAGAGTACGGGCACGGTGACGATCACGGCGGTGGATAACGCGGTGGACGCGCCAGACAAGATGGTGCGGGTATCGGGGACTGTATCATTGTCTGGGGCCGACGCACCTGTGGACGTGACTTTAATAATCACCGACGAGGAGTCTTCTCCAGTGGTGACACTGATGCTGACACCGCAGATGATCAGTGAGGACGAAGGGGTTAGCACGGTGACGGCAATGGTTTCGCCGGCCTCGTCGGAAGCCTTTACAGTCACGGTATCGGCGTCGGCGGTTTCACCGGCGATAGCGGGTGACTTCATGCTGGCAGGGACCACACTGAGTTTTGCGGCCAATGCCACACAGAGTACGGGCACGGTGACGATCACGGCGGTGGATAACGCGGTGGACGCGCCTGACAAGATGGTGCGGGTTTCAGGAACTGTATCATTGACCGAGACTGACGCGCCGGTGGACGTGACTTTGATAATCACCGACGACGAAGAGCAACCGACTGATCCGCCCAAGACTGAAACACCAGTGGTAACACTGTTGCTGACGCCACAGATGATCAGTGAGGACGAAGGGGTCAGCACGGTGACGGCGATCGTTTCACCGGTATCTTCGGAAGCCTTTACAGTGTCGGTATCGGCGGGGGCACTTTCGCCAGCGATAGCGGGTGACTTCATGCTGGCAGGGACCACACTGAGTTTTGCGGCCAATGCCACAAAGAGTACGGGCACGGTGACGATCACGGCGGTGGATAACGCGGTGGATTCGCCGGACAAGATGGTGCGGGTATCGGGGACTGTATCATTGTCTGGGGCCGACGCACCTGTGGACGTGACTTTAATAATCACCGACGAGGAGTCTTCTCCAGTGGTGACACTGATGCTGACACCGCAGATGATCAGTGAGGACGAAGGGGTTAGCACGGTGACGGCAATGGTTTCGCCGGCCTCGTCGGAAGCCTTTACAGTGACGGTATCGGCGTCGGCGGTTTCACCGGCGGTAGCGGGTGACTTCATGCTGACAGGAACCACGCTGAGTTTTGCGGCCAATGCCACAAAGAGTACTGGCGGAGTGACGATCACGGCGGTGGATAACGCGGTGGATTCGCCGGACAAGATGGTGCGGGTATCGGGGACTGTATCATTGTCTGGGGCCGACGCACCTGTGGACGTGACTTTAATAATCACCGATGAGGAGTCTTCTCCAGTGGTGACACTGTTGCTGACACCGCAGATGATCAGTGAGGACGAAGGGGTTAGCACGGTGACGGCAATGGTTTCGCCGGCCTCATCGGAAGCCTTTACAGTCACGGTATCGGCGTCGGCGGTTTCACCGGCGGTAGCGGGTGACTTCATGCTGACAGGAACCACGCTGAGTTTTGCGGCCAATGCCACAAAGAGTACTGGCACGGTGACGATCACGGCGGTGGATAACGCGGTGGATTCGCCGGACAAGATGGTGCGGGTATCGGGGACTGTATCATTGTCTGGGGCCGACGCACCTGTGGACGTGACTTTAATAATCACCGACGAGGAGTCTTCTCCAGTGGTGACACTGTTGCTGACACCGCAGATGATCAGTGAGGACGAAGGGGTTAGCACGGTGACGGCAATGGTTTCGCCGGCCTCGTCGGAAGCCTTTACAGTGACGGTATCGACATCGGCGATTTCACCGGCGTTAGCGGGAGACTTCATGCTGACAGGAACCACGCTGAGTTTTGCGGCCAATGCCACAAAGAGTACTGGCACGGTGACGATCACGGCGGTGGATAACGCGGTGGATTCGCCGGACAAGATGGTGCGGGTATCGGGGACTGTATCATTGTCTGGGGCCGACGCACCTGTGGACGTGACTTTAATAATCACCGACGAGGAGTCTTCTCCAGTGGTGACACTGTTGCTGACACCGCAGATGATCAGTGAGGACGAAGGGGTTAGCACGGTGACGGCGACGGTTTCGCCGGCCTCGTCGGAAGCCTTTACAGTGTCGGTATCGGCGTTGGCGGTTTCACCGGCGGTAGCGGGAGACTTCATGCTGACAGGAACCACACTGAGCTTTGCGGCCAATGCCACAAAGAGTACTGGCACAGTGACGCTCACGGCGGTGGATAACGCGGTGGACGCGCCGGACAAGATGGTGCGGGTATCGGGGACTGTTTCATTGTCCGGGGCAGACGCACCGATGGATGTAACACTGCATATCACGGATGAAGACTTACCTCCACCTGAACTGAGAATTGCGGACGCTACCGGTCCTGAATCTGGTGGACCGCTCGTGTTTGGGGTGTCTCTGAACAGGTCATCGGAGGAGCAGGTGACAATAGACTATACCACTGTGGACGGAACAGCGAAGGCAGGAGTGGACTACCAGGCTGTCATGGGTACCCTGACGATCAGTGCCGGCGTGAATCATGGTCAGATTGAAGTCAAACCGCTGACCGATGTGCTCCATGAGGAGGACGAGAGTTTCATGATTGTGCTGAGCAATGTGTCAGGCGCAATTCTGGTGGATGGTGAGGCTACGGGTTTGATCACTGGCAACGACGACCGGGTAACGGTTCAATGGCTGGCACGTTTTGGACGCACAGCAGCGGATCATGTGCTGGGCGCGGTGGAAGATCAGCTGTGGACACAGCGCAGTACCCGAACGGGATTGACGGTGGCAGGGCAGAACCTGACAGATCACGGCGCAGCCACAAATGGTGGTGTGGCAGCGATTGCGCACACCTACGGGTTCCCGCACGGTTTTGGTGGTGGCTTGAACGGTGGACTCATGGCAGCGCCCTTATCCATGTCTGCTACTAACGGTTGGAATGGGTTGAATATCGGTCACGCAACTGACCGGAACCTGTTGATGAGTAATGCATTGAACCTGAGCAACGGTAGTATTGGCCTGGGTTGCTATTCCTTGTGGGGTAGTGGCTCGCACTCGCGCTTTGATGGTTCCGACGACAAACTCAAGCTGCAAGGCGAAGTGTCCAGCGCGACGGTAGGCTCGGATTATTCCTGCGGTTCGTTTCTGTTGGGTGTAGCGCTCTCGCATAGTTCAGCCGATGGCACTATTCGATTTGGCGATGCCGAAGCAGCGACTGTCGAATCGACCCTGACTGGCCTGTATCCCTATTTGCGCTATCAGGTATCGGAGCGTTTCTGGTTTTGGGGCGTGACCGGCTACGGCACTGGCGATATGACATCCTTGTCGGCATCCGGCGCCGAGCGTGAAGACGTGGGGCTGACCACTCTTTTGGTTGCGGGTGGCGCACGCGGTGATTTGCTTTCGGGTGCGGGTGGGTTTTCGCTTTCGATGAAAGCCGATGCGATGGTGGTTCGTACCCGCTCGGAAGAAGATATCGGAGTGATCGTAGCGGAAGGCGACGCGAATCGAAGACGTGTTGGCCTGGAAGGCTCGCACGTGGCTTCGTTTGAGAACAATTCATTTCTGAGATCGCACGTGGACCTGTCTCTACGCCATGACTCAGGAGACGCCGACAAGGGATTTGGCCTGGAGGTGGGCGGTGGCCTGGATTGGCATGGCCTGATGCCGGGATTGACGTTCAACGCCGGAGTCCGGGGTTTGATTACGCATGGAGCTGATGAATTCGAAGAATGGGGCTATTCGGGCGGTCTGCGTTACGACCCCACGCCAGCATCGTCGCAAGGCTTACTCCTGGGCATTACGAGATCCACGGGCGCACCGTTGCATGGTGGCTTGAGGAACACGCTCTGGGCGGAGGATCTGGTTTTACCCTCGCTGCCTGGAGATTCCCGGCGACAGCAGCAGATAAACGCGGAATTCTCGTATGGATTTGAGACCCTGAGCGGTATGGGGCTCCCCTGGGCGCGGGTGGGACTGTCCGGCCCGGAAAAAGAATACCGCCTGGGCTATAGAATGTTCACCCGTTACGGAGTACCGTCGCTCGAGATGGGTAAGACCTGGTACGGGCGCGACTTACGTCTGGGTTGGGAGTTTCAGGTTGATTGTCAAGCACAGATCATGGTGGAACTCATGCACAGCCAGGGGCTCAGGCAGGCAAGTTCGAACACCGGCATAAGGTTGCAATTCCGAGTCCCGATGTATTTACCCTGGCGCTCACAGTGCCATTCAGAATTCGACACTCTGCCACCCGGGACACCACGCTGACCTCACCAGGTTTCATGGCTTATTCTCATCAATAATTAGTGTATTTCGGTTTCCCTTTCTCGATAATAAGCCGCTTTCACTAAGTCAGAGAATGTTTTAGAGATGTCAATCCCCGATTCTGGCGCAGGGCCACTCAATCGTAAGTCAATCTTTGCGCTAATGTTAGCATTCGTTTCCATCCCTGCTGTTTCAGAAAGCGAACAGGAAGAACGTGCTCGCTACCACAAAGGCGATGGAGATATATGGCGAACCGACTCTCCAGATCCCTCATGTTGAAGGTAACGTCGAGATTGATGGAAGCCTGAGCGAAGAGGCTTGGCAGCACGCGGCTTCTGTAGAGATTGCGTGGCAATTGTCACCCAGCAGCAATGTGCCGGCAAAAGTCAGGACCATTGCATTAATCATGGAAGACGGCGATACGCTATACGTCGGATTTGATGCTCGTGACCCTGATCCCGAAGCAATCAGGGCGCATCTCTGGGAACGGGATCGTTTGTTTTCTGATGATTATGTTGGTGTTTCGATTGATACGACTGGTGATAGCAAACGCGCTTTTGAATTTTTTTCCAATCCCATTGGCGTACAGGGAGATGCGATTGTCGACGCCCGGAACGGCGAAGACTTCAGCTTCGATGCAATATGGAATTCAGATGGACAAATAACCGAGAAGGGCTTCGAGGTGGAGTTTGCAATCCCACTTTCACAGATCCGTTTCTCCAAACGTTCCGGGTTACAGGAGTGGAAGCTGTTTTTCACTCGTACCTGGCCGCGTGATAAACGCCGCCAGGCATTTCAATTCCCGTTTGATCGGGATAACTCCTGCTTCATGTGCCAGTATCAACCAGCCGTTGGACTTCGAGATGCGAAAATAGCAACAAATGTGCAGGTTGTTCCAACAGTGACACTGAATCAATTCGAGACACGGGATCCGTTTGGCCTGGTAGCTGGTGATAGTAATTCCAATCAGGAATTCGGACTGTCGGATGTTCGATGGAATATAACACCAGACTTTACGTTCAACGCGACGCTCAATCCTGACTTTTCACAGATCGAAGCTGATATTGCACAGTCCGCTGTTAACGAAAGTTTTGTGTTGTTCTACCCTGAACGGCGGCCATTTTTTCTTGAAGGTCGAGATCTTTTTGAAACCGACATGCGACTTGTCAATACGCGGAACATCAGTGATCCCGATTGGGGAGCAAAACTGACCGGAAAGGTTGGTAGTAACGTATACGGGTTGATAACGGCGCAGGACAGCGTCACCAATTATCTGTTGGCAAGCAGTGACCGGTCCTCGACGACTCAAAAAAAACAGAACCACCAGGCAACTATCCTGAGATACCGGCGAGATCTGGAACGCGCCTCCCATATCGGCGTAACCATCACAGATCGACACAGTGATACATACAACAACCAGGTTTACTCAATGGATTACCAATATCTTTTAACGAATACAGATTCAATCGATGGTCAATTCTCATACTCGTCTACCGAGAATCCAGTTATGCTCGTCGAGAACTTCGGATTGCCGCAAAAGCAGCAGGACAACGCATTTCAACTAGGCTACAGACATCGTGGCCGAAGTTGGTCCTGGAGCGTTCTGGGTCAGAGTATTGGTGATGGGTTCCGGGCAGATTCCGGCTTTGTCAGACAAACTGATTTCGATCTTCTGGATGCAAGCTTTGGTTATTCATGGAAGGGCAGGCCAGGTGCATTTGTCAGCGAAGTTAATGCTCAAGTCAATATGGGGCATTTGGTAACGAACGAGACCAATGAACTCCTGAGTCGCATCAGGAGTGTTGCACTGAGTACCATTCTCCCTCTGAACACTCGAATCGGCGTAAGTTTTTCAAACAATGAACAGGTTTTCGCCGGATCAGCGTTCGACCTGTCTGAGCTTTCAATCGACTTCAGTACCAGACCAGTCAGGGGGATAAATTACCTGGCAAGATTTACAGGCGGTAACCAAATAGACTTTGCGAATGTTCAACGAGGCGATCAGTTGAGTTTTAGCCACTTCCTTGGTTACAACATCACCCAACATTTGTTGGTAAACCTGTCGCAGACATTCCAGATTTTGGATGTTCCGGGTGGTGAACTTTTTCGTACAGTTCTAACGGACCTCAGGTTTTCTTATTTGTTCAGTCGTGCCAGTTTTTTTCGCATTTCTCTAATCCATCAGGCCACCAGGCGAAATTCTGAACTGTACGAATTTGCGATCGATAAACGCAGTGACTCGGTTGAGGCGGAGTTGCTTTATTCATATAAGCTGAATCCACAAACAGTTTTCTTTCTTGGCTACACAACTTCCGGCATAGAAAATGAAAGGCTATCGGGTCTTGGCAAGACATCAGACAATGTGTTCGTGAAGTTGTCGTATGCCTGGATTCAATAGTAAATCGGGGTTTCAGAAATTGAAGGATATTTGTACCGAATCTGGCACAGGCGTACCGGGATTGTTCGAAGGAGCTGCGGAGTACTACGCACGCTATCGACCGAAATATCCCGTGGCGATGTTCGACCATCTGGTAGACCGTTTCAATCTGGGGACACTATCTTCCGTACTCGATCTTGGTTGCGGTACGGGCCAACTGGCATTACCACTCTCCAAACGACAAATCCCGGTATACGCAGTTGATCCTGAAATAGAGATGCTCCAGGAAGGAATCAGGATAGCACGAGACTCCGGAATCCCGGGTACAAGGTGGATGCTGGGGTCGGACAGGACGATTGATTCACTTAATCTTCCGCTCCTGCGAGTTTGTGTTATGGGATCATCCTTCCATTGGACAAATCGTGATTTGCTGCTCAAGGCATTGGAGCCGTTGATCGATGACAAAGGCGGTATTGTTGTCATCTCTGAACGATCAAGTGCGTGGGGTACCCAAGAGCGTGAACCATGGCAAGACGTCATTAAGCAAGTTATTCAAGAGTTTCTCGGTCCAGAGCGTCGCGCTGCGGACGGCACATACTCCCATCCAATCGATAAACACCAGGTCGTATTGAGAAGATCTTCCTTTCGAGTGGTTGAAGAATTAGAGTTCCCGGCACGGCAAACGCGAACGATTGAACAGGTGATTGGATTACAACTATCCACTTCCTATGCATCCATTCGCCAACTTGGCTCGCGAGTTGAAGAATTCAAGCAAACTCTTGCCGAGCGCCTGCGAGAAGCCGTGCCATCAGAGGTGTTCGAGAAAGTCAGTAATACCGAGGTGCTTATTGCCACTCGAACATAAGACCTGGCGAGGACATTTTTTGGAAACCAAGGCGGTAAAAGCCGCTGGCAAATACTGGCGCACCGCCGATTTTGATCCTCTCAAAAGCTTCGTACAGACTGATGATGTATGCATCTTCCATACCATCCTCGTAGCGAAAAATCCCAAAAAATCGGAGTTGCCGGGTAAATCTTTACATCGGATCGTAAAGTGCCGGAAATCTTGGGGTCGGAGTAAAGTGCCGGAGTAAATCTTTACATCTGACCTGATCGTGCAATTATGGGTAGTTTTACTCCGGCACTTTACTCCGACCCCAAGATTTTATGTGGTAGAGTCGGTAAAAGACTTTCAACAGAGCAGGATAAACCCATGACTCACGTAATACTCTACAGTCGCAACTGGTTGTGCCGGTTAATCCTTTTAATGCTGGCTACATCTCCGGCCCTTGCGGAAGAATCATCGGTAATGGTGCTTGAAGGCACTACAGCCTCGCCGTACGACAATGGCGACTTTACGGTGTTTGACAGAGCTCGTGCCTGGGACCGGACCAAGAGAGAAGAATGGCAAATTTCATCACCGGATGAGCCGCCGCCGATGGAAATGGTTCAGGGCGTAATCGCCCAGGCACGGATTGGTCCCGACGGCACGTTCCGCCTGAAAATCGACGTGGACAAGCCCCGAACGCTTTATTTCTCCGTCCTCAATGCTAAAACCCCAGAAGGATTCACATTGGGGTCTGTCAAGATGGGCAACAACTTCATCCTGGAACCGGGCGAGCTTAAGTTGCGGATGATAGCCAGCAGTTCTTCTGTCATTACAGGTGGCTACTACAACGATGCTGTGTTTAATTCGTGGCGTCTCTCGGATGAATACAAGGCGGCGCAGGCAAACTACCAGCAGTTAATATTGTCTGAAGACCCTGAGGCAGAGCAGGCCAGACGACGGCATGTGGATGCCATCGGGGAGGCGCAAGATGAGATGTTGCAGCTTGAAATGCAGGGCATGGCCAATGTAGCCCTCACCCATCCTGATCCAATGGTACGGCGATTGACGATTGAATCGACCTGGATGTATGGGCAGTGGGTGATCGAAGCTCTACGCGGTCTCGCGGAACTGACACCGGAGGATCCATGGGTAGTAAAACGCCTCGCTGCGGCGGAGGCCAGCCAGGAGAATTGGGAAAAGAACAGGCAGTTGGCAGTTGGCGAGAGCGTCCTGGACTTTACGGCCGAGACACTTGACGGTGAGAAGGTGACACTGGCGGACATGCGGGCCAACAGCCGATACCTGCTGGTCGAATTCTGGGCATCCTGGTGCGGTCCCTGCCGGGTGGAGATTCCGCACATGAAGCAAGCCTACACGCGTTTCCGCGACAAGGGCTTCGAGATCGTCTCGTTCACCATCGACGAAGAATACGAGAATTGGGAACAGGCGTCAGTCGAGGAAGAAATCCCCTGGTTCGATCTGGGGATGGGGCCGGAGGCAGAAGCGCCAATAGCCTACAAAGTCTCTGGTGTTCCCAACAACTACCTGGTGGAATCGAACACCGGAGAGATCATCGCGAAGAATCTCCGTCAACACAAGCTCGACGAGAAGCTCGAAGAGTTACTGGACTGAGTCTGGATGTAGCCAGACCGATTACACCTTCGCAACCTACCGAATCCAGATCGGAGGGTGACTTCTGGTCACGACCCTGAAATGGCGGTTTTAAGCCTGCCTCTCCCTGGGATTGGGGCATTGTGGGGAGTTAGCCGCTTCTGGTAGATTGACGAGCAGAAAAAAGTGGTGAATTCGACTTTTACTATTTTACGTATGATGGGCACAGACCGGAGAAGACTCATGTCAGAAGAGAAGAAGATAACTGTGGAAGAAGCCCAGCGTTATTTCGCCGTTTCTTGCAACAATGACACTTTTCGACTGCTGGAAAAAACAGATCGAAGCGAGGCTGAAAACGACGAAATGATCCACCAGATTCACACCTCCTGCTGGCACTGGTCTAAGATAGGAGAGCCCGTCAACATGGTGCGTGGACACTATATGCTAGCGAAGGTTTATTTTGAACTCAACCGTGTTACGGAAGGGCAAGTGTGGGCTTCCAAGTGTTGGGCTCAGACTAACGCTCTCGACCTCAAGGACTGGGATTACGCTTTTAGCTGCGAAATCATCGCCCGATCATTTGCATCGGAAGGAAATCAAGAGGAGTTTGATAAATATCATGGCCTTGCCAAAAAGGCTGTCACCTCCATAGAGGGTGAAAAGGATCGTGAGATCTGCCAGGCCGAGCTTGATCGCGGACCTTGGTTTGGGATGCAAGGCTAAATAAAATGGGGTCGGAGTAAAGTGCCGGAGTAAAACGAATAAAATGGGTCCGACCCCATTTTATTCGTTTTACTCCGGCACTTTACTCCGACCCCAACGCGTCCAGGACGACCGAAACTTTCCAGGTTAAAATGTACCCCGGTTACTCGTCCATCGTCAGTACAAAGAGGCCACGATCGATGTCGCTGACAATCAAAGTGCCACTGGGAAAGAATGGATAGACATTCCAGGCGCCGGAAAACCCTGTGAGATCATCGTCAGGATAGGTGTCAAAAAACGCAACTTCGACCAGAGTGTCTGTCGCGAGGTTGTCAAATGCGAGGACCCGCAGTCCACTGTTGTAATTGGCCTCATAGAGAAGATTGCCTTTGACGTACAGATTGTGGTCGGTAGCGTTGTTAGTACCTTCGTGGACATAGAGATATTGCGGATCATCCAGGTCAGTCAATTCAATGACGTAGGTTCGTGTGGGGGACCCCAGATTCAATTCATCCAGTTCGTCATTAATAAAGAGATATTGCTGGTCTTCAGTCAACCATGCCTGATGCACGTAAGCGAGCTCCGGGTAGATAAAAGAGGCGATAGTGACGGTACTGTTTTTGTCAGACGTGTCCACGATAGTGAATTTTCCACCATTGGAGACAAAACAGATCTCCTTACCAGTGTGATCTGCGTCGGGACCCGCATAATTGACACAGACCAGGTCATGTGCGTTGCCGTCTGCGTCATGGCACCCTGCAAACATGGGATTACCAGGGGTGTTGATGTCGACCATGTGCAGGCCTCCACCGCAGGTGTTTGAACCGACTACGTAGGCAAATCCCGACGACTCGTTGATTGCGATGTTGTGGGCGCTGTTGAATTCAGAGTAAATGATGTCCGGGATAAAGCTCGATGACCCGGTAACGCCGCGAATTCGTGTTAGATCGAACACCTGCAGACCATGTGAGCCTGCGGCATCCGCAACAATAAAGGCGTGGTTCGCGTAAACCTTGACATCCCGCCAGCCTGAAGCGAAGGTCTGGGTCGGTATATGACCCATAATGACGGGTTCTTCCGGAGAGGTGATGTCCACTATGGACAACCGGTTGTCGAGACCCATCAGCGCGTATTCATGCCCGTCTTGCTGGTCTACCCACCCCCAGCTGTCGTTACCCTGGTTGCCGCCCAGATCACTCAGAGATACCCACTTCGCCAGCGAAATACTGTCGCACGGGAAAATATCAGCCATACCGTTCACACATCTGGCAGGTCCGGTGCCGATCAGACCTGGCATTGATGGTGCTTGCGGCTCCGGTTGTGGTATCGGTTGTGGTGTCACGCTGCCACCACTGCTACCGCCACCTCCACAGGAAACGTTAATCAAAACTGCAACCAGCAAACTCGTCTTTATGATTAAAAAGCGCATACAAGATCCAGTTGTTTATCCTTTCGATTATCCACTGTAAGAGCAGATCGGGTTGGTGTTTGTCAAGCAACACAACAGGAATTTCCTGTTGTCGGGTTTTCGCGATACCTAATTACGTATATAATATACGTAAAAGTTCAGTCAGGTTGAACAGCATGAAAACAGCAACTGTTGGCGAAATCCAGAAGAACGGGTTTTCGCGATACCTAATTACGTATATAATATACGTAAAAGTTCAGTCAGGTTGAACAGCATGAAAACAGCAACTGTTGGCGAAATCCAGAAGAACTTTGCCAAGGTACTCAACAGTATCAGGAATGGCGAAGAAATCACCATTACCAAAAGAGGGAAGCCTGTGGCAAAAGTAGTCGCATTGGGCCCAAAAGACGAAATAGATTGGCCGGACTTCCAGGCTGAAGCCATTGAACTCAAGGGTAAGCCACTGAGCGATATCATCATCGAAAGCAGAGACGACAGACTTTAAGTGCTCTACGTGGATACCAGCGCCGTTGTCAAGCTTTACATTCAGGAGGAATATTCTGTCAACGTATCACATTGGCTCAGGCAGAACGATGAGGCAATCCCCTGGACAGCTCTCCACGAACTAGAGTTCACTAATGCAATCCATTTGAAAGAATTCAGGGGTGAGGTTACCCCGGAAGAAACTCGTCTGATCAGGATTAACTTTACGGCGCACGAACAACGGGGTGTCTATTATCGTCCGGAATTAGATTGGGCCGATGCGTTCGGTCGAGCCATTGATCTGTCAACAAGACTCACGATAAAGACGGGCTCGAGATCTCTGGATGTGTTACATATCGGCGTCGCCTTATTGCTCGGGGCAAATGGAATTCTCACCTTCGATGAACGTCAAGCCACATTAGCAACTCTCGAGGGCATGGAAATACTAGATATTTCAGCGACATGATGCCGACGACCACCGTCATGACCAGCGCAAAAAGCCCTCCGTTGAGGGGCTGGAAGTCGACAGATTCGCTCAATAGTTCCGTGAAATAGTGAGCGCATTCCCTGCTTCTATATTTTTGTCAGATCGTTGGTTATAGTCAACGTTCTGCGGCAGGTAGATCATCGGGAGATTGAACGCGGTATTTTGGTCAGTGATGTGGGGTGTCAGTGTGCCGCGACACCTCTTTACGAGTTGACTAAAGCATGACCTGGAATATAGACTTAAGCGTATAAGCGTATAAGCGTAAATCTGTCAATTATGTGGAAGATACAACTATGACCCGATGGAGTTTGGTGGTAGATGACCAAACTGACCGTAGTTTAAGGACTTATCTTGGTCAGCAAGGTTCAAAAAAAGGTGATTTGTCTAAATTCGTTGAACAAGCTGTTTTAGAGAGGTTGTTTAATAAAACAGCCAGGAGGATCAAAGTTCGCAATGAAAGTCTGGATCAGGAAACCATCATGGCGGAAGTAGATGAAGCAGTAGGAGCCGTGCGTGAGGATCGTTCTTGATACGGGTATCTTCGTAAGTGCACTGAATATTGGGGTCGGAGTAAAGTGCCGGAGTAAAATGGGGTCGGACCCCATTTTACTCCGGCACTTTACTCCGACCCCAAAATTTCACCTGATTTACTTTATAGCGCGTGGCGGGAAGGTTACTTTGACCTTGTCACCTCTGAACCTCAGCTCAAAGAAATAGAGCGAGTGTTTCTGTATCCAAAGTTACAAAAATATATCAACCGTAATGAAGCACGTTTTTTGCTTGATACGCTTAACGCCTTTGCTGAAATTGTTGAGTCGATACCGTACGTCGAATATTCATCTGATCCTGATGACAATAAAATAATTGCGACTGCAATTACGGGAAGAGCAACGATATTAGTGTCAGGTGATAAGAACGATATTCTCTCCCTCAAGGAAGTTGAAGGTATCAGATTTCTGAGTGCCAGGGAGACAGTTCAGGTATTAAACATTTCTGATTAATAGACTTGGACTTAACAGGTTGTTGACTATCGTACTCAGATTGTCAATTTACAAAGGCTTGATCTCGTCAGCCGGTCCCTGCAGCTTTTTCATAGGCACGGACAGTGCTCATCTGCTTCCAGATGCTACCTGGGATGATCTGCTGTTTCGGCAGGTAGAACGTCGGGAGATTGAATGCGGTCATTGGGACAGTGTTGCGTGGCGTCATTGTGCAGCGACTCCTCTCAGGCATTGCGGTGTCATAGGGAGGTCGCGCACACGCAGGCCCGTGGCGGCAAACACGGCGTTGGCCAGTGCAGCAGAGGTAGGGCCGACAGTGGCTTCGCCCGCGCCTACCGGGTCCAGTTCGGGGTGGTCCAGCAACACGGTTTCGACTTCCGGTACCTCGCTGAAGCGGAGAATCGGGTAGCTCTCCCAATCCCGGCTGGTCACGACGCCTTCGGTGTCGAATGTGACTGCTTCCTTCAAACACCATGACAGCGCCTGCACGGCGCCACCTTCCAGTTGATTACGCAGACCATCCGGGTCAATTACTCGTCCGGCGTCGGCGGCAATCCACAGCCGCGGCACTTGGATTTCGGCCGTGTTTTCATCCACTGACACTTCGACGACAACGGCGGCGCAACATTGACGGTT
Organism: Candidatus Azotimanducaceae bacterium; assembly: GCA_965217655.1. Lineage (GTDB taxonomy): Bacteria > Pseudomonadota > Gammaproteobacteria > Pseudomonadales > Azotimanducaceae > UBA7455. Next base: position 4,213,287 of record OZ244560.1, read on the forward strand.
CTTGTAGCGGGCCAGCCCCAAGCCACGATTGCCAGTCAAGCCACCGCAGGATTCCAGGACGGCATCCAGGACGGCAAGCGCGCGGGTGTCGTGACCGAGGTGGCGTCTGCGAAACACGTCAGGGCCAGTGCCTGAAAAATGCGCAAGTTCGTCCATGAACGACTCAATGGCGAACACGTTACCCTGGGCGCCAAGGCCGCGAAGTGCCGAAGTACGTACGGGCGAGTCAGCGATAAAGTGCTTGGTCACGTGTTGTGTGTCAAATGCGTAAATCGGTAATGCGTTACGGTGGATGCCCACCTCCGGTGTCAGACGGGGCACTGGCGGCGAGTGTGAGAGCGGTTGTTGCAACAGGCGAGCAGCGAGCAAATCCACGCCGGGAGCATGAGGCGATGGGCGGGAGACATGGGTGAAGCCGTAGACATCGTGCGTCCAGGTGAGCACGTGCCCGTCGTCGTCCAGATCGGCGCCGAGTTCCATCCGCATGGCAGGCCCAAACGGTTCGAATCCGTGTTCGTCGGCGCGCGACCATTTCAGCAGTACCTTTCGACCTGGCAACGCCAGCGCGATCAGTGCCGCATCGAATGCAGCGTCGTCAGCACCGTTGTGCCCATAGCAGCCCGCGCCTGCGATATGGCGAATTTCAATATTGGCATCTTCCATTCTGAGCGCACGGGCGATAACCAAACGCAACGGTTCGATGCCCTGGCTGGCGCTTTCGATGGTCAATCTGCCGTCGCGCCAAACCGCCGTGGCTGCTGACGGGCCGAGTGAGGCATGCATGAGGAACGGTCGTGAGTAACTGGCGCGGCGTGCGGTGTTGATTGGCGTTGGAGGCGTTAGGGTCGGCGTGCCATTGAGGATTGGGAACGCCGCCGCTCGCACCCGGCGTGTCTCATCAATATCGAAGTTCGCCTCTGGCGCATCGAGGCGATGCCATGTCGTATTCGCGCCCACTGTCGTCGCCAATTGCTCGGCTTTGAATTCGTGAGGATGAGCCACGGCCACAAAACTGCCATCGACAATCAATTCACCGGGGGTTGTCACTTCCACATTCAAATCGGACAAACGGTGGTTCAATGACGGCGGCCGAACGACACGTGCATGCAGTTCTGCCGTGGCATCGTGGACGAATGCAGCACCTGTCGCCTTGGCAGGCACATCAATGCGGCTTTGCCCGGTGTGACCGACCAGGCGATATCTGCCTGGAGCTTTTTCTGGCGTGTGTGCGCGGATCTCGAAATCGAAAGAACCCGTATAGAGTTGCCAATAGTCAAGGCTCTCGTTGATACCAGGTGCAGTGATCTCGCCGTTGCTGACTGCAAGTTGATTCGCGGCGATACCCAAACGGGCTGCTGCATCGTAAAGCAACAACCGCCGCGCCCAGGCACTGGCCTGACGCAAGGCCGCACCGCTGGTCTCGATGGACATTGAGCCTGCCGTCACACCCTCTTCCGGTGTGTGTCCTGTGTGGGCTGACACGACCAGTACGCTCTCGGGCGCAACATCGAGTTCCTCGGCTACGATGGTGCGCAGTGCAGTGAGCAGGCCCTGGCCGATTTCCACCTTTCCGGTGTAGGCAACGATCTTGCGGCTTTGGGACAAACCAATCCAACAATCCAGCGATGGAGTTGAAACAAGTCCAGGTGGCAGCGGTTTCACTTTCGGGCAAGCTCCGTCAATGCCTTCAGCACCCGTGGCTGACTGCCGCAACGGCAGAGCTGAGAGTCCAGCACATGTGCGATTTCTGCGCGTGAAGGATGCGGATTGGTTCGGAACAACGCCTCTGCGGTCACGATGATGCCTGGCAGGCAGTAACCGCACTGCGTGGCGTTGGCTTCGATCAAGGCTTGTCGCACCGGAGTGTCCAGGCCAGCCGCGGTTTCTACATGGCGGCTTTGTACTGCGCTGGTTGGCAAGGTGCAGCCATAGACTGGCGTGCCATCCACCAGGACCCGGCAGGCACCGCATTGCTCCAGGCCGCAGCCGAGTTTGGGTGTCATGTCGCCGATCGACGGGCTGCGGAGGGTATAGATCAGTGGTGTGTTACGTTCCTCTTCGCTGATTTGCACGTCATGTCCGTTGAGTTGAAAGGTGGTCATGGCGCCAGTGCTCTTGCCGCAGAGACTGCCTTGGCCATCAATAGACAAATTCCATTCAGCCTACTGAGCTTTCTTGAGGAAGTGATGTAAGAAGTAGCTTCGTAACAGTGCTGCGTTATTGCAGTTTGCTCAATCAGGATATCCACCTCTATATGATCGTGTTTAATGGTTTTTACAGAAACCATTAAAGAATTCCCATCCTTGACAGACAGATTTTCCAAACGTATAAGCGAAAATTACTCGTTGAGGCAACATTTGCAACCCTGGAGAAATGCGGTTTAGAATTCCTTTTGTTTTGAGGTTGCCTGTCTTCACAATCTGGTCGATTTTTTAAGGGGTAATGTTAATGACCAAAGCATCAGATTTATTTGTCCAGTGTCTTGAAGAAGAAGGTATTGAGTACATCTTTGGTGTCCCTGGCGAAGAGAATGCCGACTTCATGATGTCGCTGGAATCCAGTAACAGGATCAAGTTCATTCTGACCCGTCACGAACAGGGAGCAGCGTTTATGGCGGAAGCTTACGGTCGGCTGACTGGTAATCCTGCTGGCTGTCTGGGCACTTTAGGACCCGGCGCATCTAATTTGATCACCGGTGTTGCGGATGCCAACATGGATAGAGCGCCGATGCTTGTCTTGACAGGTCAAGGTTCTACGACTCGTCTGCATAAAGAATCACATCAGGTTATGGACGTTGTCGCGATGTTCGAACCCGCAACCAAATGGTCGATTTCCATCCTTGATCCCAACACAGTGCCCGAGATCATACGCAAGTCTGTGCGTCTTGCACGCGATGAAAAGCCTGGAGCTGTACACATTGAGTTACCTGAAGACATTGCCAAAGAGTCCGCTGAAGAAAAACCGCTGGCGCCACGCAGATTCCGTCGGCCGGTGCCGGAAAACACTGTTGTTCAGGAAGCATTCCAGATTATCAAGTCCGCCGAGCGTCCTGTCATCCTTGCCGGCAACGGGTGTATTCGTAAACGTGCCAGTAACTCATTGCGTGAACTTTGTGATCTTACCGGCATAGGCGTCATCAGCACTTTTATGGCAAAAGGGTGCGTGGACATGGATTCCGCGCAGTGTCTGTTTACGGTTGGGTTAGAAGGTTCTGATGTCCCGAATCGAGCAATAGACGAAGCGGACCTGGTCATCGCACTGGGTTTTGACATGGTGGAGTATGCCCCACGATTGTGGAATCCGGAACGCAAAAAACGCATTATTCACGCCGATTTTTTGCCGGCCGAGATCGATCGACACTATCATCCCGCCGTCGAACTGGTCGGTGATCTGGCTAATGTGCTTGATCAATTGTGCGATTGTGTCCGCGAGTCGGGTCCAATAAATGCAGACTTCAGCAATCAAGCGCAAATTCGTACCGACATGCTGGCTGTCCTCTCGCAGTACGCAGAAGACGACACTACCGGTGTCATGAGGCCACAGAAAGTCTTGTGGGATATTCGGAAAGAGCTGGGGCCTGCCGACATTCTACTTTCCGATGTCGGGGCGCACAAAATGTGGGTTGCACGACACTATCACTGCCATGAACCCAATACTTGCCTGATTCCCAACGGTTATTGTTCCATGGGTTTTGCGCTGCCGGGTGCGATCGCCACAAGCATGGTATTTCCCGATAGAAAAGTTGCTGTAGTCTGTGGGGATGGGGGCTTTTTGATGAATGTTCAGGAAATGGAAACCGCGGCTCGTCTAAACAGCAATATCGTAGTGATTGTCTGGGAGGATGGTGGCTATGGTCTGATTGCCTGGAAGCAGGAAATGACCTTCGATAGACATACCGATCTGTCTTTTAACAACCCGGATTGGCTGGGGTTGGCAAAGGCATTTGACTGGAATGGCCACTACTGTGTAAACAGCAGGGACCTGTCGGCGACCCTGGCGCAGGCGTTCAGTGAAAAGGGTCCGTCGCTTGTGGTAGTGCCAATAGATTATCGTGAGAACATGCTGCTTGCCAGAGCACTCGGACGTTAGAAGAATTGGGGTCGGAGTCAAGTGCCAGAGTAATTTACTCTGGCACTTGACTCCGACCCCAATTCTCCGACCCCAATTCTCCCAACCCCACTGTATCTTGGATATGGTAGACTTTTGCGTTTGAAGCTGTTGTCAGGAAAGTACTTGAAATATGAATGAAAACGAAAAATATTTATTTGATTTGCGCGGTTACATCGTCGTTAGAAATGCCCTTACGCCAGAACAAGTAAGAGATCTATCGGACCGGCTGGCGTTGCGAGTCAGTGAAATGGAGCGAAAAAAATCAGAGGACAGTTCCATACGCAAAATTAAAGGTAAAATTTATGGCTCAGATCGAACAAGGTTCAGGGACAAAGATGATCCGGCCTGGTCTGCCCCGTCACTTCTTGAATGGGGTGGAACGTATATTGACCTCATAGATATCCCGACAATCAAACCTTACCTCGAGACACTGCTTGGGAATAACTATCGCCTGGACCACGACTACATCAAAATAGACAGTGCTAAAACTTCACCTGCATTATACCTTCATGGTGGTGGGCAGGGCTCGGGTGGTCCTGCTGATCTGGTTGGTCCAACAGATGGTGGGCAATGTTTCTACAGGTTCAGCAATGGCCGGTTTTTTAATGGACTTGTGACAGTCGCATTTGAACTCGATACGGTAAATCCTGGTGAAGGAGGATTTGCCTGTATCCCGGGGAGCCATAAGTCAAACTTTGCGCTACCTGAAGATTGGAGGGTAAGTTCGAAGCAGCAGGATATACCCGATATTGTGGACCGGGTTGCCGCTTCAGCCGGAGACGCGATTATCTTTACGGAGGCTTGTGCGCACGGGACTATTCCCTGGAAAGGCAATAATCAACGCAGGACTATTTTCTATAAGTATTGTCCACATGCTGTTGCCTGGAGCCCTTGCTTCTACAACTCGGATCTCTACGGTGATCTCACTGAATCCCAGTTGGCGATGTTGATGCCTCCCAGTGCATTCGGTCCCGCAGAACATATACGCAATATTTGGCAGAAGGCACAGGCAGAGCAAGCTGAATTGTATCGTTTACGTAGAGAGTCAGCGGCAAAATGAAGTGATCGCAAGCATGGGGCAATCCACGCAGGTTACAACACAGCCTGCAATTCCCGCGAGTAAGCAATGGGAGTAGATGATGAAGAATACAACACATGATATCCATTGATTCTCTGACAACGTTCTTCGGCTGGTGCAGCGTTATCAATTTTTGCGTTATTGTCACAGCAGGCTTGTTTTTCGTCATATTTCACGAGGGAATTGGAGCTATAAACGCAAAGATGTTTGGTATCACCAAAGAAGAAGCGAAGGTGACTATGTTTCATGTATTTCAACAGTATCGATTCGCATTCTTAGTCCTGAATATTGTCCCCTATATCGCTTTGAAAGTGATGTAATTCCAGGTAATTCCAGGGACAGTTTACTTAATTGAATTCCAGTGTAATTCCAGGGACAGTTTACTTAATTGAATTCCAGGGACACTTTGCTATATTGGTCTGTAATCAGGTTTTGCGGTTTTAACCAGATCAATAAAACTGGTTGTGGCAGACCGTCGCCAACAGTGTATTCTGGTTCAATATGAATACCGATTCTGAATGTTGAACACTGGTTCCTGTCAAACCGGCAAACTTTGCGCAGGTGCCTATGACTGCAATTAAAGGAAGAACAGCGCTGGTAACAGGTGCGTCAGCGGGTCTCGGAGCCGAGTTCGCTCGTCAACTCGCGGCTTGCGGATACAATCTTGTGCTGGTTGCACGTCGGTTAGACCGGCTCGAAAAACTGGCGACTGAATTGCTCGACCTCCATGACGTGCGTGTGGATGTGATCTCCGCCGACCTGACGATGGTCGACGCACCACAGGTGATCGCTGACCGCGTCACAGAGCTTGGACGCGACATAGACTACCTGGTTAACAACGCCGGAGCTGCCGGACCGGAACTCATTGAGGATCGCGACTGGAAGGAGCAGGTTGCATACCTCCAACTCATGATGACTTCAATGGCCCATCTCTGCCATTTATTCGCACCGGGCATGTGTGAGCGCGGTTTCGGTCGCATACTCAACGTCGCCTCCGTGGCTGGGCGTATTGCGCGTGTCAGAGACACCAACTACGGACCGAGTAAGGCATACGTGGTGGCGCTATCCGAAGCCCTGCATCTCACCCTGAAGTCGAGAGGTGTAAACGTCTGCGCGCTCTGTCCGGGGTTTACGCACACTGAGTTTCACGACATCGCGAATATGAACGACATGAAGGCCGCTTCGCCAGACTTCCTCTGGTACAACGCAGATGTGGTAGTGCGTGAAGGACTCGCTGCCATTGAAAAAGGCAAATGTGTCTACCTGTCTGGCCGACTGTACCGGCTGATTGATCCACTCCTGCAATCGTTGGGAACCCGGCCGCTGATCCGTAAGTTCATGGTGCGCTGAGCAACGGCTTCATTAGCCATGGAGAACTCTCCCGCAATGTCACCTGACTCGAAATTTTACTCTGGCACTTGACTCTGACCCCAATGCTGATTCTGCGTTACAGCATGTGTAAGTGTATGTCGTTTTGGTGGTTAATTTTGTTCCCGAAATGGATCAGGCGCCGATCCTGTCACAGTGTGGAGCGTGAGTTTTGACTAGAGTAAACTGACATTGTATTGTGTGCGAACTTTCTTGCTCAAACTGAAGAAAAGCATTACGACAAATCTACATATTCAATAAATTAAAGACCTATTCCATAGCAGGGGACCTTGTTCGTGTTAGCTACTGAATTTATCGGAAGTTCCTCTGACTCAAATGCCCGTCCTTAAACAACACTCCGATCAGAGCAGTCCAATTGCAGTTGTACCTTTGACACGTACCCCTCGTCTGGACGGAATTATCCATGCTGGCAAGAAGTCCGTACTCCGTCACTTACTGGTGGGCATCTTAATCGTTGGGGCGGGCTGTGGCGGCGGTGGGTCAGGCGAGAGTCCCATTCCTCCTCCACCTCCTCCCCCTTTCGGATTCAGTGCCGACAACGTGCCTACGGCAAGCCGAATCACCCTTGACTTGATCGAGCATGCATACGACGGGGCACAGCAAGCAATCGAGGCATCAGAAGCTTCGGCAAACAGCTTTTTGGACCGGTTCAAGGTAGTGTGCGATTCGGATTCGCCTGATGCAGCAACTGTCGCATCTATCGACGATAACGACGCCAGCGACAATATTACTGATGGAGACGCAATTCAAGTCCGGCTTGAGAATTGCGGCGACACGACCTCCGAACTCAGCCTGCAAGTCGACTCAATTCATACACTAAACTTTGAGCTGCTCTCGCTCTCAGGTTCTATTACCTTTTCAATTAAGGCATCCGCGCAATCCGACGCGGCCACCATCGCCGGTTACATGGGGTCCTTTAGCCTCGATTACATGAAGACTGCTGACGAAACGACCCTGTCGATGACGGACATCGAAGCGTCAATGGTCATGGGCGGCATGACCGACCGACTCGAATCCGGCCGTCTGCAGGAGTCGATCACCGGATTGGACTACTTAGTTGAATTTGCCGGAAGTCTGGAAAGTGACGAGTTGGGGGGGACGTTTGATTTTGAAACAGGAACGGCATTCGGTGGCAGCCTTGGAAGTTTCCCAACCGCTGGCGAATTGATGCTCTTGGCCACGAACTCAAACGCCAGGGTCACGCCCTCGGCGAATCCGGAATTGCACGAGCACGCCGATTATCAGGTCGACCCGGGAAGAACCGGCCAGTACTCGGAAGCCGTCAGCGTACGTTGGCTTGACTGGATATCGGGTTCGCTGTTTCGTTGGTATCCGCTGATCCGCGGATTGTCGATTGTGCCTCGGCATCCCGATTCAAGGAATTCGCTAAGCGCGGATTTTCGAATATATAGCCCCCAGGGGGGAAGTGTTTCCATCACTTACGAGTGGCGAGTCAATGGCTCGGTACTGCTTGGCCAAACATCAGGATACCTGTTTCCCGATAGTACCTCCAAGCACGATGTGGTCGAAATACGGGTGACGGCATCAGCAGGGGAGCATACGGTCACGCTGCAAGCCAGTGTGACGATCAGGAACAAATTGCCGGACGTTCAAGCCATGCTGTCCCCGGAACGCCCCGACACGAGGGATGACATTGTGCTGATTTATAGCGTAAACGACCTCGATGGCGACGAGGTCGAAACGAACATCCAGTGGAACATCAACGACAGCGTCGTCACTGATCTGGAAACGGCAACATTGCCGGCCGACCGGCATCGCAAGAATGACGTGGTCCGGGTGCTGATCACTGCGAACGATGGAGAGTCCGAGACTTCAAGGGAATTGGAAGTCAGCATCCAGGACGCGATTCCCGACATTGATGTTTCCGGGGTACCAGAAACAGTGAACTATGGTGAGCGTGTCCAATTCGACGCCACAGTGTCGGACGTGGACGACGATGACCTCAGTACATTTCGATTCGATCTGGTCTACGGTCCCGTCGGAATGACAGTTGATCCAGTCAGCGGCCAAGTCCAGTGGGATGCGAGTCTGCCGATGTTCGATCGAAACATTGACATTGGCTGGAATATCGGCTCATCCAGCGGCCCGGCTGAAATGGTATCCGGGGTGCTTCGGATCGAGGATCCCGATCGGCAATATCCGTTCATGGTGAGTGGCGCCAACAGTGTATTCAGGGGAGGCACACGGGTCGCCGACATTGATGGCGATGGCGCTGATGACATGCTTGTTGTCAATGATTTGGGACACGTGTACACGATTGGGTGGGATGGCAAAATCTTACGGGAGACCTGGACACATCCATTCGCCATCAACACACACAGCGGTATTGAGGCAGCGTCAAGTGGGGATATCGATGGTGATGGCCGCCACGAAATCTTCCTTATGGGCAATTATAATCAAGAGAGCGATTCATTGATCCGACTCGACGGGCTGGAACGCCAGATTGTTGCTTCGGCGACCGTACCACTGATGATAGATTCAGGGATTGATATCCAGTTTGCCGACCTGGACAACGATGGGGCGTTCGAACTCATATACATGGCAGTTGCATTTCCGCTCCATCATTCGCGCATCGTCGTGCTCTCTGCGGAAAATTTAAATTTACTCTGGGAATCTCCACCGGACTATCTCGGCAAATATGTCAAAATCGGCAATGTGGACGACGACCCTGCACTGGAGATCATCGTTTCGGGCGGACATGTGTTCGATGGAGTGACGTATGAACGCGAATGGAGTCACGTGTCTGCGTACAGTGCCAACAGTGCCTACCATCATGCCAATAGCATAAGTGCGGCAAGAGGCTTGTTCGTGAGTGATATGGACGGAGACGGAATCGACGAAATCATTGGTAAACTAAATCATGATGACCGCGATGCCGATGTGGAGGTCTACAGTATTGCCAATGGCAAAATACTCGGAAACGCCCGGCCAATACCATTTGCACTTTTTAATTTTCGCACGGGTAGTGCCCTCGTCGCCGATATTGACGATGATGGTATGACCGAGGTCTTGGGCTTTTCGTTATCTGACTCCAGAATGTCCGCGTACCGATACTCGGAACCGACCGATGAGTTTCTTGAGGTCTTCTCTCAGGAGCGAAATTCCAAGTTCCACGCACCTATCGGTGTCGGGGATTTCGACGGAGACGGCGAAACGGAGATCGCTCTGTTTGGGAAATCCGGGAGCGGGAATGTCAATACCACAGGGATAGGCAGAATCGTTGTAGCGGGGCTTAACCCGGAATTCGAGGTCGAATGGACGGAGTCCAATGTGCGTGTGTTTGACGGCGGGTTCGCCGGCGGCCGACCCGTGAGGGACCAAAACATGACGCAAAGAGGGCTGCTCTTTGTATTGTGGGGTGCCTCCATCATCCACAGCGATGGTCCGCGCGCCATCTTCCTCTCTCCTGCCACAGGTGAGTTCATGATCGGACCTCGCGTGGACGTTGGAGTACCGGACCATTTCTATAATTATCGTTCACCCATTTCGGGTGTCAGTATCTCCGATTACGACAGTGACGGAGTTTTCGAACTGCTCATGTCCATGGGCTCCATTGACCAGCCTTATGTGGTATACGATCCGTTTCGAGAGGTCGCTGAATGGTCATCTAACACCCTTTCTGGAAACTTTGTCTCTGCCGTAGACCTGAACGGAGACGGATTTGAGGACTTTCTAACGCACTCAACAGGCTATGACATCGTCAACAGCGAAGTAATCTGGGAGCCTCAACTGCCCCCATACATCGTGCAATCTGCCGCTGGCGATCTGGATGGCGACGGTATAGCGGAAATCGTCGGTATTGAGCAAAACAGTGAAGTTGTCGTTGTCTACGCGCGCACAGAAAATCAGGATGACTATTCCCGGTCCGTGCTGTTGAACACTCAGCCGCAAAGCAGCATTAAAAATACTGATCTTGTTGTCAGCGATATGGATTCAGACGGCAAGGCGGAAATCGTGCTTCTCACCAGCTCTCTGACCAATGTCCGGCGATTCGGCTCGGACCTTGAAATGCTGAACTCGTTCTCTGTCAAAATGGAATCAAGATTCCATGATCGGCCGGATAGGTTGTTTATCGTTCCGGGAGGTGGAGGGAAAGAGCATCTCCTTGTAGCATTTCACCTTGACTCTCTTGCTGAGACCTCAAAGCTCGTGGCATTCGATCCGGCAACGGGGCACAAGATCTGGGAGTCACCGCGGTTATTCGGGCGTGTGTTACCAAACAGTGTTCACTACTTCACTGAGTCTGAGTCTGGTGAGCCAAGATTGGCAATCGGCACGAGCAAAGCGATGTATGTGACTCGCTGAGACCAGCACAACCCTCGGCAGGCATAGTCTTGCTGGCCGACATCATGTGCCGGTTCCTGTAATGACGCTTTAACGATGGCGTTCATCGGACCACTGTAACACTGTAATGGCGCTTTAACGATGACGTTCATCGGACCATTGTAACAATTCTTTAAAATCAGCCACTACCGGATTTGGTTTGTCTTCTGAGCCATTCAGATAGAATGCGCTCGCGCTGAGGTAACGATTACGCCATTGCATGGATATGTGGTGGTAGTTCTCGAATGCCGCTTCCGCAAACTTATAGTCGTGGGAGCCGGAATTCATATCGACGATCAGAGATCGTGCTACTCGCATGAACTGATCCACTGAGCCGCCGTTATTTAGATAGTGCAACACCTTTGATGCTGCGCGTACTCGATTCTCACTGATATCGAAAAAAATCTCTTCCAATGGTTGCCGATCATCAGGGGCATCAGGCTCGAATGTATCAAATAGTATGCTGCGCTCTCTGCCACGCAAAAGGTTGCGAAACAATGTGGCAAAGGACAGGCCTTGCAGCAGCAAAAAGGCGCGCGTATCTCCGCGTTTTGCCTGTCTGTATGCAAAGTTAAGCGCGTTGATAGTCGTGGTGGCATGCAACATGACTATACTGGACTGGTACATAATCAACTGAGCCACAGCCATGAATACAGCATCCCAAAGGACTTGCGGATGTATGCCGTCTGCAAGTAGATCCACGGCTGACCGGCCGATTTCTTCCGGACTGTGACCGGCCAGCTCCTGATAAAATTCAAGGGTCGCTGAATGCTCTATCCTTCCCTGCTGCCAATCCGCGGGTAATTTTGTCAGCAAACCGGTATTGATGCGTCCTGCCCTGTCAGGGACCAGGTCGCTAGTGGCGGGATTTGTTTCATTTGTGTGATTGAGCAGCGCGTACACCGTTGACCGCAACATGCTTTCACGATGTTGCCAGCCGATGACATCCAGCACCCGGTAACAGTTGCTGACAGTGATCGTTTTATGGCCGATATCACGCAAATCCCGAGCGCCATAGCGAAACAGAAGCTCAAACACAGCGTGCATATCGAAATCCTGTGCACGTGACATGGCGACAATGGCCTGGTCTGCGGCAGGGGCATCCCAACTTTCCATTGCCCGGATAAACGCATCTCCAGGTGACGAAACCTTTGCGTCAACGGCCTCCATGGTCCAATCTCCACCTGCTAAATCCTGTCGTTGAGCTGCCTTAAACTGATCTGCGGACCATAACAGCGGTAACCACCTGTCATTTAAAGATGTCCAATGGTCTCGAGTCAGTTGAACCGACTGCATCATCATTACTGCGTGATACTTGAATCCTACCGATGGATAAGGCTCGATATTTCTGACGGCGGCCAGACATACTGCCGTAAACAGGTCCTTGTCACTCATCCCCCGACTCATTTCAGCAACCAGCAAGGCCTTCAATTTGTCTCTGGGCGTTTGTTCCAGGATGAGGATAAGTTGTTCCACGACAGATGACTTGGAGGAAGCAGACGAGGCAACTGACCCAAGGAGCTGTGGGACCGCACTGGATGCCAAAGCCCACTTGAGCATTTGCCGTCTTGTGATCATGGAGATTGACCGTGCTGCCTGCTTGCGATCAAACGCACCAAGCCGACAAACGATAACAACACGGCAAGGGTTACACATCCCAACACGGCATAGCTTTTCAATTCAGTGAACAACGAAGCGTTTGCCACCTGGGTGGCGGTTATGTCTGGATACTGGATAAGCATGGTGACAATCTGGAAGTTCTCGCACAGATCCAGGCCGCCAGCCAAAACCGGCAGACTTGCGAGCCACCAGAGGTTCTCCATAGGTCGTAGCCGATAGATAATTCCCGCGAGGAAACTGGCGTAAGCGGCGGGTAACAAAGTATCCAGGGTCATGCTGGCCCACATGTACACCTTCCGTCCTTCCTCACCAAATCCCGCAATAGCAGTAAGAGCTTCCTGGTATGTATAACCCGGCCTGGAATCGAGCATTTCTGGCCCAAAAGGCAACGTGTTCAGCACAATCGTGAGAAGCAGTGCTGACACGAAGGTTGCACCCAGAACCCGGACCCTGCTGACGAAACTAAAGTACGATCTGATGTTCATATGCTGACCTGGAGATCTACCCGAGGGTAAACCAATGAGTTAACAGGTTGATACTATATTTTACCGGGCACCCCCACAAGCGATTGGCCTCCTGCCACCCGGCGAGCTATCGAGGGTGCAGATTGTAATTCGCGAGATCATTGTGGTAACGAAGCGCTTTTCAGCTTGTCTCGAATCCCGGAACTGTATGAAGACATCGTCATCAGGTACGGGTTTCGGTTATTCGGTGAAATAGACTATCATGCCATGCCATGAAACTAGGTGTATCTCACCAGACTCCAGGAGACCTCCACCAGGAGCGGTTTGACTTTTTGCTCAGCCTTGGTGTTGAGGCCGTTGAAGTACGCCTGTTGAGCCACGAAGCCACTCGCGAAAAACTGGAAGAAATAAAAACTACGGTAGAAAGCAGTGGTTTGGAACTGCATGAGATTATGCTGAATGACCTGTACAACTCTACGTCCGCAGCCCTGTGCCTGCCGAATCACGAAGCCGACATTGAACGCATGCAGGCGTTCATCCGCGATCTTGGAGAACTTGGCATTCCGCATACCACCTACGCCTGGCACACGGGTGGCATGTATGAAACTCATCGCGATGAAACTCGGGGAGTTGCCACGAGAGGCTTCTCAACCGGGATTGCTCACAGTGCGCCGCAAAAATTCGATCGAAGCTATACCGCTGAGGAGTTATGGGAAAGTTACGAGCGCTTCATTGAGGCAGTTTTGCCGGTTGCACAGGATTCTGGCGTGAAGCTGCAACTTCACCCGAATGATCCGCCTCTTGACCATCAGGGTGTACCGCGCATCTTCAAAAGTACAGATGCATTTCGACGAGCGATGCAATTGGCAGATCAATCGCCCAATTCGGGTATCCTGTTTTGCGTGGGTACCTGGGCCGAAATGGCAGGGGAAAATGGAAAAGGCGAGGATGTTGCGGGGGCATTGCGCGAGTTTGGTCTCGGCGGGCAAGTGCACCAGGTACATATGCGCAACATAACGGCGCCTCTGCCGAATTTTTCCGAGACCTTTCCGGATGGCGGTTATCTCGATCTGCATTCGATAATGGATGTGTTAATCGACATAGATTTTCAAGGCATGATAGTTCCAGACCACGTGCCTGGCGATGAGCACAATATCCTGATCAATGAGGCATACACACTCGGCTATCTACGCGCCCTGATTCAGTACGCGGAGCACAAATCCGGGACATAGATGTCTGCAGGCACTCACAGTGGCCAGTTGACGATGCTTCTCTTTTCAAATCAGGTGGAATAATGGGGTCGAATAATGGGGTCGGAGTAAAGTGCCGGAGTAAAGTGCCAGAGTAACGGATATTTACTCCGGCACTTTACTCCGGCACTTTACTCCGACCCCATTATTCATGCGCGTTAGAAGCTGACGCGCACCCCCGCCTCAATAGTTCGACCCGGTTCCGGCACAAGATCCTTGATGATGGACGTGTGCTGGCGCTGTTCTGCATCGGTCAGGTTCCTGCCCTGCAGGAAAAAGTTGACCATCGTTCTCCCCTGCACGGTCTCCCATCCCAGGTAGGCGCGCAGGTCATTGTATGCGTCCGTTTCCAACTCAAGGTTGGCAACATCCGTCTGTTTGAAGGCGCGGATGTAATCCAGATTAAAATTGAATTGGCCCGATGTGAGTGCCAGGCCGAGACCTGCGCGTCTTGGGGGGATGTGGGGCAGATTGTCATTACCGGTAACATCCAGCGTCCCGGAAACAGTATCAAAGAACCCGTTGACCTCCAGTTGACCACCCTCCCAATTGGCTATGGTGACAGTTGCCTCCAGGTCCAGGCCAGCGAAGGTGGCGTCCGACTGACTGAACTGACGAACGACCAGGTCATCCAGTACCTCGTCCGTAGTCATCTGGTAGATGAAATCGGTGAAATTGATGTAGTAGATAGTTCCATACAAAGACCAGTGCTTACCTTGTCCATCCAGGGTTGCCGAGAGGTTGATGGCTTTTTCTTCGTTCAAGCTTGAATCACCAATCTCGAAGCTCTGGGTTGCCAGATGCGGACCATTGGAATACAACTCTTCCCCCACTGGTCCGCGGGTGGAATAGTCTACAAGGAATGCTGCTTCCCACACTTCATCCAACGGCATAATTGCGCCGATCGATGTGCTGACACCACTGAAACTGTCTCTGTCGCCTGTGGCCGGATCATGCTCCACACTGTCTAAACGGGCACCCATCTCCAGTTGAAAACCCGGGAAGGATCGCTCTCCGACCCAGAACAAGCCGAGGGACCGGGTATCTACCGGTGGCGTGAAGGCTTCTTCTCCTGCGACCGAGAACGCCCTGTCGCCAAACTGTACGCCTATTACACCTGTCCAGCCAGCCCAGACGCTGTGGGACAACTCAGCGCGTGCCTCCCACGCATCGTTTTCGAATGCTGTTCCAACCTCTCCGGACGATTCAAGTTCCTGGTGCATATAATCGTTGACGCCGAGGCGCAGGTTCAGGCTGGAAAACCCTGGCAGCGGATCGGATAGTCCTGCTTCGAAGTCTATCCGTGTTTGTTCCAGGTCTATAAATGGCGTGCCTTCCTCGCCATGTTCTTCTTCATGATCCCCCTCTTCTTCATGATCCCCCTCTTCTTCATGATCCTCCTCTTCGCCATGGCCGTGTTCAACATGACTATGGCCGGGTATGCCGTATTCGGACCCGAGCCTTGCATTTGAGATGCCGACGAAACCGCGCTCGCCAACAAACGAGAATCCCACAGAGCCACCCTGTACCTCAAAGCTGCTGCCGGAGACAATACCGTGGGGTTGGTTATCTTCTTCCCCGTAATGATCCTCCTCATCAGTAGCCACGTTAAGTGCTTCTGCTTCCAACGTCCTCAGCCGCACCGATTCGATGAATCCCGGAACCGCATAGTCGTCCGCATCCCGTACCGTGCTGTCAAAATGCCACGCAAAGTTGCCGGAACCGCCGTCCAGATGGAATGATCCGTTCCTGCCGTCGCCGTTGTTTCCGGCACGCAAATCGAGCTTGCCGCTAATGTCATCTTGTACTTTGTGCGGAATCCTGCCGGTATGTACATCCACGACTCCACCGATCGCGCCGGAACCGTATAGCAAAGTGCCCGACCCCTTCACTACCTCTATGCGGTCAGCGATGAAAGGATCCAGGGTAACGGCGTGATCGCCGCTGGTGACCGAGACATCCATCGTGTCGATACGGTCCTCCAACACTCGGACCCGGACCCCGCCGAGACCATGGATTACCGGACGTCCGGCTACAACTCCGAAAGAACTGTTGTGGATGCCGGGTTCGCTACCGACCGTGGCGCCAATGCTGTCGACTGCCTTGCGGTCGAGTTCTTCGCTCGCCAGTATAGTGAACGGCTGGGCCAGGCCTTCCCCGGACAATGGATGACCAATGACGACAATTTCCTCGATTGCAGGGTCTGTCTCATCGACCGCCGTTTCTTCGCCAATGATAGTTGCCGACAGGCTAACAGCCATAGCCGACAGAAAAAACTTGTTGAAATTCATAACTCACCTCCTGATGAATAAAGATGGCGCGGCCTGTAAGAAGGTCGCGCGTTTTCAGCTTTACTGATCAGGAGTTGGGAGGTGCGCGGGAATGGTGGGTCTCAAATGGGCGTGAGGTGAATACAGTCGAAGGAATCAGCGTGATATCCACAGTCGACCATAACGGAGCATGAACATCGGCACTGACTGGTGTAGACCCCGTATCGGAAAATACACAGAGGGTGCAGATCTCTTCCGAAACAGTTGGCTCATGCTGGTGCTGGCTATCGAGAACCTGGGCACTGCAGAGCAGTATCACTGCTACCCAGGCAAAGCCCTGCAGCATTCGGCGATGGTTTAACAGCAGTTTATGCATAAACGATTCCTGACCCGGATACGGTACCACAAACAATGGGGTCGGAACAATGGGGTCGGAGTAAAGTGCCGGAGTAACGGATATTTACTCCGGCACTTTACTCCGACCCCATTGATTAAAAGACTCAGGACGTCAAACGGAATGCCTTGTACCAGTTCTGATCGGCGCCCGCACCAAGGTTGGTGATATGTACATCAAGTAAATACGGTTCTCCGGCACTTTGTACCTCACGTGCCCTTTTCAGTGCCGCATCGAGTTCGCCAGGCTCATACACATGTTGTCCTTCTATACCCTGGGCTTTCGCCAGCATCACGAAGTCGATAGCGGGGTCACCCAGATAAGTCTCCGGGTACTTGTTCTGTTCCTTCATATTGCCGCCCCAGCGGGCAAAATTCACTCGCACGGTCTGGTACTGCATGTTATTCCACACCACCGTAATGATAGGCAGTCCATAACGTGCCATGGTCCAGAAACCTGATGAGCTGTACATGACGGAACCATCACCGATACTGAGCACCAGTGGCCGGTCCGGTGTCGCGATCTGGGAGCCTATGGAACATCCGACCCCATGGCCCAGACTACCGCCATAAGTGCGTACATACCGCCAATCGTCCTTCCCGTAACCAAATGGAAACAGGTGGTCCGAAGCGCGGAAGTTCTCGGACACGACCATCGTATTCGGCGCCAGGTTTTCCACCATTCTCTGGCCGAGGTAATCCGGATGAATGGGGTTGTCGTTGGCATGAGACAGTGCATTTTTATGTTGCAGGGCCAAGCGCGCTTCACTTTGGGTGGTCAGTTCACCCTGTCGCTTTGAAAGATGGTACAGGTTGGCATCTGCTGGATTCCACTTGTGGTTCAATGCAGTCAGGACATTTTTAACGTTTGCCCAGATATGCAAATCCAGTGCAAAGGTATTGCCCAGCATGGAAGGATCGTGGCCAATACCGATTTTAATGGCATTGGGGAAACGATCATCCGATGGATTCGCGCGAGTGTTGGGACGGTAGCCTATGCAGCAGACTACATCGTATTGATCATCCCGCAATGCATCGACCAAACCAACAAAATTCGGGTGAGCACGAGGAAAAGATCCATAGTCGAAAAAGCCTATGGCGACAGGGAGCGCATAGTTATCTGCGAGATCAAGCACCTCCTGTTGTGCTGAAGCATGGGTAACATCGGGTCCAACCACCAACAGCGGTTTCTCGGCATTGAGCAGCGCATCGTGTATCTTCTCCAGTGTTGCTTCATTTGGCATCTGGGCCATGTCGAGCGCCTCTGCCGGCTGGATCGTACCTTCGACATCCTTTGCGTCCAGAGCCTGTCCCGCGTATGCCAGATACACGGGACCGGTTGGCATTGACATGGCGTCTTTAAATGCTCTGCGCGTGGCCATGGGAATCCCGCGTGGGTCACGAACTTCCCAGCGATTCTTGGTGACATCCTGAACGGCGTTTATCTGCGAATATCCGCCGGGCATGCCCAGTGTATTATGGTCGCCGAATGAACCGGCATCACGCATCGCCGCCGTGACAACCATCGGTGTACCGTCAAAGTAAGCATTGTATAATTGACCCGATCCCTGACGTGTTCCAGCTGCCAGATGCACATTGACGAAGGCGGGTTTTCGCGAAGTTCGTGCATACCCGTCGGCAGCGGAAAGTACCAGAGATTCATTAAGCAGTAGAATGGGCTGGACTCCAGGAACAGACAGGAATGCATCGAAAAAACCTGCTTCAGCACTCCCTGTGTTGGTAAACGCAAATTCGACATCCTGTGCAACCAACTGGTGCATCAGTAATTCACCGCCCGTTCCTACAACTTTTTTACCACTACTCATGATTCCCTCATTCTTGTTCCTGAATATTCTGCTTTGCGGTTAAGGAAAACACTTCTTGCGACAGAATGTGAATAGATTATTTAGTTGCAAAGCTGTCAATTTTTCGATGGCTGAGCCAGGTCAGGGTAATCCCGGGACAGGTCACAGTTGAATTGCATATGATGTCCCACCGATTTATGAGTTCGCTGGAGACAATCCCGGAGTGTACCAGTAAAGCCTTGAAAGTTTCAAAAGGAAGATCAAGGCAGAAGTAAACCTACTACCCGGTCACAGCGTTGGCATGACGGAAAATAAAGCGCAGCTTCTGTATCACACCCTCCGGCAGTGGTGGTCTATTAAGCGAATCGATGTTGGACTGAAGGTGATCAGGGTTTCCGGTACCCGATAAAACAACATGTACTCCAGGCTCATAGCGACAGAATCGATACGCTGCTTCGACCAGGGTGCTGGCATCCGACTCCTTGAGAACAAAACCAAACGGGTCATCAATATCCACTTCATCAGGGTTAAGCTGACCCTGTTCAACAAGCGAATTTACAGCGGTCACCAACTTATCCGGTTGACTCAGAGCACGCCGGACGGCATACATGACCTGTACCGCGACATCTTTGATACAGGTTTGTGTAAAGACGCTTCGGGCCGACTGATTCAGCATGTTAAAGCCAACCATCACCACATCCCACAAATCATCGGGCAGGGACTGCAGCAACATTTGATGTGTTCTGTCATCGCTAAACCTTTCCGATACGCCAATAAAACGGATTTTTCCTTCATCTTTCAACCTGGTGAAGGTTGGCAGAATTTCATCTCTCAACATCGCGTAGTCTGCCAGACTGACACCGTGTAGATTGTAGATGTCGATGTAGTCAGTACGGAGGCGGTTCAGGCTTGCCTCCAGTCCTTTGCGCAGCAACCCGGGGCTGATTTCCCTGCGGTAGTTTTTTTTGGTTGAGATGACGATTGAGTCCCTTTTGAACTCCTGTAGCGCTTTTCCTACGACCTCTTCAGTTCCATAAACTTCTGCGGTATCAATGAAATTTACGCCAGAATCCAGTGCCCGCCGGACAATCTCAACGGATTCGTTTTCACTCTTGTTCTTCCTTATACCTATACGGCTGGGGCCACCACAACCAAGACCCATCACACTGACTTTGAGGCCAGTGCGGCCAAACCTGACATAATCCATAGTTTCCACCTGAAAATATCTACGACAACAGTCTGCCACAAGACGGACTCAATTGAGTACCCCATCAGGCGCCAAAGCTTGCTTATTCAGATTACATAGATAATATAAACGGCTTTACCCAAAGGTCTGACGAACACAGTCAGGAACCGACACTATCATACGGGTCGGAAGGAGAGTCCGATGAGTCTTAGAATCCTTCGTATCAATACGGCAGGACTACCTCTTGAATGGCTAAGCTGGCAGGAGGCGGTGTGCCTGCACGCAAGAGAACTCGTCAGTTGGACCTACGGTGAAGAGGTGATGGAAGTTCATGGTGGTCATTCGCGATTCACCGGGGAACAGACAGTAGTCACTTTGAATAGCATCATTGCCTGTAGAGGTAAGGTTTTTACCAAAGGCCGCAAAGAGCCGCCGCTTACCAACAAGGCATTGTTTCGCAGAGATCAGAATGTCTGTCTGTATTGCGGCAACCGGTTCAAGGAGTTTCAATTGAGCCGTGACCACGTGAAACCATTATCTCGCGGAGGTAGAGATACCTGGACCAATGTGGTGACCGCCTGTAAACGATGCAATGCACACAAGGGCAACTTGATGCCGGACGAGTGCTATATGGAATTACTGGCATTGCCATATTGTCCCAACCATGCTGAATACCTGGCGTTATCGCACAGTGGTCGGATTCTGGGTGACCAGATGGCATTCCTGAAGAGACAGTTTTCAGCAAACAGCCGGTTTCTCAGCAGGGAAGCTGATCAACTGCTGGCGTCTTGACGGTAGTCATGACCCACATTTCATGTGGGTGACGAATCCAGGTCTGGTCTGATCAATCTCTGAAACAACTATGTGATATAGTCAGTGTCCTTCCTGATACAATCAGACGAACGGCGTTATTGTAAGGTGCTCATTTGACATCCGGTTATGTTCACATCCTGCACACATCTGACATTCATCTTGATGACAGACTGGGTGCAAAGGGCGAAGAGAGTTTTGCCCAGCGCGGCTTGATGAATGTCGTGGACAAATCTCTGGAACTTGATGTTGATCTGTTTCTGATCGCTGGCGATCTGTTCGATCACAACAGGGTGAAATCCGCCTGTCTGGAATTTGCGTCCGGGCAGCTTGCACGAGTGCAATGTCCTGTCGTTATGATTACGGGTAATCATGATTGTATGACCGATTACTCTGTCTATAATCGTTATGATCCACGTGAGGCGGGATCGCACATCAACTTTATTACCGAGGAGGAAGGCGGCATTGTTGAGTTTTCAGATCTTGATCTCAAGGTCTGGGGGAAGGGGATAGTCGACCATCATCCTGAAAACAAACCACTTGAGGGTGTGCCGGAAAAGGACCACGATGGATGGTATATCGGCATGACGCATGGATATTACGTTGAGCGTGGCGCCGGAATGTACTCTTCACTGATTACACCCGATGAAATTGCCGGCAGTACCTTTGATTACCTCGCACTTGGACATGTACATGTATTCTCTAAAATCCATCACGGAGCGACACAGGCAGCTTATCCAGGGTCACCCAGTCTGGATCAGGGTATCCGCGAAATGACTGCCGCACATGTTGAATTCAGGCCCGACAGAGGCGTCAGAATCAATCGAATCGTTATGGAGGATACCGGGTCAACCGATGATGTTACTGCCCTGGAGGCGCATTTCACGCCTGGGTTTTAGACCGGGTCCGGGGTTACCAATCCGGGGTTTCCAATGAAGTTACCAGGGCCGCCGGGAATTCTCCCAGTCGAAGGGCTCGATGCCGGAGTCTGTCAACTGAAGTATTTCCGCCCTTGGTTTCTTCCCGTCGAGATGTAGAAATCCGAGGGTACCGAATTGCAGATTAAGATTATGCGGGAACGTTGGTGATCCCGGATTGACCACCAGCACATCATCAAAAATATCAATCTGTTCTACATGTGTATCTCCGTAAACGAGTACATTCGGCCGATCATCCGGAAACAACTTGTCAATCCATCGACTGACAGTCAGATGAGGGGGCATTTCCGGCATGGGAATGTAATGCGTGAGACCGATTTTGAATCCATTGTATTCCAGCAGCCAGGTGTCCCGTAGACGGGGATCATCCGGCTGTACTTCCCTGCCGCTGGAGCCGTCATCGCCGTTCCCACGTGCCGCATAGACGGGGGCAATGTCACCCAGCCGGTCGATGACATCCAGTTGATAGATATCGCCAGCGTGCAGTATGCACTCAACCCCCCTGAATTGTTCATATACGTGAGGCCAGAGTTCCGGCATGGCTTCCGGGATATGCGTATCCGATATTAAACCGATCTTCATTTGATCACGCCCAACTCTCGTAACTTGTGTATTTCGTCCCTGCTGTATCCAGACTCTGCCAGAATTTCATCGGTATGTTCTCCATGCAATGGGGCTCCCCGCCGGATTTCCGGTATGGATTTGCTGAATCTTGCAGCAGTACGTGTTTGCCTGATCCGGCCAGCAACATGATGGTTCGTTTCTATAATGAGATCACTGGCCAGAATCTGGGGATGATTAATAACATCCTTTCGTTTCAGAACCGGTGCACAGGGAACACCGGCGTCATCAAGAATTTTCAGCCATGTTTCTGCAGATTTTTTCAGCAACTCGTTCTGGATCAACTGCAGTCGTTCATTCGCGTTTAAATCCCGAAGGGCAGGGGTTTTGAATCGCTCATCGTCCTTCCACTCAGGATGTCCTGCAGCGTCCGCCAGAGCTGTCCACTGTTTGTTCGACATCACCGAGACACTGATATAGTCGGATTTTGTTTCGTAGATAAGATCGATGAAAGTGGCGGCGCGTTGCGTGGACACTTCCCTGCCGACAAACGTCTGACTTCCCATATCCGACGCCCAGAGGAACGACATGACAGAGTCCAGCATGGAAACGCGAACATGTTGACCTTCGCCCGTACGTTCACGGTGCAGCAGGGCGCTTGAAACTGCCTGGGCAGTAGTCATGCCGGTCAGCTTGTCCGGTACAATAGTACGGACCAGTTGGGGTCTTGCCTCATCGGAACCTGCCTGGATGGTGGTTAAACCGCTTAGTGCCTGGACAATGGGGTCGTACACCGGCTTGTGGGACCAGGGGCCTTTTTCACCGAATCCGGAAATTGACACATAGATAATCGAGGGCGCAACGGCACGGACAGCATCTTCGCCTATCCCCAGTCTTTCGACTACTCCAGGTCTGAAATTCTGGATTATGATGTCTGCGGTCCTGGCGAGTTGCAGCAGTACGGCTTTCCCGTCTTCTGACTTGAGATTCAGCGTGATGGCGCGTTTATTCCGGTTGTTATTCAGAAATGTTGCTGTGAGCTGACGATTACCATGACCCGCCCCACGTGCGTGGTCAGGTGCATCAATGGCTTCCACCTTAATGACATCGGCTCCCTGGTCAGCGAGTATCATGGTCGCATAAGGGCCGGAAATGACAGTGGTTAAATCGAGTATGCGATAACCGTTCAGTGGTCCGGGCATGAGAATTCCTATAGATTGTGGCTCGATATTATCACAGGACGATAATTGAGAGTGAAAAGGAAATTGAAAGGGTTAATCGCCTGTCCGGGTGTAGGCAAAGGCGGAAATTGAGTCCAACGATGGATGAAATGCATACGTGTCTGGCTTCGGCACTCTTTGAGCAACCGTGGCAATAGGTTATGCTGCTACCGCACATCCTGTCGGCTCCTCTGATATGAAAATTTTGAAGTTACTGGTCGTCCTCCTGATCCTGATTTCTGGAGCTGCCGTGCTGTTTCTGTTTGAGGGCGATATTCCAAAAGATGTGATTGATGCGAAATACAGCAACCACTCTTCGCAGTTCATCACACTGGAAAATCAATCAACGATCCATTTCAGGGATGAAGGCAATCGCAGCGGCGAACCTGTGGTGTTTATCCATGGATTCGGCGCATCACTGCATACCTGGTCTCCATGGGTAAAGCTGCTCGGAGACGAGTTCCGCATCGTCACACTTGATCTGCCTGCATTTGGTCTCACAGGCGCCATCCCTGGTGACGACTACACAACATCTGGCTATATCGATACCGTCAACATGCTGGTTGATCATCTTGGTCTGACCTCGTTTACACTGGTTGGCAATTCAATGGGCGGTTACGTGTCCTGGCAATATGCACTCAAGCATCCTGCACGGGTCAGGGCACTGATACTGATTGGATCTTCGGGACCCGGTGACTGGCAAAAAGTCACTGACGAAGACACCCGGCCGCTGATATTCACTTTATTGACAAAACCATGGTTCCAATTCATTGGCGGAAAGCTGGACCCCTGGTATCTGATTTCCCCGGCGGTAAAATCAGCCTACAATCATTCTCCGGCAGCAGACCAGGAATTAATCTTCCGTTATTACCAACTCGCTCTGCGTGAAGGCACCCGGGAAGCGATCATACATCGTTCTGTCCAAATCGGTCTGGCAACAGAGCCCTCCGTAAACCTGTCGTCCCTGACCCAACCGGTACTGGTGATGTGGGGCAGAGAAGATGCACTGATAGACGTAGAGACCGCATTGCGGTTCGACAAAGTATTGCCTAATTCATCCGTCATCATCTATGACGATGTGGGACATATTCCAATGGAGGAAATTCCCGAACGTTCAGCAGCGGATGTACGAAAATTCATGCTGTCTTTAAACACACAAGCGATTAAGTGAAACAAACGGATTAATTGAACAAACGGATTAATTGAACAAACGGATTAATTGAACAAACGGATTAAGTAAACAAACGGATTAAGTAAACAAGCGGATTAAGCGTACAAGCGAACCAGGTGAAAAAAAGTACCCTGAGTGGTATATCTATGCATATTGAGAAACCTGAGGGGATTGACCTTGGAAACACGGGTAAATTGGAACTTTACTTTATCGGTACCGGGTCGGCGTTCACAAAAACCCGGAATCAGAATAACCTGTTGATCATCAAGGGTGGCCACCATCTTCTCGTGGATTGCGGCACAAGATGTACGCAGGCGCTATACGATGCCGGCATTGCGCTGGCCAGTGTCCGTAATTTTTTAATTACTCACAGTCATGCTGACCATATTGGTGGACTCGAAGAGGTCCAACTATTCAATCGCTATGTGGTTGGTAAAAAACCTGAGATGGTAATCAACGAGGAATATGCATCCATCATCTGGAACCAGTCGCTGCGAGGAGGTTCCGAACAGTCTGAATCAATACCGCTCTCGTTTGCGGATCTTTGGCATGAGATTCGTCCCATGGAACGCAAGGACATGCCAAGGGAAACCTGGGAAGCCACCATAGGCAATATCAACATCAAATTACCCCGGACTATGCACTTCCCCGACTCGGCAACATCCTGGGAGGATTCTGCCTGGAGTTGTGCCGTAATCATTGATGACCGTGTTTTATTTACTTCAGATACCCGCTATGATCCGGCACTTCTGATGGACTATGACAGGTTGATGGATTTTGAAATCATCTTCCATGATTGCCAGTTGTTCACGGGCGGTATACACGCATCTCTTGATGAACTGTCGGCATTGCCCCCGAATCTGAAATCAAAAATTATCCTGATGCACTATGGCGACAACTGGCGTGACTTCAGGCAACAGGCTTTGGATAGCGGATTCCATTCCTGGGCAAAACAAGGGCATAGCTATATTTTTGATTGACTGCTGCATCTGGAGTTTAAAGGTGCAATGTGATTTACTTGCCGCCTGTTTTTCTGCCGCTATCTGTTGCCATAGGGAACTGCCGAGGGGACAGGATGTTTCCGGAAATGAATCAAACTGAAAACAGGAACCGGTGCATGGGTCTTTTAGACAATCTGGTTGCAATCGTAACGGGTGCGGTAGCGCCTTGAAGAATGCCATGTCTTATGTACGACAACGGATGACATCAGGAAGGCACCGTTTATCGGAAGATCAGATACTAAAGACAGAGGCCCCGACTATAGTCAACAGGGAGAAATAATGAAAACTCAGTATGGTGATACAGGCGTTACTCTGGTTGATGGACACGTCGCAATATGCGAAATACAGCGGGGACCGAACAACTTCTTTGACCACAGGCTTATCAGTGGTCTGGCGGACTGTTTCGAAGATATCGATGCAAATCCGGAAGTGAGAGCCATAGTGCTCTGTTCAGAAGGTAAACATTTCTGTGCCGGTGCGGATTTCAGGCCAGGTGTCAGGGTGTCGGAACAGTCAGTACGTTCCTCGAACAAGCCAAATCCGCTCTATACGGAAGGTGTCCGGCTATTCCACAGTAAAACACCTGTCATCGCCGCAGTACAGGGTGCTGCAGTGGGTGGGGGATTTGGGCTTGCCATGATGGCGGACTTCAGGGTCGTATGTCCCGACACAAGGATGACGGCTAATTTCGTCAAACTGGGCTTTACACCAGGGTTTGGCCTTACTCACACCCTTGACAGAGTCATCGGTATTCAAAAAGCCAATCTGCTGTTCCAGACCGGTCGCCGTATCAACGGTGAAACCGCCTTTGAATGGGGTCTGGGTGATATCTTTACCGAGACTGAAAATGTACGTTCAGCGGCGATTGAACTGGCCCGGGAAATCACAGAAAACGCACCTCTTGCCGTGGTTTCCATAAGAGAGCAAATGCGTCCGGGGCTGGCTGATGCTGTCAAGGCTGCTACAGATATCGAGAATGCGGAACAGTATCGCCTGCAACAAACCAATGACCATAAAGAGGGTGTGAAGGCAGTGTCCGAGCGAAGACCGGGGAATTTCAGCGGCGCCTGATGACGGGGCTGTGAATCAGTGATCATTCCTGGTGTTACATCCTGGCACTTTGCACTACTGACTGCCCGGTGAGTGCTGCAACTCGGCAATTGCAATACCGGATTCACCGGCAACAGTATAGAGAAACCAGCAGTTGTCTCCTTCTTGAAAGATACAGGGGTCGCGCAGCTGGTTTACGGGGCGGTCAATTGCCCCCCGTACCGATGGCTCCGCTGGCCGGTTTGCGCCTTCCCACTCGTTCTCAGGCATTAGCACATCGAATGGATTCGTTGCCCGCCAGCTATGCCAGTCACCCGTGATGTTGATGGTTGACAGCAGGATGTGTTCGGGTGCATCACCTACCTCAGTCCAGAAAACATAAAGGGTTTCACCGTACACCATGAGGGCGGCGTGGCGCATGTCCTCGTTAAACAGATTGGGACCTTCCTCGAAACCGGTCAGGCCATCATTGGATCGATAAAATATCCCCGGCATCGCCAGCGCGTAATAGTAACCCAGCCACTGGAATACTCGTAGATATGTGCGAGGGACAACTTCCGGCAGTGACGTGAAATCAAGCCCGTTACTGGAGACTGCAACACGCGATCCCTGCCTCGCAGTTTCGAGCAGACCATGGTAATACATTCGAATTTCCCGGGTCTCAGGTACGACAATCACATCCGGGGATGCGATATGACAAGCCAGGGGGTCATCAGCTTCTGTTTTGATTGACCTCAGGCGCTGGCGCAACTGCTCCGACAGTTGGCTGACGTCGATGCTGGTGGGAAACAAGGAGTCTTCCAGCCTCATTACGCCGGGTTCATGAATCGTCCAGGGGCCCTCGACACGATCTGCATAAGCCAGGCGTATGTGCTGGCCCTTATGGTGCGCAAAATAGAGATAATATCTGCCTAAAGGTTGGCTGACCCAGTTGGGAACCCGGATTAATGATGGTCCATTAATATTTGTCCCGATGGATTCCGAACTCGACGGTGAAATGATGGGATTGTCCGCGAGTCGTTCGATCTTCATGACTGATCGTTAACTGGCTGAAAATGCCGGTCAACACTTGACCTGTTACGCAACAGATATACCTGCCGACAATTTCCCAACCGCGCGGTGTTTATTACCTGTCCTGTACCTGTAGCTAGGAGAATGACAACACCCTCAAACTGCCTTGCCCTCATCTTATATCAGCCTTCTTCCAACCTGCAACATACCTACAGCGGTGAATTGGTCCTGGCGTGGTGCACCGAACGGGCTCGGGCAAGGTCAAATTAACATCGTACTACTGTTTAACATCTGGAGTTCACTCCAACAGGTAGGGTAATTTTGGACGCCTATTGACAGCCTGTCTACATATTTAGTTGGAATCAGTGTAAACTATAGTTTACAATCAAATCATGTTGATTCAGACAACGGAAGTCTTTGGCAAGTGGCTCAGTGGGCTGCGTGACAATCGGGCTAAAGCGAAAATTGTGGCGCGTCTGGACAGTGTTGCGCAAGGTAACCTGGGTGATTGAACCAAAAAAACGCAAAGAAAAGACATTAAACAGGCACTCGAATTAGCCGAGGAGATAAAAGCATGGCAAAAGTAAAACTAACTCGATGGGACGCGATTGATTATCTAGATACCGAAGAAGATATGGCCTTATATCTTGATGCCTGTATGGAAGAAGATACTGGTGATGGTGCCTTAATTCTCACGGCTCTGAATAATATTGCCCGTGCAAAAGGCATAAGCAGGTTAGCGGAGAACGCCGGCATGACAAGGCAGGGGTTGTATAAGGCATTATCTTCCGAGGGTAACCCTTCCTTTGCTACAGTTGTGAAGATTACCAAGGCGCTGGGAGTAGAATTGCGCGTTCATGTTGCGGGTTGAGGGGTTTCCCCCCTCTTTGTAGAGTTAATCAACAAACTCCATCTCAAAAAACTCTTTTCTTACTGGTCGATGCAGCTTATTCCCAGTCGGTTGACTTCCTGCGCATTTCTTTTTTCCTGCTAAGGCGGGACTTATCATCCAGTCGTTTACGCACGGCTGCCTTTCCCGGTGTTGTTGGTCGCCGGACTTTTCTGGTCATCTGGGCCTTAGCCAGGAGTTTATCCAGACGCTCAATGGCGTCCTGCCGATTCTTCTCCTGACTCCGAAATCGTTGGGCTTTGATATGTACAACATTATCGGCACTTATTCGTCGATCAGATAAACGAGTCAATTGTGTTTTGACGTTCGTCGGCAGAGAAGATGCCATGATGTCGAATTTCAGATGTATCGCTGTGGACACCTTGTTGACGTGCTGCCCCCCTGGACCGCTTGCGCGAATAGCACTGATGTCGATTTCTCCATCAGGAATATCCTCCACGGTAATCATCGTTCCCGTCTCCTGTTTGGACATGATCTGGGTGGCTGATATAGACTCGAACATAATCCGACTCTATACACCACTCAATGGTGAGATCATGTTACACGATTTCACTGGGGTCGGAGTAAAGTGCCGGAGTAAAATGGGGTCCGACCCCATTTTACTCCGGCACTTTACTCCGACCCCAAGACTCACCGCGGTGTTGAATTCCCGGACAAGAACTGATTACGCTGTGGCGTTATAATAAACGGAAACATGAGGTCCAGGATGGGTCTGGCCGAACTATTTGCACAAAACCGAAACTACCAGTTCTGGATTCTTCAACTGGTGGGCTGGTCCGTCTGGGTCATTCTGTTCTCTCTGCGGGATGCCTACTGGGGGCAGCCCTGGGTCAGGATACCCCTGCTGGTGATAGACGGGATTGTCGGGATTGCGCTGACAATGATACTCAGGACCATCTATCGCATAGTCTGGGATAAAAGCATTTTTATCCGGGTGACAGCCGTGCTGACAGCATCTTATGTGGTAGCTTTGATCTGGCAGCCTGTCAAGAATTTCTCACAGTTCTATTACCTCGATGATTATGATTTGGTCACCCAGTTCGGAATGATGGGTTATTTCGTAGGTGTTATTGGTTACTCCTACTTTCTGATGCTTTGCTGGAGCGGTCTTTACTTTGCCTTGAAGTTTTACCAGATGTTACAGGATGAAGTACAAAAGGGTATTCAGGCCGAGGCGCTTATCCACGAATCCCAGTTACGGATGCTTCGTTACCAGCTGAATCCACATTTTCTGTTTAATACGTTGAATGCAATTTCTACCTTGATCCTGGAGAAGAAAACAGAAACTGCCAACACAATGGTCAACAAACTGAGCAACTTTCTGCGTTATTCCCTGGACAAGGATTCGTTGCAGAAGGTTGATCTTGTCCATGAGACAGGCACATTGAAATTGTATCTTGATATTGAGAAAGTCCGTTTCGACGAGAGACTTAAGGTTGAGTTCAATATTGAGCCCGAGGCCGCTGCAGCGCTGATACCAAGCCTGTTGCTGCAACCACTGGTAGAAAATTCCATCAAGTACGCTGTTGCACAGCAAGAGGCAGGAGGCAAGATCGCCATCAACGGGAGGCGAGAGGATGATGATCTGATTCTGGAAGTTATTGATGACGGACCTGGAATGTCGATTGGAGAGAATAATGAACCGGGGGTCATGGGAGTCGGGTTGGCGAATGTACGGGAAAGGTTGCGTGGATATGGAGAGAACCATTCTGTTGTATTCAGCCAGGTGTTGCCCCACGGTTTGAAAATTGAGATCCGGATGCCATTTGAAACAAATCAGTGAATTTCTGTCCGTAGCGGGCTGATTGCCCCTTTGGATATCTCTACAATTCAGCAACTTTAGTTAAACATCAATGGTTTGCACAGAAAACAACAGGCACGATGAATAGTTCCCGGATAAAAACCAGATTGGCATATCAGGAAGGGATATGAACACGCTTGGAACGGTCATTGTTGATGATGAATCGCTGGCCCGAAAAGGATTGCGGCTCCGCTTGTCCGAATTTGAAGATATACGGATCGTCAGCGAATGTGCCAATGGCAAAGAAGCGCTTCAGTCGGTTACGGAGTTCATGCCTGATCTGATGTTTCTGGATATCCAGATGCCGGGTATGAGTGGCTTTGATGTGGTCAGCCAATTGCAACAGGATAATTTGCCGATGGTAGTGTTCGTTACAGCATATGACAAATACGCCATCGAAGCCTTTGATGTCCATGCCATTGATTACCTGTTAAAGCCCATCGAACCGGATCGCCTTAAACAGGCAGTGGAGCGTGCAAGGAACCAACAGCAGCAGAAAGATGCGGTTGTGGAAAAAAGGCGCCTGCTGGACCTTGTGATTGGCATCACCGGAAAATCGGAAACATCCGTCGCGCAACTTCTTAAAGATCATACGGGCATAGTTTCCCATGCCGAAAAATTAGCCATCAAGGATGGCGGGCAGACAGCACTGGTGTTGACCAGGGACATCGACTGGATTGATGCCGCGGGTGACTACATGTGCATCCACGCCAACAACGAAACGCATATCATGCGCATCACAATGAAGGATCTTGAGACCAGACTGGACCCATCTGTTTTTCAGCGTGTACACCGCAGCACAATCGTTAACCTGAATCGGGTGACCCGGCTCTGTTCGCATATGAATGGCGAGTACTACCTTGTGTTAGCCAATGATCAATCCGTCAAGATGAGCAGGACCTACCGGGATAAGGTGCAACACTTCCTGTGACTGGTAATCGGAAGCAGTCAACCTTGATTATGTGCTCCCAGTAATTCATCTTTTTCCTGCCAGCGATTGTTAAGCCAACTCGCCATATGATCGATATCGCCTAAACGGAATTGTTTAATATTCACATGGATATCGAGGACTTTACCGTGCAGACATTCCCAAAAATTGATGTTGCCGCCAGCGTAGAGGATGGTCAGGTCGATAATGGGAGTATCCGGGTCGAGCACTTCTTTAAGAATCCGAATGCCGCCTATACGCGGATTCAGCAGATGTTCATAGGGTGAATGCTGTGCTGCCTGCTTGGCACGGGTAAAGCGGGTGCCCTCCGGGAAGATCAGGATGGCACTGCTGTTGTCAACCGCCTGCTCCGAGAATTTACGCAGGGTATTGTAGTCTTTTTTCCGGGAATCCTGGCCCTGACCCCGGTATAGAAGAGGAAACTCCAACATCCAGCAGAGCCAGCCTATCACCGGAACCCACGCCAGTTGCCGTTTGATCAGAAACTTGATGATGGGTCCATGATCGGTCACCACGTGATGAATGACCGGGATGTCACACCAGGATTGATGGTTACAGATAATGATGGGTGCAGGGTGATCATCGAATGCTCCATCCACATGGATACGTAAACCAATGACGCGCAGCATCCAGAAACTGTTCAGTTTCGTACCCTGGTGATACAGGAAGTTTATGGCAGAACTCCATGTTTTCTTGAACGAGGGGAGGATCAATCTGCAGAGGGTAACCAGGATGACCGGGAACATCCAGAATGTCAGATTCAGCAGCGCCCAGGTAATAGAGATGATGCTGTAACAATTCAGGGCAAGTTTCTTCATTTCCGGGGGATCCTTAACTGTGTGTCTGATCCTTCATCCATCTGGAGTATTCAATACTGTGAGTCTGATTCGTCATGAAATGTCTCCTGCCGCAGTGTCGGCTTGTTCTGAAAAAAAGTCAGCAAGCCCACTGACCCTGGGTTGACTGTTAGTCATACATAGTTTCCATATGTCTTGTGTACAGTAAAGTTTAACCTTTGACTTCGCACGTGTAATGGCAGTATAGACCAATTCGCGATTCATCAATTGTTCAGAGCCTGCGGTTAATGAAGTCGGCATGATCAGTGTGACAGCATCGTATTCAGATCCCTGGGATTTGTGCACGGTCATGGCAAAGCAGGTTTCGTGTGGCGGCAACCTGGATGCCAGCATCATACGTATTTCACCATCGTCACTGATGAACGCGACCATTGGGTGATCACCGTCCCCGATGCAAATGCCAACATCGCCATTATAGAGGTCCAGATTGTAGTCGTTGTGCAGAATCAGTATCGGTTTACCATGATAAATGTCGGAAAACGGATTTTTCAGACCACGTTTCTCAAGGGTTGTCTCAATTCTGTTGTTCAGATCTTCTATGCCAAGAGGACCTTCGCGCATCGGGGCCAGTATTCTTGTTTGATCAAATGCCCGGACGAGGGTTGACGGATCTTCCTTTCTCTGGTGTAGCAAGGAGAAGTAGTCCCTGTATTCCGCCATCAGCAGGTTATTTCCGCCGGATGTCTTTAATTGCGCCGGATCGAGTATTTCAATGCCGGTATCATTCTCCGGCATATCGGAATTGCGCTTGATAACATGATGGGAAAGACCCCCGATCCCTTTGTCTGGAGAGAAGCGATAACTCACCTGCAACCGGCAAATAACGTCACTCAGTGGATCTCCGGATGAATCGACCGGCAGTGAAACACCGGCAATATCCCTGACCAGGTCATGGAATGCCTTGCTGTAACCGACTTTCCGGCTACAGATATCAGCCAGTACATTACCCACCTCGACCGACGGGAGTTGGTCCGGGTCTCCTGTCAGTATCAGCCTGCAATCCTTCGGTATTGCCGTCAGTATCCGATGCATCATTGGCAGGTCAATCATCGATGCTTCATCGACAATCAGTACATCCGCAGTTATGGGGTTATCCGCATGATAACGGTAAGTGCGTTCGTCACGTCTCATCCCCAGCAACCGGTGCAATGTCTGCACAACCGGACGTTCCATTACATTACTTGCGGCTGCAAGGGATTGTCCCAGACGCATGGCTGCCTTACCGGTGGGGGCAGCCAATCTGATCTGCAGCGGCGCCGGCGCCAGTTCATTCAGCAGCAAGATGATACGGGCAACGATAGTTGTTTTTCCCGTACCTGGCCCACCGGTAATAATTGTCAGTTTCCTGGTCAGGGCCTGCAGCGCTGCAATCTGCTGCCAGTCAATATTGTTGTCACTGGAAAATTGTTGTTTAAGACACTTTGAAAGTTGCTGACTGTTATAGATATCAAGTGGCTGATTCCGGGACTCGAGAAGCCGCACGATGATTTTTTCGTACTGGAAATATCGACGGAGATAAAGTTTGTCGCCGTGCAGTGCAACGGGAGAATTTTCAGCCGTGAGTTCCAGCTCATGCAGTTCGGTGATTATCTGTTGTTTGTCTGCGAGATTCGAAAGGTCCAGGCAACTGTGTTGCTGCGACAGAGTATGACTCAGTGTCGACATGACCTCCAGCAGGCGAGGGCTGCAATCCGGGACTACGCGGTGAATAAAATCACTGAAGTAGCGGTCGATATGACGGAATTCATCTTTATCCATAAGATATCACTCAAGAGCCCTCAGCGGGTTCTCCATAAAGAGCCCTCAGCGGGTCTCCAAAAAGAGCCCTCAGCGGGTTTCCAAAAAGAGCCCTCAGCGGGTTTCCAAAAAGAGCCCTCAGCGGGGTTCATATAGAGCCTCATCAAGCTGCATGATCAATGACTTTGGCGGGTTGTCCCGGTAAATTCCGGTATCACCGGACGTACCCTGCATTCCGCGTAAAAACAGATACAGCACTCCGCCAAACGAAACATCATAATCATAATCCGGCAGCCTGGACCTCAGAAATCGATGCAGTGCGACGCTGTAGATCAGATATTGCAGGTCGTAATGATGATCCTGAACAGCCTCATCCAATGAATCCCCGGAATATTGCTTGAAACCATCGCCAAGATAGTTGGATTTGTAGTCGATGATGTAATACCTGCCATCAACGCGTAAAACGAGGTCAATAATCCCCGTCATCATACCGTCGAGGATCACATACTGCTCAGGCGCTACTGCAACCAGATAGCCATGCTGTCTGAGAAGGTCCAGAAAACTCTCTGAAGTTCGTAGTGGGAAATGGAACTCCAGCTCCGAGATCCTGTCCTCAAGGGAAACATCGGACAGGCGGAAAGTACCGTCAATGTCTGGCAGGGGGGTCTGAATCACGTCGCTCATCCAGTCAGAGAGTACATCAAGCCAAAGCTCCTCCTGGCTGGTGATGCCCAATCGTTTGAGGTAACGGGCACAGCGGTCACGAATAGTGTCTTCGGATGCGGTAAAGTCCAGGCCTTCGAGAAGACCGTGTAATACAACGCCAACCTGGGGGCCTCGCGGGAAAGCAAAACGGTCAGGTTGCTGTTCCAGAGTAGTCTGTGTGACATTATCGTCGTCGCCGTACCCGGCTGCAATGATGAGGTCGTTGTCGTCTTCCTGTTTTCTTAATCGTCGTGATACACCGGTATAGCTGTGGATTCGCCAGCTGTCGTTGTCGATTTCCGGTACGGGTGGAGGTGGCGGCGGTGCATCGTTATCAGGGTCGGTATCTCCTCTCTTTGTCATGCTGACATCTGAAATAAGAGAGACACCGAAAAGACTTCCGGGAAGATTGTCAAACAGGAATTCAACACTTCGATTCTCTTTCAACGTTAATCCCAGTAATCTGGATATGGCGGAATTATCCAGTTCATTAGTGTTCCTTAAACCCAGATAACACAGATATCGAGCCCGTGTGATCGCCACATACAGCAGACGCATGTCTTCCTCGTACTTCTCCTTCAGTGCTGTTTCCCGAATATCAGCATCCGGGAGAAAATTGAGGTGAGTGGTATAAAGGGCTTCATTGTCTTCACGATCCTCTTTTTTATGGAAAAGGACGGGTTCATTGTCGTTCTGCCGGGAGACAAATCCTGCCATGGGAATCACAACGATATCGAATTCAAGCCCTTTGGCTGCATGCAATGTCACGATCTTGACCAGATCCTCGTCACTTTCCAGTCTGAGCTGACGGTCTTCATCCGATGCGGATACGGTTGCGATTTTCTCACTCGTGAACCATTTCAACAGTCGACGCATACCCGGTGCGGCAGTTGAGCGCTGCTGTAGCAACTCCGCCAGGTGTCTGAGGTTGGTTAACTGCCGGTCACCGTCCGGTAAATGCAGCCAGTTTTCAGCAATACCTCGCCGGGTGATCATCGCTTCTATCATCGGGGCAATATCCCTTGTTGCCCAGATACGATGGTATTCCTGAAACTCTGCCAGTATTTCCTGATGTTTGACGATATCAAGATTGATCCCGTTGATTTCTTCTACAGTACTGTGCAGAAGTGAAGTCGCCAATGCGGCTTTGATGGCGTAATCGTTGGTGGGGTCAATCACGGCTTCCAGGATCAGTCTCAAGTCTTCTGCGGTATCTTGAAGGAATACACTCTCCAGGGTGACGTAGACACTGTTTATACCCCGGGCCGATAGCGCGGTCCGCGCTGCACGGGCATCATTACGGTCCCTGACCAATAACGAAATCTGACCCGCATGTATCGGTTTGTCATTGATCATCGCGGCGTTGTTATCAGCAAGCGCAAGCAGTTGTACGATCTGCTCACCCGCATGATCCATGCACTTCACCCGTCCTTTTGACTTGCTCATGACTTCCTGCAAAAAGCTGATATGACAAGGTGGCGGAGAGGCGCCGTTGATAATGACAGACATGTGTTCAGCCCGTGCCGCCGGTTGATTCGCGGTGTAGCCGATATTGGCATCACCAAAAATGTTATTCTGGCCGAACAGGTGATTGATGGCGGCTACCATAGGTTCCGTCGAACGCCAGTTTACCGATAGAGAGTATTTTTCGTCCGCGACTTTTCCGGCATTGATATAGGTGTAGATGTCTGCACCGCGAAACTGATATATCGCCTGCTTGGGATCACCAATGAACAACAGGCAGTTGTCCTTGCCCCTTTGTTGCCAGGATCTGGAAAAAATTCTGTATTGCAGATCATCGGTATCCTGGAATTCATCGATCAACGCTACCGGCCACCGTCTGGCGAGTTGTCCTGCCAGAGATTCGTTGATGTTCAATGCCCTGTCTACCTGCACCAGGAGATCATCAATGGTAAGTTCACTGGTTCTGATTTTCAGATTGTCGATTTTCCCTCTCAGGGAATCTGTTATCAGGCGCCACAGGTTGATTTTAACCTGCTCCAAAATTTGCTTTCCCAGGGAGACTTCATCTATCAGCGTAAGCACCTCGTGTTCAGGCAATTCCATATCTTTCCTGATGGCATTTTGCAGACTCTCCCTGCTGTATACATCCCACAATTCAGAGGAGAGATCCGCAATTCCGTTAGATAGACAGAGACTGGTCATGGCATTGATGCGACTGAAGACCTTGCTGTTTTTTTTGAATCCGGCAGCGTTGAGGATGCCGGGTAAATTGTCATCTTTCCATCGCTGCTTGATTTCGTCGATTTTAGCGAACAGTTTTGTACACTCCGCAGACACGTCACGTTCCGGTGGACCGATGTGCAGGTTTGACCGGAACAGGAACTGTTGGGTCTTTTGAATTAGCGCTGCCGGGCTCGGCCAGAGTCCAAGCGCTATCTGACGCTCAAAGTCCGGTAGTTCAAGAATTTGTTTCCGGAAGCAGTCTTCCGCGGCAATTTGCAGCAGGGCATTTCTGTCGGCGGTGAGATTCTGGTCGAACAACACACCGGTTTCAAAAGACAGTTCCCCCAGGACGCGTGCACAAAACCCGTGAATGGTAAAGATGGCGGCGTCATCCATTAACTGGCTGGCGGCGGTGAGGCGCTTGAGATCCCGGTCCGGATCATCGCTATTCGATTTCAGGGACTTCAGGAAAGGGTCATCCAGTTCATCCGCATCGCTGAATACCTGTTTGGCTTCCACAATCCTTTGCCTGATACGATGTTTCAACTCATCTGTGGCGGCGTTGGTAAACGTCAGCACCAGGATGCTGTCTACCGACAGCGGTCTTTGTCGTCCATGGCCAAGAAGCAGGCGAATATAGAGATTGGTGATGGTATAGGTTTTACCTGTCCCGGCGCTCGCCTCAATCAGCCGGTTACCGGTCAGCGGAAAGGTATCGGATGCAAGATCGATCATGCTTTACACTGGTAGTGCGTCAGGGACTCATAGACCGTCATGGCCGCCTGCTCAAAGGCTACATTAAACAATTCGTCCGCTTCGGCAAGTCTTTGCCAGTATGGATCCTGACTCTCCATACTGTAAATTCCCTGAAAGGATTCCTGGCTGGCCTGCAGTGCCTGCTCTCTGGGTTTTCCACGTTTCAATGCATTGAAATACGCAAAACTGCATTCCGGCAGAAAATTCAGGGGTTTTCTAATACCGGAATCGTAGTGTTCGAGCAACTTGCGCAGGATGTCGACGGCCTCAGTAGCAGGTAGGGGATTGATGCCTGACACTGCCGGCTTTTGGCTGCCTTTGGATATCATCAAGGTAGGCAGTTCATGCCCACTGGCGTTCAAGCAAAGATGTCTGATCCAGACTTCGACCAATTGCCGTTTGCGCAATGTCCCCGGGCGGAGGTCGATGTGCTTTTCGGCATACAGACCGGGCACTGTAATGGAAAGTATACGCCCGTCAATATCCAGGGTTTCCCGTACCGAATCCGGTTCTTCGTACCCGATTCTCTTGATCAGTTCGTTGTGTATGCTTCTGGCAATGGCGGTTTGCTGATCCAGATATCTGCGGCCCAGGGAATTGTTCATCAACATGCCACTGGCTAACAGTCTTCGCTGCCATTCGTCTGCATCTCCGCCACTTATCAGATTCTTCAGGGCAAGGTCGGTCAGGGAGTAGTTTTCAAGAGAATCCAGGACAAAGGATTCGGATTCCTTCAGTTCAATACTGCTGTTGTCAAAATAGACCCCGAGACAATGTTGGAAATAATACTGGGCAGGATTCCGGAAGAATGCCACCAGTTGATCCATGGACTCGGCATTCAGTTCCTGGCGAAGTTCCAGGTCATGCTGAATAAAGGGAGCTTTTTCCCGTGATGAGTGCAAGGCGTCGTACCACATTCTCTGGTAGGAGGTCAGTTCGCCATTGAAATAACGATGACTGAACGGCTGCAGGGGGTGCTCGGTCACACTGAAGTCCGGGTAAATACCGCTGATGTACTCCAGCAGTTCACTGACCGTTGTTGCCGGTGGGCGTACCTGGTTGTCGCGAGTACCCTTGCCTTCGTAACTGATATAGAAAATCCGCCTGGCTGA
This sequence comes from Candidatus Azotimanducaceae bacterium, assembly GCA_965217655.1. Classification (GTDB taxonomy): domain Bacteria; phylum Pseudomonadota; class Gammaproteobacteria; order Pseudomonadales; family Azotimanducaceae; genus UBA7455. The sequence goes on from OZ244560.1 coordinate 4,251,972, forward strand.
TAGAAGAGCCTCCAGGAACAGGTAACGATCATCTGTACGTCTGGACCGGTCTCCCTTGCGCGGCCCGTGGATATGCATGAGATCGAAAGAAACAGGTCTTGATTCCCTGGGAAAATCCGCATCATTCATCCCCAGGAGACAAACAACTTCAAAAGGTATGCTGCGCATGGGAACCAGGGTGGCGAAGGTAATGCCGCCCGTAATAAACCCTGGTGACTGCTTTTCGGGTGACAGTTGCTGTTCCAGCCAGTATTGAATAAGTTGACTGGAAAACCGGTCAGTATAACCAGCGGCTTCGGTATCCTGCTGCAAGCGGTCCATAATGCTCTGCAGTTGATTGATCTCCAGTGTTTCCGATTCATTGGGATCAAAGAATTCACGTAGAATCCGGTTCAGGATATCTCTCCAGGTACTGGCGTCATGGGGTTGTGAGAGGATTTCCCTGGTCTGCATAAGCTGATCGACGATGTGACAGAGGGTACCGAGCAATTCACCGTCGGCGGCATCCAAATCATAGGGCAGGCGGTCTGCGTACAGACCTTCTCCTGAGTCCATGGCATATCCGAGTAACATTCTGTCCAGGCCGAATCGCCACGTATTCATATTCTCTGCTGGCAAATCCCAGCGTTCCGATTTCATTTCTCCATCGAATTCCCAGCGAATACCTGTTTGATCTATCCATGTCGCAATGCGGTTGATCTCATCTTCATCCAGGTCGAATCGACGAGCGATGCCCGGCACTTCCAGCAGGTCCATGACTTCCACACTGGTGAGTCGGGTATGAGGCAGGGCAATGATGTTAAAAAAGCTCGCAATCAGTGTTGATTGCTGGATTAAAGTACGGTCGGCAATGCTGTAATGAATTTTGTCTTTGAAGACCGTATTGATGAAAGGGGCATATATGGAAATATCCGGCGCCATGACAACCACATCCTTTGGCTCGATGTCGTCGTGGTTGTCGAATATTGACAGTAACTGGTCGTAGAGTATTTCCACTTCGCGCATTCTGCTGTGGGTGGAATGCACCTGAACGCTGTGGTCAGCACTGTCTGGCGAGTGCTTGTGTGCAGGAGATTCGTCAAAACCACCGCCATACTCAAGATTGAGTATGTCATTCTTGATGATGGCAAGTATGGATTCACTGTCATGTTCCAGGAAACACTCACTGGCCACGACAGCATCGTCCTCCAGGAGCAACTCCAGATATTCCCGCCCCTGTTTGCCCAGCGATCCGAGCAATGGATTTCCTACTGTCAAATAGTCCTGTTCCGTCAATTCGCCTTCTGTACCAAGCAGTTTGCGCACCGACCTCCTGGCCTTGTCCCGTGGTGAAACGATATCTCCCCAGTATTGCTGGCAGGGATTCAGAAAATACACGTTCACATCCATGATTTCCGATAGTTTGCTAAAGGTTTCCAGTTGGATGGGTGCTATTGAAGAAAGTCCGAAAATGAACAGCGTATTACCTTGCCCGGACGGCAGAGTAGGCTTTTCCGCTATTCTTTTCAGTAACTGCTGGTGTAGATTTGCGCGATGCAGCTCCGAGATGCCGGGTTTGTCTGCGAGTATTTTCTGCCACAGCGATACCTGCCAGGTTCGTTGCACCGGATTATCGATATCCGGAAGAGGTTTCCCCTGTTCCCATGCCAGTGGCCAGTTCGGCCGGTACATCAGGTATTGATCAAAGACCTGTGCGATCTGGAAGCTGAGTTGAAAAAGCCGGATATCCGGGTCACCGGGCATATCAAGATAGCGTTTCAGTGGCTCATGGTCCGTATCAGGTATCAGCCGCATGAGCCGCCAGGCCAGTCGTTCACGATCAAAGGGCGATTCATCCGGTAGTGCCGTTTCCGGGAGCAGGGATCGATACTGACGCCAGATACAGGTGGCGGGGAGAACACAATCCAGATTGGCTGAAATACCCTGTTGTTCTGCGAGCTGTAGTTTCAGCCACTGTCCGATACCGAAGCTCTGGACTACGACAGTAGTCGGAACCATCGGATCGATATTCTGCTGACTGTGTTCACAGAACAAGCTGGCCAGAACACGCATATGGTTCGACTGATAAAGCCGAAGCATTGATTACCCACTAAAATTTGGAAAAACCTATCGTAACCGACAAGAAGCCAGGATAGAACCGGATTGTGCAGTCATTCTATCCTGTCAGACAACGGCATTCAGCACTGATGATGGCAGTCAGTTACCCGCAAAATATCGCCGGGGGTTGTCTATGAACAAAGTATTAATGGTCTGGTCAGTTACACCCATTTCCTTCAGTTCCGGAATGACCTCGTGTTTCATATACAGATAACGATGTGGATTGTTTCGGGAGAACTCGTGTTCATGCGGCATGGAGCCGTCTTCCCGCTGTTTCATTACGGCCAGACAAATGCAATCGTGCGAAGGACATAGACGGTCGGTATAGCCTTCGTCAATCAGTGTCTTGAGTGTCACGGTCCGCATGTGGGGGCTTACATGTCTGCCTGGATATCGATCCATGCCAAGATAACATCCCTGATCCAACACCCACTTGAGATATTCGACATCAGTCGTATCGTTGGAGTGGTCGATCTTGACTCTGGTCAAGTCAACACCTTCTTCCTTTAAGATGGCAATTTGCCGGCGTGCCACCTGCCCCGTGGGATAGGAATGAACCATGATCGGCAATCCCGTTTCGTTATGGACTCTTGCAACGGCACGGCACATCACTTCCAACGGGGGAGTAACACCTTCAAAATCCGCGGCACATTTCAACAAGCCTGCCTTGACATCTGTATCCCGGAAGCCTTCACGAATGTCTCTCAGAAATTCCCTGGCCATCTGGTCAACTGACACTCCAGCCAGGAATCGGGGTACATCCAGCCACCAGCCGGTGACATTGATAATGTTAACCCCGGATGCTCTGGAAACCTCGGCCAGCAAGGGTGCTTTTCGACCGAGATCAAAAGTGGTGGCATCGACAATGGTATCCACACCCCCTTCTTTGGCATCTACAAGGCTTTGGATGGCCCGGTTTTCCCTATCGGGTCCGAGCAGGTCAGGATAACAGTCCCAAAGTCCACTCGCGCTGACCATGACATGCTCGTGCATCAGGGTAAAGCCCAGTTGGTCAGAAGAGATTGGGCCTGTCACTGAATTAATCATCATAAGCGTTTGCCTCTTCTTGGATATGTTCTCCTGTAGCTACTATGCCAGACTCATGGAGGAGGTCAATTTCTGATTGAGAATAACCTGCTTCCTGCAGGATCTTACGAGTGTGTTCGCCGGCTTTTGGTGAACGGCCACCTGGGACAACCTTTGCATTGGCAAATCGCATCGGGATTCTCACCGTTCGATATTCGCCAATGGTTTCATCCCGCAAAGATGGAAATAATCCTATGGCATCAGCTTGCGCATCGTCTGCAACTTCGTGCAGACCCAGCACGGGACCCCAGATCAATCCGGCTTCGTCAAAAATATTACCCCATTCATCACGACTGCGGGTTGACAGTATCGCATCAACAGCCGGGACCAATTCAGCCATTGCCCGGAACCGTAGTGCTGGTGTCAGATAACGTTCATCCGATATCCATTCCTGTTTGCCAAGTGCCTGACAGAATTTTGGCCAGTAAGATTCCTCTGGCATGTTGAATACAATCCAGTTCTGATCACCGCAAGGGTAACGATTTACAGTTGGCGCAAACTGTTGATGTCGTGCTCTATGTCTTACCGGCGCCTTATCCACGGCAGTGACTGCAAAATCACTGGCCTGGGTCCAGACCGCTGTTTCCAATAATGATGTTTCAACAACTTGCCCCTCTCCAGTGCGTTCTACCATTCTGAGCGCCGCCAATATAGCAGTCGTGAATGCCAGACCGGTGGTATGATCTCCCTGCGCAGTTCTTGCCATGGGTACTATGCCGTCGTCTCCCTCGCGCATGGCGTCATACAGGCCGGAGCGGCCGAAAAACGCAGTCACATCATATCCCGGACGCCATGCATCCGGTCCGCTGGTACCATATCCAGTGAGGGTTGCATGCACCAGTCCTGGATTGATCTGGAACAGGGACGACGAATCCATGGAGAATTTTTGTTGCCGTTGAGGGAGCAGATTACACAGGAAGACTTGTGCGTTGGCACACAGTCTGTGAACGATTTCCACCCCCTTTGGCGATGCAAGATCCAGTTGCAGTGATTGTTTGCCTCGATTGTCCACATCAAACTGGAAGTCATAGTCAATACGGCCTTCTCCCTTTTTGGCCGGGCGCCCCATATCCCGCATGGGATCACCCGAGAGTGGTTCTATCTTGATGACCCTGGCGCCGAGGTCCGCCAGAATGACACCGGAGCTTGGAGCGGCCATCCAACTGTCTATTTCAATTACAGTTATGTCATCCAGAGGTGAGATCATGTTGTTACTGCTGTCATGTTGTAACTGCTATAAAGAAGAAGCTGTGATTTCTAGTACCAACGTTGTTGGAAAAAACTAAGGCTTTCAAGGCGTTGTAAAGTCATCACCCGTTACGATGATCGAAGGTCTGCCGCCACCAGATGAATCCGTGATATCCACTCGATAAATTCCTCTTTCCGGCATGGACAGAGGATGAGGACCACTGTCTATAGTCTGCGAATCCGCTGGAGTAATGGTCAGGTCGTACTCATTGGCATACAAAATTCCCGAATATGAGGAACCGAGCAACAGGTTAATCGGTGTGAAATCCGTATAGTCTTCGCCTGTGGGAGCAATATAGGCATTCAGGTCACCGAGTGAGGGAGTGTAGTTATTCAGGCTTAAAGTCACCTGGTTCTGAATTCGCCGGAAGTGGTCCAGAGACAGTGCAATTCTGGCATCATCAAGGGGACCGTAAATTGTTGCGGTATGCCAGGTTCCGGAATGCAGCGTAATCTGCCTTTCCAGATATACGTTTTCAGGCGTATCAGATTCGGTAACCTTGACTGTGATTGTTTCTGCAGCAGCAAAGTCATGGAATCCGCCAGTCTCCTGGAATTGAAAGCCTGTTTCGGTAAGTTGATCATTGATATAGAAGTCTACTTCATCCGGTGCATCGGCGATCATGTTGGCAAAGCGCGCGGCGCTGGGCAAATCTTCGGATGGAAATGACAGCGTGTTCTGAGAAGTAAGAGGGAGTATGCGGCCTGAAAGTCTTCCTGGTCCGGAATGATCGGTTATTACCAGCAACCCTTGAGTTTGCGCCATAATTTCAAATTCACCCGAGTCCCACAGAATGTCATCTGTCCCGGTACTGGCGTAGCGCAATCGGTAAGCGGCATTCGGTGGTACAACGATCTTCTCTGTGGCCTGAAAGTGGCTTAACTGCGTTCTTGGTTCCGCGGGGGGGTCATCACCGGTCGTCAGAAAAAGATCAATAGTAGAAGGTGCCTGAGAGCTGGCGTGTACAATCAGAATCTCTGAATCTTCGCTGCCTTCATCAATTACCGGAGATGGATCTTCAACAATAATCAATTGTGGTTCAGCCATGGTACCGGCAATAACAACGGTAACCAGATAATCAATTTCTACATGCAAGGTATCGGTGAGCAGATCCTGAACAGAATCACCGTCGTAATAAGTAACATTGAATTCCCGGTCGATATCGGGAAGGACAGCTATATTAGTGGAAAATTCTCCGTAATCCAGCGTACCCAATCGCTGAATTTGCAGCGTGGAAGATATTTCCGGGGCTTCGGGAATTGCATGCACAATCCGTAAAAAACCTCTTGGCGCTATCTGATTTTTATCGAACCCCTCTTCACTGCCACAGCCATACAGTACGAGCAGTAACGAGAGATAAACCCGGAATCGTCTCATAGAATATTCATTATCTAGATTTCAAGAATTGCCAGCCTTGGCGTCGCGCAACAATAACCGGTAGTCAGGTTCAATACAACCTCTTGTCTCGAAAACGCCGGGGTCAGAGTCAAGTGCCAGGGTAAAACTCTCTTTCCCCGCCACAATGACAGGCGTTTTACCCACCGGGGTCAGAGTAAAGTGCCAGGGTAAAACTCTCTTTTCCCAATACACTGACAGGAGTTTTACCCTGGCACTTTACTCTGACCCCACCGGCTCTGACCCCACTAATCCTTACCCCACTGACCCATGGAAGATCTGTCGAAAGGCCACCAGCGTTGCTACTGCACTGACGTTTAATGACTCGACATCATTTGCCATCGGAATATTCACTAATTTGTCACAAGCCTTCATTACCTTACTTGATAATCCTTCCGTTTCATTGCCCAGAACAAACAGTGCGTGTGAGTTGACAGTCAGAGCATCCAGCGTGACTGAACCATTCCCGGCGAGTCCGTAGATTGAGAAATGACGGCGCTGGAGAAATCCGATAGCTTCTACCAGGTCATCGCACTGAAATATTTTTGCTCGAATGACCGTTCCGGCACTTGCTTTGAAAACCAGTGGTCCTAAACCCGCATTTCCCTTCCTCGGAAGGATAAGACCATGTAAGGGAGATGCAGCAACCGACCGGATGATCATTCCCAGGTTCTGTGGATTGGTAATGCCGTCAAGCGCGATCAACTGGCTTGAGGTCAGTGGCAGTTCGGAGAGATCTACAAGGTTGGGAGCGGCCAGGTCCAGCGCAACACCCTGGTCCTGGCGGCTGTTCTTTGAGATAAATGATAATTGCCGCTTGCTGTGGAGCCGGACTTCAATATTTCTGGTTGATGCCGCATCCAGAATTTCGTTGATGATGGGTGAAGGGTTGACCAACCTGGACATATGCAGACGCAAAACCTGCTCATCTGATTGAAGTACTTCCAGAACCGGTTTACGGCCATAAATCGTAATAATCCGGAGATTTTGTATCATCTCAGCATTCATTAAACACTGGGGTCAGAGTAAAGTGCCAGGGTAAAACTCTCTTTTCCCAACACATTGACAGAAGTTTTACCCTGGCACTTTACTCTGACCCCACCCTCCCTGGCACTTTACTCTGACCCCACCGACCCCAGTTGAGTTCCAATGTTCTCTGGTGACACCTGTGGTTCGAACCGCGCCAGTACACTGCCATCTTTTCCGATCAGAAATTTTGTAAAGTTCCAGGCAATATCCGCTTTACCATCAGGATTCGGTTTTTCTGACTTCAGCCACTGGTAAAGTTCACAAGCATTATCACCGTTGACCTCGATCTTTGAAAAGATGGGAAAACTGGCGTCGAATCTGGATGTTGCAAATTCCAGAATCTGCTCGTCAGTGCCAGGCTCCTGTGCCCCAAACTGGTTACACGGAAAGCCAAGAACCTTGACCTCACCCTGTTCATGCAATGTACACAGACCTGCATACTGTGGAGTAAGACCTCACTGGCTGGCTAAATTAACGATCAGCAGAACCTGGTCGCGATATTCCGATAGAGAAACGGATTCTCCAGTGATGGAGTTCATTTCCATTGTGTAGAGCTTGCTCATGGTTAACTCCGTAAATGTCTGGTTGGACAGCATCTCAAACACCGGGGTCTAAGTAAAGTGCCAGGGTAAAAACACCGGGGTCAGAGTAAAGTGCCAGGGTAAAACTCTCTTTTTCCAACACATTGAGAGGAGTTTTACTCTGGCACTTTACTCTGACCCCACCGACACCGTGACCCCACCGACCCCGGTTTGCCTGCTTACTGTTTAATTGTGGAAGTTTGGAAAATCAATTGTCCGGTTCGGGAAAAGAATTGTCCCTTGATTGCCTTTGGGGAAACCTCCAGTTCCAGAAAACCATATTCGGCAGCGGCGAACAAGGCATTGTGATTTTTTTCCAGTTCCTGCAATGTCCCACCTCCAGCTCCAGAGATGTAGTGATCCATATCGCATCGATGTATCCTGTTGTATTCCAGGTGATGGCTGTGCCCACTCAGATACGCATCGACACGGTTACAGAGCGTTCGTCTGAGGATATACCCTTTAAAACTTTTGCCCCGATGTCCACCACCACCTGCACTGGCGGATTGTAACGGGTGATGGCCGATAGCGATCGTCCAGGGTGTAGTGGATTTACCAAAATCGGGTATGCCGTGATTCTTGATGTTAAATGGGTAGTGTGTATCAAGGGCATAAACAGTGAGCAGGTCAGGAATTTCTATGGAGTAATGCCTGGACGGAAATTTCCAACGATCATTCAATTTGGCAACCTCAATCCAGCTTGATGCGTTACCCAGATAATCGTGGTTTCCCAACACAGGATAAATTGCAACAGTATCCAGGCACTTTCCAGAATAAACGGAAAAAACTTTCTCCAGCCATTGTGGATCATTGGCGGAAGTAACCCCCTTGGGGTAGACCACATCGCCCAGCAGTAGAATTCCTGACGGTTTTTTCTGGCGGCATCGCTTTTCCATCTGAATTGCGATGTCTCGCTGGCGGGGCAAGCCGGAACCGGTATCACCAGTAGCAAGAAAACTGATGGAATCATGGGAATCAATCACAAATCCGGCATCGCTGTAACCGAGTTCTACCAGTTCCGAAACTTCTCGAAGATATTCGCTATAGAACCATGCGAAGGTTGCGACCAGCATAATGACTATGCCGATAACCAAGCGTTTCAGTATGGTCAAAATTTTGTTCATGGTTTGGTCTGCATAGTGAAAATTGGCATTATTTCCTTTTCAGTTTTATTATGAGCGTTCGAGTCAAAACCCTGGAGTAACATTTTCCTTTTCAGTTTTATCATGAGCGTTCGAACAAACCACTAGAGTAACATTTAGGAAGTAAAGGAATAATTTATTGAAAATATTAGTCATTTCCGATATTCATGGCAATTCGGAGGCACTTGCAGCAATACTCAGGAAGGAACACGATGCGGATAGAACTGTGTTTCTTGGCGATTCTGTGCTGTCTGGACCGCAGAGTAACGAGACCATGGCATTGTTGCAGGGTATCGATAACGGCACTTTTATCATGGGCAATCACGATCTGGAAATGCTCAAGCCGGAGAAATTTGCTAACTACCCGGCCCGGTGGCGGGCACTGAACAACTGGATTATAGATCACTTCGACCCAGTCGGTTATGAGTTCCTGCGGAATCTGCAATCCAATGATGAATATGAGGTCGGTGGCATTCGCATGTACCTGCATCACGGGACAGTAGATGGCGGCCCCAGACATGCACTGCCAAATTCACCTGATTCACACCTCTTAAAGCTGGCAGAGGACTGTGACAGCCCTTATGTGTTGTTCGGTCATTCACACGTGCAGTTTACACGGGTTATCAATGGACAGGTTTTCATCAATCCAGGCAGTGTGGGTCAGAATCGTTGCGGCAGTCAACTTGCGTGTTATGGACTTTTTGAAGATGGGGAATTCCAACACTGCCAGGTGACATACGATCAGACCTCCTGGCTTGAGGCTCTGGATAGAATCAGGACACTTGACGAGTTTCCGGATTTCCGGGAATGGCTGAAAGATGGGCTGATTCGAGGCTATGGTGTTGGTGAACGTGAGCCCTGGACACAGTTTGCAGCACAAGGATACTGCTGACTGGAGCACCGGGGTCAGAGTAAAGTGCCAGGGTAAAACTCCTGTCAATATGTTGGGAATAGAGAGTTTTACCCTGGCACTTTACTCTGACCCCATTACTGGTAACGACACCTGGCAAGTACCAGGCGCCGTTACCGTTTGGCATGTATCTGGGAGGCTGTCCGAGAACAGACTAACCTACTGCGGACAAGCCTGATTGGCCATATTTTCCGCTTATTTGCCTCAAATAACCAAAAAATATGACTCAATCAGTCTCGCCCTCGCTACGGTCGCAGTTCTCGGACAGCCTCCCAGGGTTTAATTGAAGTTCCAGATGGCTCTCAGGTAGTAGAAGCCACCGTTGAATCCAAAAGGAGAGGTCTCTGCGTACAAGAGTCCAGCAGGATATGGATCTGCATTGTTTTTCTGGTTGGTTGGATATTCATCAAACATGTTTTCGATTCCGAGAATCAGTGTCCCCATGTCGTTGAAGTTGTATCCAACCTCTGCGTCCACCAGAATCCTGGCTTCCGCATCAAGCCTCGCACTACCATCATCGGTAGAGAATTCTACGTAATCGCCATAGTGCCGTACCCGCGCCAACAAGTTCCACGGACCCTGGTTATGATTGAACGACAAGGTGAACCGTGTATTCGGCAGGTTCTGTTCCAACTGAATGACGCGCTTGTCATTGATCACTTCCGGGTTGCGGTTATCGACCGTGGTATCGGTGTAGTTGAAGGCAAAGCTCAAATTGCTCACGCCAACGCCTAAGTCCATCGGATAGTCAACGATCAAATCAACCCCTTGGGTGGTTGTCGCAAAGTCGTTCGTGTAGAAACGCACGGAAGTGAGAGCCTGCGCATCGGCAACACCCTGCGCCAACAAGGCCTGAGTATCGGCCGGGGTGAGAGCCTGTACACTGCCTCGCGCGATGCGGTCCTCGACCTCAATGCGGAAGAAGTCCACCGTGATATCCAACAAGTCAAGCTCAATCACGCTTCCAAAGCTGAAGTTGATGGATTCCTCCGGCGTCAAGGCCTTCCCCCCAACAATGACGGACGCAGGGTGGGTGGGTGGCAGCGTTGCTTCGTCGGCAAGCCTTCCTTCGGTGAAGGCGGTGGTCACATTCAGGATGTTAGCCTGTCCAGGAGTGGGCGCGCGGAAGCCAGTGCTCACCGCACCACGCAATGCGAATATGTCGGACACCTGCCAACGGGCCGTCAACTTTCCGTCCACCGTATTGCCAACATCCTCATGGTCTTCAAAACGTACCGCGACCGCGCTGATGAAGTTGTCCGCGAGTTCCACTTCGAGGTCCGAATAGACGGCGTAGCTGTTTCGATCAAACACACCCGCAAGCCGGGGTCCAAATCCGGTGAATCCGTTTGATCCGATGCCAAAGCCCTGGTCGGCAAGCCCGCCGGTACGGCTGTCAATGAACCAGGAATTCTCCTCGCCGCTCTCAACCTTGAATTTCTCTTGACGATGTTCAAGGCCGAAGGCGATGTGAGCGTTAAACTCGCCCAAGGTGATGGACTTCGAGAGGTCAAAGTTCAGGACATACTCGGACTGTGTGTAGGAACCGGGAAAATAATTGATCGGTATCTCATTTCTTTGACCATGCGGCAGCTTGACAAGCAACTGAGGGTTGATCGTATAGCGCATGAAGAAATCCACATCATTGACGCCAAAAGCGCCGCTGGCGTCAAAGTACCAGTCGTTCACCAGGTCTCCTCGAACTCCAAAGGCAAGCGCCATATCGGTGAGGGTGCCGCCAAACCTTGGCGTAAACCCTCCGGGAAATGTCGAAATAAGGGAATGGCAGTCCGGGTTGGCTTCCACGGCAGCGAGATGCGCAGCAACCGGGACATTGTTGACAACCCCGATTGGAGAACAGTTGCCGGACACGCCGTCGTCGGAGAGGTCTGCGACCTTGAGTGTCTGGGCGTAAGTGACGCCATCCACGACTACGTTTGATGGACCTTCGAAGACACCGCCTCGACCGTAGTGCCTGTAGTAGAACCCTCCCTCAACCTCGCGTTGGGCGTAGTTACCAAAGGCATAGGCCTCCCGGCCATTGCCGAGGTCAAGGCCGAGATTGGCAAAGAACTTGTGATCGTACTCAAACTTTGGAGTACCCCACACCATGACGTTGGGATGAAAGACAGGCAAGTAGTTTGGATCATTGATATTTGGATTGCCCGCATTCGCATAGTTCGTGGCCTGGGTTCGCTGTACCGAGCGGTTGGTGGGGTCGGCCTGCTTGTATTCATAGCTGATATTCGCAAAGCCGGCATCGGTCAAAGGCAGCCCGAAGTTCACCGACAGATTGATGGCATCGCCGTCCCCTTCGTAATAGCTTCCCCAGCGAGCCTCGATTGAAGACCCTTGGGCATCATCCTTCAATTCGAAGTTGATGACGCCTGCGATGGCGTCGGAGCCATACTGGGCGGCGGCGCCGTCACGCAACACTTCCACTCGCTTGACCGCTACCGCGGGGATCACGGAGAGATCAGCGCCCTGGGATCCATCGGCCACTCCATTGCCGAGGAAGGTGATAACGGCTGCGCGATGACGACGCTTTCCGTTTACCAAGGCAAGCGTGGAGTCTGGTGGGAGACCGCGCAACTTGGCGGGACGCACCAGGGTGGCCGCATCATTGATAGGCTGTGAGTCAATGTTATAGGACGGAATCAATGCTGCCATCAGAGAATCCATGTCGGTGGGACCCTGACTGCCGAGATCATCGCCGCGAATCACGTCCACAGGAACAAGCGAATTGGTCTGAGCGCGTCCGTCATGGCGGCGTGTGCCTAAGACTACGATCTCCTCAATTATGTCTGTTTTGGATGCCGCCACCTGTTCTTGGGCAAAACCCTGCTCAATGGGTGCACAGATGAAGAACAGCGCAAATGCCATCCCCAAATACACCCGATATAGTCCTGCAATTCTCTTCAAACGAAAACAATTGCTTGTTTTTTTGGCTAACATCACTACCCTCCAATACAATTAATGTTACGTGCGTTATCCTGTTCCCTGATTCGAGCAAGCCGACCATCACGGTGAACATCACCTGACTGACAGGTTCCAGACACCAAGCTTATGGTGGAACAGGAATGGGTGGCAAAGAAACTGAGTATAAGTACCGACCGCAGTAAATTGGTTTGTACGACATAGATATCCTCTGGGTTATCCTTTGCGCCTGATTTAGATTCTTTCATGACTGGATTTACCTTATGCGAATAAGTATGTGAATCTCTCCTGTGATTAACAGCTTTTCTGACAAAAATCCAGAGAGTAAATTTATACTGTTTTCAATACCTTAGTCAATTAAACTTTAAACTTTAAACTGTTGCTTTGTTGCATAGTAAGTAATTAATGCCAAAATGTAAGTAATTAATGCCAAAATGTAAGTAATTAATGCCAAAATGTAAGTAATTAATGCCAAAATTTGTTTTATTCCATGCTGTCTAATTAAGCGATTATTCCTGGATTCAATGGAGCGTTACGAGATGCAGGTTTACAGGACGAATATTGTCATTTCGAACGGAATAATAAGGCAGTCCATGCTGGTAATCCCGTCATGATGGCGATTGGTTTGTCGCTACTCATTCCCCGAAACAGATATTTAATGGTTGGAAACCAGACTAATGTGTCTTGAAGAGGTCTACTTTTGAATTGCCAACCTGGTGAAAAAGTGTTTAATTCGGGTTTTACCGGGTTTGGAGCCAGAAATGAAAGTTAGTTTCCGATGTAAATTATGGGCCGTTATCGTTTTTGTAACACTGCCTTGCCTGCCGTTACTGGCCGATGGCAAGCTCACTGAAATTGCGACGGTAGAAGGCATTACCGAATATGGAATGGAAAACGGGATGCGCGTCATCCTGTTCCCGGACCCGAGCAAGCCAACCATCACGGTAAACATCACCTACCTGACAGGTTCCAGACACGAGGCTTATGGTGAAACGGGAATGGCCCATTTGCTGGAGCACCTGGTGTTCAAGGGTACCCCTAATCATCCGGACATCCCAAAGGAACTGACGGAAAGGGGTGCGTCACCCAATGGTACCACCTGGTTTGACAGGACCAATTATTTTGAAACGTTCCCATCGTCCGACGATAACCTTGAGTGGGCTCTGGATCTTGAGTCAGATCGTATGGTCAACAGTTTCATTTCGGAAGATCACCTTAAGTCGGAGATGTCTGTAGTACGTAACGAGATGGAATCCGGTGAGAACAATCCATTCAGCATGTTGATGCAACGCACCCTGTCCATGGCCTATTTATGGCACAACTATGGGAAATCAACCATTGGTGCGCGTTCGGATGTAGAGAATGTCCCGATAGAACGTCTACAGGCGTTTTACCGGAAGTATTATCAGCCGGACAATGCGGTGTTGGTTGTCGCAGGTAAATTTGATGTGGAAAAGGCAAAAGAACTCATTCTGGAAAAATTCGGCGCCATCCCCCGTCCGGACAGATCAGGGTCCAACCGGATATACCCAACCTATACCAAAGACCCCACTCAGGATGGCGAACGAAGCGTTACCCTGCGGAGAACCGGTGACATCAAGCTGGTTATGGTGATCTATCATGTTCCTCCGGGTTCCCATGAAGATTTCCCAGCCATACAGATACTGTCGCATGTGTTGTCCAATGCCCCTTCCGGCCGATTGCACAAAGCGCTGGTGGAATCCGGTAAGGCTGCCGAGGTCGCTGCCGCAGCCTATCAGCTTCGTGAGGCAAGTCCTTTAATGGCCTATGCACAGGTACGTGAAGAAGGCTCCCTTGAAGATGTCTGGCAGACCATGCAACAGACGATTTACCAGACAGCTAACGAAACCCTGATCACCGATGAAGAGGTAGAACGGGCGCGAACCCGGACGCTCAAGAATATCGATCTTATGTTCAATTCATCGCAGTCAGTCGCGCTTCAACTCAGTGAATGGGCTGCCATGGGGGACTGGCGTTTGTTCTTTCTGGATAGGGACAGATTCGAGCAGGTATCAACCGAGGACATACAACGTGTCGCTGCAACCTACCTGAAACCCCAGAACAGCACGGTAGGTTTTTTCATTCCCACCGATGAACCGGACAGAGCCGAAATACCGGATGTCCCCGATATCGCTGCAATGGTTGCCGGGTATAAAGGCAGGGAAGATATCAAAACCGGAGAAGCATTCGATTCTTCTCCAGAGAACATTGAATCAAGGACTACTCGGGTAACCCTGGCGAATGGTTTTAAGCTGGCGATGTTGCCAAAGGAGACTCGTGGCGGAAGTGTTAACGTCTCTATGACCCTGCCAATGGGTAATGAGGAATCTTTGCAGGAGCAACCGGGTGATGTCGGCAGTCTGGTTGGCAGCATGCTGATGCGTGGAACCCAACGGCTGTCGCGTCAGGAACTTTACGATGAATTTGATCGATTAAAAGTAAATGGCGGGGTAGGCGGTGATCTTGATTCTGCAGGAGGCAGCTTCCAGACGACGCGTGAAAACCTGACAGCGGCTCTCCATCTGGTTGCCGAGGTGCTGCAACAGCCCAGGTTTGATCCAGATCAGTTTGAGGAACTCAAACAGGAGGTATTGTCCGGTTACGAAGAAGAGAAGTCCCAGCCCCGAACCCTGGGTTCCATTGCACTGAATCGCCACCTGAATCCTTTCCCGAAGGGACATCCTTTTTACGTCAGTACCCTGGAGGAATCGATTGCCGACACTGAAGCTATAGAATTGGATCAACTGATACGGTTTTATGAGACATTCTACGGCGCCGCCAATGGTCACATGGCGATCGTTGGTGATTTTGACCCGGCGGAAATTGAACAGGTTGTATCGGAAACTCTGGGTGACTGGCAAGCTGAGGCGACGTATGAACGAATACCAAGTCCTCATTTTGAAGTGCCACAGGAAAAAATTGTCATTAACACGCCTGATAAAGCCAATGCTTATTTTGGTGCTGGAATCAACCTGCCAATTCGGGATGATCATGAGGATTATCCAGCGTTGTTAATCAGTAACTTCATGCTGGGTGGTGGTTTTCTGAATTCTCGTCTGGCTACGCGTATCCGGCAGAAGGAAGGGTTGAGTTATGGCGTAGGGTCTTATTTTTCAGCGGGTTCCATAGATGAGTCTGGTGGTTTATTCGCCTATGCAATCTATGCACCGGAGAATGCCGAACCCCTTGAGATTGCGTTTCGGGATGAAGTAGACAAGATGTTGAGCGAAGGTTTTTCGCCGGACGAAGTTGCTGAAGCACAGACGGGTATTGTGCAATATCAAAAGAACATCCGGTCCCGTGACGGTACGCTGGCCAATATGTTGTCCTCAAACCTCTACCTGGACAGGACCATGGACTGGACGGCGTCGCTGGAACAGAAGATCATGGCATTGAGCCCCGAAGAAATTAATGCGGCCATACGACGTCACATAGACCTGGACAAGATGACCATGGTCTTTGCCGGGGACTTCGAGAAGAAGATTACCCAGGAATAACCTTCGTAATCTTCAGGCAAGACTCTTCAGGCAGGTTCAGGTAATTTCAGAGGGCGTGAAATACTCATCGGCTGCGTTTTGAACGTATCGCATCCGTGTTTCAAAAGCGCCCTCTAATTCCTGCCCTTTCTTCAATAAAATGCTACTATCCGGGTATTCATCAAGTCGAGAATCAGGATATGAGCGTTGACCTTGTCATCAAAAACGGCACCATCATTGATGGATCGGGCGGTGCTTCCTACCGCGCTGATGTGGCTGTTGACGATGGTCGCATTGCCGCCATCGGTCGATTTACCGGGAAAAGCCAGCAGACGATTGATGCCGATGGCCTCGTGGTTTGCCCCGGTTTCGTCGATGGTCACACGCACATGGATGCCCAGGTTTTCTGGGACCCGATCGGTTCCTGTTCCTGTTATCACGGAGTGACCAGTGTGGTCATGGGCAACTGTGGTTTTACCCTGGCGCCCTGCAAACAGGAAGATGCTGATCTTGTCTTCAGAAATCTTGAGCGGGCGGAAGATCTGTCACGGGACGCCATGCTTCAGGGGATTGACTGGACCTGGGAGACCTTCCCAGAGTTTCTGGATGCTGTGGACAAACTGCCCAAGGGTATCAACTACGCAGGATATATCGGCCACTCGGCGCTACGCACCTACGTCATGGGGGAAAAGGCATTTACTGAAGAAGCCACCGATGACGAAGTCACAGCCATGCAGAATATCGTCAGGCAGGCTATGCATGCCGGGGCGATCGGTTTCTCGACTTCCCGCACCCGCAATCATGAGACTGCGGATAATCGGCCCGTCGCCAGTCGGCTGGCCAACTGGCAGGAAGTGCGCGCTATCGTTAATGCGGTGGGTGAGACCGGGAAAGGTATTTTTGAACTCGCCGGTGAAACACCGGGCCGAAATCCGGTTCGGTTGCGGGAGTATCATTGCCGTTTGCGGGACCTGGCAATTGAGTCCGGGGTTACGCAAACCTGGGGATTGTTCAGCCCAAGGGCGGCGCCGGACTACTGGCATTCCTATTCTGACCTGCTGGATGAAACAGCGGCAGCAGGGGGGCGAATATTTGCCCAGGTACACAGCCGGGGAATAAACAATTTACTGACTTTTGAAAGTAACCTTCCTTTCGATACCTGGGAACATTGGGAGAAATTTCGTACCCTTCCTCTGGAAGAACAAAAGAATCAATTAAATGACCCTGTGATCAAGGCAAAACTGATTGAGGTTGCCAGCCGGGAGTACACCGGACCCCGGATCATCGGCGCCGAACTCCGGCCACCGGACTGGGACTATATATATCCGATGGACGACATGGCGTACGACAAACCTTCCATGGCGCAGTTGGCCAATAGAAAAGGTGTAAACCCGGTTGAATTGATGATCGATATGGCTCTGGAGAAAGATCTGAAGATGATTTTCCGCTCCCCTATCGCCAATGAAGACATGAATGAAGTGCTGAAACTTATAAAACACCCGCGGTCGGTGGTGACTTTCTCAGATTCCGGCGCCCATGTGTCCCAGATCATGGACAGCTCATTGCAGACTCATCTGCTCAGTTACTGGGTTCGCGAGAAAGAGGCATTAACCCTGGAAGACGCCATTCGCCAGATCACCTATAACACCGCAACCCTTTGGGGGCTGCATGATCGTGGTCTGGTACGCCGGGGAATGGCCGCTGACCTGGTGATCTTTGATCCGGATACTGTTGGTCCAGACATGCCGGAGGTAGTGCATGATCTACCTTCGGGAGCACGTCGTCTGAAGCAGACCGCGACGGGTATCAAACACACCATTGTCAATGGCAGCGTTCTGTTAACGGATAACGAGTACACGGGCGCCACACCAGGGAAGCTCCTGCGGAGTTGAGAACATCTGAATCGAGTCTCCTGCCCATCAGGTAATTTACTTTTCACTAAATCTGAATGCGACTTCCTTCTGTCGTTTGGTGGTCGGCAGAGAGATGATCAGACAGAGCAGTGGCAAGATCATCAATGTTCCGTCAACTGCTGGAATCAATCCGAATCCAGGATTGGCTGCTTATGCTGCTGCAAAAGCGGGCATGTTCAATATGGAAAGGAGTGATAACGTGATGCGGGAATGGGCAAAACTGACCTGGTAAGCCTTATTAAGGACTCGTTATTCCGGCTGATCTCACAGTAATAGTCGTTTCGTCTGTTCCAGTTGTTCCGGGTATTCTTTCTTCCTCCGTCAGAAGACGAAAAGAGATGGTACCAAATTGCATTTCATGCCATGACTGGC
Source organism: Candidatus Azotimanducaceae bacterium (assembly GCA_965217655.1). Taxonomy (GTDB): domain Bacteria; phylum Pseudomonadota; class Gammaproteobacteria; order Pseudomonadales; family Azotimanducaceae; genus UBA7455. Next base: position 4,270,180 of record OZ244560.1, read on the forward strand.
GACCCCAGCGAATTTCCTTTTCGGGATCAGGATTCGCCGGATTTTGTACCGAATTGTCCCAGGTCATGGTAAACGTAATCCTGGTTCCCTTTGGTATGCGTCTGGGTTTTTCAAATCTGTAGAATGTCTGCCAGTTGAAGTCATAGTCCGGTACTGACAGTAGAATTTCTTCCCGACCATCAGGATACACTGCACTGTACCGCGCTGCCTTGCCACGGTAATGGGCATGGGGCAGCATACCGTATACCAATACGTCATCCGGGAAGACGTAGCTTACTTCTTCGCTGTGTTCTTTTGTGTTGGGCGGGATACGCAGTTGAAGATTGATCAATGCGGTAACGACCAGGCGATGAGTCGGCGGGGTGTCATGGAAGTAAAGGCCCAGCCTGGACTGGTCGGTGGTTGCCTTACCATAAGGTGTATAGTGCATCTGAAAAGTGAATTCGGCACCTGCGGGCAGCAGAATACCGGTATCCCTGGGCATCCAGTTGGCTTCGTATCCGGGTACGTAACCACCAAATCCACCACCGTCCCTGCCCGTAAACGCATTGTCATCACTTCTTAGGGTAAAACGCGTGATAACGTGATGCAGTGCCTGGCTATCACCCGGCACCAATTCTGCTGCTTTTACCCAGACATCATGATCCAGAGGATTATTCACCTGAAAATACTGATAGTCGACAACACCGCTTGCCGGGACCTCATAGGAAGGCAGGTTGATGACCAGATCCGGTTGACCTAATCGCCACTCCGGTTTCTCTTTCACCAGGGTTGTTAACGGGTCTACCCCGTCACCACGAGGCGAGCCCGCTTCGATCCAGTGTACCAGTGTCTGCATTTCTGAAATCGACAGGGACCGGTCATTGGCAAAATCTCCCACGTGTGGATCGGCGTGCCAGGGGGGCATACGACCGGTACGAATGACTTCTCGCATCATGGGTGAAAAGCCTTTAATCATGTTGTAATCAGTCATTGCCCAGGGGCCTATACCGCCGGGGTTGTGGCAGATTACACAATTGTCAATCAGGATCGGTGCAATCATTTCTGTGTAGGATATCTTTTTATGGTTAAGCCGGTTATCCCGATCGGTAAAATTGATCAGGCAACCAGGTGATCCTGTTTGTTGCCGCGGGATGGGGTTTTCTGACAGCAGTGCATCAAGGGCATCCTCCAGATAATGTTCCCGGGCTTCTGCCTGCTGCCGTTCGTATGTGAGGCGATCATCGATGGCGCCCCGGTAACGCAGTTTCCATTCAGCGGTATCGATAACCAGTACTTCCCCGGTCCGGTCAAGCCCCAGGGCTTCCCCGATCAACTGGGTTTCATCCATCAGAATAGGTAACTCATAGCCGAATTGATCTACTTCATCGTTAACTGTCGCCCGTGTGTCCTGCAGGTTGGAATTTATCAGCAGAAACCGGACGCCTTGTTGCTCATACCGGGTCCTTAATTCGTGCAGGGCGGGCATGGCGTTTCTGACGATGGGGCATCCGTTACCCTGAACCATGAGTACTATGACCGTAGCGTCACTATTGTAGTATAACTCTTGAGACTTGCCCTGATGATCAAGCAATTTAAAGTTTTCCACCCTGTCTCCTGGCATCAGTGCGCTGGCCTGTCCCATCAGCAACAGTGCGATGATAGATGGAATGACTTTCTTAATCTTCAACATCTCTATCCTGAATTATCCACAGTGTCATGTGGAAAGATTGGGTACCTTGAACGGCAATATTGACCAAGTGTGTGACAAGCCCCGACAAATCTCAAGACAATCCTGTCAGGTGCCGAGTCCTTTCTAAACTCGACACAAAACGGAGTAACCATGAATGACCAACACTTATCCCGGATTATAAACATCTGGCAACTCGATCAATAGAATTCGGTCTCTTCTTCCTTGAATGATTAAATATATCACTGTTGTAAACACTCATCGAAAACGACTTGTAGAAGCACTATGCCCGGAATGATGGAGCTTCAGGTGAAAGTCGTCAGTGCATTGGTCAACAAGGGAGTATCTTTGGTACATCTAGGCGAGCATGAAGAGACGAAGGTAGCCCGCAACGGGGTTGGCTCCAGTGATGTGCCAGAGATTCAGGAACAGGGCATCAAAGCGTTGGTAAACAAAGGTGATAAGCAAATTTTCCTCGATTACGCGGAAAAATCTCTACAAACATGTGATGAGATTGAACGAAGAATGGGCTCTCTTTCAGACAATGATAAAATTGAAATTAAATGGCACACAAATTGGATAAGAACGAAGGCTCTGCTTGCTCAAGGAAATAACCAGGCAGGATTGGAAACGTTCCGCTCAATGTATGACGGTTTTGTACCTGGAGATCCGAAAATGATTAATAAGATGATGGAGTGCCTGTTCGATTTGATCACCGCTGGTGTCCCGGAGCGAGACCTTATCTATCTCCTGTCTATTGATCCGGATAAGTCCAATGCCTTTGGACCTTTCCTTGTCGCACTGCGACAATGTGCTGGCGAAGAAGTGCGAGCGCCGGCTGAAGTTCTTGAGGTTGCGGCAGATATCCTAGAAAAGATTGAAGAAAACGCAAGAAAGGAAAATTCCAAAGTATCCTGACAAATATTGGAGAATTATGAATTGATCTCACCAGAACCTGTCAACGATCCTGTAGATATTGGAATTACTAATTGACTATTCCCATAGTTGGTGTTGCGAGCTACATGAGCAGCAGGCAACCGTCAACCTGTACCAAGTCTGCCGCAATGTGCTTGACCCCCTGCTGTCAATAACGTCTAATCCGGCCTGTTCACGAATTTTCGCGGTATCAGAAGAACAACATGAAGCTGGAAGATCTCCAGGCCGATGCAACTTTACGAGGCATTCTGTCTGACGGATTAGTGACCGTTGTCAGCGTACAGTGGTTCGGGTCCGAAGCACTTGAACTGACCTACAAGACAGCAGCAGGGAATCTCGCTAATGAGCTTCTGTACCGCGCTGACGAATCCAGGCTGGAGATCGTTGACATCGGTCATCCATGGAGCTTTGATGGAGACGGTGAGTTGTTTCGGCTGGTTTCCGAAGCATGGCGAATCCGGCTTGCCCATCTTTTTGATCCACTACTGGCCGTCCATACCTCGATTGTCGAGCCACTGCCACATCAGATTACAGCGGTTTATGAATCCATGTTGCCCCGGCAACCGCTTCGTTTTCTGCTTGCCGATGATCCGGGTGCAGGCAAGACCATTATGGCAGGGCTCCTTATCAAGGAGTTGATCGTGCGCGGCGATCTTCAGCGTTGTCTGATCGTCTGTCCCGGCAGCCTTGCAGAACAGTGGCAGGATGAGTTGTTTCGCCGGTTCCAGTTGCCTTTTGAGATTTTGACTAACGACAATCTGGAGGCTGCACGAACGAGAAACTGGTTTTTGGAAACCAACCTCATCATTGCCCGGCTGGACAAGCTCTCGCGGAACGAAGATGTGCAACAAAAGTTACAAGCGCCTGATTGTCGTTGGGACCTCATCGTGTGTGACGAAGCGCACAAAATGTCGGCAACTTTCTTTGGCGGCGAAGTCAAGTACACCAAACGCTACCGTCTGGGCCAACTGTTATCGACCCTCACGCGCCATTTTCTGCTGATGACGGCCACTCCACATAACGGTAAAGAAACGGATTTCCAACTCTTTATGGCGCTGCTTGACGGTGATCGATTCGAGGGGCGATTCCGTGACGGCGTTCATGCTGTCGATGTGTCTGATCTCATGCGACGCATGGTCAAAGAGAATCTGCATAAGTTTGACGGCACACATCTGTTTCCGGAGCGCATTGCATACACGATTCCCTACAAACTTTCAGCGGCAGAAGCCCACTTGTATAAAGCCGTTACTGATTATGTGCGAGAAGAATTTAATCGTGTCGAGGCGCTGGAAAACAATAAGCGGGCGGGTACCGTCGGCTTTGCTCTGACCATTTTGCAACGACGGCTTGCATCTTCACCGGAAGCTATCTATCGATCATTACGTCGTCGCCGCGAGCGTCTGGAAAACCGATTAACCGAGTTGGAAGTTTTGCATCGTCAAGGACTGGTTGCGAGTATCTTTGCTTTGGAAGAGACGGAACTTGATACAGAAGAGCTAGAGGATCTTGAAGAGGCGCCTGAGAATGAAGTTGAGGGAACAGAAGCAGAGATCTTCGATCAAGCAACGGCTGCACGCAGTATTTCTGAGTTAAAAGCCGAGATTGAAACACTTGGAAATTTGGCAAAGCTTGCCTTGGATGTGCGCCAGAGTGGGGCAGATACCAAATGGCTAGAGCTTGCGAGCCTCCTTGGTGAAATTTTCAAAGATGGAGGGCTCGCTGGTGAGATCGCCAACCCAGAGAAGCCTTATGGTGCAGGTGAAATCCCTCGACCAGCATCTTCTCCTCAACAGAAACTCGTCATCTTCACTGAGCACAGGGACACTCTCAATTATCTGCATGGGCGAATCGCAACATTGCTGGGACGCGAGGAATCGGTGGTTTTGATTCATGGTGCAATAAGCCGTGAAAATCGGTTGAAAGCCCAGGAAGCTTTCCAACATGACCCTAAAGTGCAGGTGTTGCTGGCAACAGACGCAGCCGGTGAAGGCATCAATTTGCAACGAGGTCATCTGATGGTGAATTTTGACCTGCCCTGGAACCCGAATCGTCTGGAACAGCGATTCGGTCGTATCCACCGTATAGGTCAGACAGAAATATGTTATCTATGGAATTTGGTGGCGGATGAAACACGGGAAGGTGACGTCTATCGAAAACTGTTGGACAAGTTGGAACAGGCGCGAAAAACCCTCGGAGTTCAGGTATTTAATGTGCTTGGCAAGCTACAGTTTGAGGGGCGACCACTGCGAGAACTGCTTGTTGAAGCAATCCGCTATGGTGAACAACCGGAGGTTCGCGCGCGTCTGACTACGGCAGTTGATTATGCCTTTGATCTTGATCACCTACAGGATCTGCTTGAAGAGAAGATGCTGGCACACGATGCCATGGACGCAAGTCAAGTGCATCGAATACGTGAGGACATGGAACGTGCCGAAGCGCGACGTCTCCAACCTCACTATATTGAATCTTTCTTTCGTGCGGCATTTAAACGTCTGGGCGGCTCGGTCAGACAGCGTGAGACACGCCGCTATGAAGTCAACCATGTTCCGGCGATTCTACGTAATCGTAATCGTCTGGTGGGGACTGGTGAACCTGTGCTTCCAAGGTATGAACGCATTGCCTTTGAGAAGTCACTGATTGCACCACCCGCTCAACCAATCGCAGCTTTTGTGTGTCCAGGACATCCTTTGCTTGAAACGGTTATTGACCTGACACTGGAGCGAAACCGCGATCTGCTGAAACGCGGTACTATCTTAGTCGACGATGGTGACTATGGCATTCAGACGCATGTTCTCTTTTACCTGGAACACACGCTCCAGGATGCGAGCCGCACGCGTTCCGGGGACCGCAGGGTCATCTCCAAACGTGTGCTGTATGTAGCAATTGATGCCCAGGGTGTAACCCGCCACGCAAATTATGCGCCTTATCTCGACTACCGACCGCTTGCACAGAATGATCCTTACCCGAATCAAATTCTGTGTCGGTCAGAATGCGGCTGGATTAACCATGATATTGAAAAGACCGCACAGGAATATGCTGTCACCAATGTGGTTCCGGAACATCTGGCTGAAGTTCGCGATGCAAAACTCGCACTGTTAGCAAAGACAAAGTCGGCAGTAAAAGACAGATTAACCAAGGAAATCACATACTGGGATCATCGAGCTGAGAACCTGAAGCTGCGGGAGCAAGCCGGTGGTACCGGTGCAAGACTCAATTCAGATGAAGCCCGCAAGCGTGCAGATAATCTGGAGGCGAGGCTTGGGAATAGACTCGAAGAATTGCAACTAGAGGCACAAATTTCACCGCTTCCGCCAGTAGTGCTCGGTGGTGTGCTGGTAATACCAAGAGGGCTGATTGATTCCATTGAAGGACGGGAATCGGAACGCGCTGCTTCGGCTGTGGATACCCAAAAATCTGCGGCCAGGGCACGTGCCATCGTAATGGAGGTCGAGCGTGGGCTAGGCTTTGATCCTGTCGATCGTGAATTCGAGAAACTGGGTTACGATATCGAAAGTCAGATTCCCGGCACAGGTAAGCTGCGTCTCATTGAAGTCAAGGGACGAGTTACTGGCGCAAGGGATATTACGGTCACCAAAAACGAAATTCTCACAGCTCTGAACAAACCGGATGACTTCATCCTTGCTATCGTCGAGTTTCTGGACTCCGGGTATCAGGAGAAGGATAGTAAAGAGTCAGAAACCCAGGGGTCTGAATATCATGAGAAGGAGCATCACCGGGTGCATTATCTGCGTCGACCATTCGGGCGGGAACCTGATTTTGGGGCTTCAAGTGTCAACTACCAGTTAGACGAACTGGTCGCACGAGCCGGAAAGCCGAGTTGATGGGTGAGGGTATTATGCACCGTTCTTACATTGGATATCTCATTCATTGAAAGTTGAGTAAATCCATATCTATATACGATCGTATAATCTGATATAGGCACTACTTGTGATATATCCCGGTGGCCACAATATCTTGCCATGTTTCGCGCAGCTTCTCTGTTAACCGCCAAATTTGGAATGCTCTATCTTGATCGAATGAATCGAAGAACATATTCAGGTCTTCAGATAACCGAATATCCTTGATGAAATATGCTTTGCATTCACGCCATCCCTGTTCTCCAGAGAACCCAAGATCTGGTAATTTATTTTGTTGGATCTTTAGTTGGTCTTTATAAGTATGTAACGATAAATATTGTGGATCATCCCTGTTTCTCTCTTTTATTTTATTGCTCAGTTTGTGAATTATTTGGTCCTTGTTTGGCAATTTGAAGTAGAACCAGGTCTGGGTCACGCTGAATTGGGTTTTTTCCTTGCCATGCAGCAGGCAATAGAGGTCCCGATCTTGATCTCGCAACAGGTCTATATAATCTACCCGAAAAGCTCCAACAGTATCATCCGGATTGCGTGCTGAGCACTTGTAATTATAACGCACAACTCCAGCTTGCAGGTAATCAGCAAGGCAGGTCAACCCCCGTCTGCGGGTTTCTTTTTCTATCTCCTCGTAGGCGATTTTCCTGTTATATTTCTGCGCTGAACGATTCGATGATAGATATCCAAGAGGGGCCATTATCACAGTGCAGGCATCGTCCCATTTCCCATATTCCTTACCCCAGATAGCGTATTCTGAATAATCCTCGGGCTGCCCTTCTGATGCCGGGGCATTCACCTTGCTTTCTACCAACAGGGCATATCGTTTTGACTGTGAATCTTCTACTTCAACATGCAGGTCGGTCTCCCGTTTCTGACCGGTTTCAGGGGGCCTCCAATGGTTTGCCCGCACACAATGCAATTGCGGGTCGTTTATCTCAGGGTAGAATTGATGTACCCACCAGTTAAAGAATTGAGGAGATGACTGCAACCCATCCTCCATAAGGGGGTCAATGTCAGTTTCATTCATTGTGCGCCATAGATCGGAAGTAGTTTTGGTTTTAACGCTCATCGGTTTGTCATTTCCTCTTTTTGTCAGGGTTCTGGTTGTTTAACTTAAGACACTTGCTGGGCAGTTAAAATCCCCTTTTGGTTCAGTACACACCGTTTGTCTCTGATGTTTTTGGACTTTCACATGGACCTATGCTCTGGAACACATTGCTCGTAGATTTGCCTGGAATGATCCAATTGCATGGCAACGAGCGATTGTTCCCATGGTTCCATTCCGTTTGTTGAACCTATCACGACCGCTATAAGGGAAAGCATAAATACTGGAATGTGAATAATACAGTGTGAGGCGATATACTGCCTGAATGCCTGATCCAACATTATCATTCTTAGCTTCCCTTCTACGGCCAGTTGCCAAGTCTGTCAACCAACTTGCAAAAAGCATGCATGGAGAACGGAAGGCTGGTCAGCAACCCACCAAACCAAGTTTGATGGATATCCCTCTGAACAAGACATTGGAGAGGTTGAAAGGAGGAAGTATTGACGATCCTTGGTGGCGGAATATCTTGCAGCAGATTGGCCATGTCTTTATCGCTCCAGATTTTATTAGGCAGCCTGAGTTGCGAGAATGGCTTGCAGAAGAACAAGTCGCGGAAGACCTGAAATCTTTGGCTAAAGAAAAGATATTGATGGGCGAAACCGGCAATAATCCGGAAACTCATTGCCGTCTGGCAGAGAGCTATTCGATTCACACAGGTGAATCCAGTGATCTGGCAGATGATCCAATAGATGTTGTGGTTGCTATTCTTGTAGCTGGTTACATCGCTTGGATCCCCTCCGACCACCAACCGTTAGTAGGTATGGTGCAGGAAAGTAATTTTCAGATTATTTCTCGAATTGATCAATTAAATGATAACTTTTTGTCAACCGTGTCTGCTCCTATCACTCAACATCAGCAGTTACACACAAATCATGCGAAGCAGGAATTGACCAACATTCTCTCACTCCGAGTTTATGATGCGAGCGGTTCACGAAGGAAAATTCGGGATCTGTTAGGGCGTGTAAGTGAAGGTGATCTTAAAGGCGCAAGTAATCCCACCAAGACAAATATCCTACACTGGACTGCTAAATTATGCGCTACGGAAAATGAGACGCTCTCCTTGGCAAAACAACTCCGGAATGAAATAGAGCAAACCGATCCAGACATGGATCTTACCGTTGTAGATGCTCTTATTGCGGAGATGGATGGTGACACAGATTTGGCTCTTCGTCTTTTGCGAGATCCTAACGACCAGGATACCAGGTCAGCCTGGTTCCGTTTGCTGTCCCGTTTGAAAGGCAAAGACATTGCATTGAAGTGGTTTGACCAACAAGATGATCGGGAAAATCGGAATTTCTTTGCTCCCATTGGATGGGCTCAGTGGGCCATGTATGCATGCGAGAATAAGAAATGGGAGGAAGCATTAACGTACCTCGAAAATTTGGGAGACTGCTGGGATGAAATGCCAATGCTTGCTGATATTGAGGGAAGGATCAATGCGGCAATGCTCTTGCCATCTGATTTTCGGAAAATGGTGCTGTACGGTATCCCACTTTATCAAGGTGTCGCCCCCAACCAGGGGATAACTGCTCAGAAACATCATGCACGTGCCACGGTCTGTATGAATTACGTTGGGAAGCGTCTTCAGGAGCTTACCAACGACCTAAATTTGGTAAAGGAAATTACCAATTGGAGTCTCTGGCTTAAGCTGATGAATCCAAGGAATGACAGCGCGAAAATCGCCCACGAAGAGATCAGTCTCTGCATGAATCAGGGTGAACAAGCGGTTGATGCAATGCCATTTGCTTTTGCCTTCGTAATTCCCTTCAATACCGACCCTCTAAAAAATTATCTGGAACAAAGGAGAACTCTGGGTGGACTCGATGACCGCGAACTCCTAGCAGAATTTCTTCTCGCGAGGCAATCAATGATCCCGCGCGATTTTAAGACCTATATTGAAGAGAACAAGATTCGCTTATTAGACGTGGTATCACCCCCGTTTCTGACGGCGGTTCATGCCACGGTTCTGGTAGAAGTTAACCATTCAACTAAAGATGCGAGAACGTTAGTCGAAGAAGATGGAACCCTATACCAAGACCAGTCAGATCGACTGTTTACATTGCTGGATGGCTCTACAAGGCATGATCTTGGACAGAAGTTGATGGATCGTTATCACCAATCAAATAGCTTCATTGATTTACAGAATTTGATTTATCATTTGAAGATGGTGGGTGATTGTGAAAGGCTCTTGCCCTTGGTTCGTGAACAGTTCGATCAAGCTCCAACTGTTGAGAATGCAATTGATGTTGTAGGATGTTTAGGTGATCCATCCTCATACGACCACCAGTCAATCATCAAGTTTCTGGAGGGAAACTCTGACATTCTCGAACAAAGCAATGACTTGAGAGCAGTACAAGCAACAGCGTTATTTCACGCGGGCCAGTTCGAAGATTCAAGGAATGTTAATAACAATCTTTTACATCAAAGGGTTAAAGATAACGATTTGTTTCTTGACCTCAGAATTGCTATTGCCTCCGGTGATTGGGAACGAATAGGCGCAATCCTGGACAGTGCGTGGAATCAACGGGATTCGTATAATCCTGATACCCTGATTTCTTTCGCCCAACTTGCGGGTCAACAGGGTCAAATGCACAACCAATCGCTACAACTGGCCAAGCTGGCAGTTGAAAAGGCCCCAGACGATCCTCGAATCCTGATGGCAGCAATCAGGCAACATATTAAACTCGGTCGCGAGGACGAAGCCGACCCAGCATGGTTAAAGCGTGCAGTCACTCTCTCTTCTGAAAGTGAAGGGCCAGTATGGAGTGTAGACCTCCCGGATCTCACAAATAATTGGATTCCCAAGCGAAGGGCCCACCTGCATGAGGTTGAACGGAAGTGGCTCAATGGAGAGATTCCCATGAGTCTGGCTGCGGGCGTCTTCAATGTTTCGTTGGCGCGTATTTTTCTCCATATACCCGATCAGAATGCTAATGAGCCGGATGGCCGCTGCAAAGTAATTTTGCCTATCACTGCGGGTACTCGAAAGCCGATCGAATTACGAAAAACTTGGACGGTCGGGTTGGACGTGACTTCTATTATGGTTCTTTCCTACCTTGACCTGCTGGAAAAAACTATGGATGCGTTCTGTCACGTCAAGCTTGCTCCCGAAATTATGGAGCATCTGTTCCAGGAGCAGGGCGAAGTTCGCTTTCATCAACCTTCACGTATCGAAGCAGCTAAGCAGGTTATACAACTTCTAGGCCAAGGTAAGCTTAAAGTTGCAGACAAGCCAGTCATGCCTCCTAAAAGTATAATTGACGAAGTAGGGCGTAATTTAGCGACGCTTTTACAAATGGCGCGTGAAGATAAGGGTAAGTTGGTTTGCGCTTTCCCCGTCCATAAAGCCGGGTCTTTGATGGAACAACAAGCTGACACCAGTACATTCGACGATTTAATCATTTCAATTATGGATTTTTGCAAACTGCTACACGACAGCGGGAGAATCGGCGCAACTGATTACCAGCATGCACGGTCATTCCTGCTAAGTCAGGGCCAAACAGAAGGAAGCTGTCTCCCTTTATCAATCCTTGATGGACCGATCTATATGGAAGGGCTTGCCTTTCGTTACATGCTTGACGCTAAAATTTTGCATAAAGTTGCTGCAAGTAGCATGTCCGGTTTAATTATTCGTGTTCATCCTGACATTTTGCAAGAGATGCGAAAACTCATCGAAGAAGGCGATACGGGTCAGGGACTAATTGATAAAATTGAAAGAATTAGGCATATTCTTCGAACCACTGTGGACAACAAGAAGGCATCATTCCTGCCTCGTCCTGCAGACCTGAATGGGCAAATACAGAATAGTGAAATCCGGTTCGAAGCAACATCATCCTTGCTCGCCGGTGGTAGTGCTTGCGATGCGCTTTGTATTGATGATCGCTACATCAACAGTATCTCAAACCTGATTGGACCTGCTGAACGAAAGATCCCTATTATCTGTATATTAGATGTATTGCGCCACCTCGTTGCTCATGAATTCATAAGTATTTCAGATTACCGTACTGTTCGTCACAAACTACGATCTGGTGGTTTTGCCTTCATTCCGTTAGAGCCCGAGGAGATGGTTCATTGGCTGAACAATGCAAAATTCGACAATGGTAGACTAGTGGAGAGCGTGGAATTGCGAATTCTCCGCCAGATATCGGCTCGCGTAGATTCTCTTGGTATGGTGAACATCGAAGAGGCAATTGCATTGAGTGCAAATTTCAGAGATGTTTTACGTCAATCCATACTGAATTTGTGGAAAGACGAGGATAAGCCACCGGAAGAAGCCACCAAGTTATCCGATTGGGTTTGGCATAACCTGTTGGCTGCAACAATCCCGGATCGACAGAAACTTACCCGGGAGGCATACACGAATTTGATTGAGGGAATAATATCTTTCCGCTTGGGAACACTGTTCATACCAAGTCAAACCCGTTCACAAGATCGTCTCGTTCACTATGCCAACTGGATTGAACGTTCTATTCTTCAGCTATTGCGGCCTGCGAACAAGGATTTGATTGGAAAGGCGCTAGACACTGCCATTGACGTGATTTCATCCATCGATACCGATCAGTCTGTATACGGGAATCTCTTTCTTGAGCAATTACCCAAAGCTGTTCGTCAAATGATGATCAATAGAGATGCTGAATTTGCGGAGCAATGCGGATACCGTTCAAAACCAATCTTATCGATAGGAACGGAAATCAAATTGGTATGTAACGATTTGTTTAAAGCAGCCGAAGAAGTGATTACATCAAAAAAAGAGAAGTTAATTGTAGACAATGAGGGAAACAAGCTAAAGGTCGGTATAGATAAGGAGAGTCTGAATATAGTGGTAAAACAGTCGGATTCTAAAAATGCTACCCAGCAGTTCTTAATGCCACATCTGACTCTTCTTTCTCCAGACAGGGAAACTCGGCTTCCAGGGCTCAATCTTATCATTCACGACCTCGGACCCGCAGTGATAGATTTTCAACAACTACTGGAAGAGATCCGGTCACGCAAGCCAAGTTACCAAGAACTCTCTATGCTATTAGATGAAGCCACAAATGGTGTAATGGCTGTCCAAGCCAAAATGATCCACAAAATACAACATCGTATGCAACTCGGTGTTACCGATATCATCCCACAGTCCACCTCCTATTTCGAATACTTCGCTGGTCCAAATCCATATTCACAGGAACCCGAAGAGTACTTGCAGGAAACTCTTACATCCTATCGTAAAGATATTCTCAGCCAGAATCTCGGAGTAGGGCTCGATATCTGTTGTCTTGGGGCACTGCATGATGACTTGTCACCCGGGCAATGGGTTGTCGATATTGATAACGATACTATTTGGGATGCCTTTCAGTCGTGTCATGCGAAAAGCAACCCGTTCTCTCTTCTCGGGGTACTCGACATCGCACTGTATCGTCAGAGTGACGAACGTTTCCGCGAGTTTGCTGCGGAGGCTGTTATCCAGTTATCGGATGAAAACTTTGGGCAGCAGGATGGCCGCGATTTTTACAAGCTACTTCAGACCATTGCCGATTTTGTACACAATCGGATAAATCTTCTGGAAGACGGGGTGCATTATCCAGGTTACTGGAGGCAGATGTCCTCATGGATGCAGGCCGGTCTGATTGTCCGGCACATGGTAGAACCAACTTTTTTGGACGATGTTATCAATCCCGTCGAATCATTCCAGGAATGGACTCAGGGTAATATGGTCGCGTCAGGGGTCTTCGCAGAATTGATGGATGCCAGAAAGGAACCAAGGTTTTTTGCAGATCGCTTGACATCAAATATTCTGCAGGTAGAAATACTGAAACGACTCAATAATCTCAAATTACGACATGAGAGAGATGGGCGCAAGGTACCAGGATCGGAGGATATTGATCTTGCGATAAATAGATTAAGGGATAGCGGAGAATTAGTTCTATTTGAGCTTCCTGGACTCCTTGAAGGTCATAGACGACCTATGGAAACTATACCGCAAGTAATAAATCAGGTATTGGAAGATAAATTGGCTGAGAATTCCGACCCCATCAGGACTCTCGCATGGGTATCTCATTTCTTTGCTTTGGGGCTTCCAGTGTTGAAACACGCAAGGACAGCAGTAAAGACAATCTTGGAGGATATACCAGAGGATTTAGACCTGAACAAAGTCCTAACCAATTTGGAATTGGCGAGTGTTGTTGCGGGGGCCAACCGTGATACAAAATTAGCGGATGGCATTGCGGATGTTCTTATATGGATTTCACCGAGAGCTTCCGATAGGGATGTTCAAACTATTCTCATGGTCATATTACAAGCCGCTGCTGCGCATGAAACATGTGATGCATGGCTGGAATGGCTTGATGAGAAATTTTCTGGTATCGCGACTCATTTACCAGCACCCCCAAACAAGTCCCTGGAGATATTCCTTGACTGCCTTAGTGGAATAGAGATGGTGTTGCCAGCAGACTCCTGGTTTCATATTCGTGCCAAGTCCATCGCATTAGCAGGTGCAGTCTGAGTCGTCACGCATAAGAGATACATTATATTCTCTTCGGCGTGAAAACTTATTCAATTTATACCAACAGCGATTATTATTAACCGGTCAGAGGCCACTTACTAATTCTGAATATCCAGATGGTATCGGCTTGGTCGATCATGCAGAGATTATCTCCTTTAATTTTGGTCGGTTGCTAATTTTTAATCCTCAATCCCAGGGTAAAGAGGATATAAAAGACAATCGGCAATCAGGTCACCGACAACCATTGCCACATCGTCACTACTTGGTGGAACACCGGTAATCACGGCATGAGATGGGTCTGCTTCAAATTTGGCTGTACGAGCCAACGGTTCTTCCGTAATACATAGGTCCACGAAAAACCCTGCTTCTTTCGCCCATGCCAAGACACATCGCTTCGTTTCACCTACATTGAGTTTTGCGAATCTTCCGTTCCTCGACCTTTTTAGCCTGCATACCCGACGTACTTTATTTAGTTGTATGAACTGGTCACCAACCCCGAATGCTTCCAGCCAGTTTACGGAGAGCCCATTTTCATTGTCTCTCAAAACAAAGGCACTACCATCTACTATTTCGTCATCAATAAGTGATGGCTTCACGTATCGAACAACATGGCTATCATTTGGGAGATCGTCGCCACTCACGTGTATAGAACACTACCCAAGTCGAACGCATCAATTAGACTTATAATACCTTCTGCTGTATCACGACCATATACTCTTGAAACTGGCAACGTCGGTGATCTTTGTTTGAAGATAACATATTGGATCAATTCGTTTTCCAGGAACTGAAGCCCAATATGGGCACCATTTTTATCTTTCCAGACCGCACGGAGATTCCCGTTTTCGATAAGTACAAGTCGCCCGCGTTTTAAGCGCGGATTTCTTCTGAAAAATTCTAAAAAGGTCGCTCTGGAGGCTAAGTTTAGCGAATATCCATCAAGTTCTGCCTGCCTTTCCAGTACTTCTATGCGGTTGTCATAAGAGGATATCGTATTGGTAATTTGCTCTACTTTGGATTGGATATAAATCCAAGATTCTTCGATAGAATAGGACTGTAGTATAAAATTTGATTCTTCCTTGGGAATAGAATCTGTATTTACGATGGACTGAAACAAGAAAGTTTCACCCTGTGACAATACTGATTTTGAATCTAGTGTCTGCTCAAAGTTGGTCCATGAAGGGGAAGAAATCCAACTCGTGCTCTTCTGAGAAAAGAATTTAGAATCAATTGCAGCCGTATCAGGCGCTATCATACTGTTTACCTACTTCCCTTTCGTTATTCAATTTGCACTTCCAGATCCAAAAAGATCACAAACTTACAAGTGATAGTATCAGACAGTCTTCTGAAGCAGAAATTCACCTTACCATTAACTCTATTCCATTTCCCCAGTCTTGCGGCAGATTATCCGGCAAATGGGCGAATTGGTCATTCACGGAGTAACTAACTCTAGTGTGTGCTATCGCGACAGCGTAGCGGGACCGATGCAGGTCGTCAAGCCACCTTACTCCTTGCATATGACTACTGGGAACCACCTGATATGCTGACACATTGATCAGACACACTGTGTGCGATTGGTAATGCAATCCTGGATTGAGCAAAATGCAATTTGAATGGGATTCAACAAAGGCGGTAGCAAATCTAAGAAAACACGGAGTCGACTTCAATGAAGCGATTACTGTCTTCGGTGACTCACTGACACGGACATTTCTGGACCCTAATGATTCGGAAGAACGATTCCTGACATTTGGGATCTCTGCCGATAACAGATTACTTGTAGTGGTACATACCAATCGAAGTGATAAGATCAGAATAATCTCCGCACGGAAACAGACGCCAAAAGAGCGTAGAGACTATGGACAACTCAGACAACAATGATGCAAGGTCGGAATACGACTTAAAATCCCTTGGTAAAGGCGTTCGGGGTAAATACTTTGATGAGTATAATAGGGGTTCAAACGTCGTTGTAACAGATCAAGATAACAGCAATCAATTTCTCAATTCGAAGGTTGGAATTTATGCGTCACGTAAGCTCATAGAGGTTGCTCTCCCACTTGACGCCATCAACAAGGCAGCTGGGCACGAGAAAATGCCCGGAATAGGGCCCCATCCACGTGGATTACATCAGTGGTGGGCTCGGCGACCGCTGGCAGCGGCGCGAGCAGTCATTTTCGCGCAGATGGTGGACGATCCATCTTCACATCCCGACCAGTTTCCCACCATGGCTGATCAGGAGCGAGAGCGCCAGCGACTGTTTCACCTTATAGAAGATCTGGTGCTCTGGGATAACACCACCAACGAGACCATACTACAAAAGGCTCGCGACGAGATCTGGTCCAGTTGGCGGCGTACCTGCGTGAAGCATGTCGACCATCCACGGGCGAGGGAACTCTTCAACCCGGATATTCTTCCAGGTTTCCACGATCCTTTTGCTGGCGGTGGTGCCCTCCCGCTGGAGGCGCAGCGATTGGGTATGGAGAGTCATGCCAGTGACTTAAATCCGGTGGCGGTACTGATCAACAAGGCGATGATCGAGATTCCGCCAAAATTCACCGACAAACCACCGGTGAACCCAAAAGTACGGGCCGATGCAATGTCAGAGTCTGGATGGCGGGATGCGCATGGACTGGCAGAGGATGTACGATACTACGGTCGGTGGATGAACAATGAAGCCGAAAAACGTATCGGCCATCTGTATCCCAAGATTGAGGTCACTGCTGAAATGGTGATTGACCGTCCCGACCTGAATACATACCTCGGCCGAGAGTTAACCGTGATTGCCTGGCTCTGGACGCGCACTGTGAAAAGCCCGAATCCTGCCTATGCAAATGTTGACGTGCCACTTATCTCAACGTTTATGCTTTCCACGAAGAAGGGCAAAGAGGCGTATGTGGAGCCAGTGATTGATGATTGCGGCTACTGGTTTACAGTCAAGGTAGGGAAGCCAGAAAACCCGGAGTTAGTAAAAAAAGGAACCAAATCTGGGGGTAGCGGCAGTAACTTTTTGTGCATAATGTCAGGCACACCAATGACTTTCGAACAACTGCGTGCAGAAGCAAAGGTTGGTCGAATGGGCACACGATTGATGGCAATTGTCGCCAAGGGAAATCGTGGGCGGGTCTATCTGTCTCCTACTACTGAGCATGAAGCAGCAGCGTGTGAAGCTACACCAGAATGGTGGCCTGAGACAGAACTACCTGCCAAAGCGTTAGGATTTCGTGTCCAGCAGTATGGCATGACTATGTGGGCTGATCTCTTCACTCCACGTCAACTCGTGGCCTTAACAACCTTTTCCGATCTGGTTGCAGAAGCCCGTGAGCGTGTGCAGCAAGATGCCATTACTGCTGGACTGACAGACGACGGCAAGCCTTTACGTGATGGAGGTACCGGAGCCATTGCGTATGCCGAAGCGGTGGGAGTGTATCTAGCGTTTGCAGTAGATAGGTGTTGTGATTTTTCCAACACATGTACTCGGTGGGTACCAGGGAACCAGAAAGTCATGAATCTATTCTCAAAGCAAGCCATAGCAATGACTTGGGATTTTCCCGAGGCATCCATTCTTTCTAAAACAGTCGGTGGCTTAGTGCCTGTCGTGGAATTCCTTGCGAGTTGCATAGGGAAATTGCCTCTGCACTCTACAGGTAACGCGACACAACAAGACGTAGTCCTTAATGAAACCCATGTAGGGAAAGTTATATCTACCGACCCACCCTACTACGATAACATCGGCTACGCAGACCTCTCGGACTTCTTTTATGTTTGGTTGCGCCGTTCTCTAAAAACGGTCTTCCCAGAGTTATTTACAACACTCACTGTTCCCAAAACCGAGGAGTTGGTAGCAAATCCATACAGGCAAGGTGGCAAAGAGAAAGCCGAGACCTTTTTTCTTGATGGTATGACCCGTGCAATGCAGCGACTTGCAGAAAAATCACATCTCGGATTTCCGGTAACCATATACTATGCATTCAAGCAGTCTGAGATCAAAGGAGAAGGCGGAACAACCAGCACCGGGTGGGAGACATTCCTTGATGCAGTGACACGCTCGGGATTTGCCATTAGTGGCACTTGGCCAGTGAGGAGCGAACAGCAGTACCGCATGGTTGGAATAGGCACAAACGCCCTTGCTTCCAGCATCGTACTAGTCTGCCGCAAGCGCCCTTCGAATGCACCTCAGGCCACTCGTCGCGAGTTCGTCGTCGCACTCAAAGCCGAGTTGCCAGAGGCACTTGCTCACATGAAAAGCGGCAATATTGCACCCGTAGATCTTGCCCAGGCTGCTATCGGTCCGGGTATGGCGGTGTACTCTCGATACAGTGAAGTGCTTGATGCTGAGGGTAACGCACTTTCAGTGCGCGATGCACTGGCGCTTATTAACCAGACGCTTGATGAGGCACTGGCCGAGCAGGAAGGCGACTTTGACGCAGACAGCCGCTGGGCACTGGCATGGTTCGAGGAATGGGGGTTTGAAGAGGGCGACTATGGAATTGCAGAAACACTGTCCAAAGCTAAAAACACCAGCGTTGCCGGACTGGTTGAAGCCGGTATTCTTATGTCGAAAAGTGGTAGGGTCCGTCTCCTTAAACCTGAAGAACTGTCCGATGACTGGGACCCTGAGGCAGACTTGAGACTGTCGGCCTGGGAACTGGTTCATCACCTTGTGCGTGTACTGGAATCAGGTGGAGAAAGCGCGACCGCCGAAATTGTCACCCGGCTTGGCGCTCAGGTAGAGACTGCTCGCGAGTTATGCTACCGTTTGTTTATTCTCTGCGAACGCAAGAAACGAGCAGCAGAAGCACTGTCCTATAATACGCTCGTTCAAAGTTGGCCAGAGATCGCCCACCTGGCTCAAAAGAAGGTGATCAGTCAGTCCGAATTATTCTAGGAATAGGTAGTTTTTTAATTATGACCATGTTGAATACAGCCTATCCAGTTTTCCAGCTATGAAGAAATTCAGGTACTCCGTATCATGCACAAACTGCCCCGATAAATTTCAAGAGCAGTGCGGTATGGAAGTGCCACTTTAATAGGCTATAACCTGAAAAAGGAAATCAATGGCGATCACCAATCACGAACGAGTCGGTAAAGCGCTTGAACTACTCAAAGAAGGTCTGGCGCCGTTTGTCCAACGGGAGATCAGGAGCGCTGTAGAATCGCAAAAACTGGATGCTTACAAACTGCGCCAGATCGCCGAAGATCCAATGTTGTCCAGACCTGTCGCTGAATGGGATGTAGCAGGTCTACTCAAGTTGATGTGGGATACCTGGAACGATGTATTCCGCAGCATTCTGGGGCCTGCAGAACGAGGACTGGTGGGTGAACTTCGAGGGCACCGTAACAAGTGGGCGCATCAGCAGAAATTTTCAGGGGATGATGCCTACCGGGCTCTGGATTCGGCAGGTCGGCTGTTGACCGCTGTGTCGGCACCGCAGGCAGAAGACATAGACAAGTTCAGGATGGAGCTTTTACGTGTTCGCTTTGACGAGCAGGTGCGCGGTGAGCGGCGCAAACAAGCCGGTACGGCTATTGAGAGGGTAGCAACTGGGAACATGAAGCCTTGGCGGGAAATTGTAATTCCCCATCAGGATGTCGCCAGCGGTGGTTACCAGCAGGCCGAATTTGCTGCCGATCTCTGGCAGGTACACCTCGGTGAAGGTTCGGATGAGTACCGGGACCCCGTTGAATTCTTTCGACGAACTTATCTGACGGAGAGCCTCAAAGGACTGTTGGTGGGGGCTATCCACCGCCTGGCCGGTAAAGGCGGTGACCCTGTCGTGCAATTACAAACAAACTTTGGCGGTGGTAAGACTCACTCAATGCTGGCTCTTTATCACCTGTTTTCCGGGACGGTGCCGGGAAGATTGGAGGGCATTGATGAACTCTTACAGGAGGCCCAGGCGACAGAACTAGCCAAGGTACGTCAGGTAGTGCTGGTCGGAAACAAGATTTCGCCTGGCAATCCGATCACCAAACCGGATGGTACGGTGGTGCGCACACTATGGGGTGAACTGGCATGGCAACTGGGCGGGAAGAAAGCTTTCCAGCGCATTGCCGCCGATGATGAAAGGGCGACCAGTCCCGGCGATGTCCTGCGTGAATTGTTCAATGAATATGGTCCCTGTTTGATTCTGATTGATGAATGGGTTGCCTACGCACGGCAACTGCATGACCAGAACGATTTGCCTGCCGGTGGGTTCGATACACAATTCAGCTTTGCCCAAGTGTTGACAGAGTCGGCTAAGCTTGCGAATAACTGCCTGCTGGTGATCAGCCTGCCTGCTTCCGATACATCTGGTTCAACGCACTTCCAGGCGGATAATGTTGAAGTTGGTGGCCAGCGGGGTCAGGAGGCACTGGACAGATTACGTAATGTCGTTGGACGTATCGATTCCTCCTGGCGGCCGGCGAGTGCGGAAGAAAGCTTTGAGATCGTACGTCGTCGTCTCTTTGAGCCGATCTCGGATACCACGCAGTACCGGGACAGAGATGTCACCGCGCGGACATTTGCAGAACTATACAGGACACAGCATCAGGAGTTCCCACCGGAGTGCAACGACATTGATTATGAGAGACGCATTCAGGCGGCATATCCCATCCACCCGGAAATATTCGACCGGCTGTATACGGATTGGTCTGCACTGGTGAAATTCCAACGCACACGTGGCGTATTGCGGCTGATGGCAGCCGTAATTTACAGCCTGTGGGAAAAAGGAGACAGGAATCCGCTCATCCTGCCGGCAAATATCACCATCGACGATCCAAGCGTGCAATTCGAGTTGACGCGGTATCTTGCGGAAAACTGGGTGCCGGTGATTGATAAGGATGTAGACGGTTCCAATTCACTGCCACTTCGGATTGATAGTGATGTTCCTAACCTTGGAAAATTATCCGCCACCAGACGGGTTGCTCGGGCGATTTTTCTGGGATCGGCGCCTATGGCGGATGCGGCGCATCGGGGTCTTGAGGACCGTCGCATCAAACTGGGGTGTGTCATGCCGGGGGAGACCCTTGCTGTGTACGGTGATGCATTGCGGCGCCTGGCGGATGCGGCAACCTACCTCTACCAGGATGGTCCTCGTTACTGGTACGGCACGCAGCCCACCGTCACGAAACTCGCGGAGGACCGTGCGGAGCAGTTAAAACGTGATCCGGACAAGGTGATTCAGGAATTGGGATCACGTCTCCGGGATGACCTTCGCAGTACGGGCGATTTCAATCGGATTCATCCCCTGCCTCAATCTGCAGGGGATGTTCCGGATGATACGGATGCACGACTTGTCGTACTCGGTATCGATAAGCCCTATATCAAGGACCCGGGAAATCCGGCAGAGGTTGCAGCCAGGACAATACTGGAGTCGAGAGGCACTTCACCAAGGATCAACCGCAACTCACTCGTATTTCTGGCAGCGGACAAGACACGGCTGCAGGACCTGGAGGATGCCGTGCGGCGATATCTGGCATGGCAGTCGATATTGGCAGATCGCGAGCAGCTCGATCTTTCGCCACACCAGGTAAGACAGGCCGAGACCCAGAAAGATGCCGCCGAAGCTGCGGTGACGGCAAGATTGCCGGAAACATGGCAATGGTTGCTTGTACCGGTTCAGGACAGCCCGCAGCCCCTGGTCAACTGGCAGGCGACGAGATTGTCCGGGCAGGGCGAACTGGCGGTCAGAGCGGGCAAGAAGTTGAAAAGCGATGAACTGCTGATAACCGGCTTTGCTGCAACCCGGCTGCGTATGGAACTTGACCGTGTACCGCTATGGCGCGGTGATCATGTATCTGTCAAACAAATCGTCGAGGACTTTGCACGGTACCTTTATCTGCCACGGCTCAGAGATTCATCAGTGTTACTGAAAGCGATCAGTGATGGCGTCGCTCTGCTGGCTTTGAGTGAAACATTTGCGGTTGCGGACAGTTATGACGATGAGGCGAAGCGATACCGAGGATTGCGAGGCGGAGAACTGGTAACTACACCTGATGCGTATTCACCAGTATTGCTGGTCAAGCCGGAAGTAGCACAACGCCAGCTTGATGCAGAAAACCCCGAAACTGCGGTTGTCGATTCGACTGAAACAGGGGTAGCCGGTGATATAGATTATGTGGTAAAAAAGACTCCCGGTGAGCGGTTTCCAGGCTCAGGGGATGTGCCTGTGAACGCGTTGACAAAAGAGCGGCTTACGCGGTTTCATGGAACTGTGGCTCTTGATGCGACACGTGTAGGACGCGATGCGAGTCTTATTGCGGAGGAAGTGATCTCGCATCTCGCGGGACTCGTTGATGCAGAGGTGACAGTGACGCTGGAAATAGCAGCACAGGTACCTGCTGGCGCACCGGATGAGGTTGTGCACACGGTGACCGAAAATAGCCGGACGCTGAAGTTTACCAGCCAGGGTTTTGAGAAAGAATGAGTGAGGGCAGATATGTCTGAATTCAAAACAGAACAACAGAATCGGGAATTTAAGCTTTTTCCCCCTCGATGTTTCACTACAACCAGTAAAACATCCATATTCATCAGTTTCGGCCAACGTGCAGCCCGGCTCATCAGTCTCCTGCTGATGAGCGTTTTTGTCACTGCAGAGACCGGTTGTATCGAGGGAGATTGCAAGTCCGGAACCGGCACTTTCATCTATGACGATGGCTACCAGCAGTATGTTGGATCGTGGAAGAACAACAAGCGGCATGGTCAGGGGAAGCATCAATACGCTGATGGTCGATATGAAGGGCAGTGGAAGAACAACAAGCGGCATGGCGAGGGCATCTACTACCATTCAGAAGGACATCGTTACGAGGGTGAGTGGTCCAATGATCAACCGGATGGGATGGGGATATTCCAGCACGTTGAGGGCAATATCTACGAGGGACAGTGGAAAAAAGGAGCCCAGGATGGCCAGGGGACGTTACACAGTGCGGATGGGAGCCGTTACGAGGGTGAGTGGAAAGACGGAAATAAACATGGGCAGGGCGAGCATTGGTTCAGTAATGGCAATCACTACCAGGGTATGCACCGTGATAATGAGCCAAATGGTTACGGAATCCTTGATTATGGAGAAGGTCATCGTCATGAAGGCATGTGGAAGGATGGTAAGCCGCACGGCGTAGGTACGACTTTTGTGTCTGATGGCAGACGTTACGAAGGTCGGTGGAAAGAGGGTAAGCGACACGGCAGGATTGTCGTCCATTTTACCGATGGCGACCGGTATATAGGGGAATTTGAGAACGACGAACGGAATGGCCTTGGAACCTATTATTTTGCCAATGGTGATCGTTATGTAGGTGAATACGAAGATCACAGGAAACACGGGCAGGGGATTTATTATTACGAAGATGGTGAGCTATATACAGGTCAATACGTTCGTGGTGAGAAGCACGGCGAGGGGGAATACCAGTTCAAAGACGGCAGCAGGTATAGGGGTCATTGGGAACAGAGTAAGCCCCATGGCTACGGTGTTATAGATTATGACAATGGCGGTTGTTATGAAGGTTACTGGCAGGAGGGTCTGAAACACGGTCCAGGTAAATTTTATGAAGACGGGGATGTAAAGGCCGTGAAAGGCGGACAATGGGAGGATGACGAGTTCGTCGAAGCACAGAGCATTGATGATTTTGAACAAACCGAATCGGTGACCTGCAGGATCATGCGTATCGGCAGGATAACCGATTAGAGTCCGGGTAGCCGAAACTGGCTGGTTCAGATAGTATTTGCCGAATCGTGTGGTTAGACGCCTGACCTTGCCTCTTCCTGGTCATGCCACGGCTTTGGTGTTAACAGTCCCTCGATACGGGCCACACGTTCGGTGAGGTGAGACAAATCCTCGCGGAGCTGGCCAATGTCGGTCCTGACTTCCTGAATATCGGTCCTGACTTCCTGGCGGAGCTGGCCAATTTCCTGGCGAATGCCGCGGTTCATTTGATAGCCGAGGGCGCCGAGGGCAACGGCGCAACTCAGGATTGCAATCAACTCTGGTGTCATGTACTGACCATACTACTGCTGCTGGCGAATGGCAAGGCGGGAATCATGCCCGGCCAAAACTGATGGCATCAATGCCACAGTATGGTTCCAACGTGCGCTCCCGGCCAACAATGCCTATACTGACGTGTCTGTACTTGCCAATTTACATTTTGCGGAGTAAATATGTCCCGACCTGTTCCCCTTGATGGTATACGCGTCATAGATCTCACCCAGGTCCTCGCCGGACCTTACTGCACCTACCAGTTGGCGCTGCTTGGTGCGGAAGTGATTAAAGTGGAGAAACCCGGTGGTGAAAATACGCGCTGGGGTGGCGGCATTGAAAAGCTTGGGGCACAGGGACTTGGTCTTTCCTTTTGTGGTCAGAATGCGGACAAGGACTGTATAGAAGTTGATCTTAAAACCCCGGCGGGGGTGCATGCAGTGCTTGAGTTGGTGGATCATGCCGACATTCTGGTACAGAACTTCAGGCCCGGTGTGGCAGACCGGTTAGGGGTGGGTGATGCCGCCGTCCGGGAACGCAATCCACAGATCGTCTATTGTTCTATTTCCGCTTATGGCAGTGATGGTCCGATCGGTCACAGACCGGCGTATGATCACGTTGTCCAGGCCATGTCCGGTATAATGTCTACCACAGGGCCAGTCGGTTCCGGTCCCGTCAAAGTGGGTGCTCCCTACGTGGATTTTGCGACCGGTCTTAATGCGGCGTTCGCCGTGATGGCGGCGTTAAGAGAACGCGACCGGACGGGAGAAGGGCAGCGCGTGGATGTTGCGATGCTTGATACCGCCATGAATCTGATGATGAACAATGTGGTCAGCACGGCCACAACAGGTCAGGATTTGCCAAAGCTGGGTAATGAGGCCGCGAGCCGCGCCCCTTCGTCAGGTAGTTTTGAAACATGCGATGAAGTCATCATGGTAGCTGCGAATAACGAACGGCAGTTCGTCGATCTGTGTCGGGCTCTGGAGCATCCGGAATGGTCAGAGGACCCCCGCTGGCAGTATCCTGTTGTCCGGCGTAAACATCTGCATGAATTGCGCCAGAGTTTCGAATCAGTATTCAGAACGGATACGGCAGCCAACTGGGAACAGATATTGGACAGATTCGGTGTGCCGGCCAGCCGGGTGAGGACCATAGGAGAAGTATTGCAGGAAGGTCAGCCTGCGGCCAGGGGGCTGTTGAAAGAGGTACCTGTTGGAGAAGATAACACCCCGGTACAACTGCCGGGCATCGGGTTCAAGTTGAACCAGGATAGCCTTGTTCCAAAGCGGCCGCCAAGAGTTCCGGGTGCCGATAATGCAAAGTGGCTGGCCGGGACAACTGCGGCATCGAAGCCCTGAACAGAAAGTGGCTGGCCGGGACATATGTGTTGACGAAGTCCTGAACAGACCACAGGTTTCCCGCTGAGGAATGATCGGCGGCAAAGTCATGTTGAGATTCGATCATGTACCTGACCAGTCAGCAGGATTGCGTCTGAGAAATGATGGTAGGCAAGGTTATGTTGGAATACGATCATGAACCTGACCAGTCAGCAGGATTTCACCTTGGGATGATCCGGGCAGATTGTTTCCCCGAACTTGTTTGATTGGGGAATATTACGTATTTTGAAATATTCATTTGATAAAGGAATAAAGCATGGTCTGGCAGCCGGAGATAGATGAAATCAAACGCCGCGTTGCAATGGCGAAGAAAATGGGGGGAGAGGAAGGCATAGCCGTCCAGCATGGGCGGGGTAAACTTACCATTCGGGAACGGTTGGACCTCATTGCCGACAAGAGTTCTTTCCAGGAAATCGGTCAGTTGGCAGGAGCGGCGACTTATGATGGAGACGAACTGATTAATGTCAGACCGTCCAATTTCATCATCGGCACCTGTCGGGTTAACGGGCGCAAGGTGGTCGTCAGCGGTGGCGACTTTACTGTACGGGGCGGAGCCGCTGACGCCTCGATTGGTAACAAAGGGGGACATGCACAGAATCTTGCCCGGGACTGGCGTCTTCCCTTTATCAGATTGCTGGATGCCACGGGTGGCAGTGTTAAAACATTTGAGAAGATAGGTCGTACTTATATACCTACCAATCCAGTGACACCCGGTATCGAGGATCTGCTGTGTGAAGTACCCGTGGTGTCCGCGGCTCTGGGTTCTGTGGCGGGACTTCCGGCTGTCGATGCCTGTCTTGCCCACTTCAACCTGATGGTAAAGGGGATCAGCCAGGTATTCCCCGGCGGACCCCCTGTAGTCAAGGCATCACTGGGCATTGATATCTCCAAGGAGGATCTGGGTGATGAACGTTCCCAGGTCTTTGAAAGTGGTGTTATCGACAATCTGGCCAACAGTGAGGAGGAAGCCTTTGACATGATCAAACGCTTTCTCTCCTACCTGCCGTCAAATGTATGGCAGATGGCGCCCAGGACGGATACCAGTGACGATCCGGAGCGTCGTGAAGAGTCGTTGCTATCCGTAATTCCCCGCAGCAAACGCCAGTTATACGATCCCCGAAAAATACTTGATGCTGTGCTGGATAAGGATTCCTTCTTTGAGATCACGCCACACTACGGTCGATCCCGGATCGTTGGTCTGGCCCGGGTTAATGGTTACCCAACAGGCGTCATGATCAACAATCCCAAACGACTGGGGGGATCCATGGACGTGGCCGCGGGCGCCAAGGTAATCCGCTTTCTGCAACTCTGCGACACTTTTCATCTACCCATGGTTTATTTTGCCGACGAACCTGGTTTCATGTCAGGACCGGATCAGCAAAGACAGGGGATTGTCCGGGCGGGCGCTAAAATTCTCTGCACCACCCTGCGCACACAGATGCCCTGGATTTCGATTATTATCCGGCAGTTATACGGTGTTGCCGGACAGTGTCATGACCGACCGGGCGGCATGTTCAAACGAGTCGCCTGGCCCTCCGCCCACTGGGGGTCAATGCATATCTCCGGAGGTGTATCAGCCGCTTACAGACGCATCATTGATGAATCGGATGATCCGGAGGCCAAGCGGAAGGAAATAGAGCAACAGCTCAATGCACTGGCATCGCCGTTTCGAACGGCGGAAGCATTCAATATCGAAGACATCATGGATCCAAGGGATACGCGGCCGATGTTATGCGAATTCATGGAATTGGCACAGCCGATTCTGACGTCACAACTAGGGCCGACAGCAGTACCTTATATGCCTTGAGGGTCAACGATTTGGCCCTCTGTCCATTGAGTAGGGTTGCCAGCGTTCCAGGTCTACTCTGGGCATGACCGTGGGATTAACAGGGCTCATTGGCCATTTTCCCCGTAGGGCAAGGGCAATTTCCCGGGCTGCCCGGCGGCGTGTTTCCGGTCGCATGCGAGTGGTGGCAGAGGCCACGTGTGCTGTGATGATAACGTTTTCCATAGACAGCAGGGGATTATCTGCCGCGGGCGGCTCCTTCTCCAGTACGTCCAGACCAGCACCGGCAATTTCTTCATTCTGCAGCGCCTCGATCAGATCCTTTTCATTAACGACTCCACCCCGGCAGGTGTTGATCAGATATGCCGTGGATTTCATTTTCCTGAAAGCATCAGCTTTCATGATGTGGCAGGTTTCTTCGTTCAGCAGGCAGTGTAACGAGACGTAGTCGGATCTTTCCAGCAATTCGTTGAAGGACACCGGTTGCACACCATCTTTGGTCATTTTGATTTCGGACACATAAGGATCACAGGCGATTATCTCCATACCGAAAGCCTTCGCCCGCCGGACTGTCGCCTGGGCAACGTTGCCGTAGGCAAGTACACCCAGAGTCTGGCCAATCAATCGGGGAGTGTTATTCAGCCGCGGTCGACCTTCGTACCAGCGTCCATTGCGAACCAGGTTTGATTGAATACTGAGTTGCCGGTAGCAGGCCATCAGGAGCGCCATTGCGTGATCAGCGACTTCTTCTATGAAGATGTCCGGTGTATTGGTGACCACTATGCCGTGTTCCGTAGCTGCATCCACATCCACCATGTCTACACCGACGCTGCCCACGCCGATGACGACGCAATTCTCCAGCGATTCGATGATCTTGCAGGAGATATTGATACCCCAGGAGGTGAGCAATGCGTCTGCGTCCCGTGCACCTTCGATAAATGAATCCTCGGTGCTGGCATCCACTTCGACGATTTCGGCTACCGGGTCCAGTGCTTCCAGCTCAAATGCATATCGGCTGCGTAAATCCTTGTGTCTGGCATGACCCGGCAACTGAACGACGACTTTCTTCTTCATTTTGAAATTCTCCTGATTCCTTTAGGGTGATGTCTGCGATTCCGCAGTAAGATTCTGAATTGAAAACACTGCTTGTCGCAAAAAGCCGGTATTTAATCACAACGGGGGACAATTTACTTAACAGCAAAGTGATGAGCCTAGGAGACTGTACATGGATTTCTGCACACAGTCGGGCAGGATGTAAGCGAAACTACACTGTTCCCGGCAAAATTTGGGTGAACTCACTCGCAGGTAAAATTTGTTTCCTGGTAGGTTTCACCGTAGTTTACCGGGTTTTATGGATCGGGGACTGGATTGAAAGACCGGGAAAGCAATGACTGGGTAAGAGCAAGAGCATTACAAGCCCTGGGAACTGCGTAAATTCCGGAACGGTTCCTTTTCTGTCATACTTGAGCAACTTGATTTCATCCGGAAATAAATGAGATTCATCTATGGATCAATTTACTGGTAAAACCGCATTCATCACTGGCGGCACCCAGGGAATTGGCCTGGGTATCGCAAAAGCCTGCCTGAAAGAGGGTATGAGGGTTGCTATTGCAGATATCAAGGGTGAGCAACTCAAGGTAGCTGAAGCGATCCTGAACAGTCCCGGAAACGTGCTGACAATAGAACTGGATGTTTCTGACCTGGACGCGGTAATGGCCGCCGCTGACAAGACGGAAGCAGCATTTGAGAAAGTACACGTGGTCTGCAACAACGCCGGCATTGGTCCTGGTGGACCCGTGGTGTCAGTCAAAAGGGAATACTGGCATCGCACAATGGACGTCAATCTGCACGGCGCATTAAATGGTATACAGACCTTTGTACCGCGGATCGCACGACATGGCGAAGGTGGACATATCGTCAACACAGCATCCATCCACGGGTTTGCGCAGCAGGGGGGTGGTGTACCCTATGGCGTCAGCAAAGCTGGCATTATTGCCATGACGGAAGTACTGCGTGTGGAGTTGGCAGGAAAGTACGCTGGTAACCGCTGGCACAACATGTACAGCACCGGTGCTGAACGTTGGGGTGAAGAGGGACCGCCAGAGGCATTGATTTCCGCCTCGGTGCTTTGTCCCGATGCCGTAGATACGGAGATCTCCGCCTTTTATACCAACCCGAAGGACAATGAAGAGACGCGCCTGCGCAAGCGCCAGTGGTTGAAACGAATGGATATCGAACTGATCAAGCCCGATGTGGTGGGTGAACTGGTAGTGAACGCTATTCGTCACGATGAACTCTACATCTTCTGTGACGGATATGGATCTCGCAGATTGGTCAAGACGCGCATGCAGGCCATGTTGGATGCGTTAGACCGGCAGTTTCCTGAATAACGCCATTTTCACCGCTGCCTCACCCGCTCAATTTGCGGGCTCTGTAATCACCAACACCTGATTTGATGGAACATTTTTCATTTCCTGCAGAATGCCACTTGGCCATTTAACCGTTAGTCGATCCACGTATGAGTGAGATCCAAGACCAAAGTGCACTCGAGAGTCCCTGCCTGACAAATAGCCTGCACCCATGGTTTCAAATAGAATACGGTTGCCTTCAGCACCATTGTGGTGGGTGAAATTAATACCCGCCGATTTCCCCACATCAACGTATATCTCTTTTGCCGCTACATCGGTGACCAGCCATATCATGGAGATAAGCAATAATCGGTTGATCATTGCGGTGCAGTCTGCATTTGTCTGCGTACCGAATTGAGGCCAGTGTGAGCACTTTCCAGCTCAGGTGAGATTTCCAGTGACTCCTCGAACCGTGCGATGGCTTCCTCGAATTGTCCGGTGCGGGCGTAGGCCACACCCATGCGATAGTGAGCGTCTGCATCCCTGGGGTTATTTACAATAGCGCGAGCAAAAGCTGCCTTCTGCAG
The DNA here is from genome assembly GCA_965217655.1 of Candidatus Azotimanducaceae bacterium. Taxonomy (GTDB): domain Bacteria; phylum Pseudomonadota; class Gammaproteobacteria; order Pseudomonadales; family Azotimanducaceae; genus UBA7455. The sequence continues at coordinate 4,300,308 of OZ244560.1, forward strand.
TGTAAAAGCGCGATCGAACTCGGTGGCCGCTTTATTGAACTTACCCTGATCTGCAAGCACCTGGCCGAGACCATAGAGGGGGTCCGCATTGTCAGGTTCTATGACCGCCGCCACTCTAAAAACCTCGGCTGCGTCTGCCAGTCGATCCTTGTGGATGTAAGCGGTGGCGAGAGACATGTGGGCGGCAAAGTGTTGCGGTTCTAACTCGATAAATCTGCGTAGTGCAAGAATTGCAGGTAAAAGCTTGTTCTGTGCCAGATAGGCCTGCCCCAGATAGTATTGTGCCAACGGGTATGTCTCATTGTCGATCAGGGATTTCAGAATAGTTTCTGACTCCCTGGGCTTGCGTAACTCGAACCAGGTCAGTGCAAGATGATAATTGGCGCGACTATCCTCCGGGTCTAGCGCCACAGCCTTCTGGTAGGCCGCAAGGGCATCATTATGTCGGCCGCGTTCGGTAAAGGCGACACCAAGATTGAATTGAGAGATGGCATTATCGGGATTTTCCCTGGCAATCCATTCGTACCGGGTGAGTTCTTTCCGGGAGTCGACCTCTGCGTTGAGACTACGGAAGATCTCGAATTCAGCGTCGGCTTTGTCGATGAGTCCCATACGTTGATATGCCTGAGCCAGAGAATAGTGGGCCGGTGGAAAATTGGCTTTGATGCTGATCGACTTGTTTAACATGACAACCGCCTCATTGATTTGACCGATTTGCAACAAGGCATTGCCAAGACTGTAATTTATATCCGGAGAATCGGGTTGCAGCGCCAGACTTCGGCGATAGGCAAGGATGGCCTCACTTGTGCGTCCCTGCTGACCAAGCGCACGTCCAAGATTGTGATGGCTGTTTGCATCATTCGGTACAATTACGATAGCACGTTCATAGGTCTCCGCCGCTGCTCCATGGCGGCCAGACTGCATATATGTTTTAGCAATTGCAACAAGAACATCCTTATTGTCGGACGCTAACTGCAAAGCACGCTTAAGGATTTCTTCCACTTTATCGAAGTGTCGCTGACTGGTATGGACCAGCGCCAGATTATGATGCGTCGGGAGGTGTTGGGGATCAAGTTCAAGTACCTGATTAAACCGTGTTATTGCATCTTCAAACCTGCTTTGACGATACCGTAAAACGGCGAGACCAAAGTGCCCTTGCACAATAGAGGGATCAAGCTGTACAGCTTTAGTCAGCAGGTTTTCCGCTTGATCAAGTTGCCCGCTGTTGAGCAGGTTATGACCCTGAGAGATCAGTGAAATGACTTCAGAGTGAGTCTCCTGCTGGTAGTTCCCTGTTGCTGCAACTCTGCCAGCAAATGCCAGACCGATGATGTTTATGGTCAACATCATCAACGCCAGCCAAAAGAACAGGTACGAAATTTCAGTGGTGGGTCCGGTCATTTTATTCATGCTTGATGGTCAGTAACTGATCCGCCTCAACAGCAGGACTTGAAGTTTGACTGCCATCAGGCCAGTTCACGACAATATCCGCCGAAGTTGCCGCTCCCAGTCCAATGTGTACCTCGGGTGGATTCTGCGACACATAGTTATTGCCCGCCCGAACTTCCCGCACCTGCATTCCCATCGAAGTGGTAATGGATATTCGCGCCCCGATACCTTTGGTATTAAGACTGTCATCTTCGAGCATTATGCCCAGATAGTGATTCTCGTTGACGGAATCATTTCGATAGTAAACCAGCTGACTTTCATCGTTGTTGGTGAGGACGATGTCGATGTCTCCATCCCGTTCCGAGTCAAAACAGGCTACCCCTCTTCCCTGGCCGGTATCAGTCAGCCCGATACTGGTTGCGATCTGTCGAAATGTGTTATCACCCTGGTTGTGAAAGAATCGGATCTGATCTGTTTTAAATTCAGTATTTGGACCGTCGTTACCAGAACCGGTCCCACCACGCCAGCCATTGACGTGAAAAAGATCGAGATAGCCATCGTTGTCGAAATCTGCGAAGCAACTACCCCATGCCCAGCCTCCTCGCGCGACGCCTGCCTCATCAGTAGCATCTTCGAATACACCACTGCCGTCGTTACGGTATAGACGGTTACCGAAGAAGTCATCGTCTTCAGTGATGGAGGTGACAAACCAATCCATGTCGCCGTCATTATCATAGTCACCCACGGCAGAACCCATTCCTGCCTGATCAATAATGACCTCGCGATCCGTCGTTCTTGTAAATGTGCCGTCGCCATTATTGATAAATACCTGGCTGGTGTTGAAGTCCGCCGCTATGAGCAAGTCACTGTCACCATCGGCATCGATGTCACTCAAATTGGGTGTAAAGGTACGATCAATTTCTTTACCGGTACTTTTAGTGGGTTCGATCAGTACATCGGCGATACCCGACTCGATGCTTGCGCTGGTAAATGTGCCATCACCGTTGTTTCGCCAGACGGTTTCGGTGTCGGCTTGCTTTGGCGCCCCCCAGTGACTTAGAAACAGGTCCAGGTCACCATCCTGATCGTAATCGCTGAAAGTTGATGAGATAGAGTCCAACACAGTAATGGCCAGTCCTGTACTCACAGTGATGTCGAAGAATTTACCGTCGTGATTTTCCAATAAATAGTAGGGGTCACCTTCGATTGCGCCGGTAAAGAGATCCAGGTCGCCATCGCCATCAAAGTCACTGAAATTGGGTCCACTGCCGCGGTGTAACATATCCAGTCCAAGGGACGCGGCAATCTCGATAAAACTACCGTCGCTCTGGTTCTGATACAAATGGTTCCTGTCAATATCACCACCCACCACGTAAAGATCAATGTCGCCGTCCTCATCGTAGTCAGCGGCAGCGATTCCACTGGCGAATTCCGCAGTGAATGAAACCTTGGTTGAGGTGATTCCCCACGAACGAGAAAAACCGGACTGTGCAGTGATGTCAGTGAATGCGATTACCGGTTCTGCACTGGTAACAGGTGGTGGCGAGGTGATAGTAGTGGGAGTTATTCCAGACGATCCACCACCACATGCGAACAGTAAAGCAACGCTGGTGATAATTAAAATGGTTTGTAATTTCATGACGTTGATATTACTACGCGGAACACATAATGGTATGGTTGGAGATGTGCAGAATGCGCTGGATGAAATCGGATTCGCGGAGTATGTACCCGGGTTCCGACCGGACTGGGCATTCAACGCCGCTGAGGGTGAAGCGCAGGGTCTCCTGACGGAACCTCGTAAGCTCGGTATGCAGGTACGCTGGAAGCCAGAGATGTAGTCTTCGGGGGTAGTGCTTGCCCAGTGGTCAGACATCGCGCGTCTTTTTCCTGGGTCCCGTCTTTCATTTTGGTGTTTGCCGTGCTTTCCGGCTGTTCGCAACCGGAGAATGATGAGTTGGCTCTGGTCATTGTGGGACTATGGCCACTGATACCAATGTAGCGCAGGTACTGCAGGAGCAGATTGATGCGGCCAGTGCGAGCCCGGAAGATGGCGCCGTGCGTGGCAATCTGGGTCTGGCCTACGAGGCGAATGGATTTGAACAGGCGGCGTTAGCGAGCTACAGGCAGGCGGAGTCCCTGGCGCCTGATGAATTCGAGTGGCCGTATCTGCAGGCGTTGCTGGTGGCGCATCAAGGTGCGCCTGAACAGGCGCTTGTGCATCTTGCGCTGTCATTGAAGATCAATCCCGATTATGTATCCAGTTGGCTGTGGCGGGGTAACCTGCTTTTGGACCTCGATCAGCCCGATGCGGCGATGCAGGCTTTTGAACAGGCACGTGAATCAGGCGCCGGTGCGCCGGCCGATATTGGTATGGCCCGCGTGTTGTTGCGGAAGGCAAATCCTGAGCAGGCTCTTGGCCTGCTTGAGCCGCTGTCTGAACGATTGTCTCATCCCTATGTGTTCCGATTACAGGGCTTCGCGCTACGTGATCTTGGCAGAATGGAGGAAGCAACTGTCGTGCTGGATCAGGCTAAAGACGCGACACAGTTCAGGTGGCCGGATGAGGTAAGTGAGCGCAAAACACAATTCATTGCCGGATTTGGACATCGGCTGCTGAGCGCAGAAGCGCTGATTGTTACGCAGAAGCCGGATCAGGCATTACACATCCTGGAAGAACTGGTGAGTGAGCGACCTGACCATGCTACGCTGTTAAACCATCTGGCGGTTGCCTACAAACAGACAGGACAGCAGGAACGATCCATGGCGACGCTGGCGAAAGCGCTCGAGGTGGCGCCTGAGTACTATCCCATTCATCTGAACCTGGCAGCGATCTACGATGACCGTGGGGACTATGACACGGCGCTCGAATATATTGATCAGGCCATTGAGATTCATCCGACCTTTGGTATGGCCTATCAACGTCGCGGTGTTGTTCTGATGCATATGAAGCGCTATGCAGAAGCACGCAATGATCTCGAAGCCGCGATACGACTGGACGCGCGCGATCCGCAATTGTTTTATTTTGCAGGGGTCATTGAAAGTACGTTGCAGCATTGGCCGGAATCAGTAAGGCACTTCCAGCAGGCGGTAAAGATGGATGCCCGGTTCACCAAGGCTCATATGCAACTGGCAAGGAGTCTGGGGGAGTTACGCCGCATCGAGGAGGCGCGCAGTGCATTGCAAACTGCGGCGGCACTTGGCGCCGAGATCAGGGACATTCGTATGACCCGCTCCTGGCTTGACCGGCTTGAGGCGTCAGGTCTTTAGTTGGGGTTGTCAAAATGATACAAGTCCGTTCCCAGGGGTATCACTGTAAATCCAACAACCCTCCTGGGAAATTACAGAATATCCATCAACCTTGGGGCACTCCCAAGAAGATTGAATACAGCCTGGATTCAGGTCGGATACCTAAAACTGGTTTTACAGCCTTCTGGAAGATCGTTGAACACGGTAGCATCACCCATGTTAATTCTCTTCATTGCATCAAATTTACTGTTCAGATAAGAACCCAGCAACTTGTGGGTCGGCGTTGATTGCGCCATCCGGGTGAATTTGATCACCGGGTTATCAAAAAAATTCTGAATAATACCGGTACGGGTTAATTGCACACTTGCAAGGTCCCCGGTCTTTCTGGATCGCCGGATATTCTTGATTGCATATTCCCGTCCATTCAGAGAAATATATTCTTCATTCCTGATATGACCCGGTTGCTTCCGATTTTCTATCTTCTCCCAGTCAACAGGTAGACGGCCGCTGAATGACCCGTCCTGCAATAATATCAGCCCACCTTTTGTATTCCAGACTCTGAAGTAGTCCGGGAAGTGATTTCTTCCATATTCAGTCTGATCAGCCTCCTCGCAGACCCTGCGATAATATTCTGCCGGGTTGTCGATGATATTCCTGAGAAAGTTCTCCAATCGCGGTCTGTCCTGCTCATTGAAGAGAAGCAAAGCAGCTTGTTGGCCTGCTTCAACTGCGTCTGAAGAATCAATCCATACGATGAAATTATCTCCTTTGCGTGATCCACGATACTCACCTGTCAGACCATCAAATGCCCCGACTGACTGACTGTTTGTTTGACCGGCAACCAGCAATAACAGCGAAATTGCGATTACTGACTGCAACACTCTGAGTCCAGACTTTATCAACATGGCACATCCTCTAATCAAAATTCCGGATTTTTTCAATCAATTTTTAGACTGAATAATCACGATGAAGTTTCTTGAAAGCCCTGACCGGCAACAAATATCGTGCCTGCTGCATTCTGTGTAATTCTAAAGAAGCGAATCTGAATTTCCTGAACTAAAATCAGGACTTTACAGATAGATAAAAGCCAGCGTAGCTTCGCTTCGGAGTGGCAGGTTCGTAATCCCCCGGAATTCAAAAAAATCAGGTCCGGGGGTCAACATGAATGCTTGCAACATACAGGTTGTCTGATGTAATATCCGCGACTTCCAGATTCCAGCTACACCGTTGGGGTTCGAAGTACTCAAATTGGGTGAATAGCTGACCGCAAGACAGGTATATGAAGACAATCAGTGTAAATAAGGACATGGTCAGACACAGTTGGTTTGTGGTTGATGCTACAGACAAGACGCTGGGACGGCTCAGTTCACAGATTGCGAACCGTCTACGCGGAAAGCATAAGCCGGAATACACGCCAAACGTGGATAACGGTGATTATGTCGTCGTTGTCAACGCTGACAAAGTAAAGGTCACCGGTAATAAAAACACAGACAAGGTATACCAGCATTACACGGGATATCCAGGCGGCCTGAAGTCGATTACTTTCGATAAACTGATGCAGGAATCACCTGAGAAAGTCATTGAAATGGCGGTCAGGGGTATGATGCCAAAGAACAGGTTGAGCAGGGCAATGCTGGGCAAGCTCAAAGTCTATGCCGGGAATGAACACCCGCACACGGCTCAGCAACCACAACCACTTGAACTATGAGCAGGCAGGACGGGAAGACTTGATATGGTGCAATACTATGGAACTGGACGTAGAAAATCCGCCAAAGCACGGGTTTTCCTGGAATCGGGCGGTGGTAACATCATCGTCAACAAACGTCCACTTGATGAGTATTTTGGTAGAGAGACTGCCCGGATGATTGTTCGCCAGCCACTTGAGCTGGTAGGACTGGGCAACAGGTTCGACCTTAAGGTCAGTGTCCGTGGTGGTGGTAGTTTTGGCCAGGCCGGTGCAATCAGACACGGGATTACCAGAGCTCTTATGGAGTATGATGAAACTCTGCGTCCACCACTCAGGCAGGCTGGATTGGTCAGTCGCGATGCCCGTATGGTGGAACGTAAAAAAGTTGGATTGCGAAAAGCCCGTAAACGTCCGCAATATTCAAAGCGTTAATCAGCCTGGATACCCCGTAATTTCCAATCCTGGTGTGCTTCCAGAAAAAGGTACTTCATTTCACCTTACAGCAACAATATATAAATGGACTGTGTTAAAATCCGCGAGGCCTTGATAGTGGCCATTTCCAATATGGCTGCAGCATGAAACTCTCACCAGTCATTCGGTTTTTCTGTACCAGGGAGTACAAGCGTGAGTGATGACGGCGTCAATAAGGGACGACGCAAATTTCTGATTGGCGCCAACCTTGTTGTTGGGTCGGTTGGAGCGATAGGAGCCAGCGTTCCTTTTGTCAGTTCTTTTAATCCAAGTGCAAAGGCTCTCGCAGCTGGAGCACCGGTAAAGATCGATGTCGGTAAACTGGCGCCTGGTGATATTCTTGGTCCCATCCCCGCATGGCGAGACAAGCCGATATTCGTAGTGAAAAGATCCGTGGTAATGCTGCAAAAGTTGAATTCCCAGAATATTCGACTGGCTGATCCGGATTCACATCGCCTGCAGCAACCGGAGTATGCCAAAAACGAGACCCGGTCTATCCGGTCGGACATCCTGGTACTGATTGGTATCTGTACACATCTGAATTGTTCTCCCAAATTCCGACCTGCCCTGGAACCACAGACTTTTGATCCGAACTGGCTGGGCGGGTTTTATTGCCCCTGCCACGGGTCCATGTTCGACCTTGCCGGAAGGGTCTATGCCGGCGTACCGGCACCCTCAAATCTGGAAGTACCACCGCATTATTATGAGTCCGAGTCAGTCATTGTGATTGGTGAAGACGGGAGTACTGTCTGATGGCGGGATTTAAAAATTTCATGGAATGGTTAGACGCCAGACTCCCGGTTACCAAAGCCTTCGAGAAGCATATGTCAAAGTACTATGCTCCGAAGAATTTCAATTTCTGGTACTTCTTTGGTGTTCTGTCGCTTGTTGTGCTTGTCAATCAGTTGGTGACGGGAATCTGGTTGACCATGAGCTACAATCCGACGGGTGAAGGTGCATTCGCATCAATCGAATATATCATGCGGGATGTAAATTACGGCTGGTTGCTCAGATACATGCATTCAACAGGTGCATCTGCATTCTTCGTCGTTGTCTACCTGCACATGTTCCGAGGCCTGCTCTACGGGTCCTACCGTAAACCCAGGGAACTGATATGGATTTTCGGAATGTTGATTTATCTTTGCCTCATGGCGGAAGGATTCTTTGGGTATCTGTTGCCCTGGGGCAATATGTCGTTCTGGGGGGCGCAAGTCATCGTTTCCCTGGCAGAGGCAATACCCTTCGTTGGCGAAAATCTGGCGATCTGGGTGAGAGGCGATTTCAACATGTCAGGGGTTACTCTGAATCGATTCTTTGCCCTGCATGTCGTGCTGGTACCATTGATACTGCTGGTATTGGTGGTACTTCACATACTTGCTCTGCATGAGGTCGGGTCAAATAACCCGGACGGTGTTGATATCAAGAAATACAAGGATGAAAACGGTAATCCGCTGGATGGTGTCCCGTTTCATCCCTATTACACGATCGGTCACGATTTCCCCGCGGTCGTCGTATTCCTGTTTATCTTCTCTGCCGTGATGTTCTTCTTCCCGGATGGCGGGGGTTATCTGATTGAACATCCCAATTATGAACCCGCGGACCCGTTAAAGACACCGGACCTGATTGCGCCTGTGTGGTACTACACACCGTTTTATTCGATGCTGAGGGCAGTCACTTTCCCTCTGTTTGGAATGGATGCCAAATTCTGGGGTCTGGTTGTGATGGCAGGAGCCATTGCGATTCTGTTTGTCGTTCCCTGGCTGGATAAATCACCGGTGCGTTCCTTCCGGTACAAAGGTCTGTACAGCAAAATATTTCTGACATTGTTTGTACTTTCTTTCTTTATTCTGGGATATCTCGGGACGGTGCATACAACACCGGGCAGGACCATGGTTGCGCAGGTGTGTACCGTTCTCTATTTCAGTTATTTTCTGCTGATGCCATGGTATACCCGAATAGAAAAAACAAAGCCGGTACCGGACAGGGTGACCATGAGATGAGAGTCTTTGGTACATCCCCAGGCATCCTGCTTACTGCCTGGGTTGCCATTCTTTGCAATATCAGCGCTACCAGCGAACCGCCGATGATTTGGGTATCCCTCACGAATTGATGCTTGAACACATGATCTTTGATCCGGAAACCAGGATCGGAGACCTGATAGAAAGTACAGCTTCCGAGGACAGTACTGAAGTCTGGTTTGGTGCAGCTCCTCCGGATTTGACGCTCTATGTATCATTAAAGGGTGGTCCTGACTACCTCTATACCTATTTAAAGAGTTTTTATCGGGATGATGATCGACCGTTAGGTGTAAACAACCTGGTTTTTGAAAATGTGGCAATGCCTCATGTGCTGCTGGAACTTCAGGGGTTGCAACAAGAGGCTTGTAGACAGATACCCCGATTGCCTGAAGACGGCTCTGAAATACAGGATCCACTCACTGGGGAACCCGTATTGGAAGAAATTTGTGGGAGCGATCTCGTGGAAAGGGGTTACAGTCCTTTGGAACTTGTTGCAGGATCGGGATCCCTGACTCCGGAAGAATATGACCAGGTCAGCTATGACCTGACAAACTTCCTCTACTACGTTGCGGAACCTACTCGACTAGAACGTGAGAGAATCGGTGTATACGTGCTGATCTTTCTGGCATTTTTCTTCGTCTTTGCGTATTTACTTGGGCGTGAGTACACCAGGGAATTCCACTAAGGGTTTTCCAACTAAGGGTTGGCCAACCGTCGTTTTATTAATTTTGATTTGAAAAGAGGTGAAAGATGGGGGTGATAGCTAAACATTCGACAATGACGTTTTATTCTGATGGTTATGATCATTACAGCCATCGAGTCCGTATCGTTCTCGCCGAAAAAGGCGTTGCCGTCGACATCGTGAATGTTGAGCCAGACGAGATGCCGGAAGACCTGATCGACTTGAATCCATACAACAGTTTACCCACGCTGGTAGACCGCGAACTCGTTCTCTATGAATCAAGGGTCATTATGGAGTATCTGGATGAGCGATTCCCGCATCCTCCGCTACTCCCTGTATATCCTGTCGCAAGAGCACAAAGCCGCCTTTACATGTACCGCATACAAAAGGACTGGTGTGATTACGTGGACACTATTATTGCAGGCCGTTCCCGGGAAACGGTCATTAGCCGGGCCCGCAATGAGTTGCGGGAGTCTCTGATTGCCGTTGCACCCATCTTTGGGGAAAAAGCATTCTTTATGAACGATACATTTACTCTGGTGGACTGCTGTGTTGGTCCGATACTCTGGCGTTTGCCTGTGCTGGGAATTGAGTTGCCACCAAAACATGGCAAGCCCATTCTCAACTACATGTATAATCTGTTTGCCCGTGAATCATTCAAATTAAGTCTGTCCGAAGAAGAACAGGACATACGGGATTAATTGCTGCCTACCCGGAGGACAGTTTACTTAATTCAGGGTGTTCGCAGATATCGTACATGTTCCCCGAATAGGAACTAGTTCAGATAATTGAATACTTTTACGATTTTTTGAACTCCGGTCACATCCTGAACGGATTCAACGGCCATATCGGCTTCCTGACGGGAAATCGCACCCATAAGATAAACCACACCATTTTCAGTAGTAACCTTGATGCGGCTGCTATCCAGGTCTTCGTTACTCTGAAGACTGGCGTTGACTTTGGAAGTGAGCCACACATCGTTAGTTCGCGAGATTATGGAGGTAGTCCCGGAAACAGCCAGTTCGTTGTAAACGCGACGGACGTTCCGCATGCGTTCAACGGTCTTCCCGGCAATAGTTGCCAACTCCTGTGAATTAACCTGACCGGTAAGGAGAATGCTACCCTGGAATCCGGTTGCGTTGATGTTTGCTTCGGCAAGCTCCGGGTGGCTTGCTTGAATATTTTTTACGGCCAGTATCTCGTTTCGACTGTCATCAAGCTGTGAATATTCGGAATCTTTGTCCGCTTTATAGTTGGAGCAGCCAGTCAGAGCGGCTAAGATCAGAAATGGGAAAATCAGTTTCATATAACCTCTCATAACATTGGAACATCGGTGCGCAACACCAGGGCTGAATCCGTGTCCGACACCTGATTTGACCCTATGTTCAACTATGGCGAACAAAAACTGTTTGAACAAGGCTCCTTTGGGATTATCTGTCCAGTGTAAAAGCATTTTTAATCCACTCCAGTTTGTCTGTTATGGATATGACATCGAATCTGAAATCCATATCCCCAAATTGCGGATAAATCAAGAGGAAATATTCAGCAGTTCGAATGATTCTCCGTACCTTGCGCGGGGTGATTGATTCCACGGGAGTTCCCCGGAAGGTATCGTTGCGATAACGCACCTCGACGAATACTACAGTACAGTCCTTGATCATGATCAGATCTATCTCGCCTGACCGGCTATGGAAATTCGCTTTAATCAGCCTGAAATCATGGGACTCCAGGTATGCCTGAGCTCTTCTTTCGGCTTGTGAACCAATGGCGACAGTCGTTGTCTTCATTGCTGAACATCCGTCACTGGAGATCCGTCACGAAATTGAGCCCACAACAATTCCCTTTCTACCACATTGCTGGAATTGAGTCGTAACACGCCGGTAGTACCGAATAATCTGTTCGAAGGAATCAATTTCAGTTGTTGCAGCCTTGGATACAGACGATATGCGTCAACTCCCAGTGCGAAAAACGGTCCAAGTTGACCTTGAGCAGCACTCCAGGCGGACTGGATTCTGGTTTGTGTACTGTCAGAAGAGATCAGTTTCCAGGGTATGTCGCAGAACCTGATCCGGTTCAGATCAATAGCCTCAATCCAGGGCTGGCCAAATTCATGGATATGTGAAGTGGCATAAACCGGAACGTCCTCCGCATAATATCTTTCAAGAGCAGGATTGATGCCTCTGGCCTGATCAGGGTCGGCAAGTAGAAAAACGAAATCGATATCCTGACGTCGACGGGGTATAAACTTGAAATCTCTGTATATGGTTTTTTGAAGTTCCGCTGATCTCAGTTCACTCCTGTCTACTTTGAGCAGAGTCTTGATCATGCCCGAGTAGTCACGCTGGCTGGAGAAGGCCGCACTGTCTACGATGTTCCCTCCAAGTGCTTCCCAAGCTGTCCGAAATTCCAGAAAGTTACGCTCACCCCATTCACTATCCTGGAAGATGACCAGTGCATTTTGCAATCCTTCACTGTGTACCTGCTTTACAACTTGACGAATCTCATCCTCCGGCGCCAGACCAAACTGGTAAAGTTCGGGATTTAAAATAGTATCAACAGTGCGGTTCAGTGCCAGTATCGGAACCTCTGACGTTGCCGATGCAACCTGCATCACGTCATCTTTGGCAAGTGGACCGACAATCAATTCCACACCGTCGAGTTCTGCCTGGCGTACAAGATCAACCACATCACCAGAGGAGGCATCGTACATAATGACTGAGACAGATCCCTGCTGTACGTAACGTGCTGCCAGAAAACCGTCTCTGATGGCACGGCCAATTGACCCGTTGGGTCCCTGAAATGGCAATATCAATGCCACGGTAGAAGGCAGATCGCTGACGATGCCGGATAACATCGTGAGACTGCGTGGCAAGATCACGGAAGCCGGGTGTTGAGGCCATGCTTTTTTCCAGTTGTTGAGTTCCTGAAACTGTCTGTCGGGATTATTCTGGTATTGTCGGGTCATTGCGGCAAGGGTCAACCATCCCTTCAACTCGTTGGTAATCGCCTCGTTGGCCTGTACTCCAAGACTCTTTGCAGGTACGTTCAGTAATGTTTCGAAAATCTTATCGTGATTGTCCGCCTGCTCCATCTCAGTGAGTAACGGGTCCAGATAAATTCTTTCCCGTACACTGGCAATGAAGCTGCGATTCAACCGATAGGCTTCCGATCTGAGCAGTCCTGTTTTGATCTGCAAGTCCCTGTTCAGGGTTGAAGACAGCAGTTGTTTGTCATTCAGAAAAGTCAGTGCTACCGCCGGCAGGTTATTGGTAACTGCCACTTGAGCGGATAGCACAAGGTATTCAACTGTGTTGACAGTGACATCACGTCGCGGAATCAGATTCAGAATCTGCTGAGCCTGGCCAGCATTATTATTCTCGAAAGCCAGTACCGCCGCTGCCAACCGTAATGAAATTGCCTCGTTGGCATCGGCCAGATCTGCCTGCCTCAGTAATTCACTCACGGTGAAGGTTGGACCAGTCACCGGAGTAACCTCGGATTCCCTGGTCTGTTGTACTGGAGGTGTACAGCCAACCAGTACCAGAATAAAAATAACCGTAATTGTTCTTATCATCCAACGTGGATTCAGTTGTACAGCCTTGTTTCGGGTATCATCATGGACTACCTTCAGAGATACAGACACTGGCTTTGAACCATATCATGCAGGCGTCAGTGAGTAATCGCGGAAAGCATATGGGGAAATTGTACGTAGTTGCAACACCAATTGGTAATCTGGATGACATGACCATAAGGGCGCAACAGGTTCTGGCGGATGTGGCCTTGATTGCAGCCGAAGATACACGTCATACCGGAATACTGTTAAATCACTTTGGTATCAAAACGCCCATGTGTTCATACCATGAGCACAATGAAGAGTCCGTATCATCGCGGATTGTCGACAAGATGGAAAATGGCATTGATGTAGCCCTGGTGTCTGACGCGGGAACTCCCCAGATTTCAGACCCCGGTTACAGACTGGTTCGGCTGGCGTTGAACAGAGGACAGGCAGTAGTACCTGTTCCAGGCGCCAGTGCACTCACTGCAATGCTCTCTGTATCCGGCATCCCTGACAGTCGGTTTGTGTTTGAAGGATTCCTGCCCGCCAAAGCCGGCCAGAAAAAAGCCATGCTGCAAAAGTTGGTCAGTGAAACAAGATCCATGGTGTTCTATGAAGCACCTCATCGTATAGAGGCAACACTCAATGTCATGAAGGATGTGTTTGGCACAGGCAGGCAAATTTCACTGGCGCGGGAATTAACCAAAATTCATGAGCAGATATTTTTGGGTACTGTGGCCTCGGCATTGACTGCGATGCAGGATGGGCATATTCCGAATAAGGGAGAATTTGTCATTCAAGTGGAAGGCTGTGATGAACCTGCCTTTAATATGGAATACGTTCCCCTTATGCGGGAACTGATGAGAGAATTGCCGCCGGGCAGGGCTGCCGAGGTTGCATCGAAGCTGACCGGGGAACCTAAAAACATCATGTACCGCATTGCTCTTTCGTTGAAAAAGACCGATAAAGATTGAGAAACGACAGGTTTGGTATTAACCTCAAAGTGGGAGTTGACCAGACAATCGCTGTCCGACCACTAAAGCGGAATCTGGAATGATTCGTTTGGGTTACTGCGAAATCAGGTACGTTTCAGTGGTCGGAGGGAGGAAAGTCCGGGCTCCACAGGGCTGGGTGCCAGGTAACACCTGGGAGACGTGAGTCTACGGAAAGTGCAACAGAAAATATACCGCCGGTTCTCCGGTTTACCGGGAGCAGGTAAGGGTGCAAAGGTGCGGTAAGAGCGCACCGCACCTGTGGTAACACAGTGTGGCAGTGCAAACCCCTCCTGGAGCAAGACCAAATAGGAATCCCTTACTGTTGCCCGCAGTTGGATTCGGGTAGGTCGCTGAAGATACATGGTGACATGTATCCTAGATGAATGATTGTCCACGACAGAACCCGGCTTACCGGTCGACTCCCACTATTTCTGTCTATATCCTCTTATTTCCAAATTACTTCTCCCATCAAGCCAGTTCATTACCCAGTCCCCTCATTCCCAAACGACTTCTTCCAGCAATCAGTTCATTACCCAGTCCCCTCATTCCCAAACGACTTTTTCCAGCAATCAGTTCATTACCCAGTCCCCTCATTCCCAAACGACTTTTTCCAGAAATAAGTTAATTAATTCCTGTACAGAAAGTCGACTTCCGAGCGTTTTAGTTGCGACAGTCGCATATTGTTGGTTTAAAAATCAACGGCTTGACAGGAAGTAATCACCGCGGTGTTGAGTTCTCGGACTAGAACTAATTACCTGATTCCCTCAATTCTGAATCGCCTCCATTTGGTAGTCGTTCCAGTTGCTTGAATCAGAGTTTCAATACGGGAACCCGTTGGATGAGCTTAATTGCTTGACAAGTCCGTATTCCATGACTAAGGTGCATTTATGGGTGCTAAATGTGTGAAAAAGTGGAGAAATGTGTGAAAGGGATTTTAATAGTGTCTGTCTGAAACTTGACAACAGGACGGGTCAACAGTGTTCCGAGGCGTAAATAACATTAACCTGGATACAAAGGGACGTATGGCGGTACCCGTCAGGTATCGGGAACAGTTATTGCAATCATGCAATGGCGAGATGGTGGTTACCATTGATACGGATGAAAGATGCCTGTTGATATACCCTGAACCCGAATGGAGTGATATTCAGCGCAAGTTGGAAGCGCTGCCAAGTTTCAACGGTGCTGCACGCCGAATACAGAGATTGATGATCGGTCATGCCACAGATGTTCAGATGGACGGCAGTGGTCGAATCCTGCTCACGCCGCCGTTGCGTGAGTACTCTCAATTGGACAAAAAAGTCGTGCTTCTGGGTCTGGGCGCCAAGTTTGAATTGTGGAACGAAGAAATCTGGGTGTCGCACCGGGAAGCATGGATTTCAGATTCATCCAATCAGGAGATCCCTGATGAACTTCGAACCTTGTCTTTGTAGGAGCCGTTAGTTGTCTATTCACGAATCAGTTTTGTTGAATCAGGCTGTCGATGCACTGATGACCCGACCTCAGGGAAATTACGTGGATTGTACCTATGGCAGGGGAGGTCACAGTCAGGCAATTGCGGGCCGACTTGGAGAATCCGGCCGTCTCCTGGTCATCGACAGGGACAAAGAAGCCATTGACGATGCATTACTGCGATTTACCCATGATTCACGCGTCACCATTGTTCACGGCTCCTATAGCAGAATCGCCCTTTATGCGAGGGAATGTGGCATGGCTCCTGTGGATGGCATTTTGCTTGACCTGGGCGTGTCCTCACCACAACTGGCTTCGCCACAGAGAGGTTTCAGTTTTTCCGAAGATGGTCCGTTGGATATGCGCATGGACCAGGGGTCGGGTGTCAGTGCCAGCGAGTGGCTGGCGTCAGCTTCTGAAAAAGAAATCACGCGAGTTCTCAGAACCTGTGGTGAAGAACGGTTTGCCAGAAGGATCGCCAGGAAAATTGTAGAAGTCAGACAGACACGAAAAATCGACCGAACCGGTTTTCTCGTTGAAGTTATCGAATCGGCGGTTCCCAAAAAAGAAAAGAACAAACATCCAGCGACCCGGTCATTCCAGGCGATTCGTATTCACATCAATCGCGAACTGGAAGAATTGAAAGAGTGTCTTGCCGATGTGATCGGTTTACTGGCGTCAGGAGGACGGTTGGTTGTGATCAGTTTTCATTCTCTGGAAGACAGAATCGTCAAGCAGTTCATCAGAAAGATGCACCCGGACCCCGTGTTACTGAGGAGGTTGCCTGTCAAAGACGATGAGATTATTCGGCCTATGAAAGCGGTAGGCAAGGCTATCAAACCCGACATGGAGGAGATTCAGAACAACAGGAGAGCTCGCAGTGCCATCATGAGAATCGCGGAGAAGACATGATATGGCAAAAAGAAATCTACTGACAGAACTGATCGAATGGTTCATGGAATTACCACGTATTGCCACAGTGGTACTTTTTGTCCTGACTATCCTGTCAGCGTTTGGTGTCGTAAGTGCTTCCCATGAAACACGCAATATGTACCGGGAATTGCAGGTACTCCAGAAAGAGCGGGATGACATTGAAAGTGAATACGGACAACTGTTGCTGGAACAGAGTGCCTGGGCTAATAACACACGTGTCGATCAGATAGCGCGTGAGGAATTGCAGATGGTCATACCGAAAGTAGAGGAAATTATAGTATTGAGGGACCAGGTTTGGTAATTCGAATTTATTTCGTTGCTGCCTGCATTGTCATGATTACCGCGGGAATAGTCGTGCGGCTTGGATATCTGTCTTTGGTAGAAAAAGAATTCCTGCAGGGTCAGGGTGATGCACGGACAATACGAATGGAATTGATCAACGCACACAGGGGTACGATCTGGGACAGTCGGGGGAAGCCCCTGGCAGTGAGTTCACCTGTGATTTCATTGTGGGCCAATCCAAAAGAGATCTCCAGGAACTGGGAAAGTCCGGAAAAAACCATCAGGAACATGGATAAGGTGGTTCTGCTTGCAAAATTCCTGGGTGTTACTGCTGAAGAACTCATGCAAAGAATGGAAGAAGCCCGGGGCCGGGATTTTGTTTATCTGGTACGGCGCCTGCCACCCCCGGATGCACGCAGGATTCTGTCCCTTGATCTCGGGGGAGTATTTGAAGAAAAAGAATATCACCGGTATTACCCCACGGGGGAGGTCACCGCGCACCTGTTAGGTATTAATGACATAGAAGACCGCGGTCAGGAAGGGCTGGAACTGTCATTCAATAAAAGACTATCCGGGTCACCGGGCAGAATGAAGGTACTGAAAGACCGTAATGGCGGGATTGTTCGTGAATTGATGCTGGTAGACGACGCCAAACCGGGGCAGGATCTGAAACTCAGCATTGACCTCCGTGTGCAGTATCACGCCTACCGGGAATTGAAAACCGCGATCAGCCATCTTGGCGCAAAGTCAGGCTCAATAGTGATTCTGGATGTGACTACCGGGCAGGTTCTGTCGATGGTCAACCAGCCCTCGTTCAATCCCAACAACAGAAAGAAACTGGCAATTGATGCCGTCAAAAACCGGGCAGTGACAGATAGATTTGAACCCGGTTCAACGGTTAAACCACTGACAGTCGCAGTGGCGCTGCAATCCGGCTATCCAATTGACACTGAAATCAATACATCTCCCGGAGAATTGATTGTCGGAAACTTCACGGTCAGGGACCCACGAGATTATGGCGTTCTTGACCTGAGAAGGGTCATTGCCAAATCAAGTCAGGTGGGTATCAGCAAGCTCGCGTTAAAACTGGATGCAGAAGAAGTGTGGGAGATGTCCCGGAAGGTTGGATTTGGACAAAGCACAGGATCAGGTTTTCCGGGCGAAAGTTCGGGCTCACTTCCCAACCATACGCGCTGGAGTGATATCGAGAGAGTTACTTTTGCTTATGGATACGGTCTTATGGTGACACCTCTGCAACTGGCGGGCGCCTATCAGGTTATTGCATCGGGAGGTATAAAAAGAGACATCTCATTACTCCACGAGGGAGAGGTTAAAGAGACACGAGTTCTGGACGAAAATATTGCGAACAGTCTGCGGATGATGTTGAAGTCAGTAGTCACCGAAGGGACAGCAACCCGCGCAGCCATTCCCGGATATCAGGTAGCTGGAAAGACGGGAACGGTGCGGAAAATGGGCGAGGACGGCTATGTAGACAACCGGCACCTGGCCTTCTTTGTTGGCATGATACCTGCTGAAGATCCAAAACTGGTGGGTGTCGTACTCGTCAATGAACCAAGAACGAAGGCTTATGGTGGTGGTGCGATAGCGGCGCCGATATTCTCCAGAGTGATGGCCGGGACACTGCGATTGCTGGGTGTTCCGCCTGACCTCCCTGTTGCTGATTTTTCCAGCAAAAGGGGCCATGGATGATGCTTAGTCAATTGATCCCTGATATTCCGTTGGACAGAGATGTACTGGTCAACGGAATCAGTGATGACAGTCGCAAGATGGAGGAGGGGCACGTATTTCTGGCGATGCCGGGACTGCAACATGATGGCCGTGCATTCATTGACGATGTTGCCGGTCGGGCTTCCGCCATACTTTGCGAGGCGCCGGTACCGGGAGTTGATGTTGATGTTCCACTGATCGAAATTGAAAGCCTGCGTATGGAAGCGGGGAAGATAGCAAGTCGATTCTTCGGTAACCCCTCCGGTCAAATGAAAGTGGTTGCTGTAACCGGGACCAATGGCAAGACATCCGTATCGAACTATATCGCCACTGTCGCAAACAACCTGGGTTGCCCGTGTGGTGTCATTGGAACCCTGGGTACAGGTGTACCGGATGCACTGAAAAATCCCGGTCTTACTACGCCGCACGCCATTTCCATGCAGACATCGCTGGCATCTCTGCGCAAGGATGGATGCGCCATGATAGCACTGGAAGCATCTTCTCACGGACTGGCCCAGGGTCGTCTGAATGGCACAGCTATTGATGTTGCCGTCTTCACTAATCTGACACACGATCATCTGGACTATCACGAAAGCTTCGAAACCTACCTGCAGTCAAAACAAAGACTGTTCGAATGGCCGGGGCTGCATACGGCTGTCATCAACAGGGATGATCCCCACGGAGAGACGCTTTCGTCAGTGTCATCCAGGACGATCTTTTATGGATTTGAAGATGCGGATGTTGTGGCATCTTCCATAGAACTCCATGCCGATGGCCTGTCATTTGATCTGGAATCGCCCTGGGGAAGCACCAGACTGGAATCGACCCTGATTGGCAGATTCAACATCAGTAATCTTCTGGCAACTGTCAGCGTACTGTGTGTTCTTGGTTTTGATCTAAACGACATAACCAGTGCAGTGGGTGAAATCAGAAATGTCACCGGCAGAATGCACACCCTCTCCAAAGACGGACTGCCACGGGTGGTCATTGACTATGCCCACACACCGGATGCACTGGCGAACGCTCTGACGGCTGTTCAGGAACATTGCAGCGGACAATTGTGGTGTGTCTTCGGATGTGGAGGTGACCGGGACAAGGGGAAGAGATCTCTGATGGGATCCGTAGCGGTTCATTTCTCCAATTACATTGTTGTGACCGATGACAATCCGAGGAATGAGGATCCGGACTCGATTGTAAACGACATCATGAAAGGGATTGATAATGTTGAGAACGTGGAAAAGATATCGCCCAGACCGGATGCAATAGCCTATGCGATAAATCACGCAGGAGAGGAAGACGTAATACTCATCGCCGGGAAAGGCCACGAAAGCTACCAGGAAATTCGCGGCAGCAGGGAAGTCTACAGTGATTTCGAAGCAGTCAGGCAATGCTTTGAACAGCAACGGACTGGTCGGATCCAGTGAAGTGGAGAAGGCAGGTAAAGTGATTGTAGGACTTGGAAATACAGGAATCAGTTGCGCAAAGCACTTTGCTGGCGCCGGTGTGTCTTTCTCTGTTATGGATGACAATCCTGCGCCAGCGTATTTGACCGAGTTGCGTCGGCTGAAAAAACATATTGAGTTTTCACCCATCACGGAAGAAAAGCTGTTGCTGGCAGAAGAGATAGTTGTCAGTCCCGGAGTCCCCCTGAGTACACCGGCATTGGTTGCGGCACGGGAACAAGGCGTGCCATTGACAGGTGATGTGGCGATGTTCGGAGAAATGGCCCAGGCGCCGGTTGTGGCGATTACCGGTTCCAACGGCAAGAGTACAGTTACTGCTCTGCTGGCGCATCTTGCCCGGGAACAGCGAGCCAATGTTCGTGTCGGCGGTAATATTGGAACTCCCTGCCTTTATTTGCTGAACAAAGATGCCTCGCTCTATATCATCGAAGTTTCCAGTTATCAGTTGGAGTTGGCACTTCATCTGCCGACCCGTGCATCGGTTGTTCTCAACCTGTCCCCGGATCATCTGGATCGCTATGAATCAGTGGATCATTACTATCGAACCAAGGGGAACATCTACAACAACTGTTCAGTCGCACTTGTCAACAGGGATATTCCACAATCGTTTGCAATTCCGGAACAAAGCAGAATTCTTACATTTGGCAGTGATGCGCCCTCTGACAGCAACGATTTTGGATTAACTACTGAAGGTGATTCTTCGTATATTTCTCTCGGGAGTCATCGACTGGTTGATGTCAACGACCTGCCTGTTCGTGGCAGACACAATGCGTTGAATGTAATGGCGGCTCTTGCTCTGGGTTCCATCCTGAATCTGGATACAAAGCGGATGCTGGATAGCCTGCGGCGCTTTAAAGGCCTGGAACACCGATGTGAACTGGTTGCCGATAGTAACGACATTTCCTACTACAACGATTCGAAAGCGACCAATGTGGCTTCAACCGTATCTGCGATTGAAAGTTGTGGTGATGAATCCCGCAATATCATCCTGATTCTGGGCGGGACAGGAAAGAATGCTGATTTTTCACCATTACAAAAGCCAGTCAGCCGTTTTGTCAAACATGCTGTCATCTTTGGACAGGATCGACAAAAGATAAAGGACACAATTGCTGATGTTTGTCCATGTGTCTGTTGTGGAACACTTGAGGAAGTTATGTCAATTACACGCGGCCTTGCGAAAGCAGGTGACTGCGTACTGTTTTCACCGGCATGTGCAAGCCAGGACATGTTCGAGAGCTTTACCGCCAGAGGCTCAGCCTTCAAGGCTCTGGTCCGGGAGATGATACAGTGAA
This sequence comes from Candidatus Azotimanducaceae bacterium, assembly GCA_965217655.1. GTDB lineage: Bacteria > Pseudomonadota > Gammaproteobacteria > Pseudomonadales > Azotimanducaceae > UBA7455. Next base: position 4,321,499 of record OZ244560.1, read on the forward strand.
CATGGCGGTCAAACCCAGAGAGATCCAGTTCCCCGTGGACCTGGTCACCTTTGGTTGCGCATTGCTGATTATCACAATTGGGCTGGTCATGGTGGCGTCAGCTTCCATAGAGATATCTGCTGAGAGATTCGATAATCCATATTATTTATTGACCCGTCACATTTTTTATCTCGCTATCAGTATTGGCGTTGCTTTGCTGGCAACCGGTACTCCGATCAGAGTCTGGCAAAAGCTGGGTGTCTGGCTGATCCTGCTGGGGATTGGATTGCTGGTTCTGGTATTGATTCCCGGGATTGGACATAAAGTCAACGAGAGTGTGCGCTGGATCAAACTGGGATCCTTTACCCTTCAGGGTTCCGAATTTCTGAAACTTTTCGTCGTCCTCTACATTGCGGGTTACCTGGTTCGTGATAAAGGTGAGCACAAGGCGCCTTTCAGATTCCTGGAGCCATTGAGTGTCCTGGTTCTGCTCGTTGGTCTGCTTATGTATCAGCCGGATTTTGGTACTGCAGTGGTGATCACAGCAGTTGTGCTGGGTATTATCTTTCTGGCCGGTACCCCACTTGTTTTCTACCTGGTGCTGGTTGGTGGATTTGTCTGTGCAGTTTTTTTTCTGGTGGGTCAGGAGGATTACCGTGTTGCCCGGCTGGAATCATTTGTAGATCCCTGGGCGGACCCATACGGTACAGGTTACCAGTTGACACAGGGTCTGATTGCTTTTGGCCGGGGAGATTTGTTCGGCGTCGGTCTGGGTAACAGTATTCAGAAGTTGTTTTTTCTGCCGGAGGCTCACACTGACTTCCTGTTCTCAATTCTGGCGGAAGAACTGGGTGTCATTGGAGCCACACTTGTCATTTCATTGTTCTGTGTCATCAGTTTGCGTGCTCTGTGGATAGGTAAAAAGGCATTTGAACAGGGGCACAAGTTCCATGCTTACGTTGCTTACGGCGCCAGTTTGATGATCGGAATTCAGGCTTGTATCAATCTTGGCGGTAATCTCGGACTGCTGCCTACGAAAGGAATTACCCTGCCACTGATGAGTTATGGCGGCAACAGCCTTATCGTGAGTTGCCTGTTTATAGGGATTCTGTTGCGTATTGAATACGAGAGTCGAACACCTCCAGACAGACGGAGGTCCCATGGCAGATAGACTCGCACGAGTACCTCTTCAAGTGCCGGAGATGCGTAGAATCAGGCAGATACATTTCGTTGGTATTGGTGGCGCCGGTATGTGCGGTATTGCCGAAGTCCTGTTGAATCAGGGATACGAAATATCAGGATCAGACCTGGTTGAGTCTGAAGTAACCGCCAGACTCAGTTCACTTGGAATACAGGTGTTCAAGGGTCATGATGCAGAGCATGTTGTGCATGCGGATGTCGTCGTTATGTCCGCAGCGATAGATCCGGAAAATGAGGAGGTTGTTGCTGCGCAGAAACACAGGATTCCGGTTGTCAGAAGAGCAGAGATGCTGGGTGAATTAATGCGATACCGGCACGGTATTGCGGTAGCGGGAACGCATGGTAAAACCACTGCTACAAGCCTCATAGCCTCTGTTCTGGCGCAGGGTGGACTGGCGCCTACCTTTATTATTGGTGGGTTGCTCAATAGTGTAGCGGCCAATGCAAAACTGGGCGAAAGCCGTTACCTGGTGGCGGAGGCGGATGAGAGTGACGCATCGTTCCTGCATCTGCAGCCCGTTGTCACTGTACTGACCAACATCGACAGGGACCACCTGAACAACTACGAGGGCAGTTTCCGGAAACTGAAGGATGTCTTTGTCGAGTTTGTACACAATCTGCCTTTCTACGGGTTGCTGGTTGCCTGTATCGATGATCCCGTGGTCCGGTCGATTCTGCCGGAAATCAAACGGTCCGTAATGACGTATGGGTTTGATCAGTCAGCAGACATATGCGCCTATGACTATTCCCAGGACAGAGCAGTATCCCGATTCATGGTACGACGTCGTGGATTTCAGGAGGATCTGCCGATTACATTCTCGATGCCGGGTCAACACAACGTAATGAATGCGTTGGCTGCTGTAGCCATCGCTACTGACGAAGGTGTGGCAGATGAACACATCGTAAGTGGACTTGCCGGATTCCAGGGTATTGAGCGAAGATTTGAAACACATGGTTCTTTCCTGGTGAATGATGGCAGTTTCCTACTGATTGACGATTATGGACACCACCCATTTGAAGTCAGAGCCACCATCGAATCGATTCGATGTGGCTGGCCGAAATGCAGACTTGTCATGGTATATCAACCACATCGATACACCAGAACACTGGAGTTGTTTAACCAGTTTGTCGATGAACTGGCAAAAGTGGATCACCTCATTCTGCTGGATGTCTATGCTGCGGGAGAGGAACAGATAGAAGGTGCAACCGGCATTGATCTATACCGGAAACTGTCCAGTGTTAATCCACATGTGGACTATATCCCATCGATTGCCGGTGTGCCGGAGCATCTGGATAACATCCTTCGGTCAGGTGACCTTTTAATGACTCAGGGAGCAGGTGAAACGGCGCAACTCGCCAAAAATCTCACCCTGCGATGGGCTGACAGGCGGGTGGAAGCATGAAAGGCTTTTTGCAATTGACAGTCGTACTCATGAGTTTTTGCCTGGTCTCGTTTATGGGCTATCTCATCTACGAAGGGAAGGTCATGAACTACCAGCCGCGGGTAACCCTTGCCAGTGCCCTGACCGAATCCCAACGGGATGAAGTCTTGAAATATCTGATTAATTCGGAAGTAAATCTGACTGACCTGGGTGGATTGAAGCAACATCTGGAACAGATCAGTTGGATTCACCGGGTCTATATCGCTCGTAAATGGCCAAGAGATATTGTTCTGGACATCAGAGCCAATAAAGCGATTGCCTATTGGAATAATAACGGTTTCATTAATCGTGATGGTGAAGTCTTTTTTACTGATCTCATTGTGGGAGGTCAACTGCCACAGTTGTATGGACCTGAAAATTCGGCATATCGGGTAATGAGTGAATACCAGCAACTTAACGGAATCCTCTTCAGGGCAGGCCGGTCGATAGAAATTCTGACCCTGAACGAACGTGGAGAATGGGAGTTTCAGGATTATTCGGGCATCCGTGTTCTGCTGGGTAAAGAAAATATCCGGCAGCGTCTGGACAGGTCGATAGCAGTGATGCAAGAGGAAACGAACCGGAATAACGGACAGAGAATCGCCCGGGTGGATGCCCGGTATAACAACGGTGTTGCCATAGGCTGGCGCCAGAACATGGAATTGGCAAAATTGCAGAGAGAGGTGAACTGATGACCAGTTCAAACGTACACAATATGATTGTCGGACTTGATATCGGGACCTCAAAAGTCGTCTCGATAGTGGCTGAGCTGTTACCTGAAGGTGACATAGAAGTCGTCGGTATAGGCAGCCACCCTTCAATAAAGGGTCTGAAAAAAGGGGTGGTTGTCAATATTGATTCGACTGTACAGTCCATTCACCGGGCTGTTGAGCAGGCGGAGTTAATGGCGGGATGTCAGATCAACTCGGTGTTTGCCGGTATCGCGGGCAGCCACATTCGCAGCTTCAATTCGAACGGTATCGTTGCGATACGTGACCAGGAAGTATTCCAGCCTGATGTGGACCGCGTAATTGATGCCGCTCAGGCAGCGGCGATTCCCGCAGATCAGAGAATATTGCATATCCTGCCCCAGGAATATGTAATCGATACCCAGGAGGGTGTGAAAGAACCATTGGGCATGTCGGGTGTGAGACTGGAAGCGAGGGTACACCTGGTAACCTGTGCCGTTAACGCTGCCCAGAATATTGAGAAATGCATCAGGCGTTGTGGGTTGGAAGTCGAAGACATCATTCTTGAACAACTGGCGTCAAGTTACGCTGTACTGACAGAAGATGAGAAGGACCTTGGCGTCTGCCTGGTTGATATAGGCGGCGGGACGACTGATATCGCCGTCTTTACCGACAGTGCTATCAGACATACGGCCGTTATCCCGATTGCCGGTGATCAGATAACCAACGATATTGCCATTGCACTGCGAACGCCGCCGCCCAATGCTGAAGAAATCAAAATCAGGTATGCCTGTGCACTGGCGAGTCTTGCGCGCGGAAATGAGACCATCAAGGTACCAAGCGTTGGTGAAAGGTCTGACCGTGACTTGTCCAGACAGACCCTCGCCGAGGTCGTGGAATCCCGATATGAGGAGTTATTCACGCTGATTCAGGCAGAGTTGAGACGAAGCGGTTTTGAGGACCTGATTGCGGCAGGGATTGTACTGACCGGTGGTACATCCAAAATGGAAGGCGTTGTTGAACTGGCGGAAGAAATTTTCCACATGCCGGTCAGTATCGGTAAACCTAAAGGAATCACCGGACTATCGGATATCGTCAGAAATCCGATCTACTCAACTGCGGTGGGTCTGCTGATGTACGCGGCAGAACAGCAGATGGATAGTTTGTCCATGCGAACTTATGAGAACAGAAAAGGTGTTGTAAACCGGGTTAAAAACTGGTTTCGGGGAGGTTAGCAGAGGTTGGTAGAACTCTGTAGGTAGATGATTTATGAACACTGCAAATTCAACAACTGGAAGGTGAAAAATGTTTGAACTAGTCGACGAAGCAATTCAAAACGTGGTAATCAAGGTGATCGGAGTAGGCGGTGGCGGCGGCAACGCTGTTGAGCATATGGTCTCCAGGAATACAGAAGGGATTGAATTTATTTCTGCCAACACAGATCTCCAGGCGCTGCAGAGGCTTACCTGCGAGACGCAACTGCAACTGGGATCTTCAACCACCAGAGGCCTGGGAGCAGGCGCCAATCCGTCTGTTGGAAAGGAATCAGCCATTGAGGATCGGGATCGAATAGCGAAGACTCTTCAGGGTGCTGACATGTTGTTTATCACAGCAGGCATGGGTGGTGGTACCGGTACGGGCGCCGCACCTGTCGTTGCGGAGGTTGCGCGTGAGTTGGGTATCCTGACGGTAGCAGTTGTGACCAAGCCGTTTGTCCATGAAGGCAGGAAACGGATGCAGATTGCCGAAGCGGGAATTGCCGAAATTTCTGAACATGTTGATTCCCTGATTACCATACCCAATGAGAGACTCCTGACCGTCATGGATAAGGACACACTATTGGAGGATGCCTGGGCCGCTGTTGACGATGTACTTCTGCGAGCAGTTCAGTGTATTGCGGACCTGATTATTCTACCTGGCAAGATGAATGTGGACTTTGCCGATGTCAAAACCGTGATGGGTGAAATGGGCATGGCGATGATGGGCTCCGGGACTGCCAGCGGTGAAAATCGTGAGCGTGAAGCCACCGAATCCGCAGTCAAAAGCCCATTGCTGGAGAATATAGAATTGAAAGGAGCCAAGGCTATTTTAGTCAACATAACGGCGGGTGAGAATATCTCGCTGGGTGAATATAATGCAGTCCTTGAGGAAATTAAAGACCTGGCATCGGATGATGCGACCCTGGTTCCCGGTGTGACCATTAACCCGGAAATGGGTGAAGAGTTACGGGTTTCTGTTGTGGCAACGGGTCTCAGAGTTTTTGAGGAAATCGAGAAAGCGCACACTTTAACCAAAGAATTGCAAAAAAAGGTCGCAGGAGATGGTCCGATAGACTATACCGACTTTGATAAACCGACCATCATGCGCAACCAGGTGATCCAGGGTGGCGCAGAAGTTGAAGCTCCAAGTGGTAAGGAACTGGAATATCTTGATATTCCAGCCTTCCTCAGACGGCAGGCTGACTGAAAACAATACATCTCAATATGGTTTTTTTTAAGGAGTGCAACTAAATAGTGACATTGTAGTCTGATATTTGGGATTCGAATGGTTATTCTCCGGGTTCCGGGCTGGAATCTGTTTAGTAGAGAAGGCGCAGAGATTCTGGTAGAATCCGCCCAGCATTGGGACTGGCAAGAATAATGATCAGGCAGAGAACCTTAAAAAACAGCCAACGAGCAAGAGGAGTTGGTTTACATACCGGTAAAAAAGTTTTCTTGACATTAATTCCCGCACCTGTCGATACTGGTGTGGTATTTATTCGGACAGATCTGGATCCATATGTTGAAATACCCGCAAGTACCGAATTTGTAGGCGACACCACACTTGCCACAACCCTTGTCCGTGATGACCATCGAATTTCGACTATCGAGCATCTTATGTCTGCTTTATGCGGGTTGGGTATCGATAACGTTTATGTTGAAGTCAATGGTCCGGAAGTGCCCATCATGGATGGCAGTGCGGAGTCTTTCGTATTTCTGATACATTCGGCAGGGATTCAGGAACAGAACAAATCTAAAAAGTTTATTAAATTCAACGAGAAAGTGTCAGTAAAAGGCCCGGAAGAAGCCTTTTGGCATGATCAATCCGCGACCATGATGCCATATGATGGATTCAAGGTTGGCCATACTATTGTTTACGACAATCCGGTCATCAAGGAACAATGCGCCAGTGTGGATTTTTCCAGCACATCCTTTGTCAAGGAAGTCTGTCGAGCCAGGACTTTTGGCTTCATGGAGGATATTGAGCATCTCCGTGAACAGAACCTGGTGCAGGGTGGCAGCCTGGATAATGTTGTCGTCGTAGATGATTTTCGTATTCTTAACAATGACGGACTCCGACATGAGGACGAGTTTGTCAGACATAAGATACTGGATGCCATCGGTGACCTTTATGTACTCGGTCACAGCATCATAGGTGAGTTTATTGGTTACAAATCGGGACACACGGCACATCATGCCTTGCGTCAGGCAATACTTGAACATGAAGATGCCTGGGAGACCGTTTCTTTTGACGATGCTGACCTGGCTCCGCTTTCGTATTCAAGATCACTTGCCAGACAGACCTAGGAGGCTGCCCGAGAACTGCGACCGTAGCGAGGGCGAGCCTGATTGAGTCATATTTTTTGGTTATTTGAGGCAAATATTGGACATATTGAACGAAAATAAGCGGAAAATATGGCCAATCAGGCTTGTCCGCAGTAGGTCAGTCTGTTCTCGGACAGCCTCCCTCTCCTTGTTAGCTTGTTTTGCTTCTTTTTGACAACTTGATCAATGCGTTGCGTAATCCATCATGTTCGATAAACCCAGCGGTATTCGCAAGGTTTCGGGCATTTTCTCTGGATGGTGGTAAAGGGATACTGGACGGGTTTTTCCCCCGGACTTCAACGGGTCGAACAGAAATTTTGATTGCGTTGATGTCGATTCGACACTGCTGGCGTACCAGAGAAGTAATATTCCGCTGGCGGTAGCGAAGCTGAGTGGCAACAGCACTGGAATGTGTTATCAGAAGCAGTGTTTTGTTGTCCAGGGATGCAACTGACACATCCACATTGAAGTGTTCGCGGATAACGGACTGTAACGAAAGGAGGTTCAGTGCCTCGGAATAAAGTTGTTTTAAAACCGGGGATGAACCCATGATCTTTCGGGGCTGCTGAAGAGATTTAGGAAATCGGGTCACGTGGATGAGAACGGAAGAACGATAATTAATCATAACCTATGAAACTGATTATTGTAGTCAACAAAACTGGAAAACATCATAATTTAAATATTAATGGTTTCCTGTTGGCGCTAACCGCGGTCGGGATACTGGGTATTCCTGCGATTGTTGGCCTGCTGTGTTATCAATACTGGCCAGGCGGTGTGGGTCTGGATAATCGGATGATTGACCAATGGCGGGATGTGCTGAAGGCACAGCAGAGCGATGTCGATGAAGCCCGCAGAATATCCTCGGAGAGTCTGGATGCATACACCCTGCAACTGGCCAGACTACAGGCACGGGTGATGCGTCTGGATGCACTGGGTGAACGATTGATTACCTATTCCGATATTAAAGAGGGAGAGTTCGATTTTTCTCAAACTCCTGGTCTGGGGGGACCACTGACGGAAGATGACAGCGGAAATCAGCCTATTTCCAATTACTTCCAAATGCTGGACCGACTGGAGGAGGATATAGAAAACCGGGATCAGCAACTGAGTATATTGGAAACGTTGCTGATAGATCAAAAAATCCGTGACGATATTTTCATCTCTGGACGGCCAATTCAAAGTGGTTGGATATCGTCATATTTTGGTATGCGTAACGATCCGATTAACGGTAAGAGAGCCTGGCACAGTGGTGTGGATTTTGCCGGCAAGGCAGATACTGAGGTCAAGGCAGTTGCTGCAGGTGTCGTCAAATTTGCAGGTTATAAAAACGGTTACGGCCAGTTGATTGAAATTAACCATGGCAGTGGTTACAAGACACTCTATGGGCATCATAAAAAGATTCACGTCAGTGTTGGTGATATTGTTAAAAAAGGACAGGTCATCGGCATTATGGGGAATAGCGGTAGGTCTACCGGCAATCACGTACATTACGAGGTCCACAAAAACGGGCGAGTTGTCGACCCGTCTTCCTATATTCATCGCGCCAGTCGATGATCTGATTCCTTAATAGACCCTGAATTACACCGGTAGTGGTTGATTCAGGTTCAATGTTTACAATTAAGGGAACAGAAATGGCATTTTTTAACAAAATATTTGGCAGCAAGAATGAGCGCGAACTAAAGCGCATGAGCCGGACTGTTGCCCTTGTCAATGCACTGGAACCCGATATCGAAAAGCTGTCTGATGACGAATTAAAACGTCAGAAGGAAGTGTTTGGTGCCCGTCTGTCAGCAGGGGAGAATTTTGATGATCTTCTTCCGGAAGCATTTGCCACTGTCCGTGAGGTTGGAAAACGCACCCTGAACATGAGAATTTTTGATGTTCAGCTCATTGGCGGCATCACCCTGCACGAAGGAAGAATTGCAGAAATGCGTACCGGAGAGGGTAAGACTCTGGTTGCGACACTGCCGCTTTACCTCAATGCCCTGGAAGGCAGAGGTGTTCATCTGGTAACGGTAAACGATTACCTGGCTAAATGGGGCGCGCAGTGGATGGGACCTGTCTACAAAGCCCTGGGAATGAGTGTTGGCGTTGTTTATGCCGGACAGGAAATGCAGGAAAAGATGAGTGCCTATCAGGCTGACATCACTTATGGCACCAACAATGAATTCGGATTTGATTATCTGCGTGACAACATGGCCTTCTCCATTGAAGAGAAGGTCCAGCGGGATTTGTACTATGCCATTGTGGACGAGGTGGATTCCATTCTCATCGATGAAGCACGTACACCACTGATTATCTCCGGAGGTGTTGAGAACACATCGGATATTTACCGTAGTATCAACGCAGTCGTTCCCCTGCTTTCACGCCAGGAAAAAACACCGGAAGATATATTAAACGAAGTGGAACCGCCCGGTGATTACTTTGTGGATGAGAAGCAGCGTGATGTGGAATTAACGGATGCTGGTCACCAGAAAGTAGAAGAACTACTGGTACGGAGAGACCTGCTGAAAAGAGACGACAGTCTGTATGGCACGTCAAATCTGAATCTATTGCATCATGTACATGCAGCCCTTAAGGCACACTGCCTGTTTCAAAAGAATGTGGACTACATTATTCAGGAAAATGAAATCGTCATTGTCGATGAACATACCGGCAGGACGATGCCTGGCAGGCGATGGTCCGGTGGTATTCATCAGGCTATTGAAGCCAAGGAGAACGTCCTGGTAACCAACGAAAGTCAAACCCTGGCATCCACGACGTTCCAGAACTATTTCCGCCTGTATGGAAAATTGGCCGGGATGACAGGAACCGCAGATACAGAAGCATTTGAGTTCAGACAGATTTATGGTCTTGATGTGGTCGTCATTCCAACCAATCTGCCGATGATCAGAGCGGATTACAATGATCTGATTTACCTCACTGAAGATGAGAAATTTGAGGCCATCGTTGAAGGGATTGCGGAATGTCTGGAGAAGAAGGCGCCTGTACTGGTGGGTACAGCCTCTATCGAATCCTCGGAACGATTGTCGGGTCTGTTGAACAAACGGAAAATCAAACATAGTGTGCTGAATGCCAAGTTCCACGAAAAGGAAGCCGAGATCATCGCCCAGGCTGGATATCCAGGTACCTTGACGATTGCTACAAACATGGCGGGCAGGGGTACGGATATCATCCTTGGTGGAAACTGGGAAGCGGACGTAGCTGATCTGAAAGATCCGGATGAAGACCGGCTAGCCGCCATTCAGTCCAAATGGCAAAAGAATCATGATCTGGTGATTGCAGCAGGTGGGTTGCATGTCATAGGAACCGAGCGCCATGAAAGTCGACGCATAGACAATCAGCTCAGGGGACGAGCCGGTCGGCAGGGCGATCCCGGTTTTTCAAGATTCTACCTGTCTCTGGAAGACAACCTGATGCGGATATTTGCCTCAGACAGAGTCAGAAACATGATGCAGTCGCTGGGCATGGAGACAGGTGAAGCCATTGAACATCGTATGGTGACAAATGCCATTGAAAAAGCCCAGCGTAAGGTCGAAGGCAGAAACTTTGATATACGTAAGCAGTTGCTTGAATACGATGACGTTGCCAATGACCAGCGGCAGATGATCTACCAGCAGCGCAATTACATCATGGAGTCAGAGGATATTTCCGAAACCATCAATGCAATCTGGGATGATGTGGTCAACCAGGTAATTGATGTCAGTATTCCGCCGCAAAGCCTGGAAGAACAGTGGGATATTGTCGGACTGGAACAGGCTTGTGTGACTGAATTCAATGCTCATCTGCCTGTTCAGCGCTGGCTGGATGCAGATGAAACCCTGCATGAAGAAATCCTGAGAGAGAAGATTGTAGAGGAAATCCGCAATAAATATGCCATTAAGGAAGCCAGTGTGGGTCCTGATATCAGGTTGATAGAAAAACGGATCATGCTGGATGTTGTGGATACCCGATGGAAAGATCATCTTGCGGCAATGGACTATCTGCGGCAGGGCATTCACTTGCGCGCCTATGCACAGAAACAACCTAAACAGGAGTACAAACGCGAAGCATTCGCAATGTTCGAGGAACTCTTGAGCAACATCAGGTTAGAGGTTGTTCGCATATTGTCCCGTGTACAGTTCCGGCCAATGGAAGAGGCGAAGGAACTGGAGCGACGCAGACGGGAACAGGAAGAGGCAAATCGTTTGAATTTTCAGAAAGCGGGGAGTGACTTGTTGCAGCAGGGAAAAAGTGATAAAGCCCAGTTGGTCAAGACACCCTTTGTGAGAAAAGACAGGAAGATAGGGCGCAATGAACCATGTCCCTGTGGCTCCGGAAAAAAATATAAAATATGTCACGGCAGGCTGGGTTAATTCGTGGCAGTGGGTAACTGGAATCTGTTTTTCCATCCCGTACCGGGTGCCCGGCTGTCTGCAACCGCCGCTGGTATCAAAGGTGATGGCGTAAGCGATGTCGTATTGTTTGAGTTTGCGAATGGCAGTCACACAGCCGGTGTATTTACCAGGAGCCTGTTTGCAGCCGCTCCAATTCTGGTTGCCAGAAGGAACCTTGGCGTTTCATCCCCCAGATATTTCCTTGTCAACAGTGGCAATGCCAATGCGGCCACTGGTGATGAAGGCATTAATGATGCAGATCTCTGTTGTAAGGCAGTATCCCAACAGACCGGGACCAGACCCCAGGAGACTGTCCCTTTTTCAACAGGAGTAATAGGGGAGAGATTACCCACCAGGGAAATTACTGACGTCATTGGCGGATTGCATGCACAACTGCATGAAAACAACTGGCTGGAGGCGGCCGAAGGTATCATGACTACCGATACCCATCCCAAGATTGCCACCAGGCGTTTTGAAATCCAGGACACACCAGTGACAATTACCGGCATTGCAAAAGGGTCGGGCATGATACAACCGAATATGGCGACCATGCTTGCATATATTGCTACGGATGCCCGCGCAGATGGTCAACAACTTGATGGACTGCTGAGAAAGTCAGTTGAAAAATCATTCAATCGAATTACCGTAGACAGTGATACATCCACGAATGATGCCTGTATGTTGACGGCAACAGGTGTGTCGGGAATCGATCTGTCAGACGATGTTGCCTGTGATGTATTTTCATCCCAACTGGAAAGCCTGATGCAGGAGTTGAGCCAGGGACTTATCCGGGATGGAGAAGGTGCTACCAAATTTGTCACCGTTGTTGTGGAAGGTGGCCCAACACAGGATATCTGCCTGAAAATTGCTTATGCCATAGCCAATTCACCATTGATGAAAACGGCTGTTTATGCCGGTGACGCCAACTGGGGTCGAATAGTGATGGCAATAGGCAAGGCCGGAGTTTCTGTTGATCCCACAAAAATAAATGTCTATCTCGGTGACGTCAGGCTGATGCTGAACGGTGGAAAAGACCCTGATTATCGAGAGGAAGAGGGTGCTGCTGTGATGGCAGTGGATGAAATTACCATCCGCGTAGACCTTGGTTCAGGTGATTGTACTGAAACAGTCTGGACCAGCGATCTTTCCTATGAATACATCAGGATCAACGCTGAATACAGAACCTGATTCGCATGTTTCAGAACACACCTGTTTCAGGTCTGGGGAGGAGGGTTAGTCCTGGTCCGGGTCCGGGTCCGTAGCTGAAGTATCATCGTATTCAGGGTCCGAGGGGATGTAACGGTTTCCATTGGCCCACTCTCCCAGGTCGATGAGCCGACACAACTCGGAACAGAAAGGTCTGTAGCTGCTGGAAGGGCGCCATACAACAGTCTTCTCGCAGGTTGGGCATTGCACCACAGCATCTGTCATCGGGTATTCACCAGATTATTTTCCTGTAAAGGGATCTTCGATAATGATAGATATTGACGATGAAGTTTACCCGCTTCGAACATCAATTGCTCCAGATTACCATTATCAACCAGCACATCATCCTGTCCCAGCTGTCATATCCGAAAACCAGAGTACAATCCTGTTGCCCCAGAGTAACGCTACCAAACCGGCTATGGCGAGGCAGGGTCCAAAGGAAATCGGTTCGGACCTGTCTCGTCCCAGGGCAATCAGTATACCCGCGATGGCAATTCCCAGGAAGGAAGACAGGAGAATGATGAGCGGCAGTAACTGCCAACCAAGCCAGGCGCCAAGCAGTGCCAGCAGTTTGAAATCACCGTAGCCCATACCCTCTTTCCCGGTTATTAATTTAAAAATCCTGTAAACGATCCAGAGTGTCAGATAGCCGGCACATGCGCCGATGAAGGCACTCTCAAAATCAACGAAAGTAGTGAACAGATTCAGCGAAAGACCGAGCCATAGAATCGGTAAAGTAATCTCATCCGGTAATAATTGCGTGTCATGATCGATAACGGCCAGGGTAATCAGAACCCAGGTGAGAAAGCAGCCGGCAATGCCGGCAACATTAAGCCCTAGAACAAGGATAACAACTACCGTCAGCAGACCTGTAGCAAGTTCAATAACGGGATATCTTGCCGGAATTGAAATTCCGCAGTTGGCACACTTACGGTGCAGCAGGAAATAACTGATAACAGGTATGTTCTGCCAGGGTTTAATGTTGGCTTTGCAGACAGGACAGTGCGACCCCGGGAACACCAGATTGAAGGTCGATTGATCGGTTACACCCTGTTCCTCAAGGTTCAGAATTTTTCGTGCCTGACCTGACCATTCCCGTTCCAGCATAATCGGTAGTCGAAGAATGACAACATTGAGGAAACTGCCAATAATCAATCCGATCATCAGAGAGCATAATAAAATCAGTAAGGGGAACTGCCACTGTAACAATTCAGTCATCTTCAGATTCCGCCGCTGAGGGCATCACCCATGGAAAAAACAGGCAGATACATGGCAATGATGAGGCCACCGATAACGACACCGAGAATGACCATGATCATCGGCTCCATAAGGCTGGTCAGACCTCCAACAAGGGTGTCGACCATATCCTCATAGTAGGAAGCCGCCTTGTCAAGCATACGGTCCAGGGTGCCGGATTCTTCACCGACCGCGACCATTTGCACGACCATGTTGGGGAATACATTTGCCTGCTTCATTGATGCATGGAGTTGACTGCCGCCTGACACATTTTCCCTGACCTGGAGGATAGCTTCCTTGTACACGATATTTCCGGCTGAGCCGGATACCGTGTCAAGAGCATCCACCAGGGGAACACCGGCGGCAAATGTCGTAGCAAGTGTTCTTGAAAATCGGGCTATACAGGATTTGTTGAGGATGTTACCGAGTACTGGAAGTTTCAGCGCCAGTCTTTCCCGTCTGTGCCGTACGGTCGGGGAACGCTTATATGCTTCACGATAGATCAGAAATACAGTGCCGATGCCAATGATGACAGCAAGCCACCATGTCTGCATCCAGCGAGACATGGCAACAACCAGGCGGGTGAATTCGGGTAGTTCCGCACCGAATCCCGCGAAGATCGATTCGAACTGTGGTACAACCTTGACCAGCAGGATCCCGGATACCACGGTTGCCACACCCAGTACGGCGATGGGGTAATGCATTGCACTTTTGATTTTTGCTCTCAGTGCCTCGGTTTTTTCCTTGTGTGTTGCCAACTGGTCCAGCATGGTTTCCAGTGTACCGGACTGCTCTCCTGCGGCTATCAGATTACAGAATAAATCATCAAAGTATCGGGGTTGTGTCCTGACAGCGGCGGCGAATGAATTCCCGGCCGATACTTCGTCCCTGAGCTTTATAATCATGTCTTGCAGTGTTTGGTTATCCATGCCATCCGCAACGATCTCAAATGACTGCACCAGAGGAACGCCGGCTTCCATCATGGTGGCAAGTTGCCGGGTAAATAGAGCAATATCGACGGGATTAATCCTTTCAGACATTATAGCAAGACTGAATATACCATTTTTCCCGGTTGCCCTCGCCGGGCTGTTTCTCTGCTGTAACGCCATTGATTGTCCTGACTTTCTCTAATGACCGCTGGTGACGCGGTCTACTTCCTCTAAACTGGTCAAACCCTTTTTGACCTTCAACAGTGCTGACTGGAAGATATTGTTGAAACCTTCACGCTTGCAGACTTGCGCGATTTCCAGAGAGTTGCCGTCCTCCATCATAATTCTTGCGATCTCATCAGTTATCCTGACAACCTCATAGATACCGGTTCGTCCCCTGTACCCACCGGAGCATTTGTGACAACCTGCGGGTCCGTATACCTCCAGACCTTCATCTATATCCTTTTCGGAAAATCCCCTTTCAATCAATGTACTGCCGGGGATATCGAGTCTCATCTTGCAATCGCACAACCGTCTGGCCAGCCGTTGCGCCACTATGAGGTTGATTGACGTAGCGAGATTAAATGCCGCTACACCCATATTACGCAATCGGGTAATGGTTTCCGGAGCATTGTTGGTATGGAGTGTGGACAACACCATATGGCCAGTCTGGGCTGCTCTGATAGCAATATTGGCCGTTTCCAGATCCCGTATTTCTCCGACCATGACGATATCGGGGTCTTGCCTTAGAAATGACCGTAATGCTTCGCTGAAGCCGAGGCCTGTCTTATGGTTGACCGGACATTGATTAATGCCTTCCAGGTTGATTTCAATCGGATCTTCAACAGTGGAAATATTGCGTTCCGATGTATTGAGAATGTTTAGCCCAGTATACAGAGAGACGGTTTTACCACTTCCGGTGGGGCCAGTGACCAGAATCATGCCCTGGGGTCTGTGCAGGGCTTCCAGATACAGTGCTTTCTGATCATCCTCGTAACCCAGGGCGTCAATACCCATTCTGGCACTGCTGGGATCAAGAATTCGCAGGCAGAGTTTTTCGCCAAACAGTACGGGTAGTGTATTGACCCGAAAGTCGATGGACCTGGACCTGGAGAGTTTCAGTTTTATTCGGCCGTCCTGGGGTATTCGTTTCTCGGAAATATCCATACGGGACATGACCTTGAGACGGGATGCGATTTTGGGGCCAAGATTGACAGGTGGATTGGATACCTCATGAAGAATACCATCGGTTCGGAATCTGACCCTGTAGGTCTTTTCAAAAGGTTCAAAGTGAAGATCCGAGGAACCACCCCTGATGGCGTCCATCAGCATCTTGTTGATGTACCGTACAACCGGTGTGTCGTCTGCAATACTGGCGGTGTCTTCGTCTTCCGGACCACCCCCTTCCTCATCAACAGCTTCCAGACTCAGTTCTACATCCTCTTCACCCAGATCACCCAGTCCAGACCCTTCCTGGGACTCCAGAAAAGAGTCTATGAGGCTGTCCAGTTTGTCTTCCTGTACGAGTACTTCCTCGACATTGACAGCGGTTTGGAATTGAATGTCCTGAAGCGCCTGACGATTGGTGGGGTCTGAAATGGCAACAAACAGTCGGTTGCCTCTGTGGAAGACCGGAAGTGCGTGATGCTTGCGAATCAACGCTCTGTCAACCATGGTCCTGGGAATGATATCCAGGTCGATTGAGGCAATATCCAGTAAAGGTGTGCTGTATTCATCTGCTGCGACATTGGCAATGGTTGCAGCTTTGACGAGTTCATTGTCTACCAGGTATTTGATAACGGAAACCTGGTTTTTAAAGGCTGTTTCGGTGGCGCCCCGGGCAGCAGTATTACTGATAAACCCGTCTTTAACCAGTCTGCGAGCCAGTCCGTTTAATTGATTCGGGATTGCAGCCATACCTGTCCTGAAGCAGTATCCCATTAGCCGGGAAATGATCCAGAAAGTTTACGTGCCGTCTCGAAGGGTGTCGATAGAGATAAAGGACTGGTCAGCATGGACAATGTCTTAACAAAGTGTCAGATATTACTGCTGTCATCAGGTTGACATCCTGTGAAAAAATTGTGTTCAGTATCTATTGAGACTGAGCCATTGAATGGAGAGTGCCATGAAAATGAAATACAAGCAGGGTTTTACCCTGATCGAGTTGATGATGGTTGTTGCGATTATCGCCATCCTCGCTGCATTTGCCATTCCTGCCTATACGGATTATGTCAAGACTGCCAATATGGCCAAGGTCAGTGCGCACTATGAAGAAGCCGTTCGGCTCGCACGTTCAACCTTCGTCAAGGGCAGTTCGCAAAAAGCCCTCGGCTTGACAGGTAATTTGCCTGTAGACACGGCAGGCTGGATTGCGATTTTCAATCCGGGCGGCAATCTGGCGCCGGGTGGTGGAAACGCCTATCAAGAAGCCGCCGATGCTGTAAACGGGGTAGTGGTGGTCGAGGGTGATGACGAGGAAGTCACGATAACCAGACCTGCCTATGAGGACCTGACCGAAGAAAGCAAAACCATCAGTGCTGCCACCGAGGTGTAGTTTTGGTTGTCCGTATGAGGACAGCGATTCCTGTGGCTGATCCATGCAGATTTAAAGGTGGATCGTGGCTTACGAAAACAGCGGTATAACATTAATTGAACTCATGGTTGTGATCGCGGTTCTGGGGATCATAACCGTGGTCGCAGTACCGGCCTATAACGACTACATCAAAACCGCCCGCATAAGTGTTATCAAAGATACTATGCAATCAATTTACCTGTTCCAGGAGGAACGTCGAATGGAAAGGGGCGAATACGTTTCGGGAAAGTATGATCCCACGGAACCCGATACGGGTCTGGCGGCGGCTTTGGGTTGGCGACCGGACACCGGTTCCAGCATGATAACCTTTGTCGTTGAATGCGATATCAATGGTGAATCGCCTCCCGAGTGTGCCAGGGGTAGTGGATTCACTATTACGGGCACTCACCCTCAGGATGTTGATCCCGTGGAAAGAACTTATCCCTGACCGGGTGGCCTGCCCGACAGGATCGTTTATCCTTCGCGCCGTAAAACCCCGTCCTTCAGGGCGGGGATATAAGGCGCCCTTGACCGGTCAGGTCAAGGTTGGGTCGGTTGTATCATGTATGGCTATACAGTATAATAGAGACATGTTGATACGTAAGGCATACCGCTTCAAACTCAGGGTTAACCACCCTGACACCGCCGCCAAATTACACCAGTTCTCTGGTTGTACCCGCTTTGTGTGGAACAAGATGCTGGCCATGAATCTGTACCGCCTGGAACACAAACAGGCGTTGCTGTGGTACCCGGAAATGGCGTTCTGGTTAACCCTGTGGAAATCGAGTGATGAATACGCTTTTTTGCGGGATTGCCATTCTCAAGTGCTGCAGCAAAGCATGATGCAACTGGATAGAGCCTTTAAGGACGCCTTCGACAAGGAGCAACCGAACAAACTGATGCCGCGATTTAAAAGGCGTGGCGGTAAAGACAGTTTCCGTTATCCGCAAGGCTTCAAGGTTGCCGGTGAGCGTGTGTATTTACCCAAGATCGGGACTCTGCGTATTCGCAAGAGCCGGGAAATAGAGGGCAAAGTCAAAAATATTACTGTCTCCAGGCAGGTGGATGGCTGGTACGTGTCCATGCAAACGGAGCAGGAGGTACCAACCCCGGTTCACCCATCGTCTGGTATGGTGGGTATTGATCTTGGGGTTGCCATATTTGCCCAACTGTCTGATGGTACCTCATACAAACCCCTGCACAGCTTCCGGCGGGTTGAGCAGAAGCTGGCCAGAGCGCAACGCAAATTGTCGCGTCAGGTAAAATTTTCCAACAACTGGCGTAAACAGCAACAGCGGATAGCACGCATCCATCAGAAAATCACCCGGTGTCGACACGACTACCTGCACAAGATCAGCCACGAGATCAGCGAAAACCAAGCTGTGATCGTGGTGGAAGACTTGCAGGTATCCAACATGAGTCGGTCGGCACGGGGTGATGCTGATCATCCGGGGTCCCACGTCAGGGCCAAGTCTGGCTTGAACAAGGCCGTCCTGGATCAGGGCTGGTCTGAGTTCCGGCGACAACTGGAATACAAGCAGGCATGGCGGGGTGGGCTGGTCATTGCGGTGCCACCGCACTACACCAGTCAGCAATGTCCACAATGCGATTGTATTAGCCGTGACAACAGACGCAGTCAGGCTGTATTCAAATGTGTGGCTTGTGGCTACGCCAAGAATGCCGATGTGGTGGCAGCGTCAAACATATTAGCGGCGGGGCACGCCGTGTTAGCCTGTGGAGAGGTCGGGTTGCCGAACTCTGTGAAGCAGGAACCCCTGGCAGCAGTTGCGTAATGCAGGCTGGCACCAAGAATCCCCTTCCTTTAGGTGGGGGAGGATGTCAAAATCGGATTCCTGTTTGCCGGAATAGCTCAGTTGGCAGAGCAGTTGCTTCGTAAGTAATTGGTCGGTGGTTCGAGTCCACTTTCCGGCACCACTTCCTGTTTTTCTGTAATCCTGTTATTTCCTTAAAACATGTCATGATGTACAGTTCATTCATTTTAAATCCAAAAATACATTCGGATGTTGTTCGGCAATTCGCAGAAGGGCAATAGCCGGGCCTTGCGGTAGCCGCCTCCCTTGTTCCCAGTCCTGCAAAGTACGCAAGCTTACCCCGAGCATGCTGGCAAACGCCGATTGTGACAATTCTAACTTTGAGCGAATGGCTTTTGGTTCTGACGGCACAGAGAGCCTGGTCGTCTTAAGTTTTATCTTACCCTTCTTGTACTCCAGAATTTCTTCAAAGCCTTCAAGTATTTCAGTTCCAATATCACGATTTGTCATGCTTAATGGCCTCCGCTATTTGTTTGAGTGTATGGCCGGGAATCGTTGAGCGTTCCGATTTGTCATAGAGAGTCAACATCCATATTTCATGTTCAGTTGGTTTCCAGTAATAAATCACTCGAATACCGCCACTTTTACCACGGCCACTTCGTGCCCAGCGTACTTTCCTTACTCCACCAGAACCACGGACCATGTTGCCGGCATCAGGTTTCATCATCAGATAGGATTGCAACGCTCCGTATTCATCATCAGCCAGATAGTCTGGGAGTAACCGGGTAAATAAGCTGGTTTCAATAAAAATCACAATATTATTATACGGCAATGCCGGATAAATTCAAATATTGTGGAGTTTATCGATTACCTGGAAAACTACTACGGTTATCCTGGAAATTGAAACCTGTATTGGCTTCCTGAGAAGCATCTGGCTCGATTTGTGGTGGATATTGTGGATCAACTCGATTTGAGTCGTCGAGTGAATCACAACGGTGGCGGTGGGAATATCGTCCTTCTCCGGTGGCGCCTCAACACCCAGGCCGAACAGTAGATTGCCCTGTTCCCGCGCGTCAAATGCCAGCCGCTTTTCTAACTTGCGGCCAAACAACTGGCGTTGGAAACAGTCCAGTTGTTGCTTGAGGGAATTCAGTTCGCTGGTGAGGTTGGCAACAGTTGCATTTAACTCTGCGTTTTCCTGTTGCAGCGCCGCAATGTTCACCGTTTCAGACAATCATTAGACTACGCTAGCAGTCGCATGCTTTGTACCCAGCACCTGTATAAGAAGGTGCTATGGTATCAAATCCAGTCTGTTTAAGCCGCTTTTTTTGTGGTGAAGGTGCTCAAGGCCTGTCCCTCGGCGGCGCAGAACGCTGCCTGGGTCTGTCCGCTATGCTCGAAACGCTGTTGAATCTCCCGCCACTGCGCTGCTGAACGACGAATCAGCGTTCGACTTCCTGTTAAACTCATGGGTTCTCCTGTTAATCTGTCCAATAAAGAAGAACAGGGGACCACAGATCAACGGCGGAGGATATAACGGTCTAGATTGTTCGCTTACAGAGGAACAGCAGTATTTATCGCCAGCGTTACAGAAGTTGCAAGAGCACTTTACGGAATAGTTAAAAAGGCGATGACACCAACGAATTCAGAACCTGAACTCGGCGGAAGGTAAGACCCCCTTGACCCTTTCTCATTTATTGTTTGACGAGCAGTTTTAAGGAGGTCAATCAGTTGTTAACTTATTTGTTCTCCTATAACCACAACGCGCACCTCACCTCTCAGCTGTCTGCTCGTACGCAATCCCAAATACCGTATCTGTCAACCAGCGCTTGAAACCTTGGTTATCCATAAACTGCTTGAACAACTCGGTATCGTCTTTCATGACTGAGGTCATTACTCGCATCAACGCCCGATCATGTTCGATACGGGCGTTCTCCTTGTCGGAGTTCTGCTGAGCATTTTTAAATGCCGTGTCTGCAGCAACCCGGGATGGAATAGTCTCGGTTATAAGCTGACGTACACGGTCAGCGTCGTCCCATTCGATATCGCCGAAGAGGTCGTTGAAAGCCTTCAGGATGTTCGTTAATCGGTCCAATTCCGGTTCGGACAAATGCCCACCACCGGTGACCGGAACAGCGTCGATCTCGGCGTCCTCATCAGCCAGTATAATCTGTTGAATGGCGCGCTTCTCGGCCCGGTAGCTGTCCATATCGATTGCGTCGAGAATACCTTTGGAAAAGTCCTCCTCTTTGGGAGGGGGCAGTTTGGAAACCAGGAAATTCAGAAAGATAGAGCGTTTCTCCCAGTCCGAGTTAGTGTAGGGCAGGACTGTAGACAGGAAGCCGTAGGTGCGCACAAACCCCTTGGCCTTACCCTTGAAATCCACCTGTCTGTCTTCGTCCAATTCGTGAACATAGATTGACACACAATCATCTAGAATAGGGTCGAGTTGGTCGCGTTCCGCGCCTCCCAGGTAACGCGACACAAAGTCATCGATCTGTGCAGGAGAATAAACCTGAGTATCATCCAGGTCGGCTTGGAGATCGTGCAGTTTGTTAGGGTCTGTTTCATCAGCCAGAATCGTAGCCCGATAGTAGCTGGCAAAGGCTTCCTGGATGATCTCGATATTGTTTAGAAAATCCAGCACGAAGACGTCATGCTTCTTGGGATGCGCCCGGTTCAAGCGCGACAGGGTCTGGACCGCTTTGATACCCGAGAGTGATTTGTCTACGTACATTGTATGCAGCAGGGGTTCGTCATAGCCTGTCTGGAACTTGTCCGCACAAATCAAGATACGGTAGGGTTCTTGCTGAATCTTCTTGGCTATCTTCCCGGACGGAAACCCGTTGAGCGATGCCTCGCTGACCTTAACTCCGCGAAACTCTAGCTCACCGGAGAACGCCACGATGGCTTGATGGCGGCTCTTCCGCTCTAAGAGATAATCGCGTATGGCATGAAAGTACTGGATTGCACGCTCAATGCCATTGGTAACTATCATTGCTCGCGCTTCACCGCCGATCTTTTTTTGGGTCAGCACCTGTTCGTGGAAGTGATCAACCATGATCTCTGCCTTGAGACGGATGGCATGGTCGTGGCCCTCGACAAAACGCCGCAATTTTTTCTGGGCTTTCCTGACATCAAACTCCGGGTCATCCTCCACCGTTTTGGCAAGCTTGTAATAACTGTTCACAGGTGTGTAGTGTGCCAGCACGTCCAGGATGAAACCCTCTTGGATCGCCTGCTTCATGGTGTAGCTGTGGAAGGCGTGATGCTTGACTGTACCGTCGGCCTGTGGGTCCGGGTTTCCGAAGATTTCAAGTGTCTTGTTCTTGGGCGTAGCAGTAAACGCGAAGTAACTAGCGTTTGGGAGAAGCTTACGCGACTCCATAAGGCGGTTGACCTGATCTTCGTAGGTCTCTTCCTCGCTCTCCTCACCGGACTCGGAGAGCGCTTGTGCCATGGCTGCGCTGGTTCGTCCGCCTTGGCTGGAGTGGGCTTCGTCTATGATGATGGCAAAACGCCTCCCACGTTGCTCGTTACCTATCTCATCGAGAATGAAGGGGAATTTCTGTACGGTCGAGATGATGATTTTTTTACCGGTCTCGATGAATCGTCGCAGATCTCCTGAATGATCCGCGGGTCCAATTGTTGCGCTGACTTGGGCGTACTGCTTGATAGTATCGCGAATCTGCTTATCGAGAATTCGGCGGTCGGTGACCACGATGATCGAATCGAATACCGGAAAACCGTCACTTGCAAGTCCGATCAGTTGATGAGCCAGCCAGGCAATGGAGTTGCTCTTACCGCTGCCGGCAGAGTGCTGAATTAAATAACGCTGGCCCACTCCAAGCTCCTCTGCATCGGCCAGCAACCGGCGCACTACGTCTAATTGGTGATAACGCGGCCAGATCTGGGTCTTCTTTTTCTTGCCCGTCTTCTCGTCTATTAATTCCACTATCTGGGCGTAGTTCTCCAGGATGTTTGTCAGGCTCGCGCGCGCTAGCACCTCACGCCATAGATAATCGCTCTTGATCCCATGGGGGTTGGGTGGGTTTCCCGCACCGTCCTTCCAACCCCGGTTGAAGGGGAGAAACCACGATGCTTTCCCCTGGAGATGTGTGCAAAAACGCACTTCGTTCTCGTCTACAGCAAAATGGGCCACACAACGGCCAAACTCGAAGAGCTTCTCACGCGGGCTGCGGTCCTTTTTGTATTGCCAGACTGCGTCGTCCACTGTTTGCTTGGTGAGGTTGTTCTTGAGTTCAAATGTGAACACCGGCAAGCCGTTGATGAACAATCCGATGTCCAGAGCCCGCTGAGTTTCGTCGTGGCTGTAGTGCAACTGGCGGGTAACGGTGAAGAGGTTTTGCTCAAAGCGTTCCTGGGCTTTCTCGTTCCCGGCTGAAGGTGTGCCATAGAACAGGTCCAGATCATGCGCCCGGTGCTTGATGCCGTGACGCAGTACGTCGATAGTGCCGCGCTTGGCAATCTCGCCCTGGAGCCGAGTCAGAAACTCGCGTCGCGTTGGGCTGTCTTCGGACAGTCTCAATGATTCCGCGACTTTGGGTTGGGTAGTGCGTAGGAATTCTGAAAGCTGGAACAGATCGACATAGTACTCGCGGTTGTAGTCGTGGAAGTTGCCGGCACTCCAACCTACACCACCATAGCCAGCAGGGGGTTTGGCCACTGTTCCTACCGTGGGGGGCTCGCAGGGATGGCCTGCCAGAGCGGTACAGATGAGGCGTTCGAGGCCGCGTTCTGAGGTGTCTGTCGTCATACCTCTGCCTCCTCAAGTGTGGCGTCAAGTCCGTATGGATTAGACCGAGCATTGGTGTTGAGGGTATCGTTTGAGGTGTCTTCGACAGCGAGCGGATCAACCTCGGGCAGCGTGGCAGCCGCCTCGTGTACGTCGAGTTTGCCGGTGACGACATCAGCGATCAGACGGGCACGATATTCTTGGACCAGCTCGATTTGTCGGTGGGTTTTATAAATAACGCGATCGGTATCCACTATGACCTCGTTATAGAAGTTTACGATAGCCTGTTGCTCATCGACCGGGGGGACGGGGACGGGGATCTGTCCAAACTGGTCAAAATAAAGACGAAGCCTCATATCCATGATACCCCTGGATCGTTGTTTAAACTGCTGAAGATAGATACGCATTCTAAATAGATGATGGTAGTAGTCTGATACCAAGTTAACAACTGGCATCAATATGTCATATGCGGGACTCGTAACCCCATCGTAATGAGATACCCCAATAGCACCCATCCAGGTCAACAACTTGTTTGCGATCAAGTCTCCTTTTTTCACCATCCAGTAGTCATCAGTCGTCGATGCTTTATTACCTCTCTCCTCAAGTTCCTTTCTAGGACGCACGCCTATGTGCGTGTAAATCGATAGAAGTTCTTTTCCATGTGCAGTTCCTGATTTTTCCGTTCGTAGTCTGAATAGGACTTTTGTCCGCCGTACATTCCAATGTTTTGGAATTTCTCTCAACCAATCAACATCGGTAGTTCTGTAGGCTGGGTAGGGCAGGCCGGTTCGAACATCGAACCGGCCCATGACGGCCTGGTGTGTGATGGCCTGTTTCTGTTCCTCCAACAGCACAACCAGCTTTTGCTTGTCACGGATGTAGCGCTGAATGCGTCGGTCGGCATAATCGAGGAGACTGACGATGGCAGTTTGTTCGAAGATAGGTGGGAGGCATACTTCGAATGTCCTCAGCCTAGTTTCAGCGATGGAAGGATACGCGATTCCTACAGATTTTGCAGTAACGCGATTTGTGAAAGGATCGCTTTGGCATAAGTAGCTGACGAATTTAGGGCAAGTTCCGACAATAGGTGTCAGAACTGCAAATCCAGTTGAAGCTACTAGGTCGGTGTCCAAGTCTTCTGCGTGCCATACAGCTTTCAAATAGGTCCTTACCGTAGAAATAATTGTATCACCTGACCGAACCACTCGCCTTGCTCTGGACGGTGATGTTTCGAAGCGAATTTTTTGGGGTGCCGATGCTAATATCCCAGTCCCAACTGTACCAATATCCAGATAATCGAACGTGTAATCTAAATCCGTATTCTCAGGGAGAACAAGTTGATTTAGTTCAAGCCAATATTTCAGGCGTTTTACCTCCCAATGCCTCGGCACTTCTCCCAGTCCCGGCACGCCAGAATCTTTATAGGTAGGATAGGGCTTGAGGTTGCGGATCATGAACCTCTGCTATCCTTGAGAATTTCGTCCAATAACCCCTCTGTCTCCTTCTCCAGCGCTAGAATGTCGGATTGAATTTCGTCCAGCATGCGGAGGGGCTTCGGTTTGTAGAAGTAGCGGGTAAAGCTGATTTCATAGCCTATCTTTACGCTCTCGTACTGGTACCAGGCATCCGCCGTGTAGGGCAGGACCTCGCGGCGCAGGAAGGCTTCAATTCCGCCCACCTCTTGAAGCGGAATCTGCTCAATGTCGCGTAGGTTGGTGTCTGGTTCGTACTCCACCACGGCGGATC
Organism: Candidatus Azotimanducaceae bacterium; assembly: GCA_965217655.1. Lineage (GTDB taxonomy): Bacteria > Pseudomonadota > Gammaproteobacteria > Pseudomonadales > Azotimanducaceae > UBA7455. The sequence continues at coordinate 4,346,965 of OZ244560.1, forward strand.
TGCCATTTATGGTAGTGGTAAACAGGCCGCGCAATGGATTTGCCTCCGTGCCTTTCTTGTGAATTTTGTTGATCACTGGTAGGGCGGTCTCACTGCGTTCACCGCTCTCCTTTAGTGCTTTGATTTCTGCAGTCTTGTATGCGTGGTTGGATTCGATGCCTTGAATCCGTAGTGGTCGCTCAACTGTGACTTTCCAGTAGCCGAAGGCGGCGTTGTCAAAAATCTTGCTCTGCTCGTTCTCCTCGAAATTGAGAAAAGTGTCGCAAATATATTTGATTTCGTCTTCACCGAGTTCGCAGTTCTTATTGCCTAGATTCTTTCGCAAAGTCCGGTACCACTGGGTGGCGTCGATTAGTTGCACTTTGCCGCAGCGGTGCGCGGGCTTGCGGTTGGTGAGCACCCAGATATAGGTAGCAATGCCGGTGTTGTAGAACATGTTGAGCGGCAGAGCGACGATGGCCTCCAACCAGTCGTTCTCGATAATCCTGCGGCGGATGTTGCTCTCGCCTTGCCCGGCGTCGCCAGTGAAAAGAGAACTTCCGTTATGCACCTCAGCAATTCGGCTTCCTAGCGGTGTGGTTTCCTTCATCTTGGAAAGCTTGTTGGCGAGGAAGAGCATCTGGCCGTCACTGGAACGGGTTACCAGAGAATACTCGGGATCACCGGCGTGCTCGATCACGAAGCGCGAATCGTGCATGTCCTTCTTGCCACCCATGTGCTCTAGGTCAGTCTTCCAGCTCTTGCCATACGGCGGGTTGGACAACATAAAGTCGAACTCACGACCTGGAAAGGCATCGTTGGCTAGGGTGGAGTGCTCCGGACCCCCGACAATGTTGTCGGCAGCTTCACCCCCACCTTTGAGCAACAAATCGGCCTTGCAGATGGCGTAGGTCTCGGCGTTGATCTCCTGGCCGTAGAGGTGAGTGGAGACATCCTTGCCGTACTCGGCGGCAAGTTGTCGAAGTGTGTCCTCGGCCACAGTCAGCATACCACCAGTGCCGCAGGCTCCATCGTAGAGCAGATAGGTGCCTGATTTTATCTCATCGGCGATAGGTTGGAAGACGAGCTTGGCCATGAGCTTTACGGCGTCGCGCGGAGTCCAGTGTTCGCCAGCCTCTTCGTTGTTCTCTTCATTAAAGCGTCGTACCAGTTCTTCAAAGATTGAACCCATGCCGTGATTATCAAGACCTGGGTGTTTGACTGAGCCATCAGTGTTTAGAACTGGTGCTGGACTTAGATTGACGTCAGGCGAGGTGAGCTTCTCGATCAGAGATCCCAGAGCATCAGCTTTTGACAAGCGAGGGATCTGGTTGCGGAACTCAAAGTTGTCGAGGATGTCCTGCACGTTGGGAGAAAACCCGTCGAGATATGCCTCAAAGTCGGCCTTCAACTGCTGCCGGCTGGCACGAGCCCTGAGGTCTCGAAGGGTAAATTTTGAAGTGTTGTAGAAGGCCTGTCCTGCAGCCTGTCGCAGAGCAGGGTCCTGTTCGACCACATTTGCAGAGTCGAGGGTGTCTCTCATGTCAAGTACTGCCTGTTTACTATCTTCAAGTACTGCATCTAGACGGCGTAGTACGGTCATTGGCAGAATTACGTCACGGTACTTACCGCGCACGTACAGGTCGCGCAGGACATCATCGGCAATGCCCCAAATGTAGTTGGCAATCCAGTTCAGGTCGGCGATATTCATCTCTCTGTCTACACCTCAGCGGTGTGTAGCGTATATTATCCAGAACTCAGGATACAACACTTAGAACGTGTGCCAATAGGTAGATGTGAGTCAGTATCCGATGGAACGGAGCGGAGTTTTGCGTATTGCGGGACAGACGTCTACTTCTTCTCCTACTTAAGAACGTCTCAGAATTTGGGTAGTGCTCCAGGTCCGAAACAAATTTGACACTACCCAACCAACGTCTATTTCCTGGTATTAATGCCATGGAAGAGGTCGATTTTATTTTGTTGTTCCTGGAGGGGAGTAGAAGTCTTTTGTTAACTGGTTGCTATTGCAGAATAATAATTTATCCTATCTGATCTTTCCCCACAAAATTTACAACATTATGTCAAAGAGTTAGAGTTAAATCTCTCACGTCCAAGGTGTTGTGTATGTCCAGCCTGCACCCATCGACGAAGCTCTCGTAGAGTGCCGAATTGGGTGTTCACTTCTCCCTTTGTAAATAAACGCACCGAGCGTCTCACAATTTGCAGTGTGAGGAACTGTGAAAAATATTGACTTACTCCAGATTCTCAAAGGATGTACGCATATCCAATCCCCATTCCGTTAATACTTCTACTATTGTGATTGCATCAACGCCGGCGTAGTGCGGCGCAAATGTTGCTTCCCCTCGTTTTACCGAAAGATCCTTCGTTGCGATACCCACGAGATACCCATCCTGGGAGATTATTGGTCCTCCGCTATCACCAGGTCTCGTAATTGCCGAGTATAGAAACGCCTTTTGATCTTCGAATAGGTCTATCGATTGATTTGTAACTTCGCCCGAGTGCATTACTAAAGCAGGTGATGATGCCATAGGGATGTGAGGAAACCCCAATACATGAATTGTATGTCCAACACGTGGTGGATGAAAGACAAGGCCATTCACCGGTTTTAGTGACTGCTCAAGGTGCATAATCGCTACATCTTGAGTCTTGTGACACATGAATTGTCCATCGCCGACATGGCACTGAACACCCTGAAACATCTGCGTCTGATCGACCTGCATGTCTTCCACGACATGCTTTGACGTTAGAATTACCCGGTCTGACAAGACAGTGCCTGATCCAGCAACAACATCACCATCATCATTCTTCCCGGTAATCTGCACTACCCCGTTTCCAATAGCGTAGTAGATGAACTCTGGCCCCAAGGCGGGTGCGAGCCAGAGCTGACCCTTTACCCTGTTAACGTTTTGACTGCCAGCGAACATGAACAGAAAGCAGTCATTGAAAAATCTTGGCTTGCCGGCATTACTCCCTACATTTTGTAGGATGCCCTCTCGAGCCATCGCATTGACAATTTCCGCAACTCTGAGAAAGTTCGGCGTTTGATCACCGAATGCTCTCGTCGTCTCCAAATACTGAACGAATTCCATTAAGGACAAAACTTCTGGGGAATCCGGATTCCGTCCAAGTATTTCACAGTTTCTCGTGTAGTGATTCGGATTAAAGAACTCGATGGCTTTAACTGCTGTTGTTAGGCGCTTGAGCAGTCCCCACGGAGCATTCATCGAATGGCTGTCCCATAACTTGCGAGGTTCTTCCGTTTTAGCTGTGGTCTCCGGTTTCACTTCTGTCATTGTGCGTTCCTACGAGCCGGTTTGTGCGTTGTATCGAGAACTCGGTCCACCATAAGTTAAATTTGTAAATCGCAGGTGGATTAGGTTACGAGGAGGTGGTCAACAGTATTAATTTTTTCATCTTGGCAAGATTTTCTAGAAAATAACCAGTTATGAAAATGAAATTCTTCTGTGTAAAGTAGACTTCAGTGTTTAGAATGAGATTTTACAACGTAAGAAGGTCGCAATCTTGCGTGCCAGATATTAAGTCGTGTGTGTATGCAACACGTGGACATTGTAATGAGAGATAGTGAAAGCATACGCGGAAACCTAAAGATCCAAAAAGCCTAATTTGAACTTGCGCCCCAGGGTTATTTCCCTCAAAAGCAAGACCGTGGAACAGGCGATCATTCTGTGCCACTAAACGTTCTACACGAATATCTCCTTCAGTTAGAATCTTTGTGTTAGCTATCTGATGGCGAATCGAGTTCAGTTGCGGTGAATTCTTGTATATGGCATCGCCACAGTGTAGCGCAAGATATTCGAATGCTATCTTTACAGGAACGACCGGGTCAATGACTTTTCCTTTTAATTTAGGTTGTATGGTGTCTACCTTACAATTCCTAATCCAAAGACCATTAGCCACTTCGATAATTTCGTCTTCAGGTAAATTACTCAAATCAATCTCGGATAGTAATAGAGGTCCTCTACCTTCTCGCGCTATGATGGTTTGTAAGTGCTTAATTGACTTGTAAGGTGGAGAGACAAGTGATCCATCTTCCAGGGTTTGCTCTTTAACAGTAAACGTTCCCCTTTTGACATAACCCGATACTGCGCCATGTTCACCATGTCCGATATAATCTAGTCTGGAGCGCATTTTTTCCGCCAATTCTGGTACCTCATGAGCTATACGATTATCTAGAATCTGGCGGATTATTGGATCTTGAAGTATGTCGCTTTCCACACGATGACCCATGGTCGAGTTGCATTGTCTACAGAGGAATTTTGCTGTAATTTTTCCTCCAAGGTGCTCTGGGATTAAATGCTCCTTGGTTATCTCATCTTCTGAGCCACAAATTATGCATCTTAAAGTCTTCCAATCACAATTCATAAGTTTGCTTTAACCTTCCCCGCATACGGGGTCAGGTCGCACAATGCACATGTGAAGGTGTAGCCACAATATCCACATTGAATTGTTGGTGCATTGTGCGACCTGACCCCATGCAATGTAATGAAATTCATACCTGAAGTTCCCCCATTTTCAATACGTTTTTTCGTTTTCAAAACAATTTCAAGGAGAACTCGCTCCGTCAGCTTCAATTCAGGCATTGACCTGTACTATTTGAACTTCCAACGTTGGCGAGTAGTGCTGTGACCCTCAAGCTTGAGATCTGTGGTGAAATCCACGATCCGTAGCCTAAGCGCATTGTACATATCATAAGAGCATCTGGAAACGGTAAGGAAATGACGGTATAAAATGATGTGATGTAAAATTGACCTTACTGAATTGCCCTGGTTGAGACTACACTTAATAAATCGTTCGAGGTTATTTCTCCAGTACACCGTCCATCGGAGAAATAGGCGTTCCCTTGAATCAGGAAAACAAATAATTGATTTTTCTACTCAGTGTAAATATGGCCAAAGTTTCCCTGATTTCTTATTATGGTGGCGAGTTTCTCCATATGCCCATCCTTGTACGATACAGTCAATCCTAAACCAGGCAAAATGTTAGATGCGAGAAATCCAGCTGGTTCGTCATTAAGTGATATTTGAAATAATTTTTTCTTACTTTATTCGACTCCTGAGAAACACATGATATGCGTTTAGTTGATTTGCTATCGGGGCTTGATGTGTAAATATATCCTCAGCCCAATTATTGTAGGTATTTTTTGCGGGCACTTGACAACTACATAGAAAAATTATGGCAATCAACAATTATGCTGAACGGATATTATCCAGTCTACAATTCGAGAGTGATTCTGCATACTAGTGAAGATCTGTCTACTATAAAAACGTCTGAAAAGCTGGAATACACTTAATGCTCTGTTGGTTTTTTCCGGTGGTAAGAATATTATCCATTTTCTAAATTCCAGCAATATCAACGGGTTTGGGATTTGACCTGCGTGTAAGATCAATCCCAACAATCCTGATATCCTCTACTCCCAGGAAGTTCGGCGATAGTTTCTGCCAATGCCCCTGAAGTTCATCTATAAGCTCTGAAAAAACTACATGCCTCCCATTGGGTAACTCCCATTTGTTTTTATCGCCACGGTAAATGAGTAAATAGATACCCCGCGTTGAGCGATTGTCCCGTAAGTAGTCCTTGCAAAGTTGATTTTCCAGCCTCTCAAATAATTCCGGACCTGTACAATTATCCGCGAGTTTCAGTTCAACTGGCACAGGTCCATCAAAACCCATACCAAGAAATCTCAGGTCAGGTTTTTTGGCATCAGCCAATTCCTCCTCCTGTGAAATAGAATATCGCCCATTGGCTTTTTCTCTCAGTTCTCTGCCAATGAAATTACGCATTTCAGTTTCCTTAGTGATTTTTTGTAGCGTAATCGCAATGCTTTCGTCCCCATGTTCAATGTCATATTTGAGGTCAAGAAGCCTTTGCACAGCAAGTTCAGCCAATTCTCCATGATTACTTGGTGTCCTTTCAAAATCTTCGTTGAACTCCCTCACTTGTTCAGGCGACCAAGACTTCCTATCACTGTCAAGTTCTGCCCTCTTTCTCGCTTGGTGTCCAATCAATTTGCGTGTCTTCTCTATCGGGTGAACCATCGCTAGTTCATTTAACGCCAAAAAAGCTTCCTTGCCAGGAATCTGTTTCAACAAATTAAACAGACTATACCTGGCGTCCTGGGCTTCATCCCGTATCTCAGGGGTATAAGCCACTCCTTCAGAATGATCTATATCCTCATCCGGTCGGATATGCTCATTCATCAGCATGTATAGTGATTTGAGGTGCTCAGGTGTTTGAAATGCTTCTCTAGCACAGGCACCTTTACCCCTGCGGTCCCCGAGAAGGTGAGTTACAAAAACCATCGAAAATAATGTCTGGTCTTCCGGATGATCTATCTCCGATAGTCGTTCATTTAGTGTTGCAATGGCAGCTTCGGGAGATACTCCGGTCCAGACGGCAAACCAACGAGCCTGATGCTGCAATTCTGATTCAGCACGGCATTTTTCTGATGCCAGATTGTCGATCAACTCGTCAGATAGACTTGATCGCTGAACTATCGTTAAAAGTTGATCCAGGTTGGACAGGTTTTGGGGTTCCTTTTCTAATATTTCAAAGATATCAGGAGCAAGCTTGACCCAGGCAAATTGGCCTGACCCATACACGTCGCTTATCATGTAGTGTGTTGGTTCATCCGGATTTTCAATCGACAGTTCGTAACGGATCTCCTGCATAAGGAATTCGCACACAATTTCGGGGTGCGCGTCAAAAAGTTCAGGAAGCCAGGCTGGGAAACCATTCAATTCATATGTGGCATACCTGCATGCAAGTTCCACTTCAGCTTGGGTCAAATACTCTGTCCAATTATCGTTTTCACTAGCTTCGATTTCCAGTCCTGTCAGTCCAATTAAGACATCATAGTGAATTTTGCCTAAGGATGCGCCTTCTGAGCGAATTTTCGGCTTGTAATGCCGCCAAAAAGAAACGGCGCTATCTCTATAAAAGCGCGCAACATCTTCTCCATATTCGGGAATCAGCGTTTTCCAGCTATGATTGGTATCTTTTTCTGATGAGTTTTCTATAAACCGAGTCAGCGTTTTCCATCTATGATTGGTATCTTGTTCTGATGAGTTTTCCATAAACTGAGTCTGCTTCCACAGGTGATACATTGGCTCCGTCATTACACCAAGATCTTCACAGAGTTTCTTTCGGGCACTTTCAAGATTATCAGCAAACCATATTTTAATAGCGGCGAGATCTCTCTCTTCTTGTTTCCTACGGGCTTCACCCTGTCTTTTCCACCTGGCATCCTGCCGTTTCCAGCGGCGTTCCTCCTCACTCTGTGGCGGAGGCTTCAGATAGGTTTTAAGACGGTCAGACAATTCAGCATTCTCCATCTCTCTGACCAATTTCTTCAGCTTTTCACGCCATGTGCGGGATCTCCCTGCTTTTACATACAGGTCGAAAGCCAGTGACAGCGCAACCAGTTTGTCATCAATAAAGTCACGACAGGAAATCTCATCAACCACATACTCAAAGTCGTCCACTTCAAACTGCCAAAACGAACCGAAGACAAATGCTCGCCGATAGTGGGTTAATCTTTCGTTATCCTCTTTACTCACTGCTTTCCTGGCTCTCCCAATTCCGAACCAGAACAAGGCCCGATTTAGCTCTGACCATTCAGGAACAAGTTTGGAAAAACCGGACCTAGCATCTCTCACGCGGGTACTCATGTAACCGTCTGCAATCGACAGTTTGTCCAAAATGTCGAGAGTATCCGGATCAAGCGATGCCGGGTGACGATCCAATATTAGCCTTTCAATGGCTTTCGATGCCGGTCCCAGCAGTCCCTGGTACTTCTTGGATACTTCACACAGCCGGTCCTCAATCATGGGTGGCAGATTCAAGAGCCTGTTAAAACCGGTAATCAGTCCGGGCAGCAACTGAATAGCTGCGGACTTTACAAGTTCTGTTACCTTGTTCGCTAAAGAATCAAATCTGTAGACTTCATTGAATTCACTCTTTTCCAGACAGGCCAGAAGCCAGGTTACAGTCTGTTGTGACGGTTTGGCACCTTCGATAAGATCGGTGAGCCATTCTCGCTGGAGTTCTGATGCTTCCTTCAGAAAACTCTGACGAACCTTCTCTTGTTCTTCTTCGGACCCGATGGCATAGATGGCTCTGAACGCAGTTGACCGTACATATTTCTCTGTTGTGGGTGTTAGTGCGATTTCCATAACTTCCTGTTTTAGACCCTTTAATTGCCCCAGCCATACCGTGTATAGAATGAACTGTGTCAGATTGTCGTTATCTGCGTACTTGCTGATTAACTCACGGATGTCATCGGTCAAATCAGGTTTTGCAAAACGCCGCACCACTGAACGCTCTTGACTGGGCCAGTTTGTGCTCTCACTTGCAATTTGTTCACAAACGTCGCGCAAAATTCGTCGTCGTATTTCCAAGGGCAACTGGCTGGGATCGCCGCCTTCAAAAAAAATTTCAGGCGCTATCTTATAAACACGGGCTCTTATATATTCATCGAAAATCGCCAGCCACGGCAATATTGGACGCAAGGTGGGAACAACTACATCTATGCCGTACTGGTTACAAAAAAATAAACTATCGATGTGACTTCGAGATGTATCTTGATTGAGCAACCCCGCAAACCACTCTGCAGTGAGATACTCCCGTACTGTACGATGGTGGAATCGTACCGTGCCATAAAGCGCCTCATCAAATACGGGTCTTGAAAGTAAAGCAGCTTGTTCTCTGTCATCCCAATCGGCTAATACAGATTGAACTGCGAATCCTTTAGCGTTTGCCGCTCCGTCCGGTACCCTTATGGTCTGGTTGCGAGTCAGAGTTGTAGCAGCTGCCAATAGCTTTGCCCCTTGACGTGTACGCTCAGATGAAAGCGGATGGGTGTCAGCGCGTTTTTGATCGCGTTCAGTCAATCTTCGGTCAATGCTGTTGAGCATAATCTCAAGACCCGTTCCGATGTGACCCTTTTCCAACCAGATATCAAGAAGTTCTTCAAGGTCTTGAGGGCGCGAAGTAAACGACCAGGCATCGGCGCGTTCCACTGCGTCAAGGAATGCTTTGCTGTCAATGACGCCTCGGGCCTCGGCAAATATGGCAATCTGTTCAGATGTGAGTTCATCCAACTGAACTATCACGAAGGCTGACTTGGTATGTTTTTTATCTTCAGTTTTGACCTCATTACAGTCATCATCTGTACCTGTATCCTCTGGTTGTGGTTCGTGTTCTGATGTAGTGTCATTGTAGGATAGTTGGGTAACACAAAGGTTAAGATCAGTTTTAGGTCGCCATGCTGTTGTTCGACCAGTTATAACAATATGTGCCTGATTCAACACATCTTGTATCCTGTTGCTCAATTTACGAATTGCCAGTTCAAAGTCTCCTGGATTCCGAAGACGTGCTTCATCGACAGAGTCCAAAAATATCCAACCTTCCTTTTTAGATTCCAGCCATTCTTCAAAAGCCCCATAAGTCCCCACCTCAAAGGCAACATCAAAATCTGCAGAGATGTGTTCCAACCTAAGAAAAAAAGCATGCTTATCATTCTTTCTTAGGCTACTTGCAACATTAAGAATTTCCCTAGTTTTACCTGACCCGGCTTCGGAGAGAATAATGAGCCTGTATTCTTTAATGAGATCAGGCCAGCGTTGGGACCGGCTAAGACCTGGAAGCCAAGTTAAATCAACATCATCACTTTCCACACCTTCTGACTTTAGTTCATGAAATGTCCTGTTAAGCTCGATAAATTCGTAATCTGTATTGGATATTGCCATCGAATCTGAATCTAGATTTCCTGAATTAATTTTCTCTATTAGAGTTTTTCTCTGCTGTACTACCCTATGGATAGGCTACTTTAGGCTGAGATACTATAGTGTTCAATGGGCCAACCAGATACCTGAAATTATCTATTAAACCGTTTGGTAGTCAGTGGCTTTTTGATAAATGGATTTAATTGAAGCAACTCCATAGATCAGGTAGAGCAGGATCAAAGGTTGTTTCTGCGGTTAACACTCCTGACTACTCAATATCAAGAACCGCGCGCTCCACTCTGCCGAGGCGTTCGTATAACGCTTTGTCGATGACCGCAGGCACATCGGTCGATGAAGGGCGATGAGAGCGCGAGAAGAACGCATGTTGCGCGCGACGCAGCTTGTTGGTGCAGTTCTGCGTGCCGCCGTGCCATAAATGCGCGTTGTAAACGATGCACGACCCAGCGCTGCCAGTGATTTTGACCTCACCGTCGACGGGTGCGTTGAGGTCCCTTGGCGCCCCATTCACGATATCTGCTTGTGGGTGCAGGCCTGATCGATGTGAACCCGGCACCACGCGAGTTGCGCCATTTTCCTCAGTAAACTCGTCAATCATCCACACAGCATTGACGACCTGGGGATCCCCCCTTACACCCCAAATAAAATCCGCATGGATACCCTGGTGGCCGTAACCAGGCATTGTGCAATGATAGTTGGAGCCGATGTATTTCAGGTGGACACCAAGGACATACCTGACGACTGCGAGCAGCCTTGGGTGCATGAAGACAGGATCCAGGAGTCCATCGCGATTCATGGGTTTGACCACGGTATCTACGACGCGACCAATCCCCTTTTTATCTATATTCTCCGCATTGGCGCCTTGCTCCTCTATTGCCGCATCGTAGCGATCGCGCATTGCTTGCAGCTGACCAGCATCGAGAAGAGGCCCGAGATTGACGTAACCGTCGCGATCGAGTGCTTCCTTTTCAGCATCAGAAAGAACACCATTGTCCTCATCAGTGAGGCCAAGCTGGTCCATCGCGTATTCGATCTCGGTCAGCGGAAGCCGATTAAACGACCCTCCCAAAAACATTTCCAAAACGCCTATGGCGCCCTGGTCAGCATCGTCACGTGCCTTGTATGCGTCAAGGACCGCGCGACGACCGACATCTGAGTCAGCGGCATTCCAGATTTCAGTTGCCACGGCGCACCGCTCCCGATTCATGCGACGCTGCTGCGCGCTGACCATTTTAAGAATGTGGCGCGGTTTCGATAGATTGTCAGGGATCGCATCGATCTGGGCTGCTGGAAAATACCTGGTAACCTCTTCGTTTACATCCATAAAATTATCCTGCGAATAGTGAAAACAAACCGAAAAATATTATCAGGTGTCAGGTATCCCTGACGACGCGAGGTTCACTGGGAGCACCGACAACCCTCGCTACATTGGATTGAAACAATCCCAACCACTTTTGGTTGTTTGGACAAAGATTAACAACAAAGATGAATCCCCGAAAGAGTGTCAGCAGGTAGAGATCACCCAAAACTATTGAGCGGGCATCTCACTTCAGCTGATTCTCCAGGTAAAAAGTGGCATCTTCAGGCCCACCGCACTGCAGCAACGAATCCCGACGGCCTGGTCAGGTTAAAATAGTCAGAGCGGTTCAGATAAACAGCATCGACAGATCAATGGCCCGGCAATGTTTGGTCAAAGCTCCTATGGAAATATAGTCCACGCCGGTTTCTGCAATTTCAATGAGATCCCGGTCACTCTCTATGTCACCGGATGCTTCCAGTTCAACGGATTGACCGGCTTCGATGACGGCTTGCCTGATATCCGCCACACTGAAGTTGTCCAGCAAGATCCGGTCTGGACTGGATTTCAGGGCAAGTCTTAATTCGTCCAGACTTTCCACTTCCACTTCCAGCATTGTCCCGGGAGACAGCCGCCGCGCTTTTCTGACAGCATTTTCAATCGAGCCACTTGCAGCAATATGGTTTTCCTTGATCAGGAAAGCATCGAACAGGCCAATTCTATGATTTTGACCGCCTCCGGTCATAACGGCGTACTTTTGTGCAAGTCTGAGTCCGGGAAAGGTCTTTCGGGTATCGAGCAAGTTCACATCCGTGTGACTCACCAGTTGCACCAGACGGTTTGTACGGGTTGCCGTAGCGGACAGGGTCTGCAGAAAGTTAAGTGCTGTTCGTTCAGCAGTCAGCAGGCTTTGTGTTTTACCGTGTATGCGGCACAGCACGGTACCGGCAGGGACTTGATCTCCGTCCTGGATCATCCATTTCAATACCGCGGTTGGGTCAATCTGTGAGAATACTTCATTCACCCAGTCCTGCCCGCAGATCACAGCCTGCTCACGGGTCAGTACTTCAGCTTCCGAGACCTGTGACGTGTCAATGAGACCGGCGGTAATATCACCGGAACCGATATCTTCAGAAAGAGCGAGTGCGACTGTGATATTAATATCACGCAGGTAGTCAGTTGCCAAAGGTATTCCCCAACACGTCTTCAATCAACTTTTGCCAAATCGTTGTCGTTTATTGGATTGTAGTACATGATTACCAGTCCTGCCAGAAAGGAGAAGGAATCGACTTGCAGATAGTGGGCGGCTATTTATCGGAGGCCAAGCAGTTTGTCAGCAATAACAAAGATGACAGACCCGATACTGAAATCAGCCTGATTGTTATTCACTGTATCAGCCTTCCGGAAGGTCAATACGGCAACACCTTTGTACAGCAGTTGTTCTGCAATACACTGGATTGTTCCGCACATACTGAATTCAGGGATCTTATGGATTTGCGAGTATCCAGTCACCTGTTTATTCGCCGGGATGGTTCGATTCTGCAGTTCGTACCATTTTCTGACAGGGCCTGGCATGCGGGAGAATCGAGTTATGGCGGAAGAGAAAACTGCAACGACTATTCAATCGGTATAGAGCTGGAAGGCACTGATAAAAATCCCTTTGAGGAAGCCCAGTACCAATCTCTGTCAAATGTTTGTCATCTGCTCTGTGAGTCGTATGCTATTTGCGATATTGTCGGTCACTCGGATATTGCTCCAAACAGGAAGACCGATCCTGGCAGGGCCTTTGACTGGAGTAGAGTTACTTTGCCATAAAGAGCCGGGTTGACTACACGATCGATTGATAGAAAATCGGTGTTACTCAGCAGGGACACTTCGACTTCGCTGAATAAATAGTTCATTAAGGGTAAAATATCGTTCTCAATAACTAATGGTAGTTGAATGAAGTTTATTACCGTCATTGTCGTATTGCTAATTTACAAGAATTGGTGGGGTGGAAATCCGGTCCGTGACGTTGTAACGGTTGACGGCTGGTTTCAGTGGATTGAGGGTATGGTCAGCGAACGGAAATTGCGCTATGTATGCGCCGTTATAGTGCCCTCTTTGATTCTGTTCTGGGTGTCGATAGTAACAGCCGACTGGATCCTGGGTCTGGTATATCTGGTCCTGTCTGTTGTGACTGTTCTGTATGCCATTGAATGCATCGATTTCGATGGTATTTTTGACGAATATCGTCAGTCAGTCAGTTCAGGGTCACAATCCGGTGAAGATGCCAATCAGAAGCATGACGAATTCTGCACGGATGTGACCTATACCGCATTTCAGAGTTTCGCCCCCGCGGTTTTCTGGTTCCTGTTACTCGGTCCGGCGGGAGCGTTACTGTACGCCTTCACTGAACAGTATACAGATCGTCATCCTGCTGACGACGATGAGAATGAGGAAATATTACAACAAATCCTGTACTGGATGGAGTGGATCCCGGCACGCATAACCGGGTTTGTTTTTGCCTTGCTTGGAGGTTTTCGCCACGGCATTGCTGCCCTGGCAGCCTCTGTTACAGATACCGGAAGCCCCGTTGCAACGACCCTGAGTGAAGTTGTCAGAGGATCTTTGCAGGTTGAACAGAATGAGGATATTGACGAGGAACTCACTGAACTCCAATGGTTGCTGGAAGCCAGCATTTGGGGTTGGGTGGCGTTTGCTGCATTGTTAACAATCCTGGGATGGTGATGTGTGTAGAAACCGGCTCTAAAAAAATCGTCTCTGGAAGTTGTCTGGGTTTGTATCTGTTATGCCTGCCGGTTCTTGTTCATGCCCAGAGCAGTGTCCAGGTTTTAGACGATACCAACACCAGTGTAGTGCTGGATGCCCCGGCTCAAAGAATTGTTTCTCTGGCGCCGCATTTAACTGAATTGTTGTTCAGCATTGGCGCAGGATCCCGTATCGTCGGCACTGTTCGCTTTTCCGACTATCCCGAGGCTGCAAAGGAAATACCTGTACTGGGGGATGCTTTCACTATCAATATAGAATCCATAGTTGCCCTGCAGCCGGATCTGGTGGTGGCATGGCGCACGGGGGGTACCAGCAATGTTGTTGAAAAGCTCCGACACCTGGGAATTGCCGTTTACGTTAATGAGGCCTATGACCTTGAGAGCATAGCGGGGTCCGCCTATAGACTGTCACAGCTGGTGGGACAAGAAGAAACAGGCAGAAATCTTGAAAAGCATTTTTTACAGCAGTTGGCGATGCTCAAGGCAGGGAATGTGGATACTGACAGGAAAGTGTTTTTTCAGATATCGGATCATAACCTCTATACGGTCAATGACGATCATCTCATAGGGCAGGCAATATCTGTTTGCGGAGTCCGCAATGTCTATGGTTCTTCAGAAATACCCGTTCCCATTGTCTCCAGAGAAAGCGTTCTGGCAGCCAATCCTGATGTAATCATTATTTCCCAACCTGCAAAGGGGACTGAGTCACCGTGGGTTGAAAAGTGGTCGGAATTTGAAGGATACGAGGACAGAATCAGGTTGATCAACCCGGCGTTGATATCACGCCCGAGTCTGCGGATGGTTCAGGGTATCAGTGAACTTTGTCGATTGGTGCGGAACGAACAGCACCATGAAGATTGAGGAGGTAATACCGTGGCTGACCATAAGATCGTAGATAAGGACCCGGTAGAAACAGAGGAGTGGGTTCAGGCAATGCAATCTGTTCTCAGAACTGAAGGCCCGGAAAGGGCTCAATACCTGTTAAAGCAATTGTCACTGACGATGACGGAGACCGGTGTCCGGCTTCCCTATGCCATAAACACACCATACCGCAATACAATTCCCGTCAAAGAAGAAGCCAGAATGCCAGGAGACCTGTTCATGGAGCGGCAAATCCGTTCACTGATTCGCTGGAATGCAATGGCAATGGTGATGCGGGCAAATCTGAAGGATGGCACTCTGGGTGGCCACATTTCCACGTTTCAATCCAGCGCGACACTCTACGACATCGGATTTAATTATTTTTTTAGAGGCAGTATCGATGAGCAACCGGGTGATCTCATCTACATTCAGGGGCACAGTTCACCGGGAATTTATGCTCGTTCCTTCCTTGAAGGGAGACTCAGCGAAGCGCAGTTGGACAAATTTCGTCAGGAAATCGACGGCGACGGATTATCGTCCTATCCACATCCCTGGTTGATGCCCGACTATTGGCAGTTTCCAACAGTATCCATGGGCCTGGGTCCTCTACAGGCAATCTACCAGGCGCACATCATGAAATATCTCGGCTATCGCGGATTGACGGACCCGGGCAACCGTAAAGTCTGGTGCTTCATCGGCGATGGAGAAATGGATGAACCGGAATCGCAGGGCGCCATTGCCCTTGCCGGTCGTGAAAATCTGGATAACCTGATCTTTGTTGTTAACTGTAACCTCCAGAGGCTCGATGGCCCTGTCAGAGGCAACGGCAAGATCATCCAGGAACTGGAAGGTGTTTTCTGCGGTGCTGGCTGGAACGTTATCAAGGTTGTCTGGGGGAGGCAATGGGATCAATTGTTTGAGAATGACAGTCAAGGTCTGCTGCAACAGAGAATGGACGAAGCAGTGGATGGTGACTACCAGAATTACAAGAGTAGAAGTGGTGGTTATACCAGGCAGCATTTCTTTGGCAAATACCCGGAATTACTGAAAATGGTAGAACACCTTTCAGATGATGCTATCTTCAGACTCAATCGTGGTGGACATGATCCCTACAAGGTATATGCAGCATATGATGCCGCTGTCAAACACCAGGGACAGCCCACGGTCATTCTCGCCAAAACCGTCAAGGGATATGGGCTGGGACTGGCGGGTGAAGGCCAGAATTATACCCATGCTGTAAAAAAACTCGATCTTGAAGCATTACGGGATTTTCGGGACAGATTTGATATCCCGATACCGGATTCTGAACTGGAGAAGGTCCCCTATTTTCGGCCGTCGGAAGACAGCATGGAGATTCGTTATCTCCGGGAATGTCGAGCAGCTTTAGGTGGCGAGATACCCAGTCGTAACCAGATATTCAAGACACCGGAAATCCCGTCTCTGAAGAGTTTTAATAATATTCTCAAGGGATCAGGTAAACGGGAATCTTCAACCACCATGGCATTCGTCCGCCTGCTGTCCAATCTGGTAAAAGATAAGAATATCGGCGATCGGGTGGTACCTATCGTACCGGACGAAGCCAGGACTTTTGGTATGGAAGGTATGTTCAGGCAGTTGGGGATTTACTCATCCACAGGTCAATTGTATGAGCCCACTGACAGTGATCAGATCATGTATTACCGCGAAGACAAGCATGGCCAGGTCATGGAGGAAGGTATCAACGAAGGGGGGGCTTTTGCCGCCTGGCTTGCTGCGGCTACTTCCGGCAGTAACAATGGTGTAGCGTTGATTCCGTTTTACATCTTTTATTCCATGTTTGGATTTCAGCGTGTAGGAGATCTATGTTGGGCGGCGGGTGATCTTCAGGCCAGGGGGTTTCTGATGGGTGGTACATCAGGAAGGACAACCCTGAATGGTGAAGGACTGCAGCATCAGGATGGCCACAGCCATGTGTTGGCTTCGACTGTGCCCAATTGTGTTTCCTATGATCCTGCCTATGCCTATGAACTGGCCGTCATTATTCACCATGGTCTTGACGTCATGTTTGTGCAGAAACGTCCCTGCTATTTCTATATCACCGTGATGAATGAAAACTACATTCAACCGGCTAAGCCGGATGACTGTGAGGAAGGTATTGTCAAAGGTATGTACCAACTCCGCAAAAACACGGATAAATCATCACCTCTGGTAGTACAGTTGCTGGGTTCTGGAACCATTCTGCGTGAGGTCATCGCTGCTGCTGATTTGCTCAGGGAAGAGTTTGACGTTACCGCTGATATCTGGAGTGTAACCAGTTTTAATGAACTGAATCGCGATGGCGTAGCCACCGCACGCTGGAATATGCTGCATCCGGATGAACCGCCAAGAACCAGTTATGTAGAAAACTGTCTGGCTGAAACACGTGGTCCCGTTATCGCGGCTACCGACTATATGAAGAATTATGGCGACCAGATCAGGGAGTTTGTCGGGCGCCATTATACGGTGCTGGGTACCGATGGATTTGGTCGAAGTGACACCCGGGAGAGACTTCGTTACTTCTTTGAAGTGGATCGTCATTTCATCACGGTTGCAGCATTGAATGCACTGGCGCAGGAAAACATGGTGGATTTGAGCATTGTCAAAAAGGCAATGTCCAGATTTGGTATCGATCCGGAAAAACCGGATCCGGTTACTGTTTAGAGGATATCGTGACTGTACAGGTATTAATACCGGATATTGGTGAAGCGAATGACGTTGAGGTCATTGAGATCCTCGTGTCGCAGGGTGAGACCGTGGAAGCAGACGCATCGCTGGTTGTCCTTGAATCAGACAAGGCCAGTATGGAAATTCCTTCTCCCACGAGAGGTACAGTTGCCCAGGTCCATGTGTCGGTCGGAGATAATGTGGATGAAGGTGATCTTCTTCTTGAACTGGAGCCAGAGCCAGAGCCAGAGACAGAGACAGAGACAGAGACAGAGACAGGGAATGAGCCACAGCCAGCATCTGAGTCTGAGCCAATACCAGAGCCAGAGAAAGGGAATGAGAATGAGCAAGAGTCTGAGCCAGCGTTAGACATCGCTGCAGAGCCACCTTCAAAGATCAAGGCAGAGTCATCCGATAGTGGTGTTGCCGCCACAAGCCTTAAAGACAACGAGATTCCCCAGGTTCATGCCGGACCTGCAGTGAGGAAACAGGCAAGGGAATACGGCGTGCAGTTACTTTCTGTAAAAGGTACAGGACATCAGGGAAGGATTCTCAAGGAAGATATCCAGAATTACGTTGCAGATCGCCTGAACAACTCATCCGATCAGGCACTGCCAACCATTCCCGAGGTTGATTTCAGCAGGTTCGGAGAGATTGAACTCAAGGCACTGCCAAAGATTCGTCAGGTCAGTGCCAGGAATCTCCATCGCAGTTGGTTAAACATACCGCACGTTACCCAGTTTGATGAAGCGGACATCACAGACCTGGAGGAATTCAGAAAGCAACAGAGTTCGGAACTGGCAGATGAGGGCGTAAAGCTCACCCCGCTGGCATTCCTGATCAAGGCAAGTGTGGTGGCATTGCAAAAATTTCCACAATTCAATGCCTCAATACAGCCAGACTTCAAGCACATGGTATTGAAGAAGTATTTTAACATTGGCATTGCCGTTGAGACCGAAGAAGGATTGGTTGTTCCGGTACTTAAAGAGGCAGATAAAAAAGGGGTCATTCAACTGGCACGCGACAGCGCGGTTCTTGCAGCTCAAGCCAGGGACAGAAAGCTCTCCTTTGATGCCATGCAAGGTGCTACATTTACGATATCAAGCCTCGGGGGTATAGGCGGCACAGCGTTCACCCCGATTATCAATGCTCCGGAAGTTGCCATTCTCGGAGTATCCAAAGCCAGAGTCTCACCTGTTTTTAACGGTGAATCCTTTGTACCACGGACAATCCTGCCACTGGCATTATCCTACGACCATCGAGCGATTGATGGTGCGGAAGCCGTCAGAATGCTGCGTTTTCTGGCGGCTGTTCTGTCAGATATGCGTCGTGTAATTCTGTAGCGAGGATGACAAGTCCACCTTCAAGTTGACTCATATTCCCAAACTTATTATGCTCTTCAATCCGCATCTATCGGTCTCAGTGTGATCGAAGGTGACGGAATTGGAAACTTGACTATTTTTGACTTATGCAGGACTTGATCCCCCGGACAGGTACCGAAGCTGGTTTTACGGACTTACCCTGTCTGACGCTGGATCATGTTCCTCAATACGAGGTGATCACATGATCAACGTGCAGACTTTTCGCAGGCGCAAACAACAGAATTGCAAAATTTCGATGGTGACCTGTTACGATTTCTGGAGTGCAAAAATCCTCAACCAGACTGATATTGATTGTCTTCTGGTGGGGGACTCACTGGCGGTGGTGATGCACGGTTTTGAATCAACCGTACATGCAACACTCGAGATGATGAAGCTGCATACTGCAGCCGTGGTACGTGGTGCAAAGGACAAATTCGTCATAGCCGATATGCCGTTCCTGACCTGCAGCAAAGGCATAGAGAAGGGCATGGATGCCGTGCAGGAACTGATGCAGGCAGGTGCTTCCGCGGTCAAGATAGAAGGCGCCGGGCATCAGGCGGAATTGATTGCCCACATCGTAGAAGCCGGTGTGCCGGTGATGGGGCACATTGGACTTACGCCTCAGTCCATCCATAACCTCGGTGGGCACAAGGTTCAGGGCAGACGCGAAGGTGACGCACTGAAGCTCATTGATGACGCGAAGAAACTGGAGCAGGCAGGTTGTTTTGCCATAGTTCTTGAATGCATTCCCAACAAATTGGGTGATTGTGTCTCCAGGGCTGTGAAGGTACCCACCATTGGGATTGGCGCAGGTCCTCTGACGGATGGCCAGGTGCTGGTCCTGCATGACCTGATAGGGGCTGACCCGGATTTCTCACCAAAATTTCTGCGTCGATATGCCAATGTGAATCAGCTGGTCAGCAGGGCTGTAGGCGGGTTCCATGATGATGTCACGCAACAGGCATTTCCGGCACTGCAGGAAACCTACGGATGAAGATTGTGGATTCAGTTGCCGGGTATATCAAAGATCGCCCGGCAGGTGATGTGGGTTTCGTGCCTACCATGGGTGCTCTGCACAAGGGCCACGAATCCCTGATCAGACGAAGTGTCACTGAAAGCAACATCACGGTTGTCAGCATCTATGTCAATCCCACACAGTTTGATAATCAGAGGGATCTTGCTGTGTATCCGAATACTCTGGCAGAGGACAAGGCCATTCTGGAGGATTTGGGTGTTGATGTATTGTTGATGCCAACTTTTGAACAGATTTATCCGGATGGCTTCCGCTATCAGGTGAGCGAGTCGGAATTCAGTCGTAAATTGTGCGGTGCACATCGTGATGGCCACTTTACCGGAGTTTTAACCGTGGTCATGAAACTGCTTAATATCGTCAGGCCCGCAAGGGCTTACTTTGGAGAAAAGGACTTTCAACAGTACCAGCTCATAAAAGACATGGCACGGACGTTTTTCCTTGACGTTGAAATTGTTCCCTGCGAGATCGTGCGCGAGTCGGATGGTTTGGCGCTGAGTTCAAGAAACCTCAATCTGGATGCCTGTGCACGGAAGAAGGCGCCGCTGATACACAATCTTATTTCAGGAAACAGTACTGATGATGAGATTGCCAGGCGGCTGGCGATAGCCGGATTCGATGTGGATTATGTACAAAGCCGGTACGGTCGCCGATTTGCTGCTGCAAAAGTCGGAGAGAACCCGGTGGTACGTTTGATAGATAATGTACCATTGCCGTGACAGCCGTCATCCGGCAGGCTGAAGGATTTTATTACAGGTATTCCGATGATTCTTTGTCTTGATGTTGGTAACACCCAGATATTCGGTGGTGTATTCGTTGGTGAAGATCTGAAATTACAGTTCAGAAGGACTTCTCAACTGAGAAGTTCATCAGATGAACTTGGAGTATTCTTTCGGACGGTGTTGCGAGAGAACGGTATTGATCCCCGGCATATCAATCGCGTGGCAATCTGCTGTGTGGTGCCGGACCTGTTGTATTCGCTCAGGGCAACCTGTCAGAAGTATTTCTCAGTTGAACCGCTGGTATTAAAACCCGGTATCAAAACCGGACTCAGAATTCTGTACAGAGATCCCAGGGAAGTCGGCGCAGACAGGATTGCCGACGCGGTAGGTGCTGTAAAACTTTATCCAGACCGTAACGTTATCGTGGCTGATTTCGGTACGGCGACCACGATCTGTGCCATCACCCGCAAGCGTGAATTTCTGGGGGGTTGCATCATTCCCGGGGTTAATCTTTCCATGGAAGCGCTTGAAGAGAGGACTGCCCAGCTACCGTCGGTTGAGATCGTACCACCAAAAAACGCCATTGGCAGGTCGACCATCGAGAGTATTCAATCCGGGTTGTACTGGTCGAATGTCGGCATGGTTCGTGAGCTGGTCAGTAGAATTACGAAAGAGGAATTTGCCAACGAGCATCCCGTCGTAATCGGAACAGGAGGTTTTGCACACTTGTTCAACAGAGAGAAACTCTTTGACATTGTCTTGTCAGACCTGATTCTCACTGGTCTGAAGGAGGTCATTCGATTGAATGATCAGATCCGGGCATGACGACCTTCACGGCGGGAAAAGGATGGATCCCAGTCCCGCGAATGAAATACCCACACTCGCGGGATTGAGATTGCGTGACATCTGCAGTTGAGATCAAATTCCCTCAACTGTGATTGCTCTTGGTCTTGATTCCGGTATCCGGGGAACAGAAATTTCAATGACACCGTTGTTTGCCTGAGCTTTTACGCCGTTTTCATCGACTGAATCCGGAAGATTGAATTGACGCACAAAGGATCCATATGTACGTTCCCTGTGTCTGAATTCATTGGATTCCGATACCTCGTTGCGTTCACCCCTGATGGTCAGCACGTTATTGTGCAGCGTAATCTCTACATCAGACGGTTTGATGCCGGGGATATCGGCAAGCACGCTGTAACCACTCTCGTTCTCCTTGATATCCACTTGCGGTACCCAGTCTGTGACATCCGTTTCCTGCCTGTCCTGGAGTCGGTCATTATAGAGACGGCCAAATCCACGATTAAATTCATTCAATACATTGAATGGTGTTAATAACTGATACATTTTTTTCTCCTTGTTGAATAGCTTACGGGACACTTTCTAAGGCCATATAAAGTGGATTCAAGGTCTTGTGCGAAAAAATATACCGAGAGTTACGGCGTGAAATAAAGAAGGCAGTCCTTTTGGGCAATATAGGGATCAGTTGTTGACATAAACAAAGTGAATGGCTTCCGAGTGGTCAGGAAGCCATTGTTATTACAGAAGTAATTCTCTACTTTTTCTTTATTACCGCCTCTGATCCGGAACCATTCCAGGCCATCCGGAGAGAGCCAGCCCAGTGGAGTTCCGGCTTCAATCCGCTGAAAATTCAGTTGATCGATGGTGTTGAACATGGTGATATGGCTGTTGTGGATGACGCTGCTTGAATAATGAATTCTGGCGTCCTCCACAATCTCCAGGCGCAATGGGTGATATAGAGTCTGCATGGGTTTAGAAGGTTGCTCAAAAAGCTTCTGTGCCGTGATGAACGAAACAAGGGTTTCAAAAGCGAGTGTATCGGCACGGGGATCCATGATGCCGCCGAATTCAACTGTCAGCCATGGACTATCCATGTTTCCGCGATCCAGCAACGTTCCCAGGGTTTGATCCATCACCACCAGATTGTCAGCGAACATCCCTGTGAACTGCCGAATTGATTCCGTATCAACTCTGCACACTGCAAACGGTTCGCTGTGCGCGGACGTGTTGTGCGTATCCACAACTGCTTCCGGCTTCCTGGTATCAAGTTCTGTGATGATAGCTTCTGCCAGCCTGTTCTGATCAGTGATACAGGGGTGACTGAAGCATCGGTTCATATCAGCTTCCCAGGGTAAAAACCTGTGGGACAGAACCGGTGGATGAAGGGCTGCGTTGACAGAAGCGATGATGATAGTGAGATCCGTTGCCGGGATGATATTGTGCCTGAGTAAATGGTCAACAGCTTTGAGCCCTGAAGGTTCATTACCATGTAACAGGGTGACGATGGCGCGGCATCTCGAATGGTCGGTTCCGGGTACGTCGATCAGGGTAGGACCTTCAAGATGTTTCAGAAAATCCAGATAATCCCGACCGAAATTCAGGTCACGATGTTCCCGTCTGTTAAGCGTTGGTGGTGTTTTCTGCATGGAAAGTATCTGATGTTTGTTATTGGTACCGTGTCAGTTTTAAAATCCATCTGCATTTACCGGAATTGAGTTTCGACGTGAGTATGAGGTCGAAGACTGCAATCATGTAGAATTACCGGTTAACGCATATAATGCAACCGTCAATTTTCCGGGTCCAGATACAGTGGTATACCATTAGTAGGATAGTGATAACTCAGGATTGTTTGCTGTACTGATGTAAAACCTGTATTTTTAACAGAGAATCAACTCATTCAGGAAGACCATGAACCAACAATCGAGACCAGAAGTACGGCCGGAAACCCTTGCGGCCATAGCTCATCTTAAACCTGTAGGAGAATTCGGTTCCAAGGCATGGTGCGAGGCATGTGCCGAAGGCGGCGTTAAATTGCTGCAAGCGGGTAATCTACCCTCTGATATGGAGTGGGGATTCAGTGAAGTCTACACCCATCCACCAGAGAGGCTGCTGACTGACGGGCGGGAAATTTCCGGATACTATATGTTGGTCAAAGGAGGCAAGGTGACCGGTGGTGATGGTGCACCTGAGGAAGTTCGCAATACTGTTGGCTTTAATATCACTGCCCGCTGGGCAGCTATTTGCAATCAGTCCAGTGCGCTCTATCACAGTGAGGGCCAGAAAATGCGAACGGCGGATGAAATGGTGCTGTACGCTGCCATGGAAGAATATGTGGGTCGCCCCAATCCCCTGGAACGTGGCGGTGGACCAGAACGGGTATGGTTCCCCGAGATATCTGCCGCGTTAAACAAAAATGGCGGGTTGCACAACATCGCTGCCAGCCAGCAGGCGCCTTCCCCTGAGTTTGCAGATTTACCCACTACTGTAATGGGTGTGCCCGACTTTGCCGCCATGACGGATGAACAGAAGAAATTCTTTGTTAAACTCTGCGGTGTCGACATGTGATCAGGTATAAAAATCAGTGATCAGGAAAGAACATGTGGGTCGGACACTGGAGAAATTTTTGGAGAGGGTCCTGGTAAGATGAATAGCAGGGTCCTTGGAGTATTCTTGAAACGAACAGAGAGGGTGATGCACCCCGGGAGGTATTTGTTATGAATGAGGCAACGGTAATCCTGATTACCCTGGTAGTGTACAAGCTGATGATGATTGTCATTGGTTTGTGGGCAGCATCCAGAAACCGGAGCGAAGCCGACTTTTTCCTCGGCGGTCGTGGCCTTGGTCCATGGGTGGCCGGGCTATCGTACGCGGCAAGCACCTCCTCGGCATGGGTGATACTCGGATTCTCGGGCTTTGTCTACGCTATAGGTATTAGTGCAGTATGGATGATCCCGGGGGTTTGGGTGGCGTACGCTGTGGTATGGCTGTATTTCGGTCGCCAACTACGCCAGGAATCGAAAGATCATCAACAAGTGACACTGACAGACTTCCTGCTCCACGACGCTCGCGGTGACCTGAAGCGTATCGCCACCTTCGTCGCTGCTGGGTTCGTGTTGTTCTGCTTCATCTTTTATGTTGCCGCTCAACTGGACGCGGCTGGAAATGCGTTGACCGAAAACTTTGCAATCTCAACCCCGTCTGCGATCATAATCGGAGCGATTATTGTCGTGTTCTACTCCCTGGTGGGAGGATTCTGGGCAGTGTCAGTCACAGATACCGTGCAGGCTGCGATCATGATGGTGGTATCTGTGGGTGTGCCGTTGGCAGCCCTGACAGCCGCCGGTGGACCGGCCGAGGTATGGGCCACGCTCTCCGCATCCATGCCGGCGGAGTACCTGAACATTGATGGTGGCCATGCCGGACTGATCCTGCTTGGTTTTGCGGTGGGTCTGGTCGGCATGTCTCTTGGCGCTCTGGGTCAACCGCACTTGCTTTCCCGGTTAATGGCTGTACGTGGCGAGGCTGAACGGCGGCAGGGTTACGCGATCGTTTTCGGCTGGGGTATTGTAGTGTTTACAGGTATGGTAATCCTGGGCCTGTCCGGACGTGCTCTCATACCGGAAATAGGTAACCCGGAAGTGTTATTCTACCACGCAGCCAGCCATTACCTGCCAGCAATCCTGGCGGGCATTGCCACTGCTGCCACCTTGTCTGCAGTGATGTCCACGGTAGACTCACTGCTGCTCGCTGCCGCCGGCGCCGTCGCCCATGACATGGGTGTAAACCGTCGTTTCCCGGGCAGGGAGGCGATGGCATCGCGTACATCGATGCTAGTGGTCGCCGCTCTTGCTGTTGTCCTTGCACTCACCCTGCCGGACAGCATATTCAATCGTGTACTGTTTGCCTGGTCCGCACTCGGCGCCGCGTTCGGTCCCATCGTGCTTTTCCGGGTCTTGGGACGAACAGTGACCGCGGGCACTGCTCTGGCTGCAATGTTATCCGGCTTCGCCGTAACCGTATTGTTCTACTCCCTGGGTACGGGACCCGTCGGTGAGTCGATCTTGTCCCAGGCCGCACACTTACCCGGTGACCCGTTTGAACGCGTGGCCCCCTGGCTGTTGCCTCTGGTCATTCTCTGGTTCTTTACTCGAGTTCGTCAAATTCGTTAATGAGAAAGATGCTGCCTCTTGTGAGGTGCTAGAATCACAACTCAGGCGCCAGTCTGCGGGGTTTGTTGACATGAAATTGATTGAACCGGCCTTCACTATTGGGGTTGAGGAAGAGTACCTGCTGGTGGACAAGGGCAGCAGAGACCTGGTTGCAGATCCGCCCCCGGAGTTGATGCAGGCCTGTGTACAGCGTTGTGGCGAGCAGGTGTCGCCGGAATTGATGCGGGCACAGATAGAAGTCGGCACACCGGTATGTGTCAATGTCAGCGAAGCAAGATATCATGTAAAAAGATTGCGTAATATTATTGCTGAAGAAGCCGACCGATTTGGTTTTGCACCTGTTGCCGTTTCCTCACATCCCTTTGCCTCGTGGCAGGAACAGAAGCAGACTGCTCGTGATCGATATTCAGCGCTCACCCGGGAGATGCAGGCCGCGGCACGCCGGATGCTGATTTGTGGCATGCATGTTCATACAGGTATTGAAGACCGGGAACTCCGTATAGACCTGATGAACCAGATGAGTTATTTCCTGCCTCATATTTTGGCATTATCCTGCTCGTCACCCTTCTGGGAAGGTGAGAACACCGGTCTGAAGTCTTATAGATTAACGGTTGCCAATGATTTACCGCGTTCCGGATTACCTGAACAATTTGTCAGTTACGCCGAATACGAACGTCACGTGACGGTGTTGGTCGATGCGGGCATTATCGAGGATGCCAGTATGATCTGGTGGGACTTGCGTCCCAGTGCCAGATTTCCGACTCTGGAAAACAGGGTCACCGATGTGGCAACCAACGTAAAACATGCGGTGAGTCTGGTTGCGCTCAATGTGTGTCTGTTAAGGATGCTGTTTCGGACACGACAGAGAAATCAGAAGTGGCGTGTCTATGCCAATTT
The DNA here is from genome assembly GCA_965217655.1 of Candidatus Azotimanducaceae bacterium. GTDB lineage: Bacteria > Pseudomonadota > Gammaproteobacteria > Pseudomonadales > Azotimanducaceae > UBA7455. The sequence goes on from OZ244560.1 coordinate 4,373,317, forward strand.
TCTGATCAATGAAAACCGTTGGCGATCAATGCGTTATTCATACGAAGAAGGTCTTATTGATCTGGCGAAGGGTGAAATAGTGCCTTACAGTGACCTGCTTGAAGAGTTGATAGAATTCATCAGGGAGGATGCAGATGTCCTTGACTGCCAGGAAGAAATTGAGAGTTTACGGGATATTCTGAGGGAGGGCACAAGTGCTCATAATCAGATCAGGGTTTATGAGAATGCCGTAGCAAATGGCGCCAGCAGGGAAGAAGCATTGCGTAACGTGGTTGATTGGCTTATTGCGGAAACTGTTAACGGTATTTAGGTGTATCACGGGCAAGAGAAGAGAAATGGCAGCAGAAAATGTATTTTATGCCCAATCGGGAGGGGTTACCTCGGTCATCAATGCGACTGCCTGTGGCGTTATTGAAACAGTCCGCAGTAATAAAAAGATGGGTAAAGTGCTTGCCGGACGCAATGGCATTATCGGCGCGTTGTGTGAGGAATTGATCGATACTTCACTCGAATCGCCGCAAGCTGTTGCAGGGCTCAGACATACACCCGGCGGAGCATTTGGTTCCTGCCGCTACAAGCTCAAATCAATTGACAAAAATCTCGCTGAGTACCAGAGGCTGGTTGAAGTATTCAGGGCACATGACATAGGTTATTTCCTTTACAATGGTGGGGGCGATTCTCAGGATACTGCCCACAAAGTCTCGCAGTTCAGTGCGGATATGGGGTATCCGATGATTTGTATCGGCATTCCCAAAACGGTGGATAATGATTTGCCGGTGACGGACAACTGTCCTGGATTCGGATCTGTGGCGAAATATGTTGCAGTATCCACTCTTGAAGCTGGTTTTGATGTGCAGTCCATGGCGGTCGGTAAAGAGTCTTCACCGGGTGGAGAGTCTTCAACCAGGGTTTTCCTGCTGGAGGTGATGGGTCGCCATGCAGGATGGATCGCAGCGGCGGCTGGCATGGCCAGGGATCAGCGCAATGCGCCCCCCCATATCATTCTTTTCCCCGAGATACCTTTTGACCGCCAGGGATTCCTCAACAAGGTCAAAGATACGGTAGACAGTGAGGGATTTTGCGTCATCGTGGCATCAGAAGGTACACGGTATGAAGACGGAAGATTTGTCGCGGACGCTGGTGTCCAGGATGCTTTTGGCCACACCCAACTGGGGGGTGTGGCTCCGACACTGATTGATATGATCAAGCAGGCTCACGGTTACAAGTGTCACTGGTCAGTTGCGGATTACCTGCAACGTGCCGCCCGGCATGTTGCTTCTGCTACAGATGTGGAACAGGCCTACGCCGTTGGTAAAGCGGCGGTGGAGTTTGCCGCGTCGGGTAAAAACGCTGTGATGCCTACTATCGTTCGGCTGAATGATAAACCCTATCAATGGGAAATCGGAGAAGTTCCACTTGCCAGGGTGGCCAATGTAGAACGCAGTATGCCGCGGTCCTACATATCAAAAGACGGTTATGGCATTACCGGTGCCTGCCGTGCCTATCTTGAACCATTGATCAGTGGTGAAGATTCACCGCCATATCATAATGGGCTTCCGGCTTACGTTCGGTTGCAGAACAAGCTGGTGAGAAAGAAGCTGCCTGCCTTCCCACCCATGAGCCAGTAGTCCTGAATTAAATTAGTTCTGAATTAAAGTAGTTCTGAATTAAAGTAGAGGCGCAATCACCAGACTGACGATTGCCATGACATTGATCAGAATGTTCATAGACGGTCCGGATGTATCCTTGAACGGGTCCCCCACAGTGTCTCCAACAACGGCCGCTGCATGGACATCGGAACCCTTACCGCCGAGATTACCCTTCTCGATAAATTTCTTGGCGTTATCCCAGGCGCCACCGGCATTGGCCATCATCAAAGCGAGTAATACACAGCCAAGCAATGCACCGGCCAGCATGCCTCCGAGACTCTGTGCGCCCAGTCCAAAACCGACAACCGCCGGCATGGCTACCGCGATGACACCCGGCAGTATCATTTTCTTTAATGCGGCATTGGTGGCAATTTCAATACATTTCGCATGATCCGGATCAGCATTGCCTTCCATAAGCCCTTCGATTTCACGGAACTGCCGGCGAATTTCCTCAATCATTTCCATTGCGGCATCACCGACTGCCGTCATGGTGATGGAAGCGATGAGAAAAGGCAGAACACCGCCGATGAAAATTCCCACAAGTACTTTCGGATTGGACAACTCCAGGGAGAATGATGTGTCTTTCACTGACATGGTTTCTACGAAGGCAGCGATGATGGCGAGTGCGGCCAGTGCAGCAGCTCCGATAGCAAAGCCTTTGCCAATAGCAGCAGTTGTATTGCCGACTTCATCCAGGCCATCGGTAATTGCACGAACATCTTTTCCAAGACCACCCATCTCGGCAATACCACCGGCGTTGTCGGCAACTGGTCCGTAGGCATCAAGCGCCATGGTCATGCCGACGGTTGCCAGCATACCAACGGCTGCAATACCCACCCCGTACAATCCGGCGAATTCTGTAGAACAATAGATAATGGCTGCAATTCCAAGGACAGGAATCACTACCGATTCCATGCCGACAGCCAGACCTGTGATCATCACTGTAGCGGTACCGGTCTTGCCGGCCGTGGCGATTTTAACCACAGGCGCCTTGGCGGTGTAATACTGGGTGACCAGACCTATCAATATTCCGCCCAGGGCACCGGCGATAATGGAATACCAGATATTCTTGTCGATACCCATAAGGTCAGTCAGGAACCAGGCACCCGCGATCAGAAGAAGAGCTGATGTGTTATGGCCCATGTGCAAGGCTGTTTCCGCTGATTTGCCGGACAATACACGTACTACTATGATGCCAAGAATAGAACAGAGGAGGCCAAGACTGGCCAATCCAAGAGGTAGGGCCATCAACGCTGCCTGACCGGTTTCCGGCGCCAGCGCTTCAATACCGAATGGTCCACTCATGACCAGTGTTGAGGCGATGGCGATAGTGGCGATCATGGATCCGCAATAAGACTCGAATATGTCAGATCCCATGCCGGCGATGTCACCCACGTTGTCACCCACGTTGTCCGCGATAACGCCGGGGTTTCGTGGGTCATCTTCGGGAATTCCAGCTTCTACTTTACCCACCAGGTCGGCTCCAACATCCGCGCTCTTGGTAAAGATACCACCACCAACACGGGAGAATAACGCCACACTGGATGCACCCATGCCGAATCCGTGAATCGCATGAGCTGTTTCGGGGTCACCGCCAAAGAACCAGTATAAAAAACCAAGTCCAACAAGACCGAGTGAGGCAACGCAGAGACCCATGATGGAACCGCCGTAAAATGCCACTATCAGAGCGCCCGATTGACCATCTGCCTGTGCAGCAGTGGTTGTTCGCACATTGGCTTTGGTTGCTGAAAACATCCCCAGATATCCTGCTGCCGCAGAGGCGAATGCACCGACGGCAAACGACAGTGCCGTATTCCAACCCAGTGGTGATATCAGAATGATGAGAAAGAGTGGCCCGGCGAACAGCAGCAGCATCAGATATTCGCGATGCATGAACACCATGGCGCCCTCGTGGATAGCATCGGCGATTTTTTTGATTTTATCTTCACCTTCTGAATACCTGGTCATCAGAACATGGATCAAGAAGGCGCAAACCAGCCCCAGCAAGCCGATAAGGGGTGGCGACAAGTAAGTCAAGTTACTCATAAAGTCATTCCAGTTGGATTTTAATTCTTCGACAGCCTGATTTTGCAGGCGCGGTAATAGTACAGAAATTCAAACCATTAGAAAACATCTTGTGTTGGTAACGCTATCCCGGTGGACAGGATATGTCTGGTATATCTGTTTTGATCAACCCTCTTCCAGCAGTCGACGCAGATCAATGATTGCAGCATTGGCCCTGGAAATGTGTGAACCCATCACCAGCGAATGATTTGCCATTATTCCCAGTCCGCTGCCATTCAGGATGACCGGACTCCACAGGGTGTCCTGGGCAGGTTCCAGTTCCCTGATGATATGCTGCAAACTGATCAGGGCGTTTTTTTTCTGTAAAACTTCCTGAAAGTCTACCTCGACTGCACGTAACAGGTGAATCAGTGCCCAGGTGGTGCCTCTTGCTTCATAGAACACATCATCCAGTTCCATCCATGGTGTTTTCATGTGAGAACTTTGTGCTGATTCCGTTGACTGGGTAGCGGCGCTGTCGCCGGCAAGTGCAGTATTGAGTTGATGCTTGCCGACGCTGGCACTGAGCCGTTGCGACAAACTTCCCAGTCTGGTTTCCACCTCGGAGAGCCATATTCCAAGGTTGTCTGCCCTGGCATAGAACTGGGCGTCAGGAGAGTCTTTGTCACCCAATCGAATCAGGTAATCCTGCAGGCTTTCCATGCCTTTTTTGTATTCAGATTCAGTCGCCGGCAGTATCCAACTGTCATTATCGAAATAAAACTGGTTTTCCGTCGATACCAATGAAACATCTTCCGTCGATTGCGACTGGGAGCGTGACAGGTTATTTCGCAGAGTTCTGGCCATGTCGCGAACCTGGACAAGGACACCGAATTCCCAATTTGGCACGTTATCCATCAATATACCGGGCGGCATGATGTCGTTAGTCAGATATCCTCCCCGCTTGTGCAGGAGCACATCAATGAGTTTGAGTACAGTCGCCGCTGTGGTACTTCCTGTGACTTTATGGACTTCGTTTTTCTGAAGCAGCATTGTGGTGTTTTCGTTGATATCGAACAGGTCGGGTTCATCGTCCCAGATAAAACCGACGATTCCAATTATCACCAGCAGCAGAATCAGGATAATGCCTATTGTCTTGCCGATGCTTGAAGTCGTCGTAGAAGTTTCCAGTTTGTCTGAAACTTTAGTCTTGATAGCTTCCACTATATCCATGGGTAATCTCCTGTTCAGGGAGTAGTTTACTCTATTCGGGGGGGCAGTTTACTTAATTCTCGGGGGACAGTTTACTTAATTCGTTCCAGCTATTCGGGGGACAGTTTACTTACGGCGTTCGGGGTATTCGCAGATGGCTTTGGGGCATTCGTTTGCTGTGGGTCCTATATTGTTTGTATTTGATAGCTCGTTATATTAACGGGTGTGTTCGCAGATGGCTTTGGGGCATTCATTTGCTCCAGCGTCTGCGCGTCCCTCCGGGATTGCCTCGCTTCCTCCGCAAGCCTGTAGTCTTTCTCCCCCAGTTCGGCGCTTCGACATTAGGCTTACGCAAACGAACACCCCAAAGCCATCTGCTGTTTGTCGAACTTTGTGTGTGTTTGTCGGGTATTGGTTTTGGAACAGGTTCCGCTAATACTTTAAAATGATGTGTGGGGAAGGGTGGTATTCGAAGGTGGCACTGACTCTGTTCGCCCGAAAGCGGGCGATCGGAGGTCTGGTTGAGCTGTTGATAAATCCATCTGCCCAGTGCGTCTGTAGCAGCCTTGATGACTACGGTAGCATTTAAATTTTGTATTTCTTTGGCGACCTCATGTAATTGTTCCAGGATTAGCTGGTTTCCAGCAATGAGATCAGAAGAATTCAGTGGGAATGAAACAGATTTTCTATTTTGCGAGTCTGTGATAAGTGATGTGACCGAGGGAATGCCAGGATGTGTGTTATCTATGGATTTTGCCTTGTTCAGATAATCCGTTGCTTTTCGGATATTGTCGTTTCTGGCGTTAACGATTGCCCAATCCAGATATCTATCCACGATATTGGCTATACCCTGTTCAGCCTCAATGTTCCCAGGGTGCAGGGACAATACCTGCAGATATTTCGAATAAGCATTGTCTTCGACCGGAGTTGTGAGGTAATTGCGGGCGAATGCTTCTTCCGCCTCGGAAAGTAACTGTCCTATCAACGGGTTTGTTACAATTTCCTCAACGGGTTCGGGTGGCGTGATAACATCAGTTTCTGTTACTTCCACAGTCACAGTAACAGAAGGTGTACACCCGGAGATGACTGAAAGGAACAGGAAAAGCTTAAAAGTGTCCGACACACTGATAATCCGGTTTTATCATGATCCATAGTATGCCAAAACTCTTCTTCATTTGGGTGCTTTGCTGCGCGATAATGACCCCTGTAATTTTCGCCGATGAATTACTGAAAAAGCCATTGAGCCTCGAAAAAGACTCTGAATTTCTGCCGGTTGAACAGGCATTCATACTGACTGTTGTAGAAATTGATAACGAGGTTAAATTACACTGGCAAATAGCACCGGGATATTATCTTTACCGACAGCAATTATCCATGGAATTGTCTGGTGCTCACGGCGACCCTGTCATTCCCGCTGGTGTAGTAAAACATGACGAATACTTTGGTGATGTGGAGGTGTATTTCAAGGAACTTACGGTTACTGTACCGATAGAGGACGTGGTTGAGCAGCGTCATGTGTCAGTGACATACCAGGGTTGCGCCGAGGCTGGATTGTGTTATCCAAAGCAGAATCATGAGGTTTTGCTATAGATTTCCGGTTGCACTGGCCTGCAAGGAATGAGAGTATTAATTCTGTAAACTTCTTAAAAAAATGCCTTAAATGGCATTATTTTCAGGAAAAATGAAAAATGTCTAAAATATTGGTGCTACACGGTCCGAATTTGAATATGCTGGGTATAAGAGAACCAGATATGTACGGTTCAGAGACGTTAGTGGGTATAAACGGGCAACTTGAAGGCAAAATTACAGCAGCTGGCCATGAGTTTGAAGCTTTCCAGTCGAATGCAGAGCATGAACTGGTTGATAAGGTACAATCTGCACAGGGAAACACTGCATTCATCATCATTAATCCAGGCGCCTTTACTCATACCAGTGTAGCCTTGCGGGATGCACTCACCGGTGTGTCCATTCCCTTTATCGAAGTGCACCTGTCGAATATATTCAAGCGTGAGGAATTTCGCAGACATTCATATTTTACCGATGTGGCAGAGGGTTCAATTGTCGGTCTGGGTTCTCTTGGATATAGTCTGGCCGTAGAGGCAGCGCTGCAACATCTGTCGAAAAAGGTCTAGTTTGTTACTGTTCCCAATATGATGATTTTCACATTGAGTTGTCGACATATTAATCACGCTTCATAGAACAATATCTCGTACAGAAATCATTGGCACGATTTTATAGTTTCGTAAAGGAGTCGGGTATGGACATAAGAAAAGTCAAAAAGCTCATCAATTTGATGGAAGAATCGAACCTTTCGGAAATTGAAATAAAGGAAGGTGAGCAAGCCGTCAGAATCTCACGGCAGACCACGACGTTTGTGCACTCCACAACAGCAGTTCAGGATCCTGTCCCCGCGGCGGAACCATCAGTGGAAAAAGCCACACGGGGGAAGATCGTAACGGCGCCGATGGTCGGTACTTTCTATCAGGCGCCATCTCCCGGGTCACCGCCTTTTGTGGAAGTTGGAGATCGGGTCAAGGTTGGTGATGTGCTCTGCATAATAGAATCGATGAAAATGATGAATCAGATCAAATCGACATTTTCCGGAGTGGTGGAAGCGATTCTGGTTGAAAATGAATCATCGGTCGAATTTGACCAACCGATGTTTACCATTATCTGAGAGATGCAGAAGCTCCTGATTGCAAACCGGGGTGAGATTGCCCTCCGGGTGATCCGAACCTGTAAAGAGATGGGTATTGCGACGGTTGCACCCTATGCCAGGGTTGATAAAGACCTGCTTCATCTTCGGTATGCAGATGAAACTATCTGTATCAGTGAAGTTGATTATCTGAACCGTGAAAGCCTCATTACTGCTGCCCTTGTATCCGGTTGTGAGATGGTTCATCCCGGATACGGTTTTCTTTCCGAAGATTCCATGTTTTGCCGTATGGTGGAACAGAATGACCTTAAGTTCATTGGCCCTACTGAGGATCAGATTGCTTCCATGGGTAACAAGGCTAATGCCCGTGCAAAATTGAATACGCTGGGCTTACAGTCTGTACCTGGTTCATGTGAGGCTGTTTCGAATCTAAAGGATGCATTGAATATTGCTCGCGAAGTTGGTTTCCCGGCAGTGATCAAGGCTGCTTTTGGTGGTGGTGGTCGCGGTATTCGTGTTGTTGAAGATGAATCATCCTGTACCGTCGCATTCGCAGAGGCACAGTCGGAGGCTTCGTCTGTTTTTGGTGACAGTACCGTCTACATTGAGAAGTTTCTGGACAATGCCAGGCACATAGAAGTGCAGGTTCTGGGCGATGGTCATGGTGAGGCAATTCACCTGGGTACCCGTGAATGTTCAATTCAGAGGCGCCAGCAGAAAGTTATTGAGGAAGCACCCGCACCTAATATTCCACAGAAGTTGCTGGATAATCTGTGTGATATGGCAGTATCTGCGGTCAGGAAAATGAAATACCGCAATGCCGGAACCCTTGAGTTTCTATATCAGGATGGTGAATTTTATTTCCTCGAAATGAATACCAGGATACAGGTGGAACACGCGATATCGGAGATGATCACTGGTGTAGATATTGTCCGCCTGCAGATAGAAACTGCCGTTTTGGATCGTCTGACGCTTACTCAGGCGGATGTGATCTTTAGTGGATGTGCAATGGAGTGTCGGCTCAATGCGGAAGACGATGAATATCGCCCATGCCCCGGGGTGGTATCCAACATAAACTTCCCGGCAGGACCGGGTGTAAGGGTGGATTCACATCTGTACAATGGTTACAGGATTCCACATCAGTTTGATTCTCTTATAGCCAAACTTGTTGCTTTGGATACAGACCGTGACAGGACAGTGCAAAAAATGCGGCGAATGATGGACGAATTATCCATCGAAGGTGTCGATACCAACAGGAATAACCTGATACAGGTAATCTCCAGTGACCAATTTCGCAAGGGAGATGTGCACACTGGTTTTCTCGATCAGTTGAAGAGGTGATCGATTGCTTTGGAGGAATGTTGCGGCAACAGCGCCTCAAAAGGCGATTGATAAACTCGAACAGTGTTTTTGGTCCAAGGGTGCAGTATCTGTAACGGTAATGGATGCGGGCGATGATCCATTGTACGAGCCGGGTTTGGAAGAAATACCGTTGTGGGAAGAAGTTCAGGTTGTTGGCCTGTTCGAAGATGGTGTCAATCTGATCGCTCTTGAGCAGGAGATCAATTGCCTGGGATTCAGGTTGCTGCACACTGAAGAAATTGCTGATCGTCAGTGGGAGAGGGAATGGCTGCAACATTTCCAGCCTGTGAAATTTGGTCGACGATTGTGGGTTTGTCCTCATGAACTCGACATATCTGAAAAAAACGCGGTTATAATTAAACTGGACCCCGGACTGGCGTTCGGTACAGGAACTCATGCCACCACCAGACTCTGTCTGGAATGGCTGGATGCATCTGATATGGGGAAAAAGCGTGTGCTTGATTTTGGCTGTGGCTCTGGAATTCTCAGCATAGCCGCGTGTCTGCTCGGGGCTGAGCATGTGGTGGCTGTTGATCATGATCCACAGGCCCTGGCGGCAACGCGTGAAAACGCGGCTCACAATGATGTCCTTGGGAAATTAACCATTGCCAAACCGGAAAAAGTCCTGCAACCGGCTTTTGATGTTGTTCTGGCCAATATTCTTGCACAACCGTTGATTGATTTAAGTCACACACTGACGGGGTTATTGCGACCTTCAGGTGATCTGGTTCTGTCGGGTATTAAGGTGGACCAGGGCGACAGGGTCAAAGAAGCTTACCGGATGTTGCCCATGTCAGCGGAAGTAACTTTGGATGGGTGGCTGATGCAGCACTATTCCGGCCATGAGTCGTCAAATCCTGATTCTGTCCTGTACGCGCCTGAACCTGACTGTCCGTCATGTTGATTGTCCATTCATCCATCAGGAATTTCAGATGAATACAGGGAAGATTACTCGCTGTCCCCAGTGCAATACCTCATTCCGGATCTCCGAAGAGCAATTACAGATAGCTGAAGGTACGGTACGGTGTGGCTCCTGTCTGACCGTTTTTCAGGCTGAGAGTTATATGCAGGATCAGAGCAGTCCACCGGTTCAAGGCAGCCAGCATGATCAAGGCAGCCACATGATCAAGGCAGCCAACAGGATCAAAACAGTCAGCAGGGTCTAAGACAGTCCACAGAATCAAGTCAGTCCAGCAGGATCAAGGCAGTCCACAGGTACAAGGCAGTCCACAGATACAAGGCAGTCCACAGATACAAGGCAGCCAGAACGTCCCAGGTAGTCCTCAAATACAAGGCAGCCAGCAAGATCAAGGTGTTCCACAGGGTCAGAGTGGTCTATCGGCTCAGGATATGTCCGATCAGGATCCTTACGGAAATATGCAGGCGCAACAGCGTAATGACATATCTGATCAGAGGGATTCGACATTATCTTCCGGGGACCATCGGCAGGCAATTCCCCGACAACCAGTAAACCAGAGTAGACAGTTGCAAGTTGACCCTTTGCAATACTCTGATGAGAGTACTTCGGAGACATTCGTTCAGACAGAAAATACTGCCGGAGAAACCGCGATTGAGAGCAGCGAGCCCAGGTCCCTTAATGTTTTTTTACGGATTGTTGGTATTTTGCTGCTCCTTTTACTTGGTATAGCCCAATACGGCTGGTTCAACTTTGATCAAATCGTCATGGATGATCGATTTCGGTCTTACTTCCTTGAAGCTTGTCAATACCTGGAATGTTCGTTACCGGACTACAATAATCCACAGGCCCTGACTACAGAGAACCTGCAGGTCAGTAGCCATCCCTATATTTCCGATGCACTGATAGTCGATGCGATGGTACGGAATTCGGCGCAATTCAAACAGCGATTCCCGTCAGTCAAGCTTCAATTCCGGAACAGGAACGGTGGTCTGATGGCATCCAGAATATTTACTATGGATGAATATCTTGGAAGCGAATTGAGGGACATAGAGTATATCCCCCCCAAAACAGAGGTGAGATTTGCCATGGAAATTCTGGATTCAGGCAGCGAGGTTATTGAGTATGAAATGTCTGTTGTTGTTCCTGGCGCTGGAGACTGAATGCTGCCCTGTGATACCGTGAAATTTCGTTTCCAATCAAGCCCGGATAAATTGTATCAACCGGTTGTTTCGGAGAAGTGCTCGTGACCAGTGTCAGAATCAACAATGCTTTGATAAGTGTATCGGATAAATCAGGATTATTGAAAATTGCCGAAGGACTGGCGGCATTGGATGTACATCTCATGTCTACCGGGGGTACCTGGCAGTACCTGATGGACAATGGGTTGGAAGTTCAGGAAGTTGCCGACTATACCGGTTCGCCGGAAATGATGGATGGAAGGGTAAAAACGCTTCATCCAAAAATTCATGGGGGATTACTCGGCAGACGTGGTCAGGATGATGAGGTCATGCGCTCCCGTAAGGTCAGCCCGATTGATTTACTCATAGTCAACCTGTATCCGTTTGAACAAACAGTGGCGGACCCTGGGTCCACATTGTCCGATGCAATTGAGAATATCGATATTGGCGGACCTGCCATGCTTCGGTCCGCGGCAAAAAACATGGAAAGTGTCGCAGTGCTCGTAGATGTTAATGACTATAAACCCGTTCTGGATGAATTAAACGCCAATGATGGTGCGCTGGGTAAGGAAACCCGCTTTCAGCTTGGGGTGAAAGCCTTTGAACATGTTGCCCGTTACGATGCGGCGATTGCCAATTATCTTGGGGCAATTACAGAAAATGGCAGAACCAGATTCCCTTCTACCTATACCATGCATCTTCAAAAGCTCGGAGAGATGCGGTATGGAGAAAACCCGCATCAGCAGGCTGCTTTTTATATAGAGCCTTCAGCCGGTAAAGAGCCTTCAGCCGGTAAAGAGCCTTCAGCCGGTAAAGAGCCTTCAACTGGTATCGAACCCTCTGCCGGTACCAATGTCGCTAACGCAAAGCAGCTTCAGGGGAAGGCACTATCATACAACAATGTGGTTGATACAGATGCGGCGCTTAATTGCGTCAAAGCCTTCAGCGCGCCAGCTTGTGTCATCGTCAAACATGCCAATCCCTGTGGAGCAGCAGAATCTGAAGACGTCCATCAAGCCTACCAGAAAGCATTTGAAACAGACCCGACATCGGCCTTTGGCGGGATTCTGGCGTTTAACAGAGAAGTGGACAGTGCGCTTGCAGCGGATATTGTGGAACGACAATTTGTAGAGGTTGTCATTGCTCCCGGATACGCTGTAGAGGCGCTAACCGCCTTTGCCACAAAGAAAAACGTGCGGTTACTGGTTTGTGGCAGTTTCAATCCGGAAAGTGAAGACAATCTGGATTTCAAACGCGTTGGCGGCGGTGTGTTATTGCAAACCGGGGATACGTCTTTATACGAGGAGACAGACCTGCAGGTAGTTTCAAAGAGAGCGCCAACGGATGCAGAGATGAATGATTTGTTGTTTGCCTGGAAGGTGGCAAAACACGTTAAATCCAATGCCATCGTATATGCCCGTGACTGCCGGACTATCGGTGTGGGTGCGGGTCAGATGAGCCGGGTCTACAGTGCACGGATTGCAGCGATCAAAGCTGATGATGAGGGTTTACAGATTGCGGGGTCCGTTATGGCTTCAGATGCTTTTTTCCCTTTCCGGGACAGCATTGATACAGCCGCGGAAGCTGGAATTACAGCCGTGATTCAACCGGGGGGCTCGATTCGTGATGATGAAGTCATCAAAGCGGCAGATGAGAAAGGCATGGCGATGATTTTGACCGGTATGCGCCATTTCAGGCACTGAGCATCAGGAAGAAAAGATGAAAGTAATGGTGACTGGCAGTGGTGGACGTGAACATGCCCTTGCCTGGCGGGTTATCCAATCTTCTACGGTTGAGAAGGTTTTCGTGGTACCCGGTAATGCCGGTACTGCATTGGATGAAGGTATCGAAAACGTTGATATCGACGTTATGGACATTGCAGGCCAGATATCCTTTGCAGGAACCAATGGAGTTGATCTCACCATTATCGGTCCTGAAGCGCCACTGGTTGCCGGTGCTGTAGACCAGTTTACTGCTGCGGGACTTCGATGTTTTGGACCCGGAAAATCTGCCGCGCAGTTGGAAGGATCCAAGAGTTTTACCAAGAATTTCCTTAAAAAATATGATATTCCGACGGCTGCCTATGGCAGTTTTGATGATGTTGAACGAGCTGTTGACTATGCACGAACAATGGATTTACCCCAGGTCATCAAGGCCGATGGTCTGGCTGCCGGGAAGGGAGTAGTCATTGCACATAGCCATACAGAGGCGGAAAAAACCATTCGTGACATGTTGACGGGCAACCGGTTCGGAGAAGCGGGTTCCAGAGTGGTTATCGAAGAGTTCCTGCACGGCGAAGAAGCAAGTTTCATCGTCATTGCGGACGGTACCCGATTTATTCCGTTTGCGTCATCCCAGGATCACAAGGCAATCCGGGATGGGGACAAGGGTCCGAACACGGGTGGTATGGGAGCGTACTCACCGGCGCCTGTCGTGACCGATGCAGTACATGAGCGAATCGTCAACAGGATCATACAGCCGACGATCGATGGAATGCGCATGGAAGGTCATCCGTATACCGGCTTCCTGTATGCCGGTCTCATGATCGACGATGCAAGTAACCCATTTGTCATTGAATACAATTGCCGGTTCGGAGATCCAGAGACCCAGCCGGTGATGTTGAGGATGCAATCTGATCTGGCAGAGCTGTGTAATCACGCCATTGATGGTCAGTTGGAAGGACAGCGGATAACGTTTGTACCGGAAGCGGCATTGACGGTGGTGATGGCGGCAGGGGGATACCCGGATGACTATGACAGGGGTGATGTCATTGAAGGTCTTGAGGGCGTTGTAAATGGCAAGGTTTTTCATGCCGGTACCAGACTTGAGAACGGCAAGGTTGTTACCAATGGAGGACGGGTACTGGGCGTGACATCACTGGGCGGAACGGTCAGTGAAGCTCAACGAAGAGCTTATGGAATAGTCGGGCAGATTCAATACAGGGGCCGGTATTGCCGCACGGACATTGGCTATCGGGCCCTGGAGAGAGAATCCAGACTGGTGTAGTGCAAGGGTTAGGTGAGGGATCTACCACCGACTGACGTAGTGCAAGGGTTACGTGAGGGATCTACCGCCGTCAACAGTGATTATCTGCCCGTTTATGTATGGGGCGTCCTCCGCAAGGAACAAAGCGGTGCGAGCAACATCTTCAGGATTCCCCGCCCGTTTTAAAGGCACTTTTTTGAGGATTTTGGTCTTTACCTCTTCCGATAAATCTGCAGGCCAAAGTACGGCGCCGGGTGCTATACCGTTAACCCGGACACCCGGTGCGAGTTCAAGTGCAAGGCTCCTGGTCAGCATGATGAGGCCGGCTTTTGCAATACTGTATAGCGAGTAATTTTTAAGTGGTTTTGTTCCGTGGATGTCAGCTATGTTGATGATGCAACCTGATGTGTCTGTCAGCGCCGCTGCGAAACTCTGGCTCAGAAAAAACGGCGCTTTGAGATTTGATCCAACAATATTCTGCCAGTCCTGATCGACAGCTTCTCCTGTCGGAGTCGGGTAGAAAGCGGATGCGTTATTGACCAGTACATCAAGTCGGCCCTGAAAAGACAGACAGTGTTCTGCGATTGAATTCCAGTCCTGGATATTAACCAGGTCGCATTGGAATAGTGATACGGAATTCTGCCTGACAGAAAGCAGTTCCCGGTACAGGTTTTCTGCTTCTGATACCGAGCGATGGTAATGCAGAATAACGTGGTAGCCCGCGTTGTGAAAGAACCTGACGAGTTGGGCGCCAACCCGTTTGGCGCCACCGGTGATTAAAACGACTTTATCGGTCATCGCAGGTTTTCGATTCGCTGTATTTGTTTCAATTTAATGGCTTCACCAAGTTCTGGTCCACTGATTTCGGTTGAGATTTCTCCCGCAGATACCTGCCTTGCCGCATCAAGATATCCGGGCCATGGGTCCGGACTGACGACATGTTCACCACGGCTTTGTGCAAATTGAGTGAGGAGTAGACAGAGAGTGCAGAACCGCTCATGTCGCCGGAAGGCATCGATGTCGTACAGAGACTGAAGGATATCCAGGCTGGACAGACTAACCACGTTGGACCAGGTTTTGTGAAATTTTGAGATAAGGGAAGCCATTTCCCGGTACTTTCCCGGTACGCTTAATCTTTGAGACAATTTATTTATCTGTTGGGCAGGGAGATTTGCAATCAATATAACAAAGGCGTGAAAAGCATCGTTATCGGACTGCCATTTTTCCAATCTGTCAATGTGAACAGAGGTCAATTCCGGCCATAATTCTACATCTGCCCGGATTTCCCGGAGGACGTTAAAGTATACGTGCGGCGAATTGGTTGCCAGTGCCTTATCGGTTTCAATAAATATCCGCTCCGGCGCCAACTGTGCAAGGTCACCACGGGCTACCATATTCGACATCAGATTGCGTGTTTCCCCGTGAATGCTGAAACTCGGGAATCGTGCAGAAAATCGGGCGACACGGAGAATTCTCAAGGGGTCTTCGCTGAAGGCAGGGGAAACATGGCGCAGAATGCCCGCGGCCAGATCTTCCTGACCGTGATACGGGTCGACAATTCGGCCATTGTTATCCAGGGCAATGGCATTAATAGTGAGGTCCCTCCGGTACAGATCATCTTCCAGAGTAACCGAGGAGCCGGTCTCGGTTGCAAACCCCTGATGCCCTTCGGCTGTTTTTCTTTCGATTCTTGCAAGAGCATATTCTTCCCTGCTTCCCGGATGAAGAAAAACGGGGAAATTCATGCCGACTTGACGGTATCCAAGGTTCTTCAATTCCTCTGCACTACTGCCTGTGACTACCCAGTCTCGCTCGGTAACCGGCAATCCCAGCAGTTGGTCGCGGACTGCGCCGCCAACCAGATAGGTTTTCATAAGAGTCCGGTGTTCAAGTTCTGCAACGTTATGGATGGTCTATTCATTAAAGGAACTTTAAGGTGAAAAATTCATCGCCTGATCAAAGCTCAAATCCAGCCCCTCCATTAACCGTTTCCTGGTTGTCCTGTAAGCACCCGGATCGATTTCCGCCAGTGCCATCAATTGCTCACGTGCACTGTCTCGAAGATCTACTCCCGAAGGATAAATCCTGTGGACCAATCCCGCAGAATGGGCTTGTTCGGCGTTCATGGTTTCACCCAGATAACAAATCGGTGTCACCATGGACTGATTTAACTGCCTGACCAGTTTATAAGACCATCCTTCTGCTGCCCACATGGCTCGATGAATTCTCGGATCACCATAGTTAAGATCATTTGCCGCCAGACGAAAATCACAACTGAGACTGTAATCAAAGCCTGACCCCAGAGTATGACCATGCATCAGCGCCACAGTGGCTTTACTCAAATTGCGAATGACGGCAGCGGCGTCAAGCAGCACCACCGGGCCACTGCCAATATCGAGGTCCACGTTTCGTTTACGCATTGCCTCCGATCTTCCTTTACCGGCATTCAAATCATCACCGGCACAAAAGGCTCGCCCTTCCCCGGAAAAAGCAATCACACGAATATCTGGATTCGCTTCCGCTCTTTCCAGTTCTTTAATGATCCTCTCATGCTGGGCCAGATCAATAGCATTTAAGCGCCCGGGACGGTTAAAGCGCAAATGACGAACAGGACCGTCATCGGATACCAGCAATTCATTACTCTCACTCATGTTAACGCCCCTTGAAAACCGGGTCCCGACGTTCCCGCCAGGCCTTGGCTCCCTCGGCGCGATCTTCAATGACATGGGTTTGCCGAACACCAAGACAGTGCGTCATTGAAGCGTCGAAACTCATATCCAGTTGCGGTAATACCTGAAGCTTGTGTACTTCGTAAGCCCGAGTGGGCAGTCCAGCTATTTTCTTAATCAGTGCACCGGTTTCAGTGGTGAAATTTCGGGAGTCAATCAACTGATGTATAAGCTGTATCCGAATGGCTTCCTCTGCCTTCAGAATCTCTCCCATCAGTAAAATCCGACTGGCCTGCGACAGACCAATCAGCCTGGGTAACAGGTAAGTAATGCCTGTTGCAGGTGCTCTCCCCTGGCTGATTCTGGGATCGCCGATACAGGCATCTGTTGATGCCACTCTTAGATCGCAAACGGCTGCAAGGTCTAATCCCAAACCCAATACTGAACCATGAAGCAGAGCGATAGTCGGCTTCATTACGCTGCGCAGGGCTTTAATGGTTTCCTGTTCAGGTATTGGCGCCGCTCCATGAGAACCGCCGGGTTTGCGATGGGCAAATTCCCCAGGCCATGCACCCATATTCTGCCAGTCATCACCGGCGCAGAAACTCGAGCCTTCCCCCCGCAACACCACTGCTCTGACCTGGTCGTCATTAGCTGCCTGATTGAATAACTCCCGCATTGCCATCAACATTGCATAGTTAATGAGATTCTCTTCTTGCGGGCGGTTAAAGCTGATGGTGACAACACCTTCCTCAAAGCGGGACAGCAATTGATTGCAAACTGATTGATACATACTCCGTTCCATAGCTAAATTCTGTGGTGCTACTATGCCATTGTTACGATGAATTAAGCATATTTTCTTTAAGAATCCTCGAACCCGGGACCGGCACAGCAGACTCCCATCTAACATCTTTTAGGTGATTGATTTAAATATATTAATTTTTACGTTATTTCAGGCCTCGTTGCTGTGTATCTCCATCAAAGTGTGTTTTTTGTTCTTGCTTACTGTCGAATATTACCTCATGATCTGGATTAGTGTAGGTGCGTGGGCCACACGGTGGCGGTAGATTCAATCTCCCATACGAGGTCATGCTTAATGCCATGCCTTCAGTGACTATACGCCGATACCGTGCGTGCCATTCTTGTAGTCGGGTGCCGTTAACAACGACACACCAGTGACTGACCGGCATCTTTTGTCCACGCACCTGCAGTTTTACCACAATCATGTTAGCTATGCGACAGCGTGCCGCTTGCGGGGCGAACCCTTGTAGGTGGCGGGAAAAAAGCCTGGCGAGCCATTGCGCGGGCGTTGTGACTCTTTCGTCGTCGAGACCAACGTACACTACCCGACGGATGTCGGTTTGCTGTGGGACGCGATGCGGTGTTTGCTCCGGGAGACGGGACCGGCGGCGAAGAAGCACGGGGTTGTGGGTTGGCGTCAGTGGCGGCACCTCACCCAAGAGGTGAGGACTTTGTTCAACCGCGTGCGCTCGACGCGTCGCGCGAAGAGCCAGCCGGATCGGGTGGCGGCGTATGTCAAGCAATGCCGGGTCTTGGTTGAGCGCGCCGAGGAGACTCTGAAGGCGTTGCAGGAAATGGCGGTTGCGGAGGCGCAATGTTGGGTGATTCAGGGGCTGATTACCCATGCCCGACGCCAGATGGATCAGGTTGAACGTCGCTTTCTGAAAGACGAGACGATCCCGCACAAGGAGAAGGTATTTTCAATCTTTGAGGAGCACACGCGCTGGGTTTCGAAGGGTAAGGCCGGCAAGCCAGTGGAGTTTGGGGTTCCGGTCTGTGTCATTGAGGACCAGTACCAGTTCATCCTGCATCACAAGGTCTTGTGGCAGAGCGGTGACGTGGCGGTTGCTGTGCCGATGATCCAGGAGACGCAAGCGCTGCATCCCGACTTTCGGGTGTGCAGTTTCGACCGTGGTTTTCACAGTCCGGAGAATCGGGTGCAGCTTGACGACTTGCTCGACTTGAATGCGCTGCCGCGCAAGGGTCGGCACAATCGTGCCGACCGGGAGCGCGAGGCAGAAGAAGCGTTCGCCGGCACCCGGCAGCAACATCCGGCAGTGGAGTCGGCGATCAATAATCTTGAGCATCGCGGCCTTGATCGCGTCCGCTCCCATGGTGCTGAAGGCTTTGCGCAGACGGTCGCGCTGTCGGTGCTGGCCGCCAACCTGCACCGCATAGGACTGCTGTTGCGGCGACGTGTTAAACGACGCCGCGCCGCCTGACCGGCTACCTGGAGCCCACCATCACCCCCGTCGAGAGATGGGAGTGGTTTCCCGTGCCTGAGCAACGGGACCGGGGCTGTTTGTCACCAATTTGTCCTCTCGGGCCGCCGGTCGACGCCGTCGTGGCCCGAATTGGTGGCAAAAAACACTCCAGAAAGGTGGCGAATTGTCGCAGGACGCAGCAGGATACCGTCACTAAGAGAGGTTTTCTGGCTGACACTAATTAACAGCCGTTAACAGATTTATCTGAAGTTGATCAGCCACAATCTGTCACATCTCAAATTCATCAGAAATCCAGTAACCCACTGAATTTCCTACAGCTAACATTAATATTTCTCCGCCTTGGTGAACTATCCGGGCTTAGACCTTGATTCCTGTAGTTTGGCTGCATACTGGCGGATGCCGGTGTCATAACTGCGCGGTATCACTGACAGTAAATTCTGCATTTGATGCGTGTCGAAGTTTTTGTCCTCCAGCAAACGCTGCACCTCATCTGATTTTATCAAGGGTACACCAGGCAGGTAACGGGTTATCCCGGCAAGGGCTTTGATGAGGAAACAGGGCATGGATATGACGCTTGCCGATAAATTCATCGCGGTCAAGGGTTGTTCTGTACGAATGTCCTGTAAGTCATTGGTGACGGACCCGCAATGACGATGCTTTGGTTGATTACCCGTGCATTGTCCAGACAGTGCATCAACGCTGCTGACACATCATCACAATGTATTGGCTGGATCAGCGACATGCCGCCACGGGGAAGAGGAATGACCGGGGACTTCCTTGCGATTCCAATAATCCGTTCGATATTACTGAATCCATCCGCACCATAAATCAGCGTAGGATGAAGAACCGTCGCGGGAATACTACTCGACATCACCAACCGTTCCATGGTTTCCACGTCACGGCATCGCTGATCGGGAAAGTGCGTGAACTTCCGGGTGGAACCCAGAGCAATGAAACGTGACAAATTTTCAGACAACAAATTATGGACCAGGTCCGGGCGACTGCAATGCACAAGAATGTCTGTTGCCTCAAGAAAAGACTGATCCTTGCTTACGTCAATCGCTTGAATGACAGCCTTGCTTCCTTGCAGGATTCGTCTGATCTGTTCAATTTTTTCGGGATCTCTGCCGATCCCTGTCACTTGGTAACCCTTGCGTCCAAGTCTCAGCAGTAGTGATTTTCCAGGACCCGAAGTCGCTCCGACAATGGTAATACGCTGTGTGGTCACCTTAACCTGTGTTTCTCATACTTGCCGCGATACCGGCAATGGTAATCAATAGTGCTTTTCTGACTCGTTCGTTGGAATCATCCCGGCGGTACCTGGAAATTAACTCGATTTGCAAAAAGTGTAGTGGGTCGGTGTATGGGTCGCGAAGATCTATCGATCGTCTGACAGCTGGCAGGTGTTGTAACAGTATATCCTGATGCTTGATCCTGTTGATGCTGTCAATCAACCTGGCCAGACGGTTTCTGAACTGCTCACCCATTGATTGCAGATTTGTCGGAACCAGTGTTTCATCATAGCGTTGGGCAATCTCAATATCCGCCTTGCTGAGAACCATTTCCAGCAGGTCCAGCTGAGTCTGGAAAAACGGCCATTCGGCAGCCATTTCGTCAATGATGAAACGATCCCGGTTACTCAATTCCTGCGACAGAGCAGCATCGGTACCCAGCCAGGCAGGAAGCATCAGACGTTTTTGGGTCCATGCGAAGACCCATGGTATGGCACGCAGAGCCTTGATGGATTGATTCCCTGGTTGCCGTCGTGTCGGTCTGCTGCCCAGCACCAGCAGACTTAATTCCCTTTCCGGGGTACTGCTGGTGAAGTAGTCAGAAAAGTCTGAATCATCCTGAACTATGTCACGAAAGCTCTGCATGGAGATATTGGAAAGCCGGTCCATCATCAACCGCCAGTTTTCTCTTGGTTTCGGAGAGGGTAAAAGATTGGCTTCAATGGTTGCACTCAGCACGATATCCATACTGTTCAAAGCTAACTGGGGTGAGCCGTACTTGAACCGTATCATCTCACCCTGTTCCGTTACCCTCATGCCACGCTTGATGGTGTTTGGCGGCTGGGAGAGTATGGCCTGCCGCACTGGTTCACCCCCACGTCCTGCCGCACCACCTCGTCCATGGAAGAGAGTGAGATCAATGTCATATTTTTCCGCTGCTACTACCAGTTCTTCCTGGGACCGGTATTGAGCCCAGGCGGCAGCCATTTGTCCTGCATCCTTTGCCGAATCGGAATAACCTATCATGACCTGCTGGTTCCCCCCGATGTATTCCCGATACCATCGGTTTCTCAGTAAACGTTCAAGGGTCCATGCACTGTTGTTCAGATCATCAAGAGTTTCAAACAGAGGGACTATCGGAAGGGTTTTCAGCAAACCGGATTTACGCATCAGCAGGATAACGGATAACACGTCGGATGGATTCCTGGCCATGGAGATGATGTAGCAGGACACCCCGTCCGCATCACTGTTGGCAATCAGCCGGATCGTCCTCAGAGTTTCACCAGCTTCACCATCCGGTTCCCAACTTTCTGGAATCAACGGCCGTTTGCTGACCAGTTCATCAAGCAGAAAATCGTGGCGTGCTTGTTCTGACCAGGATTTGTAACTGCCCAACCCGAGAAAAATAGTGAGCTCATCCATAAGATCCATGTGTTTGTCGGCACTTTGTCTGATATCCAGTTCGATCAGGGTGACACCGAATGTAGACAATCGAATGAGGGTCTGCTTCAGCAATCCATTGGCGATAATACCCATGCCGCATTCGTGCAGTGAACGGTAACAGGCATGTAATGGTGAGAAGAGATCGTCTTTTTTCAGAATGAGTTCACTGTTTACCGGATCCTTAGTTTCTGCCCAGTCCCGGGTTCCGTTAAGACGTGTTCGCAGATTCCGTAATAACACCCGGTAGGGCTCATGGGAAGTTTCGGCGCAGAGATCGGTAATTTCCTGACTGCATCGCGACATCGATAATTGCGACAGTAATTCATCAACGTCTCGCAGATAGAGGTCTGCCGCCATCCACCGTGCAAGCCTCAGGACTTCGTCGGTGACATCCGTAGTGACGTTGGGATTTCCATCCCGGTCACCGCCCATCCATGAGGATATGGTGAGAGGTGCGTTTTCCAGCGACAGGGATTCTCCGGTGTAACGCTGCAGTAACTGATCCAGACCCTGCCAGAGCCTTGGGATAGCGATCCAGAAGGAATGCTCGATAACCGCATAACCCCAGATGGCTTCATCCTGTGGCTTTGGCCTCTCGGTGCGAATTTCATCGGTGTGCCAGACTTCCGCCACCAATCGCTCAAGTTCTACCCGATCCTTATCGCTTAACTTCTGATCCTCTCTGACGTTTTCCAGGGCGTTGGCGATTCGATTGTATTTTTGAATCAGGGTTCGACGGGTAATTTCCGTTGGGTGGGCAGTGAGGACAAGATCGCAGTGCAGGTTTTTGATCGTGTTGGCGATTGCAGCGGGTTCAATCCCCCGGCTGGTCAGTGTATCGAACAAGGTATCAAGATGAGAGGAGTCCGGAAACTGCTCGCTGGTGATGCTGCTGGCTTCAGCCTGTTCTGCTATGTTGGCCAGGTTCAGAAACTGATTGAAGGCGCGGGCTACGGAAATCAGGTGATCTTCATCCAGACCCGCAAGGATTGACTGGAGTTGTTGGAAATCACCACCGCCTTGCTGTCGTCTTGTTTTGGCCAGTAGCCTTACCTGTTCGACCTTCTGCAGGAAGTCTTCTCCCAATTGCGCCGTCATCGTCTGCCCCAGCAGATTGCCGAGAACGCGAACACGGTGACGCAGCCTTTTTGAAATCAGTTCTTCCATTATTTACACTGACAGGAGTAACAGCGCTGATATTCTATTCCCATGAACGCTTGTGAAGCCAGATATCATTCTCAGGACATTACAACATTGTCGAATTAATATGTCGCAGCCTTGGGATGCTGAATTTATACTTCCTGTCAGAAACCAACTACAGAACTGAATTACAGGACAAAAGATGACGGATTTTAAGGACAAAATAGTATTAATCACCGGTGGAAGCAGGGGACTGGGCCGTTCCATGGCATTGGGATTTGCACGCAAGGGAGCCCATATTGCTATTGTCAGCCGCAAACTTGAGGTGTGCGAACAGGTTGCTGGAGAAGTGGAGGCACTAGGAGTAAACGCCTTTCCCTATAGTTGCCACGTAGGCCATTGGCAGGAACTGGACGAGATGGTTGAAGCCGTTTACAGCAGATTCGGCAGAGTTGATGTGCTGATTAATAATGCGGGTATGTCACCGCTATACCCTTCGCTTGATGCGGTTACTGAAGAATTGTTTGACAAGGTTGTCGGCGTCAATCTGAAGGGACCATTTCGATTGAGTGCCAATGTCGGTAAACGCATGGTGGAAGAGGGTAGTGGTTGCATCATCAATATCAGCAGTACCGCATCTGTAAATCCCAGCCCAAACTCGGAGCCGTATGGCGCCTCCAAAGCAGGTCTCAATGCCATTACACGATCGTTCGCCAGTGCCCTGGGACCAAAAGTCAGGGTGAATTGCATTATAGCAGGACCATTTCTGACCGATATCAGTAAAGCATGGGATATGGATGCGTTTAAAAAACGGGCAGCCAGTTCAATCCCGATGAAACGCGGTGGGCAGCCTGATGAAATCGTGGGCGCTGCCCTGTATCTGGCCAGCGATGCAGCCAGTTTTACAACGGCGGCACTTACTCGCTGTAGATGGCGGATCACACTGACAGTCTCCAGAAATACCTGTTCCCTCAGAAATAGACCAGTGAGTACCGTTATCCTTCGCGCCGTAAAACCCCGTCCTTCAGGGCGGGGATATAAGGCGCCCTTGACCCTTCCAGGTCAAGGTTGTGTCGGTTGTAACATGTATGGCCATACAGTATAATAGAGAGACATGTTGATACGTAAGCATAAGAAAATCGCCTGGTGAAGACACGACTACCTGCACAAGGTCAGCCATGCGGTCAGTGAACAACCAAGCTGTCATCGTTGTGGAGGACTTCAAGGTATCGAACATGAGTCGGTCGGCACGGGGTGATACTGATCATCCGGGGTCCCACGTCAATGCAAGTCTGGCTTGAACAAGGCCATACTGGATCAGGGCTGGCCTGAGTTCCGGCGCCAGTTGGAGTACAAGCAGGCATGGCGGGGTGGTCTGGTCATTGCGGCGCCACCGCACCAATCAGTCTTTCTGACCACCTCTCGTTGTGGCTTTAAAGGTTGGTGTCAACCTGATCCTGTATCAGCCGGCGTTGAAGACCCCTGGCAGCAGTTGCTGTAATGCAGGCTGGCGCCAGGAATCCCCTTCCTTTAGGTGGGGGAGGATGTCAAGGGTCCATTCTGAACACTGCAATGTCTGGCAGCGGTTCCTCTGCTGGAATTTGAAGAATATTGCGCCGCTGGGTGTCATCGAGTCTAATCGCTGTTCGCTCGTAGAGTTTACCCTCTACCTGTAGACGTACCCGATTATCGCGGGCGACATTCTTCGGCCATCGCTTTGTGTCACAGGCACGACAACCCACGTAGAGCACGCTATCCTCGACCCAGCAATTCACAGTGATGGAATGAGGAATCAGCCAGGGGGTTCGAGTTTCCACATAAATCTTGGATCGACCCGTCAGAAACGACCAGTCAGTATCCTGATTCTCTGCCAGGCTGCCACTCAATCGAGTACCAGGGCGTCTTTCTTCTGGGTCGAACGGAATGTTAATCGCAGCGATAAAGAGAAGTACCAGAATTCCCAGGGCAATAATCAGAGATGGTTTCATACACTCATGTCCGTATCGATATGTCGGTCCTGTTGATTATGGTAGCTGCCACATGAGACGGCAAGTTTCACGGTCACTTTAGCGGATGCAGCTGCTGAATTCCCGGATTTCAGGAGCCTTCAGCGGGCGAAACACTTGCCCTGCCACTGTCGCGGAGCAAACAGGCCGGCGTACCTGGATTTTCTGCGTCAAGTTTGATGGGAGTGGGTCTATGCTGCAGATGAGTGCAGCATCTCTTTAACCGTATTGATCAGGTATTGACCAAAGGCTTTATAAAAACCCGTATCACTGGATCTTTGTCCGGTACCGGTAAGAGTAGTGCCGAATGGCGGCACGTGAATAAAGACGACGTGTTGAAGCTGTTCATGGATATGGCGTAGTGATTCCAGGGTATACAAGGTCTCTTCGCAGAGAAACTGACCTGCATCTGAAGATACCTGGACAGGAAAGTTACCACGCAAGAGGTTCCTGTGCAGAAGGTCTACGTCAAATTCAGTAGTGTATGTTTCTGGTCCCGAATGTTCTATGAGTTGAACACCCGGGTATTGATTACTATTGTCGAGCATCTTACCACGGGTATTGCGTGCGACGGTTTCAATTTTAAAACCCTGGACGTTTCCTTCACCGAGACCGACAATAGTGTCAGGACATTGGTTTCGACAATATTCATTGAGAATCCTGGAAGGTGCGCCCCAGACAACGGGTATCTCCAATGCATCGGCAAGCCCTGTACGTGCAATGGCGCTTGCTGTCATCCAGGATGCATTTACGGTACGACCTTTAAAAGGGGCGAAGCCGGTTACCAGAATTCCGGGCATCAATATGTCCTCATGTATAAACCCGCTGAAGGCTCTTTATAAACCCGCTGAAGGCTCTAAACTATTTGATTGAAGCAGAGGGATAGGGTGAAATCAAATATTCAGGAATAGAGAACTGATATGGTCAATCCAGAGATCGTGCTATTTGCCAATGAGGCCTTCTACCTTGCGTTTAACAATCGTGACCTTGAAGCGATGGAAAAACTTTGGTCAAGACATACGCCTCCCGTCTGTATTCATCCCGGTTGGAGTGGACTGTACAACCGAAACGAAATCATGAAGAGCTGGCAGGATATTTTCAGCAATGAGAATGCACAACAGTTTATCCTCTGCCACAATTCACGGATATTTTTTCAACAGGACATAATGTCTGTAATATGTTTTGAACAACTGGCGGAGGAATGGCTGATTGCCACCAATAATTTCGTGTTGGAGGAAGGAGATGTCAGGATCTTCCACCATCAGGCCAGTCAGTGTTTTGATCCCCCGGATGTGATCGAACAAATCAGACCGTCTTTCCAGTAGTGTTGTACTGCAAAGCTACGTATAGTAAAAATTGAGTTTCCATCCAGTTTAATCAAGAAAGGAAGATTTCATGAAGGCAGCAGTGTTCAGAGAAGTGGGTAAACCCCTTGAAGTAGAAGAAATTGAAATTTCCAAACCCGGTCCTCGGGAAGTGTTGATCCGAACAGCTGCTGCAGGTGTCTGTCATAGTGACCTGCATTTTGTAGAGGGGCTGTATCCTGCGGCGACACCTATGGTGCTTGGCCATGAGTCTGCCGGTATTGTGGAAGAGGTTGGCGCCAACGTTACATATGTGAAACCCGGCGATCATGTCATTACCTGCCTCTCGGTGTTCTGCGGTCATTGTGAGATGTGCCTTACCGGACATCTGTCGCTTTGCGCCAATCCAGAGACCAGACGAGGCCATGAAGAAGAACCGAGACTTGCAAAGAACAGTCAGCCGGTACAGCAGTTTGCAGAGCTGTCTTCGTTTGCCGAGCAGATGCTGGTACATGAACATGCAATAGTGAAAATCAGAGAAGATATGCCCCTCGATCGTGCCGCTCTGATCGGTTGCGGTGTTACTACGGGAGTCGGATCTATTTTCCATACTGCCGCGGTAGAGCCCGGGTCCACGGTTGCGGTGATTGGTTGTGGAGGTGTTGGATTGTCCTGTATCAACGGTGCTGAACTTGCCGGGGCAGGTCGGATTATTGCCGTAGACACGGTGGAAAACAAATTGGATATGGCGAAGACATTCGGCGCGACCGATGTCGTTAACGCCAGCGATGTGAATGCTGTTGGAGAGGTTCGCGAATTGACCGGCGGTGGCGTTCAGTATTCTTTTGAGGCTATAGGTCTGAAGCAAACTGCCGAACAGGCGTTCAGTATGCTTCGCCCTGGGGGTACAGCGACGATCATCGGTATGATTCCAATCGGCGTGAAGATTGAACTCACCGGAGCAGCGTTCCTTCAGGAGAAGAAAATTCAGGGATCAATGATGGGGTCCAATCGTTTCCGCGTTGATATGCCCCGGTTTATAGATTTCTATCTTGCCGGGAAATTGCATCTGGATGAAATGGTATCCAAACGCATCGAACTGTCCCAGGTGAATGAAGCGTTTGCCGATATGAAATCCGGGTCGGTTGCTCGCAGTGTGATTATCTTCTAATTTATTAATTTTTCCAGGTGAATGAAGCGTTGACCGATATGAAATCCGGGCTGGTTGCTTGCAGTGCGATCTTTTTCTAATTTTTTCCAAGATAGTTCGAGGCACTGAGACCGGCTATCCTGCCAAAGACCGCACCGGAAGTCAGGCCGGTCCCCCCGGGATAGTTGAAGTAGAATAATCCGCCAACCATCTCTCCGGCAGCAAACAGACCAGGAATTTCGAACTCGTCCTGGTCTACAACGCAGGCATTTCCGTTTATTTTCAGTCCGCCAAAAGTAAAGGTAATACCGCAGGTTACCTGAAAAGCACTATACGGAGGGCTGTCCAGCGGGTTTGCCCAGTTGGATTTGTCGATATTGAGTCCAATGGTTTTACGTCCGTCCTTAACGGCAGGATTGAATGGTATATCTGTCTGTACAGCTTCGTTAAACGCTTTGACGGTTTGTAGAAAGCGATTTGCATCGACACCTTCAAGTTTTGTCGCGAGGGCGTCGACAGTGTCGGCTGTAACTCTGGTCACTTGCCTGATGCGGTATTCATCGCGCAGCAAATCTGCCACCTTGCTGTCGAAAACCTGCCACGCAAATTGCGCTGGCTGGTTGAGGATCTCGCGACCATAACGGGCATAAGTGTAGTTTCTGAAGTCTGCTCCTTCGTCCACAAATCTTTCACCATTGGCGTTAATCAGCAGGCCCAGGGGATATGAATGTTTCTGAAAACCATCGCCAACGTCAAGGTCACCAAATTCAGGAGCGTTTCTGTCCCAGCCGACAGCATGACAGCCGGACCAGTTACCGTGAGGAGCAGCGCCAAGATCCAGACCCATCTTGATCCCATCTCCAGTGTTATAGCGGGTTCCGCGAACCTTCGCGAGTTCCCATCCCGGTCCGAGATATCGGGTTCGCCATTCACTGTTTGCTTCAAAGCCGCCACAGGCCAGTATCACTGCACCACAATCGATGTTGGCCAGCCTGCCGCCCTGTTTGAAGATTACTCCAGCGGTGATGCCTTCTGACATGACGATATCAATAACACGGCTTTCATATCTGACTGGAATGTCATGAACCGCCGCTGCCTTGTAGAGATTGTCAATCAGTCCTGGTCCGCCGCCCCAGGCTTCAACGGTAAGGCCTCCCCAGAATTTGAATTTACCATCTACTTTGAACGCCTGACGGCCATACATGGGAAGAAATCTCACCCCTTTGCTCTTCATCCACTGCAGTGTGGAGAGACTGTTTTCAACGAGTAATTCGGTGAGTTCCGGGTCGCATCGATACTGCGTAATGAGCCCCATGTCATCATAGAACTGGTCTTGAGTATAGGTACCAAAGTCAGACCCTGCGATTTCATCGTCGGACAGTTCCGGCATAATTGTTCTGAGGTCTTCCACGCCATCATAAACAAAGCGCATTGCCCCGGCCGTGTATCGAGAATTCCCCCCCTTTTGCGATTCCGGTGCTCTTTCCAGAACCAGTACACTGGCGCCGGATTCTCTCGCCGACAATGCCGCACATAGAGCCGCGTTTCCGGCGCCGACAACAACAACGTCGTAGTATTCATTCATATCTTTTGTCTCTAGAGACATTCTCAAGACCTCTATTCTGCTTACACTTGCGGCTGGTTTTCTTTAGTTATCTCTTCGGGATTGTACGACTATTGTTATGAGCCGGACAATCCGGCATCCTTTCGTTGGTCGGAATTTCTTGAATCTTTTCCCTGACTGACAACTAATGGTGGTCGCATCAGCGGTCACATCAATCGCCATAATGGTCAATAAATGGAGCATTCCGTGAGTAAATTCACACAATCGAATAAAGCCGGATGGGATGGTCTCGCTGAAACCCATTATCGTAACTATCACACTGATAGATTATTGGCTGGCAAACCATTATCCTTCGCGCCGTAAAACCCCGTCCTTCAGGGCGGGGATATAAGGCGCCCTTGACCAGTCAGGTCAAGGTTGGGTCGGTTGTATCATGTATGGCTATACAGTACAATAGAGACATGTTGATACGTAAGGCATACCGCTTCAAACTTAGGGTTAACCACCCTGACACCGCCGCCAAATTACACCAGTTCTCTGGTTGTACCCGCTTTGTGTGGAACAAGATGCTGGCCATGAATCTGTACCGCCTGGAACACAAACAGGCGTTGCTGTGGTACCCGGAAATGGCGTTCTGGTTAACCCTGTGGAAATCGAGTGACGAGTACAGTTTTTTGCGTGCTTGCCATTCTCAAGTGCTGCAGCAAAGCATTATGCAACTGGATAGAGCCTTTAAGGACGCCTTCGACAGGGGGCAACCGAACAAACTGATGCCGCGATTTAAAAGGCGTGGCGGTAAAGACAGTTTCCGATACCCGCAAGGCTTCAAGGTTGATGGTGAGCGTGTGTATTTACCCAAGATCGGGACTCTGCGTTTCCGCAAGAGCCGGGAAATAGAGGGCAAAGTCAAAAATATTACTATCTCCAGGCAGGTGGATGGCTGGTACGTGTCCATGCAAACGGAGCAGGAGGTACCAACCCCGGTTCACCCATCGTCTGGTATGGTGGGTATTGATCTTGGGGTTGCCATATTTGCCCAACTGTCTGATGGTACCGCATACAAACCCCTGCACAGCTTCCGGCGGGTTGAGCAGAAGCTGGCCAGAGCGCAACGCAAATTGTCGCGTCAGGTAAAATTTTCCAACAACTGGCGTAAACAGCAACAGCGGATAGCACGCATCCATCAGAAAATCACCCGGTGTCGACACGACTACCTGCACAAGATCAGCCACGAGATCAGCGAAAACCAAGCTGTGATCGTGGTGGAAGACTTGCAGGTATCCAACATGAGTCGGTCGGCACGGGGTGATGCTGATCATCCGGGGTCCCACGTCAGGGCCAAGTCTGGCTTGAACAAGGCCGTCCTGGATCAGGGCTGGTCTGAGTTCCGGCGCCAGTTGGAATACAAGCAGGCATGGCGGGGTGGGCTGGTCATTGCGGTACCACCGCACTACACCAGTCAGCAATGTCCAATTTGCGATTGTATTAGCCGTGACAACAGACGCAGTCAGGCTGTATTCAAATGTGTGGCTTGTGGCTACGCCAAGAATGCCGATATGGTGGCAGCGTCAAACATATTGGCGGCGGGGCACGCCGTGTTAGCCTGTGGAGAGATTGGGTTGCCGAACTCTGTGAAGCAGGAACCCCTGGCAGCAGTTGCGTAATGCAGGCTGGCTCCAGGAATCCCCTTCCTTCAGGTGGGGGAGGATGTCAATGAATGAAGTTATTAGAAGTGAGGTGGGCGAAGTCACGGGTAAGGAACTGGTGCACTTACTCTGTCATATTGGTACCGATACACTTTCATGGGCTTTGCTGGGCGCCAGGGTGACTGGCATTGATATCTCGTCGGAGTCCCTGGAATACGCAAGAAAGCTGGCCGACAAAATGGGAATTGATGCTGACTTTATCGAGGCAGACATAATGGAAGTAAGAAACAAGGTCCAATCAAAATATGATCTTGCATTCTGTTCGACAGGAGTGCTCTGCTGGCTTCCAGACGTCAAAAGTTTTGCACAAACTGTGCGACATTTGTTAAATGAAGGGGGCATCTTTTACATTTACGAGGGTCATCCTTTCCTAAGTGCACTCACTGATGAATCAGGATACCAGGGAAACTATTTCCGTAAGGAGGTGTGGGAATTCGAGAACATGGGTGATTACACGGACCCAGATCTTAAAGTTCCAACCAGGTCTTACGAGTGGAATTGGACAATGGGCGAGATTGTTACTGCATTTTGTGAAGCACGATTCAGGATAGAGTTTCTACATGAATTTCCCCAATTCTTCTATGGTGGCTATACCGATATCCAGATCCAGGAAAATAAAACTGAATCATATCCCTGCACTTTCAGTCTTAAAGCACTTGCAGTGTGAGACCGAAAACAGCCGGAATTTGCACTGTACCAAAACCTGCATATGCCCAGGGAAGATCTCAATTGGATTTTTGGAAGAAAACCGGGGGCGTCACACTGCTGCTTCAGATCGGATGAATAGTCTGTTCAAGTCTCTCGGGGATAGAGAATGAATCCGGGGAAAGTGTACTCAAAAAGAAAAGAATATTTAATAATAAATGTAGTAATATAAATTAGTTAAGCTATAATATACTGTATTCTATTACAGTAGTGATTCAGTCCATGACATCCCCCGAACCCACACCTTTCCCCGAGAATTCACTTGAACTCAGCCTGCAGCGACGCGCCCGCAGTGCAGAACTGGAACCACAGATCATCAAGCTCGCCGGCGAGATCAACGCCGCTGACTATCGCTTCCTCAAACTGCTCGCGGAATTCGATGACAACCATGGCTGGTGGGGCGACGGTATCAAGTCCTTCGCCCACTGGCTCAACTACATGATCGGTCTCAATGAAGTGGTCGCACGCGAGAAAGTGCGCGTAGCTCGTGCCCTGACTGATCTGCCACTGATCGACGAGGCTTTTCGGCTGGGTAAACTCAGCTACTCCAAAGTCCGGGCCATCACCCGCATCGGTACGCCGAACAACCAGGACTTTCTGCTGATGATTGCCGAATACGGCACCGCCAGCCATATTGAACATTTGGCTCGCAAGTATCGTCTTTGCCAGCGACTGGATGCCGAAGTGGATCCGGATGAACTCTGGAAGAAGGACCGTGCGTTCTACTATCGCATTGATGAAGACGGCATGTATCTGTTCGAAGGCCGGTTGCCCGCGGAAGAAGGCGCGGTCATTATCAAAGCGATCGATATGATGCGTAAAGCGATCCGCCGGGAGCGCGGTGATGACCCGGAACAGATCCAGGCGCGGATTATGGCGCAACGGGCGCAACAGCAGGACGATCAGGATGAGTCATCGTCCCGGTCAGATGTCCAGTCGGAGCCACAGAGCCAGAAGGATCAGCCACATATCCAGTCTCAATCTCAACTACACTGCCAGCACTCGACTGGTAATGAGAACGCATCTCAAAATGTTTCCGCGGAAACATTTATCCAGGATATCAACCCACCGGATATCCTGGATGATCAGGCGTCTGCCCTGACCCAGTTGGCGGAACATTATCTGGAAACCGCCAACAAGTCGTCTCCCCACACCAGCCTCAGCGAAAAATACCAGGTGTTGCTGCATATCAACGCCAATGAGGCGCATATCGATCACCAGATCAATCAAGGTGATATCTGCCATGTCGAGAACAACAAGTTCCTCTCCCGGGAGGTCGCCCGCCAGTTAGCCTGTGACACCCATATGCGGGTGGTGCTTGAAGATGATGACGGCAAGGTCCTGAATATTGGTCGCAAAAGCCGGACGATACCCCGCGCCATTGCTCATGCCCTGAACATCCGCGATGGCGGATGCCGGTATCCGGGGTGTACCCAGCACTTCTGGACCGATGCACATCATGTCAGGCACTGGGCGGCTGGCGGTGAAACAAAACTGGAGAATCTCATTACTCTGTGCCGATTCCATCACACACAACTGCACAAGGATGTGTATGAGATCCAGGTTAAGGATCAGGACTTTGTTTTCATCAACCAGGACAAGGAAGAAATCCCGCGGTCAATTCATCCACAGTTTCCCGTTGTGGAAGCGGATGATCGGGTTCAGTCGATGTTGAACGATCAGGCTCACATTGGAATCGACGCCAGCACAGCGGAGACCAAATGGCGCGGTGACGAGATGGATATTCAGATGGCGCTTCATGTGGCCTTCGATGCGGAACGTGACGACGTTATCAAACCTGGGGATCCGGACTGATATCAACAGAGTATTTTCCAATACTAAAATGAGTCTGAAGAGAGGTGTTTTTTAGCCTGTCTTCTGGTTCTGTTCGTTGATGGTTTTAAAGAGTATTTGACGGGCCTTTAGTAACTGGTCCGCCGCCTGATTATCGCTGATTTCGTGCGCGATGCGATCTTGGTTCTTTCATTGAAGGTGTGGGAGAATGGGCAGACTGACTGGTGTAATGTATGGGTGGGGAAGAGGCAGGTGAACTACGAGAGCGCATGGCGCACATGGAAGGATTGTTGGAAGGTTTGCGTGCAGCCATTATTGGACGGGCCAGGGCCAGTTGACGCCAATGCGAAATACACATTCCCTTATATATCAGGAGAAAAAATGGGTAACCCAATAGTTCATTTTGAAATTGCCGGACCCGAAGGGCTCTCGCTGCAACAGTTCTATCGGGACTTGTTCGGGTGGGATGTTCTGACACAGGGCGAGGAGATGGGATATTACGGTCTCGTACAGTGGAACGAGGGTGGCATCGGCGGCGGCATCTTTCAATCTGGCGAGGATATGCCTTTTCGCAACTATGTGACAGTCTATATCCAGGTTGACGACCTGCAAGCCGCGCTCGATAAGGCGTCTGGTCTGGGTGCGAACACTATCATTCCTCCGATGGAGATAGCGCCTGACTCGGGCTCAATTGCCATGTTCACAGACCCTGCCGGAAACTATATGGGACTGCATTTGCCGCCGACTGAAATGGCTGACCAAATACCCCCCAAGGGCAATGCCCCACCGGTGGTGCACTTCGAGGTGGGAGGCAGCGACGCAGAGGCGCTTGCCGAATTCTATATCCAGATGTTTGACTGGCAGATAAACTTCCTTGAGGAGAATAACTATAGACTTATCCAGCAGGAACCTGATGGCATAGGAGGAGGTCTCTTCCAGCACACGCCTGAAATGCCGCCAAACAGTGTTTCCATCGCTGTGATGGTTGATGACCTGCAAGCGTATCTGGATAAAGCCGTAGGATTGGGCGGTAGCGCCCTTATGCCTCCGACAGAGATTCCGGGTGGCTTTGATGCGATTGCAATCTTCTATGACATCGCTGGTAATCGCATATCACTATTCAAGTCGCCGGAGGGACACGTTTCCTCAAACGACTAATCTGATGCGCCGGAGGTTGCCCTGTACCTGTAATTGACTCTCACGGAGGTCGGTGTACCACATGGAAAGTGCTGAGGAAATTCGGCTTGCCGTATTGGCTTTGGATTTATTCTGCAGGATTGTGGCTATGTTCACACAGTCAGAGTCGCCTATATCTCAACAAGTGAGTAGCCCGAACTGATACGATTCCCGCTGGTATGACGATAGGTACTGGTCGGATTCCAGGCGATGATTAAGACTAAACGGTCCCGTGTATAACCGATAACAATAAGGCGGGCAGGTTGAATGTTGGGGAGAATGTCGTTTTCGGGCCACTGACAATGAACTCCACAATAGGTATTATGCGCAGGTTCGGTAATTGATATTGGAAAATCTTGCATGAGTGCATTGGAGACACGACAGGAATCGGTACCGCAAGAAGTCCTTAAAATTGAGGATTTATCCGTCAATTTCCGCAATGTAGAGGCGGTAAAACACGTCAGTTTTGACATTATGAAGGGAGAAACCGTTGCCCTGGTAGGGGAATCGGGCTCTGGTAAATCCGTTAGCGCACTGTCTATACTTCAACTGTTACCCTATCCCGTTGCAAGTCACCCGAACGGTTCCGTCAAAGTCAATGGATTCGAAACCATGGGCGCCAGCAACGAGGTCCTTCGCAATATCCGCGGCAGCAAGGTCACCATGATCTTTCAGGAGCCGATGACATCGTTGAATCCGCTGCATCGTATCGAAAAACAGATTGGTGAAATTCTTCTGATTCACCGTGGCATCAGTGTTAACAATTCCAGGGATCTCATTCTCGATCTCCTGAAACTGGTTGGACTGCAGAATCCGGAAGAAAAAATGCGTTCATTTCCACATGAACTATCCGGTGGCCAGCGGCAGCGGGTGATGATTGCCATGGCACTTGCCAATGAACCTGACCTGCTGATCGCGGATGAGCCGACAACGGCACTGGACGTTACTATTCAGGCACAGATTCTGGAATTACTGAATGATCTGCAGGATCGTCTGGGCATGGCGATGTTGTTGATTACTCATGATCTGGGAGTAGTCAGACGGATGGCGGACCGGGTTTGTGTAATGACCCAGGGGGAGATTGTCGAGAAGGGAAATTGTGAAGATATCTTCCAGAATCCGCAGCATGAATATACCCGTCACCTGCTGGCAGCGGAACCGAAGGGGAATCCGGTTGAAATAAAATCATCCAAAGTGTTGCTTGAGTGCAACAATATCAATGTCAGGTTCCCGTTGACCAAGGGGTTCTTCTTTGTCAGCAAGTATCTGCAGGCAGTCAACGAGGTGTCGATACAGGTATCTGCAGGACAGACGCTCGGTGTCGTTGGTGAATCCGGGTCCGGTAAGACTACCCTGGGCATGTCGATCCTGCGGCTGGTGAAGTCCGATGGTGAAATCCTGCTTGAGGGAGCAGAATTGCAGGGCTTGAAATCAAAACAATTGAGACCGTTTCGGCGTGATATGCAGATTGTTTTTCAAGACCCTTACGGGAGTCTGTCACCCAGATTGTCGATTCACCAGATTATAGAAGAGGGACTGCTGGTCCATGAAAAGCATTTAACGACGGAACAACGCAGAGCGAGAGTAGGTGATGCCCTGCATGAAGTCGGGCTCGATCCTGCATCACAGGACCGTTATCCCCATGAGTTCTCCGGCGGTCAACGTCAACGAATCGCAATTGCGCGGGCGCTGATTCTCAAACCAAAATTGCTGGTGCTGGATGAACCGACTTCGGCACTGGATATGTCTGTTCAGGCACAGATTGTCGATTTACTGCGTGACCTGCAACACAAACATGATCTGACCTACATCTTTATCAGTCATGATCTTAAAGTGGTCCGGGCACTGAGTAACCATGTCATTGTGATGAAAGACGGGGTTGTTGTTGAAAGCGGGACTTCCGACGAGATCTTTGATAATCCGCAGACCGAATATACAAAGGAACTTATCTCCGCGGCCTTTGATCTGGCGACTATTCGCCATGAGAAAAATTAAGGATTCGGGTGCTGTAAGGAATAACAAATCCGTAGCTTCACAAAAAATTAACAGACTGTGAAAGTTGAAGCGAATAACAGGTCAGCGGGTGATGTAAAGGAAAGCTGGTGCTATGGGAACACAAACAGGAATTCTGGCTGAAGTGCCAAAGCATGTACGTCATCTGTTTTTCAGTCTGACATGGGATGCGGAAGCTGAAGTCTTGCTGGCGGAATTAAAGTCATTTGTAGATGGCGGGCAGGTAGTTGCCGGTTTCGGCCAGCCTTTCATCGACTTTACCGGCAGCAGCGTTCCCGGAAGTATCACTGCTCCGGTGTACAGTGGTTCTGGCGTTGGTATAGCCGCACTGCCTTATGCACTCTGGCTCTGGTTACGCGGAGATGATCCGGGAGAACTCACGAGACTGGCGCTGGCGATTGAGCAACGGCTTGCACAGCATTGTAATCTGGAAGATATGATCAATGGTTTCCTGTATGACACAGGCCGTGACCTCACAGGCTATGTTGATGGTACCGAAAATCCTGAAGGAGAAGAGGCTGTAAGTGCCGCTGTTGTCGCCTCTGATTTTGGTAAAACTGCTGGAAGCAGTTTTGTTGCGATACAGAAATGGCAGCACGATCTCGACAGATTCCGGAGTTGGTCCCGGGAAGAGCAGGATCTTACGATTGGCCGCCGCCTTTCTGACAACGAGGAAATTGACGACGCTCCGGCATCTGCACATGTCAAACGTACTGCACAGGAGACCTTTGATCCCGAGGCATTTATTCTGAGAAGGTCAATGCCTTACTCAGACCTTACAGGAGACGGGTTGGTATTTGTGGCTTTTGGTCACAGTTTTACGGCTTTTGACACCTTGATGAAGCAGATGCTGGGTTTGAATGACGGCATTACTGATAGCCTGTTTAACTTCAGTGTGCCTCTTGGTACCAGTTTCTTCTGGTGCCCGCCCATGAAGGACGATGAGCTGGACCTGAGTCTACTGTTACACCGATAACCCCAGGTTTTGCCTGACCTGCCGCAATCTTTGAGTGGATGCAATTGCTTTCTCTCCATTTGGATGGAGATTGCGAATGATGATGTCCGTATACCCGAGTTCCACAATCGCATGCAATTGTCTCGCCACTGAAGCGGCATCACCAATCACCAGTGCCGAGGGATCAAATCCCCGGTAACCCTTCTCCGAAACGTACTGTTTAACACTGTCCGCATCCTGGTCACTTTCAGCCACGTAAATATCTCTTCGGATTGCAATTGTAGTTGGGTCGCTCTTCCCGTGTCTGCCCAGTGCATCTCTGTAGACTCCCAGGGATTGTTCAGCCTTGTCTATCGTCATGCCGGGTTCTGCGAGCCAGACTTCCCCCAGTCGTGCTGCGCGGTCTATGGCGACGGGTGCTGACGCACCTATCCAGATGTCAATTTTTTCAGGAGGAACCGGCGATATATTTGCGTTCTCAAACTGCCATCGTCCGTTGAGTGATACGGTTTCTCCTCGCCAGAGAGCCCGGAGTACTTCTATGGACTGCTCGAATGCGGAAGGCCGATACCTGATGTTTGCACCCATGGCGTTGAACTGGTGTCTGCCCTGTCCCAATCCACACTGCATGATAAAGGGTCCTTTGGCGATGCAGGAGAGTGTGGCAATCTGTTCAGCGGCAAGTACGGGATTCCAAAGTGGCAGGAGATACAACGCTCCGGCAGGGCGATGGTCCCATTCAGCCAACATTCGACCTATCATCGGCGTATTCTGGTAATAGGGTGTCGGCATCGTGTGATGATCGCCGACAAACAGGGAATCGAGTCCCGCATCGGCCGCTTCTCTGGCTCTGGCAATCATCTGGGCAGCACCTTCCCGGACGTCTTTCGTCTGGTAGGCACTGGTCACTGATATTCCAATTTTCATGGTTATTGTTCCTGGGAGGCTGTCCGATGATTTTCATGCCAACGAACGATGGTATCTTCACCCACCAACACCTCCTTGACCAAGAGCTGAACTATACGCTGTCGTTCCTGGATGTCCATGGTTTCGGCCGCCGGGCGCAACCGTACCAGAAAGTCAGTCAGGGTTTCGGCAATCCGGAGATATCTTTCCCTGTTCTGCACGTGATCCACGACGGACTGCCATTCGCTATGAACTGCCTGCTCCTGGCGGCGCAATGCCGGCATTCGTTCCCGCAATTCATCGATGGTCATCAGCGCCTCCTGATAAGCGCTCACCAAGCGGTCGATGCGCCTGCGGATATGGGCTATTGTTCTCAAGAAGGTACAAAATTCTTGAGTTCCAAACCATCAATAAATCGAAAATCCCGGTAATTTGCCGTAATGAGTTCAAAGTTGGATTGGATGGCCGTGGCTGCGATTAGAGCATCGCCCAGCGTCAGGGCATGACTCTGAGCATGCTGTTTTATCAGAAGGCGAGCGATAATGCTGATATTTTCATTCAGTTCCAGTATGCGGATATTGAACGCTTGCAACAGCCTTTCAACCAGTCTGACCTTGCTCTTATTACTTGCGCCCTGGATCAGCTCCATGTAGGTGATGGCGCTGATGTGTATATTTTCTGTTTCCTCTATCAGCGTGATGGCTTTGACGTTTCGCTTTTCCAGATAAATAAAAATATTGGTATCAAATAGCATGATCGCGTCCCTTTCTGCCGGCCTTTATTCGCTCTAGCTCGGTTTCCAGGGAAATATCTTCTCCCAACTGGAAAAAGCCCTGTAATACTTCTGCTCTCTCTTTCTTGTTCGTTGTTTTTGCACTGGGTTTGATAATGCCGATAACCTGACCGTGGCTGGTCAGCTCAACCTCTTCACCCCGCTTAAGGGCTTCCTTGAGTTCGCTGGCATGAGTCCTGAGGTGTGAAAAAGTGATTGCCTGCATGGTTAAACGGCCGTTGTGAGTGAAGTGTGGGAAAGTGTAGCAGCTTGTCATAGTTTTATACAATATGTTTTGTACAAAACATAGATGATTGCTGTCTCCCCCAATTAGCTGGCGCTTTACTCCGACCTCATACTAATTACATCTTCTATCGATTGGGAAACATTGTTTAATGTAACTCCCATTACCCTGATTACCATAGATGACATTATTCTTTTTATCGTAAGCGGTGAGGGTAGCAGTTATAAAACTTCCGTGAGTGTTATGTTGTATAACCAGTAATTGATTATTGTCCAATTCTGCAATATAAACATCTTCGGGATATCTCGCCGGACCGGTGCTATGAACCTGAATGTTAGTATTTCCCAGAAAACTGACAGAGACTTTGTTACTTGAACTAATGCTAAAAGAGCATTCTTCACCGGTAAATTTAAATCCCACCATTGCCCTTTGAATAGCACTTCCTGGTACTGTGACACAGCCTTTATATGTCCCTGTTGGTAAAACAAGATTTGATTGTGGGATTTGATTTATAACTTTTTGAACATCTGTCCTGGTAATGGAGGGACCACTTTTTATTCCACTACAACTGTTTGTTAATACAATGATACAAAATATAACGATAACTTTTTTCCCCATTGTTTTATTTCTCCCTTGATATGTATATTTAATAATAATAACGCACCTCACTTTTTGAAAGAAGGTAAATATGATTGATCGCGATTTTGAAATTCGAACACCTGACGGGGACATGACTACGTTCATTTCTCATCCTGAGGGGGATGGTCTCTACCCCTTGATCCTGTTTCTGATGGATGCACCGGGCAAGCGTGAAGAACTGCACGGCATGGCCCGCAGGCTTGCGGCAAAGGGTTTTTATGTGATGTTGCCGAACCTGTATTACCGACGTACCCCGGTTTTCGACGTGGTGACCGAAGGCCGGGACGTCATGCGTGAGCACATGGCATCACTCAGTATTCCCGCAGTCTGTCAGGACGTTGCAGCAATGCTCGAATTTTCAACCGGTGACTCGGCTGCACGTGCAGGCGCCATAGGTTGTGTGGGATACTGCATGAGTGGACCGTTTGCCTTTGCACTGGCGGCGTTGGAACAGCGGGTAGTGGCGTCGGCGTCGATACACGGCGTCATGCTGTGTTCCGATCAACAGGACTCTCCTCATCTGCTGGCAGATCGCGTCAATGGTGAACTGTATTTCGGTTGTGCCGAGAACGACGATTACGTTCCGGAGGGGATGATTGAGGCGCTGGAAAAGCATCTGAAGCAGGTTGGCGCAGACTACAGAATCGAGTGGTATCCCGGGACCGGTCATGGTTTTGTGTTTCCCGAGCGTGACGCAGCCTACAACGAGGAGGCCGCAGAGCGACACTGGGAACGGCTTATTGACTTGTTCCGGCGCAAACTCTGAATTTGTTTAAATCAGTTGTGTCGCGATCGGCTTCGCTTTGAGAGTCATTTCCTGTCGTCTGATGAACAACGCGCGGGCTTCGTCAGGAGCTTTTCGTGATTCCTCCCAGACTGACAGATCCCGATACCAGGTCACGAGCAACATTGTGCCAATCTCGGATGTTCGATCGGGTTCCGCGAATAGACACTGTACCTGACAGTCGAAACTTTCCTCAAAACTGTTCCACGCTTTATTGGATATATCTGCGATTTCGTCAACATCACGATTGAAAACCCTGAACCAGCGAAATACATAAATACCCGGTTTCTCTCGAGGTGTATGATCGATTGGTCTGACAGTCGGTACGAGGTCCGTCTGTTGAATAATCTCGAAGTCGCCTGGCAAGGCAGTGAAATCACCTTGCTCGTTTTCGTTGCTGGTCACGAGGTAGACCTCATTCGTGGCAAGACCGAAGCGGCCTCCAAACAGACCGAATATCTGCACGTTTCCGGCTTGCAATGACGGTGCTACAGTCTCTCTTACCGCGCGAACAAGGTTCGTTGCCAGGGACGAATTCGGATCGCTCAGTTGATATACTCGATAATGTACCATGAGTCATCCAGGGCTGTAAAAACGAACCCGGAGTATAACAAATCAGAATAATTTAACCTTGTAATCGAGAAAAGCATATGAAAACAACCACCTTAAAAAACACCAACCTTGACGTCAGCATGTTCTGCCTGGGTGGCCAGAGCTTTGGTTCCCGCGACAGCAAAGCAGTCTCCTATGCCATGCTTGATCAATTTGTTGAGGCTGGCGGTAACTTTCTGGATACCGCCAACAACTATGCTATCTGGAACGGCCAGGGCGGCGAAAGCGAAACCATGCTGGGCAACTGGATGACTGATCGAGGTAACCGGGATCAGATTGTCCTGGCGACCAAGATGGGTGGGCGTGCCAAGGATGCTCCAATGTCGTCTAAACCGGAACACATCCTGCAGGAGTGTGATCGGAGCCTGAAACGCCTTCAGTCTGATCATATTGATTTGTATTACTTTCATTGTGATGATCGCTCAGTGCCTTTGGAAGATCAGTTGGGCGCCATGGACCAACTGGTCAGGGAAGGCAAGGTAAAGTATGTTGGCGCCAGCAACTTTAAAGCCTGGCGGCTGGCAGAGGCAGCTGCTGTCAGTACAGCCAACAATATCACAGCCTTCTGCTGCGTTCAGCAGCGTTATACCTACCTGCGTCCACGGGTTGATGCCAATTTCGGCTTTCAGAAGTCCTGCAATGATGATTTGCTCGAATACTGTGCACAACGGGACTTTCAACTGGTTGCCTATTCGCCCCTGTTGGGCGGCGCCTACATTCGGGAAGACCGCAAGATACAGCGGCAGTACCATCATCGCGATTCAGATGTGCGTAAAGCAGTATTATTCCAGATCGCAGAAGAGACAGGCGTCACACCCAACCAGTTAATCCTGGCCTGGATGACGGGACGTGGTGTCATACCAATATCAGGCGCCAGTACGGCGGACCAGATGGGCGAGAGTCTGGTTGGTTTCGACCTGACCCTGACGGATGACATTCTCGACCGTCTCGACGCGGCTGGAGCAGAACAGTAGCAGGCAGCCCCTCTCATCAAACAAATTGTTTCTAAACCCGGATTTCGGGGCAGCCACCCCGTACGATGCTATCAAACACACACTATTCCCGGCATACAGCAGATGGCTTTGGGGTGTTCG
This sequence comes from Candidatus Azotimanducaceae bacterium, assembly GCA_965217655.1. Classification (GTDB taxonomy): domain Bacteria; phylum Pseudomonadota; class Gammaproteobacteria; order Pseudomonadales; family Azotimanducaceae; genus UBA7455. The sequence goes on from OZ244560.1 coordinate 4,415,436, forward strand.
TTTGCGTAAGCATAATGTCGGAGCGCCGAGTTGGAGGAGCATGACTACAGGCATGCGGGGGAAGCGAGGGAATCCGGGAGGGACGCGCAGACGCTGAAGCAAATGAATGCCCCAAAGCCATCTGCGAACACACTCGTTAATGAAACAAGCCTCATCAAACATGACGAAGAAAATCCAGGTAAGCCGGCCTGTTTGCTCCGCGACAGCGGCAGGCGAATTTTCTTTGCCCGCTGAAGGCTCTGAAGAGACCAGACGATATTTCAACTGAAAGAAATGTGCTTTGACTGAGGATCAAAAGTAGTACAGCCAGCGAATGAAACCCCTGGTACCGCCACCTGATGTGATGCTTTTGTCCTGCAAAGGGATGCCACCAAATTCATCACCGCCACGTCCGAGGGATTGCATCATTCCCAACTGAATGCGTTGGTGATCTCCCGGTTCATAGGTAATCGATGTCTGCAACAGAGAAGACGAATCGCGCAGGTTGACCAGCAACGTAAGCGACTGGTTCAATAACGGGTGCCAGGGTACTGTCAGACCCAGAGCGCCATAGTCGCGCATGACATTGAATACCTCGCCGCGAAGTAGCCGGACGCGAAGCGACTCAGGAATCAGTCCGACATTGTCCGGCATCCGGCGCATCCCGAATCCATTTCGATAGTACTCTGCAAACAGATAAACCAGCATGTCGTTGATGACGACACTGTAATCCAGATTTATGACGCCACTGACCTGTGTTTTGCCAGAATCAAGCCGTGTCGCGACGATATCTGATCGCAGCATTGCACCACCCAGCGGCAGCATGCCGGAAACCGCGAACACCTGATCGTTGTAGTGTTTTGCAGCGAGTGCCTCCCATTCGTTTTCGCCGGCAAAACCGTGCCATTTCATCGCCGTACTGGTTACCTGTCCGGAGATATCACCAGAGGTGGTACGACGTCCAATCGTGAGAAATTGCAGATCACTGCCGTTTTCGAATAACCGCTCGATCAGCAGCAGGTCATCTCCGGCCTTGTAATCCTGGTCCACGATGGTCGGTGCGAATGGACTAAAAATATCCATGGGAGAAAAAGCCAGTCCATTACCCCAACTCACTGCCTGTCGACCTAATGTCAAAGCCCAGGGTCCGCTTCTGTATTGCAACGCAAGTCTGTCGAGCCTGTGCAGGCTGCGATGTCTGTCGCCGTCTTCAATCTCGAAGGTCAGATCCATGATGCGGGCATCGTCATCAACGATGGTCTGGTCAAGGGAGGTTTGTGGCGCACTGTCAAACGAAAATGAATCGCCAGAGATGACAGTGGTTGAATGGTCCACAATCAAATTGAGCGCACTCCATTTATGACGAAACAGCAACCGGAGGTCGGCTCCATTGTCATAGACAGGTGTGCCGGTCTGCAGTCGTTGAATATCGTGATCGGGGAGAAAGGCTACGGTACCAAACCATTTCAGGCGGACATCCAGTTCCAGCGCAGTTGCATTTGTGGATACCAACAAGCCGACCAGGCACAGTACGCAGTTGGTGAGTTGTTTCATGTATCTTCTACAATGGCCCCGTCCCTCAGGAATACCTGACGACTGGCATAACCCATCACCATAGGGTCATGGGTGGCGGTAATAATGGTCATCCCATGTTTCTCATTGAGTTCCTTGAGCAGCTCCAACAACTCTCCGGTGGTACCTGTATCCAGATTGGCGCTGGGTTCGTCTGCGAGCAGCAAAACCGGCCGTGTAGCAATAGCCCGTGCGATAGCTACACGCTGTTGCTGGCCCCCGGACATATCGCCGGGAAGTCTGTCGGCAAGCTCCTCAAGTCCAACGGTTCCCAGAGTTTCCATGGCTCGTTGCGAACGTTCAGACCTGGAAATACCCTGTAACTGCATGATGAAACCGACATTCTCTCTGGCTGTCAGCACTGTTAGCAGGTTATACGCCTGGAAAACGAAGCCGATTTTCTCCAGGCGGAGATCAGATAGCTGATTCTCATTCATTCCCAAGAGACTCACACTATCGACAATGACGTCTCCGCTATCAGCCCGGTCCAGGCCGCCGATCAGGTTCAGCAGCGTCGACTTACCCGAGCCTGATGGCCCGGCGAGACTGATAAAATCGCCGCGACGCACCTCGAGGTTTACGCCTCGCAAGGCATGAACGGGTACTGCTTCTTCACTATAGGTACGGCACGCGCCGATGACTTGAACAACCACATCGCTCATCTTCGAAGTGCCTCCACTGGCGTGAGTTTAACGGACCTGAGTGCCGGATAGAGACTGGCTAACACGCCGAATACGATGCTGAGTACGGCAACCAGCACCACGTCAGCCGCATACAGTCGCAGGACGAGTTTTTCAGGTACGCCATACCTTTCCATACCCTGACCGAAATAGGACAGGTCCAGCTCGGAAGGTAGTATCTGAAACACCAGCCAGCCGAGAATGATGCCAATGGCGATGCCAATCAACATGATGAAAGTGGACTCAAGCACAACCTGCATGACTACTGCACCCGGGCGCATGCCTACTGCGCGGAGCATGCCCAGTTCTCGGGTCCGCTCCATAACGGATGTCACCAGCGTATTGACCAGCCCAAAGACCAGTGCGGTCATGACGATGATAAAGTAGATGAAAATCGCACTATCCGCGAACAGAAAAAATGCAGCCGCCATGGGTTCCAGTTGCTGCCAGGTTTTAACCTCAAGATCAGTAAAGAATTCGAGCAGAGAATCAAGCAGATTCAATTGCCCGGTAGCGTCGACCAATAGAACTGATAATTCAGTAACAAGCTCGGTATCCACCAATTGTTGCAGGGCGGTAACTCCCGTGAAAACAAATTGCTTCTCCATACCGCTGCCCTGGGCATCGTAGACGCCGGCGATTCTGAACCCCGCTTCCCGATTCAGTCCATCGGCGCCCTGCGTGATGATCACGAGCCGTCGACCCAGCTGTGTCTCCAGTTGTACCGCCATTTCCCGGCCAATGACAATGCGTCTATCTGATGAATTGCTTAAGGGCTCTCCATCATAGGTCACTTTGCTGAGAAAGGAGATGGTCTCGCGTTCGGGGTCCACCCCTACCAGTTGAACACCTCGAGTCTCTCTTTCGCTCATGATGACGGCCGGAATGCGAATGCGATGGGCCCAGCCAGCAACTTCGTCGCTGATGGCCGTTGCCTCCCAGCCTTCCTCTGGCAGGAAACCACGTTCGATGCCGGGATCATCAAGGTAGCCGGGTGCATGAATTCTGACGTGGCCATTCAGATTGTCGATGGCCTGCTCCCTGAGGTCATGCTGCATACCGCGAATGAATGTGTTCGCCATCATGACGGTGAAGACGGCTACAGCAATCGCCAGTAAAAGCATGAGATTGCGTCGACGATGCCGAATAATGTTGCGTACACTCAGTTGCGTTAACAGTGTTATCGGCATGAGCTATTCTGCCGCCCGCAAAGCCTGAACGGCCTGAATGTGTCTCAGTCGCAGGCCCGGGATGATTGCGGCGAACTGAGTTCCCACCAGCATCACAGGAATGGCAAAGTAGAGTGAACCCTCTGAAAACACTGGATACATTCGGTCGGGCATCGACATGGCCTGTAACACTTCGTCCGCAAGCTCCGGTAACGGGATTCCCGTCTCACTCAGGATGCCAATACCCAAACCCGTTATTGCCAACCCCAGAACGATACCAAGCAGACAGACGAATAATGCCTCAATCTGCAACTGGATAATGATGTGGCGAACACGCATGCCCACAGCCATGAGCATGCCAAACTCGGGCATCCGCTCAAAAATGATCATCATAAAAGAGTTGACGACGCTGAAGATGACGATAATGGCCACCAGTATAAACATGACGTACGTACCGATCAGCTTCAACTCTATCATCTGTACCATTTCAGGCTGTAATTCACGCCAGCTCAGGCTGCGAACACCGGTACGATCAAGTTGCGGAGCGAGTTGCTCGCTGGCTTCCACGGATTCAGCAATGATGACGATGGCATGGGCTTCGTCGGCGCCAAGGTTCCATGCATACCGAAAGTCTTCGAGGGACACCTGCGCAATGGCCCGGTCCAGTTCAGGCTGTCCACTGGTGTAGGTGCCGACGACTTCGGTGACCAGTGCCGCCACACCGCCTTCGACAGCTGTGCCCAGAATGACCAGTTCGTCACCGATTGAGATGCCCAGGTTGCGAGCCAGGGCAGAGCCAATAAATGATTCGCCAGGTCTCTGGATGTATCTGCCCTGCACCTGCATATTGATCAGGGTTGACCACTTTGCTTCCTGTTCATACTGCACACCGATAATCTGGGCGCCAAAGCTACGTTCACCGGAAGATGTCAGCGCATAAGATTGTGCCCGGGCAGAAACGACTTCGACTTCAGGCTGTGATGCAACGTCTTTGATGATGTTATCAACGCCCCGAATACTGTTTTCAACGGCCGGGTCATCTTCATAGGCAGGATGTTGTAGCTGAATATGACCGAGCATAATGTGCGCCGAGTTGTCGACCGCGCCGATAAATGCGCCAACCTGCAGTGACCTCATTAAACCAAGCAGTAGAATGGCAAAGGCGATGCCGCCGGCGGTAAGCCAGGTCCGACGTCGGGTACGCATGACATTTCGCCAGGCCATGCTCAACAGGTCAGGCGTGGCGCGATGTGGCACGGGACCTGGTACAGGATTTAAAGCTTCCCGGGAGAGGGTGATATCAATCATCAGCGCTTATTCACCAGCTTTGAGATAGAACAGAGTAAACATCTGATCATCCACTTCAATATCAAAATCCGCATTGCCCCAGATCAACTCAGTATACTTGTCAGGAGATTCGAGTTTACTCATTCGCATGCGGGTAGCCATCATACGCCCGTCACGTTCGCTTACTTCAAGGGTTTCCATTTTCTTGAGGGGTTCAAAATTCTGGTCAAAAAAGGTGTGCAGCAGCAGCACATAGTCATCACGAATCAACATTTCTTCTTTACCCCATACCACCGGGGCATCATCATGGGGTATCGCGACCAGCGTATAGATCTTGTGGTCTTCTTCTACATGTATCGATTCGATACTGAGGTCATAGTCATCGAGCCATGAATCCGAACGTGACAGGTCCGTATAGGAAAAATCGGAACCACCCCAGCTCTGGGACATGAGGCTGTAGGGCAGTCGAATTGTCCGGTTCAGCCTGGGCGTAAAGGTCCACATTTTGTTGTCCAGCTTCAGCGTTGCGTTGCCCGCGTCTTTTGCAGGCGCCACAAAACGAATGAGTGTGTCTTTGCGCCCCCGTGTCCATGTTTTGAGGCTGGATGTCCGCTGCCAGTCAGGTCGATGAATGACCATGGTAAATTCGGCATAGGAGGAAATGCCTCGAGTCTGGTCAACTGCGCCGGCAATGAGTTCCCTGGCGGTCATATTGTCGGATTCGATGGCTACTGTCTCTGCATTGGCTACAGATACCATGAGCATCATTGCCGACAATATGACCTGCCTTAGTCTGATGAAGACCTTGTTATCATGCATCAGTATTTTCATCAATATCGCTATTCGGGGGACAGTTTACTTAATTCTATTCGTATTCGGGGGACTATTCGGGGGACAGTTTACTTAATTTGTTCTTGTTCGAGAATTCAACACCGCGGTGATTACTTCCTGTCAAGCCGTTAATTTTTAAACCAACAATATGTGAATGTCGCAACTAAAATTCTCGGAAGTCGACTTCCAGGACAGGAACTAATTTGTTATTCGTTATTCGGGGGACAGGTTTTTCGGGAGACAGATTACTTAATTCAGGCATAAGGCTTTGGGATATTCATTTGCTGTGCGTCGTATACTGTGGACGTCTGGACTCCCCTGGAAGAAGACGATGCGATTGAGGGTACCAATCCTTTGCAGTTTGGGGGAGTTTGTAATGGAGTCACTTGAAATCCATGAGGGTTAACGACGACAATAGCTGATAGAAGAATCAGGAGAACAGAGTGAAAGATCTTAAAAACAAGGTTGCCTTCATCACCGGAGGTGGCAGCGGGATTGGTCTGGGTATGGCAACTGCGTTCGCCAGGATCGGCATGAAGATTGTCATAGCTGATATCCGTGAAGACCGTCTGCAAAAAGCTGAGGCTGCACTGAAGAAAATATCGCCGCACGTGCGGGCGGTGACAGTCGATACAACCAGTAAAGAGTCGATTGAGTCGGCGGCAGCATTCACAGAAGAGGCCTTTGGGAACCTGCACGTACTTTGCAATAATGCGGGTATTGGTGGTGGTGGACCAGTACTCCGCAAGTCTGACGAAGCGTGGACTCATGTACTGGATGTCAATCTGTGGGGTCCACTGCGTGGGATTCAAGTTTTCCTGCCCAAAATGCTTGAACATGGAGAGGGTGGCCACATAGTCAACACTTCCTCATTTTCAGGAATCCATGGCCACCACAACCAGTCCGCCTACGGCACCAGCAAATTTGCCCTGGTGGGACTTTCCGAGTTTCTCCGCAACGATATGGCTAAGGAGAGCGTTTCTGTTTCGATACTGTGCCCGCATATTGTAGATACGGCAATTTTCCTGTCTGGTCTTGAGGACGATGATGTACAGGGTATACAACAGCGACGAAAAGCATTGTCCGCCGTCTTTAACATAGCTGTGAAGCCGGAAATTGTGGGTGAACAGGTCATTCGCGGTATACAGAACGATGAACTGTACATTTTCTGTGATGGTAAGGAATCGAGAGAGATGCTGGAAACACGCATTTCGGCGATGCGTGGTGCGTTTGATCGGCAGTTTCCTGAATACAGCTGACAATACCCAACATTCAATATGGCAATTTTCCATGTCACAGTAATGTTCCGAACAACATGGAGTGGTGGATGCGATTTGGCGGCGCCATCTGGCAACAGGAAGAAGGAGGCTTTCCTCTTCGTACCCGGTTGTAAGACATAGCTGACGGACAAGAACCAGGCTAGTCGAAAAGGAAAACAGGGCTACCTGGTTTCTTGCGATGAATGTTGCAATTGAAATTGTACCTGTGAAGGTGACCAAAGTGGCAGATAGTCCCAAATCATGGATTGAAAGCTCAGACATTGTCTCGATGTTTCCAACGTATGTCTGGAATATGCAATTGGCGCAAGATGTGATTTTGTCAGTCAATACCAGGGCAGGGGAAGTTATCAGGGAGATGCGCCAGGGTCTGACACCGCTTGCTGCCGGACAGTCGTGGCAATCAGCATCGCAGCTTCATGAACTTTCCGGCTTTGGGCAACTGGTGGAGTGCATTGAAAGTGCTGCTGGTGGTGTAATGAAGTTCCTGAGAATCAGTAACGTGCTATCGGTTACTGGATGTTGGGCAAACGTCCTGGCAAAAGGCGCCGCACACGGCATCCATAATCATCCAAACAACTTTCTGAGTGGTGTCTATTACCTCCAAACCCAATCGGGCTCTGACTCCATCAATTTCCACGATCCCAGGGTTCAAACGGGTATCATCAGGCCGCCTGTTGTTGAGTTGACGGCAGGGAATACCGATCAGGTTGTGGTAAAGGTCAAAAACGGTACGCTGCTGATGTTCCCATCCTATCTTCAGCATTCAGTTTCGCCTAACAATAGCGATGGGGAGAGGGTGAGTATCAGCTTTAACATGATGTTTTCATCGTTTACCGAGAATATGAGCAAACCACTGTGGTGACTTTTTTATCCAGTATTTCCGGCAATCTCCGGGAACCTGTCCGGTTTGCCTCTTGTACGCCCTTAATTTTTGTGGAATCCTGATAATCCATTCAGCCCCGGAGCAGTTATGATCGTTGAGCAAATATGGACCGGCAACTCGTACCGAAATTTCAATTACCTGATTGTCTGTCCAGAGACGGGTGAGGCAATGGCTATCGACCCGCTGGATCACAGGAAGTGCCTGAAGCGGGCAGATGATAAGGGCTGGGACATTACCCAGGTCCTTAATACCCATGAGCACGGTGATCATACCGGCGGCAACACCAGGATGATCGAGGCAACCGGCGCCAGACTGCTCGCCCATCACAACGCGAAAGATGCCATCGCCGGCATGGATGTCGGTCTTGATGCCGGTGATGTTGTCAGCATAGGACGTACGGTGGAAATGCTGGTGATGGATACGCCTGGACACACGATGAGCCATGTGTGCCTTTTGTCCAAAACCGACCAGCCAGCGCTATTCTGCGGCGACACTTTGTTCAATGCCGGCGCCGGCAATTGCCACGGCGGCGGGCATCCCGATGAGTTGTACCAGACTTTTGCCAATCAACTCGATGCGCTACCGGAAGACACGCTGATCTATCCGGGACACGATTACATGATCAACAACCTGGCTTTTACCCTTGACCGTGAACCGGATAACCAGCGCGCCGGTGAACTGCTGAATGCAATCAGGGATCAGGACCCCAATGATCCACTGGTGTCGACGCTGGCGCTCGAGCGTGAAATCAACACCTTTCTGAGGCTGCGTAGTCCAACGGTGATCTCAAGGCTGCGCGAAGTATTTCCCGACATGCCCCAGAATGCGGACTCGCGCTCGGTGTTCCTGAAACTGCGCGAACTTCGCAACGACTGGTAGACTCTCAACGGGTCCCGAAATCGAATCCTTCGTCTCGAGCGAATGACTGCAGAATACGGCGTGCTGTGGTCTGCACGTGAACCTCGTCGGCCCCATCGTAAATCCGGGCGAAGCGGGCATGGCGATACATACGCTCCAGTGGCGTATCTTCAGTGACGCCCTTGGCGCCGTATACCTGAATGGCGCGGTCGATAACGTTGTGAACCATGCTGGCGCCGTAGACCTTGATCAGACCAATTTCGATCCTCGCCTCATCACCCTGGTCGATCTTCTGGGCTGCATGCAATGTCAGCAACCGGCTTGCCTGGATTTCGCAGGCAGAATCGAAAATGAACTTCTGAATCTGCTGATGTTCGCCTAAAGTTTTACCGAAGGCGACGCGGTTATTTGCCCGCTCGCACATGAGATCGAAAGCGCGTTGCGCCTGACCGAGCCAGCGCATACAGTGAAAAATGCGGCCAGGTCCGAGTCTGTCCTGGGCAATCTTGAATCCCTGACCACGTGGCCCCAGGAGATTCTCCTTGGGGACCCTGACGTTGTCGTATACGACTTCGTAGTGGCCGTCGTATTCACCCATCACCTTGACGTCGCGAATAATGTTGTACCCTGGTGTTTCTGTAGGCACCACGATCTGGCTGAAAGCCGAATGGTCCGGTGTCCCCTCGGGTTCCGTACGACACATGCAGGTCGTATACGCTGCGGAACCGGCGCCACTGGTAAACCACTTGCGCCCATTAATTACCCACTCGTCACCATCCAGTTCACCTCGCGTCTGTAGCTGCGTGGGGTCTGAGCTGGCAACATCGGGTTCTGTCATGCCGAAACTTGGAAAAACCTCACCCGCGATCAATGGCTCAAGGTATTTACTTCGCCACTCGTCCGAGGCATATCGATGCAGCATGATGGAGTCCTGCAGCGAGTGCGTTCCGAAGGCAACGGTTGCAACCGGAGAACGCCCGATTACTTCGTTGATGAAAACATAGTCCATAAACGGTAAACCACCGCCGCCTAGTTCCTCCGGGTGACCTAGCGCCCAGAGACCCAAAGCCTTGGTTTCATCCATCAAGGCGCGCATTCGAGTGCGCCGCTCAACCGGGTCCGCGGTAAGAAGATTCGTTTCCTGAGGGTAGATTCGTTGCTCAATGAATTCGAGCACCTGATTGCGCAACGGCAGAACATGTTCCGGAATGGACAGATTGAGCATTGTGGTCACCTGATTAACTGAAAATAAGATCGATCATATATCCCTGATTCTCTTTCGGCCACTACGAATTGGTTAGTTCGCTTCATTAACGAGGCTGTTCGCAGATGGTTTTGGGGCATTCATTTGCGTAAGCGTCTGCGCGTCCCTCCGGGATTCCCTTACTTCCCCCGCGAGCCTGATTGGTCATATTTTCTGCTTATTTTCGTTTAATATGTCCAATATTTGCCTCAAATAACCAAAAAATATAACTCAATCAGGCTCACCCTCGCTACGGTCGCAGTTCTCGGACAGCCTCCCAGGCATAGTTAAAGACGGGAATATCGGTGAGATTGCTTGAGAAGTGAGGTCTGTTGTCCTGGCGCCATGAATGTGGTATCAGGAGTTCATTGAGAATACTGATTCCATGTTTTGTCCAAATGAGCAGGTGTCCGGTTGACCAGTAAATCCTTTCTACATACAGAGGCACACTGAGCGAAAGAGATCTCAGCTTTCCTGCCACAGAATTCCATCTGCAAAATAGCTGTCGACCTCTTCATCCGGATATGCAAGTTCCCGCATGAGTTCCCTTGCATGTCCACCGGCGCTCTCAGGCGCTCCTTCAGGCAGGTTGGACCCGGCAAAGTTGACCAATGGCCGGTGTCGATAAAAGGGATCCAGTTTCGGATGGGGTACTGACATCATCCAGGGTGATGAATCATTGCATTGTTGAAAGAAAAACTCCGCAGTCGTGTATTCGTCTGCAACGACACAGCCAATGGCAGTACCTCGGAAAGTATTTTCCCATTCTGCTGCTGTCCTGCCGGCAAAGAAATTTGACAGCGCGTCTGTCAGACTCGCGGAATCTCCACGGTCCAGTGCATGGTTGCCGGTGATGGTACAGAATTCGTCCCACTCCCGGGGGCGTTGAATACCCAGGAAAATCCAGCCGTCGCTCGCCTCATATAGTCGATACAGCGGGTCCGGTCCTTTGAGTGCCGGGCCAAGACCTGGCCGTTCCGGTTTACCCTTGTAGCCCACCATGGCATCAAAGTTGGCGTAGCCGTTGGCTCCAAACATGTCGACGAATATCTTCTGGCCTTTTCCGGTTTGCTCACGTGCTGTTAATCCCAACAGAGCACTCGCACAGACCACAACCGCTGTATTGGGGTCGGGATTGACCTCGTTGGCGGCCAACAACCTTCTGGATGTTTCCCTGAGTGCAGGAATTTCCATTAGTTCCTCTGGTGCTCCTCCGGCCTGATATCCTGCGCCACCCATGGCGGCGCCGGGAATCGGATGTGTCGAAGGACGCTTTGCCCCGGGGCCTTTAGGACCGTAACCATTGGCAGAAACGTATACCAGCCCCGGATTATCGTCCCTTAGTTGAGCATAATTTATTCCCAGTCGTTCCGGCACACCGGGTCTGAAGTTATGAATCAGGATATCCGCCCTGGCGATGAGTTTTCGCACCACCGACTGACCCTGTGCTGTCTTGAGATCGATACTGATGCTCTCCTTTCCCAGATTACAGCGATCAGACCCGTAACCATACATCCCTCGAAATGGGTCACCGCCTATGGCTTCCACCTTGATAACCCGGGCTCCCATATCTGCCAGAAAAGAAGCGGCCATCGGCGAGGCAATAACTGTAGCAAGTTCAATTATAGTGATGTCCGCAAGAGGCGCTTTTTGGTTTGGCGGTTGCGCACTGACCTTCCATCCGGCGCCGGATTTCCCGGCCTCGGAAATTACGGCAGGGGTTACCGTGAGGTTTGCCAGTGGTCCCAATTGCCTGATACCACTCAACTCAATTATATGACCATTGGTTGTCATGTCCGGATCGTTAAGGGTTTCTTCCGGAAGCAGGTAAGGATGAGCAGCTATACCGCCGTCTGCAATAAATATCTCCATCCACTCAGCGCATGTTTTACTCTGCATGGTGGTCAGGATTCTGTCCCGTACTGTTTCCAGGTTATCCTGAGATTCTGCCAGTGAATCCGCAAGACCGATTGCTTTCATGAAGTTCTCAAACAGATGGGGCAGCAAATTGCCCAGTTGCAGCCATTTGCCATCGGCGCACTGTACCGGATGATAGTTGAGCGGAGGCATAATTGGACGGCGGCTACCTCTGTTACCGGAGAGTGGCTTTCGTGGAAATTGGGCATATAATTGCAATGCGATGGAATGTCCCACATCAAATGGCATCAAACCCTGCAGCAGACTGGTTGAAATCTTTTCACCAACACCCATATGTCGCCGTTTATGCAGTGCTGCAAGGATGCCGGAAACGATATTCATCGCGGTGCAATGCGTTGCGACCTGTACTGCTGAGAAACAGGGTCCTGTTTCCGGCAGGATCACTGAAAGCTGTTTCATACGGCCTGCTTTAGCCGCGACCAATCCCTCATAAAGCGGCATGGGTATGTCAGGCCCCATGGCAGTGATCTCACAATACACCAGTGTAGGATTCACAGCAGCACAGGCTTCGTAATCGCAACATTGATGTGAATTGGGATGACTGATTACTACTACATCTGCATCCCTGACAAGATTGAAAGACCAGTCTGTAACAGATTTACCGCGCAACCACATTTTTGCGGAGGGAACTTCGTTCAGGCAGTTGTATTCAGGGTCGATAACCCGGCTTACACTGGCGCCAAAGTCCGCCAGGATCATGGTGGCGAGCCCACCCGCCGGCCCTGATGTCAGGTCCAGTATTCTAAGTCCGTCAAATGGCGCGTTTGGCATAATTACTTTTGAGGAAAGAGTGACTTCTGGTTCAACAGATAATTCTTGTCGATTAAAGTGTCGGCAACATCCTGACAGTGACTTGATGTTGTCTGACATATTGGCCTGGAGTATGGTTCAGCGATACAATGACTTCAAGCTTTTAAATATCAGCTTGTATCAAATACCAATACATCAAGGAGAAATAAATGGCCCAGATTGACGAACTATTAGCCAACAATTCCCGTTATGCCGGGAGTTTCGACAAGGGTGGCTTGCCCATGCCACCAGCTCGTGGGATGGCTGTAGTGGCTTGTATGGATGCGCGTCTCGATGTTCACAAAATTCTGGGGCTGGAGGAGGGTGATGCTCACGTGATTCGCAATGCGGGTGGTGTGGTCACTGATGACGTAATCCGTTCCCTGGTCATTTCGCAACGTCTTCTGAATACCCGGGAGATCATCCTGATCCACCATACGGACTGCGGGATGCTGACTTTCCGGGACGATGATGTCAAGGATATGATAGAAGCCGATACCGGTCTGCGACCGCAATTTGCACTGGAAGCTTTTGGATCTCTGGAGCAGGATGTCCGCCAGTCCATGGCCCGCATTCACGCCAGTCCTTTTATCCCTAACCAGGATCAGGTCAAGGGCTTTATCTATGATTGTGCCACTGGAAGTCTCAATGAGGTTTCTGCTGGCTGAACCTGAATCCTGTCTTAATCAATTCAATTGATGTGCCCATGAAAAGGAGAAAACCATGGAAACGCTAAACAGAATAATGGGTTACTTTCTCGTCCTTGTAGCGGTTGTAGTCGCAATTCACACAGTGATTGAGCCGCTTTATTACATTTCGACTGAGACTTCTCACTATAGTCCAATCTGGCTGTACATCGATCTGCTCATGGCTCTGGCGATCTTGCTGGGTCTGATATCAAGTTACAATCGCAAACGCGAAATAAATCCGGAGGACACGATTACGCGTCCGTACCTTGAAGCCAATATACTGTTCTACGGCTATCTGTTTGTGGGAATTCTGTTTTTCTGGAACTGGTTCAATTTGATGAGCCCTGGATTTACAGCCGTTGGGATTGAGACAGTCTCTCTGGTCTGGGTGATAATAGATGCTGCTTTACCACTGCTTTGTGGCGCGATGGGGGTTTCCCTGCTTCGTGAGGGCAGCAGTAACGGATAGACGCTTTATAACGCTACCATAGTGTTCGACTGTCAAAAAGACTGAATGTCGGGTCCCTTGTTATCAGTGTAAGGGACTCAATTTCAGTCTGGGCGGCCAACACCCGGTCAAATGGGTCACGGTGTAGAGCCCTGTATGCACCCGCCCGAAGACAGTGTAAATATGATATCGCCAGGTGACCAAAACCATCCGCCGCGACCAGTTCACTGAAACGGTCAGATATGCCCGACATTGAATTGAGTCGACCGAGGCGCGCCTTGGTTGAGATTTCCCAGGCACTTGCTGCACTGACAAATATATCATTGGCCTCATCAAGAATAGCATCCCTCACCCGTGATGAAAGCTGTGGATCATCGGTAACCCACCATAACAGCGCGTGGGTATCCAGCAGAAGTCTCAAGGATTCTCCCAGGCGTCCAGTTCTGCATCTGGCAGGGGTTCAAAGAAGGCATCGGTCAATCTGCCTTGAAGCCTTCCAGGCTGTCTTACCGGGGGTTGTACCTCAAGTGGAACCAGTCTGGCATAGGGTTTTCCTGCTTTGGCAATAACGATTTCCTGGCCGGCATGCACCTGTTCCAGCAATCGGGAGAGGTGGGTCTTGGCCTCGTGTACGTTGACTATGTTCATGCTTGATCCTAAACGACTAAGTTCCTTAGTTTAGTCTATAAATATACAGTCGGCAACAGCCTTTGACTCAATTTTTCACAGTTCGGCCCTGCAAAGAGAGAGGCCTGACCGGGAGTTCTGGAACAGGTCGGACTGGCAATGCTATGCTTGCGTCTTTTGTGTCTGCAGAGTCGTAATGCCAACACTAAAAGTTCCCTCTCTCCTGTACCGTCTCTACGAGCCTTATCTGTGGTCGCAAATTAAATCCGGTGCAAAGCCGCACCATATCGGTTTGATCGTTGACGGTAATCGAAGATTTGCACAGGTACAGGGGATGGCATCCAATGAAGGGCACAATGCCGGGTCCGAAAAACTGGAAGATTTCCTGCGCTGGTGCTGGCGATTGGAAATCAAAATCATCACGCTGTACGCTTTTTCCATTGAAAATCATAACCGGTCAGATGAAGAAGTTGATTATTTAATGAATCTGATCCTCAGCAAGTTACGGGAATTCCAGCGTGACCCTGTCATCAAGGAGGAAAAAGTTCGTATCCGTGTGATCGGACGACGAGGGGATCTCTCCAATGAAATGAACGAGGAGATCGATAATATCGAGGAAATGACCAGCACTCACGATCGATTCCTGCTGAACATTGCGATCAGTTACGGCGGCCGTGCGGAAATAGTTGATGCCGTCAGGAAACTGGCTTCCAGGGTTGTTGAGGGTAAGCTGAAGGTTGATGAAATTGATGAACATGTCTTTGGTCGGTATCTCTATACCGAGGGAATACCGGACCCGGACCTGATCATCAGGACATCGGGTGAGGAGCGATTATCCGGATTTTTAATCTGGCAGAGTGCCTATTCGGAACTGTATTTTACCGAGGTTTACTGGCCGGCTTTTCGCAAGATTGATTTCTGGCGAGCCATACGGGTGTATCAGCAGCGTGAACGTCGATTCGGGAAATAAAAATCTCCAGTATAAAAACCATGACAGAATCTGAAGGAACCGGAACGGGGTTACCCTCCAAAGAGAGCACAACGCAACCGGAAGATAGCACAACGCAACCCTCCAGTCAGCAGCGTCAACCCGGTTCCATGATATTCCGGATAATGACCTGGTTGCTGGCTGCCGGTTGTTTTTACCTGGTTTACAATCGCACCGAAGCGGCGGCTCATCGGGAAGGGCAGACGGTTATTGAGTATCTGGTTGAATTCTTCAAAGATGCGGACTGGACGCTGTGGCTGTTGGTGATGATTCCCTACTCTGTATTTTTCTTTCTGGTTGACAGCCATGCCACCTGGCGCGTTATCAAGTGGTTTAATGCCCCGAAAATCAGACTGTTCAATATACTGCCGATCCGGGCAAGTGCTTATATTCTGTCACTGGTGAATGAACAGGTAGGCAAGGGAGCGATGTCGCTTTATCTGCTGAAACGACACAAAGTTCCCGGATGGCAGGCGTTGTCCAGCATGATCCTGCTTGCCATGGTCGAGATTTATCAACTGCTGCTGTTCTCGTTTATCGGTGTAATGATTTACTATGATCTCGTGGTTCAGGCATCCACATCGATACCTTTGCCACAGATTCTTCTGTCTGTTTATACTTTCGCTTTTCTTTATTTTCCGCTTCATCTGCTTTACTTCAGAGGTAGGATTTTCCCCGGATCTACACTCCGGAACATGCCTTTGCTACATGCCCTCCGCCAGGCAAAACTGCTGGATTATGTGCTGGTCGTGTTGTTCAAGGCACCCAATATGATCGGTGCGGTAATTGTGTACACACTGGCTCTTGATCTATTCGGCGTGGAAGTGGTTTTTGGACAGATGCTGGCGTTCCTGCCGGTGATCTTCCTTGCCGCAGCCCTGCCGCTACCGTTTCATGCCGGGGCACTACTGCTATGGACCGTACTGTTTCCAGAGTTCCCTGAGGTGGGTGTATTCTCTCTGGTCATGCATACCTTCTTTGTGCTGTTCAACGCAGTCATCGGTGTGCTCTTTCTGCCGAAAGCAAACAAGGAGTTATTCATCGACCCCCTTGATTAAAGTCGCCAGGCGATCAATCATCGAAATCGCCGTGGACAGCACCAGCCCCCAGCCCAGCCAGGGGAAGTAGTCGTTACTGATCAGTGTAATCTGCAGGGCATGTTGCATGACGGGAAAGCCAGCCAGTATGAAGTAGCATATGCCGTTGTATCGACCAAGCAGACTTGTCTTAAGAGGTTTACCTGCCAGGGATTTTGAATCCAGCATGTATTGAAGAAACGCGAGTATTACGAGGCAGGGCAAAACAACCGGTACCAGAGCATGATGTACAAGCGCCGCAAGGGTGACAGATACAAAAACAGCATCACTACTGTGATCCAGCAGACCGCCCAGATTGCTCTCTTGTCCGAGGTGCCTGGCCAGTCGGCCGTCAGCGATATCTGTACCGATAGCAATCCACAGGACAACCGCGGCAAGGACCCATTCTCCCTGCCAGACCAGAAACCCCATTGGAATTGCCAGTACGAAACGGAAGGCACTCAACAGGTTGGGTATTCCATGCAGATACTTGTCGGGTAAATTCATTCAAGGAATATCGCATAATTGGCAAGTGCAAGCCATCAGACTATACAGTGAGGAGTGATAATCCAGGAAGTATTGCAGGTAGAATATTACAGGGACATGGCAATACAGGGAGACACTCCCGTAGGTGGCATACAGAGCGCCGAGTTAAGACGGTTAAAGGATTGGAGATGAGAAATCCCTCTGCTGAGCGCCCGAAGGGGAGAGCGCCCGTAGGGGAGAACGCCCGAAGGGGACAAACAACTGTATGGACCAAGTAGGGGAGGGTGCCTGTATGGGAAACACACCTGTAATTGCCAGTACGGGACATACATTGTTGCAGGAATAGACTCAGAGAGAAGGACTTGAAAAAAATACTCATTACCGGGGCCAATGGAAAACTGGGAACTCGTCTGGTACTTCATCTGGCGAATCAGTACGACATCAGGGCAATAGTAAGATCTGAACGGGCAAAGGAAAGTCTGCAGCGGTCAGTAGATTCAGTAGATATTCGCATCGTTGATTACAATGATGAATCAGCGTTGGCGATGGCTGCCGCAGATTGCGACCATGCAGTACATCTTGTAGGCATTATCAGGCAAACCGCCGACAGTCGTTATCAGAGTGCCCATGAAGATTCCTGCAGCACCCTGGTCGCAGCAATACAAAAAACCGGTTTAAAGAGCATCGTGTATTTAAGCCTTATCGGCAGTGATTCGGACTCGGGTAATCCCTGCTTCAGATCCAGAGGTAATGCCGAAGAGATTCTCCGGTCAGCAAGCATTCCAGTAGTCATTATTCGAGTCCCGATGGTGCTGGGTGAGGATGATTATGCTTCCCAATCCCTGGTTAAAAAAGCATATGCCCGGTATGTCCCCGTCTTCAGGGCAGACTGTGTGGAACAACCAATTTACGCCGGTGACGTCATCGAGGCCATTGTGCAATCTCTGGACATTGACAGAACGGAAACCATAGAACTTGCAGGTCCGGAATCACTGAGTCGAAAGTCCCTGATCCTGCGGGCGGCTGAACTGTTGGATCATCATCCCGTTGTCATTAATCTGCCTCTAGGCTGTGGTCTGTTGCTGGCTGGTGTTCTGGAGGCTGTATCAAAGAATCCACCTGTAACCGGGGACATGCTGAATGTGCTGGACCATGATGATGATATCGATGCCTTGTCTGCCGCCGGGCGACTGGGTATTACGTTGACTTCACTGGATGACATGTTGAAAGCAATCATCAGGGACAATGGTTAACAGAATTGCTCCCGGCTCCCGGCGCCGGTGATGACCAGCAGCCTGGAATGTCTGTTGAAGAACTCTGCCAGTGCTTCAGGCAGCATGACTTTCCGGTTCCCAATGCCTCGAGTCGAGCCGCCACAGATCAGATTTCAGGACAATAATTGTCACCATGATTAACATGGCACAGCAACTGGAGGTAATGGCGGTGGCGGCCCCAAACCACTGGACCATGTAACCGTTGAATAGAGCACCGATGGGACCTGCCCCCATAAATGAAAATGAAAAAAACGACATGATCCGTGCACGTTGTCCGGGTGGCGCCTGTTCCTGCATGACGGTGCGGGACATGGTCATGCCCATGCCGCCGCACATCCCCCATAAGAATACGCTGACGACCAGAGCGGGAAAGCCTAAATTCAATCCCGCTGTTGCCAGTACGATGGCCCCGAAAGCTGATGCTAAAATCAGAGCTCGCCCCTGGCGATGTATATCACCTAACCTCAGCATGCAGAATATCGTCAGCACCAGTCCCAGGGAATTAGCAACATTCAACATGGCCAGTTGTGTCGAGGTGCCTCCGTAAAATTCCCTCAAAAGGAGCGGTATGGTGACTATGTATGATCCCATGAAAAACATACCCGTGGCACAGTTCATTGTTACCACCATCAGCATTGACGATGATCGACGTACCGTTTGAAACCCGGTATTGATGGATTGAAAGAGATGCAGGAACAGTGAACTGTCGCGCTTTGACGGTATTGTTTCAGGTATCTGCAATTGTTTAAAAGCAGCCATGCCCAGGAACAGCACCGTGAACTGAATGAGCAGGATAATGATGGCGCCAGCCTGGTCAGCGAACGATGCAGTGACGAACCCCAACATCTGAACGCCGAATTGCATCATGCTCACCTGAACAACCCGGCGCTGGATTTTGCCATCGGCAATCAGAGCGAGCAGGCCATCTCTGGCAGGAGTTACCAGAGACTGGGCAATTCCCATTCCAACAGCAAAGACCAACAGTATTGTGTAGCTGAAGTTGTCCATCACGAAGCTGACGATCAGGGCCAGTACACTCAGTACGGCCAGCAGTTTTCCGTACAGGGCAACGATTCTGCCACCATACTGGTCTGCCAGGCTTCCGCCAAAGAGCATTAATATCAATGCCGGCAGAAGAAATGCCATTTGTGCAATTCCCACCTTTTCCGGTGATTCGTGCAGCACAATGGTCACCAGCCAGGCAAAGGTAACCGACTGAATGCCGTGCGAAAAAAACCAGGACCCGGTGCCCAGAAAATAATAATGAGATGGTTTCATGTCATCCTGACAAGGCAACGGATGGTTGCCCGAATAAGCTGCTTGGAGTATTTAATCACCTGTCCAGTATCGCGGGACGATCTACAGGTTAAAGTGAGGGTCTTCATCGGCCTGCATTCATCATGAAACAAGCGTAAGCCGATTGCAAACTGCCGGATTGGGACCTTGCCTCCCAGACTGCACTTATTCGTTGACTTTAATGCGCGCTGCCAGTGCCTCGTCAAACCACCAGCCATCGGGGAAGGCGGGCCAGTATTCCGGTTCAAAGTCCGGCTTGCCAAATTTGTCCCAGTGAACGGTTCGTGGACGTTCTACCGTATATAACGGAATTTGATAGAACTGCCACAACAGCACCCTGTCCAGGGCGCGGCAGGCAGAGATCATATCTTCCATAGTAGTTGCCAGATTGGCAGCTTCCACCAGGTGGTCCACAATCGGGTCAGCTATACCGGACACATTTCGACTCAACGGTTGCATTGCGGATTCGGAATGATAGGTTGATCTGAATTCAATGACTGGCGGCTGCAGGATATCGAGGTTGCGCAGTAACGCATCAAAATCAAAATTACGCAACCGGTAACTGTATTGGCTGCTTTCTACAAGCTGTAAGTTGCCTTTGATCCCAAGGAGCTTCAACTGCACAATATAGGGAAGCAATATACGGTAATCTTCCGGACTTTGTGATAAGAAATTTAATTCGTATTCCTCCCCGGAAGCGTTCTTGAGAATTCCATCAGAATCTATGAACCAACCTGCCTCCCGCATCAGTTCCCGAGCCTTGAGCATCTGTGCCCTATGTCTGTCGGATGAAGTATTTATCGGAAATCGGAATTCCTGTTCAAACAACGCTGATGGCAACTCTGATTTGAAAGGAGCCAGCAATTTGAGCTCGCCTTCGCTGGGCAAACCGTCCGCGGCAAGTCCCGAATCAGGCCAGTGGCTGTGTGCACGCTGCCGATAACCATAATGCAGTGTCCGGTTCTGCCACTCAAAATCCATCGCAAGAGAAAGTGCCTGACGGACCCGCTGATCCTTGAATTTAGGTAATCGATTATTGAAGGAAATGGCGCGCCTGACACCAATCTCAATGCCAAAATTACGCCGTATCTTCTTCAACCAGCCCTTCTCCAGCGCAGGTGTATCGAATGCGGAATGCCAGTAACGGACATCCTGCTCGGTCCAGTAATCAATCAATCCTTTGCGAAGTGCTTCCCGTGTTATGGTGGCATCACGATAAACTTCGTAACGGTGTGTATCGAAGTTGTATCGTCCTTTGTTGACTGGAATATCCCGCCCCCAGTAATCAGCTACGCGACTGTATTCGATATACTTGCCCTGTTTGACAGATGTGACGCGGTAGGGTCCGCCTCCCTGAGGAGGGACCAGGGTTGTTTTGGTGGGGTCATGCTCAGTCCAGTATCTTGAAGATATGATCGGAGTGAACTGAATTATGATGATGTTATTGAGTGTGAGGGTGTTTTCCAGATGAAGAGCGATGTGCCGGTCATCAATGATCTCAATGGAATCGATAAATCCATACCATTGTCCCCCATCTACTTGAGACAACCCCAGTTCGAGTGTAAAGCGTACATCTTCAGTGGTGATGGGCGTCCCATCGTGCCAATGTGCACGGGGATGGATGCGAAACACCAGAACCCGCTGATCCTCCGAGACTGCAATGCCATCCGCAAGCCTACCGTAGAAACCGGAAACTTCATCACCGGCACGAATTATCAGGGTATCATTAATCAACCCGAAGAAACCCGGTGCACCGACTGCTCCAGTTGATGCCGGAGATAGTGTATTAAAATCAAGTGCGGTAGCTTCAACAATAGTACCTCCCTTGGGAGCGTCCGGATTCAGATAATCAAGATGCGTAAAGTTTGATGGGTATTTGAGATCGTGAAAGAACGAAATGCCGTGTTTAAAATCCAGCCCCTTGATACGGTCGTCTGAGAATATAGAACAGGAGACCAGTACCAGAATGACGGCGAGTACGAAACCGATGCTGTTGGCCAGAGGTGTTCTTGAAATCATTGTTTGTTGTTATCGGTTGATAGCAGTAATCTGACCTGACATTCTGTGGTACACCAGCCGCTTAGCACTATGCTTCATTCGAATATCCAATGTTATGTTCGGACGGAATCATCTGTGGATTGCCAGCCGTGAAGTATCTTGACATATATTTCTAACTCCTCAAGCAACGCTCAATTCCGACTGTCAGCCAATCTTTGGGTTGCACCGTACTGATATGACGGTAGAGGGTCAAGAAGAATTGCTGTGCTAACCACTCAATCGTTTGATTTTGAACTGATCAACCCACACAATCATCCTGTTTGTTTAATGAATTCCTGAATGATTGAATCTGATACCAAGGACAAATCCCTTGAATCCTGGATATGGGACGCCGCCTGTTTCATCCGCGGCGCCAGGGATGCACCGAAATTCAAGGACTACATCCTCCCGCTCATCTTCACCAAGCGCCTTGGGCTTAAGGACGTAGAAGCAGACATCATAGGCAAAAGTTACGAATACCTCATCCGTAAATTCGCTGAAGGCGGCGGCCAGAGCGCCGGCGAATTCTATACCCCAGGTGAAGTCGGGGAGATCATGGCCCGCGTCCTCGACCCTGATCCAGGAATGGAAATCTACGATCCCACCTGCGGTTCCGGTGGTCTCCTTATCAAGTGCGAACTCGCTATGGAGGCGAAATTGCCGGCAGCCAAGCGAACCCAAGATGTACCCCTCAAACTGTTCGGTCAGGAATATATCCCCGAGACCTGGGCAATGGCCAACATGAATATGATCATCCACGATATGGAGGGACAGATTGAGATCGGCGACACCTTCAGGAATCCCAGATTCCGCGCTGAAAATAGCGGCAAGCTCCGCACCTTCGATCGAGTGGTTGCCAATCCCATGTGGAATCAGGGGGAATACGGCGAGGCAGACTACGAAAACGACGAACTCGAGCGTTTTCTTCCTGGTTTCCCCGGTAAATCCTCCGCCGACTGGGGCTGGGTCCAACACATGCATGCCAGCCTCAAACCCGGGCCAGGCAACAAGCGTGCCGGTCGCGCCGCGGTCGTCCTCGACACCGGCGCCGCCTCCCGCGGTTCAGGTAATGCAGGGACCAATAAGGAAAAGACTGTGCGCCAGTGGTTCGTCGATCACGACCTCATTGAGAGCGTCCTCTACTTGCCGGAAAACCTGTTCTACAACACCACTACTCCGGGCATCGTGCTTTTTCTCAACAAAGGCAAGCCTGAGCCTCGCCAAGACAAGGTGCTGCTGGTCAACGCCAGCCAGATTTACGAAAAGGGAGACCCCAAGAACTTTATTCCTCCCGAGGGTATCGACCACATCGTTGAGATTCTGATCGAGTGGAAGGAAGTAGAAAAGCTCAGCCGGATTGTCGAACATGCCGAATTGAAGAAGAACGACTACAACATCTCCCCCAGCCGCTACATCCACACCGCCGACGAGGAGACCTACCGGCCTCTGGTGGAGATCGTGGCGGAACTGGATGTGATTGAGGCTGAATCCAGGGAGACAAACAGGGAGCTCCGCAAAATTCTCAAGCAGATTGAAATATGAACCAGGACGAACTCAACATCATCCAAAGCAACGCTGGCCTCGCCACCGACGTGCGGAATATGATCGGGCAAACCCGTGGTAGCGTCGCACGCACGGTCAATGCCGGCATGACGCTCCTCTACTGGCGGATTGGTAAACGCATCAAAATGGATATCCTACAATACGACCGCGCTGACTATGGGAAGGAGATTCTTGCGACACTGTCGCAACAATTGATCTCTGAATTCGGTCCCGGCTACAGCTATTCCGCTCTCACTCGGATGGTCAAATTTGCAGAGGTCTTTTCTGAAGGGGAAATTGTTGTCACACTGTCGCAACAATTGAGTTGGTCCCATTTCAGTCAGCTTCTACCGTTGGATCAGCCTCTCCAAAGAGACTTTTACGCCGAAATGTGCCGAGTCGAGCACTGGAGCGTCCGCACCCTTCGCAACAGGATAGAGTCAATGCTCTTTGAACGCACCGCGATATCGAAGAAGCCCGAAGAACTCGCAAAGGCAGAAATAGCCGCACTTCGCACCGAGGACCAGATTTCCCCAAACATGGTTTTCCGGGATCCCTACATCCTCGACTTCCTCAATCTCAAAGACCGCTACCTCGAAAAAGACCTCGAAAACGCCATCTTGCGGGAACTCGAGACATTCCTCCTGGAACTTGGCAACGGCTTCGCTTTCCTTGCCCGCCAACAGCGAATCCAGATCGATTCCGACGACTTCTACCTTGACCTTCTCTTCTATCACCGCAATCTGAAACGCCTTATCGCTATTGATCTCAAACTTGGCAACTTCAAGGCCGAGTACAAAGGCCAGATGGAACTCTACCTCCGCTGGCTTGCACGCCATGAGCAACGGCCCGACGAAGAGTCGCCTCTAGGCATCATACTCTGTGCTGGCAAGAAGGAAGAACAAATCGAACTCCTCGAACTGGGGCACTCCGGCATCCATGTCGCCGAATACTTGACTGCGCTGCCCTCGCGAGAACTGCTGCAAAAAAAACTACACGATGCCATCAAGATTTCGCGAGCACGATTGGAAGTGAAGAAAAGAGAAACCAAATGATCCTCCTTGTCCTTGCCAATCTTGATAACATGAACGCTGAATTCATCCACATGGAATTGATACAGGGGGAACGCTTGAAGCACCTCAACCCCACCACCATCCGACAGATGCAGACCCTCACTACCCACAGCCTGAAACAGCTGGAAGGAGGTGTGGATTGAAGGGGATCGCAATAAAAGAGAACAGACTTTCTTGTCTGTTGTAAGACGAGTTGAGAAACCTGTCCTCCACCCAAGGAAAGGATAAAACCTTACAGACGACACTGGAGTAGTCGTGATATGAGTGATTGGCGTGATAGACAGGTGAAGGATCTCGGTGAAATCATCTCTGGGCGAACTCCGAGTACAAAACGTAAGGATTTCTACGGTGGTGACTACAATCTAATTTCTCCTGCCGATCTCGATAATGGGAAGTATATCCGCACGACTCACAAACGGCTCACGAAACTTGGCTTTGAGCAATGTTTCCCCCTTCCAAGAGATACAGTGCTTGTTGGCTGCATAGGCAATGTCGGAAAACTCGGCATGGTCGACAATGAGCAATCAGCCACTAATCAGCAAATCAACGAATTACTCTGTAACTCAGAGAATGACCCCGAATTTGTATACTACTGCTTCCACGAAAATCGAGACAAGCTGGAGAAATGCGCAGTAAAAAAAACCGTACCTATTCTAAACAAGACCAATTTCGGAAACTTTCAGTTAAAAGTCCCCCCACTCTTCGAGCAGAAGAAGATCGCATTCATCCTTTCTACGGTGCAGCGAGCAATCGAAGCGCCAGAGCGGATCATCCAGACCACCACCGAACTTAAAAAGGCACTCATGCACAAGCTCTTCACTGAAGACCTTCACAACGAACCCCAAAAACAAACCGAGATCGGCTTTATCCCTGAAAACTGGGAGGTCGTGCCACTGGGTGAACTCGCGCGAATTGAGCGTGGCAAGTTTTCCCATCGCCCCAGGAATGAACCTCGCTTCTACGGGGGAGAATATCCATTCATTCAAACTGGTGATGTTTCCAATTGCGACGGCTATGTTCGCTCTTTCACCCAAACACTTAACAAAGATGGACTAGCCAAAAGCAAGATGTTCCCGACTGGGACGATCCTCATAACAATTGCTGCAAACATTGGCTTCACTGGAATTTTGAAATTCGATTCTGCCTGCCCCGATAGCCTCATTGGCATTGCACCATCAGAACATGTCCAAACCGAGTTCCTGAATTACTACCTGATGACCCAACAGCGAATAATGGATCGGCTGGCACCGAAAGGAACCCAAAAGAATATCAACATCCAGTTCCTCAAACCCTGGCCAATTCCATTACCGTCCGTGAAAGAACAGGAGGAAATAGCAGAAGCTCTGAACGCTGCGGATCAGAAGATCCGACTTGCAGCGTCCAAGCGGAATGAACTCCAAGACCTCTTCCGCACCTTACTTCACAAACTGATGACTGCGAAGACACGTGTCAATGTACTTCAAGTGACTCCACTCGGATAAGTCCTATGATCAAAAGTATTCAACTCAGTAATGTCGCGACCTACGGCTCCACTGCCGAGGAAATGGCTGACTTAGCCAAGATCAATTTCATCTACGGATCGAATGGTAGGGGAAGACCACAATTTCACGTGTCATCGCTGACCACGACGCTCATCCTGATTGTTCTTTAGCTTGGCGGGGCGCAGCGGAAATCGATACGTTGGTCTACAACCGCGACTTCGTCGAAAAGAACTTCAACCAACCGGCCGAACTTAAAGGAATCTTCACGCTCGGTGAGAAAGACAAGGACACTCTTGATAAGATTGACAAGGCCAAAGCCGGATTGGATGTAATTACGGACCAAATCAGTCGGACTCGATTCTCTGAAGTTTACATTATGTGCGGTGAGAAAGCCTATTGACGCGGCGATTTCCGAAATAGAGAATCACAACGCAATGGTCTCAAATCTTGCAGCAGAGAGAACTGAACTGACTGGACAGGTGTGGCGTTACTTGCTTGATGTGGAGATAGAGCACGATCTGGCGATTTTCAAGGAGAATAAGGCGAATATCAATAAGGCAATTGAGAATCTCAAAGAAAAAATCCACATCAAGACTAAAGTGCAGAGCGAGAAGGAGCGTTATATCCAAGCGCTTGAGCGGGATACGACGAGTATTCAACCAACAATCAATGGCATAAATGCCCTTTTGCAGTCGTTTGGTTTCACTGGGTTTGCGCTTGCAAAATCGGAAAGAGATCGGTTCTACAAGATTGTGCGTCCAGACGGGAGCGATGCTAAGGATACTCTGAGTTAAGGAGAGCAAAGCTTTATAACCTTCCTCTATTTCTATCACCTTCTCAAAGGCAGTGAGACAGAGTCTGGAATGACGTCTGACAGGATCGTGGTTTTCGATGATCCGGTCTCCAGCTTTTGGATAGCGATATCTTATTTATCGTAAGCAATTTGATTAAGGGATTGTTTAACGAGGTGAGAAGCGGAGATGGGTCAACCAAACAAGTATTTGTCCTTACTCACAATGTTTATTTTCACAAAGAAGTCTCGTTTCACCCGAGACGACCAGCCAACGGGCGTTTACAGGACGAGACTTTTTGGATAGTGAGGAAGCCCAAGAAAGAATCAAAGATTCTTCGTCACGAAACAAATCTGATTAAGACCTCCTATGAGTTGCTATGGATTGAAGTAAGGAATCCTGATAGAGACAATCTCGCGACCCAGAACACAATGCGGCGGATCCTTGAAAACTATTTCATGATTCTTGGAAACGTTGATCCAGACAAAATTTACGCCAACTTTGAGGGGAAGGAAAAACTGATCTGCCAGTCCTTATTTTCATGGGTCAATGACGGGTCCCACTTCGCTCATGATTCACTTTACGTTTCGATCGATTATTCGATGGTGGAGAAGTACTTGAATGTATTCAAGGAGATATTTGTGAAAACAAATCACATGGCGCATTATGAAATGATGATGGGAATTCAAAATAACGGTGAAACGTCCAAGATCGCTGAACAAGCCACATAAGTATTTATGAAGCCAAACATCTCAGAGTTTAGTTACGGATACGCACTGACAAGTGAATTGATTCATTGGCATGGGATGCCAATTACTGCAGCCCCAATATTTCCGTCGACTTATCAAGAAGGCCAAGCCGACGGAGGTTACGATGTGATTCTCCAGCGGCCAGGTATTCCTCTTTTTCTACAGTTCAAACTCTCTCATTGCATGGTACGAAATACAGCACAAGAAGTGATCTGCGGTATGTTGACTTCGCCATTCTACAGAATGCACATGCGACCCACACGCCACTCGGACCAACACGAAATGCTTTTAGAACTTGAGGATAAAGGTAATGAAGTTTACTACTCAGCACCCGCATTCCACACCTCAGTGGAATTCAATGATGCTTATCTTTCACATCAAGTTAGGACTCGTTATTTCTCTCACAAGCTGTGAGAGAATTGGTAGCTGCGGTTCCGTGGGGCCACAATGCCACTGCGTTGGCCGTGGTTACAGAGTGCATTGCTGACGGTGTGATTTTGCATCTTATTAAGCAATGGCTGAAAGCACAGGTGGTTGAACGAGGAAAGGATGGCAAAGATGGCTTCATTAACGGTAAGGGTAACTGGCTCTCTAACCTATTCAGAACTCTTTTCCAGAACTCTTTCGGTTCGAAATCATCCAGGTTTATTCTGCTGCCGACATCTCTTCCCGGATGACTCTGCGCATGGTTTCCTCGTCAAGCGGACGAGTGTTGAGACGGGCTCGCAATGTCTGGTTGATAAGCGTTTGATAACCCAGTCCTTCTTTATCGGCTCTTTGGCGAAAATCCTCTAGCACGTCGTTATCAAGCATGATGGTAATTCTGGTTTTGCCTTTGGCCTCAGTTTGCAGTCTGGCAAGATGGGGAACATCTCCGGCTTTCCTGGCTTTGGAAAAATCATATTCTTTGCGCATGGTAGTCACCTTCTTTACGACTGGATTTTCTTGCAGATATTAAACGAATACTGTCATCGCCACGAAGTGTATATACAACTGTAAGAAGTCGTACTCTGTCACTCATCCCTATTAGAATCCACCTGTTTTCCCCTTCCGAATCCAAATCTTCCAATACCAGAGCATCAGTATCCAATAGTGAACTGCACGCTTCCTCAAACGAAACCCCGTGTTTCCTGATGTTTGAGGCAGCCTTTTCATGATTCCATTCAATTTCCATAACTTTACTATACATATATTATATGCATAGTAAAATTTTATTACAACGAAATTGTCAGAAATCGCCTGGCTTTGCGAGATGAAATTGTGCATCCAGTCGGCGAGGATCTTGGCGGTGCGCTCGGTGAATCGCGAGTTGATCCTGCTCTATTGGGACATCGGACGCGGGATGGTGGGAAAGCAGGAAGAATTGGGCTGGTTGGTAACGAGCTGTCACCAATTTGCCCACCAAGGGATTGCCTGATAAATCTGCGACAAGCTGTCGCCAAATTAACTGTCGCCGTTATCGAACAATATGTTCAAGAAATATCGACAAAACGATTGGATGCCCTGGAAGGAACCGTGAATTACCAGCGCGGCGTCGTGAAAGCATGAAGAAATGGTAGGATAGTCACAATATGCCTACCCCATCAGAACACAAAACCGTCCAAGCCCGGATCCTTAAATACGCAGAGAACATCGGCTGGAAGATTGTGCCCCGTGAAGAAGCAGAACAACGGCGCGGATTCGACCTGGATGTGCCACTCAAAGATCGCGCCAAGGGCCGCTCGCTCTTTTTTGACGACTAGTTTGATACCAAAGTACGGGAATTCAACCCACGCTACAACGAGGATAAAGGCTCGCTGCTCAACCACTTCGGCAATTTCCACAAACATCTATGGCAACCGTAATTTTGTCGAAAACCTGCGCAACCATGGTAAGTTTCTTGATCACGACGAGAACCGCGAACTCGACCTGATCCTGATCGATTACGATGATCAGAAGCGCAACGTTTATGAGGTTACTGAGGAGTGGGCCTTTCACAATGGGCACTACAGCACACGGGAGGATGTGGTCTTTCTCATCAACGGCATCCCGGTGCTGGTGATCGAATGCAAGAACGCCACCAAGGATGAAGCGATAGCTCTCGGCGTGGACCAGATCCGCCGCTATCACATCGAGACACCAGTATTGTTCGTACCTGAGCAGATATTTACCGCCACTGACGCCATTGGTTTTTCCTACGGCGTGACATGGAACACGGTGCGGCGAAACATTTTCAGCTGGAAGGAAGCAGAAGTTGGTAATCTGGAGGTCAAGGTGAAGAGCTTCTGCGCTATCCCACAGGTGCTTGTCTTCCTGAAAGACTACATCATCTTTGCCGAGAAGGACGAGGAACTAAACAAATACATTCTACGCCAGCATCAGACTGCAGCAGTTGATGCGACCATTGAGCGTGCCCCTTACTCCTGCACGTACTCGTGGCCTCATCTGGCATACCCAGGGTAGCGGTAAGACCTTCACCATGATCAAAGCTGCAGAACGGCTGTTCCGCACGCCAGTTGCTGACAAGCCGACTGTTCTCCTGATGATCGACCGCAACGAACTCGAAGACCAGATGCTCAAGAACCTCGCCGCACTCGGCCTTGGAAGCCTGGAGCACGCCAGTAGTATCTCTCGACTCAACAGTCTTTTGAAAGCCGACTACCGGGGCATCATCGTGACGATGATCCACAAGTTCCATGATATGCCGGCAGATATCAATACGCGCTCTAATATCTACATCCTCATTGACGAGGCCCACCGTACCACCGGTGGCGACCTTGGGAATTTCCTCATGGCTGGCTTGCCTAATGCCACCTATATCGGGTTCACCGGCACTCCGGTGGACAAAACTGTCTATGGCAAAGGTACCTTCAAAACATTTGGCTTTGAGGACGACCAGGGATACCTGCACAAGTATTCCATTGCCGACAGTATTGAGGACGGCACGACTCTGCCTCTCTACTATCAGCTCGCCTCTAACGAAATGCTCGTACCGCATGAGACTCTGGATGCGGAGTTTCTCTCCCTTGCCAGTGCCGAGGGCATTGCTGACATTGAGGAATTGAACAATATCCTTGAGGGGACAGTGAACCTGAAGAACTTCCTCAAGGGTAAGGAGCGGATTAATCAGGTGGCGCAGTTCGTCGTCAGCCACTACCTCGATAATGTCGAACCGCTCGGTTACAAGGCTTTTCTCGTGGGTGTTGATCGCGAAGCCTGCGCTCACTACAAAAAGGCACTCGATGCCGAATTTAATAAACTTGGTCTCCAACCCGAATATTCCGAGGTTGTCTACACAGGGAACAACAACGACTCTCCGCTGCTGAAGGAATTCCACCTCGACCAGAAGAAAGAACGTCAGATTCGCAAGCGCTTCGGCAAGCTCGACCAGTTGCCTAAAATCCTCATTGTCACCGAAAAGCTGCTAACCGGTTTTGATGCGCCACTGCTCTACGCGATGTATCTGGATAAGCCGATGCGTGATCACACCCTGCTCCAGGCTATTGCCCGGGTGAATCGACCATATGAGAACGAGGCGCAGGAGATGGTGAAACCTCACGGCTTTGTACTCGATTTTGTCGGTATTTTTGATAAGCTTGAGAAGGCTCTCGCCTTTGATAGCGATGAGGTCAACGCCATCGTCAAAGATATCAAACTCTTGAAGTTGCTCTTCAAAAACAAGATGGAGAAGGAAGCACCCCAATACCTTGACCTCATTCAACGTGAATTCAACGACAAGGATGTCGATACTCTCATTGAACACTTTCGCGACCCTGAGCGGCGGAAAAGGTTCTTCAAGGAGTATAAAGAGATCGAGATGTTATATGAGATCATCTCACCGGATGCTTTCCTGCGGCCGTTTATGGAGTCATATGGAACACTGGCCGCAATCTTTCAAATCGTACAAAAGGCTTACGCCAAACGTGTTCAGATCGACCGGGAATTTCTAAGAAAAACGGAAAGGCTGGTTCGGGAACAGGTAGGTTCGTATCCTGTAAGACCGGAAGTAGGATTCGTCGAAATCAATGCGGAAACCATCGAACTTATAAAGAAGCGAAAGGGTGGTGAAACAATCAAGGTCATCAACCTGGTCAAAGGCATTGAGAAGCTGGCGGAGGAAGAAAGCGATGATCTGAATCTAATCGCGATGGCTGAGCGCGCCAAGGCCGTGCATGCACGTTTTGAAAACCGCCAGTCCAGCACTGCTGAGGCCTTGGAGGATCTACTCAATGAAGTTGGCAAGAATGAAACACGCAAGAAGGAACAAGCGGAGAAGTCCTTTGATGGACTGACGTATTTCGTTTATCGAAGTCTGCTGGATGCCAGAATCGAAAACGCGGAGGAGGTCAGTAAAAAAATTCGTCAGGCTTTCTCGGACTACCTTGATTGGAGACTAAGTGAGGAAGCGCAACGCGACCTGCGCCTGAAAGTGACTTCTGCCATATTTGCAGAAAAAGAGGACCTTGATCTGGTAACTGCAATGGTAGATGAATTGTTCACCTTGTTGGAAAAGGCGGACAGGATTTAATCCATGAAGGAGACCGATCAAAAACAAGAGTTCAAGCAACGAGTCCGTCACTGGGCTGCGAAATTGGATGTAGACATCGTGTGGCTGGGAATTCGTCCGATGCGTAACAAGTGGGCGTCATGCTCAATGAACGGCCATCTGAATTTCAATGGCGAACTGCTCGAACTTGACGATGAACTCTGGGATTACGTCATTGTCCACGAACTCCTGCATTTTTCAGTTCCGAATCACGGCAAACTATGGAAAAGTCTGATGCGGGTTCACCTGGGTGACTACGAGAAACTGGAAGACTGTTTAAAGACTTCAACTAATCGAGTCTGACCCTGTCTATCGACGGAGAAAATAAACTCTAATCCAGAGGGATCTGAAGGCTTACTTTAAATCAATCACTTAAATTATGTTTGATAGGGGGCAGGCAAATGATTACCTTAAAAAAATTCCCCTCACGATAATCTTCAAAGACAATATCCGAGTAGGCCTTTACAGCACGCAGGATACCACTACCCAGGCCTCGATAAGGTAATAGCTTGGTTGCAAAAGACGCCAATACAGGATTGCGGATATTGGAATTGCCGCTCTTGATATTTTCTATAGTCAAGTTGTTCGGCAAGTGCCCAGGGCTAATAATCTCAATACGATCACTAAATACAAATACACGTACAGGCGCAGACACAAAATAATCCCGGTGTATCAGGGCATTAGCAATCAGCTCTTCAAAGACAATCCTGGGCACTTCCAACTTACCTAAAGAGTTCACCCCCTGATTAGCTTGCACTCTTTTAATATGTCGTAACACAAACCCCAAAGTATCGTCAAAGACCTGCCGCAGAGTTCCCGCAACATCCTGGCTATCCAGATATTCGTCTTCATCTATATCAACACCTGGGTATGTCACACACTTGACGATAAAGGCAGGCAGACGAAATTGTACATTGTTAGCAAATAATAATGCCCCCGCGACATTTAAGAAACCACCCTTAGCCAGATTCAAATTGTGGAGAATTTGTGAACGCGGTAATTCTTGATCAGCTAACGGCTCTTCAAACTGAGTTTCATAAAAGGCTGAAAACAAGCTCTCATGAATATCATTTATAGACGCTTCTGTAGGAATCTCATCACCATGAATTAAGCGGACACTTTGATACATACGCTGAATTTCTTCCCGCGATGTTGCCTTACGTTTATCCGGGCCACTCTTCACCCAAATTGCACCATTCTTATCCATATATGGTTTGGATATACCCTCAGACACATGCACAACCATGACTAAATCACCGTTCAATGCCAGGTTTTCGGTCACCGGATTGATAGGCGGTTTAACCTGTTGAGATGCCGCATTAGAAACCAGATTACTCAAACGCTTCATATCCTCACGGGTTAAGCCTGAACTGGAACCATCATCATGGACACCAATAATCAACTTACCGCCTTGAGTATTACTAAACGCCACCATCTCAGATGCCAATGAGGCTTCATTAGTCACATTAGCCTTGAACTGGTGGTGACTATCTTCATTTCTGGCCAGTAATTCAATTAGCTCTGTGGTTTCCATATTTGGTAAATCTCTTTTCGTTTTGCCGTTTCGACTCCGAAGTCCAACACGGGTCAGGGCGGCAATTGCCCTCTTACTAACGCATACAGTAGCATCTTCAGCAATTTCAGCAAATTTTACAATCTGTTGCTATCATCCCAATTGGAATCCAGAGGTATTGTCCCATGAATGAAGAGAACACACCGGTAATCATCGGCACGGGCCAGTTGGTTGATCGTGATGCGGATGTAGACAACTTCATAGAACCGCTGGAGATGCTGGTACGGGTTGCTAAAGGCGCAGCGGACGCCACTGGCGCCGGTCATCGTCTGCTGACGCAACTGGATGCGGTTGCACTGGTGGAAACCGTCGGCTGGCATCCGACAAATCCGGTAAACCTGGTTGCCGAACGTATTGGTGCTCACACGGCGAACCAGTATGTCACCGGTACAGGTGGTGAAAATGGGACAGCCCTGGTGAATTTTATGGCCAACGAAATTATCAATGGACGTTCCGGGTTGGCATTGATAGCCGGCTGCAACAATCTTAAAGTGCTGATGAAGGCCAGGAGCATTGGCAGGTATCTTACCTGGACGCGAGGGGGAGAGGGCAAAGCGGAGATGATCGGTGTTGATAAGCCGGGTGTTAATGCATTGGAAGAGGAATACGGACTGCGACAACCGCCGGATATTTATCCACTGTTCGAAAACGCGCTTCGGGCGCAGCTTGGTCTGTCGCTGGCAGAACACAAAGACTTGATGGGGCGGATGTTTACCGGATTTACCGAAGTTGCGGCAAAGAATCCCTATGCCTGGTTTCCTGTGAAGCGGTCCGCCACAGAATTGACATCGGTCACTGCCGAAAATCGGATGATTTCGTTCCCTTATCCTAAATATCTCAATGCCATACTGAATACGGAACAGGCGGCAGGGCTGATCATCTGCTCGGTGGCACAGGCCAGAAGGCTCGGTGTGCCCGAGAGTCAGTGGGTTTACTGGTGGGGTGGCGCACAGTGTAATGAGAAGGCTTGGTGGACCAGTGAACGACCGTCCTTTACAGAATCTCCGGCCATGGAAGACACCCACACCAGTGCGCTTGCCAACGCCGGGCTCGATGTTTCGGAGGTAGACCACTTTGATTTATACAGTTGTTTTCCGGTTGCCGTCGAGATGGCTTGTAAGGTGCTGGGGTTGGAGTTTGATGACCCCAGAGGTTTTACGGTTACCGGGGGATTACCCTATGCTGGTGGTCCGGCCAGTGCCTATACGCTGCATTCACTCGCTGAGATGGTCCGATGTCTGATCAAAAATCCTGGTCATAAAGGCATGGTGACGGGCAATGGCTGGTTCCTCACCAAGCATTCAGCAACGATTCTGGCATCAAGTCCAATCGATGCACCGCGTAACGGATTGATTGATGATCTACCTTCCAGGAAAATGCAAACCACAGCTCGGGAAGTCAATCCTGAGCCAGACGGACAAGGCATCGTCGAAGCCTATACGGTAGCCTATGGAAGGGAAGGGAACCCGGAGCGGGGCATCGTACTGGGAAAGACCCAAGATGGTTCCCGATTCCTGGCGAATACACCTCAGGATGTCAGCCTGTTGAACGCATTTGTTGCCAGTGAGCAGATAGGCGCGGCTGGAAAATTGAGTACAGTACAGGGCAAAGTGGTGTTTGAACCTTGAATATTGAATCCAACCCAAAACCCGAACCAATAGATAAAGTGCACATTCGCGTAGCATAAAGTAGTATTCTCGCATTACATAAGGTGGAACAAGTATGGGCATTGATATTGAGTACAACATGGACAACTCGCCACTTGAGAAGTTGTTGTTGTCCATCAACCGTCCAGGTGACTTTTATGCCCACGGTCGGATGTTCGTCCCCATGCCGAAGTTGGAAGTGGAGAACATCGGGGTACTTTCCTTCCCGGTTCCCGAAGCGCAGGTCCGCGCCCTGATAAATACGGCTGAGCGGGCGCCCTACGGCAAGGGAACGGATACGCTGGTGGATACAACGGTACGCGACTGCTGGCAGATTGACGGGATGTCGATTGATATAGGCGGCGCCATGTGGGATGACACCTTTTCCCGGATACTCATTGCGGCAGCGACCGATCTTGGCTGCCGGGCTGAACGGCTTGAGGCAGAACTCTACAAATTGCTCATCTACGAACCAGGCGGTTTCTTCGCGTCGCACCGCGACACTGAGAAAACCAGAGGCATGATCGCGACGCTGACAATCTCATTACCAACTGTGGGAGTTGGTGGCGAGTTGTCCGTCCGCCACCAGGATCGCGAAATCGTCATCGACATGAACGCTAACGAGCCGTCGGAATTGGTGTTCGCGGCGTTCTATGCCGATTGTACGCATGAGACCAAGCCAGTTCGCAAGGGGCACAGGCTTTCGCTGGTCTTCAATCTTTGTTTGCACCAGGATGATACGGAAACACCACGGCAGGCGCCCAATCATATTGATGAAGTCGAGAGTATTGTGCAGCAACTGGTTCACTGGCGTGACAGCGAGCAATCGTCCGACAAGTTGGTCTGGCTGCTGGAGCATGATTACAGCGAGGCAGGATTGTCCTTTGACACCTTGAAGAATACCGACGACGCCTGGGCGAGGGTTCTTGGTATGGCAACGGACCGCGCTGAATGCGAGATGTATGCAGCGATAGTACACATTGAGGAAGAGGGCGAAGCCTTGTACCCCGATGGTGACTATGTCGATAGTTGGCATTGGCACGAGAATGAAGTTGACGACATGGAGATTGGCGAGGTGTTCGATGGCAGCTACTGGCTTGACAATTGGTCCGGCAGGGATGGTAGCCGCCCACCCTTGCAGATGATTCCATTGTACGCACAGGAACTGCTGCCGGTGGGCGCACTGGACGATGCAGAACCGGATGAACAATGGTTGCACGAAGCGTCCGGGAACGAGGGTGTGAGCCTGGAACGGGCTTATCGTCATGCAGCTTTTGTGATCTGGCCGCGGTCGAAGACACTGGATATTCTTGCAGAGGCTCAAATCGGCAGTGCCGTCGCGTGGGTGGCGGAGCAACTGGAGTGCAACGGTGGGGTAGCCGACGAACAGGTCAGTGCCCTCGTTTTAAGGCTGATCGACATCTGGCCGTCAGGCCCTCGCGACCACAAAGCGCAAAGCCGAATCGACATGCTGCACTTACTGACTGCCGTTGAAGACGAGACACTCACTATCCGCTTCCTGCGTCAAGTCGTGTTATTGCACTACAACGGTGATGAAAACGAAGCTCTGCTGGCTGCATTGGGTATAATTCCAATGGATGCCATTAGGGAGTTCCTGGTTGACTTGATCAGAGCACGCTTTGTCATTCGGACCGATGCAACGCTTGCATTTCTGCGGGGTGTTGGCGAATCGATGAGTACCGCCAGCAACGATGTACTCGAGGTAAGCGTTCGGACGGCTCTGTCCCTCCTGCCCGAATCTATGGAAAAGCGCATAGGAGGAGATGATAAGTGGAATTCTGAGAGTGAAGAAACCATCAGTGACCAGGCTGTTTGCGATCTCTTTACACTGGCATGGCGATGCGATTTGATGGACGATGCGGGAACCGCAGCGTTGGCCATCACTGATTATCCCCTGGCCGTCACACCGGACCGCACCATACCGGCGGCGTTGGGTGAACTGTACAGCGAGATAGGGCTTGCGGACACCGCCGCCTACACTAACTTGTGGCGCCATGCGACGGAATTCCTGCTGACACGTAGCGAGTTGCCGCCGGAACAACCACTGGACTGGAGAATCACCGCTGACATTAACTGCCATTGCATGTACTGCACGCAGCTCAGTGCCTTTTGCAAAGATCCCTCCACCCAAATCGCGCGCTTCCCGTTGCGTAAGGATTTGCGTGCACATCTGCACAAGATCATCGACTACAATCACCTTGACCTAACCCATGAAACCGAACGTCGGGGCAGTCCCTACACCCTTGTTTGCACCAAAACCCGGGCGACCTACAGGCGAAGGCTTGCAGAGTATACCGAGGATGTTTCATGCATGCGTTTATTGAGCAGGTTTGCTCCGGGTGGACAATGGGCGAAACTCTGCACGGCAGGTTTGGCACGTTTACAACAGGCAGTCACAGCTGCTCATGACATGTAATTCCTGTCGGTTGAAGGCCCTTCTTAAGCAATTGTCTTGGGGATCGGCCATAAAACAGAGGACTCCACTATGACAGAACTTGCGTTTCAGTCTGCCCTGCAACTCGGGGCAGCCATCCGCAACAAATCAATCAGCTCGGCAGAGATGCTGGATTACTTTCTGGCACGTGTGGAAAAATTCAACCCAGCCTTGAATGCGATTGTTGTCGAAGACTTTGATCGTGCGCGAGAGTTTGCAATAAAAGCCGATAAAGCTCTGGCTAGGGATGAGGTCTGGGGACCGTTGCATGGTGTGCCCATGACGTTGAAGGAATCCTATGATGTCACAGGATTGTTGACTACCCGGGGCAATCCGGACTTGAAAGACAACCGGGCTGATCGGGACGCATTGTCAGTCACACGCCTGAAGCAGCTTGGCGTCAACCTGTTCGGCAAGACTAACGTGCCCTACAACCTGGCTGACATGCAAAGCTTTAATGACATTTACGGTACAACCAATAATCCCTGGGATCTCAGTAGAGCTCCTGGTGGTTCCTCTGGTGGGTCCGCGGCGACTCTCGCAGCAGGGATGACCGGTTTGGACAGTGGCTCTGATATTGGCGGTTCCATCCGCAACCCGGCGCACTTCTGCGGTGTATTCGGCCACAAACCGACCTTTGGTCTGTTGCCACCACGGGGCCATGCAGGACCGGGAGTACTGGGAGAATCCGATCTGACGGTAATTGGACCCATGGCCAGAAGCGCGATGGATCTTGAAGTCGCAACCCTGGCGATGGCTGGACCTGACGAAATTCAGTCAGCAGGTTACCAGTTGAACCTGCAACCGTGCCCGCATTCAACACTCGCTGGATTCAGAGTTGCCGTCTGGCAGAACGATGAGTTGGCGCCTGTTACCGAAGAGACACGCAAACGTATCGATGCGGTTGCACAGGTGGTGAAAGCAGCGGGTGGTATCGTTGACTACAAAGCCCAACCCGACATCGATATTGCAAATGCGAACGACAACTATAATGATTTGCTCCTCGCGGTGATGACCTCCAGACATTCCCAGGAAGAATATGAAAGACTCCAGGGCAAGTTAAACAATCCTGGTTTCAGCCAATCACATTACACTCAATTGCGGCGTCAATTGGCAAGTTATCGTGATTATGCGATTTCAAACGAAGCGCGAACCAAATCCCGCTGGGCATGGCATGAATTCTTTAAATCCTGGGATGTGGTGATCATGCCGGTAATGCCGACACCAGCCTTTGAACATGATCATCGGCCATATCACGAACGCACACTGCAGGTCGACAACGAAATGCGTTCCTACGGCGAAGGTGTATTCTGGTCGGGTCATGCGATTAATAACTACCTGCCGTCAACTGTTATACCCACGGGGGCATTTGGAGAAGGATTACCGATTGGTGTGCAGATTATGGGGCCGGAATACGGTGATCTGAAAACAATCGGATTTGCCAGGTTACTGGAAGCGGCAGGATTCAGGTTTGTGCCGCCACCGGGTTATTAAGGGTTTGATGTGACGCCCTTCCCAGAGACCGGTTTTTATGGACAGAAGAAGAATGACGTTGGTTTCAGGCGCCCATCAAATTCATCTGATGCAACGGTAGACAAATGCAGGTGGTAGATTGAGCCATGAGGCTCTACTGGTCTCAACATGAGAAAATTTCTGACGTAACAGTTTTTTAAAGTGTTGTCCTTCAGGCAACAGCAGACCGTTCAAGTATGCGAAAGTAACAAATTGCCCACCTTGCCTTAGAACACTGAGTGTTCCTTCCAAGGCGTTCTTCTGATCTGCATGCGATACAAACGCCCAGGGTATGCCAGAGATCACCACGTCAACCTCGCTCACACCTTCACGGGTGCATATCTCATGGACATTCAGCACGGAGTCATGGTGAACATTTATCTTGGGAAACCGTGTACTTATCATTTTGGCAAAGTCTGGATTTATTTCAATTGCGATGATCTTTGCGCCAGGGTTTAAATTCGCCATGATCTGTTCTGTGAATACTCCCGTACCAGGTCCATATTGGACAACTGCATTCACTGATTCCCAGTCAGTCCATTCGACCATTTTTTGCGCCAGATTTTTTGAACTGGGTGTAATCGCGCCCGTTGTTTTCGGGTGGGTGACAAACTTTGAAAGTTGTGTTGCGTAATCTGTCATTACCATTTGTCTAGCCTTTCTCATAAGTCGCACTCCGAGAGGGTCTGACTGTCAGTTAACCTTGGCTGATTGCCACGATTGCCGGATAAAACCATGTCCTGCGTTTCAGTTTATGCCGGGATTTACTCAAGCTCAAGTTATTGCGATGGTCTCGATGGTGAAATAGCAGTGGTCAAATGGCCGGTTAAAGTAATTGTTTGCGGCATTATCTGGATTACGCGGCGTATTTGAGAAGAATGATGAACCTGAACCGGCTTCAGATCGAGCAATGTTAAATGAGTAGTGCGAATCGCAAGATATTTAATATGTTCCGGAGGATTGAAAGAAAATTTTCCGGCGTTTCAAGGAAACGAGAAACTGGAAGATTCCCTCAGGTAGGCCGATGGCCAACGTTGTGTAATTGTCTTGCGCCGGGTGTAAAATCTCAAGCCATCCGGCCCATAGGCCGAAAGATCACCAAACAGTGAGCGTTTCCAGCCGCCAAAACTGTGATAGGCCACAGGTACTGGCAAGGGAATATTGATACCGACCATGCCCGCCTTTATGTTGTCCGAAAAGTAGCGTGCCGCTTCTCCGTCACGGGTAAAGAGGCAAGTTCCATTGCCATATTCATGGTCATCAACCAGTCGCATCGCCTCATCCAGGTTATGGGCTCGTACTACGCACAAAACGGGTCCAAAAATTTCCTGCTGATAACACGCCATATCCTGCGTCACCTGGTCAATGAGTGTCCCGCCAACAAAGTAGCCGGTCTCGTTTCCGGGAAGTTTGGGTGACCTGCCATCTACAATTAATTCCGCACCCTCACTTTCTGCGCTGGATATCAGATTTACGACGCGGTCTCGATGTTTTGCGGTGATAAGCGGACCGAAGTCATTGGCGTCGTTATCGGCACCACCTATTTTTAACGATGCCATTTCACTTTTTAAACCTGTCACAAGTGAGTCCGCCGTCTCTTGTCCCACGGCAACCACCACCGATATCGACATGCAGCGTTCACCTGATGAACCAAACGCTGCCCCCATCATGGACTGCACCGCATTTTCAATATCGGCATCCGGCATCACAATGGCGTGGTTTTTTGCACCACCGAGTGCCTGGCAACGTTTACCGTGATGAGTTGCGGTGGCATAGACTGCTTCTGCAACCGGCGTTGAACCAACAAAACTGACTGCCTGCACTTCCGGGTCAGTGAGCAGGACATCAACCGCTTCCTTGTCTCCACTGACGACATTCAGCACTCCATCCGGCAGGCCAGCGTCGTGAGCCAGTTGAGCGACAAAAATTGCAGCTGAGGGGTCACGCTCCGAAGGTTTCAACACAAATGTGTTGCCACAGGCAATCGCGAGTGGATACATCCAGAGGGGGACCATGACAGGAAAGTTAAAGGGTGTGATGCCGGCAACGACGCCCAATGGCTGGAACTCACTCCAGGAATCGATGTCCGGACCCACGTTCTTGCTGAATTCACCTTTCAGCAATTCTGGTGCGAAACAGGCGTACTCAACATTTTCGATACCTCGAGTCAGTTCACCAGCCGCATCGTGCGGGATCTTGCCATGCTCACGACTGACCAGTTGACAGATTTCATCCGCATGTTTTTCCAACTCAGCCTTGAATCGGAACATGACCTGTGCACGTTTTGACTGGGGGGTGGCACGCCACGCCGGGAAAGCTGCAGCAGCGGCTGCAATTGCGTCCCGGGTTTCACTTGCACTGGCAAGCGTTACAATCCCTTCCTGGCATCCGGTTGCAGGATTGTTGAGGGGTAATACCCGGCCTGATGAGGTTACCGTTTTGCCACCTATTAAATGACCAACTGTTTTCATGCTCTACCTGTAATTGAGTCGTGTTAATAACTATGCTTTGCCCGGGATCTTTACATTTAACTCACGAATTCCGTGGATGAAGTTTGATCGCAGATAGACGGGGTCACTGAGCACCTCGA
This sequence comes from Candidatus Azotimanducaceae bacterium, assembly GCA_965217655.1. GTDB lineage: Bacteria > Pseudomonadota > Gammaproteobacteria > Pseudomonadales > Azotimanducaceae > UBA7455. The sequence goes on from OZ244560.1 coordinate 4,456,803, forward strand.
TTTTAGGGAAACGTTTCATAATTTCTTCCCACAGGACATTGAGTTGCATCTCACCAAGGCGATTGCCAACGCAGCGATGGATGCCGAAACCAAAAGCCAGATGATGCCTTGGATTCTCACGATCGATAATGAATTCGTCAGCCCTGGCGATTTCGCTTTCATCGCGATTACCCGAGATGTACCACATGACAACCTTGTCGAGCTTTTTGATCAGTTTGCCACCGAATTCGATATCTTCAATTGCCGTGCGGCACATATGCAACACAGGAGAATGCCAACGAATAATTTCCGGCACCATTTGGGGGATGATTCCAGGATTCTGACGCAGTTTTTCGTATTCTGCCGGGTTCTGATTGAGCGCCAGTACACCACCGGAAATAGAATTCCGGGTGGTATCATTGCCGCCTACAATGAGAAGCAGCATGTTCCCCAGAAATTCGTTGGGTGACATATCTCTGGTAGATTCACCCTGGGCCATGACGGATATGAGATCATCGCCTGGTACATCCCGTGCCTGACGTTCTTTCCAGACCGCATCAAAGTATTCAAAACATTTCCACAATTCCTGAAAGCCTTCTCCCGGTGTCTCAAAGAAATCAGGATTGCTGAGGTTCTCGATGGTATCGGACCAGTGAATCAACTTATATCGATCTTCCTGTGGTATGTCGAAAATCGTTGCCAGCATTTGGCCGGTCAATTCGACAGACACTTCTCTTACCCAGTTGAACTCCTCATTGCGTGGCAGGTTGTCGAGAATTGTTCCGGCTCGTTCACGAATGAGTTCCTGAAGTTCACGAATGCGTTTTGGGGTAAATGAAGGTGATACCACCATGCGCTGTTCATCATGTTTTGGAGGGTCCTGCATGATGAACATAGGCAGGTAGAGCGGAGAACTTTCCGCCGGGGACTCGGTTGGCCGACCACTCATCCGAATGCCACCATTGTTGATATCCGAGGAAAAAATATTGTGATTCGTATCGGTGTGCAGGATGTCTTTGAATTTCGTGATCGACCAGTAGGGGCCGAACATACTATCCTCGGTATAGTGGATGGGGTCTTCATCACGCAATCGATCGAAGTAGGGCATGAACTTGTTGTGTTCGAATAACGAAGGGTGTGCCGGGTCAAGTTCCTCGATTGGGATGCTATAGGGGTCGACATTGACATCGATTGCCCATTTTGCAATAAACTCACGGTTGGTAAGTTTCGCAATCTTTTCCAAATCCTGTTCCGACATACTGCACCTCGTTGTTTTATTACGCCCCGTGTAATCCAGATGATGACACCTGTGCCACCTAAGGTTGTCCAAAGAATCGTCGACAAACCGGTGGATATGGCGCGAATTATCTTCGAATTATACTCGCGTTATCTGCTGACAACAAAGGAGTAATGGGGTCGGAGTCAAGTGCCAGCTATCGCAGTCTTGTAAATTGATGCCGACATGCTCATGCGTTATGGGTTGCTGACCGGAAACTGCTGCATTACCAGTTTAAAGCCCAGGAGGTCAGTGATCTCTAAAGCTAGCTTTTGCAAAAATATCTCGGGGGTGTGGTGGAACCCCCAGGAGAAAAGGAGGCAAAATAAGAACGAAAATTCAGTGAAAAAAATTATTGAAATTAAAGACGGTATCTATCCCTTATTTTTTTGCTAACATGACATCTATTAATTTACTGAATTCACCCTGTAAAGAGATGTCGAATTAAATTGAAACCATCAAAATGTGAGAAGGAAGGTTTACTCCAGATAAGGAGGACAGAGCCATGACAAAAACACCTCGCACACTCGATTACAACATAAGAATATTTAATAATATGTCTGACGAGTTAAATCAACACCACGCTGGAAAATTTATCTTAGTCTATGACGGCAATTTTATCGCGTCATATGACAACTTTGATAATGCAGCAAAAGAAGCTGTAAAAAGGTTTGGTAGAGGTCCATATTTGATTCGTCAAGTTGGTGCACCAACTGGAATGCCTATGCCCGCATCTGTTGCTTATAAGCCTGTCAATGCCAATCATTGAAGCCGGCGTTAAGAATAGTAATGACCAAATCGACCCAATTCAGCTAGTCCAGGTTGGCCCATCAATTGAAGTTTCTATTGGACATTTTAGAACTGGTGGCGCGCCTCGTGTTCCCCCAACAGAAGATGTATTTACTTTGGCCTTGGTTGACACTGGCGCAACTGAAAGTTGTATCGATATTTCTCTCGCGCAAAACCTCGATTTACCAGTCGTTGATAAAATGACTATTTCTGGTGTTGGTGGAGCAAAAACACATGATGTGTATATGGCACAGATTCATATACCAGTTCTTAAGTTCACACAATATGGTAAATTCGCTGGTGTCGATCTAGATGGCGGGGGACAACAGCATAAAGCGTTACTGGGTAGGTCTTTTTTACAAAATACAATAATGATATATGACGGAATAAGAGGTCAGGTTACGATAACGGTTTCTTAACAAGGCTCCTGATATTTGGCTAAAGAGCCGGAAAGCGCTAAGTAAGCACTCAAGCCAGGCCGTTCTTGTAATAACCCCTTATGGAGAAGGCGGATCGTTACCTCAACAACCAGGTCTGCTGGGGGGTGCGTATCAAGGAAATCCCTCTTCTCACGATATTCCCAGTCATCGTAACACTGTAGAATATCCGGGCTTCAGGTGGGTTAACCGGCGAAGGACAATGAGATAGTAACAAATTGAGACGCCTGCACTGCGGTTGAGTGTGATCTGAACAAGTTAGCGGCGCTACTCCGACCCCATTATTCTGTACCCCTTGTTATACTGCACAGGTAAATTTGGTACAGATTCCTTGCCGTAAGGTTCATAACGAGTCATTTGATGAATGAATGAAGAAAGTATAACGCAAGCCATAGCCTCCTTCAGGAATGCCTACCCGGATTTCCAGTCATTCAAGGACCCGGGTCCGACTTTTGGTGAGGAAGAATTGAACTACAAACGTGAATTATCGGAGAGATTTCAATCTCTGGGTAAGAAGCTGGCGAGTGGCGACTACGATTCAAACCCGGGTGGTTTCCTGGACGATTTTAAGGAATTACTCACTGGGAAATTACATTCGATTAATAAGCAACAGAATTTAATTATTTTAAAATATGATGAAATAGATTTTATTAACCCAGATGATAAGAGCCGTAAAGAGGAGACGGTACAACACATTCGACTTCTGCTGATAGCGGAGGATGAAAATGCGGTATCGGCAGCGATAGACAGGTTCTCAGAGTGGCTGAGTGGCAAGGGTCGACCAGGTCAGACCAAGGCCTGGCCGACTCTTGTGCTCTTTCTGTGGCGCCCGGAACGTAACATTTTCATTAAACCTCGTCCTTTTGACAAGATCCTGGAAACGTATGGTTTTGACAAGTTGGGAGATGGACAGACACTCAATGGCGAACGGTATCGGCGGGTCATGCAGGATATGACTTCTTTGCGCAATCGGCTTGATGAAGACAATTTCGAAGTCAATGACTTCATAGACGTACAGTCTTTCCTGTGGGTGTGTAATGAGATAAAGAATAAAGAAAATACGGAGCCAGAAGATCCGAAATCTTCCTCAATCGTGAACCATGAAGAGGAAATTCCCGCAACAACGTCTGAGAGGCAAGCCAAAAATGTCATACTCTATGGGCCACCAGGAACAGGGAAAACGTATACATTACGCAAAGAATATTTCCCAAAATATGAGACTAAGAGTGAGACAGGAGACATTCATAAGCGTTACGAGTTCATCACCTTCCACCAGTCCTACAGTTACGAGGAATTCGTTGAAGGAATACGGCCCGAACTTGACAAGGACGAAAATTCTGCAGGTAATGTATCCTATGTTTTGAACAGGGGAGTTTTCCGGCGTATTTGCGGGCGTGCGCAGAATGATAAGTCAAACCGTTACGCCATCTTCATCGACGAGATCAACAGAGGAAACATATCCAGGATATTCGGTGAACTCATCACATTGATAGAGCTAGATAAGCGGGAGGGTGCAAGTAACATGATGCAGGCAGTATTACCCTATTCTGGTAAGCCGTTTTCCGTACCTGGCAATCTGGATATCTTCGGTACCATGAACACGGCAGACCGCTCGCTGGCTCATATCGACACGGCTCTACGGCGGCGTTTTACTTTCAGGGAGTTGATGCCGGACCCTGGACTTCTTGACAAAGTGACAATGGATCACGAGGTGATTGATCTTGAGAACCTGCTGAGGGTAATGAACGAACGTATAGAGGCTCTTTTTGATCGCGAACATATGATCGGACATGCTTATTTCTTTGGCGACAATGGTACAACGATTGATGGTAATGAATTTCCCGGGGTATTTCGGGACCGAATCATTCCACTGCTGACTGAATATTTTTTCGACGATTGGTCGAAAGTACGGGCGGTTCTTGCGGATGACCGGTGCCCAAATAATCCGGAGTGGCAATTTATTTCAGAGAGAGAAGTGCCAGAAAAAGTTGTTCTTCCGAGTTCAGGTTCACATAACAAGAAAGTCTACCAACTCAATGAAGCAGCGTTCAACTCTCCTGGAGCCTATATCAAAATCTACAGTCCACCTGACCAGGTCAATGAATAAGGATGTTCTGGGTCGCTGAACACGGTCGAATCTTCAGGGGTATATCGGATAGAAATCTAGATGATGGCAATTTGCAGCTTTCCACAGAGAATTTCGACTCCATCCTCACTCTACTGGATGACTCCACGCAGCCGGGATTGAACCCCATATTCCAATATTCGAGGTCATATGGAAGGGACATGTTGACTGTCCAGGAATATGCGGGTGTGATTCGCACCGACAGCGGTTGCCAGATCGAGATTCTACCTAAATTATCCAGAAAAGCAGACCCTGGGTCAGCACGCGAACTGCTGGTGAAAATGCTGGTCGAACTCAGCGAATCTCCATTTAGAGAAGGCACGGTGGCGGATCTTCACGCACACGATATGCCTCTGTTTGAGATTCTGATGCGGCAATTTCTTGAGCATGTAGGTGATATCGTCCGAAAAGGCATTGCCCGCACTTATGTAAATCAGCAGGATAATCTGATATTCCTGCGGGGGAAGATACAATTATCAGAGCACATCAGAAGAAACGCATCAGATCAGAGTCGTTTGTATTGCGAATTCGAAGAATTTGAGATTGACAGACCCATTAATCGCCTGATCAAGGGGGCACTTGAAATCGTCAATAGACTCAGCAGGGATGCTATCAATCAGCAGAGGTGTCGGGAGTTTTTGTACTGGTTCGACCGGGTGACAGGTACACGCAACAGTAACAGGGACTTCCGTGTCGTTCAGCAAGACAGGCTCATTCAACACTACGCACCGGCTATGCCTACGTGCCGGCTGATTCTTGATGGCCTCAACCCGTTAACCCGGCATGGCGAAAGCCAGGTACTCTCCATATTGTTCCCGATGTGCCAGGTGTTCGAAAGCTATGTTTCGGTAAAACTTGGAAAACTGCTGCCAGATTGGAGAGTAAGCACTCAAGTACACGGCCAGTCACTGATCGAAAAGCACCAGGGTGAGGGGATGTTCAAACTTATACCTGATCTCAAACTTCGTCGTGGTCAGGAAAATGTTATTGCAGATACCAAGTGGAAGCTGTTGGACCAGAATGCAAGGCAGAAAAATTACGGCATCACTCAGGCCGACGTATACCAGCTATTCGCCTACTCACGAAAATATCTTGCGAATCAGGTACCAAGGAGAGTTGCGCTGATTTATCCCCGGACGGACAGCTTCGACAAACAGCTTCCACCCTTCTGGTTTCAGGAGAACCAAGAGGTTCTATACGTGCTACCTTATGATCTTCTCAAGGATAGACTGGTTATGGATGAGGATTGTATTCTGTTCGAAGCTGCCATCAGCGGTCAATTGACCACTGTTGTCTGATAAACATAGTTGACCTTGAAGGTGTGGTGTCGGAGAAGCGAGAATTCCTCTGACACTTTACTCCGATCATTGAGGCAGGGGGATAGAAGCAATTAAGGGTTGGAAATATTTGGACCTGTTGTAGCATCTCGGCCACACAAGTCTCTAGCTGATAATCCTGGCAGCAAACGAATCCTGGTTCCCCAGGCTGGATTCGAACCGGCGACATACGGCTTATAAGGCTCGTCGCTCTAACCACTGAGCTACTGGGGAAGATGGACACGCCGCCCGGATTCGAACCGGGATATCGAGATTTGCAATCTCGCGCCTGACCATTCGGCAACGGCGTGACAGGCATGGGAAATGGCTCGGTGCTGAGGATTCGAACCTCAATTTCTGAATTCAGAGTCCAGAGTCTTACCATTGGACGAGCACCGAATACAAAGTCGCTGAGATATGATTAACGCTTTTCTCACCATCAACGCTGGTACATTGATCTTGCCAGGTGTGGTGTACCGAATCCGATCGCCCTGATCCAACTGGGCTACAAGCCGTATCAATTTGGCGGAGAAGCCAGGATTCGAACCTGGGAGGGACATAACGCCCCGCTCGTTTAGCAAACGATCACTTTAAACCACTCAGCCACTTCTCCCTTTGTCATTGGGGTGGGCCACCGGTCTCGAACCGGTACTGGCCAGGGTCACAACCTGGAACTCTGCCTGTTAAGTCAGGCCCACCATTGAACGTCTGGCGGAGACTGAGAGGGTCGAACTCCCACGTCCATGAGGACATCACCGGGTTCAAACCGGATAAGCACGCCAGCTTTGCGAGTCTCCCAGGATAATTATTGGGTGCAGGCATTTAAAATCGAATCGATGTCTATCAGGTGGAAGCCGGTCGCTTTTCAGCCAGGCTATACCCGCGTTGTTTGGTCTGGGTGGTCCGATTCGAACGGACGACTTCCCGGTTCCAAACCGGGTACTCTGGCCAGACTGAGCTACACCCAGAGGAAGATGGTGATCCGGACGAGATTCGAACTCGCAATATCCTGGTTGAAGGCCAGGTGGCATGACCATTTTGCCCACCGGATCCAAAATGACGGAAGATGGCGCTGCGAGTCGGACTTGAACCGGCATCTTCTTGATCGACAATCAAGCGCTCTGGCCGTTTGAGCTACCGCAGCAAGAGTGAAACGGTTGAGACTACACCGCTTTTTGATCATCCTTTAGTGGGAGTACCGATTACCCTGCCAGGTTTCCGTTGCCCATCTGTCCACCGCTACCCGGACGAATCCAGCGCGACGGTAAATGACCATGACTGCCTTTTTTGGAGTGTGGCGGTTCACTCGTCGTATACATCCAGTCGGCAGTTTGCCTACCGTGAGTCTTGCGGACTCCAATTGAGGGCTACTCAACCGTGCAGCGGGCTGCCAAGGTTCTTTCACTTGCGGTTTCAGAACCGCCGAATTACCCGAATGGTTTCGGCCTTAAGCCATTTTCGATGTCTACCGAGGCGCGTCTTTGCGTTTGGATTACCGGATTTGAACCGGTGACCTATCGCTTATCAGGCGATTGCTCTTCCAACTGAGCTAAAACACAAATCCCATTGCGACGTGCGCGCCTCTGTCGCTTCGTTACCGTTTGAGCAACGAAATACAACACGCCGACTGTCGTTCACCTACCGGCTACTGGACCGATGAGCAGGACGCTGGTTATACACCAGAACCCTGAACCTCTGCACAGTCGCACTTGCTTGTAAGGCTCGTACTACACTGCACTACCCGTTATCTCTCACGGTTAACGATGTTGGTATCGCGGATTGCACCACCACGTGTTCTTTAACGGACCCACATTCCCGTCTGAGACGGTGTGTAAATCACGCTACTTCCGCGCATCGCCTGGCCGCTTCACCCGACAGAATCGAGTGCGGGGAGACCGGACTTGCCTGGAATGACCGAACCCCGGAGGGTTGGCGGGATGCCATGGGAGACATCCCTTTCCCGCCGTTGCCGACGGTTAGCAGCGCCAGGCCGCTAATCAAGTGTTGGTCAGGGACCAGCACAAGGAATTTAGTGGAGAGCGTCGGATTTGAACCGACCCATCCGCTTAAAAAAGCGGCGATCTACCAATTGATCCAGCTCCCCTTTAATTGTCCGGCATGGCAGGAATCGAACCTGCGACAATACCTGACCTTCACACAATCAAGAATGTTAAAGAGCGTCGCCAGGGACAAAAAAAGCCCTGGCCAGTTGAACCGACCAGGGCTTTTAAGGGCTTCTGGAAGGTTCGTTGCGTTGAGCCTTCCAGAGAGTTGTTGGGAAGGCTTAACGCATGGGATCCTCACTAATGGGGGTACCCAACGTATCCGTACTAATTTGTATCGCTATACACGGCAACGTGCCACCGACTTGAGATGAACAGGAGTGACCCCGCAGCTCGTTACCGGCAATGTGCATAAATCTGTTTGTTATTGAATTGGTTTTCATGGTGCGAGCACTATACTCATCCATTAAGACATGTCAACAGATAATTTACCTGAGGATGTCAGTCTGACTGTAACGCCGCTACCGGGTCCAGTTGTGCTGCTGTCAGCGCCGGGTATACACCAAAGCCTATGGCAATCGCCATGCAGACGACCACCGCCAGTATGATGACGAAAAACGACCAGGCGACGGCCCAACCCGCAAACGCTGCGATGCCATATGCAATCACAACACCAAGGACAACACCGGCTATCGCACCTGCCAGCGCGATCATGGTGGCTTCAATGAGAAACTGCCGTACGACATCGATCTCACGGGCGCCAACGGCGCGCAACAAGCCAATTTCTGAACGACGTTCCATCACGCTGGCCAGCATGATGTTCATTATGCCGATACCACCGACCAGAAGAGAGATACCGGCAACGGCCGACATGACGATGGTAAATATCTGTTGTGTCTGTTGTTGCTGCGCCAGCAGTCTCGCCGGCACAGTTATCCACGTATCCTTCTGGCCACCGTGTCGACGGTCCAGCAGATGCTGGACCGCACTGGCAGCGGATGCCGGGGCAAGCTCAGGCGACACCTGTAATTTAAGCTGCTGGAGTTCAGAGTCCCATGCTTCAACTTTCTGGCGTTTAAGGCCAGTTTGAAGCGGCATATAAACCCGGTCGCTCTCACCGCCTACTTCAAAACCCTGAAACTGATCATCGGGTAATTGTCTGTCACGCAACACAGCGACTATCCTGAGCCACAAATGATTGACCTTGACAGATTGGCCAACCGCATTACCGTTGGGAAACAACTGACGGGCAGAGGTCCCGCCCAGGACGGCGACCTGGGCGAAACCTTCATCGTCTTCAGTATTGAACAATGAACCTTCGGCAGCCTCCAACTGGCTCAGTTCGAAATATGCAGGGCTGACCGCCCAAACTTCCGCGTGGCTCTCACCCTGGTGGGAATACAGATCCCACGAGTGAATCATCCTGATCCCGGCCCACATCTGTATAAACGGTAACGTATCAGCAATCGCCATTGCATCGGCAACTGAAAGACCAGTCGAATGTTTCCGGACCTCTTTGCGTTCCGATCCTTCAGGTTCTGTTGCTTCGACGATCAGGTTTCTCACACCCATCCCTTCAATCATGGCAAGTGCCTGCCGCTTACCGCCTTCACTGACCGCCAGCATGGCGATGACCGCCCCAACCCCAAAAACCATGCCCAACAGCGTTAATGCGGAGCGTAGACGATGATGCACCAATTGTCCCAGCGCCAGAGACATATCCGGCCAAAACTGTCTGGCAATATCGGAGAGTATCAACTGTTACCGCCTTCAGGCGCGACACTGACAAGTTCTCCGGATGTAAGGCCGCTGGTCACTTCAACCAGTGTCGGACTGCGATGCCCAAGACTCACCTCTCTGGCGACCTGGGCACTGCCGTCGAGGACATAAACAAACGAAGCATCCTCCTCAAAGAATACCGCCTGTTGTGGCAACAGAAACGCATCAATTATTGTTGCCGTGGTAATGACAGCGGTCAGATTACTCCCTACACGCATCAGATCGGCATCCACTTCGTCAAAATCCGCCTCAACGACAAAGTACTTCAGCGGATCTTCCCGATGACGTGGAGTCGCTACCAGTGATACGGTTGATACGCGTGCTGTGAACTCACGCCCGACATCACTGTCAAGACGTAAAACGACATCCAGCCCAACCTCTAAACCGATCGCGTCAACTTCAGGTACAAAAATCCTGGCCCTGACCTTGCCCCGGAGTGGCAGCATTCCGACAGGTCGACCGGCAAAAGCCCGTTGTCCTCTGGAGAGTTTTTGACCCCAGGGTGTTCGCGCGTAAACAAAGGTACCATCAGCAGGACTGGTCAGTTCTATTACCGCCAGGGCAGAATTTTGTTTGTCCAGTTTGGACTGACTTGCATCACGACTCGCAGAAATTCTATGTCGTTCTGCGTCTGATCGTTGATCGTGGGTTTCAGCCTGCCATGTGAAGTATGTGTCCTGGACCTCCAGAAAATCGAGATCACCCAGTTTGTCAATAATTTCGTTACGGGAGAATAACAGGGGATCAACCTCCACAAAATTCTGTGCGATATCCTTTTCTTCGTCGACCCTGCTGGCTTCATGATCAATCATGGTTCGGGCAACAGCACTGTTGCGTGAATGTGTTTCGAGATGCAGATCCTGGGTGGCCACTTCCAGGATGCTGTATTCACGACTGGACAATACTTCACTGTCGTCAAAACGTATAATGACCTGTCCCCGGGATACTTCTGAATACTCGGGTACCATCCAGGCAATATTGAAACTCATCAAGACATCATCCGGGAGTCGGATTGTAATTGACTCTGATGCGATCAGTTCTCCCCTGGCACGGATAATAAAAGTATGATCGCGAGGTTCAACCTGAACCACCGGTTGCCGCGTACTGGTGTCGGAACACGCCCAAACAATCGTCAACATGAGTGCCGCACCCAGGTACTTCACATCAGTATCTCCTGGCCACTGGTCAGCCCGCTCTTTACGATGAACATATTCTGGCTGCGCTCTCCCAGCACCACGGGTTGCCATTTGTTCCCTGGCAGCATCACACCAGCGACACCCGATCGATATCTGACAGCCGGTACTGGAATCGCGATAACATCTTTTAATGTCGCGATCTCAACTGTTATCTGTACCGATGTACCCAGGCGGAGAGTGCCAGGTAAATCCCCAGCCAGTTTGACGGTAATGTCTCGCACCATGGACAGTGAATTACGGGATTTACGACGCACCGTATTGGCCACGGCACTTACCCGCCCATTGAGTTTTGCACTGCCCGCTGAATCTACTACCACGCGCACCCGCTGGTCAGTTTCCAGTTGTGCCGCGGAATGTTCTTGAATTTCAGCCTGCACCGCCAGTTTAGTGTCATCAACCACACGAACGACCAAGGTACCTGGATGGGTTTGGCTACCCACATCCAGCTTTTCTCCATCATCGTTCATGCCGATCATTACCAGACCAGACCTTGGTGAATGAATAGTAAAGGCCTCAAGTTCCGCTGTCTCAGACGCCAGTCTGATTTCATGCTCACGGATCTTTGCTTCAAGTTCCAGTCGTTTTGCTTCTCTTACACGTTTACTCAAAACCGCCCGTTGTCGCGCCCGTTGCAAGAGAATATTGGCTATGCGTTTTTCCTCTATCAGTTTGTCATAATCCATACTGGCAATCAGTTCCGCGGGTTGCTCAGCTTTGCGATTCGCCTTTTTCGACAGACTCTCGGCTGCAGCCAGGACAACCTTCTCGTCTTCAATCTCGCGTGACTGTACTTCGATGAGCGACTCAAGCTCACCGCGCGCGACTGCCAGATTACCCGCCCGTTGGCGTACATCATCATCCAGACTGCTGCCGTCAAACTGCACCAGCAGATCTCCCTTTTTGACTCTTTGTCCTTCTCTCGCCAATTGGGAAATCACACTGGACCAGCTTTTGCCTGGTGGTGGTCCAAAGTGAGTGACATCGGTCGACACCACGATACCACTGGCACTTACCGTGACAGGGCGGTCTTCCTGTTGCACCGTAAACCATTGTTCAGCGACTACATTCAAGGGAATAAAAAGCAATACCAGGGTTTTAATCATTGTAATTCCGACATCACCGCCATTCCCGGAATAAAGTCGTTCAGCCCGGCTTCAACAGGTACTGCTCTCATTTCAAAGTAACCCCCCCTGCTCCATTCCTCCCTTGTCGTCGCCTGTTTTGACGTCCATTCGACCGTTGCCGAAACTGATCGTTGAGGCATTGCATCAGGGGTAACCGTAATCCTGGCGCCAACAGGGAGCTTGAGGATATCGGCCTCATGGACCCAGAAATGAAATTGCAGCTTTTTGCGACTGGCGACTTCGGCAATAGTGACAGTGGGTTGCAACATCATACCGGGAAATATTTTGCTGCCGGTAAACGGGTTCTCACCATAAATAACCAGACCTTCCCTGTTCGCGTAAACTTTTGTCCGATCAATGGCATCACTTAAACGTATCCACTCTGTTTCCGCCTTCGCGATTCTCATGTCAGTGACGGGCTTGACACCCGCGCGTTCTACTTGTTTATCCGTCAAAGTTGTATGAGCGCGCTCCAGCACCTGTTCTGCTGTTGCAAGCGTTAACTGAAAATTATCATAGTCCAACTGACGTATGGTCCCGGCAGGGATATTCGCGTCTATGCGAGCCAATCGCACTGCAGATTCCGCCTGCAGTACCGCTGTTTCCGCATCCATGATCGCCAGTTCCGTTTCCGCCAGCCAGCGCATGGCCTCCAGTTGCTTTCTCTCAAGGTCCGTGCGCGCTGCCTCCTCCTGGGAGATCAGTGTTCCAGGGCTGAATTGTACAACCAGGTCGCCAACCTTGACCGAACTGCCTTCCGGCGCCATCCAGGCGACCGTCCTCTGCCACTCTCCCGGCAGGCGGGGCATTTCGATTATCTGGGAATCACCATCTTCTACAACACCCGTCAGATAGGGAGGTGCAGCGTGCAGAGCGCCAAATGGTATCAGTACGGCGATAACAAACAATCGCTGAAATCCAGTAATTGCTGGTGGTACCGGAAACCGGTCAGTTCTTCTCATCCCGCACAACCTTACCATCGCGCATATGAATTATCCGCCGGGCATGAGCCGCAATATCTTCTTCATGAGTGACCATCAATATAGTCTGGCCAATGCTGTTGAGTTTATCAAACAAAGCCATCATCTCTTCCGAGGTCTTCGAATCAAGATTTCCGGTCGGTTCATCAGCCAGTAATAAAGGAGGATTGGCTATCAGTGCCCGCGCGATTGCCACTCGCTGACGCTGCCCACCCGATAATTGATTGGGCCGGTGGTACATCCGGTTCGAAAGCCCCAGACTCTTCAGCAGTTCCGGTGCTCGACTGCTGCCTTCTTCCACCCATCCTTTAGCATACCTTAATGGAAGTAAAACATTTTCCAGCGCTGTCATTCGCGGTAACAGATGATAACTCTGGAAGACGAAACCGATATATCGATTACGCAATCCAGACAACTCGTCGTCCGGCATATTGGACACCAACCTGTCGAGCAACCGGTATTCCCCCGCGTCGGGTCGGTCCAGGCATCCCAGGATGTTCATCAACGTGGATTTACCAGAACCGGAAGGTCCCATCACAGCGACGAAATCGCCTGTGTTGACCTCAATATCCACATGATCCAGCGCATGCACAAGAGTGTCGCCTACCTGGAAAGTTCGACATAGACTGGATGTTGAAATGACTTTTTGCATGGACAGATTCAACCGATTGTCCTTAATTCTAACGGAAGTCGTCGTCAAAAACCTGACCCTATCAATCTACCCGGGATAGATGGGGTCAGAGTCAAGTGCCAGAGTAAATTTACTCTGGCACTTGACTCTGACCCCAGGTATACGCAATTCGCGCAATTGGAGTGTAATCCGTTATATAATTGTTCCGATGTCACGGCAGTCTCGAGCCAGGAGACCTGCACTCAGTATCGCCGGCTTCGAAACTGTTCAAGGACAACAACATGCATTGCAACCAATCGAATTGACAAGACTATTCACCGTAAGTTAATTCATTTCCCAGGGAGTTACAGCCCAATGAACCACTATAGAAAAGAATATTCCAACCTCGCCTGCTTTGGCCGTTACCTGTTTGCAGCAGGTTTTCTGATATCCATTGGATCCACTGCCACGGGGCAATCCGTTGACAGCAGTGAGGTCATTGAAGAGGTCGTAGTCGTGGGTACCCGCGCGGCGCCGCGCTCCGTTCAGGACTCCTCCGTTCCCGTTGACGTCATCAGCAGCGAGGCTTTCGAGAATCAGGCAGGCAGCGACATGATAAAACTGATTCGCTCAGTGGTCCCTTCCTTTCACGTCAGCGACAACCCGTCCCGCGACCTGGCAGCACTGCTGCGGCCCGTCAATCTGCGCGGCCTGGCGCCGGACCACACGCTGGTGCTGATGAACAACAAGCGCCGACACCGTGGCTCGGTGATCCAGTGGATATCCAACGGCGCATCCAATGGCGCCCAGGGGCCGGATATCTCTGCCATCCCTTCAATCGCCATCAAGCGCATGGAGGTGCTGCGCGACGGGGCGTCCGCCCAGTACGGTTCCGATGCCATCGCAGGAGTGCTGAACTTCGTCCTCAAGGACGCCAGTGAAGGCTTTTCGGTTTCCGCCAAGAGCGGTTTCTACTCCGCGGACACCAGCGAGGACAAGACCAGCATCGCCGGCAATGTCGGCTTGCCGTTGTCGGACAACGGCTTCGCCAACTTCAGCCTGGAATACGCTGAATCCGCACCTACCGACCGCAGCGTTCAGCATGGCCACGCCACTCAACTCATTGCAGCCGGCATACCCAACGTGGCTGTACCGGCCAAGCCCTGGGGCTCGCCCCGGATCAACAACAGTATCAGCATCGTTGCCAACATCGGCGTCGACATTGCCGATGGCCACCAGTTCTATGCCTTCGGCAACACCTCCAACCGTGAGGTGGAGACCTTTTTCTTCTTCCGCAGCCCCATGAACCGCAACGGCGTGTACAAGACCGGCGCCAACAAATTCCTGGTCGGCGGTCCTGGCTGTCAGGCCAAATACGATGTGGACTCCACTGGCGCCAACGTATCATCGTTCCACGATTTGCTGGTTGCGGACACTGGCTGTTTTTCTTACGTTGAACTCTACCCGGAGGGTTTCACTCCCAGGTTCGGTGCGGAGATTAGCGACACCTACGCCGTCACCGGTATCAGGGGAGACCTGGCGAACGGTCTGTTCTACGATATTTCCGCGAGCATCGGTGAAAACAGCATGGCAGGGTACCTTAAGAACTCGCTTAACGCGTCTTTAGGACCCGAGTCCCCGCGCGACTTCGACATCGGCGATTACACCCAGACGGAAACGAATTTCAACATCGACCTCTCCTATCCCGTCGATGTGGGCTGGGCGTCAGACCTCAACATCGCAGGGGGTCTGGAGGCGCGTAATGAAGAATTCGAGATCACCGCCGGTGAGAGGGCCTCTTATGAGACCGGTTCCTATGGTCAATACGGGTTCGCCGCACGATCCAACGGCTTTGGCGGCTTCAACCCGGCATCGTCAGGGGCGTGGGACCGGGCCAATATCGCCGGCTATCTGGACCTTGAGGCAGATGCGACGGATAACTGGCGTATTGGTGGCGCCGTGCGCTGGGAGGACTTCGACGGCTTCGGTTCTACAACCAACTTCAAACTGACCACCCGTATCCAGGTCTCCGATGTCTTCGCCGTGCGCGGCTCCATCGGCACCGGTTTTCGGGCACCCACCCCGGGGCAGTCCAATGCCCGCAATCTGTCCACGGTGGTCAGAGCCACCGACAACGTTTTTGTTGAGCGAGGCACGATCGGTTCCACCCACCCGGTGGCGATGGCGCTGGGCGGTCGCGAGCTTCAGCCCGAGGAGTCGGACAACCTCACGCTGGGCGCGATCTTCACGCTTGACAACGGACTCAGCCTTACAGTGGACTACTTCAGCATTGATATTAGCGAACGCATCGCTTTGTCCGGCAACTTCGCAGTCACCCCGGAGATCCAGCAGGACCTGATTGCCCAGGGTGTTCCAGGGGCGGCGGAATTCAATTCGGTGCGGTACTTTACCAACGACTTCGACACCGAAACCTCGGGTGTGGACGTGGTGCTTACTCACGGCTGGGATACGTCCGCCGGCGCCACCGAACTGCTGATCTCCTACAACCACACCGAGACGGAAGTGGTGAATTCGACTCTGGTCGGTGGGAGCACCATCACGAACCTGGAGCGCGGTTCGCCGCAGACCCGCTACAACGTGACGATCACCCACGCCAGGAATAACTGGTACTTCATGAGTCGATTTGGACATTACGGCGAGTGGTACGACGATCACACCGGGAATTTTGAAGACAGTTATGGCCTACTCGATGTGCTCGCCGAGTACCATTTTGATAGCGGCTTCTCGGTATCGCTGGGGGCGGAAAACGTGACCGACGAATACCCGGACGAGGCGGTCAACTTCGGCAACGGACGCAAATACCCCCGTTACGCGCCGGGCGGTAGCAACGGTTCCCTGGTTTACGCCCGCATCAACTACTCGCTGTAGGCCGCTTGCCAGCACGTCGTTCGCACCCCGCTTTCCGCCGCTCACCAGGGCATCGGGAAGCGGTCTGTCACCCGCAACGACGTTCTGGAAAATGAGCCAACTGACCTATATAACATAGGCTATTATTGGGCACATCAATATTACCAATATGTACAATGCGTAATATGATTAGTCGATTTGTACGATATTTGGAAGCGTAATATGCGGGTTGATGAAGCAGTGGAGTAGTATTCGACCAGCGTACCTGGGTTTTCGAGTTCTTCGGAATATGTACACCCGAGTGCCGGCGTCAAAACGCTTGAACATCCAGTATTCCCGGGCTTTTGCCGGGATCCTCTGTTTTCTATTGACCGCATGCGGTGGCGGCGCGTCGGACAAACAAGATCCACCGGTACTACCGCCAGCACCTGCGCTACAGGAAGCGCCTTCAGGACGGGCGGCGCTAGGTGTTGTCAACAACGGTAAGGTTGAGGTGCTGGGTACTGAAAATGACAGCGAAGTTGTCCTCGGCAGCGAAGTGACAGGCAGTGACGGACGATTCTCCAATATCGAAATCAAAGCCGATTATTCGGGTCCATTGCGATTTGAAGTGAGCCCGGCTGACGACAATTCCAGCCGTTATGTCTGTGACCTACCTTTTGGCTGTGCTGACGATGATGGCGCCATAGTGGCTTTTGGCGAGTCCTTGCCATTAACAACAACGTTATCGGCTTTTGTACCCTCGGTTGATGCTACAGATACTGTTAACATTACGGCTTTTTCTACCGTCGCTGCTCAGCGTGTCAGGACCCTCGGCGCCATGACAGAGGAAAACGTCAGGCAGGCCAATCGAGAGTTGTCCGAGGCTCTGGAAATTGCATTGGAACATGTGTTTGAGGACCCCCTCGAATTGCCTGACGACTTTATCAACCTCGGTATCGTCGATCTGGTCGACCCCCGGAACTTTCCCACTTCAACAAACGCGCGCCATGAAACACTTGTCGCTGTCATGGGCGCTGCAATTCTTGGACTGGTTGGCGAAGCAGAAGGTGGCACTGTTAGCGAAGTTGTAGACCTGTTTTCCAGCGGATTCGCAACTTCCGGTGCTTTGCCACTGAACGATAACCTGGTCGAAGGTGAGGCTGTCGACATTGCGGATCTACTCCTGTCTACGGCTGAAGTTGTCGAGGGTCTTGCGGGTAACACTGAGATAGCAGAGCCGCTTGCCACTGCTCTGGATTTTAATGAGCCCGGAGAACTGAGGATACTTTCCAAGCGCCTCACAAACCTTTCAAAGTTATACGACAGGGTCACTGAACATGTTGATGTTGCCGAAGTCGACTCGGACGGGGATACATTGACGGACCTCGATGAAATAGACGGGAACACTGACCCACAGGATAGCGATACCGATAATGACGGTGTGTCTGACGCAGACGATGCATTTCCGCTGGATTCTGGAGAGACGACCGACACGGATGGCGACGGGATTGGCAATAACGCTGATGATGACGATGATGGTGACGGCGTGTCGGATGCGGACGATGCGTTTCCATTGGACTCTGAAGAAACGACCGATACGGATGGCGACGGGATTGGCAATAACGCCGATGATGACGATGATGGTGACGGCGTGTCTGACGTGGACGATGCATTTCCGCTCAACTCTGAAGAGGCAATGGATACGGACGGCGATGGGATTGGCAATAACGCCGATAATGACGATGACGATGATGGCGTGTCAGATGCGGACGATGCGTTTCCGTTGGACGCTGATGAGACGACCGATCCTGATGGCGACGGAGTTGGCAATAACGCCGATGGTGACGATGACGCAGATGGCGTGTCAGATGCGGACGATGCGTTTCCGCTGGACCCTTCGGAGACCGAAGATGTCGATGGTAATGGTGTTGGCGATAACTCCGAGAGGGTGCTTACGCGCGATACGCGTTCGTTACAGATTTTGGACCACTTGCGAGGTAATACGCGCCACCAGGGTACAGCGGTAACCCGCGATGGTCGCTACGCATACTCCTGGTTGGCGGATTGGGACGGATCGAATCCGGCACTACAGGTTCAGGTCCGCGCAAGTCCCAAAGCCAGCTTCGTGCCAATAGCCGAAGAGGAATTCCCTTTTCATACTCCCTCCCGATTCACTTTTTTCTTAGGGATTGCAGCGGCGCCGAATGGCAGGATGATTGCAGTTTTGCGTCTCCAACACGACAGATCAAGACTGGAATTGTTGATTGCGCACAGAACCAGGAATAATGACCTCGTTTTCGCACGTCCGATTACTGGATTCACCAGTCAGTTGAATGGAGATAACCCCCAGATGACGTTTACAGGCGACTCGCGACATCTCATTGTTCGCCGTGCAAAGGAAGTCCAAATTTTTTCGATCGACATCGAGAGTAACACCTTGACGCTGGAGTCAACGAGACTGATTCCTGCTGGTGGTGGTGGCTGGAGTGCAATGATGGCGCTCAGTCCAGACGGAAAACACCTTTACGGCATTTC
The DNA here is from genome assembly GCA_965217655.1 of Candidatus Azotimanducaceae bacterium. GTDB lineage: Bacteria > Pseudomonadota > Gammaproteobacteria > Pseudomonadales > Azotimanducaceae > UBA7455. The sequence goes on from OZ244560.1 coordinate 4,475,802, forward strand.
CGGGTCAACCACGGAATTCTTCAATCCTGGTATCTCAACCTGCTTTATCCGTTGGAGCGGAATCAAGGAAAGCACGAAAGGTCTGCGATCTCCTTTATCACCGCATCTGACCTGGTGTGACGAACGATTTCGACTTGGGTTATCGTACCTACCTGCGGCAGAGTTTAACACTAAGGGTGACCGGCTATATATAGCCACGACAGACGAGAACACGTGGTTGGACGACGATTCTTCCCCTCGCAATCTGGCAGTCTTTCGTCGTGATCTGGAAAGCGGTGATCTCAGTTTCGATCAGGAGTTGGCGCTGGGGCCGAGTTACGGCGGATTCAGGTTGGGACACAAGATTAGTGTGTCACCGGATGATCGCTTAGTCTTTGTCACGACGCACCTCACGCTTGATCCGGTGGATGGATATCTGTTAAGAGGTGACACGCCTACCGGTCGAGTCATTTCAGTTGTCGCACAAGATGCCTCGGGCATTCGTTTGGTTGAAGAACACGTTACCCGGTCGGCTGCACCAACAAATTCCATCATCGCCATGAACGATGCGCTTTTGCTCGCAAGTCGGAACGAGCCGCTGACGCAGTTTGACATTGATGCAGGTACCGGTGTCCTTTCCAACGAGCGTGCCGTTGGTATTGCTCCAGGCGAAACACCGGCATTCAGGGTCCCGGATACCCTGTTGCTCTCTCCAGGAAATCAGTTCCTGGTCGCCTCCCTGCGAGAAAATTTCCCAATTTCATCGGTGACATTCAAAGTGTCGGAAAACGGGGTGCTGAATTACCGGAGTCAGTGGACCTCCAAAATCTATCGAGGTGGTAATCGGTCCAGCCTTGTATCTGGTACGCCAGATGTTCGCCATGCTTACGAAACGGGTCCCTTCGGTTTTTATGAACACCGCATTGGCCAAGGAATACATTTTCGCAGCCTGACACGCGTTGCCATAGACCCGTCAACCGGAACAGTAGGTGGAGAGGCAGTCATTTTTGGCAACGATGCGAACGAACTAACAGGTTTCAATGGTCCATTTACATTCACCCCTTCTGGTGAAGTCGGCTTTGTGGCCGCAAATTTCAAGGGGAATGCAGTCGTTGCCCGCATCGCCAGGAACACAGAAACCGGAGATCTGACACTGCTTGCCACCACAGCCATTGAAGAAAGAGTTTTGAGTTCCCGGGAATCGCTTGTTCTGGATATTGATCTGCCCAAAGATGCCCGACACCTTTACGTACGCGGCCGCCATTTCGTGCGGCGTTTCGACCGTAATCCGAATACGGGTGGGCTGTTGCCACCGGAACTCATACTCGACTCTCTGGTAGACATAGACGGTTCACGGATTGCTTTACTCGAAGAAGTCACCCGCATGCGGTCAAGTCGTGACGGGAAATTACTGCTGTTAGCTTTTGACAAAAGTAAAAGTGGCAAAGGAGGGATGCTGGTCTACCGGCGTGATCGTGAGACCGGTTCTCTGAACCTGGTGCAGCGTCTTGAACCCGGACACGAGGACTTTACAGCTACCGGTTTTCGCTCCGGTTTTCTGGGCGTTCGAGAAGTTGTTGAAGCGCCGGGTGGTGATGGGTTTTACCTGTCCGTGGTGGAGGCTGATCAAAACACCGGCAAGTTGGTGGGTCGTCTGGTATGGGCGCCACGCGATCCGAGTACGGGGCTCATGTCCCTCGACGAAGTGGTCAATACGGGCGGCGTGCTTGATGCCGCCCTTGGCATTGAAAGCGGTGGTATCGCCGTGAGTCAGGAAGACTCATTTATTTATGCAGCCAACACCGATACGTTGTTGTTGCTGGGACGTGTGGACGATTCACCCGGTGGGGATCCAGATGGCGATGGTATCGAAAACGCGGCTGATGCTGACGACGATGGCGACGGAATCGTGGATGAATTGGATGCGTTTCCCTACCTCGCGGGAGAATCGAAGGATTCTGACAACGACGGCATTGGTGATGTACGCGACCGCGACGAAGACGGTGACGGGATTGCCGATGATGTGGATGAGTTTGCACAGAATGCACGGGAGTTTTTAGACTCGGATGGCGATGGAACTGGCAACAACGGTGATACCGACGACGATAACGACGGTGTTCCTGATTCAAGGGATGAGTTTCCGCTGAATTCGAGCGAGACGGCAGACACGGACAACGACGGAACGGGTGATAATGCCGATAACGACGATGACAACGACACAATTCCCGACGATCAGGACGAACAGCCGCTCATTCCCGTTGTGAACTCAGGCCACGTCTTGTCGGGCAGGATATCTGCCCGTTCCTGGTCTCAGATCGATTCGGATGTTGCCGACCCGCGAGCTTCACAAATCACCAATGATAGATTTGAAACCTCTCAATATCTATCGAATCCGGTCCGTCTCGGTGGCTTTCTCCGATCTCCTCCCTTTGGCGATGTAGATAAAGGAAGCGATTTCTTTCGTATTGAATTGAGCGGCAAAGAAAACATCGCCCTAGATATCGCCGACGCTGAAGCTGCCGACCTGGATCTCTACTTATATGATGCAAACAAATGGCTTATCGCGGCTTCGTTAGAATCGGACAAATCGGAGCGTATCGGCGCCAGTCTCATACCTGGTCCAGGATTCTATTACATTCAGGTATATTTTGACTCTCATGCTCCCACTGGCGAGTCCAACTATATACTCAGCATTGATCAGAGTTCGACAGAAACGACATCAACGGCAATCGGCTTGAATACTGAATTTGTTCCGGGGCAGGCTATTGTGCGTATGCGCCGTAACGCATCAAAAGTATTGGCGGCAACTCCCACTGGTGTCAATATCATTGCAGGTAACGATCAGGATTGGACGCTGGTCAATTGGCAGATAGGCAGAATAAGCCACAATAGTGCAGCAAGCGGTTTCACGCCAACAAACCCTCAAACCGCCTCCAGGCTCGACACGCTTGCAATGATTAAGCGACTGCGGGCCGATCGGAACGTAATTTTCGCCGAGCCGAACTATATTGTTCATGCAGCAAAAACACCGGATGACGAGTACTTTTCCAAGCAGTGGCATTACCAGGCCATCAATCTTCCACAGGCGTGGGATATTGAGGATGGCTGGTCCAACGAGACGATCGTTGCCGTTCTGGATACCGGCATACTCTCTGGACACCCGGATCTCGTGAACAAGCTGGAGCCAGGTTACGATATGATCTTGGATCCCGAACTTGCTGGCGATGGCGATGGTCGTGATCCTGATCCAGAGGATCCGGGACAATCGGGCTTTCACGGGACTCATGTGGCAGGTACTGTTGCAGCAGCGACTAACAATGGACAGGGTGTAGCCGGTGTTTCCTGGGGAGCGCGTATCATGCCGGTTCGGGTCATAAGTTACGAAGGTACATTCTTCGACGTTGCACAGGGGATTCTGTTCGCGGCTGGACTGGACAACTATTCCGGCGCGATTCCATTGAGACCAGCGCAGGTTATCAATATGAGTCTGGGCAGTAGCATTCCGTCTGAATTCGTAAGATCAGCCGTGCAAAAAGCACGCAACGAAGGTCTCGTCGTCGTTGCCGCAGCTGGTAATGAAGTGTCCTGGTTACCGCACTATCCGGCTGCGCAGGATAATGTTATTTCTGTCTCTGCTATTGACTTGAACGACAGATTGGCAAATTTCTCAAATTACGGTCTTACTATCGATGCCACCGCACCCGGAATCGATGTCTTTTCGACAATCGGGGATCAGTCATCCGGTGCCGTCCAGTACACATACTCGTACGCCCAGGGCACTTCCATGTCCAGTCCCCATGTCGCGGGAGTAGCAGCCTTGATGAAGTCCGCATATCCGGCGTTGACGCCTTCCGAGTTCGATAGCCTGTTGATCAGCGGTGCGATTACCGACGACTTGGGGGCTACCGGTCACGATCCATTTTTCGGATTTGGTTCAATCAACGCCTACAAAGCGGTCACTGAAGCCAAGGCTCTCGCGGATGGTGCACCGACGCCTGTCGCTGTGGATGTGAGTACCCGAGAGTTGCGGTTCGGCACCCTGATAGACGAACTTGAACTTCGGGTCTTCAACGCTAACCCGGACGCGGTACAGGGTCGGCTTAAGGTCTTTCAATTGACCAGCGATACGCCCTGGCTGAACATCGCGGCGGGAGAGGTAGACGATAACGGGCTGGGAACCTACATCCTTAGCGTAGAGCGCGAAGGGCTAGCCGATGGTACATACGCTACTCGTGTGACAGTGGAATCCAATGCCAATAAATTCACCGTCCAGCTATCCATGATTGTGTCGACAACACCACCTGTTCCCGATGCCGGTTTTCATTATGTGTTGCTTGAGAGTGTCACGGACGATGGAATGGAGTTCGTAGACCAGTTTGAAGTGGAGGCTTACAACGGACAATACGAATATCGATTCGAGAATGTCCAGCCGGGTAAATATCGGATTTATGCGGGTACTGACTCCAATAACGATGCCTCCATTTGCGATGCAGGAGAATCGTGTGGGGCTTTTGGGACCATTGATACTCCAGAGACCATCGTTGTGGAAGGCGATATGCAGGATCTCGACTTTGATACGGGTTTTGCGAGCGAATGAAGCTTTTAGTGCTCCTGATCCTGATTTCCTTGCTTGCGGATAGCGCATATGCATCCGGTCCGACTACTGAAAGGGGCGAAGAAGTCGAGATGGTGTTTTCCGGCAACCAGTGCGCTGTTCTGGGCGATAACCTGTTAATCAAGCATATAGACGAGGCAACGGCTCTTGCTTTGGGACTGGATTCGGAAACCGCAGGCAACGATCCTCTGGCGGTCACACTTGGTCTCAAATCGACCCCGGGTTACGGGATCATGCTGGTTTCCTGGAGTAGCGATACGGAGTTAGAGATCGTCGTCAAACTGAGTGCACCATCAAAGGGTTCGATGCTGCCACAGATGATAACCTGGCCCTGCATTGTGTTGACGATACCCGACAGTCATTCTCAACCTTATCGATCTGTGCGTGTGGTTACTGATCGCGATGTGGAGCTGGGCAGAGTGTTAACGCGCTGAGTGTCAGCACTCGGTCTTGACTGAATCCAGGTCGATTGAGTGGACTCACGGATGTCTGCAATCACTGGAGATTAAGAAATACTCATTATCAAACGGGTTCTACATGAGCTGTAGTGAAGTTATAATCGCTGACATCAGATGAACCTATCCACAAGGAGACCACCCACATGAGTGACCTGCCCCCGGCACCTGAACATATTCGCATACGCCAGATTGCGATTTGTGCACCGGACATTCGACCTGTCGAGAGAGCGGTCGAGCACGCGCTGGATATCACACCTGCTCACCGCGATAAACCGGGTGCGCCGATTTGGATGTTTAATGGCGTTTTTGCTATCGGCGATACTTTTCTGGAAATACTCCAGCCTGAACGGCCCGAGGCGCCTACCCGGAAGTTCCTGGAGAAGCAGGGCGGGGCCGCCGGCTACATGCTGATCCTGCAGGTAGATGATCTGGAGAAAGCCCGTGCCCGTGCCGAGGCGGCCAATGTACGTATCGTCATGGAATTACCCATTCGCGATTATCATGGCATCAAGGGCGGCGCCATCCACCTGCATCCAGGTGATACGGGAGGCGTGCTCACCTCGCTGGACTGGATGGAAGACAAGGATTCATGGGCCTGGGCAGGACCGGCATGGCCATGGCATCGTCGTACCGATGTTGTTTCAGGTATGGTTGCCGCCGAGATTTCTTCGACCGACCCCGACCGGGTGGCAAAACGGTTCTCCGAACTTCTTGGCCGGGATCTTGACGATGACCGGTCTATTGCTCTTGATGGCTCTCACGTCCGCTTTGTTGAAGGACTGGCCGGTAGTCGGGATCGCTTGACAGGCATCGACATGACGGCTACTGACCGTGATCGTGCAGGTGAAACATTCGAATTTGCCCGCACCGTCGTCAGACTGGTTTGAGCCCCATCTATCTATCGATGATGTATGTGTCCCTGGGGTGGCTTACCTCGTTCTGGCTATCGATGATGTAAGTGTCCCTGGGGTGGCTTACCTCGTACTGGTGTAGAATTCGCCAGGTCTCACCGGCGTCCAGTTCCTTGTGCCAGACGATTACGCCGGGGCGATCCTCCAGATCCGTCTCGTCCGGTGGTGTAGCGTTGCCTGGAACTGAAACTGTGATTCGCTCGTTGCGCGCCACAGGGTAGTAATCGACCACTTCAACCCGGGTGGTGCGGGTGTGGCGGTTGACGATCTCAAACAGGAAATCGGTGAGTTCGGTGTTTCGCGTTGACAACAACCCTTCACGGCCCCGGGATCCGCCCTGATCGGTGACTCTCACCTCGACGCGACGGTCCGGTCCCATAGGCAACATCGCCACGGTTTTTGGCAGCAACCCGGGCAGTTCTGCAAGTCCCATGTAGGCGCCATCCACGATAACCCTCATACTTCCGGAATACAGAGGAGTGGCGCTGTCGTGAGTGAAGCGCGCGGTAAGGTAGGCCTGCGCGTCCATTCGAGGAGTTATGCGTGTGACGAGATCAACATCGTAGCGATACTCAGCGAGCGGTACGGTTTGGCTCTGATCTGCATTGTTGGAGATGTTTGTGCGCTCCGGTGCGTGATATCTTATGGCATATCTGCCCTGCTCAACACCGGTTGCCGATACTATGATTTCTTCAACCGGTTCTGCCATAGATAATGACTCAACAGCCATATCCGTCTGCCGCATAGCGCCATTTACCATAGACCGTTCTCGTGGGGTGTAAAGATCCAGAAATCGGCTGTCCTGCTCCGGTGCTTGCATTTCTGCGCCAGGGTCGGCCGTGGACAAGGTCAGTTCCACGTTTCGCCAGTCTTCATCCGTATTCTGTTTTACTCGTGCTTCATGGGCAAGTCTGAGCACGTTGCCAGAAGTTTCCAGGTTTGCGCTGTAAGTTGACGTCCACAAGGCTTGCTGCTGGAAGTAGTGTACGCGCAGGTCGGTTTCGAGGGCAGAAGCGGAGGCCAGTGAAACCAGCAGGTTGGCTGAAGACGGTGTACTGCCGCGCATGTCTTCCAGTTCCCGTTCCAGAACGGACAGGCTTTTCCCGGCTTCAACACGATCCTTGCGGGCATCTCGAATCCGTTCCATGGCACTGCCTGCACCTTCGCCCAGCATATCCAGCGCCTCACGCCAGGAGGCGATATTGGCCTGACCGGACGCCGCTTCGCTATGTTCCTTCCCGGCATATCCTTCCGCCAGTCCTCGAAGGAAAAGCAACTGCAATTCCGCCGTGGCAATCACGTCGTCAATCGCTGCGATATCGTCGCGCGACGCCTCAATGGCATTCTCCAGTCGGCGAACATCGGCGCTGTAGGCCTCTTGTTGTTGAACCATGTCGATATTGACAGAGCGCAGTTCAACACCGTCACTCGCCGCTTCCACTTGTACGCGCTGCAGGTCTAAAACGCTGGGGAAGCCGTTTAGCGTTATTGAATTGATACCTTTGGTCAGCGGCACACGGACCAGACGGGTCACGCGGGCGCCGGAGGGATAAACGGTTACTTTATCGATCCTGGAGTCGATCGCTTCCGCCGACAAGGTTCCACAGAGCGCCATAGCGAATAATGCGGCGGTTATTGTGAGGATTCTGATATTCATGAGCCTTTCTCTCACAGTGGGATTCTGTTCGGGAAAGTATCCCTATGCGCCGGGAGAGTCAATCACCAGACAACTGGGAGGCTGTCCGAGAACTGCGACCGTAGCGAGGGCGAGACTGATTGAGTCATATTTTTTGGTTATTTGAGGCAAATATTGTACATATTAAACGAAAATAAGCGGAAAATATGGCCAATCAGGCTTGTCCGCAGTAGGTCAGTCTGTTCTCGGACAGCCTCCTAGATCAGTTTGATTGCTGCAACCACGACACCGGCAACAGCTACCATTGCCAGGATAATCTGGTTTCCTTTAGCCTGAATTACACCGCTGACTGACGCGATGTCGATCTTGACCTCGGCAATGTCTTCCTTCAGTTCGGTTCTGAGTTCGTAAATATTGCCCTTCAATTCGGTTCTGAGTTCGGAAATATTGCCCTTCAATTCGGTTCTGAGTTCGGAAATGTCGTCCTTCAGTTCGGTTCTGAGATCGGCAATATCGCCCTTCAGTTCGGCTTTGACATCGGCAATATCACCTTTCAGTTCGGCTTTGACATCAGCAATATCGCCCTTCAGTTCGGTTTTTAGATCAGCAATGTCAGCTTTGACCGAGGTAATGTCAGCCTTGGTGGAAACGCCACCGGTCACCGCTTCCTCAATTGTCAGCACAATGGCTTTTGCAAGCTGAGGTTCACAGCCTGCATTTTTCAGGTTTTCGTCGGCCTGTCTGGTGTCGGAACAATGGCGTGGTCATAAAGTCAGTCTGCATTGTTGAACAAAGGGTGTCAATAAGCGACCGTTCCCTGCATCGAACCAAAAACGGGTGTCTGTGACAGTCTGCTGGTCTATCGAGGCTTTTACTACCGGAGTTCTTGAATTCTGGAGATGCTCAAGGGATTGAAGGTATGCGTAATATCCATTGATCACTTGTTCCAAGGTAGCTTCTGGCAACTGGCTGTAGTCTCCGCTACGATGTCCCCCCCAAAACACATCGATATATCATGTTCGTCCGGCAACATCATTTCTTTTATCGGTGGTCTTTGGAATTGTGCGCGGCTGGCTACAGGATTGGAGAAAACGAAGCTTGTATCGTATACGATGCCTTCGGTCACGACGGGTTTGCCGTCAACGAATCTCGGTATATAGCGAAATCCCCGGACCATCTCCAGGGCCGCATCGTTGAAAATTTCCTCACTGGATTCAGTAATGCTTGGATTGACGACAAAACCTTGCTCATCAATAGTGAAGGACAGGCTGATTTCCCCGTTGATTCGTTTGGTGATAGCTTCTTCCGGGAATTTGAATGAAGGCTGATAGACGGGATCAGTTGCAGAAAACCAACTCTGGTTTGCCCCGAGTATCAATAATTGCTCAGTGGCCTCCTCCGGTTGATTGAGCTTCTCGTATGCCTGTACCAGTTGCATTCTGACATTTCGCTCAAGCCCCCCCATGGGGCCTTCGGATCTCTGAAACGCTTGTAAGGCTCTCAGTAGATAATCTGATGTGTCATCATGTTGATTTTTGGACGTCGCCCACCTTGCTTTGTGATAAGACATCAGACCGAGACGAAAGTCATTGGGTTGCAACTTCTCTGCATAGATCTCGTACGCTCTGTCGACAAATGGTTCAACCAGTGATTCGTTACCCTTGTTCAGCAAAATTACCATGATATCGAAGTTCTTCTCTGCTTCGTCTAAATTGTCTTCATAACCTTTACTCAAACTGGCTGCCCGATGCAGATACTCCAATGTTGCATCGGCGTCTTTAGCCGCACGGCCCAATTGCATGAAAAGGGGCACCAGGTTGGTAGCATTTTCTCCATAACGTTTTTCCAGGATGTCGAGCTTGCCTTTCAAGGTCTTGCGCGCTTTCCTGTGGTCACCTGTGTCATTCAGCAATATGGCATAGTTGATTGCGAGGTTTGCCGTATTGACATGGTTCCTGCCAAACACTTTTGAACCATACCGGTATGCGTCATTTGCGGCTTCAAGTGCCTGGTCTGTCTGACCCGCGTTGATGTGTTCCTGGTAAGCCGTGTAGGCACTATTGAATTTTTCTCTGTTATCCGCCAAAACGGTGGTTGTCCAGAGACCAAGTACAAGCAAAAGTAAAAAAATCCTTGACTGTCGAAATAAGTGGTAAGTATTCATTGATAGCCCCGTAATAATTTCCCCTGTCAATTTATATTGATTATATTGAATCAGCACACAATTTAAAGTGGCAGCGGTCTACCATCTCCATCTTTTAACTCATAAGTAGCACCTGCCTTGAAATCACCAAACGATTCCTTCTGTCCACCGGGCCAGCGTACTGTGATGTCGAAGACTTCGGTCTCATGACCAATACCGAAGTGCACACGGGGATCGCTCGACGCCAGGTAACTCGTTGACAGTTGCACGTCCCGACTTAACCGCCTGTTTCCAACCGTTGCGGAAACAGTAGCGCCGTGAGCATCCCGGTCTCCACTGAGCACTTTAAAACGCACCCAATTGCCGCGTTTTACTCTATTCATCAAGAGATACGGCGCTGCGTCCCGGTTAGTGACCACCAGGTCCAGGCCGCCATCATTGTCGATGTCGCCAACGGCGAGTCCGCGACTGGTATGGACCAGGGCAGAGGAGACACCGCCCTGAGGTTTCACTTCTTCGAAACGGACTGATCCCTCAATGATCAAACCGCGGTACAGTGTGTTGGGCTCGGCGTACCCATCACCATCCACAGGCTTCGTTAATCCTATATCCCCGTTTGCCTCGTACAGGTCCAGTCTGCCATCGTTATCAAAGTCGGCGAATGTCACGCCAAAGCGCGTGTGGCGCATACTGACCGGACCCAGTCCAATGATCCGTGTGGCATCAAAGAAATAGGTTCCCTCATTGCGGAAGAACGAGTCACTTTGTCCGTGAAGATTGACCACAAGCAGATCGTTGTCGCCGTCATCGTCTACATCTGCTGTTGATACCCCCATCCCGGCTTTCTCGATTCCCACGGAATCCATAGCACAACTCCACAACATGCACTCTTCCTCAAATCGGAGGTTGCCCTGGTTTATCCACAGCTGGTTGACCATGGTGTCGTTAGCGACGAAGACATCTGTCAGCCCGTCGTTATTGAAATCAGCACCTGCAAGACCAAGACCATTGCCAAAGGCTACATTGATTCCGGCAGAAAACGTAATGTCCGTAAAACTGCCATCGCCGTTGTTGCGATACAGCCGGTCCATTGCCGGGACATCGTAGGAAGCTGGTCCACAGTAGGTAACATAGAACGCAGGCCCGAAACATTCCATTTCTATGTTTTCAGACCAATGCAGGTAATTGACCACAAAGAGGTCCAGATCGCCATCAACATCGAAATCGTGGAATGTCGCCGCCGTGCTCCAGTCCGTGTCACCGACACCGGCTTCTGCTGTAACGTCTGTGAAGTGTCCGGAACCGTCATTGTTCAACAATACATTATTGCCCAGGTTGGTCACATACAGGTCCACGTCGCCGTCATTGTCGTAGTCGCCTGCTGCCACCCCCATGCCATAACCGCGGTCGCCAGAACCGGCAGCTCCGGAGACCCTGTCAAAATAGCCATCGCCACGATTCAAATAGAGCCTGTTCGCGGAAGTTTCGACTGGTAGTGTTGTATCGACACGGCCGCTTTGTACCAGGTAGAGGTCAAGGTCACTATCGCCATCCAGGTCTGCCAGTGCGACGCCACCCCCAACCATTTCCGGCATCATCGGACGACCGTCGAAGCCGGAATGATGTACGAAGTCGATTCCGCGCTCGCTGGTCTGTTCACTGAACCACGGGGATTCATGTGGCGCGCATCCGCAGATCATCAGCACTGAACAGCAGCAAGCAAGAATCTGTCTCAAACTCATTTTGCCTCCAGTTCCCGCAACTTCAACTCGGTGACTCGTAATTCTGCAGGGTTGGCGCCGAGTCTTCTGGCTTCGTTCTGCGCCTGACGGGCATCATCAACGCGACCGACTTCCCCCAGACCTCGAGCCAGGAAAACATAACCAAGTGCAAAATCAGGTTCCAGCCGAACCACACGCTCGAAGTGTTCAACCGCCTGGGTCCAGTGACCCAGTTCAACTTCAGCCAATCCCAGATAGAACAGGTTCGTTCGTTTTTCAGGTTCGTATCGCAATGCGGTTTCAAAGGCTGCCCTGGCTTCCTCATATCTTTGCAATCCAAACAGTATTCTGCCCCGTTGCTCGTGCGCGTAACCACGAGCGGGATTCAATTCTATCGCACGGTCCAGATGACCTAGCGCGCTCTCAAGGTCACGTTGCTGACGGTAAAGGTTTGCGGCGGTCAAGTGAAAAGGGATGAATTCCGGGTTGATCGCAAGACCTCGTTGTACTGTCTCAAGGGCTTGTCCGGGAAGACCTCCACGATCATATGCAATACTCAATGTGTTCACCAGATTACAGGCCAGAAAGAACTCCTGCTCGCTTCCGCAATCTTCTTCCGGGTGATGACCTTGCAGCCTTTCCAGAATCGTAAGGGCTTCATCGATCCTGCCAGAGGCCGACAATATTTTGGCATGATTATAACTGGCAGAACCCCGTATGTGATTGTTACGTTGATCCTTTCGATCATCAGTCCATCTCAGCGGTAAAGCATCTTTGCCATGAGCCATGGCTATACGAGCTTCCTCTGTTCGACCCAGCGCCCGTAAAGTCTCACCAAGTGTTCGATAGATATAGGGGTGATTCGTTGTACTGACCAGAGACTCGAGTATCTCGGCCGCTTGTTGGTGTTGACCCTGGGCGACCAAAACCTGTGCCTGGCCGAAAGTCGCCACGGAACCGGCCTCCAGTTCGAATGCTTGCTGAAAAGCAATCATGGCTTCATCCAGAAGGCCGTCTTCAAGCAACCAGGCGCCACGCCACAGCCAGGCGGGAGCATAATCGGGATCAATGGTAAGGGCACGCTCAAGCGTTTTTATGGCCTGTTCAAGCGCGCCAGTTTCAGCAATCAACAGCGCGCGGAAGTAAGGCCAGCGAAAGTCATCGGGATCAAGGATCTCTGCCTGCTCGTAGGTAACAATCGCTGCATCCCGTAACCCGTTGACATCGTAGGCCATGCCCAGACGCCCGCGCACCAACCCGGATTTTGTCATGGCTTGAGCAGATTGCAGCATCGCCTGCAGGTACTCGGCAACGTCTTTATCAGGTGAGTCGATACCGGCCGCTACAGGTTCATCAACAAAAAGCGATTCCAACTTGGCGCAGGTGCTTAGAAGCAACAGTGAAATGGTAATGATTACAAACTTATGCATGGAATAGTGGGGTCGGAGATAAATTTGCCTAATTGTAATGTACAGAAAGAAGTTGGTTATTAATATTCGAAAACTTCCTTTCGGTATCGAGCGCCGTTTGCAGTTACAAGATGGGAGGCTGTGTATACTGTCAACTTGTCCAAGGCTTATATATTTAACTTCATATGCGGTATTTCAGGATTCTGTCGTTTAATGAATTGCCCTAATAATGGTATAGCAAAAGAATACATCCCATGTCTATTTTTGAAAACCAATCCCAGTGTTGTGAGCGCAACAAGCATTTGATTGACATGACTACTGCTGAATGGATTGTCCGTGGTTTTCCTGGATTCCTCGACAATCTCCTGGACTGTAAATTCATTTTCAGAATTCTTAAGTTGAGAAATTACGGACAGTAAATCCCTTTGTCGGTCAGTTGCACGAATCCATCGTCCTGCAAAAAAGTCGGCATCAAGTTTTTGTTCAATCTCTACAGCAGGAACCGATGCCTGTTTTCCTTTATCCATTCTTTGTATGAATACGTCGAATACTTCCCGACAAAAAAATTGGATGAAGTATGGATAGCCTCCAGACATATGACAGATCGTGTCGACAGATTGGTCACTAAGACGCAATGGACATTCTGCATCTTCTATGGGTTTAAGAATTGCTTTCTCACTTTCGTCTTTATTCAGGCTCTTCAGTAATACAACTCTGAACATTCTTTCGGAAAAAGTCCTGGCTTCTACCAGCTTTGGAAACAAAGTCGGGAGGCCAGTCAGGACAAGCATCAAAGGTAAACCTTTTTTTTGCAAAGACTGGAAGCAATCGAGTAGCAGGGACAATGGATATTGATCTTTCCTGGACTGATTATCGAGGTTCTGCGCTTCATCGTATGCAAAGATAATTCCTTTTATGGATTCTGTATTCGACGACAGAGTACTCCATACAAGTTCCAGAACCCCCTTTATCTTGTCTAGAGACAGGCCGGGAATCTGGGAGTAGATATCCCTGAGTTCCAGGTAGCCAAGGTTGTGCAGGATCGTCTCTGGATCGCTTACAAATCCGAGTTGATTGTATTGTTTTGACTCAATAACTACGCTCGAAGTAATCGTAGACATGTCTGTGCATAGCCGTATGGCCATGTTTTCTTCACTGATACTAGTGGACTCTGAAAGGTCGGTCCCTACCCACATCCACCCTTGTTTAATTGCCAGTGGTTTGAATGAATCGAGGAGCACCGTCTTACCCACTCCTCGTAGTCCAGTCAGTACCATATTTTCCAGAATGGTACTTTGCCCGAGCAGCCGAAGAAACTCATCGCGCTCTGTTTGCCTCCCGGCCAGATAAGGCGGTGTATGACCAGCACCTGGCCGAAATGGGTTTGAGAATTCACTCATAGTAATATTTATATTCGTTAAGTTAGATTTATAAATTTATTCCTATTAGTTAGTTAAGTCAACTAGCTAAGTAATTAAATAGCACACAGCAGACAGTTTCTCCAGGATAGCTTTAATGTTTACCCTCATTTCAACTCTGTCTGCATCAATCTTCTCTTTCTAATCCAGCAGTTTCATTAACTTCTTTAACCACCTGTCAATTGGAAGAGCAACGACAATACTGAAATCGGATACCGACCTTATGAAAAAATACGGTTCCGATCAATTTTTTACATCGACCCCCTTTTTTGTGGATGATGATTTGCGTACCCAGATTATCGAAGCCGCCGTGCGTTTGGCGAAAAAGGTGGGATATACCAGCCTGGGCACGTTCGAATTCCTGGTGGACGTTTCACCGGAATCAACCCAGCCCTACGTTTTTATCGAGGCCAACGCCCGGTTGCAGGTGGAGCACACGGTAACCGAGCAGGTGAGCGACATTGATATCGTGCAGACCCAGATTCGCCTCGCCGCCGGGGACTCGCTGGAGGAACTGGGTCTCGGCAGCCCGATTTCGCCACGCGGTTATGCGATTCAGGCCCGGGTCAACATGGAGAAGTTCAAGAAAAACGGTAGGGTACTCCCTGCCAGTGGCACGTTTACCGCGTATGATGCGCCGAGCGGGCCTGGCGTGCGTACTGACGGATTCGGATATGTTGGTTATAAGACCAGTACGGCCTTCGATTCGCTGCTGGCCAAGGTTATCGCCCATGCGTCAAGCACGGATTTTTACGTTGCCGTAAATCGCACCATCAGAGCATTGTCGGAGTTTCGCATCGAAGGTGTGGGCAATAACATCTCGTTTCTGCAGAATATCCTGGCACATCCGGACTTCGTTGATGCCCGGGTGCATACCCGTTGGGTGGATGAACACATGTCCGAGCTGGTGCAGGCGCCGACCGACATGCCCCGGCGTTTCGTGGAGTCGAGTGGGCCGGTAGGGCAGGGTGCCGATGGTTTTGCCGGCGCGCGGGTTGATACCAGCGATCCGCTGGCGCTTTTTGATCACGACGCCAGGGTCAAGTCCGAGCAGCCGGTGGTGGAGGAAGACCAGGCGCCCCCGGAGGTTGTTGGCCCCGATGGCTCCGCCGGTATGAGTTCGCCGATCCAGGGCACGATCATTTCCATCGACGTTAAGGTTGGTGATGAGGTGCGGTCAGGTCAGCAGGTGGCCCTGCTTGAGGCGATGAAAATGGAGCATGTCATCGCCGCGGAATTCGATGGCATTGTGCGCGAAATCACCATGGGGGCAGGGGACGTGGTGCGGGAGCGATACCCCATTGTGTTTATCGAAGAAGCCGAAGTGGCTGGGGGTACACTCTCCACGTCCGAGGAACTGGATCCCGACTACATCCGCGCCGATCTGGAGGAAACCTACCGGCGGCATGCGTTTACCCTGGATGAGAATCGCCAGGAGGCGGTAGAAAAGCGTCGCGCGCGTGGTTATCGAATGCCGCGGGAGAATATCAGCGAGCTCATGGACGAGGGCTCGTTTAAAGAATACTGGCCACTCATCGTGGCGGCGCAGCACAAGCGCTACGATATGGAAACGCTTCGCAAGCAGACGCCTGCGGATGGCCTGATTGCCGGTACCGGGACCATCAACGCGGATCTCTTTGGCGAGGAAGCCGCTCGCGCCATGGTCGTACATTACGACTACACGGTGCTTGCGGGCACCCAGGGCAAGCGTAACCACTACAAGCAGGACCGCATGTTCGAACTGGCGCACCGGTTCAGAATCCCGCTGGTGCTGTTTGGTGAAGGTGGCGGCGGTCGTCCCGGTGATGACTCGAGGGGACCGGCCGTTGCCTTCGATACGAACACGTTCACCACGTTTTCGCAGTTAAGTGGCCTTGTTCCGATGGTGTGTATCATTAATGGGCGTACTTTTGCCGGTAATACGGCGCTGGTTGCCTGCTGCGATGTCATTATTGCGACAGAGAAGACCACGGTTGCCATGGGTGGTCCGGCGATGATCGAAGGCGGTGGCCTCGGGATATACACGCCCGAGGAAGTTGGGCCCATGTCGTTTCAGGTACCCAATGGCGTCGTTGACATCCTGGTCAAGGACGAGGCAGAAGCGGTTCAGGTGGGTAAGAAATACCTGTCCTATTTCCAGGGTAGGATCGAAAATTGGGAAGCTCCGGATCAACGCCCTTTGCGGCATGCCATACCCGAGAACCGACTGCGTTTGTATGACATGAAGAAGATTATCTACACGCTCGCCGATGTGGATTCGGTCCTTGAGATTCGGGAGAAATTTGGCATCGGCGTAATCACTGCATTTATCAGGGTAGAGGGCCGTCCCCTGGGGGTCATTGCCAACAATCCGCACCATCTGGCGGGAGCCATCGACTCTGACGGCGCTGACAAGGGCGCACGATTTATCCAGTTGTGCGACGCTTTTGACATCCCGATACTGAGCCTGATGGACTGCCCGGGAATGATGGTCGGGCCTGACGTGGAAAAAACGGCGCTGGTGCGGCACTGCACACGCATGTTCAATGCGGGAGCAAATCTAACGGTACCGCTTTTCGGCGTGGTCGTCAGGAAAGCATACGGTCTCGGCGTGCAGGCCATGTGCGGCGCTAGCGCACTGGTTGGCTTTTTTACCGTCGCCTGGCCGACGGCTGAGTTTGCCGGTATGAATATAGAGGGTTCCGTTAAGCTCGGTTATCGTAAGGAACTTGCGGCGATAGAGGATCCGGAAGAGCGCAAGAAGGAATTTGAGGATCGCGTGGCCCGCGCCTATGAGAGTGCCAAGGCGGTCAACGCTGTACCCGGGGGCGGCCTGGATGACGTTATCGATCCGGCGGATACCCGCAGCTGGATTGTCGAGAGTATGAAACGTGTACCAACCCCGGCACCGAGAACCGAGAAGAAATACCCTTACATCGATACGTGGTAGCCGCACCATTTTCTATCCGTTAGCTCATCAGTGACGACAAGCCAAAGGAGATTGCGGCGACACCGAACCAGGCCGCTGCTTTTGCCAGTATCTCCCGTTCTTCAGAGAGACGCTTGACCTCGCGTCGCAGTCGCCGGAGTTCTTTTCGTTCAACGTTGGTCAGTCCATCTTCACGCGCTCCGGTATCCCGATCCGCCTGGGCGACCCAGTTCAGAATCGTCTGCGCTGTAGGTTCAAACTCTTTCGCGAGTTCTTCCGGTGTTCGACCAGAACGAACCAACGCGATCATCTGCTCTCGAAATGCCCGTGGATACGGGGTTCTTGTTTTTGGCATAATAGACACCTCCTCTGTTAAGGATGTTGTGTCTACTAAAGCGGGTCAACTCCAATTACAGTAAAATGGCCCCCTTGGGGAGAGGTGATGAATGATTTGAAGACGCCTTTGCTATCGCTGATGCTGCTATTGGCTCCTGTTCTCGGGTTCGCCGACGATATTCCCGACACTCTGGAGTTCAAACACGGGATCGCGTTTTTTCATGAGCTGAAATATCCCCCGGATTACACCCATCTGGATTACCTCAATCCTGACGCCCCCAAGGGGGGCGTACTGGTAGAGGCTACGCAGCGAAACTTCAATACACTGGCGCCCGCATCCGTACGGGGCATCAGTGCACCGAGCGGATTCTGGTTCAATGCCGACACGCTGATTATTCGTGCGGGGGACGAGGTCAGTGGTTTCTACGGCCGTCTCGCCGATGGCATCGCCATTACGGACGACAGGTTGTCCATCGTGTTCAGGATTCACCCGCAGGCCAGGTGGCGGGACGGCGTACCAATCACGTCTCGGGACGTTGTCTATACGGTCGAGTTTCATCGCAGCTACGTGTGGGGTGGCTTATTGTTCGAATTTATCGCTTCGATGGAGGAAATCGACGACCGTCACGTGGCCTTTCATCTGAAATCACCGGTGACGCTGAACAACATCATCGTTATTCAGTTCATCTCGATTCTCCCGGAACACTACTGGCGGGATAGGGATCCCGGTGCCAACACGCTGACGCCGCCGCTTTCCAGCGGGCCCTACAGGGTTTCGGCACTCAAGCAAGGCAGGTTTATCGAATACCAGCGCGATCCGGACTATTGGGGCAAGGACATTCCGGTCAATAAAGGTCGTTATAACTTCGACACGGTGCGCTACGAAGTCTATCGCGATGCGACCGTTACCCGGGAGGCTTTTCGCAAAGGCCTGATCGACATATGGACCGAAACAGATGTTCGCTATTGGCATCGCGCATACGATATCCCCGCTTTTGACAAGGGTTGGATAAAGAAGATCCGCCGCAACTCTGGCATCGAGGTTGGCGTTCGGCGCAGTATTGCACTCAACAATCGGCTCGACAAATTCAGGGATCGCCGCGTGCGCGAAGCGCTGACCCTGGCGATGGATTTCGAGTGGCAGAACAGAACGCTGCACTTCGGCTATCACAAGCGGGCGCACAGTTATTGGCCGGACACGATCTTTACCGCCACCGGTCTTCCCGGCGAAGATGAATTGCAGCTACTGGAGCCGTATCGCGAGCAGCTGCCGCCGGAGTTGTTCGAGCGACCGTTTCGCTTTCCGGAAGTCACGTCACCGGAAGATCATCGTGCCAATATTGTTAAAGCGCGGCAACTCCTGGCAGCGGCCGGATGGCATGTCGTAGACGGGGTGCTGAAAAACGCCAGGGGCGAGCCTTTTGAAATCGAGTTTCTGTCACAGAATTCCGAGGATGCCAGAATCCTTCTGCCATACTTCCAGCAACTGGAACAGTTGGGCATTCACGGGACGATACGACTTGCCGATCGCAGCCAATTCGTCAACCGCCAGCGGAAATTCGACTTCGACGCCATATTGAAGGGGCAGGGCACGCTGATGCCGCCGGTCATCCTGCTCAAGTCGATGTATCACTCCGAGACCGCCTATCAACCGGTGTCTGGTGTCTGGAACGTTGCCGGGATCAGCCATCCCGCCGTGGATTATCTGGTAGAGCAGGCAAATCTCGCGACGACCCTGGCGCAGATGGTTGCCTCATGCCGGGCCATTGACCGTGTGCTGCTCTGGCAGTACTACCAGATACTGTTGTATGCGGTTGATCTGCCTCGGACCGTGCACTGGGACAAGTTCGGCAGGCCGGCGTTCGAATCGAAGTACTGGCCCGCGTTCCCGGATGGCTGGTGGTATGAGCCGGAGAAAGCCGCGCGGATAACAGGTGGTGGCGGGTCGCTCGTATCTTCACGAAAATAATTCGTTGGAGGACAATCGGATACGGCTCCTCTCCTCCTTATTCTGGTGGTGCTACGAGAACATCTGACGACTAACCAGCCTGTACGCGTTGCCGGGGCACTGGCCGCGGCACTCATAGCATCACCTGTCATTGCGGCAGCCGGGCAGTATCAAAAACGCGTTCTACATCAATAGAAAACAATTCTTCTGCCAGCGTCTGCTGGGTTCCACAAACAAACACTAGCGAGGTTTCACCTCAGACCGACAAGGCATGGTGATTGGCCTTACAACAGGATCGTCAGGCAGGATTCGATTATGTTCTGTCGATGCTGCAAGCCGAATTTGCCCTGACCCAGGTATTCGATCGCCCGCTGTCTGGGCGTTATGTATTTGAAGAACTGATACGGGAGAACCTGGATCTGCGTCGTCTCCGGCTGCACGGACTACTTGAATGTCAGGTCTTGTCCCAGGTATAGAACACGTGGATCAAGCGGTTGGCCAAGATCAAACTCCAAGGGTAGGGGATTTTATGCGCTGGATCGTCTAAAAGGGTGCCGAGGGAAAGAATGCCCCCACCCTGAGGGGGAACGAAGGAGGAAACACCATCCCGTCCATCCCGTCCCTCGGCGATTCATCACAGAATCAAGCCCTTTGGGGAGAAAACCATCTTGACCTGTAATGACGGAAAAGCTGGCCCATACCATGTCACCAGCCCTCCCAAGCACATTAAACGCCATGCGCTGCCGGCGCCTGGGCAAGCAGCTGGCGGATTTTCAATGAGAAATAGGTGCCGAGGGAAAGAATGCCATGTCCATCACAGAGAAATCTCTCCCTCGGCGTTACTACACACTACAGAACTCGCCACTGGTCGAGGTTCTGTAGCGAGGCGGCGGAGCCCTAGTTCGACCCCTAGGGCCCCATCTCCCAATCACATTAGACTATTTTGCAGTGATTAGTTCTACAGATCATTACCTATATCCCAACTGATTTTCCCCCAGTTTCCGGACACCGAGTTAAGTGTTCGGCAGCAAACGACAATATAAAGCTGATCGGCAACCAAGGTCTCCTTCTGGCCGGGTCTTGCCGAAACTTTCTGAACTGGCTTTCAAAACTCGATGACTGCAATGCTTCTGGTAGCCGACGATGGGTTGTCTATGTCAGATGACGCGCGAATGCCCGATTCATCGCAATGATCATAGCCATTTAACATGGACATCCACTGCTTCTCTTATTTTTGGTGTACGGTTCGGTTCAACTGAACACCAAACAGCAACGCACACACTACCCAACTTGCTGAGTAGTTCGAGAAGAGCCTTGTTAAGTTGTATATGACTTTTTGCCGAATTGGAGAAAGAAACGAAGTCACGCTCTTTAGGTCCAAGACATACACCTTGAAAATCTGACCAAAGGAGACGACCGTTTGCACGTACGACATTTCCGTAACCGGCGTCTCCGTGAAGTGGTATCAGTTCATATGAATGAGTCGTAAGAAGAGCCCTGTATTCGTCATATGCCTGTAGGAGAAAGTTACGATCATTCGGTAGCAGCTCAGGTAACATCGACGCGTCTTCGAGTAGTGTTTTGCACTCGTCTGTGTATTCGGTAAATACCGGCAACTCACCACTATAGCCCCTAAGTATTTCGTAGATTGTTAGCAACAGTTCGACGGCTTCTTTAGAGTCTTCCTCAATACACGGTTCGTTTTCAACATAATCCCATAGTGACAGTCCTAATCCATTGCAATAATAAGGTCCGGAGGTATAGGCAAAATAAACCGGCTGTGGCGTAGAGTCGGTCGAGAGTCGCCGATATGGGTGGCCGGGATTAAGGTGCATTGTGGTGAACTAATGCGGCAAATGGGATGAAAATGGTGGGGGGTTTGCTCAATACTGGTTGAAGTGGCTCACATCCAGCGCAGTTCTCCGAACAATGGACGAGGGCGCCTGTGCTGTGGATCGAATTCAGCGTTAGAAAAGTGTCGTTGTGTGTCCGAACCTGTTTTCCGGCGGCGAGCGGTTATGGGGTGAACTGTGTAGGCTACCTGATTGATCGAAACCCAGGTGTTTCAAGATTTTGTCGATGACGTCAGGGTCCTCGATGCTTGCGATCACTTTCATTTTACCGCCGCACTTCTCGCATTTCTCGATATCTATCGCGAAGACCCGCTTAAGTCGCTGTGCCCAGGTTTGGCCGTAGACACCGGGTTTGCCTGATGATGGTTTATTCTGTAGCGGCTTTGCCGGCACGACTTTCTTGCGGAGTTTGCTGTTGGGAGAGAACACCCCGTGAAACCTTGTTAAGTTCACTCGCGG
This sequence comes from Candidatus Azotimanducaceae bacterium, assembly GCA_965217655.1. Lineage (GTDB taxonomy): Bacteria > Pseudomonadota > Gammaproteobacteria > Pseudomonadales > Azotimanducaceae > UBA7455. The sequence goes on from OZ244560.1 coordinate 4,497,596, forward strand.
TTTTGGTACCAGTGCCGCCAGTCGGCCGATGAACTCCAGCGGACTGAGTACGACATGGGTCGTTCCGTCGCTGTAGGGTGTCTTAAGTGCATAGATCACATTGCCGTTACCAGCGATTGAGAGTCGCTGTTCCGAGATCGCGGGGCGGGTGATATAACGACACAGGCGCTCAAGCTTCTTTTGAACACGTACTATCGACTACAGTTTATGCAATACGTCCACTGACGCACATCCAGATCACCCATCCATTTCACCCGCAGTCTGGCAAGACCTATAAGCATATCGACACGCGCTCCGTCTGGGGGCATACCCGGGTCTTCTACGAAAATGAGCAAGGTCTGCAGCGTTCCGTTCCTGTGGGCTTCACGGATGCACAACCCTCTGATCCATTCGTGCTGATCGCCGCTGGCCGGTCTCGACTGCGAATGCAGGAACTGCTCGAACTACTGGCGATGGTGCACGCAGATGAGTAGTGCTCTGTCCGATAGCGGCTTGATACTGGTAGGTGTATTATGTTCCAAATGTTTGATGTATTATGTGATTACGGCTGCCAGGTATCAGAACAGCTGCTTCCACAAGACGGCTTTATATGCTTATATAACGCGTACATGTGACCCGTCAGATCATTCGGTCAGCCTGAGTTGCATAATGATGGAACATAATGTACATTACATATTTATTCGGTCCATTGTCAAGTCAGCGCAGGAGGTGAACATGGCAGCGGAGAAAACGAACCCCGATAAAGCCCGCGAACTCAAAGACGCCGGGAGCTTCAATCGGAAGTACCCACAGGTGCTGGACGAACTGTTCCACGACGATCCATTTTTTGATCCTCAGGATCTGCCGCAGGTGAAGTATGAGATGCTGCGGCGGGTCAAAAAGGACCATTGGCCGGTGACCAAGGCCGCAGCAACTTATGGCTTCTCACGCTTCGCCTACTACGATGCGCAGGCCAATTTCAAGGCGCGGGGACTGCTGGGCCTGCTGCCCCGAAAGAAAGGTCCGCGACGTGCACACAAGCTCTCGGACGAGATCTTGACCTTCATCAGCGATCGGCTCGATCAACGCCACCATGGCCCAGATGAGCTGGGGAGCCTGGTCAGGCAACACTTTGCCGTAGACGTGCACCCGCGAAGTATTGGCCGAGCATTGGCACGATGGAAAAAAAAACGCTGAACAGCATGGACATGAGGGTGATGCGATGGATGACCGGCGAATGGCTGCCCTGCTGTGCTGGTATGAAGAGATGAGAGGCAACGTGATGCTGTATCACAGTGTCGGCGCGGCTGGGCGAATGGGTCTGGCCTTGATTCGCCACAAGGGTCTGGCCGTCTGGTTGCATACCTGGATGGATGACCGGTATGCGCCAGCAATAGAATGTTGCCCATCAACGCCCGTGGTCGGCCGACTGGCAAACGGTGATGTCACGGCGCAACTCGTCGCCCTGATGACCACGATGGCGCTGAATAGACAACCGGAGGTTCACCCATGATGCGCGATAAGGTGACGCCCAAGCATCTGCAACAGGATGCGTATCTCTACATCAGGCAGTCGTCGCTACGCCAGGTGGTTGAGCACTCGGAGAGTACGCAACGGCAGTACGATTTGAAGGAGCGCGCCCTCGCACTGGGCTGGCCGCTGGAGCAGATCGTCACGGTGGATGATGACCTGGGTCTTTCGGGTGCCGAAGCGACCCGGCGAAGCGGCTTTCAACGACTGGTCAGTGCGGTGGGGATGGATACCGTGGGCGTGGTGATGGGTCTTGAGGTATCGCGGTTGGCGCGCAACTCGAGCGATTGGCATCGGCTGCTGGAGATCTGCGCGCTGACCGATACGCTTATTCTTGACGAAGATGGGGTCTACAGTCCGTCGGACTTCAATGATCGGCTCATTCTCGGCCTGAAGGGAACCATGAGTGAAGCGGAGCTTCACTATCTGAAATCGCGACTGCAGGGTGGCAAGCTGTCCAAAGCCAAACGCGGGGAACTCAAACAGGCGCTGCCGGTGGGTTTGACATACAACATACAAGACACCGTGATCTTGGATCCAGACCAGCAGGTGCAAGCGACCTTAAAGACATTCTTTAACACCTTCGAGCGGCTCGGCTCAGCGATGGCTACCGTGCGTTACTTTCACCAGAACGACCTCAAGTTTCCCCGACAGATACGCAGTGGCGCATACAAGGGTGAACTGGCATGGCAGGAACTCACCCATTGGAAGGCTCTGCAGATCTTGCATAACCCGCGCTACGCGGGCGCCTATTGTTTTGGTCGAAGCAAACAGCAGATGCTGCCTGGGGGGATGAAGAAACACACTCGCCTGCCGATGGCGGAGTGGGTCGTGCTGATCAAGGATGTACATCCCGGCTATATCAGCTGGGCACAATATGAACACCATCTGCAACAGCTCAAGCAAAACTCACAGACCTATGGCCATGATCGCCGTCGCAGTCCACCGCGGGAAGGACCGGCGTTATTACAGGGATTGATCATCTGTGGTCGCTGTGGTGAGCGTATGACGCTGCGCTATTCGACCCGAAAGGACGGCAGGCAGGTGCCCGACTACATGTGCCAGAAAGACGGCATCGAGCATGCCACGGAACTGTGTCAACGAGTGCCAGGTGGGGACATTGATGAACGGGTCAGCCAGTTGATTGTTGACTCGGTGACACCTTTGACCATTGATGTCGCACTGGAAGTACAGCGTGAACTGGAATCGCGCGCGAATGAAGTGATTCAGCTGCATCAACAGGGTGTCGAACGAGCGCGATATGATGCTGATTTAGCGCGAGCACGGTTCATCAGAGTCGATCCTGCCAATCGTCTGGTTGCGGATACCCTGGAAGCGGAGTGGAACCAGAAACTCAACGAATTGGATGTCATCCAGGCAGAACATGAGCAAGTGGCTCGTAAGGAACAGTATCGACTGAGTGAGCAGAAACGTCAGGAGTTGCTGCAATTGGCCAGTGATTTTCCCCGGCTATGGAACGATCCGCAGACCACGAACAAGGAACGAAAGCGCATTGTCAGACTGATCATTGAGGATGTCACGATCACCCGAGGGGCTGATATTGAAGTTGCGATTCGCTTCAAAGGTGGGGCCATTGAGATTTTGCACGTGCCACCACCGTTACCCTACTGGGCGGCCCGCATGACCGAAAAAGAGGTGATCCGAGAAATTGACCAGCTCCTGGACAGCTATACACCAGCCCAGATCGCAGATATCCTCAACCGTGAGGGGAAAGTGACCGGCACCGGTTTACCGTTTACCCGGCCGATCGTTCATCGCCTCAGAATGACCCATAAATTAACGTCAAGACGAACACGCATGCTCAAACAGGGCTATATCTCTGCGAGGCAACTCGGACACAAGCTGGGCGTGTTCCCAACGACGATCGCAGATTGGGCGCGAGAGGGGTTTATGCCACATTACACCGATGGTAAGAATCGTCTGTATAGGGTGCCTGACATGAGCCTGATTGATAATCTGAAGAAACGCTCAAAACAAGGTCGGTCGACACAATTCATCACAACACTGGCTCAGAGATTGGCAGAGGTGCAGTATGAAGTATGATTCTGCTGTCCTGCCTTGCAGGACACCCCGGCATGCAAGGAAAAGCCTGATTGTTTAGTTACCAGCGACCGCAGATCTTCGGTGTCTCTGGTGGGCAGCGTCTGCAGGGTGAGAGCCTTTCTTCCCGCATTGGGACCAAAGGCGAGTCGATAGCTGATGGAGGCGCCGACAATGTTCACCATGGCATCGTCGTTATCGGTCTGCAAATCCAGGTACGCTGACTCTGCATCGCGAACTAGATAGGTCCTGGGATTTTCAACCACACCCTTCAGCCGTCGATTTGCTCCTTCAACACCTGTCGCCGTATCACCAATATCTTCGCGCATACGTTGTGCCTTTGCTTCCATCTCAGACACAAGCTCTTGATGTTGGTCATAGACATTCGTTGTCTCACCGATGTCATCGAGTAAATTGTACAACTCTTTTACCACGCCATTTTTGCGCCAGACATGTAACTTCCAATCTCCACAACGTACAGCCTGTAATTCATCATATACATAATAGCCAAAACAGTCTGTTTCAGACTTGGCAGTGGTATCGGTCATCAATGGATAAATATTTTTACTATCAATAACTCGATCGTCAGGTAACTCCGCACCAGCAACATGTGACAGCGTCGCGAAGAAATCCATTGCCGTGGATACTTCAGTGTTACTTTGCCCGGCTTCAATTTGATCCGGCCAACGCATAATGCATGGCACGCGTAGTCCGCCATCCCACGTTTGACCTTTATGACCGCGGCAAGCGCCATTACTGCCACCTTCACCGCGCGCCCGTGATCCATTGTCACTCGTGAATATTATTAATGTATTTTCACTGAGGCCCAGTTGCTCCAACTTATCCATTAACATTCCCGTTGACCAATCAATCTCTTCAACAGCCGCACCATAACCGCCATTATCTGAATTATCTAAAAAACGTTTGGGTACGAAAATCGGCACATGTACATGCATGTGAGCAAAATAGAGGAAGAAAGCTTCATCTTTGTTGTCTTGTATAAAATTACATGCTTCAGTTGTATAACGCTCTGTTAGCGCTCGTTGATCTGGCTGTTCCTGTGCCACCTCTTTGTTACGCATCAGTGGTAACGGCGGATAACGCTGAGGTACATAGTTAACCTGTCGCCCATATCGTTGCTGTATGGAATGCCAAAATATTCGTCAAAACCAAAATTGGTTGGCAGGAATTCCTGTTGGTCACCGCAGTGCCATTTGCCGATTATCTTTGTTGAATAACCAGTGGCCTTCAATTGCGAAGCAATCGTTTTTTCATCAGGATTAGGTGGTCTCCCGTATACCGGGACTAGCGCAGATTGACCAGTTCGCTATGATGTAGATTTGTATAATTGAAGGCGAAATAATGCGTCTTGTCCCGGTCCTCATCTCTTCACTGATAGCAGCGGTGAATGCTGCGGAACCCTACTCCCCGCCTCTCCGACAGAACTATCCAGACAACTTACTTTCTGAACTCCCGATTCCACCCAGCCAAATGATAGTGGCTTTGTCGGAGCCGACGATTTCTTGCCCTTCGATTCTGACAGCCATATCCTCAGTTGGCGTCTTATTACCTTGGTTCTCGTATGAAACGATATCGTTTGTTACTACTAACAGTTCTTGTCGTGGTTTTGCCCAAACCTGGCTGGACTCAGAATGTTGACCCGTCCTCGGACTCCAAACCCAACATTCTCATCATCCTTGCCGATGATCTTCACTGGCGTGACCTTGGAATCACTGGAAACCCGGATGTCTATTCACCAAACATCGATCAACTGGCTCGGGACGGCATGCGGCTCAACGGTTTCTTTGCCTCCTCCGCCGTGTGTTCGCCGCTGCGTCATGCACTTTATACCGGGTTGTATCCGATTCGCAGCGGGGCCTATCCCAATCACACCATGGTCGATCCGGAAACGCGCAGTGTTTTTCATCACCTCAAAGGTCTTGGTTATCGGGTTGGGCTCCTCGGCAAGACGCACATCAGTCCTGCGGTTGCTTTTCCTTTCGAAAATATCTCGTCCAGGACCGACGAAATCGACGAGGCAGCAGCCTTCTTTAATCAGGACGAGCAGCAACCCTGGTTCATGGTGTTTGCCTCCAACGAACCCCACGCCCCTTGGCGCAGTGGACCGAGGGAACGTTACGATGCGAATAAACTGACCCTGCCTTCCTGGCTTCACGACAACCAGATTACTCGCAACGCGCTAGCGGACTATTATGCCGAGATTAGCGCTCTGGATGAGCAGGTTGGCAGATTGCTCAAATTCATCGAAGAGGCGGGCCAGCACTCCAAGACCATGGTTTGGTTCTTTAGTGAACAGGGCAGTCAATTTCCCTACGGCGGCAAGTGGAGTCTTTATGACAACGGTATTCGCGTGGCCGGTTTTGTTCGTTGGTCCGGCCACATCCCCTCTGGCGGCTTGGTCGATGCGATGCTTCAATACATTGATGTCGTCCCCACCTTAGTCGAGATTGCCGGTGGAAATCCGCTCGCATCGGACACGGGCCGCATCGGCGCGCCAGACGGAAAACGCGGGTTCGACGGGCGGAGCTTTCTACCTGTGTTGCAAGGAGATCGGAGCGTGCATCGGCAATACGTCTTTGCGCAGCATACTACGGTAGGAGTGTTCGGTTACCGAGAACCCTATCCCAGCCGTGCGGTACGTGACGAGCGCTACAAGCTGATCCGCAATCTGGCTTTTGAAAACGAATTCTGGATCAATGGGATCCATGGTCACGCGGTTTACAAGTCCTGGCAGGAGGACGCTGAAAAGGATCCCGGCCTGGCGCGACGCGTCAAGTTTTTATCCCATCGCCCGGAAGTGGAGTTGTATGACCTCAAGAATGATCCCTTTGAGCAGAACAATCTGGCTGGCCAAACTGAGTATCGGAAAATCGAATCTCGTTTGGGAAAGGAGCTGGATGACTGGATGCAGCAACAGGGTGACCTTAAAGAGGATGAAAATTTGATGATTCCGAGAATGTTGGTTACAACTTTTCTGGCGCTGGTTTTGGTTTCAGCCAATGGGAAGGAAAACAAACATGAAGATACTTTTTCTATCAAGGGAAAATACGCTTTATAATTCCTATTCTCTCGACCCAGTTCGAGCAGCCAGGTTCCCCTGCCATAACCAGGCTCGGGAGTTTCACTCTATTTTGTTGCTTGCCACGTCTCGTAGGTCCCTTAAACTAGCCGGATGCGACTCAAACTCTATATTCTCATTTGTGTACTAGGCTTTCTGACCGGTTGCGGATCTGCACCCGTCCGAGAGACGGGGCCGGGATTTTTCTTTTTGAATTCGATCAAATTCAGGGACACCAATGGGTGGGAGCGAAGCTATATGCGCGCTGAATTGACCGCAAAGTGCGACGGTCCCTGGGCATACGAGAGCGTTCGAATTCAACAGGGGAAGCTACCCCATGGCATTTTTCTGCTTGGCGGGGAATTTTCGGGCGCGCCGGTAAGGGCGGGCGCCCGGCTCGTACAGGTGAGAGTCGTGAAACCCAGTTGCAATGGTGTCGTGTACGACGACAAGCACCTCTGGGTTCGGTTCGACATAGGAGGCGAACGGCCCAGGCGTTAAGACACTGACTCGACCCCTGCGATCCAGCGCCAGCCCAAAAAAAAGCACACCCCAATGAGGTGCGCCTTTATTACTACTTAGGATCCTAAAAGGATCTTAACGACTGTTACAGCTGATAGTTGAACGTGATGCCGATCCGGCGCTCATCGGTTACCGTGCCGGTAACAGGTGCGGTTACGCCGTTATCTTCATAAGCCTGTACCGCGACCAGATCAAGCAGATTGGTGACCCAGCCGGTAATCGAATAGACCCCTGACGGTGAAAACCAGTTGGCGCGGATATCCCAGCGGGTGTAATCCGGTACGCTGTATATATCCAGCCCGGCCTCATCCATATACATCTTGTCGCGCCAGCTCATGATGGTCAGAATGTCCAGGCTTCCCCACTCGGAGGCGATGGGGACGCCATACGTCAGGGTCGCCGAAAACTTGTGCTTCGGTGAATTCCTTAACTGATTACCGGTAAAGTCCCTGATACCGGTATTATTGAGTACATGCTCGGTCCCGTCAGGGCCTGTGACAGTGATGGTCGACGCCTCTGACAAGAATCCCTCGGGGTTACAACAATAGACTGTCTGGTAAGGGGCGTGCTTGGAGTTTATCAGCTCGTAGAAGCCGCGCAGGGTAAACATATCGTTAATCTGCCAGGCGCCCTGAAATTCGATGCCGGAGATCGTCGTACCGTCAAGAACAACCGACTCACCGATCCACAGTCTGTCAGGATTGGGCGGTACTCCATACTCCTCCGGCCGACGAAGGCGCCCATGCTGCGTCCAGTGAGCGCTGAAATCCTGGTGGTAAGCCGAAAGCTCGAGTTGCACGGTGCCATCGGCAAACAGTCCCTTAAGGCCGCCTTCGTAGTTGATCATTTCTTCGGCATCCCAGCCTTCACCAAGCCCCTGGGCGAAACCTCTGAAACCGCCAGGACGATAGCCCTTGGAAATCCGGGCGTACCACATCATGGTATCAGACGGGGTATATTCCGCACCGATGTTCCAGGTTGTTTCCTTCCAGGTCCTGCGCTTGGAATCCAAAAAGGTCCGGTCAGCGGGTACGACCAGACCTGTGCTAGGATCCGTGACGCCGCCTTGAAGACAACAACGGTAGTTCATATGCTTGTTTCGCAGTAAGGCAAACGTCTCAAAATAGATGACCTCACCGTCTGCATCCGTGACCGGGCGGATACCGCTGAAATCATTCTGGTTGTGCTCCTTGTGGTCATCGTTGTAGCGGACACCGCCAAACACCTTCCACTGGTCGTTCAGCACGTATTCGGCGTTGCCGTAGATAGCCTGGGAGGTGTACGCGACATTCCCATAGAAAAACTGGTAGGCGGAACCACCAGCAACATGGGTACCTTTGTTGGTCACGTCGCTAAAGAAGTCTGATGGAGCAGATCCGACACAGCCATAAAAGAGACCGAAGGTACTGTTCTCCGGCTTGCTTGGGTCCAAGGCGTTACGCCACAGAGCCCCGCCGTGCCGTTCCTCCAGCGCCGCTTCACACTGAGCGGAGTTATCCTGATAGAACACCGGGATATTATTGTTGTCGTTGCCGGTTTCCACGCCGCCGAATACCCTATTATATATATAGGGCTCTTCACCGTCGATAAGGGTGTAGCCAAAGGTGTAGTTGAACGGGCCATCGTTGTTGGAGACCAGAGACAATTCGTGACTGTCCTGATCCGAAGTGAAATTGTGGTCGACTATTCGGTCCGCGTAGGCGCCGTTGCCCCTGCCATCCAACGCACATCGGGGGTGGGTCTGACCCTCGACCAGTTCACCGCTAAGTACACGCGGGTGAATGGCGGAGCAGACGCCGCCTCCTTGTCTGTTGGTGTTGTCCCAGTCTGCTCTTCTCCAAATCCGGGTGTCCCGATTGCCGAATTTGTAGATCAGTTCATGGCTGTCGTTGAGGGTGTAGTGCGCCTCCAGGGTCATCGCTTCCTGCGAGTTTCTCTCGAAAATGGGGGCATTCAGTTCAATCGCAAGTCTCAGATCTTCCCCATCACAGACCACCGGCGTACCCGGATCGCGGGTGCCATCCAGGTTGAATCCCGGGCAGTTTACCACGGCCGCGTTCTGCCCCAGGCCGAAGGTCGGATTGATCCGATAGATGGGATTGCCGGCCGCGTCGGTGATGCAAGTCCGGGTCGTTTCCTGGGTTGCGGGGTCGATTTCGCAACGGGGAAAACCGAATTGATCCAGCTCGAACTCCTCCTCGGAGTCACGCGCGCCGATAAGCAGCGAGACTCGCGGGGTACCCTCGTCTGTCAGTTTCGAGTAACGCGCGGTGATGTCCCAGCGATCATTGGTAAAGCGCAACTGCGGTGAATAGATCAGCTGATCCGGTATGCCTCCGTCAGGTCCACTGCCAACGTTCTTGATCAGCCCATCGCCGGTCAAACGGCTCAGGCCCAGGCGATAGGAGAAGTCACTGTCTCCAATGGGACCGCCAAAGGCAATATTAACCTGTTGGGATGCCTGATCGGTGAACTCTGCCGACGCTTTCATGTCCCACTCCGCGGTCGGCTTTTTAGTGACGAAACTGATGGCGCCGCCAATGGCTGCCTTACCGCCCGTCGTACCCTGGGGGCCGCGCATTACCTCGATGCGTTCAACATCGAACATGGCGCCCGAGTCAAGACCGTAGGACTGGTCGCTATAGACACCGTCGATATAAACCGCCACCGCTACGTCCTGGAAGAAGCTGGTAGCGCGGACCTGAGCGTTGCCGCGTATATTGATGTGGCCGTCCCCCTGCCTGCCACCGCCCGAGGAGCGCAGACCGACCTGCATGCCGGGTACGAGAACCTCCATATCGTTGGTGTTCTGGATACCCAGTTGCTGGATCATGTCCGTATTAAAGCCGGTGACGGTCATCGCCCGGTCGATCGACTTTATTTCGCCGCGCTCGCCGGTGACGATGATTTCTTCGATATATTTACCCTCATCTTCTTCGGAATCCTGGGCCGAAGAAGTGGCAGTGAATCCGGTAAGTCAGAGCAGAACCCATTAACATCAGTAGTGTTATTTTGTTCATTGGTGAATCTCCCCATTGTTAAGAAAAAAAACAGCAAGTAAAAATTAGCTCATATCCTGTCCTGCAAGAACAAAAAATACCTTGCAAGTATAAACTCTTCGTTCTGATACTACAAGGCCAAGTCTTGTCCAACGTGAAATGAGCTTGAAACGAGGGCGTGTTTCCAACGTGAAATGAGCCTGAAACGAGGGCGATTTTTGTTCATGATGGTCCCCTATGGTGACCTACATGAACGACAATAAACTACAGACATTGGATGACATCCGTCGCTTCCTGGATGGGACGGTGGAAGTCGAATTTTCCATTCAGAATAAGAGTGAGCGCTATCGCTGGATCCAGGCCACGTTAGTGCGCTTTTGCTACATTACGCTGGGCAAGAAAGATCGTGGTCTAATGTTGCGCTACTTGCAGTGTGTCAGTGGCTATTCGCGGGCTCAGATCAAGCGCCTGGTCCAGCAGTACGTACGGCAGGGGGTTATCACCCGGCGGCAACGGACGGTGGCCAGATTCGAGTCGGTGTACACCGCCGCTGATACGGTGTTGTTAGCCAAGACCGACGCCCTGCACGGTCAGCTCTCTGGCGCCGGTACCAAGAAGCTTTGTGAACGCATGTTCCGAGTGTACGGGGATCGTCGTTATGAGCGCCTGGCAGGCATTTCCGTGTCCCATTTGTACAATCTACGCCACTCCAACGGCTACCAGCGTCAGCGCCGCCATTTCGACAAGACACGCCCGAAACGCATCCCGATCGGTGAACGGCGCCAACCCGACCCGCAAGGTCAACCGGGCTTTCTGCGTGTTGACACGGTTCACCAAGGCGATCTGGACGGCATCAAAGGGGTTTACCATATCAACGCGGTAGACGAAGTCACCCAGTTCCAGTGCGTGTTCTCGGTCGAGCGCATCAGCGAACGTTTCCTGATCCCGATACTGGAGGAACTTCTCGCGACGTTTCCTTTTGTCATCCAGGGTTTCCATGCCGATAATGGCTCGGAATACATCAACCGCCGGGTCGCCAAGCTGCTGGAGAAGCTACGCATCGAATTGACCAAGTCTCGACCGCGGCACTCCAATGACAATGCCTTGGCTGAGTCCAAGAATGGCACCGTCGTGCGCAAGCATCTGGGCTTTGAGCATATTCCCGGCCAGTGGGCCCCCCAGTTGAACCGCTTCCATCGCGAGCACTTTAACCCCTATCTCAACTTCCACCGCCCGTGTTTCTTTCCGGTTTGCCACACTGACCAGAAAGGCAAGGTGATCAAACGCTACCCCTACGAGGCCATGACAACCCCCTATGAGAAATTCAAATCACTGCCCGAGGCGAGCTGCTATCTGAAACCCGGCGTCACCTTGGATGGGCTGGAAACCATTGCACAATCAGTTAGCGACAATGCGGCGGCCAAACAGATGAATGCGGCGAGAGACCAACTCTTCAAAGTGATCTTTGCGTCAAACCAACACGTCGCCTGAAACCCATGACATATACTGTCTCAGCACACTTTCAAGCCACGGCGGTCTTACCACCGGTGAGGCCAACGAGACTTGGCGGGAAGCCGCATGAACCCATCCCCACCCCTCTTGGCAGACAGCATGCCTGTTGCGAGCACGCCCTCAAGGAGATACCGCTACGCGGCCTCCTCCTTGAGGGCGTGCTCGCAACAGGCGAAAGTTAGCCATGAGACGCGGCGATTTTCTGTCCGATTGCCTTCGGACCAATCACAACGGCAGCGTCAATCAACAACGCTGCTACACCTTAAATTTGCTGCCGTATTGGTCCAGGGAAGGGAACCACTTCTTACATCAATTCCCGCCCGAGCACACCGGCATGCTCTCTTAAAAACTGCGCAAGTACAAGAAACAGCCTTGTCCGACGGGTAGGCCGACCCAATTACTTGGGCCAGCCCCCCTGAGAACCGTGCGTGAAAGTTTCCCCTCACACGGCTCAAGCCTTTTAAAAGTCCGGGAGAGACCCGGCATCCGCAGAGAAAGCTCGCCTTGGCGGTTTGGACAGACGAGTGGCAAAATACTCACGATAGCTAGGATCGAAAGGCGTTGCCATCGCCCGGATTTTGATGTGCCTTTGAATTTTCACCGATGAAGCTTTGATCAAGAGGACGCGCGCTGGCTTACCATGATGGCGAATGGGAGCGAAGAAACGCCACCGATCACCGCCGACCTGACAAAAGTAACGCAATTGCTGCCAGTGCCGGTTTTTATTGGGATGCCGTCGTTTGACCCAACGATCAATAGCCATATACAAGTGGTGATCGACGGTGTTAAACACATGACTGGCTACCACATGACGATAATAGTTGGCCCAGCCGCGAATCTTTGGATTCAGTAACTGGATCAAATTAGCCGTCTTTGCAGTGGGATGGATCTTGATGATTTCTCTGACATTAGCCAGGAATGTAGACACATTCTTTCTGGCGGGCGTAATGAGTAACTTGCCCTGGTACTTGCGTACATTAAAGCCAAGAAAATCGAAGCCACCGTTGATATGAGACATCCGTGTCTTTTCCGGTGACAGCTCCAAACCCCGTATTAACAGGAATCGTTCAATGGCAGGTTTAACGCAGTGCTCGAGTACTTCCCGAGCGTCACCAGTGACAATGAAGTCATCAGCGTATCGCACGACATGAGCTTTATGACCTTTGGGTATGGCTTGAGCAACAACAGTTTCCAAACCATCCAGCGTCATATTAGCCAATGTAGGGGATGCAATCCCGCCCTGCGGCGTACCTTCCTCGGTGGCGAACCACCGTCCTTGTTCGCAATAACCTGATTTGAGCCACGCCGCCAAAATGGTTTTATCCATCGGGATGTTGGCGTTGAGCCAAGCATGATCAATACCGTCGAAGCAGGCTTTAATATCCCCTTCCAGAATCCACTGTGAGGAGCTTTTCCTCGCGAGCAAAATAAAACATTGCTCAATGGCATCTGCTGCCGAACGGTGCACGCGGAACCCATAAGAATTTGGATCCGCTGTCGTTTCCGCTATAGGCTCCAGAGCGAGCAAGTAGAGTGCTTGCATTGCTCTGTCCTTCATAGAAGGAATGCCGAGCGGGCGTTGTTTGCCGTTCTTCTTGGGGATATAGATGCGACGCAACGGCACGGCTCGATAGCCATGTCGCCTGAGTGTCGCTACTGCCTGCCACTTTTGTTTCGGTGTCGTCCAACGCACACCGTCAATACCCGGCGTATGACGCCCGGTATTGGTGGTGACCCGCCTCACAGCCAGCAACTTTGCTGAACCGGAGTGAGTCAATAGCCGCTGCAAAGCTTGCACTTTGTGGCGGTGACCTTCTCTGAATGCCTTCGCAATACGCATTTGCAGCCGTCTAACCTGCCGTTCCACTTTCGGCCACGGAACCGTGTCCCAGGTGGGCGGACTGGTGGAGGAAGCACCCGTCATATTAAATGAGGTCATTTGCGATCTCCTCCTGAAGAGGTTCTCCAAATTCTCTTGCGATGAAAGACCTGTCGGACGTGGGCGCGCTTTCGCGTCGGGTAACGTTAAAACCCGTATCCGCACCATTACAGCACGGCATTCGCTTTTTCCGACTTCCCAAACCCGCAGGGCCATAGGTCTTCCTCACGGTCGACTGTCCCAACAAGGGACCCTTCGGGGTTGCCACGTTTCGAACGAGAAGCATGTCGGGTTAGGTGCCTGCTATCGACCGGAGGAGATGTGGGCCACGAGAGCCGACATATCAACGACTCTACCCCTCCTCAATGCCTTTTTGGCTCAAGCGTAATAACCACTTCCGCTTGTTCTCATTAACGGTCTTTATCACAGGTTCACATCTGTTCACCATACCAACTACCTAGCACTGACCCAATTGTGGTTATCAGGAGGGCTCTGGTCTCGCGATTCGAACCCCGCATCTCACGATGCTTCGTTACATTGTCCGGGCAGCTCTTTATTCATGCCCGTAGGTTTACCCCGTAGCAGGGGTAGTCTCTTTCGCTTCCCTGTGAAGAGACAGCTTTCTCGTTCAACCTCGTGTCGCAAAATATGAAATGAGTCTGGGTTTGTCATCATGATCCGTTCAAGATGGGGAGATGAAAACCCTCATGAAACTCGAAGATTTAGTATCGATAGACCTACTGGCGGACTTCCTCTCAGGTACCCAGGCGGTGGCTTTTTCTGTACTCAACGACAAGGACGCCTGCTACCAGTGGATGCAGGCAACGTTGGTCAGATTCAGTTATCTGACTTTGCCGCGGCAAGACAAAGGCATTGTCATACGCTACCTATAGCAAGCGACAGCTTGCGCTGTCTCGTAGATGAAGATCAGCGGCTATTCCCGGCAACAGGTCACCCGACTGATTGGCCAATACCGTAAGACGGGACGGCTACAGCGCCGGCAGCGGACTATCACCGGTTTCCGACGCAAGTATCTGGCGCAAGACATTCGGTTGTTGGCGGCCATGGACGAGCGTCACGAGACGCCCTGTGGGCATGCAGTCAAGAAACTGTGTGAGCGCGCCTGCCAAAAGAAAGCGACAGCTATCGCAGTCTTGTTGGTGTTCGGGGACAAGGACTATGCAGTGCTATCCACGATCTCGGTCAGTCACCTGTACAACTTGCGCAAGTCCACTACCTATTGCCGCCAGCGACGTCACTTTGAGAAGACCAAAGCCAAACCTTCAAGCATTGGTGAGCGGCGCAAACCAGAGCCCAACGGCCAGCCTGGCTATATTCGTATTGACACGGTGCATCAGGGCGATCTGGACAAACAGAAAGGGGTCTATCACATCAATGCAGTCGATGAAGTCACCCAGTTTGAAGTCATTGGGCAGCGTTGAAAAAATCAGCGAGCAATATCTGATTCCACTACTGGAAAAGATGCTTGAGACCTTTCCCTTTGTGGTCCTCGGCTTCCATGCCGACAACGGCTCGGAGTACATCAACAAGAAAGTGGCGACATTACTGGAAAAACTTCTCATTGAGTTCACCAAGAAGATGGCGACAGCTATCGCAGTCTTGTAAGTCACGCTCGCGACAGACTAACGACAACGCCCAAAAGATAGCGAAAGCTATCGCTTTCTTGTGGGTGGAGAGCAAAAACGGTGCCATTGTGCGCAAGCAGTTTGGCTACAGCCACATTCGTCAACATTGGGCGCCGCTCATCAACGACTTCAATGAGCAATACCTGAATCCATACATCAACTACCATCTAAAAGCATGCGACAGCATGCGCTGTCTTGTACCTGTTTCTTTCCCGAAAATCAGGTCGACGCCAAAGGCAAACAGCGTAAGAAATATACCTATGAAAACATGATGACGCCGTATGACAAATTGAGATCTCTGGACCATGCTGAAGATTATTTGAAGTCAGGAATTACCTTTGAAATACTTGATCACATCGCACACAAGATCAGCGATAATCAGGCGGCGGACCAGTTACTCAAGGCCCGTCAAATACTCTTCAAAACCATCAATGAACAGAACCTGAAGACAGGCTAAAAACACCTCTCTTTAGACTTATTTAAGTATTGGACAATACTGCTATCGCTTGTATATGAAAAACTCAAATCACTGCCCAACGCCAAGAACTATTTGAAGCCTCGGATCGACTTTGAAATACTCGATAAGGCCGCATATGCAATGAGTGATAATGATTCGGCTGAGCTGTTACAGCAAGCCCGTAATAAACTATTTAACGGTATTATCGAATCAGAACAAACTGCCTTTTAAAGCCAGCTGACACCTACCCTGCCATAGGTACCACATACCCGACTCGCAGTGCTCAAGAGCCAGCCATTAAGCCCTCAGTCCCGGCAACTACACTACTCAATCGCGGTCTTGTATTTGCGCATCCTGTAAATGCTCGCTCGCAGGCTCGACGAGCGGGATCTGGCCGCCGCCTTCGGCGTGCGGCAAAACCCTTTTAGATAAAATAAAAAAAAAGAGCTATGGCTGACCAGTACAGCCTTGATTCTATCGATTCAATGTGAGATATAACTAATGAACGATAATCAGGCGGCGGACCAGTTACTTAAGGCCCGTCAAATACTCTTTAAAACCATCAATGAACAGAACCTGAAGACAGGCTAAAAGCACCTCTCTTTAGACTCATTTAAGTATTGGAAAATACTGAAACAAACCTATAGTGTAGAATGAAAACCAGGCCAAAACCGAAATGCATCAAGACCATCAATGAGCAGGATCGAAAGGTTGTCTGAACGACCTGATCAGAGAGAACCTTCATCCTCGGATTTCAGGCTCATTTTAGGATTGGAATAGACTGGCCATCCCAACCCACAGGAAAGCCAGTCTCAGTCTTAACTTTACTCAATTTTCAAACAAGTTCAACGTATATTGACTGGAGTTCCCCTTTTCTTAAAGCAATACAAACCAATCCCACTTGAAGAAAAGCCAGCCTGAAGCGGAACTGTACCTGGTTTCTAATTAAGTTCAATGTGTTTAAAATGGAGTTACCCAATAATTCAAAATCACTGAAGGGTCCATCTATCAACATCTGAAGACTGCATAGGAAATTCTGAAGATTACGCAAATTCAATACATTCGCTGACCGTACAGGACGTGAATACAGGCAGGCCAATGTGGTACATTGACCGGCTTTATTAATGCTGTTCAGTATCTATTTGTGAACTTCCAGGGGTTAAATAATGAGGTCTTTTGACGGTGTGCGCGTTGTAGACCTGTCGGACCGATTGTCTGGCGCGTTCGCGGCTCGATTATTCGGTGATTTTGGCGCCGAAGTGATTATGGTGGAACCGCCCGAAGGTCACCCGTTGCGTGCTGAACCACCGTTTCTGGACGACAGCCCCGGGGCTGACCGGAGCTCAGTACATGCCTATGCCAACTGGAACAAAAAGTCCGTTGCATTCACCAGCCCGGAGGAACTGGGAGATTTGCTTGCAAGTGCCGATGTGCTGGTGACCACTGCCGACCCAATGGCAAAAGCAAACTGTGTCGAATGCCTGAATCGACTGCCTCCGGATGCTGTCCACTTATCAATAACAGCCCACGGGCTTGATGGTCCTCTATCAGGCCGTCCCGGCAACAATCTTACGATGAGCGCACGTGCCGGCTGGTCTTTTATCAATGGTTATCGTGATGAACCGCCACTGCAGATGCCTCGTCATCAGTCGGGTTATGTCGGCGGTGTAGCCGGCTTTATCACTGCCGCCGCCGCATTGCGCCGGCGTAACCATGGGGATACCGCCGAACTGGTCGATGTCAGTGAACTGGATGCATTTGCACTCACCGTTCATACATGGGCAATTGGAGCAGTCTACGCCGACAGGGGATACTCCACCGGCGCCGGGGGCAGGCGTCCCAGGGGAGAACCGGCGCCACTGTGGGATTTGGCTGATGGACGAATGCATTTCGGTATTGCTGACTTTCATAACTGGCAGGAAGCAATGCGCGCCGTTGGTGTGCCGGAACTGGCGGACGAAGAAAAATATATACCGGATATTGGCCGTCATTCAAAAGATTTGCGTGCAGTGGTGCATCAGATGGCCAGGGGTAAGCGTTCGGTCGAGGCGTGTTTGTCGAGTATAGCCAGACGACAGCAAATTTAATAATTAACTGAGAAAGTGCTGGTTACGGTCCGGGATATGTGCTATTGATGTGCGCATGTCGATTCAATCCGATAACCAACAAAGCGCAGTAACGGTTTATTCAGGCGGGCCGAAGGTACCTCTGTACCCGTCTGGTGGTGGCGCTACCGATGTCATTGAGCAGTGTTACACGGAACCATCCCACAGTCAGTCAGCAAAAGAGCGCGCAAGCTCGCGCTTTGTGGGCGAATGGGAGTGGCGTGCGAAGACCGCGGAGGCGCAGGTAGTGTTACTGGTGTTCGCGGCCATCGGCCTGCGTCAGGAGCTTGCGGACAGGCGACAAAAGGACCTACAGGCACGCTGGGCTGTGGGTCATTGGAAGAGCCTGTTTCAGCAGACCAGGACGAAGCTTCTGGCGCTACGCCAGCAGGTGAAGAGACAGGCGCCAGCACAGCGTCTGGAGAAGGAGATTCGTCACTTAAAGGCGTTACTGAAAGATGCAGGTGTTGATGCCCGCAAGCGGAGCACGAACACACGGCTGCGCATGAAGAACAGTGAACTGCGCACGTTGTACAAGGCATCCCAACAGCGGGTAGGCGAGCTTGAGGCGGCACTGGAGCGGCTGCGTTCAACCAAGCAACAGTTGGAGAAGTCGCAATACGGTCCTCGCAGTGAGCAGCAGCGGGTGGCAACCGGTCGCCATCGTGGCGGACAGCCCGGTGCGCCGGGTCACCGTCGTACCCAGCGCCCGGCGTTGGCCCGAGAGGAAGAGACTCTGATGCTATCCGTAGCCGCGTTGACCTGTCCGGATTGTGGTACGCCGTATGCGGCAAACGGCACCCATCACGACACGGCAATCACCGAGATCAAGGTAAAGGCGTATGTGCGGCTGATTAAGCGGCCGCGTTTCCGGCGCGTCTGCCAGTGTCCCGGCGTACCGTCTGAGATGGCGGCGGCGCCACCGCCACGTTTGTTTCCGCACACGGCGTACGGGGTCAGCGTATGGCACTATCTGTTGTACGGACTGTTCGTTGAATTGCGTTCGCTCAGGAGTATCGCGCGCTCGCTGTCCGACTATGGGCTGCCGATTTCGGCCAGCACACTGGGCGACAGCATAGGTCGATTGACCCGGTTATTTGCACCCGTGTCGGCGGCGATCCTGGTGCGCCAAAACGAGGCATCAGTGCTGCATGGTGACGAGACCAGTTGGCGGGTGCAAGCGTGGCACGAAGGGGGCAAGAGCAAACGCAACTGGTTGTGGATCGGGCTGAGTCCAGACACGGTGTTGCTGCATATCGACGCCCATCGCAACCTGGACGCGGCGCTGGAGGTGTTTCGCGACATTGCGGATGGTTCGATCCTGGTGTGTGATCGCTACGCTACGTATGACGCACTGGCACGTTGGCAGGATGAGCGGAGCAAGCGCCTGCGGCTGGCGTTCTGCTGGGTTCATGTACGCCGGGATTTCCTCAAGCCGGCGGCAGGGGACGAGGCATTTGAAGCGTGGCGTCAGCAATGGATCAAGCGGTTTGCCAAACTGTTCCATGTGAACAAGGAGCGCCGACAATCCCATGCTCCGGACCGCGTGCTCACGGCACAGAGTGCCTCCTTTAACACGGCGCACTGCCGTTTACAGCAGGCAGTGGACGACATGTTTACCATAGCGGCAGCCGAACTCGCCGCCGCACCGCCGGATGCAGTACAGGCGAAGCCGCTACGTTCGCTACTCAATCATCGCACGGGACTGACGGTCTTTGTCGACCATCCGCAGGTGCCCATGGACAACAACCCGGCTGAGCGCGGGCTGAGACCCGCGGTCATCAAGCGCAAGATCAGCGGTGGGTCGTTCAGCGCCGCCGGCGCCGAGTTGACGGCGCAAATACTCTCACTCAGCCGTACGCTGGAGTTGCACCAGATCCCGGTGCGGCACTGGCTGCAGGACTACTTGCAGCACTGTGCCGAGAAGCGAGGCCAACCGCCGGATGATCTTGCTCCCTGGCTACCCTGGTCGATGCGCCCAGACCGGCTGGCAGCAATGCGCCAGCCACCGTAACGGCATGGGCGCCAACCCGGTATGCCGATATAACGGTCGCGACTTCACCACCGCCGACATGGCGTTGCTGCACACACTGCTCGCCATCAAACCGCCGTTGAGCCGGTATGCGTTGTCGCGCGAATGGTGCCAGCGTATCGGCTGGCTAACGCCTGGTGGTGGGCTGAAGGACATGAGCGCCCGGCTGGCTATGCTCGCCATGCAGCGTGACGGTCGGCTCACCCTGCCGCCACCGCGTCGGCGCCAAGGCCGGCCGAAACCGATTGTCTTCGGGCCAGAAACCGACCCGCCAGAGCAGCCGATAACGGCCAGCCTGGACGTTGTTCGACCCTTGCAAATTGTCCCCGTCGTAAGTGGCACCGACGCCAGTGTGCGTTGGAACGCCTACCTCGCACGCTATCACTATCTCGGCTACAAAGTGCTCAGTGGCGACCAGTTGCGCTACGCCGTATCGGACCGTACGGGCCGTCTGCTCGCCCTGCTCGGGTTCGACGCTGCCGCCTGGAAAACCGCGCCCCGCGATGCGTTCATCGGCTGGTCATCGGCACAGCGGCGACACAACCTGCACTTGGTGGTGAACAACTCGCGCTTCCTGATATTGCCCTGGGTCAGGCTGCCCAATCTCGCCTCTCACATCCTGTCCCAAATACAGCAGCGTTTGCCCCACGACTGGCAACAACGCTATGCCTACCAACCTGTGTTACTGGAAACTTTCTGTGAAACACCACGGTTCAACGGTACCGTATACCGCGCCGCCAACTGGACCCTGGTCGGCCTGACACAAGGGCGTGGGCGCAACGACCGGGACCGGCAACTCACCCTGCCCAAAAAACACATCTTCATCCAACCCCTACGTAAAGATTGGCAGCGTATCCTGCGTCAATAAAAACCACACAACTCATGTTCCACACCTCGACCGAATGCTTACACGCGGATGGCATTAAAGTGGCTGTTTCTTTATGTTTATCAACTACTTGAGACGATGAGTCATCTTGTAACGCATTTTCCTTTCGAGTGCCCCGGCGCGCATATCCGGGATGCTGGCGCCGCCAGTGTTGCACGCGGGCCAGTTGGTCTGGTCCACAGAAGTAATCTCGATTCTCCGCTTTATTGAGCCAGCGACGCTGACTCGCTGTCTTGCTGGCACGTCGACAGGCGTCTCCGGTGCAATACCGCTGATGTCGCAAATTGCGCGGGTCTGGACGGAATAATTGTTTACAGTTAAGACACTTACGTTTTCTTCGTTTGCTCATCGGCATTCTCCATCAGAGGCCAATGATGCAGAAAGTCAGGTTAGCAATCAGTAGTGATCTGGAAGTTTAATCCCGGCGATCCGGGGTGAAAGAAGACAGGAAGAAAAGTTTAGAGAGAAAGTTTTTGAAGAAAAATCACAGAAGAAGATACAATTTCAAACCGCTGAATTTATGACAGTTTCAAGTCGTTGGTGGCACTAATCCAGCAGTTTCATTAACTTCTTTAACCACCTGTCAATTGGAAGAACAACGGCAATACTGAAATCGGATACCGACCTTATGAAAAAATACGGTTCCGATCAATTTTTTACATCGACCCCCTTTTTTGAAATAACCAAAAAATATGACTCAATCAGTCTCGCCCTCGCTACGGTCGCAGTTCCCGGGCAGCCTCCTGGGGTCTGGTGCTAGAAAACCGACAGTACCTCAGACTCGAGCCGTTGCCACGCTGGCGGATTGTTGCCCATCCCGCAGAACATGATCTCGTCAGCACCCGCTTCGATGTATTCACCCAGGTAGTCCTGGATGGCGTTGACGGTGCCCCAGCAATACCAGGGTTGGCCGGGTGATTTCTTCCACTCTGCGTCAGTGTCGAAAATCCGTGTGGGTATGCAGACGGTGCGGCGGACTTCTGCAGGATCACGACCGAAGTCCTCGCAATGGCGATTGATGGCTTCCTGCTTCTGTTTAAACACGTCCACGCCCCCTGGGTGCCAGAAGTCCAGATTGCTGGTGTCGCCGTATCGCGCGCAAGTCCGAAGTGTGCGCTTTTCTCCGTTGCCACCGATCAGAATAGGAATCCCGCCATCCTGGGTCGAGACAGGTGACATGGGTGCATCGTTCAGCTGGTAGTAGTTGCCTGAGAAACTGACGAATTCCTCGGGTTCCTTGTGCAGCAGCATCCTGATCAGCTGCGTAGCCTCTTCCAGCCGGTCACTGCGTTCGCGCAGCGAGGGGAAGTCCCAGCCATAGGCGGTATGTTCCTGCTCGTACCAGGCGGCGCCGATGCCAAGCTCCACGCGGCCGCCTGAAATGTGATCCAGCGTGTTCGCGATCTTCGCCAAGTGTGCCGGATTGCGGTAGGTATTGCCGGTCGCCAGGATCCCCAGGCGCACCCGCTTGGTAATCATCGCGACTGCCGAAAGCAGTGTCCAGCCTTCCAGCGCTGTACCATGTCCACCAACGCCCGGGGGCATGAAGTGATCTGAAAGCCAGAAGCTGCGCCAGCGACCTGCTTCAATCACCTTGACGGTCTCGACAATGTCGGACCACTGGTTGTTGTATTGCCCGGTTTGTGCGCCGAACTCCATGGTGACCTCCTTCTTTTCTTTTCGACGGGTCTGCATCCTACCAGACTGTACAAAGTTTCTCCCGTCTACAAGGAAGTGTCATGTAAGTCGATCAATAATATCCGACTGATCGCCAGGGTCTTGTTGTTCAGGTGGTAACTGGCTGGAATGAACTACGTCGCTCTAAGATCGTCGAGTACATCCTTGCGCAGCAGCACGGACTCCGGATAGGCCATCTTCAAGATCAGCCATTCACCCTCAATGCGCAGGAACGTCCAGGACCACCGCGTGATGGTTCGGGGTATGCTGGTTTCACCGCCGACCGGGCCTCCCATTGGGACCGTAACGTCGGTGACCGGGTCTGACACATAGTGCGTCACGTAGTTGGTGGCCGTTGCGTGATCTTCATCTACGACCTCGACCATCAGGTTGCTGCTCAAGACCAAGTTGACGTTGTGATCGACTTCCGCGATGCCTGCGAAGTGTTCGCGGATCGCTTGACGTCCGTTCAGCGTGAACGCTTGCGCGTCTTCGGTAAATAAGTCTGCCGTGGCCGCCTGATCGGCTTGCAGGAGTTGCAGAAACCTGTATATCAGTCGTTCACATTGATAGTAGATCTCAACCTCATTGCTGACCATACGATGCTCGCTGTCTGAAAAGAAAGCCATTGTACCTGATAAGAACCCAACGGAGGGATCTGTCGTTCGAGGCTCAGGCGGAGTACGGAAAGTTCGGTGGGTTCGATCTGGTTCAGGCAAAAGTGATCACAAAAAAGCGCACCGTTTCCGGTGCGCTTTGGATACTGCTCTGGGCCCCGTTTAGTGGGCCCGTATAATAATTACAGCTGATAGTTGAACGTGATTCCGATCCGTCGCTCATCGGTTGTTGTGCCGGTAACAGGTGCAGTTACGCCGTTACCTTCCCGCTGCACATAACTCTGTACCGCGATCACATCAAGCAGATTGGTGACCCAGCCGGTAATCGAATAGACCCCTGACGGTGAAAACCAGTTGGCGCGGATATCCCAGCGGGTGTAATCCGGTACGCTGTAGATATCCAGCTCGGCCTCATCCATATACATCTTGTCGCGCCAACTCACGGTGGTCAAAACGTCCAGGCTTCCCCACTCGGGGGTGATGGGGACGTCGTAGGTCAGGGTCGCCGAAAACTTGTGCTTCGGTGAATTCCTTAACTGATTACCGGTAAAGTCCCTGACACCGGTATTATTGAGTACATGCTCGTTCCCTAGATGGTCTGTGACAGTTATGGTCGACGCCTCTGGCAGCGATCCCTCGGGGTTACAACAATAGATTGACGAGTAAGGGGCGTGCTTGGAGTTTATAAGCTCGTAGAAGCCGCGCAGGTTAAAATAATCGTTAATCTGCCATGCGCCCTGAAGTTCTATGCCGGAGATCTCAGTACCCTCAAGAACAATCGACTCACCGATCCAGAATCTTTCAGGACGGGGAGGTATTCCATACTCCTCCGGTCTACGAAGGCGCCCATGCTGCGTCCAGTGAGCGCTGAAATCCTGGTGGTAAGCCGAAAGCTCCAGTTGCACGGCGCCATCGGCAAACAGTCCCTTAAGGCCGCCTTCGTAGTTGATCATTTCTTCGGCATCCCAGCCTTCACCAAGCCCCTGGGCGAAACCTCTGAAACCGCCAGGACGATAGCCCTTGGAGATCCGGGCGTACCACATCATTGCATCAGACGGGGTATATTGCGCGCCGACGTTCCAGGTTGTTTCCTTCCAGGTCCTGCGCTTGGAATCCAGGAAGGTCCGGTCTTCGGGTACGACCTCACCTGTGCTAGGATCCGTGACGCCGCCTTGAAGACAACAACGGTAGTCATAATGTTTGCCTCTCAGTATGGCAAACGTCTCAAAATAGATGATCTCACCGTTTGCATCCTTGACCGGGCTGATACCGCTGAAATCATTCTGGTTGTGCTCCTTGTGGTCATCGTTGTAGCGGACACCGCCAAACACCTTCCACTCGTCGTTCAGAACATATTCAGCGTTGCCGTAGATAGCCTGGGAGGTGTACGCGACATTCCCATAGAAAAACTGGAAGGCGCCATCACCAGCGACATGGGAACCGCTGTTGGTCACGTCGCTCCAGGCGTCTGCTGGAGCAGAGCCGTGACAACCCCATTTATTAGCGGAGTTGCTGTTGGCAGCCTTGCTTGGGTCCTTGGCATCCTTCCACAGAAGACCAGGATGGCGCTCCTCCAGTGACGCTTCACATAGAGCGGAATTATCCTGATAGAACACCGGGATGTTGTTATTGTTGTTGCCGGTTTCCACGCCGTTGAATCGTTCCGAATATATATAGGGCTCTTCACCGTCGATAAAAGTATAGCCAAAGGTGTAGTTGAACGGGCCATCGTTATTGGAGACCAGAGACAATTCGTGACTGTCCTGATCCGAAGTGAAATGGTAGTCGTTCATTCGGTCCGCGTAGGCGCCGTTACCCCTGCCATCCAACGCACATCGCGGGTGGGTCTGACCCTCTACCAGTTCACCGCTAAGTACACGAGGGTGAATGGCGGAGCAGACGCCGCCTCCTTGTCTGTTGGTCAGGTCGATGTCTGCTCTGTTCTTCTGCCGGGTGTCCCGATTGCCGAATTTGTAGATCAGTTCATGGCTGTCATTGAGGGTGTAGTGCGCCTCCAGGGTCATCGCTTCCTGCGAGTTTCTCTGCAAAATGGGACCATTCTGTTCAATCGCCAGTGTCAGATCGTTCCCATCACAGACCACCGGCGTACCCGGGTCGCGGGTGCCATCCAGGTTGAATCCCGGGCAGTTTGCCACGGCCGGGTTCTGCCCCAGGCCGAAGGACGGATTGATCAAATAGATGGGATTGCCGGCCGCGTCCGTGATGCAAGTCCGGGTTGTTGCCTGGGTCTCGGGGTCGAATTCACAACGGGGATTACCGAAGTTATCCAGCAGAAACTGCTCCTCGGCGTTACGCGCGCCGATAATCAGCGAGATTCGCGGGGTACCTTCGTCTGTAAGTTTCGAGTAACGCGCGGTGATGTCCCAGCGATCATTGGTAAAGCGCAACTGTGGCGAATAGATCAGCTGATCCGGTATACCTCCGTCAGGGCCACTGCCAACGTTCTTGATCAGCCCGTCGCCAGTCATACGGCTCAGGCCCAGGCGATAGGAGAAGTTACTGTCGCCAATGGGACCGCCAAAGGCAAGATTAGCCTGTCGGGTTGCCTGATCGGTAAACTCTGCCGACGCTTTCAGGTCCCACTCTGCGGTCGGCTTTGTGGTGATGAAACTGACGGCTCCGCTGATAGCTGCTTTACCGCCGGTCGTGCCCTGGGGGCCGCGCGCTATCTCGACGCGTTCAACGTCGAACATGGCGCCCTGGTCAAGACCGTAGGACTGGTCGCTATAGACACCGTCGATATAAACCGCCACCCCCGTGTCCTGGAAGAAGTTGACAGAGCGGTCGTTAGCGAGGCCGCGCATCACGATGTGGCCGTCCTCGTTCTTGCCACCGCCCTGGGTGCGGTTACCGATCTGCATGCCGGGTACGAGAACCTCCATATCATTGGTGTTCTGGATACCCAGTTTCTGGATCAGGTTCGCGTTGAAGCCGGTGACGGTCATCGCCCGGTCGATCGTCCTTATTTCGCCGCGCTCGCCGGTGACGATAATCTCTTCGATATATTTACTCTCATCTTCTTCGGATTCCTGGGCCGAAGAAATGGCAGTGTATCCGGTTAGGGTCAAAGCAGAACCCAGTAACATCAGTAGTGTTAATCTGTTCATAGGTGTATCTCCCCATTTAAGGAAAAAAATTTCATGTACCTTACAAAAACGACTATAACACTTCGCAAGTACTATAGCTCTTCTTAAAGCAACACAAACCAATCCAACTTAAAGAAAAGCCGACCAGAAACGGAACTTTACCTAATTTTTAATTAAGTTCAAAGTATTTTAAATAAAGTTTCCCCAATAATTCGAAATCACCGCAGGGTCCATCAATCAAATTCTGAAGACTTCATCGGAAATTCTGAAGATTACGCAAACTCACTACATTCGCTGACCGTACAGGACGTGAATACAGGCAGGCCAATGTGGTACATTGAGCGGCTTTATTAATGCTGTTCAGTATCAATTTGTGAACTTCCAGGGGTCTAATGATGAGGTCTTTTTACGGTGTGCGCGTTGTGAACCTGTCGGATCGATCAGGTCAATGCACTGGCAGCGGCGACGGTCAATTACGAGGATTCGCCCCGCAAACTGCAGGCTGCGCGTAGCTGACATAATTGTATTTGACCGCCGAATATGGTTTCAAAAGCTTTAAAATGGCGAAAAAATATTTCTATTGAATCAACTGGTTAGTTCATGCTATATGGGATTTTGATGAAAATCACTTATTTGGGCAGCATTATGTTTTGATTTGTGAATAAACTTGACAGTGACATTGAGCATCCGTATTTTTTTTTAAATTCATCGTAGTAGAGTGCCCCCTTGATCAAACCAACAGCGACCCTTTGTGGGTCACCCTTAAAAGGAAGTCAATGACTTCTATCGATCAGCCGGAGCCTCTTAAATCCAAAATGTAAGGACAATCAACATGCCTTGTTGGTCTGAGGTGAAACCTCGCTAGTATTTAAACTGGGCTTCCCCAATAATGGATAAATTCTGAAGGGTCCAACGGTCTGAGGGGTCCATCGGTCAGGTTATATGAAATGTGGCGACCTGTTCGTGCCCGGCGAGACAAAGAGCGAGCATCTGAAAACCGGCGCAATTGTCGCTTGCTCTTGTGTAAATACCTCGGGGATTTGGGGTGGAACCACCAAGGGAAAAAGAGACAAAATATCAGGACGTAAAACTTGAAAAAAATCTTGAAAATGAAGATGGTATCTTCCCCTGGTCAACAACCAACATTCAGTGAAATGATGCTTCAGCAATACCATAAAAACTGGCTCCAGTTCTTGATAACCACCTGTGTCATCCTGCAGATTTCTGCTTGTTCGGATACTGATCCGAATCTATCTGGGACCACACATCCGATTGCAAAACCTGTGACATCGACATCGACAACCACATTACCTGAGCCTCTTGCCGTTGACCTGGAACATCTTGAGAGCCAGGTTTCTGCGTTATTGAGTACACTGCTGGAGAAGGCCAGTCACCAACCTGGGTCAGGAAACTTACGTGGTGAGTTGGCTATGGCCTATGAAGTGAACGGTTATCGTGACGCTGCATTATCAAGCTATGAACAGGCAGAAGCTCTTTCACCACAGGATGCCAGGTGGCCTTATTTCCAGGCACGATTACTGGTAAAACAGGGAGATATGGAAAAGGGTCTGATAAAAATGCGACAAACCCTGGCGTTGGAACCTGATCACATCCCATCTCTGATGTGGCAGGGAACCTGGTTACTGGGTCTGGGTCATTTGCTGCAAGCCGAGGCGTCGTTCAGCAAGGCAAAAGAACTTGGACTCGGTTGGGCTGCTGAAGCAAGCCTGGCAAGGGTACTGCTTAAACAGAACCGCGCCAACGAGGCAGTAAAGTTGTTGGAAGCATTGTCCCTGAAGTCGCCCTTTCACAGTATTTTTCATCTGTTGGGCGTGGCTTATCGTGATAGCGGTGCTTTAGACAAAGCTCGCATTGCCCTGGCTCGTGGCAAAAACACCCGGAACATCAGCTGGCTGGACCCATGGGAAGATCTCATGGAGCCATACCGGGTCAGTTTTGAGGCAAGATTACGAGCAGCACAGACGCTGATCAGGCGCAGTCGTATTACAGAAGCGATCAGTGTGTTGCAACACCTCCAGGAAACCCAACCTGATAACCCGGTTGTCCTGACCACACTAAGCAATGCTTATGTGCTCAATGGTGAACAGCAGAGAGGATTCTGGGTACTCCGCCGGGCTTTGGAGAACGAGCCGGTTCATCATACGATTCATCTCAATATCGCAGGTTTTTATCAATCCCGGGGAGATACTGACACCGCGTTACAACATATCAATAACTCAATTCAAATCAGCCCGGACACCGCGGAACCGTATGCCCGCAAGGCTCTGATACTGAAACAAATCGGGGCGTTGGAAGAAGCCCTGACTGCATATGATCTGGCCCTGGAGAAGGATGCGTCAAATCCTCAGCGATTTATCGAGGCTGGTGATATCCACAGGGCAATGAATCGCTTGTCACAGGCCCGTTCCCGCTACCAGCATGCAGTCTCTGTCGACCCATCCTATCTGGCAGGATACCTGAGATTAGCTAATCTGCTTATCTCTTCCGGTCAGTTTGACGAGGCACAGCAGGTTATTGACCAGGCCAGCCTTCTGGGAGATCAGACTGGTCAACTCGATGCTGTAATTCGTCGCTTCGAACGAATGCGACTGCACTGACAAGCGGGAAGTCGTCAGCACCAATCTGTTATAATTTTCAGCACTGGATTGTTGGATTCCGATGGGGACATACATTGAAATTGAAAGTTCTGATATTACTCTCTGCCATCATCGCGGTTACTGCCTGCTCTGATAAAGAGGTCGACACTCAATCCTCAATGCCAGCGCCAGAACCAGTATCAAGAGATGTTGGGCCAGTAATTGCCATACACCTGACAGATCTTCCGAAAGCAGTCGTGTCTCTTGTAGAACCACTGATACAGCAGGCAACGGCAGAACCTGTCGTCGGCCGGCATCGTGGCAGACTGGGGATGGCCTATGAAGCCAACGGCTTCCCAGAAGCTGCATTCAGCAGCTACCAGCAGGCCGAAACTCTTGCACCTGTTGAAGCCAGATGGCCTTATTATCAGTCACTCATTCTAGCTGGTCGCGGTGATCATCAACAGGCAGTAGATGCGGTGGACCGGGCAATCAGCATTGATGGGAGTTATGCCTCTCTGTGGATGTGGCGTGGCGCCTGGTCGCTGGATCTCGGCCAGAGCGAGCAGGCTCTGAGTGATTTCAACAGAGCCGAGTCTCTTGGACTCAAAGCAGCAGGCGAAGCCGGTCGAGCCAGAGCCCTGCTCCATCTACACAAGGCAGACGAAGCACTGGCTATTCTGGAACCTCTGGCCAGGAATGCCCCATATCCGAGCATCTTTTATCTTTTGGGACGTGCCTATCGTGAAACCGGGAACATGGACCAGGCCCGTATCGCACTGGCGAGAGGGGACTCTGATTCACCGCTTTCCTGGCTGGATCCCTGGGTGAGCGAAAAGCGAGACTACGAAGTGGGGTTCCAGGCAGACTCGTTACGAGCGCAACGTTATCTGAAGTCAGGACAGTACAACAAGGCGATCACACTGTTCAAACAATTGCATGAGCAACAACCGGATAATGCGGTAATCATCAACAGGTTGAGTCGCGCCTATGCGGAAGCTGGTGATGGGCATAACTCATTCTGGGTGTTACGCCACGCACTGGCCAGGGAACCCGTGCATTACAGCGTACATCTGAATATCGCCCCCTTCTATCAGGCCCGGGGTGACCTGGAGACTGCAATGGATCATCTGAATGAGGCAATCACAACAAACCCTTCCGTTGCCATGCCTTACACGCGAAAAGGACTACTGCTTCAGCAACAGCGAAAATATCAGGAGGCGCTGACAGAGTTCAAACAGGCACTTGATCGCAGTCCAAACGATCCCAATGCTTTCTTTTACATAGGCGATGTCGAAATTCTGATGAAAAACTGGTCAGAAGGGATTCGACGATTCAAACAATCCATCCAGGTAGATCCCTCTTTTACACTGGGCTATCTGAACCTGGGGCTCGCGCTCGCCAAAACCAATCGATTCGAAGAGTCTCATAGTGCGCTGACGCAAGCCAAATCCCTCGGAACACACGATACCGACGTTGACGCTGCCATCCAATACGTAGTTCAACTCGAAAAGAGTTCCAGGTAATGCACCCACACAACTACCAGGTACTTTGTCTTGGAGTGCTGCTGGTTGGTACCGGCTGTAGTAAAATCGAAATACCTGCACCTGACTCATCAAACCCTGTTGAAACACAGATGTCAGCAATTCCCTGGTTTGAAGACCAGGCACAACTACGAGGGCTGGTCTTTCACCATCAATCAGGTCATGAGGAAAGGTACCTTCTGCCAGAGATAATGGGAGGAGGGGCAGCACTGGCTGATTTTGACAATGATGGTGACCTGGATGCCTACCTGGTACAGGGTGGTGAACTGCTTGCAGACAAGCGTCCACCCAACAAGCTGTTTATCAATCGTGGGGATGGTTACTTTAAAGAATTGCCCGATGCCGGAGGTGCGGATGATACCGGCTACGGCATGGGAGCAGCGACTGGTGACTATGACAACGATGGTGACGTCGATCTCTATTTAACCAACGTAGGGAGCAATGTGCTGTATCAGAATAATGGCGGCAACCGGTTTACAGATGTTTCACAAATCGCCGGAGTCGATGACCCGGGTTGGGGTGCTTCCGCTACCTTTCTTGATCTCGATGGGGATGGTGACCTGGATCTGTTTCTCACTAATTACGTCAACTGGCGTGTCTCCATCGAACAGGACTGTTTCAGTATAACGACAGGGTACTCCATGGCGGATTATTGCTGGCCGACTGCCTACAACGCCCCGGCTCGCGACCGGCTGTTTCGTAACAATGGTGATGGTTCCTTTACAGATGTTTCAGATCAGGCCGGACTTGGGCTGGCCTTTGGAAACGGGCTCGGGGTGACAGGACTGGATGCCAATAATGATGGTCTGACGGATGTCTTTGTGGCCAACGACATGACCAGGAATCAACTATGGATTAATCAGGGGAATCTGCGTTTCAAGGATGAGGCCATGCTCCTGGGGTGCGCTGTTGATGAACATGGTGTTCCAAAGTCAGGGATGGGTGTTGCGGCTGCGGATCAGGACAATGACGGGGATACCGACATCCTGGTGGTGAACCTTGCTACCCAGACAGACTCCTTTTTTCGCAATACCGGCAGCTACTTTGAAGATGCAACCGTGGCAGTGGGCCTTGCCACCGCTACCAGGCGATACACACGTTTCGGGTTGGCGCTGGTGGATTTCAACAACGACAGTCATCTGGATATCTATGAGGCTAATGGCGCCATTGGTTTTTCGCGAGAGACTGCCGCCGGGCGGGTCTATGCTGAACCGGACATTCTGCTCCAGGGAACATCAAATGGCAGATTTCAGGAGGTTACTCCACAGGGCGGTACTGCTGAACCCATGATTCACACCAGCAGGGGACTTGCAATCGGCGATGTCAACAATGACGGTGGTCTGGATCTACTGGTTATTAACCGGGATGGGCCAGTAAACCTGTTGATCAATCAGGTGGCTGATAAGGGTAACTGGGTCAAATTTCGACTGCTCACCGATTCAGGACGGGATGCTCATGGAGCGACACTTTCCGCCAATATTGGCAAGCTACAGGTAAATCATCAGGTGCAAGCAGCAGGTAGCTATCTGACTGCTAACGATCCGAGGATCCATCTTGGACTGGCTGGACACTCCTCAGCAAATAATGTCTTTGTGCGCTGGGCGGATGGTACTACAGACACCTTTGGTGATTTCAGTGTTGGTGAAACCATCGTACTAACCCAAGGAACTGGAAGTTCCATCCCTTAGTAGCCAGGACTATAAAAAAAAGCACTGTCCGGGTAACCGGACGGTGCCTTTGATTAATTGACCTTATGATCTATTCAGATCATTTCGATCAGTTCTGCCAGCTTACGATGATTCCAATCTCACGTGGTTCGACAATCGTACCGAACGGCGCCCCGACTCCCTCTCGAGGAGACCAGATGTGCAATGCCGCCTCATCAAGTAGATTCTGTACATAGCCAGTCACCCGCCAGGCTGAATCGGGAGATGTCCAGTTTGCACGAATATCCCATCGGTTATAGGCGTCAACCGCATACGGATCCAGATTGAGCGGTTCCACAAATTTCTTGCTGCGATAGTTGAGTATAGTTAACAATTCTAATGAACCCATCTCAGCAGGAATAGGTGTCTCATAAGCCAGCGTCAGTGAACCTTTATGCTCAGGCTGGTTAACCAGTTGGTTGCCCCCATACTGAACTGGCTCACCGGAACCAAATACCCAGCCAGGATTTTCAGCTGTGCCCAGGTTTACCCAGCCACCTGCCTCACCCGGAACTGCAAAGGGGTACAATGCCGGATATTCTCCGATGCTCGAATCCAGATAGTTATAGAAACCTCGCAGGGTCAGTGAGTCTGTCAGTCGTAATGCCCCTTCCAGTTCAATGCCTTGAACTTCAGTGCCTGGTATCGCTGAAATCTCTCCGGTCAGAGGACTGCCGTCAGGATCCATCATCAGCTCTGCCTCAGTCTTCAGACGGCTGGCAAACACCCAGTACTTGTCAAAATCCTGCAGGAAGTAGGTCGCCGCAAGCTGCATAGAACCATCGAAGTAAATTCCTTTAACACCTACCTCGTAATTGATCATCTCCTCTGCCTCGTAATTCCAGGGCGCCGATCTGTTTCCATAGCCCAGAGATCCACCAGGGCGATAACCGGTTGAAATACGACTATAGATCAGGACATCATCAGCGGTACGGTATTCCACACCCACATTCCAGGTGGTTGCATCCCAATTCATGTCACCTCGTCCTGCATAAAAGTCAATGCTGGAATCACGAGGACTGATACCGACGACTGCAAAGCAGTCCCAGTAGTTGGTATTACTACACACATCGCCATCAGCCTGCATGCCGGTAATTGAGGCATAGGCAGATTCAGTACGATCTTTCTCATCCTTGTCACGACGAATCCCGGCAAAAGCTGTCCAGGTATCGTTGAACACGTACTCGCCATTGAAGTAGACACCGGTCGATGTTTGATTGGCATTACCATAGAACGACCATTGCTGCCCGTCGGGATTCGCCAGAAAGTCGCGTCTACCCGTTTGGGAATATTCACTGATAACCGGGTCGCCGGCACAAGCGTAAACATTATTAGCCGAGCCTGCTCGTGCCATCGTTGCCGGATCTGTATAGAGATCCTTCAACAACCAGCTTTCGCCGCCACTCAGACTGCCCCCGGGACCATACAATCCGTTGATTGCCGCATTACAGGCCGCACTTGTATCGGTATAGAGCCATTCACCCGGCCCGCTACCGTTGTCCAGGCCTGAATAAACATTAGGTTCATCATGTTCCAGGGTAGTGAAACCCAGTGTGAAGTTGAAGGCGCCATCAAATTGCGATACCAGGGTCAGTTCGTGACTGGACTGTTCCGAAGTAAAGATGGAATCATAACTTGAATTTGCGAAAGAACCGTTGCCTCCGCCATCGAGCGCACAGTATCGGGAAGTCTGCCCAACCTGTAGCAATGGAGGGATTGGATTGCCATCACCGTCAAGGATCGGCGTCTCAGGTTGAATCCAGCTGCCATCGTCTAACTGTGTCCAGGCACCCAGCATTACCAGCGGATTGGTCTTCGGATGCCCAGGTAGACAAACACCACCACCAACACGATTCGACTGATCCGTATCGTTGATAGTTCTATTCTCTACATCATGCCAGCCAAACTTATAGTTCAACTGCATATTGTCAGTAATCTGGAAGGCGACATCCAGAGAAAAGTTATCTGCATAACTATCCTGCTGAAGAGGGGTGTTCAAGGCCACTTTCCACTGTAGTTCATCAGGATCACAGATAATATTGAACTCATCACGGGTGCCATCGTTATTGATATTGGAACAGCCTGCAATGGAAGGTGCTGCCGGTACCCCAAAATACGGATTCCTCAGACATATCTCTTCTCCTGTGTCCTGATTGACGTAGGTCAGACACTGACCCGTAGTGGTATTCAACTGAAACTCATCGACGGTGTTCACACCTGCCAATGGCAGTGAGACCGTCTGGGTTCCGTTGTCTTCCTGTCTGGAGTATCGAGCAGTGATATCCCACTGGTCATTTTTCCAGCGCAGGGAGGGTGAGATATTCCGTCGATCCGGCACACCGCCATCCGGACCAATGCCCAGATTCTCAATAATGCCGTCTCCAGTCTTACTTTGCAGACCCAATCTGTAGCTGAAGTTGCTGTCACTGATGGGGCCACCGAAAGCCAGATTCAGACTCTGGGTGGAAATATCGGTAATCTCGGCCTGTGCACGAATGTCAAATACATCCGTGGGCTTGCGACTATGGAAATTAATGGATCCGGACATTGCAGCCCTGCCACCCGTGGTGCCCTGTGGACCCCGCGCCACTTCAACACGTTCTACGTCAAAGAAGCCATCAGTGCCATAGGTCTGGTCTGTCCAAACACCATCAATATAAACCGCTACCGAGGTATCACTGAAAAAGTTGACGGAGCGCTCCGAGCCGATACCACGCATGTAGAAGTGGTCATTTTCCTGCTTACCTCCACCCTCGCTGCGGTTACCGACCTGCAGTCCGGGTACTAGCACTTCGAGGTCATCGACGTTCTGCATACCCAATTGTTCGATCAGTTCATGATTGAAGCCGGTTACCGTCATGGGACGATCCATAACGTTCACTTCGCCACGCTCACCTGTGACGATGATTTCTTCGATATACTTACCCTCTTCCTCGGCATCATCAGCCGAATAAGCGACTGGTAATCCAGAAAGGGCCAGTACAGAACCCAGTAACACCAGTGGTGTTAATCTATTCATTTGTGTATCTCCCCATTTAAGGAAAAATTAATTTGTACCTTACAAGAACGACTACACACTTTGCAGGTATTAAAGTTCTTCGTTTAATTACACCAAGCCATACCAACTCATAGGAAAGCAAGCCTGAAAATGAACTTTACCCTTTCTTAATTTAAGTTCAATGTATTATTATCGGAGTTCCCCCAATAATTTGAAAGCTCTTAAATGTTCATCGTTAAGGATATCTGGAAGGCGGTAATGTCAGGGATGTGCAAGTGGCCGAACAGGCACAGTGGATTGAACAGGGCAGGTCATAAAGGTAAGGAAAACTGGATGACGTTAGTTCCTGGAATGTATTAGTGACCGGGTTGGCACACGCTGTTGAACAGATCTGCCGGTGAGAGTAATATTCGAACGTGGTATACATTGAGTACGTAATGAACAGCATAGAGATTGCCGACCAACTGGAATCAGCAGGCTTTGATAAGAAGCAGGCTAAAGCGATTGTGCTGGCATTTGACCAATCGCTGGCAGGTGATGTTGCCACCAGGTCGGACATTGTCGAACTTCGATCGGACAATGAAAAACTCCGGTCGGATATGGACAGGAAGATTGATGCCGTCCAGTTTGATCTGGAGAAGAAGATTGATGCTGTCCAGTTTGATCTGGAGAAGAAGAGTGATGCCGTTCAGTTTGATCTGGAAAAGAAGATTGATGCTGTCCAGTTCGATCTTGATAAAAGGATACTCCAGCAGACAACCAGGTACGTATGGGTCATGGTCACAGGTGTCAGTGTGCTGTCTACACTAATCGGAGTCCTGTTTACCATAACCAGATTGTTCCCAAATTGATTTAAGTGCTACAAATATGAACTGAAGTCGCTGCTACAAATAGCTGCTACAAATAGAGGCAAGTTTTGGTCGAAAAAAATACTTACAAAGATGCTGACCGGTCCGATTTTGAGAAAATGTTACATAAGCAGACAATCAGGTACATATGGGTCACGGTCACAGGTGTCATTGTGGTGACTGCACTAGCCGGAATCCTTTTTAACTTCGCATGATTGTTCCCGAATTGATTTAAGAACAGCCAATACGAACCAAAGTCGGTGCTTCCTGCATCTTTTCATGCAGTTCAGTGTCTTTTTTTATGAATCTCCAGGGGTTAAATATTGAGGTCGTTTGATGGGTTACGCGTCGTGGACCTGTCGGATCGATTGTCCGGCGCGTTCGCGGCGCGATTATTCGGTGATTTTGGCGCCGAAGTGATTATGGTGGAACCGCCCGAAGGTCATCCGTTGCGTGCAGAACCACCGTTTCTGGATGACAACCCCGGTGTTGACAGGAGTGCAGTCCATGCCTATGCCAACTGGAACAAAAAGTCCGTGTTATTCACCAGCCCTGATGAACTGGGAGATTTGCTTGCAGGCGCCGATGTGCTGGTGACCACTGCCGACCCAATGGCAAAAGCAAACTGTGTCGATTGCCTGAATCGACTGCCTCCGGATGCTGTCCACTTATCAATAACAGCCCATGGGCTTGATGGTCCTCTCTCAGGCCGTCCCGGCAACAATCTTACGACGAGTGCACGTACCGGTTGGTCATTTATCAATGGATATCAGGATGAACCGCCACTGCAGATGCCTCGCCATCAGACTGGTTATGTCTGCGGTATTGCCGGCTTTATCACTGCCGCCGCCGCATTGCGCCGGCGTACACATGGGGAAACTGCAGAACTGATCGACGTCAGTGAACTGGATGCTTTTGCACTCACCGTTCATACATGGGCCATAGGAGCAGTCTACGCCGACAGGAGATACTCAACAGGTGCCGGGGGCAGGCGAATCCGGGGAAAACCAGGGCCACTCTGGGATTTGGCAGATGGACGTATGAATTTCGGTATCGCTGACTTTCACAACTGGCCGGAAGCTATGCACGTCGTTGGTGTGCCGGAACTGGCGGATGAAACAGCTTACATACCGGATATCGGACGTCATTCAAAAGACCTGCGTGAAGTTGTTTATTCGATGGCCAAGGCACTCCCGGGGCTTGAGCGCTGGCCGGTGTTTCATGAACTCATGAGATTACGATGTGTGGCTGGTGTCATGCAGAATATTGAAGACATTGCAGAGAACGAACAATTCAAGGCCCGTGATTTTCTGGTGGAAACTCAAATTGAGGAGCGCACCGTTCGGGCTGCGGGAGCCCCGGCCAAACTGGCGCCATCACCCTGGTCCATCAGACAACCAGCGCCTCGACATGGTGAACATGGTCCGCTATCCCGATTTAACGCTGTGAAGGTTGATCGGCACAGGGGAGAAAGTATCAACCTGTCTTCACAGGATCTTGCTGATGGTCCTCTTGCCGGTGTGCGAGTACTCAGTTTCTGCCAGGCATGGTCAGGAACATTTGCAACCGAACTGCTGGCATTGCTGGGAGCAGATGTGGTCCAGGTGGGTTCACTGCACCGGCCCGATGTATTCCGGCGTCTGACTGACCAGGTACCAGCCGGTGTTGTCGACAAGAGCCGGCGGCAGCACCCACTGAATACGCAGGGTCAATACAATTCTGTCAATCTGCACAAGCGCGAAGTAACGCTGGACCTGCGGCAGGAAAGAGGTCGTGAATTGTTGTGGGAACTGCTGCCCCGCTTCGATATTCTGGTTGATAATTTCCGGCCAACCGTCATGCCTTCATGGGGAATTACCCTGGAAAAACTGCATGAACTCCGGCCTGGCATGATATGGGCTTCCATTTCCGGGTATGGAGAAACCGGCCCCTATCGGGAATATCCTGCCAATGGCGCGACAACGGAACCGATGTCTGGTTTTTCTTCCCTGCACGGTTACGAGGGAGACCCAGGCATGAATACCGGGGGACTGTACCCGGATCCCGTTGCCGGCTATTTCCTGGTAGCGATGGTAATGGCGGCACTGCATCATCGGGATAGAACAGGTGAACCACAGCGGGTTGATCTGTCGATGATGGAGGCCATCAATGCTGTCTGTGGTGATGCTGTGATTGAATATGACGCCACGGGTCGATTGCCAACACCCATGGGTAATCATCATCCCCGCATCGCACCGCATAATAATTACCCCGCATCAGAGGGTGAATGGCTCGCCCTCGTTGCGGAAAGTGAGGAGGCGTGGCAGTCACTGGTCCGAGAGATCGGCGACATCCGGTTGTTTAATTCACATTTTGAGACCATGGCATCCCGCAAGACAAACGAACCGGCACTCGATAAGATTATTAGTGAGTGGTGTGCACGACAAAAGGCAGAGGAAATCGCTGATCGGCTGAGTGAACTCGGTGTCACGGCTTCCCGGGTCAAGACATATTATGATTTGTACAGCCTGCCGGACCCGGATTTTCGGGCATCGGGATTTGTGACGCAGATAGATCATCCGGAAGCAGGTATAACCTGGTTGCCGGGACGTCCATGGCGTTTTTCAGCAGCCCCGTCGACACCCATACGACCGTCTCCCTGTGTGGGACAGCATAGTAGGGAAGTGCTCGTGGACGAACTGGGTATTTCGGATGCGGAGTACGAGGCATTGGTTGAGGATGGCGTAACGGGTACGCTTACAGGCTCTGGCTGACCCTGGAAAAAGTTGAGAAATTGATAACAAAGGAGATTTCATGCGATTCAAAGCCTTACTGATAGCCAATCGCGGCGAAATCGCAATCCGGATTGCGCGCGCCGCGGCAGACCTTGGGCTGAGAACGGTTGCAGTATATTCCAAAGACGATGCTGCCAGTCTGCACACCAGAGTCGCTGATGAATCGCACGCATTGGAGGGAACCGGTGCTCGGGCTTATCTCGACATGGAAGCTATGATTACGGCCGCCAGGGCAACTGGATGTGATGCAGTGCATCCAGGTTATGGTTTTCTATCCGAGCAGGAAGACTTTGCCCGCCGCTGTCTGGAAGCAGGGATTACCTTCGTGGGGCCTTCAGCGCATCACCTTGCGCTCTTTGGGGACAAGGCCAGTGCGCGCATTGCGGCAATCAAGGCCAATGTGCCCGTACTCAACGGCATTGACCGTGCTGTGACGCTGGCAGAAGCAAAAGCTTTTTACGAGACGACCGGCGGTTCCATGATTATCAAGGCCGTGGCCGGTGGTGGTGGCCGGGGAACCAGTGCGGTTTCCAGCGCCGATGATCTTGCAACAATATTCGAACGCTGTCAGCGAGAGGCCAGAGCAGCCTTCGGCGTAGAAGATGTCTATGTGGAGGAGTTTGTTCCACGTGCCCGACATGTGGAGGTTCAGATCCTGGGAGATCTGCATGGTGGCATCGTGCATCTGGGAGAACGGGAATGCAGCATCCAGCGGCGTAATCAGAAAGTGCTGGAAATCGCTCCAGCGCCGGGACTCGCTGATGATTTGCGCTGCGGGATTATTGAAGCGGCAGTTCGCTTCGCTAAAAAAGAAAGTTATACCAATCTGGGTACCTTCGAATTCCTGGTGGATGAATCCGGGAGAGAAGGCGCCCAGCCATTTGTATTCATCGAGGCAAATGCCCGTTTACAGGTTGAACATACGGTGACGGAGGAAGTCACCGGCATTGATATTGTGCAGTCACAGATCAGGCTTGCCGCCGGCGATTCACTGGCAGAACTTGGTCTGCAGGATCCAGCGGTAGCCACTCCCCGTGGTTATGCCATTCAGGCGCGGGTCAATATGGAAACTTTTCGACCTGACGGCGCCGTTCGACCCGCCAGCGGCACTTTTACCGCCTATGAGGCGCCTTCTGGACCGGGTATGCGCACTGATGGGTTTGGTTATACCGGCTACAAGACCAGTACGGCCTTTGATTCCCTGCTGGCAAAAGTGATTGTGCATTCTCCATCTGCCGACTTTGCCGTTGCGGTTAACCGTGCCACAAGGGCGTTGTCAGAATTCCGCATAGAAGGTGTAGGTAACAATATCCCCTTCCTGCAGAATATTCTGGCGCATGAAGATTTTGAGAATGCCAGGGTACACACACGCTGGGTTGATGAACATATGATGGATCTGGCGACGCCTTCCCGGGACGTTAGAAAACGTTTTGTCGAGACGACAGAACCTGTGCCAGGGGAGCAGGATGGATTTGCCGGAGCACGTGTGGATACCAGTGATCCGCTTGCTCTTTTTGACCATGATGCCAGGGTCAAGCAGTCTGCGGTTCAGGAAGAACAAAAAGCTCCCGAAGTTACCGGACCGGATGGTTCGGCAGGTTTGAGTTCACCGATCCAGGGCACCATAGTCTCAATAGATGTCAGTGTGGATGAAGAAGTCCGCAAGGGGCAGGCAGTAGCCGTGGTGGAAGCGATGAAGATGGAACATGTGATTACCGCGGAGACTGATGGCATTGTACGGGGAATAACAATGGGGGCAGGGGATGTTGTTCGTGAAGGATATCCCATTGTCTTTGTAGAAGAAGCAGAAGTCACGGGAGGCGCTACTGCTACGGAGGATGAACTTGATCCGGATTATATCCGTCCCGATCTGGAAGAGAGTTACCAACGCCATGCTCTGACGCTGGATGAGAATCGCCCGGAGGCCGTAGCGAAGCGCAGGGCACGGGGTTATCGGATGCCCCGGGAGAATATTGCGGAACTGATGGACCCCGGATCCTTTAAGGAATACTGGCCTCTGATCGTGGCCCGTCAGCATAAACGGTATGACATTGATACGCTGCGCAGGAACACACCGGCGGATGGCCTGCTTGCGGGCATTGGCACCATCAACGCGGATCTGTTCACGGAAGAAGCCGCGCGTGCGATGTTGGTTCACTATGATTATACAGTTCTTGCCGGAACCCAGGGAGGGCGCAACCACTACAAGCAGGACCGAATGTTTGAACTTGCCGACCGGTTCAGATTACCGCTGGTACTCTTTGGAGAAGGAGGTGGCGGTCGCCCCGGTGATGATTCCACGGGTCCGGGTGTAGCATTCGATGTCCACACATTTACCCGGTTTTCGCAATTGAGCGGTCTGGTGCCGCTGATCACAATTGTTAATGGTCGTACTTTTGCGGGGAATACGGCTCTGGTGGCCTGCTGTGATGTCATTATTGCCACCGAGGGGACTACTCTTGCCATGGGTGGACCGGCGATGATCGAAGGGGGTGGGCTGGGAATCTACACACCGGAAGAAGTTGGGCCGATGTCGTTTCAGGTGCCTAACGGCGTTGTGGATATTCTGGTGAAGGATGAAGCAGAAGCGGTACAGGTTGCCAGAAAGTATCTTTCATACTTTCAGGGTTCTGTTTCGACCTGGGAGGCGCATGACCAGCGCCATCTGCGACACATTGTTCCCGAAAACCGGCTGCGGCTTTACGATATGAAGGAGATTATTCACACCATTGCCGACAAGGATTCAGTGCTGGAGATTCGTGAAAAATTCGGAATAGGGGTGATTACCGCTTTTATCCGGGTTGAAGGTCGTCCAATGGGGGTTATTGCCAACAATCCACATCACCTGGCGGGGGCCATCGATTCTGATGGCGCCGACAAGGGTGCACGTTTCATTCAACTTTGCGATGCATTTGATATTCCTGTACTCAGTTTGATGGACTGTCCTGGCATGATGGTCGGACCGGATGTAGAACGTACTGCCCTGGTGCGACATTGTGTTCGCATGTTCAACGCAGGGGCTAATCTGACCACACCGCTGTTCGGTGTTGTTGTCAGAAAATCCTATGGCCTGGGTGTGCAGGCGATGTGCGGAGCCAGTGCCATGGTCGGGTTCTTCACGGTGGCATGGCCGACTGCTGAATTTGCCGGCATGAACATCGAAGGATCAGTCAAGCTGGGATACCGCAAGGAACTGGCTGCCCTGGAGGACCCGGAAGAACGCAGAATAGAATTCGAAAACCGTGTGGCTCATGCCTATGAAAGTGCCAAGGCAGTCAATGCCGGTACAGGTGGCGGTATAGATGATGTGATAGATCCGGCGGACACTCGAGAGTGGATATCCAGCAGTCTCAAACGCTTACCACCACCAGTGCCCAGGACGGGTAAGAAATACCCCTATATCGACACCTGGTGAGTTTTG
Organism: Candidatus Azotimanducaceae bacterium; assembly: GCA_965217655.1. Taxonomy (GTDB): domain Bacteria; phylum Pseudomonadota; class Gammaproteobacteria; order Pseudomonadales; family Azotimanducaceae; genus UBA7455. The sequence goes on from OZ244560.1 coordinate 4,539,572, forward strand.
GGACCACTGATGTCCCTGCAGGCAAGTCCCATGGTACGAGACCACCGTCCTCTGCTGCCAAGCGCAACCCCGAGGCTACCAGTTGCCCGGGTGTAACCATCGGCCATGTGGGCGGCACTGCTCTCATGACGTACGGTAACAAGCTCAATGCCATGGGTGCGGCTGATGGCATCCACGATGGGCATGTTATGAATACTGACAATTCCAAAGACATGGCGGACACCGGCTTTGATCAATGTATCAACTATAATCTCTGCACCGGTTCTGCTGTTTCCGGACACATCTATCTCCTTGTTGTCTGTAAGCTGCCTCTGACGAATGTGCACACGGCACATTGCTGTTAAGTCGGGTGTTCCTGGATACTCGGGTCATGCCTTTGTGGGTCATTAAGTGAGGACGCAGGCCGGGGTATTATCCTCAACCGGTCGTACGGACAAGATCACCTGTATGTCTATCCCTGCTGCGTCCGGATTTGAGGATTTTGGCATGGTTGACGTCAGTCAGATCAATGACCAAGAGAGGAAACATGACAAAGACCCGGGTAGCACTGTTGACGAAGAGGCCTCAACACAATGAGATTCGTCTTGCAGCATTACAGGAAATAGCGGCTAAGAAAAACCTGTTGGAATTTGAGGTCGCTGATTTGGAACAGGAACCGGAGGAGATTATTGCCGCCTTTCAGGGCGCCAGGATATTGATTGCACTTAACATCAAGCCAACCAACTTCATTGCTACAAAGTTGCCGGATTTGAAGCTTCTGCAGACATTCAGTGCTGGCACAGATCAACTCGACCTGGCGCTGCTGCTGCAGCACGGAATTGAAGTTGCCAATAACGGCGGCGCCAACGCGGTGAGCGTTGCAGAGCATGCGATCATGCTGATGCTCACACCGCACCTCGCTACGCGGGTCATCCAGTCGGAATGGAATGCGGATATGAACGCGGTGGAGAACGCCGAGCGAATTGCACAGGGATTTAAACCGAACTGGATTGTCGATCCCGTGTAATATGGCCAGGGAGACTTGTCCGCAGTAGGTCAGTCTGTTCCCGGACAGTCTCCTGGATAACTATGGCAGGACGATCTGACGACAGGACCCATGCATGAAAATTACAGGCATCAGAGCAACACAGCCGGATTCCCCAACTTCGCCGCAGGATTGGCGCACGTGGCTCGGTCAGATACTGGTGATCATTGAAACCGATGACGGCCTGACCGGATATGGCGTAGGCGGTGGTGGAAAAGCCGGGATTCACGTGATTGAAACCGCATTACGGCATGTTTTGGTCGGACAGGAAGCCTCAAACGTAGAGGCGCTTTGGGAATTGATGTACGCGCGAACGCTGCCTTATGGCCAGAAAGGTCTGGCCATTATGGCAATCAGCGGTGTGGACCTGGCGCTCTGGGATTTGCGTGCCAAACGGGCAGGTCAACCGGTTGCCAGAATATTGTCAGACGAGATACAGACAACAGTGCCTGCATATCGTACTGGACGTCCCGTTGAAGACTGGATCGAACTGGGGACCCAGGGATACAAGGCGCTGAAACTGTTCGTGGGGATGGAACCCGGTGAGGATGTCGATGATGTGATCGTCAGAATTCGTCGCGTGCGGGATGCGCTTGGTCCTGATGTGTCAATTATGGGCGATGCCTTCATGACACTCGATGTGGAAAGTACGCTGCGTATAGCTGACGGCCTGGAGCCTGTCGGTATTGGCTGGTTCGAGGAACCTTTACACTCCGATGATCTGGAAGGTTATGCAAGACTGCGCGATGAATGCCCCATTCCTATCGCCGGCGGGGAGCATGAATACACAGCGGCTGCTTTCGAATTACTCATAAAAGAGCGACTGCATACGATTGTGCAGCCAGATGTATGCTGGTGTGGTGGACTGACGGAACTGATCAAGGTCTACGAACTCGGCCGGCAATACAATGTCAAGGTGTGTCCGCACCGGGGCAGTGAAGTTTGGTCTCTGCATGCCATCTGTGCGCTGGACCCTGACCCGCTGGCTGAATCCGGTCGACCATGGATGACCTGGGTGAATGGCCAGCCGGCCATAAAAGATGGTCAAATCACACTTGGAAATGATGTTGGATTCGGTGTGTGGTTCGAATGTTAGGCTTCATCCTCATCCGTCGTCAGTACGACATTGGCACGTCTTGGCTCCGGTACAAAACCGACCATAACGCCGAGTGCAATGACCTGGACAACAATACAAATCACGAAAATGACCTCGTACCCAAACACGAGGCTGATCGCGCCGCCCAATAGTGGACCGACTGCCGCTACCAGGTTAATCCCCATGTTGGACAACGCGATCCTGAGTGGTATGTCCTTGTCCACCCCCAACTCCAGCACCATGTTTTGACGGGCCTGGTTAAATCCCCCGAACGCAGTACCGAACAACACAAAAAACACGACTACACCGAAGATTCCATCCGTAAACAGAAGCTGGCAATGGGCGAAAGTCCACATGGACAACGTGGCAATCATCACGATCCGGTAACCGATCCGGTCCGCTATGCTGCCCCATACGACGTTGGTTACCGTACCTGCCAGCATCCAGATTGTCGTCAGCAAGCCCAGCATTGCACCGGAAATATCCATTTGTGTTCCCGCAAACAGAATATAAAACGGCATCGCCATACGGCCAATGGAGCCCAGTGCCGCAACAATAAAAAAAAGGGCAAACGGCGGGTTCTCACTTAAGAGGCGCGGTAGTGAACGGAAGCTCTGAACCACATTTTCGCGTTTGCGCAGTGAAACTCCGCGTGGTTCTTTGGTGAACGCCAGGGCGCAGATCCCCAGCGACGCGACCAGGAAAGCCAACAGAAATAACGCTGCATATCCGTCACCCAGGATGTTATGGTCAATAAAGTATCCACCGGCAAAATACGCCAGGGTTGCGGTGGTTCCACCAGCCAGAAAATTTCGCCAGCCGGAGACAAACCCACGGCGTCTCACAGGGATGACCTTGGCGCGCAGGGAGTTCATCATGACCACTGAAATACCCTGGAAAATCCCCATCAGCACCATAAAGAACACAATTAGCCAGATGCCATTGTTGCTGGCGCCAAACATGAATCCGGACAGCGCAATAAACAGGATCTGTATCCGCATCAGGGTGCTGGTAGCGAGCGTGATACCCAATATTTTTTTTCGATGTCCAATCAATGACGCACCCACAACCGGCGTCAGCATCTGGCCCAGAGCTTCCAGCGAACGGGCAAGTCCGACCAGAAATTCAGAGCCAGACAGCGCGTATAAATAGACAGGCAGAATGGTTGGAGCGCTGAACAGGCGAAAGCCTGTCTGTCCCAACATGCCATGAGCCAACTGCACCGCAATGTTGCGGTTCAGGTGTTGGTCTATATAGGCTTTTTGTTCCTGTCCCGGATTCATGGGGTCAGAGTCAAGTGCCGGAGTAAAACTCTCTTGCTCCCTGTATATTAAGTGGTGTGGGATTCAGGATTGTAGCATCACTGCTATATTGACGTTGAACCCGGCTGGAACCTCACTATTTGAAAGAAGTCGCAGAGTAATGGGGTTCGGTATTCCGCCATTCTCCGCGGGTGAAATCGGGTATTGGTTTACTGTTGCCACGATCGACAACTGATTCTGCGCTGATCGGGCTGATGACGGACCAGGCCGCGGCGTCATACACATTCTGGTCGAGCGGCTCAGAGTTTCGCAGGCAGTGTAAAATCCGCCAGCACATCAGATAATCCATTCCGCCGTGGCCACCCTGTTCCCCGGCTCGGCGGCCCATCTGCTTCCAAAGGGGGTGATCGTAGCGAGCTTGCCATTTCGTCATGTCGAAGTCCCATTGATGGTAGGACTCATCACCGCCTTTCTCCAGGGCTATACGGTTCGGAAATCCTGCGAAGACTCCATTGACACCCTGGATCAGATTGTGGCGTGAGTAGGGTCGAGGCGTGGTTGTGTCATGCTGCACCATGATTGTTCGGCCTTTCTTCGTCTTGATCAGGCTGGTATTCATGTCCCCGTTGATATAGTCGAGCTGATTACGCCCATGCTCCGGTGAAAATTCCCTTTGCGCATACGCTGCCCTTCCTGCAGCGGGAGAGCTCATTGAGTTCATATAGTCAAAGCTGTCACCCCTGTTGATGCCCATGTATTGCGCGATCGGGCCCAGGCCGTGGGTAGGGTAGAGGTTTCCATTGCGTTTGGTATGCCAGAACGTGCGCCAGGATCCTGTCTTGTGCTCGATCTCTTTCATCTGCCAGCGAAGCTCGTGGATATACGCCGCTTCTCCGTGCAGCAACTCTCCAAAGACACCCTGACGCACCATGTTGAGAACCATCATCTCATCCCGGCCGTAGCAGACATTCTCCAGCATCATGCAATTCATCTGCGTACGCTCCGAAGTATCCACCAGCCACCATGCTTCATCCACAGTGGTGACTGCCGGTACTTCCACAAAAGCGTGTTTTCCGCTTTCCATGGTTTCCGCAGCCATTATCGCGTGCCACCGCCAGGGTGTAGCGATGACCACGATATCGATATCCTCGCGATCCAGAAGCCTTCGGTAGGCGTATTCATCGCCAGTGTACAGGGCAGGGGATGCTTTGCCATGCCGGGAGATAATCTGCCGGGCGCGGTCCAATACTGCCTGATGCGTATCACAGACTGCAGTAATGCATGCACCTTCCATGTTGCAGAAGTGATGGACGAACCCAACACCCCGTTCCCCCACACCGATCAGGCCTATCCGTACCATTTCCAGCGCAGGTGTGACCAGGTCCATAACAGAATGGTTACCTTCGGGTCTCGCCCGTTCTGCTCCACCGTTCTGCTCCGCTGTGTGAATGTCCAGCCCGGCGGCCGCGCCAACCGCCAGAGTTGCCTTCAGAAATTCTCGTCTCGCAATATCGCTCACTGAACACCATCCTTATTAATCATGGGATCAGAGACAAGTGCCAAAGTAAATTTTACTCTGGCACTTGTCTCTGACCCATGACTCCGTTTGATCTAGAATTTTACATTCAGGTCCAGTTGCACCATATTCAGGTCTTCGTCTATCAGGTCATTCCTGACTGAATAATAATCAACGTCGAGGACAATATTGTTCATGATTTTATACGAAAAGATAAACTCATGACCCTTGATACCTGTAAGGCCATCCAACCGGTCTGCATCCGGGAAGATATCCGGCCAGGCGTTTTGTTCCAGGTCTGCATAGGAATATTTTATGGACCACGGTCCGGATGATGCCTTCACCCCAACCATATATCCATTGTCTTCACCAGTTTCGGTATCGCTGTTTGAAACCCAGTCCATAAACAGGCTCGTTCTGATAATACTGTCCATGGAATCATTCACACCGATTTCACCGGACAAAGAATAGACCCCCCCGAAATTGAAATCAGAGTTGGAGCCATTCGATCCAAAGGATTCCAGAGAAGTAATGTCCTCAATGGTGTAATAGGTCCCTGCAAGGGCGCCAAACAGATTGCCTGATTCAAAATTTTGTCCTATCTGGGCATAAATCAAATGAGGGTCATTACTGCTGCTTTTGTTTTCGGATAATACCCAGATGCCGCTGTTTACAAAAGTTGTGCCTTCTGCAAAAGTTGTGCCTTCTCCTGAATTGAGGGTGTAATTCGCGGAAAATCCCTCAGGGTTGATGTCGCTGTCCCAAAGTAAATCAGAGGTAGCATACAGGTAATTGGCATTTTTAAATTTGCCTCCTATGATTTTGAGATTGTCATTGATTTTGTATTGGGCATAGGCGTAATCGAGGTTGATTTCTTTTGTTGAAAAGTAATTGGTAAATGTCTGATTGGTAGAACGACTGTCACTGGAACCACTGGCGAGACCCGCACCCACCTCCCAATCATCAAAAGGTTGCGCGATCACACCTAAACGGTATCGAGCACGGCTCCTGCTGCGAGAGCCATCCGGGTCTTTGTCCTGGGGTTGGTAACGTAGCCTGATATCACCCTTCAACCTGAGCTTTGATGGCCATCCGGCCAACTCCATGGATTGGTTTGACAGACCAATGTTGTCTGCTGCATCCTGCCTGACTTCGCTGACGCTGTCTTTTATCTTTTCTTCATCTGCAACAGCAGCGTTTCTGAGTAGTTCATATTCGGAATCAGTGATATTGCCTTTGTCTCTGAGTATTTTGATCAGTTCAAGCATGGCTTCACTGGAGGCGGAAACAGGTGCGGTTAGTAAGACAATCATGGCTATAACCGCCGACCTGCAAAATAATTTAAATTTAAAAATTCCAGCCATTTGATTACCTCCGGGAGTTCGATTTTCTACCTTCAACCATGAACACTACGTCTTCTGTGATGTTAACCAGGATATAGCACATACGCTCAAGTTCATTGTTGAGGCACAAAGTAAATTGATGGGGCATTATCCTTGATCCAGCGCATTCTGTGTAGATGTTCTGCAACGCCAGGTCGCATGTTTCCGTGCGCCATGATAGCACGCGGCACATGCTTGAAGCGGGTCCAGCCGGTTGTGTACACGAGGCATTGTTAACCTGAGATTGCTCTGTCTGACAGGATAATTGGCTTGACTAATACTTTTAAGCTGACATAACGTGCAAGACATGTTGCCCTGTTTAGCAAGACTCAGCAAAGTGAACAAAAGAGTGTCTGCACATTTCTTTTCCCTGTTACTTTTCTTCTCTTTGCTTCCCTCCAGCAGCACTTATTCAAAAAATTCTTCATCCAACATGGATGCAATCGAATACGAAGAGGCCCGGTTTTCCCATGAAGAACAGGAAGTTCTGCAATGGATCAAAGGGCAGGAAGAGAATATGTTGGAACTGCTTCAAGAAATTGTTCTGATCAATACAGGGAGTCAGAATACGGTGGGCATGAATAAACTGCAGAAACGACTTGCCGGAGAATTGCGCCTGTCAGGTTTTAAAACTGAAACACTGCCCGGAGGGGAATTCGATATTTTAGGCTGTAACAATAAGAAGCTGGTATTTGACGATCATCTGGTTGCAAGTATGCAGGGTGATTCTGGTAACAGAATCCTGCTTTCCGGTCATATGGACACTGTATTTGGCAAAGAGCATGAATTTCAGGAAATCAAATTTAAAGAGAATGTTATTGAAGGGCCGGGGGTTTTAGATATGAAGGGGGGTATCGTTGTGATGCTCTATGCCCTTAAAGCACTTCATCACTATGGATATCTGCAAGATAGACATATCACTATTATTCTTAACAGTGACGAAGAAATGGGCTCATTATCTTCTCGTGCACACATTGAGAAGCTTGCCAAAGCCCACGATTTTGGCCTTGTTTTTGAAGGAACCCATAACAATAACCACTCTCGAGCCCGCAAAGGTCTGGGGCAAATTCGTCTCCTCACCAGGGGGAAAGCGGCTCATGCGGGTGCGGCCCACAGTCAGGGAGTGTCTGCGATAAAAGAGATGGCTCATAAAATTGTGGAAATAGAAAAACTGACTGACTATGAAGAGCAGGTCACTCTCAATGTGGGGGTCGTGAATGGAGGGTCAGCGAGGAACACTATCCCGTCCTGTGCTGATATATATGTCGATCTTCGTTATCAGGACAACCAGCAGGGTAAGGATGCTATTGACGCGATCAGAGATATTGCTGCCCGGACACATACCGGGAATCAAATCATCAATGAGCATCCTCAGACAGAGGTGTGGGCCAGTTTGCACCGACCTGCCAAGTTGTTAACTGAACAAAGTGACAGGATGCTATCCATGTATCTGGGAATTTCCGCGTCTAATGGAATCCTGGCCAGGAGTGCTGAAAATCTTAGTGGAGGAGGGACCGATGGTTCCCTTATGCAGTTTGCCGGGCTCCCCACTATGGATTCCCTTGGTGTAGATGGAGCCTATGCCCATTCGCCTCGAGAGTTTGCTCATAAAGACAGCTTTGTTCCCCGCGCCCAATCTGCGGCCATATTTATCCTGCGTCTTATGGAAACCGGGCTCTCATTTCTTCCATTTTCCCTGAACGAAGATAAGCAATAAAATCCTGACGGGAGTGGGCATACTGGCAAAGTCAATCCCTGGCCAGATGGGATATGCGACGATTTTGCTTTGTCATAGTTGTTCCCTGGCTAGCCGGGATACGCGCTGCTTCCACCAGGCGCACCCTCGCTACAGTCGCAGATCCCGGACAGCTTCCCGGGAACAAAGCCTGAATTGTGTAGCGGATACTTAAGTGTAATAATCCCGACTCGAAAAATCCAAGGGGTGGGATGTGGCAAAACGGCCTACAAAAAACTCGACTCGAAAAATTTAAGGGGTGGATGTGGCAAAACAGCCTACAAAAAACTCGACTCGAAAAATTCAAGGGGTTAGATGTGGCAAAACAGCCTACAAAAAAAAAGTTAAAGGCGATGCATCTGAATATGGTGAGAATCCGTCGCTTCGAAGAAACAGCTGGCAGAATGGCGGAAAACGGCAAGATTCCTGGTGCACTTCATCTCTATGTGGGTGAAGAAGCTATCGCCGCGGGGGTCATGCAGCATTTGTCTGATGAGGACCAGATCACCAGTACGCACAGGGGACATGGACACCTGGTTGCCAAGGGTGGTGAATTCAAACCGATGTTTGCAGAATTGTTTGGCCGGTCAACGGGTTATTGCGGTGGAAAGGGCGGGAGTATGCATGTCTCCAACATGAAGGTGGGCATGCTGGGTGCTAACGGTATTGTGGGGGGAGGACCTCCGATTGCAGTAGGCGCAGCCTTCTCGAATAAATACAGAAAAACGAAAAACGTCGCTGTCGCATTTTTTGGAGACGGTGCTTCCAATGAGGGCAGCTTCCATGAAGCGGCCAATATGGCAGCGTTGTACAAACTGCCTTGTCTCTTTGTTTGTGAGAACAATGGATATGGAGAATATACGCCGCAGGCTAATCATCAGGCGGTGGTTGATGTCGCAGACCGAGCCTCCGGGTATGGCATGCCGGGTGTGATTGTAGATGGTATGGATGTTATGGCGGTTTATGAAGCAGCAGGCGAGGCTATCGACCGAGCCCGCAATGGGGAGGGTCCAACACTGCTGGAATGCAAGACCTATCGATTTTACGACCACGTTGGTGTGCGCGGCATGGGATTGACCTATCGCACTGACGAGGAACTGGCGTTATGGCAGGAGAGAGACCCAATCAGCGCGTTCGAGAAGAATCTTATCGATCTCAAGGTTATGACTCAGGATAAAATTGACAGTGTCTATGCCGAGGTCAATGCAGCGCTGGATGAAGCCGTCGATTTTGCAGAACAGAGTCCATACCCTGACCCATCGGTATTGCTTGATGACGTTTACTGGGTAGGAGGAGCTTGAGTATGTCGGAAGCCAGGGAGTTAAAACCAAGATCGTTGTCTTATCTGGCTGCGATCAGTGAGGGTGTAAGAGAAGTATTGCTTGAGCAGGACAATGCTTTTCTTGCAGGAGAAGATGTGGGTCAGGCAGGGAGTGTATTCGGTATCTACGCCGGTTTGTTCGACGAGTTCGGAGCTGACCGGGTTATCGATACACCGATTTCTGAGAAAGGCATTATCGGACTGGGTGTAGGTGCATCCGCGACGGGTTGTCGGCCTATCGTTGACATCATGTTTATGGACTTCATGGGTGAGTGCATGGACGAAATCACAAACCAGATGGCAAAGATGAGGTTCATGTTTGGTGGTAGTGTAGCGCTTCCGGTTACTGTGACGACGATGTCAGGGGGCGGGCGTAATTTGGCGGCACAGCATTCTCAAAGCCTTGAGGCATGGCTGGCACACCTGCCAGGTATCAAGGTAGTGATGCCAACCAACGCCTATGATGTCAAAGGATTGATCATCGCTGCATCCAGGGACAACAATCCGGTATTCGTGGTGATGAACAAGATGATAGTTGCGATGCAGGCGGAAGTGCCCGAAGGCGCCTACGAAGTGGAAATCGGGAAGGCTTCTGTCGTCCGGCAGGGGTCTGATTTTACCATCGTGACCCTTGGTCGAATGGTCTACGAGGCATTGGATGCAGTTGATCAGCTCAAAGAGCTCAGTCTGGATATTGAAGTGATCGACGCGCGCAGTATTCAACCCTTCGATACCGAAACCGTGATCAACTCAGTCAAAAAAACGCATCGTGCCATGGTCGTTCACGAAGCAGTACAGTTCGGTGGTTTTGGTGGTGAGATCGTTGCACAAATTCAGGATCTGGCATTTGATTATCTGGATGCGCCGGTGGCACGAATAGGCGCGCCGTTTTCCCCGGTGCCATTCAGCCCGTCGTTGGAGGACGCCTATATTCCCAACGCAGCCAGGATTGTAGAGAAAGTAAAAGAGATGCTCACTTAGGGCCCTCCCACAAATGTCTTTTACTATTGGGGTTGTAGCCAATCCGGCATCAGGTAAAGACGTTCGCCGTCTGGTGGCGCATGCCTCGGTGTTCGGTAATCGAGAGAAGGCGGCTATCGTTGCCCGGGCCATAACAGGTGCAGTCAATGCCGGTGGCCGTTCCTTTGCCTATGTTGATGACTCTCACAATATCGCAGCCAGCGCCATGCAGATTTTACCGGCATGCTGCAGTGTCCGGAAAGTTGAAGGTGTGAAGACGGCTACCAGCCTCGACACAGTGCGGGGTGCAGAGGCGCTTTCAAAACTGGACTGTATCGCAACCATGATACTCGGTGGCGATGGCACAAACCGGGCATTCGTAAAAGGTTGGCGTGATGCGGTTCTGTTGCCAGTATCAACTGGCACCAACAACGTGTTTCCCCGCTTCGCCGAGGCTACGGTTGCCGGAGCCGCACTGGGTGTTTTGGCCTCAGGGGGTGTGCATCTCGAGGAAGTTGTTGAACCGGTGAAAATCATCGATATTGAGATTGAGGATGAGGACCCCGATATTGCCTTGATTGATGCTGTAGTGACCAGTGACGGGTTTGTTGGCAGTCGTGCGTTGCTTGATGCAGGCGCGATCCGCAAGGTTCTGTTAACACGGGCTGAGCCGGCGGCTGTCGGGATGACATCTGTTGGTGGGCTTCTCATGCCCTTAACGGCTGACGAAGATAGTGGGTTGATGCTTGAAACCAGTGAAACGGGAACTCGAATCAATGCGCCGATTGCACCAGGAATGTTTCAAACCATCAGGATTGCAGCAGTGTCCAAAGTTCCATTCGATCAGCAAGTTGCAGTAGAGGGACCCTGTGTCCTGGCATTTGATGGCGAACGGGAACGGGTGATCAAGCATGGACAGAAAGTGTTCATGAGCGTATCCAGGCGTGGCCCAGGGGTTGTAAACATCGAAAAGACAATGCGTCTGGCGGCGCAACGTCAGTTGTTCAAAATAGTGGAGTAGTTCATGCCAAGAGAAATCTATAGTTATTCAAAATAGTGGAGTAGTTCATGCCAAAAGAAATCTATCTGCTGAAGGTTGGAATGACCATGACAGAGGGCATGGTTTCAGAGTGGTACATCGCAGATGGCCAACAGGTTAACAAAGGCGAAATGCTGTATGCCCTGGAAACCGAAAAGGTAAATATGGATGTTGATGCGGAATTTGACGGTAAGGTGAAGCACCTGGTTCAGGTTGGAGAAATGATGGAACCCGGTGATGTTGTTGGTTTCATATTCGAGGATGGCGAAGAAATTCCCAGTAACCTCAGTGCCATACCAGTGAAACAAAACAGTGCAATTGGAGCGGTCGAACCTGGCTCAAAACCCGGTTCAGAGCCAGAGACGCAACCGGTTGTTAAAGGTGTTCCCGTCAACAAAGACAATAGAGTCAAGTCATCACCTGCTGCCAGGCGTCTGGCGAAGGAACTTGACGTTGATTTTACGACGTTGACAGGGACAGGACCCGGAGGTCGAATTATAGAAGCAGATGTTCAGGCAGTTGCTACAACTGTTGTCAGAGCCTCGCCACTGGCAAAACGGCTGGCAGAGCAGAAGGGCGTCAACATTGCATCTATCAAAGGTTCCGGTCCTGGTGGTCGAATTGTCGAGGCGGATATTGAAGCGGCCGCAATGACGAGTTCAACCTCTATAGCAGGTGAAACCATTGCCCTCAAAGGTATGCGCAAGACAATTGCCCAGAGAATGTTCACCAGCCTGCAAAGCAGCGCGCAATTGACCATGGATATGGAAGCGTCTATGGATGATGCGGTCAGGTTGCGCGAATCGCTCATTGATGAGTGGCAAGGTGAACAAATAAGACCTACCTATACGGATCTTGTGGTCAAGGCAGTCGCAAAAGCCCTCAAGTCACATCCCTTAATGAACAGCCAGTTGGGAGAAACAGAAATCACCCTGCTGTCAGACATTCATGTTGGTATTGCGGTAGCAGTGCCAGACGGCCTGGTGGCGCCAGTCATACGAAACGCGGATGAGTTGTCCGTTAAGGAAATAGCCGTCGAAAGCAGTCGTCTGGCGACCCTTGCCCGGAATGGAACTCTCGGATTGGATGACTATGCCGGTGGTACTTTTACAATCAGTGCACTTGGCATGTACGGAGTTGACTCATTTACACCCATTATCAACACACCCCAGGCGGGAATTCTTGGCGTTAACCGGATCTTTGATGGTGTTGCCTGGGATGGCGACAGGCCCCTTAAGGCGAAGAAGATGAATCTGTCCCTCACCTGGGACCATCGGGTTTTGGATGGTGCACCCGCGGCGGAATTCCTTGGAGGTCTGCACCTTATTGGCTAACCCTTATCGATTACTGGTGTAACGCGAATGGCAGAGAAAGTGGATATTCTGGTCATTGGCGGTGGACCAGGTGGCTACACGGCAGCGATAAGGGCTGCACAACTGGGATTTAGTGTCGCTCTGGTGGAAAAAGACGAACTGGGCGGTGTCTGCCTCAACTGGGGCTGCATTCCGACCAAGTCACTCTTGCATGCCGCTGACGTTGTCCGGGAAATAAGGACAGCTGATCAACTTGGTATTTCGGTGAGCGATCCAAAGATTGATCTGAAACGAATGGTTGATCGATCCCGGGCGGTCGCGTCGCAGCTCAGTAAAGGTGTTCAGCATCTGATGCGAAAAAACGCTATCCAGGTTATAAAGGGTGAAGCAAAATTCATTGACAAGAATACTGTCCAGGCTGGACCTGAAACTGTCATTGCCAACAACATTATTATCGCAACCGGCGCCAGACCCAGGAACCTGCCGCACATTGAAGTGGACGGAGATCGGATCTGGGATGCGGGCTCTGCCATGACACCGGCATTTATGCCGACGCATCTGTTAATCGCAGGAGCAGGCGCGATCGGTGTGGAATTCGCCAGCTTCTACAATACACTCGGTGTCGAAGTTACACTGGTTGAAATACTCGATCAGATCTTGCCTGTTGAGGATGCAGACATTGCGAACCTGGCAGAACAGGCGTTCAAGAGACAGGGTATCGATGTATTGACCGGAACCGCGGTCGAATTACTGGAATTGAAAAAAGAGGGTCTTGTCGCTGACATTGGAGGACAGTCAAGAAGTTTTGACGCGATGATCCTTTCTGTTGGTGTGCAGGGCAATATCGAAGCACTGGGTCTGGATGAACAGGGCATTAATCATGCCAAAGGGTTCATCACGGTAGACGCATCGCAGCAAACTGCCGTCAAGGGAATCTATGCGATAGGTGATGTTGCCGGCGCCCCGTGTCTGGCTCACAAGGCAAGCCATGAAGCAATAATTGCAATTGAAAATATCGCCGGCTTGCAAGGTCCCGCGCTGGACCGACGACGTATACCGGGCTGCACTTACAGTCATCCGCAGGTAGCCAGTATTGGTCTGACAGAAGCCGAGGCGGCCAGACAGGGTGAAATCCGGGTAGGAAAGTTCCCCTTGCTTGCCAATGGCAAAGCAATTGCGATCAACGATGCAGACGGCCTTGTTAAAACAGTATTCGACCGGGCAACCGGCGCACTGTTGGGTGCACATATGGTCGGGCCCGGAGTCACAGAAATGATCCAGGGATTTGCCATTGCCATGGGTCTTGAAACCACAGAAGCAGAACTGGTTGAAACCATATTCCCACATCCCACCCTGTCAGAAGCCATGCATGAATCGGTACTCGCTGCATTTGATCGCACCATCAATATTTAGGAGGCGGTCCGGGAACTGCACCTGTAACATGCATTGTCTTAAGCGGTTTTCTCCAGTTCGCTGTACAAAATATGTAACAGAGATTACAGTTAAGTCGAGAGGAGAGTTTCCAGATGAGTCATGATCTTGTGATAAGAGGCGGAAACGTCGTCGATGGAACAGGTACAGCAGCGTTCGCAGCTGATATCGCGATAGACGGCGATCAAATCTCTGAAATCGGTAAGGTGTCCGGCAAGGGTAAAAGGGAAATTAACGCCGATGGCCTCACTGTCACCCCGGGATTTGTCGATTTGCATACGCATCTGGACGCCCAGATCGGCTGGGACCCACAGGTTACCTCTATTTCCTGGCATGGTGTAACGACAGGATTGCTGGGTAACTGCGGCGTGACCTTTGCGCCCTGTAAACCCGATGACCGCGAGCTTTTGGCCGGTATGATGGAAACCGTCGAGGATATACCGAAGCGTGCGATCCTGGAAGGATTACCCTGGAATTGGGAATCCTACGGTGAATACCTCAATTCAATTGAAACCATGGGTCCCGGCATAAACATCTGCGGCATGGTCGGTCACTGTGCGATTCGCTTTTATGTCATGGGTGAACGTGCGGTCGATGAACCGGAAGGAACCCCTCGTGACTGGTGGCCGACCCGCTTGCGATACGACTCCGATTCGCTCCTGGACGCCGAGGGAACGGGGCTGCGACGCCCGACAGATGACGAGGTACGGCAGATAGCTGCACTCGCCGGACAATCGGTTAAGGAGGGCGCCATTGGTTTTTCGACCAACCGGATATGGGGACATCAATTGCCGGACGGGAGGGCCATTCCCGGTACTTATGCCCATGGCGATGAGCTGCGAGCGATTGCGAAAGCTGTTGGCGAACATGGTGGCATCATGCAAACCGTTTTTGGCATGCCCCGTGAATCCCGATTTGAAGATGAATTTGCTTTACTGGCCGATGAGGCACGCATGACCAGTGGCGTTCTGTTCTCATCAAACGTGGAAACAGGTGTCGCGGTGCAGGATGAGAAGGTCAGGGAGTTGCTTGCAGAAGGTCTTAAGGTAGCCTCGGTAACCGTCCCACGAGGTGGTGGCGGTGTGGGGGGCCTCTTTACCAACAATGTCTTCCGGTCTTCATCATGGCGGAAACTGCTTGCGCTCGACAATGCAGGGCGTCTGAAAGCGATTCGTGACCCGGAAACCCGGCGGCGATTAGTTGATGAGATAAAAAGCAAGGATGACGATGCCCGGACTAAACGCTGGTTCTGGATGGGTAACGAAGATCGTCCCCGATACAGTCATGCATTGAACGAAAGTCTCTACGACATGGCGCAGGCGGCAGGGGAACATCCAGTTGAAACCTGGTTGCGAATCACCGATGAGTCGGATGGCCGGGCAATGTTTCACCTGCGCGGTTTCAACGTGGATATTGATGGTGTGGAGCAATTGATCCAAACCGACTGGGTGGTGCCGTCGCAGGGCGATGCGGGCGCACACGTCAGTCAGATGAACGATAGTGGCTGTTCAAGTTTCGTGTTGTCGCATTGGGTTCGCGACAAAGGCACTTTTACCTTACCCCAGGCAGTGAGAAAACTGACTTCGATGCCAGCGGGGGTTTTGGGGCTTGATGATCGTGGCACTCTGGCGGTGGGCAAGCGGGCGGATATCAACGTAATCGATATCGCCAACGTCGCTGAGCGGCAGCCGGAAATCGTCCACGACATGCCGTTCGGTGCACCACGTTTCATCCAGCGGGGTAGAGGCTATCGAGCAACGGTGTGCAACGGCTCGGTTATTCTGGAAAACGATGAACTGACTGGAGATCGGGGTGGCCGTGTTCTCCGATCCTTCGATAGGATATAAATAACCCTGATATCGCGACCTGCTATGATGTTTAGTGGACTGAATCCATTTGTCAGACCAATCGTGAAATTGCTCGATGGTCCCGACTGGCAATCTGCCATCTGCAATACAGTAACCGTCTTCCAGTAACTGCCTTCGTACAGAGGCCATTGATTGTTGCGAATCTATCATTTGTAGAACGGTTGCCACCAGGATTTCGTGTACTGCGCCATCGACTCGATCGCACAGAACAGTTCATCGTCCAGGAAGTCAGCGTCGACCGCGAATCAGTACGCCAGGGCGCGCGCCGGTGAACTCGTCATCTTCCCGGACCACTTCGCCAGACACGATGGTAGCCTTGTAGCCCCGCGAGAACTGCACGAGCCGCAGCGCGCCTGCCGGTAAGTCGTACACCATCCGCGACGGCGGGAATCTGTACCCTGAATCGGGCAATGTGCTTCTGGGCCGGTTGCTGGGCGCCACCTTGCATTCCTTTCCGGCCGGTGAGGACGAGGCGGGGACCGAATCGGCCCCCGCAAAAGGAGCCGGTCCGAGTCGTCGTCACCCGTTCGAATGGCAGGCGTTCGTTTGTGTCTGCTTACCTGCGGCGCGTGGTCTTGGCTTCGCGCAGGACCCATTCTCGGAACGCCTGGACCTCGGGGCGCTGCCGGGCCGCCGCGGTGGTGATCAGGCAGCAGCGTTCGGGCGCCTCGGCCTGGCGGTGGAAAACCGGGACCAGGGATCTGTTGCGCAGCTCCCGGGCGATCAGCATGGAGCGTCCGATGGCGGCGCCGAGCCCATGCACGGCGGCCTGCACCAGCATGCTGTAGAGACGAAAGCCCGAGGCCCGCGCGAGATCCGGCGTGGGCTGGCCCTGGCGGGCGAACCAGTACGACCAGTCCGCGTCCCATCCCAGATCGTACAGCAGCGGCCAGTCCTCTTGCAGGTCGGCCGGACTGCCGGGCGCGCCACGCGCCGCAAGCAGGGCGGGGCTGCACACAGGCTGCAAGTCCTCCTCGTAGAGCGTCTCCTCCAGCAGCGTGTCCTCGCGCCGGGTCACCGGGCGCGGCGCGGCGGTTTCGCCGGTGTAGGCCAGCCAGGCGTCGAAGTCGCGCTGCTCGGGATCCACGCTGCGATGGTTGGTTTCGATCTCGATGGCGATTTCTGGATGGACCGCCTTGAACGAAGCCAATCGCGGCGACAGCCATTTCTCCGCGACCGCCTCGACCAAAACGATGCGCACCCGCCGGGGCCAACGGCGCTGGCGCTCTGAGACGCCGTGGATCTCGGCGAGGATGCGCTGAACTTCCTTCAGGTATGCCTGCCCGCGGCGGTTGACCAGCACGCCCCGCTGGCGCCGCTCGAACAGTTTGACCTCAAGGTGCTTCTCCAGCATGCGCACGCGGTGGGCGACAGCGGCGGGGGTGACCTCAAGTTCGTCGGCGGCGCGGGCGAAGCTCTGGTGACGGGCAGCGGCCTCGAAGAAGCGCAGGCCTTCAAGCGGGGGCAGTAGCAGCATGGCGTCGCAGTTCCGGTTAATGAAAAAAAACAATTATGTCATTTGCGAGCCCCTATAGGAAGCAGGACGATCTCGGCGCCGCCCACTCCGCTCCGCTTTGCTCAGCGACCGCGGAAGCGGCGACGGTCGCTGACTCGTTTGGTGGTGTCGTGGATGTCGAGCAGGATGCGGCGAACCTCCGCGGCGAAGGCGCGGCCGCGCCGGTTGAGTCGCACGCTGCGGACGCGGCGCTCAAACAGGGCGGCGCTCAGGTGCTTCTCCAGCACGCGCACACGGTAGGCGACGGCGGCGGGGGTGACGCCGAGTTCCTCGCCAGCGCGGGCGAAGCTCTGGTTGCGGGCGGCGGCCTCAAAGAAGCGCAGGCAGTCCAGGGGTGGAAGGCCTTTCACTGGCTCGCGGGCGTGGGGCATTTTCGAAGGACAAAAAATACTATTGAGAAGGACAAGTATATCTATCTCATAAGGTTGCTGTCAATGTCAATCGAAAATTGCGCACTTTGGATTGGCAGCGCTTGCGCGGGTTATCAGGGGCGCCACATTGGAAGCGGGTCTGGAGTTGGGCCAACGCCCGGGCCTGCGCGCCAATCGCGGCGACTTCATGCCGCTTGTCCGCGCTGCACATGGCGACGGTCCTGGCCTTGCGGCGGTTGGCTAGCTGAATCAGCGCCGAGCCCACGCCGCCCGATGCGCCGGTGATCAGCACCGTATCGCCGCAGGCCACGCGGGCGATGTCGATGTGTGCGACGCGGTGCACACTCCGGGTTACGGCCGGCTTAACGACCCGGTGGCCGAAGCGATGATGATGGCGGCAAGGCACGAGGCGCTGATACTCGATCCGGTGTACAGCGGAAAGGCGATGGCCGGGCTCATCAAGCATGTACGAACGGGCCGCATCCGTGCGGGCCAGCGCGTGATCTTCGTGCATACAGGCGGGTTGCCGACGATTTTCGCCTACGGGGATGAACTCCGATCCCGTTTCGGGCCGACGGCCACGACGCCCGGTTTGCGTGTCGCTCGCTGATGGTGCGGTTGCACGTTGTGCGCCGAGCCCGTGCATGGCGTGACCCGCATGATCGCCTCATCGCCCTTGAGCTCGAATTCTCTTGGAATCCGCACTGCCTGGTTACGTCCGTTGCGGAATAACCTGACATGTCGTTATCCCGCCACAACCTCCATCACCTTGCTGTAGATCGTATAGCCTGCAAATCCGATGTACATGGCTGAAGCAAGCACCATGAATACGATGTTGATCCACCCGGGCCGCGCGGATTTCGGGAGATAGGTGAGATTCATGTAGAGGATCAGCGGCATTCATTCCATGAAATAATCTGTATAGCATTGAAATATATAATATTTATGATGTTAAAAGAGATATTTGGGTTCGCGGTCGGGGTTAGGTAAATCGTCTGTTGTGGCTGGCCCAGGCAGCGTAAATCGGGCTGCCTTGTGTCGCGCCAGAGGTCCGGGTTAACACTGTTCCGTGGAGCGCTGATATTGGCCAATTTCTTGCCGTGCTATTGTGGCGCAAAGTGGCCTCAGATCATTGCAAGGCATGGGCTGAGTGCGCCGTGTTGTGCGACACTGCGCCGGCGGCGTAGTGGATGCGGCAATCATGTATAATCATTCCCCCCTTATACCTGGTCAAATGCCCACAGAGGAAGCCATGCCTAACCAGATGTTTGCAACGGAAGAAAACGCCGGTCCCAATCAGGAGTTGTTCCCGATCGATGATGGCGGCGGACTCAGGGTCGTCCATGCCAGGTTTCAGTCGGCGACAAAGTTCGACTGGGATCTGTTCTCTGGATTCACCAGCCTTAAGGTGCTGACATACTCTGCAAGCGCGGACGCGATCATCAGGATGCTCGACAACTTTGATTTCGACGAGTTCGAGTGCATCTTCGGCTACGAGGGGACACTGCAGAACATCAGGACAATCCTGGCATTCCAGAAAACCGTCATAGGGGATACCCGCGCTGCCATTATGGACCTGCCGGATAAGCGCCATCTCCATATCCTGGAAAAGGTACACGAAGGCAAAGCAGCGTTCAGGGTTCTGCGCAACTATGTTGCTCACGCGAAGCTTTACCTGCTGTCCGGCGAAGACGGACGGCGGCGCGTCATCGTGGGCTCGGCCAACCTGTCGGAGAGAGCATTTTCCGGACGACAGCCGGAGACCTTGGTAGTGTTTGACGACAGCGCGGATGCCTGGCAGCACTACAGCAATATGTACCAGGAGATTCGGGATGCCGCATCCGACAGCGTTGATATACAGGAAGAGAAAATCACCAGGGCGGAAATAGATATAGCTGATACGCCGGTAATGGACACGGATGCCCCAACTCTGGTCATCGAGCCACCACCACAGGACCAGACCAGGTTGCCTGTCCAAATCCAGAAGGTGGAGAGGGTTGCTTCCAGTCTGGGTCCGTCCCTGTCCGCTGTTGTCCTCCCGACACGCAATGGACGACAGAGCATCACGCCAGACGTCCGGCGACAGATAGCACAGGTTAAGCTGGTGAAGTCAGTAAAAGATGTCGAGGCGACTTACTTCCACATCGATCGTGTGAATCAAAAGGCCACGCTCTCAGGCAAACCCTTCCCTTTGACCTATAAGGACGAATCGGTCCGCAATGACGCTGAACTGCTGGTCAACTACTTCGAGAACTACGCGAGCTTCGAGGGAGACGTCCCCCGCCACCAGAGGGACTTCTTTATCCTTACTTCCTGGTTCTATTTCTCGCCCCTGATGTCGGACCTGCGTTCACTGGCCCTGATAGAAGACAGCGACATCATCAGATACCCGCAGTTCTGCGTCGTGTTCGGCAAGTCCAACTGTGGCAAGACGACACTCATAGACACCCTGATGATGTCTATGTTCAACAGGGTTCAAACCATCGAGAAGCGCCAGTTCACTACGGCAAAGCTTCGTGGTCTGCAGGCAACGTACAGGCGATTCCCCGTGGTTTTCGACGACATCAGCAAGACCGCTTTCAATGCTCACGGCAAGGATATGATCAAGGACGAACTGCAACCCTATACAGATGAGTTTCCCTGCTTCACGATTTCAATGAACAACGACTCGCACTCGTTTCCCGATGAGGTCGTCAAGCGCAGCCTGATGATCTACACGACCACCGCCCTGCCGCAATACGATGAGGTGCGGCGGCAGCAACTGTTTGGCGAAATACAGGCCATGCGGCGCAAACTCACCGGCGACCTGTACAAACGCTACCTGGTGGAGGTTATGGAAGCCCTTGAAGCTGACGCCTTGCCGGAGGACTGGCTGGCGCTGTCGTCAGAGGTGTTAAGCGGAATCATCGGAAAGGCGCTGGGAGAAAAGCCATCCTGGTGTCGTCAGATAACCTGGCATGATTACGCGAGCAAGAGGTATGATCGGGTCAAGGCCGCTCTGCAGAGCCTACTCAGACCAGCATCCTATGCAGATGAAGAAGCCAGTACTCCCCGGGGGTGGATGCTGGCCAACGACAGGATAATTGTCTGGGAACCCCTGGACGCCTTTGGTCGCCGTTCATTCGGCTGGGATGATGTTCCGTCGACTCTGATTGATTCCGACACTACGCAGGGTAACTATACATTCCTGGTGCGAACAGAGGTTGAGGAGTTCCTGGGGTCACGGATTCACGCGCCGGGTAGATTTAGTGGGCTAAGGCGGTTGTTTGGGCGCTAGATTTCGATACTATTTCTCATGTACAAAGTCTATATTTGGGCTTCGTGCCTGCCTCATGTTGAGGGGAAGATGACATTCTCGTAGATCGACCATCACACACTACATTGTCGTTGTTGGATTTCCGGGTCAGTATGTGGTTTTTTTCCTATCCTAGACATTGTGTCTGATTCAGCGTTATGCTCGGGGCACAGACTGATCAATTGGGAGAAATCTGGTGCCGGGCAAAGATGAAACATTCAAAGGTGTTATCGGAAGAACCATCGAAGAATCAGTTCCTGACTGGCCGGAGCCGGCAAGTCCCCGGGCGGGCAGCCCGAATGTAGTCTTTATTCTGCTGGATGATACGGGCTTCGGCCACTTCGGCTGTTACGGGTCCGACGTAGATACCCCCAACTTCGACCGGCTGGCCGAGAACGGCATACGTTACAGCAACTTCCACACCACCGCGTTATGTTCACCGACCCGGGCCAGCCTGCTCACCGGTCGCAATCATCATGCCGTGGGCATGCGCGGGCTGGCCAACTTCAATACCGGATTCCCCAACTGCCGCGGTCGCATCAGCAAACAGGCGACCACCGCCGCAGAGATACTGCGCGACGAGGGCTACAGTACAATTGCCACCGGTAAATGGCATCTCACCCAGATGGAAGATACCTCTCCGGCCGGACCTTTCGACCAGTGGCCGCTCGCCAGGGGATTCGATAAGTTCTACGGCTTTCTCCAGGGTGAAACCCATCAGTTCTGCCCTGAACTGTTCTGTGGCAATGAACCCGTCGATCCGCCGAAAACACCGGAGGAGGGTTATCACCTGACGGAAGACATCGTCGACAGATCGATCGGCTACATTCGTGACCAGCACTCGTCCGTGCCGGAAAAACCGTTCTTCCTTTATATGTGTTTTGGCGCAACCCATGCACCCCATCACGCGCCGAAAGCCTACATCGACAAATACAAAGGCCGGTTCGACGAAGGCTGGGACAAGATGCGAGAGAAGGTCCTGGCGAAACAGAAGGCCATGGGCGTAGTTCCCGAAGATGCTGATCTCGCGCCCCCGAACGCTGGCGTTCAGGCATGGGATTCCTTAAGTGACGACGAGAAGCGGCTGTTTCTACGTCACCAGGAGGCGTTTGCCGGCATGCTCGATCACACGGACCATCACGTCGGCCGCCTGGTGGATTTTCTGCAGGATATCGACCAACTGGACAACACCCTGATTTTCCTCTTGTCCGACAACGGCGCCGAGGGTGGCGGCGGCCCTATCGGCGTCATGGATACCATGCGAGGATTCAACCGGATGCCGGAAAGCTTTGAGGAGAGTCTGGCGCGCATCGACGAAATCGGCACCGCAACAGCCAACAACAACTACCCCAGCGGCTGGGCCCAGGCCGGCAATACACCGCTTAAGCGTTATAAGAAATTCACTCACGGCGGCGGCGTCAGGGATCCGCTCATTGTGCACTGGCCGGCGGGTCTGACAGACAAGGGAGCGGTGCGCCTGCAGTTCCATCATGTCAGCGATCTGGTGCCCACGGTGCTGGAACTGCTGGATATCGAGGCGCCACCGGTTTTCCAGGGTATCCCCCAGGTGCCGATTCAGGGCACCAGCCTGGCTTATACCTTCGCATCGGAACATGCCGACGCCCCCAGCCGCAAGGATACCCAGTATTTTGAAATGGCTGGCAACCGCGGTATCTGGCACAAAGGCTGGAAAGCGGTCGCGTATCATGAACCCTATAGCAACTTCGACGATGACGACTGGGAGCTGTATAACCTGGATATGGATTTTTCCGAATGCCATAACCTGGCGAAATCTCATCCGCAGAAGTTGAGGGAAATGGTACAACGCTGGTGGGTCGAAGCGGGCAAGTACGATGTATTACCCCTGGATGACCGGATGACGGAGCTGTTCCGCGCGGTACCTCGCACCTTCTCACCATCCAACCGGCGGCAATACGTTTATTATCCCCCGGTGTCCCATCTGACCTCCGAGGCCTCCCCGGTATTAGGCAACCGCAGCTGGGTGCTGTCGGTTGATGTGGATCCTATCGACGAGAATACTGAGGGGATAATGATCGCTTCTGGCGGCACAACCAGCGGTTTTGTGTTTTACATCAGGGATCAGCAGGTGATCTTCGATTACAACCTCTTCTCCACGCACTACCGGGCGGAGTCTGAAAAAGGCGCCGCCGTTGGCAAATCGAAACTTGGCGTTCGATTCGAGCGCCTGGACAATGCGTGCCGGGCCACGCTGTTGTTTGATGATGAACCCGATGCGGTGGTTGAAATACCGAAAATTCTGCGGGTCATCACCGCGCTCGGCACGGACATCGGACGAGGCGGTCAATCCCCGGTCGCGGGCGACTACATGGGCCGCTTTCCCTTCAGCGGCAGGATCCACCGGCTAAAGTTCGATGTACCCAAGTTCGTCTCGAAACAGGCGGAACAGGAATATCTTGAAGCGCAGGCTGACCTTGAAAACGGCCGTGAATGACGGGGAGGGGAGTTTGCCGCTTCTGGTAGATTGACCAGCAGATAAAATGCTGGTTAATTCGACTTATACTGGCAAGAGAGATTATGGCCACCCCGTATGATCACATAGGTTTGGGTTACTCTCAGACCCGCGGGAAAGATCCGCACCTGGCCCGCATCATCGAAAGGGAACCGGGCGACGCAAGATCGGTAATTAGTTCCTGTCCTGAAAGTCGACTTCCGAGAGTTTGAGTTGCGACATTCACATATTGTTGGTTTAAAAAATCAACGGCTTGACAGGAAGTAATCACTGCAGTGCTGAATTCTCGGACAAGAACTAATTATTTCCTGTCCGTTAATTCTAACAGACTGATTTAATTGAAATAATAGACCTTTTGGGTGGCGAGAAACCGGCGTTTCGCGCGCTTGGAACCGACACGGAATGTGCCAGGGAAGTCGGCGTTGCAGGCCACTGTCGGCGCGGTCAGCGCGCTAAGTTGGGAACGCATCAATCAGCGTTTGCTGGCCTCGGCGCGGGCCTCTGGGATCGGACGCGGTAGCCTTCCACGATCATTGCCGGGCGGCCAGGCGGCGCACTCTCGAGATCAAGTCACAACGAGGCAAAGCGAGACGCGCGAAGACGTACCGGAAGCTGTTAAAGTTGACCGGACAGACGGTGGGTTACGTGGCGGCGACATTGCCCATGGTCACGGCAGCGGACACGCCATGGAGCCGGACCTGGGTCGAGATTGCATCGGGACGAAACAGAATGACGATACAGGCTACGGTCACAGTTACCTGTTAACGTCCTACGATGTCGGCGAGATCCTTCACTGCGTTCAGGATGACAATTCAAGGGGCCTCCTGGCCACGGATCACGCCATCAGCAATCAGCGAGTCAATGTCGTCGTCAGAGAGACCAAGGTCCTGCCCAACCACCTCGCGGGAGTGCTGACCCAGAATCGGCGCTGCCTTGATCGGTACGTCGCTCTCTGACATCCGGGGCGCCCAACCTAGCAATCTGATCTTGCCGAGTTCAGGATGCTCTACCTCATGCACGAAACCTCGCTCAACCAGGTGCGGGTTCTCGTATATCTCGTTCGTGTCCAGTACCGCGCTCGCGGGCACACCCGCTTCACAGAGTTCGCGCATCGCGGTGTACTTGTCTCGTTCGGCGATCCAGGCGGAAATTTCCGGTACAAGCGCATCAGCATTCTTAATCCGGTCTCCTCGACTGGCGAATCGCGGATCTTCCAGAAAATCCGGACGACCTATCGCCGCACAGAAATTCTCCCACATGGGCTCGGTGGTCCCCATCACAAACAGATAATCGTTCGGGCCACCGCCCTTGCACTGGTACAACCTGGAGGTTGGCATATAGCCGCTTCCAGAGCGTGTTGCGGGTTTTGTGCCGGACCGTTGCCCCCTTGCAGCAGCAGTCCTCAAGTACCAGGTCATTGCTTCCTGCATCGAAACCTCAATCTTTTGACCTTTGCCGGTTTTAAGCTTCTGAACATAGGCGGCAGTAATGGCAAGTGCCATTTGAACACCGGTTCCGGCATCTCCCATGGTCGGTCCCGGGCGCATTGGCGGCCCGTCGCGCTCTCCGGTAATGGAAAACGCACCAGCCGCGGCCTGGGCGACCATATCAAAACATTTGTAGCCGGACCACGGACCGGACAGCCCATAACCCTTGATACGTGCGTAGATGATCCCCGGGTTGACGGCTTTCATTACGTCGTAGCCCAGATCGAGCCTTTCCATCGAACCCGGGCTGTAATTTTCGATGAACACATCGTAGTTCGGCAACAGTTCAAGCAGTAATTCCCTGCCTTCGGATTTGCGCAGGTCGATCGAGATGCTGCGCTTATTACTGTTCCATGTTATAAAATAATCGCCGTGTCCGGCGGGACCGCGCCCCGGGTCGCCGTTGAGGGATTCCACTTTGACCACATCGGCGCCAAGCCAGGCGAGCGCCTGGGTGCAGCCCGGCCCTGCCTCATATTGAGTCATATCAAGTATACGCAAGCCCTCAAGTGCTCCCATCACAAACCTCCCGCGCCGCCTCGTCAAGTGGTTCACTGGCATGCATGTAACGATGTGGATGAAGAATGTAGTCATCTCCGAGAATGCTTTGCAGGGCGCCGTGGATGACCGGGGCATCCAGCACATGCTGCAACTCGGCAATCCGGGGCAAAACATTGTTGCCCATGTTGAATTCGCGTGTGTTGTTCCACTGGATTTTTTCGAAGATCTGCTGATTGATGGCAGGTGCGACGCCGCTATCAAGCACCAGGACGCCATCGCAGATAAACCTGCGAACCTGTTCGTCGTCCAGTTTGATGCTGATGCGTTTCACTCCGGTTTCCTCATTCCAATAGTTGATCGTTGCAGTTTATCGCGTTTAGCGCAAGGGTCGGAAGAACTTGCGAATATCATTGACGAGCAACTCCGGTTCCTCGGTCGCGGCAAAATGCGCCCGGGTCGGCCAGTGGTTCAATGACCTTGTCGAAGTCATAAAAGGTGCTGGGCCAGCCGTGCGTGATTACGAGGGGCAGGGGATTGGGTCCTTGCCCCGCGGCGTGAACGTAGTGCAGACCAAACCCGTCGACTTCGCGCATGAAGTGGTCGTGGCGGTTGAGGGCTTTCACCTTGTACATTCCAGAACAGGGCTGCGCGTACATGCAGGACTCGTACTTCTTATTCGTACTTTACCTTGTACATTCCGCCGCCGCCACCGGTACCAAAAGACCGCTGCCAGACTCCCGGGGTAACACAATCAGGTGGCAGAAGTCCGGAACAGGGGTCCTCTGGTCGAATCCAGGTTCTGATCATGCCCGGCACCCATTCTGCAAAATGGGTTCCCCGACGAGGTGCATCGGGGCCAAGCCCCTGCCTCAGTAAAGTCATACCGCCGCCGTTGATGTGAAACGAAACCGTGTTGCCGCCTTCGGTCCCGTTTTCCTTGAGCTGCTTTATAGTGGCATCATCGACGCCGCCCGGGGTGAAATCCATGGTCAGACTCGGTTTGCCCTCGTAGATGACTTCAGAGTGATCCTTCTCCACAGTCATCTCATCCGCCACATATTTAGGCCATCCCCAGCAGTTACCTTCCAGCGCGGTGTGAAAGTTCGGTACCGGCACCAGGATCACCAGCCATGATTCGATACCATCCGGACATAAAGTCTTGACCATCACACGACCTTCGATGAAATTGACCGGTGAATGGTTCATATCCCAGTACGAAACCATTATCTGTGGCTTTTCCGGCATACGCAGCGGTGGGTACATGTATGACTCGTACAGTTCAAGGTCATAAGGCTCAATAATAGTGGTGTGGCCGAAGGATCCTTCCCCAGCCTTGTCCATCTCCTCTATCTGTTCCGATGTCAGTTCCGGACCGGGCTCTCCCATGTCCAAATCCATGTTGAAGATTGCGTCCCGGGTCGGATCCGCGACCCACTTGCGAACGTTCTCGAGCAGAATTCTGGCCATGATCGCCCGATCCAGGTCAGTTTTTACATTCCTGAAATTGAACTTCTTGCCGTCTGCGTGTTTTTCTCTAGGGTAAGTAACAATCGTCCCCATATATCTCCTCCTTAAAGGCTTTGTTTTGATTTACTGGTTAAATTCACTTATTGTACTTTTTGTCTCCCAACCGCTACAGGTCGGCCAGGTCGACTGGCATGCCGGTGCGGGACGATTCCACGATACCAAGGATAATCTTCACCGTTTCGATGTTGTCGCGACCACTGCTGATCGGCTCGGCGCCCGTCCTGATACACTCCTCAAAGTGCAGCGTCTGGGTGATAAAGGCGTTCCTGCTGGGCAAGCCGGTATCGCCTGTATCGAAAGTGTCGAATTCAGGGTTCAGCGTTTCTTTGATCATCTCTTCGTACGACCGGTCCGATGATCTTCGTGCAGCACGCGCAGCATCCCTTTCCGCGGATTTGACAGCAAATTTGATGGGACCAAAGTGGGACCCCGCCTGCTCTTTGTTTTCCGGATGGGTGGAGTGAATGGTCCCCTTGCTGCCCAACATCATATAAGAGGCGTGTTCGGGTGTGAGATAGGTGGTCCAGCTGGCGAATACATCGCCGATGACGCCGTTCTCGAATTCCATGGTTGCAGCGCACAGGTCTTCGGCCCCGTTCTCCATTTGCGGCTGCACGGTCCTGCGAATCCCAAATATTCGTTTAACGTTGCCAATGTAATAGCGCAGCAGATCAACGTGATGGACTGTGTTGAGCATCAGGACCCCGCCACCGGCTGCGGCGTCGTTCATCCAGGATTTATTCGGGCTCTGCATGATCACGTGGGTTCTACACGCTTGAATCTCACCCAGACCGCCAGCGTCGATGAATCGTTTCACCGCGGCAGTTTCCGGCGAAAAACGCACCATCTGGGCAACCATCAGGGTTACCCCCGATTTATCGGCGGCCGCAATCATGTCTCGACATTCATCGCCGGTGTTCCCCATGATTTTCTCAACCAGCACATGCTTGCCGGCTTCAGCTGCCGCAATTGACTGCTCGGCGTGCTGGGCGTGCCCGGTACAGATGTCTACGGCATCAATGTCGGCATTGCGCAGCATGTCGTCCAGGTCCGTGTAGATGTCGTCGATACCCGCATTTTTGGCAAACGCCTGGGCCAGCGGCTCAACAATGTCGCAGCACGCGGTAAGTTGTACTCGATCCGGATACTCCAGGTACACCGGCAGGTGGGCTTTGGAAATGCCGCCGGTGCCTACCAGACCGACTTTTAGTGGCTTGGACATAGATTTTTCTATCTCGCTACTTTATTGTTTTTTACTCATTTCCGTCCGACAAAATTGTCTCCGACCAGGTTCCGAGTTTGCGATCTTCTCTGACAGGAGACACGGAGGCGAACCCCCTCTGTCGGACTCTATGCGGAGTCAGCCTTTGTCCTTTTTTTGACACGTGTAGTTGAATGCAGTCCGTAGGACCGTGTTCTACCGAACTGATACCCAACGTGGTTTGCTTGTTGTGCACCATGAGTGTCACGGCCACCGACTCGTGGCTCCGCGACCTGCTCTCGTTGTTGGCGGCTCTCCATTGCGAGGCAACCCAGTAAAGGTCTGCTCGCGCCGATGCGTCGAACCCGGCGAGTTGGAAGTCATAACCCAGCGACTTGTAGCTAGAGGTTTCCGGCGTGGAGGGTAAGCGGTTCCCCACCCTGGCACTTGACTCTGACCCCAATATTCGTTCTCGGGGATTGCCAACCTTGGTGCATGGCGGGACGCATCAGCTGATTCGTGGCAGAACCTCCTCATTAAACAGCGTGAATGTCTGCTGGCTCAAAGGAGCGCAAAGCAGGTGTCCCAGTAGCATCTCCTCCTCGAATTGCAGTAACTGGTCTGCGACCCGCTCCGGCGTACCCCAGAGGATTACTTTGTCGACATAGCGAGAGACAGGATCATCCCCGACAGCAACCGAATCTCTTGCGTAGCTATTGGTGGTCCACGCCGCACCGGACTCCGCTATACGCCGCGCCTCGTTTTCGTCATGGGCGATGGCAAGAAGCCTGGTGACAGGGATGTCCCGATTGCCGGTTGGATGACCGTGCTCCTCAAGTGTTTGATTGTAGAGTTGTCGCTTTTCGTGGATCTCCTGCATGGACGAGTGGGGGTCCATCAGTATTGAAAAGCCTTGCTCTGCCGCCCAGATGACAGCTTCCGGCGATGTTGCTGCCATCCACACCGGCATTGGATTCTGCAATGGTTTCGGTAATACCTCGATGTTCTCATAGGCGTTATAGATTCCATCGAACGATAGCTTCTCAGACGACCATGCCTTGAGCACGATAGCGACGTTCTCGCGGAAACGTTGGTGACGTTCCTCCCGGTCGATTCCAAATGCACGGAACTCTGTCTTATCGAAACCGCTTCCCGCACCCCAGTTCACCCGACCACCCGAGAGAACATCAAGCAGCGCCACTTCTTCGGCGAGGCGAAGCGGGTTATAGAAAGCTGCCAGCGATACCCCTGTACCAATACGCAGATTCCTGGTGTGGCTGGCAAAGTGCATACCCATCATATGGATCGAAGGACACACACTGTAAGTGGAGAAGTGATGCTCGGCGATCCATACCGCGTCATATCCACCCTGGTCCATAATTTGGACCCGCTCGGTCGCACGCGCATAGACCTGTTGCAGATCGCCTCGGCGACCGGGCCAGCTGAAAAACTGCAGAACACTGACTTTCACATTCGGGCTCCAATGGCATGGGGTCAGAGTCAAGTGTATATTGGGGTCAGAGTCAAGTGCCAGAGTGTCACTCTGACCCCAATAATTTGACCCCAATAATTTGACCCCCATACTGGAAAAGGAAAAATAATGAAAACCAAGACTCTGGGACGGACAGGGCTGAAGGTCTCTATCGTTGGGCTTGGCGCCATGTACTCCGGGAAGCATTCTGGGACGACTTGACACCGCTGGTCCAACACTGGGGAAAGGGTATACATCGGTAACGAAGGAGATACAGTACAAAAGACTGATCTGCCACAATCGATTACGGATGTGCCATGAACAAAGCTCTCAAACAGTCACTTTACCAGCCGCGTGTCCCCAAAGGCGGAATACCATCCGAACCAGAATGCACGATGTGCAGGAAAGCGTTCAAGCAGCATGCCCTGGGCAGATATCAGCGAAGACTCGGAAAGCGTCCAGGTTAACTCATTGGTGTCGTTCAATTCACGATTACCATCCCAATTCACAAACCGGGTGTCGCCACTTTGATAGACTCGACTGGCGCCACTGTTATCTGTCACGACTACAACATTCTGACCATTGATCTGTTCATGATAAAGCGGGTTTTTCGAAAGAAACATTACCGATACTGCCAAGGACTCGTCACCCGACCTGATTCCAATAATCTCTGCTTTGTTGCGCAGCCGCCGATCGAGTTTGGGTACAGAGAACATTAATCTGTCGGAAGAAAAATATTTGCGATACGCTTCACCCTCGCTGTAGTCGCGATCATATCCGGTGTCCAGAGAAAGTACTGTCGTCTGTGGGTGCCTGCGCCGCCACTCCCGCCACGTTGTGGTTAAGACACTGCCGGAATTTAGTTCGATACCCCTCCCGACGAGCGGACCGATGACCGGCTTGCCCTGGAGAGTACTCCACAATGACTGTGTAGCGCGATCGTACATCAGTTTGTTGGAGCGATATAGAAAGCCGCTGGTACCGAGTTCATGACGGGTACCGTTCACCGTTGTCTCATAAATGATCATTGAACCACAAAGTGTGCAATAAACTCCGGCAATATCCTTTCCACCTACCTTATCAACGAACATCTCATGCCACGCGAGTATTCGCTTCGGATATGCCCGGTAGTCGCCGTTGATCCCTATCGCAAAGACGATATTGTCCTCCCCCAGATAGTCCGCCTGATCAGCATTCACCATCTTTGGGTTGAGTAAAGGCGGTATACCATCCTGATATACGCCGCCCCATCGGACTTCATCAAGTCTGATGGTGTTCTTGTATCGACTTTGAAAGTAACCTCTGAATCTGGGATCGATATTGCCGTATAACCAACTTTTGAATTCGGGATAGCCGTCGAACAAATTCACGTTACGTGACCATAGCCATCGGAACCAGCGTTCTGTATCGAGGGCGTACAACTGGCCAGTTTTGTTTTCAAGCAGTTTGACAATTCGATCCCTGTGCGAGGCGTTAGTACTCAAGGTCAGGATTTCAATCAACGGTGCAATATAGGTGTCGTCCCAGGAACGGCGCAGCTGCCGTAATGCGTTCCTTTTCTGTCTGCTGGTCCCGGCAACTACCTCGGCAAACTTAACGGGTAACACTAATTCTTCTTCACTCGACGCAGCTGTGGCACCAGTAAACATCACAAGAACAACGAAAATAAGGAACCAGTATAGGTAATTGATTACCCGCATCGTACTTTCCTCATCTTTCATGTAGAAATTTATTTATGTCCTGATCACCAAAGAAGAGGAGATTGGGACACCCATTATTATGACAAAGTTTGTACTCAGAATGTACTGGCGGTCGGAATCCTTAATAACAAAGTTCTTTGTCTATCACGTTGTTTAAAGGCTCACCCCGCATGTATCGCCGTATATTTTCGATGATGATCTCTGTTACACGATCGCCGTAGTGGGGCGTGAAACCAGCCCAGTGCGACGTGATAACGACATTTCGCATGTCCCAGAGCGGGGAATCGGCAGACAGTGGCTCCCGGTCAAATACATCGAGGCCTGCACCTGCAATCCAGCCTTCTTCCAGAGCCCGGATAAGGACCTTCTCCTGTATGACTTCGCCTCTGGCAATATTGATCAGATACGCGGTATCTTTCATGGCCCGAAGCTCAGGCTCTCCGATCAGGCCACGCGTTTCGGGCGTCATTGCCGTGGTAAGAACAATCCAGTCCGACAACTCAAGCAATTCAGAGAGCCCATCCGGCCCCAGCATACGGTCCACATGCCTGGAACTTTTTGTCGGGTCGCGCCGCAAACCGATTACCCGCATGTTCAGCCCGTGTGCTTTCTCAGCCGTCTTTTCGCCAATCGCACCCAGGCCAATAATCCCCATGGTGCCGCCGTCGAGTTCGCTCAGGCGCCCACGAGCATACCAGTGGTGGTCCCGTTGTGCTTCTGCGAAGCGATACAAGCGGCGAGCGAGGGCAAACATCAGGGCTAAAATGTGTTCAGCAATGGGAATCGCGGTCACACCTGATGCGTTGGTCAGCAACACGTCGCTCTGCGCGACCTCGGGGTGGCGAAGCAACCAGTCGGCTCCGGCGCCTGTCTGTTGGTGCCATCTGAAAAAGGGGAGAGAAACGAGGTCAGCGATCTCGTCGTACGGAAATCCAACAGCCGCTTCGAGATTCGGCGCCAACTCTTCCCGTCGTGCTCGCCATTCTTCAATGCTGGCGATCACTACAAACTCGACATCAGAGAATGCGTTCCGGATCGTACTGATATGGTTATCCTGAAGATGAATACCACCGGAATACACGAGAATCTTGCCAGGTGCGCGTTGGGTCATGGTGTGTCGCTGTGCCGCTATCCAATCTATCAAACTTAGGAATGGGGTCAGAGTCAAGTGCCTGAGTAAAATTATCGGGGTCAGAGTCAAGGGATGAATGGAGACTCTTTATCGTCCAGAATCCGGCGACAGAGGATGAAGATGCACTCATCGCGGAGCTTGGCAAACATGTTGACGACGCGACGGCCCTCTTTGACGGGTACCGCCAGGTCCGTAGCAGCGCCGGGACTGATGCTGACCCTATCTCGCTTTATGCGGCCATCGAGTCGGCACGGAAAATGTGGTTACCTGCGAATGCACTTGCACAAGCCCTGTCAGAACGTGGACAGGGAGCATACCAGTACCTGTTTACCGCGCCATCGCCCTACATCATGGAGAATGGCAAGCCTCTTGGGCTTTCCCATGCGGTATTCATCGGATACTTGTTTGGCACCTGTAATATGAGTGAAGAGAGTGCGGCATTCTTTGGCGAAGGTGAGGCGGCAGACACCCTCGCGGGACATGTGATGGACAGCTGGATCAACTTCGCGAGAACTGGCAACCCGCAAACTGAAGCGCTGGCAGATTGGGTTCCTTATGATACGCAAACCAGGACTACAGCAGTATTGGGCCATCCGGCCGAAATCATAAACGCACCGTTTGAGGAGGAGCGTGCGCTCTGGGATGGCAGGTCACAAACTGCACTGCCACTCGGTCCTGCAAGGGATGTATGAAATTTCGAAATCGACAATGGCCTTATCCTCCGCGCCGTAAAACCCCGTCCTTCAGGGCGGGGATATAAGGCGCCCTTGACCGGTCAGGTCAAGGTTGGGTTGTTTGTATCATGTATGGTTATACAGTACAATAGGGACATGTTGATACGTAAAGCATACCGCTTCAAACTCAGGGTGAACCACCCTGACACCGCCGCCAAACTACACCAGTTCTCTGGTTGTACCCGCTTTGTGTGGAACAAGATGCTGGCCATGAATCTGTACCGCCTGGAACACAAACAGGCGTTGCTGTGGTACCCGGAAATGGCGTTCTGGTTAACCCTGTGGAAAGCGAGTGACGAATACGCTTTTTTGCGGGATTGCCATTCTCAAGTGCTGCAGCAAAGCATGATGCAACTGGATAGAGCCTTTAAGGACGCCTTCGACAAGGAACAACCGAACAAACTGATGCCGCGATTTAAAAGGCGTGGCGGTAAAGACAGTTTCCGTTACC
Source organism: Candidatus Azotimanducaceae bacterium (assembly GCA_965217655.1). Taxonomy (GTDB): domain Bacteria; phylum Pseudomonadota; class Gammaproteobacteria; order Pseudomonadales; family Azotimanducaceae; genus UBA7455. The sequence continues at coordinate 4,573,396 of OZ244560.1, forward strand.
CGCAAGGCTTCAAGGTTGCCGGTGAGCGTGTGTATTTACCCAAGATCGGGACTCTGCGTATTCGCAAGAGCCGGGAAATAGAGGGCAAAGTCAAAAACATTACGGTCTCCAGGCAGGTGGATGGCTGGTACGTGTCCATGCAAACGGAACAGGAGGTACCAACCCCGGTTCACCCATCGTCTGGTATGGTGGGTATTGATCTTGGGGTTGCCATATTTGCCCAACTGTCTGATGGTACCTCATACAAACCCCTGCACAGCTTCCGGCGGATTGAGCAGAAGCTGGCCAGAGCGCAACGCAAATTGTCGCGTCAGATTAAATACTCTAACAACTGGCGTAAACAGCAACAGCGGATAGCACGCATCCATCAGAAAATCACCCGGTGTCGACACGACTACCTGCACAAGATCAGCCACGCGATCAGCGAAAACCAAGCTGTCATCGTCGTGGAGGACTTGAAGGTATCGAACATGAGTCGGTCGGCACGGGGTGATGCTGATCATCCGGGGTCCCACGTCAGGGCCAAGTCTGGCTTGAACAAGGCCGTCCTGGATCAGGGCTGGTCTGAGTTCCGGCGACAACTGGAATACAAGCAGGCATGGCGGGGTGGGCTGGTCATTGCGGTACCACCGCACTACACCAGTCAGCAATGTCCACAATGCTGCGATACTACCCGTGACAACAGACGCAGTCAGGCTGTATTCAAATGTGTGGCTTGTGGCTACGCCAGGAATGCCGATATGGTGGCGGCGTCAAACATATTAGCGGCGGGGCACGCCGTGTTAGCCTGTGGAGAGATCGGGTTGCCGAACTCTGTGAAGCAGGAACCCCTGGCAGCAGTTGCATAATGCAGGCTGGCTCCAGGAATCCCCCTCCTTCAGGTGGGGGAGGATGTCAAGAGTCCGTTGAAGATGGCTTGATAGAGATGAGGTCTGCGCCGCCGTCGACCAGGTCACCTTCGCTGAAATAAATTTCACTCACGATTCCATGATCGGGCGCCTTGATGGCATGTTCCATTTTCATGGCTTCCATAATAACAAGGGTGTCTCCTTTGATGACCCGGTCACCAACAGCAACAAGAATCCGGATGACGGTCCCGTTCATAGGCGCCTTGAAGCCTGCGTTATCATCCATGCTGACTTCTTCTCCAACATCTGGCCGTTTCACCTGGAATTCCAACGTTGCCATGTCTGTAAACAGGGTAATACAGGAATTCTGATCGACAATGACTGCCACCTGCCGATGACCATCAACTGTCGCAATCAGTTCATTTCCGGTCAATGTACCACTGACTCTCGTGACGTTGTCGCCAACGGTGATAACATAGTCAGATAAACTGAGTGCTTCGGTGGAAATGGAGTATTCATCTCCTGCCACAATGATGGTCTCATTGAATATGCGAGGGGCATTCATTCGCCAGTTGTCCTTTGCGTTCCATGGTGAGGTTGGATCAATTGACCTGGGGTGCTGTTCCTGGTGGCGGCGCAGAATCAGGTAAAGACAGGCCAGGGGCGCCAGTGATTCGATAAAAGGATCGACAACCTGGAACAGGGACGTTTTGTTGCGTTCGATGAATTCGGTGCCTGGTTCTTTTTCCACGAACCCGGGAAGAGCAATCAGTCGGCGAAGGAATGCGATATTCGTTGTCACACCAAGGATACGGTAGGCAGCGAGCGCCTGGTCCAGGCGTTGCAGTGCCCGTTCGCGATTTTCATCCCAGACGATAAGTTTTGCGATCATTGGATCATAGAACACGCCAATATCGTCACCCCCGATGACCCCCGTGTCGATTCGAACATGGCGCGACTCGGCAGGCTGCTGCAGCCAGGTAAGTTTGCCTGCAGCAGGCAGAAAGTCACTGTCTGGGTCTTCGGCATAGATGCGGGCCTCAAAGGCATGACCACTGATAGTGAGTTGATCTTGCGTACATGGTAACGGTTCGCCCATCGCAACCTTCAATTGCCATTCGACCAGATCCTGACCGGTGATCATTTCAGTAACCGGGTGTTCAACCTGCAGACGGGTATTCATTTCCATGAAATAAAAGTCACCCGTACTATCCAGCAGAAATTCCACTGTTCCTGCACCTTCGTAGTTGACCGCCCTGGCCGCTCGCAGTGCTGTCTCACCCATCTTTTCCCGAATACCGTCCTGCATCATGGGCGCAGGCGCCTCTTCGATGATCTTCTGATGGCGGCGTTGCACCGAGCAGTCCCGCTCAAACAGGTAGACGCCATTGCCTCTGGCATCGCAAAACACCTGGACTTCCACATGTCTTGGTTGCTGCAGATACTTTTCCACCAACATGGCATCATCGCCGAAGCCGGATAACGCCTCTCGTTTTGCCGCCGCCAGCGCCTCATCGAAATCGTTGGGATTGAGTACCTGACGCATACCCTTGCCGCCACCACCGGATACCGCTTTCAACAACACGGGATAGCCAATCTCATTGGCTGCTTTTTTGAACAGAGCCGGGTCCTGGTCATTTCCATGGTATCCCGGCAGGAGAGGGACGTCGGCCGTCTCCATGATCTGCTTTGCGGCAGATTTGGACCCCATGGTTTCGATTGCTGTGACCGGTGGGCCAATGAAGACGAGATCATTGTCTGTGCAGAGCTGGCAGAAGACAGCGTTCTCTGACAAGAATCCGTATCCGGGATGGATGGCCTCGGTGCCTGTCTGTTTTGCCTTTTCGATGATGCGGTTCATATCCAGATAGGATTCTGAAGGGGCTGAGCCACCGATATGGACGGCTTCATCCGCTATCATCACATGCAGTGCCTTTGCATCTGCATCAGAATAGACAGCGACGGTTTTGATCCCCAGCTTATTTGCCGTTCGGATGACCCGACAGGCAATCTCGCCCCGATTGGCGATCAGTATCTTTTTGAACATGTCACTACATCCTGAAAACGCCGAATCGTGTTTCTCCGATCGGCTTGTTCAGGGTGGCAGAGAGCGAGAGTCCAAGGACCCGCCTGGTGTCGACCGGATTGATTATGCCGTCATCCCACAATCTTGCGCTGGCGTAATAGGGGTGACCCTGGGATTCGAAGTCGTCAATAATCGGTTTTTTGAATGCCTCTTCTTCCTCTTCAGGCCATTGTTCACCGGCATTTTCAATTTGTGTGCGTTTTACCTGGGCCAATACACCGGCGGCCTGTTCGCCACCCATGACCGAGATGCGTGCATTGGGCCACATGAATAAAAAGTTGGGATCGTACCCACGACCACACATGCCATAGTTACCCGCGCCATAGGAATTGCCGATGATCAATGTCAGCTTGGGCACTCTGGCGCAGGCGACAGCTGTGACCATCTTGGCGCCATGTTTTGCAATGCCTCCAGCCTCGTATTGTTTACCGACCATAAAGCCCGTGATGTTCTGTAGAAAAAGCAGGGGAATCTTGCGCTGACCACACAGTTCAATAAAATGCGCCCCCTTCTGTGCTGATTCACTGAACAGAATTCCATTGTTGGCAACAATACCAATAGGGTACCCATAGAGACGGGCAAATCCGCACACCAGTGTATTGCCATATAGCGCTTTAAACTCGTCAAATTCAGAACCATCAACCACACGGGCAATAATTTCACGGACATCGTATGGTTTTCGGACATTCTTTGGCACGATACCGAGCAGGTCACTGTCCGGGTACAGCGGTTCAACGACCTCTTTTACATCCAGCGTGATGGATTTAACGCGATTGAGGCGACTGACGGCGGTTCTTGCCAGCTGTAGTGCATGATGATCGTTTCTGGCGAAATGATCAGTGACACCGGATTCTCGAGAATGAACCTCTGCACCACCAAGTTCTTCCGAGGAAACTTCTTCTCCGGTTGCCATTTTTACAAGAGGCGGACCGCCCAGGAAGATCGTACCCTGATTCCTGACGATAATGGATTCATCGGCCATGGCTGGAACATAGGCACCCCCAGCAGTGCAGGAACCCATGACAACGGCGATCTGCGGAATATTCCCGGCAGACATGTTGGCCTGGTTAAAAAAGATTCGACCGAAATGATGTTTATCGGGAAAGACCTCGTCCTGATTTGGCAGATTGGCGCCGCCGGAATCAACCAGGTAGAGGCAGGGCAGGTGATTTTCCTGGGCGATTTCCTGAGCGCGCAGATGTTTTTTTACGCTGACAGGATAATAGGTACCTCCCTTGACGGTTGCATCATTGGCGACAATGATACATTCCTGGCCTTCGATACGACCGATGCCGGTAATGATACCTGCAGCCGGAACATTGTCCTTGCCGTACATCTCATGTGCGGCAAGCTGAGAAAATTCAAGGAATGGCGACCCCGGATCAATCAGGCCATCAATCCGTTCTCTGACCAGAAGCTTGCCCCGTGCCTTATGTCTCTGCTGATAACGCTCACCACCACCCTGTTTGATACGTTCAATCAGCGCCAGCAGGTCCTGGACGATGCCCTGCATGTGTTCACTATTTTCCATGAACTCATTGGATCGTGAATTGATTTCTGACTTGATGATGTTCATAACGATATCCTAACCAGTTTAGGGGTGGTGCGCTAACCAACCGACTTGCCCTTGCTCAGAACTCTGCCTTTACGCCCTCAAGTGGCAAGTGTGTTTGACCTGCGCGCTTCATACCTAGCGCAGCGATTCGTTCAGGATGTCACGGGCGATAACATGCTTTTGGACTTCGCTCGGTCCCTCGCCGATACGACGGATGCGCATCTCGCGAAACCAGCGCTCGAGCGGCACTATCTCTTCCCGTACGATGCGTCGTCAACTCGACGACGCATTTGGCAAGGCTCAGGTTAGATACGATTGAGGCGGTTTATTGGCTGTAGACCATGATCGAACGACCCCGTATTTCACCATTCTCAAGTGCACGTACACCCTCATTGATATCGTCCAGACCTGGGTAAATTTTGGTAATCATTTTATCAAGCGGCAGCTCGCCATTCAGAAACCAATTGATGTATTGGGGATAGTCCGTGTCCGGGTGACTGGAACCACCAAGTGATCCTATCAGTGACTTCTCGCCCATGGGATACGACCCTGGAGGAAGCGTGACAGGTCCCTGGGGGATTCCGACTACAACAGCGACTCCGCCCTTGGTGGCGCCGAGGCGACCATACCGAACCGCGGCAAGAATCTGCGGTGTGGTTACCGGACCACCTATGGCGTCAAAGGCAAAATCGGCGCCACCACCGGTGATCTCACGAATCGCCTCAACCGCGTCGGTGTCCTTTGCATTGACAGTGTGCGTGGCGCCAAACTCCCTGGCAAAGTCAAGTTTCTCGTCGAGCAGGTCGACCGCAATGATTGGATCTGCACCGGCTATCTTTGCACCCGCGATCACATTGATTCCAACACCACCCACGCCAATGACAGCCACTGACTGGCCTTTCTGCACATTGGCAGTTCCCATCACAGCGCCAACACCGGTGACCGTTGCACAACCGACAATAGCGGTCGCCGCTGTCTCAACGTCTTTGGACAGCGGCAACACCATTTGTTCGTGGACCAGAACATGCTCCGCCCAGGTGTAAACGGCGCCGCCTATGTACTGTTTGCCACGGAACTCAAAGCGGGTCGGCGTCGGCGGAGGGCTATCGACTTTGATATCGCGGGGCACCCATGTGACCATACAGTGATCACCTTCTTTGAGGTGAGTCACATCGCTGCCAACTTTCAGGACAACGCCGGTAGCCTCGTGTCCAAGCAAACCCGGCATCCGCGAATGGGGACTGTGAATCTGATGCAGCTGGGAGTGGCATATGCCCGATGCGAACAATTCCACCAATACCTCTGATCCCTGCGGGTCCTGTAGAATAAGCTCCTCAACCACTAATGGCTGACCATGTTCTACTTTTACCGCTGCGCGTGTTTTTGTCGCCATGAAGTCTCTCCCGGGTCATTCTGAAAAAAAGGACATCAATCATACCGTATCCAACCGCGTGCAGGATAGATACCTGGCTTAACTCCCGGCACACAGCAATCTGTCCTGCTGCCCGCTCAATATCCAAGCACCTTGTCTATGACGTTTTTTAACGGCTTTCCATTCCTGTAACGCCGTACGTTTTTTGCGTCGAGACATTGGAGTCCTCCTGAATAGCAGGCAATTGTTACACGAGTTGGTATCCGGCATCTACGCGCTGTGGGGCATAACCTCAGATGGGTAACCTGATTCGAAACCTGTCTTTGATGTTACAATCCCTTGTGAATAGAACAGTGGAGCATAGTATGGCATCGGTACTGATTACCGGAGGCGCACGAGGAATCGGTAAAGGCATCGCAACTGCATTTCTGCAGGCGGGTCACCATGTAATGATTGCCGATCTGTCAGGCGCCAGGAACTGGAACTATGACCTTGCGACAGAAGATGTTATGGCCGAAACCGTTGCTGAACTCAAAGATTTTGGAGATGTCATGAGTGTCGGTTTGGACGTAACAGATGCTGCTTCCTGCGACAAGGCTGTAGTCGCAACCATCGAAGCCTTGGGCGGCATCGACATTCTGTGCAACAACGCGGGGGTGATTGCCAGCGGTCCGATAGAAGACATGGCAGAAGACGACTGGGACCGGGTCTTCGACGTTAATGTGAAGGGTATCTACAACATGACGCGGAGCGCGCTTGCCGCACTTCGTTCCTCTGACAGCGCCGCCATCGTCAATACAGCTTCCATCGCAGGCAAGAGAGGCGCTCCGAATCTGTCCGCCTATACTGCTTCCAAATTTGCCGTTATCGGATTGACCCAGTCTCTGGCACTCGAACTGGCGCCGGAAGGGATCAGGGTCAACGCGGTTTGTCCTGGCATCATCGGCACCGCCATGTGGTTCGACCATCTGATGGCTGACGAGGGCAAGGCTGCATTTGAGGACCGCGTGCAACAGCATATCCCCCTTGGGCGACCACAATCGGAACAGGACATAGGGGAGGCGGTGCGTTACCTTGCCACCGCGGAGAACGTCACCGGCGTGTCACTCAGTGTTTCCGGCGGACTGGTAATGGACTAGGAGGCTGTCCGAGAACTGCGACCGTAGGGAGGGCGAGCCTGCCACAACCAACGATCGCAAGCTTGTATGGGTCTTTCATCATCGTTTCATGACAATGCGGGCTGCTTTTGCTTCGTCGAACCACCAGCCATCCGGGAAGGGCGCCACGTACATCTCTTCGGACAGTTCAGGACGTCCAAATTTGTCCCAGTAGACGATACGCGTGTCCTCCATGGCATCCAGCGGGAACTGGTAATAGTGCCAAAGCAGCACGCGGTCGAGAGCCCGTAAAGCAATCACAAAACTACCGAGATCCGGCGCCCCCAGCGCCGTATCGACCAGCGCATTGACCGCCGGGTGATCGATGCCGGACGTGTTCCAGTAAGGAGTCGACGCGGAATGAAAATAGGGTCGCAACTGCCAGGAAGGCGGCACTTCGATAAAACCCCGCACAAGTATGGCGTCGTAATCGCCCTCTCGCCTACGGTTGGTAAAGCCATTACTGTCGATCATGCGTATGTCCGCCTGGATACCCAGCATGGTGAGCGCCCGCACGTACGGCAACAGAATGCGCTGGTTGGTTAGTGACGCCGCTAAAAACTCGATTGCAAGAGGCTCGCCGACAGTGTTTACCAGGACATCGTCCGCTATCCGATAACCGGCATCCGCGAGCAGCTGCCGTGCCCGTGTCAGACCACTACGGTCGACGCCAACGCCATCAGAGCGAGGGAACGAAAAAACACCGTTGAATACCTCGTCTGGCAGTTGCGCACGATGTGGATCGAGCAACGCCACTTCCGCATCGTCAGGCAACCCTGATGAGGCGAACATTGAGTTCGCGAAGTAGCTGTCTGCCCGCCTCAGTTCACCGCCGTGAAGAGCCCTGTTTTGCCACTCGAAATCGAACGCATAAGCCAGCGCCTCGCGTACAAGCGGATCATCCAACGGCTGTCGTCGTGTATTGAGCACCAGACGAAACCGGGCGCCACGCAGGGCGCCGGAAGCAAGCGTACTCTTAAGCAGCCAACCCCGCTCGTGGGCCGGAACGTCGTAGGACGTCAACCAGTGGCGTGAGTCGGTTTCGGTCCAAACGTCGACAATCCCGGCACGCAGGGCCTCACGCGCGACTGTTGCGTCGAGAAAACGTTCGTAACGTATCGTATCGAAGTTGAACTTGCCGCGATTGACCGGCAGTTCACGCCCCCAGTAATCGGGAACCCTGCTGTAGGAAAAGTATCGTCCCTGGGACGCCACCGTCAGCCGGTACGGGCCACTCTGCAACGGCAGCTCCAGCGTTGCTTCTGTGACGTCACGCTCGCGCCAGTAGTGCGCTGGAATAATCGGGATGTAACTGATGATGAAGAGTTGCTTGGCCACATCTGAGTCAGCGTGAACCTCAACTGTCAGCGGGTCCAGCGTATCGACGCTGGTAATCCAGTTAAGTACTGTCGCCCATCCTGATGCCATTATGTCGGTGCGGAACGTGTCCAGAGAAAAACTGACATCGGTCGCGGTAATGGGTGTACCGTCGTGCCAGCGGGCCTGCGGACGCAATCGGAATATCATGCTTCGCCTTTCGGCGCTGATGGCAACCGACTCGGCAAGACTTGCGTAATAACCGGAAGGTTCGTCACCGGCGCGCTCCAGCAGGTGATCGTATGCCCGGTAAAATCCTTGCGGTTTGTACACTGGTGACACGGTGTCTAAACTGGAGGCGTTGGGCAGCACCAGCGTACCCCCTTTCGGCGCATCCGGGTTGACGTAATCGAAGTGCGCGAAGCCGCGAGGGTATTTCAGTTCGTAACTGGGTATTTGCGAAATGCCGTGTCGGAACTCGAGCGCATCAGATTCGGCAACTACAGGGGCTACCTGTTGCGTCCAGAGGATTAGCAACAAGCTTGCAATTTTCAGCTTTCCTGTCCTGACAAAAATTTGCTCGACAACGTTTGTCTCGTCCACAGGATACCTTGTACATGGTTTCCATTAGACAGGAAAGTAGGCTCTTGTTCCCGTTGTATCCGTTCCCGCCTGATAGTAGGGCATCAATTCAATATCTGTGCCTGTAATGCGATAGCTGATGGTCTGGCTATCTGATTTATGCAACACCAGGTTCGAGTTCACGGGCTTGTCTGCATCAATCCTGACCGGCTGATATTTCCTGTCCGGGGGTACCTTCTGCGCCAGCGCCAACGGTCCAACGGTGAAGGCAACCCATTTCATGCCATCTTCGCCTTCCTGAACATGAATTCCCAGTTGGCAGACGTAATTGATTTCAATAACGTCGTACTTTCCCCAGGAACGATTGATTTCATAGAATCCCCGGCTGTTCCTTTCAGGCGTGACTTCGCTGCCATTGACCAGAACGCCTGCCAGAGACACACTCAGGGGAACTCTGAACTCCAGGATGTATTCTTTTGTTGCCGAAAGATGAAAAGTGATTCTCGCAGTTGAGTCCTGTTCGGCTGAGCCAAAGGGGAAATCACTTTCCACCGTCACACTGCCTCCTCCAAACTGGTCCGGCAAGCCGGCAGTGAAAGGCGACAGACCATTGATACACAGAGCGCCATCCATGTCACCAACCAGATTGGCGGAAAACATCTCCATACCCCGGGGCATGCTCGAAGAGCAACATTTAAAACTTTCGTCGAAGAAAAGCGCCTCTTCATTGGGTTTTGTGTAGTAACACCACCGGACACCATCGTCATTCTGATGTCCATAAAGGCTGTTGATGAGTGTTTTCTCGGCCTCATCCATATACCGTGCATCACCAGTGAACTCGAACAGATGAATATTGAGTTGTATCCAGGTGGCGTCACAGCATCCCTCCACACTGATTTCCTCCGGGTTGAACGCCCCGGTATAGGCAAAACATTCCCGGTTGGCGTTGTAGTCCATCTTGCGAGTCCAGGGACCACCGGTTACCAGAATATGTTTTGCCAGTATCTTCTCCCAGCCTTTCAGCACCGTTTGAAGATAACGTTCGTCTTCGGTGCATTGGTAAAGGCGAAGAAAACCAATAAGATTGGCCATCAACTGATAACCCTTGCCGTTTCCCGGATGTACCACACTGCCGTCGTCCAGCATGGTTCCCATGAGCCTGTGCGCAGGATTGTTTTCTATAGTGGCAACGATGTGTTCGGCAAATTCCAGGTAGGCTTTCTCACCGGTACGTTCAAACAACATCATGATGGATTCAAGCAGCGTTGTGGAAGAAATGCCCTCCCGGGTCCCGTATCGGGTGATATCGTGACCAGCCTCGCTGTATACGCTGATCAGCAAATCAGCCATTTTTTTGCAGGCATCGATAATCCGCTCATTCGGGAAATATCGTTCATAGGTCAGCAGGCCATATAGATTATAGCGATGGGTCCATATATCCCATCCACTCTTAAACCTCAACTTGGCTACATCATCCTGTAAGAAATACCCACGGTTTTCCGGCATGGCCATGAAAGTCGATTCATCATCGTAGGTACCCAGATAACCATCCGGCAGTTGTGTTGCCAGTAGCCGTTTGACATTACTTTCCATTTCCTTTTGCAGCTTTATATCGCCGGTAATTCGCCATGCCAGGACTGCCGCGTGCAGCCACTTGCCCAGATGTTCACCCTGCCATGGATGGACACCGGGCCTGTTCTCAAAGCCATCGATAAGATACCCGGACTCCGCGATATACCAGAGGCGGTGATTGCGCCATAGAGAAACCCTCTCTCTCAGCAAGCCTCCTTCTTCTTTAATATCTATCGGCTGCCATTTGTTTTTCACAATTCGATCCCTTCTAACCTGTTGTGCTTCATAACAATTGCAATAAAATGGGGTCGGGTCGGAGTAAAGTGCCAGAGTAAAACTACCCATAACTGCACGATCAGGTCAGATGTAAAGATTTACTCTGGCACTTTACTCCGACCCCAATATTTCCGACCCCAATATTTCCGGGTAGTCGGCCCCGGCTATGCTCTTCTCGATACCCGCATTCCAAACGGTGAGTTCATTCATCATACGTGTCGCGATGTCCGGTCGCTGTTTTATCAGGTTGTTGGACTCGGATGGGTCACCGACGATGTTGTATAGTTCAAATTCTTCCTCTTCACCACTCATGTAATTTCGCACCAGCTTCCAGTCGTTATCCAGCCATGCCAGTCCGGCGTTTGCCCTGAATCCGATCGGCCTTTCTCGTCGCAGGGGCTCTTTGTTTTGGAAAACAGACGCCAATGAGACACCATCGTTCACGGGATTGATGGAGTTCGGGTCAAGACCCGCGATATCAATCAGCGTCAGAAAAATGTCGATTGTTCCGGACGGATAATGAGAAACCCGGTGCTCGATGGTTCCCGGCCACTCGATGATCGTGGGCACGCGTATACCCCCTTCATAGAGATCCTTCTTGAACCCCCGCAGGTGACCGGTTGAATCCGGATGGACGCCCGGAAGATCGGGTCGGTAGTCGATATCAGGCAGGCCACCGTTGTCGCTGGTGAACCAGACAAGTGTATCCCTGGCGATGCCGAGGTCCCTGAGCCCTTGCCGCAAAGTACCAAGCGAACGATCCATCGCGGCCAGTTCCCCGAGCTGCAGAGCAGAACTTTTGTCGGTGCGCCCGAGATAGGGGGCAACATCTTCCTCGCTCGCTTCAAAATCCCGGTGTGGCGTCGAGTACCAGACTAAAACGAAGAAAGGTTTATTTTTTTTGGTTTCCCTGGCAATGAACTCAAGGGCTTCGTCAACGATCACCTCAGAACCGTCGCCTTCGAACTGTTCCGCCACTCCGTTTTGGCTCAGTATAGGATTCAGGTTGAACTGTGTGGAGATGCTAAGCCAATAGTCGAAGCCAAGTTCCCCGGGATTCTTCGGATTACTGGAGCGTAGCGGATGTTCCCTGGTGTTCTGCCCGTTTAAATGCCACTTGCCAAAATGTGCAGTAGAGTATCCTGCCTCTCTAAACGCTGTGGACAACATTTGTTCCTGCGTGTTAATCCCTGTGCCCCCATCTACACCGGTTCTGGCGTTGGTCCGGCCCGTCAGAACAGTCGCGCGCGTGGGCACGCACCATGGGGCGCCGGAGTAGAATCGATCCATCCGCAGACCACGCTTCGCCATATCGTCCAGGTTCGGCGTCTTCGCGATAGGATGACCGTAGTAACCCGTTTGCGTCCAACCCTGATCGTCGGACATGACCAGTATCACGTTGGGCTTGTCGGCCAAAAGCGGTATGGACAACACCATCCCAATAAAGAAGAAAAGTGATACGCCTGCAATTTTCATATCAGATGTTCCTGTTTGAGTGAAATGTCCCACACGGGAGAGATTACCAAACCGGGAAGATCAAATAAAATGGGGTCGGAGTAAAGTGCCAGAGTAAAAATAAAATGGGGTCGGAGTAAAGTGCCAGAGTAAAACTACCCATAACTGCACGATCAGGTCAGATGTAAAGTGCCAGAGTAAAACTACCCATAACTGCACGATCAGGTCAGATGTAAAGGCACTTTACTCCGACCCCAATATGTCAAAAACCTGCAATTTTCGATTGACATTGACACTCCTGGATGAATTAACTCCTGTTGATAGCCTGAAGATTGCCCAATAAAAAATATCAATGGAATATGAAATCGCTCACGCCATGCTCCGGGGCTGTGATCGGCGCCGTCAAAGCACTGCGAGGTACAGTTCCCGGTATAGCCGATCAAATACATGGGCACCCAGTTGCAGGCCCTGATCGATGAGATACCGGCGGTGCGCATCGGCCCACGAGGGTTCGATCACGGCGAAGAACTCCTCCGCATGGCGCTCGTCGATCTCGGCATGCAGCTTGTAGTGGACCAGGCGGTCCTCGGCCACCCACCCCCGCCGCACCACACCTTGGCCGATCCTGGCCGAGATGCCTGCGAATGCCTGCTCAATGACGCCCATGCAGGCGATACCGACCTCGATTTCGTCCATCAGGCAGGCGGTTGTGAGGACGCTGTTGAAGGCGCGCACAGCAGGCCATAGGTCGAGTTGGTCGAGTTTCTCCGGTTCGCTGCCGATGCGGCGCAGGAATTCCTGGAACGTCGTGTGGTGGAAGGCGGACTGCTCAAACTCACCGTGCTCTTCGACCAGGTTACGCAGAATGTCGAGGCGTTGGGCCGGGTCAGGCAAACGTCCGACCAGGGCGGCCATGGGGCGGGGAAAAAAAGTCACCGCAAAGAAGAACTGCTCCTGGGTGCGTAGGAAGTTGGCGAGCGGCATCGAACCGTCCACCAGGGCTTCAAGATAGGGATTGTGGAGGATGTCCACACGGTCGAGCACTTCGATGGCGCGGGCTGCAACCTGGGGGGCGCGGGCTGATGCCATAATCTAGATCTCCGTGACGTTTATGTTCCAGCGAAATTCGGATGCCAGACCGGTACCGAAAACGGTAGCAGGCGCGAGTATTAACGTCACGTCGGACAGCGCGGCTGCGAATTGTGGCGCATCGGTGGCAGGTACCGCAACGAACAGATCGGCAAGTCCCCGGCCAACCGACGCGGCCAGTGCGACGCGGAGCAATTCGACCCCGTCGTCGATGTTCCTGTAGGCAAAGTGGGACAGGTGGGCGTACCGCATTTCGGAACCGTCGTCGGCGTACAGGCGCTTCGCTCGCAACGTGTCCTCCAGGCATCCGCAAGCTGAGCCGCACGGACTCGCAAGCCACCAGGGCGGCATCTCGGACCGCACTGCCGGATGACCACCACGACACGAGAAGGCGTCAATACCGAGGTGTGCGTAGTACTTTTCGCCATCGGCCTCGGTCGTCCTCCAACCTTTCCTCAGTGAACAACTTTGGCTTCCGGTGCAATCCGAACCCGCCGTCAAACGTATCACCACGACTTTGCCTAACGCCACGAACGCTGGCAACCCCAGTCGCCCGGTATAGCGAACCGGCATATCGGTCGTGCCGTCCATCACGACGGCAAACCCGGCATCCGTGCGACCGTTAAGCCAGGCACGAAGCGAAGATGCCAGGTGCATCAGTGTCCGGCCACCCCGGGCGGTCGGATCGATCTTCAGGTCGCCAAAGTAGACAGTCAGGCGTTCTTCCCCGCCAGGCAGTGCAAGGGAGCGCAGGGCAGCGCCGAGAACGCCGAGTACCCGGCCTTCGCGCTCGGCCACGAAACACCTCCCTTCGCCCATGGCGCGGAAGAACCGGGCATAGTCCTGGCCGTGACTGATGTGGAACGACTGTTCGGGTCCCAGTGGATAGTGGAACTGCTTCTCGAACCGCTGCAACGCTTCCGACAGTTCCGGTGGTGGGGCCGTTGTCAGCTCGTGGACGTTCATCGCTTTCGACCCAGGTGAATTGCCCGATAAAAGAAGCTGCGGTCCTGAGCGTGGAGTTGCCGGGCCTGCTCGGCATGCCATTCAAAACGACTGCCAAGGTGCGGAATGTCCAGGGTCGAGTTGAGTTGGCGAACGAGGGTCCAGCCACCGGGCCGTAAGGCGTTCCACGCTGCATCCAGGGTCGCGCGCGCCTGCCCGGGATCGAGCCAGTCCAGGATGTTGGACAGGTGCACCAAGTCGAAGCTGGCCGGCGCGGCACAAAGTTCGTCGTCCATCAGGCCGACCGCCCAGGTGATCCGTGGCGATACCGAGGGCGCGGGGGCAGCCAGCCACGGCGCAGGGTGATCGGGTGGATAACTCCCTTTAAGCATCTGCCACAAGTAGGGATTGCGGTTCGCAGGAAAGCTGGCCAGGGCGTGGCGCAGGCGGTGTGCAAAGTGGCGGGAAAAAGGCTCCGCCGGGTTCCGGGTGGCTTCCTCGCCGAACAGCCGTACCAGGATGGGTGTCGCCATCGCTTCGTCAAGGGCGTCATCCAGCCGTCGGCCCAGTGTTGACTTGGGGGCAGCGCGACTTGACTGGAACGCCGGATCGCAAGACCGCAAGACGTCATCAAGTTGCTCACTGCAACCGGCAAGCCCACGACGCAGTGCAGCGAATACGAACTCGTAGCGTCCCACAAGATCCGGACCTGACCGCGCCACTGTGCCAATCGGACCAAGAGAGTCCACTGGCAGGTCCAGCGCCGTCAACTCGGCGCCAAGACGTGCTTGCCGATGGGACGCTGACATCGGTGCATGACCAAGCAAGGCAAGCCGGGTGTCGAGTTCAACCGTGCTGATCAGGCGGAGCTTGAGTCGAGTCAGGGCGATCTGCGCAGGATTGGGGTCGACCAGATGCAGATGGGCGATGTTGGCAGCACCGGCCAGCAACGCCGCTGTGCAGCCGCCCGAAGCGACCATCGCCACTCGCGCCGCCTCGCCCAATCCGCCAACCACGCTCAAATCGAGCAGCGCATCCTCGCGGACCTGGGCGAATGCCAACGGTAGACGACTGGCCTCTTCAACCCAATCTGGAGTAGCATCCGCAGCGGGCACGACAGTCATGTTGAGGTCTTCCAGAAAAAGTTACCTGGAAGTGTACTGATCAAATGGGGTCGGAGTAAAGTGCCGGAGTAAAGCTACCCGTAACTGCACGATCAGGTCAGATGTAAAGATTTACTCCGGCACTTTACTCCGACCCCATTTGATCCTCCGGCACTTTACTCCGACCCCATTTAAACGATGATGTTTGATGAATGATGTTTGATGCGCTATCATATATTGCTCACCACTCAGTAGATTTCCCCAATGCGAACCACCCTGAATATCGATAATGACGTCTTAAATGCTGTAAAGGAAATGGCCCGGAGACAGGCGCGACCTGTAGGCGAGGTGGCGTCGACCCTGTTGCGCGATGCCCTTTGTGGCAACAACAATGGAATCCGGGAAACGCCGACAAGATATGGATTTCGACCATTCGCAAAATCCACCGGCATCGTTACCAATGACGTCATCAATCAGCTGCGTGAAAAGGTGGGTGATTAGTGCGCGCCCTGCTGGACGTTAACGTCCTGATTGCGCTGCTGGACCAGAATCATATTTCCCATGACCTGGCGTGGCAGTGGATGGAACCCAATATTGAGTCCGGGTGGGCGACCTGTCCGATTACACAAAATGGCTGCGTTCGTATCATGTCTCAGGCTGCATATCCCAACCAGCACACCACGATGGAAATAGCCACGCGACTCCGGCAGGCAACGGATCAGGAATTTCACCAGTTCTGGCCGGATGAGGTGAGCATTCTCGCGACAACCATGGTCAACTGGAACCTTTTAATCGGCCCGCGACAACTGACCGACATTTATCTACTCGCTCTGGCAGTACAGAACAGTGGCAGGTTTGTGACCTTCGACACCAGGATATCGACGGAGATGGTACATGGTGCCGGCAGTCGGCACCTGACGATTATCTGACTGCTGCGCAATCCATCTCGCAAGTACTGCTGCGCGTATGCATACTATGCATACTATGAGCTCGGGATCGGATACCGTACCTGTAAAGACGTACTGAAGAATTAAGGGAACATCATGAACAGATTCAAAGATAAAAGTGTAGTCGTGACGGGTGCTGCCTCGGGATTTGGTGTTGCCATCGCGAGGAAATTTGCAGGAGAAGGCGCCAGTGTCCTGCTTGCTGATATCGATCTTGAGGGTGCGGAAAAGGTGGCTTCAGAGCTAACGGGCGCTGTTGCAGTGAAGGTTGACGTTGCTGAGGAGTCCAATAACAAAGCGATGGTCCAGGCAGCGGTCGACAACTTCGGCAAGATCGATGTGATGTGTTGCAACGCAGGCATTCCACATCGTGGCTCTTATATGACGCGGATGAAGGTAGAGGACTTTGATCGTATGTGGGCAGTTAATGTACGCAGCATTTTCCTTGCAACCAAGTACTGCGTTGAACACATGCCGGCCGGCAGCAGCATCATCAGCACGGCATCTATCGGAGGTAAACGACCACGAAAAGGACTGACACCCTACAACGCCTCCAAGGGTGCGGTCATTACGCTGACCAAGGGTATGGCGTTGGAACTCGCGCCCAATATCAGGGTCAACTGTGTCTGCCCCGTTTCCTCACCGACAAAGTTCGATTTGACATCAACAGGAAAAGAAAAGTTGTCGGACGAAATGGAGAAAATGGTGATTGACGGCATACCCATGGGGCGCCGGGCAACACCGGAAGATGTGGCGGATTCCTTTGCTTTTCTCGCATCGGATGAAGCAAAGTTTTTAACGGGTGTTGCCCTCGACGTCGATGGCGGTCGGGCTATCTCTTGATGGTTTCACCCGGTCTGACAGTGCTTTCTCACCGGAAGGGACTTTTGGGCTCCGGAAAATTCCACCGTACTGGCCCGCTGAAGGCTCTTGAAAGTCATAAGCGGTTTAACTACCGTCATTTAAACTACTCATAGGGTGTATACCAGATTGGAGAGCTATAGGCGCGCTCCTGGGCCATCAAGGGAATGTCTTCGTGCATGTCTTTCACTTTATAACGCAGACGATCAAAGGCTGGCCACTGTGGCGTAGGAATCTCAAGCACACGCACATAGTAAAAAGCCGGTTCCCGCCTGTTGAAATCCGGATCGCGCCAGACAGAAGTCAGTTCAGGATCTCCAATACGGTTACTGTAATTGATGCCATCAGCACTGATAGTATTACCCACTGGCTGGACACTGCCGTTTTCATCAATCACCCGGTTATCGGACGCGGCAACGTTATAAATCTTTTCATGCATTTTACCAGCGCCATCCAGCCAGCCCTTGACAACCTGGATGCGGTCGAGATTCGCGGACTGAGGATCCCTGGCTGCCGTGATCAACAACACTGGAGTTTTTTCCCCTGGTGCATTGGTTAGATTACCGCCCATGGGAACACCGCCTGCATAACCCAGTTCCCTGACATTGCTGGCAAGAACATCGGCGTCCTTATAGTCATATCCGGCAAATAGCTGGAGCAGTATTCGGGACCCTGTCGTTGCATAGACTTCCCTGCGCTGAATGGCGGCAAAAATGGATTCCCGTGTATTCTCTCTGGCCCATACAGCCGCCAAGCCCGCCGCTGCATAGTAGCCTCCCTTGCTGGCAGCCTTCCCGTACGCGGCTGGTACACGTTCAGGACCAGGCGCCTGTGATGCACTATTACCCTGAAAATTGTTCTCACCTACCGTCGCCAGGCCTGAGTGCATATCAGTACTGCCGATAAAACCAACCTTGAATGGGTTAATGCCCAATGTGTGTTGTAATTTCAAGCCGGATTTGAGGGCGGCGCGGGCATACTCAGCCGTCTTGTCAGACTGGGCTTTCAGCTTTGCTTCCATTGCGGCGACAGGCCATCGGTAATAGACAGCAAACTCATCATCTGGAGATAGCAGCGGATGGGTTTCTGTGTCCCCTTTGGTCTGTGTCACCTCATAAAGAGGCTCCCAGCGTGAGCGTGTTTTTGCATAGTCCTGATCAAGATTCCTGCCATCATAATCCTGCAGGGCGAACTGGGCTCCCCGACTCTGATTGGCGCCATGGGAGATAGCCATCACTCGACCATTGGTTTTTTTCTCGAATTCCTCAAGCCAGGACCAGAGGTCTTCCACATTGTTCGAGGCATCCGCTGAATAGAAGGGCAGTTGACACGCTTTATCTGCGCTGTCGGCAAAAATAACGACACGATGTACTCGTGGTCTGGAAGGTGTCCATTCATAGCCGCTAAATGTGGTGAAGCGTCCTGGTTCGTTAAATTGATCAGCGTTGGCACAGACCTGACGCCAGCGGGGTGCATTTCCACCTGTCAAACCTGGGTTGCCTGCCATGGATTTCGCGTGATCAGCAACCACCAGAAAATCCAGCGGTCTGTTGATAGTAACCCTGTTGCCATCGGATGACGTAACCGTCTCCCCTCTGGCAAATCGGTAGGCAGTATCCGGCCCAACGGTAGTTCCCATGAGGCTGGCATCTGCCGACCAGCTGGTATGCAGGTGAGTGTCTCCCCACAGCAATTGATCAGGCATTTTGTTCTCATCAGCCAGGACGGAGATCGCAGCCCATAGAATGCCTCCCGGAAAGATTATGGAACGCAAAATATTCATCATTTACTGCTTTCAGGATACCTGTGGCGTATATCAGATGGAAGAACTGAAGGAAATGCGTTGGGAGAGAGGTACATGTGCACATGATTATCGCCCCAGAAGACGTTGTTCGGGTAGTCCTGCTTTAAAGGAGGAGAGTAGGGTTCAGCAGCATTCGCCCCGGCTACCAGTAGCCAGGCCAGAACCAGGATAATTCGCATTATTTCGCTTCCACTTTAGACTTCTACATCATAGCGTATTGGTCTATCTACGCGAGCCTGGCGTACAGGAGATCACCCATTTTCGCAACCATACAATGGGTCTCTGGCAAACCAATGCCCCTTGAGAATGACCTCAATGCCAATTTCGTGTCTGCATCGTTAAAGAAATTGGCTATGCTTGGAAAACAGTTAAGGGTCCTGATAATTGTGCAACCCACACTCAATCCGGTGGGAAGATGGCCAAGTTTCTGTTGCGAACAATATACACCCAGCAGGCGTATCGGGTTTACTCAAGGAGGGTGGAACCAGACGAAAGGAAGCTCTCAGGAAAACCATAGAAGGGGTAGGTGGTACTCTTGAAGGCTTCTATTGCGCTTTTGGAGACGACGACCTACTGCTCATTGCCGACCTCCCCGACGAGGCCACCGGTTTCCTGACGATAGGACGCGCGCAGGTTGAAGGCGAAATCCCCGTACGGCGGTTACCGTTGCGCTTGAGCGCCTGTGAACGGAAAGAACATGAACATCTTTTCGTCCTGGAACTTCTTCAGCATCGGTAACACGCGGGTCACTGTCGGTGTACCAACATAACCAAAAAGAGCGAATACCTGATCCTGCAGCATCAGCTTCACCGTGTTCTCAACCGATTGATTCGGCTGATAGCCATCGTCATAGGTCTTGAGAACGATCTGGCGACCGTTGACGCCACTGGTGCGATTGACATGAGTAAAATAGGCGGTTGTACCCCGGTAGAGTTCAATGCCGAGTCCACGCGAAGGTCCGGAAAACGCCGCCGACATGCCCAGTACGATTTCTGTGTCAGTCAGACCGGCTGCTTTCCCAACTGCCAGGTGTGACAGTGACCACGGCGAGATCAGGCAAGCGCCGATACTGGCGCGAAGTGCATCTCTCCTTGTTATCTTTATCATGGCATTCGGCCTCGGAACCTGAATCCGGGGGAGAGCCACAGTTTATCCCGGCTTGCTGGCTCTACATTGGCATTTTCATATTAAATCACAACCCCGACATAGTTGTAGAGGACTGAAAATTGGGTGATTACGGTTTTGCCAAAATCTCAGGTTTGAGTTAAGTTACTCAATTCCAAATGAAAAACGGTTTGGAAAATACTGTGAATTTCCCACACACACTTCTTTTTTATCCGGTTGCAGTCGTGATGCTTGCGCTGTGCGCCTGTTCAGCGATTGCTGATAACAGACCCAATATCCTCTGGGTTGATATTGATGATCAGTCTCCCTGGTATGGTGTCTATGGTGATGACACGGTGGCGACGCCGAACATCGATGCACTGGCCCGGGAGGGCGTGGTTTTTGAACGTGCCTACGTCGCAGTCCCGGTATGTGCACCCAGCCGCTCTGCCATGATTACCGGCGTCTATCCAATTCGTCTTGGAACCCATGACATGCGATCCGGACGAGTGCCTGAATACCAGATTCATCTGCCAGACAATATTAAGACCGTACCGGAGCTGATTCGTCTGGCAGGTTACGAAACCTACAATTCCCACAAGGACGATTACAACTTCACCTACAACAGGACTGATCTTTATTCTTTCGGCAGCCCGACGGTGAATAGTCCAGGTAGCATGGGCGAGGGCACAGGTAGCGCTAAAGTTATAGGCAATATGCCTGCTTCTGGCAGTTGGAAAGGACTTAGAGGCGAGGGTCACTGGCGGGATGTCACCAGGGGTGTGCCTTTTTTTGGGCAGATGTCGGTTCCCGGTGGTAAAAGCGTAGCCTCCATCGAGGAGGAACTGAGTGCACTCGGTCTGGAACCCGTAGACCCGGCCAAAGTGAGAGTACCAGCACAATATCCTGATATTCCCCAGGTTCGAAAACATGTGGCAGATCATTACAACTCTATTATGCGAACTGATCACCGGGTTGGTGAAATCGTTCAGGAACTAAAAGATGATGGGCTCTGGGGCAATACTGTCATCATTTTCTATAGCGACCATGGGTCTGACCTGCCACGGAGCAAGGAGTTTGTCTACGAGGAGGGTCTGCACATACCATTTATAGTCGCAGCGCCTGGTTTGGAGAACCTGATTAAACCGGGACGTCGGGATGATCCGATTAATCTGATGGATATTGCTGCTACCACGCTGGCGCTGGCAGGTGTCGATGTCCCTGAAACCATGGATGCGAAAGACCTTTTCGCCAGCGACTTTGAAGAGCGTGAGTTTGTCTATTCATCCGCTGACAGAATGTCCAACGTAATTGACAGAACTCGTTCCGTAATAGGAAAAAGATATCACTATATTCGTAACTTTATGCTGGACAGACCTCTGTTTAACTGGGGACACAGGGAGATGGCCGCCTCTATGTGGGACCCGGAAGGCAAGACAACCAGTTTCATGGCAATGCGCAGGCTTGCCGAGGCCGGGAAGCTTGAAGGTGTGCATGCAGCGCCTTACGGTAAACGTGTCGCAGAGGAACTCTATGATCTGGACAATGACCCCGACGAGGTAGTCAATCTGGCGGGTGATCCTGTGCATCAGAAGCAGCTTGAAAAAATGCGTGGTCTCCTGGATGACTGGATAAAAGATACTGATGACAAGGGACAGTATCCAAGATCTGAAGGTGCTATTGCCGAAATTCTTGGCCGGTTCCCGCCTGAGTGGCTGCAAAGCCCGGAGTTTCTTGACAAATCTCCTGATAACGCTCCTGGAAAAAAGGCAGGTGCAGATAAGGAGTAGATTTTGTACGCCCACGTCCTCCCTGAACAATCTTGATGTCGCAGATCACTCAGTAGCACTGGGCATCGACTACGACCTCGAGGTGACCAATACCTACCGGGGGGTATACCAGATCCGCGACGAGTGCCGGCAACATACCCAGATTTTCCGCATGGTCGACCACCATCAGAAAATCCAGGGGCCGGCGTATTCTGACATCGTCTCCGCCGGTTGCACGGATAGTCTCACCCTTGGCAAATCGGTAATCCTGATCCGGCGTGATGATCGTGCCGAGAGTATAGGTATCACCGGAGAGGTAAGTGTGCAGATGGTAGTTAGTGTCAGCCAGAAAACCTCTCTTAGTGACGGTATCCTGCTGCGTCCTGCGACAATTCGCCACCTTTCTGGAGTGTTTTTTGCCACCCATTCGTGCCACGACGGCGTCGACCGGCGGCCCGAGAGGACAAATTGGTGACAAACATAGGGAGAATAGGATTGTTGCGCCACAGCTGGCATGGCAATGGCGAGTAGCGTGATGAGTTTTTTCATTTGTTAACCCTTGAATTTAATCCCCATGGATTCAGTGCGACGGGTGTTCAATAATTCGGGTGTTTAATAATAATGTATTCATCGACTGCTATGTTTTCAATAGTACTGGTGACGGGGTTCGACCCGGGCCACCAGACGTCGATGCCATTGATCACATCGTCTTCACCCAGACCGAAGTGAAGGGTCGCGGGACCATGGGACAGATACGCATTGCCAAGTTGTACTTCACTGATCCGATTACCTGAAGCGGTCCTGACGGTCACCCTGGCGCCAATGGCCTCAAGGTTTTGTTCGATGCCAACGAGGTCAATACCGATGAAGTGATTGTCGTTATCGTGATCGTTGCGGAACACGGTCGGTGAGTTGCCGTTGTTGGCGATGAAAATGTCGACCTTCCCATCGCCATTGTAGTCGGTGCAGATCAGACCGCGACCCTGGGCAGTGTGTATCAGCCCCAATTCCGTCGCGCGGTCGGTAAAGGTGCCATCGCCATTAGACATGAACAAGCGGGATGCATCGTCTTCGAACTCGGGTTGATCGGGCATCTGGAAACCGTTGGTATGGAACAGATCCAGATGTCCGTCGTTATCGAAGTCCGCAAAGCAGGCCCCCCATCCCCAGGCGCCGTCGCGGACACCGGCTTCTTCTGTCACATCCTCAAACCCGTTCGGGCCATTGTTGCGGTACAGACGATTCCCGGTACGCACCGGCGGTGTAACAGGCCGGTAAATGCTGGTGACAAACCAGTCCAGGTCCCCGTCCCGGTCATAATCGGCGACCGCGTTTCCCATTCCGTTTTCGTCGGAAATGTCCTCGGTCGTCTGATCGTCGAACAGCCTGCCTTCGGCTATGCTACGGAGCACCTGGCTTGATCCGAAGTCACTTGCCACC
The DNA here is from genome assembly GCA_965217655.1 of Candidatus Azotimanducaceae bacterium. Taxonomy (GTDB): domain Bacteria; phylum Pseudomonadota; class Gammaproteobacteria; order Pseudomonadales; family Azotimanducaceae; genus UBA7455. The sequence continues at coordinate 4,596,678 of OZ244560.1, forward strand.
AGGAGGTCGGGATATCCGTCGTTGGAGAAGTCAGCGAATATGGGCGTGAAGGTGTATTCCGATTCGATGCCGGTGTTGGTGATCGAAATTTCAATCGGCGTACGGTATGACTCATCGAAGAAAGAACCAGTGCCATCGTTATCCCAGAGATACTCGCTGGCGCCGTCGGTCCATCCGGTACCCCAGTGAGTGAAGAACAGATCCAGGTCTCCATCCAGGTTGTAATCACCCGCCGCCATCGACGAGGTCGCGCGCACATGATGGATCCGGGTGACGTCGGTCCATGGAACAAAATCGCCTTCGCTGTCGTTAATATATACCTCGACACCTTCGTACTGGGTGGATATGAAATCCTTCATCCCATCCGCGTCGATGTCGACGAAGTAGCCGGCCAGGTCCATCCCATTGAGTTCGATGCTGGTTTCCCGTTCTCTAAACGTGTTGCCATCATAGCTGAACAGTTTACCCACGGTGCTGTGTCCGTGAGCAACGTACAGTTCCATCAAGCCGTCGTTATCGATGTCTGCCATGCCCAGGCCACCGGCATTTTTTTCAATTTCCCTGGGATTGTCATCGACCCAGGCGTTGTAACAGAGTCCAAGGTCTGTAGTGACATTTGTGAATGTGTTGGTACCGGTTGGCGTGGCACAGTGGGCGAGGGTGGAATCCATCTCCTCTTCGTCAATAATTCCAACGTCGCCCCCGTTGTCTACAGCCGGGGGAGTGACGACCGGTGTCGTAGTACTGCCACCGCCGCCACCACAGGCAGAAAGCAGTATAAGGATGCTGATGAGGATGAATCTTTGCATCAGGGATGTTCGATAGTCATTAGCTGATCTACAACAATATTGTCGACTTCACTGGTTGGATTCCCGGGTCCTGGCCATCGGATGTGAATGCGACTCACCACATCGTCTTCGCCAAGACCGAAGTGCAGTGTCTGAGGTCCCTGGGACAGATACCAGGTGCCAAGTTGAACTTCCTGCAACTGTGACCCGGAAGTAGCCTCGATGGTTACGCGGGCGCCGATGGCATCGGGATTCTCCCCGGTACCAACCAGTTGAACGGCGATAAAGTGGTTATCATTGTCAGTGGTATTCTCAAATACCGTTGGTGCGATGCCGTTATTGGCAATAAAGATATCGATGCGGCCATCGTTGTTGTAGTCAGCACAGATTATGCCGCGACCCTGCCCGGTATGATCAATCCCGGACTCACTGGATTTTTCCGTGAAAGTGCCATCGCCATTGGACATGAAGAGCCGGGACGGGTCGTTTTCGAAGGGGTCATCAAAATTCTGTGCCCCATTTGTGTGGAACAGATCGAGATGACCGTCATTATCGAAGTCGGCAAAACAACTGCCCCACCCCCAGTAACCGTTACGCACACCAGCCTCGTCGGTAACATCCTCGAAGTTGCCGAGACCATCGGCATTGCGATACAGCCGGTTGCCGTCCCTGATACCTTCACCGCTTATATTCTCCGGATCATGGATACTGGACACAAACCAATCCAGGTCCCCATCGCGATCATAGTCTCCGATGGCGCCACCCATGCCATTCTTGTCGGTGATCACATTCTGCACGGTGGCGTCGATGAAGCGAATGCCCGCCTCGTTGCGCAGCACCTGACTGCGTTCAAAGTCGCTGGCCAGCAGCATATCCGGATAGCCGTCGTTATCGATGTCGGCGAAGTTTGCAGTAAAGGAAAATTCGGGAATAACATTATCCAGGTTTTCAGAGGGTTCGCTGTCCACCGCGACGGTGTCGCTCAGATCAACAAATACCCCGCCACCCTGGTTCTGCCACAGGTATTCCGTTAGCAGCTGCGCCGGATCGTAGAAGCTGCCCCAGCGAGTAAAGAACAGGTCGATATCGCCATCGATATCGTAGTCAGCCGCAGCCAGCGAAAATGTTGCTCGCTCGTGGAAGATACCGGGATACAGCGACTCCGAAAAATGTCCTGTCTGATCGTTCATAAACACCTGGGTAGCTTTGTACTGCACCGACACAAAGTCCTTGAATCCATCGGCATCTATATCGACGAAATAACCGGCCCGATCCATGGTGAATGGGTCGATCCCGTTGTTGTCCTCAAGTTGAACGAAGCCGGTACCGTCATAGGTAAACAGTTTTCCAGTTTCGTTACGCCCGTGGGTCACGTAAAGTTCGAAGCGGCCATCGTTGTCGATATCATCCAGCGCGACTCCGCCGCTGAACTCACCGAGTTCCCCCTGATCGATTTGAACGACCTGGTAAGCGAGTCCCAAGGCACTGGTCTTGTCCTGGAACCTGGCAATGCCACTGGAAAAATTATCACCGCCCTGGTCATCGCTGTTGTTACCACCAGCCACGGGTGGTGCGCTGGTGGTTGAACTGCCGCCACCGCCGCCGCAGGCTGAGACCAGCGCAAGCAAAAGCAATGACAGGAAACCGGACCTCATGGGACAAGTTTACCGCAAAAAAAACGCACCGGGGGCGAAAAGCCCGCGGTGCGTGTTAGTTTCGGCGATCTACTGGTTTTGCCAGCTGACCTGAATACCGATTTCTCTGGGTTCGACCATGGTGCCATAGGGACTGCCGACACCTTCCCGCGGTGACCACTGGTGCAGCGCGGCCTGGTCAAGCGTATTCTGCACATAGCCGGATACCCGCCAGGCGGAATTGGCAGACTGCCAGTTCGCCCGGAGGTCCCAACGGGTGTAGTCAGATACCGCGTACGCCTCGACGTTACCGTGTTCCACGTACTGCTTGCTGCGATAGTTTGCGATCGTTAGCAGCTCGAGCGTGCCCCAGTCTGCAGGGAACGGTACATCGTAAGCCAGTGTCAGGGACGTCTTGTGCTTGGGTGAGTTCGGCAACTGCTTGCCATCGAACTCAATCTCGATACCGGTTCCCCAGTAACGATGAACCTGTGGATCACCATTGCCGTCAATATACTCATGGAACTGAAACCCGACCTGGGCGCCGGGAAGGCTGAATGGGTAGATTGAGAGAAAGGGACCAATGTTGGTATCCAGGTAGTTGTAGAACCCGCGCAGCGAGAGGCGATCAGTAATTCTCCAGGCGCCTTCAAGCTCGATACCGTTAATTGTGGTGCCGTCAATCGCCTGCGTCGATCTGGTCGTCGCGCCGCCCTCAGGATCTGCCGCGATTTCGTCGGCTGACTTGAAGCGACCGGATACTACCCAGTACTTGCTGAAGTCCTGGTGGAAAACCGTCGCAGACAATTGCAGCGCATTGTCGAAGTAAAGTCCCTTGGCGCCAAGTTCGTAGTTGGTCATTTGCTCGGCTTCAAACCAGAATTCATCCAGGCCTGCGCCTTCCCTCAGACTGAAGGCTCCCTTAGAACCACCCGGACGATAGCCGGTGGAGATACGGCCGTAGATCATGACATCGTCATTAGGACGATACTGCGCGCCAATGTTCCAGGTCGTGTCGCTCCATTTCCCCAGGGCCTTGCTGGGAATGATGTCGCTACCACGCACGCCCCACTGCACGACCGCAAAATAATCCTCACAGGGCGAGGTATGGTTGCAGGGGGAGAAATCCACACCGGAAAGACCAAAGGCGGTGCCATTACCCTGCTGCTGCTGCCCTTTTTTGTCTTCATCATGACGAATACCACCGAAGAATGTCCAGGTATCGTTCATGACGTATTCGCCATTGAAGTAGATGCCCATGGACTCGTTCCAGTTAGTTGCCGTGAAAGCAACCCTTTGACCATTGAGATTCGCATGGAAATTTGTGAGGCCACTGACTGAGAAGTTCACCAGTTCCGGGTCACCCGGACAGGCGTACACGTTTTGCAGGTTAGCGACTCGGGCCCGGGGTTCATCATGGGTGTAGAGATCACGCAACAGGAAATTCTTTCCGCCGCTCTTGCTACCCCCGGGGCCATAAAGGGCCTCGATATTCTCACGACAGGCAGCCGAGGTGTCGTCGTACAGCCAGTCGTTACCACGAGTACCCCGGGTACCTGCACCGAAGTCCCAGGTCCTGCTATTGGACGGCCGCTCGCCGTCCAGGTAATTGGCGCCCAGCGTGAAATTGAACTTACCGTCATAGTTTGAGGTCAGCGTGATCTCATGACTGGTCTGCTCCGACAGGCGGGCGCGGTTGAGGCGGGTGTCGTTGAAGGTACCGTTGCCGCCACCATCCAGGGCACAATATTGGCTGGTCTGACCCGCCTGGAGCATACCGCCCAATACTTTAGGGTGATTGGCAGGGCAGACACCGCCACCCTCACGGGGCAGCTGGTCAGGGTCGTCCAGGGTCTCCCTGACGACATCGTGATAGCCAAACTTATAGGTCACATCGAGGCTGTCAGTCACATCGAATATCCCTTCCACGGAGAAGTTTTCCGATTCGGCATCCTCGTAGATCGGTGCGTTGAAAGCGATCTTCCACTGCAACTCATCGGGGTCGCAGATGATACCGAATTCATCCCGTGTGCCGTCGTTGCTGATGTTCGAACAGTTAGTGACCGATGGCGCGGCATTGGCGCCAAAGAACGGATTCACCTGTGGTACTTCCTCGCCGGTGATGCGGTCCCGCCATATAGCGGGTTCGCCGTTGCGGTCCAGCAGGAACTCATTGACCGTGTCGCGCGCCCCCAATGGCAGTGATACCCAGGGTGTACCGTCGTCTGTCTGGTAGGTGTAGCGGGCGGTAATGTCCCAGCGGTCGTTGGTCCAGCGCAGACGCGGCGTCCAGATGACCTGATCCGGCTTGCCGCCGTCAACGCCACCGGGATAGACGTTTTCGATCCTGCCGTCACCGGTGTAGGTGGAGAGGCCCAGACGATAGCTGAAATCGGAGTCGCCAATAGGTCCGCCGAATGCGATCTGGAAGCGCTGTGTCGAGATATCGGTGACCTCCGCGTTCACGCGCATGTCGAAGGTATCCGTCGGCTTGCGCGACCAGAAATTGATGGCGCCGGCGATCGACGCCTTGCCCCCGGTGGTGCCCTGCGGCCCCCGGGTTACTTCGACCCGCTCCATGTCGAACGTACTATCCGTTGCATAGCTCTGGTTCGTATAGACACCGTCGATATAATAAGCCACGGAAACGTCCGAGTAGAAGTTGACGCTCCGGTCGTTTCCTATACCACGCATGACATAGTGACCGTCCTCACCCTTACCGCCACCCTGAGTACGGTTACCTTTCTGCAGTCCGGGAACGAGAACTTCCAGGTCGTCCGCATTCTGGACACCCAGTTTCTCGATTATGACCTGGTTGAAGCCAGTGACTGTCATGGCCCGGTCGAGGACATTGGATTCACCGCGTTCACTGGTGACGATAATTTCCTCGATATACACTGATTCTTCCTCAGTTTCATCTGCTGATAAAACAGCGGGGAATCCCGTGAAGGAAAGAGCCATTCCCAATGGTAGAATTAAAATTAATTTTTTCATGATATATGTCCCCAATGATAAGATTCGGTTGATAGACTGGTAAACTTTCATCTAAATACAAGTACCCAATCTACTAATATTCCGCAACTTTTCAGAATATTCAACAGAAAGTTTTCTCTGATGGCACGTACATCCCCCAATAATCAATACTATTCATTATAAAACAATGGTTTATGGTGATATTCTGAAAAAGACCCATGGCAGCATGTCAGTCCAAACCCTGAAGACACCGGCCGCATCTATCCTGATCAGGTGAACGCGGTCGAAATTTACACTGAGATATCTGTCGGGACCATAAAATCCCGCGGATGATTGCCCCGGTGTGGATCGGAAGTGATGATATGATTTTCTATTCTGAGTGTCACCTCTATAAACGCTTCATAATGAGACACTGCCTGCAGCAGGACATTTAGGAGTTGCAGACGGTCGTACGTCAAAACTCTAAAGTCCGATTGATTGAATCGGGATTTGTGATCGATTGCAGTGATGGCTGCATTCTGTGCCAGAAAATGATTCATTAGCAATGACCATTGCTGCTCAGGCTTATTGACCTTACTGCCAGTTGTCAGGTATGCCAGGTTTCTGGTTGGCGAATACCGTTCTGGAGGATTACGTGTAAGGATGATTGTTGCATGCTTTCCCATGTCAGGAAGCTGGACAGATAATCCTCCAAATTCCAGGAACAAGGACAGTTCGACCGGTTCGTTGTCGCTCCTGTTCAACCATTGACTTGCGAAAGCAGCCGACACCAGTTTGAACATCAGCTTACCGTGAGGCAGTTCAAAATGTGAAAGAGTTTCAGGAAGGAAGAGTTGCCTGATGAAATTGAAGGCTGTTTCGTGATTGTCCACGCGCAACATTGTCCTGAGATTGGGCTGATGTATAAGCGCTAAAATTATGTGATCAGGGATTGATGTTTCTTGACAATAGAATACGCCTCTGCCCGCAGTTGCCGAATATACCTGGTTCACCGCAGAAAGAATTTCAGATTCATCGCTGTGGTAGTCGGGCGCGTGCCTGGACCATAGTCTGCTGAGCAACGGTATATAAACATCCGGAGTTGAGGGGTCAACACCGGAAATATCACAGACGTGATAGCCATCATCAAGTGATGATCTGTCTGCCCCCCGGATATATTCCATTCGGGTGGCAAATCGCTTGCTCAGACTGTATTGGTTTACAACCAGCATCATATCTTGTGTGACATCCCGGGCGGCGCGTTGCAGAAGGGCATTTGAAATGAATCCGGTCAAGTCCTTCCTTGCAAGGTTTCTGCTTAGCCGCTTGTGCGTTGCGTGCAGAGCAATGTCTTCCCCAAGCGAGCGCGCAATATCGGTGAGATGAAGGGATTGCGTCCGGTGAATGCCGACTATCATTTGCTGAACAAATCTGGATTGCACCAGACCGAGTCCTTTACAGAGTTGGGCTGAAAAGGAACGAATGGGTAACGAAGCTGAAGATCTGAGCGCTGAACTGGTCATTGCCGGACACCTGATTCGAGTGGCACAACATTTTCCGCATGGTTGCGTGTGGGTCAACTTTTTTTAGTTTCAGACTTGCCGAAACCCCATGTCATCGGTCACCATCGGGCATCGGATAATGATTTCCAGGAAAATCAGGTGGAAGAGAATGTGATAGATGGCTTTCAGGCTGCTGTGAATGAGGATCTTTCCCTGTTACGGTGGGGCCGGTGGGTCAGTTTGGAATTTCTTTGGGGGATTGGCGAGGATGACTATCTGATCCGACTGGAACAGGGCAGAGTTGCTGAGGTTCGGTTGCGGACCTTGCCGGTTGAAACCGGTGTGTTTACCGTTCGCGCTGCATCTGAGGTTTGGATCGAACATTGGCGCCCATTGCCAAAGCGGGATTATCACGATCTTTTTTCAATGTTGTCGGCGGGCCTGGCGACGCTTGATGGTGAAATCACACCGCTGATGCAAAACCTGATCTACTTCAAAGGTCTGCTGGCTGCGCTCCGGACAAAACCGGATGTCCAATCATGAGCAAGGGCATAAGCAAGACCCCGGGACCCGACTATGAAGACATCACTGGCCGCTATTTCAATTTGGAGACTGGAGGGGTCAACTACCGGCTCTATGTGGAAGAAGCCGGCCAGGGGATTCCACTGGTGTGTCTGCATACTGCCGGCTCCGATGCCCGACAATTTCGCCATATTCTGTGCGACAGGGAAATTACAGCAAATTACCGCGTGATCGCTTTTGATGCGCCCTGGCATGGTAAATCAAATCCGCCGCCATGCTGGCAGGACAATGACTATCAATTGACCTCGGCTGCCTACAAAGATCTGGTGCAGGCATTTTGTGCAGCTCTGGGGCTGGACCAGCCTGTGTTGATGGGCTGTTCCATGGGTGGTCGAATTGTCTTGCATCTGGCTTTATCCACACCGGATGACTATCGCGCCGTGATCGCTTTGGAAGGGGCTGACAGGTTGCAACCCTATTATGATACTTCCTGGCTGAACCGGCCTGACATCCATGGCGGTATGGTCTCCGCCGGTTTCGTTTCCGGTCAGGTCGCACCCCATAGCCCATTGGAATACCGTTGGGAAACCCTGTGGGCCTATATGCAATCGGGGCCAGGAATATTTGAAGGTGATCTGCATTTCTACTGGCAGGACGGAGATTTTGATGACCGATCCGGTGCTATCGATACTGATCGCTGCCCGGTTTACTTACTATCCGGCGAATATGATAACTCCTGCACACCGGAACGGGCTCAGGCCACGGCGAGTCGGATCAAGGGATCAAAATTGACCATCATGTCAGGCATGGGTCATTTTCCCATGTCGGAAAACCCCGAGCTTTTTCGCCAGCATCTGCTGCCGCTGCTGGAGGAAATCGCTGGTGAAAGTGCTCCGGTCTAGTCGGCCAGGTCGCCGACGTCGTCCCAAATGCGCTTGATTGCGTCAATGTGCCCGGATGGCGTCAAGCCCTGGCCCATGCAGGCAATTGCCGTGTGGGTTACACCCATGTCCTCAATCCGTTTTATGCGGTTTCGGGCCCGATTACGTTCAGAACGCGGCGCCATGCATTCGATACCGATATCATTTGGGTCACGACCGTGTTGTTCTGCAACCCTGCGTATCGTTGCCAGCTGATCAGCCAGGTCTTTATTGAAAAACGGGAACCAGCCATCGGCCATACGACCCACTCTCTCGACGACCTGAGGCGCCATTCCACCCAGCCATACCGGGATCGTGCGTGACACTGGTAATGGGTTAAGACCAGCGTCGGTGATCGTGTGCCATTTCCCATTGTAGGTGATTGTGTCTTCGGCCCACAGCCGACGCATCAAGTCGATCTGTTCTTCAGAGCGTTTCCCCCGGTTATTGAAGTTTTCACCGAGCGCTTCGTATTCCACGTCGTTCCAACCCGTGCCGACACCCAGTCGCAAACGACCGTTAGAGATGACATCCACACAGGCGGCTTGCTTGGCCACAAGAGCGGTCTGCCGCTGTGGCAGGATAATCACGGCAGTGACGAGTTCGATAGTCGACGTCAGTCCGGCCAGGTAGCCGAACAGTACGAATGGCTCGTGAAACAGACTTTCGGCGGTGTAGGGTCCTCCCCAATCCGGCCGACTGGCGGTACCGGCGCCCAGCACGTGATCGTAAGTGACCAGGTGGTTGAAGCCGAGAGACTCGGCTGTCTGCGCGAACCCGGCTACTATTTTCGGGTCTGTACCGATTTCTGTCTGCGGAAAAACTGCGCCAATCTTCATTCAATTACTCCCTGTTATCGTTTATAGCATGCCGGTATGATGTTTTGTCCGTGAAATTGCCGGCATGCTGTATTCTCTATGGCAAAAACCGGGCCAAGAGTATGTGGCAGTCCTTTTGCAATTACAATATTGTCTGCCTGCGTCAGTCCAGTGAACCATGGGACGCACCCGGGTTCAGTCTGGACAAGCCCGGGTTCAGTCTGGATAAGCCCTGGGTTCAGTCTGGATAAAAATAAAGCACTGCTGCATGCTTTTACTTTTGAGAAACGAAACATGTCATTGAACCAGGCACTGGTCAGTAACCGCTGTGTTCAGCTTGCGAAACTCATTTTGCGGCGCCTGCAGATTCATTTGTGAACAGAATCCCAGTCATTATCGATACGGATATCGGTAGCGATATCGATGACACATGGGCGCTGGCCATGGCTCTTGGCTGCCCGGAAATCGACGTCAGGATGGTGGTTTCCTGCACCGGTGATACGCATTACCGGGCAAAGATTATCTGTAAATTTCTCGAACGCGTCGGGCGAACTGATATCCAGGTAGGCATCGGCCTGCCATTCGAAAGCGCCATGGAAAATCAGCGCGCTTACGTTGAGGACTATAAGATTGCGGACTATTCGGGTGTCGTACAGTCTGATGGCGTTGCCGCCATGGCCAAAATGATTATGCATTCGGAAGAGGAAATCGTACTCATCTGTATCGGTCCGCTTCCAAACATTGCGAAGCTGCTCGAGATAGAACCCCGGGTGGTCGAAAATGCGAGATTCGTCGGGATGCATGGAGCAGTCAACAAAGGTTATATGGGCAGTGATGTGGTGCATGCGGAATTCAACGTGGAGCAAAACGTTGCTGCTGCCAGACGTGTGTTTACGTCCGACTTCGATATGTCCATCACGCCATTGGATTCCTGCGGAGTTGTTCGGCTGGAAGATGGTGACTATCGAAAGGCAACCGACACAGATAATGCCGCCATGCAGGAGGTGATGGAGAACTATCGGATCTGGCTCTCCACAATTGGCAGAAACCCGGTTCCTGACCGTTCGTCCATTCTGTACGACACGGTTGCCATCTACCTGGCTTTCAGCGATGTGCTACTGGACATGCAGATACTCAGCATTGCCGTAACGGAAGATGGTAAAACCGTCATCGATGACAACGGCAAGACCATGCGTGTAGCGGTCGGTTGGAATGACCTGCCGGCGTTTTACGATCTGCTGACAGCACGTTTACTGAACGCGCCCTGATTACATTCTGTCGTTGGTATCTGTGGGATATGTTAGTGTGTAACCGGAGTGTATGCACAACTGGTAACCGGAGTGATTCGTGACCAATATTCTCTTCCTGATGACAGATCAGCAGCGCTGGGATACCATCGGTTCAGGCAGCGGCTGGGTAAAAACCCCAAACCTCGACCGCATTGCACAGGAAGGCGTTTGTTTCGACAATTGCATCACCACGACGCCGATCTGCATGCCAGCCAGGCTGACCCTGGCAACGGGCCAGTACCCGCATAACAACCATGTGTGGACCAACGTAAACCACACCATGTCAGCAGATGCCGACAATTGGATGCGAGAGATCAAAAAGCTCGGTTATCGCACCAGCCTCTTCGGCAAGACGCATCTATATCCCCATGGGAAGAACGATATGCGTGCAATGGAGCCCCTCGTGCATGCCTGGGGTCTGGATGATATCAATGAAATCGGTGGCCCACAGGCGAGTAGGGTGGGCATGAGCTACATGACGGCAATGTGGCGGAACAAGGGCCTGCTGGAGTCCTTTCGGGAGGATCTTAACGAACGCTCCAGAAACAAGGTGCATGTTGCCCGGCCCTCAGCCTTGCCGCTTGCGGATTACTACGATACCTATGTGGGACAACAGGCAAAACAATACCTGGCGGACTATGATCGGGAAGAACCGTGGTTCTGTTGGGTGAGTTTCGCCGGTCCACATTCTCCGTGGGATGCCCCGGAACCTTATGCCAGCATGTATGACCCGGATGTTATGCCGAAACCCGCGACCCATGATGGGGATGGACCGGAACCTTACCGACAAGCGCGCTGGAACCTTGAGACTGGCGATATCGCCCCAATGCGCGCCAACTATGCCGGCAATGTCACCCTGATCGATGATCAGATTGGTGAGATTCTTGCGGTGATCGAGTCAAGAGGCGAGCTTGCCGATACAGTGATTGCGTTTACCTCGGATCACGGCGAAATGAACGGTGATCATGGCTTGTCCGGCAAGTCCAACTTCTATGACGGCGCGATCAGAGTGCCGCTTATCATTCGTGCACCGGGCAGGACCAGTGCCGGTTGTGTGAACCCCGCCCTGGTCGAGATGCTGCGATCTTGGCCCGACACTGGTGGAACTGGCAGGCGGAGCCATCGGCTATCAGCAGTTCGCCAGATCCCTTGTCGGAGTGCTGGAAGGCGGTTCACATCGCGAGGATGCACTCAGCGAATATAATGGTGAATTCATGTTGATGACCGACACCTGGAAGATGGCGCTCAACAGACAGGGCGAGACCTGTATGCTGTTCAACCGAAACGATGATCCAGGCGAAGAGAGGAATCTGGCTGGTGTGCCTGAATATCAGGCCGACGTTGATGCGATGAGGCAGAGACTTCTCGTGCGCATCGCCCAGAGCCAGTTGCAGGCGCCATGAGTCAACCCGTCAACTGCTGAATAGAATTGAAGAATGATCCAGTTTGCCTTTAACCGCCTCGACATGACGGGCGTATTACCGTTCTCAGAAAGCGCAGTTCGAGCGGAAGAGCTCGGTTGGCATATGGGCGTCATCCCATGCAATCCCCTGACTCTTCGGGACCCCTATGTGAGCCTGGCGTTTGCCGCCCGGACGACCAGTACATTGCATCTGGGTACCTTGCTGGATACACCGGTACTACGACATCCATCGGTGCTCGCAGGTTCGATATCCACCGTGGCATCGCTGGCGCCTGGCCGCATCCATATGGGTCTTGGCATTGGAGATACGGCAGTCAGGTTCAACGGACTGCAGCCTGCAACTGTCAATCACCTGGAGCAGGCCACAGTAAAGATGAAGCAGCTTCTGACCGGTCAGGCGATTGATGTTGGTGCTTTGAGACCTGCCAGACTTCAGCAGGCACATGATGTGCCCATCTGGATTGCTGCGCAAGGACCCAAAACACTGCGTATGGCCGGGCGTGTCGCCGACGGCGTCTGGATCCGACCGGGTCGACATCCGGACAACCTGCAAATGGCATGGGACTCTGTTTGTGAGGGTGCCCGGGAGGCTGGACGGGACCCGAAAGACCTTATGCTGGGTTTGATCCTCCACACCGTCTATTCAACAGACCCGGAACAGGCCAGGCTCATGGCGAAGTCCATGGCGGCGGGTTACTACGAGTACTCTCCCTTCCTGTTCGATCGGCCTGGATTCGAATGGCGAGGGAGTGATCCCCATGTGTTGCGTGCAAAAGCATGGCCGGATTTCCACCACCATGCAGACCCGGTCTATTCAGGAACTCTGGTTGATTTTCTCGATGATGCCGTAGCGGACGCCTTCGCGCTGTATGGGGACTGGGACCGGATCTCTGAACAGCTGCAATCGGTGTTCGACCTCGGCTTACCTGTAACCCACGTTATCCCGCATCCAATCCTGGCAAAAGGTCATCAGTATGATTTCCTGGCAGAGTGCGCCCGTCGGTTGATACCCCACTTCCGATGATCAGCCCTCCGGTGCGGTTGTGATTCTTATATGATAATGTCGATGTCTGCACCTGAAGTATGTTGGCAGGAGAAAGCATGCCACAGGCATTTGAAGGCATTCGCATTATCGATATTACACAGGTACTGGCCGGACCGTTCGCAACAATGCAACTCGCTCTGCTTGGTGCAGAGGTCATTAAGATAGAACAACCCGAAACAGGTGATCAGACCCGGTGGTTGGTAAAAGGGAGTGACGACCCGGGCTTGACACCTGCATTCATGAATTTGAACCTGAACAAGCGAAGCATCACATTGAACCTGAAGTCATCCGAAGCCGTCGATATCGTTAAGAAACTGGTAAGCCAGTCTGATGTCCTGATAGAAAACTTCAAGGCCGGAACAATGGAAAGACTGGGGCTGGGTTACACTGATCTGAAAGAGATTAAACCAGACCTGATTTACTGTTCCGTCACCGGATTTGGCCAATCCGGACCCAGGGCAGGGGAGGCCGCTTATGACGGTGCGATCCAGGCATCGTCCGGCATGATGTCGCAAACCGGACATGAAGAGACAGGAGCAACGCGCACCGGGTACCAGCCGGTAGACATGTCGACAGGGCTGAACACCGCTTTTGCAGTCTCCGCGGCATTGCATCGGAAAGCCAGGACCGGTCTGGGACAGCGGATTGATGTTGCCATGATGGATACTGCAATCGTCCTGCAGACTTCGCAGTATAGTAACTACCTGAACGATGGAAAGCTGATTGGCCTGCTGGGTAACACCTCGCACACAGGACAGCCCACAGCCAATATTTTCCACACAGCTGACGGACGAATACAGATCACAGCGTTGAAACAGCTTCAGGTGGAGAAACTGTTTCGAGTACTGGGCAGGGAGGAGAAGTTATCTGATCCTGAATTCAGTACACCAGCAGGCCGGCTGAAAAATCCTGAAGCGGTTAACGAATTAATAACAAAAGCCCTGTGTAAAAACACCACTGCGTATTGGCTGAACAGCCTTGCCAGTGCAGGTATCGCTGTCGCCGAGATAAGAGAAGTGCCGGATGTCATCACTGACCCCCAATTTGCCTACCGTGGCGTGTTTGAGTCGATTGACTCACCCCTACCGGACAAATCTCCCGTGACCGTGGTCAAGGCTGGATATATCACCAATGAAGATGGCCCGACTGTACGTTCAAAACCTCCCCGCCTGGGCGAACATTCGCGGGAGATTCTTGGGGACCTGGGTTTTTCCACGGAAGAAATCAAGGCACTTCACGACAAGGGTGCGATTTAAATGGACCTGACCCCTTTTTTATCCAGAAACTCCCGTGGTGAGACTACCGCGATTCTCTCTCGCATCGACTTTGGAAAGTGTTTGAGATTTCCAGTGACCAGAAACTCAGCCTTACTAAACACGGCAACTTCGATAAACATCTGGTCTTTGGGATCAGGAAGTGAAAGATCAAGTGGCTCTGTGAGTATGGGGATCCCGGCACCTTCGAGGAACCCAAGCAGTTCCTCGACGAGTGTCCGGTCGAATGCGAATTTGTCACGAAATAAGACAGTGCGATACTCGGACAGGATTCGCTCATCGAAGTATAGTTTTACTCTTTCGGTCAGCAAGGTCTTTAGTACTGCGGCAGGTGAGCCGTGTGGTGACAGAATTGCTGACACCAGCACATTGGTGTCGAGTACAATATTCAATTGATTCGGCGCACGTTTCTCTCTTTGCGCGATTCGTTGATTTCGGCCTCGATAGTTTCAGGGGTCAGTTCGCTCAACCCGTGGTCCGCCGCCCTGCGCTGTAATTGCATAAGTGCATCATTTGCACGACTTCGTCGCAACGTCCAAAGGTTTGCCTCGAATGAGTCTTCATCAGTGGCACTCATGATCGCAATGGGTTTGCCGTTGCTGGTAACCACCAATTCTCTTTCCAGTTCCAGCTGTTTCCAAAGTTCCGATGTCTTGCCACGAAGGTCACGCACAGTCACGAATTTCATTGATGTTGTCATGCTGTCCTGCTACTAATGTAGGCACAATTGTAGTCCTGATTGGAGCCCATTTCTAGTGATTTTATCTCAAGTAAGTGATACGTACAGAATATCATCACGAACATATTCTTTTTTGCAGTCTTCTCTGCAATGAACTGCAGATTCAGCATACAAACACCGTCAGTGGTGTACTTTTCTATGAAGCAGATTGAACCAATCACTCCAGTGAGATCACTGCCATGCTGTGAGCACAATTTGTGTGCGCCTGTTGAAAAAATAAAATCCCTGTGCAGGAAAATTACGTAAGAATGTTTGCTCTGTATACAAATACAGAAGATTATTACGTCATCCTCCATGACGGCAGAAGCAATCGGTGCTGCACGACAAGGGTGAGATTTAAATGGACCTGACCCCTTTTTCACAATATGGTGGCCTTAACAGGAGAATAGATATGTCGAGTCCGTTGAGTCACCTGAAAGTCGTTGAGATGGCAACAGCTATCCAGGGACCTGCGGCAGGGTTGTTTCTGAGTGACATGGGTGCAGAGGTCACTAAGGTGGAACCGCCGCTGGGTGATGTGAACCGGTACTTCCGTGGGGTAAACAACACGCTGCCACCACAGGCTCCTGGTTCACAATTCGTCGCCATGAATCGCGGCAAACAGTCAGTTTGTCTGGATATTCATACGGAATCAGGTTTGCAAGCCGTGCAACAGCTACTTGCGCGCGCTGATGTATTTCTGAGCAACTTTCGCGAATCGGCACTTGTCAGGATGGGACTTGATTACGAGAATGTGAAGCAGCTCAATCCCAAGATCATCTATGCCCATGTGAATGGATACGGCCCACTTGGCCCCGATGCAGACAAAACGATGCTGGACGGTGCTGCCATTGCGCGTGGTGGTCTGGCCAGTATAACAGGATCCGTGGAAACCGGTCCTCTTGCTCCCGGTGCGGCAACAGCAGACACTGCTGGCGCTATGCAACTTGCATTGGCCATTATGACCGCATTGGTAGCCCGTGCACGTGATGGTCAAGGGCAGAAAGTTCAGACTTCGGCTCTCGGCGCCCAATTGTGGTTGCAGATGTGGGAATTGACCCATGTCTGGATGACCGGGTCTCTGTTGAAGAGAAGCGGACCGCATCATGGCAACATCCCTGGGCCCTACGGGATTTACGAAACAGCCGACGGCGGATACTTCCTGTTCGCAATCGCCACCTCCGATGAGAGCTGGGATCAACTCTGGATATTTGTTGACGATCCACTACAGTCGATGGATCCCAAATGGGACACGCCGGCAAAACGTCTTGGCGCCTTTGCAACAGAACAGGATGCCAACGAAATACAACAGAAGATGCGTGCAGTATTCAAAACCAAAACGACCGGGCAGTGGCAGGCATTCCTGGCGACCCAACCTGACATTGTGTACGAAAAAGTCCAGAACTATGATGAAGTGCGTACTGATCCCCAGGTTTTAGCCAATAATTACACTGAACAAATACACCTTGAACACATCGGTGAAACGTCGATGGTCGGGAATCTTATTTCATTCAGTGAAACACCTGCTTCTATCTCGGGCGTTCCCCCTGGATTAGGTGTTGACACCGAGTCTGTACTCCGGGACCTTGGCTTCAGCAGTGACGAGATCAAGAGTGTGATACAGCATGCTGACAGTGAAAGGGAGAAATTTGATTTAGGATGACCTGGTAAGCTCTGAAGCCCCGGGTTTTTGAAATACCATATTTTTTTAATCGGACAATTAACGTGCTCCTGACAGCTCCTATTTGCGTTGACAGGCCCTCTATCTCGGCTTAAGGTGTCAGCATGGAGCAATCATTTGACACATTGGAAACTGCACACGAGCTTGAATCTGCCGGAATAGAGCGGAAACAAGCTGAGGCACTGGCAAGCGCCATCAGCAAGGCCGCCGCCGCTGGACACGAGCATCTGGCGACTAAAGCGGATCTGTACCAGGTTGCATTGATGATTGTTGTTGCTAACGCCGCTGTAACCTTTGGATTACTCAAGCTCCTGATTCCCGGTTGATACCTTCCTGATTTTCACCTTAAAAAAACGGACCTGAGATGGTCCCTTAAGATGTAACAGTTATAGTTAATAATGGTCAACATCCTGGGTGGCACTTCACCTGAAAGACCAGGAGAATTCTCTACAATAGTTGACTGAAGTGGCTTGCCGATCCTTTTAAGATGCTACACTCGTTTTCATTTTCGTTGACAGGAGAAGCATTTGAGCATTTACGCAGGAACCAGCAAGGGTGTGTTCAGCGTGTCAGGAGACGGTGTCGAACACGTATTGGAGAGTCGTCGAGCACGGGAAATCGTTCAGATCTCCGGACGTTTGTTCGCCGGTACCGGCGATGGTCTTTATATATCCGACGATGCCGGACGCACATGGACATTGGCCGGGCTCAGGGAATCCGAGGTCTGGCAAATCCGCGATAACGGCAATGGCATAATCTATGCCGGTACGGCGCCAACAGGTATTTTTAGAAGTGAAGATAATGGCAATACCTGGAACGAGATCGAATCTCTGGCGCGTCTAGCTGATGAAAACGGATGGTGTATTCCACTCGATCCTCCAATACCAGCGAGCGCCCGCGCCCTTGTGACCACTGGCGAGAGACTGTGGGTCGGCGTTGAGGTTGGCGGCATCGCCATCTCGTCAGATGCAGGAGCAACCTGGTCCATGGTGTTACCCGGTGACAATCCTGATCTGCATATGATGTTCGCGCACCCGCTGGAACCGGAAACGTTGTTTGCGTCGACAGGATACGGACGACTGGATGGTGTCGCGGAAATGGTTGAGGGCAACGCCGGAGTATTCAGGTCGGAGGACGGTGGCAACAGTTGGACTTATGCCTGGCGAGGCATCACACCGCGCTACTCTCGCCCGATGTGTATTGATCATCGCCCGCCTTACGGACTTACCGTGGCCAGTGCACCCACGGCATTTTCAAGTTACAGGCAGGAGCAGGGAGCGAAGGCGATGCTGTTCCGATCCGAGGATGGCGGGGATTCCTGGCGTTCCCTGTGTGACGAGAGACATTCACCCAGCCCCGAAAACTTCCATGGATTAACAGTAGACCCGGCAGTTTCAGGTGGTGTGTATGTTGGCACGGATACCGGCGAGATCTGGAAGGTCAGTGATGACGCACAATGGCAACTGTGTGCCGATGGTATGCCGACGGTGCTGTCAATCGCCGCCATAGGAACATCTTCGAGTACAAGCGCGTTAGTTTGAAGGGAAGACGCACTGCTATCGCCGGGTTGAAAGGGTGAGGGTGGCGCTAAATTCCCTTGGAAATAAAAAATTTAAGAGTAATATAGATTTTCTACATAAATACTGAGGGGTAGATTGTGTTAAACAAGTTACATCTGTCGGCAGAATTCTCTGCCATTAGAATTTCAACACTGCTTACCGTCGCGCTTGCCGCGACAATATCCATCAACGGCGCAACCGCAGCCGATGAAGCAGCCGATGAAGAAGAATCTGAAGGATGGATGGAAGAGATCATCGTCACCGCTGAAAAACGCGAGGAGAATATCCTCAAGGTGCCGGTGACCATGTCGGCATTCAGCACGGAGATGATTGAACAACTGGGTATGTCTGTAGACGAGGATCTGGAAAATCTGGTTCCCGGATTGCAGTTCGGTTATGACTCGGAAGGTAATGGTACCTCCATGCGGGGTATCGGCACCCAGAAACCACGGCAGTACAATTCTGATCTGGCGGTGACATTTTATGTTGACGGTATCGTCACCAACGATGCCTATGGTCTGGCGCCGAATCTGTTCGATGTTGATCGGGTTGAGGTCGCACGCGGTCCCCAGGGAACACTGAATGGTCGGAACTCCATAGCCGGTTCTGTCAATTATGTCCATATCAGACCATCCCGTGAGTGGGATGTCAGTCTCATGACGGAATTAACGGATGAGGTAGGCACCCGTCTGGGAATTGCCGTTGGCGGACCGATGCCGTTGTTCGATAATGTCAGTTGGCGTCTCACGTCCAACATCGCCGAGAGTGACGGCTGGCAGGAAAATGTCGGCACTGGTGGCAACTATGCTGCTGCAGATCAGTACACGATATCACCACAGCTACGCTATCAGAATGACCGCTGGGACATCAATCTGCGCTATCAACTGGCCAACGATAATGGCTCGAGTCCTCTCGGAGTGTCATTAGTACAACGGGACAACTCGCAACCGACCTATTTGTTAGGCCCCTGGCCTGTCTCCAATGGTCAATACCTGTATCAGAAAAAGAACCCGGCGGTAGCGAACTGTCCTTCAGAACAGTTCAGGGTATCCGGCGGGATCTGCGACGATCTTGAGAACAAGGTGATTGGGAACAGGGCAAGTGCGCGGGATGACGAGACTGAGCGCTGGGCGTTCGATGCCCGCTTCGATCTGACGGATACCCTTACCTTAAGATTCACGGCCGGTGACACTTTGACGGATACTATCGAGTCACGTGACAACGACCGCACGGATCGTGTGCCGGCGCGTGAGGATCCTACCCTGCCGCAGGATTGTGTCGATCAACTCGGTGTCGAGGGTTGTCGTGAAACGGGATTGACCTACTCGGACAGCGAGACTGGCTATCTTTATTTCAATGACGAACAGTCCCAGGAAATCCAGCTGATCTCGAACTTTGACGGTCCTTTAAACTTCGTCGCCGGGATATTCCACTACGAGAACGAGTCGTTTTGGAAAAATTCCGGAAACAACTTTGCCAACCCGTCCCTGTTCCGAACCGCGGATGCGTCGGTTGCACTGGTTGACCAGGACGGCGATGGCGCCCCGGACTACTCGAATTGCCAGGACTTTTATCAGTCTTATGTCATCGGAACCGATGATCCGGATACGTCAGTCATCGAAGGACGTGGCTTCGATTCATCGGAATACACCGGCTGTGCAGAAGGCGACTACCATGCATTCAAGGGTGGGTCGCAAAGTGGCGCGGCAACTGACAGTGACGCGATTTATGCCAACGTGGAATACCGGCTCAACGACCGGTGGAATGTCGCACTGGGTTTGCGCCGCACAGAGGATGGCAAGCGGCAGGCCGGCGTCAGTGGTCCCTCTGGCATCACGTATCTACTCGGTGTGCCGATCTGGCGAAACCGGGCTCTGCCGAACCGGGCTGACACCTGGGACGGCACGATTGGTTCTCTGAGCGTTGAATATACGCCGGTCCCGGATCACATGTATTACGCTCGCATTTCGACGGGTTTCCGGGCAGGGGGTTTCAATCAGATATCCGGGGGTACTTCTGCCGAGGACATAGCCAACAACCTCGTTCCGGCAACATTCGGCAAGGAAGAACTGGTCAATTATGAAATCGGCGTCAAGGGTAAGTTCCTGGATGGTCAGGCAGTCATCATGGCAGGCGCCTACTTCCAGGATTTTGATGGCTTCCACCTCAACGAGCAGCAGCAGATCACCAACGAATCGCAACTTATCTCACGGGAAAACCCGTTCCTCGAGTACACCAACAATATCGACGGCACGGAGATCTGGGGGGCGGAACTGGAAGGAACCTGGTACATCGATGACAACTGGCGGCTGTCCGGGTTTTATGCATTTCTGGATTCCTCCGTTGGTCCTTCCCAGGCGTTCTTTTTCAATCGTGATAACGCCGACGAAGGCACCTTCTAACTGGTCCTGGATTGACAATGAGACGGGTATGCGGATGAGTGCCGATATAGCGGCGCCGAGAGATGCAACCGGCAGAAACCTGCCACAGCAACCGAAACACAAAGGCTCGTTGACGCTGGCCTATGCACGGGAACTGGCGACGCTGGGTGAGATCTCTGTCCTGACCACGGCAACCTACAGGAGCCACATGTTTCCTAATTCCGGTAATATCGAATACCAGAAGATTCAGGGATATATGCGTTGGGATGCCCGGGCCATCTGGGACTCGCCTTCCCGTGAGTGGGAAGTCAGCGCCTGGGTGCAGAACATAGCGGACGAAATCCGTGTTCGGGAATATGCCTTTGACGTCGCCTGGCTTACCGAGCCGCGACGCATTGGTTTGACCGTCAGGTACAAGCCGAATCTGTAGCGTTCTTTGCTCCGGATAAGCAACGTGAGCGAGAGTTCACGTTGCTTTCCCTGTTTGGCGATATATGGTGACATTTCAGCGTGTAGGGTCCCTGCAATCAGTCGCTCTCCCGGGAGTTGTATTGATATTGACAACAGGATGTGGCGGCGGCGGTTCATCGTCTGCGCCGTTTACGCCATCTCCTCCGCCAGCAGTCAACACAATTGTTGAGCCTGATGAAATCCTGTTTAACAGAGACCTGGAATCAGGGCTAAGCCGGCCCTATATGGGTAATTTGATTTCCCAGAGCGAACCCGAACAGTTCAGTAGTGGCCTTGCGGCAGCGGACTACGATGGTGATGGTGACGTTGATCTCTATGTAGTGGGAGGCAATGTCGAGCCGAATGCTCTGTATGAAAATCAGGGGGATGGTACGTTCGTCGATATCGCTGCCGCGGTTGACGTAGACCTGATTCACTGGGGCAGTGGACCGGTCTTCGGCGATATCGATGGTGATGGCGATCTGGATCTCTTCATTGGGAGCAGTGAACAACGGGTTTATCTGTTCGAGAATCGAATCGACACGGATGGAGAGTTTGAAGACATCAGCATCGTTTCAGGTTTGCAGATGCAGGCAATCAACACGGTGTCAGCCACTTTCTATGACTACGACATGGATGGTTTTCTCGATCTGTTCCTGGCCCATTGGGGCGCTTCCCGTGAACCTGGGGAGGATACCGAAACCGTTTGGCGCAACAACGGTGATCATACATTTACGAATACCAGTATTGATTCCGGCATCGCCGATGGACTCGTCATTAAACCCCGGGACTGGTCGTTCACGCCGAACCTCTCTGATATCGATGGCGACGGTGATGGCGACCTGTTGATGTCAGCGGATCTCGACACCAGCCAGGTATTCTTAAACAACGGCGACGGTACTTTCACCCGGACGACCAACCGGCAGGTGATCACCGATCAGGGCCGGGATGGGAGCGGCAGTGGCGGACCTGGATAACGACGGTGATATGGACTGGTTCGTCACCTCGATTTACACCCTTGACGTCGTTGGTGGTGAGCACTTTGGCAACCGGTATTACCGTAACTATGGCAATGGTGAGTTCGAGGATTTGACGGATATTGCCGAAGTAGCCAACGGCGATTGGGGCTGGGGGGTATGTGCCATGGACTTTGATAATGACGGCAATCTTGACTTGTTTCACGTCAACGGCTGGCTACACGAACTGGACAAAGACTTTACCATCGATCAGGTGCGGTTTTTCCATGGCCAGGGCGGTGGTTTCTTTGAAGAGAAAGCCACAGACGTGAAGTTGATAAACAAGGGGCAGGGTCGAGGCGTCGCTTGTTTCGATGCTGAACGGGATGGCGATATCGATATTGTGATTACCAACAATGGTCAGGATCATGTTGTCTATTACAGAAACGAATCCAATAACGACAATCACTATCTGAGCATTCGTTTGCAGGGTAATGGCGCCAATCGGTTTGGGGTCGGCGCCCACATTGCGGCTGTCGTTCCGACGGGCAGAAGGCAGGTGCGTGAGATGGGCGGCAGTAACAATTATGTTTCCCACAATCCCTATGAAGTGCACTTTGGCCTGGGTGCAGCGACCGGGGCGGACATCACGGTGACCTGGCCGGATGGCGCCGTATCTATGCAAACTGTGCAGGCTGATCGACAGATCACTATTGCTCATCCTCATGACGACTGAGTGATAGAACATTTGCCAGTTCAAGTAAATACATCAAACTAATGACAGAACATTATATCTACCCTTTGGCGACAGTATCGTCACTGGAACAGTTTGGCGGAAAAGGCAGATCTCTGGGATACCTGGCTACTTCCGGGTTCCCGGTGCCGAGCGGGTTCCACATCGCGACCAGTGCCTATCATCTGTTTCTGGAATCAAACGATTTTCGTGAACGGCTCAATGATCTGGTCAGACCAGAGGTTATCAATGGCCGAATTTCCTTTGATTCTGCCAGCAGACAGATCCGGAACCTGTTTGAAACGGGCTCGATTCCAGACGTTGTGCGTGAAGAAATCAAACAGACCTATGGGAAACTCTCCTTCGCCTCTGTAGCAGTACGCTCTTCGGCAACAGCGGAGGATCAACCGGATCATTCCTTCGCGGGACTACAGGATACTTATCTCCATGTGAAGGGTCTGGAGCCGTTGATTACGGCAGTGCAGAACTGCTGGGCATCCCTGTGGAACTCACCAGCACTGGCCTACCGGCACCAGATGGGTATCTCCCGGGAACAGATCGCAATGGCGGTGGTAGTGCAGGAGATGATGCCGGCACAGGTTTCCGGTGTGCTGTTCACGGTGAATCCGGCGACCGGCGCCCGTGACGAAATGATTGTCAATGCCAGTTATGGACTGGGCGAAGCGATCGTCAGTGGGGAAGTCACGCCAGACTCATTCAACATTGATCGCTCATCTTATGCCGTCAAGACTTCGGTCATCGGTGCGAAAGAGCAGATGGTGATCGCGGATGAAGGACAAGGTACGCGATATACAGCTGTTGAACCGGAGGACCGACAACGGGAATCGCTCACTACAGATGCATTGAGGCAATTGCATGATCTTGCCTGTGAGGTGGAAAGCGCATTCGATGCCGTTCCCCAGGATATTGAGTGGCTGTTCTCTGATGGCGGGCTCTGGCTGCTGCAGTCACGACCCATTACCAATTTACCGCCGCCGCCTCTCGCTGACGTTCGCTGGGAGGCGCCGGAACCCAGTGCATTTCTTGCCCGGTCACAACTTGTCGAGCACATCCCGGATCCTGTTTCGACACTGTTTGAGGACATGCATATGAAGATCTCCCTGCAGCATTACTGGGGTATGAATTTGGTCAGGAACGGCGGCTACCACTACGTGGATACTCAGCCACCGGCATGTTTTATCGTACAGACAACCATTAACGGTTATGCCTACAGACATCTTGGCCCACCGCCGCGCACCGGTCGTTTGCCGGTGCGCAATATATTGCGGCTGCCAGAAGTACTGCGTTCGAAAAGAATACAAAAAGTACAGGGATGGATACGTATGCGGTGGCTAAAGTTTCGCATGTGGTTCCTGTGGGTACTGAAGTGGCGCTACATCTCGCTGCCCAGGTATCTGCGGGAAGTGCGGCGTTGGCGGGCTCTTGACCTTGACTCTGCCACTCCGGAACAATTGCGTTCCGGTATCAGAGCGATGTCGATGGCTGATGCGAGATACTGGTACGATGGTGGCGTCTGGAATGCCTTTTCCCTGACCCGCGGTACAGAGTTTCAACTGCAGAACTTTTTACAGGAACATTCAGATGGGAAATTTGCCAGCGGACAGTTTCTGAGCGGGCTCAAGTCACCCGCATTTAAAGCTCATGTGACCCTGTGGAAGATTGCGCGTCAGATACGGGGTGTTGAACACCTGTACCAGGCTGCAGTCATGGCTTCCCCGGCACGTCTACTGGATGAGTTACGGGCTCATCCACTTGGTCATTCTGTTTGCGGCCAGATCGATGCTTACATGGAAGATTATGGACATCAGATTTTTACACTTGACTTTGCAGAACCCTCGGAAGCAGAAAATCCGGAGAATATTGCCCGAAGCCTGCATGCCTTGATACTCCAGGAAAATTACGATCCGATCAGCAATCAACGGGAGTTGAGGAAAAAGCGTCGTGCAACTGTTAGTGAGGCCGGAAAGCACTTCAGAGGAAAGCTATGGTGGCAATTTCGATGGCTTCTGTGGCGTGCCCGTTATTATTATCCGAACCGGGAAAAATCCATGTTTCATCTGGGAGAAGCATGGACTGTTCTCAGACCACTAGCCAAAGAACTGGGAGAGCGACTTCAGGAAACAGGTACATTATCCAAACCTGATGACATCTTCTTTCTCAATTACGAAGAACTGGGTCGATCCATACGAGCTTTGCTGGCGGATGACGCTCTCCCGGAGTACCGGCAACGCACTGCCGGTCGTCAGCAATTACAAGAAGCACGGCGAAGACTCACTCCGCCTATGCACGCAGGTAAGGTCCCGGTCTGGCTGAAAGGTCGGGTATCGGAAGATGATGGGCAGGAAACGACCAGTGATGTACTAGAAGGCTCACCGGTCAGCCCGGGGCAGATTACCGCGCCTGTCAGCCTGATCCTGTCTCCCTCAAATTTCGATGATATGAAGCCTGGGACAATTCTGGTGTGTCCAACAACAACACCTGCCTGGACGCAACTGTTTCCACAGGCGGTTGGCCTGGTAACGGATATCGGCGGCATACTGTCACATGGTTCAATCGTTGCACGCGAGTATGGCATACCCGCGGTACTGGGTCTGGGGGACGCGACCAGACGTATTGCTGACGGGCAGACAATTACCGTGGATGGCACTCATGGTGTGGTTACTTTATAACTTCCAGGCCTGCCAGTGCCCCGGCACTCTAATGGCATCAGGATTGGGCACGCTGGAGCGATCCGATCATGTGGGGAAGCAGGTATGGCCATGTACGCGCAAAGATCTTGATTATGGCAGCAAAGCCACGATCGCCCGGTTCCCTGAGCCTTTTCGTTTTAGGTAGCGCTTCTCCCTTACCCCAGAAGGGAAGTGCCTGAGCCTGCTTCATATCATCCAAAAGATGGCGCCTCCAATCGCCGCGGGGCTCATTGTGAATTCCATGGTCTGCACCCTTGTAAGGATCTCACCCACCTGACCCCGGGCGTCAGTGATGACTCGTTGGTCCGGTGAGAAGCACCGCTAATGGTACCAAAGTGGCTTGCCACATTCAGTTTTTCCACAACAGAGTTAACGTTGGCAAAGATAAAAAGGTAAAATGCTCAGTTGGGGCATCGGAATAAACACCCAACCTTAAAATCCGGAAGTCAAGCTATGATCAAGTTCACCCTGAATGGAAATACCGTTGAAACAGATGATGATCCAAATACCCCTCTGCTATGGGTAGTGAGGGATACATTCAAGCTGAAAGGATCAAAGTATGGTTGCGGAGCAGGGCTTTGCGGCGCCTGCACCATGCATATTGACGGTGCAGCCGCCAGAACCTGCAATATGCCTGTTTCTTCTGTCGCCGGTAAGGACATCACGACTATCGAAGGTTTGGGTACGCCAAAAGACATGCATCCGTTGCAACAGGCATGGGTTGAAATCAGCGTTCCACAATGTGGCTACTGCCAGTCAGGGCAGATCATGTCAGCAGCCTCACTGTTAAAATACAACCCGGCGCCAACTGAAGCCGAAGTTGATGCGGCGATGGCAGGTAACATCTGTCGATGTGGCTGCTATCCCAGGATAAAGAAAGCCATAATCGGGGTCGCAAATGGCAGTCTTGCGTACGATGCTTCTGCCGGCAGGGAGATTAATTCATGAACACTGTTAATTTCTCTCGCAGAAGCTTTTTAAAAGCCACAGGTATAGTTGGCGGCGGACTGGTCGTCGGTTTTTCTCTTTCGGGCTGCTCCTCAAGTGAATTACCGATTGTAATGTCAAAAAATGGATTTGTGCCCAACGCTTTCCTGCAAATTACACCAGACAATAACATTAGGTTCTACTGCCCACGAGATGAGATGGGTCAGGGAGTGACTACCGGTCTCGGCACTATCATCGGTGAGGAACTGGACATTCATCCTGCAAATCTGGACGTTGCATTCGCCGGGGCACACGAAGATTACGTAAATCCGGCCATTGGCGTTCAGATTACAGGCGGTAGCAGTTCAATCAGCGCACACTTTATGCAACTGAGGCAGGCAGGCGCCGATACCAGAGCGTTGATAATAGATGCAGCTGCGATAGATCTTGGTGTTGGCAGGCACGACATTACAACAGAAGATGCGCACATCATCGCAAACGGTGAACGCCACCCATATGGTCAATTTGTAGCTACCGCAACGACATTAACGGCAAGCGAAAATACAGCACTGAAATCAATCAATGAGTTCAAATATATTGGTAAGGATTTCTCGCGAATTGATGCCGTAGTCAAGTCAACAGGAACTGCTGTTTTCGGCATAGATATTGATATACCGGATATGCATCATGCTGTCGTCAGACGGTCACCGGTTGCAGGCGCCAGACTTGTTTCTGTCGACAAATCAACCGCTGAAAAGATGCCCGGCGTCACCCATGTGCTGGAAATCTCCAGCGGAGTTGCCGTGGTTGCGGAAAAATACTGGCAGGCAAAAACGGCTGCATCGAAACTCGAGCCTGTGTGGGAAGAAGTCGCGCTGTCAAAAATCAACTCAGACAAAATTCAAAGTGATTACCAGCAAGCCATGCAGGCTGACGAAGGGCTTATCGATACTGAAACCGGTGATGTTGCCGGGGGATTTACAGCGGCTACCGGCATTGTGGAAAGTGAATATTGGGCTCCCTATCTGGCGCACGCTCCCCTTGAACCCATGAACGCTGTCGTCAGAATCGAGAATGGTGAAGCAGATGTCTGGTCAGGCACACAGGGCGTTGGTGTTGCACAAGGACTCGTTTCCCGTTTTTCTGGTATTCCAGTGGAAAAGGTTCGTTCTCATAATACCTATCTGGGCGGTGCTTTCGGTCGTCGTGGTACGTTGACTCATATCATCGAGACAACAGAAGTGGCAGTCGCAACAGGAAAACCTGTTCACCTGCTCTGGTCACGGGAAGACGACATTAAACACGGTGTTTATCGCCCGGCATCACTGATGAAAATCAAGGCCGGTGTAGATAAGGACGGCAGTATTACAGCATGGCAAGCCAAACGAGTTGGCGGCAACATCATGCCCCGGACGCTTAAAAACATGATGCCGGGACTGTATCCAGGCCTCGGCGATGGAACAATCGATTTTATGGTCGGGTTGTCCAGTGATGCATTCGAAGGATGGATCGTCGACCATTCCAGTATCGAAGGCTTGTATGAAGACTATGACTTCGAGAATATTACCGTGAATCACACCACTGTTGAGCACGATATTCCCTTGACCTTCTGGCGATCTGTTGGTCATTCCTATACTGCATTCGCGAAGGAAAGCATGATTGATGAACTGGCTGCAGAAGCTGGAGTCGACCCGGTTGAATTTCGTCTGAACAACAGCAAAAACAATCCTCGTCTCAACAATGTGATCAGGGTGGCAAATGAACACATGAAGAAGATGACTCCTGCACCCGGCCGTCATCTCGGGTTCGCCGCACATCATTCATTTTCCACCGATGTTGCGGAGATCGCTGAAGTCTCTATTGAAAACAACCAGATCAAGGTTCACAAGGTTACCTGCGTTGTTGATTGCGGCATAGCTGTAAATCCCGACATTGTTCGAGCACAGATGGAAGGTGCTGTTATGTTCGGATTGACTGCCACGTTATTCGGGAATCTGGAACTCGAGAACGGCGCGTTCAGGGAAAGTAATTTTCATGACTACCCGATTTTAAGGATGAATGAAGCGCCAGCTGTGGATGTTGTCATCGTGGATAGCGGTACAGAACCTACAGGTGTTGGTGAACCTGGTCTGCCTCCTGTCGCACCCGCGGTCGCAAGTGCAGTTTTCGGTGCTACCGGGCAACGATTGAGGAGTTTACCTCTCCGAATTGCCTCTTGAGTTCCTATCCAATGACAGAGACAACACGATTCGCCAAAGTGTTGAAGCGACGTGAGGTTATCACCCTCTCGTTTGGCGCTATGATTGGCTGGAGTTGGGTCCTGATGACTGGTGTTTGGCTCACCGAGGCTGGCACCGTGGGCACCCTTATCGCGTTCTCTGTTGGTGGTTTGGCCATCACGCTAATTGGACTCACCTACAGTGAACTTGCGGCTGCGATGCCTAAAGCTGGTGGTGAACACATATATACAGCTCGCGCTCTGGGCGGCGGTTGGAGTTTCGTATGCACGTGGGCGTTGTTATTTTCATATGTCAACGTGTGCTTGTTTGAGGCGGTGGCACTTCCTGCAGCAATTGAGTACCTGTTACCTCAAATT
This sequence comes from Candidatus Azotimanducaceae bacterium, assembly GCA_965217655.1. Lineage (GTDB taxonomy): Bacteria > Pseudomonadota > Gammaproteobacteria > Pseudomonadales > Azotimanducaceae > UBA7455. The sequence continues at coordinate 4,625,557 of OZ244560.1, forward strand.
CGGATCGGCACATTGTGGAATGTGTTAGGTGCAGACGTGGACATGGGCTTTGTCATCGTGGGTGCGACCGGTGCAGCAATCATCACTGCCCTGAACTATCGCGGTATCAGTATGGCCGCATACGCACAGTCCCTGGTGACTGGATTGATCATATTTGCTGGCATACTGCTCATCAGTGGTGCGGCATTCAACGGTGCTGCCGTCAACGCCGAGCCACTCATCGCAACGCCCATAAGCGGCATTCTGGCAGTGCTGATCATGGTTCCTGCAATGTTGGTCGGATTCGATGTTATTCCTCAATCCGCAGAAGAAATCGACCTGCCTTCCCAACAAATTGGACGTCTGTTAGCCCATGTTTAACACATTGCGTGGTTAAATGAGCTGTTTTGCCAATTTTTTGAAGTTTTTCTGCTCGTAAGTCGCTGATTTATATTGAGACGGATCGCCAGAAGGCTAATGTAGTGCCATAATCGTATTTTAGGGTATTGACATTTATAGACACCCCCTGTAGTATCCCCGCCATGTTTATTCGACGTACCAAAACGCGCACCGTCGGTACCCAGGATCACTACTTCACCTTTCGCCTGGTTAAGTCCGTACGCATCGGCAACAAAGTGCGCCAACGCACGTTGTTGAACCTCGGTGCGCACTTCGATTTGCCGCCAGCACAGTGGCCGCTGCTGTACCAACGTCTGGATGATCTGCTCGCTGGTCAGGCAACGCTCATGGACTATCCGGAAGCAGTAGAGGACCACGCGCAACGCATCGTGGCGCAGTTGATCAGCCGGCAGGCCGAAACCAACATTGACGCTGATGACACGTCATCGGCTGGCGACTTGCACCGCGTCGATGTGGACTCACTGCAACTGGTTCGTCCGCGCACAGTGGGGGTTGAGCATGTTGCTTTGTGGGCGATGCAGCAGGTGGGGTTGCCAGCGCTACTGGCGCAATTGGGGCTGAACAGCCGACAACAGGCGGCGGCGGTGGCATCGATCATTGGCCGCCTGGCGGCGCCGGGTTCGGAACGTGCGACGCACCGCTGGCTGCGCGACACCAGTGCGCTGGGGGATCTGCTGCAGGTCGACTTCGAGAACTACAGCCTGATGCAGCTATACCGGGCCTCCGATGCACTGATGGCGCATCGGGAGGCGATTGAGGCACATTTGTTCGGCGCCGCAATGACCCTGTTCGAGTTGCAACCGACGGTGACGCTGTACGATCTGACGAATACCTATTTTGAGGGGGATGCTGGCTCCCAGGAGAAAGCACAACGCGGTCATTCCAAGGAGAAACGCAGCGATTGTCCGTTACTCACACTGGGCCTCATGCTGGATGCCAGCAGCTTTGTGCGGCGCTCGCAGGTGTTTGCTGGCAACGTCAGCGAGCCGCACACGCTGGCCGAGATGCTCACTGCACTGCAGGCTCCAAAGGGTGCTTTGGTGGTGATGGATCGCGGTATCGCCACACAAGATAATATTACCTGGCTGGCGGCGCAAGGCTATCGCTATCTGGTAGTGAGCCGCGAGCGCAAGCGCACCTTTGATCTCGCGTCGGCGATGACGGTGACGACGGCAACACAGCAGCCGGTGCACTTGCACAAGGTGCTGTCCGAAGATGGCCAGGAGACGCGTCTGTATTGCTATTCCGAGGCGCGGGAAGAAAAGGAGAAGGCCATTGCCGAGCGCCTCGCCAAGCGCTTTGAAAACGCCCTGACGACGCTCTCGGTAGGACTGTCAAGACCGCGCACACAGAAACGCATCGACAAAATATGGCAACGCATTGGGCGCCTGAAGGAGAAGAGCCGCGGGGTGGCGCAGCATTACGATATTGACGTTACCAGCAGCGAGGACGGCACTCAGGCAATCGCCATTACCTGGCGTCGACAACCGGTCAACGGCTCCATGCTGACCCATCCGGGGGTGTACTGCCTGCGCAGCAACCAAACCGACTGGGATGAGGAAACCCTGTGGCGCACGTACATCACGCTGACTGATCTGGAAGCCGTGTTCCGGTCATTGAAGTCCGAACTGGGGCTGCGCCCGATCTATCACCACAAAGCCCTGCGCACCGAAGGGCATTTGTTTATCACCGTGATTGCCTACCAACTGGTGCAGGTCATACGACGCCGACTGCGGCAGCACGGGCAAAGTGAAAGCTGGAGCCTGCTGCGCCGCATCCTGAATGGGCAGCAGCGCATTACCGCGACCTTCCGCCGCGCTGATGACTGTGCGTTGCACGTTCGTAAAGCCACAGTCGCCGAGACTCCACAACGCGAGATTTACCAGGCGCTTGGCATTAGCGAGTCACCTGGTGGGATCCAAAAGGCGGTCATCGAACTGAGGAAAAAAACACCAGAAACAGGCTAGATTTTCCATTTGTAGTGCCAGAACAACTTTTTTGTCATCATAACATATTGATATTCATCAAGTTTTAAAATAGCCTGTTAAACTTGGGTTAGTCATCTCTGTTGCCTGCGCCGTGCTCTGGTACATCTTTATATCAGCTTCGGTTGGATTCGGATTACCCACGCCAAATCTCGCAGAATCAAGCATGGCCACAGCGGATGCAGCCACAGCTTTGTGGGGTGGGCAATGGGCAGGTACCATTTTGGTACTCGGCGGTATCGGCGGTATTCTCACCAGTTGGAACGCATTCATAGTCGGCTCGTCACGAGTCATGTATGCACTCGCGGAGTCCGGGCATTTGCCTGCTGCGTTCGCGAAGCTACACACTGAATATAGAACGCCTTACGTTGGCATTTTAGTCATTGGTATTTTGTCAATTCTCGCCCCTTTGTTTGGACGCACCATACTTGTATGGCTAATCAATAGTGGCAGTTTTGCCATCACTATCGCTTTCTTGTTTGTCGCAATCTCATTTCTTGTGTTGCGACGAACTGAACCTGACATGCCACGTCCATTTCGAGTATCTCACCCGAACCTGGTGGGTTACGGAGCCGTTATCCTGGCATTGGGTCTTTTGTCAGCCTTTCTTCCCTGGAGTGAGAGTGCACTGACATGGCCCCACGAGTGGTTGACAATCTTGCTATGGACAGTGCTGGGCTCTGTCATCTTTATCAGCTACTGCAGTCGGCACACACAGTAGTGGTGTGTTAACGCTCCCGACACCGACACAAGTTCGTCCATTGCATCGCAAGACAGTGGATTTGGTAATTCGACAACTCATCACCGAGAGGTGTCCTGCAACATTGCTTTAATGGATCGCTACATGCTGCTCGACCTTCCAGTTCGATCACGATACTCTTGCTTGTACTGACGTATTTCCCGTGGACTCCACACATGACTGGATCATCAAACAAGAACACGGCAACGATTATTCCCACGATACGCTATCGGGATGCCGCCAAGGCTATCGATTGGCTTTGTGAGGCCTTTGGTTTCCAGCGTCATCTGGTTGTACAGGAGGAGGATGGCTCAATCGCTCACGCCCAGCTGGTGTTTGGAAACGGCATGGTAATGCTCGGGTCCGCTGTTGACGACGACTTCGGCAAACTGCAACAGCCGTTGGCGACGCCAGATTCACCGGTATCGCAGAGCCCATACGTTATCGTTGCCAATGTCGATGCACACCATGCCACATCCGCCGCTGCAGGCGCTCGGGTCGTAATGGCTCCAAAGGACGAGGACTACGGCGGAAGGGGCTATTCCTGCCGTGATCTGGAAGGGAACCTGTGGAACTTCGGGAGCTATGATCCCTGGGAGGATGAGTGAAGCTGATCGACGTACCAAAACAGGTTTGATCGATTTATCGACTTTGAACATGCCAAAATTCTTGATTCAACATTTGACTTCGTCAAACTCAAATTTTGGATTTTTGAAAAATACACTGGCGCTAAAGAGGATTTCATGACTGGCTACCTTGAGGTGGTAAATGAAAGAGTCAATTTTGAGAGTCGAACACTTGTGTGCGAAATGTTGGAGCTTTAAAAGGAGTGACTTTTTTCCAACGTCGCGGTGAATTTGAAATGATGCAAAACTACCAGCAGCGAATACATGATTGGATTGAGTCATAGTGTCAATTAACGCTGTATTGAAGTCTCAGATACGTTTTAAACGGCATTTCTCCCAGATCAAAAATGTATACTGACTGATGTGGAAATCGTCGAGGGATTGCGAGAATCCAGGATCGAGCAGCAGCCACACGCTTACAAATTAAGGAACTGACCATATGACGGAACTTACGCACTACGAAATCATCGACGACATCGCGATCGTGACCATGGATGACGGCAAGGCCAACGCCTTCGGGCCGAATATGATTGCTGCCGTTAACGCCTCGCTTGATCGCGCCGCAGACGACGCCAGGGCGGTACTGCTGACCGGTCGACCGGGTCTCTTTTCCGGTGGTTTCGATCTCAAAGTAATTCGCAGCGGCGACGTGGAAGCGGCCAGAACCATGCGCCTTGCAGGTGCAAGGCTGATGATGCGTCTGTACGGTTTGCCTCAGCCACTGGTCATTGCAGCCCCTGGGCACGCGATCGCCCTTGGTGCATTTTGCCTGTTGACGGCTGACTACCGGGTCGGCACCGCCGGAAACTTCAACATCGGCCTGAATGAAACTTCCATCGGCATGAGCTTGCCACCGTTCGGCCTCATGCTGGCACGTGAACGGCTCTCCAAACGCCATCTCGCCAGAGCCGCCATCGGTGCGACCTTGTTCTCGCCAGAAAATGCACAGGACGCGGGATTCCTGGACGAAGTTGTTGCGATCGAAGAACTGCGCGAAACCGCTCTCGCCGCTGCTCAAAGATTGGTTGAACTGGACGGCACGGCCTATGCCGCGGTAAAGGATGGCCTGCGCGGCGAATCCATTGCAGAGGTACTCGACGGGCTTGACTGGTAGCGTGTAGGTATCTCCGGCACTTAGTGGAGTGATTTAAAGGGATTCAAGTAATTTTTACTGCTCACACAGTAACGCCGGAGTGCGCCCCGGGCTCCACCCTGCACACTCAGCAGCGAATGCGTTTACTGAACGGGTCGTACATCGGCCTAAGCGAAGCTTCCGCGGGAATCCGTTCCCCGGCCACCTCGATTTCGAATTGGCCCGCCTGGGCTGCAGGCAGGTTTTTTACCAGGGAGACATCCACATAACCCAGACCAATACTGCCACCGAGGCTGTGGCCGTAGTTGCCGGATGTTATATGGCCGGCGATCCTGCCCTCGCACCAGACAGGCTCAGTGCGATGGAGCAACGGCAGTGGATCGCAAAGCCGGAACTGGACCAGACGCCTGGGAACACCCTTTGTCTTCTGGCGGAGCAGTGCTTCACGGCCGATGAAGCCACCGGGCTTGTCGAACTTGACGGCGAATCCGAGGCCTGCCTCGAGCGGCGAGTCTTCATCGGTGATGTCGTGACCCCAGTGCCGGTAGGCCTTCTCAATGCGCAGGGAATCCAGGGCGTGATAGCCGGCATGCACCAGACCGTGCGCTTCCCCGGCAGCGGTAATCGCCTCGTAGACCCCGACGACGAACTCAGTGGGTATGTACAGCTCCCAGCCGAGTTCGCCGACATAGGTGATGCGCGAGGCCCGCACCAGCGCATAGCCCAGTTCGATCTCCCGGCTGGTTCCGAACCGGAACGCCTCGTTGGACAGGTCTGACGGCGTCAGTGTTTGCAAAAACTCACGAGACTTCGGGCCCATCAGGGAAATGACGCCCATTGCAGAAGTCAGGTTGGTCAGCACGCAGTGCGCGTCTGCCGGGATGTGTGCCTTGAGCCAGTAAAAGTCGCGGACTTCGGTCGCGGCAGCGGTGACGATCAGGAAGCTTTGTTCATCCAGGCGTGTGACGGTCAAATCCGCTTCTATGCCGCCACGCTCGTTCAGCCACTGGGTGTAGACGATGCGTCCGGGCTGCACATCGATGTCGTTGGCGCAGACCCGGTTGAGCACCTGTGCGGCATCCCGCCCCTCGAGCCGGTACTTGGCGAACGAGGACAGGTCGAACAAGCCGACGTTGCATCGCACCGCCCGGTGTTCCGCCGCCGAGTAGTCGAACCAGTTCTGGCGCCCATAGCTGTATTCATACTCTGCGGGCACACCAGGTGGCGCGTACCAGTTGGGCCGTTCCCAGCCCGCGGTTTCACCGTGGCAGGCACCGGCCGCCCGCAGGCGTTCGAACAGCGGTGAGCGGCGTACCCCCCGCGCGGTCTCGAACTGGCGGTGCGGGTAGTGGGTGGCGTAGAGCAGTCCCAGGCTCTCGGACACCCGGTCGTGCAGGTACTTGCGGTTACGCTGGAAGGGCAGGTTGCGGCGCACGTCCACTTCCCAGAGATCGACAGGCGGATGACCTGCATTGATCCACTCGCTGACCACCTTGCCGATACCGCCGGCGGACTGCAGGCCAATGGAATTCATGCCGGCCGCGACAAAGCAGTTATCGAATTCGGGCGACTTGCCGATGTGGTAGCGATTGTCCGGCGTGAAACTTTCCGGGCCGCAGAAGAACTTCTGCAACCCGGCCCTCGCCAGGGCCGGCACGCGCGCCATGGCGCTTCGCAGGATCGGTTCGAAGTGATCGAAGTCGCCGACGATCTCATCGAAACTGAAATCGTCGGGAATGCCATCCATACCCCAGGGACGGGCATTGGGTTCGAAAGCGCCGACCAGCAGCTTGCCCGCATCGTGCTTGTAGTATGTACATGCATCGTAATCCCGGATGACAGGCAGGCTCGCGTCAAGCCCCTCGACGGACTCGAAAAGCGCGTAATAATGTTCGCAGGCGTGCAGTGGGACGTTGACGCCGATGGATGCGGTGAGGTCCCGGGTCCACATACCAGTGCAGATCACTACGCAATCCGCGGCGACCTCAGCTTGCCCGGTGGAAACGCCAGTTACATGGCCCGGACCCGTGCGGATCGCCGTCACGGGTACGTTCTCGAAAATCCGTGCACCGGCTGCCCGGGCGCCGCTGGCAAGTGCTTGAGTAATGTCTACCGCATTCGCATAGCCATCGGTCGGGATGTGAATCCCGCCGAGTACACCACTGGTGTTCAGCAGCGGTACCCGCTCTCCGATGGCTTTCGCGGACAATACATCGACCTGCAGACCGAACACCTTGGCCATGGAGGCGCTGCGCTTGAGTTCCTCCAATCGCTGGGCATTGGTCGCGAAGGAGATCGACCCGCAACGGCGATAACCCGTCGCCTGGCCGGTTTCTGCTTCGAGGCTGTCATACAATTCGCGGGTATAGCGGGCGAGGTTTGTCATGTTGATCGACGGCCGCAGTTGGCCGATGAGGCCCGCTGCGTGCCAGGTTGTTCCCGATGTGAGTTGCCGGCGATCCAGCAACAGGACATCGGAGCGGCCGGACCGCGCAAGGTGGTAGGCGATCGAACAGCCAATCACACCGCCGCCGATAACCACCACTTCGGCGCGGGGTGGCAACTGCGGATGCGCAGCGCCATTGCCAGCCATCAGCGAGACTCCGGAATGCCGCCACTGCCGGCGGCAACGAACGTTCGCCCGGAATTCGTCATGGCGTTTGCAACCCTCGTCCAGCACGTAGTTCTCGCAAATGGTTAACAAAGCGCATCATCCTGTCGATGGGATGGTAGCCAAGCACGTAGGTTTCACCTGACAGAAAGGTCGGTACGCCGGTGAGTCCCTGTTCTCGTGCTCGTCGCCAATCCTCGTCGATTTTGGCTGAGAAAGCGCGAGTCTCCATGGCATTGCATGCGCTGTCGACATCGAGACCCGCACGACGAACCAGGTCCATCAGCACGTCCAGGTTATTGATATCCAAGTTGTCTACGAAATAGGCGGCATATAGCGCATCGTGAAGTTGCTGGCCCTCCACCTGGGTATCCGCCCAGCTGGCGAGTTCCTGAGAGCAGCGACTGTTGTAGATCATCTTGCGCTTTCCAAACGGCAGGCCCAGTTCATCGGCGATAGTCTGAATTTCCTGCTGTACGTAGCGTCCTTGTTCACGTTGACCGGGGTACAAGTCGGCAAGTGGTATGCCTTTGATGGGTGTTTCGGGATGCAGCGGGTAGTATGCCCAGGTAATCAGAAGGTCGGATTCCTGCATTAGTTTCTCAACACTCACGGTATTGATGTAGCACCAGGGTCAAACGAAATCGGTGAAGACCTCAATGTGAATCGGTTGTTCGTTCATTTGATCTGTCCAGTCAGCTTTCCGGCAGGTTACGACGAATCACGTATCGGTTCAATATTATGAAAGGGAGATATCGTTCCGCAGTCCAGACCAAATCAGCTTTCCGGTTATGGAAATCAGCAGGCGCAAGGAAATCGTTCCTCAAAGCCGGTACTGACTGAAGCTGGATATAGCCAGGCCGAATATAATCCGGATCAAAAAGATATGGTATGTTATGGAAGTAGAGAGAGTACAGGTTCCAGCCTCGACTCCCGCATTATGGCATGGCAAAGTTAATTGGAACAGGAGTAAATCATGCTTGAACAGACAGACCGGGTGGCACTGGCCGTGCCCAATGCAGATGAGGCGGCTACTGGCCTCAATGCCATTTTTGACAGCGTCATCGTGGATGACACTTTAGATACCGATGCCAACGCCAGACGTGTAACGCTCCAATGGGGTTTCGATCAGCTGGAGCTCTACGAACCCAAAGGTCCCGGGCCAGTCGCTGATTTTATAAAAGGTGGCAAACGGGGACTCTTCGCCGGCGGTTTTGCCCTCGCCGACCCCGGTGCAGTTGCTGCCCGAATCGAGCAGGCCGGTATCAGGATAACTCAACAGGGCGACCGGTTTGTCGTCTATCCTCAGGATTTACGGAATACCGGGGTGATTCTGAGTCCGGTCGCAGAACGGGAAAGAGTGGGCCTGATGGACAAAATCTGGCAAATCACCTACAACGCGCCAAACCTTGATGAGTGCATTGCATTCTACAGCGATCTGTTCGGAATCGAGGACAAACTGACCAACTACTACACCAGTAAGGTATGGGGCTACCACTCTGCCATCACCTGGTTCGACGCTCGCAAAGGCGCGGGTCTCGATAGTCTGGAGTACCTGGACCCTTACGATCACGAGAAGGCGGCCGGGCGATTTGTCGCAAGAACCGGGGGTATCGGTGGCATCTATATGGCCTCAACCCATACCAATGATCTACCAGTGATCAGGGAACGGGTCATATCAACCGGCGGCGGCTGGGAGGACTCCCCTAACAAGGTTTCCACGGGATTCATCCACCCACGACGTACCTTTGGTTTACTGCTTGCCGTCTGTAATTATGATGAGTTTGATGCCCGTCGTCCGACCCCTGAAAATCCCGACTCCTGGAACAGCTAAGGCGTCCCCTCTCGGAGAAAACGCATGTTAATCGACCACTTTAACCAGATGCCCACATCACGTCCCCAGGCAACGCAAGATCTTAAACTTGCAAAAGAGAATATGGATGAGTTTGGTTATTGCCTGCTCGCAAATGCTCTGTCTCAGGCAGAGGTCAGTGCAGTGCTCACACGTCTTTCCGAACAGATGGAGGCAGAAGCGCTACTTCGTAAATCCACGATCAATCGTAACAAAAAACAGCTGGTAAGATTTCTGGTTAACAAGGGCAAAGTATTTCGTGACATCCTGTTTCATCCCGGTTTTCGGGAAGTGGTCGATCATGTGCTGGGCTCGGAGTATCTGCTTTCTTCCTTCCATGCCCATATCGCCCATCCCGGCGGAACCAGGGAGTTTCATACCGATCAGTTCTGGATGCCACCACCCACCAATGAACGCAAAGAGACGCTTGTAAAACCTGGCTCCATCACACGTGCCGTACACAAAGGACGCCACGTTATCGGGGTTGACAACCCCAGGGTGATTTCTCCCGCTGTTGTGTGCAATGCGATGTGGATGCTGGACGATTTTACCGAGGTCAATGGCGCAACGATTTTCGTTCCTGGCAGCCACCTGATGGGCAGGCAGCCCGACCTGAAACTGGACGAGGATGCCGACTGGGTTCCTGCAGTGGGTCCTGCCGGCACTGTTGCAATTTTTGAAGGACGTACCTGGCATTCAACCGGGTTAAACGTCAGCAATCAAACCCGTACTGGTCTGTCCACTAATTTTTGCGCCCCGCAGTTCCGGCAACAGGAGAATTTTCAACTCGGCACTTCCCCGGAATTGCTGGCAGAAGCATCCGAAGAACTGTTGGCAATATTGGGTTTTAAGACCTGGCAGGGATACGGGCATATCGAAAACAACATCGAATGGGTGGCCCGCGGACAGTACGCGCATGGTGAATTAAAACCTGATCAAGGCATCTAGGAAAAAAGGGGTCAGGTTCATTTCTCTAGTCCGAGCCCGTAAATACAACCTTGAAAAACTCACTGCCGGGTCTGAATGGTCGCCCTCCGTTGAGAATCGAATTCATCCGGGTTGAGACCTCCACGAGCACATAATCGGAATCTTGTTCGGCTTCTACCAACACGTAGAACGTCCCGTACGCATTTTTGGCCACCCGTAGTTCCCAGGGAGACCCAAGGGATCGCGAATCTCTTCTTCAGGCGCTGAATCCCCTGGTTACTTGCGGCGTATCGCGCGAATGACGGTGGTCTCGTCCGAGATCTTCCCGTCCTGGCTACCCCACCAGGTGGTGACTAGTTGGCCATCACTCTCCCACACATACTTGGCGTGATGCATGAAATGTGCATTGGGTGAGGGGAGGTTGGTGATGCTTTCGAATTTAAGAAGCAACCCATCGCCTTCTTCGGACTGCACCACTTCAAGTCGCGGCTGATTACCGGAAGCGCAGTAGTGGGTCATAAGCACGCGGTCGCCGTCTTCGTGATAGACGTTGAGCATTTCATGTGGATCACCTGGAAACATGAATTCACGTAGTACCGAGCCATTGGCCGTCATGCGAAATTCGGTCGCTACATGGTTGGTGACCTCGCCCTGCTCGTTGATGAGCATCCATTCGCCTTCAAGGCTCTTGAGGCGTTCCATGACTGACTTGGAGTCCGCTGAAGCGGTACCTGCCAATATAAGGATAAGCGTCAAAATCAAACCAACCGCAAATCGAAATCTGCACATGCTGTCGCTTCTCGCTGTAAAAGCATGAGGATACATGCTCTTGTGGGCTTGGTGCAACAGCACTAAAGCGGCGTCCGCTGATGGCAACGACGTCCGACAGTTTCTTGAGGCAGGGGACCTTCACGGTGAAGATGATGTTCAAGTCGACCAAGCTGGCGACTCCCTGTATACCGGGGGACTGGCTCTACTCAGATGGAGACGGTATCCTGCTCAGTCCGGTGAAGTTGACGTATAAATTGACCACCTACGCACCAAAAGCCTGCCGCTGGATGGGTATCGTCGGCTGACCCTTTTCCCCTAAGATTTGAATTCCCGTATGGGCCTCCAGAAACGCCAGATCAGCGCTGTCGCCAGTATCGAGATCACCGCGCCCAGGACCATCGTGTTACTCGCGCCTATAGCACCTGCCCACACGCCGACCCAGATGGTGCCGACATTGTTTGCGGTCTGCGCCGCCAGGATCATCAGTGCGGATGCACGACCGCGCATGTGATCAGGTGTCGTCAACATCACTGTCGTCAGCCTGACCGCAACAGTCACCGCATCTGCCGCACCCAGGGCAGCGATCATCAACATGCCAAGCCATAGTGAACCAGCGGTGGCAAAGCCAAACAAAATGAATCCATAGGCTAAAGACGCATACAGCACCAGCATACCCTTGGCGCGATAACCAACAAGGAACAAAGCGATGAACGACCCTGCAATGGCGCCGGTCGAGTTTGCGGCTCCCAGCATACCGGTGGCGCTGGCGCCACCGGCGAACATTCCCAACGCCAATACCGGCAGGATCTCACGATAGAAAGATGCCGTGGTAATACCTGCATCGAGCAGAAACAATCCCGGCAGGATTGGATGCCTGGATACAAATCGAAAGCCATCTCTGATCTGCTCGACAATGGCCAATCCGCCCTGCTGACCGCTGGCAATCCCGTGCGCTCGAATCAACAAAGGCAAGATGCTCGACAACAATGAAATCAAACCTGCGAGTATAAACACCGCACTCAAACCCGCGGTGATCGCCACCGCGGCAAACAGTAGCGGACCCGCTATTGCTGCCGCATTCTGCGATGCCGTATCTGTCGATGCAGCGAGCATCAGGTGTCGCCCAGGGACGACAACGGGCACCAGTGCGGAACGGGCAGGACTGGCCAACATCTGAGAGGCTGCCGTCAATGCAATGCCAACGTATACCATCCATGGCGCCAACAGCTCCTGCCAGTTAAGCAATCCGAGGCTTAACAAGGCCACGGCGGTAACCGCGTGCGCCAATGCAATGACTTGTTTACGGTCGATGCGATCCGCAAGGGTCCCGCCCCACAGCAACGCCGGAATCTGCACGACCAACTGCACTACGCCAATAAAACCCACCAGTGCGGCCGATCCGGTCTCGTCCAGCAACCACTGTGCAGTCCCCAGTATGCGCATCCAGAGCACCATGGCGCTGGTTATCAGTCCAAACCATAGCAATCGATAATCACGATAGATGAAAGCATGCCATGGTCTGGTTTGGTCTGCTTCCAGCGAACGGTTATCTTTATTGCTCAAGGACCACTCCTGATCCTATTTCCTGAATACTGCAGTGTTTGCCAAGGGCAAGGGGCACGCCGGATCCTTTCCAACCTCTGGGATGTACATGTAAATAGTATACTATGGGGCCGGTCATGTACGACTGGTCTGAGTGGAAAAGCGGGTGCTTTAGTTCCTGGGAGCGCGTACCGTTCTTGTCCTGCTGCGAGACAGAATGTGAATCCTTACCGTGCAATTGAGGGAGTCATGGTGCAGGAACAGATTGATGAACCGATGGGCTGTCAATAAGTTTTTTTGCCTGTTCCAGTTGTTTTCGGGTGCGCTTTGTTCCCGCATAAAGATTATCGATGAATATGAGTCAAAAATATCCAAAAGGAGAGCGTTTGAGTAACCAGGCCAGGCAAATATCGATCAGTAATTTCATTACCGGACGCAGTGCTTTTCTGGCGCTGCTGAAGGACGAGGGCGTAACCAGACTGTTCGGTAATCCCGGAACCACGGAACTGCCCATCATGCATGCCATGACCGAACAGTCCGATATCAGCTATGTGCTGGGTCTCCAGGAAGCCATCGTTGTCGCCATGGCCGACGGCTACGCCCGTGCGACCGGCGAGATCGCAGCGGTCAATGTGCATGTCGCACCGGATCTGGGCAATGCTCTGGGTGCGTTGTATACGGCAAAATTTTCCGGTTCCCCCGTCATTATTGCGGCCGGACAACAGGAACAGGGCCATGGCCTGATGGAACCTTTGTTATACGGCCCCCTGCTATCCATGGCGGAACCTTTGGTCAAATGGGCCGTGGAGGTCACCCGTCTGGAGGACCTGCCCAGGATCATGCGACGGGCTGCCAAGGTCGCGCTGACACAACCTACAAGGCCGGTGTTCATCTCCCTGCCCGGCGATATCCTGAATAAGGAAGGCGCCATCGATCTGGGCGAGAGCACACGGGTCGACACCGCAATGCGTCCCTCCGATGCCAGTATGGAACAATTGGCCGATCGCCTTTGCCGGTCAAAGCGACCGGTGATCATTGCAGGCCGCCAATGTCGCACAGTTGGCTGATGCCACACCGATTGAGCCGGACTGGTTGATGATGTCCCTGGTAGACCTGCTGCCGGAAAATGCCATCGTCGTCGATGAAGGCGTCGTCAGTGCCGGCAGCCTGTTAAAGTTCCTGCCGTTCCGCGACCGTTATGACTATTTCGGCAATGCCTCCGGAGGCATCGGCTGGGGCATCGCGGCGGCAGTAGGGATCCAGATCGCCCATCCTGACCGGCGCGTGGTGGGAGTTCTGGGCGACGGCAGTTCCATGTATTCGATCCAGGCCCTCTGGACGGCGTCGCATTTGAAGCTGCCCATCACCTTTGTTATCGCCAACAACGGCGGCTACCGCATAATCAAGGAACGCCTGCTGGCCTTTCATGGCAATGATCAGTACATCGCCATGGATTTCAAGGACCCGGCTATCGAATTCGCCGACCTGGCCAAATCTCTGGGCATGGCTGCAGAGCGCATCGAAACCGGTGCGTCTTTTGAGACAGCTTTTTGTGCCGCCAGCAGCAGCGATGGGCCTGTGTTGCTGGAAGTTGTTGTTGATGGTGGTGAAACTATGGGGGGGTAGTGGGTTTGTGGGTTGGGTGGGTTGATTTGGTGGTGAGGGTGTTGTTATGGGTGCTGTCTGTGGGGTGGTGTGGTGTTGGTGTATTAAATCCTGGGGGGTGAAATATTCTACAAGGTTTTAGAACTGGCGAACCAGGCTGACAAAACTTACAGTCTTGTTCATAGACGACTACGTCTTTGCTCTTGGGTGGTACTATGTACCACATAGAGTTATCCACCATTCGATGGAGGTATCTATCGTAGATGGTAGCCCTCGGTTAAGACGGGGCGTCAATATCTTCTATCCTCTCCTTTCAAAAAACATTGATAGTAGAAAAAAGTCTCGTGATGAAGAATATTCGAAAACATGTGGTATTTGACCTTGACGACACTCTTGCGTTGATAGAGCACAGGAAACATTTTATCGAAAAACCGTCAAGCCGTTGGCCAGAGTTTTATCGTGCCTGTGTATTTGACGAACCAAACGAGCCTGTAATAGCCGTCTTTGAAGCTTTAAAAGTGAATCCAGTATATAGGCTTGAAATTTGGACTGGACGCTCGGACGAGGTGAAATCTCAGACAGAAGAATGGCTTGCCAAAAATGGGATAGAGCCAGAACTTTTGATAATGCGTCCAGCTAAAGACCATCGTAAAGATACACTGCTTAAAGAAAAGTGGTTACGAGAGTCAATTGAAGATAATGAGCGTGGAATGCCTTATATGATCTTTGAGGACAGAGATAGAGTTGTTCAAATGTGGCGGAGATACGGTATCACTTGCTGTCAAGTTGCGAAGGGAGACTATTAATTGGCACTGTACAGTGAATCAGAAAATTGGTATGAATCGATACCCAGGAATCAAATCCCAATTTATAGGTGTGATTTGATTTTTGTCCTAATGTTTGCGGCTACATCTGACTTGAAAAAAATGAGGAAGAAATGAAAAATGACATGAACAACGGAAGTGTTCTTGCCGTTACTGACGTCGATTTCCTAAACAAAATTTATGTTGCTTTAATATAGAGAAGTTATGACGCGTCGACTCCATTCTGGACTTTACGAAGAACTACTGACCTCTGCTCTAGAAGCGGAAATCAATGTACGAACCGAGGAGGGTTGGTGGCTGGATGTCCGCTCGGCCGACGCAACCGTCCGTCCCGAGTTCTTGGCCCGTCACGTTTATGAACTGCTTCGACGCACACTCGAACGGATACCCGGTGAAGGCGATATTCAATCCACCAGACAGGTCGCTCTTGCGAATCGGCTGGTGGAGGTGCTTGTCGAACATGGAGCAATGGCCGACGACCAAGTTGTTGATACTGCACAGTTACTCTTGGAAGCTGTCGAACGCCGTGTTCTAGGTGAAACGCCTGCCCCTTCCTATCGCCCAACGCTATCACTCCGTCGGACAGGACTTCTCGTCAATGGACGGCGCGATGTCCAGATCGCGAGCGAAATTGCGCGGGAGATCCCTAGTGCCGACCGGATCGATCTCCTTTGCGCGTTCGTGCGGCACTCGGGATTGCGACTGTTTCGTCCCGAACTTGAAATACGTGTGAGGGAGGGAGCACAGGTGCGAGTGATCGCTAGCGTCTATACCGGGTCGACCGAACGTCGTGCACTGGACGCTCTTGTCGACCTTGGTGCGCAAGTGAAGGTTTCCTACGAGGTCGCAAGGACACGGCTTCATGCTAAGGCGTGGCTGTTCCACCGCCATAGTGGCTTGCACACTGCCTATATAGGCTCGTCGAATCTCACCCACACGGCACAAGTAGAGGGCCTTGAATGGAACGTGCGGGTTAGTGCGATTGAGAACCCTGAGGTCATCGAACGGTTCGAGGCGACCTTCGAACAATACTGGCAGGAACCTGAGTTCGAGGACTATGCGGGTGAACGCGATGCCAAGCGGCTCGACCACGCGCTTTCGAGACAGCGCGGCAGTAGCACTTCACAGGACACTGACGAGCCACTTCTGTTAATCGACGTTTCACCAAAGCCTCACCAGGCCGTCGCGCTTGAAGCATTGGATTCGGAGCGCCTGCGTGGGCATTACCGTAATCTGGTGGTCGCGGCAACCGGTACCGGCAAGACCTGGATTGCGGCATTCGATTTCAAGCGCCTTCGTGACCAGGATATGGGCAGTTCCTTGCTCTTCGTCGCGCACCGTGACGAGATTCTTCGTCAAAGCCAACAGGTTTTCCAGATTGTCTTGCGCGAGCCGGGATTCGGTGAACGGTTGGTTGGCGGAGAGCGTCCACACTCAGGTCGTCACGTCTTTGCCTCGGTGCAGTCCCTTGCAAACCGCGTCGACGATATCGAGCCTGACGGATTCGATGTGGTCATCGTGGATGAATTTCATCATGCTGCAGCAACGAGTTATGAGCGTCTTTTGTCGCGTTTGAAACCGAAAGTTCTACTGGGTCTCACGGCTACTCCTGAGCGCGCTGATGGTCAATCAGTACTTGATTGGTTCGACGGTCGGATCGCATCGGAGTCACGGCTTTGGGATGCCCTCGATCAGGGTTTGCTCTGTCCGTTTCACTATTTTGGCGTGAACGACGTTACGGACCTCTCGACAGTAAGTTTCGAACGCGGAAGGTATGTACAGGGCGAATTAAACAACGTATTCACGGGCGATCTCATTCGAGCAATTCGAATCCGCCAGGCTGTTGAGGAAATCGTGACAGACCCACAGGAGATGAGGGCTCTGGGATTCTGTGCAGGCGTCGATCATGCCCATTTCATGGCGAGCCAGTTCAACGGTTTTGGCTACCCGTCGGTGGCGCTTGATGCAAATACTCCACGTGATATTCGGCGTGCAGCACTCGTGAGTCTGCGGCAGGGAAAACTGCGAGTTGTCTTCGCTGTCGATCTCTTCAACGAAGGTGTCGACCTGCCAGAAGTCGACACGGTGCTCATGCTTCGACCGACCGAGAGCGCCACGGTTTTTCTCCAGCAGCTAGGAAGAGGGTTGCGGTGGGCCGAGGGGAAACGAGTCCTCACAGTTCTGGACTTTGTTGGCCAGGTTCGACGCGAGTACCGATACGACATGCGTTATCGAGCCCTGCTGGGGGGCACGCGCCATCAGGTTCGGAGTGCCGTCGAGGCAGACTTCCCGCTGTTACCACCAGGCTGTGCGCTCAAGTTGGACCAGATCTCAAAGGAGACTGTGCTGCGTAACCTGAGAGACGCCGTGCACAACGCCCGCGCCCGCCTCGCTGATGATCTGCGTACTCTCGGTCCTGAAACACGCCTCGGCGGTTTCATGAGAGACGCTGGCGCTGAACTTGAAGATATTTATGCACGACCCGGATCAGGACACTGTTTTACTGAACTCCGACGACGTGCAGGCTACGTGATAGACGCCAACTTGCCTCCCGTGAAAGACTATCTTCTCAAAGCCATCGGTCGGCTGACCCATGTGGACGACCATGAGAGGATTGAAGCGTGGCGAGACATTCTGGCAGCGGATCATTCAGACCGGATTTCGCGTCCCCAGGGTCGAAAGCATCATCTTGGCCTCATGTTGTTTGCCATTCTGGGAGGCCGTCGTCAGTCGATCCACGAGGCCGATCAGGTCTTGGAAAGTGTCTACCAATCTGAGGAATTGAGGAGCGAGATCAGTGATCTTTTAGAAATCCTCGCTGATCGGACCCGAACGGTCTCTCGTCCGCTTGATCCTAATGGCGTGATTCCTCTTTCAAGTCACGCCACCTATACACTTGGAGAGATCGTGGCGGCACATGGATACACCGATCATCATGGAGCGCTGATCCTTCCGCAGGGTGGAGTCCTGTGGAACAATGCGACGCAGACAGATCTCCTGTTCGTCACGTTGGAAAAATCGGACAGGGACTACTCGCCGACGACAAACTACGCTGACTACCCGATCTCACCGACACTGTTTCACTGGGAGTCACAGAACACTGCCTCACCCGGTACGCCCACGGGTCGCCGGTACATAGAACAACCGACGCAGGGTACAAACGTCATCCTGTTTGTGCGTGAACGAAAAAGGGATGGCCGGGGAGTAACGCTTCCATATCACTGTCTTGGTCATGCCCAATACCAAGGTCATGAGTCGGAAAGACCCATGAAAGTACTGTGGAAGTTAGAACGCCCAATGCCTGGGTGGCTATATCAAGTGGGGAAGGTTGTGGCGGGTTGAGACAATATGGTCACAACAATAACAGCCATTTGCAACGTAACAAGTAGCGACGGCTTAAAGAAGGGAATTATATACAACAGTTCCAAAACATCTGGACACAAAAATCGGCAAATGAGCTTGTACCCGAAGGTACATGAAGCTATTGACCCAGGAATTCTTCAGTGAAAAATAGACAAGTTCAGGTTTTGGGGATCTGTGGCAGGTCGACGCCAATTTTTCCGAATAATTCTTCAAATCTAGCTTGGGTAATTTGGCCACTTTCCTTGTACCACTGCACCACTTCCCACTCGGTAACTGATTCCCAATCTGATTCATCTTCTGCTAGATAAAAGCCGCGTAGGTTCTCGGTGTCATGTTCTACCAAAACACCTGGACGATTTTCATATGTGAAATTACTGTCAATAACCACAATCTACACCTGCTATATTCAAAACATTAGCATACTTTTCATTCAGTCACTTTGCATCGTCAGAATTCGGGATATTGGCACACCCCTTTAGGTATTCTCCTGGTAAATGATTTTACCACACTGCCAATGAAATTAGAAAAGCACTTGGGGCAATATACTTCATGGTAATTTTCACCGTTATTTCTGTTACAGCCTTACAGATTTGGCCTATGTTTTGGGCGCAAGGGGTACTTTTTCAAAGTTGGATTTTGATAGCTTCCCCCTGTCCCACAGAATAACGCCCCACTCGGTGGCTTTCCCTCAATTTGATTCACTTTATGGAAGGTAGAATCCAATCACATTGTCGGCGTCTTAATCTACTGCCACCTGGCTGATCTCCCCGGTTCCAGTAGCAATCCAATTTTCCGGAGTAAGTAAATTTGCTCTGTTCTAACACTCGCTCACCATCCCAGCGATAGGCTACAAGTTTGCCGAGTTGGGCAACAGTATAGTCTAAACATGCCACATTGCCGGTTAACGGCGCAGGCTCACCATCAAGCCAGTAATGGCCTATAAAACAGGGTGGCTGATTGTCAGCATATACTGGAATATCTGCTGGGACTGGCAACCTTGATGCATCACCAATATCCAGACCAATTGGCAGTACTACATCCCCAAATTCGGTCGGATTCTGCTTCCACCACTGAACCCTGACAGCATTTCTGCGAGTACCGTCTTTATCGGCGAAGGTTACACCTTCCGGCAAATCGCGTTCTACTCCCTTGAGTAAAGTTTCAATGGCTTCGTATGCTGTCGTACCTTCAGTGGAAGCCTCTATCAGTGTGGCCTAGTCAAGTCTGGTGGAAGGACGGATGTTTCTCAACACCTCAATCTGAATGTCATCCCAGCACGCATGTACCACACGGAGACCGTCCAGTTCGAGCCACAGGGGGAGGCTATAAAAGAAATCAAGCACTGCTTTTTTATCCTCCGAGTCTTCACCAAATTCATTAAGGAAAGCTTGATGTTGCTTGATATTCTTGGAAGTATGTGGCCGCAGGTATTGTCCGTTATGCTTCGTGTGAAAAGCGAGGGCATTAAACTCATGGTTGCCCATGACCGCCAGTGCCTGTTGGTTGTGTATCATGGTCATTACGATCTGTAGCAATTGCTTATGCTGTGCCAGATCCTCGCCCCGGTCTATAAAGTCACCCAGAAAGATTACCTTTCTCGACTCGTGATAGTAGCCGGATTCTGATTCCTTATATCCCAGGTGTTTTAACAGGTTGACCAGTTCATCTGCATGGCCATGAATATCTCCAATAATGTCGTACACTTGGATTCTCAAAATTTGGTTAATGGCATTATCTTGATTTACTTCCCTGGCGACAATATCAAATCGCTCTGGTATCGGTTCAATGAATTGGTAGGTGGATTGCGTTTGCCAGATCGTCAACATGCAAACTTCAGGATGGTCCGCAACGTATCGGCACTCGTCGGTCATTCGTCGTAGTACCCGCTGCCGAGTGGGATGCAAAAATGCCGCCGCGCAAGCCGCTGGGACAGTGGTTGGTCGAGAACATGCCGCGTGGGGTAGAACTTGAACTCCGGACCGCATTTCGAATCGGAAGATCCCGTTTATCGACGAAGAAGATGCATGAACGGTTATCTCCTGGATACTAATGTGGTCTCAGAGGTTATACGGTGCACTCCAAACACACGAATCGTCACGTTTCCCACCGAACACTATGTATAATGAATTGAACTAAATAATTTGAAAACTTATTGAAATACTTGAAATGAAAGAGATATACGATTGGGTTCCATGGTTTCGAGAACTGGCGAAAAAAATTGAAACTGGAGGTGAAAAATATCTTATTGAAAAGGCAAAAGAAGTGGATTGGGCAAAGGAAAGCCCCGCTCTTCTAGTATATGACGATCAAAACATTGATCCATTTTCATTTTTTTATTTTCTTGCTTCTAGAAATACCAGTAAAAATCGTGCATCAGTTTTCAAAAATGTTAATGATGTATTTGCAATTTGGGATAAACCGCCAAAAGCAGACTGGAATGATGATACATACACCATTCCTACGCCCCCTGGATTCAATGCATTATTCCATGACGGGCAGGAGTTCTACCCTGACTTATTATGGAAATTGTTTCGGCAGGCGGTAAAAGATAAGCCTGATGTACAAGCAGAAGATTTTCATGCGGTTTTGAATATAACAATGGTGGAGTCCCAAAACTGACTCAATGCCTGACTTTATTAAATCCCGACCAATTCATTCCTATCGATGGGTGTTTTCCAGGACAAAAAGACATAGAAAAACAGATAAAAGAAAAAGCTGGTTGGGAGGTATGTTTAAGAGCAATCAGCAGAACAAAACAAAATTTCCCAGGGTGCACTCTCTATGAGGCAGGCAGGGTTTACTATCTCTTATGGAAAAAATCCATAACTCTAAAACAGAATATTTTTCAAATCAGTTCGAAGGCGTTTGCCCTGGAATAGACAAATGGGAAGACTTTAATAAAAATAATTGGGTTTATACATGGGGACCAGGCGGTACCCAGCCATGGAGCAATGAGACCAACGGTAAGTATCCTTTAACAGAACCAAATGCAGGCGATATTATCCTGGTGAGGACAGGGATTGAAACTGGTAGGGCAATAGGAATCGTCGATAAAAATGATTACAAAGATAAGGGGTTAAACGAAAATAGCAAAATTCATGTTTTATGGATAAACAAGTCAGCTAATAATTTCCCTAAGGGTCGACGCAAAAATAACATCCTCTAAAACGTCTTAATACTGCCGCATCAGGGATCTCTTGATATTGTCCTTGGCGTTGTATTTCGCGCTATTTTGCGTCTTTTTGATGCTGATCCATTGTTAAGTCATCATAATTATGTCATCATTACGCTTATTATAATCGTAATGGTGACATCATATGCGTCCAGCCGAATTCTCTACCGATAACCTCACTACCTTGTTGCGTCGGCAAACTATCGCAACCCTGCCCGAGTTGATGGCGGCCCTGGGTACCGAGGCCAAACGAACCGTGTTTCGTAAACTCAGGACGCTGGCTTACCGTAGCAGTTATTCGCATCGTGGCCGCTATTACACACTCGATGAGTTAACCCACTTCGATGCGCGCGGTCTGTGGTCCTACCAGGATGTTTGGTTTTCGAGCCATGACACCTTGCTGTCGACCGCCGCCACGACGGTGGCTGCGTCGGACGCCGGCTATTTTGTCGACGAACTGGACAACGTGCTCCATGTCGGGACCAAAGACGTGTTGCGCAAACTGGTTCTTGACGTACGCCTGACACGGGAGCAACTCACCGGGCAATTCCTGTATTGTGCCGCTTCCCCGGGGCGTAAAACACAGCAGTTGCGGCGTCGCCGCGCGATGCTGGCCGAACCGGGCATCGCCAAGGCGTTTCCCGGTGCAGACATGATCCCGGATGAACTCAGCGCGGCGCTGGTGTTGTTTGTCAGCTTACTCGACGAGCAGCAGCGCCGTCTCTATGCGGGGCTTGAGTCGTTGAAGAACGGGCGCGGTGGCGACCAACGCATGGCCGACCTCATCGGACTCGATAGGGGCACCATCGCCCGCGGACGGCGTGAGTTGTTGGCACAGGATGTGGCGCTTGATCGGGTGCGCCGGGCGGGTGGCGGACGTCCGTCGGTGGAAAAAAAACGCCGGAAGTCATCGCCAAAATCCACATGGGGACCAGGCGGCGTACCCAGCCATGGAGCAATGAGACCAACGGTAAGTATCCTTTAACAGAACCAAATGAAGGCGATATTACTTCCGCTCTGGCCGAGGCCCGCGCCGTGACAGGGATTGAAACTGGTAGGGCAATAGGAATCGTCGATAAAAATGATTACAAAGATAAGGGGTTAAACGAAAATAGCAAAATTCATGTTTTATGGATAAACAGCCGCTCGACAGTCAGTTGTGCAAGCATTAATAATTACCGATCAAATGAAGCAACTGAAAGTCACCAAGGACAAGGACCTCCCCCGATGGAACTACACCATCCAGCCCGCTTAATACCGGAACTTATTCTTGCGCGGGCCCTAAGGAACTTAAAAATCAAGAGGGATTCAGTAAAGCTGGACCAGATAGTAAGTTACATCAGGCTTTTAGAGATATAGACAGCTATAAACCCACTTTTGAGTTTATCGACAGTAGGACTAAAAATTCCATCGGGGAGAAATACGAACCAAATCCAGTAGACAAGGTGCAGGAACCTAAGAGAGTTATGAAATATCATCACCCGTTGAACCAAATTCTTTTTGGCCCACCGGGTACGGGTAAAACCTGGAATACGGTCAATCATACCGTGGCAATAATTGACCATGAATCAGTAGACAATCTGAAATACAAAGACCGTAAGGAGATAAAAGAACGGTTCAATAAATTAAGAGAAGCTGACCAAATTGGAATGGTGACGTTTCATCAGAATTATAGCTACGAGGATTTTATCGAAGGTATCAGGCCAGTATTGGCTAACAGGCAACAAACGATAGAGAATGGGAGAAAAGAGGAAAAGAGTGATCTTGAATATGAACTGTCTCAAGGTGTTTTCAAAAAAATTGTAATGCTGGCTAACAGTGACCCGGAACAGAATTATGTCCTCATCATAGATGAAATTAATCGTGGCAATATTGCCAAAATATTCGGCGAACTTATTACCCTGATTGAACCATCTAAACGACTCGGTGGAGATGACGAGGCAAGAGTAACACTATTTTATTCCAAGGAAGAATTATTCGGTGTCCCGAATAACCTCTACATTATTGGCGCGATGAATACTGCCGACCGCTCAATTGCTCTACTGGATACCGCGTTACGGCGCCGGTTTGAATTTATTGAAATGATGCCTGATCCGGAACATCATGGAATTAACGACGATATAGATGGCGTGAACTGTCAAAAATTACTTGAGGACATGAATAAGCGCATCAGTGTCTTGCACGACCGCGATCACCAAATTGGACATACATATTTTATGGGCGTCAACGATATGAATTCATTGGCAAAGACATTCAAAAACAGGATCATCCCACTTTTACAGGAATATTTTTACGAGAACTGGGAAAAAATAGACTTGGTGTTAAACAAGAATGGCTTTATTCAAGAAAGTGTCGTAGATGGAAGTCTGTTCCAGAATTCAGACATCGTGGATAGCGGACGCAGGATTTATGAGTTGTTACCTTCAAATGACAGTAAGTGGCAAAGACCAGATAGCTACATACAAATTTACATGACTGAAACTCAGCAACAGAAGGAAGGGTAAAACAATCTGGTCGTTTGAGATAAAACTATGCCAACCGTCAAGGAATATGAAAAACTGACCGCCGATATAGGCTTAAATGATAAAGAACTCAGCGATCTCAAACAATTTGCCATTGACAACCAATATGACAAACAGGGAAATCATCGACCCGTTTTACAATTGTCATACAGTAATGACCTTCGCACCCAAAACTATGTCGGCGTCATTACTACTCGAAAAGGGACTGTACTGGAAATATTGCCTAAAGTTGATCTCAGTGGCGATGATGATAATGAGAAAACCAAAAAGATATTTCTCAACATGCTGCGCACCTGGCGCGGGCTGAGTGAGGCACAATTCAACCAAAGCAGCATCAACACTTTACAGCAGTTCAGCATGCTGGAAGTATTCATCCGGCTGTTCCTGGATAACCTGGTATCACTGACCCTACGTGGTATTGCAAAGGATTATCAAGCTGTAGAAGATAACCTGGCTAGTCTGAAAGGCCGTCTGTTGTTCCCACAACATATACGCAATAACCTTACTAACCAGGCCCGGTTCTACGTGAAATTCGATGAATTTAGCGCTGACCGACCTGCCAACCGCCTGATTCGTAGTGCAATACACAAACTAATGCCAATGGTGAGGCAGCCTCAAAATCAACAACTCCTTTACCAACTCAGGCTTTGTTTTGACGAGATCCCATTATCCAGACAATGGCAGACCGACTGGGAGAGACACCGCATTGATCGTACTATGCAGCATTACAACTCGGTTATACAGTGGGTTGGCTTATTCCTGTTCGGGCACGGATTGATTACTTTTCAGGGTAAGCACGTGAATCAATCCCTGCTCTTTCCTATGGAAGAGGTTTTTGAGGACTTTGTTACCTATCACTTCAGGAAACACCAGAATCAGTTCAGTGTAAAGACGCAAGGACCGCAGGCACCCTTGGCACAGCTTGAGGGAAAAGTTGGGGCTTTTCAAATGATGCCGGATATCAGTCTAATGAGTTCCGGCAAGGTAATATATATTGTTGATGCCAAGTGGAAACGCATAAATCAAAATGCCAATGACTCCAAGTACGACATCAGTCAGTCCGATATGTACCAGCTATACAGCTATGGTAAGAAATACGGTTGTGAAAAAGTCGCATTGATATACCCGCGTACGAATAATTTCAGAGACCATTTTTATTATCGTTTTGACGAAAATTTAAGTCTGTTTTGTTTTCCCTTTGACGTGGCGAATCCAAAAGAGAGCATGAAAAAAATTACAGATGTCCTGCTCATCAACGACAATTATGAAAAAACACTCTGACCAACTCACCCTGGCTCCCACGGACCTCAGCAATTTTCTGAGTTGCAGTCATTTAGTTTCGCTTGACCTGCAAGCTGCAATGGGCAAGACAGAGCGGCCGGTTCGCTATGACGTGTTGCTCGAAGAACTTCGCTCACGGGGTCTCAAGCATGAGAAGGATTACCTCAAGCGGCTGCAATCCGAAGGCTTGCACATTGTAGGCCTCGATGGAGCAGAAAATGCCGAAGAACCCTCTGCTAACAGCCTTATTCCGGTAAACCACAAGGGGAACCAGGCTCGCTCTCTGGAAGAAGTCGAGGTCATCAGGAAACTTTTCGACACGATGTTAAAGCATTACGACTGGCGAGATACGGAAGGTAAGGTCCGGTCACTTACAAAGGATGATCTTCTCATTGTTGCCCCGTACAACGCTCAGGTGTCTGCCCTGTCTGAGGCTATGCCGGAGATTGCAGAGCGTATCGGTACTGTTGACCGCTTTCAGGGACAGGAAGCGTCGGTCGTCATCTACTCCATGACTTCCTCGAGTCCGGAGAACGCTCCGCGAGGAATGGAGTTTCTATACAACAGTTTCCGGTTTAATGTTGCGACGTCTCGCGCACGATCTTTGTGCATACTGGTGGGGAGTGCATCGCTTTTTCGCCCGGAGTGTCGTACACCACATCAAATGAAAATGGCTAACGGATTCTGCCGGTACATTGAACTTGCACGTACTGTTCAATTTGTATAAGACCGCATTATGAGTTTTTATCTGGATGTAGAAAGCAGATGCAATCCAGGCGATTCAAACGCAAGAGACTGCCTGAACTGAACAACATGCGTGGCACAGCCGGACTGGTCGCAGAACCAGCATTCCTGCAGCTTAAAACTCGAAAACAGGCACAAAGCCACCTCATATCATCCGCAAACTGTCGTATGGCACCGGGTTCTTTTCCTCATCAAACCTCTCGTCGGTCATCGCAAGCTCCCTCATCCGCCTATAGCCTGCATCGCGAGTTTCCTTGTCAGGCCATTCGACCCAGGTAAACACGACGGACTCGTCATCTTTTGCCTGAACCGCCTTGCGGAAGTCGGTGTGCTTCCCGTATGGCAAGTCATCACTCCAGCTTTCAAGGATGCGGGTCGCGCCAAATTCAATGATCAGAGCATCGACCCATTTAGCTTGGTCAATGAACTTCTGGCGGTTTGCGTTTGGAACCGCAAGAATAAAGCCGTCGATATAGGCCATATTGAATCTCCTCCAAATTGGTGGTTTCCACCGGGCATTTTATACTTGAGTGTAGCAATTTAACTGGCAAGAGTTCTCACAAGAGCCAATTTCCCTTTAGCGAAAGCTGCATGCGTGCTTTCTTTTGCCCCCCAGGGTGTTAACCGGGCAGGTATGTCTATTTTGCTTTGATCCGGGCGATACACACTTCCGGGATGGTGCATTAGGTCGGAACTTCCGGCCATGAGGCGACGGGTGCTGGTAAAGGGACTTCTCGCTCTAACTAATCCGTCACCTGGCGGCCATGCTAACGCTTCACGCTGCTACCTTCTTCCTTGTACTGCTCCAGCAACGCGGTCAATTCTTCCACCACTCTGGGATGTTCCGACCAGACATTGGTGGTTTCGCCGATGTCCCTCTCCAGATCGTACAACTGAACCTTTGGCAGATTCATCATTGCTGCTTCTTTCCGGGTTGGTGAACTGCGCCCCCCGGAACCGGCGCATAACTCCAGCTTCCATTTACCCTGGCGAATGGACAAGGAACCATCGTCCGCTTGATGCACGGTCGCTTCCCGAACAGGACCGGATAGCGCCTCACCCAGGATCGCCGGCAGGATGTCATAACTGTCTTCACCGGCATCAGCGGGCAGTTCGGTACCGGTTAATGCGGCGCACGTTGCCAGCAGATCGGACAGGCAGATAATCTCATCGCAGGTGGTACCTGGCTCAACCCGGGCAGGCCAGCGCAAAACAAAAGGAATACGGTGTCCACCTTCCCAAATGTCATGTTTGTAGCCTCGAAAAATATAGCTAGGGTAATGGCCTTTTTCTATCATTGCCGGTACGCCGATATATGGGGCACAACCGTTGTCAGAGGTGAATACCACGATGCTATTGTCACTGATTCCCCGGCGCTCCAGTACAGCCATGACCTGCCCGACAGCATCATCGACCTGAACACAGAAGTCGCCGTAGGGACCGATACTTGTCTTTCCCTGGAATTCCGGCGTTGGCAGAATGGGCAGGTGCGGCGCCGAGGTCGACATCAATACAAAAAACGGTTCGGCCTGCTGTTCAATGTAGGTAATTGTTTCGCCGGCGATTCTCGGCATAACATCAATGGCCTCGAAGTCAGGCTCAGCGGGGCCTTTGTCATACCCGCTCGTGGAAAAACTCTTCTCCGTGGTGCACTCGCCCACAAACCTGTCGTTGTGAATGTAGATATAAGGATGGTGATCCAGTGACGCAGATATCCCAAAGAACTCGTCGAATCCCAATGCATTCGGACCGTTTTCGATTCTGGCCTGCCAGTCAACATCGGGCTTGTAGGCAAGAGATCTGACACGTCCACTGTTGTCATCCGCAATGGCGCCATCGGTGGTGCGCATATCCATGCCCAGGTGCCACTTGCCGAAAAACGCAGTGTGATAGCCCTGTGCTTTAAGCAGGGCAGGAACCGTCAACCGTTCCGGATCAATGAGGTGTCTGCTGTATCCCAGTAAAACGCCGCGTTGTAATCGTGAACGAAAGCTGTATTGGCCGGTAAGTATGCTGTATCGACTGGGGGAACAGATCGACGAGCCGGCATGTGCATCGGTAAATATCCGGCCCTCATGAGCAAGGCGATCGATGTTCGGTGTCGGGATCTTCGAGTTCTCGTTCAGGCAGGAGATGTCGCCATATCCCATGTCGTCGGTGAGAATGTAGACAATATTGGGTTGTTCGGACATGGGAACAGTGTACTACAGTGTGATCGTTTGACCATGACCCGGTATGGCAATACCGCCTTGCAGATTGATCGGCCGGCTACTCAATGTCCAGAATCGCGCGCTCCACTCTACCGAGGCGTTCGTATACCTCATGGTCTATTACTACCGGCACGTCAGTCGATGACGGCCGAGTCGAGCGCGAAAAGAACGCATGTTGTGCGCGGCGCAGTTTGTCGGTGCAGTTCTGTGTGCCGCTATGCCACAAATGTGCGTTGTAAACGATGCAACACCCGGCGCTACCGGTGATCTTGACCTCACCCTCGACGGGCGCATTGGGGTCTCTGGGCTCACCATTCACCACATCGCCACTTGGGTGAATTCCCGAACGATGCGAGCCCGGCACCACACGCGTGGCACCATTTTCTTCGGTGAATTCGTCGATCATCCACACGGCATTAACGACCTGGGGTTCCGCCTTCACTCCCCAGACAAAATCCGCGTGGATACCCTGGTGGCCGTAACCTGGCATTGAGCAGTGATAATTAGTGTCAGCCAGAAAACCTCTCTTAGTGACGGTATTCTGCTGCGTCCTGCGACAAATCGCCACCTTTCTTGAGTGTTTTTTGCCACCAATTCGGTCACGACGGCGCTAACCGGTGAGTGCGAGAGGTCAAATTGGTGACAAACAGCCCCGATCTCAGCGGTCAGGCACGGGAAACCACTCCCGTCTCTCGACGGGGGTGATGGTGGGCTCCAGGTAGCCGGTCAGGCGGCGCGTCGTCGTTTAACGCGTCGCCGCAACAGCAGTCCAATGCGGTGCAGGTTGGCGGCCAGCACCGACAGCGCGACCGTCTGCGCAAAGCCTTCAGCACCATGGGAGCGGACGCGATCAAGGCCGCGATGCTCAAGATTATTGATCGCCGACTCCACTGCCGGATGTTGCTGCCGGGCGCCGGCGAACGCTTCTTCTGCCTCGCGCTCCCGGTCGGCACGACTGTGCCGACCCTTGCGCGGCAGCGCATTCAAGTCGAGCATATCGTCAAGCTGTAGCCGATTCTCTGGACTGTGAAAACCACGATCGAAACTGCACACCCG
The DNA here is from genome assembly GCA_965217655.1 of Candidatus Azotimanducaceae bacterium. Classification (GTDB taxonomy): domain Bacteria; phylum Pseudomonadota; class Gammaproteobacteria; order Pseudomonadales; family Azotimanducaceae; genus UBA7455. The sequence continues at coordinate 4,654,879 of OZ244560.1, forward strand.
AAAGTCGGGATGCAGCGCTTGCGTCTCCTGGATCATCGGCACGGCGACATCCACGTCACCGCCCTGCCACAAGACCTGGTGATGCAGGATGAACTGGTACTGGTCCTCAATGACACAGACCGGAACCCCAAGTTCCACTGGCCTGCCGGCCTTACCCTTCGAGATCCAGCGCGTGTGCTCCTCAAAGATTGAAAATACCTTCTCCTCGTGCGGGATCGTCTCGTCTTGTAAAAGACGACGCTCAACCTGATCCATCTGGCGTCGAGCATGGGCGATAAACCCTTGAATCACCACACATTGCGCCGCCGTACCCGCCATTTCCTGCAACACCTTCAGGGTCTCTTCGGCGCGCTCAACCAAGACCCGGCATTGCTTGACATACGCCGCCACCCGATCCGGCCGGCGCTTCGCGCGACGCGTCGAGCGCACGCGGTTGAACAAAGTCCTCAGCTCCCGGCTGAGATGCCGCCACTGACGCCAGCCCACAACCTCGTGTGCCTGCGCCGCCGGCCCCGTCTCCCGGAGCAAACACCGCATCGCGTCCCATAGCAAACCGACATCCGTCGGGTAGTGTACGTTGGTCTCGACGACAAAGGAGTCACAACGCCCGCGCAATGGCGCGCCAGGCTTTTTTCCCGCCACCTGATGCCCACTCGCCACCACGAGACGCCCCACCGCCGACAGCAGCGCCGGTGTCAACAGATGCACATTGTCCATGATCGTTTGCAGTTGGTAGACCTCCTCCTGCGCCAACGCGCCATGACCCAGAAACTCGCGTACCGTCCGATGCTGGTTGGCCAACTCCTGAACACGATCAAAGTCACAGCCAAGACCCTGCTTCAAGACACCCAGAACCAGAATGCGCCACAACGCCATCCCCGGACGTCCCACGCCTCGGTCGATACCCGGACCAATATGCTCCTCCAGAAGAGAAAACAGCGCCGTGCGCGTCTCCTGGTTCGAATAGAGATATTGCAGACCCAGGAGAATCGCGGGAATGTCGTCCCGTGACTTGAGATCGAGATCAATGTCTGCAATCCCCACTTCACCCAAGTCCATCTGTTGCTTCTGTACCTCTCGCATGGTGTTACTCCCACGAAGATCGCCCAAAAGCGGGCGATAGGGGAACTATTTTACCGTAAAGGGGATATCTTCGCTACCCAAAATCGATAATTATCATTATAAATCAACATGATATGGGTTTTCTGGCTGACACTAATTAGAGCCGATGTACTTGAGATGGACACCAAGCACATGCCTTACAACTGCAGAACGTTTACAACATCCTGCCTGGCATTGGCACGCGCCGCGTACGCGTCCATCGCTGCGCGACGCCCGGCGTCTGAATTCGCAGCACCCCAAATCAAATTCTCGATAACACACCTTTCGTGTCTGGCGCGCACCTACCCGGCAATTGTGCCCGATAAAACATAAGCCATATTTCGATGTACTTGATCCTGTTTGACATTGATGGAACGCTGGTCGATTCGAACGAGTTCGATTCCGAGTTTTACGTGCAAGCGGTGCGTAAAGTCCTGCGAATCGAGGTCTGTGATGATTGGTCCGCATACCAGCATGTGACTGATGGTGGAATCCTGGACCAGATCATCGACAGCGCCGGGCTACAGGCTGATCGTGCCCGAATCCAGAGGGAGGTCAAAAGTGTGTTCTCCGGATTGGTCGCTGGCTATGTTGACAGCCAAGGTTCGCATGATCCGTTTGCATACTAACGACATGGTGGTGGTTGCCGGAGAACTTGTGAGTCGCCACGTACCCTCTTGACATCGCAACGCTGGTTCCAACACATACTTTATTAACCCTGATCCTGTAAACTGTGATTATGGTTTCCATCGAACACATCACACAACCGGCCGTTCTTGTAGAAGAGTTGGACGCAGCGATGGATTGGCTGCATGCCGCGTTCGGTGCCTATCCTTCCGAGCGGGTAGACATTAAATCCTCCGGGGTTAACAACGCGGTCTACGCCTTCGCAAACCGCACCTACCTGGAGCTGATTGAACCCTATGACACCTCGAGTTCGGCGTTTCGATTGCTTTCCCGGTCAGGACCGGGGTGGCACATGATGTCGGTCGATATTGGTCATGACGACTGGGGCATCAATGATGCCGCGATTCGTTCGAGCGGGATGCGGGTGGTACAGACCAATCGCAGCGATAATCTTGTCGGTGCCTGGCACCTGCATCCCCGAGACACCGGCGGTGTACTCCTGAATCTGGCCGATCCCGCCGACCATGCCGAGCATGGTATGTGGGCTGGCAGGGCATGGCGCGAATACGTGGCCACCAACACCCACATCGTCGATCGAATCCTGGGTGTGTCGATAGTCACAAATGATCTCGACAAGACCCGACAAACGTGGACCTCGCTGGGTCTGGATTTTGGTGAAATTTGCGTCGAAGAATCTGACGATGTGATCAAGGCACAACTCGCGGCAGGAACGTTTCTGCAGGTGCGACAACCACGGTCAACGTCCGCGCCATCACAAGCAGCACTCGAACAGCATGGACCGGGACTCTACCACCTGTGCTGGGGTGTACACGACATCGAAACTACCCGTTCGGCCATGGCCGCAGTGAATGCAGACGTAATACGATACTCAGAGAAATCGTTCTGGACGACAGCAGACAGCACGGGAATCTCTGTGCCGATGGAATTCCGACTGATCTGAAAAGGGTCAGGTTCATTTTTTAGAACGGGATCATGCGGCGATAGGTTTGGCACGCTTGATCCGGTTTCGATATACACTAAATAGAGTAGAAGTCCATGAAAGTATTGAGAACACCCGATGAGCGATTCCAATACCTGCCCGGCTTTTCTCGTCCCGCCCAGTGGAGTTTTTAGTTGCCCGAGGGCAAGGCTCTAGCTTTTTTAGCATGCGGCCTTGAGGATGTTGCCCAGTAGAAGTACGAGACCGCCCGCCTTGATCGTTTGCTTTCGTTGGGTAGCGACCAGTGAATCGTGCGCGTATTGTGAATAGCCGCATCACCAGGGTTTATTTCAACCGGGAATGCGCCTTCCGAACTGGTGTCGAATGGCAAGTTGAGATTGTTTTCGAATTCCTGCCTGTGGCTACCCCGAACATAGTATAAGCAGCCGTTACCAGTATCGGCCTTGTCCAGTGCGATCCAGATTGTCGCGCCCATGCTGCCATGGCCGATCGCGTCGAAGTGAGGTGTAATGCCCGATGTCTCCCCGGGGATCCGATCAAAGAACGCGGCGGTTGACGGGTCCAGCTCATCTTCCAGCAGCGTCTTGAGAAGTTCGACATGCTTGCCACCAAACAGTTGATCGGAGAACCAGGGGTTTAACCTCTGCAGGTTCTTCATGCTCCCTGACTCGAAACGATTCATTGTTTGATCCGCTTCATGACTTAACTTGCTTAGCTCTTCGTCGTTCAGGAATCCAGGAATTACCAGGCACCCGTCCCGATCAAAATCCTGTTTGAGTTGTTCGATGTTCATGATGTCAAGTATAACTCATTTTGGCATATGGGTAGATGACCGCTATACCGGGCCGAGACGTCAATCAGTACCAATTCGTAACGCTCGCGAAACGCCGGTATCAACTGTTTGGCAATGTAGCCAGACGCGCCAGTCACCAGGATCTTCAGCATGACCTTACCTCCAATATTAGCAAATCCGTTTGAACCCTCTATCAGCAAGCTGACGATTGCCCAACAAAAATATCTGGATAGGGTTGAACAGGTGGCAACCCGACTATGCCGTTTCTTTGAATTCCTCGTGAATAACTACCGTGCCGGCATCGCCGTCAATGGAGATCAACTGACCATGTTCAATGCGTTTGGTACCGTTACCAACGCCCAACACTGCCGGAATGCCATATTCCCGGGCAACGATCGAACCATGCGCGAGGATGCTGCCCATGTCAGTCACAAGACCAACGGCATGGGCGAAAAGCTGCGTCCATGCAGGCGTCGTCAACGGTGACACCAGAATCGAACCCGGTTCCATCCTGTCGAAATCGGCGGGGCCAAGAATCACACTGGCCGGGGCAGTAATGCGCCCTGAACTGACTGCAAAACCACGCATGGTATCGCTGCTCTCATCATTCTTGATCTGGGTCTCCTTGAACTTGATGCCCGGCACATTACTGGCTTCTTCCGGCACGGTCCCTGGAGGATGGTGGCGTTTACGCGCTTCCCTGAGCTCGCGTCGCTCTGCCGCAAGCTTGCCCAGCTCAGGCAATGCCTTGCCGGATTTGCGCGCTGCAATGGCCTGGTCCAGTTCATCGGTAACCAGGAAATAAGTGTCTTCCGGTATCAAGAAGGTCCCGGCTGCAACCATCCGACGACCCAGCTCTGCCGCCATCGGGCGCAACACCTTCCACGTATAACCGAAGTAGAAGGCCACCTCTTCACGAATGTAGTTGTACTTGCGCCCCAGCCACCACCGATAACGGAACTGCCAGTATTCAATCCCCGACAGGAGTTCCGATACCTCGGCAAACTTCTGCTCACGTATGGCTGCGGCTTTAATCTCCTGGTTTTTTGGATCGTAGTCCTCATCCTGAACCATCGCCTTTATCGTTGCAAACAGTGCAGACGGATCTTCCACCTGGGTTGGCTCTACAAAATCCAGACTGTAGCCCTGATGTCCATAGGCGCTGAGGTATTGATCAATGCCTTCCACGACAGCTGTTGCATCCGCATGTTCCCGCAACACATCCATGAGAAATTGGGCGGGCGTCACAATCACGAGGTAGGTCAGTTCTTCATTGGCGCGAACCAGTTTGGCAATCTCAAAGAGGTCTTTATTCGCCTGCATGGTTTTTGATTCGATGCCGGAGAGAAACTGCCCGCTGATGTAATTGTGGTCAGGCAGGTGGAGTGCAAGGAAATCCTGCAAATGTGAATCGGTGGACTTGGCTACACCAAAAGAGTGACTGGCATTGCTGGACCAGTAGTTTCCCTCTTCATTCCCCATCTCGCGAATACCGGCAAGCAATTCTTCATCACTTGCCGTCGTCAGATCCAGTTTGGCCCACTTCTCACCAATACCTTTAAGGCGCGGCATGGTCTCTTCGTGCCATTCGGCCAACTGCCTGTCATTGAAGTCAGTCTTGCTGGCGAACATGTAGACTGAAGTCTCGGACTTCGGCATGGTGACCTGATGCGCAAGATCGTCGATGTTCTGCACTCCCGCAAATGTGCGAAATGCCTTGCGATCATCGTCAGAGAGATCCGCAACCATCAACTCCATATCGTGTTCTTCCTGCTGCGCTATGGTTCGGTCCCTTTCGTTCCTCTTGTTGACCTCTTCGGCAAGCTTGGCAAGAGCCTGTTCCTGCTCTTCGAGATCGGCTTCAGTCACCTCAGTGGATTCTTTTTTCTTCTTCGGTTGCAGTTGCGGCCAGTCCGCGCGCTGGTAGGCATAGCCGTTCATGGTGACAAACACCGGACCGCCGCCCACCATGGGGCTTTTGTCTTTACGTGGCATCTCCAGACCCTCGGTCAGGTAGATCTGTTCAAACAACGGACAAACCGGTTCCGGCATGTTTTCGACAATCTGTCGTCGAACCAGCGTTTTTGCCGGCGGCGTTGGGATCCACTCTTCCTCAATGGGTTGAACCGGGAGATTGGTAATAGGACGGGATTGCAACAGATGCAAACTACCACCTGAAAAGGCCCATTCGATATCCTGGGGCAGGCCGTCATACAGTTGTTCTATTTTCAGCACCTTGTCGATCAACTCGGCCAGCATGTCATCGGACAACGAGGATTGTTCCCGTTCTGTTGTCGACACATCCTCCATCCTGACACCCTGCTGACCATCGGATACGATTTTCTGCTCTTTCGGACCGATCATGGTTTCTTTTATGGTTTTGTTGGCCTTGTCGATGATGTAGGTGTCAGGGGTAACCTGACCACTGACCACCGCCTCACCGAGACCAAAGCTGGCGTTGATGATGATTTCATTGCGTTCCCCGGTGGCCGGGTTAGCGGTAAACAGGATGCCGGAAACCTCTGAAGGCACCATGATCTGTACCACAACAGCCATCGCAACCGAATCCTGATCGATACCGTTCTGATGCCGATAGCTGATCGCCTGCGCCGTCCATAAAGAAGTCCAACAGTTCTTCACGGCCGCGACAACCGCATCGGCGCCTGTTACGTTGAGATACGTTTCCTGCTGACCGGCAAATGACAGGCCAGGCAGATCTTCGGCGTTTGCGGATGAACGAACTGCAACGGGTGGTTGGCCATCGAGTGCCTCGTAGGCCTGTTTGATTTCAGTCTTGACTTCCGTTGACAGGTCAAAACCGGCGAAGAGCGTTTGTATATTTGCGGAAGACTGCTCAAAAGACACTCTTCCTTCTACAGCCGCCGGTTTGGCGAGTTCCAGAATCTGGTCCTGCAGGCTGTTATCGGCAACAAAACTGCGATAAGCCGCAGTTGTGACCTGAAAACCGCCGGGTACGTGGAAACCGGCATTAGCCATTTTGGCAAGGGACCGGCCTTTACCGCCAACGACTTCAAGCGAGTCGTCATGTGTAGAAAGGGATGTTGTATATACCCTCAGCGGGTCTGGATAGGTACTCAATTGATGGCTCCTCTGAAAATAAAATATGCCGTCCCGGGGAAGGAAAAAATAGTTGGAATTCCTCAAAGACGTTCTTTTGAGGAGGCAGATACTAGTAACTTAACCGCGAATCGTCAAGCGCAACGAAGGATTCGCCAATATGGAAGGATTCGCCAATATGGCGGAATGACTGACATGATTCGCGCGGATCTTGTATGAGAGCCCTGATTACTTCTGGAGTAGTCGGATGTCGCTATTTAAGTAAACTGTCCACTGATTCTATTCACTTCCCAATGTATTCATCTTCATCTTCAGTTCTATTTCTTTTTTCAGGCTCGGGGGTTGACGCGATTTGGCCTTGAGTTCTGTCCCCAGACCCTGGTCACCCTGCTGCTGCATCCAGTCATCCAACTCCTTCCCCAGACGGGATTCGATTTCCCGATATTCAGTGTGGCCGGCCAGATTGTTCTGCTCAAAGGGATCGTTCTTGAGGTCATACAACTCCACAGCCGGTCGATGGGACAAAAACTCGACGCGTCGAGCCAGCTTGGGGTCCTTTCCACCATCCTCCTGCCAGGACTTGTAAACCGGGGAATTATGAATTCCGTTGATCCAGAATTCGTTTTCGAAAGCCAGATTGAGGATCAGCTTGTAGCGGTCATCCCGTACCGCACGGCTGGGATAAAACCAGGACAAGAAGTGATAGTAACAATAAGCGATAGTGCGTCGACTTCCTCAAGTAACCCGGACTCCAGTGTAATCGCGATCTTGCTACTTCCCATATACGGTACCCTACTGGTATGACAAATAGTCATACTATACCCCCAGGTAATGTGATTACTCAAGCCTTGGGCTACCAATGCCGTGTGCTATGACCGCCTCGGCGAGCGCAAAACAATACCGGATGCGGAGCCGTCACTTTTCGGCGCCAATGGGGAGAAATTCAAGTTGATTCGGTGTACACTGTGTTTTCATAAGCCTCTGATCATGCTTTGCGCAACTTATTGTTAACACTCACTTTATGCAACAGATCAAGGCCTATGTCTACCCCTGTGGTGAGATTTCCGGGTTAGAGCGCAATACGCTATAGCGTTCGATCTGCATCTTCATCATGGTTTCCTTACATACACCCGGGACTCGATTGATCAACAAGATCGCCAGACCGTTTCTGTTAGTGACAACGTATTGCCTGGTGCTGGCTGTTCCTGGTTGTGGTGGTGGCGGTGGTTCTTCAGCAGCGACGCGGCTAATTCCTATTGATAGGTCCGATCCACGTGACGACGAGGGCATTACAGGAGATGTTACCTTTATGCTTGTAGAAGGCGCCGGTCTGGATCGTCAGTTCAACGCGGCATTAACGGAGATGACCGAAGCTGAACTCTTCAGTGGTGGCCTTGCCGCAGCAGATTATGATGCCGATGGTGATGTCGATCTCTACGTGGTGGGCGGCAAAAGCGAGCCCAACCATCTATTCGAAAACCAGGGTGATGGTACGTTTAGCGATGTTGCCGCTTCTCTTGGGGTCGATCTTCTGCACTCGGGCAGCGGCCCGGCGTTTTCCGACGTAGATGGCGATGGCGATCTCGATTTGTTTATCGGTGCGGTGGAAGGCGAACCGTACTATCTGCTGGAAAATCGCGAGGGGGAATACATCGACGTCACCGATGCCTCAGGTGTGGCTATCGACACCGCCAATACGGTTTCGGCAACGTTTTTCGATTACGACTCCGATGGTTACCAGGATCTGTTTCTGGCGCACTGGGGGGCTGAGCGCGAAACGGGCGATGACACGGAAACCGTCTGGCGAAATAACGGTGACTTCACGTTCGTCTCCGCGAGTCTTGCGACCGGCATCGCCAACGGCATCACTTCACTTGGTATCGATCGGTCTTTTACACCGGGTTTTTCGGACATCGACGACGACGGTGACCGGGATCTACTGATGGTTTCTGATTTCAACAAGACACAGGTATACGTAAACAACGGCGATGGAACGTTTAGCAACAAGACGGATCGCAAAGTCATCGTTGACCAGGCAGGCATGGGCCTTGCCATTGGTGACTACGACAATGACGGCGATATGGACTGGTTCGTGACCTCTATCTATAACCTTGACGAGGAAGGGACGCATTTTGGCAACCGGCTGTATCAGAATCACGGCTCCGTGGTATTCGAAGACGTAACCGAGGCAGCGGGGGTGGCCGATGGCGATTGGGGTTGGGCGACTTGCTTCGCTGACTTCGATAACGACGGTTATCTGGACATCTTTCACGTCAACGGCTGGGATCGCTACGAGGATAAAAACTTCACCGTGGATCAGGTCCGGTTCTTCCATTCACAAGGTGACGGTACATTTAAAGAACGCGCGACGGAGGTCGGGCTGCACGATACCGGACAGGGCAGAGGACTGGCCTGCTTCGATGCGGAACGCGATGGTGACATTGATTTGGTCATTACCAATAACAGCGAGAATCACCTCGTGTATTATCGAAATGATACCGAGAACAGTAATCACTATCTCGGCATCAGACTCGAGAGTTCGGGAGCAAACCGGCTTGGCATCGGCGCGCATATTACCGTGACCACAACGGATGGCTCACAGGTTCGAGAGTTACGATCCGGTAACAATTACGTATCGCAGAATCCCTTCGAGGTACACCTGGGCCTGGGGCAAGCTGAACGCGCGGATGTGACGGTGCGCTGGCCCGATGGCAAAGAAACCAGTGCGATGGATGTTGAGGTTGACCAATTGCTGACGATCACGCGGGACTGACGAGATTAGTTCCCTTGAAGTTCCACGAATCGACGGTAACGACTCCCCGGGTCAGCCATCAGTGTATCGTGGCTGCCGACATCGACCACATCTCCCTCTTCGAGAAAAATGATGCGGTCCGCACGTCGGATTGTCGATAGGCGGTGCGCAATGACGATCACCAGACGGTCCTCGGCCGCTCGTAGCAACGCACTGACCAGGGCGTTTTCGGTTTGTGGGTCCAGCGCCGCAGTGGGTTCATCGAGAATCAGGATCCTGGCGTCCCGGATCAGGCCGCGGGCGATGCAGAGACGCTGTTGCTGACCGACCGACAGGGTATCTCCTGAACGGCCGAGAACGGTGTCGATACCATCGGGCAGCGCACTGACGAAATCCATGCATCCCGCGGTCTCGAGTGCCGCAGCCAGGTCTGCGTCATTTGCGTCGGGATTCGCCAGAAGCAGGTTTTCGCGGACGCTCTCCGAAAGCAGCAGGTGTTCCTGGAACACGTACGCGATCTGACTGCGCAGACTATCGAGGCTAACCTCGGCGATATCCCGGGCATCGATCAATACGCGCCCGTTAGTCGGGGAAAGAAAAGCGGGAATCAGGTAGGCAAGGCTGGTCTTGCCAGCGCCGGTGGGCCCAACAAACGCCACCAGTTCACCCATGGGTAATTCCAGGTCAACGTTGTTCAGCGCCTTGCGCCCGTCGGGATAGGTAAACCCGACGTCTTCGAACGTAACGCGGCTTTCAACAGCCGGCAGTTGCGCCCCACCGCGGTCGGATTCAACATCGTAATCGAGAAAGAAAAATACGCGGCGCATCGCCGCCGTCGGTTCCTGCAGGTGGACCCAGAATCCACCGATATAAATCGCACTTTCAACCATTTGGCTAAATATGCCGAACAACACGAAGAAGTCGCCAGGGGTCATTGCCCCCTCGATAATCTTGTTGGTAACGAGGCGGGTAACAATGATCGCACCGGCGGTGCTGATAAGGGTCACCAGGACGTAATACATAATTTCTACGATGATGCCGAATCGTTCCCTTAAGAAACTCTCGGCGCTGCGTTCCGCGAAACGCGCGCGTTCCCGTTCCATGCCACCAAGGCTCTGCACAGCGTCGATGTTGTTGACCGCTTCCTCCATTGAATTGGTCGCAGCGGCTCCCGCGGCGCGCTTGTTTTGATGGGTCCGGCGCATCAGACCCGAGAGTGGAAAGGTAACGATGAAAGCCATCGGCAGCATGGCCCAGGCGATCCAGATAATCTCCGGCGCCACCGAGCCGAAGGAATATTCCAGCAGGTAAAGGTTAATGAGCGCGCCGATGACCGCATAGAAGGGTACCAGCGTCATGTAATTGCAGGCATCCCAGACCGCCGGTACGTCATACATGACGCGATACACGGAGTCGCCGAAACGTTGATCGTCGACGGTCGTCATGGGTAACAACGTGAGTTTCCGAAAAAGTTTGGTGCGCAAACTGTTCGCCAGGCGCTGAGTCAATCGCGCGCTCACCCAGAACTCTACCAGCCCCCAGAGCCCGCCCCCCCGGCTGCCGCCATCGGTGATCTGGTTTTCCGACTGGGTCGCCGCATCGGAGCCTTCAAAGAGTTCGGCTTCAATGCCGCCTGTCCGGAGGCCAACAATGAACTGCAGGATCAGGTAGACGATCATCAGAGTCAGCATAATCGACAGCGGACCCATGCCGTCGAGCACGTTGATGATGGGATCAATAAAAGGCGGGTATTGGACCTCAGTAGTACCGAATGGCTGTTGCAGGAGGACGTTGTCGATAACGATCTTGCCAATCCACGGCATGAACAGGCCGGGAATCAACATACCGAGTGACAGCAGGAATTTGGCGGCAAACAGCTTTTTGACCGCGCCCAATTCCTTGAACGTACGTCCGAGGATGAAGGCCGCCTCACCGGAGGTGATCTCGGTTTCGATGTCTATGCGATCATCAAACTGCAGGCTGGCTGACAGAGTGCTGAGTTCGCTCATGCGTCGGTTCCGTGCGTTTCGGCTTCAACAAATCGGCGATAGCGGCCACCTGCCAGTGCCATCAGGTCGTCGTGCGCGCCGTACTCGACAATCCTGCCATCCTCCAGAAAAGCAATTCGATCGGTGCTCCTGATGGTCGACAGGCGATGCGTAATGATGAATACGACACGATCGGTTCCCCACTCGGCAAGGTTTTCAAGCACCTGATGTTCCGTTTCTGCGTCCAGTGACGCCGTTGGTTCGTCTAGTATCAGGATCGGTGTATCGCGTATGATTGCCCTGGCGATCGACAGTCGCTGGCGCTGGCCGGAGGACAGTTTGCCGCCCCGTTCGCCAAGTTCCGTGTCATAGCCATCGGGCATCTCGTTGATGAAGTCATCGGCGCAGGCGATGCGCGCGGCCACCTTGATCTGCTCGCGGTTATAGTCACCGGCGTAGCCGATATTCTCTGCAACCGACGTGGCGAACAACACGTTTTTCTGCAGGGCAATCGCCATATTGTGACGGATATCGTCAACTTTCAGATCCTTCAGGTTGACATCATTCAAAAGCACGCTACCGCGGTCCGGGTCGTACAACCGAAGCAATAGGGACATCAAGGTCGATTTACCGGAACCCGTGGTACCGACGATGGCGGTAATGGCGCCTGCTTTTGCTGTCAGGTCCAGTGATTGCAGCACTATGCGGTCGGTTGCGTACGAGAAATCGATGTCTTGCCAGTCAACGCTGTCGATCGGGCTTGGGAAAGCGATGGAATTATCCGGGTCAGCGACTTCCGGCTGCAAATCGATAAAGAAAAAGGCGCGCTCCAGTCCCATGAACAGATCCTGCAGCCGCGTCCACAGCCGCATGAAGTTGAAGCTCGAGCGCATAGTTTCCGATACGTAACCGGTGGCGTGCTGGAAGGCGCCGAGATTCCAGATAGAGAAGCCGATAAAAGCAACTACCAGCGCGCCGAGAAAGGTTTCCCGTTCTTCGATGACCCAGTTCACCATCACATATTCCAGCGCGATCATGGTAATACCGCCAATCGTCATGACGAGGAGCGTCAGCGCGATGATCTCCAGACGCAGATAGAATGCCGCATCCAATGCCCGGTACGAATCCTGGTCGAAGCGCCGCCAGATCCGCTGTTCTGCCCGGTTCGCCTTGACAATCTTGATGGCGGAAAACGACTCCTGCAAACGCGAGGTCAGGTCACTCGCGGCCCGCCGGTTTTTCCAGGCACGCTGACGAATTCGTGGCGTGAATAAGACAGTCAGCCACACCATGGGCACGGCGACGACGATACACATGAAGGCCACCATTGGATCGAAGAAGGCGATAAACGCCAGCGCCAACAGGATGGCATAAAGCGTCACGATGGGTGCCACGATGCCTTGCTCGACTACGTTGATGATCATGGAACTGTCCTGATAAACGCGAAAGATCGCATCGCCGACCCGGGCGTGACTATGGTATTTCAGCGACAGATGTTCCGCGCGTTCGATCATCGCGACGCGCAGATTCTGGTTGATGCAATGCCAGATCCAGGTACCGTAGTAGCCGAGCAGCGCCAGCAATGTCAGGCCGACAACCGCGCCAACGGCGAAGCAGGCAACCAGGAGATCGCGTACGACCTTGCGTTGCGTCGCATTCATCGTCTCGCCATCGGCGCCGGTGGTAACGTAGGTGTCATCGAGCAGCAACAGGGCCGCCTGCAGCGGTTGCAACTTGTTACCCACCAGAACCTTGTTGGAAAACAGATCCTGAGCCAGTAACGCGGTGCCGGAGAAGATTATCGATGCCACGAGGCCAACTGCCATAAACAGGATGAGATGTTTCAGCATCGGCCTGATAAAAGGCCAGGTTTTAAGCATCAATGCGCCCATGCGACGCAGCGTGATCGCCGGCATTACCGTACCGATGGTTGCTTCCACCGCAGGAAGACTCGTATCAGACATGTCGACTGTTATCGTTTTTAGGAAACTGGTCGATGCTATGCAAAAAGACGCCCCCGCTCAAATGGGCGGAAGCGCCCATGCTTATGTTGCTAAAGCTGCGGCCGCCAGCGAATCTGCAGTCCGAACTGGCGGGGTTCGGTGAGCGTACCCATCGGCGCTCTGCCGGGCAGGATTTCCTGCACGCCGATATCGTCCATCACGTTCTGCACGTAGACGGTCGCCGACAACCGCAGATCGGCAGAGGTCCAGGTACCGCGCAGATCCAGGCGCTCGTAGGCGGGGAGTTTCTGATCCTCGATATTCTGTACCTGAGGGTAACGGTCGCCCGTGTGGCTGAAGGTACCGAGCAGTTGTACGGCGCCAAGATTGTTATCGAGGGCGGTCTCAAAGGTGAGTGTAACGGCTGCCTTGTTCTTGGCTTGCATAGGGAGGTTGCCGCCAGTGATCGTCTTCGGGGCCGAGTAAGGAGACAGGATCGTCTCACCGCTATCCCAGTCGAGATGTTCCCAAAGCTGGATGTTGGGATCGGGATCGCCGCTGATAATCGACTGGAAGGGACCGAACTCGGAGTCGAGGAAGGCGAAAAATCCGCTGATGCGCCAGTTCTCATCGATGTACCAGGTCGCTTCCGCTTCCGCGCCCCAGATCGAGGTGCCATCGATGTTGTCGATGTACTCCACCAGCGGAGATTCCGAAAACGGAGATTCCAGAAGGCTGGGTTTGAACTGGATCGCATTGATCTGGTAGCCGTCGTAGTCGTTGACGAAAGCGGCGCTCCTAAGGTTCAGTCGCTGATCGAAAAACAGGCCCTTGATACCGACCTCGTAGTTGATCAGGGTTTCCTCTTCAACGGTGGCGCCAAGAATCGTGCCGACGCCGCAGAAGTCGCATAAGGTAAAGCTCCCGGCGCGATAGCCTGTGGAAACGCGGCCGTAGAGCAGCGTGGTATCCGCCGGCGTGTACTCCAGCGACACATTCCAGATCACCTGGTCCCAGGCGTGTACGCCGTCAGCGGAAGCATCTTCGAAGAAATACAGCACCACACCGTCCGGATCGAAGTCCCAGCCGGGCCCGTCGGCGCGAAAGGTGAACCAGCCGACGTCACCGTTGCGGTCCTGGCTTTTCTCGTCTTCGGTCCAGCGCAGTCCGCCGGAGATCTGCAACTGCTCGCTGAAGCGGTATTCACCGTGGGCGAAAATGGCCTGGGTTTCTGCTTCGGCCTTGCTCACTGTACGTCCTCTGTAAAGGTGATCGGTGCGGGTGTTCTCGAGCTCCGTGAGCAGTGCACCTTCGGGGCAGGTAATGCCGAACACGCCTTCTTCCAGATCCTCTTCGAATTCATCGTAGACCAGGTTTTCAAGCAGATCGTTGCAGTCAGAGAAGTCCCCGATACCGTCGTCGTCGATATCCACTTCCTGAGCGGTGACCTCCGAGTCGGTAAAGCGCAGTGGATGCGTGTGACCCAATGCTACGTCCTGATTGTTTGTCGAGTTTTCGTAGGCGTAGGCACCTATAATGAAGTTGAACGGGCCATCGAAGTGCGAAAACAATTGCAGCTCGTGGGACTCGTTCTCCTCGAAGTAAGGCCAGGACAGCGACTCATCCCGAAACGGCGTGCCGGCGTCTGCGGATACCAGGGGATTTGATGCGCTGGGAACACGGTTGGTCCTATCCAGATCGTTCGACCCCCAGAGTTGGATGTCGCTCCAGCCGTAGGTGTAGCGCAGGGTCAGCGTATCGGTGAGATTGAAGTCGGCATTCAGCGTGATGGACTCCCGGGACGTGTCCGATATGCCGGAGCGGTTGAAATTGACCTCGTTCTTCAGATTGCTGCAGCGCGTGGCCAGGGTGTCACCGCAATCTTCGACTGCCGGTGACGGTTCATTGAATAAGTACCAGCTATTGGTGGGGCTTTCCGGCGTGCCGTCGTCACAGACTACGACTTCGACTTCCTCACCGTCGATTTCGACCTCTATGGGACCCTGCATTTCCGCCTGATCGGCAGGCAGGAACGTACTCTCCCCGTCGGTGTCCTCCTGCCAGCAGTTGTATGGCAGGTCGCGCCGTGGGTTGTAAAGCAGGACCATCGTTTCCGGTGAACCGGTGTCCTCGTGGAAGGCATAGCGCAGGTTGATGTCTACCTTTTCGTTCTTGAAACGCAGTTGCGGCGCGATACTGGTCTCTTTCGGGGCGTCGTAATCATCGCCGAAGCCGATGTTCTTCTGGGCCCCATCGCCGTCCTCATAGCCACCGGTAATACGGAAGCTGAATTCCCCGGACAGCGGACCGCCAACGGCGATGTTGTAGCGTTGCGTGGTCTGATCGGTAAATTCGGCGAGGACGTCAACGTCCCACTCGTCCGTGGGTCGCTTGGTGATATAACTGATTGAGCCGGCAATGGAATTCCTGCCATTGAGCGTACCCTGGGGTCCGCGCCCCACTTCGAGGCGTTCGACATCGAACAGATTCGGTGCGACGGATATTGCCGAACGGCTGTAGACGCCGTCGACATACGTGGCGACGGCCATGTCGCTGTGCACTTCGCCCCAGTTCCGCGAGCCCATGCCGCGAATCACGGTGCCCTGGCCCCAGCGCACGTTGTCGTTGCCGAATTGCAGGCCCGGCACAAGCTGTTCGATGTCCTTGTTGTTGGTCATGCCCAGTTCTTCGATCATTTCATCGTTGAATGCGGACACGGTCAGTGGCACTTTGAGGATATTTTCCTCGCGTTTTTCTGCGGTAACGACGATCTCTTCGATAAAGCGGTCATCATTGGATTCTGCAGCATATGCGACGGGTATGGCGAAAAGTGTGGTAACGAATATCGTTGTGCGATTCACGGGTTTTCCCCCTTGTTAAGGACAAGTTACAAAGTGTGGACGAGGAGTCCCGCACGAAAGCGCAAATCCTGGCGGTTGCTCCTTCGACGCAAGTGCTCTAGGAAAACACCACTGAGACACTATTCGCCTGAATACCAAGATTGTCAAGTGTCATCCTGACGATCGTTGTTAAATATGGGAGGACTTGAACCACCGACCCCAGCATTATGAATGTAAAAAGCATGATCGACTAAAAGTTATCTTGCTGGACGTTATCCGTAACTATGTGATTAGCAAATACAAACCGTAGCGCATTCGTAGAGACATTCAAGGTCTATTAGGGGCTGATGGGCACGACACAGTCACGCATTAATCAGCCTCATGGGGGCCAAGGTGATGTATGCGGGCTAGAGCAGCGAGGGCGAGACTGATTGAGTCATATTTTTTGGTTATTTGAGGCAAATATTGGACATATTAAACGAAAATAAGCAGAAAATATGGCCAATCAGGCTTGTCCGCAGTAGGTCAGTCTGTTCTCGGACAGTCTCCTAGCGTCGATGATTTGTTGACTAGCCGAATTCAATACCAAGCTTGATGCTCTTCTCTGGATGCAGATCCATTTCTTCGAATGCTTCTGCCGATTTCTCGAATGGCACGATTGGGGAGACTATCCCTTCACATTGAAAGCGTCCCGCGGCGAGCAAATCCCAGCAAGTTTGCCGGACGCGGTTAAAATCCCAGTTCGGATAGTCTCGGTTGGGTTGTTCTGCATGCGAGAATACTAAATTCGGCACACCGTTATGCGCGTGCTGCAAGGGATCGAAGCCGCCTTTAAACACTTCCATCAGGCCAAGGACCGTGGTGTTACCGAGTTTGGCAGTGCTACGGATTGCGCCATCCAATGCCTGGTAAACACCGCTGGTCTCAATCGTCACATCCAGTCCCTTGCCATTGGATAATTTTCTGAGTTCCACCACGACATCATCAGATGTTGGATCAAATGCCGCATCAGCGCCGGCAGCCACCGCAGCTTCCCGACGAACTTTGATGGGGTCAACAACAGCGACAAATGCAGCGCCTGACAAACGGGCCATTTGTGCAGTCATCTGACCTATGGCGCCAAGACCGAAGACTGCGACACGATCGCCTAACCTTACCTGACCGTCTCTCACCGCACATAGCGCAAAGTGGGCCGGATCAAAACAGACGGCCTCTTGCCACGTCATGTTATCGTGCATCGGCCAGACCTTGTCGGGCCATGCTGGATCGAGTGATTCTGATGCTCGCCATACATGTGTTTCCTGCAAGGCCCCATGGCTTGCTACCCGGTCTCCCGTGGATAGATTGTCGACGCCCGCGCCGACTTCAATGACCTTACCCACACACATATTGCCCAGGGCCAATGGGAATCTACGATTCTCATCATGGTACAAATGTAATTCTGTGCCTCGCTTTGGCGAGCCAAAGTCTGATTTGACGCGGACGTGTCCTTCAGGGATAGGTTCATCTTCGTAGTCCTGCAAGACCGGTTGTCGAACTGCGACTGCAACTAGCTTCTTGGGCATGATGCCTCCTGGCCACTCCCCTGTCTTGAGAGGAACCATCAATCATATACCACAACCGCTGCTTGTGCACACCGGGCCTCACTCTCAGCTCGCGACTTGTAGTGAGATTCGGAAGATGTCTGCTCATGGCCCGAACGAGGTGTATGAGCGCATCCGGCTATTGACCGGTCCCCGGCCGTACCGTATTGTGAAAGCCACACTATCCCAGCAAAGGAGTCGCCCCCATGAAGGTCTTGATCCTATCCGGCCCCAACCACGGTTTTGAAAAGTGCGCCCCGGTCATCGGCGAGTTCCTCGGCGCGGCGGACGATATCGATATCTCCGTCGAAAATAACAAGGACATCCTTACGTCGGGCCTTGACGACTTTGACGTCTGCGTCTTCGGTACCGGTTTCACCTGTCCCGTGCGCCGTGATGACGGCTCCGTCCAATGGAAGCCGGAATTGACCCCCGAACAGGAAGATGCCCTCTTTGCCTTCGTCGCCAACGGCAAGGGCCTGGTTGGCTGCCACGGCACTGCCTGGAGCATCAGCGAGCGCGCCGTATCTCTACTCGGCGGCCACGCCAACTGGCACCCACCGTTTACGACCTTCACGGTAAATATCGCCGAAGGTGACCACCCGATCACCGCCGGAGTCGAAGACTTCGAGGTCAAAGACGAGATCTACATGTCGGCCTGGTTTCCCGAGATTGACATCCTCGCCACCGCCCAATGGGCCGACAAACCGCATCCGATGGCCTGGACCAAAGCCTACGGCGACGGACGGGTCTTCTACACCACCCTGGGCCACAGCCCAGACACCTTCACACGAACCGGCATGCAACAACTGATGACCCAGGGCGTGCGCTGGGCTGGCAGGGACATGCCTTCCTCGGCTAACTATTAGCCGCTTTCCTTAGGCCATCTTCGTCGACATGGTGCAAGTCCATCGCGGTGTTGCAGGAAGATGCCAGAATATTTGTGGCAACAATGTTGGGGCAGAGTACGTGGCTGGTCAGTCTGCCACGCAGTTCACCGTGCAGTGTTTCCATAAGTGCCACACAGGCGTGTTTGGTGACGCCGTACAGGTTGACTGATGCGCAGAGGCCATCCTGGGACGCAGTGGCCATCACGGTGCCGGGAGCGTTCTGTTTCAGCATACCCGGAACAAAAGCGCGGATGCAGTTGAGTACGCCTTTGAGATTGACGCTATAGACGAATTCCCAGTCTTCCTCGGAGTTGCTCAAGAGTTTGGCGTCCGCATTGTCGGTGGTCAAGATTTTTGTGCTGGCACGCAATTGCGTGTAGAAAATCTCACTTTGATTTGAGTATCGAGTATAACTATGGTTATACTACGGTTTATGAAAACAGCAATTTCTATTCCAGAAGAGGTTTTCGCAGCCGCGGAGAAAACGGCAAAGCGACTCGGTGTTTCTCGCAGCGAGTTGTATTCAACTGCAGTAAGAGACTATGTTGAGTCACACAAAGCAGATCGGGTTTCGGAGAGACTCGACGCCGTTTATGAGGATCAGGATTCAGGCTTGGATAGTATTCTTGCATTGATGCAAACCAGATCCATAGAAGAGAAAGACTGGTAGTGAAACGAGGCGAAGTTTGGTGGGCTGATCTACCAGACCCTACTGGATCGGAGCCAGGATTTCGAAGGCCGGTATTAATACTACAGGCAGATGAATTCAATAAGAGCCGGATCGGGACGATAGTTGTTGCCGCAATTACTTCCAATATGAAGTTATCTGCCGCACCTGGAAACGTTTCCTTATCAAAAAAAAGTGTCGGGCTGGACAGAGAGTCAACGGTCAATGTATCTCAGATAGTTACTTTAGACAGATCATTCTTGAATAAAAGAGTCGGCAGTGTGTCCCTTGGCAAAATGAGGGACGTTGACGAGGGTGTGCGCCTTGTTCTCGCGTTATGATTATATTTTGTAGTATGAGAGACAGATCTCATCCTCAAGACGCTAGTCAATGCGTTTCGACGTTCTGGTTATGAATTGCCTTACTAAGACTTTACGTGTGCTGACGGGTTTCCACGATCAGGATTGGCGGTGAGCGCATCCTGGTATTTCTTCGCTTTGTCATGGTCGAGTTTGTCCAGCAGTCCGTTGAGATGATTTTCCATGAGCTCTGTACACACCGATGCATAGGCTGAATCCTCCACCAGGTTGTGGATTTCCCTGGGGTCTGACTTCATGTCGTAAAGTTCCAGTGGTTGCCGAGTCAGACTGTCGACGCTCAGTTTGTATTGGTCGTTGCGCACCATGGAGAACAGCCGTACCTCGCTGAAAACGACTTCTTTTCCTTCCTGGGCGTCGGCGGCATCGGCGCCACTGCTGACCTTGTCGACGAGTGAGGTTCTGTATTCAGCACCATCCTCAAGGTTCTCAGCTTCTGCAATCTCCAGCATTGTATCGACGAGGTCCAACTGATCGGTCAGGGCGCGAGATCGCCAGCCTTTGGTGCCTCCCGGTGGCCTGATCAACAGGGGAATATGGAGCGCACTCTCATAAAAAAGCGCTTTGTGGCTGCAGTAGTGGTCGGCCAGCATCTCGCCATGGTCGGAGGTATAGATGATCCATGTGTTGTCCATCAGCCCCTTTGCCGAAAGTGCATCGATCAGCATTCCAATGCCGCGATCGATGTGCGTGACCTTGGCGTAGTAATACTGCCGCATGAGTTGTTCCTGACTGGTCTTTATATCCTGCAGCCTGCTGGCAGTCATCTGCCGCTGCACTTGTGGTGATAGGGGACCGGTGGTTTGATCCAGAATCGCCGGTGGCATATCGGCGGGATCATAGAGTGCACGCTCTGTTGATGGCGAGTCGAAGGGATTGTGCGGACCTGGGAAATTCACCTGCAGATAGAAGGGCTTGTCGTCCTCGTAACCGGTTATCCACTCTACGGCTTTCTGAGCCGTGTACATATCCAGGTCCTCGTCATCGGGAAGCAGACTCGGGGGTGTCTCCCAGGGAAGCAGCTTGCCTTGCGTCTCGCCACTAACGTAGGTGCTCATGTAGTCGCGGAAGATCTCCAGATGTCCCCGTTCCTCCAGTAAGTCCGTGAAATAACAGTCGGCGTGAACATAGGCGGTGATGTCACGCAGCTCGTGAGAATAGTCCCACCCCCAGGCGTGCATCTTGTACGCATGGTCCCGGGAATGACCGTCACCCCGTGTTCGAACGTGAAGATGGACTTTGCCGATCTGCGCGGTGTGATAACCGGCATCACGAATGTTCCGTACGTGGTTAGGCGTTTGCGGATCGCCGCTGATATTATTGGCCCAGATGCCGTGCTGGCTGACGGGTACACCGGACATTAGCGACATCCTGGCCGACATACAGATCGGTGCATTGCAGACACTTCTGCTGAAGGTGACGCTCTCGGCTGCCAACTGATCGAGGTTGGGGGTGATTACCACGGGGTTGCCCGAAAAGCCCACTGTATCGCCGCGCTGCTGATCGGGAAAGATGAAGAGGATGTTGGGCTGCCGAGTCATCCTGACTCCTGGGTTGGTTTTTCGGGAATTCTAACTGATTGACGTCGCTCGCACCCCGATCCTCAATAGAGCGTTGCGGTGGTTTTGTCCTGCCAGGTCCAGTGGAGGCCGCCTCTCAATCCATGATCGCGAGAGTCGTTAGTTCAAGCGATAGTTTGCTCCTCGTCATGTAGTTGGACGGTGCCCGCGTCGCCGTCGATGGCGATTATCTGTCCATGTTTTATACGTACTGTGCCGTTACCGACACCAAGTACCGCCGGAATGCCGTACTCGCGTGCCACGATGGAACCGTGTGCGAGGATGCTGCCCATATCCGTCACCAGACCGACTGCGTGCGCAAAGAGCTGCGTCCAGGCAGGTGTGGTATTGGGTGCGACCAGAATCGATCCTGGCGCCATCTTGTCGAAATCGTTTTGGGAAAGGATGACGCTGGCAGGTGCGGTAACTCTTCCGGAACTGACCGCGAAACCGTTGAGTGAATCGCCGGATTCGTCGTTCCTGATTTGGGTTTCCTTGAACCTGACACTTGGCAGGTTGCTTGCTTCCTCCGGAATGGTGCCGGGCGGATGCATCAGCTTTCGGGCTTCGCGAAGTTCACGACGTTCCGCGGCAAGCCTGCCCAGTTCCGGGAGACTCGTACCGGCCTTGCGCGCCGCGATAGCCCTGGTGAGTTCTTCGGTTACCAGGAAAAACGTATCTTCGTGATCGAGGAACGTCCCCGCATCAACCAGTCGCCGGCCCAATTCAAACGCCATGGGCCGCAGGACAGACCATGTATAGCCGAAGTAGAAAGCGGTTTCCTCGCGAATGTGATTGTATTTGCGCGCAAACCACCAACGATACCGGAACTGCCAGTAGGTGAGTCCCTCAAGTTTTTCGGACACTTCGCTGAACTTTTGCTCACGTACGGCGGTGGCGCGGGCATCCTGATTCTTCGGATCGTAATCGGCATCCTGGACCATGGACTTCAACGACGCAAACGTCGCTGATGGATCTTCGGCCTGGGTCGGTTCGATGAAATCAAGGCTGTAGCCCTGATGCCCATAGACCTCGTAATACTCGTCCAGGGCCTTGAGGATGGGAGCACCTTCCGGATGGTCGTGTAATGCCTGCAGGACAAACTTCGTTGGCGTCACGATAATGAGGTAGGTCAGTTCCTCGCTGGCGCGAATCTGTTTGGCGATCTCGAACAATATGGCGTTGGCCAGCATCGATTTCGATTCCAGGCCGGTGAGAAACTGACCGCTTATATAGTGATCGTCAGGCAGGTTCTCATGCAGGAAGCACTGGAACTGGTCATCGGTGGATTTGGCGATGCCAAAGGTGTGGCTGGTGTTGCCGGTCCAGTAGTAGCCTTCCTCGATCCCCATTTCGCGAATACCCGCCAGCAATTTCTCATCGCTAGCAGTTTTGAGGTCCACCTGTTGCCACTTCTGGGCAGTCCCAACCAGACGCGGCAGGGCCTCCTCCTGCCAGGTCCGCCAGCGTGCGTCGTTGTTCTGCGTCATGTTGTTGGCGACATAGGTGGGATTTTCGGAAGGTGGCAGGGTCAGATCATGGGCAAGGTTGTCACCTTCGTACGCGGCGGCAACGGCGTCGAACTCTGCCTGTTCTTCGGTTGATAACGCCGAGCGAAACAGCGCCATGTCGTGTTCCTGCTTGTCGGACAGGTCTCCATATCGCTCCCAGATTTCGTCGATCGTCCGCTGAAAGGCAGCCTTTAACTCCTCTTCCGGCAGATTCGGGTCCATATGGTTCATGGGATGGTCAGCCCGGTTGTAGGCGTATCCGTTGCAGGTGACGAAGCCCGGACCGCCCCCCACCTGTATGCTCGGGCCGCTGCGTCCGGAAGCGAGACCTTCCGTCAGGTATAACTCCTCAAACAGCGGGCATATCGGATCTGGCATATTCTCCACGATCTGCCGTCGATACAGGATCTTTGCCGGTGGTGTCGGTTCCCAAACGACCTCGATGGGTTGGACCGGCAGGTTTGTTATCGGACGTGACTGCAGCAACAGCAACTCGTAATCAGAGCCTTCAGCGGCATAAGAAAACGCCCATTCGATGTCCTGCGGTACACCATCGTAGAGTCGTTCGATTGCCACCGCGGTTGCCGCGAGTGCTTGCAGCATGTCATCGGACAACGATGACTGGTCGCGGTCCCCGGTAGCGACATCAGTCAGTTTGGTACCTTGATCACCATCGGCCACGATCTGCTGTTCCTTTGGCCCGATGATCGTCTCCCTGGTGCTCAATGTCGCTTTGTCGACGATGTAAGTGTCAGGTGTGACCTGTCCGCTGACCACCGCTTCCCCGAGTCCGAAACTTGCATTGATAATGATTTCAGCCCGTTCCCCGGTGGCCGGATTTGCCGTGAATAAAATTCCGGATACTGCTGATGGCACCATAATCTGGACAACGACCGCCATTGCCACGGTGTTCTGGTCGATGCCGTTTTGATGCCGGTAACTGATCGCCTGCGGGGTCCACAAGGACGCCCAGCACCTTCTTACCGCAGCGACGACCTCATCCGCACCCTTGACGTTGAGATAGGTTTCCTGTTGTCCCGCAAATGACAAACCCGGCAGGTCTTCAGCATTGGCAGAGGAGCGGACGGCAACCGGACAATCGTTAAGTGTCGCGTAGGTCGTTTTGATTTCTTCACTGATCGCTGTCGATGGTTCATAGTCCATAAACAGGGCCTGAATGTCGCGTGATGCCTGCTCAAAAGACACCCGGCCATCTACGACGACAGGTTTGGCAAGCGATACGATTTTTTCCTGCAGGTGATTGTCGGCAACGAAGCTGCGGTAAGCCGCAGTCGTAACTTGAAATCCGCCCGGTACGTTGAATCCTGCATTCGACAGTTTTGCCAGCGATCTGCCTTTCCCCCCGACGGTTTCCAAGGCATCGTTCTTTGTATTCAGTGCAGTCGTATGCATTGCTGGTGGCCTCGGTTGGGATAGAGCACAGATAATAAGAAATAGTCGGTTGCCGATCAAGTCTGTTGGTCGGTGCCTTGCATCCAAGTCATTGAGTAAGCCCCGGGTTGCTAAAAATGCAGGTCACGTTTACGCTTGAATGATTCGAGGGACAGACATGGATCAAGCCCGGCATATACTTGTTGGCGTCGCATGGCCGTACGCAAATGGTGAACAGCACATCGGTCATATAGCCGGCGCCTATCTTCCGCCCGATATTTTTGCCCGCTTCCAGCGTATGTGCGGCAACCATGTCCTGATGGTAAGTGGTTCTGATGCGCACGGCACCCCGATTACTGTACGGGCTGAGGCCGAAGGGGACAGCCCGGCTGAAATAGTTGATCGATTTCATGCCACTTTTATCGACAGCTATCTCAAACTCGGACTGACATTCGACCTGTTCACCCATACTGACACCCAAAATCACTGGAATGTGACCCAGGATATTTTTCGTACCCATCTTGGTAGCGGCTATATCTATAAGGACAGCCAGCAGCAGTTGTACGACGCCAATGCGAGCCGGTTTCTGCCTGACCGCTATGTTGAGGGTAACTGCCCGTTTTGTGACTATGACGAGGCTCGCGGCGACCAGTGTGACCAGTGCGGGCGTATCTACGAAGCGGTTGAACTTAAAAACCCCCGCTCACGGATTACCGGAAACACCACCCTCGAAGTCCGCAATACCGAGCATTACTTCCTGGACTTGTCGAAACTCCAGGAACCGCTGCAGGTCTGGCTGAAAGACGGCAAAACGCACTGGCGTCCGAATGTCATCCAATTTGCGCGTTCCCAGGTTGAACAAACAGAGCTTCGGGGTCGCCCGATCACCCGTGACATGGAGTGGGGCGTCTCCATTCCGTTGCCGAATACCGCAGGAAAATGTATCTATGTCTGGTACGACGCCGTCATCGGCTATCTGAGTGCGGCAAAAGAGTGGGCTCAGCTCACTGACGAGGCTGAACACTGGCGTCAGTGGTGGGACGCCGATATTAATCCCCAGGCCCGTATCTATAATTTTATCGGCAAGGACAATATCCCCTTCCATGCCATGATGTGGCCAGCGATGTTGATTGCCTGTCAGCGACTGAATCTACCCTATGATGTTCCAGCCAACTTGTACCTGAATATGTACGGCCGGAAGTTCAGTAAGAGCAAGGGACATACTATCAGCATCCTGAACGTGCTCGAACGCTACCAGGCTGACGCGTGGCGCTACGCGCTCACCGCCATCGCGCCGGAAGCAAACGATGTGGACTTCACCTGGGACGATTTTGTTGAACGCGTGAATAACGAACTGGTGGCGAATTGGGGCAATCTGGTGAACCGGGTGTTGGGCTTTGCCTATAAGCGCTGGCAGGGCGTCATCCCGGAACCGGGGCCGTTGAGCGAGAAAGAGCAGGATCTGCTTGATGAAGTCAAAGCCGGTTTCCACAGCGTTGGGGACTTGTACGATCGGGTGAAGCTCAAAGCCGCCATGCAGGAAGTCCGACGGTTGAGCCAACGGACGAACCAGTATCTGCATGACGTGGCGCCCTGGAGCACGATTAAAACGGACCCACAACAGGCCGCCACTTCGGTCTATGTGGCGCTGCAGGTCATTGACTGGCTGAAAATTCTCTGGGCGCCCATACTGCCCCACTCCAGCCAACAGCTCCACGAGTTCCTGGGCTATGACGGCCAACTCTTTGGCCGTCAGTACACGCAGACCGTTAAAGACTCAAGAGGCGAGCATCGCGTGCTGCGCTATGACAACAGTCAGGCCATCGGTCGGTGGGAACCAGGGATGCTTGCCCCAGGCCAGGCATTGAGGCAGCCCGCGCCATTATTTGTCAAACTCGAAAAAAACGTGCCGGAACAGGAGGCAGTTGGTTAGAAGGCAAGATCGAAACGGTCAAGATTCATCACCTTGGTCCAGGCCGCTACGAAGTCTTTCACAAACCGCTGCCGAGAGTCCTCGGATCCGTACACTTCTGCGAGCGCCCGAAGCTGGGAGTTCGATCCAAAAATGAGATCGACACGGGTGCCCGCTTCCCGCAAGATCGGATTGGCATGGCGCCAAACCTCGTTGCGAACCGGGGAATTCCGATTGTTGGCGAACACGCTACGCGAACGGACCGATATGGCTCAGGTGATTTAGTCAGAGAGCACGGTCTTCAACTGTTCGACCGTGAGGTTTGCTCCGCTGGCTATCAATACAATACGCTTACCTTTGATCGAGTCTCGCATTGATTCGGCAGCCGCCAGCGGCGTTGCGCCAGCGTGTTCGACCAAAGATCGCGTGCTCGCGATCATGTTGACAATAGCCTTGAGAATAGCTTCCTCGCTTACCAACACGAAGTCATGGAGGTACTTGCGCAATATCCCGATCGGGTAGTCGTATGACGAACCGGTAGCGATGCCTTCGGCGACAGTCTCCATCCTGGAGGCGACCGTTGGTCCTTCCATCTTTGCCCAGGAAAGATGTGCGGAGGGTGCAGCCTCAGATTGGACACCGACGACCTTGGTGTCGGGCGACAGGTTTCGAGTGACAATGCTGGCGCCGCAAGCGCCGCTTCCTGCTCCCACCGGAACGATGATGTAGTCGATATCGTCCAGATCTTCATGGATTTCAAGGGTGTATGTCCCAACGCCCGCGACGAGGAGTGGTTCATTGCTGGGATGGACGTAACGCATACCGTCTTCACGGGCAATTGTTTCCGAGTAGTCCCGGGCTTCTTCAAAGGTCGGTCCGTGTTCCACAACCTCCGCACCCAGATGCCGCATCGAAGCCATCTTTACGGAATTCGCGCCCTCTGGAACGATGATGGTGCATTTGGCGCCGAACTGCTGAGAGGCGAAAGCTATCGACTGTCCGTGATTGCCCGTGCTGGCGGTGACGAACCCGCGAGAGCGTTCCTCATCGGAGGTTCGTGAGACAAGATTTATGCCACCTCGGACTTTGAAAGCCCCGAGCATCTGCATATTCTCATGCTTGACCCAAACATCCGCATTCAGCAGGTCACACAGTCCTGGAACCCGACGGAGCGGAGTGCGAAGGACGTGGCCTTCTATTTTTCTTCGGGCGTCATAGACATCCCGGATGGTGGGTTCAGGCAATTTGCAAACAGACATCGATACTCCCGACTGGATCGCGTATGTAAGTGTCCTTGCGTCTTGTTCTTCAAGCTGAATCCACAAGGGTCCATTTCACGCCGCAGATGTGCAAAGTATCAAACTTCCTGTAAGCGCCGGGGGCAGCCCACAGGTCCACGCCGACAACACCGGTTCTTCCTCCTGGCTCTGGATTGACAAACCTCATGGTCTGTTCGCCTGCCAACCTGAGCGTGGTGGGTTGCGCCGGGTCGATCGAGCAGCCTGCACCAAGGCCATTCATCCACCTCCTGCAGACTTCTTCAGGGTCACCATCGCGCGGTGCAATTTCAACTGCCGCGAAGCCTGTCGTGACACCCCCGTGGGGTCGTGCGTCAACGCCGTTCTGCCACCTGTTTCCGGCTGGGAAGTAGGCGCCTTTATTCCTCGGGAAAACGTCCTGGCCAGGCCAATTCTCTTCAATCTCGGCAAGGGTACCGAAATCCCTCGGGTGGTACTGAACGTTCACACCAGAAATGGCGCCGGCTTCCCGGGGCAGAGGCTCACCCAGCACATAACGTCCTGACTTGACACCAGCCAGACCTGAGCCCGGCGAGCCAGGGCAAACGTTCCAATTCCCTGAAACGATTCCTATCCCCGCCCCCTGGACTGACATCGACCTCGAAGCCACCGCAACGTCAGGAACCTGCACTATAGCCATGTATCCGCAGTCACCATGGCGTTCCAGAAGTCTGGTTTGGGTCGTGGACCGCTGCCATGCGAGGTCTGTTGGGCAAACAGTCTCGAGAAAAGAGTCGCCCAAACGGATGTGGGTGTTGATAAGAGACCCACCTGCCGCCATTCGAGGATCCTGAAAGACTACAGGGGCATCAAATGCTGTACTCAGCACACTGGACGTCCACTCAAGGTCCCGTGCGAGCAGACAAATCTGACGCAGGCGTAATGCGGGGTCTGGCATCGCTGTTACCTTCATTGTGCTCATTGAGTATACGTCGAATTAACCATCTTCTTTCTGCTTGTCAATCTATCAGAAGCGGTTAACTTCCTGCAATGCAGTTTCCAGACGTGCTGCCGTTATCCTATTCTTGCGAAGCCTGCTTGCGGGTCATGTACACGATCGCACCGATTGGCGCCAGGCAGAAGATCACTGAGGGGATGACCAGCAAAGCTCCCCCTAACCACATGGCTGGCGTGAGAAAGAAGAAATTTATTGCGCATACGACAGCCGTAGCAATGCTCAGGCCTTTGTCACCGTTTAATGCAGCACCGCATGCGATAAGCAGCGCCAGCCACCCGATAAACAGCCCCGCAAAAGGTACAAAAAAGGCGATAATAGCGATGATGATCGCTGCGATTCCGAGCCCAGTGCTTAAATTCATTATTATTTCCCTGTCTTAACCAGAAGAGCCTGGAGTATATCCCCCGTCTCCAAATACAGTCAATTGACTTTCCTCCTATTGACTTGCTGCGAAGTCCGGTATGTTCATCAGGAGTTCTGTTATATCGCGCTGTTCCCTCGTATTCAGTTCCTGATAGACTGGCGAGCGGTGCAATTTCTCGCAGGCAGGCCGTGTATCCCTCTTGGGTACCACATCCGGTGTCTCGTAATTCTGTGCCATCATTGCCCGTTTATGTTCACTGCGATTGAAGCCGGCACGGTGCCAGGTTCTCGCGTCATAAAGTAACATACTGCCACTGGGAGCCTCGAGAACCGTGGCCTCTGGTCCGCTGTAAGGCAGTTCATCATCCTGCAGAGCTCTGTTCCATTCTTCCGGGGGTCCCGAATCAACCCGGTGTGAACCCGGCTTGAACATCGTTGCGCCATTCTGGTGGGTGAAATCCGACACGCAGGTATTACGGTTGCAGGCCTTGGGGGGTCCCTTTCGAGGGAACACGGGCTGAGGACTCGTCGATGGAATATACGGAATATCAGAATGCCAGCGCCGGCCTGCCTGCGCCAGCGTTTCAGGTTTCAGAACGTTGAAACCAGGTGGGTGCCCCAGGTGTATATCCCTCGTCTGCAGGTACTCGCGAAGCACCCAGAGCGATATGGGCTCCGCGACTGCACTGCAGACGGCAGCGTCCTGACAGATCTTGGGAATGTCCATATTTTGCTCCATGTGTTCGTATGGACCCGTACAGGCGACGCGTTCGAGTCGTTCGACAATCTCCGGCTGAAGGATAGAGTTAAGACACACCCAGCCTTCGCGCTGCAGGTGCTCAAGATATTCGGAAGGAAGTTTCTCCGGACCATGGCAGATATGGAAGTACACTTCATCTGAACCGACCGACAAAGTGCAGACGTCATTTCTGGTATCGACTGCTACGTTCTTGCCGGTTGCCATGTGCTTTACGCCTTTTGCCGTTCGATCCCAGATAACACGATCATCAGCTTCATCGAACAGCGCAGGATCACCGTCATTGTTTAGACCGAGCATGCTGCCGTTGGCTGCAATCAGCAATACGTAGTGATGTTCTGGACGCTTGAGAGTAACAAGTCGCGCCTGGGATTCCTGTTGATTTACCATTGCATTAGACTCCTTGCACTAAGCCGGACTGCTGATCAGTCATGGTCTCTCTCTCTATTGTTTCGTCAGAATTCCAGTCTCTGTCATGGCTGTTGGTCGCGTGTCTGTCATTCACGCCCAAAAGTCGTTTTGGTATTACATTAGACGCGAGTCACCAACTCTCCCGCAAATCAACCTTTCCATCGGATTACACGAAAAAGCACGATGGCGTGACTCAACTCACTTTTTTGGATTTACAGTTTTAACGGTTTGCGCGTTCCATATCACTGCCTTTGACAACGACGTGTCCCAATGCTTTTCATGATTTTCCTTGATTTCTCAGATCCGGAACCGATGGGGTCCAAAGTCCGCCTCATAGAAAGGTGAGACCATCTGACCCGGCGGTATGATTTGATCAATCGCGATGTAATCCTCTTGCGTTAGTTCAACATCAGCTGCGGCGATGTTGTCCTCGAGTTGTTCCATCGTTCTCGGACCGATTATGGGACTGGTCACGCCGGGTTGTGACATCACCCAGGCGAGCGTGAACTGTGATAACGGGCATCCTTTTGCTTTGGCAAGTGGTTTCAGGTCATCGATAACATCGAATACACGGTCATTGACTCTGTGCCCTCGTCCCGGACTTGCATATCGAGTACCTTGGGGAGCTTGCTCGTCCCGTCGATATTTACCGGTCAGCAATCCACCCGCCAGGGGACTCCAGGGAATTGTGGCAACACCGTAGGTCCTGGCCATCGGCATCAGCTCCCGTTCAACGCGCCGGTCGAGCAGGTTGTAGGGTTGCTGCTCACAAACAAAACGATTCAAACCATGTTTTTCCGAAGCCCAGAGAGATTCAACAAATTGCCAGGAGGCAAAGGTAGAGGTGCCAATATAGCGCACTTTTCCCTGCTTGATCAGATCATCCAGGGCCCGCAGCGTTTCATCAATGGCGGTATCTGAATGAGGCCGATGGATCTGATAGAGATCGATATAGTCCGTTTTCAGACGTTTAAGACTTGCTTCACAGGCGGCCAGAATGTGGCGTCGACTGGCGCCTCTCATATTGGGATCATCATCGGCCATGGCGCCATGGAATTTGGTAGCGATGACAATTCGATCACGGTGACCATTTCTCTTTAATCCTTCACCGGTAACGGTCTCGCTTCGCCCACGTGAATATACATTGGCAGTATCGATGAAATTAATCCCGCTATCGATCGCTTTATCGATCATTGCGTAGGAGTCTTCAGGCTCGGTCCGCATGCCAAACATCATGGCGCCAAGGCACAGGTTGCTGACCTGCACCCCGGTACGTCCCAGTAATCGGGTTTCGATGGTCATTTACTGCCTCCCGGGCAACACACCCTGTATAGAATTTATTCCTGGCATATGCTAACGGCTACAACGAAAATTTCAAAGTCGTCGAAACATTGTTTGCTCTGGCACATTGAGCTATCGTTTCCGGATTATAGTGGGTATCCCTGTTGGTGTGATAAAGTACCGTCGGCGTTTTGCCGACTATCGGTCATACAAGAAAACTACAGGAATTTCCATGGAGGAAACAACAGTTTCTACAGATTCAGCGACACAACGCTCCATTACACCTTTCGTGTTTCACGGCAATGGCGCCGACTACTTTCGGATATGGATCGTCAACCTGTTGTTTACCATCCTGACTTTGGGCATATATTCCGCCTGGGCGAAAGTCAGAACCAAAAAATACTTCTATGGCAACACGGAACTGGCAGGGGACCGCTTTGATTACATAGCCAGTCCCATCGCTATTCTCAAGGGACGACTGATTGCTGTCGCACTTTTTCTGATCTACTTACTGGCGGGTGCATTCAGTCCATTGTTGGGATTTGTTCTGGGCCTTACGCTTTTCCTGTGTATACCCGTAATCGTCGTTGCTGC
Source organism: Candidatus Azotimanducaceae bacterium (assembly GCA_965217655.1). GTDB lineage: Bacteria > Pseudomonadota > Gammaproteobacteria > Pseudomonadales > Azotimanducaceae > UBA7455. Next base: position 4,686,515 of record OZ244560.1, read on the forward strand.
GCTTCGATTCAATGCCAACAACTCCATTTGGCGCGGGGTGCGATTCGGATTTGACGGTACCATCCTGCAAGCATTCAAGCCCTATATTCTGTGGCTGCTGTTCGCGCTGGTTACGCTCGGTCTCGGTTATCCCCATGCCAGATATAAAATCAATCAATACAACATCAACCACCATCGATTCGGCCAGGCCCATTCATACTCGACCGCCACTTCAGGGGGTTTTTATCTCATTGCATTGATCTGTGTAGGTGCATTCTTCGCCACATTCATATTGTTTTTCTTTGTGTCTTTCATATACGGGTTCCTGTCTGCCGCCATCGGATTGGATGAACAGGGTTTCCTGCCGGCAATTTCTATTGCCATTTTCATGCTGATCTATATTGCTATTATTTTTCTCTATCAGGCGCTGTATTTCCGGCTCGTATTCAACAATATCGAAGTTGTCGGGAATCGCTTGAGAAACAACATCAGCCTACACGTCTATGTAATGATTCTGTTGACCAACTTCCTGCTCACTCTGGTTACTTTGGGAATCTATCATCCGTGGGCCGCCGTGCGGCGCGTTCGTTATCTGCAATCCAACTTATGGATTGAAGCACAGGACCTGAATGCATTCACGGCGCGGGAATCCGACAATATCGCCGCGCGCGGCGAAGAGATCGGAGAGGCTTTTGACCTTGGTATTGGTATATGACGGCTTTGCAAGGCACTTATTTTGACGGCTCACGTAGCCAGGGGAAACTCGGCTCCCTGACGTTACGAAGTGTATCCGCAATAGTCACCGTGGAGGATGGCAGCCAAGTCAGCATCAATCTGTCGGAGTTGAAAGTTACCGCTCCCCTGCCGGGAACGCCAACCCGCATTACCTGGGGAGACCAGCAAAGTTTCGTTACCCTGGACTATGAAGGGGTGAGAACTCTGTGGCGCTCCCTGCCCGGTGGGGCAGGCTGGGCCGATCGTGTGCAACGGCGCATGTCTACGGTGGTAGTTGCCTTGTTGTTGTCAGTGACTTTAATAGCCGGACTCGCGATTTGGGGAGTGCCCGCGGGGGCTGCGCGACTGGCTTACACCATTCCGGCCGAAATCAGTCAGCAGATGGCGAATCTGACCATAAATCACATGCTGCTGGATTTGGATTCCTCGAATATCGATACCGGCCGGCAGCGTGAGTTGCGGCGTTATCTTTTATCTTTCGAAGAAATCCCGCAACTTGAGTTTCGCAGTACTCAAACCATCGGCGCCAATGCCCTGGCATTGAGTGCTACCACGGTTGTCATTACCGACGATCTGATTGAGTTGGCTGAAACCGATGAAGAACTGCTGGCGGTCTACTTCCATGAGTGTGGCCATGCACACTTGCGGCATGTGGAGCAGAAAGTACTCCGGGCTTCTGCCTGGCTGGTGTTTCTGACCGTCGTGACCGGCGATCTGGGTGGTGTCGGCGAGTTGCTGTTGACGATACCGGTATCTGTCGGGCTGAGCGCATATTCCAGGGAATTTGAACGCGAGGCTGATAACTATGCTGTAGACCGTTTGCTGGAAGCTGGCATTTCACCGGAGTATATGGCAACTATTCTGGAAAAACTTGAAGACCACCACTTGGCCCGATCAGAGGACTCCGACGAAGAAAGTGAAAGTGCGGATCGGGAATTAACAGACATGGAAGAGCGAACAGGTAATGGGGGTGGATCCCTGATCAACTATCTCAACTCTCATCCTCCCACCGGGGAACGAACTGCATTTATCCGCTCTCGCGTTCCCAATAACTGATTGCCGTGTTGTCTGGGCAAGCAGTTGGATGAATGGAGTGCTTCCGTCGACAGGAGCATGACCGGGTTCGACTATCTTGAAGGCAAGGTTCTACCTTGAGGTTGAAAGCCTGAGAAGACCGTCAAGGCAGCTGTTGATGTATTGCAAAGACTGTAAATTTAACAATCAAGTTGGTAGATTGACGAGCAGATAAAAAGGTGGTTAATTCAACTTATTCTCCGACGCAACGTTACGTATATCAGGACAACAATGACACAACCCGCAGTAATCCCCCAGCATCCCCTTGATCCGTTATCCAGTGAGGAACTCACGCGCGCCGTGTCGCTGCTTCGCGAAAGTGGCAAGACCGGCGAGACTGCGTACTTCGCCTGCGCGATCCCCGTCGAGCCACCAAAGGAACTGGTGTTCGACTACCTGCCCGGCACGCCATTCGACCGCGTGGTGCGCCTCATCGGTCATGACCCGAAAGCGCGACGCAGCTTCGAGGCGTGTGTGTCAGTTTCGAAAGGGGCGCTTGAGTCGTTCGCCTGGTCTGAGGCCGGTCAGGCGTCGATTGGCTCAGGCGATGTTATTTCACTTCTTAAAATCATTTTGAATAACCCCGAGTGGATTGCCGCACTGCAGAAGCGGGGTATCGAGGATATCTCGAAGGTCCACATCGAGCCGTGGGTGACGGCCTTCCAGCCTGAGGGTATGTCACCGAATAGCCGCATCCTGCAGGCGCTCGCGTTCGTCCACGATAACGTCGCAGACAACCAGTACGCGCGTCCGGTGGAGAACCTGCTAGCGTATGTCGACGTCGACAGTGGTGAGGTGGTCGTGGAGGATCACGGCGTGGTGCCGGTACCAACCGAGCCGGCAGAATTCGCCGCGGACCTGGTTGCGCAACACCGGACGGACTTGAAACCGCTGGAGATCACGCAGCCCGAAGGCCCGAGCTTTGAGGTAGAGGGCAACCTGATCCGCTGGCAGAAGTGGCAGTTCCGCTTTTCGGTCCAGCCAGTCGAGGGGCTGGTGCTGCATGACATCCGTTACAACGACGATGGGTGCCTGCGGCCGATCCTTCACCGGGCGGCGCTCTCGGACATGGTCGTGCCCTACGGCGACCCATCGCCGATGCACGGCTGGAAACATGCGCTTGATGCAAGCGAGGCGCTGCTCGGTCACTGTGCCAACTCCCTCTCCCTCGGCTGCGACTGCCTGGGTGAGATTCACTACTTCGATGCCACTCTGCTGAAGGCGGACGGAAGCACACGGACTGTAGAAAATGCAGTGTGCCTGCACGAGGAGGACTACGGCATCCTCTGGAAGCACACCAACATGATGATGCGCGACCCCAAGCCCGAGGTGCGGCGTTCGCGACGGCTCGTGATCAGCATGGTGCACACGCTCGGAAACTATGAATACGGGTTCTACTGGTACTTCTATATGGACGGGACGATCCAACAGGAGGTCAGGCTGACTGGTGTGGTCGGTGTGTCGGTCACAAGCGTGGATTCGGACACGGCACCCCTGATTACGCCATCGATCGCCTCGCCGATCCACCAGCATCTGTTCTGCGTGCGGCTCGATTTCAACGTTGACGGCGGGCCGAACTCGGTGCAGGAGGTAGAAGTGGAACCCTTGTCCGAGGGCAAAGGTAACCCCTACGGTTCAGCGTTCCGGGCGGTCACACGAACCTTCAAGACCGAAAAGGAAGCCAGGCGCAACGTCGATCCGGCACGCAGCCGCAGCTGGCGGGTCGTGAACCCGTTATCGAAGAACCGGATCGGCAATCCGGTGGGCTACAAGCTCCTGCCGCAGTCGTCGCCGACTCTCCTCTCTGGCGAGAACTCGCTTGCTGGCAAGCGCGGCGCGTTCGCGCGCTACAACCTGTGGGTAACACCATACTCACCCGATGAGATCGACGCTGGCGCTGGCGCGCTTTCCTACCGCCATCCGGGCGGCGCGGGCCTGCCGGCCTACACTGCGGCAAACCGGCCCATCGAGAACACGGACGTGGTCGTTTGGCACACGTACGGCGTCACACACGTGCCGCGGCCGGAGGACTGGCCGGTTATGCCGGTCGAATACACGGGATTCACACTGATACCGGTCGGCTTCTTTGACCAGAACCCGGCGAACGACGTGCCACCATCAGCATCCTGCAAAGGCAAGTGAACCCTTCGTTCACCATCGGCGAACACACAAACACGCTGGCAAAGGGGACATCGTGCTGAGCTGAATCATCGATTGTCTTACGAACCCGGCTCATATTAAAGTCGCACAATACAGATGCTGGATACTTCCCAACGATATATGGAGATAGCCTATCCGTCCAAGTCCATCGCATTGGTAATATCTCTCGAAATGTTTTGTTGGCTTGTTACCGTTTGTTATACTAGCACCAGGTCAGACCAGGTCAGTACTATGGAAAAGCAACTTACGCTTACAGATGCAAAAGCACGATTCTCGGAAGTCATCGATAAGGTGAGTGAGGGTGATGAAGTTCTGATTACACGTATGGGTAAACCCGTAGCAGTGATTAGTCGCTATGTGCCTGATAAGGGGAAGAGACCCCTGGGGATACTGAAAGGCAAAATTGAGATGAGTGAAGATTTCGATGAATGGCCAGAAGACCTGGCGTCCGATTGGGGAATTCCGTACAAGTGAGATTCCTCCTCGACACTCACACATTGCTGTGGTCGCTCTCGGATCCAGAATTACTTAGTGCAGAATCAAGAGTCGTACTCGAAGAGAGTGAAAATTCCGTCTATGTCAGTATCGCATCGCTCTGGGAATGTGCCATTAAATCTTCCATTGGAAAACTGTCAATACCCGACGATTTTTTCGCTGTAGCGACTGCCAGTTTTTCCCTGGCGCCTATAGAGGTTCCTCATATCGAAGCCTTTCGAATATTACCATTACACCACCGTGATCCATTCGATCGGATCCTAGTTTCCCAGGCACTGGTTGATGACCTGATTTTGATGACCCGGGATACTGATATCGGCAGTTACAATGTCAAGTTGCTGAGGTCCTGACAACTCGCTATCTTCTTCCCGGACGTTTCCGTTGTCAGACATTTCCGAGCACCCGGGTCGGCGCTTACTTTGCTCCCGTGTCCGCGAGACATCGTGCGTGCCAGGCATCCCAACTTTTTGCATGTAAATCGGGGGACAGTTTACTTATATTGGATTTTCCTGAAACGATTTCTGCACAGAAATTAAATAAAATGTCCAGTGAATTGCCATTAAAACGAAATTTGCGCTGCCTTGGCCGGGTCGTACCACCAGCCATCAGGGAAAGGCGACAGATACATGTCGGCGCTGGCGCCGGGCCTGCCGAATTTATTCCAGTAAACGATTCGGTAGTCGGTGAGCGCATCCAGAGGAATCATAAAAAAGCTCCACAGAAGAACCCGGTCCAGGGCACGGCATGCAGTCACCATCGTGTCTAACCGGGATGCACTTGTGGCATGCTCCACCAGTGCATCGATGGCAGGATGACCGATTCTTGCCGCGTTGTAGGAATAGGTCAGATCAAGAGAGTCCGAATGGAAGCTCATATAGAGTTCCCAGGGAGGCAAGCCAACGTCACCGGCTCGAATGAATGCCTGGTATTGTCTGTTGCGAACCCTGTTAGTGTATTCAGAATCATCCACGAGGCGAATGTTGGCTTTAACACCCAATGTCTCTAACGAGCTGATATAGGGGAGGAGCCATCGCTTGTCCTCGTCGGTATTGGAAAGAAACTCAATCACAAACCGGGTTCCCGATTGGTCGACCAACACACCATCCTTAAGCATCCAGCCCGCCTCCTTCAACAGCATCATCGCATGCAGCAGACCCGTGCGATCATGGCCGGTTGCGTCAGTTTCGGGAAACCGAAAGGACTCAGTAAAAACTCTTTCAGGGATTTGCCCTCTAAAGGGTTCAAGTAAAACGAGTTCCTCCTCGGAGGGCAGTCCCTTTGCAGCAAAAACTGAATTATTGAAATAGCTCTGTGCCCGTTCCAGTTCCCCGGCATGCAGAACCCGGTTCTGCCAGTCAAAATCCAACGCGTGGGTCAGCGCTTCCCGTACCAGAGGCTCGGAAAACGGATAAACGTCATTGTTGAAGATCAGCCACTTTCGCGCGCCAATATCGACGCGATAAGTACGTGTCCCCTTGATCATCCAGCCTTTGTCTCGTGCCGGAACATCGTAAGAATTCGCCCACTGCATCACGTCATTCTCGGTCCAGATATCGAAAAGTCCTTTGTGCAACGCTTCCCGTGCAACCACGGCATCCCGGTACACATCGTAGCGAATAGAATCGAAGTTGAACTTCCCCCTGTTAACAGGAATATCCTTGCCCCAATAGTCCGTTACGCGCTCATAGCGAATATACCGACCGCGCCTGGCTTCGGCGATGCGATAGGGCCCACTGCCTAACGTGGGACTGAAGGCGATTTGTGTTGGATCCTTATCAGCCCAGTAGTGAGCCGGCAGTATGGGAATGCCACCCAGAATTCTCAGGTGCCCTGCAGGATCGGCATTGGTGTGGATGATCACTGTTTTGTCATCGGCAATCTCAACCGACTCGGCCCAGTGCAGCAAGGCACCCCGTATGACTGACCCCATCCAGGCTTCAAGGGTGAATTTGACGTCCTGTGCTATTACCGGTTTTCCGTCGTGCCATCGAGCGCTGGGGTGTAATCTGAAAGCGATGGACAATCGGTCCGGTGCGATGGCCATACCCGTCGCCAGTCTGCCATAGAAAGCCGAGACCTCATCTCCCGAGCGAACCAGTAACGTGTCATAGGTCCATTCCAGCCCTGGTGGCGCAAACGAACGGGGAAAATCGAGAGGCGACAGGGTTGAAAACGCCTGCATGGAAGGTAGTGCAAGCGCCCCGCCTTTCGGCGCTTGGGGATTGACATAGTCGAAGTGCTGGTAATCTGCGCCGTATTTCAAGTCGTGCAGAAATGAAAGACCATGTGAGAATTGATAGGTTTTGTTATCGTCCGCGAACGTGATAAGCGCATTCATGGTCATTACCATCATGAGGAATCGCGTCATTGGGCAGTCCCGTCAAAGAAGGTTACCGCGTGTTTGAAGACATCTCTGATGTCATCTGGTGACTGATAATAGCACTATTGATCCTGCACTATCCGACAGAGACCAGATAATGTGGGCCAACAAATGCAAACAAAAAATCCCCGAAGTAACAAGGGTTTTAGAGTTGCGCTCACCAGAGGGTCTGCAGACCGGGCGCCAGTTGCTCCTCGTCATCACTGCAGCCAGTCTCTTTATAGGGTTAATATAAGTAATATGCAGATAAAACGTGACTTTTACTGGGCCTTCCTGGCTGATCTGTCTGGATCAGACCCAACCGCAAACAGAAATTCGCTGTATCAATGAAGTCTGATTTGCGGCACCCGCTACCCTTGATCTTGTGTCTGAGTTGTTGATGCCGGGTAATGCCGGGTTTGAGAATTTTGACAGCTCGGGTTATCGAGCCTGGGTAGATAAAAACAGCAACATGACCTGCTCCATGAAATCTGAGAAGGCAGGTACAAAGAGAATACCGAGTACGAGCACAACGGTTATGCCCGCACAAAGGATCAGGTAGTTTTTAGTTTTCATTATGTATTCCCCGGTAAGTCGCATTCCTCACATCCCTTTGATAAGAAAACCAGGGATTATTCAGCTTTTTCGCACAACCTGACGCATTTCACCACGATATGCTGGTATAAGTAGTTTTCACATGAGCCCTATGAGTGTACACTTTAAAGTGACACTTAATCTGAAAGGAGAGTGGAATAGTGAAGGTTAGTACGAAGGAACTGCGCACACGTGCACGTGAGATTCTGGAATGTGCGGACCGTGGTGAGCCGGTGACCATTACCTATCGTGGAAAATCGAGAGCGCGACTGTCGAGAATTGAAGAACCGGACATAAAGAATCTGTCAACTTTCCCCGTATTCGGAATCTGGGCAGACCGTGAAAATGTAGAAGACGTTGCCTCCTACGTCCGGAACATACGCCAGGTTCGCGATGCTGATAGACACTGATGTGCTCATTTGGCTTTTTCGAGGTCGGGCCTCAGCTCACAATGCCATTGAGCAACTCGATTCAGTCCAACTATCTGCAGTCACCTACATGGAAATGGTCCAGGGTATGCGGAACAATGAAGAATTCCGGCTGTTCCGCAGAACTATCCACGATCATCAATGGATAATTATTCCGCTGAACGAAAACATCAGCCATCGAGCATGCGTTTACATTGAGAACCACGCGCTGTCTCATGGTCTGACCATAGCGGACTCGCTCATCGCCGCAAGCGCGATAGAATCCGGGTTACCGCTGATGTCGGCCAATGTGAGGCATTATCGTGTAATCACCGAGCTGACATTGTCAACATTCCGACCGTGACTTACCCCGGCGCGTCCTTCAATCTGCCCAGGAGCCCTTGGCGTATTTCCAGACGTGCGCCACACCTGGGAGAACACAATGCCGAGGTGCTGGGGGCTGAGTAAGGCAATCCATCACCAGCCTTTGGCTCGGCTATTAAGTTGGCGCCTCTACACTATCTGGGAGCAAATCGCTGACCAGCATCGACGCGGATTGTGCCTCCGTTCATCATGGCGTTCTCATAAATGGCAATTGCCTGGATTGCGTAGTGGCGCGGCATACCCATTCTTTTGGGAAAGGCAGCATCTTTAACAAGTGCATTGGCAAATTCATCCGAAATACCGGCGGTTAATCCCGTATTAAAGAGACTCGGCGCGATAGCATTGGCTCTGATGCCCATACTGCCCAGATCTCTTGCCATGACGAATGTCATACCGACCATGCCTGACTTCGCAGCGGAGTAGGCCACCTGTCCGATCTGACCTTCGAACGCAGCGATGGACGCTGTATTGATGATGCAACCACGCTCACCTTCTTCATTGGGTTCGTTCTGCGACATCTTGTCTGCAACCAATCGAGAAATGTTGAAGGCTGAGATCAAATTGAGATCGATCACGTGTTGGAATTCTTCCAGGGGGTGAGGTCCATCCTTAGTCAGAGTTCTCTTGGCAATGCCGCCACCTGCAGAGTTACAGCAGAAATGCACTGAACCAAGTGCCTCAACGGCTGCATTGATTGCAGCCTCTGTGCCTTCCCAGTCCATCACATTACATTCGTGAAATGTGCCGCCCAATTCGGCGGCGACTGCAGCTCCATCGGATCTGGGTCGATCCAGTATCGCGAGGTTGCCGCCTTTCTCCCTGAAGAATTCAGCTGTTGCGCGGCACATACCTGATGCGCCACCGACAAAAATTGCGTTATGGTCTTTTACTTCCATGGTCTTTCCTGTTTAAAGGCCCTCGTAACATGAGGCAACAGCTTCGCCAATAGGATCGGCGCTGTCTTCCTGGACGAAATGTACACCAGGCACGGTAACCTCGAAGAGGTTCGGCCATGATCTTACCAGATACCATACGGGACCGGTAATCAGTGCACCAGGCTTGGCGTTGACAAAAAGTTCATGTATATCCGTTTCGGACAGCCATTGACTGTAGTCATTCACTATTTTCACAACGTTTGCAGGCTGACCAGCAAGTGTAATCTGTCGAGGCCAGGTCGCGCTTTTTTGCAGCAATTCGGGACATCGCCGAACACTGACCCGAGTCCATCTTCACATTTCGTACTATCGGCAGATGTCCGTCGGATTGCCGACTCCCGGCTCAGGTTTCAGGAATCGAGGGCCTATTGATCTTGGTTAGGTGGTTGAGACGCGACCTCTGGCCAGACTAGAAGACCGATTGTCCGCCACTCGGCAGTGTTGAGCTCGCCGCTTTGGTTGATCCAATGGTAATGGTCCAAAGTGGTCTCGGTTTTGCGGAACCGCCAGAAGTCGATCATGAGATGAAAGGCAGCCAGTTTTTGGCCCACCTGCAATCGCGGCACGTAACCCACCGGCTCCCACTCCCATGTTTCCCAGTTGTCGTCGTACAAATATTGCCAAAGGACCCAATGGCGCCGCGCCCTATGAATGTAGTAGGCGATGACGCTTCCATGCATAGGAGACCAAGCCCATTCGACTTGCCCCAGATAATGCGGTTTCGATGGACCGTTTGAGTATTCCACACCTGGCGGTTTCTCATCAAAGCCGACGATACTGTCGAATGGCTCCGGGCGCTCGATAAGGTCGGCCAAGCCGACGATCTTTTGCTGCGGCAGCAGCGAAGATGACATGGGGATCACGGGTTTCTTCACTTGGCAAGCGCTTCCAGATCGCTGTCATCATTACCACTCCCGAGACACTGCCGAAGCGCCAAGGCGTCCCGAACGGCATGGCATGCACCCAGCGCGGCCTTTTCGGACACGGCGAAATCGTTCGCGTGGGCCAATTGATCCCTCAACTTAACCAGTCGTTTCTTTTGTTGCAGTGACAGCTTTAGGTTGGGTAGTTCCCTGACGATGTCGAGCTTGTCGCAAAGTTCCGTGTAAAGGATTTCATCGTTGATGAAAACCCCGCCCCTTTCAGCCTCGCCTATCTTCCGACGGAGATTACCGCGCCTTCCGTCAGTCAGTATCTGCTTCCACTGTGACGGGTCGAATGATCGCTTTATGGTCTCTTGCAGGAGAAGTTCAAGGTCCGTCATCAGGCCAAACAGCGCGGCTCGAGCGGCCAGTTTTTGCAAATCCGATAACGTTACGAGACCAGAAATCCGGTTTCCTGCAAGAACGAGGCGACACGGCTGCTTGTCGGCCTGTCGCACAAAGTCCAGAATACTGGCATCTCCACCAATCAGCAGTGGCTCGGAAAGGGGTTCCAATTCGTCCCTGACATGTCCGGTGCGGCAGGGCTTGGTTCTCAGTACGCCCACGACCTCGTCGTCATGTTCTCCGAGAGTTACGGGAACGTGATCGTAGTCCGCTTCTCGGGTGTCACGAATCACGTCCTCAACGCGGTCTACTTGACTACAAGTCGTCAGTACGCACCGCGGGGTGGATATCATCGTGATGGGGAATGCGTTCTCAAGCGGCAGCATCATCGACATGTGCTGTTCGATACCAACCTATATGACCAGAGGGTTCAAGCCGCCAGAGGTTGGCTATATCGACCTGCTCGCTCATCAATCTTCTCCAAAGAAATGAGTCTCAACTCTAGCGCAGCTTTGGGTCAGGGTAAAGACCTGAAGAGTAATGGGGTCAGAGTAAAGTGCCGGAATAATCGTTTACTCACACATGGACAGCGGTCACACTATTCTTTTGCGTCTCCATTCAACCCACTCATTGTCGACTTTGACCGATCACGGCACGATAACACCGATACCCAGGCGTGGCGCCTTCGCAAGACGCCGATCTCTTGTCACAAGTCTGGCTTTCAGGTGCCGTGCCAGAGAGACGTACGTCGCATCATAGGCCGTCAGGTTTCTACGGCGGCGCCAGATATCCGATAGCAACGAATGGTGCCGGTAGCGTCGAATTCGCAAGCTTATGAGATCATCCAGTAGAGAAGACTTGCGACGGTGGCTGATTCTGCCATCAGAATCCAGACGCCTGAGCGTGTGAAGTACTTCTATGTCGAGCAACTCAGGCGCCGCCAGGATATAACCCGGATCAAATATGAGGTCTTCTATGGGTTCTGCCTGGAAACGGGCGATAAGATCAACAACCACCGAGGCGTCAGTGACGAGGATCTCCGTCACGCCGCGTCACGGTCTTTTCTGATGATTTCCGCTGAGGAATTCGACATATCGAATGGGTCAGAGCCGGAAATCCGCTGCCTCAACTCTTGTTCTGTAGGCAATGCAGCGAGGTTTTCGATCTCTGCCAACAAGTAGTCACTCAGGCTCATACCGGTCATTGCGGCACGGGACTTTAATCTTTTGTGAAGCGCTTCCGGCACGTTTCGAATCTGGATCATCTTGCTCATGGGTGAATCTCCATTACATGTTAGTAGCATGTTACCATGTTAGCAGCATTATTTTAAATCAGATTGTCGAACCCCTTAAACCACAACTCAAGGGGGACTAAGCTGACCTCCTGCAGTTACTCCAGGTGAACATGTTCTTGAGCCGCTACGCCAACAAATTAGAGTTGGATAGTTTTACTCTTATGGCTACGTCTGGCGGTTCATCATTCAGGCCAACTGGTATCGTCCCAACGATGGGCTTGTAGATATTTTATCGCGTGACGAGTGCCCTTTTGACCACCTCCGCGAATCAGGATTTCCAGTGCTAACGCGGGCACGCCGACGTTGGTGGCTGGCGATTCAAGCAGATCGATCAGTAGATCTTCAATATCCTTTATGTTCAGGTCTGAAAGGAGTAGCGCGTAGATCGCATTGAAATGAATATTGTCTGCAACGAGATAATCCAGTTTCTCATTCTGCTCCCAGGTATCCTGACTCGTGTAAAGCAGATTGGTGATATCAGGCAGGGCAGCAATGGTATTGCTGCCGATGCAAGCGATGGACTCAAGAAACGCACAAACCACGCGATGGTTTGAACTCTTCAGCAGAGTTGACAGCCTTGGGACGGCACGGGCCGCCATGCTGGCTGTTTCTCCCAGTGCGAAGGTGGCATTCAAGACGATCCAGGGGTCTTCGTTGTCTAACAGCGCCATGAGTGAATCAACAGCGATTTCTCCCAGGCACCCAAGTGCGAAGGCCTCATCCTGTACCGTGTATGCTCCATTGTTCCAGCGTCTTTCATGGGGATCACCATCAAGCACAATTTTGCCTTCTGCATTTTTTATGTAAGGTGACTCGATTCGGTTCTTGCCTTCGATACGCTTGAGGCTGGACAACAAAGGTTCCAGGGCAGGTTCACCCATCGCCCCCAGCGAGTAGATTGCCGCAAGACGCTTTTGCTGGTTTGCACAATTGAGATTGGAGATGTGATGGTCGATGTCACTCGCAGGCACAAAACCGCTTTTCCTGCAGCCTCGCATCCAGTCCCATACATAGGACCAGGTCTCGTGATGTTCATAGCGTCCCAGGTATTCACCTGGAGGCTCCCAGTCACCGGTCCCGCCATGCCAACTTGGTTTCTGCGGGTTACGCGTTCTCAGGAAGTTGAACTTGACCATATGGCGGGTTTGATCGGTGAGATTGCTCATCCCGGCATGCTCGATGTCGATAGCGGTCAGCATGCAGCTACCAGCCTTCAGATGGTCAGGCACGTAAGCAAAGGGGTGGTCTGCTTCTGTGATGTGATCGTGATACTGGGATCCGGGAATGACCCGGGTAGGTCCCCGTGAGACGGGTGTGTCCTGGGGGAAATAGAATAAAAAGACAACACGGGGAACGTGATATCGGGTACGTCCGAGTTTATCTTTGTGCCAGATCGAAAAACTCCTGGATCCCTCTCCTACGGGTGGTCCGTTTTCATGGCCTTGCAGTTCGATGTTTCGTTCCTCAGGCGCCAGCGGCTCGCTGGGGACCAGGAGTCTTTGCGGGTGCAGCATGTAATCATCGCCAAGGATGCTCTGCAGGGCTCCCTTGATGGATGGTGAATCCAGAACCTGCTGAAGCTCGGAGACCCGGGGAAGAATATTGTTACGAACCTGACTGTCATGGGTATTGACCCACTGAAGTTTGTCGAGAATGGTCTGGTGAAGACCCGTATCCTGGGTGCTGTCGAGTACCAGCACACCATCACAGATGAATCGACGCATCTGTTCGTCATTGAGTCTGATGGTTGACATTGATTTCCGCAAAGCAAGCAATGAGACTCAGGAATTTTAATCGAACTTATCTACCGGAATCCAGTTGAAGTCGGCGTTTCCGGCGGGCCCATGCCGCTTGGCGGTAACTTTACCGTTTGGGGCGTGGCGCCGGATTAACCAGGCACTTCCCTGAAGTCTACGTGCGCGTTACCTTTTGACAGGTAATGCTATTCCCGACTCCCTCTCAAACGCAGAGGTATATTTCATAGCACTCATGACCTTGGCGCGTTCGTCCTCCTTGTCGAGGTATGCTGGTACGACGCCTTGCTGAGTCAATATTGCGAATCGTGCCGGGTTTCGTGCAAGCACCTCCTCAGGAATCCTTTTGTAGAAATCTTCCGTCACGCGGAGGATTGACCGCACCATGAGAAGATGCACGCTGGCACGCAGTCCTGGAGCCGTGCGATTGTATGCACCGTGCCAGGTGCTGCCGTGAAAGATGATTAACGAACCTGCCGGTGCTTCAGCGGGGACCGTCTTGTAGCTGCCGCCTTCACCGATCACGGTCTCACTGTCAACCGGGTTGCGACCCCACTTGTGACTACCCGGAACGAACGCGGTGCTACCGTTTTCCGGGTCGAAATCGGTTAGCGCATAAATACATTTGCATAGCAGAGACTGCGTTGGCAACGGTGATGGTAAACGTGTGTCTGTATGTAACCGAAACAGGGTTTCACCAGGCCCTTTCATCATAGAAGACAGCGAGGACAGTACCACATCGTAGCCACACAGGTACGTCGACACCGCGAGCAGTGCCGGGTTCATCAGCGCCTCTTCAAACACGGGGTCCTCGAGCAGTATCGCTTTCATCGCATCACCGATTGGAGAACCCTCGCTCCGGCTTTTGCCGCGCATGCCGCGCATGAGATCGGGTCGTTCGCCGTTACGCCGCTCGGAAATATCAAGACATGCTTCGAGCATCCGTTCAGAGAGGCCATTCGGGTTGGCGATCTCGGGTGGTATGACCGTATAGCCATTGGTATCCAGATGCTCAATGTATGGCTGCAACCCCAGATCAAAAATCTCTTTCCACATGTGATCAAGGCCAACATCGGTCCTTGCGGCTGTTTCTGCCATGGTGCCTTTCTCCTTCTGAATCACTGGTGAGCGCAGCATCAGCGCTCCATCACTTTAGTGCTTTTTCGTTCTTACGTCTATTTTTGAATGACGATGTAATTGAGAATCTCAACAACCTGCTGCGGACTCTTCGCCCAGGCCATGGCTGCACTATCGACTTCCATGAGTGCATGAACGATGACATCGTCGACACCACACCAGACCTGGGAATGAACGCAGACCGGACTTATGGGTCCAGACTGAGCAATGTAGTAATCCTGCTACAGGTTCTTGAAATTCGGCTCCCGCTTTTCAATAAAAGCTTTTACTGCTTCCTTGTGTTCAGCAGAGACATAACATTCCGCAAGAGCTTCAGCCTCACGATTCTGTACCACGCTCAAATCACTTTCTGACCCATTGGCTCTGAGAAGCGACTTCACCATGCGCAGTTGCCGTGCTGGATTTGCCGCGATTTCGCGGGCGATCGACTTTGCCTCGTCCATAAGCAGGTCTGCAGATACCACATAGTTTGTAAGCCCCTTTTCATGTACCTCCTGTGCAGAATACAATCTGCCAGACAGACACATCTCGCTGGCATGCCCAAAGCCTATCCTCTGCACCAGGAAATGCGAGGATGCGAGTTCAGGTACTACACCCATCTTCACAAACGCGAAACCAAAACGTGCTTTCTCTGAAGCGAGAATTACATCGAAAGGCAATATCAGCGTCACACCGATACCTACCGCGACCCCGTTTACGGCCGCGATTACAGGCTTACTCTGCCTTATAAAATCCACATAGTTGATAGATGGTTTAGCCGTATCCCGGTCTTCGCCCCTTTCTATATTGGCGTTGAAGATATCCTTGATGTCAGCTCCGGCACAAAAGCCGCGACCAGCCCCTGTGACGACAACAGCGCCGATTTCCGGATCATTATTGGCATCGGTTATGGCAGCAATAATGTCCTCATTCATCTGCACCGTCCAGGCATTCAGCCGTTCTGGGCGATTTAACGTCAGAATCGCGATGTTCTGGTCTTTTTCAAAGATTATATTGTCGTAAGACATAAACTCTACTCTCAGGTTTTTGAGCCCAGAGAATAGCGCGATCCAGTTATCATGGAAACTGGAAGTAAACTGAAGAAGGGGAATCGGTCAGGTCGGATTCCACATACGCACAGTAGAAACAGGTGCGAATTGCCAGATCCACCATACGTGGTGCACTGAACTACGGACTAACACTACCCCGCATTCCTGCAACCATTTCATCGCCGCTAGAGAGGATAGCCGTATTTCTCCAATTCCAGATGCAGGTTGTCGACCAGCCAGTGGTTGTCTTCACGGTCGGCATCGGATATTCGTTGGGTAATCTCAGGAGATATTTCCACGGATGCAGGCACATCATCGGTAGCAGTAGTTTGGATAACACTGTGAATATCAGAGAAACCTATTGATTTTTTCTTTCTGTCCACGCTGGAAAAACGCCACAAGAGACGACCTGTGAACGACGAGTTTATTTCGTTCATTTGATTCACCTGTGAGGCGAACATTCGAGTGTGCAAGCGCTGACCCTCTGCCAGGTCTATGGTTTCCTTCGCATCGATACCCAGAAAATCAGAGACCTCCTGCAGGTATTTCTCAGGGTCAGAATCGAACTCTTCGTAGAGAAAAACGCCTACATTCTCTGCGCCCAATACATTCATGGCCACCTCTACGTATTCTCGATACTGGAAGACATCTTTCAGGCCTCCAAGCCGTGTCTCTTCTGAATCTAACCATTCTTCAAAGGTGATGAAGGTCTTGACCAATTGCTTTTGATTGCCTCTCAAATGCTGTAGATACATGGACGGCAGGCGGGTGATGGGATTTCGCAGGCTCATCAATATTATGCACTGTCCGCATACTGCTTTGAGGCGATTCACAGATGTTTCGAAGGACATTAGTGGGTCGATCCCAGCCCTGATGGCGGCTCCCTGCTGGCCCAAATCTTCCCAGGAGCCAAGAATGATCTTATTCGAATCGACTCTGGGTATTAGCGTTTCGACGAAGAATTTCTTTTTTGCCTCAAGATCGCAGGGTTGACCCGTTTTCCACAGCAGTGGCTCAAGTAAGTCAAAAGTATCGGCCGTAATGCATTGTCGCGGGTGCTGGCTCTTGTAAATTTTCCCAAGATAGTAGATCTGTGAATGGTTCTCAAAGACAGCGCGTTGAAGTGTCGTCGTCGCGGTCTTCGAAAAACCAATGTGTATCGTAATGCCTGTCATGAATCTGTATTTTCAAACTTCTGAATTGTAGTTACCAGACGGCCATGACATCCTTTCCCTCAGGGTGGGAGATGTATTGTCAGCTAGAGGATGAAAATCAAATGCTTCTCTGGCCTGTGATTTGGAAGTGCCGGAAATCTTGATCTCATGCCTTAAGGCTTTGCCAGGAGAAACTTCAACGGAATATGCAGGCGTTCACGCCAGGCCCTTGGCGAGTGATCGGCGCCGTCAAATCGAAGCGTGACCCAGTCCTCACCGGTTGTGTAACCGTGCTGTCGCATCACCTCATCCATTTGCTGTTGATACGGTTCATATTCGGCATCAAAGGTCTCTGTTCCATGGTCGAAATAAACCCGGTGTGTTCCGGCTGAGGGCAAGTGATCGTTGAGCCATTGGACAACGACACCATCCCCGACGGGCCAGTGAGTCGACATGCAGGCCGCACCGCCGAAAACATCCGGGTACTCCGCGATGGCATAAGCGGAGATCAAGCCACCCATACTGGAGCCAATGACAAAGGTGTTGTCCCGGTCCGATTGCGTGGGGTAGGTCTCGTCAATGAATGGTTTGAGTTCATCGACAAAGAATTTCAGGTAATTGTCGGCAGTCATTTCCTCGCCACCTGCCTCAGTAGCAAAACTCTGTCCCGTCTCCTTCATCAACTGCAAGACCTCGTCGGTTACGGCTTTCTGCGGCATGTACTCAGCGCCTCGCGCACCCTTCGCCCATTGGGCCATCCACACCGAAACGACAATGGCGGGCCTGATCTTGCCATCGCGGACGAGCCGCGATATCGCTTTGTCTACATCCCAGAACATGTCCATTCCGGCAAAAGGCGATTTGCCGTGGTCAAACATCATTTGGCCATCGTGCATATAGATCACCGGATAGCGGTCGCTGGATGCAGGGTCGTAACCCTCAGGCAACCAGACATCCACTGGGCGAACTCGTATGAGTTCGGACGGAAACTCCTCATAATGGACGATTGAGCCTGACAATATTGATTGTTCCTTTCTCCTGGCGACCATTTCCTTCGTGAATTCTTTCTTGGCCAAATTCTTATCCCAGGCTCAATGCCAGGCCCACACCACATCCCAGAACTTTCAGCATCCTTTCCATCAAGTACTTCCTTCTAATTCAGGCACTTTATAACACAATGAAACCAGTATATGGGGTCGAAGTGAATTTAAAAAAGGCCATGCTTGCTGTGGCGCCCTTTTCGATTATGATGATGAATAAGCAGGTCTACCTGCACCCAAATCAGGAGTAGGGCGATGCCATGGACGAATCGACTGCTGGGAGTCGAGTCATGAAAGCAATTCACTTCGTTTTTAGCGCACTTTTTCTTTATTTTGCCTACATACAATTGAACGACCCGGATCCGTTGTACTGGATAGTGATCTATACCGGCACAGCTGCAGTCGCGCTTGCCAGGGGGCTGGGTAAAAGCAGCAAATTCTGGACGACAATTCTGATCGGTGCGGTGGCTGCCGGTATGATCGTTGCCACACCAGGACTGGTAGATTTCATTGCTGCCGGCAATATTGCCGCGATAGGTGATATGGACAATGCACCTTACGTCGAACCCGCTCGCGAATTTGGTGGATTATTACTCGCTCTCGGTCTGTTGCTTTATTATTACAAAAGCTGGAACTGACAGGTCACATCGACGCGAACGCGGATTCCCATTTAAATCAGATAGTTTCAGTATAGATTAACCTTGGCTTTCGCATTGTGGTTGGCTTGTGATACATATGATCAATGGGTTGATTACAGTCACCACCGGTATTACTATAGTAATACCAGGACGGGTGAGATCTATTATGCCAACGATAACCTTGAAAGCTGATGAGAGATTCTGCAAAGACCTCAATGAGATGGCCCGTGAAATGGAGGTCTCGAAGAGCGAACTGGTTCGACAGGCCGTGAACGCCTACCGCAATAACCTGGAGCGTGAGCATCTCAGGAACGCTATGCAGAAAGCTTCCTATAGAGTACGGCGGAGTGACCCGGATCTATCGGATGAACTGGACTCTCTGGTGAACGATGGACTCGATGATACTTGAAAGGGGTGGAATCTACCTGGCGAATCTGAACCCCGCCAAGCACGATGAACCTGGCAAGATTCGACCGGTCCTCGTCATACAAACGGATGCGCTGAATCAGGTGGAACATCCGACAGTCGTCGTCCTGCCCTGACAACCAGGCTGGTTGATGAATCGTTTCCTTTGCGATATCGAATCGCGGCCAGAGATCATTTGCTCCAGTCATCGGATATCCTGTGTGATCAGATAAGAGCCATCTCGCTGTCTCGTATAATGTCCGATCATCTCACTACGCTTCACTTGTCGGAACTCCTGGAAATCGAACGGCAGGTGCTTGCGATCATTGACATCGAAACGACTTAATTCTTTCTTTTTCGCCGCAATAGGGGTCAGAGTGTTATTCTGACCCCGAATTGTTATTTCTGTAATTACGTGGAAAAGAAATCTACAATAGATCGAAAACGAGATTTCGAGAAAGAGAATGAAGCCTGAAGCGGTGGCCTCTGGGTCGCTCACGGACGCACAAGTGAGGATGTTCGAGGCGTTCGGCTATCTGCACTGCAAGCAGGCCTTCACCGCGACCGAAATGGCCGACATTATCCGGGACGCCGAGTCCGGTCGCGCCGAGGGTTTGGCACGCGCCGATGGGCGCGAGCTGATTACCGGCAAGGAGCGGCTGACGGCATTGCTGCTTGAGGATGATCGGTCAGGCGGCGCGGTTGCACAGTTGATGAAGGCCATGGGCGAAAGCCGCTGGCTGCTATCCGGCTCCAACACTCTCTGGGGTGCGGCCAAGGATGAAGGCGCACCGAAAGGGTTAGAGGATGTGCACGTCCCGGAGCACGGATGGCACAGCGATAACCCGGGTGTATTTGAATGCTGGCCCCGGATCAAAGTCATGATGTATCTCCGGGACACAACGAAGCAGGGACCACTGCGCCTGATTCCGGGTTCCCACCGCCCCGAGTACCAGGAACAGCTCAAGCCGTTGATGCGTTGGCATGGTACCGCAGATGCCCCTAAGACGTATACACCCGAGTATGCGGAGCGCACATTCGGCGTCAAAGGCGCTGAGATACCTTCCGTCGCGATCGAAGCGACGGTCGGTGACATTGTATTTTTCCACCACTCGATGTACCACGCGGTCTTCAACCACGCTCCGGATCGCCGCCTCCTGGCCTATTGGTTCGTCGGCTACCCCGACAGTGACACCCGGCTCGCCTCGCTCTGGCGAAACGACGTCACCTTTACGGCAGGATGGCGACGTAACGGCGAGGTGTGGCGCGGCAAACCTTCACCTCTGCTGAACCACTCTAATCCGATTATGCGCGCATTGGCGGAGCCGCCCGAGGTGTGGGAACGCTGGAGGACTGAGGGCGAGGCGGCGCACCTTGCACTCCCGTTTCCTGATGCTGAAATTTCGCTCTACCAGCCGGCAGTTGAGCATCGCAAGCGTACGGGGATGAAACAGTGGCACGCCACATAGCAGGCGCAGTTCATCAGAAGCTCTGGGATCAGGTTGTATCCTGATCAGATTGGATCATCTCATCATGACGACCCGATCCCCCAGACCTGGCATCCGGGGGAGACACCCAAGACTCCTGAACGTTCTCTTGCTGTCGGTACTTGCCTGTCTTCAACCGGTCATTGCTGACAGGGAAGGGCAGTGGCAACCCGCCATTGAGGCCGAGTACATCACCAGCTTTCCTGATACCTGGTGGTGGGATGAGGTGCGTGCAGCCAGGATTGGACTGGCAACGGATGATGTGTTGCAATAAACATCAGAGCCTTCCTCATGGCTCGTTTTCCATTGATGTTTTTGATCCTGGCGCTACCGGGGGTCTGATTCCTTGCTTCCCACCGCTAGTGTATTGGCAGAATTCCACAATTGCATGAGCCTGCACACATCGTCGATCACTTCCGTGACTTCCTGAACCAGATCGCTTCTTCCATGATTGGATGCCCACCTGTGGCTGGCATAATTGTTCCCTTCCCACAGCATGGCGGCAAAGAGTCTGGGATAACGGCTTGTCCTGGGATCCAGGTGAAACTCATCGGCGAGACTGTTTTCCAGCAGGTCGAGAAATTCATTCATGATTTCGTGTCCCTGACCCGCGACGGCCGGAATTATGTAGCCACGTATTCGTCGTAATAAGAGCTCTCGGTTCCTGGTCTGCGATTCTTCCGCACTCCTTGCTACCCACTCGCGCCAGAAGCTGGTAAATGGCTGTTCCGGATCCCTAAGTCGGACATCGGTTTTGAACTTTTCAAGATTATCCCTCTCGGGTGCTACAGCCAGCAACTCCTTGCTGGGGAAATGCCGGTAAAGCGTCTGTACGTGCAGGTTTGCCCGCTCGGCCACTGCTTCCAGAGTTGTATTGGCATACCCGAGTTCCGTAAAGAGTTCTATTGACGCCTGGATCAGCGCAGTCCGGGTCTGTGATTTCAAGGATGCACGGCTTGATTTCCGGGGTACTGTGCGAGTAATTTCGTTCATTGTCTCGACTACATCGTTTATCAAGTCAACTTGATACTACTATATAGTATGCTATCAGTCTATCAATGACTTATCCGGTCTCCGCTGTATTCAGTCGCAGGCCTGGAACCATTCATTCACAAGCGTTTTGCCATGTAATCACTGATCCACGCGGATCTGGCTAGCTGATCAGATCATCTGGAATGTCACTGTAGTCTTCAATGGGCCGCATCATCAGACAAGAGTAGGAAATATGACTGACCACCCGTTCGCCTTCAATAGTGCGCGGCCAGTTGGCATGCCAGACAGCACCATCCCACATTGCTATGGATCCCGCAGGGCATTCTATAGCAATGGCGCCAGCTTTCTCCCGGGTTTCTTTGGGGTTGGGGTGACGACGGAATTTTGAACTACCCGGTATCACTAATGTGGATCCACCCTCCCTGGTAAAGTCATCGCAGACCCAACAGCAGGCGAGCGTCAAATTGTGCGCGGGGAACGGCGCAGGCACCCAGGGCCTGATCGGAGTGCAGGGCAATCCCGGGTGAACCCTTCGGGCGCACTGTGCAGGCAACCTGGGTGAGCAGGAAACCGCGACCCAAAGAAAACTCGGCCATCGCCATTACTTTTGGATTCAATACGGCTTTGGCAAAGATAGGGTCCTTGGCCAGCAGCATATTGGCGCCTCTGCCAAATTCCTTGATCTTCGCGCGAAAACGGGCAATGAAATCCTGACTGGCCACTTCTTCAACCACGGTCCATCCTTCCATCGCCAATTGGCGGCAATTTTCCGCAAGGCCCAATTCTGCTATAACCGGCGCCAGTTCGTCGGATATTTCTTCCGGTGGCAGCGTATCGGTGTATGCTTCCGGCATTGTAACTTCGGTTTTCTTTGATTCACTCATGATCGGTGTTCTCCTCTGGAGATGGCAGTGACGATAACTTCCGAATATTCAACAGCCAGTCAGGCCCAGGGATTGCGTCCCGCCGCCAACATGTAGGCCATGTCGTCCTGTGGTGGTAAGTTGCCATCGACGAACGGATAGGCACTGTTGGCGCCGATAAGCCTGGCAAATTCCACAGGGTGGCGATCGAGTACTTCCTTCGGTATCTCACTGCGAAAATCACGAACCTGCTTCATATACACACGTGTAATTACCATTATCAGGTTGAGTCTCAAACCGGGAGATTTCCGGGGATATGAGCCATGCCAGGTGTTGCCGTGCCAGATGATCAGGGACCCGGCGTCTGCCTCAATGGGAATGGCTTTAACCGGCGCATCCTCTCGCAGGAAGTTGCTTTCTTCGGGCAATGGATAGCGCGACTTCAAATGACTTCCGGGGACGATGGCTACCGGTCAATTACCCTTCTTGTAATCGGTCAACGCCCAGGTCACATTGGCGACCTGCGTATAAGGCGGCAGCGGTGGTGGCGTACCGTGCTGATCCGTGTGCAACGGGTGCGTCAGTGTGTCATCCTGCTGCTTTATCAGGCAAAGCAGGTCACTCAAAACGACACTGTTGCCACACAGATACTTCGCCATGGCAAGAACCGCAGGGTTCATGATCGCTTCCTGAAACACCGGGTCATCAGTGAGGATCGCCCAATGCCCGTAAGCCGGGACGTCCTTGCTGAGTTTGGCCGTTTCAATATCTTCGACATCGATCTTCTGACCGGTCCTCTGTTCATTGACCCAAAGTACAGCCTTGCGGAGGCGATCCTGGAATTTCTCGGGGGCGACCAGATCGGGAGGAATCACGGTGTACCCGTATTCATCCAGATGATTCATGTGTTCAATGAGACCGAGCGTTTCGATTTGCTGGTGAATCTTCTGGTAATGTCGTGAATCTTTGTATTGCTCCAGACTACTCATATCGTCCTCTCGTTTGTTGCTTACCTTAAACCCGGTGTTCCGGAAGGGTTCAAAACAGGTGTCAATAGATGAATACTACATATTGGTATAAAGTTTAGTGTTGGTAAACTACATACTAAACTATTATTACAGCAGTCTGTGTGCTGTATTGACAACATTCGGTGTGTTGCCAAGAGAAGATGCATTGTCTCCAAAACCACCGTAGCCATACCATTGACTATCTACGCTTTTAAGATTTTTATTTGGTAACCCTCACTCATGCATGCCAACCACTGCCCAACAATCCAACTGTTAGCACACTTGCAATTCGAACTGATAGCGTTTTCTTCCTGGTTTGATTCTTCATGTTGCACCCCCTTGTCAATATTGGTTAGGCAGTCAGTTGAGGAAATAGTAACCTGGCCATCTGTATATACGTAAGGTACCAGGAATCTGCAAAGACAGATCTATCCCATAACAGGTGTTATGTATGAATAAGAACATAACAACCGTTATGATAGATGCCAATGGGGGCCACTTTAACACCTCATCCACTCATCTTTGATAGGCGGGTGTCATTCCCGATACTTCGTACTGATTGTGCACCTGGCATTTGAATTACAGCCGGAATGGAAAGAAGATGATGTGACTTCAGCAATGCGCTTTCTGATATCCTTGGCCAAAACTCTTGATGTAAGAATGTGATGGACAGTAACAGGCAACTCGCAGTACGCTGGTTTCTGCACGGGCAACATATTGTCCGGCATGCGTTGTCGACACGACTGTCCCCGCGAACTGGACATTGCGGACCTGTCACAGGTGTTTGGAGTCACATTGCCATGTCACCCGCTACTCCGACTTGAATGGATGAAACCAGAAGATACACAATGAATGAAAAATCTGAGAAAGCGGCCATTGCCGTTGTGCACGCGTTTGTCGACACATTTAATGCGCAGGACCACGAACGTCATGCCGAGACTCTGAATTATCCGCATATCCGCCTTGCCAATGGCAGATTCACCAGGATTGAAAACGCTGAGATGTTTATTAAGGGTTCAAAGCGTGGCGAATCGATGCTTGAGCAGGAAGGATGGCATCACACCACTGTGGCTTCCCTCAATGTAGTACACAGCGGCAATGACAAAGTCCATATCGCCCTGAGAAACGATCGTTGTCACGCCGACGGTTCGGTTTATCACAGTTTCGATACTTTTTGGATTGCGACACTGGTTGAGGGGCACTGGGGTATTCAGTTCCGCTCCAGCTTTCTGCATACCCGTTAGGAGCCTTCAGCGGGCCAAAAACTCGAAATCGGGGGACAGTTTACTTAAATACAAATCGAAATCGGGGGTCAGTTTATTTAAATGGTATCGCGAAATCCCCGGAATAAATTATTTGAGGACTGGCTGGTGCGTGACGTCTTTTGAGACATGAACCTCGAAACAGTACCACAGCAACCGGGTGGACCGTCTGCGATCTGGGTCAACAAACCCGAAGCGGGCCAGTTGCCGGATGGTGTGAAACATCACACGTTTTATTCCGAGACGCACAAGACGGATGTTGGTTATTGCGTATACCTGCCGCCGGGCTACGATCCACAGGCGGACAGGCACTACCCGGTGATCTACAACCTGCACGGTGCTGGCGACAACGAATTGCATGGCTTCGACGACGTCAGGGTGCTTGATGCGGGTATCAGGGAGGGGCGCTGGCCAGCCATGATCGTTGTACTGCCCAATGGGGGTAAGCGCACGTTCTTCAAGGATTCCTTCGACGGACGCTTCCTGAGTGAGACGCTTGTTATTCGCGAACTGATTCCCTTCATAGACACGAAATACCGCACGATTGCCGAACGCAAGGGTCGCTGCATTGAAGGCCATAGCATGGGTGGAAGAGGGGCGACGCGGCTGGCGATGAAATATCCGGCCCTGTTCTGTTCTCTGTTCAACCTGGCTGGTCGCGTACCGCGTACGCTCGAATATTTCGACCCATTGAAAACGGATACCTACCCCAACAACTACCTTGGTCCCGACAGGCAGAACTACATCGACAACGATGCTTACGAACTGCTGAAGAAAAACGTCGACGACATCAAGGGTAAACTGCGCATTCAGATGTGGTGCGGAACCCGGGACATGGGGCATCTGGTGGCCGTGCGGGATTTCCATCAGGCGATGCTGGAAGCAGGCGTGGACCACACCTATTTGGAGATCGAAGGTCTGGGACACAAGAAAAAGCCTATTATTGACAGGTACAGGGACGTGTGGTTCGACTATCATGTGGAATCGATCAGGCAGGCGAACGAGTAGGTCGAGAGAACCGGAAGAGATTTCCCAGCCTTGACTCTGTGTCGACGGCGTTGGCTGAGGTTTCGCTGTTTGTCTGCGTCTTAATAGTCATATCCAAACAGGAGCGAAAGTATGTCAGCTGTGCAACTGCAGCAGGATGGGTTGACCGGCCCTCATGAGTTAGCCGACAAATCGGGTCTCGACAAAGTGTGTGAAGTAGCCCTGGAACTGAAAGCACTGAAACGCCAGCAAAATAAAGTGGCATCACTAACGGGTGTTGAATATGTTGGACCGAATCCGTTCATAGACAGACACATGGATGTCAGTTGCATCGGGGACATATTTTTCGACGCCAACCTGCAGTCAGTGGTGTCTGAGCTTTTCGGCAATGATCTTTTTATCTGGCGGACCAATTTCTTCGTCAAGAATAAACTTGACAGGGATGGTCGCGGTACGGGCGAAAACATCTGGCATCACGATCGCCATTTCGAGAGCGGCAATGCGCCGATCAACCTGTTTGATACCAGTAATCACTATTCCGTCACGGTGGCGCTGACCGATATTGGTATGGATGCGGGTCGGCTCGAGTACGTGAAGGGTTCGCACTCGCCAATTATGGGGTTTGACAGGGACATCCCCAGACATATCAAAGAAGTGCCGGATGTCGTTAAGGACAGGGTCACTCCACTGCCGCTCAAGCGAGGCGAGTTCGTGGTATTTCATGCAAGTTTGCTGCATCGCAGTCTGGCTTTTGGCGGCGGTGAGGGTAGAATCTCTGTGGCCGCCAGGCTCGGGCGGGTTGGTACGAAGTTTCCGGAATATGGAGCGGCGAACCCCGCGGGGGGTGCGCAAGCTCTCGCAGAGCCTAACGTCTATTATCGGGAAACAGGGGTATTACCTTTTAATTAAGGTGTGACCACTTACCACAAAGTAAAACCCAAGGAATCCGTATGGCAGACACCATCGATGAAATGAGCTTGCGCGAGCAGTTGGTTGTCCACTACCAGAAAGTCGACGCCCTCGGCTTGAACGAAATGTCGTCTGGTAATCTTAGCGTCAGATTCGGTGACAAAATGCTCATATCACCGAACGGGGCAACCGGAGTATCCATTGCCGTAGATAACGTCGTCGAGACTTCGTTTGACGGCGACTATCAAGGCGACCGTCTGCCGTCATCGGAGTGGCGCATGCATACGGCCATCTATCAAAAACACGCAGAAGCCCAGGCAGTGGTGCATACCCATTCTGATTACTGCGTAGCGGTGGCGAGCCACGTAATGCCGCTGCCCGGTTTTCACTATCTTGTGGGAGTGTTTGGCGGCGACGATGTCCCCTGCGTCCCATACTCGACTTTCGGCAGGGAGAAACTTGCTGAGGATGCATCTGAGGCGCTCACTGAGCGTACAGCTTGCCTGCTCGGGAACCACGGAATGATCGCCCGTGGACCTAACCTGCAGCGTGCAGTCAACCAGGCACAACGCCTGGAGATCATGTGCCGACAGTATGTGTTGGCCAGACGACTGGGTGAACCGTCACTGCTGACAGACGACGATTGGATAGATTTCTTCAAGAAAGCCGAGGAAATGGCATATGCCAGGAACGGCTGACACAACTTGGCCCTGAGAGTACGCGGATGAGCGAATACAAGACACATTTCGACACGCCGGAAGACGCGTACTTTGGTTTTTTTAAGGCCGATGCCATGCAGAACGGCGAGGCCTGGGCTGCCGTGATGAGCTATCCCCATGTGCGCGTAGCCGCATCGGGTGAAACTGTCTACTTCGAAACGGCAAAGGACTATGCCGATAATGCCGATTGGACCTCGAGAGTAGCGTCTGGCTGGGTGCGAACACGGGGTTGGGAACCCGTCCGTTTGCACGCATCCGCAGACCGTGTTCTCCTCGCAGGTGGCTGGACACGACTCAATGCTGACGATGAACCCATCCGGTGGAACCGTGTCACCTACATTCTCACCAAACCTGGCGATTCGTGGGGTATCCAGGCGCGCTTCGCGCTGGGAGAATACGATGGCAGCGATGACGAAGCGGCGACTAACCTGGCGGCAAAGGCGGCAACCGGACTGGTACAGCGCTATTATGAATCGTTGGCAATAAACGACAGCGATACCTGTGCCGGACTCTGCCGGTTTCCGATGATTGACGTCGGCGTTGGCGAGGTCGTCAGGATCGAGGATGGCGCCGACATGGCGCATCACCTCAGCCAGCAAACGACGCAGTTCAGCAATCTGAATATCAGTGCGGCACAGTCCGGTCCAGCTGGTGTCAATGTGGCGGTGACGGCTGACTACGTGTCAGGTGGTAGCGAGCAGAGCATCGTCGTGGTCGGCAGAAAGGCAGGTACGTGGCAGATCGCCGGTATTTCGAGGATGCTGACCTAGGAGGCTGTCCGAGAACAGACTGACCTACTGCGGACAAGCCTGATTGGCCATATTTTCCGCTTATTTTCGTACAATATGTCCAATATTTGCCTCAAATAACCAAAAAATATGACTCAATCAGTCTCGCCCTCGCTACGGTCGCAGTTCTCGGGCAGCCTCCTGGCATGTCCGAGAACAGACTGACCTACTGCGGACAAGCCTGATTGGCCATATTTTCCGCTTATTTTCGTACAATATGTCCAATATTTGCCTCAAATAACCAAAAAATATGACTCAATCAGTCTCGCCCTCGCTACGGTCGCAGTTCTCGGACAGCCTCCCAATAGCGCCTCCGGGCAGATTTATCGTACCTCAGGCCAAAAGGTTTTAGTCTTGAGAAAGACCGGTTAACTCTGCGGCCACACCCCTGGATCATTCATAGGTCCCGAACATCATGTCCCAGATGGGAAAAATGGTTCCATAGTTGCTTCCCGGGTTCACGCCGTGATGGTGGTCGTGCTTGCGCGCCCAGTGGTTGGTCAGTTTGAAGATTGGGTGGTGCCGCGCCGTTCGCTACTGACCAGGACGCCGCTACCTTTGGCAGGGCCAATATAACCCTGATTACCAGTCTGTCAAAGAAGTGCTGTGTAACGATCTGACCATTCACGGGCACTGGTGAGTTCATTCCGCAGGGCCTGGTATACACCTGCCGCCATTTCGCTCTGCAGCGGCTCATCTTTTCTGGAATCATCAACGGCTTTTATCCATCTGTCAGGAATGGCAGAAATACCGTTCAGGGCACCTGCTATTGCACCGGTAATCGTGGCGATACTGTCAGTATCCCGACCAAAATTCACTGCATTCAGGGTGGATTCCTCAAACTTGCCGTCGCCGAGTAGCAGGCCCGCCACCGCTACAGCGACCACTTCACCAGGATCGAGAAAATGAATCAGCAACTTCTCATGGAAGGCTTCACGAAACGTTGGCATGTCAGCGGATTTATCCACCAGTTCCAGGGTGGCTTCCAGCAACGCTTTTGCACTTTGCGGCGTAAATTCCATCATGGTGTCAGCTATGGTTCGGGCATTGGTGTCCGGGATGAGAGCGGCAGCAACACCAGATGCAACTACACCGGCCATGTCTGCTGAATAGCCCTGCTGGATGGCACAGGCTATTTCATAACCCGCCAGGTACGCCTCATGAGGCTGGCCAGGATAGAGCATACCCACTGGCGATATCATCATGACCGCACCGTTGGCAGGCGGTAGACCCTTGCCACCGTGATGGGCGGCTGTATCGACAACGGGCATATGGGACTGACCGTAACTATCTGCAGTATAGTTATTGCGTAGCAAGTGCAACCTTATCAATCCCATGCGCATAATCAGATAAGCGAACTTGTCGTCAAGAGTGAGTTCATTGGCAAAGTCCTCTGCATCCACGCGACCACCTTTCTTCAGGATGGCCTGGCATAGCAGGTTCTTGAAATGGGTATCGTCTGTGGTTTTCCCAGGTTGGGCAAATACCTTGGGTTTTCCATTTTCGTCTTTTCTTACATAGGGCAGCATATCTGTAACCTCACGAGTTCCGTGAAGTTCTTCAATCAGATCCCGAGGCCTACCCTCAACAGGCCCGCCCACGGCATCTCCTATGGCTCCGCCGTACATTGCCCCTTCGATTCTTGATTTAAGCCAGCCTGCATCCATAACTATTTCTCAATCCATGTCGAGTCTGCATTTTGCAGGAAAGCAGGTATCTTGCCAATCGGGTCACTTCCGGGAATCTACCTGGGTAGCCATACCGGTGTCCTGCTGCCTTAAAAAATTAATGCGGCCTCTTCTGGCCTCAATATTATTTCTCATTGGCGGCGCCTGGCCATGTAACAGGTGTTTAATTCTTCTTATCCATTCAGAAGGTTAAAGGGACTCCAGTCATCCAGCGGTGGATAACAACGAAAAACAGCACATATATGCCCAAGCCTGTCAGGACGGCAATGAGGTCGTTGTAAGGCGCTGCAGGCAACCCCATTACAGGACGTTGCTTACGATGCTTCATTGAGATACGCCCGGCTACAGCCCATGCCAGAAAACAGCCGAACAACAGCACATCGGCATGGCTGCCGTTAACGAGCAAATGGGCGAAGGCCCAGATTTTGATTGCCGCAAAAGTCGGGTGTTTTACTGTTGACTTGATCTTCCCCGGTATATAGGTGGCTATAAATAATGGAAAGACAGACAGCATCAATAAAAAGTTGACATAGTGTAACCAGGGAGGAGTGGTGTACAGAATAACAGGGTTGCTTCTTGCCATGCCGTAACCCCAAATCAGTAATACCAGACCACCCAGGGACATCAGGGAATACAGAACTCTCCATGGCGCCACTCCAAGCCGCTGCGCCATGCTGTCGCGCCAGTCGGCATTGATAATCGAGACGGAATGGATACCAAAAAACAGTACTAAACCGGTAACCAATAACAGCATAATCTACTAACTCCCGGGGTAATCAAGGGACAGTTTACTTATATGGTTTCTTCTTTACCATGGCGAACCGCATGGTGCTTGATGCACTGCGCCGCCGAGAAGTGCAAGGTCGCTTTCTGCGAAAGTCAGCAAGACGCGGCTTTCCTGGTGCGATATCGACCTTATGGCAAATTCAGACATATTTATTGCACAAAACCTATCTTAAACCTTTGCTTCGTGATTAGAATTGTAAGAAACCGACATTGAGACAACATATTTATTGCACAAAACAAAAAAATTCTCTTTGTTTTGTGCTATGAGACCTTAAAGATTTTTATTCTGTCGAGGTATCAGGTATCTGGCGCATCCCTTCAACCAATAGACACAGAGACGGCCGGAATAAAGAACAACGCATAACCCTGATCTTTCTACCCCTGGTCGCGCCGATCGTGGCCGGCCTCGCCTTCGACCCGGAGTGGTTTACCGTACTGTTCATCTACCGCGGGGTGGCGCCGTTCATCGTCATTCAGCTCATCGGTCTGGTGATCATCTACCAGTGGCAGGCGCTGGTCACCTGGCTGCCTGCGCAGGCGTATGGTATCCGGTAGCACTCGTATGAATTGTCCTACGCCACAACCCGCGTTCGCCGTACTCACTAAGACAGCATATATGCTATCATCACGTTAATGAGGAAGACGATCGTTGTTGATACCAGTGTCTTAATCAGCGCCTTGATAGGTAAAAGAGGAGCAGCGAGAGAGGTGGTTAGGCGCTGTATAAAGGGTGATTATTCACCATTGATCAGCAATGCACTGTTCCAGGAATATGAGGCTGTTAGTTCGCGAGCCAGAGTACGGAGGTTGTGTCCACTGAGCAAGCAGGAAATAAGGGAATTGCTGAATGCATATTACGGCGTCTGCCGCTGGGTTCCGATTTATTTTCTATGGCGTCCGAATCTGACAGACGAGAGCGACAATTTTCTGATAGAACTCGCCCTGGCGGGCAATAGTGACCACATCGTGACGAACAACATCAGGGATTTTCAGAATGCAGAACTCAGGTTTGAGGATCTAAGCATCTTGAAGCCTGAACAATTATTGAAAGGAGACTAGCTATGGCAACGCTAACTGTTAGATTGCCCGATGATAAACATGCGAGATTGAAAGCACTTGCTTCGCACAAGAAGATTAGTATCAACAAACTTATGGAGGAGTTGTCGACGCAGGCGCTGGCAGAGTTTGATAGCGAAGTAAGATTTCGGGCATTGGCTTCTTTGGGCGAGGCAAATAGGGGTCTGGACATTCTGGATAAGATCGACGCGCATTTTGCATCGTGAAGTCTTGAATAAAGTAATTCCGGACACCCTTCTATTATCCTATTCTTGTGTAGGAATTGAACCTGACCTCATTTACGTATTGCCTGAGTGCGTTCGGGTGCGTTGCTACCGGCAGTGATCCAAGAGAAGAAAGTTGCTTGATGATGCACAAATTTTGGCGTGAGATCTTCGAGTGAGTCATGGGGTCTTTCCTCGTTGTATTCTGTTAACAAACCATCGGTGATTTCGCGGACCTCGTTCAGCGTCTTGAACACGTACATATTCAAAACTTCATCCCGGTATGTCACCGGCTAATTTTGCAGGTCAGGCATTCCTGGTACATGGTGTTCTTTGTGACGGCTGGTGTGACGCTGTTCGGTATGCTGTGTTAGAATTGTGTGCCTCAATGTGTAGGAGTACACACAAATTGGCTACCAATCTTTCTCTGGACCCAAAACTCATCGAACGTACTGTGGAGCTAAGTGGAGAGAAAACGAAAAAGGCAGCAGTTACGCGTGCGCTGGAGGAATTTGTCGCAAGACATGAGCAAAAGAATGTGGCAGATCTCTTCGGCAAGTTAGAGTGGGATCCTGATTTTGATTACAAAACTGAGCGCAAACGGTATTGAATCTACTTGTCGATACTTCCGTTTGGTCACTTGCATTACGGCGTAATCAACCCACCGATCTCCCAGAGGTGAGAGCACTTGGTCAGGCACTTGGCAACGGCGAGGTGTTTAGTACTGGCCTCATTCTGCAGGAACTACTGCAAGGATTTAATTGCCCTCGAGCTAGCGAAACAATTGTCAGCTATTTCCGGGCCATTCCCCTTCTTGTACCAGATCGCTCAGACCATGAAAGTGCAGCAGATCTACACAATCTATGTCGCCGGAGAGGAGTACAGACCGGGACGATAGACGCACTGCTGGCTCAATTGTGTATTCGACATGACCTGATGATGCTTACGACTGACAAAGATTTCCAACAGATCTCCAAAATCGCAACGTTGCAGTTGTGGTCAGCATGATAGTTTGAACTTCGCGGCATGAAATCAGCACTTTCCGGACAGAAACTAGCTTAGGTCAAATACGTCGTCGAGCGTCCCGGCATCGAGCACATTTTCGGCCCAGGCCTCCAGGTCCGACCGCGATGCCTGAGTTAACCGTGCCACAATTTCGGGAGACAAATGGCCAAATCGGTGCTGAAGTAAAGGCGTGCTTGCTCCCGGCATGCGATCCGACATCAATGCTGGAGGAGCGCTGGTAGAGAATCAGACTCACGTCCGGGTACTACGGTGGTCCAGGATTAACTTGATGTTGTTCGGGCGCGACTGCATAATCAGTGAGGCATAAATGAAGTAAAAATGAGGCACTTAATGAGTCAAATTACATTGCGAGGTTTGGAACCGGAATTGGAGGCTGCAGTTCGACGGCTTGCCGTACAGGAGGGGATCTCTCTGAATAAAGCTGCGCTGAAGCTCATTAGAATGGGTGCCGGATTGTCCCCAAACAAAGAGCGCCGTGGTATTAATCAAGGGTTGGATGATTGGACCGGCTATATGTCAACCGGGGATGCAGATGCAATCGCGGAGGCGGTGGCTGAGATAGACCGCCTGAGTATCGAGCAGCCGTGAAGCTGTTGCTCGACACTAATGTTTACAGCGCACTTGCACAAGGTAAGACGGAGACCGTTTCCCTTATTCAAAGAGCGGATGAGTTGTTATTGTCGGTCGTTGTTATCGGTGAGCTCAGGTATGGATTTCGGTTTGGGGCACGGTTTGAAGACAACGAGTCGATGTTACTGGATTTTCTTGACCGCCCTTTTGTCGCTACAGTTCCAGTTACTGAGGTGACTGCCGATCGTTACGCACGCATTGCCAGTTCGCTTCGTCGCCGTGGTAATCCAATACCACAGAACGATATGTGGATAGCTGCCCAGGCTATGGAGCATGGGGCGGATTTGTGCAGTTTCGACGGTCACTTTGAGAGTGTCGAGGGCATCGTTTGGGTAACACCGTAGTTTACTTTACCCAGTTACGCCAGTGACAGGCGCTGGCAGGCTTAAAAATCCATGGGCAGCCGTAAATGCTCGCGATAGATCCGGTCGCGGTGTGCTAGTAATTGGGGCGACAGCGCCTCAGCCACCACGGGATCGGTGTTCACAAACCCGGCATGGGCGCCCGCATCCATCGGACACAGCTCAAGCGGCAGCGGCTGAACGAGAACCGCAAACGTAGACCAATAAATATCTAACGACGACAGTTGGTCCCCAAAAAAATATTGGCGGCTCCGGGCCTGCTGTTCGGCTAACCGGGTGTGCAACGTCCGCAGGATTTGGGCGACGCGCTGGGGCGCAGCTTCGGCAGAGGCCGGGCT
Source organism: Candidatus Azotimanducaceae bacterium (assembly GCA_965217655.1). GTDB lineage: Bacteria > Pseudomonadota > Gammaproteobacteria > Pseudomonadales > Azotimanducaceae > UBA7455. The sequence continues at coordinate 4,720,480 of OZ244560.1, forward strand.
ATACCCGTACTTATCGCCCAGGTAGGACGCCCCGGCTTTGCCTTGCTCTGCCACTTCTGGATTGGACAAGGTACCATGGACGATCATGATACGGCGGAACCAGCCCAGGCCTGCCTCCCCACACAACTCGTTACACAGCCCGAACATAAGAATGCGATCGGCCGCCTCTTCTGGTACAAGCGATGGCTGCGGGGCAAGCCGCTCGACCAGATAGAGTTGTTCATTCCAGGTGGTGCGCGGCCGTTCGTCATTCCAAACGGCTACGGGCGCGCTGCTCTGGCGGGTCCAATCCTGCAAGGCAGCATCATGCGTGGCCGCTTTGCCGACCAGTGCATACGGCAAATTCTTAACGTAACACAGGCCTTTGAGCCCCTCTGCCCACGGGTTGGGGCGGCCCGGGGGAGCGACAATTCTTAATCCGTCCAGGGTTTTGGCCTGTTCGATGTCGATATAGTCTGCCATGAGATCTTCCGGCCTGATTATTTCCTGTCCGAGAATTCAACACCGCGGTGATTACTTCCTGTCAAACCATTGATTTTTAAACCAACAATATGTGAATGTCGCAACTAAAACTGTCGGAATTCGACTTGTCGGGACAGGAACTAATTAATTGCCTGCGACCGCTGCCTCTACGTCTCGCAGTGTGTCCTTGCCGAAATAGATCTCATCATCCACATAGAACGTTGGTGAACCGAACGTACCACGCCCGACAGATTCCTCGGTGTTGCGAATGAGTTGCTGCTTTACCTCAGGATCATTCATACCGTCAAGAATCTCCTGAGCAGGCAATCCGGATTCCTCCAGGCTCGATGCGATAATGTCAACGTCATCCATCTTGCGCGCGTTGCGCCACATATGACGGTACACCTCATCCACGTATCGATCAAAGTAGTCGGTTTGTTGTGCAAAAATGGCGCCGCGCATAATCTTCAAGGTGTTGACGGGGAAGTGAGGGTTTGGCTCGGGTGCCTCTACGCCATACTGGGCAAGCCAACGCTCGGTCTCGAGTCTGGTGTACTCGGGTTTGTTCCTGATCCCCTGCAGCGATATTGCCGGCGAGACGTTGTTGGTGGCTTTAAACACCCCACCCAGTAGCACAGGAACGTATTCAAAGCTGGCGCCGGTACGTTGTTCGATTTGCGGTACCGCTAAATGTGCCAGGTAGGCATTGGGGCTGCCGAAGTCAAAGTGAAACTCTAATTTTGCCATGTAATTATCTCCTAATGATTCCACCACGCGAGATCAGTAAATGACCGCAGGTCGAGTTCGTGTGTCCACGTTGATCGATGTTGTTGTGCGATGTGAAAGTAAGTGTCGGCCATCTTGGCCGGCAGCATCATACCGTCATGTTCCATGCCGCGTTCCTCTCGCATTCGCTGAAATTGTTCTGCGCCAAGCATCTTTCCCAGCGTATCAGGTGCATCGACTGCGCCGTCTACCAGGATGTGGGCGACGTGTATTCCCTTGGCGGCAAACTCGGCATTCAGCGACTGACAGAGCATGCGCCGGCCACCCATCGCCGCGGCGTGAGAGTGCTGGCCGGCGTTACCCCGTACTGCTGAGGTTGCTGAAGTGACAAGAATCGTGCCCTTGCCCCGTTCTTCCATGAGCGGACAGACTGCAGATGCAAGACGAAACAAACCAAAGTTGCCCAGGCGCCAACCCAATTCAAATGCCTTGTAACCAGTCTCAGCCAAAGCCCTGTTGCCAATCTGGGCGCCGAGATTGTAGAGAGCCACTTCTATCGGACCGAGGTCCGCTTCAACCGCGGCTACCCGTTCTTCTATAGTGCCATCTTTAGTGGCGTCGAGCAGGAATCCGGACGCCAGGCCACCTTCAGCCTCAATGTCAGAGACGAGTTTGTTGAGGCCATCTTCGTCGCTGCGTCGACATAACACGGCGTGGTAGCCGGCCTGTGCAAAACGTTTACCAACATTGCCACCGATGCCTGCACCAGCACCGATAACCAAACAGACGGGCTGCATTTTCACTTCTCCTCGCCGGGCAAATCAAGGTTTCATCATAAAACTAATAAGTTTTATCTTGCAACTATATGTTTTTATCATACAACCGTTTAAAGTGCCCGTATGAAGTACAAATCCTACGATCACATGAATTGCTCGCTCGCGCAGACGCTAAACATCGTTGGCGAGCGTTGGACATTGCTCATCCTTCGTGATGCCTTTTTTGGGGCAAAACGTTTTGGTCAGTTTGAGCGAAACCTGGGGGTTGCAAAAAACATCCTGGCAGCAAGACTGAACCGTTTGGTTGAAGCAGGCATCATGGAAAAACGGGATTCCGATGAAGGTGCGCATCCGGAATACGTGCTGACCGAAGCAGGCCTCGACTTACATCCGATTTTACTTTCCATGACCCACTGGGGAGACAAATATCGAGCGAATCCGAAAGGTGACCGACTCGTATTCATCGAGCGCGAAACAGGAGACCCCATCAGACCAATGAGTATTGTCAGCCAGGATGGTCGCGAACTCCGTCCGCGTGATATCCGTGCAACGCCGGGTCCTGGGGCGGAATAACCACGTGAAATATTTGAAGATAGCAGGAATGGGTCTCGTTCTGGTGCTGGTAATCGCTCTGGCTTCGTTGCGAGTTTTCGGATTCGAACCCAGTGATATGCGTCCAGGATTATGGCTTACCGGAGAACTTGTCACTGAGCCCGTAACCGATTGGGATTTCACTGATCAGTACGAGGAAATATTCATTCAGACTAATACCTGGTACGGGATTCCCCACTCAGTCACTGTATATTGTGCACACTACAACGGCGATTTTTACCTGTTCTCCGCCTACTACGGTGGGGGCAATTTCCCTGACATGAGAGGCTGGAACCAGAATGTAATGCGAGACCCGCGGGTGCGGTTGAAAATCGGGGATCGATTGTTTGATCAGACGCTCAGATATGTCAACGACGAAAGCATCAGGACGCCGGTTCATCAGGCCTTTGCCGATAAATACCCGGAATGGCCCAGCCCCGGCCAGGAAAATGTGCACATCTTCCTTGTTGAACGTGGCTGATTACGATTTCCGGTGGCATGAGAATGGGCTTATTAAAGTAAAGTGAAACCATGAGCATTATCAAAAGGATAACGGTACAGACCTACACTTATCAGCTGGATGATTTCGGTCCAACTATTGCCATCTATCAGAAAGGTGGCAGTTTGGACCTGACCAAATTCGTCGTAACGATCGAGACCGATGATGGCCTGCGCGGCGCTTATGCGCCACACTTCGGCGCAACCCCCCAGGCCCTGGCACAGATCAAGAGTATGGCGCCTGGGTTGATCGGCCAGAATGCCGAACATCGCGAACAAATTTTTGAAAGGCTCAAGATCAACTTCCGTCACTTTGACAAAGTCGGCATTGCCGCACTGGACGCTGCCTTGTGGGACCTGGCAGGGAAGAAATACAGCACGTCGGTTGCGCAGCTTCTGGGTGGCTCAAGGCAACGCCTGCCGGTTTATGCAAGCACCATGCCCGGGCAGAACTCACCCGGGAGCCTGGACAGCATTGAGCGTTATGCGGACTTTGCTGAAGACTGCAAGTCCCGTGGAATTTCCGGCTTTAAGATTCACGGCTTTCACGATGGCAACCCGAAGACCGAAATCGGCATTATGACTGCAGTTCGAAAACGTGTTGGCGATGAGATGAAACTGATGACCGATCCTGCGTCGTCGCTCGGATCTTTCATGGCCGCAGTGGAGGTCGGACGAGCCTGCGATGACCTTGCGTTTTTCTGGTACGAAGATCCCTACCGGGATGCGTCGTCCAGTGCGGTAGCCCACAGACGGCTGCGTGACTTTATTAAAACACCCATGCTGATTTCGGAACACATCCGGGGTTTTGAACAGAAAGCAGACTTCGTGCTGGCGGGGGGCACTGACATCATGCATATCGACCCGGAGCTCGACGGTGGCATTACCGGCACGATAAAGCTTGCGCACTTCTGCGATGCAATCGGCATGGAAGTACAGTTGCACACGACGGGCCCCATCCATCGTCACTGTATGGCCGCCATCATCAACACGCATTTCTACGAACTGGGCCTGGTTCGTCCGCCGCAGGGTGCGTGGAACGCTTTTGAACCTCCCATCTATACAGATGACTACAGTGATCAGCTCGATGATGTCGGTGAGGACGGATGTGTGCCGGTACCGGACTGTCCCGGTCTGGGTGTGACCTATGACTGGGACAAAATCAATCGCTGGGAAACCGCGAGAGAAGTATACGATTAGCGGCGACGGGAGCGAGACTTGCCAGGATTCCCTTAGATTGCTAAATCCTTATTGAAGTAGTCGCGGATCACCCGATCGAAGGTTTCCTCGTTGAAGCGATAGTCGTCCGCCTTGTCGGCAAACAGTTTGTAGGAGAACGGTGTTTCGTTCGGATAGTATTGCGCGCGGGCATCGATCGCTACGGCGATCACGGCGGAACGATCATGAATTCGCTTGGCATCGTAGGTGGTGTTCTGCTCCGCCATCACGATAGCGGTCTTTTGACCCAGCACGGCGCGATAACGGTGGAAGCCGAAGTTGATCGAAATCCGGATATCGTCCGAGCTGTTGGCGAAGGACCCGTGCAACATCTGCCGGTTGACGATGGTGACATCGCCGGCATCGCAGATCAGCGGCATGACGCCGGGCAATAGCTCGCTACCCCCATTTTCCTGGACCATGCGTTTGATATCAAGGCGGCCCTGTCTATGGGTGCCAGGCTTGATCCACAGCCCGTTACCCGGGGTGGTGGGGTAAAGCTGCACTTGAAAATTGAAACCGTGAATGCCCGGGTCCCAGTCCGGTGAATTCCAGTGGGTCACGCCATCCTGATGCCATGCGACCGAACCGCCAAGGCCCGCCTGCTTGACAAAAACCGCGTCGTTATAGGGTACGAAGTCTGGCCCGTTGATGGCTTCCGCGATCGCCAGCAAATGCGGGTGCCCGTAGAGGCGCAGGCCTGACGGCATTTCCTGACACACGCCATACATCAGATAGACGACATCCGTCGGCGCATCATCATCGGGCCTTGGCTGGGCCATTTGTGCAGGGTGTCGGCCGGCGAACTCTTTGGTGCCACCCAACGGGTCTGCCAGGGGCGCCACGAACCTGTAGAGGGGCCGCTTAGAACCGATGCCCAGCGCCGGGCGACCCCGGGCATCGACCTGAGCATGGCGGTCAACCGGCGCGCGTTCCAGCATGGTGTTGGCGTCGGCCCGAAGTTCAGCGATCTCATCGGCGTCGATCATGCCTTCGAACACATAAAACCCATGTTCGTTGAAGGCATCCAGAATGTCCGGTTGCAGTTTGCCGTCCGCATCGAACCGCACGGGGCCGCGATTACCGATGGCACGGGCGTTCTTGAGACCCTCTTGCTGAAATGCGGCTATGCTGGCGGCATGTTGTTCTCGGCTGGGCCTGGATTTCGACTGCATGTTCATGTTATCTCTTCCTTGGCGTCCCCTATTATCAGCCAGATTCCCCGGTCAAGGCAAAAGGGCGAGAATGCTGAAGATCGGAGCGAACGACCTTATAATAGAATATCCCCACCAGGCAGAGAAGTGGCCCCGTGATGACTATTGAAGATTTCCGACTTGAAACCAGGACGTGGCTGCAAGAAAACTGTCCCCCGGGCGCTCGTGGTCCGGGAGAGGTTCACAACGGCAGCTCTAAAATCGAGATCCGTGATCCGGATACGCGACTCTGGGTCGAGCGGATGGTTGAAAAAGGTTGGACCGCCCCCAACTGGCCGAAGAAATATGGTGGTGGCGGCCTTAGCAGCACTGAATACATGGTGTTGGTAGAGGAGATGGGGCGTATTGGTGCAAGACCGGCATTGGCAGGTCGGGGTACGTATATGGTTGGCCCGACACTGCTTGAGTTTGGTACCGAAGAGCAGAAACAAAGGCATCTGCCTCGAATTGCCAGAGCGGAAGTTGAATGGTGCCAGGGATACAGTGAACCTGGTGCAGGTTCCGACCTCGCAAGCATGCAGACGCAGGCGGTCCTCAAGGGTGACAACTATGTTATTAACGGATCGAAAATATGGACTTCCGGCGCGCACAACACGGATTGGATGTTCATTCTGGTGCGTACCGACAGAGATGCACCGAAACATGAAGGCATCAGTTTTATGTTATTGCCGATGGATCAGCCCGGTATTACGGTAACGCCGATTAAACTGATTAGTGGCGAGTCTCCGTTCAATCAGACATTTTTCGATAATGCGCTGGCTTCCCGGGATGATCTCGTGGGAGAACTGAACAGGGGCTGGACCGTCGGTAAACGTCTGTTGCAGCATGAACGCTCCGGTATGCAATTGCTTGTTTCGGGTGGCGCCAAGGGTGGTGAAAGCAGTCTTGGCGACGTCGCGAAGTCCTTTCTGGGAGAGATCGAAGGCAGGATCGCAGACCCGGTGCAAAGAAACGAGGTCACAGTCTACGAGATGGACCAGCGATCCCTGCAGTTAACTCAAAAACGCGTGGTAGAAGAATCCGCAGATGGATCCACACCAGGACCGGCCACATCTATCTTCAAGGTCATGAGCTCCGAGCTTGAGCAGCAACGCAGCAATCTTCTGACCAGACTCCATGGTACGCGAGGGTTTGGTGATGATAAAACGGCGTTCACCGCGACTGAGTTAGCCATGACGAAGAAGTTTTTCTATACACGGGCAGCGTCAATATATAGTGGCAGCAATGAAATACAGCGCAATATCATTGCCAAGCGGGTTCTGGGACTACCGGACTAACGATTGCTACGGTGTTGTCCCGCACGATTCTGGGCATTCTCCTACGAAAATGAACGATCACTGCCAGTGGATTCCGGACACCACTGAGACAACATTCGTCGGCGCAGGCATCCGCCATGCGGCCAACGGGAGCTAACTCGATGCGTGGGTAGGTACGGGAAGTTAGGTTCTTATTGCCTAAAGATAACATATATGTTATTAATAAAGAAAAGTGATTGTTGTTGAATATGAGCGGGAAGATGGGACCCGGCCTTTTAGTAAGTGGTTCTCAACGCTCAATGTTCAAGCAGCGTTGAAGGTCCGCACGGTGATTGGACGCTTGGAGAATGGCAACTTTTCAAACGTTGAAGGTATAGGGCAGGGCGTCAGCGAGTATAAACTGGATTTTGGGCCCGGTTACCGCGTCTATTTTGGAAAAGACGGTACGAACCTGGTGATACTTCTTGGTGGAGGGACAAAGAAACGCCAGAGCGGAGATATCAAAAAGGCCCAGGAACTTTGGAAAACTTACAAGGCCAGGAAAAGGAAAGGTCAGAGATGGCATTAACGCGTGATTTTAAGGAAACAGTTTTAGAACGGGCAAAAAACGACCCCCAGTTTCGTATTGGGTTGCTTACTGAAGCTGCTGAATGTCTTCTGAATAATGAGGTAGGCGTTGCTAAAACCTTGCTGCGTGATTATGTGAATGCAACGATCGGGTTTAAGGAGCTTGCGGCCCGAACCCATAAAAAGCCTCAAAGTTTGATGCGCATGCTTAGTCAATCTGGAAATCCCAGCTTAGAGAATATTTCCCAGTTGATAGCGTCCCTTCACAAATATGAAGGCGTGGAACTTCATGTGAGAGCTGTGGTGTAAAGGCTGACAGAAATCGATGGGCTTTGTCGGCAGGCACGACGAAAAAGTATCGTACATGTCGAGGGGACTAAAAATGTGTCGGCCAGGTACTCATCGAACGACTGGCCGCTGATTCTTTGCCTGCCAGAGATTCGCTTCGTTAAACATCTGATCTGCGGGATCAGTGTAGAGTATCGCCCGCCAGGCAGCATCGCAGATCCTTTTGAGCGCCCGATGTCCTGATTGCGTCAGGCGCCAACAAATGGGTTCAGCAAACGAACGCCAGTTCTTAAAAAATCTTTATGATTTCTGGTGACTACTGTTAAATCATAGATAAGTGCGGTTGCGGCAATTTGTTTGCCCAAAGCGTTTTCCTGGTTTGGAACCCGCAATCTACCCCAGAGTTGTGCGATATCCCGGTTGATATCCAGAATACGGTCCTGATAATCGGCGATCAGTTCATTAAGCCATTGTTCCAACTGATTGGATTGCCGGGCATCACCACGATGCCTGATTAACTCTACTCCCCTGCGTAATTCACCCAAAGTCACGACAGAGATGTAGACACTTGCCTGCTCCCTGTTCACCCTACTAAAGAAACTTCTTACACCTCTGTCTGCCTTGGATTTTTTCCGCGCCTCACTGATAATGTTAGTATCAATCAAATACATGATCGCTGGTTTCGACGTCGTCTGCCCGCTCGAAATCCTCGTCCTGACCCACATTGGGCATGGTGGCAAGGACTTCAGCAAAGCTCTTTCCTTTAGGATGTAGCAAAAGCTCTTCAAGCAAGACCCGATGTTCAGCTTCCATACTTCGACCATGTTTTGCAGCACGTTGTTTTAGCGCATCAACAATATGCTGGTCGAGATTCCTGACGACAAGATTTGCCATAATCACTCCCGCTCTATCATGATAAATGATTGCAATGATATCACGTAATGATGTCAATGCAATCACGGGTTGTGGGCTGCAAACTTGCGCTGACTGGTGAGTTCAGTGGCGCTTGTTGGCAAACTATTCCTTCGATTCTATTATCGCCTGGTAGGTCGCGACGCGCAGATCAGGACGGTAGGACCGCTGGGAGCGCTGGCCGACTATCAATTGTATCATACTGACGACGACGATGTCCTCAACCGGGTCGATCCAGAAGATCGTGCTGGCGGCACCTCCCCCATAATACTGGCCCGCACTGCCTATGGTGCCTTGGGCCGCCGTATCCGTGACCAAGCCGAACCCGAGGCCCATTCCCCACCCGTTGTATTGGCTATCTGGGAGTACGGGGTCAATTGTTATCGACTTTCCAGTGCCGCCATCTATGCTTGCCAGTACGTGATTCATGGTCATGTAAGCGATGGTTTTCGGACTCAGTATGCGTGTACCGTCGAGTATGCCGCCGTTACGGATCGCCTCGGCGAAACGTACATAATCGCGTAGCGTGGAGACCAGTCCGCCGCCACCGGAATACAGGGTTACATCGCCGAAATCGCACATCGCACGGCAACCTGGGGCGAACGTGTACCCAAGTGCCTCTGGTTCCTTGAACTCATCAACGGCTTTGCCTTACCGGTTTCCGGATTTATAGTATGTAGCGGCAGGAATCGATCCATCTTATCCACGGGCACGGTGAAAGAGGTGTCCACCATATCCAGGGGTTTGAAAATATGATCCTGCAAATAGACATCAAAGCGCTGGCCGCTTAAACGCTGCACAACGAGACCGGCAACGTCGATGGCAACCGAATAATGGAAGCGATCGCCCGGTTCGTACCTCAGCGGGAGCGCCGCCAGCCGTTCGATGAAATCATCGAGATCTTTTGCAAGCCACAACTTTGCCTCCCCGTACATCTTATCCAACGCATCGTCGGGATCGAAGCCAAAACCATAGGTCAAACCGGTGGTATGAGTGAGCAACTGTTGCATGGTCATCTCGCCCTCGGCGGCTACGACTTCACCGTCCGTGAGCACGGTCATGTTTTTGAATTCAGGGATGAATTTTGAAACCGGGTCAGTGAGCAGGAACTTGCCTTGTTCGTACAGCTGCATAACAGCAACAGCAGTAATCGGCTTAGTCATGGAATAGATGCGAAACAGATCATCCACCGCAAGCTGTCGAGGATCGTTGATGCCCTTATTCACCAGGACACTCTGGTGCACCAGCTTGCCATCGCGGACGACTGCAGTGGCGATACCGATCACTTTGCCCGCGTCGATATAGTGCTGGTTCATCTGCGCAACACGCTGGAGACGTTCGGTTGACATGCCGACCTGCTCGGCTTTGGCGGTCGGTATTTCTTTCGCTGTGACTGGGCCTGCCAGGACCAGTAATCCGACGATAGCTAACAATCTAAGCATTTTCTTCTTAGCAGTCATACCACTTCTCCGCAAAGGATAATAACAACGCCAACGGTCGCTAACGTTTTTTCAAGGATCGATCAGATATCCATGCTCGTCCCGAAGTTCCGGACCGTTGACCCTGAGCATGCCGTCACCGAACTTGTCGTCGCGCTGCTGCAGCGCACCTTTAAGCCCCAGTTCAGCGACCCGTTGGCTCCAGCCGAGGGCCGCCGCTGTATTGTGGCCGCGAACGTCGTTTTCCACCGCCATACGCTGCAACGTTCGAGCACCCATCAGTTCCAGGCCCTGGTTGATGATGCGTTTGTTGGCGGAGAGCAGGTCGGGGTCGATCAGCGTCAGACGATCGGCAAGCTGCTCCACCTCATTCTCCAGGTGTTCGGGGGCAACCGCCTTCATTACCAGACCGATCTGCTGAGCTTCGGCGCCGGTGATCGAGTCGCCGGTCAACATCATGCGCTTGGCCCACTGGGGCCCAATGTTATAGAGCCACATGTTGTTGGGCAGGGCACCAAGGTCCCGTGCCGGTGGAAAACCGATTCTGGTATCGTCCGCGCAAATGATCATGTCGCACAGCAGCGCTACATCGGTACCACCGGCCAGACAATAGCCGTGTAGCTGAGCAATCACGGGTTTGTGCATGTCGAAGATGGCCATGCGGTTACGCTGGGTACGTTCCATCTGCCAGGCGTCGTCGTCCACGGAACGTGAGCCACGGTATGTGTTCTTTTCTGATCGCACGCGGGAAAAACCCTGGGTTTGCGGCGTGCCGCCCAAATCATACCCCGCCGAAAACGCGCGACCCTCGCCTTTGAGAATAACGCAGTGTACCGCGGTGTTGTCGTCGGCTTCCCACAGGGCCTCATTCAACTCGTACAAAAGATCTTTGGACAGGGCATTGAGTTTTTCCGGTCGATTCAGCGTGATCCGCGCGCGCCCGTTTTCGACTTCGTACCTGATGTTCTCGAAATCCGACATAAGTCTCTCCAGTGTGTTTTTGTATTGATATCATACCTGCCGGCTAGATGATTTGCTGACCGCCTACTTCCATCGATAAGTCGCCGTCAGGAACACCTCACGACCTCGCAGTGGATAGCCAGCAAGATCTCCTCGTGCTGGATCTATGGTGCCAGAGGGACCACCTGTCGCAAAAACTACTCCCGCAGTTGAATGGTAGATTATGTCATCGCTTAGATTTCGACCCACTAGTGAAAGCCCCCAACGACCATCGACGCTATTCAGACTCAACGAGACGTTCGTTTTCGTGTACGAATCCTGCCTATCTCGTGGTTCTTGCTCCTGGTCAGATATAAAGCTGTCACTATAGGTGACGTTTAATGAAGCGTTAAACAAAAGGGATTCGTTTAGTTGACGATCGTAGCTGACCATCACCCCACCCGTCAGCTTGGGTGCATTGCTCAACGTCCTACCACTCAGATCTTGTTGCGTAAAACGGCCAGTGGCATCCGGCAAAATAGTACAACCGGCAGCGATGGATTGTGCCAGATAGCATTCAGACAAAAAGGTACCATATTTTGCATCGTTGCAAGCAACAGAACCACGCAACGTGACACCCTCTAACGAACTGAGTATAGGAACCATTAACGCCCTATTTTGAGAAATCTGCAAGTAAGGTGGGGTAGCTACAGGCCATTTTTTACAGCATTGGCAAGAATCAGGAGGGAACAAATGGGGTCGGGAGTAAATGGGGTCGGAGTAAAGTGCCGGAGTAAACGTCTCGCCTTTGTGGCAATATTGCGTTTTACTCCGGCACTTTACTCCGCACTAATCATTACTCCGACCCCACTAATCAATCATGAACAGGGTTACAGCTATACCGCCAACCGACGCTTATTGGACGTCGAAACGAGGCGCCGGGATCGCGAGCCAGGCGGGGAGGGCGATGAACAAATGGGGTCGGAGTAAAGTGCCGGAGTAAACGTCTCGCCTTTGTGGCAATATTGCGTTTTACTCCGGCACTTTACTCCGACCCCACTAATCAATCATGAACAGGGTTACAGCTATACCGCCAACCGACGCTTATTGGACGTCGAAACGAGGCGCCGGGATCGCGAGCCAGGCGGGGAGGGCGATCAACTATTTCGGTGGTATCCCATCGTCACCTTGCGACTGTAGGAGATGGCCTTGTAGTCATGTGCAAACAGGTCAACTTCCTGTTGACGTGTAGTGTTTTACCCCGATGAATCGAAACAGGGCGATGGCAAACGCCAGGAACAGGAATCCCGCAATGGGTGACAGCACCTGAAACACGATGCTGCTTCCCAACGGGTCCTGTTTCCCCAGTAAGACAAGAATCGGGAAGTAGGCGACGCAGGCCACCGGGACGACGAAGGTGAAGAATTTTCTGAACCATTCCTCATAGATCGAAATCGGGTACTGGGAGGTCTGCACACCTCCGTAGGTGAGTGTATTCATTACTTCAAGAGATTCTACGGACCAGAAACTCAGTGTCGCCTGTAGGACGAATAAGGCCATGAAGAGGCAGGTCCCACTGGCGATGGTGACCATCAGGTAGATAAACGTTATCGGGTCAAGTACCAGATCCAACATCACGATGGCCCAGACGAGCACTATAAATCCCTGGGTCAATCTGCCTAAACGCCGTAGAGCCAGTTCATGGCCCAAAAGCTGCAATACGATGCCTCGCGGCCGGACCAATATACGATCAAAATTACCAGTGCGAATATACTCCGTACCAAACCGATCAAATCCCGATGACAGACCGTCGGCAATGGCGAATGAAATGTTGACGATCCCGTAAAACAAGCAAACCTCTTCAAACTTCCAATGCTCCAGGGACCCAAAGCGCGTGAATAACGCCCAGATACCAGCCATCTCGATGATGGTGGCGACGAACTGGCCCGTCACATTCAGGATGAAGCTGACCTTGTATTGCATCTGTCCAAGGATAGACACCAGGATCAGTCGCCAATACATGCGTACGAATCCTATTTCCTCACCCACCCTGAATCACCACACGACCCATGCTTCTCATTAACATGAAACGTCCAATAAGGATAAAAGCTACTGTCCAGACGATTTGATGCAGAATATCGGGGCCTGCGGCCAGCGCCTCAATGTTCCCCGTGTAGATTCGAAACGGCACATCCACCAGCCCTCGGAAAGGCTGCAGATTCAGAAAGGGTTGTAACCAGTCCGGAAACAACGGCAGGGGAATGATGTTGCCGGACAGGATGATAGTAAAAGACGGCAGAATTCTGTTAATGCCTTCGCCAGACAGCGTGTACACCAACACCACATGCATGATCATGGTAAAACTCACGGCAAGCATCAGGGCAAAAAACAGCGAGATGGTAAATACAAGAAAGCTTGTCATGCTGGCAGGCAAATCCAACGCCCAGTTGTCCAGACCAGCAAGGGGCAATACCAACATCGCAAAAATCAGCATCGGGATGGAACGCAGAGTGGTGCCGGCGGTGCGTAATGCAATAGTCCTGCAGAACCAGAAGTCGTACAGATCAAGGGGGCGAACCAACTCGTAGGAAACATCGCCATTGAGAATCATGGCCTCTATTTCCTTGTCAACGTTCCACGGCAGCATACCGAGCAATGCCTGCCCCAGCCAGATATAGGAAACGACCTGTGCAAGACTTATGGGCTGCTCTTCACTACTTAACGCGAAGAAAGCCATCATGACCATAATGTTAATACACCCCCAGAACAGCTGGGTAACGAATCCCGCTATCGCTGCCGCGCGGTATTGCAGCAAAGTTCGATAACGTGCACTAATGATCGATATATAGGCTATCCTCATGAGTTTGTTTCGTACAATTGGGCAATAATTTCTTCAATCGGTGGATTTTCGACGAACAGATCTTTTACAGGATAGGATTCGCTCAACAATTGAATCAGGCCCGTTGTGGTCATCTCGTTCGGATTGTAAGAGAGATGCAACGTGTTGCCTTCACGGGAGACGATGCGAACTTCGTCGTGAGAGAAGGCGATATTTTCTGAGAACTCTACTTTCAGCCGGCGCTCCGGATTGACTCTGCTTCTGAGATTTTCGAGGGTTCCGTCATTGAAAATGGCGCCATTATCAATGACGATAATTCTTTCGCACAGCGCTTCGATTTCGTCCATGTCGTGGGTTGTGAGAATGACCGTTACCCCATGATCACGATTCAGCTTTCTGATGAATTCACGAATCGCCAGTTTGGAAACTGCATCAAGTCCGATGGTCGGTTCATCCAGGAACAGTATTGACGGCCGGTGTAATAGCGCGGCAACCAAGTCACAACGCATGCGCTGCCCCAGGCTCAACTGACGAACCGGCGTATCCAGCAGGTCTTCAATCCGCATCGTCTGTATAAGCTCATCCCTTCTGTCTTTGTAATCCCGGGTGGGCACCTGGTAAATGTCGCGAAGCAATTCAAACGACTCGACAACCGGCAGATCCCACCAGAGTTGAGTGCGCTGACCAAATACAACACCAATATTCTTTACGTGCTGTTGACGGTTCAACCAGGGAGTTAAGCCGTTGATTTCACACCTGCCGGAAGACGGCACCAGAATACCCGACAGGATCTTGATCGTCGTCGATTTACCGGCGCCATTGGGACCGATGTAACCAACCAGTTCACCGGGTTCGACGCTGAAACCCACATTCCGTAAGGCATTAATATCCCGGTAACTACGAGAAAACACGCCGCGCAAAGCACCGACGAAACCGGGTTTGCGTTCAGCAACCTGAAATCGTTTCCACAGGCTTTCAACAACGATCTGAGACACGGTAATCTCATTGGGTGGGGAGGTGGCGCAGTCTACATTATTGAAAGATTATTGGCCAAGGGCTTCTGAATAATGAACTACGATGTTGCACGATTTGTATTGTGGTCGATGTCTGGATCAGCGATAGGGGGACCAATAGTTCTGTTTGTCGGATTTAAATGTGTACCGACGACGAGGGTGAGGCAATGGATCCTGAGCACGTAATGTCCACCCTAATAATTCAGCTAACATCTTCGATTGAATAGCTGCATAGTCTGGGTGATCGAACAGGTCATTCAGTTCAACTGGATCCTCCGCCAGATTATAGAGCTGTCCGTGTTCTTGCATATCGAAAATCAGTTTCCAGTCGCCTTTGCGTATCGCGCGCATGGTCCCGCTTTGCGACCAGCCGTTTAACTCGTCAAAACCGACTGCCGGATTTAGCCCATCTACCTTTGGGTCAAAATCATCATCAGCCGTGTAATGCAATCCACCAAAACCGTGTTCAGAATAAGCACTGTCGAATTCTTCTTCGGGATATTCTTTTCCGTTCAACAATGCCCATAAACTGCGCCCCTGTATACCACGCGGGATGTCCACTCCTATCGCTTCGCAAATTGTCGGCATGACGTCAGCAGTCGTGATATGTGCTGGATGGGGTTTGTCAGAGACAAGAATATCCGGGCCCACAAACAAGAACGGGATGCGAATGAGCACCTCTGGTAATTCTGCACCTTTACGCATCAGTCCGTATTCGCCGACATAATCGCCATGATCGGACAGGAAGATCACAATCGTGTTATCCCGCAGATTTTTTACGTCCAGATATTCGAAGAAGCGTTTGATCTGATCGTCGATCAATCGAAGCATGCCCATGTAATTGGATCGCGCTCGGGGGAGTTGCTCCGCATAATCGGGGAATCCCGTCTCGCCAATATAGCGCAACCATTGATACTTAAAACCTTTTGCCTCAAGTGCAGATTGATCAGAAAGCGTTGCGGGCAATGTTTCTGGCGGAAACATGGAGAAATAAGGTTCGGGCGCCTGATACGGATTGTGCGGTTCGGGGAACGATAACCATAGAAAGAAGGGGTCAGGATCAGGTTCGCTCCCGCCCCGAATCCCATCAATCCAGTTCGTGGCCGCAGTAACAGCACGGAACGGACATTGGACTTCTACGCTATAGGGTGCTGGATCAGAATCGGCACGCATTCGAAGATTTGCCAGGTATTCGTCAAACGCGATTTCGTCATCCGTTCGGTTCTCGCCGAATCCACCATGGTGGCCCAGCGGGAAATAATAATCCATCTGATCTGCATCAAGATGGGAATGATTTTTTCCACAGAGCGCGGTTCTGTAACCCTGTTGGCGCATAACTTCGTAAAGGTCGATCTCAAAAAACGCGTCTTCTTTATTGTGGTTGGTGCGCGCATGAGTCGCGCTGGGGTAGCGCCCTGTCAACATACTCACCCGTGCCGGAAGACAAGCAGGCATCGTTGTGTAGGCTCTATCAAACCAGGTGCCTTGGGTGGCGAGACTGTCCAGAAAAGGCGTGGTATCGAGTTCAAACCCTTCACGCTTAGACACATCCGCCCGTTGCTGATCTGTCATAATTACGACGATATTTGGTTTGGTAGTCATGTTACGTGCCTTTGCATTAGTGAATGAACGGCGGCTTCTTCGCAGTGGACGCGACCACTGATCTCACAGATCCATGAACTCGTGGGTACCAAAGGAGCCTTCAGCGGGCCAAAAACTCGCCCTGCCGCTGTTGCGGAGCAAACAGGCCGGCTTACTTAGATTTTCTTCGTCATGTTTGATGAGAGGGGGGTGAGTAGTTACGGTGTTTCGCTATTTGTACTCTACCACTTTACTTTAGGACAACTCCAAAAACGATACACAAAACCTTTATCAAATTACTGAAACCTCCTTTTTTGCTTCGTGACGAATATAAACCATGACGAAAAACGAGTACAAAGTTAAAAAGCCTATAGTCATAGCAGCGTAGTAGCCCCCTATGAAAATTAAAAAAACCATTAAAAGTGCGTGAAACAATGCGTTCAATCTTAATATTTTCCAGTCAGGTTCTCTTTGCTGCAACCAGATTCTTTTTAATTCGACAAAAAGTTTATACATCCATACCACCATGCAACACAACGCTATCCCTAAGCAACACAGAATCGCGACTCCCAAGTAGAATGTACTGAAATATGAACCTTCCATTGTATGTCTCCAATTTGCATCTTCGTGAGGGCTAAACCCACAGTATAGAGTATAGAGTATAGGAACCATTAACGCCCTATTTTGAGAAATCTGCAAGTAAGGTGAGTAGCTTCAGGCCATTTTCTACAGGATGTGGACATGTTGATAGAGCCCGGCAGTTGCGTCTGTTTGACCGGCAGAAATGGTGTCAGTAAAACCACGTTGCTTAACTGTATCATGGGTCTTTTGCCCCTGGATTCCGGCACGATCCATTATCAGGATACTGATCTGACCGCTGAAAGAGCAGACCGCAGGGCACCGCTGCGCATCGGATATGTTCCCCAGGGTCGGATGATTTTCCCATTGTTGACCGTGGAAGAAAATCTGCAGACCGGGCTGGGCGCACAGCCAAAAACGCAGAGGCAATTGCCGGACCTGATCTTTGACTTGTTCCCGGTGTTGCAGAGCATGATGCATCGCAGGGGAGGGGACCTGTCCGGCGGGCAGCAGCAGCAACTCGCCATTGCAAGAGCGTTGGTGATTAACCCTGAATTCCTGATTCTGGATGAGCCGACGGAGGGTATTCAACCCAACATCGTCCAGGAAATCGGAGGTGTGATTACCCGCCTGAACCGGGAACTTGACCTGACGGTACTGCTGGTTGATATCGACGTATTGCATGGGGTGTGTCCTGTGCTCCGAATCAGTGTCGTTTGGTAACGTTAGTCGAACCGATTACCAGGTCTACTTCACAATCGAGAACATTGAGCAACGATATTAACTGTTTCATGGATTTCGATGTGTTTGCCGGGTCCAGCAGTCGGTAGAGCTGAGGTACCGAAGTATTCAATTGTCTTGCCAATTGACGCTTGCTGATCTGAGCTTCATCAACTCTTTTAATACATTCAATAGTCAGCTTGTATGTCAGAAGATCAGCGAGATAGGCCGGATCCTTATTGAAGTCCAGCACCTGTTCGATATGAATGGATCCTTCTTCGCCTGAATCCAGCAAATAGGTAAACGCTTCTCGTGCGAGCTCGGCATCAACGTACACTTTTCGAACATGATCATCCCTGTTGATAGGCGGCGCGGCCTTATGGTACGGAAAACAGAATTCCCGGCCCGCACGATTAGTAATCAGGAACTCCCGTTTTTTGTTGTTTGAGGCAACCGATTTAATTTTCACAACGAGCCTTCTGCTTCCAAATCCTTCAGTAGTCGTTCCAGCCTGGCGCTGGCTCGTCCCTGCATTGGCTGCCATTTTTCCAGATCCCACTTCACAATAAGCTTCCCATCTTTGTATACATGCACATGACGTGGCGTGTGGTCACCACTCCACGTGAGAAAAATATAATTGCCTCTACGCGTTTTGCCCATACAACAGGTGTTACCATGAATGGTAACACATAAAAAACTAAAATATGTCTCAGTCTACATTGCGATTTCGAATGAGGGTGTAGGCGAATCGCCACAGTGTGGGTGAGCGTACCCGGATGTCCTTGTTCAGTTTTCAGTTCTACTGTACCAGCATCGCCATCCACGGTGATCTGCTCACCATGTTCGATGCACTGTGTGCCAATACCGGTCCCCACTACCGCGAGGATGCCATACTCCCTGGCTACGATGGAGCCGTGTCCAAGGATCCCACCCATATCGGTGACCAGTCCCGCAGCGTGAGCGAACAGTGCGGTAATCGGGGGACAGTTTACTCAAATTAGAGGAAAGTGGGGCTACACACCAACCCTCAGTACAAACGTTAGATCAATTGAATAACTTCGCGGCGTATAATCAGCACTTTGCGGACAGAAACCAGCTTGGGTCAAATACGTCGTCGAGCGTCCCGGCATCGAACACATTTTCGGCCATCGTCACCTATCGAGATGGCGCCACGCGCATTATTTCGGTTCGAAGGTCACGCATCGAGGAGGTAGCACTGTATGAAAGCTAAGAGATTCGACAGCGACTTTGACGCTGGCAAAGATGTCACTAAGCATCTGGACCTGAAAAAAGCCAAGCGCATCAAGCAGGAACCAAGAAGGGTCAACGTCGACTTCCCTATCTGGATGATTGAAGAACTCGACAAGGAAGCGAAGCGACTCGGCGTCACACGACAATCCATTATCAAGGTATGGCTTGCGGAACGTCTCGAGTGATATGTTACTGATAATTGACTGACGGACGATATCGTTCGAGACTTCTCTTTAGTGATAGAGACACTGACTTTGCAGCAAGCAGAAAACATACCCACACATTTAGCACCGATAGCGAAAGCGTTCACGCCTCGAAGATGAAGCGACGGGTATATTGGTTTTTGGCGATGTGGCTAGTTCTTTTTACCGTCTTACCTATCAGTTGGTTTGGCATTAACTTATTGGCATGGGTTGTGGCGGTGACACCTGGGCTGATTGAGATCCATAGCCAGTTCCAGAACGAGCCCGATCTCTTACTGATGGCAGTAATAAAGTTATACGGATCACCCTTTTCCCTGTATACCGGCAGGGTGCGCAGTTATTTCATTAAAAACGGTATCGACTACCGGGAAATCGCGCCCATCAGCCAACACTACGAAGACCACATCCTGCCCGCTGCAGGAGGCAGACGCGGTATGCCAACCATTGAATTCGGCGATAGTACGGTGATCAGAGACAGCGTCGCTATTGTTGATCATTTTGAACAAGAGAATGGTCATGCGAATTCTCCGCGGACACCAAAACAGAAAATCATCAACAGGTTGCTGGACGTTATCGCAGCGGAGGGTATGCTGCGTCCTGCCATGCACTACCGCTATCACTACCCCGAACATAAAGCGCTGTTACGGTTCCAGTTTGGGCACATCACACCGAAAGATGCACCCTGGGAATTTACCCTGGAAGGTCGATTCGCTCGCCTGCAACAGTCGGTCGATCGCGGTGTGCCGAAAGAACGCTATGCGCTGGTTGAGTCGCTTTATTTTGACCTGCTCAAGAAACTCGACGCACACTTTACGCACTATCCCTATCTTCTCGGCGGTAGACCCAGCGTTGCCGACTTTGGTCTGATTGCACCCATGTATGCTCACCTTGGGCGTGATATAAAACCGCTTTCAATCTTGCATGAACATGGCATATGGGTGCTTCGCTGGGTCGAACGTATGAATCGGCCTGAACCGGATGTCGGCGAGTATGAGAACCCTTTAGAAGATTACTTCGCTGATGATGAGATACCTGATACGCTGATCGATGTGCTCAAACAGTTCGCCATCGATTTCGTGCCGGAAACCCTCGCCGCACGGGATGCGATTAATGAATTGCTCGCATCTGAGAATCCAGCGGCCGGCTCTGTAGCACAAAGATTTGCTGGCTTTGCCAACTTTGAAGTGAAGGGAGAGGCCATGCGTGCGGAAGCGCAGCCGTTCAGGTTTTATCTGCTGAAACGTGTGCAGGGTGAATACGAGCAATTGAATGAGTCAGATCGAGGTGATGTGACGGAATTGCTCGAACGTTGTGACATGCTGCCGGTTATGGAAACAAGGCTAACGAGGGACATTGGCCGCGACAATAATCTTGAGGTCTGGTGTTAATAAATAACATTCACACCTCTTACAATATGAAACAGCATGGCGCGCACGGTAACGATCTCATCACCAGTGAGTTCGCCCATGAATTTGGCATCTATGGACCACCCTCCTATTGTGTTGATCGACTTAACGAACTGGTTGAACTTGGCATCGATCGATTTATCCTTGCGGGCGGGCCGGATTTAGCAATGCCTGATCCTGAGATCGCCGAGATGGCCCAGCGCTTTGTGACGGACGTCCTGCCCAGGTTCAAATGAGGGTTGAAGATCCCCCATGGGATAAGGTCACGACTCACAAGATCGTCAGTAACGATTACCCTGTCGTGCCCTGGTCCGCTCGCTGGTGTGCCATCTCCTGGAGCATCTCCGCATGTCGTGCCGGTGTCAGACGGTATTGGGAATAAAACCACACGCTGATAAAACCGAGTGCGGCAATAAACGGTCCATAGAATAGCCCGAGATCGGTAATTGTTTGGGGTGGCACATCGGCAGCCGTTCTAATGTCCGGCCCGGTCGGCCAATTGATAAACTCGAGTCCTAATCCTGCGATCACCGCACCAAATCCACTGGTAGCCTTTGCCGAAAACGAAACCGCTGCGAAAAAGGCGCCTTCCTGGCGTCGTCCTGTCAGGTACTCGTGCTCGTCGCACACGTCTGCAATCATGGATCCATAGCCCACATTTGCCTGGGCGGTAACAAACCCCTGCAATAACTTGATGATCACTAGCAGCACCATGACCAGGTTCAACTCCTGCGATGCGAACGTCAGGATGTCGGCGTTCTCAGGAAACCAGCCGAGAAGCCGCAATACCACGGGCAGTGTTTGAAAGAACGCCCAGGCCAGAAAGGGTTCATGCCGAAAAGACAAGTGCACCCCAAAACTGGTACGAATGAGGTCAGCATCCTGATACAGTTGTCGGCCTTGTCTGCCAACCGCCGGACCCAATGTCCAATATACAGACCAACCCAGGCACGAAAACCGTAACAGCAGAGATAGCTTTTCTTAATAAAGAATGGAAAGGCAATGCTGAACTGGCGAGAATCTACTCGCGAGAAACGCGCCATGCGAACACCAGTAAGCACACCATCGAGATTGCTGACGCACGACCGTTGCAGTCCGCTGGTGAATTCGAACTCGACCGCAATGGCTTTACGCTGATTCAGCATCAGGCGGTGTTCGACAGTTTCGACGATAAACAGGCCATTGAAAAAGACTATTTTGAAGAGATGCGCCAGGTCATGCTCGAACTTACCGGCGCAGTCGACGCGATGCCATTTCCGTTTTACCAGTTGCGGTCCCGCAACCCCGTTCACTTCCTGGACGCATACTCACTTTACATGCATTGTGATTTCAGTCCGAACGCCTGGCAGGGAATGGTGCAAAACGCTGTTAGGGAGTATAGAAATGGCAGGCAGTATGCTGCCGATGAGTATGACTTTGCACTGTATAATCTCTGGCGCCCAATTCACCACACCGCACAACGCAACCCACTCACGCTGATTGATGCTTCCACCGTGGATGAAGACGACATCATTGACTATCTAGTGGCGCCGACGGGTGAAGCTTTCAAGGCTGCATTGCCGGTTTACAATCCAGCACAGAAATTCTATTACTTCCCAATGATGCAAACGGATGAGGTGCTTGTTTTTAAACAACAGGATTCTCGTGATGGGCATGCGAAAGTCTGCCCGCATACATCATTTGTTGATCCTTTAGCGAAAGATGATGCGCCGGAACGATACAGCATTGATATCCGCATACTCTGCGTTTACAAAAAGCCCTGAGCCACTCTTGTTTCGTTAGACTGGCGACAGAGTAAGTTTCTATCATCCACCAGTAGCCCGCTCCGATCAGCTGGCGTTCGGACGCACGCTTCCAGAAAAAGCCGGCTGTCTCCAATCTTCGTTCAAGAAGTGGTGGTATTATGACCCTCCGATGGACAACTAAGAGCAGCAACTTGCCCGCACCCACAGCATTACGACCAACCGCATCACACCCATTTGTGAACCGCAGCGTCCCCTGGTTTCTGAAAACCCGGGCCGGGACTTTCAAAGACAATGTGTTTATCGCCTGGGAACCGTTTTCAGGTGAGCCGGCCACCTATACCTATGGTGAACTCGCAGAAAACGTTCAGCGTGTTGCAAAAGGTCTGTATCAGCTGGGTGTTCGCCAGGGGGATTTCGTTGTCGTCCACTTGAACAACTGCCCGGAGTTTCTCTTCACCTGGTTCGCGCTATCGGAGCTTGGTGCGATCGCAGTTACTACGAATACAAGGTCATCGCTCGCTGAGATGCAGTACTTTATCGATCATTGTGGCGCCAAGGGCGTAATCACGCAGCCGGCTTTCTATGACCTCGTCACCGAAGCCGCCCCGGACTTGTCATGGGTCGTAAGCATCAAGACCGATGCGGGTAAACCTGCAGAGTTTCCAAGCGCCGCCATACCGTACGCCACACTCTATGAATCAGATATTTCCCTGCCGGAAATCGACATCAATGCCCTTGACCGGAACAGCGTACAGTACACCTCGGGCACAACTTCAAGACCAAAGGGCGTGGTCTGGACCCATGCCAACGCGTTGTGGGGTGCGAAGACCATGGCGCATTCCCTGGAACTTCAGGCATCCGACGTAACCTTGGTCATCCTGCCCTTGTTTCATACCAATGCCCTTTGTTACTCAATGTTGTCGACCCTGTTCAGCGGCGGCACGCTCGTCGTGCAGCCAAAGTTTTCCGCCTCGCGCTACTGGGACGTCGTCGCCAAACATCAGGTTACCTGGAGTTCGATCATTCCTTTTGTGATGCACGCGCTGCAGTCCCAGCCAGTGCCCGAAACCCAGTGCATCAAATTCTGGGGGCTGGGCGCCGCAGAAGCGCCAACGGCGATGCGAACATTCGGTATACGCACCACAGGCTGGTTTGGCATGACCGAAACGGTGGCCGCTCCTCTCGTCACCGAGATGCAATACACAAATATAATTGGTTCCATTGGTGTTCCGACACCAGGCTACGAGATCAAAGTCGTGAACGACGCGGACGAGGAAGTTGCGATCGGTGAGAGCGGACTGATCAAGGTGCGGGCAACCCCGGGTATTTCACTTTTCTATGAATACCTGAATAACCCTGAAGCTACCGCGGAAGGTTTCGACGAGGAGGGCTGGTTCGATACGGGCGACATTGTTACACCGTTAGTGGATGGCAGTTTTCTTTATGAGCAACGGGTAAAGGACATGCTCAAGGTTGGCGCCGAAAACGTTGCCGCCGCCGAAATTGAGCGGGTGGTACTGAAGGCGGGCAATGTCAGAGAAGTCGCGGTTGTGGGTAAACCCGATAAGATGCTCGACGAGGTGCCCGTGGCTTTTGTCATCGCCAACCGGGAAGATCCAGAACTCACCGACAGGATTCTGGATAAGTGTCGCGATCAGCTCGCTGATTTCAAGGTCCCACGGGAGGTATTCGTCGTGGACAGCCTGCCCCGGGTAACGCTGGAAAAGATTGACAAGAAAGCGCTACGTGCTCAGCTAAAGTCAAAATAGTCAAGATAAATGGGGTCACCAAGATAAAAGGGGTCAAAAGATAAATGGGGTCAGGTCCATTTATTAGATAAAAAAGATAAATGGGGTCAGGTCCATTTACCGTATCGCCGCCTGGGATGATCAAAACATAGAGACCGGCGAGTGGGCTGGTCTGATAGTCCTTACCGAAACGATTCAGACCGCCATCGACCTGATCGCGTGAAATGGCAATATGCTGAACTGACCAACTTACCCGGCGCTCAACATGAGCCCAGCTAACCCCTGGAAGGGAGTGACACGATTGCAGTGGCCAATGCCGTTGCGAGGCCAGATTGGTTTTGGTTACGCACCGTCAGTTCAACCAAGTGTTCATTGCCCTCGGTATATTTCTTCGTCACTTCACCATAAACAGTGTTGGTATCGCCAACAATATTAGGGTGGCGCACCGATGCATGAAGTTTACGCAGGATGCCATCGTCACCCATCCAGTCAGTCACCATCTGCGATAACCAGCAGACACGCTGGGGGCCAAAATCAAACTGACCCGGCATATTGCGCCGTTTCTGGGCATGTTCTTCATCGAATCGACCACCGCCACCCAGGTCCGGGGAGCCTTCTGCTTCTAACGCAGCCCTTGAACTCCGACCGGTACCAAGTACCCCATGGGTAAACAAAAACAGTTCAGTGACCGAGTAGGTACCCTTCTTGAGGGGCGGCATCTCCTCGCCTTCCTTCACTTCTTCCCAGAACCTGGTTTCTGCACCTCGCCTGTCGCGTTCCCATACCAGCGGATCAGCGGGTTCGATAATCGACCTTGCCGGCTCGCCTTTTTCCGCTTTTGGTGCTCGATCGTATTCCATTGTTGCACCGGTATTCTCGTACCTCGCCATCAGGGTCTTGATGGTCGCCACGACTTCCTGACGCTGATTGGTAAAGGTCACATGACCGGTATTGAACGCGATCTTGCCCACCCGACCACTTTCCTTGCGCATGGTCTCACCAACCTGCTCCTGGGCAGTGATTCTGTCACCTGTCCAGATGGGTCGAATAAAATCAATCTCAGCTCCGGCATAGTTGACCGGGAGATGGACGGTCGATACACGGCGTCTGTCGATTGCACCGGTCTCCCCTGCAACAACGCCCAGGGACACCGCATAGAGGAATGTCGGTGGCGCAGTGACCATGCCAAAGCGACTGGCGGCGGCATGCTGCTCATCTCGATAGAGCGGGTTATAGTCACCTGCGCCGTCGCCATAGCGACGAATATTATCGAGATTTGCCTCCTTCGATGGACGATGCGGTAATATCTCACCAATGCCTTTTCTGTACTCTTCTTCGAATTCCTCGATCGACTTAATCAGGTCATCTGCCATGGGCTTCTCTTCTTTGATCTCCAGTTGATAAAGCTGTGTTAGTCGGGAGTATAGACCGTCCCATGGTCCGGGTGAACCCACTGGGGATAAATGGGGTCAGGTCTACATGTCGCCAGACTGGTCAATGCTCGGCGCCAATGCGGGAAGCCTTTTCTTCATCTAACCACCACCCGTCCGGGAAGGGCGTCACATACATATCGTCGGGCACACCAGGTCGGCCGAACTTATCCCAATACACGATGCGAGTATCTCCAAGAATCTCCAGAGGGAATTGGTAAAAGTTCCACAGCAGGACCCGGTCGAGCGCGCGCACTGCAATGAAGAAACTATCGGGGTCCGTTGCACCCAGGGCCGTATCTACCAGCGCATCGACAGTCGGGTGGTTGATTCCAGACGTGTTCCAATAGGGGGTTGACCCTGAGTGAAAATAAGGTCGGAGCTGCCAGGAAGGGGGTGCCTCGAAGTATCCGCTGGTCAGGATGGCATCAAAATCACCCTCTCGGCGGCGATTGGTATATCTGGTGGATTCAACCAGGCGAATATTCGCCTGGATACCCAGCATCGAGAGCGCACCTACATACGGTAACAGAATGCGATGACTGGTTGGTGAACCAGACAGAAACTCGATCGATAGTGGTACACCCTCTGCACTTGTCACTACACCATCTCTTATCCGGTAACCAGCATTCGTGAGCAGTTGGCGGGCCTTAGACAAGCCTTGACGGTCGACACCGATACCATCAGAGGAAGGGTAAGAAAAAACACGGTCGAATACTTCGGCTGGCAAGTGTTCACGATGTGGTTCGAGTAGCGCCAGTTCTGCCTCGTCAGGTAATCCTGACGAGGCGAACATAGAGTTGGCGAAGAAGCTGTCAGCCCGTTTTAGCTCGCCGCCGTGCAGCGCCCGGTTTTGCCACTCGAAGTCGAAGGCATATGCAAGAGCCTCGCGTACCAGCGGATTGTCAAACGGCTGTCGACGCGTGTTGAGCACCAGACGAAACCGGGAACCACGCAGGGCGCCGGAGGCAAGTGTGCCCTTAATGAGCCATCCCCGTTCGCTGGCGGGAACGTCATAGGATGCCAACCAGTGGCGCGAATCTGTCTCCGTCCAAACGTCGATATTTCCGGCACGCAGGGCCTCGCGGGCAACCGTAGCGTCGAGATAACGTTCGTATCGAATCGTATCGAAATTGAACTTGCCACGATTAACCGGAAGCTCACGGCCCCAGTAGTCGGGGACCCTGGTGTAAATAAAGTATTTTGTCGGAGACGCTGCGGTGAGTCGGTACGGACCGCTTTGCGGAGGCAACTCCATGGTTGGTTTAGTTACGTCACGTGTTTGCCAGTAGTGCGCTGGAATTATCGGGATATAGCTGATGATGCGCATTTGTTTGGCCACATCGGAATCACCGTGAATGGCAATCGTCAGGGGATCCAATTCGTCGATGCCAGTGATCCAGCTGAGTACGGGTGCCCATCCGGTAGCCATGATGTCGGTGCGGTAGGTATTCAGCGAAAAACTAACGTCGGCTGCGGTTATGGGTGTCCCGTCGTGCCAGCGGGCCTCGGGCCGTAGCTTAAACACAATACTGCGTCTGTCGGTTGTGATGGCAACGGACTCGGCGAGGCTGGCGTAGTAACCGGAAGGTTCGTCGCCGGCACGTTCCAGGAGATGATCATAGGAGCGGATGAACCCTGGTGGTTTGTAAGCTGGTGACACGGTATTGAAGCTGTAGGTGTAGGGCAATACCAGCGTCCCTCCTTTTGGAGCATCAGCGTTAACATGGTCGAAATGCGTGAAATCGGGAGGGTATTTCAGTTGGTAGTTGGGAATTTGCGAAATGCCGTGACGGAACTCGAGCGTATCAGATTCGGCACGCACGGATGTCACCCACAGTGCAAGCGACAGCAACCCCAGCACATAAAGCGAAGCCTGCGATTTGCAGTTGGAACGGCTCACAACCCGACAGTTCATCACGGTAGTATACGCGCGAATAATCTTGGGTGATCTCCTAACAGGGCATTCACTGATCTTCGCTGTGTCCGTGGTTTAATCGTGCTGTGTGCCGGTGATAAATGGGGTCAGGTCCATTTCCTACACGAATCATGAGTAACAGCCGACACCTGGAAGCTGCCTCCTGGCATATCCTCTAAAAAACTAATGTCATTTCCGGAGCATTGCTATTGTTCGGCATCCTCGAATCGATGTAGCAGGTATCACGCAGCACCTCATCCAGCGTGGCGTTGACCGTTCCGTTTGTTAGTCCAGATTCCGTTTTTTTAAATCTTGGAAAGGATCGTAGTTCAAGGCTACGAAACTACCAGGCGTTGCTCTGCGAGTCGGTTACCGAACACGAAATCTCAAAGATTCGTGTTCATATCAACCAGGGGAAGGTGCTTGGCTCTACAAGGTTTCAGCAAGAGATAGAGGAACTTGTGGGCAGGTCAGTTGGATTGAAACCAAAGGGACGACCGAAAAAGGGGGGATAATTGGACCTGACCCCTTTTCTTTAGTGGATTCTGAACATCACGCCGTCATCGTTTGTCCATGACAACTCGTGCTTACAATTGGTCAGCAAATACACACACTACACACGATTCATTGTATAATTCCAAATGAAGAGCGAAGACGTGATCAGGCTGCTCCGCAAAGATGGCTGGAAACTCCATCATGTGCGAGGGTTGCACCAGCAGTTCAAACACCCGGACAGGCCGGGCCGGGTCACGGTGCCGCACCCAAAGAAAGATTTACCTGTTGGCACGATACGCTCCATCGAGAAACAGTCCGGCGTGAAAATGAGGTAGGAGGATTACGTTATGCAAGCCTATCCAGTTGTGGTCTACAAAGACCCAGACTCGGACTACGGTACCGAAGTACCGGACCTGACCGGGTGCTATTCGGCAGGCACGACGCTATCTGAAGCATTGCAGCAGACCAGGGAAGCCATCTATGCACACCTCGAAGGCATGGCAAAAGATGCAGAAGTCGCACCCGAAGCTTCTGATCTGTCTGATATACGGGAGTTGGACAACTACGCCGACGCGTTCGCTTTTGCCGCGGTTGAGATTGATGTCAGTAAGGTATCAGTGGAGACAGCGCGGGTTAACATCATGCTCCCGAAATGGCTGATCTCGCGCATCGATGCCGCCGAGCCAAATCGCTCACGTTTTCTGGCGGAAAGCGCGATTAAGGCGCTGCAGGAAAAACAGCGCAAGGATGTAGCGTAGTAGGATAGTATGCGATCACCGCGTGGTGCTGCCAGGACACTGCTCAAGATTGCACAAAGTCATCCGAGGGAAAAGGAGAATAAACCAGTGCGTCGTGAAAGGCGTCATCACTCAGTGGGTGAAATTCCCACCCGTCAACTGTCGTTCCGTGCTCGATAACTCTGTCCCCGGAAGAGCCCAGTCCACAAACCATGCGGCCGTTGGATAGTTGCTCGAGTGCGGCAAACTCCTGGGCGATGGCACCCGGCGTTCTCGAGAATACGTTGAGAATCCCCGTGCCGATCTGAATGCGTTCGGTCTGCATGGCCAGGATCGTCATCCACGGGATCGACGATGGGCCCCATTGAAGCCCAGGGGGCCGCTGTAATCTGGGACGTGAAATTTGAAGTCCGCTCTGGTAAAGTCGGATTGCAACACCTGAAAATTGGCAATTTTCTGCATACCTTTAGCAAAGTTAAAAATGTAAAGCTTGGCAAAAATATCTCTTTGTCGCTGAAAAAAATATAGGAGACAGTTATGTCGAATAGTGCCAAGCAGCCAAATATCCTGATTATCTGCAGTGACGAACATCATCCCGCTATAAGTGGCTATCGAAATCATCCGATTATAAAAACTCCCCACTTAGATGCTTTGGCTGAAGAAGGCACTCAATTCACCCGGGCCTATTGCAACAGTCCCAAATGTACCCCCAGTCGTATGAGCTTTTTGACAGGAAAATATGTTAAGGATATCGGTGCCTGGGCTATAGGCGTGCCGCTTGATCCCGGTGAAATGACCTGGGCCAGGCGTTTAAAACAAGCTGGCATCGAATCAACCATGTTGGGAAAAATGCACTTCACCGGGGCTTATCAGGATGGCGGCTTTAGCCATTGCAAAACCAGGCATCAGCAAAGAGGTTTTGAGCCTTATCCGCGCAACACACCTTTACCCTCAAGGCTCGATGGATACAGCCGCCTGCTGCGGCGTTATATGGAGCGCGCCGGCTGCGATGACGAAGGCAGTATAGAAGGACCCGTACGCAGTGTAATTGATCACGATCAGCAGGCTTTTGACTGGACCATGGAATACCTCCAGGAAAAAGGTCGGGATGATTCCGGAGAGCCATGGGCTCTTTATATGGGATTGCTGTTCCCTCATTGGCCGTTTCTTTGTGATCCTGAGTATTACAATATGTATTACCCGGATAATATAATCTGGCCCCATGATGCCAAATTTCCCAACCCTGACATTCACCCTGCTTTGCAGCATTATCAAAACGCCCAGGGCCTGCACGAGAAAGTTACTGATGATATGGTGCGGCGCACTGTGGCAGCCTATTACGGAATGATCACTCAGATGGATGCTATGATCGGCAGGATTATTGCAGAACTCAAAGCCCACGGCATGTATGAAAATACCCACATCATTTACACCTCTGATCATGGAGAATCCCTCGCCGAGCATGGTTTGATTAATAAAGATGTACCTTATGAAGGTTCTGTTGGCGTGCCGCTGATTGTCAAAGGGCCAGGGCTGCCCGGAGGGCAAACTAACGATAGCATAGTATCCTTGGTGGATTTGTTTCCGACCATTGTTGACATGGCGGGCCTGCCGCCTGAACCTGATCTGCCGGGAGTCAGCTGGCTGCCCTTAATTCACGGTCAGAAGCATTCTCGTCCAGATTGTGCCTTTTCAGAATTCCACGCAAATTTTATGAAGTGTGATTGGTATATGATCGTTAAAGATCGCTTCAAATATACACATTTTGACGGCATGCAACCCACTTTATTTGATCTGCAGGAAGATCCACAGGAAATGCATAACCTGGCACAGGACCCGACTTTTGAATCTGTCGTTACGGAATATCACAAAACTTTGTTAACCATCTGCGATACAGATGAAGTTTCGCTACAGGCCAAGAAAGATCTCGGGCTGATTTCAGCAGATGGCCTGGATTACACTCTGCTTGATTTGGAAGCCCTTCATGAACTACAGAATGAAGGCATTCTTCCAAAAGGCCTGCTGGCAGAGCACGTTGCTTAACTTTACCTGATGACATACAGGTAGTTCGTCTCCAAGTATCCGCAAAGTCGCGTTCCGAGTGAAAATGGCGCGACAATCTCGGACGATCTGGTCGACCTTGGCGATCCAGTCTGAAAGGAGTCGACTCGACTGATAGGATGGCAGCCTGCCTCATCGCAAGAAGCCATGACATACACTATCGGGGCTGGGTCAAAGGAGAAGACTATGGAAATTCATGGTCATTGTGATGAGCGATTCGCGGCGTTGCGCGAAGAATTCGAGCGTAACTTTGCAGAGCGCGGCGATGTAGGCGCTAGCTTTGCCGCCACCATTGAGGGCGAGTACGTCATCGATATCTGGACCGGCCACCGGGACGGCGCAAAGACGTTGCCGTGGGAGCAAGACACTATCGTCTGTGTTTATTCAACCACGAAGACCATGACCGCACTTTCTGCGTTGCTGCTGTTTGACCGC
The DNA here is from genome assembly GCA_965217655.1 of Candidatus Azotimanducaceae bacterium. Taxonomy (GTDB): domain Bacteria; phylum Pseudomonadota; class Gammaproteobacteria; order Pseudomonadales; family Azotimanducaceae; genus UBA7455. The sequence continues at coordinate 4,751,527 of OZ244560.1, forward strand.
GGCGAGCTGAGCTTTGACGATCCCGTGATGAAGTACTGGCCGGAAGACGTGAAAATGTCATTCTGGGGCGGTATGGGTGGCTCCACGATTATTCTCGATCATACAAACAGAGTGTGCATGTCGTACGTGATGAACCAAATGGATTTGAGTTTGCTTGGCGCGGAGCGAACCTGACCGGACGCTTCTATGAAGGGTTGGCTGGGTCCTGACATTGGTTGGGGCTAGAATGTCGTATGATCTCCCGATGGGCAGTCCGGATTTTGATGACTCCCGGTTGCGAGCCGAAAAAGATCGAATGATAGGAGAAACGGGATGAAGATCGGATATATGGTCGGAGAGGCCACCGGCGCTGTACCGAGCGTCGTGGCGTTAGTCGAGCGTGGGCAGAGGATCGAGGCTGCAGGGATGGACACGGCTTGGATCTCCGAGGTCTTCCTCGATGCGGCCACTACGCGGCTCTGCCCTCGTACCGCACCATGTTGGACCGGGAAGGCGTCGACGGGTTCGAGGACTTGATGGTGGCGGGTGACGAGGCGTCCGTGCGCGCACAACTCGCGCGCATCGAGGCGACGGGCTCGACGGATCTATGTGTCTTCCCGTTCGCAGTGGACGACGGCTCCGTCGAGCGGACCATCGACCTACTTGGAGACGTCGCGCGCGGGTCGTGAGCCGGGGTACAGACGGTTCGTCAGGCGTACTCAGGTTTAGTAGCACTACACACAGTTTGCCGGGATGTGTCACTAACCCTCGTCCGGTGCCAGTTTCGTCTCGACAATACGTGCGAAAAAGCTGGCGCCATAGGTAAGCGCGTCGTCATTGAAGTCGTAGTCTGGATTGTGAAGCGGGTGGGGTCTGCCGTTTCCGACAATCAAGTAACAGCCTGGTACAACCTCAGACATGTAGGAGAAATCCTCGGAACCGGTGCCAGGCGGACGACAGTCAGTGAAAACGCTGGCATCACCGACGAGCTCATTAAAAGCCGAGTTGTATGGGTTAATTCGAACCTGCCAGTAAAAATGAACAGATCTGGACAGCCAGGATAGGATGACCAGGCTATTATTGCTATATTGATCAAACGAAACAAACGGTCGAACCAACAGGAGACAGAATGGACAACGAGAAAATGGCATCTGCGCCCCCGGCATTCCGGGAAGAAGTTCGAGCCTGGCTTGCCGACAATTTTCCTGCGTCACTCAGAAATAAACCGCCGTCTAATAAAGCTGGATTTGGCGCAAAGTTCACTGGCGATATGAAACTCTGGCAGGAGCGTCTCGGTGAAAAAGGCTGGTCGGCGCCCACCTGGCCCGCGACTTATGGTGGTGGCGGTTTGTCGCAACCCCAGACGACAGTGCTTACCGAAGAAATGCGAGCCGCCGGTGCATTCAGCCCCATCGGCGGATTTGGCATCGTGATGTTTGGGCCGACGCTGCTGGATATCGCCACCGAGGAACAGAAACTCCGCTATCTGCCCGCCATCGTTCGCGGCGACGTGCACTGGTGCCAGGGATACTCCGAACCGGGCGCCGGCTCAGACCTCGCGAGTCTGCAGAGTTTTGCCAAAGACAATGGTGATCATTTCGTCCTTAACGGATCGAAGATCTGGACCACCGGCGCAAAAGAAGCAGATGCCATGTACGGTGTGTTCCGTACCGATAAAGCCAGCAAGTACGAGGGTATCAGCTTTCTGACCCTGGATATGAAGTCTCCCGGTGTTGAAGTTAAACCTATCAGATTGATATCCGGTTCATCGCCCTTCAATGAAGTGTTCTTCACGGATGTGGTGATCCCGAAAGAAAATCTGATCGGTACGAAAAATAAAGGCTGGTCGATCGGCAAGCACCTGTTGCTGCACGAACGACAGGGTATTGCGGGTGCCGGGAGGAATACGGACGGCGGGTCACCCTATGATATCGAGCATGCGGCGCGCGACTATGTTGGACTCAACGATGGCATTCTAAGAGACGGTGGACTACGTGAACGCATCGCCCGCCAAAAGATGCTCGCCCACTCATTCAATCTGACGGAGCACCGTTTCAGAAATGAAGCCGCAGTCAATGGCCCGACGGCCGCCATCGGCATCCTGAAGGTGGCCTGGGCCAAAATGAACCAGCAACGTCAGGAACTGATGGTAGAGATCATGGGCAACCGCGGCCTTGGCTGGCAGGGAGAGGGCTTCGGCGAAACAGAACTCCACAATACGCGCAGCTGGCTTCGCTCAAAAGCGAACTCCATCGAAGGCGGTTCCAACGAGGTTAATCTGAATCTCGTCGCCAAGCGCGTATTAGGCCTCAAAGGATACTAGGGAGAAAAAACATGGCCGTATTGACAGAAGAACAGACCATGTTGAAGGACCAGGTACAGTCCTGGGTCAGGGATGAGGCGCCAGTCACCCGCTTCCGCCAGATGCGCGACAGCGGCATCGATACCGGATTCGACATCGATACCTGGCGTCAGATCGTCGAACTTGGCTGGTGCGGGATCATCGTACCGGAAGCGTTCGGCGGTTCGGGCATGAATTATCAGACGTTCGGCCTGGTGCTGGAGGAGATGGGTCGAGGATTAACTGCCTCGCCACTATTTGCATCCTGCCTGGTCGGCGCTTCTGCGATACTGTCAGGGGGTAACGAAGAACAGAAACGAACATGGCTGCCGCGCATCGTGAACGGCAAGACTGTCGTCACGCTGGCCGTAGATGAGGGTCAGCACCACGATCCAGCCAACATTAGCGTCAAGGCGATGCCCGTAGACCACGGATACGAGATCTCAGGACAAAAAACGTTTGTGCTGGACGGGTTTGCTGCAGACGCATTTATTGTTGCTGCACGGACGAGCGAAAAATCAGCAAGTCCTGCTGGTATCTCGTTGTTTATTGTACCAGGGGACGCTCACGGTATTACTCGCACGCGACTTAGCATGGTTGACAGCCGCGGTTATGCAGACGTCACCTTCGACAAGGTCGTCGTTGGAATGGAAGCTCTGCTCGGTAGCGCGGGGGAGGGATTCTCCACGCTTGATCTTACCCTGGACCGGGCGCGGGCAGGTCTGGCAGCAGAAATGCTAGGTATGGCTGCGGAATGTTTCGATCGTACGCTCGACTATTTGAAAACACGGGTGCAGTTCGGGCAGGCTATCGGATCTTTTCAGGCGCTTGGTCATCGCGCTGCAACACACTTTATGAACATGGAACTTGCCCGTTCCTGTGTTGAGGGTGCATTAAAGGCAATCGACGAGAACGCCGACGATGCCCACGTACTTGCATCACTGGCTAAATGCCAGGTTGGCGAGTTCCTGCATGACATGTCTAACGACATGATCCAGATGCATGGAGGAATCGGTATGACTGATGAATTTGATGCGGGATTGTTTCTGAAGCGGGCACGAACCACTGAAGCCATCTTCGGCAATCAGTCTTTTCACCGACAGCGCTATATCAGCCATTACGGCATCTAATGTACTGTCCCAAAATTAACTGGCCTCATTCCTGGGGAGACGAAACGAGATCCAGTTCCCGCTGAACAAACGCCGTATCGCCGATCCTGGCCGGCTGCTGCCACTCCTGCCGCAACTCGTTGCAACGATCGGTGATTTGCTGGATGGAGTCGAGCGACAGTTCGTCGAGCGTCATCACCGGCGCGCCCTCCACGCCGCCGCCCGTGCGGAACTCGAGCACTTCGGCACCCGCAGGTCCGGCGGTGTACGTGTACGGGTGGCCAGTCGGCACGAAAAACCCGGACCCGGGTCCGAGGTGGCGCTTGCCGACAAGAACTTCGCCGGCGACCACATAGTACAGGCAATCTCCTAAGGCGGGATGACTATGGCGAAACAGAGGGAAGTTCGCGCCGAACCAGACGTAAATCAGACTCATGCCGCCCGGCACGTTCTGCGCAAACAGGGCCTGGGAACTGGTGCCGGGCGCGAACGCCTTGATCATTTCGCCCGCTTTCTGGCGCACCGCTTCTTCCCCGTACTTCGCGGCGAGCGCGGACATATCCAAGCCCATCGTCACTTGCTCGGCGTCCAGACCGTCCGCGGACTCGGGTGGCGTAATCGCGGGATTCTCCCAGATCTCGAACGGCCCGCGCTCGGAGACGTACTTCCCGCTGTTTGCCGCGCTGTCGCCCTCGGCCTCTTCAATATTTTCGATAGTTTCTTGTGCCATGCTGCTTACCCGTTTGTGCTTACCCGTTCAAGTGATGGTCATCAAGTCTACGTTACGGCGAATGCTTTCACAAGGCAGTGGCCGGCAGGATGCAGACGTGCGGGATCGTACGTCCCGTCAAAACCAACGGTAGCCCCATTTTCTGGCATCGAGATGTCGAAGGCTTTCGTGGTCCACCGGACTGACCTTAAATTGGTCGTCGTCAAATCGAATTTGATGCATCCAGTCTATATGCGGCCAGATCGAAGATTAAGCGATGTTGGCGTTGAAGGGGCCATCCCCATTCATTACAAAGCTGGCGATGCTATCCTATTCGTTGATTGTCTGTCCTCTGAAGAATTATTAACCCGCCTCACACCAAATCAACGAAAGATCTTACAGCCCATTCCCCCATTGCTACCACCAATTGCCTGATGCCAGTTCAAACGAACATATTCAAGACTCAAATGACGATCGATTGGTCTCGAACACCGTATGCTGAGCCGTGCGCTTGAATCCGCGTAAGGAATGGCGGGTTTTTGTCGCCATACCTACTAGTAATGTAGGTCGTAAATGGTGAATGGTTGAGGTAAAGTGCCAGAGATGTCAATGCGAAGCAGGAGCAGTAAGATGAAGCCGCGCGCGATGAACCAGAGCATGACGACCGGATGGCGTTCGCTGCTTGCCAGCACAGTGCTCCTGGCCCTGGCTTTCTTGTATGGCGGCGCCGCGTGTGCTGCAGAAGATGACCTTGTCCAGGTTTTCTCGGTGAAGCCTGGTGACTTTGTGGAGGCGGTTACAGCAAAGGGCACGTTCCTGACTGCCACTCCAATGCAGATTCCCGGCGTTGGGTCGGGGGGGATTGCCCGTTTCGAGAAGGGGAAGCACCAGTTGCGGAAGTGGCCCTTATCTTCCAACGAGGTCTTCTACGTTGTAGCCGGCAAGGGGCGAATTACGGTTGCCGTGATGCCGTTCGATAAGCCGCAAGTCTACGACGTGGGCGTCGGCGACTTCTTTGCGATTAAAAAGGGGAGCGAGGTATCAATGGAGGCGCTGAGTGATTCGCCCTTCGAAACGTTCTTCTTTGCTCCGGATTAGCCGTACCTGGCGAGGAACGGAATCCGATGGCGTTGGTTTCAGGGGTACGAGTGTACCCGTCACATGAGAGGTATTTCGATGACTAGTCTGATCTTCAAATGGCGTCTGACGCTTGTTTCAATGTTATTGGCATCGGCAACCGCGCTGCCGGGCGGAAGTTGGGCGGACGAGGCGACGACTCTAACACTCGAGCCGGGCGGCCCGTATCGCATGTGGTTAACTGACACCATCTTCATGATGAGTTCAACATTGTTCGATGCAGACACGGGCAGTCAACTTGCAATGCTCACTGGCGGTGCCCGATGGAGCCACGTGAAGCCGTTCTTTTCACCGGATGGTGCAGAGATCTACAACGTGGAAACCCACTACGACCGTACCTGGCGCGGCAAACGCACTGACATCGTCGCGGTCTACGACGGGCGCACGCTGGAGCTTCGAGACGAGATCCAGATTCCCCCGAAGCATGCGATGTATCCAGCTATGCAGGTGGGCAGCTCGGCGCAATCGGATGACGGTCGTTTTCTTGCGGCCTTCAACCTGACACCGTCAACCTCGGTCACGATCGTCGACGTGCGCAAACGGAAGGTCGTGGAGGAGGTCAGCACGCCGGGTTGCTATATGGTGTTCGCCGGTGGCAAGCGACGTTTTATGATGTTGTGCGGTGATGGCTCTGCCCTGGTGCTGGCGGTCGACGAGAAAGGCACTACAGTCACCCGACAGCCGAGTCCACCGTTCTTCGAACCTGATGCAGACCCGGTGACGGAGAGGGGCGCACGTTTGGGCAATACCTGGTTCTTCGCATCTTACGACGGTTATCTGCATGGCATAGACGTGGGGTCGAGTCCCGCTCAACCCCAGGCGCCCTGGTCGCTGCTCACGGACGAAGAACGGGCGGCAGGCTGGAAGATCGGGGGGACACAGCACCTTGCGATCAGCGGTCCATTAAACCTGCTGTACTCCCTGGTCCATCAGGATAGTCCAGATAAAGTCAAGGACTTCGGCAGCCGCAAGGACTACGGCTCGGCGATCTGGATCTATGATCTGAAGTCGAAACAATGCGTCAGCAAGATAGAGCTCGAGACGCCGGCAGAGGAGGGGGCAAACAGGATTATTGGTGGAGTCCACTTGATCGCCGTGAGCCCCGACGAGAACCCGCTCCTCTACACGATTGGGGGACAGCCACCTGAGGTGTCCGTGTATGAAGGACAAAACTTCAAGTTTGTGCGTAAGTTCCCAGCCGGCATCAGGGTTGTCGTCGGGATTGATATCGCCCGGGACACCACCGGTGGACAACCGTGATGGATCCCGCACTGGCGCTCGTGCTTCGGTTTGGGTTGGCCTGTTTGCTTGTCTGGGCCGTCGCTCACAAGCTGCGCGACCTGGCAGCGTTCGTCGTCACTTTCAACGAGTACCGCCTCATGCCCGTGTCGTTCTCGGGTCCCATTGCCGTTCTGCTGGTCGGGATAGAAGCTTCCATTGCTCTGGGTTATGTGATTCCGGCATGGGCTCAGACCGCGGGCCTTGCGGGCGCGGGACTGTTCCTGTTGTACGCTGGTGCGATCGGCATCAACCTGCTGCGCGGGCGTACGCATATCGATTGCGGCTGTTTCGGCCCCGGTCGGGGTGAACCGATTTCGCCCGCGATGGTCGTGCGCAATCTGGTGCTCGCCCTCGCCTCTGCCGCCTGTGTCTGGCCTGTCGCCGATCGGGCCCTGGTCTGGCTCGACGCATTCACGGTTGCGGGTGGCGTTGTGTTTGGCAGCGCGATCTACATTTCGCTAAACTTACTGATTACCCTCTCGCCGACGCGCGTGAGACAGGACGAACCTGCTCCAGGAGGGCAACTGAATTGAACCATGCGATAGAGATATCCAATGCACTGCTCTGGGTCGCGGTAGTCTCCATGGGTGTCGTGATCTGGGCGCTGGTCCGCCAAATTGGTGTGCTGCATGTCAGACTCGCGCCGGTAGGTGCTTTGGTCACGGGCAACCAACTGCGGGCAGGAGATGCGGCGCCGGTGTTCAACGTCGCCGATCTGGGGGGAACATTCATACAGATCGGCGGAGCGCAGCCGGGAGGGGTGCACACACTGTTGTTCTTCCTGTCGCCGACATGCCAGGTTTGCAAGACCCTGTTGCCGGCGATCAAGTCGATTGCGCAGCGCGAGCGCAGCTGGCTGCAAGCGGTGTTGGCCAGCGATGGCCCGCGGGCGCCACATGAGGCGCTGGTGCGCGAGCACGGGCTGGAGAAATTTCCCTATCTGCTGTCGATGGAGTTGGGTATGGGTTTTCGGGTGAGCCAATTGCCTTACGCGGTGTTGATGGATGGTGAGGGTGTGATTCGTGCTCAGGGACTCGTGAATTCTCGAGAGCATCTTGAAAGCTTGTTCGAAGCCAATGAACGCGGCGTCGCGTCGCTTCAGGAACACTTCGCCAAGACTTATGAACGTGAACAAGGAGCATGATGCGATGTCATTGATCGATCAGAAAGTAGAACAGGCAACCCGGTCGGTGGCAAACCGATCGTCCCGTCGTGGGTTTCTCGGCCGCACCGTGGCGCTTCTGCTGGGCACAGCGGCGCTACCGTTGTTGCCGATCAGCCGCGCCCAGGCTGCGGGGGATGGCCGCTTCCACGGTGGCCAGCCGGATCCGACGGTCGTGGAAGGAATCAACGATCCCACGGCGTGCAACTATTGGCGGCATTGCGCGCTCGATGGGTTCGCGTGTTCCTGTTGTGGGGGCAGCCAGGACACCTGTCCGCCCGGTACGGAGCTTTCCAGCGTGACCTGGATCGGCACCTGTCACAACCCGGAAGATGACAAGGACTATGTGATCTCCTACAACGATTGTTGTGGGCATGGACCGTGCCTTAAGTGCCACTGTGCCAATATGCAAGGCGAGAGACCGATATACAGGCTGCCAAAGAACAATGATGTGTTGTGGTGTTTCGGCACCAAAAACACGAACTACCAATGCACCCTCGCCCGCATAGTGGGGACCGCGGGCGAGGTTTCAGACTCGGCATGAGACGCACGTTGACCTGGCTGACCCTTGCGTTCTTGTCAGGAGCTTCCGCCTCGTCCACTGCCGCGGAAACGGTGCTGCATGGGGCGCACCTGGACTATGTCATGCATTGCCAGGGGTGCCACCTGGAAGACGGTCGCGCCACGACCGACGCGGTACCGGCGCTGATGGGATCCGTGGGGTTGTTCATGAGCATCCCTGGTGGTCGAGATTACATGGTGCGGGTGCCGGGTTCAGCTAACGCGCCCATCAGCGATGTGCGGCTTGCCGCGCTGCTCAACTGGATGGTCGAGCGGTTTGGCGGTCAGCAGACACCGCGAAACTGGCGCCGGTACACGACCGAAGAGGTGGCGCAGCAGCGATACCTGCCGCTGCTGGACCTTGAGGCGAATCGCGCGGAACTTCTCCGGGCCGCTCGCCTGAAGTCGATTGCGTCTACGGGAAGATGACTGCAACGTTCTCGGCATTCGATGCCGATACAGCTACCTCGGATATCGTAGCGGCGCTGAAATCGTTTGGCGGCGCATCGGCACCGCCGGTCAGCTGATGCGAATGTACTGATGCGAATAGAAGAGTAAAGACGATGACCATCATGATCGAATCCCAGCACATCCTTGGCGACTCGACGCCTGCCGCTTTCGCCAGGTTCGTGGATGTCTATGGTGAGACCGCGATCCGGGCGATAAACGGCGTCGGGATGAACCTCCTCGGCGCGTGGCGCCTAACGACCGGTCCGCTCGGACGTGACCTGATGCTTACGGCGGTCGAGTCCATTGCCGCCATGGAAGAGCTTGGGGCGAAGCTCTTCGAGCACGAAGCCTTGAAGGAGGGACTGCCGCGCCTCATGGGTCTCGGATTCACGATGGACGAAGTTACCAGGAACGGGACGCCCCTCTCCTTCGCCGATGCGCGGCGTCTCCAGCAGGGGGCTGCCGACCCCGGCACCGCACCCCGATGCTATCGCCTGATTCGCCGCCGCGTGGACTCCGCCGGGATGCAAGCCGCTATCAAAGCGCTCTCCGATCTCGCAGACGGTCTCGAGGCCGTTGGAAGCTGGAAACTCTTCACCGCCTACGAGACGACGATTGATGACGGTTCGGAGATCAGTGAGATGTGGATCACGGACGACATCACGCGGGAATGGTATCCCCAGGCTGCCCCGGCCGATGCGCTTGCCGCGCTCGACGCAGTCACCCACGAGGCCTCGATTCTCCTTCTGGACCCGCTCCCTTACTCGAAGGCGCGTTAGTGCAACCCCACGTGTGCCTGGCGCGAGTCGGGGGTCATCCCTGCTAGACGCCCCTGACTAGCCCCTTAATCTTCACAGCCTTGCCAGTCTTCTTCTGCGTGTCAATGATCTGCGGGCACTATGCCGGATGTTTCATCCTGATTCCAGGGTTCCGGGATTGTCAGCCAGAACCAGTTCGCTCACGGCGTTCAGCGACCGGAACCACAACTTCCCAGTCGAGGCTGGGCAGACCGGATGTGGAAACGGTGATACAACTGGGCGATCCCGCGTCTACAATACGCGAACGCGCTGCCGATTGCTTTTTGCGCCGTACAAGGTCTTGGAGAGTTCGTTTCCACCGACTTGGTTGCGATTGTGTCGGCCGCCTGCATCGCTGTCGGGTCCCTGGTAGCGCAGTGCCAGGGTTCGGCGCCGTTGTCCCGGAAGGGTCGGGCCTTTGCCGTGCAGCATCGCCATGTGAAACACGATCAGGTCGCCGGGCTCGGTGGCGAAAGAGACGATATCGAAGTCCTCGGGGTGTGACTCCACGTCTGGGATCGACTCACCCTCAAAACCACCGATCACCGATGCGTATTTGGGTCCGCGGTGGCTTCTGCACACCAAGTTCACACCGCTGCCCAACCTGACGGAATCGAAGGACATCCAAACGGTGATCAGGTTATCCCCATGGGCGTCGGTGCCGCCGAGATCCTGGTGCCAGCCTCCGCGGCCGGGAGGTCCACCTTCCATCAAGAAGACCTGTTCGCCCAGGTAGTGCGCTTCGGCCTTACCGCCGTCGCCGGGTGCGAAAAGACGGCTCACCAGGTTGAGAAAGACAGGGCGAGTTACCAATTCCTGGTAGGCTTCCTGGGCCTCGGGGTTGTACGCGTCCTGATAGAAGTACCCGGCAGCGCCCGCAGCCGCGCGCAAGCTCGGATCGGGTCCGTCGGGGGCCGAGGCCATTCCTTTGAGTCCGCCCGACTGCCATGCCACCGGTCCTGGATGAGCCAGGCTCCAGTGCCAGGCCCGCTCTGCGAGTTCGAGTGTCTCGGCGTCCAGTGCCTGGGGGATATAAACCACGCCTTCCCTGCGGAAGACTTCCTGTAAGTCGTCGAGCCCATCGGTATTCATTGCGGCAGTCCTTTCATCTTGAAGCGGGTATCCACTCTCGGGTTATTATTACTCGATTATGCGATCACTTTTTGCTGCGCGCGAGGATCTCGTCCATCCGTACCTTGTTCTCCTTGTACGGATCGTCGCGCAGGTTAAAATATTCCTTCAGCGGTATGGTGCGAAACTTCTCGGACATTTCTCGCGCGTAGTCCGACTCACTGACACGGTGGTAGGCGTATAGAGCCTGGTCCTCCATTGCCGTACGGATTCCCTGAATCTCATAGGCTTTTTTTGTAGCGCGCTTGTACTGTGTCGCGAGTTGCCAATTCATCAGTGCGACTCGTTCGGCGAAGACCGTTGTAAACTCTTCTATATCGTCTTCATCGACACAATAGTTCGCCATACCCAGTCGATACATCTCTTCACCTGTGAAGCTATCGCCCGTCACTGCCAGTTCCATTGCCTTGCGCATAGGCAGGCTCCAGGGGAACCACAGCAGATCTACACCCATCGAACGCAGCGGCGGATAACCGATCTGACAATCAGGTGTAGTCACGATCATGTCACACATGGATGCCAGCTCGGATCCGCCAGCCAGGGCGTAGCCGTGAATCTGCGCAATAACGATTTTCGATAAGTCCCAGATCTGAAACCACTGCTGTACCACATAACGTGCCCAATGCGTCACGGCACTGGTATCGACGTATTGATTGCCGAGATCAGGTTCGTCCGGACCCAAGCCCCCCGAAAGGTCGTAACCCGATGTAAAGCATCGCCCGGCGCCTTTGATGACGATGACGTTAATCTCGTTATTGAGTTCCGAGTGTTTCAAGGCATGGAAAAGTTCCGCACGCAATTGATGGCTCATGGCATTCATCTTTTCAGGCCGATTGAGTGTAATTGTCGCGACGTGTGTTTCTTCGTTGACTTCGTAAAGGATGTTCGAATACTTGAGCTTTTTCCGATACCAGCCGGCGGATCGTATCTCCAGTACCTCGAGCTCTTCATCGTCTAGTGGTTGTTCTGCCATAGCCTATTCCTTCATTGTTGTTTGGTTTGGTAAGAAGTGGGAAAAGGGTGGTTATCTCCTGGTATCTCTATTCAGGGCGTGGAATGATCTGCCGTGACTGCAGATCTGCGAGCCAATGGCAGAAACTCTCCTCCGAGTTGCAGGTCTGGGTGAACCCCGCCTGTTTGATCTTCACGGTGCTTACGAAGATTGGCGCATGCTCTTCGGTGGTGCCGACTGAGAAAGCCATATCAGCATAGTAGTGAGACTCGCCCAGAATCTGATCAAGTGGCAGTGGCTGTAGATTGTGCTGTTGTACGATCTCTTCCCAGAGTTCGGCGCGCTCACTGACGTAAGCGGCGATGCTGCGGGGCTCATCGGGGCCAACCGCCATGCCCAGCGTCCGGGCGATAGCGGGCCACATGTCTCGCCACAGAAAGACCTCGCCGTTGGTCAGGTTGTACGTCTGACCGGCGGCCCCGGGTTCCTGTGCGGCCCACAAGCAGGCATTGCCCACAAGACGGGCGTCCACCACCTCCCACACCCAGTTTCCACCACCGGGATAGCACAATGGTTGGCCTTCATGCTTGAGCATGGCGGCGAACACGCCGATGACCGGGGGAAGATTCATCACCACGCCGTGGTTCGGTCCGACGATGAGCTGCGGACGCAGAATGGTGTAGTCGAAGCCGCGCTGCTTCGATTTGGCAGTGAGGTAGTCCTCGTGGAGCCAGTAGAAGTTCGGATGCTCTACCCGAGGTTGGTCTTCGCGCCCCGGTACACGCATGGGCGCCACCCGCGGTCCGTAGGCCTTGGTGCCCTGCAGGATTGTCACGTGCTCGAGCTTCGCGTGCTCGCACAGCGGGTCTAGCAGATTGGTGAGCATTCGACCATTGGTGGCGATCTGTTCGGGGTCGCTCCAGCCAGGGATGAGGCCAGGCAGTTCGTAGACGGCCGTGTACACGACGTGGGTGACCCGCGCCAGCGCTGGCGCCGTCTGAGCACAGGCGTCGGTGTCCTGCAGGTCGAGACGAAGGTGCTCGTAGTCACGAGCGCCGATGAGATCGGGAGTGCGACGGGAGGCCGCGATGACTTCCCAGCCCGCGTCACAGAAGGAAATGGCAGCGGCAGTGCCGACCAATCCGCTGGCGCCCACGACAAGGACTGTGCCTTTTTTATCTGTCATTGTTGTCAGTCATTCCTTGTCAGTCATTCGTTGCAGGCTGGTAGCCGACGGAACTAACGGACGCGCTATACCGGGCGAGCGATGATATCGTTCAGCGATTGGCCGTCTACGTCCGTGGCTTCCAGCCGGGACCGATACCGAGTCGAAATACGCAGGAAGCAAAATCGCCAGCGATCGGCTTCGCGACGGAGCCGATGCTGATACGTTCCCATCAGCACCCGATCGTTCGAAATGATCTCGAAGAAGTATGCCAGCGTGGTGGCCTCGTCGCCATCGAGCTCGATCTGCAAGTTGGTGCAGATATGACCGGTATTGAAAACCGGCACCGCACTGTCCCGATGCACTGCTTTGGCCGACTGATAAGCGTCACTGATGATCGCCGCCCGGCCGTGATACTGCCCATCGAGTCCCTTCAAAAAAAAGTCCATTCCATCCATCTCGAGTACTGCATCCTCGGTGAACACATCGCCGAGCCCGACAAAATCTGCGGAATCCAGTCGCATGCAGTAATCCCGACATGTATGCCGAATAGCATCGAGATCTTCCAGCCGTGCAATACGCGCCACTAAATCGTCAATCTTGTCGCTCATATGATCTGCCTTACCTTTTATTGTTCCTCTTGTTTTACTGTCTCCCCGGCAGAGCCGGGAGACAGCAAAATTGGTCTAGAACTGCCTGGAGATCTCTAACCCAATCATCCGCGGCGCGGCGTAGTGTGCGGTGGAAACGCCTGCCGTAAATAGCTGCGAGATGCCGACGATTTTATAGAGTTTATCGGTTGCGTTGCTAACGAATATAGCCGCATCAAAACTGCTGCCGAATATATTGTCCCAATCGGCTCGAAGATTGAGGCGCGAATAGCCATCCTGGGAGATGGATTTCCTGGAGTTAGGAACAACGTCGAGTTCGCGTTCGGGGTTCGAGCTGAACCATACCATCGACTGCGCATACAACGTCGCAGACAACACCAGATTACCCAAATCCGGGCTGATCGACAGCGAATAGGCCGCCTTCACATGGCCCTGGTGCTCGGGCATTCTTTCGAAGGACTGATTAGACAGATCGAGCAGGCAGAACCCGGCGGGTGCATTCGGCGAGCAGGCCGGATTTCCCACATTAGCAAGAAACAGCGGATCAGCTGCGAACCACTCCGTGTATTTGGCGTCGTTGTAGTTGTAGGCGAAGCTGATCTCCAGATTATCAGTCGGCAAAATGCCACCGGATAGCTCGAAGCCCTGCAATTCCGCGCCCGCAGCGTTGGCTGTGTAGGCAACAATTATGCCGTCCTCCGTCGCGCCTCGGATGCCCCTTTGAATGTCGTCGAAGGCATAGTGATAGAGGGCCCCGTTCAACCGCACAGGTACGTCGTCGCCGAGAACAAAGTCAATCTTGGCGCCCAGCTCCCAGGACTTGACGATCTGCGGGCCAAAGGTCTCGCTGTAGTTGGCTGGAACAGCATCCGCTGGAACGACGCCGGTGTTTCTCCCCCCGGGTACGTAGGCACGGCTGTGGCTGAGGTACATCATGAATTCATCGGTGAACTGTTCCGTTAGGGTGAACAGGTAGTTGTAGCCATCGGACTTCGCCTGGGTCGTTCTCACCGCCCCCCCCGGCCGCGGAATATAGGAGCGGTCTACGGGATCTCTGTCGACGGGCAAGCTACCACTGGTTGATTCATTCCTGGTTTTTCGGTAGCCGGCGGTAAAACTCAGACCGGGCACATCCAAGCGCGACAGATCCAGCGTCGCCTGCGTATACCAGGCGTGCTCAGTGCTCTTGGAGCCCGCATGGAAACGCCCAAAGCGGCTATACCCCAGATCCGGTTCCAGCGTCCCGCCATAGACCTTGTATATAATAGCTATCCCATTGCCGGAGGGCGTTTCGCGGCGCCTGTAGTAGTAACCGAGCACCCCATCGACCAGGCCGTCAGCCACGTCAAACAGCACATTCAGATCGTTGTTCAGCGTTTTGTTATAATCGGCAAACTGGGGGTCGAGCACGCCGTTACGGACGTTGTTATTACTCGCGCCGTTAAAATTTATGGGAGCCGTCGCGGACTCTTGCAACACGCCGCCGAGCCCATCCGCGTGGTTGGAAGTATTGTCCACGCTCCAACTATGGGAAAACACGTCTTTGAAGCTGATATCGACGTTGCCCAGCTCAATGGCGCCGAACTTCGCACGGTTGAGAATACTCCAGCTTTCGAGTTTGTTGAACTGTGGCAGACCGGGGACTGGCCCCGGTGAGAGCCGCTTGGCCGAATCCCCACCAGCGTCGATGCGAGCCTGCTCCGTGGTAAGCTCAGCGGCAATGTTGTTGATTATAGACTGACGTTCTGTCACACAACTGGCCATATTGGGACTGAACCCGCCCGCCACCGCATTCGGACAGGCATTGAGACCAAAAAAATGCCAAAATGCAACCGGAAAATTGAAGGGAAAGACGTTCAAATCGCTCTGAACCAGCACCAAATTGCCCGCAGACTGATCAATGTTCTGATGGCTGATCGCGGTGTAGTTGCTGAAGCGTTCGTCCTCGTACTGCACCCCCAGCCTGAACTGTTCACTCTTCCTATCATCGAGCTTGACGTTGGAGCCGATCTGATCGGTGTAACCGTCGACACGTTGCACATTGGCTGCCAGCCGCACCGCCAGCCGGTCCTTGATGATCGGCACACTCACCGCACCGGTGAACTCCGCTCGTCCGTAATCACCGATGCGGAACTTCACGCGAGCATCGGTTTCATTCAGGTCAGGCCGCACCGGCTCGACCAGCACCGAACCTGCCGCACTGGAGCGTCCGAACAGCGTACCCTGGGGTCCGTTCAACACCTGCACCGAGGCAATGTCCATGAACGGCATATTCGCGCCGCCGGAACAGCAGGGTGACTCGGCAAAGTAGGAGGTGGCTCCGACCGGCAGACCCCGGAGGGAGGTCCGGCTTATGAATGAGTTGAGATCCGCCGCAATCGTGAGCGAGGGCACCGCGTACATGAGGTCGCGTCGATTTACGATGTTGTGCTGTTCCAGGTCGGTCGGGTCCAGTGCGGTCACCGCGATAGGCACCCGCTGCAGATTCTCTGAGGTGCGGCGCGCTGTCACGATGATCTCTTCGATGAACTTCGAATCGGTTTTTGCCTCCGATGCTTCTGTTTCGGCCGCGCCTGTTGCCGGCGCCAGCATCGCTGCCGCCAGTAGCCCTGCCACTCGTTTGAATAATGACTGATTGTTCTGCATTGTTTCGTTCCCCGTTAGAGATTTCTCTGAGCTGATCGACGCCAATAGGTTGTTGTGTCGCACGACGATCACGCCTCGCTTTATCAGGTCGAAAGCCAACGGGGTGTCGGCGAGGATACGCACGAGCGCTTCCTCTACAGTGAACGGGCCCTTTATCGCCTGGGTCTGGACCTGCTCAACATCATCGGACTGGAACAACGTCAGGAATTCGGTTTGCTCGGCCAGTGCCTTGAGCGCGACATCGGCTGTCCCGGCGGGAATATCCAGCTCGAAGGTCGGACCATCAGCCCGGACTGGTACGCCTGTCATGATAAACAGAGTCAGCAGGCAGTACCGAATTACTGTTGTTGCAGTCCGTAAATGCTTGCCCCGAAACTTACGGCCTACTTTACTAGTAGGTATGGCGACAAAAATCCGCCATTTTTTACAGGGATTCAGGCGCACGGCTCAACAATACGGTGTCGGCGTCGACCCGGGTCAGCCGGATGTCGCCATGGATCGACAGCGCCTGCAGCAGCAATTCAGTCTCGCCCACGCGAAACAGGCCATCGAATTCCCTTTCCTGTAACTCAGGGTCCAGAATGGATATACGCACCCCGGTATGGCGGCTGACTTCGGACACCACTTCGCTGAGCGGCGACCGGTAGAAGTCCAGCAGGCCCTCGCGCCATGCGAGTTTGCGCCGCAGGTCGCGATCGCTGATCGTCCTGATATCCGGCTGCGGCTGCTGATCGTTGACCGGCAGTTTCAGGCTCTGCTTCTCCCGCAGGCGAACGGGCTCTGCGCTGGCGGTCGACGGGGGGATATCCGCCCCTGACGCTGGTGTAACGGATAGCGACACCACACCTTCGGTGACCGCCACTTCCACATCTTTGTCCCGCAGGCGAACGACGAAGGTGGTGCCGACCGCTGTTATCCGGCGACTCCCGGCGTTGACCACGAAGGGCCTGTCGTGATCTTTGGCCACGGTAAACAACGCCTCGCCCGTGAGTAGGGTGATTTCACGCGCTTGCGGGGTGAACGCAATCTCCAACCGGGTGTAGGTATTCAGCGCAATGTGGGAGCCATCGGGCAGTGTGTGTTCCAAATACTCACCGACCCGGGTGACGAGCGAGCGTGGCTCCGGTTCGTCCTGGCTGAACTGGGTAAAAAGGAACAGCACAGCAACGAACAGCATGGCGAGACCCAGGACCGGATACAGCATCATCCCTGGTCGTTTCCTCAATATCGGCTCGAAGGTAGCGGCCGCTTCCTCAAGCGGGCCCGCGAAGTCGTTCATGACGCTCATCGACGCCGACAGCTCTGCGATGCGCCGAATTTCCGCCACATGCCTGTGGCTTCTGCCCATCCATTCGCGAAGGGCCTCCAGATCCGCGCTTTCCATTTCACCGGTTTCCAGCTGCGCCAGCCAGGCAGCAGCTTCCAGGCGAATGACTTCGGTGTTGGGGATCGCTCGCTTCATGTTAGTTTGTGCCCTTTTAGAGACGTGGGGACGACCGTGAGGTTGGCTACGGATTCATCATCGAAATCTTCGCGGCAGCGTTTCATCCCCGCCACAACGTGTTTTTCGATGGTACTGATGGAAATACCCAGCTTCGCGGAGATTTCCCGGTGGCTGTAGCCATAAACCTTTTTCAAGATAAACACCCGCTGACACTGCCTCGGCAGTTTGAGCACAGACGCGACGAAACGCAGCATACGCTCGCGGTCGCCGGCAGTCTGCTCCACCGAGGGTCCGTCCTCGACAAAGTCATCCGGCGTGAATTGATCCACCAGATCCAGCACCGACCTGGACTGCGCATCGATCTGCGAGCGCACGACATTCCGCGCGACACCATATACGAAGGCATCCGGCTTCTCAATGTTCCGGACCTTTTCAGCTTCCAGGGCGCGGGTGATGGTTTCCTGGCAGATATCCTCCAGAAGGTGCGCGTCGTTGAAAAACCGTCTAATAAACGCACGAATAAAACGTTCTTGCAAACGAAATGCGTCGAGGACCGCTGAGGTTTTACCTACTTCCATAATGTATAAAGTATTTCCCTTTAAAAATACGGCGGCAAAGGCCTCCATCCGTGTGCCAGCGTAGCGAGGCCTGATGCCATCTGGCTGTCAAACGGCCAGTATAAACGTTCTCTGCTGGTGCAGTCTATATCGCTATTGATAGCGCTCGGTTCGGGCGATAACATCTGTCGCTTCACCCGAAGCACAAGGCAAAGACATGCCGCCCACCGCAGACGAACAGCGCACTTGGCTCGATCAAGTCAAAGAAGAGATTATCGACCCCGACCGACCGATCATCGATCCGCACCACCACATGTGGCGTACGAGGCGTCTTCCGCGTTATCTGCTAGAAGACCTGTGGCAAGACACGCAGTCCGGTCACAACATCGAGAAAACAGTGTTCATGGAGTGTGGTACCGAATACCGCATTGACGGACCGGAGCATTTGTGTCCGATAGGTGAGACTGAATTTGTCGCCGCCGCGGCACAGGCGGGCCGCGGCCACGATAAGGCGCAGATCGCTGGGATCGTCGCGCACACCGATCTCATGCAAGATGTGGGCGTCATCCGTGAAGTCTGCGCCGCGCATGACGAAGCGGGTGGCGAGCTGTTCCGCGGTATTCGCCACGGCGGCGCGCATGACGCGGAAAAAGTCACGGGTTGGGGCGATGCCACCCCGATTGCCAACATCTTTGCCGAGCCCACGTTTCGTCGTGGCGTAGCACTCCTCGGCGAACTGGGCCTCACCTACGACTCTTGGCATTATCACTTTCAGAACCACGATTTCGCGGAACTCGCCCTTGCCGTGCCGGATGCGGTGATAGTACTCGATCACTTCGGTTCGCCGGTTGGTGTTGGCCCATACAAACGTGCCGACGTGCTCGCGTCGTGGAGGCAAGACATAGCCGACATCGCGTCGTGTGAAAACGTGGTGGCGAAGATTGGCGGGCTCGCAATGCCGCCAAATGGTTTTGGTTGGCACGAACGAGAATTGCCGGCTACGTCCGACGAAGTGGTCGAGGCGCAGCGCGACTACTATCTGCACGCCATCGATTGTTTCGGTGTCGAGCGATGCATGTTCGAAAGCAATTTTCCGGTCGACAAGCTGTCGATGTCGTACCACGTGTATTGGAATGCGATGAAGAAGCTGACTCTGGACTTCTCGGAGAGCGACAAGCATGCGCTGTTCTATGGTACTGCCGCGCGCGTCTACAGCATCTGAGGGAGGTCGGCTGCTTGTGTGCCCGGGCCCACGCAAGTGTTACGATGGACGGATTATAGACCTCCATGGAGAAAGCCAGGTGAATACACAGGACAAGGTGAGTCGGACGAAGGCAGGATCACTCGACGTCGGCGAGCAGTTCGAAGACGAGCGTGTGATCGCCGCGATCCGGCGCGAGGGCGTCGGCGTCCTCCCGCTCCTCACCCCCGAGGAGCTGGCCGCGGCCCGCGCCGACATCGACGCAATATACCTGGACTCGTACGGCTGGGCTGACGAAGACCACCCGAAGGAACGCGCGCTCTTCGATCCACCGCCGGCGCTCGTTGCTTCCTTCCCCGGGATCTCCCGGCTCTTCACCCACCCACGTGTGATCCGCATCCTCCAGGCGGTGATGGGGAAGCCGGCCGTCCCGCCGTTCCTCCAGGCGATGCGGATTGACCGCTCCCTCGCGGGATATGGGGGTATGGCCCCTCATCAGGACGGTGGGACAAAGCCCGCGATCCCGTATGAAAGGATGGAGACGGCGTGCTTTTTGGACGACACCGACGAGGGGTCCGGGACGTTTGAATACTGCCCTGGCTCCCATCTCAAGAACTTCCTGGGGGCGGAAAACCCGCCACTGGCCAACCGCACGAAAGCGATTGACGAGGCGTACGCCAGTGGCGATTTCGTACCCGTGGTCTTGAAGGCCGGGAGCATGGTCTTTAGGGTGCCCTCTGTCTGGCACGCCGTGCGGCCAGTTCACCGGCTCCGTCGCAAGGTCGGGAGCCGGTACTTCACCCGCTTCCCAGCGAGACGGATCGACGACGCCAAGGGCGGGCTCCTCAAGGTGGTAGAGGAGAGGTCTACCCCTGAGGCGCTGGAGGTGGCGAAGAGCCTGCCGAGTGAGCTGGCGGAGCTGCTCTCGACGGACGTTGCGGTGCTGGAGCCCGGTGGGAGATCTGGCTAGCACCAATGCGAAGCTCTAAGGTTTCTTCTAAACGTTTCTGCCTACGAGACCGCACCGCCCGCTTTTAACGCTTCAATTTCCTCGTCCGAGAAGTTTGCCTGCTGAAGTATCTCCACAGTGTGAGCTCCAGGCGCAACTGCGCTGGCGGGAAGTTCTGGTGGTGTTCGGCTAAACCTCGGTGCCGGGGATGCCTGGTGAATACCATCCTGCTCATCAAATGAACCTCTTGCGATATTGTGAGGATTGCTACGCGCTTCCTCGAAACTGAGAATCGGCGCATAGCAGATATCGGTACCGAGCATGATTGCATCCCACTCATCCCTGGTTTTCGCCAGAAATATCTCTCGCAGCTTATCCTGTAAACCCGGCCAGTCGTCTCGAGACATCTGGTGAGGCAGGTCTGCGGTTTCCGACAACCCCGACTTCTGCAGCAAAAGGGCATAGAACTGTGGCTCAATAGATCCCACAGAGACGAACTTGCCGTCAGAAGTTTCGTAGGTGTTGTAGAAGTGCGCACCACCATCAAGCAGGTTAGTACCCCGCTGATCCGACCAGCTACTGCCATTCATGGAGCCGAATATCGCATTCATCAGCAATGCTGAGCCCTCTGTCATCGCGGCATCAATCACCTGGCCTTTGCCACTCTGGTTTCTTTCGTGCAATGCGGCAGTGATGCCAAAAGCCAGTAACATACCGCCACCACCAAAATCACCAATCAGGTTCAGCGGCGGTACCGGACGACCGCCAGCATTGCCAATTGCATGGAGAGCACCGGATAGAGATATATAATTGATGTCATGTCCAGCCACCGATGCCATGTCGCCGGTCTGCCCCCAGCCGGTCATACGCCCATAGATCAGTTTTTCATTGCGCAGGAGACACTCATCCGGCCCAAGCCCCAAACGTTCGGTGACACCAGGGCGAAACCCCTCAATCAGCACATCCGCCCCGTCGATGAGTTTGAGGACGGTTTCCACCCCGTCCGGGTTTTTCAGGTCAACAGCAATGCTGCGCCGTCCTCTCGCCAGGATATCTGCAGCAGCAGCGGGTCTGCCGACAGAACTTGCCCGGTCAATACGAATAATCTCAGCCCCCATATCCGCCAGCATCATGCCGCAGAAAGGCCCGGGACCGATTCCCTGAAGTTCTATTACCTTTATACCGTCGAGCGGTCCCATATCCATCTCCTGATAAGACTTAAGTGGGAAAGAGCGAAACATAAAAGATGGGAAAAAGTAAACCGGATATCTCGCCACAGGACGAAGGTGCATGCGCACCTCCATTATATCGTCTGCAACTTTGATCTCTCTGGAGGTTTCGGTAGAAAACGCCCACCTCATCGTCGGCCGGCCACATAAGGGTATCGTACAGCGTCATTTGTCCGATCACACTCCGGCTCGATGAAAACGGTCTACTGCCGCGACCCCTTGGGCAACATTCTCGAGTTGGTGTCGGTTTGACGCAAGTGGGTCAAAAGGTGATGCTATGCACCTACCTCATCCTCATCAATACTATAGGGCGAAAAGTAATGTCGACAGAATACAAGACCATTAAATACACCGTCACTGATACCGGGATTGCCCGGGTGACCCTGGCCATGCCGCAGATGCGCAATGCACAGACTTTCGAGTTGTTGTCTGAGTTTAACGATGCCCTGATGGCTGCCTCCCATGATGACAATGTCAAAGTGATTGTCGTGGCGGGTGAAGATCCGGATTTCTCCAGTGGCCATGCCGGGCCCGGCAACCTGGATCTGGAAGCCTACAAACCCAAGGGTACCTGGGGGGAGTTTGAATTGCCTGGCGCAGAGGGTTCCTGGGCCTTAGAAGAAGAATTCTATTTAGGGTTTTGCTGGAGTTGGCGCAATATTCCCAAGCCAACGATTTCGGAAGTGCAGGGTTGGGTCATCGCCGGTGGACTGATGTTAGTGTGGCCGTTTGACATTGTGATTGCGGCGGAAAACGCGAAGTTTAGCGATCCGGTGGTCGCGTTTGGTGTCAACGGTGTCGAATACTTTGCGCACCCGTGGGAAGTGGGCATGAGAAAAGCCAAGGAAATGCTGTTTACCGGGGATGTGTTGACATCGAAAGAAGCCAAAGAACTAGGTATGGTGAATCACGTGGTCAAGAATGAGGAATTGACAGCCTTTACCATGGACATGGCGGAGCGGATTGCACAGCGACCGAGTATAGGTTTGAAGCTGGCCAAGCAATCGGTAAATCAGGCGCAGGATGCCCAGGGATTCTATACAACCTTGCGGGCAGCGATGAGTTTGCAGCAATTGGGCCATACGCATGCCAAGCTTGTTTATGGTGGTAGCGGTGTTCATCCCGATGGTACCAAGGTGATTCGCCAGATCACCAAGAAGTGGAAGGAGCAGCATTCCTGATCCAGGCGTTTTCGTTCGGCCAACCGTGCACCACTTAACGCATGTCCTCAACTCGCCAGCCCGGCGCCATGGAATTTCGGCCCATCACTCCTGACTCAACACCTGCTCGACGCGCCTGGCCTTCACCGGATCCCACCACCAGGTGTTGGGAAAGCCGCCACCCTCACGTGACAGGATGTCAGGGTGATTGTACTTGTCCCACATCACGCGTCGCGGGCCCTCGAGCAGCCGCAAAGGGATAAAGTAAAACTGCCAGTACAGCACCCGGTCCAGTGCCCGGCCGGCGGCCATCAGTTCCGTGCGGTTACGGACACTCAGCAGCGAATCGATCAGGGCATCGACTACCGGTGAACTCAAACGGGCGAAGTTCGTCAGCCCCTTGCTCTTCGAGCCGAAATAGGCCGTTACTTCCAGATTCGGCGGCATCGCGATCTGCAGCATGCCGGTGATGGCGTCGCCCTTGCCCTTGCGCCGCAGGTTGATGTATTGCGCTGCTTCAACCAACCGCACTCGGGCTTCGATACCGAGGCGCTTCAACCGGTCTATATAAGGCAACCACGTGCGTGCGGCGCCGACGACCAGGAACTCGATTTCGAAGCCATCGCCGGCGGCGTTGACCAACCTGCCATCCTGGTCATGCCAGCCGGCTTCCTCCAGCAATGCCTGGGCCCGGATCAGGGCGTCGCGCGGGCTCAGCTTCGTTATGGGACTGCCGGCCCAGGGCGGCTCCGTGAACACCCGGGCAGGCAACTCGTCCCGAAACGGTTCCAGCAATACCAGCTCGTCGTCGGACGGCAATCCGGTGGCCGCCAGAAAGGTGCCGTGGAAAAAACTCTGCGGTTTTTCATAGACACCATAGTCGAACACCCGGTTCATCCATTCAAAATCGTAGGCGAGGTTGAGTGCTTCTCGCACGCGGACATCCTGGAAACGGGGTATGGATAGATTAAAGGCAAGCGCTGAACGCACACCCACGTATTGCTGCGAGCTGTATTGCACTTGCAGCAGCAGGTCCTGCTGGCGATACCCTGTCACCCACTGCGCGATATTGCCCTCGGAACGGACGTCGAGCAGTCCCTTGCGCAGCGCCGCGCGCGCGACCGTGTCATCCAGATACACTTCAAATCGGAGGACGTCGAAATTAAAACTGCCCCGGTGCAGGCCGATGTCCTTACCCCAGTAGTCAGGCACGCGTTCGAATTCGATGAACTTGCCGAGTTCGAATTTACCGACCCGGTAAGGACCGCCGGTAAGCGGCGGCTCGGTGGTGGTATTGGTGATGTCTCTTTCGCGCCAGTAATGCTCGGGCACCATGGGGACCGCGCCGAGTGCCATCATCGTGTTCAGGTTCACCGGGAAGTGATATTTGAACCGTACCTCCCGCTCGCTGATCACGTCGACCTGCTTGAGCGACAGGAAGGCCACCTTGGCGCCGCCGGAGCCGTGGTCGCGGATGTATTCGAAGGTAAACTTGATGTCCCGCGCCGCGTCGTCGAGTTGCGGTTCATGTACGCGCAGGCCCTGTTCGATAATCTGTCGCACCGAACGCCGCGGTGACAATGAGCCATAGGGGTCCTGGAACACGATCTGCATCCGGCGCCGGTAGGGCCGCAAGTGTTTGCCGCCGAGTCCGTGGATCTCATCGCCGTCAAAGACGATGCAGCCCTGGCTTTGGACCAGCCGCAGCAGGGCCATACCGAGGGTGGTCTTGCCCGAGCCGGACTCGCCCACGACACCTATGGTGTGTCCCTTGCGCACCGTGATGGAGACTTCATCGACCGCTTTCAGCACGCGCTTGCGCGCCAGGAAGCCCTGGCCGATGGGGAAATGCACGGAGACGCCCTCGGCCTGCAGCAACGGCGCGGATCGAACGCATCGCGCACGGCTTCCCCGATAAAGATCAGCAGGGTCAACATGACCAGCAGGGTAAAGAAGCCGGACAACCCCAGCCAGGGTGCCTGCAGGTTGGCCTTGCCCTGGGCCAGCAGTTCGCCCAGCGACGGCGAGCCGGCAGGCAGGCCAAAACCGAGAAAGTCCAGCGACGTCAGCGTGGTGATGGAACCGGTCAATATGAAAGGCAGGAAGGTCAGCGCCGCCACCATCGCATTCGGCAGCACATCCTGGCGCATGATATCGAAATTCGATACCCCGAGCGCACGCGAGGCACGCACATAGTCGAAGTTGCGGGTGCGCAGGAACTCGGCCCTGACCACCGCCACCAGCGCCATCCAGGAAAACAGCAGCAGCAGGCCGAGCAGGGTGAACACGCTGGGCTGCACCAGGCTCGCAAGAATGATGAGCAGGAACAGCATCGGCATGCCGGCCCAGATTTCCACCAGGCGCTGGCCAATCAGGTCCACCCAGCCACCGAAAAAGCCCTGCACGGCACCAACGCCGATGCCGATGACAGAACTCAGGAGCGTCAGCACCAGGCCAAACAGCACGGACAAGCGAAAGCCATAGATGACGCGCGACAGCACATCCCGCGACACATCATCGGTGCCCAGCCAGTGGCGCGCCGATGGCGGCGATGGCACTGGCTCCTTGATTTGCCAGTCGATGCTGTCGTGACTGTACGGAATCGGCGGCCACAGCATCCAGCCGCCTTTGGCTTCGATCAGGGCCCTGACCTCGGGTTCGTGATAGGCCGCTTCCGAATGCAGCACCCCACCGAAGGTGGTTTCCGGGTAGCGAAACAAAATCGGCACAAAGACCTGACGGTCGTAAACCAGCAGCAGCGGCTTGTCGTTGGCAATCAGTTCTGCGAACAGGCTGACTAGCAACAGCACGAAGAAGAGGTGCAACGACCAGAAGCCGCGCTTGTTAGCGCGGAAATTTGCCAGCCGGCGCCGTGTCAGGGGTGTCAGATTCATGACCAGCGCCATCTACCCGCCCCGCGTTTCAAAGTCGATGCGCGGGTCCACCAGGGTATAAGTGATGTCGCCCAGCAGGTGCAGCACCAGTCCCACCAGGGTGAAGACATACAGGGTGCCGAACATGATCGGGTAGTCCCGGGTGAGGGTCGCCTCAAAGCCCAGCAGCCCGAGGCCATTCAGTGAAAAGATCACCTCGATCAACATGGCGCCGGTGAACAGCACGCCGATCAGGGCGACCGGGAAACTGGCCACGACGATCAACATGGCATTCCGGAACACGTGCCCGTACAGCACGCGCTACTCGTCCAGGCCCTTGGCACGCGCCGTGAGCACAAACTGCTTGGAAAGCTCCTCGATAAAAGAGTTCTTGGTGAGCATGGTGAGGGTGGCAAAACTGCCGATGGTCAGCGCCGCCACCGGCAGGGTCATGTGCCAGAAGTAGTCGGCAATCTTCCCGGGCCAGGACAGCTCGGCAAAGTTTTCCGACACCAGCCCCTTCAACGGAAACAGATCGTAGTAGGTGCCGCCGGCAAACACGACAATCAGGAAGATGGCAAACATGAACCCGGGGGTGGCGTAACCCATGAAAATCGCTGCACTGGTCCAGACATCGAAACGGCTGCCATCGCGCACTGCCTTGGCGACGCCGAGCGGAATCGAGATCAGGTAGGTCAGTAACATCGATCAGAGACCGAGCGAGATCGACACCGGGAAACGCTCCACCACCAGGTCTGCCACGCGCCGATTCTGGTAGTAACTTTCGCCCAGGTCGAAACGCAGGTAATTCCACAACATCTGAAAATACCGTTCATGCAGGGGTCGATCAAAGCCGAACTGTTTTTCCAGCGCCTTGATCATGGCGGGGTCTATGCCTTCTGCGCCGGGGTACTGCGTGGTCATATCCAGTGCGCCGGTTTCAACGGCCGCACCGGCGATGCGGGACGTGACCGATACGGTTTCGCCGCTGATCTTCGCGATCATCTGGTCCACCGGCCCACCCGGCGCCAGTTGCACGATGAAGAAATTGACGGTGATGATGCCGAACAAGGTCGGCACGATCAGAGCCAGGCGTTTGAGGATGTAGCGTGCCAACTTAACCTCGATGAATATGTGGTTCCCGGTCCTGCTGAATCGGGCGCGATCGATTCCGCTGCGCAGGAGTCAGGAGAGCCGTTCGAACATACTTCAGTATACTTGGCCAGATCAACAATAGTCACGCACATCGGCGGCGGGATAAGAAGAATAAAGCACATTTTCGCGTAAGCAGCCAAGTACATCTGCACGGAGGCGTTGATGTGGGCCGCCATAGCGGGTCACGGCAGCACACAGTTCGGCGGGATTATCGGGAATGAAATCGAGACAGTTGCTACCTCGAAGATTGGGCTGGACCGGCCTGGTGGAATCCCCAATAGGAATGGCCTGATAGTTGATGGAACGGGCGCCGATCCATATGCCGCAAATGTCGCAGTCGATGGCAGTGTTATCGTCGCAATTGGTAAAGTAACCAGTAGCGGCAAATGAGAATTGCACACAACCTGGTTGCACAGCGAAGACGACATGTACGTCAACATGGCGTTCCTGGGGATGCGTCATTTTGACAGTTTCCATCGGTTGCTGTAAGAGTGATACAGTCCTTCTACTTTGATCATGTTGTTGCTCCCTATCGAAGGGACTACAGGATATTAAACCAACAACAACGTTAATATAGGATAGATGACTACAAAACTACTCGACCCCTACCTCATTCTGGATTTCACCGATGACCGCGGAGAAATTGGACCCATGTTGCTTGGTGACCTGGGAGCAGACGTCATCAGAGTGGAAACACCAGGCGGCAGCGAGGCCCGTCGCTGTCCACCATTCGTCGACTCAGACCGGGAAGACCTTCGCAGTCTGCAGTTTCTTGCGTTCAATCGCAACAAACGATCGATTGTTCTTGATCCGGCAACGCCCGATGACTGCGCGATACTGGAGAGGTTGATTGAACGTGCGGATTACCTGTTCGAGTCCGGCCGCACCCTTGCCGCCGCCTACAACATTGATATTGAAGATGCGCAAGCCATCAACAATCGCATGGTGCATGTACGCCTGACCGCCTTCGGCAATGATGGTCCCCATGCTGATCTCGTCAGTAATGACCTGACCATTGTTTCGATGGCAGGTCCCGTCGCCCTGCAGGGACAAGCCGAGCGACCGCCTATCAGACTCAGCGTCCCTCAGGTCTGGCGGCATGCCGGTACGGAAGCCGCCGCGGCGGCACTGGTTGCCCATCGCCGAATGCAAACCACCGGCAAGCCGCAATTTGTAGACCTTTCCGCGCAGTGCGCGATGACCTGGACCATGTTGAACGGCATGGCTGCCAAAGCGATCCAGGGATTCGAATTCGAACGGGCCGGCTCTTTACTGACGCAGGTTGGCGGGACGGTAGAACTTGTCCATCCAACAGCCGATGGGTACATCGTCGCTATACCGCACAGACCCGTTTTGCAGGGTTGTACCGAAGGGTTGATCGAAGATGGCATTGTCGGGGACACCTGGCGGGACCGGGACTGGGCGGCATTCGATGCAGAAATGTTAGAGCCTGAACTGATGTGGCGCAACCTGTCGGAAGGGATCGACATCTGTCGGGCATTTTTCTCGAAACACGGCAAACACGAACTGTTTGAATATGGACTCAACCACGATTGTACGCTGGCGCCAGTCAATACGCTGGCGGAACTGCTTGCACTGCCCCACATGAAGGCGCGTGACTACTGGTGGAGTCTGACCCTGCCCGATGGAGGAGAAATTGATGCCCCTGGATTATGGGCAAAACCTTCCGCATTCGACTTGACCATTCAACGCGGTGCACCGGCGCTCAATGAACACGGAGAAGAAATTCGACGGGAACTTGGGCAGGCGAGAAACCGCCTCCCGATGGATGACATTAGCGATGCCCTGCCATTCGACGGCATCAGGGTTGCGGATTTCTCCTGGGTAGGCGTCGGTCCAATTTCAACCAAGTACCTCGCCGATCACGGCGCAACAGTCATCCGGGTGGAATCAGAAGGCCGTCCCGATGGCTTGCGCGGTCATGTGCCATTCAAAGACAATGAACCCGGCTGGAATCGGTCACAATTTTTTGGTGACTTCAATACATCCAAGCGCAGCCTGGCGCTCGACATGAAAACCGTCGTCGGCATGGACCTTGCGCGTAAATTGATTGTTAACAGCGATGTGCTGATAGAGAGTTTTGCACCGGGTGCAATCACCCGGATGGGGCTGGGTTACGAAGACGTCAGGAAGCTCAATCCGAGCCTGATCATGGTCAGTACCTGCCTGATGGGCCAGACTGGTCCTGCCGCAAGTATCGCAGGATATGGATACCATGCCGCGTCGATTGCTGGCTTCTTTGAGGTGACTGGTTGGCCGGACCTTGAGCCTTGCGCACCCTGGCTCGCCTATACCGATACCATCGCTCCGCGATTTATCTCAATTCTCCTCGCGGCGGCACTGGACCATCGACGCCGCACGGGTGAAGGTAGTTACATTGATGTTGCCCAGTTAGAAACGGCACTGCATTTCCTGGCGCCGGAATTGCTTGACCTGCAAGTCAATGGCCATGCCGCCACGCGAATGGGCAATCGACATCGCTTCTGCGCGCCGCAGGGTGTCTATCCATGTACCGGAGATGACCAGTGGTGCGCGATTGGCATCGATACCGATGATCAATGGCAATCACTGTGCAACGTGATCGGTCAGCCGGGTTGGGCCACTGATCCCGCGTACGCCTCACATTCGGCACGACATCGGCGACACGATGTTATCGATGAGGCCATCACACGATGGACCCGCGAACGAGACAAATTTACCGCCATGGAAATACTGCAGTCCGCCAGTATTCCAGCTGGTGCGGTACAGAACAGCGGCAATCTGCTGGAGGATGCGCAATACGAACACCGTGAGTTCTACCAGTATTTAGACCACGTGGAAATGGGCAGCGTCCCCTATGCCGGGCATCAATACCGGATATCGGCCTATGACAACGGACCGCGTGCTCCGGCGCCCTGTATCGGTGAACACAGCTTCGAAGTGCTTTCCCAGGTGATGGGTCTAACCGATGAAGAGATCGCGGAGGCCTATGCGAGCGGCGCAATTGCCTAGGGAATCCCGAAAATCCGCATCTGCAGAAATAGTAAAAAAACCACGTCGTTTTTCGGGCAGCGTGCCAATCAAGCCGATCGAAGACGTTCCACCAGGAGGTTCGGATGCTACTCACACCCTATGAGATAAATGGGGTCAGGTCCATTTCCAACAGGGGATAAATGGGGATAATTGGACCTGACCCTTTTTCTTTTCTACTATGTAAGAGTTCTGCAGATATACACGCCGCGCTGGCAGATTTACGAAACCAGTTTTTATGGCATTAAGGAAAGACCGGAGCCATCAGTCATCCAGGAAGAGCCTATAGCTCTCCCATCTGGTATACACCGCAGAACAAAAAGGACAGTTAACCTATGAAACTGATCGCACTACTCGCCATCGCCATGCCGGTTGCCGCTGAGCAATCCTATTCACCCTATGTTGACCGTAACTACCCGGAAAATGTGTACTGGGGCGATACCCATCTGCACACTTACCTTTCCGGTGATGCCTACGCCCTTGGCACGACTATCACACCGGATCAGGCTTACCGCTTTGCCAAGGGCGAGACCATCCGGGCGACCGGTGGCGACGACGTCAGAATGCGTCGACCCCTCGACTTCCTGATGGTCGCCGACCATGCCGAGAATCTGGGTGCCTTGCCCGCACTCGTCGCCGGTGACCCGCGTCTCTTATCAACGGAACATGGCAAGAAATTCGCCAAAGTGCTCGCATTCGCCAAAGTGCTCGCAGACTCGCCTGCCCTCCCGGATGTATTGCGCGCAAAAACTCTGGATGAATATAACGCCGGTAGCATGGCGCTCAGCATAGCCAAGGGCGCCAAGGGAGGCGAGTACGGCATTGGTGACGAATTCAAGCGAGAGGTCTGGGATAGCGTTGTCGGCGTTGCCGAAAAACACTACGATCCCGGGAAGTTCACTACCTTTGCCGGGTACGAGTACAGCAGTAACCCACCCATGCTGCATCGCAATGTGCTGTACCTGGGTGGACCAGACGATACGCTCACTACCCTGCCTTACTCCAAATATGACAGCCCCAACCCTGAAAACCTGTGGGCTTATTTAGAAAACTATCGCAAAAATACAGGCAGTGATGTTATCTCCATACCACACAACAGCAATTTAAGTCGTGGCGGCATGTTCATGACCGTTACCTATGACGGCAAACCGATATCAGCGGATTACGCGCGTATTCGGTCGAGCATCGAACCCCTGGTCGAAGTTACCCAGATCAAAGGCGATAGTGAAACCCACCCGCTTATCTCACCCGACGATGAATTTGCCGATCATGAAATCTGGGGGGTCCTGACAACATTACCAAAGAAAGCCGCCTTAGAGTCCGATCCCGGGAAAAAGCCACAGCCAGAATCTAACAAGCCAAAGTCGAAAACAGACGCTAAACCGACTGCCAAGAACATATCTTCCAAAGAAGATAAAACAGGCACAAAACCTACTGCCAAGAACATGCTATCCAAAGAAGTTGCACGGGCATCCTATGCTCGTTCTGCATTACAGACCGGTCTCGACATCGAGTCAAAGGTCGGGGTGAATCCCTACAAATTCGGCATGATCGGCGCCACCGACGCGCACACCGGACTCGCCACGGTTGATGAAGACAACTTCTGGGGCAAGATGGGGGCCAACGAACCCAGCCCCTACCGAGCCCGCGCGCTAGCAACATTCTCTGCGTCCGGTTATGCAGCTGTCTGGGCGACAGAAAACACGCGAGAGGCAATCTTCGCCGCTTTGAAGCGGCGCGAGGTTTACGCAACGACCGGGCCACGAATGACCCTGCGCTTTTTCGGTGGATGGAACTACGACGAGGGCGACGCACAACGTCCCGATATTGCAGAAGTTGGCTACCAACTCGGTGTCCCCATGGGCGGCGATCTGACCCAGAGCAAAAAAACCAAAGCCCTGTCATTTCTGATTCGAGCCACCAAAGACCCGGACGGGGCCAACCTCGATAGGGTGCAGATCGTCAAGGGTTGGCGTACCAGGAAAGGAAAGCTACTTGAGAAAGTCTATGATGTCGCCTGGTCAGGCCATCGAACGATCAGTAGTGACGGCGTCCTGCCCGCAGTTGGATCCACCGTCAATCTTGCTGACGCCAGCTACCAGAACACCATCGGTAGTCCCGAACTGTCGGTTGCCTGGACCGACCCCGATTTCAACAATGCCGAAGCCGCGGTTTACTACGTTCGGGTTCTGCAAATTCCCACACCCCGCTGGACAACCTACGATGCGAAAGTCTATGGACTGGAGGAAATCCAGCAGAAGCCGCCGGCAACGCTCCAGGAGCGCGCGTACTCATCGCCGATCTGGTATACACCGCGGTAGGCATCTTCGCCGACCCCTACTCCGACCCGATTGTCGACGACTGCAGGGTAACGAACCGATGGTAGTGACTGTCAGGATCAGCCATCAGCGTCTCGTGGGTACCCTGCTCCAATACCTTGCCTTCCTCGAGAAATACGATCTTGTCAGCGTTGGCAATGGTCGACAGGCGGTGCGCGATGATGACGACCAGCCTATCCTTTGCCGCTTCATGCAGGGCCTGGACCAGGTAGGATTCGGTCTCCGGGTCGAGTGCGGAGGTCGGCTCGTCCAGGATCAGGACGCTCGCTGGTTTGATCAGGCCGCGAGCGATGGCGATGCGTTGCTTCTGCCCGACGGAGATTTTGCTGGTTACTGTACCCAACCTGGTATCGTATCCCTCCGGCAGCATGGTGATGAAATCGTGCGCCCCGGCAATCCTGGCGGCTTTCTCAACTTCCTCCCGCGTGGCGTCCGGCTTGCCATAGCGGATGTTGTCCAGGATGGAATCTGAAAAGAGCTGCGTCTCCTGAAACACGTAGGACACCTGACCGCGCAGACTTTTCAGCGAAATGTCCGCAATGTCCCGCGCGTCAATACTAATAGTGCCCGCGCTGACATCGTGAAATCCTGGAATCAGATAGGCGAGGCTGGTCTTACCCGCACCGGTCGGGCCCACCAATGCCGTAATCTCGCCTACCTTCAGCGTCAGATCGACATCAGAGAGCGCCTCGCGACCGTCGGGATAGGCCATGCTGACACCAGACATCTCAATGCCGTTGTCGATCGAAGTCAATTCCACACCCTGACGTGCCGTTTCGCTCGGTAGATCCATCAGGAAGAACACCCGGCGGATACCCGGAATGTCTGCCTGAATGCGAATCCACAGATACGGCAGCGCCGTGACCGAGCCTGAGAGCCATGCGTAGTAGAAGAACAGCACGCCGTAGTCACCCGGTGTGAGCACACCTTCGATGACTCGTGAACTGATAAAGTAAAATGCAATCAGCCCCATTAGCCCCCGTGCCATACCGTTAGCGACCCCGTATAGGACACGGACCAGCACTTCTGCCCGAAAGCGCTTGAACGACTCATCGCTGTGGCCGCGAAAGCGCTGCCGCTCCCGCTTGTTGCCGCCCAGGCTCTGCACCGCCAGCACGTTGCTCATGCCTTCCTCGATGTTGCCAGTGGTCACCGAACCGGCCGCACGACTGGCCTGGCTACGGCGGCGCATAGCGCGCGGAAACGGCAGCATGGCCATGAACTGTATCGGCAGTATGCAGATAGCGAGCCAGACTATCTCCGGTGCCTGGCCATAGTTGAAGGACATCACGACGATCACCAGGGTGCCCGTAAAGATTGCGCCAATCGGCGACATGATGGTCTGGAAAAAGACGTTGGTCAGCGCCGGCGTGTCATACATCACGCGATACAGACTGTCGCCAATTTTCTGATTGTTCAGCAGCGGCAACGGAAGCATCTGGATGCGCTCGAACAACTGCGCGCGCAGCAGGTGGTTGAGCGCCTGGCTTAAGCGCAACTGCAGGCGAAACTCGATAAACCCCACCAGGCCGGCAAACTTACTGAACGCTGCATTCGCCTCGTTTTCGGTCTGCGTCGCGGTGTCATGTCCCTGGGCCATGCCCGCATCGGTCTGATCGTTAGAGCCACCCGTTGAACCAAAGCCGCCGATCAGCAGCACCATCGCGACGCCCAGGCATAGCACCCACACCATCATCTCGAATGGTGTCCTGCCATCCAGAAACATCACGAACGGCCGGAAGTAAACCGGGAATGCATCGGGCGCCACGACTTTCTGCAATATCACGTTGTCGATAACAATCTTGATCGGCCAGGGCATAATGAGTGGCGTCATCAGCGACATAGCGAACAGCAGAAACTTGGCCATGAATCGATACGGAAAGTACCTGATGTAGGTGAGCGCCCTGCCGATGACGCGGCAGGTGTCGCGGAAATTGAGATCCGTATCCAGGTCCAGGGTGCTGGCGGCCGCATCCAGTGACTGCTCATGCTCCTTGAGGTCTTTGCCGATGACGACAGACTCACTCACGGCAACTCTCCGGTTGTGCCCTGCGCCAATTCGGCCTCGGTTTCGACAAAGTGCCGATAATGGCCATCCTCGATCTGCATCAACTGGTCATGATTGCCCGATTCAAGAATCTCGCCGCCATCCAGATACAGGATCTGATCCGCCCGCTGGATGGTCGAGATACGGTGTGTAATGAGGAATATGACTCGTCCTTCGCCCCAGGCGGCCAGGCGCTCCAGCACCCGATGCTCGGTCCCGGCATCGAGAGCGGCAGTCGGTTCATCGAGGATCAGAATGGGCGCATTGCGCACCACGGCCCGGGCAATCGAGAGACGCTGACGCTGGCCTGTGGAAAGCCGTCCGCCTCTATCGCCAAGCATGGTATCCAGGCCATCCGGTAGCCCCTCTATATAATCGTCTGCACAAGCGACACGCGCCGCCTCATAAACTACTGCGTCGGTGGCATCCGGCACAACATAGCGAATGTTGTCACCCACGCTCATGCCGAACAGCACGTTCTCCTGCAGGGCAATGGACACGTTGGCACGCAGACTCTCCACGTCTAGCTGACGCACATCGTTGCCATCGATGCTGACTACGCCGGTATCCGGATCGAACAGGCGCGTCAGCAGGCTCACCAGTGTGCTTTTGCCGCTACCGGTCGGGCCAACAATGGCGTTGATGGACCCCGCTGGCGCCGTAAAGCTAACGTCGTTGAGTACGGGCCGGGCCGGTTCGTAGGCAAAACTCACGTGCTCGAAGCGAACCTCCTTTTCGAAGGCCGGCATGGAAATGGGATCGGCAGCATTCTTCACGTCCGGCTCGATATCCAGGATCTCGAACACTCGATCCAGACCCATGGCCATGTCCTGTGCCGACGTCCAGTCGCGGACCAGCCCCCGTACCTGGCCACTCGCCTTGAAGAACTCTTCCTGGGCCCACTGGAATGCCGCGAGGTTCCAGCGTACGAAGGAGAGTCCAATCAACCCGATCAGCACCGCGGCAAAGGTCTCTCGATCCGTGCTGGCCCAGATCGCCATGAGGAATTCGCCGCTCAAGAGGATTGCCGCTGCCAGCGTAAACATAATGATGCCGACGATGGCGACCAGCGAGCGGACCCGGTGCGCGGCATTAAATGCGACGATGCTATCTGCTTCGAATCGCCGCTGCTCATCTTCCTCACGGCCATAGGCCTTGATGACTTTGACAGCACCGAGGACCTCCTGAATGCGCGACGTCAAATCCGAATTGGTTTCCCGGGCCACCAGCGAACGCGTTCTGACCCGCGGCGAAAACCACGCCGCCCAGCCCAGCGCAAATATTGCTATGGTGATGCCCATCAGGCCCAGGATCGGGTCCAGTGCGGTAACAAAGAAGATGGTCATGGCGTATTGGGTCACCTGGGTGACCACACTGACCAACATGCCGATGATGGCGGTGACCTGCGCCGAGTCCTGATAGATGCGATACACCGAATCACCGACCCGATGATCGCCATGATAGCGCAGCGACAGCTGATGCCAGCGTTCGACCAGGACCAGGCGCAGATCCTGGTTGATCTGCTGCATGATCCAGACGTTGTAATAGGGCAGCAGCGCTACGGTAAGCGGAAAGGTCAGCAGCCCGACAATGATTACCATGACCATGTAGATCCACTGCAGTTCCTGGCGCTGCACCACCGCCAAGGTCTCCAATGCACCGTCGGCAAGGTCGCCGCGACCGACAAAGTCCGCCAGGAACGGCGTCAACGGCTTGGCCTGAAGGATCGATTGGTTCAGCAGGTCTACGGTAAAGAGACCCGTCACCACCCCCACCAGCATCACCGACAAGAACATGATGTAGTAGTACACTAGGTGACAGCCCAGGCGCAGGCGAATCTGCAGCTCCCCCTCGACAAAGCGAAACTGAATCAGCCACATGAACAGACATCCGAAGCTGACCAGGCCAACAAAGACGTTATCCTGCCAGCCGGCAACCGCAAGAATGGCGAAAAGGTTGGCGACGATGCCGACGATGACCAGCGCGACCGCACTCGAGACGAATATACGTCGGCGCACAAACATCAACGCCCAGACCAGCAGCGTCATCATCAATGCGTCATAAACAAGGAAATCATGCTGCCAGTTCTCACCGTGGCTGACCAGACCAGTCAGCAGCCCGACAGCAAGCAGTGCGGTAACCAGAAAAGGAACGTAGCGGTAATTCCAGTCGGTGGCGCCAAACCGCTGCCAGCCTGTCCATCTGACGACAGCACGCTCGCGCCAGTATCCCAACACCATCGGTAGCAGATACGGCCAGGCGCGGAAGAAGATGCGCATGACATCGGCAAAGCCCCGCACGTCCTTGACTTCAACGTGATCGCGCTCCGGCGGGATTGATCCGGCACTCCAGACCGGGATCGCGTCCAAACGCCGGCGATCCCGCGCATCATCATCGAGGTCTATCGTGCTCATTGATGGCCCTCACAAAGTCGCTACGATTAAACCACGGTCCCAGAGAAGATCAATGGATATCCTGTAAGGAGATCACCCAAGATTTTTCGCATGTATACTACTGAAGATGAATTGTCAGGTCGTGAGCCGTTCCGATTACGGCTGCGTGTCGCAGGCTTCGCAAGAATGCTCGCATTGGCAAAGAATCTTGAGTGACAAAGCAGCTGATTTCAGCAAAATCCTTTGTTAGCATTGCCACAGGAAAAACAGACCGGGGCCAAATGAAAAAACTCATCGCATTACTCGCCATCGCCATGCCGGTTGCGGCACAGCAGTCCTATTCTCCCTATGTCGACCGCGACTATCCGGAAAATGTCTACTGGGGTGATACCCATCTGCACAGTTATCTTTCTGGTGATGCCTACTCTTTTGGCGCGACCATCACACCGGATCAGGCCTACCGCTTTGCCAAGGGAGAGATCACCCGGGCCGACGGGGGTGAGGATGTCAGAATACGCCGCCCACTGGATTTTCTGATGGTGGCCGACCATGCCACCAATCTGGGCGTCTTACCCGCGCTGGTCGCTGGAGACCCTCGGATACTGTCAGCGAAAGGGGCGCCGGAAATGGCCAAGAGACTGGCGGCACGACCGACGGTTTCGGAGCTTCTCGCGTCAGCGACCAAGGATGAGTACGACGCTGGCAGCAAATTGATCGGTGCCGCCAAGGCAATCGCGTTCCTTGACTATGGCATCGACGAATCATTCAAGCGAGATGTGTGGCAGGGTGTTGTCAAAGCCGCCGAACGGCACAACGATCCCGGTACATTCACAACGTTCGCCGGGTACGAATACACTCCCACCCCACTGCACCGCAATGTGCTTTTTTCTGGCGGACCAGCCGACACTCTGAAAACTCTCCCCTTCTCAAGTCAGGACAGTCAGAATCCCGAGGACCTGTGGGCGCATCTCACCCGCTATAAGGAGATGACCGGCAGCGATGTCATTGCTATTCCACACAACAGTAACCTGAGTCGTGGCGGTATGTTCAGGCGGGTTACCTTTCAAGGCCAACGGATATCACGAGACTACGCTCGCATCCGCTCCGATATCGAACCCATTATCGAAGTAACCCAGATCAAGGGGGATAGCGAAACCAATCCGCTGATCTCTCCCAATGATGAATTCGCGGATCACGAACCCTATCGCTATTCAAAACCCACAGCTGACAAAGAAAGTAGCCGTACGCCAGAGGATATAACGCGCGCATCCTACGCGCGTTCAGCGCTGCAGACCGGTCTCGACATTGAAGCGAACGTCGGTGTGAATCCCTATAAGTTCGGGATGATCGGCTCCACCGATGCACATACAGGCATCGCTTCGGTCGATGAAGACAACTTCTGGGGCAAACTGGGTGGCGCCGAACCGAGCCGCTATCGTTCCGCCAATCAGTCGAATTGGTCGTCTTCCGGCTATGCCGCCGTCTGGGCAACAGAAAATACTCGTGAGGCAATCTTCTCGGCGATGAAGCGACGTGAGGTTTACGCCACCACCGGGCCTCGAATCACCTTACGTTTTTTCGCCGGCTGGGACTATGCTGAAAGCGACGCTCAGCGTCCCGATATCGCAGAAATTGGCTATCGCCTCGGCGTCCCCATGGGCGGCGACCTGATCCAGAGCAAAGAAACTAAAGACAAAGCCCCGACATTTCTGATACGAGCAACCAAGGATCCGGATGGGGCCAATCTTGATCGTGTGCAGATTGTCAAGGGCTGGCGTGATGGCAACGGCAAGCTGCAGGAAAAAGTCTACGATGTCGCCTGGTCAGGCCATAGAAAGATCGACAGTAATGGCGTACTGCCACCGGTTGGGTCTACGGTGAATCTCCCTGACGCCAGCTACAAAAATATCATTGGCAGTCCCGAGCTATCGGTTACCTGGCGCGACCCGGACTTCAACGAGACTGAACGCGCGGTGTATTACGTACGCGTCCTGCAAATTCCCACACCGCGATGGACAGTCTACGACGCAAAATTCTATGGTCAGGAGGTCCCACAGGATCCACCGCCAGTCATTGAGGAGCGCGCATACTCTTCACCGATCTGGTATACGCCGTAGTAGAAATTCGGCTTGTTCCCTTTGTTGATTTTCTCATTCAGGCTCAAGCCCTCAAACAAACCAATACAATGGCAATAATGTCGATTGGAGAAGCTATGGTGAAGGTGAGAAGTAAGTGATTAAAGCAGTCTTCTTTGACCTTGATGGCACACTCTGCGACTCCGATACTGCATGGAGTATCGCGCAAAGAGAAACATTTAAGCTTTTGCACGAGCATTATCCAGATGTTTCGGAAGAGACGCTTACAGAGGCATGGAGAACAGTTAATCAGAAACTCCTGCAGCAACTCAACGCCGGAAAGTGCTCAATGGCGGAAGTGAGAGACTCACGTTTCCAGCGTCTATTCAGAGAATTGGGTTTGCCCAAAGGTAAAAATACAGAAGATCTAAGCGATTTCTTCTGTTCACGTTACCTCACGAATTTACGTCTTTACGACGATGTCACGGTCCTTGAGGAACTACACACATACCATGTCGGAATTATTACAAACGGTGCGCACGATGAACACTCCGACAGCCAACTTTCTAAAGTCCGACACCTTGGACTCAGCGAACGTATTCAATCGCTGACGATTTCCGGTGAAGTCGGGGTCAGAAAACCGAACGCTAAAATTTTCAAAGTGGCTTGTGAACGTGCTGGCGTTCTACCGAAAGAGGCTATGCTTATCGGTGATAGCATCGAAAATGACATCGTTGGTGCCAACCAGGCAGGTATGACAAGCGTTTTCATCGACCGAAATTCAGATGTCCTGACACAGGAAACAGCGGACGAACAACCGGACTCCGAAATCTCGAATCTTTATGATGTTTTGTCCTGCTTGAAGCACATACCGGATGAGCATCGCTATAATTGACCCCCAAATATAGCTTTGGGAATTTCACGTTTTATAGTAAAGCCCGAAAATATGTGAACGTACGGGTTTAGGAACTTCCCTTCACGCTGGCCAGGTTTTGGATAAATGGGGTCAGGTCCATTTCCTACACGAATCATGCGCTCAGGACCGGCATTCGTCCATCGCGTCTGTAAACTTTGCGTTGACTACTTCCTGAACTTCCGGTTTATTTCGCCAATCCTACTTGTTGGATTAACGGGGACTAATTTAACTTTTGCTTAACTTCTCCATTATTATTTTCACACTGTCTTTTGGATTCGACACGTCAAAGGGAAAACAGTACAGGCTTAAATTATCGTCAAAACGGTAATGCAAATGTTCCTTGAGTTTGAATTTATTTGTGCGTGGGTAAATCAAAGCGACTTTTTTACAACTGTGTTTCTCACAGTAGCTTTTTCCGTAGCTGTATAATTGATACATGTCCGCTTGACTAAATTAAGACGTTTTAGAGGATGTTATTTTGCGTCGACCCTAAGTGGGCGATTGCCGATCTTGGTTACCGACGGGTACCAGCACTGATTGAGATCCGCAAAACTGGTGACTAAGTTGATTAGTTAGTTCGCGGTTGCAATGAATCCCTTATCGCCTTCGCGGACTTTTCACATTTGCTTAGTTCCCGATTCTCGATACTTTTGTGGATATTGTAATCTGCCTTGTTGCGTGCGTCCCGTAGAGTAGCAAGCCGATTGCCTGCTTGTCGTTGTTCAGGGTTCTCTTTAAGCCTCTGGACCACCTCATTATGCGCACCGGGTCCTGTGTTTTGGACTTTCGTGAACTCGCGCGCGATTAGAAATACACCGTAGTAATACCTACCAATAATATTTCTACGGTGAACTTCGTTATTGTTGAAGTCAGGTGACTCCTGCAAGGCTATCGCAAGCTCAAAAACGTCAGTAGGTCTGATGGGCATCCTCACCCCACACTGAATGCTACCGCGCTAAAGTGTTGCCAGTGGCGATCCGGGATATCGTCAACGATCTGGTTTTCCAGCGCCAATTCCTCATCCACTGAAAGGTTAGCGGAAATTCGTACAAAAATTTGCTCCCAACCGCTCTCAGGATCCTTCACGTAGGACAATCGCAAGCTCTCAACCTCTGGCCGAAGTTGAATTTGTTGACAGACAGAAGTGAGCGCAGCATACAGTTCCAGGTTCTTCGTGAGCAGCCACCGGCATTGGACATCCGCCAAGTCTAAAAGGCTGCTCTGAGGAGGCGCCGTATAGGTAGTATCAATGAGGGTGTCGGTCTCCCAACGCGCATCTATACCAGGATCTGTAGATGTCATTGTCAACATGCTCAAACCAGCAAGTGCTATGCCGCCCAAATTGAGTGAGGGAAATAGCGATTGGCGCTCGGGAACAAAAGTGTCCGGATTGATGGATATGGAAATATTTCTGTCTATTGCCGTGGATCTATTTTCAAACATCGGTCAATCCTATTCGGTCCAGCGCATCCTGGTTAAGTATACTACACATTGCTTGCTTGCTCTTTTGGTGGGCGTTTTGCGCCGCATGATTAATGGAATCTTCATGAAGAATTGCTTCCTCAGAAACGAAAGCGGTGCGCATCACATGTACAATCGAAGA
Source organism: Candidatus Azotimanducaceae bacterium (assembly GCA_965217655.1). Taxonomy (GTDB): domain Bacteria; phylum Pseudomonadota; class Gammaproteobacteria; order Pseudomonadales; family Azotimanducaceae; genus UBA7455. The sequence goes on from OZ244560.1 coordinate 4,792,529, forward strand.
AATGTAATTCATTTCGTCATCTCGACTTGTTGAAATGTTGAGGTTGTGCAGAACCCTCATGTCATCCACATTCTCGAACCAGCCCTGGTAAATATGCCATGCCTCGCCAGCTTCCAGCACATTCAGACTAAAGTACCTGGACGTTCGGTCGAAGATATCATCAATGGAGTAGTCGATGTCTTTGTCGCACGTGAATTTGTCGTCAACTTGTACAATAAATTCATTCACCTCGTAGTCATCACTGACACAATTGTTGAGTTTTCCTAAGATATCTTGAGCGGTGCTCCAAACATCAGTCCATGACGTGTAAAGTGTGCAAATCAGCTGGACTGATTTCTCTTGAGCGTGTAAATCCCATTCATTGCGATTTTCCCCTATCTCAGACTTGGTTTGATCGCTGGGAGGTTTGTAGAATCGTACACCATTTATTTCGTTCCGGGTTATAGGCGGCTGGGTGGGTCCGCTCGAAATCGTAAACGATTTGGTTACTTCGGACTCTGGTAAGCCATCTATACCGTCATTCTTTAGCAGGATGAGCTGTTCGATAATCTGGCTATCAAAAGGCTTGTCAAATACCAGGGAAAAGACGATCTGGTCTATGGCGTTATCCTGCCGCGCTGGAATTGACTTCATTACGGTACCCGACATGTGCATCATTTGGATATAGGTATGATACATCGAGTGCTTGAGTTCGTTCCACTCTATTCCTTCTTCACCATAAGCGGTCAATCCAGACCATTATATCCTCCGCTGTTGATCTGTGGTCCCCTGTTCTTCCTGAACTTCCGGTTTATTTCGCCTATCCCCCATTGTGGATTGTGCCAGTCTTGACTTTCTCCATCGCTGGTGCAATCTTTTCCTGTAACCGTCAAGGACTAAAATGAGATGAGTGTATTTGGAAAAGACAAAGCTGCGATGCACAAGTTCGCGGCAAGTGTGCCTGTACCAGAATTCGGCGAGAGCAGCTTCAATGAACCAAAACCGATAAATCTTGCTAAGGTGGCCATTGTCACAACTGCCGCTCTTTATCGAGAAGGCGGGGATGGTTTTGAAGTCGGTGACAGTGACTTTCATTATGAAACCTTACCCAGACACGCCAGGGATTTAACACTCGGACATCATAGCGTCAACTTTGATCGGGGCGGTTTCGCTGCTGATATCAATGTTGTTTATCCAATTGATCGCCTTCAGGAATTTGCTGAAAACGCTATCATCGGTGAAGTGGCGGAAAACCACTACGCTTTCGCTGGTAACCAATCACCAACCGTATCGGAAATTCGCTTGGATACTGGGCCACTTTGCGCCAAAGAAATGCTTAAAGAGAGCGTAGACGTTGTTTTACTAACAGGTACATGACCTATTTGTCCGCGTACCTTGTGTACGCTTGCAAACGTCTTTGAATCAGCTGGTCTGTCAACTGTCGTCATCACCCCAATGAGAGAAGTGGCGGAACGCATGAAAGTTCCAAGAGCCCTCTACACAGCTTTCCCGGTAGGTCTGTCACTGGGGAAACCAAGAGACAAAAAATTCCAGTATGAGGTTTTGCAAGCTGCATTTGATTTACTGGAGGAACCCGAGGGTCCAATTATCAGGGAGTTTCCTGTTAGCATAAGCGCAACTGGGAGCGAGCCACTGGTTTGCTCACTCCCTCCAAGAATGAACACTGAACTGCACCCCGCCGTAGATGAGGCTCAAGGTTTAAAAGCGGCCTATGACCGTGCATATCAAAAGAACAAAAGAACCTCTGTAGGAATGAAAATCAGTGCTGGGCAAGTTCCTGAAGCGCTAGAAAGATTCGTGAGAATAGTCGAAGGAGAACACTGGGACGAAGTTGGATTCCCAGCTAAATCAATGTATGGAACGGTTCACGACATACGATCCTACTATGAAGAACTAGCCTGTGAACTGGCAGAGGGCCCTATAGCCCCATGGGCAACCGAGGAATGGTTTTACGATGGAACCGAGGCAGGCCAAATTATCTTAAAGGCCCGACGGGCGATGCGAGATAATAATGCGGATCAATCGATTTGGTTTGGCCTGGCTCCAGCGGGTAGAGAGTAACAAGTCTGCCATCTCCTTTGCATTGACGATAATTTTAAGCCGAAGAGGCGCCACCTGGTGCTTGCCCGGGTTTGGTCCGTTCGCGAACACAACCTATGCTTATCTCGCATCTTTACAATAGCGGTAATGTAAAGTAGCATGGATCTTTACTAATCATACTTAAGTAAAGAAGCGGCTTTATGCCAAAGGTAAGTTCGAAAAGACAAATCACCCTGCCAGCGACCGATTGCGGTGAGCTTGATATACAGCCTGGTGACGAAGTTGAAATATTCAGATACGGCAATCAATTCAACATCATCAAGAAGGAGGAGGGAGCGGCTGCAGGGATTTTAAAGGGCGTCAAGGCCAATAAAAAGGTATCTGAACGCGACTCCTTGATCGGCAATTTTGATTGATTGCGATTGATACCAACGTCTTGCTTCGCTACTTGCTTGCGGACGAAGCGGGACAGTATCGCAGGGCTAAGAAGCTGATTGAGAGCAATCGGCCCGTGTTAGTAACCGACGTGGTGTTGGCTGAAACAGTGTGGACCTTAACAGGCAAGCGGTATGGCTTTGATAAGACGCAGATCTGTACGGTTATCCGAGCTCTTATTGGCGACCAAGGCTTTGCCTTCGAAGACTCGCAGGTGGTCTGGTCAGCATTGAAGGATTACGAAGGATCGAAAGTGATTCGAGGAAAAGCCCTGGATTTTGCCGATGCATTGATTGCCCGGAAATCTGAGTATGTCGTTCAAGCCAGGGCAGCCGCGTTTGAAGGCTTGTTCAGTTTTGATAAAGCGGTCGCGCAGTTGAGCAGGGCGAATCCAGTCGATGCATAACTGGGGAAAGATAAATGGGGTCAGATAAATGGATTCGTGTTTATATCAACCAGGGGAAGGTGCTTGGCTCTACATGGTTTCAGCAAGAGATAGAGGAACTTGTGGGCAGGTCAGTTGGATTGAAACCGAAGGGACGACCGACAAAAGGGGGATAATTGGACCTGACCCCTTTTCTTCTAAGGGGAGTGGCTAATTAGTTCCAGAAGTTCCTTACGGCTATAGGAGGGAGCCTTATCCTGATTTATCAGCTCTTTCAGATTCTTTTTTATCGCAAGGAACTCCTCTGAAAGCTTGAGGGCCGGGTCTCGGGTTGGCCCAAACGGGATGCTGACCTCTTCGATGATTCGGCCTGGTGACTGTGAGAACACCATGACCCGATTCGCCAGGTAAATTGCCTCGTCGACATCGTGAGTTACAAACATCACCGTGATTTTTTCAACCTGGCTGAGCAGTTGAATCATATCCTGTAGTTCTTCCCGTGTTTGAGAATCGAGCGCACCGAATGGTTCGTCCATGAGCAGCACTTTTGGTCTATTGGCGAGTGCCCGGACTATCGCCAGGCGCTGCTGCATGCCCCCAGAGAGCTCATTGGGATACGCATTGGAAAAGTTTTCCAGGCCTACCAGCTTCAACAGTTTTTGGGCTCGATGAATGATGTTCCGCGGTCTGTCGTTTTCCAGCTGGCCCTTTGCGCCATTACATTTTAGTTGGGCGGCGAACATCGCGTTCTGTCTGACTGTAAGCCAGGGGAAGAGGGTATATTGCTGGAATACCATTCCGATCTCGGGGCTGGGACCTGTAATCGGGTCGCCGTCCAGGATTACCTGGCCGCTGGACGCATCTTCAAGTCCGCTGATGATGTTAAGGAGAGTGGATTTTCCACAGCCGGAGGGGCCGAGAAATACAATGAAATCATTGTGATCGACAGTGAAGTTGCTCGACATCAATGCCTGAACTATTCGCTCGTCTGTGACGAACGTTTTGCTTACATCTCTAATATCCAGTTTCATTTTTTTGACGTGTCCGCCCAGCGAAAAGCATATCGATTGAAGGCGCGGAACAACATATCCAAGGTCAAACCGAGTAGTCCCAAGATGACTAAATACAGCATTATCTTCGGCATCTGAATAAAGCGGGCGAATTTCATAATGCGAATCCCAAGTCCCTCGTTGGTCGCGATCAACTCCGCAACGACCAGGTAGGTCCATGCCCAGCCGTGACAGATCCGCAGGGCATCAAATATTCCGGGTAAGGCGCTGCGCCAAAGTACCTTGGTCATAATCTCGAGTTGCGATGCGCCGAGGGTGTGTGCGACCTTGATCAGGTCGTAGCCCACGCGACGAATTTCATCGGCTACCATCAATAGCAAAGGGAAGAACGTACCGACGAAGATCAGGTATATTTTGGGTTCCTCACCGACGCCAAAGATCGCGATGAACAGGGGTATGAGGGCCGGCACCGGGATATAACGGATAAACTCTGCCCAGGGTTGAAAAAAGGCTTCAGCAATCTTAAACGCGCCCATTGACACTCCGATGGGTACTGCAATAAACGCGGCCAATAAAAATCCAGCGAACACTCGATAGGTGCTGTGATAAATATCCGAGCGGATGGTAGCGTGATCTTCAGTAATCATCTGCCAGGATGTCTGTAGAATGATCTGGGCAGTTGGAAAGAAAGTTTCCTGTTGGGGGTTTCCAACGGCGTTCTCGCTTTTCCAGACGTACCAGCTGACGGAGAGAACCAGAGACAATATTCCCATGGTCCAGACCAGTACTCGGGGGATTGGGGTGCGCAACAGGAAATAAGGTTTCATTTCTGAAAAAATCCGGGCAAAGTACAGCAGATTTTCTGAACGAGGATTACATGACAGAACTGCAAAATCCGGCGTTGCTGATGATCGATTTTCAGCGAGACTTTTGCGAAGCAGGTGGATACGCGTTTAACCACGGGGGTATTGACTGGGTGCAGCCTGTGTTGCCAAAAGCAACAAAACTGTTGGACGTCGCCCGTGCTGCCCGCATACCCATCGTTCACACCCGCGAAGGCTATGCGCCAAACCTTGCCGACTGCCATCCAATGAAGCTTGCACGAAGTCGTATCGGTGCCTGCGAAATTGGCAGCATGGGTCCGCTCGGACGATTGTTGATTCGGGGTGAGCCTGGTCATGATTTTGTTAAACAGCTGCAACCGCGAAATGGCGAAATTGTGATCGATAAGTCCAGCTATAGTGCCTTTCATGAAACCGCCTTACTTGAGGTGCTAAGTGACCTCGGTATTTCAGAGCTATTAGTCGCCGGTGTAACTGCAGACGTGTGCGTACACAGTACGTTGCGTAGCGCCACGGAACACGGCTTCTTCTGTCACTATATCGCCGATGCCATCTCCACATTCGACCCGGATATAAGGCGTGCCTGCGAGAAAATGGTTGAAGTGGAAGGCGGAGTCTGGGGTCGCCTTACCACCGTTGCGGAAATCTCCTCGTTATTGTTGACGCCACCCTCCTAACGTGTGTAGTCGTAAAAGAGCTGGCAACAGACATCCTGCAAAACGCCACTAACGATTTTAACTTTTGAGCCGCTTCTTTGGTTCATTTCCTCCGCTGGAATCGTAATCTCCCGCTGTGCTCCTGAAGTTATCTCATCAACTCGTTCCATAGATATGCCGAACACGATGGCCTCGATATTGTTTAGCCAGGCCGTCGTGAAACACATGGCGCAGGGTTCGACGGTTGTGTAAAGAGTGAGATCACCTAGATCATTGCGTCCCAGGATTTGACACGCGTGTTTGACCGCAAGCGTTTCCGCGTGGGCAGACATGTCGCTGAGTTCGTTGACCCGATCATGTTCCTGTACAACAATCTCGCCCGAATCATTGACCAGCACACAGCCGAAAGGCGGCTCGCCGTTTGCGAAACCTTGTTTAGCTTCGGCCAGGGCCGCCTGCATGTAATGCTCGTGGTCTAGCTGCACGTTGACGACTATTGCACCAGTGACCCATCCAAAATGGTTTCCACGTTGGTAGCATTCGGAACCATTTTGTTATCAACCAGGAACTTGGTTACCTTCGACATCGACTCCCAGGCGGGGCCGTTGAACAGCACCTTATTGTCCGCCAGAGTGTAGATCTTGTCCGTTTCGAGCATGGCGAGAGCATCCTCCGGAGACACCTCCAGCGCCTTGCTTAGGATCATCGCTCCCTGCTTTGGATTTTCCTGCAGAAAAACAACGCCCTTGTTGACGGCCTCGATAAAGGCCACGACAGCGGCTTTTTTGAGACTAAGCGTGCGTGGTGTCAGGGCAATGCCATCCAAAATAGTGTCCGGCATGTCGGCGCTGGTGAATACTACATTGCCGCCACTGGCTGTTGCTTTTGTTACCCAGGGCTCCCAGGTTACTGCCGCATCGACATTGCCGGACAAAAATGCAGCGCCGGCGTCGTCTGCGCTCATGTTGATGAACTTAATATCGCTTTCGGTCATACCGTTCTGTTCGAGGGCAACCATCAATAACATATGGTTGACTTCACCCTGAGTTGCCGCCACGACTTTGCCTTTCAGATCCTTTACGGAAGTAATTGGGTCCTTGGCGATGATGGCATCGGCTCCGTTGGATGTGTCGAACAGATAAACGAGTTTAATCTCTTCTCCAGTGACCAGTTTTGCCAGCGTAATGTTCTGCAGCGTGGACATGGCAAGGTCCAGGTGGCCGCCAATCATCGCTGGTAATGTTTCACCAGGATTCGTGAAAGGTTTGGCATCGATCTCAAGGCCGGCTTCTTCGAAGTAGCCTTGGTCCTTGGCGACGAAATAACCGGCGTAGCCGATCCAGAGGTCGTGACCGACGGTCAACTTCATACTGTCGTCTGCGAATGCGCCGCTTGTAGCCAGCACGAGCGCAGCGAGCGTCGTGAGTAGTTTATTAATCATATTGGTGGTCCCGTGGCATTTGTGTTCAAACTTATAGAAGTAACCAGCCGTTCCTTGCAATTCGCATGCCTGAAATACACTTGTGGGTGTGTTACCTGCCAACTGTGTCGCTCAGCCGGTTTCGCAGCGCAGGAGCGTTATCAAAACGCACCCAAATAGAGCGCGACCAGTTTGTGGTGCGGTTTTTGTTCTTTTTTGGGGCGGCTCGATAAATGGGATAAATGGGGTCAGGTCCATTTCCTGCACGAATCAAGGGATAAATGGACCTGACCCCTTTTCTTAGAGAGACTAGCTTGAGTCGTGCAACGTCACCGTCCCGGCATCGCCATCGACGGTAATCCGTTGTCCATGGCTGATACGGCTGGTGCCAACTCCTGTTCCCATGACCGAGGGAATACCATATTCTCGTGCCACAATAGAGCCATGCCCACCGACCCCACCAATGTCAGTGACCAGACCCGCTGCCTGTGCGAATAACTGCGTCCATGCCGGCGTGGTGAAGGGACAGACCAGAATCGATCCCGGTATCATTCGGTCAAAATCCTCAGGAGAAAACAACACGGACGCCTGGGCAGAAATAGTGCCGGCGCTGGTCGCAAAACCAGTAATCAAGTCTGCGTTTTCATCCTCGTTGGCGTGCTGGGTCATCGCGCCCATGATCTCGTTCATGAGGGATCTCGGGATAGTACCCGGGGGGTGCAGGCGTTTCCGGGCTTCCCGCAACTGCCGCTGTTCCCGGGCTTTTTCTTTCAGGCCGTGAATGGCGAGATCTGGCTCTTGATCCTCTTTTTCACGGCCATAGTTCTCTGCCGCTTTAGCACCTAATAGTGCTCTTACCAATATCCGCATGCTCCACTGCGCAATCCGACCAGGTGGCGCATCCTCCAACAACGGTCCTACCGCGAGCAACAATTCATCGTTGGTCAGGTAGAAAATATCGTCGTCGGTCGACAGCGATCCGACCTTATCAAGACGGCGACCCAGTTCCAGCGCCAACGGGCGAAACACTGCCCAGGCAGCACCCATGTAAAACATCGCATCCTCGCGATACCGCGAGTCCCTCGAGGCACTTCGATAACGCTTTCTAAACTGACTGCGTACAGGTTCATCGAAATACCCCAGCGCCTCTGCTGCGATTTCCTCGCGGCGTTGCTGCGTCTGGGCCTGTGACGCCACCGGATCAATGTTGCCGACACCCGCAACCATGAATTGCAGATTGGATAACATCGCGACAGGCGCCTCGCGCAGGGTCGGTTCAACAAAGTCCAGGGTGAAGGTCTGCTGCCCATACCTGTCCAGATAACTTGCAATGGCGATCAAAGTATCCTTCGCGTTGGTTTCCAGCGCTACCATGAGACGCTTTGCGGGTGTCGTCAGCACCAGGGCACTGAGTTCATCGTCTTCACGAATAGACTTTGCGATTTGCGCCAGTTCGACGAGGGCATCATTGCTCTTCGACGGATAACCGGAAAGCAGATCAGTGGACTGTGCGCCCAGCGTGCCACTCTTCCCTCGGAGAAATCCGGCATCGGCTGCATGTTCCGAGAGAAACTCGGTCAGGCCAGCGTTTGCTATCTTGGACAAGCCCTGCATTTTAGTAGCGTACACCCAGTACTCTGCATCGGCATCCGCCAGGGCGCGCAGGGCGAGGTACAGCGTTTCCACCGATGCTGACGCGGGATTCACTTTTTGCCAGCGGCGAATTCGTGACAGATACATGGGCAGTCCCTTGTACCGCCATAAGGGCAGCCAAACGAATTTATAACCCACCAACAGCTCGAGCGCGAACCAGGAAGCGCGAAACATTTTTAGCAACCGATGCTGAGGATCGGGCATTTTCGACGGTCCCCTGCGGCCGTACGCCCATCCGTTAACCGTTACATGTCGCGGTATCGGCATCATTTTTCCGCCTCCCTTTCGTTCGCCTTCCTCTCGTTTACGAAAGGCGTCCTCTAGCGCGAGTTGCAGGTACATGGTTTCAAATAACGGTGACAGGGGACCCAGCAGATGCTCGACCCAGCCCCGGCGGACCAGATTCGCTCCGGGAAAGGGCGGCTCCCACTTTGCCTCAAGCGGTGGTGGCGGTAGATGGGTAATCGGCCGCGACTGCAACAGCCAGCAGTTTCCATCCGCGATGGCCCATTCAATGTCTTGTGGCACGCCATCCCAGTGCGCTTCCACACTCAGCGCCAGCGCTGAAAGTGCTTTCAGCTGTGCGGGAGACAGTGAAGCCGAATCTCGTACCTGATCATCAATGGCTTTCAGTACTGTGCCACCCTTATCCGCAATGACCATCTGCTCCTTGGCGCCGATCGTTGTCTCCCGGACATGCAGATTTTCCCGGTCAAGCGTAAAACTGTCAGGCGTAACCTGCCCGCTGACCACCGCTTCCCCCAGCCCGAAACTTGCGTTAATCACCAACTCTGAGCGTTTGCCCGTCATGGCATTCACTGTGAACAGCACACCGGCGGCCTCGGCATCCACCATGCGTTGCACAACTACTGACATCGCCACCAGGTCGTTGTCGATACCCATCTCATGGCGATAACTGAGCGCCCGCGCCGTCCACAATGACGCCCAGCAGTTTCGTACCGCCGCGATGACCGCTTCTTCACCCTGTACATTGAGAAACGTATCCTGCTGACCCGCAAATGACATATCCGGCAGATCTTCGGCATTGGCCGAAGACCGCACCGCCACCGCGCCAACACCCTCGAGTGACTGGTATGCAGATACAATTGACCCTTGGATGCTCTCGGGCATTTCGCGGTCCGAGAAAAGTGCCTGAATGTCATTGGATGCGGCTTCAAAGGACACTCGCTTATCCACGAGCGCTGGTACAGCCAGTTGCATCAGTTGGTCGTGAAGATTATGCGTCTCGATGTATGCTCGATAGGCATCGGCATTGACGTGAAAACCATCGGGGACAGGGAATCCAGCGGCGGACAAACTGGCAAGACTCATGCCCTTGCCACCAATCAGGTTCAGATCTGCATCCGTGACAGCAAGGGGGAGTATATGTTCTTCAGACACTTTCTTATGTCAGCTCAAAATGGGTTCGAGTGGTTTTGTTTTACTTCGCTGTTTCCTGGTGTGTACCAGACCGGCGAAGAATAGGCGCGCTCCTCAATAACGAGAGGTGAATCCTGCGGGAGGTCCTGCTGATAGAATTTTGCGTCGTAGACGGTCCATCGGGGCGTGGGAATCTGCAGAACGCGCAGGTAATACACCGCGCGTTCAGTCTCGTTGAAATCCGGGTCACTCCAGGTGGCGGATAGCTCGGGACTGCCGATAGTATTCTGATAACTGGCGTCGCTGAGATTGACGGTGGATCCCACGGCTGGCAGTACGCCGTTGCTGTCTGACTTTCGATTGTCTGACTTTCCATTGACAGACCAGGCGACATCGTAGACTTTTTCCTGCAGCTTGCCGTTGCCATCACGCCAGCCTTTGACGATCTGCACACGATCAAGATTGGCGCCGTCCGGGTCTTTGGTTGCTCGCATCAAGAACGTGGGAGCTTTGTTTTTGGTCTGTTCGCTCTGGTTCAGGTCGCCTCCCATGGGAACGCCCAGACGATAGCCCACTTGTGCGATATCCGGTTGCTGAGCGTGGTCCTCGGTAAAATCCCAACCGGCGAAAAAACGTAGGGTGATTCGAGGCCCGGTGGTGGCGTAAACCTCCCGACGTTTCATCGCCGCGAAGATTGCCTCCCGGGTGTTTTCTTTCGCCCAGACCGCCGCATAACCGGACGAGGAATAAAACGACTGGGTGGCGGCACGGTAGCGGCTCGGTTCAGCGGCGCCCATCTTGCCCCAGAAGTTGTCTTCATCGACCGTCGCCAGCCCGGTGTGCGCATCGGTTGAACCGATCATGCCAAACTTATAGGGATTCACACCGACTTTCGCCTCAAGGTCGAGACCGGTCTGCAGCGCTGAACGCGCATAGGAAGCGCGTGCTATTTCCTCTTCCGAACGGCTGTCCTGGAACGATCTGACAGCCTGGTAAAAACGGGAAGCCGCATATGTGACAGACCACCCAAATGGAAAACTGAAATCGAATGGCTCGTAGTCTGCGAAGTCATCGTTGGGGGAAATCAGCGGATGGGTCTCACTGTCCCCTTTGATCTGGGTCACTTCGATGATGGGTTCGATGCTCGACCGTATACGGGCATAGTCCGGTAATATCGGTTTGCCCTCGTAGGTCACGGTCATGAACATGTTGCCGCGGCTGACGTTGCTGTTATGGGGTATGGAGATGACATCACTGCCGGTCATCTCACGGTACGCCTCAAGGTAAGCCCACAGGTTCTCGGGGTTGGGACTGTCCCACTTCGAGTAGGGCAGGGCCTTCAGAGTTTCAGTCGGTCCGCCAACGAACAGCACATTGCGGTGCAATCCCCCCGGTGAGTATTCGTATCCGGCGAAGGTCGTGAATTTGCCCGGATTGTTATGACGTTCGGCAACAGCGACGACACCCTCCCAGACCTCGCGCTTGAACAGGTCATCAATACCAAAATCGCCTCCCACTTTACCCAAGAGGAGTGGTGTGGCGCCGGTGATGAATTCATCCAGTGTTTTTGCGCGCAATACATCCGGCAGCGCGGGCAGTTCGGACAAATCGGCACGCACCTTGGCCAATTTCTGTCCTTCTTCCGATGCAAGGAGCCGCCGATCGCCGGCAACGAGCGCTGGCACCACACCCAGATTCTCTGCATGGTCTGACACCAGCAGAAAGTCGAGGGGTCGGCGCATTCTGACATCGTCGCCGCCGGTTGCACGGATGGTCTCACCCTTGGCAAAGCGGTAAGCCTGATCCGGCGTGATACGTGTACCGAGGCCGTAGGCATCGGCGGAGAGATAAGTATGCACATGGGTGTCACCCCAGTAGACATTTTCCGGATAGTCGCGGTCGACATAGGGTGAATAGGATTGCTGTGCCGCAGCAGGCATGGCGATGGCCAGTACTACGATGAGGGTTTTCATATTATTCTTTAAGAAACTCGGGGCTCTTCAACCAATCTGCCGGGTAGCGATCGGTTTAACAAGGCTTACTCGATGACATGGGCGCAACGGTTAAAGCGCGTCTTTTCCTGTCAGTTCACTCATGCTGTCATCTCCCTTACCCGAAAAGGCGTCCATTGTACTGCACGCGGGAACCAGCGACCAGCCAAATATCCAAGTTATCGAGGGCCGTCAGAACCAGCGCATGCTATTTCAAATCCCGGCGTGAAACCCGCCTTAACGGGTGCAAGCTACCATTCTCGCCGATGATGAACTCCGGGAAATCGAACTCGTCGCTTCCAAGGGTGGCGCCCGGTACCTCTGAGGCTGTTCCACCCACCGTTCCTATCGTTCCATAGGTGTGCATGCCCAATCGCTCACGCAGATTCGGTGATGCTTCGTCGATGATCTCCTGGAAGCAGGACACGCCAAGGTTTTCCTGTTGCCGCAACCACGGCACGCAGAAAAAGGTGGCAATCGAGCGGCGTGTGGCACCGCTGGCGGCAAGACCCTGATTGAAATCATGGCACAAAAACCCTCACCTGAGGACCTCGCTGGCCTCGAATGGGAAATGCCGCGTGGCGGTGTGACGATGGCGCTCAACCCGGGAGATGCGGTGGTCTGGAGTGAAAGTTCCTGGCATGGTGGCTGGCCACGGGAGGTGCCAGGGGTACGCATGAATCTCGCCGCCCTGGCTATTCTCGTGGGGGTACAGGGACTTACCGATAACCCGGGCAAGCTCCGGATACTTCTCGAGCAGCTGCGGCGACGTGTCGGTTTCGTATAAATGCTGCGGCCGCATGTAGGTGCGCATATAGTTCTGCACCAGGGTCACGCGCAAGCCCGGATTATTACGATTGACCGAGGCATGCCAGGTGGCGCCATTCCATATTGCAAGCGATCCCGCCTTGCCGATGACGGGGATGTACTTAAACGGCGTGGTCGCCAGGTCCTGCTCGTGCGGCAGTGTGGCCCGGCCATAATGATGACTGCCGGGCACAAACACGGTTGGACCGTCGTCGGTACTGTCATAGTCGGTACACATGAAGGACGCATTACACATATGGGCAATCTGACCGGCGCCGGGGGGAATGCCGTGGGAGTCGCTGTGCAGGCCGATGCCCTTGCCGTCCTCACCCTTTAAGATCCAGGTCTGCCCGGAAAATATGGCGCTCTGGCCGCACAACCAGCGAACCAGCGCCAGCACCACGGGATTAATCGCCGCCTCGACAAACACCTCATCTTCCTCAAGCAGGTCCCAACTGTTTTTCCCAGTCTCGGCAGTTGTCGCAGCCTGACGATAATCACCCAGCTGGATGCCGTTGCGCTGCTCGCAGGTCCTGATGATCGCCTCGCGCAACCGGTCGATGAACCCCGGGGGGACATCATCTTTTCAACCGGCACCACGGTCAGTCCGTAGGCCTCGAGTTCGGCGACATGTTCAAACAGGTCGTACTTCCCGAGTTCCACCATCAGGGTGTCAACATCCGGGTACACATTATTATCGGCGAGGCTCATGGGAGGCATGTGCGCTGTCTGTGAGGGCTAGATTCTACTGATCTCCAGAGCAGGGTCAGATTTCTTTACCCCACAAAAAAACGAAAGAATGCGGGCTGGCGGGCTGGCAAATTGTCAATTCCCGGATTTTCACCCCAAGCGAGCGACAGTTCGCGCTGTCTTATATATGATGCAATAGTGCTCTGAAAATCCTCTATGCCATCAATATAATCTATAAATATCAATAGCTTATGTTGTATAGTTGGCCGCCATGTGGTATAAACCAACATTATCAATTTTCCACGAGAGACAATTCATGGCGACCACCCAAAGTATCCTCTTTTCATGGGACAATGTCGAGGCATTACCCGACCTTCATCGCCTGGAACTGGTGTTCCGTTACTTACCCGGCCACTCTATCCAGGTCGTGCTGATAACATCGTGCATAGTGAAAAAGGGGAGGTGTTTTGTGATTGTCCAGAGACCGGAAAGCAGCGACCGCTGGCCTTCCAGGGTTTTGAGGTGGCGCGCAACAACAAGACTGCGCAAGCTGTCGCATGCTTTAAGTTGAAGTATCGCTGTCCGGCCGCCGCTTACGGGCTTGAGTGTGCTGGCCGGGAAACATGCTACCGGCAGGCGGGTACGCGAGCGGGGGCCTATGGTCGTATCGTGCGCATTAATATCAAGAAGCAGGACCGGCGTATCTTTACGCCCACCCCTTATGACAGTCCTTCCTGGCGGCGGGGTTACAATCGGCGCAGTGCGCTGGAACGGATTAACAGCCGTACAGCAAGCGACAGCTGCGCAGTCTTGTAATTGATCAAAGCTTTGGCTTTGAGCATCACTACATTCGAGGTAAGGCGAAGATGCAGGTACGGGTCGGTCTGGCGCTGGCGATTATGATGGCACTGGCCTTGGGGCATGTTCAGGAGGGCCGCCCGGAACAGCAGGGTTATTTCATGCTGGAACCTGAGCGCGGAGTCTGCGACAGCCCGACGGACTGGGGATGGCCATTTTTGGGGTTGAACGGGTGGGGAACGTGCGGGCTTGCGAAAGGCGGTCGGGCCTGTGGTCAATGCGCCGTTTTCCACTGTCGCTGGGATGCCGCGGGAGGCGCTTGGGCATGCTTGCGGTGGGCCGGCGGCACCTCAGTCCGGCAGGAGGATGGCGTCGAGGGCTTCCTTGCGCCGCATCATGAAGTGCAAGTTGGCTTCGGGGACATGGTGGAAGCCGCGATGGAACACGATGGCCAGCACGATGTTGTTGAGCGTGGCGTTGTTGGCGGGGCCATGGCGGGCGCGGATGCGGCTGGCGTCCTCGCCGAGACTCACGTCGCGCCGATAGTGGTTGCCGTTCTCGATTTGCCAGTGGCCGCGGTTCCAGGCGAGCAACCGTTCGGGGTCCGCCCGGTCCTCTGGAACGGAGGTGATGCCGAAAGCGGTCTCTTCACTGGTTTCGCCGGTTTTCAGGTCGGTGCGCTCGCGGGTGACGCGGAACACTTGCTGAGCCTTGTCGAAGGCGAGCGTGCGCGGCGGTAGCGTTTGCACATCAATGCGTCGCGCGTCGATGCGCCCATGACCCTGCTCCGGTTCGGCGACGTGATGCCGGACGGCCGCGGCGTTCCAGTCGAGGGTGGTGAGCGCCGCGAACGTCTCGGGGCAGTTGCCCTTGACGGCAAGCAGATAGTCGGCGCCGTGCGTCTCGATGATCGTCCGCTCGTTGTCTCGGGTGGTGTGCAGGGCGTCCAGGGTGATCAGGCAACCGCGCACATCGACATCCTCCAGCAGCGCCCGGGTCGCGGCGACCTCACCCCCCTCGTCGCGGCAGCAGCGGCTCGCGAGCGGGTGACCGGCGTGGCTCACCAGCGTTACCGTCTCGAAATGGGTGTCCTCGTTCGTATGGCGGTTGACGCCGCGGATGCGCTTGCCGTCCGCCGCGAGCGCCGGGATGGCCGCCGTCCCGGCGAACCGCGGCGCTGCCCACTTGCCGAGCACCGCCGCCAAGGCGTCCGGGTCGGTGTCCGCCACCACCCGACAGATCGTCGAGTCCGATGGCGCCACCCAGCGGCCCTCGGTCGGGTTGCGCCAAGCACCCAGCGCACGCAACGCCTCTTGGTCGAGCAGTTTCGCGAACCGTTCCGTCGCCGCCGGCCCACACAGCCCCGACAATCGCGCCAGGGCGCAAATGGCCAGCACTGTCTCCAGCCTGTGCTTCCTGCCTTGGCCGCGGCGGCAGTCCGGCAGCGCCGCGAACAACTCCCGTAGCGAGCGTAACTCCTGGCGCGAGTACGTCACCTGCGTCGCGTGACAGGACCACTCCGGGCGGTCCACCGGGTCCGCCAAACGTGCCCGCGCATCCGCAACGTAGTGGGCGCACGAACATCTCCTTGGGCACCTTGTGCGGGTCCGTGTAGGTGCCGTTGTGGCGTGCGAAGCCCTTGGTGCGGCCCACCCGCAGCCAGTTCGAGGCGTCGTAGGCACCGCCGTGGAAACGCGACGGGTCCACGAAGGTCTCGGCCAACTCCAACGGATGCCCATGCGCCGCCTCCCAGTCCGCGCTCAAGCGCCGCAGGCTGCACCCCAGCACCCGCGAGGCCAGGTTCCTGGTCCCCGCCGCTACCGGCAGGATCAAAAACCGCGTGTTGTTGCCGATCAGGTGCAAGCGCCGGAACTGCACCGACCGGTGCCAGCCCAGCCAGCGATCCCGCGGTGCGCACTTGAACGCTCCCGATTGCCAGCCCAACAGCGCCAGCCAGTGCCCGCGCCACACCGCGACGTGACGCAGCCCGCGGCCCGCGAACTGCCGAAACCCCAGGTAGTGGTGCCGCGCCATGAGATCGTCCCATCGTCGGCGCTCGTCCGGGCGCGCCAGCCGCACTTCCACCTCGCCCACGACCAACTGAGTCTTGTCGAATCCATCTGCCATGCCCCTTTATACACAAACCGACACCGAAAAGCCAGCCCCCGCTGTCGCCATCCTGAAATCAACACCATGCGGCTAGCGTGAAATAGCCCTGCCCCCCACGGGGTTACCGAGCGGAAGAACGACGTGCGGGCCGGGCAAGATGTCCGCCTTTGGCGCCGACGGCCTTTTGTATCGCGCGACCGAACGGTTCGTTCAGGAATTCCGTTTGATTTCCAATACCGATGGTCCGCTGCAGTGGACGCTCGGGGCCTACTTCAAGGATGACGATTCGCAAACAGGGCGTCACACCGATTGCCGCAATGGCGGATCAACCCCGGCCTACGCCACCATCGACGCGCACTGCTGGTTCCAGTATGGCTTCTTTCCCGATGTCCCCATTGAGGATCAGGCCCAGATCATACAGTATTTGAACGGTTTGGTTGGTGGGGGAAACACATCCTATCGAAGCTTTGAGGAGCAAGCCATTTACGGCGAAGCCAGCTACCGTCTGAGTGATCAGTGGGAGATCCTGCTCGGGCTACGCCTCGCGGAGGTGGAATACCGTTTGGATATTGCGCGACCCCACACGGACTCGAAAGTGGATCCGGTCAACTCCCTCGTCAACCCGACCGACATCGTATCTCCCAAGGTCACGCTGACCTGGCGACCGATCAAGGACTGGATGGCCTACGCCACGTATTCTCAGGGTTTTCGTCCCGGTATCATCAATAGGCGTCTCGCTGTCAAAGTCGCACAACTGGATGCGGCACGCAACAACCAAGACCTGCCTGCGGCGGATCGCGCAAACGCGGAAGCGCATTACCAGCGCGTTTTCGACGACCAGACCGTGGACGGTGACTTTGTGAGCAACTATGAACTCGGCATCAAGGCATCGGTACTCGAGGGTCGCATGAGCTTCGTGGGCTCCCTGTATCACATCGAGTGGGAGGATATGTTTATCAGCGTAAGAGACCAGTTCCCCGCAACCATCCCCGGTGTCCCACCGGGAACCTTGGCCTATACCATCAACGCCGGCGACGCCGAGAGTGAAGGCCTGGAACTGGAGGTTCGACTGGCGGTGACCGATAAACTTCACCTCACCTTCGGTGGCGATAGCAACTGGAAGGCCGAGATCGGCAGCGTCGATGAGGAGCGCTTCGGCACAATTCAGGTAACGCCCGGCAATCGATTCGGCAATGCCCCCAAATACAGTGGCTACGCGTCGCTTTCCTATGATTTCGAACTCTTCGGCATGGATGCCACGGCGCGGGCGGATACCTATTGGGTTGCCAAATCATGGAACACGGCAGCTAATAATCAGGAGGCGCCCTCCTACCAGACCACCTACCTCAAACTCCTGGTGAACCGGGACAACTGGATGCTGTCGGCCTACGTGCGCAACGTCGCCGATGAGGTCATCGTCTACGTGTTCAACCAGGGTGGCTATCGCTTCGGGCGTCCCCGGACCATTGGCGTGCAGGTGAACTATCGAATGTAATCATCCCATGGAACAAGGATGTTCCATGATGTCTTTCAGCGTGTGGGTATAGAGCATGGTTTTCGTAGCATTTCCGAGCACCGACCCATTGGCCGGTGGCCGTATGACGGACCATCGAGTCCCATTTTTAAAGGGCTGTAGCCAGGTCCTTACTTTGGATGAATGATGAAACAGGTAGTAAAGAGATGAAACACGTAGTAAATGACCTGCTCGCGTGGGCGATATGTTCGGCGTCGTTGAGGCGGCCCGGGAGGGGCATGCGATCCTGAATTTGGGTCGCGGCATCAAGGATTTCTACCTGCCTGGCGTCGACTACAAGATGAAGTACTTTGCCGACACTGATCCTGATCCTTTCCCTTACGAGGACATCTTTGAATGTGTGTTATGAATGGACGAGCGTATCGAAGCAGGATAAAGTCTACGTGCATTGTCACCAGGGCAACTCCCGATTGGTTTCCACAGTAAATTCCTATCTACACTATAAGGGGATGGCGTTTGAGGACGCCTGCGAACTGATAGTCAAGATCAAACCGCGCAACACGCACAACGGCGAGATGGTTGAATCGGCTCAGAGGCACGACAAGGGGTATCTGTGAGCGACATCAGTCAACAGGCACCACCTTACGCGCTGCATCTGAAGAAGACCGGGGACGAAGAAAGTCTGACGCTCAAGGCGTTCGTGACGTTGTTTCTTCGTACCTGGCCCTACCTGAAGCCACAATGGCGACATGTGCTGACCTGGCTTGCGATGCGGTTCTCCATGGAATTGATATTGCTGTTCATAGTGCTGGTCGCCTTCGACCTGTTTAACAATAAGGTTCTTGTCGGTGAAAAACTGCAGTCTTCCCAGGTCACACTTCTGCTTCTTGATGACAGTTACGGCACCGATTTCTAGGATACGACCGAGAGGAAGAGTTCTCGGAAGACGAAGAAGAAAGTAGAAGAAAGAGTAGAAGAGACAAAAGAGACTAAAGAGGCGGACGCACCCAAACTAACGTCCGAGCAACGTCGCGAGGTGCGCAACAGGCTGATGGTTCTGTTCGGTATCGGCGGCGTAATCTACTTAATGCTAACCCCAATCCTGGATTACTATCGCACCTGGATACTGCAGCGCGTCAATCAGTTTTTGCGCGTCACCATGGTGGAACGCGCCGAGCACCTGTCGCTGCGCTACCACAGCCATGCTCGTACCGGCGATGCCATCTACCGTCTGTACCAGGACAGCGCAATGATCACCAGCGTCATCGAACGCATCCTGCTGGAACCCGTGATCGCCGTTGGCCAGGTCGTATTCAGCTTTCTTGTGCTCTGCCTGTTCAGTCCGGTGCTGGGATTGCTGTTTATCGGCGGCATCATCCCGATGCTCTGGCTGATCGTCTGGTATACGCCGCGACTGCAGATTCGCTCGCGCAGGGCCAGGACCACCAACAGCGACCTGACATCGCGAATCCAGGAGGGCTTCGCGGCGATCCGCATCATCAAAGCCAATCGCGCCGAACCCGTCCTTCGCCAGCGATTCGACCAGGATTCGACCACAGCCCTCGACGCAGCCTTTTACCTGCGTGTGGAAAATATCCTCATGCGCATGCTGCTCCTTTTTCTTGTCGGGCTCATGCTGATCGCGACCCAGTTTCTGACGGCCGGGTGGACCGTCGCGGGCGATCCGACGTTTCTTGCCGGAACAGTCGCGCTGGTCGGTTTCGCGGTCTGGAATCTCGGCGCTTTTCAATCCGTGCAGAGCCGGTCCAGGGCATTCAATTACTACTGCATGGGTCTGGCCAGGGTCTGGAGCCTTCTCCAGGATATGTCGGTGGGGCTTGACCGATCCTTTTTCCTGCTCGACCTCAAACCGGATGTGGTAGATGAAGACGATGCCGTGCCCATCCCCGATCCGATCCAAAACATCACCTACGATGGCGTGACGTTTGGCTACGACCCGGACGTGCCGATTCTCAAGGGCATTGACCTCACCGCCGACGCGGGCACGATTACCGCCATCGTCGGCACTACCGGTTCCGGAAAATCGACGTTGATGAGTCTGCTGCTACGCCTCTATGACCCTGATACCGGTTCCATCACCATCAACGGAACCAATCTGAAACACCTGCAGATCGACAGCCTGCGCGCCGGCGTCGCCATCGCGCTGCAGCAGAACACGCTGTTCGCCACGACGGTCGCAGACAATATCGCTTACGCAGCAAGTGGCGTTGATCGCGCCGACATCGTAGCCGCGGCAACCGTTGCCTGCGCCGATGATTTTATACGTGAGATGAGCCACGGCTACGACACCGAACTGGGCGAGCGTGGCGGCAAATTGTCGACGGGACAACGGCAGCGGCTATCTATTGCACGTGCCGTCGTGCGCGACACCCCAATACTGATTCTCGATGAGCCAACCGCTTCTCTGGACGCAGAAACCGAACACCATGTGCTTGCCAACCTCGCGTCCTGGGGACGTGAACGCATCGTGTTTCTCATCACGCATCGCCTGTCCACGATCCGCAATGCGGACCAGATAGCGTTTCTGGAGGATGGTGAGATCGTAGAACTCGGAAACCACGACACGTTAATGGCAAAACCGGACGGTCGATACCGACGTTTCGTTACCGCAGAAATCGAAGCCGCGCCGGCCTCGGAGATCCCGGAATGACCGATATTACGCCAGATGAAATTGCCCTGGAGAAACCGCGATTCGATGATCGTATCGACGTCGAAACGCGCATCGGCAATCTTGAAGTGGCCAGGATACTGGGCCGGTCGCTGAAACTCCTGGGATCATTCCCAAAACTGTTCTTCAGCATGCTGGGGCTCTCCGCTCTGGCCATCATTCCAGGTCTGTATTTCCAGTGGGCGCCGAAGATTATTATCGACCAGGTGATCCTGCAAAAGCCCATCGAGCAATCGGAGACGCCTTTCCCCCCGCATATGACACCACTGGTGAACGCCATTACCGGACTCTCCCCAATAGAGACGTTGGCCGCGATGACCGTGTTTCTGCTGGTGTTGTTATGCCTCGCGGGGCGTGGTCGTACCAATGCCTCTTTGTCCCAGGGAGAAGACAGCGCGACCCAGGCCGAGAACCAGATCAATGAGGGCGACAGTCAAACCAGTGGCGTCATTGGCCTTGCCGATGCACTCGTACAGATCAGGCTCTCGCAACAACTCACCAACCGTTTGCGCACCACGCTGTTCCAGCGTATGGCGCGCCTGCCGATGACGACCCTGGACGATCACCGCATCGGCGATGCGGTGTATCGCGTCATGTATGACGCGCCGATGCTGCCGGGCATGTGCTATCAGGTGACGGTTAGTCCACTCTTTCAGATAATCGGTGCCGTGATCTCAATTTACCTGATGCATTACAGCTACGGTGATGTCGCGCCGGAATTGATCTGGGTCGCCGCCCTGATGATTCCGGCCGCACTCATTACCACAGTACCCTTTTCCGCGCTGGTAAGGCGCGTACAGCAGGACTCGCGAGCGGCAGGCGCTGCGACCACCAACGCCATCGAAGAAAGTCTTGGCAACATTTCCGCGGTACAGAGCCTGGGTGGCATGGCCCGCGAAAAGGACCGAATCGACAAACAGAGCACCGAGTCGTTCCGCCGTTATCGTCATATCAAGATCGTTGAGATCATGCTCACTTTAGTTACCATGGCTATCGCCGCTGGTATGCTGGTCTGGGTCGCGATCTTTACCACGAATCTGATTATTGCGGGCGACATGAGTCCTGGTGACTTCGGCGTGCTTTTTGGCATCGGTCAGTCCCTTGGCTTCACGGCGGTCGGCATCGGTCGCTTCTGGATCAATCTGCAGGGCAATGCTGCGGCCGTGAGACGGGTATTCTTCTTTATCGACCTGCCTTCTGAAGAACACGGTGAGTCACTGGCAAAGGTTGGCCCGCTGCAGAGCAGCGTACAGATCGAAAACGTCGATTTCACCTATCCGGACGGTCGTGTGGCATTGACGAACATTAACCTTACGCTGACACCGGGTGAATTCGTCGCCATCGTTGGTCCGACGGGTGCCGGGAAAACCAGCCTTGCCTTTCTCATCCCGGCCTATATCAGTCCCACCCATGGCCGCGTATTGTTTGACGGCCGGGACACGAGAGAAGTCAACCTCGACACATTGCGCGATCAGGTCAGTTACGTGTTTCAGGAACACGTGCTGATGTCCGAGTCCATTCGCGCCAACCTGCTGCTGGTCAATCCCCAGGCGTCGGAATCGGATATGCGCGCCGCATTGACGACAGCCGGGGCAATCGATTTCGTCGATGAATTACCCGACGGGATCGATACCGTGCTTGGCCGGTCAGGCGATACGCTTTCAGTAGGACAAAAGCAACGACTGTGTATCGCACGCGGTCTCATCCGAAACACGTCGGTCCTTATTCTCGACGAACCGACGGCGGCACTGGATCCTCAAACGGAGAACGCGCTTGTCAGGGCTCTTCGCGCCGCAGCGAAAGACCGACTGGTCATCGTTATCGCGCACCGCCTATCCACGATTCGCCAGGCAGACCGCATCGTATTCCTGGAGGAAAGTGAAATCAGAGACGTGGGCAGCCACGACGAACTGATGGCCGAGGCCAACAGCCGCTACCGACACTTTGTGGAACTACAAGGGGGCGCATAGCCGGATGATGACGATCTTTTGCGGTCGTTGGCACAAGCTGATGGCAAGCCAATTACGGCGGCAGCAGTCGCTAACAGGAACGCTGACTCAGTTCGCTGAGCAGGTACCAATCTGAGATATAAACTTCATGAGTAAAGGGGCATAGTATGATCGTTCTTATAAAGCAGATGAAAGCAAAAGACGGGATGGAAAAGGAGCTGGAGGAATGTTTAACAGCGTCCGTCACCAATGTAGAAAATGACCCGGATTCGGGTCTGGCAGAATACCGAATATTTCGCGGGGAAGATGACCCACAGATATTTTGTACGTTTCTTAAGTTTGTTGATCGCGATGGGCTGGAAACTTATAGGGGCAAGGATTACCTTAAGGAAGCCGCTCCAACCGTCGTCAAATGTACGGAGTCTCACGCAGGTTATTTGGAAATTGGCGCCGAGTGGGGGTAATTTTCCACGCTGATCACTCTGGGTGGTTAAGTGTGAATAGGACTATCAAGGTTGAGGTGAAGGCAATCGCAATTGCAGACACACCCATTGCAATTGTGATCGTCTGTTACCAGGTCTGCGAGAAAAGGGTCAGGTCGTAGGCAACAGCTCAAAAAGTCAGGGTGATCACCGACTTGCTCGCGGTATTTCCGATGATGAAGCCGCGGTGCTACGCGAGTGGATGGCGGCCGACGCTGAAATCTTGCAGTCCTGTTCCAAATGGCAAAACTGTGGGACAAGATGGATACACTGTCCCGGTTGGCTGACATTGTCCCGCATGAGCAACCTCGCAAATCGTGGTCGTGTCGATTGCCGTTGAATCAGTGGCTGGCAGTCGCAGCGTCATTCGTGGTTGCCACCGTCCTCGCTGCGCTTTGGCTGATCGAATCACCCTCGTCAGCGGTCGTCGCAGTGACGGGTCCAGTGGTCAGCGATAACATGGAACGGTATGAAACGGCCCTGGGCGAGCGATCAAGACTCGATCTGGCAGATGGTAGTGTTGCCTTGCTCAATACCCAGGATCGACTGCGGGTGCGCTACATCCCTCACGAACGATCGCTCTTCCTGGACGGTGGTGAGATTCACGTGGAAGTCGCACACGATGCCAACAGGCCGTTCACTGTGTACGTTGGCAGTCGCATCGTGCAGGCGGTAGGTACCGCTTTCTCGATCAAACTGGAAAGCCCATCCTCCATTGAAGTCGTGGTTACTGACGGTCGCGTCAAGGTCGGCGATGACGCGCATGGTGCCGCCACACAAGGGGCATAAGGTAATGTCAATGTTGAAGACTCTCTTGAGTCGTTGAGCCCAGGATAGAGGTGCAATAAGCATGTCCTGGCTCGTAGCTTCTTCAAGCGGTTTGCCGGTTTTGTCGGTTTTGCTATTCTCTTTTGCTTTCAGTTTTTTTTACTGCTCTTCGGAACAATGAGTTGTCTCATCTTTGAATTAGGAGCGAATATTCCGTGATATCGAACAAGATTATGTCGGGGTCTGGGTACCAGCGCGGCAAGCTTGCTTAGGAAATCCAGGGGTGGAAGATTGTCAGGCTGGCCCCTTGAAGGGCATTAGAGCTCAATAAGCAAGGGCTGCTCTAAAGCAGAAGCCCTTGAGAGCCGACAGCACACTGCCGGCGGGTAACTACGAGCATTCCGGGACCTGCTGTAGGACGCCACCCTGTAGCCGGCTGCACACCGTGGTTGACCTGAATGAAAGTTCATAGTAGAATTTAACCAGTTATTTTAACCGGTACAAACAGAGACATGCGTGAAGTCCAGGCAACCGAAGCAAAAGCTCACCTTGCCCAACTACTCAGCGAAGTTGAGCACGGGGAAACCATAGCAATTACCCGTCATGGCAAACCGATAGCCCACCTTGTGCCTGCGGAGGCCCAGGAACGCGCGGGTCGCAGGGCCGCGGTCGAGCGTTTTGAGTCCTGGCGCGCCGGGTGGAAAGGAATCGACATGTCCCTGGAAGAGATCCTCGCCGCACGCCACGAAGGCCATCGCTATTGAACGACTTTGTTCTTGACGCGTCGGTCGCCCTGGCGTGGTTCCTTGACGACGAGCAGGCGCCGCAGGCCGATAACGTGCGTGCGCGTCTGATTCGGGAAAGGGCATATGTCCCCCAGCTATGGCACCTGGAAGTCCGTAAAGGCCTGATCATTGCCGAACGGCGCGGGCGCCTGTCCGCAACCCGTATAAACGAATGCCTTGAAGCGATTAAAAGGCTTCCCATTCAAACTGATTCAGAGGCAGTTCTTGATACGGTTGTTTCCCTTGCCCGAATGCATAACCTGTCCGTCTATGATGCCGTCTACCTGGAGTTAGCGAAACGCCGGGACGCGGCGCTGGCAAGCCTTGACGGCGCACTGCTCAGGGCAGCGGCAGAGGAAGGTGTGGAACTCGTTATCTAACTATTTGATTGGGCAGGGAGAAAGTTACAGGACACTCAATAAAAAACATGGGTGTCCCCAAAAAATATGTTATTTCCAGGATGGATTCTGGTGACACATTACTTTATTCTGGGATAATGATCTTGCCGGGTTAATAAACTGCCGCCGCTTTCCACCAACTGCGATAAAAATTCATCCTATTGATATAATCTGTTACTTATGTGTTAGGAATGATACATTCCGTAATGAATGTTATGGACCGAGCAGAGTCAGGAGGGCTTTGAAATGCCCAGCTTGTTTGACGGTACTGATAAGCTGATATGCGATGCGATTGGGGTTCAGCATCGTGATCATTTGAATCATAAAATACGTCGAAACAAAGCACTTTAAGATGATAAAGCGTTTAGCCTGGTAAATAGGCTGTACGGGCAGATGATGGCCAACTTCCCGGGGAAACCAGCTTCACAATCGAAAAAGTTATGGTGTTGCCGGCGGGAAACAAATATCGGGGATAGCAATAAGAATCAGGAGACGCTTCTCGAAAAAGCTGTGGCCATGCTCGCACAGGAAGGCCACATGCCGGAATGGTTTAACCAGTGTCCAGTTGCCTCCGGAATTGTCGCTTCTGACTCAGATCGGAGGAGCGACGTCGACCTGGTCCATCTCTCCGATGGTGAGGCGCGATTGATCGAATTGAAATGGGCTAGCAACACGCCGGTCTACGCCCTGTTCCAGATTCTTGAATATGGCCTCGCATATATCCTGGCCCGGCTCTACGCGGTTTATATTGAATCGGTATAAATAAGTCCTATTCATATGGCGACATATCCATGCCAGGATAACGCGCACTAACGCCTGCGCGTGTTTCTTCGGTCCAATAGGAATGACCCGGGGGAGGGAATCCTAATGCGGTCCTCTCCTCGGGCGTCGCTGCTTCTATCCACGTACGAAATTCCGGTCGGATCGCCTCAACAGACCAGCCGACTATACCCATCCACTTCCACGCCGCAGGTGCGTAGGTAATGAAATGTACGATTCGGCCCGCCTCCTTTAAAAAAGGTGTCCCCCTGTGGAAGGTCCGCATGCCGTAGGCGAACAGCGAGCCTGCGGGCACGGTGATCTTTACTTCGTTGTCATACAACTCGGGTCTTTCCTCGCGAGTGTAGTGGGCTGGCCAGCGAAGTGACTCGGGGTAATGCCTTTGGGAGCAGACTGCTGTGGGCGCATGATCCAGATCAACATCAGTGTAATAGACAATGAACGCAGTCTGAGCATACTCAGGTAGATCTGGGGGGTAAGCGAGGGTGTGGTTACCGTAGTCGCAATGGAAAGCCTGGTCAATATCCCGGGGATGTCCTTTGCACTTCACATTTAGATTTGATTGTTCACAGAAAACCTCATTACCACCGGCCATATCTGAGGCAAACTGGCGTAGTTCCAGATGCAATCCGACATGATTGAGGCTTGGACCTTTGAACGGGAATCGGGTTACACCGCGACCAGGGACAAAGTTAAACTGGCCCCCCTCGGGTTTTGGGCGTGATGGATCTTCACAATATTCGACCCATTGAGGGAATTCGACCTGAAGATCGTCTTTGACCTCTTTCATTTCCTGTGGTGTGAGGAAGTCGCGAACGATCACGTAGCCGTGTTCGCGGTAGTGGTCAATGTGATCGGGGGTGATGCGGGATCGTCCCATATTCCAATTACTACGGTTATTTAAAAAGGACTTCAGCAAAGTATACGCATCGTAATCTCGTTGGTACAAGGGTTACCACCTACCCCTATCCCGAACCATTCCGTCGCTTTTGCGAACCTATACTCAAAAGACAGGGATACAATTCTTTTCCAGGAGGTCTAATTTCGAATGTAGCTGAACCATCTGACTTTTGTGTCTGTTTGTCTCCTTGTTACAGCATGTGGTTTATTCGTCTTGTACCCCAAAAGAGTAGAAGCCTATGAAGATGACAAAAGAAGAATTAATGAAGCTAGAGCGGTTGAAAGAGAACATTCCCAGGATTCCTGTGCCGCCACTTGAAGGCTCGCTCGTCCATTACAAAGAATTCCCCTCACAATTAATACGTCCTCGTCCTGTTGATGTTTGGTTTCCGGAGGGGTACGACGCGCAATCCAGTGATCGTTACCCCGTGATCTACATGCATGATGGGCAGATGATGTTTCATCACGCGGATTCTTCCCTGGCCGGAATGGATGTGTTCTGGGATGTCGATAAAGTGATGACGCGGCTTATTAGCAGCAACGAGATCAGGCCAGCGATTGTTGTTTCTGTCTGGATGGCAGATTGGACTAAGGGTGCTCGCGGGGCAGAGTACATGCCGCAGAAAGCAGTGACCGAGGAAGTTTGGCAAAGGATGCGTGAAGGGAATTCAAAATGGTCTGCAGATGAGGGCGGCGACGCTATATCATCCGATAATTACCTGAAATTCCTCGTCAATGAACTCAAACCATCTATTGATGAAACCTACCCCACGCTTACAGGTAGCGCAGATACCTTTGTGATTGGCTCCAGTATGGGTGGATTGATTTCTGCCTATGCTATCGCGGAATATCCAGACGTTTTTGGTGGTGCGGCCTGTATGTCGACGGATTGGACTATAGGAGAGGGAACTGTCGCGCGATGGTTTAACAACCATTGGCCTGCACCGGGTACGAACCGCATATATTTCGATTATGGGACTGAGACAATGGATGCTTATTACGAGCCATATCAGATGCAGATGGACGAAGTAATGCGGAAATACGGGTATACCGAAGCTCAGGACTGGGTGACACGACGTTTCGAAGGCGCGGATCACTCGCCAAAATCGTGGAATGCACGATTACATATTCCGTTGAAATTCCTCTTGGGGAGTTCCTGAATTCCCAGATTTATAGCACCCCAGTAGACATTTTATTCTTTAAGAAACTCGGGACTCTTCAACCAATCTGCCGGAAAGCGATCGGTAATTTCCTGCATTGCCGCCGCAGATCTCGGGTACTGTCCTTTATCGTCAGTGTCAGCTATCCAATACAGTAAAGCCTTACGCATTTTGGTTAGCTGTTCTTTATATGTAGGATCTGCGGCCAGATTGTTCACTTCATCGGGATCATTCTTGAGATCATAAAGCTCCTCTGCAACCCGCTTGCCATAAGGCGCCATCTGAGCGCCTTCAAGCTCGCCTGCTTCTGCCATAAGGCGCATGGCCATAAAACTGGTGGTCTTGCCGTCCGGGTCTCGCATAAAAGAGGTCATTTCATAAGCCCCCCAATTAAACAGCGGTCGGTCCAGCATAAAGTTTCTGATGTAGTGAAACCGATTGCCCATCACAGAACGCGCCCTGTCGATCACGTTGCCCCACCGGTCTGCAGATGAATAGATGTACTCCCGGTGAAAGTCCTCAGCAAAAACATCTCTGGCATCCATGAATTCGGTAACCTCGATACCGGCAAGCCCTAACGTCGTCGCGGCAATATCCATCAGGTTTACCAGGTCTTCTCTTCTTCCCGGCTCAATGAGATCCATGCCGGGTGCTGCGATGATAAATGGCACATGCAGACCTTCTGCATAGACGTATCCCTTACTTCTGGGCAGATCCGAGCCATGGTCACTGTACAGGATAAACACTGTGTTTCCCCACAGGCCCTCATCTTTAAACTGCTGTATTAATTCCCCAACCCGATGGTCAGTCCGCAGGATGGAATTGTAGTGATTCGCAACGTGTTGCCGGACCTGAGGGATATCCGGATATTGCGCAGGTACCCTGACGTCTGCGGGATCCACCGGCTCTAATCCCAGCGAACGTAGCTGCTTGTCTATTGTGGCCACGCCCTTACCACCAGGGATCTTCATCTGCCCGAAGTAAGGGCCTTTTTTAACGTCACGCCAGGATCCGGTTCCACGCAGTCCTTTATAGTTTGGAATTTTGACCTCATCATTCCCAGCTTCGACGTCACGACTACCGGGCGAATAAGGGTGCGGCGGATTACCTATTGAATAAAGATCGCGCCGATCATAGGTAAAGTTATAGTCATCCTTGGAGGCGTTGTAGGTTTCATAGCCTGCCTTACGCATTATCTCCGGCACTGTGGCGATCTCGTCAGGCAGGTAGATCTGATATTCGGGAACGCGTCCGGAACGCATATCATGGGTTCCTGCCCGAATCGGATATACGCCGGTAATCATGGCCGATCGACTAGGCCCGCAAACCGGGTTTGCCGCATAAACACGTTCAAAAGCAACACCCTCGCTCGCCAGCGCATCCAGATTGGGTGTACTGACTGTCTTGTCTCCATAAACGTTGTACCAGGGAGACTGATCATCGATATCAATCCACAGAATATTCGGTCGATCGGAAAATGCGGACAGGGGCAGGGTCGCGAGAAGCAATGCCAATAACAGTGAGAGTATAGGAGCCATTAACGCTCTATTTTGAGAAAGCTGCAAGTTATCCAGGCTGAACATCATCTCTCCTACCGCAAATCGGGGGACAGTTTACCTATTTCATCTAAATC
Source organism: Candidatus Azotimanducaceae bacterium (assembly GCA_965217655.1). Lineage (GTDB taxonomy): Bacteria > Pseudomonadota > Gammaproteobacteria > Pseudomonadales > Azotimanducaceae > UBA7455. Next base: position 4,821,763 of record OZ244560.1, read on the forward strand.
GGCAAATCGCTAAATCGGGGGACAGTTTACCTATTTCTGCAGGATAAATGGGGTCAGGTCCAATAAAAAAGAAGGCAAATCGGGGGGACAGTTTACCTATTAAATCGTAAATCGGGGGACAGTTTACCTATTTCTGCATGATAAATGGGGTCAGGTCCAATAAAAAAGTAAAGGGTGATAATTGAAGATAAATGGGGTCAGGTCCAATAAAAATGAAAAGGGGGATAATTGGACCTGACCCCTTTTAAAATGCAATGAGGGATAATTGGACCTGACCCCTTTTAAAATGTTGCTTGCATTTAAATGAATGATCATTCATTATTAGCTTTCACTGCATTGGCGGAAGATGGCCGCTATTTGGTCAAGAGGAGCAATTAAATTGAATACCAATACAGACCCACAGAGGGTATATACCACACCACTTTCTACAAAAAATGACGCGCTTGAAGTCGTTGGCGGTAAGGGCCGGTCCCTTGCCAAAATGGCCAATGCCGGTTTTCACGTACCTGGCGGTTTTCTGGTCACAACTGCCGCCTATCGCGGGTTTGTTGCTGACAACAACCTGCAGGACCAGATTTTAGTACACGCCAAACCCGCGGTGGTGGAGGGTAGGGCGTCTTTCGGGCAGTCTTCCGCGAATATACAAACGCTTTTTGCTGACATTGACCTGGCAGCGGAAATCACGACTGAAATCAGACAGGCCTACGAGGCGCTGGAGGGTCAACCACCGGTGGCGGTTCGTTCATCCGCAAATGCAGAAGATCTGCCTGGCCTGTCATTTGCCGGTCAGCAGGAGACCTATCTCAACGTAACAGGCGCCGATGCGGTTGTCGCGGCCGTGAAAAAATGTTGGGCTTCTTTGTGGACGGCGCAGGCGATCAGCTATCGGCATCAGAACGGTATCGATCAGGATTCGGTCGCGATGGCTGTTGTCGTCCAGATCATGGTGCCTTCAGAGGTTTCCGGCATTCTGTTTACCGCTAACCCGGCCACCGGGGAGCGCAATGAAATCATCATCAACGCCAGCTTTGGTCTCGGCGAGGCGGTAGTCAGTGGTCAGGTAACGCCTGACACCTATATCGTCGACAAGGCCAATAAAACCGTCAAGGAAACCATGATCGGTCCGAAAGAGCAGAAGATCATCTCTGACGGCGAGCAGGGTGTGAGAATGGAGGATGTATCGGCATCAGAACGGGATCAATCCTCGTTGTCCGATGACATGCTGACCGAGTTGATTAAGACGGTGCTGAAGATCGAAGCGCTGTACGACGGGCTGCCACAGGATATCGAATGGGCGTTCGCTTCTGCGATGGGTACCCCCTCGCGCTCCCCCGCTGAAGGCTCCAGGAAGCAACTATATCTGCTGCAATCACGTCCAATTACCAATCTCCCGGTTCAGCCGATCGATGTTGAGTGGATACCGACACCACCGGCTAAAACCCTGGTTCGCCGACAGATTGTCGAAAACATGCCGGATCCCGTTTGTCCGTTGTTTGAACAACTCTACCTGACCGAGGGGCTGGAGATGCCACGTAAAGACAATAGCCCCATGGTGGGCGGCGGCCCGGTATTCGTCACCATGAACGGCTTTGCCTACCAGCGGGCGGACTGGTTGCAGCTGCAACCGAAGAAGGACCAGGAATCCAGGGAGGTGACCGAAGAGGATCTCGAAGCGCAGGAGGCAGCCCTTGCCAAGCGGGCGGAAAATGCCATCAAGGCACAACTGCAACAGCAGTCGGTAGCAGAGCACGAAGAACACGATATGGCGTTGATGGTTGCGGATCTTTCTGAGGAAGATCGCAAGGCCTTCCGCGAGTTTGCAGCATCGCAGAACATCGACGATCTGGCTCACCAGGTCACCATGCCAAAGACCGAAACCTCGGTGTATATGTTCGCCAGCAAGACCGCCTTCAATGATCGGCAACTGGCCGAATGGCACAACGAGACGATGCCGCGCCTGAGAGGTACTGGTGAAAAGTGGGCGAGACTGGATCTGACGACGGCCAGCGATGAAGAACTGCTCGCCGGTATCACTGAAATGGCTCACGAAGAGGGGAACTACTGGTCGAGCAATGCCAGTCACACGTTCGGCGTGGCGAAGTCCACGGACTCCCATCTGCAGGATTTCCTGCAATACCATCTGCCTGATCACAACTACATCAGCGGTCAGTTTCTCTCGGGAATCGAATCAAAAACCATGCAGGCGAACCGGGATCTCTTTGAGATTGCCAAACTGGTTCGCGCCCACGAAGAACTGACCTACCTGGTCATCGTGACGCCAGCTCAATTCCTCATGGATACGTTGCGTGCGCATGCGGATGCATCCGCTGTAGTGGAAGTTATCGATCAATACCTCGAGACCTACGGACATCAGGGCTACAGTATGGATTTTGTGGAGCCAACCCAGATGGAAGATCCGTCCGCCCTGTTTGCGACGATCAAGGCCATGGTGGGCGACCCGGATTACGATCCGAAGAACCAGGAGATCAAAGCGAAGGCCATCCGGGACCAGAAGTTTGCCGAGGTGTCGGAACTCTTGACCGGCATCGAATACTGGCAGTTCCGTTACCGGTGGTGGCTGGGTCGCAAGTACAACTACATACGCGAGGAGGTGGCCTTCTACTTCGGCTATACCTGGAAGGTGCTGCGCCCGATGGTGGCAGAGCTGGGTCGTCGTATGGTCGAAGCCGGGACGTTTCTGACCCCGGAAGACACTTACTTTTTGGTCACCGATGAACTGGATCAGGCGATTGCAGCGCGCAAATCCGGCAAAGCGTTACCTGAGCTGGGCAGGCTGGCGTCAGAACGCCGCGAGCTCCGGGAGGCGAGGAAACGTCACCATCCACCGGGTACGGTGCCTGACGAAGCCAGCAATGTACCGGGCATCAAGTTCAAGGAAACGCAGATCAGGAACGACGAAAACAGTGACGCCATGCGTGGTTTTGCCGTCAGTTCCGGACGCATCACTGCCTCGGCCAGTGTGATCCTTGGCCCCACGGAGTTCGACAAGATGGCGCCGGGTTCGATTCTGGTATCACCGCTGACGACACCCGCGTGGACGCAGCTCTTCGCCCATGCCGTGGGCCTCGTCACTGACATGGGCAGCATCCTCGCGCATGGCTCGATCGTTGCCCGGGAGTATGGTATCCCTGCCGTGCTGGGTGTCGGTAACGGGACCAAACGCATTGAACATGGTCAGATGATCACCATTGATGGCGATGCCGGTACGGTCGAGATTCACGAGCAGATCGAAGAATCGGCTGCATGATCTTACCGGTCTCCTTAATTGTCGTTGATTCACATCTGGTCTGTAAACGCGTGCGACCTCACTTTACTTTTTGCTTTGGGAAGTGATCATTGTTAACAGAGTAAGCATTTCAGCCGGGTCCATCCGTCCAATGGGCGAATTGCTGTAGGTGGACATTGCAACTTTGCCACCTCGAATCAAGAATTCACTGGGTTGTATAAACGCGCGTTGCTCGTCCCACCAGGCGCCCAGCAAATCTGCCTGTTCGCGCTTCACGCCATAGGCGACAGGAAAACCAAGTGATGCCGCAACTTTCAGAGTTTGTTCCTTAGCATCAACGGCAGCGGCAAATATGCCGACACCCAGTTCTGCGAACGCGGCACGGCGCTCTTCATATCCAGCCAGAAGGCGGATGCAGTAGGGTCACCAGTGGCCTCGATAGAACAACACAATCGCGAAGTTGGTGTCGATATCCCCGGGAAGTTCCAGGGTACTTCCGTCTGTCAGGTTCAGTGTCAGATTCGGGAAATCGTCACCAGTCGTTAACTTTTGCATCGATTACTCCTGTTGCATAGTAGTATGAAAGCAATCACCCCCTTCGGCGGCCGCCTGGCCTTTCTGCACTGCGAGGACCATCCGTTCACAGTGAAGCTATCACACGATTCTTCGCTTGACAATAAGTGAATGATCATTTATTTATAAGACATGAGATTACAGGATGAAAATAAGAAGGAAGCAATATTCGACGCCACGATAAAGCTGGTCAATGAAGTCGGATTCGCGGCGGCATCGGTTGCAAAAATAGCAAAAGAAGCAAATGTGTCGCCCGCTACGATTTACATTTATTATAAAAACAAAGAAGACCTCCTGATTTCAATCTTTGTTGAAATAAATAAGAAAAAAACTTCTGCCTCAATGAAAGGATTCGATGGATCATCTCCTCTCAAGGAGTCATTTCGAAAGTTCTGGTATCACTCTTTCAAGTTTGTTTCACAGAACGAAGATCTCCTGCAGTACCGCGACCAGTTCCTGAGTTCACCATACAGCGACCTTGTCGACGACACACAGAGCGTGGATGGCTTTCAACCCTTCCTTTCAGCCCTTGAATCTGGCGCGACAGAAAAAATCATTAAAAAAGTAGATTTTAGTTTGCTAAAGGCCTTCGTTTTTCTCCCGCTCGGGACGCTGGCCAATTCCAGAACAAGTGGAAATTTCAAAATGACACGAAAGAACATTGAAACTGCATTTGAAATGGCCTGGGATGCAATAAGGCTGGATAGAAATTAGTGGGGTCGGAGAAAATAGTGGGGTCGGAGGAAAATAGTGGGGTCGAAATAGTGGTAAAACGTCACGCTTTTCGCAAAATTAGTGGGGTCGGAGTAAAGTGCCGGAGTAAAACTCAACGTTGCTGCAAAAGCGTGACGTTTTACTCCGGCACTTTACTCCGACCCCGTTTGTTAGTTGTGATATTGGCGTATTTCCAAAATGTTGGCCTGCAGTTTGATGATAGGCAGGACAAGTTTTTGGCCCGCTGAAGGCTCCTATAGACACACAAATTACGCCAGGCCTGGAACGCGTTTTGTCAGCTCCGACCAGTCGTCGGTTGTAACGGCTTCCTGGATGAGTGGCGTGCAAACTGCGAAAACCTTTTCCGTCATCAGCTGCTTCCACACGATGGTGATGGTCGCTTGGTCCTCCTGGTTCACTAGACCGTATAGCCAGTTCATGTATTGTGGCAAAACGTCGTCCGGCGGAAACGATCTGCCCCATAACTGACCAACGATGTTAGCTTGCTCCTCCAAGTCTATGCGTTCCCGGAGTGCCGGGTAGAGATAGGTGTCCTCTTTGGCCAGATGAATCCGCACCTGGGTGTGCAGAACAGCCGAAGCACGCGCAGCGGCTAACTCATCCGGTGCGTCTACTACCTTGCCCAATCCTTCGGACATTTCCCTGTGATCGTCGACAAATAGGGGGCTCAGCAGTGGCGCCACCCGATCCACCTCGGGGAACACGGCATGTTCTTCCCCCTTTTCGTGCCGATCAAGTATATCGCTGAAATATTGGAGTCGGTCGATCAAAGGAGATAGGTCTCCACCGTGGCTGGCCACTTTGTACACGGCTTGGTCGATCTCGGTGAGATCGCGGCGAAAGGCGTTATGCACGACCGTAACGGCGTTAAGAGTTGCTACCATAATCTGTGCCTCCTTTCTTCGTCATCTGCCGAATAAGCAGATGGGAATCCCGTCAGGGTCAGTGCCAATCCCAATGACACAATTGAAATGAGTTTTTTCATTAAAGGTATCTCCCCTGGAAAATTGCAGTTTGCAAACTATCGCAAGAGTATCTTTGTATTCGATGCATCAAAAATCAATCGAGTTTTCTATGCAATTCCTGTAATTTTCCCATATATTACTAAAATACTAATAAAAACAATAAGATATATACATAAAAATAGTGGGGTCGGAGTAAAGTGCCGGAGTAAAACTCAACGTTGCTGCAAAAGCGTGACGTTTTACTCCGGCACTTTACTCCGACCCCGTTTGTTATCCATTTTTGTGTTTTATCAACAACCAGCTTGCACGTCGATTCATTGATGGTCTAGCTCCAGCTTAGGATTTGCGTGTTCAGAATTGATGTTTTGATGCTATTTTCGTTATGTTATGATGCGCTGAATGCGCACCACACTGACCATTGATGATTCGATTGCCGCGGAATTAAAGAAGCGATCCTACGAAACTCGAAAGTCGTTCAAGCACGTCGTCAATGAGACTCTCGCCGCCGGGCTGCGACAATCAACACCGCCAAAACAGAAAAGGATCAAAGTTAGAACCTTTTCGCTTGGTTCACCGCTACCGGGCATCGACCTGACTAAGGCGAATCAACTCGCTGGTGAACTCGAGGATCAGGAACTGGTGCGGAAGCTCGAATTGCGCAAATGATACTGATCTACGCAATCAACAGGGACTCGCCAATGCATGAGCCTGCTCAGTCGTGGCTGAATAAGCAGCTATCGGCAGGTAAACGAATCGGTCTTCCGTGGCTTGTGATTGCCGACGAAGATGCCGTTCATGAACCGATGCTTAGTTATTAGGGCAGGCCAAAACCATAACCGTCACTTATCAGATGATTCTTTTCTGTTAATAGACACTCACCAACTTTCCTACGATACTGGGAGGCTGTCCGAGAACAGACTAACCTACTGCGGACAAGCCTGATTGGCCATATTTTCCGCTTATTTTCGTTTAATATGTACAATATTTGCCTCAAATAACCAAAAAATATGACTCAATCATTCTCGCCCTCGCTACGGTCGCAGTTCTCGGACAGCCTCCTAGTTTTTTTGCGGGCACTTACAGATGTGCAGAAATTGTCTGTATAGTCTCCCAATTCGTCTAACACAGAGTTTCAGCAGAGGTATCAGATGCCTGGTCTCACATCGTTCTCTCTCACAGATCTGGTCGGGCAGCAGGTTAGTTTTCCGGGTAACCGCCCCAGTCTGGTGTGTTTCGTAAAAGAAGATTGTCCAACTTGTAGAACAGTGATGCCGGTATTGGCGTCCCTGTATGAAGCGTTCGCTGACCATGTGGACTTTTTTGTGGTAGGGCAGACTGCAGATGGTAACCAGATACTGGCAGAAGAGTTTAAGCTACCGTTCAGCCTGCTGGATGACAGTGCGCTCAAGGTGTCTTTTGCCACGGACGTTGAAACGGTACCTACACTACTTATGACCAATGCCGAAGGACACACGAAATCAGAGAGAATTGGTTTCGTGCGCGAAGAGTGGCAGGCATTGGTCAGTGACATGCTGAATCAGTTTAAGGGCAGTGAATGTACCCTCGACTGGACGGCGCTCCCCGAATGGCGGCCTGGTTGTGGTTCATTATCGGTCGATCCCATGCATGCAGATCGTCTGCGTGCCGAGGCGGAGAATAGTCCGATTCGTGCAAGACGCATTGAGGTGGGTAGTCTTGATGATGAATTTGAGTTTATGTTTGATCAGGGTTTTTCGGATGGCCTGCCTGTAATACCTCCCACACCGGAGCGGGTGTTGCGAATGCTTTCCGGTACGAAACGCGATTCCCAGGAGGTCGTGGCGGTAATGCCACCGAATATGGCTAAAGTCACGGTGGAAAAAATCGCCATTAACTCTGTACTGGCCGGCTGTAAACCTGAATATTTGCCTGTTGTGATCGCGGCCGTGGAAGCGGTGTGTACCGATGATTTCAACATACACGGCGTCATGGCAACAACCATGGGCGCGAGTCCTGTCATGGTGGTCAATGGACCTATTCGTCATCGGATTGGTATGAATATGGGCCTCGGTGCGCTGGGCCAGGGTAACCGTGCCAACGCCACCATTGGCCGGGCGTTGCGGCTCACGATTCGCAATGTGGGGGGCGCCAGACCCGGGGGAACCGAACGGTCAACGTTTGCAAATCCAATGAAATTCACGATGTGTTTCGCAGAGTGGGAGGAGCGTTCCTGTTGGGATCCGCTGCACGTGGATCGTGGATTTGCGCTTGAAGATTCCGTTGTAACCGTATTTGCAATGTCGGGAGGCCCAACGATCATAATCGATGAGAACTCACTGGGAGGTGATGCGCTTGCAGGTACCATCGGGGCAGCGACCACAACCATGCTGAATGCCAAGGCCTATGGCTTTTCCAATTGTTTGATGGTGGTGTCACCGGAACATGTCGATACATTCAAGCGGGATGATTATAGTAAGGCGCAGATGCGCCGACGTATGCAGGTGGCGAGTGAAAAAACGGTTGATCAGCTGTCCGAGTTAGGCCTCACGGCTGAACAACAAGCTCAGATGAGCGCGTTGGAACCGGGTACCCGTCTCAGCAAGTTTGGCGTGGACGAAGACATTGATATCGTCGTGGCGGGTAGCGAGGCGGGAAAATGTACCGCCTTTTTCCACGGCTGGATTCCGCGTAGCATAGGTTCCATCCCGGTTTCACGAAAAATCGAAGTGTGAAGGGCACTTAATTGATGCTCAAATACACTATTGTAGAGAAGAATTGTAGAGTAAGAAGATGAGGAGTTTGTTATGACAATGACACTGTTAGATCCGACTAACGAGGAAGTCCCCGTAGCGAGGCAGATCACGCCTCGGCCAGAGACGGTCAAAGGACGGGTGGCTTTTATGGACATTTCCAAGCGCCAGGGCAACCTGCTGCTTGATCGGTTACAGGAAGCCTTTGAACAGCGCCTGCCGCAGATTGAAATTACGCGCTACCGGAAACCCACCTTTTCCAAACCTGCGCCTGATGAGTTGCGCCAGGAAATTAAAGCGGCCAACGATTTCGTTGTTGTCGCACTGGCTGACTGAGGATCCTGTACGTCGTGCAGTTTGCATGACACGGTATGGTTCGAAATTCAGGGAATGCCTTCGGTCGCCATCGCATCAACAGAGTTTTCTGATGCCGCGAAAACCCAGGCTGATGCCCTCGGTATGTCAGGTGCTAAACGCGTTCTTGTGCAGCACCCGATCCAGGATGCCAACCCGGCACAAATGTGCGAGAAGGCGGACGCTATTGTTGATGACGTGATTGCCTCGCTGAGCGATTGAAAATGTGCACGATGTGTATGCGGCTTGAGTTTGGAGATGCCGCTGACCCTCTACATCGTGAGGTCGCCCTACCGTTGCGCCGATGTTCAATTGCCGTATCAGCTGTCGGGGCAAAACTCGCAGATCCAAAAAAGCGCACCTTTATACGAGGACCACTGGTACTGAACGTTTCCTTGCGACGAAACGCCGCAACGGAAGGACTTGATCACCCCGATAGAATTTTATGTGACACATAATACGTCAAGCGTAATATCAATATCTAATGGATGGGGTATGATGGATGTCCCGGATTTATGAGCATCAGGAGGGCGCATGAAAATCAGCTATTTGGCCTTTTGGATTACGAAGCCCGGCGAGTCGCAAGCACAAGCCTACGACGCCAGCTTCGATGAGATCCGCGCCCTGGACGAGGCTGGATGGGAAACCGTTTGGTCCGGGGGTGTGCCACTACGGACCATGGTGCCGCATACCCTTTTGCTGGCCGCCGCGATCGCTGCCCGTACCAGCCGGATCAAGATCGGGACTGCGGTCCACCTGCCGGGCCTCAAGGCGCCCGGCGAGGAATTCACAACCGAAGTCGAGGCAGGCGGTTCTCCCATAAACCGACGTGGGGGCAACGCCGAAAAATTCGGCTGGGTCTTTGACCACTTCACGCCAGCAAACCCGCTGCAAACCGCAGAGCAGATCGCCATGCTCGACCAGCTCAGTAATGGTCGGTTCATCTACGGTGCCGGGGGGGATACAACGGGTGATGAAAGACGCCAGCGGCATTTAAACGAGTACCTGGCGGTTATGCGGCAGGTCTGGACGGAGGATGAGTTCTCCGGCTTCCAGGGCGAGTTCTACAACTACCCGCCGCTCCCTGATGGTGCGCATTTCTTGCCGAAGTGCGTCCAGAAGCCCCATCCGCCGATCCTGCTGCCCCTCGATAGCCAACAGGGCTTCGTACCGATGGGCAAACTGGGCTTCCGCATCGCGATTGGCGGCGGCAGCACGCACAATGAACGTGGTGACGCGGTGTTGAAGGAGGACGTCAAGAACTACCGACAGGCCTGGCTGGATGCCGGACACCCGGGCGATCCGTCCGTGGCGATCCGCATAAATACCCACGTGTCGGCCACGCAGCGGGAGGCCGACCAAGTCCGCGAAGTCTCCGAAAGGATGCAGGCAGACAGACAGGCAAAGCGGGTACGCTCGCTAAAGCAAGAGCGCCCAGCAGACGTCCCCAAGCGTTCAAGCGATCTGTTTGGCACGGCAGAGGAGATCGTGGACCGAATTCACCAGTTGCGCGAAGATTTCGGCGCTGATGAGATCATCTGCACGATGCTGGGCACGAAGTCTGATCGGGAGGACGATCTGAACAGTATTCGACTGATTTCGGAAAAGGTAATCCCCGAGATCAGTTCACGCTAGCGCTGGCGGATCTTTGTGGAAAAGCACAATCCGGCTCGATAAGTGACCAAAAAAGCACAGGGAGAATCAAGAACATGTCCGAACCACTGAAAGTCGGCCTCGTTGGCACCGGAGGTATTTCCAAGTTTCATATGTCCCCCTACCTGGAGCACCCCGACCGGGTGCAGCTTACGGCGGTATGTGACATCGTCCCGCCGCTGGCGCAGGAGTACGCCAGGAAAGCGGGCGTCGAAGCCGTCTACCTGGACTACGACGACATGCTGCGCGAGGCGGACATTGATGCAGTGGACATCTGCACGGGTCACAACCTGCATGCGCCCCAGACGATCGCCGCGGCTGCAGCCGGTAAACATGTGATTGTCGAAAAAGCGATGTCGAATACGCTGCAGGATTGTCGGGCGATGATTGAAGCGACCGACAGGGCCGGAGTAACCCTGATGGTTGCACAGCACCTGCGTTACTCGCCGGAAGCCTATGCTGTGAAACGTCTCATCGACGACGGCAAACTGGGCGAGATTCAGGCGGCTCGAACCCATGTGTTCAGGCGCGGCCCGCAGGATTCCTGGTATATCGACGCCAAAGCGGGTGGGGGTGTGCTGCAGGTCCAATCCGTGCATTACATCGACCTGCTGCGTTACTACGTTGGCAACGTCAAACGGGTGACCGGGGTTAGCAAGACGGTGCAGCCACAAATGACCAACGGTGCAGAAGACCTGGTCGCTGCAATCCTGGAATTCGAGAACGGTGCTATCGGCGATATGTTCAGCAGCTGGACCACCTATCTGGCGCCAGAAAGCTCGTTCTATATGGTCCTGGGCAGTAAGGGGACCATTCACTCGACGCCACCGGCGACCGCCAGAGACGATAGTCCGATTCGGCACTTTGGCATTGTCATGTTCGGCGAAAAGGAGGATGAGCCAAAAAAGCTGAGCAATCCGCCGTTCGAGCCCCTCGACACCAGCGACATCGTGTTGCCCGGCACGAGCTTCTTCGTCAACGAGATCCTGCACTTCGAAGAGTGCATCAGAAACCAAAGCGAGCCGTTAAGCTCCGGGCGGGACAACATCGAAACGATGAAAGTGGTCCTTGGCATCCTGGAATCGTCGCGTACCGGCAAGCCCGTCGATATGGCTGACCTTTAGCTTCTTCGGGTTGCGAAGTATTTGTTTGTAGTTAATTTACGGGTTATACCAGATTGGTGAACTCCACGCGCGATCCTGGATCGTCGTGTGCATGCCTTCTCTCGGGCCAACTCAGCCATCATGCCAAGATACATGCCGTGATCTGCCACGGCGACGAAGTCCAGCGGCTATTTCAACTGCATCATATAGCTGGACGTATGTTCTATCGCACCCCCCTTGCCAAATACATAGGCATCCATCGACAACATCGTGTGTACATGGGTATCGCCGAAGTAGGCGTTTCTTTGTGAATTGGTTTCGACTGAATCCTTAGGCGGAACAACAGGGGAGGGAGGTTGGTCAGGCTTGTCATCCTCACATCCCAGTAGCGTCAGCGACAATAAAAACAAACTCCACTTCCTCACAGCAGTTCCTCACCCAGGCCGCCGCGGCGCCGCTTGGAGAGCTCTACCTTGATCTCATCGTGCAGTGCTTTTGTCAATCCATAGTGAGTTACGCAATACACGGCAAAAACCATAAAAACACCGAGTAATGGACCGTACACGGCACCGAGCTTGAATACCGTATCGGCATCCACTTCACCGGGTGCTGCGCCCACCGGAAACCGGATTAGATCCAGAGCAACCCCGCTTATCATGGTACCCAGACCTACAGCGCCTTTTGCAGCAAAAGAGATGGCGCCAAAGAAGATGCCCTCCTGACGTCGGCCGGTTTGTAACTCGTGTTCGTCTGCGATATCCGCCATCATCGAATTGGCGGATACCAATGCCAGACCGCCAATGCCTGATGCAAATGCAAAGGCAACAAGGATCGGCGTGATCAGTGGACTGTCGTTAGCCGGGAAGAGATCCATTAATCGCAGCACAACCGGTGATACCATAAACACGAAGGTCATACTGGCGCCAATGATCATGGTCCGGCGCTTGTCATAACGCTCGTGTACTTTCCGGGTTGCCGCTATACCAATGACAAACCCAACAGGCATTGCCATCAATAGGAGCATCTTTGATTGGTCTGCCATTTCCCAGAAGAAATTGGCCATATATAACGACAACGCAGCTTGCAGGCCTGACATGACCTGTGAGCTGAGTGTCGCGCCTGCCAACCACCTGAACGACCTGTTGTGCAATGCTTCTATCGTATCTTTCAACACACCGGTCATGATGGCCCAACCGCTGCGATCTACAAATCGTGTGGTTGGCAGTTTAGAAATCTGGGAATGTGTTCCGCCAGCTGAAAAAAGGATGGACACCACTACGACGAAAGCCATTGCGAAAGCAAATGGTGGATAGTTTTCCGCGACGAGATCTCCCGACTGGCCATCAATATCCAAGAAGAAAATAGCAAAGGCCGAGATGATGACTGCCAGGTGACCGAAGACAGAAAATATCCAGCGGTGGCGACGATGCTGGTTCGCTCAGTATAGTGGTCCGAAAGTTCTGCGCCCAACGCCAGGTGCGGCACGTAATAAAGTGTCATGGAACCACGAACGAGCACTGTAAATACTGTCATCCACGCAAACAGCGCACCTGATGAGAGTTCCTCCGGAGGTGCGAAAAGAAAGTAAAAGGAAAACGCCATCGGAATTGCTGCTGCATACATAAAGGGGTGGCGGCGACCCCAGCGAGACTTAAAGTTGTCCGAAATGGAACCCACAACCGGGTCGGTAATGGCATCAAAACAAAGCGCGATGAATATGGCGAGGCCCGCCAGCGTTCCAGAAAGACCGAGTACCTGATTGTAGTACAGCAATACGAACGTAGCGAAAGCTGCGTTTTTAACGCCCTCCGCGAACTGACCAGAACCGTAGATGAGCTTGATTGACAGGCGAACCCGGTCGGCTTCAGGTGAATCAATTGGCATCACACAGACCTCGAATGGTCCAAATCGGCACGACGCATCATAAAGGCAGGGTGTGTGCAAAGGAAATAGGTACATTAGCCCAGATCTCCTTCACGGGCTGCGCTGGGTCCGGGACAACGCTATTTCTCTTGGTAATGAAGCACTTTGAATTGTGGAGTAAAAATTGCCATAAACTTAGATAATTCGCCTTTTATCTAATAAATAAGTAAAATATCTAAACTTTTCTTGATTTAAAACTTAGATAACCTCTCAAAAGATTAGATATAAAGATGTCAAAAAGAGCAGAAATTCAATTAGAAAAGGACCAAATCCTGGCAGCGCTTGCCAAAGAGAACCGGTATCTAACGCCGAAAGAAATAATGAAGAGCGCTGGATTAACGCTGAAATCTCACATTATCAGAGACCGGTTAAAAGAATTAATTGACGAGGGAAAAGCAAGCAAAGAAGGTGCTGCTAAAGGCACGAAATACCAAATAGCTATCGCAGAAGGTCGCCTAACACTACCAGAAGTAGAATCAGAGGGTCGTGGCGAAGTCACATTTCCGCTTTCTGAAGCCGCAGAAAAAGTTCAAGAGTATGTATCCGCGCCACTCACAAATAGGGAGAACGTCGGATACAAAAGAGAGTTCCTGGATAGATACCAGCCGAACAGGTCCTCCTACTTGACTGCAGAAGAAAAAGAGGAGCTCAAAGATCTTGGGCAAGTTGAAGACCAGGTACAACCTGCCGGTACTTATGCCAGAAAAATACTCAATCGACTGCTGATAGATTTGTCGTTCAACTCGAGTCGATTGGAAGGCAATACTTACTCACTTCTGGATACGGAGAGACTCATTCAAGATGGCACGCCAGCGGCCGGAAAGGACCTGCAAGAAACTCAAATGATCCTCAACCATAAAGGGACAATTGAGTTCCTGGCGGAACCTTCTGATCAGTTAAGCTTTAACAGATTTACGATTACCAACTTGCACGCATACTTATCTGAGAACCTGTTAGGTAATCCAGCAGCTCAGGGCCGATTAAGAACGATTCCGGTTGACATAGGGCAATCAGTTTACGTGCCAACCGCAATTCCACAGCTGATTGAGGAATGCTTTGATTTAATTCTGAGAAAGGCTGACGAAATTCAGGACCCATTTGAACAGGCGTTTTTCGTATCTGCACAAATTCCTTACTTGCAACCCTTCGAAGATGTCAACAAGAGAGTCTCCAGGTTGGCTGCAAACATTCCGCTTTTCAACCGAAACTTTTGTCCGATGTCTTTCACCGATGTCCCCAAAACACTTTACATTGAAGGCTTACTCGGCGTTTATGAACTAAACGACGTTTCACTGTTAAAGGAAATCTTCAAGTGGGCTTATCGTCGTTCAGCTTCTCGTTACAAAGTCATTCAGGAATCACTGGGTGTCCCTGATCCGCTGTATTTAAAACACAGAGATCTGATCAAACAAACAGTGAGGCATTTGGTCGAAAGTCGCACTTATCAATCGGGAATTGCAGAAAAACTTGATCAACTTTTGGATGGGAAAGTTTGCACTAAAGAATTGAGCGAAGTCATCAATTCAGTCGAAAGGGAATTGACGAGCCTGCATGAAGGGAACATCGCGCGCTTTAGCATTAGGCTGCACGATTTTCGGGAATGGTCTAACGGTTGGCAAAATCCGGACAGAGGCTGATGTACCGGTGATGGCCGATATCGTCAGCGATTCGCGATTTATCTCGGAGTGTGACCGTTGCGAGGCAATGGCGGGTATGGTTTTTGGTCGACTACTCGACGACGAGATCCTGCCGCAGGCCTGCAGCCAATTCGTCTCCCCCAGTGGAGTGCTTGTCTGCTCGGTCGAAGAGATCGAGTAATCTGGACAGCGTGTATTGAAACCCCCGCCTGTTTGCTGACCAAGTCGCTCGACTTCGCTCGATTGTCACTGGCTGGAACTGACTGCGGAGTCAGGGCCTTACTTCCGGCATTCGGACCAAATGCCAACCTGGACGTAACAGATGCGCCGATGATGCCCTGCATGGCATCGTCTTCCTCTGGCAACAGAACGAGGTGCCCTGACTCTGCTTCGAGGTCTGGCTCGTAAAGCTTAATCCGACCAAGGGCAGGGAAATCAGCAAAACAAGGACATGTGTCGTAATTTCACCCAATGAAATGGCTGCATTATCTACTGTGCGGGTAGCTCCTATGACAACAAAGGGGGCAGGGTCACGATCTGATATGATTTAACATAGATGATTGCACGTTACGTGAGAATTTGCGGAAAATTTACGAATAATGCTATAATTGTGTCACCTAAATGATCCAAAAGGAATAAGCCAATGCTGTTACGCTTTGCTGTAGCAAATCACCTTTCCATTCACGAGAGGCAGGAATTGTCCTTCGCTGCATCTTCCTTGAGAGATCGAGACGATGGGCTGATTGACTGCAAAGCGGTGCAAAGCGGATCAGTTTTGCCCGCGATAGTGATCTATGGCGCCAATGCATCAGGCAAATCCAATATCGTGAATGCGATAGCCACCATGCAGAAATTGGTATTGTGGTCGCATACCCGGGGGGAACCCGGTGGTGGTGTACCACGTCATGCATTTAAGCTTGACACAACTTGCTCGCAAACCCCATCCAGATTCGAAATCGACTTCGTCATCCATGACGTAAGATACCATTATGGATTTGAAACAACGGATGAAGTTTTTGCCGCGGAGTGGCTGTACGAATTTCCCAAGTCGCATCGCAGAAGAATGTTTGAGCGCGATAACAGCGGATTTAATTTTGGGCGCTGGTTGAGAGGGCAGAACAACAATATTGCCGGGTTGACCAGAGCCAATAGCCTGTTTTTGTCAGCGGCAGCACAGAACGGTCATAAGCAGCTGTCAAAAATATATGAGTATTTCAGGTCGATTGAGTTTGCCAGTACGATTTCAATACCAGGTGTAATGGCTTCAGCTCAATTTGCAGGAGATGGTCCGGATGCGCGCGTGATCAATTTCTTAGAATCGATCAATACCGGGGTTATTGGTTACCAAAAAAGGGAAACTGAAATTCCGGAAAAAGGTCGAGAAATGAATCGCGAGATATTCGCTATATTTAAAAGGTTCTTAGGTGATTCCGTAAAAATTGATCTCGATGATGATGATGAAAATAAGCGTGTAGCTATTGAACTGGCTCATCGTGGCCGGAAGGGAGAGTCGGTTTATCTTGACCTGGATTCAGAAAGCGCAGGAACACGGCGGTTATTGATAGTACTTGGCCTAGCATACCAGGCATTGGATAAGGGGACCCCGCTTTGCATAGACGAAGTGGATGCCAGCCTGCATACCTATGCCAGTGAAGCGATACTGAAGTTATTCTGCCAGCCAGAGATAAACCGAAATGGCGCACAGCTTATTGCGACAACTCACAATACCAAACTGATGAAATCGTCCGTACTGAGACGCGATCAACTTTGGTTTACTGAAAAGACCCCGGAGGGAGCTACGGAACTTTATCCGCTAACGGATATTCGAACGCGCAAGGATGACAATATTGAATTAGGGTATTTGCAAGGCCGATTTGGAGCGCTGCCAAGTGACGACATAACATTGCCACTTCATGAGTCGAATTGAAGGGCACGCTACAAGATGCCGCCAATCCGACGACAAAAATCGAGTAGAGAATCGAAACGACATTTTTTCCTGTTTTGCGAAGGTAAGAATACGGAACCGGCTTATTTTTCTGCGCTCAAACGGACCTTGACTGGGGCGTTAATTACTGTCGAAACCAAACCGGGAGTTGGAGTTCCCATGACTATAGCAACGGAGGCAGTTAAATTTGCGAAATCCCAGGGAATGACCAAAACAAGTCGACGTAAAAAGAACTCGTTCGAAGAGAACGACGAGGTGTGGGCAGTATTTGACCGTGATGAACACCCAAATTTCGACGAAGCAATAAGTCTATGTCAAGCTAATAACGTTGGAGTTGCACGTTCTAACCCTTGCTTCGAGCTTTGGCTAATCCTGCATGAAGGGGATTACAACCGACCCGACCATCGTGATGCTGTGCAGAGAAAGCTGAAGAAACTGCGGCCGGAATACGACAATCGTAAAGGAAAGATCCCAGATTGCGACGACTTGGTGACCCGTGTCGAAGCAGCGGAAGAGCGTGGAAAAGTCTTGGTAGAGCGTCGTGAGGAGGAAGGGGATCCTCACGGTAACCCTTCGACAACTGTTGGCATCTTGACCAGAGCGATCCGGATAGCCAATGAATCGGCCCAGAGGTAGCCGTAAAGTTCACCAAAAACTGAAAATCAGATACTCACGCTTATCAGTGAGGACTCATCCATAACCACAGAGCAACTGGGCTTTATGTTAGTCATATCGAAGCGGGCTTATATTGAGGCAGATCAGTAAACTCAAATTACAAGGTCACCTGTACTGCGTCGGCCCGACCAGGGAGGCCACTGGGAAGTATCGGATTGATCCGTGGGGATAAGGAGAATAAACCACATTTTCGCGTAATCAGCCAAGTAAATCTGAACCCTGCCACCACACTTTTCACACGTCTCAATTGCTATCGAAAAGACGCGCTTCAGTCGTTGCGCCCACGTCATCGAATATGCCTTGTTACCAAGTTGGTCAACCTGCACTTGATCATCTGCTGGGTTTGTTGGAATAACATATTCGTGCCAAGGTGTTTTCAAGGCTACAATCAAATTGCTATTGCTGGCCAGTGACAGACGTTTTTCAGAGATTGCAGGCCTCGTAATGTATCGACATAGCAGCCGCTCAAGCTTCTTAGGCTGGTTAGACTTACAGGCCACCACAGCGTGTAATGAAAACCACGCCTGTTCGCTGACCAAGTCTCTCGACTTCGCTCGATTTTCACTGGCAGGAATTGAGGTACAATACAGGTTTGGAGCCATCAACCAGGCTGCCAACCACTCTAGCTGTGAAGGACGCGTTTGCGCTCTTCACTTTATTGGAGGTATCGCTTGACGACCCTGAAGGGAAGACGCCCTGAAACCGACATGATTCACGCTGGCGAACCCAGGCCCCGCTTCGGCGGTGCAGCGGTGATGCCGATCTTCCAATCCGCCAACTTCGAGACCGTCGAGGGCGAGGCCTACCACGACATTTCCTATATCCGCCTGAGCAATACGCCAAACCACACCGCGCTCGCGGAAAAGCTCTGCGCCCTCGAGGGATCTGAAGCTGCCCTGGTGTGCGCGAGCGGCATGGCAGCCATCACCACCAGCCTGTTGGCGAATCTCTGTCCTGGTGGGCACCTACTCATCGGCAAGTGTCTCTATGGCGGGACTCATGGGTTCGTGTTCGGCTTGCTTGAGAGATTCGGCGCCACCTATAGCGTCATCGACATCAACGCGCCCGAGACATGGGAGGGTCTGCTGCGCGCCGAGACGCGCGTCATCTACACCGAGGCGATGACCAACCCATTGCTTGAAGTGGCGGATCATGCTGCGGTCGTTGCGTTTGCACGATCCCACGGACTCGTGAGCATGATCGATAACACATTCACAAGTCCGGTCAATTTTCGCCCCTGCGAACTTGGCTACGATCTCTCGCTCCAAAGTGCGACCAAGTACCTCAACGGACATTCGGACATAGTGGGAGGGACCATCGCTGGCTCCGGCGCGCAGGTGGAAGCCATCAAACACCACCTTGACCTGCTCGGGGGCTGCATGGATCCGCATCAGTGTTTCCTGTTGCATCGCGGAATGAAAACCCTCGGCGTGCGGGTGGCGCAACACAATAAAAGTGCCCAGCAACTCGCGGAAATGCTCGCCGCGCATCCGAAAGTGCTGTGGGTCAATTACCCAGGACTCACCAGTTCGCCCGCGCATGAACGTGCCAAGGAGCTTTTTGATGGATTCGGCGGCATGCTGAGCTTTGAACCGGACACCGAACCCGACGGCGCGGCCGCTCTGCTGTCATCCCTTGAGATCGCCATGTCCGCCCCGAGCCTGGGTGGCGTCGAGTCCCTGGTGACCCTGCCAGCGACGACTTCCCATGCGGGCCTGAGCAAGTCCGAGCGTGAGTCAATGGGCGTCTCCGATTCTCTGGTGCGTGTATCAGTTGGAATTGAACACATAGAAGACCTGCTGGCTGACTTTGAACAGGCACTGGCGACAATCTAGGTCGCATGGATCAGACAAAGTTCAAGAGATTGCGTGCAGCCTACGGAGAGGGCACAGCGGATGAGTCCCCAATGTGCGCTTCAATGAGGATGCCAAGGCACCTTCTCAAGCCTGTCATTGTTACCAGAACGTTCACTGAACGACCTGAAGCTCTTAAATTAGGGATTCAAATTGGGTAGCTACCGACCATAGAGGGGATAGTCAATGGTACGAATTTGATCGTTCGAATTTTATGGATTCATTGTCTCTGCGCTGAAGATATACGACCTCAGTTTGGGGCTCGAACAGAATACAGCTAAAGGTCCTGTGCCATAGACCAAAATAGTGAGCTACACGTCACATCGAGACCGGCCTCAGCCATGAGGAGCAGGTCTATGGTGGGTTCTGGATCAAGCTGCCATACGGCACCTGACTGGGAGATTGCTCTTGGCGATCATCGCCTTGCCACCAATCAGGTTCAGATCTGCATCCGTAACAGCAAAGGGGAGTATATGTTCTTCAGACACCTTCAACAAAAGCATTGCATTAAATCGAATATTGATTCATTATTCAATAATGTCTAAATCAGACCAGAGTATTCAGCCGGAACCCAGGGGAAAATATGCACGTTCGGAAGACACGCGCGCACGAATTCTGGCTGCCGCGCTCGAAGAATCCGTGCGGGTCGGTTTTCACAAGGTTTCAATGGCAAATATCGCCGCCAAGGCAGAGGTCGCAGTCGGTATCCTGAACTACCACTTTGGCTCCCGCCAGGAAATGCTGCATGAACTGATGTCTTCACAGGTCCAGAACTTCTGGTTGCACCTGACGCTGCCGCAAGACGGGCTGGGATTCTTCGAATATCAGGCGGCGATACTCGGGGTTTACCTCGAGTTTCTGCACGCCAATCCAAATTTTGTGCACCTGTCCGAAGAAATTCGCCTGCATGAGCCCGAGCTGTACCGGCAAGGGACCTGTACCCACGTGGCAAACATTGTCAAGCGCATGGAGAGCGGCATAGATAGCGGTGAACTGCCAGCCATGGATACTGATGAGCTGCGCACACGCGCCTACCTCATCCTCGGCGCATACACCTTTCTTGACCGGATGATTGAAGACGACAATTACCCCGGAGACGAGTTCGTGATCACAACCTTTATGAACACGCTCAGAAACGGATTAATGCATGATTCAACCGATTTTGTGACTACAGAACCCAAGACCAGAACTGATTGAGAACCAGTGGACTGTAAGAAGACAATCTCATATCAGAAGCTGGCGGAGCACCGGAAAAAACAGACGGCAAGCTGAGTTGCCGGGTTTAAAAAAGGAGAGCACCAATGACAGATCCCAATGCCTCAATGACTGCGTTTGTTGAATTTCAGATCCGCACGGACGAAACCACCATGGGCGACTGGTTGGAAGAGTGGCAGAAGCGAGGACAAGATGCACTCGAGGCAGAGCCGGAAACGACGGCCTACGCGGCGGCGGTGTCACTCGAAGACGAATCGTGCGTGCTCGTTTGCGAACGTTATGCGCGCGGCAGTGCGAGCCTGAAATTCCATGTCGAGCGTCCGTCCCATGCAGCGCTAACCGAGACCATGGGTGCCCGCCGCATGACGAAACGCCGGGTCATGAGCACCAGTTTCTTCGATATGCCGGACTTCGGTTGGTGGGAACGCGGTGGAAGTACGCGGATTCAGAGTGGTGTGATCATCGTTCTTTTGGGATTGCGTTTTGGCGATGATGCACAAAGGAGCGATTTCCTACGCATGTCACAGGACTACGCGGACTATTGCCGTGCTGAGGAACCGGATACGTTGATCTATAGCGGCGGCATAGCTGCGCGGGATGCGGACCGCGGCCCGGATATCAAACAGGGCGACTTGATTTTCGTCATGGCGTGCACCGACATGGCGGCAGTTGAAAAGCATAATTTAGATCCGCAGCATCTCGCGCTTGGGCAACAGCTCGTCAAAGCCGGGGTCGTGATAACCGCCACGTTCCATAAAATGTATCGCACGACGGGTCACGGCTTTCTGGCAAAAGCCGTGTGACGTATCGCCGATGCCCGGAAACTTTAATCAAAGGAGCTACACTTGAAATCTTTGTTACCGCACAACGTTCTACAAATTGCTTTTGTCGTAGACGATATCGAAAAATATCTGGCAATGTATGCCAAATTATTTGGCATCGAAACACCAGGCACAACCGTAACCGGGTCTCATGAGGAGACCCAGAGCAGATATCTGGGGGAACCTACCGAGGGCCGCGCCCGGGTTGGTTATATTCCTTTGGAGAACATTCTGTTGGAGTTTATCGAACCAATTGAAGGGCCAAGCGTATGGCAGGATTGTCTGGAACAAAAAGGCAACGGCATCCATCATATTGCCTTTATCGTCAATGGCGTGAAGCAGGTCATTGGCGACCTGGAAGACTTTGGCCTGCCGCTGCTGCAGCACGGGAACTTTCCTGCGGCGGGAAACGTGCCTGGTGGTCAGTACGCCTACCTGCAGGGGCTCGACAAATTGGGATTCGATGTTGAGCTGTTGGAATTTGACGCTTGACCAGCTCGATTGTAGATTGCCGGAAGTCACGACCTGTGACCACGGATTGCCTTGTTCTTGCGTATACTCAGGTATACTCTTGAGTTTCTGGCTTCAAGTCATGAGGGGAGTGAGAATGAAACTAATACCGGGCGCCAAAGAGACTCCGGTTGTCAGCGCATTTCAAAGTAACGTTGGCTCGCTGCGTCATTTTCTACGCCGTTTTTTTGAGTGTGGTGAGGATGTCGAAGATTTACTGCAAGAGACCTTTGTCAAAACTTTCGAGGCGGAGCATTCGACCGATATTGATATTCCTCGAGCATTTTTGTTCAAGACGGCCAGGAATTTGGCGTTGAATGAATTAACCCGCCGCAACAGACATAAGACCCAGGCAGTGGCGGATATTGACTCGTTAACTGTCTTAGTAGCAGAACAAGAACAGCATGACGACGGTCCATCTGCAAAAGCGGCCATTGATGAACGTCTGGCGCGGGCTAGCGCCGCAGTCGATCGGCTATCGCCGCGAGTGCGCGAAGTTTTCCTGCTGCGGCAGGTGGAAGGACTCAAGCAGCGGGAAATTTCCCGTCGCCTGGACATTGCCGAGAGTACAGTGGAAAAACATATTGCCAAGGGTTTGGCACAGATTGCGCTGTCCAACCTGAATCAGGATCAAGAAAATGAGTGATCAAATCGTTAGTTTTCCAGACCGAGAGCAGCTGATTAGTGAAGCCGCCATCTGGGTTGCAAAACTTGATGCAGGCCATTTAACCACTGCAGATCTCTCTTCCTTAAGGGAATGGGCTGGAAGCAGCAAACAGCATCGCGATACGCTCGAGCACGTAGCATCCGAGTGGGATGATCTGGCCATCCTCGCCCTCGGGCGGGCGCTGGTTCCAGTGGAGAAACAGGATGTACTCGATAGCACAGACCACAGTAGATGGCGGGGTTTTGCGAATGCCGCTGCGGTAGCTGGCGTCACCGTATTGCTTGGCGCCCTGGGCTGGTTTTTACAGTCGACGACGACTGATGCCACGTATGTGGCTGCCAATGGTCAATACGTTACCGCTATTGGGGAACAGCGTATCATATCCCTGCCGGATGGATCAGAAGTTCACGTTAATACCAACAGCCATCTGGAAGTCACCTATGGGGATGCCGGGCGTTTTCTAAGGTTGCTGCAGGGGGAAGCGTTCTTTGATGTTGCGCCGGATGCGGAAAAACCATTTGTCGTCCGAGCAGGACGAAGTGAAGTAGTCGCGATTGGCACCGCGTTTGCGGTACGCCTCGAAAGGAGACAGTCCGTGCGTGTTACGGTCAGTGAAGGTCGGGTAACAGTTGGCCGTACGGTCAGCGGACAGCGTCCTGTGGCAACCAGCAGTGCTGCGGCAGCACAGGTCAATACGGGCCAGACCATCGTGTTTGACGGCGCGACGATCGACCCGGTACAAACACTCGACCCACCGCAGCTGTCCGGGCGTCTTGCCTGGCGCGACGGTATGCTCAGGTTCTCTGATGAGTCGTTGTCTACGGTGGTGGCTGAGGTTACTCGCTATACACCGCGTAAGATTGTGATTTCCGATCCCAGTCTGCGAGATCTGGCGTTTAGTGGTTATTTTCGCACTGGCGATACCGCAGCGCTGTTAAGCACCCTCGCCGCCGACTTCAATATCACCTCCACTGAAGTGGATGGTGACATTATTTATCTGCGACCCAATACACCCTGAGGGCCGGTCCACTTCAGTAGATATTTATATGGCGGATTTTCTTTTCTGTGTTGTCTCATTTGTTCAGACATACCAAAGGGTCGTGCGATCTATCTTGATCGGCGTCCTTTTGTTGAGTTTGACCAACCTGTCGATTGCCGACGATACGCGTCAGTTTGACATAGCGGAACAGTCAGCCGAAGTGTCGCTGAATGAATTCGCATTGCAGGCCGAAGTGTCGTTGTTGTTCGTCGCGGAGGAGGTGCGTGGGGTAACCACACGTCGACTACATGGCGAATTCGCGGTTGAAGCCGCATTGACAAGGCTTTTGGCCGGAACCCGACTTCAAGGTCGCATCAACGAATGGGGTGTGTTGACGGTGACACCGATGGCAGAAGTCGCGGTGTCTGCAACCAGGCAGAGCACGGGGAAAGATACAATGCATACTAAAAAGAGTTCAATATTTGGCCGTATCGGCAACGCCATCGCCACGGCCATATTCGCCACTTCCGGCGCGGCGGTGACAGCCGCGGAAGACGCGGGCAGTGACACGTCCGGTGTCGTCGAGGAAATCATCGTCACAGCGACTTATCGCGATACGCGATTGATGGATACCCCGATCGCTATTTCGGCGGTCACCGCAGAGGATATCCAGGTCAAGGGCATCGAAGACATTCAGACGCTCTATCAATCGATTCCAGGATTGTCTTACCGCACGGGCACGCAGACCTTAAACTTTCTGTCTGTGCGCGGCATAACTCCGCCGGCAGGCGGCGGCTCGTCCGTAGGGGTCTACCTGGACAACATTCCAATGTCCGACAACAACTCGGGCGGCAAGTCGCAGCCGCTCGCGTCGCTGTTCGACATGGAACGGGTAGAGGTGCTGAAGGGTCCCCAGGGCACGCTCTATGGCGAAGGCAACATGGGCGGCTCGATCCGCTATATCACCAACAAGGTGAACCCGAACGAGTTCGAGATGTCGGCGCAGGCAGGCATGGAGGCAATCAGCGCGTCGGATGACCTTTCCTATCGCGCCGACGTGATGATCAACGTGCCCCTCATCCAGGATACCCTGGGATTGCGCGCGGTCATTTACAAACGTGACCGCGCTGGGGTCCTCGATCAGGTAGCCCCGGCCAACAGGAAAGACGTCGACACGTTCGAAGAGAACGGTTACCGCGTGAAACTCGCTTGGTACGCGACCGAGGATCTCGAGATCTCCGGCATGTACAACCGCATCGACGGCGAATATAACGGCCCCGGTATCGCCTTCCATTGCTTTACCGAATCGACGCCGTTCGACCCGGGCGGTCAGGTGCCCCCCTACGACTTGCCCGGCACCACCTGCGCCGGACAAACGGACCAATTCCGCCGCGATCCCTATGTCACTCACCTTGCTCACGAGACGTTCACGAATGGCGGCTTCGACGACAACGAGATGATGAACCTCAGCATTCAGTGGGAACTGCCGTTTGCGACGTTTACCGCGTCGACGTCTTCTTTCGACCGGCAGACCGCTTACAACGAAGAGACGAGCCCGCGGGGCACTGCGCCGTTCATCGGCATCGTCAACTTTGCTTCTTGTTTCGGCTTTTTACCTGTGTGCGGACCCAACACCCTGGCGACGGGCGGCTTGGGCGGCGCTTTTTACCGAGAAACTGACAGCACCGTGCAGGAACTTCGGCTCGTCTCCAACAATACCGACAGTAGATGGCAGTGGACGGTCGGCGCCTATTTCAAGGACGACGAATCCCAGAGCGCCCGGCACGCCGAGTGCTACAATGGCGGCTCGCCCGTCTATCAGACGATCGAGACCCACTGTTATTTACAGTGGGGATTCTTCCCTGACGTGCCGATCGCCAACCAGGCACTGATCGTGCAATTCCTGAACGGCCTCGTCGCGGGCAACGCGAAGTTCAACGACTTCGGCGAGGAATCAGTCTACGGCGAGGTCAGCTACCGCATCAACGACCAATGGGAGATCACCGCGGGTCTCCGCTCTGCCAACGTCACCTTCGACGGCATCGTGGCCGCTGGCTTGGATGATACGCGAACGAACCCTGTGAGCGATTTATCTGTCGACACGAGCGAGGTTTCCCCCAAGGTGACTCTCACCTGGCGGCCTTTGCCCGACACTATGATCTACGGCACGGTTTCCGAGGGATTCAGGCCCGGCATGGTCAATTCTAACCTCACCGGAAGGCTCGCAGAACTCGACGCGGTGCGGGCCGGTAATGCCATTGCGGAAGCCCATTACCAGCGGCTGGTCGACAATCAGACCGTCGATGGCGATACCCTTCGAAACTACGAGCTCGGTATCAAATCAACGATCCTGGACGGTCAGGTGAGTTATACGGCTTCCTTGTATCGGATCGACTGGGAAGACACGATCGTCGCGGTGCAAGATACCATCGACGATGTCGTGGGCGTGACCCCGTTTCAGTATTTGTTCAACTTCAACGCGGGCGGCGCGACCAGCGAAGGCATCGAGATCGAAGTGCGCGCCCAACTGACCGAGGCGTTGTCGCTCAACGTCGGCGGCGATTTCAACTGGGAGGCCAAGGTCAGTTCGGGCGGCGCCGCAATTCCTCCCGGCAACCGCCTGGCGAATGCACCGGAACACAGCGCCTACGTTGCGCTCGCCTATGACTTTCAGCTCTTCGGCTACGACGCGACAGCGCGTCTCGACGGCTATAAGGTCGCCGAATCGTGGAACACCGCCAACAACGAGCAGCCCGCGCCCGCCTACCAGACGGTTGACGCGCGTTTGACGCTCCGTGGCGGCGACCGCTGGCAGATCGCCGGATACTTTCGCAACTTGTTCGACGAGGAGATCATCTTCGAGCTCAACCAGGTCGGCTACCGCTTCGGGCGGCCGCGCACGTTCGGCATTCAATTCAACTACGACCTGAACTAAAATTATATTCATCGCGCCCCTCGTACCCGCAGAAGAGAGACTATATTGGGATACTTGGGGCGATTGTAAGTAGCGGGTAACGCCAGGTTGTTCCTGGAGCCGTCGGAGCGGATGTGATGGTATCGCTAACGAGCAAGTTGAGCTACGGCATCGGGCAGGCGGCCGAAGGCATTAAAAGCAACGCGTTCAACTTGTTCTTGCTGTTTTTCTACGTGCAGGTGCATGGGCTGTCGCCGTCACTTGCGGGCGTGGCTCTATTTATCGCGCTTTGCTTCGACGCCGTCTCCGATCCAGTTGTGGGCTATTTGTCGGATTCGTGGCGGTCGCATTGGGGTCGGCGACATCCCTTCATGTATGCGTCCGCGATACCGCTCGCCATTGCGTTTTACTTCACATTCGTGCCGCCCGACGGATTGAGTCAAACCGGGCTGTTCATTTGGTTGACGGTTTTCGCCGTGCTGACGCGCGGCGCGATGACGCTGTACCACGTGCCTCACATCGCGTTGGGCGCCGAGTTGTCGGACGACTACGAGGAGCGCACCGCGATCGTTGGGTATCGCATGGCGTTCGCCATTATAGGCAGCTTGCTCGTCTTCGGGTCGGTGGCGCTCTTTTTTCCGGAAAGCGAAGACGGTGCGCGCGGGCAAATGGAGAACGATAACTATCCGCCGTTCGCACTCGCGTGTGCGCTCGTCATGTGGATCACGATTTGGGTCTCCGCGATCGGGACGCACAAGGATATTCCCCGCCTGCCGAAGGTTCCGCCGCGGTCGGAACCGTTTCGTCTCTTTGGCGTGGTGCGCGAGACCGTGGTGGCGCTCCGCAATGCGAATTTCAGGTGGCTCTTTCTCGGCCACCTGACGTTCATGGTGATGGTCGGGGTGATGTTCGCGTTCAATTTTTTCATGTTCACCTTTTTCTGGGAGCTGGATGCGACGGATGTGCAGGTGGTGCTCATCATTTATCCGATTGGCGTCCTCCTGGGCGTTCCGCTGACGAAGTACTTCCACCGGCGCTTCGACAAAAAGCCGGCCATCGTGTGGGGCCTGGCATGGTGGGTTTCGTTGCAGCTTCTTCCCGTCACACTGAGGCTATTGGGCTTCTTTCCGGACAACGACGCGGCGATTCTGGTCTACCTCCTTGCAGGCATCGGCCTCATTCAGGGAATGGGTGTGAGCGTCGGCGCAGTGTCGTTCGGGTCCATGGTTGCCGACATCCTGGACGAGCAAGAACTCGAAACGGGCCGGCGTCAGGAAGGGATCTTCTTTGCGGCCATGTCGTTCGCAGGCAAAGCAACGTCGGGGCTTGGCGGACTGGTCGCAGGCGTGAGCCTCGATCTCATCGATTGGCCGCAAGGTGAGGCGATACGAACGGCAGCGGACGTGGATCCTGAGATTATCGTGCGCCTGGGCTTGCTGTTCGGCCCCGGCGTCGCCGTGTTCGGGTTCGCCGCCGTGTGGATGTTCACCTTCTATCGACTTGACCGAGACGCCCACGCGGCAATTCTGGTCGAGCTCAAGACACGGCGGGAAGCCGCGTCAGCCTGAGGTCGCTTAGTACGTTGGAGCTTATCGCTCTAATCCGTGAAGCGAGAGCGGTGGCTTCGCAACAATCAGCTTAATCGCCTTTCATTTATGCGGGTCGAGTACAATACAGACGAGAATCGACGAGGGTCTCAGCACGCTTCTCCAACGGATATTCCGGGTCGGTCACCATGCCGTTTGTTTCTGTGCGTTCTTCGTTTCGTCCGGCTGTGTCTAACATCAGTGGCTTCCTGTTGCTTTCTTGCTGCAATTAAAGCATTAATGGCAGTCATGCCACATCGAAATCCACGGCCCCAGCTGCCGGGAGACAACGAGACGACTGCAAGGAACCTGGCGTTAAATGAATTAACCCGCCGCATCAGACATAATACCCAGGCAGTAGCGGATATTGACTCGTTGACTGTCTTAGTAGCAGAACGAGAACAGCATGACGGTCCGGTTGCAAATGCGGCCATTAATTTGATGTAGAGAACCATGACTGAAATAGCGTATTCCCCCGACTTCGATCCTTATGCCATTGCCCTGGAGGACATCGACCCCGCCCAGGAGGAATTGTTCGAGGCAGATGCCCACTGGGGTCTCTTTGAACGGTTGCGGAAGGAAGACCCGGTGCACTATACGGCCGATGGCCCCTACGGTCCGTACTGGTCGATCACCAAGTACAGAGACATCTTCGATGTGGATACCGACCATGAAACGTTTTCCTCGGCCCACGGCGTCCAGATGTTGCGGAAGCGTCGCGACTCTGATCCAAAACCGCAGCTGACCGAGGAAGAAAAGTGGGAGTGGGATAAGGAAAAATATCGTGAACAGCGTGAAGAGATGGGTTACGTTTCGATGTTCATTGCGCTGGACCCGCCGACGCACGACCTGCAACGCGCGACGGTGTCGCCGGTGGTCGCGCCACCGAACCTCAAAAAGCTGGAAAGTACGATTCGTGAACGCGCGGGAAAGATCCTGGATAACCTGCCGCAGCATGGAACCTTCAATTGGGTTGATCACGTGTCCATCGAACTCACCACCCAGATGCTCGCGACCCTTTTCGATTTCCCCTTCGAAGACCGTCGTTTGCTCACCACGTGGTCGGACATCATCACTGATTCCGAAAGCGTATCGCATCTGTCTCAAGAAGAGCGAAACGCCGCAATGATGGATTGTCTGGCAAGGTTCACGGTGCTTTGGAACGAGAGAATTGACCAGCCAGTTCAGTCAGATCTGATCTCCATGCTGGCAATCGGCAAGGACACTCGCGATCTGAAACCGTTCGAGCTTCTCGGCAACCTGATCCTGTTGATCGTGGGCGGTAACGACACGACCCGTAATTCCATATCGGGGGGCGTGCTGGCCTTGAATCAGAATCCGGACCAGTATGCCAAACTGATGGCTGATCGCAGTCTTATTCCCAGTATGGCGTCCGAGATCATCCGCTGGCAAACGCCGCTGACCCACATGGCACGTAACGCGACACGTGATACGGAGCTTGGCGGCAAGAAAATCAAGGAAGGCGATCGGATCACCATGTGGTATGTATCCGGCAACCGGGACGAGGAACATATCGATCGGCCCAATGATTTCATTATCGATCGACCCCAAGCGCGACAGCATTTGTCGTTTGGCTTCGGCGTTCACCGCTGCATGGGTAATCGACTTGCGGAGATGCAGCTTCGCGTGCTATGGGAAGAGATCCTCAAGCGCTATTCGAAGGTTGAACTCGTTGGAGAACCCATACGGACCCGGTCGACATTTATCAGGGGATATACACAGTTGCCGGTCAAGGTACATCCTATTTGATAGGAGACACCGGAACCATCATCCTCGAGGCCACAGCCAGCGCAATGTTTCGGCGAAGAGAGCACCGCCGTGGCGCAGGTTGTGACCGCCCGTGCCGAACTCGAAGCGATAGTCGTACCCCGCATATTCGAGCGCGGCCGCGACCTGCTTATTCGCGAGCGGCCAGCTGCCCAGGATGATGTTGGCGTCGCGCTCGCCACTCTGAAGAAACACTTTAATGGGCTTACGCTCCGTGCTGCGGATCAGATAGGGATACTGGTTGCCGCCGCGGATGTTTGTGAACGAGCCGCAATGGCTGATGACGTTGCCGAAGGCTTGTGGGTCGTGCCAGGCGGCGTTCAATGCGCAGATCCCGCCGCTCGAGACGCCGCAGATCGCCCGTTTTGCGGGCTCCGACGAGATGTCGAGACCGAGTTCTGCGGTCACGAACGGTATTACGTCCTGTTGCAGGAATTCTACGTATCGCTCGTTGCAGCTGTCGTACTCGATGCCGCGCTGGTGCCCGATCTCGGCAGGCGGCGGTTCTCCTGCTACGGCAGGCGGTACGTCCTCCGGGCGACCCGGGTTGACGAATACACCCACCAGTGGGTCGAGCTCTCGCGCTGCGATGAGCGTGTCGAATACCGCCGTTGCGCGAAGGGAGCCATTGGCGGCCTCCGCAAGCATTCGGTCGATCCCGCTCAGTTCCACTCGTCCCGACGAAGGGTTGGGGTCCAAATAACCGTCGCCGTCCTGGAATACCACCAGGCCGAGCTTCCCCTCAGCGTGGCCCTGTGGCACATACACCGACACAGTGCGCCGCGTGCCGGGATAAACGGTCGTCTCGGACCATTCCTCGTACCGATGCACTTCACCGCGCGGCACGTCGTCGCCGGGAAACGCTTCCGGGCACGGGTGGTAGTGTACGTCGCCTGGCGTGTCCAACGCATCCATGATTTCGTCATTCGAGCGCCCATTCACCACTTTGCCCCGATGTACGTCGTTGAAGGCTTCATGCAGGCCGAGTTTCTGGTAGGTTTCTAAATCCAATGGCACATTCCTTTTGTGAGCATGGTAGCACCAACTTGCACGGGTGCGCGGGGTTTCTTCATCGGCTTAGCCGTGGTAGATTTTAAGTGTCATCCACTTTAAATCGAAAGCCATGAAAGTCACCAGGATCGATACCCTCCATGCAGACGCCGGTTGGCGCATCTTCTCCTACTGCAAGATCACCACCGACGAAGGGATCGTGGGTTACAGCGAGTACAACGAAAGCCACGGCAGTCGGGGCACTACCGAAGTGATCGAAAAGCTCGCGGCAGTCGTGGAAGGTACCGATCCTCTTGCCCACGACGCGACGTTCTCGCGGCTTTACGCGACGACGCGGCAAGCCCCGGGCGGGATCAATGCGCAAGCGATTGCGGCGCTCGAGAACGCGCTCCTGGACGTCAAAGGCAAAGCCCTCAATGTGCCGGTGTATGAGCTCCTCGGCGGCAAGCAGCGTGACACTCTGAGGGTCTATTGGTCGCACTGCGGCGGGGCCCGGATGCACAAGGCGACGGCAAAGTTGATCGGCAAGTCCCCCATCACGTCCCTTGGCGACATCGAGGCTCTCGGCGCGGAGGTCAAGGAAGCGGGATTCAAGGCATTGAAGTGCAACATGTACCGGTTCGGAGACAGGAACTACGTATACGGTCCCGGCTTCGGACGCGCCGCCAACATACCGGAAGCGCCTGGCCTCAATGCCGAAACCGATCTCTTGAAAGACCTCGAAGCGCTAATGACGGCGTTCCGTAAAGGCATGGGCGACGAGGTAGACATCCTGCTCGACATGAACTTCAACTTCAAAATCGAGGGGTATCTGAAGGTGATCCGCCGCCTTAAAGATTTCAATCTCCTCTGGTACGAGCTCGACCTGTTCAATCCAGAAGGCCTGGCGTACATCCGCGATCACGCGGACGTGCCCATCGCTTCTTGCGAATCGCTGTACGGGATTCGGGAATTTCGCCCCTATTTCACGAACCAGTCGATGGACGTCGCCATCATCGACGTGCCCTGGAACGGCGCCTGGCAGTCGTACAAGATCGCAGCGATGGCCGACGCGCACGAGGTGAACGTCGCGCCGCACAATTTCTACGGGCACCTCTGCAGCGCGATGAGCGCGAACTTCTGCGCGGCCGTGCCGAACTTCCGCATCATGGAGATCGACATCGACGACGTTCCGTGGAAGGACGATCTGGTTACGCATCCGCCGGAGATTGTCGATGGTGAGTACGTGTTATCCGATCGACCGGGGTGGGGCACGGACGTCAACGAGGAAGCTGTCGCCGCCCATCCTCCTCGTTAGAGGGTCGATTTGTTCGAGCAGCGCCCAACCTTTCTTGGTTAACCGCCATCGACGTGAGCGGATTGAAGGCACGCACCGACTGACCGCGCCGGGTTCGTTTGCGTCGCGTGAAGGTGTGCAACTGCTTGACGGGAGAAACACTCGGTGGTCAGCGTCTGGGTCGTGTCGTCGGCATGCAGGGTACGGAGCAGGGGATTGCCAGGGCGAAAGAGTCCGGTATCTGCTGTGTTGCCCTGGGGAATGCGTCGCATCTCGGTCGGATTGGCAAGTTTGGTGAGCGACTTTCCCTGCGGCGCGAGCCGTCTCGTGCAAAAGGCGATGGGTTATAATGCGACTGTTTGTAATGGAGCGGTCATTCTGGAGAAACGCATGAAGCTTACGGTGGAATTCCCTTCGGTCAGTTACAGGTGGGGCCCGGAGGGCATCATTCAACTCGCCCAGGCTGTTGAAAAAATTGGCTACGACCAGCTGGATATGTTTGATCATGTCGTCATGGGTTTTGCGACAGAGACGAGGCCCGATTCCAGATATCCGCCCAAGATGCCGATTATGGAAGCCATCGTCATGCTGTCGTTTATCGCTGCAGCAACTAAAACGATTGGACTCGGTACCGAAGTACTGGTCTTGCCGCAACGGAATCCGACATTGACCGCAAAGCAAATCAGTACACTGGACACGTTATCAGGCGGCAGGGTGCGCCTTGGCGTGGGCGTTGGCTGGCAGGAATCCGAGTACCAGGCATTGGGTCATGGATTCGACAACCGCGGCAAGCGCATGGATGAGGCGATCACGCTGCTGCGAAGTTACTGGTCTGAAGAGAGCATCTCGCTTACATCTGATTTTAACCAGATCGAGGCCATGGCCATGGAGCCGAAACCCCCACAGGGAAAAGACCTCCCGATCTGGATAGGCGGGTCCGGCGCAGCAGCGTTGAGACGGGTCGGTCAACTGGGTGATGGCTGGTTGGCCATGTCGGGACTGTCAAATGAACAGTTGAACGAAGCAAAAGAGAAGATCGTCCAACACGCTGAAAAAGCTGGAAGAGATCCATCAAAACTGGGTTGGCAGATGATGCTCGATAACCCACCGAGAGATAAGGCAGGGAAGGGTTTTTACAGTGACAAGGACCGTATCCTTGCCGCCGCAGATCGCATTAAGGGATTGGGATTTGAATGGATGGCAATCAACGTCACGGCTATCTTTCAGTCTGGTGCACGCTCAGTTGAAGCGCTGACCGATTCGCTCGTTACTATCCACGACGATCTGCACAGCCGTTTCGATTAGTGTGACAAACACGATCCTTAGCCACTCCGCCGAATTCGGCCTGGAGGCTTGCACGCGGAAACGGGCCACCTGGTGGCCTTAGCAGGAGAAAAAACATGTCGACGCCTTTAGAGCACCTGCGGGTTGTAGAGATGGCAACGGCCATCCAGGGCCCTGCCGCGTCGTTCATTTAATATACTATTTGTCGCCCAATGAAATTTGTTGAAGAATAACCCAGGCTAATGGGCAAAGCTATTCAGAGATAAGACAAGTCAGATATGTTGTTAGCACCTTATACAGTCCTGGATTTTACCGATGAACGCGGTGAGCTCGGTCCGATGCTTATGGGCGATCTCGGAGCCGATGTGATCAAAGTTGAGCTGGAGGATGGATCTGACTCTCGACGTCTGGCTCCTTTTGTTGAAGGCGCGCCGGAGGATCTGCGTAGCCTGAGCTTTCAGGCGTTCAATCGCAATAAGAGATCCATCGTTCTGGATCCGGCGTCGGAAGATGATCGAGCTGTTTTGGTAAATCTCATTCAACAGGCGCACTTTGTTTTTGAGCCAGCACCGAACGGCGCCTTGTCATCGTTTGGCATGAGTTATTCAGACGTTGAGGTGCTAAACCCTCAGATTGTCTTTGTTCAGATTTCTGCCTTTGGCAATGATGGACCCCACGCGGAGCTGGCCTTTAGTGATTTGACGATTGCGGCACTTGCGGGTCCGGTTGCTTTGCAGGGTGTGGTTGGTCGGGCGCCTGTGCGGGTCACTGTGCCGCAGGTTTGGCGCCATGCCGGTGTTGAAGCCGCTTCAGGTGCCCTGGCTGCTCACCACCGGCGCTTAAAAACCGGGCGAGCCCAGTTGGTCGACCTGTCAGCACAAAACGCGATGACCTGGACCATGTTGAATTCGATGGGTGCGTTTGGTATCCAGGGCGCAAACTTTCAACGCTGTGGCTTGAGTTTTCCGCTGGCAGAGTTTGACCTGGTTTATCCCTGCGCCGATGGTTGGTTGGTCGCATTACCCAGTTCGACAGTCATGATGGGTTGTTTACCCCTGATGATCGAGAAAGGTATCGCTGACGAGTCCTGGCTCGACATGAAGTGGGAAGCCTACGACCAAACCATGCGTGATTTCGATGCGCATGATGTCACAGTAGTTGATGGATCTCGGCTACTGCACACGTTTTTTGCCAAGCGGACCAAGCAGGAACTTTTTGAGTTTGGCTTGGCGCAAAGTATCTCGTTGGCGCCAGCCAATACTTTGGAAGAGTTACTGGCGCTGGATCATTTGCAGAGCCGCGACTATTGGCATAAGCGCGAAGTAGCCGGTGAGGTAGTCAGTACAGCTGGCCTCTGGGCAAAGCCGAGGTTTGACGGGCTATCGATTCGCAGACCGCCGCCCGCCCTCGGTGAACACACTGAGGAGGTAAAAGCGCAACTGGTGGAATCCGGCTTTGAGCCGATGGCCACAGAGTCGAGTGATGCGCTGCCTTTTGCCGGGCTCACAGTGGTTGATTTTTCCTGGGTGGGCGTTGGACCGATTTCTACCAAGTACCTGGCGGATCACGGTGCCGAGGTCATACGTATCGAATCAGTAAAGCGACCAGATGTACTGAGGGGCGGTCCACCGTTCAAGGATATGGAGCCTGGTCTGGACAACTCGCAGTTTTATGCGGACTTCAATTCATCGAAAAAGAGTATTGCCCTGGATATGAAGCACCCTGAAGCGATCGCGATTGCACGCAAGCTGATTGAACGCGCGGACATTTTTGTTGAAAGTTTTGCTTCCGGTGCGATTACCCGGATGGGGCTTGGCTATGATGACATCAAAGCCATTAACCCTGCGGTCATTATGGTGAGTACCTGCCTCATGGGACAGACAGGACCTGCTGCACAATTGGCCGGTTTTGGTTATCACGCCGGTGCGATCGCTGGCTTCTATGAGGTCACTGGTTGGCCGGACCTTGGTCCGAGCGGTCCGTGGGTGGCCTATACCGATACTATTGCACCGCGATTTATTTCAACTTTGCTGGCATCGGCCATCGACCATCGGTATCGAACCGGTGAAGGCTGCTACTTTGACGTCGCTCAAATTGAAACGGCATTGCATTTCCTGGGTCCGGAACTGATGGACTATCAGCTAAATGGAATTTCTGCGACCCGTGCCGGTAATCGTTCCCGATTTTTCGCCCCGCAGGGATGTTATCCCTGTCAGGGTGAAGATCGATGGTGCGCTATTGCCGTTGATAGCAATGTACACTGGCAAAAGTTGTGCCAGGTGATGGGGAATTCCAGGTTAGCGGATAAGTACAAAGATCATGCAGATCGTCTGGCTGCGCATGATGAGATTGATCAGGCCATCAGCGCCTGGAGCGCTGACCTGGATGCGTATGTGGTCATGCAGAAACTTCAGGCCCAAAGTGTGCCTGCCGGTGTTGTGCAAAGAAGCAGTGATTTACTTGACGACCCGCAGAACAAGCATCGAGATTTCTATCGGTATCTTGATCATCCGATGATGGGAAAGGTGCCATATGCAGGGCATCAGTATAAGATTTCAAACTATGACAATGGTCCACGCGGACCGGCGCCAATGCTGGGCGAGCACAGCTTTGAAGTCTTAAGCCAGGTGTTGAACTTGTCGGATGAAGAGATTGCGGCTGCCTATGCCAGTGGCGCAATAAATTAAAACCGTTGAACCTGCTTGTAGCCGAGCCAGTGCTGCCAATCGCCTGTTTTCCTGTCGATATCGCGCCAGGAATCGCCTGTTTCCTTCATGGCATCCAGAAGAAGCCCGTCCAACCCCGACACAACCCTCTACGACCTCGCGAGCGACCTTG
Organism: Candidatus Azotimanducaceae bacterium; assembly: GCA_965217655.1. GTDB lineage: Bacteria > Pseudomonadota > Gammaproteobacteria > Pseudomonadales > Azotimanducaceae > UBA7455. The sequence goes on from OZ244560.1 coordinate 4,858,044, forward strand.
GTGGAAAACAGAACCTGGCTGACATATATTCTGAGCGAATCCAGGCGATGCTGGCGGCATTTGAAGCCTGGCAGGACGACGTGACAAGTGGAGTCACCGCGCAGCCAAATTGATAGACTAAAGGTCTAATTCTCAAACCCGAACAGGAGTCGAGCATGACGAGCATGAACAGTACCTACGAATCCATTGAATACAAATGCGGCGATCGGATCGCGCGCATCACCCTGAACCGGCCGGAGAAACGCAATGCGCTGAGCTATCAACTCAGGCGCGAACTCGTTGACGCACTGCGAGCGGCCGAGCAGGACGACGAGGTGACGGTAATCCTCATCGACGGCGCGGGCCCATCGTTCTGTAGCGGCTACGACGTCACCCCGAATACGGATCAAGGCACCCCGCCGGAAGGCTGGGTGAGTTCGAGGCATTTCGACTCCTGGACCGATCAGTTTGCACGCAGCTGCCTGAGGGACTGGCTGACGATATGGGATCTGCTGAAGCCGGTGGTGGTCAAGGTTCACGGATACTGTCTCGCCGGTGGTACCGAGATACTGTCGATGGCTGACATCGCGTTCGTCGCCGAGGATGCCTCGATCGGGTATCCCCCGATGCGCGGTCAGACCACGCCGGATACGCCTTACTTCCCCTGGAAGATGACCATGGCGCAGGCCAAGTACCTTCAGCTGACCGGCAACTCGATCTCTGGCAAGGAGGCGGCCGACATGGGTTGGGTCGCGAAATCCTTTCCGGCGGATGAGCTCGATGCAGCAGTCGAAAGCGAGATCAGGGCGCTGGCAAGCATCGCACCGGATCTGCTCGCCGCTAACAAGCAGCAAGTCAATCAGGCTTACGAGATCATGGGCTTCCGCACGGCCCTTCAGACCGGCTGGCAGTGGCATGCGTTGAGCGGCCATATGCGACCGGGCGCGGGAGATTTTGCCAGAATCTCGCGGGAGGAGGGGCTGAAGGCAGCCATCGAGTGGCGTGATGCAGCGTTCAAAGCTGAAGGACTGTAAAGGTCGGGTCAGACTGCGTTATCGGTTCAGACACAGTTACACTGGGACCGGTATCTGGCTGGCGCACTGAGGAGGGTTACACATGATTTATGGCAATGTAGAACTGCACAACATCGACGAGGTTGTGGAAGTTGGCGATGGAGGACCCGTCAGGCTTCAAAGGACGCCGGAAGCAGTCCGATTGAAACTGAACAAAATTGCCCAGGAGAAGGTGCTCAGCCCAGCCAATGCGGAGATTCGATTTGTTTGTGAGGGGCCTTCTGTTAGTTTAACCCTGTCCTCTGAAGGACAAACGGATGCGTCGATATTCTATGGTCCTTTTCAGGGTAAACAGTCGCTGGTCATTGGCACGGAGCCCCAGGTGGTTGAGCTGCATGCTCAGGCTGACCGGCTTGTCCGAATGCCCGAGGAACACGGCAAGGCCATGGCCTTTTCGCCGAAAGTCTGTCGTATCATGCTGCGGGGCGCGCCACTGAGAATTCAAAAGATCGAAGGGGATGTCAGACCCCCCGCAGCCGGGGAAGTCCCCGCCCTCAGGTACCTTGCTTATGGGACATCGATCACCCACGGCAGCGCGGCGACCGGTCCGCACCTGACCTATGTGGCCCAGGTCGCCCGCCGATTGAACGCCGATCTCATCAATCTCGGACTGGGAGGGGCGGCTCATTGCGAGTTTGAACTTTCGGATTACATCGCCGCCAGGAAGGACTGGCACTTTGCAACCCTGGAACTCTCCGTCAACATGATTAGCGCAGGTTTTTCCCTGGATGACTTTTATGAACGAGTGTCTTACATGGTGAACACGGTCGCAGGATCGGATACCTCACGCCCGGTCGCGTGCATCACGATTTATCCGCATCATCGTGATCTCAGTGATTCGTTCAATACTGCTGATCAGAAGGGGAGCCCGGAAGAATACCGGCAGAAACTGCGGGATGCGGTTGCAGCCTGTCCGCACCCGAACGTTCATCTCATCGAAGGTCCGGATATCCTCCAGGAAATCGGCGATTTGACCATCGACCTGCTCCATCCCGCGGATAACGGCATGATCCAAATGGGAGAAAACCTTGCCCGCAAATTGGAACCGCTTGTAAAGCCCCTTGTATGAGGGCGCGACCGGTCGAGCAATGTCTGCGCCCCGGAATCTTACTCCGACGAAGTAAGCGCGGCTTTGATGTTTTCGGCCGTCAGCAGCGCTGCTTCCTCCCGGTGTTCAAGGAAAGGGGCGACATCGTTGGCTAGTACCGTCGCTTCCAACTGTTCAATCCTGTTGATGCAAAGTTGTTTCCATACTGATGCGTCGTAGATGCCTTCCCCCTGCGTCTGGTCGAGCGCATTCTGCAGCTGTGTCACGTTCGGCGCCATGGCGGGGCGCTGCCCTCGATACCAGAGCAAATCATACCAGTCCCTGCCCTTGGGATACTCCCGCGTAATGAGGGCATGTATTTTGCCGGCCATGAGTGAGGGCCGGTCGTAAAGTTGCAGGGCCAGCAGGTATTCCCGTAACAAGTTCATCACTGTGGCAGGATCCGACTCCCCGGCCACGAGTTGAATGGTTTCTGCTTTCACAACTCGATGCCCTCTTCCAGTGACTGTGTCGAAAGTGTAGAGAAAACCTGCGTGGCTGCCATCAATCGCGGGGAATGGAACTGCTCAGCGTATTCGCACAGGGTCTCCAGATTGACCTTTTCGAACGCCTGGAAACGCATGTGTTGCATACGCGCCTCGGTCCACTCGCCTTGCTCGAGATACCAAAGATCCAGTAATGCTTTCTCTGGCTCGGCGAGAAACATACGGCTTCCGCCAAGATCCACTACCTGGTAGCCGAAAAATGCAGCCGACTTGACGTGACGTGTCGATAGCTGAATGTTCCGAATGCGTTTTCGAACCGTTTGGGCGTGCGGCTAGTGACACTGGTATGCTCGATCACCCGTTCCGGGATCATCCCGTAATAGCCAAGGGCCCAATGCAGGCTGAGGTAGGAAGGCGCATACATCCCGTTGGCAAGTTCAGTAGGGCTGATCGGTTTACTTCGATACAGTTCGGGCAGGGCGTACATACCCCGACGCAGGGGTAGAAGCTTTCCCGCTTTACGCCAACGCGAGAGTTGAATCTGAAAGGTCTGTCTGGACTCACCGCTCATCTGCGCAAGCGTCGCCAGGTCAAACCAGCCGTAAGGCTTCATCAGTGTGGCCAACGATTCGTATTTCATAATTAATACTATACATATCGGTATAGTATTGTAAATATAACTGGTATTTTGATTGACCAGTCAGCTTGCGGCGGAGGTCGCGGCGCGCTCGTTTGACTAATATAGCAATAGTAGCCTGGTCATTCGAACCTGGCTGTCCCGTCTGTTCATTTTGACCGGTATACCCAACTCAGACCAGACCATTCTGTTGCGGTGTATGTCACCGGCTACATTTTGCAGGTCAGTCATTCCTGGGACATGGTGTTTTTTGTGACGGCTGGTGTGACGCTGTTCGGCATGCTGTTTTATTTGATTTTCGCCAGCGGCGAAAAACAGTTTGATTAAGATTTGATCTTGCCAGTGAAGCCACTGAATGCGATTAAACTAATGGGCACCGCAAATAATTTATCACCAAACGGCAAGATATTCTCGCCATCATAAAATACTACGCCCGCGCTAAACTGTTTTCCGCAGGCGTCTTTTAATTTGTTTAAGCCCTTAAAGTCACTTGGTGTGACGGTGGCCGATGCTTTGATTTCGATCCCGGCCACTTGCTGGCCTTGCTCGATTATAATATCCACTTCAACTTTGTCTTTGTTGCGGAAGTGGTAAAACTTCAATGCTTCATTGTGCCAGTCAGCGTATTTGCGCAGTTCTTGATAAATAAAGGTTTCCAGTAGCTGGCCGAGCAGCACTTTGTCTTGCCAGAGGTTTTGGCTATTTATTGCCAATAACTCGCAGGCTAACCCTGTATCTGCCAAGTGCATTTTTGGGGTTTTAATCAAACGGCTGAGTCGGTTGCTATGCCAAGGCTGTAATTGTTCAATTAAAAAGATTTGTTCCAGCAGTGCCAGGTATTCACGAATAGTGGGACGACTGATGGAAAAGGGGGCTGCCAGATCTGCCGCTACAAATAGTCGGGCCGTTTGGCTGGCAGCCACAGAAAATAGTTTGGGTAATATATCCAGATTGCGAATGTTGGCGATGTCTTGCACGTCTCGCTGAATAATAGTGGTGATGTAATCCCGGTACCACGCGCTACGTCGCTTTGCCGTGCTGCGTGCTATGGCAGCAGGATAGCAGCCTCTGCAAACCATATCTGCTAATGTCTCGCCTAAACGTGGGTAGTTGTTTATGTTGGGTATTGAACCAATTTCAGCATTGAATAGTTGCTGAAGGAAAACTGGCTTTTTTCCTGCAATTTCAGTTTGAGCCAGTGGGCGTAGATGAATAATTTCCATACGGCCCGCAAGCGAGTCGGATAATTGTGGCAAGAGTAATACATTGGCAGATCCGGTAAGAATGAATCGGCCGGGCTTTCGGTTTTTGTCGACGCTGGCTTTGATCGCGGTGAAAAGTTCTGGTGTGCGTTGAATTTCGTCAAGGGTGGTTTTTTCCGGCAGGCTTTGTACAAAACCTACCGGATCAGCCTTGGCCGCTTGCAGCTGGTTATCATCGTCAAAGCTGATGTAGTGATAACCCAACTGCTCACCCACAGACTGGGCAAGCGTGGTTTTGCCGCACTGGCGTGAACCATGAATCAGCGCGACAGGGGTGTCTTGCAGTGCCTCAAACAGCGTTTCTTCTGTAAATCTATGGTACAGCGGGGTATCCATGCTTTGCCTTTGTTTAAGTTAGCGAGGGGAAGCAGGAATTCGGCTAAGTGTAAATTAAAATTCGTCTAAATGAAAATATTACTTCGTCCATGTGAAAGCAAGAGATTAGTGGGGTCGGGGTAAAGTGCCGAGATTAGTGGGGTCGATTAGTGGGGTCGGGGTAAAGTGCCGGAGTAAACCCTGGTCACTCGTCTGACGAAGAGGGTGAGTCGCCTGTTATTTCTTCAAACTGCTGCCTGAATTTCTCCGTGCCGAGAATCAGACCTTTGTTGGCACAGTGACGGATTTTCGCGATGACATCCGCGCCGAACGATTCGCCAATGAGCTTTTGATACTTTTTTAATCTCGCTGATTGAGTCTCACCAAGTGAAAGATACAGTCGATGTGGTGTCAACATCGAGATACAGGGCCAGATATCTGAACAGCAGGGCGTGGTTGAATCGGCCGATCGCAGACTTCGGCGGTGGCGTTGCCTTCCCGGCGGACAACTTCCTGTCCGGTCTCGGCCTGATTCTTACGCCGACCATTCTTCCCAACTTCGACGCGCTGCAGCAGACGTTCATCAGCCACCCGGAAGAAAACCTGACCGGAGCTGGTTTTAGAACGAGCGCGATGATCACCAACGGTGTCATCACTTTCGATCAGGACAGATATACCGAAGACCTGAATCCCCGCCAGACCGTTCAACCCAGGCCACGCACCACGCGCGGCGGCAACGGCAAGCTTGACCCGACCACCGCGGTGCAGTTCGACGTAATTATTGGCGTTCGCCAGGTCGGTAAGATCGACCGCGTACGCCGGCAAGGATTCTGGTGCTGGGCAGCGCAAGCCCGGAGCTTCTGAGGCAATCATCGGAGACCCTGGCTGGCCGCATTGCGTACCATGAGCTGCGCGGTGTGGACCTGGTCGATTTTTGGACCGAACGGAGCCCCTGACCTGAGACCCAGACACTGTCCCCACATTGCTGAGAATGATTCAGTGCTCCGGATTTGCGTCGATGCTGTCCAGAAGTCGATCGCGGTATTCGGCCATGCGTCCTGGATCGACCCGCGAGAGGTCTTCACATTCGCCCGGGTCGTTTTCGAGGTCGTACAGGACGCCGGGGGCATCGCGGCCGGGATCCCACGTGGCGGTCATGATATTGCCGACCGTTCGGGTGCGGTCGTAGTTGTGGATGTATTTGTAACGTCCGTCGAAGATCGCCCGCCAACTCGAGAGTCCGCCCGTGCGTGCGTCCCAATCCAACGTGCCGCCCTCGAGCGCAGAGCGGAGACTGTCGCCATCAAGCGGCCGGTTCGGTGCGATCCCTCCAAAGTCGAGAACGGTTCGCGCCACATCCACGAGATCGACCGGGGTGGCGACGGTATTGCCGGTCACGACGCCGGGGCCGGCGACAACCAGCGGTACGTTCCACGACCCGCGTTCGGGAACATGTTTTTGCCAGCGGTTGTGATCGCCGAGGCTGTCGCCGTGGTCGGACGCGTAGATAACGAGGGTCGTCTCCTGCTCTCCGCGGCGCTCGATGACGTCGAGAAACCGCCCGAGCCACGCGTCGATGTTGTGGATCATCGCGGCGTAATTCCGCCGCATGTCGACGTGCAGATCGGCCGAGTACTGGTCGTTGTCGACCGGTTGGTCGAAGTCGACGTCAGCGAATGCCGCGCGCATTGATTCGGTGACGTCGAGCGGTTCGTGCGGCCCGTTGAAGTTGACCTGCAGGAACCATGGCGATTGCGCGGTTTCGATCAGTGCGGCCGCGCGCGCACCGATCCAGTTGTCGCAATACGCGTCATCGGGCAGCGCCGTCGGTTCGACGTTGGTGTAAGCCGTTTTGCCGGGGCCGCGGCCATCGAAATCGTCGAGGTGTGTTTGCAGGAGCCCACGTTCTTCGAGAAACGTCGCATAGGGCTCCGCCCGGCCCCGTCGATTAGCGGTTACACAATCGTGTTTTCCGGCGCTGTCGACGCCTCCCGTGAAACCGAGCCGACGGATGCGGCTCATGTCGCCTGGTCCGTGTAGACCGTCCGCGCCCCAATCCATCGAATGTTTCAATAGATCGAACTTGCCACACGCGAGCACGTCGTAGCCGTGTTCGCTAAGATCCCGGTAAATCGTGGCTGCGTCGTCGGGAACGTCGTGCTGGTTGTTGGGGACAGGTTGCCGGTCGTAGCGGCGCGCCAGCGCCAGACAGGAGCGAGCCGGCGAACATAAGGGCGACGGCGTCAATGCATTCTCGAATGCAACGCCGCGTGCCGCGAGTGCGTCGATATTCGGAGTGGCCACGCCGGTAGTGCCGTGGAAACCGAGCCAATCGCCGCGATGCTGATCGGGGAAGACGAGCAGTACGTTGGGAGCCTTCAGCGTGCCAAAATCTCGCCCAGCCGCTGTCGCGGAGCAAACAGTCCGGCTTACCTGGATTTTATTCGTCATGATTGATGAGAGCTGTCACAGTCGTTCACCTCCAGCCCCAGCGGGGCCTTGGGATGCCAGGTTATCGATACTTCCAGAGTCGCGATGCGCAAGTTTGTTTCGTTTCGCCCAGATTCGAATGGCCTCGGAACCAGGGTATTCAGCACGCAATTCGAGTTGGTGAACCTGCTTGTAACCGAGCCAGCTCTGCCAATCGCCTGTTTTCCTGTCGATGTCGCGCCAGGAATCGCCTGTTTCCTTCATGGCATCCAGAAGGAGCCCGTCCAACTCCGACACCACCGGGTTTTTCGCTTCGACCAGGTTGTTCTGCTCATATGGATCATTATTCAGGTCGAAACACACCCACGGTCCATCCTCCAGTCGTGCGTAATTATACTTTGCTGTGCGGATACCGCGCCAGCCTGGCCATGCAACGAAACTGTGGTGCATCGTCATATAGGCGTACTCTTGCCGGGGAGCATTGGAATCGTTGCCGAGGATTGTACTGGACAGGTCGCTACCATCCAATCCCTTTGGTACATCAATCCCGGCGAGTCCACATAGCGTGGGAAAGATGTCTGGTGTGCCAAACGGCATTTCCAGTGTGGAATTGGCTTCAATCACACCTGGCCATCGAATCAGAAACGGAACCTGGGTGGATTCGCGATGTGGCCATCGCTTACCCCGATAGTCCTGGCTGTTCAGCATTTCACCGTGATCTGAGGTATAAATAACAATGGTGTTATCTCCGTGACCGCTTTCCTTAAGTGCCTGCATCAAGCGATTCCATTGGGTATCCAGCCACGCTACGAGGCCGTAGTAGTTTGCATAATGGCCCTGATAGCGATTGCGCCCCTCTGTGTCTATAACCCTGACATTCGGATGAAACTTCAGGTCCCGTCCCTGATACCTTTTGACATATGCTTCCGGAGACACCAGTGGGGGATGAGGGGGATACCATGAAAGAAACATGCACCAGGGCACTTCACTTTCCTGTCCTCGAATGAATTCAATGGCCCTGTTGGTCTCTATCTGAGGCTTGTCATACCCTTCTCCAACCATAATCTCGCTGCTGTTCACGGCATAGTTTCGATTGGGACTTGCGTGACTCGGTACCAGAGGTACAAACCATTCGTCGTCGAATCCCAAACGCATCGGATGACCCGAATCGAGTTGTAGATCCCCTAAATGCCATTTACCGACATAGCCACGGCGGTACCCTGCGTTCTTGAAAACCTGGCCAATGTGGGCGTGTTCGCTCAGGTCGGGGTAGACTCCGTTGGTCGTTACCCCCGTGTGCTGGCCATACAGTCCAGTCATCAACATGGCCCGGTAGGGCGTGCAAACCGGCGTACTTGACACGGCATTTTCCAATCTCATGCCCTGCCTCGCGAATTCGTCGAAGTGCGGCGTTTCCAGATCTTCATCGCCGTAGTAGCAGCCCATGGCCGATGCACGCTGCTGATCGGAAAATACAAACAGGATGTTGGGTTTATCAGTCATTAATCGACCTCTATTTCATCCGCCCAGGACCGAAGATCCCCCAGGAGCTGATCCTTTAGCTGCGGGTGCTGCTCAGCCAGGTTCACTCGCTCGCCCGGGTCTGTTTTCAGGTCCGCCAGGTTCACCTCTTCGGGCAGATCTGGGTCGCGAGGAGCAAGTCCTGCTTTGCCATCATCTCTGCCATTAACCGTAAGCTTCCAGTTGCCTTGTCTGACCGCCAGCTGGCTGGCGGCATACTCCCAAAAGAGCTGGTGATGTGGGCTTCCAGCCCCTTCGGTGAAAGTCCTCGCGTGGCTCTTGCCGTCCAGATCCTCAGGAGTGTCGATGCCGGCAAAGTCAAGAAAGGTCGGCAGTACATCGAACATCGCGCCTACATCATCACTAGTCTGTCCCTCGGGTATTCGTCCAGGGAAGCTCATGATAGTCGGTTCCCTGATGCCGGCTTCGTACACACTTCCCTTGTGTCCGCGAAAGATACCGGCCGTACCGCCATAGTAGAGATCCTCGTTTCCATCAAGCCAGTTCCTGGTTTCACGGGAAGGGCCGTTGTCACTGGAGAAGAAGATCATCGTGTTGTCATACTCGCCAGCCGCTTTCAGTGCCTTCACGATGGCTCCTACACCATCATCCATTGCACTGATCATTGCCGCCATGATTCTGCGATCCGGCGGCAGGTCCGGGTAGCGGTCCACGTAGGACTTCGGTGCATGCATCGGATAGTGCGGTGCGCTGTAGGGTACGTAAAGAAAGAATGGCTGATCACTGCCACGCTCGATAAAGTCGACGGCTTTCTCAGTCACCAGTTCTGTGAAGTAGCGGCCGTTGTACCAGACCTCGCGCTCGTTGTGCCACAGATCATGGACCGGGTTAATACCACGCCAACCCCCGTGATAGTAAATGTGCGAATAGTAATCCACGCAGCCCGCAAGAAACCCGAAGAACTCATCGAACCCGTGCGCGTTGGGACGACACTCGTCGGCGACACCCAGGTGCCATTTTCCGAACATCGCCGTTCGATATCCGTGCGGCTTGAGCAGGGCGGCGATCGTCTTTTCAGTTGGCGGAAGGCCCGGTGTACTTTGCTTGCTGCTTCCTGGCCCGGCTCGCTGCCCTCCCAGAACGCGAGACACGCCGGTTTTGTGTGGGTAGCGGCCGGTCAGCAGAGCAGCCCTGGAAGGCGAACACACAGGTGAGTTGGAGTACCAGTCGGTGAGGCCCACCCCGGAATCAGCCAACGCGTCCAGGTGCGGCGTTGAGATTGAGTCGGATCCAAAACAGCCCAGATCGCCGTATCCCAGATCATCCGTATAGATGACAACCAGGTTGGGTCGGTCTTTCAATTCGCTACTCCCTTCTTTCGCATGTATTCATGTAGACGAATAAAGCCATGGGTTCCTCATAGCAATGACGCACGTCGATACCACGATGCCTGGAGGATTGTAGCAATTCTATGCATGAAGCAAACCCCACTGGTGGGCGCAAGTCCCGGAAAAGTTAAGAAGAGTGATTAAACAATCCAACCGACGGGAGTAGTTTGATACAGAGTACCATAGCAGAGATTGGGTCAGACTGGTCCACTCAAATTAGAAGGCTGGCTCTGGATGGCACGATGTAGCACAATGGGCATCTCAAAAAATATGACGGAGAGACATCAATGCCAGTTATAGATATGTCAACGCTCGAGCCAGTCGGCGAATTCGGATCAAAGGCCTGGGGCGATGCCTGCGCCGAGGCGTCCATCAAGATACTTGAGGCGGCTGATTTACCTTCGACCATTACCTGGGCTTTTTCGGAAGATTACACCCACCCACCTGCCAGACTATTGGAGGGCGGTCGTGAAAAAGCGGGTTACTACATCATGGTTAAGGACGGTAAAGTCACTGCAGGTGACGGTATCCCGGACGAAGTTTTGAAGATACCGGGCTTTCATGTGAGGATTCCCTGGGGGTGTATCTGTAACCAGTCAGGGGCGCTTTATGGCAGAGAGGGTCAGCGGCAGCGCACCGCTGACCAGCAGGTGCTATACGCTGCAATCACAGAATACGTTGGGCGGGAGAACCCATTTGGCCTTGAAATCAACAGTAAAGGCAAACCCAATCAATTTCTTGATCCGGTAGGGTCGTGGCCACCCGAAGTCGGCGCAGCGTTAGGGGAAGGCGGCGAAGAAGGCAATGGTCTGCATAACATTGCGGCAACATTGCAGTCAGACTCACCGGAATATGCCGATCTGCCTGTTACTGCATTGCGAGTACCGGTCTTTGCCGACATGACAGATCAGCAGAAGGCAGATTACGTTATGCTCTGTGGTATTGAGATGTAAAACGAGGAGCGGTCCATGGTTGGCTATAAACGATGGGGCTTTATCCTGTTCCTGTCCATGTTGTTTAATGCAGGTATTGCGAAAGAGTCTCCCCCTAACGTCCTTTTTATTGCGATCGATGATCTGAACCACTGGGTAGGTCATCTCGATGGACATCCCGGCACAAGTACGCCGAACATTGATCGTCTGGCGAGTGAAGGGGTGACCTTTACTCGTGCTTATTCTTCCGCTCCGCTGTGTAATCCCTCACGAGTCAGTCTGCTCACTGGTGTCATGCCGGCACATTCAGGTGTTTACGGAAACTTCGAACAGCTTCGTGACCAGCTACCGGATGCCGTCACGCTACCGCAGTTTTTTCGTCAGCATGGTTACACCGTCAAGGGAGCGGGAAAGATTTTCCATAGAGGACCGGGGGATGTGGAATACTGGGACGAGTTTTTTATCCCGCACTCTGTAAAGAAACCAGCGTCTTCTAAAAATTCACCTAAAACCTATATGAGAAACACAAGGGAAGGGAAGTGGGCTCCCTGGGCACCGTTAGATGTAGACGATAGCGATATGGGCGATGCGATGACTGCCGATCTTATTATCGCGGAAATTAAAAGTCAGCATGACAAACCATTCTTTCTGGCCTATGGCTCTTTCAAGCCGCATCTGGACTGGCGGGTGCCTCGAAAGTACTTTGAGATGCATCCCAGGGAATCGGTCGTGTTACCTGAGGTGATCGACAATGATCTCGATGATATTCCGCCCTTTGGTCGCAGGCTCGCCGCGGAGGTGCTGGACATCTCAAACAACAGAAACTTTGCCGCTCAGGGGGGCGATCATGCAAACGTTCTTAAACACAACCAGTGGGAGGCTGCCGTACAGGGTTATCTCGCGAGTATCAGCTTCGCCGATGCGCAGGTTGGCAGAGTCCTGGATGCACTGGCTGAATCACCACATGCTGACAACACAATTGTGGTGCTCTGGGGAGACCATGGCTGGCATCTCGGCCAGAAGGAACACTGGCGTAAACATACACTCTGGGAGGATGGCCTCAGAACAACGCTCGTCATCTCTGCACCCGGGGTGACCGGTCGCAATGCTCGCAGCGATCGTACCGTCAGTTTGCTTGATCTATACCCAACGCTGATTGAATTAACTGGTCTGGATCCGCGAGAGGGAATGGACGGGCAGTCCCTCGTGCCCTTGCTCAAGCAGCCGGATCGTCCCTGGTCTCGGCCAGTCCTCAGCACTTACGGTTATCAGAATCATTCGGTACGCACAGAACGCTGGCGATACATCCGTTATCACGACGGGACCGAAGAACTTTACGATCACGACGCGGACCCCCACGAGTGGACCAATCTTGCCGCGGTCCCTGTTAAGGATGAATACCGCGAAGTCATGAACCAACTCGCCCGACATTTTCCGGAAACTAATGTGGTCCCTGTGAATCAGGGAAACGTACCAGGGAAACAGGCAGGTGAGTGACCTTACTTTGGTCCGTGAGCATACCCATGGCCATGGCCTATCCGAATCAGCACGGTTTCCTTTCCCAGGCTGAGGCAGTACATCGATGCCTGGCGGCAGGTTTGCGGGAATGTCCGCAATTTGGGAACGAGGAGTCGCTTCACCTCATGGACATCTTAACGGCATTCCACAAAGTGAGAGACGAGAGCAAGAGATCATAAACGGACACCATTAAATGACGAACCAGTTTACCGTTCCGCTGGATACTACAGATAACGGACTTGAAGTCGTTGGCGGTAAGGGACGCTCGCTATCTCGATTGTTAAATGCCAGCTACAACGTACCCGGTGGTTTCCAGATTCCTACGTCAGCCTATCGTGCGTTTGTCGCTGACCATGATCTGCAGGCAGACATATTAGCGCTTGCCAAGCCCGTTATTGTTAACGGGACTATCTCCTTTGAGCAGGCGTCGGACAATATCGGGCAACTATTTCGTGACCATGCGTTGTCTGCAGAAATGCTGGAAGATATTACCGCCGCGTACGATGCGCTTCCTGATAAGCCGGCCGTTGCGGTTCGCTCTTCCGCCAACGCTGAGGATTTGCCCGAACTCTCTTTCGCCGGCCAGCAGGAAACATATCTCAATGTTTCGGGTGGCCAGCCAGTTGCCGCTGCCGTGAAGAATTGTTGGGCGTCGTTGTGGACACCCCAGGCAATCAGTTACCGCCACGAAAATGATATCGATCATGGCTCCGTGGCCATGGCAGTCGTTGTACAGATTATGGTTCCCTCAGATGTTTCCGGCATTTTGTTTACGGCGAACCCCACCAATGGCGAGCGATCGGAGATGATCGTTAACTGCAGTTTTGGTCTGGGTGAGGCCGTGGTGAGCGGTCAGGTCACACCCGACACCTATGTTGTTGATCGACAGAGCCTCACTTCCAGGGAAACTATCATCGGCGCCAAGGATCAGAAGATTGTCTCCGATGGTAAGCAGGGCACTCGGATGGAAGATGTAGCACAAGAGGAGAAGGTCCTTGCATCTTTATCGGAAGAATCGTTGCGCGAACTGGTCGAACTAGCCCTCAGTATAGAAGCAGAATTTGACAATGTGCCCCAGGACATTGAGTGGGCAATTCGTGAGAATGAACTATTCCTACTGCAGGCCCGCCCCATAACCAACCTGCCACCTGAACCGCTAAAGGATGTTGGCTGGCCGGAAATCCCGGGATCTCAATTGATCAAACGGATGGCGGCGGAGGTCATGCCGGAGCCGCTGTCACCGTTGTTCGAGGATCTCTATCTACGCGCTCTGTACGATACACAAACCTGGCCGGAGGACTGGGAGTTCAAGGGATCGTTCACCCGGAATTACCTGAAGAATTTCGTTATCGCGACGGTGAATGGCTACGCGTATACGTCCATCCCGGTTGACGGTAATGAAGATTGGAATGCGCACATGGACAAACTCAGGGCCGATCAGGGCGAAGTGCCCTGGTACAAGTGGCTGCGGGCAATCTTCATGCCCGGTAACCTGGCGCTGGAGAAGGAAAGCATGCCTGGTAAGCGGTTTCTGCTCCTGGACCTTGAGGGTGGGCGCCAGAACTGGATCTGGAAGTCGCTACAATGGTGGCGCATGTTCCACAGATCCGACGGGATCAAGCGGTGGAGAAAACTGGATCTGCCGGCATATCTCGCCGGACTTGATCGATGGCAAACGCTCAAACCCGCTGCGGCGACGAACGAGGAACTGCTTCGAGGTATACACGACCTGACGGTTGTCGAAGCTCGTTACTGGCATGTTCTGCGTCGCATTATTGGCGCCGCCAAAGGTACCGACATGGCGTTGCAGATGTTTTGCGAGAAGAACGCGCCAGATAGGGGTTTCGCCAGCGGGACCTTTCTCTCTGGATTCAAGTCAAAAGTCGTGGACGCTGAAATGGATATGCGGGGTATTGCAGAGCATATCCGCAACAATCCGCGCCTCTACGAACTGACTATCGTGACACCCGCGGCACGATTTCTCGAAACGCTCAGGAATCATCCAGAAGGCAGTCCGGCTTATGAAGCCATTGATCGCTACCTCAACGAGTACGGTAAACAGGTATTCAATCTGGACTTTGCCGAGCCGGCCCTGATTGATGCACCACTTCCCTTTGTTATGAGTCTGAAAGCCCTGATTCGCGATAGCGGCTTTGATCTGGCAACGAGGCAGAAGGAGGTTGCGAGAAACAGGCGTACCAAGTGGATTGAGGCGCTGAAATTCTTCAAGGGCAAAAAGCGGATCGAATTTTTACGGCTGTATCGAACTGCTAAAATAAACTATCCCACGCGTGAGGCCGCGATCTTTTATATGGGGAAGGCCTGGCATCTGCTGCGACCGTTTGCGCTTGAATTGGGCAGGCGGCTGTCGGATCTAGGCACTATCAAACAGGCTGATGATATTTTTTATCTCACCGGTGAATCACTTCAGCAGGCGGTCGCAGCTGCAGCGGATGACAAAGCAATGCCGGAATTGACTGACCAGGCGACCGCACAGCGCACCCTGCGAGAACAACGTCTGCGAATGATACCACCACCGGCAGTTCCTCCCGAAAACACACTGCAATGGGCAGGTGACAGCAAAACATTCGATACGGTGAAGATCAACGACGACGATGCCGATGTGATGCGCGGGTTCGCTGTAAGCCCTGGTACGATCACAGGTGCTGCGAGCGTCATTATGTCACCCAATGACTTCGATAAGATGAAGCCTGACTCCATACTGGTGTGCCCATTAACCACGCCCGCGTGGACACAGCTCTTCCCTCATGCAACCGGTCTCGTCACCGATATTGGCAGCATCACGGCGCACGGTTCTATCGTCGCCAGGGAATATGGTATTCCAGCGGTGTTGGGCACCGGCAATGGCACCCAACGCATAAAAGATGGTCAGATGATTTCAGTGGATGGTGATCGGGGTACAGTTGCCATACTAAAACTCTCGGAAGTCGATTTTCATGACAGGAACTAATTGGATATTGGAATGCGTTCTGGAATAGGGGAATAGTTAAATGTCTGGATTTTTCCGTACTTTTTGGCCTTATGTACATCGTTATCGCTGGATCATTGCACTTGCCTATCTGGCAAGTTTACTGGCAACTTTAATCACCTTATCAATAGGGCTGTTTATTAATGCTCGTCTGGACATGGTACTGGCGGATCCGGACTTGATTCAAACCCTGGGAGAATTCATTTCGATAATTGTGGTATTCATCGTCGTTTCCGCCGTGCTTAATTTTACTCGCATATACGCCATGGCATGGGCTGGAGCAAGATATATACATGACCTCCGGCGCGACGTCTTTGCAAAAATTTTAAACCGAGGGGAATTACTTATCGATGATGAGTCGAGTGGAGAACTGCAGACCAGGGTCATTGCAGACACGACCGCGTTAGACAAATTCCTCTCGGTAACTCTGCCGTCATTGTTCACGACAGCCATCAGCCTGGTTGGCAGTGTTGCTGGCGTCCTGTATATCAACACGACCTTAGCCCTGCTTTGCGGTTTAGGCGCGATTGTGCTGTGTATTCCACTGGTGTTGTTTATTAATCCATTAAGAAAGCGCGGCGAGCATATTCAGGCGGCGATGGCATTAGCCGGGCGGCAGGCAGGTGAAGCGTTTCGTAATTCGTCAATGGTTCATGCATTTAATCAGAGCGGCAGAGAACGTGCTCGATTCAAGGATTCTTCAGATGACATTGCGACACATAGTTTGGCAGCTGTGCGTTTGCAAACGCTAATCAGTACGGTGGTGAATACCTGTATGTTTATTCTTTTAGTAATGATCATCTGGTTTGGCGCCCTTCAGATTGAACGGGATGAGGCCAGTATTGGTGAGTTAGTCTCTTTCGCTTACTTTGCGATTTTGCTTATTTCTTCAGGTATTGGCCTTGTAGAAATAGTGACCGGTCTAGGCGTCGCGGTAGGAAACACCAGGAAAATAGTCGATATTCTGAATGTTCCGAATGACCCGCTTCATGAAGGCGCCAGATCGATTTCATCCGCAGTTCGAATAGAATTTTTAGATGTCAGCTACCAATACCCTACCCGGAATATGGAAGCCTTATCACATGTTAATCTGTCGTTGGAACCAGGCCAGCGTATCGCTTTTGTTGGCACGTCGGGTTCCGGTAAGTCTACGTTTTTCAAATTGTTGCTGCGATTACACGAGCCGACTTCTGGAAAAATAGTTGGTGACGGCATCGATGCATCTGAGTACTCGCTCCAGTCCTGGCGGACGCAGTTTGGTTTTGTTCCCCAGACTGAATATCTGATTTCGGGTAGCGTATCCGAAAACATAGGGTACGGGAAGACTGATCCAACCCGGGAGGAAATTGAAGCAGCAGCAATGTCTGCGAATGCCCACGAGTTTATCACTGAACTACCGGACAGCTATGAAACAGATCTTGGCGAAGTCGGTTCCAGACTCTCCGGTGGTCAGAAACAACGAATTAGTCTGGCGCGGGCAATCCTGGTCAAACCGAGAATCTACCTGCTTGATGAAGCAACCAGTTCGCTCGATGCAGAAAGTGAACAGGCGGTCGAAAGCGCGCTGGACAGATTAGCGGCAACATCTACTTTATTGATAATTGCCCACCGGTTGCATACCGTTCGCCATGCCGATCGAATTGTTGTGCTGGATGCCGGGTGCATCGTAGCAGAAGGTACACATGAGGAACTGCATGCAAGTCAACCTGTATACCAGAAGCTGATTAGTGCTTATCGGCAGTAAGTATCCAGGTGCGTGTCCGGGAATAGCTCAATCATAGACAAACCCGGCAAAGTCTGAGGAATAAACACGAAAGCCCGTCTGATAAAGCGAATAGTCCTGGATTTTTCGCTTTATGAAACACTAATATGGAAGTTTGCATCTTGAGTCACCTGAAATATATCGCGCTCGGGCTTTTCCTTTGGACCAACTTTTTTTGGATGAACATGGCCGTGGCGGATCACCCCAACATCGTCTACATTCTGGCCGATGATCAGGGTTACGGCGAGGCCCGCAGCTTCAATCCGGACCTTCCCATTGCCACACCTGGCATTGACCGGATTGCCAATGAGGGCATGCGGTTTACCGATGCCCACAGTGGCGCCGCAAATTGCACTCCTACTCGTTATGGTTTGCTGACCGGTCGCTATTCCTGGCGAACGCGCCTGCAATCGGGTGTCCTGAAGAGCGGAACGGATCCACTCATCGCAGAAAATATGCTCACCGTCCCGGTGTTGCTCAAGAAACATGGATACCGGACGGCCATTGTCGGCAAATGGCATCTGGGATTTCATTACGAAATGCCTGCGGGCAACAGGATGGATGATGCAGCGCGGGTGGCTAGAACGGTGCCGGTGGAATCACGCGTTATCGAAGGTCCCATTACCCGGGGATTCGATACGTACCATGGTTACCACAATGGCGGAGAGATCCGGACCTGGATCGAGAATGATCGGGTTGTGGAGCACCTGGAGAGTTACGAGGAAATGCTCCCGCGGATTCGTGAGACGAGTGTTAATTATCTGCGGGAACGTGGAAAGGAAAAGGATGGCCCTTTCTTTTTGTACGTTTCCTTGAGTTCCCCCCACACGCCGATTGCTCCCAGCAGCGAATGGCAGGGCAGAAGCGGATTGGGCGACTATGCAGATTTCGTCATGCAGACCGATGACGTCGTCCGGCAGATTCTCGACAGCCTGGATGAAGCAGGTCTGGCTGAAAATACACTTGTTTTCTTCACCACAGACAACGGGACTTCCCGTCCTGCCCCTGTTGCGGAATTGCGTCGCCAGGGATACGACCCCACCTACGGACTCAGGGGGCGCAAGTCCGACGCCTGGGAGGGTGGTCACCGTGTTCCTTTCGTGGTCCGATGGCCAGGCGTGATCAAGCCCGGCAGCACATCCGACGATACCATCGTGCACAATAATCTGTTAGCCACGGTGGCGGATATCCTCAAGGTCGAAGTGCCCGATGATGCTGGAGCGGACAGTTTTTCCATCCTGCCGCTGTTACAGGGACGGATCAATGGCGAACCCACTCACCCCTATGTCATCCATCATTCGACAAAAGGGTGCTTTGCCATTCGTCAGGGAAAATGGAAACTCGTGGCCTGCCAGGGATCCGGTGGCTATAGCAAAGGGGACGATGGTCAACCGGCACAGCTTTACGATCTGGAAGCAGACCCATACGAACAAGTTAACCTGATACGGACCGAGCCGAAGCAGGCAGGATATCTGGCTGATCTTCTTGAACTGGCGGTGGCCAACGGAAGGTCGAACCCAGGGAGTAGACTCGCCAATGATGTCCCGGTCGATATCTGGAAAACAAAAATCGGGCGGCCTGACGTCCTGAAAATAAGCAATACTGACTAAAGGTTGCCGCAATGAGAGCCATAATGGTGATGTACGACTCGCTGAACCGCCACATGCTGCCCAACCACGGTTGTGAATGGACGCTTGCGCCGAATTTTGCGCGCCTCGCAGAGCGGGTGGTCACTTTCGACAACCACTATGTGGGCAGCATGCCTTGTATGCCTGCGCGACGGGAAATGCATACGGGTCGCTATAACTTTCTGCATCGCTCCTGGGGGCCGCACGAGCCGTTCGATGACTCGACCTTCATGGAGATGAAAAAAAACAACATCTACTCGCACCTGGTGTCAGACCACTATCACTACTGGGAAGATGGTGGCGCCACCTACCACCATCGCTATTCGAGTTGGATCAATGTGCGGGGACAGGAGGGAGATCTCTGGAAAGGTCAGGTGGCAGACCCGGAAGTACCGGAACACATCGGGCGGCTGGCTCGACCATTTCTGGTCAACCGGCAATACATGCAGGAAGAGCATCTGACACCCCAGGCACAGACCTTCGCGGAAGGGCTGGAGTTTCTGGAAACCAACCACACAGAAGACAACTGGTACCTGCAGATCGAAACCTTTGATCCGCATGAACCGTTTTTCACACTGAAACAGTGGAAGGATAAGTACAACTACCAGTGGGACGGCCCGGAGTTTGAGTGGCCAGAATACGAGCGGGTCACGGAGGACC
The DNA here is from genome assembly GCA_965217655.1 of Candidatus Azotimanducaceae bacterium. Classification (GTDB taxonomy): domain Bacteria; phylum Pseudomonadota; class Gammaproteobacteria; order Pseudomonadales; family Azotimanducaceae; genus UBA7455. Next base: position 4,877,632 of record OZ244560.1, read on the forward strand.
CGGATGCACAGGAATACCTGCGCTACCAATATGCTGCGTTGCTAACCCAGTGTGACCATTACCTGGGTAAAGTCATCGACTTTATGGACGACCACAATATGTGGGACGACACCATGCTGCTTGTGGTGACGGATCATGGATTCCTCCTGGGTGAGCACGACTGGTGGGGCAAGATGCGTATGCCCTGGTACAACGAGATTGCGCATATCCCCTTATTCATCTGGGATCCGCGACTCGGTGTCAAAGGAGAACGCCGCGTCAGCCTCACGCAGACCGTCGATCTTGGACCCACCATCCTTGATTTCTTTGACGTAGGCATACCGAAAGACATGATGGGAACGCCGTTACGCAGGGTGATGGAAGACGACACGCCCCACCGTGAAGCGGCGCTATTTGGCATGTTCGGTGGGCACGTCAACGTGACCGATGGCAGGTACATCTATATGCGTGCCCCGACTCCGGACAATTCTCCCCTGTATCACTACACGCTGATGCCGTCGCACTTGCGCCGGCCGTTTTCTACCGAAGAGCTAAAAGACATGACCTGGCATGCACCCCTGAGCTTCACCAAGAACTGCCCGGTCATGCGGATTCCATCAAACGGGCCGGCAGGTCGGACCCCAGAAAGGTACAAAACCCGACTATATGATCTTGACAACGACCCCGGGCAGACGCGGCCACTTGACGACCCGGCAGTAGAACGGCAAATGATCGACAAGATGGTGAGGGTGATGGCAGAGAACGCGGCCCCAGCGGAACAGTTCGAACGCTTGGGCGTGTCCGCGCCGGGACATTGAAGATGCGTGGCCAATCCACGTCTTTTTCTTCGTATACCGCAATGACGCGGAAGGCGCAGCGCAGAGTGCAGCTGGTAGAACAACGCAGCGAGGAGTTCCGCAAGGGCACTGGGCAAGTCCCCGATAGTCATCTCAACCCGCTGCTGGACCGGCACATGAATCTGCCCGTCATTCGGGATCTGTTCTTCAATGCCAACGTGCGAGTATAGGAACCATTAACGCCCTATTTTGAGAAATCTGCAAATAAGATGGGGTGGTTACAGGCCATTTTCTACAGCACTAGCAAGAATCAGGAGGGAGATTCCCCCAATTTTGATGAAATTGTACTCATATATCAGCCAATATTCGGCAGGGAAATCAACCTCCCGAATCGGAGTCAGATGATGACCACGCGGGTTCTTAGCGAAGACGAAATCAGCCGCTTTCAAAGCGACGGCGTTGCCTATGTCGAACAGGCCGTCGAGGGTAAATAGGTGGAGGCCTTGAACCACGTCGTTGATCAGCAACTCGACAAGCCGGGCCGCTGGGCCAACGACGGCAACCCGGGCAACAAGAGCAATCGAATATTCACCGACCGCTACCTGTGGCAGGAGAATTCCACTATCCGCGACTTCGTGCATCATTCCGGCTGTGCCCGGCTGGCCGCACAGGCGATGCACAGCAACTCGGCCCGATTCTATTTCGATCATATACTGATCAAGGAACCCGGTACCGCGACACCGACGCCCTGGCGGGCTGCACTGTCCACACGCTGGCTTGGCGATGACGCAATCTGGCACCCGCATGCGGGCGCCGATCGCACGGTTACTCAGGAACAGGTCGCTGTGAACCCTTGGGATACGCCGGTTGACGACAGTGTTTTTCCCTGCGTCTGGCAGGACTCCTGACTGTTCCGCGCCGCGCCTGGGCGATAAACCAACTGCGCTTGCAGCAGCGCTTTGAACTTCGCGGGCGTCACGCTTTGGTAAGCACTGCGCAAGAGAGTTCGATATGGAAGGCCTCAGTAACAATCAGTCTTTCCTTGATTTATTGAACTCGCCTGAATTGAAAACCATCCACAGCATGGAAGCCTCTCTTTATCGCTTTTCCAAGGTGATGATACCGGAATTGCTACTTTTTGAGACTCTTCCTGAAACTGATTCGCGCTGCCTTCTCCTCGTCGTACCACCAGCCATCCGGGAACGGCGCTACATACATCTCCTCCGGCAGGTCGGGCCGGCCGAATTTGTCCCAATAAACAATGCGGGTGTCCCCGCGGGCATCCAGCGGGAACTCATAATAATTCCATAGCAGAACGCGATCGAGCGCCTGGCAGGCGTTAATAAACGTATCGGGGTGTGTCGCGCCAAGCGCAGCCTCAACCATGGCATCGACCGCCGGGTGGTTGATGCGGGACGCGTTCAAGTAAAGGGTCGATGAGGAATGAAAAAAGGGTCGTAACTGCCAGGAGGGCGGTACCTGGATACGGCCGCCCACCAGGATAGCGTCGTAGTCAGCGTTGCGCCGGCGATTGAAGTAGCCGGTGCCGTCGATCATGCGGATATCCGCCTGGATGCCGAGTATCGACAGCGAACGCACGTACGGCAGCAGAATACGCTGGTCTGTCCGCCTGGAGGACAGAAACTCGATCACAAAGGGTTCGCCTGCAGCGTTGACCATCATGCCGTCTACGACCCGATAACCGGCTTGCGCGAGGAGTGCCCGCGCCCGCGACAAACCGTCACGATCGACGCCCACGCCATCTGTACTGGGGAAGGAAAAGGGGTGGGTGAATACCCTGGCGGGCAACCGCGCGCGATGCGGTTCGAGAAGCGCTGTTTCCGCTTCGTCCGGCAATCCCGAAGAAGCGAACATGGAGCCGGCAAAGAAGCTGTTGGCCCGGGTCAGTTCGCCCCCGTGCAACACCCGGATTTGCCACTCGAAGTCCAATGCATGGAACAGCGCCTCGCGTACGCGAAGATCGTCGAACGGTTGGCGCCGCGTATTCAGCGCCAGGCGAAACCGGGGGCCGTGATTGCCGGACACCAGTGTGCCCAGCACGAGCCAGCCGGCCTCGCGAGCGGGAACGTCGTAGGATGACAGCCAGTGCCGCGAGTCGGTCTCGGTCCACACGTCAAACAGACCCGCGCGCAGAGCCTCGCGGGCAACCGTCGCGTCCAGGTAACGTTCGTAGCGAATGGTATCGAAGTTGAATTTGCCACGATTCACCGGAAGATTGCTACCCCAGTAATCCGGCACGCGCTCGTATATGACGTAGCGACCCTGAGACACCCCTGTTAGTCGGTATGGGCCGCTCTGTGGCGGCGTCGTCGTTGTCGGTTCGCTCACATCCCGGTCGAGCCAGTAATGCGCAGGCACGATGGGCATGTGGCCGAGGATGAAGAGTTGTTTGGCAACGTCCGAGTCGGCACGAATCTCGACAGTAATTGGATCCAGGATGGTTACACCAGTAACCCAGGACAGCGCCCCTGCCCACCCGTGGGCCATGGCGTCAGCGCGAAACGTTTCCACAGTAAACTTGACATCGGTTGCGGTAATCGGCCTGCCGTCGTGCCAGCGTGCCTGCGGGCGCAGCCGGAAGACGATTCGCCGGCGGTCGGCGCTTAAGGCGATCGACTCGGCGAGACTGCCGTAATAGCCCGAGGGTTCGTCACCTGCGCGCTCGATCAGGTGATCGTAGGACGGGTAGAATCCCGGCGGCTGGTACATCGGCGACACGGTATTTAAGGGGTTGAGCGTGGGCAGCACCAGCGTACCGCCCTTCGGGGCGTCCGTGTTGAGATAGTTGAAGTGCGGGAAGTCGGCGGGATATTTGAGTTCGTAGTTGGGTATCTGAGAGACGCCGTGACGGAACTCGAGCGGCTGCGTATCGGCAACGGCGTGCGCCAACGGGTGCATCGACAGGGCGAGCAGCAACAGGGTTGTTTTCTTGCTTCCGGCGCGCGGTTTTTCCATGCAGTTGTACTTCTACTCAGCGGTCTAATACAGGGATACTTTACGCCAATCGGTGTCAGAGTTCCCTTACTGCGTTCAAATAGGCGCGGACATCGCGCTCGAGTTGGTCGGGATAGGGATCACCCAGTGAATGCGGGTTGACCCCCGTCAAAAGACTTTCACGTCAATTCCAGCTTTCGCCAGCGCTTCCCGCTCGTCTTCCGTCCAGGGGCGGGGCGCAGGTTTATCGCGCTTCTTTGTCGGCCCGGAGCACACGATTATGTAAGCGCGGCGAGGATTATCCGTCGTGTTAGGCGCAGTATGATGCAAGGTTCCAGAGTGGTGAAAGGTCGCGCCCCCCGGTGCAAGAGGACAGGAAACAGCCTTCGACGGATCGACGTCATCGGTCATTAATCCGTGAATCAACGGATTGTTGTCGATGTGGCGATGCCAGCGGAGGTCATCTTTGTGCGAGCCTGGAATGAACTGCATACAGCCACTTTCCACCGTTGCTGCATCCAAAGGCATCCAGACGCTGAGGCTGTTAAGATAAACATCTGGATTCCAGTAAGCTTCATCCTGATGCCAGGGCGTTTCGGCGCCGTATTGCGCTGGCTTAAAAATCATGTGTCCGCCGGCGTTGATCTTTTCGTCAACCCCAAGCAGCTGGGTGGCGAGTTTGAGGGCGTTTTGGAAATGCTGGCTTTCGCGGAGTTCCGGAATCTTTAAATCCGGGCCGAGTACCTGCGGGAGCACGTCACGCCCGGAGTGTCCCCGTGGCTCGGCCAGATCATAAAACATACCCTTGTCCTCGCCTGCACGCTCAATAAAGAGTTGATCGTAGATCTCTTTGAGCCATTCGATTTCCTCGTCAGTGGTGATGCGGTCGATGCTCAGAAACCCGTTTTCGCGGTAAGAGGCGATCTGTTCTTCTGTAAGGTCAACATTAAAGGTAGTGTTTGGTCTCACCTGTATTCTCCTAATAAGGGGGTCGGAGTAAAAATTGCCCACTAAAAAGGGGGTCGGCACTAAGAATAGTGGGGTCAGAATAGTGGGGTCGGAGTAAAGTGCCGGAGTAAAACTCAACGTTGCTGCAAAAGCGTGACGTTTTACTCCGGCACTTTACTCCGACCCCACTGCTCAGTTTTACTCCGGCACTTTACTCCGACCCCCTTTTTTTCCGGCACTTTACTCCGACCCCCTTTAGCTATAAGTTTGGTCTCCAGCGAACTTCCAGACCTACCGAACGCGGGTCGGTCAGGGTGCCTTGCCTCGGTGTCCAGTGGGTGGATAGATGCAGGTACTCGACCACACCAATTTCATCGAATACGTTTTGCACGAACAGCGTCGTGGTAATGGTTTCATTTGGAGAGGTCCATGTACCTCGAACATCGAATCGTCCGTATGCCGGCATCGTCGAGATGTCGAAGTTACTGAGGTCAGAAGCACGTTCGTCAACCCAGCTGTAGGTCCCGAGCAGCTGCAGGTGTCCGCCAATTGCACCTGTCAGCGGTGTCTCGTAGCTTGCCGTCAGCGCGAACTTGTGGTTCGGCTGCAGGGGCAACTGGCTGCCGGTCATATCCGAGGGGAGAATATACTCACTGGTGACCATCTCACCGGTATTAAAATCAATATGATCCCAAAAAGCCGTTTCTGGATTGGGATGGCCCCGAACGACCTCTAAATGCGGGCCGATCTTAGAGTCGAGATAGGCATAGAAACCGCTCAGACGCCAGTTTTCGTTTATATGGTACATGAAGTCAACTTCAGCACCCCATATCTTGGTATCTTGGATGTTGTCGGTGAACCGAATGATAGGGCTAGAGCTATACTGGTCGAATAGCCCGTCGGTGATGCGTTCACCAGTCCCTCCCTGAGGCTCGATAGAGCCACTAATCTGATAGTCGTCGAAATCGTTGTAGAAAACACCGGAAGTTAACCGAAGTCGTCCATCCATGAACATGCCTTTCATACCGAGTTCATAGTTGATCAATGTCTCTTCTTTAACCAATTTCGGAGGCGCATCGGACTTGGTTTGGAAAGCACCTGCGCGGTATCCGGTCGAAATACGCCCGTAGATCAAACGATCCTCATCCGGGCTGTACTCCAGAGAGATGTGGCCAATGGTTGCATCCCAGGTTCGCGGATCGGGTTCTCGATCGTCGAAATAGATTTCAAACGGGAAGGGACCAATAAAAGCAAATTGAAAAATGGCCACGCCACCATTTAAATCCTGAGACTTTTCATCTTCTGTGTAGCGAAGACCGCCGGAGACCAGCCACTGATCGTTGACCTGGTATTCTGCATTGACGAAAGCCGCTTGGGTTTCTGAGCTGCCAATCACCCGGAAATCCAAAAATTGTGAGTGATCGGTACCTGTCGGACATGCCCAGTAGTTCCCGGGCTGGCCCCGTTCAATCGCTTGTTCCGGCGACGCGGCTGCCCCAATGATACCAGTAAAAAGGGTAAGGGCTTGTGCACAACCACCGGCGTAGCCAGCGGCGCGAGCGGCGTCGTCAACATTCACATTTACCCAGGGCCGGGCATGGATGTAAAAGGGTACGAACCACGCGCTGTAATTCTCGTAAGTGAACGCGCCGACAATGAAATTGAACGGACCATCCAGGTTTGAAACCAGCTGTAACTCGTGAGAACGCTCAGTGTAGTCGTACAACACGTGCTTCGCGTCATCGATTAATAGTACATCGGCGTCTGAAGCCCTGAGCGGATCATCGGCGCTTGCAACCCGGTTGGTCTGGTCCTGGTCGACTTGAACATCCGAGAAGTTGTCGGAATCGCCGAAGTTGTAGCGCAGTGTGTAATTGTCGTTCAGGTCAAAACTGAAAGCGATCGTCGTTTGCTCGGCAGTACTACTACCCACGGAGTTCCGGTTCACATTAACTATGTTCTTAACATCACCACACTCCCAGGCAGGCCTGCCAGGTGGACAGTTTGCAGGTACGGACGGAATTTGACCGTTCCACAGGTAAAACGGGTTATTGGCTTGGGCGGGATTCCCCCTATATGTGGGGATGCTCGTGTCGGGATTTTCCAACAGGACCTGCGTTCGTGGTGAGCCATCGTCATTCAACCTGGTATAGCGCAAATTCAAATCCATCCTATCGGTTTTGAAACGCAACTGCGGCGCGAAGAATGTCTGGTCCGGCGCATCGTAATCATTGCCGAAGCCTATATTCTCCTGTGCGCCATCGCCCTCGTAGTAACTGCCATTGATACGGAAGCTGACGTTTTCGCTGATCGGGCCACCGAAGGCGACGCCGTAGCGCTGCGAAAACTGGTCGGTGAATTCCGTATGCACCAGAAGATCCCAGTGGTCGGTGGGTCTTCTGGAGAAATAGCTGATAGCACCAGCAATCGAGTTCCGGCCGTGCAACGTGCCCTGCGGACCACGCGCAACTTCCACCCGCTCCAGGTCAAACATATTGGGCGCAACGCCGTAGATCCCGAGCGTGTAGACACCATCTACATAGGTGGCGACTGCCAGGTCCGAGACGGTTTCACCCGCGAGTCTCGTGCCAATACCGCGTATGGTCGTACCTTGACCGGTCTGCGTGCCCTCATCTTGAAACTGCAGGCCAGGAACCATTTGCTCCAGGTCATCGTGATTGGTCAGGCCGAGTTCTTCAATCATCTGGTTGCTGAACGCCGTCATGGTTACCGGTACGTCGAGCAGGTTCTCTTCACGTTTCTCGGCCGTCACGATGATTTCTTCGATATAGCTCTCTTGATCGTCATCCGCCGAATAAGCAGTTGGGAATCCCGTAAGGGTTAGTGCCAATCCCAATGACACAATTGGAAATAGTTTCTTCATATTGGTTTCCCCGAAAGTTGCAATTGCAAACTACCACAAGTTATTTTTACGCTTGCTATCCATCAATATCAACCCGCTTTCTATCCAACTTTCCGGAGTTTTCCCATATATTACGATAATACAAATAAAAACAAAAGGTTGAATAGTGGGGTCGGAGTAAAGTGCCGGAGTAAAACTCAACGTTGCTGAATAGAATAGTGGGGTCGGAGTAAAGTGCCGGAGTAAAACTCAACGTTGCTGAGAATAGTGGGGTCGGAGTAAAGTGCCGGAGTAAAACTCAACGTTGCTGCAAAAGCGTGACGTTTTACTCCGGCACTTTACTCCGACCCCACTATTTTTCCCGACCCCACTATTTTTCCGACCCCGTTTGTTCGTGGTACTATCCCTGAATTCTTCCATGCGGTACAGGTGTCTGGCAATGACGAGTTCGGCGCTCAAATCGGCAGCCCCGCTACCCATTCGGTCCTTATCGGCCGGGCTCACTCAAGGGCTCGGTGTAGTGCCAGCCAGATTCGTTAAGGAAATGATCGTCGGTATTCACCGTGCGCAATCCCTGCATCTCACCGATATCGCACGATCACTGGGTGAAGACGTTGAACTGCATGCCACGATCAAGCGGCTCAGCAGAAACCTTACCAAAACAGGGCTCACCGAAATCATTTCAACTGCCCTTCTTGAGCGCGCCGCCCGGGAAGTCACCGAAGATATGATTCTCGTCGTCAGCTGCTACGACCTGCCCAAGCGTTTCGCCAACCGCATGGAATATGCACGGGGCAGTGCTGCCGCGTCCCAAGATGACGGTTACCACGTGTGTGATATTTCCGCAACTGATCCTGCGTCACCAGATTACCACATACCGCTACTCAGCCGACTGTGGTCCAGGCACGCGCCCGACTATCAGAGCGACGCGACAGAAATTCTCACGGCGGTGAACCAGGTATATTCAGCAACTGAGGGCAGAGGTGTGTTCTACTGCCCGGAGGTAACAATGGACTGGGACATTCATTGGTCACTCGTGCAGGCGCCCAATCTCAGAACAATGTTATACATACGCAACCACGACTCTGCATTCATGGTCGACGGGCAACTCCGGACGGTTTCTGATCTGGCCTCAAGTGGTGAGCGTCCGTATCGTAAGTTGATGTTCAAGATGGTAGATCCACCCTTCGCCACGAGGATATCGGGAAGACAAGACAACAGACCAGCCGAACTGTCGATGTTAGATCAATTTGGCAAATTATCTGTCCAACTGGATATTGGGAAGCAGACCACACTCATTCTCGAGAGAAAAACATCGAGTCATGATCTAATGGCTGTCGATGACTTGTACCTGGCGACCGGCATTACCGCAGATACTCGCGATCAGCTAAGGACACTGCTGCAGAATCAGTACCTGGCCTTAGATATGAACACCGCTGCCGTCAATCACAAGTCTCGATTCAATCAATCGGACGTGAGAGTATTGACCTACGACCGTTTACAACTCCTCAATGTCCTGCTGCAGGCAGTGACGTATTATGAAGCGCACGTAGAGAGGACATTTTCAATAAAGGAGCATGCCATCACGAGCGAACCACACCCGGGCGATCATCCTCGGGATTTCCAGATACCGCAGACGGACCTCGCCACAGCAGGTAAACGCAAGATAGAGTATAGAAACCATTAACGCCCTATTTTGAGAAATCTGCAAGTAAGATGGGGTAGCTACAGGCCATTTTCTACAGCACCAGCAAGAATCAGGAGGGAGACTCCCCCGATTTTGATGAAATTTTGCTCATAAATCAGCCAATATTCACTTGAGATAAAAATCAGGCCGATCGCTGCTTCACTGATCTCTTCAATTTTCTGATTACTCGCTGGTAAACAACAACCCCTGTCGTGGTGGTGCTCGGGACTTCACCAGATGACCTACAGGTGTGGTAGATTTGGTATCCAGGTGCGCTAAGATCTTCTTGACCAGTGCGCCGTGAAAGGCGTCATCACTCAGTGGGTGAGATTCCCACCCGGCAACTGTCGTTCCGGCCGGTAGCAATCGGAACAATTGTGGAGGTAACGAAGCAGTTGAAGCTTCTGATGTAAAAGGATCCGTAAGGGATTCAGCGAGCAGGCAGGCCGTAACGTGCAGTGAACGCTGAGCAGGCCTCGAAAAGTCTAATGTGGAAGCCGACCCGCCTGGTTAACGGGGAAGGCCGATGTGTCCAAAGTCTTGAACGAGAAGCTTTGGACATTCCACCGGGGTAGTGGCGATGGCATGTCTGTAGATGGGAGATGAACGCAACACGGGAAGCCCCTTCAGGTGGTTGGTGTAGCGAGCCGGCCAACGGGTGTGTCGCGAGGCACGGGCCCGGCCTTTTGGGGTGGCGGATGGGGTCGTATTACCGATGAAGTCGGGTAACGCCGATGGAGGGAAGGACCCCTGGTCCGGGAACAGCGTTGTAAGGAGAAAGCGACAGGAGATTGACGATGAGTCTGGTAACTCCATTAAAAGTTGGGAAACTCCAGCAGGCGCTACATGTGAAAGCGAAGGCAGAACCCGAGTTTCGCTTCTATCAACTCTATGACAAGGTTTATCGCTGGGATGTGCTGGTCCACGCCTACCGGTTGTGTCGTGCTAATGCCGGCGCAGCGGGCGTGGATGGCCTGAGCTTTGATAAGATCGAATCAAAGGGATTGCGGAAGTGGCTTGAGGAACTGGCGGTAGACTTAAGGAAGAAGACCTATAGCGCCGACCCGGTGCGACGGGTATGGATACCCAAGGCGAATGGCAAAGAGCGACCGTTGGGGATACCCACTGTCCGGGACCGTGTGGTTCAGACGGCGGTGGTACTGGTTCTCGAACCAATATTCGAGGCCGACCTGCAACCGGAGCAATATGCCTATCGCCGCCATCGCAGTGCACAGGATGCGGTAAAGCATGTGCATCGATTAGTACGAAACGGCTACAACGAGGTCGTAGACGCAGATTTGTCCGGCTACTTTGACAGCATCCCGCACGCTGATTTGATGCGTTCGGTGGCCCGTCGGGTGAGCGATCGGTCCCTACTGTCGCTGATTAAACAGTGGCTGGTAGCATCGGTCGAAGAAGACGACGGACCTCGAGGGACGCGTCGAACGAATCGGGCAAAACGTGAGAAACGCGGAGTGCCTCAGGGCGCCCCGCTCTCACCGCTGCTCGCGAATCTCTATATGCGTCGTTTCCTGCTGGGTTGGAAAGCGCTCGGTTATCAACGGAACCTGGGTGCGTACATCGTTAACTATGCCGATGATTTTGTCATCTGTTGTCGCGGCAATGCTGTGCCAGCGATGCGGATCATGCGGCAAATGATGGCGCGACTGGACCTGACGGTAAACGAGGACAAGACTTGCCTGCGGCACTTGCCGGAGGAGTCGGTCGATTTTCTGGGATACACCATTGGACGGTGCTACTCCAAGAAAACGGGACGTGCCTACATCGGCACGTATCCGTCGAAGAAGAGCATACAGCGGACGACGGCGCGCATCAGTGCGCTGACGGCTCGCAACATGACTTTGTTGGAAGCCGAAGTGGTGGTGCAGCGGCTTAATCGCTTACTGTTGGGCTGGAGCAATTATTTTTGTCTCGGACCGGTCAGCATAGCGTATGCTGCCATGGATGCCCACACCCGTCATCGGCTGCGTCTGTGGTTGTGTAAGAAGCACAAGATAGAGGGGCAGGGGACCTCCCGCTACCCCAATGAGTATCTCGACGTTGTTTTGGGACTCGTTCGCCTGTCTGTGCGTACACGCGACTTTCCGTGGGCGAAGACATGATCCCGGAGAGAGCCGGATGCGGTAGTTCCGCACGTCCGGTTCGACGAGCGGCGACTGGAAACGGCGTGGGTTATCGGTTCGGCCGACCTGCTACCGCGCCAGTCGTCGACTCTACCCAGCGGATCCTCAATGCAGGCGATGATTTTAACTGCCCCACTACATCTGCTACAGACTGAGACATCAATTTTGAAGACCCGTTTGAGTCTTTCTGCCCACGTGAGTGATTTAAGGCGCTCAGCTGATGATTTTTCCTTGGTAGAAGAGGAAGTCTTGTTGTGACTGCCTTTGCCTCGCTTTGCTGGTGTTACTTTAATGCGATCCTTGCTATTGGGTGCCAGCACACCATGGAATCGAGTGAGGTTGCCCCTTGGCATTGGCGCCATCGCCGCTAACTTGGCGATGAAATCCAAGGGTTCAAATATGACGAGCGTTGTACCGTCTCTATAAGGGGTTTTTAAGTGATATCTCACATTCCCAATAGGCGTCAGTGCAAGCCTTTTGAGGCCAGAGTAAAGCCGGGATAGGAAAGACAACCCGTACAATACATGAATGATCGGGTATACCTGTCAAGGGGCAGCGAGCCAGACTGGATGCGCTTGAATGCGGACTCGAAGCTCTGTACTTTGAAGACCCCGGGTTAGCAGGAGAGTGAGATGGATGAGGTCATTGTGAATCGCGATGGACCAGTGTTGCGCATACGGCTCAACAGGCCAGAAAGCCGCAATGCGCTCAACTTCGATGTAATCGATCAGATACTGGATGCACTGGAAGCGCTCGTGGGCGATGCCAACGTGAACTTCGGTCTGCCCATGTCTGCAAGAGAGTTTTGCAGGCGTCAGGATGTTGGTTTCCAGGGTCGATGGCTGCCGAGGAGCAGACTCAACTTACACGTCAGCAATACGATCAACTCCGGGCATAATCAGATTTCAACTCAATAGGCTGGACCCGGCCCAGGAGCGGTCAAAACCAGAGGGCAGAGAATAGTAAAATAAAGCGCATTTTTTACATGGCTGACAAAGTATTGCGGTTGATGCTTTGTAAGATGGATTTGGTGGCAACTGGGATGGATTCGAAATAATGGCCAATGTCTGAAGCGCTTCCGATCTACTGGCCTACGTACAACTGGGTTGATCTCTGAGAAGGTTTCCTGATCGAACAGGGCGAATCTGGCTGACTTTCATTGATCCTCTCCTGCGATTTCCGGCCGTGTATCAAACCCAACCATGGGTTTAGTCAGGTATACTCAAGCCAGATTCACGAACCTGACCAAGACACTTTACAGGATATGACCATGCAACCGATTTCAGCAGATTCACACGTCGTCGAAGGCAGGGATGTGTTTACCGGCCTTGCCGATCGCTTCGGCGATGACGCCCCCCGCATCATGGACGTCGGCGATCAGGTCGATGCGATCGTCATTCCGTCACGTGGTATGCATGGCGTCAGCGTGGCCCGAATGGGTATGGCCGCCACCCGGCTTGCCCGCAATGAACCCCTGGAACGCAAACCCGGTCACAAACCCGACGTTGCCCATATGAACGACCCGGAACTGGTTGCACTGTTCGCCAAGGGCTACGCGGGGATGCGTGCCGGCCTGCTCGATGGTTCGAAGCGCTATCAGGATCAGGACGCCGATGGCCTCGCCGCCGAGTTTCTCTACCCGGGGTTCTTTGGCATGTTCAGCCTTGAAAACATCGAACTGCTGGTCGCGCTGCAGAAGAACTACAACGACTGGCTGCATGACTATGCAAGCGCCTCCGGCGGCAGACTGTATGGGCTCGCGGCGATCCCCATTCAGGATCCCGTTGCCGGTCTGGCAGAACTGCAGCGCGTTATCAAACTCGGGTTTCGCGGCGGCTGTATCCCCTGCACGTCACCGGCAGAGCAACCCTACTCGGATATGACCTACGAGCCCATCTGGGCGTTGGCGGAAGAGGCGGGTTTCCCACTATCGATGCATGTGGGCACCAATGCCTACCTACCCAGGGAATACCGCAACGCCGGCACCAGACGCGATGCCATCGCCGATTACGCGGCATCACAGGGTACCGTGCAGCGAACCATCGTCGAGTTCATGTGCCGGGGCGTCTGTGAACGCCATCCCATGCTCAAGATCGTGGTTGCCGAATTCAACGCCGGCTGGATTGCCCACTGGCTGGACCGAGTTGAGCAGGGCCTGCAGCGGGAACGCCGGAATATTGCAGAACCCTATACCGGACCACATCCCCATGAGGTCTGGCTCAGGCAGTTTTTCGCGACCATCGAGGACGATCGACCGGCGCTTCTTACCCGTGATCTCATCAGTGTCGACAATCTTATGTGGGGCTCCGACTATCCGCACACGGATTCGACCTGGCCCTGCTCGCTTGATGTCCTGGATGAACTGTTCGACAACATCGACGACACGGTGAGGTCAAAGATTACCTGCGACAACGTCAAGTCGTTATATGGGCTGGGCTAGCGCAGTCGTTGAAGTCCTCAGGATCATCTGTTTCGCGGCATTCTTGATCTCGGTGATCTTCTTGACCACCAGCGGATCCTCAATGCAGGCGATGATTTCAGCAGAGGGACAGGCCAGACCCTAAAGGGGCCGCTTGGCGCATCCCGCAGCGAATGTCATAGAGGGTAAGAAAATCCCCCGGGGGAAACCCCGTCCCGGGGATTTGATCCCACCGACGTGGTTTAGTCCCTGCATTGCGGGGACTAGTGGCCCAGTAACTGCGTGGACGGGTCCCGATCCAGGACCAGCTGCATTACCTTGCCCTGCGTAGCCACACGTGAAGACGCAGGCGCGCCACAGCTGCCGGTCTCCAGATAGCGCAGCGCGGCGGCGAGTCGAGGCTCCTCGGAATCTCCCAGCGGACGACTGAGATCGTCCTCGACAACTTGGCAGCCTTGTGTCACCTGAAGGCCATGGTAGTAGTCCCCAAAACCCTCAGCGTTGACGGTCGCAAAGCTCACGGGCCAAAGATATGCCTGGTTTGTACTGATGTCATTCTGATCGGCCAGGCAGAAGTGCAGTCCGTATCGCCCCACGGGCATGCCCAATGTGCGTATTCCCACAAGGGCCACGTTCTCGAAGGGCTGTAGCGCGGTAATGACCAGTTCGCTTATGCCGAAGGTCTGGATGTTTGTGATGAACACGACGTTTTCCAGATGCCGCATTGATGATTGGTTCTCGCAGCGCTCGACCATATCCGGCGTGGGATAGGCGCCGCATCCAAAATAAGCCGTCGTGTCCCACCCTTCCAATCTGAGCTGCTCGTTGTGAATTCTCCTTGACAGCACCGTTTGCGTCTGGTTCTCGTAAAGCTCCGGGCCTCCGATCAGGGTAGCCAGGCCATAGCCGACAGGTGCGCTTCCTCCGGCGCTGTAACGCAGATCGACGATCAGGTTCCTGATGCCGGTGGCATTGAATTCGGCGAATTCCTCCAGCAGGCGCATGTTCGCATCCCCCAAGAAGCCCCGAATATGCAAATAGCCGACTTTCCCTGCGTCCGTATCAAGTATTTGTACGTGTTCTTCCGGAACCGCGGGGAAATCAATGAGCGCCTTGGTCAGGCTGAAGGTCCGGCGCTCGCCTGATTGCTTTTCGACTTCGAAACTTACTTCGAAGCCTTTCTCGTTGGGGCCCAATTCGTCGAAGAAATGAGGGGCTTCGGCCATTTCCGTGACCTGCTTTCCGTTCAGGCCCACAATCCTGTCACCGCGTTCGAGGTTCGCGTTGTCCGCCGGAGCGCCCACATAGACATCAGCAACCTCATAGTAGAGGGGATTGAAATCTGGTAGGCCGACAATTACAAAGCCATGAAAGCCGAAGCCGAAGGACTGCCCCGCTGGCGACAGCCTGTCGGATTCCGCGGCGGTTCCCCAATTGCTGAAGATCCAGTCCTGAGGCTGCCAGCGAAGGTCGTCCAGCAGACTGTCAAGAGTGTCGTAGTCCTCGATATCCAGGCCATCATAACGTAACCTCTGCACCAGCTCATCATTGAAGTAATACCACTTTCTCATCAGTTCGATAACCTCTGCCCGAGCTTCCTGAAACGTGCAGGCCGACGTTGCAAACCATTCCTGGCTCAGCGTGAGCGATTGGGGCGAATTGGTGGCGGCGGAGGCCGTCACGGTCACCTCGAACTCGCGGTCGATACCGCCGTTCAAACCGTAGTGGACAATGATTTCGCCTGCATCCGTGCCTTCCTCGCCACTCCTGATGTAGGCCCAGTCCAAACCATCCGGCAGGCTGGCGCTCCATTGCATCGCTGCGATACCGGTGTTCCGTACCTGCAGGGAAACGCTGCCACCCTCTCCGTCAAGTTCCGTGCTCTCGGCCGTAACCTCAAGAGCTGCGCGCCCATCCGCCTGCCGGACGGTAACAGTGCGCGAGACAGCGCCGCTGGCCGACACGGTCAGCTCGAATTCGCGCGCAGCGGTCAAGTTGGCGTCAATTTCGATTTGTATGGTTCCGGAATTGGCGCCGCTGGACCCGCCGGAGATGCGCGCCCAATCCACGCTGCCTGGTAATGAGGCGCTCCAGTTCAGCGTCCCGCCGCCCCCGTTGGACACGTCCACGGAAACGGTCTCGCCGCCCGCCGCCACATCAATACTGGAACTGGAGACATTGATGCTCGGGGGCGAAGGAGGCGGAGCGTCGGAACCGGAACCCCCACAAGCCGAGATCAGGACGACTGAGGCAATGGAAATGAATTGAACACGACAGCTATCAAACATCCTCAACATTACAAAATCCATTGCAACCAGCCAGGAACCTAGCACACTGCATTGGTGAGGACAAGAATGAACGAAATGGGGTCAAACGAAATTAACGAAATGGGGTCAGGTCCAATTTCTATATTGATCAAACAGGAAAGGAGGTGGAAGCAGGCTGCGGATAGAGTATAGGAACCAATTACGACCTACTTTGAGAAATCTGCAATCAAGATGGGGTAGCTACAGGCCATTTTATACAGCACCAGCAAGAATCAGGAGCGAGATTCTTCCAATTCTGATGAAATTTTGTACATAAATCAGCCAATATTCGCTTGAGAAAAAAATCAGGCCGATCGCTGCTTCACTGATCGCTTCAATTTTCTGATTACTCGCTGGTAAACATCAACCCCTGTCGTGGTGGTGCTCGGGACTCCACCAGATAATCGACAGGTGGGGTAGATTTGGTATCCAGGTGCTCTAAGATCTTCTTGATCACCAGCGGGTCTTCAATGCAGGCGATGATTTTAACTGCCCCACCACATCTGCTGCGCGCTCAAACGCCGCACGGGCTGCAAGCTGTTGTGTCTACCGGGTTTTCGGCGACTCGCGGATGCTTGGGAAGATTGCGATTTCCCGACGCCGGGCCGGAGGCGCTGTGAACTCACACCCCACGCACGGCTCGCGGCGGAGGCAGTTCGTTGCACCTATCCTCCCGGCGGACTTGCATCGGCTATCCACGTCAGCGTTAGACTGCCGTTCACCAGCGGATCGAACCGCGCAACTGCACGGCGTGCTCCGGGCCTTCGACCCCATCGGCGCGGCCACCGGCGCGGCGCCCGACCTCCAGCCCGGCCTCGGCGTTGTCACCCAGGGCGAGCTTCACGCCCAGGCGCAGCGCCTGACGGCCGCCCGAGGTATCGATGGCGGCATACGGCGTCCACAGCGCGCCGGCGCGGCGGCCCGCGAACCCGTAGCCGAACCTGGCCTGGAACCGCTGCGCCGCGTGCATCGCCGCCACCGGGGCCAGGCCGCTCGCGTCCGGGCGGGTCCACAGCGACTGCACGCCGCTCTGCGCCTGACCCCAGGTGGAACCGAGGTTCACCGACAGCCCCCGGCCGCCGGATCGGGGCTGGTAGCGGACCGAACCGCTTGCACCCCATTCCTCGTATTCCGTGTCCTGGTGGGCGAGCAACAGCCGCGCCCGGACCTCGACCGCCAGCGCCCCGGCCGCATACCCCAGTCCGCCGCCGATCTCCAGCCCGGCGCCGGTCTCGGCGTCGCCGCCGTCGTAGCGCAGGCCCGCCTCCAGCGTCGGTTTAAGCATCCCGCCGCTGCCCAGCGGCAGCGAGCCCGAGCCCTCCAGCACCACCCGCACCCGGCTCGCCGCGCCGGCCGCGCTGATCAGGTTGTCCGACGCCGCCGACACCGTGTTTGTCACCAGCGCATCGGAGCGCACGGCGAACTCGAACGCGCCGAACCGGCTCGAGCGCACCGAAAACACCCCGCGCCCACCGAACGCCGCCATCGTATGCTCCAGATCCGTGTCGATGACGCTCTCCGACCCCACCGGCGTCAGCGTCAGTCCGCCCACCCCGTAACCGGCCGCCGCCCACAGGTGGGTGCGCTCGCTGAACCGGTACTGCACGTAGGGGTTGAGGCTCGCCAGCGTGCTGCGCACGCCGCCGCCGGAAGTTTCCGGCTGCGTATAGGCGCCTTCGCCTTCGCTGTACGACAGCGTCACGCCCGCCAGCCACCGGTCCCGGCGGCTGTCCACCCCGAGGATCGCCGTGGCCACCTCGCCGCTAAGCGCCAGCTTGCCGTCGGCGCCGCTGAACCGGGTGGCCGCGGTCCGGCCCCAGGCCGACCACTGTCCGAGCCAGCCCGGTTGCCCGGCCTCGTCCACGGGCGGGGAGTAGAAGAACGAACTGCCCATGAGCACAGCGCGTAGGTCGCCGGTGGGCAGCCCAAGGGCGTTCATGAGCGCAGCACGCGCCGCCTGGCCGCCGGCAGGGCCGCGCCCGGCAACCGGGTCATCGCCGTGGCCGCCGCCCGCAGAGGTTGCAAGACTGCCGCCCGTAGAACCGCTGCCCGGAGCCATACCGCCGTCCGAAAGGGGGCTGCTTCCCGCATGGGGGTTGCCCGCAGAGCCTGGAGTTTCGGTATTGAGCCGGTCGCTCTGCGCCCAACTGCTTTCATCCGCGAGCGCCGGGTCCCCGGCGCCGGCGGGGTTGAAGATGCCGCCATGGGCGTCCCCGTTACCGAACAGGTTGCCGACCGGCCGCCCGCCCAGGGTGAAGTGTGTCCGCGGCGTCGCCGCGTCACCGCCGCGCCACCGCTCGGCGATCGCCTCGACCACGTGGTCTGACGCCGTGCGCCCGAAGCGCGACAGCCACGCCGCCGGCATCGGATCGCTGTTCTCGATGGTCCCCGACGCCAGCCGGTCGCCCCGGGCCACCCCGGGCCCCGGGTCCAGCACCACCACCATCGTCTCGTTGCCCTCGTCGTGGGCGTCGTCGAGCACCGTCACGCGCAGCGTCTTCTCCGTCTCGCCCGCTACGAACGACAGCGTGCCTTCCGCGGCCTCGTAGTCCTCGCCCGCCGTCGCGCTCGCGTCCAGGGTGCGGTAGTCCACCGTCACCGGTCCCGCCGGCGGGGCGCTCAGCGTCACCACAAAGTCCAGCGTCGCGCCCGCCGCCTCGCGCACCCGCGCGTCCGCCACCGACACCTTCGGCAGCGACCGCGCCGACACCCGGCTCGTCGACCGGCTGGTCAGGCTCTCGCCGTGGCCGGCGTCGTCGGTGAACGTCACCCGCACCTTCAGCCGCTCCCTCTCGTCGGCCTCCGCCACCGTATAGGTCCGGCCGGCCGCGCCGGGGATGTCCGCGCCGTCGCGGATCCATTGATAGTTGAACGTCGCGTTGTCCAGGCCATCCGCGTCGGAGATGTCCGACGTCGTGGCAGTCAGGGTCTCACCCACCTGCGCCTTGCCGGCGATCGTCGGCGCGCCTTGCGCCGGTGTGTTCTCCGCCGCCTCGTCCGCCGGTCCAGCCACCGTCGCCGAGATGGTCTCCGACAGCGCCCGGCCGTCGCTCGTGCACACCGCCGCCGGGGTGCGGCAGGCCGCCCCGGCCGCCACCGTCACCGTGACGTCCGCCTCCGAGTCCGGCGCCACCGTCACCTCCCACAGGTCCCGTCGCCGGTCCACCCGGTCGCCCGCCGTCGCCCGGCCGCCCGACACCGCCACCACGTCCTCGCGCAAGCGCCGGCCGTTCATCCAGCCGACCTGCTCGCTGAACGCAATCCGGAACGTGAACGCGCCGCCGTCGTGCTCCGACGGCAGGCCCTCGAAGCGCCCCGTCAGCGGCGCCGCGCCGTCGGCCCGCGCCGCCACGGCGTCCGTCGCCACGCTGGTTACGCTCTCGGCGTGGCCCGCGTCGTCCGTGAACGCCACCCGGACCTCGAGGGTCTCCCCCTCGTCGGCCTCCACCGCCGTGTACACCGCCCCGGTCGCGCCGGGGATGTCCGCGCCGCTGTGGATCCACTGGTAGTCGAACACCGCATTGTCCAGTCCGTCGGCGTCGGTGATGTCCGATGTCGAGGCGGTCAGCGTCTCGCCCACGCGCGGCGTGCCCGCGATCGTCGGCGCGCCTTGCGCCGGTGTGTTCTCCGCCGCCTCGTCCGCCGCCTCGTCCGCCGGTCCGGCCACCGTCGCGGAGATCGTCTCCGACAGCGCCCGGCCGTCCGACGTGCACACAGCCGCCGGGGTGCGGCAGGCCGCACCGGCCTCAACCGTCACCGTCACGTCCGCCTCGGACTCCGGCTCCACCGTCATCTCCCACAGGTCCCGGCGCCGGTCCACCCGGCCGGCCGACGTCGTCCGGCCGCCCGACACCGCCACCACGTCCTCGCGCAGGCGCTGCCCGTTCATCCAGCTCAGCGGCTCGCTGAACGCGATCCTGAACGTGAACGCGCTCTCGCCGTCATGCGCCTCCGGCAGGCCCTCGAAACTCGCCGTCAGCGGCGGCCCTTCCGGCTCCCCCGGACCCGGGATCGTCGACGCCGCGGGCACCTCCGTCAGCGTCCTGCCGCCCGGCGTGCAGATGCCGCCCGCCGCGCACGCCGCGTCCGCCACCAGCGCGAACGTCACGTCGCCGGCGCCGTCGGGGACCAGGAAGAACACCCACGCGTTCTCCAGCCCGTCCTCCGCGTGCGGCTGCACCGAGGCCACCGTGCCGCCGGTGACCGACACCGACGGCGTGTCCGCCGCGAACGCCGCCACCGGCTCGCTGAACGCCACCACCGCCTGCGGGCGGTCGTCCGCGCCGCCGTGCGACGCCGACGCGAACGCGCTCGCCGGGAAGCTCGCCGACAGCGCCTCCGGGTCGCTGTTGCGGATCGTGCCCCTGGCCGCGCGCTCGCCGTCCCTGAGCCGCGCGCCCTGCGGGTTCGACAGCCTCAGCGTGAACGTCTCGCCGTCGTCCTCCTCGTCGTCGTCGATGATCGGCACCGTCACCGTCCGCTCCGTCTCCAGCGGATTGAACCTCAGCGTGCCGCGCGTCTCCGTGTAGTCCTCGCCCGCCTTCGCGCCCGTGTCACCCGAGCCGTCGCGCGTCGCGTAGTCGACCGTCACGATGCCCAGGCCGCGTGGCTCCAGGCGCACCGTGAACGCCATCTCGCCGTCGGCCTCGCGCGCCTCGGCGTCCTCCACCGACAGGTGCTGCGCCGCCTGCCGCGTCCCGTCCACCCTGTGGCCGCGCTTCGTGCCCTCCCTCCGGTAGGAAAGGCGCGCCTCCTGGTCCCAGTCGTTGCGGATGCTGAAGCCGTCGAATTCGTCGATCGACGCGCCTACCGGGTTGGCGGGGAGCGCGATGCCGTTGCGGTCGAGGTCGACATCCAGCACCAGGTACGCAAACACCAGCGTGTCGGTGCCGCTCCCCGACTCGTAGCGCGCCTCGCACACCGAAATGCAGGGGTCGCCCACCTCGAGCGCCATCGCCGGCTCGCCCTCGACGTGCACCGTCTGGTCGAACTCCACCTCGATGCGGATGTTCTCGCCCTCGCCGTAGGTGTCCTCCTCCCTGCTGTTCCGCCACCGCAGCCGCGGCGTCGAGACCACATCGATGTCTTCGATCACCGGCGCCGTCGGCCCGTCGTCGTCCTCCACCGTCACGGTGGCCGACGACGGGTCGCCCACCGTGTACCCGGCCCCGGCCCGCACCGCCGCGGTCAGGTCGCCGTCCGGCTCGGTGAGATCGTCGTTCTCCAGCTCCACCGTCAGCGCCGCCGTCGACGCGCCGCGCGCGAACGTCGCCGTCCGCTGCGTCGCGGCCCCGTCCGGCAGCACGTCGCGGTCCGCCTGCTCCGTCAGCGCCACCGTCGCGGTCAGCGCCGACCCCGTGGCGCCGGTGCGGCTCAGGGTGAATACCGCGGGCTGCCCCTCCAGGACCGTCGGGTTGGCCGCCGCAATGCTCACCGCCGGCGGCCTGTCGTCGTCGCGGATGACGATAGTTTGCTCGGTCCCGCGGTTGTCGCTGATGATGTAGATTTCGAACACGATGGTCTCGTCCGCCTCGGCTTCCCCGTCGTCGACGATGCCGATCTCGAAGGAGTGCCGCGCCACCCAGGCCGTGCCGTCGGCGTTGGCCGAGAACTCCGAGATCGGCACGATGGCGATACGGTTGCCCAGGCCCTGCGGCCTGGTGTAGTCGTCGCCGCGCGTTGCCGTTCCCGGGCGCTGCCGATAGAACAGTTGCGCGTCGATCACCGGCGCGGTGTTCTGCCGGGTCGTGAGCGTCACGGTCACATTCGCCGTCCCCGCGCCCTCGTCCACGGCCGCCGGCGCGTCGATCGCGATGTTCTGGGGAAGGTCCGCATCGTCGTTCAAGATGGTCAACGTCACGTCGTCCGGGTTCGGTATGGCCGGGTTCGACACGACGCCGGACACCGTCACCACGTCGTTCGGCTCGGGGTCTTCGTCGCTAACCGGATCGATCCTCACCGTCCCGGTGCTCCCGGTCGCGTTCGCCGCGAAGCTCAGCGTCCGGTTGGTGCTCAGCTCGAAGTCGTCATCGGTCGCCGGCGTCACCGGGCTCGCCGAGATCTCCACCGTGAAGGCCACGGGCGAGGCGGGCGAGGCCGTCGCCGTCACCGTGACCGGCAGGAGGTCCTCGTGGGGCTCGTTGTCGCTCAGATGCAGCGTCACTTCCAGCCCCGGCGGGATCACCACCGTGCCGCGGACCTCCATTCTCTGTTGGGAAGTCGAAGACTCCAGCCAAGCGCCTGGTGTCCCCTGGTGGCGCGAATTCCGGATGCTGAATCCGTGTTCGCTTGTCTCATTGTTCGAGTTAGTGAGGGAAACATCGAAGTTGGTTTCGTTGTTGGTCGTCGTGTTACTGACCATAACCCAGTAGCGCGTATCGGCGTCGAGTGAGAGGGGGTTTGGAGCCGAAAACGTCCGGTTGCCTGCCGTGCCCGCGTTGTTTCCAATTGGGTCGGCAGGATTGTCGAGCACGGCCAGCAGGGTCCCGGGATTGCCGGAACTGCCGTTGTCGTGAATCGCTACGTGCACGACCGAGCCCGTACCACGGTTTGTGTGCAGGTTCAGCACAACGCTCTGGAGCGTGTATCCCGCCGGATTCGATCCGGTCGTGAACCGCTGGGCGCCGCGGTTCTCGCCAATTTCAACACCAAATTGTTCAAAGTCCGGGGGGTTTATGTTGAGGTTAGTGTCGTGCCCCTGTCCGATATTCGAGACCAGCGCGATCTCCTGCGCCTGGGCCGTGCCGGGCAGCGCGAGTGCGCCGGAGAGCGCGAGCAGCGCCGCGGCGGCCAGCCCGCGGGCGGAGCGGGCGAGGCCGCGCCATGCACGACATAGGCGCGCGGGACCCGCCGGCCGGCCGGCGGCGGATGCATATGTATAAGGAGAAGGTGAGGAGCCGCCGCCCCGGCAGGGCGGCTGGCGGTCAGGCGGCGATGGCGGGTCGGACTGCTCCCGCGCCGGGGGCGCAGTCATGGCCTCGGCGCTCGGTGCTCGGTGCTCGGTGCTCGGTGCTCGGTGCTCGGTGCTCGGTGCTCGGTGCTCGGTGCTCGGTGCTCGGTGCTCGGTGCTCGGTGCTCGGTGCTCGGTGCTCGGTGCTCGGTGCTCGGCGCTATTATTTTACTCTCGAACTTTTCACAAAATGTCAAGTGCATCGTTGGCCCATCCGTAATCTTATTCGTTGTTTTTACGCCGGTTAATGAGCATCAAATGAACCCGGCAAAGCGGACTGAGCCAGCGTGTCGAACGATACTGAGCGCTGAGCCGCAATCCCGGACATCAAGCGTGTCCACGGACAAGCGTTTGATCGTTCGATAGGATATTCGTATCTCACGTGAGCCGTCAAACGGAATGTTTTTGGCCTATGGCCCAATTATATTTGGGCAAATGCGCCCCCCTTGCCGCGCCCGTTACGGCAGTTCTGGGAACACAATACTTAATTCTGGAAGACGGCTGATAGGCCAGGGCTGGCAAGGATTGTTCTATCTGGGTATTCTCTCCACGTGAAGCAATGGGAGAATCGGTTAAACCCATCATAGTACATCTTTTCATACTCAGCCGGTGGCGCATTGCCGATGAGCGCCAGCAGACGACGATGGTTGAACCAGTCCACCCATTCCAGTGTCGCCAACTGCTACCTCATCAGTTTTGCCGGTAGCGAAAATAAAAATGCTGCCGACGCTACCCAATATCCCAGCCGTTCGGGATTTTGGCGCACATTTTAGGTATCATGACGCCAATTTACACGATCCTAAAAAAGTATATATACCTATACATAACAATAGTTTACGGTATTATGGCCGCTTCGTTGGCCTGGAGGTTAGTTTTAAATCAGCCGAAAACATGGTGTAGTTTAAAACTAACTGCCATTATTCACGGAACCTATGTGTCGGTAGCGCCCATCGAATTGCCGGAATTCGGTGACACATCAGCTGGTCACCTGCCGCAACACTATGTGCGCCAATTTCGGGATATGTCACGACGGCAGGGAACACGGGTAGAAAAGTGTTTCAATGAAGCACTTCACATTATCCGCCATTGATGCTAAGCCGTGTTCGTGCCACTTGCCGGGTATGCAAGCAGTCCTTTTACTTCCTGCCAATTGATCGATTCGAGCTATAGCCCGTTACTTCCTGTCTCAAAGCCTGCCGTTTTCGGACTGTCCCCATAGTTCATGCAGCAACCACGGTAACAATATATATGAGCAACGCCGTGCATATGGCATGGCTAGCGGTGAACATCGTGCCCGTTGCAATGGCAGACGATACGATGTCTACTTCGACAGGACGCGGCCCTCAAAGACAACATTCTCCTTGGGAGAATCCTTAGGATAATTTTGCACTTTTGGCAGGGTTTGTGAATCTAATTGCAAAACCAGCCTATGAATCACCAGTATTTTCCTCCGGAGTATGACTATTCGGTTCGATTGGTGAAGAATCGCAACCCAGCGGCCATAACATCGGGGTTGCAACAAGCTGGTTTGTGTCTTCCGGCGCAGTCAAAGGAGCAGCCAAACGACACCACCAGGCATCACATTCCCGGAGAGAAATCGCCGCTATTGTCCGGCGTTAGTTTCTGTGCCTCTGTCTGCACGTATGTCATCAGGCTGGGGATGCCTGGTTCCCAATCAGATTTCTCTGAACCCTGCCAGACGTAGCCCAATTCCCTCAAAGCACTGATGGTCGCCAATACCTCTTTGGGTGGGTCAAGATTAACAGGTCTCCCAGCCACTATGTTGCGTAATTCACCAGTAGTTATCTCCCCACGGGCACCAAATGCGTTGGCCACAGCCAAGGCTGCCGACTCTACACCTTTCTTTGTTAAATCATCGAAGCAATCTTGGTATAACAGGCCCTTTTCGTAGTTAAACGCACCCCATGCCTCATCCAGTAATGCCTGGTCAATCTGCGTGCATTCGGCTTTCTTAGCTGTTTCCCATAAAATCGCCCCCCAAAGTTGAATGAAGAACGGGTAGTGTTGGCTCGCAGCTACCACCTGTGTCAATACATCCGGGTCAAGCGATATGCCTTCTTTGTGCAAGGGCGTGAGAATGGCAGCAGCGGCTGCCGACGCATCAAGACGACCCAGTGGTATTTTCTTAGAACGGATCCAGAATGTTGCCTCCATGGAACCCAAACGATCTTTAAGCCCGGGTGTGCCCGCGAGCACCAGCAGGAAAGGTGCTTCCTCGCGCACCTCCTGACTGGCATTGAGCAGTTCCCGCCCCCAATCGGCAGGCATAGTATGTGCTTCATCTACCAGCAGCACCAATGGGTTCTGGCGCGCCTGCTGTATCAGGTAGCTGACCAGGGGTTCTGCCTGGCTTGATTTTACTACACTGCGCTTTCCAACCGCCTTGAGGAATTTAACACCCAGTGAACCTGACCTTTCTGTCGTCACCTGTGCCTGAGTAGTTCCCAACCCATCCATCACTTGATCCTTTAATGACCTGGAGGACGAAGGTGTTATGCGGAGCACCGTGTACCCGGCGCCAGCATTACAATTATTTTTAAACCATTGCAGCAACACCGTCTTGCCGTTGCCTCGCGGCCCGTACAGGATAATGTCTCTCGGTGCTCCGGAAGAAGGCTCATTAAGGTATTGCAGCAACCCATTGATGTCATCCTTTACTGCATCACGTCCGGCCAGCAGCGGCGGCATACGTCCACTGCCCGGCCTGAATGGGTTCTTATCCATAATTGCCTTTGCTCAAAAAAGGTTATATTGCCTTCCACTTTAGCACAAAACCTGCGTTGACATGGGGTTCGCAGGGTTGCTTTTTCCTGACGGGAACCACTGCAGGCGCTACCTGGACAACCAGGTGGGCGACCATTGTGCCAGAACATGGATATACTTCTGGGGAAGTGCCCTGTCGTTCAGTAGTATGCTCCCGTCTATGTTGGCTCTGCGTTGCGATCTGGACGCAGGGAGCGGAGCGACCGAAGACCAGATCGCAACGCGCGCCGGCGCGTAAGAACCTGCTCATGTGGCACCTGCCCGGATTCCGTCTTCCTCGGCCCCGACGCGTAGCAGATCCTGATGCGCCCGCATCCGATAGCTGTTACCCCGAATGTTGACGATGTGGCAATGGTGCAGGAGACGATCAATCAACGCTACGGCCATGACCTCGTCCCCAAGTACACTGCCCCAGTCCTCGAAACCCTTATTCGACGTCAACACCGTCGAGGCGCAGGCGCCCCATCGTTGGGGAACACCCAGGACGCGCCGGGTAACAGTGCCAAGTCCGAAGATTGGAGGAATCGGAATTGCCGCGCTCAAACGCCGCACGGGCTGCAAGCTGTTGTGTCTACCGGGTTTTCGGCGACTCGCGGATGCTTGGGAAGATTGCGATTTCTCGACGCCGGAGGCGCTGTGAACTCACACCCCACGCACGGCTCGCGGTGGAGGCAGTTCGTTGCACTTATCCTCCCGGCGGACTTTCATCGGCTATCCACGTCAGAGTTAGACTGCCATTCACCAGCGGATCGAACCGCGCAACTGCACGGCGTGCTCCGGGCCTTCGACCCCATCGGCGCGGCCACTGTCGCGGCGGCCGACCTCCAGCCCGGCCTCGGCGTTGTCACCCAAGGCGAGCTTTACGCCCAGGCGCAGCGCCTGACGGCCGCCCGAGGTATCGATGGCGGCATACGGCGTCCACAGCGAGCCGGCCCGGCGGCCCGGTTTGCTCGACAAGGCCCGCCGGCGACTGCAACGCATGTACCGGACAATCCCCTGTTCGCAAGATTATCTTGAGCGCTGGGATGCGAGATTCCCCCAATTCTGATGAAATTTTGCTCATACATCAGCCAATATTCGATTGAGATAAAATTCAGGCTGATCGCTTCAATTTTCTGATTACTCGCTGGTAAACAACCCTGTCGTGGTGGTGCTCGGGACTCCACCAGATAATCGACAGGTGTGGTAGATTTGCTATCCAGGTGCTCTGAAAACTTCTTGACCACCAGCGGGTCTTCAATGCAGGCGATAATTTAACAGCCCCACCACATCTGCTACGCGCTCAATTGCCGGACGAGTGGATTTTATCCCTGATGCCGTGCATGTAAACTGTACGCCTTTTGCTCGACGAGACTTAAGGAATCCCATGGACTACGTATTACCCATTGCTACAAAGAATGCCTCCCTGGAAGTCGTAGGCGGTAAGGGTCGTTCTCTTGCGGAGATGGCGAACGCTGGTTTAGCCGTTCCCGATGGTTTTTACGTAACCACGTTCGGGTATAAGCAATTCGTCGACGAAAACAATCATCGGCACTAAGGAACAGAAGATTGTTGCAGATGGTGAAAAGCAGGGCACTCATCTTGAAGATATCGCCGAAAACGAGCGTGGTCAGTCTTCGCTCTCAGATGGTGCGATCAGTGAACTCGCGACCATTCCTGCGAAGCGCCTGATGGATGCGCTTCGCAATCACCCCGAGGGTGACGATGTGGTCAATGCGATAGAGGATTACCTCAAAATATACGGACACCTCGGTTATAGCCTGGACTTTGGCGAACCACTGCCATTGGAGGATCCTTCGGGTCTGCTCGCTTCCTTGAAGACCATGGTTGCTAACAGCAGTTACGACCCGGTGAGTCACGAGGAGGATGCAAGGCGTAAGCGAGAAACGGCAATGGCAGAAATCGAGCAGCTGCTTGAGGGGCTGCCGTTATGGCAGTTCCGATATCGAAACTGGTTCACGGCCCGTTTCTATTACATTCGCGAAGAAGTGATGTACTACCTGTATTGGCCTTGGCCGGTACTGCGAGCGCTGGCGCTGGAACTTGGTGGGCGCCTGGTAGAAGTCGGTACCCTTGAGACGGCTGATGATGTTTTTTATCTGTATTCCGGGGTGATCAATCGCGCCATCGAAGCAAGAGGCGACAATAAATCGGTGCCTGAATTGCAGCAACAGATTACCGAACGTCGCGAATTGCAGGAAGCCCGAAAGCGTCTGCACCCGCCAGGTACGATTCCCTTCGAAGCCAGCGAAGACCCGAACGTCAAGTTCAAGGAAACGCAGATCTACAACGATCCTGATAGCGACACGCTGATGGGTGTACCTGTCAGCCCAGGGCAAGTGACCGCGGTGGCGAGCCTGATCACTTCTCCTGTTGAGTTCAGCCAAATGAGGCCTGGCTCCATCCTGGTGTGCCCCATGACCAATCCGGCGTGGACGCCGCTTTTTGCTCATGCTTCGGGATTGGTCACTGACATGGGTGGGATCCTTGGGCATGGCTCGATCGTGGCCAGGGAATATGGCATCCCGGCGGTAGTAGGAACAGGTATTGGCACACAGCGTATTGAACATGGACACCAGATCATTGTGGACGGCGATGCAGGTACGGTGACGCTGGGCGAATAGTGATTATCACCTGAGCACCAGGTCGCCCAGAGCCAGGAAAGAAAAACCGGGATATCGAAACTGGCGCAGGCATAACGGTATTTTGTTATGTTTACGCTTGGAATCGAAATGTGGAGAATCGGATCGTGGAGTATGGTCAGGAAACACTGGACCTTGTTGCCAACATCATGGCCAATGGCGTTGAACACGTGGCGCTATTCATGCGCCATTCGGCAAGAACCTATCACCCAGGCATTCCGGACTTTGAAAATCAGCTCACCGACGAGGGACGGGTACTGGCGCGTGATCTGGGTGGGGCGCTGCCGAAAGAAGTGACCATTCGCGGATACAGCAGCCCCGTGAATCGGTGCGTTGAGACTGCGGATTTTATCCTGGAAGGTCACAAGGTTGGAGGTGGCGAGATCACACGCCGGCGACAGATAGAAGCACTCGGTAACGCTCACATACTCGATATGAATCGTGTTGCAAGAGTGGTCCAGGATATTGGCATTGAAACCTTGTATAGCAAGTGGTTCCGGCAAGAACTGGATCGCGATTTGCTCCTGCCTTCGAAGGTCCTCGCTACGCTTACGGCCCACATCATACTGGATAAGCTCAGGCGGCCACTCGGTGGCCCGCAACTGGATATTCTGGTATCCCACGACATGAACCTCTACCCGGTGCGACACCACATGCTGGACCAGACGATAGAGGACTGCGGAAAGGTGGAGTATCTACAGGCGATCGCGTTCTTTGAACAGGATGGAGAGGCATTCCTGCAGAGTCACCACGGACCAGCGAGGCCTGTAGTACTGGCAGATTAGTTACTGGCGGATTAGTTACTGGCGGATTAGTTACTGGCGGATTAGTTACTGGCGGATTAGTTACTGGCGGATTAGTTACTGGCGGATTAGTTACTGGCGGATTAGTTACTGGCGGATTAGTTACTGGCGGATTAGTTACTGGCGGATTAGTTACTGGCGGATTAGTTACTGGCGGATTAGTTACTGGCGGATTAGTTACTGGCGGATTAGTTACTGGCGGATTAGTTACTGGCGGATTAGTTACTGGCGGATTAGTTACTGGCGGATTAGTTACTGGCAGATTAGTTACTGGCAGATTGAACGTTAAAGTCTCCTGGCTGAAAAGTACCCGGCACAGAAAGTCGTAGATCTTTGTCCCCCGTCAATTGTTGCCAGTATCTCGTTGCTCTTGCTTTCTCATGGCCCGAATAAGTCCAGATATTTCCTCAACATTGGCCATGTCGAGCAGTTCATTTTTCCTTTCCAGCAGGTCCTCATAAGTGACATCGGCGCCAAACTCCAGGGCCTCGTTAATAAAAGTAGCACTGCAGGAAAACAGGCCGTTTCCAGCGTGAATGGTTTTGTTCGTGGGAGCATCATCGTCGCAGAGTAGAAGCACCGCGGGGCTGACAAGTTTCGGATGTCGCATTGGGTCCGGATCGTCCGGGTTGACTTTGGCGCCAGGAATGGTGGCAATTAATCGTGTTTCAGCCGAGGGCGCCAGCGTATTGACGCGAATGTTTTTGGACAGTCCTTCGATGGCCAGCACGTTCATCAGTCCGAGCATCCCCATTTTCGCTGCACCGTAGTTGGCTTGTCCGAAATTGCCGAAAATGCCAGAAATGGAACTGGTCAATACGATTCGACCGTAGCCTTTTTCCCACATTACTCTCCAGGCAGCTTTTGTGACGTACCCGGTGCCATTCAGGTGAACGTTCAGAACGACATCCCAGTCGCCCATATCCATATTCTTGAAGCTCTTGTCTCGCAGGATCCCGGCGTTGTTGACGAGGATATCCACCGTACCGTAAGTGTTGACGGCGTCATCGATGATCGACTGTGCGCCTTCTTTATCAGCAACGGATGCCTTGTTGGCAATCGCCTCGCCGCCAAGCGCATGGATTTCATCGACCACGTGGTCGGCCATATCGCTCTTTCCAGTGCCATCATCAGCTCCGCCAAGGTCGTTGACGACAACCTTGGCGCCACGTGTTGCGAATTCGATCGCGTGTGCCTTACCGATTCCTCCACCAGCACCGGTGACAACGACAACCTTATCCTTGAAGCTACCCATAGTTCTTATTCCTGCGAAATTGATTTGCGGTGGAGAGTACTGGGAAAGCCAATCAGGGGCAAGGCAATCAGTACGGGTGATGGTACAAAATTGTAGCCAGATGAGTTGCCCAATATGCATGAGGCTTCTATTCATGGCAGAGGCATCAGCTTCTCGAAACGGAAACAGGAACACATTTCATCGCCACGAGGTGCAACCCTGGAAGACTCAGTAACTTACCGAGCCATTCCGAGCATTTTCATAAACTCGGCCTTCTGATCGTCCGTCATGCAAGCGATGTCTGGTACCCCCCAGTCGGTGCGGGGTAGGGCCAGCATCTCTGGAGAATGCTTGAGTGCGAGCGCGGTCAGATTGTGCAATCCCTTGCCCTTGTCGACATCGACACTTAGCGCTTCACCGATACCTCGTGGCCATACCGGGCAATCATCGCGCGCATGGTCAGTCGACCCACAGGCGCCGCACCTGGGGGCGTCCCTGTCGACTGCCCTGGCGGATTTACCACCGGATTTCGCGTTCATGCCGGGCCGAAGTTTGGCGATCTCAGCCCACATCTTTCTCTCATCGGCGCCGCGCCCATTGCGATTGCCTTCGGGGTCATAGAAATAGGAGGACTGTGAGGCGATAGCCGCCCAGTTCGCCCGGATGTGGAAACCTGGCAGTGCCAGGCATTCATCTGGCATCCCGGCGCCACCGGAGGCCTCGCCATCTTTGATCATGAAATAGTAGCCTGCGGCGTCCCTTCCTGCCATCAGGCGCTCGGGGGTGAGCAGGTATTCCTCGCTGAATCCCCAGTTGTATTTGCTGAGGTCAAGGCCAGAATCCCGCAACAGTCTGGCGCCCAGTTCTCCACAGTGCTGGCACCATTCCAGGCTGGCAAATTCCCACGGCCCGGTGCCGACGACCTCCCGGTTCATTTTTTCCAGTAATTCGTTCATGCCAGTTCCTGTTGCATGTGAGTAAGACTTTAAGAATTGCCGATACCGGCGGATTAGTCAAAACCAAGATCCCCCAATAAGCGGTCTCCGGACCGAAATAAGTAAATTGTCCTCCGATTAGCGCTGACCCTTTATCTCGCTGTGGTGAAGGACCAGATCTCGACCAGGCGCCACTGCCTGGTACAATTCGGTTAGTTTGTCCAGGCCTGGCATTGAAGTTCCTTGTTCGTAACGCGCGTAGGAATTGCGTGATTTAGCACCAAGACGTTCGGCAACCTGAGCTAATGAGAGGCCACTCCGTTCACGCTGTCGTCGCAAAAACAGGCTGATAAGACCTCGCGGATCGGATGAAGTCACCTCCAGATCCCCATTTTTACTGAAAACAGTGACCACAAACCCGGGACGGTTCAACAGGCTTTCCAATAAATCCGCAATCATTGTAAGGGCCTCGTTACGCGTACGGCCTTGTGTCATGGCATCAAGAATAGGCACCTCAGCTAACCAGAACTTTCCATCTTTGTAGACTTTGCCGCAGAACCGCATATCAGGCCTTCCTTTCAGCTTTTCTGAGGATTGCTCTCGCGAGTTTTTCGTTAATCTCTACGTGACGCGGGATCGCTTCCTCACGGTCTCCATCTGTCCATATGTCATGGCGTCTGCCATGTCGTAAGAAGGTCCACCCAGAACGACGAAGCACGTTCTCCAGGTCGCGCTTCTTCATTCTGTTATCGTATACCAATATGTGTACATTGGCAAAACCATTTTATGCTTATGCAAAGTATCTGTTGAGTATTGAAGGATAAGCTATGGGCAAAGGCGCAATTAGAACTAAGCAGATTACCTTTAAGAATTGCTATTTGTAGACTGAAAAACCAGGATTAGTGGAATTAAGTTAACTTAACCCGGATAGCGGTAATTGAACCTTGGCGGACGTGACTGAAGGGGGCAGTTTCAATCAGGGCCTGTTTTCGAATACGTGATTCATCCGGGTTAGAATACGTTTTTGAATCAAGGCAGGAGATCACATGAAAGTTGACGTTGGCGGTTCAATTCTTGACGTGGAAGTCGATGGGCCAGACGATGCCCCGGCGATTCTGCATTTTAATGGTGCAGGGTGCACGCTTCGGCAATGGGACGTGGTTCTTCCAAGGCTCACTGATAGATTTCGTTCGATCCGGCTGGATGTGCGCGGTGTCGGTCAGAGTACGCCAGCGTCAGACCCATCGCAGTATTCGTTCCATCAGTTTATTGACGATGCCAATACGGTTCTGGATACCGTCGGTGTGGATAAATGTCATATCTGGTCCATGGCATGGGGATCGCGCATAGGCCTGGCATTCAGTTCGACGAATCCGGATCGGGTGATCTCAGCGACCCTCAACGACGTCAGTACTGACCCAGCCGATACGGTTGCCCAGCGGGACGGTCACGTAAAAGCCATGAAACTGCAGGCGGCAGCTGGAATAGAACGCTTCGCGAGCCCGGCAGGAATCGGTAATCATGCCTATCCGGATCAGGTGGCTAAAGCTACTGCCGCGAACCGCTCAGGAAGTTTTGATCTGAATGCGGCGATACCCAATCTTACGATGCCGGTATTGATCGTGGCCGGAGACTGTGATCCCAACATCGGGTCCAGTCGAGATGTCGCTGCAAAGGCGCCGAATGCGAAACTGGTAGAGTTGGAGAACGTAGGCCACGGTTCCATTCTGCAACGACCCGATCTCACGACAGACGCTTTTCTGGAGTTCCAATCGCAGTTGACCACCGCCTGACCCCAAACTCTCTGCATCTCGAGTTCCACGGGATCCGTATTTCTCCCGCTGCAATGGCGTTACGCCCGACCGATTTTCACCTGTGTAGCAGTCAGGTCCTCGGCAGAAAAGTTGAATCGAAACAAGGTAATAAAAGACAATAGATAGAGTAGCGCCGGAAACCAGGAATACATCCATAACATCCATGTTTTTACGGTTTCAGTCTGTGCCACACCGGGAACATAGCCGACGTGCTCAAGCACCTGGAGGGCGACGAATCCCGTTACCGCAGCGCCAAGTTTGGTAACAAAGGCCCAGATCGCGAAATAAGCGCCCTCCCTTCTGCGTCCGGTTGAAACCTCGTCGTAGTCAATGATGTCTGCAACCATTGAAGGCGGCAGGGTCAGATAATTACCGAAGGAAATGCCGCCGCACACAAGCAGTATGGAAAAATACAAAATGCCGCCTTCATGCAACCACCAACAGGCAGCACTGGCTATCGTTGCCAGGGCTATAGCGACAGCCCAGGTATTGCGTTTGCCCCACCAGACCGCAGCCCGGTTCCAAAAAGGTAATGAACAAATGCCTGACACAAAATACAGCAACAGATAGTAGGACCAGGTTGGCATCCAGCCTGGAATGGACTCAGTCCACCATGCTGGTGTTCCAATGATATAAACAGACATGTAGATCACCAATGTCGCCGGTATAGCACCTGCCACGGCGCTACAGAAAAACGCCACCAGGAGTCGTCGGAAGTGATCATTGCGAAACGTTGTGATCCAGCCCACATAAGGACTCATAGACTCCCGGCCACGAAACTCGACGCGCTCTCTGGATACCAAACCGGAGGTAAGCAGAAACAGGGCTGCTGCAGCACCGAGAATACCCCCCATCAATGAGTAACCCTCCCGACCACCGAACTGGTAAATCAGGTATGCGGGTAATACGGTTGCCATCAACAAGCCTGTCAGAGCACACATTTCGCGGACTGCAATCACCTTTACCCGCTCGTGGTAATCATCTGTCAATTCCGCCCCGAGGCTGTAGTACGGAACCGCACCAACGGTCCAGACAAAGTAGACCAGTATGTATAGCGTCAACATATATAACAGCAGGTAGCCCTGGCTTTGAGTTGGATCAGCAACAACCGGTGGTGTGAAAAGGAAATAGAACGCAAAAGCAAGTGGTATGGAAGCGCCAATGATCCACGGACGTCGTCGGCCGATTCTCGTATTGGTATGATCTGACACCCAGCCAATCAGCGGGTCGGTGACAGCATCAAACATTCTGGCGAACAGTAATGACCAAGCCACCAGGCCCGCACCCAGGCCCACGTAATCTGTATAGAAGAACTGCAGATTGACGGCAACGACCAAACCGAGGAACGCAAAGGCAAAATTACCGATGCCGTACCCCAGGATAATCCCACCGGAGAGCCCAGCCACTCGATTGCTGCTATCCAAGCACTTCCCCTTTTTGGTGCAGATAAAGTGAACCGTGCGGTCAATTCATCAGGTGAATCGAGATCGGCAGTCGAACATAAATTTCGAGAAATCCATAGGCGCCACAAGACTGTGTGGTGTCGGCGCCTGGATCAGAAGCTTACCTTGCCGGTGTGTTTTTTCCAATCCACCTCTTTGCGTATTCTTCCGCGACAACGTCCTGCATGCCTTCCCACTCGTTCCACATGTTGCACAGGGCGAACTTTGAGCGCTCCCAGGGATCGTTGCCATCTTCAAAGGTAAGCCACTCTCCCAATTGTCCGCGGTCGGGGTGGTCCGATACGCCGTTGACGATGATGTTTGGCTGACGTTTCTTGTTGCGCAGGCGGAAAATAATCGTCTTCCGCGACTCGGTACCGTGCTCGTTTCGGGTTCCCGAGTGCGGGCAGTGATACATGGCGATGCAGGCGTCACCGGGTTCCATCAGTATCTGCGTTGGTCTCGGCCATTTTTTGCCATCCGGAGTGCATTCCGAGGTTTCATCGAGAAATTTTTCCCGCACGGTTTCGGGCAGATAGACGAGTCCGCAGCGGTTGGGTACATCATGATTCAGGCGCGGCCATCCCGGGCCCTCGATACCGACGTGGCCGTTGGTTTCGTTCTGCCAGCGCAGGAATTTCTCTACCTCGTGATGAGCACCGGGTAACAGTGCGGTCTGGCCACAGCCTTCCCGGGTCTGATCGTTGAGGCAGACGAACACGAATGTGGTAAAGCTGCCGATTCCGAGTGTCATTTCCGGATCTTCAAACATGGGTACCATGTTGTGGCCCATGACTTCCGGGCTGCGTCCAAGGTCACCCTTCGGTCCGGACGCGATATAACGCCTGTAGATTTCCTCCGGGGTACCTTTCTGCACGGTCTGCGGGATGTTGATGGTCATGATGCCGTCGATGTGCGATTCTGCCGCGTAGTAGGGCTGATTCTTCTCGTGGTAACCCAACTGATTGAAATGGTCCCCTGGTTTTCTCGGTTTGTTGATGCCAATCTGGCAATGGCTGGGCGGATCGAACTTGCCCATCAGATCGTTGAGTATGGGCGTGACAGTCGAGGCGTTGACCAGATTTGTCATCACCGGATCATTCCACAGGTTTTCACCTTTTCTCGCCGCAGCTTTAATTCGGGCCAGAGCGCTCGTGACCAGATCGTCAGACACGGCGTTCTTAACAATGATGTATCCGTCCCGGTACAGGATGCGCTTCTGTTCGACGTTTAATCGGTAAGTGTCTGTCATATGCTTGAAATCCGTGTGTCAGTGCAAACGGCATCAGGTTTTGAAAAAATACAGTTTTCCAAGCAGCCGTGCAATCTCTTTTTCCATCATCGGGATCAGACCTGGAGTTTTCTGGCAGTCGACTCCCCGGAAGGCCGTTACAATCAGCCGACGGTGAACTGTACAACCAAGTTGAGGGTCCAGCAGAAGAAGTGACTTTGTAGTACGAACGTCCGGGAATTCGTAAACGTTCAGTTACAGCGGGTTTTCTACAGTGATAGCATTACTTTCTCAAGAGGCATTTCATACAAGTGGTCGACGTGATGGCAGAATACATATTTGATTCGCGCAGGGTAGTGATGGCTGAAAATGTGCGGCTGGAGCTGGGCGCTGTTGAAAAATATTCCCAAAATCCGCTTTTTTCTGAAGAATTCTTTGCCGATCCACCCAAAAAATGGGAAGCACGATACGATAACGTGTATCCAACCGTGTTATTTGACGAGGAAGAGGGGATTTTCAAGCTTTGGTATCATGCGTTTTTGGTGGATCGCAGTTCCAATGAAACCCCGCTTGAGCAACGGCAACACGTCGAATATCGAGGAGGCAGGCGGGAGGATGGGTTACTCTATGCGACTTCCAAAGATGGCGTCGTCTGGGGAAAGCCAAATTTAGGGATCATCCCTTTCAACGGCTCGACTGAGAACAATATCGTCATGAGTATGGAATCGCATGGTATTCATTCTGGCGGGGTCACTAAAGAGATGCATGATCCCGACCTGGCGCGCCGCTACAAATATTTCCATAAAAATCCAGGCGCGCGGCGGATGGCGGTTGCCTTTTCGGAAGATGGCCTGCGTTGGGCAGAACCGATCCTTTGGCCGGAGTATAATGCGGCTGGGGATACGCACAACAATGCGTTGTGGGTGCCGGAGTTGGGTAAATATGTGGGGTTTACGCGAGGGTGGTCGGAAGGCATTCGCACCGTCCTGCGCACCGAAAGCGACGATTTTATCCATTGGTCGGAACCGGTAGAAATCATGCGCGGTCAGGATAAACACGATCAAATCTACTCCATGCCTGTTTTTCGCTGTGGCAACCTCTTTTTGGGGCTACCCGCTATGTTCCACAAAGGTGTTGCCGATGCACCGGATTGGGATACCGTGACAACCGAGTTGGCTTGGAGCGCCGATACAATTCACTGGCAACGTATTTGTCCCGGCGAACCGCTTATTCCAATGGGGCAGGGGCATTATCCTGACGGGACTTATGATTGTGGTTGCATCTATGCGGCTGCTCCTGTCATTCAAGGTGACACTGTCTTGCTTTACTACGGCGGCAGCAACGGTCTGCATAACAACTGGCGGGAAGGATCCTTGAATTTAGCAACTCTCCCCCGGGAAAGATTTGCAGGTTATGTACAAAAAAATCCAGGTGACAAAGCCTTCATTCAGTCAACGCCACTGGTTGCCCGGGAAACGTCTCTCACGGTTAATGTTGATATTCCAAACGCAGGCAGTCTCCGCATCGCAGTTCTTGATGGTGATGGAACACCTGTTGCCGGATATGGCTTTGCGGATTGTTCGCCGATGCAATCGGGTGGTTTGGCAGTTTGCGCACATTGGCAGGACAAAGATTTCAGTGAACTGGCGGGAAGAACGATTCAACTTTTGTTTGAACTGAATTCAGCCAAGCTGTTCGCATGGGGTCAGAGTAAGGTGCCAGATTAAAATTCTTTCACTCTGGTACCTTACTCTGACCCCATTATATACCCCTGTTTTAGATCTGATAAGTCGTTTATAGCCA
Organism: Candidatus Azotimanducaceae bacterium; assembly: GCA_965217655.1. Lineage (GTDB taxonomy): Bacteria > Pseudomonadota > Gammaproteobacteria > Pseudomonadales > Azotimanducaceae > UBA7455. The sequence continues at coordinate 4,915,367 of OZ244560.1, forward strand.
GTAGATATGCTAATCTATATCATATTATACTCTCTTAAGAGTTTAAGTATGAATCGTAAGCAATTAAATTTACTGAATAATTGGCTTTCCAAAGAATCGAGGAAGCCACTTGTCGTCAGAGGTGCCCGACAGGTTGGCAAGTCAACGCTGATCAGACTGTTCGCTGAGCAGCAACAGTGTCAACTCGCAGAGCTCAACCTTGAGAGATACCCTGAACTTGGAGCAGCGTTTGCACAGAATGATCCCGTAACACTGACGAATACGCTTGAGGCCTTGCTGGCAACCGATATTCTTCCTGCCGGACCCGAAGTCATGCTGTTTTTGGACGAAATCCAGTCTGTTCCCGAGGCTATACCAGCATTACGTTATTTCTACGAAGAACTGCCACAGCTACCGCTGATAGCTGCGGGTTCCCTGCTGGAATTTGTGCTTTCGAGGCACAGGTTTGCGATGCCGGTCGGACGAGTCGAGTACCTGCATATGGGTCCGATGACATTCACGGAGTTCCTCGATGCACTGGAGGAACCAAAGCTTGCTGAACTCATCGTGACCTTTGAGCTGGGTGATGAAATAAACCCGGTGATTCACGATAGACTCCTTGCATTGCTGCGCACCTACTTTTTTGTCGGGGGAATGCCAGAAGCGGTAGATACCTACGCCAGATCCAGGCGATTCAAAGAAGTCACTGATGTGCATAATTCCATCATCGATACGTATCGCGAGGATTTTCCGAAGTATATCGGTTCAAGAAACCTGAATCGCATCAACACTGTGTTCAACTTCGCGGCGCGAAACGTCGGGAAAAAAGTCAAATACAGCCACTATTCCACCGACGTCAAGAGTGCAACGATCAAGGCCGATATCGAGCTTCTCTGCATGGCTCGTGTGTTGTCAAAAGTGACCCATAGCCACTCGAACGGTCTCCCCCTACAGGCGGAAATTGAGGAAAAAGTATACAAGCTGATTTTCATGGACATCGGTTTGATGAATGCGATCTGTGGGCTCGGATGGGATTCAATTTCCCGAGACAACGAACGCCGACTGGTCAACGAAGGTGCGATTGCAGAGCAATTCATCGGACAGCATTTGCAGGATTTCCTGTTAACCTCCACTAATCGTGATCTGACATATTGGTTAAGAGAAGGGCGTGCCACGAACGCGGAAGTTGACTACGTCGTTGCTATTCATGGCCAGATTGTCCCTGTTGAAATTAAATCGGGCGCGACTGGCAGCCTCAAGTCTTTGCATCAATTTGTTGCGGAAAAAGGAACCCGGACAGCAGTAAGATTTGATACCCGGCTGCCCGTTTTGCAGACGGTTGAAACACGAGTCCACAGATCCGGCCAATTTTCTGATATCAGTTACCGGCTACTCTCACTTCCCCTTTACCTGGTCGAACGATTACCTGAGATCCTGCTTATCTACGATGGATGACTACAAACATCCTGACACACACCAACATTTGGTGTGTGCCCAGGAAAAGTCTCTGAAGTGTGGGTATCAACGAAGCGTCGTGGTATTGTCGGTCTTCAAATATCACTACGTACTTGCCACGTGGTCTGTAGTCAACCTTTATTCGCAGCAATACTGATGTGTATCTCCCTGACCGTAACCGGTGCAGCCCGTTTTGTTGAAGTGAGCAGTAGTGCCGGTATCGACTTTACACATGACAACGGTAAACAGGGCGAGTACTGGATGGTCGAAGTCATGGGTGGTGGCGTGGGTTTGCTGGATTTCGACAACGATGGCCGCCTGGACCTGTGGCTCGTCCAGGGTGGTCCGTTAATGGACCGGACTGGGCCATTGTCCGGCGATCGCCTGTTCCTGAACGTCAGCGAACCGGGAGAACTGCAATTCGTTGATATCACCGAAACAAGTCAGGTTGTCGCAGACGGTTTCGGCATGGGCATTGCGACCGGCGATACTGACAATGACGGGGACCTCGATGTACTTCTCGCCAATTTTGGTAAGAACCAACTCTTTGAGAATCTTGGTGACGGGCACTTCAGGGACATCACGGATGATGCTGGACTCAAGGATGACAGCCTGTCGATTGGCGCCAGCTTTGCGGATATTGACGACGATGGTTACGCCGATCTCTATGTTGTCAACTACCAGAAATTCACTCTCGCCACGCACAAGATTTGCCGTGACGATGACGGTGGTCGGGAATACTGCGGTCCACAGGCTTATCTTCCAGAACAAGACAGGCTGTATCGCAATCTTGGTGACGGGCGTTTCGAAGACATTACGCGAAAGGCAGGAATCCTGACACCTGGCAATGGCCTCGGTGTCGTGGCGCGCGACTTCAATAATGATGGCAAGACCGACTTTTATGTTGCTAACGACGCGACCGAGAATTTCCTGTGGCTGAATCAGGGTGCGGGTCGGTTCGTCGACGATGCACTGTTTGCCGGCGCGGCACTGAATGTCGATGGTCTGCCCGAGGCAAGCATGGGGGTAGCTGCCGAGGACTTCGACCTGGACGGTGATATGGACCTCTTCATGACGCACCTCAAGAGGCAAAGCAATACACTGTATGTCAACGATGGTAACGGCTGGTTCACGGATAACTCGACCATCACAGGCGTTGCCGTCGCCAGTATCCCGTTTACAGGGTTTGGCGCCGGATGGATCGATATTGATAATGATGGCGATCTGGACCTGTTCACCGCCAACGGCGAGGTCAGCACAATCGCAGAGCAACGCAACGCCGGAGTGGATCATCCATTAAGGCAACGCAATCAATTGTGGTTGAACAATGGGCAGGGTCACTATGAAGAAGTCAGCGCTTTCGCAATTGAGGACGTGAGCCGTGGTGCGGCATTCGGTGACCTCGACAATGATGGTGATACAGATATCGTTGTAGCCAACAATGGTGGAAAGGCGCATGTCTATCGCAACGACAGCGCCCGGGCGCATTGGTTAGGCGTGAAAGTACGTGGCAGTGAAGCGCAACCACAGACTATAGGCACACACGTCTGGCGTGAAGCCATTCCGCGCCAGAGGTTGAGAATAGGAACCGATGGCAGTTACGCATCCGCCAATGATCCCCGGCGCGTGTTTGGTCTTGCAGGTACAACCACCCCACAGATCATCTGGGTCGAATGGCCGGATGGCTCTCAACAACGTTTCGGACCACTTGAACCCGATCGATACCATTTGCTCGAACGCAGAAAAATGGGGTCGGGAAAAGAAAAATGGGGTCGGAGTAAAGTGCCGGAGTAAATCTTTACATCTGACCTGATCGTGCAATTATGGGTAGTTTTACTCCGGCACTTTACTCCGACCCCACTATATCCTCGACCCCATTTTTCCCTCCGACCCCATTTTTCCTATATCCGGATGCTTCACGGTAATTGTCTGTTGATGTGGGACATCCGGCATCAGCGTCTCCTGACCATCTGGCCACAGGACCGTGACGTCGGCACTTGTTGCCGTGCCCAGGCCAATAACCTGTATGGTCGGATTCTGAGACAAGAAATTGCTGCCGATCATAATCTCACGAATCTGCGATTTGCCATCGGCAGTGACGGTAATCCGGGCGCCAGAGGCTTCCGTGTTGGGTGCTTTGCCCTGCAACTTGATACGCAGGTAAGTATTACCCTCGAGGTCGTTACGCCACAAAGTGGCCTTATCGTGCAGCAACAGGATATCGACGTCACCATCTTCATCAAAGTCGGCGCACACGACACCTCGGCCCATTTCCTCCTCCAGGAGACCGAGGCTTTCCGCTGACTCGGTAAAACTGCCATCACCCAGATTGACGAAGGCTCTGCTGTTGTCCATCTCGAAGGAGACACTGTCTTCATCAGGTTCCGGCGCGTCGTCTGCAATGAAGGTCTCCTGCCAGCCATTGGTGTGATAAATATCGAGGTCACCGTCGTTTTCAAAATCCATGAAACAGGCACCCCAGCCCCAGCCACCATCCTTCACGCCTGCGAATTCTGTTACATCCTTAAAGACACCCAAGTGGTTTTCATACAGGCGATTACCAATATGTGACAATGGAGAATCCACTACGGTTTCGTCGCCAGGGTACATTATGCTGGTGACAAACCAATCCAGGTCACCATCATTGTCATAATCACCTACCGCGGAGCCCATACCATTACCATCGACCAGGACATCTACATCCGTCACGTTGTTGAATGTTCCATCGCCATTGTTACTGAAATATTGTGACTGATTGAAATCGGCAGCGATCAGCAAATCCGGGTATTCGTCCGCATCAATCCTGGCAAACACCGGTGTAAAGGTTCGATCCTCCTCTCTTAGAAACCGCGCATATGGATCCTCCAGCGTGACTATACTGGGTGAAATCGCTGCATCAACACTCACACTGGTAAACCGTATTCCCTGCTCATCGCTGTCATTACGCCACAGATGCTGGGTGTCGCCAGGATCTGTCTGATTGTGCGGGGTACCCCAGTGGGCTACGAAAAGATCCAGGTCGCCGTCCAGATCATAGTCGCCAAAAGCCGCCGAAAGGTTATAGGTTGTGGTCAGCGTGTCGATACCTGAACCAAACGTGACGTCTGTAAACGTTCCGTCACCGTTATTGGCATACAGCAGGGACTCGTCCTCCAGTCCACCGATAAACAGATCGAGATCACCGTCGCCGTCCATGTCGGCGAAGGTGGCTCCGCTTTGTCGCAACAGGGTAAAGTCAAGTCCCGCGGCTTTGGCAACTTCAGTAAAGATGAGGTTACCATCGTTGCGAAACAGCAGGTTTGTGTCAATATCACCGCGCGTGATAAACACGTCTGTGTCGCCATCACCATCGTAATCGCCTGCCGCTGCCGCGCTGGTGCCAATCAGCCGCACGGAGGCATCCTTTGGCCGGTTGACGAATCCAGTATCGTAATCGAGCCCCGAATTGCGGGTTACATCGGTGAAGTGTGTCGTTACACCGGATTCAGGTGTTGTCGTTATGCCATTGTTCCCTGCCGGAGTAACTGGCTGGATAGTGGAGGTAACGTCTGAACCACCACCGCCACTACATGCGTAAAGCATCACGAGGAAGAACGGGGTCAGCGGATATAATGGGGTCAGAGTAAAATGCATTTTACTCTGACCCCATTATATCCGCTGACCCCGTTCTTCCTTTTCATCCTGGTAGGTTACCAAAAAACCAAGCGAGATGGTTTTGTGCCTCATCGAACAGCCGCTACTTCTGTCTGTCGAGATCTTCTTTCAGGGTAAGGCTTTGCCGGAGTCCAGGCCAAATTGTCCGTCGGTCTTCTCCCTGGTGGGTTGTTAATCCCTGTTCAATTCTGCGATGCCTGCATCCACCCGGGCGCTCTTTTCTTTGTCGAACCACATCGCGGAAATTACTCCGCCAACTTATCGACGCGCCGTTCTTGATGACATCAAAGGTCCACACAACGTCTGCCATCGTCACTGGTCGAGAGTCGTGCCAACGGGCGTTTTCACGTAGCTTGTAAGTCACCCAGCTGAAGTCGTCTGCAACCTCCACGTGTTCGGCGAGCCAACCGTAATAAGATGCCAGCTCGTCCTCCGAAAAACGCATCAGGGGGTCGTAGATCCAGGAGCCAGGAGCCCAACCCCCCTGAAGGATTGATGTAAGGCGAATGCAGGCCCTTGTCCACATAAGGATTCAGGTTGTTGATTGTACCGATAAAGGCGAGCTTCAGCGTCCCAGCCACGTTACGGCTCTGCGAGTCATACGTGCTGTGGATTCCTGTCAACAATGATATCCTCGGGTCATGAACATCGGCATTTTCAACTTCATTACCGAATACGCAATGCCTGTTTTTACAATGCCATTTCACTGCATCATGATACCTATGCTACAGAGGCGTATTCGTGAGACAATCACGGCCGATGGGATATAGGGAAGGTTAGAGAATTGCCTGGCGAGACGCAGCCTGTACGTGTGCTCGAACTCGGAAGCGGGGTTTCTGCCGCTTACGCAGCAAAGCTGCTGGGCGACCAGGGAGCGGACGTTGTCAAAGTCGAGACGCCTGAAGGAGATAGTACGCGTCGGCGCGGACCTTTCCCTGCCGATCACATTGACCTCGAACAAAGCGGAACCTTCCTGGCGTTCAATCTGAACAAGCGTGGTGTGTGCCTCGATCTTGAGGACGAAACCGGATGCAACGCGTTGCGCCAGCTTATCGTTTGGGCTGACATCCTGGTTCACAACTACTCCAGACTGCATGCGCAGGAACTCGGTCTGGATCCTGAAACGCTGCAGAAGAAACGCCCCGACCTGGTTGTGCTGTCAATCACGCCTTTCGGTATCACGGGGCCGTACCGTGACTATTGCGCCGAGGAGTTGACGGTTGCAAACGCGGGCGGTTGGGCCACTCTCTGCCCAAAAACCCATAACGATCCCGATCTTCCTCCACTGAAGGTGTTTGGACATCAATGCGGATTAATGACAGGTATCACGGGTGCATTGACCGCGCTTGCCATGTACCGTGACGCACGGCGGTCAGGTGTCGGTGACTACATCGATCTATCTGAGCAGGAATATGTCGCATCAGTGTTGGAAGAGGGTATCCCCGGATATAGCTACCTTGAACAAATCCGTAATCGATACACCAGTCGCATCTTTGCTCCGTGGCGGACCTTCGAGGCGAAGGACGGACCGATATTTCTCGTTTGTATCGAACAGGACCAATGGGAGCGGCTGGTCGCTCTCATGGGACATCCGGACTGGACGGAGCTTGAGGTTTTTGCCGATAGAGCGAGCCGGGGTGAAAATCAGGATATGGTCAACTTGTTTTTGCAGGAATTCATTGGTGAGTGGAAGGCTGCTGATCTTTTCCATACGGGCCAGAAGCAGCGCATTTGTTTTGCGCCGGTAATGAATTTCGAGCAACTCGCATCAGATGAGCATATGCGAGCCCGCGGGTTTTTCCTGACTCTCGACGATCCTGTGACTGGTCCCATTGAGTATTTGGGCCCGGCTATGCTCACGTCGACAGGGCGGGCAGCGATTCGACGTCGGGCGCCGCGTCTCGGTGAGCACACCGATGAAGTGCTGGAAAATACCCGGATCGTGTCCCGTGGGGAAGCCGGGGAATCCTGCTCTGCAGGAATTGGAGCCAGGCGTCCGCTCGAAGGCATACGTGTCATCGACCTGTCATGGGTCTGGGCGGGCGCCTTTTGTGCGATGAATCTGGCGCATCTGGGCGCCGAGGTAATACGTCTGGAATCCGAAACGCGACCGGACCTCTACCGCAGAGTCAGGACGGTACCTCCGGGCATGGCGCCGGGGCTCAATCGTGCGGGTATGTTTAATCAATGGAATCAGGGCAAGCACAGCGTCGCGGTCGATCTCAGTAACCCATTGGGGATAGAAGTCGTCAAAGCGTTCATCGCCACCGCCGATGTTGTGGTGCAGAACTTTGCCACCGGCGTCATGGACCGGCTGGGATTGGGTTATGAAGAACTGAAACGTATCAACCCGAAAATCGTCCTGACAAGCATCAGCGGATTCGGGCAAACCGGTCCCTATTCCAAATACATGGGATACGGTCCGGCATTCCCGCCACTCTCCGGGCTCTCATCAGTGACGGGATTTGCCGGTGGCGGGCCTGAGGAATTGGGCATCTCGATGCCGGATCCGACTGCCGGAATTACTGCAACACTGGCGATCGTGAATGCGATCGAGCGACGCGAACAGACGGGAGTTGGCGATCATCTGGACCTCAGCCTCTGGGAGGCAACTCAAGTACTGGTCGCCGAAGCCTGGATGCAGTATGCATTCAATGGTACGCAGCCCGAGCGCATGGGCAATCGTGATCCCTGCATGGCGCCTCATGGGTGCTTTGCCTGTCATGGTGAAGATGCATGGGTGACCATTGCCTGTTCGAGTGATACCCAATGGGCAAAGTTTGGTGCAATTATCGACCCGTCGCTTGCAGACGACGCGCGTTTTCAAACACTCGTCGCGCGTAAAACCAACGAGGACGCATTGGAGGAGATCGTGGCGGCATGGACTGGTGAACGCGATCGCTGGGAGATCACCCGGGAACTCCAGGCCATGGGTGTGGCCGCATTTCCAAGTTTCACCTGCAAGGATATTGTGGAAGATCCTCATCTCAATGAACGTGGCTTCATCGAGAGGCTTCAACACCCCGAGGTAGGAAGGCGCGCACACGCTGGTATCCCATGGCGGCTCCAGCGTCGACCAAACGGTGTGCGCATGCCTGCTCCCTGTCTGGGCGCCGACACTGAGACATTGCTGTCCGAGGTGCTCGGTTATGACGCAACAAGGATCGATGAGCTGCGCAAGAAAGGAGTGCTCCGCTGACTTACAGGAAAACGCTCTATGCGATCACCACTGTCATCTGCGCGCTGGCAGTGCGACGGTTGCCGTCGCAAAGGCGCTGGCAGTGCCTGACTGATTCTCGTTGCGTACCTCGAGATCAACCAAATGCTCGCCGTCTTCAATGTACGTTCTGGCTACCGTACCGTAGACAGTATTGGTGTCGCCAACCAGGTTGGGATGGCGCACATGGGTCACGAGTTTCTTCAGGGTCCCGTCGTCTCCCATCCAGTCAGTCGCCATCTGCACCAACCAGCACACGCGCTGTGGTCCATAGTCGAACTGCCCCGGCATGCTCCTTTGACTCTTGACAGCATCGCTGTCGAAGCGCTGCAGTGACTCGATTCTATCTCCCAGTGCCGCCCGCGAGGAGCGACGGGTGCCGCATACACCATATGAGAACAGGAACAGTTCGGTGACGGTATACGTTCCTTTCTTCAACGGCGGCATTTCCTCACCCTCGAAAACATCCTCCCAATAACGGGTTTCGGCGCCGCGTCTTTCCCGCTCCCAGACGAGAGGGTCCGGCGCTTCCTGCTGCACGTCCGCCTTGTTTTCCCGGTCGTATACGATCGTTTCCTGCCCGCCGCCCAGGATCTTGTAACGTGCCATCAACGTTTTTTTGGTGGCCACAATCTCCCTGCGCTGATTGGAGTACGTCACCAGGCCGGTGCAGATACAGAACGGGCCGATCCGTCCGCTTTCTTTGCGAACAACCGGACCCACCTGCTCTGTGCTGGTGATCGTGTCTCCCACCCAGATGGGTCGATGGATCTCCAACTCGCCACCCGCATAATTCATGGCGAAACCGCGGTTGCGCGCGGGGTTAATGGCGCCGTTGATCGCCGCACCAACGCCAAGGCTCACACTGTAAATGAATGATGGCATTGCGGTGATCATACCGAAGCGGCTGTTTGCCGCGTACTCCTCATCACGCCACAACGGGTTATAATCGCCGATCCCGTCACTGGCTCGCAGGATGTTGTCCAAACTCGCTTGCTTCGACACGCTGGACGGTAATATCTTGCCGCTTCCCGATTTATATTCCTCTTCAAACTCATCTAACGTCGTAATCGGTGCCTGTTCTGCCATGTCCCCTATCCTCTATATTGAATGGTACGTAAATCTTTATGAAGCCACGATATCAGCCAGATTACCAGACCTTGGGCATCGAAAATAAATTTTTCAGGCTTTATCAATAAATCAACTGTCGAGCATATTTTTTACATACTTCATGAAATGCGGACAACACACTAGTAGTACGGTTCCTATATAACATATCAAATATTAGGCAATTGATATTTTGTCAAGTTTGTAGGTCCATCGATATATCACTGGATCTTCGTTGAGCCGGTCGAGGTATTGTCGGATACGTGTTTTCAATTCCGCTTTCGATTTTACTCGTATACTACGCAGCAAGGTGCGGGCGACCTTGCCAAAAAACGACGCCACCAGGTTGAGCCAGGAACCGTGCTTTGGTGTGAAGATAAATTCGTAACGATTGGGCGCCGTGGCCAGATAAGCACGCGTTTCCCTGGAGATGTGTGCCGGGTGATTGTCGAGAATGATTCGGATCCTGGTCTCGGCTGGATAGCTTGCATCCAGCCGTTTAAGGAAGGCCACGAATTCACGACTGCGATGCCGGTCGACGATGGTGTGGTGAATGTGCCCCGTGACCAGGTCCAGGCCCGCCATCAGGGTGATGGTCCCATAGCGTTTGTATTCATAGTCACGACCCACGTTGGGATGACGCCCAGGCACCGGCGGCAGGTCCGCTGCGGTGCTACCGATCGCCTGAATACCAGGCTTTTCATCATACGAGATATACGCAGTCAGTGGCGCCTCGGATGGGCTTTCCTGTTCCTGGATAATCTGAACTTGCTTGTAGATGAACAGCACCTGGGCCATCTTCTCGTCAAATTCGGGATCACGTCGTTCCAGGTAATAGCGCACCTTATGGGGTCGGATGTCGTGTTTCGACAGTTTCTTCGGCGGGTCCGCGATGAAAGTGATGCTCGACCCGTGGCGTTGAACGCCTACTTGCGCATGATGGCTAAGGCGAGGCCGACGTCGCAGCCAAGGTTACGGCGGTATGCACCGCTTGTTCGATTTCGGTTCTCAACTCGGCATTGAAGGTGCCCGGATGCTTGTTGATGATCGTGCCCTCGGGACCGATCAACACGTAGGTCGGAAAGCCGGTGACCCGCCACCTGCGAACGAGTTCGCTGTCATTGCCGACATGCCAGACTACCCATTGCAGCGGTTCGTCAGCCAGGTAGTCCGTCACGGTATCGAGTTCTTCGTCCACGCTGACGCCGATGATCTGAAAGCGTTCCTTCGGTAACTCGTCGACCATTTCGCGAAGCTTGGGGAACGCCGCTATGCAGGGCCCGCACCAGGTCGCCCAGAAGTCCACCAGCACCACGCGACCGGCGTAGGCCGCCAGCGAATCCTCGGTGCCATCCACCTGTCGTGCCGTGACGTCGGAGACGACGCTGCCGACCATCGTCGAGTCGAGGCTGTAAAGCAGTTCCGCCTCGGCATCCGCGAACGTCATCGGAACGTCGATCCCGTCCGCCCCCTGCTTCGTCAATACGAACGTCGTGTTTTCCAGGCTCGCGCTCAAGCCCGTCGCGAGTTCCTCCGCCTTTTCTCGCTGGGCGACGCGCTCGTCGGCGTCGATCTGCTGGTTGTTCGCCGACTGGATCAGGTAGCTGGCCGCGAAGTACCGGGCGGTCGCCCGCGCCAGCGGGTCTTCGAGGGTTTCCGCGAGATCGCTGATGAATGACTTGCCGGGCTGGTAGATGGAGGACAGGCCATTGACCTGCTTGAGCCGGAGCGGCCATTGGTCGTAGTCCGGAAAGTGGGCGGCAAGCACCTGCGCGCCCCGGAGCGCCTTGGCGGCCCCGCCCCGCGTCGGATTGTCGAGCAGGAATTCTGCCGCCTCGAGGGTATTCTCGCCGATGCCTTCGGCGTTGACGATGGCCAGGGCGGCAGCGGTTGCGCGGTAGACTTTCGGGGCGTCGCCCAACTCCCGCAAGCGATCCACCTTGGCTTCCTCGTCGACACCGGCCGCGCGAATCGCCTGCTCCTTGTCCTGCCACAATCTCGACTCGGCGACATGGTCCCGGACCACGTTCCAGTCCGGGCCGATCAACTCCATCAACGCGGCGTCACCGAAATCCCTATTCGAACGTAGCCACCACGACGAAAGAATCGCCGCACTGCTCCCCGGGTTCAGGGAATAGGTTTGCTGCATGAGGAACTCGGCCGCTTCAAGGGAACGCTCGTGGTTCGACTCGATGATGGCTCTCGCGGCCGCGACCGCGTGCCAGGTGGGAAATTCGACGCCCTGTTGGATGGTTCGATGCGTCACTTCATCGGGTTTGTCAGCTCGCGTCGCCTCCAACCACGCGGCTTGGGATTCGATATAGTCCTCGACCACCGACCAGTTCGGGCCGATGTGCGCCACTACCGCGTCGAAGGCCGATTGTTGCGTTTCTTCCGACGGGCGTGCCCGATTCAGGAGGAAGTCGGCAGCGTCCATCAGTCGTTCTCCGTTCGACTCGATGATGGCCATCGCGGCAGCGACGGCAAGGGTAGCATCGGGAGCCGAACCGAGATCCTGCAGCAGACCTTCCTTCTCTTCGGCCGAGATGTCCGCGTTACGTAGCTCCCATTCCTTCGCCCAATGCGCACGGATCGCTTCGTTGTAAGCTGTTATGACGTTCCAATTCTCGGACGAAGGCGGCTCGTCGTCCTCGACAGCGCACGCGGCGATCAGTGGCAGCAACGCTGCGACCATGACGAAGTCGAGGAGCCGCCGTCGGAAGCATCCGCCCGGCGCTGTATCGTTCGGTTTCATACCCTTGTCTCCAGAAAAGTTGGCGAGAGGATTGTAGCCATTCGTCCGCGCCGTCAAGCCCGACATGCCCGTCAAAAGCTCGCCTAGGAGGCTGTCCGAGAACTGCGACCGTAGCGAGGGCGAGCCTGATTGAGTCATATTTTTTGCTTATTTGAGGCAAATATTGGACATATTAAACGAAAATAAGCGGAAAATATGGCCAATCAGGCTTGTCCGCAGTAGGTCAGTCTGTTCTCGGACAGCCTCCTATAAATACTTGGACCGAATCCTGCCTACTTGGTTCCAACTCGCGGTGGCACGCGTATCCGGGGCAACGCGCCGATGGCGTCTCTACCGACATCCGGGTAATGTTGGCGAGTTGCGACCCCGTCTCGAAGCCGTTCGCGTGACCATGTCCCGACAAAAGGCGGCCATAGTGCCGGGCGAGAAGCTACTGTATAAAGACTGGGCAGGTGGGATATACTGCCAGCCTCCGAATTAACACAGAGAACAGAACAATGGGAGAAAGATTAGCAAACAAGGTCGCTGTCATCACGGGAGGGACCAGCGGAATCGGTGAAGCCACCGCAGAGTTGTTTGTAGAAGAGGGCGCCAGTGTGGTGTTTACCGGGCGAACGGAAGATAAAGGCAAGGCTTTGGCTGAGCGTTTGGGTGACAACGCGCTGTTTGTGAAAGCCGATGTCATGTCAGAAGAAGATATCAAGAAAGGCATCGATACCGCCGTCGATAGATTCGGCGGCTTGGATATCCTGTTCAATAACGCGGGAGCAGGCGTAAGCAGCACGTTAACGGAGATTACGGGAGAGGCGATACAACACTCGATGCAACTCCTGTTTACCAGTGTCGCCCTGGGCATCAAACATGCCATCCCACACATGCAAAAGCGCGGTGGTGGATCGATCATCAACAACTCCAGTATTGCCGCGATCCGCGACAGCCAGGGCTCTCTGCTTTATTCCGCCACCAAAGCCGCCGTTACTCACTACACCAGATTGGCTGGAACTCAACTGGGCGCCATGGATATCCGGGTCAACTGTATATCTCCCGGCGCTGTCGCCACGCCGATCTTCTGGGGTGGCAATGCCGTTCAACTCACGGATGAACATTACAAGAACAGAATGAGCAAGTTGCAGCACAATCTGGCAAAAGCAACTCCGCTCAGACGTTCCGGACTGGCCATGGACATCGCAATGGCGGCGTTATATCTTGCCAGTGATGAAGGCAGATTCGTTAACTGTCACGACCTCGTGGTCGACGGAGGTCGAACCAGCATGTTTCACGAGGCGCCAGCGGACTGAAGAAGGGTCCCGGCTGACACCAACCCTGAATTCAGGAACAGTCAAATGAGATCCGGTCAGCGACGTGTCCCAATCCCAGGGAGGCCGACACTGATTAATCTGACAATGACGCGGTTATCGTGTACGTGACAAACTCATGTCTGGGTAAGTTGAAAGGACTGCTCGTTTAGCCCGTTTTCGGTGACCAGCCGTAGATGTTGGCAAGGCTCCCTCCCATCAGCGCTGTTCGCTCTGAGTCAGACAGTTGGTCGGTGATGCGAAAAGCCTCGACACCCTGCTCATAAGTCAACAGCTTGATGGCCCGTGTCCAGTCGGTACCCCACATGCACCGGGCCAAACCATATGCCTCGAAAATCCTGGTCAGTGCCGGCCAGATATCAGAATACGGAAACGCCTCATGAGACAGCGTACAGGCGCCAGAAATTTTGATGGCCACGTTGTCGAAGTCGGCAAGAGCCAGAACCTCCTCCAGGTCCCGAAAAGGACGCTTCGGCGCCGGCGGTTCAAAAGGCTGCAACATGCCCAGATGATCGACAACGATCCGGGTGTCCGGATTCTTCCTGGCCAACTCAGTGAGCACAGCAAGCCTGCCCCAGCCAAGGATATTGATGGGCAGATCATGTTTGGCGCCTGCCGCCAGTATGCGGTTCAATCCCGGGTCATTGGCGTCACCCGATTCCCGGGCAAGCATAACGCGCGCGCCGACAACACCCGGGATGTCCGCCCATTCGGCAATTTCCTCTGCAACCATTTTGGAGCCCGGATCGAAAGGCTTTATCAGCCCGAATCGCCCAGGATGCCTGTCGTACACCTCGAGTGCATAACTGGCATCATATCGATACATGCTGAACGGCGAAACCAATAACGCGCCATGAACGCCAACGGCGTCCATGGCTGCCACCATGTCATCGCCAGTCACTTCATCAGGACCGTGCAGGAATCCTGCCCAGGGTCGCTCCGGCCGATTCCTCTCATAGGCATGTACCTGCGAATCAATCGTTGCTGTCTCCACATTCACTCCATCCAGTATTCAAGATCATTCCACATCAGGATATCCTTTTTGAAGAGCTGATGGGCAATCAGTAGGCTGGTATTCAAAGATCAGATAATTTTTGTGCCGGGAGGTGACAACCCGTTCACGGTCATGCCTGAGGCATTCCGACAGCCCTCGCCCCATCAGATCTGCCTTTTGTATCTTTTCACGCTGATGCGGCTACACAAGACAATTAATCAAGTATTGCATCGGCGAACCAGTAAGGTGGTAATATAGATTATGAGCATTAATCCACAACGGACATCTGCCCGGTAGCGTAAAGACAGGACCAATAAATGCTGGATGAACGATTACAACAAGAAGGCGTGTCCTGCCCCTATGACCTGGCAGACAAGTCGGGATTAGATGAAGCCTGTGAGGTGGTTCTGGAACTGAAAGCACGCCAACGGCAGCAAAATGTCATGGCGAATAAAACCGGCGCCAGGAACAGGCATGCCAACCCTTTGATAGATAGACACATGGACGTTGCTGCCATCAGAAATTTGTTTTTCGATGCCAATGTACAATCCGTTGTGGCCGAGAATTTTGGTCATGATCTTTTCGTCTGGCGGACCAACTTTTTTGTCAAAAGCGAGGGCGCCGGCGGAGCGAATACCTGGCATCACGATCGACATTTCGAAAACGGTAGTGCGCCGATCAATATTTACGACACCAATAATCATTTCAGCCTTCTGGTGGCGCTGACCGATATCGACATGAATTCCGGCAGAATCGAATATATGAAAGGTTCGCATTTGCCGATTGACGGGTTTGACAGGGATCTTTCACGCCACATTCGTGGAACACCGGAGACCCTTGAGGACAGAATTACCCCACTGCTGTTTAAAAGAGGCCAGTTCGTGGTGTTTTATTCATCGTTGATGCATCGCAGCCTGGCGTTTAGCGGAGGCGAAGGAAGAATCTCAATGGCCGCCAGGATGGCAAGGGTTGGCACAGAGATTCCTGATTATGAAGCGCCGAATCCGGCAGGCGGCGCGCAGACCCAGGCAGAGCCCATCGCCCATTTCCGGGAGTCCGGGATAATGCCCTTCAACTAAACTTCCAGATACTAAACGATAGGGCGGCCGAACTTCTCAAGATAATCTTCGTGTACGGCTTGCTCGTAACCGGTTATGCCCTCAAGGGGTAACTTAACAGGCGCTGTGCCGTTAAGCGACGATTCGTAAATCGCCATGACCATCTCAACGTCCTTGCGCCCTCGCAGCCCATACTCTGCCGGTTCATCATTGAGCGCGGCATTGGCAATGCTCATGATCTCGGAGGCATGACCGACACACCAGTCGTTGATGGCATAGTCCCGAAACGGATTCTCGTAGACGATCTCTGTGTCCGTATGTACGACGATGCGTTGCAATACATCCACCCCGTCGATTTTGCGACGCTCTGTTTCTACTGGAATATCTTTCCACTCCTCACCATTCAGCAATCTGAGCGGGATCTCGGGGCCGTGCGGGTTGTGATCAAGGATACCCCCCAGTGTCCCCGTGATCTGACAGTATCTTTGTGCCTCGCCAACGCGAGATGTCTCGTAGATACCCACGGCGCCGCTCTCAAAATCAATCATCGCATGAGCCCAGTCTTCAGCGATGATGCTGGAGTCCGAACGATATTTGCGCACCGTCCCGGTAATCTGTGTGGGTTCGCTCTGCGCGTACAATCGCAACTGGGACAACCGATGTGCACCCATATCCATGACCATACCGCCAGTTTTACCAAACCCTGATATGGGTCGGCCTAAACCGTTGTGGGTCACCTTCGGTTCAAACGGTAGCTGCCGCTTGGGTTCAAAGAAGTAAACGCGAACGATATCGCCGAGGATGCCCTCTTTAATGAGTTTGACGATCAGCCGCTGCTTCGGCCAACGGAAATAGTTTTCCGCCACTTCGAAGTGCACATTGTTGCGGCGGCAGGCATCGATAATGCTGTCGCAACAAGGCAGGGTCATCGCCATCGGCTTTTCCACCATAACGTGTTTGCCATGCTCTGCGACCATTTTAGCCAGCACATGGTGTAATGGATCGCTGGTGACTACATCGACAATCAATATGTCTTTTTGCCTGTCCAGCATCTCTTCGAGACTTGCATAATGAGGAACACCGTACCTGGCGCCGGTTTCTGCGGCGAGTTTTTCATCAATGTCGCACAGAGCGACAAACTCGATCTCTCCCCTTTTGGATAATTCACACAATGTCGGTATGTGCCACTGTTGCGCCGGATTACCACAACCGAGAATTGCGATCCTGGCTTTCATCAGTTTACTCCAGTCTGATGAGATGCCGCGTGGCCTCTCAGCATCGCCACACTTTCATCTACCTGGTCTTCTTTGAGGCCATGAAGAATAACCGGCACGTCGAAGGGAAGCGCACAGAGCAGCGATACGTAATGGGCGTAATCGAGCTTGCCGGTTCCCGCGGCAAGGTGTCCGGCGTCGCCACCATGATCGAGATCCTTGCCATGGGCGATGGCAATGTGGTCACCCAAAAATTCGAATGCCTCGTCCAGTACTTCCTTCATACGGGGCAGGTCATCCTTGCCAAAAATGTTAGCGGCATCCATCACCACCTTCAGGTTCGGTGAACCCATTTCGTCAATCAATTGCCGGCTCTTACGCGGATTACTGGCAACGTTGTTGTACTCCGGTTCAAAGGCGATGATCACACCAGCAGCCTCCGCCACCGGTAACACCTGCTCCAACGTATTATGCAGTGTCTGCCAGGCCTCTTTCGAAGTGTTGTCCGGATGATATCGCCACATGCTCTCGGGATGACGAGAACCAGTACAGGTCGCGATCACAGATGTGCCGAGTGATTCGCAGGCTGGTATTAATGCCAACAGACGGTCAATAGCGTGCTGACGCATCGCCGGGTCCGTATCAACCATGTTCGCCTCACCTCCCACGGCAACCACAGACATGTTCCTTTTCGCCGTTTCCTCGCGAACCCTGGTACCACCAGCCGCGATTTTCTCAACGAGGTTGAGTTTGCCTTTCAGACCCAGCGACGACCAGTTGAACTGAATATGGCGAATATCATGGTCCAGGATCGCGTCGAGCGCTTCCTCCAAGGTCGGTCTGGCGATATGGCCCGACATTATTCCTACTTGCATTGTGTATCCTTAAATATTCCAGGTATATCGGCAGCTACGATATGGGTGGTTGGTTAAGAAGCAGGTCTGTTATTTCCCGTTGCTCCCTGTTGTTCAAACCTGATAGACAGGACTCTCATGGAGGCGCCCACAGACATGTCTGGTATCGCGCTTTGGGATCACATCCACTGTCTGGAACGACTGCAACATCGCGGCACGTTTGTGTTCACTGCGATTGAAGCCGGCCCGATGTCCGAGGTGTAATTCCCGGGTCTGCATATATTGCCTGATCAGCCAGAGGGATACAGGCTCGGTGACAGCCTTGCCTACAGCAACATCCTGGCAGAGCTTGGGTATGTCATTGCTCATCTCCAGGTGTTCGTACCGGTCAGTACCGGCAACACGTTCCAGGCCCTCCAGAACCTCCGGTGTTAAAATGCAGGTGACACACACCCAGCCTTCGCGCTTCAAGTGTTCAAGATATACGGATGGTAACTTCTCGGGGCCGTGGGAGATAGTGAAGATCACCTCATCTGAATCGACAGGCAATGTACAGGTATTCTCATTGATAATGACTGATACGACTTTGCCGGTTGCCACGTGCTTCATGCCACCTGTAGCCCGGTCCCAGATCACACGATCGTCAGCATCGTTATACAGTGCAAAATCGCCATGATCATCCAGGCCGAGCATGGCGCCGTCAGGTGCGACCAGGAATACAAAGTGATGCTCTGGACGCTTGATCGTGATTGTCCGTTCCTGAAATGCCTGTTGGTTTTGCAATTATATGACTCCGACCCCAATTTTTTCGGTGCAGACACCAATACTATTAAGACGAACGCTAATTGGTCTCCCTCACCTTGAGTTAGTTATTAATAATTGGGTTTCACGCATATATCTATGGAATGAATGATTCCAGTGAACTCGAAAGGTGCTTTATACACGTCAGAGACAGGTGCATGCTGGTCGCGACCCAGATCCACTCCGCGCATCTTTGACATTCGCGTCACGTCCGGGATACCGATCGAACCAATTTTCTGGCCTTCCGCCATAAGGGTGACTGTTCCCGTGTCGTCATCGCCCCGCTCAAACACGACACCCACGGTTAAACTGCCACTGTGGAGCATCGTCGCGGTACGACACAAGGTCATGTTTCCCAGCACGTTGTAAGCAAGGCTCAGCGCTGCATCCTGTATAAACAATGAGAATCCATCCAGGAATGAACCCTGGGAATAGATGACACCTTCGGTTTCTGCACTCGGGATCTCTACTTGCGCGATTAATGACCAGTTTCCTCCCCCAAGGGCAGGTGACTGTCTTCTTGGAATGTGCGCCATGGGTGGGACGAAATGATAGTTCAGGGAATCTCTGTTAACCGGTGGTCGGCGTGCCCCGGAGCGATCGTCCAATGGCAGCACACCATGGCGCCCCGCCTCCACCCACCACCGTTCAATCATTTCCTGCAAACGATTTGGCTCAAATGCCGCAAGGTTATTTGACTCTGAGAAGTCCTGATCCAGGTGATACAGTTCCCATTCCTCTTTACTGTAATCGTCACCGCTCTCGTGCCGGGTAACAGCCTTCCAGCCATCGCACCAGAGGCCACGGTTGCCCATCATTTCAAAATGCTGAATCGGTTTTCTGGTCCGGCAATTCCCATCCTCAAGGGTATAGGCAAGGCTTGTCCCGGAAATTGGCATTTGTTCGTGGCCGCGATATTGTGACCGGGGCTGCACATTGAGCATCTCGAGTATCGTCGGTGTGATATCGGTGACGTAGTGGAACTGATTCCGGATACCTCCGGCATCCTTTATGCCTGGTGGATAGTGAACGATCATCGGTACCCGCACACCCCCGCCATGGGTATCCTGTTTGTACCATCGAAGCGGTGCGTTGCCTACCTGCGACCAACCCCAGGGAATATCGCTATTGCTCTTAGGTCCTCCGATGTCATCCAGCTTGTCCTGTATCGCATCGAAATCTTCTTCCGGTTCAGGCCGGCCAATCTTCAGTCCACGAGTTTGGCCGTCATTTGTCGCGTTTCGCCTGCTGCTCGGGCCGGCATTCATCACGCCGTATGGCCCACCGTTCTGGCTGGTGCCGTTGTCGGCGGTGAGTATGACGATGGTGTTATCCAGTTGTCCTGTGGCGTGCAAATGCGCAATGAGACGCCCGATTTGCTCATCGGTATGATCCAGGAACCCCGCCCATGCCTCCTGCAGCCGGCACACGAAGTTTTTTTGATTCTGGCTAAGCGCTTCCCAGGGCTGTACCCCGGGATTCATCGGTGGCAGGCGGGTGTCGGAGGGAATGATCCCAAGCTCGATCTGGCGCTGAAAATACCGTTCACGCATGACGTCCCAGCCTTCGTCAAAGCGGCCACGGTATTTGTCGATGTACACCTTCGGTACCTGATGCGGGTAATGCATGGCGCCAGTGGCGAAATACATGAAGAAAGGAGATTCCTGGCGGATGGACTTGAGGTCATTGATAAACTCAATAGCGTGGTCCACCAGGTCTTGTGTAAGATGGTACCCTTCTGCGGGGGTTCTGGGGGGATACACAGGGTGGTTGTCATGGATCAGCTCTGGATGGAACTGGTCGGTGGCTCCTGGCAGAAACCCGTAGAAGCGATCGAATCCACGCTGTAACGGCCATTCATGGTGAGGTCCTGCTGCCGAATTATGTGCGGTGGGATTGAGATGCCACTTGCCCAGAGCGAAGGTGGCGAACCCCTCCTCACTCAGCATCTCCGCCAGGGTTGCCGCGTTTCTGCTTATCTGACCCCGCTGGTTGGGATACCCATTGTCACCGAAAGCAGCGACCGTGGAGATGCCTACGGCATGGTGGTTGCGGCCCGTCAACAGGGATGCCCGGGTAGGGGAGCACAGCGGTGTGACATGAAAGTTGTTGTAACGCAGTCCGTTTTCCGCGAGCGCGTCCATGTTTGGCGTATTGATCGTCGAGCCGTAACAGCCCAGGTTGCCAAATCCGGTGTCATCAAGGAGGATCACCAGCACATTGGGGGCATCATCTGGCGAGGCTGTTGAAGCCCAGTCCGGTTCCGAATCCTTGTAGGTGATTCCTAACCTGCCGCGAAAAGTTGATCCCATGCTCTATGCACCTGCTTCTCTATCACTTCCCCGCAACTGCAGGTCCCCAATTTTTCGTTCCAGATTAATAGATCCCCGGCAACATCGCAGGGGGAAGTGCGATGTTGCCGTTACGGGGATCATCAGTTGGAACTACATCTTCCAGCGTACGCCCAGCATGAATCGGCGCCCGGCGTTGATCGCGCTGGAAAAGTGGTCTTCCTGGCCCGATCCCACCCGGTTGTAATAGTAGACACTCTCGTCGGTCAGATTGATCCCTTCCAGGGCGAACGAGAGCCTGTCGTTCGGCGCATAACCAAAGGACGCGTCAAACTGCTTGTACGGCTCGACGAAATAGGGATGTGGTTGCCACGCGACCCCGATATTGTCCAGGAAATCGTCACGGAAGTTGTAGGAGACCCGGCCGCTCCAGGGACCCTTCTCGTAGAACACGGTGAAGTTGATCGTGTTTTCGGACAGTCCCGGAATGCCGTACGAGGCCATCGTTTTCGCGCTCTCAAAGTCCGACCCGGATTTGATGTACGTGTAGTTGGCAATCACGCCGAGGCCATCGAACGGCGCCGGCAGCAAATCCGCAAACGTGCGCTGGAATGCCAGTTCCATACCGACCAGATCAGACTCTCCAGTGTTCAGCGGTCTGAATGCCTCCAGGATAAGGGGTTGGTTCGTATCGGGATCTATCACATCGCCAAACGGGACCAGTTCAACGTCGTTCTGAACGAACCCTTCTATCTCCTTCGTGAAGAGGCCGAATGAGGCAATCGAGTAATCCGCGAAGTACCATTCCAGAGCCAGGTCAAACTGGACCCCCACGGTCGGGTCAAGCCGCCCGTTGCCAGCGTTCATGGTGCGGTTGTTTGGCTGAACGCTGTTCCGGGGATTCAGCTCCCGGTACGCCGGTCGACTGAACACTTTTGCGAGTGCAACCCGAACAACGACATCGTCACGCGGATCGAATCGAAGGTTGAGGGAAGGCAGCAGCTCGGTGTAGTCGTGACCTATGTTCAGAAACTCGGGCGATGACAGAATGAGTTCGGGCGCCGACGGATCGGAATAGTCGATCGTCTCGGGTTGCACGATTTGACCCTCGGAACCGGTGCTGTTGTCCACGTAGCGGACCCCGACATTGCCAGAGTATGGCGTGTCGCCCAGGTCTCCGCTGAACGTGACCATGGCGTAGATCGCGTTGCCGTCGTCTTCGTGATTGATGTCTTCGTTGAAGCGGCCCGAGGTGTATTCATCCAGCGACTTGCCGGTTCCGGTGCTGAACCCACCGCCCGCACGGATTTCGTCCGCCCGGGTAATGAATGTCTCCTGAAGCGCGTCAAAGTTCGGGCTCAGGATCGGCGAAGGAAACTCCGCCCCTAACGCATCCAGGAAGTCCGACTCCACCGGGAACGGAAGACCGCCGCCGAACTCTGCAATCGGCCGACGAATGAAGGCCCTGCTGTTCAAATATCTCGCCCGGTCGCGGCGTTCCTGCCGGTAGGTCCGGACACCGGCCTGGACCGTGTCGAGCCAGCCCGCGTCGAATTGATACGTCGCATCGGCCCTGAACTGCACGTTCGAATCATCGACCAGGTGCTCCTGTATCGACTGTTTCACAACGGTCCAATGGTTGACGTCGGTCAACGGCGAAGACGAAGTCATCGACGGAACCCCACCCGGACCGTTCTGGCGGTAAGTCATCTGAGTGCGGGTGTTTCGCATCAGAGCGTCCCGATTCTGGATCGGAACTTCCGTATCGGACACCGCCACATCGAAGTTGAGGGCAAGGTTATCAGTGGCCTGTATCTTCAGATTGGCGCCGTAATTGACCGCCACGTTGTCGACCGTCTCGGTGGCGTGCTGAATGAAGGCGCCCGCGCCGGAGGTGGAATACATGGTGAAGATACCGGTCCCGTTGTCATCCACCACGGTTGCGTCCGTGACCCGCGAATGGCCCTGGGCTATTCGGAAGGACCGCAAGTATTCGGTCTCGTCGGCCACATTGCTGGCATACAGCATATCGAATGTCACCTCGACGCGATCCGAAGGTCGAAATTGCAGGGAAGAGGAGATGTTCAGGCGATCTCGATCCGTGGTATGCATTCTCGCAAGGTAGTTGTTCGGAGTGTAGCCGGTCCCTATTTCCACGCCGTTGATGACGGCTGTCCTGGGATCTCGAAAGTAGGTCATGTGCAGTTGGTCCGACCGGAAGACCCGATTGTCCCACTGCGCTGAAACCATCAAACCCATCGTATCGGTCAAGACATCGCTGAACAGCGCGAATACGCCGGGCGCCGTGTCGTCAGACAACTCGTTTACCGTCGTGTCCAGGGACAACGCAATATGCCGCTTTCCGAGGTCGAAGGGTTTGCGCGGCTGGATGTCGACAAAGCCACCGAGACCGCCCTCCACATGATCAGCCCGTGGTGACTTGTGGATTTCCACCGCGTGCACCAGCCCGGATTGGAAGCCGTGAAAGCCGACTGCGCGGGATTTCGGGTTTGAATTACCCGTGCCGTCGTGGCTTCCGGGAGCAACGTTGGACGCCGAAACACGCCCGCCTATGGTCGTTGCCACAAATTGTGGACCGAGCCCGCGAACGCTGACGAACGCACCCTCACCGCTCTTGCGGTCGATGGCGACGCCGCTGATTCGCTGCAGGGCTTCGGCCAGGTTCTGATCAGGAAAGGCGCCGATGTCTTCCGCGGTAATCGCGTCGACAAAGTGGTCGGCATTTCTTTTCCGTTCCAGTGACTGTTGCATGCTGCCGCGGATACCCGTGACAACAATTTCTTCCATGACTTCCGATTCTTCCTCTGACTCAGCAATCGCTGTGCCAATAGAAACTGTACTGCCTAACAGCACGGCGGCAAAGCCAGTCGCCAGATGCTGTGTTACATTCTTGACTTTTGGTTTTAACATAGTGGATCTCTCCCCTGTCATAACTCAGAATTAATGACCAGCCATAATTCTCCCTCCATGGTCATACCAGGAGATCGACAACTGAAACTGGTCACTGTAGAGCGCACCTACAGCCTGATGGCCACCCTCGTTTAGCCTAGACGAGCGATATTTTGTTTCCCTCACCTGGAATCCTGTTTTTTTCACTTTTTTCACTTTACTGCCAGGTAGATACTGAGGGGCAGCGAATCTACAATCAAAGACGTCGATGTTCAGCCAGCGTTGTTGTCAACCGGCCGCTCATTCATGCCATGTTCATGCTGGCATCAGCATTATGCTGGTACAGGTTATGAATAAAGTAATGATCCAGGGTCTGAAACTTCTTGATAATGAGGGATCTGAAATCTGACAATCGACTATCTGGTACGATGTGTATTGAAAACGAAAAGAGAGGCTGGATAAACATGCTGGAAAGATTCGAATCCTGGTACCTGGTGACCATCAGGGTCATATTCAGCCTGGTTGTGCTAGTTGCTTTTTTAACGCTTGTGGGTTCAATTCTATGGTACGGTCTGGCACGAATAACAGCAGGCGATCACCAGCCCGGGGATTACCTGTCTACGCCAACCTGGGAAGAAGTCAGGGTAGTCGTTCTACCTCTTGCATCAACTCCCGATGAGTCTCTATCAAGTCCGGAAGAGGACCAGTCACTCCAGACTGAAGACAATAATCAGGATATGACAAAACTGGTCAAAGTAGGTGAATATCTTGATCAACAGTTTGAACGCGACGAAAATTGGCGTTATACGAAGCAGATGCCTGTACGCATACTCGATGAGTGGATTACTAGATTCTCAGGTGTCCCGGCGGAAGCAAAGCCCGAATTTCTCGAGGCACTGGTTGAAGTTGCCAGGGAGATAGGAGAAGACCCGATGATCAATCGAATTTCTTCACCCCAGGATAGAATGAAGACGGTCAATCAGGCATTGGAAGTGTTTGCGGATCAATTCAGTGCTGACTATGAACGTGCCAGGCAGGATGCACGAGCGGCTGAATTGGCGTCAGCACAAAATCTGACAGAAACCACGCGGATCGCGCTGTTGTCCGCAGGTGCAGGACTGGTGACTTTATTGTCTCTGGTGCTCGTGATAGTTCTGATGAGGATTGAGTTGCATATGCAAAAATTGACAGGTGACCATGATGATTAAGATGACATTATTACTGGCAGGTATTCTGCTGTCCCATTGGAGTTTTGCTGAATGTGACTGGCAGGTTTCAAGTGCAACACCCCAGGAAAGGGAGGACGAAACCGGCAGCCTGACAACAGATGCACTTGAACTCAAATTGAAACAGTTCGATGAGTGCCTGGAACAGGACCGTGTAAAGGAACAACAGGCCATACAGGCGGCAACTGATGCGGCTCAGGCGGGTGCATCGGGTTTGAGTACATCTGGTTCGAGTGGTCAACAGGCACAAACCGGGGAAGCTGGTGACGTTTCCAGATCGGGGCAATCCCAAAACGCTACGGTTGCAGAAAATGGTGCAGAAATACCGACAACCGTGACACCCCGGGCAAGCGCACCCGGGACGACTGACACAATTCCTCAAGGTGTCGATTACCGGCTTGTAGAAGATGATGTGGCGAAACTGATCAGGGAAGCCGCGGAAAAAGAAACCGACCCGAAACTTAAACAGGAATTATGGGACCAATACAATGCCTATATGCAAAGTCTGTGAAGAAACAAGGTAATCGGGAAAGCCATAAAATAAGAAATCTCAATAGGAAAAGCCTGTGATGAATTTCACGATTAAAGCCAGTTGTTATCCATTAACCAAATCCCTGCCTCCAATGATTTTTTTGCTGTCCCTGGGTTTGTGGACCACTGCACTGGCTGAGACATTGGGACCACGTGTACCGGAGGCGGATGCCAATCGATCAAGTCCGGCAGCAACGGCGCAAAAGAATCTTCCGACACGAATGGACATTCCGCCACTCAAGGTTGCAGTCCCTGTTCTGGGTACGGGTGTGGATGAATTTTCAGACGAGCTTGAGAAAGAGGGAATCTGGCCTGGACTCAGAAAGACTGAAACCATACGTTCTGCGACTAAAATCAGGGACGCTCTGTTTGACTTGAATCAATTCGAATCAGTGGTTGTGTTCCCGGATACCAGCATCAGTGCAGACCTTTATGTCCTGGGGTCAATCAGGGAATCTACCGGAGAAATAATGTCAATTGAGTGGCAACTGGTTGATGCGACAGGGAAAATCTGGATCAGGAAAAATAAGGAAACGCACAGGGTACCGCCGGGTTGGCATGAGAGATACGGTGGGCAGGGTATTGATCCTTTTCAGGAGCTTTACCGCAAGATAGCGTATTCGGTGTACAAGGAATTAAAAAAATACGCCAGGAAGCATGATACTGTCGTTAAACAAAACAGGAAACGGGCCAGAGAGGGTCAATCGCCAAAACTTTCTGAGTTGGACCGGATTGTTGCCATCAGAGAGTTGGTCATTGCGCAATACTTTGCTCCGGAAATCTATGGTGATGCAATCGCCGAGAAAAAATCTTCCAAATCAAGTTCACGACTGACACTGCAGTATCTGCCGGAAAAAAGTGCACAGGAGTGGACACGCATTGAGAGTTTTCGACAACGGGATGAAACATTCACGTTGCTGATGAATGACTATTACAATACGTTCAGAGCAAAAGTTGATCCATCATACGAGTTGTGGTTGAAGGATATCTATCCGATTGCACGAGAAACAAGGATATTGAGACGCCAGGCAAATGTTGAAAAGGCACTGGGTGTTGTTACATTGATTGCCGCAGCATCTGCGGCAAAAGACGCAGATTCAACCGGCAAACGGGACAGGGCAATAGCTGTCGGTGCTGCAGTAGGCAGCACATTGCTGATCAAGGGCTTCATTGACAGCGCCAGGAGTAAGGAGCAACTGGAAATATTTAACGAAACAGCCAGGTCTTATCACGACTCGTTCAATCCCATCAGCGTTGAACTTGCCGGTAAAACAATAACGCTGCAAGGCACGGCACAGGAACAGTTTGCCCAGTGGCGAAGCCTCCTTAGAGATTTCTATGAGCGCGAGGATTCCGAGATTGAAGAGGTTCAGATTATCCGGGAGTAAACGAGTCATTGAAATTTCCCCAAAACGACTGGAGAAAAACATTGGATCAGCTCAACTGAAAATAGTCGCATTGACCAAATTCCTGCCTGTATCAGGACCAGCCCAACTGATAGTAGTCGCGTTGACCGCGTTCCTGTCTGTATCGGGACAGGCACAGGATTCACTCCAGGATGCGATGAATTGTACGGGTGAGTGGGCCGGGAATATTCTCTGTAAAGAGCGCCAGCTTGCATTCGATACCAGGTCGCAGGTTGAAATCTATTACGAAAAGCTCAGCAAAATCACCAATCCGCCCTGGCTGTCCGGTGATTTGGAAGCAGCGAAAGCACTCTACGACGAGGGTATGACCCTGTATCAGGATCAGTATTTCGGGGATGCGGCAAAAAAATTCCAACCCGCACTGGCATTGATGGAAGAGCTTGATACAGCTTTTGAGTCGCTGTTGGAAAATCTGAAACAGGAAGCGGCAAGTGACCTGGACAAAGAACGCTTCGAGTCAGCGACAGAAAAATACCAACAGATACTGGAGTGGATTCCCGACTCGACGGAAGCCGGGTCTGGTCTGGAGAACGCTCAACGGGGTCTGGAATTTCAAACTATTGTCATGGATGCGAACCGGTTATTTAACGCGGGAGAAGTCGACGCTGCGAATCAACGGATCATGGAAATTCCAGCTGGCTGGAGTACCAAAGACCTGCGTCAGTTGAGACAGAACATTGCTGCTTTTAAACGTGACAGTCGATTCCGGGAACTAATGACCAGAGGGTACTCTTTGATGGACGCTGAGCGCTGGGAAGATGCCGGGAAGGTCTTTATGCAGGCATTGGTGGAATCACCTGATTCAACGATTGCGAAGGAAGTATTGCAGGAAGTTCGAAATCAGCTTAAGGATCAGAATCTCGAATCACTGGCGTCTGATCTCGCAATATATGCAGGAGAGGAGGACTGGATTTCTGCATTGAATGTGGTCAATCAAATTCACAAATTAACGCCTGATGATAAAGACCTGGAGGAAGAGATCGACCTGCTTGAGGAAAGAATTGACATTGAGTTACGGGTCGATGAACACCTGGTAGATGTAAAACAATTGCCTACCAACTCAAAACGGATGGCAGTCAAGACACTGTTGGAAACAGCTGATCATGAACGATTTGGTGTTCGTATTGCCGGTAAACGATCCCGGTTACAGCATTATTTCGACGAAATATCCACGCCGGTGAAGGTGACGCTACTCTCGGATGGAAAAACGAATGTCATGATTCGACCGGGTTCCGGGATTGGTCAATTCAAGGAAATTGAGCTTAACATTCTGCCGGGAAAATATGTGATCAGAGGGAGGCGGGTCGGTTATCGAGAGGAACTCCATCAACTGACTTTACTTCCTGGCAGTGACTCGCCTGTCATCAGGATAGAGTGCGATGAACAATTCTGACATGCTGAAGTCTCCTTATCCGGATGACGTCGAATACAAAATCAGCCAGAACAAGAAAAAGAAGATTGTTTATCTGATTTTTCTGGTGGGATTACTGGCCATCCCGGTCGCGTTCCTTTTAATCAGCCGGGCGTTTGACCTTTCCATTTTACCCGATGAAGTCAGGCACCAGGTTAAGCTGACCAGGGAAGAAGGAATATTCCTGTCGTCGGGAACAAAAATCCTGCTCTTTTCCGATAATGCTGTCTTGCAGTTAAAGGCAGAAGGATACCAGGCTGAAACCATCGACTTTGGCAAGGACCAGGCTCGCAGTCTGATCGATGTTGTACTGGAACCACTACCCGGCATAGTGGATTTTACAGTCAACTCCACCGGTGTATTCAGGATTTCAGTTGATGGAAACAGACTTGACCCGGACAAGTTGACGGCGCTGGAACTGAACCAGGGAACGCATACGGTGACTGTCACGGGAGAGAGGATAAACCCGATCAGTGAACAGATTGAAGTTACCGGGTACGGGGAACGGCAGTCTTTCACCTATGACACGCTTGCAGCGCAGTCGGGATTTGCAGTATCTGCCAGACCGGAATCTGCGCTGTTGATTCTGGATGGTATGGAAATTGGACATGGGGCATACAGCGGCGCCATATCTACCGGCAAGCATGAAATACGGTTCAAGGCCGAAGGATATCGGGATTCGACGCGGACTTTTCGGGTAGAAGTGGATGAAGTGTACGATCTGGGTGTCGTTGAGCTTGTTCCCAATCCGGCGACATTGCTGATAAGGACCACTCCAGGAGATGCGGCTTTGTTCCTGAATTCATCATTTGTTGGCAATTCCGGATCAAAATTCGAGATTGCTCCTGATAGATCACATCAGCTTTCAATCCGGAAATCCAACTTTGAAGACCTGAATGTACAGGTCAGAATGAAACCCGGCGAAGCGGCGAAAAAATCATTCGTCCTGGAGAAAACAGCCATCAGCGCAGCCGTACGGGCGGATAGAGTAGCCAATGTTCAACTCAACGGTAAATCGCTGGGAACAACGCCGTTGACACTGACTGTTCATGTTGGCGATCGCATTGATGTTACGAAAGATGGTTTCCAATCCCGGTTTGTGGTTGTCGACAAAGTTGGCGGAACAGCACGCAACTATACTTTCAAGATGCTCACACCCAGGGAATTCGCATATGAAAATGCAGCAACGGAAAGAGTGGTTCGAGGGAATTTAACCATGCGCAAATTCCCGCCGCTGGCGTTTGATATGACGCCAACTGGCAAAGTGGAGGGACTGGCGTCTCCGGAAAAAATTTCGGTGAAGCTGACCCGGCCATTTTACATGGGTATACATGAAGTGTCTCATGCTGACTTTGCTGCCTACGACAGCACATCCAACCCTGATAACAAACCTCCCGATACACCTGTAACAAGGGTGAGTTGGACAGAAGCAGTAAAGTTCTGTAACTGGTTGAGCAAGCAGGAAAACCTTGAGCCGGTATACGAGTTTGGCAGCAGTGGTCTGGTCCAATCTGTCAACAAGGCGTCACTGGGATACCGGCTGCCAACTGAAATGGAATGGGAAGCCAGTATAAGCTTTGATCTGGGTAGCGGTGAGGTTGTAGATCCTTTTCCATGGGGTAACAAGCCTGACATTCCCAGGGCTTATGGAAACTTTGCCGGCAGGGAGGTGCAGTCGGAGGGGGGAAGATACCTGGGAAATCATGTTGATAATTCAGTGGGTATTGCGAAAGTGGGTTCATACCCCGCAAACTCTAACGGGTTGTATGATTTGGCGGGAAACGTATCCGAATGGGTTCATGATTATTATCAGTTGAACAGAATGGCCGGTAATACACCGGATTACATGGGTCCTGAAAGTGAACTGGACCACGTGGTGAAAGGTTCAAATTACAAGTCAGCCAGCATCACCATGTTGTATTCACAATATCGCTCCTTTGGGAACCACAAAAGCGATACCACGGGTTTTAGAATTGCAAAATGGATTTACTGATGCTTCTACGCGTGTTTCTGATCATGATGCTTCCTTTAATTTCATACGGTCAGACCGAAGCTGATGAGAAGAAAGAGAACAGGTTTCCTCCAGCCGTAACAGAAGAAGTCACAACTCCTGAATCTGAGAGCGTTACGTCGTCCGTAGAAATGATCAGTACACCGGCTGGGTCGAGTGAGAAACCCATCCTGTTGAGCTCCGGCAAAGAAACTTTAGACCCACTGCAGGTCAAAGAACGAATTCGGGTTAACGCAAACGTCAATTTTCCCCAGGACATATAGGAATTCGTGAGTCAATGACCTCTATTATCAGACACATCTCCAGGTTCGCACAAAATCATGCCATCGTTGTGGACTTGTCAGGTCTTATGCTGGGCGCCATCGCCATACATGCCCTATACGTATTGTTTATTGATCCTGCTGCAACTGAGACAGTCTTGATTGCTCAGGAATCCGGAGGTGTACCGGAACGGACTCTGGCGATCATCCTCAAAGATCTGGAACAGGAACTCTGTATTATTTTGACATTCTGGTGTATCTGGCTGTGGGCATTCCGGTATCGATTATTCGAAGACGAAAGCTATCTGCTGGAACTGGATTTCCTTAATTTGAATGACTTGGATAAAGAGCCCGCGGTATACGGCGAAAAGCTGCTTGACGATATTGAAGCCAGATTGCAGTCGACAGCCAGCAAGTTTGCTGACATGCGTCTGCTGTCCTGTGTTCAAACCGCGATTACAAGTCTTCGTCAGAATGGTGATTTCAAGGAAGCGAGTGATACCGCTACCCAGGCCTGTGATCTGCATCTGGAAGTGCTTAATTCCAAACTCAGCATCACAAAGTACATCTTGTGGGCAATCCCTTCAGTGGGATTTCTGGGTACGGTAAGAGGTATCGGTGAAGCGCTGGGGAAAGCCGGGGAGGCCATGGCCGGTGATATTTCAGGCGTTGCCTCCAGTCTGGGTGTTGCCTTCAATTCCACCTTCGTAGCACTTTTCCTGAGCCTGATCCTCATGTTTATATCCTATGTCCTGCAGGGAAGAGAAGAACGTCTGGTGGTGTCTTACAAGCACTTTATTTCTTCAACCCTGATCGCAAAACTCAGCATGATGGCACGACAGAAGCAATCCGACGAGCCATGACGATAAAAGAACGCTGTGAGTAGCCAGTACAATCGAGGGTCAGGCATCTCCTTTGGCCTGTCGTTTCTGGATGTGCTCTGTTGCGGTCTGGGCGCCGCAGTTCTGTTACTGCTGATTGTCAAGCATGGTCCAGCGGAATCCTCTGTCGATAGTGAGGGGTATCTCATTCAGCAGATCACAAGGATTCAGGATCAATTGGCTGCAAGAACCCGGGAACTGGATAACCTGGCGATAGCAGTTACCGAAAGCGAATATAAAATCGCGGAAAAGGTAGCTCAAAAGCAGGCAGGGACAGCCATTCAATCCGCCCAGATGACGTATTACCTGGACCTTATAAAGCAGTTGAATGCAGAACGGCAGTCGCTGAAGTCTGCACGGTCACAACTGTTTGCCGCGCAGGCAAAGAAACTGGTAGAAGAAGCAGAAGCAAACAAAGCCAGTGAAGTGATCGATAGCCAACTGACGGGATTATTGATCAAAGATACCGGTGTTGTGATACTGCTGGATGCTTCAGCCAGTATGTTGAGTCGATCAATTGTAGAAATCATCCGGTTACGCGCTTCAAACCAGCGTATCCAGCAGAATGCGAAAAAATGGGTCACGGCTCGTGAGTCCGCAAAATGGGTATATAAAAAAATCTCTGATGGTGGAAATTACCAGCTTTTCCTCTTCAACGATAAAGTCCGTGATATCCATGGCAGCGTTGTGAACACTACCTCTGGAGTGTCTTGGCAAAACAAGAGTGCCAATGTGTTGCCTGTTACTGATGCCATCGATAAAGCCATGCCTCGCGGTGCTACGGATTTAAAGAGTGTCCTGCAGGTGGTCGCCAGGATGAAACCTGAACCCAGGCAAGTGGTATTGATTACGGATGGTTTGCCGACTTTACCAGGCAATTCATTTTTGGGACGTCTGCGGGACTGCCCTTCGAAGAAACGTGGCGTCACGCCAATTGTCTCACCGGTATGCCGGTTGAGTGTGTATCTGAACGCGATAAAAGTCGTTGAGAAAGACCTGGTTGATGTGCCCTTTGACGTTGTCTTGTTACCCCTGGATGGGGATAGTAACGCAGTGTATGCGTATTGGCTCCTGACATCTTTAAGTGGTGGAAGACTGATCTCACCCGCGGAAGGCTGGCCAAACGCATGAGTTCTGATGATAGAGATGACCAGGTACCATCTTTAAGTTTTCTTGACATCATCGCTTGCGCATTCGGTGCGATTGTTTTACTGGTTCTGATCATTCCTGTGGGTGAATTCGGGGTTAAAGGCGATGATCCTGAACAATATCTGGCATATGGACAGTTGCTGCTCAGTGTTGCAGAGCTTGAAGAAGAGATCATGGCGACACAACAGGAAGTAAACCGGAATCAACAGATGCTGGCTCAGCTTGATTCAGACCTGGGTACTGCATCAGAGAGAAGCGACAGCATTCTCAAATCGATAGAAAGAACGCGCTCTGAATCAACCCGAGTATCAAATCTCTCTCAAGTCCTTTCCAGTGCCCGTACGGTAGTAGAAAAACCGGTGCGAAAAACGGTCGTTGCGACTGAATATTCGGGAATCCCGGTGGATTCTGAGTATGTCGCCTTTGTCATCGACACGTCTTCTAGCATGAAGTCCATCTGGCCGGATGTCATGTATGAGGTAGAGAGCATTCTGTCTTTATATCCACAGATGAAAGGGTTTCAGATTCTCAATGATCAGGGAACTTATTTATTCAGCAACACCAGGAGACAGTGGCTGGATGACAGGCCGGCAAGAAGAATCGAGGTAAAGCAAAAGATTCGCCGCTGGAGGGCGTTTTCAAGAAGTAGTCCGGCAAAAGGTATCTATACCGCCGTTTCAGACTTGTATACCCGGGATATCAAGATGGCGGTGTTTGTCTTTGGGGACGATTATCAGGGTTCGGACTTTGATGGTTTTTTGGATTCGGTAGATGCGGTGGTGCGAAGAAATCAGGTCAGTGAAGGTTCGTTACGCATTCATGGCATTGCGTTTTCCAATCCAATTCCTGGATTTGGGGTGGTGTCTCCCATTGGTTTCTCGATTCTCATGCGCGAGCTTACTTCACGTAATAATGGCGCCTTTCTTGCTCTCCCTCAACAAGGTGCACCGTACAAGGTTACTCTCCGAAACGATGGGGGTTTACCGGCATTCCGGTAGTTAATCGGGGGACAGTTTTCTTAAATCAGTAGCTATTCGGGGGACGGTTTACTTAATTCAGGGTGTTCGCAGATGGTTTTGGGGCATTCATTGATTGTGTTTGTTTGCTGGTTACTGTGTGTAAATTAAGAGGCTGGCAGCGGATTTTCATGTTTTTTATATTGTATCTGTTGGAAATACATGCGATGTATTGTTTACTTTACACTTGTAGCTGGTCAACAGGGTTCGGGTCGCAATGGAGTTAACACAGCGTGTCGTTATTCCGGTTAATTCGGGTCAGGTCTGGCAGGCATTGAATGATCCGGAGATTCTCGGGCAGAGCATCGCAGGTTGTGAGTCTTTCGAGATGAATGATGCTGGTGGATATGACTTGACTCTGCTGGTAAAGATAGGTCCGGTCAAAGCCAGATTCAAAGGCGAAATTGAATTGTCCGATGTTGTTGAAGGGGTTTCCTGCACCCTGAATGGCAGTGGCAAAGGCGGTGTTGCCGGTCATGCCAGGGGATCAGCCAGGGTTCATCTGACAACAGTTGATGCCACTAATACGTCAATGCGTTATTCTGTACAGGCAAATGTAGGTGGTAAACTGGCTCAAATCGGTTCACGATTGGTCGATGGAGCCGCAAGAAAAATGGCTAACGATTTCTTTACTCGATTCGTCTATATTTTGTGTCAGGATGATTCGGTTGAGATCAATCTGGAAACTATTGAAGAATAAGCGGGGTAGGTATGGCAAATATATCAGTTAATCTGATAGTGAACGGGAAAGCCGTTACTCAGGAGTGTCCGGCGAATTCGACGCTGGTAGACCTGCTGCGGGATCAGATGCAGTTGACCGGCACGCATGTCGGTTGTGACACCAGTCAGTGCGGTTCGTGCACGGTCCATTTTAATGGTCGGGCGGTCAAAGCCTGTACTGTACTGGCTGGTCAGGCCGAGGGCGCCGATGTGGTCACTATTGAAGGAATCGGAAGCAGGGAATCCCTGCATCCCATGCAGTCTGCATTTCGGGAATGTCATGGATTGCAATGTGGTTTCTGTACACCCGGTATGATCATGGCAGGAATTGATCTGGTCAACCGGGGTGATGCATCAGATGATGCATCCATTCGGTCAGGCCTGGAGGGAAATATCTGTCGTTGTACGGGTTATCACAATATCGTCAAGGCAGTTGCGAGAGCTGCAGCCGAAATGGGCGTAAAAGAAGAAGCAGAGGGGTAGGGCAGATGACAGAGCAGACTATTGGACAAAGCGTCCTGCGTAAAGAAGACATGCGGTTCATTACCGGCAAGGGTCAGTATACCGACGACATTAATATCAGAGGCCAGGCCTACGGTTATTTTGTTCGCTCCACGATAGCCAGGGCGGGCATCGTCAATGTTGATGTGAGCGAGGCGGAGAGTGCACCGGGTGTCATTGCTGTATTAACGGGACGACAGCTCGCTGACGATGGACTGGGAACCCTGCCTTGTGGGTGGCTGGTGCTGTCCAAGGACGGTTCCGGGATGAAACAACCGCCACATCCTGTTATGGCGGCAGATGCGGTGAACTACGCCGGCGAACCCGTTGCCATCGTGGTCGGAGAATCCTTCCAGGCTGCCAAAGATGCCGCGGAGCTGGTGGTTGTGGATTATGATGAGAAATCTGCAGTAATAGATCTGGCGACTGTTCAGGATGCCGATCAACTCTATGATGAGGTACCCGGGAATATCAGCTACGACTGGGAGCTTGGCGATAAGGATGCGACTTTTACGGCAATCGATAACGCCCATCATGTGACACGGCTGACTCTTCATAATAATCGTCTTATTCCAAATGCCGTTGAACCACGTGCGGCAGTTGCGGACTTCAATCCGGCAACTGAGGAACTCACACTCTACACGACAAGCCAGAACCCCCATGTGGTCAGGTTGATATTCACCGCTTTTATCGGTCTTGCACCGGAACATAAATTAAGAGTTGTAGCCCCTGACGTTGGTGGAGGTTTTGGCTCCAAGATTTTTGTTTATTCGGAAGAAACAGCTGTGTCATGGGCATCCCGGAGATTGGGTATACCCATTAAGTGGACCGCGGAACGGTCGGAGTCATTTCTGGCCGATGCCCATGGCAGGGATCACCTGACAGAAGCCGCCCTGGCCATGGATGAAGAAGGAAATTTTCTTGGGCTGTATGTTAAAACCAGGGCCAACATGGGTGCTTACCTGTCTACATTTGCCTCTTCTGTGCCGACTTACCTGTACGGTACTCTGCTGGCCGGTCAGTACAAGACACCCAGTATATACGTTGAGGTGGAAGCCGCATTTACCAATACCGCACCGGTAGATGCCTATCGTGGCGCCGGCCGACCTGAAGCGAGTTATCTGCTTGAACGACTGGTTGAAATCGCGGCAGGTGAGATGAACCTTTCTCCCGCAGAGATCAGAAGGCGTAACTTTATCACTGAATTTCCCTACCAGACGCCGGTAGCACTGGAATATGACACAGGTGGTTATGACGCCAGCCTGACCAGGGCGCTGGAAATGGCTGATTGGGATGGCTTTGCCATGCGGAAGGCAGAAGCGGAATCCCGGGGCAAAAAACGTGGTATTGGCATCAGTTGTTATATTGAAGCCTGTGGCATCGCGCCATCTCAGGTAGCTGGCGCCCTGGGTGCCGGTGTGGGACTTTGGGAATCCGGGGAGATACGGGTCAATCCAACGGGAAGTGTCACCGTTCTTACCGGTTCTCACAGCCATGGTCAGGGGCATGAGACGACATTTGCCCAGTTGGTGTCCAGCAGATTGGGTATTCCTATTGAGGATGTGGAAGTTGTTCACGGCGATACCGGGAAGCTGGATTTTGGTATGGGTACTTACGGTTCACGATCATTGGCGGTTGGTGGTTCGGCTCTATCCCGTGCCGCCGACAAGATCATTACCAAAGGCAGGAAGATTGCCGCCCATCTGATGGAAAGCACAGAGGAAGACATAGACTTTGATGATGGTGAATTCCGGGTCAGGGACAGCAATCTCAGCAAGACCTTCCAGGAAATCGCGTTTGCAGCCTATGTCCCCCATAATTATCCATTGGATGAACTCGAGCCTGGACTTGCTGAAAAGGCTTTCTATGATCCTGGGAATTTTACTTTTCCATCCGGCGCCTATGTCTGTGAGGTGGAGATTGACCCCGATACCGGGGTGACGGAAATTGTAAGATTCACCGCGGTGGATGATTTTGGCAACCTCATCAATCCGATGATCGTAGCAGGACAGGTTCATGGTGGACTGGCTCAGGGTATCGGCCAGGCTCTGCTGGAGAATTGTGTCTACGATGATACCGGCCAGTTATTGACGGGGTCCTATATGGATTACTGCATGCCGCGGGCTGATGATCTGCCTGATTTCGATGTGGACACTACGGTGACGCCATGTACCCACAATCCCATCGGCGCCAAGGGATGTGGGGAGGCCGGCGCCATCGGTTCACCACCAGCGGTAATTAACGCTATCACCAACGCTATTGGTGTTCGAGAACTCGATATGCCCGCAACGCCTGAAAGGGTCTGGCGGGCAATACAGGAAGGAGGGAGGAGCTAATCATGTATCAGTTCAATTATCATCGGCCACAATCCATAGAAGAAGCCAGGTCACTGTACAATAAGTCGGAAGACGGACTTTATCTTGCGGGTGGGCATACATTGATTCCATCACTCAGACAACGTCTCAGTTCACCGAGTGATGTGATTGATCTGTCATCAATTGCAGCTTTAACGGGCATAGAGAGACAAGGAGGTGTTTTGCGTATTGGTGCATTGACGACGCACGATACCGTGGCCACATCAGAAGCTGTACTTGGCCACTGCTCTGCAATTGCCACACTTGCCAGTGGTATCGGCGATGCTCAGGTGCGTAACCGGGGGACTATTGGCGGTTCCATTGCCAATAATGATCCGGCGGCTGATTACCCGGCGGCGATACTCGGATTGAATGCGACCGTGCATACGGACCAGCGGGATATTCAAGGCGATAATTTCTTTTCAGGAATGTTCGAAACCGCACTTTGGGCCGGTGAAATGGTCGTCGGAGTAAGTTTCCCGTCTGTTACAGCTGCCAGCTACGTGAAATTTCCTAACCCTGCTTCCCGTTATGCTACCGTAGGTGTCATGGTTGCCCAGACCGATGATGGCGTCAGGGTTGCCATTACCGGTGCGGCTTCCTGCGTTTTCCGGGCGTCTGCCATGGAAGACGCGTTGAGCAGTAAATTATCGGAGAACTCTCTGGATAATGTGGCC
Source organism: Candidatus Azotimanducaceae bacterium (assembly GCA_965217655.1). GTDB lineage: Bacteria > Pseudomonadota > Gammaproteobacteria > Pseudomonadales > Azotimanducaceae > UBA7455. The sequence continues at coordinate 4,953,136 of OZ244560.1, forward strand.
ATTGACCCGGATACGCTCATGAGCGATATCCATGCCAGTGCGGAATACAGGGCTCATCTGTGTCGGGTTATGGCCAGGAAAGCTGTAGCGGGACTTTGACAGTCGATCAACCACAAAGCGATTGACAGCCGGAGCTACTGTCTGGTTCGTCGGATTTCGCTGGATGAGATATCCAGGCGGAAAGCATCTTCGTCCATACCGCGACAGAGTTGTCCGAGACCCGGCGGCAGTTCCAGGTCTGTCAGTGTCAGAAAGTGTTCACCAACAGTCCGGCCAAAGACCAGAAAACCAACCTTGTGCTCGTTCATCTCCGCAATGGCAGCGCTCATCCTGGTTTTGCTGTCACCATAATATTTTTTGTCAGCGATTCGGAGCATGGTGTCGGTACCCACGATAAATGTACAGCCTGGAAAAATCCGGGATTTCTCCTCGAAAGTGGATGCACAACTGAAGATCAGGGGGTAGTTGTCCAGACTCTGTTGTCGATCATACATTTCAAGAAAATCAATGGTTGGTTTGTCCACATTCTGTATGGAAATCTCCAGATAGACCCTGTCTTTGAGAATTCTTTCGGCCTGCTGCACGATTCCACGATGCCCGTCATGTATCGGATTGAACGCACCGGGGAATATTACGATTGGAGGTTCACCCTGGAAAGTCGACAATCTGGAACCCATTAGCAATTCCGACCAGGTTGAAGATGCCTGATGATGTCGTTCCTCGGGCACTTCACCAGGCAATAATTCAGGTGGCTCACTTTCAATCCCGCAGTTTCTGGCAATGTAGTGCAGAATAAGTTCTGCAACCAGGCGCTCTTCATCAGAACGCCGACGAATCAGTTTGTCCATGACCAGATTGACTTCGATGGTTTGAGTGGCGGATTGAAGGGCGATATGGCATCTGTCCTGCCCTTTGCGAGTCCGGTTGGTGGCCAGGGCGCTGCTTGCGCCGAGTCCAAAAATATTGCGAGAGTCACCGGTTAATTCCCTTGCCCGAAGCCAGGCTGTCATAGCGAGACCTCGTGCTGTACCGGCACTGGCCGAGTTTTCTGGTTCCTCTCCCAGGTATCGTGACAGTGCCTGTGCATGATAGGGAATTGTAGCTTCCAGCACTGTTGCCGAAGCGCCTGGAACAGCCAGAAGTTCAGCAATTGCATTGCTGCCACCACCAGTGATAGCAAGCACGCAGCGTTGCGCTGTACCGTGAATCTCGCTGATCAACTGATGCTTCGAATTGTTGGGGTTGTTAGGGCTTATGACCGTAAATTCCTGGATTACGTTTATGACCAAGTCCTGGAATCATCGTACCTGATTCCTTTTCAATCGCTGACATGCGGTTTTTTCGAACAGGGTATCACCAGAATTGGAATACCTTCCACATTCAAATCGCCAGTATGCCATATTTTCCCGTGTTCTTCTTTTCCCCGTGATCACTTTCTACTGGCGTTCAAAATCATCCTTAAATCCTCTAAGGGCACTATAACGATGAGTCTCATGCAACGGGTTCGTTCAATGGACCGACGGAAGATTCAAATAGCAGCAGGAAATGACCAAAGCATCGTTATAACCTGAATTGTTCGCTCTGCGATATTGGGCGGGAACTCAGGTTGGGTTTACTCTGGAAAGGTTAAAAAAATTAACATAGTTATTGAATATTAGTTATTTAAGAGTAATATACTGTATATAGTAACAGTTATGGGATATATCATTAACAGATTTTCTCCAGGCAGTTTGTTTCTCCAGATACCTGGACCGTATGTAACCAGATATCCGGACAACTACCAGGTGGTATCGCCCCAACTGAAACAGGCGTTGCTGGCGCAGGACAGGTGTTGTACCTACCCGTCCTGTAGCCATGAGCTGTATCTGGATGCACATCACGTGATGCGCCAGAGGTAAAAGAACCATGGGTGTTATATGCTGTATCTTGATTGGAATCTGATAAACTGAACCTGGTATAAATTCATCACAAGGCTTGAAGATATGGAAGCCGAATCACTTCAAATATGTGGCGTTGAATTCAATATGGAGTCTTCATCCACGAAGGAATGTCCGGCCACACCTCGGGACGACTATATTCGAGTTGATCAGACTGAAATTTCAGCTATTACCATGATTGACCGTTCTCTGCTGATTCGCGGGGATGCCAGGGATGCACTGAGCCTGTTGCCTGACGAGTCCGTGCAGACAGTCGTGACATCTCCACCCTATTGGTCCCTCAGGGATTACGATGTGGCAGATCAGATCGGTTGTGATGACTATCTCCCGGATTATCTGAATAGCATTGTTCAGACCTTTGAGGAATTAAAGCGTGTAATTCGAAATGACGGTACAGTCTGGCTCAATGTGGGTGACAGCTACACATCGGGGAATCGCAGATACCGTGCTCCAGACAAAAAAAACCGCGCCCGTGCGATGCGTGTCAGACCATCAACACCGGAAGGATTGAAACCGAAGGACCTGATCGGGGTTCCCTGGAAGCTTGCATTTGCTTTGCAGGACGCCGGATGGTGGCTCCGCGCGGAAGTCATATGGTCAAAGCCGAATGCACACCCTGAATCTGTACGTGACCGCCCAACCAAGTCTCATGAAACTTTGTTCCTGTTATCCAAGAGTCAGAATTATTACTATGATAAAGATGTTATTCGTGGTCCAAATGACCGTCAATTACGCACAGTATGGGAAATTCCTACGGAACCAAGAAAGAACCTCAACGGACAGGATGACGACCATCCAGCCGTTATGCCTTACCTCCTCGCCCACAGATGTGTAGCAATTACCAGCCGAAGCGATAGCGTTGTCCTGGACCCCTATGCTGGATCGGGTACCACCTTGCTGGTGGCAAATGACCTTGGTCGAAAATGGGTAGGAATCGAACTCAAATCCAAATATGTAGACCTGATCGAACATAGAATAATTCAGTCATGACAATCGAGGAACTAAAGGCACAACTGGATAAACTATCGCCAGTGAAGCTTCAGTTTGTCTCGAAAGTGATAGACTCACTGTCTAACGCCCCGCAACCAACCATTCGACAACATGGAACGTGGCTTACCGGGTCGCCAGACTGGATCGAATACTTCGGCCTTGCGCTCTCCGTCCATCACGCGACCACTTCCGAGCCATTGGGACTGACAGCTTTTGAGACGGTTTTCCGTAATGCCTGTGAGCAAATGGATTGGCAACTCGACCCTCCTGGGTCTCCTACCCGCCGCTTCGTTGATTTGATCGTTGATACAGGATCTGAATCACCACTGCGACTTTCTCTAAAATCGACAGCAGCGAAGAACCTGTCCAGGACGAAGCTGATCATATCCAAATTGACAGAGGCTTCATGGATACAGGATGCCCGTACCTCATCATTCAGACGTCAGAAAACCCTGGAACTATTTCAGGAATATAAACAGGAAGTGGATTCGATTATAATGCTTCGAGCGTTTCGTGGTACTGATGGATTACCAAACTGTTATCAACTGGTCGAGATACCTGTCAATTTGTTTGACTCAGTTCAGATGTCACCACTGAAAGTATTCGAAAGAGACGCCCCACTCATTGATTGTTTTGAGAATAAACAGCTTATCGCCAGGGTGGCTATCGACAGATCCGATGCGAAGATCACTATCAGGAGCATTGATATCACGGCCTGTGTCATTCATGCAGAATGGAGACGAAATTAAGGATTACTGAGTTGCCTGTTTACGAAAATAGACACGAATTCACAACTATGCGGAACTCAGTTTCCCTTTTCTTCTGTAGCGTTATCCTTTGCATGGCCGCATGCCTCGCCATGGCCGAAGAAGAGGCAGTCATAACCCCGGATGAACTGGAAAATTACCAGTTTCAGCAGGAACCGGTGGAAGATAACCATGTTGTCAATGAACTGGGCATTGGACAACGGTTTATCCTTGATACCTGGCGAAAAGAGGCGCTGAACCTGATTGCCCGTCACATCGGATTACGTTCGTTACAGGGTAATACCGCAGATCTGGCGGTGATTCAGCAGATTATTGACCGCGATATTCTTGCTGAAGACCAGATCAGGGAGTGGCAATACCTGGGAGTGGTTTTTGGGGATATTCTGGTTACTGAATTCGATTTGACCTGGGTAAGTTATGAGGATGATCTGGGGGTAAGCAAAGCTTTGCGGTGGCAAAATACCGACAATTTTGTTTTTCCGGTCACGCTCTTCTCCAAACGGATACGGTTCAATGAAAAGCCTGATGCCCAGGAAATCTACGATAAGCTGGTCACTGAAATCAATCAATTCAAGCTGTTACCATCACCGCTGGTTGCCCCGGCTGGACGCAGTCGTTAGAATCATGGTCTGATTTATTCCCCGGATTTTTTATGATCAAACAATGGGTGCTGCGTATTCTTAATACTCCTGGGGGTCTGCTTGAGCAACACTGGTCCCTGTGGGTGTTTATCGGCTGGGGCTGGCTCTCCATGCTGGTTCTGGTAATGAGCTTTATAACCACCGTGGTGTGGTGGATTCAGTAACATGCACCGCCCGGCTGGTTCTGCTGGCAGTCAGCGCAGCAACTCATCCAGCCTGTCCATGACACGATCACCGAATTCAACTGTGGAAACCAGAGTCATATCGCTTCTGGCGGATAAGTCTGCGGTGGAATATCCGGCTTCAAAAACCGACTGCATCGCCTGCCAAACGGCATCTGACTCGGATTTCATACCGAAGCTCATCTCCAGCATCATGGCGACAGAGCCAATCATAGAATAGGGATTGGCGATATTTTTGCCTGCGATATCCGGTGCTGAGCCGTGCGAGGGTTCGTAGTATGCTTTGTCAGGTCCCAGGCAGGCAGAGGGCATCAGACCCAGAGAGCCCAGGATACCGCCACCCTGATCGCTCAGGATATCACCGAACATGTTTTCCATGACCATGACATCAAACTGACCCGGATTCAGACACAGGGCGGTAGCGGCGGCATCTACCAGCAGATGTATTATCTCGACTTCCGGGTATTCCTGCCGAACTTCATCCAATATCTCGTTCCAGAAGACACTGGAAATCAGCACATTGCTTTTATGGATATTATGCAGGCGTTTCTTGCGCAGCATTGCCTGCTCAAAACCTACTCTCAATACCTGGCGAACCTGAATTTCATCATATTCGAGAACTTCCCTGACGTAACGCTGGCCATCGGAATTGGTGCCGCGTTCCTTTTCGCCAAAATACAATCCACCGACCAGTTCCCGAATCAGCAGAATATCAATACCGTCACCTATAATGGACTCTTTGAGTGGTGAGAAGTGCGCCATCTGCCTGCTGAGGAATATTGGGCGGAAATTTGCAAACGTGTTGTAGCGTGCACGGAGTGGAAGAATTGCGCCGCGTTCCGGTTGTTCTTCCACCGGAATTTTTTTGGATTCCTCATGGCTCAATCCAACAGGTCCCTTGAGAATCGCATCCACGGAATCGCAGGTTGCCCTGGTTTCTTCTGGAAAGGCAGTTCCGTGGGAAAAGTAAGCGCCAGCGCCGAATGGACATTCAATCAGATCAAATGCCACATCCCGGTGTTTCTGAACAATGTCAAATACACGAATTGCCTGAGCCATGATTTCGGGCCCGATAGCATCTCCTGGTAGAACCGCCACACGGAAGGCATTAGTCATTTTGGTATTCCTTATCAAGGCAGTTTAAAAAAGGCGTGATTCTAACACGGCCGACCAGGTTAGTAGTGAAGATAGGGGTGTCTTTGGTCCAGCCAGTCCAACTCCGTCTGTTCCAGTCTTGTGTCGAGTTCTTCCGCTCCCGCGGCTGCATCGTCGACCCATTGGCGCAAAATTGGTCCACCGTTGATCACATCGACAGGTATGCGGTCTGTTTCATACTCGTATTCGTGATAGCGCCACAAATCATATTCCGGACGTAATTGCCGGAGTGCTTTCAGGAAACCAGCCATCAATCGGAAAGGTTTGAAGGCTTCGTGAAGGTAATCCGGGGAATCGGTGTGTATCTGAAAGCCCTGGCATAATGCACCCACATGTTTGTGGAACACAGGTGTAAAGCAACAGGGACGAAGGCGGATACCTGATTGAGGTTCCATTAAGGATATCAACTCATCAACAGGAATATCCGGTGCACCGGTGACTTCCAGCGGTGTCGTGGTGCCTCTACCCTCGGATAATGTGGTGCCTTCCAGCAATACAGTGCCAGGGAAACAGCGTGCCATGTTCAGACTGCTGGCGTTTGGGCTTGGATTTATCCAGGGTATCTGAGATAGAGGCCAGCCAAATCCCGGGGAACTTGATGGCTCATAGTGCATCATGGGTATGATTTTTGGATGAGAACATGTCAACTGATCTGCAAACCAGACGGCCAGTTCACCAATGGTAAGGCCATGCCGCATAGGTAGCAGGTCGCATCCCACAAAACTCTGTTCGCCATCGACAAGGTACATCCCGTCTACCGGGCGGCCGGAGGGGTTGGGACGGTCCAGAATCCAGAGTTCAACGCCATGTTCCATACAGGCTTTGACAAAATGGCGGAGAGTGGTGATATAGGTGTAAACACGGCAACCGATATCCTGAAGGTCGAACAGGACGACATCCAGGCCGGTTAACATTTCCGGTTGGGGATAACGATAAGTGCCGTAAAGGCTGATCACGGGAATACGATGTCTGGGATCTGTGAAATCCCCGGACTCCATCATGTTATCCTGCCGGTCGCCTCGCAGTCCGTGTTGTGGACCAAATGCCCGTTCAACCCGAATACCGGCATTTATCAGCGCATCCAGGGAATGTTCACTTTGGGAAGTGACAGAAGCCGGATGTGCCACCAGACCGACTCGCCTGCCACCCAGTTTTGCCTTCAGTGCTGCATCCTGCAGCAGGTTGTCGATACCGAAGCCAAAGTTTTTCATAGGGTAATAATGATACCTGCGATATTGATATGCTACCTTACCCGGACAGAAATGATGAGAAGAGAATTGAATGGCAGATTACGATTTTGATCTGTTTGTCATCGGAGTTGGTTCCGGTGGTGTCCGTGCTGCGCGTATGAGTGCAACTTACGGCGCCAGGGTAGCAACGGCGGAAGATCGTTACATGGGGGGAACCTGCGTTAATGTCGGGTGTGTGCCAAAGAAGCTCTTTGTCTATGCATCCCATTTCAGTGAAGCATACGAAGAGGCAGAAGGGTTTGGGTGGGCTCGTACCAACCCTGGATTTACCTGGCCAGTATTGCTGCATAATAAAAATACGGAAATCCAGCGATTGAATGATGTCTACCGGGGTTTATTGAATAGCGCCGGTGTCACCCATTTCGACGGTAGAGCCAGAATTGTTGACGCCCACCATGTTTCAATCAACCAGCAGATTGTCTCCACGGGGAAGATACTGATTGCAACGGGTAGTTGGCCCTCAGTGCCGGATTTCCCCGGCAGGGAATACGTGATTACATCCAACGAGGCGTTCTTTCTGGAAACACTGCCAAAGCGTTCACTGGTCGTGGGTGGCGGCTATATCGCTGTTGAATTTGCCGGAATTTTCAAGGGATTGGGTGTAGAGAGTCATCTTGCTTACCGTGGACCGCTGTTTCTGCGCCAATTCGACCAGGATGTTCGCCTCTGTGTGCGGGATGAACTGGATAAAAAGGGTGTGATTCTTCATTTCGACAGTGTGGTTCAAGAAATAAATAAAAACGCCGATGGCTCCCTGCGGGTGTCTTTTGCAGATGGTAGCGAAATGGAAACGGACCTGGTCCTGTATGCAACCGGTCGAAAGTCCAATATTCATGATATGGGACTTGAAAATGTCGATGTGCAATGTGGGGACAATGGGGCAATTATCATAGATGAGGAATTCAGGACATCAGTAGACAATATCTTTGCCCTGGGGGATGTTACTGACCGTATTCAGCTAACCCCTGTTGCAATTGCGGAAGCCATGGCGTTTTCCAGCACCCAGTTCAATGGTCATCTAAAACTGATGGACTACGATGGAATCGCGACGGCGGTCTTCTGTCAACCCAATATAGGTACCGTAGGACTGACAGAAGACATGGCCAGGGAAAAATTGGGTGAAGTGGAAGTTTATCGATCTGTTTTCCGACCGCTAAAGCATACACTGAGCGGCAGCGATGAAAAAACCATGATGAAACTCATTGTTGACAAATGTACTGACAGGGTTGTGGGTGTACACATGGTAGGGCCTGAAGCAGGAGAGATAATTCAGGGCATTGCCGTTGCCTGCAAGGCGGGCGCAACGAAGGCGGTGTTTGATGCAACGGTTGGCATTCACCCCACTACTGCCGAGGAATTTGTCACAATGCGGGAACCCACCGGCACCTGATGAAGGCAAAGTTGCAGTGAGAGTTTCCAAAGAATATCAGATAGCTTTCCTGATGGCGGCGGCGGCATTTTTTACGCTCGTGGGCTACGAATTCATTCGTTCTCCAGCTACAGTATTATTCAAAAATACCTGGGGTGCGGAAAATCTACCCCTGGTCATGTCGGCGATGCCGGTAGTGGTTTTTGGCGGAGTTGCGCTGTACGGGTGGATCCTCAGTCACCTGGGACCGAGGCGCACATTGCTGGTGACTTCCCTTGGATCAAGCTTTTTTATAGTTGCCTGTTATCTCGGTTTGCTAACGGGTAGTAAAATGGTGACGCCAATATTGTTCCTGATCAAAGAACTCTACATTGTTCTGTTGATTGAGCAATACTGGAGTTATATCAACTCGTCCCTGACTACGGCCACCGCCAAAAAAGTCAATGGGCCGATTACCGGTATAGCAGGAATAGGCGGTGTTGTCGGTGGCAGTGTTGGCAGTCTGATTGTCGGACCCCTTGGGACAGAGGCCATGGTCCTGGCGGCTGCACTAATGCTGATACCAGCAGCCATGGTCTCCAATCTGACCTATCGATTGCATGGCGAACCCGAGGCGCCTGACACCAGTGATGAAAGCGTAAGTCATCATATGGGTTGGCAGATGTTCCGCAGCAATCCCACGCTGGTCTGCCTGATGGCGATTGTGCTGTCCACGCAGGTTATTGCAGCGGTTCTGGATTTCAAGTTCAACGAATTATTGTCAGTTGAATTTGCCGGTGCTACAGACATGGAGACCGCATTCCAGCTGAGGTTCTGGGGTTTTCTGAACCTGGCGAGTATTGGCTTGCAATTCGTCATTGCACCGTTGTTGCTCAGTTTTATTGCACTGCGCCTGGTGCATCTGATGTTGCCCCTTATTCATTTTACCGCCATCATTTTCGCTATCATCGAACCATCGGTTTTCTCGGTGGGTCTTGCTTTTTTCCTGTTCAAGGCTTTCGATTATTCAATCTTCCGAGCAGCCAAGGAAATACTCTATATCCCGCTTGAATTCGATGCACGATATCGGGCCAAGGAAGTGATTGATGTATTCGGTTATCGTACCGGCAAAGGCGGTTCATCAGTGCTGATTACACTGGCGCAAAGAGCGGGTGTAATCATGGGTAATTATTATCTTTATATCGCATTTTTCATGGCCGCGATATGGCTGACGCTGGTCTTTCCATTAACGCGGCAGAAATCCGGATAAAGGGAATCCACATCACTCTTGTCAAACATGACGAAGAAAATCCAGGTAGGCCGGCCTTTTTGCTCCGCGACAGCGGCAGCGCGAGTTTTGGCCCGCTGAAGGCTCCGTAAAATTGGCTCTGGCGATTGTAGTAGAAAGCGCCGAATAGTTGGTGGAATTTACCTATGCTATTGGAATCGATGGCAAGCTTCGGAGATAAGCGGCAAGTTCCGTCTCTTCGATAATGCCCTGCGCTGCTTTTATGATCATATCTCCAATGGATTTTATATCGTAATCAGGCTGTGTCCCATTCAGTTTCAGGATTAACTGCATTGCCGTATGCGCCGTTCGTTTGTTGGCATCATGAAAGCAGTGTCCGACCGCAATAAAGCAGGCGTAACAGGCAGCAAGATCATAAACGTCAACGATGAGGCCATAGGAGAGGCGATTTTCTATCCTGCCGATTACGGCCTCGACAGGACGGTTGTCCGCTGCACCCTGTAACTCGTGACTGAGTATCACTCGTTCGTGTATGGCAACGACTTGTTCAGCCGTAATATAGCGCATTACTTATCTTTGAGGTATTCGTTTACCGCCTGTGCCTTTTGATCGAGGGTGTCGAGCACGGCCATCACTTCGTCTGTTGCACAAGCAGTGAAATCCAGTTTTTCCACGGCACTTGCCGGAACGAAGTATCCCACTACATTCGAACGGTTGAGGACCGCTACAGGTTGAGAACCCGCCTTGTCGATCACTTTCCTGGGTTCGCGTAACTCGGTTACCGATATGGTCTTGTTGGTAAGAAGGGTTTCCATGATCATCTGGTTTCCAACATGAATTCTAATATATAATACACATTTAAACGTGTTTTTAAAATAAATTTATGCATCAATCCGCAAAGACACTATTTTCAATTCGCCAATGGGGATCATCGGCAATCAGTACCCGGGAAGCCATAGGCAGTAATTCCATGGAATGGGTGGAGAAAATGCAGGTAAGTTCCAGGGTTGTAATATTCTGCATTACGGCAGTGGCAGTCTGCTGATCAAGATGTGCTGTACCCTCATCAAGCAGCAGGATGGTTGGTCTTTGATACAGTGCACGCGCCAGGAGAATTCTCTGGCTCTGCCCGGCTGACAGGCTCTGGTCCATTTCGTAAATCTTTCGATCGTAACCTAAGGGGTGTGCCAGTATTTCATCATGCAACAGCACGCATTTGGTGCACTCAATGGCATGGTCCCAATCCGGAGATGGACTCTGGAAGGTGATATTGTCCATGACGGATCCTGTGATCAAAGTGTCTTCCTGCATAACACTGGCAATGATGGAGCCCAGTGCTGAACGGTTGTTAGAAGACAGTGTCTGTCCCTGCACCCTGACTATGCCGTCGTCAAGGTCGATAATGCCCTGACAGACTTTGAGCAGGGTCGTTTTCCCGGACCCGGAAGGTCCGATGACGGCAATATGTTCTCCGGGAGAAATTTGCAGGTTCAGGTCACGGAATACAGTCAGCCTGTCGTATGCAAATGATGCAGCTTCCAGGGCCAGTACGTGTTCCGCGTGTGTGTCGATAACGGGAGGACGGTCTGCAACAGGCTCTGCCGGTGTTTCGGTAATCTCTGCCAACCTGTCCAGATGCAGCCGTAACATCAGTGCTTTCAATACTTCAGATGTCAGCAATTCTATAGCGCCCATCATGCGATCAAAATAGGCGAGAAAGGCGTAAAGCATGCCGATAGTAAACGCCTGGGCCAGAACCTCTTTGGCCAGAATATAGACAATCACCAGATACAGAAATGACCGGATACCGTTGCTGAACAGTTCATAGGACAGTTCCACATAACCTACCCGAACACTGGCATTGCTGACATCCACCAGCCTGTTCAAGTAATCATTTTCACGAATCGATTCCCCATTGAAACGTTTTATGGCGCTTATCGACCGAACAGACTCCATGAAGTGAGAATCCAGGTTTGCGTGTTTTACGATCTGCTCGTGTATTCTGAACCGCATGGGCCAGTAGAAAAAGAGTTTGCCGACAACCAGGACTATCGCGGAGACCAATATGATGGCTGTGAGCCATGCCGAATAGAGAAACAGCATAACAATGGTTATGACTATCAGTACTGTATTCAGGATCAACGAAATAACACTGGAGGTGACAAATTCCTGAATAGGGGACAATGAATGGAACCGGGATATGATATCCCCCATGTGTTTTGTCTGAAAATAGCTTATGGGCAGTCGAACCAGATGCGTAAACAGATGATTGGCCATCTGGATTGACAGCCTGTTGCTGAGATAGAGTCCGGTTAACTCCTGTAGACAACGACTGGTCAGGGTAATGATATTTAGTCCCAAAAATCCGAGAAAGAGGACCAGGAGAAAATCCACATCATGTTTGACCAGTACTTCATCTACGACCAGTTGCAGGTACAGGGGAGTGGTCAGGGAGAACAACTGTAATAAGATGGTGAGCAGAAATAACTGGCTTAGCGCCGGCAGCATTTCTGATATGGAACCGATGTAGTTGAACTTTTTTGGCCTTGTTGAGGACATTGTTTTTTGTACCGATACACCCAGGTTCCCTGAAGGTGTGAGTTCAAGAACAACTCCGGTAAAGTGTTGTGCCAGTTCCCTGCGGGTTAATTTTCGGATACCGGCGGCCGGGTCGTAGATGATCACAGACCGTCGTTTGACCCGCGCCAGGACAACGAAGTGCTCAAAGTCCCAGTGCATTATGCAGGGCAGCTTCACCTGATTCAGATCGCCGGTCTCACAGCGCAGGGCACGAGGCTGAAAAGTCAGTGCGGTGGCAATATTCATCAGTTCCGAGATGGTCAGTGGCTTGTCCTTCGGCATGAATCGTCGACGCATGTCAATCAATCTGACCGGCTGCCTGTAGAAACCGAGAATCATGGTAAAGCAGGCCAGTGAACACTCGTTGACATTGGACTGGAAAATCATCGACATTCTAGACATCGTGCAGGGTGCCTTTGTTCAAGACACGCAGGGGGTGGATGAGCCATTCAAGTAATGTCAGTGTTGCAAGCGGCACACTGCAGAACAGTGACATACCACTTTTGAGTACCACTTCCTCACCGTATATATCGATCGGATGGTCGCTCAATTCGACTCGAGCCAGGAAGACCGGGTTACCCTCCGTGTCAGGGATGGGATGTTCGGAGATGTATACGATTTTGCCGGGAATCACGGTCATTTCACTGTTTGGCGAATCTTCCAGCCGGAGTTGTACACTGTGCTGGCCACTTACATGGTGATAGGCATAGGTAGGCACGTACAACGTGGCAGTGGTCTTCCTGGTCTCCGGGATGATTGAAATCAGGACTTCTCCCCTGGAAACCGCGGTGCCTGGCTGTACAGAAATCACAGATATCTGCCCTTTCACAGGAGCTGTCAGTTGTTGATGATCTTCATCAAGCAATTGAGTCCGGGACTGGCGCAAATCGGACAGCTTCTGTTCAAGTAAGGATACCTGCTGGGCGAACCTGATGGGCAGTTCACTTTTTTGTTGTTCCAGGTCATGTAACTGTTGAGATAACAGCGAACTGCTCTGTTGCAGTTTCAGAAATTCCTGTCGTTCCAACAGAAGATTCTGCTCTGACCGGGTCCACTCCAGTTCCGAGAGGTATCCCGCAACTTTGAGACTGGATGCCGCCTTGTATTGATTCTGACTTTGGTCGAGCATCTGTTGTTGCAACTGCAGGAGTAATTGCTGTTGTAACAGTCGTTTGGACAGGTTTGAGTGCAGGGATTCGGCACGTTTTATTTCAATCTCATATACCAGCCCGGCCGATTTCTTATCCCTGGCTGTCTGTATGAATTGTTTTTCCACTTCTGCGAGCATGTCATGTCTTGCCTCGCTTTCTATTTCATTGCCACGACTCAGGGTGGCCAATGGCATGCCAACATCCACCTGATTCCCTTCCGAGACCTGCAATGTTTTGATTCTGCCATGACCGCTGGCAGAGACTGAGGCGACATGGTGACTGTCAATATGGCCGTATAGTGCCTGCTTGCGTGTATAGGTGCTGTTTGCCATGAACAATATGGCGATGGTGACGATACTAACTACCAACAAGGTACACAGGGTAGTCCCCGGGTAGAGAAACCGTGTTATCCCGCCGTTATACTGGTTGCGGTGATACTGAATTGCTTCCGCCAGATAAAGTTTGTTTTCCATGGAACTGCTCGTGTGTGGCAACTCCAAGGTTCTCCTGTAAGCAGGATTTATCAAAGTCGAACGGGTTGAATTGTTTCCGGGAGATACGCCACGGAATGACGGGCATGTGGCTGTCTTGTGTAGGATATTTTCTTATAAAAAAGTTTTTAACGGGTTGTAGAAATCCACAGGAGTTTTTTTTATTCCATGAATGAACGGTGGTATAGTCTGGACTCTCTTAATGACAGAATAGCAAGGAGCCAGTTCCATGGCCTTCAACCAGGACAGTATACTGACTGTACAACCAATTCCCGGTTTGTCTGATGAGGTAAACCAGACGCGGCTGGATACCGCAGAAATCGTGGGTCAACGAATTATCCCGAATGAACACATTCTGGCTCGTCGCTGGAGTGATAACACAGAGTCAAAAAGACTATGGACGGATATCACCGATGAAGTGAAGGAACGAAAATTGTGGGCGCCACATCTACCCCTGGAATACGGTGGCAGCGACCTGGGTTTTCTTTCTCATGCCTACATGAACGAAATTCTGGCCTGGAGTGGCGTGGCGGCGCCTATGTTTGGTGTTGTGGCGCCAAATTCCGGCAATCAGAAGGTTCTGGTGCGCTATGGTACTCCGGAACAGAAAAAGAAGTGGCTGGCGCCATTGGTGGCGGGTGAAACGCAATCCTGCTTCTCCATGACAGAACCGGATAACGCAGGTTCTGACCCGAGGTCGATTCAGACCAGAGCCGTGAGAGACGGAGATGAATGGGTCATTAACGGTCACAAGTGGTTTACTTCCAATGGGGTGCGGGCGGACTGGGCTCTGGTAATGGCGCGAACAGAAGAGCCGGATGGGGCAGGGGGCACCAATGAGAAGATGTCGCAGTTCATCGTGCCGACAGACACTCCGGGATTTGAGATCATCCGCAGCGTTCCGGTCTGGGGGCATACCGGTGGACATCACTGTGAGATCAAGTACAGCAATGTCCGCATCCCCTATGAGAACATGCTTGGACGGGAAGGCCAGGGCCATGCGGCTGCCCAGGAGCGATTGGGCGCCGGTCGCGTTTATCATTGTATGAACAGCATTGGCAAAATGTGGCGCGCATTCGATTTGATGGTGAAACGCAGTATCGAAAGACAGGTACACGGCGGCAAACTCGAAACCAAACAGTTCATTCAGGGATTTATTGCCGAATCCTATATGGACATTCAGGCTGCCCGGTTAATGACGATTCATTGCGCCGAGGTCATAGAGAGCGGCGCCGATTCCAGAACCGAGATTTCTTCCATCAAGGTATTCGTTCCTGCTGCATTCACCCGGGTTGTCGACCGTGCGATACAGGTGTTTGGCGCCAAAGGGGTATCCGGCGATACACCACTGGCCAGCATGTATCTGGGCGCACGAACGCTCAGAATTGCTGATGGACCCGATGAGGTACACAAAATACTCATTGCTAAAAATGTACTGAAACACTATCACAATGGTCTCTCCTGGGATTTTGGAATTTAAGGACAGGTAAACGAAATGGCAGTTTCAATCAATAAAAATGGAATACTGGCGGGCAAGGTCGCGGTGGTTACCGGCGCCAGTCGTGGTATTGGTGAGGCTATCGCCTTCCGGTACGCACAGGAAGGCGCCCGGGTGGTGGTTTCCGCCCGGACAGTGGAGGATGGAGATCACATTCTACCGGGCAGTATTAATTCAGTGGTCAAACATATTCGTGATGCCGGAGGAGAAGCCCATGCGGTAAGGACCGACCTCGCTGTTGCTGATCATCGAATCAACCTGGTCCGGGAAACACAAGAGGTCTTTGGCTCCGTCGATATACTGGTGAACAACGCTGCCGTCACTTATTTTGTTCCCATAAAATCGTTCAGGGAAAAACACTTTCGTCTGATGATGGAGGTCCAGGTTTACGGTCCTCTTCACCTTGCACAGTTGGTGTTGCCATCCATGATCGAGCAGAAGTCAGGCTGGATATTGAATATTTCTTCTCATGCAGCGATGCATCCACAAAAGGACGTTGCTGGCCGTGGTGGAACTGTTTACGGTATGTGCAAAGCCGCTTTGGAACGATTCACCACGGGGCTTGCCTCCGAGGTATACAGTGACAATATCGGTGTCAATGTGATTTCACCAGGGTTGGTAAAGACGCCGGGGGTGATGCATCACAAGCTTGTAACTGATGAGACGCCCAGTGAGCGGATTACGCCGGTTGAACATATGGCTGAAGCCTGTTTGCGCCTGGTCCATGGTGATGCACGGGATATCACTGGCCGGATTACCTATGCCGCTGATGTACTGAAAGATTTCAACCTCGAACCGGCAGAGTTGATTACCGGTTAGAGTAGGTTCTCGATAAAGAGTGTCTCAATTTCCGTGAGAAGATACCATTGATAACGGTGTTCGCATCTCTGCGCCGATCTGACTGGCATCGAAGGGTGTCAACTGGTACACGTAATAGTTTAGCCAATTGGAGAAAAGCAGATTTCCATGGCTTCTCCATGTGACTATCGGTTCCTGCAGTGGATCATCATCCGGGAAGTAGTTTTCAGGTATCTCGGGGTTTATACCTGCGGCAAGATCCCTTTGATACTCGTCAAGCAGACAGCGAGGTTCATATTCCGTATGACCGGTTACAAATAACTGTCTCCCGTCTTTACGCGCAAAAATGCAGGGTCCGGCAATATCGGAATCGGCGATAATCTCAAGATCATCTATAGTCTGAATATCTTCTCTGCGCACTTCCGCATAGCGTGAGTGCGGAGCATCGAATACGTCATCAAATCCCCTGACGATCGGTGAGAGGGGGTTCACCAGATAGTGCGGATACACGCCGGATATTTTTTTGGGTAACAGGCATTTTGACACCCTGTAAAGATGCTGCATGGCGGCCTGAACTGCCCAGCAAAGAAACAAAACGGACGTTACGTTCCGGTCTGCCCAGTCCATGATCTCCTGTATGGGCTTCCAGAAATTAACATCTTCAAAATCGACCTGGCCCAACGGAGCACCGGTAATAATCATGCCGTCATACTTCTCGTTCCTTATCGTATGGAAGTCCTCGTAAAAAGTTTCCATATGCTCGATCGGGGTATTCTTTGATGGTCGGTCATTAATCCGCATCAGTTCAATGTTGACCTGCAGGGGTGTATTGGAAAGCATGCGAAGGAGATGGATCTCGGTTTCTATTTTCTTTGGCATGAGATTGAGCAGGAGAATCCGCAGGGGTCTGATATCCTGGTGTTCCGCTACACTGCTGGTCATACAGAAAATATTTTCCTTTCGCAGGATTTCAATGGCTGGTAATCCATCCGGAATGTTGATTGGCATGGCAAGGTCTCCATGGCAGCTTATGTTTATTCAAAAAAAAACCTACTCAGTATCCGCAAGAGTAGGTCGCTATCTCTTTAGCGGTACTTCTATAGCGCCCGCAAGCTGAACTCAAATCGGCGCTTATTGAGATGATTCTAACCAATTTTTGACTTACGGGTCAACGAAAAACTGCATCTTGAATTGTCAGGTACTCAATGCAGGGTTGCAGACAGGATTCAAACTTTTGTCGGACTCGTGCCATAAGTCAGTCGACGCCAGACCCACTCCAGTGGTCCAAACCGGAAGTGTTTCAGCCAGATTGAACTTGCGGTGAGCTCAAATATCCACACACCGGCTACGACATAGTAAAGCTCATGAAAACGCAATTGACCAAACAAGCCGAAGCCGATGAAAATCACGTTACAGATGATGGTTTGCATCACGTAATTACTTAATGCCATGCGACCGGTGGCCGCGAAAACGCGACGTACACGGGGAATACATCCGCATTTACAGATAAGCATAATCAGTCCGACATAACCCAGACTTGTGGCAAGACGTCCAAGGTCGTAGGTCCAATACAGAAATGTGCTCGCAAAGTTGTTCTGCAAAGCATCCAGTGTTTCCCAGGTGTTCACTGAGAGTCCGATACCGAATCCGAAAACTGTCATAAGGATGTAGATTCGAAGTGGAAGTGATGCATCGAATACATTCCATTTGAACAGAGCCATGCCAATCAGCATCAATGCCAGCGCGTCCCAGTACAGGGAAATCAACGAATAGATGACCTGCATCTGGAATGCAGCCACGGCGTTGGGTAGAAATGCGGACAGGTATCCGCCACTTCTGTCAGCGATTTCCGCCGATATTTCTGCTGCCGGGGGCACGTATCCGGGCATGGTCCGGGTCAACTCCAGTGCAAGAGTCTGCTCTTGAGTCAGCGATCCTCCCCGGGACAGCACTTCCTTTGCTTCTTCCGCGACCGGTTGAGCTTCCCGCAGCAGGTATCCACCCCCATAATTTAAGAGCGCCAGTATCATCAAAATGACAAGTCCGGCAGTAAACAGCTTTCCCGGAGCCACGTTTCTGGCAGGATAGAGAAGCAGCCCGACCATTCCGTATAGAAAGAGAATGTCGCCGTACCAGAGCAGCAGGTATGTGTCGATCAGGCCAAAAACGATGAGCCAGATGGTGCGGCGATAGTAAATGGTGGCGGGACTGTTCGTGCGACCGTCCGCCAGACGTGAGGTCAGTAAAATCACACTTGCGCCAAACAGCATTGAGAAAACAGCTCGTTGAGAACCCTCAAAACCAATCCAGGAAATCAGGAAAGCCCACACATCCGGTCCTTCGAATACACCAGCAACATTTGGATTCGATGCGGCGACAAAGGGCAAACCAAACAGCCAGACATTGATGATGAGGATTCCCAGAACGGCAACACCACGCAGCACATCAATCGAGTCAATGCGATCAGAGGGAACCGTTGGATGGGGAATGCCTGTTTCTTCAGTCAACATGTGAGTGTGCCCCGTAGCCCCCCGGAAGGTCTGAAATTCGAGATTCTACTCTACATTCAAAGTTATGACTTGAATACTGGCATCAATCAGGTTTAATCTCTCCGTTTTCAACAGGGAAAATCATGTCAGAAGAATCAGGACCACTGCCCGTCGTCAATTGGCTGAAAGGAGCGGACACCGATGATCCTTATATCGAAGGACACAAGTGTACCGTCTGTAATGCCATTTATCTGGGTGAGCGGTCAAATTGTGCAAGTTGCGGTTCCCGGGACCAGATTGAGGCAGTTCGACTGGGCAACAAGGGAAAACTTTATTCATACTGTATTGTGCATCGGAGCTTTCCAGGTATTGAGGTGCCCTATATATCCGCCATAGTCGATCTTGAGGGTGGTGGTACCGTCAAGGGCAACTTGATCAATATCGATCCGGAACCGGAGAACATCCAGTTTGACATGCCTGTGGATGTTGTCTTCAAGGATGCACTGGGGCGGAAAGACAGAGACGGTAACAGCTATATCAGCTATTTTTTTCAGCCCGCGGCCTGAAACGGAGAAGGCAACAGTTAAATCAGTAATTTTTTTCAGCCCGCGGCCTGAAACGGAGAAGGCAACAGTTAAATCAGTAATTTTTTTTCAGCCCACGGACTTAAACGGTAATAATTGAGTTCATAAGGAGAGACATATGAGTGATGTATACATTATGGGAGTCGACATGATCAAATTTGGTCGATTTCCGGAGAAAACGGTTCCGCAACTGGGTGCCCAGGCTGCATTGATGGCAATGGATGATGCTGGCTTGACCATTAGCGACATGGAGGCGCTTTACTGCGGTAATCTTGGTCAGGCAAGCAGCATGGTCGGTCAGAGAATCCTGCAGGAGATCGGTCAGACGGGTATCGCTGTAGTGAACTGCGCCAACGCCTGTGCCACCGGTGCGACCGCATTTCGCGAAGCCTGGATGTCGGTAAAAGCCGGAGTTTTTGATGTGGTGCTGGCTGTGGGTGTAGAGCAGATGGGTAAGGGACTGCTGGGCGGTACCGGTAGCGGTTCTGGAATTCCAAAGGAAGGCCTGCTGGGTTCGGGAACGATGCCGGCAGTGTTTGCCGAGGCTGGCATGGAACACGCAAGGAACCACGGGACAACGTTTGAACAATTCGCCAAAGTTTCGGTGAAGAACCATCACCACTCTACGATGAATCCGAAAGCAATGTACCAGATAGAAACACCTCTTGATGTGGTGATGAATTCAGAAATGATTTCCTATCCCAACACCAAACTGATGTGTTCCGTTAACGTGGACGGTTCGGCGGCCGCAGTGCTGGTCAGTGAGAAGAAGGCCAGGGAACTCGGCATGGAACGGGCTGTCAAGGTTCGGGCATCGGTTCTCACCAGTGACCCATATTCCGACCGGGATCTTGTGATGCCTGATGTCAATGCGGTTACCCGGAAGGCAGCCGCTCAGGCCTATGAGATGGCCGGTGTAGGTCCAGAGGACGTCAACCTGGTTGAACTGCATGACTGCTTTGCAACGGCGGAAATCCTGCATTATGAAAACCTGGGTCTGTGCGCTGATGGCGAAGCGGGGAGTATGATTGATAGTGGAGAAGTAGCTCTGGGAGGCAGGGTGCCTGTCAATGTATCCGGAGGGCTGTTGTCTAAAGGGCATCCATTGGGTGCAACCGGGATTGCCAATATCTACGAGGTCAGTACACATCTGCGTGGAGAGGCTGACAAACGTCAGGTGGAAGGCGCCAGAATTGGCATGACCCATGTCATTGGGCTGGGTAGTGCCTGTGGTATCCATATTCTGGAAAAAGTCGCCTGACACTACCCGCCGTATGCGTATTGGCGTTGTCTCCGACACTCATAACAACCTTCGAAACTGCCGACGGATTGTTGGATTGTTCAACGAGGCAGGTGTTGATCGGGTTGTGCACACTGGCGATATCACCCAGGCAAAAACCATTGATGTGTTTGCCGGGTTAAACATGTCCATGACCGGTGTTTTCGGCAACAATGACCTGGAACGGGACTCGCTTGATGAGTCTATCGCGCGTCATGGTTTCCACTTTACCGAACCTCCGCTGACGCTTGAATGGGCGGGTCGGCGAATCGTGGTGGTGCATGATCCGTTGACACTGGATGAGCAGAATTCCAGTGACTGCGATGTGATACTGCACGGTCATACCCATCGACAGGTGATTCAATATGATTGCCGACAACTGACATTTAATCCCGGCGAATGTGCAGGCATGATGTCAGGATATAACGCCATCGGCATCGTCGACCTCCAGAGGATGGAAACTGAAGTGCTGTATTTCTGATGGTTGAACAGGTTCCGTATTCTCTGCTGGCAGAACTGGGAAAACGTCAGGAATAAAAGCAAACCGCCTATCCACCTGTGGCGCCCGGACTACGTCAATGACATTGACATGACCATTGAAGCTGACGGGAGTTGGACTTACATGGGTACTCCGATTACCCGTCACCGGCTCTCCCATCTTTTTTCAACCGTATTACGCCGTGAAGCTGATGGAGACTACTACCTTGTTACACCGGTGGAAAAGTGTCGCATCACGGTCAGAGATGCTCCATTTCTTGCAGTTCTCCTGCAGGTGACTGGAGAAGGCAGGGAGCAGTCTCTGCAGTTTACAACCAATATGGCCGATGAATTGACAGCAGATGCTGAGCATCCGCTCCGTATCGAAGAGACTGGTTCTCCATCGCCTTACATCATGGTCCGCAACGGACTGGAAGCAAAGTTGACCCGCAGTGTTTACTATCAACTTGCTGAAAGGGTTGTGCAGGAAAATGATCAGTGGGGCGTCTGGAGCAGGGATGTGTTTTTCCCTCTGGCAGCAGTCCAGTCATGCGTCTAGGAGGCTGTCCGGGAACTGCGACCCGGTTACATGATCCCTTACATATTGCCGTAATTCGGCCCACCGGCGCCCTCCGGGACGACCCAGTTGATATTCTGCGCCGGGTCCTTGATATCACAGGCTTTACAATGAATGCAGTTCTGCGCATTGATCTGAAAGATTGATGACCCGTCTTCCTGCTCCAGTACTTCGTAAACACCCGCGGGGCAGTACCGCTGGGCTGGTTCGTCATAGAGGGGCAGGTTGGTTTGAATCGGTATGTCCGGGTTTTCCAATTGAAGATGGCATGGCTGGTCTTCCTCATGTGACGTATTGGTAATGAACACCGAGGAGAGCTTGTCGAAACTGATTTTCCCGTCCGGTTTGGGATAGTCCGGTTTCTTTGTCTTGCTGGCCAGTTTCAGTTGCGCGTGGTCTGGTTTGGGGTCAGTCAGTGTGAATGGCAGATGGCCACGGAAGATATACTGATCAATCCAGACCAGTGCGGAACCTGGCAAAAGACCAAGCTTGTGTTGCAGTGGCATGGTGTTTCTGGCCCGGTACAACTCATCGTACAGCCAGGAGCTTCTGTAACGTTCCGGGTAGCCAGTCAGAGTTTCCCCGCCGGTGGAACCTTCCTTAACCGCTTCGTAAACGGCATCTGCGGCCATCATGCCGGATTTCATGGCGGTATGAGAGCCTTTCTGCTTCAGATTATTGAGGAATCCTGCCTCATCTCCAACCAGCAGTCCTCCGGGCATGATCAGTTGTGGCAATGCCTGGAAGCCCCCCTTGATCACTGCCCGGGCGCCATAGGCCACACGTGTGCCGCCCTCCAGTGTCTGGCGAATGATTTTGTGCTGTTTGAACCGTTGAAACTCGTCGAATGGGCTTAAATGCGGATTTGTGTATCCCAGGTCGATAACCAGTCCCACGGTGACCTGATTGTTCTCCAGGTGGTACAGATAGGAACCACCCCCGGTTCCGCCTGCAAAGTGTCCCAGTGGCCATCCGATGGTGTGCATGACTTTGCCGGGTACATGTTTTGTCGGGTCAATATCCCAGACTTCCTTAAAACCGATGCCGTAATGTTGAGTGTCCGCATCTGTTGTGAGATTGAATTTCTCCTGCAGTTGTTTGCCGAGATGACCGCGACAACCCTCTGCGAAAATGGTGTACTTTGCGCGTAATTCGTAGCCGGGCTGGAATGTGGATTTTTGTGTGCCGTCGGCGCTGACACCCATGTCACCGGTAGCGACTCCCCTGATGGAACCATCACCGTGGTAAAGAACTTCACTGGCGGCGAAACCGGGGAAGATCATGACTTCCAGTTCTTCTGCCTGTTCTCCCATCCAGCGGCAAAGATTGCCCAGACTTGTGGCGTGGGATCCATCATTGTGCAGTGCGCGAGGCACCATCCAGGAGGGCAATCGCATACCCTGATGATCATCAACGAGATAATAAAAAACATCCTGGGTCACCGGATTGTTCAGTGGCGCCCCACGTTCCTGCCAGTCGGGAATCAATTCGTTGAGTGCTTTTGGTTCAACAACTGCTCCTGAGAGAATGTGGGCGCCAATTTCCGATCCTTTTTCCACAAGGCAAATAGTGAATTCATCACCTGCTTCCTTTACCAGTTGTGCGAACCTGATCGCCGCGGCAAGGCCGCCCGGACCGCCGCCAACGACAACCAGATCAAATTCCATGAATTCTCGTTCCATTCCCGTACTCCATACGATTCAAGCATGTATTGTATGTAAACTGGCGGGTTAAAGGAAAGTACGCTGGTGGAACAGTATTTTGTTTGCTTACATGAAGGAGTCAGAACAGGGAAGTTGATTCCGGGACCATAAATGGGCAGAATACGCGCTCTTTTCTGGCAGTATGTCCCGGATTACCATCAACCAGCAGCAAGCAGAGGAAGTACATGAAAGTTCTTGTAACGGCAAAGCGAGTTGTCGACTTCAACGTTAATATTCGCGTATTAAGCGACAACACAGGTGTTGATCTAAACAATGTAAAGATGTCGGTGAATCCATTCGACGAAATTGCCATCGAGGAAGCCGTTCGATTGAAAGAGGCCGGCAAGGTGGAAGAGGTCATTGTCGTATCCGTTGGTACGAGTGCCTGTCGGGAACAGATTCGAACTGCACTGGCACTCGGTGCAGACCGCGGTATTCTGGTGGAGACTGAAGAAGAGATGCAGCCACTCGGCATTGCCAGGTTACTGAACGCGATAGTCGAAAAAGAATCGCCGGGTCTTGTCATCCTGGGTAAACAGGCTATCGACGGTGATAACAGCCAGACCGGTCCCATGCTTGCGGCTATCGCCGGCATGTCCCAGGCTACCTTTGCGTCTCAGTTGGAAGTCGGAGACGGTACAGCAACGGTAACGCGGGAAGTTGACGGGGGCCTTGAGACAATTACCGTAAAATTGCCAGCGGTAATTACTACGGACCTCAGGCTGAACGAGCCGCGTTATGCGTCTCTGCCCAACATCATGAAGGCAAGGAGAAAACAGGTTGATATTTACACTCCCGAAGACCTGGCTGTTGATGTGGCGCCCCGGATCAAAACTTTGAAAGTTGAGCCACCACCGGTAAGACAGGCGGGTGTTATCGTGGAAACGGTGGAAGAATTGGTGGACAAACTGAAAAATGAAGCAAAGGTGATCCCATGAGTATTCTGGTTGTAGCAGAGCATGATAACAACGCCATTAAGGCGCCGACTCTCGTAGCGGTTGCCGCGGCGGAAGAAATCGGAGGGAACATCGAGGTTCTGGTTGCAGGATCGAATTGTAATGGGGCAGGGGAGGCTGCTGCTGCTGTCAAAGGTGTCAGCAAGGTGCTGGTAGCTGATAATGAAGCTTTTGATCATCAACTGGCAGAGAATATAGCTGATCTTGTGGCTGCAATCGGTAAGGATTACAGTCACATTCTGACGCCCACCACTACCTCCGGGAAGAACTTTATGCCCAGGGTAGCTGCTCTACTGGATGTGGCCCAGATTTCTGATATCAGCGGTGTGGTCAGTGAAGATACCTTCGAGAGGCCGATTTACGCAGGGAATGCCATTGCCACGGTTCAATCATCGGATCCAGTCAAAGTGATGACTGTTCGCGGTACTGCTTTTGATGGTGTTGCCGCGGAAGGTGGCAACGCTGAAATAGTGTCGGTTGATATCGTATGTGATCCCGGGCTTTCCTCCTGGGACAAGGATGAGATTGCGAAACTGGAACGGCCGGAACTGACTTCTGCAAACATCATCATTTCCGGTGGCAGAGGTATGCAGAACGGTGAGAATTTCGCATTGCTGGAGTCAGTTGCGGACAAACTGGGCGCCGCCATGGGTGCATCCCGGGCTGCGGTTGATGCCGGTTTCGTTCCCAATGACATGCAGGTTGGTCAGACCGGGAAGATAGTAGCCCCTGATTTGTATATTGCTGTAGGTATCAGCGGCGCCATCCAGCATCTGGCGGGTATGAAGGATTCCAGGGTCATCGTCGCCATCAATAAGGACGGTGACGCACCTATCTTTCAGGTAGCCGATTATGGTCTGGTGGCAGACCTGTTCAAGGCTGTTCCGGAGTTTGATTCTCTATTGAGTGAGTAGTATTTGTTGTTTCGCTTCATTGACGAGGGTGTTCGCAGATGGATTTGGGGCATCCGTTTGCTGTTGTCAGGGATAGCTCTGTAAGGTATTCATTACCAGATCAATGATGGATTTGCCGTCTGCCTGTACCGCAACAGCAGCGTTGCTGGCCTGGGGTGGTACCAGCCCCTCTTCTGCCGTCAGACCTCGCTGGTCGCAGACCGTTTGTCCCCTGGTGAGTTTGCCTGTGCACTCCACATCGACGTGCATGTTTTCGTGTCGGATGAGTGCCGGATGAGTGTAAGGCACCACAGCACAGACATCGTGTACCGGTGCATATTCCCTCCGGTACAGTGACTGCTGTTTATTCAGATAAAAATCCAGTGCGCCACCTATTGCTCTTGCCAGTTTCCCGGAGGTGGCAAGCAATGATTGGACCTGTGTCACCGTAATCCCAAAGGTCGTGGTGACGTTGAGTCCCACCATGCGGATGGGAATACCACTGTTGAATACTATCGCTGCTGCTTCCGGGTCGGCATGGATATTGAACTCCGCCGCTGGTGTTGCATTGCCAAAAGTCGTCGATCCACCCATGATGGAGATTTCACGAATGCGATCCCTGATGTCTGGTGCGTCTACAATCGCCGTAGCGATGTTAGTCAGTGGCGCCACCGCAATGACTGTCAGGTCATCCTCCTGCCTGGCTGAATTGATGATCAGTTCCGGTCCGGAGATAGACAGTGGTTTCGTTGTGGGCGGTGGCAGGTTGGCCCCGTCCAGACCACTTTTCCCATGAACATTCTCGGCGTTTATGGCCGTGTCGACGAGTGGTTTGCCGACGCCTTTTGCTACCGGAATAGATAATTCGGCGGCTTCCAGAATGGCAAGTGCATTACGAGTGGTGTTGGCAATGTTCGAGTTGCCGAAAACTGTCGAAACTCCTGTCAGATCAAGAAGTTTTGCAGCTACCAGCAGAGCAACTGCATCGTCATGTCCCGGGTCACAATCGAGATGAAATCGAGTCAAAACGCCAATTCCACACAAAGGGTAATCATGGCGTCCCTCCGGACTCCGAGGTACGTCTGGTATGCCAGTTTACGTCCCTGGCTGTGTCTTCTATCTGGTCCACGACATTGAGTATCAGAGCAAACAGTGCCATCCGGATAAGTACACCATTGTCTGTCTGCCGGAATATCGCGAGGTTGGGATTTTCATTCAGATCATTATCAAGCTCATTGGCGTCATCCCTGGAATCCCGGGGTAATGGATGCATGATGACGGTATTCGGTTCACAGTATTCCGTATAAATGGACTGATTCAGCCTGAACAGCCCTCTATACAGATCTGCTTCTTCCCTGGTCGGGAATCGTTCTTCCTGGGTGCGGGTCACGTAAAGTATGTCCGCATGGCTGATACCGGCGTACAAATCCATTGATTCAACCACATTGTGCCCGGCGCCACGCATTGCACTGATGTATTCGTCTCCCAGGCTTAATTCCGGCGGAGAGATCAGAGTGAAGTGGACATTGCTGTACAGGGTGAGTAATTTACAGAGGCTGTGGACCGCCCGGCCATACCGCAGGTCGCCGATGAGAGCGATGCGAAGATTGTCTATACCCTTTCCCTGACCAGCCATTTCCTTCCTGATGGTATAAAGGTCAAGTAAGGCCTGACTGGGATGTTCATTGGCGCCATCACCGCCGTTCAGCACAGGTACCCGGCTGGCACTGGCGAATTCCTCAACAGATCCTTCGATTTTGTGCCGCATGACAATCACATCACTGTAGCCGCTGAGTACCCTGGCGGTATCGTAAAAGGATTCACCCTTGACAATGGCGGAAGCCCTCACCTCAGTCGTTTCACGCACTTCTCCCCCCAGGAGATTAAAGGCACAACCAAAGCTGACCCGGGTACGGGTACTCGGTTCAAAGAACATGTTGCCGAGGATGCAACCCTCAAGTACGCGGGTCACCCGCTGCCGGTTCACATAGGGGACCATCCGATCTGCAACGGAAAAAACCTGGTTGATTGCAGGGCGATCAAACTGGGAAACCGAAAGGATATGATTGTTGATGAAATTCATTTGATTAAATGATTTCCTTATGTTTCCGTTTATGACAGTCATTAAAACCGCTAACCCTCAATTTATCAATCCGTCAGAACAGACAGTTTAACTTTAGTAACGATCACCAGGCACTTGACCTTATGGGGCTCAAAGCATACCTTGCCTTAACAGAAGACAGATACTGCTGATGGCAGGATACTTCCGAAGGTAACCGCATTGACTGTTGCAGCATTGCGGATTTTGCTGCTGACATCAAACATGTATTCTGGTATTTCCAGGAAGGTCGATAACGATGGATAACAAGATTCTTGTACTGGGTGCAAAAGGCCAGTTGGGTCAAGCCCTGTTATCCATACAACCCGCGGGTCTCAATGTAATTTATGCCGGTCGTGCAGAGTGTGATCTCACGGATGCAGTCGCAGTGGCCGGGTTTATGAACAAGATTCAACCCACAGTGATTATCAACTGTGCGGCTTATACTGCAGTCGACAAAGCCGAAGAAGAAATTGATGCATGCTACGGAATCAATTGCGACGCAGTACAGAACATTGCGGATTGTTGTACAGGAAGAAGACTCATTCACATCTCGACCGATTTTGTCTTCGATGGCCAGAAAACAACACCCTATCTGCCCGAAGATCCTCCGGCTCCACTGGGGGTTTATGGTAAAAGCAAACTGGCCGGAGAGAGAGCTGCTCTGCAATCAATACCGGAGCAGGTAATGATCATTCGAACTGCCTGGCTATATGGCACGGTGGGTTCCAACTTTGTAAAAACCATGATGCGTCTGATGTCTGAAAAAGATGAACTGTCCGTTGTCTGCGATCAACGGGGGACTCCTACCTTTACTCGAGGTTTGGCCGATGTCATCTGGCGGGTCATCATTCAGGACTGTTTTGCTGCCGGTATATACCACTGGACCGATTCAGGGAACATCACCTGGCACGAATTTGCAGCGGCCATACAGGAAGGCGCCATCGCCAAGGGTCTGCTGTCTGGAAAAATTCCGATTAAGCCCATTCTCGCAGACGAGTATCAAGCACTGGCTTGTCGTCCTGCCTACAGCGTAATGGATACGTCAAAACTGGAAAATCTCGTTGGATATTGTGCAACACCCTGGCGAGATCATCTTGATGACATGCTCAGTGAGATCAGTTCCTTATGAGTTTTCAAACAAGGTATATAAACCTGGACGAGGTTGCCGTCATCAGAGCTGCAGCACTTGAATTCCCTTCCTGGAGCCTCTCCGCCCGGCAGACCTGCGATGTAGAACTCATTCTCAACGGCGCCTTCTTCCCGTTGACCGGGTTTATGACGGAAGCGGATGCCAATACAGTGTTCGAGAGCAACACCTGGCAGGGTCACTTTTTCCCCGTGCCGATCATGCTTGATGTAACCGCCGAATTTGCCGATCAGGTCACGGTTGGTCAGGACATTTCTTTAATGGACAGGGAAGGTGCTCTTATCGCGGTACTCAAACTGACTGAAAAATTTCCGTTAGCCAGAATTGAAACGTACTGCGATGAGGTAGAGATCTGTCTGGCTGGCGAGATTTGGGGAGTTGAAGCCCCCGTACATCATGATTTCAATCACATCCGCATGTCGCCTGGAGAAGTGCGGAATCAGTTCGACAAACTTGGGTGGTGCAATGTGTTGGGGTTTGACGCTCAGCGACCATTGCATCAGAAGCAGGTGCATGAAATTAATCAAGTCGCCGGATCCAGGGAAGCGAATCTGCTGATCATGCCATCTGTTGGCGTGGCAGATACAGGAGATATCCATCACTATGCTCTTATGCGCTGTTTTGAACATGTGCAGAACAGATTTCCCACACAGTCTGCCGCTCTGTGTATGCTGCCCCTGGTCCGTCGGCATTCCGGCATCAGGGATGTTTTGTTGCATGCTCTGGTAATGCAGAATTACGGCTGTAGTCACTACCTGGTTGATGAAAATATCTGTTTTGTTGGTGCGACTGATCCGGATGACATGTCGCTGCAGGAAACGCTGTTGACCTTAGATGAAAGACTTGACATCAGTCTGGTCCAAAAAGATCACATGGTCTACTGTGCACAGCGCGGGGGTTTCATTGCGCGTCGGGAAGTTAAAGAACAGACAACGGTTCAGGAATTTTCCAGGCAGGCATTACAGGAACACCTGGAGTCTGGATTGGATGTTCCAGAGTGGTATACCTATCCGGAAATCATTACAGAGCTCAAAAAGATCTGTAAACCGCGCACGGAACAGGGGTTTACCCTGTTTTTTACCGGACTGTCGGGCGCCGGCAAATCGACCATTGCAAATATCGTGCTTGTCAGGATGATGGAAATGGGTGGTAGACCAGTCACTTTACTCGATGGTGACATCGTCCGTCAGATGCTTTCCAGTGAACTTGGGTTTTCAAAGGAACACCGGGATTTGAATATTCGCCGTATCGGTTACGTTGCCAGCCAGTTAACCAGGCAGGGTGGCATTGCCATTTGTGCACTCATCGCACCTTACAGGGAAGCACGCAGAGCCGTAAGGTCAATGGTTGAGGAAGTTGGCGGATTTATAGAAGTTCACGTTGCCACGAGTATTGAGGAATGTGAACGGCGGGATCGAAAAGGTCTGTATGCCAAGGCAAGAGCGGGAATAATCAAGGAGTTTACTGGCGTAAGCGATCCCTATGAAGTGCCCGAAAACCCGGAACTGGAAGTCGATACCAAGGATGTGACCCCGGAAGAATCAGCGCATGAAGTCATGCTTGTTCTGGGGAAACTGGGTTACTTGAAACAGGCGGGCTAGAAAGCCCCCTGATTTTCGAGCAGTACCAGTAATCTTTCCACTGATTCTTCGATAGAAATCTCATGGGTAGGCAAGACCAGATCAGCGTCTTCCGGTACGTCATAAGGTAGATTCACACCCGGAACCGTGTCGAGACCTTCTTTATCGGCAGCTTCATAGAAACCTTCGGTATCCCTTTCCTTACAGACTGCCAGGGGAGCGTTCAGGTAAACCAGCAGAAAGTCTTTGCCAATGGTTGCCCGCGCTTTTTTTCTGACAGCATCAGTCGGCGCGACAAATGAACAGATTGTGATAATACCTGTCTGGTTCATCAATTTGGCTATCTCGACGCCACGTCTTATGTTTTCTGATCGGCTGTCTTCATCAAAGCCAAGGTCTTTGCTGGGTCCCAGGCGCATGTTCTGACCATCCAGTACTGTTGCAGTACGCCCCATATCAAACAATTTGCGTTCCAGAGCATAAGCGATCGAGCTCTTGCCGGAACCGGTTAAACCCGTTAGAAGCAGCGTTTTTGGGGTCTGCCCGAATCGTTCATTACGATTTTCCTGTGAAATCAAACTGGCTGTTGCCTGCAGGTGTTCACTTCGCTGGCTGGATTCCCATGCAGAACCCGTGATAACACTGCCAGTACCGACGATCAGGCCGGCGCCTACGGTCTCGTTGGTCAGACGGTCAATCATGACAAAAGACCCAGTGCTCCGATTAGCCTTGTAGGTGTCGAAGGCAATCCTTTGCGTCAGCATCAGTTCACAGCGCCCAATCTCATTCAAACCAAGGTTTTCTCCCGGTGTCTGCGCGAGAGTGTTGACATCAATTTTGAAACGGATATCCGTAATGGAACCTGTCGTTTTTCTGGTTGCCTGTTTGAAAAGATACTGTTTGCCGGGATGCATCGGCATCTCCGCCATCCAGATGATATGAGCGTCAATCCGGTCAGTGAAGTAGGGGATATTGTTGGGATGCACCAGCATGTCACCCCGGCTGATGTCCAGTTCATCATCTATCGTAAATGTTACCGCCTGTGGCGGGAACGCTTGTTCCAGTTCTCCATCAGGGGTCTCGATGGAAGCAATACGACTCGTTTTACGGGAAGGTAACACCATAATTTCATCGCCCTTTCTGACGATACCGGATGCTACCGTCCCGCAGTAACCTCTGAAATCAGGCCCAGGTCGGTTGACATACTGAACCGGGAATCGGAAATCCACCAGATTCCTGTCCGATGAAATCTGGATATTTTCCAGCATCGTCATCAATGGCGCCCCCTCGTACCAGGGCATATTGGTTGAGGAATCAACGACATTATCGCCATTCAAAGCCGACATTGGCAGATAGCGAAGATCCTGAATATCCAGATGCATTGAAAATGCCGCATAGTCGGATTTTATCTGTTGATACACTTCTTCTGTGTAGTCCACCAGGTCCATCTTGTTGATAGCGATGATGATATGTCTGATTCCAAGGAGAGTGGCGATAAAACTGTGGCGCTTGGTTTGAGTCAGGACGCCGTTCACTGCATCGATCAGTATGACGGCAAGATCGCAGGTGGAAGCACCCGTGGCCATATTGCGGGTATACTGCTCATGGCCGGGCGAATCGGCAATAATAAATTTTCGTTTGTCTGTAGAGAAGTACCGGTAGGCAATGTCAATCGTAATTCCCTGTTCCCGCTCTGCCTGCAACCCGTCAACCAGAAGCGCGAGATCAATCCCGTCTGCAACTGTACCAACGCGAGCGGAATCCGCCTTAACCGCAGCCAGTTGATCATCCAGAATCAGCTTGGAATCATGCAGTAACCGACCGATTAAAGTGCTCTTTCCATCATCCACACTGCCACAGGTCAACAGGCGCAAGAGTTCTTTCCTCTCGTGCAGTTTTAGATAACCATTGATGTCGGTTGTGATCAGATCACTCTGTTCATTCATTTTTGGTCCGGAATTGATGTACTCCAAGCCGTCGGTAAAGCCAAAAACCGTTGGTTTTCAGAAGTAGCCTTCTTTCTTTTTCGTTTCCATGCTGCCTGCCTGATCACTGTCAATCAGTCGGCCTTGTCTTTCAGATGTCGTTGTCAGCAGCATTTCCTGCATGATGTCCTGCAGAGTTATTGCGGTGGACTCTACTGCCCCTGTCAATGGATAGCATCCAAGGGTGCGAAAGCGCACCATCTTCATCTCCGGCTTTTCATCAGGTTCCAGAGGCATTCTGTCGTCGTCCACCATGATAAGAGTTCCGTCCCTTTCGACAACCGGGCGTTCTTTGGCGAAATAAAGTGAAACGATAGGTATTTCTTCCAGCAGGATGTATTGCCAGATATCCAGTTCTGTCCAGTTTGACAGGGGGAATACTCTAATGGACTCACCATTGTTGAGTTCGCTGTTATAAATATTCCATAATTCCGGACGTTGATTTTTAGGGTCCCAACGGTGATTTTTATCCCTGAAGGAATAAACACGCTCCTTGGCTCTTGATTTCTCTTCGTCACGGCGGGCGCCGCCAAATACAGCATCGAAACCGTATTTATTCAATCCCTGCTTGAGGGCTTCGGTTTTCATGATATCCGTATGCTTCTGACTGCCATGTGTAAAAGGTCCAATCCCGGCAGCAACGCCTTCCTGGTTGATATGGATTATCAAATCAATACCCAGTGACCTGGTATAAGTATCCCGAAACCTGATCATTTCCTTGAATTTCCAGGTTGTGTCAACGTGCATTAACGGGAAAGGAGGTTTCCCTGGATGGAAGGCTTTCATGGCGAGGCGCAGCATCACGGAGGAATCTTTTCCAATTGAATACAACATCACCGGATTATCAAATTCCGCAGCCACTTCGCGGATAATGTGGATGCTCTCCGCTTCTATCTGTTGTAAATGAGTGAAACTGTAGTCTTCCATGCTGTGATGACTTTATTCAGGAGATACCGGAGATTGACTCAGGCGCCATGTGGTCTGATGGCGCAATATAACTTACTGGACCGACTTCAACAAATAGAAGTAAGTTCTAAGCTAATTCCCGTTGATTCCTCGACATTGATTCACTCCTTGACTCAAAGTCAACAAACGGTACAATTCGCTCTTCCTTATCAGGGTGTTGGGTGTTTAGCTCAGTTGGGAGAGCGACGGCCTTACAAGCCGTAGGTCGCAGGTTCGACCCCTGCAACACCCACCAGTAACATTGGAATGAATATTCATTCTGCATCAGCAACATTCGAATTGTTTTCGGAAGATGTTGACGGAATGAAGAGCCTTATACGGAGCGGTAGTTCAGCTGGTTAGAATATCGGCCTGTCACGCCGGAGGT
Source organism: Candidatus Azotimanducaceae bacterium (assembly GCA_965217655.1). Lineage (GTDB taxonomy): Bacteria > Pseudomonadota > Gammaproteobacteria > Pseudomonadales > Azotimanducaceae > UBA7455. The sequence goes on from OZ244560.1 coordinate 4,986,277, forward strand.
CGCGGGTTCGAATCCCGTCCGCTCCGCCAATATCCTGATAAAAACGATATGTTACAGAATTCATACCACAAAATTGAAAAGCTTGAGGCTGCGAATCGGCGTGATTCCTCCCGAACCTGCAATCGCCAGTCTCCATCGTGACCGGCGTTTCGCCTTGACCCTGTCTTCATTCCAGGCGGTCTGGTATGCCCAACAGTTTGCGTGCGAAGTCGTACTCATGGCGTCCCCGGTGGTCTGCGTATTCCGGTGAAGTTAAGTGAGTGCCGTTACGATGCCGTCTGGCATCACATTCCCGGGGAGAGATCTCCGCTATTGTCCGGCGTTAGTTTCTGTGCCTCTGTCAGTACGTGGGTCATCAGGCTAGGAATGCCTGGTTGCCAATCAGATGAGGCTGAATCTTGCCAGATGTAGCCCAGATTCTTTAATTCCCTGATGGTCGCCAATACATCATCAGGTGGGTCAATACCAACCATTCTACCAGCCAGTATGTTGCCTAATTCGATATAAGATATCGCCTGGCGGTCTTTAAATGCTTTGGCCACCGACAAAGCCGCCAGCGTTACATGTTCCTCTATCATCTCATTGTACAAATTCTGATAAAACAGGTTCTTTCGGTAGTTAAACTCGCTCCATGCATCGGTCAGTAATGCCTGATCAATCTGTGTGCATTCGGCTTTCCTTGCTGTGTTCCATAAAGCCGCACCCCAAACTTGAATGAAGAACGGGTAGTGCTGACTCTCAGAGACCACCTGTGACATTACATCCGGGTCAAGCGATATGCCCTCTTTGAGTAGCGGTTGGACTATGGCGGCAGCAGCACCTTGTTCATCCAGGCGGCTCAGTGGTATCACTTCTGACCGGGTCCAGAACGATGCATTTATGGAACTCATCTGTTCTCTTAGCCCCGGTGTGCCAGCAAGCAGCAGTAGGAAAGGTGCTTTCTGACGCACATCCTGACTGACATTGAGCAGTTCTTGGCCCCAATCAGCAGGCATAGTGTGTGCCTCATCAACCAGCAGGACCAAAGGGTTCTTGCGTGCCTGCTTTATGAGAAAGTTGCTTAACGGCTCTGCCTGGCTTGATTGTACCACGCTTCGCTTACCACCTAGTTTGGCGAACATTGCACCAAGCGAACCCGATCCTTCTGTCGTCACCTGTGACAAAGCAGTCCCCAGGCTTGCCATCAGTTGTTCTTTTAAAGACATTGAGGACGAAGGTGTTATGCGGAGTACCGTATACTTGGGGCCAGTGATACAATGATTTTCCAACCATCCAAGCAGCACTGTCTTACCATTACCTCGTGGCCCGTACAGGATGATGTCGCTCGGCACTCCGTAAGGCTCGTTAAGCGCTTCCAGCAACCCATTGATGTCTTGTTTTACGCCATCACGCCCGGCAAGGAGCGGCGGCATTTGTCCATTGCCCGGTTTGAAGGGGTTGTTTTTATCCATAATTGTATGTGCACACGAAACGGTTCATTTCCTCCTCTAGTTTAGCATAAAACTTGCATTTACTTGTGTTCGTAGGTTTCAATTACCAGCCAGTCAGGACATTCGATCAACACATCACGTGATGGACCATGGAGGAAAAATGGAGATTGGCGGCTGAAATTGTCTGTAGATAATGGATTCGAAGAAGCCCCGTCCCTCTCCCTCTTTGCGAGGCAAGAGGGACGGGGCCCACTTCTCATCATGACTCTCCCTGGACGCTCGTCGCTGCACCCTGCGGCACCGTGGCGCCCCAGGTTCCAGCTGTTGAGCGTGCGGGCCACCCGGAAACCGCCGCCGTAGTACCGGTAGCCGGAGGTGAATCCGCCGCGGAACGCGGCACGGAGGGACCAAGGGTCGCTGAACCAGGAGCCGCCGCGCAAAACGCGCACTGCGCAGTCTCCACGAAGCCAGGGGGTTCCATCCGACGGCGCACTCGCGTAGGAGGCGTTCCAGCAGTCCTCAACCCACTCGTACACGTTCCCGTGCATGTCGTAGAGGCCAAAAGCGTTCGGCGCCCATCCCACCAGCACGCAAGCAACGCCAATGGCAGCTACAGCCAGACGTTTCTTCATTGTTTCTTCCTCACCAGATTCACCCGAAACAAAGCGTACTCGCCAACAAATCACCGTGTCAAATACGGGGCGCGCAGTTATGTGGCGAATTGCGAACGGGTCGATCAGTCAAACAGGTTGGCAAGACGTTGCTTCATGTTATCGGCCACATATAACGCCAGCGCCTGTATTTTGCGTGTTGGATTGACGCCAGCGCTTTTGACAAAAATGCTGCCGTCGATAATAAACAGGTTCTTCACGTCGTGGCTGCGTCCACACTCGTTGACCACGGACTTTGCCGGGTCGGTGCCCATTTGTGCGGTTCCCATCAGGTGCCAGCCGCCATTGGCTATGGGTGATGTTGACCGCAACTTGATCGCGCCTGCCGCTTCGAGCACCTCCATTGCACGGGCAATAGAAAAGTTGAGCATGTTGTGGCTGTTTTCGCTCAGTCTGTAGTCAATCCCGGGGGCCGGTATCCCATCGTGGTCTTTCAGCTCCGGATTCAGGGTGATGATATTGTGTTCATCCGGTAGGACTTCGCTGATACTGACCATGCCTGCCATTCTTTGACTACCCGGCGTGCGGACTGGTGAATATCTTCGCCCCATAAAACTTGCCTGGATGCCATGCACTCGTTGTTGATGGTAATCTCACGCACCCGCAACGGGTTAATTGAACAAGTATATGTTGTTGATGAACCAATACCCCGCCAGTGCGGGTATCAATGCGACTTCATAATGCACTGTGGTTGCTATTTGTCACCTGCTGCCTTTTTTGGCCTGGTGTTTTCGATGGCCTTGATCTGATCCTTCACTTTCTGCGACTTCAACCGGTCGCTAATATCCACGTAACGCGACCCGTCTGACCTGAAACGTATGTTGCTGAAATCGAGGTTTTTTCGCCTTGGTGGAATCATTGTGTTCTGACTCATCTTCCTATCCTCCAATTCGATACATGGAGTGTTATGCTGTTTATTTCAGTTGTCAACTTTCGCGAATTTTACAGACATGGTCGCCGCCTTTTCCATGAATTTCCGCCCATATCGGACGTCGCGGACACAACTGTGCTTTCGTCGAGTTGGTGCACCTTGTCGAGAACGTTGACATTCGCCATGACATACGACTATCGTGCAACGGCAACAAACGCAGAACAGAAGTGGATTTCGCAACGTGAAGATGATCGGTGATGCCCTTTGCTGCGTGGGTGAAGCATTCGAGCCGGACTTTCTAGCCTATGCCGCGCTAGCCGGCAAAATCGAAACAGAGCTTTGTACCTCGCTGGCGTGGTGCGTACGGCGGCTCAACAAAACTTCAGAGATCAAGGTGGTCAGGGAGTGGCGGCCGCCAAATGATAGCTGCAAAATCGATCTTGCAGTTTTGCTAGGCAGCGAACCGTGCGCGCTGATCGAGGCCAAGCAGTGGCGAAGCTTTAATTTCGCGAGTTGGTCCGGTAGGAAGGGACAAAAGAATCCGCTCAAAAAAACCGGGGAGGACATCGAGAAGCTCCGCGCATTAGAAATCGAATGCGATTGCTTCATTCTGTCCTTTTGCGTTCACTGCGACCCCATCCCGTGTTCAACCTACGACCAGGAAATTAAATATCTGAGCGAAACCATTAGTTCTGGGACATTAAAGAAATGCCAAATCTACGACGGCTTTGAGCACCTTCGCTACGAATGGGGTGGCCTTCCCGTGGAAGCGTGCGGTGAAGTATGCGCTGGGCAGGCATTCGGGGTGAACGTTTTTGTGTACTACTGGTTGCTAAAAGTTTGCTAACTTTTATGGAACCGGCGGGAAGAACAGCCTACACTGGTACTAGTCGACACACGAAACTGCCACCACATGAGGCAGCTAGCTCTGCCCTATACCCATAAGTTTTGCTGAACAAGCTCATCGTTACTATGTACAGTGGCGCGATGGAGTCACAAAGTCAAATCAAACGCTGTCTCAGCGAGGCCAGTGCCATTGCCCAGGTCTGCGGGATTCTACACCAGGACGAAGTCACCCATAGAACTGACCTGGCGCACCGTTTATGCACATATTATGGGTTCTTCAATGCGCAAGGCCAAGCGCAGATAGCGGGCTGTTTAAAAGCCCTGGGTGAACTCTCCAATGCCGAGCATTTCACCTTACCCGCAGCACGCTCACGCCCGGCGGCGCATCCGCCGCGTCGCTTGGCGACAGCAGTGCCGTTACCGGAGCAGGTACCGGAGACGGCGGGCGCGGTGCAAGGCCTCAAGCTGGTGTTGGTCAACCATGACCCGCAGCGACGCTTGTGGAATGAGTTGATGCTGCGCGAACATCCGTGTGGCGCCGGGCCGCTGGTGGGTGCTCAGTTGCGCTATCTGATCCATTCGGCACACGGTTGGCTGGGTGGTTTTGGCTTTTCGGCAGCGGCCCTGCAGTTGCGTGACCGGGATACCTGGATTGGCTGGGATGCGCCAACGCGGCGTGCCCAGTTGCACCGGGTAGTGTGCATGAGCCGTTTTCTGCTGCGCCCGCAGGGCTGCCATAATCTGGCGTCGCGGGTGCTCGGTCAGGTGCTGCAACGGCTGCCGGATGATTTTGAGCAGCACTTCGGTTATCGTCCTTACCTGGTAGAGAGTTTCGTGGATACGGCGGCGTTCGAGGGCACTTGTTATCGGGCCGCCAATTTTGTGCCCGTGGGACAGACGCAGGGACGCGGTCGTCAGGACCGACGTCATGCGCACACAGCAGGCATTAAGGCCATTTATGTTTATCCCTTGGTGGACGCGTTTCGGGACCGCTTCGGTGTGCCGCCGGCAGCCCCGGCGTGCGTGCCTATGGCGGTGGGTGCCGGACTGGACAGTGTGCATTGGGCCAGCCAGGAGTTTGGTGGCGCCGCACTCGGCGATGCCCGTTTGAGTCGCCGCCTGGTGGCCAGCGCAGAGCGGCTGGCAGAGCAGCCTGGACGGGCGTTTACGGCGGTGGCGCAAAGCGATGTCGCGGCCATCAAGGGTTACTACCGGCTGATCGACAAGCCGGCTTTTGATGCCGTGACGATGGCGGCCATACTGGCGCCACATCAGGCGCGTACCCGGCAGCGGATGGCCAACGAAGCACGGGTCCTGTGTATCGCTGATGGCACCACGCTGGATTACCACGGACTGGCAGAGTGCGACGGTCTTGGTGTCATTGGCAGCAACCAGACCGGCGCGACGAGCCGCGGTATTAAGCTGCATTCGACGCTGGCCGTGAACGCTATGGGTATTCCACTCGGCATTGTCGATGTGCGCTGTCGTCTGCCGCAGGATGATGCGCCGAAGTCCACTGCGGCGACGCCTATTGAAGACAAGACGTCATTCGATTGGGTATCAAGCCTGCGCAGTTGTACGGCGTTGGCTGAGCAACTGCCGCACAGCCGGATCACCTGTGTGCTGGACCGTGAGGCCGACTTCTTCGAGCTGTTTGATGCACACCGGGAGCATGCCGGCGTGGATCTGTTGATTCGCGCCAGCCACAACCGACGCCTCAGCAAGACCGAGCAACTGTTCGACCGACTGCGTGGCAGCAAGGTCCGGGGTCGAATGCAGTTAACGGTGAAACGGCAAAGTGCCCGGCCGAAACGGAGCAAGCAGAAGGCGCGGGCGGCGCGCAGCAAGCGCGTTGCTGAGCTTGAGTTGCGTTATGAAGAGGTACAGTTTCCCGCGCCCGGGCAGCTGCCGGACAAAGCGCCGCTGTCGCTGCGGGTGGTCCATGGCCGAGAGCGCAAGCCACCGCAAGGGAGCAAGCCGGTGGAGTGGTTCCTGCTGACCAGTCGCGCGATCAACGGGGTGGCCGATGCCGAGCAGTGTCTGGCGGACTATGCGTTACGCTGGCGTATTGAAGACTGGCACCGGGTGCTCAAGACGGGTTGTGCGGTGGAAGCGTTGGCGCACCATAGTGTTGACCGGCTGGAGCGGGCCATTGCCATCAATCTGGTGATTGCGTGGCGGCTCATGGTGATGACGCTACTCGGTCGCGAGGTTCCCGAATTACCCGCAGAGATTTTGTTTTCTGATATAGAAATCCTGGTCCTGGGGGGTTGGGCCAGGAGAATGAATGCACAGCCGCCGACCCTGCTGGGCGAAGCGGTTCGGCTGGTTGCCCGTATCGGTGGCTACGCCAACCGCAAACATGATCCGCCACCCGGACACGAACTGATGTGGTACGGCTACCAATTTCTCATTGCCATGTGTACGGGATATGAATTAAGGGATGAATGAATCGAAAACAAATCAGCTCAACTTGTCCAGCCAGATTTATGGGTAAAGGGCAGAGCTAGAACTTTGGTGCAAAGAGTTGACAGGGGGTGGTTGCGGTCCCCTGAAATCCGTGTATATGGACCTGCCAGTTCCCGCTAGTTGAAGGGATTCTGGCATGACCACGAACCACTCCTCCCCCCTCCGTCCCGCCGCGGCGTCCAGCCTCGCGTCCTCAGGATCGCGGAACTGGAAGAGATGCTGCGGGTGTCCAAGCGCACGATCTACTACTGGGTCGCCAAGGGAAGGTTCCCCCGGTCCGACGTGGAGTTCGGCTCGCACGTGGACGCAGCCCGGGCGGGGATTGAGGAGGCGGTACGCGCCGGGATCTGCAGCGAGGAGGACTGCGGCGAGGACCGGGCCCGCGAGAGCCTTGCGGATCCCCGCGACGAAGCCGGCGGGGAACACCTGGCAGCAAAGGTCGTCAGTCAGCTTGACCGGGTAAGACTGACCGATTACGTCTCCTGGGACGACGTTCACGAGGACAATTACCAGCGTATCACCCTTGACCAGTTTGCAGAGAACCCGGACTGGGACCGCCTGACGGGCGCCTGGACCGGCGTTCCGCATATCGAACAGGCATACCGTCGCGGTTAGTCTACCATGAGAGAAAACCAGTTTGGTTATGGCCGGGCAGAGTTCTCTCTCGGCCCAGTGGAATTCAACGTCGCCGGTTATGCAGGGATTTCATCCAAGTGGGTTGGTGCGCGTTGGCTGGATGCAGGCAATACCGATCGCATTGACTCGTACATTGTGACGGATCTTTACCTGGGTGTTAATGGTGCAGGCGTAACAGATTGGTTAAGCGGTGTGGCGTTGCAACTCACCGTTAACAACCTTACCGATGAGCGCAATATCGGTGGCGTTGCAGGTGGCTGGGGTGGCTGGATCGGTGGCGCCCGAACCGCGACATTGACTCTGACGGCGGACTTCTGAAGAATGGGGTCAGGTATCGGGATGATATGATGAGATGGATTCGCATACGGTTTGAGGATGGTTGAATGAAAAAGACAGGAATTTTATTAATGTGCGCGCCGTTATTTCTCTTCGGGATAACCGGTAGTAGCGACGCACCGCAGCCCTTGACCAGAAGCTACCTGCAACAGCTGCTGTCGAACCCGCCTCAACACCGGGAACAATTAAAGGCGGGGACATACCAGGGTTGCGTCCACATCCCTGCAACGGGGTTCATACAACGACGCTTGGTGGGTTTTGAAAGGACCGGGGAGGGCTGTTCCGTCACGGTGAACCGGAACAACGGGGTCAGGGTCAATTTCCTGGGAGACGCCTTTATCCCCGTCGTGAGCACGAGTACGGCGCGCTACCGCACCGATAGCTTCATCGGGGAGTTGGAGAACGACCAGGTGCTCATCGTTCAGCACCGGCGGGGTGAGGTGGTGTCGGTCACCCAAACTGTCTATGACGGGCAGGGTGATGTGGTGTATGGCCGCTTCGGAGAGGGCGAGTACATCCGGGGATGCAACATTGGCATGACGACGTCCGAAAGAATGGCCGGCAGCAAACGTTGCAGGAAATAAGCGCACATAGCCGCGCATTTGACTAGATCATACTATCCCATCGCCCAAATATATTGCAGTTAACAACGCGTGTGAAATGCGCTTATCCTAGTAGGTCATAGAATAGGCAACCAATTCTGTACGAAGAACTATAACCATGCCAACGCTGCCACCGCTTGAATGCCTGCGTTTCTTTGAAGTGGCGGCCCGCCACGAGAGCTTCGTCAAGGCGGCCGCGGAGCTGAGCGTCTCAGCGTCGGCCGTTGCGCACCGCGTGAAGGTGCTGGAAGCGTATCTCGACGGTGCGCTGTTCAAACGCGGCCCGCGCGGCGTCCGCCTGACCGGGCGCGGCAAGGCGTACTTGCAGGACGTCCAGCGCATTCTGGACTGCTCCGGAACGAGATCCGTATTTGATCAGGATGGATGGAGAACTTGCCGGATTCGCTTTGGTTAGACGGACCGATTCATACATGTCAATGTCGGAATTCTTTGTTTTACGTGGATTGAGACGTAGTGGTGTTGGTTTGTTGGCGGCAAAGGACATTATCATGCGATACCCTGGATGTTGGAGGATCCATGAACTTGGATCTAACTTGTCGGCACAAAGATTCTGGCGTCGTGTAGCCAAAGAGATCACCGGGGGAAACTACGTTGAGGATGACTCAGGTGATCAAGGACTCACACAGATCTTCGATATCGAATAAGGACAAAGTGCTACTCCCTTACCACTAGCATATAACTCTTATCCTGGGGTCCAGAATTTCGGGGGAAGATCACTTCGCTACATGCCGGAGACGAGTCCCACCTATTTCTGAACCCGCACTTCGGAGTGGAATCGGTGTTGTTAAAAATACTACCGGCAGTGGTTTTGGATTTCTGTGGTAGAATGTTTATATATGGAAGCGAAACGCTTTAGGTCTACTATGAACAACATGGAATACGAAATTAGACTGGAACTAACAAGTGCTGGATTTGATGAAAAGCAGACAGAAGCTATTTGCATTGTAATCGATATTCCACTGGAAAATATAGACAAGGGGATTTCCAAAGAGATGATCGCCATATTTGCTGCGTCCTTCTTTGCGACTTTCACTTTCGTTTATGCAATGCTGAATCTATGAGGTTGGAATAACACCATGGTAGTCACATGAGTACTCCGTTATTCGACACCTTGCGTGTCACTAAAGATTTGCAATCATCCGGCTTTGACACTAAACAGTCAGAAGGAATTGTCGCTGAAATTGAGACCTCTTTGGAAAGTGCAGTCGCGACAAAAGCCGACGTTGCCGCGGTCAGCAATGAAATAACCACGGTCAGGGCTGAAATTGCCCAAATGAGAACTGAACTTGAAGTCAAGATACAAACCCAGGCCAACAAAATCATATTAGCAGTTATTGCGGTGTCCGCGGTGGCTGTAGGGGTAATTAAACTGCTGTGACGGGGCCATGATCTTGGCCATTGTATTAATGTCAATAATTTACCAATTAAAGGAAATTATTCGGATTATTGTCGCTGACTTTCGGTGATTTTGCGATCTGATTAACTGGATTCAGCTACACCGCCTGGGTGGTTGAGATACATAATCAATGCTGAAGCCACTGGGCGAGTGCGGCGATGTGTTCCGGTGTAGTACCGCAGCAGCCTCCAATCAACCGGGCGCCTTGGCGAAGCCAGCTTTTCGCTTCATCGACGAACTCCCCGGTCGACAACGCCGTTCGCCAAACTGGAGAGGTTGCGTAGGGCATCTCCGGGTATACACCGATAGGTCCCTGCCAGCGTTTGCGAATCATCGAGATGGCTGGCGCCACCGCTGCAATTTCGGTGTGCATCACGTTGACGACGTCCGGACCCATGGGAATCAGTGCGTCCAGAATGTCTTCGAAGTCGATGTCCGTGTAGTTGAACCCGACCAGTCCGTGGTCTGCTTCGCGAAGTCGCGCGCTAACACCCAGCCAGACCGGCAGGCCGGTGGTGAGCGCCGCAGCCATGGCACGCGGGGCATGGTGGGTGTCCTGGAGCATCTCCAGTGCGATGAGATCGACGCCAGCGTCGACAAGGGTCTCTGCCAACTCCTTCAAGTCAGCACTTTCGAGCTCGGTCGGCGGGTACTTGCCTCGGTCCATGTTCGGGGGCAGATTAGACAGAGAGCCGCCGATGGCGACGTCCACTGCAGACTTCCCCGCGGCGTCCCGGGCTTCGAAAGCGAGTTCTACGGCACGGCGGTTGATACGTTCGAACTCGTTGCCAATGCCGGCAGCCTGGAGCAGAGACCGGGCAGTGCCGAAAGTATTGGCGATGATCACTTCTGCACCAGCGTGGATATACGCGGTGTGGACGGTTCGTACGGCTTCAGGGTGGGTATGGACAGCCAGGCCCGACCAAGCGGCGGCGCTCATGGGCACACCGCGACGTTTGAGTTCCGAACCCGTACCGCCATCAATGAGAACGACCTCATCGCAGGAGAGTTTTTCGGACCAGTTCACGTGCAACCCGTGGATGCCGAACTGCTTATGGAGCAGTCCCTCCGCTCCGCCAATCTAAAAACACTGATCCACATCCAGCGCAGGTGCGTCTCCATGAGGTCTTCCAACCACTACAGCGGGTACGCCGGCAACCGTGGTGTGAGGTGGTACATCCTGCATGACGACGCTGCCGGCGCCGACTTTGGCGCCTTCACCGATGTCAATATTACCGATGATGGATGCGTTTGCCCCAATGAGCACACCTCTATGAACCTTGGGATGGCGGTCACCGGATTCTTTACCTGTGCCGCCGAGGGTGACGCCATGCAGAATGGAAACATCATCGTGAATCACGGCGGTTTCACCGATTACAAGTCCTGTCGCATGGTCAAACATGATGCCGCAGCCGATACGAGCGGCCGGATGAATGTCCACACCGAATATGGAACTCATCTGATGCTGGAAAAAAAATGCCAGACTGTGACGGCTTTCTCCCCAGAGCCAGTGTGCAATGCGATGCCCCTGCAGGGCCTGAAAACCTTTGTAGAATAGAAACGGTGTGGAGTAGCTGTTACAGGCCGGATCACGATTCCGCGTTGCCTTGATATCGATTTCTGCCGCGTGAATAAGCGACGGTTCAGCCAGATAGGCTTCTTCGATGATTTCGCGAATTGCCATGCTGGAGACGACGGGACTGTCCAGTTTGCTGGCCAAAAGAAAACTAAGGGCGCCTTCAATGGTATCGTGGTTCAGTACCGTGGCATGGAAAAAAGTTGACATGATCGGTTCGAATTCTGCCCGGGCCTCAACTTCAGTGCGCATGGCCTGCCAGAGTGAACCTGCTTCGCGAATTTCTGCGATAGTGCGATCAGCAACAAGTTCCTCAACGTAACGTTTGTTAATATTCGAATTCATTTTGTTTCTACTGAAGGTTTACGAAACGGGTATCATTGAACTACCCATGTGGACACTCAGTTTCCCCTTTTTACGCAGAATTTCAAGGTTCATCATCAAAGGGAGGTCCGTATCCATTTGAATATTCGGTGTTTCTGGCTTTTAATGCGCTATTCAAAATTAATTATTGTCCGAGAATTTAACACCGAGGTGATTACTTCCTGTCAAGCCGTTGATTTTTAAACAACAATATGCAAATGTCGCAACTAAAACTTCTGGAAGTCGATTTTCTGGACAGGAACTAATTAATTGTCAGTCAGTATGCAGTTTAAAAGTGTTGGCATTGTTGCAAAAACCGGTACAGATCAGGTTTTGGAATCACTACGCCGGGTTGTGTATTTTCTTGAGTCCCGGGCGGTGGATGTGGTGATGGAAGCTGATTCAGCAGCATTGCTGGGAAACAGTGACGGGTGTGTGTTATCGGATATGGGGCAAAGCTGTGACCTGGTGATAGCGGTTGGTGGTGATGGCAACATTTTAGGTGCTGCGCGGGCACTTGCACCAGCTGGGGTCCCGATTCTTGGCGTCAACAGGGGCCGCGTTGGTTTCCTGGCCGATATATCACCTGATGACATTGAATTGAGTATTGGCGATGTGCTGGCAGGGGACTTTGTCATCGAGGAACATTTTCTGCTGGAAGGTGAAGTCTCCGGTCTTGATGCAGAACCCTGTGCACTGAACGAAGTACTGATTCACACTGCCAATTTACCCAAAATGATCGAATTCGATCTCTTAATCAATGACGAGTTTGTCTATAACCAGCATTCGGACGGTCTGATCATTTCCACACCTACCGGATCCACCGCGTATGCATTGTCTGCGGGTGGGCCGATCATGCACCCCAGTCTGGATGCAGTGGTGCTGGTGCCAATGTTCCCGCATACCCTGACCAGCAGACCTCTGGTCATTCCCGGTAGTTTTACCATGAAAGTGGTGATCGGTCCCCACATTGATGTGAAAGCTCTGGTGAGCTTTGATTCACAGATCGAATTCGAGATTGAACCCGGTGAAGAATTGGTGGTGCGGAAGAGACAGGATCGTTTGAAGCTTATTCATCCGCCAGGGCACAGTTTTTATAATGTCTGTCGCAATAAACTCGATTGGGCAACGCGAGCCGGTGACAAGTTGAATGGTCAATGAGTTAATGACTTAAAGACTCAATGTCATCCAGTGTATCGATATCCCTTAAAATCCCGGGATCGTCAATTTCAACCTGTATCAATTTGTCCTGGTGGGCGTCCACCACAGGCCGGGCGCCCCGGTCGCCTTCCAGTGACTGGATTTCGTTGAAGTATGCCTTGTCGAAAATGACAGGATGACCTGGTGTGCCGTTTGATGTTGGGATAACAATGGGCTGCAAGTCCTTATTGGCATTATAGACATTGATGAGTTTCTTGATGGTTTCTTCTCTGATAAAGGGCATGTCGGCGAGGAATATCATCGCGGCATCCATATCAACTGCCTTCTGAATGGCGTTGCTGAGACTGTGTGCCATGCCTTTGGCGGAATCCGGTGCAAGAAAATACGAAATGCCGGGGATGTTGATTTTAGAATCCAGTTCGTCGGCAAATGCCCGGTCGCCAAATCGAAGAACAACCAGTACTGAGTCAAGTGTTTTCGCTGCAATGTTGATTGTATTTTCAATCAACATGTTGCCGTTTTGGAGTGTCGCTTTTCGCTTGTCATCACCGAATCGTCTGCTGCTGCCGGCAGCCAGAATTATCGCACCAACCATTATGTTTGCCTCATCCCCGCCTATCCTGCCGCAACTTCACGGAAATCTGCTGATACAACCTCTTCTTTTTTCGCGGACCGAAGGGCGGTAAGTTGTGCAAGGATAGCTATTGCAATCTCCGCGGGTGTTTTACTGCCTATGGGCAAACCCACCGGACCATGCATTTTGCCGATTTCTGCATCGGAGAGATCCAGCATCTTCAATCGTTCACGCCGTTTTGCCGAGGTGCGGGTTGATCCCATGGCGCCGACGAAAAATGCGTCGGTTTTAAGGGCTTCCATTAGACCCATATCGTCAATCCTGGGGTCATGGGTCAGTGCAACGATGGCGGAAAAATGATCGTTTGCATGGATTTTAACGGCATCGTCCGGCATGTCGTTGACCAGTTGTACACCTTCTATTGGCCATTGTTCTATCATCTCTTCACGAGGGTCGCAGACAATAACGTGATAGTCCAGCATTCGAGCCATTTCGGAAAGATACATGGAGACCTGTCCTGCGCCGATGAGGAACAGACGATAACGTGGACCATAGGTCTGGATGAGTGTTTTTCCTCCTGGACTGTTTGGGTCGAAATCGCCGATAAACCTGAGGTGCCTGAATCGATCCCTGTCTTCTACCATCATGCTGCCGTTGGAAATATCCAGAGTCCGCTCTATACATTCACGCCTTTCCAGCCGTTTGACGATCTGACGTAGCTTCTGCAGATGTCGTTGGTCCGGAATGGGTTCGATGACAACATGCAGTTGGCCGCCACAGGGTAACTGGTAACGTTCAACTTCCTCCTGAGTTGTCCCATAGATGAGCAGTTCCGGTTTTTCTGCCGCCAGGGTACCGTTTTTTAATCGGTCCAGCAGATCTTCCTCAATGCAACCGCCTGACAATGAACCAGCGACATGACCCTGGTCATTGCAGCAGAGGAGTGAACCCACAGGGCGCGGCGATGAGCCCCAGGTTTTTACGACGGTACACAGCCAGGCCATCTGCTGATTTTCCACCCAGTGCGTAAGCTGGGAGAGTACCTGTTGATCAGCATTCTCCATTACGGTGATAATCTCCTTCGTCATCAGACGGTGTTAACATACTCCAGCAAGTTTACAACTTTTTATCCTTTGTCACTATCGAGTGATGTCAGGAGGCATTTTGCCGATCTCATCAGACACTCCAAATCGATTGAAATACCCCATATTAAACCGGACATATTACTTGTTATAAATCGGACAATTTAAATGTTCTCTACATTCTGTTCTGCCACCCTGTTCAGCAATCGGCTCACAGTGCTATACTGCACCCCATGGAAACACCACTGTTCGACACGAGACACGCGGCCGACACGCTTGTAGCTGGCGGCATCCAACAGGATCACGCAAACGCAATCGTCACTATGCTGTATGAGTGTCTGCATGGTACTGTCGCGAAGACATCTGACCTGAATGAGGTCAAGGCAGAACTGAAGGCTGACATCTGACCTGAATGAGGTCAAGGCAGAACTGAAGGCTGACATAGCTGAAGTCAAGGCAGAACTGAAGGCTGACATAGCTGAAGTCAAGGCAGAACTGACAACGATGCGTAGCGACTTTGAGGCCAGGATCGTGCAGCAGGCCAACAAAACAATTCTGGCAGTGATCGCAGCCGCAGGTGTAATCGTCACCGTGATCAAACTGTTCTGAATTCCCCGCCCCCGCCAACCCCGCATTCTTTCGTTTTTTTTGGTAAGGAATCTGATACTGCACTGGAGCCCAGTAGAATCAATCCCTCACATCAGCATAAATGTCTATTTAGCATTGTGTATCGCATTGCAAACACAATTCAGATGTTTTATTCAGATAAACACATCGAGTTTTAAATGATAGCTGACCCCTGGGCCGTTGTTCGGCAATACCCATTGACCTGTGTGATTATTCTGACCAATGTTGTTTTATATCCCGTAACCTCTGGTCTGGAATCCGGCGATGTTACCGGGTTGTTCCAGCATATGACGTTTCTTGAATTCCAGGAGCGTGGTCCCTATCAGTATTTTGCGGATCTGACCCATACTATTGAATCAGGCCAGTACTGGCGACTGCTTACGCCAATGTTTCTGCACTTCGGCTTGTTGCATATCGTGTTCAATCTGCTCTGGGTCTGGGAAGTGGGTCGAAGAATAGAATTGGTCAATGGCTCCCTGGTGTTACTGCTGGTGACGCTGGTTAGTTCTCTGTTGGCAAATTTCATGCAGTACTATTTATACGGACCATCGTTTTTTGGTGGCATGTCAGGTGTAGTATTTGGCTTCCTGGGATACAGCCTGGTATGGAGCCGAATGGTTCCGCGGCGAACAACCGGACTGCCACCGGGTCTCTATATTTTCATGCTGGTTTATCTGGCGGTCGGCTTTACCGGGGCAATTGACCTGTTGGGACTGGGGTCGCTGGCGAATGGAGCGCATCTTGGGGGATTGGTTGGCGGTGTTTTGATCGGAGTTGTTGCCGGGGGGATGAATCGACAACCCGGGTGACTGCTATTTCACGCTGGCAGCAAGGTGGTGATTTCTTAATGAAAACTTTCATCCATCCCATATGACGACCCATTCTGGTGACATGGTAACCAACGGTTCAGTTAGTTGGAACGGATTAACAGCTTTATTGAACAAAACATTGGTTTTAAGCGTCAAAGATAATCCGTTTGACAATCCAGGCATCACTTCATTTTCGGCGTAATAAAATGACCTTATTACTGCACAACCATTGGGTCAAGTTCAGGGTGGGCTTTGGAACTGATGCGATCCCATGTCAAAACCGGTACCCTTTACAGGGTACTTAAAAACTGCATGTACTGTTTCCGGAGAAGGATATAAAGGCCAGCTACAATATTGAGGTAGCGTAGTGTGATAAGAAGTTATTTACTATCGGTATCGGAGATGTTGAGGGCGAAGCCGTGGGGGTATAGCCTTTCGATTCTCAGTCTGGCCTTGTCCCTTGCTTTTTTTATTCTATCGATGGCCTATGTACACTATGAATCACATTATGATCAGTGGATCCCAGGCTATAAAAATATCTACAGAATAGAACTTGAGCTGAACGGTAAAACTCGGGCGTCAGGTATGGAACGCAAGGATTATTCTGGTATCCCGGAAATCCTGGAATTTGCAACCTCCCTTATACCCGGTGGGTTCAATGTAGAAATCTCATACGATGAGAGAAAACATTTTATAAATTTTAACGCTGCTTCTGATAATTTTCTGCATATGATGGGTATTGGCGTTATAAGGGGGCAAATTCAAAATTCAAACCCTGCGACTTATTACCTGGCAATCTCTGAACGGAAAGCGGTAGAAATTTTTGGCAGTGTTGAGAACGCCCTGGGTGAACGCATAAAACCATCTAATAAAAATCTATTTTTTACGTCATCAATTGAAAGAAGCCACCAACCAAAACACCATGAAGAAGGCATTATTACGGCAGTATTCCGAGATGTACGACCTGACAGTCATATGAAATTTGATTTGGTTGGAATTTCGCCTTTTATTGCAGCAACAAATTATGTCCTGCTGGAAGAGACAGCCAGTATAGAAAAAATAACCGAGATTTTGGGTTCCGAGTTTAAATCTTTACAGGACAAAAAAATAAAATCTGGTGAGAAGTCAAATAATCCATCAGTGGTTTCCTATATCAAGTATTTAACTGATTTGCGAAACAGTCAATTAACCCTGATCAGGATATCCGATATTTATTTGTTTGCTAAATCCGGGGGCTTTAGACATGGTGACAGTAACCTTGTTACTACAATGACCACTTTTGCCTTCGTGCTTTTATCAATCGGTGCGATTAATCTTGCCGGACTGTTGGTCACCCAATATTCTGCGCGGGAAAAAGAATTTATTATGCGCAAAATTTGCGGCTCATCCCCGCAAAACCTGTCATTGATGGTGCTGATGGAAGTAATCCTGATAACAGGCATTGCCTGTGTTTTGGCGGCATTGCTGGTGTATCTGCTGGCCTCTGATTTCAAGCAATATGTAGCGGATTTCAATCTCTGGCTGGCGATGGGGAATGGACTGTGGGGCTGGATTATTATCGCCCTGTTTGTCGTGGTGCTGATTAGCGTCTTCATGCCAATCCTCAATATTTACAACCTGAATCCTGCTGCCATCTTCAGGGGTTTCATCTCACAATCGCTCAGTCAATCCACGCTGGTGATGGTGTTTGTCGGTTTTGAAGTTGCACTTGCGGTCGTGGTAATCATCACGGCACTGACGATGGCTGGCCAGGTACAGCATGTAAGCAAAAGGAACTTTCCCTTTGATGTAACAGATATTTATTTTCTTCATACATATGGTACAGGTCCAAATTACCTGACGAGTTTTTTAGCCTTTGGACTTGAGGACTATTTTCAAAGTCAATTTCAGAGCAATGTACAATTTGAAGCAGGATTGAAAAGAATTCCAGGCGTTGTCAAGGTCGGGCAATCCGTCAGTGCACCCTTTATCATGGGTACGTTTTTAAATGCTCAAAACAAGAATGCAGTTCAAGGTGGGGAACAAGAAGTTGTCATCAATTCTTTGGGTAAAGATTTTTTTGCTACCCTCGATATTTCTTTGTTGGCAGGCAATGAATTCTCCGACAAAGATTTTGAATTTGCCTATACAAGACTAGCGTCCAGGAACTTTTTGAGAAACTCTAATAATATTAACGAAAGGGAAAATAGTGAAGAACAGCAAAGCAAAGCACCTAAACTGGTTTCAAGGGTGATAATTAATGAAGCAATGTTGCAGAAGCTTGGCTACAGCGATCCTCGGGAGGCAATAGGAAAGCGGTTTAATCAGGCCGATACATCAATTATGTCCGCAACTGGAAATGAGAGCTTTATCATCATTGGCGTCACACCAAATCTATATATTGAGTGGACATTTGGCCGACAGGAAAAACCGGCTATTTATATCCCGGCAACTAACGGGTATGCAGGGGCAATGGTGATCAAATATGTGGGCTCTGACACATCTGCCTTTATTAAAGAGTTAGAGCAATTGCACAAAAGTTCATTTCCCGGCATGCCTGACCTTAAGCTCGACCTGGTCTCGCTTGAAGGAGAGTTGGAATCCATTCTCCGTCCTCATCGGGAAAAGATGAATATATTTCTGGGACTTAGTGTGATGGCTATATTTATCGCCGGCATCGGGCTTCATTACGCAGTGCAATTCACTGTCAGCAGACAGCGCAGGGAGATGGCGATTCGCAAAGTTTTTGGCTCCAGTTCAAAAGATATCGCCATCAGGGTTTTCTGGGCTTTCCTGAAACCTGTGATTGCTGCCAATATTGTTGCATGGCCCATAGCCTTTCTCATCATGTCCGAATGGTTACAGCAATATAGCGATCGCATTCAACCTGGGATATCAATGTTCATAACAGCAGGGCTGATTTCCATTTTGCTTGTAGTGGTCGTTGTAGGGCGTGAGGCCTGGCGTATGGCGAGAGCCATGCCTTATGAAGGCCTTTTAGTGACAGCGCAATAACGGGGAACTTTGGAGGAATGACAAATTAGTTAGTTTCTATCCAATGAGTCTGAATTTAGTAATGCGGTGCTGAGACATTCAAGTAATGTTATTTGTAAATCAATCACTTGCACAGAAAGTAACAGGCACGGTGTTTAGTTCTCGGATAAAACCAGTCACATAATCGCTTAAAAGAAAAATATAGCGTCAGGGGTTTATACCTAATGAGCAATAAAGAGTTACATAAAGCACCAAATCGGGGAAGCTATATCCAACAAATGTCTGATTATCAGAGGCGTTCACTTACACTCGCTTCGGCCACTCTCGCTGTAGCACTGTTGAATTTCATGCCAATGGCATCTGCAGGCGAGGACTTGCTTGGCATTTATGAGCTTGCTGTAGAAAATGACCTTGACTTTCAGATTGCTAACGAACAGCACAAGATAAACCTTGACGGACTGGTATATAAAAAGTCTCTCTTTAAGCCCAAAGTGAATTTTGGTTCTGGATACAACCGTAATCTAAGTGATAACAAGAGTATTAATGATGCTTATGAAGACCCCGTTACCGGTCAGATCAAAAGTGTGACGTTTGGCTCCAGTCGTGACATCAGTCATGCCAACTATGGGCTGAGGATTCAACAACCGCTGTTCAACCTGCGAGACTGGTTTACCTTAAAAACCACAAAACTTGACAATGAAATGCACGAACTCACGCTGGCCTCTGAACAGCAACAGCTGATTATGCGGGTTGTAGGCGTTTATATGGCTGTTCTCCGTGCGAGAAACGATCTGGAAAGCAATCAGGCCGAACTGGATGCTGTCATTAGACAGATGGAACGGTCAGAGCGCCAATATAATGTTGGGGAGATCAGCTCTTCTGCCGTTGATACTGCACGTTCACGGCTGGATGCGGTCAGGCTTAATCATCTGGAAGTTCAAATCAGACTTCAGGAGCGGCGTGAGGATCTTGCGCAGATTATCGGGGATATACCGGATTCTTTAATTGGTTTGCAATCTGGTTTTACTCCCTCCCTCCCTGTGCCGGCAGATGTCAATTCATGGGTTGCTAAGGCACTGGATGGAAATAATGCCTATAAGCAATCCGGACTGCGTGTTCAAACCGCAAGTTATGCGGTCAAAAGCGACCGCTTCAAGAGTATGCCAATGGTCAATTTAGCAGGCAATTACTCTAAAAACCATCATGGACAGGACGGGTTTGGTATCGATGATGGCAGTACTCGAACAGGATACGCCAGTGTCGGTATAACAGTGACCATGCCGATTTATGACGGCGGCACCAGCCGGGCGCAGAGTCGACAAACCCATTCACTCTATCGTCAGGCCACATACCGTCACAAGCAACAGGAGCGTTTTGTCATCTCTTCAACAAAGAGATTTTTCAACAGGGTCCAGAGTAGTATTCGAACCATAGAGGTTTTAAAGGCTCAAATCGCATCAGAACAAAAATTTCTGAATTCGACCCGCCGTGATTATGAGGATGGGATCAAAAACCTGGAAGACCTGCTGAATGCCGAGCAGGGACTGATCCGTACGCGCAATCGATACAGAAGCTCCCGCTATGACTATATTCTGGCGTCTTTAAATCTGAAGCAGCATACAGGGACGCTTTCTCCACAAGATGTGATTGAATTGAATGTATGGTTCAAACAGGAGGATACCGAGTGAATGACTGATCGAGATGATATGGATGATGACATTTCTGGCCAGTCTATGGACCGGATCGTTGCGCCTGCAAGAGGCGGCTTCATAAAATACGGCATCATAGTGGCGGCAATAGGCCTTACAGGCTATCTGGGGCTTGAGCAGATTGGTAAAAGCCGGGTCTTTGAAGTTTCAGAAGATCAACTCGTTTTCTCAACAGTAACCTGGCGCACTTTTGAAGACTATATCCCGATTAGCGCCACCTCACAGCCTAAATTCATCCAGCCGGTCAGTAGCAGGGTGGCAGGGCAGGTAGCTGCTGTTTATGTTGCCAATGGCGCCAGGGTGGAAAAGGATCAGATACTAGTGGTGCTTGAGAGTTTTGACCATGAAGTGGATGTGGCCAACCAGAAAAGTAGTAACACTAAAAAACGTGGTGATTTGCAGGACAGAAAGATCATAGAGGAGATCAGTCTCATGTCACAGGAAACAGAACTCGCCCGTCAAGAGGTTACCTTTAATGAAACAAAGCAGGAACTGGCCCGAAAAGAGTTGCTTTCGGAAACTGGTGATTTTTCTCTGGCAGCACTGAATCAACTGCGAGAAACCTACGGCTTGCGGGAGAAACAGTTTGAACTTGCGAAGGCCACTTATGAGGCCTACCTCAAACAAAATGAAATCAAGCTGGAGCAGTTTGTCCTGGAAGAGGAAGATATAGACCGGGAACTGAAGATTATTGACCGTCTTGCCGATGCGCTTAATATCAGGTCGCCAATTGCGGGTAGTGTTTCGGGGCTTATCCTGATTATCGGGGAAAATATTTCGAAGGGCACTGAAATCGCATCGGTAAATTCTCCAGACCAGCTAAAGTTTATTGTCAACCTGCCTGAAGAAGTTATCAACGATGTCAGGGTTGGTTTGCCAGCGATAATTGAGCACAACAAAAAAGAACTCGATCTTATTGTAGAAAGGATAGACCCCGACATCAATGATGGCGCCTTTATTGCCGAACTTGGACTGGTTGATGAAAAACCGGCAATGCTCAGGCAGGGGCGAACCCTGATCGGGCGCCTGTTTCTTACCGAGCCCCGGGAAGCCTTACTCATCGACAATGGCTCTTTCATAAGGGAAACAGGCGGGAATTGGGTATTTGTTGTTGATGAGAAGGCAAATGTTGCACGCCGGAGAAATGTAATCATGGGAAAGAGCAATATTCGCTACGTCGAGTTACTCGATGGTCTGCATGAGGGAGAGAAGGTCATAACCTCCAGCTATAAAAATTATCTGGAAATGGAAGAATTGGAAATTCATGCCGATTAAAACGTTAACGGGAACAGGGAAGCAATTATGATAGCAATGGAAAATTTGCAGAAACGCTTTCGTATTGAAAATATTGAGACCACGGCTTTGAATGGCGTTTCCATTGATGTGGAAGAGGGGGAGTTTGTCTCAATTGTTGGACCATCAGGCAGTGGTAAGTCAACGCTCCTGAATATACTGGGCTTTATTGATGCCGCGGATAGTGGCAGTTACTATTTTGCCGAAGAGCAGACAGTAGGATTGTCGGAAAAGGACCTGCTGCAGTTCCGTCAGAAAGTCGGCTTTATTTTCCAAAACTTCAACCTTATTGATACACTCTCCGTCAGGGAAAATATTCGTATACCGCTTTTGCATAAGAACCTTTCAAGGAAGGAGCAAAACAAGCTTATTGATGACTTTCTTGAGCGCATTGGCATTATGCACCGTTCCAACCATAAGCCGTACCAGCTTTCCGGGGGGCAGCAGCAACGTGTGGCAATAGCCAGGGCACTTGTCGGAGAACCGAAGCTTCTACTGGCTGACGAGCCGACAGGGAACCTTGACAGCCGAAATGGCGCTGAGATTTTTGATATCCTGAAAGGACTTCATCAAGCGGGTACAACCATATTGATGGTAACGCATAATCAGGACCTCGCTGATAAAGCTGACAGACATCTCCAGATGAAAGACGGTAAAGTATTGAATTAGATGTATGATTCAGTGGCACGTACTACAGGTACTGGATGCCTGTGCGATAAGATTACTTCCCCTAAGTTATGAACCCGGACCATGAAAGACAGCCAACCCAAAGTCATTCACCGCAGGAACTATGCGGTACCCCCATACCGGCTTGAAGAGACCGACCTGCATGTGGATATCCATGAACAATCGACTGTTGTGACGACATCTTTGCTGGTTCGGCGTAATCCTGAAGCAGCAACGGAACAACCAGATCTGGTGTTGAATGGCGGTCAGGACATGGAGACAAGATCAGTCGCTATTGATGGCAGGGAACTCCTGTCCAATGAATACGGGATCGATGAAGAACTATTGACCCTTTATAGCGTACCGGAGTCATTTACGCTTAAAACCCGGGTTGAAATCCGACCGCAGGACAATTCGGCGCTGGAAGGTTTATATCAATCAGGGAATATGCTCTGTACGCAATGTGAAGCAGAGGGTTTTCGGAACATCACATGGTATCTGGACCGTCCGGATGTGATGTCGAAATTCAGAACCACTATTGTTGCCGATAAAAAAAAGTATCCGGTACTGTTATCAAACGGTAACGATATTGAAAGGGGAGGGGTAAAGGGAGGGGAAGGTGATAGTGAACGTCATTGGGTGACCTGGAAAGACCCATTCAGGAAACCCTCTTATCTTTTTGCTCTGGTTGCAGGTGACCTGGAACACATTGAGGACACGTTTACCACCATGAGTGGTCGGGAAATCACACTGAAGATTTTTACCGAGGCTCACAATATCAACAAGGTTGACTATGCGATGACGAGTCTGAAGAACGCCATGGCCTGGGATGAACGGGTTTATGGTCGTGAATATGACCTGGACATCTTCATGATAGTGGCTGTGGAAAGTTTCAATATGGGAGCCATGGAGAACAAGGGACTCAATATCTTTAACACTTCCTGTGTACTGGCCCGTCCCGACACTACCACGGATGCAGTCTATCAACGGGTAGAGGGTGTTATTGCTCATGAATATTTTCACAACTGGTCGGGTAATAGAGTGACCTGTCGTGACTGGTTTCAACTGAGTCTGAAGGAAGGATTTACCGTATTTCGTGATCAGGAGTTTTCATCCGATATGGGTTCTGCCACGGTTTGTCGAGTGCTGGATGTCACCGTGTTAAGGAACACACAATTCCCGGAGGATGCAGGACCGATGGCACATTCCGTCCGCCCGGATTCATACATGGAAATTAATAATTTTTATACCCCGACGGTATACGAAAAAGGTGCGGAAGTAGTGCGCATGATCCGGACCCTGTCCGGCAAGGAACGTTTCCGAAAGGGAACTGATCTGTATTTCAAGCGGCATGATGGTCAGGCGGTGACGACAGAGGATTTTGTCAGAGCGATAGAAGATGCCAATGATATGGACCTTACCCGGTTCAGAACATGGTATCGTCAGGCAGGTACACCCGTGCTGGACATCTCCAGTCGCTTTGACGAGTCTGAGGGGGTCATGACACTGACGGTCCATCAGTCCTGTCCACCCTCACCGGGACAGAAAGAAAAGGGTCCATACCATATGCCGCTGGCTGTCGGACTGCTGGATGAGTCAGGCTCGGACATCCCGTTTACGGTGGATAAACCGGACATCTCCAGTATTGTTGCAGATGAAGATGCTTATACGGTTGTGCTGAACATTACAGAGCCGTCTCGGGAGTTTACTCTTGAAGGTATCGGTCAGAAACCTGTTCTTTCGCTGCTGCGCGGTTTCTCAGCGCCGGTAAAACTGAACTATGACTATACCCGGGATGAATTGACATTCCTGATGATCCACGACAATGATGGCTTCGCCCGTTGGGAAGCAGGGCAACGCCTCGGTGTTGACATTATCCAGGAGGTTGTGGAGCAGATTCGGTCAGGTTCGGAGATTACAGTTGACTCGCGTCTGATCACAGCGTTCGGGAACAACCTGAATCAGGCTGTTGAACGTGACCAGGATGATTCGCTGGATAAAGCCATGATTGCTGCCATGCTGGATTTGCCCACCGAAACCTGGTTGGCGGAACTTGCCGATATCGCTGATGTGGATGCTATTCATCAGGCGCGAGAGGCCGTATCTGACGAGATCGCTTCCAGACTTGGCGGGCTGTTGCTGTCGGTATATCGATTGAATCAGTCCAGGGAAGCATATCGACCCGAGGCAGATGCAATTGCCCGTCGCTCATTGAAGAACATCGTACTGGGTTATCTGATGCAACCGGTTGACGGGAAGATGGCGCCGCTGTGTGTTGAGCAGTTTGAGCAGGCAGACAACATGACTGATACATCAAGTGCTATTCAGGCACTGACAGGTTGTGCGGCGGAGGCAGCACGGGAACCGGCAGAGAAGGCGCTGAAGGAATTCTACAACCGCTGGGTGGATGAAGCACTGGTGATTGATCAATGGTTCACCATACAGGCATCCTGTCAATTGCCGGGCACCCTGGATCGTGTCAAGTCATTGATGGAGCATGCGGCGTTTGATATCAGAAATCCAAACCGGGTGCGTGCCCTGGTGAATGGATTCACTTTATATAATAACGTGAACTTTCATAGTGCTGATGGTTCGGGATATGAATTTCTGGCAGACCGTGTGCTTGAACTGGACCAGTTCAACCCGATGGTGGCAGCGAGGATTCTGGGACCTTTGACGCGCTGGCGTAAATTCGATGTTCAGCGACGTACACTGATGACGGAACAATTGGAGCGTATCAAGGAGACAGAAAATCTGTCCCGTGATGTTTTTGAAATTGTCAGTAAGAGCCTTCAGCTACCTGGGATAACCACAGAGCAGTCAAATAAATCTGAGTAAGCTAACCGAGGTGTTATTCAGAGCGCCATAAAGAGCCTTAAGCCGTCCGGTGATAAGCTCAAAGCAGTCACATGAATCTGCGATAACTCAATGGGGATTCAATTCACTAAGCAGATTTCGCCTGGGGACTGATTCATCTTTTTGGCCTCTAAGTTCTTCCACAGTTTCAGCAAATCTGCACCTCGCCAGTCCTGCTCCCCGTCACTCGTGTAGAGCACACTTTCCAGTTTCCTGATTTCATCATTTAAATCATCACGCTTAAGGCGTTGTTGCAGTGCCTGCAGAGAACCGGTGTTGAATCTGGCGTTTGCCCACAGGAAGAGATAGCGGTGGGCATCGGTTGCCTGATTGTCTTTACATGCCCTGCTTAAGTTGAGATAGAGCTGGTCTTCATCCGGCCGGTAATCAGTCGCAGTGTTTTTCGGGATTTTCGGAAATATCTAGCCGTCGTTCTACGGGCACTCCACCATTTCCAGGACGTAAATAAACACAGCAAACCAAGAGCCAGGGTGATGTACATCCAATACAATGAGGCCGGTTCCTGGATGACCTGAGGCTGGGTGCTCTGTGGAATGGGTACATCGATGTCGGGGACAGAAGCATCGGAACCGACCGAAGGCAGCACATCATAGGTAGCAGCAGGTATGACGGCGACTTCCTCGCTGTCGGTTTGAATATTCCACCAGGGGATCCTGATTTCCGGCAAGGTAATGGGACCGGCTGTGGTAGGTACGATACCGACAGTGGTGATGCTGGAAGATACAAGCCCGTCTTCTACTGCGCCTTCGCTGACGTCGGGCGGGTCAACATAGGTCTTGATATTCCCGATCTCAAGTTCCTTGAATGGGGGTAACAGCGAACCGGGGAGTCCCTTGGCATGCATGGACAGCACGCGGTTGATGGGCTCACCGACCCTGAATGTCGGGGGTTGTTCATTCCACTGTTCAGAAACGTCAAATGACAAGGCGGCGATCCAGTTTTCACCGCTGAACAACGCCGGCTTTGGTATTACAGTAATATTCAAATCTTCAGTGAGAGCACTCACCTGCTGGCGCTGGCTAAAAAAACCGCTACCACCCCGTGTCCCACGGAAAACTTCCAGCGGAATGGTAAGAATGCCACTCTTCTGGGGAAAGATCGCGTAGCGTTTTTCCAAAACGTGATAGCGTTGGTTATTGACAATCGTCTCGTAACGTTTTTCATCTACGATAGTCGTCACCACCGCATCCGGCAAGTCAGGCGGTGGGGGAAAGCTGCCATTGATTGACTCTGTGTAGAACAGTTTCAGGGTATAGATGATCTGGCTTTGCACATAGGCGGAAGCCTTATCGACACCCGTTTCCAGAAACACAAACCGGGCATCACGCCGTTTGATTGCGGCGGAAGGTGGCACGACATTGATGAGAATGGCCTCGGATTGTTCCCCTGCTATCTGGACAGGAGGTATCCGTAGTTGTCCTTCACGTCTTGGTCGCAGAGACAAGGTGTAGGTCATTGTCGTTTCCGATGTTGCTCTGCCGTTGACCCAAGTGAAAGATTGTTGTGAGTTCGAATTGGGTACGCCGACAATTTCGAAGTCCTTTTCAATGGCTGAAAAGTCAGGTGCCTGTGGATCCGGAACATTCTTGATTCGTATCGTGAGAGACAGGAGTTCCAAAGTCGTCAACGTATTGCGATCAACAGTAGCAGTGACCGCAGCGAGAATGGTGGTGCAGGTCAACGATGCCATAAATAAAATTAATGTTGTCAATAATGTCTTCACCAGTCTCCGTACTCCGTCTGGCGTGAGATTTGACCCTGCTTCAGGCGCTCTTCATGTTGTGCCCTGAATTTTCGACGCAATAGTCCACCCGGATCGTCTGGAATGCGGCGCAGCCATTGCTCCAGTGCCTGTTTTTCTTCACTGTCCATTTCAGAATCTGCATCCACTTGATTCTCTTCACCAAGCTGACTTTGATCCTGATCAGCTTCTCCATCCTGTTTCTGGTCTTCGTTACCTTCCTGTTGCTGTTGTTCAGGTTCTCCTTCCTGCTGCTGATCTTCATTTTCCCCATGTTGCTGTTCAGTATCTCCTTCCTGCTGCTGATCTTCATTTTCCCCATGTTGCTGTTCAGTATCTCCTTCCTGTTGCTGGTCTTCATTTCCTTCCTGTTGTTGATCCTGGTTTCCTTCCTGTTGCTGATCTTCCTGACCACTGTCCTCCTGCTCCTGGTTCTCACCATCGAGTTGTTGCTGCTGCTCAATCAATTGTTGAACCAACTGCCTGTTAAAGGCAGCATCCTCGTTATCAGGATCGAGTTTCAATGCTTCGTCATAGGCTTCAATGGCTTCTTCCAGGCGCATCTGTTTCGCAAAGGCATTACCCAGATTGTACCGGCCATCAGTGGAATCAATATTGGAAAACTGGCTCGCAGCATTCTGGTAGTCTTCATCGCGATACAGTGCAGAGCCTTTCCATCCCGGGTTTTCAAAGAGTTGGGCAGCTCTGCCGGGTTGGCCCTGCTGCAGGGCTTCAATGCCTTGCTGATCTTTTGTCTGCCATAGATCCGACCATTCAAATGCGTAGGTATTATCGACAGGTAAGAGGCACAGCAGTACCAGAGACCACAGCCAGCCGCGACGGAAAGCAAAGGCGGCAAGAGGCAGAAGCAGAATTAACAGCCATGGTCCTTCCTCTTCCCAGACATCAAAATCCCGTTCCAGCGCCAGGATGTTCTCGTCGGTAAAAAGGGGAGTCGCAGCCAGCAGATACGCCAGATCCTCATCGGTCAATGTCATCGGAGTAAAGCGCCCGCCGGCAATAGAAGCAAAGTCTGCCAGGGCAGCTTCATCAACTTTGGGAATAACAAGATTGCCGCTGAAGTCCTTGAGAAAGCCTGCATCCGGATACTCTCCGTTGAGCAAAACCCGGGCGCCATCGCTGGAACCGACAGACATGACGGAAACCGGATATCGTATTCTGTGCACTCTTGCGACAGCCTGTGCTTTTGCAATGTCACGAATTTCATCGGTGATGATCAGGATGCGACCACTGGTGATCCCCGCATCTTCAAACAGGGAGACAGCACGTTCCAGTGCCGGCGCCAGTTGACTGCCAAAAGCGGGCATGATTTCCGGTGTCAGAGCCGGGATCATTGCTGCAATAGTGACTGTATCGTCGGTGAGGGGTGAAACAGTGTGTGCATCCCCGGCGAATACCACGAGGGCGGTGACACCTTCACTGCGAAGATTCAAAAGGTCCTGCAATTTATGGCGGGCTCGAACCAACCGGGTAGGCTTGACATCTGTTGCATACATTGAGCGGGAGAGATCCAGCAGGATGACCAGAGCATCTTCCCGTTCATGGACTGGTTGCGGCGTCTTTTGCCAGACAGGTCCTGCCAGCGCCAGAATCGCCAGGCACCATGCAACAAGCACCAGTGTCAGAGGATTCCTGCTGACTTTACCGCCAGGCTCATCCAGTAAATGTGGTAACAGTACAGGATCAATTGACTGTTCCCAGTTGCTGTTTTTACGTTGCCGATACATCAGTAGAGAAAATAGAATCAGCGCTGGGATAAGGGCATAAAACCATTCGGGTCGCAGGAAATGAAAGTTGATCAAAATATCGTTCATGGCGATCCGGAGTCCTGTGCACTGGTGTTGCCAGCCAGCCTGAAGGTGATAAGCCGTATGGTGTGCATCGCAAAAACTGATGCATAGAGCAGGCTCAGGACTATCGCCAGCATTAAAGGCCAGTGGAATAATGTGCGCACAGGTCGGTAGATTTCAGGATTCTGTTCAATGGGTTCCAGCCTGTCCATTTCCGCATAAATTTCGGCCAGTTCGTCTGCACTTTTTGCACGCCGGTAAATCCCACCTGTCAAGCGAGCTATTTCAGTCAGGGTCTCCGTGTCCAGATCTGCTGATGGGTTTACTCTTCGATTAAAGAGTAAACCCCGCGTAACCATTTCTTCAGCACCAAAACCGATAGTGTAAATCCGAATGCCTTCTTTGGCGGCAAGTCCAGCCGCGAGCAGGGGATCAACCTCACCGGCGTTGTTGTAGCCGTCGCTCAACAGGATCAACACCCGGTTTCCCTCGGGTCGGTCCTGTAATCTTTTTACGGCGAGTCCTATGGCATCACCTATGGCAGTTCTTTCGCCGGCTATGCCAAGAGGGGTTTCCTGGAGCAAAGTGCGAACCGTATTACGATCAAAGGTCAATGGTGTCTGCAGATAAGCCTGGGTGCCAAACAGGATCAGGCCCATTCGATCACCCTGCCGTCGTTCAACAAAATCGCCAACCACATCCTTGACTACATCCAGTCTCATCACCACTCGATTTCCTTTTTTCATGTCATCCTGGCCCATGGAGCCGGAAATATCCACGGCCAGCAACAGGTCACGGCCACTGGTGGGCAATTCGATGGGTTCTCCAATAAACTGCGGTCTTGTTGCAGCAACTACAAGACATAGCCAGATTAACAACAGCATCAGTCGTCCGAACCATTTGCGTCGTTGACTGGTACTGGAATCACTGGCATAGCCGACCGCAACGGTATAAAAAGGCACATGTAATGCGGCATCTGTACGTTTTGCAGCGGGCACAAGGAAATACAACAGCAGTGGCAGGGGAAGGATCGTGATCGCCCAGGGCCAGAGGAATTCAATCATGCTGCAAATTCCGGATTATGATGTTTGATCCAGTAAACGCCGAGATCCTGAAGAGCGGCAACGTCAATTTTTGTTCCGTTTTGGTTTCGGCGTTTTAGTTCCCGGCGTTTTGGTTGCTGGCAAATAGTTACCCTCAATCAGTGCCTGACCCTTACCCATGGAAAATTCCTGGCTGCGTGACGTTCGATCCAGAAACGAGACCCAGGACTCTCCTGTCAGGCTGGCTACATCTTCTCTGCTGAATCGCGTCAGCGCTACCCGTTTTAACAATGTCTGGAAACGTGCAAGATACAGCAAGTCATCGCCATGCTGCTGGTAATTCTCGTGCAACTGCCTCAGTTCTTTCAGGGCTTCACGTCGATACCGGTTCGCACGCCAGCGTTGGTACAGCCAGTTGAATACTGCGAGGACAAGTAACAGGATTATCAAAAGTAGTATCCACCAGCCAATGGCAGGTGGCCAGCTTTCGACCGGGCCGGGCAGGTGAATATCCCGCAATTGTGCCAGTGGATCGGCCATGGCGGTTCCCTGACCGCCCTGGAGGGGTACAGCTACAGGTATCGATGAGGTTGACATGTCCATGTTATGCAGTGGAAGTTTCTGAAAACCTGGCAGACAAACTGCTGACCAGTGATTGTTCCGTGGAAAGTTCGATCAGTGGTGATCTGATGCGTGCGAATTCAGCTCGAATAATGTCAAGACCAGCCAGATACTGTTCCTGGTAGGCTCTTCGATGACGCGAGACTGCAGTATCGATACGAGATCGGGCGGAACCATCGGTTATGGTGTAGAGATCCGGGTTTGGCAGTTCTCTCTCCAGCGGGTCCGAAATGTGCAGGCCGATCACATCGTTGTGACGTGACAACTCTCGCAGGTGGACCCGGGTTGCTTCTTCGTTAAAAGATTGAAAATCCGAGATCAGGAAAATAATACTGCCGTGTTTGGCAACCCTGCGTACATTGTGCAGGGCTTCTGTCAGATAGGTCTGGTTATCATTGCCGGCATTGCGGTTGAGTGCCAGGTTGTAATCATGGATTTCGTGCAACAGTCGCAGTACTGACGACTTGTTGCGGCGGGGTCGCACCTCTCTGTGACCACTTTCCGAAAAGACGATACCACCTGTGCGATCACCGCGTTCCAGCGCAGTCCAGGCAAGGAGAGCTGCGCTTTCCGCAGCCAGTACGGATTTAAAGACTTGCCTTGAACCAAAAAACATTGAAGCCGATTGATCTACCAGGATCAGCACCGGTCTTTCCTTTTCCTCCTGGAACATTTTGGTATGCGGCGTCTGAGTGCGTGCGGTAACACGCCAGTCGATGGTGCGTACATCGTCGCCGGGCTGGTAAATCCGGACTTCGGCAAAGTCAATACCGCGACCGCGAAACCTGGAGGACAGCAGACCCGACAGGGGGTTATGCATCTTGTTCAATTCCGGTATGTCAAGCACACGGGCTGCGTGACGCAACTGTATCAAACCCCGAATATCAGTATAGGCGCCACCTTCAAGTTTGAACTGATCAGCAGCCTTGAACCGGTTAACAGACTTGCTTGTTGGATTTAATCTTGCCATAAGTCACTGTGATCAGGTAGCGGCAACCCGTTGCAGGATGGTATCCAGTATCCTGTCGGAATTCACACCGGTAGCTTCTGCCTCAAAACTGACGATGATGCGATGCCGAAAACAGTCATGCAGTACCGACTGCACATCGTCCGGGCTGACGAAGTCCTTGCCTTGCAGATAAGCATTGGCGCGTGAACAGAGATCCAGAGCGATAGTGCCGCGGGGAGAAGCGCCATAATCCAGCCAGGAAGCGAGATCCTGGCCGTAAGCTACAGGGTTTCGCGTTGCCATGGTGAGTTGAACCATGTATTCCTCTACTACAGGAGCCATGTGCAGATTAAGAATTTCCTGGCGAACACCGAAAATAGATTCCTGATTGATACGTGGTGGCTTAAGAGATTCGTTGACCTTCATCATCGCCTCACCGCGGACCAGTTGCAGAATGCTGCGTTCCGATGAGGCATCCGGGTAGTCGATATTGACCTTCATCAGAAATCGGTCAAGTTGTGCCTCCGGCAGTGGATAGGTGCCTTCCTGTTCAATCGGGTTTTGTGTTGCCATGACGAGAAACAGGTCCGGTAACGGAAATGTTTGACGACCAAAGCTGACCTGACGTTCTCCCATGCCTTCGAGTAGAGCGGATTGAACCTTTGCCGGCGCCCGATTGATTTCGTCAGCCAGTATCAGGTTATGAAAGATGGGTCCCTGCTGAAATTCAAACGTTCCATCCTGAACACGATAAATTTCCGTGCCGGTGATGTCGGACGGCAGCAGATCAGGCGTGAATTGAATCCGGTGAAACTCGCCTTCAATACCTTCAGCAAGAATCTTGATAGCCTTGGTCTTGGCCAATCCGGGCGCACCTTCCACAAGAAGGTGCCCATCGGCAAGCAATGCAATTAAAAGCCGATTGATCAATTTCTCCTGCCCGATAATCTGGCTGGACAGCCATTGCTCAAGAAGGAAGATGTTATCTCTATATGGCATATATTTTTAGTTTACCTGATTGGTCTCAGTTCACGGAAAAGAAATGACGTTATAGACATCTGTTTCAGTATCCGGTTCCCACGCCGCATTTTACCAGATGGGAAACCACCATAAATGGTGAAAAGCCATGGAATAATATCTATTTTGAATCGAAAAATGGATGTGCGGCGACTGGCGGATTAGGTATATTCCCGGGTGGCTTTCGTACCGTTATGTCCTCGAACAGAAGATCAGGTGTGGCAATCGAAATCATGGCATCGGTCCGTGGAATACCATACAGGGCGGATGCATACAGGAGTATGGAACCGCTCGCCTGAGGATACATCATGGAATGATTCGTCGATTTCCGGGATATGGCGACGATATCCTTGAACGTCGACGCGGCAATTCCAGACAATTCAGCTATCCGTATGGGTACCTCTCGACCGTCCGGGAAGACCTTGTATGCTCTCAGCAGATGTCCCACGGATGTTTGTCCGCCGCCGCCGGATTGTCTGAATGTATCTGTCGGGTAGTTGATTTTATGCAGCCAATTGCCGATACGACGAACGATGATGCCATACTCGTTACCCCGTTCGGCGATGAGTTGCACGAATTCTTTGTGTAGTTCCGGTTTTGTAAGACCACCTTCGCCGGTAACCTGCAGGTTTCCTGGCAGCGGCAGGATACCGCGCCTGTTGCCCATATGCGCAGTGACCCCCACAACAGGATTACGAGTTGCAAGCAGAGTCTTCAGGATGCCGTTTTCGATCAGCACTGCAGGTGTAACCGGGATTCCATCATCATCCACCGGATAGCCACCGAGCAAGCCGCCGCCGTTACCCGTGGGGAGCGTTGGATCGTCGCGAACACTGAGAAATCGCGGCAGAACCCGCGAGCCGATTTTGTCCACAAATGGGTTCCTCACTGCTTCCGTAACGCGATTCATACGATGGTCTTCGGTAAACGGAACTCTGATGGCCAGTAATCTCGGCGCCATGACCTGTAAAAAAAGTTCTGCCGCGGCCTGTCCTTCAAACAGTACCGGGCCGTTATAGCGGTCAACAAACTCTGCTTTACGGCGTGCGCTCAATGCGTTACCCATAGTACTCACCCTTCGCTTCAATACCTTCAGGTCAGGTAGTTCGCCCGATCGTTGGTAAACCACATCGAAGTCCTGCAAGACTGTTCCGTCCGGTGCCTGGGTCCGTGCCAACGTCTGTACCCAGACCACTGGCAGTGAGTAGGTAAAGGTCGTCCCTTCGCTGTTGATGTAGACGCTGCGCCGGTTGTTCATCCCGGTCTCGACACGAGAATCGTTAATTTCCGGCATGTCTTTGAACTGTTGAGACAGTTCCCTTACCAGGGTCTCTGCGGTGTCCAGAGTCAGATTGGAGACAATGGATTTGCCGAGGGTTGTGATTGGCTCCGCGGAATTGAAATCGGAGACTTCCTCAAGGGACTGATTATTTAATGCAGCCTGTTTTCTGGCCAGCAGATCTTGTGCGCGCTTGTATGCTTTGTCTGTGGCAAGCCAGAGTTGACGTCGAATTTCAGTGTAATCGTTTTCCAGTGGCAGTGGAATTATCGACCGGAAGTTGGCGGTATTGGAACGCCCCAGGAAATTGGTGTTATCGAAGTCGTGGTCGCCTATTCTCAATTCCACTGAGAGCGTCCGGCTGTTCGTTTCCGAGCGGTTTTTGATCGCGCCGAAACTCGCAGAGACCTGGAAACCTTTGATTTCGTCGACCCTGTAGGCCAGGAAGTAAGGATTTCCCATCTGTTCGATCTTCAGGCTTTGCATGGAACGGGCAAGTTCATCACGCATTGCATTAATTAACACGTCGTCTCCGTGACTGTTTGCCGACATCACTTTTGCTGCATCTGCATTGTTTGCCGGTGGCGGTAATATTGGCCGTCTGTCCTGGGTTTCAGGCTTCTTCTGTACCTCGACCTGGGACACAAGTATGCCGGGTGAAACCGCGGATACGGGCACACCGCCGGACTCGGCGCCGCAGGTACCGTTGAAGACCGATATCCTGTCGTCCCCTGCCACAACGTGACTCAGAGTTGTCAGGGGCGTACCGATCAGGTCTACCCCTCGCACCAGTTCTTCCCGACCATCCGGATGGACACGGTAGACCAGAACAGGTTGCACACGGAAGGCATTAGGCGAAAATCGTCCAGTAGTGGTCACGCCTCCCTGGATGTCCTTAATCAGGAGGCCATAAGGTTTGTCTTCCTCACGAATCATTGCAACCAGCCGATCCTTCAATTCTGTGTGGCGCAATGGTCTGGCAACTTCCACAATGAGATTCGACTGGCGGGATACGGTTTTGAAGCCGGTTGCTTTACGGCCGTGTCCATTGGAGCGGGGGAAACCCTCGACAGGTGTACGTGACATCAGGAAGTTCTCCAGGACGCCATTTTTGACGACATTGACACGGCGCGCCATGACGCCCTGGTTGTCGTACGCATACGAACCTGCCAGGTCCGAGCCTGCGAGTTTTCGACGTGTAGGATCGAAGGTGACGGTAAAGTCCGCCGGCAGTATCTGTTCGCCTATTTTCTTTTTAAAAGTCTGGCCCTCGTCAACCCGTTTCTGGCGATGCCCTTCTATACGGTGGCCGAGGATCTCATGGAAGAATACGCCACTGGCGCGTCCGGAGAGGATGGCAGGTCCTGTGT